>NZ_BMMF01000054.1 GCF_014645695.1 Salinarimonas ramus | reverse complement strand
CCGACCCAGCGCGCGGCGCGCTCGGCGAGGGACTGGAACTTCCGCGACGCGCGATCGAGCTTGCCCTCCCATTCGGGGTCGGGCGTCTGGCCGTCGGTCCGGGCGAAATAGACCTGCAGCATGCAGGCGACGGCGAACGGCTCGATGAGCGCGGCCTTGATCGCCCAGGCGAAGATCAGGGCGATCAGGATCCCGATCGCGGCCGACTGGCCGGGGAAGAACCAGGCGACGGCCGTCGCCGGTGCGAGCATCAGCACGAAGACGAGCGCGCCGAGCAGCCACACCGCAGCCGTGACCCAGGCGGCGCCGATCATCAGCGGGCGCGCGTTCTGAGCGTAGAGCACGAGTGCGGTGCGCGATGCGGCGTAGGGGTTCTGCGCCCGCGTGTCGAAGGCGTGGGCGAGGATCACCTCGTCGAGCAGCCCCACCGACATGCGCAGGTAGGCGCGCACGATCGCCATGACTTTGTAGAGACCCGGAATCGGTAGGATCGAGAGCACGCCCTGCACGAGCCCGGTCACGGCCGAGAT
>NZ_BMMF01000053.1 GCF_014645695.1 Salinarimonas ramus | reverse complement strand
CAGCGGCGTCATGCCCCGCGGCGTGAGCCCGCGCAGCCGCGCCTCGAGCGCGCTCGCGGCGGTGCGCCCCATCGGCGAGACGACCTCGATGTCCCCGCAATCGCCACGCCGATTGTGCCCGTAGGCGACGACGGCGAGCGGCACCGCACCGTCGCGGGTGCCGAAATACTCGCCGATGACGTCGCGCGCGACCTCGATTCGGCTGAGGTCGCCCTCGACGCGGTTCCACATCGAGCCGGACGCGTCGAAGACGAGGACGGAGACGCGCTCGGCCGTCGCGGGCGTCGCCGCCAGGATGCAGGCGGCCGCGAGGGCGGGACGTAGGCGGATCATGCAGGGGGCTCCGATCGGCGTTTCGGGGGATGTCGTGGAAACGATGCGGGTCGGCCGGCTACGCGGCCGGCTCCGGATCGGCGCTCGGCGGGGGGCGCACCCCGACCCAGCGCGCGGCGCGCTCGGCGAGGGACTGGAACTTCCGCGACGCGCGATCGAGCTTGCCCTCCCATTCGGGGTCGGGCGTCTGGCCGTCGGTCCGGGCG
>NZ_BMMF01000052.1 GCF_014645695.1 Salinarimonas ramus | reverse complement strand
GACATGTCGTTGTCGTTGAGGATGACGACGAGGCGCGAATGCATGGCGCCCGCATTGTTCATGGCCTCGTAGGCCATGCCCGCCGACATCGCCCCGTCGCCGATGACGGCGACGACGTTGTTCTTGGCGCCCGCGAGGTCGCGGGCCACCGCCATGCCGAGCCCCGCCGAGATCGAGGTGGAGGAATGCGCCGCGCCGAAGGGGTCGTAGTCGCTCTCGGCGCGCTTGGTGAAGCCCGACAGCCCGCCGCCCTGGCGCAGCGTGCGGATGCGCTCGCGCCGGCCGGTGAGGATCTTGTGCGGGTAGGCCTGGTGGCCGACGTCCCAGATCAGCCGATCGCGGGGCGTGTCGAACACGGCGTGCAGCGCCACCGTGAGCTCCACCACCCCGAGCCCGGCCCCGAGATGCCCGCCCGTCACCGACACCGCGTCGATGGTCTCCGCCCGCAGCTCGTCGGCGACCCGCCGCAGCTCCTGGTCGGAGAGACCCCGCAGAGCGGAGGGATCGCGGATCGTGTCGAGGAGGGGGGTGTCGGGGCGG
>NZ_BMMF01000051.1 GCF_014645695.1 Salinarimonas ramus | reverse complement strand
GAGAGGTCGAGGTTGCCCTGCGTGTCCTCGGTGAAGGACACGCTCGTCGGCACGCCCGTCGCCGTCGGCGGGTCGTTCACCGGGGTGACGTTGACGTTCACGGTGCCCAGGTTGACGGGACCGCTGCCATCGTTGGCGCTGAGGTTGACCGTCGTCGCCGGCGTGCCGTTGGCGTTCGGCGCGGTGGTGTACTGGATGTTGGCGGGCGTGTTCAGGAAGGTGTCGATATCGGCGGCCGTGCCCGCGAGGGTTAGCGTGCCGGAGCCGGAGCCCGTCACCGTCACGTTCCCCCCGCTCGTGGCGGCGAAGGTGCCGGCTCCCGCGGTGAGGACGAAGTCCACCGAGGCCGAATCGGGGTCGGCGAACGAGATCGCGGAGAGGTCGAAGTTGCTCGCCACGTCCTCCGTCACGGTGACGGAGGCTGGAACGCCCGTGGCGGACGGCGGGTCGTCGACGGCGGTGATGTCGACGGAGACGCTGCCGAGCGCGACGTTCGTCAACGCGCCGTCGTCGGCGGTGAGCGTGAGCGTCGCGGCGCCGGTGCCGT
>NZ_BMMF01000050.1 GCF_014645695.1 Salinarimonas ramus | reverse complement strand
GCGATCTATTCCACCTTCCTGCAGCGCGCCTACGACCAGATCGTCCACGACGTCGCCATCCAGAACCTGCCCGTGCGCTTCGCCATGGACCGCGCGGGGCTGGTGGGCGCCGACGGGCCGACGCATGCGGGCTCCTTCGACGTCGCCTATCTCGGCTGCCTGCCGAACTTCACCATCATGGCCGCGGCCGACGAGGCCGAGCTCGTGCACATGGTGGCGACCGCGGCCGCGCACGACACGGGGCCGATCGCGCTGCGCTACCCCCGCGGCGAGGGGGTGGGCGTCGAGATGCCCGAGCGCGGCGTGCCGCTTCCCATCGGCAAGGGCCGCGTGGTCAAGGAGGGCACCCGCGTCGCCCTGCTCTCGCTCGGCACCCGCCTCGCGGAGGCGCTCGCGGCGGCCGAGGAGCTCGAGGCGCGCGGCCTCTCCACGACGGTGGCGGATGCACGCTTCGCCAAGCCCCTCGACCTCGACCTGATCGCGCGCCTCGCGCGCGAGCACGAGGTGCTGATCACGATCGAGGAGGGCTCGATCGGCGGCTTCGGCTCGTTCGTCATGCA
>NZ_BMMF01000049.1 GCF_014645695.1 Salinarimonas ramus | reverse complement strand
GCGAGCGCCGCTCTTCCGAAGCTCGTGCCGCGCGCCGGCAGCGGCTCGGGCGCGCCGTCGGTGCAGCCCTCCATGTCCGGCGCCCGCCCGTCGACGACGACTAGACGCATCTCGGCGTCCATCCGCCCGCCCTCAGCGTGCGTGACCCACGTGCCGACGAGGAGGCGCGGTCCGGCGCGGCTGAACGAATACAGCGTGGCGAAGCCGTCGATGCGCAGCGTTCCCGACCAGCCGTCTCCGACGGCGTCCGGCACGAGGAAGAGCCGGTGACCCTGCACGTCGACCGTGATCTCCCGTCCGCAGCGACCGACCGCGATGGAGGCCGGATCGTCCGAGGCGGATCCCGGCACCGTGTAGCGGTGGGTGGGAAAGGTCCCGGTCACCTCGGAGGACACGAGGCGCCCCGAGCCGGCACAGAACAGGGGGACGTCGTGATGGGTCTGCGCCAGCGCGGGCCCGACGAAGAGGAGGCTCAGGAACAAGGCGCGGAACAGCATGGGGGCTCCTATCGATCGACGCGGGGCAGGGTCGGCAGGGAGGGAAGCGCATCGCCGATCGGCAGGCGCGGCAGCGGCGCGTCGGGCCC
>NZ_BMMF01000048.1 GCF_014645695.1 Salinarimonas ramus | reverse complement strand
TCTCTTCGGAGCCGGGGACACAGGTGCTGCATGGCTGTCGTCAGCTCGTGTCGTGAGATGTTGGGTTAAGTCCCGCAACGAGCGCAACCCTCGCCCCTAGTTGCCATCATTCGGTTGGGCACTCTAGGGGGACTGCCGGCGATAAGCCGCGAGGAAGGTGGGGATGACGTCAAGTCCTCATGGCCCTTACGGGCTGGGCTACACACGTGCTACAATGGCGGTGACAATGGGCAGCGAAAGGGCGACCTGGAGCTAATCCCCAAAAGCCGTCTCAGTTCGGATTGCACTCTGCAACTCGAGTGCATGAAGGCGGAATCGCTAGTAATCGTGGATCAGCATGCCACGGTGAATACGTTCCCGGGCCTTGTACACACCGCCCGTCACACCATGGGAGTTGGTTCTACCCGACGGCGCTGCGCCAACCGCGAGGGGGCAGGCGACCACGGTAGGGTCAGCGACTGGGGTGAAGTCGTAACAAGGTAGCCGTAGGGGAACCTGCGGCTGGATCACCTCCTTTCTAAGGACGTTCCTCATCGGGATCGGGTCTCGTACCCCTCCCTGACGAACGGCTTAGGATAATGTGCGGCGCATCGGCTTGCCG
>NZ_BMMF01000047.1 GCF_014645695.1 Salinarimonas ramus | reverse complement strand
CCCCTCCCTGACGAACGGCTTAGGATAATGTGCGGCGCATCGGCTTGCCGGTGACGACCGCGTTTGCGGGACGGAAACGGCCGCCTGCGCTTCTCTTTCTTCTCAGGATACCGGATCGAGCGATCCGTGCCGGTGATCCGGTGCGGGGGCGCGCGTACGATCCCGGCATCGGGCCTGTAGCTCAGGTGGTTAGAGCGCACCCCTGATAAGGGTGAGGTCGGACGTTCGAGTCGTCCCAGGCCCACCAGTGAGGTGCACCGACAGCCACCGCCGCGTGAGCGGCGGCAAGCGCGACTGCGCGCCTGCGCCGGTGCGCGGAACCGGCCGAAGGCCGGACAAGGACACAGCTTCGGCTTTGCCGAAGATGGGGCCATAGCTCAGTTGGGAGAGCGCGTGCTTTGCAAGCATGAGGTCGTCGGTTCGATCCCGTCTGGCTCCACCATCTCGCGCCTTCGGCGCGGATCGGGTGTCGATGCCGGCTGTATCCGTCGAGAGCAAGGTTCGCCCTGCTCGTGGTCGCACAGCGATCCGAGCGGCGGCGATGTTTGACATCGTGAAGAGGATGGACGCGTCCGGGACACCCGTATCGATCTGCAAGGATCGGTCGGCCGGGCGCGTTCGGCATAGGTGACGACCGAGAGG
>NZ_BMMF01000046.1 GCF_014645695.1 Salinarimonas ramus | reverse complement strand
TGCGGCTGGATCACCTCCTTTCTAAGGACGTTCCTCATCGGGATCGGGTCTCGTACCCCTCCCTGACGAACGGCTTAGGATAATGTGCGGCGCATCGGCTTGCCGATGACGACCGCGTTTGCGGGACGGAAACGGCCGCCTGCGCTTCTCTTTCTTCTCATGGACACCGGATCGGCTGGTGAGCGTGCGCTCGCCGGTCTCGATCCGTTGATCAACCGGACCTTCGGTGCCGCGCTTCGGTGCGCCCGAGCGGCGGTCCGTACCATTCGGGCCTGTAGCTCAGGTGGTTAGAGCGCACCCCTGATAAGGGTGAGGTCGGACGTTCGAGTCGTCCCAGGCCCACCATCTTCGGGGCGCCACCGGCGCCGCGAGGGTTGTGGCATATCCGAGAACGGGGCCATAGCTCAGTTGGGAGAGCGCGTGCTTTGCAAGCATGAGGTCGTCGGTTCGATCCCGTCTGGCTCCACCATCTCGCGCCTTCGGCGCCGATGTTGTCGAGCGGTTTGGGTGTCCATGTCGAGAGCAAGGTTCGCCCTGCTCGTGGTCGCGATGCGATCCGAGCGAGGCGATGTTTGACATCGTGAAGAGGATGGACGCGTCCGGGACACCCGTATCGATCTGCAAGGATCGGTCGGCCGGGCGCGTTCGGCATAGGTGACGACCGAGAGG
>NZ_BMMF01000044.1 GCF_014645695.1 Salinarimonas ramus | reverse complement strand
GACGCGCCAGAGCCCCGCCTCGAAGCGACCCGTGACGACGGTGCCGCTCTCCATGGGCGCCCACGCCTCCGGCGACATGGCGTCGTCGAGAGGGATCGCGTCCCAGGACACGGCGCCGCCGAGACCGGGGTCGACCGGCAGGCGGAACGTGGCGTCCACCTCCGGCAGCACGTCCTGATCGGGCGCGCCGCGGGTCGCCGCGGCCGCCTGGGCCGCGAGCCCTTCGGCGGTCGTCGTATCCGTGTCTTCGAAGGGGATGCCGACGCCGAAGCGGCGAGAGAACATGATTTCGCCGCCGCGGGAGACGTAGCGTACCTCGTACTCACCGGGCTCGTCGGGGACCCGAAGCCCCGTCACGCCGTTCTTGTGCAGGGCGAACGCCCAATCGCCCAGGCGCGTGTTCGGCGGATCGCCCGGCCGCGCGACNGGATCCGATCGCCTCGAAGCCCATGGCCGGCGGCACCACCTCGATGGTCTCACGCGCGATGACCCCGCGGCCGGTGCTGGAGATGATCACGTCGTAGAGGCCCGGCTCGGGGGGAGCCGTACGCCCGACCGGATTGTTGGGCTGCGCGCCGGTGCCGCCGATGACTCCGAAGCCGCCGAAGCCGACTCCCTGCGTCCCTCCCTGTGGCACGAACCCGAGATAATCCGTGAAGCGTACGTCGCCCGACCATTCGATCGCGTAGCGGAAGCCCGCTTCCGCCTTGTCGGGCAGGACGAGCGACGCGATCTGC
>NZ_BMMF01000043.1 GCF_014645695.1 Salinarimonas ramus | reverse complement strand
CTGGGGGCGCGTCGCACCGACCGGCTCGAGGCTTTGGCGCGCGAAATCCGCACGGAGAGCAACGCGGTGCTGACACGGCGCCTCGACGTCGTCGACCGGGACGACATGGCGGCCTTCGCGCAAGCGGCGCGAGACGCCTTCGGACGCGTCGACGTGATCGTCAACAACGCCGGCATCATGCCGCTTTCGCCGATGGCGGCCATGAAGGTCGACGACTGGGATCGGATGGTCGACGTCAACATCAAGGGTGTCCTGCACGGCATCGCCGCGGTGCTGCCGGGCATGCTGGCGCAGGGCTCCGGTCACGTCGTGAACATCGCGTCGATCGGCGCGCTCGGCGTTTCACCGACCGCCGCGGTCTATTGCGCGACCAAGTATGCGGTGCGTGCGATCTCGGACGGGCTGCGCCAGGAGAACGATCGGCTGCGGGTGACCTGCATCCATCCCGGCGTGGTGGAGAGCGAGCTCGCCGACGGCATCACCGATCCGGCGACGATCGAGGTGATGAAAGCGTACCGCGCCATCGCGCTCCAGCCCGACGCGATCGGTCGGGCCGTGCGCTTCGCCATCGAGCAGCCGGACGACGTCGACGTGAACGAGATCGTCGTTCGCCCTACGCGGGCGGTGCACTGATGAGGACGCAAGCCACGTTCGCGATGCTCGCATTCGTGCTTGCGCACTTCGCCACGGAGAAGGCCATGAGTGTCGAGAGCCACCCTTATGTCGGCATGTGGGTGACGGCGGACGGCTACGT
>NZ_BMMF01000042.1 GCF_014645695.1 Salinarimonas ramus | reverse complement strand
GCGCCGGAGCGGCCTTCTGCAGAAGGCCGCTCCGGCGCTTTTCGCGCAGCCGGTAGCTCTCACCGCGGATGGTGATGACGTGGCTGTGGTGGAGGAGGCGGTCGAGGATCGCGGTCGCGACCACGGGATCGCCGAAGACCGAGCCCCACTCACCGATGGCGCGGTTCGAGGTGACGAGCATGGCGCCTCGCTCGTAGCGCCGGGAGACGAGCTGGAAGAAGAGATGCGCCGCGTCCTGCTCGAAGGGCAGGTAGCCCAGCTCGTCCACGATCAGCAGCTTCGGCTTGGTGTAATGGAGAAGGCGCTCGTCGAGACGGCCCTCGGCATGCGCCTTGGCGAGGTTGGCGACGAGCGCCGTGGCCGAGGTGAACAGCACGGTGTAGCCGGCCACGATCACCTCGCGTCCGAGTGCGACAGCGAGATGGGTCTTGCCCACGCCCGGCGGGCCGAGCAGCAGGATCGCCTCGCCGTTGGCGATGAAGCGGCCGGTGGCGAGCTCGCGGACCTGGTGCCTGTCGACGGAGGGCTGCGCCTCGAAGTCGAAGCCGGCGAGATCCCGGGCGAAGGGGAACTTGGCGAGCCCGAAGGCCATCTCGATCCGGCGCTGGTCCTTGCGCGCGATCTCGCGCTCGCAGAGCAGGGTCAGGGCCTCGCGGATGGTCAGGTCGCGCCGCCCGGCCTCGTCGAGGAGGCTGTCGAGCTGGTCTCGGATCGCGGTGAGCTTGAGGCGGGTGAGCATCCGCTCGAGATGCGCGTGCGTGTCGACGAG
>NZ_BMMF01000041.1 GCF_014645695.1 Salinarimonas ramus | reverse complement strand
GCGAGACCTCCGGGAGGGACGCCGCCTCGCCCTCGATCTGCATCCAGGCCATGCGGCGCAGGCTCTCGGCATCCTCCGGGCAGAGGAGGCCCGTCGTGTCGAGCTCGAGCTCCACCGCCCGCGCCGTGCCGATCGGCGAGAGCCCCGCGACGATCTCGGCGAACCGCGAGACGAGGGCGCGCGCGTGACGCCGGGGAGAAACGGGCGGCGCGTCGGCCCGGCGGCGCGGAACGCGTGCGCGCGTCTGCGCCGACGCCGCGGCGAAGAGCGCCTCCGTCAAGGGATCGCCCGACAGGGTCGCCAGGTCGGCCGCGACAGCCTCGCCCATGGCGACGAGGAGCGCGAGCGGCACGAGCGCGTCCGGCGCCGTCTCGATGGAAGGCAGCGGTGCGCCGCCGACCGACAGCGTGCGGATGTCGGAAATCAGCTTCGCGATGTCCGCGGCCTCGCGGGCGATAGCGCCCGTCGCGCGCGGGAGCGCGGCGATGGTCAGGTCGCCGAGCGGGCACGAGCCGTCAACATCGGCGGCGGCGAGCTCGACCACGCCGCCTTCGAGCGGCGTCACCGGGTGCGGCGGCACGACGAAGGTCCCCGCCGCGAGCGGCAGGCGCAGCGGCTCGGCGCCGTCCAGGGAGACGAGGAGCGCGTCGACGGTCTCGGGGAACGGGATCGCCTCGAACGGCCGCGCCTCCGCCCGGCCGAGCGCGAGATCCGCGCACGCGGCCGCCCGAGCCGGTGCGGTGCCCTCCAGCGCCGTCGCGGCGAGCGCGGCGAGGCCCGCGAGCG
>NZ_BMMF01000040.1 GCF_014645695.1 Salinarimonas ramus | reverse complement strand
CACCAGCCCCGCGCGGTCCATGGCGAAGCGCACGGGCAGGTTCTGGATGGCGACGTCGTGGACGATCTGGTCGTAGGCGCGCTGCAGGAAGGTGGAATAGATCGCCACGAACGGCTTGTAGCCCTCCGTCGCCATGCCGGCGGCGAAGGTCACCGCGTGCTGCTCGGCGATGCCCACGTCGAAGGTGCGGGTGGGATGCGCCTTGCCGAACAGGTCGATGCCCGTGCCCGAGGGCATGGCCGCGGTGATGGCGACGATCCTCTCGTCGTCGTCCGCTTCCCTGATCAAGGATTGCCCGAACACCTTGGTGTAGGCCGGCGCGTTGGCCTTGGGCTTGGCCTGGGCGCCCGTGACCACGTCGAAGGTGACGACGCCGTGATACTTGTCGGAGGACGCCTCCGCCGGGGCGTAGCCCTTGCCCTTCTGCGTCACGACGTGGACGAGAACGGGCCCGCCCTCCGTGTCGCGCACGTTCCGCAGCACGGGGAGGAGGTGGTCGAGGTTGTGCCCGTCGATGGGGCCCACGTAGTAGAAGCCCATCTCCTCGAACATGGTGCCGCCGGTCCAGAACCCGCGGGCGTATTCCTCCGCCCGCGCGGCCTTCTCGGAGAGGCCCTTGGGCAGCTTGCGGGTGAGCTGCTTGGCCGTCTCGCGCAAGGAGCGGTAGGTCTTGCCCGAGACGAGACGGGCGAGATAGGCCGACATGGCGCCCACCGGCGGCGCGATCGACATGTCGTTGTCGTTGAGGATGACGACGAGGCGCGAATGCATGGCGCCCGCATTGTTCATGGCCTCGTAGGCCATGCCCGCCGACATCGCCCCGTCGCCGATG
>NZ_BMMF01000039.1 GCF_014645695.1 Salinarimonas ramus | reverse complement strand
CACCAGCCCCGCGCGGTCCATGGCGAAGCGCACGGGCAGGTTCTGGATGGCGACGTCGTGGACGATCTGGTCGTAGGCGCGCTGCAGGAAGGTGGAATAGATCGCGACGAACGGCTTGTAGCCCTCCGTCGCCATGCCGGCGGCGAAGGTCACCGCGTGCTGCTCGGCGATGCCCACGTCGAAGGTGCGGGTGGGATGCGCCTTGCCGAAGAGGTCGATGCCGGTGCCCGAGGGCATGGCCGCGGTGATGGCGACGATCCTGTCGTCGGCGTCGGCTTCCTTGATCAAGGATTGCCCGAACACCTTGGTATAGGCCGGCGCGTTGGCCTTGGGCTTGGCCTGGGCGCCCGTGACCACGTCGAAGGTGACGACGCCGTGATACTTGTCGGAGGACGCCTCCGCCGGGGCGTAGCCCTTGCCCTTCTGCGTCACCACGTGGACGAGGACGGGCCCGCCCTCCGTGTCGCGCACGTTCCGCAGCACGGGGAGGAGGTGGTCGAGGTTGTGCCCGTCGATGGGGCCCACGTAGTAGAAGCCCATCTCCTCGAACATGGTGCCGCCGGTCCAGAACCCGCGGGCGTATTCCTCCGCCCGGGCCGCCTTCTCGGAGAGGCCCTTGGGCAGCTTGCGGGTGAGCTGCTTGGCCGTCTCGCGCAAGGAGCGGTAGGTCTTGCCCGAGACGAGGCGGGCGAGATAGGCCGACATGGCGCCCACCGGCGGTGCGATGGACATGTCGTTGTCGTTGAGGATGACGACGAGGCGCGAATGCATGGCGCCCGCATTGTTCATGGCCTCGTAGGCCATGCCCGCCGACATCGCCCCGTCGCCGATG
>NZ_BMMF01000038.1 GCF_014645695.1 Salinarimonas ramus | reverse complement strand
CCCCTCCCTGACGAACGGCTTAGGATAATGTGCGGCGCATCGGCTTGCCGGTGACGACCGCGTTTGCGGGACGGAAACGGCCGCCTGCGCTTCTCTTTCTTCTCATGGACACCGGATCGGCCGGCGCTCAGGCGCCGGGCGACGATCCGCGCATTCCGGGCCTGTAGCTCAGGTGGTTAGAGCGCACCCCTGATAAGGGTGAGGTCGGACGTTCGAGTCGTCCCAGGCCCACCAGCATCGGGTCGCTTCGCGCCCCGCGCTGCTGGTCCTTCGGTTTGTTCGCGGCGGTGCCGCGAACGTCCGCGCCATGAGGCGCGGCGGCCGGTCGGCCTCGCGGCGCTTCGGCGCCGGGTCGAGGGGCCCGCCGAAGGCGGCAAGCGCGACTGCGCGCCCGCGCTGATGCGCGGAACCGGCCGAAAGCCGGACAGGGACACAGCTTCGGCTTTGCCGAAGATGGGGCCATAGCTCAGTTGGGAGAGCGCGTGCTTTGCAAGCATGAGGTCGTCGGTTCGATCCCGTCTGGCTCCACCATCTCGCGCCTTCGGCGCCGATGTTGTCGAGCGGTTTGGGTGTCCATGTCGAGAGCAAGGTTCGCCTCGAGGCTTCGGCTTCGGCGGCGATGTTTGACATCGTGAAGAGGATGGACGCGTCCGGGACACCCGTATCGATCTGCAAGGATCGGTCGGCCGGGCGCGTTCGGCATAGGTGACGACCGTGAGGGTCGGGGCGGAAGCCTCGGTCCGGATCGGTCGTCTCTGGTCTTATATCTGACCGTGCGGGCTTTATCGGGCCTGCATGGGCAGGGAGGCTCTCTCGTGCTGCCGAGCGCGGGAGGGTTCACGTTCTCGATTCGTGTGGCGTCGTCTTCCGTCTTGGGAGGGGCGTGCATGGATCATGGGAGCGATCAAGTGTCTCAAGGGCATTCGGTGGATGCCTTGGCGCTGAGAGGCGATGAAGGACGTGGTACGCTGCGATAAGCCTCGGG
>NZ_BMMF01000037.1 GCF_014645695.1 Salinarimonas ramus | reverse complement strand
GGCCGCTTAGCCACCACGCCCGCGATGGGCGGCCCGGCCGAGGGCGATCTCACCGAGGTGCGCGAGGAGGACGGGTATCTCTTCGTGACCCTCACCCTGCCGCGCGTGCCCGATCCGGCGATGCTCAGCCTCGCGCCCCAGGGCGAGGGCTTCGTCGGCACGCTCGCGATCGGCACGACGACGATGCCGATGGCCCTTTGGCCGGAAGGCGCTCCGCCGCAGGCGGACGCCTGGCGCAACGCCGCTTTCGGCCCAGCGCCGGACGCCGCGCCCGATACGGGAATCGTCGTGACCTGCGCCGAGGAGAGCGCCTGCGCCGTCACCCGCGGACGCCTGTCCGTGAACCTGCCCCGGCACTGGGGCATGACCGAGCCGGCCTTCGTCGGCGCCACCGCCGGGCAGAACCCGATCGCGCTTCCCCGCGTCGAGTTCTACGGCCCCGAGCTCAACGACGCGCTCTATTTGAACCCGCATCAGTGGCTCGACTCGAACGGTCCCTGCATCGAGTCGCAGGCGGGACCGCTGTGCATGTTCGCGGACGCGCCGCCCGGCACGGTGGCGGCGGCGCTGCCGCTGGCGCTCGGCCTGCGGCTCGCGGAGGACGTCGGCGATGCCGGCGCCACCGCCTACGGCGCGTCCGACTTCGCGCTCAGCGCCGATCCGCCCGCTGCAGGCACGCCGGGGTTCTTCTCCGTCGACGCCACCGCGCCTGCGGGGTTCGACGGCCGCGTGGCCCTGCATCCCATGGGTTCGGGCGACGGCGCAGCGATCTTCGAGTACGGCGCGGCCGATTGGCTGGACGCTCAGGATGTGGTCCTGCCCGTCCCGAGCGAGCCCGGTGTCTACGAGCTGCGCTGGTACTCCGCCGACGGCCGGCTCGTCGCCGTGACGCCCTTCGAGGTGCCCGCGGCCGAGCGCCGGGGCGAGCTGCCGGCGGGGGGCAGCGGCGGGACGGACGTCGCGGGGCGCAAGCCCACCGTTTCGCCTGCGGCCGGCGCCGACGGGACGGGCTCGCTTCCGGGCCTGGACGCCGCGGCGATCGGAGATCGGGTCATGAGCGCCGCGGCCGAGCAGGCCGCGCGCATGACGGCGCCCGCAGCGGTGGCGTCGCGCGGAGCCGGCATCGAGGTGAGCGGGCGCATCGCCTACCGCATGGACGGCGTCGAGGCCCAGTTCTTCACGGCGACGCGC
>NZ_BMMF01000036.1 GCF_014645695.1 Salinarimonas ramus | reverse complement strand
GCTCATTGGTGCACCTTCGGGCTGGAGGATGCGGAGCCGCGAAGCGGCGTAGTATTCTCCAGCCCGAGCACTTGCCGCGACGGCCACGTGTGCTCGCCCTTGAAGGGCCCGCATGAGACCCGCCGCGCGGCAAGTGCCGGGAGGACCGGACGGACCACGGGGTGTAGCGCCTGCGCCTGCCAGCCGGAGCGCCTTCCAATGAGCGATCCGCACGACCTCCCGGCTCGGGTGAAGGTACACCGAACCGGGAGACGTCGCCTATGCCTTTCACCGTTGGGTTCGACTGGGGTAACGCCGGCCACGCGGCCTGCATCCTCGACGAGACGGGCGCGGTCCGCGCACGCCTCGCCGTCCCGCACACCGCCGTGGGGCTCGCCAAGTTCGTGGCCGCTCTCGCGCGCATCGCGCCCGCCGGGGAGATGCCGGTGGCCATCGAGCGCCCATCCGGCCTCGTCGTCGACACGCTCGTCGCCGCCGGCCACCCGGTCGTGCCGATCCATCCGAACGTCGTGAAGGCCTGCCGTCCGCGCTATCGCGCCGCCGGCGGCAAGTCCGACCCGGGCGACGCCTACATGCTCGCCGACATCCTGCGCACCGACGGCCATCGCTTCGCCCCGCTGCGCCAGGCCTCCGACGCGGTCAAGGCGTTGCGCGCCCTCGTGCGCGGGCGCGACGACCTCGTCGCCACCCGCGTCGGCCTCGCAAACCAGCTGCGCAGCCTGCTCGAAAGCTTCTGGCCGGGCGCCGCCGCGATCTTCGCCGACGTCGACAGCCCCGTCGCGCTCGCCTTCCTCGCCCGCTACCCCATGCCCGAGAGCGCCGCACGCCTCGGCGAGAAGCGCATGGCCGCCTTCATGGCCCAGGCCCGCTACAGCGGTCGCCGCAGCGCCGCCGAGCTCCTCGGTCGCCTGCGCGCCGCACCCACCGGCCTCGCAGGCCGGGACGAGAGCGAGGCCAAGGGCGAGATCGTGCGCGCACTCGTCCTCGCCCTCGAGCGCATCGTCGCCGCGATCCGCGACCTCACCGCCCGCATCGAGCACGACGTCGCCGAGCTGCCCGACGGCCGCATCGTCATGTCCTTCCCGCGCGCCGGCCGCATCAACGCCGCCCAGATCCTCGCCGAGATCGGCGACGACCGTGAGCGCTTCCAGACCGCAGACCAGCTCGCCGCGGAGGCCGGCGTCTGCCCCGTCACCCACGCCTCCGGAAAGAGCAGGGGAGTCGTCTTCCGATGGGCCTGCAATCACCGTCTGCGCGCCGCCGTCACCTGCTTCGCCGACAACTCCCGCCATGCCTCCCCCTGGGCCGCAGACGTCTACACGCGCGCCAGGCAGCGCGGATGCAGTCACCCTCATGCCGTCCGGATCCTGGCTCGCGCCTGGATCCGCATCCTCTGGCATGCCTGGCGAGATCGAGCCGACTACGACCCCGCACGCCATCTCGCCGCGCAAAAATGCGCTGCATAGGAAAACAGAGGTGGACACGGGGTGTCTCAT
>NZ_BMMF01000035.1 GCF_014645695.1 Salinarimonas ramus | reverse complement strand
GGCCGAGGCCGTGTGGAAACGCCCTCGAATATGCTAAGCTTCAGCTCTCTACACGGGGAGCTTCGGGATGGGGCGTTTCGTCGAGGGCCAGGATCGCCGGCAGGCGGCATTTCTTCCCGACTGCCTCGACGACTATGTCGATGCCGAGAACCCGGTCCGCGTGATCGACGCCTTCGTCGATGAGCTCGACCTCGGCGGGCTCGGGTTCGAGCGTGCGCGGCCGGCGGCCACCGGCCGGCCCGCGTACCACCCGGCGATGATGCTCAAGCTCTACGTCTACGGCTATATGAACCGGGTTCAGTCGAGCCGGCGGCTGGAGCGAGAAGCGGGCCGTAACGTCGAGCTGATGTGGCTCACGGGCAAGCTCGCGCCGGACTTCAAGACCATCGCCGACTTCCGGCGCGACAACGCCGAGGCAATCAAGGCGGCCTGCCGGCGGTTCGTGGGGCTGTGCCGCGGCTTCGGCCTGCTCGGCAGCGCGGTCGTCGCGCTCGATGGCAGCCGCTTCAAGGCGGTGAACAACCGCGACAGGAACTTCACCCGCGCCAAGCTCGAGCGCTGGCTGCGCGACACCGACGAGAGCATCGCCCGCTACATGGCCGAGCTCGATCGCGCCGATCGCGAGGAGGACGGCGCGTCGGAGAAGGCGGAGCGCCTGGCCGACCGGATCGGTCGCCTTCGCGCCCGCATGGCGAGGCTGAAGGAAATCGAGAAAGAGCTGGAGGCGGCGCCCGATGGGCAGGTCTCGCTCACCGATCCCGACGCTCGCTCGATGTCGACGAGCGCGCCGGGCTCGGGCCTCGTCGGCTATAACGTGCAGGCCGTCGTCGAGCCCGAGTATCACCTGATCGTGGCGCACGAGGTCACCAATATCGGGCACGACCGCGCCCATCTCGCCACGATGGTGGACAAGGCCAGGGCCGAGATGGCCGGCGAGAGCCTCACGGTCGTTGCCGACCGCGGCTACTTCGACGGCGAGGAGGTGATGGCGTGCGAGGCCGCCGGCGTCGTGCCGATCGTGCCGAAGCCCGACACCTCGTCCGCCAAAGCCGACGGCCGCTTCTCGAAGAACGACTTCGTCTACGAGCCCGAGACCGACAGCTATCGCTGCCCGGCCGGCGAGCGGCTGACCTTCCGCTATTCGACTGTCGAAGACGGGCGGACGCTGCGGCGCTACTGGGCGAGCGTGTGCCCGACGTGCCCGCTGAAAGCGCACTGCACGCCCGCGAAGCAGCGGCGGGTCTCACGTTGGGAGCACGAGGCTGTGCTCGAGGCCATGCACAAGCGTCTCGAGAGAATGCCCGGCGCCATGACGCTGCGTCGATCGACCGTCGAGCACCCATTCGGCACACTGAAGCAGTGGATGGGAACGACCCCCTTCCTCACCAGAGGCCTCCAGAACGTCGGAACCGAAATGAGCCTCTCGGTCCTCGCCTACAACCTGAAGCGGACGATCGGCATCATGGGCGTCGCCCCGCTCGCCGCGGCGCTGAGGAGATGAGGAATACCGCTGCCTCGCGCCGATCACGGATCCCATCTACCGGCGGCGCCGCGAGT
>NZ_BMMF01000034.1 GCF_014645695.1 Salinarimonas ramus | reverse complement strand
CGCCCGGACCGACGGCCAGACGCCCGACCCCGAATGGGAGGGCAAGCTCGATCGCGCGTCGCGGAAGTTCCAGTCCCTCGCCGAGCGCGCCGCGCGCTGGGTCGGAATGCGCCCCCCGCCGAGCGCCGATCCGGAGCCGGCCGCGTAGCCGGCCGACCCGCACCGTCTCCACGACATCCCCCGAACCGCCGATCGGAGCCCCTCGCATGATCCGCCTACGTCCCGCCCTCGCGGCCGCCTGCATCCTGGCGGCGACGCCCGCGACGGCCGAGCGCGTCTCCGTCCTCGTCTTCGACGCGTCCGGCTCGATGTGGAACCGGGTCGAGGGCGACCTCAGCCGCATCGAGGTCGCGCGCGACGTCATCGGCGAGTATTTTGGCACCCGCGACGGCGCGGTGCCGCTCGCCGTCGTCGCCTACGGGCACAATCGGCGCGGCGATTGCGGGGACATCGAGGTCGTCTCGCCGATGGGGCGCACCGCCGCGAGCGCGCTCGAGGCGCGGCTGCGCGGGCTCACGCCGCGGGGCATGACGCCGCTGACGCAGAGCCTGCGGCGGGCCCGCGCCGAGATCCCGGACACGGCGGAGGCCGCAGACATCATCCTCGTCACCGACGGGCTGGAGACCTGCGAGGGCGACCCCTGCGCGCTCGCAGCCGAGCTCGCCGCGGAAGGGATCGAGATCCGCGCCCATGTGGTCGGCTTCGGCCTGACGCGCACGGAGGTCGACGCGCTCGCCTGCATCACCGAGCAGACCGGCGGCCGGCTGTTCCAGACCAATTCCGGCGCGGAGCTGGCCGACGCCCTCGCGCAGGTGGGCGTCGCGCCGGAGCCGGAGCCCGAGCCGGCCCCCGAGCAGATCGCGTCGCTCGTCCTGCCCGACAAGGCGGAAGCGGGCTTCCGCTACGCGATCGAATGGTCGGGCGACGTACGCTTCACGGATTATCTCGGGTTCGTGCCGCAGGGAGGGACGCAGGGAGTCGGCTTCGGCGGCTTCGGGNCTCTACGACGTGATCATCTCCAGCACCGGCCGCGGGGTCATCGCGCGTGAGACCATCGAGGTGGTGCCGCCGGCCATGGGCTTCGAGGCGATCGGATCCGTGGAGCCGGGGACACGCGTGCGCTTCGCGTTCCGCGGACCCGAGCGGATCGAGGAGCGGATCGTGATCGCGCGGCCGGGCGATCCGCCGAACACGCGCCTGGGCGATTGGGCGTTCGCCCTGCACAAGAACGGCGTGACGGGGCTCCGGGTCCCCGAAGAGCCCGGCGAGTACGAGGTGCGCTACGTCGATCGCGGAAGCACCGAGATCATGTTCTCGCGCCGCTTCGGTGTCGGCATCCCCTTCGAGGACACGGACGCGACGACCGCAGCGGAGCTCGCGGCGCAGGCCGCCGCCGCGACCCGCGGCGCGCCCGATCAGGACGAGCTGCCCGAGGTCGAGGCGACGTTCCGCTTGCCGGTCGATCCGAGCCTCGGCGGCTCCGTGTCGTGGGACGCGATCCCTCTCGACGACGCCATGTCGCCGGAGGCGTGGGCGCCCATGGAGAGCGGCACCGTCGTCACGGGTCGCTTCGAGGCGGGGCTCTGGCGCGTC
>NZ_BMMF01000033.1 GCF_014645695.1 Salinarimonas ramus | reverse complement strand
GCGAAGACTGACGACAAGAAGAAGGAGCGACGGAGCGTTCCCACCTGCTATCGACCGGTTCCCCCAACTTCCCTCACCAGCGGGAACCGGTCAAGCTCATACCAGATAAGGATTTGGCGATATCGGTTCCCAAGTTCCCCGGTTCCCCGTTGTATGGGGTGAGCCCAAAGACGCACATGCGTCGGAAGCGACCACTTCGACCGATTGACGCAGGAGCGTGCGGGCTATCGCGAGATAGAGCCGTGGGAACCGAGGGAAGCACGGAAATTTGGGAACCAACGCGGATGAACCAAATAGATCGTTTTATCGAACCATCGTTTGCTCTATAGAACATTTTTGTTATGCTAGGCGCAACGATGGAGCTGCCATGCCGAACGTCGTCCTGGGTCCGCCGGTATCGTTTGAAGGCTGGGCGCTGCTCGCCTCGGCCTTCATTGAAGAGGTCGTACCTGGAACGACGATGTCTGTGATGCGCGCGACGAACGCATTGCGGCACGCGCGTTTCATCGTCCTCGGATCATTGCCCCGTATCCCGCTTATCGTAGCTGTGCGCGGGAATCGACCGAGAGCACGCGAACGGCTGCGGTCGGACATCAGCCGCGTTGTGCCGCTCCTCAACCTCGACGATCCCGCCGAAATCGTTCGTCAGATGTACGGCTCCACGCCTGAGGGCTTCATGGCTCTGTTGAACCGGCTGGAGCCCGAGCCGCTGCCCAGCCCGACCGAATATGCTGACCTGTTCCGGGCGTTCGAGGCACGCGACGTTCGCGCGAGGGTGCTGATGCAGATGTCCGGCCAGATCCGAGCATCGTCGGTGAAGGCTGCCCTGACGCTCGATGAGCTTTCGCTGCATCCCTCTGTCGTCGCATCGATCAAGGACCTAGACGAGGCACAGCGTTTCAACAGCGCGATCGCCCTGATTCGCCGCACCTGCTCGGATGTGAGCGACGACGAGATCCGCCAGTCCGTCTTGTCCCGCAAGGCGGAAACCAAGCCGCGCGAATGGCTGGAGGCGTTCCTCCTGCGGCGCATGGATCGAAGCGTGCGACAGCACCCCGTCGTCGCCGATGATCCGGTCTTCGCCCCGCTCGTCACAGGCCCTTCGTTAAAGGCCGCGTCACAGACAATGGGTAATTGCCTCCGCCAACGCGTGATCTGCGCCGCGACGAGCAAGGCGGCATACGCCGTCAGCCGCGACCACACGATCGCGATTGAAATGCGTCCCATGGGCAGGGGCGCTTCCTGGATCGTCTCCGAAGCCGTCGGCATGAACAACCGTCCGCTCACCGAGGCCGAGGAGCGCCAATGCGGGCAGTGGTTCACGGAGCGCGGCCTCTACTTTCTCGCCGGCCCGGCGAAAGCCGATGCGAAGCTGCTCGACGCCTTCGGGATCTTCGACTTCGAGTTCCCGATCGCCTTCGAGGTTGCGGCCTGAATCGAGCTGAGCCTTTCGCCTGTCTCTCGTGGAAGACACCAGCGGGACCGGGGAAAGATGCTGCCCACTGCTGAAGGGTTCCGACTATCCGGTAGGCTGATGTCGAAGCCACCTGCGGCAAGTTGAGCCACCCACAGCTGCTACTTTGGCTAACCCGCTGTGACCACTTACCACTTGGCAAGCGCACAACGTGCAAGCATCGCTGCGAACCGTACCCATTGCTCTGAAAGGGATTTGATCCAGCAAAAATGCCTTTCTAAGACTGCCGATCTTCCGGT
>NZ_BMMF01000032.1 GCF_014645695.1 Salinarimonas ramus | reverse complement strand
GTCGTCCCGGTCGACGACGTCGAGGCGCCGTGTCAGCACCGCGTTGCTCTCCGTGCGGATTTCGCGCGCCAAAGCCTCGAGCCGGTCGGTGCGACGCGCCCCCAGCACGAGCTTCGCGCCGGCCGCGGCGAGCTCGCGGGCGATGCCGGCCCCGATGCCGCTCGATGCGCCCGTAATGAGGATCACCTTTTCCAATGTCAGCTCCTGTGGCTGGCCGCGTCATCGCGGTTGCTCAGGAGATAGACCGGCCCCATTGTAGCCGGTAGCCACTCATTTCTTTGCAGGGCGGTAAGTTCCTCTAACCAATCGGTCTTACCTCGACGTCCTCGCCCTGTTTGCCCTCGTGGCCGAGGAGCGGCGCTCGAGCTTGGCGGCGAGAACGAGCGTGGAGGTCAGCAAAAGCGCGGCGTTGAAGGGATGGAACGCCAGCAGCCCTGGGCCACCGAGAGCGAGGGCGACTTGGATCATGTAGAGGAGGCCGGTGAGGCCGGCCGACCAGGCGAACCCCCTGATTCGCGCGACGGACAGGCTGCTCCCCACCAGGAGGAGCACGGGCAGCGCGGCCAGGCCGCCGACGGCGCCGTGCAGCTCCCAGGACGTCCCGCCGAACAGAGCCTGGCGGGCCAGAAGGAACTGCGCGCTCAGGACCACGAAATGGCCATGGGCGAACCAGAGGACGAGGCGGTGGTGTGCCGCGATCGAGATCGCGAAAGGTGTCGTGATCGAGGCTGGTCATGGCTCGGGCCGCCTTTTCGGCGCGCTCGTCGGCGGGCGTGCTCGCGATGAAGGCGGCGAGGGCGTCGCGGTAATCCTCCGCGGCGGCCCCGAGCGCCTCCGGCTCCAGCCGGTCGGCGCCATAGACGATGTTCGGCTCGTGCCACGGCAGGCCGCAGCGATGTGCGGTGGCCTCGAGCGGCGTGAGGATTTCGCCAAGCGTGTAGAAGTTCTGGCCGTCGCGCTCGTAGACCGCAGCGACGTTGCCGGCGGTCGCGGCCACCATCAGGGGCGTCCCGACGAGTCGATCGCCCTCGGTCGCGGCGGGGACGTAGTACATCCGGGTCAGGACGGCGTCTTGCCAGGCCTTCAGCAGCGCCGGGGTGGAGTACCACCGAATCGGGAACTGCAGCACGATTCGGTCTGCGTCCAGAAGACCGGCGGCTTCGGCCGCCGCGTCAGTGTAGATGTCGATCCGCATATCCGGATATCGGCGCTGCATCTCGACGACTTCGACATCCGGCAAGGTGCGCGCGGCCGCGGCCAGTGCTGCATTCGCCTTTGATTCCATGGGATCTCCGTGAAAAACTAAAACAAATGTCTTTGACATCATGGCCTCCTCCGTGCTCGACGACTGAGCTCGATGTGAGGCATATCCCAAAACCCCTCAAATCGAAGTTTCGTATGCATGATTATCGGTGACAGCGATAAAGGGGCGCCCGAGCGTCAGTCTCCCCTCTCGACATCGCGAAGCGGTCTCCGAAACGAGCTCAGCCGATGCGCCGGCCTTCGTCGGCCCGTCCGGCTTCGATCGGCTCTGCCCGAGCCGTGCGGCCCCGGTCCAGCCGCGACCGGCGCGCAGGATCTGGCGCCTCGGCTCCGGCTGCACGGCGCGCGCCGATGTCTGCCACCGCTCGGTCGACGAGCTCGAACTCGCCGACGTTCTGACGATCTTGGCGATGATCGCGGGCCTGGCGAGCACCTTCCCGTCTTTCCAGTGCCAATAACCGCCCGGGCGTCTGCACGCTGCGACCATTGAATGCCCGCGCGACCGTCGACGTGGAGCCGCGGACTAGCCAGACGGGGCTCCACGGATCGGCCGAGTGCTCGACGAGATGCACTCATCGGCGTACGTCCGCCGCGCGGGACGCGTCCTTTTGCGCCGATTCGGCGACCGCCAATGGGACGAGTCGGCGGCTTCGGGCCGAGGCCGTGTGGAAACGCCCTCGAATATGCTAAGCTTCAGCTCTCTACACGGGGAGCTTCGGGATGGGGCGTTTCGTCGAGGGCCAGGATC
>NZ_BMMF01000031.1 GCF_014645695.1 Salinarimonas ramus | reverse complement strand
GGCGTGCATGGATCATGGGAGCGATCAAGTGTCTCAAGGGCATTCGGTGGATGCCTTGGCGCTGAGAGGCGATGAAGGACGTGGTACGCTGCGATAAGCCTCGGGGAGCTGCGAACGCGCTTTGATCCGAGGATTTCCGAATGGGGAAACCCACCTTCGATCCCTCGTTGCTTGGTCTCATTCCTCTGGGATGGGTCCGAGTGACGTGGGGTCATGAGAAGGTATCAGATCCTGAATCCATAGGGATTTGAGGCGAACCCGGGGAACTGAAACATCTCAGTACCCGGAGGAAAGGACATCAACGAGACTCCGTCAGTAGTGGCGAGCGAACGCGGACCAGGCCAATGCCGTGCCGTATCTCAACCGGAACCGTCTGGAAAGGCGGGCGCTATGGGTGACAGCCCCGTACGGGTTCAGGATGCGGCCGGATACGAGTAGGGCGGGACACGTGTAATCCTGTCTGAACATGGGGGGACCACCCTCCAAGCCTAAGTACTCCTCAGCGACCGATAGTGCACCAGTACCGTGAGGGAAAGGTGAAAAGCACCCCGACGAGGGGAGTGAAACAGATCCTGAAACCGGATGCCTACAAACAGTGGGAGCCCAAGGTTCGTCCTGGGTGACCGCGTACCTTTTGTATAATGGGTCAGCGACTTGGCGTGTCGAGCAAGCTTAAGCCGTGAGGCGGAGGCGCAGCGAAAGCGAGTCTGAACAGGGCGTTCAGTTCGTCGCGCCAGACCCGAAACCGGGTGATCTAGCCATGAGCAGGTTGAAGGTGCGGTAACACGCACTGGAGGACCGAACCGGTGTCCGTTGAAAAGGCCTCGGATGACTTGTGGTTAGGGGTGAAAGGCCAATCAAACCCGGAGATAGCTGGTTCTCCGCGAAAGCTATTTAGGTAGCGCCTCGTGTGAATGCTCCAGGGGGTAGAGCACTGGATGGGCTAGGGCTGTCCACAACGGTACCAAACCTAACCAAACTCCGAATACCTGGAAGCAGTGCACGGGAGACACACGGCGGGTGCTAACGTCCGTCGTGGAGAGGGAAACAACCCTGACCTACAGCTAAGGCCCCCAATTCGTGGCTAAGTGGGAAAGGATGTGAGGACCCCAAAACAACCAGGAGGTTGGCTTAGAAGCAGCCATCCTTTAAAGAAAGCGTAACAGCTCACTGGTCTAGTCAAGGGTCCTTGCGCCGAAAATGTAACGGGGCTCAAGCCACGAGCCGAAGCTTAGGGTTCGCCTTCGGGCGAGCGGTAGCGGAGCGTTCCGTAGGCCCGTGAAGGGAGACCCGTGAGGGCTCCTGGAGGTATCGGAAGTGCGAATGCTGACATGAGTAACGACAAACAGCGTGAGAGACGCTGTCGCCGAAAGTCCAAGGGTTCCTGCGTAAAGTTAATCTGCGCAGGGTCAGCCGGCCCCTAAGGCGAGGCCGAAAGGCGTAGTCGATGGGAATCAGGTGAATAGTCCTGAGCCAGCGGGTGGTGACGGATCCGAGCCGTCGTATGGCCTTATCGGATTGGCCGTGCGGCCGGAGGGTCCCGGGAAACAGCCCCCGCGCGAGACCGTACCCGAAACCGACACAGGTGGACTGGCAGAGCATGCCGAGGCGCTTGAGAGAACGATGCTGAAGGAACTCGGCAAATTACCTCCGTAACTTCGGGATAAGGAGGCCTTCTCGGCGGGCAACCGTCGGGGAGGGGCACAGACCAGGGGGTGGCGACTGTTTAGCAAAAACACAGGGCTCTGCGAAGTCGCAAGACGACGTATAGGGTCTGACGCCTGCCCGGTGCCGGAAGGTTAAGAGGAGAGGTTCACGCCTTGAATCGAAGCCCCGGTAAACGGCGGCCGTAACTATAACGGTCCTAAGGTAGCGAAATTCCTTGTCGGGTAAGTTCCGACCTGCACGAATGGCGTAACGACTTCCCCGCTGTCTCCAGCATCGGCTCAGTGAAATTGAATTCCCCGTGAAGATGCGGGGTTCCTGCGGTCAGACGGAAAGACCCCGTGCACCTTTACTGTAGCTTTGCGCTGGCATTCGTGTCGGCATGTGTAGGATAGGTGGAAGGCTATGAAGCGCGGGCGCCAGCTCGTGTGGAGCCGCCCTTGAAATACCACCCTTGGCGACATGGATGTCTAACCGCGAT
>NZ_BMMF01000030.1 GCF_014645695.1 Salinarimonas ramus | reverse complement strand
TCCACACAGCCTCGGCCGATAGCGGTCGTTCGCTTCGTTCTTCGCCGTTCGGCTCCGCCTTCTCGGCTCCGCAGCTCGACTGTTTGCGCGACGGCGGCAGCCGGGGCATCCTGCGGACCTGTGTGAGTCTTCGAGGGCTGCCGCTCCGTGAACGACCGAGCCTTGGAATCGAGCTACGATCGCTTGGTCGCCGAAATCGCAGCCGTCGTAGACGGCGTCGCCGAGGAGGCGGTTGCGGTCGGGAGGCTCGATGACCTGCCGCAGGCTCCCGTCCTCGCTGGCCGCCATTCCGCCGACCTCGACGCTATGATCGTCGTGCTCGATCGGCAGGGCTCGGTGACGAGCCGGAATGCCGCGGCGAATCGGCTACTACGGCTTCTGCCCGACACCTCGCTCGCCGATCTCGCGGAAACGCCCGCGGCGGGCCGTGCCTTCCTCGCCGCCGTGACCGCCTCCGGCGAGCCGGTGCCCCTCACGCTCGCGGGACCCGACGGCCGTTCCGTATTGATGCTCGGCGCTTTCGACGAGGCCGGTGAGCACATCACCCTGCGCGAGATCCGGCGCGGCCTCGGCGAGCGTGCGCAGCAGCGCCTTGCCGAGTGCATCGGGCTGACGGCCGGCGAGCAGCGGGTGTGCGCGCGGCTGATGGCCGGGCGGAGCATCGCGGAGATCGCCGCCGAACTCGAGCGGAAGGAGAGCACCGTCCGCCAGCAGGTGAAGTCGATCTTGGAGAAGGCGGGCGTGCGCTCGCAGGTCCAGCTGATCTCGCTGGCGTACTCGCTGTCGCTGGCAGTGGAGCGCGCCTCGGCCACCCGCGAAGGGAAAGCGACGACCGCCCTCATCGATGGAGCGAGCGCGTGCCCCGGCGCCAAGGCCGGCTACCACCGCTTCGGGCTGGAGGGCGGCCTGCCCGTGCTGCTCTTCCACGGAGCCCTGTTCGGCATCGCCGCGCTGGCGGAGGTGCGCAGCAGCGCCCGGGCGCTCGGGCTCGACGTCGTCGCGCCGGAGCGTCCCGGATACGGGGCGACGCGGCTGCCCGACGGCGCCGACCCGGTGGCTCTCGCGGTGGAGCACGCGGTCGCGACGCTGGATGCGCTGGGCTGGCGGCAGGTCGTGCTGTTGTCCCACGACATCGGGACGCGCTTCGCCGCGCGCTTCGCGGTCGCGCATCCTGAGCGCGTCGCAGCCCTCGTCGCCGCCCCGGCGACGCCGCCGATGCGGAGCTGGTCCCAGACCGCCGACATGCCGACCCGGCATCGCGTCAACGCGTGGGCGGCGCAGAAGCTGCCGGCGGTCATGGACAAGATCGTGATGCTGGCGCTCGCCCGCATCGCGCGCCGGGGCGTCGAGCTCGTGCCGCAGCTCGTCTTCAGCGATTGTCCCTTCGACGAGGCGGTCCTCGCCCATCTAGACCGCCGGGTCGTCCTCGAGGAAGTGTTCTCCCTCGTCTGGCGCCAGCGGGGCGCCGGCTTCCGCCGCGACATGCTCCTCACCAACGAGGACTGGAGCGACGAGCTGCCATACGTTGCGGCGCCGTTCGTCGCGCTGCACGGGTCCCGCAGCCTGACCGTCTCGCGCAACGCCGTCGAAGGCATGGCGGCGGCCGCGCCGCAGGGGCATTTCAGGCTCGTCGAGGAAGCCGGCCACAGCCTTCCGCTGAGCCACGCGCCTCTGGTCTTCCGCTACGTCCTCGCCGCCGGCATCCGCGCCGGGCTGGGCGGCGCCGAGCACGGTGTGCTCTGAAGAGCGATCCGGCATGAACAACACTACCATCTGGTAGTTTGCAGCCGCTCCCGTCACGGCGAAGGTTCGCGCCGCAACGCGAACGGGCGGGACAATGGCCGGATTCGACCTCGTGACCACATTCTCCGTGCTGGGCCGGACGGGCCCGTTCCTGCTCCTGAGGCTGGGCGTCTATCTGGCGATCGCCGCGGCGATGGTGTCCGCCACCGGCGTCGGCGCCGGGGTCGGGTACGGCATCGGCGGCTTCTGGGAGGACGACGCCCGCCTCGGCGGCGCCTTCTGGGGCGGCGCGGTCGGCTTCGGCCTCACGGCGGGCGTGCTCTATTTCCTGCGCGAATACATCCTCTACATGGTCAAGGCCGGGCACATCGCCGTCATGGTCGAACTCCTGCGCGGGCGTTCGCTGCCCGAAGACCGCGGCCAGGTCGCTTACGGTCAGGCGATGGTGGCGGCGCGGTTCGGGCAGGCCAACGTGCTCTTCGGAGTCGACCAGCTGGTGAAGGGCGT
>NZ_BMMF01000029.1 GCF_014645695.1 Salinarimonas ramus | reverse complement strand
GCGAGCGCCGCTCTTCCGAAGCTCGTGCCGCGCGCCGGCAGCGGCTCGGGCGCGCCGTCGGTGCAGCCCTCCATGTCCGGCGCCCGCCCGTCGACGACGACTAGATGCATCTCGGCGTCCATCCGCCCGCCCTCAGCGTGCGTGACCCACGTGCCGACGAGGAGGCGCGGTCCGGCGCGGCTGAACGAATACAGCGTGTCGAAGCCGGCGATGCGCAGCGTTCCCGACCAGCCGTCTCCGACGGCGTCCGGCACGAGGAAGAGCCGGTGACCCTGCACGTCGACCGTGATCTCCCGTCCGCAGCGACCGACCGCGATGGAGGCCGGGTCGTCCGAGGCGGATCCCGGCACCGTGTAGCGGTGGGCGGGAAAGGTCCCGGTCACCTCGGAGGACACGAGGCGCCCCGAGCCGGCACAGAACAGGGGGACGTCGTGATGGGTCTGCGCCAGCGCGGGCCCGACGAAGAGGAGGCTCAGGAACGAGGCGCGGAACAGCATGGGGGCTCCTATCGATCGACGCGGGGCAGGGTCGGCAGGGAGGGAAGCGCATCGCCGATCGGCAGGCGCGGCAGCGGCGCGTCGGGCCCTTCGCAGGCGGATGCCGGCCCGTAGCCGGCGCGGGCGCGCAGACGGACGACGGCGAGGCGCCGATCGACCGCCTCACCGTCGGCGAAGCGGGTGAACTCGGCCGCGATCTCCATGTCGACCGAATCGCGGCCGAGGACGTAGACGGCATCGGCGCCGATGTTGCCGGTGAACGCGTAGAGCCGCGTCAGATCGGTGTGCAGGCCCGGGGTCGTCTCCGCCGACATGCCCCCGCTCATCCGGCTCGTGCCGCCCCGCCGCCCGTCGATGGGCGGATCGAAGGTGAGCGTGAGCGAGGGCCCGGGCTCCGAGCGCGGATGGTTGACGAGCAGGGTCCGGAGCCGCAGCTCGCTCGTGACGGGCTCGTCCTTGGGACCGAAGCGGTTGTCGGCCATGGGGAAGAGATCCAGGACCCCGTCGCCGCCGCGATCGAAGCGGGAGTCGAGCACGACCGGGAAGTACGTCCAATAGCCGCTGAAGCGCTGCCCGCCGAGGCTCACCTCCCAGAAGCAGGTGCAGTTGCCGATTCGGATGCGGCGCGAGGCCGTGAGCGCCGGCGCCGCCGCGTCCGCGAGCGTGATCGTGACGTCGCGGCCGCGGGCGTCGGGCGCGGTGTAGAGGCCGGTCGCATCGATGCGCCCCGCGCTCGCGGCCCAGACGGGGCGGAGCGCGGCGGCGCTGCCGGCGTCCACGGAGCCGTCCGCGAAGATCGTGAGCGTCCGTGCCGCGTGGGGCCAGATCGCCTCGAAGCGATGCGTCTCCCCCGGCTCCAGGCAGAGTGGCGAGGCCGCGATGCGCGGCAGCGCCGTCTCGATCACGCCGAAGCCGTCGCGCGCCGGCGCGTCGGGCAGGCCGCGCAGGCCCGTCCGCGTCCGCGGCGTCGCCCGCAGCCGGACCGGGTAGGACGCCTCGGTGACGCCGGTCGTGACGTCGACGCTCGGCGCCTGCGTGCCGATGGGCGAGAGATCCGCCGCGCCGCCCTCGAGCACCCAGTCGAGCGTCGGGTCCTCCGCGCCGGTCACGCTCGCCCACAGGCGCACGCGTTCCCCCGGCGCGACGGTCGAGGAGCCCGGCGACACGGAGACGCGGATCGGCTCCACGGACAGCCGGACGAGCTCCGCGGCGAAGACGTGGCCGAAGAAGCTCGGTTCGGAGGAGACGTAGAGCGTCGCCTCGCCCGTCGCGCGCGCCCGGTAGCCGAGCGCGCCGCTGCGCACGAAGGGCGCGTTCGCGGCGTCCATGACGTGGATCCGGTGGTGGGCGGGGTCCGAGATGTCGACGGCGCAGAACGTCTGGGCGGGAACGCGGATCCGGCTCACGCCGCGCTGCGTGGCGCGCGTCGAGATCTCGGCGAAGGCCGCCCAGCCGACCAGCTCACCGAAGGTCTCGGACGGCACGCCCACCTGCACGGCGGCGCCCATCAGGTCGAGCACGAGCTTGTCGAGCGCCCAGCCTTTGTTGGCGGGCACGATCCGGATCGCCGTGATCGCTCCGTCGGGGTCGCTGTCCTCCAGGAAGCGGCGTCGCGTGGTCTCGATCTGCAGGCGCTGCGCGCGGGAGGGGAACAGGTTGTCGGCGTAGCCGTAGGCCATCAGCTTCGTCGTGTTGTAGGCGGCGTAGGCGCCCAGCGCGGTCGCGAGGCGCTCGTTCTTCGTGACCGTCGCCGCGAGCGCACCAAGGCCGAGGAGCCCGTTCGCCGCCTCCAGGTAG
>NZ_BMMF01000028.1 GCF_014645695.1 Salinarimonas ramus | reverse complement strand
CGAGGAACGCACGCGTATCATCGAGTTCGTGCGCATCCGCGCTGAACAGCAGCTGCCACCCACATCCGACACGTTCTTCGTCGATTGATCTTCACGATCTATGGGCGCTCCTGCGTGTCCTCAGCTCATCTCATTGACGATGCTGCCGGCTGGAGCGAGCGTCGCGCAAGGCGATGGGACGTTCCATTATGGCTATGAGCCGCATCGCCTATCAACCGTTAGGAGGGGCGATGGCGAGCGTCTACAAGCGTGGTCCAACGTGGTGGGTTCGGTTTCAGTTTGACGGTGAGCACGTCCGCCGCTCGGCCAGAACGACGAACAAGCGGCAAGCGGAGGCTTTCCTCCGCAATCTCATGGCCGAGTATGTCGAGCGAGCCCGCAACAACGGCAAGACGCGCCACCTCCTGACAGAAGTCGTCGAACGCTTCTTCGCCGAGACAACGATCAAGCCAGGAACGAGACGAACCTACACGTCCAACAGCCGGAACTGGATTGCTGCCTGCGACCACCTCTACCTCGACGAGATCGACCGCAAGGTCATTGCGTCGTTTATCTCCGAACGCAAAAAGGCGGGGGTGACGGACACCACTATACGTCGCGATATCGCGTTTCTAGGAACGATGATCTCGATGGCGATCGGCTGGGGATGGATCGACACCAATCCGGTCACGGCCATGAGCAAGAAGTTCCTTCGCGAATCGCCGCCGCGAACCCGTTTCCTCACCCGCACCGAGTTTAAGCGCCTCCACGCTGTCGCACACGCCGATCTCAAGCCGATCATTACCCTCGCTGTCGAGACGGGCATGCGCAAGGAGGAGATGCTCGGGCTTACGATGGACAGCTTAGACCTGCGTCGACGCGAGGTGCACCTCCAGGAGACGAAGACCAACTCACCACGCCGTGTTCCGTTATCCGATAAGGCAATCGAGACGATCACGGACCTTCTCGCCAAGCCGAATCGCCCAACATCCCGCTACCTCTTTTGCAAGCCGGACGGAAGCCGTATGCTTTGCAATAAGAAGGGATTTAAGGCGGCCTGTGAACGCGCAGGAATCGTGAACTTTCGCTTTCATGACCTGCGACATACGTTCGCATCTTGGTGGGTCCAAAGCGGGGGAGATCTCTACAAGCTGAGCCGCGTCCTCGGGCATCGAACCCTTCAGATGACCGCCCGCTACGGCCACCTGCGAACCGACGACCTGCACGAGGAGATCAGCCGAATCGCACGACAACGGTCACAGGACCATCAGATTGGACGGCCCAGACATAGAAAAAGCCCCGGCGTGAACGCCGGGGCTTCCCACTGAACCGTATGGAACGGATCAGAAGTCGCGCTGGATACGGAGACGGCCAGCCCAATTCTCGGTGTCGCCCGTGCGGGTGGCGATGCCGCCAGCCGGGGTGTAGACGACATCGAAGTCGGCATCGACGTTGCGGTAAACGACGTCAGCCGAGAAGGTCAGGCCGGACACCGGGCGCCAGTTGAGACGGGTGCCAAGCTGGTACCACGTGAAGTCCTGGACCGCACCATCGGGGAGCGTAGCGGGGCGCGCGCCGACAAACACGGCGGCCTCAGGGGCGTCAACCTCACCGTACGCACCCTCGATGTCCTGCCAGATGGTCGGGGTCCAGTAGTGACGGAAGGCAGCCGCGATCGACCACGCCTCGGTGTTCTCAAGCGACAGGTTGCCGGGGGTGCCGACGAGAGCCGCATCGACGACGCCGATGTTGAACTCGTTGCCGCCCGAGATCGGATCGGCGTAGTTGATCGCGCCGTCCGCGTAGGTCGCCTGCAGCCACAGAGCGTCGCCCGCCGCGATCATCGGCAGACGGATGTTCACGCCCGCGCCGATCGCCCAGCCAAGCTCGTCATCGACGGCCACGTTGCCGACGTTGTGACGAATCTGCTGGAGGGCACCCATGATCTGGGCGGAACCCCAAGCCTGAGCGACGTTCAGGTTGGCGACGAGAGCCGGCAGCTCCTGACCACCGTAACCGAAGCCAGCAGCCGGAACGACCGCACCAGCCGGGACGACGACGCCCGGACCGACGGCCAGTGCACCGCGACGGTACTTCGTGTCCTCGACCGAGATCGTGGCCGAGAAGCCCGAGCCGAACGTGGCCGTGTAGGCGAGAACCTCGACGGACGGATCGGTGAGACCGCCCGAGCTGGTCATCAGGTTGCCGGCGAAGAACGAGAAGAACGACGTGATGCGACCAGCGGTCAGGCCAGCGAACTGGATGAAGCCCTGGTCGAGGTAGGCGAAGTCGACGTCAGCGGCGTCGTCGAAGCGCTCGGCGTTGACGCGGATGAACGAGCGGAGCGTGCCGTACTCGGTGGCCGTGCGGGCATCGAACGCCAGCGAGCCGCGAGCGAAGAAGTCAACGTCGTCCTGAAGGCGCGAGAACACGCGATCATTGTCGTCGTTGAAGCGGTACTCGGCGCGGACGTAGCCGGAGATCTGCAGGCAGGTCTCGGTGCCGGGGACGACGAAGAAGCCCGTGCCGCCGATCGGGGCGTTCGGGCAGGTGCGGACGTACTCGACCGGCGCCGCAGCGCGCACCGGAAGATCGGCAG
>NZ_BMMF01000027.1 GCF_014645695.1 Salinarimonas ramus | reverse complement strand
CCCATAGATCGTGAAGATCAATCGACGAAGAACGTGTCGGATGTGGGTGGCAGCTGCTGTTCAGCGCGGATGCGCACGAACTCGATGATACGCGTGCGTTCCTCGTGATCGAAGCGGACGAATGATCTGGCGAGCGTCACGAGATGACTGAGCGCGTCTCGATCTTCCTCTCTGAGGGGCTGGGAGGCAGCGCTTCTATCCAGCGCAGCCTTGATCAGGTCGTCTAGGTGCAAGTGTTCTGGCATCTTTAGTTGAGGACTCAGTGGCCCTCATCATACGACAGGATGCAATGTGCTTGGCCTGTAGATTCCTACAATGAACAACCAGAGAACAGCTACACTCAGCGCTTCGCACAAATGGCATGTGACGGGCGCGAGATCACCGAGCGAGATCGAGGTCTGCGAACGGGCTTTCCTGTTCTTTTGCAGTCACTTAGATGGTTAAGAGATCGTTCACACTGCGCTCCTACGCTCCCTCCGAGATGGAGGAGACCACGAGCAGCCTGCTCGCGCGCGTCACTGGCGGCGATCGCTTCGATGAGGTCGAGCCGAGAACGTCCATGCCCGAGGCGGAGCTGATCGCTCGCCTGCGCGCCCACTTTGCTCGCGAGGAGGTCGCCGACGTCGAGATCGACGAGATCGAGAACAACGACGTCGAGGCCCGCTTGAGCGCGATTGCCGCCGCCATGAACGAAGCGTTGAAGGCGGCTCAGTTGCGTGTCGACATGATCGAGGCGAAGGCCGAACTCGCCGAACGACGCTTCAACGACGTGGAGGCCAAGCTGCGGCAGGCGACGGCGCGCTGGCAGGCTGCCGAGCAGCGGGCCGCTAAGGCCGAGCGCTTCCTCGCCCAGTTCCACGCGATGATCGGGGCATGCTCGACGATAGAGGGGCGGAGCCGAAGCCGAAGGCACCCACGTCAGCCTCGCGTCAGGCGCGGTCCGCCTGAGCGCCCTACCCGGTCACATGCTTCCGGTAGGAGTCCTTCACGGCGATCTTGCCCTCCGCGAACGTGAACACGTCGCAGCCGTGGCTCTCGACCGGACCGTTCGGGCCGGTGCCGGTGAACACCCACTCGGTGACGCCGCGATCCCCGGCGATGAAGTGCTTCGGGTCGTTCCAGCATGCATCGGGGAAGGCGGCGAAGAGGTCGATGATCGCCCGTCGAATCTCCTCGCGCCCGACCGACCGGCGACCCCAAGGGCTCGCTCCCATGCTGTTCAGCAGGACACCGTCCGGCGTCATGTGGTTGAGGATCGCGTCAACGTCGTGCCGGTTCCATGCCGCCGCGAACTCGTCGAGGAACTCGTAGGTCACGTCATCCGGCATGCTCGATCTCCCGCGCTATGCGCGCATCGTGCACCAGCCGCTCCGCCCTCGCTACCTGGTGATCCCGGCTCGTCGACCTCTGATCGCCGAGGTCACCCGAACGAGGGCCGCGAGGGCAGCCCCATACGCTTGAGCGCCATGACGACCGGGCACATCCCGGTAAAGGATGCTTGGATGAGGTGCGCGCCCATCGCTCCGGTGAGCCAGAGCCAGTTAATGCTGTGGAACGCGGCGAGAAGAACCGAACCAAGGACGATGACCCCGACGACCAGCAGGATCGTACGCTCGATGCTCATGGTGCCCTCCCTCGACGACGACGACGATCATCGCGCTGGTTCCGGCGCAGGGCAAGCCGCACGACCACAGCTTCAAGCACGGACCGCCTGAGCACTGCTGGAGAGACGGCGCGCGCCTCCGAGGTGCCGATACAGCGTGGCCGAAGAGCACCCGACCTGCTCGGCCACCTGCGCAACAGTCAACCGATCGTTCGCCAACAAGGTGCGGGCGATCTCGATCCTGCCCTCGTCGAGCACGCGAGGACGACCGCCGACACGACCACGAGCCCGAGCGGCTTGAAGGCCATGACGGGTGCGTTCGCGAAGAAGCTCGACTTCCATCTGGCTCATCGCGCCGAGGATCGTGAACAAGAACCTGCCCGACACCGTCGAGGTGTCGATCGATTCGGTGATCGAGGCGAGGCCGATCTCGCGCACCCGCAGGTCCTCGCCGACCTCGATCAGGTGGCGGACGGAGCGGGCGAGCCGGGACAGGCTGTAGACGACGAGGACGTCCCCGGGCCGGACAAAAGCAAGTGCCTCGGCCAGCACAGGCCGATCGGCCTTGGTGCCGGACGCTGTCTCGATGAAGATACGTTCGCACCCGGCACGCTTGAGCCCGTCGATCTGAAGATCATGATCTTGACCGACGGTGGAGCAGCGAGCGTATCCAACGTTCATTCTCAAAACCCTTCTTCAGCACGACATTCTGAAACGAAGGTTATGCTACAGGGTTCTGGGAGATTCCGCTACATCTTCTCCAGCTTGTTCCGAGAGGGCGTCGACGCCTATCGAAAACGAGCGTATTTGCGAAGCTCGTGGTCAATGTGGGGAGACGGTCGGCAAGCGCGATAGCAGTAGTGCTATCGGCGACGGTGTGAACCAGACGGGAGGACGGCGCGGATCTCGACCGCGTAAATCGGCGGCAATGCCGGTAGCTTCCCGCTTCTCTGCACCACCGGCTTGGAGTATCGCCTCGCGCAGATCGCACAGGAGCTGCGGCGGCACCGGACTTGAGCCACCCCAGAATGGCTGTATGCGCTTAGCGCATGCGACGAAATGACTCTGTGCCTCTGTACGAAGCTTGAGCGTTGGGTACGGTCGTTCCAAGGGGTCTATGGTGAGTGCGAACGTAAGCGTCATCGCCGATGACAACGAGGGGAGCGTCCCCACGATCCTTGTCGTCGAGGACGAGGTGCTCGTCGAGGAACGCACGCGTATCATCGAGTTCGTGCGCATCCGCGCTGAACAGCAGCTGCCACCCACATCCGACACGTTCTTCGTCGATTGATCTTCACGATCTATGGG
>NZ_BMMF01000026.1 GCF_014645695.1 Salinarimonas ramus | reverse complement strand
CTGGTATGAGCTTGACCGGTTCCCGCTGGTGAGGGAAGTTGGGGGAACCGGTCGATAGCAGGTGGGAACGCTCCGTCGCTCCTTCTTCTTGTCGTCAGTCTTCGCTTCCGAGTATCGTGCCTTTCACCCAGTACACTCGAATCGGCCTGCAATTGATTTTTGCCTTCGCCGTCTTCCTTCCCTCCATCTTTTTCAAATGACCGCTTTGATCAAGCGCCTCAATAGCTCGTTTCGGGTTGAGTGCCGTACCATTAAAGACGACAGAGTTCCACTGGTCCACGTCGAAGAGATAATCCGTCTCACCAGAATCACTCCTTCGCCAACCGACGCAATCCCGTACGGTCTCATGAGGCGCCTCGTAATCGGCAAAGCGGCTAGTCCCATTTGCGACGATGAACCGCCGCACGTGCGTGATCGCAGCCTCGTCCTCTCCCGCCCCAGTGTGGCCGCGCGAAGACAGCCATTGCTCAAAACACTTCCCAGCTGCGATTATCGCATCTCCCTGTTGCCAGTTCAGAACATTGAAGGCAATACCAAGTTCACCAGCTGCGGCGATGAGAGCAAAGCGACCAGCTACGGACTCGATCTGTCCGTCTACAGGTTGTTCATGGAGGTATGCGTCTCTGAAGGTTCGTCGGAATCCTTTGACCATTTCAGCAAGCCCCTCTGAATTTTGCGTCCGCATTTCGGCAAGATATTGGAGAAAGACGCGGCTTGCCACGCCGTAGTACTGGTTAGTCACCGCTCGCAGATGATCGGCAAACTCGGCAGCGGATTTGAATCCATGGATGTCCTCAAAGACACCAAACCCAGCCCCAGCGTCGGCTTCGATGTTTACAAGGCGAACGTGCAGTCCAGCCGCAGCAGCTCGATTCGCCTCCTTCATCTTCGTTTCTAGTTCAATTTCGCCCGTCGACAAAAACAGCGTTCGCCAACTTGCCCTTTCGCGGCCACTGCCGTCGACTTTTGCGCGCTGTTTCCCAGCTTCATTTGCGAGCATGTAGATCGCATCGCCTGCCGTCTTCGCGTCAGCTTGTCCAATCTCATCGAGAAACAGCGGCCCATCGCTTGCTGCGCGCGCCATCCCCTCAAGGCCGTTTGCAGTCGCACGCCATTGCGCCACACGGACCTTCGAAGGCCCCCACGCTGATGCCGCCATGAATTGTGCAGTACTCTTGCCACTCCGACTCTTTCCAACCAAGTGAAACCCACCGCTTGGCTCAGAGTTGATAGCGAGAAGCGGGGCTGCAAGGGCGGCACACATGAAGAGTGTAAGCCGTGAATTACCCCGAGCATACTTTGCGACTTTCTCTTGCCAATCCACCAGTGTACCATTCTGCGTGCTCTCACGTCCTGAACGTACTGCACCGGGGCTGAGTATCACTTCGTCTTGCGTGTCTCCGATCACTTCGCCGTTCGGAAGCAGGTATGTCCAACGCTTGTCGTCACTATCATGCCATCCCGCTGCGGGGGCGATGGTGAGGATTCTACGCGGCTTAAGGTGAACGAAGAAGTTCCGCAGGAGTGCGGGATTGGCGCTACACCTCAGACCTTCTGCTTCAAGCGTGGAGGCGATCGTGGATCCTCCTTCTCGACGCGGAAGATCGCTCCGAGGAATGATCTTTTGCTTTTTTACCCCGCGTGCGTCCTCCCACCTGATAACGATACCCCACTCACCACTACCTGGATTGCAGCAATCGCCGATAGGGTCGAAGGGAGCGGAGACCTGCTTCCACGTTCCCCCATCCTCTTTTCCTTTCTCGAAGAAGAACAGTCCCTCACTGGTCATACGGTAACCCGGCGGCAACTCAGGAAGCGCCGAAGAGCTGCCTGCAATATTTGCGTCCGAAATGTCGGAGGTAGGAGCGGGATGATTGTCGGAAATGGACTTCCGCCAGCGTGGCGATGCCTCGGCGGCGAGGTAGAAGAGTGTTCCGGCTCCAATTCGATCAGGCGGTGAGGCCGTAATCTCATACCAACATTGCCTCACCGCCGCCTCATCGTGCGCAGAGTTCTTGCGGCTCCAGGTCGCGAACGCATTGAAGCCATCATCTGAGCCTCTCGTTGCCGACCATACGGCCATGCCAATCCGCTTCCATTTTTCCCAATCAGCGGGACCATCATTCGGAATCACCGCCAACGCAGCGGCCACATCCACGATGCTGGCGCCACCGTAATCATGAACGCTGGAGTTGGCTGAAGCCTGCCCCGCGCCGGCAGCCATAGTCCCAATTCGGGCGGTCTTCGCCGGTGAGCCGATGATTTCGGCAACTTCGTCGAGGAACCCGTCGACTGCCTCTTCGGTGATCGGCTTCAGCTCCTCGACTGTCAGCCGGTTGCCGGGCGCAAGGTCGTCTTTCCATTGGATGAGCACCCCGCTCGGATGAACGCCATGGGCGACCATCTGATTGTCCGCCCCGAGAACCTCCACCTTGACGCTGTCGCTCTTGCTGTGGGACGCACCGGTGCGAGACTTCTTCGACGGCTCGCCCAATGCCGCCTTATAAAGGAGCGTTCGCTTTGCAGAATTTGAGCGAAACTTCAACGGTGCACGCCCAAACCGCTGCTCCGCCATGCTCTGAATTCGATCCGCGAGCTGCGGGTCGTCGATATCGATGTCGATAGGGCGAAGGCCATTGCAGAGAATACCTGTGTTGAGGGCATTGCCGGCCACAGGCTGCAAAACCGCGCGGGGAGGAGTCTGCTTCGCGCCATCTTGCCAAGCCTTGTCGATTGGCCGCTTGCCCGCGCTTTCGACGCCCGCGTCGTAGGTATAGACGGCGATAGGGCGAAATCCACCCTCGTACATGTCTCGACGAAGCTCAGCGATCGCCGCGAGGAGTGCGACGTCGCACATCGTTTTCACGTCGGTAATATCGTTTTGGTCAGTCATGTGTCGTCTCACGTTTGGCCGGGGCATCCGGCGTGGTGAGCGCGAACATGACTGATGTGAGACCGGTGCTGGAATGGACTTCACCGGTGAAGAGAGAACCTGCACCGGTGGCAATCAGCCCTTCTGGTAGTCCAAGCGATCTTCCTTGGTCTTCGCTTTCTTCGCAGCGAGTCGCTCTTCCGGGGACAGCGGGCTCAGTGGGAGGTCAGCAGCAGTGACATCTGTATCGAAGCGGACGACTTCGCTTGGCGTGAGCAGCGGTTCCCGCGCCTTAGGCGGTATGAAGGTCGTCGCAAAGTTCGTGAGCGTGAGAGCAAACGAGAGTGCAGTACTAGTACGATCTTGATCGTAGAGAACCGAAAAGAGCCCCTCTTCGAGAACAGCTTGCTCGAAGTAACGATCCTTCACACTCCATGGATAGCCACCCGCGATCATTACTCCTGCCCAAAGTGGCGCCACACATCCCCATTGGACGAAAGCAGTTGTTTGCCAGCGTTTAGTTCCGAAGCCATTAACACCTCGTTTGCTGTATTCAAGCAAGCTTCGCGCTCGCGTCAAACTGGGCGTCAGATCTTTATTCGGGAATCGCTCCATTCGTGCTACCATAATCAACTGAAGTGCTGCACTCACCGCGCCACCACGCACGACCTCAGCAATACGCTTGATCAGCTGCTCTTCACTCGGAGCGTGGACAACTGCCTGGAGCCCCCCACTTGACTCGAACAGACCATCTCGGAACCCGTTCGTGATCGCTAGCGCAGCGTTTGCATACTGCCGTAGCATGCCCGGCGGAATGTGGTGAGTTTCGGTCTTCGCCGGATTGCGCAGCAGCGGCGGAATCATATCGCTGATTTCCAGGGCACGATCCGATGCGCCCGCAACGATTGCCGACTTCGCGCGCCGTTCACCAGCAATTATCGTCGCTGCCGCGAACGACGCCTGTGCCAGTGTTCGCTCCGCTGGGTCGGTCCAGCACAGCGTTGCAAGGAGCTTCAGCGGAGTCGCGGGGTCTTTTGAGGGGAGCGAAACGACGTCGGACATTGCCAATCCAATAGGCGAAGACTGACGACAAGAAGAAGGAGCGACGGAGCGTTCCCACCTGCTATCGACCGGTTCCCCCAACTTCCCTCACCAGCGGGAACCGGTCAAGCTCATACCAG
>NZ_BMMF01000025.1 GCF_014645695.1 Salinarimonas ramus | reverse complement strand
GTTCGCGATGCTCGCATTCGTGCTTGCGCACTTCGCCACGGAGAAGGCCATGAGTGTCGAGAGCCACCCTTATGTCGGCATGTGGGTGACGGCGGACGGCTACGTGCGCCACGAGCTGCTGCCCGACGGTCGATACGACGAAGCCCGGGGCGACCGCGAGAGCGCCTACCGGGGTCGCTACGAAATCAGCGGCGATCGCATCCAGTACTGGGACGACACGGGCTTCACGGCCGACGGCGTCTTCGTCGACGGCGTGCTCCACCACGCCGGGATGATCCTCCATCGTCGCGAAGACGGCGGCCGGTAGCAGTCCGGCCGGGCCCCCCGGCCACCAGCTCGATGAGCCTTCGGAGGCCGGCGCTCCACCGCCGACCGCCATGACCAAGACCCGGCAGGCGCCGGGTCGGGAACGGCGCGTGCGACCGCGCCGGCGCCGGCCCGCGCCTCCGCTCGACCGCGCTCAGGCGCACCTCTTTTCAACTCTCGGCCGCACCAGGCCGATCCCGTACTCGAAAGGACCAAGACCATGAACCGCTTTTCCAGCACCCTCGCCGCGTCCGCGCTCGCTCTCGCCGGCCTCGCCGGCCTCGCCGCGCCCGCCCTCGCCCAGCCCGCCTCGGGGCTGACCGCCGAGCAGGAGATCACCCTCTACGGCGCGCCTCGGCAGAACGACGGGTTCCACCGTATGCCGCGCGCGCGCCTCGACGTGTCGCAGACCGGGAGCCTCTCGGCGGGAGCCTCCGCCGGCCTCACCAACGAGAAGGAGATCACCCTCTACGACGCGCCCCGGCAGAACGACGGCTTCCACCGCACGCCGCGGGCACGCCTCGACGTGTCGCAGACCGGAAGCCTCTCGGCGCCCTTCTCCGCTGGCCTGACCGCCGAGCAGGGGATCACCCTCTACGACGCGCCCCGGCAGAACGACGGCTTCCACCGCGACCCGGCGAACCGTCGATGACGATCGCTCGCCCGGGGTCCCACGGCCCCGGGCGACCGTTCGACAGAGCAACCCGCTCGGACCCGAGGGCGGCCTCCCCGACCATCGGAGCGGCTCGCTCCCTCGGGCGTGCCCGGCGGCGTCCGGGAATACCGACGACGACAGGAGAGGTAGCATGTCAGTTCGATATAAAACGTGCCAGGTGGGAGATGTGAAGGTCTTCTACAGGGAAGCGGGTCGACCGAGTTCGCCGGTCGTATTGCTGCTCCACGGTTTTCCATCGTCCAGCCATATGTTTCGCGACCTCATCCCGCTGCTCGCGGACGATTACAGGGTCATCGCTCCGGATCTCCCCGGCTTCGGCCAGACCATCGCGCCCGAGCGCGGCGTCTTCGATTACACGTTCGACTCGCTCGCGAAGGTGATCGGTGAGTTCATGGATGCTCTCCGCCTCGACCGTTTCGCCCTTTACGTCTTCGACTATGGCGCTCCAGTCGGATACAGGGTGGCGTCCGCGTCGCCGGAGCGCGTCACGGCGATAATCAGCCAGAACGCAAACGCCTACCTCGACGGCTTCAGCGACGAATGGGGGCCATGGGAGGCATATTGGCGCGAGCCGACGGCGGCGAACCGCGAGGCTTGTCGGGAATCGCTTTCGGCCGCGGTGATCGAGAACTGGCAATACCGAACCGGAACGCGCCCCGATCAGCTGGCTCCCGACGGCTATCTGCTCGACATCGCCCTGATGTCGCGGCCTGGCGCGGAGGAGATCCAACTGGACCTCATCCTCGACTATCGAAGCAATCTGGAGCGCTACCCCGAGTTCCAGGCCTATTTTCGAGATCATCGACCGCCGCTGCTGGCCGTATGGGGGCGTCACGATCCGGCCTTCATCCCAGCCGGGGCGGAGGCGTACAAACGTGATCTTCCCGATGCGCAAGTGCATCTGCTCGACGCAGGACACTTCGCGCTCGAGACCCATAGCCAGGAGATCTCGAGCTTCATCAAGACATTCCTCGAGGGACATCTGTAGGTCTCGCCGTGGCGCCGCTCGGGACCGCCGGGACGCCTCACGCTCCCCGTTCGCTTTCGGAGGACGTCCCGGCCCGGTAGCGGAGGCCGTCGATCAGCAGGCCGACCATGCGCTCGCTCCGGCAGGGGCTGTCGGCATCGGCGACCATACACAAGTTCCCGACCGTTCTGAGCAGGTCGTAGGCGTCGGCGCCCGCGCCGATCTCCCCGGTCTCGGCGGCTGCGTTCATCAGGGACTGGAGAGCGGGCTCGAACCGTGCGCGAAAATAGGTCGGCAGAGTTTCGAAGGCCGGATCCCCGGAATACAGCGCGGACGCGAGCCCCTGCTTGGTGGCGACGAACTGCATGTAGCGGATGAGCCATCCGCGCAGCGCCTCGAGCGGCGCCCGCTCCGCGGCGAAATCCTCCGCCGCGGCGGCGCATGCGTCCACCTCGCGGCGGAACACCGCGGCGACGAGCTCGGCCCTGTTGGGGAAGCGGCGGTACAGCGTACCGACACCCACGCCCGCCTGCAGGGCGATCTCCCGTACGGGCGCATCCACGCCCGAACGCGCGAAGACGATCTTGGCGGCTTCGAGGACGGCGTCCTCGTTGCGGCGCGCGTCGGCGCGCACGCGCCGAGCGTTCTGGTCCTCCGCTTTCGAGCTCACGCGCGTCCACACCCCCGTTGACAAACGGAACAACGTTCCGTATCTCAGGATCATAAGCGGATCAACGTTCCGCTTGTCGCACGGCGGTCGTTGAGGACCGCAGGTTCAGCGGATCGCACGTCCGCCGACCATCCCTTACCTGGGCAATCCTGCCCCGATCACAATAGGTCGACAATGGTCACTCCTACTTTCAACCCCGAACGGATCTCGACGGCGTTTTTGCGTCGTGCTCCCGACGCTGACAAGGCGGCGTGGCGCGCACGCCTAGACGGTCGCGATCGTCTCGTCGCGCAGGAAGGAAAGCTCGAGACCGAGTGAGCGCAGCGTCGGGCACTCGACGACGGTCAAGTCCGATCCGAACTCGGGATGGAACCGGCACCAAGCCGCGATCACAAAGCTCTTCGGCCATGTATTGGGCTCTTATCTCTCCATCGGTCACGAGATCGCTTCCGCGAGATCCGTTCGGTGGCTGCTGGGACGAGCGCGCCTGATCATGCTCGGACATCCAAAAATGTTCTCGAGCATGAGGGCTGATGGTTCCTCCCTCCATGCTTACGAGATCAGAACGAAACCACTAATTTCAGGAGAAACGTCGATGAAAACAACCATCAAGACGGTCATCATTGCCGGCTTTGCTTTCGCCGGCCTCGCCGCGCCTGCCCTCGCCCAGCCCGTCTCCGGGCCGAGCGCCCAGCAGGAGATCACCCTCTACGACGCGCCCCGGCAGGACGACGGCTTCCACCGCATGCCGAGCGCGCGCCTCGACGTCTCGGAGACCGGCAGCCTCTTCGCCCGGTCGGTCGGCCTGACCGACGAGCAGGAGATCACCCTCTACGACGCGCCGCAGCAGGACGACGGCTTCCACCGCGACCCGGCGAACCGTCGGTGACGATCGCTCGCCCGGGGTCCGACGACCCCGGGCGCGCTCTCAATCACGAGTTTCGCATCGCAGGACGCAGGAGGTAAGCGACATGGCACTCGGCAACTCATTGGTCGTATTGATAACGGGCGCCAACAAGGGCATCGGTTACGAAACAGCTCGTCAGATCGGCGCGGATGGTCATACCGTTCTGGTCGGCGCCAGGGATCGAGAACGAGGCGAAATGGCTGCGAGCCGCTTGCGCGATCATGGTGTCGACGCTCGGTTCGTGCAGCTGGACATCGGGAATGCGAAGTCCAGAAACAACGCTTCCGGGGAGATAAGAACAAAATTTGGTCGTCTCGACGTACTCGTCAAAAATGCCGGAACCGGCGTTAGCGGTGACGGACCTCCGGCTTCGGCGGATCTCGCTCAGGTACGTCGTCTTTTCGAAATCAACTTCTTTTCGACCCTCGAAGTCATACAGACGATGCTTCCACTGCTTCGTAAATCTGAAGCTGGCAGGATAGTGAACGTCTCGAGCAGCCTCGGGTCCCTTTCGCGACATAGCGACTCCGATTGGGAGTTCGGCCATGTCCGACTGACCGGCTACAATTGCTCGAAGGCCGCGTTGAACATGGCTACCATCCTGTTGGCGAAGGAGCTCGCAGCAACAGGAATCCTGGTCAATTCGGTCGCCCCGGGCTTCACCGCGACTGACCTGAACGGCGGTGGACCGGGAGCACAATCGCCGGCGGAAGGTGCCAAGGCCTCGGTCGAAGTGGCGCTGCGGATGCCGGGCGCAGCCGGCGGCTTCTTCACCTTGGAAGGTCGCGAGTCGTGGTAAGTCGATCACGTCAGCTCCCATGGGCAGGGGCTGCACGGGAGCGGCGTTCGCATAGCCGACGACGGCCGCCGAGCATGGGTCATCCGCGCCATGCGCCGACGCGTCGGCGCTGCCGTACGAAAGCTCGCAGGTGGGCTCTTTCGCCGGCTCACGCCAGCGCTCGTAACCCCGCAGTGACCGCCGACGCCATCTTCGTCACCTCTGCGCGGGAGGGCGTCGCACCGAGGACGACCATCCGCCAGTACAACGGCGCCGGGATCAGATCGAGCGCGAGCTTCGTGTCCAAGCTCGCGGGCAGCTCACCGCGCGCCACGGCTCGCTCCAGCAAGCCCGCTCCTGGAGCGCGCCTCTGCGACGCGATCCGCGTGTTCAGCCCACGCATCTCCGGTGATCGCGCCGCCTCCGCATGCAGATCCGGCAGAATGCGCCGCACCAGCGGATGCCGGAGCACGACGCGCAGCCGGAACAGGAAGTCCGTCACGTCGGCCTCGAGCGACCCCCGGTCCTCGATCACGGCCATCCGCAGGCCGAGCGCTTCCACCGCCTCGGCGGCGAAGGCGCTGCGGGACGACCAGCGCCGGTAGATCGCGGCCTTGCCCGCCCCCGCACGGGCGGCGACCCGCTCGAGGCTGACGGCGGCGAAGCCCTTCTCCGCCCACTCGGCGAAGAAGGCTTGGTAGAGGGCGTCCGTCAGCTCGGCCCGCGGCACGGCGGCGCCGGACGGCGTCCGCTTCTTTTTTTGGTCGGAACACTTGCGTTCCATCCGAGGCGCCTCCACCTAGTCGATACGATACCGTTCCATCCGATAAGGGAGCATTCCATGGCTGGCAAGTTCGATACGTTCGGGGACCTGCTGAAGGGCGCGCTGGGCCCAACGCTCGGTCCCGCCGACGAGATTCTCGATCTCTTCGCCGAGGACGTGATCTTCGAGTTCCCCTACGCGCCGGAGGGGCTTCCGAAGCGCCTCGACGGGCGCGACCGGCTGGCCGCGCACTTCGCCCGGCTCGGCCCGCTGATCGCGTTCGACCGCTTCGATCTCGAAGCCGCGCACGTGTGCGGCGACACGGTCGTGATCGAGTTCACCTGCGAAGGCCGCGGCGTGGAGACCGGCGTCGCCTACGACCAGACCTACGTCTCCGTCGTGACCCTCCGGGACGGGCGCATCGCGCGCTACAAGGACTATTGGAACCCGCTGGTCGCGCTCGCGGCGCTCGGGGGGAGCGAAGCGGCGGGCATCTCGTTCGACGAGGAGGCGCCCCGTGTCTGAGCGCATTCTCGTCACCGGCGGTACCGGCACGACGGGTAGCCGCGTCGCGCGGCGTCTGGCGGAACACGGCATCGCCGTCGCGGTGGCCACGCGCCGCCCCTCGGCGGATCACGAGGTGGCATTCGACTGGGCGGATCCCGCGTCGGCCGCCGCTTTCGACGGCGTCCGTGCCGCCTACCTGGTCGCCCCGACGGATCGCACGGACCATCTGGCGCTGATGCGGCCGATCCTCGAGCGGGCGATGGCGGCGGGCACGCGGCGCTTCGTGCTGCTCAGCTCGTCGCAGCTCGCGCCCGGCGGCAATATGATGGGCGAAATCCATGCGTGGCTGGCCGAGAACGCGCCCGAATGGGCGGTCCTGCGACCGTCCTGGTTCATGCAGAACTTCTCGACCGGCCCGCACGGCCGGACCATTCGCGAGGAGAGCGCCATCTACAGCGCGACCGACACCGGCCGCGTCGGCTTCGTCAGCGCCGACGACATCGCCGCCGCGGCGGTGGCGGCACTGACCGGCGAGCGCTCCCTCGACGGGGACGCCGTTCTCACCGGCCCCGAGGCGCTGAGCTACGACGACGTCGCGCGCCTCGTCTCGCACCTGCTGTCGCGCCCCGTCCGGCATGTGAGGCTCGGCACCGAGGACCTCGTCCGGCGTCACATGGCGCTGGGGTTGCCGCGGAGCTACGCCGAGGCGCTGGCGCAGCTCGACGAGGTCATCCGCGGCGGAGGCGAGGATCGCACGACCGATCAGGTGCTCCGGCTGACGGGCCGGGAGCCGACCTCGTTCCGGATGTTCGCCGAGGGTAGCCTGTCTTCGTGGTGAGAGGACGCCGCCGCAATCGTGCGCCGGCGCCCCCGTGCTGCTGCACGAACGCAACCGGCGCAACGGCCGTCGGGGCCGCGATCGCTCGCCATCGGGCCGGCGCCGTCGGCTCGTCTCGGCGGGAGGTCAACGCTTCGTGAGGAGCTTGCGAAGGAACAGCCGACTTTCGTTTCCCGGATAGCCGGGCAACTCGCCGAAGCGCTCGTAGCCGAGCCGTTCGTAGAAGCCCGGCGACTGGAACGTGAACGTATCGACCCACACGCCGCGGCAGCCTGCAGCCACGGCTCGTCGCTCCGCCTCCTCGACCAAGGCGCGCCCATGCCCGCCGCCGCGAAGAAACTTTGGCACCGCCAGTATTTGAATGTACAGCCAATCCCAGTTCAGCTGGCCGACGAGGCCGCCGACCACATGAGCTTCGTGCCGAAGCACGAGGGCGAGTGTTCGGGGTTCGAATGCGAACCCGCGCTCCCTGCTGAAGACGTCGAGCGGTGCGAGGATCGCGTTTCGCACGTCGTCCGACGGTTCGTCGATGATCGAGATGGCAGTGGTCATGAGCGTGGTTCCTTCCTTGGAGCCGCGAGCGCGCTCCATCGTCGACGCCTCGAGCCGACCGACGCGTCGGCCCGCTGGCCGACGTCGCTCGCGGCGCGCGTTGGCGACGTGTTCACGGCGCCAGCTCGGTAGCCGCGGCGATCGCCTCGCCGAGCCTGGCGATGGCGGCGCTGCGCATGTCCATCGATGCGTCCGTCTGCGTGACATAGATCGCCGAGACGAAAGGCCGACGATTCGGCGGCCATAATATCGCTACCGCGCCGCGCGTGCCGTAACCGCCGGCGCCGGTCCGGTCGCCGACCCGCCAGTCGCCGGGCACTCCTGCGCGAAGCAGGGGCCCGCCGACCTCGTTGTCGAGAAGCCAGCGCGTGAGCTGCGCGCGCGACCTCACCGACAGCGCGTCACCGAGCACCAGACGCTCCAAGGTCGCCGCCATGGCCGCCGGGAACGTCGTGTCGCGGAGATCGCCGGGCGTGCCCTCGTTGAGCGCCGTCTCGCGCCGGTCGAGACGCGTGACGTCGTCGCCGAGCGAACGCGCGAAACGCGATCGGATCGTCGGACGCTCGCACGTGCAGGCCCGTCGCCGCGAGCGTCGCGAAAGCTGCGGCCAAGAGGAAGAATCTGCGGTGCATCCATGTCTCCGGATCGAAATAGCGACCGCTCTCGTCGGTCGTCTTCGAATGTGTGCGGGCTGCCGATGCGCGGTGGGACCGCGCATCGGAGCGTGTCGCGGTCGGCTCGCTCGAGCGGGTCACCGCGTCGAAGCGAAGCCGGCCGGTGTCATCGACGGTTCGCCGGGTCGCGGTGGAAGCCGTCGTTCTGCCGGGGCGCGTCGTAGAGGGTGATCCCCTGCTCGGCGGTCAGGCCAGCGGAGAAAGGCGCCGAGAGGCTTCCGGTCTGCGACACGTCGAGGCGTGCCCGCGGCGTGCGATGGAAGCCGTCGTCCTGCTGGGGCGCGTCGTAGAGGGTGATCCGCTCCTGCGCGCCGAGGCCGGCGATGGGCGCCGCCGAGAGGCTGCCGGTCACGGAGACGTCGAGGCGCGGTTGCGGCGCACGGTGGAAGCCGTCGTTCTGCCGAGGCGCATCGTAGAGGGTGATCTCCTGCTCGTCGCTCAGCCCGGAGAGGGGCTGGGCGATGGCGGGAGCGGCGAGGCCGGCGAGAACGAGGGCGGACGCCGCGAGGGTGCTGGAGATGCGGTTCATGGTCGTGGTCCTTTCGAGTGCGGGATCGGCCCGGTACGGCCGAGGGTTGAAGGAGGTGCGCTTGCGCGCGGTCGAGCGGAGGCGTGGGCGGTCGCCGGCGCGGTCGCGTGCGCCGTTCCCGACCCGGCGCCTGCCAAGCCGTCGTCATGTCGATCTGCGGTGATGCGCGCTGCCGCGCTCTAGCTAGGCGGCGAGAACCGGCGCCGAGGCCGGCGGTCGGCCTGGCCGACCGGATCCTCCGCCGGACTGTTACCGGCTGCCGTCTTCGCGACGACGGAGAGTCATCCCGGCGTGGCGGAGCACGCCGTCGATGAAGACGCCGTCGGCCGTGAATCCGGTGTCGTCCCAATACTGGATGTGATCGCCGATGACTTCGTAACGACCTTGGTAGGCGCTCTCACGGGTTCCCCGAGCTTCGTCGTATCGGCCATTCGGCAGCAACTCATGCCGGACGTAGCCGTCCGCCGTCACCCACATGCCGACATAAGGGTGGCTCTCGACACTCATGGCCTTCTCCGTGGCGAAGTGCGCAAGCACGAATGCGAGCATCGCGAAC
>NZ_BMMF01000024.1 GCF_014645695.1 Salinarimonas ramus | reverse complement strand
GGTCTCACGCGCGCGCTCGACGGCCTGAGGACGGCTCCGGGTCCGTTCGCGACAGGCAGGTAGACGCAGGGTCGCCCGAAACCGAGGCGGCGGCTTCGGGCCGAGAGCAGCCGACGACTGACGGCGCACCGAGCCGACCCGTTCAACCTCATCGGCCGGGCATGCTCACCGGACGAGACAGCCGCTTCTGCGCCGCGAGGCGGAACGGAGCATTGGCCGCGCCGTAGCCGGCATAGCCCGCCCGGCGCTCCACGATTTCGAAGAACGAGCCGTCGCCGAAAGGGCAGCTGTAGAGCTGAAAATACTCTCCCGCATCGTCACGATCGTACAGAATGTCGCGGGTGCGCAGCGCGTCGACGAAGCTCGGCGCGAGATCGAAGCGCACCTCCAGGTCGGCGTAGTAATTCTGTCCGATCGGAAGCGCCGAGAAGCCTCTCGCCACGAGGTCGTTCGCCGTCGCCAGAATGTCGGACGTCGAGATTGCGACGTGCTGCGTCGCCGCGCCGAAGCTCTCCGACAGAAAACGTCCGGCTAGGGTCCGCGGCGCCTGTGAGCCGTTGAGCGTCACGCGCAGACCACCGGACCGGATTGCCTGGCTGCGCACGAGACCGTGCGGGTCGGCGACGTCGACCATCGGCGCCTTATCGCCTGTGAACAGGGCCGTGTAGAACAGCGCCCACGAGAGCATCGCGTCGTAGGGCATGGTCTGCGCCACGTGATCGACGCCGAGGAATCCCGGGCTCTCGTCCGCCCGGTCTCCCGTCGCCCCGCCCCCTCCGTCGAGCGGCTCGAAATCGATCGCCCAGAGGTCGGCGCCTTTGCGGTCGACGAGGCGCAAGAGGCTGCCACCGACGCCCCTCAGTCCCGGAATGCTCAGCTCGCCGGGGCCCGGCGGGTCCCCGAACGGTTCCGCGCCGAGCGCGATCCCGCGGGCGTACGCCGCTTCGGCGTCCGGAACGGCGAGTGCGATTTCGCTCACGCAGGTGCCGTGGGCCAAGTAGGCCGCATGGGCGAAGCCGTCGGTCGCCGTGTTGACCAGCACGTCGGCGTCGCCCCGGCGGAAACGTCGGACCGGCTTCGACCGGTGCCGACCGGCCTCCGCGAACCCGAGCGCATCGAGCAGCCCCACGAGTTCGCCCGACGCCTCGCGCGACGTCGCGAACTCCACGAAGGCCACGCGGTCGACCGGCGCGGGCGGCGGGAAGTCCGGCAGATCGACCCGCAGGACGGGCTCGGCGCGCCGCACGCGATCCATGAGGTCGACGAGCGCGCGATGCCCGCTGCGCGCGACGAGGCTCGGCAGGCCCGCTCGGAACTCGTCGTTGAACACTTTGAGGCTGAGCGGCCCGCGATAGCCCGCCGCGACCACCGCGCGCGCGAAGGCTCCGACGTCGAGATCGCCCTCGCCCGGCATGCACCGGAAGTGACGGGACCAATACAGGAGGTCCATCGGAATGCGGGGTGCATCGGCGAGCTGGACGAAGAAGATGCGGTCTCCGGGAATGCGCCGTATCGTCTCCGGATCGAGGCCGCGGCCGAGCGTGTGGAAACTGTCCAGGATCAGGCCTACGGCGGGATGACCGGCCCGGCGCACGATCTCCCAGGCGTCGCGGTGATCGTCGACGTGACGGCCCCAGGCCAGCGCTTCGTAGCCGACGCGCAAGCCGCGCTCCGCGGCGATCTCGCCGAGCGCGGCGAAATCGTCCGCGCAGCGATCGATGCCTCCGAGCGCCTCGGGATGAACGGAGGAGCACACCAGCACGAGGTCGGCGCCCAGTTCGGCCATTACGTCGAACTTGCGCTTCGCCCGTGCGAAGGCGCGTCCGCGCAGCGGCTCGGGGAGCCCCTCGAAATCCCGGAACGGTTGGAAGAGCGTGATCTCGAGACCGTGATCGCGCACGAGGCGCCCCACCCGTGCCGGACTTCGATCGGAGGCGAGCAGGTCCTGCTCGAAGATCTCCACGCCGTCGAAGCCGGCGGCGGCGATCGCGTCCAGTTTCTCCTCCAGCGTTCGGCCGCTTCGCCCGACGGCCAATTCAAGACGTAGCGGAAGACGATCGTGATCAGGAACGCGCAACCTCGCCATCGACAGCAAGCTGCGCGCCTGCGACCTGCTCGCGCTCGCCGTCGAGGACGTCTTCGCCGGCGGCCGCGCCAAGGACCGCGCCACCATCGTCCAGCGCAAGACCCGGCGACCGGTGCACTTCGAGATCTCGCCCCAGACGCGTACCTCTTTAGAAGGTTGGCTACGCCGCTGCCCGCAGGTTTCGTCGCAATACCTTTTCCCGAGCCGGGTCGCCCCCGGCGGGCATCTCTCGACGAGGCAGTACGCGCGCATCGTCCACCGCTGGATCCGGAGCATCGGCCTCGACTCGACCGCGTACGGGACCCACACGATGCGCCGGACCAAAGCGTCGGCGATCTACAGGGCGACGAGCAACATCAGGGCGGTGCAGCTCCTGCTCGGCCATGCGAAGCTTGAAAGCACGGTCCGCTATCTCGGCGTCGAGATCGAGGATGCGCTCAGCATCGCCGAGCGGATAGAGCTTTGAGAAGACCGGCCCGGCGTCGGCGCGGCCAGCGCCGGGCCATCATCGAGAAGGCGGCTTCGGGCCGACTGCGGCCGTCGGGCAAGTTGGAGCGGCTCCGAAGACGCCCCCCAGCTTGGCAGCTTCTCGCCTTCCGCTGCCGCGCGCGACCGAGCTTCTTCAGCAGCTTGCGCATGGGCGCTGTCAGGGCAACCGTCGCACCGGCTGATGCGAGTTCTCGGCAAGGTTGTTGGCACGCAGTCCCTACTCGTGCCGCGCCGCGAGGCCGAGTTCAAGCTTCGCGGCCGCATAGGAGCGCAGCTTGTCGGTCACGAGCACCCGAGGCGCGCAACCCTGCCTCTTCAGCAGCTCGCGCAGGAGTCCGCGACAGCGAGTAGCTCCTAGCCGAGCGCTGTCTCTACGTCTCCTACGAGACCTTGCGCCGCTGGGTAGCGAAGTTCGGTCCGGCCTTCGCGCTCAACCTGCGCCGGCTGCGGCCCCGGGCTTCGGACAGCTGGCACCTCGACGAGATGGTGGTCAGGATCCAGGGCCGGCGCATGTACCTGTGGCGCGCCGTCGACAGCGAGGGCGAGGTGCTCGATCTGCTGGTCCAGCCAGGGCGGGATAGGGCGGCCGCCCTGAAGCTCATGCGCAAGCTGCTGAAGAAGCAGGGCTGCGCGCCTCGGGTGCTGGTGACCGATAAGCTGCGCTCCTACGCGGCCGCGAAGCTTGAACTCGGCCTCGCCGCGCGGCACGAACAGGGCCTGCGCGCGAACAACCGGGCCGAGAACTCGCATTAGCCAGTGCGACGACGAGAGCGCAAGATGCAGGGCTTCAAGTCGCCCGGCTCGGCCCAGCGTTTCCTCTCATCGCATGCCACCGTCCACAACACCTTCGCCCTCCAACGCCACCTCACGTCCAGCCGCATCATGCGCCAGTTCAGGCCGGACGCCGCGGCTGCATGGACAATTGCGACCGCCGCGGCTTGATCTGGACGCAGTCCGAGCCGGCGTGCGCACTCGGTCTGGTTACCGTGACATTGCCATCGGCGGCAAGAAGCTCACGGGCGCGCGCTGGTCGCCGCTGATCGGCGAGGGGACGCATTACCACGCCGCCAGCGTGCGGCCGCGCTGGGCGGGGCGACTCGACCGGGTCGCGATGATCGGCCGGCATGTCTTCTACCGCCCGAAGCCCGGCCAGCGATGAGGCGTGCGCGTCAGGGGCCCGCGGCCGGCAGCGCGGTCGCCGGCGTATCGCAGACGTTCCCGACCTGCAGGAGCCCGGCGCCGTAGATCTCGTCGCGTCCGGGCTCGCCCAGGTCGCGGGCGCGGTCCGCGAGACGCGTCGCGGCATCTCCGGCGGCGTTGGCCTGAGCGGTCAGCGCGATCGCCGCGGTGACGAAGGGGGCGGCGAAGGAGGTCCCCGTCCGCGGTCGCGCGCCGCTCACCGAGGCCGCGGCCCAGACCTCGACGCCGGGCGCGGCGAGATCGACGTGGGGGCCGCGGCCCGCGCGGCGATAGACCCGGCCGGACCGATCGACCGCGGTCACCGCCACGACGCCCGCGTACGCGGCGGGATAGGCGGGCTCGGCGCGCGGTCCCGCATTGCCGCTCGCCGCGACGAGCGCGACCCCGTCCGCCAGGAGCAGCTCGACCAGACGCTCGACGACCGCGTTCGGCGGGCCCGCGAGGCTCAGGTTGACGACCGGCACCCCGGCGCCGACGAAGCGCTCGAGCCCGCGGGCGAGGGCGAAGGCGCCGGCCCGGAGGTCGTTTCCCGGCGCGCCCTGGAACACGTCGACTGCGACGAGCTCGGCGCGCGGCAGCAGGCCGGGCGTGCGGCTGTCCGGGGCGCCGACGAGCAGCGCCGCGACCGATGTGCCGTGATACGCATCCGACCGCTCGGCTTCCGGGTCGAGCAGCGTCACCGCGATGGTCGCGTCGCGGAGGTGGTCGTGCGCCACGTTGATGCCGCTGTCGATCATCCCGATCCGCAGGCCTTCCGCGCAAGCGGGATGCGCGCCCGGCGGCGCCGGCCAGGCGACGAGGCGCGGCGCGGCGCATTGCGGCCCCGCGCACGCATCCGACCACGGCGGCGGCGCGTCCGGATCGCTGCCCGGGCGGTAGAAGTGCTCGAGATCGACTCGCGCGTCCGGCGCACGGTCGGCGATGCTGGCGCGCGCGTCCTCCAGCCCGATGCCGTCGGGCAGCCCGAGCCGGACCAGGCGCTCGCCGATCCGCTCGAGCAGGACGGACTCGAGCAGCACCCAGCCCTCGGACACGAGGCTCCCGAGAAGCGCCTCGGAAACGCCGATCGCGACGATCTCGCGCTCGGCCGCGACGGGCGGCGGCGTCTGCGGGGCCGCGCGGCGGGCGGGGCGCTGCGGTGCTATGCCGAAGAGCCGCCTCAGCGGGGCGAAGCCCTCGCCCTGCGGCGGGCGCCAGACCGGCCCGCCGCCTCCGTCTCCGCCGCCGGAGAGCCCACCGCCTCCGCCACCTCCATCGCCGTCGTCGTCGTCTCCGTCGTCGTCGTCGTCGGCGCGCGCCGCGGAAAGGTACGTCGGCGCGGGCGCCGCCGCGCCGTCGCGCGCTGTCGGCGCGACGCGCGGATCGAGCGGCGAGAGCGCGAGAAGCAGCCCCAGCACGACAGCGATTGCGGACCGAACCATTAGTCTCCTCCCGGTGCATCATGCGGTCTCGCCTGCCGGACGACAACGGGCGCGCATCACCCCTATTCCGCCGAGGGAGCGGAGCGCGCGAGATAATTTGCGGCCGCCCGGAATAACCGCGAAGACGTCCCGTTCTGCATGGTGGAGACCGGCCGCGCCGAGGCGGACAGGACGAGAGGGTTGAGATGAGAGCACGCCGCGATGTCGCGCGCACCCGCTGAGCCGACGGTCGACGATCTCGACGCGTTCGGCCGCGCGCTCGTCGCGCTCGTGCCGAACCTGCGCCGCTACGCGTTGTCGCTGTGCCGGTCGCGCGATATCGCGGACGACCTCGTGCAGTCGGCCTGTGAGCGGGCGCTCGCGGGGCGCGACGGGTTCGAGCCGGGCACGCGGATGGATGCCTGGCTTCTGCGCATCCTGCGCAACGTTTGGATTGATCGCTTCCGGAAGGTGCGCACGGAGGGTGTCCCGGTCGGGATCGACGCCGCGTTCGACCTCGCGGGCGAGGACGGCGCGCGCACCGGCGAGAGCCGGCTCCTGCTGGACGCCGCGGGCCGCGCCATCATGAACCTGCCGGACGAGCAGCGCGAGGTTCTGCTCCTCGTCTGCGTCGAGGAACTCTCCTATCGCGAGGCGGCGGCGACCCTCGATATTCCGATCGGCACCGTCATGAGCCGCCTCGCGCGGGCGCGGCTGCGGCTCGCGGCGGATCTGGGGCTTGGGGCGGCGACGGGCCGTCCCGACGACACGAAGGAAGCGAGACAATGAGCCGAGTCGAGTTCGCAGACGAGGAGCTGATGGCACTCGCCGACGGCGCGCTCGACCCGGTGCGCACGCGGCGGGTCGAGGCCGCCGCGGCCGGCGACCCCGTCCTCGCGGCGCGCATCGAGGCCTTCCGCGTCGCGCGTCGTGCAACGCGGGAGGCGCGCATCGATGCGGAGGGAGGCGACGCGCTCCAGGCCCGCATCGCTTCCATAGCGCGCGCGGCGCAGCCGCAGGCGGACCGGCGCGCGCCGCAGAGCCTTCCTGCCCGGCCCGCGCAGCCGCGCCGGTCGTGGCGCGACCTGTCGATGGCGGCCTCCGTCGCCCTCGCCTTCGCCGTCGGCGGCGCGATCGGCTACGTCGGGTCGCCGGGCGAGGACCCCGGCGAAGGCGCGGGCGCGCCGACGGTGATCGCGGTCGCAGCCCCCCTCGATGGCACCGTCGCCGAGGCGTTGGCGCAGATTCCGTCCGGCGCGCGGGCGCGTCTTCCCGATGGGCGCGAGATGCATGCGGTCTCCACCTTCCGGGATGGGGGCAGCGCGCTCTGCCGCGAGGTCGAGATCGTCGACGTGAACGCCCGGACGGCTGTACTTGCGGTCGCCTGCAGCGAGAGGGCGGCCTGGGTCGTGCGCTTCTCCATGGCCGTCCCCGCCGGCGGCGACGGCTACGTTCCGGCGGGCGCGCTCGAGGCGCTCGATGCCTACCTCGCCGGGATCGATGCGGGACCGCCGCTCGAGGACGACGAGGAGCAGGCGGCGCTCGCCGGCCGCTGAGCCGGCGCCCGATCGACGAGACACCCGGAGGAGAGACGATGCTGTTTGGAAAACGCGCTGCCGGCATCCGCTTCCTGTGCCGGCCGGAGGACGAGGGCGTGTTGGCGCCCCCGGTCCCGGCCAAGGCGTACATCCCAGGCTGGTTCCGCAGGCTTCCCGCCATCGACGAAAGCCGGCTCTCGACGGGCGACAGCGGCATCACCGTGAAGCGCTGCATGCCGTTCCTGGACGCCATGACGACTGGCTGGATCCTCCCCCTCGCCGCCACCGTGCGCCTCGAGATCGCGAAAGGCGGGAGCGATTTGACGGCGGGCTGGGACTTCGACCGCACGCTCGTCAGCAATCACGGCCCGCATCAGGTGATGGGGCATCCGCTGGCGAAGCGGCCGCCGTGCAAGTTCCACAATTACTGGACGATCGTGACCCCGCCGGGCTGGAGCTGCCTGTTCGTCGACCCGCTCAATCGTCCCAACGACGTGTTCCAGGTCGTGGCGGGGATCGTCGACACGGATACCTACGCCTCCGAGATCCACTTCCCGTTCTTTGCCACCGGCGCCGACGGGCTGCACGTGATCGAGAAGGGCTCGCCGCTCGTCCAGGTCGTGCCCTTCCGCCGCGCCGACGTCGGCCTGCGCGCCGAGATCCGCGCCGAGACGCCGGCCGAGGCGTCCGCCCGCAGCCGCGTCCTGCGCAATACTCGCGCCGCTTCCGGCTGGTACCGCGAGCACGCCCGCGCGCGGCGCTGAACCAGCGAGAGCCTCTGCCGCACGGGACACGCCGAAACGGAGCGAGCCGCGGTCGTCGACCGCGGCTCGTGTGGTGTTCCGGCAGGGCGGAGCACGGCAGGGCTCAATCGTCGTCGTCGGACGAGTTCGAGCTCGAGTTCGAAGACGAGTTGGAGCTCGAGTTCGAGGAGGAATTGGAGCTCGAGTTGGATGACGAGTTCGAGGAGGAGTTGGAGCTGGAGTTCGAAGATGAGTTCGAAGACGAATTGGAGCTGGAATTGGAGTTCGAGTTCGAGCTCGAATTGGAGCCGCCGCCGTAGCTGGTGCTCGCGTCGCGGCTCCACCACTCGCCGCTGCGCTCCTGCCGCCGGCTGCGGAAGTTCGAGCGCTGCTCCTGGAAGCCCTTGCCTGAGAAGAGATCGCCGATGAACCGCCCGACGGGATCGCGGTCATCCGCGACGGCCCCGCTCGATGCGAAGGTTGCGGCGAGGAGTGCAAAGAGGGTTTTCGCCTTCATGGGGTCTCGCTCCTGGTCTCTCAAGGCCGTTGCGGCCTCCAGAATGTGAACGAGCGATTTCGGCGGTTATTCCGGGTGCCGTCGCGGATGTGGTTGGAATTGAGGGCGGCGTAGTCTCCGGGGTGACCAAACCTCGAATCGCCCGGCGTTGACGCGCTGGGCTCGGAGACCACGCCATGAACAGCACTACCATGCCAACGAGCCCCGATCACGCGTCCGACGCCGGGGACGAGTTCCTTTTCGACAACTGGTTCGACCCGATCGAGGCCGGCCTTCGCGAGCGGGTCCGCGGCTTCATCGAGACGATGATCCGGACCGAGCTGGACGAGGCGCTCGGGCGTGCGCGCTACGCTCGCAGTGCGGCCACCGAGGGCAGCGAGCAGCGCCCGGCCGGCCATCGCCACGGCAGCCGGACGCGAACGCTGACGGGCAGCTTCGGCACGACCGAGATCGCGGTGCCGCGGGCGCGCCTTTCGACCGAGGAGGGCGCCACCAGCGAATGGAAGAGCACGGCGCTGCGCGCCTACCAGCGGCGCACGCGGGCGGCCGACGCGCTGATCGCCTTGGCCTATCTCGCGGGCACGAACACGCGCCGCGTCCGGCAAGCGCTCGCGGCGTTGTTCGGCGGCGCCGTCTCCAAGGACATCGTCAGCCGCACCTGGCGGAAGGTGAAGACGGACTGGGACGCCTGGAAGCAGCGCTCGCTCGCCGAGGAGCCGATCGTGCGCCTGATCCTGGACGGCACGGTGGTTCGGGTGCGCCTCGACGGCAAGGCGACCTCGATCTCGCTGCTCGTCGTTCTCGGCGTGCGCGAGGACGGGCAGAAGGTCCTCCTCTCGGTAAAGAGCATGGGCGGCGAGAGCGCGGAGGCTTGGCGCGCCGTGCTCAACGACCTCGTCGCGCGCGGCCTTCGCCGCCCCGAGTTCCTCCTGGTCGATGGCGGCGCCGGCCTCGACCGGGCGCTCACCGAGCTCTGGGACGGCGTCCCGATCCAACGGTGCACGTTTCACAAGCACAGGAACCTGCTCGCCCACGCGCCCGAGCGGCTGCACGAGGAGATCGGCGCCGACTACACCGACATGATCTACGCCTCGGCGCCGGAGGAGATCGAGGAGAAGCGGCGCAAGGTCATCGCCAAGTGGCGCGTACGCCACCGTGCCGTCGCCGACAGCCTCGAGGAGGCCGGCGATCGCCTGTTAACCTTCACCAGGCTGCCGCCGAGCCAATGGAAAAGCGCCCGAACCACGAACGCGATCGAACGTCTGCACGAGGAGTTCCGGCGGCGGATCAAGACGCAGACCGTGCTGCCCTGCGCGGACACGGCCGCGATGCTGTTCTGGGCCCCGATGGCCTCGGGCCAGATCAGGATGCGCCGAGTCGACGGCTGGCAGACCATCGCCAAACCCATCGCTCAGGCGCTTGATCTTGCAGCATGAACCGATAGCCTGCATTCACCCGGCGACCACGCCACCGAATTCCAACACGAAGCGCGACGGCACCAGACCCAGCCCAGCGGCGGCACCGACACCGCCCAGTCGGACCTTCCTGCGACCGATAGACTGCGCGTCCAGGACGCTCTCCAGCGTCGCCATGGTCGAGCGCAGCGAGAACGGCCAGGATCTCGCCGACGCCCTGTTCCGAGTATGCCCGGCGCAAATCCGCGGGTCTGCTCTACGGGCATCAGCCTTTCGCCACGGCCATCGCGATGAAGCCGAACTGAGCGTCGACTAGGGCGCTTACCGCGACGGCGTTCATGCGTAGGGACTAACGGGTGGGTCATTCCTGCCCGGCCAGAGGGCGCATCCGATCGAACTCCTCCTTGAAGGCGTCGAGATCGTAGGCCATGCCGTGGAAGACGGTGCTCCACATCCGCACGGCGCCGGCGGCGGCGACCGCTTCCCGGATCTGCCCCTCCGTCGCGCCGGCCAGGCGCGCGTTGCGCACGTGAGCGTGCACGCAATAGGCGCAGGGAATCTGGGCGCTGACGCCAACCATGACCAGCCCGCGCGTGAGCGTGTCGAGCTCAGCCTCCTCGTTCGACAGCGCGCCGTACCATTGCAGCGCTGGACCGAGGGCATGGTCGGGATAGGTCTCGCTGAAGAAGGCGGGCGCGTCCTGGGCGAGGGCGCCCGTCGTGGCGAAGGCGAGGGCGGCGGCTAGGGACAGACCTTTCATGATCGTCACTCCGTCGAGATCGTGCGCATCTGCACGGGATCGATGTTAGGATACGGACGAGCTGCCCGAGTTTAGATTTGTCTTGAATCGGCGTGGGATCGAAACCATGGGCGGAGCGATCGGGATCGACGTCGCGGAACGGGTCGTGACGCTGGACGGGCGGCCGATCCTCCTGCGCGCCAAGACCTTCGACGTGCTCGCTCTGCTCGCCAGCCGCCCGGGTCACCTGTTCTTCACCGAGGTGCTGCTCGACCGCGTATGGCAGGGCCGCAGCGTATCAGCCGGCGTCCTGAGCGGCTGCATCCACGAGATCCGTCGCGCGCTGGACGACGACGCGCAGTCTCCCCGGGTGATCGAGACCGTTTCGAGAGCCGGCTATCGGCTGCTCGCGCCCGTGGCGAAGAGCGGGGCGGAGCCCCGCACCGTCGAGCCAGCTCGTTCGGAACAGCCGGACCTGGTTCCCGCCTCCGGCGCTCCGGCCGTAGCCGTCCTGCCACCCGTGGCGAGCGGTCGCCTGCCGGACACGATCGCCCGCGCGCTGGGCCGCGACGTCGCTGTCGGGCTGGCGAGGACCCGCTGGCTGCAGGTGGCCGCGCCCGCCAGTGCCGAGCGCGTGGTGCACGGCGCTGGCCGAGGCCAGGCGGCGCGGGCGCTCGGCGTGCGCTACGTCGCCGCGGTCGAGGCCGAGATCGAGGCCTCGGAGCGGCGGCGCGCACTGCTGTCGCCGGTGCGCGCGGTGGATGCCTGGATCGGCTTCCACCGCGGCATGAGCCTGTTGCAGCGGCAGGACGCCGCCACGCTGAAGCCCGCCGAGGAGGCCCTGCGCGCGGCGGCGCGGTCGGACCCCGCCTGCGCGCGGGTCGCGGCCGCGCTGTCCTGGCACTCCTGGCAGCTCTCGTTCTTCGGCGTCGCGCAGGACCGGGACCGTGCGGTCGCCCGGGCGCGCGATCTCGCCGGCGAGAGCATCACGCTCGATCCGCGCGATCCGCTCGGATACTGGGCGCTCGGCCGGGCGCAGTGGCTGGCCAGCGACATGGAGGGTGCGGCGGAGAGCCTCGGCCGGGCGGTCGGGCTGAACCCGAGCTTCGCCGTCGGCCACTATGCGCTGGGCTTACGCTCTACCTGCTGGGGCAGGAGCGCGCTGGGATCGCGCATCTCGACGCCGCGCTGCGGCTCAGCCCGCTCGATCCGATGGCCTTCGCCTTCCACCTCAACAAGGCGCACATCCACTGCTTCGCCGGCGATCTCGCCGAAGCGCGCCGGCATGCCCAGCTCGCGACCGACCACGCCAACGTCCACGCCTTTGGGGTGGCCGTGGCGGCCTGGGTCCACGAGCTTTGCGGCGACCACCGGACGGCGAAGCGCCTGATCGAGAGGATCAGGCGAAGCTGGCCGGACTACACCAGGGCGCAGTTCAGCGCCGCCCTGGTGCACCGCAGCCCCTATTATCCGGCCGACAAGCGCCGCGCCATCGAGGACGCGTTCGACAGGCTGGGCTTCTGATCGCCCGCCACACGGCAATCGATTGACGCGCGCGTGCCCCTCATGCTGCTCGAATGCTCGGCGCGGGAAAACAAGACATCGCCGCGCAAAGTGACCTTAGTCTAGAGAAGATCGGCTCGGCGGTGGACGCCAAGCGCCGGGCCGAACTTGAGGAGGCAGCTTTGGGCCGAGGCCGTGTGGAAACGCCCTCGAATATGCTAAGCTTCAGCTCTCTACACGGGGAGCTTCGGGATGGGGCGTTTCGTCGAGGGCCAGGATCGCCGGCAGG
>NZ_BMMF01000023.1 GCF_014645695.1 Salinarimonas ramus | reverse complement strand
TCTGGCATGCCTGGCGAGATCGAGCCGACTACGACCCCGCACGCCATCTCGCCGCGCAAAAATGCGCTGCATAGGAAAACAGAGGTGGACACGGGGTGTCTCATGGGACGCTCACGCTGGGGATCGGGCCGCGGCGCGCGGGGGACGCGCGCCGCTTGGGGGAGAGGGCGCCGAGGCTCAGCCCGGCACGAGAGCCAGCACGCGCACGGGGCTGCCGGTGCCATTCACGAACTTCAGCGGCGCCGCGACCAGGACCGCGCCCTTGGGCGGCAGGCGGTCGAGATGGGCGAGGCTCGCGAGCCCGTAGCGGTTGGCCTGGTGCATCAGGAAGTGGGCGGGGAAGGGCGGGTTCATGCCCGCGGCCGCGCCCGCATCGGTGCCGACGCATTCCGTGCCCCAGCCGAGGATGCCCTTCGAGACGAGGTATTCCATGCAGTCGACCGACGGGCCCGGGGAGTGCGGTCCGTTCTCGTCGGCGTTGAGGAAGGTCTCGGCGCTCTTGTTGCGGTGATGCCAGTCGGTGCGCATGAGCACCCAGCTGTCGCGCTCGATGGCGCCGTGCTCGGCCTCCCAGGCCTTCACGCCGTCTGCGCTGAGGAGGAAATCGGGGTTCTCGGCCGCCTGCTTCGAGCAGTCGATGACGTTGACGGGGCCCACGAAATTGCGCGGCGGGATCGTGTCGGTGGAGCCGTCCGCGTGGTCCTTGCCGGAGATCCAGTGGATCGGCGCGTCGAAATGCGTTCCGGTATGCTCGCCGAGCTTCAGCCATCGCCACGCCCAGTAGGGACCTTTCTCGTTGTACCACGAGATCTCGTGCATCTCCACATTCGGCGTGTTCACGCCGATCTCGGGAGGCAGGTAGAGCACCGGCGTCTCCGGGCCGAGCGGCGCGGAGAGATCGACGACGGTGATGGCGCCGCTGGCGAGGCCGGCGGCGAGGTCGAAGAGCGTGTTCTGTGCGGTCATGATTGCCTCCCACGGGATCGATCGGTCGCGCGTCGCGCCCGGCACCCCTCTGCCGCCGGAGCGTCCGCACGTCACGTAGCGGCATGGTACGCCCGAAATATGAGAATGCAAGGAACTGCCCCGGTCGGCGGCGCCGTGCGCGGATGCCGCGACCCGGCTGCGCGTCGGCGCATCGAGGCGTTCGGAGGCTTTGCCTACCGAGACGCCGCGGGCGGAATCGGGACACGGATTATCCACCCGATCGCGCTGCGCCCTGGACAGGGTCTATGCATCTGCCGATAAATATCACCATTGAAGACAGGGGGACGCACACGTGCACGACGCGCTCGTCATCGGGGCCGGCCACAACGGCCTCGCCTGCGCCATCCACCTCGCGGCCAAGGGCTGGAAGGTGGCCGTCCTGGAGAAGGCGCCCGTCGCCGGCGGCGCGGTGAAGTCCGCCGAGCTGACGCTGCCCGGCTTCACGCACGATCTCTACGCCATGAACCTGAGCCTGTTCGCGGGCTCCCCCTTCTTCGCCACCTACAAGGACAGGCTCGCCGCCCATGGCTTCGCGCTGGCGCCTGCGAGCGACTGCTTCGCCTCCGCCTTCCCGGACGGGACCTGGCTCGGCGTGTCGAACGACCTCGAGACCAACCTCGCGCGCATCGCGGCGCTCTCGCAGGTGGACGCGGACGCGTGGCGGGCGCTCTCGAACGACTTTCCGGGCGACGCGCCCCACATCTTCGGGCTCCTCGGCTCGCCCATGCCCTCTCGCCAGATGGCGGGCGTCGCCTGGAAGGCGTGGCGGCAGAAGGGCACGCCCTGGCTGCTCGACACGGCGCGGCTCCTCGCCGCCTCGCCGCGGGACTTCCTCGACCGCACCTTCACCCACCCCAAGGTCAAGGCGATGCTCGCGACCTGGGGCCTGCACCTCGACTTCCCGCCGGACGCCTCGGGCGGCGCGCTCTTCCCCTATCTGGAAGCCATGGCGCAGCAGGCCTTCGGCATGGTCGTCGGCAAGGGCGGCGCGGCCACCATGATCTCCGCCATGACCGGCCTGCTGAAGGAGCTCGGCGGCGAGATCCATACGGACGCCGAGGTCGTCGCCATCGAGACGGCGAACGGAAAGGCGTCGGCGGTGCGCCTCGCCGACGGGCGCCGCTTCGAGGCCGGTAAGGCGATCGTCGCCAACGCCCATCCGCAGCTCGTCTTCGGCAAGCTGCTCGAGGAGCGCGCACGCCCGGAGGCCTATACGAAGAAGCTCGCGCGCTTCCGCCCCGGGCCGGGCACGATGATGGTCCACCTCGCCCTCGACGGCCTGCCGGACTGGGCGGCCGGGGAGGCGCTGAAGCGCTTCGCCTACGTCCACCTCGCCCCCGACCTCGCCACGATGGCCGCGACCTACGCGCAGGCGATGGAGGGGCTCCTGCCTGCCGAGCCCGTCCTCGTCGTCGGCCAGCCGAGCGTCGTCGACCCGTCGCGGGCGCCCGCGGGCAAGCACGTGCTCTGGGTCCAGGTGCGCGTGCTGCCCGCCGAGATCGCGGGCGATGCCGCGGGGACGATCACGGCGCGGGACTGGGAGAGCGCGAAGGGAGCTTACGCCGAGCGCGTCCTCGACGTCGTCGAGCGCTACGCGCCGGGCCTGCGCGGCAAGATACTGGGCCGCGCGGTGCATTCGCCGGCGGATCTGGAGCGGGACGATCCCAACCTCATCGGCGGCGACAGCCTCGCGGGCTCGCACCATCTCGACCAGAACTTCCTGTTCCGCCCCGTCCCCGGCTGGTCGCGCTACGCGACGCCGGTGAAAGGCCTCCACATCTGCGGCGCCTCCACCTGGCCCGGCGCCGGCACGGGCGCAGGCTCGGGCTTCATGCTCGGCAAGATGCTGGCGGGCGCCTGACGCCGCCCCGAACAGCGATGCACCATTCCCCATTTTTCGAAGTAGAATACGAAAATCACGCCATTCTGAACGTACAATCCCTTCAAACTCGCTCCGTCGTGCGTTATCTCTTCCTCACACACGAGGAGAGACCCGATGACGAAGGTCCATGTCATTCACGAGAACGACGCGTGGGTCGTGCCGCTGCGCGAGGCGTTCGCCGAGCTCGGGACGCCCTATGAGGAGTGGTTCCTCGATCGCGGCGTCGTCGATCTGCGCGCGCCGCCGCCGGAGGGCGTGTTCTACAACCGCATGAGCGCGTCCTCGCACACGCGCGATCATCGCTTCGCCGCCGAATATACCGGCGCCGTCCTCGCATGGCTCGAGCGGCACGGCCGGACGATCGTCAACGACGGGCGCGCGCTGCGGCTCGAGGTCTCCAAGGTCGCGCAATACGAGGCGCTGGCGGCGCACGGCCTGCGCACGCCCGACACGCTCGCGGTGGTGGGGCGCGGCGGCATCCAGGACGCCGCGGCGGCGCTCGGCTATCCGCTGATCCTCAAGCACAATCGCGGCGGCAAGGGGCTGGGCGTGCGCCTCTTCCTCTCGCCGGAGGCGCTGGCCGAGCATCTCGCCTCGGCCGATTTCGAGGAGCCGATCGACGGCATCACCCTCGTCCAGCGCTACGTGAAGGCGCCGGCACCCTTCGTCACGAGGCTGGAATTCGTCGGCGGGCGCTTCCTCTACGCCGTGCGGGTCGACACGTCGGAGGGCTTCGAGCTGTGCCCCGCGGACGCCTGCGCCATCGAGGACGTACGCGAGAGCGCGGCGATCGGCGACGCCGCCTGCCCGGCGGTGGCGCCGGCGGAGAAGTTCTCGATCGTGCCGGGCTACGACATCCCCGAGATCCCGGCGCTGGAGCGCTTCCTCGAAGCCAACGGCGTCGGCATCGCCGGCATCGAGGTGATCGAGGACGAGGCGGGGACGTGCTACGTCTACGACGTCAACACCAACACCAATTACAATCCCCAGGCGGAAGCCCGCGCCGGCCTCTTCGGCATGCGCGCCATCGCCCGCCATCTCGACGGGCTCTTGGCGCACACGCGGCGCCGAGCCGCCTGAGGAAAAGCGGCCTGAGGAAAAGCCGCCCGGGCGCGCGCGTCAGCGATAGCGCCCGTGCCTCTGGAGGACCTCGATCTTGTAGCCGTCGGGGTCCTCCACGAAGAAGAACCGCGCCATGAGCGCGCCCTCGCGCTCGAAGGCGACGATCTTGCGCGGCGCCAATCCGAGCGCCTCGAAGCGCGCGTGCTCGGCGTCGAGGTCGTCCACCGCGAAGGCGATGTGGCCGTAGCCGTCGCCGAGGTCGTAGGGCTCGGTGCGCCCGTGGTTGACCGTCAGCTCCACCTCGAAATCGGCCTCCTCGTTGCGCAGGTAGACGAGGGTGAAGCTCTCGAAGGCGAAGCGGTCCGCGACCGAAAGGCCGAAGGCCTTTGCGTAGAATTCGACTGAGCGCGCCTCGTCGAGCACACGGATCATGGCGTGGATGGCCTTCGCCATTTCGTATCTCCAGTTGCGGTGTTCCGAGTCGGGGCCGAGCAGACCGCCGGCGCGCGCCCGGCGCCATGCGTCGCGAGGTCGCGCGCATTGGGCGCGTTCCGCCACGCTTTCCGCGAACCATGCGCGCCGCCGCCGCGTTCCATCCGCCTGTGCTCGACAAGGGAGGGACGCACCGGACATGGAGCAGGACGTCGCGCTCGCCGTGGTCGTTCTGGTGGCCGGCGGGGTGGCGGCGCAATGGCTCGCCTTCCGGTTCGCGCTGCCTGCGATCGTCATACTCTTCGCCGCAGGCCTGCTGGTCGGGCCGGGCTTGGGCCTGATCGACCCGTCGGAGGCCATGGGCCACAACCTGCACGCCCTCATCGGGCTTGCGGTGGCGTTGATCGTGTTCGAGGGCGGGCTCGCGCTCAACTTCAAGGAGCTGCGCGCGGCCGGTCAGGGCGTGGTGCGACTCACGGTCGTGGCGCTACCGGTCAATTGGCTGCTCGGCGCGCTGGCGGCGGCCTATATCGGCGGGCTCGACTGGGGCGCCTCGATCCTGTTCGGCGCCATCATGGTGGTGACGGGCCCCACCGTCATCTTGCCGCTCTTGCGCCAGGCGCGGCTCGAGCGTCGCTCCGCCTCCTTCCTCAAATGGGAGGCGATCCTCAACGACCCCGCCGGCGCGATCCTCGCCGCCGCGGTGCTCGAGTTCCTGATCCTCTTCCAGTTCGGCGACGACGAGGCCCTGCTCGAGGTGGCTTTGCGCCTCGGCGTCGGGCTCGCCGTGGGCGTCGCGCTCGGCGTCGGCGCCGCCTTCCTGGTGCGTCGTCTCTTCGTCGCGGACTTGACGCCCGAGATCCTCAAGACGCCGATGCTGCTGGCGCTGGCGCTGAGCGTCTACGCGCTGGCCAATCTCGCCATCAGCGAGGCGGGGCTCGTCGCCGCCACCGTGTTCGGCCTGACCCTCGCCAACATCGACGTGCCGGGGCTCTCCGAGCTCAAGCGCTTCAAGGAGGGCCTCGTCGTCCTCATCGTCTCGACCCTGTTCATCGTCCTCGTGGCCGATCTCGACACGGAGGTGTTCCTCGCGCTGTCGTGGCCGATCGTGCTCCTCACCCTGGCCATGCTCCTGGTCGTGCGTCCGCTCGCCATCGCGCTCGCCACGATCGGCAGCGACCTCGACTGGCGCGAGCGCGTGCTCACCGGGGCGATCGCGCCCCGCGGCATCGTCGCGGCCGCCGTGGCCGGGCTCGCCGGCGCGCGCCTCGCCGAAGTCGGCTACGACGAAGCCGCGCTGATCGAGCCCACCGTCTTCGCCGTCATCGCCACGACGGTGGTCGTCCACGGCTTCGCGCTTCCCCCGCTCGCCCGTGCTCTGGGCCTTTCCAAGGGCGACGATCCGGCCGTGGCCATCATCGGCGCCTCGGACTGGGCCGTCGACCTGTCGCGGGCCCTCGGGCTGGCGAAGGTGCGCGTCGTCCTCATCGACACGTTTCCCGGTGCCGCGAAGCGGGCCCGGCGCGCGGGGATCTCGGCCATCCAGACCCAGATTCTCTCGGAGGAGGCCGAGGACCGCCTCGCCGACAGCCCGATCGACTACGCCCTCGTCGCCACGAAGGACGACGTCTACAACGCGCTCGTATCCGCCCGGCTCGGCCCCGACCTGGGTCGCGAGCGGGTCTTCCAGCTCCCGGCCGCCGGCGACGTCGATCTCGCCCACGAGCTCGACCGCGACTGGCGCGGCAAGCTCTTCGGGCGCCTGCCCTTCGCCGAGTACGAGCGGCGCTTCGAGGCCGGCTGGCGCTTCGCCGCCGAGCCCGCGACCCGCGCGCTCGCGCCCCAGACGGACGAGGCCGGCCTCGTCTTCGTGCGCGGCGGCCGCATCCTGTTCGACAGCCTGGAGGCGCAGGACGGCTCCGGGCTCGAGGACGGCATCGCGGTCGTGTTCCTGCCACCGGAGGAGGTGCGGGGACGGGAGGTCGAGGAGGAGGCGGCGGGGAGTACCAGCCTCCTACGCTCCAGCGTCAAGCGATGACCCAACTTGAGGATTTTTTGCTGCGACAAAAACAGCCTTGAGTTTTATATGATCCGAGGTTTAGATGTCTCCGACGCTTGATCATCGGCTGGGCGGACCTGGAGACCGTAATGACGCTACGAGTCATGGCCTTTTCCGCACCGCAGTTCATCGTCGGCGCGGCCGGCGATCGCTCTCTTTCGAGCGGTGATCCAGCAAGCATGTTCAATGCCTGTAGAGTGGCCGCTGCGGCCGCTGATCGGCCCGGGACCGCGTGGTCTCGCAGCAATTGGGCGAGCGGACGTAGGTCGCGCCGTTCCACTACGAAGCTCTTCCACGATCTTCCCGGCGCAATCGAGACGCTGGACGCGACGCTCCCGGTCCTTCAGCCGAACCTCGTTCTGATCGGTGCGATGTCGATCTGTATGCCGGGCGCTGTCGCATGCGCGGAGATCGTCCGTGCTCACCTCGGCGACGACGTGCTGATCGTTCTGGGTGGACGTCATGCGACCGAGACGATGTGGGTCGACAAGCGTTCGGGCGCTGTGCAGCACCATCGAGCCTCACCTCTGCGGCTGATTGCGGACGAACGCATCAGCAACGTTTTCGACATCGTCGTCTCGGGCGACGGTGAGGATGCAATTCGGGAGCTCGGCGAGATCGTGGAAGAAACGATCGATGCGGGTGGGCGTGCGCGTGACAGCCGAATGCGTCTCGAACGACTGAGTGCCGCCGCCGGTGAATTTGTCGCCGGTACGGTGATCAGCGGCCACATCGCTCTCGTGTCAGGTAAAGCAGGCGCGTTGAGCATGAACATGCTTCCGGCTCCGGCGGAAATGTTCGGCGTAGGCGCACGGTTCGACGTTCTCGGCAATCTCCCAACTGCTCACGTGTTCTCTGACGTCGGTCGTGGATGCATTTACGATTGTGCCTTCTGCAGCGAACGGATCAGCGTCACGGGTGCGCCTCGAGCATTCGCCTCGAGCGCCGACAGGTTGCATGAACGCCTCTTGGCAGCTGCGAGAACAGTGGCCGAAGACTATCCGGGCGAGGATGGTGCGAGCGCCTTCGTGGAAGACTCGACGCTTCTCGGCTGGAACGCCAAGCTCGTCGATCGTTTCGAGAGCCTCGTCGAGCAGGCACCGCACGGAGTGCGCGTCGGCGGGCAAGCTACAATCGATCAAATACTCGCTCGGCCGGACATCGCACATCAGCTGTCGCGCTGCGGCTTGGAATACGTGTTCATCGGCGTTGAAACACCGGAGCCTGGTTCCGTCGGCGGGTTTAGCAAGGACATCGGAGCACGGCACGGCAATTGGCTCGACCGCGCTGCGCGAGCCTTCGACATCCTTGAACAGGCGGACATCAAGATTGGTGTGTCGCTCCTGTTCGGCCTTGGTGAGGGCTGGCGGGAAAGAGACGCCCTCCTCGGGGCGCTCGCAACCTGGAGGCGGAACGCAAGCGTGCGAACGGTCAGCATGAATTGGGCCGTCCAGCATCCGCTCTGCGGTCAAGACGGCGGGCTCGGCTACGAGTATCTCGACTGGGCGCTCGATCCGGGCCCCCTGCTCGACGTCATGCGCCATTTCGGCGAAGCCTCGACGCGCTACACCATCAGCGGCGGAACCGCTCCGGAATTGAACGAAGCGATCGACATCGTATCGCGGGTCGACGCTGTCATGGAGCGCAAGCCGCTCGAGCTGGAGAAATCCGATGGTTGATCTGCATGTGGCCGATTCGAGCATCAAGTCCGACAGGAAACACTACGATGTCGACCCACTCTTGAGCGAGCTCTCGAAGATCATATGGCGAGAGACCAGCGCGCAGGATCCTTCCAACTTCCACCTTCGCGGTCTCTGGCGCGTGGATTATCGTTACCGACCGAACGCTTTGGAGCGTGACCTCGCATATTCGATGGTCTACGCGCAAGCGCGTCGGATCGGCTGCGCCTACGTCGACTTCGCAAGTCACGATGTCGATGATCTGTGGCTTGGTAGTGACTCTCGCAAGCTTTCCGACAACGCGCCCGCCGCCCTCAGGATCGCGGCGCTCGATACGGCTTTCGCCGAGCTCGGGCGCGAGCCGAGCGAGATGTTCCATTTCGAAGGCGATGCCGCGGAGAAGGCCGTCGAGCGTGCGCGTATCATCTGCAGCGCCGTGATCGACGAAGCGCGAAGGCGCGGTGCAAGAAGGCTGCTCAACGTTGGAGTGATGGGCAACTTCGTGCCTTGGCTTCGGGAGGCAGGCATGGAGTATGTCGGGAGCGACTACGATCCCGCCCTCATAAGCGGGGGTATCAACGGCAGCCCCGTGCTCGACGGTCAGGGTACCCTTGACGCCATCGCGGATGCCGACATTGTTCTCGCCACCGGCATGACACTCTCGACTGGCACATTGTCGACCATAATCGACTCTTGCAAGCAATCGAAAGCGGCATTAGTCTTGTTCGCTGCAACCGGTTCATTCTTCGCGCAGACCTATTGCCGGGAGTTGGGAGTCGATGTCGTTCTCGCCGAGCCGCAACCACAATACATGTTCACCGGGTCCTCTCGCATCGAGCTGCACCGAGCGCCCTGACGGGTGCGGGGGGCGGCGATGAGCGAGCGGCATTTCCGTCTGGTCGTCGCCGGGGGCGAAGGCGATGGGGACGAGCCGGATCGGCTTCGTGCGCAAGCCTATGCCGGCTTCATCGCGCGTCGGGACGGAGCCGAATTGCTCGGCTCGGACGACAGCGCGTGCGCGGCGCTGCTCGACCGCCTGTCCGCGGCAGGGCTCGCGTTCCGAGAGAGGTCCGAGGACGGCTCGGCGCGGGTTATCCACGTCGCCCGCCCGCAGACCGCGGAGCGGTTCGCCAACGGCGCGTCGGAGCCGTGGCCCTCGGCGCTGGTCAAGAAGCTCGGCAAGACCGTGCGTCGTACGCCGGGCGCACTCTTCCGATTTCCGCAGGAGGAGGGGGGCGACGCGATCCACGTCTTCATCACGGACTGGTCGCCGTGCCCGGCGGCCTGCGCGCTCGCCGTTCATGCGGAGCATCCGGCGGCAGCGGGGGTGGAGGACGGGTTCACCGGACGATTCGTCCGGCACCCGCTGACGGGCGATCTCCTGCCCGTTCTCGTCGCCGATTGGGTGAAGCCGGCTTTCGGGACGGGTGCCGTCCTCGTCAACCCGGCGCACGATCGCGTGGATCTCGCCTATGCACGGCGCATCGGCCTTCCAATTCGCTTCGCGCTCGCGCCGGAGGGCTTCGACGGCGAGCCCGACGGGTGGATCGCTCCACCCCTCATCAAGGCGGGTCGCAGCGTCCGGACCGGCTTCTACGACGGGCTCGACATTCACGAGGCGACCTCGACCTACTTCGACGTCCTCGCCGCGCGCGGCCTCGCGGAGCGCCACGAGGACGTCCGGCTGCCCGCCGCCGAGATCGCTCGCATCGAGCCCGACGGATCGCTGATGCCGTCAGAGGCGCTGAGGGTAGCGGCGGCTCTCGCGGCTGCCGGCGACGCGTCTCGGCCGACGCTCGTCCTCTCGGCCGCGGCAGCACGCTCGTCGGCGGCCGCGCTCGCGCCGCTCCTCGCCGATCTCGACCTCGCTCCGCGCGTGATCGCGCTGGGCGCGGTGGAGCGAACGGCGACGCTCGAGGACGAGGCCGGGGCGCGTGCGATCGCGATCGCCGCTCGGCCGGACCAGCCCGCCGTCGTGCGAAAGGATCAGCTCGATCAAGTCCGTCGTTTCGCCGAGCTGCACGAGCGCCTCGGCGGAGCCGATGGCGCCGCCGCCGTCGAGGGCCTCCCGTCCGGCCCGCTGCGGCAGTCGATCGCGGCAGGCGACCCGGCGGGTGCGTTCAAGGCGCTCTACGCCCTCCAGAAGGACCTCGCCGCAGCCGAGACACCGGATCCGTCCGCGCTCGCGGCCTACCGCACCGGCTGCCGCGTCCTCCTGGGCGGCTGAGCACGCCCCAGAACACCGAGCCGAGCACGGAGCATCCGAATGGCGATATCGACGGGACACGCGCAGGGCGCTTCCGCGCGCGCGAGCGACCTCGCGACCTATGTCCGGCTCTCGCTGGCGACTCTGTTCTGGGCCGGCGTCTTCGTCGCGGGGAAGATCTCGCTCGAGGTGCTCGACCCGGTCTTCCTCGCGGCCGCCCGCTTCCTGGTGGGCGCGGCGGCGGTGGGGGTGGTGGTCGTGCTCACGCGGCGATTCGCGGCGGCTGGGACCCGGGAGATCGCGCTGTTCGCGCGCATCGGGTTCCTGGGGGTGTTCGCGTACAACATCCTGTTCACGATCGCGCTCGATCTGTCCACGCCGCTGCACGGGCTCGTGATCATCGCGACGACGCCCGCCTGGACGGCGGCGCTCTCGCTCGTGATGCTGCGCGCCGCGGTGCGGCCGATGCAGCTCGTCGGATTCGCCTGCGCCTTCGGCGCCGTGCTCGTGGTGATCCTGCCGGAGGCGCGCGCGGCCGAGTGGCGCTTCAGCTCGGGCACGCTGCTCGGGGACGTGCTGTTCGTCGCGGCCGCGATCGTGTGGTCGGTCTACACGATCGAGGTGAAGCGGGCGCTCGCCGCCCATGCGGCCTCGACGATCACCGGATGGAGCCTCGCGCTCGGCGCGCTGATGCTGGCGCCCGCGGCGGCGCTCCTGACCGAGGTTCCCGCCGAGATCGCGGCGATCCGCCCGTTCGACGCGGCGGCGATCGTCTATATGGGGCTTCTCGCGACGCTCGGCGCCTTCTGGCTCTGGTCGCAGGGCGTCGCGGCGATCGGGCCGGCGCGGGCCTCCGTGTTCCTCAACCTCGTGCCGATCTGGGGTGCGATCATGACCGCGATCGCCTTCGCGACGCTGCCCTCGCCGACGATCCTTGCGGCCATCGGCCTCGCCGTCACGGGCGTCGTGCTGGTCCAGCGGGCGGGGCGCTGAACAGGCCTCACCGACGCGCGATGGCGTGGAAGAAGGTGCCGCTGACGGTGCCCACGCGGTGGCCGGCGGAGCCGAGATCGCTGCCTTCGGCGTCGAGGAGGTCGGCGAAGGCGTGCGCGCGGGCCTCGTCTCGGGTGACGATCGAGGCGTAGTGGAACTCGTGTCCGACGAGGCGCGTCCCGGCCTCGCCGAGGACGCCGTCGCGCAGGAGCGTCGCGATCCGGTAGCCGAGGTTGAACTTGCGCTTGGCGAAGCTCGTCTCCATCGGCAGCAGGTCGAGCATCGGGTACGTCGCGCCCTCGGCATCGGTGAGCGCGCGGCCGAGCGTCATGTAGCCGCCGCACTCGCCGTGGACGGGCTTCGTTCGCGCAAAAGCGTGGATGCCCGTTCGGAAGCGCTCCGCCGCGGCGAGACGCCCGGCATGGAGCTCGGGATAGCCGCCGGGTAGCCAGCAAACGTCGCAATCCGCCGGCGGCGGCTCGTCGGCGAGGGGCGAGAACGGCACGATCTCGGCGCCCGCCGCGCGCCAGGCAGCGAGGTGGTGCGGATAGACGAAGGAGAAGGCCGCGTCGCGCGCGAGCGCGATGCGCTGGCCGGGCGGGGGGATCGCGGTCGCGTCGCTTCCGTCCGTCGGCACGCGCGTCGACGTCGCCGCCGCGAGGAGCGCGTCGAGGTCGACGCCGGCCTCGATCGTGTCGGCGAGCGCGTCCAGCCGCGCCTCCAGGTCCGCCGTCTCGTGCGCCTGGACGAGGCCGAGATGGCGCTCCGGCAGCGCGAGCGCGCCGTCGCGGGCGAGGGCGCCCATCACCGGGATGCCGATGCGCGAAAGCCCGTCCTCCACGAGGCGGCGATGGCGCAGGCTCGCCACCTGGTTGAGGACGACGCCCGCGATGGTGATGCGCGGGTCGAGCCGTGCGCAGCCGAGCGCCACGGCGGCGGCGGATTGCGCGTGTCCCGAGACGTCGAGGACGAGGATCACCGGCCAGCCGAAGAACGCGGCGAGATCAGCGCTCGCCCCCGTGCGCCCGCTCTCGCCGCGCACGCCGTCGAAGAGGCCCATCGACCCCTCGCCCACGACGATCTCGGCACCCGCGAGCGCCTGCGCCGCGATGGCGTCCATCGTCGCGTCGTCCATGGCGAAGCTGTCGAGATTGACGCTCGGCGCGCCGGTCGCCGCCGCATGGAAGGCGGGGTCGATGTAGTCCGGCCCGTTCTTCACGCCGCGTACCGCGAGCCCTCGGCGGGCGAGCGCCCGCTGCAGGCCGAGCGTGACGGTGGTCTTGCCCGATCCCGAGCGCGGGGCCGCGACGAGGAGGCCCTTCGGGATGCCGGTCGAAAGCACCGCCGTCACGAGCCCACCGCCTCGCGGAAGCCCTCGAGATGGCTCGCGATCGCCTGCCGGAACGCGGCGATGGCCCCGATCGCGACGATCGCGGGGGAGGCGACGGCGCCGTTGGCGGCGAGCGCCGGCAGGTCCGCCAGCGGCGCTTCGAGGAGCGTCTCGCGCGCAGTGGTCGCGCCGTGCACGACGAGCGTCGGCGTCTTGGGCGAAAGGCCGCCGCGGATCAGCGCATCGGCGATGGGCCCGAGGTTCGCCACCGCCATGTAGAGCACGATCGGCACGCCGGCGCGCGCGAGCGCCCCCCAGTCGACGCTCTCGTCGTCGGTCGCGAGATGGCCGGTGGCGAGGATGACGGCATGGTTGGTGTCGCGGGTCGTCGCCGGCACGCCGTGCTGCGCGAGCGCGGCGAGGCCCGAGGAGACGCCGGGCACGATACGAAACGCGATCCCGGCCTGCGCGAGCGCGAGCGCCTCCTCGCCGCCGCGGCCGAACACGAACGGGTCGCCACCTTTGAGCCTCAGCACCCGCTTGCCGGCGCGGGCGAGCGCGATCAGCCGCTCGCAGATGGCGTCCTGGCGCGCGGAGGGCTTGCCGCCGCGCTTGCCCGCGTATTCGAGCACCGCGCCCTCGCGGGCGAGCGCGAGGATGCCCTCGCCGATGAGCGCGTCGTGCACGACGACGTCCGCCTGCGCGAGGGCGTTGAGCGCATGCACCGTGAGGAGCCCGGGATCGCCGGGCCCGGCGCCGACGAGCCAGACGGTGCCGGGCGAGAAGGCGGGGGAGAGGCGCGAGAGGTCGGTCATGCGTGTCTCGGGGCTCGGGCGAGGTGGGCTCGAAGGGGGCGCGACGGCGGCGTGCGGTGATTTCGCGATGCTCTTCGTGTAGACGAGCGGGCATGAGCGATCCATCCCGCGAAAAGGACGAGGTGCCCACGACAGCGCTCCGGCGCGGCTGGACGACGGGCGCCTGCGCCACCGCGGCGGCGAAAGCGGCGTTCGTGGCCTTGCGGACGGGCGCATTTCCCGACCCTGTCGAGATCGTGCTGCCGCAGGGCGCGCGGCCCGCTTTCGCGCTCGCCCGTCACGAGGCGGGCGCGGGGGTCGCCATGGCGGGCGTGATCAAGGACGCCGGCGACGACCCGGACGTCACCCACGGCGTCGAGGTCCGCGCGAGCGTTCGACCCGGGCCGCCGGGCAGCGGCATCGTCTTCCGCGCCGGGGAGGGGGTGGGCACCGTCACCCGCGCGGGTCTCCCGATCCCGCCGGGCGAGCCGGCCATCAACCCCATGCCCCGGCAGATGATGCGCGAGAACCTCGCCGAGGCCGCCGCGGCGCTCGGCGAGGGGGCGCCGGACCTCGTCGTGGAGATCGGTATTCCCGGTGGAGAGGTGATCGCGCTCAAGACGCTGAACCCGCGGCTGGGCGTCCTCGGCGGGCTCTCGGTGCTGGGCACGACGGGGATCGTCGTGCCCTATTCCTGCGCAGCGTGGATCCACTCGATCCACCGCGGCATCGACGTCGCCCGTGCCGGCGGCCTCGTCCACGTCGCCGGGGCGACGGGCTCGACGTCGGAGGAAGCCGTCAAGCGGCTGCACGGCCTGCCGGACCAGGCGCTCATAGACATGGGCGACTTCGCCGGCGGCATGCTGAAATACCTGCGCCGCAACCCCGTCCCGCAGGTGACCATCGCCGGCGGCATCGCCAAGATGACGAAGCTCGGGCAGGGCATGCTCGATCTGCATTCCCGGGCGGGGCCCGTCGACCTCGCCTGGCTCGCGGACCGGCTCGCCGAGTCGGGCGCGCCGACCGAGGAGGTGGCGCGTGCACGCGGTGCCAACACGGCGCTCGAGGTGCTCGGCAGCGCGAGGCGGCTCGGCCTGCCGCTCGCGGACGTCGTCGCCGGCCACGCCTGGAAGACCGCCGCCAAGGCCCTGCGCGGCACGCCCATCGCGCTCGAGATCGTGGTGTTCGACCGAGACGGCGCCCTCGTCGGCCGCATGGGCTTCCACCCGGTGATGTAGGGGGAGCGCCACCTCCCCGCAGGGGAGGACGACGACCCGAGGGTCGGAGGGTGGGGCGGGGGCTGGCCGGCCTGCAGGATGATCGAAACGGCCCCACCGCCCGCGCGGAGCGCGGACTCCTCCCCTGCGGGGAGGAAACGGGGTCGCGCGCGAAATCGCGCTCATTCGCCCCCCTCCCATCCCGGGCGGAAGCGGCGGTCGTAGTCCGGCGCGTAGAGGCGCGAGCGCGCTTCGCCCGTGCCGGCGAGGGCGGGGCCGACGAGGATGAGCGCCGTGCGCTCGATCCGCTCCGCGCGCATCGCCGCGGCGATCTCGCCGAGCGGCGCGCGGATCACCCGCTCGTCGGGCCAGGACGCGCGCCAGACCACCGCCGCCGGGCAATCCGCGCCGTAAGCGGGCAGGAGGTCGTCGACGACGTCCTCGATGCGGTGGATCGAGAGGTGGATCGCGAGCGTAGCGCGGGTCTGCGCGAAGGTCGCGAGCCGCTCGGTCTCCGGCATCTTCGAGGCGCGCCCGGACGTGCGGGTCAGCACGACGGACTGTGCCACTTCCGGCACGGTCAGCTCGCGCCCGAGCGCGGCCGCCGCGGCGGCGAAGGAGGGGACGCCGGGCGTGATCGTGAAGGGGATGGCGCGGGCCTCCAGCGCCGCGATCTGCTCGCCCATGGCGCTCCACACCGAGACATCTCCCGAATGCAGCCGCGCCACGTCTTGCCCGGCCGCGTCCGCGCGCTCGATTTCGGCGAGGATCGCGTCGAGATCGAGGGGCGCCGTGTCGACGATTCGGGCGCCCGCCGGGCACCAGGCGAGGATCTCGGGGGGCACGATCGAGCCCGCGAAGAGGCAGACGGGGCAGCGTTCGACGAGGGTGCGGCCGCGCACCGTGATCAGGTCGGGCGCGCCGGGACCCGCGCCGATGAAATGGACGGTCATCGCGGCGCCTCCTCGGCATGAACGGCGGACCGCGCGAGGGCGCAGGTGACCCGCGCGCCCGTGATGCGCGCGAGGACGAGCGTCGCGCCTTCGCCCGCGGCTGCGAGCGCGGCGGCCTCGGCGACCGAGCCGACGTCGTGCGCCGCCTGCGCGCGCGTCGAGCAGGAGACGACGCCGCCCGACGCCGTGCGCAGGATCTCCGGCGGCACGGCCTCCATCGGGAGCCCGAGCCGCGCGGCGGCCTCGGCGAAGGCGGGCAGCGCGGCGCGCGTCTCCACCGTGGCCAGGCGCGCGGCGCGCGTCTGCGTGCGCGCCAGCGCCTCGCGAACGATGTCGACGATCTCCTCCGTCGTCGCGCTCGAGGCGAAGCCGATTCCCGCGACGATCATGGCTTGATCCCGATCCATTGGGTCACCGGCATCGCCGCGCGCCAGCCGTGCATCGTTCCCACCGGCTCCAGCCGCGAGACGGCGAGGCGGCGCATCGTGCCCCCGTGCGCGGCATGCAGCGCCGCGAGGCGTACCTCGGTCTCCAGCGTCACGGCGTTGATCACGAGGCGCCCGCCAGCGGGAAGCGCGGTGAAGGCGGCCTCGACCACCCCCGGCACGGTGGCGCCGCCGCCGATGAAGACCGCGTCCGGCGCCGGCAGTCCCGCGAGCGCGTCCGGCGCCGGGCCGGTGACGATCCGCAGGTCCGGCACGCCGAGGCGTTTGGCGTTCTCCGCGATGCGCGCCGCCCGCTCCGCGCGCGCCTCGACGGCGATGGCGCGGTTCGCCGGGTGCGCGAGCATCCATTCGATGCCCACCGAGCCCGATCCCGCGCCCACGTCCCACAGGAGCCCGCCGGCGCGGGGCGCGAGCGCGGCGAGCGTCACGGCGCGGATCTCCGCCTTGGTGAGCTGGCCGTCGTTGTCGTACCAGGCGTCGTCACGGCCGGGCACCAACGTGACGACCCGCGCGTCGGGGCCGGCGCCGACTGTGATCGCGACCGTGTTGAGCGGGTCGATCCCGTCGAGCGCGAACGCGTCCGCCCGCGTCCGCCGGATGCGCTCGCGCGGTCCGCCCATGGCGTCGAGCACGACGATCTCGGACGCGCCCATGCCGCGCTCGGCGAGGAGCGCCGCGAGCCTTGCGGGCGTCGTCTCGTCCCAGGAGAGGGCGAGGACGCGCGCGCCCGGCTGGAGAACGGGCACGATCCGCTCGAAGCTGCGCCCGTGCAGGCTCACGCACGAGACTTCCGGCAGCGACCAGCCGAGCCGTGCGGCGGCCAGCGAGAAGGCGGAGGGCTGCGGGAAGGCGGCGATCTCGCCCGCCGGGATGCGGCGCGCCAGCTCCGCGCCGACGCCGTAATGGAACGGGTCCCCGGTGGCGAGCACGCAGGTGGGGCGGCCACGCCGCGCCTCGATCGTGGTGTATCCGTCCGTGATCGGGCTCGGCCAGGTCATCGTCTCACCGCGGATCGGGGCGGCGAGGGCGAGGTGGCGGGCGCCGCCCACGACGAGCTCGGCTCGATCGAGGGCAGCGGCGGCGGCGGGGGAGAGGCCGGCGCGCCCGTCCTCGCCGATGCCGACGATGGACAGCCAGCGCGCGTCAGAGGATATGTCGGGCATGACGATCCTCCTCCTCGGCGGCACCACGGAAGCGACCGCGCTCGCGCATCTGCTCGCCGCGCGCTCGGACCTGCCCGCCACGCTCTCGCTCGCCGGCCGCACCAGCGCGCCGCGCGCCGCGCCGATCCCGACGCGCGTCGGCGGCTTCGGCGGGGTCGAGGGGCTCGTCGCCTACGTGAAGGCGCAGCGCATCCGCGCCGTCGTCGACGCGACGCATCCCTTCGCCGCGCGGATGTCGCGCAACGCGGCGCAGGCCTGCCGTCTCGCCGGCGTTCACTTGCTGGCCCTCGTGCGCCCGGAATGGACGCCCGCGCCCGGCGATCGCTGGACGCGCGTGCCGGACATGGCCGGTGCCGTCGCGGCGCTCGGGGAGGCGCCCAAGCGCGTCTTCCTCACCGTGGGGCGGCTCGAGCTCGCGGCCTTCGAGGCCGCGCCGCAGCACGCCTATCTCGTGCGCACCATCGATCCCGTGGGAGCGGTCGCGCTTCCCGATCTCGTCGAGATCCGCCACCGCCCGCCCTTCGACGAGCCGGCGGAGCGGGCGCTGATGCAGGCCGAGCGCATCGACGTGCTGGTCACCAAGAATTCCGGCGCGGACGCCACGCGTCCGAAGCTCGACGCGGCGCGCGCGCTCGGCCTGCCGGTGATCGTCGTCGAGCGCCCGCCGCGCCCGCCGGGCGTCGAGACCGTCGCGCGTGCGCAGGAGGCGCTCGCCTGGCTGGAGCGCGTTCATGCGCCGGCTCCGTAGCTGCGCGGCGTGAGCATCCACGGCCGCGCGTCGCCGGGGCGGGGGATCAGCCGGGTCGTCGAGGCGCCGATGATGACGAGCGTCGCCATGTCCGCCTCCTCGGCGCGCACCTGCGCGACGCTGCGAATGGCGAGGCCCTCGTCCGGCCGGCCGACGGCGCGGGCGAGGGCGACGAGGTGCTCGGGCGCGCGGACCTCGCGCACGATCTCGAAGGCGCGACCGAGCTGCCAGGGGCGCGCCTTCGAGATCGGGTTGTAGAGGCAGACGGCGAAATCCGCCTCGAGCGCGAGGCGCAGACGCCTCTCCACGACGTCCCAGGGCTTGAGGTTGTCCGAGAGCGACAGCGCGCAGAAATCGCCGCCCAGCGGCGCGCCGAGGCGCGCGGCGGCGGCGAGCATGGCCGAGATGCCTGGCTCGACGCGGATGTCGAGGGCGCGCCAGGCCGGATCGCCCGCCTCCACCGCTTCGAAGATCGCCGCCGCCATGGCGAAGACGCCCGGATCGCCGCCGGAGACCACCGCGACCCGCCGGCCCTGGGCCGCGAGCGTCAGGGCGTGGCGGGAGCGGTCGAGCTCGACGCGGTTGTCGGAGGCGTGCTTCGTCAGGCCCGGCCTGTCGGGAATGCGCGCGACGTACGGTCCATAGCCGACGACGTCGCTCGCCTCGTCGAGCGCGCGGCGCGCCGCCGGCGTGATCCAGTCTGGATCACCGGGACCCAGCCCGACGATGGTCAATCGTCCGCGGGTCTCGACCATGCTCACGGCCGCCTCCCGTCACCGGGAACGACGACGAGGGAGAAATACGGCGCCTCGTGATCCTCCGGCATGTCGGCGACCGGCATCATGCGCTCGCCCGCCATGGTGGCACGCTCGACGTAGACCGCGCGGTCTTCGAGCCCCGCCTCGGCGAGGGCCGCGCGGACCTTGGGCCAATTGCGGCCGAGCTTCATGATCACCGCGGCGTCGGTGTCCCTCAGGTGCCGCGCCAGCTCCGGGCCGGGCAGCGTGCCGGGAACGACGGTGAGCACGTCGTCGCCCCACGTGATCGGCGCCTCGATGGCGGTCCAGGCGCCGGACATGGCGGTGATCGCGGGGATGGTCTCGACCGGCACGCGATCCTTCAGGCGCCGCCACAGATGCATCCACGAGCCGTAGAAGAACGGGTCGCCCTCGCAGAGCACCCCCACCGAGCGTCCCGCCTCGACCTCCGCGAGGAGGCGCGCGACGCATTCCTCGTAGAAGCCCGCGAGCGCCTGCGCGTAGGCGGGATCCTCCACCGCGATCTCGGTCGTGACGGGATAGGCCATCGCGATCTCGCGCGCCGGGTCGGCGCCGACGACGAGATCGGCGATGGCGCGGGCGTTGCCGCGGCGTCCGCTCTTGCAGAAATGCGCGAGGCGATCCGCGCCTTCGAGCGCGCGGCGGGCGCGCACGCTCATCAGGTCCGGGTCGCCGGGGCCGAGCCCGATGCCGACGATGGCCGCGCGCGTGCTCATTGGTGCACCTTCGGGCTGGAGGATGCGGAGCCGCGAAGCGGCGTAGTATTCTCCAGCCCGAGCACTTGCCGCGACGGCCACGTGTGCTCGCCCTT
>NZ_BMMF01000022.1 GCF_014645695.1 Salinarimonas ramus | reverse complement strand
TCGACCGCCTCCTCCACCACAGCCACGTCATCACCATCCGCGGTGAGAGCTACCGGCTGCGCGAAAAGCGCCGGAGCGGCCTTCTGCAGAAGGCCGCTCCGGCGCCTAACATCACCACATCAAACAGCGAGGGGGTCAGGTCCTCGTAACGAAAGGGGGTCAGTTCCGGCTGACGCTTGACATCGAAAAAGCACCATGCGGAGAACCAGGTCGCCGTCGGCCCCGAGGAGATCGAGGAACGGCTCGCGGCGGGTTGGTCGCTGCGCATGCGGGGGGAGCGGACAGGCCGGGTAAACCTGGTCTCGCCGAGCGCCATTCACAGGCGTGAACCGCCCGACGACGAATAGGGTCGTCGGGCGGGTGCGCGACCGATGCAGTCGAGCCGGAGGTAAGGCGCGGGATGCCCGTTACGGCCGCTAACGCGTCATTCACCGTCGTTCAATCCGGCATGCGCACGCCCGCCGCCGGAAAGGATGCGGCAGGCGTCGTTTGTTAGCCTTCCTTCGGTGCGGGGAGGCAATCATGAGCCGTCGGTCGACATCGGGAGCGATCCTCCTTGTTTTCGGCATCATGCTCGCGGGTTGCTCCGGGCAAACGCCGCGGATCGACGCGAGGCTCGGCGTCGCACCGAGCCCGCGGGTCGTCGCCGACGGCCAGCCGATCCCCCGCGGCGGCGGGCGCGCGATCGTCGGTCGACCCTACACGATCGGGGGACGTACCTTCGTGCCGCGGCTCGATCCGAGCTATTCGAGCGTCGGCGTAGCGTCCTGGTACGGAGACGCATTTCATGGGCGTTTGACCGCCAATGGCGAGATCTTCGATCGTCACGCCTTGAGCGCGGCGCACCCAACGATGCCCTTGCCGAGCTACGCGCGCGTGACGAACCTCGAGAACGGCCGATCCGTCATCCTTCGGGTCAACGATCGCGGTCCGTTCGCGGGAGGAGAGCGCACGATCGACGTTTCGCGACGCGCCTCCGAGGTCCTCGGGTTTCGACGTGACGGGCTCGCGCAGGTCCGTGTCGATTACGTCGGGCCGGCGTCCCTTGCCGGAAGCGACGATCGCCTCCTCCTTGCGAGCCTGCATACCGGTGAGGAGACGCTGCACGCCGCCTCGGCTGTTCACCTGGCCGGCGAGCCTGCCGCCATCCACCTCGCCTCTGCTCGCGCGATGGGCTCGGAAGAGCCCGCGCTCGACGCTGTCCCGCGGGGGCTTTTGCGCGATGTGGCGACGCCGAATGAGCGTGTGAGCCGTGCATCTGCGAACGCAGCGGCAGCCCTCGACGTACCGAGGCCGCCACGCGATCTTCCGACGACGCCCGGCGCAGACGTCATGGTCTCGCAACGCGCGCCATCATCTCTTCTCCCGAGGGACGTGACGGCAGCGATCGCGTATGCCGCGTCCGATCGTCGACCCGCGACTGGATCGGTCATCTCGCTCGGCGCAACGGGTGGGCTCTACTGACGGAAACTGCGCCTCGAGGTCCGCCGCCGCGCGCGCGGCGCCTCGCGTCGTCGAGGTCGTCGGCATCGCACAGGAGCGCGCTCGAGGGATGGAGCGATGGGCTCGCGGCCGTCGTCGCCGATGCCGCGCGACCCGCGGCACCGTCCTGGCGCGCCTGCAGGGACGCGTCCGACGATCGTGCCGACTGCCGACTCGAGCACGATTCGCTTGGCGACCCGACACGCCGTGTGCGATGACGGTCGAGCAACATGGGCGAGTGAGGCGCCGAGCGCAGACGCGGCGGAGGGCAAGCTTTGACGATCCTGGTGACTGGCGGTGCTGGCTACATCGGCGCTCATGTCGTTCTCGCGCTCCTCGACGCGGGTGAAGACGTCGTCGTTCTCGACGATCTCTCCACCGGCGACCGTGCGTCGCTCCCAGGCTCGGCGCGCCTCGTCGTCGGCGATGTCGGCGACAGAGACCTCGTCGGCCGCGTCCTCGACGAGGCGGGCATCGCAGAGATCGTCCATCTCGCCGCGAAGGTCATCGTGCCGGTATCCGTCGTCGACCCTCTCGGTTACTACGAGGCCAACACCGGCAAGACGCGCGCACTCCTCGAGGTGGCTGTCGCCGCAGGGGTTTCGAGACTGGTCTTCTCGTCGACGGCCGCGGTCTATGGCGTCCCCGACACACACCTCGTGTCTGAAGACCATGTGCCCGCGCCGATCAATCCTTACGGCCGCTCCAAGCTGATGAGCGAGTGGATGATTGCCGATGCGGCCCGAGCGCATGGGCTGAGCTTCGTCATCCTGCGATACTTCAATGTCGCAGGCGCCGATCCTCACGGGCGCGCTGGACAGTCGACGCCAGATGCGACGCACCTCGTCAAGGTGGCCTGCCAGACCGCGCTCGGACAGCGACCGCACCTCGCCATCTATGGCAACGACTTCGGTACCCCCGATGGGACAGGCATTCGCGACTACGTGCACGTCAGCGATCTCGCCGACGCACATCGAGCAGCCCTCGGGCATCTGCGTGAGGGCGGAGAAAGCCTCGTCCTCAACGCCGGTTATGGACATGGCGTCTCCGTGCGCGAGGTGATCGACAGCGTGCGACGCGTGTCCGGCGTCGATATTCCCGTCATGAGCGCGCCGCGCCGGGCGGGCGATCCCGATGCGCTCATCGCGGACGCGTCGCGGCTGCGCCAACGTTTCGCTTGGTCACCCCGGCACGACGATCTCGATCAGATTATTGCGCAGGCGCTTTCCTGGGAGCGGCGGCTCATGGGATCCTAATGCGCTCTGCCTGCGGGGCGTCAGCTCGAAGCTGAACCCTCGATCCAGGTTGTCACTCGGCAAGGTCGGTGCGCGGGAGATCTTCTGCCGATGCGAAAGGCGACGATCCCTTCGGTTCGGCACACGATGAAGCAGCTCTCGCGCAAGCGAAGCCTTTTTGCGACGGCATCGCTTTTGCCTGCCCGTGCCGTAGCCGGCTGATGTCACTCGAGCCGTCCTGTCGTCAAGCCGACGCCGACGAGAACGAGCGCGAGGACGAGCGAAACCGCGATGAGGAGAAGCGGCTGCGGATATGGACGGTTGTTCATCGCCACACGATCCCAACACGTGTTTACGTTGATCCGCGCGGCGATGCATCGGATTTCGATAGCGGACCGTGTACCGATGCCAGCTTCCGCGACGTGCCGGGCGCCGATCCGACGACAGGTGAGCATTTCCGACGCCTAATTTCCTGTGCCTGGTCGCCTGCGCCTCCATCCGACCACGCACGCGTTATGTGGCGAACCTTACCATCGTATGGTAAGCGAGCGCTTAAGCGATGTTAATCGCTTTTCGGTGAAGGACGAACGAACGTGCCCAGACTTCTCGTGACCGGCGGGGCCGGTTTCATCGGCTCGGCGGTGGTGCGGCGGCTGATCGAGGCGACGGAGCACGAGGTGCTCGTCGTCGATGCGCTCACCTATGCGGGCAATCTCGATTCGCTCGCGCCGGTCACGGCGAGCGATCGGTATGCCTTCGCGCGCGTCGACATCGCCGACGAGCGAGCGATCGAGGCGACGGTCGCCGCCTTCGCGCCGGACGTGGTGATGCACCTCGCCGCAGAGAGCCATGTCGACCGCTCGATCGACGGTCCCGGCGCCTTCGTTCGTGCCAACGTCGTCGGCACCTTCATGCTGCTCCAGGCCTGCCTGAAGTACTGGCGCACGCTCCCCGAGGAGCGTCGCGCGGCGTTCCGGTTCCACCACGTCTCGACGGACGAGGTTTTCGGCTCGCTCGGCGAGACGGGCGCCTTCGACGAGACGACGGCCTACGATCCGCGCTCGCCCTATTCGGCCTCGAAGGCCGCGAGCGACCACTTCGTGCGGGCCTGGCACGAGACCTACGGGCTGCCGACCCTCGTCACCAATTGCTCCAACAATTACGGACCTTATCACTTCCCCGAGAAGCTTATCCCGCTCACCATCCTCAACGCGCTCGAGGGAAAACCGCTGCCGGTCTACGGTCGGGGCGAGAACGTACGCGACTGGCTCTACGTCGAGGATCACGCCGAGGCGCTGATCCGCGTCGCCGAGACGGGCCGTTCCGGCGAGACCTACTGCATAGGCGGCAACTCGGAGCGTCGTAACATCGACGTCGTGCGGGCGATCTGCACGATCCTCGACCGGATCGCGCCCGACCCCGCCATCGGCCCGCGCGAGCGCCTCATCACCTTCGTCGCCGACCGGCCCGGTCACGACCAGCGCTACGCGATCGACGCGTCCAAGATCGCCGGCGAGCTCGATTGGCGCCCGCGGCATTCCTTCGAGGAGGGGCTCGAGAAGACCGTGCGCTGGTATCTCGACAATAGGGCATGGTGGGAGCGGGTGCGCTCTGGCGTCTACCGGGGCGAGCGCCTCGGCGTCGCGGTCTGAAGCGGGGAGGGGGTATGGTCACGTTCGAGGAGACGGGGCTTTCGGGCGTTCTGATCGTCACGCCCAAGCGCCACGGCGACGCGCGCGGCTTCTTCTCCGAGACCTGGAAGCGCTCCGCCTTCCGGGAGGCCGGGCTCGCCATCGACTTCGTGCAGGACAACCACTCCCTTTCCGCCGAGGCGGGCACGCTGCGGGGGCTCCACTTCCAGAGCGCGCCCTTCGCGCAGACGAAGCTCGTGCGGGTGCCGCGCGGGCGCGTCCTCGACGTCGCGGTGGATCTGCGTCGTTCCTCGCCGACCTATGGGCGTCACGTCGCCGTCGAGCTCTCGGCGGCGAACTGGCGCCAGCTCCTCGTGCCCGTCGGCTTCGCCCACGGCTTCGTCACGCTCGAGCCCGACACCGAGGTCGTCTACAAGGTCGACGCGGAATACGCGCCCGCGCACGATCACGGGCTCGCCTTCGACGATCCCGATCTTCGCATCGACTGGCCCTTTCCGGCCGACCGGCTCGTCCTGTCGGACAAGGATCGCCGGCATCCGCGCCTTCGCGATCTGCCTGCTTATTTCGACTGAGGGGAGCGATGCGCATCGTCGTCACGGGAACGAAGGGGCAGGTCGCCCGAGCGCTCGCCGAGACCGCGCCCGCGCGCGGCCACGAGGTCGTGCTCCTCGGCCGCCCGGCGCTCGATCTCGAGGATCCCGCCGGCACGGCGCGGGCGATCGCCGGCGCACGGCCCGTCCTCGTCGTCTCTGCGGCCGCCTTCACCGGGGTCGATGCCGCCGAGAGCGCGGCGGACGTGGCCTTTCGCGTGAACGGCGCGGGGGCGGGGGCCGTCGCCGCAGCCGCGGCCGCGCTCGACGTGCCGCTGATCCACCTGTCTACCGACTACGTCTTCTCGGGAGAGGGCGACCGACCGTGGCGCGAGGACGACCCGATCGGGCCGCGCAGCGTCTACGGGGCCTCGAAGGCCGTCGGCGAGGCGGCGGTGCGCGAGGCGGGCGCAAACCATGCGATCCTGCGCACTGCCTGGGTCTATGCGCCGTTCGGGCACAATTTCGTGCGCACGATGCTGCGGCTCGCCGCGACCCGCGAGGAGATACGGGTCGTGGCCGATCAGATTGGGGCGCCAACGGCGGCGCACGACATCGCCGCGGGCGTTATCACGGTGGCCGAGACCCTCGTGCGCGATCCCACCGCCGAGAAGCGTGGGACTTTCCACATGACGGCGGCCGGCGAAGCGAGCTGGGCGGACGTCGCCGAGGCGGTCTTCGCCGAGAGCGCGGCACGCGGCGGGCCTTCCGCGCGGGTCGTGCGGATCACGACGGCCGAGTATCCGACGCCCGCGCGCCGGCCGGCCTATTCGCGGCTCGACTGCACAAAGCTGGCGTCCGTCCACGGCGTCGCCCTGCGGGACTGGCACGAGAGCGTCGGTGCGGTCGTCGCGCGCCTCCTCGCCAATCCGGAGACATCCTCGTGAAGGGTATCGTTCTCGCCGGCGGGTCCGGCACCCGGCTCCACCCGATGACGCTCGTCGTCTCGAAGCAGCTGATGCCGGTCTACGACAAGCCGATGATCTACTACCCGCTCTCGACGCTGATGCTGGCGGGCATCCGCGAGATCCTGATCATCTCGACGCCCGACGACCTGCCGCGCTTCCGACAGCTCCTCGGCGACGGTCGACGCTGGGGGATCGAGCTCAGCTTCGCCGAGCAGCCGCGTCCCGAAGGCCTGGCCCAAGCCTTCCACATCGGGGCGGACTTCGTCGCGGGCGGACCCTCGGCGCTGGTTCTCGGCGACAACATCTTCTACGGCCACGGACTGCCCGAAGAGCTCGCCATGGCGCGGGCACGTGCAGAGGCGGGCGGGGCGGTCGTGTTCGGCTACCATGTCTCCGACCCCGAACGCTACGGCGTCGTCGAGTTCGACGCCGAGACCGGCCGGGCGATCTCGATCGAGGAGAAGCCCACGGCGCCGCGCTCGAACTGGGCGGTCACGGGCCTCTACTTCTACGACGCCGAGGTCGTCGAGATCGCCCGCGCCGTGACGCCCTCCGCCCGCGGCGAGCTCGAGATCACCGACGTGAATTGCGCCTATCTCGAGCGCGACCGCCTCTCTGTCGCCAAGCTCGGGCGCGGCTTCGCCTGGCTCGACACCGGAACCCCCGAGAGCCTGCTCGAGGCCTGCGAATTCGTGCGCGCGCTGGAGAAGCGCCAGGGCTACCGCATCGCCTGTCCCGAGGAGGTCGCCTTCCAGATGGGCTGGATCTCTGGCGACGACCTTGCCGCCCTCGCCGCCGACATGGGTAAGTCGGCCTATGCTCAGTATCTCGCGCGGATCGCCGGGCAGGCCGAGTAGGGCGATCGACCATGACGGTGCCCACAGCCGTGAATTCCGCGGCGACCGGTCACCCATCCTCGCGGAATTCACGTCGTGCGCACAAGCTACCAAGCTGCGCTGCCATCAGGACGCTGCCGAAGGCGACGCGAGCGCGCGAGACCCTCGCCCCAGCGATGACGCGGCGGGAGCGAGAGGCCGGTGTAAGGAGCCCCGAAGAGATTGAGGTTTGGGCTATAGCACGGATCCGACAGCATAACGTTGTGCCATCGGGACGAGACGAGCAATTCCTCCCTGCGCTGCTGAGCTCGATCGGGTCCGTGCGTCGGCCGTCCTCGTGACGCGGATTCGTGGTGGTAGAGCACGATGTCCGGATCGCAGATATTGGCGTAGCCGGCGTCGCGAAGGCGCAGGCAGAAATCGACGTCATTGAACGATACGGCAAGACCGGTCGCGTCGAAGCCACCCGATGCTGCAAAGAGCGACGCGCGACAAAACAGCGTCGCAGCCGTGACCGCGGCGAACTCCGTGGTCGCGTTCAAGATCCCGCAATAGCCAGCGGCATCGGCGCCTTCATGGACGAACGCGTGGTCCGCGATGCCGCCCTGGCCGGCGACGACGCCAAAATGTTGAACTGTCCCGTTCGGATAGAGGAGTTTCGCGCCCACGGCGCCGATCGCGCGTCGGCGACAATGGGCAACCGCGCGTTCGATCCAGTCCGGCCGAAGGACTTCGACATCGTTGTTGACGAACCCCAGAATGGCGCCTCTCGCGCGCTCCGCGGCAATATTGCACATCGCGGCAAAGTTGAAGGGTCCGACATAGGGCACGACCGAGAACGTACCTTCGGCAGCACCCTTGCGCAGAAAGTCTCGTGTGCGCGGGCAGTCGCTCTCGTGATCGATGACGATGATCTCGAGGTCGGCCCAACGCGTATGGCGCGTGATGCTGCCAATGCATGTAGCGAGTAGATCATGACCGTTCTTCGTCGGAATGATCAGCGATACGCAGGGCTTGAGACCGGGATCAGCGAAGTCCTCGTCAAGGGTCAGGCCTTGTGGCGGCGGCTCCTGACAGTCCAGAATGTCTGCGACCATCCGTGCCTCGACTGAAGACCAGCGGAGAGCTGTATCCATCCCCCGAATCACAGCGGCGATTTCCGGAAGGTGAAGGACGCCGTCCGGGTCGATACCAACACGCGCACCGGAGGCGTCGGAGCACGGCTGCTCGGGATCGGCGGGGACGTGCAATATCAGCAAGACACCGTGACGGTAAGCCTGCGCGCCGTGTCGACGCGCTCGGGCGAAATCCTCGCCAGCGTCATGATCGAGAATAATCTTGCGTCCTACGGCGTGCGCGGCGGAAACTTCAGCTTTGTCGATCTCGATAAGCTGTTGGAGATCGAGGCTGGCGCGACGATGAACGAACCTCGGCAGGTCGCGGTGCGCAGCGCCGTCGAGAAGGCGGTGGCCGCCCTCGTGCTCGAGGGAGCCGACATGGGCGTATGGCAGTTCCGCGACCGCGAGCTCGGGCGCGATCTCATCGCCGCCTATAGAGCGGAGAAGTATGGCGACCCGCAGGTCGCATCCGTCGCGCCCCCCGCCGTCGCGGCCGTGACCCCGGACCCGACGAGATCGGTTCGGACGATCCCGGTGCCGCGTCCGCGTGAGACGGCCGCGACGCCCTCGCCGGCATCCGCCGCTGAGGGGACCGTCGGTTCAGAACCGCCGCCGGCAGAGCCTCCTCCGCCCACCCCCGACGAACCTGCGCTCGGAGCTTTGTCTCCCAATCGCACCTTGGCCACCCTCTACGAATAGAGACGGGGGCGCAGCGGATGAAGTGGCTCTTGCCTGTACACGCGATCTGATCACGCGCGCAGACGAACCCTCGCGCCCAGAGCGCGGAGGACCGGCTTCGTTCGAAGAGCGCCGACGTCCGCGCGACGGCAAGGCGTTCTGGCGCCCAGCTGCCGCTTCCGTTGACGCGTTCTCGGGGGGGGGCGTTTCGGACGACGCAGAGCCGCGCGCGCAGCGTGAACCGCAGCGCATCCGCCTCATCACGTCTGGGGTCAACTGTCGACGGCGACCGGGCATGGGCTTTGACGACGGATTCGGGCGTGGCGAGACGGGTTCAGACGATAGGATGATGCGCAGCCAGGGCGGGCTCCTTGCGCGAGGCGTCGTGATCGGACCGTCATCGACGCTCCGTCGACGGCGGCCGCCGTACGGATTTCGGACACACCGTGGGACGAGAAGAACACAAGGATGTAGCCGCTGTCGTCTCGCGTCGCGGCCATGGTGCGAGCGTAGAGCCAGGTAGCCGCCGCGATACTCTCGCGATGACACCCAGAACGGGCGACGCGGCGACGCGCGCCTGTCGACGCCAGTCGCACTTCACGTTTGATCAACCTCAGCGCTCGATCATCTGTACGAGGAGACGAGGCATGCGTCGCTGGCCGTCGAGCAGCGCCGGGCGGCGGGCGCCGACGCGCTCGTCGAGCGCTTCGACACGACGGATGTCGACGAGCGGGATCAAGAGCCAGCCGTCCTCGTCGGCGTCGCGTCGCCACGCTTGCAGAACGAGGTCGCCGCGCGCGCCATAACCGAGGGCCCACGGCTCCAGCAGGCGCGAGCGCATGCGATGCTCGATCCGGACGAGCCTGCGGTCGAGAATGGCCCGCCCGATCGTGAGTTCTATCTCGGAGCGCTCGGCGAAAATCATGGACGCGATCGCTTCGGTTGGCCTCGTAAGTTGAAAGCGCTGAGCCCAAGGCGGGCGCCGCTGCGTCCGATCGCACGATCGCGCAGACGCTGGAGGGCGATCAGAGGCGCGCGTCCTCGAGGGGGAACGCGCGCCGGAGCGTCTTCATGGCCTCGAGGGGGCGCTCCGCACGCAGGTGCCCTTTCGCTTCGGCAAGGGCTGCGCCGATCTGCGCGCATCCGATCTCGCGCGCTGTGCGTCCGAAGGCGTCCTCGAGCGTTCGTGACGCCGATGCGTCACCCGGAGGAGATTGGAGCACACACTGGATCTTCAGGTAGAGCCGCCGCAGCGGCGTCCTCGCGTCCTCCTCGCGGATGAGGAAGCGCTCAACGAGAAAGTGTGCGTCGTTCAGCACGGTGAGACTGGCGCCGGACGGTGCGCGCACGATGCCGCCGTTTAGGAACGCGATCTCGTTCTTGCCGAGCGAGAATTGTCGAGCCGAGCGCATCCGATGTCTCCCGTGGATCATGCGTGTGCTCACGACTGTCGTAGCCCTCCCTTGTGCGGGGCTTGCGCCGATCGGTGCCCGGCTCTGCGCGTCGGCCTTCGGTTCTCTTCGACACCGCGCATGGAGGAGTGGGATGCGAGATCCTCGGCGGCTTTGCTCCCGCAGCGTCGCTCCGCGGCGACACTCACGCCGGCACGCGCGCGAGAAGATCGGGGCGCACCGGCTGCGGATGAGGGGAAGGGCGCCCGACGAGATAGCCCTGCGCTTCCGAGCAGCCGATCCGCCGCACGAGCTCGAGCTCGGCCGGCGTCTCGACACCTTCCGCAGTGACCGGGATGCCGAGACGCCGCCCGAGATCGACGATCGTACGCAGGATGATGGTCGCGTGAGCGTCGGCGCGACCGCTTACGAAGGCGCGATCGATCTTGATCCTGTCGAACGGGAAACGTCGGAGATATCCGAGGCTCGAATAGCCGGTGCCGAAATCGTCGAGCGCGACTCGGACGCCGAGCCCCTGCAAGCTGTGGAGCGTTGCGATCGCGTCGTCGTCGTCCATGAGGACGCTCTCGGTCACCTCGATCTCGAGCCTCTCCGGAGCAAGCCCGCTCGCCTCGAGCACGTCCCTCACGCGCTCGACGAGACCGGAGCGCCGAAGCTGCACGGGCGAGATGTTGACGGCGACCCGCAACTCGGACGGCCAGGTACCGGCCTCCCGACAGGCGTGTTCGAGAACGAAGGCCCCGAGGTTCACGATGAGCCCGGTTTCTTCCGCGAGCGGAATGAACGCCGCCGGGGACACCAATCCCCTGACGGGGTGGCGCCAGCGCACGAGCGCTTCGTAGCCCGTCGCGCGCCCGGTCGTCACGTCGATCTGCGGCTGATAATGCACCTCGAACGCATTCGCGTGCACCGCCTCGCGCAGCTCGAGCTCCAGGCGCCGTCGATCGTTCTGGGCTTCGTCCATGGCCGCTTCGAAAAATCGGTACCCGTTGCGACCGTTCTCCTTCGCCCGGTAGAGCGCGAGATCCGCTCGGGCAAAGAGCGTCTCCGCAGACGCTGCATCGCCGGGCGCAAGGGCGATCCCGAGGCTCGAGCCGATCGAGATGCGCCGATCGCCCACGAGGAACGGCTCCCCCAGCGAGGTGACGATGCGCTCCGCGAGGAGCCGCGCTCCGTTCGGTTGCCCTGGCCCGATCTGGAGAATGGCGAACTCGTCGCCGCCGAGGCGTGCGAGAAGGTCTTCGCGTCGCAACACGGCGCTTACACGCTCCGCGACGGACCGCAGCAGCGCATCGCCGGCGGGGTGGCCCATCGTGTCGTTGACCGCCTTGAAGCGGTCGAGGTCGAGGAGGAGAAGCGCTGTCTGCCCACCGTGCCTGTCGATCTCCGAGAGACGGCGCGTCAGAGCGTCCATGAAGGCGCGTCGGTTCGCGAGCCCGGTGAGCGGATCCTCGAGGGCGCGCCGACGCGCCTCCTGCTCGGCCTCCTTCAAGCGCGTGATCTCGACCCGGAAGCCGATCATGCGGGCCGGCGCGCCTCGTTCGGTCCAGGCGACGATGCGTGCTCGATCATGCACCCAGATCCAGCGACCATCGGCGGCACGAACGCGGTACTCGGCGGCGTAGTGCGGCGTTTCTCCGCCGAGATGAGCATGAAGCAGCTCGTCGCGTAAAGCACGATCCTCCGCGTGCACCGTGCGCGTCTCGTCCGCACGGCTGAGGCGAGACCCCGCCGACGGCGTGCCGAGCATACGGTGCCAGCCGTCGTCGACGAGGATCTCGTCGCGCGCGAGATCCCAGTCCCACAGACCGCCGCGGGACGCCTCGAGGGCGAGAGCAAGCCTGCTTTCGCTCGTACGAAGCGCGTCCTCGCGCCGCCGGATCTCGGCTTCCGCCCGCTTGCGCTCCGTCACGTCCATGTTGAGGCCGACGATCCGCGTTCCCCCGTCGTCGCGCACGAGGCGGCCGAGCGCGTGGATCCAGCGCTCGCCGTCGGCCCCCGCGATGCGAAACTCGACATCGTAGACGCCGTCGTCCTCCAGGGCGCGCCGTGCCGCCGCGGCGATCGTGCGCCAGTCGCCTCCATGCAACCGCGATCGGAACTCGGCCTCCGTGACGCGCGAGGAGATGCGCTCCAGGTCGAATCCGCACAGAAGCAGGCTTTCGTCCGAGAGCTCGGCCGTCTTGGCATCCACATCCCAGATGAAGCTGCCCGCGCGGGCTCCGCGCATGGCGAGATGCAGGAGAGAGGTCTTTTCCTCGAGCGCCTCGCGGTCGCGCACGAACTCGTCGATGTCGAGGGCCGTATGGAGCCATTCCGACGAGGAACCTTCGCCGTCGGATCGCGCGGGGGATGAAGTGAGCTGGTGCCACCGGAAGGACAGGTCCGGTTGAACGAGACGCGCGCTCCAGCGGATCGTCTCGTCGGTGGCCAGGGCGTGCTTCTTGAGCGCACCGAGCGTCTCGCGATCGTCGGGATGGTAGCGTGCCAGGCGCTCGACGGCCGACGAGCCGTCCTCTCCGAAATACCTCCGCGCGGCAGCGTTCATGTAGAGCATTCGCCCGGTGCGATCGGTCACCCAAACGAGGTGCGGGAGACCTTCCGCAAGGGCACGGTAATAGGCCTCGCGCCGTTCGAGCTCGCGCTCGGCTCGTCTGCGGGCGGTCACGTCCGCATAGGTGCGCAGTTCGCCACCGCCATCCAGCGGAACGGCACGCACCTCGATGATTTGCCCGTCCGCCCGCACGCGGTCGCCATGATCACCGATCGACGATGGGCTGGCCGCCCCGGCGCGCGCCGGCGCGCTGTCGCCGGCGAGCGCCGCGTCGATCACCACATCGAGAACCGGCTTCTCGTCCATTGTGGCGCGGGCAAGCGCCAGGATCTCGAGTGCGCGGGTATTGTACACCGCGACGCGACCCTCTCGGTCGAGGGCGACGAGACCCTGGTCCATCTGGCCGAGGGTCGCGTGGATGAGCGCTTGGTGCGCCCGCAATGCAGTGTTCTGCCGCGCGATCACCTCGGCATCATGTCTGCGCTTGCGATGAACCTCCTCCATGAGGACGCGTTCACGGTGCGCGATGAGGAGCGCGGCCACCGCGCCCGCGAGATCCGTCAAGGCCGCGCGCTCTTCCGAACCGAACGCGCGCGGCTTCGTATCGATGACGCAGACCGTCCCGACGGCGCACCCGTCCTCGAGGCGTATCGGCGCTCCGGCGTAGAAGACGATCCTAGGCTCTCCTGTGACGAGCGGGTTGTCCTGGAAGCGCGGATCGAGGCGAGCGTCTTCGACGACGAGGCCGTCGGGGCATGCGATCGCGCGATCGCAGAAGGCGAGTTCACGGGAGGTCTCGTCGACCTCGAGACCACATTTCGCCTTGAACCACTGCCGGTCCGCATCGACGAGCGAGACGAGTGCGATCGGCACGGCGAAAAGGCGACACGCGGTTCGGCAAAGCGCGTCGAAAGCGGTTTCGGGAGGAGTATCCAGGACGGAGAGTTGACGCAGGGCGCGCAGGCGCTCGTGCTCCGGAACCGAATGATGCAACATGGTCTGCGTGCCTTGGCCAGACGGTCGATCGACCGTCTTGAACGCGCAACGCTATGCAGGCGAACTTCAACAAAGGCTAAACTCGGCCGCCCCCGGCGTAGCCACGAGGGCGCCGCGGCCTGCGTATCGGCTAGGAGCGGCGCCCGTCGCGCGATCGTCGACGCCGCATTCCGCACGTGCCGTCGCCGGTCGACGCCAACGCGTCGGCGTTCCGGGTCCGCATCGCCCGATCGTCGGCGCGTCGAGCCCTCATTTGCACCGTTGCTGTGGCGGCCGAGATGCCAATTCGTCAAGCGCCCGAACCGCAACACTCTGTCGGACCGTTCGGGCGACGTCAGGTTCTCAGCGTCTAGAACGTGCGCGGCGGCCTGCGCTCAGGAGGCTGGTGCGCGACCGAGCTGCGCGAGCGGCGGGTATCGCGGGCTTGGCTGCGTTGCCCAAGGCCGCATCGGGCATGTCGCGATCTGTGGCCACGATCGCCTTCAGGCTCTGTATCGCGGCGAGACGCAGTGCTGGCGACCTGATGCGCCCGAACTCGGCGACGAGGGTCGTCGCCATGTCGTCGAGGAGGGGCGGTGCGCCCGCTCCGTCGTCGCCCAGAAGGGACGACGGACCGACCTCGAGCACGCGCGCGATCTGGACGAGCCGGGAGATGGCGACGCGATCCGTGCCGTTCTCGTATTTTTGCACTTGTTGGTACGTGACGCCGACCGCAGTCGCAAGCTCGCTTTGCGAAAACTTCATCGCTTTGCGCGCGAGCTTGATGCGCAAGCCGATTTGCTTGTCGAGATCGGTTGTCGCGCGTACGCTACCCGCAACCTTATCCATATAAACCTCCGAGCAGACGATTCGTGCGCAACACGACAATACATGAGTGGCGCGGATGGAAAAGGTGCTGTGAAGGGAATACGGGAAAGAAGCAGGCATGTGCTGCGCTGCTCGCCCTTTTGCCATGGCGGCTCTGGCGTGCATCATCTAATTCGGTTCGCTTTTTTGTAGCTTCCGTAGGAATGGCGTCTTGTCTACCCGAGCGCGATCTTTGCAGCGATTGCCTCTCTCTACTGTAGTTCGCAAGAGGCTACGAGGTCGCGGCGTCGCCGCACCTGGATTCGAGCCGTTCCAGGGCATCGGCCATGGCGAATTGAAGAGCGACGAGAAGATCGATGCTCTCCTGCAGTGTGAATGCGAGCTGGACGCCAGTTCCAGTCGGCAAAACCACGTTCAGGCCGATCCAGTGTCCGCAAGGTGATCGACCGGCTTCGAAACCACGCTGCTTGGAGGAAGCGAATTCACCGATCCAGACACTTTCGAAGCGATTTTGCCTACGTGTCATTTCCACGCGCGGGCAGTGTGCCAGGGAAGCGAGGATGTCGAGGCTCGTTTCGTCAGGCATGGCTGCATCACCTTGAGGCTACGGCCAACAATCCTTGTTTTCGCTGAGTGGTCCTTATCAAAATGCGCGAGTTTCGCAAGGTCATGCCAGGCGGTTCTTTCTCTAGCGCCGATGCACCGAGCTGCGTCCTCGAACGGAGTGCCGCGTGTGAAGCGGGTGCGGCTCACGACGGCGCGGCTGCCGAAGAGAGGTCGCGTGGCGCGGCATGCCGTTGCGATCGGTCGGATTTATGCGACACGCGCCAGACTTGTCCGAGTTCGGCGATGCACGCTGGTCATGCACCGTCGGCCGCGTCGACGACCGACAGAACCGATTGAGCGGAAGGCTCCGACGCCGACCCTGACGCGCGGCTGCCCTTCAAGGGGCTCCTCCTCCGGCTGCCGGATCGACGAGGTAGAGGATCTTCATCGCGACGTCCCAACTGACAACCGCCGAGATCCGCACAAGGGCATGCCCGCCGCCGACGTCGTTGACGTGTATACCCGCCACCGCGTCGTCGTCCCGCTCGTCTCCCTTCGCCGTCGGCAACCTCGTGCGTACGTCGAGGGCTTTCACGTCGCTTTCTGGCGACTCTCGCGAAAACAAAGCTGCCGGATCGAAGCCGAGGACACTCCCGAGCGCCTCCACCTGGACGCGCGTTCGCGGCACGCTCTTCCCCTTGGCATATGACCAGACGCTGACATCGCTGATCCGAAGCCCGGCCGGAAGGTGTTCCTGCGCGCGCGCGGCGGCCTCCTTGTAGGTGTATCCCTTGCGCTTCACGCCGGTCCAAACGGCCCGGCTGAACGCGTCTCGATCGATGGGCAGCGTCGTCTCCCGCCGCATGTCGCCGCCTTTACTGATCAAGACATCGCCGCCTCCACACGGTGGCGAGCGTCAAATCGCCGCTTTCGATCACGTGACGATCGATCGCGTCAGTTAAATCTGATACTCCGGGGCGATGCAAGGCTTGGCCGGTTGCTGCGCCCTCGCTCTCTCCACGAAATCGCATCGAAGCCGCCGACGGCTGTGCTGGGCCTGCGCAGTATCGTCAGCGTCGAGACTTCGATCGGTCGGGCGCAATGCCCATGGCCTCGGCCCTTGTCTGGTCCATGGCAGCGATCAGAGCGTCGACGTCGTCGACGAAGCGCCGCAAGGCCCCGGCCGAGCCGTCGGCGCCGAGCTCGGCGTTCCAGAAGTCGACGAGGAGCCAGCGGCGCAAGACGTCTGCCTTGAGGGCTATGTCCGGCGGCTTCGTGATCGTCGTCGACATGAGGTCTGCGGCCATGGCATCGAGCCGGACGATGCTTTCGCGAAAGGCTGCGGCGTCGCGCAAAGCCGCTTGACGCTCGAGCTCCGTGACGAAGCGCCGATGGCGGGCCTCGATCGTGTCGTTGCGCGCCCCGGATGGCCGATCAATCCGCTCACCAACCGTGGAGGCAGCAGGCCCTTCCGCCCGGTATCCAGTCCTGTCGTGCCGATGTCCGTCGTCACGCATAGCCTACGCCTACCCTCGTGCGCCCTCGCGGTATTGCATCAGATCCGGTAGCGAGCCGCATACCCCATTTGGGTTAGGTTGGTGCTTTCCGAGGGCGAACCCATGCTCGTTGATTGACGTGGCGCCGGGTACCACGAACGGCGTATGGACATTAACTTACCCCTATTTATCTTTCTTGCTAATCGTTTGTTCCTCGCCGGTTAGTTCGAGTGGACACGTCAGATCGAGTGGACGGCACGATGATTTTCGCCATCGGCATCATCGCCGGCGCCGTAGCCGGCGCGCGCGGCATTCACGTGTTTCCCTTCGCGGCGACCGCGTTCGGCGCGGCCCTTGGCGTCTTCGTGTTGACGCTCGGCGTCGGCCCGGATCTTGCCGCCGCCCTCATCAACGCCATCGCCATCGGAGCAGGGCTTCAACTCGGCTATGTCGGTGCGGTCGCCACCCGTGCTCGACTTGCACGAAGAGCGGAAAGGAGCCGCTCTCGCCCGGACTTCGACGTGTCGACCGTCCGCGAGGCGGAGCGTGAAGAGCGCCGATGAGCGCCTCAGCGCGATAGCACGAACACCATGCGCACGACATCGCTCTGACGCGCCGCGCCGATGCGCTCTCGGAGGTCGCGTAGATGCGTTCTCGCCGTGTGGAGCGAGATCTGGCGCTCGGCAGCGTGGTCTGCAAGCCGACGCCCGCGTGCGAGCGCAAGCGCGAGCTCCGCCTGCGAACGTGTGACCCCGAAGGCCTCGACGACGTCGTCGATCGTGGGGAGAGTTGGCGTGCGAATCGGCCTGATGCGCAGCATCGCCGCTGCCTTCGCCGATCCGATGATGGGATGTGCGTCGAGAAGAACGGACGAGCCGTCGCGGGCCGCAACGACGATCTCACGAGGTCCGGCCGTGCTCCCGCGCATGCCGATCGAAACGGCGGCGGCAAGGGCGGCGTCGACCTGCTGTCTCGAGAGAGCGCGCACGGCCGTCGGAATACCGTCCTCAATTGAGATCGTCTGCGCGGCGTCGATGAGAGCGCGCGCGGCCGCATTGACGCGAAGGACCCGCATCCGGCGGTCGACGATGATGAGGCCCTCCTCGAGCGATTCGATCAGCGCTTCATAGTCGTCCGTCGCGAGGCCGGGATCGGCGATCGGGAGGCTCCATGCGCGCGCGAAATCGGGCGCGAGTACGCGCATCGCCCGAACGATATCCTCTTCGAAGGCGCCATCCGCCGCGTGGCGATGGAGGGTCGGAACCACGAGACGGGCGCCGTACTCGACGGCTGCGAGCAGGTTCTGCCAGCATTCCGGCCAGCGTCGATAGTGCTCATTGTGAACCGGACAGCGGGCGATCTCGCCCGGGCTCATCAGATCGGCGGTCGTCATCACGCCTCGACGGCCGCCCCGCACGATGCGGTCGGCTCGTAAATCCTGTCCGGCATAGGTCCGATCGTACTCGAGCATGCCCTCGGGAGCGACCGGCCACGTTTCCACGGCCGACGCGGTGCCTTCCGTGTCGCCCACATGGATGGTGACACGTCGTGCCGAGAAGGTCGTCGCGAGTGCGGGCAGAAGTCCGCTCCAAGGCTCGAGCCCCGACCCGGCGGCGTAGAGACGCTCGCGAAGAAGGGCGACGTCGGTCTCCGAAATCCTGGTCATGGCGCCCCCGGCGTTCTGCCGCCCCCGACGACGAGGATGCAGCCGCAGGGCGAGAAGATCAAATTCCGATGTTCCGATCTTCGCAAAGCCGTCGGGTGCGTCGATGAGGCCCTCTGCTTTCTGCGGACGAGGCGCGGCCTCTATCGAAGCCGATGTGGACGTCGCCGGCGGTGGCAACCGCGCCGATCCAGAGCTCCACCAGCCGCGTGACGGTGAAGGTCGACCATCGTGCGCAGGATACCGGCGTCGGGGGCTCTCTCCACGAAGTCTCGCAGGGTCTTCGGTCATCGCTGGTCTTCCATGCGGGTCGATCTATGCTAACGCGCTCGGTTATGTCGTATATGATCGTCCGAACCGACAGCGGGCGACTTGGCGGGGGGGGCAGCCGAACGGCTCCGCTCCTACGGCAGGAGCAGGCCCAAGTGCGAGGACCACCGTCGGCGCCATCGCTCCCGAGATGCACTCGCAGAATTGCTTCGCGCCCGGCGCTGTCGGGAAGGGCGATTTCGATGGTTTGTCGAGGCGGCTCGCCCGTCTGAGCACCGCATCGACGCGGTTCGCGTCGTCGCAGGCGCCGACCAGCACAAGTCAGGGCGAGCCGAGGCATTCGTCGATCACGCCAGTGGCAGCATTGGCGCGTTGAACTTGTAACGACGGCGGCAGTCGGCAACGTTGGAGGAAGAGCTCGCGGACGGTCTCCTGTGCGCCGTAGCGGCGTCGGGTTCACGACGCGACGGAGAGGCAAGTCGGGTTTAGTGGGGAATGCGCGGCAAAGGCCGGCTATGGTCGGCACGGTAATGATGGTTCACGCCGTGACAAGAAGCGGGTCGTGTCCCCGGTGGTGTTGTAGCTCGACGAGAGCGGAGCCGTCCGGCCGCGCGCCCTCCATAGCGCCGTAGCGGACGGACGGCTTCGCGGGGTGGTCGTCGACGGTCTGCAGTAGGGTCGGGTTGCGAAGACCAACCTGAACCGAGCACCACCGATGACCGACGAGATGATGGCCCTGCGCGGGCTCGTGGAGAAGACCCCCGACGCGGATATCCTGCGCGAGATGATCGGGTTTGCCGCCGAGCGGCTGATGGAGCTCGAGGTCGGTGCGCCGACCGGCGCCGGCGACGGGGAGAAGAGCGCCGAGCGCGTCGTGTAGCGCAACGGCAATCGTAACCGGGACCGGGAGACGCGGGCCGGCACGGTCGAGCTGCGCATCCCCAAGCTGCGCAAGGGCAGCTACTTTCCGGGCTTCCTGGAGCCGCGGCGGATGGCGGAGAAGGCGCTCACCGCCGTGATCCAGGAGGCCTACATCCAGGGCGTCTCGACCCGCTCCGTGGACGACCTCGTCAAGGCCATGGGGATGAGCGGCGTGTCGAAGCGCCGGGTGAGCCGGCTCTGCGGAGAGATCGACGAGCGGGTGAAGGCCTTCCTCGACCGGCCGATCGAGGGCGACTGGCCCTACCTGTGGATCGACGCGACCTACGTGAAGGTGCGCCAGAACGGCCGCATCGTCTCGGTGGCGGTGATCGTCGCGGTGGGCGTCAACACCGACTGCCGGCGCGAGGTGCTCGGCATGGACGTCGGCCCCTCCGAGGCGGAGACGTTCTGGACGGCCTTCCTCAGGAAGCTCGCCCGGCGCGGCCTGCGGGGCGTGAAGCTCGTGATCTCTAACGCCCACGAGAGCATCAAGGCCGCCGTCTCGAAGGTGCTCACCGCCACCTGGCTGCTTGACGCTGGTTTGGAGGCTCGCCCTCGGAATCGAACCGAGGCTGACGCACATTGCACTGCGCGTGGGTAACCGCTCCCCCAGCGAGCCAACGTCGTTATCTAACATTCTGCTAAGAAGTTTGTCACGAGAAAAGATTATGAAGATTAACGGAAGCAATGTCTACCTGTAACTGATCCCCACGCGAGCATGCCTCGGTCGATCAAGACGATGGCCAGTGTCCCGACGAACGCGCCGATCCAGCATCGCCCTAGACGCCGAATTCATATTCGCCGTTGTCGCTCGACCTGATGTCGATCTTGGTGGCGTGCCTGGAGCAGAGCTGAGACCGCTTTCGGCGATCGCGTACGGCTCCGCCCCCCGCATTCTACCGCTGCCGCGCAGCGAGATCCGTCGGACGGTTGGTAGGACACGACGCAGGGGCATTCTCGACATCATGACTGGCCTTTCATGTTGTTCGTGCGGCGACGGCCGCTATCTAAGATGATGCGGATGCTGTCCGTGTAGCTCGCCCTAGCGTCGGCGCCGCCGCCTCCTGTGCTGCAACATGGGCCGTGTCCCAGCACGTGGTGCACGAGGATGTGACGGAGGGCGGCGCGCGGAGCTCCTCAGTGGACACGGCGTAGCCGAATCCGCGCGTGACGGTCAGCAACTCGTGGCGCAGGGCGACCATGGCGTCGATGCGCGCGGACGTGACGTCGATCGGCAGAGCGCCGCCGATCCGGCTGGCGTCGCCGAACAGAAGAGCATCCGAGCGGTCGGCGATCTCGCGCAGGGCACCGAAATCTGCGCGGTAGCCGGTGGCCGACTGGACGGCGCTCACGGTGACGAGGCGCGTGTTCCCGTCGACGGCTCGCGCGAAAGCCTCGGCCCCGGCCACCCGTCTTTCACCAGCATGACCTCCGGCTTCAAGATGCGCAGAAGCCCTCGATCTCCCGCAGGACGCGCTCCCACGAAGGCTCTTCCGGCATGAGAACCTCGTTCTCGCTGTCGAGCGATACGAGGCGCGCATCGGGGATCGCCGAAGCGATCATCGTACCCCGCTCATATGGGACGACGCATCGGCGCGCGCGTGCAGGACGAGCGTCGGCACCTCGACATGTCCGAGAGGGTCGGTCACGTCGCTGCGGTCGCAGGCGCGACGGAGCGCGACCGCACCTTCGGGGTAGGTTGTCCGCCTCTACAGGTCGCTGACGCCGTGGACCTGCTCGTAGGTTCCGTTTGGTAGGCAGAGGGTGTGACGGCCTGCATGCACGCCGGGTCCAGCGAGCCCGGCCCGCCTGCATCATCAGCACGGTTATGTCCGCCTGCTGATGATCGATGGGCGTTCCGCGCCGCCCCGCCCTTGCGCGTAAGCCCCGCACTGCCCGAACGCGCTGAAGGACGACGTGTCGAGCGGGTCACCGCCCAGACCGCCGCGATCCGCGAGGACGACGCGCCGCTGGCGGGCGCGGTCATCGCGGACGTCGTCACCATGAACGGCGTGCGAATGACGCTCGAGGACGGCACTCGGGGCCTGGTCCGCACATCGGCGAACAAGCCCGAGCTCGTGGTCATGGTCGGAAGGCCGGTCTCGCAGGGCCACATGCGGGCGACGTTCGCGATGGTGGACGGCGTGCTGCGGGAGAGTTCGGAGGTGGGAACGTACAATCAGCAGATACTTCGTAGAGCTTCGTTTTGCTCCGGCGCGAAACGTCGTTTTCAAAGTTTCCCGGTCACAAGATAAGGGCGTTGTGGTTTTCTCTTTCGAGCCGGAAGCAAAAATCTGCCATCTATCTCTGCGCCGGTCAGCTCGTCGGGTACAAGCGCGTGGATCTCGCGGTGGAGGCCTTCACCCGCATGGGCAAGCGCCTCGTCGTGATCGGAGAGGGGCCCGAGCGCGCCCGTCTCCAGGCCATGGCCGGCCCGACGATCTCCTTCCTCGGACGCGCGCCCTTCGACGTCCTGCGCGAGAGCCTCGCCCGCTGCCGGGCGCTCGTCTTCCCCGGCGAGGAGGATTTCGGCATCGTCCCGGTCGAGGCCATGGCGAGCGGGCGCCCCGTTCTCGCCTATGGGCGCGGCGGCGCGATGGACACCGTCGTGCCGGGCGTCACCGGCCTCCTCTTCGAGCGCCAGACGGCCGATGACATCGTCGCAACGGTGGAGCGCTTCGAGCGCGAGGAGACCCGTTTCGACTCCTTCGTGCTGCGGCGGCATGCCACCGCCTTCGACGCCTCGGTGTTCAAGCGCAGGATGGGGGCTCTCGTCGAGGAGGCGCTTGCGGCGAGCGCGCGCCTGCCCGTCGACGACATCGCCATCGCACGCTCGCGCCTCGCCCCGGCCGCGCCCGCACGCGTGCCGCTCGTCGCCACCGCGCCGTGAGCCCACGATGACGATCCTCGTCACCGGAGGCGCCGGCTATGTCGGCGCGCATGCCGTCCTCGCGCTCCTCGACGCGGGCGAGCAAGTCGTCGTGCTCGACGATCTCTCCACCGGCAGCCGCGCGGCGGTGCCCGATGGCGTGCCGCTCGTCGTCGGGGACGTGGGTGACGCGGCGCTCGTCTCCCGCACCATCGCGGACCACCGCGTCGACGAGATCATGCATTTCGCGGCGCGCATCGTGGTGCCGGAGAGCGTCGCCGATCCACTCGGCTACTACGAAGCGAATACGATGAAGACGCGCGCATTGCTCGCCGCTTCGGTGGCCGCGGGCGTGCGGCGGCTCGTCTTCTCCTCGACGGCCGCGGTCTACGGGGAGCCCGCCGGCTCGACGCTGACGGAGGATGCACCGCTCGTGCCGATCAACCCCTACGGCCGTTCCAAGCTGATGAGCGAGTGGATGATTGCCGACGCGGCGCGGGCGCACGCACTGGGCTACGTCGTGCTGCGCTACTTCAACGTCGCCGGCGCCGATCCGAAGGGGCGAGCCGGGCAATCGACGCCGAACGCGACGCATCTCGTCAAGGTCGCCTGCCAGGCCGCGCTCGGTGCCCGGCCGGAGGTGGCGATCTACGGCGATGATAACCCGACGCGCGACGGTACCTGCCTGCGCGACTACATCCAGGTGAGCGACCTCGCCGAAGCGCATCTGTCGGCATTACGGCATCTGCGCGAGGGCGGAGACGGCGCGGTCTTCAACTGCGGTTACGGCCGCGGGGCCTCGGTGCACGAGGTGATCGAGGCGGTGAAGCGCGTCTCCGGCGTCGATTTCCCCGTAAGGCGCGCGGAGCGCCGCGCCGGCGACCCGGCCTCCCTCGTCGCCGACACGACCCGCATCAGGCGGGTGCTGGGCTGGTCTCCGCGCTTCGCCGACCTGCATACGATCGTCGCCCAAGCGCTTGCGTGGGAACGGTCGGTCTCTCCCGATGCCGATGGCCGAACCTATGCACGCGCTCGGATCGCTGCGTCAGTGAACGCATAGCAGGAGGAAGCTCGCGAGCGTGGCTCGAGAAAGATATTGGACGACGTCGATTGGCTCTCATCAAAACTTCCTTCGCATTCTACAAGCAATAATGCCGGATTTTTGCAGGATTGCATTTGAGGACTTAGACGCGCGAGTGCAGTCTTCGCCTCTATCCCGGATCGGCGATCGCGCTGGCGGCTTCGGGCCGAGGCCGTGTGGAAACGCCCTCGAATATGCTAAGCTTCAGCTCTCTACACGGGGAGCTTCGGGATGGGGCGTTTCGTCGAGGGCCAGGATC
>NZ_BMMF01000021.1 GCF_014645695.1 Salinarimonas ramus | reverse complement strand
GTCTCCGCCCGCAGCTCGTCGGCGACCCGCCGCAGCTCCTGGTCGGAGAGACCCCGCAGAGCGGAGGGATCGCGGATCGTGTCGAGGAGGGGGGTGTCGGGGCGGCTCGGCATGGCGGCCTCCTGCAGAACGGGGGACGGAGCGCGGGGGAAGCCGCTCCGATCATGTCAGTATAGCTTGACACATCTGCACGACAAGTCTTCATCGCAGAAAAAGCGAGCACGTGCGTGTTTTTGCGCAGGAAACGCGCAGCCTCCGCAGGCTCTTCGCCGCACCGTGTCGAGACTAGGCCGCGCGGATCCAGCGTCGTCGCAAGTCGTAGACATGCGCGAGGAAGGCGATCGTCAGGCCGGCGGCCACGATCGTCCAATCGTCTTCTCGGATCGCGGCGCGCGCCGCGATGGAGAGACCAAGCCCCGCCACGACGAACCCGGCGAGATCGCCGGGGGCGAGGCGGCGCCAAGGCGGGAAGAGCCGCGCCCGCATCGACGGCAGGCGGCCGACGAGGAGGAGGGCGAGCCCCTCCAGCGCCAGGATCGCGGCGACGAGGTCGAAGACCCGGCCGGACGCGACGAAGTCGATCAAGGCCTCACCAGCCCGAACAGGTGGGCGAGATCCTTGAAGAAGATGCGCACGTGCGCCATCGGATCGCGGCGCACGAGCTCCTTGTTCATGTAGGCCTGCCAGGTGAGGCGCTGCACGTCGGCGTCCCGGCAGATCGAGACGAAGCGCTCCCGGCGCTTGTCGTTGACGTACCAGAAGCGCTGCATGATCCCCAGGATGAAGAACACGCGCCCGTGCGCCTTCATGAAGGCTTTTCGCGCGCCCGCCAGAGCCTGCGAGCGGCCGGTCTCGAGATAGGTCTCCACCGCCTCCGCCGCGAGGCGCCCGCCCACCATGGCGTAGTAGATGCCCTCGCCCGAGGCCGGCGCGACGACGCCGGCGGCGTCGCCCGCGAGCAGCACGTCGCGATCGTTGTCCCACTTCTTCGCGGGATGGAGCGGGATCGGCGCGCCTTCCTTGCGGATGGTGCGCACGCCGTCGAGCTTCGTCGTCCCGCGCAGCTCCGCGACGGCGTCCTTGAGGCCGAAGCCCTTGTGCATCGATCCGACGCCGATCGAGGCGGTCTTCCCGTGCGGGAAGACCCAGGCGTAGAAGTCCGGCGAGAGCTTGCCCTGGTAGAAGACGTCGCAGCGGTTCTCCTCGTAGTCCGCCGTGCCCGTCTCCGGCGCCTCGACGATCTCGTGATAGGCGAAGACGAAGGGGACGGGCCCGCGCTGGGGAACCGCCTCGCGGGCCACGGCGGAATTGGCGCCGTCGGCGCCGATCACCGCGCGAGCCCGCACGCTCAGCGTCCCGCCGCCGTCCTTCGTCGCGACCTTCCAATGCACCCGCGCGACGCCGTCGGGATCGCGCGTGAGCGTCTCGAACGTGCCGTCCAGGCGCGTCGCGCCGTTGGCGACGGCGCGCGTGCGCAGCCATTCGTCGAAGACCTCGCGGTCCACCATGCCGACGAACCCGTCCTCGATGGGCATGTCGACGCGCTTGTCCGAGGGCGCGATCATCCGCGCCCCCGAAATGCGCGCGCACAGGATGCCGTCGGGAATGGCGAAGTCGCGCACGAGGCGCGGCGGGATCGCGCCGCCGCAGGGCTTGATGCGTCCCGCCCTGTCGAGGAGGAGCACGTCGCGGCCCCCTCGCGCGAGGTCGCTCGCCGCCGTGGCGCCCGCCGGGCCGCCGCCGACGACGACGACGTCGAAGGTGTGGTCTCGGTCCATCGCGGGGTGCGGACGGTGGCCGGCGACCGCCGCAGGATCGACCGACGTGGCGATCTCGGTGGAGCTCTCGAAGGTCACGACGTCGTCCTCCCTTGCAGAACGGGCTGCGCGCGCACGATGGCGGCGGCGCCTCTACCTCCGGCCGGCGCGAGGGCGCCGGCGCTCATCACCCGCGCCGCCAGGACGGCGGAGACGATAAAGAGCACGGCCTCGCCCAGGAACACGCCGGCATAGGCCTCGGCGGTGCCGTCGAGCACGAGGCGCCCGACATCGACCGCGATGGTGCCGACGAGGCCGCCGAGCCCGAAAGCGACGCCCTGCGCCGCGCCCCAGAGGCCGACGCGCGTGCCCTCGCGGTTCGCCGCACCCTCGCGGGCGAGCCGCATCATCGAGCCGATGGCGGCCACCGCGAAGACGCCGTTGCCGAAGCCGAGCACGGCCACGTTCGCATGGAGCGGCCAGACGGCCCCGAAGGACGCAGCACCCAGCGCGCCGCCGAAGGCGAGGCCGGCGAGCGCCGCCGCCGAGATCAGGCAGCCCCCGATCGCCCACAGATGCAGGCGCGAGCGCCCGCCCTCGCGAAAGCCCCCGCCGAGGAGGCCCGTGAGGATCATGCCGACGAGGACGCCGCCGTTCTGGACGCCCGACAGCTGCGTCGTCTCGCCGGGCGTCATCGCGAAGACCGCGCCGGCGAAGGGCTCGAGGATGAGGTCCTGCGCGGAGTAGGCGAGCATCGAGACGAAGACGAAGATCGTGAAGCGCCGCGCCGTCGGCTCGGCCCAGACCTCCGCCAGCGCCTGCCGGAAGGGCACTTTCGCCGCGCCGCTCGCGCCGGCCGACCGGGCCCGGCGCGCGCCTTCGACGCCCGCGACCGCGAGGATCGTCACGAGGAAGGCGATCCCCGCGACGCCGGCGGTGACGGCGACGAGGCGCGTCATCGAGAACGGGTCGAGAAAGTGCCCCGCCGTCCCGGCGGTGACGATGAAGCCCGCGATCATCATGATCCAGACGATGGCGGCCGCCGACGCCTGCCGCGCGGGCGCCACGCGCTCGGCGAGGAGCGCGAGGAGCGAGGTGCCCGACGCGCCCACGCCGATGCCGATCACGCCGAAGGCGAGCGTCGAGAGCGCGATGCCGGCGACGAGGTTCGTCGCGGCGAGGGCGGTGGCGAGCGCGGCCAGCACGGCGCCGGCGGCGAGCGCCGCCATGCCGCCGACGATCCAGGGCGTGCGCCGCCCGCCGACGTCCGAGCCGTGGCCCCACCGCGGCCGCAGGAGCTGGACCGCGTAATGCAATCCGACGAGGAGGCCGGGCAGCGAGGCGGCGAGCGCCAACTCCACCACCATCACGCGGTTGAGCGTGGAGGTGGTGATGACGACGATGGCGCCCAGCGAGGCCTGGACGAGGCCGAGCCGTGCGATGCCGAACCAGGAGAGCGGGGCGCTCGCGCGCGCGGCGTTCATGGACACTCCTCCCTCAGGCGACCGGGCCGAGCCCGCGCAGGGCGAAAGCGGTGACGAGCATGCCGAGCACGTAGAGCGTCGTGCCGGTGGCGTTGTACCAGGCGGCCTTGCCGCGGGGATCGGCGACGAGCTTGCCCATCAGCGCGGCCTGCGCCGCGAGGAGCGCCGTCACCGCGAGCGCGTGCCAGGGCGCGCCCCAGGCGAACAGGAGGGCGATCACGACGACCTGCGGCGCGGCCATGACCCAGCAGGCGAGGCGCGCGGCGCGGTCGACGCCCAGCAGCACGGGGAGCGAATCGACGCCCTCGCGGGTGTCCCCCTCCACCGACTTGAAGTCGTTGAGCGTCATGATGCCGTGGGCGCCGAAGGAATAGAGCAGCGCCACGACGACGATGCGCCAGTCCGGGAAGGCGGCGGCCATGATCGCCGCGCCCGTGAACCACGGGAGGCCCTCGTAGGAGATCGCCACCGCCGAGTTCCCCCACCAGCCGTTCTGCTTGAGGCGGAAGGGCGGAGCGGAATAGGCCCAGGCGAGGGCGAGGCCGACGATGCCCGCGAGGAGCACGACCGGTCCGAGCAGGAAGGCGACGAGGGCGGAGAGGGCCGTCCAGATCACCGCGATGTAGAGCCCCCAGCGGCCGGGAATGCGCCCGGACGGGATCGGCCGGTTCGGCTCGTTGATGGCGTCCACGTGGCGGTCGTACCAGTCGTTCACCGCCTGGCTCGCCGCGCACACGAGCGGACCAGCGAGCACGATGCCGGCGAGAATCACCGGCCAGCGCGTATCCGCCGCGACGCCCGAGGAGACGACCCCGCAGGCGAACGCCCACATGGGTGCGAACCAGGTGATCGGCTTCAGGAGCTCGGTGAAGGAGAGGATGGCCGGTCGCGTCATGGGGGAGATGCTACCCCCTCGATCGCCGGCGTCAATCAGAATTGACACTGATGTGTGTCAATTGGGGTGACGGGCCGTCGGGGCCCGGCGGGTCAGTCCTCGTGGTCGAGGTCGCCAAGGCCGTAGCGGCGCAGCTTGGCGTAGAAGCTCTGGCGCGAGAGGCCGAGCATCTCCGCCGCCGAGGCTCTGTTGTCGCCGGTGAGATCGAGGGCGGCCTCGATGCACAGCTTCTCGATGACGTCCGTCGTCTCGCGCACGAGCTCCTTGAGCGACACGCGCCCGACGAGCTCCTTCATCTGCGCCACGGAATGCGGCAATTCGGGCCCGCCGATGCCCAGCACCGAGGCCGCGCGCGGCGTCGCGGAGCGGATGGTGAAGCCGAAATAGGTCTCCTCCGCCTCCGGCGCGATCACGGCGGAGACCTCGACCTCCTCGGTGAGCCCGTACTCGCCCTGGACCAGCGTGCCGAAGCGCTTGACGGAGCCGTGCTCGCGCACGCTCGCCACGAGCACGTTGCAATCCACGCTCGATCGCCCGAGCCAGCGGTCGAGCGGCTCGCCGCGCGCCTGCTCCTCGGTGGCGAGCTGGACGAGATCGAGGAAGGCGGCGTTGGCCGTGAGGATGCGCCGGTCCGAATCGGTGACGACGAGGGCGTCCGGCAGGCGCTCGACGACGCGCAGCACACGTCGGCGCGAGGCCGCGAGCGTCGTGGCGCCGCCGCCGGGCGGCGTGAGCCGCACCAGGAAATGCGTCACGCGCTCCTGGCGGAAGACGGAGGCGGAGGCGAGCGCGTCGCGCCCGTCCGCGAGCTTGAGCCGCGCCTCGTCCGAGCGCCCGGCGGTGCGGGCGGCGGCGAGGAGATCCTCGAGCGCGCCGGCGCTCTCGGGAGAGAAGAGCTGGGCCAAGCTGCGCCCGTTGAGCGGCGTCCCGCTCGCGACGAGCTCGGTGGCGGAGGGGTTCGCCTCGCTCACGCGCCGAGTCGCGGCGTCGACGACGAGGACCGCCTCGGTGGCGATCTGGAAGAGCAGGCGATAGCGCGTCTCGGCGCTGCGCAGATGGGCGTATTCGCGCTCCATCGCGGCCTGGGCGTCGACGAGCTTGCGCTGGAGCGAGGCGACGCCGCGCAGGTCGCGCCCCACGGCGACGATTCGCCCGGAGCGGCCGACGTCCACGGCGGAATACAGGATGGGGAGATCCGGGCCGGTGCTGCGCGGATGGTTGACCTGGCGCCAGATCCGCGCGTCGTCGGAGCCGGCGTGGCGCATGAGCGCCTCGATCTTCTCGCGGCTCTCCACGGTGACGGTGTCGATCCAGCGCCGGCCGAGCCAGCGGGAGCAATCCTCTCCCTCGAGCTCGGCGGAGCCGATGGCGACGTCCTCGATGACGCCGTCGCCGTCGAGCACGAGGGCGAGATCGTTGGTCGTCGCGATGAGCCGCGCCGCGCCCGCCGCGTCGACGTCGGCGAGCGACGTCTCAGGGGCCCGGAATCGGCGCAGGCCCTCGGGAGCCGGAGGAGTGTCCATCGGGCGCTGCGATCCTCGCTGTTCCAAGCCGATCCCTCACCTGGCCCGCGCGGCGCCTCCCACGAACCGCTGCGCCTTCCTGACGGCGTCGAGGCCGTCGAACGCCACGAGATCGGCGCCGATCGACGCAGCGCTCTCGGGGTGCTCGTTGAAGTAATGGCCCCCAACCAGGACGCCGACTCGACGATTCCGCGACCGACGTCGGACGATGTCGATAGCGGACGAAAGCTCCGCGAGCAAGCACTCGCAGCTCAAGGAGAAGCCGACGACGTCGAACCAGTCGCGCCCCACGAGGCGGCCGAGCTCGGTGGCGGAGGCGCCCGGCGCGCAGGCGGCGTCCCAGCCGCCGCGACGCATGAACTCCTCCACGATGGAGATGCCGAACGTGTGCGTCTCCCCCGGCGTGGAGGCGAGCAGCACGCGCTTCTCTGACACTGTGAACTCGCCTTCCGCCTCGAACGGTACGCCGAGCCCGCGCAGGAGCTGCTGCAGCCGAGAGAGGGCGATGGTGATCTCGCAGAAATCCGCGCGATCCTCGCGCCACAACGTGTCCAGATGATTCGCCGCCGGCGCGAGGAGATCGAGGAAGATGGTCTCCAGCGTCGCCCCGCGCGCCCGCAGGACGTCGACGTACGATTGCGCGACCCCGACGTCGTGGGCGAGCACGAGGCTGGCGAGCTCGATGGCTTCCTCGCGCGTCGGCGCGGGATCGCGGGAGACGGCGTCCGTGCAGCCGCCGCTCGCGTGGACGAGCATCAGCCTGGGGATGATCTGCGCCTCGATCGCTCGAGAGAGCGCATCCCTGCGGGCGTCGCGCCCGCCGGACGCATGGCTCGCGGGCCTGCCGTTCGCCGCACGCTCGTCCCCCGCAGATGCGGAGGAAGCGGCGGTCGCCTCCTTGAGGATGGCCATGGACACCTCCCTTCGTTCCGGCGTCCAACGTCTTTTTCGCTCGGCGAACCGTTGTTTTTCTTGGTTTTTCTCACATTCGAGCTTGGCTGAACTTCGAACGATCATAAGGCGGAGCCTGCGGCGCGCGCAAGTGGCTCGGCGCTACGCACTTAACCCGACCGTGTTTATTGTGAGGCTGGATTGACGTCAATCTAGGTTGACACTCGTGGAGCCTCTCCCTAGCTTCGAAGGCAAGAAAACGGGTGCCGTTCAGGGAGGGTCGCGATGCGTCGCGCCGACGCCGAGACACCGAGGCGAGGGCTCTATACGCCGCAGCAGCGTGCGCGCCGCGACGCCTCGCCGTGGACCATCGTGCAGGGCGTTCTCGCCCCCGTGCAGTTCCTGGTGTGCCTCGTCTCGATCGCCCTCATCGCCCGGTATCTCGCGACCGGCGAGGGCTACGCGGCGGCGACGATCTCCATCGTCGCGAAGACGCTGACGCTCTACACGATCATGGTCACCGGCGCGATCTGGGAGAAGGAGGTCTTCGGCGTCTACTTGTTCGCCGAGCCGTTCTTCTGGGAGGACGTGGTCTCCTTCGGCGTCATCGCGCTGCACACCTTCTATCTCGTGGCTCTGTTCACGGATCTGATCGGGACGCGCGGGCAGATGGCCGTCGCGCTCGCGGCCTACGCCGCCTACGTCGTCAACGCCGTGCAATTCGTCCTCAAGCTGCGCGCCGCGCGGATGCAGGAGGCGCGCGAGGCGGCCCCCGCGATCTCCCTGATCGGGGAGGGCGCGCGATGAACCGCCACGTCATCGTCGACGGCGCGCGCCGTCCCGTCTCGGCCGGCTGCGCCGACGTTCCGGCTCCCGCCGACGCCCGCGCGACGGAGCGCTCCGGCCCCGTCGTGCGCACGGAGCGCGGCCAGCGCGAGGTCTTCTGCGGGCTGACCGGCATCATCTGGATGCACCGCAAGATCCAGGACGCGTTCTTCCTGATCGTGGGCTCGCGCACCTGCGCGCATCTAATGCAGTCGGCCGCCGGCGTGATGATCTTCGCCGAGCCGCGATTCGCCACCGCCATCATCGAGGAGCGCGACCTCGCCGGCCTCGCCGACGCCAACGAGGAGCTCGACGCCTGCGTCGAGCGGCTGCTGGCCCGGCGCCCCGACATCAAGATGCTCTTCCTCGTGGGCTCCTGCCCGTCCGAGGTGATCAAGCTCGACCTCTCGCGCGCGTCCCAGCGCCTCTCGGCGCGCTTCCTGCCGGACGTGCGCGTGCTCTCCTATTCCGGCTCGGGGATCGAGACGACCTTCACGCAAGGCGAGGACGCCTGCCTCGCCTCCCTCGTGCCGAGCCTGCCGCGGGCGGAGCCGGCGGCACGCGAGCTCCTCGTCGTCGGGGCCTTGGCGGACGTGGTCGAGGACCAGTTCGCCCGAATCTTCGAGGCGCTCGGCATTCCCGCGCGCTTCCTGCCGATGCGCCGCGCGAACGCGCTGCCGGCGGTGGGGGAGGGCACGTGCCTGCTCCTCGCCCAGCCCTTCCTGGCGGATACCGCCCGCGCCCTCGAGGATCGCGGCGCGCAGCCGCTCTGCGCTCCGTTCCCGCTCGGCATCGAGGGCACGACCGCGTGGCTGAAGGCGGCGGCGGACGCCTTCGACGTCGATCCCGACCTGTTCGCGCGCGTCGTCGCGCCGATGGAGGCCCGCGGGCGCGCGGCGGTCGCGCGCGATCGCGCCCGGCTCGAAGGCAAGCGCATCTTCTTCTTCCCCGATTCGCAGCTCGAGGTGCCCATCGCGCGCTTCCTGCATCGCGAGCTCGGCATGGAGCTCGTGGAGATCGGCACGCCCTATCTCCATGCGCGCCACATGGCCGAGGAGCTCGCGCTCCTGCCCGACGGCGTCGCGATCGTCGAGGGCCAGCACGTCGACCGCCAGCTCGACCGCTGCCGCGCGGCGGCGCCGGACATCACCGTGTGCGGGCTGGGCCTCGCCAATCCGCTCGAGGCGGAGGGGCTCGCGACCAAATGGTCGATCGAGCTGCTCTTCACCCCCATCCACGGCTACGACCAGGCGGCGGACCTCTCCGGTCTCTTCGTTCGCCCGCTCCTGCGCCGTGCGAAGCTGAAGGTCTGAGCCGATGAAGCTCACCGTCTGGACCTACGAGGCTCCTCCCCACGTCGGCGCGATGCGGATCGCCACGGCCATGGAGGGGGTGCACTACGTCCTCCACGCGCCCCAGGGCGATACCTACGCCGACCTGCTCTTCACCATGATCGAGCGGCGCGACCAGCGCCCGCCCGTCACCTACACGACCTTCCAGGCCCGCGATCTCGGCGCCGACACGGCGGAGATCTTCAAGGAGGCCGCGCGCGAAGCCTACGAGCGCTTCGAGCCCGACCTGATGCTGGTGGGCGCGTCGTGCACCGCGGAGCTGATCCAGGACGATCCCGGCGGGCTCGCGCGCGCCCTGAACCTCCCGATCCCCGTCGTCCCGCTCGAGCTGCCCTCCTATCAGCGCAAGGAGAACTGGGGCGCGGCGGAGACCTTCCTCCAGCTCGTGCGCGCCCTCGCGCGACCGCGCACGGCGCCGCGGGCGGAAGGCGAGGCGCCGTCCTGCAACATCCTCGGACCCACCGCGCTCGGCTTCCGCCACCGCGACGATCTCGATGAGATCCACCGCCTCCTCGTGCGCATGGGGCTTCGCGTCAACGTCGTCGCGCCGCTGGGTGCGCGCGCCCACGACATCGCGCGCCTCGGCGAGGCCGATTTCAACGTTGTGCTCTATCCGGAGATCGCCGGCTCGGCCGCGCGCCATCTGGAGCGCGCCTGCCGCCAGCCCTTCACCAAGACCGTGCCCATCGGCGTCAACGCCACGCGCGAGTTCATCGCCGAGATCGGCGCGCTGGCGGGCATCGACGTCTCCGACGTGCTCGCCGAGGGCGCGGGGCGGCTGCCGTGGTGGTCGCGCTCGGTCGATTCGAACTACCTAACCGGCAAGCGAGTCTTCGTCTTCGGCGACGCCACCCACGCCATCGCCGCGGCGCGGGTCGCCGCCGAGGAGCTCTGCTTCGAGGTGGTGGGGCTCGGCACCTATTCCCGCGAGCTCGCCCGCGAGGTGCGCGAGGCCGCCGGCCGGCTCGGGCTCGAAGCGCTGATCACGGACGATCACCTCGAGGTCGAGGACGCCATCGCCGCCGCTGCGCCCGAGCTCGTGCTCGGCACGCAGATGGAGCGCCACATCGCCAAACGGCTGGGCATCGCCTGCGCCGTGATCTCCGCGCCCGTCCACGTGCAGGACTTCCCCGCCCGCTACTCGCCGCAGATGGGCTTCGAGGGCGCGAACGTCCTCTTCGACACCTTCGTCCATCCGCTGGTGATGGGGCTCGAGGAGCATCTCCTGTCGATGTTCCGCGACGATTTCGAGTTCAACGACGCCGCGGTGCCGTCGCACCTCGCCTCCGAGCACGCGGCGCCGCGGCGCGAGGCGGCGCCCGCAACCCCGCCCGCGGAGCCCATCGTCGTCGCGCCGCCCGCCGCCGCGTCGACCGAGACGGACGCGTCCGCCTCCCCCGCCTGGACCGCCGAGGCGGAGAAGGAACTGCTCAAGATCCCCTTCTTCGTGCGCGGCAAGGCCCGGCGCAACACCGAACGCTTCGCGCACGAGCGCGGGGTCGCGTCCATCACGCTCGAGACGATCTACGATGCGAAGGCTCACTTCAGTCGCTGACCGCACGGACCTGACGATCCGGGCGCTCGAGGCGCCGGCGTCCGGCTGCCTCGATGCCGCCGCTTCGCCGGCCGCGGCGGGGATGCCCCTGCGCTTCGTCATCGTGACCCTCGACAACCATCTCGCCGGCCCCGTCGCCCGCGCCCGGCGCACGCTGTCCCGCGAGATGCCGGGCCTGTCGCTCGGCATGCATTGCGCGACCGATTGGGAGGACGACGCGGAGGCCGTGGCCCGCGCCCGCTCCGACATCGAGCGCGCGGACATCGTCGTGTGCACGATGATGTTCCTCGAGGACCACATCCGCGCCGTCATGCCCGCGCTCGAGAAGCGGCGCGACGCCTGCGACGCGCTGGTCTCCTGCATGTCCGCCGGCGAGGTGACGCGCCTCACCCGCATGGGCGGCCTCGACATGCGAAAGCCGGCCTCGGGCCCGATGGCGTTGCTCAAGAAGCTGCGTCCCAAGGGCTCGAAGAAGGACGGCGCGCCGGGCAAGGGCGATTCGGGTGCGCGCCAGCTCAAGATGCTGCGCCGCATCCCGCAGATCCTGCGCTTCATCCCGGGCACCGCCCAGGACCTGCGCGCCTATCTCCTGTGCCTGCAATATTGGCTCGCGGGCTCGGAGGAGAACGTCGCCAACATGGTTCGCCTGCTGGTGGACCGCTATGCCGACGGCCCGCGCAAGCGCCTGCGCGGCACCTTGAAGGTGGGCGACCCCGTCGAGGTGGCCGAGATCGGCGTCTACCATCCCGACATTCCCGGTCGCATCGGCCAGGCCGTGGACGCGCTGCCTCGGGGGGGCGCGCTCGGGCGCGTGGGCCTCGTGTGCCTGCGCTCCTACATCGTCGCGGAGGACACGGCGCATTACGACGGCGTGATCCGCGCGCTCGAGGCGAAGGGCCTCGACGTCGTGCCCTGCTTCGCCGCCGGGCTCGACGCACGCCCGGCCATGGAGCGCTGCTTCTTCGACGCGAACGGTCGGCCGGCCGTGGACGCCGTCGTCTCGCTGACCGGCTTCTCCCTCGTCGGCGGCCCGGCCTACAACGATTCGAAGGCCGCGGAGGCGATCCTCGCGCGGCTCGACGTGCCCTACGTCGCCGCCCAGGCGAGCGAGTTCCAGACGCTCTCGGCCTGGGAACGCTCCGATCGCGGGCTCCTGCCCGTCGAGGCGACGATGACGGTTGCGCTGCCCGAGCTCGACGGCGCGACCGGCCCGATCCTCTTCGCCGGGCGTAACGGCGGCGAGGACGAGGCCGGCAACGACATGCGCCCGCAGCCCGAGCGCGTCGCCATGCTCGCCGCCCGCGTCGCGCGGCTCGTGCGCCTCAGGCGCACGAAGCGGGCCGAGCGCAAGGTCGCGATCACGATCTTCAATTTCCCCCCGAACGCCGGCGCCACCGGCTCGGCGGCCTTCCTCGCCGTGTTCGAATCGCTCCACAACACGCTTCGTGGCCTGAAGGACGCCGGCTACGCGGTCGATCTGCCCGCGGACGTCGACGCGCTGCGCACCGCGCTCCTCGAGGGCAACGCTGCGCGCTACGGCGCGGACGCGAACGTCGCCGCGCGCATCCTCACCGACGATCACGTGCGCCGCGAGCCGCATCTCGCCGAGATCGAGGCGCAATGGGGCGCGGCGCCCGGGCGCCAGCTCTCCGACGGGTCGGCGATCCTGGTTCTGGGCGCGCATTTCGGCAACGTCTTCGTGGGCGTGCAGCCCGGCTTCGGCTACGAGGGGGACCCGATGCGGCTCCTCTTCGAGAAGGGCTTCGCGCCGACCCACGCCTTCTCCGCCTATTACCGCTGGCTGCGCGAGGATTTCGGCGCGAACGCCGTCCTGCATTTCGGCACCCACGGCGCGCTGGAATTCATGCCGGGCAAGCAGACCGGCCTCTCCGGCGCCTGCTGGCCGGACCGTCTCATCGGCGATCTGCCCAACCTCTACCTCTATGCCGCCAACAACCCCTCCGAGGGCACGATCGCCAAGCGCCGCGCGGCGGCGACCTTGATCTCCTACCTCACGCCGCCGGTGGCGCAGGCGGGGCTCTATCGCGGTCTCGTCGAGCTCAAGGGCGCCGTCGAGCGCTGGCGCGCGCTGCCTCCCGAGGAGGCGACGGAGCGGGCCGAGCTCGCCGCGATGATCCGCGGCCAGGCGACCGAGCTCGATTTCGTCCTCGCCGATCCGGGCGAGAGCGGCAGCGAGGACATCGCGCGGCTGTGGGAGCGGATCCTCGAATACGAGACGACGCTCATCCCGCACGGCCTCCACGTCGTGGGCCGCGCGCCTTCGGCGACCGAGCGGGCCGACCTGCTCATGGCCGTGGCCGACGCCTCCGACGGGATCGCGTTGCCGCGCGCCACCGCCGAGGCGCTCGCCGCCGGCGCCACGCCCGCCGCCGCCCACCAGGCGGGAGAGCCGGGTCGCGGCGAGATCGGGCCGGAACACCTCGAGATCCTCGGCCGGCTGCAGGCGGTCAACGCCGCGCTCGCCTCGGACGACGAGCTGCCGGCGATCCTGCACGCGCTCGATGCCGGCTACGTCCCGCCCGCGCCGGGCGGCGATCTCCTGCGCACGCCTGCGATCCTGCCGACGGGGCGCAACATCCACGGCTTCGACCCGTTCCGCATCCCCAGCGCCTACGCGGTCAAGGACGGTGCGCGCCAGGCGCAGGAGCTGATCCGCCGCCACATGGCCGACGGCAATCCTCTGCCCGAGACCGTGGCGATGGTGCTGTGGGGCACCGACACGCTGAAGTCCGAGGGTGCGCCCGTCGGCCAGGCGCTCGCGCTGATGGGGGCGGCTCCGAAGTTCGACAGCTACGGACGGCTGTGCGGCGCGACGCTGCGGCCGCTCTCCGAGCTCGGGCGCCCGCGCATCGACGTCGTCGCGACCCTCTCGGGCATCTTCCGGGACCTGATGCCGCTCCAGACGCGCATGCTCGCCGAGGCCGCCTACCTCGCCGCCTCGGCGGACGAGCCCGACGAGATGAACTTCGTCGCCAAGCACGCCCGCGCCCACATGGCCGAGCGCGGCTGCGACCTCGAGACGGCGGCCCTGCGCATCTTCTCCAACGCCGACGGCGCCTACGGCGCCAACGTCAACCAGCTGATCGACGCCGGCGCATGGGACGACGAGGACGAGCTCGCCGAGACCTTCTCGCGCCGCAAGTGCTTCGCCTACGGCCGCTCCGGCAAGACGACGAAGCAGCCGGCACTGTTCGAGAGCATGCTGGCGGGGGCGGATCTCGCCTACCAGAACCTCGAATCGGTCGAGCTCGGCGTCACCACCGTCGACCAGTACTACGACAGCCTCGGCGGCATCTCGAAGGCCATCGGCCGCGCCCGCCGCGCCGCCGGCGGCGATCCCGCCGCGGGCACGGTGCCCGTCTATATCGGGGACCAGACCAAGGGCAAGAACGTGGTGCGCACGCTCACCGAGCAGGTGGCGCTGGAAGCGCGCACCCGCATGCTCAATCCGAAATGGTACGAGGGCCTCCTGCAGCACGGCTACGAGGGCGTGCGCCAGATCGAGGCCTCCGTCACCAACACGATGGGTTGGTCGGCCACCACCGGCCAGGTCCAGGACTGGGTGTACCAGCGCCTCACCGAGACCTTCGTCCTCGACGCGGCCATGCGCGAACGCATGGCGGCGCTCAACCCGAAGGCGTCCGTGAAGATGGCCAATCGCCTCATCGAGGCGCACGAGCGCCGCTACTGGACGCCCGACGCCGCAACGCTCGCCGCGCTTCGCGCCGCGGGCGAGGCCCTCGAGGATCGACTCGAGGGCATCACCGAAGGAGCCACCCCGTGACCGCCTTGAACATCCGCGCGCCCCTCCCCCGGCGCCCGACGCTCGGACGCTCCGACGGCGAGGGCTCGGTGCAGGTTCACCTCGACCCGAATCTCGACATGGGCAAGGCCCAGGTCTTCGCCGTCTACGGCAAGGGCGGGATCGGAAAGTCGACCACGTCCTCCAACCTGTCGGTGGCCTTCTCCAAGCTCGGCAAGCGCGTGCTGCAGATCGGCTGCGATCCCAAGCACGATTCGACCTTCACGCTGACGAAGAAGCTCATCCCCACCGTCATCGACGTGCTGGAGACGGTGAACTTCCATTCCGAGGAGCTGCGCATCGAGGACTTCGTCTTCGAGGGCACGAACGGCGTCATGTGCGTGGAAGCCGGCGGCCCGCCCGCCGGCACCGGCTGCGGCGGCTACGTCGTCGGGCAGACGGTGAAGCTCCTCAAGGAGCATCACCTGCTCGAGGACACCGACGTCGTCATCTTCGACGTGCTCGGCGACGTCGTCTGCGGCGGCTTCGCCGCGCCGCTCCAGCACGCCGAGCGGGCGATCATCGTCACCGCCAACGACTTCGATTCGATCTTCGCGATGAACCGCATCGTCCAGGCGATCAAGGCGAAGTCGAAGAATTACGAAGTGCGGGTCGGCGGCGTCATCGCCAACCGCTCGGCGGCGACCGACCAGATCGAGCGCTTCACCGACAAGGTGGGGCTGAACATCCTCGGCCGCCTGCCGGATCTCGACGCGATCCGCCGCTCGCGGCTCGGCAAGCGCACGCTCTTCGAGATGGGGGATGAACCCGATGTCGTGGCCGTGCAGGACGAGTACCTTCGCCTGGCGCAGACGCTGCTCGACGGCACCGAGCCACGCCTCGTCGATTCGCTGAAGGATCGCGAGATCTTCGATCTTCTCGGCTTCGACTGACGCAACGTAACGCGAGAACGCGCAACGCCCGAACCGGGGTTCGACCGACATGCACAGCCCGAGCTACATAACACGCCGTCATCAGCTCCAGGCCTATTTCGACCGCACCGCGTCGGAGACCTGGGCGCGGCTGACGTCGGATGCTCCCGTGAGCCGGATCCGCGCCACGGTGCGCGAAGGGCGCGCACAGATGCGCGCGACGATCCTCTCCTGGCTGCCGGCGGACATGACGGGCCTCACCCTGCTCGACGCCGGCTGCGGCACCGGGGCGCTCAGCGTCGAGGCGGCTCGGCGCGGAGCGCGGGTCGTCGCGATCGACGTCGCCGACAGCCTCGTTTCGGTGGCGCGCGAGCGGCTGCCGGCGGACGTGGACCCCGCGCTCGTCGACTTCCGCACCGGCGACATGCTCGACCAGGGGCTGGGGCGCTTCGACTACGTCGTGGCCATGGACAGCCTCATCCATTATCGCGCCGGCGACATGGCGAGCGCGCTCGCCGCGCTGGCGAGCCGCACGGAGCGGGCGGTGATCTCCACCTTCGCCCCGCGCACGCCCGCGCTCTCCATGATGCATGCCGCCGGCAAGCTCTTCCCGCGCTCGGACCGCTCGCCGGCGATCGAGCCCGTGTCGGAGACGACCCTCCAGCGCCTCTTCGCCGCCGAGCCCGCCGCCGCCGGCTGGCGGCCCGGGCGCACGCGCCGGATCGCGCGCGGCTTCTACACCTCGCAAGCCCTGGAGCTCGTCCCCGCATGAGCGACGCGCGGCCCGCCATCTCGAGCGTCTGGACGCTGATCGGCACGCGCTTCCTGCCGTTCGCGGACGCGGCGACGCGGGAATTGCCGCTGCCGCGGCTGCTGCGGCTGTCGCTGTTCCAGGTCTCGGTGGGCATGGCGATCGTGCTGCTCAACGGCACGCTCAACCGGGTCATGATCCTCGAGCTCGAGGTGCCGGCGTGGCTGGTGGCCACGATGATCGCGCTGCCGGTCCTGTTCGCGCCCGTGCGCGCGCTCGTCGGCCATCGCTCGGACCACCACCGCTCGCTGCTCGGCTGGAAGCGCGTGCCCTACATCTGGTTCGGCTCGCTGCTGCAGTTCGGCGGCCTCGCGATCATGCCCTTCGCGCTCCTCGTCCTGTCCGGGGGCGGGGAGGGCCCCGTCTGGGTGGGGCAGCTCGGGGCGGGGCTCGCCTTCCTCCTCGTAGGAGCCGGCCTCCACACCACGCAGACGGCGGGTCTCGCGCTCGCGACCGACCTCGCGCCGGAGGAGACGCGCCCGCGCGTGGTCGCCTTCCTCTACGTGATGCTGCTGGCCGGCATGGTGGCGAGCGCGATCCTGTTCTCCTTCCTGCTCGAGCCCTACAGCCACCTCAAGCTCATCCAGGTGGTCCAGGGCGCGGCCGTCGTCACCATGGTCCTCAACATGGTCGCCCTGTGGAAGCAGGAGGCCCGCGATCCCGCCCGCACCCGCAAGGACGCGCCGCGCCCGGCCTTCCGCGAGGCGTGGGCCAAGTTCGTCGCCGGCGGTCGCGCCACCCGCACCCTCGTCGCGGTGGGGCTCGGCACGGCCGGCTTCTCCATGCAGGACATCCTGCTCGAGCCCTATGGCGGCGAGGTGCTCGGCCTCTCGGTGGGCGCGACGACTGCGCTCACGGCGCTCCTCGCCGGTGGCTCGCTCCTGGGCTTCGCCTGGTCGGCGCGGCGGTTGACGCGAGGGGGCAACCCCTATCGCCTGGCGGCTCTGGGCGTCCTCTTCGGCATCGCCGCCTTCTCCTGCGTCGTCGTGGCGGGCGCCTTCCAGTCGACGCTCCTCCTGCGCACCGGCGCGCTGCTGATCGGGGTCGGCGCGGGCCTGTTCGCCGTGGGCACGCTCACCGGCGCCATGGCGCTCGCGGACGAAGCCGGCACGGGCCTCGCCCTCGGCGCCTGGGGCGCCGTGCAGGCGACGGCGGCGGGCGCGGGCATCGCGCTCGGCGGCGCCATCCGCGACGGCGTCGGTGCGCTCGCCACGGCGGGGGCGCTGGGCCCGGCCCTGACGGGTCCGGAGATCGGCTACCACGTCGTCTACCACCTCGAGATCCTCGTTCTCTTCCTCTCCCTCGTCGCGATCGGTCCGCTGGTCGCATCCGCTTCGGTCGGCCGTTCGGCGCCCCGCGAGCGGTTCGGTCTCGCCGACTTGCCAGCTTGATACAGGAGGCTTCCATGGGCACCGGAGCCATCACGGGTTACATCGACGTCGCGCAGGTCACGCTCTACGTCTTCTGGTTCTTCTTCGCCGGGCTGATCTTCTATCTGCGCCGCGAGGACAAGCGCGAGGGCTATCCGCTCGTCTCGGAGCGCTCCGAGCACGTGCTCGTCCAGGGCTTCCCCTCGATGCCCAAGCCCAAGACCTTCCTCTTGCGCAACGGGCACACCTACCAGGCGCCTCCCGGCCACGTCGACGAGCGCGAGCTCAAGGCGGTGCCGGCCGAGCCCTGGCCCGGTGCGCCGCTCAAGCCCACCGGCAACCCGATGATCGACGGCATCGGCGCCGCCTCCTACGCGCTTCGCGAGGACGTGCCCGAGCTCACCGCCGAGGACCAGGACCGCACGGTGCCGCTGCGCGTCGCCACCGACTTCATGGTCGCCGCCGAGGACGTCAGCCCCATCGGCATGGCGGTCTACGGCGCCGACGGCGTGAAGGCGGGCGTCGTCACCGAGGTCTGGATCGACCGTTCCGAGCCGATGATCCGCTACCTCGAGACCGAGCTGCCGCTCGCCGAGGGCGCGCGCACGGTGCTCGTGCCGATGAATTTCTGCCGCATGAAGAAGATGAAGGGCGAGGTCCACGTGGCCTCGATCCTCGCCTCCCAGTTCGCCACCGTCCCGGCGCTCGCCACGCCCGACCGGATCACGGCGCGCGAGGAGGACAAGATCACGGGCTATTTCGGTGGCGGCACCATCTACGCCACCCCCGAGCGCGCGGAGCCGATCATATGAGCATCGCCATCGTCAAGAAGCCCGAGGAGGCGCTCGCCGCCTCCGCCCGCGAGGCGAGCGAGGCGGAGCCGGTCACCCCGCGCGGCCTGCCGGCGCCGTTGCCGAAGGGCGAGACCATGCTGTGGCAGGGGCAGCCCTCCTGGCGCGGCATGGCGCGGCGCGCCATGCATCTTCGCGGCCTGAGCCTCTATTTCGGCGTCCTCGCCGTCGTCGCGGCGGCGGACGCGCTCGCTTCCGGAGGCGGGCCGCTCGCGGCCGTGCTCGGGGCGACGTGGCTCCTCGTCATCGGGGCCGCGGCGATCGGGCTCCTGTCGCTCTACGCCTGGCTGTCGGCCCGCTCGACCTTCTTCACCGTCACGAACGAGCGGGTGATCCTCTCCTTCGGCGTCGCGCTGCCCATGAGCGTCAACGTGCCGTTCAAGCTCGTCGAGAACGTCGCGATCAAGCGCTGGCCCAACGGGACGGGCGACGTCGTGCTCACCGTCAAGAGCGAGCGGCGGCTCTCCTACGTCCTGTTCTGGCCCTACGTGCGGCCCTGGCGCTTCTCGAAGGTCGAGCCGATGCTGCGCTGCGTGCCCGACGTCGAGCGCGTCGCCGCCATCCTCGCCGAGCGCCTCACGGCGATCCACGGGGAGAACGCGGCGGCCGAGCCGGCGACCGCGCGCGGCACGGGGCGCCGCGACGGCGAGCGCCGCGCGAGCGGGCTCGAGCCCGCCACCGCCTGACCCGCTGCCGCCGACTGGCGGCAGCCCGCCCCGACGCCGTTCCCGAGGGACACTTTTTCGATGAACGCGCATTCCAAGCCACCCTCCGCCCCACCGCCCGCTTCGCCCTCCGCGGAGCGCACGCCCCGACGCCAGCACTTCCCCCGCGCGGTGCTGTGGGCGGCGGCGGGCCTGCTCGTCGCGATCCTCGCCGTCGTCGGCGTCTTCCGCGAGACCGAGCCGGCGCCGCGGGACCTGTCGGGGGCGCATCTCGCCATGCCGATCGTCTTCGAGGACCGGGCGGACGGGGCGGTGGTGGTGCGCGACGCGGCGGACGGGGACGTCATCCGCGTCTTCGATCCGGGCACCAACGGCTTCGTGCGCGGGGCGCTGCGCGGGCTCGCCCGCGAGCGCAAGCGCCGGGAGATCGGCGCCGAGGTGCCCTTCACCCTCGTCCTGTGGCCCACGGGCCATCTCTCGCTCGAGGATACGGCCACCCGTGCCTCGATCGACCTCTCGGCCTTCGGGCCTGACAATTTCGCGCCGTTCGTCGCGATCCTGAACGCACAGGGAGAGGCGTCATGATCTTCCGCCGCACCATCGAGGTGCCCTGCACCGTCGAGATCGAGAACACGTTCGACAGCCTGCACGCGCATGTCGACCTGCACGGGATCAAGGTGGCGCCCGGGGACGAGGTCATCGTCCACGGCGCGCCCACCATCGTGCCCCACGGGGAGCGCCAGGTCTTCGAGCGCCGGGCCACCGTGATCCGCGCGACCATCTTCGACAGGCTCTTCGCCAAGGCGGAGGGCTATGCGGAACTAACCGACCTGTTCGAGGTCGGTTTCGAAGGGCATCCTCCGCAGATCCACAAGAGCGACACGCCGGCGCGCACCGCGCCCGCGCGGGGCGCCTGAGACACGGGACGGGAGGACGAGACCATGATCACGATGGAAGGCGGCGTCGGCCAGGGCGAAGGCGGCAAGCCGCGCCGGCCCGCGCGCGACGTCAACGACTCGACCCGCCGCGCCCAGGAGAGCACGATGCTCTCCCCGCGCTTCTACACGACCGATCACGCCGCCATGGACGCGATCGACGTCGAGCCCGTGCGCCGGGACTGGGACGCGCTGATCAAGGAGATGCGCGACGATCCCAACAAGGGCCATTTCAAGCGCACGGACGAGTGGGACGATTTCGATCTCTCCGCCCTGCCGGAAGGCCTGCAGGAGGAGCTCAAGGACTTCCTGATCTCGTCGGTGACGGCCGAGTTCTCGGGCTGCGTGCTCTATGTCGAGCTCAAGAAGCACATCAAGAACCCGGATGTGCGCGAGCTCTTCGCGCTCATGGCGCGCGACGAGGGGCGCCATGCCGGCTTCATCAACGACACGCTCAAGGACCTCGACATCGCGGTCGACCTCGCCTTCCTGACGAAGGCGAAGAAGTACACCTATTTCAAGCCGAAGTTCATCTTCTACGCGACCTACCTGTCGGAGAAGATCGGCTACGCGCGCTACATCACCATCTATCGCCTCTTCGAGCGGAACCCGGAGCTGCGCTTCCACCCGATCTTCAAGTGGTTCGAGAAGTGGTGCAATGACGAGTTCCGCCACGGGGAGGCCTTCGCGCTGCTCATGCGCGCGAACCCGCATCTCGTCTCCGGGATGAACGCGTATTGGGTGCGCTTCTTCCTGCTCGCCGTCTACGCGACGATGTACGTGCGCGATCACGCACGGCCGAACTTCCACGCGGCGCTCGGCATCGATCCCGACGATTACGACTACCGCGTCTTCCGCATCACCTCGGAAGTCTCCCGCCAGGTCTTCCCCGTCGTGCTCGACATCGATCACCCGGCCTTCAAGCCCGGGCTCGACCGTCTCGTGCGGATCTCGCGCTCCATGGAGAAGGCGGCGGCGCACGGTGGCCTCGCCGGGCGCCTGCGCAAGGCGGCGCTCTCGGTGGCGGCCGCCGCCACCTTCGCGCGGCTCTATCTCCTGCCCGTCAAGCGCAACGAGGTCCCGGCCTCGGTGCGGCTCGAGCCGGCCTGGTGAGGACGCGCGCTCGATGACGATGGTCCTCGCCGCAGCCGGTTTCGCGCTCTTCGCCTGGTGGGCGTCCACCGGGCTGATCCTGATGCTCGACCGGCTGCCGCGCTGGACGTTCCCGTGGACGATGGCGGGGGCGAGCGTGCTCACCGCCTTCGCCCTGTGGGGGCTCGCCTGGTCGTCCGAGGTGACGAGCGTCGCCTCGGCCCTGTGCGCCTTCGCCTGCGCGCTGGTCGTCTGGGGGTGGACGGAGGTGTCCTTCCTCACCGGCTGGATCACGGGCCCGCGCACCACGGCCTCGCCGGCGGGAACGCGCGGCTGGCTGCGGCTGCGCCACGCCGTCGAGGCGATCATCTGGCACGAGCTCGCGATCGCCGCCGGCTTCCTCGTCGTCCTCGCGGTCTCGTGGGGCGGCGAGAACCAGACGGCGCTCATGACCTACGGGGTCCTGTGGGCGATGCGGCTCTCGGCCAAGATCAACATCTTCCTCGGCGTGCCCAACCACGCCGACGGCTTCCTGCCCGAGCACCTCGCCTATCTCACCTCGTGGTTCACGCGAAAGCCGATGAACCTGTTCTTTCCCGTCTCGGTCTCCGCGGCGCTCGTCGTGCTCGCGCTCCTCGCGCGCCCGGTGATCACGGGGGAGGCGAGCGGCTTTACGGCGGCGAGCCTGTCGCTCGTGGGTACGCTGCTCGCGCTCGCCGTGCTCGAGCACTGGTTCCTGGTCCTGCCCTTCCCCTCGATCGTGCTGTGGCGTCCCCGCACGGGAGCCGCCGCTCCCGCGCCGGTCGCGCTCGCCCGCGAGCCCATCCGTGATCCCGCACGCGAGCCCGCCGGCGCCCGCGTCGACGAGGACGCGCCCGCCCCGCGGGTCTCGCTCCTGCGATCCTCCGCCTACGGTCCTTCAGCGTACAGCCTGTGGAGACGATGATGAATTACGAAGAGATCTTCCGCACCGCGCTCGACGGGCTGCGCCAGGAGGGGAATTACCGCGTCTTCGCCGATCTCGAGCGCCGCGCCGGCGCCTTCCCGAGGGCGACGTTCCGGCGCGACGGCGAGGAGCGCGAGGTCACCGTGTGGTGCTCGAACGACTATCTCGGCATGGGCCAGCATCCCGACGTCGTCGCGGCCATGCAGGAGACCATCGCGCGCTGCGGCGCGGGAGCGGGCGGCACGCGCAACATCTCGGGCACGACGCACGCGCACGTGCTGCTCGAGCACGAGCTCGCCGATCTCCACGGCAAGGAGGCCGCGCTCCTCTTCACCTCCGGCTACGTCTCGAACTGGGCGGCGCTCTCGACGCTCGGCGCCAAGCTGCCCGACGCGGTGATCCTGTCGGACGCGGGCAATCACGCCTCGATGATCGAGGGCATCCGCCATTCCAAGGCCGACCGCGTCATCTTCCGCCACAACGACGTCGCCGATCTCGAGGCGAAGCTCGCCGCCATCGACCCGGCGCGCCCGAAGATCGTCGCCTTCGAATCGGTCTACTCGATGGACGGCGACATCGCGCCCATCGCGGAGATCTGCGACGTGGCCGAAGCCTACGGCGCCATGACCTATCTCGACGAGGTGCATGCGGTGGGCATGTACGGCCCGCGCGGCGGCGGCGTGTCGGAGCGCGAGGGCCTCGCGCACCGGCTCACCATCATCGAGGGCACGCTCGGCAAGGCCTTCGGGGTGATGGGCGGCTACATCGCGGGCTCGGCCGCGGTGTGCGACTTCGTGCGCAGCTTCGCCTCGGGCTTCATCTTCACCACCGCCCTGCCGCCGGCCCTGGCGGCGGGCGCGCGCGCCGCGATCCGCCACCTGAAGGCGTCCGACAGCGAGCGCCTCGCCCAGCGCGACCGCGTCGCCGCCCTGCGTGCCAAGCTCGACGCCGTCGGCATCCCGCACATGATGAACGACAGCCACATCGTGCCGGTCATGGTCGGTGATCCCGTGCGCTGCAAGGCGATCACCGATCTCCTGCTGGAGCGCCACGGCATCTACGTGCAGCCGATCAACTATCCGACGGTGGCGCGCGGCACGGAGCGGCTTCGCATCACGCCGGGCCCGCTGCACACGGACGCCGACATGGACCACCTCGTACGCTCCCTCGAAGCCTGCTTCGTGAGCGTCGCGGAATTGCGGGAGGCGGCCGAGTAACGGCCACTCTCGGCTCCTCTCGGCGCACGTCGCGCGCGCCGTCCCGCCCTCGCGACCGTCGCCTCAGCGCTGGGCGCGGACGAGCTCGAGGAGGCGCGCGACCATGCCGGAATGCGGGTCCGCCAAGGGTGCGATCACGTCGAAATGATGCGCGCCCGGCACCTCCTCGTAGCGGGTCGCGACGCCCTTCGCGCCCCATTCCTCGACGATGGCGCGGCTCTGGCGGTGATATTCCGCGCTCTCGATGCCGCCGACGACGGCGTCGAGCGTGCAACCCGTGATCGGCTCCCACAGGAGCGGGCTCGCAGCGCGCGCTTGCGCCTCGTCCATGCGAAGCGCGCCGTTGACCTTGGTGTGGAGGAGCGGGGCGAGGTCGAACAGGCCCGAGATGCAATAGGCCGCGCGCACCAGGTCGTCGGGCAGGTCCTGCGACACCGCCTTCCAATGCGTGCCGAGCAGGCACGCGGCGAGGTGCCCGCCCGCGGAATGGCCGGCGACGACGAGGGGGCGCTCGAAGCGCGCCATCTCGCGGGCGCAGGCGCGCATCTCCTCGACGATCTCGCCGATGCGCGCCTGCGGCGCCAGCGTGTAGCTCGGGATCGCGACCTCGATGCCGTGCATCATGAGGCCCCGCGCCAGATGGCTGAAATACGAGCGATCGAGCGCCTGCCAATAGCCGCCGTGGACGAACATCACGGCCGCGCGCGCCTTCTCGATCTGCGGGCGGAAGAGGTCGATGCGCTGGCGCTCGCCCGGACCGTAGACGATCTCGAGGGGTGCGTGCGTCTCCCGGAAGGCGGCGGCGTCCCGCGCCCAGCCGGCGATGATCTCGGGATGCTCGGGCACCCGCCCGCGATTGTCGTATTCCCGCTCGTAGTCGATCGCCGCGTCCATCGCGCCCTCCCTCTCTTCGGCGAGATGAGACACGCGCGGCGCACCTGCCGCAAGAGCCTGGCGCGGGCGCGCGGCGGGAGGCCGGTTCGGCGCCGGCGCTCGCGCGAGGCTCTGCTATCTCAGTTGCCAGGCGACACGACGGTGCGGAGAGCGGCTCTAACACCTTTCGCGCAAACGTTTTCTCTTGCCGATCGAGTTCGCGCCGTAGCGCACTGCGACAGGTCGCGAGCATCCGCCGGTCGTGTCCCCGATGGTGGTGTAGCTCGACGGGAGCGGAGCCGTCCGGCCGCGCGCCCTCCATAGCGCCGTAGCGGACGGACGGCTTCGCGGGTGGTCATC
>NZ_BMMF01000020.1 GCF_014645695.1 Salinarimonas ramus | reverse complement strand
GTCGATGACCACCCGCGAAGCCGTCCGTCCGCTACGGCGCTATGGAGGGCGCGCGGCCGGACGGCTCCGCTCCCGTCGAGCTACACCACCATCGGGGACACGACCTCCGGCACCTGTGGCACCAACTTCGAGATCCTATCGAACGAGCATCTCGTCGCGGAAATCGAGCGCCTCAGAAACATGAATGGAGTGCTCGACGGTCCGCGCTGCCGTGCCTGCGGCGCCGCCTATCTCGAAAATCCCGACGAGTTCATCCTGAACGGAGCCAACGGGAAGAAGCCCGTGCGTGGTCACGGCGAGGGCGAGGTTGAGAAGCCGCTGCGCGTGAGGCTTATCCATCGGCCGTGCAGAGGCCGTCCGGGAAGCCGGTTCAGCGTAACGCTCGACCATCTCCGCCAGAAGAGCACCGCACAGAATGCGTCTATTCTGAAGGCGTTCGTGAACGGCGGCGGCATCCAGAAAGTCAGGCGGATGATCCTGGCGGTGGAGGGCCGCAATTGCGGCGTAGCGCGGGTCTATGATCGGCTCTTCTGGCTCGAGAAGACATTGCTGGCCTACGAGCGCGAGCAGCTCAGGCGATGGAAGGCGCGCGTCGAGGCTTCAGGGCAGCGTGTCTACAATCACCTTGCTCACGACGATATCGCCCTCAACGTGAATTGGGAGACGTCGGAAGACCGGCGCCTGACGACCCTCAACTGCTCGACAACAGCAGATGTGAAAAGTGGCTATGTCTATAGAATTGATGTTGATTTCGATCCGACGATCAATCCGGCGGACTTCATTGCTCAGGTGTTCGGCGAGCCGGATGAGCCGCGACGTCATCTGAACAAGAGCTACACGAACTTGGCCGGAGACACGTTCACTCATCCGCTGATGAGCTTTCAAAGGGAGACCGGCCGCCTCGATGAACGAAACCTGTTCGCGGCCGCGGCGCATCAGCACTCCCTATTTCTGAGCCAGAAATTGCCGCTTCTCGCTGCCGACGATCTGACGAAGCGACGTATCGAACGTGAGGTCTCGGCCCGAATCGACCTGATCGACGAGCTGCGCCTAAACTACTTTGCATTCCCGGCCACACAACGCGATACATCGCGAACGCCGTTCTCCGGTATCATGACGCGCGACATCTATACGAAAGCCGCGCACCTCCATCTCGTAAAGGAGATGCTGCCGCGTGGCGCGATCAAGCTCGTGACGGAGCAGGAAGCCACCCTGCCGCGTATCATTCCGCACATCTTCCACGATCACATCGCGGCCGACGATTTCACATGGCTGGCAATCGGCTTTGATAAAGAAGCGACGAAGCCGAAGCGCCAGAGGCGGATAAGCGACTACAAGCAAGCTTTTTCCGTATTCATGTTCGCGCTGCATGCAAGTGACCCAGATGCAGCCGAACGTATGTCGACGCCCGATCAGGTCCGAGCCTTTATCGCGCGGTTCATGTCGACCGCCACGCAGACCCACGCCGGCGTGACGACTGGGCCCATCCAGAGCAGCAACTACCAGCAGCGTTGGATGCCACAGATATGGGTGCACTCGCCCGTTGAGACACATGGCGAATCGCTGAAAATTGTCGGCCTTCCGCTCCCCCGACGAAGTCTCAGGACGTCGCTGCTGGGACTTCCTTTCTCGACGGACGTCCAGACGCTCGACGATCGCGATAAAGAGCGGATCGCGCGACACGTGTTCGATGCCACGCTGCAGCCCGTCAGCGCCTTCTTCAACGCGCTTCGTGAGCGTCTGAGCCCGGCCCGTCGAGCGGGCGGGCGCTCCGCCCGCGGCGGTGCGTCTTTCGTCAACGGTGCCTTCTACAATCCTCGAGCACTGATTGCGCTTCTCAACATCTTCAGAGTTCACTACAACTGGTTCGAGCCCCGTCCATACGTGACCGCTGGCGTTTCCGAGCTCGGCACCGAGGAAGTGGAGCGCGGCACGACAGTTGTGCGCATCCCCGGCACGGACGAGCTAATCGAGGTCGAGACGAAGGCAGAGCGACGGCCGATCAAGCGAACGCCCGCTATGAGGCTCGGCGCGCATCAAGTCGCGGATGATGAAGCGAACCCCGATCCGCCGGACCCGCTTCGCGTGCTGTATCGGCCCTGGATCTACGCCGGCACGCCGGTGTGGGACAAGTTCGAGACGCCCGGTGTTGATCAGCGACGGCGCCGATCAGCGCGAGTGCGATGACGCCCACCGGGAAGGCTATGCGGTCGCGTATTGCGTTACACCGAAGAGCGCCGCCGCGGGGCTCTGCGCTCCAGCGAGATGACGACTTGATGGCCCACAGGTTCGAATCCGAGCTCGGCCAAGACGGCGGCAACGCTCTCGAGCTGCGACGTTTCGCGCCATGAGGCCCTCGAGCGAGATCAGCACGACCATTTCGGCCCGGCCCGTGCCAATCGCTTGGTTCGGCCATCGCGCACCCGCCGACAAACGCTTCGACATGGCCGAGCCTTTCGAGCAGCGCGGCGGCGGCCGAAACTGACCCGTAAGTCAATCCCTCGGTCGCCGAGGCGCCGCCGCGATCGGCCGAGTGCCGCGCACGAGCGCAAAGTCGTTCGAAAGACAGGGTTAATGAGATCGGAACGAGGAGAGCACCTGAATTAGTAATAGGGATATAATCCAAGACAATCCTGTTCTCGATGCCAGGATAGGAGGCTTGGTCGTTCAACGCTCAGAGGTGGCGATGGGCCCATTACACCGGACGGATCTATCCAGCTCCGCCCGGTGCATCCGGCGTCCTCGGCTCAGTCCGCCTTCTCGATCCGCGTGATCGTGATGGCGCCGTTCACCCGGTCGGCCTCGAAGACCACGCGGTCGCCGACGGCGAGGCCTTCGACCATGGCCATGTCGGGGACGCGGAAGACCATGGTCATCGCGTCCATCTCGAGGTTCTCGATCGGACCGTGGCGGACGGTGACCTTGCCGGCCGCCTCGTCGATCTTGCGGATCTCGCCTTCGGCCGCCGAGGCGGCGGCAATGCCGGTCGAGAGGAAGAGCGCGCCCAGCTTGGCGGTGAGGATGTTGCGGTTCATCGTCGTTCTCCGGGGTGTTCGGGTCAGCGGACCACGATGGTGCCGCGCATGCCGGCGTCGAGGTGGCCGGGGATCAGGCAGGCGAACTCGAAGGTGCCGGCCTCCGTGAACTGCCAGACGAGTTCCCCGTGGTGCTCGGCGTGGAGCCGCCGCGCGTTCGGGTCGTCGTGCTCCATTTCCGGAAACTTCATCATCATCTCGGCGTGCTTGCGGTTCTCCTCGACGGTGCCGATGACGAACTCGTGCTCGAGCGCGCCGGCATTGGCGAGGACGAAGCGGATCTGCTCGCCCTGCGCGACCTCCACGAGGTCGGGCTGGAACAGCATCGTGCCGTCGCCTTCGAGCATGGTGACCTCGACGACGCGGGCGGGCTTCGACGGGTCGCCTTCGCGCCCGAAGGCGTATTCGTCGCCGTGGCCGTGCCCCTGGGCGCCCGGCCCGGCGAGGGCCGCCGTTCCGCCGAGCGCGAGCGCCGCGGCGAGCGCGAGCGTGTGTTTGCGAACGATCATGCGGTCGTCTCCTGTGTCGATCTCGATGTGTCAGTGGTCGTGATGGCCGCCGGACGCGGGCGCGTTGGTGCGGGTGCGGGGATCGACGGCACGGTAGTTCGCCGTCTCCGGGGCGGGCGCGTCGGCGCGGGTGGCCTCTGGGATCTCGCCGGTCCATTCGTAGGCGACGGTGCCCGCCGGATGGTCGAACCAACCCGGATCGGAATAGTCGTCGGCCGCGAGGCCCTCGCGCACCTTCACCACCGAGAACATGCCGCCCATCTCGATCGGCCCGAACGGTCCCCAGCCCGTCATCATCGGCAGGGTGTTCTCGGGCAGCGGCATCTCCATCGTGCCCATCTCGCCCATCCCGGCCGTGCCCATCGGCATGTAGTCGGGGGCGAGCCTGCGAATGCGCGCGGCCGGCGCCGCCTTGTCGACGCCGATCCAGGTGTTCACGCCGTGGCCCATGGCGTTCATGGTGTGGTGCGACTTGTGGCAATGGATCGCCCAATCGCCTTCGTGCTCGGCCACGAAGTCGAAGGCGCGCATCTGGCCCACCGCCACGTCGATGCTCACCTCCGGCCAGGCGGCGTTCTCCGGCACCCAGCCGCCGTCCGTGCACGAGACCTTGAAGTCGTAGCCGTGCATGTGGATCGGGTGGTTGGTCATGGTGAGATTGCCGAAGCGGATGCGGACCTTGTCCCCCTTGGCGACGACGAACGGATCGATGCCGGGGAAGACGCGGCTGTTCCAGCACCACAGATTGAAGTCGAGCATCGTCATGACGCGGGGCACGTAGGCCCCCGGCTCGATGTCGAAGGCGTTGAGCAGGAACACGAAGTCGCGGTCGACGCGCCGGAAGGCCGGGTCGCGCGGGTGGACGACGAAGAAGCCCATCATGCCCATCGCCATCTGGACCATCTCGTCCGAATGCGGGTGGTACATGAAGGTGCCGGACTTCCGCAGCACGAACTCGTAGACGAAGGTCTTGCCGGGCGGGATATGCGGCTGGTTGAGGCCCCCGACCCCGTCCATGCCGTTGGGCAGGATCTGGCCGTGCCAGTGCACCGCCGTGTTCTCGGGCAGCTTGTTGGTCACGAAGATCCGGACCTTGTCGCCCTCCACCGCCTCGATCGTCGGGCCGGGGGACTGGCCGTTGTAGCCCCAGAGGTGGGCGTTCATGCCGGGCGCGAGCTCGCGCACGACGGGCTCGGCGACGAGGTGGAATTCCTTCCAGTCCCCGTTCATGCGCCACGGCAGCGTCCAGCCGTTGAGGGTCACGACGGGCTGGTAGTCGACGCCGGACGTCGGCACGAGCGGCGGCTGGGTCGTCGCCTCCGCCATGGTGGGGGCTTCGGGAATGCTCGCCGCCTGGACGCGGCCCGAGACCATCGAGGCGCTCGCCAAGGCGAGACCGCCACCGGCACCCAGCAATGCTCTACGCGAGATGTCGCTCATCGGAGTATCTCCTGTCTCGCAATCAATGGGGAGCCGCGCCGCCGCCGGCTTCGGCCACAACGGCGCCGCCGACGGCCGCGCCGCCTTCGAAGCCGCCGACGAGCGCGAAGCCGAGGTCGGTCTCGGCGATGAAGAAGTCCCGGCGCGCCTCGATCGCCTGGGCGTTGCTCAGGATCCGCAGCCGCGCGTCGGCGACGAAGTCGGTGACGTCGGCGATCATCGCGTTGTATTGGAGCAGCTGCTCCTCCTCGATCACCTGCCGGAGCGGCAGGACCTGGTCCTGGTAGAGCCGCGCGATCTCGTGGGTGCCGCGGTAGGTCTGATAGGCCTCACGCGCCTGCGAGCGAGCTTCGATCGCGTTCTGCTGAAGGGCGTTCGCCGCCTGGAGGACGGCGGCCTCGGCACGGGCCACCCGCGCCGCGCCGGTGTCGAAGATCGGGATCTCGAACTCGACCTCCACGCCGCGCCACTGCTCGACCTCCTTCTCGATCTCGCCGTTCTCGACGCTGCGCGAGCGCTCGGTGTTGGCGATGCCGACGAGGTCGAGATCCTGGACGAGGCGGGTCGCATCGGCGAAGCCCAGCGAGCGGCCGAGCGCTTCGAGCTCGAGGCGGCCGATCCTCAGGTCGAGCCGACGCTCGACGGCCTCGCGCTCCACGTCGCCGCGGGCGTGGAGGTGCCCCGGCAGAGGCGGCAGCCGATCCGGCAGCCGGAAGGCGACGTCATCGCCCCACAGGCCGAGAAGCCGGGTGAGCTTCTCGCGTTCGATCCGCTGCTGGAGGCGCGCGCGGGCGAGCTGGGCGCTGGTCTCGGCGGTGAAGGCGTGCTCGCGCGCCTGCGTGAGGCGTGTCGCCCCGCCGGTCTCGCCGAGCCCGACGAGGAGCTCGGAGGCGGCCTGCGCCGTCTCGCGGGCGTCGGTGAGGAAGGCCACCATCTGGTTGGCGGCGACCGCTCGAAAATATTGCCGTCGCACCTCGGCGGCGAGCGCGAGCGTCTCCTGCGCGGCCTTCAGCTGGGCGGCGCGGAAGCGCTCCCGGGCGATCGCCGTCCGCTCGGGCAACGTGGCGAGCGCGAACAGGCTCGTCACGATCTGCCGCTCGATTTCGAGCGTCCCGCTCGTCACGATGCGGGCGAGGCCGACCTTCGGGTTCGGTGGCAGGCTCGCCTGCACGAAGTCCGCCTCGGCGACGCCGAGCGCGGCGTAGGACGCCTGCAGGCCGCGATTCGACAGAAGCGCGACCTGCACGGCGGCGTCCGGTCCGAGCGGCCGCGCCAGCAGCGCGTCGGTGCGCGCCTCCGCGGAGGCGACGTCCTCGGGGGCGACGACGCGCTCGACGTCGGCCGCGAGCTCCGTTCGGACGATCTCCTGGACGGCGCTCATGCCGCCGTCGGGAGACAGGGTCTGGCAGCCGGCGAGGAGAGCCGCGCTGGCGAGAAGGATGGCTTTGCGGAGCACGACGTCACCTCCGCGGGGCCACGCGCCGGTTCACATCGCCCCAATCGAGCGGCTGGACCGGGCGATACGAGACGGTGCCGGCATCGACGGCGGTGGTGACGATGCGTGCGGAGGGCGCGGCCGGGTCTGCGGCGCGCACGAGATGCGTCGGCGGGTTCGTGGCGCAGGCCGCGAGGCCGAGCGCCGCCGCCGTCGCGAGGACGGGCTTGAGCATGTGTGGTCGGGATCCGAATCGATGCGAGGGTCGCGCCGGCGTCGGCGGGTCTCGTCGCATGGGAAAGGTCGAGGTGATACGTGCGCGAGGCGCCAACGCGGGCGCTGCGCCGAGACCTCAGGCCCTGGGTGGTCGTTCGATTCGGTTGGAGCGATGATCCTCGACGAGCGTGTCGATACGCCAGGCAGCGGCTATGGCGACCTGCGGCGTGCGCTGTGCATCCACGCCCCGCACGAAGAGAAAGGGATGGCACATCGCCATCTCGCAGCAGCCCGCTTGGGCGAGATCGCCGGAATTGTCGGGGCTTGCGCTGCAGAACGCGACCGTCTGGTCGGTCACCGGGTGCTCCGACGCACCGTGGCCGGCATGACCCGAGTGAGTTCGTGCGTGGGAATGGCCTGGTGCGTCGACGGCCTCGCAGCCCGGCTCGACCGTTGCGACCCCAACGTGGGCGGGATGGGCCGTCCCCGCATGCGCGACGCCGAGCGCGCCGGGCAGCGGAGCCGCCACCACGGACAAAGCGATCAGCAGTGCGAGCAGGGCACTGAGCAGGCGCAAGATCAGCTCCGAATCCTCACCCGTATAGAACTATCCCATTCGAGCTTCTGCACAAGTGTCCTGAGCGCCACACCGGGTCAGGGCCGGCGCATCCGAGCGCCGGCCCCAATACTTTCACGGGAGCTGCTGAACCCGCGTCACCGAGCGTCCGAACTTTCGTCGGCCGGCGCGCCGGTCATGAACCGCCGCACCTCGTCCTGCGTCACGCTGCCATCGTTGTCGGCATCCACGGCTCGGAAGATGCGGGCGTGGAATTCCTGGACCTCCTCCAGCGACAGCGCGCCGTTGCCGTCGGCGTCCATGACGGCGAACATGATCCGCGTCATTGGGCCATGCTCCATGCCTCTGCCGCCGCGCATCATGCCGGGGCCCATTTGCGGGCCCATGCCCATTCCCGGACCCATGCCGCGCTGCTGCATCATCTGCTGCATTTGCTCCGAATTCATCATCGGCATGCCCGCGCCCGGCTGGCCCGGCTGGGATTGCTCCTGTGGTGATGTCTGAGGAGACATCTGGGCTTGGGCGAAACCGGGGGCGGCCAGGAGGGCGGCGCCGGCTGCGAGCGTGAGGATCCGTCTGGTCATGGCGTTTTCCTTCTCGTTCGGCTCTTGGCGGGAGCCTTTTCCGCGAGCGCCGGCGGGTCCGGCGCACCTCCTCGCAAGCCGCAGAAAACACGATCGTTCCGCCGCCTAGCGAATACCGTTTGCGTGCTGCAATTCGCGCACATACGCGACGATATCGGCGACCTCGGCATTCGTGACGTGCGGCTGTGGCGGCATGTCGCCGAAGCCCCAGTGATGCGCACGCACGCCCTGCCGGACGGCGATGTGGAAGCTGCCGTCGGCGTGGTGGCTCGGTTCGTAGATCCGGTGAACGAGCGGCGGGCCGCTCTCCGAGCCTGCCGCGTTGGCGCCGTGGCAAGCCGTGCAATTCGCCGCGAACGCGGCCGCCCCGCGCTCTGCCTGCGCCGAGAGCGCCGGCACGGCGACGTCCACGACCGTCGCCGACGGCACGGGCCGAAACCAGAAGAGCGCCGCGGCGCCGAGGGCGACGATCACGCCGAGAAGCAGCGCGCCGCCCCGCCCGCCCGACTGATCCCGCGGTGCCGCTTTGCGAGTCTGTGGGTGGGCGGCGTTCTCGGTCGCGCGACGGGGGCTTCTGCGCGGCACGGCTCAGCGCTCTACCCGCTCCGCGCCGACGAAGGTCCCGAGCGGATGCCGCACGCCCTCCTCGCCGAACAGGACGACTTCGTAGGGTTCGGCGGCCATACCCGGCGCGTCCATCCCGGGGGATCCCATCGGCATGCCCGGAACCGCGACGCCGACCACGTCGGGGCGCTGCGCGAGCACGGCCTCGATCGCCGACACGGGAACGTGCCCCTCCAGGACGTAGCCGTCGACTTCGGCCGAGTGGCACGAAAGCAGATCGTCGGGCACGCCGAGTTCGGCCTTGATTTCGTGCATGAGGGACGTCTCGCGAACCTCCACCTCGAAGCCGGCGGCGCGGACGTGATCGACCCAGGCGCCGCAGCACCCGCAGTTCGGGTCCTTGTGGACGATCATGGTCCGGTTCGTTTCCGCGACGGCGCCGGACGCGCCGAGAAGGAGCGCGCCGGCGAGTGCGGCCGCCAAGGTCTTGTGGTTCATTCGTTTGTCTCCTGTTGCTGTCGAATATCCGTTCGAGAGTTGGGCCGATCGTTCAAAGCCTCGCCGTCCTGAGCCGCAGGGCGTTCGCGATGACGCTCACCGAGGACAGCGCCATGGCCGTCGCGGCGAGGACGGGCGAGAGCAGGATGCCGAAGATCGGGTAGAGCACGCCGGCGGCGACCGGAACGCCCATGGCGTTGTAGATGAAGGCGAAGAAGAGGTTCTGGCGGATGTTGCGCATGGTCGCCTCGGAGAGGCGGCGTGCGCGCACGATGCCGGTCAGATCGCCCTTGAGCAGCGTCACGCCCGCGCTCTCGATGGCGACGTCCGTGCCCGAGCCCATGGCGATGCCGACATCCGCCGCCGCGAGCGCGGGCGCATCGTTGACGCCATCGCCCGCCATGGCGACGATGCGGCCCTCGCGGCGCAGCCGCTCGACGACGGCGCTCTTCTGATCGGGCAGCACCTCCGCCTCGACCTCCTCGATGCCGAGCCGGCGAGCGACGGCCTCGGCGGTGGTGCGGTTGTCGCCGGTGAGCATGACGACGCGGATCCCCTCCGCACGAAGGCCCTCGAGCGCCTCCGGCGTCGTCGCCTTGACCGGATCGGCGATGCCGAGGATGCCGGCGGCGCGCCCGTCGATCGCGACGAAGATCGCGGTGGCGCCGTCGAGCCGCAGCCGCTCGGCGGCGTCGAGGGCGCCCTCAACGGCTACGCCCTCGTCGGCCATGAAGCGGGCATTGCCGAGCGCGAGGCGCTTGCCCTCGACGGTCCCGAGCGCGCCGCGACCGACGGGGCTGTCGAAGTCCGACACGTCGGGGAGCGCGAGACCGCGCTCGGTCGCCGCGGCGACGATCGCCGTCGCGAGAGGATGCTCGCTCGCCCGCTCGACGCCGGCCGCGAGGCGCAGGAGCTCGTCCTCGGCGATCTCGCCGAGCGGCACGACGGCGGTGACGCTGGGCTTGCCTTCCGTGAGCGTGCCGGTCTTGTCGACGACAAGCGTGTCGACGCGCTCCATGCGCTCCAGCGCCTCGGCATTCTTGATGAGCACGCCGCCCTGGGCGCCGCGCCCGACGCCGACCATGATCGACATCGGCGTCGCGAGACCGAGCGCGCAGGGGCAGGCGATGATGACTACCGCTACCGCCGCGATGATCGCATAGGACAGCCGCGGCTCGGGCCCGAAGAAGAACCAGCCGACGAAGGCGGCGATGGCGATCAGGATTACGAGGGGGACGAACCATCCGGACACGGTATCGGCCAGCCGCTGGATCGGGGCGCGGCTGCGCTGCGCGTCCGAGACCATCTGCACGATGCGCGAGAGCATCGTGTCGCGGCCGATCTTCTCGGCGCGCATCACGACCGAGCCCGTCTGGTTCATAGTCCCCGCGATCACCTTGGCGCCGGGCTCCTTCGAGACGGGCATCGACTCGCCCGTCACCATGCTCTCGTCGACCGACGATCGGCCCTCGACGACCTCGCCGTCGACCGGCACCTTCTCGCCGGGACGCACCCGCAGCCGGTCGTCGACGGCGATGGCGTCGAGGGAGACCTCCTCGTCGCTTCCGTCCGCACGGATGCGGCGCGCGGTCTTCGGCGCGAGATCGAGGAGCGCCTTGATGGCGCCGGAGGTCTGCTCGCGGGCGCGCAACTCGAGCACCTGGCCGAGCAGCACGAGGACCGTGATCACCGCCGCCGCTTCGAAATAGGCGGGGATGGCCCCGTCCGGTCCACGGAGCAGAGCGGGAAAGACCCCCGGCGCGAGCGTCGCGACGAGGCTGTAGAGGAACGCCGCGCCGACGCCGAGCGCGATCAGCGTGAACATGTTGAGGCTGCGGTTCTTCAGCGACTGCCAACCGCGCACGAAGAACGGCGCGCCCGCCCAGACCACGACCGGCGTCGCGAGCACCATCTGCACCCAATTCGAGACCTGCTGGGGGATCACGTGCGCGAGTCCGAGGAAGTGCCCGCCCATCTCGAGAATGAACACCGGGACCGTCAGGACGAGGCCGATCCAGAAGCGCCGCGTCATGTCGGCGAGTTCGGGGTTCGGTCCGCTCTCGGCCGTGACCTCGACCGGTTCCAGCGCCATGCCGCAGATGGGGCACGAGCCCGGACCGACCTGTCGGATCTCGGGGTGCATCGGGCAGATGTAGATCGCTCCCTCGGGAACCGGCTCGTCGGTGCGCTTCGCCTCCTGCGCAGACAGGTAGCGGGCGGGATCGGCCTCGAACGTCTCCCGGCAGCTCTCCGAGCAGAAGTAGTAGGCCTTGCCACCGTGGCGGGCTCGGTGCGGTGTCGCGTGCGGATCGACGTGCATGCCGCAGACCGGATCGACGGCGTGGCCGTGGTGGTGTTCCGCATCGCCGTGAGCGTGCGGATGCGCATGCGAATGCGAATGCGAGTGGGATTGCCTGTGGCCGGCGTGGTTCTCGTTCATCGAGATATCTCTTCGTTCTGTCGTTCTCATGCGACCCTCGACCTTCCCATGATGGGAGGGTCAAGTCCCGATTTACGGGCCCGGGTCGGCGCGGGTTCGTTGCTCCTGAAACGCGTGTTCGCGCTCCGGCCAGGTGCTCTTGATGTAGGCGAGCACGGCTTCGATCTCGGCGTCGGTCAGCACGCCGGCGAAGCCCGGCATGTCGCTCTCGTAGCCCGGCACGAGTGCGCCGGGGCCGTGCTTCGTGATCGCGATCAGCTGGCGATCGGAATGGTGCCAGGTGTGGCCGGTCTCGTCGTGCGGCGGCGCGGGCAAGCGCCCGGAGGGCAGCCGCTCCTTCCAGTTCGGCTGTCCCTCGAGGTTCGCGCCGTGGCAGGCTGCACAATGCTCGGCGTAGAGCGCGCGGCCCTCGGCGATCCGCACGTCGGATCCGCCGCTCGGCGCGAACGCCCAGGTGATCGCCGCGCCCGCGAGCGCGAGGCCGGCCACGACGGCTATGCTCGCTTCCCGCCTCACGAGCGCAGATACTTGATCAGCGCCGCGATCAGGAGAATGACCAGGACGACGAGGACGAGGCCCCACAGGCCCATTCCCCACATCCAGCCGCCCATGTGGTCGGTCATCCAGCCGTTCATGTGGTCGCCCCATCCCTGCTGCATGCGCATGGTGTGGTCTCCCTTCCGAAGTGCTTCGGTTCAGACGACGCGCAGGATCGCGGACATCCCGCCGGCCTGATGCTCCAGCACGTGGCAATGGAGCAGCCAGTCGCCCGCGCCTTCCGCCACGAAGGCGATCCGCATGCGCTCCCGCGGCGCCATCAGCGCGGTGTCCGCGAGCGGCGCGTGCGGCTCCGGCGCGCCGTCCCGTTCGAGGATGCGGAACGCATGTCCGTGCAGATGGATCGGGTGCCACCAGGCGGTCTCGTTGACGAGGTCGAGCACGACCGAGCGCCCGCTTTCGACGGTGAGGATGGGCGGCAGGTCGTGCATGCCGTCGTCGGCGACGCCGTTCACCGCCCAGGCGAGACCGCGCATTATCATCGCGCGCATGGCGCCCGGACCGCCGCGCATGCCGCCCATCATCCCGCCTTCGAAGACGACGTCGAGGCGCTCGGCGGAGGCGAGGTCCGGCTCCGGCACAGGGTTCGGCGCGAGGACGAGGGACGCGTCGAGCGGGTCTTGGCGCAGGGGCGTCTCACCGTAGGCGAGATCGACCACGCGGTAGGGCTCGCGCGGGAAGACGTCGACGATCGAATTGCGCGCGCCCGGATTGCCGGCGCAGTCGAGGACGAGGTCGATGCGCATCCCCGGGCCGAGGAGAACGATGCCCTCCGGCGGCTCGTGGGGCGCCACGGGGTGCCCGTCGCGGGCGACGACGACCGGCAGCTCGCCCTCGAAGCGCAGGGCGAAGATGCGGGCATTGGCGACGTTGACGAGGCGAAGCCGCAGCCTCTCCCCGGTCGAGACCGCGAAGGCGTCCGGGATGCGGCCGTTCAGCGTCACCGTGTTGCCGAGCCGCCCGGCATGGCTCATGTCCATGCCGTTGCCGAAATCCTCCAGGATCGCGGCCTCGCGATCGAGCCGCCAATCGTTCAGCACCCAGACGACGTCCCGGTCGACGCGGAGCGGCTCGTCCTCCTCGACCACCAGCACGCCGGAGAGGCCGCGCTCCAGCTGTTCTGCGCTGGCGTAGTGCGGGTGATACCAGAACGTGCCGGCGTCCTGCGCATCGAATTCGTAGACGAAGCGCTCGCCGGGCGCGATCGGCGCCTGCGTGACGTGAGCGACACCGTCCATGGCGTTCGGCAGACGCAGCCCGTGCCAGTGCACCGTCGTCGGCGCCGGCAAACCGTTCTCGACGGCGACGCGCAGCCTGTCGCCCCGGCGGACCCGGAGCTCGGGGCCGGGTATGCTTCCATCGTAGGCCCACACCGCGGTGGGTGGATGTGGCGCGCCGACAAGGGCGGCTTCGGCGGGCGCAGGGGTCAGGGTGAAGTCGCGCACCGTGGCGGCGTGAACGCGCGAGAGGGGGAGCGCGAGCGCGGCGCCCAGCGCGGCGGATCGTGTGAGGAACGCGCGGCGCGTGAGCGCGGGCGCGGAGACGAGACGAGTCATGGATGCGAAGTTCCGGATGGCGGACAGGCGACGACGAGCCCCCGGCCTCCGGCCGCGAGCTCAGGCGAGCGTCGTCCCTCGTGGTGGCTCGGCCTCAGGGCCGATCGACCGGCCACCGATCCGTGCTGTAATCGCCGCCCAGCCCTCGCGACCGATGCCCATCGGCTGAACCTCCATCACCATGGACGGCAGGGCAGACACGGCGCAGGCGACCGCGCAGACGTCACCTCGCTCGTGGCCGGTGTGCTCGCATGCATCACGGACGTCGCTCGCGACGAAGGCCGTCCCGACGGCGTGCCCGTTCCAAGCGGAAGCATGTGCGAGCGCGCTCGTGCCCGCCGCGCCGACGATGATCGCCGGCAACGCGAAAAGCATGATGAACACGAGGCCGAGACGGCCGAGGCGCATGCGGGTCATGACGAATGACGTAGGTTTCGGGTGCCTCCGACGCAACTCCGCAAAAAACCGGGTGGTCCGGGCGCCTCACTCGACGCAGTCGTGATAACCGCCGTAGCCCGCATGCAACGCCTCGCCGATCGCGAACGTCGCCGTCGCTCGGCGGTCGTCGTCGGCCAGCGGCATGATGTCGGCGCGGATCGGGCCGGCTTCGAGGCTGTAGGCGGCGCCGGTGTCGCCGCGCGCGGCCGCGAGCAGCACGAGGTCCCCGCCGAGTTTCACGACGCCGCGGATCGGCGTGCCATCGGGCTCGAACGCGGTCGCGAAGACCGGGGCGCCCTCGCTGGTATAGCGGAAGACGCACAGGTGTTCGTCGCCCAGCGCCTGCTCGACCTCGTCCGCGTTCATGCGGGCGGGATCGACGGTCGGCACGTGGACGCCGGCGACGGCGGCCTCGGCATCGACGATCCGCGGCACCGTCTCGGCCCGGGCGGGGTCGACGATGTCGTCGGGCGCCGGCGCGGAATCGCAGGCGGCGAGCGCCAGGATGGTGGCGAGAGCGATAATGCGCATCAATCCCGCGCCTCCAGATTCTCGATGAGATACCGCATCTCCGCGATCTCCTTCTCCTGTGCCGCGATGATCTCGTCGGCGAGCTTCTTCACCCGCGGGTCCGAGATTTGCGCGCGCTCGGAGGTGAGGATCGCGATCGAATGGTGCGGGATCATCGCGCGCATGTAGTCGACGTCGTCGACGGTCGCCTGGCTGCGCACGAGCCACAGGGAGAGCGCGAACAGCGCGATGGCGCCGCCGAAGATGCCGAGGTTGATCGCCCGGCTTTTGTACATGCCCATCATGTAGGCGAGCATGATCACGGCCATGGTCGCGCCCATGAGAAGCGCCATCCAGAACCGGGTCTCCGACCAGAACACCTGCTCCCAGGCATAGGTGTTCAGATACATCAGCCCGTACATAACGACCGTAGAGGTCGCGATCATCGCGGCGAAACGCCAATAGGACATCGGCTTAGTCCTCCTGCTCTTCGTGCCCCTCACCGCCGAGTTCGGCGTAGGTCTCCGGCGTCATGGCGGGGAGTTCCTTCACGAAGGCGGCGATGCCCCACAGGGTGTCGGCGTCGTGGGTCGGGCCGAAGGCCGGCATGCCGGACATCTTCACGCCGTTCTCGACGAGCCAATAGATCTCCTCGATCTCCCATTCGGGCGCGGCCTCGACGAGATGCGGCGGCCGCGGGCGCATGCCGGACGCCCACTCCGCGCGCTCGACGCCGGGGCCGGAATGGCAGTGCTGGCATGACGCTTTGTAGGCGGCAGCTCCGGCAGCCAGCTGCTCGGCGGAAATCGCCTCGGGGACCAGAACCTCCTCGGTCCGCGTCTCGACCGAGTTTCGAAAGGTCGTGGCGAAGGCCCAGCGCGTGAACGAGGCGTGCTGCTCCGTCGCCGCAACGTTGTAGGCACCAGAATAAACGACACTGAGGGCGACGACCGCGGCGATCGCGATTACGGCTAATGCGCCAACTCCGGCAGCTGTCCAAAACTTGCCGCGCATGGTGTTCTCCACTCTCCGAGTCACGCTGCGCATGCAACGCGTGTCGGTGGTCGAACCCTGCTTGCGGCGTGGATGTTCCCGTATCGGAATTATCATCCGCCGCCCTTCGGCACCCGCCTCCAGCACAAACGAGCGAGGGCTCCCGCACTGAACGGGAGCCCCACTCCGACATGTCCTCAGGTGCGGAATGCGTAGGGTCGAGGCCGAGGGGCGCCTTTCGGATCGTCACGGATCGAAGGGACGGGAAGATCACTCGCGCCACCGCATCGAGCGACTGCGTGGAGCAGAAAAATCCCCCGCCGGCTCGGCCGGCGGGGGACGCACCTGCTCGATATCGAGCCTTACTGCTTCGGCTGCGCCGACTGCCCGGACTGCCCGGACTGACCCCGCGGCATGGTCGTGGAGCCGGTCGCGCCGCCCTGCATGAGGCCCTGCATGAGGCCCGAGGGGTTCACCACCATCATGACCATTTCGCCGGACGGCGCCTGAGCCGACACGAGGTACGCCGCGTCGAGGAAGGTCACCTCCTCAAAGCCCGACATGGTCAGAGCTTCCCGGACCTGCTGCTGCGAGGCGAGACGGGTCTGCATCTGCTCCTGGGTCATCTGACCCTGAGCCTGCTGGGGCGCCTGCTGGCCGGACTGGCCCGTCTGGCCGCTCTGGCCGGAGGACTGCGCCAGCGCGGGGAACGCGGCGGCGGCGGTCAGGGCGGTAGCAGTCACGAGAACCTTCAACATCGAAAATCTCCTTCTGGAGTGTGCACCCGGGCTTTCCGGGCAGGCCTCGCGGTCGACGCCGCAAGGGTGATCGGTCGATGCCGGAGCCGGGCGCGAGGCCCGGCCTCCGAAACCTCGGGAATGGGATCAGACGTCGAACAGGCCCTCGTCGCCGATGTCGTCACCGGCGTCGCCGAACTCAGGCTCCTCGATGACGCCCGATTCGTCGGCGTCGTAGCCGGCATACACGCCGGAACCGAACTCTTCCTCCGTGAGGGCGCCATCGTCATCGGCGTCCCAGTCACCGTAAGCCGTCTCGCCGAAGCGCTCGTTCCAGAGCTCTTCGTTCTCGCCGACGCCGGCGGTCCACTCGTCCTCGGAGATCGCGTTGTCGTCGTTGGCGTCCCAGGCATCGTAGACGCCGGCATCGCTCCAACCGGTGTTCCACTCGGTTTCGCTGATCGAGCCGCTCGCATCGGCGTCCCAATCGCTGAAGGCTTCCTGCGCGATGGCGGGGCCGGCGGCGACGGCCAGCACGAGGGCGGCGGCCGAGGCGGTCGTCTTGAGCCAGTTCATGGTCATGTAGTTTCCTCCTTTTTCGGGTTGGGAATGTCCCCTCAACTCTGAGAGAGCAGGATCGTTCGGTCGAATTTTTCGCTGATCTACAGCAAAGCCTAACGTTTAGAGGTGCGAATCTTTAGGGAACCTCCGCCGCAGTCCGGCTCTTCTCTCGATGCGCTTTTGCGCAGTTCGAGTTCGGGAGCGGAACATGACGACGATCTTCAGGACATTCGCGCTCGCCAGCGCCGCGCTCCTCGCAGCCACAGCCCAGCCATTCGCCCAGCTGGAGCCGCCTTTCGCGTTGGAGCGGCCGAACCCGATCGAGAACCAGCCGGGCAGCCCCAACACGCCCCGCGGCGCCGGTGGGGCGACGCCCGGCGCCGTGGCGAACGAAGACCCGGCGCTGCCGTTCGTCGCGCCTCCGCTCGACGAAGCGGCGCTCTATGCCGGCTTTCGCGTCGAGGACCTGATGGGCGAGCGGCTGTATGGCGCGGAGGGCGACGTCGTCGGCACCGTGCGCGATCTCGTGATCGACCGCGACGGGCGCGTGGTGTCGCTCGTCGCCGAGAGCGGCGGCTTCCTCGATCTCGGCAACTCCTATTTCCGAGTTCCTTGGGAGGACATCGCGACCACGCCCGGCGAGGACGGGGTCGCCGTTCCGATCGACGAGGAGGAAGCGGAACTCTACGATCCGTTCGGTGATCGCGACTGGGTCGAAACCGGCCCACGCGAGTTCCGGGCCAGCGAGGTGATCGGCGACTATGTCCAGCTCGCGGACCAGACCGGCTTCGGCATCGTCGTCGATCTCGTCGTCGCGCCGCAGGACGGCCGGCTTCTCGCCGCTCTCGTCTCCCGCCGCGGCGCGTTCGGCGGCGGTCTCTACGCCTACCCGTTCACGGGGCGCGAGGCGGGGTTCGATGCCGGTGTGGAACGGGTCGAGCTGCCCTATGGAAGTCCCGCGGACGCGTCCCGCGGCCTTCCCGCCGACGCGGCGCGCTTCGAGGACCCGTTCTGACGACGAGCCGCGGCGCCCGCGGAAGCGATCGTCGCCGCATCGTCACGTCAGGGGCGCCCTCGCCCGGGCCCGGCGGCTCAGGAGGAGCGCCGAGGCGGCGGCGAGCCAAGCCAGCATCAACAGCGCGAAGGCCCTTTCATATGCGCCCGACCAGGCGTTCGGAACGAAGAAGTAGAGCGGACCCAGGACCAGCCAGACGACCGCGAGAACCTGGCTCAACGTGCCGAGCTTGGCCCCCAGCCGCTTGAGGCCCGGAGCGAGCAGGAGGAGACCGACGGGAAACAACAGCGCGAGCGCGTAGAAGCACCACTGGTGGATGTCGGCCGCCTGGTTCTGGCGTCCGGCGTACTCGTTGACGGCGGCGATCACCGCAGCGGCCGCGCCGACGAGGAACAGGCAGAGCGCACCCGAGGTCCAGCCCAGATCGCCGAGCCGCAATGCGCGCAACCCGATCGCTACCGCCACGATGCCCACGGCGAAGGTCCAGATGCCGAGATCGATGAGCCAGCTCGAGCGCCCGACCGCGAGGGCGCTGATCGATTGCGCAACGGGGGAGTAGCCGCTCGCGAGACTCCAGGACGCGATGTCGGCGATCACGGGGAAGGCGGCCCCCACCAGCCCCACGACCCCCGTGATGCGCAGCGTGCTGTCACTCGCAGCGGCGTTCGGATGCGCCATCGTCGTTTCCTCTCGTTCGTCGGCGTGATCTCCGGTCCGAACGGATGCGGCTGTGCCCGGTTCCGACGGCCGGAGCGCGCGCCTCGGCCGAACGACCCGCCCTCCGGCGTGCGGAACAAGAACGGCGGCTCCTCATTACGCCTGCGGTCGTCCGACCAGGAGGAACAGTCATGCGCAAGGAATGCATTCGACTTCTCGCCGTCGCCGGTTTCGCGACTTCGCTGATGATGACGAGCGCCATCGCTCAGGAGGCGTTCTCGGACTGGGATGCGGACGGGAACGGCTCGATCAGCATGGAGGAGTTCGAGACCAACTTCGGAGGGGACACCGGCGTCTTCTACAGCTGGGACACGAACGACGACAATTCGATCGGCCCCGACGAGCTCTCGGCCGGGCTCGGCGACAACGCGACGGCCTTCAACGAGCGCTTCGGTGACGATGCGTTCACCGAGTGGGACGAGGACGCCGACGGCATGTTGACCGAGACCGAGTTCAACGAGGGCGTCTACGCCGGCTACGACGCCGACGACAGCGGCGTCATCGAGGAGCCGGAATACGGCGATCTCGGCGACGACGTCGGCGACGAAGGGTTCTTCGACATCTGACGGGCTGACGCGGCCTCCGGGCAGGGCGCTCCACGGTGGGACGCCCTGTTCGCGCCGACGTGCTTCGCTACGGCTCGCCCTCGACGATCTCGTTGGGCGCCAGCGCCGGGGCCTCGATCGCCGCCGGCGTGTCCTCGACCTCGACGCCGTCCGCTCCCTCGGCCGGCTCGTCGCGCTCCGCACAGCCGACGAGGAGAGGCCCGATCAGGACGAGCGCCGCGCCCGCGCGGCGGGCGCGCTCAAATCCCCGCATACCACTCATAGCCGCGGTCCTCCCAGTAGCCGCCCTCGCCGAGCCCGTAGGGCTCGAGCGTGTCCGTCACGTCGATGGCCTGGAGGTACTTCGCCATCTTGTAGCCGAGCTGCAGCTCGATGCGCACGCGCAGCGGCGCGCCGTTGGCGACGGGCAGCGGCCCTCCGTTCATGCCGTAGGCGAGGATCGTCTGCGGGTGGCGCGCCGCCCAGAGGTCGACCGACTCGTAATACTTGACCGGCCCCGTGGGCGACCATTCCATCGTGTCGAAGCAGCGGAAGACGACGAAGCGCGCCTCGGGCCGCGCGCCGACCCGGTCGAGCACCAGGCGCAGCGGAACGCCCGTCCATTGCGCGATGCAGCTCCAGCCCTCCACGCAGTCGTGCCGGGTGATCTGTGTGCGCGCGGGCATCGAGGCGAGGTCGGCGAGCGAGAAGCTCTCCGGCCGATCCACCAGCCCGGAAACGGGCAGGCGCCAAGTCTCGAAGCCGGAGACGAGGTGGTTCAGGTAGTCCGGGTCGCGCGGCGAGGTCGAGCCGTTCGGCCGCATCGGCTGCCGGATGGCGCTCGCCGGGTACTCGCGGGCGAGAGCGTCGTGGTCGAGGAGGGCGCGCTGAGCGGCATAGGTGAGATCGTTCGCGCCAGCGAGCGTGGCGCGGACCGGATTGTCGCGGTCGGCCAGCTCGTCGAAGCAGCCGCCGAGCCCGAGGCTCGCGCCGAGCGCGGCGCCGCGGCGCAAGAAGTGCCGGCGGGAGAGGTCAGTCATGCGGGATCTCCGTGTCGGCTCGGAACCAGCCGGTGATCATCGAGCGCATCTCGTTCACCGACCCGGCGAACACGACCATGAACATGTGCACGACGAAGAAGGCGAGGAGCGCGAGCATCAGCAGGAAGTGGAGCGTGCGCGCCGTCTGGCGCCCGCCGAAAAGGTCGAGCATCCAGGGCGCCCAGGCGTTCACCCCGGGGGACATCGTGAGGCCCGTCAGCACCATCAGCGGCAGGACGAGAAACAGGATCGCGAGGTAGGTGAGCTTCTGGAGCGGGTTGTAGCGTGGCTCGCGCCTGAAGCTCAGCCGGGCGTGGCTCGTCACCTCTCGCGGAATTCGGCGCAGCTCGTCGCGCGAGAGGGCGAGATCGCGGCGGATGTGCCGGTTGGCGAGGCTCGCGACGAGCCAGACCGCCAGCGTCGCGAGGAGCACCCAGGCGAAGAACAAGTGGACGACCCGTCCCGTCGCGAGGTCGCGCCCCGAGGGGATCGTCATCCAGCCGGGAAAGGTCTTGGGCGCGGGAACGCCGCCCTCGTCGACCACGCCGAGGTACCCCGTCGTCTCGAAGCGCCAGCCGAACACGTCGGTGACGCCGACGAGGGCGCCGTCCTCCACCTCCGCCGAGATCGAGAGGATCGCGTTGTCGAAGTCGAAGCCCGACTGACGGCCGATATAGAGGTCGGGGCGCGCCATGAAGATCTGGAGACCGGAGAGGAGGAGGAAAAAGAGCGCCACCGCCCAGGCCCAGTGCGTCAGGCGCGTCCAGACGCTTTGCCGGTAGACGAGCCGCCCGCGGCCGTCCGGCGGCGACGGCGGGATGCGCTCGGGCGTGCGCGGGTCGAGGGTGAGGCTCGCCTTGTTTCGCATCGACGCGTGTCTCTCCCGATCCGTCAGCCCGGCTCGGCGTCCGGAACGGGGGGCAGGCCTTGTTTCCGGAAATCCACGGCCGGGCCGGCCGGATCCTCGGGATCGCGGCCCTCGGTCAGGACGCCCGGCGGGTCCTGCTCGTCCAAGTCGTCGTAGAGTGGCGCGATCTCCCAGAACTGCTTCTCGTAGAGGCCTTGGTCCTCCAGGATGGGGTCGGAGAGCGCCGGTGCGGCGAGGGCTGCCGCGGCGAGAAGGCCCGCCGCGAACGGCGTCGTGAGTTTCCTCGTCGCAGTCATTTCGTCGTCTCCTCTGGTCGAGAGCATCGACGGCGAACGCCCCCTTCGGTCGGGAGTTCACCGCCCGCGGCGCTATTCGTCCGGCCGCGAGGCGCGCCCGCCATCCTCCGGCTGGAGGAGACCCGCACCCTCGTTCTCGCCCGGAACCTCGGTCTCCTCGCCCAGGGTGTCGCGGACATAGAGTTCCTTCGCGGCGACATAGGCGACGACGGTGAGCGGCCCGGCGACGATGACGCCCAGCGTCCCGAACAGGAGCCCGAAGGCGAACACCGTGAAGAGAAACAGGCCGGGCGGGACGGTGACCATCCGCTTCTGGATCAGGGGCGTGATCATGTTCGACTCCACCTGCTGGATCGCGAGGTAGAGCACCGCGGTCCACAGCAGGCTCCCGCCCCCTTCCCCGGCAGCGAGGATGAGAGCCGGGATCGCCCCGATGATCGGGCCCACGATCGGAACGAACTCCGTGAGAGCGGCGAAGGCGCCGAGAGCCAAGGGAGCGGGAAGGCCGAGGGCCCACGTGCCGAGGCCGGCGAGAAGGCCGACGATCGTCATCGACACGAGCACCCCCTTCAGGAAGTCGTAGAGCGCGACGCCGCAATGGCGCAGCGTCGCGTCCACCTTCCGCCGCCCGCCGCGCGGCAGGAGGGCGACGAGGCCGCGGCGGTAGACGTCCGGATCGAGGGCGAGAAACAGGCCGGCGATCGCCACGAGAACGACACCCGTGAGAATCTCGGCGATCGTGAACCCGAACTGCGCGATGCGGCCGACGAGGCCTCGTGCTGCCCCGATCAGGCCCTCGCTTCGAGTTTCGCCGGACGCCACGACGGCCTCGGCGGTGCTGGCATCCGCGTCGGCGCTCGGCTCCGCCTGCGTTCCTTCATCCTGGCCGATCGACAGGCCGTACCGCTCCTCGGCCTGCTGGAGGGCATCGGGCAGCGCCTGGGTCAGCTGCCCGACCTGCCCGCTGATCTGCGAGCCGATCAGGAGGAAGACCAGCGCGAGCAAGACGAGGAGACCGGAGGCTGCGGCTACGACCGACCAGCGGTGCGACAGGGGCGTTCGCCGACGGATCGGCGCCGCGACCCCGAGCAGGAGAACGGCGACGATGACGCCCGCCAGAACGACGAGGAGCGCGTCGCGGACGAGCCAGAGCAGGTAGAATCCCGCGGCGAGTGCGAGTCCGACCAGGACGTGCTGGACATAGCCGAGACCGGGGCGCCCGAGCCGCCGCCGAGCGTCGGCCGGCGGATCGGACGGCGAGAGGTTCTCCGTCATCCGGGCACCAAGGCGTAGCCCTGCATCTGGCGCTGGGCGAGTTCCGTCATGGCCGAGACGGAGATCTCGACCGGCTCGAGGACGGCCTCGTAGGAGAAGCCGGCGCCGGCGACGGCCTGGCCGCAGACCACGACCTCGACGCCCGCATCCTCCAGCTGCCGGATGAGCTCGATGTTCGGGTTCTGCGCGCCGAACCGCGCGACATACGCGTCGTTCGAGATCACGGCGGCGGTCGCCGGGCCGTGCAGGACGGCGACGAGATCGGACGCCGCCGGATCCATGTCGCTCATGGCGAGCAGGTTGACGAAGCGCGCGACCGACGCCAGCCCCGGGCTGACGCGCCCGTCGCCGGGCCGATCCTGCGTGATGTTGAAGACGACCTCGTATGGTGCGCCCTCGAACTGCGGAGTGGCGTCCGGCACGGGCACGACGGGTCCCGCGCCGGTGATTGCGGGATAGCGCCAATCGGGGGCCTGCTGCCCGACCGCGGCGTTGCCGAGGAGAAGCGTGGTCGCGAACGTGGCGACGGCGAGGGTGCGCATGACGACCTCCTTGCAATGCGTCGGTTCGGATCGGGAAAGGGCTCGTCCCGCTTTTCGTTCCGCCGTTCTTCGCCTCCGCTCGCGGACTTTCGCGAATGGCTCGGCCTCGTCCCGACCGGAACCCGGCGGGACGGCGGTCATTGGCCGGAGAGATCACACAGGAGAGATCACACAGGAGCCGATCACCCATGCTCAGGAAACGAACCGCCTTCGTAGTCGCCTGCTCGCTCGCGGCCCTCGCCCTGTCCGTCCCCCCCGCAACCGCGCAGACGCGCGCGTTCGAGGCGCTCGACGCCGACGGCGACGGGGCGCTCGGCCGTGCCGAGTTCCTCGCCGAGCTCGAAGGGCGAGAGGGACTCTTCGAGACCTTCGACGCGGATGCCGACGGTGCGCTCGCTCCCGTCGAGTTCCGGGACGGGCTCTACGCTACGTGGGACCGGGACGACGACGGCGCCCTCTCGGTCTCCGAATGGGATCGCGGCGTCGACGCCTGGTTCGGCGAGGACGACGTCGAGCTCGAGGTCGGCCAGTGGGACGACGACCGCAACGGCACGATCGAGCCGGAGGAGTTCGCGGAAGGCCTCGACGAGACGGGCCTGTTCGCCGGACTGGACGCGTCGGACGACGCCCTTCTCGACGACGAGGAACTCTATGGCGGCGTGTTCGACCGCGCCGACATCGATGAGGACGAGGAGCTCGACGAGGACGAGGGCGGGCTGCTCGACGTGGACTTCTCGCTCTTCGGGGACGCGTGAGGCTCGGCGCCGGCGCGCTATCGAACCGGCGCCACATCCGCCAGCACGAGCCCGCTCTTCGGCAGGGCGGGCATCTTGCGCAGGTCGACCGTGAGGTCTTGTTCCGGGACGCGCCACGAGGCGTGGGCCAGAACCTCAACGAGTGATTGCATTATGGCGATGGTCAGCCACTCGCCGGCGCAGCGATGCCCGGTGAAATGGTCGCCTCCGCCCTGCGGAACGAGATCGAACGGCGTCGGCGTGCGGCCGAGATGACGGTCCGGGTCGAACCGCGCGGGATCGGCGTAGAGGCGCGGGTCGCGGTCGGTGCCGTAGAGGTCGAGAACCACCATCTCCCCCTGCGCGAAGTCACGCTCGCGCCAAGTGAAGGGCGTTCGCACGCGCCCCGCCACCACCGGGAAGAACGGCGTCGTGCGCCGGACCTCTTCGACGAAGCGGCGAGCGGCGCCGCCTTCGGCCGCTCGGATGGCGGCCGCGTGCCCAGGGTGTCGGTGCAGCGCGAGCGCCGCGAAGGTGACGAACCGCGCCACGGCCACGATCGGGCGGATCAGGTTGAGCAGTTCCACGGCGCAGACGGCTTCGTCCAGCGGCGCGCCGTCAGCGCCACGGTGCGCGACGACCGCAGCCGCGGGGCTTCCCTCGAAGAACGGGCTTTCCCCCGAGCGCGCCGCCGCCACGAGATCGCGCAGCCGCGCCTCGGCGCGGTTTCGGCGAACCCGCGCGATCCAGTTCGCGGGCCCGAAGGATCCCGCCTCGTCGATCATCGCGCTCGTCTCGTGCGTGTAGGCCTCGAGTTCGTCCTCGGTCGCCGGCACGCCGACCCACTCGCATGCCGCCCGGCAGAGCACCTCGCGCAGGATATCGTGCAGCGCGGCTCCGTCGTGCCAAGTGGCGAGACGCTCACGGAGCCCGTCCGCGCTCGCCCGGGCGAGGGGGTCGATCCGCTCGGGCGCCATGAAGGACATGAACAACGCCTTGCGCACTCGGTGCGCCTCGCCGTCGAGGGTGGCGACCGAGCCTTCGTCCTGGAGCAACTTCAGCGCGAAGGTCGGAAGGGCCCCACGCCGCGTGAACCGGCCGGGCTCGTAGAACATTTGCGCCGCGTCCTCGCCGACGCAGAACACGGTCTTCGTGCCCATCAGGCGAGCTTCGAACGCATCGGAGCCGTATTGTGCGCAGCGCTCGCGGACGAAGTCGTAGCCTTCGGCGAGGAAGCCGAGCGTGAGATCGGGAGCCGCGGCTCGAGGGATCGGCATCGTGCACCTCGCGGGGCCTTCGGTGGAGCAGGCGGGAGACGCTAGTCCTGCCCCGCCGCGATGGCGACGTCGTCGAACGTGACCTCGGCGCCTTCCAGGAAGCGATGGCCATTCTTCTTGTCGTGGCGTGAGAACGTCGGCGCCCCGAAGCTCACGCGCATGCCGTACCTGCCGCTACCGGGAACCTTCCAGTTCGCCCCGTAATGGTAGAGGTAGGGATGCCAGAGCAGCGGTAGACGCTGCGTTCCGAGATCCGCGCCGTCGGGGCCGATCAGGGTCGCCCGCACCTCCAGACCGGGGATCAGGCGGCCGTCGGCCGCGTCGCGCACGGCGACCTCGACATGGGCGTTCGCCTCGCCGGGCTCGCTCCACTCGAGCTTTCCGTCGCGCGGGACGTACATGCCCTCCGCCTTTTCGACGGCGTAGGCGACCAGGTACTCGCCACTCCGGATCTCGCGCCCGTCGTGCGCGACATCGCCGATCATGTGCTCCAGCGTTCGGCTCAGCGCATCGCCCTGGGCCTTGCCGAGCGCGAGGCCCTTCTCGTCGCCTTCGTCGCTCGGAACGAGGGGTGAGACACCGCTTCGATCTGCCATGGCCTTCGGCTCCGTTCGTTTGCGCACGCCGAACGCCCCGTCATTCCGGAGGTTCCGCCGGACGCGCGACCGCCCCGATGCGGCTCAGTCCGGCTCCCGCCCGTCCACCGATCCGTCGTTTTCGAGCTCGGCGTGGACCTGGCCGTAGTTCAGGAGCGCCGTCAGCGTCACCCCGCCCACGATGTTGCCGGCCAGCGCCGGCAGGAGGAACCCGACGACCACCTCACGCCACGAGGCGTCCCCGGCGAAGGCGGCGAAGGTCGCCTCGACGGAGCCCGCGATCACGTGGGCGAGCCCCGCGAGCGCGACGACGTAGGTAATGGTGACGATCACCAGGAAGCGGGCGGAGCCGGCCTCGGGCATCAGCCAGACCATCAGGGCGATCAGCCAGCCGGCGACGATAGCGCGAAGGAAGGTCGTCCAGGCGTCTCCCTCCAGTGCCGCGCGGCCGATTTCCGCGAAGGCAGCGCGGGCTTCCGGCGTGAAGACGTCGGTCAGCGCCGCCATGGCCGCGAAGGCGACGACGCCCACCAGGTTCGCCGACAGCACGACCGCCCACATGCGCACCATGCGCAGGAGCACCGGCGCGGTGCGCCGGTGGAGGGCGGGCAGAACCACCGTGAGCGTGCTTTCCGTGAAGAGCTGCTGGCGGCCCAGGATGACGATGAGGAAGCCGACACTGTAGCCGAAGCTCGAGATCAGGCCGCGCCAGGGCTCGTCTGGCAGCCCCGCGTGCAACAGGCCCTCGACCACGAGCGAGAAGCCCATCGCGAGCCCGGCGGCGAGGCCGGACCACGCGAGCGAGCCCACCGGGCGACGCATCTCCGCCTCCCCCTCGGCCCGGATGGTCTCGTGGACCAACCGCGCGCTGGCGGGCGCACGCTCCTTGATCTCGCCGAAGGTAGGCGCTTCGAGGGATGCGCCGAGATCGTCTTTCGCGCGTTCTGCCCGAGTATGCCGCTGGTCCCGATCGGGACGCTTCGTGCTCTGATCCATGGCGTCCTTCATGACCTCGTTCGGCGCGGCGGGTTCTGAACGGAATTCGGGAGCGGACGTTCGGCGCTGGAGTAACGCATCAGTCGGCCGATCGTGGCCGGGCCAACCCTCGTCCTCCCATCCGTGTCGATAGCCTAGGAACCGCGCCCGAACGCTTCCAGCGATTGAGGATGCCAATGCTACACATGCTCGTCCGCGACTATCCATACGTGCACCTCGCCATCGGAATATTCGGCAACACCGCCTTCCTCGTGGGCTCGGTGCTCTTCTTCGAGCGCTTCTCGCACTGGCATCACACGGCGGTATGGCTGTTCGTCATCGGCGCCGCGGGCATGCTCGTCGGTGCGCTCGGCAAGGCCGCGAAGGACATCTACGAGCATGTCGAGAAGAAACGAAAGCAGGGCTGAGACGCAGGCGATCCCTGCGCCCGTGCCCTGCCCGAAGGCACGAGGCCGGCCCCTCCCGCCGGCTCGACCGGCGGGAGCGTCGCATCACCAGCCGCGGCGGCTCAGCCGCTCGAGGGACGATTCGAGGTTCTCGACCGCAGCCTCGGTGGAGACCACCGTCACCGTGTTGCCGGTCGCCTCGGCCCAGGCCTGGGCTCCTTCGCGGCACAGCTCCAGCTCCTGGCCGACCGCGCCGCAGGAGATCGAGATCGATGCCCCCTGCGCCTGCGCGCCGCCGGCGGCCAGAGCCGCGGCGATCCCGACAACCGACGCGCCGAGCAGTATGCGTACTGTCATGCTCTTCTCCCTCGGGCGAGAACCTGCGCCTCCCACCCCTGCATGGTTGTCCCGCCGCGCTGCGTTCAGCTCGGCCCAGTGGACCGTAACGCCGCTGCCTCCCGTTCGATCCGCCGTTCGCCACAGGAGCGGGACGCCGGGGATACTGCCCGCTGGACTCTCGTTGCCGCGCTCTGCGCGCCTCGCGGATGAGGCGCTCGTGGCAAAGTGCGCGGAGGCGCGGGAGCCGCGGTGGACCCGGCCCGTCGGTCAGGAGGCGCGCGGCGGGCCGCGCAAGCGTGCGGTGAGGCGTGCGATCGGATTGCTCCCCTGCGGCTCAGGTATCCCGCACCGCATCAAGTCCGGGCGATTCCTGGACAGGGCACTCGGTCCCGTCGGCGTGGAGAAGGCGGTAATGGATCGTCTGCATGACGATGCGCCCGTCCCGTATCAGGAAGGAGTCCGCGCCGCACTCCACGCGATGCGTCGGCGAGGCGGCGCGCCAGACCAGGAAAGCGTAGGGGCCCTCGACCTTCTTCGCCTCGAACACGAACTCGGCGTCGGGAATTTGCCCGGCGAGCCGATCGGCGGAGACGCGCATCGCAGCCGTACCGCGGACCTGGCTGTTCTGGGTGAGCAACACGACATCCTCGGCGTAGTTCTCGGCGAGATCCTCGTCGAGGCGGCCGCGGACGCGGTTTTCGAGATGGGATTCGAAGACCTCTCGGGGTGAGCGTTCAAGCATGTGGGCGTCTCCATGGGAAAGAGCGGTTTTCGATCGCCCCGAGACCCGCGATCCGAATTCAGGGGCGAACGTATCCCTCTGCGTCGAGGCGAAGCGCGTACCTCTGCGGGTCCGCAGAGAAGTAGAGCCCGCCCGAACGCTCGGAGCCCGCCGGCACGTAGGCGAAGGTGGCTGCGCTCGTCTCGACGGTGGTCCCGTCCGGGCCTACGAGCCGGCCCACGACGCGCACGGTGGCGGCCGTCTCATCTCCTTCGTTCCGCGCGACGATCTGCACGAGGTGTCCTCCCCGCGTCTCGTGCACGGCCTCGGCCCGAACCTCGATCGCCGGCGGGGCATCGCCGCCGACTATCCCGTCATAGCCGAGCACGGCCAGGACGCCGAGAAGGATGAGCAGGCCCGAGGTCGCGCTGACCGCCTCCGGCCAGGTCAGCCGCGGGTTCTTCCGCTGTTTCTGCTGGTCCGCCGCCATCGTCAAAGGACCAGGCGCGCCGCCGCCGCACCGAGCGCGGCCGGGAAGCCCAGGACGACGGTCGCCATCACGGAGCGCTCGAGATCGAGACCGGAGAAGCGCTCGAACGTCCAGAGCACGTAGGCGCTCACGAGCAGCGCGACCGCGTAGCCGACGACGCTGTAGCGAAGGAAGAGCGGCCAGAACCGGTCGATCTCCGGCCGCCGGCCGCCGTAGAAATCCACCTCGTAGACGAAGGCGTGGAGCATCGCGAGCGAGACGCCGACGAGCGCGAGCCCGTGCCAGGGCGTCATCTTGAACGCGATGAGGATCATCTCCTCGGTCGGCGCGACGTTGAAGGCGAGGTAGAGCGCGCCGGCCGCCATCAGGAAGACCTTTCCGAGGTAGCTCGCCTCTTCCTGGCGCTGCTGCGCCTCCTGTCCCGACCCGCCCAGCTGCTCGCGCGCGAGAGCCGCCCCCATCGACGCAGGCACCGTCTGCACGGCGATTTTGCCGACGATGTCGAAAAGGCCGTCGCCGAGCCGGATCACGCCGAAGAGCGACAGCGCCACGCCCGCCGTAATCGCCCCGATGCCGATCGCCGTGAAGGCGTCGACCACGTCGTCGCGCCAGTCGAAGCTGTCTCGGAAGCCGGCATAAAAGGCGAGCCCGATCAGGAGCGGCACGGAGAGCACGAGGAACAGCGCGAGCCGGCCCGGGCTCGCGTAGAGGCCGATCCACCACATCTCCATGGTCATCAGCAGCGGCAGCGCGAACAGAACCGCTCCCGCGAAGCCGCGGGCGAGGTCGCGCGCCCAGGCGCCCGGCGCGGCGTCCTCTCCCATGCCGTCAGCTCGACGTCATGCCGGGGGCGTGGCGCCCGGCGTCGACGGTATCGTTCCCGCAATTCTGGCACCGCGGGATCTCGTCGCTGTCGGTGACATGGGCGGTCTCGTGGTGGCGTTCGCAGCGGACGTCGCCGGTCTCGCGCTCCGTCTCGCCGGCATGTGCTGCCATGGTCGCCTCGCGTGTTGGGGTCCGCCTCTGGGCGGGTCAATTCTTCGCGCCTTGGTGCGTTCCGGTAGGCGTCCGGCTTGCCCCCAGGGTCTGCCCAGGCGAGCTGCGGCTGGGTGCGGGGGAAGCGCGCGTTGCCGGCGCCCGTAAGCGATCAGCGCCGCGTGATCCGAAGCAGGCGGCCGTCTTCCTGGTCGGTGATCACGAGAAGCGAGCCGTCGTCGTCGACCTCCACGTCCCGGGTCCGCTTCAGGTCGGGCAGGACCCGCTCCTCGGCCTGCACCAGCCCATCCTCGCCGATCTCCAACCGCACGAGGCCACCGGCGACGAGAGCCGAGATCAGAAAATCGCCCTGCCATTCGGGGACCATGTCGCCGTCGTAGACGACGAAATCGTTGGGCGCGATCACCGGATCCCAGAAAAAGAGCGGCTGCTCCGCGCCTTCGATCTTCGCGGTGCCCGTCCCGATCAGCGCGCCCCCGAAGCGGTCGTATCGCCGCCCGTAAGAGACGAGCGGCCAACCGTAGTTCAGGCCGGGCTCGATCACGTTGACCTCGTCGCCGCCCTGCGGGCCCATCTTGAGCACGACGAGCCGGCCGTCGACGACCTGCGCACCTTCGATGTTGCGGTGTCCGTAGGACCAGATCGAATCGTCGGCATCGGGCACGCCGACGAACGGGTTGTCCTCCGGGATCGAGCCATCGGGGTTCACGCGGATCGTCTTGCCCCACGTCGCCCCGAGCTGCTGCGCCCGCGGACGGTTTTCGAAGGTGAAGCGCTCCCCCGTCGTGATGAACACGTGGCCGTCGCCGTCGAAGGCGATGCGGCTGCCGTAGTGGATCGGCTCGGGGGCGGACGGATCCTGCACCCAGATGTCCTCGAATCCCTCGACCCTGGTGAAGTCCTCCGAGAGCCGTCCGCGCCCGACCGCGGTCGCCGACATCGTCTTGCCGGCGGCGTTGGTGCCGGTCGGCTTGGCGTAGGACAGATAGATCATCCGATCCTGCGCGAAGTTCGGTCCCGTCTCCACGTCGAGCATTCCGCCCTGGCGCTCGTAGCGCACCTCGGGCGTGCCGCCGATCGGCGCGGACAGCTCGCCCTCGGACGTGACGCGGCGCAGGGTGCCCGTGCGCTCGGTCACGAGGAAGCCCGCGTCGCCGGGCAAGTTCTCGATCGCCCAGGGATGAACGAGGCCTCCGACGATGGTCTCCACCTCGAGCTCGGCCTGCGTGACCACGATCGGTGCGCGAAACTGCGCGTCGAAGGCCGGCGGGTAGGACGTGTTGCGTTCACCCCACTCGAACGCAGGATCCGACGCCTCCCGGCCCGTCTGAGCCAAAGCGGATGAGGCGAGCAGAAGCGCGACGATCGTCACGGAAGGCAAGCGATGAAGCACGACCTTTCCTCTTGCTGGCGGGGTGACAGCCGGATCACGTGCGTCAGATCCTCTCCCGCCGCGCGCGTTCCCACCAATTGCCCGCCCTCGATCCTTTCGCTCCGCTCGAGGCGGCGGGTGGAAGTCGAGGTGATCGCATAGACCCACGGCAAGAGCTCATCCAGCGCGGACTTGGGATGTCCCTTGACGATGCGGGTGATCATGTCGGCGAGCGCCCGCAGCCGGAGGCGCACAAGGCGGCGATACGGTCTGCGATCATCAAGTCGATCGTGACCAATAAAGGGGAGCGGCCCCTGAAAGGTTCCGATGCCGTCCGTTGTGATCCGGACGGGCGGCTTTAGATATCTACCGGCATTGTTCGTGCGCCAGCCTCGGGGCTCTCCGTTGCGGCTATGACCGCAGTCGGCCGAGGCTGTGTGGAAACTCGCGGCGCCGCCGGTAGATGGGATCCGTGATCGGCGCGAGGCAGCGGTATTCCTCATCTCCTCAGCGCCGCGGCGAGCGGGG
>NZ_BMMF01000019.1 GCF_014645695.1 Salinarimonas ramus | reverse complement strand
TCCCGCCGTCAGCCTGCCAGCGATGGAGCCCTGACGAACGATCCGGCCACGCCCAGGATCGTCCATGGCACCGCGTCAGCTACACCACGCCTCGGGACATGATCAATCGCCCGATTGCGGGCGAGCTCGATCAGGTCGGTCACGATGAGTGAATCGACGCCCTTCTGCTGTCCCTGAGAGTTCATGAAGCCGAGGCGCAGTTTCACGTGATCCACGTGCGCGATCGAGACGTGCTCCGGCGTCAATCCCCGAGCACCGGGTGCCCCGTCGTACCAGTAGACGCGCAGCAGTTCCGCGTTACTCTTCTCCCGAGCGAGGTCGATCAGGCGCTGAAGAACCACGGCTTCGTCGAGAAGGAGGGTGCTGCGAGAGCGTTTGGAGCCGAACAACGCTGCCGAACCCTGGGCGAACAGATATCCGGCATCGACGAAGACGGCCACACGCGACACGACAGCCCCCGAAAATAGAAAGGGCTCCCGCAGGAGCCCTTTGCATAGGCCGATGCCGTCCATAAGGTTAGCGGACAACATCCAGCTTCGATTGCAATATGTGTTCTAGCGCCCTTGCTGTCAAGGCCATCGATCTATCGCCATCCCCCGCACCCGTTCTCCCGCCACGCTTTGACTTCCCCATCCGCATCGGCCACAAGGCCCGCCTTTCCGGACGTCGCGCCCGCGGGGCTCGCGACGTGGGAACCCGAGAGGCGTTCAGATGAACAATCCCGTTCTCGTCGAGGTGACGCGTGGCGCGCTCGTCGAATCCCGCCATCGCGGCGCGGTGGCGGTGGTGGACAGCGAGGGCACGGCGGTGCTCACGGTGGGCGACGTCGACGAGCCCGTCTTCCCGCGCTCGGCGGTGAAGGCGATCCAGGCGCTGCCGCTGGTGGCGAGCGGCGCCGCGGACGCCTACGGCCTGACCGACGCCGAGCTCGCGCTCGCCTGCGCCTCCCATTCGGGCGAGCCGGCCCATGTCGAGGCCGCGGCGGCGATGCTCGCCAAGGCCGGACGCGGGGAGGGCACGCTCGAATGCGGCTGCCATTGGCCGCTCGACCAGAAGGTCGCCCGCGCGCTGGCCGAGAGCGGGGCGAAGCCCGGCGCGCTCCACAACAATTGCTCGGGCAAGCACGCGGGCTTCGTCTGCCTCGCCTGCGCGTCCGACGTCGATCCCGCGGGCTACGTGCGGCCCGAGCATGCCGTCATGGAGACCGTCCGCGCCGCCCTCGAGGAGGTGACCGGGGCGACGCACACGCAGGATCATCGCGGCATCGACGGCTGCTCGATCCCCACCTATGCGATTCCGCTGCCCGCGCTCGCCTACGGCTTCGCCAAGTTCGGCTCCGGCCTCCATCTGTCGGAGGCCTATTCCGCCGCGGCGGCGCGCATCCGCAAGGCGGTGGCGGCGAACCCGTTCATGGTGGCGGGGACCGGGCGCTTCGACACGCGGGTGATGGAATGCCTCGGCCCGCGGGTCTTCCTCAAGACCGGGGCGGAGGGCGTCTATTGCGCCTCCTTCCCGGAGCTCGGGCTCGGCGTCGCGCTCAAGTGCGACGACGGCGCGACGCGGGCGTCCGAGGCGATGATGGCGGCGATCATCCGCCGCTTCCTCGACCTCGACGACAAGGAACGCTGCCTCGTCGACGCCGTCGCAGACGCGACGCTGAAGAACTGGGAAGGCGTCGAGGTCGGCGCCGTGCGGGCGGTCGGGCCACTCTCCGCCTGAGCGGCGCGCGCGACCCTCACGGCCTGGCGAGCACGATCTGGCGGACGTCGGTATTGCGGGTGGCGAACCCTACCTCGCAATAGGCGAGATAGTAGGTCCACATGCGGCGGAAGCGCTCGTCGAAGCCGAGCGGCGCGATGCGCGGCCAGGCCTCGGCGAATCGGCCGCGCCAGGCGCGAAGCGTGAGCGCGTAATCCTCGGCATAGGACGCGTCCGAGACGATCGGCATGCCGTGCCGCTCGCTCAGCCGCGCGACGACGGCGTCGGAGGGCAGCATCCCGCCGGGGAAGACGTGGCGACGGATGAAGTCGACGCGCCCGCGATAGGCCTCGTAGCGCGTGTCGCGGATCGTGATGAGCTGCAGCCCCGCGCGTCCGCCGGGGGCGAGGCGCGCCTTCATCGTCTCGTAGAACGCGTCCCAATAGGCCTCGCCGACGGCCTCGAACATCTCGATCGACACGATGCGGTCGTAGGTGCCGCCGACGTCGCGGTAATCCTCGAAGCGCAGCTCGATCAGGTCCGAGAGGCCGGCTTGCGCGATCGTGCGTGCGGCGTGCTCGTGCTGGGCGCGCGAGATGGTGAGCGCGGTGACCCGGCAGCCGATCTCGCGCGCGGCGTAGAGGGCGAACGAGCCCCAGCCGCAGCCGATCTCGAGCACGTGGTCACCCGGGCCGATGCCGGTCGCCTGCGCGAGAAGCCTGTGCTTCTCGGCCTGCGCCTCCTCCAGCGACCGCGCGCCGGTGGCGTAGACGCCGCTCGAATAGGTCATGGTGGGGTCGAGCCAGGCGGCGTAGAAGGCCTCGCCCAGATCGTAATGGTCGGCGATGTTGCGCCGCGCGCCGGTGCGGGTGTTGCGGCGCGTCGCCTCGCGCAGGCGCCGCCACAGGCGCAACGGCAGCGGCTCGGAGACGACGCTCTCGCTCTCCTTCCGGTTGATCGCGAAGAGCGTGAGGAGCGCGCCGAGATCGGGCGTGTCGAACAGCCCGTCGCAATAGGCCTGCGCGAAGCCGATCTCGCCCTTCAGGAAGACGCGCGATGCCAGGCGGGCGTCGGCGATCGTCATCCGTGCGTCGGGGCCGGGCCGGGTGCCGCCGAAGGCGAGCACGCGTCCGTCCGGCGCGACGATCTCGAGGCGTCCGGCCTCGATCCGCAGGGCGATCGCCAGCAGCCGCCGCAGCAGGAACGGCAGGCCGCGCGTCGCGGCGGCGAAGCTCGTCGTGGTGAGCGGTGCTTGTCGCACGTCTGCCGGGCTCCTTCCCCGTTCGCCGCAGGATGCGGGCGATCGGGGAAGGGCTTACAGCGAAGCCGCCGGGCGTGTCATCCCGTGGCGATCGTCACGGCGATCGGCTCAGGCGGCCTGGGCCTTGGGGCGCACCTCGGACATGTAGTCGTCCATCAGGGTCGCCGTGATGGTGGCGGGCGTGTAGCGGTGGGCCGCGATCTCGGAGACCGGGGTCACCTCGGCGGCGGTGCCGGTGATGAAGCACTCGTCGAAGGTCGAGAGCTCGTCCGGCATGATCCGGCGCTCCACCACCTCGAAGCCGCGGCGCTTGGCGAGGTCGATCACCGTGCGCCGCGTGATGCCGTCGAGGAAGCAGTCGGCGATGGGCGTGTGGATCGCGCCGTCGCGGGTGAAGAACACGTTGGCGCCGGTGCATTCCGCCACGCGGCCCTGCCAGTCGAGCATGAGGGCGTCGGCGTAGCCCTTGCGCTCGGCGGCGTGCTTGGAGATCGTGCAGATCATGTAGAGGCCCGCCGCCTTCGAATGGCACGGCGCCGTCGCCGGGTCGGGGCGGCGATATTGCGCCATGTCGAGGCGGATGCCCTTCATGCGCTCCTCGGGCTTGAAGTAGCTCGGCCAGTCCCACGCCGCGATGGCGAGGTGGATCGTGTTCGACTGCGCCGACACGCCCATCATCTCCGACCCGCGCCAGGCGACGGGGCGGATGTAGGCGTCGCTCAGGCCGGCCTTGGAGAGGACGAGCGCCTTCGCCGCGTCGATCTCGGCGACCGTGTAGGGAATCTCGAAATCGAGCACCTCGGCGGAGCGGCGCAGCCGCTCGGAATGCTCGGTCGACTTGAAGATCAGGCCGCCATAGGCCCGCTCGCCCTCGAATACGGAAGACCCGTAGTGCAGGCCGTGCGAGAGCACGTGCAGCTTCGCCTCGGCCCACGGCACGAACGTGCCGTCGACCCAGATGAGACCGTCCCGTTGATCGAAGGGCAGAGGGGACATGGGACCGCTTCTCCTTGGCATGCGGGTCTTGCGCGCCGGTCCGGGCCGGCTCCGTTGCTTCTCGCGCCGTGTCGTGGAATGCCGGGGATGAGACACGGCATTGCCGCTGAGGGCGCGAGAACGATCGATCCTTTCGCCGATCGGGGTTGACGAGTAACAATCGGCCTGAGATATGTCAACAAGGCTGACGTATAGGCGACGAGGATTTTTTCGGACGTGACCCAGGCGACCGCCAAGACACTGCCCGATGCCCCGCCCGAGACCCGGCCGGACGCCGCCGCGCTCCGGCTCGCCGGATCGGACGCGACCCGGGTGCGCGAGGCCGCGCGCGCCCATGCCCGCGAGGCGCCGGGGCAGGATCCGGACCTGCCGGCCTACGACCTCATCGAGCTGTTCTTCTTCGCCTATCGCGACTTCGTCGGCGACCCCGACCGCATCCTCGACGATTACGGCTTCGGGCGGGCGCATCACCGGGTCCTGCACTTCGTCGCGCGCAATCCCGGCCTCACGATCGCCGAACTCCTGGAGATCCTGCGGATCACCAAGCAGAGCTTGAACCGCGTGCTGAAAGAGCTGATCGAGAAGGGCTTCGTCGAGGCCCGCCCCGGGACAACGGACCGCCGCCAGCGCCTCCTCTTCGTGACGGAGGCCGGCGGCTCGCTGGCGCTGCGGCTGTCGCGGCTGCAGACGCAGCGCATCGGCCGCGCGCTGGCGGACATTCCGGCGGAGGGACGCTCGGCCGTGGCGGACTTCCTGCTCGCGATGATCGACCCCGGCGAGCGCGACGCCGTCGCGCGGCGCGTGGACGGCCCGGGAGAGGGCTCATGACGGATCTCGAGATCGCCGCCGGCAGCCCGGCGCCGGACGCGAGCGGGGAGGGGCGCGTCGAGCTGCCCGATCACGCGCCCCACGTCCTCGTCGTCGACGACGACCGGCGGCTGCGCGACCTCATCGGCAAGTACCTCACCGAGAACGGCTTTCGGGTCACCACGGCGGCGAGCGCCGCGGAGGCGCGGGCGAAGTCGGAGAACTTCGTCTTCGACGCCCTCGTGCTCGACGTGATGATGCCCGGCGAAACCGGCTTCGAATTCGCTCGCTCCGTGCGCGAGAGCGCGGACACGCCGATCCTGATGCTCACCGCGCGCTCGGACACGAGCGACCGCATCACCGGCCTCGAGATCGGCGCGGACGACTATCTCGCCAAGCCCTTCGAGCCGCGCGAGCTCGTTCTGCGGCTGGGCAACATCCTCAAGCGCGCGGCGCCGGTCGCCGCCTCCGGCGAGGCCGGCCCGGGCGACGAGATCCGTTTCGGCCCCTTCGTCTTCCGGCTGGATCGCGGCGAGCTGCGCCGCGGCGAGGAGGCGATCCGCCTGACCGAGCGCGAGCGCGAGATCCTCACCATCCTCGGCTCGCGCGCCAACGAGAACGTTCCGCGCGAGGATCTCTCGGGAGCGGGCGCGGCGCTCAACGAGCGAACCGTCGACGTGCAGATCAACCGCCTGCGCCGCAAGATCGAGGTCGATCCCGCCAACCCGCTGGTGCTCCAGACCGTGCGTGGGGTCGGCTACCGGCTCGTCGCGGAGCGCTGAGGGATGGACGGCGCCGGCGCCGCCCCTCGCGAGACGACGCCCCGCCGCGGCCCGCTGCGGCGCACGGCCTCGGCGCTGTGGGCGCCGATCGCCGGCTCCGGCCGCGCCTATCGCCGCAGCGCCCGCTGGCTCGGCTCGATCATGCCCAAGGGCCTCTACGCGCGCTCGCTGATCATCGTCATCGTGCCGATCGTGCTCCTGCAGTCGATCATCGCCTACGTCTTCATGGAGCGGCACTGGCAGACGGTGACGATGCGCCTGTCGTCGGCCGTGACGGCGGACATCGCGGCGCTCATCGACATCTGGGAGACCTACCCGCAGGACGAGGAGGGGCGCACGCTGCGCCGAATCGCCTCCCAGAGGCTCGGGCTCGACGTCGAGGTGCAGCGCGGCGTCGACCTTCCGCCGCCGGGGCCCAAGCCCTTCTTCTCCATCCTCGACGCGGCGCTCTCCGAGCAGATCGCCCGCCAGATCGGCCGGCCGTTCTGGATCGACACGCTCGGGCGCTCGAACCTGATCGAGATCCGCATCAAGCTCGACGACGCCGTCATGCGCGTGGTGGCGCGGCGCAGCCAGGCCTACGCCTCGAACTCGCACATCTTCCTCCTGTGGATGATCGGCTCGTCGCTGGTGCTGATGGCCATCGCCATCCTCTTCCTGCGCAACCAGATCCGCCCGATCCTCACGCTGGCGGAGGCGGCGGAGAGCTACGGCAAGGGCCGCGACGCCGATTTCCGGCCGCGCGGCGCCCGCGAGGTGCGCCAGGCGGGTCACGCCTTCGTCGAGATGAAGCGGCGCATCGAGCGCGCCCGCGAGCAGCGCACGACGATGCTCAACGGCGTCTCGCACGACCTGCGCACCATCCTCACCCGCTTCAAGCTCTCGCTCGCCTTGATGGACGCGCCCGACGTCGAGGACCTGCGCCGGGACGTCGACGAGATGAGCCGCATGCTCGAGGGCTATCTCGCCTTCGCGCGCGGCGACGCCGGCGAGAGCGCGATCGAGGTCGATCTCGGCACGTTGCTGGAGGAGCTGGTCGCCGATGCGCGTCGCCAGGGGCATCCGGTCGACCTCGCCATCGAGGGCGACACGACGATCATCGTGCGCCCCGACGCCTTCCGCCGCATGCTGATCAACCTCGTCTCCAACGCCGCCCGCCACGGCACGACGATCGCGGTGCGGGCGGTGCACGAGGGGCGCTGGCTGACGATCACCGTGGACGACGACGGGCCCGGCATCCCGGCGGACATGCGCGACGAGGTGTTCAAGCCGTTCGTTCGCCTCGACGAAGCGCGCAACCAGGACGAAGGCGGCTCGGGCCTCGGCCTGCCCATCGCCCGCGACATCGCCCGCGCCCACGGCGGCGACATCGCGCTCGACGAGAGCCCGCTGGGCGGCCTGCGCGCGACGGTGCGGCTGCCGGGTTGATGCGTACTTGATGCTTGATTTGAAGCGGCTTCGCGCGAGTCATTCATGGGTGCAAAAAGTCGGCGGCGGAGTAGAACGCCTATGAAGTCTGTCTAGCATAGGAATCGCGTACGACTTTCTCCAGTATGTCCCGAATTCTCATCAATGACAGGGCCCTGTTCCGGGCTTCGCACATTTTGTTGAATATAAATGGAGATTCAGTGAGTAATCTATTCAACTCAATTAGGATATTGTTTATCTGTTCGATGCTGTTTTTGTTAAATTCGGTTATATTGTTCATCTCATCAAACACGGATCTCCCACGATCAATCAATCGTCTTGCTACTAAGTCAATCCTGTCATCTCGATCTGCCGATTTCCATTCCACGTCATCTTTCGGAAAGACTGTGTAGAGACTTACTGGAGACCTGCCATGCCTAGAGCTTGTATGTCCCAGATACACTGTTCTGCTCCTGTGGATTTGTTCGAAAGCATAATACAATCTAAGATGATATTCCTCATACTCTGTTCGTGTCAGGCTTGTGCTCAATGTTTGTTCCATCAAATCGACCTGCTTTGAATTCGCATCGGCTGTTGCGCGGAGCTCCTCCCTTTGAGCATTGAGTACTTCGCGCGTAGCAATAAGCTCCTTTCTTTGAAGCCATGTAGCCATAAAGAACCACACAAAAGCAAGAGGTGCAAAGAATCCTGCTAGCATGTCGCCCAATTCATTGAGGGTGTAGGCGCCCAAAATTAGGTTGTCAGATCCAAGGAAGGGCGAAAACATAAGTGATGCTGCAAAGATCAGCCACAATATAGAGGCTATGCATACAATAGCGAACAGGGTCATTGTGTCATCCCGACCGACGAAGAAGCGCATTCAATTTATAGGTCAAGATCATGATCACGGACAAGCGATCATGGTGCCTAAAAAGGCTTCAAGCGGGCAAGCGGTGCCTAATCCACGTCCGTCGCTGCCGGACGCTCCACCGTGCGGGCGAGCTGCAGGCGCAGCATGATCACCGACGCGCCGAGCGCCCAGACCGCGCCCACCGTCCAGCCGGCGAGGACGTCGGTCGGCCAATGGACGCCGAGATAGACCCGGCTCGCGCCGACGAGAAGCGTCAACATGACGGCGAGCGTCACGAGATAGATCCGCAGCCGGCGCCGCTCCAGCACCCGCGAGAGGAGGGCGGCCAGGGTCAGGTAGACCGTCGCCGACATCATCGAGTGCCCGGAGGGGAAGCTCGCGGTGTAGACGATGCTGCCGTGGGGCACGAGGTCCGGGCGCGGCCGGTCGAAGCCGGACTTGAGCAGCGTCGAGAGCAGGATGCCGCCGCCGATGGCGAGGGCCACCGCGAGGGCGGCTCGCGGTGCGCGCGCCACGAGCAGGAAGCCGACGACGGCCAGCGTGATCAGGGTGAGGACGCCCGTGCCGCCGAGCGCGGTGAAGTCGCGCATCATCTCCTCGAACCAGCCGGGGCCGAGCGGATCCGACAGGTCGCCGGGCACGCGAAGCGCGACGAGGATCGCTTCGTCGATGGCGTGGGTCTCGCCTTCGAGCACCTCGTCGGCGAGCGCGATGAAGCCCCACAGGCCACCGGCCGCGAGGGCGAGGAGGAGGAGGGCCGCGCGGTTCTCGAGCGCGGCGTGGACGAGGAGGGAAGGCCGTTTCATCGCGACCCCAACGCCGAGCCTGGCGCGATCGATCCAGCCCGTCATGGCGCGGCGTCTCGCGTGGGCGGCGGCAGGCGCCAGGCGACGAGGGCCGCGATCGCCGCCCAGGCGGCCGCGAGCCAGAGCGCGGCGCCGAACCCCGAGAGAAAAGCCGCCTCGAGCGCGGCGCGGGCGGGATCGCCCGGCGGCGGCAGCGTGCCGAACCGCGCCTCCGTCCCGGCGGCGTCGCCGGCGCGGGCGAAGAACAGCGCGCTCGCGAGCGATCCCGCGATGGCGACGCCGAAGAGCCCGGCGAGGCGGCTCGCCGCGTTGTTGACCCCCGACGCCGCGCCGGCGCGGGCCTCGTCGACGGCGTTCATCACGCTCGTCGTCAGGGGCGCGACGGCGAGCGCCATGCCGCAGGACATGACGACGATGGGCGCGAGCACACCGAGCCAGTACGAGGAGAGCCCCGCGGCGAGCCCGGCGATCCCGAGCGCCACCACGGCCGATCCGAGCGCCAGCGGCAGCTGCGGCCCCACCCGGTCTCCCCAGGCGCCGGAGAAGCGCGAGGCCGTGCCGATGATCAGCCCGATCGGCAGCATGGTCAGCCCCACCTGCGTCGCCGAGAGCCCGCGCCGGCTCTGCAGCTCGAACGGCACGAGGAAGAGCGCCGTCACGAACGCCGCGTAGAGGAAGAGCGTGACGACGTTGGCTCCCGTGAACGCACGGCTCGAGAAGAGCGAGAGCGGCATCAAGGGGCTCCTCGCCCGCGCCTCCACCGCGACGAAGGACGCGAGGGCGCCGGCGCCGGCGACGAAGAGCGCGATCGGCAGAGCGAGGCCGATGCCGGTCTCCGAGCCGAGCGTCAGCGCCAGCGTCACGAGGCCGAAGCCGAGGATCGCCAGCAACGCGCCCGGCCAGTCGAGCGGCCCCGCGGCCTCGCTGCCGCTCGCGCCGCGATCGTCCGGCATGTGCGCGAGCGCGATCCAGATCGCGGCGGCGGAAAGCGGCAGGTTGATCCAGAACACCGCGCGCCAGGAGAGCGCGTCGACGAGGAAGCCGCCGAGCGGCGGGCCGAGCGCCGTCGTGATGGCGGAGGCGCCGGCCCAGATGCCGATGGCGCGCCCGCGCACGTCCTTGGGGAAGGAGGCGGCGATGATGGCGAGGGATTGCGGCACGAGCAGCGCCGCGCCGACGCCCTGGACGAGGCGCGCGGCGACGAGGGCGGCGGCGTTCGGCGCGAGCGCGCAGGCGAGGGAGGCGAGGGCGAAGAGGGCGATGCCCCACACGAAGATGCGCCGGCGCCCGACCCGGTCCCCGAGCGCGCCGCCCACCAGGATGAGCCCGCCCAGCGTCAGCGCGTAGCCGTTCACCACCCATTGCAGTGCGGTGAAGCCGGCCTCGAGGTCGCTCTGCAGCGCCGGAAGCGCGACGTGCACCACCGTGCCGTCGATGAAGGCCATCGCGGAGGCGAGGATCGTGCCCGCGAGCACCCAGGCCCGGGCGGCCGCCGAGAGGGCCGGGGCAGGTGGAGGAGGATGGGAGGTGGTGCTCGCCGCGGCGTCGTCCATCGCGTCCTCCCGCCGCGGCTTTTTCGTGCGCGCGTCAGCCGAGCGCGGCGACCACCGCGTCGAGGGCGGCCTGCGCCTTGGCGCCGTCGGGGCCGCCGGCCTGGGCCATGTCGCGGCGCCCGCCGCCGCCCTTGCCGCCGAGCGCCTCGGAGGCCGCGCGCACCAGCGCCACCGCGTCGTAGCGCTCCGTCAGGTCCTCGGTGACACCGACGACGACGCCGGCCTTGCCGTCCTCGGAGACGCCGACGATGGCGACGATGCCCGAGCCGAGCCGGCGCTTGCCCTCGTCGACGAGGCTCTTCAGGTCCTTGGGCGCGACGCCCTCGACGGCGCGGGCCATGAGCTTGACGCCCGCGACCTCGCGCACGTCGTCGGCCCCGCCGCCGGCGCCGCCGCCGCCCATGGCGAGCTTCTTTCTCGCCTCGGCAAGGTCGCGCTCGAGCTTGCGACGCTCCTCGACGAGGGCGGCGATGCGCCCTGGCACCTCGTCGACCGTGGTCTTGAGGAGGCCCGCCACGCCGTGGAGCGCCTTCGATTCCTCGGCGAGATGCCGGCGTGCGGCCTCGCCCGTGAGCGCTTCGATGCGGCGCACGCCGGCGGCGACCGCGCTCTCGCCGACGATCGAGACCATGCCGATCTCGCCCGTGCGCGTCACGTGCGTGCCGCCGCACAGCTCGATGGAATACGGCTTGCCGGCGAGGGCGCCGTCGGGGTTCGTGCCCATGGACACGACGCGGACCTCCTCGCCGTACTTCTCGCCGAAGAGCGCTCGCGCGCCCGAGGCGATGGCGTCGTCGACGCCCATGAGCTTCGTCACCACGGGCTCGTTCTGCAGGACGAGGGCGTTGGTCAGCGCCTCGACCCGGCCGAGCTCCTCCTCGGTGATCGGCTTCTGGTGGGAGATGTCGAAGCGCAGGCGATCGGGCGCGACGAGCGAGCCCTTCTGCGCGACGTGGTCGCCGAGCACCTGGCGCAGCGCCTCGTGGAGGAGGTGCGTCGCGGAATGGTGCGCGCGGATCGTCGCGCGGCGCACGTGATCGACGGTGAACTCCGCCGGATGCCCGACGACGAGGTGGCCGTCCTCCACGGTGACGTGGTGGACCCACAGGTCGCCCAGCTTCTTCTCGACGTTCGTCACCCGCGCGCGGAAGCCCGCGCCGGCGATGATGCCGGTGTCGCCGACCTGGCCGCCGCTCTCGGCGTAGAAGGGCGTCTGGTTGGCGACGAGGAGACCCGTGTCGCCCACGCCGATCGTGTCGACGCGCTTGCCCTCGCGCACGAGCGCGGCGACGACGCCCTCCGCCTTCTCGGTCTCGTAGCCGAGGAACTCGGTGGCGCCGACCGCGTCGCGGATGCCGTACCAGACGGTCTCCGTCGCGGCCTCGCCCGAGCCCGCCCAGGCGGCGCGGGCCTTCTCGCGCTGGCGCTCCATGGCCGCGTTGAAGGTGGAGACGTCGACGCCGATGCCGCGGGAGCGCAGCGCGTCCTGCGTCAGGTCGAGAGGGAAGCCGTAGGTGTCGTAGAGCGTGAAGGCGGTCTCGCCGGAGAGTTCGTCGCCGCGCCCGAGCGCCTTCGTCTCCTCGTCGAGGATGCCCAGCCCGCGCTCCAGCGTCTTGCGGAAACGCGTCTCCTCGAGCTCGAGCGTCTCGCGGATGAGCGGCTCGGCGCGGTTCAGCTCGGGATAGGCCTCGCCCATCTCCCGCACGAGGGTGTGGACGAGCCGGTGCATCAGCGGCTCGCGGGAGCCGAGCAGCTGCGCATGGCGCATGGCGCGGCGCATGATGCGACGCAGCACGTAGCCGCGGCCCTCGTTCGACGGCAGCACGCCGTCGGCGACGAGGAAGGCGGAGGCGCGCAGGTGGTCGGCAATGACGCGGTGGGAGGCCTTCTGCGGCCCCTTGGCGTCGACGTTCGTGAGGTTCTCCACGGCGCCCGTGAGCAGGCGCATCGTGTCGATCTCGTAATTGTCGTGCGTGCCCTGCAGCACCGCGGCGATGCGCTCGAGGCCCATGCCGGTGTCGATGGAGGGCCGCGGCAGGTTCACGCGCTCCTCCGGCGAGAGCTGCTCGTATTGCATGAACACGAGGTTCCAGATCTCGATGAAGCGGTCCCCGTCCTCGTCGGGCGAGCCGGGCGGGCCGCCGGGGATGTGCGGGCCGTGGTCGTAGAAGATCTCCGAGCAGGGGCCGCAGGGGCCGGTGTCGCCCATCTGCCAGAAATTGTCGGAGGTCGGGATGCGGATGATCTTGTCGTCCGACAGGCCGGCGATCTTGCGCCACAGCGCGGCCGCGTCCTCGTCCTCCGAATAGACGGTGACGAGAAGGCGATCGGCGGGCAGGCCGTATTCCTTCGTGATCAGGTTCCAGGCGAGCTCGATCGCCCGCTCCTTGAAATAGTCGCCGAAGGAGAAGTTGCCGAGCATCTCGAAGAAGGTGTGGTGCCGGGCGGTGTAGCCGACATTGTCGAGATCGTTGTGCTTGCCACCGGCTCGCACGACCTTCTGCGCCGTCGTGGCGGTGGTGTAGGGGCGCTTCTCGACGCCGGTGAAGACGTTCTTGAACTGCACCATCCCGGCGTTCGTGAACATCAGGGTCGGGTCGTTGCGCGGGACGAGCGGGGACGAGGGGACGATCTCGTGCCCGTTCTTGGCGAAGTAGTTCAGGAAGGCCGACCGGATCTGGTTGACGCCGCTCATGGAGACACTCTGCGATGAAATGGCGGACCGACGCCGCCGAAAGCGTTGCGCGGTTTTAGAGTTGGGGAGGGAACTTGTCGAGGGAAAGGGCGCGTGCGCCGCCGACGCGTCCTCACGCGTGCAGCGGGCCCGCGTCCGGATCGCCGATGAAGTTGCCGTGGAAGCCGAAGGTGACGATCTCCGGCGCCTGGGCCCGGGCCACCTCCTCCAGCGTCGCCGCGTCTAGGACGAGGAGGAAGGAGCGCTCCGCCCGCGCGTCGAGCACGACGGAGAGGAGCACGCCGTCGTCCTCCGCCTCGCTTCCCGGCCGGCGCACGAGGACCGGCTCGCCCGGCCAGGCGCCGTCCTCGCGCCAGACGCGCGCGTTCGCGGCGGGATCGCCGGCGAGATCGAGCTTCACGATGGAATCGAGGAAGTCGCCGCCGGCCTGCCCGTTGCCCCAGACGTAGCGGTAGGCACGCCCCTGCCGGTTCGGATAGTCGATGCGCGGCAGCTCGATCGGCGTGTGCGAGAGCGTGCGCATGGCCACCGGGCCGCCGCCGGGAGGAAGTGTCAGCCGGGTGAGGCGCCCCACCGCGCGCACCGGGGTCGAGCCGCGCAGGCGCGCGAGATAGAGGTCGTCGATGACGGAGGCGTCGTCGTAGGCGACGAGGTCGACCTCGAGCCCGGCCTCGGTCTCCACGGCGTTGACGTGGTGGAAGGCGAAGAGCGGCGGCGCGCTCCAGCGCCCGACGAGCGCGCCCGTCTCCTTGTCGAGGACGGTGAACGTCGTCCCGCGCGTCGGGTCCCAGCGATAGTTGCGGATGAAGGGCTCGTTCGAGAGGTAGAGCCGCAGCGGATTGACCACGAAGGGGAACTCGGCGAGCACGATCCGCCGCGCGCTCATGCCGAAGGAATGCATGTAGGACGGCCGATCGACGGGAATCCGCGCGATCTCGCGCTCGGTGCCGGCTTCGTCCACCGCATGGACATGGTAGGCCGAGCGGCGCCCGAACGAGATCAGGTAGGTGTAGGCGCGCTCGCCGTCGTGATGGGGATGCGCGGTCGAGACCGACCCGTCGACGGACGAGCCCCAATCATGAACGCCGAGCGTCTCGAGGGTCTGCGGGTCGAAGCGCACCGGCAGGCGCGTCTCGGTGAGCGCGACCATGTCGCCGCCGATTCGGTTGACGCTGACGACGGCATTGTCGGTGATCGTCGGCTCCAGAATCGCCTGGACGCGCCCGAACAGGCTGCGGCAGGGATCGGTGGCGAATTCCGCATGGACGATGCGGCCCTGCCGCTTCGCCTCGCCGAACGCCTCGGAGCGCAGGAAGCGGCTCGCATAGCGCACCCGCCCGTCCACGACGCCGAATCGGTGGAGGCGCGCGAGCCCGTCGAACCAATGCGCGTAGGATTGCGCGCCGACCTCGAACTGAGCGGGCGCGACGCGCAGGAGCGCGCCCGAGAGCCAATCGGGCAAGCGGCCGGTGACGGGGAGCTCGATCTGCGCGACCTCCCGATCCGTCGAGCGAAAGCCCGCTTCGTAGGGGGCCGCATCAGGGGAAGCCGCGTCGTCGGAGGTCGTTCGGCGGCGTGTCGCGTCCATTCGCATCCTCGGCCTCGCCACCCTTCCGCCAACAGCGGCCGGGACGAGCGGTTCCGGTATAGCGCGTTTCGCCCGCATGTGGTCATGACGCTTGCCGACAGGACCACACCCCGCTATCCCGTATGCTCGCAGAACGGGTTGGCGCGCACGCGCCGCACCCATCGATCGGGCGAAAGCCAGGGCGGGCCAGCGCCCCGCGCCGGGAGACGGGCTCCCGGCGCCGTAGGGCATACGCCTTGCCCGATCGATCGGAGGATGAGCGATGAAGTGGCTTTGGCCGCGGCTGAGCTTGTCTGTCACCATCCGCAGCGTGCGGAAGACGAGTTGGACCCTCGCCTTCCGCGTCTCGCTGGGAGCATGACAAAACGAGAGGGGAGGGGAAACTCTCCTCTCTCACTCCGCCCTCACGATATAGCGCATGGGCGCCCGAGATACAACGTCGCGAGCGGAGCCGCGCCCCGCCCGCGACCTTCGGGCAGCGCGGCCCGCCTTGATTTCGCCCGGCGTCCGCGCGACACCGCGGCGCGCGCCGAGCGCCTTCGCCGTTTGACTTTTCGGGCCGGATCGCGGAGATGACCCCCGCCGCCGGAGCCCCTGATGACGACACTCTCCCTCCACCGGGACGGAAGCTTCCGCAAGCCGGACCGCGGCTCGGCGGGAAGCCGGATCCTCGCCTTCGCCGAAGGCGGGCACGGGCGCGCGGCCTTCCTCCTCGTCCTCGTGTGCCTCGCCTGCTTCCTGCCGGGCCTCGTCTCGCTCCAGCCGATGGACCGCGACGAGCCACGCTATGCGCAGGCGACGAAGCAGATGATCGAGACGGGCGATTTCGTCGACATCCGCTTCCAGGACGAGGCGCGTCACAAGAAGCCCGTGGGTATCTACTGGATGCAGAGCGCCGCCGTCGCGACCGCGCAGGCGCTCGGGCTCGACGAGGCGCGCACCACGATCGCCGTCTATCGCGTGCCCTCCTTCCTCGGCGCGACCGCCGCGACGCTCCTCGCCTATTGGGCGGCGCTCGCGCTGGCGCGCCGACGCGAGGCCTTCCTGGCCGCGGCGCTGATCGGCGCGAGCGTGATCCTCATGGTCGAGGCGCGCCTCGCCAAGACGGACGCGGTGCTGCTCGCCTGCAGCGTCGCGACCATGGGCGCGCTCGCCCGCGCCTGGATGGCGCAGGGGACTGTCCGGCTGCCGAGGCGGGTCTTCCTGGCCTTCTGGCTCGGCATCGGGATCGGGGTCCTCGTCAAGGGACCGCTCGTGCTGCTCTTCGCCGGCCTTCCGGCCGTCGCGCTCTCGCTGCACGCGCGCTCCCTGCGCTGGCTCGTGCCGCTGCGGCCCGTGTCCGGGATCGCGCTCGCGCTGGCGATCGCAGCGCCCTGGTTCGTGCTGATCGCCATGCGCTCGGGCGCGGACTTCTTCGCGGCCTCCGCGGGGCAGGACCTGATGGGCAAGGTCGGAACGGCGCAGACCTACCATTGGGCGCCGCCGGGCTTCTATCTCGTGGCGTTCTTCGCGACCTTCTGGCCCGGCGCGCTGATGGCCGCGATCGGGGCCGAGTTCGTCTGGATCAACCGTCGGGTCCGCGAGGCGGCGTTCCTCGTCGCCTGGGTCGTGCCGGCCTGGATCGCTCTCGAGCTCGTCCCCACGAAGCTGCCGCACTACGTGATGCCGCTCTATCCCGCGCTCGCGATCGCGGCGGCGTTGGGGATAGGCCACGGCTTCGTCGGCCCCTTCCGGCGGCGCTTCCGGATCTTCGGCTTCCTCCTCGCCCTCGTGCCCGTGGGGCTGCTGATCGGCCTGCCGATCGCCGCCTACACTCTGGGCGACCGGCTCGGCGTGGCGGCGATCGCCGTGCTCGCGGTGGCGGCGGGGATCGCGCTCGTCTCCTGGCGGCTGTGGGCGACCGCGCGGGTCGAGGACGCCGCCATCGCCGGCATCGTCTCCGCCATGGCGCTCTCCATCGCCGTCTTCGGCGTCGCGCAGCGCGACCTCGAGGCCTTGAAGCTCTCGCCGAATCTGGCGAGCGCGGTCGAGCGCGCGCTCGCCTGCGAGACGCCGCGCGTGGGCACGCTCGGATATCGCGAGCCGAGCCTCGTCTTCCTCGCCGGCACCGATCTCGTCATGCTCGACGCCCCCGCCGACGCCGCCGCCTTCCTGGCCGAGGGCGCGTGCCGCGCTGTGCTCGTCACCGACGCCTTCGAGGTCGGCTTCGGCCAGGCGCTGGCGCAGGCGGGTATCGGGGCCGTGCAGGCGGAGCGGGTCATCGGCTTCAACATCAACGGCGGCGATCCGCTGGGCATCGGCGTCTACGTCCGCTCGGCGGACACCGGGGAGGCCGCGCGATGAGCGAGCCCGTCCTCTCGATCGTCGTGCCCGTGAAGAACGAGGCCGGCAACATCCTGCCGCTCGTCGAGGAGATCGAGGCCGCCTGCGCGACGCTCGGCGCCATCGAGATCCTCTATGTCGACGACGGCTCCACCGACGCGACCCCCGCCGAGCTCGAGGCGGCGCGCGCAACGCGCCCGCATCTGCGGGTGATCCGCCACGAGGCGAGCTGCGGGCAGAGCGCCGCCGTGCGCTCCGGTGCCCGCGCCGCCCGCGCGCCGCTCGTCGCGACCATCGACGGCGACGGGCAGAACGATCCGGCCTTCATCCCCGCGCTCGTCGCGGCGCTGGAGGCGGCCGGACCCGGCTGCGGCCTCGCGGCCGGGCAGCGCACGAGCCGCAAGGGCCGATTCAAGGCGCTGCAGTCGCGCATCGCCAACGGCGTGCGGCGGCGCGTGCTGAACGACGGGACCCGCGACACCGGCTGCGGGCTCAAGGTCGTGCGCCGCGACGTCTACCTGATGCTCCCCTATTTCGACGCGCTCCACCGCTTCATGCCGGCGCTCGTAGCGCGCGAGGGCTTCGGCGTCGTCCACGTCGACGTGGTGGATCGCCCGCGCAACGCCGGCACCTCGAAATACGGGATGCTCGATCGCCTGTTCGTGGGCATTCTCGATCTCGCGGGCGTCTGGTGGCTGATCCGCCGGCGCCGACGCATCGCCCGGGCGAGCGAGGTCTCCGCCGTCGCGTCCCCCGTCCCCGCGCGGCCGCCGCTCGCGCAAGAACCGTCTCGATGAGGTCGTCCCGATGATCGCCAACCTGATCCACGATCTCGGCGGGCGCCTGCACACGATCTTCATCGACAGCTTCGACGTGGTCGTGCTGATCGGGCTGCTCGGCCAGCTGCTCTTCACGGCACGATTCCTCGTGCAATGGATCGCCAGCGAACGGGCGGGGCGCAGCGTCGTGCCGATCTCGTTCTGGTTCTTCTCGCTGGGCGGGGGCTTCATCCTGCTCGGCTACGCCATATACCGTCAGGATCCGGTCTTCATCGTCGGCCAGGCGTTGGGCTCGCTCATCTATCTGCGCAACCTGATGCTCATCGCCAAGTCGAAACGCGAGACGAAGACGCTGACCTCCTGAACGGCGAAAGGCGCCCGATGCCCGACCCGCGCGAAACCCCGGCTTTCGCGAACGACCTCGACGAGATGCTCGCGCACGCCTGGCGCCAGCTCGCCCGCGGCGTGAAGGACAGGCACTCGCCCTTCCACTGCCCGTCGGTCGCGACGATCGGCCTCGACGGCCGCCCACGGCTTCGCACGGTCGTGCTGCGCGGCGTCGAGCCCTCGGCCGCGCGCCTGCGCTTCCACACCGATCGGCGCGCCTTCAAGGTGGCGGAGATCGCGGTGGACCCGCGCGTCGCGCTCCACGCCTACGATCCGGCCGGCAAGCTCCAGGTGCGGATCGAGGGACGCGCCCGCGTGCACGCGACGGATGCCGTCGCGGAGGACGCCTGGACCGGCTCGCGCATGGCGAGCCGCGCCTGCTACGCGACGACGCCCTCGCCCGGCGAGGTGATTCCCGCACCCGACGCCTTCACGTTGCCGCAGAGCGATGCGGAGATCCTGGCCGGCCGCCCGCACTTCACGGCCGTCATCGTCGAGATCGACACGATCGAGACCCTCTGGCTCGCGCATTCCGGCCACCGCCGGGCGCGGTTCGACCTCGCGACGGGGGAGGGCGCCTGGCTCGTCCCGTGAGCCGGGCGCCCTGCGCACGCACCTCAGCCCGCCGCTCGCAGCCGCGCGAAGCCGGCGTCGAGGTCCTCCTGCAGGTCGGCGACGTCCTCGAGGCCGATGGAGAAGCGCAGGATCGGGCCCTCGTGCGCGAAGGTCGTGGCGGTGCGCAGCTTGTTGGGCTCGCAGGGGATGACGAGGCTCTCGAAGCCCGCCCACGAGAAGCCCATCCCGAAGAGCCTCAATCCGTCGAGCATGGCCGCGAGCGCCTCGCGCGAGACCGGCTGGAGCTCGACGCCGAACAGGCCCGAGGCGCCGGCGAAGTCGCGCTTCCAGATCTCGTGGCCGGGGTTTTCGGGGAGCGCCGGATGCAGCACGCGGCGTACCTCCGGGCGTGCGGCGAGCCAATGCGCCATGGCGAGCCCCTGGCTCTCCGCCTCGCGCAGGCGCAGGCTCATCGAGCGCATGCCGCGCAGGCACAGGAAGACGTCCTCCGGCCCGGGGCAATTGGAGAAGAGGTCGTAGGTCTCGCGCAGGCGCGGGAAGTACTCGGCATTGGCCGACACGAGCCCCATCAGCAGGTCGGAGGAGCCCGAGAGGTATTTCGTGCCCGCCTCGATGGCGATGTCCGCGCCGCGCGCGTGCGGCGGAAAGAGGAGCGGCGTCGCCCAGGTGTTGTCGATGATGGTGACGGCGCCCTTCTCCTCGGCGATCGCCGCCATGGCGGGCACGTCCTGCACCTCGAAGGTGAGGGAGCCCGGCGATTCGAGGAAGAGCACCTTGGTGTTCGGGCGAATGAGCTCGGAGACGCTCGCGCCGATCATCGGGTCGAAATAGCTCGTCTCGACGCCGAGCTTCGCCAGCATTCCGCCGCAGAAGGCGCGGGTGGGCCAATAGACGTTGTCGGTGACGAGGACGTGGTCGCCCGCCTCGACCACGCTCAGCAGCGCGAGGGAGATCGCGCCGAGGCCGGAGGGGGAGAGCACGGTCCCGGCGGCGCCGGAGAGCTCGGTCCAGGCGGTCTCGAGCGCCTCCGTCGTGGGCGTGCCGCGCGTGCCGTATGTATACTTCGCTCGCCGATTGAGCAGATCGTCCATCGTGGGGAATAAAACAGTCGATCCACGGTAGATCGGCGTATTCACGAACCCGTGCTGGCTTGAAGGATCCCGTCCCGCATGGACGAGGCGGGTACGATCGCGCCAGCCGGCGCGTGCTTCATCTTCCGTCATTTGCATCCTCGACTTGCATAACTTGCAGGCAACCGCTCCTCGGGGGCGATCACGACGTGGAAAAACGCGCTTCCGACCTTCTCGGAAGCGCTCATCGCCTCTTGACCGCGCCCCAACCGTGGCCTGAGATGCACGCGTGAAGCGACCCGCGACCGCACGGGGCTCCCGCGAAGGCGACATCGGCATTGACGCACGGTTCGCGTCCCGCCACAAAGTCGCCACGCGAGCCGACGTGCGGAGGTAGCGGGTCGGGACGCGCCATCAAAGGGGCTGACTTGATGAACGGGTCGGCGTACGAGACCTTCCTTGGGAGAGCAAGAAGCATGAAAAAAGCGCTTAGCACCATCGCCTTCGGCTTCGCCGCCACGGTCGCCTTCACCGGCGTCGCCGCGGCACAGACCACGCTCGAGCAGGTACGCGAGCGCGGCGAGCTGATCTGCGGCTCGAACCCCGGCCTCGCCGGGTTCGGCGTGCCGGACGCGCAGGGCAACTGGACCGGCTTCGACGTCGATTATTGCCGCGCCACCGCCGCGGCGATCTTCGGCGACCCGAACGCCGTCTCCTTCATCCCGCTCTCCGCGAAGGACCGCTTCACCGCGCTCCAGGCCGGCGAGATCGACGTCCTCTTCCGCAACTCGACCTCGACGATCACCCGCGACACGTCGCTGGGCCTCGACTTCCCCGGCATCAACTACTACGACGGCCAGGGCTTCCTGGTGTCGACGGAGCTCGGCGTCACCTCGGCTCTCGAGCTCGACGGCGCGTCGGTCTGCGTGCAGCAGGGCACGACGACGGAGCTGAACCTCGCGGACTACTTCCGCCGCAACAACATGGACTACGAGCCCGTCACGTTCGCCCAGTCGGTCGAGGCGGTCGAGGCCTACCTGAGCGGGCGCTGCGACGCCTTCACGACGGACGCCTCCGGCCTCGCCTCCGAGCGCCTGCGCGCGCCCACGCCGAGCGATCACATCATCCTCCCCGAGATCATCTCGAAGGAGCCGCTCGGCCCGGTCGTCCGTCACGGCGACAACCAGTGGGCTGACATCATCCGCTGGGTGCACTACGCCATGCTCGAGGCCGAGGAGTACGGCATCACCTCGGAGAACGCGGCCGAGCTGCGCGACACCTCCGAGGCGCCGGGCATCCGCCGCATCCTCGGCACCGAAGGCAATTTCGGTGAGATGCTGGGCCTCGGCAACGACTGGGCCTTCAACATCATCAGCATGGTCGGCAATTACGGCGAGGTGTTCGACCGCAACATCGGCGAGGGCTCGCCTGTTGGCCTCAGCCGCGGCCTGAACGCGCTCTACACCGACGGCGGCCTCCAGTACGGCCACCCGATCCGCTGACGGATCGTCGCAGGGCGCCGCGCTCGCCAGGGTGCGGCGCCCTTCTTGCATCCGGAACGTAAAGAGCCGCCCCTGGGACAGCGGCCGCGGACGACGATCCGCCGTTCGGGATGACGTGGACCGGCGCTGGCCGGCTTGTGGAGGGTATTCGAGGTGGCGAGCGTCGTCGATCAAGCGCCGCCGCGAACATCGTTGATCTATGATCCGAAGGTTCGCGGCTTCTTCTTCCAGGGCGTTCTGGTCCTGGTCATCGGGTGGCTGGCCTACGAGGCCGTCACCAACGCGATCGAAAATTTGCGCGCGGCGCGGATCGCATCCGGCTTCGGCTTCTTCGGCGAGGCCGCCGGCTTCGACATCAACCAGGCCTTCATCCCCTATTCGTCGGCCTCGTCGACCTATTTCGACGCTTTCATGGTGGGGCTGCTCAACACGCTCGTCGTGGCGGCGATCGGCATCGTGCTCGCGACGATCATCGGCTTCGCGGCCGGCATCGCGCGCCTGTCGAAGAACTTCATCCTGGCGAAGGTCGCGGCGACCTACGTGGAGCTCATCCGCAACCTGCCGCTCCTCCTGCAGCTGCTGTTCTGGTACAACGCGGTGCTGGCGACGCTGCCCGCCGCGCGAGACGCCATCCCGCTCGGGCCGGGCATCTATCTGAGCGTGCGCGGCCTCTCCATGCCGGCACCGATCTACCATTGGGACGCTTTCGTCATCCCGCTCGCCTTCGCGATCGGCCTCGTCGCCAGCATCGTCATCCGGCGCTGGGCCAAGGCGCGCCAGGCGGCGACGGGCGAGCAATTCCCCGTGGGGTGGACGACCTTCGGGCTCCTCGTCGGCCTGCCGGCCCTCGTCTGGGGCGTGCTCGCGCTGTTCGGCGCGAACCCCATTTCCTTCGACGTGCCGGAGCAGGGGCGCTTCAACCTCACCGGCGGCATGCAGCTCTATCCCGAGTTCGTGGCGCTCGTTCTCGGCCTGTCGGTCTATACCGGCGCCTTCATCGCCGAGGTCGTGCGCGCAGGCATCCTCGCGGTGTCCCGCGGGCAGACGGAGGCCGCGTCGTCGCTGGGGCTGAAGCCCGGGCAGACGATGCGCTTCGTCGTCATCCCGCAGGCGATGCGCGTCATCGTCCCGCCGCTGACGAGCCAATATCTCAACCTCACGAAGAACTCGTCGCTGGCCGTCGCCATCGCCTACCCGGATCTCGTGCAGGTCTTCATGGGGACGGTGCTGAACCAGACCGGCCAGGCGGTGGAGGTCGTCACGATCACCATGCTCGTCTACCTGACGATCTCGCTCGTGACCTCGTTCTTCATGAACATGTACAATCAGCGCATCGCGCTGGTGGAACGCTGAGGAGGTCGTCATGAACGTCGTCGCGCCTCAGCGCTCCTTCGTCCGCGCCGAGCAGGTGGACGCCCTGCCGCCGCCGCGCACCGCCAGCGGACCCGTGCTCTGGATGCGGGAGAACCTGTTCTCCGGCCCGATCAACACGGTCGTCACGCTCGTCATGGCATGGGTTCTCTTCTGGACCATCCCGCCGATCATCGACTATCTCATCGGCAGCGCCGTCTGGACCGGGTCCGACGGCAGCGCCTGCCGCGAGGACACGACCGGTCGCGAGGTCGGCGCCTGCTGGGCCTTCGTCATCGACCGCATCAACTACTTCGTCTACGGCTCCTACCCGATGGAGCTGCGCTGGCGGCCGAACATCTTCTTCCTGGTGCTCGCCGTCGGCATCGTGTGGATGCTCTGGCTCGACGCGCCCAAGCGCGGGATCGGCGCGATCTACTTCTTCATCGTCGTGCCGCTCCTATCCTACTGGCTGCTGGCCGGCTTCCCGATGATCGGCCTGGAGGAGGTCCCGACCGGCCTGTGGGGCGGCATCCTCGTGACGATCGTCGTCTCGGCGGTGGGCATCGTCGTGTCGCTGCCCTTCGGCGTGCTGCTGGCGCTCGGGCGACGCTCGCACCTGCCCATCGTGCGGCTGGTCTGCGTGATCGTCATCGAGTTCACCCGCGGCGTGCCGCTCATCACCGTGCTGTTCATGGCGAACACCATGCTGCCGCTCTTCCTCGCGGAAGGCGTCACCGTGGATCGCCTGGTGCGCCCGCTCATCGGTGTCGCCTTCTTCGCGTCCGCCTACATGGCCGAGGTGATCCGCGGAGGCCTTCAGGCGATCCCGAAGGGACAGTACGAAGGGGCGATGTCGCTCGGCCTGTCCTACCCGAAGATGATGTACTTCATCATCCTGCCGCAGGCCCTGCGCATCGTCATCCCGGGCATCGTCAACACCTTCATCGGCCTGTTCAAGGACACGACGCTCGTCTCCATCGTCGGCATCTTCGACCTGATCCGCACGGTGGAATCGGCGCGCGTCGACCCGGTCTGGTCGGCGCCGTCGGTGAACTATTCGGGCTACGCCTTCGCGGCGATCTTCTACTTCCTCTGCTGCTGGGGCATGTCCTGGTATTCACAATCCGTCGAGCGTCGGCTCGCCGCTAGCGAAAAACGATGAGAGAGGGGATCGAGATGGCCGATACGACGAGCCTCGAGAAGCCACAGGTGAAGACGAGCCAGGCGTCTGAGACCGAAATCGCCGTCGAGATGCAGGGCGTGCACAAGTGGTACGGCGAGTTCCACGTCCTGCGCGACATCAACCTGCGCGTCATGCGTGGCGAGCGCATCGTGGTCTGCGGGCCTTCGGGCTCTGGCAAGTCCACGATGATCCGCTGCATCAACCGCCTGGAGGAGCACCAGAAGGGCCGCATCATCGTCGACGGGATCGAGCTCACCAACGACCTCAAGCGGATCGACGAGATCCGCCGCGACGTCGGCATGGTGTTCCAGCACTTCAACCTCTTCCCGCACCTGACGATCCTCGAGAACTGCACGCTCGCGCCGATCTGGGTGAAGAAGATGCCCAAGAAGGACGCGGAAGAGGTCGCGATGAAGTACCTCACCCGCGTGAAGATCCCGGAGCAGGCCCACAAGTATCCGGGCCAGCTCTCCGGCGGCCAGCAGCAGCGCGTGGCCATCGCCCGCTCGCTGTGCATGAACCCGAAGATCATGCTCTTCGACGAGCCGACCTCCGCTCTCGACCCCGAGATGGTCAAGGAGGTGCTCGACACCATGGTCTCGCTCGCCGAGGAGGGCATGACGATGATGGTCGTCACCCACGAGATGGGCTTCGCCCGCCAGGTGGCGGACCGGGTCATCTTCATGGATTACGGCCAGATCGTCGAGATGAACGAGCCGGAAGCCTTCTTCTCCAACCCGCAGCACGAGCGCACGAAGCTCTTCCTCGGCCAGATCCTGCACTGATCGGCGGGGTCACCTGCGAAAGGCCGGGAGGCGGCGGCGTTGCGCGCATGCGCGGCCGCCGCCCTCGGTCGCACCCCTCCGGGGTTCTCTTTTCCCCGCAACCGTGATGTACTTCCCCGAGCGCGGGTGAGAGCGAGCCGTCAGAGCCGCCCCCGAGAGCGCGCGGGAAAGCGTACGGTTCGGGCGCGAGTGACGCGAGGCGCCCAGAGCCGAAGTCGGCCGTTCGCCGGCGGGGGCTCGGTCGCGCGGAAAGTCGCTCTCGTGGACGTGCTGGTCTTCGGGCGAGCAGCGCTCGCCTGCTATTTCACCTTCATCGCCGTGTTCTACACGGCGAAGCTGTTCGCGTTGCGCGCGCGGACCGGTCGCTCGCACGCGCATCGCGGCCGCACCTATTCCGCCCAGTACGTGGGACGCATCCTCTTCAACGTCTTCCGCTTCGCGATCTGGGGCATCTGCGTCGTGCGCGTGCCCTATCCCGGCATCGACCCGTGGCTCGGGCGCTTCGAGCCGCTCTACACGCCGGCCTTCGTGGCGAGCGGGCTCCTCTTCCTCCTCGCCTCGCTGGCGCTCGTCGTCTATACCCATTCGTACATGTCGGAAGACTGGATGTCGGGCGTGAGCGACGACGGCCCGCGGCGGCTCATCACCGGCGGACCCTTCGCGGCCATGCGCCACCCGCTCTTCGTGGCCGTGGCGCTCGGCCAGATCGGCTTCTTCCTGGCGCTGCCGAGCGTGTTCTCGCTCGTGTCGCTCCTCGTCGGCCTCTCCGTCCTGCGCGTCCAGGCCCATGTCGAGGACCGCGCGCTCGACGCCCGCTTCGGCGTCGCCTGGCGCGACTATGCCGAGCGCGTCCCCGCCTTCGCGGTGCCTGGGCCGTTCAAGCGAAAGGTGCGAGAGTGACGAAACGCCCCACGCTTGCCCGCCGCGGGCGTATGCGACATATGTCGAGGACCGACCGTCGAACCGGCTGTTGATTCCCGCGAGACCATCTCATGTCCGATCCCGTGCACGACGGCGACCCGACGCGCCTCACCGACGACGCTCGCCTCACCGAGGACGGCCTCATCGCGCGCTTCTTCGCGCCCATCGCGGGGGAGGGGGCCTTCGGCCTGCGCGACGACGCCGCGCGGATCGTGCCGGGGGAGGGGATGGAGCTCGTCGTCACCCTCGATACGCTGGTCGCCGGCGTGCACTTCTTCCCCGACGACCCGCCCGGCGCCATCGGGCGCAAGGCGCTCGGCGTCAACGTCTCCGATCTAGCGTCCAAGGGCGCCGAGCCTCGCGGCTTCCTGCTCTCGGCCGCGCTGCCGCAGGACCACGGCGCGCGCTGGCTCGGGCAGTTCGCGGCGGGCCTGAAGGACGCCGCCGAGGCCTTCCGCTGCCCGCTCCTCGGTGGCGACACGGTGAAGATCCCGGGCCCGCTCACCCTCTCCGTCACCGCCTTCGGCGAGACGCCGCGGGGCGCCATGGTCCACCGGTTCGACGCGCGCCCCGGCGACCGCGTCGTCGTCACCGGGACGATCGGCGATTCGGCGCTGGGCCTCCTCCTGCGAACGGCTCCCGGAGCGCCGTGGACCGATGCGCTCGGCGTCGAGGGGCGCGTCTTCCTCACCGACCGCTACCTGCATCCGCGCCCGCGGCTCGCGGCGATCGCGGCGTTGCGCGCCCATGCGCGCGCGGCGATGGACGTGTCGGACGGGCTCGCGGGCGATCTCGCCAAGATGTGCCGCACGTCCGGCGTGAGCGCGGAGGTCGACGTCGCCCTCGTGCCCCTCTCCGATCCCGTCCGCGCCGCGCTCGCGGTCGACCCGACCCTGATCGACACGGTGCTCACCGGCGGGGACGATTACGAGATCCTCTGCGCCGTCCCCGACGCGGCGCTCGCGCCCTTCCTCGACGCGTGCGACCGCGCGGGGCTTCGCGCCACCGCCATCGGAACCTTCGTCGAGCGCAACGGCGAGGAGGACGCGCTCCCCGTTTTCCGTGACGGCGGTGTGGAAACGCGCTATGCGTCGGGCTCCTACAGCCATTTCTGAGCGGGGCGGATGACGACGACGAAGGCGGGGGCGCTCGAGGCCGAGGCTGCGCCGGCGCATCCGGGCACCGACGACGCGCTCGCGCGCCGCAACGCCTTCGTCATGGCGGGCGCGCAGGCGCTCGGCGGCGCGAACCCTGCGATCGTCATCTCGCTCGGCGGCATCGTCGGGCAGAGCCTCGCGGAGAACCCCGCCCTCGCGACGCTCCCGGTGAGCCTGCTCAACCTGGGGCTCGCGCTCGGCACCATTCCCGCGGCGATGATCATGCGCCGCTACGGGCGGCGCGCCGGCTACGTGCTCGGCGCCTCGATCGGCGTCGTCGCCGGCGCCATCGCGAGCGTCGGCATCGTGCGCGAGGCGTTCTATCTGTTCTGCCTCGGCACCTTCGTGGCGGGGATGTACGGCTCCTACGTGCAATCGTATCGCTACGCCGCCGCCGACACGGCGAGCCCGGCCTTCAAGGCGCGGGCGATCTCCTGGGTGATGGCGGGCGGGCTCGTCGCCGGCATCATCGGCCCGCAGGTGGTGATCCTCACCCGCGAGGCGATCCCGGAAGCGCCCTTCGCCGGCGCCTTCCTGGCGCAGGCGGCGCTCGCCCTCGTCTCGATCCTCGTCGTCTCGCTCTTCCGCGCGCCCGCGCGCCCCGCGGCCTCCGCCGCGGCACTCCCGGGGTCGGCGGCGGCGAAGGCGGATACCGGGCGCCCGCTCTCGGTCATCGTGCGCCAGGGACGCTTCGTCGTCGCGGTGATCGCGGGCCTCGTCTCCTACGGCCTGATGAGCTTCCTCATGACGGCGACGCCGCTCGCCATGGTGGGCTGCGGCCTGCCGGTGGAGACGGCGGCGCTGGGTATCTCCTGGCACATCCTGGCGATGTTCGCGCCGGCCTTCTTCACCGGGCGCCTCATCGACCGCTTCGGCAAGGAGACGATTACCGCCATCGGCCTCGTCCTCACGGCGATCGCGGCGGCGATCAACCTTTCGGGGCTGACGGTCGCGCATTTCTGGGGCGGGCTCGTCCTGCTCGGGCTCGGCTGGAACTTCGGCTTCATCGGCGCCACCGCCATGGTGACGGACTGCCATCGCCCCGAGGAGCGCACCAAGGTGCAGGCGGCCAACGACTTCCTCGTCTTCGGCTCGGTGGCGATCGCCTCCTTCTCGGCGGGCAAGCTGCTCGATCTCGGCGGGTGGGAGACGCTCAACTGGCTCGTGTTCCCGCCCATCGTGCTCGCCCTCGTGCTCGTCGCGCTGCAAGCGCGCGCGAAGCGGCTCGCCGCGGCCTGAAACCGGGCACCGTTCCCCGTCCGCGTTCACGAAACCGGTGATTTGCGTGCGTAAACGCCGCAGAACGCATTTGCGCACCGCCGCAAAGTTTGGCACGACTCGGAGCGGAGAACCTCGAGGGGGCGAGCGCCGGCCCCGGCGCGTCGCGACGCGCCGGCACGGAACGGACACGTCGCCGACCCCGATCCCAAGGACGGTCAGATGCTCGCACTCACACTCATCATCCTGGGCGGTGCGCTATCCATCGCCTACGGCCTGTGGGCCATCAACGACGTCATGAAGCGTGACGCCGGCACCCTGCGGATGCAGGAGATCGCCGGCGCCATCGCCGAGGGCGCGCAGGCCTATCTCAAGCGTCAATATTTCACCATCGGCATCGTCGGTGTCATTCTCTTCGCCGCGATCGTCTGGCTCCTGGGGATCTGGGTCGCCATCGGCTTCGCCATCGGCGCGATCCTGTCGGGCGCCGCCGGCTTCATCGGCATGAACGTCTCGGTGCGCGCCAACGTGCGCACGGCGCAGGCCGCCTCCACGTCGCTCGCCAAGGGCCTGGACGTCGCCTTCAAGTCCGGCGCCGTCACCGGAATGCTGGTGGCGGGCCTCGCGCTGCTGGGCGTCGTCGTCTACTACGCGATCCTCACCCGCGGGCTCGGCAACGACCCCGGCTCGCGCATCGTCATCGACTCGCTCGTCGCGCTCGGATTCGGCGCCTCGCTGATCTCCATCTTCGCGCGGCTCGGCGGCGGCATCTTCACCAAGGGCGCGGACGTCGGCGGCGACCTCGTCGGCAAGGTCGAGGCCGGCATCCCCGAGGACGACCCGCGCAACCCGGCCACCATCGCCGACAACGTGGGCGACAACGTCGGCGATTGCGCCGGCATGGCGGCGGACCTGTTCGAGACCTACGCCGTGACCTTCGTGGCCACCATGGTGCTCGCGGCGATCTTCTTCGCCGGCCAGAGCGTCATGGAGACGATGCTGATCTACCCGCTCGCCATCGGCGCGGCGTGCATCGTGACCTCCATCGCCGGCACGTTCTTCGTGAAGCTCGGCGCCAATTCCTCGATCATGGGCGCGCTCTACAAGGGCTTCATCGCCACTGGCGTTCTCTCGATCGGCGCGATCGCAATCGTCACGCTCGTCCTGTTCGGCGGCTTCGGGGCGGAGTTCACGGCGGTCGTGCCGACGCTCGGCGGCGGCGAGAACGTCACGGTCTTCACCGCGCTCGACCTCTTCCTGGCGGCGGTGCTCGGCCTCGTCGTCACCGGCCTGATCGTCTGGATCACGGAATACTACACGGGCGTCGGCTTCCGGCCGGTGCGCTCGATCTCGCAATCCTCCGTGACGGGCCATGGCACCAACGTCATCCAGGGCCTCGCGATCTCGCTCGAATCCACCGCGCTGCCGACGATCGTGATCTGCTTCGGCATCATCGGCGCCTATCTGCTGGCGGGCCTGTTCGGCATCGCCATCGCGGTCACCGCGATGCTGGCGCTCGCCGGCATGGTGGTGGCGCTCGACGCCTTCGGGCCGGTGACCGACAATGCCGGCGGCATCGCCGAGATGGCGGGCCTGCCCAAGGAGGTGCGCCGCTCCACCGACGCGCTCGACGCGGTCGGCAACACGACCAAGGCCGTCACGAAGGGCTACGCCATCGGCTCGGCGGGGCTCGGCGCGCTCGTTCTCTTCGCCGCCTACACGTCTGACCTCAACTACTTCATCCTCGAGGCGAACCGCGAGGGATCGACGCAATACCAGTACTTCGCGGGCGTGACGCCGGACTTCTCGCTGGCCAACCCCTACGTGGTGGTGGGCCTGCTCTTCGGCGGCCTCATCCCCTTCCTCTTCGGCGGCATCGCCATGACGGCGGTGGGCCGCGCCGCCGGCGCGGTGGTCGAGGAGGTCCGGCGCCAGTTCAAGGAGAAGCCGGGCATCATGGCGGGCACGGACCGGCCGGATTACGGGCGTGCGGTCGACATGCTCACCAAGGCCGCCATCCGCGAGATGGTGGTGCCCTCGCTCCTCCCGGTGCTCGCGCCGATCGTGACCTACTTCGTCATCTACGCCGTGGCGGGCAAGAGCCAGGCCTTCTCGGCGGTGGGCGCCATGCTGCTCGGCGTCATCGTCACGGGCCTGTTCGTGGCGATCTCCATGACCTCCGGCGGCGGCGCCTGGGACAATGCCAAGAAGTCCTTCGAGGACGGCTTCGTCGACAAGGACGGCGTCAAGCACATGAAGGGCTCGGAGGCGCACAAGGCGTCGGTCACCGGCGACACCGTCGGCGATCCCTACAAGGACACGGCGGGCCCCGCCGTGAACCCGGCGATCAAGATCACCAACATCATCGCGCTCCTGCTCCTGGCGATCCTCGCCCACAACTGAGCCGCGCGCCGAGACGAGGCCCGCCGCGGCCCGGGGGAGATCCCCGGCGCGGCGGGCTTCTTCGTTTCGACCCTTCAACGGGCCCGGCGCGGCTCAGCGCCGGGCCGGCGTCATCCAGCCCTGCGCCGCGCCGCGGGGATCGGCGAGGATGGCGATGCGCCCGACGTCGGGAACGTCGAAGGGCTCGCGATAGACGATCGCGCCCCGCTCCCTCGCAGCCGCGAGCGCAGCGTCGAGGTCGTCCACGGCGATGTAGGCGAACCAGCCCTCCGGCCCCGCCTCCGTCATCGACGCCATGTCGAAGAGCCCCGCCGCGGGCTGGCCGCCGGCCATGGCGACGGTGTAGACCGTGCCGTCGCCCATGGGCATGTCCTCGAAGGTCCAGCCGAGCACCTCGCCGTAGAACGCCTTCGAGGCGGCGATGTCCTTCGTCATGAGCTCGTTCCAGTGGAATTGGCCGTGTCCCGTCATCGCCCTCTCCCTCGCGCTTCCGCTCGCCCTCCAGTCCGGGGCGGAGCGTAGATCGTGACGCAGGCCTGCGGCATCCGGGCGCACCCGGAGAGCGGCGGCGCTCACGCCCTCGTGATGCCCATTCCGCCGCAGCGCCGCCCACTCGCCGTGCGCGCGGGGCACGCCTAGATTAGGCCCATGGCGCTCGTTCTCGGCCTTCTCGGCATCCTCTTCCTCGCTGCGGTCTTCCTGCCGCAATGGTGGGTGCGCACGGTGATGCGCCGCCACGCGGTGGAGCGCGCGGATTTCCCCGGCACCGGCGGCGAGCTCGCCCGCCATCTCCTCGATCTCGCCCGGCTCCAGAGCGTGCGCGTCGAGATCGCCCCGCCGGGCGGTGACCATTACGACCCGATCGAGAAGGTCGTGCGGCTCTCCCCCGACAATCACGACGGCCGCTCCATCACCGCCGTCGCCGTTGCCGCGCACGAGGCCTCCCACGCCATGCAGGACGCCGACGGGGATCGTCTCCTCGCGACGCGCCTGAAGCTCGCCGGCTCCATCCGCAAGATCGAGGTGACCGCGGCCCTCGTGCTCGCGGCGGCGCCGCTCGTCATGCTCCTCGTCAAGTCGCCCGCGATCCTCGTCCTGCAGATCGGCGTCGCGGTGGCACTGATGGGCTCGCGCCTCCTCGTCCATGTGCTGACGCTCCCCGTCGAGCTCGACGCGAGCTTCGGCCGGGCGCTGCCCATCCTCGAGAAGGGCGGCTTCCTCGGCGAGGGCGACCTGCCCAAGGCGAAGAGCGTGCTACGCGCGGCGGCGCTCACCTACGTCGCCTCCGCGCTGGTCTCGCTCCTCGACGTGGCGCGTCTCTTCCGCGTGCTGCGCTTCTGACCCGGTGACGGCGCGCCGTCACGCGGCGCGCGCGTTCGCTCCGGCGGCGAGGCGCATTGTCGCCGTCTCGCGCTCGAGGGCGGCGAGATCGCCGATCCCGAAGGGACGCCGCTCGGCCTCCCCCGCCTCCTCCCCGAGACGCGTGCGAAAGGCGGCGAGCGCCGCGCGGGTGCGCGGTCCCATGCGCCCGTCGACCGAGCCGGGGGCGAGCCCGGCATAGAGGAGCCGCAGCTGCGCCGCGCGCAAGGCGAGGTCCGGCGGGGCGCCCTCGATCAGCGCCGCGTGGGCGGCGGCGAGGCGGGCGTCATAGAAATTGCGGGCGAAGGCAGGGCCGTTGTAGCCCCGCGCGAAGGCTCTCCAGTCCCGCGCGGCGAGGGCGCCGGCGAGCCCGGCCTCGGCGATGAAGGTGCACATGGCGGCGAGCTGGGCGTCCTCCCCCGCCCGCATCGCCGCGAGCATCGCCTCGACGTCGGCGAAGCCGGCGCGCCCGGCGTTGAAGCCCATCACCTGGCCTAGCCCCCAAGACGCGCTCTCCAGCGCCGCCCGCCGGTCGAGCGCGATCGCCGCCGAAAGCCGCGCGTGCTGATGCGCGCCGGACGCGCCGTAGCCGCCGGGCTTGGGATTGGAGACGTCCGCGTGCGAGCCGGAGAAACGCCCGCTGGTGCGGCGATGGAAGACGTGGCGCTCGAAGAGGATGACCGGCCGCCGGTCCGGCTGGAAGCCGCAGGAGCGGGCCTCCACCGCCATCACCGCCCAGAGTATCGCAGGCGCGACGCCGAGGCGCGCTCGTGCGGCCTCGAAGCCGCTCGGCGTCAGCGGCGTGCCGCGTTCCTCCGCGGCGGCGGGATCTTGGGTTCGAGACGAAGCGGATCGCAGGGACATGATGCCGGCCTCCCGAAGACACTCCGAGAGGCTAGCGCCACGATAGGACCGAAGTCAAGAACAAAAAGAGAACAGAAGAACGCTTCCGCTCACGTCTTCTTGCGGAACGCATCGAGGCTCACGACCTCGGCACCCGCGGGCGCCTTCTCGGCCTCGCCATTTCCGGCGGCCGACGCGGCATCCTCGCTCGCGCCGTCGCCAGCACCGTCGCCCTTGGCCGCCTTGCCCTTGCCGGAACCGGCTTTCGCTCGATCGCCCTCGGCCGGATCGCCTTTGCCCTGCTGCTCGGCGGAGGCGGGCGTCTGCTCCGGCGCCTTGCCCCCGGCAGCCGGGATGCGCGGCGTCACCGACGAGGGCCGGCGCGAGAAAGCGTCCGAGGGCTCGGTCTCCGCCGGCTCGGACGCGGCCCCGCGGGCGGGCTGGCGCGGCGCCTCGGCGAGGACGGGCCCCGTGGCCGGCGTCGGCGCGGGCGCGGCCTCGCGGATCTCGAACTTGAGCCCGAACTGCACGGAGGGGTCGAAGAAGCCGGTGAGCGCGTCGAAGGGCACGAGCAGCCGCTCGGGTACGCCGCCGAAGGAGAGCCCGACCTCGAAGGCGTGCTCGTTGACGACGAGGTCCCAGAACTGGTGCTGCAGCACGATCGTCATCGTGTCCGGGTACTTCTCGCGCATGCGCGAGGAGAGGCGCACGCCGGGGAAGGTCGTCTGGAAGGAGACGTAGAAATGGTGCTCCCCCGCCAGCCCTTCGCGCGCGGCGTCGGCGAGGACCTTGCGCACCACCCCCTTGAGCGCGTCCTGCACCAGGAGGTCGTAGCGGATCAGGTCTTGGGTCATGGGCGCGCTCGACGGTCCGGCTCGGTTGGTCGTCGTCGGCTTATGCCGCGTCTCGTCCAGAAATGAAAGTGGAGGCTTCTGTTGCCAGGCGCCTCCGGGCCCCGCCTGAAAGTGCTACCCCTCAGGACTTGGTTCGGATGTCGCTAGACCGCATTACGCAGCCGCGCGGACGTCCATAGCATAGTTGTCGTTGGCAACTATAATTCGGCCCGATAACGGCGGAACCATGCCGGACGAAAGGCTGCCTTTTAGACCCCCGTCGATCCTATTTCGCCCCCACCGGAACCCAGGCCCCGCGACGCGGGCGATCTGGGCTCGGGTGGAGGCGCCGGGTACCGCCCCCGGGTCCGAAGGGCTTATTGCGACAGCCGTTTATCGCCATAGCCGCCTTGCGACGGCACCCACGAATATAAGGGCGTCGGCGGCGGATTCAACCGAGATCTCGCGCGATCCCGCGTCGATCGCCACCGCCGGCCCCTTCTACGCCGCCGCGGACGCGCGCCGCGGCGTCAGCCCGCGATGTATTCCTTGAGCATCTGCGCTTCCGCCTCGATGGCGGCGACGCGGCGCTTCACCACGTCTCCGATGGAGACGATGCCGACGAGCCGGCCGTCCTCCACCACCGGCACGTGGCGGAACTTGCCTTGCGTCATCGTCTGCATGAGATCGTCGATCGCCACCTCGCGGGCGCAGGTGACGACCTCGCGCGTCATCCACGCCTCGACGGGCGCGTCGAGCGCGGAGGCGCCGTCGCGGGCGATGGCCCGCACGATGTCGCGCTCCGAGAGAATGCCGTCCACGCGCCCGCCGTCGGCGCTGACGACGACGGCGCCGATGCGCCGCTGCGCCAGCATGTGCGCCGCTTCCGCGAGGCTGCTCGTGGGCGAGAGCGTGACGACCTCTCCGCCCTTCTCAGCGAGAACCTGCCTGACCGTCATGGTTTCCTCCGCAAACCGTGTCGCCTCGCGCGGCTCTTCACGGCCGGTTGCGTCGGCGACGGCAGGACAGGATGGAAGACGATGCGGGCTTTTTCAAGCGAAGCCGCGCGGCTCGCGCGGGAGATCTAGGCGAAGCCGCGCGGCTCGCGCGGAACGGGGTCGAAGAGCGGGAACAGGAACAGCCCCGCGACGAAGCCGCCCACATGTGCCTCCCAGGCGATGCCGCCGTCGGTGGCGAGGCCGAGCGGCACGGCGGCGACGCCGAAGACGAGGTTGATCACGAGCCACACGCCGATGAACAGCATGGCGGTGCGATTGCGCAGCATCTGCGCGAGGCCGAGCCGCGGCGCGAGATGCGCCGGGCGAAAGCCGAAGCCGCGGGGCGAGAAGGCGAACCGGGCGGCCGCCGCCATCATGCCTGAGACCACCGCCGAGGCGCCGACCATGGGCGTGACGTCGTAGGCGTGCGTCGCCCAGTGCAGCAGCGCGCCGCAGACGGCGGTGATGGCGGCGAGCCAGAGGAAGCGCTCCGGCCCGATTCGCCGCGCGATCGGCGAGCCGAAGGCGGCGAGCCACACCGCGTTGAGGCCGACGTGCATCCACGATCCGTGCAGGAACGCGTAGGTGAGGAGCGTCCACAGACCGCCCGATCCCTCCTGCATGACGATGCGCGCGAAGCCCATGTCCCGCTGCATGGCGATCGGGTCCCCATCGAGGATGCGCCGGGCGATCTCGTCGACGACGTCCGGGTCGAGCCACTCGGTCCACAGCGCCGGCACGAAGCCGAAGTCGATCAGGGCGCGAAACCGGCCCTCCAGGCCGAGCAGCCCCACGAGCGCGTGGATCGCGAGCAGCAGCCCGATCGTGCCGACGACGACCGTCGGCAGGTTGAACGCCGGCTCGCGCGGCGGCTTGCCGGGCGGGGGCGCGCCGGGCGGCTGGCTGTCGTCGAAGCGGTCCGGCTGCATGCTCTCTCCGAGCGGGGGGATGACGGGGGCTCCCCTCAGTGGCGCGAGCGCGCCCGCGACGCAAGCCCGCTCGGCAACCCGTCAGCTCGCCCTCACCCCTCGGCGAGCACCTCGATGTCGCGGTCGAGACCGCTCTCGACGCGGAACTCGCGGGTGAACACGCGGCCCTCGTGGCGGGCGATGAGCACGTAGTCGCCCTCCGCCAGCACCACCGACGGGAAAGCGCCGATCGCCTCGCGCACCACGTCGCCGCCCGGCGTCAGCACGGTGAAGGCGGTGCCGGCAAAGGCCTCGCCGCCCTCGTCGGCGACGAGCTTGAGCGTCACCCGCGCGGCGCGGTGGTTGAGCGTCGCGATGGTCACCTGGCCCGCCGAGACGCTGAGGTCGGCGCGCATGGAGGCGTTGGCATCGCCGTAGGTGGAGACGACGTGATAGTCGCCCTCCGGCAGGCGGATGAGATCGGAGGGCCGCGCCTCCGCGACCACGAGCCGCCCCTCGGCGTCGTCGCCCATGGGGACGTAGACGGCGTAGGTCAGGTCGTTCGTGGGGATCGCCCGGTCGCCGACGACGCCGCGGACCTGCAGGCCGCCGGCGCTGATGACGAGGCGCTCGACCACGTCGCCCCAGAGCATGGTCACCTGCCGCATGGCCGAGGCGAAGCCCCAGGAGACGTGGACCATGTAGTTCGCCGGCGGCAGCGAGACGCGCGGCGTCGCGCCCTCCTCGCGGGCGACGAGGACGGGCTCGCCCTCGCGCAATTCGAACACGCGCCAGATCAGGCCCTCGAGAATCGGCTGGCCGGTCTCGGCGTGGTAGGCGGCGAGCGTCAGCTCGCCGGCCTGCGGCAGAACGGGCAGGGCGCCGATCCCGTCCGGCGCGCCGGTTTGCGCCCGCGCGGGCGCGATCGTCAGCGCAGCGGCGACGAAGGCGGCGAGAAGCCAGGCGAGGAGGACTCGGGAGGAGGTCATCGCGGGGAGGTTCGGACGGGACGCGTGCATCGATGAAAGGAACCCATGCGCGCGGGCTGCTCGCGCCCGCGTCGCCGACGGCTTATATCGTTCGGCGTCGATTGTGGACAGATGATGGATGCGATGACCCTGCGAGACGCCCTCCACACCCGCCGCTCCACCCCGGCGAAGCAGCTCGAGGCGCCCGGCCCCGACGCCGCGACGCTCGACGACATGCTGCGCATCGCCTCGCGCGTGCCCGACCACGGCAAGCTCGCGCCCTGGCGCTTCGTCGTGATCGACGCGCAGGCGGGCGCGCGGCTGGGCGAGACCGTGGAAGCCGCCTTCGTCGCCGACAGGCCTGACGCGAGCGAGGAGGAGCGCGCCGTCGAGCGCGGGCGCTTCACGCGCGCGCCGGTGACGGTGGCCGTCGTCTCGTGCGCGGCGCCGCACCCGAAGATCCCGGAATGGGAGCAGGTCCTCTCCGCGGGCGCGGCCTGCCTCAACCTCCTCCTCGCCGCGGAGGCGCACGGCTTCGGCGCGAGCTGGATCACGGAATGGGTGGCCTACGACCGCCGGATCCTCGACGCGCTCGGCCTTTCGCCGCACGAGAAGGTGGCGGGCTACGTCCATGTCGGCACGCCGCGCATGCGCATGTCGGACCGGCCGCGCCCGGAGCTCGCCGCCATCGTCACGCGGCTTTGAGGGGGGCGACCATGTTCTACGAGATCGCCGCCGGCCATCCGCTGCCGCACGACCCGTTCAAGGCCATCGTCACGCCGCGCCCCATCGGCTGGATCAGCGCGCTCGATCGCGAGGGGCGGGTGAACCTCGCGCCCTATTCCTTCTTCAACGCCGTCTCGGACCGCCCGCACATGGTGGCCTTCTCGTCGGACGGGGAGAAGGACGCGCTCACCTTCGCGCGCGAGACCGGCGAGTTCGTCTGCTCGCTCGCCACCTGGGACCTGCGCGAGGCGATGAACGCCACCTCCGCCCCGCTGCCGCGCGGCGAGAGCGAGTTCGCGCATGCGGGCCTCACCCCCGCGCCCTCGCGCCTCGTCGCGCCGCCGCGGGTGGCGGAGAGCCCCGTGGCGCTCGAATGCAAGCTCCTGCAGATCGTGCCGCTGACCTCGCTCGAGGGCGTCACGCGCTACCACATGGCGATCGGGCAGGTGGTGGGCGTGCACATCGACGAGCGCTTCCTCGTCGACGGCCTCCTCGACACGGCGGCGATGAAGCCCATCGCGCGGGCGGGCTACCGGGACTATTTCGTCGCCACCGAGGAGACGCGCTTCTCGATCACCCGCCCGCCGGGAGGGTGACGATCAACGGGACGAGGATCAGCCCGGGCGCTGCGAGGACATCTCCACTTCCTTGCGGCGCTCGAGGCCGAGCTTGCGCTCGCGGTAGATGACGAAGATGCCGGAGGCGGTCACGAGCACCGCGCCCGCGATCACCGCCGCCTGCGGCCATTGCCCGAACAGGAACCAGCCGAGCAGCGTCGCCCAGATCATGGTCGTGTACTCGAAGGGCGCGACCAGCGACGCGTCGGCGTAGCGGTAGCTCTCGGTGAGCAGGATCTGGCCGATGCCGCCGAGGATGCCGATTCCGATCAGCATGGCGAGCGCGCCGGGCGTCGGCATCACCCAGCCGAAGAAGATGGTCGAGAGGCCGATCAGCGTCGTCACCGCCGTGAAGTAGAAGACGATCGCGCCGGTGCGCTCCGTCGCGGTGAGGCGCCGCACCTGGATCGTGGCGCCCGCGGTGCAGAAGGCCGCGCAGATGCCGAAGATCGCGCCGACGGAGGCGCCCTCCGCCAGCGCCTCCGAGCCGAGCCGGGGCGAGAGCATCACCAGCACGCCCACGAAGCCGACGCCCACCGCGCTCCAGCGATAGGCCCGCACGGTCTCGCGCAGGAGGAGCGCCGCCAGCACGACGACGATGAGCGGCGCCGCGTAGCCGATGGCCACGGCTTCCGTCAGCGGCAGGTAGGCGAGCGCCGAGAAGCCGAGCACCATGCCGGTCGCGCCGATGATGCTGCGCAGCAGGTGCCCTTTCACATTGTGCGTGCGCACCGCGTTGACGACGGTGTCCGTCACCGCGAGCCAGGCGAGGAGCGGCACGAGCGCGAAGGCGGAGCGGAAGAAGATCAGCTGGCCCGTGGGAAACGTCTCCGAGGCGAGCTTGATCGACGCCGCCATCAGGGTGAAGGCGAGGGCGGAGAGGATCTTGAGGCTGACGCCGAGGGCGGGATTCACGTGGGCCGGTCCGGGGGATCTGCCCACCATCTAGGCATGCGCGCGGGCTCACGAGAAGGTGCGTCGACGCGCCATCGGCTGCGCATCCTGCGCATGGCGGGGCCGCGCGACGGCGCGTGCCCCGGGCCCGAAGCCGATGCCGCACTCGAAAGCGATGGCGCACTTGCCCTGCGAGCCCGCGCCCCTTAACTGAGGCGCCCGAGAATTCCCGATCGCACGAGACACGCCGCCATGGTCGCCACGCACGCCGAAAGCCGCCCGCTCGCGCCCCTTCCGGGGGCGCGCGTCCTCATCGTGGAGGCGCGCTATTACGACGGCATCGCCGACGCGCTCCTGGAGGGCGCCCGCGCGGCCTGCGCCGAGGCGCGCACCGAGGTCGACGTGCTCACCGTCGACGGCGCGCTCGAGGTGCCGTCCTGCGTCGCCATCGCGCTCGACGCCGCCGCGGCGGCAGGGCGCCCCTACGAGGCCGTCGTGACGCTCGGCTGCGTCATTCGCGGCGAGACCGCGCATTTCGACATCGTCGCCTTCGAGAGCGCGCGGGCGCTGATGGACCTCTCGGTGGCCCGCAAGATCCCGCTCGGCAACGGCATCCTCACGGTGGAGGACGAGGCGCAGGCCTGGGTCCGCGCCAGGGTGTCGGAGATGGACAAGGGCGGCGGCGCCGCGCGCGCGGCGCTCGGCCTCGCGCACATCGCGCGCCGCCTGCGCGGGGAGGGCTGAGCCATGGCGAGCCCCAAGCCAAACCGTGCCGCAGCCCGTGCCGCAGCCCGCCTCGCCGCCGTCCAGGCGCTCTACCAGATGGACGTGTCCGGCAAGGGCGTGATCGATGCGCTCGCCGAGTTCGAGGCCTTCTGGATCGGCCGCGAGGTCGAGGGCGTCGAGGCCGCGCCGTCCGACCTCGACTTCTTCCGCGACGTGCTCACGGGCGTGGTGCGCGACCAGCGCGCCATCGACGTGAAGGTCGACGGCGCGCTCGCCGAGAAGTGGCCGTTGAAGCGCGTCGAGGCGGTGCTGCGCGCGATCCTGCGCGGCGGCGCCTACGAGCTGATGTACCGCAAGGACGTCCCCGCCCGCGTCGCGATCACGGAATACGTCGAGGTGGCGCATTCCTTCTACGGCGAGGACGAGCCCGGCATGGTCAACGCCGTCCTCGACGCCATCGCCCACGATGTGCGCGCGGAGGAGTTCGCCAAGGGGCGGTAAATGCCGCGCCCGACACCTCCCCGCAGGGGAGGTCGGCGGCCGAAGGCCGAGGGGTGGGGGCGAGAGGGTCGATAACTCGCCCCCACCGGTCCTCGCTCCGCTCGGCCCACCTCCCCTGCGGGGAGGTGCCGCCTCCCGCGTCTCACCCCTCCAGCGTCTCCCACGCCAGCGCGCCGACGTAGCGCCGCACGGTCTTGCCCTCGTCGGCGAGCTGGAAGAGGTGGAGCCAGCCGTTGTCGACGAGGTGGCGCACCGCCTCGTGCTTGGCGACGATGCGGTTCATCTCCTCGATGGGCGCCTCGATGAAGACGTTGAGCCGCAGCGGCTCGTGGACGAGGCGCGTGCCGTCGGAGACCGATTGCAGCGGCAGGCCGACCCGCAGGTCGCCGCCGTTGCCCTCGAGCACGCCGAGGCCGCCCACCACGTTGTGGAGCACCTTGTTGCCGGAGCCGAAGGCGCGGTTGTCTACGGACGAGCCGTAATATTGCAGGCTGATCCAGGAGGCGACGACCATCGGCGCCGTCATGATCAGCTCGAGGATGCCGAAACCCGTGTCCGCCTGCCACTCGTAATCGTGCAGGAAGGCGCGCCCGCCGAGATCGACGCCGCGGGTGCGCGCGCGAGGTGCGGCGACGAAGGCCGCGCAGCCGGCGAGACCCCATTCCGGGCGCACCTGCGACCAGTCCGTCGAGCGGGCGCGCACCTGCGCGTCGACCTGCGCGCCCGGCGTGTCGAGGCCCAGCAGCGCGGCGCGCTCGAGCCGCGTCAGCGCGCCCGCCTGGGCGAGCCAGGCCTGGAGCTGCGCCAGGTCGTGCGCGTGGCTCTGCGGCAGGAGCGCGGTGTCGAAGAGATGCACCTCGTCCGTCGTCGTGTCGTGGAGCGCCGGTACGAACCAGGTGTCGTCCGGCACGCCGGCGCCGGCCTCCTTCAGGGCGGCGCGCACGTCGGGATCGTTGAGGATCGCCGTCGTCACCCGCGCGTTCGCCTCGCCCGTGTGGCCGCCGCAGGCGCCGCAATCGAGGCCCGACGCGTGCGGATTGTTCACCGTCGACGAGCCGTGGCCCGCGAGCATGACGAGCCGGCCGTAGGGCCCCGTCAGCGACATCGCCTTCAGCACGGTCTTCGCCGTCGTGATGCGCTGCTCCAGCGTGATGCCGGAGAGCCGTCCGCCGATCTCGCCGGGCGCGATCGACGGCACGAGCCGCTTCGTCGTGGCGGCGTCGAGGCCGTCGGCGGCGGGATGCGTCACGGGCCGGGTGCGCCCGAGGGCGTCGCCGACGAGCTTGCCCGCGAACAGCAGGCCCGCCGCCTCGACATAGGCGAAGGAGGAGACGGCGGATTGCTTGAACGTCTTCCAGGACTTCGCCGCCTCCTGGCGCATCCGCCTCGATCCCGCGAGCTCCGTGCGCTCCGTCTCGCTCGCGCCCGACACGTCCTCGCAGACGACGAAGGCGGGCTTGAGCAGCACCGGGCATTGCGCGCCGCCCCGATGCCGGCCGAAGGGCACGACCTCGATGGGCAGGCCGAAGAAGCCGGCGAAGCCGATGGTCTGCACGCCGGGCGCCACCGTCTCGAGCGCCCGCCGGAACACTTCCGATCGCACGTCGATGCAGAACGCCGCTTGAGCGACGGGCCGCTCCGGTGCCTGGACTGCGGGCGTGTGCGACGCGCGATTGGCGTCGACGATCCGCGACACGAGCCCGCGCCGATGCGCGATCTCCGCCGCGTCCTGGAGCACGGCGTCGACGACCCGCTCGGGGTCGAGGGCGACCGGCGCGCTCATGGCCGCGAGCGCCTCCTCCCATGTCGTCCGCGCCTGCGGGACGACGGCGAGGAGCGCGGCGTCGTAGGAGAGGCGGATGGCGAGGAGGTCGCGCAGCACGGGGTCCGAGCCGCCGTCGAGCTCCGCCTGCCAGACGAGATAGCGCGCGTAGGAGGCCCAACCGTTGATCGAGACGAGCGCCTTGTGAAGCATCGGCGCCCACGCGCCCTCCGGCACGCCGAGATCGGCGACCGCCACGGCGATGGCCGCCATGGGATCGGCCGGCAGCTTGTCGAGCGCCGCGCGGAAGCCGGAAAAGCCCATCACCTCCGGCGTCAAGTCGAAGGCGGCCTGCGCCCGCCAGGCGTCGTAGAGACCGCGGTCGCGCGCGGGCACCCGCCACAGCGCCTGGCCCTCGTCGAAATAGCGCGCGCAGAACTTCGATATCTCCTCCACCACGAGCGCGGCGGCGCCGGCAGCGGGGTCGCGCCCGGTGGCGCGGTCGATCGCCTCGGCGGCGGTGATCGCGACGGGGGAGGGGGGCACGTCCTGGCGCATCCGCGCCTTCAGCGCCGCCACGTCCGCCGGCAGTCCGGAGGCTTCGCCGCTCGTCTTCGCCTGAGCCTTCGCGGCTTTGCGCAGCGCCTGCGCGAGGTCGGCATCCGCGATCTCGCCGGCGTCGACCTTGGCCGCGTAGTGCCCACGCGGCAGCGTGAGGCGCGCACCGGAGATCCGCGCCAGCGTCGTCGCGGCCTCGGCGAAGCTCTGCTCGAGGAGCCCGAGATACGGGTTGACCGCCACGAAGTGCTCGAGCGGCCAGAGCGGGGCGATGCGGCCGCAGGCGCGGGTCACCTCGGCCTCCAGGCTGGCCAGAGTGGTGCCGGTGTCCGCGTCGTCGGCGGCGTCGGCGCGGGCGAGGGCGGTGCCGTCCGCGGAGAGGTCGGCGAGGGTCTTCTTCGTCATGGCACGATCCTCCGGATCAGGACTTCTTCGCCGTCACCGGCGCGAGCCGGGAGACGAGCCGCGTGGCGTAGGCGTTCACGTACAGGCCGTTGGCGAGGTGGACCGACAGGGCCGCGAAGGCGCGGTGGCGCGACAGCGCCGGGGCGAAGGTCTGGAGCGCCAGCGCGGCGGCGAAGGAGGCGACGACGAGCGTGACCACGAGCCCGTCGAACGTGCCCTCGAGCGCGAGGTTGGGCGCGACGGCGCCCGCGAGCAGCGCCTCGGCCCCGGTCTGGAGCGCGTAATAGGCGACGACGACCAGCGTCGCGAGGCCGAGCGCCGAGCCCATGGCCTTCGCGGCGTTCTCGCCCGCGAGGACGCTCGCGAGGTAATGCGCGACGCCGAGCGCCACGACGGCGGCGAGCGCGAAGGCGCCGGGATTGTCGAGGACGCTCGTGCCGAACAGCGCGCCGACGGCGAGCGTCAGCGCGATCGAGGCCGCGAGCGTCGCGGCGTAGATCGCGGGATTGGGCAGCGTCGCCGGGCCCGCGGGCGCCGCCGAGCGGATCGTCTCCACCGCCGAGCCCGAGGAGAGGAAGGCGTGGGCCTTGTAGAGGGCGTGCGCGACGATGTGGAGCGCCGCCGCCGAGAAGGCGCCGAGCCCGCATTGCAGCAGCATGAAGCCCATCTGCGCGATCGTGGAATACGCGAGCGCCACCTTCACGCTCGGCACGGTGAGCATCACCAGCGAGCCGAAGAGTGCCGTGAAGCCGCCGATCAGCGCGAGAACGTCCATCGAGGGCGCCGAGAGCACGACGAGCGGCGAGAGCCGCACGACGAGGAAGCCGCCGGCATTGATGATGCCCGCATGCAGGAGCGCCGAGACCGGGGTGGGCGTCTCCATCACCTCGCCGAGCCAGCCGTGGAGCGGGAACTGCGCGGACTTCACGAGCGCCGCGACGACCACGAGGAAGACCGCGACGTGGACGGCGCCCGGCGCGGTTCCGGCCTGCGCCATGGTGGCGGCCTCGACGAGAATGACCGGGATCTCGAGCGTGCCGAAGACGCCGAGCAGCAGGGCCGCCGCGACGAGGAGGGCCGCGTCGCCCGCCCGGCTCGCGATCGCCTTCTTGCGCGCGGCGAGCACGGCCTGTGGCCGGTCCTTGTAGAAGACGAGGAGCTGATGCAGCGCGAGGCTCGTCGCGATCCAGGCGAGCGCCAGCTGGAAGAGGTTGCCCGAGCCCATCAGGAGGAGCGCGGCGGCGAGCGTGACGCACAGCCGCTTGAAGAAGCGCCCCTGGTTCTCGTCGCCGTCGAGGTAGTTCTTCGAATAGGCGACGACGATCGTGCCCACGAAGGAGACGAGGACGAGCATCAGCGCCGAGAACGCGTCCGCATAGAGCGCGAGGCCGACGCCGCCTATGCCGAGCGTCCCCGTGTAGAGCGGGCCCGACACGATCACCGCGATGCCGGTGGCGAGGCTCGCGCCGAGCGCCACGAAGGCGGCGAGGCGGGCGCGGCGCGCCATGGCGCGCGGCTCGGCATTGGCGCGGGCGGTGGGAATCGCCAATCCGACGAGGAGGAGGGCAAGCGGGCCGAGGGCTGGGAGCCAGGCGATGAGGGCCGACATACGGGTTTCTCCGGAATCTCACGTCTCCGGAGCGGATATAGGCCTGTGGATTGCTTCTGGAAAATTCAAAGATTGCAAGGAAACGTTCGTTTCAGTAGAACAATTCCATGGCGAGCCTGAACTACCACCATCTTCGCTATTTCTGGACCATCGCCCACGAGGGCGGGCTGACGCGTGCCGCGCGCCGGCTCAACGTCTCCCAATCGGCGCTCTCGGTGCAGCTGAAGGCGCTGGAGGAGCAGCTCGGCCACACGCTGTTCGATCGCGCCGGCAAGCGGCTCGAGCTCACGGAAGCGGGGCGCATCGCCCTCGATTACGCCGACAGCGTCTTCAAGACCGGCGAGGAGCTCGTCTCAACCCTGCGCGAGCGCCCCGGGGCGTCGCGGCGGACCTTGCGCGTGGGGGCGATCGCCACGCTCTCGCGCAACTTTCAGCTCGCGCTGCTGGGGCCGCTGCTGGGGCGCGCGGATCTCGATCTCGTCCTGCGTTCTGGGACCTTGCGCGAGCTTCTCGCGCGGCTCGACGCCCACGAGCTCGACCTCGTCCTCGCCAACGCGGCCGCACCGCGCGATGCCGCGTCGCCGCGCGAGAGCCGGCTTCTCGACGAGCAGCCGGTCTCGATCGTGGGCCGATCGCGACCCGAGGAGCGCCACTGGGGACCGGGGGCGCTTCGCGTGCCGGAGGATCTCGACGGCGCGCCGATGGTGCTTCCCTCCGCGGAGAGCGAGATTCGCCACGCCTTCGAGCGCTTGTGCGACGAGGCGCGGGTGCGCCCCACAATCCTCGCGGAGGTGGACGACATGGCGATGCTGCGCCTCCTCGCCCGCGAGAGCCCGGGCCTGACGCTCGTCCCCCCCATCGTGGTGCGCGACGAGCTCGCGGCCGGCATTCTCGTCGAGCACGCGCGCATGCCGCGGCTGACGGAGAGCTTCTACGCCATCACGTCGAAGCGCCGCTTCCCCAATCCGCTCGTGGCGGAATTGCTGCAGGGGAGGGGCGGAGGCTGAATGCGCGCGCCGCGCCTCAGCCCATCACCTCGAGCCGCACCTGAGCGACGCCCGAGCCGAGCATGCCCACCGCCGCGGCGGCGCCCTTCGAGAGATCGATCTCGCGGCCGCGCACGAAGGGGCCGCGATCGTTGATGCGCACCACGACGGACTTGCCGTTGGCCACGTTCGTCACGCGCACCTGCGTGCCGAAGGGCAGGGTCTTGTGGGCGGCGGTGAGGTCGTTCTGGTCGAAGCGCTCGCCGTTGGCGGTCTTGCGGCCGTGGAAGCCGGGACCGTACCACGAGGCGTGCGCGGTCGAGGCGTGGATGCCGGCGGCGGCGCTGCCGACGGGGCTCGCCAGGGCCGGAGCGACGCCGAGCGGGAAGAGGAGGGCGGTGGAGAGGGCGGCGGCGACGGCCGCGGTGCGGATCAGGGTCACTGGTTCGTCCGTGTCGGTTGGTCGGGCGCCTCGCGGCGGTGCGGTGTAGAGCGGCCCGAGCGGGCGCGAATGCGGTCCGCTTCGGGACGTCGCGGGGCGATTTCGCGACGGCGCCCGCCACATTTGCCGCGACGCTTCTCCGGGGTGGGCGAGGGCGTGGGCGAGGGCGCCCACCCGCGCGTGCGTCGCGAGCACTTCCCCGGAATGCCGCTCTCCTGTACGCCTTGCGAACCGACGTTCGAAAAGCGAGGATCAGCATGGCCGCCAGCGCTCAATCCGCCCCCACGCGCATCGCCCGCCTGCGGGAGGTGATGGCGGGGCAGGGGATCGATCTCGTGGCCCTCGCGCCCGGCGCGCACATGCACTGGATCCTCGGCTGGCACCCGCATCCGGACGAGCGCCCGACGCTCCTCCTGGTCGGGCGCGAGGCGGCGAGCGTGCTCGTTCCTTCGGTCAATTCCGAGGACTTCCGCGCCCAGATCGCCCGCGCCGGCGCCGATCTGCCCTGCTTCCCCTGGCGCGACGAGGACGGCCCCGTCGCCGCCCTCGACGAGGCGCTCGCCGCCTGCGGCGCGAAGCCCGGCTGCACGCTCTCCCTCGACGAGACGGCCCGGGCGGACGCCGCGCTGACCCTGCTGCGGGCGCTTCGCCTCTCCGATTGCCGATTCGCCGGCGAGACGGTGGGTGCGCTGCGGGCGCGCAAGGACGAGGGCGAGATCGCCGCGCTCCGGCGCTCGGCGGCCGTGGCGGACGCCGCCCTCGAAGCCGGCTTCGCGGCCATGCGCCCGGGCATGACCGAGCGCGAGGTCGCCCGCGTGATCCGCGAGACCTTTGCGGCGAACGGCGTCTCGACCTCCTTCACCCTCGTCGCCAGCGGCCCCAACGGCGCCTATCCGCACCATGCGACGGGTGATCGCCGGATCGAGGAGGGCGATGCGATCGTCATCGATCTCGGCGGAGCGCTCCATCATTTCGCCAGCGACATGACCCGCATGGCCGTGATCGGGGAGGGCCCGGAGGGCTACGACGCTGTCCACGCCGTCGTCGAGGAGGCGGTGCAGGCGGCGATGGCGGCGGCGCGCCCGGGCGTGCCGGCCAAGGCGGTCGACGACGCCGCGCGCGGCGTCATCGCGCGGGCGGGCTACGGGGAATACTTCGTCCACCGCACGGGCCACGGCCTCGGGCTCGAGGTGCACGAGCCGCCCTACCTGACGGCCACCTCCGAGACGATCCTGGAGGCCGGCATGGTGTTCTCGATCGAGCCGGGCATCTATCTGCCGGGCCGGTTCGGCATCCGGCTCGAGGACATCGTCGTCTTGGAGGAGGCGGAGCCGCGCGTCCTCTCCGCGCTGCCGCGAACCGCGCGACGGATCGGCTGAGGCGTCCGAGAGCAGCCTTCTCGCGCGCGGCGTCGCCCCTGCGTCGTGCGCGAAATCCCGCTTGGCAAGCGCCCGACGACCTGATTAGCTCGTGCGCACAAATGTTCGCAGAGCGTATCAGCTCGGTGGGCATGAAAGCCGGTCGGTTGCTTCGCGGCCGCAGAACCGGCGAGCCAAGAAGGGGAACAGCTTGAAGAAGACATCACTCCTCGTCGGTACCGCTCTCGTGCTCCTCTCCACCGCGGCCGGCGCCGAGACGCTGCGCTGGGGTCTCGCGGGCGATGCCATGACCCTCGATCCGCATGCGCAGAACGAGGGCGTCACCATCATGATCCAGTCGCAGATGATGGAGCCGCTCGTCTCGCGCGCCCCCACCGGCGAGCTCGAGCCGACGCTCGCGACCTCCTGGCGCGTCAAGGAGGGAGACCCGAACACGTGGGTCTTCTCGCTGCGCGAGGGCGTCACCTTCCACGACGGCGCGACCTTCGATTCGGAGGACGTCGTGTTCTCCTTCGAGCGGGCCATGTCGCCGCAGAGCCAGATGCGCGGGCTCATCGCGTCCGTCGCCGAGGTGCGCGCCACCGGCCCCTACGAGGTGGAGATCACCACCAAGGGCCCGAACCCGATCCTGCCCACCGCCCTCGTCAGCATCCTGATGATGGACAAGGACTGGGTGGAAGCGAACGACGCCGAGGTGCCCCAGGACGTGGCCTCGGGCGAGGTGACCTTCGCGGCGGTGAACGTCAACGGCACGGGCGCCTACGAGCTCGTCTCCCGCGAGCTCGACACCCGCACGGTGATGACGCGAAACGAGGAGTACTGGGGCCGCGACACCTTCCCCATGGCGGTGAGCGAGATCGTGTTCACGCCGATCGCCAACCCCGCGACCCGCGTCGCAGCGCTCCTGTCGGGCGAGCTCGACTTCGTTCAGGACGTGCCGGTGCAGGACATCGAGCGCGTGCGCCAGACGCCGGGCTTCGAGATCGCCACCGGCGTCGAGAACCGTGCGGTGTTCTTCGGGCTCAACGTCGCCGATACGCTGGAGCGGGGCGGCGGCGAGAACCCGCTGGCCGACGTGCGCGTGCGCCGGGCGATGAACATGGCGATCGACCGCGAGGCGATCCAGCGCGTCGTCATGCGCGGCCAGTCGGTGCCGGCGGGCGTGATCATGCCGCCCTTCGTCGACGGCTGGAGCGAGGAGCTCAACGCCTATCCCGCCCCGGATCCGGAGGCCGCCAAGGCGCTGCTGGCCGAGGCCGGCTATCCGGACGGGTTCGAGATCCAGCTCGATTGCCCCAACGATCGCTACATCAACGACGAGGCGATCTGCCAGGCGGCGGTGGGCATGCTCGGGCGCATCGGCATCGACGTCGCCCTCAACGCCATGCCGAAGGCGCAGTTCTTCCCGATGGTGAACGGGCTCGAGAGCGACTTCTACATGCTGGGCTGGGGCGTGCCGAGCTACGACAGCGAGTACATGTTCAACTTCCTCTACCATACGCGCAACGAAGCCTATGGCAGCTGGAACAACACCCGCTATTCCAACCCCGAGCTCGACGCGATGATCGAGGGCATCGCCCAGGAGATCGACCTCGAGAAGCGCGCGGCCATGGTCGACGAGATGTGGGCTATGGTGAAGGAGGACATGGTCTACGTGCCGATCCACCACCAGATGCTCAACTGGGCGATCCGCGACAGCTACGACATCGACGTCGACCCGGACAACCAGGCGCGGATGAAGTATTTCGGGCTGAAGTGAGGGGCGCTCAGCGTCTTCCAGTCTTGGATACGAAGAAGCCCCGGCGCGTGGTTCGCCGGGGCTTCTTTTGTTTTGGTTGCGGGGGCAGGATTTGAACCTGCGACCTTCAGGTTATGAGCCTGACGAGCTACCGGGCTGCT
>NZ_BMMF01000018.1 GCF_014645695.1 Salinarimonas ramus | reverse complement strand
TCTCGGTGCCGGGGACGACGAAGAAGCCCGTGCCGCCGATCGGGGCGTTCGGGCAGGTGCGGACGTACTCGACCGGCGCCGCAGCGCGCACCGGAAGATCGGCAGCTTGAGCCCCGGTGACCGCGACGAGACCCGCGGCAGACCCGAGGAGAAGGCTCTTGGCGAGCTTCATTGATGACCTCCAAAGTTTCGAGACCCTGGGGGGCCGGGTGTTTCGCCACGAGAACTCTTCGAGACTCGAAAGCTGTCCCTTTTCCCCTGTGACCCGCCGCCGGAACGTACCGCCGACGACGGGCTGCGACCGAGGACCCCCCGTCGCGAGAAAAGGTTTGCCGTGCGCTCCGCCGCCGATCAAGCGCGATTGCGCACGCGCCCGCCCCGATGGGCCTCTTCGGATCGCTGTGTTGCACAAAGGCCACGAGAATGACGGGGTCCCGCCCCCGAAACGCCGCGGGAGATCGTGTTTTCCCGGTCGGGGACCGATCGCGGGCGCGAAATCGGCACCACGGAACGGAGCGTCCGCATGACGGGCACGCCTCACGCCGTGAGGCGCCCCGAGACGTTCGCCTCACGAATCGGCGCATCTCCCCGTCGTCGCACGCGCGTTCTCTTGCGGCGCCGAACCGTCGCTCCGTGTTCCCGACGATTCGCGAGACGAGACAGCCTGCGGAACGCCGGTGGAATGCCTGTGATCGACACGGGCCTTCTTGCCTCGACTGCGTTCAGCTTCCGACGTTTCACCGTGCGGAACGACTCCGACGCGTCGTCGACGCCCTCGCACCATGCGGAGCAAGCATTGTCGGGCCACGAAAGGACGGCGAACATCTTGAACGGGTGGCGCGGACACGAAACCGCCACGAAAGAGCCGCGCGTCATCCTCGTGAGGGGCGGACGGATCGGTGGATTTGTTCTGTATTCTATTCGAAAAGGACTTGCCGACGAGATGAAATTCACGTACCCCGAAGTCCTGACGTCATAGACGACGCGTGAGCGGGGTCGCGATTCGGTGTTCGGAGAGACGCCGCATGCAGCGCCGCTCACTGAGATCCCCTGTCTCTGCATTAGGACCGGCTCAATGAGCGATACGACTCAACCGAACAACTACATCGAGCTCGCCGCCGAGATCGTCTCGGCCTACGTCAGCAACAACTCGCTGCCGACCGCCGAGCTGCCCGGCCTGATCGACGCCGTCCACGCGGCGCTCAACAAGGTCGCGACCGGCGCGACCGAGCAGCCCGTCGAGGCGCCCGTCCCCGCCGTGCCGATCAAGAAGTCGATCACGCCGGACTACATCATCTGCCTGGAGGACGGGAAGAAGTTCAAGTCGCTCAAGCGCCATCTGCGCACGAAGTACGACATGACGCCCGACCAGTACCGCGCCAAGTGGGGCCTTCCTCCGGACTACCCCATGGTCGCCCCGAACTACGCCAGCGCCCGCTCCGAGCTCGCCAAGGCCATGGGTCTCGGCGCCCAGCGCCGCAAGGCGGAGCCCGAGACGACGACGGCCGCGCGCGGCCGGGGACGCAAGAAGGTCGCCTGATCGGATCCCGCCTCTCGGCGGATCATCCCTGCCGACAAGGGAAAGGCCGCCCTCCGGGGCGGCCTTTCTCGTTCCGGCGCTCGGCGGATGCGGCGGCGCCGCGCGCGATCAGAGCCCGCGTCGCGCCTTCGCCGCCTGCAGCGTGTTGGCGAGGAGGCAGGCGATCGTCATCGGCCCCACGCCGCCCGGCACCGGCGTGATCGCGCCGGCGACCTCTTTCGCCTCGTCGAAGGCCACGTCGCCCACGAGCCGCGTCTTCCCGTCTTCCGCCTGCGGGTTCGGCACGCGGTTGATGCCGACGTCGACGACGACGGCGCCCGGCTTGATCCAGTCCCCGCGCACCATCTCCGGCCGGCCCACCGCCGCGACCAGGATGTCCGCGCGCCGGCACACGTCCGCGAGGTCGCGCGTGCGCGAATGGGCGATCGTCACGGTGGCGGAGCGCTGGAGAAGGAGCTGCGCCATCGGCTTGCCGACGATGTTCGAGCGCCCGATCACCACCGCCTCGAGCCCGGCGACGTCCGGCCGCACGCTGTCGATGAGCATGGACGCGCCGAGCGGCGTGCAGGGCACGAGGCCGGGCATGCCGGTGGCGAGGCGCCCCACGTTCGCGGGATGGAAGCCGTCCACGTCCTTCTCCGGCGCGATCGCCTCGATGATCGCCTGTGCGTCGATCCCCGCGGGCAGCGGCAATTGCACGAGGATGCCGTCCACCGCGTCGTCGGCGTTGAGCGTGTGGACGAGGGCGAGGAGCTCGGCCTGGCTCGTCGTCGCCGGCAGGCGGTGCTGGAAGGAGCGCATGCCCGCCTCCACCGTCTGCGCCGCCTTGTTGCGCACGTAGACCTGGCTCGCCGGGTCCTCGCCCACCAGCACGACGGCGAGACCCGGGGCGATGCCTCGCTCGGCGAGGCCGCGCACGTCCTCGGCGACGCGCGCCCGCAGGCCGGCGGCGAAGGCCTTGCCGTCGATGATGGTCGCGCTCATTCGCCTCTCCTCGGGGCTTTCTCCCGGCCGCCCCCGGGCCGGATCGCTCGCGCGCCTCTGATGACGCGTCGACGCCCTGGTTTCAACCCCGCGACGAAGCGTTCGCATCCGCGATCGGAGGGCCCCGACGACTGCCGATCTTCCGGTCCGCGCCGCGGCGCCGGTCGAGTACGTCCGCACCTGCCCGAACGCCCCGATCGGCGGCACGGGCTTCTTCGTCATCCCCGGCACCGAGACCTGCCTGCAGATCTCCGGCTACGTCCGCGCGGAGTATCGGTTCGGCGAGAACCTCGATACGGCGACGGATCGCTCGCAGGACGACATCAACTTCTTCGCTCGTGGCCGCATCGCTCTCGACGCGCGCACGGCGACGGAGTACGGCACGCTCCGTTCGTTCATCGCGGTCCATGCGAACCGCACTGACGGCGTCGGCGTCGCCGAGCTCGACCAGGGCTTCATCCAGTTCGCTGGCCTGACCGCTGGTCGCATCACGTCGTTCTTCTCGTTCTTCGGCGGCAACCTCATGTCCGGCGGCGCCGCCGGCGTGACCGACCCGTCCGTCGAGCTGCTCGCCTACACCGCCACGTTCGGCTCGGGCTTCTCCGCGACGGTCGCGGTCGAGAACGGCCGCGCTCGCCGTAACGGCATCGCCGGCGGCCCGGTCTACGGCGGTCAGGAGCTTCCCGACCTCGTCGCCAACCTGAACGTCGCTCAGGGCTGGGGTTCGGCCCAGATCATGGGTGCGATCCACCAGGTTCGTCACAACGTCGCGGGTGTCGCGGTCGACGACGAGCTCGGCTGGGCGATCGGCGCGGGCGTGAACGTCCGTCTGCCGATGATCGCGGCCGGCGACGCTCTGTGGCTGCAGGCCACCTACGCCGACGGCGCCACCTCCTACGTCGGCGCGCCGACGACCGTCACCGAGTTCGGCGTCGGCATCAACGATGCCTACCTGAACGCGGCCGGCACGTCGCTCTCGACGACCGAGGCCTGGTCGATCATGGCCGCCTTCCGTCACTTCTGGACCCCGACCATCTGGCAGGACATCCAGGGTTCGTACGGTGAAGTCGACGCTCCGGCCGTCCCGGCCGTCGCGGCTGTCGGTCCGGTCCTGACCGGCACCAATGCCGACTACACCTGGTGGCAGCTCGGTACCCGCCTCAACTGGCGTCCGGTGTCCGGCCTCACCTTCTCGGCCGACGTCGTGTACACCGAGATCGACGCGGACGTGACCTTCCGTTCCTACAACGACGGCACGCTCGTCGCTCTGCCGGTCACCAACGACGACGGTTCGCGTTGGGAAGGCCGTCTGCGCATCCAGCGCGACTTCTGATCCGTCCTGCACGGTTCGAGAGAGGGGCCTCGGCGAAAGCCGGGGCCCTTTTTCGTGCCCGAGCCGCAAGCGCGGGCGCGCATACGAGAAGAGCCCCGGCCGTTTCCGGCCGGGGCTCCGCTTTGATCCGTTCGCCCGCTCGTGCGGGCGAGGAAGACCTTACTGACGCTCGATCAGCTGGCCGGACGGAGCCGCCGTGGCGTCGTCCGAGGTGTTGAGGCGGCGACGCTCCTGGACGCCGATGGCGGTATCCGGAACGGCCGGAGCCGAATCGACGACCGGGTCGGGCGCCGCACCGCCGACGGAACCGGTGGCGAGACCCTCGTAGTTCTCGCAGGACACGCCCGGATCCGTGCAGTCGACGTACCAGCTGCCCGACTGCTCGCCGATCAGCATGCCCGACGGAGCCGCCGTGGCGTCGTCCGAGGTCATCAGGCGACGACGCTCCTGGACGCCGATCGCGGTCTCCGGAACGGCCGGGGCCGAATCGACGACCGGCGCGGGAGCGGTGGTCTGGGCGCCTGCGGGGGCGACGAGGAAGAGGGCGGCGGCGGAGGTGAGAAGAATGCGCTTCATGGATAATCTCCATCTCATCTTGGGCGCGCCGCGGCCGGACCGCGACGCCGTGATGTGCTGCCAACGACCCGAGCGGATTCGTGTTCCGGGATTTTCTTCCGCAGTGTCCGCGGAACCGGTGCCGGCATTGGGTGCGCACCCGGAAATAGCCGTGCTTTCAAAGGCTTGGCCATTGAGGCGCGACGTCGTGTCCCGGCCGCATTTTTTCATCGGCGATGGAGCCGCCTCGCCGAACGGGGCTGTCGCGGTGCCCGCGAGCGTGTAGAACGCGGTGATCGGCACGAGAGCGAGCGCCCCCTTGAGCGAACAGAACCGCCTCATCTCACCCGCCAAGCGCGAGGACGACATCGACGCCTCCCTGCGACCGCTGTCGCTCGCCGACTTCACCGGTCAGAAGGCCGCGCGCGCCAACCTGCAGGTCTTCATCGGCGCGGCGAAGGCGCGGGGCGACGCGCTCGATCACGTGCTCTTCGTGGGACCGCCGGGGCTGGGCAAGACCACGCTCGCGCAGATCATCGCCCGCGAGCTCGGCGTGAATTTCCGCTCCACCTCGGGTCCCGTCATCGCCAAGGCCGGCGATCTCGCGGCCCAGCTGACGAACCTGGAGGAGCGCGACGTCCTGTTCATCGACGAGATCCACCGCCTGAACCCGGCGGTGGAGGAGATCCTCTATCCGGCCATGGAGGACTTCCAGCTCGACCTGATCATCGGCGAGGGGCCGGCGGCGCGCTCGGTGAAGATCGAGCTGCCGCCCTTCACGCTGGTGGGCGCGACGACGCGCGCGGGCCTGCTGACGACGCCGCTGCGCGACCGCTTCGGCATTCCCGTGCGGCTCGAGTTCTACGACGTCTCCGAGCTCGAGCTCATCGTCAAGCGCGGCGCGCGGGTGCTCGGGCTCGGCATGTCGGACGAGGGCGCCAACGAGATCGCCAAGCGCGCCCGCGGCACGCCGCGCATCGCCGGGCGCCTGCTGCGGCGGGTGCGCGACTTCGCCGTGGTGGAGAACGTCGAGACGGTGGGCCGCGCGCTGGCGGACAAGGCGCTCGGCCTTCTCGACGTCGATCCGATCGGCCTCGACGTGATGGACCGCAAGTACCTCACCATGGTCGCCACGAATTTCGGCGGCGGCCCCGTGGGCATCGAGACCATCGCCGCCGCGCTCTCCGAGCCCCGCGACGCCATCGAGGAGATCATCGAGCCCTACCTGATCCAGAAGGGCTTCGTGCAGCGCACGCCGCGCGGGCGCCTGCTCACCCCCCACGCCTTCCGTCATCTCGGCATGCCGGAGCCCGCGGCCGACCCGAGCCGGACGCAGTTCGGGCTGTTCTCCGCAGGCGACGAACAGTGAGCGGGGACCGGACGCCGCGCGACGCGGGAGACGACGGGCTCGTCCCCATCGCGGGCCGCTTCGAGGACGGCGTGCATCGCCTGCGCGTTCGCGTCTACTACGAGGACACGGATTTCTCCGGGATCGTCTATCACGCCAATTACCTGAAGTACCTGGAGCGCGGGCGCACCGACCAGCTGCGCCTCGCGGGCGTGGCGCAGTCGGAGCTCCACGCGGACGGCGAGGGCATCGCCTTCGCGGTGCGGCGCATGACCCTCGATTGGCTGAAACCCGCGCGCATGGACGACATCCTCACGGTGGAGACCCGCACCGATGTCGTGAAAGGCGCGTCCATCGCGCTGGCGCAGCGCATCCTGCGCGCCGACGAGGTGCTGCTCACCGCCGACGTCACCGTCGCCGCGGTCCGCGCCGGGCGCCCCGCGCGCATCCCCGAGATCCTGCGCGCGCGGCTCGGCGGCTGACGCCGGACGACGGGTGCGGCGAGGGGTGCGGCGTCGTCGGCGAACGCTGCCATAAGGGAGCCTTAACCTTAATCGTGTCCCCTCGGACACAGGGAGCGCGTCGCCGCCGCGCCTCCCGGAAAAGCTCATATTTTCGACATGTTGCGGCGCGAACCACGGTCGCGGGGGCCGTTTCGAGCCATCAAGGCCTGTTCGGAAACGCCGATCCCCGCTCGGACCCGCCGGTGCCGCCGGCGGGGTCACCTGGCGATCTCGAGGACCATCCGCGGATGCCGCACGATCTCTCCCTCTGGGGCCTGTTCTGGCAGGCGCACATCGTCGTGAAGCTCGTGATGATCGGGCTCGTCGCGGCCTCGGTCTATTCCTGGGCGATCATCATCGACAAGACGCTGCTCTTCCGGCGCCTGACCCGGGCGATGGATCGGTTCGAGGAGGTGTTCTGGTCGGGACGCTCCCTCGAGGAGCTCTACCGCTCGCTGGAGGAGCGCCCGACGACGGGCCTCGCCTCCGTCTTCGTCGCGGCCATGCGCGAATGGAAGCGCTCCTTCGGCGGCTCCGGCCGCTCGGTGGCGAGCCTGCCGGCGCGCATCGACAAGGTGCTCGACGTCACCATCCAGCGCGAGGTCGAGCGGCTCGAATCGAAGCTGATCTTCCTCGCCTCCGTGGGCTCGGCGGGGCCGTATCTCGGCCTCTTCGGCACGGTCTGGGGCGTCATGACCTCCTTCGTCGCCATCGCGGGCTCGAACAACACCTCGCTCGCCGTCGTCGCGCCGGGCATCGCGGAGGCGCTCTTCGCCACCGCGATCGGCCTGATCGCGGCCATCCCGGCGGTCATCGCCTACAACAAGTTCCAGGCCGAGGTCGCCAAGGCGCAGGTGCGCCTCGAGGGTTTCGCCGACGAGTTCTCCGCGATCCTGGCCCGCCAGGTCGACGAGCGGCTCGCCCAGGCCACCCACGCCCCGCAAGCGGCCTGAACGGGAGCGCGCGATCATGTTCTCCCACGGCGGACCCGGAACGGGCGGCGGCGGGCGGCGCAGGCGCCGCGGGCGTGCGCGCGCCATCAACGAGATCAACATGACGCCGTTCATCGACGTCATGCTGGTGCTCCTCATCGTCTTCATGGTCTCGGCGCCGCTGCTCTCGGCGGGCGTGCCCCTCGACCTGCCGCAGGCGAGCGCCGGCCAGCTCAACGTCGACGCAAAGCCCGTGGCACTCTCCATCGACGCCGAGGGCCGCGTCTATCTCGACGACGTCGTGATCGACGACGCCGAGATCGTCTCGGCCATCGCCGCGCGCATCGAGGAGGGGGCGGAGCCCCGCGTCTTCGTGCGCGGCGATCGCGCCGTGGAATACGGGCGGGTCGCCGAGGTGATGGCGCTCGTCACCCAAGGCGGCTTCAGCCGCGTCGCCCTCGTCACCCTGCCGGACGCCCAGTAGCGCCATGCCCCTCCCGCGCGGCCTCCCCTCCCTTCGCGAGCCGGGCCTCCTCCTGTCGGGGGTGGCGCACGTGGCGCTCGTCGTCGCGGCTCTCGTCGGGATCTCGGGCGTCGCCCAGCTGCCGGCGGTGGAGGAGGGCATTCCCGTCGAGATGATCACGGACGCGCAGTTCTCCGAGATCACCCGCGGCGAGGAGGATGCGGCAGAGGTACTGCCCGTGCCCGTCCCGCGCGCCGAGCGGGTCGCCGAGAGGCAGGAGCTGCGCCCCGCCGGCGAGGCCGAGCGCGACACCGAGACGCCCGCGACGCGCACGGCCGAGATGGAGGTCGCCGACACCCCCGTCGCCGCCGCGAGCGAGCCGCCGCCGCCGCCTCCCCCGCCGCCGGCACCGGTGGCGCAGGCCGAGCCGACGCCGCCCGCGCCGCCGCCCGTCGTGCCGGAGCCGACGCCCGCCCCGCCGGAGCCCGTGCCCGCGGCACCGGTCGTCGCCGATGCGCCGGCCCCGCTGCCGCCCTCGCGCTCCGCGCAGGCCCAGGCGCGCGCGGACGCGGCGCGCGTCGCCGCCGCGGATGCCGAGCGCCGTCGCGTGGCGGAGGCCGAGGATCGCACCCGCCGCGAGCGCGAGGAGCGCGAGGCCCGCGACCGGGCCGACGCGGCGCGCGTCGCCGAGGCGCGCCGTCGCGAGGAGGAGGCCCGCGCGAGCCGCGTCGCCGAGGAGGCGGATCGCTTCGATCCGTCCGACATCGCCTCCATCCTGCGCTCGACGGAGGAGGCCGCCTCCACCGGCGCCAGCGCGGAGCAGGTGAGCCGCACGGCGTCCCTGGGCACCCAGACGGGCAGCGCCGCGCGCCTCAACCCGAGCCTGCGCGATCAGCTCGTAGGGCTGATCACCGCGCAGCTGCGCGCCTGCTGGGACGTGCCGATCGCCGCGCAGACGCTGCAGAACCCGCCGGTGGCGGCGGTGCGCATCGCGCTCGCGCCCGACGGATCCCTCGCCACCGATCCGCAGGTGGCGAACGATTCGGGCGACCCGCTCTTCAGGTCCGTGGCCGATTCGGCGCTGCGCGCCACGCGCCGCTGCGCGCCGCTCCAGATTCCGGCCCAATTCGCCCCCTATTACGAGGACTGGAGGAACCTGACGGTGAACTTCAATCCGCTCTATTCGTGACCCCGGCGTAACGGCCGCGCGCGTCATGCGCCTCCCACCCTTTCCCGGCGGCCGACCGCGCCGCTCATCTCGGACACTCGACCCATGCGCCTCGTTCTGAACGCCCTGCGGATCGGCCTCGTCGCCGCCGGGGTCGCCGGCCTCGCCGGCCTCGTTCCCGCGCTCGCGCCCTCGCCGGCGCGGGCCGAGCTCGTCATCGACCTCCAGGGCGGCCAGTTCCAGCCCATGCCCATCGCCGTCGCGGAATTCGCGGGCGAGGGCAATCTCGGGCCGCAGATCTCGAGCATCATCGCGGCGAACCTGAACCGCTCGGGCTATTTCTCGCCCCTCGACCAGAGCCGCTTCCCCGAGCGCTCGCCGGCCTTCGACGCCGCGCCCCAGTTCGACGTGTGGCGCCAGGCGGGCGTGCAGGGCCTCGTCACCGGGCGGGTCACCCGCGACGGCCAGGGTCGCCTGCGCACCGAGTTCCGCCTCTGGGACGTGCAGTCGGGCCAGCAGATCACCGGCCAGCAATATTTCACCGATCCCAACAATTGGCGGCGGGTCGGCCACATCATCTCGGATGCGATCTTCACCCGCATCACCGGGCTCGCGGGCTTCTTCGACACGCGCATCGTCTTCGTGGACGAGACCGGGCCCAAGGAGAACCGCCTCAAGCGCCTCGCCATCATGGATCAGGACGGCGCCAACGTGCGCTACCTGACGCCGGGCGACAACTCGGTGGTGACGCCGCGCTTCTCGCCGCGCGCCCAGGAGATCGCCTTCATGGCGCAGGTCTCGGGCGAGCAGCCGCGGGTGCAGGTGCTCAACCTCGAGACCGGGGCGCGGCAGGCGGTGGGGAACTTCCCCAACATGACCTCCTCCCCGCGCTTCTCGCCCAACGGCAGCTCCATCGTGATGACGCTCCAGCAGGGCGGAAACGCGAACCTCTACCTCATCGATCTCGTCTCGCGCACGATGACGCGCCTGACCTCCACGCTCGCCATCGACACGTCGCCCTCCTTCTCGCCGGACGGCTCGCAGATCGTGTTCGAGAGCGACCGCGGCGGCTCGCAGCAGCTCTACACGATGGCCGCCGACGGCTCGAACCCGCAGCGCATCTCCTTCGGGCAGGGGACCTACTCGCAGCCGGTCTGGTCGCCGCGCGGGGACTGGATCGCCTTCACCAAGATGCAGGGCGGGCGCTTCGCCATCGGCGTGATGCGCCCCGACGGCTCGGGCGAGCGCATCCTCACCGAGGGCTTCCACAACGAGAGCCCGGCCTGGGCGCCCAACGGGCAGTATCTCGTCTTCTTCCGCGATCCCGGCGGCCAGTCCGGCGGGCAGCTCTACATGGTCGACATCACCGGCCGGGTCGAGGTGCCGATCCCCACGCCGGGCTACGCCTCCGATCCGACCTGGTCGCCGCTCCTCTCGGACGTGCGCTGAGGCGGGCTCACGCCTCTTCGGTCTCGAGCCGCTGGAGCAGGTGCTGCGAGGCGGCGAGGCGCGCGAAGCGCCCGCCGCGTGCGAGGAGCGCGTCGTAGCTCCCCTCCTCGACGATGCGCCCCTCGTGCAGGACGAGGATGCGATCGGCGTCGCGCACGGTCGCGAGCCTGTGCGCGATGACGAAGGTGGTGCGCCCGCGCATGGCCTCGGCGAGCGCCTCCTTCAGGCGCGCCTCCGTGACGGCGTCGAGCGCGCTCGTCGCCTCGTCGAGGACGAGGATCGGCGCGTCCTTCAGGAGCGCGCGGGCGATGGCGACGCGCTGGCGCTCGCCCCCGGACAGCGACCGGCCGCGCTCCCCGATCTGCGTATCGAGCCCCCGCGGCAGGCGGGCGAGGAAGGCGCCGGCCTGCGCGCGCTCGAGCGCCGCGACGAGCTCGGCATCGCTCGCCTCCGGCGCGCCGACGAGGAGGTTCTCGCGCAGCGAGCGGGCGAAGAGCATCGGCTCCTGGAAGACGACGGCGATGTTGCGGCGCAGCCCCTCCAGCGTCCAGTCCCGCGCGTCGCGCCCGTCGAGGAGGATGCGTCCCGCATCCGGGTCGAAGGCGCGGTGGAGGAGAGACAGCGCGGTCGACTTGCCCGACCCCGTCTCGCCGACGAGGGCGATGGTCTCGCCGGGTTCGACCCGGAAGGCGAGATCGCGCACCGCCGGGCGCTCACCGTCGTAGGAATAGGATACCTCCTCGAAGGCGACGGCGCCCGTGAGCCGCCCCGGCTCGCGCGCGCCCGGGTGATCGGCGACGGCGGGGCGCGTGTCGCGCACGGCGAAGAGCTCGGCGATCTTCGGCGCGGCGAGGAGGAGGCCGTTCGTGAAGAAGACGAGCTGCTCGAGGCGCCCGATCAGCATCGTCGCGATGGCCACGAAGGAGACGATCTCGCCGATGGTCGCGAGCCCCTCGCGGAAGAGCGCGACGCCGAGCAGAAGCAGCGTCAGCACGGTCAGCGTCCCGGCGCAGCGCGTCGCCACCGACGCGATCGCCCACCAGGACAGGACCGGCGTCTGCGCCGCGAGGAGCTCCGACACGATGCCGCGCATGTGGCGCAGCTCCGCGTCCATGCGCGTGAAGGACTGGACGACGGCGACGTTGCCGAGCGCGTCCGACGCGTTGCCCGCGAGCGCGGTGTGATGGCTCTCCACCGTGCCCTGCATCCGCTCGGTGCGGCGCAGCACCGCGTGGGTGAGGAGCCCGCTCGCCAGGACCAGCACCACGAGGACGAGGCCGAGACGCCAATTGAGGAAGAGCGTCGCGGGAAGCAGTACGACGACCGCGACGAGCGCCGCCGCCTGATCGCGCAGGAAGGTGAGCCATAGCCCGAACAGCGCCCCGGCGCCGTCGATCATCACCTTGAGCGCACGGCCTGAATGCGTGCCCGCGTGGAAGGCGAGGGGAAGCGCGAGCGCGTGCTCGAAGAAATCCGCCATGGCGGCCAGCCGGCGGCGATGCGCGAGGCGATCGGCGTGGAGTGCCACGAGGACGCCGGCAGCGATGGTGAACAAGCCGAAGCCGACCCAGGCGGCGAGGAGCGGGCCCAGCCCTTCGAGCGACGCCGCCGCGTCGCTGCTCGCCTGCGCCCGCGCCAGACGGTCGACGATCATCCCGAACAGGACGGGCTCGGCGAAGGCCGCCCCCGCGAGCGCCACGTTGGCGAGCGCGAGCGTCGTCGCGAGGCGCCGCTCGGGGGCGAGCAGGGCGATGGTGCGCACGAGGACGCGCGAGAGCGGCATCCGTGCAGGCAGGTCGGGCGATGACAGGTCGGGCGAGGATCGTTCGGGCGAGGTCTGGGTCTTCATGGTCTCGTCCGAGGCGGGCGGGGAGGGCTGCGGCATCGCGGAAGCTAGGGCGCGTGCGGCGTCCCGTCACCGGAAGGCGCGCTAAACCTTTTCTTCAGCACGATGACGGTAGCGTTTGCGCGATGCGGAACCGGGCGACATGCCGCCCGCGCCGGAGCACGACACATGGATTTCGCCACCGCGCTCGGCCTCGTCGCCGGCGTCGCGACCGTCCTCGGGATGATCCTCATCGGCGGTGGGAGCCTCGCCTCCTACTACGACACGGTCGCGCTCGTGTGCGTCGTCGGCGGCGCCTTCGCGTCCACGATGGTGCGCTTCACCTTCCCCATCATGATGAGCGGCCTGCCCATGGGCATCCGCTACGGCCTGAGCATGCAGAAGACCACGCCGCGCGCGATGCTGGAGGAGATCACCCAGGTCGCCGACGTGGTGCGAAAGTCCGGCCCGATGGGGCTCGAGAACGTCAAGGTGGAGAACCCGACGCTCGCCCAGGGCCTGCGCTACATCGCCGACGGCTACGATCGCGACTTCATCAAGGACGCGCTCGAGAAGGACCGCGACAATTTCGTCCAGCGCCTCGACGACGGCTCGAAGGTGTGGCGCGGCATCGGCGACGTGGCGCCGGCCTGGGGCATGATCTCCACCGTCGTGGGCATGATCATGATGTTCGCCAACATGGAGGATCCCTCCAAGCTCGGCCCCGCCATGGCGGTCTCGCTCTTGGGCACGCTCTACGGCTCGCTCGTGGCGAACCTCATCGCGCTGCCCATCGCCGACAAGCTGAGCCTGCGTCTCACGTCCGAGGACGTGCTGCGCTCCATGATCATCGACGGCGTCCTCCAGATCCGCGACCAGCGCTCGCCCACCATCGTGCGCGAGATGCTCACCGCGTACCTGCCCGAGCACCATCGAGAAGAGATGGCGGAAGCCTGATCCGCCGGCGCACAGAGGGACGGGTCGACGGCTCATGGGAAAGAAGCGCAAGCAGGACGCGCCGGTCGGGGCGCCGGCATGGTTCGTCACCTTCGCGGACCTGATGGCGCTCCTGATGAGCTTCTTCGTCATCCTGGTCGCCTATTCGACGCAGGATCAGCGCAAGATGCAGGTCGTCGCGGGCTCCGTGCGCGAGGCCTTCGGCACGAACCCCGAGACGCGCTTCTCCGGCATCATCGAGCAGGACGGCCTGCCGACGCTCACCGCGCTCCAGAACGTCCGCCAAGTGGAGCCCGAGGAGGCCTCCGACCACACGGTGCCCAACGAGCTCGACAACCAGGAGCACGGGCTGTTCTCGGTCACCTTCGACCGCGGCTTCGGCACGGCGGCGGCCTCGCTGCGGCAGGCCCTGCAGGACATGCCGGAGATCGCCGAGCTCTCGCGCAACCTCGTCATCCAGGAGACGGAGGAGGGGCTCGACGTCTCCCTCGTCGACCAGGACGGGCGCTCCATGTTTCCGGAGGGCTCGGTCTACCCCTACGAGCGCACGCGCCTCGTGCTCGAGGCGATCGCGCCCGTCATCCGGCGCCTGCCGAACCGGCTCGCAATTCGCGGGCACACCGCGGCGATGCGGCCCGGCGAGACGGCGCAGGTCGACGGCTGGAGCCTGACGGCGGGGCGCGCGCTCGCCGTGCGCGAGATCCTGTCCGGTGCGGGCATGCCCGAGGAGCGCTTCGCCTCGGTCACGGGCAAGGCGGACACCGAGCCGGCCTTCCCGGACAATCCCTACATCGCCCCCAACGGCCGCGTGACCGTGACGCTGCTCCACGAGGAGCCCCCGATCCCGCCGAGCTTCCGGCCGTGATCGGCGCTCAGGCCGCCTCGGGCGTCGCGCCGACGAGGCGGCGCGCCTGGATGGGGGACATCGGGTCGCCGAAGACGGGCCCCTGCGCGTAGTCGCAGCCGATCTCGGAGAGGGCGTTCGCCTCCTCCTCGGTCTCCGCGCCCTCCGCCACCACGTCCATGCCGAGCTCGCCCGCGAGCTTGACGATGGCCCGCAGGATCGCCGGGCGGCCGTTGCGGGAGAGGTCGCGCACGAAGGAGCGATCGATGCGGATCGTGTCGAAGGGAAAGCGCTGGAGGTACGCGAGCGAGGAATAGCCCGTTCCGAAATCGTCGAGCGAGAGCCCGGCGCCGAGGTCGCGCAGACGCGCCAGCATCTGCGCGGCGTATTCCGGGTTCTCCATGACGAGGCTCTCGGCGAGCTCGAGCTTGAGCGAGCCGGGGAGGACGCCCGCGCGGGCGAGCACGGTCTTCACCTCGTTGAGGAAGTCCTGGCGCAAGAGCTGACGCGAGGGCAGGCGGACGCAGGCGAACATCGGCGGCTCGACGTCGAGCGCGCTCTGCCAGGCGGCGAGCTCCTGGGCCGCGCGCTCCAGCAGGAAGGCGGAGAGCGAGCCGATCGTGCCGGTCTCTTCCGCGATGGGCACGAAGGTCGCGGGCGAGAGGCGGCCGAGGCGCGGGTGATCCCAGCGCAGCAGCGCCTCGAAGCCGGCCACCGTGCGATCCTCGAGACGCACGACGGCCTGGAACTCGACGCGCATCTCGCCGCGCTCCAGCGCCCGGCGCAGGTCGGCGGCGAGCGTCAGGCGGTCGTCGCGCCCGGTCTGCATCGTCGGCTTGAAGATCTCGATGCGGTTGCCGCCCTGGCGCTTGGCGTGGGCGGTGGCGATCTCCGCCTTGCGGATCACGTCCTCGCGGCGGGTATCGGCGGTCTGGTCGTGGAGCGCGACGCCGATGGAGGCGGTGAGGAACATCTCCCGGTCGGCATGGGTGACGGGCGTCGCCAGCGCCCGGCGCATCATCTCGCCGAAGGCCATGACGCGCTCGGGGTCGCGCTCGGAGAGCAGGATGACGGCGAACGAATCGCCCGCCATGCGCGCCAGCGTGTCCTGCGGGCGCAGGAGGCGCCCGAGCCGCCGCGCGAGGGTCAGCAGGATCGCGTCACCGCCGGCGAGGCCCGCGGCCTCGTTGACGGCCTTGAAGCGATCCATGTCGACCATCAGCACCGCCGGGCGCAGGCTCGGGTCCTGAGCCGCGAAGGCGAGGGCGGCGTCGAGGCGGTCCTCGAAGAGCTGGCGATTGGGCAGGCCCGTGAGGTTGTCGTGCACCGCGTCGACGAGGAGGCGCTCCTCGGAGGTCTTGTTCTCGGTGACGTCACTGAGCGTGCCCACGATGCGAATCGCCTCGCCGTCGGTGCCGACGACGGGACGGGCCTTGAGGCGGAACCAGTGATAGCTGCCCTGCGCGGCGCGCAGGCGGAAATCCTGCGTCACGCGCCCGCGCCGCTGCTCGATGAGCGCATCGAGGGCGGCGCCGGTACGATCGCGGTCGAAGGGGTGAATGGCGTCGATGAAGTCCTTCGCGGGGCCCGTGAGCGTGCCGCGGTCGAGGCCGAGCAGGTTCTCGACCTCGGGGGAGACGTAGATGCGGTCCGAGACCACGTCCCAGTCGAAGACGACGTCGCCCGAGCCCGAGAGCGCGAGCGCACGGCGCTCCGCCTCGCTCGCCGAGCCGTGGGAGAGCCCGCCCCCGGCGAAGGCGTGCTGCATCACCGTGAAGCCGATGAGCATGACGATGAGGACGAGCCCGCCGATCAAGGCCGGGGCGACGAGGTCGCCGTCGAGGCGGCCGGTCACGGTGAAGCCCGCCGCCGTCACCCACACGAGGAGCAGGAGCCAGGTGGGGATGAGCATCACCGCGCGATCGTAGCCGTGGGTCGCCAGATGCAGGACGAGCACGAAGCCGATGCCGGCGACCGCGGCGAGCGAGATGCGCGCGACGCCCGCCGCCACCGGCGGGTCGATCACGGCGAGCCCGACGAGGCCGGCGAGGAAGGCGAGCCACAGGAGCGTCACGTGGCCGTAGCGCACGTGCCAGCGATTGAGGTTGAGATAGGCGAACAGGAAGACGAGCAGCGTGGCGGCGAGGATCGCCTCGGCGGCGGCGCGGTAGACGCGCTCGGCGTCCTCGGCCAGCGGGAAGACGCGCTCGAAGAAGCCGAAGTCGATGCCGGCATAGGCGAGCACCGCCCAGGCGAGCGCCGCCGCGGCGGGAAAGATCAGCGCGCCCTTGACGACGAAGATCACCGTGAGGAAGAGCGCCAAGAGCCCGGCGATGCCGATGATGATGCCCTTGTAGAGGGTGAGCCCGTTCTCCTTGTCGCGATAGACGCCCTCCTCGAAGAGCAGGAGCTGGGGCACGTCCGGCCCGCGCAGCTCGGCGACGAAGGTGACGGTGGTGCCGGGATCCAGCGTGATCAGGAAGAGATCGGCCTCGGGGTCCTCGACGCGATCGGGGCGGATGCCCTGGCTCGCGGTGATGGCGGCGATGCGCGAGGCGCCGAGATCGGGCCAGATCACCCCGGAGCCCGGCAGGATGAAGTGGGGCGCGACGAGGAGGCGGTCGATCTGCTCGTCGCCATCGTTCGTGAGCGCAAAGACGATCCAGTCCGGCCGGGTGCCGGCCTCGCGCGCGCTCACGGCGATGCGCCTGACGATGCCGTCGGCGCCGGGCGCGGTGGAGATCTGGATGACGTCGCCGTCCGAGCGGTAGCGCTCGATGGCGGGGGTGAGGTCGATCGCCGTCGCGTCCCGGTTCACCCGCACCGCGTCGACGGCGAGGGCCGGGGCCGCGGCGCCGATCAGCGCGAGCGCGCAGAGGAGGATGGCGAGGGCGAGTTGGGCGACGCGCAACGCTCGTTACTCTCGTGCGCCCGGGCCTGATCGGCGCGGGCGTCGGCTCGGGAACACGGCCGGCCGCGGGAGGACGGCCGCTCTTTCCTTGAGGTTGGTAAAGCGGGCGGGCGGGACGCGCAAGCGTGTGGTCTCGCCCATCCCGCCTCGAGCGAGCCCTGCGCCCGATTTGCGGCCGATCTGAGGAGCGCGCGCCCGCTCAGCCCTCGATTCCCGCCTCGATGATGAAATTGTCGCCGATGGAGAGCGGCACCTCGAGGCCTTCCTCGACGAGGACGAAATCGCCGATGGTCTGGCCGGCGGGCACGGTGACGCTGACGCGTCGGCTCACGTCCTCGTAGACCGTCGAGGTGGTGCGCACGCGAATGCGCACCGGCGCGGTGAAGCTGCCGGGCGCGCCCGCCGGCCCGATGAGGACGCGGCCCTGCACGCCGAGCTTGATGCGGTTCTGCCCCTCGGGCGTCGCCACGCATTCGCGGGCGAGGTCGAAGATCGAGATCTGGTAGCGCAGGTCCTGGTTCGAGCCCGCGCGCCCCCCGCGATAGGCGCGGAAGGCGGGCGCGCCCTGGATCACCTCCGGCGCCGGGCAGGCGACGGGGTCCGACCCGACGAAATCCTCGAAGGTCGTCGCCTGCGCGCTCTCGACGGGCTCCGGCGCCCCGCCGCCGAACAGGCCCGAGAACGGCCCGCCGCCGCCTGAGACGGAGCTGCAGCCCGAGAGCGCCAGGAGCGCGGCGAGCCCCGCGCTGGCTGCGATACCACGATGCCCGGACACGGCGACTGCCCCCCTCACGCGTGACGTTACCAAGATGCGCTCAAGCTCTAGCGGGGCGCGGGCCGGGTGTCGAGAAGAGCCGTCATTGCGGCGCGGGGGCGGCGTCGCTCTCCGGGAGCGTCGCGAAGCCTTCCGCGAAGCCGTCGAGCGAGACCGGGATGCCGATCCCCTCCTCCGGCGTCTGGAAGATGATGAAGGTCGCCTCCTCCCCGCCGGCGAGGAGGTCGATGAGCGCCTGGTCCATGATCACCTCGGCGACGCAGCCCGTGGGCAGGCAGCGCACGAAGCCGGCCGAGCCGACGTCCGTGCCGTCGACGCGCAGGCCGAGGCCGGCGGGCAGCAGCACGCCCAGCGGCGCGACGACCCGCAGGAGCGTCTGGTTGGTGTCGGCGGTGGCGAGCACGATGACGAGGAGCGTGACGTTGGGCCGATCCTCGGCTGCGACGTTCTGCACGATGGCGCATTGCTCGGCCTGGGCGCCCGCCGGCGTCTCGCAGCGCTGCTGCCAATCGCCGTAGGTGCCGCGCACGACGCCCTGCGCCGCCGCCTGCGGGGCGAGGCCCGTCGTTCCCAGGAGAGCGGCGAGCGCGGCCGCCGCGATCCCTGCGACAAGGCCGCGCAGGGAGCGGCGACCGCGGGGGCGCTCGGCGCCTGCGCGGGCGGAGGCGCTCGAAACGGCGAAGACGCTGCCGGCCATGGACGGGTCCTTCATCTCGCGGAGGCGCGCGGCGCTCCGGATGGTCTCGCGACACCTGCAGGAAACGGCATGTGTTCCCGCGGCCTCACCCCTTCCCGAACACCGGCGCGACGCTTTGTCAAGAAAGCCGATCGCGGGCGCCGCGGCGGCGTCGGACCGGGTCCTCCCGCCGCGCGGCGGGAGGACGCGCCCGTGTGGGCACCGCGGGCTCGAGACCCATCTTCTCGGGTGTGAGCGGCGAAAGCACGGCGAAAGTCGCGTGAGGCTGCGACGACGGAGGCGTTGCGTCCGTCACCCTATTGTGATTTTGACGTGGATCAAATCCACCGCGCACGCCAGCCGGCCCGCCAGATTCCCCCGCGAGGCGGGTGCGAGGCGCGCGGGAGGCACGAGGAGCTTCGAGGTAGACGATGCGGATTGGTCAGTTCAGGTGCTTCACGGCGGCTCGCCGGACGCTCGCCGCGGCCCTCGCGGGTGCGACGGCTCTGGCGGCATCGACGGCGGCGCTCGCCCAGGTCGGCCAGCCCGTCGATTGGCAGATCGCGATGCAGACGCCGGTGACGGCGACGGCGCAGGACATGTACGGCTTCCACACGGCACTCGTGTGGGTGATCACCGTGATCACGCTGTTCGTGGGCGCGCTCCTGCTCATCGTCATCGTGCGCTACAACGAGCGCAAGAACCCGACGCCGTCGAAGACCTCGCACAACACGATGATCGAGGTCGCCTGGACGGTGATCCCGATCCTCATCCTGGTCGGCATCGCCATCCCGTCCTTCCGCATCCTGCGCGAGCAGCTCGTGATCCCCGAGCCGGACGTGATCGTGAAGGCCACGGGCCATTCCTGGTACTGGTCCTACGAGTATCCCTCGGATCAGGGCGGCTTCGTCTTCGATTCGCTGATGCTCGAGGACGACGAGGCGGCCGCCGCCGGCCTGCCGCGGCTCCTGGCCGTGGACAACGAGGTCGTCGTGCCGGTCGACCAGGTGGTGAAGCTGCAGGTCACCTCGGCGGACGTGCTCCACGCCTTCGCGATGCCGTCCTTCGGCCTCAAGATCGACGCCGTGCCGGGCCGCCTGAACGAGACCTGGTTCCGCGCCGAGCGCGAGGGCGTCTATTACGGCCAGTGCTCCGAGCTGTGCGGTGCGCGCCACGCCTTCATGCCGATCGCGATCCGCGTGGTCTCGCAGGAGGAGTACGCCTCCTGGCTCGCCGAAGCGCAGACGCGCTTCGCCTCCACCGAATACGGCGCGACCCGCGTCGCCGCCACCATCGAGGAGACGGCGCGCTGATCGCGCCGCTCCGCTGAGCTTTTCGGCGGCGCGCCTCCCCCCGCGCCGCCGACGATCCGTCGACACGCCAGAGACCGGCCCGGCAGGGGCCGAAGAGGGTTTAGACGCCATGGCTACCGCGACCCACGCCGCGCACGAGGGCGCGCACGACCATCCCACCGGATGGCGGCGCTGGATCTACTCCACGAACCACAAGGACATCGGCACGATGTACCTGATCTTCGCGTTCATCGCGGGTCTGGTCGGCGGCGCCTTGTCCATCGGGATTCGCCTGGAGCTCCAGGAGCCCGGGATGCAGTTCTTCACGAACCCGCAGACCTACAACGTGTTCGTGACCGGCCACGGCCTCATCATGGTGTTCTTCATGGTGATGCCCGCCCTCATCGGCGGATTCGGCAACTGGTTCGTGCCGATCATGATCGGTGCGCCGGACATGGCGTTCCCGCGCATGAACAACATCTCCTTCTGGCTCACGGTCGCGGCCTTCTGCCTGCTCGTGCTCTCCCTCTTCGTCGAGGGCGCGCCCGGCTCGCTCGGCTTCGGCGGCGGCTGGACGGTGTATCCGCCGCTGTCGACGATGGGTCACCCCGGCCCGGCGCTCGACTTCGCGATCCTGTCGCTGCACCTCGCCGGCGCGGCCTCGATCCTGGGCGCGATCAACTTCATCACCACGATCCTGAACATGCGCGCCCCGGGCATGACGCTGCACAAGATGCCGCTCTTCGCCTGGTCGATGCTGGTCACCGCCTTCCTGCTGCTGCTCGCGCTCCCGGTTCTCGCCGGCGCGATCACCATGCTGCTGACGGACCGCAATTTCGGCACGACGTTCTTCGATCCCGCCGGCGGCGGCGACCCGATTCTCTACCAGCACCTGTTCTGGTTCTTCGGGCACCCCGAGGTGTACATCATGATCCTGCCGGCCTTCGGGATCGTGTCGCACATCATCGCGACGTTCTCGAGGAAGCCCATCTTCGGCTATCTCGGCATGGCCTACGCCATGGTCGCCATCGGCGTCGTCGGCTTCGTCGTGTGGGCGCACCACATGTACACCGTCGGCCTCTCGCTGCAGACGCAGGCCTACTTCGTGTTCGCGACGATGGTGATCGCGGTCCCCACCGGCATCAAGATCTTCTCCTGGATCGCGACGATGTGGGGCGGCTCGATCCGCTTCACCGCGGCCATGCAGTGGGCGGTGGGCTTCATCTTCCTGTTCACGGTGGGCGGCGTCACCGGCGTCGTGCTCGCCAACGCCTCCATCGACCGCTACATGCACGACACCTACTACGTCGTGGCGCACTTCCACTACGTGCTGTCGCTGGGTGCCGTTTTCATCATCTTCGCGGGCGTGTACTACTGGTTCCCGAAGATGACCGGCTACGTCATGCCGGAATGGATCGGCAAGCTGCACTTCTGGATCGCCTTCATCGGCGCCAACGTGCTGTTCTTCCCGATGCACTTCCTCGGGCTGGCCGGCATGCCGCGCCGCTACGCGGACTATCCGGACGCCTTCGCGGGCTGGAACCTGGTCTCCTCGATCGGCTCCTACATCTTCGCGGTCGGTCTCCTCGTCTTCCTCTACGGGGTCGTCACGGCCTTCCGCCGCAAGGAAGTCGCCGGCGCCAATCCGTGGGGCGAGGGTGCGACGACGCTGGAGTGGACCCTGTCCTCTCCCCCGCCCTTCCACCAGTTCGAAGAGCTGCCGAAGATCGCGGACACCCGCCACTGACATGGATCCGGGCCGGGCGACACAAGCCGCCCGGCTCCTCCCCGGAGCGCCGCACGCTGCCGGCGTTCCGGGGAGGGGCTTTCCCCCGAGCCTCCCCTTCGCGATCCGCGCGGACGCCCGCGCGGATCGAGCCCATGAGACGGGGCACGCCGCCGCCGGCTACGCCGCCGCGGGCGACGGCCCCACGAGAGAGACGACGCACGATCTCATGACCGTGATGACCCACGAACCCGCGCCCCAGGCGCCCGTCCTGCCGACCGCCATCGGCGGCTCGACGGCGGAGGCCGGCGACTACCTGGCGCTGCTCAAGCCGCGGGTGATGTTCCTCGTCGTGTTCACGGCGCTCGTCGGCATGGTCGTCGTCGAGAGCGCGGTCCACCCGATCGTCGCCTTCGCCTCGCTCTTGGCCATCGCCGTGGGCGCGGGCGCGTCCGGCGCGCTCAACATGTGGTGGGACGCGGACATCGACGCGGTGATGACCCGCACGGCGCAGCGCCCGATCCCCGCGGGCCGCGTCACCGGCGGCGAGGCGCTCGCCTTCGGGCTGACCCTGTCGATCGGCTCGGTGCTGACGCTCGGCCTCGTGGCGAACTGGCTCGCCGCCGGCTTCCTCGCCTTCACGATCTTTTTCTACGCCGTCGTGTACTCGATGTGGCTCAAGCGCGCGACGCCGCAGAACATCGTCATCGGCGGCGCGGCCGGCGCCTTCCCGCCCATGGTGGCGGATGCCGCCGTGACGGGCTCGCTCGGCATCGAGACGCTGGTGCTCTTCGCCATCATCTTCCTGTGGACGCCGCCGCATTTCTGGGCGCTGGCGCTGGTCAAGTCCGGCGACTACGCTCGCGCGGGCGTGCCCATGCTGCCCAACGTCGCCGGCCCCGACGAGACGCGCCGGCAGATCTGGCTCTACACGCTCGTCTTCGTGCCGGTGACGCTCCTGCCGATCCCGCTCGGCTTCGGCGGGCTCGTCTACACGATCGTCGGCGGCGCGACGGCGTTCGCCATGCTCGGCCTCGCCTGGCGCGTCTACCGCATCCGCGAGGGGGAGGAGGCCGCCAAGGCCGCGCAGCGGCTCTTCGGCTTCACCATCCTCCACCTCTTCATCCTGTTCGCCGTGCTCCTCGCCGAGCACGCGCTCGGGCTCTACAGCGCGGTGCCCGCGCTCGTTCTCCCGGGGCTCGCGTGATGGCGAAGGCGGGCGAGAACGGCGAGGCGACCGGCCGCGAGCCGACGCCGGCGGAGCGGGAGGCGGAGGCCTTCCGCAAGCGCCGGCGCGGGCGCTCCATCGCCCTCGCCGTCGTGCTGGCGGCGCTCGTCGCGCTCTTCTACGCCGTGACCATCGTCAAGATGGGCCCCGGCGTGCTCGACCGGCCGATGTGAGGTGTCCTGACGTGACGAGGGAGGTGTTCCCATGACGCAGACGACCGAGACGAACGACGCCACCCAGGCCCGCGCCGTGCGCCGCACGGTCGTGACCTGCGTGAGCGTGGTCGCGGGCATGATCGGCCTCGCCTACGCCTCCGTGCCGCTCTACGACCTGTTCTGCCGCATCACCGGCTTCGGCGGCACGCCGATCGTCGGCACGGCGGAGGCGGGCACGATCCTCGACGAGACCGTGAAGGTGCGCTTCGACGCCAACGTCTCGCGCGATCTCGGCTGGCGCTTCGCCGCCGAGGCGCCGCAGGTCGAGGTGCGCATCGGCGAGACGCAGACGGTGTTCTACCGCGTCTCCAATCCGGCCGAGGAGCCGCGGGCGGGGGTCGCGACCTTCAACGTCACGCCGGCCGTCGCGGGGCAGTACTTCGTCAAGCTGCAATGCTTCTGCTTCACGGAGAACACGCTGGCCGCCGGCGAGACGATGGATTCCGCCGTGATGTTCTACATCGACCCGGCGATCGTGGACGACCCCGCCGCGCGGGACATCTCCACGATCACCTTGTCCTACACCTACTTTCCGTCCAAGAACGGGGAGCCGCTCGAGGGCGGCGAGCCGATCACCAACGCGGCGGCGCCCGTCCCCACGGTAACGCCGCCCACCCTCTGACAGCGACGCGGGACGTCCTCCGAGCGAGGGGGACGCGAGAGAGGCACCGGAGACCTAGAGAGCCATGGCCGACGCTCACGCCAAGAAGCACGACTACCACCTCGTCGACCCGAGCCCGTGGCCGTTCATCGGCTCGCTCAGCGCCTTCGTCCTCGCGGTCGGGTTCATCACCTTCATCCGCGACATGCCGATCGCAGGCCTGCAGATCGGCGGCCTGATCTTCGGGCTGGGCCTGATCGGCGTCCTCTACACCATGGCCGCGTGGTGGATGGACGTGATCAAGGAAGCCAATCACGGCGACCACACCCGCGTGGTGCAGCTGCACCACCGCTACGGCATGATCATGTTCATCGCCTCCGAGGTGATGTTCTTCGTCGCCTGGTTCTGGGCCTATTTCGACGTGGCGCTCTTCCCCGCCGCCGAGAACCAGTTCCTGCGCACCGAGCTGACGGGCGGCGCCTGGCCGCCGGCGGGCATCGAGACGTTCGACCCCTGGCACCTGCCGCTCTTCGGCACGCTCGTGCTCCTGACGTCGGGCACGACGGTGACCTGGGCGCACCACGCGCTGCTCGAGGACGATCGCCAGGGCCTCAAGTGGGCTTTGTGGCTCACGGTGATCCTGGGCGTGCTCTTCACGTTCCTGCAGATCTACGAGTACAGCCACGCGCATTTCGAGTTCTCGGGCCACATCTACGGCGCGACCTTCTTCATGGCGACGGGCTTCCACGGGGCGCACGTCGTGATCGGGACGATCTTCCTCGCCGTGTGCCTGTGGCGCGTCTATCTCGGCCACTTCACCACGAAGCAGCATCTCGGCTTCGAGTTCGCCGCCTGGTACTGGCACTTCGTCGACGTGGTGTGGCTGTTCCTGTTCGCGGCGATCTACGTCTACGGCTACGGCGGCCACTGACGCCGGGCCCCATCATCCCCATATGAAGGGCGGCGGCTTCGCCGCCCTTCTGCGTTTTATGACAGAGAGAAAGGTCGTTCTCGGCATGGCCCATCGCCCCGGAACCGAGCCGCCACCGATCCCCACCGGCTTCAAGGGCGCGTGCCCGCGCTGCGGCGAGGGACACATGTTCGACGGCTTCCTCACCGTGCGGCAGCGCTGCGAGGTCTGCGATCTCGACTACGGCTTCGCCGACGCGGCCGACGGGCCGGCCGTGTTCGTGATGTTCATCGTGGGCTTCCTCGTGGTGGGCCTCGCGCTGTGGGTCGAATTCGCCTACACGCCGCCGATCTGGCTGCACGTCGCTTTGTGGTTCCCGCTCACCGCGATCGCGAGCCTCGCGACGATCCGCCCTCTCAAGGGCATCATGATCGCGCTCCAATATCACCACAGGGCCGAGGAAGGCCGGCTGGAGAGCGAGTGAGGGAGGGCGCCATGGCCACGCAGACGCTGCGCGAGGAGACCGGCACGCCGCGCCCGCGCTGGCGCGCGCTGATCATGGCGGGCATCGCCACCCTCGTGTCGCTGGCGATCCTGGTCGGGCTCGGCACCTGGCAGCTCCAGCGCCTCGCCTGGAAGGAGGGCCTGATCGCGCAGATCGAGGCCCGGGCCTACGGCGAGCCGGGCGAGATCCTGCCCGAGAGCGCGTGGGGGACGTTCTCCCGCGACGACCAGGAATATCGCCGCGTCGTCGTCTCGGGCGAGTACCTCCTCGACGAGGAGATCGCCGTGCACGGCCTCCTGCCGGGCGAGACGCGCGGGCAGCCGCTGCAAGGCTATTACCTCCTCACGCCGTTGCGGCTCGAGACCGGGGCGATCGTCGTCGTCAACCGCGGCTTCGTCCCCACGCCGCTGCTGGAGGAGGCCGCCGAGCCCGAAGGCGCCGTCACCGTCGAGGGCCTGGTTCGCGCCAGCGAGGAGCAGCCGCCCTTCGTGCCCGACAACGATCCCGCCGCGGGGCAATGGTTCACGCGCGATCTGGACGCCATTGCGCAGGCGCGCGGGCTCGAGCGCGTGGCGCCCTTCTACGTCGACGCGGTGCGCGACGAAGCGGCCCCGGCTGACGCCTGGCCGCGCGGCGGCGCGACCGTTCTCGAGCCGCCCAACAACCACCTGCAATACGCCTTCACCTGGTTCGGCCTCGCCGCCGTGCTCGCGGTGGTGTTCACGGTCTTCTCGTGGAAGTGGGTGCGCGGCCAAGAGCTGTGAGGGCGCGCGGCGCAGAGCGCCGCCTCAGCCGGGCTTGCGGCGCGGCTTCGCCTTCGACGAAGTCTTTGCTTTCGGCAGCGTCTGCTTCACCGCGTCGAGGCCCGCCCACGGGTCGCGCGTGAGATGGGCTAGCCGGATGGGGATGTCCGTCACCGAATAATGGTCCGGCGCGATCTCGGGGCCGAGCTCCTCCCAGGCGAGCGGCGTCGCCACGGGCGCGCCGGGACGGGCACGGGTGGAATAGGCGGCGACGGCGGTGGCGCCGCGGCCGTTGCGCAAGTAGTCGACGAAGATCCGGCCCGTGCGCGCCTTCTTCGCCAGCGTGTCGGTGAAGCGGGCGGGCTCGTCCTTCGCCATCGCGGCCGCGAGCCCCGCCGCGTACGCCTTGGCCTCGTCCCAGCCCGCCTTCGGCACGAGGGGCACGACGACGTGCAGCCCCTTGCCGCCGGTCGTCTTGACGACGCTTTCCAGCCCGTCCGCCGCGAGGCGCTCGCGCACGGTGCGCGCCGCATCCACGATCTCGGGAAAGCCGACGCCCTCGCCGGGATCGAGGTCGAAGACCAGGCGGTCCGGCCGCTCCGGATCGTCGAGGGTGGAGCCCCAGGGGTGGATCTCCAGCGTGCCGAACTGGACGAGGCTCATGAGCCCGCGCAGGTCGCGGATGGCGACGATCGCATCGTCCCCGATCGTGGGGGTGAGCACCGCCTCGTCGAGCCCCGCCCAAGGGTGCTTGGCGAAGAAGCATTCCTTCTGCGACCCCGCGGGGCAGCGGATCAGCGCCAGCGGGCGGTTCGCGATCTGCGGCAGGATCCAGTCGGCGATCTCGGCACAATAGTCGGCCAGCCCCTGCTTGGTGATGCCCTGACCCTCCCAGAGCACGCGGTCCGGGCTCGTCAGCCTGATGCCGGCATAGGGGTCCTGCGCCACCGTTCTCGCCCTCGTCTTCTTCGCCGCGCTCGTTTCGTCCGCCGGCGGCGCCTCCCGCGTTGCCTCGCGCGGGTCCTTGTCCTCGCGCAGGCCCTTGTAGGAGGCATGCCGCAACAGCCCGTCCGCCGTCCAGCCGCGCAGCTCGATCTCGGCGACGAGCGCGGGCCTCGCCCAGCGAACCTTGGCCGCGGCGGCGCGCGGCAGCGGCGCGGCGAAGGGCGGCGCGTCGGCGTGGACCGCCTCGATGGCGTCGTGGAGCGCCTTGGCGTCCGCCTCCGTGAAGCCCGTGCCGACGCGCCCGACATGGACGAGGTCCGTGCCCTCGTAGACGCCGAGCACGAGCGAGCCCACGGCCTTGCGCCGGTTCGTCGCCGGCACGTAGCCAGCGATCACGAATTCCTGGCGCGCGGAGCACTTCGTCTTGCGCCAATCCTCGCCCCGCCCGGAGCGGTAGGGCCGATCCGCGCGCTTGGAGACGATGCCTTCGAGCCCGATGCGGCAGGCGTGGCGCTTCATCGCCTCGCCGTTGCCCGGAATGTGCTCCGACAGGCGCACGGCCCCGCCCGCCGGCGCGTCGTCGAGGAGGAGGGCGAGGAGGCGCTTGCGCTCCGCGAGCGGCGCGCCCGTCAGGTCGACGCCGTCGAGATGGAGGAGGTCAAAGGCGTGGTAGACCACGCAGCCCGTGTCCCCCGCCTTCAGGGCCGCCTGCAGCGCGCCGAAGTCGGAGACGCCGCGGGTATCCTCGACCACCGCCTCACCGTCGACCACGGCGCTGCCGGGCACGATCTGGGATAGCGCGTGCGCCAGGGGCTCGAACTTCGAGGTCCAGTCGAGGCCCTTGCGGGTGAGGAGCGTCGCGCGCCCGTTCGCGATGCGGGCCTGGATCCGGTAGCCGTCGAACTTGATCTCGTGCAGCCACGCTTCGCCCGTGGGCGCGACCTCGGAAAGGGTGGCGAGGCAGGGCTCCACGAAGGGGGGGAGCTTTCCCCGCTTCGCGCCCGTCACGGTCGCGGGGTCGAGCGCGGCGCGCGGGTCGGCAGCCGGCTTCTCTTTCGCCGCTCTCGCCGCCTTCGCCTTCGTGGATGACGTCGTGCGCGCGGACGGCTTCGCCTTCGGGTCGGCCTGCTTCTCGTCCCAGTCCGCGCGCCTGACGCCCTCGCTCTTCAAATCCTCGATCGTGCGGCCTGAGCGAACGGAGGTGTCCGCCTCGGCCAGGATGTCCGCATCCCCGGCGGCGCGGGCCGCCTCGTCGTCGGATTTCAGGAGGAGCCAGTTCTCCTTCGTGCTCGCCCGGCGCTCCTTGCCGGCGCCGGTGCGCACCAGGTGCCAGCGTCCGGCGAGGCGCTCGCCCTCCAGGCGAAAGGTGAGGCGGCCGCGGCGCATGCCCTCGGCAGGATCGCCCTCGGGCTCCCAGGTGCCCTCGTCCCACACGATCATGGCGCCGCCGCCGTAGGAGCCCTCCGGGATCAGGCCCTCGAACGTGAGGTAGTCGAGCGGGTGGTCCTCGGTGTGGACCGCGAGGCGCTTCTCGCCGGGCACGAGGCTCGGGCCACGAGTGACGGCCCAGGAGAGGAGGACGCCGTCGAGCTCGAGGCGCAGGTCGTAATGCAGGCGCCGCGCCGCGTGCTTCTGCACGCAGAAGCGAAGCCGCGCGGGCGCCGGCTTCTTCGGCGCGCCCCGGCGACCCGCGGCACCGCGCCCGCGCGGCTCCGGCGTCGCGGCGAAATCGCGCTTCTCGCGATAGCGCGCGAGCGCGTCCGCCCCACGCTCGGCGGGAGCGGACGCCGCCGCCTGCTTCGTCGCCCGTCGCGGCATCGGCGCCGCCTCAGCTCGCCTTGCGCTGCTTCGCAGCCGGTTGCTTCGTGGCGGAGGATTTGCTCCTCGAGGATTTGCTCTCCGAAGGCTTGCTCTCTGGAGACTTGGACTTGGACTTGGACTTGGACGATGCGGACGTCTTCGCCGACGTCTTGCCTGTCGTCTTGCTCGTGGCCTTGCGCGCGGGCGTCTCCTCCTCGTCGTCGTCGGCTTCCGGCGCGGCGCTGGTCTTCACGGCGCCCTTGCCGCTGCTCTTGGCCGCCGCCCGCGTCGACCCGCCCTTGCCGGACGCCTTACCCGAAGACTTCGCCGCCGACTTGCCCGCTCTCTCGCCGCCGCCCTCGGCCGCCAGCGAGCGCTTGAGCGCGTCCATCAGGTTGACGACGTTCGACGGCTCGCGGGCCTTGGGCGCCGGCAGGTCCTTGGCGCCCGCCTGCTTCGCCTTGATCATGTCGACGAGGGCGTTCTCGTAGCGGTCCTCGAAGGTCTCGGGCTCGAAATGCCCGGTCTTGGTCTCGACGATGTGCAGCGCGAGGTCCTTCACCTCCTTGGGGTAGGACACGTCCGGAATGTCCTCGAACACCTCGCTTTCGCCGCGGATCTCGTAGGCGTAATGCAAGGTCGTGCCCATCAGCCCGTCGTCGAGGGCCTCGAGCAGGATCAGGCGCTCGCGGCGCGCCATCACCACGCGGCCGATGGCCGCCATCTTCTTCTCGCGGATCGCATCGCGGATGACGGCGAAGGCTTCCTGCGCCACGCGGTCGTCGGGCACGAGGTAATAGGGACTGTCGAGATAGCGCTCGTCCACTTCCTTGCGCGGCACGAAGGTCTCGATGTCGATCGTGTGCGTGGACTCGAGCTTGAGCGCGTCGATTTCCTCGTCCTCGATCTGGATGTATTCGTTCTTGCCGACCTTGTATCCCTTGACCTGATCTTCCGGCTCCACCGGATCACCGGTCTCCGCATCGACGTAGACCCGCTTCACCCTGTTGCCGGTCTCGCGATTGAGGGTGTTGAAGCGCACCTTCGACGACGAGGTCGCGGCGGGATAGAGCGCCACGGCGCAGGACACCAAGGACAGCTTCAAGTAACCTTTCCAGATGGCGCGCGCTGCCATGAGTCTATCTCCCGGTCGGACCCCGCATTCGCGAGTCCCAGAGACTCGCGCCGGAGTCGTTCGACTCCGGGAGCGAATCGAACGTGACTCTGCGCGAGTCGTTCCGAGGGCACGAAGACTCTGGAATACGTGCACGCGACCGACGAAAGTCGGTCGATCACGTCGAGGGGCGCCCGGCTTCCTCGCCGAGCACGTCGGCGCCCGAGCGCCGCCTCAGATACGCCAGAGGCGGGCGGGGTAGTCGATGACGAAGCGGTCGGGGTCGGCGCCGACCGCCGCCATCGCCCGCAGGATCACGTCGTCGGAGGGCAGCCGCATCAGCGGCACGGCGCGCGCCAGCGCCTCGACCGGCGCCTTCTCCTCGAAGAGCGTGCGAAAGCGCGTCTCCTCGACCAGCGGCGCCAGCGAGGCCATGACCCCGCCGCGGATGACGACGCCGCCGGTCGCCGCGAAGACGATGCCCATGTCGCCCGAGAAACGCGCGAGGTGCTTGAGGAACGCGTCCACCGTCGCGCGGGCGTGGGCGCATTCCCCCGAGAGCGCGCGGGCCGCGACGATCGGCGGGTCGCTCTCGACCGCGTCGGGGTCGCGTCCGAAATCGGCGGCCATCGCCTTGTAGAGGCGCGCGAGGCCCGGCCCCGAGAGGATCGCCTCCGGGGTGATGCGCCCGAAATGCCGCTCCATGCGCGGGAAGACGCGGAAATCCTCCTCGTCGAGGGGACCGAAGCCGATGTGCCCCGCCTCGCCGGGCAGCGGCGCCGCGCGGCCGGCCACCGTGACGAGCGCGGCCATGCCGAGCCCCGTGCCGGGGCCGAGTACGAGCTTGGGCCCGCCGCCGGGCGGGACGGGCCGGCCGATGGGGATCGCGTCCTGCGGCTCGAGCACGGCGAGCGCCAGAGCCGCCGCCTCGAAATCGTTGAGGAGCAGCCCCTGCGCCAGCCCGAAATGCTCCGCGAGGTCGGCGCCGTCGAAAACCCACTGCGCGTTCGTCAGCCGCGCCTCGCGCCCGAGAACGGGCCCCGCCGCGCACAGGACGAGCGTCTTCGCGCGAACGGGCGCGGCGGCGAGCGCCTGCTCCACGGCGTCGTAGACGGTGGGCGTCTCCTTGGTCCGCAGGCGGCAGACGGGAACGAGCGGCGCGCCGGGGCTCTCGGAGAGCGAGAACCGCGCATTCGTGCCGCCGACGTCGGCGACGAGGAGGGGATGCGGAAGCGAAGTCATGACCTCTCAACGCGCGAGGAGCGGGATGGGGCTCCCTGCAGGTGATAGGCGAGGGGGCCCGAGGGGGCAACAGGGGGGAGCGTCCGCGCCGCGCGCGCTCACTCGCCGCGTGCGCGGCTCTTCTTGGCGCTCTTGCGCAGCGCGATGGCGGCGCCGTTGATCTCGCCGCCGACGATGAAGATCACCGCGATCGTGTAGAGGAAGATGAGCGACATCATCGCGGTGGCGAGCCCGCCATAGGTCGAGGCGTAGGCGCTCGGGAACTGGGCGAGGTAGATGCCGAAGGCGAGCCCGCCGACGATCCACAGGACGAGCGTCACCGCGACGCCGGGCAGGACGTGGGAGACGGGGCGCGACCCCGCCGCCAGGAACTTGTGGGTGACGACGAGCGCGATGGCGATGAGCAGCGTCGTGGTGCCCAGCCGCAGGAAGCCCACCGTCTGCGAGAAGGGCGTGAGCGCGGGGAAGAAGCCCGTCGCGGCGCGCCACAGCAGCGGCCCCAGCACGACGGCGAGCGAGAACGCCATCATCACGGCGGCGATGATGACGACGAAGACGATTGATTCGACGCGCGTCACGTACCACGCCCGGTTCTCGCGCACGCCGTAGGCGCGGTTGAGGCCCACGCGAAGCGCCTCAATGCCGTTCGACGAGAACCACAGAGCCAAAGCCGCGCCGATGGTGAGGAGATCGCCGCGCCATTCGGTCAGCACGGTGCGCACCTCGGCGGCCAGCGGCTCGGCGATCTCGACGGGCAGGACGTCGAGGATGATCTCGGTGGCGTTGTCGGCGAGCGTGCCGAACTCGAACGTCGAGGCGAGCGCGGTGAGCAGGATCAGGAACGGGAAGAACGAGAACAGGGCCGAGAGGGCGATATGGCTCGCGATCGCCCAGCCGTCGTGCAGCAGGAAGCGATTGTAGGCCAGGTTCAGAACGGCCAGGATCGTGCGCGCACGCGCCAAGGCGTCGGGCCTCCTCTCGGCCGCCCTCGCTCAGGGCCGGCGGCTCCACCCCTCGACATGGCGCAATCGTGCACGCTCTGCAAGCTGGCGGATCGTGCGCCGGCGCGCTAGACGCTCGCCTCATGAACCGACGCGAGCCCTCCACTCCGGCCACGGCACCCTCCGACCTCGGCGCGCGTCTCGCGCCCGCGATCTTCGTCGTCATCTGGGCGACGGGCTTCATCGTGGCGCGCCTGGTGGCGGGCGACGCCGAGCCGCTGACCTTCCTGTGGATCCGCTACGCGCTCGCCATCGCGGTGCTCGCCGTCGCCGCGTGGCTCGCGGGCGCGGCCTGGCCGTCGACCTGGGCGGGCTGGCGCGACGGGCTCGTCGCCGGCGTGCTGCTGCACGGCGCCTATCTGGGGGGCGTGTTCTGGTCGGTCTCGCACGGGCTGCCGGCGGGCATCGCGGCGCTCGTGGCGGGCCTGCAGCCCCTCCTGACGGGGCTCCTGGTCGCGCCGCTGATCGGGGAGACGGTCTCGGCCAGGCGCTGGCTCGGCATCGCGGTGGGCTTCGCCGGCGTGCTCCTCGTCGTCGTGCCGCGGCTCGGGGAGGGATCCGGCATCCCGCCGATCCCGCTCGCGGTCTGCTTTTCCGGCGTGCTCGCCATCACGCTCGGCACGATCTGGCAGAAGCGCACGGCGAGCAAGCTCGACCTGCGCACCAACACGGTCGTGCAATATTGCGGGGCGCTGCTGTTCACGCTGCCGCTCGCGCTCCTGATCGAGGAGGGACGGATCGTCTTCACGACGGAGGTGGTGATCGGGCTCGCCTGGGCCGTGCTCGGGCTCTCGATCGGCGCGATCTCGCTCCTCCTCGTGCTCATCCGCCGCGGCGCGGTCGCGGGCGTCGCCTCGCTGCTGTTCCTGGTGCCGCCCTGCTCGGCGCTGATGGCCTACCTGCTGTTCGGCGAGACGCTGGCGCCGATCCAGATGCTCGGCATGGGCGTCGCCGCCCTCGGCGTCGCCCTCGCCAGCCGTGGCTGAGCGTCGTCAGGCGCCCGCCGCGCGCGCCTTGCCGCACAGCGCCCGGGAGAGGTCCTCCGCGCCGTAGGGCTTGCGCACGAGCTCGAAGCCGAAAAGCCCCTCCTCGGCCAGCGCGTGGCTGTAGCCGGTGGTGAGCACGATGGGCAGGCCGGGCTCGCGCCGGCGGATCTCGCGAGCGAGGGTGAGCCCGTCGATGCCCGGCATGACGACGTCGGAGAACACCACGTCGAAGCGCCCCGCATCGGCGTCGACCAGCGCGAGCGCCTCCTCGCCGCTCGTCACCCAGGTCGTGGCGAAGCCGAGATCCTGCAGCGTCTGCGTGGCGAAGCCGCCCACCTCGCGATTGTCCTCGACGACGAGGACGCGGGTGCCCCGCCCGTCGGCCAGGGGCGCGGGCTCCACGGCACGCGCGCCGTGCGGGTGGCGGGCGGGCTCGGTGCGCGGCAGGCACAGCGTTATCTTCGCCCCGCTGCCGAGCCGGCTGTCGACGAGGACGTCGCCCCCGGACTGGCGGGCGAAGCCGAAGACCTGCGAGAGGCCGAGCCCCGTGCCGCGGCCGACCTCCTTCGTCGTGTAGAAGGGCTCGAAGATGCGCTCCAGCGCGTCGGGCGCGATGCCGCAGCCCGTGTCGGCGAGGGAGACGGCGACGTGCTCGCCGTCGTGCGCGACGCGGATCGTCAGGAGCCCGGCGCCGTCCATCGCGTCCTTGGCGTTGAGCGCCATGTTGACGATGGCGGTGTCGAACTGGGCGACGTCGGCCTCGATCCAGCAGGGCTCGTCGGCGGTCTCGACCACGATCTCGATCGCGGCGCCGAGGACGGAGGAGAGCATCTCCGCCGTCGTCGAGACCCGCGTACGGACCTCGAAGGGCTCGGGCTGGAGCGTCTGGCGCCGGGCGAAGGCGAGAAGCTGGCCCGTGAGCTTGGCGCCGCGATCCACCGCCTCTGCGATGGCCTCGACGTAGCGACGGCGGCGCTCCTCGGCGAGCCCCTCGCGGCGCAGGAAGCCCACTGACGTGCGCACGATGGTGAGCAGGTTGTTGAAGTCGTGGGCGACGCCGCCGGTGAGCTGGCCGATGGCCTCGATCTTCTGGGACTGGCGCAATTGCTCCTGCGCCGCCTCGAGCTCGGCCGCGCGGGCGCGCTCGTCGGTCACGTCGCGGCCGACCGCATAGATGTGCTCGCCCTGCGCCACCGCGGCCCAGGAGATCAGGCGATAGCCGCCCTGCTTGTGGAGGTAGCGGTTGACGTGCCCGCTCACCGGCGTCCCCGCGCGCAGGAGCGCCAGCCCGCTCTCCTTGGCCGCGACGTCGTCGGGATGGAGGAAGCGCCAGTGGCGTCGCCCCACCACCTCGTGCGGCTCCCAGGCGAGAATGCGCGTGAAGGCGGGGTTGAGGCTGACGAAGGTGCCCTCGAGATCCAGGACGAGGAAGATGTCCTGGCCGAGCCGCCACATGCCGTCGCGCTCCTCCGTGCGCTGGGCGACCTCGGCCTCCAGCGTGCGGGTGAGGCGGTGGAGCGCGTCCTGCGCGTGGCGCTGGGCCGTGACGTCCGTGTTCGTGCCGAACCAGCGCACGATGGCGCCGGTCTCGTCGCGGATGGGGCGGGCGCGGCTGAGGAACCAGCGATAGGTCCCGTCCTTCGCCCGGAGCGGGAACGTGTCCTCCCAGGGCTCGCCGGTCTCGAAGGCGTGCGACACGCTCGCCACGACGCGCTCGACGTGGTCGGGATGATGGACGGCGCGCCAGCCCCAGCCGCGCATCTCCTCCAGCGTCGTGCCCGTGTAGTCGAACCAGCGCTTGTTGTACCAGGTGATGGCACCCTGCGCGTCGGTGGTCCAGACCAGCTGGCTGACGTTGTCGGCGAGCTCGCGCAGCCGCGCCTCGCTCTCGCGCAGCTCCATCTGCGCGCGGGCGCGCTCCACCGCTTCCCAGGTGCGCTCGCCGACGTCGCGCACGAGGGCGAGGTCGTCGCTCGACCAGCGCCGCGCGGCGCGCGCATGCACGTAGAGCACGGCGGCGAGGCGCCCGCCCTTGATCAGCGGCAGCGCCACGTGCGCGGCGATCTCGAGCGCGGCATAGGCCGCGACCGTCGCGGGAGCCGTCGTCGCCGGGTCGGCGGAGACGTCCTCGACCGCGACCGTCCGCCCTGTCGCCAGGGCGTCCGCGACGCCGGGACCGAACCGGGCGAGCGGATGGCGGCCGGCGGCCGAGGCGACACCCGCCGCGCTCCAGTCGGACTGGACGCTGGCGACGGGCGTGCCCGCCTCGATCTCGGCATAGCCGACCCGGTCGACCCGCAGCCTCTGCCCGAGCATCTCGGCTGCGGCCTTCATGATGTCGGCCGGCGCCTCGAGCTCGCGAAGCCGCGTCTCGAGCGCGCTGCGGAAGGCGGCACGGCGCTCCGCCGTCACGCGTTCGGTGATCTCGGTGCATGCGCAGTAGACGCCCTCGACGCGCCCCGTTCCCTCGTCCCGCAGCGGCGCGTAGAAGAACGAGAAGTGCGTCGGCTCGGGATAGCCCTTGCGGAGCATGACGAGCTCGAGATGATCCATCGTCGTCGGCTCGCCCGCATAGCCCCGCTCCATGATCGGGCTCACGCTTTCGACGAGCTCGGACCAGGTCTCGAAGAAGGGCCGGCCCAGAGCGGCCGGGTGCTTGGCGCCGAGGATCTCCGCGTAGGCGTCGTTGTAGAGCATGGTGCGCTCGGGACCCCAGACGACGAACATCGCCTGGTTCGCGGCCAGCACCACGCCGACGATGGTCTTGAGCGGCTGAGGCCAGCCTTCGGGCTCCCCGAGCGGTGTCCTCGCCCAGTCGTGCGCGCGCATGCGCGCCCCCATCTCTCCGCCGCCGGCGATGAAGGCGGGCACGGCGTCGCGCGTGCGGGCGGGGAGAGTCATCGCTGGCCTTCGGGTCTCGTGCGCGGCGTCTCACGTCTCGCTCGCCGGCTCACCTTACGTGAAAGACGCGACGCACGCGAGCGGCCGCGCAGCGCGCGTGCGCAAACGAGCCTGCGGTGCGTCGTCCACCGCCGGACCGTCGGGTGTCGTGTCTCAGTTCGAATTCTCACTAGATGGGGGCGCGGGCGCACCTGTCTGCGACAAGATCGTCCAATGGTGGGCGAATGTGCATGCATGAGCGGCGAAAGCTGCACTCGCTCGGCACATACCCTCGATCTGCTCGTCGAGTTGGCGTTTCAGCAAAGCGAGGTCTAAGTGGTAGATGGGTTCATGGTGCGCAATTCGGTTCCTGAGGTCCAGGAGGGCGCTGCAGATATCAGATGCCTCGGCTCTCTTGATGCCGGCAGCATGTGGGTAAACCTGAGATAGATTATATCTCCAAGAGAATGGCACGTCATAGCTCTTTGCCAGCAGCGAAACCCAGAAACCGGCGGATAGGTCTGCGACGATGGCTCCAGTCGGAGGATGGGGCACTTTGCGCGCTTCTGATTGGCGTGTGATCGCCTCATTCAGCCGCCGTCGATCGTTCGCCGTCAGGTTCCGCTGAAGGCGCGTGTCTTTCGGCCAGCTTCCATTGTACTTCCAGCAAAGGAAGTCGTTTAGCTTGTTCCGCAAGCAGACCTCCCAAATTTGGATCAGCAAGTAAAGGGATTGCGAAAGTTTTGAGTTCGGCAAATACAAATCGATTACCTCCCGCTTGTTTCCTCTGCACGCCTTCAGATACCGGGAAAACCGCGGCTGGCTCACGGCCTTTATGAAAGCATTAACGGATTCTTCATCATCTAAAAAAACTGCTTGCAGCGCTTGCAAGGATGGGCTATCCAACTTCATGTGAGCCTCAAGAAACGGTCACTGCGCTTCGACGCACACCCCTTGGGGACAGGATTCGAAAGGCGAGCCTCGAAAGGTTCGCCTTTCGTCTGTTCGGCTCCATCCTGACAAGTCATCGCGCCTCCTGCTGCCGCTCGCAATTCGGCATGCGCACACTTGGCTCCGGCGCACTCGCTCCAAGGCTTGCAGCGCCCCTCTTGGAACAAAGCGGACCCGACACCCTCGCCGCGGTCGCAGGCGTGAGTGCGTACGTTTTGCGAATCTCCACGAATTCATACCATGCGGTTGAGGGTGCGGCCAGATGAGCGTTGTTCTTGAACGCGATTGGGCCACCACACTTCGCCGCGAGCCTTCCCCGCGCCGGTCGATCCGTGGCAGAAGGGGCCGCCGGCGCGTGCCCGATCGGATGCGCGGCCGCCACCCTCCGTTCCACGCCCGAGACCGCATCCCAGCTCCATGCCCACGATCGACGACGCCCTGCGGGTCCTCTCGACGACGTTCGGCTATTCCGCCTTCCGACCGGGGCAGGAGGACGTGGTGCGCGCTGTGCTCGACGGCGAGGACGTGCTCGCGGTCATGCCCACCGGCGCCGGCAAGTCGCTCTGCTACCAGCTCCCCGCCCTGGTGCGCGAGGGCCTCACGATCGTCGTCTCGCCGCTCATCGCGCTCATGCGCGACCAGGTGGCGGCGTTGCGCAACAACGGCGTCGCGGCGGGCGCGCTCAATTCCGCCAACGACGAGGAGGAGGCCTCGCGCGTGCGCGCGGCGATGCGCGAGGGCACGCTCAAGCTCCTCTACGTCTCCCCCGAGCGGCTCTCCTCGGAGAGCCTCGCCGATTTCCTGGCCCGGCGCGGGGTCTCGCTGCTGGCCATCGACGAGGCGCATTGCGTCTCGCAATGGGGTCACGACTTTCGCCCGGAATACGCGCGTCTCGGCGAGGTGCGCCGCCGGCTCGGCGACGTGCAGACGATGGCGCTCACCGCCACGGCCGACGGCGCCACGCGCGAGGACATCGCCCAGCGCCTGTTCCCGCGCGCGCCGCGCACCTTCGTGCAGGGCTTCGACCGGCCCAACCTGCGCCTCGCCATGAGCCCCAAGACCGACGCGCCCCGCCAGCTCTCCGCCTTCCTCGGGCGCCATCGCGAGGAGAGCGGCATCGTCTATTGCGCCACGCGCAACGCGGTCGAGAAGCTCGCCGAGAAGCTCGGCGATCTCGGCTATCGCGCGCTGCCCTACCATGCGGGTCTCGAGCAGGCGGTGCGCCAGGCGAACCAGGACACCTTCCTGCAGGAGGACGGCGTCGTCATGGTGGCGACGGTGGCCTTCGGCATGGGTGTCGACAAGCCCGACGTGCGCTTCGTGGCGCATGCCGCCATGCCCAAGACCATCGAGGCGTACTATCAGGAGATCGGCCGCGCCGGCCGCGACGGCGCGCCGGCGGATACGCTCACGCTGTACGGCCTCGACGACATGCGGCTGCGCCGCCAGCAGATCGCCGAGAGCCAGGCGCCCGAGGAGGTCAAGCGCATCGAGTATCGCCGCTTCGACGCGCTCGTGGCCTTGTGCGAGGCGCCGCGCTGCCGGCGCCAGACGCTGCTCGCCTATTTCGGCGAGACCTCCGAGCCTTGCGGCCATTGCGACCTGTGCGAGGGCGGCGTCACGCTCTTCGACGCCACGCGCGAGACGCAGATGATCCTCTCGGCGATCGCCCGCACGGGCGAGCGCTTCGGCTCGGAGCACATCGTCTCGATCCTCGTCGGCGACGAGACCGAGCAGGTGCGCCGCCTCGGGCACGATACGCTGCGCACCTTCGGGGTGGGGCGCGACAAGGCCAAGAACGAGTGGCGCGGGCTGATCCGCCAGGTCTATGCCGGCGGCCTCGTCGAGAACGACATCACGGGCTACGGCGCGTGGCGCATCACCGAGCGGGGCGACGCGGTGCTGCGCGGGCGCGAAACGGTGACGCTGCGCGCCGACGTGCATGCGCCCAAGGACACGAAGAAGGCGAGGCGCGCCGCCGCGCTCGCCGATTCCGGCCCGTCGAGCGATCCGCTGCTGAAGGCCCTGCGGGCGCTGCGCACGCGCCTCGCCAAGGACGAGGGCGTGCCCGCCTACGTCGTCTTCACCGACCGCACGATGATCGACATCGTCGAGCGGCGCCCCGACGATCTCGGCGCGCTCGGCGCCTGCCACGGCGTCGGCAAGGCGAAGCTCGAGCGCTACGGCGAGGAGATACTCGCGACGATACGCGAGGCCGGCTGAGGCGCACGCCGACGATTGCCGGCACACGGGAAATGAATACATTTTGCGTCAACTATGCCGCATGAAGCGGCGATAGGCCGTGTTCGTCGCATATTCCTTTAGGGCACCCTTAAGAGCCGCGGGCGCAACCATCTGCTCCTCTCGAGGAGGTACATAAGATGAGCTTGCGTCGTCACTTGCGCGACGCCGTCGCGAACAGAAGCGGCAACGTCGCCATCGCGTTCGGTCTCGTCCTCGTCCCGTTGCTCGGCATGGCCGGCGCGACGATCGATTACACGCGGGCGCGAAACACCGCCGAGACCATCCAGCTCGCGCTCGACAACGCGGCGCTCGCCGCCGTGCGCGATCCCGACGAGACGACCCGCGAGGAGATGCTCGAGTTCGCCCGAAAGCAGCTCGAGGGCGTGCTCGGGAACGACGCGAAGCTGAGCGTCGTCTCGCTCACCGGCGACAAGGTCGACGAGACCGTCTGGCTCGAGGCGGAGGTCCGCGTCGAGACGACGTTCCTGCGCGTCGTCAACATCGACGACGTCACCGTCTCGCGCTTCGCGGAGGCGAGCTACGGGCGTCGCCAGATCGAGATCGCTCTCGTCCTCGACAATACGGGCTCGATGAGCTCCCGCAACAAGATGCGCGAGCTCAAGCGCGCTCTGTGCGGCGACGCCTCCTGCTCCTCGAGCCAGCCGTCGAGCGGCTTCGTGCACGTGATGCGCGAGGCGGCCCGCGGCGCCGACCGCATCCGCGTGGGCCTCGTGCCCTTCGACACGACCGTGCGCGTGCCGCTCGCGATCGAGGAAGCCGTCGCGGACGAGACGCCGCTGACGAGCAACGTCACCGTCCCGCCTCGCGGGCGCGGCGGCTTCTGTACCGGCAACGCCGTCCCGACGCGGGTCGAGCGCGTGTCCTGGCTGCGCTTCGCCGCCGCCGACAAGGACGCGGGCGACGGCTGCGACACCAACCGCCGCGCGACGCCCACGGACTGGGACGGCTGCGTGTGGGATCGCGACCGCATCCCCGACGATTTCGACGTCACGCACGCGGGCGTCGACCTCGACGATCCCCGCACGCTCCACCCCGCCTCCAATTGCCGCGCGAACCTCGCCCGCATGGCGCCTCTCACCGACGTGTGGACGTCGGGCGGCGCCATCGTCTCGGCCATCGGCTCGATGCAGCCGTCGGGCAACACCAACGTCACGATCGGCGCGGTGTGGGGCGCGGCCATGCTCTCGCCCTCCGAGCCCTTCACCGAGTCCCTCTCCGGCGAGGACGAGGAGGAGGTCGAGCGTTTCATGATCCTCCTCACCGACGGCGACAACACCGAGAACAAGTTCGGCGACAACAACCGCACCATGGACGAGCGCACCGAAGCCGCGTGCACGAGCGCCAAGGATGCGGGCATCACCGTCGTCACGGTGCGCGTCATCAACGGGAATGCGGGCCTGCTGCGCCGCTGCGCCTCGTCGTCCGAGCTCTACTACGACGTCTCGCAGGCGTCCGACCTCGGCCCGGTCTTCGACGAGATCGCCCGGCGCATCGGCTCCGTCCGCCTGACGCAGTGAGGCATAGCTGACCTCACGACGGCCGCGCGTGCTCGAAGCGCGGCCGTCGGAACGCTCCCCCGCTCCGCGTGTTCGCCCGCCGCGGCCGCCCCCGACTGCCCTCCCGAAGGGTTTCGCCGGGGCCGCCGCGATCGGTCGAGACGAGCGCGGGAGACGAGCGCATGAGAGCGTTGAGCTGGCACGGCAAGCACGACATCCGCTGCGAGAGCGTGCCGGATCCGCAGATCGAGCATCCCCGCGACGCCGTCATTCGCGTGACGAGCTGCGCCATCTGCGGATCGGACCTCCACCTCTACGACAACTTCATCCCCGGCATGACGCCCGGCGACGTCATGGGCCACGAATGCATGGGCGAGGTGGTCGAGGTCGGCCCGGAATCGCGCCACGCGCTGAAGGTCGGCGACCGGGTGGTGATCCCCTTCACCATCTCCTGCGGCGCGTGCCCGCAATGCCTGCGCGGCAACTTCTCCGTCTGCGAGCGCTCCAACCGGAACGCCTCCTTGGCGCAAAAGGCCTTCGGGCGCACCACAGCGGGGCTCTTCGGCTACACCCAGCTCACCGGCGGGTACCAGGGCGGGCAGGCGGAGTACATCCGCGTGCCCTTCGCCGACAAGACGCACGTCAAGGTGCCCTCCAACCTCTCCGACGAGAAGCTGCTCTTCCTCTCCGACATCCTGCCCACCGGCTGGCAGGCGGCGGTGCAGCTCGGAATCGAGGAGACCGACACGGTCGCCGTGTGGGGCTGCGGGCCCGTGGGCCAGTTCGCCATCCGCTCGGCGGTGCTGCTCGGCGCCAAGCAGGTGATCGCCATCGACCGCGTGCCCGAGCGCCTGGAGATGGCGGCGGCCGGCGGGGCGATCCCGATCAACTTCGAGGTCGAGAGCGTCATGGAGCGCATCGACGCGCTCACCGACGGCAAGGGCCCGGAGAAGTGCATCGATGCGGTGGGCCTCGAGGCGCACGTGTCGGGGCACATCGACTCGATGTACGACCGCGCCAAGCAGGCCGTCATGGCCGAGAGCGACCGCATCCACGCGCTGCGCGAGATCATCTACCTGATCCGCCCGGCGGGCACGATCTCCATGCCCGGCGTCTACGGCGGCCTCGCCGACAAGGTGCCGCTGGGCGCCTTGATGAACAAGGGCATCACCGTGCGCACGGGCCAGACGCACACGCAGCGCTGGACCGACGATCTCCTGCGCCGGATCGAGGAGGGGCAGATCGACCCGACCTTCGTCATCACCCACGTCGCCGACCTCGCCGACGGGCCGGCCCTCTACGAGACCTTCCGCGACAAGAAGGACGGCTGCGTCAAGGTCGTGCTCAAGCCGTGACGGCGCCCGTCCCGAAATCCCTGCGCCGAGGAGACTGCTCATGCGCTACGAACCCCAAGGCTCGCCCCGGCGCGGCCATCCGGACCGCGAGACCGATCGCCTCGCGCGCGGTCTCGGCCTGTTCTCGCTGGCGCTCGGCCTCGCCGAGATCGCGGCCCCGCGCGCGGTGGCGCGCAGCGTCGGCCTGTCGGGCCGCGAGGGCTACGTGCGGGCCTGCGGCGCCCGCGAGGTGGCCACCGGCATCGCGCTGCTCGCCGCCGACGATCCCATGCCCTGGATGTGGGGCCGCGTCGTCGGCGACGCCGTCGATCTCGGGCTGCTCGCCAGTGCCCTCGACGAGGGGCCGCAGCGCCGCGAGCGCGCCGGGCTCGCCATGGGCGCCGTCGCCGCGGTGACGCTCCTCGACTTCGCGGTGGCCAAGACGCTCAGCGCCGAGGACCGCCGCCCCGCCCGCCCGCTGAAGGACTACCGCCGCCGCCGCGGCTTCCCCCGCCCGCCGGAGGCGATGCGAGGGGAGGCGCGGGAGATGGCCGGGGTTTATTGAGGGAGGGCGGCTGATCGCGTCGGTCCTGACGAAATTCTTGCCACACAAACTTTGGGTTCGTGTGGCAAGATGGATCCATGACCGCAGCACCCTTCACCCGCACCTCGCTCGCCGCCCAGGCCGCCTACCAGGATCTCGTCGCGCTGCATCTCGACGAGGCCGTCGTCGAGCTTCGCGGCAAGGCGACCCGGCGCACGCGCAACGGGCGCGGCTATTGGTACGACCGCTATCGCGTCGGCACCGAGGTGAAGGAGCGCTACATCGGCGAGGACGTGCCGGAGATCGCCGAGCGCCTCGCGAGCATCGACGCCGTACGCGCCCGCGCCGCCGGGCGACGTCAGCGCGCCGCCGCGCTCGTGCGCGTCCTGCGCGCCGAGCGCTACCTGCCGCTGGACACGAATACGGGAAGCCTGCTGTCCGCCATGGCGACGGCCGGCGTCTTTCGGCTCGGCGGCGTCGTCGTCGGGACGCAGGCGTTTCGCCTCTACGCGGCCGAGCTCGGCGTCGCGATTCCCGTCGGCGGGTCGGCGATGACGCAGGACATCGACATCGCGAGCTTCGAGCGCCTCTCGATCGCGCTGGGGGACGTGGTCGAGCGGCCGATCGCCGAGATCCTCTCCGACTTCGCCTTCGACGACGTGCCGGGCCTCGATCCGCGCGCGCCCGCCTGGCGCTGGCGCCAGACGGCGGGGGAGCTCCTCGTCGAGTTCCTCACTCCGTCCTTCCGAGAAGACGAAGACGTGCGTCCGCTCCCCGCTCTCGGGGTGCACGCGCAGTCGCTGCACCACCTCGATTTCCTCTTGTCCGCCCCGATCCCGGCTGTCGGCCTCTATCGCCACGGCGTCCTCGTGCGCATCCCTCGCCCGGAGCGCTTCGCCGTGCACAAGCTCATCGTCGCCGACCGCCGCCGTGCCCGCGGCGACGCGCTGCGCGCGCACAAGGACCGCGAGCAGGCCCGCTTCCTCGTCGGCGTTCTCGCGAGCGACCGCCCCGACGATCTCGCCGAAGCCTACGAGACGGCCCGAACCCGCGGCCCCCGCTGGTCCGCCCGCCTCGACGCGACGCTGACCCTGATGCCGGACGTTCGGGACGTCTTGGAGGAGGTTTCGCGTTGAGGGGGCGTTCTCACACCGGCAGCGGCCCGTCCGTCTTCACCTCCTCCATCACCGCGTAGGTGCGGGTCTCACGCACGCCCGGGAGCGCCAGGAGGACGTCGCCGAGGAAGCGACGGTAGGCGGTCATGTCGCCGATGCGGGTCTTGACGAGGTAGTCGAAGCCCCCCGCCACCATGTGGCATTCGAGGACCTCGGGGGCGTGGCGCACGGCCTCGGCGAACTTCTCGAAGACGTCGGGCGTCGTCTTGTCGAGGGACACCTCGACGAAGACGAGGAGGCCGAGATCGATGCGGTGCGGGTCGAGCCGGGCGGTGAAGCCCGCGATGATGCCGTCCTTCTGCAGCCGGCGCAGGCGCTCGCCCGTCGCGGTCGGCGAGAGGCCGATGCGCTCGGCGAGGTCGACGGCGGAGATGCGGCCGTCCTCCTGGAGCACGGCGAGGATGCGTCTGTCGGTCCGGTCCAATTCCGTCGGTTTCACGGTAATGCCCCCATCGCGCCGCGTATCGTGCGGCATCGGGCAGAATACGTCAGTGGAAGCGCGGCGCAAGCTGCGATATGCTTCGCAATCACCCGAAAGCCATCCGGCCTTCGACGGAGACCCGCCATGGACGCACTCTCCCCCGCCTTTCCGCCCTTCACCGCCCCCTACGCCGAGGACGACGTCGCCCTCGCCAAGCGCCTGTTCGCGGAGGTGCGCACCGCGCCGGCGACGGAGGACGCGGCGGACGCGCTCGCCCGCGACCTGATCGGCGCCATCCGGGAGGAGGAGCGCGGATTCGGCGGGGTGGAGGATCTCCTGCGGGAATACGCGCTGTCGACGCGCGAGGGCTTGGCGCTCATGGTGCTGGCCGAGGCGCTCCTGCGCGTGCCCGACGGCGCCACCGCCGATCGGCTCATCGAGGACAAGCTCGGGCAGGGCGACTTCGCGCATCACGAGGCGAAATCGGGCGCGTTCCTGGTCTCGGCGTCCGCCTGGGCGCTCGGCATCACCGCGCGCGTCATCCGCCCCGGCGAGACGCCGGAGGGCATCCTCCAGCAGATGACGAAGCGGCTGGGGCTGCCCACCGTGCGCACGGCGACGCGCCAGGCGATGCGCGTGCTCGGCTCGCATTTCGTGCTCGGCCAGACCATCGAGGAGGCGCTCTCGCGCGCCCGCTCCGGCAAGGGCCGGGTCTATCGTTATTCCTTCGACATGCTGGGCGAGGGCGCCCGCACGGCGGACGACGCGCAGCGCTACTTCAAGAGCTACGCGGACGCCATCGACGCCATCGGCCGCGGGGCCGGCGACAAGCGCCTGCCCGAGCGCCCCGGCATCTCGGTGAAGCTCTCCGCGCTGCATCCGCGCTACGAGGCGCTCTCGCGCGAGCGCGTCCTCGCCGAGCTGACGCCGCGCGTCATCGACCTCGCCCGCAAGGCGAAGGGCTACGACCTCAACTTCACCGTGGACGCCGAGGAGGCGGACCGGCTCGAGCTCTCGCTCGAGGTGATCGCGGCGGTCGCCGCCGACCCCTCGCTCGCCGGCTGGGACGGCTTCGGCCTCGCGGTCCAGGCCTACCAGAAGCGCGCGCCCGCCGTGATCGACTACGTCGCGGCGCTGGCCGAGCGGCTCGATCGGCGCTTCATGGTGCGCCTCGTCAAGGGCGCCTACTGGGACACCGAGGTGAAGCGCGCCCAGGAGCGCGGCCTGCCGGATTATCCCGTCTTCACCCGCAAGGCGATGACGGACCTCTCCTTCATCGCCTGCGCCGACAGGCTGCTCGCCGCGCGCCCGCGGCTGTTCCCCCAGTTCGCCACCCACAACGCGCTGACGGTGGCCGAGATCGTGGCGCGGGCCGGCGACGGCGCCGGCTACGAGTTCCAGCGCCTGCACGGCATGGGCGAAGCGCTCTACGGGCGCCTGCTGGAGCGCCATCCCGGGCTCGGCTGCCGGGTCTACGCGCCCGTCGGCGGGCACCGCGACCTCCTCGCCTATCTGGTGCGTCGCCTCCTGGAGAACGGTGCGAACTCCTCCTTCGTCTCCGTGGCCGCCGATCCGAACGTCCCGGTCGAGCGCCTGCTCGAGCGCCCGCAGGCCATCATCGGCACGCCCCAGCGCGCGCGCCATTCGAAGTTGCCCTTGCCGCGCGACCTGTTCGGCGGCGCGCGAGCGAACTCGCAGGGTGTCGAGCTCGGCGATCGCGCCGCGCTCGCGGCCTTCGCGTCCGCCATCGAGGTCGGGCGCTCCGGCGCGGCCCTCGCGCGGCCGGTGATCGGCGGGCGGGCCCGCGACGGCGCCGCGCGCGACGTGACGAGCCCCATCGACGGGCGCACGGTCGCCGGGCGCGTCGTCGAGGCCTCGCTCGAGGATTCCGACGCCGCCATGGCCACCGCGCATGCGGCCCATCCCGCCTGGGCGGCGACACCGGCCGCGACCCGCGCGGCGGCGCTGCGGCGCATGGGCGACCTGATGGAGCGCGATACCGGAAGGCTCGTGCACCTCATGCAGGTAGAGGCCGGCAAGACCGTCGACGACGCGCTGGCCGAGATTCGCGAGGCGGTGGATTTCTGCCGCTATTACGCGGCGGAGGCGGAACGCGTCTTCGGTGCGCCCATCGATTTCCCCGGCCCCACCGGCGAGACGAACCGCATGACGCTGCGCGGGCGCGGCGTGTTCGTGGCGATCTCGCCCTGGAACTTCCCGCTCGCGATCTTCGTGGGCCAGATCTCGGCGGCGCTCGTCGCCGGCAACACCGTCGTCGCCAAGCCCGCCGAGCAGACCCCGCTCGTCGCCGCCCATGCGACGGCGCTCTTCCTCGAGGCCGGCATTCCCGCGGGTGCGCTCGCCTTCGTGCCCGGCGACGGGACGATCGGCGCGCGGCTCGTGGCGGATCCCCGCGTCGCGGGCGTCGTCTTCACCGGCTCGACGGAGGTGGCGCGCATCATCAACCGCACGCTCGCCGGCAAGGACGGGCCGATCGTGCCGCTGATCGCCGAGACCGGCGGCATCAACGCCATGATCGTCGACGCCACCGCGCTCCCCGAGCAGGTGGCCGACGACGTCGTCATGTCCGCCTTCCGCTCCGCCGGCCAGCGCTGCTCGGCGCTGCGGCTCTTGTGCGTCCAGGCGGACGTCGCCGATAAGATGATCGAGATGATCGCCGGCGCCGCCCGCGAGCTGAAGGTGGGCGACCCCCGCGACCTCTCCGTCCAGGTCGGCCCCGTCATCGACGCGGAGGCGAAGGCGACGCTCGTCGCCCACGTGGAGGCGACGAAGGCGCGCGCGCGCCGCACGCATCTCGCCATGCAGGCGCCGGCGGAGGGCACCTACGTCGCGCCGCACCTCTTCGAGCTGGGCAAGCCCGAGGACCTCGGCGAGGAGATCTTCGGCCCCGTCCTCCACGTGGTGCGCTACGAGGCCGGCCGGCTCGACGCGCTCCTCGACGCCATCGACGCCAAGGGCTACGGCCTGACGCTCGGCGTGCATTCGCGCATCGAGGCGACGATCGAGAAGGTCGTTCGCCGCATGACGACGGGCAACGTCTACGTCAACCGCAACATGATCGGCGCGGTCGTCGGCGTGCAGCCCTTCGGCGGCCACGGCCTGTCCGGCACCGGCCCAAAGGCCGGCGGCCCCCACTACCTCCACCGCTTCGCCACCGAGCAGGTGGTGACGGTGAACACCGCGGCCGCCGGCGGCAACGCGGCGCTCATCGCCATGGAGGAGTGAGGCGCCGCGCACGGCCACCTTCTCCTTCCCTGTAGGGGAAGGTGGCGCGCCGCGAAGCGGCGTGACGGATGGGGCACGCCTCGGGCGTGTTCCGCGAAGCGGAAACCTCGGTGTCCGGGTTCGCACGTCGATTTCGGCTTCGCCGAACGCGCGTGCCGCGCGCCCCATCCGTCTCGGCTGCGCCGAGCCACCTTCCCCTCCAGGGAAGGAGAGAGACGGCTTTGCCGCATGCGTGCGACGCGCTACACCTCGCCTCCGAAGAAGGAGGCCCGAGGGCGATGCTGAACGAGGCCCGTGATTACGAGACCCTGCGGCGCACGTTCCGCTGGCGGGTGCCCGAGCGCTACAATATCGGCGTCGACGTCTGCGACCGCTGGGCGGCCGTCGCGCCGGAGCGCGTCGCCATCCTCGACGTCGATGCCGCCGGCGGGGTGGAGCCGTGGAGCTACGGGCGGCTGCGCGAGGCCTCGAACCGCCTCGCCAACGCCCTCGTCGCCCGCGGCATCGGGCCGGGCGACCGCGTCGCGATCCTGCTGCCGCAATCGGCCGCCGTGGCGATCGCGCACGTCGCCCTCTACAAGATCGGCGCGGTGGCGCTGCCGCTGGCGCTGCTCTTCGGCGTCGACGCGCTGGGCTACCGCCTCTCGGACGCCGGCGCGAAGGGGCTGATCGCCACCGGCGCGGGCATCGAGAAGATCGCGGGCCTCGGCCTGCCGGATCTCGCTTGCGTGCTCAGCGTCGACGGCTCCCTCACCGGCCCCGGCCGGGAGGCGGCGTCCTTCCACGAAGCGCTCGAGGCGGCGAGCCCCGATTTCACCGCTCGCGACACGGCCGCCGACGATCCGGCGATGATGATCTACACGTCCGGTACGACGGGCCAACCCAAGGGTGCGCTCCACGCCCATCGCGTGCTGCCGGGGCATCTGCCGGGCGTGCAGATGCACCACGAGTTCCTGCCGCGCGCGGGCGATCGGCTCTGGACGCCAGCGGACTGGGCCTGGGCCGGCGGGCTCCTCAACGTGCTCCTGCCGGGCCTGCATTTCGGCGTGCCGGTCGTCGCGCGCAAGTTCGAGAAGTTCGAGCCGGACGCCGCCTGGCGGCTGATGGTCGAGCAGGGCGTCGCCAACGCCTTCATTCCGCCGACCGCGCTGCGCATGCTGCGTGCGGCGGGCAAGGCGCCGTCGGGCCTCGCGCTGCGCACCGTCGGCTCCGGCGGCGAGGCGCTGGGCGCCGAGACCTTCGCCTGGGGGCGCGAGGCGCTCGGCCTGACCATCAACGAGTTCTATGGCCAGACGGAGTGCAATCTCGTCCTCTCCTCCTGCGCCGCCATCGGCGTCGCTCGCGCCGGCGCCATCGGCAAGGCGGTCCCGGGCCACGACGTGGCCGTGATCCGCGAGGACGGCACCCTGTGCGAGCCCGAGGAGCCGGGCCAGATCGCTGTGCGCCGGCCCGACCCCGTGATGTTCCTCGGCTACTGGAACCGCGAGGAGGCGACCCGCGCCAAGTTCGTCGGCGACTGGATGACGACGGGCGACCAGGGCGTCGCCGACGCGGACGGCTACGTCCGCTTCGTCGGGCGCGACGACGACCTGATCACCTCGGCCGGCTATCGCATCGGCCCCGCCGAGATCGAGGACTGCCTATTGCGCCACCCCGCGGTCTCGCTCGCCGCCGTCGTCGGCAAGCCGGACCCGGTGCGCACGCAGATCGTCAAGGCCTTCGTCGTGCCCCGCGCGGGCGTCACGCCGTCGGATGCGCTGGTCGAGGACATCCGCGCCTTCGTTCGCACGCGGCTGTCGGCCCACGAATATCCCCGCGAGATCGTCTTCCGCGACAGCCTCCCGCTGACGACGACGGGCAAGGTGATCCGGCGCCTCCTGCGCGAGGAGGGCTGAGGCCCAGGCTCCAGTGCGTCACGCCGCGCAGGCGAGGAAGCCTTCGCGGATCTCGTCGGGCTTCAGGTCGCGGCCGATGAAGACGACGCGGGAGCGCCGCGTCTCGTCCGCGCGCCATTCGCCCTGGACGTCGCCGTCGAGGATCATGTGCACGCCCTGGAAGACGAAGCGCTTGGGCTCGTCGGGGAAGGCGACGATGCCCTTGCAGCGCAGGATGCTCGGGCCCTCGACCTGGGTGTAGTTCGAGATCCAGGGCATGAACTTGTTCGGGTCCACCTCGCCCTCGATCGTCACCGAGACGGATTGCATGTCCTCGTCGTGGTGATGGTGATGCCCCTCCTCGAGGAAGTCGGGCTCGAGGTCGAGGATGCGCTCGAGGTCGAAGGCGTTGCGGCCGAGCACCTCGTCGATGGGGATCGAGCAACGCTCCGTCCGGTGGAGCCGGGCATAGGGGTTGATCGCGCGGATGCGGCTCTCGACCTCGGCGAGCTCGTCGGCCGAGACGAGATCGACCTTGTTCAAGAGGATCACGTCGGCGAAGGCGATCTGGTTCTTCGCCTCGGGGGCGTCCTTCAGCCGCTCGGCGAGCCACTTCGCGTCCGCCACCGTGACCACCGCGTCGAGGCGGGCATTGTCGGAGACGTCCTGGTCGACGAAGAAGGTCTGCGCCACGGGCGCGGGATCGGCGAGCCCGGTCGTCTCGACGATGATGGCGTCGAAGCGGCCCTTGCGCTTCATCAGCCCGTCCATGATGCGGATGAGGTCGCCGCGCACGGTGCAGCAGATGCAGCCGTTGTTCATCTCGAAGACTTCCTCGTCGGCGCCCACGACGAGGTCGTTGTCGATGCCCACCTCGCCGAACTCGTTCACGACGACGGCATAGCGCTTGCCGTGCTCCTCCGAGAGGATGCGGTTCAGGAGGGTCGTCTTGCCCGCACCGAGATAGCCGGTGAGGACGGTGACGGGGATCTTCTCTTCGGAGGAGGTCTTCGCTTCGGACATGGTCGCTCGCTCTCGCGATGCGCCCCGGCGCCGCGCGCCGGGGCTCTTTCGGGACGAATTCGCGCGAAGGCGCCCCGGCTCAGGAGCCGAGCGCCTCGCTCAGGGTCCTTATATTGTGGCGCATCATCTCGATGTAAGTGGGCGCCGGTCCGTCGGCGGGGGAGAGCGCGTCGGAATACAGCGTGCCGCCGATGGCGGCGCCGGTCTCCTCCGCGATGCGGCGCATGAGGCGCTCGTCGGTGATGGTCTCGACGAAGACGGCGTCGGCGCCCGTCTCGCGGATCTGCGTGATCAGCATGGCGACGTCGCGCGCCGACGCCTCGGCTTCCGTCGAGACGCCCTGGGGCGCCACGAATTCCAGGCCGTAGGCGTGCTCGAAATAGCCGAAGGCGTCGTGGCTCGTGACGACCGTGCGGCGTTCCTCGGGGATCGCCGCGACGGCGGCCGCGATCTCTTCGTCGAGCACCCGAAGCGCGGCGATGTAGCTCTCCGCATTGGCGCGGTAGGTGTCCGCGCCCTCCGGATCGGCGGCGATCAGCGCATCGCGGACGTTGGTCGCGTAGACGACGACGTTCTCCACGTCCTGCCAGGCATGGGGGTCGTAGAAGCCGTGCGCATGGTCGTCGTGCGCATGGTCGTCGTGATCGTGGGCGTGCGCGTGATCGTGGTCGTGCGCGTGATCGTCGTCGTGCGCGTGGTCGTGATCGTGCGCATCTTCTTCGTGACCGTGCCCGTCGTCGGTCTCCAGCAGGCTGGCGCCCTCGCTCGCCACGGCGATCGTGGCATCCGTGCCGGCCGAGGCGATCAGCCGGTCGATCCAGCCCTCGAACTCGAGCCCGTTGACGAACACGATCTCGGCCTCCGCCACGCGACGGGCGTCCGCGGGCGTCGGCGAGTAGACGTGCCCGTCGCCGTCGGGCCCCACCAGCGTCGTCAGCGTCACCCGCTCGCCGCCGACCTGGGCGACCACGTCGCCCAGGATCGAGAACGTGGCGACCACCGGCAGTCGCTCCTGCGCGACGCCGGGCGCCGCGAGGAGCAGCGCCGTCGCGGCGGTAGAAAGCAATGTTACAACGTTACGACCCGAGGACATGAAGCATCCCTTTCCTGTCACTGAGAAACACGTGCGCTGGCGCTTTCGCGTCCTCCCCGGAGGGGAGGAGTCCGTGCGCAGCACGGGCGGTGGGGCCGGGCGACCATTCCGCGGGCCGGCCCGCCGCCCTCCCCACGCTCGGCCTTCGGCCTTCGTCCTCCCCTGCGGGGAGGTGGCGGCTTCGGGCCGAGGCTGTGTGGAAACTCGCGGCGCCGCCGGTAGATGGGATCCGTGATCGGCGCGAGGCAGCGGTATTCCTCATCTCCTCAGCGCCGCGGCGAGCGGGGCG
>NZ_BMMF01000017.1 GCF_014645695.1 Salinarimonas ramus | reverse complement strand
CCTGCCGGCGATCCTGGCCCTCGACGAAACGCCCCATCCCGAAGCTCCCCGTGTAGAGAGCTGAAGCTTAGCATATTCGAGGGCGTTTCCACACGGCCTCGGCCCTATGCCTCCAAATGTCGTCCCGGGAAGGCGAGGCGCAAAAGCCCGCCTTCCTTTCCGACGACGAGGGAGACGAGATAGATGCCGCCGGCCACGAGGATGATCGCGGGGCCGGCGGGCAATTCCCAATGATACGAGAGCAGGAGCCCCGCCGCGCCCGACACCATGCCGGCCCCCGTCGCCACGGCGATCATGCCGGTGACGTCGGAGGCCCAGAACCGCGCGGTGGCCGCCGGCAGCATCATCAGGCCGACCGCGAGCAGCGTGCCCAGCGCCTGGAAGCCGCCCACGAGGTTGGCGACGACGAGGACGAGGAAGGTGAGGTGGACGACCCCGCCCGCCCGGCTCACCGAGCCGAGGAAGACCGGGTCGACGCATTCCATCACGAGCGGGCGGTAGATCAGCGCCAGCGCGCCGAGCGTCACCGTGGCGATGGCGCCGATGAGCAGCAGCGCCCCGTCGTCGAGCGCGAGCACGGTCCCGAACAGGACGTGCATCAGGTCGACGTTCGAGCCCCGCATGGAGACGATGGTGACGCCGAGCGCCAGCGAGACGAGGTAGAACGCCGCGAGCGAGGCGTCCTCGCCGAGCTTCGTCACCCGCGTGACGAGGCCCGACGCGAGCGCCACGGCCACCCCGGCGAGGAAGCCGCCGAGCGTCAGCGCCGGCAGCCACAGGCCCGAGACGAGGAAGCCGATCGCCGCGCCCGGCAGGATCGCGTGCGCCATGGCGTCGCCCGTGAGCGACATGCGCCGCAGCATCAGGAAGACGCCGATGGGCCCCGCCGCGAGCGCCAGCGCCAGCGAGCCGACGAGGGCGCGGCGCATGAACTCGAACTCGACGAAGGGGGCGAGAAGCGCATCGTAGAGCATGGCTCAGGCCCGCTCGCAGACGGGCGCGACGTCGTTGGCCGCCTCGACCATGCGGCGTGCGCGAAGCAGGTTCTCGGGGCCGAGCACCGTGCCCGTCTCGCCGTGGGCGACGAGCTCGCGGGCGATCAGCATGGTCCGCGGGAAGGCGCCGCGCACCATCTCGATGTCGTGGAGCACGGTGACGACGGTGCGCGCCTCCTCGTGCCAGCGACGCACGAGAAGAAGCAGGTCGGCCGTCGTCTTGGCGTCGATGGCGGTGAAGGGCTCGTCGAGCAGGATCAGCGGTGCGTCCTGCAGGAGAAGGCGCGCGAACAGCGCCCGCTGCATCTGCCCGCCCGACAGGGTGCCGATGGCGCGGCGCTCGAAGCCGCCGAGGCCCACCGCCGCGATCGCCGCCTCGATGCGCGGGCGATCGCTGCGGCCGATGCCGCCGAAGAGCCCGCGCGATCCCCACAGGCCCATGGCAACGAGGTCGTAGACGCTGACGGGAAAGGCGCGGTCGAGCTCGGAGGCCTGCGGCAGGTAGGCGATGCGCGTGCGCGCGCCGGTGGAGAGCGTGATGCGCCCCTGCAGGGGCTTGAGCGCGCCGACGACGCCCTTGAGCAGCGTCGACTTGCCCGCGCCGTTGGGCCCGACGATGGCGGTCAGGCTGCCCTGCGCGATCTCCCCCGCGAGGTGATGCACCGCCGGGTGCCGGCCGTAGCCGAGCGTCACGTTCTCGAAGCGGATCGCCGTCATGCCGCGCCCTCAGATCCAGCCGATGACGGAGAGGATCGCCGCCCACAGGAGCACGATCGCGACGCCCACCCCCGCGAGCCGCTGGCCCGCGGAGAGCCGCAGCAGCGACAGCGTCGGCGCCGCCGCCTCGGCGCGGCGCGCGGGACCGGTCTCGTGGTGGTGGTGGTGCGCTCGGCTCATGGCGATGTTCTACTATAACGTTTCCCGAGGCCTGTGAAGTGGGGAGGACGGCGTCCTGCACAAGGGGTTCGGTGGGTGGGGAGACTTCGTTCCACCCGCTACTCGGCGAGCCACGAGAGCGGGTCGGCGTCGACGCGCATCCACCGGCTCATCACGGGGCCCGGGAGGGGATCGCCGGCTTCGAGGAAGCCGCGCAGCGCGTGCAGTCGGCGACGGAGCCGAGCGGCGGGCTCCGTCTCGTCGGCGTCGGGAAGCTCCTCGACGTCCGCCGCGGCGAGAGCGAGCGTGAAGAGCGCTCCGCGGCGGCTCTCCGGCCGAAGGTCGCTCGCCCGCGCTGCGATGTGGGTGAGGCTGCGATCGACCTCCCGGATCACGCGCACGGCGTGATCGCGCACGTCGGTGTCGCGCGCCTCCTCCAGCTCCCGCGCCGCCTCCGCTCGGCGCGCGAGGAGCCGCTCCGTCTCGGCGCACAGGCGCGCGAGCGGACACGCGGATGCGTCGTCCGTCATGGGGTGGGACTCTCGTTGCGTTGTGGGCCTGCAGCGATGTATAGTGAAGCTTGTAGATCAAATCAAGCCTTCAGGGCTAATTTTGTGCGAGCCTCGCGTGCCGGAACGGTCAATAACGAGCGAGCAGGTCCGGGCGGCACGCGCCCTCCTTCGTTGGGAGCAAAAGGATCTGAGTCGGGAGGCCGGCGTGTCGCACGCAACGATCCGGCGCCTGGAGACCATTCCGGGGCCGCTGGCCGCGCATAAGGGGACCGTCGAGAAGATCAGGGACGCATTCGCGAGAGGGGGCGTGATCTTCATCGAGGAGAACGGTGGTGGGGCCGGATTGCGCTATACGCTTCCCCGGCAACCACCGCCCTGACGTGCTGGACGAGACGCATGACCGTCACGATCGATGCGATCTTCCACGCGCAGAAGCGTCTCCGCGCCTTTCAGAACTGGGGCATACCCGAGCGCGGCACCGACTACAGCTGGTTCGACGCCGCACTAGAGATCGAAGGCGTGGCCGACACCGGTCTCGTGCTGCACGGCGGCTGCTACGCACGCAGGCCGAACGAGCACGTGACCTTCGAGCTGAGGCTTGCCAGAGCGCCTGGGCGCCAAGCGCTCCCGCTCGAACGGCTCGACTGGCGGCCGCTCGACGGAGGCCATTCGAATCCGCGGCGGCCTAGGTCGGCTTGGTCCGGGAGGCGGATACACGGAACGCACCTTCATGCCTTCGAGCTGAACTGGTCCGAAACCGAGCGACGGATGCGGTCGGGCGGTCTCTCCACCGCACGTGACGTCGACGTGTTCTTGGGGAGCTTCGCGGACGTACGGACGTTCGTCGGTTCACGTCTTCGAATCGAGAACATCGACGTTGTCGCCCCACCGCCATGGGAGTATGATCTCTTCTCGCAAGGCCCGACGCCATGACCGATCTCCCCAACCTCTCCACGCTCAGCGCCGAGATCGCGCCCGGTCTCGTAACCGTGAAGAATTACGGCGACGCGAGCTTCATCAGCCTGCCGATGGTCTATCCGAGCGGAGCCTTCGTGACCGTGCGGCTCGGCTATGCCGCGGGCGGCATCCGGGTGAGCGATTCCGGCTTCGCGTATCGCGAGATCGAGAGCTTCGGGGCGATGCGGTCCTTCGCCAACACGGCTCGTACGATCGCGGAAGAGCACGACGTCGAGGCCGGGCGCCGCGAAGTGTTCGTCGACGTGCCGGTGGAGCACGTCGAGCGCGCGATCTTCGACGTGAGTGCCGCCTCCAAGGCGATCGCGGACCGGATCGTCGCGAACGCCTCTCAGGCCGCCGAGATCGCGATCGAGGAAATGCTGCAGGAGCGCCTGGAGCGCGTCTTCCCCGCGGCGGTCGAGTTTCGCGGTCGGCTCGCCGGCGCGTCCGCCACGGAATGGGACCTCACCGCCATCGCGCGGCCGAACGGCCGCGTCGCGGTCTTTCACGCGGTGCCGAACTATCCCGTCGCCGTCTTCAAGGCGAGCACGGCTTTCCACGATCTCGCGGCGTTGCCCGATCCGCCGAGCCTGATCGCCGTCGTCCGCAGCCGGGCCGAGATGGGCCCTGCGAACGCGCTGCTGGCGCAGGCGGGACGCGTGATCGAAATCGATCAGGCGGACGAGGCCTTCTCGCAAGCTGCCGCCTGACGACCTGCCGGACGCTGCACACCGACGGCCGCCGCGCATCGGCGCGTGCGTCCGCCCGGGTATCGTCGCGCGCTCGCGCGTGCTACCGCTCCCCGCACGCGAACGAACGAGACGAGGAGAATGCGAATGGCTTCCCACAGCCCCGTCGAGACGCACGTCTTCCGCTGCCTGTCCGACAATATCGGCGTCCTGGTGCGCGATCCCGCGACGGGCGCCTGCGCCGCCATCGACGTGCCGGAGGCGGCGGCCGTGATGAAGGCGCTCTCCGACACCGGGTGGACGCTCACCGACATCCTCGTCACGCACAAGCACGCCGACCACGTGCAGGGCATCCCCGAGGTCGTCGCGGCCACCGGTGCGCGGGTCGTCGCGCCGGCCAAGGGGCCGGCGATCGAGGGCACCGCGCAGAGCGTGGCCGAGGGCGACACGGTGAGGGTCGGCGATCTGGTGGCGCAGGTGTGGGAGACGCCCGGCCATTGCGAGGACCACGTCACCTTCCATTTCGCGGGAGCGGGGCTGCTCTTCCCCGGGGACGTGCTCTTCCCGATGGGCTGTGGGCGCGTCTTCGGCGGGGGCTACGACGATCTCTGGCGGGCGCTCTCGCGCATCGCGGCGCTGCCGGACGAGACGATCGCCCATTGCGGGCACGACTACACCCGCGCCAATGCGCGCTTCGCGCTCGCCGCCGATCCGGACAATGCGGAATTGAAGGCGCGGGCCGCGAAGGCGGAGGAGATGGCGGCTGCCGGCACGCTGTTCGGCTCCACGACGGTGGGCGAGGAGAAGGCCACGAACCCCTTCATGCGTGCGGGCGAGCCGGCGCTCGCACGCTCGGTGAAGATGGAGGGCCGGCCGGCGAGCGAGGTCTTCCGCGCGCTGCGCGAGTGGAAGAACAACTTCTGAGCCGGCTCGAGGAAAGGCGAGGGGAGGGCGCGATGCCGCACGCCATCGACGGGCTCACCGCCGACGAGGTCGTCGCGCGTCTCGGCCTGTCCCCGCACCCCGAGGGCGGGTTCTACAAGGAGACGTTCCGTGACCCGCGGACGGACGCGTCCGGGCGGGCGGTCTCCACCGCCATCTACTACCTGCTCGGGCTCGGCGACGTCTCCGAATGGCACCGGGTGGACGCGGCGGAGGTCTGGCACTTCCATGCCGGCGCGCCCCTCGTCCTGACGCTCTCGCCCAACGGCCATGACGCGGAAGCCCGGCATCTCGGCATCGACATCGCCCGCGGGCAGGTGCCGCAGATCGTGGTGCCCGCCGGCTGGTGGCAGACGGCGACCTCGCTCGGCGCCTGGACGCTGGTGGGCTGCACCGTGGCGCCGGGCTTCGACTTCGCCGGCTTCGAGATGGCCCCGCCCGGCTGGCGACCGACGCCGCGCGGGTGAGGTTTCGCGCGGGTGAGCGCGCTCACGCCCGCGGCAGGCGCAGGGTTCCCGCCGGCGGGAGCGTGCCGGTGGCGCCGGGCACGACGCCGTCGAGGGAGACGGGCTCGGCGCTGTAATTCATGACGAAGCGCACCGAGCCGCGGTCGCGCACGCGAAGCCCGTCCGGCAAGGCGAGGGTCGCGAGCCCCGCCGCGCCGGCGGCGCGGCGCACGATGCGGTCCAAGGCGATGTCGTCCGGCCAGCCGGCGAGATAGGCGCGCTCCCGCGTGCCGACGAGGGCGGGCTCGCCGTCGGCGCACGCCTCGAGCACGGGCGCGTCGCCCTCCACGAATTCCCGCCAGAACCGGAATGCGCCGCCCTCCGCGAGCGCCACGGGGCAGTCGTCGCGCAGCGTCTCGATGCGCGTCACCCGCGCGTCGACGCCCGGCATCTGCGGGGGAAGCGCCTCGGGGATGCGGAACGCGTCGGTCTTCGCCCCGGTGCGCGGCCCGGCGATAGCGATGCCGTCATGGGCCGCGAGGGCCTCGCGCAGCGGCTCCGGCCAGATCGCGAGGCCGGGCGCCAGCACGAGCGCATGGGCCGAGAGGTCGCGCGTCGTCGGCGGCAGGATGTCGACGGAGAGCCCGGCGCAGCGCAGCGCCCGGTAGACGTCGAAGACGAGGCGGAAATAGTCGCATTCCGCGCCCTGCCGCTCCGTCTCCCACACCCAGGACGCCTGATAGTCGACGACGAGCCCGACGGGGGCCGTGCCGGTCTCCGGCAGATCGTCGAGCGCGTCTGCCACCGCTCTCGCCTCGGCGAGGCCCGGTGCGGGGGCGGCGTCCGGGCGCAGCAGGCCCGCATGCATCTGCTCCTGCGCGAACGGCACCTGCCGCCAGCGGAAATAGCACACGGCCTCCGCGCCGTGAGCGATCGCCTCCCAGGTCCAGAGCGCGACCATGCCCGGCAGCGGCGCGGGATTGTGCGGGGCCCAGTTCACCGGGCCGGGCTGCTGCTCCATCACCCACCAGCGGCCCTTGCCCACGGCGCGGTAGAGGTCGTGGTGGAAGGCCTGGAAATCCGGGTCGCCCTGGCGCGCGAAGCGGCGGCGCCAATCCTCGCCCTGGTCGGAGCGATCCTCCAGGAAGCCGAGGGGATAGCTGTCCCACGTCGCGATCTCGAGATCGCGCCCGACCGCGAAATGATCGAAGGAGAGGATGCGGCCCATGTAATTGTGCGAGAGCGGCGCGTCCGTATGCGGGCGAAGCGCCGCGACCTGCGCCGCGTTGAAGGCGACGACCGCGTCCGAGAGGAAGCGGCGGTAGTCGAGCGTGTGGGCCGGGTTCGCCTCGGTGACGGTGAGGTTCGGCGGGTCGATCTCCTCGAAGGCCGTGTATTCCATCGACCAGAAAACGTTGCCCCAGGCCTCGTCGAGCCGCGAAACGTCGCCGTAGCGCGCCGCCAGCCAGCGACGGAAGCCGCGCGCGGCGGCGTCCGAATAGCTGACCACCGTGTCGTGGCAGCCGTATTCGTTGTCGATCTGCCAGGCGACGACGTGCGGATTTCGGCCGTAGCGCTCGCCGAGCAGACCGGCGATGCGCGCCGCCTCGGCGCGGTAGCCCTCGTGGGCGAAGCAATAGTGCCGGCGCGAGCCGAACTTGCGCGGCCGCCCCTCGGCATCGACCGCGAGCATGTCCGGGTGGCGCTCGAGCATCCAGCGCGGCGGCGTCGCGGTGGGCGTGCCGAGCACGATTCCGAGGCCGGCCTCGCCCAGCGTCGCGATCGCCCGGTCGAGCCAGCCGAAGTCGAATTCGCCGGGGCGCGGCTCGAGCCGGCTCCAGGCGAACTCGCCGATCCGCACGAGCGAGAGCCCCGCCGCGCGCATCATCCGCGCATCGAGCGCCCAGCGGGCTTCCGGCCAGTGCTCCGGGTAGTAGCAGACGCCGAGCTTGGGGGTGGGCATCGTTCGGTCCCTTTCAGCGGCCGTCGCGCCGATTATCGCCCGCGGCGGCGCCGTCATATGCCCTCACGATCGCCTCCGCCCGCCGCGCCACCTCCTCCGCTGCCATCCCGGGCTTGTAGAGCGCCGAGCCGAGGCCGAAGCCGTCGGCTCCGGCGGCGAGCCAGGCGGGGAACGTGTCGGCGTCCGCTCCGCCCACGGCATAGACGCGCGTGCCGGCGGGGAGAACGGCGCGGATCGCCTTCAGGCCGGAGGGGCCCATCATGGAGGCGGGGAAGATCTTGAGCGCGTCGGCGCCGGCCTTGAGCGCGCCGAAGCAGTCCGACGGCGTGAAGGCGCCGGGATAGGAGCGAAGGCCGAGCCGCTTCGTCTCGCGGATCACGGCCTCGTCGGTGTTGGGCGAGACGACGAAGGTCGCGCCGGTCCGAGCGACGGCGTGCACCTCCTCGGGCGTCGTCACCGTGCCGGCGCCGAAGCGGCCGCGCCTGCCGAGCGCCTCGACCATCGCCGCGATGGAGGCGAGCGGATCGGGGGAGTTGAGCGGCACCTCGATCGTCTCGATCCCGGCCCGGATCAGCGCCTCGGCGACGGGCACGGCCTCGCTCGGCGTGATGCCGCGCAGGATGGCGATGAGCGGGCGCGTCATGTCGCGCGCCCCGGCGCGAGCGCGCGGTAGGCGGCAGCGAGGCCGGCGCGCGTCGCCGCCGCGCCGTCGTGCAGGATCGCGCCCTGGCCCAGCGCGCCGAGCGCCTTCGCGTAATGTCCGGCGAGCGTCGCGTTGCCCACGACGCGCACGGCGGCGGCGTCGCGGAAGGCGCCGAGCGCCGCGAGCTCCGCGCCGATGAGGAGGCCCGAGAGCCGCGCGCGGCTCTCTCCGGGAATCGTGTCGTGGAGGAGGTTCTGCGCGCGGATGCGGAAGAAGGCGAGGGGCGCCTGCGCCGGATCCGCGGCGGCCTCCGCCACCGCGGCGGCGAAGATGCCCTCGTCCCACTCCTCGTCCATGGAATGGCGCAGCACCGAGCGCTCGGACAGGAGCCCGAAGATCTCGCCGGTCATGGCCGTGCGGAAGCCCACGATGCCGCCCTCGGCAACCCGCACCCACTTGGTGTGCGTGCCCGGGAGGCAGACGACGCCCTCGAAATCGGGCTCTGCGGCGAGGATGCCCGCGATCTGCGTCTCCTCGCCCCGCATCACCTCGGCCGGCTCGTCCTGGCTGATGCCCGGCAGGATCTCGACGACGATGCCCGGCCGCGAGGTCGGAACGGTGCGCGGCTCGCCGATCGGCGTCGTCGGCGCGCGCAGATAGGGCGCCTCGCGCCAGCCCTGGCGGGCACCGACCATGCCGCAGGCGATGACGCGCACCGGCACCTGCGGGTCCTGCGGCAGCCAGCCGCCCACCGTGTCGAACAGCGCGCGCTCGAAATCGTCGCGGGTCGCGAGCGTGTTCATGCCCTTGCGGGCGCGTGCCTCGGCGAGGCAGGTCTCCCCCGCCATCAGATAGGCCCGCAGGTTCGTCGTGCCCCAGTCGAGGCCGATCCACTGCGCCTCGACCCGCTCCGTCGTCTTCGTCATCCGGTCACCACCACTCCGCCGTCGATGACGAGCGCCTGGCCCGTCATCATGCGGCTCGCGTTCGAGGCCAGGAACAGGCAGCCGCCCACGATGTCCGCCGGCGCCAGATGCTCCTTCAGGCACTGCTTGTCGAGATGGGCGGCGAGATCCTCCGGCGTCGCCCAGTGCGAGATCTGCTTCTCGGTGAGTACCCAGCCCGGCATCAGCGCGTTCGCGCGGATGCGATCGGGCCCCAGCTCGCGGGCGAGCGCGCGGGTCATGCCGGTGATGCCGGCATTGGCCGTGACGTAGGCGGGATAGCCCGCGTTCCCCATCATGTAGCTGACCGACGACATGTTGACGATGACGCCTCCGCCGGCCGCGCGCATCCCGGGCGCGACCGCCCGCGCGGCGAAGAAGTAGGGCTTGAGGTTGATCGCCATCGAGGCGTCCCACGCTTCGGGCGTCGTCTCGGCGATGGATTGGCGCAGGTCGTTGGCGGCGTTGGAGACGAGCACGCGCACCGGCCCGTGCGCGGCGGAGGCGTCCGCGATGGCGCGCTCCAGCGCGGGAATGTCGGTGATGTCGCAGCGAATGAAGAGCGGGCGATTGCCCGTCTCCTCCGCCATGCGGTCGCAGAAGGCGGCGGCGTCCGAGCGCTGGACGAAGGCGACCTTCGCGCCCTGGCGCAGGAAGCCTTCGGTCAGCGCCGCGCCGATACCCGAGCCGCCGCCGGTGACGAAGACGCAGGCGCCCGCGAGATCGGGATAGGTGGGCATGGTCTCTTCGGCGCTCATGGAAGACGCTCTCCTTCGAGGACGAGGACGCTCTGGGGCTCCTGCAGCGGCGGCGCGAGGCCGGCGCCGGCGAGAGCCGCGCCCGACAGCGTCACCGCCCCCGCCAGGAGCGGATGCCCGCCGCGCGACAGCGGCGAGACGCAGCCGGGATCAGCGAGGGATACGCGATAGCGCGCCTCGCGTTCGAGGCCGGGGATGCGCAGGCGGATCGGGAGGATGCGCCCCGGCGTCGCCACCTGCGCAAGCCACAGCGCGAACCGGTCGCCGTCCGGCGCTATGGCGATCTCGGCGAGGCGGGCCGGATCGTGCGTGTCGAGGCGAAGGCGCCGCGCCGGCATCAGCCAGTCGCGGCGCTCCTTCCACCAATGGCACACGGAGGCGAGCACCTCCGCCTCCTCGGGGGTGAGCTCGCGCGGGTCCATCTCGAAGCCGAAATGGCGCTGCGCCGCCGTCCACGCCCGCAGCCGCATGGGCAGGATGCGCCCCGACGTGTGGCAGGTGCGCGGCCCGACATGGCTGCCGGTCACGTCCGGGATCAGGAAGGGCAGCGCCTCGTGCTGGATGCGCAGCCGCTCGAGCGCATCGTTCGAATCCGACAGCCAAACGCGCTGCGTGAGCGCGAGCGCCCCCCAATCGAGCCGCCCGCCGCCGGATGCGCAGCTCTCGATCTCGACCATCGGATGGGCCTCGCGCAGCCGCGAGACCAGCGTGGCGAAGCCGTCGGCCTGCCGATGGTCCGGGCCGGGCAGGGCGCGGTTGTGGTCCCATTTCAGGTAGTCGATCTCGTATTCGCGCAGGAGCGCATCGAGGCGCGCGAAGAGGTGCTCGCGCACCTGCGCGCGGGAGAGATCGAGGACGAGCTGGTTTCGCGCCAGCGGCTGGTCGCCGGGACCGAGGATCCAGTCCGGATGGGCGCGGGCGAGATCGGAGACGGGGCTCGCCATCTCCGGCTCGACCCACAGACCGAAGCGCATGCCGAGCGCGCGCACGTGCGCCAGGAGCGGGTGGAGGCCATCCGGGTACTTGTCGGCGTCGACGATCCAGTCGCCGAGGCTCGTCGTGTCGTCGCTCCGGCCCTTGAACCAGCCGTCGTCGAGGACGAAGCGTTCGGCGCCCAGCGCTGCGGCGCGGGTGGCGATCTCCTTCAGCTCCGCCATGTCGTGGCGGAAGTAGACGGCCTCCCATGAATTGTAGTGCACCGGCCGCGGGCGCGCCGGATCGGGAAAGCGCACGAGGCGCGCGCGCAGGTGCCGGTGGAAGGCGTCGATCACGCCGTTGGTGCCGGCGTCCGAGCGCGTGACGTAGAGCGGGCCGGCGGTGACGCGCGTCGCGCCGGCGGGGTGCAGGACCGGCCCGAGCATGACGTGCCGGCGCCCGTCGGGCAGCTCCTCGATCACGAGCCGATGGCCGGTGGACTGCCCGAGCGCGAGGGCGAAGACCTCGCCCGTCTCGTGGCGCAGCTCCCCGGAAGGCATGAGGAGGCCGGGATAGGCCTGGTGCGACGTGCGGCCCTCGCGGATCTCGCGCACGTGCGGCCCCGCGGACCAGGGCACGTCCCGGCGCTGGAACTCGGACGTCCAGCGCCCGGCGAAGGTCGTCACCGCCGTCCCGAGCGGCGGGCCGGGGAGCGCTGGCGCGGCGAGGTGGCGGACGGGGCCGGGCGCGTCCAGAATCGCCGAGAGCACGAGGACGTCCGTCTCGGCATCGGCCTCGATGGCGAGCGTGTAGCGATGGCCGTCGCCGGCGAAGACGGCGCGCAGGCTGCGGCCGGGCTCGTAATCGGCGTGCTCCAGCGCGAGGCGCGGGTGCGCGTCGCCGAGATCGGCGCCGAGCGCGCCGCCGTGCCCGTCTTGCGCGAGCGGGCAGATCGTCAGCGGCGGGCGCGCATCCGCCATGCCGCCGGTGACCTCGCGGGGCAGGAGAGCCTGCGCCAGCGCCTCGAGATCCTCGTCCTGCGGGAGAGGCGCGCCCCAATGGACGACCTCCGGCAGGCCGCCCTCGCGGCTCGCGAGCACGAGCGTCTGCGCCGGCGTGTCGAGGCGCCAAGCATGCCTCATTTGACCGCCCCGAGCGTCAGGCCGGCGATGAAGTGGCGCTGCATGAGGAAGAACATCAGGACCGGCGGCAGCGCGGCGACGATGGAGCCCGCGCTCATCAGGTGATAGGCCGCGCGATATTGCGAGTTGAAGGCGGTGATGCCCGCCGTCACCGGCTGCGAATCGACGCCCTGGGTCAGCACGATCGCCCAGAAATAATCGTTCCAGACGAAGGTGAAGATCAGGACCGAGAGCGCCGCGATGGCCGGGCGCATGAGCGGCAGCACCACGTACCAGAAGATCCGGATCTCGGAGACGCCCTCCACGCGCGCCGCCTCGATCAATTCGCGCGGCAGCGCCCGGATGAAGTTGCGCATGAACAGCGTGCAGAAGCCCGCCTGGAAGGCCACGTGGAAGAGCACGAGGCCCGTCTTCGTGTCGTAGAGGCCGAGATCGAGGGTGAGCTCGCGCACCGGCACCATCAGGATCTGGAACGGCACGAAGTTGCCGGCGACGAAGACGAAGAAGACGAGGAGGTTCGCCCGGAACTTGTACACGCCGAGCGCGAAGCCCGTCATGCAGGCGAGCCCCACCGCGCCGATCACGGTCGGCACGGTGATCAGCACCGAGTTGAGCAGGTAGCGCGGCATGTCGGACTGGAAGAACACCGCGCCGTAATTCTCCAGGAGGTTGAACGCCGACGGCCAGCCCCAATAGTTCGCGTTGGCGAAGTCCGCGTCCGGCCGGATCGAGAACACCGCGACCGCGATCAGCGGCAGGAGCCAGACGACGAGCGCGATCGGGAGCAGCGCCTGATAGGAGGCGCGCCAGGCGGCGGACGACTTCTCGACGGGCGTCGGGAACATGTCAGGCGTCCTCCCGCACGGGCAGGGCGGCGCGCGCCGCCTTGGGCAGCTTCGCGCGGATGAGATCGTAGGAGAGGCCGATGCGATGGGTGATCTCGTCCTCCGGCGCATCCTCCGGCAGGAGCAGCCAGGAGCGGTGGAAGTAGCGGGCCGGCGTCCCGACGCCCGCCTCGACGAGCATCTGCGCGGTCTCGACGTCCGCGCACTTCACCGCGACGCCGCGCGTCATGGTGCCGATGCCCGCGAAGATCCGCCCGCCGACGGTCCACACCTCGTGGCTGTCGCCCCATACGCGGGTGGTCTCGACCCCGGGAAGGCGCTCGCAGATCGCGGCGACGCGCTGGCGGAAGGAGGCGCTCATCACACCCCCTTCTCGTCGCGGTACATCTTCGTGAGGAAGAAGGCGATGTAGATCATCATGATGGCGAACAGCACCACCGCGATCGCCGCGCCGTAGCCCATGCGGAAGCCGTATTCCGACAGCGCCACCTCGAACATGTAGTAGGCGAGCACCCGGCTCTCGCCGAAGGGGCCGCCCGCCGTCATCACCGAGACGAGGTCGAAGGAGCGCAGCGCGCCGATGATCGTCACGACGAAGGCGATGAAGGTCGCGGGCCGCAATTGCGGGAGCACGACGTACCAGAGCATCCGCCAGCCCTTGGCGCCGTCGAGGCGCCCGGCCTCGATCTGCTCGGGATCGACCGCGTTCAACCCGGTGAGGTAGAGGATCATGCAATAGGCCGTTTGCGGCCACAGGCCGGCTGCGATGATGCCGTAGGTGACGTAGTCCGGGTCGCCGAGCACGGCCACGGGGCCGAGCCCGAACACGCCGAGGATCTCGTTGAACAGCCCGAAGGTCGGATCGTAGAACCAGGCGAAGACGAGGCCGACCACGACCTGGCTGATCACGAAGGGGAAGAAGAACAACGACTTGTAGATGCGGATGCCGCGCACCGTCTGGTTCAGGAACAGCGCGATGAACAGGCCCCCGGGGATCGCCAGCAGGTAGAGGACGAGCCAGACGACGTTGTTGCGCAGCGCCGTCCAGAAGGCGTCGTCCCACCACAGCTCCTCGTAATTGCGCAGGCCGACGTATTCGCGCGTGCCGAGACCGTCCCATTCGTAGAGCGAGATCTGGAAGCTCTGGAGGATCGGCGCGACCACGTAGAGCGCGAAGAAGAACGCCCCCGGCGCCAGGAAGAGCCACGGCGCGAGCTTGAGCTGGTTGCGGCGCCAATAGCCGCCGAAGGCGGTGGGCGCCTTCGCCTTGCGCTTGGCCCCGCGCGGCGGGGTCGCGACGGCGACCATGGCGGGTCTCCTCGGATTTCACGGGCGATCGATCATGCGGCGATCCCGAGCCGCGCGGGCCCGGGATCGCGAGAGCGCTCGCGGCTCAGTAGACGCGCTGGCGCACGCGCTCGAGGCGCTCGAGGATGGCGTCCAGGTTGTCCGGGCGCACCATGAACTCCTGGAAGCCCTCCATGCCGGCCTTGGCCATCTCCGCCGGGGCGTCGCGGTCGAAGAACTGGGAGAGGCCTTGGGCCGAGGACAGCATCTCGAAGCCGGCGTTGAGGAACTCGTCGTCCTCGATCGTGGCCTGCGAGTTCACCGGCAGCTGCCCCAGCTCGGCGTTGATAATCGACTGGTTCTCGGCATCGACCACGTAGCGCAGGAAGGCGCGGGCGGCCTCCTTGTTCTGCGCCTGGGCGGGGATGTGGAACGTGTCGGTCGGCGCTTCCTCGGCCATCGGCAGGTCCGCGTCGATGGACGGGAACTGAAAGAAGCCGATCTGGTCGTCGGTGAGCCCCGCCTCGCGCAGCGGCGCGACCACGAAATTGCCCATCAGGTACATGGCGGCGTCGCCCTGGACCATGAAGGGCAGCGCCTCCTGCCAGGAATAGGAGGTGTGATTGTCGATATAGGCGCCCATGTCGATGAGCTCGCGCCAATTGGCGAAGGTCTGGCGCACGCGCTCGTCGGTCCACGGCACGCGCCCGGCGGTGAGGTCCATGTGGAACTCGTAGCCGTTGGTGCGCAGGTTGACGTAGTCGAACCAGCCGGCGGCGGTCCAGAGGAACTTCGTGCCGATGGAGACGCACTTCACGTCGTTGTCGAGCAGCGTCTGGCAGGCGGCCTTGAACTCGTCCCAGGTCGCCGGCTCGGCGATGCCGTATTGCTCGAACAGGTCCTCGCGATAGTACACGCCCCACTGATAATAGGTGTAGGGCACGCCCCATTGCTTGCCGTCGATCGTCATCGAGCCCTTGGTGGAGGCGAGGTCGCGGGAGACCTCCTCGTCCCACAGGTCGGAGACGTCCTCGAGCAGGCCCGCCTCGACGTAGGGCGCCATGCGGTTGCCCGCGTGCCAGGTGGCGACGTCCGGCGCGTTTGCGGAGAGGAAGTTGCGCAGCTGGGTCTTGTAGGCCTCGCGGTCGATGATCGTCGTCTCGATGTCGAGATCGGGATGCATCTCCTGGAAGCGCGCGATCATCCCCTCCATCGCGGCGCGGGGCGCCGGGTTCGAAGTGTCGAGGAAGATGCGCAGCTCCCCGGTGAGCGGCTCGTCCTGCGCGATGGCGGGCATCGCGGCGCCGGCGAGCATGGTCGCGGCGGCGAAGGCGAGCAGGCGGGTCTTCGTGATCGACGGCATTCCAGGTCTCCTCCCGATCGGCTCCCGCATCGGATGAGTTCCGAATGTTGGAACCGTGTTTTGATTATTGAAAACGATGCCTGCCCTCGCTAGTGTTGTCAACCAGGAGAGTGCAGCCGACGAATGCTGCGCCGCGGGATGGAAAGACGGGGAGGTGACGGGCATGGACAAGCCCGCCGACGGCACGGTGGGGAAGGCCTTGACGCTGCTCGATGCGGTGGCCGCCTACGGCCGTCCCGTACGCTTCGCCGAGATCCTGGCCGACGGCGAGCTGCCCAAGGCGACGCTCTACCGCCTCCTGCAGACGCTGGTGAGCCAGCGCATGCTCGCCTACGACGAGACGCACCATACCTACGCGCTCGGCGCCCGGCTCATCCGCCTCGCCCATGCCGCCTGGCAGCAGACGACGCTCGCCCCGCTCGCCCGCGCCCATCTCGACCGGCTGTCGGAAGCGATCGGCGAGACCGTGCATCTCGCCAAGCTCGACAACGGCCAGGTCCTCTACGTCGACAAGCGCAACGCGCGTCGCCCGATCCCGATGTTCTCGGACGCCGGCAAGATCGGCCCCGCCTATTGCACCGGCGTCGGCAAGGCGATGCTCGCCCATCTCGAGGCGCCCGCCCTCGACAAGGCGCTGGCGCAGCAGAGCTGGTACCCGCACACGCCCGCGACCCACGTCTCGCCGCAGAGCCTGCGCGCGGAGCTCGGCGAGATCCGCGCGAGCGGCATCGCCTTCGATCGCGAGGAGCACGAGCCGACGATCATCTGCGTCGCCGTGCCGATCCTCGACGAGGCCGGCCGGCCGCTCGGCGCCATGTCGGTGACGTCCTCGACGCTGCGCCATTCGCTGGCCGACCTCGCCGCGCTCGCCCCGCGCCTTTCCGAGACCGCGGGAGCCATCGCCCGCGAGGCGGCGGCTTTCACCTTCCCCGGCGCGCGACGCGCCCCGACGCACGGAGACTGATCCCATGGCCGGCGTGACGAACGGCGTGAGCCTGGAGCGCGTGATCAAGCGCTACGGCGAGACCCAGGTGATCCACGGCGTCGACCTCGAGATCGCCGAGGGCGAATTGTGCGTCTTCGTCGGGCCGTCGGGCTGCGGAAAGTCGACGCTGCTGCGCATGATCGCGGGCCTCGAGGAGACGACGGACGGGCGCATCGTCATCGCCGGCGAGGACGTCACCCGCGCCGACCCGTCCGAGCGCGGCGTCGCCATGGTGTTCCAGACCTACGCGCTCTATCCGCACATGTCGGTGGCCGAGAACATGGGCTTCGGCCTGAAGATGACGGGCCACCCCAAGGAGGAGATCGCCCGGCGCGTGGGCGAGGCGGCGCGGGTGCTGCAGCTCGAGCCCTATCTCGAGCGAAAGCCAAAGGCCTTGTCGGGAGGCCAGCGCCAGCGCGTCGCCATCGGGCGGGCCATCGTGCGCGACCCGTCCGTCTTCCTGTTCGACGAGCCGCTCTCGAACCTCGACGCGGAGCTGCGCGTGGAGATGCGCGTCGAGATCGCGCACCTGCACAAATCCATGGGCGCGACGATGATCTACGTGACCCACGATCAGGTCGAGGCGATGACGCTCGCCGACAAGATCGTGGTCCTGCGCGCGGGGCGGGTGGAGCAGGTCGGCGCGCCGCTCGCGCTCTACCAGGACCCGGACAACCGCTTCGTCGCGGGCTTCATCGGCTCCCCGTCGATGAACTTCCTCGACGGGCGCGCCGAGGCGGGCGGCGTGGCGATACCCGCGCTCGGGCGCACGATCGAGACGGCGGTGCGGCCGCGCGACGGCGCCGTGACGGTGGGCCTGCGCCCCGAGGATCTCACCCTCGCCGCCGGCGAGACGCTCGTCGTCGACATCGTCGAGAATCTCGGCTCCGTCTGCCACGTCCATTGCGACGCGGGGCACGGCACGCGGCTCGTGGTCGAGACCCGCGGCGTGAATGCGCCGCGTCCCGGGGCGCGGGTCGACGTCGCGGTCGATCCCGCGCGGGTCTACCTGTTCGATCCGCAGAGCGGCGCGCGTCTGCGTTGAACGCAGCCGCTCAGCGCGCCTTCCAGAGCTCGACGCCGCCTTCGTTGGTGCGCTCGAGCGCCATCTCGTGCTCGTAGGTGTCGGGCCGGTAGAGGCCGTGCATCACCTCCACCGCCCGTCCGTCGACGTCGCGCACCACGCGGCGGATGGCGAGGAGCGCTTCGCCCGGATCGATGTCGAGGGCGCGCGCGATCTCGGGCGTCGCCAGCGTCGCCGAGACGCTCTGCGCGGCCCGCGCGATGGGCCGCCCGGCCTGCGCAATCAGGATGAGGAGCGGGGTGCGCGCGAGGTCGTCCACATCAAACGTTCGCCCGATCTCCTCGGGTACGTAGGTCGTCAGATGCGAGAACGGCCGACCGTCGAGGGCGCGCACGCGAACCGCGCGCTGGCACGGCGCGCCGGCGGCGAGCCCCAGCTGGCGCGCCACGGCGGGCGGCGGCGGCACGTAGTCGACGCCCATGACCCGCACCTGGGTCTCCAGCCCCATGGCGACGAGGTTCTCCACCGAGCCGCTGATGCTCGCCTGGACCGGCGAGATCGCCGCGCCGTCGCGCACGAAGGTGCCGCGCCCGCGATGGCGCTCGACGAAGCCCTCCTGCTCCAGTCGCTCCATCGCCCGGCGCACGGTGATCCGGGAGACGCCGAACTCCCCCCCGAGCTTGTGCTCGCTCGGCAGCGGCACGCCGCCGTCGAAGGCGCCCTCGCGGATCTGCTGGCGCAGGACGAGGTAGAGCTGGTGGTGCTTGGGCCACGGATCGCCCCCGGACACGTATGGCTCCCTATCCCGATTTGTCATATTGACATGACTTAAGCACAGGTCGCACTCTCGCGCCACCACGGAACAGAAGACGCCGGGAGGAAAGACCATGCTTTTCGACAGCTTCGCCGCAGCGACGGGGCGGCTCACGGGCGGCTCGCTCACGCGCCGCGCCCTCGTCGGCGCCGCCGCGCTCGGGCTCGCGGCGCTGGCCGCCCCCTCCGCAGCCCTCGCCTGGCCCGACGAGCCGATCTCCATCGTCGTGCCCTTCAATGCCGGCGGCAGCGCGGATCGCATGGCGCGCGGCCTCGCCGAGCACATGAGCCCGCGGCTGGGCGTGCCGATCACGGTGGAGAACCGCGCCGGCGGCGCGGGCGCGCTCGGCGCGACCTACTTCCAGCAGCAGGCGGCCGACGGCAACACGCTGCTCCTGATGCAGGCCACGCCCTACCTGTCGAGCGCGATCCTGGTCAGCGGCGCGCCGGTGGAATGGGACGACTTCTCGCTCCTCAACGCGCAGTGGAACGACTACGCCATCGTCGCCGTCCACCAGGACAGCCCCTACGAGACGCTCGATCAGCTGGTCGAGGCCATGCGCGAGCCGGGTGCCGTGTCCTCGGGCATCATCTTCGGCAATGGCGGGCATATCCAGACCTACATCCTGATGGACGCCTTCGACATTCCAACCGACAACGTGCGCTTCGTCACCTATGACGGCGGCGCGCCCCTGCGCGCGGCGCTCGCCGGCAACCAGGTCGATTTCGAGATCATCGCGGCCGAAGCCGCCGCCTCGATCCGCGACCGCATCCGGGTGCTCGCCGTCGTCAACACCTCGGACCCGGGCGAGCACGACGCGCCGCTCCTCAACGAGGCGCTCGGCGAGATGGGCGTCGAGCCCGTCGCCCTCATCGGCGGCAACATCACCGGCCTGATCGCGCATTCCGCCCTGAAGGAGGAGCATCCCGACCGCTGGCAGATCCTCGTCGACGCCTATCGCGAGACCGTGGAGAGCGAGGAGTTCCAGGCCTGGGCCCGCGAGGCCAAGATCGGCGCCGACTGGGTCGGCCCCGAGGAGAGCCAGGCGCTCGTCGACGACGCCTACGCGGCGCTCGTGCCCCATGCCGAGAAGCTGCGCTGAGGCCGGCCCGAGCGCGATGTCGCCGGACCCCATGTCGCAAGACGGCGCTTCCCCCGAGAGCGCGTCCCCCCGCCGGCCGGCCTGGCCGGTGGGGGCCGTTCTCTTCGCGCTGGCGCTCGCGCTCGCCATGGCGGGCTACGCCGCCGACGTCGCCTCGAAGTCGCGGGGCATCGCCGACACGATCCTGATCGTGCCGGCCGCCGCCATCGGCATCGTGGCGCTCCTCGCGGCGATCGCGGAGGACGTCGCGGCCGCGCGGCGCACGACCCTCGACGACGCGAAGGTCCGCGAGGAGGCCCGCCAGACGCGCGCCAGCCTCGCCTTCATGGCGCTCCTCGTCGCCTACGTGGCGGCGATCCCCCATGCCGGCTTCGACGCGGCGACCTTCGTCTTCCTCGCGGCATCGCTGGCGCTCCAGGGCGAGCGGCGCCCGCTCGTGCTGATCGGCTTCGCCGCGCTCGTGACGGCGCCGGTCGTCTGGATCTTCGTCGCGCTCCTCTCGGTGCGCCTGCCGACGCTTCTGTTCTGAGGCCCTCGCGCCCATGATCGACACGGTCGCCTTCGCCGGTGCCCTCGACCTTCTCGCCTCGACGCCGAGCGCCTGGCTCGTCGTGGTGCCGGGCCTCGTCATCGGCGTGATCTTCGGGGCGATCCCCGGCCTGTCGATCTCGATCGCCATGGCGGTGTTCCTGCCCGCCACGCTCTACATGGACTTTCTCACGGCGATCCTGTTCCTCACCGCGATCTTCACGGGCGGCGGCTTCGGCGGGGCGATCCCGGCGATCCTCATCAACATTCCCGGCACCTCGTCGGCGGTGGCCTCCGCCTTCGACGGCTTCCCCATGTCGGTGGCGGGCCGCCACGGCGAGGCGCTCGGCGCCGGGCTCGCGGCCTCGGTGGTCGGCACGCTCGTGGGCTACCTGCTCCTGCTCTTCACCGTCGACTTCGTCGCCGAATGGGTGCTGCGGCTCGGGCCGACCGAGCTCCTCGTCGTCGCGATCTGGGGGCTGACACTCATCGCCGTGCTCAACACCGCGAGCGTCGCCAAGGGCGTCGCCGCCGGCATCGTCGGCCTCCTGTTCTCGACGATCGGCTTCAGCGACGCCGGCCAGATGCGCGGCACCTTCGGCTCGATGTACCTCCTCGACGGCATCCCGCCGATCGCGGCGCTCATCGGCCTGTTCGCGGCCTCCGAGCTGTTCGGCCTCGTGGGGCGCGACTACATCGTCGAGGAGCGGGCGCACCGGGTGGTGCGGCTCTCGGCCATCCTCGGCGGCATCAGGCTCGCGCTCGGAAAGCCCGTCGACCTGATGCGCGGGGGCTTCATCGGGGCGGGCATCGGCATGGTGCCGGGCGTCGGCTCGAGCGTGGCGAACCTCGCCTCCTACGCCATCGCCAAGCGCCGCGACAAGGACCCGTCCCGCTTCGGCAAGGGCGCGCCGGAGGGCGTCATCGCGTCGGAGGCGGCCAACAGCTCGTCCGAGGGCGGCTCGATGATCACGCTCCTCGCGCTCGGCCTGCCCGGCGGCGCGGGCACGGCGATCCTGCTCGGCGCCTTCGCCATGCACAACGTGACCGGCGGGCCGCGCTTCATCGCGGAGAACGGCGACGTCGTCTACGCGCTCATCCTCGGCAACATGGCGCAGGCCTTCCTCCTGCTCCTCGTGGGCACGGCCCTCGTGTTCGCGGCGGGCACCATCGTGAAGGTGCCGCTGCGGCTCCTCACCCCCGTCGTGATGGTGCTCTCCATCGTGGGCGCCTATGCCATCACCGGCAACATGGTGGGGCCGATCACGGTCGTCGCCGGCGGCGTGCTCGGCTGGGCCATGCGCCGCTACGGCTACCCGGTGGCCGCGGCGGTGGTCGGCCTCCTCGTGGGCGACATGGCGGAGGGCGAGCTCGTGCGCTCCTACCAGATCACCGGGGGCGACCCGTCCTTCGTGCTCGATCGCCCGATCACCCTCGTGCTCATCGCGCTGCTTCTCCTGTCGCTCGTGCCCCGCCTCCTCGCCTCCGTGCGCCGGCGCGCGAGGAAGGGGGCGGCGGCGACCGCGGGCGCCTCGCCCGATCGCGGCTGACCTCATCGGAAGTTCCGCCCCTTTGGCATGGCGGCGGCGACGCCGCGGCGGTCGGGGAGCGTGGTGGGATCGGCGGCGGCGCCGCGGCGCAACGCCGACTGCGCCTCGTGGCGTGCGACGTCCTGCGCGAGCGCCGGCTCCTCGCGCACCAGGGCGCGGAAGCGCGCCTCGCGCTCGCGCTTCGTCTCCTTCTCGCGGGGATCGGCGGAGCCGCCGGCCTTGACCTCGTCGGCGCGCGCCAGAGCCTCGGGCAGGCCCTCGCCGCCGAGCCGCGCCAGCAGGTCCGACCAGTCCTCCAGCGCGTCGGCGACGATGTGGGTGACGCCGTTCGCCCGCTGCAGGCGCCCGCGCACGCCCACCAGCCGCGCGCCGACGACGACGGGGCGGTAGGCCTCGAAGGTCTTGGGCCAGACGATGAGGTTGGCGATGCCGGTCTCGTCCTCGAGCGTCATGAAGATGACGCCCTTGGCCGAGCCCGGCCGCTGGCGGATGAGGACGAGGCCGCAGACCTGGACGCGGGCGCCGTCGCGCACGCGATCGAGCTCGAGATGGCGCGTCACCCCGCGCCGCGCCAGCGTCGCGCGCAGGAAGGAGACCGGGTGCGCCTTGAGCGAGAGGGTCAGCGAGCGGTAATCCGCCACCACCTCCTGGCCCGGCGGCATGGGCGGGAGCGCGGCGTCGGGCTCCCGCTCGGCCATGGTGGCGGCGCGAAACAGCGGCAGGTCGTCCTTGTCGCCCGCGCGCCGGAGCGCCTTGACCGCCCACAGCGCGTCGCGCCGCGAAAGCCCCAGCGAGGCGAAGGCGTCGGCTTCCGCCAGCCGCTCCAGCGCGGCCGGCGCGAGGTCCGTGCGCAGCCACACGTCGCGCACCGAATCGTAGCCCGCCCCGCGCCGCGCCGCGAGGCGGCGCATGTCCTCCTCGCGCACGCCCTTGACCGAGCGCAGGCCGAGCCGCAGCGCGTGGCGTGCGCGGATGTCCCCGCGCATGGAGGCGTGCGCCGGATGCAGCCGCTCCGCGGCCGGCGGGCCGGGCTCGAGCGTGCAGTCCCAGTCGGAGGCGTTGATGTCGGGCGGGCGGATCTCGACGCCGTGCTCGCGGGCGTCGCGCACGATCTGCGCCGGCGCGTAGAAGCCCATGGGCTGGGCGTTCAAGAGCGCCGCCGCGAAGACGTCCGGATAGCGCGCCTTCACCCAGCACGAGGCGTAGACGAGGAGCGCGAAGGAGGCGGCGTGGCTCTCCGGGAAGCCGTATTCGCCGAAACCCTCGATCTGCCGGAAGCAATGCTCGGCGAACGACCGCTCGTAGCCGCGCGCCACCATGCCCTCCACCATCTTCTGCGCGAAGGTGCCGATCGTCCCCACCCGCCGGAAGGTCGCCATGGCGCGGCGCAGGCGATCGGCCTCGGAGGGGGTGAAGCGCGCGGCGACGATGGCGATCTTCATCGCCTGCTCCTGGAAGAGCGGGACGCCGAGCGTCTTGCCGAGCACTTGCTCGAGCTCGTTCTTCGGCCCGTGCTCCGGGGCGGGGGAGGGGTAGACGACGTGCTCGCGCCCCTCGCGGCGGCGCAGGTAGGGGTGGACCATGTCGCCCTGGATCGGCCCGGGGCGCACGATGGCGACCTCGATGACGAGGTCGTAGAAGCACGCCGGCTTGAGGCGCGGCAGCATCGACATCTGCGCCCGGCTCTCGATCTGGAAGACGCCGAGCGTGTCCGCGCGCTGGATCATGGCGTAGACCCGCGGGTCCTCCGCGGGGATCGTGGCGAGGGTGAGCCGCTCGTCGTAATGGCGCGCCAGGAGGTCGAAGGCGCGGCGCAGGCACGAGAGCATGCCCAGCGCGAGGAGGTCGATCTTGAGCATGCCCAGCGCCTCGAGATCGTCCTTGTCCCATTCCACCGTGGTGCGGTCCTCCATGGCGGCCGGCGAGACGGGGGTGACCTCGTCGAGGCGCGAGCGGGTGATGACGAAGCCGCCGGTGTGCTGCGAGAGGTGGCGGGGGAAGCCGTTTAGCTCCTGCGCCAGCGCCAGCACCCGCGAGAGCCGGGTCTCGCCGGGATCCATGCCCAGGCGCTCGACCTCCTTCCTCTCGACGCTCGCCTTCGACCAGCCCCAGATCGAGCCCGACAGGGCGGCGACGCTGTCCTCCGAGAGGCCGAAGACCTTGCCCACCTCGCGCACGGCGGAGCGGGCGCGATAGGTGATGACGCTCGCAGCCAGCCCCGCGCGGTCGCGGCCGTAGCGCTCGTAGACGTATTGCATCACCTCCTCGCGCCGCTCGTGCTCGAAGTCGACGTCGATGTCGGGGGGCTCCTTGCGCTCGTTGGAGACGAAGCGCTCGAAGAGGAGATCGTGCTTGGTGGGGTCGACCTCGGTGATGCCGAGGCAGAAGCACACGGTGGAATTGGCCGCCGAGCCGCGTCCCTGGGCCAGGATCCCGCGCGAGCGCGCGAAGCGCACGATGTCGTGCACGGTGAGGAAGTAGGGCGCGTAGCGCAATTCCGCGATGAGCGCGAGCTCGTGGCGGATGGCGACGGCGACCTTGTCGGGCACGGCGTCGCCGAAGCGCCGGCGCGCGCCCTCCCAGGCATAGTGCGCGAGCGCCTCCTGCGGGTCGGCGAAGCCCTCGCGGCCCTCCTCGGGATATTCGTAGCGCAGGTCGTCCAGCGAGAAGGCGAGGCCGTCCAGGAAGCGGATCGTCTCGGGGATGGCGACGGGCGCCTCCCGGAACAGACGCAGCATTTCGTGAGCCGGCTTAATATGTCGCTCCGCATTGGCCGCGAGACGCCGCCCCGCTGCATCCAGGGTGGTGCCGTGGCGGATGCAGGTGAGGACGTCCTGCAGCGGGCGGCGCTCGGGGGAATGGTAGAGCACGTCCCCCGTGGCGATGGGGGAGACGCCGTGTTCCGAGGCCAGCACGAGGATCTTCGCCAGCGCATGGCGCGGGGCGCGGCCGTAGAGCGCGCGCGCGGCGAGCCAGGCGCCGGCGGACGCCTCCTTCAGAGCGGGCAGGGCGTCTAGACCATTTGCCGGCTTATCATAATGCGGGATCACGATGAGCTGCAGGCCCTCCGCGCGCTCGATCAGGTCCTCGACCCGCAATTCGCACGAGCCCTTGGGCGCGCGGCTCTTGCCCAGCGTGAGCAGCCGGCACAGCCGGCCCCAGGCGGCGCGGTCCTTCGGATAGGCGAGGATGTCGGGCGTGCCGTCGACGAAGGCGAGGCGCGCGCCCGGCGCGAGGCGCAGGGCGTGGGTGCCCGTGGCGTTCTCCGCGCGCCATTCGCGCAGCGCCACGTGCGCGCGCACGACGCCCGCGACCGAGTTGCGATCGGCGATGCCGATCCCCGCGAGCCCCAGGCTCGCCGCCTGCGCCACGAGCTCCTCGGGATGCGAGCCTCCCTCCAGGAAGGAGAAGTTCGTCGTCACCCCGAATTCGGCATAGGGGATCGAGAGCGGGAGGAGCCCGGTCATGGCCGCGCGCCGCTCATCCGAAGAGCCCGTGCACGTACCAGCGCGGGGCCTGCGTCTCGCGGCCGTAGAGGCCCTCGCGGAAGATCCAGAAGCGGCGGCCCGAACGGTCCTCCGTGCGGAAATAGTCGCGGGTGAGGCGGTCTTCGTCCCACCAGGCCGGCGCGATGCGCTCGGGCCCCTCGAAGGCGGCGGTCTCGTGGAGGACGCGGCGCCAGCGGAAGCGCAAGGGCGGGCCGTCGGGCACGGTCGCAACCGCCTCGATGGGCTCGGGATGCGCGAACAGGCGGATCGGCCGGTCGGCGGCGGCGTCGGGCAGGGGCTGCGGCCAGGCGGCGTCGGGCCCCGAGGCGGCGTCGGGCGCTCCGGCAGACGACGACCCGGAGGCGCCGGGCCGGATCGAGGCCGCCGCGTCCTCCGGCCAATGGCTGTCGCAGGGCGCGATCCGGCGCACGCGGTCCGTCCCGAGCCGCGCGCCCAGCGCGTCGACGAGGCGGGCGAGGTCCTCCCCCGCCACCTCCCCGTCGAGGCGCCGCGCCGCCTCGTCGAGGCGCCGGGCCGAGAGGGCGGACAGGCGCACCACGTCGAAGCCCCAGCCGATGTCGAGCTCGTCGCGCTCGCCGGCGAGCTTCTCGCGAAAGAGCAGCGCCATGCGCGCGGGCTCGCGGGTGGGGCGGCTCGCGCCGACGCGGATGCGCCGCACGGCGCCGTCCACCCGAAACAGCGCGAGCTCGAGCCCCAGCGCGCCCTCCCCGTGCGTCTCGAGCATGGCGCAGAGCTCCTCGGTGAGCCGATGCAGCGTGCGCGAGACGTCCTCGGGCGTCAGGATCGGCTCGAAGAAGCGCCGCTCCGCCACGTAGGGCGGCGCCTCGAGCCGCGCGCCGATGGAGGAGCGCGTGCGCCCGAGCGCGGCGTCGAGGCGCGCCACGAGATCGGTGCCGAAGCGTGCGGCGAAGGGCGCGCGGGGGCGCAGCGCGAGGTCCTCGATGCGGCGCAGGCCCACCTTGGCGAGCCCGTCCGCGATCTCCGCCGCGACGCCCAGCGCCGCGACGGGGAGGGGGGCCAGCGCCCGCGTCTCCTCGCCCGTGGCCACGATCGCCCCGTCGGCGGCCCGCGCCAGGGTCGCCGCCGCCTCCGGCGTGCCGGCGATGGCGGCGCGGGCGGCGAAGCCGAGGGCGGCGAGGCGCGCCACCGCGTCTGCCCGCATGGCGGCCTCCCCGCCGAAGAGATGGGCCGAGCCCGTCACGTCGAGGACGATGCCGTCGGGGGGCAGCGTCGCGACGAGGGGCGTCCAGCGCCGGCCCCAATCGGCGAGGCGCGCGAGCATGGCGGCGTCGCCCTGCGGATCGGCCTCCACCACCGCGAGCGCGGGATGGAGCGCGCGGGCGTCGGCGAGGGACATGCCGGCGCGCAGCCCGAGCGCGGTCGCGCGGGCGTCGCAGGCGGACAGCCGCAGCGCGCCCTTCACCTTGGCCACGGCCGCGAGGGGCGGCGCTGCGGCGCTCGCCTCAGGCGCGGCGGGGGAAGGGAAGGAGGAGCCTCCGCGCCGTCGCCCCCGCCGCCGCGCGCGGTCCGTCGCGAGCGTCGGCAGGACGAGGGCGAGGTAGCGCTTCGCCGGCGGCGGGCTCGTGGGCGCGCGGCTCGAGCTCTCGGAAGGCACGATCGTCATGGCTCCACTCCAGGTGATAGAGACCCTCGCGGCCGCCGCGATGGCGGGCGAGATGGACGCGCCAGGCGGGCGCGCCTGGCGTGCCGGCGAGGCCCGGCCGGCTGGGTGCCGCCGCGACGACGAAACGGCTCTCGGCGGCACTGGCGCGCGCGCCGGTGCCGGCTCCCGCGCCGAAGGCGGCCTGCACCACGAGCCCCGTCGTCCCGCCCTCGCGGGCGGCGAGCACCAGGCGGCGCGAGGCGGTGAGGTCGTAGAGGCCCGGCAGGCGGGCGATCTCGGCGAGGACGGCGCCGAGCGCCCGGCAGCGCAGGGCCTGCTCCGTCGCCCACAAAGCCTCGTGCGCGTCGCGGGCGCGCACCAGGACGAGGCGGGCGGGGTCGAGCCCGTGCAGCGCGAGCCCCGGCCCGTAGGGCGCCCCGTCCTCCCGCGCCGCCTCCTCGTCCTGCACGAGGAGGACGCGGCCGGGCAGGCGCTCTGCCCCGCGGCTCTCTGCCCCGCGGTTCTCTGCCCCGCGGCTTTCGAGCGAGCGCGGAGCGGCCGGCGCGGCGAGGCGGGCGGCGAGGGCGAGCGCGAAGCCGTGCGCGGCCCCGAGATCTCCCGCCTCCCGCGCCAGGATCTCGTGGATCGTGCCGCGCGCGAGCCCGCCGCCGAGGACCGCGTCGAGCCCCTCGGCCCCCAGCGGTGCGGGACGGGGCCGGCGCCGCCGCGGTGCCGCCGGCACGGCGGCCGAGGGAACCGCATAGCCGGCCTGCGCCGCCTCCCCGAACCCGCCGGCCGCGCTCGCCGTCCCGTCGCGCGCGGACATCCCCTGCTCGGCGATCCCCTGCTCGGCGAGCGCCGAGGCGAGCGCGGCGCGCGCCCGGGCGAGGCGCCGGGCGAGGGCGTCCTCCTCTCGGGGAACTGCCTCCCATCCCGGCACGGCTTCGCCGTCCGCCGGCGCGGGGGCGCCGTCGTGAGGCTCGTGACGAGCCATGGTTCGATCCCTGTCTGTTCCTAATCCGTTCGCTCATGGATTCCATCGCGGCCGGATGGAGTCAAGCAGGAGTCGCGGGCACGGGCGGACGGAATCGCGGCGGCGGGAATCGGACGTTGCGGGGGGAGGGCCCGGTTCCAGGCGAGATCGGCGCCCCCGCCGAGCGCCTCCGCCCTCTGAATCCGCGACCAACCGACGCGGCACGAGCGCCCGCGCCCGCGCATGCGATCTTCGCGCGAGCGCACGTCCCCGGGAATCGGAGATTGCCTCAGGCGGCGATGCGCTCCAGCCGCGCGCAGGAGGCGCGCACCACGAGCTCGGGGGGAATCACGTGGCGCTCCGGCGGCGCCTCCGGCTCGGCGATCCGGCGCATGAGCACCTCCGCCGCGCGTCGGCCGATGGCGGCGTGATGGGCGCGCACGGTCGAGAGCTGCGGCTCGAAGGCGACGGCCTCCGGCGCGTCCCCGCAGCCGACGACGGAGAGGTCGCGCCCGGGGCGCAGATCGGCGCGGGCCAGCCCGATCATGGCGCCGATGGCGGTGAGGTCGTCCACGCACACGACGGCGGTCGGCGCCTCCTTCAGGGCGAGGAGGCGGCCCATTCCCGCGATGCCGGTCTCGCGGCTGCCGTAGCCGTCGAGGAGCCAGCCGCAATCGACAGGCACGCCGGCGCGCTGAAGCGCCTCGCAGAAGGCGCGGCGGCGGTCGCGATGGCTCGAGACCCCCTCGGCGCCGCCGATCATGCCGATGCGGCGATGGCCGAGCGCGAGCAGATGCTCCACCGCCAGGCACGCGGCGAGCGTCTCGTCGCTGCCCACGTAGTCGAAGGCGAGCCCATCGACCTCGCGCGCCACCTGCACCACGGGGATGCCCGCCGCGACGAGATGGTAGAGCGCCGCCGCCTTCGTGCCGGCGGCGGGGGCGATGAGCAGGCCGTCGGGCCGGAACTCGCGCAGCATGGCGAGCACCTGCTCCTGGCGCACGAGATCCTCCGCCGTGGTACCGAGCAGGATCGTGCGGCCGGCGGCGCGGGCGGTGTCCTCCACCGCGCCGAGGATCGCCGCGTGATCGGGCAGCGCCACGTCGGAGAGGGCGACGGCGAGCATGTCCGAGCGGGCCGTGCGCAGGGCGGCCGCGCCGCGATTGTAGGTGTAGCCGAGATCGCGCGCCGCCTGATGGACGCGCAGCCGCGTCGCCTCCGCCACCACGGGGGCGTTGCGCAAGGCGAGGGAGACCGTCGCCGTCGAGACGCCGAGCGCGTCCGCGATGATCTGCAGAGTGACCCGCCCGCGCGCGCCGCGGGCCGGTTCCTGAACCGAGGATCCCATATGGTACGCTTCCCCGCCGAAAACTAACGCACGTTAACGCGGCTTCGTTTTTGGTCCATAAGGAAGGATACTTAAACGTTACGGACGCGCGCCCGCTCCCGTGCCAGGAGGTAGAGCCCGGAGGCGACGACGATGGCCGCGCCCACGAGGGTCGCGGCGTCCGGCAGGTCCCCGAAGACGAGCCAGCCGAGCGCCAGCATCCAGACGATCTGCGTGTAGAAGAAGGGCGAGAGCGCCGCCGCCGGCGCGCGGGCGTGCGCCAGGATCAGGAGCCAGTGCCCCACGGCCCCGAAGGCGCCGAGCCCCCCGAGCACGATCCACGACAGGACGGAGGGCGGCGCCTCCCACAGGAAGGGCGCCACCGGCGCGGTGAGCGCGACGCCGACGAGGCCCGAATAGATCAGCGTCGTGCGCGAGGAATCGTGGCTCGCGAGCATGCGCGTCGTCACGCCGTAGAGCGCGTTGCAGACGGCCGCTCCCAAGGAGAGGATCGCCGCCGGGTGGAAGCCCTCGAGCCCCGGGCGCACCACGACGAGGACGCCGACGAAGCCCACCGCGATCGCCGCGAGGCGGCGCGGCCCCACCCGCTCGCCGAGCAGCGGCCCGGCGATCAGCGCCACGATGAAGGGCGTCGAGAACATGATCGCCATCGTCTCGGCGAGCTGGAGCCAACGCAGGGCCGTGAAGTTGAGGAGCGTCCCGCCCATCAGGAAGAGCGAGCGCAGCACCTGCAGCCCCGGCCGCGCCGAGCGCGTCACGCCGGGCGTGGTCAGCCCGTTGACGAAGAACGAGATCAGGATGATCGAGCCGAGATAGCGGATGAACACCACCTGCAGCGTCGGCAGGCCCTCCCCGCCGAGCCATTTGGCGCTGGTGTCGAGGCAGGAGAAGCAGATCAGCGCCGCGCACATGAGCGCGATGGCGACGAGCCGCTCGCGGCTCGCGGCCGCGTCGAGCGGGGCGTCGAGATCGGTGCGCGGCGGGCGCCGGGAGGGCTCGGGGGTGCTCATGCGGCGCCGACCGTACCGCGCCCCGCCGCGCGATGGCAGAGGCACGGGACGCATGCCCGATGTGCGGGAGGGGGCGGGCGCATCCTCCCCGGAGGGGAGGAGTCCGCGCCTCGGCGCGGGCGGTGGGGACGTCCCGGGAGTTCTGCTCGCCGGCCCGCCCCCTCCCCACCCTCCGGCGCGAGGGCCGTCGTCCTCCCCTGCGGGGAGGTGGCGGTGGAGCGCTTACCCACGGGCGCCCCAGCGCGGACGGCCTCCCGTGGGGGAGGCCGCCTCTCGTCAGATCACGTAGCTCTTCAGCGGGGGGAAGCCGTTGAAGGCGACCGCCGAGTAGGTCGTGGTGTAGGCGCCGGTGCCCTCGATGAGGACCTTGTCGCCGATGGAGAGCGAGACGGGCAGCGGGTAGGGCGCCTTCTCGTAGAGCACGTCGGCCGAATCGCAGGTCGGGCCGGCGAGCACGCACGGCGTCGTCGCGTCCGCGTCCCGGTCCGTGCGGATCGGGTAGCGGATCGACTCGTCCATGGTCTCGGCGAGGCCGCCGAACTTGCCGATGTCGAGATAGACCCAGCGGATCTCGTCCTCGGCGCGGCTCTTCTTGGAGACGAGCACCACCTCGGCCTCGATCACGCCGGCATTGCCCACCATGCCGCGGCCCGGCTCGATGATCGTCGCCGGGATGCGGTTGCCGAAATGGCGCGACAGGGCCTCGAAGATGGACTGGCCGTAGGCCTCCACCGCCGGGATGTCCTTGAGGTACCGGGTCGGGAAGCCGCCGCCGAGGTTGACCATCGACAGGTGGATGCCCTTCTCCGCCAGCGTGTGGAAGATCATCGCGGCCGAGCCGAGCGCCTGGTCCCAGGCCTCGGTGTTGCCCTGCTGCGAGCCGACGTGGAAGGACACGCCGTAGGCCTCGAGGCCCACGCGATGGGCGTGCTCGAGCACCTCGATCGCCAGCTCCGGCTCGCAGCCGAACTTGCGCGAGAGCGGCCACTCGGCGCCGGCGCCGTCGCAGAGGATGCGGCAGAACACCTGCACGTCCTCGGCGCCGGTCGCGGCCTTGGCGCGGGCGATCTTCTCGACCTCGTCCTCGCAATCCACCGCGAACAGGCGCACGCCGAGCTCGAGGGCGCGCGCGACGTCGCGCTCCTTCTTGATCGTGTTGCCGAAGGAGATGCGGTCGGACGTGGCGCCGGCGTCGAGCGCGAGCTCGATCTCGACGACGGAGGCCGTGTCGAAGGACGAGCCGAGATCGGCCAGGAGCTTGAGGAGCTGCGGCTCGGGGTTCGCCTTCACGGCGTAGAAGACGCGCGTGTCGGGCAGCGCGCGGGCGAACTTGAAGTAGTTGTCGCGCACGACCTCGAGGTCGACGACGAGGCAGGGCCCGTCCTCGCGGCGGCGGCGCAGGAAATCACGGATGCGCTCGGTCATGGCGCTCTCCCCCAATAGGCTCGCGGGCAGCCGATGCGTGCGGCCGCCGATTGATCACGATCGCGACCTCGCCCGAGGTCGCGGAGCTCGATGGGGCGCCTCTTCGGCCGAGCGAGCGCGCTTTGGAGACGCGAACGCGCGATCGACGGAGCGACCCGACGTGCTGCCTTGGATTGGAACGGGAGACCCGAACCGCACGCCCGGCAATGATGAGACAAGCCTCTTCGGTGACCGACCTTTGGAGGGCCGATCGAGACCAAAAAAGCCCGTGTCGTCGTTGCTTTAAGTCGCGTTCCCCGCTGAGAGCGAGGTGCGCCGGTTTCGCCTCCGGCTGCCGGTCAGGGGTGTCGAGGGAAGTCTCCCTCGGGCGGCTGTCCGGTCTCTTGCCCGGATGCCCACCGACCGGCACGCGACCACAGGCACGTGCGAAATTGGGCAAGGCGGGAGATAACCCCGATTCTCCTCCGGATCAATGCCTATCGGCCTCGGTTCGCGAAATTTTCTCAGGGCCGCTCGCGAGGAGGTCGCGGATCTCGGACAGGAGCTTCACGTCGGCGGGAATCTCGGGCTCGGCCGGGGGGGTCGGCGAGACGGCGATCTCCGCCTCCTGGCGGGCGCGCAGGCGGTTGATGCCGCGGATGACGAAGAACAGCACCCAGGCCACGACGAGGAAGTTGATGGTCGCGGTCACGAAGGAGCCGTAGGCGATCACCGCCCCCTGCTCGCGCGCCTCCGCCAGCGTCGTCGCCGTCACCGCGGAGGACAGCGGGAGGAAGTAGTTGGTGAAGTCGAGCCCGCCGGTGACGAGCCCGACGAGGGGCGTGAACACGTCCTCGACGAGGGAGGAGACGATCCGCGAGAAGGCGGCGCCGATGATGACGCCCACCGCCAGATCCACCACGTTGCCCTTGAGCGCGAACGTCTTGAACTCGTCGATGATGGCCATGGTCGCTCCCCCGTGTCGCTCGATGACCGAGGCTTAACCGCCAAGGCCGTCTCGCGTAAAGCGGGTCCGTGACGTGCGAACGCCCCCGGACGGGGTGCGTCCGGGGGCGTTCTCACCTGGATTCGGCTCGACGAACCGCCGTGGGGCGCTCCTCGTCAGGCCGTCTGCGGCCCCTCGCCCGCCGGCGCGGCGGCGGCCTGCGCCTTCTGGGCGGCTGCGACGCGCTGGCGATAGAGCGCCACGAAGTCGATCGGGTCGATGTAGAGCGGCGGGAAGCCGCCGTTGCGCACCGCGTCCGCCACGATCTGGCGGGCGAAGGGGAAGAGCAGGCGCGGGCATTCGATCATGACGACCGGATGCAGCTGCTCCTTGGGCACGTTCTGCACGCGGAAGACGCCGGCATAGTTCAGCTCGAACTTGAACATGACGTTGCCGTCGGTCTTGGCGTCGCCCTCGAGCTTGAGCTCGACCTCGTAGTCCGTCTCGCTCATCTGCTTGGCGTTGACGTTGACCTGGATGCCGATCTTCGGCTGGGTCTGCTGCGGGGCGAGCGAGCGCGGCGCCGCCGGATTCTCGAAGGAGAAGTCCTTCGTGTACTGGGCGAGCGCGTTGAGCGAGGGAGCGCTGCCGGCGTCGCCGCCGTTCGGGGCGCCGCCGTTCTGGGCGCCGTTGGTCGCCGGGGTATCGGCCATCGGTTGTCTCCGAGTTCGTGCGAGAGCGCCCGGCCGGGCGCGGACCGGCCCGCGGGTCGCCCGCCGGCCTCGATGGCAGGCGCGCTAGCACGTCTCTTCCGAGGGAACAAGCGTGAGAGGTGCCCCGAGATCCCCGCCGGTCGCGATCGTGCTCTTCCGTCCCGGGGAGGGGCGCCGCGAGAAAAAGCCGCGATAAGGCGCTGCTTGTCGCCGCGACGGGTGGATGTTACGAGGCTCGCTGCCCATATCCACGAGGAGGACGCGACGCGCCGGCCCCCCGCCGCGCCGGAGCGTCGCCAACGAGGCCCGTATCCCGGGAATTCCAGGCCGGACCGACGATGCAAGAGTCCTTCGATCTCACGACGCTCATCTTCCTCGCGCTCGCCGTCTTCGTGATCTGGCGGCTGCGCTCGGTGCTCGGCACGAAGACCGGCAACGAGAAACCGCCGCAGGATCCGTTCCGCCGCGAGGCTCCCGGCTCCCGCGGGGGCCGGACCGGCGGCGACAACGTCGTGCGCCTGCCGAACGGCTCGGCCGGTGCGCCCGCCTCGCCCGATCGCTGGAAGAGCGTCTCCGCGCCCGGCGCGGACGTCACCGGCGCGCTCGACGAGATCGTCCGGCAGGAGCCCTCCTTCAACGGACGCGACTTCCTCGAAGGCGCCAAGATGGCCTACGAGATGATCGTGACGGCCTTCGCCGCCGGCGAGCGCAAGACGCTCAAGGACCTCCTGTCGAAGGAGGTCTACGAAGGCTTCGAGGCGGCGATCACCGATCGCGAGCAGCGCGGCGAGCGCTCCGAGACCACCTTCGTCGCCATCGACAAGGCCGAGATCACCGCCGCCGAGGTGAAGGGCAAGACCGCCCAGATCACCGTGCGGATCGTCTCCGAGCTGATCTCGGTGACGCGCTCGTCCGCCGGCGACGTGGTCGAGGGCTCCGCCGATCAGGTTGTGGACGTCACCGACGTGTGGACCTTCGCCCGCCAGCTCGGCGCGCGCGATCCCAACTGGCAGCTCGTCGCCACCGAAGCGGGGCAATGAGGGGCGCGCGTCCCGCGCCCCTCCTCGCGCTCGCCGCGATCATGGTTCTCGCCCACCCCCTCGCGCACCCGCTCCCCGCGGGCGCCGACGAGATCGGCGGGGCGCGGCTGGAGCCTCTCTCCTACGACGATCTCCCCGGCTGGGCGGCGGACGACCACGAGGCCGCCCTCGCCGCGTTCCGCGTCTCGTGCGCCCCGATCCTCGACGGCCGCGCCGCGCTTCGCCCCGCGGCGAAGGCGGGCATCGATCTCCTCGCCGCCTGCCGCGCGGCGCTCGAGGTCGCGCCCGGCGGAGCGCGCGCCTTCTTCGAGCGCACCTTCGTCCCCCACCGCATCGTGCCGCATTCCGGGCGCGGCTTCCTCACCGGCTATTACGAGCCCGAGCTCGAGGGCTCCCTCGTCCCGACCGCCCGCTTCGCGACGCCGCTGCGGGGGCGACCCGCGGCCCTCGTGACGCTCGCCGAGGGCGAGAGCGTCGACGGCGTCGATCCGTCCCTCCGGGCGGCTCTCGCGGACGGGGCGGGCGGGCACGTGCCCGTGCCGACGCGCGCCGAGATCGAGGCCGGTGCTCTGGACGCGCAGGCGCAGCCGGTCGTCTGGCTGGAGGAGCCCGGCGAGGCCTTCATCGTCCACGTCCAGGGCTCCGCGCGCATCCGCCTGCCCGACGGCGCGGTGATGCGCGTCGGCTATGCCGGGCGAAACGGCCATCCATACACCTCCATCGGCCGCCTGCTCGTGGAGCGCGGGGAGATCGAGCGCGACGAGATGAGTCTCGAGCGGCTCCTCGCCTGGCTGCGGGAGAACGGCGCGGCAGCGCGGGCGCTGATGCACGAGAACGCCTCCTACATCTTCTTCACGCGTCTCGACGGGCACGATCCGGCGCTCGGGCCCATCGGCGGAGCCGGCGTGGCGCTGACGCCGGAGCGCTCCATCGCCGTCGATCGCGGCCTGTGGCCCTACGGGCTGCCCTTCTACCTGACGGGCGCGCTCCCGGACGCCGATGGCGAGGAGCATCCGCTGGCGCGGCTCGTGATCGCGCAGGACACGGGCTCCGCCATCCTCGGGCCGGCGCGGGGCGACTACTTCACCGGCTCCGGCGCGCGGGCGGGCACGCGAGCGGGGCTGATCCGGCACGCCACCGATTTCGTCGTCCTGCTGCCGCGTCGCGCGGCGAATGGTGAAGCCGCGACCGACGAGGCCGCGCGATGACGCGCCGGCGCAAGCGCGAGCTGACCGAGGAGGAGCGTCTCCTGTGGCGCCACGTGGTGCGTCACGTGGAGCCGCTCCCCGGCAAGGCCGTGCCGCCCGATCCCCTCCCCGCGCGGGCCCCGGAGACCGCTACCGCGGCGCCGCCGCGCGTGGCGCCGGCCGCAGACGCTCCGAAGCGTCCCCCCGGCACGCCGCCTTCGCCGCGCATGCCGACGGCGGCGCCCTATCGCCCCGTGCCGGCCCCGCCGCCGCCGATCCCGCCTCTGACGAAGCTCGCCCGCAAGGAGCGCGCGGCGCTCTCGCGCCGATCGCGGCACCCCGATGCGACGCTCGATCTCCACGGCATGCGCCAGAGCGAGGCGCATCTCGCGCTCCACGGCTTCCTCCACCGCGCGGCCTCGCAGGGCCACACCATCGTGCTCGTCGTCACCGGCAAGGGAGGATCGCCGGGCACGGGCTCGATCTTCGACGAGCGCGGCGTGCTGCGCCGGCTCGTGCCGCATTGGCTGGCGGAGCCCGGCGTGCGCGGGCTCGTCGTCGGCTTCGAATCCGCGGCCCATCACCATGGCGGGGAGGGCGCGCTCTACGTGCGCCTGCGCCGCCGCAACGGGCGCTGAGGCGCGCGACGAATGCCGCGGCGCTCCCGCGATCCCGACGGCGAGGCGCGGGCGCTCACGCCCTTCGGCCGGCGCGTGCGCGAGTTGCGCGCCGCGCGCGGGCTCCAGCTCAAGCACATGGCGGCCCATCTCGGCGTCTCGAGCGCCTACCTCTCCGCGCTCGAGCGCGGCGAGCGCGGGCGCCCCACCTTCACCCTCGTCCAGGGCACGATCCATTATTTCGGCGTGATCTGGGACGAGGCGGACGAGCTGCAGCGGCTCGCCGAGCTCTCCGACCCCGCGCCGCGGGTGCCGGCCGGCGGTTGCGGGGCGGACGCCATGCTGCTCGCCAACCGCCTCGCGCGCGAGATCGCAGGCCTCGGCCCCGAGCGGGTCGCCTCCATGCTCGCCATCCTGGATGGCGTGTCGACGCCCGTCGATGCAACGGACCACCCCGGTCCCTCCCTTGACGGAAGGGATGCCAACGGCTCTAACCCTGGCGACCCGCCGCCGGGCGTCCCGTCGCGCCCGCGAGACAGCAACTGAGGATTTTCATGCCCGAGCTCGACGTCCTGACCCTCGGAAACGCCATCGTCGACGTGATCGCGCACACGGACGACGGCTTCCTCGTCTCGGAGAAGCTCCACAAGGGCTCGATGAACCTCATCGACGAGGCCCGGGCGGAATATCTCTACGGCAAGATGGGCCAGGCGGCGATCATCTCCGGCGGCTCGGGCGCCAACACGGCGGTGGGCGCGGCCTCGCTCGGCGTGTGCGCGGGTTTCATCGGCAAGGTCCGCGACGACGAGCTCGGCCGCATCTACCGCCACGACATGAACGCCACGGGCGTCTCCTTCGAGACCGCCTACGCCGCCCCGGACGGCCCGGCGACGGCGCGCTCCTTCATCCTGGTGACGCCCGACGGCGAGCGCACCATGAACACCTTCCTCGGGGCCTGCCAGAACCTGACGCCCGACGACATCGACGAGGCGACGGTGGCCGGCGCCGAGATCACCTATCTCGAGGGCTACCTGTGGGATCCGCCGCAGGCGAAGGAGGCCTTCCGCAAGGCGGTGGACATCGCCCACGGCGCCGGCAACCGCGTGGCGCTCACCCTGTCGGATTCCTTCTGCGTCGACCGCTACCGCACGGAATTCCTCGACCTCGCCCGCACCGGCGCGCTCGACATCCTGTTCGCCAACATCCACGAGCTCAAGGCGCTCTACCAGACCGCCGACGAGGACAGTGCGGTCGCGGCGCTGCGGGAGGAGGGCCATCCGGACCGCCCCTTCCTCGCGATCGTCACGCGTTCCGAGCGCGGCTCCCTCGTCGTCACCCGCGAGGGCACGCGCGCGGTGGACGCCTTCCCCGTGGAGACGATCGTCGACCTGACGGGGGCGGGCGACCTCTTCGCCGGCGGCTTCCTCGCGGGCCTCACCCGCGGCCTCGATCACGTCGCCTGCGCGCGGCTGGGCGCCATGGCCGCCGCCGAGGTCATCTCCCACATCGGCGCGCGCCCCCAGCGCAGCCTGAAGGAGATGGCGCAGGAGCACGGGCTGTTGGCGTGAGCCCGTAGCCGACGGCGCGGACGGTTGCGCCGGCGGCCGTACGCCGTCGCCGATCAGGCAAGCGTCCCGATAGACGCGCCCTTCACTGCGTCCAGCGGCCCTCGAGGCGCCACAGGCGCGCGCCGTCCTCGCCGAGGACCTCGACGGCGAACGCGGATGCGTCCCACGCGACGCCGGGGAGGACGCCCTCGGCGACGCGCTCGACGAAGGCCTGCGTGCACGGGCCGGGATCGACCTCGACCCTGAGCGAGAGCACCGGCGTGCCGTCACCGTCGAGCACGAGGGCGGGGGGCGCCACCAGGCGGTGGCAGCCGGTGGGCAGCCAGACGCCGACGCGATAGGCGAGCCCGCCCGATCGGTCGGGCGAGAGCGTCAGGGACGGCTGCATGGTCGGCAGGGCGGGGGTTTCGTCTCGTGTCATGGCGGGCTCCGCTCGAACGGGCACCGCCGCCTCGGGTGAGGCGGCGGCGGTGGGCGCGAGCGGACCCGCGAGGCAGGCGAGCGCGAGAATCGCGCCCGCTCGCGGTGCCAGGCGTGATCGCGTCTCGGTCACGCGAACCATTCCGCGCCGCTCGCCGAGGCTGCCGCGAGCCCCTGGAGCGCGGCGGCCTCAGCCGAGAAGCCCTCCGCGCCGACGAGCAGCAGCGCGTAGTCCCCCGTGAAGTAGTCGAAGTAGGAGCGCGCGGAGGCGAAGTAGGTTCCCGCCTGCGGCGCCACGAACTCGACGTAGGAATTGCGGGTGCCGCCGAAATCGTCGTTGAAGGCGACGAGGCTTCCCGCGGCGTCGAAGATCCGCAGGAACGGGTCGGAGAGCGGGTTCGTGCCGTCCCCGCCGAGCGCCACCCGCACGGTCTGCCCGGCGGCCGCCTCGATGCGGAACCAGTCGTCGTCTCCGGCCTGCTCGAGCGTGGAGCGCACCAGCACGCCCGGCGCGAGGGTGACCGGCGTCGCGCCGCTGCCCGGCAGGTCGCCCACGGGGCCGCCGGTGTCGAGGACGCTGTGCGAGAGCAGGTAGGATCCGACGGAACGATCCGCGTAGGCGGCGGCCTCGACGAAATAGGTGCCGCTCTGCGTCACGCGCATCTGGAGCTGAGAGTCGAGCGTGCCGTTGGCGTCGTCGTTGCTGCCGACGAGATTGCCCAGCCCGTCGTAGACGCGCAGCAGCGGATCGCCGAGCGGGTTCGTGCCACCGCCCTGGAGCGCGAAGCCGACGACGTCGCCGGCGTTCAGCTCGACGCGGTACCAGTCCCGGTCGCCGGCGCTCTCGAGGGTCGAGAGCACCCTGCCGCCCGCGACGAGCGTCTCCTGCGTCGTGCCGTTGCCGGGCACGTCGCCCTGGTCCGCGCCGCGCTCGGTCAGCGTGATCCGGTAGGTGCCGTCGTAGCCGTCGGCGAAAGCGGCGGCCTCGGCGAAGACGCGCGTCGTGCTCGTCGCGACGAAGGTGATGGCGCTGTCGAACCCGAACGTGTCGTCGTTCTGGGCGAAGACCTGGCCGTTGGCGTCGTAGAGGCGCAGGAGCGGGTCGCGCAGTGTCCCGGCGCCGGAGCCCGCCCCCTGCAGCTGCACCTCGTAGGTGCGTCCCGCCACGATGTCGATGGCGTGCCAGTCGCGATCGCCGATGGCGTCGAGGACGTCGATCTCGGGCGTGCCCGGCGTGAGCACCGAGCTCGTCGTGCCGTTCGAGGGCAGGTCGAAGCCGGGCGCCCGGCTCGCGGCGAGGACGTAGGCGCCCGTCTCGGTGGAATAGGCGCGCGCTTCGAGATAGAAGAGCCCGTCCCGGCCGGGCATGAAGTCGAGGAGGCTGTTCAGCGTGCCGTCGCCGTCGTCGTTCTGGGCGACGATGGTGCCGTTCCGGTCGCGCAGCACGAGGAGCGGATCGGCCAGCCCCTGGGCCGTGGCGCCCTCGAGCGCGAAGCGATAGGCGGTGCCGGCCTGGAGCGAGATCGCGAACCAGTCGCGATCACCCGCGGACTCGATCACGCCGGAGACGGCAGCGCCGGGGGAGAGGCGGCCGGCCGTCGTGGCGTCGCCCGCGAAGTCGTCCGCGATCGGCGTCGGTCCGGGGCCCGGTCCGGGAGGCGTGCCGGCGCCGAGCGCGATGATCGCCTCCGCCATCGCCACGGCGTCGACGCGGTCGAAGGTCGCGCCGGTGTTGACGACGTTGTCGTCCTCGTCGTCGCCGTCGACGAGCCGCACGGCGTTGGTGCGCACCACCTGCTCGAACTCGGTGGGGGTGAGAAGGCGTCCGAGATATTGCTGCGCGATGTTCTGCGCCACGGCGACGAGGCCGGCCACGTGCGGCGCGGCCTGGCTGGTGCCGCCCTGGAAGGTCGAGCCGCCCTGCGCGTTGGCGCCCTGGATCAGCGCGCCGGGGGCGAGCAACGTCTCGAGCGCGCCCGAGCGCTGGCCGAACACGGTGAGGCGGTCGGCGGCGGTCGTGTTGTCGATGGCGCCGCCGCCCCATTCCATCCGCCCGAAATCGCCGGAATACGCGGCACCGACGCCGATCACGTTGGGATCGGCCGCGAGCGAGGCGTGGCCCGCCGCCTGATAGGTGTGGTAATCGTTGCCGGTGGCGACCGTCGTGACGATGCCCGCCGAGAACATGGCTGCGAACTCGTCGGCGAGGCCGAAGGGCGAGGGCGCGGCGACGTTGACGTTGTCGCCCGGGCCGAGGGAGAGGTTCGCCGCCACGATGTTGTAGGCGGCGGCGTTCTGCACCACCCATTGGAGCGCGCGCTCGACGTAGCCGAAGCTGCCGCCGCCGTTCGCCTCGAGCACCTGCAGGTGGATGATGTTGACGCCGGGCGCGACGCCGAGGAAGCGCGGGTCGCTCGATCCGATGATCGAGGAGACGTTGGAGCCGTGGTCGTTGCGGTCCTGCGCCGTGCCGTCGTTCTCGCCGGTGAAGTCGAGGGCCGCGACGATGCGATCCGAGCGCCCGTCGCCGTTCGCGTCGGGGCCGAAGGCCGGATGGTCGAGGTCGATGCCGGTGTCGAGGACGACGACGGTGACGCCGCGGCCGTCCGCCTCCGAAAAGCGCGCATCCGCGCGCAGGCGATCGATGCCGATGAGATCGGTCGACTGGTTCGAGAACGCGCCGACCTCGTCGAGCGCCTGGAACGTCCCGATGGAGACCTTCCCGTCGTCTCCGACGAACTCGAGCCGGTCGCCCGGCTTGCCGCCGCCGAAATTCTCGACGATCGCGGTGATCGCGAGGTCGATGACCGATTGCGGGGGAATGCTGGCCGGGTCGGCGTCGACGGCGGAGAGGAAGGAGCGCGCCGCGTCCGCCGGGCCCGTGCCGACATAGGCGGCGCGCTCGGCGGCGGTGTCGAGGGAGGCGGTGAAGCGCTCCGCCGTCGCGAGCTTGTTGGCGATGACCGTCGCGTCCGTGCCCTGCGCGCCGTCGAGGATGTTGACGGCGAGGGTGGAGAGCGTCAGCTCGCCCGCCTCGATGCGCTGGACGAAGAAGGCGCGGCCCTCCGCGTCGGCGGCGCGCCCGAACAGGGCCTGGTAGATCGAATCGACCTGCTGTGCGGTGGTCATGCCCGAGAAGCGGCCGGTATATTCCGGCAGCGGCGCCAGCGCGGCGAGCATGGCGGAGAGATCCGCGCCGCCGCTCGTGGCCTGAGACCAGAACGCGGCTCCCGCCGGATCCGCCGGACGCCCGAACAAAGCCAGATAAACACCCTGAATCGTCGCCATAGCCCCGTCAGCCCCCAGACATACCCTGATTCGCGGTTGCCGGACGCTAGCAGGGGTGCGTTAACCAAGCGAGAACGCGGCCGTGCGCGCTTGCGCAAGCGCGCGGGCCCTCGCGCGCGCAGCTCTTGACGGTTCGCCGCCGCTTCGTCAGGACGTCGCCCACACCGTGACGTCGCACGACGTCGCGCCGGCAGGAGACGCCCATGGACCTCGCGGACATTCGAAGCGCGCCCGCCGTCACGATCGTGCCGCCCGGCCGACCGCTCGTCGGGGCCATTCGCCCGCCGGGCTCGAAGTCCATCACCAATCGCGCGCTCCTCCTCGCGGGCCTCGCCAAAGGCGAGAGCACCATCGAGGGCGCGCTCGCGAGCGACGACACCCGCCACATGGCGGAGGCGCTGCGGCGGATGGGCGTGCCGGTGACGCAGGCGGACGGCGCGGACGGCGCGACCTTCACGGTCGGCGGCACGGGCCGGCTCGCGGCGCCCGACTGCGCGCTCTTCCTCGGCAATGCCGGGACCGCCATGCGCTTCCTGACGGCGGCGGCCGCGCTCGTCGACGGCACCGTCGTGCTCGACGGCGACGCGCACATGCGAAAGCGCCCCATCGGCCCCCTCGTCGCGGCGCTCGGCGCGCTCGGCGTCGACGTGGCGGCGACGGAGGGCTGCCCGCCGGTGACCGTGCGCGGCTCGGGTCGTCTCGCGGCGCACGCGGTGACGATCGATGCCGGGCTCTCGAGCCAGTACGTCTCCGCACTCCTGATGGCGGCGGCGGGGAGCGACGCGCCCGTCACGATCTCGCTCTCGGGCACCAAGATCGGCGCGCGCGGCTACGTCGACCTGACGCTCGCCGCCATGCGCGCCTTCGGCGCCGAGGTGGTGCAGGAGGACGAGGGGCGCTGGCGTGTCGAGCCCATGGGCTACCGCGGCTGCACCTACCGCGTGGAGCCCGACGCCTCGGCCGCGACCTATCTGTGGGCGGCGGAGCGCTTGACCGGCGGCGCCATCGACCTCGGCGTCGCGCCGGGCGCCATGACCCAGCCCGACGCGAAGGCGTACGACCTCATGGCCCGCTTTCCCCGCCTGCCGCCTTTGATCGACGGCTCGCAGATGCAGGACGCGGTGCCGACGCTGGCGGCGCTCGCCGCCTTCAACGAGGGGCCGGTGCGCTTCGTCGGCATCGAGAACCTGCGCGTGAAGGAATGCGACCGCATCGCCGCCATGGCGACGGAGCTCGCCCGGGTGAAGCCGGGCCTCGCGCGCGAGGAGGGGGACGACCTCGTGGTCGAGGGCGATCCCGGGCTCGCGGCCGAGACCCGCCCTGCGCGCATCGAGACCTATTGCGATCATCGCATCGCCATGAGCATGGCGCTGGTCGGCCTGCGCGCGCCCGGCATCACCATCCTCGATCCCGGCTGCACGGCGAAGACCTATCCGCTCTACTGGCGCGACCTCGCGGCTCTCGGCGTCGATCTCGTGCCGGAATGACACGGGTGCGGCGGCGTTAGACTTTCGACGCAAGACATCGCAGCGGAAAGCGCCTTGCTTCCTGCGCATGGCAGGGGCTAGCATTGCGCACGCCCGGCCCTCGGGGGGTCGGCCGGAACCGTGCGCGCGACCGAAGGCTAAAGACAAGATCCGCTCTCTCGCGAGCGGCGGCGTCGCGCACCCACGAGAATGGGAGAACGCCTTCATGACGAAGAATGCAGGACTGCGCACGACCGCGCTCGTCGCCACCCTGGCCGCGACGGCGCTCGTCGCCGCGCCCCGCGATGCCGCCGCAGAGTTCGACAGCGTGCGCTGGCAGATCCCGATGTCCTTCGCCTCCACGCTGACGGCGCTCGGCGACACGATGCCGTGGGTGTCCGAGGCGGTGTCCGCCGTCTCCGGCGGCGAGGTGACGCTGCAGGTCATGGAGCCGGGCACGCTGATCCCGCCGCTGACGATCTTCGAGAACGCCTCGAACGGCAACATCGACGCGGGCTATTCCTGGATGGGCTACGAGCGCGGCCAGGTGCCGGCCTCGGCGCTGTTCGGCGCCACGCCCTTCGGCCTCGACAGCCCCGGCTTCATCGCCTGGATGTATTTCGGCGAGGGCGACCAGCTCCTCAAGGAGACCTTCGAGCCCTACGGCGTCTACCCGATCCTGTGCGGCTCGATCAGCCCCGAGGCCTCGGGCTGGTTCCGCAACGAGATCGCTTCGGTCTCCGACCTCCAGGGCCTCAAGTTCCGCGCCGCGGGCGTGGGCGGCGAGATCATGGAAGAGCTGCAGATGTCGGTGACGCTGCTGCCCGGCGGCGAGCTCTACCAGGCGCTGGAGACGGGCGTGCTCGACGCGACCGAGTTCTCGCTGCCGACGGTTGACGAGCAGCTCGGCTTCTTCCAGGTGGCGAAGTACTATTACCTGCCCGGCTGGCACCAGCCGTCGACGAACCAGTTCCTGTACGTCAATATCGACGCCTGGAACGACCTCAACGACCAGACGAAGGCGCTCATCGAGACGACCTGCACCGCGGGCGTCACGATGGCCATGGCCAAGGCCGAGGCGCTGCAGGGCGCGGTGCTCTCCCGCTTCCAGGAGCAGGGCGTGAACCTCGTCGTGTGGTCCGACGACTTCCTCGACACGTTCTGGGAGGCGACGCAGAACGTGATGGCGCGTCTCTCCGAGGAGGATGCTCAGTTCGGCAAGGTGCACGATTCGATGCGCGCCTTCCAGCGCGAGCACGCCGAGTGGTACGCCAAGGGCTACCTGCCGCGCGACTGGGCCTTCAACAACATCGTCCAGGACCAGCAGTGAGCGGGCCGCACCGGCATCGCGAAAGGCGCTGACACGTGGCCAATCTCCACGCGCCCAAAGAGGGGGCGGCGGCCGAAGCCGCCGCCTTCTCCCTCCCGGAGACGGCGATCTCCCGCCCGATCGACGCGCTCGTGCGCAGGATCGGCGAGGCGTTCTCCTGGATCTGGGCGATCCTCATCGTCCTGATCGTGGGCAACGTCGTGCTGCGCTACGCGATCGGCACGAACTTCGTCGCGCTGGAGGAGCTGCAATGGCACCTCTACGCCATCGGCTTCATGATGGGCCTGTCCTACACGCTGCTGTACGACGGGCACGTGCGCGTCGACGTGGTGGCCGAGAAGCTGTCGCATCGCGGGCGGGCCTGGGTCGAGCTCGTGGGGCTGCTCCTCTTCCTGGCTCCGTTCGTCTACGTGGTGATCATGGACGCGATCCCGTTCGTCGAGCGGGCCTGGCGGCTCAACGAGACCTCGCCGGCACCCGGTGGGCTGCCGGCGCGCTGGGTGTCGAAGGCCGTCATCATCGTCGCCTTCGGTTTCCTGGGCCTCGCCGCGTTCTCGCGGCTGTCGCGCGTGACGGCGTTCCTGTTCGGCACGCCGCGTCCGCGCCCCGCGTCCGGCGACGCCGGACCGACCTGACCCGTTCGAATACTCACGTGGGGCCGTGAGGCCTCGGAGGCGCCGCGCGTGCTCGAAACCTACGAGTTCCTGGTCATCGCGATGATGGGTTCCTTCATCGCCCTGATCTTCACCGGATTCCCCATCGCGTGGCTGCTGGGCGGCATCGCCGTGATCTTCGCGGTGGGCTGCATCCTGCTCAACGAGTATTTCGACGTCGACACCTACTTCCTGACGAACTTCCGCATCTTCGGCATCATCGTGCAGCGCATCTACGCGCAGATGTCGAACTGGGTGCTCGTCGCCCTGCCGATGTTCATCTTCATGGGCCTGATGCTCGAGCGCTCGGGCGTCGCCGACAAGCTGATGGTGAACTTCGTCAAGCTCTTCGGCCGCTATCGCGGCGGGCTCGCCATGGGCGTGATCCTCATCGGCATCCTGCTCGCGGCCTCCACCGGCATCGTCGGCGCCTCGGTGACGCTGCTCGCGATGCTCGCCATGCCGGTGATGCTCGCGCAGAACTACTCGAAGGCCTTCGCCTCGGGCGTCGTCGCCTCGGCGGGCACGCTCGGCATCCTGATCCCGCCCTCCGTCATGCTCATCCTGATGGCGGACCAGCTCTCGCTGTCGGTGGGCGAGCTGTTCATGGGCGCGCTCATCCCCGGCGTGCTGCTCGGCCTGTGCTACATGGCCTACGCCATCATCGGCGCGCAGATCATGCCGCGCATGGCGCCGGCTCCCAAGAATCTCGAGCCGTTGTCGCCGGGGCTCGTGCGCGACACGCTGATCGCCGTCTTCCCGCCGATCCTGCTCATCGTCGCCGTGCTCGGCTCGATCTTCTTCGGCATCGCGACGCCCACGGAGGCGTCGGGCGTGGGTGCCGCCGGCGCGACGCTGCTCGCGATGGCGAACCGGCGCTTCTCCTTCGCCGTGCTGCGGGACGTCTGCTACAAGACGACGCTCACCACCGCCTTCATCTTCGGCATCTTCCTGGGCGCGACCGCCTTCGCGGTCGTGCTGCGCCAGCTCGGCGGCGACGAGTTCATCGCCCACATGCTCAACTCGATCCCGTTCCCGCCGGGCGGAATCGTGCTCGTGATCCTCTTCATCGCCTTCCTCGCCGGCTTCTTCCTCGACTGGCTCGAGATCACGCTGATCCTGCTGCCGCTCGTCGGGCCGGTCGTGGTGGGGCTCGGCTTCGAGCTCGTCTGGTTCGTGGTCCTGTTCGCGGTGACGCTGCAGACCTCGTTCCTGACGCCACCGGTGGGATTCTCGCTCTTCTACCTGAAGGGCGTCGTTCCACCCGAGGTGAAGACCACCGATATCTACAAGGGCGTCATACCCTTCGTCCTGATCCAGGTGCTGGTCGTCGCCATGGTCTTCGCCTGGGAGCCGCTCGTCCTGTGGTTGCCCGGCCAGATGTACGGTGGCTGAGGAGGCCCGCTCGGCTCCCGGGTGCGCGCCGATTGGGCGTTGACCTTGGGAAACATCCGTATCATAGGCAGGGCGCATGCGGGCTTGCGCGATTGCGCACGGCCCGGACAACGCTCGCCGGCAAGGTGCGGGCGAGCGAGGGAACGACGCGCGAAGCCGCGTCGCGGGGGAGGGATGCCGTGCATGTCGTCGCGGGGTTGATGCGCGCGTTGAGCGGGGTGAACCGCGTCGTGGGCAACGTGTTCGCCTGGTTGGCGCTCGCCATCGTGCTGGTCTGCTTCACCGTCGTCGTGCAGCGCTACGCCTTCTCGACGACGCAGGTCTGGATGCAGGACCTCTACGTCTGGCTCAACGGGGCGATGTTCACGGCGGTCGCCGGCTTCGCGCTCCTGCGCGACGACCACGTGCGCGTCGACATCTTCTACCGCCCCGCCACGCTGCGGACGAAGGCGCTGATCGACATGATCGGCGTCGTGATCTTCATCGTCCCCTATTGCTGGGTGATCTATTCCTACGGCATGCCCTACGTGCAGCGCTCCTGGCGGCTCTACGAGGCCTCGCCGAACGTCGGCGGCATGCCCGGCTTCTTCGTGCTCAAGAGCTTCATCCTCCTCTTCGGCCTGCTGATCCTCCTCCAGGGCATCGCCATGATCGCGCGCAGCGTGCTCATCCTCGGCGGGCGCGAGGATCTCGTCCCCGAGAACCTGCGCTACGGCCACGGCAAGGAGTAAGCCGGCATGGATCCCGTCCTCCTCGGCGAGATTCTCGCCGGCTCGATGTTCTTCGGCATCATCGGCCTGCTCATGCTGGGCTTTCCCGTCGCGTTCACGCTGGCGGGCGTCTCGCTCATCTTCGGCCTCGTCGGCATGTCGCTGGGCGTATTCGACCCGTCGAACTACGCGGCGCTGCCCTCGCGCTACATCGGCTTCATGACGAACGAGGTGCTCGTCGCGGTGCCCTTGTTCATCTTCATGGGCGTCATGCTCGAGCGCTCGGGCATCGCCGAGCAATTGCTGCTGACGATGGGCAAGCTGTTCGGCAACCTGCGCGGCGGGCTCGGCATCTCGGTCGTCATCGTCGGTGCGCTGCTCGCGGCCTCCACCGGCGTCGTCGGTGCCACCGTCGTGACGATGGGGCTGATCTCGCTGCCGGCGATGATGCGCGCGGGCTACGACCCGCGGCTCGCCTGCGGCGTCATCTGCGCGTCCGGCACGCTCGGGCAGATCATCCCGCCCTCGACGGTGCTCATCTTCATGGGCGACATGCTCGCGGGCATCAATTCTCAGGTGCAGATGGCGAAGGGCAACTTCGCCCCCGCGCCCGTCTCCGTGGGCGACCTCTTCGCCGGCGCCTTCTTCCCCGGCCTGCTGCTCGTCGGCCTCTACCTGCTTTGGATGGTGATCAAGGCCTTCATCTCCCCGCAGAGCTGTCCGGCGACGCCGGTGCCCCCCGAGGAGAAGCAGCATCTCGGCCGCGAGGTCGTTACGGCCCTCGTCCCGCCGCTCCTCCTCATCATCGCGGTTCTCGGCTCGATCCTCGGCGGCATCGCCACGCCCACCGAGGCGGCCTCCGTCGGCGCCGTCGGCGCGACGATCCTCGCGGGGCTGCGCCTGAAGCTCTCGGCGCAGACCTTCAAGGACGTGGTGATCTCCACGGCGACGATCACCTCGATGATCTTCATCATCCTGTTCGGCGCCTCGGTCTTCTCCATCGTCTTCCGCCTGATGGGCGGCGATGCGCTCGTGCACGATCTCCTGTCGGGCCTGCCCGGCGGCGTCGTCGGTGCGGTCATCGCGGTCATGGCGATGATGTTCGTGCTTGGCTTCATCCTCGACACGTTCGAGATCATCTTCATCGTCCTGCCGATCACGGCGCCGGTTCTGCTCAACCTCGACGTCAGCCCCGTCTGGCTCGGCGTCATCGTCGGCATGAACCTGCAGACGTCCTTCCTCACCCCGCCCTTCGGCTTCGCGTTGTTCTACCTGCGCGGCGTCGCGCCCTCGAAGGTGACGACGGGCATGATCTACCAGGGCGTGGTGCCCTTCGTGGTCCTGCAGGTCGTGGCGCTGGTGCTGCTGTTCCTGTTCCCGGAGATCGCCACGTGGCTGCCGCGGGTGCTCTACAGCTGAGCATCGCGGGGCCGCCGGTCGCGCGCGAAAAGAAGAACGCCCGGGTCGCGGAGGGCGACCCGGGCGTCTCGCTCGATCTCGGATCGAGCTCTCCCGTTCAGGAATGAGGTGGCCGGCAGGAAGCGGTCATGAGGAGGCCATTATCCGCTTCCTGACCGGCCTTGCCCTGCGAAAACCCAGGAGATGCGGCGGACCTGGACATCGAGGGCGTCTGTTTGGGAGGGGCCGGGGCCGCCTCGCCGTTGGTGGTCACCCTACAGGAACCCCCGTGCGGCGCAACAGCGGATGCGACGTCGCGCTCCTTCATTCTTCGTAAAGGTTAAGATGCGCGAGGACGCCCGCATCGGCGCGTCGCGAGCGGCCCTCAGGCGGCCGACGCGACGACGCGATTGCGGCCCTCTTCCTTCGCCCTGTAGAGCGCGAGGTCGGCGCGCTTCAGAAGATCCGCGGGGCTGCGGTCCTCGACCATGCGCGCGGAGACGCCGATCGATACGGTCACCGGGATGGAGCGCGTACCCTGATGGATGGCGAAGGGCTCGCTCTCGATGCGGTCGCAGATGCGCTGCGCCACGGCGCGGGCGCCCTCGAGCCCGGTATCGGGCACGACGACGACCATCTCCTCGCCGCCGAAGCGGGCGACGACGTCGATGCCGCGCGTCTGCGAGCGGATGCGGGTCGCGAACTCGCGCAGCACCTCGTCGCCGGCGTCGTGGCCGTAGGTGTCGTTGACGGACTTGAAGCGGTCGATGTCGAGGACGAGCACCGAGAGCGGGCGCGCCCTGAGGCTCGCCTCGTCGAAGAGCGCGGCGAGATGGCTGTCGAGGTAGCGGCGATTGTGCAGCCCCGTCAGCGCGTCGGTGACGGCGAGCTCGAGGGAGACCTGGACGCTCTCGCGCAGGCGCTCGGCGAAGCGCTTGCGCCGCACCTGCGTGCGCACGCGCGCCACGAGCTCGTTGCGATCGACGGGGCGCACGAGGAAATCGTGCACGCCGATGTCGAGGCCGCGCAGGATCCGCGCCCGGTCCTCGCTCTCGGCGATCATCAGGACGGCGAGGTCGCGGGTGCGCTCGAGCGAGCGCAGCTGCGAGCACAGGCGCAAGCCGTCGAATTCCTGCAGGTCGAGGGAGACGAGCACCGTGTCGTAGGCCCCCTCCGCGGCGCGAATCAGCGCCTGGTGCGGATCGGGCTCGATGTCCACGCGGTGGAGCTGGGAGAGCGTCGCGCCGAGGCGCTCGTAGGACGAGCGGCGATCGTCGACGACGAGGATCTTGGCGTTCTGCCCGTCCTCCGCCGCGGCGGCGGCGAGGGGATCGCCCACGAGCCCGTATTCGCGCGACGCCATGGCGCGGGTGCGCAGCTCGTCGGTGACGGACTTGAGCCGCACCAGCGAGCGCACCCGCGCGAAGAGCGCCGCGTCGTCCACCGGCTTCGTCAGGAAGTCGTCCGCGCCCGCGTCGAGACCCTTGAGCCGGTCGCTCGGCTGGTCGAGGGCGGTGACCATGACGACGGGCAGGTGCGCCGTCGTCGGCGCGTTCTTGAGCCGGCGACAGACCTCGAACCCGTCCATCCCCGGCATCATCACGTCGAGGAGGACGATGTCGGCGAGGCCCTGCTCGCAGACGGCGAGGGCGTCGGGGCCGTTCATGGCGGTGACGACGTCGAAGTACTCGGCCGAGAGCTTGGCCTCGAGCAGCTTCACGTTCGGGAAGATGTCGTCGACGACGAGGACGCGGGCTGTCATCGGTGGCTCGTCTCCTCAGGCTGCGCCGACATAGGTGCGAACCGTCTCGAGGAACTTCGCCACCGAGATCGGCTTCGAGAGATAGGCCTCGCACCCGCCTTCGCGGATGCGCTCCTCGTCTCCCTTCATGGCGAAGGCAGTTACGGCGACGACCGGGATGAGTTTCAGGTCGTCGTCCTCCTTGAGCCATTTCGTCACCTCGAGGCCGGAGACCTCGGGCAGCTGGATGTCCATGAGGATGAGGTCCGGCCGGTGGCTGCGGGCGAGCTCCATCGCCTCGAACCCGCTCGCGGTCTTCAGCGTGGAATAGCCGTGCGCCTCGAGCAGGTCGTTGAAGAGCTTCATGTTGAGCTCGTTGTCCTCGACGATGAGCACCGTCTTCTTCATCCTCGACCTCTCGGGGCGCGAGCCCTGCGGGCACGCCCGCCGCTTGCGTTTGATCGGATGGGTCCTTGTACCGTACACCTATTGACGAATGGTCAAATCGAAAGCGTCTCAGGTGAGAACCGAACGTCGCCTAACAAATATGAATCCCGCTCGCGCCGAGGAGATCGCGGTCGCCGCGCTCGGGCTGATCGCGGCCGACGAGGAGCGGCTCGCGCGCTTCCTCGCGCTCACCGGGCTCGATCCCGCCGGCCTGCGTGAAGCGGCGGGCGAGCCCGGCTTCCTCGCCGCGATCCTCGACCACGTCGTCGCCGAGGAGGAGCTTCTCCTCGCGGTGGCCGAGGCGTCGGACGAGAGCCCGGAGGCGGTGGCGCGGGCGCAGATGCTGCTCTCGCCCCCCGCCTTCGACGCCTGAGGGAGGACCCGCCATGGCGGCCGCGGTCGCCCTGTGCCGCGATTGCCTCGCGCTCTCGGCGCCCGCGATGGGCGGGCGTCCGCGTTGCCGCGCCTGCGGCTCGCCGAGGATCGTCTCCCATCCCGAGCTCACGGCGCTGTCCATCGCCCATGTCGATTGCGACGCCTTCTTCGCGACCATCGAGAAGCGCGACGACCCCTCCCTCGCCGACAAGCCGGTGATCATCGGCGGCGGGCGGCGCGGCGTCGTCTCCACCTGCTGCTACGTCGCGCGGACCTACGGCGTGCGCTCGGCCATGCCCATGTTCAAGGCGCTCGACGCCTGCCCCGACGCCGTGGTGATTCGCCCGAACATGGCGAAATACGTCGCCGTCGGGCGCGAGGTCCGCGCCATGATGCGCGACCTGACGCCGCTCGTCGAGCCGCTCTCCATCGACGAGGCCTTCCTCGATCTCTCCGGAACGCAGCGCCTGCACGGCGCCGCGCCCGCCGTGACGCTGGCGCGCTTCGCGCGGCGCGTCGAGCGGGAGATCGGCATCACGGTCTCGGTGGGGCTCGCGCCCAACAAGTTCCTGGCCAAGATCGCCTCGGACCTCGACAAGCCCCGCGGCTTCGCGGTGATCGGCGCGGCCGAGGCGGCCGCCTTCCTGGCGGACCGGCCGGTGGGCATCCTGCCGGGCATCGGCGCGGTCGCCGAGAAGAAGCTCGCGCAGGCGGGCTTCGCCAAGGTCGGGCAGATCGCCCGCGCGGACCCCGCCCGCCTCGTCGCGGTCGCCGGGCGCGACGGGCTTCGGCTCAAGGCGCTCGCGGAGGGGCGCGACACGCGGCGCGTCGAGCCCGTGCGCGAGACGAAGAGCGTGTCCGCCGAGACCACGTTCGAGCACGACATCGCCGCGCTCGCCGACCTCGAGCCCATCCTCTGGCGCCTCGCCGAGAAGCTCGCCGCGCGCCTGGCTGCGGAGGGCTACGCCACGCGCAGCGTCGTCCTCAAGCTCAAGACGACCGACTTCAAGCTGCGCACCCGCACGCTCTCGGGCCTGCCGCCCACGGGGCTCGCGACCCGGCTCTACGAGGCCGGGCGGCGCCTGCTCGCCGAGGAATGCGACGGCACGCCCTTCCGCCTACTGGGCATCGGCGCGGGCGATCTGTGCGATCCCGCGCTCGCCGACCGCGGCGACCTCGCCGATCCGGATGCGCCCCGCGAGAAGAGCCGCGCCGACGCCATCGCGGCCCTGCGCAAGCGCTTCGGCGACGCCGCCGTGCAGCGGGGGATCGTGCTGCGCAAGGGTGGGTGAAATCTCCCCGCAGGGGAGGTGGGCCGCGTGAGCGGACCGGAGGAGGCGAATGCCCCGAAAAACGGTCCGCCCCCACCCGCTGCGTCACCCCTTCCGCTTGCGGCAATACAGCTCCAGCCTGTGGCGGACCACCTCGTAGCCGAGCTCGGCCGCGATCTCCGCCTGCAGCTTCTCGATGCGCTCGTTGTGGAACTCGAGCACGTCGCCGGTCTCGATGTCGATGATGTGGTCGTGGTGCGGCGCGTCCGCCGGCTCGAAGCGGGCGGGGGCGCCCTCGAAGGCGTGGCGGTGGACGACGTTCTGCTGCTCCAGAACCGACAGCGTCCGGTAGACCGTCGAGAGCGAGACCGACGCGTCGATATCCTGCGCCCGGCGGTGGAGCTCGGTGGCGTCGGGGTGGTCCTCCGCGCGCGAGAGAACCTCGATCAAGGCCGCGCGTTGGCGTGTGATGCGCACGCCCTTGGCGCGCAGGGCGTCTTCCAGCTCCCGCGCGCGATCCTCGATCAGGCCCTCGGAATCACGTGTCGTCATCCGCGGCACGCTAGCCAAGTGCGACGCATTTGCAAGAGCCAGATGCAAATGGATCGCAAGAGCGTTGACAGATGCAAATCATTCCCATATGCGTTTAGGGAGAGCGGCGCACCGGCCGCGGACGACGGCGAGGGAGGTGTGGGGATGACGGTGACGAAGCGGAGCGTTCTCGGGCTCGCGGCATGCGTCGCGGCCGGCATCGCGGCGGCGGGGCTCGTCGGGCCGCAGCCGGCCCGCGCCCAGGCGGAGGCGCCCGTCGAGGTCGTGGCGACCACCGGCATGATCGCCGACGCGGCGCGCGCGGTGGGCGGCGATCTCGTCGAGGTCACGGCGCTGATGGGCGCTGGAATCGATCCGCACGCCTACCGCCAGACCCGCACCGACATCCTGGCGCTCGCCAATGCCGATCTCGTCGTCTGGAACGGCCTCTACCTCGAGGCGCAGATGGAGGAGTTCCTCCTCGATCTCGCCGATCGCGGGCCGGTCGTCGCGGTGGCGGAGGCGCTGCCCGAGGATCGCCTCGTCGCGCACGACGATTACGAGGGACGCTTCGACCCGCACGTGTGGATGGATCCGCGCCTCTGGTCGGGCGTCGTCGAGGCGGTGCGCGACGCGCTCGTCTCGGTCGCGCCCGAGCACGAGGCGGCCTTCGCGGCCAATGCCGAGGCCCATCTCGCCGACATCGCGCGTCTCGCGGACTATGCCGACGGCGTCCTCGCCTCCGTGCCGGAGGGGAGCCGCGTGCTGCTCTCGGCGCACGACGCCTTCAACTATTTCGGGCGCGCCTACGGCTTCGAGGTGCTCGGCATCCAGGGCATCTCCACGGAGAGCGAGGCGGGCCTCGCGCGAATGGAGGAGCTCGTCGATCTCCTCGTGTCGCGCGACATCGGCGCGATCTTCGTGGAGAGCTCGGTCTCGGATCGCAACATCCGGGCGCTGATCGAGGGCGCCGCCGCCCGCGGGCACGAGGTCGTCGTCGGCGGCGAGCTCTTCTCCGACGCCATGGGCGAACCGGGGACCTACGAAGGCACGTATATCGGGATGATCGACCACAACGCGACGACCATCGCCCGCGCGCTCGGCGGCGAGGCTCCGGAGCGTGGCATGGACGGCCGCCTCGCGGCCGGGACGTGAAGGACACGATGACGATGCAGCAGGGCGAGGTTCGCCTCGCGACCGATGGCGGTCGGGCCATGAGCCCGACCGTTCCCGTGGACAGCCCCTTCGCAGTGCAGGAGATGACAGTCTCCTACGGGGAGAAGCCCGTCGTCTTCAACGTCGACTTCACAGCCCCGCCGGAGAGCATGGTGGCCATCGTCGGGCCCAACGGGGCGGGCAAGTCGAGCCTGCTCAAGGCGGCGCTCGGCATCGTGCCCTCGATCTCGGGGCGCGTCACCGTCTTCGGCGAGCCGCTGGCGACGGCGCGCCGGCGCATCGCCTACGTGCCCCAGCGCGCGAGCGTGGACTGGGACTTCCCCACCCGCGTGATCGACGTGGTGCTGATGGGGATGTATCGCGAGCTCGGCCTCCTCAAGCTCGTGCGCCGCCCCCATCGCGAGCGCGCCATGGCCTGCCTCGCGCGTGTCGGCATGGCGGATTTCGCCGATCGGCAGATCGGGCAGCTCTCCGGCGGGCAGCAGCAGCGCGTCTTCCTCGCCCGCGCGCTGGCGCAGGGCGCCGACCTGTATCTCCTCGACGAGCCCTTCGCCGGCGTCGACGCCGCGACCGAGAAGGCCATCATCGACGTGCTCAAGAGCCTCAAGGCCGAGCGCAAGACGGTGATCGCCGTCCACCACGACCTCGCGACGGTCGCGGACTATTTCGACCACCTGCTGCTCATCAACGTGCGCAAGATCGCCGACGGGCCGGTCGCCACCACCTTCACCGCCCAGAACCTGCAGGCGACCTACGGCGGGCGGCTCGCCACCGCGCATATCGACCAGCTCCAGCTCGCGAGCGGCTGAGATGGAGAGCGGGTTCTCCCAGGCGCTCCTCGCGGCGCTGACGCTCCAGGCGGGCTACAATTCCGCCCTCGTCGCCATCGGCGCTGGGCTTCTCGGCGCCGCCGCCGGCGCGGGCGGGACCTTCCTCTTCCTGCGAAAGCGCGCGCTCGTCTCCGACGCCGTGGCGCACGCGACGCTGCCGGGCATCGGCATCGCCTTCATCGTCATGGTGATGATGGGCGGCGACGGGCGCAGCCTGCCCGGGCTGCTGATCGGCTCGGCGCTCTCCGCGACATTGGGCCTCCTCCTCGTGGAATGGATCGCCCGGCGCACGCGCCTGCCGGAGGACGCCGCCATCGGGGCGGTCCTGTCGGTGTTCTTCGGCTTCGGCATCGTGCTTCTCACGGTGATCCAGACCATGTCGAGCGGGCGTCAGGCGGGGCTCGAGAGCTTCCTCCTCGGCTCGACGGCGGGCATGCTCTATTCCGACGCGATCACGATCGCGGTCGGCGGCGCGCTCAGCGTCGGGCTCGTCGTGCTCCTGCGACGGCCCATGACGATGGTCTCGTTCGATCCCGAATGGGCGGCGGCGTCCGGCGTGAACGTGCGCGGCGTCGATCTCGCCATCATGGGGCTCGTCATGGCGGTCACCGTCATCGGGCTCAAGATCGTGGGCCTCATCCTCATCGTCGCGCTCCTCATCATCCCGCCCGTGACGGCGCGGTTCTGGACGGAGCGGACCGAGCGCGTGGTGTGGATCGCAGGCGCGCTCGGCGGGCTCGCGGGCTATCTCGGCGCGGCGCTCTCGGCCTCGGCGCCGGATCTGCCGACGGGGCCGATCATCGTGCTCGTGTCCTTCACGCTCTTCGTCGCGTCCCTCCTCCTCGCACCGGTGCGCGGCGTCGCGGCGGCGCTGTGGCGCCACCGCCGCTTCCAGCTCGACGTGCATCGCCGCCAGGGTCTGCTGGCGCTCGCCCGCGGCGAGCCGATCTTCGACCGGCTGACGCTCAAGGTCCTCCTGCGCGAGGGGCTCCTGCGCCCCGATCGCGTGGCGACGCCCGACGGCGCCGCGCGGGCGGCGAAGGTCCTGCGCGACGAGAAGCGCTGGGACGTCGCGCGCGCCGTCTATCGCGACGAGACCATCTCCGGGCGCTACGACGGGCTCACCTCCATCGAGGCCGTGCTCACCCGCGACGAGATCGCCGATCTCGACCGCCGCCTCGGGCCGCCGGTGCCCGTGGCGTCCAGCGAGGGAGCGGCCTGATGGACGGCTTCCTCCAGCTCGACCTGCCCCCGATCCTCATCGGCACGCTGGCGGCGATCGCCTGCGCGCTGCCGGGGAATTTCCTCGTCTTGCGCCGTCAGGCGCTGATCGGCGACGCGATCTCGCACGTGGTGCTGCCCGGCATCGTCGTCGCCTTCCTGGTGACGGGCGTGGTCGCCACCTGGCCGATGATGCTCGGCGCCGCCGGCGCGGCGGTCGTCGCCGTCGTCCTGATCGAGGCGGTGCGCCGGCTCGGCCGCATCGAGCCCGGCGCCGCCATGGGCGTCGTCTTCACGGCCATGTTCGCGGCCGGCGTGCTCGTGCTGGAGCAAAGCGACACGTCGAGCGTCCACATCGACGTGGAGCACGCGCTCTACGGCAATCTCGAGAGCCTCATCTGGCTCTCCGGGGAGGGCTGGGGCTCGCTCCTCGATCCGGCCGCGCTCGCCGATCTGCCGCCAGAGCTGCCGCGGATGGCGGCGGTGGCAGCGCTGATCGCGCTCCTCACGGCCTTGTTCTGGCGCCCGCTCAAGCTCTCGACTTTCGACGAGGGCTTCGCGGCGACGCTCGGCATGCCGGTGCGCGCCATCTCCTTCGGCCTCGTCGTGACGGCAGCCGTGGCGGCGGTGGCGGCCTTCGACGCGGTGGGCTCGATCATCGTCATCGCCATGTTCATCTGCCCGCCCGCGGCGGCGCGGCTGATGACGAACCGGCTCGAGCGCCAGGTGGCATGGAGCGTGGCCTTCGCCACGCTCTCGGCGGTGCTGGGATACGTGCTCGCCGGCTGGGGCCCGCTCTGGCTCGGCGGCGAGAACGCGGTCAGCGCGGCGGGCATGATCGCGACGGTGTCCGGCGCGATCCTGGGCCTCGCCTGCCTCGCCGGCCCCCACCGCTCCCGGGTGGGCGCCGTGCGGGAGGGGTGACGCCGCGTGCCACCTCCCCGCAGGGGAGGACGACGGCCTGCGGGCCGGAGGGTGGGGCGGGGGCGGGCCGGCCTGCATTGCTACCGACCGGCCCCACCGCCCGCGCCTAGGCGCGGACTCCTCCCCTCCGGGGAGGACCCTCAGCCCGCGGGCGCGTCGTGGTCGTGGTCGCCGTGCTCTTCGATCTCGACGTCGATCTCGAGCGCGCCGGCTTCCTCGAAGACGAGGGTCATGTGGAAGTGGTCGCCCGCCTCCAGATTGCGCTTCACGTCGTTGAGGACGACGTGGATGCCGCCCGGCTGGAAGGTGATCGACTGGCCCGGCGCGATCTCGATCGCGGGGACCTCGCGCACGGCGACGGCGCCGGTCTCGGTCATGACGGAGGCCTGGAACACGCCCGGTGCCGTGAAGCTCGTCGTTGCGGAGAGGAGGCGATCGACGGCCTCGCCGGTGTTCTCCACGGTGAGGAAGACCTCGGCGGCATGCGCCATCGGGCTCGTCTCCTCGGTCCAGGCGTGGCTCACCACCATCGGCCCGGTGCGGAACTGATCGCCCGCATGGTGCGCGGCGACGGGCAGCGCCGCCAGCGCCAGGGCGGCGGCGATCATCGACTTCTTGAACATGCACTACTCCTTCGGGGCCCTCCGCCCCGTCTCGCGTGGTCGTCCCGACGCCGGCAGGTCTCCTGGCTCGCGGGTTCTCGCCTCGTGCTGCGGCCTTCCCGGGCGGGGCGCCCAGTGACGCGCAGCGGCTATCCGCTCACAGTTGCGGGGGCAGCGCCGGCATCGCACCGGCTTCCCTCGTGGCCCTCTCGGGCACCGTCGTCGACACGAGCGGTAGCAGCTCGCCCGCCCGCTGGAAACCTTTTCCTGCGACGGGCCGCCACACCTCCCGCGCGAGAGGCCCCGCGTCGGACCGTAGCACCCCCTGTCGACCCGCCCGGGCGTTCCCCATCTGAAACTCGTCGACGAGGCGCGAACCGCGCGTCTCGCCGCCGACCGCCGACGGGAAGGCCACGGTTCGGGGCCGTTTTCGCCATCCGTGCGACCCCGCGGGGCCTTGTCACCCGCCGGGGCGTGGGCTAAGCGTCGCCTCGCGAAACGCCATCCAGATTCCGCCTTCTCCAAGGCGGACCCTTCGGCGTTGCGGGGCCTCGTGAGAAGGGAGCGTCATGACCGCGCTTTTGGCCGACTACCTGCCGCTCGTGATCTTCATGGGCGTGGCGCTCTTCATCGGCGTCGTGCTCCTCGCCGCGCCCTTCGTCGTGGCCTACAAGAAGCCGGATGCCGAGAAGCTCTCGGCCTACGAGTGCGGCTTCAACGCCTTCGACGATGCGCGCATGAAGTTCGACGTGCGCTTCTACCTCGTCGCGATCCTGTTCATCATCTTCGATCTGGAGGTGGCCTTCCTCTTCCCCTGGGCGGTCACGTTCGGCGAGATCGGCTGGTTCGGCTTCTGGTCGATGATGATCTTCCTCGGCGTGCTCACCGTCGGCTTCGTGTACGAGTGGAACAAGGGAGCCCTGGAATGGGATTGATCGACCCGGGCAAGTCGGGCCTCGGAACGCCCCGCCCCGTCGCCCCGCAGACGGAAGACACGTTCGGTGCGCGCCACGGCGCCCCGACCGGCGAGGACCCGTTCTTCGCCAACGTCTCGGCCGAGCTCGCCGACAAGGGCTTCCTCGTCACCTCGGTGGACGACCTCATCACCTGGGCGCGCACCGGCTCGCTCATGTGGATGACGTTCGGGCTCGCCTGCTGCGCCGTCGAGATGATGCAGATGTCGATGCCGCGCTACGACGCCGAGCGCTTCGGCTTCGCCCCGCGCGCCTCCCCGCGCCAGTCGGACGTGATCATCGTCGCCGGCACGCTCACCAACAAGATGGCGCCCGCCTTCCGCAAGGTCTACGACCAGATGCCGGAGCCGCGCTACGTCATCTCCATGGGCTCGTGCGCCAACGGCGGCGGCTACTACCATTATTCCTACTCGGTGGTGCGCGGCTGCGATCGCATCGTGCCGGTGGACGTCTACGTGCCGGGCTGCCCGCCCACGGCGGAGGCTCTGCTCTACGGCGTCCTGCTCCTGCAGAAGAAGATCCGCCGCACCGGCACGATCGAGCGCTGAGGAAGGCGGTTCGCGCATCATGAGCACCCAGGCCCATATCGATACCGACGCGCTCCTCGCCATCGGCCGCCACGTCGAGGCGTCGGTTCCCGGCGCCGTCACCGACGTCTCCCTCGCCTTCGGCGACCTGACGCTCGAGGTCGAGGCGCAGCGCATCCGCGACGTGATCGGCTTCCTGCGCGACGACCCGCGCTGCCGGTTCGTCTCCTTCATCGACATCTGCGGGGTGGACTATCCGGAGCGCCCGCAGCGCTTCGACGTGGTCTACCACCTGCTGTCGCCGGAGCACAACACGCGCGTGCGCGTGAAGGTGCGCACCGACGAGCGCACGCCGGTGCCGTCCATCATCGACGACTTCCCGGCGGCGAACTGGTTCGAGCGCGAGGCCTACGACCTGTACGGCATCCTGTTCTCCGGCCATCCGGACCTGCGCCGGCTCCTGACCGATTACGGCTTCGAGGGCCATCCGCTGCGCAAGGACTTCCCGCTCACTGGCTTCGTCGAGGTCCGCTACGACGAGGCGCAGGGGCGTGTGATCAACGAGCCCGTGAAGCTCACCCAGGAATTCCGCAACTTCGACTTCCTCTCGCCCTGGGAAGGGACGGACTACGTCCTGCCGGGCGACGAGAAGGCGCAGGGCGCGAGCAAAGGCTGATCGAGGAGAGCGCCATGGGCGAGCACGACATCCGCAACTTCTCGATCAATTTCGGCCCGCAGCATCCCGCCGCGCACGGCGTGCTGCGCCTGGTGCTGGAGCTCGACGGCGAGATCGTGGAGCGGGTCGACCCGCATATCGGGCTCCTGCACCGCGGCACCGAGAAGCTGCTCGAGTACAAGACCTACCTGCAGGGCACGCCCTATTTCGACCGGCTCGACTACGTCGCGCCGATGAACCAGGAGCACGCCTTCTGCCTCGCGGCCGAGCGCATGATGGGCATCACCGTGCCGCGCCGCGCGCAGCTCATCCGCGTGCTCTACTGCGAGATCGGCCGCATCCTCTCGCACCTCCTCAACATCACCACGCAGGCGATGGACGTCGGCGCGCTCACCCCGCCGCTGTGGGGCTTCGAGGAGCGCGAGCGGCTGATGGTGTTCTACGAGCGCGCCTCGGGCGCGCGGCTCCACGCCAACTATTTCCGCTTCGGCGGTGTCCACCAGGACCTGCCGGAGGACCTGATCGACGACATCGAGGCCTGGTGCGATCCGTTCCTGAAGACGGTCGACGATCTCGACGCGCTGGTCATGGGCAACCGCATCTTCAAGCAGCGCAACGTCGACATCGCCGTCGTGTCGCTGGAGGATTGCTGGAAGTGGGGCTTCTCCGGCGTGATGGTGCGCGGCTCGGGCGCGCCGTGGGACCTGCGCAAGTCGCAGCCCTACGAGTGCTACGACGAGATGGAGTTCGACGTCCCCGTGGGGAAGAACGGCGACAATTACGATCGCCAGCTCATCCGCATGGAGGAGATGCGCCAGTCCGTGCGCATCATGCGCCAGTGCATCAAGAAGCTCCGCGAGCCCGACGGCAAGGGCCCGATCGCGACGAAGGACGGCAAGGTCGCGCCGCCCAAGCGCGCCGAGATGAAGCGCTCGATGGAGGCGCTCATCCACCATTTCAAGCTCTATACCGAGGGCTTCCACGTCCCCGAGGGCGAGATCTACGCGGCGGTGGAAGCGCCCAAGGGCGAGTTCGGCGTCTATCTGGTCTCGGACGGGGGCAACAAGCCCTACCGGGTGAAGATCCGCGCGCCGGGCTTCGCCCACCTCCAGGCGATGGACTTCCTGTGCCGCGGGCACATGCTCGCCGACGTGTCGGCGATCCTGGGGTCGATCGACATCGTCTTCGGCGAGGTCGATCGCTGATCGAAGACGGGCCGGCGCGGGGGAGGTCGTCCTCCGCGCGGGCGGCACGAGATGCGCGCGGCGCGCGAGAGCGGGCCGCGCAGAACAGCGAGTAGAGGCAGATGGCCGTTCGCAGGCTCGCACCCGACGCGGTGCAACCGAAATCCTTCGCGTTCACGCCCGAGACGGAGGCGTGGCTCGTCGAGCAGGTGCGCAAGTACCCGGAAGGCCGGCAGGCCTCCGCGGTGATCCCGCTGCTCTGGCGCGTGCAGAAGGATTGCGGGAACTGGCTGCCGCAGAAGGCCATCGAGGCCGTCGCGGAGCGGCTGGCGATGCCCTACATCCGCGTGTTCGAGGTCGCGACCTTCTACACGATGTTCAACCTCGAGCCGGTGGGCAAGTACTTCGTGCAGATGTGCGGCACGACGCCGTGCCAGCTGCGCGGCTCGGACACGATCAAGAAGGTGCTGGAGCGCCGCGTCGGCGCGCAGAGCACCGTGACCGCCGACGGCCTGTTCTCCTGGCTCGAGGTCGAGTGCCTGGGCGCCTGCTGCAACGCGCCCATGGTGCAGATCAACGACGATTACTACGAGGACCTGACGGAGGCGAACTTCGAGAAGCTCCTCGACGATCTCGCCGCCGGGCGCGAGCCGAAGCTCGGCTCGCAGGAGGGCCGCACCTCCTCCGAGCCGACGGACAACGTCCGGACCCTGCAGGACCCCGCCCTCTACGACGGCTCGCGCGTCGGCGCGTGGAAGAAGCGCTTCGAGGAGGAGGCCGCGCGCAAGGCGGCCGAGTCCGAGGCGGCCGCCAAGGCCGAGGGCGAAGCGGCGTCCGCCGCCAAGGAGGCGGCGGTCGAGCCCAAGCCCGGCAAGCCGGATTCCGGTCGCGCCACCGAGACGCCCGTCGCAGACGCGCCCGCCCAGCGCGCCGCCGCCGGCGAGCGTCCCGTCGATCCGGGCGCGCGCGTCGCGGCCTCCGAGGAGGGGACGCGCAAGACGGTGGACGCGGACGCCGTCGCCGAGGAGGAGGAGGTCGCCGCGCGCCTCGCCGGTCTGCCCAAGGACGCCTCCGCCGAGGACAAGGCGAACGCGGTGGGCGAGCGTCCGGCCGGGCTGGAGGCGCCGCGCGGCGGTGCGGCCGACGACCTCAAGGCCATCATCGGCATCGGCCCCGCCAACGAGAAGAAGCTCAACGAGCTCGGCATCTTCCACTTCGACCAGATCGCCGGCTGGGCGCGCCCGCAGGTCCGCTGGGTCGGCACCTATCTCGCCTTCCCCGGCCGGATCGATCGCGAGAACTGGGTCGAGCAGGCCCGCGCGCTGGCCGACCGCGACAAGACGTCCTGAGAGGAGACCGAAGTCATGCTTCAGGACCAGGACCGCATCTTCACGAACCTCTACGGCTTCCACTCGCCGGATCTCGACGCGGCGCGCAAGCGCGGCGCCTGGGACGAGACGAAGTTCCTCGTCGACCAGGGCCGCGACTGGATCATCGACGAGATGAAGAAGTCGAACCTGCGCGGCCGCGGCGGCGCGGGCTTCCCGACGGGCCTGAAATGGTCGTTCATGCCCAAGCAGAACGACGGGCGCCCGCACTACCTCGTCGTCAACGCCGACGAATCCGAGCCGGGCACCTGCAAGGACCGGGAGATCATGCGGCACGACCCGCATCTCCTCGTCGAGGGCTGCCTCCTCGCCTGCGTCGCCATGGGCGCGCACGCGGCCTACATCTACCTGCGCGGCGAGTACGTCGCCGAGCGCGTGGCGCTCCAGCGCGCCATCGACGAGGCCTACGAGGCCGGGCTGATCGGCAAGGACAACGTCCACGGCTACCCGTTCGACTGCTATCTCGCCCACGGCGCCGGCGCCTACATCTGCGGCGAGGAGACGGCGCTGCTCGAGAGCCTCGAGGGCAAGAAGGGCATGCCGCGCCTCAAGCCGCCCTTCCCGGCCAACATGGGCCTGTGGGGCTGCCCGACGACGGTGAACAACGTCGAATCCATCGCGGTGGCGGGCACGATCCTGCGCCGCGGTGGCGCCTGGTTCGCCGGGCTCGGCCGGCCGAACAACCACGGCACGAAGCTGTTTTGCGTGTCGGGCCACGTGAACAAGCCCTGCAACGTCGAGGAGGAGATGGGCATCCCCTTCCGGGAGCTCATCGACAAGCATTGCGGCGGCATCCGCGGCGGCTGGGACAACCTGCTCGCCGTCATCCCCGGCGGCTCGTCGGTGCCGATGGTGCCGGCCGACCAGATCGCCGACGCGCCTATGGACTTCGACACGCTGCGCGGGCTCGGCTCGGGCCTGGGCACGGCGGCCGTCATCGTCATGGACAAGTCCACGGACGTCATCCGGGCGATCGCGCGCATATCGTACTTCTACAAGCACGAGAGCTGCGGCCAGTGCACGCCCTGCCGCGAGGGCACGGGCTGGATGTGGCGCGTCGTCTCGCGCATGGCGGAGGGCCGCGCCCAGAAGCGCGAGATCGACATGCTGCTCGAGGTGACGAAGCAGGTCGAGGGCCACACGATCTGCGCGCTCGGCGACGCCGCCGCCTGGCCGATCCAGGGCCTGATCCGGCATTTCCGCCCGGAGATCGAGAAGCGCATCGACGACTACGCCGCCAACCCGCACACGGACCCGGTCCGGGTCGCGGCGGAGTAAGGACGAGACCATGCCGAAGATCATCGTCGACGACGTCGAGGTCGACGTCCCCGCCGAGTACACGCTGCTCCAGGCCTGCGAGGCCGCGGGGGCCGAGATCCCGCGCTTCTGCTTCCACGAGCGCCTGTCCATCGCCGGCAATTGCCGCATGTGCCTCGTCGAGCTGAAAGGGGCGCCCAAGCCCGTGGCGTCCTGCGCCTGGGGCGTGAAGGACTGCCGGCCCGGCCCCAACGGCGAGCCGCCGACGGTCTACACGAAGTCGGCGAGCACGAAGAAGGCGCGCGAGGGGGTGATGGAGTTCCTCCTCATCAACCACCCGCTCGACTGCCCGATCTGCGACCAGGGCGGCGAGTGCGACCTCCAGGACCAGGCCATGGCCTACGGGGTCGACAACACGCGCTTCCACGAGAACAAGCGCGCGGTCGAGGACAAGTACATCGGCCCGCTCGTCAAGACGTGGATGAACCGCTGCATCCACTGCACCCGCTGCGTGCGCTTCGCCACCGAGGTGGCCGGCGTGCCGGATCTCGGCGCCATCGGCCGCGGCGAGGACATGGAGATCACGACCTATCTCGAGAAGGCGATGGGCTCGGAGCTCCAGTCCTGCGTGGCGGACCTCTGCCCCGTCGGCGCGCTGACCTCGAAGCCCTACGCCTACAATGCCCGCCCCTGGGAGCTGACGAAGACGGAGAGCGTCGACGTCATGGATGCGGTGGGCTCGGCGATCCGCGTCGACACCCGTGGGCGCGAGGTGATGCGCATCCTGCCGCGCGTCAACGAGGCGATCAACGAGGAGTGGATCACCGACAAGACGCGCCACGTGGTCGACGGCCTGCGCCGCCAGCGGCTCGATCGCCCCTACGTGCGCGGCGCCGACGGGCGTCTCGCGCCGGCTTCCTGGAGCGAGGCCTTCGCGGCGATCGCGGGGGCGGTGAAGGGCAAGGACGCGAGCCGCATCGGCGCCATCGCCGGCGATCTCGCCGCGGTGGAGGACATGTGGGCCTTGCAGGGCCTGATGCGGGGCCTCGGCTCGGCCAACGTCGATTGCCGCCAGGACGGCGCGGCGCTCGATCCGGCGCTCGGGCGCGCGACCTATCTCTTCAATCCCACGATCCAGGGCATCGAGGAGGCGGACGCGATCCTCATCGTGGGCTCGAACCCGCGCATCGAGGCCTCCCTCGTCAACGTGCGCATCCGCAAGCGCTGGCGCCAGGGCCCCGTCGCCATCGGCCTCGTCGGCGAGGCGGCGAACCTCACCTACGACCACGACTATCTCGGCGCCGGCCCCGAGACGCTGCAGAGCCTGCTGGACGGCTCGCACTCCTTCGCCGAGACGCTGAAGGCGGCCAAGCGTCCCATCGTCATCGTCGGCCAGGGCGCGCTCGCGCGTGCCGACGGCGCGGCGATGCTGTCGTTGGCCGCGAAGGCGGCGGACACGTTCGGCGCGATCGCGGAGGGGTGGAACGGCTTCGCCGTGCTCCACACCGCGGCCTCGCGCGTCGGCGGCCTCGACATCGGCTTCGTGCCGGGCGAGGGGGGCAAGACTGTGGCCGAGATGGCGGCTCCCGGCGCCATGGACGTCGTGTGGCTGCTCGGCGCCGACGAGATCGAGATCGCCCCTGGTGCGTTCGTGGTCTACCAGGGCACGCACGGCGATCGCGGCGCGCATCGCGCCGACGTGATCCTGCCGGGCGCGGCCTACACCGAAAAGAACGGGCTCTACGTCAACACGGAAGGGCGCCCGCAATTCGGCTACCGCGCCGCCTTCCCGCCGGGCGACGCCCGCGAGGACTGGGCGATCCTGCGCGCGGTCTCCGACGTGCTCGGCGCGCGGCTGCCCTTCGACAGCCTGGCGCAGCTGCGTCAGGCGCTGTTCTCGGCGCATCCGCATCTCGCTCAGGACGAGCGGATCACGCCCGCCGACCCGGCGGCGATCGGCGCCCTCGCGTCGCGCGGCGGCGCGGTGGACAAGGCGCCGTTCGCGAGCCCGATCACGGACTTCTACCTGACGAACCCGATCGCCCGCGCCTCGGCGATCATGGCGGAATGCTCGGCGCTCGCTCAGGGCGCCAAGCGCGAAGCGGCCGAGTGAGGACGGATACGAGACCATGACCTTCTGGGAAGCCTCGCTCGACGTCGCGCTCATCGCGCTCGCCAGCCTCACCGTGATGTCGGTCCTGATGATCTACATCGCCTACATCCTTTACGCGGACCGCAAGATCTGGGCGGCGGTGCAGCTGCGCCGGGGCCCCAACGTCGTCGGGCCGTGGGGGCTGCTGCAGAGCTTCGCGGACCTGCTCAAGTTCGTGCTCAAGGAGCCGGTGATCCCGGCCTCGGCGAACAAGGGCCTGTTCCTGCTGGCACCCCTCGTGCTGGTCTTCCTGGCGCTCACCGCCTGGGCGGTGATCCCGGTGGACGCCGGCTGGGTGATCGCGGACCTCAACGTCGGCATCCTGTTCATCTTCGCCGTGTCCTCGCTGCAGGTCTACGGCGTGATCATGGCCGGCTGGGCGTCGAACTCGAAATACGCCTTCCTCGGCGCGCTGCGCTCGGCGGCGCAGATGATCTCCTACGAGGTCTCGATCGGCTTCGTGATCATCACGGTGCTCTTGTGCGTCGGCTCGCTCAACCTCACCGCGATCGTCGAATCGCAGAACTCGGAATGGGGCATCTTCGGCTGGTACTGGCTGTGGCTGTTCCCGATGTTCGTGATCTTCCTGATCTCGGCGCTGGCGGAGACGAACCGCCCGCCCTTCGACCTGCCGGAGGCCGAGTCGGAGCTCGTCGCCGGCTTCATGGTGGAGTATTCCTCCACCCCCTACCTGCTCTTCATGCTCGGCGAGTACGTGGCCATCATGACCATGTGCGCGCTGATGACGATCATGTTCTTCGGCGGCTGGCTGCCCCCGTTCCCGATCGCGCCCTTCACCTGGGTGCCGGGGATCGTGTGGTTCGTCCTCAAGATGTCGCTCGTCTTCTTCCTCTTCGCGATGGTGAAGGCGTTCGTGCCCCGTTACCGCTACGACCAGCTGATGCGGCTGGGCTGGAAGGTCTTCCTGCCCCTGTCGCTGGCGGCCGTCGTCATCGTCGCCTTCGTGCTCAAGCTCACGGGGCTCGCCCCGGGGATGGGCGCGTGAGCCGGCCCGCGGGAGGTTGATCCCGTGGAGTGGCTCTCCCCCGCCGGCCTGATCGGGGCCTTTCTCGGCCTCGTCATCGGGTGGGTGGACTACAGGATCGTCGCCGGCGTCGTGGAAGGCCGGCTGCGCGGGCTCGACGACAGCGAGACCGCGGCGGACAAGGCGGAGTTCGAGCGCCGCATCAAGCTGATGCGCGTGCTCCTCCTCGCCGCGACCGTGCTGGCCTTCCCGGTCATCGGCTATTTCGCCGGGCGTGCGCTCGGCGGGTGACGTGCGAGAGACAAGAACCTTCCGGAGGAGGTTTCGCGATGAAGCTCGACCAGAGCGCCAAGTCTTTGTTCCTGAAGGAGTTCGCAGAGGCGTTCGTCCTCTCGATGCGCTATTTCTTCAAGCCCAAGGCGACGCTGAACTATCCCTTCGAGATGAACCCCCGCTCGCCCCGCTTCCGCGGCGAGCACGCGCTGCGCCGCTATCCCAACGGCGAGGAGCGTTGCATCGCCTGCAAGCTGTGCGAGGCGGTGTGCCCGGCCCAGGCCATCACCATCGAGGCCGGCCCGCGCCGCAACGACGGGACGCGGCGCACCACGCGCTACGACATCGACATGGTGAAGTGCATCTATTGCGGGTTCTGCGCCGAGGCGTGCCCGGTGGACGCCATCGTCGAGGGGCCGGGCATGGAGTTCTCTGTGGAGACGCGCGAGGAGCTTCTCTACGACAAGCAGAAGCTGCTCGAGAACGGCGAGCGGTACGAGCGGGCGATCGCGAAGAACATCGCGCTCGACGCGCCCTACCGCTGAGAACCGACCGAATACGGGGCGCATCGGGTTGTGCGCCCCGGACCGCGGGTCTATAGACGAGCCGCCCGGCCCCCCGGGCGGCTTCCTTCAGAGCCAACCGCGACGCGCCGGCGCAAACCCCGCCCGCGGACCGGCTCGACGGGCTTCGAGCGAGCGAGCATGAGCGTCACGGCAGCCTTCTTCTACCTCTTCGCCGGTATCACGGTGGCCTCGGCCGTCCTCGTGATCGCCTCCCGCAATCCCGTGCATTCCGTGCTGTTCCTGATCCTCGCGTTCGTGAACGCGGCGGGCCTGTTCGTGCTGCTCGGGGCCGAGTTCCTGGCGATGATCCTCGTCGTCGTCTACGTCGGCGCGGTGGCGGTGCTGTTCCTGTTCGTGATCATGCTGCTCGACGTGGACTTCGCCAGCCTCAAGCAGGGCGTGCTGCAATACCTGCCGATCGGCGGGACGGTGGGCGTCATCTTCCTCGTCGAGCTCGTCCTCGTCGTCTCGACCTACGCGGTCGATCCCGCGCTGCTCGCCACGCAGCCGATGCCGGGCGAGCCGCTCCTGATGACGAACACCGCCGCGCTCGGCTCGGTGCTCTACACGCGCTACGTCTACTTCTTCCAGCTCGCGGGCCTCGTGCTCCTCGTCGCCATGATCGGCGCCATCGTGCTGACGCTGCGCGACCGCGTCGGCGTGAAGCGCCAGGACGCGGTGCGCCAGGCTCTGCGCACGAAGGAGGAGGCGATCGGCATGACGAGGCCGCCGATCGGCAAGGGCCTCGGCGCGTCCGGCGCCACCCCTCCCGGCGCCACCCCTGCCGGCGCGTCCCCGTCGCGCACGCGCGAAGACGCCTGAGGAGAACGCGCCATGATCGGCCTCACCCACTTCCTCGTCGTCGCCGCGATCCTGTTCACGCTCGGCGTGGTCGGCATCTTCCTCAACCGGCGCAACGTGATCGTCATCCTGATGTCGGTGGAGCTCATCCTGCTCGCCGTGAACATCAACCTGGTCGCCTTCTCCGCCTTCCTGAACGACATCGTCGGGCAGGTCTTCGCGCTGTTCGTGCTGACGGTCGCGGCCGCGGAGGCGGCGATCGGCCTCGCGATCCTGGTCATCTTCTTCCGCAACCGCGGCACGATCGCGGTGGAAGACATCAACACGATGAAGGGCTGAAGGCCGCGCCATGTATCAAGCGATCGTCTTCCTGCCGCTCCTGGGCTTCCTCGTCGCGGGCATCTTCGGCCGGTTCATCGGCGCGCGCCCGAGCGAGATCGTCACGACGGCGCTCCTCGTCGTCTCGGCGGCGCTCTCCTGGGTCGCCTTCTTCGACGTGGCGCTCGGCGAGGGGCCGGAGGTGTTCCGCGTCCAGGTGGCGACGTGGATGGTGTCGGGCGGGCTTTCGGTGGACTGGGCCTTCCGCATCGACACGCTGACCGTGGTGATGCTCGTCGTCGTCAACACGGTCTCGGCGCTCGTGCACCTCTACTCGATCGGGTACATGCACGAGGATCCCTCGCGGCCGCGCTTCTTCGCGTATCTCTCGCTCTTCACCTTCGCCATGCTCATGCTGGTGACGTCGGACAACCTCGTCCAGATGTTCTTCGGCTGGGAGGGCGTGGGCCTCGCCTCCTACCTGCTGATCGGCTTCTGGTACCAGAAGCCGTCGGCCAACGCGGCGGCCATGAAGGCCTTCGTCGTCAACCGCGTCGGCGATTTCGGCTTCGCGCTGGGCATCTTCGCCGTCTTCTTCCTGTTCGGCTCGGTCCAGTTCGAGGAGATCTTCGCCGCGATCCCGGCCTATGCCGAGACCGGGGAGGGGCCCGTCCTGCTCGGCCTGTCCTCTGAGGGCGCGATCACGCTCGCGGCGCTCCTCCTGTTCATGGGCGCCATGGGCAAGTCGGCGCAGTTCCTGCTCCACACTTGGCTGCCGGACGCGATGGAGGGCCCGACGCCCGTCTCCGCGCTGATCCACGCCGCGACCATGGTGACCGCGGGCGTGTTCCTGGTCGCGCGCATGTCGCCGCTCTTCGAGTTCGCGCCCACCGCGCTCACGGTGGTCACCTATGTCGGCGCGCTCACCGCGTTCTTCGCGGCCACCGTCGGTCTCGTGCAGAACGACATCAAGCGCGTCATCGCCTATTCCACCTGCTCGCAGCTCGGCTACATGTTCGTGGCGCTGGGCATCGGCGCCTACGGCGCGGGCATCTTCCACCTGTTCACGCACGCCTTCTTCAAGGCGCTGCTCTTCCTGGGCGCGGGCTCCGTGATCCACGCGCTGCATCACGAGCAGGACCTGCGCAACATGGGTGGCCTTCGCCGCCACATCCCCTTCACCGCCGCCATGATGGCGATCGGGACGCTGGCGCTCACCGGCTTCCCCTTCACCGCCGGCTATTATTCCAAGGACGCGATCATCGAGGCGGCCTACGCCTCGCCGACGACGGCGGGCGACGTCGCCTTCGTCGCCACCGTGATCGCGGCGCTCTTCACCTCGTTCTATTCCTGGCGCCTGTTCTTCCTCGCCTTCGAGGGCGCGCCGCGCTGGGCGGGCCACGGCGACGCCACGCATGCCGCGCATGGCCATGACGATCACGAGGGCGTCGCCCACGGCGCGCACGACCAGGATCTCGAGCCCGCCCACGCCGCCGCGCACGAGCACGCCGATCACGGGCATGGCCATGGTCACGGCCACGGTCACGGTCACGCGCCGCACGAGAGCCCGCTCGTCATGACGATCCCGCTCGGCGTGCTGGCGGTGGGCGCGCTCCTCGCCGGCATGCTCTTCAAGGAGAGCTTCGTCGGCCACGACTGGCATCATTTCTGGGAAGGCGCGATCTACACCCGCGAGGGCAACACGATCATGGAGGACTTCCACCACGTCCCCGCCTGGGTCGTGTGGTCGCCCTTCGTGATGATGGTGCTCGGCTTCCTCGGCGCCTTCTGGATGTACATCCGCGACAAGGCCGCGCCCGCGCGCCTCGCCGGCCGCCATCCCGTGATCTACCGCTTCCTGCTCAACAAGTGGTACATAGACGAGCTCTACGACATGCTCTTCGTGCAGCCGTCCAAGCGCCTGGGTCGCTTCCTGTGGCGCACCGGCGACGGCCGCGTCATCGACGGGCTCGGGCCCGACGGCGTCTCCGCCCGCGTGCTCGACGCGACCTCCTGGGTCGTGCGGCTGCAGACAGGGTACGTCTACCACTACGCGTTCGTCATGATGATCGGCGTCGCGGCGCTGGTCACCTGGTACCTCGTCACGGGAGCCCGTTGATGTTCGGCTTCGGCATTCTCTTCGGGCTCCTCGTCCTGCCGCTCGTCGGCGCGGCGTTCATCCTGATCCAGCGGGGCGAGGACGAGGCGACGCTGTCGAACGTGCGCTGGGCCGCGCTCGCGACGACGATCGTCACCTTCCTGCTCTCGCTGGTCGCCTGGGCGCGCTTCGACACGGGGCTGCCGGGCTTCCAGCTCGTCGAGACGCATGCCTGGATCTCGCCGGAGATCGCCTTCAAGCTCGGCGTCGACGGCTTCTCCATGCCGTTCGTGCTCTTGACCACCTTCCTGATGCCGTTCTGCATCCTCGCCTCGTGGGAGACGATCACGAAGCGGGTGAAGGAGTACATGGTCGCCTTCCTCGTGCTCGAGACGCTGATGATCGGCGTCTTCGCCGCGCTCGACCTGTTCCTGTTCTACATCTTCTTCGAGGCGGTCTTGATCCCGATGTTCCTCATCATCGGCATCTGGGGCGGCAAGCGGCGCATCTACGCCTCGTTCAAGTTCTTCCTCTATACGCTCCTCGGCTCCGTCCTGATGCTCATCGCCATGATCGCGATGTACTGGACGGCGGGCACGTCGGACATCGAGCGCCTGCTCGCCTTCGGCTTCGATCCCTCGCTGCAATGGTGGCTGTGGCTCGCCTTCTTCGCCTCCTTCGCGGTGAAGATGCCCATGTGGCCGGTCCACACTTGGCTGCCGGACGCGCACGTGGAGGCGCCCACCGCGGGCTCGGTCATCCTGGCGGGCATCCTCCTGAAGATGGGCGGCTACGGGTTCGTGCGCTTCTCGTTGCCGATGTTCCCGGACGCGTCCGTGGAGTTCGCGCCCCTCGTCTTCACGCTCTCCGTCATCGCCATCGTCTACACCTCGCTCGTGGCGCTGATGCAGGAGGACATGAAGAAGCTCATCGCCTACTCGTCGGTGGCGCATATGGGCTTCGTCACCATGGGCCTGTTCACGATGACCCCCCAGGGCATCGAGGGCGCCATGTTCCAGATGGTGTCGCACGGGCTGATCTCGGGGGCGCTGTTCCTGTGCGTCGGCGTGATCTACGACCGCATGCACACCCGCGAGATCGCCGCCTTCGGCGGGCTGACCCACCGCATGCCGCTCTACGCCGTGGCCTTCCTCACCTTCACCATGGCCAATGTCGGCCTGCCCGGCACGTCGGGTTTCGTGGGCGAGTTCCTGACGATGATGGGCGCCTTCCAGGCGAATTTCTGGGTCGCGTTCTTCGCCGCCTTCGGCGTCATCCTGTCGGCCGCCTATGCGCTGTGGCTCTACTGGCGGGTGATGAACGGCCCGCTCGAGAAGCCCGCGCTCGCCGCCCTGCCGGACCTGACGCGCCGCGAGATCCTGATGCTCGCGCCGCTCGCGCTCCTCGTCATCTATTACGGCGTCCAGCCGCAACCGATCCTCGACGCCTTCGCGGCGCCGACGGAAGCCGTCCTGCGGGCCGCGGCGCCCGCGCTCGAGGGGGCGGCCACCGCCCTCGCCGGCGCGCAGTGAGGACCTGACATGCTGCCCGAATCGACCGTCCCGCTCCCGGTCTTCCCCGTTCCCGCCCTCGGCCCGGCCCTGCCGGAGATCGTGCTGGCGGTGGGCGCGCTCGTCCTCGTCCTCGTCGGCGCCTTCCGCGGCGAGCGCTCGACCTCGCTGGTCTCCGCCGGCGCCATCGGGCTCATGCTCGTCGCGCTGGCGCTCGTCTTCTTCGCGCCGGCAGAGACCGAGGTCACCTTCTTCGGCGCCTTCGTGAACGACGCCTTCGCGCGCTTCTTCAAGGTGCTGGTTCTGATCGGCTCCATCGTCGCGCTGATGATGTCGCACGACCATTTCCGGCGGCTGGGCATCGACCGGTTCGAGTACCCGATCCTCATCGTGCTGGCGACGATCGGCATGATGGTGATGATCTCGGCGGGCGACCTCATCGCGCTGTACATGGGCCTCGAGCTGCAATCGCTCGCGGCCTACGTCATCGCCTCGATCCACCGCGACGACGGCCGTTCGACCGAAGCGGGCCTGAAGTATTTCGTGCTCGGCGCGCTCTCCTCGGGCCTGCTCCTCTACGGCGCATCGCTGATCTACGGCTTCACGGGCACCGTGTCCTTCGAGGGCATCCAGCTCTTCCTCGCCGACGGCGCCTCGACCGGCGTCATCTTCGGCCTCGTCTTCCTGTCGGCCGGCATCGCCTTCAAGATCTCCGCCGTGCCCTTCCACATGTGGACGCCCGACGTCTACGAGGGCGCTCCGACGCCGGTGACGGCCTTCTTCGCCTCCGCGCCGAAGATGGCCGCGATGGCGCTGGCGATCCGCGTCTTCATGGACGCGTTCCCCACCATCGTCGACGAGTGGCAGCAGATCGTCATCTTCATCTCGCTCGCCTCGGTGATCCTCGGCTCCTTCGCCGCCATCGGCCAGACCAACATCAAGCGCCTGATGGCCTATTCGTCCATCGGCAATATCGGCTTCGCGCTGATCGGTCTCGCGGCGGGCACCGAAGCCGGCGTGCAAGGCGTGCTGATCTACATGGCGATCTACCTCGTGCTGACGCTCGGGGGCTTCGCCTGCATCCTCGGCATGCGCCGCGGCGGCATCGTGCTCGAGGACATCCGCGACCTCGCGGGCATCCGCCGCAACCATCCCGGCCTCGCCTTCTGCCTCGCCGCCGTGGTCTTGTCCCTCGCCGGCATCCCGCCGCTGGCGGGATTCTTCGCCAAGCTCTACGTCTTCCTTCCGGCGATCGAGGCCGGGCTGACGCTGCTCGCGGTGATCGCCATCGTCGCCAGCGTGCCGGGCGCGTTCTACTACCTGCGCGTCGTCAAGATCATGTATTTCGACGAGCCGGTGGAGGCCTACGATCCCATGCCGGCGCCGCTCGGCGGCGTGATGATCGCGACCAGCGTGTTCAATCTCGTGTTCTGGCTCGTGCCGGCCCCGCTCTTCGCGGCGGCGCTCATCGCGGCGCGATCGCTGTCCTGAGATCGAGGTGGAGCTCTCGCCCCTCGCCGCCGCGCTCGGATACCGCCTCGATGCCCGCGCGGTCACGGGATCGAGCAACGCGGATTGCGCCGAGGCCCTGCGCGCCGGCGATCCCGGCCGGCTCTGGGTCGTCGCCGCACGTCAGGAATCCGGGCGCGGGCGCCACGGGCGGGCCTGGTCCTCGCCGGAAGGGAACCTCTACGCCTCCTGCGCGCTCCTCTCGCCGTGTCCCATGCACGAGGCGCCGCAGCTGGGCTACCTCGCCGGCCTGTCGCTGCTGGATGCGGTGCGCGCCGTCGCGCCCCCTTCCGTCGCCGGCCGTTTCGCGCTCAAATGGCCCAACGACCTCCTGGCGGACGGCGGCAAGATCTCGGGCATCCTGCTCGAGGGCGTGGCGCGCACGGGCGGGCGGCCCGGCCTGGTGATGGGGTTCGGCGTCAACGTCGCGCGCATGCCCGAGGACGCGCCCTATCCGGTGGCGCGCCTCGTCGATCTGGCGCCAGGCGCGACGCGAGAGCGCCTCTTCCTGGCGCTGTCGGACGCGCTGGCGGAGCGCCTGGCCGCCTTCGAGGCGGCGGAACCCGCGACGCGCCTCGCGCGGCTGCGGGAGGAATGGACGACGCACGCCGCGGGCCGCGAGGGCGGCGCGCGGGTACGCGTCGGCGATGGATTCAAGCGGGGGAGAGTGGCCGGCCTGGACGGGCATGGCCGCCTCCTCCTGGAAACGCAGGCCGGCATCGAGACGATCGACGCCGGCGACATGACGATCTCGACCCGTGACGACCGCGAATGACGGGGTTCGCGACAACTCGAACGACGAAGGTGAAACGGACACATGGTTGATCAGACAGACGAGCTCGTCTTCCTCCCGCTGGGAGGTCTCGGCGAGATCGGGATGAACGCCGCGCTCTACGGCTACGGGCCGGAGCGGACGCGGCGCTACGTCCTCGTGGATTGCGGCGTGAGCTTCGCCGGCGAGGACGCGCCGGGCGTCGACCTCATCCTTCCGGATCTCGGATTCATCGAGAAGCGCAAGGATCGGCTCGACGCCATCTTCATCACGCACGCCCACGAGGACCATATCGGCGCGCTCATCGACATGTGGCCGCGGCTCGGCGTGCCGGTCTACATGACGCGCTTCGCCGCGAGCCTGCTGGAGGCGCGCCGCCTGGGCGAGCCGGGCGCGCCCAAGATCGACATCCGCGTGGTGAAGCCCGGCGTGCGCACGCAGGCGGGGCCGTTCTCGGTGGAATACGTGCCGGTGGCGCATTCGATCCCCGAATCGAACGCGCTCGCCATCCGCACGCCCGCCGGCCTCGTCGTCCATACCGGCGACTGGAAGATCGACCCGACGCCGACCACGGGCGAGATCACCGACGAGACGCTGTTTCGCGCGCTCGGCGACGAGGGCGTGATCGCCGCGATCTCCGATTCCACCAACGTGCTGCGCGAAGGCTTCTCGCCGAGCGAGAGCGAGGTGGCCGACGGGCTCGCCGCGGTGATCGAGAAGGCGCCGCATCGCGTCGCCATCACCACCTTCGCCTCCAACGTCGCGCGCATCCGCGCCGTCGCCATGGCGGCGGAGCGCTGCGGGCGCCAGGTCGTCGTCGTCGGGCGCGCCATGGAGCGCGTGGTCAACGTCGCGCGCGAGCTCGGCTATCTCGACGGGGTGAAGCCCTTCCTGTCGGGAGACGTCTTCGACAAGCTGCCGCGCGACAAGGTGGTGGCGATCCTCACGGGCTCCCAGGGCGAGCCCCGTGCCGCGCTCGCCCGCATCGCGCGGGAGGACCATCCGTTCATGTCGCTGGCCGCCGGCGACCAGGTCGTGTTCTCCTCGCGCCAGATCCCCGGCAACGAGAAGGCCATCGGCGCGATCATGAACGCGCTCGCGGAGCGCGGCATCGGCATCGTCACGGCGGACGACGGGCTCGTCCACGTCTCGGGCCATCCGCGGCGCGGCGAGATGCGCAAGATGTACGAGTGGCTGCGCCCGGCCTGCGTGATCCCCGCCCACGGCGAGGCGGTCCACCTCGCCGAGCATGCGCGCTTCGCCCGCGAGAACGGCGTGCCCAAGGCCATCGTCGCCAAGAACGGCGCCGTGGTTCGCCTCGCGCCGGGCACACCCGAGATCGTCGATCACGTCAAGGCCGGCCAGCTCTACAAGGACGGCAACATCGTGCTCGGCGAGGACGAGCGCGCGGTGCCCGAGCGCCGCAAGCTCGCCGCGGCGGGCATCGTCACCGTCGCGATCGCCATCGACGCGCGCGGGGAGATCCAGGGCGATCCGGCGGTGGACGTGATGGGCCTGCCGCTCACGACGAAGGGCGGCGAGGAGCTCATCGAGCTCGTGGCTGACGCGATCGGCCGCACCCTCGACGGCCTGCATCGCAACAAGCGCCGCGACAGCGACTTCGTGGAGACCGCCGTCGCCCGCGCCGTGCGCTCCGCCGTCAACGGGCAATGGGGCAAAAAGCCCGCGTGCCACGTCCTCGTCGTCGAGGTATGACGACGGGGCGGGCAGCACGAAGGAGGAGAGGGCGATGATCGGCCGGTTGAACCACGTGGCGATCGCGGTGGGCGACATCGCCAAGGCGAGCGCCGTCTACCGCGACACGCTCGGCGCGGAGGTCTCCGCGCCGGTGGCGCAGACCGAGCACGGCGTCACCACCGTCTTCATCACGCTGCCCAACACGAAGATCGAGCTGCTCGAGCCGCTCGGCGCCGACAGCCCGATCGCCAAGTTCCTCGAGCGCAATGCCGACGGCGGCATCCACCACGTCTGCTACGAGGTGGACGACATCCTCGCCGCCCGCGACAAGCTGATCGCGGACGGCGCGCGGGTGCTCGGCGGCGGCGAGCCGAAGATCGGCGCGCACGGCAAGCCGGTCCTGTTCCTTCACCCGAAGGATTTCTGCGGCACCCTCGTCGAGCTCGAGCAGGCGTGATCCCCATGTCGAACGCCTCGCGCTCGCCCGTCGGCACCGTGAAGCTCCTCGCCGGCTCGCTGCCGGCGGCGGCGACCGTGATCGTCGCCCTGATCGCGCTCGCGGTCGCGCTCGGCATGATCCTGTTCGGCACGGGAATCGCCGGCGCGCTCGCCTTCTATTTCGTCGTGTGGTGGATCACGCTGTTCGCCGTCCTGCCCTTCGGCGTGCGCAGCCAGCACGAGAGCGAGGAGATGGTGCCCGGCACCGAGCCCGGCGCGCCCGTCTCCCCCGCCCTCGTCGAGAAGGCGATCTGGACGACGGTGGTCGCGGGCATCGTCTTCCTGATCGCCCTGGCGCTTCTTCCTCTAGCCGGTCTCGGCTGATCCCGAACTGTCTCCTTCCCTGTAGGGGAAGGTGGCGCCGCGCGGAGCGCGCGTTCGGCGAAGCCGAAACGAGACGCTGAACATCTCAGCCGCCGGGCCCCACCCCTGGCCGCCTTCGGCGGCGTTCCCCTCCCCCACAGGGAGGGAGAGGGGCCTGCTCTATCAATAGGCGCGGGCGATGCAGAACTCGACGGCGTCCACCAGCGCGCGCTTCATCGGGCCGTCGGGGTAGACGTCCAGCGCGGAGACGGCGCGGGCGCCGTAGTCGCGGGCGCGGGCGATCGTGTCCTCGAGCGCGCGGTTGCGGCGCAGGATGGCGAGCGCCTCCTCCAGATCGCCCTCGGCGATCTCGCCGCGCTCCAGCGTCCGGCGCAGGAAAGCGCGGTCGGCATCCGTGCCGCGCTGCACGGTGAGCACGATGGGCAGCGTGATCTTGCCCTCGCGGAAATCGTCGCCGACGTTCTTGCCGAGCGTCGCGGCCGCGCCGCCGTAATCGAGCGCGTCGTCGACGAGCTGGAAGGCGATGCCGAGCGCCATGCCGTAGTCCCGGCAGGCCGCGGCTTCCGCCTCCGGCCGTCCGGCGATGACGGGGCCGACCTCGCAGGCCGCGCCGAAGAGCTCGGCCGTCTTCGCCGCGATGATGCGCAGGTAGTCGTCCTCGCGCGTCTCGATGTTCTTGGCGGCGGCGAGCTGCATCACCTCGCCCTCGGCGATGATGGCGGCGGCGTCCGACAGGATCTGCAGCGCCCGCAGCGAGCCGACCTCGACCATCATGCGGAAGGCCTGGCCGAGCAGGAAGTCGCCCACGAGGACGCTCGCCTCGTTGCCCCACTTCATGCGGGCGGAGATCTTGCCGCGGCGCATCTCGCTCTCGTCGACCACGTCGTCGTGGAGGAGCGTCGCCGTGTGCATGAACTCGACGGAGGCGGCGAGCTTGACGTGGCCCTCGCCCCTGTAGCCGGAGAGGATGGCGGTGGCGAGCGTCAGGATCGGCCGCAGTCGCTTGCCGCCCGACGAGATCAGGTGGTTCGCGACCTCCGGGATCATCGTCACGTCCGAGCCCGTACGCGAGAGGATCATCTCGTTGACGCGACCCATGTCCGCGGAGACGAGGGAGACCAGGGCCTCGATGCCCGCCTGCGCCTTCTTCTCCTCGAGAGGTTGGACCAGTCCCACGCGCTCGACCTCGGTTCCTGCTTCGACGGGTGACCCGCCACGTCTTTACGGCAAGGTCGCACGGGCTATGCTGTGGCGCAACGCGCGGGGTTGACGCAAGAGGGAAACGGGCCGGCGATGGTCGAATTGATCCGCACGAACGACGTCGTGACCCTCGGCTACGCCGAATCGCTCCTGCGGGACGCAGGCTTCAACATCTTCGTCGCCGACGGGCACACGAGCGTGATGGAAGGCTCCATCGGCATCATCCAGCGCCGCATCCTCGTCGTCGACGACGAGGAGGAGGGCGCGCGCCGGCTCCTGCGCGATGCCGGGCTCGGCGCCGAACTGCGCGATGCCCGCTGACGCTCCGGGTGGGGTCGAGACCGGCGGCGAGCCTGGAGAGACCCGGGATCGGCTCCTCGACGGGCGCGTGCTGCTGCGCCAGCCCGTGCGCGGGCACCGCGCCGGCACCGACGCCGTCCTCCTCGCCGCCGGCGTCGCGCTCGCGCCGGGCGAGCGTCTCGTCGACGCCGGCGCGGCGACCGGCGCCGTCGGGCTCATGGTCGCCGCGCGCGTGCCCGGCGCGCGCATCGTACTGATCGAGCGCGACCCCGCTCTCGCGGCCCTGGGCGCGCGCAATCTCGTCGAGAACGATGTGGGCATGCGCGGCCTGTCGGTCTGCGCGGATCTCCTCGCCGGCCCCGTCCTCGCCGCCGGGTCGGTGGACGCGGTGGCGACGAACCCGCCCTATTTCGAGCCGGGCGAGGCGCCGCTCTCGCCGGACGCCGGCCGGGCCGCCGCCCACGCGCTGAGCGCGGGCAGCCTCCAGACCTGGATCGCGGCCTGCGCGCGCATGCTGCGCCCCCGGGGCCGTCTCGCCCTCGTCCAGCGTGCCGACAAGCTCGCCGCCTGCCTCGCGGCGCTCGACGGCCGTTTCGGCGCGATCCGCATCGTTCCCGTCCATCCGCGAGCGGACAAGGAGGCGACCCGCGTCCTGATCCGGGCGGTGAAGGGCGCGCGCACGCCGCTCGTGATCGCGCCGCCCCTCGTGCTGCACGGGCCGGACGGGCGCTTCACGCAGCGCGCCGAGCGCGCCCATCGCGAGGGCGTGCTCGATTGAGAGGCGCGCTCAATTCGAGCGCAGCAGGCGCTCGAAGTAGTCGAGCTCCTCGCGCGGACGGCTCGGATCGCCGAGCTTGTCGCGCAATTCCTCCATGATGCGCCGCGCACGCTGGGCCGCGCTCTCGCCCACCTCCGGCACGCGCACGTCCCCGTCGGAATAATCGCGCCCGCGGGTGGGGCGGCCGAGGGGATCGTCGGCCATGGCGTCGGCGCGCCCGCGCTGGCCCGGCTGGCCGGGCTCGCCCATCTGCTGGCCTTCGCCCTGGCCCATCATCTCCTGCATCTGCTGGGCCATGCCCTGCATGCCGCGCTGGAGACCCTCCAGCGCGCGGCCCTGGTCGTCGACCGCCTGGCCCTGGTCGCCCTGGCCGAGCGCGCCCTCGGCGTCGCGCATGGCCTGCTCGGCGTCGGAAAGACCTTCCTCGCCCTCCATGCCGAGCTCGCGCATCGCCTCCTGCAGCTGCTGCAGACGCTCGCGCAGGGCCTGCTGGCGCTCCGACAGGGAGCCGCCCTGCTGGCCCTGCTGACCTTGCTGCTGCTGGCCCTGCTGGCCTTGTTGCTGCTGACCCTGCTGACCCTGCTGGCCCTGCTGACCCTCGCGGAAGGTCTCGTCGCGCAATTCGCTCTGGCCGCGCATGAGCTCGTCGAGCTCGTTCATCTGCCGGTCCATTTCCCGCGCCATGGGATCGGACATGCGGCTGTCCGGGCGCGCGGTCTGGAGGTTGCGCATGATGTCGCGCAGCTGGTTCATCAGCCGCTCGGCCTGCGCCATGTCCCCCTCGCGCATGGCGCGCTCGAGCTCCTCCATCATGCGATCGAGGTCCTGGCGCGAGAGCGTCTGCATGTCCGCGTTCGGCGGCATGTCCGCGCGCTCGCGGTTCTGCTCTTCACGCATCATCTGCTCGGCGAGCTCGCGCAGCATCCGGTCCATGGCCTCCCGCAGCTCCGCCATCAGCTGGTCGATCTCGTCCTGGGGCGCGTTGCGCTCCATGGCGTCCTGGAGGCGCTCGGCGGCGGCGAGCGCGTCGCGCTGGGCCTGGCTGAGATCGCCGTCCTCGATCTGGACCGCCATCTCCCACAGCCAGTCCGCCAGAGCGACGAGGTCCTCGTCGCTCGAGGCCTCGCGCAGGCGCGTCGCCGCGGCGCGCAGGCCGAGGAAGACGCCCCATTCCGGCGTGAAGCGAGACGGCTCGATGAGGAGCGCGTCGAGGGCGACCTGCACGGGCCGCGTGTCGTCGGGCGCGAAGACGAGCTTGCGCCGCTGCTCGACGAGGGCGCGCGCCAGCGGGTCGAAAAAGGGGCGCTGCGGGATCGTCACGCGCACGGTCTCGCTCGTGCCGGTCTGGCCCGCATCGTCGGTGGCGACGAGGGTGAGGTCGACCGCCGCGCCCGCCCAGTAATGCTCGGTGAGGTCGATCTCCTCCGCCACCGCGTCGTCGGCGCCCGCCGCGGGCACGGCGAGGTCGAGGGCCGGCGGCGGCACGAGGGTGCGCCCGCCGCTCGCGTCGATGCGCGCGAGGCGCCCCTCGGCGCTGGCGATCCCGTAATCGTCCTCGCCCTCGTAGGCGAGGCGCAGCGCGCCGCGCTCGCCGGTTTCGGGCGGTGCGGCGAAGCGGATGGCGGGGGGCGTGTCGGGGATCGCCTCCAGCGTGAGCGTGCCGCCGGCAGCGAGGCCGGTGCGCACGGAGAGCGTCCCGTCGCCGTCGAGGCGGAAGCGGCGCTCGGCGATGGCCGGCGCGGCGATCGCGGCGCCGGGTGACGTCGTGGCGGGGGTCGTGGTCGACGGGCCGGGCTGCGGACGGCCGGCGGGCGCGTCCTCCTCGATGGCGACGAGTCCGCCCACGGTCTCGATCGTCGCGTCCTCGCGCCCGGCGACGCGCACCACGACGCGCGAGCCCACCGGCACGCGCATCAGGTCGTCGCCGCCCGTGAGGTCGATCATCAGCGGCGGGCGACGGGTGTAGAGCGGCGGGTCGATCCAGCCGTCGACCCGGTAGTCCGGCGCCGCCACGGCGGGCGGGCGCCAGTCGAAGGCGGAGCCGAGCCGCGCCCCGATCTCCGGGCCGGCGACGAAGGCGCTCGCCGCCAGCACAAGGACGCCGGCGCCGCGCAAAGCGTAGCGGTCGCGCCGGGGCATGTCGGGACGCGGCGCGCCGGCCCGCAGGCGGCCGAGCGCCGATTCGGCGCGGGCCCGATGCAGCGCCCAGAGCGCGCGCGAACCTTCGTCGCCGCCGCCGACGGCGAGCGTGTCCTCGAAGGTGGTGGCCGGGCGATGCGAAAGCCCCGACGAGCGGTCGAGCCGCGCCAGCGCCTCCGCACGCCCCGCGCGACCGCCCGGAAGGAGGAGACGCGCGAGCGGCACGAGGGAGATAACGAACGCGAGCCCGAAGAGGCCCGCGCCGATCATCCGCCAGAGCGGCGGCACGCCGAGCCACAGGCCGAGCCAGGAGACGGAGGCGAACACCATCGCCACGGCGAGCGGCGCCCACAGCGCCGGCCACGCCCGCTCCCACAGGATCGCGAGCCCGGCGCGCCGCACCAGCCGATCGAGGCGCACCTTCGGATCGACGCTCGCGCCGCCGGCGAAGCCCGCGACGCGCGAGGCGAGACGCGTGGCGAGGCTCTCGCGCCGTGGCCGCGCGCGGTCGGCGGTGCCGCCCGGTCCGGGAGCGGGATCCTTCGTGAGCCTCACCGGCTCGCGCTCCGTGCTCATGCGCGGCTCTCCCGTGCCTCGCGCGCCCCCCGGCTCGCTTGCGTATCGATCAATCGAGCTTAAGGCGCGCACGTTCCTCCGCAAAGCGGGACGAAAGCGCGCGGGCCCTCACGATGCCGTCAGCCGGCTCGTAACCCTCAGCTCACGGCCCGAAATGCGGGCACGCCGCGATGCTCTCGCCCGGCAGCGGTCCCGCCGATGCGTGCGCGACGCTCCCAGGCTCGAGCCTCGGCGTCGATCCAGCCGCGAAAGGCGCGCGCGGCCGGGCCGTCGCGCTCCGGATCCCCGCTGACCAGCCAATAGGCCATGGCGTCGTCGAGCGGGAGGTCGAAAGGCGCGACGAGGCGGCCGGCGGCCAGATCGTCAGCGACGAGAAGCGCGCGCCCGAGCGCGACGCCGAGACCGTCGAGCGCGGCGGCGAGCAGGAGGTACGAATCACCGAAGGCCGTCTCCGCCGCGAACGCGATCTCGTCGTGTCCCGCATGCGCGATCCAGCGGGCCCAGCCGTCCGCGGAGCCGTCGCAGGCGATGTCGTGCAAGGCGCGGTGCGCCGCGAGGTCCGCAACGTCGTCGAGCGGCAGCGCGTTCAGCAGGCGCGGAGCCGCGACGGGCAGGAGGCGCTCGCCGAAGAGCCGCTGCGCCGACAGGCCCGGCCACGAACCGCGGCCGTAGCGGATGGCGAGAAGGTCGCCGCGCCCGTGCGGATCGACGAGCTCGTGACCCACCTCGATCCGGACCCTGATCTGCGGATGCTGCGCCTGGAAGCCGCCGAGGCGCGGCACCAGCCATTTCGCGGCGAACGACGGATAGACGCTCAGGACGAGCGCATCGTCCCGCCCGCGCCCTCGGACGGCGTGCGTCGCCGCTTCGAGCGCCCGCAACGACGGCCGCACCGCGTCCAGATAGTCAGCACCCTCGCTCGTGAGCACGACGGAGCGGCTCGTCCGGAACAGGACCCGGCAGGAGAGACACTCCTCGAGCGTCCGGATCTGATGGCTGACGGCGGTCTGCGTGAGGCACAGCTCGCGCGCCGCGGCGGTGAAGCTGCCCAGCCTGGCGACCGCCTCGAACGCGCGGAGCGTCGCCAGCGGCGGCAGATTCGTCGACATGTGCCGGTCCCTCCCGGTTTCGCGCCCGATCCGGCCGCGGCCCGCCTGTCACGCACGCGCCCACCATCGCGCGCTCGAGAGGTTAGCGCCCGCATTGCGGCGCGCAAACCAAGATCTCGCATGCTTCCATGAAGGAAGATCATTTTTCCGGAGGCGATCGTCTCGCTAGCTTCGGGTGGAAACGAGGTTTTCCAATGATCGAAACTCGCGCTGATCGTACCATAGCGCCACCACTGCTTTTCACAGTCGCGCAAGATGCACGACGTCTGCGCGAGGAGGGCGTCGACGTGATCTCGATGGAGCAGGGGCAGATGGACTATCCCACCACTCCTGCGGTGATCGAGGCCGCGACGCGCTTCATGGCGACCGGACAGATCCTCTACACCAACGTCGACGGTATCGACCCGCTCAAGGACGCGATCAGGCGCAAGCTCGCTCGCGAGAACGACCTCGACTACGCGAGGGACGAGGTCTTCGTGGGAGCCGGCACGTCTCAGGTCGTATTCAATGCCTTCGCGGTGACCTTGGAGCCCGGTGACGAGGTCGTCCTCCCGACTCCGCTCTGGACCGTGTTCCGCCTTTCCGTCGAGGCCCTCGGCGGCGTGCCGGTGACGGTCCCGACGCGGGCGCAGGACGGCTTCAAGATGACGCCCGATGCCCTGCGCGCCGCGATCGGGCCGCGGACGCGGTGGCTGGTGCTCAATTCTCCCTGCAACCCCAGCGGCGCCGTCTACGACGAGCATGAGCTCGCCCGCCTCGCGGCGGTGCTGCTCGAGGCGCCGCGGGTCGCGATCCTCTCCGACGACCTGTACGAGCATCAGATCTACGACGACCGCTCGTTTCGCAACATCGTCAACGCCGAGCCGCGGCTGCGCGAGCGGACGCTCGTCGTCAACGGCGTCGCCAAGGCGCACGGCATGACCGGTTGGCGCATCGGTTACGGCGCGGGCCCGCGGGGCCTGCTCGAGGCCATGAAATGGTGGCAGGCTCCGAGCACGTCGAGCCCGTGCCACGTCAGCCAATGGGCGGCGGTCGCGGCACTGGACGGGCCGCAGGAGCACCTCGCGGAGCGTCGCGCCGAGCTGCGACACCGCCGTGATCTTCTGTCGGAAGCGCTCACCGCGACTCCCGGGTGGAGCGCAGACCCGTGCGAGGGCGCATTCTACCTCTACGCGTCCTGCGAGGGTCTGCTCGGCCGCACCACGCCGTCGGGCGCGCGTCTGCGTACGGACCGCGACGTGGCGCGCTGGCTCCTGGAGGACGCGCACGTGGCGAGCGTTCCCGGGGAGGCGTTCGAGCTTTCGCCCTTCATCCGCTTTTCCTTCGGCACGGCGACGGACCGCGTCGCGGAGGCGGCACGCCGCATCCGGCGCGCCACCGACCGGCTCTCGTGAGGTGTATGCAATGCGATACGTTCGTTTCGGACCCCCGCGGGCGGAGCGCCCTGGCGCGCTGGACGGGGAGGGGCGTCTCCACGACCTCTCGGCTGCGCTCGCGGACATCGATCCGGAAACGATCGCCGCGGGCCTGCCGCGGCTCGACGACGACACGCTCGCCGCTCGATTCCCGCGCGTGGAGGGTACGCCTCGTCTGGGCTCGCCCGTCGCGCGCCCCGGGAAGATCGTGTGCGTCGGCCTCAACTATCGCGCTCACATCGCGGAGGTCGGGGCCAGCCCGCCGCGAGAGCCCGTCCTCTTTCTCAAGGCGCCGACGGCACTCGCCGGTCCGGCCGACCCAGTCGTCCTGCCGTCGTGGTCGCTGAGCCTCGACTGGGAAGTCGAGCTCGCGATGGTCGTCGGCACGCGTATCGGTGCGGGGTGGAGCGGCAGCGTCTCCGATGCGGTGGCGGGTTTCGCCATCGCCAACGACCTGTCCGACCGCTCGATGCAGCTCGACCGCGGCGGGCAGTGGACCAAAGGCAAGAGCGCCGACGGATTCTGCCCGCTCGGTCCCTGGCTCGTCACCCCCGACGCGGTCGCCGATCCGCAGACGCTCGGCCTGACCACGCGCGTCAACGGCGTGACGCGGCAGGAGGGGAGCACGGCGGATCTCGTCTTCGGGCTCGACGCGATCCTCGCCTATATCGGGTCGGTGATGACGCTGCTCCCGGGTGATCTCGTGCTCACCGGGACCCCCGCCGGCTGCGCCATGGGCATGGCCGAGCCCGCCTATCTGAAGGCCGGCGACGTGATGGAGCTCGCCATCGACGGGCTCGGCCGTCAGCGCACGCTCGTCGAGGCCGCACGGTGACCACCTCGCCACGCGTCGATCTCGTCGCCGCGCCGACGCCGCTGCACGCGCTGCCTACGCTGACGGCAGAACGAGGCGGTCCCCGCGTTCTCGTGAAGCGGGAGGACCTCGCCGGCATCGGCGGTGGCGGCAACAAGCTGCGCAAGCTCGAATACGTTCTCGCGCGTGCCGTCGCGACCGGCGCCGATACGATCGTGACGATCGGCGCGCACGAATCCAACCATGTGCGAGCGACCGCGGCGGCGGCGGCGCGTCACGGTCTCGCCTGTATCGGCCTCCTGGTCGACGAGACGGGCGTCGCCCCCACGCCGAACGGCGGCAACCGCTTCCTCGCGAGCTTGTTCGGCGCACGGCTCGTGCACCTCCCGAGGGGTACCGATTACGAGGCCGCGCTCGCAGGCGCGGCGGCGGAGGTTCGGGCAGCGGGGCGCGTCCCCTTCGTGGTTCCGGCCGGCGGGTCCACCGCCGAGGGTTGCCTCGGCGCGCGCGATCTCGCCGTGGAGCTGGGTGGCCAGCTCCGCGAGCTCGGCGTGGAGCCGTCACGGATCGTCTTGGCGACGGGTACCGGGGGAACGCTGGCGGGCCTCGCAGCGGGCGCCGATTCGCTTCCCGGCCGGCCGGTGCTCCACGGCGTCAGCGTCGGCGCGCCTCGCGCGCGGCAGCGAGCGCGGGTCGAAGCGCGACTGCATACGCTCGTGGATCTCCTGCCGGATCTCGACGTCGTGAGAGCGCTCGACCGCGTCGTGATCGACGATGCCCAGATCGGGCCCGGATACGGCGTGCCGACGGAGGCCTCCTGCGCGGCCGTCTCTCGACTCGCCCGCCGCGAGGGCCTCCTGCTCGATCCGATCTACACGGGAAAGGCCATGGCAGGCCTCCTCGCCGAGATCGAGGCCGGGCGTGTGCGTCCCGGCGAGGTCGTCGTCTTCGTCCATACCGGCGGGGCGCCGAGCCTGCCTGCTTATCAGGACCATTTCGGCCGCGCCCCTGCGGGCGGCCAGGGAGAGCATGCGACATGAGCCAAGAGACGATCGACAAGCGCGGCACGCTCAACCACATCCGGTTGACCGTCAGCGACATTCCGCATGCGGAGCGCTTCTATACGCCGATCGCCGCCCACATGGGGTACCGACTGGTTGAGCGATCCGAGACGCGGCTCTCCTTCGCCGGCATGACCGGCTACGGCAATCTGCACTTCCTGATTCTGAGCGTCAGTCGCGGCCCGGAAGCCCATCCCCACGATCGATACAGCCCAGGGCTTCACCACATCGCCTGGAACGCGGTCTCTCGCGCGGACGTGGACGCGATGTACGCCCTTCTCCTGGAGCACGGCGTCACGATCCTCGACCCGCCCGCCGATTACGACTACGAGCCCGGCTATTACGCGGTCTTCTTCGCCGATCCGGACGGGATGAAGCTCGAATACGTCTATGTCCCCGCCGCAGGCAGCGCCGTGTACCTCGAGCTCTTCGAAGCCCTCGGCCCGAATCCTCTGGCGCGTGTCCAGAGAAGCTGATCCACCGACGACGCCGCGAGGCCGGCCCGGCGTCAGCCCTCCGTCGTGCGCCAGATGCGCGATTCCCACGGCGCGAGCATGATCTCCCCGCCGAGCGGCGCGGCCGCGTCGCCCGCGGGCTCCGCGCCCTCCGCCATCAGCGGGGCGGCGCCGACGAATCGCTCCGGCACGGTGAGCGTCGCGTCCTCGCTCGACATGTTCAGGGCGACGAGGCAGGCCTCCTCGCCGATGCGCCGCTCGAAGACGAAGAGCCGCGGGTCGTCGGGCGCGAGGTCCGCATAGTCCCCGTAGACGAGGGGCGGCGTCGCCTTGCGCAGCGCGATCAGGCGCCGATAGCCGTGGTAGATCGAGCCCTCGTCGGCGCGCTCCGTTGCGGCGTTGATCACGCCGACGTCGGGGTGGACGTGGAACCAGGGCGTGCCCGTGGTGAAGCCGCCGGTGGGCGAGGCGTCCCACTGCATGGGCGTGCGCGCATGGTCGCGGGTGGTGCGCCACATGTTCTCGAGGAATTCCTCGGCGGCGACGGCACCGGTCTCCACGTGGTCCGTCCAGGCGCCCTTGGCCTCCACGTCGTCGTACTCCTCGATGCGCGCGAAGGGATAGTTCGTCATCCCGATCTCGTCGCCCTGGTAGACGAAGGGCGTGCCTTTGAGCGTGAGGATCAGCGTCGCGAGGAGGATGGCGGAACGGCGGCGCAAAGCGGGGGTCGACGTGTCGCCGAAATGCGAGACCAGGCGCGGGTTGTCGTGGTTAGACAGGCAGATCGTGCGCCACGCCGTGCGGCCCATGAGCCGCTCCTGCTCGGAGAAGACGCGCTTCAAGTCGGGCAGCGTGAACGGCTTCCAGCGCCAGCCTTCGGCGCGGTCGATGCGCACCGCGTCGAAATGGATGAGCATGTCGAGGGGCCCCGTGCCCTCCGCGACGAGGCGCGCCGCCTGCTCGAAGGTGACGCCGAAGGCCTCGCCCACCGCCACCTTGTCGGCCCCGCGATAGACCTCCTCGCGCATCCGCGTCAGGTGCTCCATGAGGCGCGGGCCGTCGGCGTGGTAATATTCCGGCGCCTTGCGGTGCCGCGGCGGGTAGTCGGGCAGGCCCGGCTCCTTCGAGACGAAGGCGATGACGTCGAGGCGAAAGCCGTCGACGCCCTTGTCGAGCCAGAAGCGCATCGCCTCGAAGATCGCCTCGCGCGCGGCCGCGCTCTCCCAGTTCAGGTCCGGCTGCTTCTCGTGGAAGAGATGCATGTACCAGTCGCCGGTCGTCGCGTCGCGCGACCAGGCCGAGCCGCCGAAGAAGGAGCGCCAGTCGTTGGGCGGCTTCGTCCCGCCCTCGCGCCCGGGGTGCCAGACGTAGAAGTCTCGCTTGTCGGAATCGCGCGCGGCGCGGCTCTCCACGAACCAGGCGTGCTCGTCGCTCGAATGGTTGACCACCATGTCGACGATGAGGCGCATGCCGCGCGCCTTCGTCTCGGCGAGCAGTCGGTCGAAATCGGCCATCATGCCGAACTCGGCGGCGACGCTCACGTAGTCGCGCACGTCGTAGCCGTTGTCGACGTTGGGGCTGTCGTAATGCGGCGAGAGCCAGATGGCGTCGACGCCGAGCCCGGCGATGTGGTCGAGGCGCGCGATCACGCCCGGTATGTCGCCGATGCCGTCGCCGTTCGTGTCCTGGAAGGAGCGCGGCCAGACCTGGTAGAAGACCGCCTCCTTCCACCAGTGCCGGACGTGGCCGTTGCAGGTCGGGTCGCCCGCCATCACAGGCCGAGCCGCGCCCAGAGCGCGCGCTCCTCGAGCGTGGCGAGGGCGGCGCGCGGGTCGATCAGGCCCGATCCGAACGCACCCGACCCGAAGAGCGGCGCCTCCTGCTGGGGCCCGCGTCGCAGGAGCTGCTGGATCAGCCCCGGCCGCGGCGGCTGGACGAGGCGAAGCCGCACCTTCTCGCCGAGCTTCTCGCGCAGCGTCTCGCGGATCTCGCCGATGCCGTCGACGAGGCCCAGCGCCTTGGCGTCCTCGCCCGCCCAAAAGGCGCCGGAGAACAGCTCCGCCTCGTTCGTGAGGTCGAGCTTCTCGCCCCGACGCGCGCGCACCATGTCCTTGAAGCCCGTGAAGATCCGCTCCTGGATCGTGCGCAGGCGCGCCACGTCCTTGGGGTCCTCCGGGCGGAACGGGTCGAGGATCGCCTTGTTCTCGCCCGTCGTGTAGAGCCGCCGCTCCACGCCCCAGCGCTCGATCAGCTCGTGGAAGCCGAAGCCGCCGGAGACGACGCCGATGGAGCCGACGATGGAGTTCGGGTCGGCCCAGATCTCGTCCGCCGCGCAGGCGATCATGTAGCCGCCCGACGCCGCCGCGTCCTCGCAGAAGGCGTAGACCGGCAGCTCCTTCTCCTTGGCGAGCAGGCGAATGCGCCGGTGGATGAGGTGCGATTGCGTGGGCGAGCCGCCGGGCGAGTTGACCAGCAGCGCCACCGCCTTCGCGCCGGGCATGGAGAAGGCCCGCTCCAGCGCCCCCGCGACGCCCTGGAAGCTCAGCCCCTGCCGCAGCCCCATCCCCACCCCGATGGCCCCCGACAGCCGCACCACGGGCACGAGCGGATGCTCGGCGCGATAGCGCCGCGAGAAAAGGAAGCGCAGGCGATCTTTGAGGGAGGGCAAGGCGGGAGGCTCCGTGGCGAGGCTCCCGGACGGGAGCGACCAACTCGAAGGTAGGGGCGCCCCCGGCGCCGGGCAAGCGCAGGTCCGCGACCCGACGCGTCAGCCCGCCACCACCGCTACCCAAGGCGAGACGTCCTCCTCCAGCCCCACCAGCGCCAGGCCGTAGGCGACGGACTGGAAATGGTCTCCTTCGCCGATGCGCTCGGCGCCGAAGCGTTCCTCGAACAGGCGGCGCACGGCGGGGATCTGGGCGGTGCCGCCGGTGAGGAAGACCGTGTCGATCTCCGCAGCGTCGAGCCGGCGCTCCGCGAGGAGGCCCGTGACGGTGGCGTGGATGCGCGCGAGGTCGGCGGCGATCCAGCCCTCGAACTCGCCGCGGGTGAGGGTGCGGTCGAGGGAGAGCCGCCCGAGCCGCAGGCGGAATTCCGTCGCCTCCTCCCGCGAGAGCGCGACCTTGGCGTCCGAGATCGCCTGGTAGAGGGCGAAGCCCCGATCGTTGCGGACGATGTCGAGGAAGGTCGCGATCTTCTCGGGCTCGAGCGCGGCGCGCTCCAGCTCCTCGAGCTCGGCGATGGTCTCGCGGGACTTCAAGAGCGCGAGCTGATGCCATTTGGCGAAGTTGCCGTAGAAATGCACCGGCATCGGCAGGATCTTGTCCATCGAGCGGTAGGACGAGCCCTTGCCCAGCGCCGGCGCGATCACCGCGTCGATGATCCGGTAGTCGAAGGCGTCGCCAGCGAGGCCGAGCCCCGCATAGCCGATGGGGGTCGCGCGCACCGTGCCGGCGTTGCGCTCGAACCGGATGAGGGAGAAGTCGCTCGTGCCGCCGCCGAAATCGCCCACGAGCACGGTGGCGTCGCGCTCGAGGCGCTGCGCGTACCAGAAGGCGGCGCCGACGGGCTCGTAGACGTAGGACGGCGCGGCCAGCCCCGCCTGCCGGTATCCGGCGTCGTAGCGACGGATCGCGAGGCGCTCGTCGGGCTGCGCGCCGACGAAGGCGACGGGGCGCCCCGCGACGACACGGTCCGGAGGGGCGGGCAGCGCCTCGCCGGCGCTCTCGAGCGCGAGGCGCAGGAACTCGCCGAGCAGGTCCTCGAAGCGCCAGCGCCGCGTGAAGATGCGGGTGTCGTGGAAGATCCGGCTCGCGGCGTGGCTCTTGAAGGACTGGATCAGCCGCAGCTCGAAGGCCGTGGTCAGGAAGGCCTGGATCGCGGCGGACGCCGCGTGGGACACCACCGTGCCGCGACGCTCCCCCGCGGTGACGTTCTCGAAGGCGAGGACGGACCGGAAGATGTCGGAGAGCCCGTCCGGCTGGGCGAAGGGCACCGCCCGCACGCCCTCTCCCTCCTCGGCGAGGGCGATCACGGTGTTCGTGGTGCCGAAATCGACACCGATCGCCGTGCGAACGGTCATGGGGCGTGCTCCGTCGGTGGAGGCCTGGCCTCGCGGCCCGACGGGGCGCGTGGAGGCGGGCGACGGGGCTTAGCTCAGCTCCTCGATCGCGTCCACCTTGGCGCGGTCGAAGGCGACGAGACCCTCGATCTCCTTCAGCGCCGGGTAGGGCGTCTCGTAGGACCAGGCGGCGTCGCGCGCCTCGATGCCGTGGCCCGACACGGTGAAATAGCTCGCCTCGCCCTTGTAGGGGCAGTGCGTGCGCTTGGGCGAGGGGGCGAGGAGGTCCATCTCGATGTCGGCGCGCGGGATGTAGAAGACCGGCGGGTAGAGGTTCTCCTCGAGCCGCAGCGCCGCGTCCGTCTCCGCGACGATGGCGCCGCCGAGGACGACGCGCACGCGCTTGCCGGCGGGGCGCACCGTGATCGGATGGTCGGGGCCGGGCTCTTTCATCATGACGACTGCTCCTCGAAACTTCGGTCTCTGCCGAACGGCGGCGGAGTGTGGGAGATCCCGCGCGCGCACGGCGGATCCTCGCGCGAGCCTATCCCCGCGGCAGCGCCGGGAAAACCCGGAGCCTCACGGCTTCGCTTTGTCGCCGGCGCCGATCTCGCGCGTGCCGAGCGCGTCGGCGAGGCGCATGCGGGCGGAGCCCGGCCGCAGCGGCTTCTGCTGGCTCTCGTGGGGCGCCCAGCCCGACAGCCAGACGAGCTCGAAGGTCGCGCGCACGCGCCCGTCCGGGTCCGCATAGCGCTCGGCATAGATCTCCGCGAGGCGAGCCAGCGTGTCGCGGCGAAGCGGCGCCTTGCGGCGCTCGACGAGGGCGTTCGTCAGGCCCATCGCGCGCAGGTCGCGCAGCAGGCCGAAGACGTCGGCATAGCGCACCACGATCGGGTCGGCGTCGACGACCGGCAGCGCGAAGCCCGCGCGCTGCATCAGCGCGCCGAGATCGCGCACGTCCGCGAAGGGCGCGACCCGCGGGGAGACGCCTCCGGTCGTCTCGGCTTCCGCCGCCGCGAAGCTCTGGCGCAGCTCGTGGAGCGTCGCGCCGCCGAGCAGGCAGGCGAGGAGGAGACCGTCGGGTGCGAGCGCGCGACGCGCCTGGATCAGCGTGCCGGGCAGGTCGTTCACCCCCTGGAGCGCCAGCGCCGAGACGACGAGGTTCGCGCTCTCGGCGGCCAGCGGCAGCGCCTCCTCGTCTGCGACGACGGCACCCGGCTCGGGCAGCGGCGCGAGCCGTAGGACGCGCTCGGTCCCCGGTCGCGACGAGAGCGCCCGGGCGAGGTGCGCCGTCGGCGTGCCGAGATCGACGACGACGGGGAATTGCCGCAGCACCGCCCCGAGGCGATCCTCAAGATCCTCCGCCGCGCGCACGGCGAGGAAGTCGGCATGGCCGAGCGCCCGTGCGCGGGCGAGGCGGGTGCGGGCGAGACGGCGATCGAAGACGGTGGAGCTCATGAGGCCTCCTCGCTCCCGCACATAGAGACGCGCGCGCGATCCGTGAAGCCGGGGCCGATCGCCGCGCGGTTCGGATCGGGCGTTCGCAGCAGGGGTTCGCTGTTGCCGGGCGCCCGCCATCCGTGTAAGGGAGGCGCTTCGAGAAGCCCCTCGCGCGCGAGGTCGGCGCCCGCCGGCCGTGGGATCGGCACGCGACAGGCGTGCGGTCGCGCGGGGCGCTCCGCCGCAGGGGCGTCACCTCAGACGAGGCGCCCGTTCGGGGACCTCACCAGGAGCAGAAGCGTCGCGATGTCCACCACCTTCGACAAAGTCGCCGACATCATCGCCGACACGGCCGACATCCCGCGTGAGGAGATCACGCCCGAGAGCCACGCCATCGACGATCTGGGCATCGATTCGCTCGCCTTCCTCGACATCGCCTTCGCCATCGACAAGGCCTTCGGCATCAAGCTCCCGCTCGAGCAGTGGACGCAGGAAGTGAACGAGGGCAAGGCGCCGGCCGAGGAATACTTCGTGATGAAGAACCTCGTCGCGCGCGTGGACGAGCTCGTCGCCGCCAAGGGCGCCGCCTGAGGCGCGCTGCCTGAGGCGCCTCGAAGGTCGCGCAGCCGGGCGCGGCGCGACGCGCCCGCCGAGAGGACGGACGAGCGGATGCGGCTCGAATATTTCGAGATGATCGACCGGGTCGTGTCCCTCGACGCGCAGGACAAGCGCATCGTCGCGCGCTCCGTCGTGCCGAGCGAGAGCCCGGTCTTCGAGGGGCACTTTCCCGGCCACCCCCTGGTGCCGGGCGTGCTCCTGACGGAGACCATGGCGCAGGCGTCGGGCTACCTCGTGCTCGCGCTCATGGGCTACACGCACATGCCCTTCCTGATGGCGGTGGACAAGGCGCGCTTTCGCACCTTCGTCGAGCCGAATGCCGTCCTCGACGTCGAGGCCGCCCTCCTGCACGAGGGCTCGGGCTATGTCGGCACGAAGGCGCGGATCGCGGTGGACGGCAAGCCGATCTGCGACGCCGAGCTGCGCTTTCGCATCATGCCCTTCCCGCCCGGCCTCGACGACCAGATGCGCGGGCAGGCCGCGCGCATCGGCTTGACGGAGCTTTCGGCATGAGCAGTGCGGGGATGAGCAGCGCAGGCACGATGAGCGAACGCGACGTCGTCGTCACCGGCATCGGCCTCGTCTCCTGCCTGGGCGAGGGGATCGAGGCGCATCTCGCGGCGATCCGCTCTGGCGCCGATCGCCTCTTCGAGGCGGGCCCGTGGGAGACGCAGCGCTTCGTGCCCTATCCCGTGCGCCCGGCGCCCGCGCTCGATCTTACGACGCAGATCCCCAAGAAGTCCGACCAGCGGCAGATGGAGCCCTGGCAGCGGCTCGGCGTCTACGCCGCCGGCGCCGCGCTCGATTCGGCCGGCCTGAAGGACGACGCAGAGCTCAAGGCGCGCACCCACGTCATCGTGGCCGCGGGCGGCGGCGAGCGCGATTTCGACGTCGACGGGCAGGTGCTCACCGCCATGCGCACGCACGAGGCGCCCGAGGTGCTGCTCAACGAGCGCCTGATGTCGGACGTGCGGCCCACGCTCTTCCTGGCGCAGCTCTCGAACCTGCTCGCGGGCAACATCGCCATCGTCCACGGCGTCACCGGCGCCTCGCGCACCTTCATGGGCGAGGAGCAGGCGGGCGTCGACGCGATCCGCATCGCGCATGCGCGCATCGCCTCGGGGCAGAACGACCTCTTCCTCGTCGGCGGCTCGTTCAATGCCGAGCGCGCCGATTCGATCCTCTCCTACGCGCTGGGCAAGCGCGCCTATGCTGGTGCGCCGGCGCCGGTCGCGGAGCGGGCGAGCCCCGGCTTCGTGCTCGGCTCCGGCGGCGCCTTCCTGGTGCTCGAGGCGCGTTCGCACGCCGAGGCTCGCGGGGCGCGGGTCTTCGCGACGCTGGCGGCGGTCGGCGCGACGCGGACCGGCCGCGGCGAGGGGGCCATCGCCGAGGCGCTCGACCGGCTCTTCGCCGAGACGGAGACGAGCGCCGACGCCCGCATCGTTTCCGGTGCCCTGGGGCTCCCGAACCGCGACGGCGAGGAGCGCGCGGTCCTCGCCGCGCGCGCGCCCGGCGCGACGCCGGTCGTCACCCAGGACCTCGTCGGCCACCTGATGGAGGCGCACGCGCCCGCGGGCGTCGCGCTGGCGGCGGGGCTCGTCGCCGCGGGCGAGGCACGCGAGGCCGCCGTCACCAGCATCGGCCACCAGCGCGGCGCCGGCCTCGTCCGGCTCCTCGCCGGATGAGCGCCGGCTGAACGCGATTACAGAGCGAACGAGGCGAGCTATGGCCGAGCCGACCTATACCGACCGTTTCGGGCGCCCCCTCGTCGCCGTCACCGGCATGGGCGTGATCACCTCGCTCGGCGAGGGCAAGGCGGCGAACTGGGCCGCGCTCACCTCCGGCCGATCGGGCATCCACCGCATCAGCCGCTTCCCCGTCGAGGGCCTGCGCACCACGATCGCCGGCACCGTCGACTTCGAGGGGGCGGAGGATTTCTGCGCGCCGAAGCTCTCCGAGCGCCTGGCGACGACGGCCGCGAGCGAGGCCGTCGCGCAATCCGGCCTGCCCGCGGGCGACTTCCCCGGCGCGCTCTTCGTCGCCGTTCCCCCCGTCGAGATCGAGTGGCCGCAGCGCCGCGCCCTCGCCGAGGCCTCGGGCCAGGCGGGCGACGTCACCTATGCCGACCTCCTGGCGGCGGCGCAGACCGGTGATTTCGCCGCGTGGCACGACCTCTTCCTGTTCGGCACGGTGGCCGACCACCTGGCCGATCGCTTCGGCACGAAGGGCTCGCCGATCTCGCTCTCGACGGCCTGCTCGTCGGGTGCGACCGCGATCCAGCTCGGCATCGAGGCGATCCGCCGGGGCGAGGCGCCGGCCGCCCTGTGCATCGGCACCGACGGCTCGGTCCATGCAGAGGCGCTGATCCGCTTCTCGCTGCTCTCGGCGCTGTCGACCCAGAACGCCGTGCCGGAGGAGGCGGCCAAGCCCTTCTCGAAGAACCGCGACGGCTTCGTCATGGGCGAGGGCGCGGCCGCCCTCGTGCTCGAGAGCGCGGAGCACGCCCATGCCCGGGGCGCCGAGATCCTGGGCTACGTCATCGGCGCCGGCGAGAAGGGCGACGGCTTCCACCGCACCCGCTCCTCGCCCGACGGCGCGCCGGTCATCGCGGCGATCGCGGCGGCGCTGGAGGATGCCGGCATCGGCCCGGAGGCGATCGACTACGTCAACGCCCACGGCACCGGCACGCCCGAGAACGACAAGATGGAGGCGATGGGACTCATGGCGGTGATCGGCGAGCGCATGCAGAGCGTGCCGATCTCCTCCAACAAGTCGATGATCGGCCACACGCTCACGGCGGCTGGCGCGGTGGAGGCGGTGTTCTCGCTGATGACGATTCGCGAGGGCGTCATCCCGCCGACCATCAACTACCACGTCCCGGACCCGGCGATCCCGCTCGACGTCGTGCCGAACACGGCGCGCGAGGCGCGGGTGACCCGCGTCCTGTCGAACTCCTTCGGCTTCGGCGGCCAGAACACCTGCCTCGTCCTCTCGGCCGAGCCGGGCTGACGCATTCGCGGCGATCGAGGAGCACGAACATGACCGAGCGGACCCGCATCCTCGTCACCGGCGGCGCCAAGGGCGTCGGTGCGGCGATCGTGCGTGCCATGGCGGCGGGCGGGCACGACGTCGTGTTCACCTACCGCTCCTCCGCCGACGAGGCGAGGGCGCTCGCCGAGGACGTCGCCGCGGCCAATCCCGGTTCCACGATCGAGCCGCGTCTTCTCGACCTCGCCGACAAGGAGGCGGTCGAGGCGTTCTGCGGGGCGATCGAGGGCGAGAGCTTCCTCGGCTTCGTCCACAATGCCGGCCAGAGCTACGACGCCCTCGCCGCCATGATGGCGCAGGACAAGGCCGAGGCCGCCATGCAGGTGAATTTCTTCGCCTTCACGCGGCTCTGCAAGGCCTTGATGCGCCCGATGCTGCGCGCGCGCGCCGGGCGCATCGTCGCCATCGGCTCGGTGGCGGCGATCCAGGCGAACGCCGGCAACGCCGCCTATGCCGCCACCAAGGGCGCGCTCGCGGCCTATGCCCGCACGCTCGCCATGGAGACGGCCAAGCGCGGGGTGACCGTCAACGTCATCGCGCCGGGCTTCGTCGACACCGAGATGCTGGCGCCCTACGCGCCCTATCGCGAGAGCATGGAGAAGCAGATCCCCGCCGGGCGCTTCTGCCAGCCGGAGGAAGTCGCGGGCCTCGCCGCCTTCCTGATGACGCCGCCCGCGGCCTACGTTACCGGCGCCACGATCCCCATCGACGGCGGCCTCACCGCCATGCTCGGCATCCACCGCTGACGCGCGGCGCCGGCCGCCGCCGGCTGGAGCGGGCGCGCGCGACCTGATAGCCTCCGCGACCCCGAACGTGTCGTCGAGGTCCGGTCATGACCCCCTTCTCCCTCTCCGAGGACCATGTCGCCATCCGCGACATGGCCCGTGCCTTCGCCGCCGAGAAGCTCGCGCCGGACGCCGTGCGCTGGGACGAGGAGAAGCACTTTCCCGTCGACGTGATGCGCGAGGCGGCCGAGCTCGGCATGGGCGGCGTCTACATCGCGGAGGACGTCGGCGGCTCGGGGCTGGGGCGGCTCGAGGCCGCGCTGATCTTCGAGGCGCTCGCCACCGGCTGCCCCACCGTGTCCGCCTACGTCTCGATCCACAACATGGCCGCCTGGATGATCGACCGCTACGGCTCGGACGCCCAGCGTCGGCGCTGGCTGCCGGGGCTCGTGATGATGGAGAGCCTCGCGAGCTATTGCCTCACCGAGCCCGGCGCCGGCTCGGACGCCGCCGCGCTCAAGACGCGGGCCCGGCGCGAGGGCGATCATTACGTGGTGGACGGCGTCAAGCAGTTCATCTCCGGCGCCGGCGTGTCCGACCTCTACGTGACGATGGTGCGCACGGGCGACGAGGGGGCGGGGGGCATCTCGACGCTCGTGATCGAGAAGGACACGCCGGGCCTCTCCTTCGGCGCGAACGAGCGCAAGATGGGCTGGAACGCCCAGCCGACCCGCCAGGTGATCCTGGAGGGCGCGCGGGTGCCCGTCGAGAACCGGCTCTCGGAGGAGGGGATGGGCTTCAAGATCGCCATGGCCGGCCTCGACGGCGGACGGCTCAACATCGGCGCCTGCTCGCTCGGCGGCGCGGACGCGGCGCTCGAGAAGTCCCTCGCCTATGCCCGCGAGCGCCGCGCCTTCGGGCGCTCGCTCGCCGAGTTCCAGGCGCTGCAATTCAAGCTCGCCGACATGGCGACCGAGCTCGAGGCCTCGCGCAGCTTCCTCTGGCGCGCCGCCGCCGCCCTCGACGCGGGCGCGCCCGACGCCACCAAGCTCTGCGCCATGGCCAAGCGCATCGCCACCGACCGCGGCTTCGACATCGCCAACGAGGCGCTCCAGATCCACGGCGGCTACGGCTACCTCGCCGATTACGGCATCGAGAAGATCGTGCGCGACCTGCGCGTCCACCAGATCCTGGAGGGGACGAACGAGATCATGCGGGTGATCGTGGCGCGGGCGCTGATCGGGCGGTGAGAGTTGCCTGGTGACAGGAGGTGCAACTCGGTTTAGTGCGTCGTCCTGGATCAACCCGGGTCGGGCACCGGCCCCCTCGATCGGGCAGATGGATGAACGAGCAAAGGAAGCCCTGGCCGTCCCTCCCGAGCGACGAGGCCGCTGAGGCCTTCGTCGCCGAAGCGGATCTCAGCGCGTACGACTGGAGCCGGATGGAGCCGCTGCGCCACGATCTCGCCGATCCGGAGGCGTCGATCGAGCTCCGGCTGCCGCGACGCCAGCTCGACGAGCTGAAGGCCGAAGCCGAGAAGCGCGGCATCCCCTACCAGCATTTCATGCGCGACCTTCTCGCGCGCGGCTTGCGGACGCTCTGAGCCGAGGATGATGAAAGTTGCCTGATGACAGGAAGCGCAACTTTCGCTAAGGTCATGTCGTTTTACGAGGTGAATCGGATGGCGAAGCTCGAGGTCGACGACGATTTGGTACGGCGTCTCGAAACGCGCGCGAAGCTGGCAGGCAAGCCGCTAGCGGAGCTCGTTCGTGAGACGCTGGCGGCCGCCGTGCCGCTAACCGGTGAGGAGAAGGCAGAGCGGATCCGGGAATTCCATCGACGCTGCGGCCCGTTTACTGGACTGACCGCACCCGAGGACCTGATCCGCGAGTCGAGAGACGAGCGGTGATCGTCATCGACGCGAGCGCTGCCGTCCGCTGGGTCGTCGACGGCACCACCGGGCCGATCATCGGGATCGGGTCGCAGGCGACGGCACCGGATCTGTTTCTGCCCGAAGTCCAGAATACCGCACTCAAGTACCTCCGCTCTCGACAAATGCGCCTCGACGAGGCCATTCGCCTTGTGGAGACGACCGCCGACATGATCAGCACGTTCGTGCCCGTCGCAGAGCTGTCGTCCCTGGCGTGGGACCTCGCCGGCACGCATGATCATTCACCCTACGACATGATCTACCTCGCGCTCGCGATCAAGCTGGATACGCATGTCGTGACCAGCGACCAGCGTTTCGCCCGGAAGATGCTCTCCAGCCGGCATTCGGCACGATTCCGGTTTCTTGGTTCGAGCGATAGCTGACCATCCCCCTCCCATCCTCCCGCATGACAGCCGCCCGCCCCGATGCTATCCAAGCGTCATGAGCGTGCGGCGTGACCAGAGCGAGGTGGACGAGGGGCGGGGCGGGGTCGCCGCGTTCGCGCCCACGCGCGAGGGCCGCGTGCGCGAGGGCCTCGCCGGGCGGCCCCTCGTCCTCGTCGGCCTGATGGGCGCGGGCAAGAGCACGGTGGGCCGTCGGCTCGCGGCGCGGCTCGGCATGCCCTTTCGCGACGCGGACAACGAGATCGAGGAAGCCGCGGGGATGACCATCCCCGACATCTTCGAGATGTACGGCGAGGCGCATTTCCGCGACGGCGAGCGGCGCGTGATCGATCGGCTCCTGCGCGAGGGCGGCATCGTGCTGGCCACCGGCGGCGGCGCCTTCATGGACGAGACCACCCGCGCGGCCGTGGCCGATCTCGGCGTCTCGGTGTGGCTCAAGGCCGATCTCGAGACCCTCATGCGCCGCGTGCGCAAGCGCGCCAACCGCCCGCTCCTGCAGAATCCCGACCCGGAAGGCACGATGCGCACCTTGATGGAGCGCCGCTATCCGGTCTACGCCAGCGCCGACGTCGTGGTGGAGAGCCACGACGGGGCCCACGAGGAGGTGGTCGAGGCCGTGGTCGCGGCCCTCGAGGCGCACCTCGCGACCAGACCGGGAGACGCGCCGTGAGCGCCATCACCTCGCACGCCGCAGCCGACGCGCCCGCCCGCGAGGCCGTCCGCGTCGCTCTTGGCGAGCGCGCCTACGACATCCTCATCGGCCGCGGCGTCTCCGAGGAAATCGGCACGCGCGCGGCCGCGCTCGGCGCCCGCGCCGTCGCCCTCGTCACGGACGACACGGTGGCGCGCCTGCACGGCGAGACGATCGCCGCGCGCGTCGCTAGCGCGGGCCTGCGCTGCGAGACGATCACCGTTCCCGCCGGCGAGGGCTCGAAGGGCTACGCCACCCTCGCGCGGGTCTGCGACGCCATCCTCGCCTCGCGGATCGAGCGCGGGGATCTCGTGATGGCGCTGGGCGGCGGCATCGTGGGCGATCTCGCCGGCTTCGCGGCGGCGATCGTGCGCCGCGGCGTGCGCTTCGTGCAGGTGCCCACCACGCTCCTCGCGCAGGTGGATTCCTCGGTCGGCGGCAAGACCGGCATCAATTCCGTCCACGGCAAGAACCTCGTCGGCGCCTTCCACCAGCCGAGCCTCGTCCTCGCCGACACCGCGCTCCTCGACACGCTGCCGCTGCGCGAATTGCGCGCGGGCTATGCCGAGATCGTCAAGTACGGGCTCATCGACGACGCCGATTTCTTCGCCTGGTGCGAGGCGAACGGCGAGGCCGTGCTCGCCGGCGGGCGGGAGCGCGAGCACGCCGTCGCCCATTCCTGCCGCGCCAAGGCGGCGATCGTCGCGCGCGACGAGCGCGAGGAGGGCGACCGCGCGCTCCTCAACCTCGGCCACACCTTCGCGCACGCGCTGGAGCGGCTCGCGCATTACGATCCCGCGATCCTCGTCCACGGCGAGGCGGTGGCGGCGGGGCTCGCGCTCGCCTATCGATTCTCGGCCTTCCTCGGCCTGTGCGCCCCCGCCGATGCCGAGCGCGTGGCGCGCCACCTTGCCGCGACGGGGCTGCCCACCACATTAGGAGCGTTCCCGGGCCTCGCCCCGGATCCGGAGCGCCTGCTCGACGCCATGGCGCAGGACAAGAAGGTGGTGGCGGGACAGCTGACCTTCATCCTCGCGCGCGGCGTGGGCGAGAGCTTCATCGCACGAGGCGTCGACGTCGCCGCGGTGCGCACCTTCCTCGCGCGCGAATGCGCGGGCGAAGGGCAGATGCCGGGCTGACGGCACGACCACCTCACGAGGAATGACATGGACGGCTCGATCTGGGTCTCGATCCTGGCGGTACTCGCCTGCTTCGTCTTCTCCGGCTTCTTCTCCGGATCGGAGACCGCGCTCACGGCGTCCTCGCGGGCGCGCATGCATGCGCTCGAGAAGGGCGGCGACAAGCGCGCGACGCTGGTCAACCGCCTGCTCACCGCGCGCGAGCGGTTGATCGGCGGCATCCTCATCGGCAACAACGTGGTCAACACGCTGGCCGCGTCGCTGACCACGGGCATCCTGCTCTCGATCTTCGGCGAGGTCGGCATCGTCTACGCGACGATCGTCGTCTCGATCTTCGTGATCGTGTTCTCCGAGATCCTGCCGAAGACGGTGGCGATCAACTATCCCGACAAGGTCGCGCTCATCGTGGCGAAGCCGATCTCGTGGATCGTCGCCCTGTTCGGGCCGATCACGCTCGCCATCGAGGCCTTCATCCGCGGCCTGCTCAGCCTGTTCGGCATCAAGCTCGGCGAGAACACCAACATCCTCTCCGCGACCGAGGAGCTTCGGGGCCAGGTGGACCTCCTCCACAAGGAGGGCGGCGTCGCCAAGGCCGAGCGCGACATGCTCGGCGGTCTCCTCGACCTGCGCGAGCTCGCGGTGGAGGACGTCATGGTCCACCGCACGCGCATGCGCATGATCGACGCGGACCTGCCGCCGGACGCGATCGTGCGCGAGGTCCTCACCTCGCCCCATACGCGCCTGCCGCTCTGGCGCGGGCGCCACGAGAACATCGTCGGCATCCTCCACGCGAAGGATCTCCTGCGCGCCCTCGATGCCGTGGGCGGCGACGCCTCCAAGCTGAAGATCGACCAGATCGCGCTCGAGCCCTGGTTCGTGCCCGACCGCACGTCCTTGCGCGACCAGCTGCGGGCCTTCCTCACCAAGAAGACGCACTTCGCCCTCGTCGTGGACGAGTACGGCGAGGTGCAGGGGCTCGTCACGCTCGAGGACATCATCGAGGAGATCGTCGGCGACATCAAGGACGAGCACGACGTCGCCGTCTCGGGCGTGCGGGTGCAGGTCGACGGCTCGGTGAACGTGGACGGCTCGGTCCCGATCCGCGACCTCAACCGCGTCATGGAATGGAACCTCCCCGACGAGGAGGCGACCACGATCGCGGGCCTCGTCATCCACGAGGCGCAGCTCATTCCCGAAACAGGCCAGGCCTTCACCTTCCACGGCTTCCGCTTCCAGGTGCTGCGCAAGACGAGGAACCGCATCACGCTCTTGCGCATCACGCCGCTGGAGCTGCTGAAGCCCCGACGGACGCAGGCGGCCGCGGCCGCGGAATGATCGTCGCTCAGGGGACGCGCGACACCCGCTCCGCCTCCTGCGCGATCACCTCGCGCAGCCAGCGCATGGCGGGATCGCTGTCGTAGGCCTCGGGCCAGACCAGGGTCGGCGTGAAGCGCACCTCGGACACCGGGGGCGCGCGCACGGCGAGGCCGAGCCCCGGCGCGAAGCGTCGGGCGAGCGTCTCCGGCAGGGTGACGACGCGGTCCGAGCGGGCCACCACCTCCATCGCCGCGTAGAAATGCGGCAGCCGCAGCGCGAGCCGCCGCTCGAGCCCGAGCCGCTCGAGCTGCGCGTCGAGAAAGCCGCGGCCTTCCCCGAGCACCGTCACGAGGACGTGGTCGAGGGCGGCGAAGTCCGCCGCACTCCAGCTTCCCGCGGCGGCGGGATGGTCGGCGCGCATCACCGTCACGAAGCGATCCGTGCCGAGCGTGCGCCGGCGCAGGCCCGGCGGCAGCGGCGCCTCCGCGACGCCGAAGCTCAGATGCGTGCGCCCGTCCCGCAGCGCGTCGAGCTCGCGGGCGCGCAGGGGCACGACGTCGATGTCGAGCCCCGGCGCCTCGCGGGCGAGCCGCCCGATCACCTCCGGCAGGAGGAGGATCGTCTGGTGATCGGTGGCGGAGATCGTCACCCGCGCCCGCCAGGTGGCGGGATCGAAGCGCTCCGGCGCGAGGAGATCGCGCACCTCGCCGAGCGTCCGCCGCAACGCCGGCTGTAGCGCCCGCGCGCGGGCCGTGGGCACGAGGCCCTCAGCACCACGCACCAGGATCGGATCGTCGAGGAGCGCGCGCAACCGCGCCAGCGCCCGGCTCATGGCCGGCTGGCTCAGGTTCGCCGCCGCTGCCGCGCGGGTCACGTTACGCTCGGCGATCAGATGATCGAGCAGGACCAGGAGGTTGAGGTCGATCCCGCGTAAATTCGTCTCGCGCATGATCCGGATACCAACGATGCATTGGACGCATGGAGGCTCCCTTCCTACCCTTCGCTCATCGGCTCGTCGAGAGCGGGCCACAGCGAAGAAGGAAATCCCCATGTTCCTCGTCATCGGCATCACCGGAAATACCGGCGCCGCCGCGGCGCGCACCCTGCTCGACGCGGGCGAGCGTGTGCGCGCCCTCGTGCGCTCCCCCGCGAAGGCGGCCCATTGGGCGGCGCGCGGCGTCGAGCTCGTGTCGGGCGACGTCGCCTGGACGAGCGATCTCGTCCGCGCCATGCAGGGCACGAAGGGCGCCTACGCCCTCGTCCCGCCGGATTACGGCGCCACGGATTTCGTCGGGCGCGCCGTCGCCACGGCCCGCGCCATCCGCGAGGCGGCGGAAGCGGCCGCGCTGCCACGCCTGGTCTTCCTGTCCTCGGAAGGCGCGCACCTGCCCACCGGGACCGGCGTCATCGAGAGCCTCCACGCCGCCGAGCAGGCCCTCGCCGGCATCGGCGTCCCCCTCACCATCCTGCGCGCCACGTACTTCCTGGAGAACTTCGCCCCGGTCTTCGGCGTCGCCGCCGCCGAGGGCGTGCTGCCCACCATGCTGACCGATCTCGACCGGCCCCAGCGCATCGTCGCCGCCGCCGACATCGGCCGCGTCGCCGCCGAGCTGCTGACGGCGGAGCGCGCGCCGGCCCTCGTCGAGCTCGCCGGCCCGCGGGACGAGACGCCGCGCGCCGTCGCCGCCACCGTCGCGGAGATCGTCGGGCGCCCCGTCCAGCCGGTCGTGCCGCCGCGGGAGGCGTGGGAAGGCATCCTGCGCGAGGCGGGGCTCGGCGCCGACGGCGCACGTCTCCTCGCGGCCATGTACGACGGAATCAACGCCGAGCACGTGCGTTTCTCGGGAGACGTGCCGCTGACACGCGGGCGCATCGGCATCGCCGAGACCGCACGCGGCTGGAGGGGCGCCGCGGCCGCCGCGTGAACCGCGGCACGGCGCGGCCGGGCTCAGGAGGCGGTGAGCTTCTCGAAGCGCCAGGCGATGACCGGCGCGGCGGCGGTATCGAAGGCGACGACGATCTGGCTCGCCTTGCGCGCCCCGTCCGTCGCGGAGAGGTAGAGGCTCTCCTCGAGCCGTGCCTCGACGCCGTCGGTCTCGAGCACGTACTGCCAGGTCTCCCCGTTGGAGAGGCCGAGGAGCACGACGCGCCCCGCCTGGGCGCGTCGTGCCCGCACGCTCGGATGCAGGTGGAAGCGTAGCGCCGCCGGCACGGCGCCGACGCCGCGCGCGGCCCGCCCCGATGCCGGCAGCAGCCGATCCTCGCCCGCGAGCGCATCGCCGGCGGCGCCGAGCACGAGCCGACGCTCGTGCAGCACGCCGAAGCCGCTGGCATAGCCGTCGTGGCGCGCCTCGAGCACGAGGGGCTCGGGGCGCTTCGTCTGCACCTCGCCGGGGCCGGAGATCAGGAGCGTGCCGAAGCGGCTCTCCAGGAAGGCCGCCGGCAGCTTCGAGAGGCCCCGCGCGTCGCTCGTGAAGGCGGCGGAGGAGGCGCGGTCGAGGGTGAGCGTCGCGTGCGCGGCGGTCCCCCGCGCGGGCAGCGCCAGCGGGTCGCTGCGCTCGCGCGGCGCGCCGAGATTGACCACGACGCGCGCCTCGCCGGAGGTCAGCTCGAAGGACAGGCATCCGGCAGTGGCGTCATGCGCCACGAAGGGCGGCGGCGGCGCGCCGACGTCCGCCACGAGGACGAGCCGTCCCGCCTGCAGGCGCTCGTAGCCCGAGAGGAGCCCGCGCTGCAGCGGGCTCGCCCGCGCCTCGTCGTAGAAGAGCAGCGTCGTCAGGTGATCGACGGGCGTCGAGCCGGCGCCGTTGAAATGGCTGAGCGTGCCGTCGCCGTGGCGCAGCAGGCGCAGCATCGGCGGCATGCGGTCGATGGCGCGCACCAGCGCCTCGGGCGGGTCGAGCCCGCGGGCGAGATAGACCTGGCGCAGCGGCAGGAGATCGAGGAGGAGATCGAGGACGACGCGGGGATTGCGCCCGACATGGCCGCCGTCGGCGAGCACCTGCCGGTCGAGCTCGCGGGCGAGCACCTTGGTCGCCGCCCGGCCGAGCGTCTCGCACCCCTCGCAGCACAGGCCCGCATAAGCGAGCGCGATCGCCGCCTGCAGCCGTCCCAGCGGGCGCGAGGCGACGCGCGCCGCACGGGTGCAGGTGCGCAGGTCGCGGGCGAGCCCGCGCAGGAAGCGCTGATAGAAGACATGGTCGGCGCCCTCGACGATGAGCGGCGACTGGCTGAGGAAGGAGATCGCGCGCCGCGCGGCCACCGACGGCTTGCGGATCGCCGGCCCGTGCTGCTCGCGCAGGTACTCGTCGACGAGGGCGCGTGCATTGGCGCGCGCCAGCGCCGTGTCCGCCGCGCGCAGGTGGCGCAGCCAGGAGAAGCCGTGGAGGATGTCGGCCCAGGCCTCGGAGGGCGGCTCGAGGGCGAAGGGCGAGCGCCCGCCGGTGGCGAGCGCGCGGCCTCCGAAGACGAAGTAGCCGGCATAGATGTCGTCGGCGATGGTGGCGTCGCAGGTGCGCATGTCCGGCGGCACGATGACGAGACGCTTGGGCGTGCGCGCGCGCAGGCCGCCGAGCCCCATCAGGCTCGCGGCTTCGGCGCGCAGGATGCGCGCGGCTTCGCGCATGGCGAGCCCGGTCAATCGCCAACGATCCGGCGCTTCCGTCACTTCGTCCCCCGTGGAGGGCCCCTCCATCGAGGGAACGCGTTCAGGGTTAATCCGGCGTTACCGAGCTGCGGCGAATTCGCCGTTCTCCACCGCGCAGGCGTGGAAGCAACCGGCGATTAAGACCATACGTGGCAGCCTCCCGCGATCGGGGCGCGGCGAGCGGGGGATCGGGCGATGGCATCGGGCGAGGCACGCGAGACGGCGTCCCCCTGGATCGCGGGCGCCGACGGCTATCCGTTCGGCTGGGTCGTGGCCTTCATGCGCCTCGACGGCGCCGAGCCGCCGCGCCTGCGCGGCGCGCCGGACCTGGCCGCTGTCCTCGATGCGCCGGAGGCCCCGCGCCTCGTCGCGATCGACATGCCCATCGGCCTGCCGGAGCGTATCGTCGGGCCGGGACGCGCCGCGGAGCAGGCGGTGCGCCCGCTTCTCGGAGGGCGCCAGTCGAGCGTCTTCTCGATGCCCTCGCGCGCAGCGGTCTACGCGGCGGATTACCGCGAGGCCTGCGGGGTGGCGCTCGCGACCTCGACGCCGCCCCGCAAGGTCTCCAAGCAGGGCTTCATGCTCTTCCCCAAGATCCGCGAGATCGACGCGCTGCTGCGCGCGCGCCCGCAGGACGTCGCCCGCGTCTTCGAGGTCCATCCCGAGGTCGCCTTCTGGCGCATGAACGGGGAGCGGGCGCTCGAGACGCCCAAGAAGGTGAAGGGCCGCGCTCATCCGCCGGGCCTCGCCCAGCGCCGCGCGCTGCTCGAGGCCGCGGGCATTCCCGCAGCGCTCGTCGACGCCGAGCGCCCGCGCGGATCCGGTCCAGACGATCACCTCGACGCCCTCGCAGCCCTCGTCGTGGCGATGCGCCTCGCGCAGCGCACGGCGCGGGGGTTCCCCGAGCCGCCGGAGCGCGACGCGCACGGCCTGCCCGTCGCCATCTGGGCGTGAGGCGGCGCGTATTCGGCCAGGCGGATCGGGCAGCGGGGGCGCTGGCGCGGGCGCAGGTGCGAAGCTAGGTAGGGGGAAAGACAGGAGAGAGCCATGAGCGCCCCCGAGAACGCCCCCGAGACACCCTCCTTGCCCGTCACGCCGCAGGACGTCGCCGATGCCCACGCGCGCATCGCGCCCCACGTCCGGCGAACCCCGATCTGGCGGCTCGACGGCGCCTTCGGGCACGACGGGCCCGTGAGCCTGAAGCTCGAGTTCCTGCAGCATGCCGGGTCCTTCAAGACCCGCGGCGCCTTCAACAACCTCCTCACGGAGACCGTGCCCGAGGCCGGCGTCGCGGCGGCGTCGGGGGGCAATCACGGTGCGGCCGTCGCCTATGCCGCCCGCGAGCTCGGGCACAGGGCGACGATCTTCGTGCCGGAGATCTCGCCGGCGGCGAAGGTGGAGATCATCCGGCGCATGGGCGCGGACGTGCGCATCGGCGGGCCGCGCTACGCGGACGCGCTGTTCGCCTGCGGCGTGCACATCGCGGGGACCGGGGCCCTCTCCGTGCACGCCTACGATGCGCAGGCGACCATCGCCGGGCAAGGCACGGTCGCGCGCGAATGGGAGGAGGATGCCGAGGGCGGGCTCGACACCGTCCTCGTCGCGGTCGGCGGCGGCGGGCTGATCGCGGGGATCGCCACCTGGTTCGGCGATCGGGTGAAGGTGGTGGGCGTGGAGCCGCAGGGCTCCTGCGCGCTCCATGCCGCGCTCGCCGCCGGGGAGCCCGTGGACGTCGAGGTGAACTCGATCGCCGCCGACAGCCTCGGTGCCCGCTCGGCCGGCGCGCTCGTCACGCAGATCGCCAAGGCACGGGTGGACCACGTCGCGCTCGTCGAGGACGCGGCGATCCTCGCCGCGCGGGCGCTGCTGTGGCAGGATTTCCGCATCGCCACGGAGCCGGGCGGTGCGGCGGCGCTCGCCGCGCTGACGTCCGGCGCCTATCGCCCGGCGACGGGCGAGCGGGTGGGCGTGCTGCTGTGCGGGTCGAACGTCGACCTCGCGACGCTCGACACGCCGGCCNAACACGACGTCCTCGCCTACATGGACTTCCCGCTGCGGCATCGGGCCAAGCTGCACTCGACCAACCCGCTCGAGCGCGTCAACGGCGAGATCAAACGCAGGACCGACGTCGTCGGAATCTTCCCCAACGAGGACGCCATCGTCCGCCTCGTCGGCGCAATCCTGCTCGAACAGAACGACGAATGGGCCGTCCAGCGCGCGAGATACATGACCCTGGAAACCATCGCCGGCATGAGCGATGATCCCGCCGTCAGCCTGCCAGCGATGGAGCCCTGACGAACGATCCGGCCACGCCCAGGATCGTCCATGGCACCGCGTCAGCTACACCACGCCTCGGGACATGATCGTTTCGGCGCGAGCAGTGCGATATCCGTTCTCTGGCGCTAGGCAGCGAGCGTCGCAGTCTCGGCATCGCAGGGGTGCGCGATCGGCATCTTTCCTTGCCCTCGGGATTTAGACTCGTCGATGTCGACGCCTTGCCGGCGGAGATCTACGTGCCCGACGTCGGCCTGCGGCTGCGCTGCTCGGCGTGCGGTGGGCGCGAGATCGAGACCCGACCGGACTGGACGCGATATCGGGCGCAAGGCACACCAGCGGGGGCGCGATCCTCGTCACCCACTCCGGTCGATCGATGAAGAATTTCGGTCCGAGCAGAGGCTCGGGCAAGGCGGGAGTTGAGTGCGGGCATGGCTGGACCGACGAAGCTCGGTTGCGATGCGGCATCGACGCGCGATCGTCTAGCGCGCGCGATATGACCTCGAGCCACCCCAGGCCAGGTCAAGAGCATAGGCGCCAGCTCCTTCTCGCATCAGCTTCTCGGGCTTACGAAGTGAGGCGCCGCGTGGCCTCCGCGCGGCGCCTCCTCCTCGTCAGCCGAACGTCGCCTCGCTGAGCAGGACGCCCTGCGCCAGCACCTCGGCGTTGTTGGCCACGTTCTCCGGGCTCTCGGTGAAGGAGGCGAGCACGTGGGCGCGCTCCATGCCGTCGGCCAGGCGGCCGAGCCAGAAGGCGCGGCCCTCCGCCTCGCCCTCGCGGAAGAGGATGTTCTGGTAGAGCGTGTCGACGAAGGTGGTGTCGGGAAGGGTCGCCACCGGGCCGTAGAGGGCGGTGTATTCCGGCGAGACGACGAAGTAGCGGGCGAAATCGATGAGCGTGCCCTGGCCGGTCAGCGCCCGGTCGATCCAGAACTCGAACCCGCCCTGGTCCGGCGTGCGCCCGAAGGCGGCGGCGTAGAGGCGGTAGATCGGGTCCGTGATCGGCGCGAGGTCGAAGGCGATGACGCCGTCGGAGAAGACGAGGCGCTCGATCGTGGCGAGCGTGTCCGACCCCTCCGGCCCCGTG
>NZ_BMMF01000016.1 GCF_014645695.1 Salinarimonas ramus | reverse complement strand
GTCGTCCCGGTCGACGACGTCGAGGCGCCGTGTCAGCACCGCGTTGCTCTCCGTGCGGATTTCGCGCGCCAAAGCCTCGAGCCGGTCGGTGCGACGCGCCCCCAGAACGAGCTTCGCGCCGGCCGCGGCGAGCTCGCGGGCGATGCCGGCCCCGATGCCGCTCGATGCGCCCGTAATGAGGATCACCTTGTCCAATGTCATCTCCTGTGGCTGGCCGCGTCATCGCGGTTGCTCAGGAGATAGACCGGCCCCATTGTAGCCGATAGCCGCTCATTCATTCACACGGTGGGAAGTGGTTCTAACCAATGCAGCTCGATTTCAACGCCCTCGCCGTATTCGCCCTCGTTGCAGAGGAACGGAATTTCCGCGCCGCGGCCGACCGGCTCGGCGTGACGCGCTCTGCCGTCAGCCAGACGATACGGCGGCTCGAAGAGACGCTGGGCGCCGCGCTGGTGAGACGAACCACGCGCAGCGTGAGCCTCACCGAGGCGGGCGAAAGCCTGTACGCGCAGGTCGCGCCGGCCATTGCCGAGATGCGGGCGGCGACCGAGACGGCGGCGAGTCTCGGCGGGGCCCCGCGCGGACGATTGCGGCTGGCGGTCGCGTCGATCGCCGAGCGCTTTCTGGCGGGACCGCTCCTGGCGAGCTTCGCAGAGGCCTACCCGGGGGTGGAGCTCGACGTCACCGTGACCGACGAGGAGTTCGACATCGTCGTCGAGGGCTACGACGCGGGCGTCCGGCTCGGCGAGGTCATCGAGCAGGACATGATCGCGGTGCCCGCCGGCGGAGACGAGCGTCAGCTCGCCGTGTGCTCCCCTGCCTACCGGGACCGCTTCGGCGTGCCGTCTCATCCGCGGGATCTCGCCGAGCACCGCTGCATCGGCTGGAGGTCTGCGCCCAAGGCCGCGCCTTACCAATGGGAGTTCGAAGAAGACGGCAAAGAGTTCAGCGTGACTGTCGACCCGGAGATCACCACGAACGACATGGCGCTGATGATCAAGCTCGCCGTCGCGGGAGCCGGCATCACCTTCGGAATGGAGGAAAGCTTTCGTGGACCGATCGATCGGGGCGAACTGGTCCCTCTCCTCGAGGAATTCTGCCCGTACTTCACCGGCTTCAATCTCTACTATCCGAACCGCCGCAACGTCGCGCCTAAACTGCGCGCATTGATCGACCATCTGCGAGCCTTCGGCGTGCAGCGTCAGACGCTCGCCACCCGGCGCCGATGACGCCCATCGACACGCCACCACATCGTCCTCAGCCTCCGATTTCGGCTGCGAACGCGCCCGGCGACAGGCCTTCGTGACGGACGAAGGCCGTTCCGAAGGCGCTGGCGGAGCCGTAGCCGACACGGCGTGCGATCTCCGCATTGCTCAGCCGACCCTCTCGCAGGAGAGTCTTGGCGACGGCCATCCGCCAGTGCGCCACGTATTCTTTCGGTGCGCAGCCGATTTCCGTTCGGAACTTCTCGAAGAAGCTGGAGCGGGACATGCCGGCGTCCTTCGCCAGCACGGCGATGGAGACCTCGCCGCCCGTCTGCCCATGGATGCGCCCGAGAGCCGCGGCCAGCCGCGGATCGGACAGCCCGCGCAACAATCCCGGCGGCATGTCCACGGCGGGCCCCGACCGGAGCGCCTCGACGAGCAGCACGTCCAAGAGACGCTGGAGGATCAGGTCCCGCCCCGGCCGCTCGGCACACGTCTCCTCGTGGATGACGGGCACGAGCGCCGTCAGGCGGTCGTTGCCGGAGACGTGGATCACGTCGGGCAGCAGCGACACGAGCAGGCCCTTCGCGGGCGTTTCGAAGCGGCAGTGCCCGACGAGCGCGCGCATCTGCACGGGCGCATCCGCCGGGCCGAGGCGAACCCGGCCCGGACCGATCTCGAGCGGCCGGCTCGGCGCATTCGGTCCCGGCGGCGCCTCGCCCGTCATGCCGAAGCCCTGCAGATCGGGGATCAGGATGAAGTCCCCGGCCCGAAGAGTGATCGGCTCCCGGCCGGTCGGGGTGAGGCGGGCGCTCCCCTCGACGATCGCGCAGTAGAAGGGGCTCGCCATTTCGCGGCGCTCGACCTTCCACCGCCCACCGGCCTCGACCAGCTTGGCGAGGGAGAGCACCGGCTGGAGCAAGCCGACCACCGCGGCCAGCGGATCTTCATGAGGAGCACGCATCGGTTCGGACGATCGATGAATCAACATGGACTTTCTTCGATAGTTTGATCGGCACGCGGCGTCTATCTCTCCCTCACCACAGCGAAGGAGAACCACGAATGCCCCGCATCCTCGTCACCGGCGCCTCCTCGGGTTTCGGCCGCGCCGTCGCCGCCTTCTTCCTCGATCGCGACTGGGAGGTGATCGCAACGATGCGCACGCCCTCGGGCGACGGCCTGCCGGTCTCGGACAGGCTGCGCCTCCTGTCCCTCGACGTGACCGATGGAAACAGCATCGCCGCCGCCGTCGCCGCGGCGGGACCGCTCGACGCGCTCGTGAACAATGCCGGCGTCGGCATGCTGAACGTGCTCGAAGGCGCAGAGATCAACCGCGCCCGCGAACTCTTCGAGACCAACGTGCTCGGGACCATGGCCGTCACCCGCGCCGTGATGCCCGCCATGCGCGCCCGTCGCAGCGGCGTGATCGTCAACATCAGCTCCAGCGTGACGCTGCGTCCGCTTCCCGCGCTGTCGATCTACAGCGCGAGCAAGGCCGCGGTGGGCGCCTTCACCGAGAGTTTCGCGCTGGAGGCCGCGGAGTTCGGTGTGCGTGCGCGGCTCGTCCTGCCCGGCAGCGCGCCCGAAACGTCGTTCGGACGCAATGCCGTGGCGCGAATGGGCATGGACGTCCCCGAGGCTTACGGCCCCTTCGTCCAGGCCGTTTTTCGGAGCCTCCAGTCGCCCGGCGAGAAGACGCAGGCGCTCGATGTCGCGCAGGCTGTTTGGCGCGCCGTCACGGACCCCGCGGCGCCGATGAAGCTGCCCGCCGGCGCGGATGCGCGAGCATGGTTCCGAGAAGCGGGCCTCGACACCGCCTGACCAGTCGCGCGCGGCCGTCCCGCCGCGCTCGTTCCCACCGATCGAGGACCACAGATGAACCGATTGATCACCCGCTCCCGCGCCCTTCCGACGCCGGAGCCCGCCGCGACCGTGGCCTACACGCCGATCCGCCTGGAGATGCCCGGCCGTCCGCCGCTCGAGCTGCGCCTGACCACGCCGGCCAGCGGAGAGGCACTGCCGATCGTCGTGTTTTCGCACGGCTACGGTCCGTCGAACTCTATCCCCTCGAAAGACGGATACGCCCCGCTCGCCCAGTTCTGGGCCGAGCGAGGCATCGCCGTCATCCAGCCGACGCACGCCAGCTCACGCGTCGGCGGCCTCGACCCCCAACTGCCGGGAGGCCCCTTCTTCTGGCGCGAGCGCGTGGCCGAGATGCGCGCCGTTCTGGATGGGCTGGACGAGATCGAGCGACAGGCCGCCGCTGTCGCAGGACGCCTCGACCACGACCGGATCGCGGTCGCCGGACATTCCTTCGGCGGCCATACCTGCAGCCTGTTGCTCGGCGGGCTCCTGCAGGGGGAGAGCTTCGCCAATCCGCGCATCCGTGCCGGCGTCCTCATGGCGACGCCGGGGCGCGGCGGGGCCGATCTGACGCCCGAGCACGCCGCGCGCTTTCCCTTCTTCGACGTCGATTTCAGCGGCATCGAAGTGCCGATGCTCGTGGTCTGCGGAGCGGAGGACGACCCGCATTTCACGCCGCGGGGCCCCGAATGGCATGCCGACGCCTTCCACGACGCGCCGGGGGGCGATGCCCTGCTCACGATCAACGGCGTGGGGCATTCCCTCGGCGGAATTCCCGGGCTCGACGCACGGGAGACCGAGGTCGAGGATCCCGAGGCGCTCGAAGCGACCCGGCGTCTCACGCTGGCTTGGCTGAGGAGCCGTTTGGCCGTCGACGAGGACGCTTGGACACGGAGCCGTGCCACCCTGGTCGGAAGTGCATCCTCCCTCGCAGAGATCACCGGGCGATGATCGGCGCAGGGGACGGCGAGTGGCCGACCGCTAGACGACGGGCAGCTCGGCTCGGATGTGATCGCCCAACGCCTTCGCCGCCGCGGAGGCCTGCGCACCCGCATCGGCGAGGACGATGCCGAAGTCGGGGAGCGGCGGCAGGTCCTGCGTGACGATCGCCAAATCGTTCGGAACCGCCGCGCGCGTCGTCACCGAGATCGCGTGACCCGAGCGCGCGATCGCGAGGAGGCCGGCGAGGCTGTCGCTGGCGTAGGCGAGACGGAAGCGGCGCCCCGCGGACCGCATCGCGTCGGTCGCCGCGCGGTGATCGAGCGTGGTGCGTCCCGAGAGCGCCAGAGGCAACACGTCGTGCCGGAGGATGTCGGGCCTCGGCCGGTTCGCGACCCAGACGAAGCGATCGGTCCGAAGCAGCGCGTCCTCGTCGAGGTTGGGCGTCGAAATCAGCGCCATGTCCAGCCGGCGCCGGTGCAGATGTTTCCGCAGCTCGACCGTCGGCGCGCAGATCATGTGCAGCTCGACGCTCGGATACCTGGTGAGAAAGCCCTGGAGGAGGTGCGGTACGAAGGCGATGGAGAATTCCTCCGGGCAGCCGAAGCTCACCGATCCTCTCAAGCCGGTTCCCGCCAGGTCGGACAGCGCCTCGTCGTGCCGGCCGAGGAGAGCCTCCGCGTGCACGAGCAGCCGCTCGCCCACGACCGTGAGGCGCACTCCCGATCCGGTCCGATGCAGCAGCGGCTCGCCGATCGTCTCCTCGAGGCGACGCATCTGCATGCTGACCGCCGACTGCGTTCGGCCGATCTGCATCGACGCGATGCTGATCGAGCCCGAGCGGGCGACGATCGCGAAGCTGCGGAGAAGCTGGAGGTCCAACACGGTCATCGGTCCCGCTGATATCGCATGTCAGATATATCAATTCGCCAATCGGAGGCAATCGTGCCCATCATCGCGGCCGAACGAGGCGGAGTGGATCATGTCGCTGAATGCAGACCCGAAGTTCTGGGAAGACGCCCGCAAGCATCTGACCCGCTACGGCCCGAGCTTCGAGCAGGTGATCATCGAACGCGGGCAAGGCAGCTTCGTCTACGACGCCGACGGGACGCGCATTCTGGACTTCACCTCCGGCCAGATGAGCGCGGTGCTGGGCCATGGGCATCCGGACATCGTCGCGACCGTCCGGGAGCAGATGGGGCGTGTGGCGCATCTGTTCAGCGGGATGCTGAGCCGCCCGGTCGTGTCCCTTGCCGCCAGGCTCGCCGCGCTCGCGCCGGGTCTCGACCGCGTCCAGTTGCTGACGACCGGCGCGGAAGCCAACGAAGCGGCGCTGCGCCTCGCGAAGCTCGTCACGGGCAAGTTCGAGGTCGTCGCCTTCGCCCAGAGCTGGCACGGCATGACCGGCGCCGCCGCCTCGGCGACGTACAGCGCCGGCCGCAAGGGCTACGGACCCTCCGCCGCCGGGTCGTTCGCGATTCCGGCGCCCAACAGCCACCGTCCGCGCTTCACCTGTGCCGACGGGACGCTCGATTGGCAGGGCGAACTCGACGACGCCTTCGCGCTCGTCGACCAGCAGTCGACCGGAAACCTCGCCGCCTTCATCGCGGAGCCGATCCTGTCGAGCGGCGGCGTTCTGGAGCTCCCGAACGGCTACCTCGCCGCACTGAAGAAGAAGTGCGAGGAACGGGGAATGATGCTGATCCTCGACGAGGCGCAGACCGGCGTCGGCCGCACCGGCACGATGTTCGCCTACCAGCGGGACGGCGTCACGCCCGATATCCTCACCCTGTCCAAGACGCTGGGCGCCGGTCTGCCGCTCGCTACCGTCATGACCACGACGGCGATCGAGCAGCAGGCCTACGACAGGGGATATCTGTTCTACACGACGCACGCCTCCGATCCGCTTCCGGCCGCCGTCGGCCTCACGGTCCTCGACGTCGTCGAGCGCGACGGTCTGGTCGAGAAGGCGCGGACCCGGGGCGCTCTCCTGGAGGAGGGCCTTCGCGCTCTGCAGCAGCGGTACGACTGCATCGGCGACGTCCGTGGACGAGGCCTGCTTCTCGGGCTCGAGATCGTCGTGGACCGGCGCCTGAAGACACCGGGCTACGAGATCGGCGCGCGCATCATGGACGAAGCCATGTCGCGCGGGATGAGCATGAACATCGTCAAGCTGCCGGGCATGGGCGGCGTTTTCCGCATCGCACCGCCGCTCACGGTGTCCGAAGACGAGATCGCACTCGGTCTCGACATCCTGGCGGCGTCGATCGAGGCGTCCATGTCGCGCCGGTCGCGGTAGCCGTCGCCGGGTCGCCATACCGGCGCCACACGAAGGCACGACCGGGCGGGGCCCGAGCCCGCTTCTAGGTTCGCGGACACGGGCTCCATGTCTGCGCAATCTTCGCCGGCGATGTGGGCGCCGGCGACCGTCCGCAGCTCGAAAGCCGGCCGGCGTCCGGAAAGCGAAACCCAAGTCAGGTGAAAGCAATGCTCCATCTTCGAGAAGCCCGGCTGCCCAAAGCGCCCATCGGCCTTCTGCTCGCGACTTTGTCGTGCATCGCCGTCGCGGGATGCGTATCCGACCGCTCCTCCCTCGAGAACGCGTACAGAGCGAACCTCGCGAGCGAGACGGCACTGAATGCACAGATCATCTCCGATCGCGCTCGCGCGCAACGCTGCGAACGCGATCCGACCCGCCGGGAGTGCGGTCCTCGGTAATGCCGCCGGGCGGGAGGCGAAGCCTTCCGCAGGGCTTCCCGAGCCTGCGAGATCCGCTCCGGCGCTGCCGGCGCCGGTCCGCAGGCGTCGGGGTGGAGAGGCGGCACTTTCGATACGGTCAGGCGGGAGCGCTCCAGCCCGATCGCGAAAGGGTCGTGCCGATGCGACGAAACAGCGAAGCCGCGCCGTGAGAATCATCCTGATCGAAGACGAGCTTCGGCTCGCGGAATCTATCCGCAAGGTCCTCGAGCGAGAGCGCTTCGTCGTCGATCACGTCGACTGCCTGGCGACCGCGCGGGAAGCCGGCCTGATCGGCAAGTTCGATCTCGTCCTGCTCGACCGCACGCTTCCGGACGGGGAAGGCCTCTCGATGATCCCGGTCTTCCGCAAGACCAATCCGGGCATACACATCATCGTCCTCAGCGCACGAGGCGACGTCGCGGACCGTATCGACGGTCTCGACGAGGGGGCGGACGACTATCTGATCAAGCCGTTCTCGCTCGACGAGCTGCTGGCGCGCATCCGGGCCGTCAAGCGGCGCCCCGCCGAGATGGCGGGCGAGGAGATCAGGGCGGGATCGCTCGTTTTCGATCTCATGAACGAGGAGGTCGAGATCCGGGGGAAGCGCATCGATCTCCCGCGCCGCGAGCTGCGCGTCCTGGCGGCGCTGCTTGAGCGCCGTGGCCGGACGGTGCTGCGGGAGTCGCTGGAGCAGGCGGTGTTCGGGTTCGACGACATCGTCCAGTCGAATACGCTCGACTCCCACATTTCACGTCTGCGGCGGAGGCTCAACGAAAGGCGTGCCGGGATCGAGATCCACGCGATCAGGGGCGTTGGCTATCTTCTGCGCGAGGCGTCGTGACAAAGCAGCCTTCCCTCGAGCGCCCGCTCGTCATCTATCCGCTGGTCGTCCACTTCGTCACGCTGCTCGCGGCTTTCGTCATCTTGATATCGATCGCGATTCGCATCGACAGCGGCGGCCCGTTCGCGGATGAACAGATCATCCCGGTCATCGCACGCGCCATCGATCGCGACGCGTCGGGGCAGCTGGCGGTCGTGATGACGCCCGAACTGCTCGACGCGCAGGCAGCGGCGCCCGATCTCTGGTTCGTCGCAGAGGACGACACCGGCGACAGCGTGACGTTCGGGACGGTACCCCGGCACTACGATTCCCTCCGCGGTCGGTTGAGCGATCTCTCGTTCGGCCAATTTCGGGCCCGCTCGGCGCCCTACGAGCTGGCTGCGGTCATCAGGAGGAAGACGACCGAGATCGGTACCCTGACCATCATGGGCCACGGCGAGCTCGCCGAGCTGAGCCTCATCGTCGTGCTGGCGTCGAACATCATGATCTTGCCGATCTTCCTCCTGCTCTTGCTCACCTCGATCGTCGTCACGCCGTGGACCGTCCGGCGATCGCTCTTCGGCGTCTCGCGCATCGCCCGGGAAGCGGAGGAAATCGATACGGACACCCGCGGTCGCCATTTGAGCGAGAGCCAAGTGCCCCGCGAGATCGCACCCTTGGTCAAAGCGTTCAACGACGCTTTGCGGCGTCTCGACGAGGGATACGAACGTCAACGTCGGTTCGTCGCCTCCGCATCGCACGAGCTGCGTACTCCCGTCGCGATCCTGCGCAGCAAGGTGGAGTCGTCCGAGAGCGACGTCATCCGTGCGCTCGCCCCGGACGTGCAGCGGCTCGCGATCCTGACCGAGCAATTGCTGGATCTCGAACGCATGGAGAGGAACGGTCACGATGACAGGATCGATCTCGCCACCTTCGTTCGGCAGCTCGTCGGAGACATGGCGCCGCTCGTCATCGCCGGCGGACGAGCCATCGAGTTTCAGGTCTCCGGCAGTGAGACGATCGTCGGCGACGCCGGAGCCTTGGAGCGGGTGCTCATGAATCTGGTCCAGAATGCACTCGATCACGGCGGACGGCACGTCGTCGTCCGGGTCTGCGGCGCCGTCGTCGAGGTCGAGGATGACGGTCCCGGCATTCCGGAGGAGGAGCGCGAGCGCGTGTTCGAGCCCTTCGCCCGATTGCGGCCGCGGCGGACGGGTAGCGGGCTCGGCCTCCACCTCGTCCGAGAGGTCGTCGCTCGCCACCGCGGGCATTTGGAAATCCGAGACGCCCCCGGTGGCGGCACGATCATCCGGGTCGTGCTCGGCGCCACGTGAGCATTCGGCGTTCGCACTCCCGAAATTCGCGCCGAAGGGACACGGCGCGTTCGCCGACGAATTCGTGGGCGCATTCCCACTGCATGTCTCACAATCAAAAACTCGAAGGGATCCTCTCGATGCGAACGACCTGTAAAGTGACACTCGCGGCCATGCTTTGCGCGACGTCTGCTACAGCGGAGCCGCTTACATCTGCCGAATTCCGGCAGCTGAGCGAAGCGACATTCGCCCCTGTCGTCGCGACGTACGACATTCCCGGCTTGGCCGTCGGCGTTACCTACCAGGGTAACAGCTACATCTACACGACCGGCCTCGCGGTACGGGCGCCCGAGCAGCCGGTGACGGAGGACACGCTCTTCGAGCTCGGCTCCGTCAGCAAGCTGTTCACGGTCGCCCTGGCGGGCCTAGCCGAGGAGCGCGGCCTGCTCTCCCTCGACATGCCCGTGTCGAACGTCATGCCCATGGTTGAGGGGAGCGCGTTCGATACGATCACGCTCTACGACCTCGCCGCCCATGCGACCGGCGGGCTGCCCTTGCAGGTGCCCGAGGAGATCACGGACGACCCGTCGCTGACGACATGGCTGGCGGCCTGGAGCCCGGAGGTCGATCCGCAGCGCGTTAGATCCTATTCCAACCTCGGCATCGGCCTTCTGGGGCGGATTTCGGCGAATGCCTTCGGCAGCGACTATGAGACTGCCTTGACGACCGAGCTGCTGCCCGCGCTCGGTCTCGAGGATACCCACGTGACGGTGCCGCAGGCGGCGATGTCGCGCTACGCCTTCGGCTACAGCCGCTCCGACGATCGCGCGGTTCGGGTCAACCCCGGCATGCTGGACGCCGAGGCCTACGGCGTGAAGTCCTCGATCTCGGACATGATCCTGTTCCTGCAAGCACATCTCGGCGATGTCGACACGACGCCCGAGATCGCCGCCGCGCTCGCGCAGACGCGGACGGCCCGCTACGACACGGCGCATTACGCGCAGGCGATGATCTGGGAAGAATATTCCTGGCCCGTCACGGCCGAGCGGCTCGCCGCCGGCAACAGCAGCGACATGGCGCTGGAGCCTCAGCCGCTGACCGCGCGCTCCGAACCTCTCGACGGCCCGACGTTCCTCAACAAGACGGGGTCGACGAACGGCTTCGGCGCCTATGTGGCCATGATCCCGCAGGAGGAGATCGGCGTGGTCGTCCTCGCCAACCGCAATTATCCGAACGCCGTGCGGGCGGAGGCGGCGCTCGCGTTGATCCGAGCGGTGCTCGATTCGAATTGACGCATCGCGACACATCCTCGTGGTCGTGCCACAAGCATCGGGCGGCCAATCCAACATATTTGGTTCGCAGGCCGTGATGAAGCGATCAACGGAACTCATGATAACGCTGCTTCTGGCAATCATCTGCTGGCAGATGTTCTGTATCGCCTTCGACGTACGGGAGCCTTGGGATGCGCCGGCATTCTGGAGCGTCGCCTATCCCGCTTCGATCGCGATGTCGGCTGTGGCCGGCTACCTGGCGCGCTCGGGCTGGATCGTCGGCCTCGTCGTCACCTTCGCGCAGCTGCCGATTATCGTCGTCAGCAACGGCCTGGACGCGACAAACCTCTTTGCGGTCGCGATCCTGGCAGCGCTGTCTCTCCCGCCGGCTGTCGCAGCCGCGAGTGCGGCGCGCCTTGCCGAGAACAAGAGATGACCTTGAAGACATCCGTTCTCTTCTCCGAGGAACCACCGCCGGCGCCGTCCACTTCCTAGCGATCACCAGAGGGTATCGGGCCCATGAATCTCCGCGGTGTCGATCTGAACCTCTTGGTGATCCTGGATGCGCTGCTCGAGGAGGCGCACGTGAGCCGCGCGGCACATCGGCTGAACCTGTCTCAGCCGGCCGTGTCGAGCGCGCTCCAGAGATGCCGCGCGCTCTTCAACGACCCCTTGCTGGAGCGCGACGGAAGCGGAATGCGCCGGACGGCCCGCGCGGAGGCTCTGCGCGGACCGCTACGGCACGTTCTCGGCGACGTGGGAGGTCTGATCGATCCACCCGAAATCCCGTTGAAGGAGATCGTGCGGACGATCCACATCGTGTCGGCGGACGATCCGATGCTCATAATCGCCCCCCACTTGGTCGCGAGGCTGGGGCGCACGGCGCCGGGCGTCTCGCTCGTGATCCAGCCGTGGCGCGGAGCTGCGGCGGCGTTGCAGTCTCTCGCGACCGGCCATGCGGATCTGGCGATCTCGGTCTTTCCCCCAGACGAGGGTCTGAACGTGGTGACGCTCTTCGAAGAGACGTATGTGGTCGCCATGCGATCCGACCACCCCGCGGCGATCGCCTTCGATCTGGACGCATGGCTCGCTTGGCCTCACGTGATCGTCTCCGGACGAGGCGAAGGACACACGCCGATCGACGACGCGCTCCATCGGATGGGCCGAGCACGCCGGATCGGGGCCGTCGTGCCGTCCTTCCAGCTCGTGCCGCCGATACTCGCGACGAGCGACTGCATCGCCCTGTTGCCACGACACGCGTTCAAGGGTGCCCACGAAGCGTCTTTGACCCATCGTTCGCCGCCGTTCGAAGTCCCCGGATTCAGCCTGGAGCTCGCGTGGCACACCCGCCGGGCGACGGATCGAATCGTGCGGCATGTCGCGGACGAGATACGGAATATCGCATTCGAAGAGACGAACGCTCACGCCGCATCCGGCTGACTGGCGGGCCCTCCTCCAATCGCATCGATTTTCTACTCTTGAGCGGTGGGCCTGACCACGATGCTGCCGATGTCGACATCCGCAGGCTGTTCGAGCGCGTAGAGGACTGCCCCCGCGATCGCCTCCGGTGCGATCGCGACATCGCCCAGCTGACCGGCCATCGTCTCTCTGAGGTCACGTCCTTGGACGTGACCCTGCCTCCCCGGTCCCGGCGGCGACTCTCGTCTCCGATGACGAAAGGAAGAAGACCATGAAATCCGTCACATTCAGCAACCGTGCGATCGATGTCGCGGGACACCTGCATGTTCCTCAGGACTTTGACGAAACCCGCGAATATGCCGCCATCGTCATCTCAACGCCCGGCAGCAGCGTGAAGGAGCAGATCGGGGGCATCTATGCTTCGAAGCTCGCGGACGCGGGGTTCGTCGCGCTGACCTTTGATCCTTCCTATCAGGGCGAGAGCGGGGGCGAACCGCGGGACCTGGAGGACCCGGCGGTCCGGGTCGAGGACATCAAGTGTGCCGTCGATTTCCTAACGACCCAGCCATTCATCGACGCTCAGCGCATCGGCCTTCTCGGCATTTGCGCCGGCGGCGGCTACGCGATCAACGCCGCCCTGACCGAGCGCCGCTTCAAGGCCGTCGGCACCGTGGTGGCGAACGACATGGGCAGTTTCTTCCGCAAGGTCCAGCCCCGGGAGGCCATGCTGGAGATGCTGGACGAGATCGGCCGCCAGCGGACGCGCGCCGCAAGGGGCGAAGGCGCGCGCCGCGATCCCTGGATCCCCGATAGCCTGGAGGAGGCGAAGGAGGCGGGCGTCACCGACCCCGAGGTGCTGGAGGCCGTGCAGTTCTACCGCGAGTCCGAGTACCGGCATCCGCGCTCCACCAACCGGCTCCTCTACTCCAGCTACGGCCACATCCTCGCCTTCGACGGCTTCGGCCTTGTCCCCGAGCTGCTGACCCAGCCCTTGCAGGTGATCGTCGGCGGCAAGCGCGGCAATACCGGGCAGTACGAGTCCGGCCACCGCCTGTTCGAGATGTCGCCAGCCGAGGAGAAGGACATTTTCATCGTCGAGGGGGCGGGGCATTACGACATGTATTACAAGCCCGGGCCCGTAACCCGCGCCGTGGACAAGCTGGTGCCGTTCTACAACCGGATGGTGAAAGCCTGACAGGAATTTTCCCGATGCTGGACGCCCGCCATGTCCATCGCCCGTCCGGATGCAGTCTTCTGGCGGCGAATGGGCGCTACCCTCATAGTGAAGCGCTCGGAAAGCAAAAAAAGAGGCTCGCGAACGGCAGCGTTGTCCGCCGTGACCGCCAGATCACGAGCTCGGCCGAGGAACGGCGCTCATACACCACGTCCATGGACGTGAGCCGAGCGAGCCCGTGAGAAACGCTCCAGACATTCATTGAATGGATATTCCAACATACCGATCATCGATTGGATCGACTTCGCCGGCCGACTTAAGTCGATCTTGGGCCGACGACGCGAAGCAGTCCTCCTGCAGGATCTCTTCCAAATCGTCAGACGCCGCCATCTGTCGGCCGCGCTTCTCGTCGAGCAGCGTGATCCATTTTGCCGAAATCACAGGAAGGAAAAACCAGATGAATACGAAGCCTTCTTTCACGATCGTTGCTGCTGTCTTCGCGATCCTGTCGCTCGGGTATGCGACCTCCGCATCCGCGGACGAAAGTTGGATCGATCGGCAGACATTCTACTCGATCGTTCACTCGTCGCCCGCGGTGGCGGCCTCCTTCAGCGGGACGCCTGCCACGACGGGGCAGATCGGCCGCTCCGGCGCCGGAGCACACGCAGTCGACGGTCGTGCGGCGCGGGGGTCCGAGGCATGGTGGCTTCATCGTGAAGCCGTGCGCGAGAGCAGCTCCCGGTAATGACCCCTCGGCTGGTGTGAACAGCCCCGAGCCGTTTCGACTGCCGCACCACGGCATGGTGCGGCAGTCGACGCATTTCGTTCACGCCGGCATTCGCGTTTCAACGCGTACGCTCCGGGCGGAGCGCACCGAACGCCGCGTCCAGGGTCGTTCCGAGGGACGCGTCACCGCCGGGGTCGAAGTGGGCCAGCGCGACATCGAGGCAGGCGAACGATGCGTGGACCAACGCGTCCGCCTCCAGGCGCCGGCCGTCGGCATCGCCGAGGCGGCGCGCGATTTCGGGAGCGAGACCGACCGCCCAAGCACTGTGCTTCTCCAGAGTGTGGGCGCGCAGGCTCGCCGTGCCGTTGATCACCCGCATGGTCCGAGCCGCGCCTTCGGGGTTGCGATCGACGTTCTCGACGAGGACATCGTAGCCGCGCCGCAGCGAGACCCAGACATCTTCGTCCGCCGGCCGGGCCTTCACCCTTTCGATGATTTTCTCCCCGAAGGCGGCGTGCCCCGAGACCACGACGTCCTCTTTCGTCGCGAAGTAGCGGAAGAAACTCCGCCGCGAGATGCCGGACGCAGACGCGATCTCGTCGACCGTCACACGATCGAACCCTTTCTCTTCAAACAGGACGAGCGCGGTCGCGGCAATCGATGCCGCGACCGCGTCCGTCTTGATCTCCCGGAGTGAACGGCCGGAACCAGCGGACGGCGATTGCATTGACGCTCCATGCCGAATATGGCACTGAGTGCCATTCGTGTTTTTCGATGCTAGTTTAGGCACACCCCTCCGAGGAGACAATCGTGATCGATCAACGTCGAGAGAGCATTCTGCCTCGCCGCAAGCTCGGCCGGCACGGCCCGGAAGTATCGGCCATCGGCTACGGAGCCATGGGCATCACCGAGCATTACGGGCCGGACAGCACGAACGACGCCGTCAGGACGATCAGGCGCGCCCACGAGATCGGCGTGACGTTCTTCGATACCGCCGAGATGTATGGCTGGGGTCACAACGAACGCGTCGTCGGAACGGCGCTGGCGCCGGTGCGAGACGACGTCGTGATCGCCACCAAGTTCGGCTGGACGCGCGACTATGGCTACGACAGTCGGCCGGACCATATCCGCGAGGTTCTCGACAACAGTCTGCGCTTCCTCGGCGTGGACCATGTCGACGTCCTCTACCAACACCGCGTCGATCCCGAGGTGCCGATCGAAGACGTCGCGGGAACGGTGAAGGACCTGATCGCGGCGGGCAAGGTGCGCCATTTCGGGCTCAGCGAGGCGGGGCCGGAGACCATCCGCCGCGCCCATGCCGTTCAGTCGGTGGCGATGCTCCAAACCGAGTACTCGCTGTTCGAGCGCGATGTGGAGCGGCTGTTTCCCCTGCTGAGAGAACTCGGCATCGGCTTCGTGCCCTACGCGCCGCTCGGCCGCGGCTTCCTGACCGGAACGGCGAAGCCCGCCGACCAGTACGACGCGAGCGACATGCGCAGCTTCGATCCGCGTTGGCAGCCCGGTGCGTTCGAAAGGAACGTAGAAGCGGTGCGCCGCCTCAAGACCTTCGCCCATGAGCGCGGCGCGAAGGTCTCGCAATTGGCCTTGGCCTGGCTGCTGGCGCAGGGCGACGACATCGTTCCCATTCCCGGCACGCGCAACATCGAGCGGCTCGAGGAGAATGTCGGCGCCGTTCACCTCGAGCTCTCGGACGAGGACCTCAGACGGATCGCCGAGATCCTTCCGACCGGCGGCTTCGGTGCGCGGTACCCCGATGCGGTCATGCCGGAGTGGACGTGATCGGCGAGGCCCGGAGATGCGCTCTCGCGCCCCGGTAGGCCGAGGGCCGCGGAGCGCGTTCTGGGGGCGTCGGCTCCGAATGTTCAGTCCCGGCAGTTCACGAGGCGGATCGTGGCAGTCACTGGACGAGGCTGCGCCGCTCAGCCCCCCGCTCGGCCATCGAGGATGGCCTTGATCCGGTCGGCGGATTCCGGCGTCGCGGGATTGTAGACGAGCATCCCCAGATCCGGCCGCCCGTCGACCGCGAACACCGAAAATTCCAGCTCGACCGACCCGTGTTCGGGATGGCGCAGATGCTTGCGGCCATCGGCGTGGCCGACGATGTCGTTCTCCCGCCACAGCGCCGCGAATTCGGGGCTGAGCGCGGACAATTCCTCGACCAGCCTAGTGACTTCCGCGCCGGCCCCGGCGCGCACCACATCGGCGCGGAACGCCCCTACGACGTACCGGGCCACCGTCATCCAGTCTTCCTGGGCGTGGCGCGCCTGCGGGCTGGTGAAAATCAGGCGCAGCACGTTGCGCTGTTCGCGCGGCAGTGTCGCATAATCGGTCAGCAGCACGGTCGCCGCTCGGTTCCAGGCCAGCACGTCCCAGGTCGCGGTCTTGATGATCGCGGGGCTGAACGGCAGCGCGTCCAGCACCCGTTGCAGCCGCGGGGTCACTTCGTCGGCCACCGCGTAACGCGATACGGGCGCGTGCCCCAGACCCAGGATGAACAGATGCTCGCGCTCCGGCTCCGTCAGCATCAGCCCCTTGGCCAGCCGATCCAGCACATCGGCGGAGGGCGCGCCGCCCCGGCCCTGTTCCAGCCAAGTATACCAAGTGGGCGAGATATTGGCCCGCTGCGCCACTTCTTCACGCCGCAGCCCCGGGGTCCGCCGCCGTCCGCCGCCGAAGCCGAACGCTGCGGGGTCCATCCTTGCGCGGCGGTCCCGCAGAAAATCGCCGAGCGGGTTGGGGGACACCGCCGCGCTGGTCATCCTGTCGATCCTTATACTACGATAACGTACCCACTTTAACAGGATGAGATATGGGACCAAACAGGTCGGGCCACAAGCATGGAGTGAGCGATATGCGTGTTTTCCTGACTGGCGCGACCGGCTTCGTCGGCTCGCGCATCCTGAGCGAGTTGCTGGCGGACGGGCATGAGGTGATCGGCCTGACCCGCTCCGAACGAGGCGCTCGGCAACTCGCCGAACTGGGGGCAGAGGCCCATTTGGGGACCATCGCGGATCTCGACCGTCTGCGTGCCGGCGCCAGCGGCGCCGATGCGGTGATCCACACTGCCTTCGACCATGATTTCAGCAAGTACGCCGCCAATTGTGAACAGGACGGCGCCGTCATCGCGGCGCTGGGGTCGGCACTGCGGGGATCGGATCGGCCGCTGATCCTCACCTCGATCACCGGCATCGGCGATGCGGGCGACGGCCATCCGGCGAGCGAAGCCGTCTTCAACGCCGATCTGCCGCACCCGCGCATCGCCAGCGAACGGGCAGGCAATGCCCTGCTGGATGCCGGGGTCGATGTCCGCGTGGTGCGCCTGCCCCAAGTGCATGACCCGGTGAAGCAGGGCCTGATCAGCCCTTACATCGATCATGCCCGCGACACCGGGATGGCGGCCACGGTCGGTGACGGCGGCAATCGCTGGTGCGCCGCTCATGTCGGCGATGTGGCGCGCCTCTACGCGCTCGCCCTGAGCCGGGGCGAGCGCGGCGCCCGATATCATGCGGTCGCGGAAGAAGGAGTCGCATTTCGCGATATCGCCCGAGCGGTCGGCGCTGGGCTGAACGTGCCGGTCCGGGCGCTGGAGCCCGAAGAGGCCGAGGCGCATTTCGGCTGGCTGTCGATGTTCGTATCGGCCGACATGGTTGCCTCCAGCATCTGGACCCGGATGCAGTTGCGCTGGACGCCCACGGGCCCGGGCCTGCTCGATGATCTGGCCGCTATGCCCACTGCCATGCCCACTGGAGTCGATTGAAGCTCGGGAAATCGCGGGTCGGGGCCGTGACTTAGCCCACGGTCTGCGAGGGTCTGACCGAGGGCGGCGTGCGGAGCTCCGCACGCAGCGGAGCGCGCCGCCCGAGGCCGTCACTATCGATCTTCGGGTAGATGTGATCGCCGGGCCCGAGTGCCGCTGTCCATTTTACCGAGCTGCCGACAGCGGCATGAACATATTCACACCTGCATGCACGATTTCGGCGCGACAACCTATACAAACATTAGATTTCAATCGGCAACCATCCGCAACATTGATTGCACGAATATTCTACTATACCAATCTAAAATTGGATAAACTGGAGCAAATCTCATACATCGGTGTCGACCGACAACAACACGACGGAGACCCCCGTGTCCGGCACTCTCGTTCTCGTCTTTCACCGCGATCTTTCAACCTCCAGAGCCAATGCCGCGTTCGCCGCGGCGGCGCGCAGCCTGCCCGATACCGACGTCGTCGACATGCAGGCTCGATATCCGGATGCGCGGATCGACATGTCCACCGATGCGGCCGATGACGCCGCGATGCTGCTGCAGGCCGATCGGATCGTGCTGCAGTTTCCGATCCAGTGGTATTCGGTTCCCGCGCTCCTGAAAGCTTGGCAAGATGCCGTCCTGACGCGCATGTATTACGTGGTCGCCGCATCCGAGGGAGATCGGCTCGTCGGCACGCCCGTCATGGTCATCGTGACGGCAGGCAACGTGGCTGCGGCCTACGAGCGGACCGGGCAGAACCACTACACGCTCGATGAGATCCTCACACCGCTGAAAGCCACCGCGCATCGGTGTGGCCTTCCTTGGTACGAGCCGCACGTCACCTTCGAGGCGGACCGACTTTCGCGCGATGCGTTGGCCGATGCCGCCATCGACTACCGCAACGCGCTCGCCGCATTCGCCGAAGCTACGCCCGTCGGAATGCGCAACGGAAAGGCGGCCTGAGCCATGACGAACGCGTCTCACGACACGCTTCGCGATCTCGATCGCGGCACGCCGGCGCTCGTCCTGTGGTCGGCCCGCGGCCTGCCCGTTCTCCTCGGCGCGCAGTTTCTCCTGGCCGGTCGGGCGCTCTTCGCCGGGACCTCCTGGGAACTGCACGGCGCCTTGGGTGGCTTCATCGCCGTGCCCGTATTCCTGCTCGCGGTGAGCAGTCTCGCCGTCGCGCGGCTCAGGGGCTTCGCCTGGTGGGCCTTGTCGACCGCTGTTCTCTACCTTACCCAGGTGACCCTCGCGCTCGGCGGACCCGGGCTGTTGGCTTTCCATCCCGTGAACGCGGCGCTGCTGCTGACCTCCGCGCTCGTTCTCGCCGCCAAGTTCGAGCGCCGCCGGGGATTCCACCGCCGATAGCCGAAGGCGGGTCCGGCAAAGCCAGCCCGCCTTTGCAAGACGTATCGCGCACTACAGGAACGCCGCCGTGACGATCTCGAATGATGACGATCTGAAGCGATTGACGGAGATCGGGCGTATCGTCGCCGAGACGCTCCGAGCCATGGGAAACGCGCTCGAGCCCGGCATGACGACGGCCGAACTCGACCTCATCGGCCGCAACCTCCTGGACCGTGCCGGAGCCCGTTCGGCGCCCGAGACCACCTACGGCTTTCCCGGCGCAACCTGCATCAGCGTCAACGAGGAGATCGCCCACGGCGTACCGGGTTCACGGCGTATCGAGCGCGGCGATCTCGTCAACATCGACGTGTCGGCCGAGAAGAACGGCTTCTTCGCGGACACGGGGGCTTCCTTCGCGGTGCCGCCCGTCACGCCCGCGGTCGAGCGGCTTTGCCGCGACGGTCGGCGCGCGATGTGGACCGGGTTGCGACAGGTGGGCGCCGGGAAGCCGATCGCCGGCATCGGCCGAGCGATCGGCGCATTCGCGCGAAAGAACGGCTACAGCCTCGTCGAGAACCTCGCGAGCCACGGCGTCGGCCTGTCCCTCCACGAGGAGCCGACCGAGATCGCGACATGGCCGAACCCGTCCGAGCGCCGCATCATGAATGACGGTCTGGTCTTCACCGTCGAACCCTTCTTGTCCCTTGGGGCGGAATGGGCCGAGAGCGGCGACGACGAATGGACGCTCTTCGCCGAGCCGAGAGCGTTGACGGTGCAGTACGAACACACCGTCGTCGCGACCCGCAACGGCCCGCTCATAGTCACACTGCCGAGTGCTTGATCACTGCTGGAAAGCGGCTCGAATGCACGGCTTCATGCTCGTGCCGGGTTTCCTCAGCGATAGTCGGCTTGTTGTGGAGATTCGATATGAACCAAGCTTCTTCGAAGAGATCGCCGCTCGTGAGCTTCGATATCGAAGCTCCGGGCCCGATGGGCCCTCTTCGGGGGACGATGATCCTTCCCGCCGCGGATGCGCCGATCATTCTGATGATCCCCGGATCCGGTCCGACCGACCGGGACGGCAACAGCCCGTTGGGCGTTCACGCCGCGCCGTACCGGCTGCTGGCCGAAGGGTTGGCCGAGCAAGGAATCGGCAGCGTGCGCATCGACAAGCGTGGTCTCTTCGGCAGCCGGGATGCGGTAACGGACGCCAACGCGGTGACGATCGACGACTACGTTCGCGACGTCGACGTCTGGGTCGAGGCGATCCGTGCACGCACTGGAGCGGACTGCATATGGCTGCTGGGTCACAGCGAAGGCGGCCTAGTGGCGCTCGCGTCCGCCGCAAAGGTCGGCCGCCTGTGCGGCCTGATCCTCGTCGCGACGGCGGGACGCCCCCTCGGCGCTGTGCTGAAAGAACAATTGCACGCCAATCCCGACAACGCGCCGCTGTGGGCCGCGGCCGACCACGCGATCGACGAGCTCTCCGCCGGACGGCGCGTCGACGCGTCGAGCCTGCCGCCGGCGCTCGCGCCGCTCTTCGCCCCAGCGCTGCAGGACTATCTCGTCAGCGCCTTCGCTCTCGACTCGGCGCGTCTCGCGGCCGACATCACGGAGCCTGTCCTGATCGTGCAGGGCGAGCGCGACCTCCAGGTGTCGACGGTCGACGCCGAACGTCTGAAGCGGGCCGCACCGCTCGCCACGCTCGTGACGCTGCCGAACACGAACCATGTGCTGAAGTCGGTCGGATCCGATGAGCGAAGTGAAAACCTCGCCACCTACGCCGCTCCGGATCTGCCGTTGGCGCCGGGAGTGGCGGCGTGCATCGCCGACTTCGTGAGGTCGAACTGAAGCACTGCTGATTCTCGGTAAGCGGTCGCTTTCTCGTGCAGCGAACCGGAGGCCGATACGCCAAGACCGAGCGGCCAACGATCAGGGTCGCGTCAGCCTTGCAGCTGGCGCTTGAAGAAGTAGTGCAACACGAAATGTCCGGGCGAGACCACCGCGACGAGTTCCCACCCATCGCCGCCATACGCGTCGAGCTGATCGGCATCCAGCGTTTCGGTCACGAGCTTGTATTCCCATCGCATGACGTCTCCTCCGACCGCTACGAGACTGTTCTGCGGAGTGTCGACGGCGATCACCGTCGCCAACCTGTCCGCAGCGCACCGACGCCGACGTCCGCGAAGCTTCTTCCTTGGGAAAGCGAGAACCGGCACGGTAACGGGAAACTTTAACGTAGAGAGCTCCCCTCCGTTCCGACGATCGCACCTGGATAAGTCGCCTCGAGCCGGTCCGCTGCGCCGCGATCATCGAAGTCGACCATCGGCGGACTTCTGTCGATCTAGCTCGCGAACCTCTCGCGCAATGCAGACAGCAGATGGGCGGCTCCCCGCCCGAGCACCCGGTCGCGCAGGTGAGCGGCGAAGATCGTCAAGCCGTCGGGCGGCGCCGTGTCGTCCTTGATCGCCAAAGCGACCAGACGCCCGTCCGCCAGCGCATCCAGGACCGAATGCTCCGGCATCCGGCACCAGCCGAACCCGGCCAACAGGAAATCGTAGCGCCGGTTCAGATCCGCAAATCGCCATAGCCGCGCGCTCGCCAAGCCGAAGTTCTGTCCACCGGGGTCGACGGGATCGGACAGCACGAGCTGGACATGCGGTTCGAGTTCGTGACTTGAGATCGGTTGCCGGACCGAGGCCAGCGGATGCCCCGCGCCGACGACGGGTCGCATCACGGTCCGCGCGAGGGGATAGGCGATCAGGTCGTCGGGAACGATCGGCAGCAACGTGCATATCCCGAGCGATGCGGAGCCGTCACGAAGTCGGCGCAAAGACCCGCCGAGCCCTTCGGTCGCGAAGGAGATGGGTAGATCGGGATGGGTCCGGTTCAAGTCGCGCAGGGCGTCGATGAACGGCTCGCTGGGCACCAGCGGATCGATGGCGAGCGCCAGTTCAGGCTCCAAGCCGTTGCGGGTGCTTGCGGCGACCATCTCGAAATAGGTGGCGCCGCGAAGCACAATCCGGGCCTGTTCCACCAGAACGCGCCCCGTCTCCGTCAGCACGGGACGATATCCGGACCTGTCGAAGATCGCCACGCCCTGGGCCGCTTCGAGCGATGCGATCGACTGGCTCATCGCCGACTGGACCCGACCGAGACGTCGTCCAGCGGCGGAGAAACTTCCCGTGTCGGCGATGGCCACCAGAACCCGCAATTGGTCGAGCGTCAGCGACCCGATCATTATCATCTCCATTTTTGATGGAGAGGATCACAATTCGATCGCTTCCGTAAGGGGGTAAATTGAACCACCTTGGGCCCGGCTCGGCATTCGGGCCGTCCACACCCGATCGATGGATACCACCATGCCCAAATTGCTCGTCATCGAATCCAGCCCCCGCGGCAATGCGTCGGTTTCACGCAATATGACCCGCCGTTTCGTCGCCGAATGGCTTGCGGCACATCCGGATGGCGATGTCGTCATGCGTGACCTGATGCAGACAGATCTCACCTTCGTCACCGCGCCTTGGTTGCAGGCGTATTTCACGCCGCCCGATCTGCGCACGACGCAAATGAAAGAGGCGCTGGCCTTGTCGGACGAACTGGTCGGAGAACTTCTCGACGCCGACGAGATCGTGATCGCAACGCCGGTCTACAACTATAATGTTCCTGCGGTGCTGAAAGCATGGATCGACCACGTGGTGCGCAAGGGGCTGACACTTGGTCACGACGGCAAGGGCCTCGTGACCGGAAAGTCGGCGACGGTTCTTCTGGCGTCGGGCGGAATCTACACCGAAGGCTCGCCCATCGCCGCGCGCGACATCGCAAGGCAATACCTGCGCCTGTTCCTGAACGTCATTGGGATCGACGACATCACGTTCGTCGCAGGCGGCGGCGCCAAGGTGGTCGATCTCGGCGAGTCGACGATGGACGCTTTCATCGGCAAACTCGTAGGCCCGATCAGGGCCGCAGCAGCATCACGCAGGACGGCTCAGGCTTGAATGCCGAACGCGACACCCTGGCAACCACGCCGGGATGATCCTCCATCGTCGCGAAGACGGCGGCCGGTAGCAGTCCGGCCGGCCCCCCGGCTACCGGCTCGATGAACCTTCGGAGGCCGGCGCTCCACCGCCGACCGCCGCGACCACGACCAGGCAGGCGCCGGGTCGAGAACGGCGCACGCGACCGCGCCGGCGCCTGCCCATGCCTCCGCTCGACCGCGCCTCGGCGCACCTCTGTTCAACTCTCGGCCGCACCAGGCCGATCCCGTGGAAAACCGTGGAGCAGCAATATGACCGGCGAACTCGGTCGACCCGCTTCCCTGTAGAAGACCTTCACATCTCCCACCTGACACGTTTCATATCGAACTGACATGCTACTTCTTTTGTCGGAACAGCAAGCTTTCCTTGGCCTGGTATGCGCTGGGTCACATGGCGGCGGACCCAGACCGCCCTCACCTCGCGCTCCGCGACCGCTTTCTTCGGCCGGAGTAGGAAGGCGAGGAGAACCCTCGCGAATGCGCGATCGAGATCGCACTCCTCAGCCGGTTCGATGCAGCCCACGACGACGCCGAACGCGTGCTGGTCGCCCGCCTCCGAGCAACCAGCATCGCCGATCTCGCCGCGGCCGGCACCGGGACCGGGATCGCGCCGACTGCTCGAAAGACGACTGCTTTCAGTCGGATACCTTCACCTCGAGCCCGGTCCAGCGGGCGGCGAAGGCCCACATGTCGGCGAATTCCTCGATGACCATATCGGTCGGCTTGCCGGCCCCGTGACCGGCGCGCGTTTCGACACGTAGGAGGCGCGGCCGATCTCCGACGTCCGCGGCCTGGAGCGCGGCCGCATATTTAAAGGAGTGGGCCGGCACGACCCTATTGTCCGTATCCGCCGTGGTGACGAGGATTGCCGGATAGCGGGCGCCCTCGCGGATCGTGTGCAAGGGCGAATAGGAGAGCAGGGTGTGGAACTCGTCCTCGACGGACGGGCTGCCGAACTCCTCCACCCAAGTGGCTCCGCTGGTGAAGCGGTCGAAACGAAGCATGTCGAGGACGCCGACTGCGGGTAGGGCTGCGGCGAAGAGATGCGGACGTTGGTTGACCACGGCGCCAATCAGCAGTCCGCCGTTGGATTCTCCGTGGATCGCCAAGCCGCCGGACGACGTGATGCCCCGGTCGATCAGGTACTCGCCGGCAGCAATGAAGTCGTCGAACACGTTCTGCTTGTCGGCACGCCGGCCGGCATGATGCCAAGCCTGACCGTATTCGCCACCGCCACGGATGTTCGCCAGCGCGTAGACGCCGCCCTGCTCGACCCAAGCCATCGCGGCGGGCGAGAAATGCGGGATCATGCTGATGCCGAAACCGCCATAGGCATGGAGCATCGTCGGCGCCGGTCCGTCGCCGTCCTTGCGCCGGACGATGAACAAGGGCACCCGCGTGCCGTCCTTCGAGCTATAGAAGTGCGGCTCGACGACGACCATATCGAGATTGATTGCGATCTCAGGCTCTGCCCAGACAGTTGTGCGGTTCGCGTCCACTTCGTGGCGCAGAACGGTCAGCGGCGCATCATAGCTGCTGAACGCGAAGAACGCCTCGTTATTACCGGGACGCCCGCGGACGAGGCCGGTGCTGCCCGGACCCGGTAGCGCGACCGTGCCGTCGAACGTGCCGTCCAGCCGATAGCGCTCGACCTGCGACTGAACATCAATCGTGTAGGACAGGAGGAGCCTGTCGCCCAGGACCGCAGATCCCCCTTCGCGCAGAACGGCATCGGGCCGCTCCGGGATCAGCTCGGAGATCTCGGGCAGCTCCTTTGAGAGGTCGATCGTCACGATCCGCCCTCGAGGAGCATCCTTCTGCGTCGCGAAGTAGAGTTTCGCGCCGATGTTGCCCAACAGCGTCCAACGGTCCTCGTAGCTCTCCACGAGCCGTTTCGGCGCTGCGTCGGCGGACGACAGGTCCGTCACCGTCACCGCAACACCTCCGGTCAGCGCCGACGTGTAGACGATCAGATAACGGCCGTCCGGCGTGACATCGGCCGTATGCAGCAGCGCACGCCCCGGCGTCGGCGCCTGAACTAGCCGGTCTTCCGTTTGGCTCGACCCAATCCGATGAAAGTAGACGGCGTGGCCTTCGATGCCCGCGCTGAAGGCTGCACCCGCTTCGGCTTCGGGATAGCGGGAATAGTAGAACCCCGATCCGTCCGGGTGCCACGCAATACTGGTGAACCGCGCCCACTCGACTTCATCGTTTAGTATCGTGCCGGTCGATGTGTTCATCACCCGGATGGTGCGCCAGTCCGATCCGCCGTCCTGCACGGCGAAGGCCACGAACGCGCCGTCGGCGGAGGCCGCCCATTCCGCCAGCGCCACGGTGCCGTCGTCAGACCACGTGTTCGGGTCGATCAGGATACGGTCCGCGCCGTCGAGGCCGCTTCGCATCACCAGCTGCTGCTGGTTGTCGAGGCCGCCTTTGCGTGTAAAGAAGTACCGACCGTTGCGCTCGACCGGCGGGGTCGCCGTTTCGTGGTCGAAAATGGCCCTCAGCCGGCGCTCAAGTACGTCCCGAGCGGGGAGGCTCTGCAGATATGGCGCGGAAAGCGCGTTCTGCGCGTCGATCCACCGCGCGACCTCGGCATCCTGACGTGGGTCGTTCTCGAGCCAACGAAACGGGTCTCGAACCGTGACGCCGAAATGCACCTCGGACGTGTCCGTCTGACGTGTTTCAGTGTAGGACATCGGCGCATTCTCCTCTGCGACGACCGAGACGACGGAGATGAGCAGCGCAACTGCGGCGCATTTGAAGAGCCGCATCGTCATCGTGGGCCTACCTGATCGTTCGGGCATCCCTCGACGGAACATGCGCGTGGACGTGATGGCTGTTGGAGCATGGTTGTCGTCTCCGTGCTGTTTCGCTTTCTCGACGCCGAGCTGCTTTCGGGCGAGGACGGCCGGCAGCACCCCTTGGCTCTTGAACGTTGCACAGACATGGAGCGTCGCTCGCAGGGCGGATGCATCGAATTGCGGCTGCTCAATCAGGTCCGATCGGACGGCCGGGGATTGCGAGCTGACGAGCTTCCGGCAAAGTCGATGGCAGGCTCGGCGCAGCCGCGGCGGGGCGTGTCGTTACCAGCGCTGTCTGCTGAGCCTCCGAGGAGGTGCCGGCGATGTCGGCGACGCGGATCGCCAGACGTCATCGACGGGCTGCGTCACTCATCGGGTCGGAGACAGTGATGCGCAAGGTCATCGTGCAGGTGTCACTTGGCTTTACGGCCGGACTCCTCTTGGGCATGACGGACGCCCGCTCGCGCAAGGCATTTATTAGGTCCGGTACCCCACGCCGAACGGCGCGGGACCCCGGCGCCGATCCACAACATGAGCGGATTCCGCTCTATAAGGTGCTTTCCATGACGCTGCCCAGTCGCGCCGGGGGGCTAGTCGCCCGGCGCGACTGCGTTGGCTGGCCTATTGGTCGCCCGGCGCGTTGTTGTCGACAACCTCCTGATAGGCAACGAGATCAAGGAACGCCTCTGCCTCGATCACAGCGCCGTCCTTCATGGTCCAGATCCAGAGAAACTCGTTGCTGTAGGATGCCCCTGAGGTCGTGATGGCCGTGGCGTCGAAGCGGATGATGACGTCGTCTCCGGCCGCCCAGATGTCGTGCACTTCTGGCGTCAACGGCGTTGCAAGTCGGCTGATCAAGGGAACCGACGCTCGTTGAACGAAGTCCTCCACGCCATCATAGATGTCCGAGACCGGGCCGGACCCGTGGATCGTCCACTGTACCTCGGGCGACAGCAGCGAGAACACACTTGCGACCCCGCCTTCCCATTCCTCGAAGGCTTCGCGGACGATCATCTCGTTCTGCGTAGTCGTCGAGGCTTCCGGCGAAGCAGGCTCTGCCCCCGCCGAGCCTGTCGCTACCGGGATCCCCGACGACAGCAAAAGCACGGTCGCAGCGCCGAAGAGGCAAGAATTCGACTTCATCATGTTCATTGGTTTGATCCTGCTTGTTGATCTGACATATGGATACATGCTAAAAGTCTGTGACGGAACTCGTGCAGCACTCAACAGGCTGGTTAGCCGTGCTGAACAATGAGCATGGGCGTGACCGCTCTGCCGCAACTCGTTGCCGCTGCAAAGGAGCCGCGTGTGTCGGCTTTCCAATCTTCCGAGGCTAGATAGAGGCTGTACGCCGTCTCAAGGCGCGCTTCGCCGGCAGGCGCAGCTCGCTGCGGAATTCGCGATAGGCGACGGAGAGCGCCTTCGGGTCTAAAATCGCGTTCTGCAGCCGTGTGTGGACTGGCGTTGAAAATGGGGTCTGACGCAGTTCTGATGATCTTCGGGACCTTCAGGCGCCGATCAGCCTCGTTTCGAGCAGGTCGATCTTGGCGCGGCCGTACATCTGGCGTTTGACCAGCTTCAGCCGGTTCACCTGTCCCTCGGTCTGCCCGTTCGACCATGGGTTGGCGATGGCGGCGCGCACGGCGGCGAGATTTTTCGAGATGCCGCGCGCATCAGGCTCACTTCGGCCTTCTCCAGTCAAGCGTCGAGATCGTCCGCGGCCTTGGATCGTATCATCGCCTGGAACCCGTCGAGGACGAGCCGCGCCTCGACGAGCAGCGGCACATGGGCTTCGACCGCGGCAACGATCACGGTGTCGGCCTTCGTGAGATGATCGCGGGCGGTCGTCATGAAGCGCGCCACGGTCCGCGCCGACGGTATCTTGCCGAGGTGCTCTGGGCTGCCGTCGGAACGTCGGCGCCGCGTCGCCCTTTTGCAGACCACGCGCAGGGAGCCACGGAAGCGCTGCGCACCGAGGCGGCGCCAGAGGTCCGTCGCGTTGCGGCACCCCGAAGCCCATTGCCCGTCGAGCCAGACGAGGTGAGGCTCGAGTGCGCTCTCCAGGATGCGGAAGACGTCGACCCGTCCTCCTCGCACAATCTGACGCACGATCCTGTGGCTGTGGCCGGTCCGGCGGACGATCTCTTTGATCGGCGGGCCGGCCTCGGCGAGAGCGGCGGCCATCGCGTTCGTATCCTTGCGCCTGAGGCCCTCGTACAGGAACCGCTCGGCGCTGGTGAGGAGTGCCGGGCTCACCGTCGTCGCCGAGACGGCCTTGCAGATCTCGCGCATCACTGACAGGCCGCGCCTGGGTCACGATAGACCTCGCCGATGCGCACTCACTTGCGCTGCGTCCTCTCCTGAGAGAGGGACAAGATGTCAGACCGAATCCGGGGCGTGCTCGGCTCAGCGGAAGAGGCCGCCGGTCGCGGAGATCCCGCGCGGGCCGTACGACACCCAGCCCCGACCCTGGTCGTCCTCGCGCTTGACGTACACATAGCTCGTGCTCGTCCAGGGCAGGAGCGCGTCGGTGACGTTGTCGAGGACGTAGTCGCCCGCATCCGTGCGCACGAGCAGCACGGCGTGGCCCTCGCCGCGCCCGTCGAGAACAGCCGCCATGCGCATGGCGGCACGCGGCACGCCAGCCGCGGCCAGGCGCGCGCGCTTGAGCAACTGGATGTCCTCGCAATCCCCTCGCCCGTCGACGGGCATCGACCAGACGTCGTTGCGGCCCCATTGCTCGAGGTCGGTGACGAGCTCGATCTCCGAGTTCACGCTCCGGTTGACGCGGTCGAGCAGGGCGAGATTGGCGGAGCTCGCGGCGATTCGGCCGGCCCGACCACGGCCGACGCGACATTCGGCCGGCCAGCGCGCGCAGAACTGCTCCCACGCGGATATCGCGAGCGCCGGCTCCACGGGCTCGAGGAACGGCCCACGCGCGTCGGCGGCGTCCGTGAGCACGATCATGCCGAAAAGTGCAAGGCCCGATGCGAGGGCGCTACGGCGGCGTGCTCGGCGACGGCTCGGAAGAACGGGCATCCGCGGTCCTTTCGATCGTTTGTCGGCGCCAGCATGAGGAAGCCTGACGGAGAAGGCAACGAACAATCACGCCGAGCGCCCGGGACCATAACGCTGAGATCAAGTGTCGAGCTGGGACGGCCGCGGTTTTCGGCGCCGTCGGCATCGCCGGGGCCAGGGGCGCCGCCGCGGGACGTCTTCATCCGCGTCGAACGCGCTTGCCTGCGTATGCGCCGGGAGACAGACCCTCGCGGCAAACGAACGCCAGTACGCCACGTACTCCATAGGCGCGTGTCCGATCTCCTTCCGGAACGTCTCGAAGAAGCCGGAGCGGGACATGCCCGCGGCCGCATCCGTGCCGGCGTCCCGCTCGCGACGCCCGGGCGCGGGGGCGCCGATCTGACCCCAGAGCACGTCGCGCACCTGCCCTTCTTCGACGTGGACTTCAGCGGCATCGGCGTGCCGACCCGCGTCGTCTGCGGCGCTGAGGACGATCCGCATTTCACGCCCCGCGGCCCCGAATGGCACGCGGACGCCTTCCACGACGCGCCGGGGGCCGACGCCCTGCTGACGGTCGGCGGCGTGGGCCACGGGCTCGGCGGGATCGCGGGGCTCGACGCGCGCGAGACGGAGGCGGAGGACCCCGACGCGCTCGAGGCGACCCGGCGCTTGACCCTGGCTTGGCTGAGGAGCGCACTTTCCGAGGAGACAGACGCCTGGGCGCGGAGCAGAGCCGCGCTGCGCGAGCGCGCGGCCGACATCGCCACGATCACCGAGAGAGAGCGGCCGGACGAAGTCCCGTCGTGAGCGCGCCGCGACGCTCCTGCGCCGAGACGAACGCGGCGCGTGCGCTCGGAAGCGATCGCGCACCCGACACGGGCGCTCACAACGCCGCGGAAGTTGCTGTCCCGGTTCCGATCTTGCGGTGCGTCGGGGCCGATGAGAGAAGCTGCGTCCGCGTGTTCGGATCACGATTTCTCTCGTGCCTACAGGGCATTGGCTATCGATCGGCACTGCTCGGTGTCACTCGGCTTCGGCGCGGGACCTATTCAGGCGTGACGGACGCCAGCTCACGTAAGCTGTTTATGTCCGGGACCCCACGCCGATCGGCGCGGGACCCCAGCGCCGATTCACAGTCCAATCCTTTGCGTTCAGAAGGCCGAGATCGCGCACCGCCATGGCCCCGTGGCCCCGCTCGTGAGCCATGTCGGCGAGGATCGGTGTCAGGTTCTCGTCAATGAGAAAGCGTCAGGCTCATGTCTGCAGAGCCGCCGTCGAGCGTGGACGCCCACGAGCAGGCCGAGCCTCGGTATAAACGAGCGCCGCATCGAGCTGGTCGTCGCTGAGACGGTAGTCCGTCTTGAGCTCGTCTCTTTTGACGCCTCGCGTCAGGGCAGCTGCCACGGGGCGCACGAGCACGCGAGTGCCGCGGAAGGTCGGCGCACCAGCCTGCACCTCATCGACTTCGGCTATATGCTCCAGGGCCGCCTCGAGATTTCGTAGACGCCTGCTAACTGCGTCGGCGATGTCGGACAGGTCCACACGAAGAGGTACAGCAGTCTCGGGCACAATCACAACACCCATTGCCTCGATCGGCTTCCGCTGGAGCTCGGATTCAAGATAACGCCTCAGCTTCGAGCGCGCCGCGGCAGCAACATCCTTAGCTATCAGGTGGTCGGCTGCGATGAGAAACACGCCCTTGGGACTCACCGTTCGCGTGCGTCCGCCGTATTCGACGTAAGGACGACCGAACCGGACGCGGTCGATCGCTCGGTCGACCACCGCTGGCGCGAGCCCAGCGACATAGGCCGCTTCGGATTTGGACAGCGCCTGAATCATAGCGATCATTGCCCACGTGGTGAAACTTTAAGGCGTGGACGCTGGTTCCGCAAGAACGGGCTTCGTTGAGGCCACGCGGTGAGGATAGCGTCGTTTCCTATCAGAGCTACCAAGCAAAGCGGAACGCTGGGAACCTTGGTGAGGTCTTGAGCAGGATGATCCCCGGCGTGGGCGCGAAGCCTCAGCCGGAGTGGCCGCTTGCCCTGGAGATGGCTGGAGGGGAACCTCGGAGCCGGCCTCTCGCTTCGGGCTCGTCTCACGCCCGGCACGGTGGCGACGATTTCTCGCTACTTCTCGGCAGATTTTGCAGCCCGCCGGCGGTCCATGGCTTCGAGCGTACGCGGTGCCCTTCGGAGGATATAACCGCATTCCCACAGTCTCCATGTACCTACCGCGCTGCCGTATCACGCCGACCGATGTAGGCAAGTCCACCGAAGTGGACGACATCGAGATAGTTCTCCGGTGGACGCGGGCAAATATCCGAGGTCCGTCCTCAGAAAAAAATACCGTCCAGAAAAGCGGAATTGCGCTGAAAAAGCGATTTGCCTTCGCTCCATCGGTCCTACCTCTCGCTTCAGGAGCTTGATCCTGAACGAGAAGGTGCTGGAGGGCATGTGGACCTCGATTTCGCATCAGAACGAAACTGAGAGATCTAAAACGACCGCCGGCACGCCAAGCGAGCCCCTCCTCCCTACGGCAACGCTGGGGGTCGCCGATCTGGCGTGTCGGTATGGCGTCGCGGACGCAACTGTTCGCGGTTGGCTGCGCTCTGAAGCCCTGAAAGGTCGGCGCATTGGGCGCGCCTGGCTCGTCTCCTGGAAGGCACTGTTTGCCTTCGAGGGGGGCAGCGTGCCCGGGCGCTCCCCGCGCCAGCGTGCGCTCGCAGCAGCGCCTCTGATGACGCCGGAGGAGGTCGCTGACCTCTGCAGCTGTAGCGCCGACACGGTCCTCCGATGGCGGCGTGAGGGTCGGCTGACCGGTCTCGTCGTCGGCGGCCACATCGTAAGGTTCAGGCGCGATCTTCTGCAGAACGCTCTGGGCCCGAGCGTCCTGGTGCCCCTGCCCTCCGGCGCCCCTCGGACTGCCGAGCACCCTTCCAAAACAACGGATCGCGGCGCTCGGAAAACGACGTCTCGCTGATCTGTAGGGGGGAAATTCCCGAGACGTTCTTTTCCGCTCCAGCCCAAACCGACAAGCCGCTTTAGAAACCGACACCTGAGGTCCGGAACCGATGCAACTGAACCAGAAAAACGAGCCTACGGATACCCTGAACGCGGCGGGGACCACGGGAAGAAGCACCGCTCAGGCGTCGTGCACGCTCGCCGACGTCGCGAAGGCGCTCGAGACGGACGGCCTCGGATACTCCGCGGCGTCTCGAGAGGCTTACCTGCGGGCGCTGCGCCGGCACACGCGGATCACGGGCTGTCGAGCGGAGACGATCTCAGCCGATCCCGTCGCGCTCGATTCCCAGGCGAAACAAATCGCGTGGGTGGCGCACGGCTTCGCATCCGAGAAGGCCTTTCGGCTGCACTGGGCGAAGGTGATCGGACCTGCGAAGAGGCTGGCGGGGCGCAATTCCGAGTCCGCAGCGGCCAACAAGAGCGATGCCTGGCGCCAGGTCGCCGCGGCTATCACCGAGCTCCCTCTCGACAGGGATGTCGCGATCGCGATGCGCGCGAGGTGGGCGAGCCTCTCGCGAATGGCAACGCGCTTCGAGATCGCTACACCGGCGGAATTCGACGCAGCCCGGGTTCTCCAAATCGCCGAGGCGATGGATACGAAACGACAGCGCCTGCGCGAGAACGTTGTGGCGCTGAACCGACTCATCGAGATGCGGGAGCATCATGAGGCGCTCTCAATGCTCCCGGCGCATCCCGTGCCGGTGCCTCCCCAACGCCCCCGTCAGCTGATCGACTGGGACGCCTTGCCCCACGCACTCAATGCCGAGCTCGAGCGGGTCCTCGACTGTCTCGCCAACGGTCGCGCGACAGGTGCGACGGTGATGGCCACGGTTACGCTGACCGACGTCGTTCAGACGGCGAACACGAAGGCGTTCGAGAGGCAGAAGCCCGCAACAATTCAGCTGACGCGTGCCGCGGTCAGCTGGTCGATCGCCGGTCAGCTCGCGTGTGGGCGCCAGGCGTCTGACCTCACGTCGCTCGAGGATCTCTGCACACCTCTCGCAGCCGCCCAAGCCGCTGAGGCCCAGTTTGCACGTCAGCAAGCGACCGGCACGTACAATCCGACAAGTGCCGGCCCCTATCAATACACGAGCATCCTATGCAGGCTCGCGACCAGGTTCTACGTCGTAGACGCGAGCACGGGTGAGCAGTGGAAGCGGCTGCTCAACGCGCTCCGAATCGATCGCGATGTCGGCAAGATCGCCACGAAGCACCAAAAGCTTCTCGACGAGCTCCTGAACTCGCGCCGTATGCAGCGTGCGTGGCTTACCCTCGACCAGAGGGCGTGGGACGCTGCGGAGGCACTCCGTCGTCGGCCGACACTGACGCGCTCAGAGCGACGAGAGATGGTCCAGATCGCCGAGTTCGCGGTGCTCATGACCATCCTTATTCGCACCCTACCGACCCGGCTCGCGACCCTGCCGGAAATTACATTCCGAGGAGAGGCGCCTTTCCTGCGCCTGCCTCGCGCTCGCGGAGATAATGCATTCCTTGATTTGCCGCCCAAGAGCGTCAAGAACGCGCGCCGAATGCTCGTCGAAATACCCGAGGAAAGCCTCGCAATGATCAGAGGCTACCTCAAGCACTTCCGGCCCATTGCGCTCGAGCAGCCGCGCGTCGCCGCATGGCTTCGTGCGCAAAACCAGACAGACTGCGACTATCTCATACCGGGTATTTCAGCAGGCGGCCGTCGATCGCGCTCGTCCGTCGCGATGTTGGTGAAGCGGGGCTTGCGCGCCTTTGGCTTTACGGGCGTCACGACGCACGTTGTCCGTCACTTCATGGCTCAGCTTCTGCTCGAGGCGGATCCGAACGCTATTGGTGTTGCCGCAGACTGGCTCGGCGATACGCGCAGGACGATCGAGACCCATTATCGCATCTCAGATGCGCGCTCGGCAGCTCGGCACGGTCGGAAGCTCCTGTATGGAGACTCCGATGCGCGCTGAACGCAATTCTCAACCAATGCACGGGCTCCCCCGATATCTGCCGTTCGAACAGTGGCCGCCGCGCATGCAGGCAGCTGCGCTGGACCTCGCGCCCGAGGCCGAGAAGACGGTCGGCCGGTTTCTCGCGTTTCTCTCGAGCCAGAGCAGATCTCCTGAGTCCATCGGCACCCAGGACGTCCTCGACTACGCTCAGACGCTGTCGCCCTCACATGCCTGCCGCCGCAAGCACCTGAAGAGGCTGAGCGCGCATTTGCCGTCCCTCCTACCCACCTCTGCGCTACACCTGCGGGAGGCCGTGAAAGCCGCCGACGCTGCACACTACGCTGAGTATGGTAGGGCCCAAGCGCGCAAGAGGTGCGGCTATCGAACCCGAAAGTGTGGCTGGGACCTCGGCGTGCCAGTGGCAGACTGGCCGGCGCCCTGGCGCGAAGCACTGGAAGCCTATCAGAGGCGACTGGAAGGCCCGAAGACGACCATCGATCTGCGTGCTGCTCTGACAGACAGCGCGCCTGAGCCGCCTCGTATTGGGCGGAGGACGCTTGGGGGCATCACAACGGCCGTCGCACGACTGCTCTACGCCACCCGACGCGATCCCCGTGTGTCAGATCCCGATCGGCTCGCCCCGGACACGCTGCAGTCGTATCTCGACGCACTTCGTGAGCGAGGTGCGAAGGACGTGACAAGAGCGATCGAGACGAAATTTTTGAGCAGCTTTGCGACCCACGTCCTGCGGTGGCCCGCGGCCGAACGACAGTGGATCAAGCTTACCTATCAATCGTTGAACAGTAGGGCAAAGACCCAGCCGAGACGGAAAGACGAGAAACCAATACCGGCGCTCACGGAGGTTTGGAGCACGGGACAGGAGCTGTGGTGCCGTGCCCAGGCGCTCGGGCCCGGAACGCAGACGGCTTTCCGCCTCGCGCGTGATGGCATGGTTCTCTGCTTTGCGTGCAATGCTCCACTGCGCGCCAGTGACCTGCAGCCTCTCGAATACGAGCGGCATCTCTTGCGCATCGAAGACGGTTGGGCCCTCAGAGTGCTCGTACAAACGAAGACAAGGAAAGAGTACCGCAATAGTCTATTGTGGCCTGAAGTCAGTGCGATGCTGGACGTCTACCGAGACAAATGGCTCCCCGAGCGAGAAACAGCCTACGTCTGGATGGATCGCGAACCATCCGAACGCTGGCTCGCATCGGTGTTCAAGAACCGAGTCGGTATCAACCCGCATCTGATCCGCGACATTGTAGCGACCGACATCGCAGCCAGCGGCGATGCTGTAGATGGCGTCATTCCGAGCATCCTCGGTCATGCTGACAGTCGGACGTCTGCAGAATACATCCGCGCCGCGGACGTGATCGTAGGCGCTCGCGTCGCCCGGCGGCTCCTCGCACAACTCTTGTCCTCAGAGGCGTAGCCATAATCGCCTAGAATTTTCGGTGTTCGACGAAAGGAATTCCATGCTGCTCGACGTAATCATTGAATTCCCGTGCCGCTTCGCTCAGGTCCGCTCCTTTGTAGAGCCGCGGCCGAGCGGGAGGTTTCTCCTCCTTGATAGCGGGAGGTTTCTCCTCCTTGATCATGAGGTGCTTGCCCTCGACAGGTTCGTAACCCTCACGCTGCAGCGCATCGGCGAAGCTCTCGCGCACGCGTTCAGGATGTGCCGTGGCGTAGTCGATTGCGGCCTCGAAGGCCTCGCGGGAAATGTCGGGGTTGTCCGCCACTAGATCATCGATGGTCTCCCCGTGCCGGACGCGGCCGAGGACTGAGTATACAGTCACTCTAGTGCCGCGGATCACGGGTGTTCCGCTTAGAATGGCCTCGTTCATGTCGATGAAGGGATTAGACATGTTCAGCTCCTCACGACCGTCTGAACGGACGGGCCGCAGCGCGTCCTGGCAGAAGAATACACGATCGCGCCTCCCGACTGCGTATTCCGGCGATCGTGAGCGCTCATTCCACGCGATTATAGCCGCCGATTCCATTTCATCGGGCGCGCGTTCCACGTGATCGTGGGCGCTCGCGTCGGCCGATGTCGGCATTGATTCAGACCCGGGTTTCCGGGTCAAGGGCGACCGCGGGTGCGCAGGGCGATCGCTCGAAAGCGGGGGGGATTCCGGCGCGAGACTGACCTTGCTTCATAGGAGGCCTCGAATCGGCGGGTGTCCCATGAGCGCGCGGCCATTTCTGGAGCATTTTTCGGCGTTGGACGACCCACGCCAAGCGTTGAAGGTGGTGTATCCGCTCGGTGAGATCCTGCTGGTCTTGCTGTGCGGGTCGTTGGCCTGGGCGGAAGATTTCGCGGAGATGGAGCGCTGGGCCAAGCGCAAGCTCGACTTCTTGCGTCGGCTCCTGCCCTTCGCGGCCGGCGTGCCCTCGCACGACACCCCCAACGACGTCATGAACGCGCTCTCCGCGCCCCTGTTCGCCGAATGCTTCACCGCCCGGGCCGCCGGGCTCGCGGAGCACGACCCGGACATCGTCGCCATCGACGGCACGACCTCGCGCCGCGCCCGCGCCGGCGTGGCCGCGCCGCTCCATCTCGTCTGGGCCTTCGCCAGCCGCCAGAGGCTAGTGCTCGGGCAGGAGGCCGTGGCGGGCAAGGGCAACGAGATCACCGCCATTCCGCGCCTGCTCGAGCGCCTCGAGCTGACCGGTGCCCCCGTCACCATCGACGACATCGGCTGCCAGCGCGAGATCGCGCAGGCCATCCGCGCCGAGGGCGCCGACTACCTCCTGGCGCCCAAGGACAACTGGCCCACGCTCGCCCAGGAGGTCCGCCTCTTCTTCGAGCGCGAGCCGGCCCACGCCTTCTACCGGCACGAGACCACCGATGGCGACCACGGCCGCGTCGAGGTGCGCCGCCACGCCGTCTCCCACGATGTCGGAGGGCTCGCCACCGATCGCCGCTTTCCCGGAGAGCCGCGATTCCCCGGCCTCGCGGCCATCGCCATGGCCGAGGCCGAGGTCGACCGAGACGGCAAGACCTCGCTCACCCGTCGTTACTTTCTCCCCTCGGCCCCGGTCGACGCAAAGACCTTCGCCCGCGTCGTGTGCGCACACTGGGGCATCGAGAACCGTCTCCACTGGGTCCTCGACGTCGTCTTCCACGACGACCTCATGCGCCTGAGAACCGAGCACGAACCCGCGAACATGGCGACCATCCGACGCGCGCCCTCAACATCATCAAGGCCATCCCCGACAAGGCCAGCCTCAAGATCCGCAGAAAAACACTCGGCTGGAACGACGACTACCTTTTCAAAGCCATCACCAAAAGTCGCGATTCTAGCCGTCAAGCGATTCCCCTGCGCAGGTGCGGCGCGCTTTCGAATGCTGTCGCCGCGAAGTTCGAGGCGGCGGGCGTTGTGCACGAGCCGATCGAGAATGGCGTTGGCGAGTGTCGGATCGCAGGTGACAGCGTGCCAAGTGTGGATCGGCAGCTGGCTCGTCACGAGGTTGGATTTGCGTCGAGTCGGTCGTCGACGATTTCGAGCAAGTCCCGTCGTTCGTCGGCGGTGAGAGTCGCGAGGCCCAATTGCCGACGACGAGCAGATCAACACGCGCGATCATCTTCACGAGACGGGCACAGCGGCCATTGCCACGGGCGTTGGCGAGTTGCTCGAAGAGCCGCGGAACGCGGTGGTAGAGGACCGAGCGTCCGTCCCGGCACGCCTTGTGGCCGAGTGCGCAGACGACCCAGCTCTGGCCGAGGCCGGTGACGCCGGTGATCAGCAGGTTCTCGGCACGCCCGACCCAGGACGCGGTTTGCGAGCGTGGGCTTGCTCGCTGCCGCCCCCCTCAACGGTCCTGACCGGCGGAGAAAATAATGAGCGTCCCACGATGCGGCGATCAAGAAAAAATTTAAGAAAGAACTTTGACGATCATGGAAGCGATCTACTTCAGGAGGATCGATCATCTGCAACCTGGAACGGAAGGAAATTTGCTATGAGTCTCGTAGATAATTTCATCGTTGTGCGAAACGCACGAGTGTCCGGATGGGGCTCTGCAAGGAATGCTCGTCGCGTCACCGGTCTTACCGCACTGGAGCGACAAGCAATTTATGAGGAGAAGACTGTATTCATCCTCGGATGCCCGGAATACAATGGTGAGACTCGGCGAAGGATTGTCAAGCGAGGTAGGGCTTACTACACGCGGATGCCGGCGCCTCAGCCAGAGGCGGTCGACCCACGAAGCGAACCTCCTACCTGCTGAAGCGCAGAGAGCGCGCTTGAGCGAGCCGCCGAGCGCGAGCGCCCCGACCACGATCCTAGCGCTGCCGTTGATCTTGCCGAGCGTCCATCGCCCATTGTCGCCAGTTCCCGGGCGGCCTGTCTCGAACACCGATCGACCGTCCGGTTAAGCTGGCGCCGCAGGGCGCCCGGTGCGGTCTGACCCGCAGCAGGGCCTGAGGTAAAGCCCAACCTTGGATCGGCGCTAAGGTCCCACGCCGATCGGCGTGGGGTCAGAGCACGAGACTCTTGCGCAGCTTCGCTTCGGCTAGTTTCGGGTGGGGGCTCGCCTGGAGCCGAGTGACACTGTACGAGCGCCTTGTACCCGAAAGGCGGGCGCCACCAAGAATGAGGCTGTAGGGCCGACAGCGTGCCCGCCCTATGGGACTTGTGTTCTGGTCATCGTTCCCGCAGCATCGCCGTTGAGTCCGTATGTGCGCTAGAATGCACGCAGGCGAATCGTCTGCTACGGTGAAAAATAAGAAAGCCGAATAAGGCCAACGAGCGACGTAGCATTTTGGGGGCGGGCTGATGTCCCACGATCAGCGGTCCAGGCGAGGGAGTGACCTCGATCGAATGCAGCGGGACCGCGCAGCCGCGCAGGCCAGAAAGCTCGCTATGCTGCCCGGCCTCAAGCGGGTCGTGCCGGAATGCTCAGCAAACGATCTGCACAGGCCCTCGGAAATCGGCGGCACGGCGTACGGGACGGAGCCCGCAGGCGGGACCGGGGCGGATCAAACGGTTTTTACGGCAGCCAAAGCCGCTTTCTGCGTTGAGCCGCGGTGCCGTGTCATTGATCGCATCACGCTCGGGCACGGCGATCTTCAGCCGCCACACCTTGTCCGCGTAATCGCCGGCACCTGTTTGGCGCCCAGGCCGGAACGCCCGGTGTGCATCGTCCTCCCTTCGGTCGAGCTCCTTGCGCCGCTGGCGGCTATTGTCGCCGCGATCGAGCACTTGGCGTCCGATTTGCCGGCGGAGCTCGCCGACTATCCGACCAAGCTGACACCAGGAACGCGCGTGCGGCTCTGCTCGACCGGCGAGGTCTTTGAGGTGGGCGAATTCAGCCGCTCACTGAATGCGCTCGCCCTGCACCTCACCGACAAGCGAAACCGCACCTCGAACGGGAAGCGCTTCGTCTTCGCCGATCAGCTCGCTCTCTTCGAGCCCACCACGAGGATCTTGCCGAAAGGGGGATCGGGGACGGCGTTCGCACGACCGCACATGACCGACCTCGATGCCGTTCTGGGCACTCGGTTCTTCTCGAATTCCGGGCTCGTCCGCACGCGCGTGCTGGTGCAGGGCAGCCGCACCGATTTCCAGCGGGCGCTCGACGGACTGAAGATACGCCCGCTCTCCGGAGACCCTGAAGCCGCGCCAATCGCGTCCGGCTTCCCGTTCGGCGGGTTCGGGGACGACGGCGTGCCCCGCGTCACGCGCCCCGACGGCGCGGCGGGGCGTCCGTTGGTCGCGACGGCACGCGACTTGTCCGAAATGAGGCGATATTGCGATGGGTCGGAGCCCGGCAGTTGCCTCGTGCTGACCGATCGGATCGACGGGGTGCTTGCGGACCTCGACCTCGCGGGGCGCATCGCTGAAAGGCAGCGCCTAGTCGTCTTGGTAGACGCGAAGCGCCGCGAGGATCTCGCCCCCCTGCGTCGCCAGCGATGGACCGTCTGGGAGCCGACACCGTCGGAAATACTCGGACGGGAGACCCCAACCTTCACGACCGGATGCCCAGGCACAACCCGCTCGCTCCGGGCCGCCGAGGCGGAGAGGTTTAGAGCGCCGGGCTACCTGACCTCGGCCGCGCCGCATGTGGGCGAGATCGACAAGATGATCGAGCGCATTGGTGGCCTCCTGGACAACGAATGCGTCGAGCACGAGCCATGGGTCGAGGACGTCCTCGCGGCCACGCGCGGCGCCTTCTTCGCCGCCGGTTCGTGGCTCGGTCCACCCACCGGTGCGCGTCTCGAAATGATCGAGGCTGACCTTCGCGTTCTTCAAACCGAGGCACCCCGGATGCGGTGGCATCTCGGCGCCGAAGCCGGAACGGCGCTGATCGATCTCGCGGAAGCGGTCGTGGCGTTCCGATCGTCGATCGAGGCTGCGGGCGTTTCGCCGAAGGGGCGGAGCTTGCTGGAGTTGGCCGCGAACGCGAATGGATCGGGGCGCAAGCCCGTGTTCGTCGCCGGGAATAGGCAGAACCGGGAGGAGGCCGACGTCTTCCTTCGCGCCAACGGACTCGACCAGCGGTGCTTGGCGATCCCGGACCTCCATGGTCTCGACGAGACGGCGAGCGTCATCGCCTTCTCGGTGATGCAGCGCGACCTGTTCCATCGCCTCGTCGATCCGTGGCCCCGCGGGACCGTCCTCTTTCTAGGCTACGCCTACGAGGTCGACTGTTATCGGCGCCGTCTCCTCCGTCGTGAGGAGTTGCGTGCCAGGGGCCGTTTGGACCCCACCCGAAGGCTCGCGCTCACCGGCGTTCCGGACGAGTTCTTCGGCAACGACGAGCCGCTCGCCGAGGCGGCCTCACCGTCGGAGGAGGACGAGCGCCTGACGAAGTTCGACCGCGTCACCCGCGACCGGAGTTCCTCGAAGCGGGTGACGTTGCCGTCTGGAAGGCCCGGCGAAGAGTTGTGCGACGTGACGGTCGTCCGCTTCGTCGGTCGCTCCATCCTTCCCATGACGGCCGAGCACACGTCGCTCGTGCTCGGTGCGGCAAAGGGCAGGGCGTCGGTGTCCTCGGCGCGGGTCGGCGACTTGACCGTCGGCAGCCGCATCGTCGTACGCGACGGCGGCGACCGCGACATCGTACGCATCATCGCCGAGGGCCAGGTCGGCACCGCTACCTATGCGGACCTGCGAAGGCGGGCCAACCTCTGGCAGGTCGCCCTGCGTTCGAGTGACTGCGATCCGCAGGAGATCGCGGCCGTGCTCCGTGAGCAGGGCGTCGTGCGGTACTTGGTGACGGTCCGATCATGGCTCGTCAACGACGACATGATCGGACCGCGCTCCGAGCAAGATTTCCGGGCCATTCAGGAGGCGTTTCCGCTACGCGGCCGCGGAGCGCGGGAATGGGACGATTGTTGGAAGGCGATCGGCGATCTGCGTTCCCTGCACGTCTTGGCCGGGAACAGCCTGACGGAAAGGCTCGCCGCCAGATGCGGGCGGATGCTCTTCGAGCCCTCGGACACCGAGATGGCGGTCGATCTGGGCATCGGGACCGTGTGGATCCTGGAAGTTTCCGCCATCGAGGACGCCATCCGCCAGTGTCCCGCCAGTCACGCCAATCGGCTCATTTGGCTCGATCAGGAATGGCGCCAGCGTCTCCTCGCGATGCCCGTGCAGCACGAGGCGGCCTGAAATGGCGAGGATGATCCCCAACGTCGTCGATCCGTCGGTAGTGGCCTCCGAGAGGCGTGTCTTCGACGCGATTCGCGACGCCGGAGCGGGTCGGGATTGGATCGTGCTGCATTCGCTTGGACTGTCGAGCGAGTGGGGCGGCGAGTTCGGCGAGATCGACTTCGTGGTGATCATGCCCGGACGAGGCATCGTCTGCGTCGAGGTGAAAGGCGGCGGCGTATCGGTCCACGACGGCGTATGGACCACACGCGACCGCCATGGCCGCACCGAAAGACTGAAGCGGAGCCCATACCGCCAAGCACAGGACGGTATGTGGAAGCTCCTGTCGGCCATCACGAAGCGGTTCGGCGTCGGCTCGCAGGAGGCACGCTGCCCGATCGGTTGGTTGGCCGTGTTTCCCGACGTCCAGTGCCCACCGATCACGACGGAAGCGGCGCGGGACGAGATCGTGGACCGAGACGACTTCGACGGAGACATCGGCCCGCGCATCCACTCGGCACCGTCCCTCGCTCGCCTGCTAGGACGCCCCGATCTGGTGCCGCCGCACCAGGGCGTGTGCGACCGGATCGTCGGTTTCCTCCGGCCGGGCTTCGAGCGCGTCGCCGCGCCTTCGTCGCAGGACTGGGACGCGGAGCAGCGGATCAAGGCGCTCACCGAGGAGCAGTACGAAGCCCTCGACAGCCTCGCCGACAACGCTGCCTGCCTTCTGACCGGTCCGGCGGGTACCGGCAAGACGCTGCTGGGCTTGGAAAGCGCACGGCGCGCGGCTGCCCGGGGCGAAGACGCGCTCGTGCTCTGCTTCAACAGCCATCTGGGCCGCTTCCTCAGCGAGGCGGTCCAAGGCTTCGGGCCGGGGCGGGTCGTCGCCGGCAACGTCCACGCCGTCTTGAGGGAGCGGATCCTCGCCTCGTCGCTCGCAAGCGAATTTGCGCGGACCGAGCGGGAGCTCGCCCGGGAACAGTTCTACGGCGGGACCTTCTACGATCTGGGCGCACTCGCCGTCGAAGAAGGGTCCGAGCGTTTCGACCATATCGTGATCGACGAGGTGCAGGACATCCCCGCGGCCCGCGTCGGCGACCTCGTGAAGTCGTGGGAGCGAACGCGGGGCGGAGCCCGGCTCGTCATGCTCGGCGACTTCACGAGACAGGCCTTGTTCACCGGTGCAAGCGACACCTCGACGTCGCTACTGGCACAGGCCGTCGGGCCGTTCGCGACCTTCGGGCTTCGCCTCAATTGCCGAAACACGCGCCGCATCGCGCTTCAGACCGCCACTCTCAGCGGCCTGGGCGATCAGCGTCTCAGCGAAAAGCAACCGGAAGGCGATCAGGTCAGCCTGCAGTTCTACGACAGCGACAAAGCCGCCCTCGACCATCTCGACCGCATCGTGCGTGCCGTCCGCGAGACAGGGCAGAAGGCGCGCGACGTTATCCTCCTCGGACCGCGCCGTAGGGAGAATTCTCTGCTGGCGGACGTCAGCAAGGTCGGTGGATGGCCCCTCCGTGATCTCGGAGGCGCCGGTCCCGGCGATCTCGCGTACTCGACTATCCACGCGTTCAAGGGCCTGGAACGACCGGTCGTCATCCTCATCGACGTGGAGGGCGGGTCCCCGGAGGAATGCGACGCTCTTCTGTACGTCGGCATGACCCGTGCCCGTCTACGCCTGTTCATAGTCGCACCAGCCGCGGTCCGCCCTGCCATGGAACAGCGCATGGCCGCCGCCGCCCTGGCCGCAATCGGAGTGAAGCACCCATGAAGGTGTCCAGCGTCGCCTCTACGAGAGACGTCCGCGATCACATGATCGATGCGCTCCGCCGCGAGCTGATCGGCCCGTCACCCGGCTTTCCGCTCGTCCAGTACCGGGGCAACGACCACCCTCTGAATGGCCAAGAGATCCTCAGGCAGCAGGATCCGCCGCGCTATCGATACTCGGCCGGCATCCTGTTCCCGGCTGGGGTGAAGTTCTCGGCCACCCTGGACGCCAGCCAGGAAGCAGCCGACATCGAGGCTTCCCGGGACGTCGGCTCGGAGGGCGTGGGTGGGGTGGCAGACGAAGCTTCCGGCCTCGACCAACCCGCCATCGAGAGCGGCATGGCCGAGGACCGAGCGCCGGACGTCGACATCGAGGTGGACCCGACTTCGTCCTTTCTCCCCAGCACGATGGGCCTCAGTTTCCTCGCCGATGTCGGTGAGGGGATCCGCATCGAGGCTTCCTGGGGCACCTACCACAAGGAGTTCGTGAAGGACTTCCCCGGCTACCGCAAAGACGGACGCGATCCGGAGCTCTGGTTCCGTACACCGGGAACCGCCAAGGAAGAGATCGCCGCCGCCGACATCGTCGGCGTCGACCGCATCATGCGCCCGTCGCGAATACGCATCTCGCCTCCCGATGCCCACGGCCAGCTCGACATCGACATCGTCAGCCGCCCCTGGGATGGAAGGCGACGGCTCATCACGGTGACGCTCGTCAATTCCGGGACGCAAACGCGTCCAATCAACGAGAACTGCTTCTTCCAGTGCGAGATGTCCATCGTACCGTTGGACGGCACCTCGGTCTTGCCCTACCCGGGTCGCCCAGCCTCGCTGCAGGACGACGAGGAACTCTCTTTGGCGCTCCTCTATCGCCATCGGCCGAACTTCGCCGTCGGCCACGGCTGTTCAGCGGATTGGAGCCTTTCACCGGAGGGCAATGTTCTCCGTCTCCGAACGGAAACGCTCCCTGTGTTCTCGCAGCCCCCGGTCCTTCCGCTGGAGGAGGCGGAGGGCGTCGAGCTATCCATGCGGCGTCTGGGCCTCGCCACCGACGCGTCCCTTTTTGGGTCCTGCAGGGCGCTCGCGAAGGCGTACGATGGGTGGATTGCGGACCGAGCCTCCGAACTGGCCAGAGACGCCTCGCTGGAGCCGGACCTCCGCAGAGTAGGTGAGAAGCATCTCGACGAGTGCCGCGCCTGCCTCGCTCGGATGATCGACGGCATTGATCTCCTCGAGCGGGATGCGGACGCCCTGGAGGCGTTCCGCATCATGAACCTCGCCATGGTCGAGCAGAGGGCGCACTACGCCCTCGCATCGGAGGACAAGTTCCAGCGATCTTGGCTGAAGGGGTCCTCGGGCCAGGAGCCAAGCGCTCCGTCCCCGACGCCGGCCTACCCCGATTCGACGCGCTGGCGACCTTTTCAGCTGGCCTTCATTTTGATGAACATCAGGTCCTTCGTCGACCCGACGCATCCTGAGCGGGCTCTGGTCGACGTGATCTGGTTCCCCACCGGCGGCGGCAAGACCGAGGCCTATCTCGGTCTTGCCGCTTTGGTCATCCTCCTGCGCCGCCTGCGGACCCCGAACGACGCGGGCGCCACCGTTTTGATGCGCTACACTCTGCGGCTGCTCACGACGCAGCAGTTCCAGCGTGCGGCGTCGCTGATCTGCGCCCTCGAAAAGCGCCGTCGGGCAGAGCCGGCGAGATTTGGAGACGTGCCGATCTCGATCGGCCTGTGGCTCGGTGGGGCGGTGACGCCGAACAAGGACGACGCAGCGGTCGACGCGCTGAGCAAGCTCAAGCGGGACGGCGGCGACAATCCCTTTGTGATCCTGCGCTGCCCGTGGTGCGGCGTCGACATGGGGCCCCAGGACTACGACGGGGAGATCAGAGCCTTCGGGTATAAGCGGGACCGGTCGGGCGGACTGGATCGCGTGGCGTTTCGCTGCGAAGATCCGGGCTGCGCCTTTTCGGGCGACGTGGGCCTTCCGCTGGAAGTCGTCGACGAGGGCATCTACCGGCAGCCACCCACGCTCCTGATCGGCACCGTCGACAAGTTCGCGATGATGCCGTGGAACCCGGAAGCGCGCCTCCTCTTCGGGATGGACAATCCGCAGGCCGCCACCCCGCCCGAACTCGTCATCCAGGACGAGCTCCACCTCATCTCCGGTCCTCTCGGATCGATGGTCGGGCACTACGAAACGCTGATCGACGAGTTCAGCACCGCTCACCGCGAGGGGAAGCGCATTCCGGCGAAGATCGTCGCGTCGACGGCGACGATCGCGAGGGCCGCGGAGCAGGTGCACGCCGTTTACGGACGGAAGTCGGCGTTGTTCCCGCCCCAAGGCCTCGTTGCGGGCGAGTCCTTCTTCGCACGCGAGGGCGACGGCGCGTCGGGGCGAACCTACGTCGGCGTCCTCGCCACCGCCGTGCCCTCGCATGTGACCGCCCAGGTGAGGACGCTCTCCGCGCTGCTGCAGGCCCCCACGCTAGTCGATGCGGCGTCAGGCAATCTGGACGATCTCGTGGACCCCTACTGGACCCTGGTCGTCTACTTCAACAGCCTGCGAGAACTCGGGCGCGCCTCGACCCTCGTCCAGGCGGACATCCGAGAGTACCTGAACGCCGTGTGGGACCGGATCGGCCTTCCCGTGATGATGAGCACGGCGGGCGCCCCCGACCGGCGCCGCTTCATCAACAATTTTGACGAGCTCACGAGCCGAATGCGGAGCAGCGAAATTCCGGCCACGCTCCAGAAGCTCTTCCGTGCTCGCCCCTCGCGAGATGCGGTGGACCTCTGCTACGCCACCAACATGATCCAGGTCGGCCTCGATGTCCCGCGTCTGAGCCTGATGTCGATCGTCGGCCAGCCGAAGGGCGCGTCGGAATACATCCAGGCCTCCAGCCGCGTCGGCCGCGGTCGCGACAAGCCGGGTCTCGTCGTGACGAACTACAACCCGTTCAAGCCGAGGGACCGATCCCACTTCGAAACCTTCCGGTCCTTCCACGAGAACGCTTATCGCCACGTCGAGCCGACCAGCGTCACTCCCTTCTCCATCCCGGTCTGCGAGCGCGCGATCCACGCCCTGGCCGTAGCGGTGACCCGCTTCAGGTTCCCGCACCTTCGCGACAGTCCGCGGCTCGGTCTTTCTGCGGCCGAGCGGGCCGAGGTCACGCGGATCGTGATGGACCGCGTCCGCCTCGTCGATCCCGCAGAGACGGCTCGTGCTCAAGCGACCCTGGACCGCTTCCTCGACGACTGGGACAGGCGAAAGCCCCAGGATTACGGCAGCGTCTTCAAGACGCCCGACGATCCGCTCATCCACCCGGCTGGGCGTGCGTTCCCCGCACATCTGAGCCATCTCGCGGCTTCGGTCAGGGAGACGGCCACCTCGATGCGAAACGTCGACGCCGACTGTGAGGCCACGCCCATCACGGTCTACACGACAGGTGACGAAGCATGACGAACAGGTTCGCTAGAGGCCGCGGCGGTCGGGGCGGACGCCCCGCCGGCGGCGGGGGGGCACCGGCGGCACCGAGGCGGATCCCACGTCGCCGCCCGGTCCGCCGAGGCCAGATCATCTCGCCGTTCGGCGTCGGCGCCGTGAACGACTTCCGCAACGACGAAGCACTGATGTGCGCGGGGCTGGACCGCTGGTTCCCCAACGCGCCGGACATCGGCTTGTGCATAAGCGAGGAGCGTCTGCAGGCCCGCCTCGGATGCAGCCACTTCGTGAAGCCGCCGGATTTCGGCGAGGGCGAGGGCACTTCCAAGGTCAAGATTCCCCACGTCCGTTTTCCGCTCTGGCATTACTGCCCGCATTGCTTCCGCATGGAGAAGACGACGCTGTTCGGCGGTCAGCCGCAGTGCGATGGCTGCGCTCCCCCAGGCAAGACGTGGAAGCGACGCATGATCCCGGTCCGCATCGTGGCCATCTGCGAGGGTGGGCACATCGAGGATTTTCCCTTCCAGGAATGGATCGGCTGCAGTTGCACCGCGGCTGATCGCAAGCTGTTCTTCAAGGCCGGGCGCAGCGCGGCGAGCCTCGCTGGCATCAAGATAATCTGCACGGCCTGCGATCGGACGAGGTCGCTGGCTGGCGCCTTCGAGGAGGGGGCCCTCACCTCCGTGAAGACGTGTTCCGGCGCCCAGCCCTGGCTCGGCCGCGAGGAGGGCGTGCATTCCTGCCAGCATCCCCTGCAGACGGTCCAGCGGGGTGGCTCGAACGTCTACTTCCCGATTGTCACGAGCTCGATCTACATCCCTCCGAGCCGCTTGGTCGAGAGCGACGTCGTTCGCAACATCCTCGACATGCCAGCCATTTGGCAGCAGCTCTCGTCGGCGTCGGTGAACGGGACCGTCCCCGAGGCGGTCTGTTCGATGCTTGCGGCCGTGTGGCCGGGCGTGACCGCCAAGGAACTCGCGGAGGCCGCGACCGCCCGTCTCGCCGGTAAGCAGTCGGTGATCGGCGTCGACAGCGAGGAGGATTTCCGGCGTCAGGAGTACGAGGTGCTGTGCAGCGGCGCCGGATCCGCACAGGACGACCTGTTCGTCGAGCGCGCCGACGGTTCCGATTACGGGTGGCTGGATCGATTCGTCCGCCGTGTCGGCCTCGTTCGCAAGCTTCGCGAAACAAGGGTGCATGTGGGCTTCTCTCGCCTAATGCCGCTCACGGACCGAAGCGACCCCAACGTCCAGCCTCTCTCGATCAACAGCGTCGACTGGCTTCCCGCGATCGAGGTTCGCGGTGAAGGGATCTTCATCGAGTTGCGTGAGGACGCTATCGACGAATGGCTGGCGGACGGCAAGGCTGCCGCACGCGTCGCAAAACTGATCAGCGAATACAACCGAAAGCGACGGGAGCGGCAGTTGGCTCCGCGTCCGATTGACGCCCGCTTCATCATGATCCAGACGCTCGCCCACGCGCTGATTAAGGAACTGACGTTCACGTGCGGCTACGGATCCTCCTCTCTGCGCGAGAGGCTTTACTGCAATCTGGAGGACCCGCGGCGTCGGATGAACGGGTTCCTGGTCTACACGGCTTCGGGCGATTCCGAGGGAACGCTAGGGGGGCTTGTTGCTCAGGGTGCCCCGAAGCGGTTCGAGCGCCTCGTCAATGATGCGCTCGCCAGGGCATCGTGGTGCTCGAATGATCCCGTCTGCATGGAGAGCCCCGATGGAGGTGCCTTTTCCTCCAATCTGGCGGCCTGCCACAGCTGTGTCCTCCTGCCGGAAACGAGCTGCGAAGAGGGCAACAGGCTGCTCGACCGAGCTCTGCTGTCGGGAACCGTGGACGATCCCGACGTCGGGTTCTTCCGCGACCTGCCCTTCCGCTGGGCGCAATGAGACGCGAGCGGCTCGCAGCCGTCCCGCGTTCGATCATGGTTGGGGAGCGAGACAGCGCCGTCTTCGGGGTGCGTCCGTCCGCCTTCTCGTACAAGTCCCTCATCGGGTTAGGGTTATTTGCACATCGGCCTGTTAGGGATGATCAGAACCTGGTAGCACTAAACCGGCAGATTCTGCGGGCACGGGAGGGACGCTTTCCGTGCCCGCGCTGATTCGGGAGGCGACGCTGATGGTCCGGGCTATCGATCTCTTTTGTGGGGGTGGCGGAAGCAGCTGGGGCGCGCAGGCGGCGGGAGCCGAACTGGTTGGCGCCGTGGATGCATGGGACGTCGCCGCGCGAACCTACAGCGACAATTTCCCCGGCGCGGTGGTGGTGAACACGCGCTTGAGCGACGAGAGCGGCCCGGAGATATTCGGGGACATTGGACAGGTCGACCTCCTGATCGCGTCTCCCGAATGCACCCACCACTCGATCGCTCGCGGCGCAAAGCCACGCTGCGACGAAAGCAGACGTTCCGGCTGGTATGTCATGCGCTTCATTCGCGAGATGCGACCGCAGTGGATCGTGCTCGAGAACGTCGCGATGATGCGGAACTGGGAGGGCTTCCGGGAGCTGAAGACGGCGCTCGAGGACGTAGGCTACCTGCTGACGATCCAGACACTGGACGCCGCCGACTTCGGCGTGCCGCAGGCGCGCCGACGGCTCTTCATCATGGGGGAGCTTGGGCGCAAGCCAGACGAGGTCACCGTCCCGCCCTCCCATCCGCTGCCAGCGAGCACAATTCTCGACGAGCCCGGCACGTGGCCCGCCAAGCACGCCTTCGACGAGCGCCGCGCGGAGGCCACCGCCGAGCGTATTCGAGCTGGGATCGCCGAGCTGGGTGAAGGCGAGGATTTCCTCGTGGTGTACTACTCCTCCGACCGCGCGGGCGGATGGCAGCCTCTCACTCGACCGCTGCGCACGCTCACCACGCTCGACCGATTCGGTCTGGTCTCATGGGTGGAGGGCATTCCTAGGCTGAGAATGCTTCAGTTGCCGGAGTTGCGCCGCGCTATGGGTTTTGGTCTCTGCCCGAGGACTGGGCGCGAGTACCGTCTCGAATACGGCAGCCGCAGAGATCGCGTGAAGATCCTAGGCAACGGGGTTTGCCCCCCCGTCATGCAGCACGTCATCGAGTGTCTCACGGGCATAGGGTGCTCCTTGGCTCGTGCGGCTTGATCGTCGACACTTGATGGGATCTTGGCGGAGACACATCGATTTCCCGCTATATCGGTCAACTTTCCATTGAGTTTACCCCGGAAATCCTATCAATGGTCATTATGTGGATGGCAGGCTTCGGGACCTCTCAGAGGCTCCGAAATGGGGCCCCGCATAAAGCCGAACAAAATCGATTCTTGATTGCCTTGTAGGTCCGAAGTGGGGTCCCGGTTAAGAGCTGTAGGGCCCCGCGGGGTGGCGATCCAAACTCATCGAAAATTCGAGTTGCCAATCCCGCAACGGAGCTATCTCGCGCCTCAAAGGAGTGCGCGTATGGCCAGCCGAGACGAAATTCAGGAAGCGCTCGAAATCGTCGCCTATGCCGTGGAAGTTCACGGTGAGGCGTACGCTCCGCTGTTGGAGCGGCTCGAACGAGACTTGCGTGCCGCGACTGAGATCTCTCCTGCACGTGCGAAAGCGCGACAAATCTTGAGTTCCGCTCACACCCGCTCCGGCGGCTTCAAGACCATGCGGTCGAGAATCGCCGCTTTGTGCGCGAGCGACGGGCCTTGCCCGTAGAGCCCGCCGGCGTGCCCCATCAGGCTGTCTTTCTCCTCATCGGTCACGCGAATGGCCGTGAGCCGGTCAGCAAAGGAATGGCGTAGACCGTAAAATTTGTGCTCCGGGCTCGGCATGAGGCCCGCATTCCGGAGAAAGTCGTTTACCAAGTTGGACAGGCCGTCTGCTTTGTGCCTGTACCGCGGAAAGCCCCGACTCTGCTCTTTCATGGCCATCAGTGCTACCCCCACCAAGGGCATGTCACGCACGGACCAGAAATTCTTGGTCTCCCGGCCGTCTGGTCGAACCTCCACATGAGGCACAGGTGCTTCCAAATGAATACGATCCTCGGTAAGGTTGCAGACTTCTGACGGCCGCATACCCGTCTCGATACAGACGAAAACAATTCGCCGCGCCTCTGCATTCAGCCCATCTAATGCACCCGTAAGCAGAAGTCTTTCCTGTATAAATTCGGTTTCGAAGGGGAGTCGCTTGTTGTTGGATGCACCTTCAAGACTCAAGCCAGCGAACGTCCGCGGAAGTCCCAATTTCAACTTCAAATCTACTTCGTTAATCATGGAATTGATATGTGATAAGTCTTTGTTTGCAGTGCCCGGATCGAGTCCTTCGTCAAGAACTCGCTGCTCCCACCACTCACGGAATGTCAACGCGTCGCGCCGAGTAATCCGATCAATTCTCTTGTCGCCGATCACGTGAAGAAGATTCCGTATGACCTTCAGCTTTGGGTTACGCCACTTGCGCCTTTGGTCGTCGCTCTTGCCTCTGTTTGAAAACGACCTGAACCGCTCATAAGTCTCGAAAAGCGTTGACAGACTCGGGATTTCGCTCTCAGCTTCGACGCCTCCCAAAATCGCAGCAGTCTCCAGTGGGTCGTCGATTTTGCCGGACGCTGCCAGTCGAAAAGCACGCTGAACGAGTTCGTCCGTGCTTGCGGTTTCCGCCAGGACGAGCGCCGGTTCATAGATCAGTCCGAGCGTCCGCGCTCTGCGGCGCGCGGCCTCGAAGCGGATCCCCGCTTCCTGCACACGCCCCTCGGAAAGGTCGCGCCAGCCGCTTTCCAGCTGCCTGTTGAATTCCTCCGCCGCTCGTTTCGCCCGCTTGCCGGCCGGGTCGTCCTCGACCCTGATCTTCAGCGGAGCGCGCACGAAGGTGCGCCGGTCGAGGTGAGCGAACGCCGTCGGGACGCGCCTGACGAAGTGCCAGTAATCACCTCGCTGAACGATATAGTCTGCCATCCGCCGAACCACGCCATGTTACACAACATGTAACTCGTTCTGTTGCGCGAGGTCAAGCGCAAAGCCTTGTACAGCTTGCTTTTCAGTCGTCCGCATGGATTCTTGATGATGATGTGGCGGACAGGGCGGGATTCGAACCCGCGATACGGTTTCCCGTATACACACTTTCCAGGCGTGCGCCTTAAACCACTCGGCCACCTGTCCGCGTCGCCGCGGGGGGGCAGGCCGCCCGCGGAGGCGCTACATATATCCGGCGGCGCTTTGGACGCAACCCCCGTTTCGGGGCAGCGTGCGTCGTTCCGGCGCCCGCCCGCTGCGATGAAGCGTAGCCGCATTTCGGTGTTGCGCGGGACGCGCGACCTTGTAAGTCTTTCTTATCTGTATCTCAGCGTTCGCGAGCCCGCCCCATGATCCGTTTCTTCGTCCGCGTCATCGGCCTCCTCCTCGTCGCGGCGGGATTCGTCGGCGTGGTCGTCGACGGCACGCGCTCGATCGCGAACCACGAGGTCGTGTTCGCGCCGCTGGGCGAGATCCTGTTCCAGCTCTTCCCGAGCACGTTCCCGATGCTGGAGCCGGCGATCACGCGCCACGTCTCGCCCTTCCTGTGGGATCCGATCCTGCTGACGGTGCTCCTGTGGCCGGCCTCGATCGTCGCCTTCGTTCTCGGCGCCGTCCTGCTCTGGCTCTCGCAGAAGCGCCCGGAGCCGGTGGGCTATCTCACGGAGCGCTGAGGGCCTGAAAACCGGCGCTCGCGCGCTTATATCCGGGGGAATGCTCCGAGGAGGCTCCCCCATGTTCTTCACCCGCAAGAAGACGACGATCCCCACGCCCGCCGAGGCTCTGCCCGGCCGCGACAGCGCGATTCCGACCGCCGAGCGGCACTACGTGTCGGGCCGGCCGCTGAAGGGCCCCTATCCCGAGGGCGCGAAGGTCGCGACCTTCGGTCTCGGCTGCTTCTGGGGCGCGGAACGCGCCTTCTGGCAATTGCCCGGCGTCCACGTCACCGCCGTGGGCTACGCCGCGGGCCACACGCCGAACCCGACCTACGAGGAGGTCTGCTCCGGCATGACCGGGCACAACGAGGTGGTCCGCGTGGTCTACGACCCCGCCGAGATCTCCTACGAGCGCCTGCTCAAGGCCTTCTTCGAGAGCCACGACCCGACCCAGGGCATGCGCCAGGGCAACGACGTCGGCACGCAGTACCGCTCGGGCATCTACGTCGAGGACGAGGAGCAGCGCAGGGCAGCCGAGGCGGCGCGCACGGCCTATCACGCGCGCCTGCAGGAGAAGGGCTATCCCGCCGTGACGACGGAGATCCGCGAGGCCGGGCCGTTCTACTATGCCGAGGACTATCACCAGCAATATCTCGCCAAGAACCCCGGCGGCTATTGCGGGCTCGGCGGCACGGGCGTGTCCTGCCCCGTCGGCGTGGTCGAGGCCTGATCGCGAACGTCCGATCTCAGGGTCGCGTGAGCCCCACCCGGCGCGCGCGGCCCCCGGTCATCCGCGCGAGGGTGTCGTCGCGGCGCAGGTAGTGATGCTGCAGCGCCGCGCCAGCGTGGATGAGCACCACGAAGACGAGGAGATAGGCCGCCCAATTGTGGACGACGAAGATCGGGCGCGCCACGTCGAAGCCGCGGGCGACGGGCAACGTCAGGTCGATGCTCCAGAACAGGTTCACCGGCGCGCAGCAGGCCGAGGTCGCAGCCCACCCCGAGAGCGGCACGATCACGATCAGGAGATAGAGCGCCACGTGGCTGATGCGCGCGGCGAGGAGCTGCCAGCCCGGCATCGGCGCGTGCTCCGGCGCCCCGTGGACGGCGCGTGCGACGAAGCGCAGGACGACGAGGGCGACGACGATCAGCCCGAAGGACTTGTGCAGCTCGTAGAGCGCGTTCGTCAGCGTGCCGGGGCCGATGCGGGTCATCGTCAGACCCGCGGCGACGAGCCCGAAGATGCACAAGGCGGTGAGCCAATGGATCCAGATCTGAACCGGCGCGTAGGTCGCGACCGCACGCCTGCCGTGGTCCCTCGCCATCCTCATTCTCCTTCGCCGCCGGCTCTCAGATCGCAATCGAACAGGACGTCGCCGTCCTCGAGGAGATAGGCCCGCGCGCGCGGACGCAAGGCCTGCGCGATGCGCTCGACGGGATCGAGGACGAGGCCGGGGCGGCCCGAGCCGATCAGCATCGGCGAGACGAGGACGTGCAGGCGATCGAGCGCGCCGTCCGCGAGGAAGCGCGACACCGTCTCGGCGCCGCCCTCGACGAGAATGCGCCCGAAGCCGAGCCGCCCCAGCGCAGCGACGATCGCCCCCGGTGCGATCGTGCCCTCCTCCGAGAAGGCGACGAGCTCGACGCCCCCCGGCACCGGCGCCGTCACGCGCCTGCGGCGAAGCAGCACGCGGCGCGCGCCGTCATCGCGCCAAACCGCCGCATCGGGGGAGAGGCGCCCGTTGGGATCGAGCACCACGCGCGCGGGGCTGCGGCCGGGCACGCGGCGCACGGTGAGCAGCGGATCGTCGGCGATCGCCGTGCCGACGCCGACGAGGACGGCGTCGACCCGCGCGCGGATGGCGTGCAGGTGATCGAGCGCCGCCGAACCGTTGATATACTTGGAATCGCCCGTGACCGTGGCGATGCGCCCGTCGAGCGACTGGCCGAGCTGCCCGACGACGAAGGGCGCCTGCGGACGCCCCGCCGCGAAGGGCGAAAACACGTCCGGGCGCGGCGTGGACGAAGCCGCCGAGCCGCCATCCTCGAGGCCATGCCCCTGCGGCATCACGGCCGCGCTCGTGCCAGATCCGTCGTTACCCATGCACCGTACCCGAATTGCCTCGCGCGGAATGCGCCCGATATAACGCGAGCCGGCTCATTTCGGCGCGCCATCGGGAGTCCCCCAACGAACTAGCGTGGCGGGAACGAACGGCCAGGGCCGGCGCTTGTCGTCCGGCCCGATCCGGCGGACCCGTCTCGCGTGAAAGGCCAGGAAGTCATGATGCGTCTCGTTATGGGCTTGAGCGGAGATGCCGACCTGACACGGGTCGAGCGCGCCATCGCGGAGTTCCGCCACGCCCGCCCGGTTCTGATCGAGGAGGGCGACGCGGCGATCGTCGCGGTCGGCGTCGAGGATCTCGACGCGGAGGCCTGCGCGCGGCTCGACGTCGTCGCCGGCGGCACCGCCCGCCTCGTGCTCACCGACAAGCGCCTCTCGCGCATCGGTCGCGAGCGGGGCGAGCCCGGTGCCATCGCCCTGCCGCGCCTCGACGCGTCTCGCGTCGAGAGCCTCGCGCGCAAGACCGAGGCTCGCCTCGACGCTCCGGCGCATCCCATCGACCCGCTCGACGCCGTGGCGCTCGAGCTCGCCCGCCTCGCCTTCGTGACGCCGGCGGTGGTCACCTTCCCCGTGCGCGCCGGCATCGAGCGCGAGGCGAGCCTGATGCGCGTGCCCGCCGACGCCGTTCGCGGCTTCCGCGCCCGCCAATCCTCGACGCTGCGGATCGCGAGCCGCGCGCCCGTCCCGCTCGAGGGCGCGGCGAAGACGGAGTTCGTCGTCTTCCGCGGCGGCGAGGGCATGCGCGATCAGGTCGCTGTCCTCGTCGGCGAGCCGGATCTCGAAAAGCCCGTCCTGGTGCGGCTGCATTCGGCCTGCCTCACGGGCGACCTGTTCGGCTCGCTCAAGTGCGATTGCGGCGACCAGCTGCGCGGCACGGTGCAGGCCATGGCCGAGGGCGAGGGCGGCATCCTGCTCTATCTCGACCAGGAGGGGCGCGGGAACGGCATCGCCAACAAGATCCGCGCCTACCAGCTCCAGGCCGAGGGCTTCGACACCTACGAGGCGGACGAGACGCTGGGCTTCGGGCTCGACCAGCGCCGCTTCGGCTTCGCGGCCGAGATGCTGCGCCAGCTCGGCGTGCGGTCCGTGCGGGTGATGACGAACAATCCCGAGAAGATCGCCGCGCTGAAGGGTGCCGGGCTGGAGGTCGCCGCCGACGTGCGCAGCATCGGGCGGCGCCATCCCGAGAACGTGCGCTATCTCGCCACGAAGCGCGACAAGGCGGGCCACCTGATCGAGCTCGACGGCGCCTGCGCGCCGAAGGCCGAGTGATCGGCCGCGGCGTCGCGCGGATGACGTAGCGTTCGCGCGACGTGTTGGGGGCGGCCCGGCTGTTCGGGGCGGCCCTTTGCGGGCTCTTCCCCGTCGCCTCCCACGGGCTGCGGCGACGCTTGCCGAGAACGCGCCGCGCGTCCAGTCGTCGCGGCGCGTTTTCAACAGGACTTCGTAAGCTCGGCTGCCGCGTCACCTTTAACGCAAAGGTGACCGATCGATCGTTACGCTCCCGCGGGACGTCGCCGCGACGCGACGGGCCGACGAAGGGGCAGAACGCCGTGGATGCAGAGACCCGCGCCGCCATCAAGAAGCTCGCCAACGCCATCGACGGCGTCGCCGGAATGGCTGCGGGCTGCGCCGCGTACATCGCCGCGATGGAGAACGCCTCCTTCGCCGACAGGCGCAAGGCGGTGGGCGTGTCGCGGACCTTCGCGCCCGAGGGCCTCGCCGGCGAGGCCGGCATCCCGCCGGCCCGGGTCGCCCAGGCGATGATCGAGCAGATCGCCACGGTCGCGCGCCAGATGGAGCAGCTCAAGCAGCGCGTGGACGTGCCCCCGCGCCTGCCGCCCCAGCGCGATCGCGACGAGCCCCTCCCCGAGACGCCGGCGCGCAAGCGCGCCTGACGCGAAAGCCGGACGGCACCGTTCGCCGGCTCGCGAACCGCCGCGGGGCCCCTCGCGTGGCACGGCCGCGCCCGCTCCCGCACGGGTTCTTTCGCAATGCGGCAAGGCGGTTCCCCGAGGGCGTCGCGGGCGCTTGCGCCCCCTGAGATCCCATGGTATCGCAGCCACGCCTCGCGGGCGCCGGGTGCCTCGCGCATCCGCGGCCGAGCCAATCCAGACCTCAGCGAGCGCTCTTTCGCATCGCCCCGCGGCGACGGAGCGCTCCCTTTCGGGAAGAGACTTTCGGTGGCTGAGCGAAATCAAGAAGGCGAGTCGCGGACAGGCGGCTCGATCGTGTCGGGGGTCGCCGGCCGGTACGCGTCCGCTCTGTTCGAGCTGGCGCAGGACCAGGGCGTCGTCGACGCCGTGGAATCGGAGCTCGTCCGCATCGAGGCGCTCGCCGCCGAGAGCGAGGACCTGCGTCGGCTGCTCAAGAGCCCCGTCTACACCGCCGACGAGCAGAAGGCCGCCATGGGCGCCGTGCTCGATCGCGTCGGCATCGGCGGCCTGACCGGCAATTTCGTACGGCTCGTCGCCTCCAAGCGCCGCCTCTTCCTGCTCATGACCATGATCCGGGACTTCAAGGCCCTGAACGCGCAGGCCAAGGGCATCGTGCCCGCCGAGGTGCGCGTCGCCGAGGCTCCCTCCGAGGCCCTCCTCGCCGAGATCCGCACCACGGTGCGCGACCTCGCCCAATCCGAGGTGTCGCTGGACGTGAAGGTCGACCCCGCGCTGATCGGCGGCCTCGTCGTCAAAGTCGGCTCGCGCATGATCGACGCGTCCCTGCGCACCAAGCTCAATGCAATTCGTCTCAGCCTGAAAGAGGCCCGCTGATGGACATTCGTGCAGCCGAGATCTCCGCGATCCTCAAGGAGCAGATCAAGAACTTCGGTCAGGAGGCCGAGGTCAGCGAAGTCGGCCAGGTGCTGTCCATCGGTGACGGCATCGCGCGGTGCTACGGCCTCGACAAGGTCCAGTACGGCGAGATGGTCGAGTTCGAGTCCGGGGTGCGCGGCATGGCGCTCAACCTCGAGACGGACAACGTCGGCGTCGTCGTGTTCGGCTCCGACCGCGAGATCTCCGAGGGCCAGACGGTCAAGCGCACCGGCGCGATCGTGGACGTGCCGGTCGGCAAGGGCCTGCTCGGCCGCGTGGTCGACGGCCTCGGCAACCCGATCGACGGCAAGGGCCCGATCGTCTCCGACGAGCGCCGCCGCGTCGACGTGAAGGCGCCGGGCATCATCCCGCGCAAGTCCGTGCACGAGCCGATGGCGACGGGCCTCAAGGCCATCGACGCGCTGATCCCGATCGGCCGCGGCCAGCGCGAGCTGATCATCGGCGACCGCCAGACCGGCAAGACCGCGATCGCGCTCGACACGATCCTCAACCAGAAGCCGGCGCACGCCGCGGGCGACGAAAACCAGAAGCTCTACTGCGTCTACGTCGCCGTGGGCCAGAAGCGCTCCACCGTCGCGCAGTTCGTGAAGGCGCTCGAAGAGAACGGCGCGATGGAGTACTCCGTCGTCGTCGCCGCGACCGCGTCCGACCCGGCGCCGATGCAGTTCATCGCGCCCTTCGCCGGCTGCGCCATGGGCGAGTATTTCCGCGACAACGGCATGCACGCGGTCATCATCTACGACGACCTCTCGAAGCAGGCCGTCGCCTACCGCCAGATGTCGCTGCTCCTGCGTCGCCCGCCCGGCCGCGAGGCCTTCCCCGGCGACGTGTTCTATCTCCACTCGCGCCTGCTCGAGCGCGCGGCGAAGATGGGCGACGATTTCGGCAACGGCTCGCTCACCGCGCTGCCGGTCATCGAGACGCAGGCGAACGACGTGTCCGCCTACATCCCGACGAACGTGATCTCGATCACCGACGGCCAGATCTTCCTCGAGACGGACCTGTTCTACCAGGGCATCCGCCCGGCGGTGAACGTCGGCCTCTCGGTGTCGCGCGTGGGCTCCGCCGCGCAGACCAAGGCGATGAAGAAGGTCGCCGGCAAGATCAAGGGCGAGCTCGCGCAGTACCGCGAGATGGCCGCCTTCGCGCAGTTCGGCTCGGACCTCGACGCGACGACCCAGCGCCTGCTCAATCGCGGCGCGCGCCTGACGGAGCTGCTCAAGCAGCCCCAGTTCTCGCCGCTGAAGATGGAAGAGCAGGTCTGCGTGATCTATGCCGGCGTCAACGGCTATCTCGACCAGCTGCCGGTGGCGAAGGTCCGCGCCTTCGAGGACGGCCTGCTCGGCCTCCTGCGCCAGAAGCACCCGGAGATCCTCGACGCGATCCGCGACACGAAGGATCTCAAGGACGACACCGCCGAGAAGCTCAAGGCCGTCGTCACCGACTTCGCCAAGACGTTCTCCGCCTGACCGGCGCGAGCGACGTCATCGCGCCGCCGCGTTCGCGCGGCGGCGTTCCGCTCCGCCGCCTCCGGGCGGCGAAGTCCCGTAACGGAACGAGAAGAGGTCGGGGCGACCCATGCCGTCTCTGAAGGATCTGCGCAACCGCATCGCCTCCGTGAAGGCGACGCAGAAGATCACCAAGGCCATGCAGATGGTCGCGGCGGCGAAGCTGCGTCGCGCCCAGGCGCAGGCCGAGGCGGCGCGCCCCTATGCCGAGCGCATGGCGAAGGTGCTCGGCAACGTCGCCTCGGGCGTCCAGATCGGCCCGGAAACGCCCCGGCTGCTCTCCGGCACCGGCAAGACCGACACGCACCTGCTCCTGGTCTGCACCGCCGAGCGCGGGCTGTGCGGCGCCTTCAACGCTTCCATCGCCCGTCTCGCCCGCGACACGGCCAACCGGCTGCAGGCGCAGGGCAAGACGGTCAAGATCATCTGCGTGGGCCGCAAGGGCTACGACATCCTGCGCCGCACGCACGGCAAGCTCGTCATGGAGCTCATCGAGCTGCGCTCGGTGAAGGTGCTGGGCTTCGAGAACGCCGAGGAGATCGGCAAGAAGGTGCTGAACCTCTACGCCGAAGGCGAGTTCGACGTCGCGACGCTGTTCTACTCGCGCTTCCGCTCGGTGATCCAGCAGATCCCCACCGCCCAGCAGATCGTCCCCGCGGAGATCCCGCAGGCGGCCGAGGAGGCGGGCTCCGGCGCGGTCTACGAGTACGAGCCCTCCGAGCAGGAGATCCTCGAGAAGCTCTTGCCGCGGAACGTCTCCGTGCAGATCTTCTCGGCGTTGCTCGAGAACGGCGCCTCCGAGCAGGGCGCGCGCATGTCCGCGATGGACAGCGCCACCCGCAACGCCGGCGAGATGATCAAGAAGCAGACGCTGACCTACAACAGGACGCGTCAGGCTCAGATCACCAAGGAACTGATCGAAATCATCTCGGGCGCCGAGGCGCTCTGAGCGATCAACACGAAGGACGAGACCCATGGCTGAACCCACCGGACGCATTTCGCAGGTCATCGGCGCCGTCGTCGACGTGACGTTCGACGGGCACCTGCCCGAAATCCTCAACGCGCTCGAGACCGACAACCAGGGCACGCGCCTGGTGCTCGAGGTGGCCCAGCAGCTCGGCGAGAGCGCCGTACGCTGCATCGCCATGGACACGACCGAGGGCCTCACCCGCGGCCAGCCGGTGACCGATACCGGCGCGCCGATCCGCGTGCCCGTCGGCGCCGGCTGCCTCGGCCGCATCGTCAACGTCATCGGCGAGCCGATCGACGAGGCCGGCCCGGTCCCCGCCGAGGACATGCGCCCGATCCACGCCGAGGCGCCGAGCTACGCCGACCAGTCCACCGAGGCGCAGATCCTCGTCACGGGCATCAAGGTCATCGACCTGCTCGCGCCCTACGCCCGCGGCGGCAAGATCGGCCTGTTCGGCGGCGCCGGCGTCGGCAAGACCGTGCTGATCCAGGAGCTGATCAACAACGTCGCGAAGGCGCACGGCGGCTTCTCCGTGTTCGCCGGCGTCGGCGAGCGCACGCGCGAGGGCAACGATCTCTACCACGAGATGATCGAGTCCGGCGTGAACAAGGACCCGCACGCCAACAACGGCTCCACCGAGGGCTCGAAGTGCGCCCTCGTGTTCGGCCAGATGAACGAGCCGCCCGGCGCCCGCGCCCGCGTCGGCCTCACCGGCCTGACCATCGCGGAGCACTTCCGCGACCAGGGGCAGGACGTGCTGTTCTTCGTCGACAACATCTTCCGCTTCACGCAGGCGGGTTCCGAGGTGTCGGCGCTTCTCGGCCGCATCCCCTCGGCGGTGGGCTACCAGCCGACCCTGTCGACCGACATGGGCCAGCTGCAGGAGCGCATCACCACGACGACCAAGGGCTCGATCACGTCCGTGCAGGCGATCTACGTGCCCGCCGACGACCTGACCGACCCGGCCCCGGCCACCTCCTTCGCCCACCTCGACGCGACGACGGTGCTCAACCGCTCCATCGCCGAGAAGGGCATCTACCCGGCGGTGGACCCGCTCGACTCGACCTCGCGCATGCTCGATCCCCGTATCGTCGGCGACGAGCACTACCAGGTCGCCCGCCAGGTCCAGCAGGTTCTCCAGCGCTACAAGTCGCTGCAGGACATCATCGCGATCCTGGGCATGGACGAGCTGTCCGAGGAGGACAAGCTCACCGTCGCCCGCGCACGCAAGATCGAGCGCTTCCTGTCGCAGCCCTTCTTCGTCGCCGAGGTGTTCACCGGCTCGCCGGGCCAGCTCGTGTCGCTCGAGGACACGATCAAGGGCTTCAAGGGCCTCGTCGCCGGCGAGTACGATCACCTGCCGGAGGCCGCCTTCTACATGGTCGGCTCCATCGACATGGCGATCGAGAAGGCCGAGCGTCTCGCCCAGGCGGCGTGATCGCGACCACCATGACCTGAACGGGCGCGCCCGATCCTCGCGATCGGGCGCGCGCGTCCTTCCCACCATGGGTTCCAAGAGGGTTCAATGGCCAGCTTTCCCTTCGAGCTCGTCTCTCCCGAGCGCATCATCTTCTCGGGCGACGTCGAGACGGTGGTGATCCCCGCCGCGGAGGGCGAGATGACGCTGCTCGCCAGCCACGCCCCGATGATGACCTCGCTCAAGACGGGCTTCCTCGTCGTCTCGTCCGGCAAGGGCGAGGAGCGCATCCTGGTCCAGGGCGGCTTCGTCGACGTCGGCCCCAAGGGCGCCACGGTTCTCGCCGAGCGCGCGATGCCGGTCTCCGAGCTGAACGGCGAGATCCTGTCGCGCGAGATCTCCCGCGCCGAGACCGAGCACGAGACGGTGGAGGACCCCGTCCTCAAGGCCGCCGCCGCCGACACGGTGGCGCAGCTGCGCGAGGCGAAGGCGAGCCTCGGCATGTGATTCACCCGACGGGCAACGCCTGCAAGAGACGATGAAGGGCCGCCGCGAGGCGGCCTTTCTGGTTTGCGGGGGGCATGCTGTTAAGGGCGGCGCCGCAGCGTCGACCGACGCCCCCCACCCCTGATCACCCCGACGCAGCCCCCTCGCCTCTCCACGGCGTCTCCTCCACTGGTGTCAGCGGCCCCGCGCCCTCGAACCAGGAGACGAGGTTGTCGACGACCAGCGCGCCCATGGCCTCGCGGGTGTGGACGGACGCCGAGCCGACATGGGGCAGGAGCACCACGTCGTCGCGAGCGAGGAGCGCGGCCGGCACGTTCGGCTCGTCCTCGAAGACGTCGAGCCCGGCGGTGAGGATCGTGCCCTTGTCCAGCGCCGCGATCAGCGCCGCCTCGTCCACGACCGAGCCGCGCCCCACGTTGATCAGCACGCCGTCGGGGCCGAGCGCCTCGAGCACCTGTGTCGAGACGAGGTGGCGCGTCCCCGCCCCGCCCGGCGCCACGCAGATCAGGGTGTCGACGGCGCGCGCCATCTCGACGAGGCTGTCGTAATGGCGATGCGGCACGCCCTCCTGGCGGCGGCGGCCGTGATAGACCACGGTGACCCCGAAGGCATCGAGCCGGCGCGCGATGGCCTTGCCGATGCGCCCGTAGCCGAGGATGCCGATGGTGCGGGTGCGCAGCGTCGGCGAGAGGGGGAAGGAGCCTTGCGCCTTCCAGCGGCCCTCGCGCAAATAGCGCTCCGCCTGCGGCAGGCGCCGCACGGTGGCGAGGAGGAGGCCCAGCGTCAGGTCGGCGACCTCCTCCGTCAGCACGTCGGGCGTATTGGTGACGACGACGCCCCTGCGCGCAGCGGCGTGCGCGTCCACGTGGTCGTAACCGACGCCGAAGGACGCGACGATCTCCAGATGCGGAAGGCGTCCCATGAAGGCGTCGTCGATGCGGTGATGCGCGCCCGCCGCGATGCCCCGCACCGAGCCGCCATGCGCCGCGAGCCACGCCTCGCGATCCGCCTCCTCCCACAGCCGCACGAGATGGAAACGCGCCGCGAGCCGCTCGACGACGAGCGGCATCATCCGGGAGGGCATCAGGATCGTGGGCTTCGTCATCGTCTCGGGCTCCGTCGTCGGGAGCGGGAGCTTAGACGAGACGGGCGCCCGCGCGGAAGGTGCGCGGGCGCGAAAGCGGCTTCAGGCGATGCGTCTGGCGCCTGCATACGGTGCCGACGCCGGCGCGGCTCACGCCAGCGCGCCGTGGCAGTGCTTGTACTTCTTGCCGGAGCCGCAGGGGCAATCCTCGTTGCGGCCGACCTTGCCCCAGGTGGAGGGGTCGTTCGGGTCGCGCTGGGCGGGCGGCACGTAGCCCACGGCCATCGCCGCGCCGCCAGCGGCCGCACCGGGCGAGCCGAGCCCGGTCGAGCCGCCCGCGGCCATCTCGTCCTCGCCGGTGACCGGATCGGCGTGATGCGCCGCCATCTCCGGCAGCTTCGGCTCGGGCGGGCGCTGGTAGACCACCTCCACCCGCATGAGCTGGGCCGTGACCGCCTCGCGCAGGCGTGCGATCAGCGCCTCGAAGAGCTGGAAGGCCTCGGACTTGTACTCGTTGAGCGGGTCGCGCTGGGCGAGGCCGCGCCAGCCGATGACTTGGCGCAGATGCTCGAGCGTGACGATGTGCTCGCGCCAGAGCTGGTCGAGGCTCTGCAGCAGCACCTGCTTCTCGACGTACGTCATCACGTCCGACGTGTTCTTCTCGATGCGCGCGGCATAGGCGGCGTTGGCGGCATCGAGCAGGCGCTCGCGCATCTCCTCGTCGGCGATGCCCTCCTCCTTCGCCCAGTCGACCACCGGCAGGTCGAGGTTGAGGAGGCGGCGGACCTCCTTGTCGAGACCCTCCGTGTCCCATTGCTCGGGATAGGCGTCGGCGGGAATGTGGCGGGCGACGACGTCCTCCACGACGCTCTCGCGCATCTCGTCGATGGTCTCGCGCACGGAGGCCTCGCCCATGAACTCGCGGCGCTGCTCGAAGACGACCTTGCGCTGGTCGTTCATGACGTTGTCGTACTTGAGGATGTTCTTGCGAATGTCGAAGTTGCGCGCCTCGACCTTGGACTGCGCCTTCTCGATCGCCTTGTTGATCCAGGGATGGACGATGGCCTCGCCCTCCTGCAGGCCGAGCTTGGTCAGCATGCCGTCCATGCGGTCCGACCCGAAGATGCGCATCAGGTCGTCCTGCAGCGACAGGAAGAACTTCGAGCGGCCCGGATCGCCTTGGCGGCCCGAGCGGCCGCGCAGCTGGTTGTCGATGCGCCGGCTCTCGTGGCGCTCCGTGCCGATGACGTAGAGGCCGCCGGCCTCGAGCGCGCGGGCCTTGAAGGCCGCGACCTCCTCGCGGATGGCCGCCTCGCGGGCGGCGCGGGCCTCGCCCTCCTCCATGCCCTCGAGCTCGAAGCCGATGCGCATGTCCGCATTGCCGCCGAGCTGGATGTCGGTGCCGCGGCCGGCCATGTTCGTGGCGATCGTGATCGCGCCCGGCACGCCGGCCTGGGCGACGATGAACGCCTCCTGCTCGTGGAAGCGGGCGTTGAGCACGGCGAAGGTCTTGGCGGGACGCGCGGCGCGCGCAGCCTCGAAGAGCGGCCCCAGCGCCTTGGGATCGGCGAAGTCGATCTGCTTGAAGCCGGCCTTGCGCAGCTCGGCGGCGAGGAGCTCGGACTTCTCGATCGAGGTCGTGCCCACCAGCGAGGGCTGGCCCTTGGCGGAGGCGGCCTCGATGTCCTGGATGATGGCGGCGTACTTCTCCGAGACGGTGCGGTAGACCTCGTCGTCCTCGTCGAGACGCGACACGGGGCGGTTCGTCGGGATCTCGACGACGTCGAGATTGTAGATCTCGGCGAACTCGTCGGCCTCGGTCGCGGCCGTGCCGGTCATGCCGGCGAGCTTGGAATAGAGGCGGAAGTAGTTCTGGAAGGTGATCGAGGCGAGCGTCTGGTTCTCGGGCTGGATCTTGACGCTCTCCTTCGCCTCGAGCGCCTGGTGCAGGCCCTCGGAATAGCGCCGGCCGGGCATCATGCGCCCGGTGAACTCGTCGATGATCACCACCTCGCCGTTTCGGACGATGTAGTCCTTGTCGCGGGTGAACAGCTTGTGGGCGCGCAGCGCCTGGTTCATGTGGTGGACCAACGTCGCGTTCTGCGCGTCGTAGAGGTCCTCGCTCTTGAGGAGCTCGTGCTCGCGCAGCAGCTCCTCGATGCGCTCGGTGCCGGCTTCCGACAGCGACACCGCGCGCTGCTTCTCGTCGAGGTCGTAATGCTCGGGCGTGAGCAGCGGGATGATCTTGTCCACCGCCTGGTAGAGCTCGGAGCGGTCGTCGAGGGGCCCCGAGATGATCAGCGGCGTGCGCGCCTCGTCGACGAGGATGGAATCGACCTCGTCGACGATGGCGAAGGCATGCCCCCGCTGCACCATCTGCCCGAAATCGTACTTCATGTTGTCGCGCAGGTAGTCGAAGCCGTACTCGTTGTTCGTGCCGTAGGTGATGTCGCAGGCATAGGCCTCGCGGCGCTGGGCGTCGTCCATGCCGTGCACGATCGTGCCGACCGAGAGCCCGAGGAAGCGGTAGATGCGGCCCATCCAGGCGGCGTCGCGGCTGGCCAGGTAGTCGTTCACGGTCACGACGTGCACGCCCTTGCCGGCGAGCGCGTTGAGGTAGACCGCGAGCGTGGCGACGAGCGTCTTGCCCTCGCCCGTGCGCATCTCGGCGATCGAACCCTCGTGGAGGACCATGCCGCCGATCAGCTGCACGTCGAAGTGCCGTTGGCCGAGCACGCGCTTGGCACCTTCGCGCACCGTGGCGAAGGCGGGCTCGAGCACGTCGTCGAGGCTCTTGCCGGCGGCGATCTCGGCCTTGAACGCCTCGGTCCGGGCGCGCAGGGCCTCGTCGGAGAGACCTTCCAGCTCCTTCTCCAGGGCGTTGATCGCCTGGATGCGGGGGGCGTACGACTTCAGGCGACGGTCGTTGGCCGAGCCGAAGAGCTTCTTCGCGAGTGCGCCGAGCATGGGGTCCTGTCGTCTCAGTGGGTCGTCGAATGCGGCGGATGCGCGCTATATAGACCTAATCATCGCGTCGTGCATCCGAAAGGAGCGCGCGCGATCACGGGCCGGTGACACGCATCCCCGCCGCGCCGCCTCGGCTTGCATCGGCGCCGCCGATGGGCCAGACCAGACGTCGAACGCCAATTGTCGAGTGGCCGCGCCGATCCGCGAGCGCGTCCGCGCCCTTCGAGGAAACGCATGCCGTCCAACGCCCTTCTTCCCCGTCTCGCCCTCGCGCTCCTCGTCGGCGTGTCCGCTCCCGCGGTCGCGCTGGCGCAGGACCAGGCTCCCGCCACCGACGCCGCACCCGCGGCCGAGGCCGTGCCCGTCGACCCGAGCACCGTCGTCGCCACCGTCGACGGCGTGGAGATCACCGAGGGCGACATCGCCCTCGCGGCCGGGGACCCGGCTCTGCCGCTGCCGGGCATGAACGCCGAGCAGCGTCGCGAGACGCTGGTGAACTACCTCGTCAACCTCGAGCTCGCCGCCCGCGCGGCCGAAGAAGCCGGCATCGGCGAGAGCGAGGGCTTCGCCCAGCGCCTCGCCTACCAGCGCGACAAGCTGCTGCTCGAGTCGCTCCTCGAGGACACGATCGAGGCCGCGGTGACCGAGGAGGCCGCGCGCGCCCTCTACGAGGAGACCATCGCCGACATCGAGCCCGAGCAGGAGGTGCGCGCCCGCCACATCCTGGTGCCGACGCAGGAGGAGGCACAGGCCGCCGCCGCGCGCATCGCCGAGGGCGAGGCCTTCGAGGAGGTGGCGGCCGAGCTGTCGCAGGATCCGGGCTCGGCCCGCGCCGGCGGCGATCTCGGCTTCTTCACCCGCGACCGCATGGTGGCGCCCTTCGCCGAGGCCGCCTTCGCGCTGGAGCCCGGCGAGGTGTCCGAGCCGGTGCAGAGCCAGTTCGGCTGGCACGTGATCAAGGCCGAGGAGCGTCGCGAGCGGCCGGTCCCGACCTTCGAGGAGATGCGCGAGCAGATCGACACCTACCTCGCCCGCCGCGCGCAGCAGGAGCTGCTGCTCTCGCTGCGCGAGGGCGCCGCCATCGAGCGCACCGACGCGCCGGCCGAGGGCGAGGCGCCCGCGCCTGCGCAGCAGTGACACCGAGGGTCGGGCGGGCGCGCCGGTCGCGCCCGCTCACTCGCGCTTCATGATCCGATCGACCAGGATGTCCGAGACGAGGCCCGGCTTGAACGCGCGGGTGAGCGCGTCCGGGTCGTAGCGCGTCTCGACCCATTCCTCGAAGGACAGGCCCTGCGCCTCCCCCTCGTCGCGCCAGCGCTCGAAGAAGGCGTCGAGGATGCCGGTCTTGGCGAAGCGAAAATGCCCGTATCGCAGCGAGAGCTGGCGCAAAGCCTCGTCGGCGGGGCGGCCCTCGTGGACGACGAGGTAGAGCGCGGACATGAAGCCCGCCCGGTCGGCGCCGGACTTGCAATGAACGAGGGCGGGATAGCTCAGCCCCTCGAAGAAGGCGCGGGCGCGCAGCAGCGTCTCCTTGTCGGGCGCGGCGCGCGAGCGCACCACGAAGTCGACGAGCTCGAGCCCCAGCGCCTCGCAGCACTCCTTCTGCAATTGCCAGGAGCCGTGCTCGCGCCCGCCGCGCAGGTAGACGACGGTACGCAACCCCTGCGCGCGCAGCCGCGCGAGCTGTGGCGGGGCCGGCTGCGCCGCGCGCCAGAGCTTCGGCGTGACCCTGTGGAGGTTCAGATAGGCGAGGCGGAAGACGCCGTGGTCGACCAGCACCATGTTCGCCCAGGCACGCAGCCGACCGAGGCCGCCCTCGATCGGCCTGTCCCAGCGCGCGATGCGCGCGAGCCGACGCGCCGTGCGGGTCTCTGCGCTGCGGAAGCGATTGAGCACTTTCGTCTTTTCCCGGTCCGCCCGATGGGGCGGGCTCATCCGTGCCGCGTAGCAGCGCCGGCGCGCGCGGGCAAGGGCTGCGCGCCGCTTCGCGTCATCGCACCACGACGATGCGCTCGGCGGCGCGGGTGAGGCCCGTGTAGAGCCAGCGCGCCCGGTGCTCGCGGAAGGCGAAGCTCTCGTCGAAGAGCACGATGTCGTCCCATTGCGACCCTTGAGCCTTGTGGACGGTGAGCGCGTAGCCGTAGGTCAGCTCGTCGTGCTCGCGGCGCATCGCGTAGGGCAGCTCCTCCTCGCCGCCCTCGAAGAAAGCGACGGGCACCTCGACCTTGGTGGTCTGGCGGGCGTTCTCCTCGGCGGCGATGCGCATGACGACGAGGCCGCGATTGGGCCAATGCTTCGCTTCCGTCACGGTCCAGAGGCCGCCGTTGAGGAGGCCCTTGGTCTTGTCGTTGCGCAGGCACACGAGCTTCTCGTCCGCCGCAGGGAAGGGATCGCGGTAGCCCTTCAGCTCGCGGATGCGGCCGTTGTAGAGCCGGCGCGTCTTGTTCATGCCCACCAGGACCTGGTCGGCGTTCATCACCGTGTCGGGATCGATCTCCGCGCGGCGGATGACGCGGCTCTCGCCGAACGTGCCGTAATCGAGCCTCCCGCCGTCGCGCACCAGCATGGAGAGGTGGACGATCGGGTTGTCCGCCGCCTGGCGGTGGACTTCCGTGAGCATGATGTCGGGCTCGGCCTCGGTGAAGAAGCCCCCGCCCTTCACCGGCGGGAGCTGGGCGGGATCGCCGAGCACGAGCACCTTCTTGCCGAAGGAGAGGAGGTCGCGGCCCAGCTCCTCGTCCACCATGGAGCATTCGTCGATGACGATGAGGTCCGCCTTCGCCGCCGGCCCGGAGCGGTTGAGGGTGAAGGACGGCCCCTCCTCCTCGTCCCCGCGCGAGCGGTAGATCATGGCGTGGATGGTCGAGGCTTCCGTGCAGCCCTTCGAGCGCATGACGGACGCCGCCTTGCCGGTGAAGGCGCCGAAGGCGACGTCCCCGTCGACACCCTCGGCGATGTGGGTCGCGAGCGTCGTCTTGCCCGTGCCCGCGAAGCCGAAGAGGCGGAAGACCTGCGCGTCCCCGCCCTTCAGCCACGCGGCGACGGCGGAGAGCGCCGCCTCCTGCTGCCCCGACCACGCCATCGCTCACGCCCCCCGCGGCCGGGTCGCGCGCGTCGTCTCCGCGCGCAGGTTGATCAGGATCCCCGCGACGATCACGCCGGCGCCCACGAACACGAACGGGTCCAGCGGCTCGGCGTAGAGCACGAGGCCGACGATCGCGATGAGCGGGATGCGCAGGAAGTCGAGCGGCACGACCATGATGGCGTCTCCGTTCCGGTAGGCGTTCGTCAGGCACCAATGGGCGGTGAAGCCGCCGATGCCGAGCGCGGCGAGCGGCAGGAGCGGCGCCTCGAGGAGGCGGGCGAGATAGCCGTCGTCGGCCCCGATCAGGTTGAGCGGGAGCTGCATCGCGTTCATCCACAGGAGGATCGAGGCCGTCGTCTCGGTGCGCGTGAGGCTCTTCGTGGCGATGGCCGTGAGCGCGAAGGCGAAGGCCGCGAACAGGACGACGAGCGCGGGCAGCCCCACGTCCCCCGCGCCGGGCCTCACGATGACGAGCACGCCGAGGAAGCCCAGCCCGATGGCGAGCGCCCGCGTGCGCGTCAGCCGCTCGCCGAGCAGCAGGACGGCGAGGAGCGCGGTCAGCGCCGGCGCCGTGAATTCGACGGCGAAGACGACGGCGAGCGGCAGGAGCGTGATCCCCACCGTCCAGGCGTATTGCCCGAGAAAGTGCACCACGTTGCGCTGGGCGTGGCGCCCGAGCCGGCGCGCGGCGAGGCTCGCGCGCACGCGCGGCACGAGGGCGGCGACGACGAGGATGCCCACGAGCCCCACCGCGTTGCGGAAGGCCAGCATCTCGAAGGCGGAGAGCCCGGCCGACAGCTCGCGCACGGCGACCGCGATCGCCGAGAAGGACAGGAGCGCCCCGGCCATCCAGAGCACCACGATCGTGACGTTGCGGGGAGCCATGCCTGTAACCGAACGTATGGAGAACGCGGTCATAACGCGGAACGGTCCCCGACGATAGCCCCGAATTTCGCGCATTGCTCCTGGGGCCCTGCCGGGTGCCTCGAGCCGGCTCATCTTTGCGGCGTTAACCAGTCGTTCACCCTCCGCTGGGAAATTCCTGCCTACCGGCCGCGTCGATCCGCCGTCGGCACGTGCCAGCGATCTCGAGGGTGTGTCTCGCGTGAACCCGTTGATGGAGAACCTGACCCGGCTCGGCCCGGCCCGCCTCGCGGTGATGGGCGCGGTGACGCTCGCCCTCGTCGGCTTCTTCGCCTTCGTCATCATGCGCATGTCCCAGCCAGACATGGGCGTGCTCTATTCCGATCTCTCCATGGCCGATGCGGGCGCGGTGGTACGCGACCTCGAGGCGCGGGGCGTGGCTTACGAGACCCGCGGCGACGGCGTCATCCTGGCGCCCCGCGCGGATCTGGCGCGGCTGCGCATGGAGCTCGCCGCCGACGGCCTGCCGGCGGGGACCGGCGTCGGCTACGAGATCTTCGACCGGGGCGATTCGTTCTCCTCGACGAGCTTCGTCCAGAACATCAACCAGCTGCGCGCGCTCGAGGGCGAGCTCTCGCGCACCATCTCCTCGCTGGCGCGGGTCGAGGCGGCGCGCGTCCATCTCGCCATCCCCGAGCGGCGCCTGTTCGAGCGCGACCGGGAGGACCCGCGCGCCTCCATCGTGCTGCGGGTGCGCGGCGACCTCGACCAGTCGCAGGTGCGCGCCATCCGCCACCTCGTCGCCACCGCCGTGGAAGGCCTGCGTCCCGATCGCATCTCCATCGTCGACGAGGGCGGTCGCCTCCTCGCCGACGGCGCGACCGCGGGAGAGGCCATGGCCGCCTTCGCCGCGGACGAGACGCGCATCGCCTTCGAGAATCGCCTGCGCAACCAGGTCGAGGACATCGTCGCCGGCATCGTCGGGCGTGGGCGCACCCGTGTCCAGGTAGCGGCGGAGTTCGACACGAACCGGGTCGAGAATCGCTCGGAGACCTTCGATCCCAACGGGCAGGTGGCGCGCTCCATGCAGTCGCGCACCGACAATTCGGTGGCGACCCAGAACGAGGCCGGCGTCACGGTGGGCAACGAATTGCCCGAGGCCGGCAACGACCAGGGCGGCGCCGGCATGCGCGACCAGCAGGAGACGACCGAGGAGACGATCAACTACGAGATCTCCCGCTCCACCCGCGTCGAGATGCTGGAGGGCCCGCGGCTCTCGCGCATCTCGGTCGCGGTCCTCGTCGACGGCGCCTACCAGGTCGCCCCCGACGGCACGGTGACCTACGAGCCGCGCGCCCAGGAGGAGCTCGACCGCATCGAGGCGCTGGTGCGCACGGCCATCGGCTTCGACGCCGATCGCGGCGACCAGATCGAGATCGTCAACCTGCGCTTCGCCGAAGGGCCGCAGCCGGAATTCCTGCCCGAGGAGCAGACGCTGCTCGAGAGCCTGATGAACCCTTCGCGCGAGGACGTCCTGCGCGCCATCGAGCTCGGCGTGCTCTTCCTGCTCTCGCTCGTCGTCATCTTCACGGTGCTGCGGCCGATGCTGCGCAGCCTCACCGCGCCCCCCGTGGTGATCACCCGCGGCGAGGGCGGAACGGCGGCGATCGGCGGCCCGGAGGGCGGCAGCACGGGCAACGCGGCGGTCGACACGGCCCTGATGATGGCACGCCCCGACGCGACCTCGCAGATGATCGAGATGGCCAAGGTCAACGGCCAGGTGCAGCAGGCCTCGCTGGAGCGCGTCGCCGACCTCGTCAAGCAGAGCCCCACCGAGACGGTGACCGTGATGCGCCAATGGATCCACGAGCGAGGCTGAGATGAGCGGCAGGTTCGTCTTCGATCGCGACTTCTCCCGCCCCGCGGGCACGCCCTCGCCGAAGGCAGAGGCGGCGCTGGCGGAGGCGGAGGCGCGCGGCCACGCCCGCGGCGTCGCCGAGGGCCGCGCGGCCGCCCTGGCGGAGGTCGACGCGGCCAAGCGCGAGACGCTGGCGCGCATCGCCGAGGCCTCCCGCGCGCTCCTCGCCGACGCCGACGCGCGCGGCAACGCGCTGGAGGCGGAGGCGCTGGCCTTCGCCGAGACGCTGGCGCGCACGCTGGCCGGCGCGGCGCTGGAGCGCTTCCCCCTCGACACGATCATGGAAGCCGCCCGCGAGGCCTTCGGGCACCTGCGCGGCGTGCCCCACCTCGTGGTGCGCGTCGAGGAGAGCCTCGTCGACGAGGTCGAGGCGCTGGTGAAGACCCTCGCCCGCGAGCGCGGCTTCGAGGGCCGCCTCGTCGTCATCGGCGAGAACGACATCGCGCGCGGCGACGCGCGCTTCGAATGGGCCGACGGCGGCGTCGTGCGCGACGGCGCGGCGCTCGCGGCCGAGATCGCCCGCAAGACCACGGGCGCGACGCACGAGACACCGGGAGCGTGACGCGATGAGCGGAGACTTCACCCTGCCTCAGCTCGACGACGAGGACATCGGCTTCGACCCGCAGGCGGCGCTGCCGGCGGAATCGACCCGCGACGGGCCGGTCGTCCAGCGCACGGCCGCGGATCTCGAGCAGATCTTCGACGTGCCGGTGGCGGTCTCGGCCGTGCTCGGGCGCGCCCGCATGCCCGTGGGCGATCTCCTGCAGATCGCGCCCGGCGCCGTGCTGGAGCTCGACCGCAAGGTCGGCGAGGCCGTCGACATCTTCGTCAACAACCGCCTCGTCGCCCGCGGCGAGGTCGTCCTCGTCGAGGACAGGCTCGGCATCACCATGACCGAGATCATCAAGAGCGACCATTAAGGAGCCGGATCATGCGCCTTCTCATCATCGGACGGCTCGACGGCGAGCTCACCACCGCCTCGCGCATCGCCATGAGCCGCGGCGCCTCCGTGGTCCAGGCCGACGACCTCGACCAGGGGCTCGCGGTCCTGCGCGCCAAGGGCGCCGACCTGATCATGGTCGACGTCGCCCTCTCCGTGTCGGACCTCGTGGGCGCGCTCGAGGCCGAGCGCATCCGCACCCCCGTCGTCGCCTGCGGCGCGGGCGCCGACACCCGCGGCGCCGTCGACGCGATCCGTGCCGGGGCGAAGGAATACATCCCGCTGCCGCCCGACGCCGACATGATCGCGGCGATCCTGGAAGCGGTCGCTGCCGACCAGGCCGCCTTCGTGTGGCGCGATCCCGCCATGGAGAAGGTGGTGAAGCTCGCCGAGCAGGTCGCGCGCTCGGACGCCTCCGTGCTGATCACCGGCGAGAGCGGCACCGGCAAGGAGGTGCTCGCGCGCCACCTGCACCAGCGCTCGGCCCGCCGCTCGAAGCCCTTCGTCAGCGTCAATTGCGCGGCGATCCCGGACGCGCTGCTCGAGAGCGAGCTGTTCGGCCACGAGAAGGGCGCCTTCACCGGCGCCGTCGCCCGGCGCATCGGCAAGTTCGAGGAGGCGAACGGCGGCACGCTGCTCCTCGACGAGATCTCCGAGATGGACGTACGGCTCCAGGCGAAGCTCCTGCGCGCGCTCCAGGAGCGCGTCATCGACCGCGTCGGCGGCGCCAAGCCCGTGCCCGTCGACATCCGCGTGCTGGCCACCTCGAACCGCAACATGGCCGACGCCGTGCGCGCGGGCACCTTCCGCGAGGACCTGTTCTACCGCCTCAACGTCGTCCACCTGCGCCTGCCGGCTCTGCGCGAGCGCCCCGGCGACATCATCGAGCTCGCCCAGCATTTCGCGCGCAAGTACGGGCAGGCGAACGGCCTGCCCGAGCGCGGCCTCTCCCACGACGCCAAGCGCGTCGTCCTCAAGAACCCCTGGCGCGGCAACGTGCGCGAGCTGGAGAACGCCGTGCATCGCGCGGTCCTCCTCGCGACGGGCGCGGAGATCGGGCCGGACGCGCTGATGACGCCGGAGGGCGATGCGCTCGGCGCCGAGCCCGACGCCGCGACCCGCGCCGCGCGCACGGCGGAGGCGGTGACGCGCGCGCTCGTCGGGCGCACGGTGGCGGAGGTCGAGCAGGACCTCATCCTCGACACGCTCGACCATTGCCTGGGCAACCGCACGCATGCGGCGAAGATCCTGGGGATCTCGATCCGCACCCTGCGCAACAAGCTCAACGAGTACACGGCCTCCGGCGTGGCCGTGCCGGAGCCGGGCCAGGCCCGGCCCGTCGCGATGGCGGGCTGAGACGCGGATCGAGCGGCGCGCGATCCTCTCGCCGCTCAGCCCTTCGCGACCGAGCGCACGCCCGCCGCGAGCTCGCCGACGAGGCCTGTCACGGCCTCCACCGTGCCTGGGCCGGCGGCGCCGTCGACGAGGCTGCGCTCCAGCGCCGAGACCAGAGCCGTGCCGACGACGACGCCATCGGCGCCCTGGGCGATGGCGGCGGCGTGTGCGCCGGTCTTCACGCCGAAGCCGACGACGACGGGCAGGTCCGTGTGGCGCTTGATGCGCTCGACGGCGCTCGCGACCTTGCCGAAATCGGGCGTCGCCGCACCCGTGATGCCGGTGATCGAGACGTAGTAGACGAAGCCCGCCGTGTTCGCGAGGACGGCCGGAAGGCGCTTGTCGTCCGTCGTCGGCGTCGCGAGCCGGATGAAGGCGAGGCCCGCCTCGAGCGCCGGAAGGCACAGCTCGGCGTCCTCCTCCGGCGGCAGGTCGACGACGATGAGCCCGTCGACGCCGGCCGCCTTCGCGTCCGCGAGGAATCGCTCGACACCGTATTGGTAGATCGGGTTGAAGTAGCCCATCAGGATGATCGGCGTGTGCGCGTCGCCATCGCGGAAGCGGCGCACGAGGTCGATCGTGCCGGCCGTGTCCTGCCCCGCCTTCAGCGCGCGCAGGCCCGAGGCCTGGATCGCCGGGCCGTCGGCCATGGGATCGGTGAAGGGCAGCCCCACCTCGATGATGTCGGCCCCCGCCGCCGGCAGCGCGCGGATGACGGCGAGCGCCGTCTCCGGGTCGGGATCGCCCGCCATGACGTAGGTGACGAGGGCGGCGCGGCCCTCGGCGCGGGCCTTGGCGAAGCGGGCGTCGATGCGGGCGGTCATGGGGTCGGTTCCGGTATGGGGCAGGCAGGCGTCGATGCGGGCGCGATCACAGCCCGCCCCGCAGATGCTCGGCCACCGTGAAGATGTCCTTGTCGCCGCGGCCGCACAGGTTGATCACCATGATGTGGTCGCGCGGCTTGCCCGCCGCGATCTCCACCGCCTTGGCGATGGCGTGGGAGGGCTCGAGCGCCGGGATGATGCCTTCGAGCTTCGACATCAGCTGGAAGGCGTCGAGCGCTTCCTTGTCGGTGGCGGAGGTGTAGGTGACGCGGCCGACGTCCGCGAGCCAGGAATGCTCGGGCCCGATGCCGGGATAGTCGAGGCCCGCCGAGATCGAGTGCGCCTCGGTGATCTGGCCGTCGCCGTCCATGAGCAGGTAGGTGCGGTTGCCGTGCAGCACGCCGGGCTTGCCGCCGGTGATGGAGGCCGCGTGCTCGCCCGTGTCGATGCCGCGCCCGGCGGCCTCGACGCCGTAGATCTCCACGTTCTCGTCGTCGAGGAAGGGGTGGAACAGGCCGATGGCGTTGGAGCCGCCGCCGATGGCGGCGATGAGCGAATCCGGCCCGCGGCCTTCCGCCTCCTGCATCTGCCAACGCACCTCCTCGCCGATGACGCACTGGAAGTCGCGCACCATCGCCGGATAGGGATGCGGGCCGGCCACCGTGCCGATGCAGTAGAACGTCGTCTCGACGTTGGTCACCCAGTCGCGCAGCGCCTCGTTCATGGCGTCTTTCAGCGTCTTCGAGCCGGACTGGCAGGGTACGACGGTCGCGCCGAGCATCTCCATGCGGAAGACGTTGGGCTTCTGCCGCTCGACGTCGACGGCGCCCATGTAGACGATGCATTCCAGCCCGAAGCGCGCGCACAGCGTCGCGGTGGCGACGCCGTGCTGGCCCGCGCCCGTCTCGGCGATGATCCGCTTCTTGCCCATGCGCCGCGCGAGCAGGATCTGGCCCAGCACGTTGTTCACCTTGTGCGCGCCGGTATGGTTGAGCTCGTCGCGCTTGAGGTAGATCTTCGCGCCCTGCCCGGCCCCGGCCGTCTCGCGCACGTGCTCGGTGAGGCGCTCGGCGTAGTAGAGCGGGCTCGGCCGGCCGACGTAGTGCGTGGCGTAGGAGCGCAGCTCGCGCTCGAACTCGGGATCGGCCTTGGCCGCCTCGTAGGCGGCTTCCAGCTCGAGGATGTTCGGCATCAGGGTCTCGGCCACGAAACGGCCGCCGAACATGCCGAAATGGCCGGTCTCGTCCGGGCCGTTGCGGAAGGAATTGGGCTTCTGCGGAGCGGTCACGGCGTTCCTGCCTCGTCCTGAGCGCGCCATGCGGCGCGGGCGGCGGCCACGAAGGCCACGATCTCGATAGGGTCCTTGAGCCCCGGCGCGGTCTCGACGCCGGAGGACACGTCGACGGCGCGCATGCCCGTGAGGGCGATCGCCGTGCCGACGGTCTCGGCGGTCAGCCCCCCTGACAGCATGGCCGGGCGCCCGGGGTCAAGCGCGGCGACGAGCCGCCAGTCGAAGGCGATGCCGTTGCCGCCGGGCAGCACGGTCGCGCCGTCGGCAGCGGGCTTCGGGGGCTTCGCGTCGAAGAGCAGGCGATCGCAGACCGCCGCGTAGGGCGGTACGCGGGCGAGATCCGCCTCCTCGGCGATGCCGATCGCCTTCATCACCGGCACGCCGAAGCGCGCCTTGACGGCGCCGACGCGCTCGGGCGTCTCCTTGCCGTGGAGCTGGAGTAGATCGGGACGCACGCTCGCGACGAGGGCGTCGAGGAGGTCGTCGTCGGGATCGACCAGAAGCGCCACGACGGAGGCCCGCCCCCGCGCCCGCTCGGCGAGAAGACCGGCCTCGGCGAGATCGATGTGCCGGGGGCTGCGCGGGAAATGCACGAGCCCGACCATGTCGGCGCCCGCCGCGAGGGCGGCGTCGAGCGTCGAGGGCGTCTTCAATCCGCAGATCTTCACGAGGCCGGGCGTCTTCATCCGGCTTCGATTAAGGCACCGTGCCCGCGTTGTGAAGAGGACCGGCGGTCGCGCTCTCGAAGCGTCGATTCCGGCGGAAGACGGGGAAGCGGCCCCGGCTCGGGGAAGCCGGGGCCGCTCGGGGTCGGAGGGCGGCACGTGGGGAGCGGCCGATCCTCCGGGGGAGCTCGGGAGCGAGGCGGGGCGCCTCAGAAGGGCAGGAGGATGTCGAGCACCTGCTGGCCGTAGCGCGGCTGCTGCACGTCCGTGATCTGGCCGCGGCCGCCATAGGCGATGCGGGCCTGGGCGATCTTGGTCGAATCGATGGTGTTGTCGCTCTCGATGTCCTCCGGGCGCACGACGCCCGCGACGATGAGCTCGCGCACCTCGAAATTGACGCGCACCTCCTGCTTGCCCTCGATGACCATGTTGCCGTTGGGCAGGACCTGGGTGACCACCGCCGCGACGTTCGTCGTCAGCTGCTCGGAGCGGCGAATCGAGCCCGCGCCCTGGCTGGAGGAATCCGAGGACGCCTGGACGAGGGCGTCGGCCTCGACGTCGTCGCCCAAGACCTGCTCCAACTGGGACTCGAGACCAAACATCCCGCCTGCGCCGAGATCCTCGGAGTTCGAGCGCGAGCGCCGCGTCTGGTTGTCGAACTGGGCGCGATCGGTGATCCGCACGCGCACCGTGACGAGATCGCCGACGACCGCGGCGCGCTGGTCCTTGAAGAAGCCGCGCGCGCCCTGGCGCCACAGCGAATTCGAGGCGAAGGACACGACCTCCGGCTCGGGCATGGGCATGCGCACGGGCACGTAGCCGGGCTGGGCCGTCGGGTCCTCGATGGCGGAGAGGGGCGGCGCCTGCCCGATGCCCGCGAGGCGGTCGGCGGCGGCGCAGGCGCCGAGGCTCGCCGCGAGGGCGACGATGGCGAGGGCGCGCACGAGGAGCGTGGCGAGAGTACGGGTCACGATGGCGTCCTCCGGGTCAGCGCGCGAGAGCCGCGACGCGGCCGTGGAAGGCGGGGCCGACGCGCACCGTGCCGGGGCCGATCACCTCGCCCTGCACGATCCGCTCGGAGACGGGGTTCTCGACGTCGACGATGTCGCCCTCCGAGCCCGCCTGGCGGGCGCGCCCGCGCAGCGTCAGCGTCAGCGCGCCGCTCTCGTAGACCATGAGGACGGTGCCGTTGCGCTCGACGAGGACCGGACGCTCGACGTCGCCCTGGCGCAGGAGCTGCCCGGCGGCGAGCGTGCGGCGGGCGACGCGGCCGTCCACCTCGATCGCGTCGAGGCGGCCGTCGGCGGGCACCTGCTCCACGGCGCGGCGCTCGATGCGGTAATCGTCGGCGCGGATCGCCTCGCCGCGCTCGATGCCGCGGGCGAGCACCGCCACCGAGACCACCCGGCGCGCCACGCCGCTCACGGTCGCCTGCGCCCGTCGCTCGGCGGCGCTCGGGCCGACGAAGGCGGTCGCCGCGAAGCGGCGCGTCGCCGGATCGTAGGCGAGGTCGGTCACGGAGACGGGGTCCACGACGTCCGGCGAGACGAGGAGCGCGGGCGCGGCGCCGTCGAAGGCGATCTCGACCTCGTCGGCGTCGAGGCCGCTCGCCTCGGCGACGCGCATCGCGAGCGCCTCGGCGAGAGCCGCGTCATCGATGCGGCGCGCGGCGCGGGTCACCGTGACCTGCTCGCGGCCCTTCGTGTCGATGTCGACGAGCCCCAGCGTATGCGCGGCGAGGAGGAGGCGCGCCACCTGGATCGTGCCCATCTCGCCGAGCGCGGGAGCCCGGAAGACGGGGGTCGCGGCGACGTCCGCGGGCGCGTCCGCGACGAGGTCGGAGAGGCGGATGACGTCCGCGGAGACGACGACGTCGCCGCGCAGGCTCGGCACGGAAGCGACGGGCGCCGGCGCCGGCATCACCTCGGCGATCGCGGCGACCTGCGTCTGCGCGAGCGCCGGGCGGGCGGCGACGAGGAGCGCGAGGCCGAGGCCGACGAGCGCGGCGGCGCGCAGGGCGGCACCGAGCGGCAGGCGGCCGTGGCGCGGGCGGATGGGATCGTAACGGAGGTTCATCGTCGTCACCCGCGGAACATCTGGCTGGCGGCCTGGAGCATCTGGTCGGCGGCGGAGATCACCCGCGAGTTCATCTCGTAGGCGCGCTGGGCCGAGATCAGCGCCGAGATCTCGGTCACCGCGTTGACGTTGGCCTCCTCGAGGTAGCCCTGCTGCAGCGAGCCGAAGCCCTCCTCGTTGGGCAGGCCCTCGGCGGGCGCGCCGGAGGCGGCGGTGGCGCCGAACAGGTTGTCGCCGAGCGACTCGAGCCCGACCTCGTTGACGAAGCGCACGAGCTGCAGGCGTCCGACCTCCTCGGGCTCCGCGGCGCCCGCGCGCGTGACCTCGACATGGCCCGCCGCGCTGATCGAGACGCTCTGGACGTCCTCGGGGATGGTGATGCCCGGCGCGACCTCGTAGCCGTCCTTGGTCACCAGCCGGCCCTGGCCGTCGAGATCGAAGCCGCCGTCGCGGGTATAGGCGATGCGCCCGTCGGGCAGGTTGACCTGGAAGAAGCCCTCGCCGCGGATGGCGATGTCGAAGTCGCGCTCGGTCGGCGTCAGGTTGCCCTGCGACATGGCGCGGGCGGTGGAGACCGCCTTCACGCCCGAGCCGATCTCGACGGCGGAGGGCGTCTGCGTGTCCTGCGCCGAGGTCGTCGCGCCCGCGCGGCGCATGGTCTGGTAGAGGAGATCCTGGAAATGGGCCTGCTGGCGCTTGTAGCCCGTGGTGCGCATGTTGGCGATGTTGTTGGAGATGACCTGGACGTTCAGCTCCTGGGCCATCATCCCGGTCGCGGCGGAGTAGAGGGCGCGCATGGTGGCGTCTCCTTGACGGTCAGGCCGCTTCGCCCAGCGAGCGGATCGCGGTCCGCTGCAGGTCGGTGAGGCTGGAAATGGTCGAGGCGACGCGCGTATAGGCGCGGCTCACCTCCATGAGGCGGGTCATCTCGTAGACGGCCCGGACGTTGGAGCGCTCGATGAAGCCCTGCTGCACGCTGGCGGTGGCCTCGGCGGCGCGGGGCTGCTGCGCGGGCTCGATCGCCGCGAACAGGTTCGCGCCCACGTTCGAGAGGAATTGCGGCTGATCGAAGCGCACCAGCGCGAGGCGTCCGCGCAGGCCGGCATCCGTGGAGATCGTGCCGTCCTTGGCGATGACGATGCCGGTATCGCCCGGCTCGAGCTGGATCGCGCCGCCGTCGCCCATCACCGGAAAGCCGTCGGAGGTCACGAGGCGGCCCTGCGGATCGACCTGGAAGGCGCCGTTGCGGGTGTAGCGCTCGCCGGCGGGGGTCTCCACCACGAAGAACCCCTCGCCGCGGATCGCGGCGTCGAGCGGGTTGCCCGTCGGCTCCGCCGCACCGTCCGAGAGGTCGATGGGGCTGCCCGCGTCGATGACGAAGGACAGGTCCCGATCCGGCCACGGGAAGGTCTCGGCCGAGGCGTCCGGCTCGAGGTATTCCTCGAAGCGCGACGAGCGCGCCTTGAATCCGTTGGTGTTGACGTTCGCCATGTTGTTGGCGATCACGTCGAGCTCACGGGCCAGCGCCACTTGGCGCGACAGGCCGATGAGAAGCGTGTTCTCCATGAGAGACGCTCCTTCTTGTCCCCGATCTTCCCCGCCGGCCCCGTATCGCGCTCCCCAGCGCCGGACCCGGCACGCTCCTCGTTGCGAGCGCCGTGCCAGACCGCGCCGAGCGTCTCGAACCTTTGTGGATCAAGGCTTTCGCGTTAGGCGCCCGTTCACCCTGAGGGGAGCCGCCGTCGACCGGGCGGCAAGAAGGACCCGGCAGCTTTTGCCGCCTTAACGGGGAATTAACCACGCCTCGACGAATGTCGGGGGAACGTGCCGATCGAGACGGGCGCGAGGGGCAGATGGCGAAGAAACCACGCAAGGGCGAGGATCCCGAGGTCGAGGGCGAAGGCGCCCCCGCCGAGGGCGGCTCGAAGAAGAAGAAGCTGATCCTGATCGGTGCCGTGGCGGGCGTGCTCCTGCTCGGCGGCGGCGCGGGGGCCTACTTCTTCCTGTTCTCCGGCCCCTCCGAGGAGGAGATCGCCGAGGCCGCGGCCCAGGCGGAGGCCGAAGCCGCACGCCAGATCGCCTTCGTCGACGTGCCGCAGATGACGGTGAACCTCGCGCCCGAGCCCACCGACGAGCGCCCGCGCTTCCTGCGCTTCACCGCGCGCCTCGAGGTCTCCGACCCCGCGGCCGTCACCACGATCCAGCCGCTCCTGCCCCGCGTCGAGGACGCGTTCCAGACCTACGTGCGCGAATTGCGCGCCTCCGATCTCCACGGCTCGGCGGGCGTCTACCGCCTGCGCGAGGAGCTGCTTCGCCGCGTGAACATCGCCGTCCACCCCGCCAAGGTGAACGCGGTGCTCTTCGGCGAGGTCGTCGTCCAGTAGGGAGGGCGCCGTGGCCGACGAACCCGAGGAGGTCGAGGACGATTGGGCCGCCGCCCTGATGGAGCAGAAGGCGGGCGAGGAAGCCGACGCCTCGCTCGCGGACGAGTGGGGCCAGGCCCTCGCCGAGCAGGGCACGGCCGCCGCCGCCTCCGACATGGCCGCCGAATGGGCGACCATGATCGACGAGGCCGAGGACGACAGCTCGCCGGAGCTCGCGGGCGCCGACCGCATCCTCGTCCAGGAGGAGATCGACCAGCTCCTCGGCTTCTCGCTGCACGAGATGTCGGCGTCGGGCGCGGGCGGCATCCGCGCCATCGTCGATTCGGGCGTCGTCTCGTACGAACGCCTGCCCATGCTCGAGATCATCTTCGACAGGATGGTGCGCCTCCTGTCGACGAGCCTGCGCAACTTCTTCAACGACAACGTCGAGGTTCAGCTCGACAACATCTCCTCCGTCCGCTTCGGCGACTACCTCAACTCGATCCCGCTGCCCGTGCAGCTCGCCGTCTTCCACGCCGAGGGCTGGGAGGGCTCGGGGCTCGTCACCATCGAGTCGAACCTCGCCTACGCGACGCTCGACCTCCTGCTCGGCGGAAAGCGCGGCAACCAGGGCACGCGCCTCGACGGCCGGCCCTTCACCACGATCGAGATGCAGCTCGTCAAGCGCATGGTCGAGATCGTGCTCACCGACGCCGAGACCTGCTTCGGCGTGCTGACCTCGGTGAAGTTCGACGTCGACCGCATCGAGACCAACCCGCGCTTCGCCACGATCACGCGCCCGGCCAACGCGGCGATCCTCGTCGAGCTCAAGCTCGACATGGAAGGGCGCGGCGGCACGCTGCAGATCCTCCTGCCCTTCGCCACCATCGAACCCATTCGCGAGCTCCTCCTGCAGAGCTTCATGGGCGAGAAGCTCGGCCGCGACGCGGTCTGGGAGGGGCACCTCGCCACCGAGATCTGGCAAGCGGATTTCGAGGTGGAGGCCGTGCTCCACGAGATGAGCCTGCCGCTGCGCAAGGTGATGAAGCTCGAGGTCGGGGACACGTTGATGCTCGGCATCAAGCCCACCGACCTCGTCACGCTGCGCTGCGGCGACTGGCGCCTGACGCAAGGGCGCGTCGGGCGCGCCGACGACAAGATCGCCATCCAGGTGGCGCGGCCGCTCAGGCGCGCGCGCACCACGCTCGCGAGCTTCGAGGCGAGCCTCAAGGGAACCAGGGAGTGAGGCCGGCATGACGTCCGTCCTGATGATGATCGCCGAGCTGCTCGTCGCCGTGCTGCTCGTCGCCTGCATGGTCACCTGCGCCAAGCTCGGCAGGCGCATCGCCCGCCTGCAGGCGGACGAGGCCTCCATGCGGCGCACGATCGGGGACCTGGTCCAGGCCACCGAGAACGCGGAGCGCGCCATATCGGGCCTGCGCGCCACGCTCGGCGAGTGCGACCGCACGCTCGCGGATCGCCTGCGCACGGCGGAGCGCTACGCCGCCGATCTCGCGAGCCAGGTGGAGGCGGGGGAGAGCATGATGGGCCGCATCATGCAGATCGTGGATTCCTCCCGCCGCGCCGCGGCGGCCGAGCCGGCGCCGCGCATGCCCGAGCCGCGCATGCAGGAGCCGGCGCCCGCGCCGCGAGCACCCGAGCCGCGCATCGCCGAGGCGCCGCGTCGCCCGCCTTTCATGGCGCCGCCCCGGAGCCCCGAGCCCGTCGTCGCGGCCCGCCCCGCCGAGCCGCCCCGCAGCGCCCGCATCAGCGCGGCCGCCGAGATCCTGGCCGAGCGCGCCGCGCGCCGGCTCGGTCGCGGCTGAGCCGAGGGAGGCCTGAGGACGAGGAATGGACGCGCGCGAGGCCCTTCGCCGCATCGGCGAGACGAAGCTGAGGCTGACGGACGCGGTGGTGATCGCCGCGGCCGCGCTCCTGCTTCTGAAGGGCGTCGCCTTCGTCGCGCGCGAGCCGGAGCCGCCAGCGTCCGCGATGACGGAGGTGCCGGGTCCGAGCGTCGTCACGCCCGAGGATACGCTGCCCGCCTTCGCCCGCGTCCTCGCCTTCGCGCGCAGCGACACGCCCGCGCCCGAGGTCGTCACCACGGGCTCCGCGCCCGACGGCGAGGACGAAGCCGGCGAAGGCGGCGAGGCGGATGCCGCAGCTGCCGCCGAGGCACCGCCCGTCGACGGGCTCGCGCCGGAGCTCCTGCCGAACCTGCGCACCCCCGTCTCCTCGTCGGAGGCGGCCTTGCGCGAGAGCATGGTCGAGCAGCGCGCGGCTCTCGAGCGGCGGCTGCGCGATCTCGACATGCGCGAGGAGCTCCTCGCCGCCGCGGAGGCGCGCCTCGAGGAACGCCTCGCCATCGGCGCCACCGGCGGCGAGGCGGCCGCGGCCGGCGTGCAGTCCGCCTCGGCGATGCCCGGCGGCGGCCCGGCCGCTCCGGCGCAGGCGGCGCCGCAGGAGACGCCGTCCGAGGCGATGACACGGCTCGTCTCGATGTACGAGGCCATGCGCCCCAAGGACGCCGCGCGGGTCTTCGACCGGCTCGCCCTCGAGGTGCTCGTGCCCATCGCCGTGGAGATGAGCCCACGGCGCATGGCGGAGGTGATGGCGCAGATGTCGCCGGAGGCCGCGGAGCGCCTCACCATCGCGCTCGCCATGCGCGCGCGGGGCATGCCGCTCCCCGGCGCGGCCGTGCCGGTGACGACGCAGCGGACGCTGCCGCCCACCGAGCTCCAGGCGATCCCGCTTCCGCAGAGGAATTGAGCAGCTCGACGTGCATCGCTGCCGCTGGCCTGCACGGCGCCGGCGCCCTATGCTTCCCAGGACCCGGCCGACGGATCGAGGGAGACGATGACGCGACGCGCGACCGCCGCCGAGACGGCCCCCGACGGTGCCGACACCGACCGTACGACGACGCCGGACGACCCGGATTTCCGGCTGGAGCGCCAGGTGGGGCACCTCGTGCGCCGGGCGCACCAGCGCAATGCCGAGATCTTCAACGCGGTGATGGGGCGCTTCTCGGTGACGCCGACGCAATTCGCCGCGCTCGTCACCCTGCTCGACCGCGGCCCCACACCGCAGAACCAGCTCGGCCGCCTGACGGGCATGGACCCGGCGACGATCTTCGGCGTCGTGGGGCGCCTGACGAAGCGTGGCTACGTGCGCCAGAGCGCGGTCTCGGAGGACGCGCGCCTCGTCGCCATCAGCCTCACCCGCGAGGGCGAGGCGGCGGCGCGGGAGATGCGGGCCACCGCCGAGGAGGTCTCCACGCGCACCCTCGCGCCGCTGACGCCGGAGGAGGCGGCAACGCTGCTCGCGCTCCTCGCCAGGATCGGCTGAGGCCGGGACGACGCGCGACGTTCAGCCCGCCAACGCCTTGCGGTCGCGCCGGCGGTCGGCGGAGGGCTGGTAGGCGATCTGCGCGTGATGCGTGCAATAGGGCATGCCGGTCAGCGAGCGCGCGCCGCAGAAGCGGAAGTCGGGCGAGCTCGGATCGCCCATGGGCCAGCGGCACATGCTCTCGCGCAGGTCCATGATGGTCACGCGCTCGGAGAGCGGCACCACGATCTCGCCGGCGGGCTGCGGCGCCGGGCGCGGCTGCGCCAGCGGCGCGGCCTCGGCGCGGGCCGGCTGCGGCTCGAGGGCCGCGGCGAGCGCGTTGGCGCCGACGGTGATGGGCCGCGAAGGCTGCGGCGCCGCGACGGGCGCCGCCTCCTCGGCCGCCGCGGCGGCGGGGGCCTGCTTCGGCCGCGGACGCGCGGGCGCCGGCTTCTCCGGCGCCTTGCCGCGGCCCGACAGGCCGAGACGATGGACCTTGCCGATGACCGCGTTGCGCGACACCCCGCCGAGCTCGGCGGCGATGGCGCTCGCGCTGCGACCCTCCTGCCAGAGCGTCTTCAGACGCTCGACGCGCTCGTCGGTCCAGGTCAGGGTTGCATCGGTCATCGCCGCCTCCTCGCGGACGCTGATTCGCGGAATCCGTCTTCGCTCGCGGACGATCGATTGCTCGACCGCGTTCCCGTCGCGCGCAGATGGTATAGAGATTTGCCGCACCAGATGTCGTGTTCGACACAGGCGAACGTACTAGATGCGTCGACTCGCGCGCAAGAGTCGCCCTCCCCGCCCGCTGTGGACGGCCGGCCGTTTTCCCCAGGCAAAGCACGTGCGACGGCGCGAGATGCGGCGATCCGACTCAGGGCGCGGGAGGCACGCCGAGCGCGGCGCGCGCGCCCTCACTTGTTGAGCATCATGATGAGCGCGAAACCGACCTCGTGTCCCGCGGTCTCGTGGGGCGTCGGCGCGCCGGACGCCATGACGCCGATGCCGCCCGCGAGGCCGATCACCATCGTGACGTAGAGGGTGGCGGCGGCGAGGGCGAGCGGACGCTTGAACATGGCGGACCTCCGGCGTGACGGAGGCCCTTGTAGGGCAGCGCACCGGAACCGTTCCCGAACGCGCCGTTCAGCTTCGCTTCAGGTTGCGACCAGCCCCGCGAGGTGGAGCGCGATGCCGGCGAGCGCCGCGCCGGCGAGGACCGCGAGCATGCCCGCCTTGGCGACGAAGACGGCGAGGAGCGCTCCCGCGGAGAGCAGCGCCGCCCACGGATCGAGGCTCGCGAGGACGGGCGCGTCGACGTCGAGCCAGTAGGCGGTGACGGGCAGCGTCTCGCGGAAGAGGACGTGGATCGAGAACCAGAGGGCGAGGTTGAGGATCACCCCCACTACCGCCGCCGTGATCGCCGAGAGCGCGCCCGCCAGCGGGCGGTTCTCGCGCAGCCGCTCGATGAAGGGCGCGCCGAGGAAGATCCACAAGAAGCAGGGCGCGAAGGTCACCCAGGTGGCGAGGAGCCCACCGAGGACGCCCGCGAGCACCGGATCGAGCATGCCGGGATCGCGGAAGGCCGCGAGGAAGCCCACGTATTGCAGGACCATGATCAGCGGCCCCGGCGTCGTCTCAGCCATGCCGAGCCCGTCGAGCATCTCGCCGGGCGCGAGCCAGCCGTACGCCTCCACCGCCTGCTGGGCGACATAGGCGAGGACCGCGTAGGCGCCCCCGAAGGTCACCATCGCCATCTGCGAGAAGAACAGCGCGATCTGCGTGTAGGTGTCTCCCGGCCCGAGCGCGAGAACGAGCGCGAGGACGGGGGCGAGCCAGAGCGCCAGGCATACGGAGGCGACCGTCAGCGTCGCGGCGCGGGTCGGCTTCGCGTGCGGCGGCAGGTCGTCGCCCACGAGGAAGGCGCCCGCGGCGTCGCCCGCCGCGTTCTCCGGCTTGGGCGCGGGCAGGAAGGACGGGTTGCCCGCGCGCGCCGCGAGAAAGCCGATCAGGCCCGCGCCGATCACGATGACGGGAAACGGCACGCCGAAGAAGAAGATGCCGACGAAGGCCGCGGCCGCGAGCGCCGTCATGGCGCCGTTGCGCAAGGCACGTCCCGAGAGGCGCACCAGCGCCTGCAGCACGATCGCGAGCACCGCCGCCTTGAGGCCGAAGAACAACGCTTCGACGAAGCCGACGTCGCCGTAGAGCGCGTAGACGATCGACAGCGCCATGATCGAGACGGCGCCGGGGAGGATGAACAGCAGCCCCGCCATGGCGCCGCCGAGCGTGCGATGGGTGAGCCAGCCGAGATAGGTCGCGAGCTGCTGCGCCTCGGGGCCGGGAAGCAGCATGCAATAGTTCAGCGCGTGCAGGAAGCGCGCCTCCGACACCCAGCGCTTCTCCTCGACGACGATGCGGTGCATCACCGCGATCTGCCCCGCCGGGCCGCCGAAGGACAGAGCGGCCACCCGCGCCCAGACGCCGAACGCCTCCGCGAGGCTCGGATGCGCGCGCGCCGCCGGGGCGTGATCGGGAGCCGTGTCGGGCATGGTGCGGGCCTCTCGATGGCGCCGGTCAGCGCGGGCGATGCGGCGGCAGGCCGGAGAGATGCGCAGGCGCGGGATCGCCGGACGCGTCGGCGCGGGCCTCGCGGCGCCCGGCCTTCTGGTCGCTCTTGGGCACCTTGGCCGCGATCCCGTAGAGCCGCTCGCGCCGCTCCATCTCCTCCCAGATCGCCGACGGCTCGATCCCCGTCGCGGCCCACAGGACGCACAGGTGATACAGGAGATCGGCGCTCTCCGCGACGATGCGGGCCTTGTCGCCCGTCTGCGCGTCGAGCGCGGTCTCGACGGCCTCCTCGGCGAGCTTCTTGCCCATCTTGGGCAGCCCGGCGGCGAGGAGGCGCGCGGTCTTCGAGGTGGCGACGTCCTCGTCGCGGGCGGCGAGGATCGCGCGGTGCAGACGGTCGATGGAATCGCTCATCGGTCCCGCATGAGACATTCGCGTGACGCCGCGATGACGGCGGCCCGCGACCACCCGCCGCCGCTACGCCGTCTCACGCCGGCACGCCGGAAAAACGTGCGAATTCGGCGACGACGCGTTCGTAGACCGGGCGCTTGAAGGGGATGATCAGCTCGGGCAGGCGCTCCAGCCGCTCCCAGCGCCAGGCCTCGAATTCCGGCTCGTGGCCGGCGGGGCTCGCGATGTCGATCTCGCTGTCGTCGCCCTCGAAGCGGAAGGCGAACCACATCTGCGTCTGGCCGCGCCACTTGCCCTTCCAGGCCTGCGACGCGACCGTGCTCGGCAGGTCGTAGGCGTACCAATCCGACGCCTGGGCGAGGAGCGTGACGCTCCTCACGTTCGTCTCCTCGTGCAGCTCGCGCGTCGCCGCCGCGAGCGGCTCCTCGCCGGGATCGATGCCGCCCTGCGGCATCTGCCAGACGTGAGGTCCCTCGACGTGCTCCGGGCCGGAATCCGGGATGCGCTTGCCCACGAAGACGAGGCCCTCGCGATTGAACAGGACGACGCCGACGCAGGGGCGGTAGGGCGGCTTCTCGGGGACTTCTTCCGACACGGGCGATCATCCTCCGGTGGACGTGGCGAGGGCGGCGGAGACCGGGACGAGACGCACGCCGCGCCGCTCGGCGTCCGCGGCCCAGGCGGCGATGCGCTCGACCGTCATCGGCAGCGCGCTCGCGGTGGCGACGGCGAGCCCGCGCTCGCGGGCGAGGCGCTCGAGGCGCGCGAGGGCGGCGTCGATGCGCTCCGGGTCGGGCGTGGTGTCGAGGACGAGATCGCCGAGCGCCACGGGCAGGCCGAGGTCGGCGGCGAGCGCCGGCCCGCGCGTGCGCGAGGAGGTGCCGTCGTCGACATAGGCGAGGCCGCGCGCGCCGATCTCGCCGAGGATGGGGCGCATCGCGTCGGCGTCCGCGGTCAGCTTGGCGCCCATGAAGTTGACGATGCCGACATAGCCGGTGAAGCGCCCCATCACCCAGTGCAGGCGATCGCGATTGTCCTCGTCGGAGGCCTCGCTGGTGAGCGTGTGCGGGCCCGGGTCGCTCTGCGGGTAGTCGAAGGGCTCCATCGGCACCTGCAGGAAGATCTCGTGCCCGTCGGCGCGCGCGGCGGCGACGTGCTGGTCGAGATCGCCGCCATAGGGCGCGAAGGCGAGGCTGACGTCGGGAGGCAGCATGTCCATGGCGCGCATCGTGCCGGACTGGCTGATGCCGAGCCCGGTGACCAGGATGGCGACGCGTGCGGTCTCGCTCATCGTCATCGGAGACGGCGGGCGGGCGTAGACCCGCGCGGGCGTCGCGCCGTCCTCGCCGATGCGGGGCAGGAGACCGTAGCGCGTGCGCTCGACGAGGCGCGGGTCGGGCGCCGGCGCGAGGCCGCCCATGCCGCCGCCGTCGGGAGCGGGCGCCGTGCCCTCGCTCGGAGGCACGCGGATGATGAGGGCGCCGGGCTCGCTCGCGCCGCCGGGGCGCGTCACCGACACGCCCGAGGCGCGCTCGATCTCGGCCGCCGTGGCGCCGGGCCCCGAGCGCGAGAGGTCCTGGATCAGGGCGAGGCCGCTCTGCGGGGAGGCCGAGGGCTCCGCCCCGGCCACCGGGGCCGTCGCCGTCTCCGGCGCGGCATCGCGGATCTCGACGAGCGCGTGCGGCTCTCCGCCGAAGGGATCGTCCGCCAGCGCGAGATAAGCGCCGACGGCCGCGGCGGCCGCCATGGCGACGCCGGACGCGATGCGCCCGAGCGGCAGGCGCGACAGGAACGAGGGCGCGCGGGCGCGAGTCTCGGCGCCGAGCGGTTTCGTCAGGTCGTCGTCGGACGCGCTCGCCACGTGCCGCGTCTCCGCTGTCGCCGAATCAGATCGGCCCGCCTCCAATGTCGAGCATCGGAAGCGGGCCGTCGAGTGCATGCCCGTCACTGGCGGGCGAAACCCGCCCGGACGCTCACGTCTGGACCGAGGGCGGTCCTCAGTTCGGGACGGTCTCGCTCTGCGGAGCGCCGCGCGAGGCGGAATCGACCCGCTCGCCGCGCAGGAGCGCGAGGGCGGCGGCGATCTGCGTGTCGTCGGCCGGGTCCGGCGGCACGTAGGCGGAGGAGGCGGTGCGCTCCTCCTCGCCGTTGGAGAGGTGACCGCGCAGGCCCGCCTCGCCTTCGACCGTGTCGCGGCCCTGGAGCTCCTCCGGCACGTTCTGCAGGACGACGATGTTCGGCTCGATGCCGCGCGCCTGGATCGAGGTGCCTTCGGGCGTGTAGTACCGCGCGGTGGTGAGGCGCAGCGCGCCCGAGCCGCCGAGCGGGATGATCGTCTGGACCGAGCCCTTGCCGAAGGACCGGGTGCCGAGCACGGTGGCGCGCTCGTGATCCTGCAGCGCCCCCGCCACGATCTCGGACGCCGAGGCCGAGCCGCCGTTGACGAGCACGACGACCGGCTTGCCGTTCGTCAGATCGCCGGACCGCGCGGTGTAGCGCTGGGTCTCGCTGGCGTTGCGGCCGCGGGTCGAGACGATCTCTCCCCGGTCGAGGAAGGCGTCGGACACGTCGATCGCCTGGTCGAGCAGGCCGCCGGGATTGTTGCGCAGGTCGAGCACGAAGCCCCTGAGCCGCTCCTCGCCGATCTCGTCGGTGAGCTCGCCCAGCGCGCGCTCGAGGTTCGGGTAGGTCTGCTCGTTGAACTGGGTGATGCGGACGTAGCCGACGTCGTCCTCGACCCGCCAGCGGACCGGACGAATGCGGATGATGTCGCGGGTGATCGAGACCGTGATCGGCTCGGCGCCCTCGCCGCGGCGGATGCGCAGCTCCACGGCGGAATTGACGGGGCCGCGCATGCGGTCGACCGCCTGGTTGAGCGTGAGGCCCTGGACCTCCTCGCCGTCGATGTGGGTGATGAGATCGTTGGCGAGCACGCCGGCCTGGGCCGCGGGCGTCTCGTCGATGGGGGTGACGACCTTGACGAAGCCGTCCTCCATCGTGACCTCGATGCCGAGCCCGCCGAACTCGCCGCGGGTCTGCACCTGCATGTCGCGGAAGCTCTTGGGGTCGAGATAGCTCGAATGGGGATCGAGCGAGGTGAGCATGCCGTTGATCGCGGACTCGATCAGGGCCGCGTCCTCGGGCGCCTCGACGTAGTCGGTGCGCACCTTCTCGAACACGTCGCCGAAGAGGCTGAGCTGACGGTAGGTCTCCGCCGAGGCCGCGATCGCGCTCGTGCCCGTGAGGAGCTGCGGCTGCGACGCCACGGTCGCCGCGCCGGCGCCCATCGCCGCGCCGATCATCAGAAGTGAAAGCTTGCGCATTATCCGCGAACCTCTTGGCCTTCGGTTTCCTGCCACCAGGGTGAGGGGTCGATCGACCCGCCGTCCTTCTTCAACTCGACGTACAGGACGGGGTCCGACGTCTCCAACGCACCGGCGATCGGCGAGAGCGCACCTCCCGCGCCCATCGTCCCCACGGGCTCTCCCGCGAGCACGAACTGGCCGACCTCCACCGTGATCGTCTCCATCCCTGCCAGCAAGAGATAGTATCCCTCGCCCGCATTGATGATCAAGAGACGCTCGAAGGAGCGGAACGGCCCCGCGAAGGCGACCCACCCGTCCGCCGGTGCCGTGACGATCTCACCGGGTCTTGTCGAAAGTGAGATTCCCTGCGTGCGCCCGCCATACCCGTCGGGTGCGCCGAATGCGCGCAGCGTCTCTCCCGAGACGGGTCGCGGCAGCGCTCCGCGGGCCTCGTCGAACGGAATCGCGGGGGAAAGACGGGCGGGATCGCGGAACGCCGCGGCCTCGAAGCGCGCCCGCGTCTCGGCGAGGCGCGCCTCGCTCGCCGCGCGCGCCGCCGATGCTGCGTCGCGAGCGGCGGCGATCTCGCGCTCCATCCCGGCGATCAAATCTTCGAGGGTGGCGGCCTCGCGGGCGAGCGAGGCGGTGCGCGCGCGCTCCGCCGCGGCGTTCTCCCGCGCGGCGGCGAGCCGCGCCTGGCGCGCCTCCACCAGCGCGGTCAGCCGGGTACGTTCGGAGGCGAGCGCCTCGAGCTCCGCGGCGAGCGTCGCGCGGTCGGTGGCGATCGCCTCGCGCAGGCGAACCAGCTCCTCGAGATCGAGCGCGAGCGCCTCCGTCTCGGCGCGCAGCTCCGGCACGACGGAGCCGAGCAGCATGGACGTGCGCACGGCCGCCAGGATGTCCTCCGGCCGCACCAGCACGGCGGGGGGCGGGCGCCGACCCATCCGCTGGAGCGCGGCGAGCACCTCGACGATGACGTCGCGCCGGCTCTCCAGCGAGCGGCGGATCGCGGCCTCCGAGCCGAGCAGCACGCTCAGGCGCTCCTCGAGCTCGCCCGCGCGCGTCTCGAGCCCGCGGATGCGGGCCGTCGTGTCGATGAGGGCCTGCGCGAGCCGCGCGCGATCGTCGGCGAGGCGGGCGATCTCCTCGTCGAGCGCGCGGCGCTGCGCCGCCGCCTCGTCGAGGGCCGAGCGCAGGGCCTCGAGCTCCGCCGCGCGGGCGTCGCGCACGGCTTGGGTGTCCTGCGCCTCGCTCTCGAGCGCCGCCGGATCGACCTCGCCGCCATCGCTCGCGGCCGGCGCCTCGGGCTGCTGCGCAGCGGCGGGGACGTTGCCTCCGAAGAGAACGATCGCGCCGGCGAGGAGCGCGGCGCGGGCGAGGCGGCTCGGGCTGGTCGCCGGGAGCTCGCGCACGAAGAGCGGCGCGCGCATGATGAGGAGCTCGCGCATGATCAGGTCTCGCCGCCGCGGTGGTACGGGTGCCCGGAGAGGATGGTGAGCGCGCGATAGGTCTGCTCGGCGACGAGCGCGCGCACGATCTGGTGGGGGATGGTGAGCCCGCCGAAGGAGAGGACGAGGTCCGCCCGCGCACGCAGCGTCTCGTCGAGCCCGTCGGGTCCGCCGATCACGAAGGTCGCGGCGCCGCGCCCCGCGTCACGAAAGCCGCCGAGCCGGCTGGCGAAGGTCGGGCTGTCGAGGCTTCGGCCGCGCTCGTCGAGGACGACGAGCGCCCCGTCGGGCAGCTTCGCCGCGAGCGCGGCGGCCTCCTCGGCCTTGCGGTCCGCCTCACGGCGTGCCTTCGATTCCGCGATCTCGACGAGATCGGGGCCGGAGAAGCCGAGCGGACGGGCGAGCGCGCGGGCGCGCTCGACGTAGCGATCCACGAGCGCCCGTTCGGGGCCGGCCTTCAGCCGGCCGATCGCGACGAGCGCGAGCCGCACGGCCTCTCAGCCGTCGATCCGCTCGGCCGGCCGATCCGCGCCCCACATCTTCTCGAGATTGTAGAAGGAGCGGACCTCGGGGCGGAACACGTGCACGATGACGTCGCCGGCATCGATCAGCACCCAGTCGCACACGGGCATGCCCTCGACACGCGGGGTGCCGTGGCCGTTGTCCTTGAGCGTCTGGATGATGCGGTCGGCGATCGCGTTGACGTGCCGGTCCGAGCGGCCCGTGGCCACGAGCATGGCGTCCGCGACCGACGTCTTGCCGACGAGATCGATCTCGACCACCTCCTCGGCCTTCATGTCGTCGAGACACGTCTTGGCCAGGGACAGGATTTCCCCGTCGGGCGAGGCATCCGCCTCGGGACGGGCGTGAAGCGGCGCGGTTTCCGCTTCACGCGGAGACACTTGAGCCAGCGTCATGTCCTCTCTGCGCTTGCGACGGCACGATTTACCGCCGCCTCCAAGATGCGCTCGCCGCGCGCGAATTTCAACGTCGATCTCGTGCGTCTCGCGCGAGCAGGCTCGCCCCTATATATATGGACTCGAATCGCCAGCGCGTGCCGTGCCCGACGGCGCATGGGAGGCTCGGCCGACGGCAGCGTCGATGAGGCGTTGACGGCGGGCCCGCGCGCGACTATACACCCGGCTTCACGGGCGCGCGCCGGTATCGCGGTGGGTCGCCCATGGGTTCCTGAGACATCAGCCGATCCCCGCTGCGTGGGCCACCAGGCCTCGCCGGTCGGCGCATCTGAACGGGGTTCTACCAGCCATGGCCAATACGCCCTCGGCCAAGAAGATGACGCGCAAGATCGCCCGTCGCACGGCGATCAACCGCATGCGTCGCTCGCGCATGCGTACCTTCATCCGCAAGGTCGAGGAGGCCCTCGGCAGCGGCGACGCGACGACCGCGCGCAGCGCCTTCGCCGTGGCGGAGCCGATCATCATGCGCAGCGCTCAGAAGGGCGTCACGCACAAGAACACGGCGGCCCGCAAGGTCTCCCGCCTCGCCAAGCGCGTGAAGGCGCTCGAGGCCCGCGCGAGCGCCTGACGCCGCGCGCCGGCGAAAGCCGGCGGACGACCTCGCCTTCCGACCTGGACGTCTCGCAAGCCCGGCCTCGTGCCGGGCTTCGGCGTTCCTGGGGCGGGCTCACGGCGCGCCCGCAGGGGCGTGGCCGACGGTCTTGCGAGCACTTAGCGCGACTTCATGAGTCGCTGCGGACGGCTCGACACGGCGCCTCGCGAAATGTACGTCCACTTGCAGTTCGTCTAACGTTCTGCTTGACTCTCGGGGTCCGATTTCGGGTGGAACACTTGCCTCTAGACTTGCCGCGGCTCCTCCGGACCGCGCAGATAAACTCTTTAAAGCTCAATATCTTAGGGGGCAAAGCAGAAAAGGCCACGGAATCGTGGCGATCAGAAGGCGGTGGCGGCGACGTTTCACAATGCGCCAGGGGCGCTCCGGAACCGGGCGAGACGGGTTCCGAAGGTAAGTAAAACGTTAAGAGCTACAGCGACTTACCCCTGCGCGAAGGCCACGTCCGGCGCCCGCGGGGCCCGTCAAGCCCCCTCGCGAGATTCCTTTCTGTTGCACCCCCCGGAGGGCCTGTGTAAGGTCTCAGGACTTCGGGGGGCTCTTCGAAGTAACTCTTCAGAAATCCAGGGTTCAGCCTCAGGAGCGGGGGGTCTCGCGGTGTTCGTCGTCGGCAACAAAGAAAAACTGCGACCGATGACGACGCTCGACGGGACCCGCACGTCCGCTCTGTAGCCCGACCCGGACAAGATCGCACATCGCGAAGACTTCTGAATGCCTCGGCGGCGGTCGAGGCAGCCGAACGGTTTTCCGTTCGGCGAGACGAGCTTTACTTTACGGGGCGGGCGACATCGACCAGCGGCGGCGGGCGATGCGTCGAAGGTGCGAGAAGGAGGGCGACGATGTTTCACGGGGGCGAAGAGCGCGCGAAGGCACTCGCAGCGGCCTTGGACTGCGGCGGCGCGGCCGTCCGGTCCGGCTCCGGTGCGGGCGGCCTACCGGGCACGTCGTCGAGGGGCATCGCCGATCGGGGATCGGCCGGGGCTGCGCGCGCAGCGGGAGGCGATATCGCCGGGAAGGACGTCGTGATGGAGGACGCCGCCGGCGAGGACACGTCCCCCGCGAACCTCTCGGACGAGAACGTCGCGAAGGAGACCTGGGCGCGCGTCCGGCGGCGGCTGCGCGCCGAGCTCGGCGAGGACGTCTTCACCTCCTGGTTCGCGCGCCTCGAGCTCGACACGCTCGGCGACGGCTGCGCCCGCCTGACCGTTCCCACCCGCTTCCTCAAGAGCTGGATCGAGGCGCATTATCTCGATCGCGTCCTCGACATCTATCGGGCCGAGGAGCGCGGCGTCGAGCGCATCGCCCTCTTCGTGCGCGGGACGACGACGCGCGACGCCGTGCGGCGCACCGAGCCGATGCCGGCCGCGCGCGCCGACGCCGCGCCGCGCCGCGAGGCGCCGAGCACGCCGACCCCCGTCGCCACGGCGACGCCCGCGACCGCCGGCGCCGAGAGCGACATCGCCGGCGCGCCCCTCGATCCGCGCCTGACCTTCGAGAGCTTCGTCGTCGGGCGCTCCAACGCCCTCGCGCACGCGGCGGGCGACCGGGTGGCGCGCCACGACGGGCCGGCGCTCTACAACCCGCTCTACCTCCATGCGGGCGTGGGGCTCGGCAAGACGCATCTCCTCCACGCCATCGGCCACGGGGCGCGGGCGCAGGGCAAGCGCGTCATCTACCTCACCGCCGACCGCTTCATGTACGGCTTCGTGTCCGCCCTCAAGGCGCAGACGGCGCTCGCCTTCAAGGAGCGGCTGCGCGGCATCGACCTCCTGATCATCGACGACGTGCAGTTCATCCAGGGCCGCACGATCCAGCAGGAATTCGGCCACACGCTCAACGCCCTCATCGACGCCGGGCGCCAGGTCGTCATCGCCGCGGACCGTCCGCCGGCGGATCTCGAGAGCTTAGACGAGCGCGCCCGCTCGCGTCTCGCCGGTGGCCTGGTCGTCGAGGTGGGCAATCTCGACGAGGATCTGCGCCACGCGATCCTCGGCGCGCGCATCGCCGCCGTGCGCCAGACGCATCCCACCTTCGACGTCGCCCCCGACGTCATCGCCTGGGTCGCCCGCCAGATCACGACGAACGGCCGCGATCTCGAAGGCGCCGTGAACCGGCTGCTCGCGCACGCGACGCTCACCGGGACCGCGGTGACGCTCGAGACCGCCGAGACCGCGATCCGCGACCTCGTCAAGAACCGCGAGCCCAAGCGCGTCAAGATCGAGGAGATCCAGAAGCTCGTCGCCTCGCGCTACAACGTCTCGCGCTCCGACATCCTCTCCGAGCGCCGCACGGCCGCCGTGGTGCGCCCCCGCCAGATCGCCATGTATCTGTCGAAGACGCTGACGCTGCGCTCGCTGCCCGAGATCGGTCGCCGCTTCGGCGGGCGCGACCACACGACGGTGCTCCACGCCGTGCGCAAGATCGAGAAGGCCATCGGCGAGGACACGACGCTCGGCGAGGAGGTCGAGCTCCTCAAGCGCATGCTCCAGGAGTGAGACGCACGCCCGCTCCGGGAAGCGAGGAGCGGGCCGTTCCTGTCTCTCGCGCGCCCCGCGTACCTCAGCGCAGGGCTGCGGCGACGCGGCGCGCGGCCTCTCCCATCTCGACCTGGGCGTGGTAGAGCCCGAAGCCGAAGCGCAGCACGTCCGCGCGCACGTCCGTGACGATGTCCGCCGCCATCAGGCGCTCGTGGAGCGCCGCCGCGTCCGGCCTCCGGAAGGCGAGGAAGTTCGCCCGGTTCGGCTCGTCGAGCCCCACCACGAGATCGGCGCGGGTCAGCCCCGCCCCTTCCGCCTCGAGGCCGGCGACGAAGTCGCGCTGGCAGGCATGCGCATGGGCATGCACCTCGGCCGCGCCGATGCCGAGCCCGTCGAGCCAGCGCATGACCGCGTCGAAGCGATAGAAGGCCGTCGGGTCGAAGGTCGCGCCCATGAAGCGAAAGCCGTCCTCGGCATAAGCGACCTGCCCTTCCTGCCGCGCGGTCAGCGCGCCGAAGGCGGCATACCAGCCGGTCGCCCGCGGCCGCTCGCCCCAGCCCGGCGGGCAATGCATGAAGGCGACGCCCTCCCCGCTCATGACGTACTTGTAGCCGCCGGACATGTAGAAGACCCGGCTCGCCAGGCGGGAGAGATCCGTCGGCATCGCGAGGAAGCCGTGATAGCCGTCGATCACGACGAAGGTTTCGCGATCGGGCACGGCGTCGACGAGCCGCTCCATGTTCGCGATGACGTAGCCCGAGCCGAACAGCACCTGGCTGAAGAGCACGATGTCCCAGCCCCCGCGCGCCGCCGCCTCCGAGAAGCGCGCCTCGAACGTGGCGAAGGGCTCGACCGGCACGGTGACGAGATCGATCAGCCGGTCCTCGGCGAGGCGGCGTGAGTAACGGTTGAAGGAATGGAACTCCCCGTCCGTCGCCAGCACCCGCGTCGGGCGGTCCGTCGGCATGCAGGAGAACAGCCGCAGCCAGAACTCGAACGTGTTCTGCCCGAAGACGACGCTGCCGGCATCCGGCAGCCCGAGCACCCGCGCCACGTGGCCCTGCGCCGCCTGCCAGACCGGGCCCAGCACGTGGCCCCATTTGCGGTCGGCGAGCCGCGCGGCGTCGTCCCAGGCGACGAGCTGGGCCTCGCGCGTCACGTCCGGCCAGTAGTGGTGGCTGTGGGCGGCGAGGTGCAGGCGCTGCGGGGCGGCGTCGCGATAGCGGGAGAAATGGTGGCGCAGGTCGAGCATGGGATCTTCACGTCCTCTCATCGGGTTCGAGCTTGTGCCGCGGCGCGCGATATTTCAAGCTTGAACCAATCCCGCGACAGGAGCCTCCCATGGCGGACGACGGCGTCAAGACCGACTTCTCCAACGACATGTCCTACGGCGACTATCTGGGGCTCGATACGCTGCTGGCCGCCCAGCACCCTTTGTCCGCGGAGCACGACGAGCCGCTCTTCATCGCCATCCACCAGGTGCAGGAATTGTGGATGAAGCTCTTCATCCACGAGCTCGACGCGGCGATCTCGGCGGTGCGCGGCGATCGCCTGCGCCAAGCCTTCAAGGCGCTCGCGCGCTGCGGGCGCATCCAGGAGCAGCTGGTGAGCGCCTGGGACGTGCTCTCCACGATGACGCCCGCGGACTACCTCGCCTTCCGCGAGCGGCTCGGCGCGTCCTCGGGCTTCCAGTCCTTCCAGTATCGGATGATCGAGTTCAAGCTCGGCGCCAAGGCGGAGGGCATGCTCGAGCCGCACGCCCACGATCCAGCCCGCCACGACCCGCTGCGCGCCGCCTTCGAGGCGCCCTCGATCTACGACGAGGCGATCCGCCTCCTCGCCCGCCGCGGCCTGCCCGTTCCCGCCGACCGGCTGACCCGCGACGTAACCAAGCGCCACGAATACGACCCGGAGCTCGAGAGCGTCTGGGAGGAGGTCTATCGCCGCTCGGAGGCGTTCTTCGACCTCTACGAACTCGCCGAGGAGCTGGTCGATCTCGAGGATCTCATGCGCCAATGGCGCTTCCGGCACGTGACGACGGTGGAGCGCATCATCGGCTTCCGCCGCGGCACCGGCGGCTCCGCCGGCGTGTCGTACCTGAAGAGCGTGCTCGAGAAGCCGTTCTTCCCCGAGCTGTGGCAGCTGCGCACGAAGCTTTGAGAGATCAGGGTCGCGCGGGCGGGCAGAAGGTGCGCTGAAGGGCGCCGATGATCTCGATCACCTCGGGGCGGGCGAGGGAATAGTAGATGTTCTTGCCGTCCCGGCGGCTGGCCACGAGGTCGTCGGCGCGCAGGCGCGCGAGCTGCTGGGAGACGGCGGGCTGGCGCATGTTCAGCATGGCCTCGAGCTCCGTCACCGACTTCTCGCCCTCGATGAGGACGCACAAGATGATGAGCCGCGTCTCGTGCGAGAGCGCCTTGAGGAATTCGCTCGCCTGACGGGCGTTGGCGAGGAGCTCGTCGACGTCGATGGCCGTAGGGTCGGCATGATCCAGGATCGGTGCGGCGGCAGTCATCGAGGCGCCCTTCGGCTCGCGCGGCATTCGAACATCGGTCCCACGTATATAGCCGTCTTTTCCGGCGAAGGAAGCGCGCCGGGCGTGCGGGCACGACCGGGCGAGCGCCCTCCGACGAAGGCTGCGGCGACGGCTGCGGAAACCTCGGCACGCGCTCGGCGTTCCTCGCAGCCCGCCGCCCGAGCACGCACGATCCATGCCGAACCGAACGAACGCCGCTCCGGAGAGCCTCAACGCTCCGGATCTCCCCGCCGCCGCGCCCGTCGGGCGGCTCGCTCTCGCGCTCGCCCGCATGGCGCGGGAGAACATGGCGCGGGAGGGCGGGACGGACGGGCCGCTCGTCCATGTCGCCGAGAGCGGCCGGCGCGCGGATGCGCTCGCGGCGTGCGTCGCCGCGCTCGCGCCGGACCTGCCGATGGCGCGCCTGCCGGCGTGGGATTGCTTCCCCTACGACAGGATGCCGCCTTCGCAGGCGTGCATGGGCGCGCGGATGAGCGTCCTGCGCCGCCTGGCGGAGGGCGGGCTCGCCGAGGGCGGCGCGGACGCGCCGGCGCTCGTCCTGACGACGCCCGCCGCCCTCCTGCGCCGCGTGCCGCCGCGCACGGTCTGGGCGCAGGGCCGGCTCGCGTTCCGCGTGGGCGAGGCCTTCGATCCGCCCGCCGTCGAGGCCGCGCTCGTGCGCCTCGGCTACCGGCACGACGAGCGCGCCGACGAGCCCGGCGAGGCGGCCATGCGCCCGCACGTCCTCGACGTCTTCCCCGCCTCCGCCGATCGCCCCGTGCGCATAGAGCACACGGACGGGCGCGTCGCTGCGATCCACGACGTCGATCCGGCGACCTCCGCGACGACTGCCGATCGCGACGCCCTCGACCTCGACCCCGCCTCCGAGATCGTGCGCATGCCCGACGCGGAGGCGACGCCGCTGCCGCAGGGCGCGGAGCATCGCCTCGCGGAGCGCTACGAGGGCCTCGAGACGCTCTTCGACTACGCGCCGCGCGCCCGCCTCGTCCTCGACCCCGACGCGGCGGAGATTGCGAACGACGTCCTGCGCGACGTCGCGGACGCGCACGCCGCCGCCGTCGCGCTCGCGAGCGCCGAGGAGACGCGCCGCCCGCCGCTCCCGCCGGACACGCTCCATCTCGGGAACGAGGAATGGGAGGCCGCTCTCGCGCGCCGCCTCGTCGCGACCGTGCCGCACGCGGACGAGAACGAGGCGAGCGGCGTGCCGCGCTTCGTCCTCCAGGAGCGCCCCCGGCGCGCCTTCGCGCGCTTCGTGCGGTCTCATCGCGAGGCCGGCCGACGCGTCGTCCTGTGCGCGGACGCGTCGACCTCCCCGCTCTTCCTGCGCCGGGCGCACGCCGCGCTCGGCGAGAGGCCGGATCGGATCGGCTCCTTCGACGAGGTGGCGAAGGCCGAGGCGGGCGCGCTCCTCGCGCTCGCGGTGCCGCTGGAGGCCGGCTTCGTGGACCGCGCGAGCGACGCGGTGCTCGTCGCCGCCGCCGATCTCCTCGGCGAGGTCGGCCGCGCCGACACGGGCCCCGCGAGCCCGATGGACGACCCGAGCCTGCCGTCCGTGGGCGACGTCGTGGTCCATGCCGAGCACGGCATCGGGCGGCTCGAGGGGCTCGAGCGCGTCGCGACTCACGAGGCGGATGCTGAGGAGGCGGGCGAGGCCGTGCGCCTCGCCTATGCCGACGGCGCGACGCTCCTCGTGCCGGTGGAGGAGCTCGACCGGGTCTGGCGTCACGGCGGTGCCGACGACCGGGTGACGCTCGACCGGCTCGACACCGACACCTGGGCGAAGCGTCGCGCCGGCATCGAGGCCGCCATCGCCGAGACCGCGCGCGACCTCGCGCGCCTCGCCGCCGAGCGGGCGGCGGCGAAGGCGCCCGCTCTTCAAGCCGCCGAGCGCGACCTCGCCCGTTTCGCGGCGCGCTTCCCCCATCCGCCGACCGCCGACCAGGCCTCCGCCATCGCCGCCGTCACCGCCGATCTCGCCCGCGAGACGCCCATGGACCGCCTCGTCTGCGGCGACGTCGGCTACGGCAAGACGGAGGTCGCCCTGCGCGCCGCCGCCATCGCCGCCTTCGCGGGCAAGCAGGTCGCCCTCGTCGCGCCGACGACGGTCCTCGCGCGCCAGCACGCGCAGACGATGCACGCCCGCTTCTCCGGCTTCGGCATCGAGACGGCGCAGCTCTCGCGCCTCGTCTCCGCCGCGGAGGCCGCGCGCGTGCGCGAGGGGCTGGCGGACGGCTCGATCCGCATCGTCGTGGGCACCCACGCGCTCGCCGGCGAGGACGTGCGCTTCGCCGATCTCGGCCTCGTGATCGTGGACGAGGAGCAGCGCTTCGGCGCCGAGGACAAGGAGGCGCTGCGCCGGCTCGAAGCCGGCGTGCACGTCCTGACGCTGACCGCGACGCCGATCCCGGCGACGCTGGCGGGGAGCCTCGCGGGCCTGCGCGACCTCTCCACCATCGCGACGCCGCCCGTGATGCGAAAGCCCGTGCGCACCGCGCGCGCCGAATGGGACGACGGGCTCGTGCGCGAGGCGCTCGCCCGCGAACGGGAGCGGGGCGGGCAGAGCTTCGTCGTCGTGCCGCGCATCGCCGACATCGCGGCGATCGAGGAGCGCCTGCGCGCCCTCGTGCCGGACCTGCGCGTCGCCGTCGCGCACGGACGCATGAAGCCCGCCGCCATCGACGAGGCCATGGTGGGCTTCGCCAGCGGCGAGGATCCCCCCGACGTGCTGCTGGCCACCGACATCGTCGAGAGCGGGCTCGACGTGCCGCGGGCGAACACGATGCTCATCGTCCACCCGGACCGCTTCGGCCTCGCCCAGCTGCACCAGCTGCGCGGGCGGGTGGGGCGCGGTGCCCGCCAGGCGCATTGCTGGCTCCTCACCGAGCCCGGGGCGGAGCTGGCGGACGCGACGAGCGAGCGGCTCGACGCCCTCGTGGCGCACGATCGGCTCGGCTCCGGCTTCGCCCTGTCGCTTCGCGATCTCGACCTGCGCGGCGCAGGCGCGCTGCTCGGCGAAACGCAGGCGGGGCACGTCGCCGAGATCGGCATCGGCCTCCACCGCGATCTCGTGGCGCGCGCGCTCGCCGCGCAGCACGAGGACGAGCCAGAGCGCCGGCGGGTACAAGCGGTCACACGGCTCGCGCTCGGCGTCGCCGGCGCGATCCCCGAGGCGGAGATCGCGAGCCCGGACATGCGCCTCGAGCTCTACGCCCGCCTGGCGCGGCTCGAGAGCGAGGAGGCGCTCGACGCGCTGTGCGACGAGATCGAGGACCGCTTCGGCATCGCCGCCGACGCGCTCGGCCCCGTCGTCACGCTCGCGCGATTGCGCCTGCGGGCGGGCGCGCTGGGCGTCCTGCGCCTCGAGGCGGGCCCGGCGGCCCTCGCCGTCACCCTCCACGAGGACGTCGCGCGCCGCCTCGCGAAGAAGCGCCTCGCGGAGCCCGCGAGCCTCGACGGCAACCGCCTGATCTATGCACGCGAGACAGACGACGCGGCCGCGCGGCTGGCGCTGGCGGAGAAGCTGATCGACGCGCTGGAGACGCTGCTGGAAGGATGAGCGTAGCTGGGCGCGAGCAGGTGCGATCGTACTTGCATCAGCGTGCAGAAATGCTATCTTTTCTACGGAGTGACTAGAGAGGGTTTCCCCTCTCCGGTCCTTGCATCAGCCCAGCGCCAGGCGGAGGACGAGGGACCAGCTCGTCCTCCGCACCCTGCGAAGGGTGATGGACACGCTGATGCGTGGCGGGAGCCACCTCATAGCATATCCTCCGTACGATCAGGCGAGGCTCTCGCCCAGAGGCCCCGGGAGCCCGTCTCCCGGGGCGGGGCACTGGACCGCCCTGGCGTGCCGCCTGACCGACGCCGCCACCATGGCGCGCAAGAGGCGGCTAGTCTACATAAGTACCCTCCTTTGATCTAATTTTGTTTTTGTTTCTATCTTAAGATGTTCTTACATCGACAACCGCACACCCGTCGCGCGCTCATACGCAATCTCCCGATGCGCCGCCACGCTCTACCGCAACTCCCGCCCCGCTTTAAAGAAAGCAGGATCGGCAACCGGCCGCCGCGCCGACCGCGAAGCGCGTCCCGAACGCCGCGCCCCGCGACGGGCACGCCAGCGCGCGCCGAGCCGGAACCCGGCTTCCTCTTCTCCGTTCGTGAGGCTCCCCAACCAGGAGACACGCTGCCATGGCCAACGAGAAGACGCTCGAGGACCTGTTCCTCGACACGCTCAAGGACGTCTACAACGCCGAGAAGCAGGCGCTGCGCGCCTATCCCCGCCTCGTCAAGGCGGTGGAATCCGACGACCTCAAGGCGGCGCTAGAGCAGCACCGCGACGAGACCGAGACGCAGATCGAGCGCCTCGACAAGGTCTTCGAGATGCTCGAGAAGCCCGCCCGCGGCAAGACCTGCGAGGCGATCCAGGGCCTCATCGAGGAATCGAAAGAGATCCTCTCGGAGTTCAAGGGCGCGCCCGCCCTCGACGCCGGCATCATCGCCGCCGCGCAGGCCATCGAGCACTACGAGATCGCCCGATACGGCACGCTGCGCACCTGGGCGAACGAGCTCGGCATGAAAGATGCGGCGAAGCTCTTCGAGGAGACCCTGAAGGAGGAGAGCCGCACCGACGAGAAGCTCTCCAAGCTCGCCGAGAAGGCCGCCAACAAGAAGGCGGCCTGACGCGAGACTTGACGCGAGACTTGCCAACCCGCCCCCGCTGACGCATCACGGAGCGTCACGGGAGGCGGGGATGGCGCACGAGACGATTGCCAGGACGGAGCACGAGCCCCGCGGCGACCTGACGGTCCGCACGCTGGCCATGCCCTCCGACACCAACGCCAACGGCGACATCTTCGGCGGCTGGGTGCTCTCGCAGATGGACCAGGCCGGCGGCATCGCCGGCGTGGAGCGCGCGCAGGGGCGCGTCGTCACCATCGCGGTGGAGGCCATGACCTTCATCCGCCCGGTCAAGGTCGGCGACGTCCTGTGCGTCTACACCGAGGTCGAGCATGTCGGCCGCACCTCGATGAAGATCCACATCGAGGCCTGGGCGCGCCGCTTCATGACGAACGTGCGCGAGAAGGTCACCGTGGCCACCTTCACCTTCGTCGCCATCGACGACGAAGGCCGCCCGCGGCCGATCCCGCGAGACTGAGCCCGCCCGAGCCGCGTCCCCCAGATCTTCAGCGATAGCGGAACTTCACGCCGAGCCGGGTCGGGCTGCGGCGAACGACGTCGCACACGCGCCGGATCGCTTCCGTGCCGTTGATGAAGAGCACGAACGCGTCCGGAAGGGCCTCGGCTTCCGTGCAATGCACCTGCGCGCCGCGCTCCGAGAGGTCGAGGACGGTGCACGAGAAGCGCAGCCGCGATTGCGGATCGTAGGCGATGCTCTGGAGACCGAGCTTGCGGCGCACCTCGCGTCGCCGCTCGCCCTCCGGCGGACCTTCCGTATAGAGCCAGCCGCGTTGCATCCGCACGCCTCCTTCAGTCGCGCGAACCCTAGCGATTTCCCGTGTGCGAATGGTGAATGCGAACGGTAAACGCCGATCAGCGTTCGTCGGCGTCCTCCTGCTCGCGGGTGAGCGAACCCGCGAGGAAGGCGCCGACCATCCGCCAGGAGGGGAGGTGGTCGCACACCGTCTTGACGATGACGAGGATCGGCACCGCGAGGAACACGCCCACGGGCCCCCACAGCCATCCCATGGCGGCGACGCCGACCAGGATCGCGATGGCGTTCAGCTCGAGGCGACGTCCGAGTATCAGCGGCGTCACGACGTTGCCCTCCATGGAGGTGCAGGCGAAGTAGACGAGCGGCGGCGCCAGCGTCGTCCAGAAGCCGTCGAACGTCACGACGGAGACCGCCGCCGTGATCATCACGCCGACGATCGCGCCGAGATAGGGCAGGAAGTTGAGCACCGTCGCCATGGCGCCGAAGAGGATCGGCGTCGGCATGCCCACGAGCCACAAGACCGCTCCCACCACGATCCCGAGCCCGATGTTGATGAGCGTGATGGTGAGGAGGTAGCGCGAGATCGAGCGCTCGATGGCACGCACGATCTCCACCGCGGTGCGCTTGTCGTGGAAGGTCGGCAGCACGTGGACCATGCGCTCGTAGATCCGGTCTCCGGCGGCCAGGAGGAAGGCGGCCAGCAGGGCGGCGACGACCACGATGACGAAGACGCGCAGGAGGCCGCTCGATGCGGTGGTGAGGAGGCTCGGCTCGCGCACCACCACCTCCTCGACGCCCGGCTCGCGATCGCCGGCGGCGAGCTCGTCGACGCGCTGGCTCGCCTGCTCGACCGCCTCGAACGAGGTGCGCAGCGAGCGCAGCTCGCGCTCGATCTCGTAGCCGATCTCGGGCGCGCGAGAGAGCCAGTCGGAGAGAGGGAAGGAGAGCGTGTAGGCGCCGAGCCCGAGCGTTCCGACGAGGGCGACGACCATGAGCGGTGCCGTGGCCCAGGACGGCACGCCGCGCCGATCGAGGGTGCGCACGATGGGGCTCAGCGTCAGCGTCGCGAGAACGGCGAGCGCGAGCGGCAGGAGCAGATCCTGCGTGAAATAGAGCGCGCCGACGCCGAGCACGATGGCGCAGACGTGGATCGAGAGCGCGATCGGGCGAGTCAGGCGCGCCTCGACCACGGCGCGCGGGCCCGTCTCGTCTTCCGGCGGCTGCTCCCGCCGCCTCTGCTCCAGCATGTCCGCGTCCTCAGGCTCGTGCGCGCGAGCGACGGTCCGAGGCGCGCGACGAAGCGAGAAACGGCGCAGCTCCCGGCTTGTTCCGAAAGGCGCTTTCCACGGCGAAAGACGGGCTCGCCGCGCGATCGGCTACGCTCTTTCCTCTAACATGCGTTATGATGTCTCAGGCGATCCGGGCCGCGGCCGGCGCGAATCGCCAGGCGGGAACAACGTGCACGGGGGGCGAGCACATGTATGTCGGCATCCTCGCGGCGGGAGCGGTCTTCGGCCTCGTGGCCGGCCTGCGCCTCGGCCTGCCCGCCTTCGCGCTCGGCGTGATCCTGTCGCTCGCGACCCTCGTCATCGCCGACACGGCCGCCGATGCCGGGACGATCGCCACGATCTGCCGCGCGCTCGGCCTCGCCTTGGTGCTGCACGCGCTCTACGGCGCGGGGCTCCTGTGGCGCCACCTCTCCGGTACCCCGCCGCGCGAGCCCGCCTGATCGAGGCTCCTCGAACGCGTCTCCGACGCTCGTGCGAACGCTCGGCGCCTCCGCGCCGTTGTCTCGGCGACATCGGCCGAGGCGACGGCCCCGGCGACAGGAGAGGAGAGCGTCATGACCACGCGTTTCGAAGACGGCCCGCCCGGCTACCGCGCCATGTACCGCGACGGCGACCCCGACGGCCTGCGCGCTCGGGTGCCCGTTCGGCACGCCCGCGAGAGGGCACGCGACATGGCCCACGACGTCGCCGGCTATCTGCCGAGCGGATTTCCCGGCCACCTGCGGACGAGGCGGCTCGCCGCGGCGAGCGTCGGTGCGACCGCGATCGGCGCGCTCGCGGTGGGTGCCGTCGCCATCGGCGCGCTCGCGATCTCGCGCCTCGCCATCTCCCGCATGGGCATGCGCGAGGGGCACATCCAGTCGTTGACCATCGACGAGCTCCGCGTCAGGCGCCTGCGCATCGATCGCGAGGAAGGCCCCCGTCCGCTGCCGCGCTATGCCGCCGCGCGTCGCCCCTGATCGCGACGCCGACGCCCGCCGATCGCCCCGCGCTGCGACGAGGGTGCGATCTCGCGGCGCGAAACAAAACCGGGGCCGCCGCCGTTCCGAGGGCGAACGATCGACGCCCCGGCATTCAGGAGGCCCCGACAATGACCACCGATCCCAAGGCTCGCGAGAAGCTCTTCGACCTCATCGAGGACATCCGCATCGCCATGATGACCACCCAGGAGGCGGACGGCTCGCTGCGCTCGCGCCCGATGTGGAGCCAGAAGCCCGACGACAACGGCGACCTCTGGTTCGCGACCCGCATCGACTCGTCGAAGACCCGCGAGATCGACCGCGACCACCAGGTCGGCCTCGCCTATGCCGACCCGGACGACCAGGATTACGTCTCGATCTCCGGGCGCGCGACCATCGTGCGCGACCGCGGCGCCATCGACGCTCATTGGCAGGAGGGCCTGCGCGCCTGGTTCCCGGACGGCAAGGACGACCCGGAGCTGGCCTTCATCAAGGTCACGCCGGAATACGGGGAGTATTGGGACGCGCCGTCCTCGAAGATGCTCCACGTCTACGGCTATGCGAAGGCCGCGATCACCGGCGAGCCGCCCCATCCCGGCAAGGAGGGCAAGGTCGACCTCTGAGGCGAGATCGACCCGCCGAATAGCTCGGCACGGCCCGCGGCGGCCGTGCCGCACTGGACCCCGGACGCACGGGTGGGCTAGGCATGAGCCTTCAGCCCACCCGTGCCCGGGGTTCGATTCGTGGATTACTGCGTGCTCGACGTCGAGACCGCCAATACCGATTGCGGCTCGATCTGCCAGATCGGCATCGTCTGCGTCGAGGGCGACGCCGTGATCGCCGAGCACGTCACCTACGTCGACCCGGGCTGCGGGTTCTCGCCCTTCAACATCCGCGTTCACGGCATCCGCCCCGAGCACGTCGCCGGCGCGCCGACCTTCGCCGCGCTCTACGACGAGCTGCGCGCACGCCTCACGGGGCATCTCGTCGTGCAGCAGGGCGGCTTCGACAAGACGGCGCTGGCCCGCGCCGCGGCGGCGTGCGGTCGCGAGGAGATCGACGCGCGCTGGATCAACAACGTCTCGGTCGCCCGCCGCGCCTGGCCCGGCCTGCCCGGCTACGGGCTCGCGAAGATGGCGGCGCGCCTCGAGCTGACCTTCCGCCACCACGATGCGCTGGAGGACGCCCGCGTCACCCAGGCGATCTTCGCCCGCGCCGTCGCCGAGACCGGCATCGCGCCCCACGACTGGCCCGCCCGCCTCGCCGCGCCGGTGCAGCGCAAGCCGTCGACGCGCCGCGAGCCGGCCCCGGAAGCCGCGACGGCCGCGGAGTAAGCGGCGGACGCTCCGGCCAGCGCTCGTCGACGCCCCCTGCCCAAAGGTACGGCTGCCGTGCCCGGCTTTTGCACACGTGTCGCGATTGACTTCGCGGGGGGCGTCTCTAAAACGTCATGAGCCGCACGATCCCCGCGGGAGAGACCGGGTTTCCATGCCCGGCGCCGAAGGCGCAACCGCCCCGGAAACGCTCAGGCAGAAGGACCGCGGGGAGCTGGCACTCTGGAAAGCGGCGAGGCTCGCGCCTCGCCCACCGAAGGGCGTAACCGTTCGCGCTACCCACGGGACCGCGGCGGGAAATCTCTCAGGTCGACGACAGAGGGGGCGCGCAGCGAAGGCTTCACGAGGAGCCGTCGGCGCGCCCGCTCACGATCGATCGAGAGGCACGACATGGCCGACAGCCAGGCCGGTTCCGGCGAGACGCTCCTGCATACGCCGCTCCACGCGAGCCATGTCGCCGCGGGGGCCCGTATCGTGCCCTTCGCGGGCTACGCCATGCCCGTGCAATATCCCGCCGGCATTCTCGCCGAGCATCTGTGGACGCGTGCGCAGGCGGGCCTGTTCGACGTGTCGCACATGGGCCAGGCGACGCTCGTCGGCCCCGACCACGAGACCACCGCCCGCGCCCTCGAGACGCTGGTTCCCGCGGCGATCCTCGAGCTCAAGCCCGGCCAGCAGCGCTACACCCAGCTCCTCACCGACGAGGGCGGCATCCTCGACGACCTGATGGTCTCGCGCCCCACCGCCGAGGCGGACCAGGGCAAGCTCCATCTCGTCGTCAACGCCGGCACCAAGGAGGGCGACTACGCCCACATGGCCGCGCGCCTGCCGGCCAACGTGCGCCTCGAACGCCACGACGACCGCGCGCTCCTCGCCCTCCAGGGCCCCGCCGCGGAGGCGGTGATGGCGGATGCCGGCGCGGCGGACGCGGTCGCGCTGACCTTCATGCGCACGGCGCGCCTCTCGCTCCACGGCCACGACGTCCTCGTCTCGCGCTCCGGCTATACCGGCGAGGACGGCTGGGAGATCTCCGTCGCCGCCGCGGACGCGCCGGCTCTGTGGGACGCGCTCCTCGCCGACGAGCGGGTGAAGCCCATCGGGCTCGGCGCGCGCGACAGCCTGCGCCTGGAGGCGGGCCTGTGCCTCTACGGCCACGACATCGACACCACCACGAGCCCCGTCGAGGCCGGGCTCGTCTGGTCGATCCAGAAGCGGCGGCGCGAGGAGGGCGGCTTCCCCGGCGCCGCCCGCATCCAGCGCGAGCTCGCCGAGGGCCCGGCTCGGGTCCGCATCGGCATCGCGCTCGAAGGCCGCGCGCCGGCGCGCGAGGGCGCCGCGATCACGACGCCGGACGGCGAGGGCGTGGGCGTCGTCACCTCGGGCGGCTTCGGGCCGAGCGTCGAGCGGCCGATCGTCATGGGCTACGTCCGCCCCGACATGGCCGAGATCGGCCGGGCGCTGCATTGCGTGGTGCGCGGCAAGGCCCTCGTCGGCCTCGTCGCCCCCCTCCCCTTCACCCCGGCGCGGTTCAAGCGCTGAGCGGCAACGACAGTCGAGAACTTCTCCGGAGCCCCGTCATGACCGTCTACTTCACGAAAGACCACGAATACATCCGCGTCGAGGGCGACGTGGGCACCGTCGGCATCACCGACTACGCACAGGGCCAGCTCGGCGACGTCGTCTACGTCGAGCTGCCCGAGACCGGCAAGGCGCTCGAGAAGGGCGGTGAGGCGGCGGTGGTGGAGAGCGTCAAGGCGGCGTCCGAGGTCTACGCCCCTGTCTCCGGCGAGGTCGTCGAGGTCAACGGCGAGCTCGAGGGCACGCCGGCGATGATCAACGAGGACCCGCTCGGCAAGGGCTGGTTCGTGAAGGTCAAGCTGTCCGACACCGCTCAGCTCGACGAGCTGATGAGCGAGGCGGATTACGAGACCTACGTGAAGTCGATCTCGTGAGGCGAGAGCGGCGATGAGCGCGGAGGCCGGCCATCACTACGGCGCGCGCGTGCACTGGGCACGCGGGGACGGCGACTTCCTCGGCGCCGCCTACGATCGCGGCCACGTCTGGATCTTCGACGGCGGCATCGAGATACGCGCCTCCGCCTCGCCTTTGAACGTTCCCTTCCCCTGGTCGCACGCCGATGCGGTCGATCCGGAGGAGGCCTTCGTCGCGGCGATCGCCAGCTGCCACATGCTCACCTTCCTCGCCATCGCGGCGAAGAAGCGCTTCCTCGTCGACGCCTACGAGGACGACGCGACGGGCGAGATGACGCCGAACGCCGACGGCAAGCTCTGGGTCTCGCGGGTCGTGCTCGATCCGCGGATCGCCTGGGACGGCCCGCGCCGCCCCGACGCGGCGACCATCGCCGACATGCACCACCTCGCCCACCGCGAGTGCTTCATCGCCAATTCCGTCCGCACCCGCATCGTGGTGGCGGGCCTCGACGATCACACCTGACGAGACGGCAAGCCCCATGCGCTACCTCCCGCTTTCCCCCGACGACCGCGCCGAGATGCTCGCGAAGGTGGGCGTCGCCACGATCGACGACCTCTTCGCCGACGTCCCCGCGGACAAGCTCCTCACCGAGCCTCTCGATCTGCCCCGCCGCAAGGGCGAGCTCGAGGTCGAGCGCATCCTCGGGCGCATGGCCGCGCGGAACACGACCGCTTCCTCGGTGCCGTTCTTCGTGGGCGCGGGCGCCTACAAGCACCATGTGCCGGCCTCCGTCGACCACCTGATCCAGCGCTCCGAGTTCCTGACGAGCTACACGCCCTATCAGCCCGAGATCGCGCAGGGCACGCTGCAATACCTGTTCGAGTTCCAGACGCAGGTGGCCGCGCTCACCGGCATGGATGTGGCCAACGCCTCCATGTACGACGGCTCCACCGCCGCCGGCGAGGCCGTGCTGATGGCGCATCGCGTCACCAAGCGTGACAAGGCGATCCTCTCGGGCGGGCTGCATCCGCATTACGCCGAGGTGATCGAGACGCTCTGCGAGATGTCGAACGATCGCGTCGAGCGGCTGCCCGCGGACGTGACGGCCGCGGAGGACATCGTCTCGAGGATCGACAAGGAGACGTCCTGCGTCGTCGTGCAGACGCCCGACGTGTTCGGCAACCTGCGCGATCTGCGCAAGATCGCCGACGCGGCGCATGCGGCGGGCGCGCTCCTCATCGCGGTCTTCACGGAGGTCGTCTCGCTCGGCCTCGTGACGCCGCCGGGCGCCATGGGCGCGGACATCGTCGTGGGCGAGGGCCAGTCGATCGGCAACGCGCTCAATTTCGGCGGTCCGTACGTCGGCCTCTTCGCCGCGCGCCACAAGCACGTGCGCCAGATGCCCGGGCGCCTGTGCGGCGAGACGGTGGATTCGGAAGGGCGCCGCGGCTTCGTGCTGACGCTCTCGACGCGCGAGCAGCACATCCGCCGCGACAAGGCGACCTCCAACATCTGCACGAATTCGGGCCTGTGCTGCCTCGCCTTCACCATCCACATGACGCTGCTGGGCCAGGTCGGCCTCCAGCGGCTGGCGCGGATCAACCACGCCAACGCCGTGAAGCTGGCGGACCGGCTCGCCGGCGTGCCGGGGGTGGAGGTCGTCAACGAGACCTTCTTCAACGAGATCACGCTGAAGCTTTCCAAGCCCGCGGCGGACGTGGTGGAGCGCCTCGCGAACGAGGGCGTGCTCGCCGGCGTGCCCTATTCGCGCCTCGCGCCGGCCTCCGGGCTGGACGATCTGCTGCTGGTCGCCTCGACGGAGGTGAACACCGACGAGGATCGCACCGCGCTGGTGGACGGGCTGAAGGGGGTGCTGTCGTGATGCCCCGCCCCGCATGCTCGGCCGACCACCTTCCCTGTAGGGGAAAGTGGCTTGGCGAAGCCGAGACGGATGGGGCGCGGCGCGCAGCGACGCGTTCCGCGAAGCGGAAATGCCCGGGCGGCCCACGATCTCACCCGTCGAATTCGGCTTCGCCGAACGCGCTTCGCGCGCCCCATCCGTCACCGCGCTGCGCGCGGCGCCACCTTCCCCTACAGGGAAGGAGAGAGATCGCCGCGCCGCCCCATCGCACACATTCCTTTAGCGGAGCCCTCTCATGCTGAACCGTCAGGGACGCCCCACCGCCGCCGGCTCCGCCGAGGCGGCCGAGACCGCCGGCACCTTCACCGGCAACCGCGCCCTCATCCAGGAGGAGGCGCTGTCCTTCGAGATCGGCCGCTACGACACGACCGGCGTCGATCTCGACGAGCCCGAGGACTTCGCGCCGCGCCTGGGCGCCCTGGCGCGCGAGGGCGAGATCGGCATTCCCGGGCTCTCCGAGCCCGAGACGATGCGCCATTTCGTCAAGCTCTCCCAGAAGAACTACGGCATCGACACCGGCCTCTTCCCGCTGGGTTCGTGCACCATGAAGCACAACGCCCGGCTCAACGAGAAGATGGCCCGCTTGCCGGGCTTCTCCGACGTCCATCCGCTGCAGCCGGTCTCCACGGTGCCGGGTGCGCTCGCGCTGATGAACGAGCTGTCGCACTACCTCGTCACGCTCACCGGCATGACGACGGTGGCGCTCTCGCCCAAGGCGGGCGCGCACGGCGAGCTCTGCGGGATGATGGCGATCAAGGCCGCCATCGTGGCCAAGGGCGAGGACGAGACGCGCGACGTCGTGCTCGTGCCCGAGAGCGCCCACGGGACCAACCCGGCCACCGCCGCGCTCCTCGGCTTCAAGGTCCGCGAGGTCCCCGCCGCCGAGGACGGCACCGTGCGCGTCGAGGCCGTGCGCGAGCTCCTCGGCCCGGAGGTCGCCGCGATCATGCTGACGAACCCCAACACCTGCGGCCTGTTCGAGCCGCAGATCGTCGAGATCGCGCAGGCGCTCCACGAGGTCGGCGCCTACTTCTATTGCGACGGGGCGAACTTCAACGCCATCGTCGGCAAGGCACGCCCGGGCGATCTCGGCGTCGACGCCATGCACATCAACCTGCACAAGACCTTCTCGACGCCCCATGGCGGCGGCGGGCCCGGCTCCGGCCCCGTCGTGCTCTCGGAGCGTCTGGCGGCCTTCGCGCCGGTGCCCTTCGTCACCGCGGGCGCGGACGGGTCGCTCACCCTCGTCGAGCACGAGGGCGACGCGCCGGACGGCTCGCCGTTCGGGCGCATCACGGCCTTCCACGGCCAGATGGGCATGTACGTGCGCGCGCTCTCCTACATGCTCTCCCACGGCGCGGACGGCATGAAGCAGGCCTCCGAGGACGCGGTACTCAACGCCAACTACATTCGCGCCGGCCTCGTCGACCTGATGAGCCTGCCCTTCCCCGACCATCCGTCCATGCACGAGGTGCTGTTCGACGACGAATGGCTCAAGGACACGGGCGTCTCCACCCTCGACTTCGCCAAGGCGATGATCGACGAGGGCTACCACCCGATGACGATGTACTTCCCCCTCGTCGTCCACGGGGCCATGCTGATCGAGCCCACCGAGAGCGAATCGAAGGCCTCCCTCGACCTGTTCGTGGCGGCGCTGCGCGATCTCGCCATGGCGGCGAAGGCGGGGGAGACCGCCCGCTTCTCGGGTGCGCCCTACCATGCCCCGCGCCGGCGCCTCGACGAGACCCGCGCCGCGCGCCAGCCGATCCTGCGCTGGACGCCGCCGCAGCCGGTCCGCGAAGCGGCCGAGTGAGGCGTCGCCGCGAGCGTACGGCCTGTCGCGAAGAAACGAGCCCGGCCGCAGCGCCGGGCTCGTCTCGTTTCAGGCTCGCACCAGGAGCGCGACGCCCACCAGGATCAGCACGCCGCCCGCGAGGCGGCCGAGCCAGAGCCCGGCACGCGCTCCGAGGGCGGCACCGGCTCGCGCGGCCAGCGCCGCGTAGACGAGCTTCACCGCGCCCACCGCCACGGCGATGACGAGGACGAGGAGCGCGATTTCCCCCGCACCGATGCTATCGAGGGAGACGAAGGCGGGCAGGAAGCCCAGATAGAACAGGACCGCCTTCTGGTCGGCGAGCGTGATGGTGAGCCCCGCGAGCGCGCTGCCCGCGAGCGATCCGGCGCCGCTCCTCTCGGCAGGGCCCGGGGCGCCGGCGCGCAGGAGCGCGACGCCGATCCAGATCACGTAGGCCGCGCCCGCCCAGCGCACGAGATAGGCGCTGTCGCCGAGCGCTCGATCGAGGAGCTCGAGCCCGAACAGAGCGACCAGCAGCCAGACCACGTCGCCCGCGACGATCCCGAGCGACGTCGCCGCCCCGTGCGCGAAGCCCCCGGAGGCCGCGCGCGCCGTCACCGCGAGCACGCTGACGCTCGGCGTCGCGGCGAGGAGCGCCATCGCCCCCGCGAGCGCCGCGAGGGAGGCGAGCGTCGTCTCCATGTGCGGCTCCCCCCTCTTATGCGTCCGCCCGCTCGGGCGAGCGTGGCCGTTCGTGCATGAGAGCCGCCGCGTCTGGCAACGGCAACCGCACGGGGCGCAGGGCTGGGATGCGCCCGCCGGGCGATCACGCCATGGGGAAGGCCGCCTCGACGACGTAGGGACCGCCGCCGGTCTGCTCGCGGGCGGAGAAGACGGCGATGCGCTCGGCGGAGAAGCTCAGGCGCTCGAAGGGCGCGCGCGCCTCGATCCAGGCGGCGACGTCCCCGGGCGCGGCCTGCCGCAGGCGCGCGAGCGTCACGTGCGGCTTGAACTTGCGGCGCTCCGGCGCGAGCCCCGCGCGCCGCACCAGCCGCTCGGTCTCCTCGTGCAGCGCGACGAGCGCCTCGCTCGCGTGCACCTCGGCGAAGACGGCATGGGGCTTGTCGCCCCCGAAGCAGCCGAGCCCGTCGAGCACGATCTCGACGGGCGCGCGCGCCCGCGCCTCGGCGAGGAGCGCGTAGACGTCCTCCGCCACGTCGGCGTCCACGTCGCCGATGAAGCGCAGCGTGACGTGATAATTCTCCGGCTCCACCCAGCGCGCCCCCGGCAATCCGCCGCGGCAGGCGGCGAGCGCCGAGACGACGTCTTCCGGGATCTCGAGCCCCACGAACAGGCGCGGCATCGCTCACCCCCTCTGCCGGTATTCCCGGCGATTTCACAATTTCTCAAGGACTTTATGTCCTGATCGTCCGCGAGAGGAGCCCACAGGTTCGACATGGCGGCATTGATCAGCGTGATCGACGAGATCGACGACATCGTGTCGAACGCCGACGCGCGACGCCGGACGGCCATGCTGCGCAAGGTGACGAACCTCTTTCTCGAGAAGGCGCCCGATCTCGAGGAGGAGCACGTCGGCGCCTTCGACGAGGTGATCCTGCGCCTTGCGCGGAACCTCGAGTTCCGCGCCCGCATCGAGCTCTCCGAGCGCCTGGCCGACCAGGCGATGGCGCCGCGCAAGGTGGTGCGCGACCTCGCCTTCGACGACGAGGTCGCGGTGGCGGCGCCGGTGCTGACGCGCAGCGTGCGGCTGTCCGAGGAGGATCTCGTCGCCGTCGCCTCCAGCAAGGGCCAGGCGCATCTCCTCGCTCTGTCGCGCCGCCCGCGCCTCTCCGAGCGCCTCACCGACGTGCTGATCGACCGCGGCGACACGGTCGTCGTGCGCTCCGTCGCCGACAACGAGGGCGCGCGGTTCTCGCCGGAGGGCTTCACCGCGTTGGTCGAGCGCGCCCGCGCCGATTCCGATCTCCAGGAGGTGCTGGAAGCGCGCAGCCACCTCTCGGCGGAGCAGGTGACGCAGCTCGTGGAGATCGCCCGCGAGAAGGTCCGCGAGACGCTCCAGGACGAGCTCGGCCAGCGCATGCAGCGCGCCATCGACGCCGTCGTCGAGGACCTCGCCCGCCGCATGGCGGACACCGACGCGCCGGAGGTGGCCAAGGCCGACCTCGTCGGCTCCACCGACTTCGTGCGCGCCCGCGCCCGCACGCGCCCCATCGAGGAGCGCGACGTCGTCGACTGGATCAACCGCAACCGCATCGAGGACGGCCTCGCGGCAATCGCGCATCTCGCCGGCATCCCGGTGCGGATGGTGGCCAACGCCTATCACGCGCCGGACTGGGAGGGGCTGCTCTTCGTCGTGCGCGCAGTGGACTTCACCTGGGGCACGCTGAAGCTCCTGCTCACCAAGAAGGCCGGCCGCACGCCGCCGCTGGAGCTGACGCAGGCGGCCTTCGAGAGCTTCGAGCGCCTCTCCGTGCAGAGCGCCCAGCGCGTCCTGCGCTTCGCCGCCACCCGCGAGCGTTTCGGCCGCGCAGGCGGCAACGGCGGCATGCCGGGCGGCATGTGAGGCGACATGTGAGGCGACATGTGAGGCGACATGTGAGGCGGTCGCCCCGCACGCCTTCGGCGACGAGCGCGGCTGCCTCTCGGCTGTGCGCCTGCGGCCATAGGATATGCCCAAGAATGCAGCATCGACCTTGACCCTGCGGAGCTTTGTGCTTGCATGGGCGGGCCGGGTCTCGCCCGCCCGGTTCGGCACGGCCCTTGCCAGGGTCGCCGGACGAGACCAGCCAGAAGTTCCACCCGCCAGAGTCCGCAGGAGCGCCGCCGCATGACCTTCGCCCTCGCCACCCTCACCCGCCGCAGCCTCGTCGCCGCCTTCGCCGCCGGCGTCGCGCTCGCCGGCCTCGCCACCGCCCCCGCGGTCGCGCAGGATGGCCTGACCCCCGTTCGGTTCTCCCTCGACTGGCGCTTCGAGGGACCGTCCGCGCCGTTCCTCGCGGCCCTCGAGAAGGGCTATTTCGAGGAGGAGGGCCTCGACGTCACCATCGACGCCGGCGCCGGCTCGGTCGAATCCATCAACCGCGTGGCGTCCGGCCCCTACGACATGGCCTTCGGCGACTTCAACTCGCTGATCCGCTACCGCTCCTCGCCCGATTCCGTGCCGGTGAAGGCGGTGGCCATGGTCTACAACAAGCCGGCCTTCGCCATCGTCGGGCGCGCCTCTCGCGGCATCACCGAGGATCTCGAGAGCCTGCGCGGCAAGACCTTCGGCGCGCCGGAGGCGGACGCGGCCTATGCCCAGTGGCCGATCTTCAAGGACGTCAACGACATCGACGAGGCCGCCTGGGAGATGACCTTCGAGAACGTCGGCTTCCCCGTGCGCGAGCCCATGCTCGCCCAGGGCGAGGTGGACGCGGTGTTCGGCTTCGCCATGTCGTCGGCCATCAACCTCGCCGCCCGCGGCGTGCCGATGGAGGACATCGTCGTCCTCAACATGGGCGATTACGGCGTCGAGCTCTACGGCAACGTGATCATGGCCAAGCCCGAGTTCATGGAGGAGAACCCCGAGGCCGTCGCCGGCTTCCTGCGCGCCTTCATCCGCGGGCTCGAGGACACGATCGCCAACCCGACCGAGGGCGCCGGCTACGTCGTGCAGTACAACGACGTCGCCCGCCAGGAGGTCGAGGCCGACCGCTGGCAGATGACGATCGACAACAACATCCTCACCGAGGAGGTCGCCGCCAACGGCTTCGGCGACATCGACGCCGAGCGCTACGAGCGGGCGCTCGAGCAGATCGACCTCACCTTCGACTTCCAGAACCGGCCGGCCCTCGACGACGTGTTCACGTCGGAGTTCCTGCCGCCGATGGAAGAGCGCATGCTCCAGTGAGGTGCGCACGCGCTCGCAGAGCGAGCGCGCCGCAAGACCGCGTGAGGACGGCCCCGGCCATGCGCCGGGGCCGATGCATCCGGAGACATTCGTGCAGGCCTTCGTCGACATCCACGACGTCACCCACGTCTATGCCGGCGCCGAGGACGGCGCTCCCGCCGTCGAGCACATGACGCTCAAGGTCCGCGAGGGCGAGTTCGCCGCCATCGTCGGCCCCTCCGGCTGCGGCAAGTCCACGGTGATGAAGCTCGCCACCGGCCTGCAATTCCCCGCGAAGGGCACCGTCATCGTCGGCGGCGAGGAGGTGACGAAGCCCGTCAAGCTCGCCGGCATGGCCTTCCAGAACCCGGTGATGCTGCCCTGGCGCACCACCCTCGACAACCTGCTCCTGCCGCTCGAGATCGTCGAGCCGCACCGCTCGCGGCTGCGCCGCCACAAGGCGGAGTACGTGGCGCGCGCGGAGCATCTGCTGGCCGAGGTCGGCCTCGCCGGGCAGGGCTCCAAGTTTCCCTGGCAGCTCTCGGGCGGCATGCAGCAGCGCGCCTCGCTGTGCCGCTCGCTGATCCACGGCCCGAAGCTCCTCATGCTCGACGAGCCCTTCGGCGCGCTCGACGCGTTCACCCGCGAGGAGCTGTGGTGCATCATCCGCGACCTCCACGCGGAGCAGGGCTTCACCGTCATCCTCGTGACGCACGACCTGCGCGAGGCGGTGTTCCTGGCCGATCGCGTGTTCTGCATGTCGGCGCGGCCGGGGCGCATCATCGCCGAGCGCGAGGTCGACCTGCCGCGGCCGCGGGACCTCGAGGTGATGTACACCGCCGCCTTCACAGACATCGTCCACGAGCTGCGCGGGCACATCGCCGACGCGCGGCAGGCGGCCTGACGCGGCGCCGGGAGAGGTTCACATGACCCACGCCAAGCGCCGCCGACGCGCCATCCTCGCCGCCGCACCCTGGGTGTTCACGCTGGGCTTCTTCCTGATCTGGGAGCTCCTGGTGCGCGCCACCGGCACCTCGACCTTCGTGCTGCCGGCGCCCTCCTTGATCGCGGAAGCGCTCTGGCAGTTCCGCGGGCCGCTCTCGCTGCACTCGTTCCACACCGCGTGGATGACCTTCGCGGGCTTCGCGCTCGCCGTCGTCTTCGGCCTCCTGCTCGGCATGGCGCTCGGCGCCTCGCGCCTCGTCCATGCGGGCTCGTATCCGCTGCTGGTGGGCTTCAACGCCATCCCGAAGGTCGCCGTCGTGCCGATCCTGGTGATCTGGTTCGGCGTCGGCTGGCTGCCTCCGGTGCTGACCGCCTTCCTGATCTCGTTCTTCCCCATCGTCGTGAACGTCGCCACCGGCCTCGCCACGATCGAGCCCGAGACGGAGGACGTGCTGCGGGCGCTCGGCGCCTCCAAGCGCGACATCATCGTCAAGGTCGGCATCCCGCGCGCCATGCCGTATTTCTTCGGCTCGCTGAAGGTGGCGATCACGCTCGCCTTCGTCGGCTCCGTCATCGCCGAGTACAACGCCTCGAATTTCGGGGTGGGCAACCTGATGGCCCGCGCCTCGGCGGACTTCAACGTGCCGCTCCTCTTCGCGGCCCTCATCGCGCTGGCCGTGCTCGGCGTCATCATGTACGCCGCGACCGCCATCGTCGAGAAGCGCATGACCGGTTGGGCCCAGCGCTCGCAGATGGCGAGCGCGTGATCGGTCACCCGAGTTACGCGCCCTCTCCCGCCGCCACGCCCCCGCGGCGGGCCTCGAGCGAGACGTCGATCTCGACCGAGAAGCCGACGGTGGCCTCGTCCGGGTAGCTCTCGCCCATGCCGAAGTCGCGGCGATCAACCGTCACCGTGCCGGAGGCGGTGGCGACGCCGTCCACGATCTCGAGCGTGAAGGGCAGCGTCACCGGCACCTCGGCGCCGGCGAGCGCCAGCGTGCCCTCGGCGCGATAGGGCACGTCCGCGTCGCCCTCCTCCGCCGCGAGGATGTCGGCGCTGAAGCGAGCGGCGGGGTGCGCCTCGGCGTGGAAGAACTCCGGCCCGCGCGCCTGCTCCGTGACGGAGCCGAGCGTCATCGAGGCGATGGGGATCACCACCGTGACCGATCCGTGCCGGCCGTCCGCGTCGGGCGTCTCTTCGAAAACGATCTCGGCATCGAACCGGCCGAAGCGGCCCGTGACGGGCGAGCCCATCTGGCGCACGGTGAAGGTCAGCTCGCCGCTCTCGACGATCCAGGAGGCGGGCGTCGTCGCGCCGACGGTCGCGGGCAGCGCGACGCCTGGGCGCGCGTCGCTCTCGGCATCCGGCCCGGCGATGGTGACCGCCGTGCCGCCGACGAGACCGTAGACGAGGAGCGCGCCGAGCGCCGGGGCGAGCGCATGGCGGCGCGCCGGGACGGGGGTGCCCGACGAAGCGGCGAGGCGGCCGGGCAGCATGCGCGCCAGCGTGCCGTCGCGATCGACGAGATGGTGCTTGAGCGCACCCGCGACGTGGAGCGCGAGCGCCGCCATCAGGAGCTTCGTGAACACCGCGTGCACCGTGCCGGCGCCGGCCGCGAGGGCGGCGGATTGCGGCACGAAGGGCAGCGTCTGGCCGAGCGGCCACCAGATCGGCGCGAAGCCGGCGGCGGCGGCGTGCTGGACCCAGCCCGACAGCGGCACGGCGACGAGCGAGACGTAGAGAAGCCAGTGGACGCCTTCCGCGAGCGCCGTCTCGAGCCGCCGCTCGGGATGGAGCGGGGCGGGGCGCGGCTGGCTCAGCATCCAGCCGATGCGCGCGAGGGCGAGGAAGAAGATCGCCACCCCGATCGTCTTGTGGATCGAGAAGAGCAGCGCCTTCGTCGCGAGCGCGTCCGACGTGTCGTAGGGCCACTCGACGGCGACGAGGCCCAGCGGGATCATGGTGAGGATGAGCGCCGCGATCGCCCAATGCAGGGCCTTCGAGACCGCGCCGTAGCTGGAGACGGTGTTGCGCGCCTGCATGGGAGACCTCCGTCGACGAGACATGCCGGGCCGCACGCGGCGGCCCGGCCCGGATCATCCGGTCGCGATCACTCGGCCTGCATGGCCTCGATGGAGATGCGCACCTCGACCTCGTCGCTGACGAAGGGGGCGAACATGCCCAGCTCGTAATCGCTGCGCAGGAGCGTCGTCGTGGCGTCGAAGCCGGCCCAGGGCTTGTTCTCCATCGGGTGCGTGCCCGCCTGGTTGAGGGTCGCGTCGAGCACGACGGACTTCGTCACGCCGTTGAGCGTCAGGTCCCCGGTGATGAGCGCCGTGTTCTCGCCCGTCACCTCGATGCCGGTGGAGACGAAGGTGACCATCTCGTCCTCGGCGGCGCCGAAGAAGTCCTCCGACATGAAGTGCGAGAAGCGCTGCTCCCAGCCCGTGAGCATGGTGCGCACCGGGAACGAGACCTCCACGGAGGACGCCGCCGGGTCGTCCTGCACGAACTCGATCGTGCCCTCGAAGCCGGAGAACATGCCCCAGGTCGTCGAGTAGCCGAGGTGGTCGTACGAGAACAGGATCTGGCTGTGGCTCGAATCGAGCACGTAGGTCTCCGCCTGCGCGACGGGCGCGACGAGGAGAGCGGCGGCGAAGGCGGTACCGGCGAGGGCGGGGATGCGCAGCATGGGTCAGGGTCTCCGAATGACGAGGACGACGCGCCACGGGCGCGTTTCGAGAACGGAAGGTAGTGGAGACCGGCTGTGCAAAAAAGGCAGGATCGGATGCTGAGCGGCAGAGGTGTTCTTGCACGGATGCAGGCACGATGTCGTAATGGCGTCGCTCGCCCTGCCCCACCCAACGAAAAAGGGCCCGCCGAAGCGAGCCCTTCCCCTATCGAGATTGCCGGCTTGCCGGAGCGATCACATCGGCCCGATGGACCAGAAGAAGGTCTCGCCGGAGGAATCGTCCACGCCGTCGTTGTCGGTGACGGCGTAGCCCGTGCCGGCGGCGTCGATGGCGAAGCCCTCGACCTTGTCGACGACGAAGCCGTTCCACTGCGCGAGATCGGGGATGAAATCGCGCACGAGCTCCTTCTCCACCACCGGCAGCTCGCCACCCAGCGGCGCAGGGATCATCTGCGCCAGCGGCACGCGGTAGAGGCTCTTCGTGCCGACATTGCCGCCGATCTGGTTGTCGCGCTCGACGATGTAGACGTGCTCGCCATGGGCGGTGATCTCGGAGAGACCCATCCAGGCGCCCTCGCCGGGCGTCTCGAGGGGATAGCGCACCGCGCCCCACTCCTCGCTCTCGGTGTCGTAGGAGACGAGCTTCACGAAGCCGCGCTCGTCGTCGCCCCATTCGCGCTGAATGGCGATCCAGAGGGTGGAGCCCACCATGGTGACGCCCTCCGCGCCGAAGCGGCGCTCGACGGCGAGGAGCTCGGCGGGGAACGCCACCTCCTCCTGGATCTCGCCCTCGGCGTCCACGTGGTAGAGCGCGTGCGGGATGAGGCGGTCGGTGCGGCCCTCGGAGGCGAGCCAGAAGCCGCCCTCGCCGTCGGCGACGATGCCTTCGAGGTCGAGCTTCTGGGCGGGCCGGCCCTCGCGCGTCACGCGGATCGCGTCCGTGATCCGCGCCGGCGTCTGCGTGGCGTCGATGACGAAGATCGAGGGCTGCATGCTAAAGAAGCTGTCGTTCACCGCATAGAGCCGGCCGGCGACCTCCGGGTGGGCGGCGAGGCCCGAGAGCGCGGCGAAGCCGATCGGGCGGCCCTCGTCGTCCATCGTGGAGCGGATCGTCGGGTAGACGGGCGCGCCCTCGCCCATCTCGAACAGCATCACGTGTGAGCGGGGCAGGCCGTCCTCGCCGAGATCGGCCTCGTTGGCGACCGCGAAGAGGTTGCGCTCGGGGATCGCCACGGCACCTTCCGGCGCGATGCCCGAGGGGAGGAGCTGGACGAGCTCGGGCTCGGCGCCGGTGTCGCGATAGACGCCGACGATGGAGCCGCGCTCGGAAAGCAGGAAGATGTACGTGTCGTCGCCGAAGGTCGCGACCTCCATGCCCTCGGGCTCGACGCCCTTGTTGCCGGAGCGGCCTTCCGGATAGTGGCCGATCATCGCCACCTCGTACTCGAAGGCGAGGCCGGACTCGTAGAGCACCTCGCCCGTCTTCGAGAAGATGGTGAAGCCGCGCGAGCCGCCCTCGTAATCGCCCTCGTTGGCCGAGACGATGCGGTCGGTGCCGAGCCACTTCACGGCGTCGGGCTCACGCGGAACGGCGGTGAGCGTGCCGTCGAAGGTGAGCGCGCCCTCCTCCTGCGTGTCGACGTTGTCGAGATCGACCGCTCCGGCCGAGAAGTGGGAGACCACCGAGCCGTCGGCGGCGAGCACGACGACGTGGTTGTTCTCCTGCAGCGAGACCACGATCTCGCCGGCCTCGTTGACGTCGACGAATTCCGGCTCCGGATCCTCCGGCGCCACCTCGGCGAGGCCGGTGACGTCGGCCATGATCATGGCGTCGCAATCCGGCGCGCCGTCGTCGAGGGGGATGATGGCGACATGGCCGGCCGGCATCTGCGGGATGACGCCGTCGTTCAGGTCCTCGTCGCGCTCGTTCTCGATGGCGATGGCGACGAAGGAGCCGTCGGGCGCCACCGCGGTGGAATCGGGTTGGCCGCCGAGGTCGCAGGAGCGGGTGAGCGTGCGGGTGGCGACGTCGAGGATCGCGAGATGACCCGAGGGCGCGACGTAGCTCTCCGACGTGTTGACCGCGACGAACACCGTCTGGCCGTGCGCGGCGACCGAGGTCGGCTCGCCGTCGGTGGCGACGGAGCCGAGCGGCTGCGGGCTCGATGCGTCCGAGATGTCGACGAGGCCGACGGCACCCAGCGGGCTGTCGGAATAGACGAGGACCATGCCGTCGCCGGTGGCGGTGATGATCTCGGACGACGTCTCCGTCAGCGGATCGGCGTCGGCGGGCAGGTTCTGTGGCGTCGGGAAGGATGCGACGCGGTTGAAGCTCTGCGCGGCGGCGGGGATCGCCGTCGTGGCGAGGAGGGCGGCGGCGAGGGCGCCGCCGAGCGTACGGATCCGCGTGTGAGGCATGTCTTGGTCTCCCCCTGTCCCTTCGGTCGGCCGAGCTTGGCCCGTCCGGTCCTAGGGGCCGCGTACGACGGTCCGATGACATCTGCGGCCGCGAGACGCGGGCTTGGCCTTCGCGTCCCGCCGAGCCAAGATGCGCGAGCCGCCCGTCAGGACGAGACGCCCACCAGGACGAGAGCATGCGCCGCATCACGCCCGACACGATCCGCCCGCCCTTCGCCAATTACGCCCACGCCGTCGAGGTGCCGCCGGGGGCGCGGCTCGTCTTCGCCTCGGGCCAGCTCGGCATCGCCAAGGACGAGCACGTGCCCGAGGACGCGGGCGCGCAGGCGGACCTGTGCTTTTCCAACATCGCGGCGGTGCTCGCCGATGCCGGCATGGGCCCGGGCGACGTGGTGCGCATCAACGCCTTCGTCTCCGACCGCGCCCACCTGAAGCCCTACATGGAGGCGCGCGACCGCTGGGTGCCCTCGCCCGCACCGGCCTCCACGCTGATGATCGTCTCGGGCTTCGCGCGCGAGGTGTTCAAGGTGGAGATCGAGGTGGTCGCTGCGAAGGTCGAGAGCGGGGAGCGCGCCTGATGCCGCTCGTCGACTGGCACGACCTCTCCACCGCGGATTTCGCCGAACGCGACATGTCGCGCGCCATCGCGATCCTGCCCGTCGCGGCGATCGAGCAGCACGGGCCGCATCTGCCCACCGGCGTCGACACGCTCATCGCCGAGGGCTACCTCGCGCGGGTGCGCCACCTCGTCCCGGACGATCTCGACGTCCTCCTCCTGCCCACGCAGGCGATCGGCAAGTCGAACGAGCACCTCGCCTTCCCGGGCACGCTCACCCTCTCGGCCGAGACGACGATCGCCGCCTGGCGCGAGATCGGCGAGAGCGTCTTTCGCGCGGGCTGCAGGAAGCTCGTCCTCGTCAACTCGCACGGCGGCAACATCCCCGTCGTCGACATCGTCGCGCGGGAATTGCGGGTGCGGCTCGGCATGCTGTGCGTGACGAGCGCCTGGCACAGGCTCGGCTATCCGGAGGGGTTGTTCTCGGCGCACGAGCTGCGCCACGGAATCCACGGCGGCGAGATCGAGACCTCGCTGATGCTCGCCTTCCGGCCCGACCTCGTGCGCATGGAGCGTGCGGCGGATTTCGAGCCGATCATGGTGCGCATGGCGCGGGAGAACGCGCATCTCTCGGCGATCCAGCCCACGGGCTTCGGCTGGATGGCGCAGGACGTCCATCCCGCCGGCGTCGCCGGAAACGCCGCCGCGGCGAGCCCCGAGAAGGGCGTGGCCGCGGCGGATTTCGGGGCGCGGGCGTTCGTCGACCTCTTGCGCGACGTCGACCGCTTCGCGCTGCCGGTTTGAGCGACCGAGGATGAGCGGCCCGGGCGCGGAGCCCGGACCGCCCGTCGCCGGGCGGTGACGCGTTACTGCGCCTCGACGACCGTCATGACGAGATTGCCGTCCATGCGGATCGGGCCGTCCTCGGTGGCGCCGAGCGTGTACTCGAAGATGCCCGTCTGCATCCCGCCGTCCTCGGAATGGACCATCAGCATCAGCTTGTCGCCGGGCGCGACCTCCTCGGTGAGGATCGCGGCGACGTCCTCGGTCGTGCCCGCGCGCAGCGGAGCGTGACCGACGACCGGGCCGGGCTTCATGTCGTCGCCGGTGCGGTGGACGACGAGCCAGCCGTTGGCGGGCGCGGTGACGGTTTGGGCCGACACGATGCCGTTGGACACGTCCTGGTCCATGGCCTCGACCATCGGCATGTCCTGCGCCGACACGGCGGTGGCGAGGGTCGCGAGAGCGGCGGTGGCGATGAGCGTACGGGTGATCATGGGGTCGTCTCCCTGTTCGTTTCACGCGGGCCGGCGCGGTATCGCTCCGGCACCCGTCGGCGAGCAGGTACGGAGGGGCGGCCGGGCGAGTTTCGGGGCGGTCGGAAAAATTTCGAGATCGGCGCTGACCCGGAAAGCGACGCAACGCTCCGTGCAGGGAGCGTCGAGACGCCCTGGATGTAGGCCTCCTGGATCACGGCGGTGAGCGCCTTCTCGGCCATGCGCCGCGGCTCCAGGAAGCCCGGGAAGTAGCTGCCCTTGCGCA
>NZ_BMMF01000015.1 GCF_014645695.1 Salinarimonas ramus | reverse complement strand
GCATTCGAAGGCACACCACACCACTCCCGCGGGGTGGAGCAGCCCGGTAGCTCGTCAGGCTCATAACCTGAAGGTCGCAGGTTCAAATCCTGCCCCCGCAACCAACTTTACTTGCCTCTCTGGCGGAGGCTTTCCGCCCGCCGCAAGGGCGAGAATTCCGGCCAACGCTCCTTCCAGATCAATCGCGAGCCCGCCCTGCGCCTCTGGGTCGGGGCGAAGGACGATGCGGTCGACCAGGCGCCGAACCGCCTCGGCCGCTTCGACAGCGGCGGCAGGATCCGACAGCTTCGAGACCAGGGCTCGGACCTCGGACCTGTAGACATCTGCCATGCTGGGATGGAGGCGAACCGGATCCGGATCCTTCGTCGCGCCGATCTCCGCTTCGAGAGCCTTCGCCTGCGCGTCGAGCTTCCACATCTCGGCCTTGACCACGTCGGCCGGGACACCCTCGCGCAGTGCCTTCACCAGCCGCTCCTGCTCCCGGCGCGTCGCGGCAAGCTTCCGCGTCACCTCGTCCAGTCCGCTCGCCGCCTCGTCACGCAGCCGGTTCGCCTCCCGCGTGTACTCCTCGCAGAACAGGGTGACGAGCTCGGGATCCATCAGGTGCTCGGCGAGGCCGTGCAGAACGGCCGCTTCCACCGTCTCGCACTTGATCGTCCGGCGATTGGCGCAGACGCTGTCGCCCTTGTTGCGCGCTGTCGAGCAGCCGAACCGATCGCGCGAGATCTTCGAGAAGCCGCCCCCGCACGCGCCGCACGTCATCATTCCCGAGAAGAGATGGCGGGGCCGTCGGTGGCTCCACATTCCGCCCCCCTCCCCCTCGACGGCCGTCGCCTTCTGGCGATCCTTCACCGAAGCCCAGAGCGCATCGTCCACGATTCGCAGATCCGGTACTGGCTCGACGATGCACTCGTCGGGCGCGTTCGGCCGAGCCTGTCGCTTGTCCGTGTCGGGGTCCTTGACGAAGCGCTGGCGATTCCAGACCAGCCTGCCGACGTAGAGCTCGTTGTTGAGGATACCGGTCCCGCGCGTCTTGTTGCCGTTGATCGTCGACGCGCCCCACGCGCCGCCACGTGGCCCGACGACACCCTCGCGGTTCAGGGCGCTCGCGATCTGCTTCGGCGAGAGGCCATTCGCGTAATCCTTGAAGATGCGCAGGACGACCTCGGCCTCCCCGAGGTCGACGTTTCGCTCGCCGGTGATCGGCGTCCCGTCAGCGTGGAAGCCGGCACGCTTGCGGTAGCCGTAGCTGATGCCGCCTGCCGATCGCCCCTGGAGGATGCGCCCCTTCTGCCCGCGGCGCGTCATCTCCGCGAGTTCCGTCAGGTAGAGGGCGTTCATCGTCCCCTTGATCGCAACGTGGATGTCGCCGATCTCGTTCTCGAGGCGCGTCCAGATCCTCACGCCCGAAAAGCGCGCCAGCTTGCAGAAATGTGCGGTGTCCGCGAGGTCGCGGCTGATCCGGTGGAGGCCCTCCGCGATCACCATGTCGATCCGTCGCGCGCGAACATCCGCGATCAGCCGCTGCATGCCGGGTCGCTTCAGGCTCGAGCCGGACAGGGCGTCGTCCGAGTAGACGCACACCACGTCGAGCCCGAGCGCGCCAGCGAGCTTCCGGTTCTCGCGCTCCTGGTCCTCGTTGGAGGCGTCGTTCTGCAGATCGGTTGAGTATCGATTGTAGATCGCTGTCCGTATCAATCCACTGCCCCCGGCTCGCTCCGCGCCGATAGATGATCGGTCCGCGCACGCTCTCGCGCAAGCGCCCGAACGATGACAAGGACGTCGGGATGAAAGCGCGGTGCGTCCGAGCTGGGTCGTTGCCCCTGCTGTTGCAAGCGGGACGGAGGGGAAGCGCTCCGATCATCCTTAACGCCAGGCTTCGTCGGGTTCGTCGTCATCGTCGACCGTCATCAGTGCGCGATGATCACACCCTGTCCTACGAGCCACCGATTCGATGGAAAACAAATGCGTCAAACGCGAGATCCGCGGTCCTCGCGCGCTTGTTTGACACAAGAAGGAAAGAACTTTTTCAGGTGTCGACGCTATACCTATCCAGCGAAAAGCAAGGGGGGGGCGGCGGTATGGGACCTTTGGAAGACAGTGTGGCCCGGATCTACATCGATCCTGTGCGGCATCCGAACGGATGGCCTGAGGCAGTCGGCGCCGAGCTGTTCGAAGAACTGAGGGAGGTTCCCAACCTGCATATCGTTTCGGCGAGATTGGACCAAGTGGAGGCAATGCAAGATATAGGCGGTTCGACCGCCGTTGAGAACTTCAAGAAATTGGGATTCCATATAGTATTTCTGACTGCACGGCCGATTTCCGAAAAAAGGTCCCGCGGCAGACAGCGGCTGCAGGCGATCGAGGCAGCACTTTATCAGGCGCTCCAGAGGGAGTTATATATCCGTTCTGCGGAGGTCGATTGGATGCTGTTGAATCATCCAAGCAACGCAAGGCCACCGTACTTGAGTTCAGTTCATTGCTTCTCCGCAAAAATCAGAGAACTTGAGCAACTTGCTCGACTCAAGCTCAGCAACAAGGAGGACGAACCTCTTGCGACAGAGGACGAAGAATCTAGTGACGACACAGCTCTGGCTGACCTCTTCATTGAGCGCCAACTGGAGCGAGGTCGAAAGATAAAGTACGGCATCCTGGGTGAAGAGCGCCTGACAGGCGAGGCCCTGCGCGCGCGCTACGTTAACGCATTGGAGCATACATATAAGACCGAAAGTGCTGATGTTTTTGATCAAAGAATTGAAGGTGTCTGTACTCTCATCAGGTTTATCGCGCGCGGCTGCTTACGAGCGACGACTGTCGCCGCTGTCAATGCCCGTACCGACAGGATTGAGCGCAAGTATGGTGATGTGCTTCGGGCTTTAGACGCGAAGGGTGGTGGCACTCATGTCATGCAAGATATGTCTTACGAGCAAATACTAAAGAGATTTGGGAAAAAGGCCGCAACAGCTGCCACGAACGTAAATTCAGCTGATTTAAGGGTGGAAAATCCGCAGAACTTCGGCGATGACAGTTTACGTCTTGATGATATGATCGGCCTCGCCATATTTGCAAATGTTGACCCCTTCGAAATTTGCTCCGATCATTTATTGTATCATAAGGTGATAGAATGCGCGAGGGCGTTCTCTTCGTATCTCCACGACGGAGTCGAGATGCCCGAAGATCATAAAAGAATGTATCTCAAAGCTTTCACCTCAAAAGGAGAAGCGCTGCTAGAGTATACCGCAGCTGGAACTCTCGCCAGGATCGTCGCTCTACATTTTCAATTGAATCGTCGCGCTCTCCCGCGGAGACCAGACCGGTAAAAATGCTGAGAATTGCGTTCTGCGGCGCGTAAGCCTCGTGCTTTGTTAACCATGTGAAGCGCGACGGCCTCGCTCGGGAATCGTCACTCTTGATTTATGGCCAAGCCAGCTCCAAGTGGATAGGACCACGGGCGTCGTCCGTGGTGCCAGATCCGGCGTCTGCTCGTTCGAGCGAGCGGCCGCCAGCGCAGTTCGAGCTGCGCCAGCGGCCTGGCCACCCGTCATCCTGCTAGGACAGGAGTTCGCGATGGTTACGTCCATCTATCGCGTGCAGTCGCACGCCTGCAAGACCCCCGATGCGCCCACGTCGAGCCTCGTGGCTCCGCGCGCCCCCGCCGCTCCCGGCCCCGTCGCCTCCCCGCTGTTGGACGCTGACGCTCAGGTCGCGATCCTCGCGGCCGTGGGCGACGCCGGCGTGATCGGCCTCGGCGATCTCGTCCTCGCGATTCCGGGCCACCCGCGCCCGATCAGCGCCGTCTGGGCCCTCGTCTCCGCGGGCCTGCTCGCGGCCGATCCCGGCGCGCCGTTCGATGCCGACCTGCGCATCTGGCGCACCGCCGCGGCCTGAATCCGACCATCGGCTGATGCCGTAGTGCCGCGCGAGGCCATTGCCTTCGCGCGCGCTCGGCCCTGACGCGAGCACGCTCTCATGATTCTCACCTCATCTGGCGAGGCGCCCGCCTCGCCGCGCGCACCCGTCTGGGTGCGCCATCTCACCCCGGATCCCGCCGGCGCGCGGCTCATCCTGTCGCCGGGCTCGCCGCTCATCGCTGGCGTCGCGTCGGCCTGCGAGGCCGACATGTTGCTGGAGGAGCCCGCTCTCGGCGGCGCGGCCGGTTATGTCCTGATCGACTGGCCGCACGCCGTCCGCGTGGGCGAGACGCTCGACATGGCCGGGCGCTGGGCGGCGCATCGCGGCGCCCCGCCGCTGCCGATCGAGCAGGTCTTCATCGTGGCGTCCCTGCCCGAACTCAGGGCCGGCCGCGACACGACGCTCGCCTTGCAGTCGATCCTTCATCGACTCGCCCGCGAGTCGGGCCGCTGCGCGCTCATCGGTGCTGCTCCGAGCCCTTCGCCGCTCGAGTCGAGCGATTCCGCCCTCGTCGCCCGCTGGGCGTCGGACATCCGAGGCCTGCTGCTCGCGGGCATCGGACCGCTGTTCGAGCCGTGCGCCGCGCGGCTGCAGCCGCGCGCTGTCGAGGCCACGCCGCCCGAGCCGCCGGTCGGCGTGCTGCGCCCCGTCAGCGTCGGTTACGCGCTCGATGTCCCCGGCGGCGTCGCGCTCTGGCCCGACGCCATGCGCTATCGCCTCGAGTGGCGCGGCGCTCGCGCCTCGGCGGCCGTGGTCGACGGCGTCACCGTGGTCGAGAGCGGATCCCTGGTTATGGCAACGGAGACCCCCTGCATTCAGCCCTGCATCGCACGGAAGCGCGCGCGACTGCAGGCCGAGGGAGTCCTCGCGCCGACCCGCAATCCTCAGCTGCTGCGCCTGGCCAAGCCCGTCAGGCTGCCGTCGCTGATCAATGGCGCGCGAGTCGTGACCGGGTCCAACACGGGCGTGGACGTCTGGCGTCCAATCTGACCGGGGCATGATGGCCACCGGACCGCGCTTTGCCGCCTCTGACTCACTCTCTGTTTAGGAGCGCCCCATGCGCCTCTCGCATCAGTACGGCATGTTCGCCAGCGTCGCCAACCTTCGCAGCGTCGAACCGACGGAGGTCGCTGACGACCTCGATTCGCTCCCGGACTACGACGCCGATGCCGAGGCCGAGGCCGGCTTGGAGGGCGCCAGCGCGACCACGACTGTCGACCTCCCGCGGTCGAGCGAGCGGCTGATCGCCGAGCTCGCGGTCGATGCCGCGCTCCCGGCGCCTGTGCGCCGCGCGCTCCTCGAGGGTCGGCCGAATGTGATCCTTGTCCTGGTTCCCGGCGGTGCATGGTGCGCGCGCGTGTTCGAGGCCATTGCCGCGCTCGCGCCGGGCTGGAACGTCGCGAGCATCATCGCGTCTGCACGGCCGCGGCCGGGGACGTCGGAGATCGCTCGCGTATCCGCCTCGACACCGACAGTCGCCGTCACTGCGGATATCGCGTGGCTCTCGCCCGTCGTGGTCGCGGCGGCCGACGTGGTGATCACCGTCCGGGCGCCGGCGCCCGATCTCGTCGCCGAGGCGGTGAAGCGCTGGTGCGGCGCTCGCCGATGCGTGCGGGTCACGGCAGCCGACATCGCCGGCCTCGACCTGCCCGACCTCGCTGCCGGCCTCCGCCGGGGGGCATCTCAGCGGGCATGCATCAACCGCCTCCAGAGGGCGAGCGCCGCGCGCATTCGGCCCGCCGAGCCCATCGACGCGCCCGATTTGACGACGCTCGTCGGATACGGCGAGGCTCATACGTGGGCCGTGCAGACGGTGCACGCGATTCGGCGTGTCGCCGCTGGCGCGGCTTCCGCCCAGACGTTGGAGTCCGCGATCCTCCACGGCCCGCCGGGCACCGGCAAGACGACCCTGGCGCGGGCGATCGCCGCGGCGGCGGGGGTCCCGTATCTGCAGACGTCGATCGCGCAGCTCTTTTCCTCCAGCTCGGGAAATCTCGATGGCGTCATAAAGGCCTTCGATCAATACTGCGATAGACTACTATTGGCACGAGACACTCTCAATTCCGGAACTGCGATCGGCTTCATCGATGAGCTCGATGCCCTGCCGGATCGTGCAACCCTGAGCCCGCGCGGGGCAGATTGGTGGCTACCAGTGATCACGTCCGTCCTCATGCGCGTGGAAGCATTGCGCCGCGAGGGCGTGGTGCTCCTCGCGGCTACGAATCACCTCGAGAGAATTGATTCTGCATTGCGAAGACCGGGCCGATTCGATCGGAGCCTGTTCATTGGCCTTCCCGACGAAGCGGCGCGCGCCTGCATTTTCCGCCAGCACCTCGGCGGCGACCTGCCGGATGCGGACGACGAGCTCCTCGCACGCCTCTCCCACGGCGCCACCGGCGCGCAGATCGCGGGCTTCGTGAGAGGCGCGCGCGCTCGGGCCGGGGAGCGGCCCGTCACCGTCGACGACCTCCTCGCCGAGGTCGCTCCGCCGGACCAACGCGACCCGGCTGCACTGCGTGCGATCGCGTTGCACGAGGCTGGTCACGCCGTCGTGGCGCTCGCTCTCGGGCTCGCGGTCTCGCAGGTCTCGATCGTCGCGTCCACCGGCGCGGAGGGTGTGACGACCATCAGCTTCGCCGATGCCCTGCCCAGCCGTACCGCTCTGGACCGTCGAGTCATCGCCCTGCTCGCTGGGCGCGCGACCGACGTCGTCCTCGGCGCCGGAGCCACCGCGGGGGCGGCGAGCGATCTGAGCGAGGCCACGAGGACGATTGCGGCGTCCCATGCGGCGCTGGGCCTCGCTGGCCCCCTGGTCGTCCGGTCCAACACCGCGGCGATCCAGTCGCTCGTGCGTGACGATCCAGATCTCGCCGCGCGCGTCGATGGCGAGCTCCACCGGCTCATGGAGCAGGCCGAGGCGATCGTCCGCGCACGCCGAGATTCGATCCGTGCCGTCGCCGAGGCGCTGCTGAGCCGGCGGGCGCTCACGGGGTCGGAGGCGGAGGCCATCGCGGCCGCCCACAAGCCGAGGATTCGCGTCAGAGCGAGATCCAGCCTGTAGTCTGGGGCTGCGGCGCATGTGTTCAAGCCGGGGCCGCCAGCTGCACTGTATGCTCGCGATGCCTCGCCAGCGCCGAAGCTGGCTGAGGCGGTTGTGTAACCGGAAACAGTTAGTAGATGTCCGGTACGACCGATTCTGTAAATGCCCTTACCGTCGAAGCTTTGGCTTTGCGCCGCCGCCGAGACCCCGCTCGATCTCCTCGGCGGCCTGCTCCACCGCGTCGAGAGCGGCGAAGAGCTCGTCTGCTGATGTGTCCAGCTCCAGGACGGCGCTTACAGCGCTCAAAACATTCCTGATCCGGTCGGCCGCGGCCTGCAGCTTAATGGACGCCGCCCGCTGGGTGCGATCCCGTTGGTCGAGGTCGATCGCTCTGGTGCGCAGCTCGAGATCGCGGATGGCCGCTTTTTTCTCTGCCCTGTCGAGCTCCGCTTCCCGGCGCGAGAGAACCTCTCGCTCAGCGGCGAGCCCGTGCTCGACCCGACGCTTGACCACGTTCTTGAGGTCCAACACCATCTTGAGCAATTTCATCCGCTTCGTCTCGACGGCGCGTGCGACGCCCTTCAACCGGCTCCTTTCCTCCTCCACCGACACGACTGTCTTTGCCAGGTATTGTTTGGCTCCGGTCGGCGTCGCGGGGAGGCCGCCCTCCTTCAGGACCGTGGCGGCATCGCGGCCATACCCAAGCCCGAGATGGGCGAGAGCCTCGGCATAGGATCGCCTCAATTCGTTGTAGCTGTCCCGTCGCTTGAAGATGAGGTTGCTGCTGTAGGAGATTGCCCGCTCAGGAAGGGCCTCCAGAGCGGCGGCGCGACGCTGCTCGAATTCGTCGTCGGTTTCGCCGCGGCTCGCCATCGGCCGCCCCGGAACTCTAGCACGCTTTTCGTAGGTTGGCACGATGAATGCGTGCATATGCGGCGTGGTCTCGTCGAGGTGCAGTGCGAGGTGCACCAGGTCGTCACCAAACGTCGATTCCAGCCAGCTTTGGGATGCCGTACTCCAAGCGGCGAGCCGCTCGGCATTCCAGGTGCCGCGCTTCGCGCGAGGATTGGGTCTGAAATAGACTTCCGACGCACTGAGCACTATGCGAGCGTAGGGTTCCTCCTGCCGCCGAGACGGCGGCCGAATGCGGCTGACGTACTTTTCGACGGCCTCCTTCGGCGATGTCGGACCACGCAGGACTCTATTATCGGGCGTGCGCTTGGGATCGATTACGCTCGTTTCGGCGACGCGCAGGCGCTCGTGCCGGTCGTGGGCGATCAGGTCCGACGCGCTCGCCCGCTCGACCGTGAAGACGATGACCATCAGCGGTCACCGCGCAAGCGCACGGCCTCCGACCTTCGCCCCGCAGAAAGTTTCATTGCCCATAGGGAAACTTTCTGCTCGGCACCGACGGCGCGGCGATATTCCGGCGCTTGGATCTGGCGAGTGACCATCGTTTTCCTCCGTCACGATGGGCGAGACTTTCCTCTTTCCTGCGGCGGGTTTCTGGAAAACAAACCGGCGATTTTCGCCGATGTGCCCGGGTTTCCGGCGGGCCCGATGGGGTGTTGCGGTCGAGCGGCATTCAGCGTTCCTCGGCAAAGCCGAATGAAGACCGGGCGAGAAGCTGAAGCTCGGCTGACCGAAGAAGGGCCTCCGGGGCCGCTCGACGGTCCGGGGCGGCCCTGCCCGCCGGCCAATCCTCTTTGCCTCCCCCTCCCGCTGCGCTACGGTCCCCGAAAATGCGGAGTAGCGCCTTGACCAACATCACCTCCTTCATCTGGGGCATCGCCGACGACGTGCTGCGGGACGTCTACCGGCGCGGGAAGTACCGGGATGTCATCCTGCCGATGACCGTCATTCGTCGGCTCGACGCGGTGCTCGAGCCCACGAAGGAGCGGGTTCTGGCGGAGAAGGCGAGGCTCGACAGCGAGGGATTGGTGAATCAGGAGGCGGCGCTGACGCTCGCCGCCGGGGAGGCCTTCTACAACGCCTCTCCCTTCACCCTGCGCGGCCTGCTGTCGACGAACAACGCCCAGCGGCTGCGGGCGGATTTCGAGGCCTATCTCGCGGGCTTCTCCGAGAACGTGCGGGACATCCTGAAGAACTTCGAGTTCCACGCGCAGCTCGATCGGCTCGAGGAGAACGACTGCCTCTACCCGCTGATCGAGAAGTTCTGCTCGCCGAAGATCAACCTCTCGCCGCGCCCGGTCCTCGACGGCGACGGCGTCGAGATCCTGCCCGGGCTCGACAACCACCGCATGGGTACGGTGTTCGAGGAGCTGCTGCGGCAATTCAACGACGAGAACAACGAGGAGGCGGGCGAGCACTTCACCCCGCGCGACATCGTCGACCTGATGGCGCGGCTCGTCTTCCTGCCCGTCGCCGACCGGATCAAGGACGGCACCTATCTCCTCTACGACGGCGCCTGCGGCACCGGCGGCATGCTCACGGTGGCCGAGGACACCCTGCGCGAGCTCGCCCGGGAACGCGGCAAGCAGGTCTCGATCCACCTGTTCGGGCAGGAGCTGAACGGCGAGACCTACGCCATCTGCAAGGCCGACCTCCTGCTCAAGGGCGAGGGCCAGGCCGCGGAGAACATCAAGGACAAGTCGACGCTCGCCGCCGACGGCTTCCCCGGCCGCAAGTTCGACTTCCTCCTCTCGAACCCGCCCTTCGGCAAGAGCTGGAAGACCGACCTCGAGAAACTCGGCGGCAAGGCCGGGGTGGTCGATCCGCGCTTCGTCGTCTCGCATGCGGGGGAGCCGGCCATGTCGCTCGTCACCCGCTCCAGCGACGGGCAGATGATGTTCCTCGCCAACATGATCTCGAAGATGCGCGAGGGCGGCCCGGTGCCGAGCCGCATCGCCGAGATCCACAACGGCTCGGCGCTCTTCACCGGCGACGCCGGCGGCGGCGAGAGCAACGCGCGCCGCTGGATCATCGAGAACGACTGGCTCGAGGCCATCGTCGCCCTGCCGCTCAACAGCTTCTACAACACCGGCATCGCCACCTACCTCTGGATCCTCTCGCGCGAGAAGGACGAGGCGCGCCGCGGCAAGGTGCAGCTCATCGACGCGACGACCTGGTTCCGGCCGCTGCCGCGCAACCTCGGCAAGAAGAACTGCGAACTCACCGCCGCCGACATCGAGCGCGTCTGCGAGGCCTATCGGGCGCTTGCCGAGACGGAGCAGTCGAAGGTCTTCCCCAACGACGAGTTCGGCTATTGGAAGATCGTGGTGGAGCGCCCGTTGCGCCTCTCCGCCGACCTCTCCCCGCGCGCCCTCGCGCGGCTGCGCGCCGAAGCGGGCGCGGACGTCGCCGACGCGGCGGCGAAGGCGGCGCAGCGGCTCGGGCCGGGGCCGCATCGGGACATGAACGCGGTCCTCGCCGCCGTCGAGGAGGCGGCCGCCGCGCTCGGCCTGCGCAAGAACGCGGCGCGCCGCAAGGCGATTCTCGCGCATTGCGGGACGCGCGATCCGCAGGCGGCGCCGGTGATCGCCAAGACCTACAAGGCCGGCGAGGCGGACCCGGTCTACGGGCTCTTCCCCGCGCGGATCGCGGGCCGCCCGGCGCTCGTCGCGTACGAGCCGGACGTCGCCCTGCGCGACACCGAGGTCGTGCCGCTGCGCGAGGAGGGCGGCATCGAGGCCTTCTTCGCCCGCGAGGTGGCGCCGCACGCGCCCGACGCCTGGATCGACGAGGACGCGACCAAGATCGGCTACGAGATCTCCTTCACCCGCTACTTCTACAAGCCCAAGCCCCTGCGCAGCCTCGCCGAGATCCGCGCCGACATCGAGGCCCTCGAGGCCGAGACCGAGGCGCTCCTCTCCGACATCGTGGCGGAGGGCTGAGCATGAAGGGCGCGGGGCGGTATCCGGAGTACCGGGACAGCGGGCTGGCTTGGCTGGGGGAGGTGCCGGCGCATTGGGAGGTGCTGCGGTCGAAGCTTCTTTTCCGGGAGATTGACCGTCGGTCTGACGACGGATCTGAGACACACCTGTCGATGAGCCAACTTCATGGACTCGTGCCGAACTCTCAGGTCGAGAGCTGGCGCATGGTGTCCGAGAGCTATGCAGGCGGGAAACTATGCGAAGAAGACGACCTCGTTCTCAACCGGCTCAAGGCTCATCTCGGCGTCTTCGCTCGCGCGCCAATGGCGGGTGTAATCAGTCCCGACTATACGGTTTTCAGGAAGAGAGCCGAGCTTGAGACGGCCTATTTCGAGTATACTTACAAGACTCCGCAGCTGAAAGCCGAGCTCCGAAAGGCAGTCAGGGGCATCGTCGAGGGCTTCTGGCGGCTGTACACGGACGACTTCGGCGATATTCGCGTGCCCGTCCCGCCGCTGGACGAGCAGCGCCGGATCGTCGCCGTCCTCGACGCCCACGACGCCAAGGTGCGGCGCTTCGTGCGGGCGAAGCGGCGGATGATCGGGGTTCTGGAGGAGCGGAAGCAGAGCCTCATTGCGCACTATCTCCAGCCTCAGAAGGACGGATGGACCGAGAAGCGCCTCAAGGACTGGGCCGTGGTCAACGCGTGCGATCTGCCGGAGAACACTCCCTTTGATTTCGAGTTCGACTACTTCGATATCGGCTGCATAGGGACCGGGAGGCTCTTGGAGCGGCCGACCAGGTTGAGTTTCGAGGAAGCGCCCAGTCGGGCGCGACGGGTTCTGTCTGCCGGCGACGTATTGGTCTCCACGGTCCGAACCTATCTTCGCGCGGTGTACTTCCTCGAACATTGGCCGGAGCCAGCCGTCGCCTCTACGGGGTTTGCAGTCCTGAGCGCGCGGCCCGGCACCAGCGCTCGGTTACTCGCGCGCGCGATCATGAGCAAGGAGTTTACCGACAGGGTGACGCGGGAATCAATTGGCGTCGCCTATCCGGCGATCTCGGAGACTCGGCTGTCCCGTTTCAAGCTGGCGCTTCCGAGCGATCACGGTACGCAGCAAGATCTGGCTGCCCGAATCGACTCCGAAACCGCCGAAATCGACGCCGCCATCGCCCGGATCGAGCGCGAGATCGCCCTCGTCCGCGAGTACCGCGAGCGGTTGGTCGCCGACGTGGTCACCGGCAAGCTGGACGTGCGCTCTGTTCAACTCGACGACAAAACTCTAAGTGTGGAGAGCGACGAGGACGCGCTCCTCGACGCGGAGGACGACGAGGACGAGGGCGACGCGATCCATGCCGATGCGGCCGAGTGACGTCAGCGAGGGGGCGTTCGAGAGGCGCGCGGTCGCGCTCCTGACCGGGCGCCCGATCGAGGCTGTGACCGACAAGCCGGAGCTCGACGAAGGCGGCGAGCACTTCGTCGGCCCCGACGACTGGATCGAGGGGCGCGCGGCGGACTACGATGCCGAGCACGCGCTCGACATCCCCCAGCTCGTCGCCTTCCTCCAGGCGACGCAGCCCGACATCCTCGCCGCGCTCGACCTCGACAACGCCGTCAAGCGCCGCGCTTTCCTCGCACGCCTCGCCGGCGAGCTGACGAGCCGCGGCGTCGTCGACGTCCTGCGCAAGGGCGTGCGCCACCTGCACCACCGCGTGCGCCTCTACTACCCCACCCCGACCTCCGGCAATCTCGAGGCGGCGCGGGTCTTCGCGGCGAACAGGTTCAGCGTCACGCGCCAGGTGCGCTATTCGCGCGACGAGACGCGCCGCGCGCTCGATCTCGTGCTTTTCGTCAACGGCCTGCCGGTCGCGACGGTCGAGCTGAAGAACAGCCTCACCCGCCAGACCTGGCGCGACGCGGTCGAGCAGTACAAGCGCGACCGCGATCCGCGCGAGCCGCTGCTGCAATTCGGCCGCTGCGTCGTCCATTTCGCCGTCGACGACGTCGAGGCGCACATGTGCACCGAGCTGAAGGGCAAGGACAGCTGGTTCCTGCCCTTCAACCGCGGCTGGAACGACGGCGCCGGCAACCCGCCCGACCCCTCGGGGGTGAAGACCGACTATCTCTGGCGCGAGACGCTGGCGAAGCGCAGCCTCGCCAACATCCTCGAGGCCTACGCCCAGATCGTCGAGCGGCGCGACGAGCGCGGCCGCGTGGTGAAGCGCGAGCAGATATTCCCGCGCTACCACCAGCTCGACGTCGTGCGTCGCCTGCTCGCCGACGTCGGCGCGAAGGGCGCGGGGCAGAGCTACCTGATCCAGCACTCGGCCGGGTCCGGCAAGTCGAACTCGATCGCCTGGCTCGCGCACCAGCTGGTCGGGCATCTCAACGGCGGGCAGGTCGCGTTCGACTCGATCGTGGTCGTCACCGACCGCACCAACCTCGACAAGCAGATCACCGCAACGATCAAGCAGTTCGCCCAGGTCGACAAGGTGGTGGGTCACGCCGACCGCTCGGGCGACCTGAAGCGCCTGCTCGAGGAGGGGAAGAGCATCATCATCACGCTCATCCACAAGTTCCCGCTCATCCTCGACGAGATCGGCAACGAGCACCGCGGCCGGCGCTTCGCGCTCCTCATCGACGAGGCGCATTCGAGCCAGGGCGGCGGCATGGCGGGCGCGGTCAACCAGGCGCTCTCCACGGTCGAGCGCGAGGAGGAGGAGACGGTCGAGGACCGGATCGTGCGCATGATGGAGGGGCGCCGGCTCCTTCCGAACGCGAGCTATTTCGCCTTCACGGCGACGCCGAAGAACAAGACGCTCGAGATCTTCGGCGCCCGCGAGGAGGACGCCGAGGGCGTGCGCTTCCGGCCCTTCCACGTCTACACGATGAAGCAGGCGATCCAGGAGCGCTTCATCATGGACGTGCTCGCCTCCTACACGCCGGTGCGCAGCTGGTACCGCCTCGCGAGCACCGTCGAGGAGGACCCCGAATACGACGCGCGCAAGGCGATGAAGAAGCTGCGCGCCTATGTCGAAGGGCACGATCACGCGATCCGCAAGAAGGCGGAGATCATGATCGACCATTTCCACGACCACGTGCTCGCGCGGCGCCTCGTCGGCGGCAAGGCGCGCGCGCTGGTCGCGACCGGCGGGATCGAGCGCGCCATCGCCTATTTCCACGCCTTCAACGACTATCTCGCCGAGCGCAAGAGCCCCTGGAAGGCGATTGTGGCGTTCTCCGGCGAGCACGAGAACCGGGGCGTGAAGGTGACGGAGGCGAGCCTCAACGGCTTTCCCGCGAACAAGATCGAGGCGATGGTCCGCACGGACCCCTACCGATTCCTGATCGTCGCGGACAAGTTCCTGACCGGCTACGACGAGCCCCTGCTGCACACGATGTACGTCGACAAGCCGCTCTCGGGCGTGAAGGCGGTGCAGACGCTGTCGCGGCTCAACCGCGCGCATCCGCAGAAGAGCGGCACCTTCGTCCTCGACTTCATGAACGAGACCGAGACGATCGTGGCCGCCTTCGCGCCCTACTACCGCACCACGGTGCTGAGCGGCGAGACCGATCCGAATCGCCTCAACGACCTCGAGCGCCGGCTGGAGGAGGCGCAGGTCTTCACGCAGGCCGACGTCGATCTCGTCGTCGAGCGCTTCCTCTCCGGCGCCGACCGGGGCGCGCTCGATCCGCTGCTGGACGCCTGCGCGGCGGCCTACGGGCGGCTCGACGAGGACGGGCAGATCGCCTTCAAGGGCGACGCCAAGGCCTTCGTGCGCACCTACGGCTTCCTCGCCATGATCATGCCCGCCGGGCAGCCCGCCTGGGAGAAGCTCGCCACCTTCCTCAACCTCCTCATCCCCAAGCTGCCGGCCCCGCGCGAGGAGGACCTCGCCGCCGGCGTCCTCGACGCCGTCGACATGGACAGCTACCGCGCCGAGGTCGAGGCCGCGATGGCGATCACGCTCGCCGACGCCGACGGCCCGGTCGAGCCGGTGACGGTGGGCGGCGGCGGCGAGCGCCCCGACCCGCAGATCGAGCGGCTGAGCGTGATCATCGAGGAGTTCAACGCCCAATTCGCCAACCTCGACTGGACGGACGCGGACCGGGTTCGACGAATGATCGACGAGGAGCTTCCCGCCGCTGCGGCTGCCGACAGCGCGTTCCGGAACGCGCGCGAAAACATGGATCGGGATACCGCTCGGCTGGAGTTTGACGCGGCTTTCCGGCGCGCGATGAACGCGCGAATGGGGGACGAAATGACCCTCTACAAGGTGTTCATGGACAATCCGGCGTTCCGCGGGTGGCTGCTGGAGCGGGCGTTCGACAAGGTCTACTTTGAGAGCAGACCGGGGCTTTAGGTGTCACTCGGCTTCGCGGCGAAACGCTCGTGGGCACGACGGACGCCTGCTGGATCAAGGTGTTCAGATCCGGGACTCCGCGCGGATACACACCAAACACCAGCGTGTCTGCCTGCCATCAATTGCGAGAGGTCGCGTCGCGACAGATGAAGCTGGTGCTCAATAGCCCGGCAGAACGCTCCGGCCAGAACTCCTGACCTGTTTCCGCTCTCGGAGGCCGACGGCTGCCGGCGCATAGCCCAACCCTAAAGTTCCGATTGCTCCTACAGCTCGGCCGGCGTGCCCAGATCTGTAGGAGGAATAGGAAGTGTAGGACGCGTCCGAGCCGAGCCATCTCGCGGGCACGGACCAGCGCCGCGTCCACGCCGACGGTGAAATAGTCATACCCTCCCTCGCCAGATCCGCCACGCTTCGCGCCGGACCTTGCCCCGGATTATGACCTTGCCGGGCGCACGCTTCACCCAGTCGTGACGCTCCAGCACCGCGAGGGCGCGACGCGCCCGCTCGGTCTCCGGGAAAGGACCGGACTGCGCAGCGTCGCTCGCCGAGATGAACTGTTCGGGCCACTTTTCGACCAGCCAGCGGCGCAATCTCTCGGCGTCCTCGGTTTCCCGCGAGATGGTCGCGCGGTCCGCCAGACGCCTCGCTTCCTTGATGTAGAACAACACGAGTTCGATCGCATCCCTCATGGTCGTGGCGCTCACGACTTCCGTTTCGGGATCGTCGAACAGCGCCATGACGGCGCCAAGCCGGGCGGCATGCTCTGCCGCCTTCGACGCGAATGGGCGCACATTTTCCAGATCGCCGCCGGGCGCCTGCGCCTGCTCGGCAGCGCGCGCGAATTCCTCGAGCCCGATCCGGGCGTGTGCCGCCAGCTTCAGCATGCGGGGAGCCAGCTCGTTGCGTGCACCGTCGGCCAGCGCGAGCGGGAAACGCAGCAGCGCGCCGACTTTTGCGTTGAAGCTCGCGAGGACAATATCGCTCTCATCCATGTGGCCGGTGCGCAGCCGCGCTCCGATCGTGCTCGCCGGCTCGCTGACGAGGAAGCGCGCGAGGAAGCCCTGGCCGTTGGCGACCGGGTCGGCGAGCAGTCCCGCCGCGGCGACCGGCTGGGTCATGAGGTGCATGGAGATGCGGCGGCCCTTTTGATACGTGACCCCGTCCTGAGCCCGCCAGCGGCTCGTCGGAGACCCGTCCCAAAGGCCGGAGAAGCCAGCCATCGTCTTCAGCCGATGCTCCGCCTGCATGCCGTAGCCGCCGATGAACGTGCCGGCATCGTCGGCGAAGATTCCGAGCGACGGCCTCATCGCACCGAAATTCTTGGTCAGCCCTTCGAGTGTCGGCGCGTCGGAAACGATGCTGGGCAGCAGCGGTGACTCGGGCTCCGGGCCAAGCTCGGCCAGCTCGCGCTTTGCGTTCTCTGGATCCGCGAGCGCCGACCTGAGAATCTTGTCGTACCGCTTCCTCCAGATATCGAGCATAAACCGGTGTGCAGCAATCTCCTTCCGTTGGATATCGGCGAGCTCGGCCTCGAAAGCTCGCACAGCCGCCATGGCTCGGCGATCGCACGCGCTTTTCCTCTCGCCCGTCTGTGCGATCGTCAGCAAGTAGAGCGAGCTGGGAGCGGACCCATGCAGGGTCTCGGCGTCTGCGATCCCCTGGACGGCGAGCGAGGCGACCCCGAGCACGCTGTGGGCCGCGATCGCCGGCGGCGCCTGCGTGATGTCATGCAGGGCCTCGGCAGCGCGGCGCAGCGGGCCGAGCGCCGCCATCGGGTATGGTGCGCCGGCGGGCGCCATGCGGACAAGCGGCATCGGCTCGGTGTCGTGCAGGGGCTCGGGGTTAGCCGGATTGGGCTTATCGCTGCTGCTACTCACGTCGACCTCCGTTGAATGCGGAGATCACCATTCAGCACATTCGATGAGGCCCGCCTGGAAAACAAATCGCCGAAATCCAGCGCGGCGCCCCTCTGGGACAGACGTCAAGTGCCGGCTTGTATTGATCTAGCAGAGCATTGAAGAAGCAGGGTCGCTGCCGCTGTGCTCCGCGACGCTGCCGCCCACTGCGGTTCGCCCTCCGGCTTCGAGATAGAAGCGATCGTCGAGCCGCCGCCGAATGAGCCGCTGAGCGAAGCCTCCAGACCGGGCATCCAGCACCTCTGCGCTCGCGGCCTTGCAGCCGGACCCGTCGCACGGCAGCGGGGCCCCCTCCATGTCGTCGGGCGGCGCGCCGAGCAGCGAGAGGATCGTCGGGGCGACGTCGATGAGGCCGCACGGCCTGTCGTCGACGATCCCGCTCGGGCCGCCGGGCGTCGCGATCGCGAGCAGGATCGCCAGCTCGTGACGATTGAGCCCGCCGTGCATGCCGCCGCCGACGGGGACGCCCCCCGTGAGGAGCCCGCGGCCCGGCAGGCCGTAGCGGTCCGGCCCGTCGTCCGAGCGCATCACGTAGACGAAGTCGGCGGCGCGCGGGTGCGCGAGGCCGACGGCCGAGAGCGGCAATGCGCCGGGCGCATCGGCGAGCCGGTCCTCGCGCGCGAAGACCATGCCGATCTCGTCCTGCTCCATCAGCCAGCGCGCCACGTCGGCGGCGAGCGCGCGATCCTCGGCGAGGAGGCGCGCCTCTCCCGACGCGCCGAGCGTCAGGGCGACCGCGTCCCCCGGCTGCGGCCGCACAGCTGAGGCGAGGCCGGCGGCGCGCATCCGCGCCTCGATCTCGAACAGGCCGGTCGTCGAGATCTGCCCGTGATCGCTCATCGCGACGACGGCGGTGCGCGCGCCCTTGGGGCCGGCGCGCGCGGCGTCCACGATGTCGCCGAAGGCGCGGTCGACGGCGCCCATCACGGCGGCGGTCTCGGGCGCGCCGAGGCCGCAATAGTGGAAGGACGTGTCCGGCTCGGGAAACCAGACGACGACGACGTCCGGCCCGTCGGGCGCGAGCGCCTGGTCGATGGCGACCCGGCGCGCGTACTCGACGGCGGCGAATTTCGGCACCTCCGCCTCGGGAAGCGGCCCGAAGGCGGCGACCGCGCGGCGCACCGCATCCGGCGTAAGCGTGCCCGCCTCGCCGTGAGCGGAGAAGGTCCAATGGCCGTGGTCGGCCGCGGCGGCGTTGAGCATGAAGCCGCCGCCGGCGGAGCCGCAATGGACGGCGGCCATGCGCATTCCCGCCGGCCCGAGGCGCTCTCCCAGCGATCGCGCCGTCTGGACCGTTCCGCCCCAGGCCACGCGGGCGCGCATCAGATCCGTGAGGCTCGACGTGTCGAGCGCGGCCCCGGTGAGGATGGCGGGCTGGTGGAAGGCGTTCGAGACGATACCGTGCGAGCCCGGCATGACGCCGGTCGACACCGACGAGGTCGCCACCCGCGTCAGCGAGGGAAACACCGAGCGCGCGCCGGGGAACCGAACGCCCTCGCCTGCGAAAGCCTCGAGCCGCGGCATGCGCCCGGCGACCATGTCGGGGCGAAGGCCGTCGAAGACGACGACGACGACACGTTCCACCGCTTGCCTCATGCTGCGCTCCCGTCGGTCGGCGCCTCGGATTTCGTCTCGCCCGCCTGCGCCGCGCTCAGCCGAGGAGGTCGGGGTGATCGGTCAGGATCGAGGTCGCGCCGGCGGCGAGGAAGGCGTGGGCCTCGGCCGGATCGTTGATCGTCGCGGCCGCCCATTCGAGACCCGCAGCGCTTAGCCGGGCGCGCGCCTCGGGACCCGTCGCGGCGGCCTGGACGTGCAGGATCTGGCAGCGCGCCTCCGCGAGCCGTTCCACGGGGTCGCGCGGCGCGTATTCCACGGCGAGCGCGCGCGGGACCTGCGGCAGCGCCTGCGCCGCGAGCCGCATGCACCGCTCCGAGAAGCTAGAGAGGAAAAGTCCGCGGTCGCCGATCGGCCAATGCGCCTCGAGCGTCCGGGCGACGGACGAGACCAGCTCTTCCTCGAGCCCGCTGTTCTCCTTGAGCTCGAGCTGCAGGCACAGCCCGCAGTCGAGGACGGCCTTCAGGAACTCGGCCAGCTCAGGTACCCGGGTGCCGGCGAAAGCGGGCGAGAACCAGGCTCCGGCGTCGAGCGCGCCGATCGCCGCGAGTGGGGTGCGCGCCACGGCGCCGACGCCGTTCGTCGTGCGCTCCAGCGTCGTGTCGTGGATCATCACCAGCCCGCCGTCGGTGGTGAGCCGCACGTCGGTCTCGATCCAGCGCGCGCCGCGGGCCGCCGCCAGCTCGACAGCGGGCAGCGTGTTCTCGGGCGCGAGCGCGGAGGCGCCGCGGTGCGCCACGAGCGGCGAATTCACGATCCTGGGGCGAACGGTGGACATGCGCGTCCTTCTTTCCTGGTCGGGGTGGCGGCCCCCGGGACGGGGGCCGCCGGTGCGCGGGTCAGCGCTCGAGGATAACGGCGTCGATGAAGTGGGCCTCGACCGCGTCGCGGAACGGCCGCATGGGCCACGCCGTCTGCCGCTCGCGCATCTCCATCGAGACCAGCGCCGCGGAATCGTCCGCCGCGAGGTTCATCGGCGCGGTGCCGAACTCGACGTTGAAGCGGCTCTGCACCTCGGGCGAGGTGAGCCAGTCGACGAAGACCAGCGCGGCGTTGGCGTTCGGCGCGTTGGCCGGGATCGAGACTGCGTTGCCGCCGCCGAACATGCCCATCTCGGGGATGTAGAAGCGGATCTCGTCGCGCACCTCGCCGTTCACCTGCAGGCCGGCCAGATGATCTTCCCACGCGGCGACCATGGTGAACTCGCCGTCGGAGAGGCGGGTGATCGAATCGGCGTTGGAGGCGGTGATCACGTAGTCGTCGGCGTGCTCGTTGAAGAAGTCGATTCCACCCTGCAGGGCCGCGATGCGCTCGGCCGAGTCGTCGCTTTCGGAGAAGTCGACATCCGAGACGGCGCGCAGCACGCTCATGTAGAAGGACGGCCCCGAGCCGCCGTTCTCGTAATTGAACCCGAACTGGCCGGGGTTCGAGGTCCAGAAGGCGGCGAAGTCCTCAGGCGTCTGCGGCAGGTCCTCGTCGGCGATCTTGGCCGGGTCGTAGGCGATGCCGGTTTGGTTGCCCCAATAGGCCACCGCCACCGCGCCGCCCTCGATGCCTGCGACAGTCGCAACCCGGCCCTCGTCGGCGGGGAGCCCGTCGAGCGCGATGAACAGCTCCGGGTTGATGTTCGGCAGCTGGTCGAAGCCGTAAGCCAGCACGTCGATGTCGCCCGTCTCGCGGCCCGCTTCGGCGATCATCTTGTCGATGTTGGCGATGTGGTCGCCATCCGGGATCCTGACCTCGATCCCGTATTCTTCCGTGAAGGCCTTGGTGAACTCGCGGAAGCGATCCTCGAAATACCAGACGAACCAGGTCACCTCGCCTTCTTCCTGGGCGGCGGCGACGACGGCGTCCCAGTCCATGGTCTGGGCCTGGGCGGGCGCGAGAGACAGGGTGAGCGCCAGTGCGGCGGTGGCGGACATCAGACGGTTGAGCATGTGCGTTCTCCAGAGCTTTCGGACGACATCTCGTCACCCCTTTCCCGATGACAGAGCCGGGTTCGCGGACTTGAGGAACCGCTCCAGGATCAGCATCAGGATCACGTTCGGGACGGCGAGAATGAGGGCCAACACGGCCGCATTGGACCGGTTGAAATCCTGGCCGAGCTGCGAGTAGAGCAGCGTCGGCACGGTGGTGAAGTCGGGCGTGCCCACGATGTAGGCGATCGCGAATTCCTCGATCGACTGGATGAAGACGATCAGCAGCGTGGCCATGATCCCGGGCTTGAGGGCCGGCCAGTAGGCCACCCGGAACCGCTCCAGCGGCGAGGCGCCGAGGTCGCGGGCCGCGTCGACGTGGTCCTGCCGCACCTGCTCGAAGCTGACGGTTAGGATGCGGATGGCGAAGGGCAGGAACAGGACCGCGTGGGCGAGCAGGATCGCGAAGAAGCGGTACTGCGCGAGGCCCATCTGGAACAGGATCGACGAGAAGAAGATCGCGGTGACGAACGTGGGCACCACCAGCGGTAGGAGCGCGATCAGCTTCACCGTCTCCTTGCCGGGAAAGTCGTAGCGGCCCAGCGCGTAGGCGGTGGGCATCGCCAAGAGCAGCGTCACGACCGCGGCGGTCGGCGCCAGCGTGTAGGAGTTCAACAGAGCGGGCTGCAGCAGGGAGTTGTTCCACATGAACTCCCAGCGATAGAGCGAGATCACCGGCGGCAGCAGCGTGTCCGGCGTCCAGGTGCCGGACGGGTCGACCAGGGACCAGAGCACCGCCATCGTGAAGGGGATCAGCAGCCAGAGAGTGCAGATCAGCAGCAGAACCAGTATCGGCGCCTGGTCGATACGCAGCCGGGCAATCATTTCCGCCGCCCCCGAAACGCGAGGCGGCTGACCACCGCGAGCAGGACGGAGCCCGCCAGCGACAGCGCCATCAGCGTCACGCCGACCACGGCCGCGTCGTTCCAGCGGCCGCGGTCCTTCATGAAGGTCATGTATTGCGCGAGGCTTCGCTCGTTGGTGGGGCCGATCGTGGTCTGGAAGGTGAAATCCGCCAGCGCGCCGATGAATATGATGATCAGCGATGCCTGCATGGCCGAGACGGTCAGCGGCGCGATCACTGTCAGAAAGCGCTGCCAGGCCCCAGCGCCCAGGTCCTGCGCCGCATTCAGGACGTCGTCCGAGATCGCTTGCACCGCGCCCGTCAGCAGCAGCAGCGCGAAGGGCATGTTTTTCCACACCTGCAGGAAGATGAGCCCGATCGCGTGCTCGTCGTTCTGAAGCCGCCGCGGCTCGTCGAAGATCCCGAGCCAGACCATCATCTGGTTGAGGATGCCGTGATAGCTGATGACGTTGAGAAACAGGAAAGCCGCGACGATGCCGTGGACGAGCAGCGGCGCCTTGAGGATCGCCGAGATCGTCATCGAGCCGGGGAAGGGCTTACGCAGCCAGAGCGCGAGCGGATAGGCCAGCGCGACCGAGAGGAACGCGCTCGTTAAGCCGACGTAGAGGGAGTAACGGACTGCGCGAAGATACGACTTTCGATCGATACCCTCGATCCAGAAGCTCCAGGAGAAGCCGCTCTCGCCGATCAGGTTGTAGTATCCGAAGCTCTGGGCGACGGCGATGTAGACGACCGCCCCGATGAAGACGACGATCAGGCCGATGCCGGGGCTCAGCAGCATCAGGATGTAGGCGGCGCGGCCGAGCGTCATGGACCGGCCTCCAGCACGACGACGTGCTCCGGCGCGATCCGAAAGCGGATCTCGTCGCCTTCGCGCGCCTGCGTGCGCGGAACCTGGATGCGGTAGGGAACCCCGTTCGTGGCGACCGCGAGGTCCGTGAAATGGCCCTGGAAGGCCCGGTGGAGAACCTGCGCCGGCAGGCCGTCGGCGGCGAGCTCCGCGGTCTCCGGCCGCCAGCACAGATGCACCTCGGCGCCCCGTCGCGGCGCGTCGACGCGCGCGGTGAGGACGCCGATCGGGGTGTCGACCGCCCACTCGCCGGGAGCGGTCTGCGCCGTCAGCCGGCCCCGCAGGATGTTGGCGCCGCCGATGAAGTCGGCGACGAAGCCGGTGCGCGGGCGGTAGTAGAGCGCCTCGGGCGTATCGGCCTGCTCCACCCGGCCGGCGTTCATCACGAAGATCCGGTCGGACAGCGCCAGCGCCTCGGACTGGTCGTGGGTGACGTAGATCGCCGTGAGGCCGAAATCGCGCTGCACGCGCCGGATCAGGATCCGGACCTGGTCGCGCAGCCGCGCGTCGAGATTGGACAACGGCTCGTCGAACAGGATCACGCCCGGGCGCATGACGAGCGCCCGCCCCAGCGAGACCCGCTGCTGCTGCCCGCCCGACAGCTGGTTGGGCAGCTTGTCCATCTGCGGATCGAGCTCGAGCGTGCTCGCGACCTCCTCCACCCGCCGACGGCGCTCGTCGCGCGACAGCCGCTTCTGGCGCAGGCCGAACTCCAGGTTCTCGCGAACGCTGAGGTGTGGAAACAGCGCGTAGGACTGGAAGCAGAGGGCGGTGTCGCGCGCCTCTGGCGGGACCCTGGTGATATCCTCGTCGCCGAGCCGGATGCTGCCGGCGTGCGGCTGGAGGAAACCGGAGATCATCTTGAGAAGCGTGGTCTTCCCGCAGCCGGACGGGCCGAGCAGGGTGACGAACTCGCCGGGGGCGACGTCGAACGTCACGTCGTCGACCGCGGTGACCCCGTCGAAGCGCATCACCAGGCCGTTCGCCGAAACCCCGATCATGCCCGCGCCTCGATGGCCGTTGCGTTCCGTCGCGTCACGGGGCATTACTTACGTCGAGTGAAACTATTGTGACGCTTCGTAAGGCGCAGGCGCGGACTCCCATGACCGGGACAGGGCGGGCGGCGGATCCCTCTTCGATCTTCGAGATCGGTCCCAGCACCGGCGTCGTCCTCGACGCGGTGCGGCGGGCCGGCGGCGTTGCGCGCTCGGCCCTGCCCGAGATGACGCTGCTCTCGCAGCAATCGGTGCACCGGATCGCCGAGGACCTCTTGGCCCGGGGCCTCTTGAGATCCGACCCGCCCACGATAACCGGGCCGGGCAAGCCCAGCCCCCGGTTGTCGCTGCGCCCCGACGGCGCCTTCGGCCTCGGGGTGGCCGTCGACACGGACCGCGTGCGCATCGCGGTCGTGAACCTCGTCGGCGAGGTCCTCCACCGGTCCGAGCTCACGGCCCCGCCGAACGATCGCGACGCCGTGCGCGCGGCGGCGGCCGAGGCGCTGTCCGACGCGCTCGCGCGACTTGCGCTGCCGCGCGAGCGCGTCGCCGGCCTGGGCGTCTCGATGCAGGGATTCCGCCAGGTCCGCGGAAACGCGTTCGTCCCGCCTTCGCCGCTGGACGGCTGGACGTCCGTCGACGTGGTCGCGACCTTCGCGCCGGATGTCGACGGACCGGTCTACGCCGAGAACAACGCCAACCTGGGTGCGGTCGCGGAGCTCTGGGCCGGGGCCGGCCGGCGCTACGACACCTTCGCATATTTGTCCCTCAATCACGGCTTCGGTGGCGGGCTCGTCCTCGGCGGGCTGCCGTGGCACGGCGCGCACGGCAACGCGGCGGAGATATCCTCGATCTACACGCCGGCCGAGTTCGCGGACCGGCCGGCCCTGTCGGGCCTGCTCGAGCAGCTCCGGGCGAACGGCCTCGACGTCGCCAACGTCTCGGCCCTGCGAACCCGCTACGATCCCGCCTGGCCGGCGATCGCTGCCTGGATCGCGCGCGTGACGCCGGCGCTCGCGCAGATGATCCGCGCGTTGATCGGCATCGTCGATCCGGCCGCGGTGATCTTCGGGGGCGAAGCGCCACGCGACCTGCGGCACCGGCTGATCGTCGCTGCGCAGGGCGAGCGGATCGACCGCTACGGCCGCCAAATTCCTGGGCCGGAGCTCGTGGTCGGCGAGATCGACGCCGATCCCAGCGTCGTCGGCGCCGCGCTGATGCCGATCCGGCGCCGCCTCTTCCGGATACCCCCGACGCGCGCGGAGACAGGCCAGACCGCGGCGCCGTGACGGCGCTGCAGATCGGCGGCGAAACCCTGCCCGGCGTCATCGACGCGTCACCCGGCGCCCGTAGGGTCGCGATTGGAAACGGTTCCATAGGCGGCGACATGTCGAGGCGACACAAGGCGACGATCCGGGACGTGGCAACTGCGGCCGGCGTGGCCGTCGGGACGGTGTCCCGCGTCCTCAACGGGTCCGGCGCCGTCGCCCCGCAGACCGCATCCCGGGTGCGCCAGGCCATCGCGGTCCTGGGCTTCATGCCGGACGCCGCCGGGCGGTCGCTGCGTTCCGGCGCGAGCCGCGCGATCGGCGTCCTCGTGCCGACCCTGTCGAACCCGATCTTCGCGCGCTCGCTCGAGGGCATCGAGCGGGCCGCGGCGCAGCGGGGCTTCTCGACCGTCATCGCGAGCTCCGGCTACGACCCCGTGCGCGAGCTCGACGTGGTGGCGACGCTCGTCGCCCGCGGCGTCGAGGGGCTCGTCCTCACCCTCACGGACACGAAGCCGGACCGGATCGACGCGGTTGCCGGCCACGGCGTCCCCTTCGTGCTCGCCTACAATCAGCCCAAGCCGAACGGCGGCGCGCCCCGCTTCTCCCTCGCGACGGTCGACAGCCGGGTGGCGCTGCAGGAGGCGACCGAGCAGCTCATCGCGCTCGGCCATCGCCGCGTCGCCTTCCTGGGCGGCGCGTTCGCCTCGTCCGACCGCTCGCGCGCCCGCTACGAGGGCTACCGCGCAGCCATGGACGCCGCCGGGCTCCCGGCCTGGGACCCCGCCGAGATCCCTTTCGACGCGCAGGACGAAGCCTTCGAGGCCGCGCTCGGCGACCTGATCGGGCGGCTCGTGGCGCCGACCGCGCTGATCTGCTCGAACGACCTGCTCGGCCTCCATGCGGTGGCGGCCGCGCGGCGCCACGGACTCGCCGTGCCGGGCGACCTCTCGGTCGTCGGCTTCGACGGCATGCCGATGGCGCGCATCGCCGAGCCGAGCCTCGCGACGGTGGCGCAGCCGGCGCGCCGCATGGGCGAGGCCGCCGTCGATCTCCTCTTCGGCCTGATCGCCGGCGGGCCGCCCCGTCAGCTGATCCTGCCGCACACGTTCCTCGAGGGGGGCACGCTCGCAGCCGCCCGCGCGGATGCCGATCCGTTGCGAGCCGGATCGGCGACCATCCTCGGACCAACGAAGCCCAACCGGAGCCCCAGATGACCCGCACGTTTCTCAAGGCGAGCCTCGCCGCGAGCCTCGCCGCCAGCGCGCTCCTCGCGCTCGCAGCCCCCTCGGCGCAGGCCGCGGACGCGATCTGCTACAATTGCCCGCCCGAATGGGCGGACTGGGCGTCCATGCTCTCCGCCATCGAGACCGAGCTCGGCCTCGAGGTGCCCCACGACAACAAGAATTCCGGCCAGACCCTCACCCAGCTCCTGGCCGAGCGCGGCAACCCCGTGGCCGACGTCGCCTATTACGGCGTGACGACCGGCATCAAGGCGGGCGCCGAGGGCGTGGTCGAGCCCTACATGCCGACGGGCTTCGACGAGATCCCCGAGGGCCTGAAGGATCCGGAAGGGCGCTGGTTCACCATCCACCAGGGCACGCTCGGGCTGTTCGTCAACGTCGACGCGCTCGGCGGCGCGCCGGTGCCGGCCTGCTTCGAGGACCTCCTGAAGCCGGAATACAACGGCATGGTCGGCTATCTCGACCCGTCCTCGGCCTTCGTCGGCTATGCCGGCGCGGTGGCGGTGAACCGGGCGTTCGGCGGCGACCTGTCGAACTTCGATCCGGCGATCGACTACTTCGGCCGCCTCGCCGAGAACGACCCGATCGTTCCCAAGCAGACCTCCTACGCCCGCGTCGTCTCGGGCGAGATCCCGATCCTGTTCGACTACGACTTCAACGCCTATCGCGCCAAGTATACCGAGGAGGGCAATTTCGAGTTCGTGCTGCCCTGCGAGGGCTCGGTCGTCGTGCCCTACGTCATGAGCCTCGTCGCCGGCGCGCCCAACGTCGAGAACGGCAAGCGCATCCTCGACTTCATCCTCTCAGACGAAGGACAGGCGATCTGGACGAACGCCTACCTGCGCCCCGCGCGGCCGATCGAGCTGCCCGAGGACGTCGCGGCGCGCTTCCTGCCGGCCTCCGAGTACGAGCGCGCGACGCCGGTCGACTACGCCGAGATGGAGCGCGTCCAGGCCGCCTTCGGCGAGCGCTATCTCGCCGAGGTGCGCTGACGCGACGCGCGCCGAGCCGCACCAACCGGGAGGGCTCCGGCCGGAGCCCTCCCGCCATTGCCACAGAGCCCCGCGATGCGCACCCGCTTCGACCTCCTCCTGATCCTGCCGGCCGGGCTGTTCGCGCTCGCCTTCTTCGTCGTGCCGATGGCGCGCCTCGCCCTCGTGGGCGCCTCGGGTCCGGAGGGGCTCGGCGCCTATTTCTCCGTCGTCACGAACGCGCGCCACCGCGAGGTGATGCTCGCGACCCTCGCGCTGTCGGCGGCGGTGACGGTCGCGACGCTCGTCCTCGCCACCGCCGCCGCGCTGTTCCTGGCGCGTCATCGCTTTCCGGGGCGTGGGCTGCTCGTCGCGATGCTGACGTTCCCCCTCGCCTTTCCCGGCGTCGTGATCGGCTTCATGATCATTCTGCTGGCGGGCCGGCAGGGGCTGATCGGCCAGGTGAGCGACGCGCTCGTCGGCGACAAGATCGTCTTCGCCTATTCCATGGCGGGGCTGTTCACGGGCTACCTCTACTTCTCGCTGCCGCGGGTCCTGATCACCGTGATGTCGGGCGTGGAGACGATCGATCCGGCGATGGCGGAAGCCGCGCGCTCGCTCGGCGCGAAGCCCTGGCACGTCCTGCGCGACGTGACGCTGCCCGCTTTGAAGCCCGCCCTCGTCGCGTCGGGCGCCATCGCCTTCGCGACCGCGATGGGGGCGTTCGGCACGGCCTTCACGCTGGCCACCGACATCGACGTGATGCCCATGCTGATCTATACCGAGTTCACGCTGCAGGCGAACTTCGCCACGGCCGGCGCGCTCGCCATCGTGCTCGGCCTCGTCACCTGGGCGGCGCTGCTCGTCGCCCGCGCGTTCGGAGGCGCCAGCGTGGCGGCGGCCGGATGAGGGGCGCGCCGTTGCCCTCGAAGACGCCGGCGCGGCGAACGGGCTACGGCTCGCGGCTCTCCTTCGCCGCCGGTCTCGCGCTCACGCTCGCCATCGCCGGCTTCCTCATCCTTCCCGCGATCCTCTCGATGCTCGCGGGCGTCACGGCGAACTACTTCCGCGGCCTCTCGTCCGGCCTGACGCTGCGCTGGGTCGGCGAGGTGCTGGCGCTCTATTCCGACACGATCGTGCTCACGCTCGGCCTCGCGCTGGCGACGCTCGCGACGACGCTCGTGCTCGGCGTGCCCGCCGCCTGGTTCCTCGTGCGCAACCCGGGCCGCGCCAGCCGGGCGATCGAGGAACTCCTCACGCTGCCGATCGCCGTGCCCGGCCTCGCCATCGCGCTCGCCATGATCCTGGTCTGGGGCGGCGTCGGCGACCTGCGCACCTCCTGGGTGTTCATCCTGATCGGGCATGTGCTGTTCACGCTGCCCTTCATGATGCGCGCGGTCGTGGCCAACCTCCAGGCCATCGACGCGCGCACGCTGGAGGAGGGCGCCGCCTCGCTCGGCGCGGGACCGTGGCGGCGCTTCCTCGAGGTGATCGTGCCCAACGCCCGCCCGGGGATCCTCGCGGGCTCGCTCATGGTGGTGACGCTGTCGGTCGGCGAGTTCAACCTCACCTGGATGCTGCACACGCCGCTGACCAAGACGCTGCCCGTCGGCCTCGCCGACGCCTACGCCTCGATGCGGCTCGAGGTGGCCTCCGCCTACACGCTGGTGTTCTTCGTCATGATCATACCCCTTCTCGTCGCCATCCAATGGCTCGGCGGCCTCGGCGCGCCCGGCGGAAAGGCGCGGCGATGATCGACCCGACCCGCATCGAGGCGCGCGCCTGCGCCCGCACCTATCCCAACGGCACGCGCGCGCTGCATCCCACGGACCTCGGCGTCGAGCCCGGCGAGCGGCTCGTCCTGCTCGGGCCGTCGGGCTGCGGCAAGACCACGATGCTGCGCATCCTCTCGGGCCTCGACCGCCCCGATCCGGGCGGGCGCGTGCTGTTCGGCGACGACGACGTCACGGACCGGCCGATCGAGCGGCGCAATGTCGGCATGGTGTTCCAGTCCTACGCGCTCTTCCCCAACATGTGCGTCGCGCAGAACGTCGCCTACGGCCTGCGCCTGAAGGGGCTGCCGCGCGCCGAGCGGGAGGCGCGCGCAGCGCATTACATGCGCCTGTGCCGCATCGAGGCGCTCGGCGCGCGGCGCATCGACCAGCTCTCCGGCGGGCAGCGCCAGCGCGTCGCGCTCGCCCGGGCGCTGGCCGCCGAGCCCCGCGCGCTGTTCCTCGACGAGCCGCTTACCGCGCTCGACGCGAGCCTGCGCGAGACCCTGCGCGAGGAGATCGGCGCGCTGCTGGCGGAGCTCTCCGTCACCTCCGTCTACGTCACCCACGACCAGGTGGAGGCGATGGCGATCGCCGACCGCATCGTGGTGATGAGCGCCGGGCGGATCGAGCAGATCGGGACGCCCCGCGACGTCTACGAGCGCCCGCAGAACCTCTTCGTGGCGACCTTCTTCGGCGAGACGAACCGCCTGCCGGATACGGACGGGCGCACGCACCTCGTGCGTCCCGAGCACATGCGCCTCGTTCCGCCCGGCGAGGGCATCGCCGCGCGCGTGGTGGCGACCACCTATCTCGGCGCGGCGACCCGTGTCACGCTCGACAGCGAGGCCGGGCCGATGCGCGTCCTCGACCACGAGGCGCGCCGCCTCGCGCCCGGAGACGCGATCGGCGTGCGCGTCGACGAGAGCCGGGTGATGACCTTTCCCACGCAGCCCGCGCCGGAGCCCCGACCGTCTTGACCCTCTTAGCCCAGCTCTCCGACCTGCACATCCGCGAGGGCGGCGCCCTCGCCTACGGCCTGGTCGACACCCGCGCCTTCCTGGCCCGCGCCGTCGATCACCTGAACGCGCTCCTGCCCCGGCCCGACGCGGTCGTCGTCTCGGGGGACCTCGTCGACCTGGGCACGGCGTCCGAATACGCGATGGCGCGCGCCGAGCTCGATCGCCTCGCGATGCCGTGGCTGCCGATCCCCGGCAATCACGACGGCGACGCCTTCTGGGACGCCTGCGCCGACCGGATGGCCGCGCCCGTGCGCGGCGTCGGCTGGGTCGCCCGGGTGGCGGACACGCGGATCGTGCTCCTCGACACGCGAGTGCCGGACGCGCTGGGCGGCGCGATCGACGAGACCCGCGCACGCTGGCTCTCGGAGCGCCTTTCGGAGAGCGACGCGCCGGCGCTCCTCGTCATGCACCACCCGCCGATCCCGACCGGGATCGGGCACATGGACGCGATCGGGCTCGACGGCGTCGACCGGCTCGAGGCCGCGCTCGCGGCGGGGCCGGCGCCGATGGCGATCCTGTGCGGGCACATCCACCGCATGATCGTCGGGCGGCTCGGCGCGACGCCGGTGATCGTCGCGCCCTCCCCCGCCCACGCGGTGACCCTCGACCTCGCGCCGGACGCGCCGTCGACCTTCCATCTGGAGCCGCCCGGCGTGCTGCTGCATGCGGTGTCGGGGGGGCGACTCGTGACCCACCTCTCGTTCGTCGGCGCGTTCGACGGGCCGCACCCGTTCTTTGCGGAGGGCACACGGCTCGTGGGGACCTGACGGCCCGAGTGGGCGATCAGCCGATCGACCATCGCCGTCTCCTCGAGCTCATCGGCAGCATTCTACCTGCCGAACTCGAAGCCGGCTGCTGCTCAGCGCTGGAGACCGAGAGCGGGTGTGTAATGATCGAAGCTAACGCGGCGTTTGCGCCCTGCGAATGCCCAGCCCTTGCCAGCCCTTGCACGATGGATTCGGTGTCACTCGGCTCCGTCGTGGCGACCCCACCTACGCGCAGCGGATCCTCGCCTGCATAGAGCAAGCTCCGGGACCCCGCGCCGTTCGGCGCAGAAAAACCAGGCCGATCCACAGTCGGGGAACAGCGCAGAGAGCGCTGTCCACCCGATGTCCGGCTTTGCGTCCATCAATGTGCCGTGCCGCTACCGCAGCGATAGCGACCCAAACAATCAAGCGAAGGCTCATCGCACCAACGGTGCGCATCTCGAACGCCGCACCTTGGAGGGCGTACAGGCCGAAGAGAGCGAACACCGCTGCGATCGTCGCCGCCAGACCCATGGAAAGCATGGCCGCCCAGCGGCGATCCATGGCGATGCCAATTCCGGCGAGCACGTAGATGAAACCCGACAGAAAATTGAACCACAGGACGAAGGGGACCGCATCTCCCGCTGCGGCAATTGCGGCGGGCCCCCCGAACAGCGTCCTTCCGCCGGATACGATAGTCAGGAGGCCGAAGACGACCGCCACGCCTGCCGCGACCCTCAGCGGCCAGCTGGAAGACGAGCGCGCAGTCATGGTTCAAGTCCTCTTCATTCCGACTGTAAAGTTGCTTGGTGGGCCACGGCACCGTCCGACCATCATGGCGACAGAGATTGCCGGGCTGGCGGAGCCGATCTGCGGGGAAGGTCTCGGGACAGCCATGATGCATCCTCAACGACCGAGCTGGCCGACGAGTTCGACCTGTCGCGCAATATCTGGCCAAGATCATGCAGCGCCTCGCCCGCGTTGCCGGCGCAGTCGTCGGAGGCTGCGCGCCCTAGACGCGCCGGCTATCATCCGCGACGAGACGTCCATCCTGCAGCGTCAGAATGCGGTCCGCGCGATCGAGGATGCGGTTGTCATGCGTGACCATCACCGTCGTCGTGCCGCGTGCCTGCCCCAGCTGCTTCAAGAGGTCGACCACCTTGGCGGCGGTTTCCCAATCGAGCGCGGCGGTGGGTTCGTCCGCCAGCACGACATCAGGGTTGCCGACGAGAGCGCGGCCGATCGCCACACGTTGGTTTTGTCCGCCCGACAAATTCGCGGGGAGATAGTCCAGCCGGTCCGAAAGACCGAGGATGCTGAGGACATGGGCCGCGGCTTCGTCCGCTGTCTCCCGGTTGAGGCGCCCCTTCACCTGCAGACCCATCATAACGTTCTGGCGCGCGGTCAGACTTTCGTGGAGGTTGTGGGCCTGGAAGATGAACCCGAGGCGACGCCGCAGCCGAACGCTCTGCGCGGTCGTCGCGTGGCGCAGTTCCTGACCCAACAGGACGACGGACCCTTCCTGGACTTCGCGAAGACAGCCCAGCAGGGTTAGGAGCGTGGTCTTGCCGGACCCCGAGGGGCCGACCATCACGATGAAACTGCCGCGTGCGATCCGCAGGCCGATGTCAAACAAAGCTTGTTTGCGCGCCTCGCCGGTTCCGAACCAGTGGTTCAAGCCACTGGTTCGGATGGAGATATCATCGTCTGCCATCTTCAGAACAGCTCCGCCGGATCGGCCGCGGCCAGTCGCCGGGTCGCGATGATTCCGGACAAGGCCGAGAACACGACGGTGCCGATGAAGACGGTGACCGCCATCCCGAACGAGATGAACAGGGGCAGGGTCGTCACCTCAGCCATCAGCGTCAGGATGGCCCAACCGGCGATGACGCCCGGGATGAAGCCGAGCACGCCGAGGATAACGGCCTCCTCGACGACTACGCCGAGAAAGAAGCCCTGTCCGTAGCCCATCGCTTTGAACGTCGCGTATTCCCGCATGTGATCGGCGACATCGGCGGACAAGACCTGGAACACGATGACGATCCCCACCAGGATGCCGATCAGCACGCCGAAACCGAAGATAACGCCGGTGGGCCGCTGCGTCTGCTGAAATCGCACCTCTTCGTCCATCGCATCAGAATAGCTGCGAATGCGCAGCGTCCGGTCGGCGATCAGGCCCCTCAGACGGTTCGCCACCGCGTCGGGCTGTGCCCCCGGCCGGAGGCGCAACAGGATGTGATCCGGGGCGCCGGAGCTGCGCGCGGGAAACAGCGACAGAAAGGTCTGATCGGACACGAGGAGATACCCGTCTGCGCCGAAGCCACCGCCCCCTGCGAAGGTGTCGTAGGCGGTCAGGGTCCGGCCCTGAGTTTCGAAGGAGAGCGGCGTGTGCAATCGGACCGCTGCCGCTTCCTCGCGCGTGAGCCCGCGGGCGAGCCGGTCGAGGATGGCTGCGTCCTGAACCTGCAGCATATCGATGTCGGCGGCGATGTCGGGCGCGAGGAAATCGGCCTGGAACGGGTTGATGCCGAAAGTCGTCAGGCTGATGTCGGTGTCGCCCCGGTCCCACGGCACGATAGCGACGAACAATCCCATGCCGCTCACGACATCCGGGTCGGCGAGTGCCTGAAGCATCCATTGCCGGGCGACGTTCCCGCCATCGACCAGCGTATTGGCGTCGGCGGCGGAGATCAGGATGTCACTCTGGAAGAATTGGTACGGGCGTACCGTCGAGACGCCCATCGAGCTCATGAGTCCGAGCTGGACGAAGACCAGGACATTCGCGAAGGCCACCCCTGACAGCGCGGCCGCGAACCGACCGCGCTGGTGGACCAGTTGCAGCCAGCCTATTGGCAATCGGCCCAAGAGCCGCTCGAGAAGGCGGCTCATCGGGCGGCCCGCCCGCCGGCGCCGGTGTCGATCCGGGCGATGACCTCGAGGTTGGTGAACCGTGAGGCGATCTCCGACGATGCCGCGTCGAGCGCGACCACGACCCTGATCACCCGAGCATCGGTATTCGCCGCCACGTCATCCGACATGAGTCCTTGCCGCCCGACCGTCAAACCGATGCTCTCGATGGTTCCGTGCAGGGTGCGCCCGATGGCGCCGGCCACGAGCTCCACGGGCTGCCCCGGCCTGACCGTGGCGATCCGGTCCTGGTAGATTTCCACCTCGGCCGTCATCTGGCTGATGTCGCCCATCTCCATCATACCCGCGGCCGGGGGGCGCTGTCCGGGCGTGGCGTGAATGTCGAGGATCGTCCCTGCGATCGGCGCGACGACGATGCCGCGGGCCAGATCGAGTTCCACCCGCGCGAGTTCGGCCTCGGCCGCCTCCACGTTGCGGGCCGCGACCACGACGTCGGGCTGGTCGTCGGTCTCGGCGGATGAAAACCGCGCGAGGGTGGCTTCCGCGCGCGTGATCGCAAGCGCAGCCTCCTGCGCCGCAGCGCGGGCGGCGTCGAGCGTGACGCTGGTCGAAACGCCGCGTGCCACGAGTTCTTCAGCCCGCGCGAGGGCCGCCTGCGCTTCGCCGTATGTGCCACGGGCCTGGTCCAGCGTCGCTTGCGCCTCGTCCCGGCTGGCCTGCACCGTGCTGCGCGTCTGCAGAAGCGTCGCCTGTCGCACGGAGAGATTGGCTTCGGCGAGGAACACGGCGCTTTCCAGCGCCGACCGGTTGTCGAGATAGGCGAGCGGTGATCCGCGCTCGACCCGATCCCCGACAGCGACGAGGATCTCCGCCACCCGCGCATCACCTGCGCCATAGGGCGCCGCCACGAAGGCCACATCGCCCCGCGGCATCACCCGCGCCAGACCCACGACGTCGGTGGGTAGCATCGTCTCGACCATGTCCTGTGGCAGTTCGATGTCCGGGGGCAGCGCGATCGGCGCACCCGAACCTCCGCCCGGTTGAAGGCCTGTCAGCGCGTAGAATTTCTGCAAGGCCGGCGGCTGGAAAAAGAGACCGATGACCGCGCCCGTGAACATCAAGACCGGTATCATCAGCACCAGGAGGTACCGCTTGCGAAATCGATGGCGTTTGCTCGAAATATTTTCGGGCGGCGCATCGACGAGTAGCGGCAATTCGGGTTCGGCAGGGCGTGTCATTCTAGGGGCCTTGAACGGTAGCTCTGAAGTAGTCGCGTACCTTCAACACTCGCTCTGATCCGCTGGCGCGTCGGACCACGACAACTGCGACGCCGCCATCCGTGCGTGCATTAGATCAGCCTCGGTACCTCATTGGACTTCGCGCCCGCCCCGCTCGTTCTCGACACAATGTCTGTTTCGTCACGGCCGAGCCCGGACATGGACGGCGCGCTCCACGAGGTCTGTCATGTGCTGGGCCGCCCGGATCGTGAGGGTATGCTGGGTAGAACCGGCTCGCGGGGAGATGACGTCGGCCATTTCGCGGGCCGCCTGGCGCTGCCGGTCCGAGCCTTCCGCAAGGACGGCGATCAACACATTCTCGAGCGCGATCACGCGCACGCGCAGGAGCACCAGCTCGACGTTCGTCATGTCCGGCACGTCCGGGCGCGCCTCGCGCGTCGCAGCGGCGATAGCGCCGCCTTCGTTGTCCCACCGCGACAGAGCACTCATCCGAGCATCGGGCATGCCTTGGGGCAAATCTGGATCGGGCATTGCATTATCCTCGCGAGTGCGGTGTCCATGGCGTGAGAAACGCTCATCGATAACCAGCGCCGCTGATGTAATCGACCAACTGCTCCTCCTCGTGCTGGGCATCGCCCAACAAGACGCGGAGAATGGACCGGGCGGTCAGTAGCCCGATCGGTCGATTGCTTTCGTCCACCAGGACGATGTTCTTGAGATGTCGCGTCTTCATTTTCAGGGAGACGTCCTGCAAGAGGTCACTGCCGTGACACGTCATGGGGTTCGGGGTCATGACCGTGGAGACGGGGCAGTGGCACGCTGCGCCTCGGCAGACGCTCATCTGTTTGACCACGTCGGTTTTGGTCACCACGCCTTGCACAATACCATCGCCGTCTCGGACGACCACGATGTCGGTTCCGGATGTCAGGAACTTTGCGGCTTCGATCAGCTCTGCATCGGCGGCGATCAGCACGAGCCTTCCGCGCGCCACTTCGGATATGTCATTCACGAACATATCTTCGTCTCCTGATCCCGGCGTCGTTCGGGTGCGATGTCGGCGGAACTGATGATGAAGCGGCGCCTATTCCGAAGCTGCTTCGAGCGCCGTGAAGATTTCCGGGTTTTCGTCGCCTTCGACGATGAGATATCCGACCCTCACGGGATCGGTTCCTGCGGCAAAGTCGATCGCAGCGGCGGGGTCGATGTCGCGCGCCTTTTCAACTCGATCACGGCCGCGTTCGTTCCCGGATGCTGCGCGTCGGCAGAAATGTCGAGGTTCGCCCCCCGGCCACCAATCTGCTTGGTATCGCCCGCGCATTCGGAACGGAATACCCGCCATAATTTTGTAATCAATCGCCTCTCCCGAACTTCCAACAGCCCGAATCCTTGCACCCTCGGCTCAGGCGGTAGCAGCTCGAAGAAGAAGCCCCCCGCGCAATGACCTCGACGCGGTGCGGGCCGCGAAAGGGAAACGCCATGTCCCACGTCGATCCGCATGCAGGTCACGCCCATCCTCATTCCGATATACCGCAGCGTCACGAGGAGGCGGCCACCGGGCCGACCTCCATCGACCCGGTCTGCGGCATCTTCGCCATCGCCTCCGCCGTGTCGGTGCTGATCATCGCCTGCCCCTGCGCGCTCGGCCTTGCCACGCCGATTTCGATCACGACAGCGGCAGGGCGCGGGGCGCGGGGCGCGGGGCGCAGGCGGGCGTGCTGATCAAGGACGCCGAGGCGCTGGAGCGCATGGCGGGCGTCGATACGCTGATCGTCGATAAGACCGGCACCCTGACCATGGGCAAGCCGAAGCTGTCCGATACGGTGGCGCTCGGGGACCTGCCGGAGACGGAGTTGCTGTCGCTGGCGGCGGCACTGGAGCGGGGCTCGGAACATCCGCTGGGCGAGGCGATCGTCGACGGCGCCGAGGCGCAGAGGGCGCCCCGGCATGCGGCTGCGGACTTCGAAGCCGTCACCGGCAAGGGCGTACGCGGCAAGGTCGGCGGACGCGCGGTGGCGCTCGGCAACGCGGCGATGATGCACGAGATGGGGCTGGACACGGGCGCGGCCGATGCGAAGGCCGACACCCTGCGCGCCGATGGCAAGACCGCGATGTTCATCGCGGTCGACGGCGCACTCGTCGGCATCGTGGCGGTGGCCGACCCGATCAAGGACTCGACGGCGATAGCCATCCGCGAACTGCATGCACAGGGGCTGCACGTCATCATGGCGAACGGGGATAACGAACGCACGGCTCGGGCGGTCGCGGGCACGCTCGGCATCGACGAGGTGCGCGCGGGCGTCCTGCCGGAGGCCAAGAAGGACCTGATCGACCAGTTGAGACGCGATGGCCACGAGATCGCCATGGCGGGCGACGGCGTGAACGATGCGCCCGCACTCGCCGCCGCTGATGTCGGGATCGCCATGGGAACGGTTGCCAATGTCGCGATGGAGAGTGCGGGCATCACCCTCTTGGGCGGCGACCTGATGGGCATCGTCCGAGCACGCAAGCTTGCGCGCGCCACCTTGCGCAACATCAAGCAGAATCTGTTCTTCGCCTTCGCCTACAACGCGCTCGGCGTGCCGATCGCGGCGGGGCCGCTCTACCCGGTCACCGGCCTTCTGCTCTCGCCCATGATCGCAGCGGCGGCGATGAGCCTTTCTTCGGTCTCGGTGATCACCAACGCGCTGCGGTTACGGCGGGTGGAACTATAACGGCGCATGCAGATAGAACTGACAACCATCGTTATGGTCGCCCCATCCCGCCACCCCATACCCCCTCCCTGGTACGGCGCGTTGGGGCTGCCGCGCTGCCTTTCGTGGGTGGAGCACCCACAGCCTGGGTTTCCAGCTGGCGCAGTGCCGTGAGACCGCGGCACACCGACCTCGAGAAACGAAAAGCCCGCCCCGGAGTTATAGGCATCCTGATGCCGAGCGTGATTTTGCTTGGAGGTGCATTTCGACGAAGTCTTCCGAAACATGGCTCCAGCCAACAATCCGATCGCAATGGGCGTTGAAGCGCCTTGTCGGGGCCAAAACCTTCTCCGAGGCACCATGATTGTCGAAAGCTCCGAACAGGTTCCACGCCTGAAATGGCCGCGTCGCTTCCCGGTGCCGCGCGACTTCGGCGTTGCGAAGAACTCGCGCATCATCGAAGGCAAATCCTGGCCTGAGCCAGAAGGAGCCACACGAATCGCCACCCTGCGTATCTACCGCTATGAGCCGGATAATGACGGCCCGCCCCGGATCGACACCTTCGCTGTCGACCTCGACGATTGCGGCCCGATGCTGCTGGACGCACTGATCTGGATCAAGTCGAAGGTCGACTCGACGCTGACCTTCCGCCGGTCCTGCCGCGAGGGAGTGTGCGGATCCTGTGCGATGACGATCGACGGCACCAACTGGACTGCCTGCACCCGCGCAATGGACGAACTGTCCGAGCCTTCAACGATCTATCCGCTGGCCAACCTGCCCGTGATCAAGGATCTCGTGTCGGACCAAACCCACCTTTTCGCACAACACGCGCTTACCGAGCCGTGGCTGCATACCGAAACTCCGGCGCCGGAGCGTGAGCGCATCCAGTCGGTCGATCAGCGCCGGGCGCTCGACGGCTCTTACGAGTGCATCTTGTGTTTTTGCTGCACCTCGGGGTGTCCAAGCCACTGGTGGAACGGCGACCGTTTTCTCGGCCCCGCCGCCTTGCTGACCGCCTGGCGGTGGCTGGCCGACAGCCGCGACGAGGGGCGCGGTGAACGGCTGGATTCGCTGGACGATCCCTTCCGCCTCTATCGTTGTCACACGATCCTGAACTGCACCCGCACGTGCCCCCGTGGCCTGAACCCCGGCAAAGCCATCGGCGAAATCAAGCGGATGATGTTGGAGCGTGGCGGCTGAACAAGGGAGCAAGTCATGAGTAATCCACGCCCGCAATCACCGAACATGCAGAATTATCGACCGCAGTTGACCTCGGTCATGTCGTTCGGGCATCGGCTGTCCGGTTCGGCCTTGGTTTTTTTTGCTTTCGGCCTTTCCGCTTGGCTAGTCGCGGGGGCTGCGGGACCCTTGGTGTTCGATGACGCACAGGCGGTCGTGCACTCGATCGCGGGGCGCGTGATGCTCATTCTGGCGTCGCTGGCAGTCTTTTATCACCTCTGCAACGGTATCCGTCATCTGATCTGGGACAGCGTACACGGCTTCGAGTTGCGCGCAATCTATGCCGGTGGCTGGGCGGTCGTGGGGGCGAGCCTTTTCCTGACTTCGGCCCTGTGGATTTGGGTGCTGGCATGACGATGCCCCGTGTCACCGCTTATTCCGCCGCGCGTGGACTCGGTGCAGCAGGACACGGGGCGGGCCATTGGTGGGCGCAGCGCGTCTCTGCCCTTGCACTGGCGCCTCTGATATTGTGGCTCGCCTGGGCGCTGGCAGGCGGTTCGGTGACCGACTACAGGGATCTGACGATCTGGCTTGGTGCGCCGGTCAACTCTATTTTGATGATCCTTCTGCTGATCGCATCGTTCCACCACGCTGCGCTCGGGCTTCGGGTCATCGCCGAGGACTACATTCACTCCCGCTCGCGATTTATCGTGATTGCCTTAGTTCAGCTTGCGTGCGCTGCAGGCGGAGCATCGGGGATCGTGGCGACTTTAGTGATCGCGATATCCGATTAGATGGACCCGGCGCGCGGATTCGTTCGGCCGAACCAGCGTGGTATTGCGTTTCGCCCTGTAGATCGCTTTTCGTCAATTTCCGCAGCCCTGAAAGCTCAAGGTGCGCCCGAGTTTACCAAGAGCATGCGGGCATAGCCGACCGCGAAGACGAGGTACGCCAGCGCCCATGCGAGCCCCGCGAACTCCAGGACATGAACAACTGCGCCGCCGGCGAATACCGCGAACAGCCGGGCGAGGAAACCGATGACGACGAGCGCGAAGATCGCAATCTCGAGCTTCCCCGCGCGCAGCTCTCGTCCGGAATGCCCGAGGCTCGCGCGGGTCATCACGGCCAGCGTCATCACGCCGAAAGTCCCCATCGTCCATACATGCAGTGCCCCGGCGGGGTCGATCGCGCCGGGCACGAGAAGGGCGCCGCCGAGCGTGAAGAAACCGAGCGGTATAGTGGCGAAGCCGACATGCAGAACTGCGAGCAGCGGCTCTCGCCGGGCCTCGAGGCCGCACCAGCGGGAGAGACGATAAAGGTTCAGCACGCCAGCGGACACGAGCAGCCATGCGGTGGCCGGAGCGGAAGGCTCCCACGCCCAGAGGACGAGCGCCGCTGCCGAGACGACCATCGTGGCGGCGTCGGTCCGGTCGAACGGCGCCGGCAGGCGGGAGGACTTTCGCGCGTTCAGCCAGTTGCGCGTGAACGCTGGAATGATGCGTCCGCCGATCAGCATGACGAGGACCAGGACGAGCGCCACGGCGGCCCTGGTGGCGAACTCGGCGAAGCCGACGGCGTGCGCCTCGTAATGGAAGGCTCCGTTGGCGATCGCCAGAAGCGCGACGACGCCGACGACCCGCAGGTTTCGGTAATTGCGGGCCGCGACGATCTCGTTCGCGACGACCCAGATCAGGGCGATCGGGAACAGCATGTCGATCGCGGCAGCCGGACCGGCGCCGATGATCGCGGACGTCGAGACCGCGATCATCCCGGCGAGCCATGAGACGACGAGAAGGAGCAGCGTCGCCCCGGCGACGGGCTTGCGGCCGGTCCAGTTCGCGACGGCGGTCAACAGGAAGCCTGCGATCAGGGCGGGAATCCCGCCGAAGAGCATGGCATGCACGTGCCAGTCGCGCGGGGCCAGCAGGGTCGGCAGCGCGAGCTTTCCGAGCAGGACGGGTATCCACATCAGCGCCGAGGCCGCTATGGCCAGCGCTCCGAGGAAGAAAAACGGACGAAAGCCGCCGGTGAGCCAGTGCGGCACTCGCGCCGGCCTGCGCCGCGCGTGCGATGATACGCTGTGCAAGATCAGCTCCTATTCCGGTAGAGCCCCGTTGATGGTCTCAGCCGCACGAGCCGCAGCAGCTGCTGGATGCGCGGCGGCCGATCTCCACGCGCCACTCGTCGGGGCCTCGCAGGACATACTCCCAGGTGAAGGAGCCCGCTATGCGGTTCTGCATGCTGCTGTACAGACCGAGCGGATCGTGGTCGTTGACGAGAACGAACGCCTCGCCTGGGGCGAGGTCATCGAAAACCGCCATGATGTTCGGATGGCGGTCGACGCGTGGGATGCTCCTCACGTCGAGTACACGGCCTGACGAGGGTATCGTGCTCATTTTTTCTCCTCGAGTTCGTTCGTTTCACTCGTTAAGGCAGAGCCGGACGAGTCTGGTTGCGCTGGCGCAAGGAGACCGCGATCTTTCGTCGGCTGCTCGGGCGCAAGACCCGCTCACGGACCGTATGCCTACAGCGATGCCGATTCCTGCCCGGCTCTGGAAATCGCTCCGAAATCCTTCGGCCGGAGAACCACGTCGGCGAGGGTGTGGCGATCCATCACCGCCATGAACGCATCCAGCGCTTCCGCGACGATGCGGGGCAGCCGACAGAACGGTGTGATTGCGCAGGCGTTCGTGGGCGCGAAGCACTCGACCATCTCGAAATCCGGCTCCGTGAGGCGCAGCACGTCGCCCAGCCGAATCTCGGCGGGCGGACGACCCAGCGTGAAGCCCCCAGTGCGGCCGCGCTGGGATCGCAGGATGCCGGCGCCGGCCAGCGAGCCGACGATCTTCATCAGATGGCCGCGCGAGATGCCATAGATCTCCTGCGTCTCGTCGATCGTCACCAGCCGCTCGGGATGCGCCGCCGCGAAGAGCAGCACGCGCAGCGCATAGTCCGACATCATCGTCAGCCGCATCTCGGTCTCCGGTCCGCATCCTGCGCCGCCCTTGGCCCCGCGTGCGGGTCCGAGAGATGCGCCATCCTAGGCACTAAAAAAACTATTGACAATATGTTTTTTGGAAACATCAATGCGCGTCGCAGGCAAGACCGCGGCGAGCGCTCATCGGACACGATGGACCCGTCGCACCGCGGTCGCGATCACACGCGAAAACGCGCTGTCGCGAGGGGCGAGCGAGGAGACGGAGCCATGCGGATCGAAAGGACACAGAGCGGTTTCCAGGTCGATGCCGGCGCACTCGGGTCTCTCCTCGGGTTGCCGGCGGCCGACGTGCCGCGCCTGATGCGCCGGGGCCGCATCGCCGGCCTGTGCGAGGAAGGACGCGGCGAGGACAGCGGCCGTCATCGGATCACCTTCCGGCACGGGGCGAATCGCGTACGTCTCACCTTCGACGCGTCGGGAGAGGTCCTGCTGCGCACACGCACGACGGTGCTGCCGCGCACGGCGGAGAGTCGGCTCGGAGCGGCGCAGCACTCGGCGCCAGGGGCCGCGGCGCCCCCGTCCGCCAGCCTGCTCGTCAGCCGTCTCCGGGGGATCGTCTACAATCTGTTCTCGTCGAAGGAGCTGCCCGATCTGCGATGCGCGGTTCCGGAGGATCGTCCCGTGCCGGTCTTCATCGATCGAGGCTGGACGTTCGCCGGCAGGGTGGACGCCGCGGGGCGCGTGCCCCGCGGATTCAGGCCAAAGGCCGCCGAGGCCAGCGTCCGGATGAACGGTCACTACGTGTTCATGCACATCGGCGAGTGCGACCAGCGACGAGAATCGCGTCAGGCGAGCGCTCCCGACGATACGGCCGGAGACGTCGCCACCAAATTCACATGATCTCGGAGGCATTCATGGCCCGCTACCGAGAACAGGATCGCGAGACGGACGAGTTGACGCCGTTGGAGGCGCAGGCTCGACAGCTCTTCGATGCTTGTCGCCACGATCACGACGACTTCCTCTCGCTCCGCAAGCGCGCACGCTTCTCGCGCGAGGCCGCAGGCGTTTATCGCCAGTGGATCGCATGCGCGGCGCGGCGATCCGAGGCGAAAGCGGAAAGCTCGAGATCCACGGCTCCGCAGCCTTGAACGGGTCTCCCGGTAGGGTCCGAGCGGCGCAAGCCGAACGGCGGTTTACAAGAGCGGGGATCGGGCGCAAACTACTAAAGTAGCGCGTGCATTGCGTGAGCGCCCCGGTCGCCGAGTGTGGCCGATCGCGCTCCACCCGCTCCGCCGCACTCGTCCTCGCCGGCGGCGACGAGCCCCTCGAGAAGGAGGGCCGGACATGAGCTATCTTCCGCTTTCGAGATCGGGGCTGGACGGCCCCATGCGCTACTGGAACGGCGAAGGACCGCTCTGGCGCCTCTACTGGATCTACGGCGTGCTCGCCAGCACCGCGGGTGGCGCGCTGATCATGACGGCGACGCTCTACCGTCTCGTCAGCCCCTGGTGGATACTTGCCTTGGTCCTCTTGGGGCTCGCCTACACCGCGTACATCCTCGTCAGCACCTGGCGCTGCGCCTTCAACATCGAGACCGAGCCGTTCGGCATCGACCGCACGACGCTCGGCTGGATGGCGCGTGTCCTCACGTTCGGCTGGGCGATCAATGCCGTCGGTGCGTCGCTGATGCTCCTGCAGGTCGCGTTCGGGCTCTTTCTGGCCTGAAGCGCTCGGCCTTCGCGGAAATCGCGCACTCGTCCTGCCGAGCGCGCAAGGCCGAAGCCGCGAGGCGCCAGCCTGTCCCGGTGTCTCGCGGCCCCGCACGATGTTGCAGGCGCCGCGCGGATCAGACGAGGATCACGACGGCGATCGTTCCGACCGCGGTCCATACCAGCGAGTTGACCAGCATCCGCAGGAGATCGCGATTGTTCTCCTCGCCCACGCCCGCCGCGTTGCAGACCGCGTTGCCTGGCCCGAGGAAAACGGTCTCGATCAGCTTCTTGGCCATGTCAGCCTCCTTTGCGCGCCCGCGGCGCGTCGTCGAGCTCGGCGCCGTGCCGAACGGGAGTGGTTTGAGCGCGGCACGAGCCGGGCGCCGGCCGCACCGGCTTCGGCGAGGCGAGCCTCGGCGCGGTGAGCGGCCGAAAGAGCAGGGCGAACAACCCGAGAAACGCGGCCGTCCAGGCCAGCGCCGACGCGGTCAGCAGGGGCAGCGCATGGGAGCCGGCGAACCCCGCCGCGATCCGCGCCAGTGCCGCTCCGACGACGAGGGCATAGAGCGCCGGGAGAGCGGGGGCGTCCAGGACCGGGCGGCGCGTGTGCTGCGCGGCGAGCCGGGTCATCACGGCGATCGTCATCGTGCCGAAGGCCCCGCCGGTCCAGGCGTGGATGCCGATGCTCGCGGGCATGTCCGGCCGGAGAACGGCGAGGCCCACGAGCAGGAAGCCCACCGGCACGAAGACGTACGCGGTGTGGAGCACCAGGACGTGAACATCCCTTGCGGCGCGGTAGCCGGCCCAGCGCGCGAGACGGATCGCCTGCGCCGCGCTCGCGAGGAGGAGAAGAGTTCCGGCGGCCGGAGCGTCGGGCGCAACCACCCAGCTCGCCAGGGCTGCCGCTGCGACGGCGAGCGCGGCGAGATCGAAGCCGCCGAAGGACGCTGGGAGGGGCCCAGGCTTTCCCCCCGCGAGCGCAGTCCGCGTAAAGCTCGGGACGACGCGGCCGCCTATCAGCATGACGAGGACGACGATCGCTGCCGTTCCGATCCGTGCACCGTGCTCCGCGGTGCCGTGGAGGTGCGCCTCCAGGTGGAAGCTCAGGTTGCCCGCGAGCAGGACGACGAGTACGGCCACGATCTTCATGTTTCGCCAGGTTTTCCCGACGAGCGTCTCGCGGAGCACCGCGAGCGCCAGGACCGTGAGGAACGACAGATCGATGACGGCGGCGAGCGCCCATCCCGTCCATGCGGATGTCCCGACGGCAAGGCGGCCGGTGATCCACAGCGCCACGAGGACGAGGAGGCGTCCCCCGTCGAGCGGCAGGCGACCCGTCCAGTTCGGGATCGACGCCAGCAGGTAGCCCGCGATTACCGCGGCGAGGTAGCCGTAGAGCATCTCGTGGACGTGCCAGTCCCGGGGGCCGAAACCGGTCGGGATCGTGAGGTGCCCGGTCAGCATCACGAGCCAGACGAGGATCGCCGAACCCGCGTAGAGCGCACCGAGAAGGAAGAACGGCCGCAGGCCGTAGGACAGGATCGGCGGCCCGAACCGGCTGGAGGTCCGCGGGATCGGCATCACCGGGCTCCGCTGGGCGAGGAGTCGCCTGGGCCGCCGATCGCGATCTGCGTCGGGCAGACCGCTTCAGCGTCACCTGTGACGGAGAGAGCCTTCATCGGAGTACGATTAAAAGGTATGTCATATACCTATTTTGCCGATGCCGGCACGGATCGCAACTCGGTAGGGACCCTTAGGGAGCGCCGCGGGGGACATCCGAGCCGGAACCGATCCGCGTCCGAGCCCGTTCCTCGATCCGCCGCCGGAACGAGGAGAAGCGCTTTGCTCCGCCAGACCATGGGGTCCGCCCTGCTCGCAACGCTGCTCGCCACCTGTCCTGCCTTCGCACAGGACGCCGGCAATGAGGCGTGGCTGCCGTCACTGATGACGCAAACCCCGCAGGAGGGCTTCGACCTCGCGGTGACGATCGCGCGAAAGGCGGTCACCACGACGCAGCCGAATACGGACGCGCTCCACGCGCTTCGCCCCGCCTACGCGCACGATCCGGACAGCCTGATCGAGGTGTCGGGCGTGGTCGCCACATACTTCGCGACGATCGCCGAAGCTAACGAATATTGGTGGGAGTAGGTGGTCGCCGGAGGCCGGCTATGCCGCGTTCTCAGTGGTGTTCCGACCACGAGCTGGGCTGATCGCCGAAGCATTCGGCGGAACAGGTTTTGTCGTGAAGGCGCGGTTGCCACCGGCCGGCGCTGGTCAAAGAAGAAAGCGTTCGGGCAGAAGTCCGGGGCTCGGCTTCCCGGCGTTTCGAGGTAGGCCTCGCAGCCGGCGGTGCGGGGATGCGGAGCCAGGAGCCTGTCCTGGCCCGCCGACCTGCGCGCCCGAGCATGTCAGGCGTCGGTAGAGGGTCCGCTGCGCGTCGGTGCCGGCCGCGTCGCCAGGAAGACGCCGAGTGCGACGAAGAGCGCCGCGAGAGCCACCGCGATGGTCGAATCACGCGTGGTCGCGACGGCGATCGCGTAGGAGATCCCGAGCGCCAGGAACGCCGCGCGCGTCGCTTTAGGGGCGATCGCGCGCTCGTCCTGCCAGTCGCGCAAGGCCGGCCCGAAGCGTGGGTCGGCGCGCAGGCGGGCCGCCAGCGCCGGGCTCGTGCGGGTGAAGGACCATGCGGCGAGGATCACGAAGGGCGTCGTCGGCAGGAGCGGCAGGACGAGCCCGGCCGCCGCCAGCGCGAGGGTGCAGGTTCCGAGCGCGCGCAGAAGCAGGCCGGTGGGCATGCGCTCTCCTCCTCGGATCATCGTGCCGGGAGCACGAACACGTCGGCGGTGCGGCGTGTCGCTCCGGTCACGACGTCCGCGGCGACGATCGCGACGTCGCGGTTCTCTTGCGCTCCACTGTTGACGAGGACGCGCAGGGGACGTCGCGCGCCGGCCTCGAGCACGATCCGGCCGTGCGGATCGGCTCCGACGACGGAGACCTCGGCGTCCGCCAGGCCCTCGATCGAGAGCACGAGCGTGCGCTCCTGCAACGACCGGTTCGCCACGGTCACGGCGTAGCCGTTGCGCACGCGTCCGTCGCTGAGGAGGACCGCCGCGGGATTGCGGTCGTGGACCGAGGTGATGGCGAGGTCCGTTCGCAGCGCAAGGGTCGTGATCATCGCGCCCGCGATGACGAGGATCCCGGCGGCGAGAGCGAGCGTCTTCGGGCGCAGGGCGCGCCAGCGCGGGGCGGGTGTCCCGGCCCGCTCGGCCTCGATCGCCTCCCAGGGTGCGTAGGCGATGAGCCCGTGCGGGCGCGAGAGCCGCGCCATGACGCTGTCGCACGCGTCGACGCACAGGCCGCAATTGATGCAGGCGAAGCTCGGACCCTCGCGGATGTCGATGCCGATGGGGCAGACGGCGACGCATTGCGCGCAGTCGACGCAGTCGCCGGCAGGTTCGCCACGCGCACGGCTTTCGAGGGCGCGCTTGGCCGGAAGCCGAGGCTCGCCGCGCGCGTCGCGGTAGGCGACCGAGAGTGCCTTCGGGTCGAAGATCGCGTTCTGGAGGCGCGGCCAGGGGCACATCCAGGTACAGACTTGCTCGCGGGCGTGCCCGGCGAGGAGGTAGGTCGTCAGCGTCAGCGCGGCGACGGCGCCGTAGGCGGCCGCAGGCGCGGCGCCGGTCGCGAGATCGCGCAACAGGGTCGGTGCGTCGGCGAAATAGAGCGCGAAGGCGCCCCCGGTCATGACCGCCACGAGGAGCCAGAGCGCGTGCTTCACCCCGATCTCGGCCGAGCGCCGGAGCGTGAGTGGGCCCTCGCGCTTGCGCAGCCGCTCGCGGCGGTCCCCTTCGATGCGCCGCTCGATCAGCAGGAAGAGGTCGGTCCAGACCGTCTGCGGGCAGAGAAAGCCGCACCAGACGCGCCCGGCCAGCGCGTTGACGAGTACGAGGACGAGCGTCGCGAGCACGAGCAGCCCCGTCACCAGGATCACGTCGCTCGGCCACAGCTCCAGCCCGAAGAGGTAGGCGCGCACATGGGCGAGATCGACGAGAACCGCCTGGTCGGGCTGTCCGGGACCCCGATCCCAGCGCAGGAGCGGCAGCGCGTAGTAGAGCCCGAGGCAGGCCGCGAGCACGCCCCACTTGATCCGCCGAAAGTGGCCCGAGACCGCCTGCGGCGTCACCCGGCCGCGCATTGCCTCCGCCTTTGGCTTGCCGAGCCGGGCGGCGCGCGTCGCGTGAGAGACGTCGAGAGCGACCATGGTCCGTCTCCTTCGAGATTGCCTCCGAAAAAGAGGCACTTTGGGTGCCTGTTTTTGGGCGCGATAATGCCGCGCGCCAATTCCGGGAGAACCCTTAGGAAGCGATGGCTGCGTCGAGCCCGAGCTTCGCCCGCATCGCCGGCCCGCGACCGGCGAGATCGGCGAGCGTTAGACGGTCGAGCTCGGCGAAGAAGGCGTCGAGTGCCCGCGCCAGCGCGCCGGTCAGGCGGCAGGCGCCGGCGAGGGCGCAGGAGGACGGGCCTTCTCCGAGGCATTCGACAAGGGCGAGATCCTCTTCCAGAGCGCGCACGACGCCGCCAATTCGCAAGCCTCCGGGTTCGACGGCGAGCCTGAGCCCCCCGGCGCGCCCGCGGACGCTCGCGACGAGCCCCATGCCGACCAGCGTCTGCGCGACCTTGCGCAGGTGGTTCTCCGAGACCCGGTGCCGGCGCGCCAGCTCCTCGATCGGTACGACGCGGCCCTCCAAAACGGCCAGGGTCATCAGCACGCGCAGGGCGTAGTCGGTGTGCAGGGTGAGCTTCATCGGGACGCATCCATGAAAACAGGTTTCGACAATACCTCTTTAAAGGCATAGATGCAAAGGCGGTTTCATAATGCGTGTTTTCGGAGGACGCCGTGACCGATACCCGCATCCGGCTCGTGGAGCCGAGGGAGCCGATCTCCGAGGCGGACGTGACGCGCCTTGTGCACGCCTTCTACGGCGGCGTGCGCGCGGACGACGTGCTCGGCCCGGTCTTCGAGGCGCGGCTCGCCGGGCGCTGGGACGCGCATCTGGGCAAGATGGTGGACTTCTGGTCCTCGGTGGCGCGCGGGACCGGCCGCTACCAGGGCAAGCCGCACGTCGCCCATGGCGGGATGGGCCTCGACGAAGCGATCTTCTCGCGTTGGCTCGCGCTTTTCGGGGAGACGGCGCATGACGTCTGCGCGCCGGATGCCGCCGCCTTCTTCGTCGACCGCGCGTATCGAATCGCTGACAGCCTGATGATCGGGCTCGGCATCGGGCCGAAGGCGCTTCGCCTCCCGGGCTGACCGGCGGTCAGATCTCGCCGCGCGTCTCGAAGAAGAAGGCGTTCGGGCAGAAGTCCGGCGCCTCGTCGCCCGGCGTCTCGAGATAGACGCGGCACGCCTCGGTGCGGCGACAGAAGACGCAGCGCCTGGCCGCCAGAGCGAAGGCGAGCGGATGCTCGCCCGCGCGGGCCGGGTCGTAGCCGGTGCGATCGCACATGCGCCGGAAGCTTTCGGCGTTGGCCTGGGTGCGGGCGGTCAGGATCGAGAGCATGGTCACCTCCGTGGCATGTTCCAAATTACCGCGTCGCCTTCCAGGTGAGTTGCGCTGGCGCAAACGACACATCGTCAGGCTCGATCGAGCCGGGTGAGCCGCACCGCCCTGCGGCGTCGTGCTTCGGCCGCAGCTACGAGGTCCGCCACCCCGCCACAGCGCCGACGGCTGCCACGGCGCGCGCGCCAGTATGCTCGGGCGAGGTCTTCCTCATCGAGGCCCGAGTACGACGGATCCACGAAATGCAGCGAGCAGGCGGGGGAGGCTACTTCGTTCAAGCTGGCTTTCTCCAGGGCTACCGATCGCCGTCAGCATCTCGGTTGAGCGATAAATATCAAGCACTGAGGGAATCGGGTAAGCGCGTTGACGAGGTGGGCGTCCCTCACAGAGCCAGATCTGCGGTCAAGTCGCTACGGAACCTTCCTTAGGTAGTGACGCGAGGCTGCTAGGCCGCGGCCGCCGACTTGACCTAAGTCAAGTTCGAAACTGGCCTTCTCGTGACATATTCCGCGCACCTTAGACCGCATCCGTCGTGCCCGGATCAATCACATGCACCCCAGTTTTCGCAACCGAATCTTCGCGCCTGATAGCTCCCGTCTTTTCGGACCGCGAGCATGTTCGCCTGCGTCTCGATTCCGACCTTCACCGCTCCGCTCGGGCGAAGCCGGCCGTGGTCCCCGCGCGACCGGCGCTCACGCCGTCCTCGCACTACGAGATCTTCCGTAGAGAGTATACCATCGGTTGTTTGTCGATGACACGATATCGTCTTCGAGCGTTCGACCGAACCGATCGCAGATCATCGCCGCGCCAACTTGCGATTACAGGGATCACGACAATGAGCATCAACGTGTCAGTCGGAAAGGCCGAGCAGGATCGAGCGCTGTGGCTTTCGACTATCGCCTTCACCGTGTGCTTCGCGGTGTGGACGATCTTCGCCATTATCGGGCTACGCATCAAGTCGGAGCTTGGGCTCAGCGACTTCGAGTTCGGCGTTCTCGTCGGGACACCGATCCTCACCGGCTCGCTCTCGCGTCTCGTACTGGGCGTCTGGGCGGACCAGCGCGGCGGGCGCTTCGTCATGTTCGTATCCATGCTCATGGGAGCGGCGGCGACATTCCTCCTGACCTTCGCCTACGACTACCCGACCTTCCTCCTGGCCGCCCTGGGCATAGGCGTCGCCGGCGGCTCGTTCCCGGCCGGAGTGACCTACGTCTCGAAGTTCTTCCCCCCCGAGAAGCAGGGCACCGCACTGGGCATCTTCGGAGCAGGCAATGTGGGCGCCGCGGTGACGAAGCTCCTCGCGCCGATGGTGATGGTCGCCTATGGCTGGGAGGCGGTCGCGCAAATCTGGGCGCTCGCGCTCGTCGTGTTGGCCTTCGTCTTCTACGCCTTTACGAAGGATGACCCGGACCTGATCCGTCGCCGGGCCGAAGGGTGCCAGGCCGAGCCGCTCTCGGCGATGCTCGTGCCCCTGAGGAATCTGCAGGTCTGGCGCTTCTCCCTCTACTACTTCTTCGTGTTTGGCGGCTTCGTCGCGCTCGCGCTCTGGCTTCCGCACTACTACGTCGAAGTCTACGGGCTCGACATCGTCACCGCCGGCGCACTCGCCGCCGCCTACTCGATCCCCGGATCGATCTTCCGGATCGTCGGCGGGAGATACGCCGACACGCACGGCGCCCGCAAGGTGATGTACTGGGCGCTGATCGGCTCGGTCGCCTGCACCTTCGTCCTGTCCTATCCCGCGACGCGGTACGTCGTCCAAGGCGTGGATGGCCCGATCGCCTTCTCGCTCGCGCTCGGCTTCGTGCCGTTCACCGTGATCGCCTTCGCGCTGGGCTTCTTCATGAGCCTCGGCAAGGCGGCGATCTACAAGCACATTCCCCACTACTATCCCGACCGCGTCGGCGTTGTCGGCGGCGTGGTCGGCCTCATTGGCGGTCTCGGCGGGTTCGTGATCCCCATCGCCTTCGGCATCATGAACGATCTCCTCGGCGTCTGGACGTCCTGCTTCATGCTGCTCTTCGTCATCAGCGCCGTGTCGCTGACGTGGATGCACTTCGCCATTCGCGCGATGGACAAGAAGGCGCATCCCGAGCTCGACCGACCCCAGTACCTGCCCGAGCTCGAAGCCCTGCGCGCCGAGCTGGAGACACTGCGCAAGGCGAGCGACGCCGCACCGGCAAGGCGGCCGGTCGGTCGGTCTGCGGCCCCCGCTCCGGCCGAATGACGCAAACCCGTGCCGGGACGCGCGTCGGCGCGCCCCGGCGTCCACCAAACCCTTCTGCAAAGGACTGGACCGATGTCCGTCGCGACCAAGACAGCCGCCGATCCGCGGCTTCAATCGGGCCCCTGGCTCGAGCGCTGGGAGCCCGAGGACGAGGCCTTCTGGGCCGCCGGCGGCTCGCGTCTCGCCTGGCGCACGCTGACCATCACCACGGCGAACCTTCTCCTCGCCTTCGTCATCTGGTTCCTGGTCTCCGCGCTCGTCGTGCGCCTGCCGGCGCTGGGCTTTCAGCTGACCACGGGCCAGCTGTTCTGGCTCGCGGCCATGCCCGGCCTCGCCGGCGGCACGCTGCGCCTCGTGCACATGTTCCTCACGCCGATCTACGGAACGCGTAGCGTGGTGGGCTGGTCGACGCTTTCGCTGCTTCTGCCCGCTATCGGCTGGTTCTTCGCGGTGCAGAACCCCGAGACTCCGTTCGTGATCCTGATGGGCCTCGCCTTCCTCGCGGGCCTCGGCGGCGGGAACTTCTCGTCCTTCATGCCCTCGACCTCGCTGTTCTTCCCCAAGCGCCTGCAGGGGACCGCGCTCGCGATCCAGGCCGGCATCGGAAACTTCGGCGTCTCGGTCGTGCAGTTTGTGACGCCCTGGATCATCACCGTCTCGCTCTTCGGTGGCGCGACTTTCCTCGGCAAGGCACAGGTGCTGACCAAGAACGGCGTGGAGACGCCGGTCTACATGCAGAACGCCACCGCGGTGTTCATCCCCTTCATCCTGATCTTCGGCCTCTCCGCACTCGCGTTCCTCAAGAGCGTGCCGGTCAAGGCCAACATCCGCGAGCAGATGGACATCTTCCGCTCGCATCACACCTGGGCGATGACGAGCCTCTACATGATGACCTTCGGCGCCTTCGCGGGGCTCGCGGGCACCTTCCCGCTGCTCATCGCCAAGTGCTACGGCGGCCTCGAGAATGCGCCCGACCCGCTCGCCTACGCCTTTCTCGGCCCGCTCGTCGGCTCGGCTCTGCGCGTCGTCGGCGGTCCGATCTCCGACAAGTTCGGCGGGGCGAGGGTCACGCAGGTGGCGGGCATCGGCATGGTCGTGTGCGCGGCGCTGGTGCCGATGTTCACCACGCCGGAGAGCATGGAGCAGTTTCCGCTCTTCGTCTTCGCGATGCTCGGCCTGTTCGCCTTCTCGGGCGTGGGCAACGCCTCGACCTTCAAGCAGATGCCGATGATCTTCCCGCCGCGCCAGGCGGGCGGCGTGATCGGCTTCACGGCGGCGATCGCGGCCTACGGTCCCTTCGTCTTCGGCATGATGTTCGCGGCCGCCTTCGCCGCCTTCGGCAACCCGAACGTCGTCTTCTACGGGCTCGCCGTGTTCTTCGCCTTCAACGTCGTCCTGAACTGGTGGATGTACGCCCGTCGGAACGCGGCGACGCCGTGCTGACGCGGCTTCGGAGGGGAGAGTAGATCCCCCTCCGGGCCCCTCCTTAGGGAGCGCATCTGAATTTCGGCGCGCTCCCGGTCACGCTACCAAAGTCCAGTACCCGAGATTCATTCCAGACGAGACTCGCCAGACCAGACTCCCGCGCCCGTCGCGCGCCGTTCCGAGCCTCGCTAGAGACCACCCCGAGAGGACCCACCCATGAGCCACTTCCTCGACCGGCTGACCTTCTTCACCCGCAAGGACGAAGCCTTCTCGGACGGCCACGGCATCACCACCCGCGAGGATCGCGGCTGGGAGGACGGCTACCGCAAGCGCTGGCAGCACGACAAGATCGTGCGCTCCACCCACGGCGTGAACTGCACGGGCTCGTGCTCGTGGAAGATCTACGTCAAGGGCGGCATCGTCACCTGGGAGACGCAGCAGACGGACTATCCGCGCACGCGCCCGGACCTGCCCAACCACGAGCCCCGCGGCTGCGCCCGCGGCGCGTCCTACTCCTGGTATCTCTACTCGGCCAATCGCGTGAAGCACCCGCTGGTGCGCGGCCGCCTCCTGCGGCTGTGGCGCGAGGCGCGCGCGGTGCGCACGCCCGTCGCGGCCTGGGCCTCGATCCAGGAGGACCCTGCGAAGCGCAAGGCCTACACCTCGATCCGCGGCCACGGCGGCTTCGTCCGCTCGACCTGGGACGAGGTCAACGAGATGATCGCGGCGGCGAACGCCTACACGGTCAAGGCCTACGGCCCGGACCGCGTCTTCGGCTTCTCGCCGATCCCGGCCATGTCGATGGTGAGCTACGCCGCCGGCGCGCGCTACCTGTCGCTGATGGGCGGCGTCTGCATGTCATTCTACGACTGGTATTGCGACCTGCCGCCGGCCTCGCCGCAGACCTGGGGCGAGCAGACCGACGTGCCCGAGAGCGCCGACTGGTACAATTCCGGCTTCCTGATCCTGTGGGGCTCCAACGTGCCCCAGACCCGCACGCCCGACGCGCACTTCTACACCGAGGTGCGCTATCGCGGCGCGAAGTCGGTGGTGATCTGCCCGGACTATTCGGAGGCCTCCAAGTTCGCCGACATGTGGGTCTCGGTGAAGCAGGGCACGGACGCGGCGCTCGGCATGGCCATGGGCCACGTCATCCTCAAGGAGTTCCACGTCGACCGGCAGGTGCCGTACTTCGTCGACTACGCCAAGCGCTATACCGACATGCCGATGCTGGTGCGTCTCGTCCGTCAGGACGGCAAGCTCGTGCCCGAGCGCTTCCTGCGCGCCTCCGATCTCGACGGCGGCCTGGGTGAGACCAACAACCCGGAATGGAAGACGCTGGCCTTCGACGAGGCCACCGGCGAGCTCGTCGTGCCAAACGGCTCGGTGGGCTTCCGCTGGGGCGAGAAGGGCAAGTGGAACCTCGAGGCCAAGCGCGCCGACGGCGCGCCGGTCGACCTGCGGCTGTCGCTCGCGGGCGCCGAGGACGGCTTCGAGGACGTCGCCTTCCCGTATTTCGGCAACATCGCCCACGAGCACTTCAAGAGCGACCAGCACGCGAGCGTGCTCGAGCGCCGCTTGCCCGTGAAGAAGATCGCCACGGCCGAGGGCGAGGCGCTCGTCGCTACCGTCTACGACCTGTTCCTGGCCAATTACGGCGTGGATCGCGGCTTCGGCGGCGGCAACGTCGCCAAGAGCTTCGACGAGAACGCGCCGTATTCGCCGGCCTGGGCGGAAGCCATCTCAGGCGTTCCGCGCGACCAGATCGTCACCGTGGCGCGCGAGTTCGCCCGCAACGCCGAGAAGACCAATGGGCGCTCGATGATCATCATCGGGGCAGCGATGAACCATTGGTACCACATGGACATGAACTACCGGTCCGCCATCAACATGCTGGTGATGTGCGGCTGCGTGGGGCAGTCCGGGGGCGGCTGGTCGCACTATGTGGGCCAGGAGAAGCTCAGGCCGCAGAGCGGCTGGGCGCCGCTCGCCTTCGGGCTCGATTGGAGCCGGCCGCCGCGTCAGCAGAACTCGACGTCCTGCTTCTACGCGCATACGGACCAGTGGCGCTACGAGACGATGGACGTGAAGGACATCCTCTCACCGACCGCACCCGCCGGGCCGTGGGACGGCGCCATGATCGACTACAACATCCGTGCCGAACGGATGGGCTGGCTGCCCTCCGCGCCGCAGCTCGAGGAGAACCCGCTCGGCATCGCCGCCAAGGCAACCGAGGCCGGCCTCTCGCCGAAGGACTACGTCGCGCAGAGCCTCAAGTCCGGAGCGTTGAAGATGTCCTGCGAGGACCCGGACAATCCGAGGAACTGGCCGCGCAACCTCTTCGTCTGGCGCTCCAACCTGCTCGGCTCGTCGGGCAAGGGGCACGAATACTTCCTCAAGCACCTGCTCGGCACCACGCATGGCGTGCTCGGCAAAGACCTCGGCGCGGAAGGCAAGCTCAAGTCCAAGGAAGTCGTCTGGCACGACGAAGCGCCCGAGGGGAAGCTCGACCTGCTCGTGACGCTCGACTTCCGCATGTCGACGACCTGCGTCTACTCGGACATCGTGCTCCCGACCGCATCCTGGTACGAGAAGGACGATCTGAACACGTCCGACATGCACCCCTTCATCCACCCGCTCACCGCGGCCGTGGACCCGGTGTGGGAGAGCCGCTCGGACTGGGACATCTACAAGGGCCTGGCCGAGAAGTTCTCCGAGGTCGCGCCGGAGGTGCTGGGCGTCGAGACCGACGTCGTGCTCACGCCCATCATGCACGACACGCCCGGCGAGATCGCCCAGCCCTTCGACGTGGACGACTGGAAGACGGGCGCCGTCGAGCCGATCCCCGGCAAGACCATGCCCCAGGTGACGGTCGTCGAGCGCGACTACCCGAACCTCTACAAGCGCTTCACGTCGCTCGGTCCGCTGATGACCAAGGTCGGCAACGGCGGCAAGGGCATGGCCTGGAACACCGAGCACGAGGTCGAGCTCCTGCGCGAGCTCAACGGTGTGGTCACGGAGGAGGGGCCGACCAAGGGCCTGGCCAAGATCGAAACCGCCATCGACGCTTGCGAGGTGCTCCTCATGCTGGCGCCGGAGACGAACGGCGAGGTCGCGGTCAAGGCCTGGGAATCGCTCGAGACCTTCACCGGCCGCGAGCACGCGCACCTGGCGCTGCCGAAGGAGGACGAGAAGATCCGCTTCCGCGACGTGGTCGCCCAGCCGCGCAAGATCATCTCCTCGCCGATCTGGTCGGGCCTCGAATCCGAGAAGGTCTGCTACAATGCCTGCTATACGAACGTCCACGAGCTGATCCCGTGGCGGACGCTGACGGGCCGCCAGCAGCTCTACCAGGATCACCTGTGGATGCGCGCCTTCGGAGAGGGCTTCTGCGTCTACCGGCCGCCGATCGACATGAAGACCATCAAGCCGGTGCAGGGGTCGGTCTCCTCGAACGGCGAGACGGAAATCGTGCTCAACTTCATCACACCGCACCAGAAATGGGGCATCCACTCGACCTATTCCGACAACCTGATGATGCTCACGCTGAACAGGGGCGGCCCGGTCGTTTGGATCTCCGAGAATGACGCGAAGAAGGCGGGTCTCGTCGATAACGACTGGATCGAGGTCTACAATGTCAACGGCGCGATCTCGGCCCGCGCGGTGGTCTCCCAGCGCGTCAAGGACGGCATGTGCATGATGTACCATGCACAGGAGAAGATCGTGAACACGCCCGGGTCGACGATTACCGGCAACCGCGGCGGCATCCACAACTCGGTCACCCGCGCGGTGCTGAAGCCGACCCACATGATCGGCGGCTACGCCCAGCTGTCCTACGGCTTCAATTATTACGGGACCGTGGGCGCCAACCGCGACGAATTCGTCGTCGTCCGCAAGATGACCAAGGTCGATTGGCTCGACGACGAGCCCGTCCCGGCGGTCGCCGCCGAGTGAGCCGCGATGCCTCCGGAGCCCGCGCGACGCGGGCTCCGGGGCAGCCCTTAGGGGCATGATCTGAATGTTGCCTGGACTTCTTCCAGGCTACTCATTCCTCGACAGACGAAGCGCCCGAGAGCCGACGAGGCCCGCCGCGCGAAGGGGATACGACCATGAAAATCCGCGCCCAGATCGCGATGGTTCTCAATCTCGACAAGTGCATCGGCTGCCACACCTGCTCGGTGACCTGCAAGAACGTCTGGACGAACCGGGAAGGCATGGAATACGCCTGGTTCAACAACGTCGAGACGAAGCCCGGCATCGGCTATCCTAAGGACTGGGAGAACCAGGCCAAGTGGAAGGGCGGCTGGCGTCGCAAGGCGTCGGGTGAGATCGAGCCGCGCATCGGCTCCAAGTGGCGGGTTCTGGCGAACATCTTCGCCAACCCCGACCTGCCCGAGATCGACGATTATTACGAGCCTTTCGATTTCGACTACGAGCATCTCCAGACCGCCCGCGAAGGCTCGGCCTTCCCTACCGCGCGCCCGCGCTCCAAGATCAGCGGCGAGCGCCTCCAGAAGATCGAGTGGGGCCCGAACTGGGAGGAGATCCTCGGCGGCGAGTTCGCCGGCCGCTCCAAGGACGCCAATTTCGAGGGCGTCGAGAAGGAGATCTACGGCCAGTTCGAGAACACCTTCATGATGTACCTGCCGAGGCTGTGCGAGCACTGCCTCAACCCGACCTGCGCCGCCGCCTGCCCCTCGGGCGCGATCTACAAGCGCGAGGAGGACGGCGTCGTCCTGATCGACCAGGACAAGTGCCGCGGCTGGCGCATGTGCGTTTCGGGGTGCCCCTACAAGAAGATCTACTTCAACTGGGAGAGCGGCAAGTCGGAGAAGTGCACGCTCTGCTATCCGCGCCTCGAGGCGGGCCAGCCGACCGTGTGCTCGGAGACCTGCGTCGGGCGCATCCGCTATCTCGGCGTCGTGCTGTATGACGCCGACCGCATCCAGGAGGCCGCCTCGACCCCGGACGAGGGCGATCTCTACGAGGCGCAGCTGAAGCTGTTCCTCGACCCCAACGACCCCGCGGTCATCGCCAAGGCGCGCGCCGAGAGCATCCCGGACGCTTGGCTCGAGGCGGCCAAGCGCTCGCCGGTCTACAAGATGGCCATGGAGTGGAAGATCGCCTTCCCGCTCCACCCCGAGTACCGCACGCTCCCCATGGTCTGGTACGTGCCGCCGCTCTCGCCGATCCAGTCCGCCGCGGAGGCCGGCAAGATCGGCGTCGACGGCGAGATGCCGGACGTCAAGAACCTGCGCATCCCCGTGCGCTATCTCGCCAATCTCCTCACCGCGGGCCGCGAGGAGCCCGTCGTGACCGGCCTCGAGCGCATGCTCGCCATGCGCGCCTACATGCGCGCCAAGACGATCGACGGCGTGCTCGACGAGGCGATCGCCGGCAAGGTCGGGCTCTCGGGCGCGCAGATCGAGGAGATGTACCGGATCATGGCGATCGCGAACTACGAGGATCGCTTCGTGATCCCGACCTCGCATCGCGAAACCAGCATCGAGGACGCCTACGACCTGCGCGGCTCCTGCGGCTTCTCCTTCGGAAACGGCTGCTCCGGCGGCGACACCAAGACTGGCCTGTTCGGCGGAAAGACCCGCAAGCAGGGCAAGACCCCGATGGAGGTCGCCTGACGGCGGCCGCGAGAGAAGGATCACACCCATGCTCACGCTGAAAGCGCTGTCGGCGCTCCTCACCTACCCGAGCCGCGAGCTCGTGCGCGCGATCCCCGCCATCCGCGAAGGCATCGCCGTCGAGGCCGCGCTCGACGCCCCGGCGCGTGATGCACTGGAGCCGCTCCTCGCGCGCGTCGCGACCGAGGACCTGTACGATCTGGAGGAGGCCTACGTGCTCCTCTTCGACCGTACGCGCGCGCATTCGCTCAACCTGTTCGAGCACGTCCACGGCGAGAGCCGAGACCGCGGCCAGGCGATGGTGGACTTGAAGGCGCTTTACGACGGCGCCGGGTTCGAGATCGCCTCGACCGAGCTGCCGGACTTCCTGCCGCTCTTCCTCGAGTACGCGTCCACGCTGCCGCGCGAGGAGGCCCGCGCGCTCCTCGCCGAGCCGGCGCACGTCTTCGAGGCGCTGCGCGACCGGCTCGCCCGCAAGGAGAGCCCCTATGCCGCAGTGTTCGCGGCGCTCATGGCGCTCGCCGCCCACGCGCCCGAAGCGTCCTCCTTCGAGGCGCTGGCCGAGATCGAGGAGACGGACCCCAACGACCTCGAAGCCCTCGACCGGGTCTGGGAGGAGGAGGAGGTCCGCTTCGGCCCCGGCGCCGCCACCGCGGAATGCGGGGTCGATTCCCTTGCGGCGAAGGTGCGCCAGGCGCGCCGCCCCGCGCCGGGGCTCGAGACGCCCGGCATGCTGGGTCCGCGCACGGTCTTCACCCATTCGTCCGCAACCGACCGCAGCTGAGGAGCCCGTGTCATGGAAACCGCGCTCAATCACATCCTTTTCGGATGGTTTCCCTATCTCGCGCTGACCGTGTTCCTCGTCGGCTCGCTGCTGCGGTTCGACCGCGAGCAGTACACTTGGAAGGCGAGCTCGAGCCAGCTCCTGCGCCGCAAGCAGCTCGTGCTCGGCTCGGTTCTCTTCCATGTCGGCATCCTGGTGCTCTTCTTCGGCCACGCGGCCGGGCTCCTCACCCCCGCCTTCGTCTTCGAGGCGGTCGGGATCTCGAAGTCCTTCAAGCAGGGCATGGCGATCGTTGTCGGCGGCGTCGCCGGTCTCGCCACGCTCGTCGGCATCTCGCTGCTCACGCATCGGCGCCTGTTCGACCCGCGCATCCGCGCCACCTCGTCGTTCGCCGACACCGCGATCCTGCTCATCCTGTTCGCTCAGCTGCTGCTCGGGCTGGCCACGATCCCGCTCTCGCTCGGGCATCTGGACGGGTACGAGATGCTCAAGTTCATGACTTGGTCGCAGGGCATCCTGACGCTCCAGCCCGGCGTCTCGGCGGTGGTCGCGGACGTGCACCCGATCTTCAAGCTGCACCTCCTCCTCGGCATGACGATCTTCCTCGTCTTCCCCTTCACCCGCCTCGTCCACATCTGGTCCGCCCCGGTCTGGTATCTCGGCCGGCGCGGCTACCAGGTGGTCCGCACCAAGAAGCCGGCCTCCGCGAAAGAGCCGGTCCCGGCGGCGCGTCCCGCGCCTGCCCGTCCCGTCCCCGCGGCTCAGCCCGCCGAGTGATTTGGACCCTCGCCGGCCCGGCAGCTGCCGTCCGGGCCGGCCCTCTACCCCTCAAGCTCGCCCCGAGGAGCGCTCCCGATGTCCGCCACCTGCTCCGTGCGCCAGACCCCGAATGCCCCACGCCGGCCAATACGCGTCCAGGGAAAGACCCTCTCGCACGCGATGATCGCCCGTGAGGTGCAGAACCATCCGGCGCTCACCCCCGTCGCGGCCTGGAAGCAGGCGGCGCTGGCCCTCGTCCTGCGCGAGGCCCTCGCCCATGAGGCCGAGCGGCTCGGCGTGGTCGGCGAGCCCCGGGCCGACGCGAAGGGACGGCGGGAGACGCAAGCCGAAGCCGACCAGCGCGCGCTGGTCGAGCGCGAGGTGATCACCCCCGAGCCAACCCAAGACGAGTGCCGGCGCTACTACGAGACCCACCGCGAGCGCTTCCGCGCGCCGACCCTCTACGAGGCGGCACACATCCTGATCGGCGCTCCGCGGGGAGACGAGGCCGCCTTCGCCGCCGCGCTCGACAAGGCCCGCACGCTCGCCGGCCATCTGAGCAAGCGCCCCGGCGATCTCGCCGAGCTCGCCCGCCTGCATTCCACTTGCCCGTCGGGGCAGGAGGGCGGCCATCTAGGCCAGGTCCGCCAGGGCGAGACCACCCCGGAATTCGAGGCGGCGATGGACGCGCTCGCGCCGGGCGCGGTGTCCGAGCCGGTCGAGACCCGCTACGGCGTCCACGTGATCCGCCTCGACCGCAAGATCGCGGGCGATATCCTGCCCTTCGAGATCGTGGAGGCGCGCATCGCAGCCTATCTCCGCGAGGCGGTGCGCCGGCGGGCCGAGGCGCAGTACGTCGCCCGACTGCTCGCCGCGGCGGCGGTCGAGGGCCTCGAGATCCCCGCGCCCGGCGCGCTCAACGTGTATTGAGGAGTCGGCCATGTTGCTCGGAGACGTCATCGCCCGCCTCGACGACGAGGTCGTCGCACTGGAGGCGCTCGTCAGCCTCGACGACCTGTCGCTTCTCGCCGAGGTCGAGGCCGCCGCGTCGCGCGACGGCCTCACCCCGGGCGGCTTCGCCGCACGCGCGGTACAGGCCTTCACCGCGAGCGCCAGCGACGAGGACTGGGTCTCGCTGATCGGGACGATCGGCCGGGCGGAGGATCCCGGCGGCGCGTGCCTGAAGGGCATGCTCGCCTTCGCGCTCAAGGCCTCACGGGCCGGTCCCGCCTGCGGCCACGCGCACTGAGGAGACGCTCCATGGCCTGCTCCGCCTTCGCGCCGTTGATCGACGGGCACGACCGTCGCGTGACTTACCTGCGCGTCTCCGTGACCGACCGCTGTGATCTTCGCTGCGTCTACTGCATGTCGGAGGCGATGACCTTCCTGCCGAAGCGCGAGCTGCTCTCGCTCGAAGAGCTCGACCGGCTGTGCTCGGCCTTCATAACACGCGGCGTGCGCAAGCTGCGCTTCACCGGTGGCGAGCCGCTGGTGCGGCGTGACCTGATCGACCTCATCGGCGGCCTTTCGCGTCATCTCGATGCGGGCGCTCTCGACGAAATCACGCTCACGACGAACGGCACGCTGCTGTCCCGCCACGCGAAGGCGCTCGCCGAACGGGGCGTGCGCCGTATCAACGTCTCTCTCGACACCCTCTGCCCTGACCGCTACCGAGCCATCACCCGCTGGGGCTCGCTCGACAAGATCCTCGCCGGCCTCGACGCCGCGCAGGCGGCGGGCCTCGCGGTGAAGCTCAACGCAGTGGCGCTGCAGGAGTCCGACGAGGGCGAGATCGAGCGGTTGATGCGATTCGCCCACGGGCGCGGCATGGACCTCACGCTGATCGAGGTGATGCCGCTCGGCGACGTCGGCGCGCACCGGGCGGACCAGTACCTCTCGCTCGAGACGGTGAAGGCGCGCCTCGGCCAGCGGTACACGCTGGAGCCGATCGCGCATCGCACCGGAGGGCCGGCGCGCTACGTGCGGGTGGCGGAGACCGGTGGTCGGCTCGGCTTCATCACGCCGCTGTCGCATAATTTCTGCGAGAGCTGCAACCGGGTGCGCGTCACCTGCACCGGCCAGCTCTACACTTGTCTCGGCCATGAGGGCGCCCACGACCTGCGCGCGGCCCTGCGCGGCTCGGAGGGCGACGAACGCCTCGACGCGGCGATGGACGCCGCAATCGCGAACAAGCCGAAGGGGCACGATTTCGTGGTCGAGCGAGGCAGCGCGCCGACGGTCGCGCGCCATATGAACGTCACCGGAGGCTGAGGATGCCGGACGTCACCAGCCTCCCGGCGCGCATCGGCATTCTCACGGTCTCCGACCGCGCCAGCGCGGGGATCTACAACGACGCGAGCGGGCCGGCGATCCGCGCGGCGCTGGAGGAGATGCTGGCGACGTCGTTCGAGGCGATCGCCCGGATCGTGCCGGACGGCGTGGACAGCGTGCGCGATGCCATCGTGGCGCTCGTCGACGAGGCCGGCTGCGACCTTGTCCTCACCACCGGCGGCACCGGCCCCGCGCCGCGCGACCTCACGCCGGAGGCGACGCAGGCCGCCTGCGAGAAGCTGCTCCCCGGCTTCGGCGAGCTGATGCGGGCGAGGAGCCTGGAGCGCGTGCCGACCGCGATCCTCTCGCGCCAAACGGCAGGCATCCGAGGGCGCGCGCTCGTGATCAACCTGCCCGGCAAGCCGTCCTCGATCCGCACGACGCTGCTCGCGGTGATGCCCGCCATCCCTTATTGCCTCGACCTGATCGGCGCGGCGCGTTTCGAGACGCGGCCCGAGGTCGTGGCGGCCTACCGGCCCGCCTGACGGCGGTCGCTCTCAGCCGAGCAGCCCTGCGAACGCGTGGAACGCCGCGGGCGTCCCGGGCGCGGCGTGCGCGACGTCGGCCGGGATCTCGGCGAAGCCGTCGGCGTCGACGAGGGGCTGGAGCCGGGCGGAGTTGGAGGACAGGAGCGCGAGGCGCACCATGCCGTTCTCGCGCAGCAGCCGCGCCGGGACGAACTCCGTCCTGCCCGGCTTGCGTGACAGAGGCTCGGCGAGCGGCACGGGTAGGCCTTGCGGGGGGCTCGGCGTCGAGCCGGCGAGGCGGGCGAGCATGGCCCGGCCGAGAAGCGAGAACACGACGAGCGCCGAGACGGGATTGCCCGGCAGCCCGAGGAAAGCCGCCGCGCCGATCCGCCCGACGAGCGCCGGCTTGCCGGGCTTGAGCGCCATCGCAAGCGGCTCGGCGTCGCCGCCGGCGAGGTGCGCCGCGCGGGCGGCATAATCCTCTTCGCCCACCGAGGCGCCACCGGAGGTAACAATCAGGTCGCACCGCTCAGCCAGCATGGACAGCCGTTGCGCCTGCTCCCGCGGATCGTCGCGGACGATCCCGGCGTCGACGGTCTCGCAGCCCGAGACCTCGAGCAGCGCGAGCAACATCGGGCGGTTGGCGTCGTAGATGGCAGCCGGTCCGAGCGGCGCGCCGGGCTCGGCGACCTCGTCACCGGTCGAGAGCACCGCGACCCGTGGCCGGCGGCGCGTCGCCACCATGGCGATCCCTTGCGCGGCGAGAAGCGCGATCAGCCGGGCGTCGACGCGCGCGCCTCCCTCGGCGAGGCGATCGCCGAGGGCGACGTCCTCTCCGGCCGGCCGGATATGGGCGCCTGCGTGCACCGGGCGCGCGAGCACGATCGCATTCCCGTCCTGGCGCACGTCCTCCTGCATGACGACGGCGTCCGCGCCCGGCGGGATCGGCGCGCCCGTGAAGATGCGAGCCACCTCTCCCTCCCTGAGGCGGGTGCCCCGCGCTCCGGCCGCGATGCGGCCGATGACAGGCAGCCGCTCGCCCGCCTCCAGGCCGGCGCCGGCGCGAACGGCGTAGCCGTCCACGGCCGAGCGGTCGAAGGCCGGGGACGACAGACGCGCCCGAACCGAATGGGCGAGGAAGCGCCCGGCGGCGGCGCCGAGCGGCAAGAAATCGACATCGGTGACCGGAGACGCCCAAGCGGCGGCACGCGCGAGCGCGGCGTCGATCGACAGCTTTGCGCTCGTCGGTCGGTCGCAGGCGCAGGCGTCGTTGGCGGGTGCGTCGAGAACGGCGAGCGGCGGCATCAGGTACTCTCCGGCTTTCAGCTGCACAGGCAAGCTCACCGGATCAGCCCTACATCACCCCACGTCGGCCCGAAATTCAGGCCCCTTCCCTAAGGATGGTCCCTGAGCCGGTCCGGGGGCGCGCGAGCGCCGCCTTGATCCCCTCGATGAGGGCGGCGTCCTCAAGCGGCTTCTCCAGCACGAGATCGATCCCCGCCGCGCGCGCACGCGCCATCAGCGCGGGATCGAGCTTCGATGCGATGAGGATCGCCGGCAGCTCCCGGTCGGTCTCGCGCATGCGCTCGACCAGCGTCACGCCGTCCATTCCCGGCATGCGGTAATCGACGACGAGGCAGCCGACGGTCGACGGGGCCGAGGTGAGAAGATGGTCTCCGCTCTCGTGCGCCTCGACCCGCAGCCCTTCGAGCCGGAGCGAGAATGTCAGCGCCCGCCTGACGGCGTCGTCATCGTCCACGACCACGACGAGTTCCCGCGCATGATCCATGGCCGGGCTCCCCACAGCGGCCGCTCTCGCCGTGAGAGCGCCCTCAGAGCTTCCATATGACCAAGAAAAACGGGGCACTCCATTCCGGGCCAACCCTTAAGGACCTATGCTTTTAGCCGATCATCGAGGGGCGACGTCGCAGACGAGCGCCATCCGGACCAGTTCCGAGAGGCTGCCCGCCTTCATCTTCGTCATGAGGTTGGCGCGATAGATCTCGACCGTGCGGTGGCTGATCTCGAGATCGTAGGCGATAACCTTGTTCGCCTTGCCCGCGATGAGCCCCTCAAGCACCTGCCGCTCCCGCTCCGAGAGCGTTCCGAGACGGGTTCTGATCTCGCCCGTCTCGGCCTCCTGTCGTGCGGCCGAGACGCTGCGCTCGAGAGCGCCGCGAACCGTCGAGAGGAGCCGCTCGTCGTCGAAGGGCTTCTCGACGAAATCGACGGCGCCCTGCTTCATCGCCTCGACCGCGAGAGGGACGTCGGCATGGCCTGTCATGATGACGACCGGCACGCACCAGCCGTTCGTCTTGATCCTCCGCAAGAGCGCAATGCCGTCGATCCCGGGCATGCGGATGTCGGACACGACACAGCCGGACGGGGTGGACGTCGTCTTCTGGAGGAACGCGTCGGCGGAGTCGTAGGCGCGCACGGCGAGCCCCTCGGACGCCAGCAGGAAGCACAGGGAGTCGCGCACGCCGGGATCGTCGTCGATCACGTGCACGATGGCGTCATTCGACATCGTTGAGTTCCTTTTCGTCCAAAGCGCGCAGGGTGAAACGGAAGGTCGTGCCCCGCCCGGGCACGCTCTCCGCGGAGATCTTGCCGCTGTGCGATTCGACAATGGTCCGGCAGATCGAGAGGCCCACTCCCATGCCGTGGGCCTTCGTGGTGATGAACGGTTGAAACAGCCGTTCAGCGATTTCTGGCGCGATGCCGGGTCCCGTATCGGACACGCGGATCTGGACGAGGCCCTCGTCTGGCAACGCCTGGGTCGAGACGACGAGCTCGCGGTGCGGGCCGTCCGCCATCGCCTCGATGGCGTTGCGGATGAGGTTGAGCAGGACCTGCTGGACCTGGATGCGGTCGACCAGCACGAGCTTGGCGCGCGGGTCGAACTCGTAGGCGACCCGCACCCCCTTCTCGCGCGCGCCGATGAGCGCGAGCGCGCTCGAGTCCTCGACAAGCTTGGGCAGGCTCTCGATGTGCCGCTCGCTTTCGCCGCGGGCCACGAACTCGCGCAGATGCCGGATGACTTGGCCGGCGCGCAACGCCTGGTTCGCCGCCTCGTCGACGGCTCCCGACAACATCGGGACCTGCGGACCTTCCATCTTCTCCAGGATGCGCCGGCAGCCCTTGAGGTAGTTGGCGATTGCGGTCAGCGGCTGGTTGATTTCATGGGCCAGCGTCGAGGCCATCTCGCCGAGCGCCGTGAAGCGCGACATGTGCACGAGCTCGGCTTGCAGCTCGGCGAGCCGCGTCTGCGCGCGCTGGCGATCGGAAACGTCGCGGATGAAGCCGGTGAAGCGGCGCTGACCGCCTTCGCGCATCTCGCCGATGGCGAGTTCCATGGGGAAGGTCGTGCCGTCCTTGCGCTGCCCGGTGACGACACGGCCCGTGCCGACGATTCGCCGCTCGCCTGTGTCGAGATAGCGCCGCATGTAGCCGTCGTGATGCTCCCGGTAGGGGCTGGGCATCAGCATGCGGACGTTCTCGCCGATCACCTCGGGCGGCTCGTAGCCGAAGAGCCGCACCGCGGTGGCGGAGAAGCTCTCGATCGTGCCGCGCTCGTCGGTGACGATCATCGCGTCGGGCACGGTCTCGAGGATCGAGGTGAGGTGCGCCTCGCGCCGCTCCAGCGCATCCTCGGCGGCGACGAGCTCGGTGATGTCGATCGTCGCCTTGGCGAAGCCGACGGGCGCGCCCTCGTCGTTGGTCAAGATGGTAATGGTGGTCTTCGCGACGAGGCGCGAACCGTCCTTGCGCTGCCGCGTGCCCTGCTCGACATAGCGGCCGGTCTCGCGGGCGATTGTGAGCTCTCGCTCCGGCTTGCCGTCGGCGACGTCCTCGGGCGGGTAGATGAGCGAGAAATGTTGGCCGATCACCTCCTCGGCCGTCCAGCCGGTGATGGCGCGCGCGCCGACGTTCCAGCTCGTGATGCGGCCTTCGGCGTCGAGGATGACGAGGGCGATGTCGGTGATGGCCGCTACCAGCCGGTCGGCGGCGAGGTGATGGGTGTTGTTGGTCTGCGCCATGCGCGAGGCCGGCTCCGTGTCCGAAACAATGAACGAAGCCGAGATGTAGGACGCCGCAACGCACGACGCCAGCCGCGTCGGCATCCGAAGAGGTTCGGTCATGACGCGCCCCACGAAAGCCACGCCGTCGGATCGACACCGATCAGGACGGCATGCCCCTGAAGCAGGAACCACACATAGAGCGCGGTCCCCGCGAGCGCCGCGACGGCCAGGCCGCCCGGCGCGGCACGCGGCGCGCCGCGCGCGGCAAGCGTATGCCAGCGCGCCTCGCCCAAGCGCCGACGCGCTCTCCGGTCGACGATCGGGATGCCGGCGACGGCGAAGGCGGCCATGCCGCCGAATAGGACAAGAGACACGACATCGCCGTTCGCCGGAATGTGGGATACCGCCCAGAACAGGAAGCCCCATAGCACCGGATGGCGTGTCAGGGCGACGATCGACCCCGGCTTCTCGCCGGCGCGCAATGAGATAGACAGCGGGTTCGGCTGCGTCAGGCCCGCCACCAGCAGCACGAAGGCGACGGGCATGGCCAGAAGCGGGACCCACGCCTGCCAGGGTGCCGGATCCCAGAGCGGCAAATAGGGAGCGCGCCGTGCGGCGTCGATCAGCCAGGCGAGCAGCGCAAGTGAGACCAGCGAATAGCCGACGAGGTAGCCGCGCAGGCCGGCCCGCGCGACGAGGTGATCCTTCAACCCGAGTCGCGCGGGAAGGCTGTGGGCGAGCAGGAAGACGACGAGGGCAGCGGTGAACTCGATCATGGCGGGTGGTGTAATCCTAGTGCAGAACCCATCCGGCTATGCGCGCGTCCCGTCGTTGTCCCAAAGCAAGCTCGACGTTATCTCGTTCAGCCCGCGCCTTCGGCGATGCGGGCGAGTGTCTCACGATCACGAAGCGCGATGCGCCGCCGCCCCCCCGCTACGATGCCGTCGCGCTCCCAGGCGCTCAGGATACGGCTCACGGTGTGGAGCGTCGAGCCCGTCATCTCGGCAACGTCCTGGCGTGAGAGCGGGAAGTCGATCTCGACACCGTCCGCGCCGGGGCGGCCGGAGCGCTCGGCGAGGCGCAGGAGCGCGTGCGCGATACGCTGCTCGACCGGTTCGGTTGCGAGCTCGACGACGCGTGTATGCGCATCCTGTAGCCGTCCGCCGACGGTTTGAAGCGCGTTCGCGGCGAAGGCCGGGTTGAGCGCGAGGAGACGAGGCCAGGCGGCGGTGGGCCAAGCGGCCACGACGCTCTCGACGATCGTGGTCGCGGTGGCGGGATAGCTCGTGCGGCCGACCGCCGGCGCGATGCCGAAGAGGTCGCCGGCGGAGACGAAGCGCACAACGACCTGCTGTCCGTCTGGCGTCAGCCTCGTGACCCGAAGGCGCCCCTCGAGCAGCACGAAGAAGGAATGGGCCTCTTCCTCCTGTGCGAAGACGGCGGCGTCCCTGCCGAAGCGGGCGATCCGCGCCGCGGCGAAAATCTCGTTAAGCGTCGGCCCCTCGACGCCTGCGAAGAGCGGCATGGCAGCCAGCCGGGCGCGTTCGATCGGCGTCATGGGCGTGCTCCGTTCGGCGGCGTGTCGCCGCGATGCGTCCCCGGTTTAGCACCGCCGGCGGTCGCGGGTCGAGAGACGCCCAGAACACGACAAGAGCCGATGCCGGCGGCTCATAAGCCGGCGCCTCTTATCGAGCGGCTTGGCATGAGAGCGCGTTCGCGGCATCAATGGACCAGACCAGGAGATTTTGTCATGAGCATCGATCCAAAGAAGCTGCCATCCGGTGCAGGCGACGTCGCCGCCGACTATCCGCAAGTCTGGGACGCCTACGCCGCGCTCGGCAAGGCGACCTCCGAGGCCGGCCCGATCGACGGGCGTACTGCCAGACTCGTCAAGCTCGCGCTCGCTATCGGCGCGCTCTCGGAGGGGGCGGTCCACTCCCACACGCGTCGGGCGCTGGAGGAGGGTATCGAGCCTACGGCCCTCAAGCAGGTGGCGCTGATGGCCATTCCGACGATGGGCTTTCCCCAGGGCGTTCGCGCGCTCACCTGGATCGAGGACATTACCGATCCGGACTGAGGACCGCGACCGAGGCGTCTTTCTCGGGACGCATGGGTCGCTTCGCAGCACGAGGCGGTACGAGACGCTTGCAATGCGCGGCTTCCGGATGAAGAGATATCGGGCGACGAACCGCCTGGGCGAGCATGCATCCCGACGAACTCCAGGAAATCCGCCATCTCCCTCTCTTTCGCGACATGATGCTGGCGAGCTTCGATGCGCTCATGCAGAGCGCCGGCACCAACAGTTGCGCCGCTGGCGACGGCTTGATCCAGCAGGGCGCGCCAGCGGACTACCTTCATGTCGTGATGGAAGGATCGGTTGAACTCTACGCTCGATGGGAAGGGCGCGAAACCACGATGGCGGTCATCGGTCCGGCGGGCACCTTCATTCTCGCAGCCTGCATCCGCGACGCGCCCTACCTCATGTCGGCGCGCGCCCTGGAGCACGTGCGCCTCGTTCGCCTTCCTGCATCGGATCTGCGGGCCATCTTCCGCCGCGATGCCGAGTTCGCGGTATCGGTTATACAAGAACTCGCAGGCGCTTACCGCGCCGTCGTTCGGCACGCCAAGGGCCTGAAGCTGCGCACGTCACGCGAGCGAATCGCCTCGTACCTGCTCCGGCAATCCCGCCAGGCCGGGGACTTGGATACCTTTGCCCTTCCTGTCGAGAAACGATTACTCGCGAGCTATCTCGGGATGACGCCCGAGAACCTGAGCCGCGCGCTCAAGTCGCTGGAGGATTACGGCCTGAAGCTCGACGGCTCGCGCGTCACGATCACCGACCGCGCAATGCTCGCGGCCCTGGCCAAGCCCGACTGGCTGATCGACGGCCCCGACCCCGATGGCGCGAGCAGAGGCGTCGGCCTCCCCCCTGTGGCCTCTTTAGACTGAGTACACCGTGCCGCGGTGCTTTCGCCCGACCATAGAGTGCGCGTGCCGATCGACGGGGCGCTGATAAGGAGGGGGGCGTCTCTCCGTCTTCAGGCGCTGTCTTTTTCTCAGCTTTCGCCCGCTCGAGACACGGCCTGCGCACCTCGCTCCGCCGCCGCCGCGACGTCGCGAAACAGGAACTCGAGTTCGCGGTAGACGCTGCCGTCCGGCTCGGCCAGGGGGAGCTCGTCGAGTTCCGCGAGGAGCTGCAGGAGCAGCGCGATGCGCTCGCGCTCGTCGCGCGCCGTGGCGAGCGCCTCCCGGCGTGCTCGGTTCTCCTCGAGCGCCGAGAAGCGATCGAGCGCGCTCTCCAGCCGAGCCTTGCACTCGCAGCTCAAATCGATGCTGGCGATGACGGCGCGCACCCGCTTGAGCGCGGAGCCGGGTGCTTCGGCCGAAAGAGCCCGGACGGGCAGGTCGACAACGGTCACCGGAGTCCTCCATCGGCCCGCGGTGTCGTCTCGGACCCACCTATACGATCCCACCGAATCGGACGGTTCGACCTTGTTCCAAGGCAACCTCACCGCATCATCGCGCGGATGTGCTCGCCCCTGCCGACGAGGTTGCGCTGGCGCAACGCGTCGAAGCCGCCGGCCCGGTAGAGTGCCGACGTTTAGGAGGAGCGCATCATGAGCGTGATGGTCGACATTCTCAGCTGGTGGACGGGCCGCGCGCGGGAAGGGTCCGTGCTTGCGATGGATACCACGGAGCGCGAGGCGCTCGCTCGGGATCTGGGCCTTGGCCGGGACGCTCTGGAACGGATCGCGGCAAGGGGGCCGCAGGCCGGCCGTGAGCTGCACCGGATGCTCGCAGCGCTCCGGCTCGACCCCGAGGCCGTGAAGGCGCGCGAGCCGGTCCTCATGCGCGACATGAGCGCCACCTGCTCGACCTGCCTGACCGTGCGCGCCTGCAGAAAGCATCTCGACCGCGGCGTCGCGCGCGCGGTCTACCAACACACCTGCCCCAACGCCGCCTCGCTCGCGATGCTCGAGGCGCAATCCTGGTGGGGCGCGACCGAGCGATAGCGTCCGGATGAGCGACAGCTCTCTCTGGACCTAGGCAGTTATCCCGACCGGGTTACTACTTTGGGAACGTATACGCCCTCTGCTCCGTTGTCTCGAAAGATCCCCCGCGCTCGGACCCGAGCGGCACTCGGCGAGGCTCAGGCCAGCCGATGCGACGGTCCGCGCCTCGAAGCATGCCGGGAGTGGGTGACGGGATGAGAGCAGCAAGCGAGCTTGCGGAATGACGGAGCCGGCTCCCGACCGCCCTCACGATGGCGCGTCTCGCGCACTCTGGGTCAGCACAGGGGCTTTCACCGCCTGCTTCGCGGTCTGGACGATCTTTTCCATCATCGGGCTCGGCATCAAGGACGAGCTGGGCCTGTCCGAGACGCAGTTCGGCCTTCTCATCGGCACGCCGATCCTGACCGGCTCGCTGTCGCGGCTCGTGCTGGGCGTCTGGTCCGATCAGTTCGGTGGACGGCGCCTGTTCGCCGGGGTCATGGTCCTCTCCGCCATCGCGACCTTCCTGACAGCTCAAGCGAGCACCTATCCCTTCCTTCTCCTCGCGGCGCTCGGCGTCGGCCTCGCAGGCGGCTCGTTCTCGGTGGGCGTCGCCTACGTCTCGCGGTTCTATCCGCAGGGGCAGCAGGGGACGGCGCTGGGAATCTTCGGCGCCGGCAACGTCGGCGCGGCGGTGACGAAGTTCGTGGCGCCGTTCGTGATGGTCGCCGTCGGATGGCAGGGCGTGGCGCAGATCTGGGCGGCGGCGCTGCTCGTCGTGGCGGTCCTGTTCCTCCTCTTCACGAAGGAGGACCCCCAGCAGCAGGCGCGAGCCGGCAAGCCGCGGGCGTCGGCCGGCGATCAGCTCGCGGTGCTGAGGAACATCCAGGTCTGGCGCTTTGGGCTGTACTACTTCTTCGTCTTCGGCGGCTTCGTCGCGCTCGCGCTCTGGCTGCCGCGATACCTCGTCGGCGTTTACGGCCTCGACATCAAGTCGGCCGGCATGCTCGCCGCCTTCTACTCGGTTCCAGCCAGCGTGTTTCGCGTCTACGGCGGCCGGCTGTCGGACCGGTACGGCGCGCGCTCGGTGCTGTACTGGACCTTCGGCGTGGCGGCTTTGTGCTGCTTCATGCTGTCCTATCCGCCCACCACCTACATGATCGAGGGCGTCAACCAGACGATCACCTTCCGCACCGCGATGGGTCTCGTTCCCTTCGTGGTCCTGATCTTCGTGCTCGGCTTCTTCATGAGCCTGGGCAAGGCCGCGGTCTACAAGCACATCCCGGCCTACTACCCCAACCACGTCGGCGCGGTGGGCGGCCTCGTCGGCATGATCGGCGGGCTCGGCGGCTTCGTGCTGCCGCTCGCCTTCGGCGTCCTGAACGATCTCACCGGCATCTGGACGAGCTCGTTCGCGCTCCTGTTCCTTCTCGTCGCGATCGCCTTCGTTTGGATGCACCTCGCGGTCCGGCGCATGGAGCGCCGCGCGGCCGTGGCGGGCTCGCTCGAAGCGCTCCCCGAGCTTCCCGAGCTGGAGGGCATGGGCGAGCCCGGAACCACGCATCCGCCGCGTCGCGCCGGCGTCCTCGCCGAGTGGAGGCCGGAGGACCAGCGCTTCTGGGAGGAGACCGGGCGCCCCGTCGCGCGCCGGAACCTCTGGATCTCGACCTACTGCCTCCTGCTCTCGTTCGCGGTGTGGATGGTCTGGAGCGTCGTCGTCGCCCGCCTGCCGGCGATCGGCTTCGACTTCACCACCGCTCAGCTGTTCTGGCTCGCGGCGGTCCCGGGGCTCTCGGGCGCGACCCTGCGCATCTTCTACGCCTTCCTGGTGCCGATCTTCGGCGGGCGGCTGTGGACCACCATCTCGACGGCATCCCTGCTCATCCCCGCCTTCGGCATCGGCTACGCGGTCCAGGACCCGCAGACGCCGTTCCTGATCTTCCTCGTGCTCGCGCTCCTGTGCGGCTTCGGCGGCGGCAACTTCGCCTCCTCGATGGCCAACATCAGCTTCTTCTTCCCGAAGCGCGAGAAGGGCAACGCGCTCGCCATCAATGCCGGCCTCGGCAATCTCGGCGTCAGCGTGATGCAAGGGCTCGTGCCGATCGCGATCACGGTGGGCCTCTTCGGCGCGTTGAGCGGCGCTCCACAGGTGACCGAGACCGGCGAGCAGCTGTGGATGCAGAACGCGGGCTTCGTCTGGATCCCGTTCATTCTGGTGGGCGTCGTCGCCGCCTGGTTCGGCATGAACGATATTATGAGCGCGCGCTCGTCCTTCGCCGATCAGGCCTCGATCTTCCGCCGGGCGCATACCTGGATCATGTGCTGGCTCTATACCGGCACCTTCGGGACGTTCATCGGCATGTCCGCGGGCTTTCCGCTGCTCGCCCGGTTGGTCTTCCCCGAGATGGACGTCCTGAACCTCGTTTTCCTCGGCCCCCTCGTCGGCGCGCTCTCTCGCGCTGGCACCGGCTGGATCGCCGACAGGCTCGGCGGCGCGCGCGTCACCTTCTGGGTCTTCATCGGGCAGATCCTCGCGATTTTGGGCATGATCTGGTTCCTCGAGGCGCACGCCTTCTGGGGCTTCTTCGGCATGGTGCTGGCGCTCTTCTTCATCAGCGGCGTCGGCAACGCGTCGACCTTCCAGATGATCCCGGGGATCATGCGCCGCGAGATGGAGCGCACCGCGGGCGATCTCACCGAGCCCGAGCGGCGCAAGCAGGCGGACCGGGAATCGGCCGCGATTATCGGCTTCACCTCGGCCATCGCCGCCTACGGCGCCTTCTACATCCCCAAGGCCTACGGCTCGTCGATCGACCTGACGGGCGAAGCCAACGCCGCCCTGTGGGGCTTCCTCGCCTTCTACGTCTCCTGCGCGGCGATCACGTGGGCCGTCTACAGCGGCCCGCGCGGCATCCTCCACGACCTCGAGCGGGGCCAGCCGCCCCGCGCCACCGAGACGACCTCGTCCTGAAATCCCCAAGGAGCGCTCAATGAGCCATTTTCTCGATCGCCTCACGTATTTCAGGAGAGAGACGGACACGTTCTCGGGCGGGCACGGGGTCACGACGCGCGAGAGCCGGGAGTGGGAGGACGCCTACCGCAAGCGCTGGGCCGCGGACAAGATCGTGCGTTCGACGCACGGCGTGAACTGCACCGGCTCGTGCTCGTGGAAGATCTACGTCAAGGGCGGGATCGTCACCTGGGAGACGCAGCAGACCGACTACCCGCGCACCCGGCCCGATCTCCCCAACCACGAGCCGCGGGGCTGCCCACGCGGGGCGAGCTACAGCTGGTATCTCTATTCGGGAACCCGGATCAAATATCCGCTCGTGCGCGAGCGCCTCGTGCGCCACTGGCGCAAGGCGCGCGAGACGATGGCCCCCGTCGCGGCCTGGCGCTCCATCGTGCAGGACACCGAGAAGCGGCGGGACTGGGTGTCGCGGCGCGGGCGGGGCGGCTTCGTCCGGGTCGGCTGGGACGAGGTCGACGAGATCATCGCGGCGGCGAACGCCTACACGATCCGCGAGTACGGCCCGGACCGCATCGCCGGCTTCTCGCCTATCCCAGCCATGTCGATGATCTCCTACGCGGCGGGCAGCCGCTATCTCTCGCTCATCGGCGGGGCGCTCTTGAGCTTTTACGACTGGTATTGCGACCTGCCGCCCTCCTCGCCGCAGACCTGGGGCGAGCAGACCGACGTTCCCGAGAGCGCCGACTGGTACAATGCCGGCTTCCTGCTGGTCTGGGGCTCGAACGTCCCGATGACGCGGGCGCCGGACGCGCACTTCTATTCGGAGGTGCGCTATCGCGGTGCCAAGAGCGTGGTGATCGCGCCGGACTTCAACGAGGCAGCGAAGTTCTCGGATCTCTGGCTTCATCCCAAGCAGGGCACCGACGCCGCCCTGGCGCTGGCCTTCGGCCACGTCGTGCTGCGCGAGTATCACCTCGACCGGACGGTTCCGTATTTCGCGGAATACGCCCGCCGCTACTCGGATTTCCCGCTCCTCGTGAAGCTCGTCGAGCGGGACGGCAAGATCGTCCCGGACAGGCTCCTGCGCGCGGCCGACCTGAAGGGCGCGCTCGGCGAGAAGGTCAACCCGGACTGGAAGCCCGTGGCCCTCGACGAGCTCTCGGGCGTGCTCGTCGCGCCGCACGGCTCCGCCGGCCATCGCTGGGGCGATCCGGGCAAGTGGAACCTCGAGGAGAAGGACGGCAGCGGCAAGGAGGTGCGCCTGCGCACGACGCTCGCGCCCGACCACGACGCCGTCGCCTCCGTCGCCTTCCCCTATTTCGGCTCCACCGCGCCGCACGATTTCGTCGCGACCGACCACGACCGTGTGCTGATGCGCAACGTGCCGGTCAAGCAAGTCGCGCTCGCTGACGGAACCACGGCGCAGGTCGCCACCGTCTTCGATCTCTACTGCGCCAATTACGGGCTCGACCGCGGCTTCGGCGGCGCCAACGTGGCTTCGAGCTACGACGACGACGTGCCCTTCACGCCAGCCTGGGCCGAGCGCGTGACGGGCGTGCCGCGCCAGGCCATCATCCAGGTCGCCCGCGAGTTCGCCCAGAACGCGGAGGACACCAACGGCCGATCCATGGTCATCCTCGGGGCGGGGCTGAACCACTGGTACCACATGGACATGAGCTACCGCGGCATCATCGCGCTGCTCGTGATGTGCGGCTGCGTGGGCCAGTCCGGAGGCGGCTGGGCGCACTACGTCGGCCAGGAGAAGCTGCGCCCGCAGACCGGCTGGCTGCCGCTCGCCTTCGCGCTTGACTGGTCGCGCCCGCCCCGGCAGATGAACGGCACGAGCTTCTGGTACGCGCACACCGACCAATGGCGCTACGAGTCGCTCCACGTCTCGGAGATTCTCTCCCCGATCGCGCCCGCGGGCGACTGGTCGGGCGCGATGATCGACTTCAACGTGCGCGCCGAGCGCATGGGCTGGCTTCCGTCCGCGCCGCAGCTTTCGACCAATCCCCTCGATCTCGGCAAGCGCCTCTCCGAGGAGGGCGCCAATCCCGGGGAGGCGGTCGCCGCGGGGCTGAAGGACGGCTCGCTCGCCTTCGCCAACACCGATCCGGACAACCCCCGCAATTGGCCGCGCAACATGTTCTTCTGGCGCTCGAACGTGCTCGGCGCGAGCGGCAAAGGGCACGAGTACTTCCTCAAGCACCTCGTCGGCTCGCTGCACGGCGTGGTCGGCACCGAGGACGCGGAGGGTCTCGTGCGTCCAGACGACGTCGTCTGGCGGGAGGAGGCGCCCGTCGGCAAGCTCGACCTGATGGTCAACATCGACTTCCGCATGTCGACGACGAGCGTCTACTCCGACATCGTGCTCCCCACTGCGACCTGGTACGAAAAGCACGACCTCAACACGTCCGACATGCACCCCTTCATCCATCCGCTCACGGCGGCGGTGGATCCGGTCTGGGGGGCGAAATCGGACTGGGCGATCTTCCGCGGCATCGCCAAGAAGTTCTCGGAGGTCGCCCCCGAGGTGCTCGGCGTCGAGCACGACGTGGTGCTCACGCCGATCCAGCACGACACCCCCGGCGAGCTCGCCCAGGCCTACGACCCGAAGGACTGGGCCAAGGGCGAGTGCGAGCCGATCCCCGGGAAGACGATGCCGTCGGTGGCGCTCGTCGAGCGCAACTATCCGGACGTCTTCGCCCGGTTCACCTCCCTCGGCCCGGCGCTGGAGAAGCTCGGCAACGGGGCGAAGGGGCTCAACTGGAACACCGAGCGCGAGGTGGCCAACCTCGGAGACCTCAACGGCCGGATCGCGACCGGTCCCACCGCCGGGCGGCCCAAGGTCGACACCGACATCGACGCCTGCGAGACGATCCTGATGCTCGCGCCGGAGACGAACGGCGAGGTGGCGGTGAAGGCCTGGGAGGCGCTCTCCAAGGCGACCGGGCGGGAGCATGCGCATCTCGCCGAGGGCAAGGAGGAGGAGAAGATCCGCTTCCGCGACGTGGTCTCGCAGCCGCGCAAGATCATCTCCTCGCCGATCTGGTCGGGCCTCGAGTCGGAGAAGGTCTGCTACAACGCCGGCTACACGAACGTCCACGAGCTGATCCCGTGGCGCACGCTGTCGGGCCGTCAGCAGCTCTACCAGGACCATCAGTGGATGCGGGCCTTCGGCGAGAGCTTCATCACCTGGCGCCCGCCGATCGACACACGGACCGTGCATCAGGTCCTGGGCAAGCTCCCCAACGGCAATACGGAGATCCTGCTCAACTTCCTCACGCCGCACCAGAAATGGGGCATCCACTCCACCTATGCCGAGAACCTGATCATGCTCAGCCTCAACCGCGGCGGGCCGGCGGTGTGGATCAGCGAGGACGACGCGAAGGTGGCGGGCATCGTCGACAACGACTGGATCGAGGCCTTCAACGTCAACGGCGCGCTCACCGCCCGCGCGATCGTCTCGCAACGCATCCGGCCCGGCTCCTGCATCATGTACCACGCGCAGGAGAAGCTGGTGAACACCGTGGGCTCCGAAGTCACCGGCCAGCGCGGCGGCATCCACAACTCGGTCACGCGCATCAACATGAAGCCGACGCACATGATCGGCGGCTACGCGCATCTCGCGTACGGCTTCAACTATTACGGGACGGTCGGCGCCAACCGCGACGAGTTCGTCGTGGTGCGGAAGATGAGCGCGATCAACTGGTTCGACAAGGCGGCCGACGACAGTGCGGACGTCCCCGGCGGAACCGCCGACTGGGGCACCGGCGCCCCCGGCGAGAAGGAGGCTGCCCGATGAGAGTGCGCGCTCAGATCGCAATGGTGCTGAACCTCGACAAGTGCATCGGCTGCCATACCTGCTCGATCACCTGCAAGAACGTCTGGACCAACCGCGAAGGCGTCGAGTACGTCTGGTTCAACAACGTCGAAACGAAGCCCGGCATCGGCTACCCGAAGGATTGGGAGAACCAGAAGCGCTGGCAGGGCGGCTGGGTCCGCAACAAGCGGGGCAAGATCGTCCCGCGCCAGGGCTCGAAATGGCGCATCCTCGCCAAGATCTTCGCCAATCCGCATCTGCCCGAGATCGACGACTTCTACGAGCCCTACACGTTCGAGTACGAGTGGCTGCAGAACGCCCCCGAGCTCCAGGCCCAGCCCTCCGCCAAGCCGCGCTCGCTGCTCACTGGCGAGGTCATCGAGAAGATCGAGTGGAGCGGCAATTGGGAGGACATGCTCGGCGGCGAGTTCGAAAAGCGCTCTCACGATTACAACTTCGAAGGCATCGAGAAGGAGATCTACGGAGAATTCGAGAAGACCTTCATGATGTATCTCCCGCGGCTGTGCGAGCACTGCCTCAACCCGTCCTGCCTGGCGTCCTGCCCCTCGGGAGCGATCTACAAGCGCGCCGAGGACGGGATCGTTTTGATCGACCAGGAGAAGTGCCGCGGCTGGCGCATGTGCGTCTCCGGCTGCCCGTACAAGAAGATCTACTACAACTGGTCTTCCGGCAAATCCGAGAAGTGCATCTTCTGCTACCCGCGCATCGAGACCGGCCAGCCCACCGTCTGCTCGGAGACCTGCGTCGGCCGCATCCGCTATCTCGGCGTGGTGCTCTACGACGCGGACCGGATCGAGGCGGCGGCGTCGGTCGAGGACCCGAAGGACCTCTACCCGGCGCAGCTCGGCATCTTCCTCGATCCGAACGACCCGCAGGTGTGCGAGCAGGCGCGCATCGACGGCGTGCCGGAGCAATGGCTCGAAGCCGCCGTGCGCTCGCCGGTCTACAAGATGGCGGTGGACTGGAAGATCGCCTTCCCGCTCCACCCGGAATACCGCACGCTGCCGATGGTCTGGTACGTGCCCCCGCTCTCGCCGATCCAGTCGGCGGCCGAGGCCGGCAAGATGTCGGCCAAGGACGGCATGCCGGATGTGGGTTCGCTGCGTATCCCCATGCGCTACCTCGCGAACCTCCTGACCGCGGGTGACGAGGAGCCCATCGTACGGGCGCTGGAGCGCATGCTTGCCATGCGGGCCTACATGCGCGCCCGCAGCGTTCAAGGGAAGGTCGAGCCGGCGATCGCCGAGCGCGTCGGCCTCACGCCCGAGATCATCGAGGAGATGTACCGGATCATGGCGCTCGCGGCCTACGAGGACCGCTACGTGATCCCCACCACCCACCGCGAGCTCGAGGAGGACGCCTACGCGCTGCGCGGCTCGACGGGCTTCGGGTTCCGGGAAGGAACCAACGGCTCGACGAAGACCAACCTCTTCGGCGGCGCGAAGCATACGCCGCGCAAGCCCTTCATGGATGTGCCGACATGAGAACGACCCTCCGCGCGCTCTCCGCGCTCCTCGCCTATCCCTCATCGGAGCTCCTGGCGCATGTCGGGGAGATCCGAACCGCGCTCGCGGCCGAGGGCGCGCTCGATCGAAAAGCGAGGGCGGCGCTCGAGCCGCTGCTCTCCACCCTCGAGACGCAGGATCTGCTCGCCGCCCAGGCCGCCTACAGCGAGCTGTTCGACCGCTCGCGTTCGCTGTCGCTCCACATCTTCGAGCACGTGCATGGGGACAGCCGCGAGCGCGGCCAGGCCATGATCGACCTCGGCGAGCACTATGCGAGCCATGGATCCCTGATGAGTTCCACAGAGCTTCCCGACTTCATCCCCGTCTTCCTGGAGTTCGCCTCCTGCCTGCCTCCGCGCGAGGCGCGCGCGTTCCTGGCCGAGCCGCTGCACGTCTTCGTCGCCCTCGCCGAGCGGCTCGAGTCGCGGGCCACGCCCTATGCCGCCGTGCTTCGGGCCGTCGTCGGGCTCGCCGCGGGGAAGGTCGACGCCGATGCGCTGGCCGGGCTCGAGGAGAGCGCCGCGTCGGACGATGCGGCTGACATCGACGCCGAATGGGAGGAGGCGCCCGTCACCTTCTCCACACCCCACGAGATGGGCGGACCCACCGGGATCGTCGCGAAGATCAGGTCGGGGCGCCGTCCCCCCTCCACCGCCGCGCGCGGCCACGAAGGAGAGCGCTCATGAACGCCTTCATCAACCAGCTCGCCTTCGGCTGGTACCCGTATCTGGCGGTGACCGTGCTCGTTTTCGGGAGCATTCTGCGGTTCGACAAGGACCAGTACAGCTGGCGCTCGCAGTCGAGCCAGTTCCTGCGGCGCCGTCAGCTGACGATCGGCTCGAACCTGATGCACATGGGCCTGCTCGTCCTGCTGGTGGGGCACTTCATCGGGCTCCTGACGCCGATCGGCGTCTTCGACGCCTTCGGGATCACGCACGGCTTCAAGCAGCTCGCCGCCCTCGTGGTGGGCGGGATCGCCGGCATTGCGGCGCTCGTCGGAACGTCGCTGCTGCTCCATCGCCGGTTGTTCGAGCCGCGCATCCGGCGCTCCTCGTCCTTCGGCGACATCGCGGTGCTGACCCTGCTGTGGCTGCAGCTCGTCGTCGGCGTCGCCACCACCTGGTGGACGATGCAGCATCTGTCCGGCGAGGAGATGGTCCTGTTCATGGGCTGGGCAAGCGGGCTCATGCGCTTCGATCCGACGGCGGCCACGCTGATCTCGGAGGTGGCGCTCGTCTACAAGCTGCACATCATCCTCGGGCTGACGCTGTTCCTGATCACGCCCTTCACCCGGCTCGTCCATATCTGGAGCGCCCCGATCTGGTTCCTGTTCAGGCCCGGCTACCAGATCGTGCGCCAGCTCTCCGCGCTGAAGCGTCCGCACTACGCGCCTTCCCACGGAGAGCCCGGAGCGGCGCCGACCTACGGCGGCCAGACGACGATGCGCAGCCAGGCCGAGAGTGGACAATAGCCATGGCCCATCGCATCGAGATCGACCATCGCGCAACGACGCGACGCCCGGCGCCGACGATGCCCGAGGCCTGCAGCAGCGGCGGCTGCGGCGGCGGGCCGGCGTCCGAGCCGCCGCCACCCCTCGACGTCGCGCCGGTGCGCGTCGAAGGGGTCGAGATCTCGCCGGAGGCCATCGCGCGCGAGATGCAGAACCATCCCGCGTCCGATCCGCAGACGGCCTGGGGCGAAGCGGCCCGCGCGCTGATCGTGCGCGCGCTGCTTCTCGGGGAGGCGAAACGTCTCGGCCTCGCGACCGAGGCGGACGACCACGAGCCCGAGGACGACGCCCTGATCCGCGCGCTCCTGGAAGCCCGCATCGAGGTGGTTCCCGTCGCGGGCGACGAAGAGCGGCGCTTCTACGACGAGAATGCGCACCGCTTCCGCACACCCGACCTGTTCGAGGTCTCGCACGTGCTGATCGAGCCGGACGGCGACGCCGACGCCGCCTCCGCCGAAGCGGAGGAGACCGTGCGCGCGCTCATCGCGGAGGTCGGGGACGACCCGGCCGCCTTCGCGGAGGCGGCGCGCGGCCTGTCGACCTGCCCCTCGGCGAAGCAGGACGGCTCGCTCGGGCAGGTGCGCCTGCGCGAGATCGCTCCCTCGCTCGCGGTCGTCGTCGAGAGCCTGAGCGAGGGCGAGACCCATCGCGAGCCGGTCCGGTCCCGCTTCGGCTGGCATGCGGTCCGGCTCCACCGCCGCATCGCGGGACGGGTGCTGCCGTTCGAAGCCGTTCGCGAGCGCATCGCCGACATGCTGGAAGCGCGCAGCTGGTCGCAGGCCGCGTCGGACTACGTAGCGGAACTCGTCGCGCGCGCGAACATCGAGGGCGTCCAGCTGTCCCGGATTCCCGCCGGCGCGGGGGACGCGCGATGATGCTGGGCGATCTCCTCGCCGCCGCCCGTCGGGCCGACGGCGAGCTCGCGGCGTGGCTCGCGCACAACGAGCCCGCACTCGCCGTGCGCGCCGAAGAGGCGGCGCGCGCCGCCGGCGAGACGCTCGCCGGCTTCGCCCGCGCCTCCTTCACCGCGTTCGAGCGCCATGCGCGCGAGGAGGAATGGGCTTCCATGACCTCGGGGCTGCGTCGAACGGACGATCCGGGCCTCGCCTGCCTCGCCGACATCATCGCCTGGCGGCTCGCCGCGGACGAGACGGCCACGACGACCACCGACCAGGAGGCCCGATCATGAGCTCTGATCCGAAGAACACGGGAGACCTGCCGACGGACCCGGGAGGCCGCCCGCAGAACGATCCCGGGCTCAACCCCGCCCTGAAGCGGCGCACGGACGAGACCCACGACACGACTCGGCGCACCCCCGGGCCGGCGGAGTCGGCCTCGGTCCAGCGCGAGGAGGGCCGCTGGTGGCCATACGTCTGGGCCGCGGTAGTGATCGGGGGCATCCTGATCACGATTTGGCTTCTCCTTTGAGCACGAGCCGGGAGGGAGATGGCTGGTGATAGGCATCGGAGAAATCGTCTGGGCGCTGATGGCCCTCGCGCTGGTGGCGCTGATCGTCGTCGCCGTCGGCTTCGTGGGCAAGCGGCGTGGCGGGCCGGGGCAAGGGCAGGCGATCGCGGGGCTCGTCCTGGTCGCGATCCTCGCGGTCGCCTTCGCCTTCTGGAGCTGGCGCCTCTATCAGGTGAGGCCCGTCGCGCCGGTGACGACCGCGCCCGCGGGCGCGCTTGAGAATGCGCCGGCCACGCGATGAGCCGCCGCCCCTGAACCGTCGCACCTTGCGCTGGCGCAACGCCCGCCGCGGGCGGTCCTACCAACCTACCTCTCGACGGTGTCGCTGCCAGGGAGCGTATCGATGGAGCGGAAGCTGACGCTGGCCCTCGCCGGGCTCGTCGTCGTCAAGTGGACGGCGTATCTCGTCTTGTCGGGCGGTGTCCTGTGATCGCGGCGCGACCGCTGCGGCCGCGGGTCCGCCGCGTCCTGAAGCACAACGCCTTGTTCGACGCCATGTGCGCGTCGGTAGGCCTCCGGCCCGAGCACGGCCTCGTCCCGGATGGCGGTCGCGCCTTCGCAGAGGCGCGCACGGCCTGCCTGCTGTGCCCGGCGGCGGGCGCGTGCGAGGCCTGGCTCGCCCGGCGCGACGGGGCGACGGAGCCTGGCGCGGCGCCGCCCTTCTGCCCGAACCGAGCCTTCTTCGCGCGTGCCGCCGCGCGCGGACCTGCAGACAGGCCGGAAGGGGAGTACTCGCCGGTCAGTGGGCGCGGCTGATCGACAGTCGATTGCCCGTCCGATCGAACACCGCGTAGCGGGACACGTCGCCGCTGCGCATGAGATCGTCGGCCATCTTCTTCAGGTGGGGCTCGGCGGCCGCGCTCGATGGGACATTGCCCGTCGGATCGGTGAGGACGGCGGCCATGATCAAGTCCCACGGCAACCCGACGAGGTCGGCCTGACGGACCACGGCATCGAGGTCGACTCCCGCCTCCACCACGACGTCGTTGGCGAGAACCGGCGTGAGGCTGCCGCTGCCGCTCGTCTGTGCGTCGGTCTCAGACCTTAGGAGCACGAGGAGGAGCCGCGCCCCCCCGCTCTCGCCGAGTGCCGTCTCGATCAGCGCGTCGAAGTCGTTCGAAGCCATGGAGCATCTCTCATCGTGCGGCCGGCGAGAGCGTCTCGCCGGCTGGATTGTCGACATCTTGCACGTGTCAGGACCCATGATCCTCGTCATCTCCGTGCGGATCCTTCTGATCCGCCGGAGGGGCCTCTGGCACGCCGCTCGGCCCGGCGTCGTCCGGCGCCGGCTTGCCGGGGTCCTCCGGCCGTTTCGGCGAGCCCGCCGGCAGGGGCCGAGCCCCGGGGCCGGGCGTTTCGTCGAGCGGATTCGGCGGTCGTTCCGGATCACTCACCTAGTTTCTCCTTCTTGGGCTCGCTGGCCGTACGCCGTCAATCTGGCGAATAGTGCCGCCCGCTGCCATTCCGGGCGGTTCCTGAGGTGTGCGTGCGCGTGACGGCGAACAGCACTCGTCGCGGTTCGGCCTCAGGCGACGAGGCTGCGCTCCAGGGCGAGGTGGGCGCGCAGGTCGTCGGCGAGCTTGGCGCCCCCGAGATAGAGCGCCTGCCAGGAGCGGCAGGCTCCCGGAGGCGGAGCGAAACCGTCGGTCAAGTGCTCGAGGTCGTGCAGCGCGCGCTCTACCGCCGCATGTTCCGCGGTAATCTCCTCCTGGCGGGACGAATCTCCCGCGGACAAGGCCGGGAACAGCGTTGTCTCCTCCAGCTCCATCTGATCGGCGAGGGTGGCGACGAGATCCTCGAGCGTGTCGGCGAGGCCGTGCGGCGCCTGCTCGTGATCGCCGTGGACCCGCTCGACCTTTCGGGCGAGCCGGATCAGCTCGGGCAGCTCGCGGCGGTGAGCCGCATGGAAGCGCTCGGCGACGTGCTGCGCGATGCGGCCCTTGTCGGCCGGATCGGCCGCAGGGATGACGGCGTCGAGAGCGGACAGCTCGGCGAGCAGCGTCTCGAGCGGGATCCCGCGCTCGGCGGCCGCCTGCGCCAGGGGCGCTTCGCCGCCGCAGCAGAAGGACAGCTTGAACTTGCGGAAGATTGCGGTCGCGCCGGGAACGCTCGTCGCGATCTCGCCGACGCTGCGCTCGGCCAGGGTGAGGGTCTGTGTCTCTGCGAGGGTGGTCATGGCTGCCCTTTCAAGGCTGGGCTGATGGCGCGCCGAGGGGAAGGCACGCGTCCGTCTCCTCGATGGCCGGTTGGAATTCGACGCGCCAATGATCGGCTGCGAGCGCCTGCGAATTGGCCGAGTAGCCGCGTCCTTCGAACAGCCGCACGAGCGGCTTGGGCTCGAACGAGGCCTCGACCGCGAAGGACGATCCCGGCGCGAGCTCCTCGACGAAGTCGAGTATCGACGGCAGCGGCTCGAAGCCGGCCGCAAGCATCGGGCGCGCGTCGAAGACGGCTGCGACCGGCGTCGGTCGGGACTGGCGGGAGAGCGTGCGCTCCGACACGCTCTCGGCGTCCGGCAGGACGGATGCGAGCGGAACGCCGCCCATCCGCGCGATGTCGGCGAGCGTCAGCCGGCCGGCCGTGTCCTCGCGCATGACGACCTTGGCGAGGCGCTGGAACGCGGAGCCCGCCGCGACGAAACGATCGTAGATCCGCTCGTCGGTTTCGAGCGCCTCCGCGAGGCTGGTGCAATCTGTCAATGTCGCCATGGTCGGGTGCTCCCTTCATCCCGACCATTGCCCGACGACGGCGTCGGGGACGTTGCCGGAGCGCAAAGAGAGCAGGGGCGATCTCCACTTCCGTGCGGGCGCCTCCGATCGAGCATCGTCCCCCTTGACTTGGTGCGAGCCGCAATTAGTTAGTGACTAGACGCTAACTTAGAGAGCACGAATGCGCACCCGCAAATCCGCCGAGGACCGTAAGGCCGAAATCGTCGAGGCGGCTCTGCTCATCGCGGACCGGCTCGGGCCGGAGCGGCTCACGATCGACTCCGTCGCCGAGGAGATCGGTCTCACGCAGCCCGGCGTCTTCCGGCACTTCCCCAAGAAGCAGAACCTCTGGGAGGCGGTCGCCACGCGGATCGGGACGATGATGGAGGCGCGCTGGAAGGCCGCGCACGGCTCGGGCGATACACCGATCGACGAGATCCAGGCCCTGGTCGAGGCGCAGCTGCGCTTGATCCAGGGCACGCCCGCGATCCCGGCGATTCTGTTCTCCCGGGAGCTGCACGCCAGGAACGAGGGCCTGCGGACGATATTTCACGGTCTGCTGACGCGCTTTCATCGGATGATCGCGGAGCATGCGTCCCGGGCGAGGGAGACGGGCCTGATGCGTCCGGACGTCGATCCGCAGGACGCCGCCTTTCTCGTCATCGCGCTGCTCCAGGGTCTCGTCGTGCGCTGGTCGATCAGCGGGCGCAGCTTCGATCTCGCGGAGGAGGGAGCCCGCCTCGCGAAGGAACAACTGCGATTGATGACGACGCGGACCGCGGGAGACGAGCCATGACGAGGTTCAGGCTGCTTCTGTTTCTCGTGCCGATCCTCGCTGGGCTCACCGTCGCGGCTTTCTTCGTCGCACGCGCGCCTGGCCCGGAGAAGACGCAAGCGACGCCGTCCGCGGTAGCGGTGCGTGTCGTCGAAGCCCGCATGGAGGAGGTGCGGCCCGTGGCCCGGGGCTGGGGCAACGCCCGGGCGAGCGAGACCTGGACCGCAGTGGCCGAGGTCGCGGGGCGGATCGTCTTCCGCCATCCCGAGCTCGAGTCCGGGCGCCTGATCCTGGCGGGGACGAAGGTCCTGGAGATCGACCCCGCCGACTATCGCCTGGCGATCGCCCAGGCCGAGGCCGATCTGGCGGGGCTCGAGGCGGAGAAGGCGCAGCTCGCCGCGGAAGAAGAGAACACCCGGCGCATTCTCGCGCTGGAGGAAGAGCGGCTCGCACTCACGGAAGAGGAGCTCGCCCGCACCCGCGCCCTCGTCGAGCGGGGGACCGTGCCGCAGACGCGGGCGGACGAGCAGGAGCGCGCCACGCTTCAGATCCGTCGCACGGTGGCCGAGCTGCGCAACACCCTCACCCTGCTGCCGTCACGGCGCGACCGCCTCGCGGCGCAGGTCGCGCGCGTCGAGGCGGCGCTCGCGCGGGCGCGGCGGGACCTGGAGCATACGGCGATCACGGCGCCCATCGACATCCGCGTCGACACGGTCGAGATCGAGCGGTTCGAGTACGTCAACATCGGCCAGCGGCTTCTCGTCGGCCACGGCGTGGACCGGGCGGAGGTGGTGGCGCACGTGCCGCTCGACTCCTTCGTGCGGCTGCTCGGCTCCGCCCACGACGACGATGTCGACCCGCTCGCCGCCTTGCGGGAAGGCCCGGCGGAGCGGATAGAAGCCGTCCTTCGCCTCGTCTCGCATCCCGAGCAGGTCTGGCGCGGCCGGGTCCGCCGGGTGGAGGGAGAGCTCGACCCGCAGGCGCGATCGGTCCGGGTCGTTGTCAGCGTGGACGATCCGTATGCCGGCGCCGCCCCGCCCGCGCGCCTCCCGCTCGTGCCCAACATGTACGTGGAGGCGACCCTCACCGGTCCGCCGCTCCCGCCGAGCGTCGTCGTTCCGGAAGAGGCCGTGCATGGCGGCGACACGGTCTACGTGCGCGACGAGGAGGGGCGGCTGGACGCCCGTCGGGTGCGGGTCGCCTTTCGCCAGCACGGGGAGGCGGTGATCGCCGGAGGGCTGGCCGCCGGCGAGTCGGTCGTCCTCGACGATCTCTCCCCCGCGCTTCCGGGCACGCCCCTCTCGGTCGTGGAGGAGACGCCGTGATCCGCTGGTTCGCCGCTCACCCGACCGCCGCCAACCTGCTGCTCGTCCTGTTCATCGCGGCGGGCGTGATGGCGGCTCCGGGCCTGAAGCGCGAGACCTTCCCCGACTTCCGCCCCGTCGAGGCCGAGATCGTGGTCGTCTATCGCGGCGGCGCCGCGGGCGACGTGGAGGATGCGATCTGCCGCCCGCTTTGGACCGCGCTGCAGCCGGTCGAGGGCCTGGAGGAGCTGACCTGCACGGCGCAGGACAACCGCGCCCGCGCCGTGGCGACGATGAGCGCCGGCGCCGACGCCCTGCGCTTCGTCAACGAGATCCGGACGGAGGCGGCGGCGATCGACGATCTCCCGCACCGCGCCGATCCGCCGATCGTTCGCGAGCTGCACCGCACGGACCGGGTCGCCTCCGTGGCGATCTCGGGCGACCTGCCGGAACGCGAGCTCGACCGCGTCGCCCTGCGCCTCGAGGACGCGATCGCGGCCCTGCCCGAGGTCGCGCGCGTGACGGTCGACGGGATCGGCCAGCGGCAGCTGCGGATCGAGGTCCCCCGGGCGGTCCTCGAGCAGCACGGCCTGTCGGCCGCGGGGCTCGCGGCCACGATCGAGGCGCAAAGCGTCGATCTTCCGGCGGGCGAGCTGGAGACGGCGGCCTCCGATCTGCGCCTGCGCTTCACGGAGGAGCGGCGCAGCATCGCGGCGCTGAGCGACATCCCCGTGCTGACCCTGCCCGAGGGCGCCACGCTGACACTCGGGCAGATCGCGACGATCGAGGAAGAGTACGCGCCGGCGGAGGAGCGGGCCTACGTCGACGGAAAGCGCGCCGTGCTGCTCGCCGTGCACAAGCCGCTGGAGGCCGATGCGCTGCGCGCGCTCGACAGCCTGACGGCGCTCGTCGCGGCCGAGAACGCGGCCCTTCCCGAGGGGATCCGGCTCGAGGTGGTGCAGGACATGACGAGCATCGTGCGCGACCGGCTGGCGATGCTGGTGAAGAACGGCGTGATCGGGCTCGTCCTGGTTTTCGCAGTGATGACGCTCTTCTTCCGTCCGGGCTTCGCGATCTGGGCCGCGATGGGGCTGCCCGTGGCGCTCCTGGGGGCCTTCCTCGCGATGGCGCTGCTGGGCCTCTCCATCAACATGATGACGCTCGTCGCGCTCCTCATGGCGATCGGCATCGTGATGGACGATTCCATCGTGATCTCCGACTCCGTCGCCGTGGAGGCGGCGCGAGAGGGGATCTCGGTCGCCTCGGTCGTGAAGGGCGTCGGCGCCGTGGCTCCGGGGGTGATGTCGTCGTTCCTGACGACGGTTGCGGTCTTCGCGCCGCTCTCGTTCCTCGCGGGCGAGCTCGGCGCGGTTCTGGAGGTGCTGCCGGTCGTCCTCGTCGCCGCGCTCGCGGCGAGCCTGGTCGAGGCCTTCCTCATCCTGCCGCACCACCTCCAGCACGGCCTGCGGAGCACGCAGAGCGCGCCGTCTCGGTTCCGGGCGCGGTTCGACGCGGCGTTCGCCACCCTGCGCGAGCGGGGCGTCGGACGAATGGCCGACTTCGCCATCGCCCGGCGCTATCTCGTGGCGGGGGTCGTCGCGGCCGCGCTGATCGTCACCGTCGGCGCGCTGGCGGGCGGGCTGGTCGAGCGGGAGGCGATGCCCGACATCGATGGCGACGTGCTCGAGGCCCGCATCCTGATGCCGGCGGGCACGCCGCTCGCACGCACGGGCGAGGTGGCGGAACAGGTGGTCGCCGCCCTCGACGAGGTGAACCGCGAGCTGTCGCCCGCACAGCCCGAAGGCGCGCCGCTCGTCAAGCGGACGATCACGCGCTTCAACTACAATCCCGCCGCAGGCGAGAGCGGCGCGCACGTCGCCACCGTGTCGGCGGACCTGCTCGGAGCGGAAACGCGAACGACGACCCTCGACGACCTGATCGCCCGATGGCGCGCCGCCATCGGTCCGCTGCCGGGTGTGCGCTCGCTCGTCCTGACCGAGCCGGGGATCGGACCGCAGGGGATCGCCGTGGAGATACGCCTCTCCGGCCCCGATCTGGGGAGGCTCCGGTCGGCCGGGCTCGCGACGCTGGCGGAGCTCGAGACCTACCGCGGCGTGCGCAACGCCTCGGTGGATCTGAGGCCCGGAACGCCTGAGCTGCGGCTCGAGCTCGCGCGGGGCGCACATGCGCTGGGGCTCACGACGGCGGAGATCGCCGGGCAGCTGCGCGCCGCATTCCTCGGGACCACGATCATGACCGTGCGGGAGGGGGATGTCGCCCACGAGATCGAGATCGTCCAGGCGGCCGCCGATCGCGACGCGCGTGCGGATCTGGAGGCGTTCACGATCGCCCTGCCCGGGGGCGGGACGGTGCCGCTCTCGACGGTGGCGACCATTGAGGAGGCGCAGGGCTGGTCGACCATAACGCACGTGAACGGCGTGAGGACGGTGAGAGTCCAGGCCGAGGTCGACGGCCGGATCGCCAACGCGGACGCCATCGTCACCGCGATCGCCCGGGACTTCCTGCCGGATCTCACCGGGAGCCTGCCCGGAACGAGCTTCGCCATCGGCGGGCAGAGCGCGAACTCCGCCGAGACCGTCGCGTCGATTCTGCGGGGCTTCGCCATCGGTCTCGTCGGCATCTTCGTGGTGCTCTCGTTCATGTTCCGCAGCTACGTCGAGCCGCTCATCGTCATGGCGACGATCCCGCTCGCCTTCCTCGGGGCGATCTGGGGCCATGTACTGATGGGCTACGACATCTCGATGCCCTCGCTCGTGGGCGCCGCCTCGCTCGCCGGCATCGTGGTGAACAACTCGATCCTGATGGTCCAGGTTACGAAGGAGCGGGCGCTGGAGGGACTGGCCGTCGCCGAAGCGGCGGGGCTCGCGGCCCGGGCGCGCTTTCGCCCGATCTTCGTCTCCGTGTCGACGACCATCATGGGAATGGCGCCGCTTCTGCTCGAGACGAGCACGCAGGCGCAGACGCTCAAGCCCCTGGTGATCTCGGTCGTCTTCGGCCTGCTGGCCTCGACCGTCCTGGTCCTGATGGTGCTTCCGGCGCTCTACGCCATCCTCGACGATTTCGGGCTCAGTCGCTCCAAACCGAAGGTGATCACATGACACGCAACCGTTTTCTCGGCGGCTTCGCCGTCGTCTTCGGCCTGATGACGCTGTTCTCCGGAGGCATGGTGCTGTTTGGGCCTACTGACGCCAGGGCAGCGGCAGGAGCGGTCGTCCCGCTCGTGCTCTGGTTCAACTTCGCCTCCGGCTTTCTCTACGTAATCGCCGGGATCGGCATCTTTCTATCGAAATCGTGGGGGCGGCTGCTGGCGTGGCTGATCGTCGGGGCGCTCGTCGTCGTCATGGGGGCTTTCGGCTGGCATGTGCTCGGTGGGGCGCCATGGGAAACGCGCACGCTGGGAGCGCTGACGCTTCGTCTCGTGTTCTGGATCGTCGTCGCCTCGCTGGCGCGCGCACGCGCCACGACGGGACCCGGGGACCGTCCGGCAGACGGTCTTCGGTGAGGACGCTCGAGCTGCGATGAGAGTGCAGCGCCGGCGGATGTCACTGCTCGCGTACGTTGGTCGCCGCGAGATAATCGCCGATCAGCAGCGAGGCGGGTAGAGTACCAGTTCCTCGGTCCGGGCGTGCGTCATGATCTCGCTCGCCAGCTGGGCGATGTCCTCGTTGCCCTCGGACCGGGCCTTGCTCCGAAGTTCGTCGAGAGCCGCCGATATCTCCTTGAGCATCGCTGGAAGCTCCTCCCGAAATCGTTCGGTGCGCGGGATCAGCTCCTTCTTCTGCTCGGCCGAGAGGTCCTCACCCTCGTGCCCGGGCATGTCGACGAGCGCGAAGACCGGGGCCGCGATAAAGAGGCCGCCGATCATGCAGCAAATACGCGTCGCGGTCGGTCTCATGCTCGCTCCTGTCACTCGGCTCCATCGCGGGACCCCGCCTTCCCGCGGCGGAGCCCTGTAAAGGGATGTCCTTCAGGACTGGGACCCCGCGCCGATCGGCGCGAAACCCCGCCGCCGATCCACAGAATGTCGTCGTCGAGGTATTGTGCGTCGCATTGTCACTCCGCCTAACGCCTTAGGCGACCTTGACAGATTGCGGCAGCGGCAAGCGATCATTTGCTATAATCAAATGTGCTCCCAAGGGGGCCTCGGCCGGGGGCGTGAGGGAGATCGTGTGCAATACCGTTCGAAAACGGCAACGGTGGTCGCGCTTGGCTCGACGCTGTCGGGCATCATGCTCGCCCTGTTAATCCTATCGACGTAATCGCGCCCTCACCGGGGACGTGACCGAACGGAGCGTGAACTGCAGTGCGCTGTCGAGCCGGGAGTATTCGCTCGATAGATTGAGGGTGGCCTCGCATGATAGCCATTCCCTCGTTTGTCATGAGAACCCGACCGATTGCGTTGGAAACCATTTATGTCAGCGTATAAATATATATTTGGTTTTTTGATAAAATTCCCTCGCCGATCGGAATGAGACGCCGCAATCATCCAGTATGGCACAAAGTAAAAGAGGATAATGAACCTGATGGCTCGCATCAAAGACGCGAACGCCTATCGGTGTGCAGGGCTGTTTACGTTATAAATTCGAGGCATTATCCCGCTGCGCGGCCCACGGACCAGCGACGACATTGGCGCCTTCCCCAGCCGCGGGTAATTCGATCCTGGGGCGAGGCTTGCCGAACAGAAACCCCTGCGCGTGCGTGCAGCCGTGCTCGGCCAGGAGCCTGCGCTGGGCGGACGTCTCGACCCCTTCTGCCGTCGTCTCGATTCCGAGCGCGGCGGCAAGATCGATGACGGCCTTCGTGATGGCCATGGCACGGGGATCCTCGGTGATGCCGGCAACGAAGCTGCGGTCGATCTTGATGCGCTTGAACGGCAGCCTCTGGAGATAGGAGAGCGACGAGTAGCCCGTTCCGAAGTCGTCCAGGGCGAGGCGTACCCCCATCGCGTCGAGGTGCTCGAGATCGCGCAGGAGGGCTGGATCGGCCGTCAGGAAGAGGCTTTCGGTCACCTCGATCTCCAGACGCGACGGCGCTATGCCCGCGTCCGCGAGGGCGTTCTGAACGATGCTGACGAGATCGACCTTCCCGACTTGCGCCGCCGAGAGATTGACGGCCACCATCACGTCATCGGGCCAGGAGGCCGCCTCACGGCAAGCGGTCTCGATCGCCCAGTTCCCGATCGGGACGATCAGCCCGGTCTCCTCGGCGATCGGGATGAACCTGTCGGGCGCGACGAGGCCGTGCTCGGGGTGCATCCAGCGAAGCAGCGCCTCCGCGGCGCGGACGCGGCCCGTCGCGAGGTCGATCTCGGGCTGATAGAACAGCTGCAGCTCGTTCCGCTCCAGCGCATCGCGCAGATCCGCCTGCAGGACGCGACGATCGGCCTCTTTCGCCGCAAGCTTTTCGTCGAAGAAGCAGAACTGGCCTTTTCCGGAGGCCTTGGCCTTGTAGAGCGCGGCGTCGGCGTTGCGCAGAAGGGGATCGGGAGCGTGGCCGTAGACCCCGCTGATCGCGATCCCGACGCTGGTTCCGATCTGGATCCGGCGCTCCCCGATCGAGATCGGACGACAAACGGCTTCGATGATGCGCTCGCAAATCGCCGCGCAATCCTTCTCGAGTTCTCGCTCGCTCCTGACCAGGACCGCGAACTCGTCGCCGCCAAGTCGAGCGACGAGATCACGATCGCGAACGCACGCGCGCAGACGCGCCCCGACCTCGACGAGAACCTCGTCCCCGGTTGCGTGGCCGAAGGTGTCGTTCACGGCCTTGAAGCGGTCGAGATCGAGCAGCATCACGGCGACGGACCCGCCGGGCGCATCCTCCTCGAGTGCGGACGCGGTGCGACGCTTCAACTCCGCTCGGTTCGGCAGCCCGGTCAGAAGATCGTGGGAGGCGGCGAAGAGCGCCTGTTCCGCGGCTGCGCGCTCCTCGTGTATGTCTCTCATAATCCCGGAGATGCGCCCGACGCGTTCCCCGCCATCGCAGGTATTGCGAGCGACGATCTCGACCCAGCGGTGCTCGCCGCCATCAATCATCATCCGAAAGGCCGCGCTCAGCGTCCTTGCCGGATCGCCCTGGCATGCCTCGATGGCGCAGACGAGATCGGCACGATCGGCCGGGTGCGCGAGAACAATGATGCTATCCAAATTATCAATTTTGGGTACTTCCTCAAATCCGAGATTGAGCCACCAGGCTTCCCCCGTCCAGAAGATACCCGAGTCGAGATTCCACTCGAAGGGACCGAGGCGCGCGCTGTGGGCCGCAAGCTCGAGACGTGTCTTCGCCACGTGCGCTTCGCGATGCGCCGAGACCAGATCGCTGACATCCTGAACCGAGCCGATGAGCTCGCCCTTCTGCGCGTCGAGACGCGCGGTGATCCGCAGCCAGCGCTGCACGCCTCCCGGCTCGCCGATGGGAAAATTGGCAGCGAAGGCCGGCACCTCGCCGCGCGCGCAGGCGAGAAGATGGCCTGCTAGTTCCCGACGGCGCGCAGGAGGCAAGGCCGCGAGCAACGCAAGCCGAGGGCTCTTCCTGTCGCAGAGTCCGGCGAGCACGATCTGCGCCTCGGCCGAGAAGTTGGGGTGGAACCGCCCATGGCTCCAGGTCCAGACACCGATCCGCGCGATCTCGGACATGGTCTCGAGATCGCGGTTGCGCTCCTCCACGGCAAGAAGCAGCGTCTTGCGCTCGGTGACGTCGCTCTCGACTGCAAGGAACCCGGTGAACGTACCTCGTTGGTCGTGAAGCGGCTGGATGTCCAGATCCAGCCAGTAGAGCCGGCCCTCACTTGCGCGATTGAGGATCTCGCAGCGAATCGGCTCTCGGTTTCTCAACGCGCCGCGGATCGCCGAGACGGTCCTTGCGTCCGTCTGCTCGCATTGCAGGACTGAGCCTGGCGTGCGTCCCCTCACGTCTTCGATCCCGAACCCGGAGATGCAAGTGAAGGCCTCGTTGACCCAGGTCACCCGTCCGAGCGCATCGGTGACGATCACGGCGCTCTGGGTCTTGCGGGCGATGGTCGAGAGCGTCCAGACCTCGTCCCGGAGCTCGGCAAGCCGTTTCGCTTCGGCGATAAAACGAGCGCGTGCCGGCAGAACCGAGAGAGCCAGATAGGCGACAACGACGAGCGCGGTGAGCAGAGCCATCACGTCCTGGAGGACGTGCGTGTCCTGCTGCGACTTCCTGGAGATTTTGGTCGTCAGCTCTCGATTCAGTTCAACTGCCGTGCGCGCGGCGGCGGCAGCGACAGCTTCGCCGAGCTGGAGATCGCCTTCCCGGAGGTCGAGGCCAGCAGCGAGGGCGAGAGCCCCTCCGATCCTGTCCCCGAGCGAGGTGACGGCTCTGGCGTATCGCTCGCGCTCGGCCATCTCCGTGCTCTCAAGAAGGACGAGCGCGGTCTCGCTCGCCCCGGCCAGTTCCGCCGCGATCTGCGCGCGCTCGGTTGCGAGCGCGTCCCTCTCGTGCGGCTCGAGACGGGATCGTAGCAGGAGCTTGCCGGTGCGGATCGCGAGCGCACGGTGATCGCCGACCGCGCTTTCCAGCTCGGACAGGACGAGCATCCCCACGTGCTCGCGGTCGCGCTGGCTCCAGCCGGTCCACGCGAAGATCAGGATCATGACCCCCACGAGGAGCGACGGCATCAGCACGTCGCGTCCGGCCTCGCTCGCTGGTATTGCACGCCGCTCGTCTTCCATTGTCGAGCCCCCTTGTGGCGAATACCGATCGGACGGCGCCCTCCAGAATCGGTCGGATGCTGGGTTGCGCTCCGCCTAGCTTGATTCCCGGTAGCCTAGTCGAACAATGCGTCGATCTCGGCTTGCGTGGTCGCATCCAGGGCCGAGAGCGCAGGCCCGTTGAGCAGTGCCCGCTCCCCCGAAAGGTCCGGGTCCAGCACGATCTCGGCCTGGCCGAGCGCGGACAGGCCGCCCCAAATCTCGACCATCCGGTTCACGCGGTCCTCGATGAAGCGCATCGAGGCCAGCACCTTCGAGACACGCTGCCCCGTAATGTCCTGAAAGTTGCAGGCTTCGAAGATCCGGACGACCTGATCGGCTATGTCGCGCGCGGTCGCAGCCTCGTCGCCCTTCAGGCGGGCGATCAAGCTCGCCGAGGCCTCGTCGATGGCCTCGGCCGCGTGCAGGATCGCGTTGGTCGCGCCCTCCGTCCCGGCCACGATTGCGCCGAGTTCGTCGCTCGTCCGCGAGATCTCGCGCCCGTTCGCGTCCGTTAAGTGCAGGGTCGCGACCTCCTGCTTCGTCCTCTCGATCGTGTAGGCGACGGCGTCCAGCTCCGCCTTCATTCGAATGATCTCGGTCCGCTCGCCTTGGACGGGCTCGGCGGCCACGGCGGCACCCTGTGCCCCCGCCTCGAGGAGCTGCCGGATCTCGATGAGCCGCGAGACGATCTCGCCGTTCGCGTGGCCTTGATCCGAGATGTCCGGAGGCGTTTGGAGCCGCTCGATGCGATAGGGCTTGGCGGCGGCGCTCATGATCCGATCACCGCTTGGATTTTGTTTTTCAGGGTCTCCGCATTGAAGGGTTTGACGATGTAGTTGTTGACGCCTGCCTTCTTGGCAGCGATCACGTTCTCCGTCTTCGATTCGGCGGTGACCATGATGAAGGGCGTCGTTCGCGTCTCATCGTCGGCGCGAACGTGCTTGAGGAGTTCGTATCCCGTCATGGGCTCCATGTTCCAGTCCGAGATAACGAGCCCGTAGCGTCGGGCCTTCATCTTCGCCAGCGCCTCGGTCCCGTCGGCCGCATCGTCGACGTCTGAGAACCCGATTTGCTTCAAGAGATTACGAATGATCCGGATCATCGTCTGATAGTCGTCGACGACGAGGACGGGGATGCTGGTGTCGATTGCCATGGCTTGTCTTTCGTCGAGGCGCCGGGCTCAGGCCGCGCGCGCATCCTGGTCGAAGGCGAGGACCGCATCGGCGTCGAGGACGATCAGCAGGCGGTCGCCCAGGCGGTGGACGCCGTGCATGAGCTGCCCCCAGCGCGCATTGAGGTGCACTGGAGTGGCCTCCCGCGTCTCCTGCCGGAGCTTCAGCACCTCGCCGACGGCGTCGACCACCAGTCCATAGGCCTCGCCCTTGTGCTCCAGGCCGATCGCCATGAGTTCGCCGCCCCCGTTCCGATCCGGCAATCCGAGGCACCGGCGCAGATCCACCGCCGTGACCACGCGGCCGCGCAAGTTCAGCAGCCCAACGATCTCGCCGGGCGCCGTCGGCACGGACGTGAGCGAGGCCACGACGAAGACGTCCTGGACGCGCTCGATGCCAATCCCGAACGTCTGGTCCGAGGCGGTCAAGGTGACGTATTCGCTGGCGTCTTCCACACCCGGCTCCGCTCCGGCGGCATGCGTCATGGCGGGCGTCATGCGGCTTCTCCGTAATGTTCGATGCGCGCTTCCGGAATCTCGCCGAGGGCGGCGATCAGCCCGGATCGGTCGAATTTCGCGACGAATTCCTTGATCTGGAGCCTTCGGGCTCGTTCGAGCGCCTGAGCGTCCACGCCCGCGGAGAGCGCGATCACCGGCACGTCGTGCAGGCGGGCTTGAGCGCGCACCGCCTCGACGAAGGCGAAGCCGTCGCGGCCCGGCATCTCGATGTCGGTGACGATCACGTCGATGCGCTTGTCGGCGGAGAGCACCTGCAGCGCCTCCTCGGTCGAGCCGGCGACCATCACCTTGAAGCCCGCCGCCTTGAGAACCGGCGTGAGCATGTCGCGGAAGAAGGCGCTGTCGTCGACGAGCAGCAGGCTACGCGAGAAGCTCGCCATCTTCGGCGGCCCACCGCGCGTCCAGTCCTCGTGGGCGAGCGGCAGGTAATGGGCCACGTTGACGATCTCGGTGGCGCGTCCGCGCACCACCGCCGAACCGACGAGGTCCGAGCGATCGGCCACGAGTTCGATGTCGAGCACGTCGTCGACGATGTCGACGATCTCGTCGACCGCGAGGCCCATCGCCCGCTCGCCGTCCGAGAAGACGACCAGCGCCTGGGAGCCCTCGCGCTTGATCGCGATCGACGGATCGGCCGGCACGAGCGGCATCAGCTTGCCGCGGTACTGGATCAGCGGACGCCCGCCGACCCATTCGATCTTGCCGGCGTCGATCTCCTCGAGGCGCGTGACGAGCGAGAGCGGCACGGCCTTGAGGCTCTGGCCGCCGCTGCGGAAGACGAGGAGGGTCACGGTCTCCTGCTCGTCGGACTCTGCCGCCTCGCCGGTATCCTCGAACCCGTATTGCTGCTCGGCCGTGCCGGAGCCGACCATCTTGGCGACCCCGTTGGGATCGATGATCAGCACCACCGCGCCGTCGCCCAGGATGGTGTTGCCCGAGAACAGCGGGATGTGGCGCAGCTTGGTCGACATCGGCTTGACGACGATTTCCTCCGTGTGGAAGACGCCGTCGACAAGGATGCCGAAGCGCTGGCGCCCGACCTGGGAGACCACGACGAACCCCTCGTCGCCGGCATTCGCGTCGGCCCCGTCGAGGCCCAGCACCTTGCCGGCGGGCACGATCGGCAGGAGCCGGTCGCGCAGGCGCAGCACCGGCGAGCCGTTGATGCGCTCGATCTGGTGGTCGGCGCCCTTCTTGACCCGCACGAGCTCGAGCACGGCCACCTGCGGGATGGCGTAGCGCTGGTTTCCGGCGGCGACGATCAGGGCCGCGACGATGGCGAGCGTCAGCGGGATCTTGATGGTGAAGGTGGTGCCCTTGCCCTCGTCGGACCGGATGTCGACCGTACCGCCGATGAGCTCGATGTTGGTCTTGACCACGTCCATGCCGACGCCGCGGCCGGACACGGCGGTGACCGCCTTGGCCGTCGAGAAGCCCGGATGGAAGATGAACTTGGCGATCTGCACCTCGCTCATGCGCTCGATCTCGGCCTCGGTGCCGAGCCCGCGGTCCACCGCCTTCTTGCGGATGGCGCCGAAGTTCAGGCCCTTGCCGTCGTCGGAGATCTCGATCGTGATCGAGCCGCCCTCGTGATAGGCGTTCAGGCGAATGGTGCCGCGCTCGGACTTGCCGGCGGTGCGGCGCTCGGCGGGGGTCTCGATGCCGTGATCCGCCGAGTTGCGGATCATATGGGTGAGCGGGTCCTTGATGACCTCGAGCACCTGGCGGTCGAGCTCGGTGTCGGCGCCCTGCATCACGAGCTCGATCTTCTTGTCGAGTTCGGAGGAGAGGTCGCGGATGACGCGCGGCAGCTTCTGCCAGGCGGTGCCGATGGGCTGCATGCGCGTCTTCATGACGCCTTCCTGCAGCTCGGCGGTGACGTGCGAGAGGCGCTGCAGCGGCACCTTGAAGCCGTTGTCCTCGTGCCGGCGAGCGATCTCGAGCAACTGGTTGCGGGTCAGCACCAGCTCGGAGACCATCGTCATCAGGTGCTCGAGCGTATCCACGTTGACGCGGATCGTCTGCACCTTGGAGACGCTGTCGGAGGAGCCGCCGCCTTCGGGGGCCTCCTTCTCGGCGGCCTGCGCGTTACGGCCGCGAGGCTCGGGCTTGGCCTCTGCCTTCGCCTCGACCTTGGCCTCGACCTTGGTCTCCGCCTTGGCCTCCGCCTTGGCCTCGACCTGCGGCGCGGGTGCGGGCACGGGTGTGGGCATGGGCGCGGGCGGCGCCTTCGCCGCGACGGGGGGCGGCGGTGGCGGCGCGGTGAAGTCTTCGTCCGGGCCGGGCGCCTCAAGGAAGGCGCGCTCGAGATCGTCGAGGGTGACCTCGCCGGGCTTGGCCTCGCGCTCGACGATGTCGGGCAGCTTCAGAATCTCGGGCTTCGGCGCGGGGGCGGGCGCGGCGGACGGCGCGGGGGCCGCCTCCGCGAGGAGCACGTCCGCCTCGAGGCTCGACATCCGCTCGAGCTCGCCGATGAGGTCGACGTCCTCGCCCTCGGGCTCGACGGCCGTGCGCTCGAGTTCGGCGAGGATCTCCTTGATCCGGTCCAGCGTGGCCAGGATCAGGGACACCGCGTTCGTGGTCACCGGGAAGCCGTCCCGGAACCGCCCCATCAGGGTCTCGGCGGCGTGCGCCAGAGACTCGAGCCGGGGCAGACCGAGGAACCCGCAGGTGCCCTTGATCGTGTGAACCAAACGGAAGATGTTCGAGAGAATCTTCTCGTTGTTGGGGTCCTGCTCGAAGCGAACGAGCTCGACGTCGACCGTGTCGAGATGCTCACCTGTTTCGGTCAGGAATTCGCGCAAGAGGTCATCCATCGGGTTCCCCACTTGGTCGGGCGCGGCTGCGCCGTGATCTTCTTCTTGGCCGCCCGGACCGCGGCTCGGTCCGGGCGGATACGATGACCGCTCAAGCCGCTTTTACGCCCGCGAGGAACGAGCCGACCTCTGCGCCGAGGCTCGACGAGTGGCGAGCGAGTTCCTGGGCCGAGGTCAGGACCTGCGACGCCGCAGCGCCCGTCTCGCCGGCCCCCTGGCGCACCCTCTCGATGCTGCCGGTGACCTGCTCGGTGCCCCGGGCGGCTTCCTGCACGTTGCGCGCTATCTCCTGCGTCGCTGCACCTTGCTGTTCCATAGCAGCGGCGACGCTCGTCGAGATCGCGGCCATCTCTCCGATCGTGGCTGCAATCTCCTGGATCACCGCGACGACGTCCTGCGTCGCGTTCTGAATCTCGCTGATCTGCGCACCGATCTCCTCTGTCGCCTTGCTGGTCTGGCCCGCGAGCTCCTTCACCTCGGCGGCGACCACCGCGAAGCCGCGACCGGCTTCGCCGGCGCGCGCCGCCTCGATCGTCGCATTGAGCGCGAGCAGGTTGGTCTGGCCCGCGATGTCGTTGATGAGCGCGACGACGCTGCCGATCTTCTCGGTCTGTGACGCCAGGGAACGGACTGTCGCGTCGGTGCGCTTGGCATCGTCCTGCGCCTTGCCGGCGATCCGAGACGAGGATGCGACCTGGCTCGTGATCTCCTGAATCGAGGCCGCGAGCTCCTCGCTCGCCGCCGCCACGGTCTGGACGTTGGCCGATGCCTGACCCGCGGCGCTCGCCACCGTCATTGTCTGCGTGTTGGCCTGATCGGCGATCCCCGTCATCGACTGGGCGGTCGCTTCCATCTCCGTCGCGGCGCTGGAGAGCCCTTGCGTCAAGGCGGTGACCTTGTTCTCGAACTCCTTCGTGAGCGCGTCGAGCGCGGCGGCGCGGCGCATCTTGGCCTCGTTCTCGGCCTGCTGTTCCGCTGTCAGACGGCGCGCCTCGAGCGCGTTCGCCTTGAAGACGTCGAGCGCCTTGGCGAGCGCGCCGATCTCGTCCTTTCGCTCGGCGCCTTCGACGGACACATCGAGATCGCCCTGCGCCAGCCGACCCATTCCGCTGGTGATACGCGACAGCGGCTTCGTCACGCCGAAGACGATGACGGCGGCGAGAGCGGCGACCGCGGACAGGAGACCGACCGCGGCGAGGCCGACGAGCCAGGAGGTGGTCGAGGACGCCAGCTCCGCGGACTCCGCCTTGGCTTGCTGAATTTCCTCTTGATTGGCGACGATGCCTTCATTGAGGCGGGCCATCATGTTCTTGCGCGCTGTGCGCCCCTCGCCCGCGGACAGCCTGAACGCGTCCTGGGTCATTCCCTGGCGGGCGAGGTCCACCGTGCGGCCCGAGACCTCGAAAAAGCTCTCAACCTCCCGCTTCAGCTCTTCGTTTCGGGCCCGACGCTCCGGGTTGGTCGCCACCTCGATGAGATTGTTCGCAGCCTCGAGGGCTCGCGCCTTCGCCGCGTTGAAGCCCTCGACATATTCCGTGAGCGCCTCGGGCCGCGTCTCGGAGATGATGTTTTTCTCCTGGATCGTCGCCTCGTTGATCGCCATGCCGAGCACCAGGCCGGTAGCCCTCTGCGTCGCATAGACATCCACGATCCGCTGGCTGGTCGCGCCCAGTTCGTCGAAGCCGTTCTTCGCCTGCCAGACTAGTGTGATCGCGACGAGAATGAGCACGACCACAGGCAGCGCTATCTTCGCGGCGACTGGAATATTTCGAAGCGCTTTCATGCTATGACCCCCGACTACTTCCACACGCTTAATTTATGAGACGGACCATTCCGTCAGTGGGAAGAATTACAGTCAAGTAGCCTTTCCGGGACCTTAATCGGCGCCAGATCTCAAGCCCTTAGGGGTTTCCCCGTAATTTCGCGAATCGAAGAACTGCGACAACGATTGAGCAGCATCTGTTGACGCGACCTCTAGACCAACATTGGTGTCGGCATGATTTTGAGAAGCGAACATCTCCCTACTTCCCGCCCGCTCGACGAACGTCAACGGCTGCTCCACAGGCACGCCGGCCTGGGCGCGGTCGGGCTCGCCGTTTCCGCACTTGAGACGGCGCGATCGTATTTCGAAGACGGACGAGAACAGGTGGCGATCGACGAATGCCTTGATTTACTCGCGTCACTCGATCCGCCGAGGGCGGGTTTGTGTACGCCGCACCTTCTCGGCCCGCGTCGCGATTTTTCGGCTGCCTGACCGATTCGACCCGCCTCCCGTGTGCGTCCCAAGCACGCCTTCCCATGGTGCGGCCACCCGCGCGCGCCGCCTCATGTTTGTCTCGAGTGCGAGCAGTTTCATCTGCCCAGCGAGCTGGTTCATCAGGTCGACGACCTGGCCGGTCTCGCGCGCACTCGGCGAGGCTCCTGACGTCTCCCGTAAAGCCTGGTGTTTGCCGGAGTCCGTTCGGCTGCGCCGCCGAGCTTTCGATGCCGATCCCAGCCTCCGTAACAACCCTTAAGGGTCATGTGCCTAAAAATTGTTCACGGTCACGCAAGCTTTCGGGATCAGCCTTCCGGCGAACGACGCGCGCCAATGCGCCGAGAAGGGCGACCACGCCGCCGCTCATGTAGGAGAAAAAAATGCGAAATCTCTCCATCCGCGCGCGCCTTCTCATGGCGCTGACAGTCCTGTCGCTTCTGCTGATCGGTTCGGTTTCGTCCGGTTGGTTCAGCACCGGGGCATTGAAGAGCGCTCTAGTAACGACCTACCAAGATCGCGTGGTCCCTCTGCGCGACCTGAAGGCCGTCTCGGACCTTTATGCGGTCAACATAGTCGACCTATCGCACAAGCTTCGCGACGGCGCCGTGACCTGGGACGAGGCCGCCACTGCAATCACGGAAGCGCGCACGGGCATCAGGAATCACTGGGACGCCTACGCACAGACGATGATGGACGAGCGCGAGCGTGCCCTCGCCAACGACGCCGCCGCCCTGATGGTGCAGGCCGACGTCACCGTCACGACCCTTTCGGAAATCATAGCAGCGCGCGACAGTGAGCGGCTGGCTCGCTTCGCGGCCAGGGACCTCTATCCTACGATAGACCCGCTTTCGGAGGCGCTCGCCGACTTGGTCGAGTTGCAGCTCGATGTGGCGCGCCTCATCAATGATGACGCAGGAAGGACGATCGCCTTGATCGAGGTTCTGTTCATCGGCATCGTCGTTGTCGCGGTCCTGGGTGTTGTCTTCGCGGCTCAGACCGTCGTTGCGGGCGTCTCGCGTCCGCTGGATCGGATCGCCCGGCAGATGACGGCGCTCGCGAACGGTGATCTGGCCGTCATGGTCACGGATTCGGACCAGCGCAATGAAATCGGCGCGCTCGCAAAGGCGCTCGGGACCTTCAAGGAGGCGCTGATCGCCAAGAAGGCAGCGGACGAAGCCGCCGCTCTGGAGAACGAAGCCAAGATCCGCCGGACCGCGACGCTCGACCGCTTGACCAAGCACTTCGAGAAGACTGTGACGGCGCTTACCGAGGGGCTGTCGAGCGCCTCCACCGAGATGGAGGCGACGGCTCAGTCGATGTCCGGCATTGCAGACGAGACCAATTCCCGCTCCATCGGCGTCGCCTCCGCAGCCGGCCAGACCTCGGCAAACGTGCAGACCGTCGCAGCCGCCACCGAGGAGCTCGCCGCCTCGATCCAGGAGATCACCACTCAGGTGTCCAAGTCGTCCCGTATCGCGACGAGTGCGCGCGAGGGAGCGCAACGAACCGACCAGACGGTGCGCTCGCTCGCCCTGCAGACCGAAAAGATCGGGAGCGTAGTTGCCCTGATCAGCGAGATCGCGAACCAGACCAACCTTTTGGCCCTCAACGCCACGATCGAGGCCGCCCGCGCCGGCGAGGCCGGACGTGGGTTCGCGGTGGTCGCGTCGGAGGTGAAGGAACTCGCAACCCAGACCAGCCGCGCCACGGAGGAAATCGCCGCGCAGATCGGAGAGGTCCAGCAGGCGACCGGAAATGTCGTCAGCGTGATCGAAGAGATCGCTGCTACGATCGGCGAGATGGCCTCGATCTCGACCTCGGTCGCCGCTGCAATGGAGGAGCAGGGCGTCGCCACCAAGGAGATCGCACGCAATGTGCAGGAGGCTGCGCGCGGGACCGAGCTCGTGACCGGCAGCATCGAGGAGCTGCGCCGCGGAGCGGGCGAGACCGGCGCCGCCGCCTCTCAAGTCCTTACTGCAGCACAGGAACTCGCGCGGCATACGGCGAGCCTCGGGAACGAGGTGGACGAGTTCCTCTCCAGCGTGCAGGCCGCTTGATCCCAACATCGAAATTCCGCTCGGCGGTGTGAACACGAGAGGAGCCGCCGGATGGGCAGCAAGCCCGTTCGGCGGCTGTGGCACCAGTGAGTCTTTGCGCGCACCTCTTAATTGCTTCGTTTCTAGCCGAACAAGCCCGACATGCAACTCGCGCATCCGCACCCGCACGCGTCTGTGGCGGTCAGCCGAACACCAGCCCGCCGTCGACGACGAGGTTCTGGCCCGTCACCGCACGCGCCCACGGCGAGGCGAAGAAGAGAACCGCGTCCGCGAGCTCCTCGGGCGTGGTCACGCGGCCCAGCGGCGTCTGGGACGCGATGATGTCGAACACCGCCTCGGGCGTCGCGGCACTGGCGTCGGTCACGCGCAGGAGCCCGCCGGAGACCATGTTCACGGTCACGCCGAGAGGCCCGAGCTCCTTCGCGGCGGTCCGCGTGAAGGCGAGGAGCGCGGCCTTGGCGGCCGTGTAGTCGTGGTACGGCACGACCGGGTTCTGCACGAGATTGGTGCCGATGGTGACGATCCGCCCGTAGCCGCTCGCCGCGAAATGCGGCCGCAGCGCTTTCACGAGCGCGAGCCCTCCGCCGACCGCGGTCTGGACCTGGGCGGCGATGTCGGCCCACGCCAGCGTCTCGAGCCGCTTGCGCGCATCGCCGTTGAAGGCGAAATCCGCGAGGGCATTGTGCACGAGTACGTCGGGCGGGCCGAGCCTCTCGGCGATCGCATCCGTCATGGCCGCAACGGCCTGCGGATCGGCGACGTCGGCGCGGAAGGCGGCGCATCGCGGCCCGAGCTCGGCCGCGAGCGCCCGCGCCTCGGTCTCGCTGCGGCGATAGTTGATCGCGACCCGCGCGCCCTCGCGGGCGAAGGCGCGGGCGATCGCGGCGCCGAGGCCGCGGCCCGCCCCGCTCACGAGGACGGTCGTCTCGGACAAAGGCTTGCCTGACGATGGCGTGCGCGACGACGTCTCGTTCGTGCGCTCGATGGCGTGATCTTGCATATCTCTCCCCTCGCCGAGCGTGGGGAGCGACGGCGCGCCGATGAGCGGGCGTTGCCCGACCGTCGGTCGCTCGCGGACTCCCTACGCCAGCATGATCTGGTTCAGGTTCGGAGGGTGCTTCTCAGCCCGTGCATTCCTGCACGGACGCCCCTGTCCTTCGCCTCGAATACACGTTCGCACGGCCCATATCAAGGACATCGTCAAGCTCCGGGAACGCTGCCATCGGCTGCTAGATTGTCCCTTGCAGCGGCTGTCGCCTGCGACTCTTCCAGCCGGAGGAGTTACGCTCTCTGGCCACGGCGCAATTCAGAGGTTGGATGCTGGGTCTCGTACTTAGAACCGGGTTGTCGACGGGTAGCCGGGGGGGCTTAGAATGGAAGCGTTGCACGTCGACCGGCACGCAAGCATCTTACCGTGGAGATCGGCAAACAAAGGCGGTTGCAGGCCCCCGCAACCAAAACTAAAGAAGCCCCGGCGCAACACGCGCCGGGGCTTCTCGCGTTCGGGGGCCGATCGCACCGCTCGATAACCCGAGCAAATAGTTCAAGCTTGAAATAGCATAGAATCGGGTAGTTCCGCCGCCCGCCGCCGATGCTAGGCTTCCTCCCGTCGAGCACGCGGACCTGCCGCCAAGAGCAGCCGCCGCTCCAGAGGCACGTGACCGAAGTCTCCTTGAAAACCCGCATCCGCCCTTCGCCGGAGCGGCGCCGTCGCGCGCACTCCGCCCGGTCGAACGCGCGGGCCCGAGCGAGGAGGCGTGCGGGAGGAGGTTTGGGCGAATGACGGCGAAGCCGCGCCTGGATGAAGATCCCGACCGGAGAGAGGCCGCGCACGCCGGCTGGCGCCGTGTCGCGTTCGGCGCCCTCGCGATCCTGCGCCGGCTCGTCGATGCGATCCTCGTGTGCCTGCTCGCGGCGATGATCTTCCTGATCCTGTTCCAGATCCTCGGCCGCTACGTGTTCAACTACTCGATCTCGTGGTCGGAAGAGGCGGCGATCTTCGTCCAGATCTGGCTCGTCATGCTGGGCGCCGGCCTCGCGATGCGCAACCGCAACCACATCGGCATCGATCTCGTCGTGGCGCGCCTGCCCGGCTCGCTGCAATGGATCCTGAAGTCGGCCTCCTTCCTCCTCGCCGCCTGGTTCCTCCTCGTCCTCGTCGTCGGCAGCTTCGGGCTGATCGGGCTCGGCATGATCATCAAGTCGACGGCGCTTCAGCTCCCCATGGCGATCCCCTACGCGGCGCTGCCCATCGGCATGTCCTACCTGCTGCTTGAGTTCGCCCTCGCCACCCTGCCCGAGCTTGCGCCCGGGCGCGCCAAGGCGGGCGCAGAGCGCCCCGCGCCGACGATGGGGGAATGAGATGAGCGTCGCCTTCGGAGGCTTTCTCCTCCTCATCCTCTCGGGCATGCCGATCTTCTTCGCGCTCGGCGTCGCCGCCTTGCTCGCCGTGCTCCTCCTCGTCGACGTGCCCCTGACCATCGTCGCGCAGCGCGTCTACGGCGGCGTGAACTCGTTCTCGCTGATGGCGATCCCCTTCTTCGTCGCCGCCGGCGTGATCATGGCGGAAGGCGGCATCGCCCGGCGCTTCGTCGATCTCGCCGCCGCCCTCGTCGGCTGGATCACGGGGAGCCTCTACCTCGTCGCCATCGTCACCGGCACGGGGCTGGCGGCGATCTCCGGATCCGGCTCGGCGGACACGGCGGCCGTGGGCTCGATCCTGTCGCCCGAGATGCGCAAGCGCGGCTACGACATGGACATGTCGGCGGCGATCATCGCCGCCTGCGGCTCGCTCGCCCCGGTGATTCCGCCGAGCATCATCATGGTGATCGTCGCGATCACCTCCAATCTCTCCATCGGCGCCATGTTCCTCGGCGGCGTCGTCCCGGGCCTGATGATCGCGCTCGCGCTCGGCGTCACCTGCTGGGCCTATGCCCGCCGGCGCCCCGACGGCGGCGGCGATCGCCAGCCCTTCTCGCTCGGACGCCTCGGCCGCGCCTTCGTCGCCGCCCTTCCCGGCCTGACGCTGCCCGTCATCGTCGTCGGCGGCATCGTCGGGGGCGTCTTCACGGCCACCGAAGCCGCGTGCATCGCCGTCGTGGCGACGATCGTGATCTCGCTCTTCGTCTATCGCGAAATCGGCTTTCGCGATCTGCCGCGGCTCTTCCTGCGGGCGATCAGCCTCTCGGCGGCGGTGATGATCATCGTGAGCACCGCGAGCCTGTTCTCGTGGATCATCGCGAGCGTCGGCGCGCCGCAGGCCCTCGACGCCTGGATCCGTGGCGTTACCGACGATCCGATCGTGTTCCTGCTCCTCGTCAACGTGCTGCTGCTGTTCGTGGGCATGTTCATGGAGAGCATCTCGGCCATCCTGATCATCCTGCCGGTGCTGATGCCCATCGCTCAGGGCTACGGGATCGACCCGCTGCAATTCGGCGTGATGGCGACCCTCAATCTCTCGGTGGGGCTGATCACGCCGCCCTACGGCATCTGCCTCTACGTCGCGGCCATGGTCTCCGGCCGCAGCGTCGAGCAGGTCTCGACGCGGGTATGGATCCCGCTCCTTCCCATGATCCTCGTCCTCGCGCTGACGGCCTACGTGCCGGCGGTCGCGCTGACCCTGCCGCGCCTCGTCTACCCATGAGGCGCGAAACTCGGCCGCATGCCGTCGCCACGCGAGCCGAAGGCAACAGAGATGGCAAGAAGAACCGCGCGCGACGCCCTGAACAACGCAACGATACGAAGGGGAACACAGCCATGAAGACCGCGAAGAAGGCTCTCTCGATCTCGGCGATCACGCTCGCCGCCATCCTCGGAACGCAGGCGGCGTCGGCCCAGGAGATCACGCTGCGTGCCGGCCACACCAACGTCACCGGCTCGATCCAGGACATGGGCATGCAGCGCCTGCGCGATCTCCTGGAGGAGAAGACCGGCGGGCGCGCCACCATCGAGATCTTCCCCAACGGGCAGATCGGCGACGAGGCGCAGCTCGTCGAGGGCGTGCTGCTCGGCACCGTCGACATGGCGATGACCTCGAACGCGCTGCTGAGCAACGTCGTCACGGACCTGCGGGTCCTCGACATGCCCTTCATGTTCGAGAGCATCGATGCGCTCAGCGAGGCGCTGGAGGGGCCGGCGAAGCCGTTGATGGTGGAGGCCGCCTCGGACGCCGGCTACCAGATCATCGGCAGCTATTCCTCCGGCATCCGCCACATGATGACGAGCCGTCCCATCGAGACGATCGACGACCTCGCCAACATGAAGATCCGCACGATGCAGCAGCCGATGCACGTGGAGGCCTTCCGCACCTACGGCGCCAACCCCACGCCGATGGCCTACAGCGAGCTCTACGGCGCGCTCCAGAGCGGCGTCGTCGACGGCGCGGAGGGCGCGACCTCGGACTACAACGCCCAGCGCTTCTACGAGGTGGCGGACCATTTCTCGCTCGTGGGCTGGATCAACATGACGGCGCACATCTTCATGAACAAGGCGCAGTTCGACGCCCTGCCGGAGGACGTGCAGACGGCGCTGCTCGAGGCGGGCGCGGAATCGGCCGTGTGGCAGCGCACGTACGTCGTCGAGCAGGAGCAGCCGCTCCTCGCGGAGCTGCGCGAGAAGGGCGTCACCATCGTCGAGCCGGACGTGGCGCCCTTCCGCGAGGCCTCGATGCCGCTCTACGAGCGCTTCCTCGAGACCGATACGCAGCGCGCCCTGTTCGAGGCGCTCTCGCAGTGACGCGCCGGGTCGCGGATGCCGGGCCGGTCGCGCCCGGCATCCGTGCCGTCGCCGCGGGTGGCGGATGCGGGCCGACGCCAGGGGAGCCATCGCCATGACGACGAGCGAGGCGGCCGAGGAGACGGGCTTCGGCGGCGTGCCCATGACGCCGGGGCTCGAGCTCCTGCGCGGCGCCGTCGACAGCCATGTCCATTGCGCGCCGCACATCAACCAGCGCACGGTCACGGTCTTCGAGGCCGTGCGCGCGGCCGCCCGTCATGGGCTGTCGGGTCTCGGGATCATGGACGTGTTCGCCAACACGTCGGGCCTCGCCGCGCTCGCCATGCGCGAGATCGGCCATCTCGGCGTCGACGTGTTCGGCGGCATCATCCTTGAGCCCTATGCCGGGGGGCTCTCGCCGCGCGTCGTCTCGACGGCGCTCGGCATGGGCTATGGAGCGGGCGGCGCGCGCTTCGTGTCGCTGCCCTGCCACCACACGGATTTCGTGGCGCGGGCGGAGAGGCGCAGCCCCGCCTATCTCGAGACGACCCTGCGCGTCCCCGAGAGCGGGCCGCTGCCCGATCCGCTCCCCGAGATCGTCGATCTGTGCATCGAGGCGGACGTCGTCTTCAACCTGGGCCATCTGTCGGGGCCCGAGGCGGTCGTCGTCGCGCGCGAGGCCGCCCGGCGCGGCTGCACGCGGATGCTCGCGCCCGCCGCCTATCTCACGGCCGAGGAGGCCCGTGCCGTCGTCGAGACGGGCTGCCTTCTCGAATACTCGTTCTTCGTCTTCAGCCACGCGACCGACATCCCCCAGACCATGATCGACGCGGAGCGCCATCGCTTCGCTCGCGCGGACTTCGCCCGGGCGCTGGCCATCGTGGCGGAGGTGGGATCCGAGCGCGTGGTGCTGTCGAGCGACAGCGGCGCCGTCGTGCTGCCGCCGCCGGTGGAGGCGCTGCGGGAGTTCGTGACGATGTTTCGCGCCAGCGGCGTCGCGGACGTCGATCTGCGGCGGATGATCGTCGACAATCCGGCCCGGCTCTTCAAGGTCGCGCGGCCGCCCTCGGCGGAGGGCCCGTGATGCGCATCGGGCTTTGCGCCTGCACGGTCCGCTCGCTCGAGATCCTCGCGATCGCGCGCCATGCGGGCTACGACTTCCTGCTGGTGGACATGGAGCACGGCATGTTCTCCATGGCCGAGACGGCGGCCCTGTGCCTCGCCGGGCGCGAGGCGGGCTATCCCGTCCACGTGCGCGCGCCGGGCCCTTCCTCCGCGCTCGTCTCGCGGATCGTCGATTGCGGCGCCGCCGGCCTCGTCGTGCCGCACGTGGAGAGCGCCGAGGTGGTGCGGGCCCTCGTCGCGAAGGTGCGCTTCGCGCCGCTCGGCGCGCGCTCGGTGCCGCCGCCCGTCGCCGCGACGGGCTTCGTGCCGATGCCGACCGCGGCGCTGCGCGAGGCGGTGGGGCGCGGGCCGGAGCTTCTCGTGATGATCGAGAGCGCGCGCGGCCTGTCTGCCGTGGACGAGATCGCCGCAGTCGCGGGGATCGACGGGCTCGTCGTCGGCACGAACGATCTCGCCTCCTCCCTCGACCTCCACACGCGGCCGGATGCGCCGGAGCTCGCCGCCGCCATCGAGACGATCGCGGGCGCGGCTGCGCGCCGGGGCCTCGTCTTCGGCGCCATGGGCATGCCGGAGAGCATGATCCGCACGCGGTCGGACGCGCTCGGCACGAGCTGGCTCGTGGCGACGAACGACGTCAATCTCATCTTCGAGGCGGGGCGGGAGCTGCTCGCGCGGCTGCGCGCGCCCGGCGCCTCCACGACACACGAGACGCGAGAACGAGACCGATGAGCGAGCTCAAGATCATCTATGGCGGCGTGCCCTTCGAGGCGCGCTTCGAGACGCAGAAGGCCCCGGCCACCTGCGCCGCCTTCCGCGCGCACCTGCCCTTTCGCAACAAGGCGATCCACGTGCGCTGGAGCGGGCAGGGCGTGTGGGTGCCCCTGGGCGATGCCGAGTTCGGCGTCGGCTTCGAGAACGCCACGAGCTATCCGGCGCCCGGCGAGATCATCCTCTATCCGGGCGGCGTGAGCGAGACCGAGATCCTCATCGCCTACGGGCGGGTGAACTTCGCCTCCATGGCGGGGCAGCTCGCCGGCAATCACTTCATCACCATCACCGGCGGCCTCGACCGCCTCGCCGAGCTCGGGCACCGCACCCTCTGGGAAGGCGCCCAGGACATCTCCTTCGAGCTCGCCTGACCGGGAGGCTTCGATGACGAAACGGCTCGATCTCGCCATTCGGGGCGGGACGGTGGTGACGGCGGCCGACATGGTCCGCGCCGACGTGGGCATCAGCGAGGGACGCATCGTCGTCGTCGCGGACGCGGTGGAGGGCGCGGCGGACGAGATCGACGCCTCGGGGTTGTGGGTGATGCCCGGCGGCATCGACAGCCACGTCCACATCGCCCAGCCGTCCGGCCCCGACATCGTCATGGCCGACGACTTCACCTCGGCGACCGCCTCGGCGGCGGCGGGCGGCAACACGTTCGTGATGCCCTTCGCGCTCCAGGAGCGCGGCACGTCCCTGCGCGAGGCGGTGGAGGGGTACCGGGCGCTCGCCGAGGGCGCCTGCCACGTCGACACGGCCTTCCACCTGATCGTGTCCGATCCGAGCCCGGCGGTGCTGGGCCAGGAGCTGCCGGCGCTCGTGAAGGACGGATACACGTCCTTCAAGGTCTTCATGACCTACGACGATCTCGTCCTGAACGACCGCCAGCTCCTCGACGTCTTCGCCGTCGCCCGCGAGGAGCGCGCCCTCGTCATGGTCCATTGCGAGGGCTACGACACGATCAAGTTCATGGCCGAGCGGCTGGAGCGCGCCGGCAAGGTGGCGCCCTACTATCACGCGGTCTCGCGGCCGGAGATCGTCGAGCGCGAGGCGACGCATCGCGCGATCAGCCATGCCGAGCTCGTCGACGTACCGATGATGGTGGTCCACGTCTCGGGGCGCGAGGCGATGGAGCAGATCCGCTGGGCGCAACAGCGTGGGCTCAAGGTCTATGCCGAGACCTGCCCGCAATACGTCACGCTCACCGCCGACGACCTGCAGGGGCTCAACATGGAGGGGGCGAAATACGTCTGCTCGCCGCCGCCGCGGGACGCCGAAAGCCAGGCGGCGATCTGGGAGGGGATCACGCAGGGCGTGTTCCAGGTGTTCTCCTCCGATCACTGCCCCTTCCGCTACGATTCGCCCGCGGGAAAGCTCAACCCGAAGGCCCGCACCTCCTTCCGCTGGGTGCCCAACGGCATTCCCGGCGTCGAGACGCGCCTGCCGATCCTGTTCTCGGAAGGGGTGAGCAAGGGGCGGATCACGCCGCAGAAATTCGTGGAGCTCTCGGCGACGAACCACGCGAAGATGTACGGCCTCTATCCCCGCAAGGGCTCGATCGGGGTGGGCTTCGACGCCGACATCGCGCTGTGGGACCCGAGCCGGCGCGAGACGATCCGCCAGGAGATCCTCCATCACGGCGCCGACTACACGCCCTGGGAGGGCTTCGACGTCGTCGGCTGGCCGGTGATGACGATCGTGCGCGGGCGCATCGTCATGCGCGACGGCGCCATCGTCGGCGAGAGGGGCTTCGGCGAGATCGTGCGCAGGGATCACAGCGCCTACGCGTCGCCGGCCGCGGCGGCTTGATCCATCCGCCAGCGCAAGACCGAGCGCCGACGGATCGTGGCCGAGCGCCGATCGCCGCGATCGACCGGCGCAGGCGCACCTCCCCGCGCCGATGAAGACCGAAGCATCCGCCGAGAAGAAGCGAGACGACAATGACCGACCAAGACGCGCGCCACCCCTTCGGCGGGGTCTACGCATCGACGATCTGCCCCATGATCGCCGACGGCGGCATCGACGAGACGAGCCTCGCGCGCCATCTCGCGAGCGTCGTGGAAACCGACGGCATGGCGGGCCTCCTCGTCAACGGCCATGCCGGCGAGAACGCGGTCCTCGACGAGGACGAGCACCTCGCCGTGGTCCGCATCGCGCGCGACGTGAGCGGGCGCCGGCGGGTCGTCGCCGGGATCAACGCCGAGCGGACGGACGTCGCGGCGCGGATGGCGGAAAGTGCCGCGCGCGCGGGCGCGGACGCGGTGATGGTGTTCGCGCCCTTCTCGTGGGCGCTCGGCGCCGACCCGCGGCTCGTCGTCGCCCATCATCGCGCGATCGCCCAGGCGGCCGGGCTGCCGCTCTTCCTCTTCCAGGGTTCGGTGAACGCGGGGCGCACGGCCTTCACCCCCGACGTGCTCGCGCGGCTCCTCGAGATCGAGAGCGTCGTCGGCATCAAGGAAGGCAGCTGGGAGACGGCGGCCTACGACGCGACCCGCCGGCTCGTGGCGCGGCTGCGCCCGGACGTCGGCGTGATGGCGTCGGGGGACGAGCACCTCTTCGCCTGCTTCGCCATCGGCAGCGACGGCAGCCTCGTCAGCCTCGCGGTGGTGGTGCCGGACGCCATCGTCGCCCTCGACCGCGCCATGCTGGCGGGCGATCTCGCCACCGGCCGGCGCATCCACGAGCGCCTCTACGAGCTCGCGCGCCTCGTCTACGGCGCGCCCGGGCATCTCGCGACGCTGCGCCTCAAGACCTGCCTCGTGCTCATGGGGAGGCTCGCGACGCCCGCCGTGCGGAGCCCGCTCGCGCGGCTCTCCGACGACGAGGTCGCGCAGCTGCGCCGCGCCCTGATCGCCGTCGAGGTGATGGGCTGAGCAAACGCGCGACACTGCGCGCCCTGCCCAGGGAGAGTGCCGCCGTGCGCGCCTAGGATGGCGCGCCTTTCCGTGCGATCAAGACTATACGCGACCGCAGGGCCCGTTCGAGCCCGCGACGGGCGCGGCGTGCGAGGGATGCGCGGATGAACCTGCGGCAGCTCGAGATCTTCAGCGCGGTGATGCGCTTCCGCACGACCGTCGCGGCGGCGCAGGAGCTCTCGATGTCGCAGCCGGCGGTGAGCAACGCCATCAAGCACATCGAATCGCAGCTCGGCTTTCGCCTGTTCGAGCGGGTGAGCAACAGGCTCGTGCCCACAGAGGAGGCGAAGATCCTGCTCGAGGAGGCCGAGCCTCTGTTCATGCATCAGCAGGCGGTCAACCAACGCGCCAACGACCTGAAGGCCGGGCGCATCGGGCGCATCCGCATCGCGGCGACCTCCGAGCTGTCGGAATCGATCCTGCCCGGGGCCATGAAGCGCTTTCTCGAGGCGCATCCGTCGGTCCACCTCTCGCTCGACACCCGCCCCTTGAGCAGCGTCCTCGACGCCGCCGAGACCGGGCTCGCCGATGTCGGCTTCGGCATGGAGGCGCACGATCGCCACGCCCTCGACCTCGTGCCCATCGCGCCGATGACGACCGTGTGCGTCTGCCAGGCCGGGAGCGCGCTCGCGGCGCTGCCCTTCGTGACGCCCTCCGACCTGCGCGATCAGAAGCTGATCGCGCCCCAGACGAGCAACGGCATCGGCGTCCTCATCGCGGAGGCCTTCGCCAAGGCGGCGACGCCCTATTCGCCGACGGTGGAGGTGCGCTTCCTCAACGTCGCCGCGCGGCTGGTGCAGGAGGGCTGGGGCTCGGCGCTCCTCGACGAGCTCTCGGTCACGAGCGGGCGCTATTCCGATCTCGAGGTGCGCCCCTTCCAGCCGACGGTGCGCCTCATGCTCTCGGCGATCCTGCCGAGGAAGCGCATGCCCTCGCGGCTCACGGCCTCCTTCATCGCGATCATGCGCAAGGAGGCGCAGGCTCGTCTCGACCTCCTGCGCAGCCATTCCAGCCCGGCGAGCGAGGGCGCCGAACGGCGCGATCTCCGCGCGCGGTGAGGCGCGCTCCCGCGCTCACGCCGCGAGACGCCGTTGCGCGGCCGCGGCGGCGCGCACGCCCGAGGCGGCGGCGGCCTCCATGTTGGGGAATTCGAGATAGTCGCCCGCGAGGAGGAAGGGCGGTCTGATCGCTTCCAGTGGCGGCTGCAGACTCGCGCGGCCGGGCGCCGCGAAGGGTGCGCCGGCGGGCCATCGCTGCAGGACCGTCTCGCGCACCCGCTCTCGGGTCTCGGGAAAGCGCGTCTCGAGATCCTCGAGCCAGCGCGAGACGATGGTCGCGTCGTCCTCCTCCATCCACCGGAGCGCGCCGCGCGCGCCGCGAAACAGCATGATCGAATGCCCGCCGGCCTCGGGGCGCATGGCGTCGTGGTCGAAGAGCACGGAGAAGCCGAGCTCGGGCGTCGCGATCGCGTAGGTCCCGCGCCAGGGCACGCGCTCCAGCGGCGCGAGCGAGACCGCGAGCGTGAGGAAGGCACCGTAGCGGATTCGCTCCAGGGCGGAGGCGGTCTCGTCGGGCAGGCCTCGGGCGATGGCGCGGGTGATCGGGGCGGGCGTCGCGAGGATGCAGGCGCGCGCCGTGATGCGTCGCTCGCCCTGCGGCGTGCGCACGTCGATGGCGACGCCGCCCGCGCCTTCGACGGCATTTGCGATGGCGCGCGCGCGGATCACCTCGTGACGCGGGCGAAAGACCGCCTCCCCGAGCCGGCTCGCGAGCGCCTTCGGCAGCGTCGCCGTGCCGCCGACGAGGTTCGTGCCGGGCGCGGTCTTGGCCCAGACGTTGGCGAAGGAGCGCAGGCCGTGGCCCGCCGACATCTCGGAGGGATCGGCGCCGTTACGCTCGGTCAGCCCGCGAAAGAGGAGATCGACGCCCGCCGGCAGGGGGCCGACGAGCTCGGCGAGGGTGCGTCCGTCCTCGAAGGCGAGAACCCGTGCGAGAGCGTCCGTGTCCCTGGCGCGCGGGCGCGCGGCGCGCGTCGAGCGGTGCGCGCCGAGCCGCAGATGCGCGCCCATGCGCATGAAGGCGATGCGTTCGGCGAGCCCCAGCCGCATGACGAAGGGCAGCAGCGTCGCGGGCGTCTCCATGTGCCGGCGCCCGCGGAAATCGAGCCCGAACAGATGCGGCGGCAGCGGCCGGGCCTCGAGCCCGAGTTCGGCGACGAGGTCGCCGATCGCGGTGCCCGGCCCGGGCACCATGTGGGCGCCGAGGTTCATCGGCACGCCGTCGTGCGAGGGCGCATGAAGCCGCCCGCCCGGACGATCGGACGCTTCCAGCACGACGCAGCGACGATGGCGCAGGTGCCAGGCGGCGACGAGCCCCGCCATGCCGCCGCCGACGACGGCGACGTCGACGGCTTCGTCGGCCGGGGGCTCGGTGCTCGCAATGGCCATGGTCGGGGCTCCTCCTCGAGGCGCGGCAACGCGCGGGGCGTGTCCCTTCGTCGCCGACCCGAGGGCCGGTGCCAAGGGCGCAGCGGGTGCGCGCAGGACCAGGACCGACGGGCGTCCGCACACGGAGCGCCACGCTTTCTGTAGCAATATGCGAACAGATGTGCGATATACGAACTAAGTGAGATCCTGGAGTGCTTCCAATGCACCTGACCGCCGAGATCCTCGCAGGACGAGCGGACCGCTCCTTCGCCCTCGCTCCCGGGCGCGCGTGGCGGCTGAGCACGTCTCTCGATCCAGCGTCGGTGGGCTCGGAGGCATGCTCTCTCGTACGAGGGTGCGCCTCTCGGCCGTGGCCGGGAGGAGGGCCTCTGCCGCGAAGGGTCGAAATACGGCATTGAAGATTTCCTCGAGGTGAAATACCTGTGCGCCGCGGGCATCGGCGCCTGATGCATCCCGCCGTTGCTCGACTGATCAGCGGCCCGAACCGAGGACCATCCATGGCCAATGACGATCTGCGGGACGAGGACCGCATCGAGGCGCTTCCCGACGTGACCGCCGAGAGCGGCAACGAGGATCGCGACTACGTGACGTCGCTCGCCCGCGGGCTCGAGGTCATCCGGGCCTTCAACCGCTCGAAGTCGCGCATGACGCTGAGCGAGGTGGCGGAGCGCACGGCGATGACCCGCGCCGCGGTGCGCCGCTTCCTGCTCACGCTGGTGCGCGAGGGCTACGCCGAGAGCGACGGGAAGTATTTCCGCCTGCGCCCGAAGGTGCTCGAGCTCGGCTTCTCGCTCCTGTCCTCCATGGACATCACCGAGATCATGCAGCCGGTCGTCGACGAGCTGGCGCAGCGCCTCCAGGAATCGGTGTTCGTCGCCGTGCTCGACGACGACGCCGTGCGCTACGTCGCGCGCGCCACGACGCAGCGCGTCGTCTCGATCGGCATCAATCTGGGCAGCCGCGCCCCGGCGCACGCGGTCTCGACGGGCCGCGTCCTGCTCTCCGGCCTGCCGGAGGAGAAGCTCAACGCGTATCTCGACAACGCGGTGCTCGAGAAGATCACGCCCCACACGGTGACCTCGAAGGTGCAGCTCGCGAGCCTCATCGAGGAGACGCGCCGCCAGGGCTGGGCCATCGTCGACCAGGAGCTGGAGGTCGGCCTGCGCTCGATCTCCGCGCCGATCAAGAATCGCTCCGGCGAGGTGGTGGCGGCGCTCAACGTCTGCTGCCCGAGCGTGCGGCTGACGACGAAGGAGATGCAGGCGCAGGTCCTGCCGGAGCTCCTCGACGCCGCCTCGCGCATCTCGCTGATGATGCTGCGCTGAGGCGCGCTCACGCCTCCTCGGCCGCAGGCTCGGGCAGGGACTCGGGCTCGGGCTCGGGCTCGCCCGCGAGCTCCGCGATCGAGACGGGCTTGAAGGGCACGCGCGGCGCGAAGAACGACATCTCCCCCGGCGGCTCGCCGGTGGCGCGCGCCAGGCGCTCGGCGACGAGCGGCGCGCAATAGCGACCCTGGCAGCGGCCCATGCCGGCGCGGGTGCGGCGCTTGACGTCGCCGATCGTGCGGCTGCCGGCGGCGATGGCATCGTCGACCGCGCCCGCGCTCACCTCCTCGCACCGGCACAGATGCGTCTCGCGCGCGGGCAGCCCGCCCGCGGGGAGGTCCGCGCGGTAGAGATCCCACAGAGCTTTCTGGAAGGCGCGGTGGCGCGCCAGGCGTCGGTGGGCGCCGTCGCTCGCGGCCTGAGGCGTGGCATAGCCGAGCGCCCCCGCCGCGGCGAGGCCGGCGATGGTACCCTCTTCGCGCGCCGCCGGCGCGCCGCCCAGCCCACAGCAATCCCCGACCGCGAAGAGCGCCGGCACGCTCGTGCGGCAGGTCGCGTCGCGCGTGGTGACGAGCATGCGCCGCGCCGCGTCCCAGCCGTGCGCGGCGCCGAGCGTGCGCGCGATCTCGTTCGAGGGCAGGAAGCCGTGATTGACGGCCACCACGTCGACCGGTTCGTGGCGTGTGCGCGCGCCGCTCTCCACGGCGTCGAGCGGGGCGGAGGTCGCGACGAGCCCGTCCGCCTCGCGCTCGATGGAGACGAGGACGCGCCCGTTGAGGATCGGCACGCCGAGCCGGCGCGCGGCGGCGACGGTGGAGAGACCGTCGCGCACGAGGCTCGCGTCGGCGAGCGCCATGCGCGCGAGCGCGGGGAGCCGCGCGAGGCCGGGCGCGGGCGCCGCCTCCACCACGCCGACGACGCGCGCGCCGGCGCGGGCCAGCTCGATGGCGACCTGAAGGTTCAAGGGACCGTTGCCGGCGACGAGGATGCGCGCGCCCGCCACGACCTCGTAGCTGCGCAGCAGCGTCTGCGCCGCGCCCGTCGTCATCACGCCCGGCAGCGTCCAGCCCGGCACGGGAAAGGCCCGCTCGTAGGCGCCGGCGGCGACGATCAGCTGGCGCGGCCGCACCAGGAGCGGGCCGTCGGGCGTCGTGCAGGCGAGCTCGAGGGGCTCGAAGGCGCCCCAGATCAGCGTGTCCGAGAGGATGGTCACGCCCGCCTCGAGCGCGCGACGGATCAGCCGGCGCCCGGCTTCGGCCTGCGCGTCCGGCGCCGGCTCGTCGAGGCCGGCGATGGCGTCGGCGCGTTGCTTGTAATATTGCCCGCCGGCCTTCGGGCGCTCGTCGAGGACGAGGACCTCCGCGCCCGCCTGCGCCGCGGCGATGGCGGCGCACAGCCCGCCGGCACCGGCGCCGACGATGCAGATCTCGGGCGTGCGCTCGACGAGACGCTTCGGCGTGGTGGCGGGTGCGGGCGCGTGCGTCGTGTCGGCGAGGGCGGATTGGCGGCGCACGTCGTGGCGGCCCGAAACCTTCGTCATGCAGGCGCGCTGGTTGGCGCGCCCGTCGACCGTCACGAGGCAGTCCTGGCACACGCCCATGCCGCAATGGATGCCGCGCTCGGCGCCCGTGCGGGTCTCGCGCAGCGCGACGATCCCCGCGCGGGCGAGGGCGGCGGCGATGGTCTCGCCGGCGCGCGCGGGCAGGGGCGCGCCCTCGAAGGTGATGGCGCCGTCGTCGAGAGGGGCTCGGCTCATCGCTCGCTCGCGCGGATGCGGGGTTGGGGAGAAATCGCGGCGGGATTCCTTCCGACGACGCGATTTGTACGCTATGCGTACGGACGTACGGATACAGAGGAGCCCCGCGATGGTCAAGCCGCTCGACGGCCGCACGGCACTCGTCACCGGCGCCGCCGGCGGGCTCGGCCTCGCCATCGCCCGGCGTTTCGCGGAGGAGGGCGCCCGCGGCGTCGGCATCGACCGCGACGCGGCGGAAGGCCTGCCCGCGGGCTGGTCCGCGCTCGCGGCGGACGTGACGGACGAGAACGCTCTCGCCGCCGCCTTCGCCGAGGCCGGCCGGCGGCTGGGCGGGCTCGACGTCGTCGTCGCCAATGCCGGCCTCGTCCCGCCCTGGCGCGAGACGGAGCATCTCGATCTCGAGGAATGGGACCGCGTCTTCGCGGTCAACGTGCGCGGTGTCGCGGCGACGCTCAAGCACGCCGTGCCGCTGATGAAGGCGCGCGGGGGCTCCATCGTGGTGATGGGCTCGCTCAACTCCCGGCGCGCGCATCCGCGCCAGGCGCTCTACACGGCGACGAAGCACGCGGTGCTCGGCCTCGTGCGCGCCGCCGCCGCCGATCTCGGGCGCTACGGCATCCGCGTCAACGCCATCGGCCCGGGACCCGTGGCGACGCAGGCTCTGCGCACGCGCCTCGCCACGCGCGCCGCCGCCGCCGGCGCCGATCCCGGCGACGAGCTCGCCGCCATGGCGGGCGCGACGCATCTGCGCCGCATCGCCACCGAGGACGACGTCGCGGACGCGGCGCTGGTGCTGGCGAGCGACCTCTCCCGCGCGATCACCGGCCAGATCGTCCCCGTCGACGGCGGGCTGCCCTGACCGAACGACCTCCCGACCCAAGATCTCCCGAACCGACGACCTTTCCGCGAGACGACCTTCATGCTCGATCTGACGAACAAGACGATCCTCCTCACGGGCGCCGCCAAGGGCATCGGCGCCGCGACCGCCAAGGCTCTGGGCGAGGCCGGCGCGCACGTGATCGCGCATTACGGCGGCGATCGCGCGGGCGCCGATGCGGCGACGGCGGCGATTCCCGCGCAGCGCAAGCTGCTCCTGCAGGCGGATTTCTCGGACCCCGCGAGCGCCGACGCGCTGTTCCGCGAGGCGCTCGCCTGGCGCGGGCGCATCGACGTCCTCGTCAACAACGCCGCGGTGATGCTCACCGGCGGGGGCATCGACGCCGACATGGACGCGTGGGACGAGACCTGGGCGCGCACGCTCGCGGTCAACGTGCTCGCGCCCGCGCGCCTCCTCAAGCACGCGGTCGCGCATTACCGCGAGACGGGCGGCGGCATCGTGGTGACGATCTCGAGCTGGGCGGCGCAGCGCGGCTCCACCAATGCCGACCACATCGCCTACGCGGCCTCGAAGGCCGCGATCAAGGCGGCCTCGCACACGCTGGCGCGCGCCTGCGCCAAGGAGAACATCCTCGTCTACGTCGTCGCGCCGGGCGTCGTGCGCACCAAGATGTCGGAGGATTTCGCCGCCTCCATGGGCGGCGAGGCGCCGGTGACGGCGGGGCTCGCCATGGGCGAATGGGTGCCGCCGGAGGATATCGCGAACCTCGTCGCCTTCCTCGCGACGGGCGCGTCGCGCCACCTCACGGGCGCGACGCTCGACGTCAACGGCGCGACCTACGTCCGCTGAGCGGGCGCGGGCCGATAGGAGACCTCCCCACGCCGGCGCAGGTAGAAGGCGTAGGGTTCGGGGAGGACCGCATATGGATCCTCGACGCAAAGCGCCTTCGCGGCGTGGAGCGGCCAGTTCGGGTCGGCCATCAGCTCGCGGGCGATGGCGATGAGGTCCGCGTCGCCCGCCTGCAGGATCTCCTCCGCCTGGTGCGGATCGACGATGAGGCCCACCGCCATCGTCGTCATGTCCGCGCCGCGGCGGACGCCCGCGGCGAGATGGACCTGATGGCCGGGCTTCGGTGGCGCGGCGGGCTGCGCGTTGGCGACGCCGGTGATGATGCCGCCGGACGAGCAATCCATCACGTCGACGCCGCGCGCCTTCAATTCGCGGGCGAGCGCGATCGTGTCGTCGAGGGTGATGCCGCCTTCCGCGTCGTCGGTGGCGGTGGCGCGGTAGAAGACGGGCTTCTCCTCGGGCCAGACGGACCGCACGGTCTCCGCCACCTCGAGCAGGAAGCGCATGCGCCCGGCGAGGTCGCCGCCATAGGCGTCGGTGCGCCGGTTGGAGAGCGCCGAGAAGAAGGTGTGCAGGAGATAGCCGTGCGCGCCGTGGATCTCGACGAAGTCGAAGCCGGCGGCGAGCGCGCGGTGCGTCGCGGCGCGGAAGCCCTCGCGCACGCGCTCGAAATCCGCGGCCTCCATGGCGCGGGGGGTGTGCCAGCCGGGTCGTGCGGGGATGGCGCTCGGCGCGATCGTCTCCCAGGCCTGCTCCGGCCCGCCGGGCTCGAGCGGGCCCGCGCCCTCCCAGGGACGCGCGGTGGAGGCCTTGCGGCCGGCATGCCCGATCTGCACGCCCGCGAGCGCACCTTGTGCGTGGTAGATCTCGACGATCTCGCGCATGCCCGGCACGTGGGCATCGTCGTAGAGGCCCGTGCAGCCCCAGGTGATCCGGCCCTCGCGGGTGACGCCCGTCGCCTCGACGATCGCCGCGCCGACGCCGCCGAGCGCGAAGCGCGCATGGTGGCCGCGGTGCCAGTCCTGGATCCGCCCCTCCACCGCCAGGTACTGGCACATGGGCGAGACGACGATGCGGTTCTTGAAGCGCACGCCCCTCATGTCGAGGGGCGTGAAGAGGAGAGGTGTCGTCATCACTCGGCTGCCATCCGTCCGTCGAGCTCCAGCATCAGCGCATCGAGGCGCCCGATCACGGCGAGGATGCGCTCCAGGCGCTCGCGTCCCTCCGCGCCGAGCTGGGCGAATGTGGTGAGCGGTGCGCGCACGTCGCCCACGGGATAACCCCGCGCGGCGGCGAGCGCCTTGGAATAGCACTGATGGCCGTAGGTGGGGTGTCCCTCCGCGATGATGTGATCGAACTCGGTGATCAGCCGCTGGATGCGCTTGGCGTCCTCCAGCCGGCCCTCGACGAGGAAGTCCCAGATGCGGTGCGACGGGCGCGGGATGTAGTTGCCGTAGGGGTTCACGTAGCCGACCGCACCGAGGCTGTAGCTCTCGAAGATGCGCTCGCCGGCGAAGACGTTCATGACGCCGTCCGTCTCCTCGACGATGTCGTAGACGCGCGCCACGTCCATGCTCGCCTCCTTGATGTAGCGGATCTGCTCGAACGCGCGGGTCAGGCGCCCGACGAGCTTCGCCGACATGTCGACGTTGGAGGTGACGGGGTTGTTGTAGAGCATGATCGGAAGCGTCACCGCCTCGCAGATCGCCTCGTAGTAGCCGAAGATCTCGTCCTCGGTGGGCGTGTAGTAATAGGGCGGGATGATCATCAGCCCGTCGGCGCCGAGCTCCTCGGCCTCGCGGGAATAGCGCACGGCGTTGGGCGTGTGCGCGTTCGCGGTGCCCACGAGGACGTCCATGCGCCCGGCCACGTGCTCGATCGTGGCGGCGACCAGCGCCCGGCGCTCCTCGTCGGACACCGTGAGGAACTCGCCCGTGGTGCCGAGCACGATCACGCCGGGCACGCCCTCCGCGATCTGCCAATCGAGGAAGCGCTTCTGCGCCTCGAGGTCGACGGCGCTCCCGTCCGGCGTGAAGGGCGTGATCGAGACCGTGTAGCTGCCGCGGAAGGCCTTGGGCATGTCCTCATCCTCGCTTCGCCGGCGTGCCGTTGGGGGAAATCGGGGCGGGGTGCCGCTCTCGTCGGGGCGCTTGCCGGCAGGGGCGAAGTGCGCGATGAGCGAGACGCCCGAGGGGATCGGAGCCGGTTCGTTCTGCGAACACTTGTTACCATGGCGCACAGAATGGTGTAAAGCAGCTGCGCCAATTCGGAGGGTCTCGCGTGATCGATGTCGTGGTGGTCGGAGGCGGGCTCGCCGGCGCCGCCAGCGCCTATTTCCTGGCCGAGGAGGGCGTCGGCGTCACCCTCCTCGAGCGCGGCGATCTCAACACCAAGGCGTCGGGCTCCAACGCCGGCTCGATCCACGCGCAGATCCCGCACGCGCCCTTCGTCGAGAACGGCGAGGACTGGGCGCGGGGCTTCGCGCCCACGATCCCGATCATGATGGAGGGGATCGCGCTCTGGCGCGCCATGGAGGCGGAGCTCGGCGTGGACCTCGGGGTGGCCACGCCCGGCGGGCTCCTCGTCGCCGAGACGCCGGCGCAGATGCGCGCCGTGGTGCGCAAGGCCGAGATCGAGCGGGCTCACGGCCTGCCCGTCGAGATCCTCTCGCGCGAGGATCTGCGGCGGCTCGCGCCCTACGTCTCGCCGGCGATGGAAGGCGGCGCCTTCTGCCCGATCGAGGGCAAGGCGAACCCGCTCGCCGCGACGCCGGCCTTCGCCGCCGCCGCCGAGCGGCTCGGCGCGCGCATCCGGCGCTTCGTCGAGGTGCGCGCGATCACGGCGGAACGCGTCGGCTTCACGCTGGAGACGAATGCGGGGCCGATCCGGGCGCGCCGCATCGTCAACGCCGCCGGCGCGGAGGCGGCGGCGCTCGCCGCCATGGCGGGCGTGGCGCTGCCGCTCGAGGCGCACCCGATCCAGGTGACGGTCACCGAGCCGGTGGCGCCCCTCGTGAAGCACCTGCTGTACTTCGCCGGCGAGAAGCTCACCTTGAAGCAGACGCCGCTGGGCGCGCTGCTCGTCGGCGGCGGCTGGCCGGCGCGGCGCGATGCGACGGGCCGGCTCTCGGCCTCGCCGGAATCGCTCGCCGCCAATCTCGCGCTCGCCACGCGCGTCGTGCCGGGCGTGGCGGATGCGCGGGTGGTGCGCACCTGGCCGGCGCTGGTCAACGGCACGGCGGACTGGCGCCCGATCCTGGGCGAGCCGCCGGGCGTGCCGGGCTTCTACATGGCGATCTTCCCGTGGATGGGCTTCACCGCCGGGCCCGTCGCCGCGCGGCTCGTCGCCGACATGATCCTCGGCCGCGAGAGCGCCATCGACGTCGCCGCCTTCGCGCCGGGCGCGAAGGCGGCGTAAGGCCGAGTCACTGACGCGCGGCCTGGATCGTCTCGAGCAGGGCCTGCGCTTCGGGCGCATCGGCGAGGATCACGTCCCAGGAGGGGCGCGCCGCCTCGGCGAAGGGGGCGAGATCGGGCTCGGTCACCGTGATGCCCATGGCGCGCACCTGCTCGAGGCCGGCGCGGTTGAGCTCGCGATGCGCCTCGACGCCGTGGGCGATGGCGTCGAGCGCCGCCTCCTGGACGATGGTCTTGAGGTCGTCCGGCAGGCCGCTCCAGAAGGCGTCGGAGAGGACGAAGACCGTCGTCGACTGGTGCGCCTTGGTCAGCGTGTAATGGTCCACCACTTCGACGAACTTGTCGGCGACGATGGCGTCCGGCGAGATCTCGAGGGCGTCGACGACGCCGTTCTGCAGCGCCATGAACAATTCGCCGTAGGCCATGGGCGTCGGCTGGGTGCCCATCGCCTTGTAGGCCTCCACGAAGCCGGGCGTCGGCAGGACGCGGATCTTGAGGCCCTGCATGTCCTCGACGCTCGCCACCGGCGTGCGCGATCCCACCGAGCGCTCGAAGATCGCGCCCCAGCCGAGCCCGTACATGCCGTACTCGCCGAGGAGATCGAGCATCTCGCGCCCGGTCTCGCCGCCCAGGATCTCGTAGGCCTCGTCCGAGCCGGAGAAGACGTAGGGCAGCGAGAGCACGCGGTAGGCCGGCACCACGTTCTCGAGCGAGGAACCGCCCACGAAGCCGCCGGTGAGCACGCCGGTGCGGATGGCCTGGATGGCGCGGGTCTCGTTGCCGGCCTGGCCGCAGCACTGCACCTCCACCGCGATGCGGCCGTCCGTGCGCTCCTCCACCAGCTCCTCGAAGCGGGTGAGGATCACCTGGTAGGCGCTCTGGTCGGAGAGGACGTGGGCGAGCGTCATCTCGTAGTCCTGGGCGGCGGCGGGTGCGGCTGCGAGCGTTGCCGCGAGCAGACCGGCCGCGAACGTCGTCGAAGTCTTCATCTGGTCCTCCGGAGGGTTCTTCTCGGTGTTATCGCAACAACCCGAGCGACAGGCCCGGGACGTAGGTGACGACCATCAGGTTCAGGACCAGGATGGCCAGGAACACCGCCAGAGGCCGCATCAGCTCTTCCATGCTGATGCGTGCGATGCCGCAGGCGATGAACAGGTTCACGCCGACGGGAGGCGTCACCATCCCGATGGCGAGGTTGACGATCATGATCAGCCCGAAATGCACCGGGTCGATGCCGTAGGAGAGGGCGATCGGCGCGAGGATCGGGGCGAGGATGATGATCGCCGCGAAGGTCTCCATGAACATGCCCACGACGAGGAGGAACAGGTTCACCAGGAGCAGGAAGACGAGGGGGTTCTCCGACACGCTCGCGAGCGCGGCCCCGATCGTCTGCGGCGCGCGGATGACGTTGAGCGAGAAGGCGAACATCGCCGCGAAGGCGACGATGATCATCACCACCGCCGACGTCACCGCCGCATCCGCGAAGATGCGCGGCAGGTCGCGCACGGTGATCTTGCGGTAGACCACGACGCCGAGGAACAGCGCGTAGGCGACGGCGACGACGGCGGCCTCGGTCGCGGTGAACACCCCCCCGAAAATGCCGCCCAGGATGATGACGGGCATCATCAGCGAGAGCGCGGCACGCCGCAGCGCCCGCCAGACGTCGGGCGCCCACACGCCCAGCGAGAACGGCACGCGCTTGCCGTAGCCCTTCGCCCAGGCGGTGAGCGAGACGACGAGGATGAGCGAGAGGCCGATCATCAGCCCGGGCAGGAAGCCGGCGATGAAGAGGTCGCCGATCGAGACCCCGGCGATGACGCCGTAGAGCACCATGGGCACGGAGGGCGGCAGGATCACGCCGAGCTCGCCGGAGGAGGCCGTCGTCGCCGCCGAGAACGGGCGCGGGTAGCGCTGGCGCTCCATCTCGGGGATCAGCATCGAGCCGATGGCGGCGGCGGTGGCGGCGGACGAGCCCGAGATCGTCGCGAACATCATCGAGGTGAGCACCACGGCGGCGCCCAGCCCGCCGGGCATCCAGCTCACCAGCGCCACCGCGAGGTGGACGAGGCGCTCGGCGATGCCGCCGAACTGCATCAGCCGTCCCGCGAGCACGTAGAGCGGCAGCGCCATCAGCGCGAAGGAATCGAGGCTCTCGAAGATCACCTGCGGGATGGCGATCAGCGGGATGTTGCGATCCATGAGCGTCGGCAGCGGCGCGATGCCGAGCGCGAGCGCGATGGGAACGCCGGCCGTGAAGAGGACGAGAAGGAGGAGGAGGAGCGCGCCCATTCGGTTCAGTCCGCCGCCGGCCCGTCCGCCGCGAAGCGGATGTCGCGCTTGTCGAGCGTGCATTCCACGACGAGCGCGATGGAATTGAGGATCATCAGCATCGCCCCGACGGGCAGCGCCCAGTAGACGACGCTCTTCTCGAGGTTCATCACCGGGCTCGTCTCCGTGCGGCCGAGCTCGACGAAGGGCAGGCCGATCCAGAACAGGAGCCCGAAGAAGGCGATCGACAGCGCGATCGTCCCGTAGCGGATCGGCACGCCGATCCGCGCCGGCATGCGGCGCACCAGGAATTCGAGCGCGATCATCTGCGCACGCCGGCAGCCGACGCCGGCCCCGAGGAAGACCATCCAGATCAGCGTGTAGCGGGCGAGCTCCTCCGTCCACGGGGCGGAGACGTTGATCCCCGCCGCCGTGAGCACGAAGCGCACGATCACCTGGTAGAGCACCGCCCCCGCCGTAACGGCGAGGAGGGCGCCGACGACGAGCGCCAGCACCGCGTTCAGCTTGTCGACGCCCGCGAGCACCGTCCTCATCGCCCCGCCTCCCTCGGCTCGACGGGGTTCAGCGCCGGGGCGGCTGTTCCCAGCCGCTCGTCGCAAGGATCGCGTGGCTCGCGGCGAGGTCGCCGTCGGGGTCGACGCCGGGCTGCGTCGCGTCCGTGATGATCTCGAGGACCGTCATGCCGTCGTAGCCGATCTCCTTCAGCGCGGCGGCGGCGGGCGCGGGCTCGACGATGCCGGTGCCCAGGCGATCGTGCTTGAAGTCGGCGAACGTCGTGTCCGAGATGTGGACGTTCTTGATGCGGCTCCCCAGCATCCGGATCGCACCTTGGACGTCCTCCTTGATGTAGGCGGAGTTGCAGACGTCGAAATTGATGCCGATCGACGGGTCGATCTCGTTCGCGACGTCGAGCATGTCCTCGGCGGTCGGCAGGAAGGTGAAGGGCACGTTCTCGAGGATCAGCTCGACGCCCGATCCCTTCGCGAAGGCCACGAGCTCCTTCATGCCCTCCACGAACCACTCGCGCATCCAGGGCGTGGGCGGATTGATGAGCGAGTTCACCGGGCCCGGGATCGCGACGACGTAGGGGCAGCCGAGCTCGGCCGAGAAGGCGATCGCCTCCTTGTAGCGGTCGAGCGTGTAGCGCCGCATGATCGGGCAGACGGAGTTCGGGTTGTTGTCGAGGAGCGGGTAGCAGAAGCTCGTCACCCGGTGCCCGTTGTCGGAGAGCCAGTCGCGCATGGCGCGCCGCTCCGCGAGCGTCATCGTCGCGGGCCAGCAATGGGGCGGGAAGATCATCAGCTCGAAGGACGAGTAGCCCTGCGAGGCGAGGTGCTTCAAGGCGTCGAGCCCGGAATGCGAATAGAGGAAGGGGAAGGTCGAGGCGGCGACGCGCAGGTCGGACATGACGATGCTCCCGGTCTAGAGGGTGGATTCGAGACGCGTGTTGAGGACGAGCTCGGAGATCGTGGCGGCGGCGGGCAGGCGCATGAGGAGCGCGACCGTCTCGGCCACGGTGTCGGGATCGAGGCGATTGCCGGCGGGCGTCGCGCCCGGCACGGAGGCGATCAGCTCCGTCTCGATGGCGCCGGGGCACAGCGCCGTCACGCGAACGCCCGCCTCCCAGCAAGCGTGCTTCGTCGCGTGCGAGAGGGCCACGAGCGCGTGCTTCGACATGACGTAGCCGAGCGAGGCCGTGTGGTCGCGCACGCGCTTGCCGTCGGTGGACGCGATGTTGACGATGCGCCCCGCCTCGCTCGCCCTGAGCGCCGGAAGCGCCGCGCGGGTGACGCGCCAGGGGCCCTTGACGTTGACCTCCCACATGGCGTCGAGGTCGTCCTCCTCGCTGGTCTCGACGGAGCCCGCGCGGAAGATGCCGGCATTGTTGACGAGGCCGTCGAGGCGCCCGTGGCGGGCGAGGGTCTGGGCGATCCAGCTCCCCGCGCTCGCGCGATCGGTGGCGTCGTAGCGATGCGCGCTCGTGCGCCCCTCGTCGAAGCCGAGCTTCGCCACGAGCCCGTCGGGCTCGCGCACGCCCAGCGAGAGCGCGTAGCCCTCCGCGTGGAGGCGCTCGGCGATGGCGCGGCCCAGCCCGCGGGAGGCGCCGGAGATCGCGACGACGCGGCCCGCCGGCGTCAGGAGCGGCGCGCCCGTCATCAGAACAGCCCCTGATAGACGCCGCCGTCGTTGACGATGTTCTGGCCCGTGATGAACCCGGCCTTCGACCCGCACAGGAACGCGACGAGGTCGCCGCATTCCGCGGGATCGGCGAAGCGGCCCGCAGGGCAGGTCTTCTTGCGGTCCTCGACGATGGCCTCGTAGGTCGTGTTGCCGCGTGCGGCGTGGCCGTGGAGGTTCGTATGCAGCGCGTCGGTGTCGAAGAGGCCCGGCGCCACCGAGTTGATGACGACGTTGTGCGGGATCAGCTCGCGCACCATCGAGGCGATGGCGCCCGAGAGCGCGAGCCGCGCCGCGTGGCTGTGCGCGAAGCCCACCTGCGGGAACTTGATGAAGCTCACCGTGATCGAGACGACGCGGCCGAACTTCCGCTCGGCCATGCCCGGCGTCGTGCGGGTGATCAGGTCGATCATCGAGTGGAAGTGCCCGTCCCACCACCACAGCCAATCCTCCCGCGTCCAGGTGCGGAAGTCGCCCGGCACCTGGCGGATGCCCGGATTGCAGACCAGGATGTCGGGCGCCGGGCAGGCGGCGAGCAGCCGGTCGCGGTCGCTCGCCTCGTTGAGGTCGCCCGCCACGATGTCGACCTCGACGCCGTAGGCGGCGCGGATCTCCGCGGCGGCCTTGGCCAGCGGCTCCTCGCGCCGCGCGTTCAGGACGAGATGCACCCCCTCGCGGGCGAGCGATTCCGCGCAGGCCCGTCCCAGCCCCTGGCTCGCCGCGCACACGATGGCGCGCCTTCCCGCGATCCCCAGATCCATCGTTTTCTTCCTTCTCTCGTGATCACAGGAGGCCGAGGTCGACGAGACCCCGGCGCAGACCGTCGAGCGGCGCGCCTTCGAGCGCGCGCAGCGGCTGGCGTGGGCGCCCGCCGCCGGGGCGCCCGAGCATGTCCATGGCGGCCTTGGTGGCCGGGTAGAGCGTGCGGCCCTCCGACACGAACAGGTCGGTGAGGCGCCGGCCCGTCGCCTGGAGCGCCTCCGCCGTCTCGGAGCGGCGCTCGAGAGCGGCGTGGAAGAGGTCGAGGCAGCCGTCCCAGACGTTGGGGAAGCAGTCGATCGTCCCGTCCGCGCCGAGCATCACCGCCGGCACGCCGTAGACCGAGGACGGCCCGCAGAAGACGCGGATCTCGTCCTTCACGGCGAGCATCGTGGCGTAGAAGGTGTTCCAGTCGCCCGAGCTCTCCTTGATGGCGACCACCGTCTCGAGCTTGGCGAGGCGCGCGGCGAGCGCGGGCGAGACCGCGTTCACGGCGTTGCCGGGAATGTTGTAGACCATGATCGGCAGGTCGACCGCCGCCGAGACCTCGGCGAAATGCGCGTAGATCTCGTCGTCCGAGAGCTTGACGAAATAGGGCGGCAGCACGAGCACGCCGTCGGCGCCCGCCGCCTTCGCGGCGCGGGCGAGGTCGATCGTCTCGTGCGCGGTCACGGCGCCGGTGCCGACGATGCAGGTGCCGCGCCCGGCCACCGCCTTCACGGCGTCGGCGTAGAGCGCCTTGCGCTCGGCGTGCGAGAGCGCCCAGAACTCGCCGGTGCAGCCGCAGGCGACGACGCCCGTGGCGCCGGCGGCGAGGAGGTGGTCGACGTTGGCGCGCAGCGCGCCGGTGTCGATGGCGCCGGTATCGTCGAAGGGTGTGGTCAGAGCCGGCATCGGGCCGGACCACGTCACGCTGTCCCTGTTCATCGGGGGTCTCGTCGCTGGAGAGGTCTGTTCGGGTCGGGGCGTCAGGAGGCGCGCGCCAGCGCGCCTTCGGTGGAGAGCTCGTTCGTCACCTCGTCGAGCGCTTCGCGGGCGCGGCCTACGATCTCCGCGATCTCGGCCGAGGTGACGACGAAGGGCGGGGAGAAGGCGAGCGTGTCGGAGGAGGGCAGCGCACGCGAGATCAGTCCGCGCTTCAGCGCCGCCTTGATCACGCGCGGCGCCACCTTCAGCGACGGGTCGAAGCGCGTCGCGGGCTCGCGCTTCGCCACCAGCTCGACGGCGGCGACGAGGCCCTCGCCGCGCACCTCGCCCACCAGCGGATGATCGCCGAAGGCGTCGGCGAGCGCCGCGCGCATCTGCGCACCCCGCTCGGCGGCGGCGCCGATCAGGTTCTCGTTCTCGATGATGTCGAGATTGGCGAGCGCCGCCGCGGCGGCGATCGGGTGGGCGGTGTAGGTGTAGCCGTGGCCGAAGGGCCCGTGCGTGCGCCCGGCCCCGGCGATCACGTCGTAGACCCTCTGCGAGACGACGCAGCCCGACAGCGGCACGTAGGCCGAGGTGACGCCCTTGGCGATGGTCATGAGGTCGGGCTCGATGCCGTAGACCTCCGAGCCGAACATGGTGCCGAGCCGGCCGAAGCCGCAGATCACCTCGTCGACGATGAGCAGCACGTCGTGACGGCGCAGCACCTCCTGGATCGCCGGGAAGTAGCCCTTAGGCGGAACGATGACGCCGCCCGCGCCCTGGATCGGCTCGGCGATGAAGGCGCCCACGGTCTCGGCGCCCTCGGCGAGGATCAGGTCCTCGAGCTCGCCCGCCAGGCGCGCGACGAAGTCCGCCTCGCTCATGCCGGGCTCGGCCTCCCAGAGGCGATGGGGCGCGCGCACGTGGCGCGCGAAGTCCAGCGGAATGCCGAAGCCCTTGTGCAGGCCCTCGAGCCCGGTGAGGCTCGCCGCCGCCAGCGTCACGCCGTGATAGCCGCGGTTCCTCGCGATGATCTTGCGCTTGCCCGGCTTCCCGCGCGCGGCGTTGTAGTACCAGACGAGCTTGACCTGGGTGTCGTTGGCGTCCGATCCCGAGGAGCCGAAGAACACCCGCGCCATGCCCTCCGGCGCGGCCTTCACGATGCGCTCGGCGAGGATCGCCGGCGTGTCCGTGCTCATGGACGAGAAGCCGTGGTAGTAGGGCAGCGTCACCGCCTGCTCGCGGATGGCGTCGGCGATCTCCGCGCGACCGTAGCCGACGTTGACGCACCACAGCCCCGCCATGGCGTCGAGATAGGTCTTGCCGCTCGCGTCGGTGAGCGTGATGCCCGATCCCTTCACCATCATCGGCCCGCCGGTGCGGGCGTGGTCCTCGAGATTCGTGAAGGGATGGAGGACGTAGGCCCGATCCAGGGCGGCGGCGTCGATGTTGAGGGGGCGTGCCATCGTGGGCTCCGTTGGTGATCAGGCTTGCGCCGGGGCGCCGGACCGCGTGAAGCTCGCGAGCAGGCGCGCCTCGCTGGCGGCGCAGAAGAGGTGCAGGCGCTCGGCCTCGAGGTCGAAGGGCACGCGTTCGCCGATGGCGAGCGCGACGTCCGCGCCGGCGCGGGTGACGAGGGAGCCGGCCGGGCTCTCGACGACGACGATCGTCTCGTGCCCCGTCGGCTCGACGAGGCGCACCGTGCCCGTGAAGGGCCCGGATCCGAGGCTCACGTCCTCCGGGCGCACGCCGAGTGCGACCTTGCGCTCGGGCGAGGCGCCCCCGGCGAGGGAGACCGGCAGGTCCGTCCCCGCGCAGCGGAAGGCGGCGCGCCCGGGCTCGCCCGTCATCTCTCCGGAGAGGAAGTTCATCGGCGGCGTGCCGATGAAGCCCGCCACGAACATGTTCGCGGGCCGGTCGTAGACCTCCTTGGGCGGCGCGTATTGCTGGAGCACGCCGTCGCGCATGACCGCGATCTTGTCGGACATGGTCATGGCTTCGAGCTGGTCGTGCGTCACGTAGACGAAGGTGCGCCCCACCCGGCGATGCAGCTCGATCAGCTCGGCGCGCATGTGCGCGCGCAGCTTGGCGTCGAGGTTGGACAGCGGCTCGTCGAGGAGGAAGACCTGCGGATCGCGCACCAGCGCGCGCCCCAGCGCCACGCGCTGCTGCTGGCCACCCGAGAGCTGGCGGGGCTTGCGGGCGAGGAGATGCTCGAGCTGCAGCGTGCGCGCGACCTGGGCGACCTTCTCCTCGCGCTCGGCCTTGGCGACGCCGTGCTTCTTCAAGGGATAGGCGATGTTCTCCCCCACGCTCATGTGCGGGTAGAGCGCGTAGGACTGGAACACCATGGCGATGTCGCGCTTGCCCGGCGCCACGTCGTTGACGATGCGATCGCCGATGGCGATCGTCCCGCTCGTGGGGAATTCGAGGCCCGCGAGCATGCGCAGGGTCGTCGTCTTGCCGCAGCCGGACGGGCCGAGCAGGCTGACGAAGGCGCCGTCCTCGATCACGAGGTCGAGCCCCTCCACCGCCACGGCGGCGCCGAACGCCTTGCGGACCTTGTCGAAGCGCACCTGCGCCATGAAGCCGACCCTTCCTCTTCTTGTTCTCGAGCGTCGCGCCGCCTCAGCCCTTCACCCCGCCCGCGCCGAAGCCGCGGGTGAGGTAGCGCTGGAGGAAGGCGAAGATGACGATGAGGGGGATGCTCATCATGACCGAGGCGGCCATGAGCAGCGACCATTCGATGTTGAACGACGACACGAGCATGTTCATCACGCCCGTCGTCAGCGGCCGCGCCGTGTCCGTGTTCACGAGGACGAGGGCGAAGAGATACTCGTTCCACGCCAGGATGAACGTGAACAGCGAGGTCGAGATGATGCCCGGCAGCGCCTGCGGCAGGATCACGTCGACGAAGGCGCCCATCCGCGTCGCGCCGTCGACGAGGGCGGCGGATTCGAGGTCGTGCGGGATGCCCTGCATGAACGAGCGCAGGAGCCAGATGGCGTAGGGCAGCGAGAAGGTCGTGTAGGCGATGACCAGGCTGAAGAGCGTGTTCGCCACGCCGATCCACACCAGCATCAGGTAGAGCGGCAGGATCAGCACGACGGAGGGCAGGAGGTAGGTGAACAGGACGAGCTGCGCGAGCCGCTCGCGCCCCGGATAGCGGAAGCGCACCAGCGAATGCGCGGCGAGCGTCGCCACCGCGACGACGAGCACCGTCGTCACCGTGGCGACGACGAGCGAGTTGCGCATGTAGGTGAGGAACGGCGTGCGCTCGAGCAGCGTCCAGTAATGCTCGAACGTCACCTCGCCGGGCCAGAAGGTCGGCGGGATGCGGAAGAGCTCGAACTGGGGCTTCACCGAGGTGATCACCATCCACACGAGCGGGAACGCGACGACGAGGACGATGGCCCAGGCGAAGGCGTTCCAGGCGAGGCGACGCAGGATGCGCGTCATTGCGCGGCCTCCTTCTCCTCGCGCCCGGTCAGGCGCAGGTAGGCGATCATGAAGACGAGCATGACGAGCATCATCGTCACCGCGACCGCGGAGGCGCGGCCCATGTCGTTGAGCCCGAACGCGTCCTTGTAGACCATGAGCGGCAGCGTCTGCGTCGAGATCAGCGGCCCGCCGCCGGTGAGCAGGAAGATCAGGTCGAATTCCTTGAAGTCCCAGATCGCGCGCAGCAGGATGATCACGACGAGCACGTCGCGCAGCTGCGGCAGCGTCACGTCGAAGAACCGCGCGATCGGGCCGGCGCCGTCGATCTTGGCGGCCTCGTAGAGGGGTTCGGGGATCGTCTGCAGGCGCGCCAGCACCGCGATGACGACGAAGGGGAAGTATTTCCACGCACCGACGATAACGACGCTGATCATCGCGTTGGGCATCGAGCCGAGATAGTCGAGCGGCATGTCGACGAGACCGGCCCACATCATCATGTGGTTGAGGATGCCGTAGAGGTCGTTGAACAGCCACCGCCAGACCAGCACCGCGACCACGGTGGAGACGAAGTAGGGAAACAGGATCAGGCTGCGCGCCAGCGCCCGGAAGGCCATGTTCTGGTGCAGCACGAGCGCCACCGCGATGCCGAAGACGATCTGGAGCGTGAGCGTGCACACGGTCCAGATCACCGTGTTGAGGAGGGAGCGCCAGAACTCGCCCGACGCCATCAGGGTCGCGTAATTGTCGAGCCCGACGAAGTCGCCCTGCAGCGTCGGCGTGTAGATCGAGAACAGGCTCAGGTAGATCGCCGAGACCAGCGGATAGACGATCACCATGCAGAAGATCATGACCGACGGCGCGATGAGGACGAGGCCCAGCATCGCGTAGCGGCGGTCGAGGGCCGAGCCGCGGGGCGCGCCGGCGGCGGCCGATCCGGTGATGGTCGTGGCGGTCATGAGGCGTCCGCGAAAAGGAGCGGCGACGCCGGGCACGGGGAGGGTGCGGCCGGCCCGGCGTCGCGCGTGACGAAGGGTTCGAACGGGAGAGGGAGAGGAGCCCCCGGTCAGCCCTTCATCAGTTCCTCGAGGCGCATGGCCGTGTCGGAGACGACGGCGTCCATCGCGTCCCCGTTCATGACGTAGCGCTGCACCGCCTCGGCGAGGACGTGGGAGGCGATGATCTGCCCGGCCTTGGTGTTGGGCTGGTGGGCGGTCGATTCCCAGCCGAGATTGTGGCCCGCCGCCGCGGCCGCGGCCATGCGGTCGACGTCGTCGGAATATTTCCGGATGATCTCGTTGTCCTGGTAGGCCTCCATGGACGAGATCGTCTTCAGAACCGGCAGGACGTGGCCCGGCGCGGCGTGGAGCTGGCGGATGTAGCCGTCCGGCTCGAAGAGGTGCGCGGCGAGCTTCTTCGTCAGCTCCATGTTCGGTGCGTCCTTGGGGATCATCACCGAGGGGAAGTCGTTGAAGGTCCAGTGCGGCACGTCCTCCGACACGGTCGGATATTCGTGCGCCGAGACGAACTCCGCGATCCCGGGGTTCTGGGCGTTGACGTTGGCGAGCACGCGGCCGGTATAGAGGCCCGTCGCGGTGGCGCCGGAGACGAAGGCCGTGAGGCTCTCGCCCCAGGAATAGGCGGTGGCGCCCGGCGGGCAGAATTCGCGCATCGACTTGTAGAACTCGAGCGCGTTGCGGAACTCGGCGGAATCGACCGCGACCTCGAGGTCGGGGGAGAAGATCATCCCGCCCGCGCCGTGGACGAAGCAGACGAAGACGAGGCTCGTCATCGAGTTGCGGGCGTAGGGGAGCGGCGCGCCGTAGATGCCGCCGCCCTGCATCTTCGAGGCGGCGTCGCGCAGCTGGTCCCAGGTGCGCGGCACGGCGTCGATGCCGGCCTTCTCCATCAGGTCGGTGCGCACCCACAGCATGTTGGCGGCCGAGTTGCCGATGCCGGTGCCGGCGTGCTGGCCGGGGGTGATCTCGTAGATCTTGTTCGCGCCCTCGTAATACTTCTCCGGGCCGATCATGGCGATGACGTCGTCGAAGGGCTCGAGCAGGCCGTTCTGCCAATAGTTCGACACGGCGAAGGAGGGCAGGTGCGTGACGACGTTGGGCGCCTGGCCCGAGGCGAAGGCGGCCGCCATCTGCGCGGGATAGCCCTCGTCGGACGTGCTCTCGAACAGCACCTTCACGCCCGGGTTCGCCTCCTCGAAGGTCCGGATCTGGTAGTCGTAGGCCTCGCGCTGGGCCGGCGCGGTCTGCGGCGACCACCAGCGCAGCGTCGTCTCCTGGGCGTGCGCCCGGCGGATGCCGGGCATGGCGGCGGCGAAGCCGGCGGCGCCGATACCCGTCAGCACCGTGCGCCGGGAGACGCCGCCGAGGCCGGACGAGAGGGTGTTCGAGATCTTGTTCGTCATGGTGCGCTCCGATCCAGAGGGCGACGGGTTGCGACGACGGTCGCTCCCGTTTCTCGTACATTCGTGCGCATAGTGAACAAAAGTCCGGGAACTGCGCAAGGGCGAAGTTGGGCCGAACCGAGCGAAATCGCCAAGAAGGGTTCCGATGCGGGTCGATTTCCGCCGCGGCACGCCGGTAAATGGAGGTTCTTGACGGGCAGCGTTCGCCGATTGCAACGCCCGCCCGCTGTCGTTCCGGCGATCGGTTGTGCGCGAAAGCGCGGTCGATCGCGTTCGCATGACTTCAAGCGGGGATCGCCACCTCGCGGCGGGCGAAGCGACCGGGATCGTAGGGCGCGAGGTCGAAATCGGGGCGCTCGCCGCGGATCGCCTGCGCCGCGAGGCGCGCCACCAGGGGGCCGAGCGTGTAGCCGGCATCCCCCGGCACGGCGACGAAGAGGCCGCTCGGGCCCGCCGCACCGATGATCGAGGCGCCGTCGCAGGTCGTGTTCACGCCGGCCCAGGTGCGGATCACCCGCGCCTGCGCGATGCCCGGGGCGAGGCGTGCGGCGAGCGCGAGATTGCCGAGGATGCTCGCCCGCTCGACGAGGGGCGTGCCCTCGCCCGCGAGCCGCGCCGGCCAGCCGCCGCCCACGACGACGTGCCCGCTCGCGAGCTGCTTCAACGTGATCATCCGCTCGGCATGCTGCACGAGATGGCGCACGACGGGGGCGATCGGCTCCGTGACGTTCATGTGCAGCGGCTCGGCCGCGGTGGGGATCGGCACGCCGAGCTGCGCCGCCAGCGCTCCTGTCCCCGCCCCGGCGGCGAGGACGACGCGCGCGGCGCGCACCGGCCCGCGGGAGGTTTCGACGCGAAAGCCGCGCCCGTCCTGCGCGAGGTGCTCGACGCGCGTCTCGCCCACGATCCTGGCGCCGGCGTCGCGTGCCGCGCGGGTCAGCGCCGCGTTGGCGAGGAGCGGGTTCAGCTTGCCCTCGTCGGCGCACAATTCCGCGCCGTAGACGGCGTCCGGGTCGAGATAGGGCGCGAGCCGCAGGAGATCGGCGCGGCCCACCATCTCGACGTCGAGGCCCAGCGCGCGCTCGCGGTCGCACTTGCGGGCGAGGAAGTCGTATTGCGCGCGGTTTTCCGCGATCATCAGGCCGCCGGAGCGCTTCAGCTCGAAATCGGCGCCGAGCTCCGCTTCCAGCTCCGCCCAGAGGCGGGCTGCGGCGACGTAGAGCGGCAGGGCGCGCTCCAGCGCCGGGACCTGCTCGGGATAGAGCCGGATGAAGCGGCTCTGCATCTGGACGTGGAGGCTTCCCGCATTGGCGGTGGTGCCGGCGTGGCGCCCCTCGTCGAGGAGAAGGACGTCCTCGCCGGCTCGTGCCAGGATGCGCGCCAGTGAGAGCCCGACGACGCCGCCGCCGATGATGGCGATGTCGATCCGTGCCGGGAGGCTCGTCATTGCGGCTCCTCGCCCGTGCCCGGCGCGCCGCGGCGCGCGGCGAGCGCACGCATGAGTCCCACGTCGCGGGCGCGCACGCCCTCCTCCCAGCGCTCGAGCGGCAGGAGCGCGCGGCGCTCGGCGTCGACGCGCGCGACGAGATCGTCCGTCCACGGGTCGTCCTGCCCGCGCTCGGCGCCCATCCGCGCATAGGCGGCGCCCATGCGTTTCGCGTGCGCCGAGATGCCGCCGCGGACGTTGAGGTCGGCGGTGGCGAAGGGGCCGACGACGGACCAGCGCAGGCCGAGCCCGTCGCGCACCAGCGTGTCGAGGTCGTTCGCGGAAATGATCCCGTCGCGAACGAGGCAATAGGCCTCGCGCAGCATGGCGCCCTGGAGCCGGTTGTAGACGAAGCCCTCGACCTCGCGGCCGAGCCGCACCGGGCGCATGCCGCAGCCTTCGAGGAGCCGCTCGGCGTCGTCCATCGTCTCGGGCGCCGTGAAGGGTGCCGGCACGAGCTCGATGACGGGGATGAGCGTCGGCGGATTGCCGGGATGGGCGACGAGGCAGCGCGCGCGCGCCGCCTCCGGCAGGTCGGCGGCGAAGCGCGAGGCGCCGATGGCGGAGGATGCGCTCGCCAGGATCGCGTCGGCGGGCGCGGCGGCGGCGATCTCGGCGAAGAGCGCGCGCTTCACGCCCTCGTCCTCGGGCGCGCATTCCATGACGAGGGCGGCGTCCGCGACGCCTGCGGCGAGGTCGGCCGTCGCCGCGATGCGCGCGCGGACGGCGGCCGCGTCGCCGTCGAACAGCCCGTGGGCGGAAAGGTCGTCGAGGCGCAGAACGATCTCGCCGTCGATCGCGGCGCGGCGCGCGGGATCGGGATCGACCACGCGCACTTCATGCCCGGCGCGCGCGAAGACGAGGGCGAAGGCGACGCCGATGGAGCCGGCGCCGATCACGGCGAAGCTGCGTGTGGTCATCGGATGTCCCGAGCGGGATCGAGCGCGTGGTCGCGGGCGTGGCGGGCGAGCTCGGCATGCGTGCAGAACCACACGTCGCCCTTCTCCTTGGCGTGGCGGATCAGCTCCTCGAGGATGAAGATCCGCGAGCGATAGCCGATGACGAAGGGGTGCATCACGAGCTGGAAGACGCCGCCTTCCTCCCAGGCGGCGTCGAGCTCGCGGCGAAAGATGTCGAGCACGTCGGCGGGCGGCGTGTAGGGGCGCGTCGGCGGGTTGCGGTTGAAGAGGAGATAGACCGCGTCGTCCCGCAGCCATTCGACGGGGATCTCCACGAGCCCCGTCGCCGCGCCGTCGAGCAGGAGCTCGTAGGGCTCCTCGTCGGCCATCATGGAGGAATCGTAGAGGAGGCCCATCTCGCGCACGATGCGGATCGTGTTGGGGCTGAGGTCCCAGTTGGCGGAGCGCAGGCCGAGGGGCTCCGTGCCGCTCGCCTCGCGCAGGACGTCGCGGGCGCGTTCCATCAGGGCGCGCTCGTCCTCGTAGGCGAGGAGCGAGTTGTTCTCGTGGATCCAGCCGTGGATGCCGATCTCGTGGCCCTGCGCCGCGATGCGGCGGGGCTCGTCGGGATCGATGAGCGCGCACACCGCCGGCACGAAGAAGGTGGCGGGCACGTCGTGGCGGCTCAGCAGATCGAGGATGCGCGGCACGCCGACGCGTCGCCCGAACTCGCCCCAGGCGATCCGCCCCATGGCGCGCCCGCCGGCACCCATCTCGAAGGTCTCGTGGTCGCAATCGAAGGAGAGCGCGACGGCGCAGCGCTTGCCGTTCCAGGAGGGCGGCCGCAGGCGTCGCCCGGCGCGCACGCGCCCGACGAGGGCACGCCAATCCGCCTCCGGCCAGCGCCAGGAGGGCAGCGGCGAGGCAGGCGTGGGCTCGCCCATCAGCCTTCCTCGCGCAGGCGCATCATGGCCGCATAGGCGGGCCGCGCCTGCGCTTCGTCCCACAGTGCCGCGACGGCGGGCGTCGCGGCGAGCGCGCCCGGCGCCGCACGCAGATAGAACAGGATCGAGGCGACGTTCAGGTCCGCCACCGTGAACCGCCCGCCCACGAGATGCCCGCCGCCTGCGACGAGCGCCGTCTCGAGCGCGGCGAGCGGGCGCGCGAGCGCCGCGAGGGCGGCGTCCCGCGCCGCCGGATCGCGCTCCGCCTCGGGACGGTTGAGGGTGTGGACCAGGACCTCGTGGGCGTTGGGCTCGAGCTCGGTGGCCGCGAAGAGCGTCCACATCGTCATCAGCCCGTCCTCCTCCTTCGTCCGCGGGCCGAGCGGCGTCTCGAACGCCTTGGCGAGGTGGAGGTTGATGGCGAGCGATTCGGAGAGCACGAGCCCGTCCATCTCCAGGACGGGCACGCGCCCCATCGGGCTCAGCGCCCGGAAGGCGGGGGAGCGCGTGCCCCCCTCGCCCGGCGCGGTCTTCACGTGGGTGTAGGGAACGCCCAGCTCCTGCGCCATCCACAGGACGCGGGACGTGCGGGTGCGTGCGATGCCGTGGATGGTGAAGGTCATGGGCGGTCCCGCTCTCGTGTGGTCGGCCTCGCGCGCGGCTCAGCCGGCGGCCCGGCGGGCCTGCGCGCCGTGCTTCTTGAGGTAGGCCCGCCAGGTCGTCGCCCAGCGCGCCGGGTCGTCGAGGGCGGAGCCGTCGATGGCGTGGATCGCCGCGTTGTGCGGCGCCGCCTTGACGTGATCGGTGTTCTCCCGCGCCTCCTTGGCGATCTGGGCGATCACGTCGCACCAGGTGTCGATGTCCTCCTTCGACCACATCTCGCCGGCTTCCGGCGTGAAGGGCTCGGGGACGAGCCAGGGCTCGTGGGCGAGCCAGGGCGCGTCGACGCCGAAATCCACCATGCGCGCGGAGAGCTCGGCGACGCCGATGCCGGTCTCCTCCTTGAGCTTCTCGAGCGAGTAGCGCGTCATCTCGAGGCGATACTCGTCGAGATGCGGGTGGGACTTGGTCACGCCGTCGACGGCGAGAAGCCGCTTCTCCATGTAGTTGTTGGCGAGAACCGAGATGTCGGAGGCCTCCGCGATGCCCTCCGCCCCCATGGCGCGGGCCCAGGCATAGGCGCGCATGACGATGTGCAGGTTGCCGAAGAACTCGCGCACCTTGCCGACGCTCATCTCGCGGTCGTAGTCGAGGTCGTAGAGGCCGCTCGCCTCGTCCTTGACGACGACGGGCTTGGGCAGGAAGGGCGCGAGCTCCGCCGAGCAGCCGTATGCCCCCGTCGCCGGCCCGCCGCCGCCTTTCGGTCCGCCGAAGGTCTTGTGCAGCATGAACATGCAGGCGTCGAAGCCGAGATCGCGGGCGCGGATCTTCGACATCACGCCGTTGAAGTTGGCGTGGTCGTAGAAGGCGAGCGCGCCGGCCTCCTTGGCGAGGCGCACCCATTCCTTTATCTGCGGATTGTAGATGCCCATGTCGTCGGGGTTGTTGAGCATGAGCGCCGCCGTGCGGTTCGACAGCGCGGCCTTCAGCGCCTCGATCGACGGGTAGCCGTTCTCCTCTAGCATCAGCGTGATCACCTCGAACCCGGAGGTCGCGGCGGTCGCCGGGTTGCAGGGATGCGCCTGGATCGTGGTGATGATCTGGTTGCGCTGCTCGAGCTCGCCCTTGGCAGCGAAATAGCCGCGCGTCACGGCGGTCTGCGTGTAGGCCGCGTGCGCACCGCCCGCGGCCTGGAAGACGAACTGGTCCATGCCGGAGAGCTGGCGCAGGATCAGGTCGAACTCGTGCACGATCTCGAGGATGCCCTGGAGCGTGCGCGGGTCCTGGTAGGGATGCATGTCCGCCATCTGGGGCCGGAGCGAGATCTGCTCGGAGAGGCGGGAATTGTACTTCATCGTGCAGGTGCCGAAGAGGCTGATGTTCATCATGCCCAGCACCTCCTGCGAGAGATGCAGGTAATGGCGCAGCACGTCCGGCTCGCTCATCTCGGGGAGCGCCGGCTTCGCCCGCCGGCGCATGGCGGCCGGCACGAGCGAAGACGCCTCGCCGACGGCGGCCGCGACCTCCGCCTCGGCGGCGGGGAAGACCGCGCCGCGGCGGCCGGGAACGCCCATCTCCATGACGACGGGCTCGTTCCAGCGAGCTTGGGTGACCTCGCGGGGGGTGCTCATCGCACAGCCTCCTTCAGGGCGTCGACAAGCCGGTCGATCTCGGCCTGTCCGTGGATCTCGGTGATGCAGTAGAGCGCGGCCTGGCCGAGCGCGGGGAAGTCGGCGGAGATGTCCTTGCCGCCGAAGATGCCCTTCGCCATGAGGGCCTCGTTCACCTGCGCGACGCTCTTGCCCGTGCCGTCGAAGCGCACGACGAATTCCTTGAAGAAGCCGTTCGAAAAGACGACCTCGACGCCCGGCACCTCGGCCACGCGCTTCGCCGCGTAGTGCGCGCGCTGGATGATCAATTCGCCGATCTCGCGGAAGCCCTCCGGGCCCATGAGCGACATGTAGACGGCGCTCGCGATGGCGGTGAGGTAGACGGAATTGCCCGTCCAGTCCTTGCCCTCCTCGCGCATGCCGTAGGACGATTGATGCGCGAGGCACAGGCCGAAGCCGACCTCGCCGGGCACCGACGTGCCGGTGATCGAGACGTTGAGCGTCGGGTATTCGCGGGCGTAGGCCTCCTCGTCGCGCGAGGCGATGAAGCCGCCCGCACCCCCGCCGCAATTCATGTGGGCGCCCAGCGTCTGGATCGTGCCCACCACGATGTCCGCGCCGTAATCGGAGGGCGGGGCGAGGATGCCGAGCGAGATCGGGTCGACGCCGACGATGGTGACGGCGCCGTGCCTCTTCGCCGCCGCCGCGATCTCGGCGCCCCGGCTCTCGATCGTGCCGAGGAAGCCCGGCGTCTCGAAATAGACGCCGGCCACGTCGTCCGCGAGCTTCGCCGCGAGGTCGTCGAGGTCGAGGAGCCCGGTCCTCGGGTCGAAGGCGACCGTCTCCACGGCGATGTGGCTCGCCATCTGGACCGGCTCGCAATATTGCCGCACGACGGCGAGGCGCTCGGGATCCATCGAGGCGGGGACGAGGAGCCTGCGGCGCCCGGTGATGCGCGCGGCCATGCGCGCGGCGTTGCCGGCGGCGCAGCCCCAGGAATAGACGGGCAGGCCCACGAATTCCATGCCGACGAGCTCGCCGAGCTGCGAGCAGAACTCGAACCAGGCCTGGTTGCGGCCGTGGTCGGACATCGGCGTGCCCCACACGGAGGTGAGGAACTCGCTGCGCCCGGCGACCTCGTCGACGATGGCCGGGACGTGGTGCTGGTAGATGCCGGCACCCAGGAAGCTCAGGTTCTCCTCGCAGCTCCTGTTCTTGCCGAGCGTCTTCAGGAGATGCTTCTTCAGCTCGACCTCGGAGGGCAGCGCCGGCGGCAGGTCGAAGGTGCCGCGGAAGCGGTGGTCCTCCGGAATCTGCGCGAAGAGCTGCTCGATGGAATTGGCGCCGATCGCCGCGAGCATCGCGTCCTTGGCCGCGGGAACCGAGTTCGGCATCCAGGGATGGGCGCGGGTCTGGTCCTGTCTCACCGGTCTCCTCCTTCGCGCGGCGCATCCGCGCGGGTTGTCTGTCGGGATGCGGATCGGGTGCGGGTCACGCGGCGATGCGCATCATGGTGGATTGGCCGGGGGCGGTCTCGACGCGGATGTAGCCGGCTAAGTCCCGGTCGAGCGCCGGGTCGCCGGTGTCCACCCGCAGCACCGGCGGATCGAGGCCGACGAGCTTCGAGACGCCGGTGACGACGACGATGTTCTCGCGCCCCACCGCGCGGATGACCTCGGGGCCGATCTGCTGGTTGCCGCGCCCGAAGACGAAGCCCTGGCCGCCGGTGACGCCCACCACGATCGTGGCGCGCGCACCCGCGACGAGGCGCATGAGCCGCTCCTCGCCGACGTCCAGCGCGAGCGCCCGCCCGTCGATGACGACGTCGACGCCCAGAAGCGTGCCCTCGAAGCCGATCGCGCGCTTGATGCGCCGCAGTGTCGTGCCGCAGCCGAGCACGTAGAGCCGGCCGGGCTCCATGCGCGCGGCGAAGGCGCGGGCGAAGGCGTCGAGCGCATCCTCGTCGGAGGCCTGCGCGGAGGCCTTGCCTGCCTGCATGAGAGCGCGCTCGAATGGCGCGCGGGCGACGCCGTGGAGGCGCGCCGAGACGCGGTTCTCGCGAAGCCCCGCCTCGTCGAGATCCATCACCTCGGCCTCGCGGAAGCGTACCCGCGCGTCGCCCTCGGCGAGGAGGCGCGCGAGATTGCCGGCGGCCTCGGGGCTCGCGGCGAAGACCGCGGAGTGCATCTTCACGCCGGTGGGGATGCCGAGCATGGGCACGTCCTCGCCGATCCCGTCGAGGACGTCGCGGGCCGTGCCGTCGCCGCCGGCGAAGAGGAGGAGGTCGACGCGTCGCGCCGCCATGGCGGAGGCGGCGGCGCGGGTGTGCTCGCCCGAGGTCTCGTCCGTGACGGCTACGGGTAGGGTCTCGGGGTCGAGGCCGGCCTCGCGGCAGGCGTCGGCGCCCATGGCGCCGGGGCAGGCGAGGAGGCGAAACGCGTCGGCGATCGGCGCGAGCTTGGCGAGCGCGCGCACCGCGCGGGCATGCGAGGCGGGCGTCGCGCCGAGCGCACGGGCGCGCGCGAGCGCCTCCGCGCCGTCGGTGCCCTTGAGGCCGACGCGCCCGCCCATGCCGGCGATGGGATTGACGATGACGCCGATGCTGCGGCGATCCACGCCCCGCTCCTCGAATTTGTTCGCAATGCGAACAGAAGTTTCATCGGAGGTGAGAATAGCGGAGCGGTTCGTCGGCGCAAGACGCGATTAGCGCGTCAAAGCCGCCCGATCGGGTGCATCCGTGCGCGATGGAAATGCGTCATCCCCGCGGCCTTGAGCACGAGCTCGGCGATCCGCCAGCCCTCGGGCGTGCGCACGAAGCGGTGATGGTATTGCGCCCAGAGCTCCCCGTCGGGCGCGCCGGCGCGGTAGCGGTGCCAGGCGTAGAGGAGGCACGCCGACGTCGCCCGCTCGCCGTCGAGCGTGATGCGGATGTTGGAGACGTGGTGGCTCGTCGCGGCGAAGGTCTCCGCGAGCCCCTTGGCGACCGCGGCGCGGATGGCCTCGCGCCCGTGGAGATCGGGCGCGTCCGGACCGTAATCGACGAGCGCGTCCGTCGTGAAGAGGTCGGCGACGGCGTCGGGCTCGTTGCGGTCGAAATGCCAGCAATAGGCGTGGATCACGTCGGCGATGGCCGCGCGGTCCTCCATCGCGGCGAGGCGGGCGGCGAGATCGTCCTGCATGGGGTCACCCGAGGTCCTCAGAGGGAGCGGCCGCGCACGGGCGTGCGCGGCCGCTCGCGCCTCACTCGATCACGATCAGATCCTGGAAGCCGCTCGTCAGCGCCTCGCCGCCGTTCGGCCGGGCGACGATGCAGTCCTCCACGCGGGCGGAGAAGTCGCGGTCCTGGAAGATGCTCGGCTCGATCGTGAAGATCATGCCCTCCTCCACCACCGTCGTGTCGCCCTTGGTGAGGAAGGGCGGCTCGTGCACGTCCCAGCCGATGCCGTGGCCGAGCCGGTGGCGGAAGTACTTGCCGTACCCGGCGTCCTCGATGACGGCGCGGGCGACGCGGTCCACCTCCTCGCAGGTGACGGCGCCGGCCTTCAGGGCCGCGATGCCGGCGGCCTGCGAGTCCATGATCAGCCGGTGGACCTTCACCTGCTCGGCGCTCGGCGCGCCGAAGGAGACCGTGCGGCCGAAATCGTAGCACATGCCGTCGTGCACGGCGCCGAAGTCGAAGAGCACGGAGACCGGCGCCGTGAGCACGCGCGGCCAGCTCTGCAGGCGCCGGCCGAACAGCATCGGGTGATTGGGCCCGGTATTGTAGAGCGACGTCGTGAAGGAGGGGCCGAGCGACCCGCGCTTCTTCATCTGGTAGTCGACCTCGGCGACGACGTCGAGCTCGGTCATGCCGATCTTCAGGTTGCCGATCACCGCCTGGAAGGCATCCTCGGTGATCTTGCCCGCCGCGCGCAGCGTCTCGATCTCCTGCGGGCTCTTGATGGTGCGAAGCCGGCGCAGGAGGCGCGTCGCCGAGACGAAGCGCGCGTCCGGCAGGAGGCCCTGGAGCTCGATCAGGCTCTCGGCCTCGGTGTCGTCGCTCACCGCGATGCGCGGGCGCTCGGGCAGGCGCGCGTCGGCGAGGATGCCCTTCACGAGGGCGGCCGGGTCGTCCCAGTCGCCCAGCACGCGCACGTCGTAGGCCTCGATGCCGCCGGCGGCGCCGAACTCCACCGTCATGCGCGGAAGCGTCAGGATCGGCGCGCGGCCGGGCACGATCCAGGCGCCTTCGAGCCACATGCCGGGATGGAGGTTGCGGCCGTAATTGGGGATGTCGCGGTGGATGCCGGTGAGGTAGTCGAGATCCGTGCCGATGGGCACGAAGGCGATGTCGGCTCCCTCGGCGACGAGCGCGGCGAATGTCTCCATTCGCTCCTGGTAGGCGCCCATGTCAGGTCTCCTCGGCTTCAAGCGGTTGCGTCGTTGAGATGGCAGGCGGAGAGCCGGCCCGGCGCGATCTCGCGCAGGGCCGGCGTCTCCTCGCGGCAGCGGGCCGTCGCGAAGGGGCAGCGCGGATGGAAGCGGCAGCCCGGCGGCGGCGCGAGGGGGGAGGGCATGTCGCCCTCGATGGGTTCGTAGGCGGTGCGCCGGCGCTCGATGCGCGGCACGCCGGCGAGCAGCGCCTTCGTGTAGGGGTGGTTGGGCGCGCGGAAGATCTCGGCCGCGGGCCCGCTCTCGACGATGCGTCCGAGATACATGACGAGCACCCGGTCGCAGACGTGCTCCACGACGCCGAGATCGTGGCTGATGAAGAGGTAGGTGAGCCCCAGCTCCTCGCGCAGGTCCATGAACAGGTTGACGATCTGCGCCTGGATGGAGACGTCCAGCGCCGAGACCGCCTCGTCGCAGACGAGGAGCTCGGGCTTGACCGCGAGCGCGCGGGCGATGCCGATGCGCTGGCGCTGCCCGCCGGAGAATTGATGCGCGAAACGGCCCTTGTAGGCGAGGTCGATGCCGCAGCGCTCCATCAGGCTCTCGACGTAATCGTCGAGATCCTCCCGGGCGACGATGCCGTGCACCTTCGGCGCCTCGCCGATGAGCGCGCCCACCCGCTTCCTCGGGTTCAAGGAGGAGAACGGGTCCTGGAAGATCATCTGGACCGCGAGGCCGGCGCCCTTCTCGCGTCGGCGCGCGCCGAGGGGGCGGCCGCGATGAAGGATCTCGCCGGTGGTCGGCTGGAGGATGTCGGCGATCATGCGCCCGAGCGTCGACTTCCCGCAGCCCGATTCGCCGACGACGCCCACGACCTCGCCCTCGCGGATGGTGAGGCTCACCTCCTCGACGGCGTGGACCCGGCGGGGCGGGCGCTCGAGCCCGAAGCGGGAGAGCATGCGTCCGACGAGGTCCTGGCCCTCGCCGAAGACCTTGGAGAGGCCGTGCGCCTCGATGAGCGGCGGCGGCTTCATCGCGCGGCCTCCGTCTCGACGAGGGGGAAATGGCAGCGCGCCGCGCGGGCGGGGCCGACGGGGAGGAGGTCGGGGCGCGCGCGGCATGCCTCGGCGGCCTGCGCGCAGCGCGGCGCGAAGGCGCAGCCCGGCGGCAGCTCGAGCAGCGAGGGCATGCGGCCGGGCACCTGCGGCAGCCGCTCGCGCCGGCCCGGCACGGGAACGGAGGCGATGAGGCCGCGCGTGTAGGGATGCGCCGGCCGGTCGAGGACGTCGTCGACGGGCCCCTCCTCGACGATGCGCCCGGCATACATGACGGCGATCCGGTCGGCGATGCCGGCGACGACGGCGAGGTCGTGGGTGATCCACACGAGCCCCGTCCCGCGCTCGCGGCACAGGCGCTGGACGAGCGCGAGGATCTGGCCCTGGATGGTCACGTCGAGCGCCGTCGTCGGCTCGTCGGCGATGACGACGTCCGGCTCGTGCAGGAGCGCGATGGCGATGGCGACGCGCTGGCGCATGCCCCCCGAGAGCTCGTGCGGATAGGCGCGAAGCCGCTCGTCGGGCGCGGCGATGCCGACCTCCGCGAGAGCGTCGCGGACCTTGGCGCGCGCGGCGGCACGGCTCATGGACGCGTGCGCGAGGAGCGCGTCCGTCATCTGCGTCTCGATGCGCAGGACCGGGTTGAGCGTCATCATCGGGTCCTGGAAGACCATGGCGATGCGCCGCCCGCGCAGGGCTCGCAGCCGGGCCCGGTCGGCGCCGACGAGCTCCTCGCCCGCGAGCTTCACGGAGCCGCCGACGATGCGGCCCGGCGGCTCGATCAGGCCCGTGATCGAGAAGCCCGTCATGGTCTTGCCCGAGCCGCTCTCGCCCACGAGGCCCAGGATCTCGCCGCGGCGGAGCGTGAGGCTCACGCCGTCCACGACGTCGAGGCGCCCGGCATCGGTGAAGAAGGCCGTGCGCAGGTCCTCGACCGCGAGGGCCGGCGGGGTGTCGACGGCACGCGTCATCGCGCGAGCCTCGGGTTGAGCACGTCGCGCAGGCGGTCGCCGACGACGTTGATCGAGACGATGGTGACGAGGAGGACGACGCCCGGCAGGAGGCTGATCCAGTAGCGCCCGCTCTGCATGTAGTCGAAGCCGTTGGCGATGAGGAGCCCGAGCGAGGGCTGCGTCGGCGGCAGCCCCAGCCCGAGGAAGGAGAGCGTCGCCTCGAGCGAGATGGCGGAGGCGACCTGCACGGTCGCCACGACGAGGAGGGTGGGCATGCAATTGGGAAGGAGATGGCCGAAGAGGATGCGCAGGTGCCCGAGCTTCAGGCCGCGCGCCGCCTCGATGTATTCGCGCGAGTTCTCGACGAGCGCGACGCCGCGCACGGTGCGGGCGAAGTACGCCCATTGCACCACGACCAGCGCGAAGACGATCTTGTCGACGCCGCGCCCCAGGATGACGAGCAGGATCAGCGCGACGAGGATCGTGGGGAAGGAGAGCTGCAAATCGACGATGCGCATGATCGTCGCGTCGAGCCAGGAGCCACGATAGGCCGAGACGAGGCCCACCGCCGCGCCGATCAGCAGCGCGATGACGCCCGACGCGAGCCCGACGAGGAGCGAGATCCGCAGGCCGTAGAGGATGGCCGAGAGGATGTCGCGGCCCTGCCCGTCGGTGCCGAGCCAATAGATCTGGCCGGAGAAGCTTTCGGAGCCCGGCGGCAGAAGGTTGTCGAGCAGGTCGACCTGGGTGAGGTCGTAGGGGTTCTGCGGCGCGATCCAGGGCGCGAGGAGGGCGGCGACGGCGATGATCGCGAAGACGACGAGCGCCGTCATGGCGATGAGCGAGCGCGCATAGGCGCGCGCCACGGCCGCGAACGCGCTCGCCTCGGCGGGCCTCGGCGCACCCGCGGGATCGACGGGCCCCGCCTGCTCCGGCCGGGTGACGGCGCCCGCGCTCATCGCGCACCCCCGCCGAGGCGAACCCGCGGATCGAGGACGGAATAGAGGATGTCGACGAGCAGGTTGATGATCACGAACATGAACACCACGAAGACGAGGTAGGCCACGATCAGCGGGCGATCGAGCACCGCGATGGCGTCGATGAGCATCTTGCCGACGCCGGGCCAGGAGAAGATCGATTCCGTCACGACGGCGAAGGCGATGACGCCGCCGAACTCCATGCCGAGCACGGTGACGATCGGGATGAGGATGTTCTTCATCACGTGGACGGAGAGGATGCGCGTCTCCGAGATGCCGTTGGCACGGGCGAACTTCACGTAATCCGCGTGCAGCACCTCGCGCATGCCCGCCCGCGTCAGGCGGATCACCATGGCGAGCATGAACAGCGACAGCGTGAATGCGGGCATCAGGAGATGCGAAAGCCCGTCGAGCGTCAGGAAGCTCGCCTCGAGCCCGAGGATCGAGACCGTGTCCCCGCGCCCGATCGAGGGCAGCCAGCCGAGCTGGACGGAGAACACCATGATCAGGATGAGCCCGATCCAGAAGACCGGGACCGAGAAGCCGAGCGTCGAGACGCCCATGATGAGCCGGCTCGAGATCGCGTCCGGCCGCAGGCCCGCGAGGATGCCGAGCGGCAGCCCGAGGCCCAGCGCGATGACGAGGGCGGCGAAGGCGAGCTCGAGGGTGGCCGGCAGGCGCTCCCAGATCAGGCTCATCGCCGGCACGCCGAAGGTGAACGAATTGCCGAGATCGCCCGAGAGCGCGTTGCCGACGAAGACGAAATACTGCTCCCAGACCGGGCGATCGAGGCCGAGATCGGCGATGATGCCGTTGACGCAGGCCTGGTTGCATTCCGAGGACGCGAAAATGTAGACCGGGTTGCCGATGACGTTGACGCCGAAGAAGACGATCAGCGTCATGACGAACAGGACGAAGAGGCTCTGCACGAGGCGTCGTGCGATGAAGCCGACCATGGAGCCACTCCGTCCCGTTTCGTCGTCTCGAGGATCGCGGCGCCGACGGGTCAGTCGACCCGCCGCACCTCGATGGCGAGCGTGCGCTCGTTGGTGCGCGCGGCGTGCTCCAGCCCGCGGCGCATGGCCCAATGGTTCACCTGGAAGTGCAGCGGGATGAGCGCGTAGTCTTCCATCCCGATGTTGATCGCCTCCTGCAGGAGCCGCAGGCGCTCGTCGCGGTCGATGGTGCGCTTGGCGAGGATCGAGCGGGCGTCGATGCGCGGGTTGGAATAGCGCCCGAAATTGCCGTTACCGCCGCCGGTCGCCGCGTTGTAGGTCTCGAGTATGCCCGACACCGTGTAGGTCGCCTCGCCCGCCACCGTGCCCCAGCCGGTCAGCGACATGGAGAACTTGGGCACGTCGTGACCGGGGAAGCTGTCCTCGTGGCCGCGGATCAGGTCGGAGAAGAAGATGTTGCGCGGCATCGTGTCGACGGCGGTCTTCACGCCGATGCGCGTCCACATCTGGGCGATCGCCTCGACGATGCGGGCATCGTTGATGTAGCGGTCGTTGGGGCCGTGGAGCGTGAGCTGGAAGCCGTCGCCGTAGCCGGCCTCCGCGAGGAGCGCCTGCGCCGCCTCGGGATCGTACGGGTCGGCCTCGAGGCTCTCGTCGTAGCCGAAGAAGCCCGGCGGCACGACGTTGCGCGTCGGCAGCGACGCGCCGCCCATGATGCGGTCGCGGATCGCCTCGCGGTTGATGGCGAGCGAGAGCGCCTTGCGCACGCGCCAGTCCCGCAGCGGGTTGGGCTGCATGACGTTGCCGTCGTTGTCGAGCACGTAGTCCTCGACGTCGCGATAGGCCGGCATGACGTAGATGAGCCGGTCCGAGGGGATCGAGGAGACGGTGAAGTCCGGGTTGTCGCGCAGCGACGGCAGGTCCGCGGTGGGCGGATAGTCGATCATGTCGACGTCGCCGTTGAGCAGCGCCGCGAGCCGCGAGGCGTCCTGGGTGACGGGCCGGAACACGACCTCGTCCCACTGCACCTCGCCGCCCCACCAACCGGGGTTCTTGACGACGGAGATGCGATCGCCGGAGCGGAACTCGTTGTAGAGGAAGGGCCCGGTGCCGATGGCGGCGTCGCCGGAATTGAAGTCCACCGACGCGGTGACGCCGCGCGCCACGTGCTCGGCGACGATGGGGACCATGGCGAGGTCCTCGGCCACCGTGGGGTAGGGGCCGTCCGTGCGCACGCGCACCGTCAGGTCGTCGACCTTCTCCCAGGTCTTGCCGCCCTTGTCGAGGGTGAAGGCCGGGCTCGCGGGAGCGCCCTCGATGCCGCCGCGCAGGCGATCGAAGGAGAAGATCACGTCGTCGGCGGTGAAGGGCTCGCCGTCGTGCCAGGTGACGCCCTCGCGCAGCTTGAACTCCCAGGTCGTGTCGTCGATCGCCTCCCACGAGACGGCGAGGCCGGGGATCGGCTGTGAGGCGGAATCGAGGTTCACGAGCTTCTCGAAGATGTGCTCCTGCACCTGCAGGTCGGCGGAGAGCTGCGTCCAATGCGGATCGAGCGAGCTCGCCTCCGAGCGCACGCCGATCGTGAGGACTTCCTGTGCGGCGACCGACGCGGACGAGAGCATCGCGGCGGCGACGACGAGTGCGGCTAGTCTCTTCATGGTTCCCCTCTCTGGTGCGGTCACCGGGCTCGGTCCGGCCTGTCCAGCCGACGTGGAGCGTGCATGCGATGTCGCGTTCTTGTGCGCATAGTGAATTTATGTCCGCATATCGCACAACAGAACAGAGATGGTGGGAGCTGTCCAGAGGCCGGACGCAAAAATCGAGTCGGGACAGCGCGTGCGTGCGTTGAGCGCGAAGGAGAGGCGCAGACTAGAGGCGCGCAGCGGGGTGAGCACTGCGCACGCCCGTTCGCAAGACGATCTACGCAATCGATCCAGAGCACGCCCTCGACGCCTCCCCGCAGGGGAGGTCGACGAGCGCAGCGAGGCGGGTGGGGGCGAGGCGCCCCGATCCATTCGCCCCCTCCGGTCCGCTTCGCGGCCCACCTCCCCTGCGGGGAGGTTTCGGATCAGAGCGCCTCGACGTAGCGCAGCAGGTTCTCGCGGCTGTCCTCGTCGAGCGCGGAGAAGGCGGCGCGGGCGCTCGCCGCTTCCCCGCCGTGGAGCGCGATCGCCGCGGCGACACCCTGTGCGCGTCCGTCGTGCAGCAGCCCCGCACCCTTGGCGATCGTGCGCGAGAGGCCGACGAGCGGGGCCGTGCGCCATTCGCCCGGCGCGATGCCGGGCTCGGTCGCGCCGCCGCCGAGCCCCTCGCCCATGTCGTGGACGAGGAGGTCGGTGAAGGCCCGCGCCGGACCGTTCGGCGTGGGAAGCGCGGGCACGTGGCAGGCGGCGCAGCCGGTCTCGGCGAAGAGCGCCTCGCCGATCGGGTCGGCCGCGGGCGCCGGCGGCGGCGGGATCGCTTCGAGATAGGCGCTCACCATGGCGACGATCTCGTCGGTGATCTCCGGGTGCGCCGCGTCGCCGCCATGGGGCGCGTGCGCGCAGGTCGGCGTCGGGCAATCGCCCTGCGGTGCCGGGCGATAGGTGGTCGAGAGCCCGAGATCGGTGGCGAAGGCGATGGCGACCATGCTCGCGAGGTCGGGCGCCTGCGCCTTCCAGCCGAAGCGCCCGACGAAGCGCCCGGAGATCCCGTCGCCGTCGGCGTCATGCGGGTCGGCGAGCGCGGCGAGAACCTCGTCGGGTACCGCGTCGAGGCGCCCGATGCCGCACAGGGACGGCGCGATCCGCCCGCCGACGCGGATGCCCGGCGCGAGCGGCCCGTGCTCCAGCGCGTGCGGGGCGGGGCCGGTCGCCCCGAGCCGCACGAGCCCCTCGGGCCGCAGCCCCGGGACCGCACCCGTCTGGATCTGCGCGCCGTAGACCGGGTCGGGCGCGCCCATTTCGTCGGAGAGGCGCAGCACGAGATCGTCGCCCTGCACGATCCCGGCCGCATCCGTCACGACGGGCGCGCGGTCGAGACCGGCATGGCAGGAGACGCAGGCGCGGGCGTTGAAGAGGGGGCCGAGCCCGTCGTTCGCCTTGGTGGAGGAGGGCGCCGGCACCCAGGCGCGCTCGAACAGGGCCTCGCCCAGGACCCGCGCCATGCGCCCGTCCTCGGCGGACGCGGCGCCGATCCCGGCCGCCGCGAGCGCGCCCGCGAGGTGGAGGGCGCTAGTCCGAAAGCAGCGCTTCGTAGCGTTCATCGGTGAGCGTCTTCAGGAAGGCGACGAGGGCGTCGATGCGCTGGTCGTCGAGGGCGGGGCCGTGCTCCAGCTCCTCCAGCGCCAGCGTCTCGGGGTGTGGCGGCGGGCCGAAGGGCTCGCCGGTCTCGGGGTTGATGCGCCGCGCCTGCGAGCGCGTGTTGTAGGTGTTGTAGAACAGGATGACGGTGCGCAGGTCGGCGAAGACGCCGTTGTGCATGTAGGGCCCCGTCACGGCGACGTTCCGGAGCGTCGGCGTGCGGTAGCGCCCCGCCTGCCCGGGATCGCCGGCGACCGCCGGGTTCTCGGCGAGCCCGGCATCGTCCGCCTCGAGCCCCGGATGCGCGGGCGTGCCGATATTGTGGTAGCGGTGGTCCGTGAAGGTCTCGCGCGGGTCGGAGAGCCCGCCGTCGCCCAGATGGCAGAGCGCGCAATTGGTGAATTGCTGCGAGAAGAACAGCACGCGCCCGAGCTCCTCCCAATCGTCGAGCTCGGCCTCGCCCGCGAGCCAGCGATCGTATTTCGAGGAATAGGGCGCGAAGGTCTCGGTGCGCTCGAAGGCGGCGATCGCCTCGCCGATCGCCCCGAAGCCGCGGGTCGGATCGTCGAGCACGCCGGGTGCGAAGAACGCGTCGAAGGCGGCCTCGTAGGCCGGATCGGCCCGCACGGCGGCGACGATCGCGGCCTCGTCCGCCATCATCATCTCGGCCTGGTCGAGCATGGGCCGGCCGGCCTGATCGGCGAGATCGACGGCGCGCCCGTCGTGGAACAGGCCGCCGCGATAGCCCTCCTCGTCGCGATGGAAGGCGGGCACCGCCTGCGCGTAGGTGAGCGTCGGCGCGTTGCGCCGCCCGTGCGCCACCCCGTCGCCGCCGAGCGAGACGGCGCCGTCGAGGGCGTCGTCCCGCGGATCTGCGAAGCCGGCCTGCGGGTCGTGGCACGTCGCGCACGCCATCGTTCCGTCCCGGGAGAGCCGCGGATCGAAGAACAGCGCCTCCCCCAAGGCCGCGGGTGAGGCGAACGCGATCGGCTCCGCCGCCTCGCCCCGCGCGACCAAGACCCCGCCGGCGACGACGAGGGCGCCCGCGAGGGCGGCGAGGAGGAGCGGGGTGGGGCGGAGGGCGGTTCTCATTGTCGATTCAGTGTGCCGCGATGCAGAGCGACCGCTCCGCTTGTAATGAGCGCACCGGCCTCGTCCGGCACGCCAGAACTCCCCTCTCCACGAGGGAGAGGGGAGACCGCCGGCGGCCTTCATCCCTCGGGCCCGCTTACTGCACGGCGCTCGGGTCGTCGAGGCTGTCGGAGCCCTCGACGGAGACGGTCAGGCCGAGATCGGCGACCAGCGTCTCCAGCGCGCGGGCCTGGGCGACGAGGCCCTCGACGCCGGCTTCCACGACGGCGTTGCCCTCGGAATTGCCGAGCGCCAGCATCTGGTCGTAGGCCTCCACGCCCGTATCCGCGCGCTCCTTCATGGCGGCGAGGCGGGCATGCGCCTCCTCCATCGCCGTCGCGACGGCTCCCGCCGCCTCGGGCGCCTGCGCCTGCGCGTAATCCGCGAGCGAGGGGCCCTCGACGACGCTGCCGTCGATGCGCTCGTAGCGGCCGCCGTAGAGCGCCTGCATGCCGACCTGATTGTAGTAGTGCGAGTTGTGCGTGTTGTCGGAGAAGCAATCGTGCTCCTCCTCCGGGTCGTGCAAGAGCACGCCGAGCTTCATGCGCTCGCCGGCGAGCTCGCCGTAGGAGAGCGAGCCGAGACCCGTGAGGATGGCGGAGAGGCCGCCCTCGGCGCCCTTCGCCACGATGTCGGCGCGCGCCTCGCCCTCGTCGGCCCAGGCCGCGACCATCTCCTCGAGATCCGAGATCAGGAGATCGGTGGCCGCCTCCAGATAGGCGCGGCGGCGCTCGCAGGCGCCGTTGGTGCAGGCCTCGCCGGTGGCGAAGTCGCTCGCCGGGCGCTCGCCCGCGCCGGCGTCGGTACCGTTGAGGTCCTGGCCCCACAGCAGGAACTCGATCGCGTGATAGCCGGTGGAGACGTTCGCCTCGACGCCGTCCGCCTCGTGGAGCGCGCGCAGCAGGTCCGCGTCGATGGTGGAGGCGTCGATGGTCTCGCGCCCGACTTGGATCGTTTCGTTGGCGATCACGTTCGCCGTATAGAGCGGGTTCTCGTCGGAGTCCTCGCCGTAGCTGTCCGTCGCGACGTAGTCGATGAGACCCTCGTCGAGGGGCCAGGCGTTCACGCGGCCCTCCCATTCGTCGACGATCGCGTTGCCGAAGCGCAGCCCCTCCGTCTGCTGGTAGGGCACGCGCGAGGCGAGCCAGGCCTCGCGGGCGGAAGCCAGCGTCTCGGCGCTCGGATCGGCGAGGAGCGCGTCCACCGCCGCGGAGAGATCCCGCGCGCTCGCGAGCGCGTCCTCGTACATGGCGTGCGCGATGTCGGAATAGGTCTCGACGACGGCCTCCGCCGCCGGCGCATCGGCCTGCGCCTGCGCTGTGAAGGCCGGGGCTGTGGCGAGGAGGCCGGCGAGGGCGGTGGTGGTGAGCACGGTGCGGGCGCGGGAGAGGCGGCGCATGGGGATCTCCTTGAGGCGGTCCAGTTTAGAGCGACTAAAAACAGCGTTGTTTTTCAGTCACTTAGCTAGCCGCATCGGATTTCCCGCGCAACCCCTGTGGTTTTCCCGAGCGTGGATCGGAACCGCTCCAGGCGGGCGCGTCAGCGCTCCACGATCACGTTGGAGCGCGGCTTCGAGCAGCACAGGAGCACCATGCCGGCGTCGATCTCGCGCTGGCGGATGCCCCCGGCATGCGCCATGTCGACGGTGCCGTCGCGCTTTCTCGTCTTGCAGGTCCCGCACAGGCCCTTGGTGCAGGACGCCGGCAGCCGCATGCCCGCGAGGCGCGCGGCGGCGAGGATCGTGGTGTTCTCGTCGCAGGGAATGGTGCGGCCGGACTTGGTGAAGGTGATCTCGTAGGTCTCGAGCGTCTCGTCCGGCGGCGGGGGCGCGGCCTGCTGCTCGCTCGGGGAGAGCTGGCCGAAATCGAAGCTCTCCTCGTGATAGCGGGCCATGTCGTGGCCCGAATGCTCGAGGAAATACCGCACGGCGCCCATGAAGGCTGGCGGGCCGCAGCAGAAGATCTCGCGCTCGCGGAAGTCGGAAGCGATGTTCGCCACGAGCTCGGGGGAGAAGCGCCCGCGATAGCCCGACCAGAAGCGCTCGCCCTCCACGCCCTCGACAACGTGGGCGACCTTCAGGTTCTGGCGGCGATGCGCCATCAGCTCCAGCTCGTGGCGGAACATGATGTCGCGCGGCGTGCGGGCGAAGTGGAGGTAGATCGTGTCGAGATCCTCGCCCACGTCGAAATCGCGTCGCACGTGGCTGATCAGCGGCGTCGCGCCCACCCCGCCCGAGACGAAGAGCCGCTTGGGGTTGGGGTGCGCCCAGGTGGAGAACTCGCCCATGGGCCCCACCGCGCGCACCACGTCGCCCACGCGCAGATGATCGTGCAGCCAGTTCGAGACGACGCCGCCGCTCGTGCGCTTGACCGTGATCGCCACGGTGTGCGGGCGCGTCGGCGAGGAGGCGATCGTGTAGGAGCGGTTCACCGATTCCCCGTTCACGGGGAAGTCGAAGGTGAGGAACTGGCCCGGCGCGAAGTTGAACTGCCGCGGCTCCGGCGAGACGAAGACGAAGGTCTTGACGTCGTGCGTCTCCTCGTAGACCGCCCGGCAGATCAGCCGGTCGTCCTCCTCGCAGTCCCACACCGGATAGAGCGCCTCGAGGGAGAGACCGTGTCGGGCCATGGCGTGCGGCTTTCCGTGGTCAGAGGGCGCGGGGCGCGGTCTCGGCCGAGGTGCTGGACAAGGCGCTGGAGAGGCGCTCGACGTACCAGGCGCAGAACTTCTCCACGAGGCCCTCGGTATAGGGCGAGTAGGGCCCCGGCACGTAGGCCGGGCTCGAGACGCCCTTCTGGCCGATGGCGACGAGCGCGGCGTCCTGCTCGTTGGTGTTGCGCCAGACCTCGGTGAGGTTGTCGACGTCGTAATCGACGCCCTCCACCGCGTCGCGGTGGACGAGCCAGCGGGTGCGCACCAGCGTGCGATCCGGCGAGAGCGGGATCGCGCTGAAGGTGACGGCGTGGTCCGCCATCAGGTGGTGCCAGGCATTGGGCTGCGTCCAGAACGAGAGCCCGCCGAGCCGCGGCTCGGAGAGCGAGCCCAGCAGGCGCTTGCAGGCGGACCGCGTGTCCATCGTCTGCGATTCGCCGGCGCGGTCGATGGCCAGGCGCTGGGTGCGGAAGCCCGTGGCGCAGCCGTGGAGGCGGTCGATCTCGGCGAAGGGCACGCCCTCGCGCGTCCACCGCGTCTCGAACTCGGCGCAGATGCGCTCGTAGGCCTCCATGGCGGCGGCACGATCCGTGTCCGCGTCGTCCGGGGCGAAGCCGAAGCCGTACTCGAACAGCGAGACCGTGAGCTCGGGATGGTTCGTCGCGCAGTGATAGCACTCGCGGTTGTTCTCCATCGTGAGCTTCCAGTTGCCTTCCTCGATCAGGTCGATGGAGGCGGCGACCTTCGTCTCGGCCAGCCGATGCGGCGCGAGATAGGGCGTCATCGCCTCCGCCAGCGCGTCGAAATCCGCCGGCGGCTCGTCGGCGAGGCAGATGTAGAGGAGCCCGGCGAGGCTGCGCACGTTGACGCGCTTCAGCGAGTGGCAGGTGCGATCGAAGCCCGCGCCCATATGCTCGGCGTGGATCAGCGAGCCGTCGAGCTCGTAGGTCCATTGATGGTAGGGGCACACGATCTTGCCGACGACGCCGGACGGCTCGGTGAGCATGCGCGCGCCGCGATGGCGGCAGACGTTGTGGAAGGCGGCGACGTTCATGTCGTCGTCGCGCACCACGATCACCGAGGTCGTGCCGATCTCGACGGTGACGTAGTCCCCCGCCTCCGGGATCTCGGCCTCCACCGCGACGAAGATCCAGTGCCGGTGGAAGATCAGCTTCATGTCGAGGTCGAAGACCTCGCGGCTCGTGTAGAAAGGGGCCTCCAGCGAACGGCCGGGCTCGCGCCTCGCCAGCAGCTCCTCGACCGAAACCGCGCCGTCTCGTGCCATCGCGCTCTCTCTCGACGCTCGCACCGCAACATCATGCCAGTCTGACGCCGCCGACGCATCATCCTTTCACGCCAGCGACGTCGAATGTCGCTTTCGCGCCATCGCGACACGAGCGGGGGTGCCGCGTCGTCGCACGTCCGTGCCACGCGTCGTCGGAGGCCGCGCGAGCTGCTACGCTCGACGATAATGAAGAGGAGAGGGCGCATGAAGACGAGCGACGAGGATCGTGATCCGCCGACAGACGGGAGCGCCAGCGTTTCCCAGGCCGTCAGCGGGAACACTCTGCTCGCGGAGCTGCTCTCCGGCATGAGCGCCGAGGACGTTTATCCGGAGACCGCCACCGGCTTCGCGGTCGGTGCGGAGGTACTCCCGGATCGAGACGAGCGCGAGGACGTCTGAGACTACGCACGTCGCTCGTGCGCCAATTCCCGTCGCACCGGGGCTGGCGCCCGCGGGCGGGCGGGGGCACTCTCCCCGCTCGAATCGACGACGAGCCGAGCCCGAGGGAGGCACAGCCATGAAGACGCGCGCCGCGGTCGCCTGGGAGGCGGGCAAGCCGCTGACCATCGAGACGATCGACATTTCCGGGCCGAAGGCGGGCGAGGTGCTCGTCGAGGTGATGGCGACGGGGGTCTGCCACACCGACGCCTACACCCTGTCCGGCATGGATTCCGAGGGCAAGTTCCCGGCGATCCTCGGCCACGAGGGCGCGGGCATCGTTCGCGAGGTGGGGCCCGGCGTGACGACGCTGAAGCCCGGCGACCACGTCATCCCGCTCTACACGCCGGAATGTCGCAACTGCAAGAGCTGCCTCTCGCAGCGCACCAACCTGTGCACGGCGATCCGCTCGACGCAAGGGCAGGGCGTCATGCCCGACGGCTCGAGCCGCTTCCGCTGCGACGACGCGACGGTCTTCCACTACATGGGCTGCTCGACCTTCGCGAACTTCACGGTGCTGCCGGAGATCGCGCTCGCCAAGGTTCGCGAGGACGCGCCCTTCGACAAGATCTGCTACATCGGCTGCGGCGTGACGACGGGCATCGGCGCGGTGATCTACACGGCGAAGGTCTGGCCGGGCGCCAACGTCGTCGTCTTCGGGCTCGGCGGCATCGGCCTCAACGTCATCCAGGGCGCGCGGATGGTGGGCGCCGACAAGATCATCGGCGTCGACATCAATCCGGGCAAGCGGGCCATGGCCGAGAAGTTCGGCATGACGGATTTCGTCAACCCGAGCGAGATCGGCACCGACAAGGTGGTCCAGGCGATCGTCGACCTCACGGGCGGGGGCGCGGACTTCTCCTTCGACGCCACCGGCAACGTCAACGTCATGCGTCAGGCGCTGGAATGCTGCCACCGCGGCTGGGGCGAATCGATCGTCATCGGCGTCGCCGAGGCCGGTCGCGAGATCGCGACGCGGCCCTTCCAGCTCGTCACCGGCCGCGTCTGGAAGGGCACGGCCTTCGGCGGGGCGAGGGGGCGCACCGACGTGCCGAAGATCGTCGACTGGTACATGGAGGGGAAGATCAACATCGACGATTTGATCACCCACACCATGCCGCTCGACGAGATCAACACCGCGTTCGACCTGATGCACGAAGGCAAGTCGATCCGCTCCGTCGTCATCTATTGAGGCGCGGGCCGGGCATGCGGCGGGCGCCGCCTCAGGCGGCGTCCTCCGTGCGGGCGGGGCCGGCCGTCGCTTCGGGCGCCGCGCGGGCGGCGAGCGCCGCGCCGACGCGGGCGTATTCCGCCTTGAGCGCCGCGACGTGCGCCTCGCCGCGCTCGGCGAGCTCCTCCTCCTCGATGCCGCGCATGCCGAGGCTGAGCTCGTAGATGCCGACCGCGCCGATGTTCGCGGCGCTGGAGCGCAGGGCGTGGACGTGGTCGCGGAAGGCCTCCGCGTCGCCCTCGGACACCGCCGCGTCGAGGGCGTCGAGGATGTCGACGGCATCCGTCAGGAAGGCGCCCGTCACCTCGTCCCGGAAGGAGATGCCGCCGAGCCGCTCCAGGTCGTCGAGGGTCTTCGTCGCGAGGACGGGGCGCTCGGGCGAGGCGGTCTCGGGCGAGGCGGTCTCGAGGGCCGCGACGTCGGCCGCGGCCGGCGTGTCGTCCGGCCCCGGAATGTGGATGAAGCCGCCGGCGGGCTCGGCGCGGGCGACCTCGGCGAGCACGGCGAAGAGGCGGGCGGGCTCGATCGGCTTCGTCACGCAGCCCACCATCCCCGCTTCCTCGCACAGGCGCCGCGCCTCCGGCGTGGCGTCGGCGGTGAGCGCGACGATGGGGCTGCGCCGTCCGGCGTCGGGCTGCGAGGCGCGGTAGAGCTTCGCCGCCAGGATGCCGTTCATCACCGGCATGTTGACGTCCATCAGCACGACGTCGAAGGGCTCGGCCAGCATGGCGTCGAGCGCGCTGCGCCCGTCCGCGACGATCGCGACGCGGTGGCCCTCCCGCTCAAGGATGCGGCAGACGACCTTCTGGTTGGTGACGTTGTCCTCCGCGACCAGCACCTCGAGCGCGCGCGCCGGCTTCACGAGCGGCTCGCTCGCCTGCGCGCGGCCGAGATCGAGGAGCCCGCCCGCGACGGCGGCGAGGCGAAGCGCCGAGGCGAGGTCCCGCTCGGCCGCCGCGCGGGGGAGGGCGCTCGCGAAATGGCGGCGCGTGCGCTCGTCGGCGGGCGCGTCCTCGGCGTGGAGGAGGATGCTCGCCGCCGGAATCGCGCCCCGTTCCGCGAGAGCCGACAGCGCCGCCTCCGGCGCGACGCCGAGCGCCTGCGGATCGAGGAGGAGGACGGCGCGCCCCGAGGCGGCGCGGATCGTCTCGGCCGCGTCCTCGATCCGGCTCGCGCCGACGGCGCGGGACCCGAGCGTGCACGCACGCTCGACGATCCGCGCGACGTCCGCCTCCCCGGCGAGCACCGCGACGGCGATCTCCGGCAGCGCGTCCATCTCGCCCGCGGCGTCGCGGTCCACCTCGGCGCGGAAGCCGAAGCGGAAGGTCGAGCCGACGCCGACCTCGCTCTCCAGCGCGATGGTACCGCCGTTGATCTCCACGAACTGCTTGGCGATTGCGAGGCCGAGCCCCGTGCCGCCGTAGCGGTTGATGATGCTCTCGTCGGCCTGGGTGAAGCTCTCGAAGATGCGCGCCTTGGCGTCCGGCGCGATGCCGATGCCGGTGTCGGCCACCGCGAGGCGCAGCATGACCTCGCCGCTCTCGCCGCGCTCGCCGCCGCAGATCACGGCGACGTGCCCGGCTTCCGTGAACTTCACCGCATTGCCGAGGAGGTTGAGGAGCACCTCCTCCAGGTGCTTGCGGTTTCCGCGCAGGCGATGGGGCGTGCGCGCGTCGACGTGCAGCGTCAGCGCCAGGCCCTTGGCCCGCGCCTGCGCGCGCACGAGCCCCGTCGTCTCCTGCAGGAGCGCGTGCAGATCGAAGGCGACGATGTCGGCGGGCATCAGCCCCGCCTCGAGGCGGGAGAAGTCGAGGATGTCGTTGATGTGGTCGAGCAGCACGCGGCCGGCGGCGTTGATGGTGCGCGTCATCTCGCGCTGCTCGGGGTCGAGCTTCGTGTCCTCGAGGAAGCCCGACATGCCGATGATGGCGTTGAGCGGCGTGCGCAGCTCGTGGCTGACGCTCGCGAGGAAGAGGCTCTTCTGGCGAGACGCGTTCTCCGCCTCCTGCTTGGCGCGCGAGAGCTTGCGGATCAGCGAGGCGGCGTAGAGCGGCAGGATCACGAGCCCGAGCGCGAGGCCCGCCGCGAGCTTGGGGTGATCGCCCCAGTAATTGTCCTGGGCGATGACGAGGGCGAAGCCCGCGACGCCGAGCCCCATCGCGGCGTAGAGGTAGCGCACGCCGAAGCGGAAGCCGTTGCCGAAGATCACCCACAGATAGATCGGGTAGAGGATCGCCGTCGTCTGCCCGCCTACCGCGAGGCCGTAGGAGAGGGCGCCGAGATCGAGCATCATCGCCGCGATGCGCCGCGGCGGGCAGGCACCGCGCACGACGAGGATGTGGGCGAGGAAGCCGAGCCCGGCGAGCCAGTAGAGCGTCACCACGAGGAGCGGCTGCTCCACGCCCTCCACGCCGAAGAAGGCGCAGACCAGGAGATAGACGAGGATGAGGCCGCCGATGACGAGGCGGTTCATCACCATCTCGTGCTCGCGATCGGGCCTGTCGCGGAAGGCCTGGAAGCGCGACAGCCGGTTCTCGGCGGCGCCCAGCGCGTGCGCCGCGAGGGAGGGGCGCTTCTCGCTCATGCGGAGAGCTTCATCGTGGCGTTCTCGCGCACGAGCGCGACGAACTCGGCGGCGGGCAGGGGCTTGGCGAAGAGATAGCCTTGGGCCTCCTCGCAGCCCTCGGCGCGCAGGAGGCGCACCTGGTCCTGGCTGTCGACGCCCTCGGCCACGGTCTCGATGCCGAGCGAATGGCCGAGATTGATGATGGCGCGCACGATCGCCGCGTCGTTGGGATCGCTCTTCATGTTGCGCACGAAGCCCTGGTCGATCTTGAGCCGGTCGACGGGGAACTTCTTCACGTAGGCGAGGGAGGAATAGCCCGTGCCGAAATCGTCGATGGAGAAGGTGACCCCGAGCTTGCGCAGCTCGGTCAGCTCCGCCGCCACCGCCTCGGCGTTCTGCATCAGGATCGTCTCGGTGATCTCGAGGTCGAGGAGCTCGGGCTCCAGCGTCGATTCGCGCAGGACGTCGACGACGAGGTCGCGCATGGCGAGCTTGCGGAACTGGATCGGCGAGAGGTTCACGCCCACCCGCAGCCGCGGCAGGCCCATGCGCTGCCAGGACTTCGCCTCCCGGCAGGCCTCGCGCATCACCCATTCGTTGATGGGGATGATGATCCCCGTCTCCTCCGCGAAGGGCAGGAAGTCGAGGGGGCGCACGAGGCCGCGCTTGGGGTGGCGCCAGCGCACCAGCGCCTCCGCGCCGACGATGCGGCCGGAGCGCAGGTCGATCTGCGGCTGGTAATGCAGCTCGAACTCCCGGTTGGCGATGGCGCGCCGCAGGTCGGTCTCGAGCGTGATGCCCTCGCGCGCCGCGGTGACCATGTCCGCGGAGAAGAAGCGCAGCGCGTTGCGCTCCTCGGCTTTCGCCCGGTACATGGCGATGTCGGCGTTCTTGATCAGCTCGTCGGTATCCTCCCCGTCGCCGGGATACAGCACGACGCCGAGGCTCGCGCCCACCACGATGTCCTCGCCCGCGATGCGGAAGGGCTCGCCGATGGCGCTGATCAGGCGCTTGGCGAAGTCGCGCGCCTCGTCGGCATTGCGCACGTCGCTCTGCAGCACGGCGTACTCGTCCCCGCCGAGCCGCGCCACCGTGTCGGTCTCGCGCACGATGTGGCGCAGGCGATCGGCGACGATGCGCAGGAGCTCGTCGCCGCGATGGTGGCCGAGCGCGTCGTTGACGCTCTTGAAGCGGTCGAGATCGACGAGATGCAGCGCCATGAAGCGCTCGCCGCGCCGTGCGCGGGCGATCTCGCGGCGCATGCGGTCCTGCAGCAGCGTGCGGTTCGCGAGCCCCGTCAGCGCGTCGTGATGGGCGAGGTGGACGAGGTGGCTCTCGGCGACCTTGCGGTCGGTGATGTCGAGCGCCGTCGTCAGCACCGCGATCACCCGGCCGGCGGCGTCGGAGAGAGGCGACTTCGTCACCACGAAGGCGCGGCGGATGCCCTCGCGGTCGCTCACCTCCTCCTCGTAGCTCGGCAGCGCGCGGGCGGAGCGGAAGACGAGCTGGTCGAGGGCGAGGCTGCGCTGGGCGCGCTCGGGCCCGATCAGCTCCGCCGCGGGCCGGCCGATGGCGGCGGCCTGGTCGAGCCCCGCGAAATCCGCCATGTGGGCGTTGAGGAAGATGCAGGCGCCCTCGCGATCGTGCGCGCTGATCAGCGCCGGCACCGTGTCGATCACCTGGGCGAGGCGCTGGCGGCTGTCGCGCAGGAGCGCCTCGCGGGAGCGCTCGCTGTCCTCGAGCTCGCGCTCGAGGGAGACCGCCTTGCTCTTGATGATCAGCCCCTGGCGGCGCATGCGCAGGAGGTTTCGCGCGCGGGTGAGGAACTCGGCGTGGTCGACGGGCGAGAGCAGGAAGTCGGTCGCCCCCGCCTCCAGCGCCTCGAGCCGGAAGGAGCGCTCCTCGTAGACCGTGATGGCGATGACGGGCACGTCCTCGCAGCCGGCGAGCTGGCGGAAGCGGCGGGTGAACTCGGCACCCGTCATGGTGGGCATCTTGAAGTCGGTGATGACGAGATCGGGCGTGCGCGTCGCCAGGAAGGAGAGGGCCTCCGTCGGATCCCCGAACGCCTCCACCTCGACGTCCTCGGCGATGGACGCCGCGAGACGCGAGAAGATGTTCCGGTTCGTGATCCGGTCGTCGAGGATGATGATCAGAGGCATGCGCGCGCCACCGTTCCCGTGTTCGAAGCCGGTCTCGAAGGCCGGATCGTGCTCGCGGAGCCTACGGACGAACTCTAAAAGAACAATCAACGAAGGACGAAGCTCTCGACCGAGCGTGATAACGGCGTACGCAGCGTTCCAAAGATCGATTGCAAGCAAGTGATCGAGCTAATTCTTGTGCGCTTCGAGCGAATAGAAATTAATCCACCTGAAATGGCATGGCTCTCGAAGGCGTAGCGTATGTCGGCTCGCGCAAACGCGCGCGGTTTCGGTCCCGCGACAGTGCCCGAGCACTTGGCCGAGATGACGGGATTGCTTCACCCCGAGTTGCAAACCTTGGGACAACTGGTGCGATTGGTCGCTGTGGCGATCCCTCACGCCGAATGGGCGAGCGTCGGCGCCGCAGCGTCCTTCACCGTTTCGTCTTCGCCGAGGGCCGTCCGAGGCGCCCGCGGCGGCGGCTCGTCGACGTCCGGCTCGTCAGGCTCCTCGTCGGCCGCGTCGAGACCGCGGGCGTCGGCGCCGGTGGCCTCGGCGAGGTTGCGGGCGACCTTGCGCAGGAGCTTGCGCAGGCGCTTGCGGTCCTTGCCGTCGAAGTCGCCGAGGAGCTCGCTCTCGACATCGTCCCACAAAGCGGCGATGGCCTCGGCCTTGGCCGCGCCTTCGGCCGTGAGGCCCACGCGCACGACGCGGGCGTCGTCCGGCTCGGCCCGGCGCTCGACGAGCCCGAGCGCCGCGAGCCGCGAGACCGTCTTCGAGGCGGTGGGCGGGCGCACGCGCAGGATGGACGCGAGCTCGCCCATGGTCATCTGGCCCTCGGCGGCCAGAGCCTGGACCACCTGCTCCTGGCCGGCGAAGAGGCCGAGCTCGGCGAGCCGGTCGCCCATGCGCGAGCGATGCAGGCGCGCCGCCTGGACCAGCGCCCAGCCGACGCTCTTCGATCCCGGATGCTTGGATTTGCCGCTCATGGCCGTCCGTCCGCCCTGTTCTCGGTTCCACCCCGTTCTCGGCACCTATGTCCGGGAAAGGCATGAAACCTGGATGACAGCCGCCGAAATAAATCGCCGCGCCAGCATCCGGCGCACCGATCATGCGCCGACGCCGGCCTGCCCGTCGAGCCAGGAGGCGAGGGCGTCCGCCTCGAGCTCGGGTGCGAGGAGCGGGCCCTGCGCCGCCCGGCAGCCTTCCGCGCGGGCGCGGGCACGCTCCTCCTCCGTCGTGATCCCCTCGACGAGGGTGTCGCAGCCGAGCGCACGGACGAGGCCGACGACGGCGGAGAAGAGGGCGGCGCCCCGCGCATCGGCGAGGGCGGCGGCGAGGAGGGAGCGATCGATGCGGGCGCAGTCCACCGGCAGCCCAGCGAGGCTCGCCAGCGCCGAGCGGCCCGCGCCGAAATGCGTGACGGCGACGCGCACGCCGCGCGCGCGCAGCTCGCCGAGCACGACGCCGATGGCCGGAACGTCGAGCGCGGCCTCCGGCACGCCGACGACGAGCGCATCGGGCGCGATGCGGTTGCGGTCGAGCGCGGAGAGAATGGCGGCGGCGAAGCTGCGCCGCTCGAGCAGCGCCGGCTCCACCGCGATGGCGAGATGGCCGATGCGGCCCGCCGCGATCTCCGGGCGCACGGTGCGCATGGCGTTCTCGAGATGGGCGACGGTGAGCGCGAAGATCTGCCCGGCTTCCACGGCTGCGGGGAGGAAGAGATCGGCCGGCACCTCGCCGTAGGCGCGGCTCGTCCAGCGCGGCAGCGCCTCGACGCCCAGCGGCCGGCCGTCGTCGAGAGCGAGTATGGGCGCGAAGGCGCAGCGGAACTCGCCCCGCGCCAGCGCCGGGGCTATCTCGAGCTCGAGCTCGGCGGCGCTCGGCGCCTCGCGGGTCGGCGGGCGCTCCAGCAGGACCCAGCGCCCGCGCCGCTCCTTCGCCGCCTCGCGCTCGGCGAGGACGGCGGTGGTGACGAGGACGTCCAGCGCGCAGCCCGGATGCGCGGCGATGCCGGCGTGCACGGTGAGCGGGATCTCGCGGTCGCCCGAGGCGAGGGGCGTGCGGAAGGCGTCGAGGATCGCCGTGCCGAGCCGCCGCAGGTCGTCCGGCCCGTCCCGGCGCACGATGAGGAGGAAGCTCTCCTCGCCGTAGCGGGCCACCACCTCGCCCTTGCGCACGAGCTCCTGCAGGCGTCGCGCGGTCTCGACGAGCGCCTCCTCCCCAGCCTTCGCGCCGAAGCGCTCGACGAGGGCCGTGAAGCGCGCGACGCCGACGACCACCGCGCCGACGAGCTGGCTCTCCGCCGCGGCGACCATGCGGCGCAGACGCGCCTCCGCCACCTCCCGCCGCAGCAGGCCCGTGAGGGCGTCGAAATTGCGCGCCCAGTTGAGCCGCTCCTCCGAGATCCGCAGGAGCGCGGCGATGACCGCGCGGCGCAGCCGCAGCGCGACCTCCGCGTCCGCGGCGTCGAAGCGCGTGCTCGTGCCGTCCACTTCCTCCAGGAAGGTCGCGAAGGAGCGGCGCGGGCCGAGCTCGCCGGTGCGCGGATCGATGTGGACCGGCCGGTTGGGGTCTCCGCCCCAGGAGATCGTGCGGCGGCGCTCGGGACGGAACCACACGACGCCGTCGCCCGGGCGGCCTGGCAGGAAGATCGCCGCCGCGCCGGCGGCGCTCTCGGCGTGGGCGGCGAGCGCGCGGTCGCGGGTGCGCAGCTCCGCGCTCGCACAATAGCCCGCGCCCTCCTCGGCGAGGCGCGCGAGGATCGTGCGGCAGGCGGGCTCCGGCGGCGTCGTGCCGAAGCGCAGGCTCGCCCCGCCGATGCGGATGTAGCAGCCGCCCGCGCCCATCGCCTCGTTCAGCCGATCGGCCACGGTGCCGAGCCCCGTCCCGATGGCGTCCGCCTCCGCGAGCTCGCGCTCGACGGCGCGAATGGCGGCGGTGCGCGAGGCGACGACCGCCTCCCGATCGGCCCCCGTGCGCACGTCGACGAGCGCGGAGAGGGCCTGGCCGACGACGTCGCACAGGCCGCGCATGGTGCAGTCCACGTCCCGCCGACGCCCGTGGTGGAAGACGAGCATGCCCCAGAGCGCGTCGTCGACGATGAGCGAGACGGCGAGCGTCGCCTTCACGCCCATGTTGCGCAGGTAGGCGACGTGATAGGGCGAGACCGCGCGGACGACGGAATGCGTCAGGTCGAGATCGGCGGGATCGTGCCCCGGCGCGCCGACGAGAGCCGCCGGCACCGCGTCGATGTCGGGGATGTGACGCACGCGCTGGAGCAGGTACATCCGCCTCGCCTGCGAGGGGATGTCGCTCGCAGGGTAATGCAGGCCGAGATAGGGCTCCAGGTCCGCGCGCCGGCTCTCGGCGACGACGGCGCCGTGGTCGTCCTCGTCGAAGCGGTAGACCATCGCGCGATCGAAGCCGGTCAGCGCGCGCGCCTCGTCCGCCGCGCGGGCGAGCATCGTGTCTAGGTCGGGCGCCTCGCGCAGGCGCTGGATCAGGCGCTGTGCGTCCGAGATCGCCTGGGCCGCATCCGCCGGCTCCGCGGGGGCGAGGCATTCGACGACGAGATGACGGCCCGAGCGGTGGGCGACGGCATCGAAGGTCGCGGCGTCGTCGCGCACGCGCACGCGAGTGAAGTTCGTCGGCGCATAGCGCTCCGTGTCCATCAGGGAGTCGATGCGCGCGCAGGAGGCCTCGCACAGCACCTCCGAGAGGGGGCGCCCGACGAGGTCGCTCGCCGCCCGCCCGAGAAAGGCGACCACGTTGGCGCTGGCGAACGCGACGCGTTTCTCCTCCCCTTCCACCGCGACGAGGAAGCCGAACGGCTGCACGGCGCCGGGCCGGGTGATCGGCTCGGCCTCGCAGACGGATTTCGGGTCGGGCGAGAGCTGGGAGAGGACTGTCATCATGCCTCGGTCGTGAGCGGTACGTGGACGGATCGCATGGCGGCGGCGGGCTCGGCGGCGGGCTCGGGGGAGAGCATGGGATGGAGGATCGGGGAGAGCAGGGAGACGAGGGCGCCCGCATGGTCGAAGGCGCGGAGCGCCCCCTCCAGCGCGGCGGCGCGCGCGGCGTCGTCGGCGGCCTCGCCCCATCGATCGAGGGCGTCGCGGAAGGCCGGCCAGCGCTCCTCGAGCGTGCGGCTCACGGCGCAGAAGCCGGCCCAGCCCGGTGCCGTCGCGTCGCGCCAGAGCGTCGCGAGCGCCGCGCCGCCCAGCGCCGACCCGCAGACCGCGTAGGCGGCGCCGACGATCTCGGCCTCGTCGTCGAGCCGCGGAGCGGGGAGACGGGGCGACGTGGTGGAACGGGAATGCGCCGCGCCGGCGGCGGCGACGAAGAGGGCGATCTCGGTGGCGAAGAGCCCGGGCACGAGCCGGGGGACGGCCGTGCCGAGCCAGGCGACCAGGCTGCCGTTCAGCGCGACGAGGAGGGTGGGGCCGGCCGTCGCGGCGTCCTCTCCGAGCTCCTTGGCGGCTTCCTTGACCGCGCGCACGAAGACGCGTTCGGCTGCCGCGTGCGCGGTCTTCGTCTCTTGTCGCAGCACGGACGAGAGACGGTCTCTGGGTCGGGTCCGCATCGCGGCATCCATGGCTAGGCACGAGGTGGCCGTGCGCGAAATCTTTCGCACGGCGCATTCGGCGCTAACCTATATTAGAAATGAATGCCTTTTTAGCGGGGTGGAATACCTATGCGGCATGTCGCACGTGTGTGGATTGTGCACCGAAATGTCGGCGCGAGACACGACGCACCCGGGCGCGCGCTGCCTCAATCGTAGCGCAGCGCGCCCGCCTTGCCCTTGAAGATCCAGTAGGAGAGCGCCGTGTAGCCGCCGATCATCGGCAGGACCACGCAGGCGCCCACGAACATGATCAGCAGGGACGCGTCCGAGGCCGCCGCCTCCCAGATCGTCATGCGCTCGGGCACGACGTAGGGGAAGAACGAATAGGCCAGCCCGTAGAAGCCGAGCGCGAACAGCGCGATCGCGCCCGCGAGCGGCACCCAGGCGAAGCGGTCGGTGCGCGTCGGCAGCGCCTTCAGGGCGAGATGGAGCGCCACGAAGATCGCGGCCGCGGTGGCCGGCAGCGGCGCGAGGAGCACGAGGTAGGGCAGCTCGAACCACTTGGCGAAGATGCGCTCGCTCATCAGCGGCGTCACGACGGACACGGCCACGAAGCCCAGCGCCACGAGCCACAGCGTGCCCTGCGCCCAGCGTACGGCCCGGCGCTGGAGCTCGCCCTCGCCCTTCAGGATCAGCCAGGACGCGCCGATGAAGGCGTAGCCCGCCACCAGCGAGACCGCGGTCAGGACGGAGAAGGCGACGTTCGCGGCATTGCGCTCGAAGCCGGTGATGTAGAGGCCGAGCATGTAGCCCTGCGCGAGCGCCGCGATCAGCGAGCCCGCGAAGAAGGCGCGGTCCCACCAGGCGCGATGCCCGTCCACCGCCTTCGCCCGGAAGTCGAAGGCGACGCCGCGCAGGATGAGGCCCACCAGCATCACCGTCACCGGCAGGTAGAGCGCGCCGAGCACGACGCCCTGCGCGAAGGGGAAGGCGACGAGCAGCAGGCCCACCGCCAGCACGAGCCAGGTCTCGTTGGCGTCCCAGAACGGGCCGATCGAGGCGATCATCCGATCCTTGTGGCTGCCGGTGGCACCCGTGAGGATGCCCACCCCGAGATCGTAGCCGTCGAGGATGACGTAGAGGAGGATCGAGAGCCCGAGCAGGCCCGCGAAGGCGACGGGGAGCCAGGATTGGCCACCCAGTGCTTGGGCTTGGAGTGCGAGGTCCATCGTCGGGGGCTTTCGGGTCAGGCGGAGGGGGATGCGGCGAGGCGCTCGCCGCCCTCGCTGATGGGAGCCGAGGCGGGGGCCGATGCGGACTTGCCGCCGGCCTTGCGGGCGAGATGGAAGAGCGTGCCGACATAGGCCGCGATCAGCACCGCGTAGATCGCGAGGTACATGGCGAGCGTCGTCCAGACCATGCCGGCGCCGGCGGTCCTGGTCACGGCGTCCGCCGTGGTGAGGACGCCCGTCACGAGCCAGGGCTGGCGGCCGATCTCGGTGACGTACCAGCCCGCGATGGTCGCGACCCAGCCCGAGAAGGTCATGCCGACGAGGACCCAGGCGAGGACGGTGCCGGGCTCGCCCCTCTTCCACAGCCGCCAGGAGACGGCCCAGGACACGGCGAGCATCAGCATGCCGACGCCCACCATGATGCGAAAGCCCCAGAAGACCGGTGCTACGGGGGGATGCTTCACCGTGCCGTCCTCGAGCACGAAGTCGTTCAGGCCCGGAACGACGCCCGCGGGATCGTGCTTGAGGATCAGGCTCGCGCCGTTGGGGATCGCGATCTCGAAGCGGTTCTCGCGCGCCGCCTCGTCGGGCAGGGCGAAGAGGACGAGGGGGACGTTGCCGCGGGTCTCCCAGTTGCCCTCCATGGCCGCGACCTTGGCGGGCTGGTGCTCGAGCGTGTTGAGCCCGTGCATGTCGCCGGCGAGGATCTGCAGCGGGATCAGGCCCGCCGCCAGGAACACGCCGGTGCGCAGGCCCGCGCGCACGCCGCCGGAGCGGTCGCCCCGCAGCCAGCGATAGGCGGACAGCCCGGCCACCAGGAAGGCGGCGGTGAGCCCCGAGGCGAGCAGCATGTGCACGAGCCGGTAGGGCATGGACGGGTTGAAGACGATGGCCCACCAGTCGGTGGCGTGCACGACGCCGTCGATCACCTCGTAGCCCGCGGGCGTGTGCATCCACGAGTTCAAGACGAGGATCCAGAAGGCCGACATCGTCGTGCCGAAGGCGACGAGCACGGTGGCGAGCGTGTGCAGCCAGTTCGGCACCTTGCGGAAGCCGAACAGCATGATGCCGAGGAAGGTCGCCTCCAGGAAGAACGCCGTGAGGATCTCGTAGGCGAGGAGCGGCCCCGCGACGTTGCCAACCGTCTCCATGAAGCCCGGCCAGTTGGTGCCGAACTGGAAGGACATGGTGATGCCCGAGACGACGCCGAGCGCGAAGGAGAGCGCGAACACCTTCACGAAGAAGCGGTAGGCGTCCATCCAGCTCTCGTCGCCGGTGGCGTTGAAGCGCAGCTTGAAGAACAGGAGCACCCACCCGAGCGCGATCGTGATCGTCGGGAACAGGATGTGGAAGGTGATGTTCGCGCCGAACTGGATGCGGGAGAGGAGAAAGGCGTCCATCATCGGGGGATCTCGGGGGTTCGGGGTCGTTCGGTTCCGGAAGCGTCGGGATCAGCTCTCGGAGGGCGCGTCGTCGGCCTCCGGTTTCTTCTTGCGCGGCGACATGAAGTTCAGCCGGTCGGCGGCTTCCAGCACGCGCGTGATGCGCGAGCCGAGCTTCATGAGCTGCACGAGCCGCTCGGTCTCGATGCGGCGGATGTCGTCGTACCAATCCGACATCATGTCCATGAGGTCGTGCATCTCGCGCATGCGCTCCTGCGCGTGGCGCTCGAGCTCGCTCTCGGGGCGCGCCATCAGCGCCTCGCGCAGCATGGAGAGGGTGGGGTCGATCTCGCGCTTCTTGCGCTCCTCGACGAGGGTGCGCACGATCTGCCAGATGTCCTCGGGCGCGGAATAATAGTCGCGCCGGTCGTTGGGCTTGTGCTGCAGGCGCACGAGGTTCCAGGCCTGCAGCTCCTTGAGGCCCATGGACACGTTCGAGCGCGAGACGCCGAGCGCCTCGACGATCTCGTCGGCGTTGAGCGGCTGGGGCGAGACGAAGAGCACCGCGTAGATCTGGCCCACCGTGCGGTTCACGCCCCAGCGCCCGCCCATCTCGCCGAAATGGAGCACGAAGGTCTGGACGAGCGGGGGAAGGTTCATCGCGGGATCTCCACCGAAAGCCGGTGATTTCCGAACTTTCAGATTTTTCTGAAATATCGGAAGAACTAGGAGGATATCCATGCGACGGGACGTCGCGAAGGCGCTCGGAAGGCGCTTTCGGTGAACGGATTCCCAATGTCCAGAAACCACGGGAGGTCCCACGTGCCATGGACGGCATCAGCCGCGCGCCCTGTTTTCACGCCCCACACCCCCGGCCCCTCTCCACGAGGGAGAGGGGAGGACGTCGCGTGTGCCCGTTTGCGCGCGCCCCTTCCTGTGCGCGACGAGAACGATGCGCCGACGCCGATGAAGGGCACGCGGGTCTCCCCTCTCCCTCGTGGAGAGGGGCGGGGGTGTGGGGCGTCGAGGGCTCTCGGGACAGGTGGTGGTCGTGTCCCCGATGGTGGTGTAGCTCGACGGGAGCGGAGCCGTCCGGCCGCGCGCCCTCCATAGCGCCGTAGCGGACGGACGGCTTCGCGGGTGGTCATCGA
>NZ_BMMF01000014.1 GCF_014645695.1 Salinarimonas ramus | reverse complement strand
TCAAGGGCGAGCACACGTGGCCGTCGCGGCAAGTGCTCGGGCTGGAGAATACTACGCCGCTTCGCGGCTCCGCATCCTCCAGCCCGAAGGTGCACCAATGAGCACATCGCCCGAATTCGCTCTCTCGGAAGCCGGCGGCGCACATCTGGCAGCGCTCGCCACCTTGTCGGCCCTTGGCTGGCACTATGTCAGTCGCGTCGACGCCGACAGGATGCGCCATGGCCGGCGCAGCCACGTGCTGCTGGACGACATAGTTCGGAAGCAACTTCCCCGCCTCAATCAGATCAGCTGGCGCGGTCGACGGCACCTGTTTTCTGAGGCCAACCTCGAGACCGCTGTGCGGCGCCTGTCCGGGGTCAGATATGACGGCGTCCTGCGCACTAACGAGGTTGTTACCGACCTGCTCCAGCTTGGCATCGCGCTGCCGCAAACCGTGGATGACACCGCACGGGAATGGCCGTTCCGGTATGTCGACTGGGAGGACTGGCGCGCCAACGCGTTCCACATGACGGCCGAGTTCCCGGTCGAGTGGCCGGGCGGCGGCTCGATCCGGCCGGATATCGTCCTGTTCGTCAACGGCATCCCATTCGCCGTCATCGAGGTTAAATCATCCCGAGAAAAAACCGAACAGGGCATCACCCAAACGATCCGCAATCAGAAGCCCGATGTCGGTTGTCCTAATCTCTTCTTCTCGGTCCAGCTCCTCCTCGCCGCAAACCCGCACGAGCCGCGCTACGGCACCGTTGGGACGCCGCTGAAGTTCTGGTCGAGCTGGAAGGAGCGAGAAGACGGAGCCGACTTGGTTCGAAATGTCATCGCTCGTCCAATTGACTCAATCGAGGCCAAGTACATCTTCGACGACTTCGCGCCGCACCGCCGACGTTTTGAGGCGCTTTCAGAACGGGGACGCGAGCCGACCAAGCTCGACGACACGCTCGTCGCCCTTTTCCGGCCCGAGCGCCTGCTCGACGTGGCGCGGCGCTTCACGCTTTTTGATGGGCCAGTGAAGAAGGTCGCGCGTCACCAGCAGGTGTTTGCGATCAAGAGCGTCATCGGCCGGGTTCAGGCTCTGGAGAACGGGCGCAGGGCGGGCGGCGTCGTCTGGCACACGCAGGGCTCGGGCAAGTCCCTGACCATGGTGATGCTCGGCCGTGCGCTCGCCGGCGCGGTTCCGGGCGCTCGCTTGGTCCTCGTCACCGACCGGACCGATCTCGACGACCAGATCGCGCGCACCTTTGCGGCCACAGGGCTGGCGCCCCAACGCGCCCGCACGGGCGAGCATCTGATCGAGTTGATTGAGGAAAAGGCGCGCGTGATCACGACGGTGATCCACAAATTTCGGGCGGCGCTCGGCAAGCGCCGCATCGTCGATCAGAGCGCCGACATCTTCGTTCTGGTCGATGAGAGCCACCGGAGCCAGTACGGCGACCTGGAGAGCCTGCACGCCCGAATGCGCGAGGTCTTCCCAAAAGCCTGCTTCATCGGCTTCACCGGGACCCCGATTGCAAAGCGCGAGAAGAACACCTTTCGCCAGTTCGGCCCGCTTTTCGATCCTGTCTATTCCATGCGGGACGCGGTCGGCGACGGCGCTGTCGTCCCCCTCCTCTACGAGGGTCGTCACGTCGAAGAGGATGTCGACGAGCAAGCGATCGACACCTGGTTTGAGCGGGTGACGCGCGGCCTGTCCTCGGCCCAGGCGAACGACCTCAAACGCAAGATGAGCCGACCGCGCGCGGTCGCCGGCGTGGCGGCGCGCCTGAAGTGCGTCGCCTTCGATGTGAGCCGGCACTTTTCCGAACATTTCAAGGGGTCCGGCCTCAAGGGCCAGCTCGTCGCGCCGTCCAAGCGCGATGCCATCATGCTGAAGCGGCTGATCGACGAGTTCGGCGAACTCACTGCCGAGGTCGTCATCTCGGCTCCTGATCAAAGGGAGGGCGACAAGGACATCGACGAGGGGTCGGACGACCTCGTCGTGGCGTTCTGGCGCCGCATGATGGCCCGCTACGGCGGCGAGGACGCTTACAACAAGCGGATCATCGAGGCCTTCAAGGGACCGGACGACCCGGACCTCTTGATCGTCGTCGACAAACTGCTGACCGGGTTCGACGCGCCTCGCAACACCGTCCTTTACCTAGCCAAACCGCTCAAGGAGCACGGGCTCCTTCAAGCGATCGCGCGGGTGAACCGCATCTTCGACGAGGACGGCGCACCGCCCAAGCCCTTCGGCTACATCGTCGACTATTGCGGCGTCCTGCGGAACCTCGGCGAGGCGCTCAGCGCCAATGATGCCCTCGCCGGCTTCGATGACGAGGACCTGGCCAAGGCGCTGACCGACGTCGCCGAAGAGGCCCGCCGTCTGCCATCGCTGCACGCAGCCCTCCTCGACCTGTTCAGCGGCGTCGCCAACCGGTTCGATGAGGAAGCTTACGCGAAGGCTCTGATCGACGAGCCGATGCGCGAAGAGTTCTACCGCCGCCTTGGCCAGTTCTCCCGCTGCCTGACGGTCGCCCTCTCCTCCCGCACCTTCCTCGAGGAGACGCCTCCCGAGCGCCTCCAACGGTGGCGGACTGACGAAAAGCGGTTCGTGGCTCTGAAGGAGCATGTTCGGTCGCGCTATGCCGAAAAGGTCGACTGGGCCGATTACGAGCACCGCGTCCGCGCGCTGCTCGACCAGCACGTCAGCGCGCACGAGGTGATCACCGTGGTCGAGCCCCTCAACGTCTTCGATGACGGGGCGATCGACGCGGCCCGCGCGGGGAAAGCTCGGTCCGACGCGTCGGTCGCGGACGAGATCGCCCACCGCGCGCTTCAGGTGATCGAAGAGAAATGGGAGCAGGACCCGGTCTTCTTCGAGAAGTTCTCCAAGCTGATCCGGAACGCCATCGACGCTTTTCGACGGGGACGGCTGGAGGAGAAGGCCTACCTCGCCGAGGTTCGGCGGTTGCGGGACGCCGCAGAGCGGCGCGAGGACGTCGACGACCCAACGCCGGACGCGATCCGCGGCAAGAGCCACGAGACGGCGTTCTGGGGCATCGCCCGCCGCGAGCTCGCCAAGGCGGGCTTAGACCGTGACGGGGTCGCGGTCGACATCGCCGAGTCGGTCACGCGGATCGTCGCGCAGCATCGCGTGATCGGCTGGCAGAACGACCGCGACGCCGAGAACCGCATCCGGAACGACATCGACGACTACTTCTTCGACGAGGTGATCGGACGCCGCAAACTCGCGATCGATCCCAGCGTCCTCGACGCGATCATGGATGACGTCATCGCCTCGGCGCGCGTGCGGATGGCGGACGATGGCCGCGCCCACTGAACTGGCGTTCGACTGGGGAGGAACCCCTGTCCCGTTCTCGGTGCGACGCTCGGAGCGTCCGACGCTGCGCATCGTCGTGACCCCGGAGGGCGAGGTCGTCGTGTCCGCCCCGAGCCACGCGAGCGACGCCGACATCATCAGCCGGGTGCGTCGTCGCGGCGCCTGGATCGTCCGCCAGCGGGCGCGGTTCGACCGCTGGCGTCCCAGGACCCCGCCCCGTCAGTATGAAAGCGGCGAGACGCATCTGCTCCTTGGGCGGCCTTACAGGCTCCTGGTGGAGGCCGGAACCTCGATCGGCGTCCGCATCGAGGGAAGCCGACTCATTCTAACCGAGCCTGACAACAAGGGGCTCGTCTTCAGGCGCACGGTGCTCCGGCACTGGTACCGGCTCCATGCCCACCGCATCTTCCCCGAGCGCCTGCGCGCGGTTCTTCCTCCCTTCGCGCGCCTCGGCGTCGAACGGCCGCGCCTCGTCATCCGCGAGATGACGCACCGCTGGGGGAGCTTCACGGCGAAGGGCGCCCTCGTGCTCAACCTTGAACTCGTGCGCGCCTCGCCCTCCCTGATCGATTACGTCATCGCCCATGAACTGGCGCACGCTCTTCACCCCGATCACGGGTGGGGATGGGAGGAGCTTCTGACGCGCGCCATACCGGATTGGCGCGCCCGCAAGGACGAGCTCGAGCGCGAACTGCTTTAGGGGCGTTTGAGACAGCCCCCGTCGAGGATCGACCGACCCGCACCGTGCCCTGCTTCAGTCGAGGAGCGTTTTGATCGCGTCCACGGTGGAGCGCAGGCTCGACGAGTCCAGCCCTCCGCGGTCGTCGTCCTCAGAGGTGAACAGCGAGCGGCCCACCGCGAAGCCATTGGCTTCGTACCACGCCTTCTTCCACTCCCAGCCCTTCCGGTAGTCCTCGCGCCCCATCATGCCGAGGTGTTCCCAGAGGATCAGGTCCCCGTCGGCGGTGACGAACGAGAAGTCCGGACGAAGGCGGCCAGGCTGGACCTCTCCGTCAAGCACGCGCTCGTACTCATACTCCACGCCCGACTGATGCAGCATGTTGGCGATGACCAGTTCCGACTTGCTGCGAACCAGATGCCCCTTCTCGGTGCGGTGGATCAGGTTCTCGGCGTACGGCACCTCTGCGTCGGTGCGACGGAGCACGCCCTGGAAGAGGTTGGTGTTGCGCCGCGCGGTCTCAGACCGCTCGGGGCGGGTGTAGTCGAAGAGGATTGATGGATCGTCGCCCTCGATCAGGAGCACGAGCTGGCGCCGCGATCGGGTCAATGCCGTGTACAGGAGCTCGCGTGAGAGCGGCCGGCAATTCTTGGGCAGAACGACGAAAACTTTCTGGAACTCGCTACCCTGCGACTTGTGGACAGTGATGGCGTAGGCGAGCTCGAGCGGCCCAGAACCTCCCGGGAAATCGCGCCCGCTGTAGCCGAAGCGAAGGTTCGGTCGCCCGGCGAAGACGATGTTCAGCCAGGGCGATTTGCCATTGGCGACGAGCCCGACCTCACCGTTCGCGACATAGTGGTCCTCGTTCTCGCGTCCGTCGAACGCGGTGCGCCATTGATTCGAGACCTGGATGACCTTGTCACGCAGCACGATGCTCTCATCGCCGAGACTGACGACCCAGGGATCCGCGGCAGCCTGCAGCTCGGTCGCACGGTAGCGGCGCTGTGCCCATCGATTCAGGTCGTGGACTCCGTGCGGGTGCATGCGGATCGGAGACAAGATCTGCCACCGCTCCGAACCGTCCGGATCGTCGAACGGAACCCAGCCGCGCTCGTCGAAGCCGAGCGACGCGTTAAAGCCATCGACGTCGTTCGCGTTCGCGAGCCCGAGGTGCCTCTGGAACGCCTCCGCCAAGCGGCTCCGCAGTTCGTCAGGCGTCTTCCAGAAGAGGAGGTCGAGGTCGTTGAACGGCCGCCCCGTCTCAAGATCGCTGAGGACCCGGTCCGCGTCGACCGGTTGCGTCTCTCTCGTGAACCAGGACGCGAGGCGCAGCGTGTCCGAGGCCTGGTCCGCACCCGCGACGGCCCGGACCTCGACAGTCAGCCGCGCCAGCGCGTCCGAGAGCGCCAGGCCGGTGTCGCTCTTCGCGTCGGTGGTCTGGAGAAAGGACGTCAGGTCGGCGAACGGGCGACCAACCCCGATCGGGGGCAGCTGGTTGGGGTCTCCGACCAGGATGAGCCGCTGGACGTGCGCCAGGTCGAGCGCGTCGAGCACGGCCGCGAGATCGTCCATGGTGAGCATCGAGCATTCGTCGATGACCACCGTCTTCTCCTTACGGCGCTTCTCCTGTCCGTGGAACCGCGGCCGCTGGCGGACCCGGTCGTAGCGGCCGAGCTCGTTCAGGAACTGGGCAACCGTCATTGCCTCTGCCTTTGCGGCTTTACCCAGCCGGACGCGCGCCTTGCCCGTGGGCGCAAGCAACAGGATGCCGTCCCGAGCGATGGCGTCGTTGAGCAGCAGCGCGCCCATGACCGACGTTTTGCCGGTGCCGGCACGACCGACCAACGCCGTGAGACGCCGGGAGGTGACGCGGGCGAGCGCCGTCGCCTGCTCCTCGATGGCGAGCACGTGTCGCGCGTTCGTCGGGTCGAAGGCGCCGCCCGCCCCCTTGATTGCCTCGACAAGGAGCTTTTTCCAGTCGGCCGTGACGAGCGGCGCAGCCTTCCCCGCGCGCTTTGCGAGCACCGACCGGAGCCGCTCCTCGCGTGCCTTCAGATCGGAGAGCTGGATGGCCAAGATCCCGGCGTCTTGCCCCTCCGGCGCCGGTAGCGCGACGAGCTCGACGACGCCGGTCAGGGCGGAGGCATTGGCGGCGGGCCAGTCGACGCCGATCAGGCATGGGTGCGCCAGCTCGAGCGCGGCGGCTTTCTCGACGGCTTCCGTGACGCTCAGCAGCGCGTCGCCGTTCTCGGAGGCGCGTCGCAGCACCGCGACCAGCACGGCCCGCAGCCGGCGCGGGTCGCTCGCAGACTGGACGCGCGAGGGGTCCGGGACCGGGTGCCTGACGGCGATGGTCGCCTCCGGGAGGAGACCCCGGTCGATCGTCCCGACCGAGACCGGCGACTCCTTCGCATCGCCGAGGTCGACCTCACTGATTCGGTATGGGTTTGCGATCAGCTCGGCGTCGGTCGTTTGCGTCGTACTCGCCGCGGCGCGTTTGGCAGGGTCGAACCAGCGTGCCGCTTGCACCGGCGTCAGAGCGAAGCGCGAGAGCAGCTTGAGCAGGACTCGCCGCTCCTCGGCCAGGTTGGCCCAGGTGCCGCGAACGGCCTTGAGATCGGCGTCGTAAACGGGCTGCGGAGGCTTGACCTTTCCGCGAAGCAGGGCATCGACGTGCGGCCAAGGGTCCCCGTCGGAAATGACCGCTCCGGACGCCAGCAACTCGAGGGTCAGAGCGGTGCCGAGGCGCATGCCCAGCGCCTCGAGGGTCGAGCCGAGGCCGGGGAACGCCCCACGATCCTTCCAGGCCAGGCCGATCTGGGTGTTCAGCCACTCCTCGCGTCGCTCCCATGGCCCATTGGCAATCCCGTGCGCTCGGACCTTCCGGACCGCTTCGAGGCAGCGGATGAGCGTCGACAGCGCGATGTCCGCAGGCGCGAGTTCGGCCGCGTAGGAGAACACGCGCATGTGAGCCGGGTCGGCGGGGACGGCGATCTCGGTGAGGAGCGCCGCCCGGCGCGCGTCCTCCGCCGCGTCGCCGGTCGGCTCGAGATAGTCATGGTAGGGCAGCAGGAAGCCGTCGAAGCCGTCCGGCCGGATCGAGTGCCGGAGCAGGCGGTCCCACATCGGGTACGCGTCCTTGCCGGCCGGTGCGTCATACTGCTTTACCGGCGCGATCGACTGAATGCGGCCGACGCCGACCACCAGGCGCGAGATCGTGTCCCCGAGCGGCTGGCCTTCCTTGCAATAAAAGAAGACGAGAGAGCGCTCGGGCGTGAGCCGGTCGAACACATGATCGACGAGCGCAGTCTGACGGGCTCGACCGAACACCCAGGGACTTGCGAACGGCGACGTCTCGTCCGGCGGTAAGGGCTTCGGCAGCTTCGCGTCGATGGCGTCCTGCTCGCTGCGCAGCATCCAGCCGAAAGGCACGGCGAAGGCCGCGAACGGGGGGACCTTCACGACAGTGGGCTTCAAGTGGCCGTGCGTCGCGGCCGCCTTCTTGATGGACGCGTATGGGTGCTCGAAGCGGCGAGTCCACTCCGTGTCGTTCATGAATGCGCCCGACTCGGCTTTGCAGGGGGGCAGCTCCTCCTGCGTCAGCTCATGCCAAGCCCTTCCCGCCAGCGCGTCCTGAGCGGCGTCATCCTTCTCCTCGCGGATACGGTCGAGCGCCACGCAGAACGCGTTTGAGGACGGAACCGGGCAGACCCGCCCGTTCCAGCGCGATCCATGCCACGCCACCCGCATCGTAAGATGAAACACGCTCGCCCCTCCCCTCGCCCGGCTTACGCCGGGTCGTTCTTCTGTCTATCAGCTGCGCCCGGCAGCGCGAGCCCCGCGGGCGACGGCCGGCGTCGAACACAGCTCACCGCTCTTGGCCCCCTGATCAGCCCCCACTGGGTGGTCCGGATGGAATGTTAGTTCAGCGCTGAGGTTTTCGCCATCGGTAGCCTAGCCAGCGGAGCTGGTCGGGGTTGCGCAGCCGGGCAGGCGGAGTGACGAGGCACGACGACCTCCGGCGCGGGCGCCCTGTAGCCCAGCGAGGAATGGAGCCGGACCGTGTTGTAGTGCTTTCTCCAGCTCTCGATCACGATCTGCGCCTCCCGCAGGCTGTAGAATATTTCGCCGTCCAGGAGTTCGTCCCGGAGGCGGGCGTTGAAGGCTTCCACGTAGCCGTTCTCCCACGGCGAGGCCGGCGTGATGTAGGCCGTCTTGGCGTCGACCGCTGCGATCCCGGCCTGGACCGCCTCGGCCACGATGTCGGGGCCGTTGTCCGAGCGCACGTGGCTCGGCACGCCGCGAAGGACGAACAGCTCCGAGAGCACGTTGATGACGTCCACGTCCTTGAGCTTGCGGGCCACCTGGATGGCGAGGCACTCGCGGGTGAACTCGTCGACGACGTTGAGCCTGCGGTAGCGCCGTCCGTCATGGGTGCGGTCCTCGACGAAGTCGTAGGACCAGACGTGGTCGTGACGCTCGGGCCGAAGCCGCACGCACGAGCCGTCGGTCAGCCACAGCCGCCCGCGCTTGGGCGGCCGGGCGGGCACCTCGAGCCCCTCGCGCCACCAGATCCGCTCGACGCGCTTGTCGTTCACGAGGCAGCCGGCCTCGCGCAGCAGCGCGTTGATCCTGCGGTGCCGTAGCGGCCATACCGGCGGGCCAGCTCGATCAGGTCGGCCGTGAGCCTCTCCTCGTCCTCCCGGCCCCGCGGCGCCTTGCGCTGCGTCGAGCGATGCTGCCCGAGCGCCCGGCAGGCACGACGCTCGGAGACGTTCAGGACCAGCATCACGTGGTCGACGCAGGCGCGCCGACGTGCGGGGCTCAGACGTTTCCCGGCGCAGCTTCATCACAATCTCTTCAGGCTTGTGTCTCTTCCGCGGCATCGATCCGTCCTCCCGGCTCCATTGAGCCATACATCAGGGCGGACCACTTCAGTGAGGGCGGATCAGCCGATGACCGATCTCCCGCGAGCGATACTGCTCGTCCGAATCAAATCCGCCGCATGGTAGCGCCTCCCTCAAAGCGCTGCCGTTGGAATCCGAAATTGCACCGAGATTGAGTCAGAGCCCTTTTCCACGCCGGTCCACAGTCTGAGCGCTGTGCGCCTGACACTCTCGGGCGCGCTGCGCACCTTCGCAGGACCCCCACACGAACGCTACTTTAAGATGCATCCGCGACGCTAGTCTTAAGCTTTACAGCGGGCGCTTTTTGGCATACCCAGCAGCAACACGGGACTGGGACACAGGCAGATTTCAAGGCTGGAAAACGCCGTTTTATTACAACGGCTTGCACTGGGGCGGACTGCAGCACAGTATCCTGGCGCCCCAGCCACGCTCCTCGTGTCCATTCCGACCTCGATCGATTGCGCCGAGCCCCGCGTCCGGCACGGCCGAGACCGTTTCCTCGGATGCGCGCCTCGCGGCCGCGATCCCGTTTGCCGCCGCCGCGCGGCGATGATAGAGCCTCGCGCATGACGCAGACGAGATCCCCCCGCGGCGGGCCCCGCCAGACATCGCGCAAGATCGCCCGCGCCGGCGGCCGCGCGGGCGCGGCGAAGGCCGGGGGCAAGGGTCCCGGCAAGGGCCCCGGCAGGGGGCCGGAGAAGGGCCCGGGCAAAGCGCCTTCGAAGGCGCAGGCGAAACCCGCCGTGCGCAAGCCCTCGGCGAAGACCTCGGCTGCGAAGACCTCGGCTGCGAAGACCTCGGCTGCGAAGACCTCGGCTGCGAATCCCCGCGTCGCGAGCGACGCGGCGAAGCCGACCACCCCCGCCCTCCCCCCGAAGCGCGTCCAGAAGGACGCCGCGGCGGCGACGCTCGCCACCGGCATCCAGACCCTGGTCGTCGAGGCGGACGAGGCGGACATGCGGCTCGACCGCTTCCTCGCCGCGCGGTTCCCGCAGCTCGCCTTCACTCATCTCCAGCGCATCATCCGCACCGGCCAGCTGCGGGTGGACGGCAAGCGCATGAAGCCCAACGAGCGCCTCGCCGCCGGCCAGAGCGTGCGCGTCCCCCCGCTCAAGCTGGAGGAGCAGCGCCCGCGCTCGCCGACCCGCAACGAAAGCGACGCCGCCTTCCTCCAGTCCATCACGCTCTACGAGGACAAGGACGTCCTCGTGCTCAACAAGCCCGCGGGCCTCGCCTCGCAGGGCGGATCGGGCACGACGCGGCACGTGGACGGGCTGCTCGAGGCGTTGCGCAACGAGAAGGGCGAGAAGCCCCGCCTCGTCCACCGCCTCGACAAGGAGACGGCGGGCTGCCTCGTCGTGGCGAAGTCGCGCTTCGCCGCGAGCGTGCTCGCCAAGAGCTTCCGCTCGCGGGTGACGCGCAAGGTCTACTGGGCGATCGTCGCCGGCGTGCCGAAGACGCGCCAGGGCCGTGTCTCGAGCTACATCGCCAAGGAGATGCTGCCCGACGGCGACAGCCGCATGCGCGTCGCCAAGCACGGCGACGAGGGGGCGGAGCACGCGCTCACCTACTACGCCGTCGTCGAGCAATCGGCGCAGAAGCTGTGCTGGGTGTCGCTCAAGCCCGTCACCGGGCGCACGCACCAGCTGCGCGTCCACATGCAGGGCGCGGGGCACCCGATCATCGGGGACCCGAAATATTTCGACGTCGAGAACTGGGAGCTGCCCGGCGGCATCCAGAACCGGCTGCACCTGCTCGCGCGGCGCATCGTCGTGCCGCATCCGCGCACGGGCCGGCCCATCGACGTCACGGCGCCGCTGCCGCCCCACATGCAGCAGACCTTCAACCTCCTGGGCCTCGAGACGGACGCGTACGACCCGATCGTCGAAGCCCCGGAGGAGTGAGCGAGAGACCATCCCTCCCCAACCCGGCCGAGAGAGGCCGAAAGGACGACACGCCATGTTCACGCTCGTGATCGACGGCCGCGCCATCGCCGTCACCGACGCGACCCCCGAGGCCGAGGCCCGGGAGCTGCTCGAGAGCCTCGCCGACGAGATGATCGAGCTCGAGAGCGAGGGCCGCCAGGTGTGGGACGGCGAGAGCCCCATCGAGGTGCGCGCCTCCACGGAAGAGGAGATCGAGGCCTTCGACGAGGCCGAGATGGACGAGGAGGCGGAAGAGGACGACGAGCCGATCGTCATGTTCCTCATCCCCATCGACGGCCTCGAGGAGGACGACGAGGACGAGGACTGACATGACGCGCGCTCCCGCGGACGGCCTGCGCCTCGTCCTCCTCGACCTCGACGGCACGCTCGTCGACAGCCAGGCGATCATCGTCGAGGCGCAGGTGCGCACCTTCCGGGCGCACGGGCTTCCTCCGCCGACGCGGGAGCGCTCCCTCTCCATCGTGGGGCTCTCCCTGCCGGAGGCCTTCCGCGTCCTCGCCGGCGAGGACGGGCCGTGGGAGGCCATGGCCCAGACCTATCGCGAGGTGTTCTCCGAGCTGCGCGCGGAGGGCACCCACGAGGAGCCGCTCTATCCGGGCGTGCGCGAGACCATCGCCGCGCTGGCGCGGCGCGAGGAGGTGCTGCTCGGCATCGCCACCGGCAAGAGCCGGCGCGGCGTGACCCATCTCGTCGCCCGCGAGAGCTGGGAGGGGCTGTTCGCCACCATTCAGACCGCGGACGACGCGCCCTCCAAGCCCCATCCCGGCATGATCCTGCAGGCGCTCTCCGAGACCGGGGTCGCGCCGCCGAGCGCCGCGATGGTGGGCGATTCCACCTTCGACATGGACATGGCGCGCGCGGCGGGGGTCGCCGGCATCGGCGTGTCCTACGGCTTCCACGGCGCCGGCGCGTTGCGCGATCGCGGCGCGCACACGATCGTCGACCGGTTCTCCGAGATCGTGCCCGTCCTCGACCGGCTCTGGCGGGCGTGACGCACGCGCTTGCGCGAGAGGCGGCGCGTCATATCTGAGGAAATCGGCGCGCGCGGCGATTCCTGCGGGGACGTCCGTCGACGCGCCGCTCGCCTCGATGCACAAGGATCACCATGCCCGACGATTTCTGGCACGACCTCGCTCCCGAGCCCGGCGAGACGCGGCGCGATCCGCGCGAGGCGGCACGCGGTGCCATGACGCCGGAGCTGCCCAAGCGCTTCTATACCTGCGCGACGGCCGAGCCGCATCCCCACGGCGGCTTCGTGCTCGCGCTCGACGGACGTCCGGCCAAGACGCCCGGCAAGCGCCCCCTCGCCGCCCCCACGCGGGCCGCCGGCGACGCGCTCGCGGCGGAATGGGAGGGCCAGGGCGAGCGCATCGATCCCGGAACCATGCCGCTCACCCGCATCCTCAATTCCGCGCTGGACGGCGTCGCGACGGCGATGGAGCCGGTCGCCGCGGAGATCGTCAAATACGCGGGCTCAGACCTCCTCTGCTATCGCGCCGGCGATCCCGAAGCCTTGGTCGCCGCCCAGAACGCGGCGTGGGACCCCGTGCTCGCGAGCACCCGCGAGCGGCTCGGCGCCCGCTTCCTGCTGGCCGAGGGCGTGATGTATGTCGAGCAGCCCCGCGAGACGCTGGAGGCGATCGCCGCGCGCGTCTCGCGCGAGACCGAGCCCGTGGCGCTCGCCGCGCTCAGCGTGATGACGACGATCACCGGCTCGGCCCTCATCGCCCTCGCCGTGGCCGACGGCGCGCTCACCGCCGACGACGCCTGGCACGCGGCCCATGTCGACGAGCTCCACCAGGAGCGCGTCTGGGGCGCCGACGCCATCGCCCTCGAGCGCCGCGCGGGGCGCAGGCGGGAGTTCGACGCCGCGGTGCTGCTTTATGGGGAGGCGGGGTGAGCCGCAGACCGGCACGGCTGTTGTCGCGGCTGCTTGCCTGATATACATTATCGTGCGGATATCCAAGTGTCGGAGGGCGTCGTGCAGGTCGCAAGATGGGGAAATTCACTTGCCGTCAGGCTTCCCGCCGATCTGGTCAGGAGGCTAGGGTTACGGGAAGGCGATACGGTCGAGCTTCGCGCCGACGAGGGCGGCCTCGTTGTTCAGCGCGCGGCACGGCCCGAGGAAGTCCTGCGATCGCTTCGTCAGTTCCGAGGTTCCCTGCCCGCTGACCAACGCCTGAGTCGTGACGACGCGAATGCGCGCTGACTTCCTCGACTCGAACGTGGTGCTCTACTTGCTCGACGGCGGCGCGAAAGCGGAGATCGCCGAGCAGCTGCTCGCAACGAACCCGACGATCAGCGTGCAAGTGCTGAACGAGGTTCTCGTGAACTGCATTCGCAAAGCAGGCATGTCCTGGGAAAAAGCTGGAGTATTTCTCCTCGGCATCAGGCGAGTGTGCAATGTTGTCGAGCTTACGGAGATGACGCACGAGGTCGGCTGTGCATTGGGCGAACGCTACGGCTTCTCGGTGTACGACTCTATGATCGTCGCGTCCGCTCTTCTCGCTGGCTGCGATACGCTTTATTCCGAAGACATGCATGACGGGCTTGCAGTGGAGGGGGTGCTACGCATCGTGAACCCCTTCACGCCCGTCTAAGATCTCTGCAACTCCGATCGTCAGACGTCCAGCTTGGGGTATCGCTTCAAACGGCCGCGGGTGCGCTTGAGAAAAGCGACGACCGGGTCGGGATGCTCGGCGAGATCGTTTTTGCTCGCACGCTGATCGACGGCTTGGGGCGCACCCGCGCCCGCAGAGCCGCCATCCGCGCTCACCGCTTTCGCCATAAGCTGCCCTCTTATGTGCATCGTTGGATCGGAAGCTAGCACACCCTCTCCGCCCCCGTCCTCCTCCCCCTTTCTTCCCATTCCCCCGCTCGCCCCGCGCATGCTAAGCCGCATCTCGCACGGCATCCGGAAGACGAGGCGTCGATGAAGGACATCCTGGAGAGGCTCGAGGGGGCGCGGGCTCAGGCTCGGCTCGGCGGCGGCGAGCGGCGCATCCGAGCGCAGCACGAGCGGGGCAAGCTCACCGCGCGCGAGCGCATCGCGCTCCTCCTCGACGAGGGGTCCTTCGAGGAGTTCGACATGTACGTGCAGCATCGCTGCGCGGATTTCGGCATGCAGGACAACAAGATCCCCGGCGACGGCGTGATCACCGGCTACGGCACGATCAACGGCCGCGCCGTGTTCGTCTTCTCCAAGGACTTCACCGTCTTCGGCGGCTCGCTCTCGGAAGCGCACGCGCAGAAGATGATCAAGATCCAGGACATGGCGCTCAAGATGCGCGCCCCGATCATCGGCCTGTTCGATGCCGGCGGCGCGCGCATCCAGGAGGGCGTCGCGGCGCTGGCCGGCTATGGCGAGGTGTTCGCACGCAACGTCAAGGCGTCGGGCGTGATCCCGCAGATCTCCGTCATCATGGGCCCGTGCGCCGGCGGCGACGTCTATTCCCCGGCGATGACCGACTTCATCTTCATGGTGCGCGACACGAGCTACATGTTCGTCACCGGCCCCGACGTGGTGAAGACCGTCACCAACGAGACGGTGACGTCCGAGGAGCTCGGCGGCGCCTCCGTGCACACGACGAAGTCGTCGGTCGCCGACGGCGCCTTCGACAACGACGTCGAGGCGATGCTGCAAATACGCCGCCTCGTCGACTTCCTGCCCGCGAACAACATCGACGGCCCGCCCGAATGGGAGAGCTTCGACGAGCCCGAGCGCCTCGAGCACTCGCTCGACACGCTCGTGCCGGACAATCCCAACAAGCCCTACGACATGAAGGAGCTGATCCTGAAGGTCGTGGACGAGGGCGACTTCCTCGAGATCCAGGAGAGCTACGCCAAGAACATCATCACCGGCTTCGCGCGCATCGAGGGCCGCACCGTCGGCATCGTGGCGAACCAGCCGATGGTGCTCGCCGGCGTGCTCGACTCGGACGCCTCGCGCAAGGCCGCGCGCTTCGTGCGCTTCTGCGACGCCTTCTCGATCCCGCTCGTCACCTTCGTCGACGTGCCGGGCTTCCTGCCGGGCACGGCGCAGGAGTACGGTGGGCTCATCAAGCACGGCGCGAAGCTGCTGTTCGCCTTCACGCAGGCCACCGTGCCGATGGTGACCGTGATCACCCGCAAGGCCTATGGCGGCGCCTACGTGGTCATGGCCTCCAAGCACATCGGCGGCGACGTGAACTACGCCTGGCCCTCCGCGCAGATCGCGGTGATGGGCGCCAAGGGCGCGGTGGAGATCATCTTCCGCCAGGACGCGGACGATCCCGACAAGCTCGCCGCGCGCACCAAGGAATACGAGGACCGCTTCATGAGCCCCTTCGCGGCGGCCGAGCGGGGCTACATCGACGAGGTGATCATGCCCCACTCCACCCGCCGCCGCATCGCCAAGGCGCTCGCCATGCTCCGCTCGAAGGAGGTGGACGAGCCGTGGCGCAAGCATGACAATCTGCCGCTGTAGGACGTCGCCGAGGGCTCCCCTTCCTTCCCTGTAGGGGAAGGTGGATCGACGCGGAGCGGCGAGACGGATGGGGCGCGCGGAACGCGCGTTCGGCGAACGCCGAAATGCGACGGCGGCAGCGGATGCCGAGGCTTTCCGCTGCGCGGAACGCGCCTTGCGGCGTGCTCCATCCGTCACCGGCTTACGCCGGCGCCACCGTCCCCTACAGGGAAGGAGGAGGGGGGATCGTTTCACCCGGAGCGCCCCATACCACCCCACCTCGTCCCGCCGCATTGCGATCCGCCCCCCGCGGGGGCTACAAGTGAGGCCTTCGAGATGCGAGGCCACCGATGCGAACAGAGACCCCCCAGACCGTGAAGCTCGCCGAGTATCGCCCGAGCGACTTCCTGATCCCGCGGGTCGCGCTCGACATCGTCCTCGATCCGCATGCCACCCGCGTGCGGGCCACGCTCTGCGTCGAGCCGAACCCGGAGGGCCGGGCCGACGCGCCGCTCGCGCTCGACGGCGACGACCTCGTGCTCGTCTCGGTGGCGCTCGACGGGGAGCCCCTCGCCGCCGACGCCTTCGCGGCCGATGCCGACGGGCTCGTGATCCACCGGCCGCCGCGCCGGCCCTTCACCCTCGCCGTCGAGACGCGCCTCGACCCCACCGCGAATACGAAGCTGATGGGTCTCTACCGCTCGCGCGGGGTGTATTGCACGCAGTGCGAGCCGGAGGGCTTCCGGCGCATCACCTACTTCCTCGATCGGCCGGACGTGCTCTCGGTCTACGAGACGCGCATCGAGGCCGCGCTCGCGGAGGCGCCGACGCTGCTCGGCAACGGCAATCTCGTGGAGAGCGGCCCCGTCGGCGACGGCAGCCGGCACTATGCCCTGTGGCACGATCCGCACCCCAAGCCGACCTACCTCTTCGCCCTCGTCGGCGGCGCGCTCGCCAAGATCGCCCGGCCCTTCGTGACGCGGAGCGGGCGCACGGTCGAGATCGCGGTGCATGTCGAGCCCGGCAAGGAGGGGCGCGCCGGCTACGCGCTGGACGCGCTCGAGCGCTCCATGCGCTGGGACGAGGATGTCTTCGGGCGGGAATACGATTTAGACGTGTTCAACATCGTCGCCGTGTCGGACTTCAACATGGGCGCGATGGAGAACAAGGGGCTCAACATCTTCAACGACAAGTACGTCCTCGCCTCGCCCGAGACGGCGACGGACACCGACTACGCCAACATCGAGGCGATCGTCGCGCACGAGTACTTCCACAACTGGACGGGCAACCGCATCACCTGCCGCGACTGGTTCCAGCTCTGCCTGAAGGAGGGGCTCACCGTCTATCGCGACCAGGAATTCTCCTCGGACATGCGCTCGCGCCCGGTCCACCGCATCGCCGAGGCGCGGGCGCTGCGGCTGCGCCAGTTCGCCGAGGACGCGGGCCCCCTCGCCCACCCCGTGCGGCCGAGCGAGTATCGCGAGATCAACAACTTCTACACGGCGACCGTCTACGAGAAGGGCGCCGAGGTCATCCGCATGCTGCGCACGCTCGTCGGCGAGCAGGCCTTCGCCGCCGGCATGGACCTCTATTTCGAGCGCTGCGACAATTCCGCCGCCACGGTCGAGGACTTCCTCGCTTGCTTCGCTGAGACCAGCGGGCGCGACCTCTCGCAATTCGCGCGCTGGTACGCGCAGGCCGGCACGCCGCGGCTCGCGGTGACGGGCCAGTGGGACGAGGCGGCGAAGACCTACAGGCTCGACTTCGCGCAATCGATCCCGCCCACGCCCGGCCAGCCGACGAAGGAGCCGGCCGTCATCCCCGTGCGCCTCGGTCTCGTCGCCGAGGACGGGCGCGAGATTCCCGCCGCCTCGCCTCGCCTGCGCGAGGACGGCGTCTTCGTGCTGGAGAAGGCCTCCGACAGCCTCGTCCTCGAGAACGTGAGCGTCCGGCCGGTGCCGAGCGTGCTGCGCGGCTTCTCCGCGCCGGTGCGGGTCTCGCGCGACCTCTCGGAAGCCGATCTCCTGACTCTGCTTCGGTACGACACGGATCCGTTCAACCGCTGGCAGTCGGCACAGACCGTCGCGATCCGCGTCCTCACGCGCGCCGCGAGCGACCGGAGCCTCGCCGAGGAGGCGGTTCGCGCCTATGCGGATGCGCTCGCGACCTTCCTGGACGCCGAGGCCGAAAGCGATCCCGCCTTCGCCGCCCTGGTGCTGGCGCTGCCGGGCGAGCCCGACATCGCCCAGGACATCGGCTCCGACGTCGATCCGGACGCCATTCACGAGGCGCGCGAGCGCATGCGCGCCATCGTCGGCACGCATCTCTCGAGCCGTCTCACGGCGCTGCGCGAGCGCCTCGCGTCGGACGCACCCTACAGCCCGGACGCCGCCAGCGCCGGGCGTCGCGCGCTGCGCAACGGCGCGCTGGACCTGATCGCGGCCGCCGATCCGCAGGCGGGCATCGAGGCCGCGGCGGCGCAATACGAGGCGGCCGACAACATGACCGATCGCCTCGCGGCGCTCGGCGTCGCCGCCCACACGCCCCCGTCGCCAGGGCGCGAGGAGCTCATCGGCGCCTTCCGCTCGCGCTTCGACGGCGAGCCGCTCGTCCTCGACAAGTGGTTCGCGCTCCAGGCGACCATGGCGGAGGCGGGCACGCTCGAGCGCGTCGAGCGGCTGATGGCGGACCCCGCCTTTTCGCTCTCGAACCCCAACCGCGTCGGCGCGCTCATCGGCGCCTTCGCGCTGTCGAACCCGACTCAATTCCACAGGCCCGACGGCGCGGGCTACGCCTTCGTCGCGGACAAGGTGGCGACGCTCGACCGCACCAACCCGCAGACGGCGGCGCGCATCCTCACCGCCTTCAACACCTGGCGCACCATGGAGCCCGGCCGTCGGGCGAAGGCGGAGGCGACCCTGCGCTCCATCGCCGACCGCGCGGGCCTGTCCCGCGACGTCGCGGACATCGTCGGGCGCACGCTGGGGTGAGGCGTGCCTGCGTGCGACGAGGGTCGCGGTTGACCTGAGCGACGGGAGAGGCGAACTCTCCCGCGCGCGGAGACGTTCGAGAAGAGATGTTTCGGATCGCCCACCTGACCGACCCCCATGTGGGTCCCCTGCCCCGCCCCAGGCTCCGGGAGCTGCTGAACAAGCGGCTCACCGGCTTCTTCAACTGGCATCGCGGGCGCACCAAGGCCCACGACATGGAGCTGCTCGCCGCGCTCGTGTCGGACATGCACGACCAGGAGCCGGACCACATCGCCTGCACGGGCGACGTCGCGAATATCGGGCTGCCGGAGGAATGGTCGACGGCGCGCGTCTTCCTCGAGGGGCTAGGGCCGCCGGACCGCGTCAGCTTCGTGCCCGGCAATCACGACGCCTATATCGAGGGCGCGCTGCAGGGGCTGCTCGCCATCTGCGGACCGTGGACCGAGGACGACGGCGGGGCGCTCGGCAAGTTCCCCTACATCCGCCGGCGCGGGCACGTGGCCCTCGTCGGGCTCTCCTCGGCCATCCCCACCGCCCCCTTCGTCGCGAGCGGGCGCATGGGCAAGCGGCAGATGGAGGCGACCGAGCGCATCCTGCAGGGGCTCGGCGAGGAAGGCCTCGTGCGCGTGGTGATGATCCATCACCCGCCCCACGTCGCCGGCGCCTCGGCGGGCCGCAACCTCACCGATGCCAGAAAGTTCGAGGCGATGATCGCCCGCACCGGCGCGGAGCTCGTGCTGCACGGGCACAATCACATCGGCTCGGTGGCGACGATCCCCGGCCCCGGCGGCGGCATGGTGCCCGTCGTCGGCGCACCCTCGGCCTCCTCGCGCGGCGGCACGATCACGCACCGCGCGGCCTACTACCTGTTCGACATCGACGACGAGGCGAGCGGCGGCCCGCGCATCAAGGCGCAGCTGCGCGGCCTCAAGCCCGATGGCACGATCGGCTTTCTCGAGGAGGTCTCGCTCACGGAGAAATCGGGGGGCATCAAGGTGACCTTCCGCCCGGAGCGACGCGCGCGCTGAGGGCACGTCCGCCGCTCGGGGCACCCCGGAATGCGAAGAGCCCCGCGGCCGTTTCCGGCCGCGGGGCTCTTCTCGTCTACAGGCTGGCGCGACGGATCAGGCCGCGAGCGAGCGCAGCACGTAGTGCAGGATGCCGCCGTTCTTGTAGTACTCGAGCTCGTCGAGCGTATCGATGCGGCAGACGAGCGGCACCTCGATCGTCGAGCCGTCGGCGCGGGTGATCTCGGCCGTGACCGTCTGGCGCGGCTTGACGTCCGAGAGACCGCGCAGGCTCACCTGCTCGGCGCCGGTCAGCCCCAGCGACTGCCAGGACGTGCCCTCCTCGAAGACGAGCGGCATCACGCCCATGCCCACCAGGTTCGAGCGGTGGATGCGCTCGAAGGACTGGGCGACGACCGCGCGCACGCCGAGCAGCTTGGTGCCCTTCGCCGCCCAGTCGCGGGACGAGCCCGTGCCGTATTCCTTGCCCGCGAAGACCACGAGCGGCACGCCCTCGTCGGCGTAGCGCATGGCGGCGTCGTAGATGAACATCCGCTCGCCCGACGGGTGGTGGATGGTGTAGCCGCCCTCGACGATGGCGCCCGTCTCGTCCTTCACCATCTGGTTCTTGATGCGGATGTTGGCGAAGGTGCCCCGCATCATGATCTCGTGGTTGCCGCGACGGGTGCCGTACTGGTTGAAGTCGGCGACCGCGACCTGATGGCTCTGGAGATACGCACCCGCGGGCGAGGCGACGCGGATGTTGCCGGCCGGCGAGATGTGGTCCGTCGTGATCGAATCGAGGAAGAGGCCCAGCACGCGGGCGTTCTCGATGTCGGTGATCGGCTCCGGCTCCTTCGTGATGCCCTCGAAATAGGGAGGGTTCTGCACGTAGGTCGAGCCCATCTGCCACTCGTAGGTCAGGCCGCCCTCGACCTCGACCTTGCGCCAGTTGGCATCGCCCGTGAACACGTCGGCATAGCGCTCGCGGAAGAGCTTGCGGGTGACGGTGCGGTCGATGAACTCCTGGATCTCGGAGGCCGAGGGCCAGATGTCCTTGAGGTAGACCGGCTTGCCGTCCGAGCCCGTGCCCAGCGGCTGGCTCGCGACGTCGACCAGCATCGAGCCGGCGATGGCGTAGGCGACGACGAGGGGCGGCGAAGCGAGGTAGTTCGCCCGCACGTCCGGATTGACGCGGCCCTCGAAGTTGCGGTTGCCCGAGAGCACCGAGACGGCGACGAGGTCGTTGTCGTTGATCGCCTTCGACACCGGCACCGGCAGCGGGCCGGAATTGCCGATGCACGTCGTGCAGCCGAAGCCTACGAGGTTGAAGCCCAGCGCGTCGAGATCGTCCTGGAGGCCCGCGTCCTTCAGGTACTCGGCGACGACCTGCGAGCCGGGGGCGAGCGAGGTCTTCACCCACGGCTTGACAGTGAGGCCCTTGGCCACGGCGTTGCGGGCGAGCAGGCCCGCGCCGATCATCACTGAGGGGTTCGAGGTGTTGGTGCACGACGTGATCGCCGCGATCACCACGTCGCCGTGGCCCACGTCGAAATTCGTGCCCTCGACCTTGTAGCGCTTGCCGTCGAGCGCGGTCTTGAACTCGCTCTCCATCGCGCCCTCGAAGGCGGTCTTGGCGTTCGTCAGGAGCACGCGGTCCTGCGGACGCTTCGGGCCGGCCATGGAGGGCACGACGTCGCCGAGCTCGAGCTCGAGCAGGTCGGTATAGACCGGGTCGGGCGTGTGCGCCTCACGCCACATGCCCTGCGCACGAGCGTAGTCGCGAACGAGCGCGATGCGATCCTCCTCGCGGCCCGACACCTCGAGATAGTCGATCGTGCGCTGGTCGATGGGGAAGAGGCCGCAGGTCGCGCCGTATTCCGGCGCCATGTTGCCGATGGTCGAGCGGTCGGCGACGGGCATGTCGTCGAGGCCCGGGCCGTAGAACTCGACGAACTTACCGACCACGCCCTTCTTGCGCAGCATTTCGGTGACGGTGAGCACGAGGTCGGTCGCGGTCACGCCTTCCTTGAGCTTGCCGGTGAGCTTGAAGCCGATCACCTCGGGGATGAGCATGGAGACCGGCTGGCCGAGCATGGCCGCCTCGGCCTCGATGCCGCCCACGCCCCAGCCGAGCACGGCGAGACCGTTGACCATCGTCGTGTGCGAATCGGTGCCGACCAGCGTGTCCGGATAGGCGACGTCCTCGCCCGTCTCCGGATCCTTGCGCACCCAGACGGTCTGCGAGATGTACTCCAGGTTCACCTGGTGGCAGATGCCGGTGCCCGGGGGCACGACGGAGAAATTGTCGAAGGCGGACTGGCCCCACTTGAGGAAGCGGTAGCGCTCGCCGTTGCGCTGGTATTCCAGCTCGACGTTGCGATCGAACGCCTTGGGCGTGCCGAACTCGTCGACGATGACCGAATGGTCGATCACGAGGTCGACGGGCACGAGCGGGTTGATTCGCGCCGGATCGCCGCCGAGCGCGGCGATGCCGTCGCGCATGGCGGCGAGATCGACCACCGCCGGCACGCCGGTGAAGTCCTGCATCAGCACGCGGGCGGGGCGGTAGGCGATCTCGCGCCCGGCCTTGCCGCGGTTCTGCAGCCACTCGCCCACCGCGACGATGTCGTCCTTGGTGACCGTGCGCCCGTCCTCGTGACGGAGCAGGTTCTCGAGCAGCACCTTCAGCGAGAAGGGCAGCTGCGACACCCCGGAGAGGCCGTTCTTCTCGGCCTCGGTGAGGGAATAGTAGGTGTAGGTCTTGTCGCCGACGGTGAGAGTGCGGCGGGCCTTGAAGCTATCGAGCGACGTCACTGGCGAATCCTCGCGTGCGCGTTGAACGGACGGTTGGTTTCGGCCTGATGCGCGGGTGCGCGCGCCGCTCCGGGAGCGCCCGGACTTCTCATGCGCGCGAAAACGGTTAGGACGTCAGTCACGCGGCACGGCGCAGCCGAGGCCCCTATAGTCCATTTGCGCGCGTCGCGCTACACGTCCGTGCTCCAGTCCGGACTAATGCTGAAGTGGAATTTCGCCGTTGCGTCTCGTCGTCGAGGATCTGGAGAGCCGCCGCTCGGGCCGGCGCATCTTCGAGGGGGTGTCCTTCGCGCTCGCGCCGGGCGAGGCGCTGGTCGTCACGGGGCGCAACGGGGCGGGCAAGTCGACGCTGCTCGCCATCCTCTCGGGCCGCCTGCGCCCCGCCGCGGGCCTCATCCGCGTCGAGGAGGCGGGCGAGCGCACGCTGGCGGAGTGCCTCCACCTCGTCGGGCACCGCGACGGCCTCAAGAGCGCGCTCACCGCCGGCGAGAACCTGCGCTTCGCCGCAGACCTGCTGGGCGCGCGCGGCCTCTCCTCGCGCGAGGCGCTGGAGCGTGTGGGCCTCGCGCACGCCCACGACCTGCCGGTGGCCTATCTCTCCGCCGGCCAGCGCCGGCGCACGGCGCTCGCGCGGCTTCTCGTCGCGCATCGCCCGCTCTGGCTCCTCGACGAGCCGACCTCGGCGCTCGACGTCGCCTCGCAGGAGACGCTCGCCGACCTGATGAAGGCGCATCTCGCGGACGGCGGCATGCTCGTCGTCGCAACGCACCAGGCGCTCGGCCTCGAGAACCCCAAGCGTCTCGTCGTCGAGCCCGCCGCGGCGCGCTCGCACGCCGCCGCCTTCGACGCGGAGGGCGGCTGGTGAACGCCTTCCTCGCTCTCGTGCGCCGCGACCTGAAGCTCTCCGCCCGCGTCGGCGGCTCGGGCTGGCTCGGCCTCGTCTTCTTCCTGATGATCGTGACGCTCGTGCCCTTCGGGCTCGGTCCGGACCTGAACCTGCTCTCGCGCATCGGCCCGGCCATCCTCTGGATCGGCGCCGTGCTCGCGACCCTGATCGGGCTCGACCGCCTCTTCCAGGCGGACGAGGAGGACGGCTCGCTCGACCTCATGACCGCCTCGCCGCTGCCCCTCGAGCTCGTGGTGCTGGCCAAGGTGATCGCGCATTGGCTGACGACGGGGCTGCCGCTGGCCATCGCCGCCCCGCTCTTCGGCCTGCTGGTGGCGCTCGACGGGATCGGCATGGCGGCCGTGTCCGTGACGTTGCTCGTCGGGACGCCGGCGCTCACCTTCATCGGCGCGGTCGGCGCGGCGCTCACCGCCACGATCCGCCGCGGCGGGCTGATCCTGGCGATCCTCGTCCTGCCGCTGATGATCCCCACCCTGATCTTCGGCGTCTCCGCCGCCAACGCCGCCCGCGGCGGCGACATTCCCTTCGGCACGCCGCTGATGATTCTTGGCGCGATCACGCTGGTGACGGCGGTGGTGGGAACCGTGGGGGCCGCGCTGGCGCTCAGGCAGGGGGAGTGAGGCTTCGAAAATTGTCTGGAACCAACCGGCAATTTCGGATTTCATCTTCCAATCCCGTTGACGCGCCCTTAATGTAAGGGCGCGAGGATTGGAAATCGGATCCATGCCGATCCGCTCGGCTGGACAGGAGATGCATGCATGACCGGCAAAGAACGTGTGCTCCGTCTAGAGAGAGAGTACGCAGGAAAGTGGGAAGAGCGAGTGGGGACGAAGCTCGCGGCGATGGGCATCTCGAAGGACGATTACGTCCAGCAAGCATCCCGTCACATGATCGATCTGCGGCCAGCGGGTTCGAACCGCGTGACGGCCGACACGAAGCCGTGTAACCCCGCCGGCGAGTGATCGGTCGGCGTCACTCGAGCAGCCAAGCGAATTTCCGGCGGGCGTCGGCGTCGAGTCTGACGTTCTGATGCCCGTGGTAGTGCCAGCTTATCGCATTCGTATTGTACCTTCCATCGAGCGTAGCTTCTCCCGTTTCGCGCCCCGACAGCGTCAGGGTGAGCCCCTGTACGTCGGGCGGGCACTCCAGCTGAATGAGCCCGTTCTTGTCGTCTTTCCAGAGTGCGACTGCGTGCGTGCTGGCGCGACGCACTTCGTTCGCTCGCCTGACCAGGCCCTTCGACGTAAGCGTCAGCACGGATGATCCCGGATCGTCCGCCAAAACGGTCGAGTATTGGGCCGCCCATCGCTGCGGCAATTGTGGCCCGTCCATGAGCAAAACAAAGACGAGGTTCGGGCCGACTGCGCGAAGAGCCGCATGGCACGGCTCGCTGCGGGCCAAGTCTTCACAGATCATGGCCGCGAAAGTCGAACCTGCGCGGAAAACGTTCAATCCTACCCGCCGGGCGTCGATCTCGATGTTCTCCCACCAAGCACCAGCCGGATCCAAAGCAGACGCGAGCGCATACCCGCGGATTTGGTTTTCCTCCAGGCGCCACCTGTGGTGCTTCGCCTGGGCGGTTGTTACCGCGAACGCCCCATCCTTGTCGGCCAGGAACGACGTGGTGAGCACATAATTGTTCGGCCGGTCCTTGAAGCCGCTGGAGCCGCTGATCAGGAATTCGAGTCCCGCCACCGGGTGCGTGGACTTCGAGATGGTGTCGACGAGCAACACATAGGTCGGCCAGTCGAGTGCTCCCTCCGGCAGTACGAGCGCACCGATCGCACCGACGTCTCGCGCCGCGGTTTCGACGAGCGCCATGATGAAATCGACCACCGCTCGTCGATCCTCGTCGGTCGGCTCATCGCCGCGCGAAGAAGACAACCACCTCTGCTTGATTTCGAAGAAGCCCCACGGCGGTGCTTCGTTGCCGTCACCACGCAAATGAGACTCGAAGCAGGTCGCCTCCACTCTGTGTGGAAACGGCACGATCAGAATGTTGAGCGGCTTGTCGTCTTCTCTCGCCGCGCCGGGCTGCCTCAGCCAGTTGATCGCCGCTGCGTCCCGAGGCTCCAAGAGCGCCAAATTGTGGCTGAGCGTGCGCATCGTGCACCCGACGCCGGGCACACGCGCTTTCGGCACGACGCGGGCGACGTAGGGTGACGCGTAGACGCAGAACGTGTCCATCGTCGCCGCTCTGAGAGCGTGGCGAGAGGATACCTTCAGATCCGCCTCGGCCTGCTCCTCGGAGGAGCCGTTCGAATCGCCTTCGGCATCCTCCCAAGCCTCGTCTTTGAAGGCGGGTTGTCGCAACAGCGCTTCGAGCCAATGAGGCTCGCCCACCGACGAGAAGCCCAGGTCGATGCAAGCCTCGTCCGAGATCACCAGAAGTGCGATGGCGGTGCGCCACCATGCGCATTCGCCTGTGGAGGGCTGGGCATGAATCGGACTGTTCGAGTCGCGAAGCAGCTTTCCCCAAAGAGCGTTGATTTGGTTCATCGCGTCGTCGTAGTCGACGCCGCCGATGCCTTCGGGATCTCGATGGTCGTCCACACCTGCAGCGTCTTCAGGACCCGTATCATCGGGATCCGCATCCTCCGGCTCGACGTTCGGCCCTTTGCGCCACGCCGCCCCCCATGCGATCCAATTTTCGCGCTCCGCGGACGAGATGATCAGTTGCCTCGTCGGCGACGACCCGGCGGCAACTCCGGCTTCCGGCATGATGCACCGGTAAAGCTCGCAACGCTGCACCAGCGACGCGACCGCAGCGAACATGTCGGTCGGGCACAGCGGCGTCTTCGCCGGACCCGGATCGCCGCCGCGCTGCGTCCCCATCGGGAACAATCTGCTCAAGAACTGATAGATCGTTTCGCTCGTCGACGCGTCATGCGTGACCATCCGCTCGCCCCCGATGATTGCATCAGTGGCATGATATCTTCAGATGCAGACCGCGCAACCATCTCATCCATGGACGTGCGATAATCGCGTTTGCGACGTCACCCCGCCTGGGCCTCCAACGCCTCCATGTCCTCGTCGGACAGGCCGAAATGGTGGCCGATCTCGTGGATCAGCACGTGCGCGATGACGGCGCCCAGCGTCTCGTCGTGCTCGGCCCAATAGTCGAGGATCGGGCGGCGGTAGAGCCAGATCATGTTGGGGAACTGCCCGGACATGGGCTCCCCGGCCTCGGCGAGGCCGATGCCGCGGAAGAGGCCCAGCAGGTCGTAGGCGCTCTCGGCCTCGAGCTCGTCGAGCGTCTCCTCGTCGGGCCAGTCGTCGATGCGCACGATCACGTTGGCGGCGAGGTCGCGAAAGGCGCGGGGCAGGCGCGCGAAGGCCTCCTCGGCGAGCCGCTCGAACTCCTCGAGCGCGGGCGCCTTCCAGGCGAGGAGGTCGTCTCCGGGATGGCTTTCAGGCCGGCTCTCGCGCGCGCTCATCGCCTCACCACCAGTTCAGCGTGAAGCCGAGCCAGACGAGCAGGAAGACGAAGAACGGCACGGCGAGCGCCCGCCCGATGCGCTTACCCCAGACCTCCATCGGATCGGTCTCGCCGTGCGGCCCGGCGCCCTGCGCGTCGCGGCCGGCGAAATGGTCCGCCATGCGTTGCCCCATCCGCGCGCCGGCGGAGCGCCCGATCGTCTCTGTCTCGCGATCGACGCGCTCGAGCGTGCGCCGCGCCTCTCGGGCGCGGGCGTCGTCGGGATTCTCGCGCCTGGGCGGATCGGTAGGCATGGCGGTGAGCCTCAGGGGCGGCGCATCACTGCGCCGCCGTCTCCATCCCGGCCATCTCCCGCACGTCCACGAACCGCCCCGCGATCGCGGCGGCGGCCGCCATCGCCGGGGAGACGAGGTGCGTGCGGCCCTTGAAGCCCTGGCGGCCCTCGAAATTACGGTTCGAGGTCGAGGCGCAGCGCTCCTCCGGCGAGAGCCGGTCGGCGTTCATGGCCAGGCACATCGAGCAGCCCGGCTCGCGCCACTCGAAACCGGCGGCGAGGAAGATCTCGTGGAGCCCCTCGGCCTCGGCCTGCATCTTCACGAGGCCCGAGCCCGGGACGATCATGGCGGAGACGCTCTGCGCCACCCGCTTGCCCTCGACGATCTTCGCGACCGTCCGCAGGTCCTCGATGCGACCGTTGGTGCACGAGCCGATGAACACGCGATCGAGCGCGATGTCGGTCATCTTCGTGCCGGGCTCGAGACCCATGTAGTGCAGCGCCCGCCACTTGGAGGCGCGCTTGTTCGGGTCCTCGATCTCGTCGGGATTGGGCACGACGCCGGCGATCGAGACCACGTCCTCGGGCGAGGTGCCCCAGGAGACGATGGGAGGCAGGTTCGCCGCGTCGAGCACGACCTCGCGGTCGAAATGGGCGCCCTCGTCGGTCTTGAGGCTCTCCCAGTAGGCCACCGCGCGATCCCAGGCCTCGCCCTTGGGCGCCTTGGGGCGGTCCTTCAAGTAGGCGTAGGTCTTCTCGTCGGGCGCGATGAGGCCCGCGCGGGCGCCACCCTCGATCGACATGTTGCAGACCGTCATGCGGCCTTCCATGGACAGCTGCCGGATGGCCGAGCCGGCATACTCGATGACCGAGCCCGTGCCGCCGGCCGTGCCGATCTCGCCGATGATCGCGAGGATGATGTCCTTGGCGCCGACGCCCGCGGGGAGGTCTCCCTCCACCCGCACGCGCATGTTCTTCGCCTTCTTCTGGATCAGCGTCTGGGTCGCGAGCACGTGCTCGACCTCGGACGTGCCGATCCCGTGCGCCAGCGCGCCGAAGGCGCCGTGCGTCGAGGTGTGGCTGTCGCCGCACACGATGGTGGTGCCCGGGAGCGTGAAGCCCTGCTCGGGCCCCACCACGTGGACGATACCCTGGCGCACGTCGCGCTCGTCGTAGTACTCGACGCCGAACTCGGCGGCGTTCTTGGCGAGCGCCTCCACCTGCGTCGCGCTCTCCGGATCGGCGATACCCTTGGAGCGATCGGTGGTCGGCACGTTGTGGTCGACGACGGCGAGCGTCTTGGCCGGCTGGCGCACCTGGCGACCCGCGACGCGCAGGCCCTCGAAGGCCTGCGGCGAGGTCACCTCGTGGACGAGGTGGCGGTCGATGTAGAGGAGGCAGGTCCCGTCCGGCTGGGTGTCGACGACGTGGTCGTCCCAGATCTTGTCGTACATCGTGCGGGGCTTCGTCATCTCGATCGACCTCTCAGGTACCATACGGCCCGAACTTAAGCAGACCCGCGCGCCGCGCAAGACGCGGAAGGGTCGCGGCGGGGGCTCGAAACGAAACAGCGCGGCCGTCGGGCGGCCGCGCTGCGCAACATCCTCTCGCGAGTGCCGCCGGAGCGGTGATCACTCGGCGGCGTTGCCGGCCTTCGCGGCTTCCTTGGCGGCCTTGACGGCAGCGGCCTTCTCGGCGCGGGCGGTGTTCTCGACCTCGCGCTGGCGCTGCGCCCGGCGATCCGTGCGCTCGACGATACGAGCCGACTTGCCGCGGCGGTCGCGCAGGTAATAGAGCTTGGCGCGGCGGACCTTGCCGCGGCGCACGACCTCGATCGAGTCGATCATCGGCGAGTAGACCGGGAACACGCGCTCCACGCCCTCGCCGTAGGAGATCTTGCGGACCGTGAAGCTCTCCTGGATGCCGCCGCCGTTGCGGGCGATGCAGACGCCCTCGTAGGCCTGCACGCGGGTGCGGTCGCCTTCGCGGACCGTCACGTTCACGATCACGGTGTCGCCCGGCTCGAAGTCCGGAATGGTCTTGCCGAGCTTGGCGATCTGCTCCTGCTCGAGCTGCTGAATGATGTTCATCGGTCCAACTCCTGCCGTTGCGCGGCCATGCCGACCGTCGCTGGATTTCGGCGTCCTGTTTTGAGTTGCCGGCGCTGTACCGGAAAGCGCGGGGTTTGTCGAGAGGGATGATGGGGGCTACGCTGCGAGCGGATCCTGCGCCTGGAGGGGACGGCTGGACGTCCGAATGATCGCGGAGCAGGAGAGCCGCCCCCATTCCCGAGGCCGGCCCTCCCCCTTCGCCTCAATGCAGCGCCGCGCCCGTGGGCTTGAGCCGCGCCGCGCGGTCCTCGCCCGCGGCGTACTCGCCGATCATCAGGCCGAGGGGGCCCACGGTCACCGGCACGTGCTCGCCGTCCTTCACGGCGCCCGAGAGGATCAGCTCGGCGAGCGGGTCCTGCACGGACTTCTGGATGACGCGCTTCAACGGACGCGCGCCGTAGGCCGGGTCCCAGCCCTTCTCGGCGAGCCAGTCGCGGGCCTCCCGCGAGAGCTCGACGACGATCTTGCGCTCCTCCAGCAGCTTGGCGAGCCGGCGCATCTGGATGTCGACGATGGCGCCCATCTCGCTCTTTTGCAGGCGGTGGAAGAGGATGATCTCGTCCACGCGGTTGAGGAATTCCGGCCGGAAGGCCGCGCGCACCACGCCCATCACCTCGTCGCGCACCATGTCGGTGTCCTGGCCCTCGGGCTGGTTCACCAGGTACTCGGCGCCGAGGTTCGAGGTCATGACGATGAGGGTGTTGCGGAAGTCGACCGTGCGGCCCTGCCCGTCCGTCAGGCGCCCGTCGTCGAGCACCTGGAGGAGGACGTTGAACACGTCCGGATGCGCCTTCTCGATCTCGTCGAAGAGCACGACCTGGTAGGGCCGACGGCGCACGGCCTCCGTGAGCGCCCCGCCCTCCTCGTAGCCGACATAGCCCGGAGGCGCGCCGATCAGGCGGGCGACGGAGTGCTTCTCCATGTATTCCGACATGTCGAGGCGCACGAGCGCCGTCTCGTCGTCGAACAGGAATTGCGCGAGCGCCTTCGTCAGCTCGGTCTTGCCGACGCCGGTGGGGCCGAGGAACATGAACGAGCCGATGGGCCGATGCGGGTCCTGCAGCCCGGCGCGGGCGCGCCGCACGGCGGTGGAGACCGCGATCACCGCTTCCGCCTGGCCGACGACGCGCTTCCCGATCGCCTCCTCCATGCGCAGCAGCTTCTCGCGCTCGCCCTCGAGCATCTTGTCGACGGGCACGCCCGTCCAGCGCGAGACCACGGAGGCCACGTGATCGGGCGTCACCGCCTCCTCCATCAGGCCTTTGGCCTCGCCGTCGCCGCCGGCGGCCTCGACCTCGGCGAGCTCGCGCTCGAGCTGCGGGATCTCGCCGTAGGCGAGCTCGCCCGCGCGCTGGTATTCGCCCTTGCGCTGGACCTGCGCCAGCTCGGTGCGGGCCTCGTCGAGGCGCTTCTTGATGTCGGCGGCGCGGCCGAGCTTGTTCTTCTCCGCCTGCCAGCGCTCGGTGATCGCCGCCGATTGCGTCTCGAGATCGGCGAGCTCCGCCTCGAGCTTGACCAGCCGGTCCTTGGAGGCGGCGTCGGTCTCCCTCTTGAGCGCCTCCGCCTCGATCTTGAGGCGCACGATCTCGCGATCGATCGAATCGAGCTCCTCGGGCTTCGAATCGACCTGCATGCGCAGGCGCGCGGACGCCTCGTCGACGAGGTCGATCGCCTTGTCGGGCAGGAAGCGATCGGTGATGTAGCGGTTCGACAGGGTCGCGGCGGCGACGATCGCCGAATCGGTGATGCGCACGCCGTGATGCTGCTCGTACTTCTCCTTGAGGCCGCGCAGGATCGAGACCGTGTCCTCCACCGTCGGCTCCGAGACGAAGACCGGCTGGAAGCGGCGGGCGAGCGCGGCGTCCTTCTCGACGTGCTTGCGGTACTCGTCGAGCGTGGTGGCGCCGACACAGTGCAGCTCGCCGCGGGCGAGGGCGGGCTTCAAGAGGTTCGAGGCGTCCATCGCCCCGTCCGCCTTGCCGGCGCCGACCAGCGTGTGCATCTCGTCGATGAACAGGATGATGCCGCCCTCGGCCGACGTCACCTCCTGCAGCACGCTCTTGAGCCGCTCCTCGAACTCGCCGCGATATTTCGCGCCGGCGATGAGCGCGCCCATGTCGAGCGCGAGCAGGCTCTTGTCCTCGAGGCTCTCGGGCACGTCGCCGTTGACGATGCGCAGCGCGAGCCCCTCGACGATGGCGGTCTTGCCGACGCCGGGCTCGCCGATGAGGACGGGGTTGTTCTTGGTGCGCCGGGAGAGGACCTGGATCGCGCGTCGGATCTCCTCGTCGCGGCCGATGACCGGGTCGAGCTTGCCCTCGCGCGCCGCCTCGGTGAGGTCGCGCGCGTATTTCTTGAGCGCCTCGTATTGGTTCTCGGCCGACGCGCTGTCGGCGGTGCGGCCCTTGCGCAGCGCGTTGATCGCCTCGTTGAGCGAGGCGGCCGTCACGCCGGCCTTGGCGAGCGCCTTGCCGGCCTCGCTGTCCTTCTCGACGACGAGGGCGAGCAGGAGCCGCTCGACGGTGACGAAGCTGTCGCCCGCCTTGTCGGCGGCCTTCTCGGCGGCGTCGAAGACCCGCGCCAGCGCCGGCTGGAGGTAGAGGCTGCCGCCCCCGCCCTCGACCTTCGGCACGCGCGCGAGCGCCTGCTCGACGAGCTGGCGCGCCACCTTGGCGTCGCCGCCGGCGCGCGCGATCAGGCCCGCCGCCATGCCCTCGTTGTCGTCGAGGAGGACCTTGAGCACGTGCTCGGGCGAGAATTGCTGGTGGCCTTCCCGCAGGGCGAGGGTCTGCGCGGACTGGAGGAAGCCGCGCGCGCGCTCGGTATATTTCTCGATGTTCATCAGCCACACCTTCATGACGGGCGGCGAGCGCCCTCTCGCGGAGGCACGCGCGCCGTCGGACGCATCATCCGGCCCTCGAGAGAGCGACCGGCTCCGCTCTCAGATGGGTGTGACATTTCTGCCGCGCAAGCTGGTCCGGAGCTTTCCCGTCTGGGGCTTTACGGAGGGGTGGCTCACACGCTCTTCCAGAGCAGCGCCCCCACGCCCGCGACGATGAGAGCGATGCCGAGGAGCTCGCGTCGGCTGGTCTCCTGGGCGAAGAGGCGGCGCGAGACCATCTGCGCGAACACGACCTCGACGAGGGCGAGCGTGCGCACGTTCGCCGCAGAGGTGAGCGCGAAGCCGAGGAACCAGAATTGCGAGGCGAGCGCGCCGAGGAAGCCCGCCGTAGACGAGCCCCGCCATTCCCGCAGCGAGCCGAGGAGCGCCTTGCGATCGAAGACGAGGAGATAGACGAGGAGGATCGCCGTCTGCAGCGCCAGCGCGGCGACGAGAGCCGTCGTCGCGCGCACGAGATAGCCGCCGTCCTCGAAGGCGAGGATCGCGCCGCGATAGCCGACCGCCGAGAGCCCGAAGCCCGCGGCCGCGGCGAGGCCGAGCAGCGCCGGGCGAAGGCCGCCGGCGGTGAGCTTGCCCGGCGTGTGCGAGACGAGGACGACGCCGGCCGTCGCCACCGCGATCGCCGCCATCATCGGGCTCGTGATCGGATCGCCGATCACGGTGACGGCGAAGAGCGCGGTCAGCACCGGCTCGGTCTTCAGGTAGGCCGTGACGACGGAGAAGGCCCGGTCGCGCATGGCGGCGAGCATCAGCGCCGTCGCCGCGATCTGAGCGAGCGCGCCCACGAGCAGGAAGCCGAAGAAGCCCTCCCCCGGCCGCGGCAGCGCCTCCCCCGTCGCCACGAGCGCGATGCCGAGGAAGACGATGGCGAAGGGCAGGCCGAAGAGGAAGCGCACCTGCGTCGCGCCGATCGTGCCGATGCGCGCCGTGAGGTCGCGCTGGAGCGCGTTGCGGCCGGTCTGGGCGACGGCTGCCGCCAGGGTGACCGGGATCCACAGGAGGGTGACGTCCATGGCGCTCGCATCCGTGTCGGCGCGTCCGGAGCCAGCGCTCGCGCGATCGCGCACCGGGCTCTCGAACACCCTCGCGCCCCGCGGCGCAAGCGCGCAGCGCGTGCGTTCACGCGAAATCCCGCCGTGATCTGGAAATAAGCCTCCGATTTCGCTATCGTCCGTCGAAAGCCGCCCGGTCGCCGTCGCGTCCGCCCGCCCGAAGAGCCCGGAGCCCGCACCTCCTCATGCGCGTGCAATCCTTCGCGACCCGTCGCCCTGCCGATCTCCTCGCCGTCGTGATCCTCGTCCTCGCCGCCGCGTTCGCCTTCGTCGGGCCCGCGCGCGCGCAGATCGAGAACGCGCCGCTCCTCGTCGCCGATCTCGACAGCGGCGCCGTGATCTTCGAGCGCAACGCGACGATGCCGTGGTATCCGGCCTCGCTCACCAAGATGATGACGGCCTACGTGGCGCTCGACGCGGTGCGCAGCGGGCACGCGTCGATGAACACGTTGCTCACCGTCTCCGCGCAGGCGGCCTCCATGCCGCCCTCCAAGATGGGCTTTCGCCCGGGCTCGCAGATCACGCTCGAGAACGCGCTCAGGATCATCATGGTGAAGTCGGCGAACGACGTCGCCTGGACCATCGCCGAGAACATCGGCGGCTCGGCTGGCGCCTTCGTCACGCGCATGAACGCCACCGCGCGCCGGCTCGGCATGAACGAGACGGTCTTCGCCAACCCGAGCGGCCTGCCCGATCTCTCCAAGCGCACCACCGCGCGGGACATGGCGCTCCTCGCCCAGGCGCTGATCCGCGACTTCCCCTCCCAGCGCGGGCTGTGGGGCATGCAGGCCATCGCCTACGGCAACACGGTGATGAACAACCACAACGGCATCATCGGGCGCTATGCCGGCGCCACGGGCATGAAGACCGGCTACGTCTGCTCGTCGGGCTTCAACGTCGTCGCCACCGCCGAGCGCAACGGCCGGCGTCTCGTCGCCGTGGTGATGGGCCAGATGTCCTCGCGCGAGCGCACGGCGCTCACCGCCTCGCTCCTCGAATACGGCTTCCAGTCCCGCGGCCTGTTCGGGCTCGGCACGACGGGGCGCTCGCTCACCTCGCTGCCGCGCTCCGCCGTCTCGACGCCGCCGGACCTGCGCCCGATCGTCTGCGATCCCAACCGCCGTCGTGGCGGGGAGAGCGACGACGACACCCAGGCGATCGTGGTCGCCGCCGGTGCGCCCGGCGGCTCGGGGGCGCTGGCGTTCTTCGCGGCGCAGGCCCGCACGCTCCCCACCGTCGATTTGCCGGCGCGCCAGCCGGTCGAGCCGGTGCGCGTCTTCCTCGGCCTGCCGGAGGGCGTCTCGGCGGCGCCCCAGGTGGCGAGCGCAGCCGCCGTGGAGCCGCCTCCGCTCGGCGCCGGGCTGCCGCTCAACATCCTGCCGCCGCGCCGTGGCGGGCCGCTGATCCCGGGCCTGCCGTCGACGAGCGAGCCCGCGCCGGCGGCCGAGATCCGCATCATCACCCCGATGCCGCCGCGCCGTCCGGTCTTCTGACGGCGCGGCCGCGCCGTCAGACCGGCCAGCGCTCCAGCCGCCAGGCACCGTCCCAGAACAGGTATTCGAGCCGCGTCGCCGCCGTGTAGGCCTCGTGCATGCGCGCCAGCAGCGCCGGCGACGCCTGCGCCGCCGCTTCGTCGGTCGCGGCGATCATGCGCGCCACGGCCGCGTGGAACTCCTCGCCGGCATAGGTGTCGATCCAGGCGCGATACGGGTTGTCCGCGCCCGCACGCTGATGGATGTCGCGCCCGACCTCCGCATAGATCCAGAAGCACGGCAGCAGCGCAGCCAGCACCACCTCGTAGGGCTCGGCGAAGGCGGTCGCCGTGAGGTAGGACACGTAATGGTGCGCCGAGGGCTGGACCGGGATCGCCGCGAAGGCTTTCGCGTCGATTCCCCATTCCTCGAAGAACGAGCCGTGCAGCGAGCGCTCCACCACGATGGCGCTCTCCGCCGCCCGAGCGAAGTGAACGATCCGATCGGGATCGCGCGCCTTCGCCGCGGCGAGCGCCAGCGCCCGGCCGAAGCCGATCAGGTAGTGCGCGTCCTGCACGATGTAATGCACGAAGCGCTCCCGCGAGAGCCGGCCGTCGGCCAGCTCCGCGTTGAAGGGCATCGTGCGGATGGTCTCGTAGGCGGCTTCGTTGCGCGCCCACGCATCGGCGGAGAAGGGCATGGCGAGCCCCGCTCAGACCGAGCGGATCGCGCCGCCGTCGATACGCATCAGCGAGCCCGTGACGTAGCTCGCGCGCGTCGAGGCGAGGAAGGCGACGACGTCGGCGAACTCCTCGACATTGCCGTAGCGCCCCGCCGGGATCGCCGCGGTGGCCGCGGCCTCGACCTCCTCCACGGACTTGCCGAGCCGCTTGGCGTTGGCGGCGTCGAGCTCGCCCGTGCGATCGGTGCGGATGCGCCCGGGCAGCACGACGTTCACGGTCACGCCGTCCTTCGCCACCTCGGAGGCGAGCGTCTTCGACCAGCCCACGAGCGCCGAGCGCAGCGTGTTCGACATGGCGAGGTTGGGGATCGGCTGGATCACGCCGGAGGAGGCGATCGTCAGGATGCGCCCGAAGCCGCGCTGGCGCATGCCAGGAAGGCACAGGCCGGCGAGCCGGAAGACCGGCTTCACCATGCTCTCGAAATAAGGCGTCCAGTCCGCGTCCGGCACGTCGGCGGCCATCTTGGCGGGGGGGCCGCCGGTATTGGCGACGAGGATGTCGACGCCGCCCATGGCGCGCTCGGCGGCGGCATAGATCTCGTCGGCTTGGCTCGTCAGGTCCGCGCCGAAGGCGTGGGCGGTGCCGCCGGCGGCCTCGATGGCGCGCTTCGTCTCCTCGAGCTTGTCGGCGCTGCGCGCCGTCATGAACACCTCCGCACCCTCGGCGGCGAGCGCCCGGGCGCAGGCCTGGCCGAGGCCGCGGCTGGAGGAGAGGACGAGGGCGCGCTTGCCCGTAAGGCCGAGATCCATGGCGTTTCCTTTCGCGTGTCGTCTTGATCGTGACGACCGGCATAGCACCGCGGCGCGACGCAGCGGAAGCGACAGCGGCGCGAAGGCGGGATGGGCGCCGGTCGGATCAGGGGCGGACGCGAAAGCAATGGTCGCGACGAGACGGCGTCGGCGGATCGTCGTTGCCGATCTCGCGAGCCGGCAAGCCCCTGCACGGCAAGCCGTTTTCGCTCGCCATAGCAAAATCTTGCCGATCTTCGTTGCCGATCTTTCGGGGCTCCCCTCAGAACAGCTCCGTCTCCCCGCCGAAGCTCGCGCTCAGGAGGTCGCCGAGATCGTCGAGGTCCGCACCGCGCGGGATCATGTAGCGCTCGGCCGCGCCCTCCACGATGGCGCCGTCGCGGATCGGCCATTGCACGCCCCACATCCCGCCGAGCGTGCCGTTCGGGAAGCCGTAGCGGGCGTCGCCGATGCGCAGCACCTCCCCCTCCCCGTCCGGGCTCTCGACGACGTGCGGGTTGAGCGCCCCCGTGGCGAAGCGGCGGTAGCGCCTGCCCTGCTCGGTGGCGAGCGCCGCCTCGGCCAGCGCCTCCGCGCGCGGGTCCTTGGGTAAAGCCGTCCAGCGGATGGGCCGCTCCGGCGCGAACACCGACACGAAGCCGACGTGGCGGGCGTCGGCCTCCTGCGTCGTCACGCGGCGCAGCCACGGCGTGAGGAAGGTCGTCGTGACGCGCACCTCCTCCGGCGCGCGGGCGACGAGGCCCGGATCGGCGCGCGCGATCGCCTCCGCGCGGCCGTTCGCCCACAGGCCCGCGCCCGCATAGAGCGTCGTCAGCACGAGCGCGGCGACCGTCACGCGCTTCGCCGCGCCGGTGCGCCAGCCGAGGAAGGCGGCGAGCCCGAGCGCGACGAGGAGCGGCAGGGTGTAGATCGGGTCGATGATCGGCAGCGCCGGGAGCGCGAAGCGCAGGTCCGAGAACGGCGCGAGGAGCTGCGTGCCGTAGATCGTCGCGGTGTCGAGGAGCGGATGCGTGAAGAGCGCCCCCACCCACACCGCCGTCCAGGCCGCGAAGAGCCCCTCCGTCGGCTTCCCGCTCTTCGCGCGGGCACGGCCATGCAGCGTCGCCGACGCCCAGCCGAGAACCGGGCCGACCACCGGCCCGAAGAACAGGGAGTGGGTGACGCCGCGGTGGAGCTCCCAGTACGCAATCGTGTCGCGGCCCCAGCCGGACCAGATCACGTCGAGATCGGGGATCAGCCCGCCCAGCGCGCCCCCCGCGGCGGCGAGGCCGCCGAGGCGACGTCCGGCGAGGGCGTGCCCGACGGCGGCGCCGAGCGCGATCTGGGAGACGGGGTCCATCGATGTGCTCCGGGGGAGAAAGCCGGCCGTGCGCACCTGGCGGCCGGCTCGCGGGGATTGCGGTCGTGCCCGCTCCTATCAGCCCTGATCGGCGGGGGAAAGCCGCAGCAGCGCGCCGCGATCGTCGTCGACGAGGAGGTAGAGCGCCCCGTCGGGCCCCTGCGTCACGGCGCGGATGCGCCGGCCGACGGGGATGATCTCCTCCGACACGATGCGCCCGTCCTCCACGTCGAGCCGCGCCAGAGCCTGGCCGGAGAGCGCGCCGACGACGAGATCGCCCTGCCAGGCGGGGATCAGGTCACCGTCGTAGAAGGCCATGCCCGACGGCGAGAAGGAGGGCACCCAGCCCCAGAGCGGCGGCTCGAGGCTCGTGTCGGTCTCGTGGTCCGGGATCGGGATGCCGCTGTACTGGCTGCCGTTGGAGACGATCGGCCAGCCGTAGTTCACGCCGGCGGAGGGCGCGTTGATCTCGTCGCCGCCGCGCGGGCCCATCTCCGCCGTGAAGAGGCGTCCGCTGGCGGGGTCGAGCGCCGCGCCCTGCGGGTTGCGATGGCCGTAGGAGAAGATCTCGGGGCGCGCGCCCTCGCGATCGAGGAAGGGGTTGCCCGGTGCGGGCGCGCCGTCGCGCGTGAGCCGCACGACGGTGCCGTGATGGCTCGAGAGGTCCTGCGCGCTCGTATCCTGCCCACGGTCGCCGAGGGTGACGAAGAGCGTCTCGCCGTCCGGCGCGGGCACGACGCGCGAGCCGAAATGCCGCCCGCCGGACATCGCCGGCTCGGCGCGGAACAGGATCTCGGTGCCTTCCAGCGCGGTGAGCCCCTCGTTCAGGCGCCCACGCGCGAGCGACGTCGCCGCGCCGCCGCCGCGGGCTTCGGCGAAGGTGAGGTAGACCATCCGGCTCGTGGCGAAATCGGGCGCGAGCGCCACGTCGAGGAGCCCGCCCTGGCCCACGTCCGCCACTTCCGGCACGCCGGCGAGCGGGGGCGAGACCGCGCCGTCGGCGCGCACGTGGCGCAGGCGGCCGGGGCGCTCCGTCACCAGGAACCCGCCCTCGGGCAGATCCGCCATGCCCCAGGGGTGGACCAGGCCGCCAGCGACCGTCTCGAGCAGCATCGGGCCGGCCTGCGTCTCGAGCCGCTCCTGAGCCGCGAGCTGCCGCGTCGAGACGAGCACGAGCGCGGTCGAAAGGGCGATGAGCAGAGCCAGCGTCGGCCGGACGAGCGGCGGCAGGCGGCGGGGCGTGCAGGTCATGCGCGGGATACCTCGTCGAGCGGTCTCGGTGTCGTGCCGCTCGACGTATGGCGCGCGCGCCCGCATGCAAGGCGCGGGCGCCGATCACGAGGTCGCGATCAAGGCGCAGACATCAGGGCGTCGGCTCGCTGGCGCGAAGGTCGAGACCGAGTAGCGAGCCGAGATCGTAGGCGCCTGCGCCGAGCGACGTCGCGCCGAGCACGGCGACGATGGCGCCGACGATGAGCAGTACCAGCATGGCGGCGGCCCGCGCCTCGCGCCGCATCTTCCTGAGCGTGATGAGACGACCGGCGCGAAAGCCCGGCCACGACGGCTCGGCACGCCCGATGCCGGCCTCGATGGCCTGTGCGGCACCGTCGAAGGCGCCATCGCGCATTGCGTCCTCATGTGGTCCGTTGGTCTTCACGACGCCCCCCGCTGGAGACCGGGCCGACGTCGAGAGCGGCCGAAACCCGGGCTTCGCCTCGACGCCACGCGTGCCGTTTCAAGGCGGCCGGAGTTTCCTCTCACGTCTCCCCTTCCGCAAGACGTGTTCGGGCTTGTTCCCCGTCGATCCGATCCTGTCACCACGTTGTGGCTCTGGCATACTACGTATCCGACTTCTGTAATCGATCGGCAGCAAATCACAGCAGATTAGGGTATAATCGATTTAGGTCACGTGACGCTACGCCCGACGGCGATCGAATAGCTGAAGCTTAGCCAGAGTGTAGCGCGAAGACTATCGCATCAGTACTCGATAATTTTCTGATTATCCAGCCGTCGTTGCCGCGGTAGATGGCATTCGTGTCCGACACTTCGTGTTGCATCACCGGAACGCTGTCATAAGTGTTTTTCCATAGCCGATGCATGCCTCCACGCCCCTTAGCGACATGTTGACGCACGACCCGCGATTCTCGCGCGAAGCGCCGCGCGATGCACCGATGCCCCCGAACAGCGGCCGTCGGCCGGTGCGAATCGCCTGCCCGCGCACGAGCGCGCACACGGCTTTCCGGCGCCCGCGGCCTTGCCTGTCATCAGGCGTGGCACTACGGTCCGCGCGCCGTCCGGCCGCCGCGACGCCGCCCGTCGCGCGCAACGATCCATCAGGAGTACGACAATGGGCTTTCTGTCCGACGCCCTCTCGCGCATCAAGCCGTCGGCGACGATCGTCATCACGCAGAAGGCGCGCGACCTGCGCGCCGCAGGACGCGACGTCATCAGCCTCTCGGTCGGCGAGCCGGACTTCGACACGCCCGACAACATAAAGGAAGCGGCCATCGCCGCCATCCGCCGCGGCGAGACCAAGTATCCGCCGGTCTCCGGCATCCCGGCGCTGCGCGAGGCGATCGCGAAGAAGTTCGCCCGCGAGAACGGGCTGACCTACGAGCCCAAGCAGACCATCGTCGGCACCGGCGGCAAGCAGGTGATCTACAACGCGTTCCTCGCCACCCTGAACCCGGGCGACGAGGTCATCGTGCCCCGCCCCTACTGGGTCTCCTATCCGGAGATGGTGGCCCTGTGCGGCGGCACGCCGGTCTTCGTCGACACGACGCTCGAGCGCGCCTTCAAGCTGCAGCCGGCGGATCTCGAGGCGGCGATCACGCCCCGGACCAAGTGGGTGCTCCTCAACTCGCCCTCGAACCCCTCGGGCGCCGCCTATTCGCGCAGCGAGATGAAGGCGCTTACCGACGTCCTGATGAAGCACCCCCACGTGTGGGTGCTCACGGACGACATGTACGAGCATCTCGTCTACGGCGATTTCGAGTTCGTCACGCCGGCCCAGGTGGAGCCCGGCCTCTACGAGCGCACGCTCACCATGAACGGCGTCTCGAAGTCCTACGCCATGACCGGCTGGCGGATCGGCTACGCGGCGGGCCCCGAGCACCTGATCAAGGCGATGGATTTCGTCCAGGGCCAGCAGACCTCCGGCGCCGCGACGATCTCGCAATGGGCCGCCGTCGAGGCGCTGAACGGGCCGCAGGATCATCTGGCCGAGTTCCGCAAGGCCTTCGAGGCGCGCCGCGACCTCGTCGTCTCCATGCTCAACCAGACGAGCCTGCTCGAATGCCCGGTGCCGGAGGGCGCGTTCTACGTCTATCCGTCCTGCCGCAAGGCCATCGGGCTCACGGCGCCGTCGGGCAAGACGATCGAGACCGACGAGGATTTCGTCACCGAGCTGCTCGAGGCGGAGGGCGTCGCCGCCGTGCACGGCTCGGCCTTCGGGCTCGGCCCGAACTTCCGCATCTCCTACGCGACCTCGAACGCGCTGCTCGAGGACGCCTGCAACCGCATCCAGCGCTTCTGCAACAGCCTGGCATGAGCATGGCGGCGGCGCAGACTCGCGCCCCCCTCGCGGGCTCGCTGGCGGCGGACGACGGCGCGGCGCGGGCGGTGCTCGCGCTCGTGCCGCTCGCCGTCGCGACGATCGCGGCGCTGGCGGCGGGGCTCGCGGGGGTGCATTCGCGGGGGCTCATCGGCACGCCGTTCGAGCCCTTCGCCTTCGGCTTCTTCGTCGAGCGCTTCCCGCTCGCGGCCTTCCTCGTGGTCTACGCGGTGGTGCGGGTCGCGCTGCTGGCGCTGATCCCGCCGGGGCCGAGCCGCTTCCTGCGCCTCGCGCTCCTGCCGATCGCGCTCGCCCTCGTGCTGGTGCCGGCGCTCTATCCCACCTTCGGCGGGCTCGTGATCCGGGCGGCCTACTTCACCGGCGGCATGGCCTTCCTGCAGGGCACGCCGCTCGCGATCGCCTATCCCGTCGGCGCCTTCGTCTCGGCCTTCGTCTTCGCGGCGGGCCTCGGGGCGGCGGCTATCGTTGCGCGGGCGCGCATGACGTTCGGCGTGCGGGCCGCGCTCGGCGGCGCGGCGCGTCTCCTCGCGCTCTGGTTCGCGGCGATGGTCGTCGCGGCGCCGACCGCGCTCGGCCTGCCCATCGTCGGCGATTGGCCGGTCTGGCCGCTCACGGCCCCGGAGAGCCTCGCCGCCGCCGCGCTCGTCGCCCTCGCCCTCGCCCCGCACGCGCTCATCGTCTGGCGCTCCGGGCGCTGAGACGTCGCGCCGCTCGACGAAGCGTCACGCACCGCGCAGGCGAAGGCGCCCCTCCGCGGCCTTCGCCGCCTCGTATTCCGCGGCGAGTCGCGCCACGCGCTCCGCGGCCGGGACGACGTCGTGGACGGCGCCGATGCCCTGACCCGCGCCCCAGATGTCCCGCCACGCCTTCGCATCGGCGCCGGACGCGCCGAAATCCATGGTCTTGCGCTCCTTGTCCGCGAGCGTGTCGGGATCGATGCCGGCGGCGCGGATGGAGGGCTTGAGATAATTGCCGGGCACGCCCGTGAAATGGGGCGTGTAGAGGATGTCGTCGGCGGTGCTCGCCACGATCATCTCCTTGTAGGCCGCGCTCGCCTGCGCCTCCTGCGTCGCGATGAAGGGCGAGCCGATATAGGCGAAGTCCGCGCCCATCACCTCGGCGGCCCGCACCGCGCGGCCGGTGGCGATGGCGCCCGAGAGCGCGAGCGGCCCGTCGAATTCGGCGCGGATCTCCTGCACGAGCGCGAAGGGCGAGAGTCCGCCCGCATGCCCGCCGGCGCCGGCCGCCACGGCGACGAGGCCGTCCGCCCCCTTCTCCAGCGCCTTGCGGGCGAAGGTCATGTTGGTGACGTCGTGCATCGTGACGCCGCCCCAGCCGTGAACGGCGTCGTTGAGCTCGGGCCGCGCGCCGAGCGAGGTGATGACGATCGGCACGCGATGCTTCTCGCAGAGCGCGACGTCCTGCTCCAGGCGGTCGTTGGAGCGATGCACGATCTGGTTCACGGCGAAGGGCGCGGAGGGCGCCTCGGGATTGGCGGCGTCGTGGGCGGCGAGCTCCTCGCGGATGCGCGCGAGCCATTCGTCGAGCAGGCTCGCGGGCCGGGCGTTGAGCGCGGGAAACGAGCCGACGATCCCCGCCTTGCACTGGGCGACGACGAGGTCCGGCCCCGAGACGATGAACATCGGCGCGGCGATGACGGGCAGGCGCAGGCGGCCCTGGAAGACGGAAGGCAGCGGCATGGTGCGTCTCGTGCGTTTGCTGGCGCGGCGGGCCGTGAGGGGTGGCGGTCAGGCGCCGCGCGTGAAGATCTCGACGCCGTTCTCGGTCACGCCGACGGAATGCTCGAACTGGGCCGACAGCGAGCGGTCGCGCGTCACCGTCGTCCAGCCGTCGGAGAGCGTCTTCACCTCGGCGCGCCCGGCGTTGAGCATGGGCTCGACGGTGAAGAACATGCCCGGCTCCAGGCGCACGCCCCGCCCCGGCAGGCCGTAGGCGAGGACTTCCGGCGGCGCATGGAAGTCGCGCCCCACGCCGTGGCCGCAGAAGTCGCGCACCACCGTGTAGCCCTTCGCCTTGGCCACCGCCTCGATGGCCGCGCCGACGTCGCCGAGCGTCGCGCCGGGGCGCACCTGGGCGATGCCCGCCATCATGGCGGCATGCGCCGCGTCGATGAGCCGGCGCGCCTTCACGGAGGGCTCGCCCACGGTGAACATGCGGCTCGTGTCGCCGTGCCAGCCGTCGAGGATCGGCGTCACGTCGATGTTGAGGATGTCACCCTCCGACAGGATCTTCTCGTCGTCCGGGATGCCGTGGGTGACCACGTGGTTGACCGAGATGCAGGTCGCGTGGCGATAGCCGTGGAAGCCGATCGTCGCGGGCACGGCGCCGTGGTCGCGCATGAAGGTCTCGCACAGGCGGTCGAGCTCGCCCGTGCTCACCCCCGGGCGCACGTGCGTCCCGGCGAAGTCGAGCGTCGCCGCCGCGAGCCGTCCGGCTCGGCGCATGGCCTCGAACTCCTCCGGTCCGTGCAGGGGAATGGTCCGCGCGCGGCGCTCGTGCATGGTCTCTCCTTCGCGATGCACCGACCATAGCACGCCCGGCCCGCTTGTCGCCCGCCGCGCGACGCACGGCAGCGCGGCGCTCGCGGTATCGTCGCGTGCACCAACCGAATTCCACTCGGCGGGCCGATGGTCTAGATACGCGGCATGACCGCGCCGATCCTCCGCTTCGCCCCCTCCCCCACGGGGCTCCTCCACATCGGCAACGCCCGCACGGCGCTGCTGAACGCCCTCGTCGCCCGCCGCGCCGGCGGCACCTTCGTGCTGCGCCTCGACGACACCGATCGCGAGCGCTCGCGGGAGGAATTCGCGCAGGCGATCCGCGAGGACCTCGCCTGGCTCGGCATCCCGCCGGACGTCGCGGTGCGACAATCCGACCGCATCGCGCTCTACGACGCCGCCTCCGAGACGCTGAAGGCCAAGGGGCTGCTCTATCCCTGCTGGGAGACGCCCGACGAGCTCGAGCGCAAGCGCCGCCTGCAGCTCGCCCGCGGCCTGCCGCCGGTCTACGACCGCGCGGCGCTGGCGCTTTCCGAGAACGAGCAGGCCCGGCTCGCGCAGGAAGGCCGCCGCCCACATTGGCGCTTCAAGCTCGACCATCGCACGGTCGTCTGGCACGACCTCGTGCGCGGCGAGGCGTCGGTGGAATGCGGCTCGCTGTCGGACCCGGTCCTCGTGCGCGAGGACGGGAGCTACCTCTACACCCTCCCCTCCGTCGTCGACGACGCCGAGCTCGGCGTGACGCAGGTGGTGCGCGGCGAGGACCACGTCACCAACACCGCGGTGCAGATCCAGATCTTCGAGGCCCTGGGCCACGCGGCGCCCGATTTCGGGCACCACAACCTCCTCACCACGGCGAGCGGCGAGGGCCTCTCCAAGCGGCTCGGCCATCTCTCGCTGAAGGGCCTGCGCGAGGCGGGCCTCGAGCCGCTCGCGGTGGCGGCGCTCGCGGTGCTCGTCGGCTCGTCGGACGCGGTGCGGCCGGTCGCCTCCCTCGACGAGCTCGCCGCTCTGGTCGATCTCGGCCACATCTCCCGCGCGCCCGCACGCTTCGACGAGGCGGAGCTGTCGAGCCTCAACGCCCGCATCGTCCACGAGACGCCCTACGAGGCCGTGGCCGAGCGCCTCGCCGCCATGGGTATCGGCGGCGGGGCGGCGTTCTGGGAGGCGGTGCGCGGCAATCTCGAGACCGTCGCCGACGCGGCGCGATGGTGGCGGGTCGTCGCGGGGCCCGTCGATCCCGTAATCGAGGACGCCGCCTTCTGCGAGGCCGCGTCCGCGGCGCTCCCCGACGAGCCCTGGGACGCGGGCACCTGGAAGGCCTGGACCGACGCGGTGAAGGCGTCGACCGGAGCCAAGGGGCGCGCGCTGTTCATGCCGCTGCGCAAGGCGCTCACGGGGCTCGACCACGGACCCGAGCTCGCCGCGCTCCTGCCGCTCATCGGCCGCGAGAGGGCGCTGCGCCGCCTCGCCGGCGAGCGCGCCTGAGGCGGAGACGCATCCGCGGCGCTCAGACATCGGGTGCGGGGATCACCTCCGGCGCGACCACGCGAACGCGCCGGCTGCCGGCTTCGGTCCGGATCTCGCGCCATTCCCCGTCCGCGAGGCCGAAGAAGGGGATCGCAGCGTCGGGCCCGGTCGGCACCGGCGTCGCGGAGGCGCGGGTCGCGCCATCGGCGGGCTGCGAGAGCTCGCGGGCGCGCGCCTCGTCGACGATGTCCGCCCCGCCGCCGACCATGGCCTCGGCCTGCGCCAGCGCCTCGGCCCAGCTCTGGCCCGGCGCGCGGCAGGCGCAGGTCTCGTCGTGGCTGCGGCGGAAGGCGAGCGCGTTGGGCAGGTTCATGTAGGACTGGCCATCCGCGGAAATCGCCTGCTCGATGGCTGCGCCCTGAGGCTTGTAGAACAAGGCGGTCGGCGCGGCGGGGCATTGCGCCTGGCACATCTGCGCGGCGTCGCGGCTGTCGCGCGGCACGGTGGCGAGGGGGAAGAACGAGCCGTCGCAGGTACGCACGCACACCGCCTGCCCCGCGATCGGGCGCGCCTCGTCGGGGAAGCCCGGCCCCTGCATGAAGGGATCGGCCGAATCGAACGGCGTCTCGAAGCCCACCGGCGGCTGGCCGATCGGCAGGCAGACCTGCTCGATCGCGGCGACCAGCGCCGCGCGCCGCTCGTTGCCCGAGCGCGAGGCCTCGACGAGGAGGCGCTGGTAGTTCTCCTCCATGGCGCCGAGCCGCGCCTCCGCCTCCTGGCATTCGGGCGAGGTGGGCGCGCCGAAGATGAGGAAGCGCGAGCCGCCGCAATCGAGGCTCTGGACGTAGCGACGCATGCGCTCGAGCTCGATCGACTGCTGACGCGCCAGCGCCCCGTAATCCCGCCCGCCGCCCGCATCGATCTGCGCGAGCTCCGCGCGATAGCGCTCGCAGGCGTCCTGCGCCGCCGCGACACCGGGGATCGCAAGCATCAGGAGAGCCGTCAGAGTTCGGGAGAGTACACCCTGTCGCATCGCACCGCCGTGATCGTGGCGCGGCCAGGCCGATTCGCCGTCCGCATCCGCTCGTTCCTTATAGCGCCGTGGATGGCCGCAACATGAACGCAAAGCGTCGCGTCCGCGGCACGACGCCTCGGTCGGCGGATTCTCTTTGCGATCGTGGTCAGAGCGAGGCGAGGCAGAGCGTGCGCGAGGAGACGGCGCGGGTGCGCGCGAGCGGGCTCACGGGGCTCTCGCAGCCCGCCGCGAGGGGCTCGTCCGCATCCGGCACCGGCTCGGCGTCGGCGGGCGCGGGGCGGATCGGCAGGCGCGGCTCGTCGGCGGCGGGGGCGACGAGGAGACGCGGCACCTCGGCGCCGCGCACCACCGTCGTCGTGCGCGCGTCGGGATCGTGGAGCGCGACGAGCCGGCCGTCCACGTCGAAGGCGCCGATGGCGCCCGACGAGAAGGCGACGATCTCCGCCGCGCGGCTCGCCGATGCGGGCTGCGGCAGGCGCATGCGGGCGGAGGTCTTCGTGGCCACGACGCCGTGCGCGGGCTCGCGCGCCTCCGCCGGCCCCGCCGAAAGCGCCGCCACGGTGCCGGCCACCGTTCCCGCGATGCGATCCCACGTGGCGCGCAGCTCGTGCGGCGCGGCGAGCGCGCTCGTGAGCACGAACGCGCCGACATAGGTCGCGAGAAGGAGCGCAGCGAGGCGCGGCATCGCGAGGTCTCCGGCAACCGCCGTCCGGCGGCATCGGGGTGGATGATGCGGTACAACGAAGAAGCGCGACCCGCGTTCCCGAGCGTGGCTATAGAAAGTGTTTACTTTTCCGACCCGGTCTCGCGACCGCCGTAATCGCGGCGGGTGAGATCATCCGGGGATGCCGAGCGCCTGGAACAGGGCCTGCGCCAGCGCCTCGCGGGCATAGGGCTTGCGCAGCCGCGGCGCGCCCTGGAAAGCGGGATCGAGCCCCGGATCGGCATGGCCGGAGGCGACGATGACGGGCAGCCCCGCGGCCCGCGCCGCACGGGCCACGGGCGTCGCGCTCTCCCCGTCGAGATCGAGGTCGAGCACCACGGCGCGAAAGGCGAGACCGTCCGCGAGAGCCGCGAGCGCCTCCGCGCTCGTGCGCGCGACGATCACGTCCTCGAAGCCGAGATCCCGCAGGGTATCGGCCGTGTCGAGAGAGATGATGATGCTGTCTTCGACCACGAGCACGGTGCCGAAGAGTTGTTCGGTTCGCGTCGCCAAACGATGCTCCGATGATTTACACGCCCGTAATGTAAAGCTTGACGGCTCGAAAGGTTTCGCGTCCGGAACCAAACCCTTCCATGCTCGTTCGATGAGCACCTGGCCATCTGGTCCTCCCCGCATTCCCCTTGAACTCGGCCAGAAACTCTCAGCGGACCGGCATCGCCGGTCCGCTTTTTCATGTCGCGACTCTGCAACAGCGACGCCGTCGCGCTCTACGCTGCGCAAAGAAAAGGGCCTCCCGGAGGAGGCCCGTCTCGTTCGCGTCGCTCGTGGGGTCGCGCCTCAGGCGGAGGCGCGCTCCGGGCGGCGACGATGCGCGCTCTGCTGGAAGAACAGCGCCTGGCTGATCACGGCGGAGACGTTGGCCGGCTGGAAAGGCTTGGCGATCAGGAAGGCCGGCTCCGGCCGCTCTCCGGTGAGGAAGCGCTCCGGATAGGCGGTGATGAAGATCACCGGCACCTGGAACGTGTCGAGCAGGTCGTTCACCGCGTCGAGCCCAGACGAGCCGTCTGCGAGCTGGATGTCGGCCAGGATGAGGCCCGGGCGCTTGGAGCCGGCGAGCGCGATCGCCTCGTCGCGCGTGCGCGCGACGCCCGTGACGCTGTGGCCCAGGCCTTCGACGAGGGCCTCGAGGTCCATGGCGATGAGCGGCTCGTCCTCGATGATCATGATCTCGGTGACGATGTCGGCGGCGAGCTCGCGCCCGGCCTCCTCAACGAGCGACCGCACTTCCTGGACATCGACGGCGAGGATACGCGCCGATTCCTCCTCCGAGAAGCCTTCGAGCGAGGAGAGCAGGAAGGCCTGGCGCGGCAGCGGCGTGATCTGGCCCAGCCGCGCCTCGGCGGGCAGGTCGCGCTCGACGCCCTCGGCGCGGCCGTTGACGGAGAGGGAGTTCCAGATGCGCGTGAAGACCCGGAACAGGTCGGCCTTGATGTTGCCTTGCCGGTCGATCGTCTCGGGCTCGCTCACGAGCGCCTCGAGCGTCGCGGCGACATACGCGTCGCCCGCCTGCTGGCTCCCCGTGAGAGCACGCGCGTAGCGGCGCAGGTACGGTAGGTATTGGACGACGAGCTGAGCTGTCGACATGCACATCCCCTTGATGAACTCGCCCTTTCGAGCTCGGCCGCGTGAACCCGCACCCTTCCGGTGAATTGGCCCACGCGCCCGAGGGCGTCTGGTCTCTACGCTGGAGAACGCGTTGCGGACAGAAAGGTTCCGCATGGGCGCACCATGATGGAACCGAGTGCGCGTTCAGTGCGTTGAGGCCGGCGAGCGCTCGTTTCACGCCTCGAGGATGAGGGTCAAGAAATGAAAGTCAACAAGGGCACGGGGGTCTACGAGCTCGGCGCCCGCGCGGGGCACGAGGATGCACCGGCGCGGGACACTGCCGATCCGAGGCTCGATCGCGCCACGCAGGCGCGGATCGGCGATCAGCTGCGCGCCATGTATTCCGAGCTCCTGGATCAGCCGGTGCCCGACCGGTTCGTGGAGCTTCTCGCCAAGATGGACGACGAGTCCAGGGAGCGTTCGCGATGACACAGCCGGAACCGGCGCTGCGCGACGCCCTTCTCGCTGCCGTTCCGAGCCTTCGCGCCTTCGCCATCTCGCTCACCGGCCAGGTCGATCGCGCGGACGATCTCGTGCAGGACACGCTCCTGCGCGCGCTCTCGAACATCGACCGCTTCGAGCGCGGGACGAACCTGAACGCCTGGCTCTTCACCATCCTGCGCAACCTCTTCCACTCGGAATACCGTAAGCGCCGGCGTGAGGTGGAGGACGCCGACGGCTCCTACGCCGCACGCCTCAAGGCCCAGCCAGAGCAGGGCGCGCGCCTCGACTTCGAGGATTTCCGCGCCGCGCTCTCGACGCTGCCCGCGGACCAGCGCGAGGCGCTGCTGCTGGTGGGCGCGTCGGGCTTCTCCTACGAAGAGGCGGCCAACATCTGCGGATGCGCGGTGGGCACGATCAAGAGCCGCGTCAACCGCGCGCGCTCGCGCCTGACGCAGATCCTCGCGGTCGACGGCGACGAGGATCTCGGCGCCGATCGCATCACCCGCGCGGCCCTTCAGGCCGCGAGCGGCTGACGACGAACACCCGACGAGCATCGCGAGCATGAGAAGAGCCGCAGGGGCAGCCTCCCCTGCGGCTCTTCTCTTTGGCGGACCCCGAGGGCGCACCCGGATCATGCCTGTTTCACGGTATTTCTCACGTGCATGAAACAAGAAGCGTTTCCGCGCGTTAACGATCGAGACCGGAGACACGACATGAATACTCGCGATCTTCTGATGCGCTTCAGCGCCGTCTTCATCGTTCTGGCGCTCGTCTTCGCCCTGACGGGCGCGGCCAGCACCTCGGCCCTGCCGGGCGCCATCGCCGCGATCGCGGGTGCGCTCGCGCTCACCACGATGGGCCTCGCCGCCGCGGCCGGCGAGCGTCGCCGCCGCCCGGCCCCCGTGCGGGTGCGCGCCATGCGCCGCACCCGCTGAGCCGCGGCCACATCCTCTTTCCTTCAGATCAGGACATGCGCCGTAGCGCGTGATGCGGGTTCGGGTTCGACGGGCCGCCGGGCAGATGATCCGGCGGCTCGCGACGACCGGGATCGCGGATCTGCGGGTCCTCGCCGGGCTCGATCTCGTCCTCCTCGGGCGCCGGCGGGACCTCGCCCGGCAAGCGCCCGCCGGGCGGGAGCGGCGGCGGCGGCTTGCCCGGATCGTGCGGCACCCGGCTCGGATCGGGCGTGCGGATGCCGGGCATCAGCTCGCGCAGTCGAACGACGTCGTCCATGGCGGGCCTCCTTGCATGACGCATCGCGTCTGGGGGAAGCGAGAGCGCACGAAACGGGTTCCGTACGGGCTCGACCGGAGCGGGCGCGGGGCGCTAGGCTCCTCGATCGACGGCAGGCGAAGGAGGCACCGCCCATGGGCTCGAGCGGAATGCGATCGAGCGGGATCGACGGCCCGCGCCTGCGTCATGCGGGCGCGCTCGCGAAGCAGGCGGTTGCCGAGATAACGGTCGCGACACGCGGCCGCGGCTTCGTCGACGTGACGCGTGCGGTGCGGGACGCGATCGGCGAGAGCGGCGTCGCCTTCGGGCTCGCGACGGTCTTCTGCCGTCACACCTCGGCGTCGCTGACGATCCAGGAGAACGCCGATCCGGACGTGACCCGCGATCTGCTCGACGCCCTCGATCATCTCGCGCCGCGCGACGCACCCTATCGCCACGGCGCGGAAGGGCCCGACGACATGCCCGCCCACATCCGCACCATGCTCACGGACACGTCGCTCGCGATCCCCGTCGTGGACGGGGCGCTCGCGCTCGGGACCTGGCAGGGGATCTATCTCGTCGAGCATCGCGACCGGCCGCACCGGCGCGAGCTCGTCGTCGTCGTGCAGGGCGCCTGAGGGCGCGCCGTCACGCGATTTCCCGCTCAGGCGACTGTCCCGCTCAAGCGACCTCGGCCTGGGGGATCTCCTCCGGCACGCCGGTGAATTCGGCGTCCGTGTCGCAGACGGTGCGGTTGCGCCCGGCGCGCTTGGCCGTGAACATGCACTGATCGGCGCGCTCGAGCAGCGAGACCGCCGTGTCGCCCTTGCGCATGCCGGCACAGCCCACCGAGATCGTCACCTTGCCGAGCGATTCGCCGGTGGAGCGCTTCACGAGCTCGCGGCTCATGACGCTGGTGCGCACCCGCTCCGCGGCGGCGCGGGCGGTGTCGACGGTGGTGTCGGGGAGGATGATGCCGAATTCCTCGCCGCCGAAGCGTGCGAGCGTCGCCTTGGTCTTGACCTGCTCGCGCATGGTCATGCCCACGAGGCGCAGCACCTGATCGCCGGTGAGGTGACCGTAGGTGTCGTTGAAGCGCTTGAAATGGTCGATGTCGATGACGATCAGCGCGAGCGGCGCGCGCTCGACGATGGCCTGGTCGAGCGTCTTGACCAGCATCTCCTCGAAATGCTTGCGGTTGGCGATGCCGGTCAGCGGATCGGTGAGGGATTCGATGCGTACCGCCTCGAGCGTCTCGCGCAGGACCTCGATCTCGCCGCGGGTCTCGCGCAGGCGCGCCTCGAGGGTCTTGTTGGTGGCGGCGACGTCCTTCGTCGCCGTGACGAGGGCGGCGACGAGCTCTCGGATGCGGCGCTTGTCGATGGTGATGGCGAGGTCGTTGGAGAAGGCCTCGAGCGACTCGCCGTACTTGGCGGTCGAGCCCAGGGCCATCTCGAGCATCTCCATGACGTCGTCGATCTCGCCGATGACGCTCGCGCCCGTCTTCTCCGCCTCCTCGGCGAAGCGCTGGGGCGAGAGATGCTCCTCGAACAGCGCCTGGACGTCGTCGTCGCGCACCTGTCCGCTCTCGCCGGCGATCTTCTTGATGGCCTCGTTGATGACGGGCTTCTGACCGGTGACGTAGGTGTACCAGACCTCGTACGAGCGTGGGCTCGCAGAGGAACCGTAGGTCTTCATCAGTTCCAGGGCGCGCTGCCCGACCTGGAACGTCCTCTGGAGATCCTCACCCGTCGACGTCATCTGTTCCATCCCGCAGTGCGCACAACCGAACATCTGGCCGCGCGTCGGCCCCGGGGACGCAGATTGGATGGAAATTTCGAAGACCAGGTTAATGGCACGAAGCGAACGTGCTATTTTCTGGTCTTGATCACCGCCGGACGCAACAGGAAGGCGGGAACGTGATCGCCGAAGCCGGGCGACTCCACAGTGTCCTCGTCCCGGCGGGAGCGACCGCGATCGGCGTCGCGACGCGGTCGATGATCCGGGCGCTCCGTCCGCGGTTGCGCATCGCGCGGCTGCGGACGCTCATCTCGAGTTGCAGCAACCCTCTCTGGAGCCGCTTGCGCGGGCGCCGGCTTCGACGACGACGGCCTGCTCGAAGCAGCCTCCTCGCTCCCGCGACGACCACCGCGGCGCGAGCGACCGCGCGGCGCGCGCTCGCCCTCGTCGTCGGCGCCGCGCGCCACGGGCTCGGCCTTGCGCGGGCCGTCCCAGACGATCTCGCCGCCGATGAGCTTCTCGATGGCGCCGAGCGACTTCTCGTCGCCGGGCGCGACGAGCGTGAAGGCCGCGCCCGAGCGACCCGCCCGGCCCGTGCGGCCGATGCGGTGGACGTAGTCCTCGGAATGGTGAGGGACGTCGTAGTTGAAGACGTGGCTCACCATGGGAATGTCGAGGCCGCGGGCGGCGACGTCGCTCGCCACCAGGATCGGCGCTTCGCCGGTACGGAACTGGTCGAGCGCGATCATGCGCGCGCGCTGATCCATGTCGCCGTGCAGCGCCACCGCCTTGAAGGAATGGCGCTCCAGCGAGCGATGGAGCACGGCGACGTCGCGCTTCCTGTTGCAGAAGATGATGGCGTTCTGCAGGTCGACGGCGTCGCGGATGAGGCCGCGCAGCGTCGCGCGCTTGGAGGCGGGATCGCCACCCGTCGCCACGAGGCGCTGGGTGATCGTCTGCGCCGCCGAGGCCGGGCGCGCGACCTCGATCTTGACCGGGTTCGACAGGAACTTCTCCGACAGCCGCTGGATCTCCGGCGGCATGGTGGCCGAGAAGAACAGCGTCTGGCGCGTGAAGGGCGTGAGCTTCACGATCCGCTCGATGTCGGGGATGAAGCCCATGTCGAGCATGCGGTCGGCCTCGTCGATGACGAGGAGCTCGACGCCGGTGAGCAGGAGCTTGCCGCGCTCCACGTGGTCGAGCAGCCGGCCGGGCGTGGCGATCAGCACGTCGGCGCCGCGGTTGATCTTGACGTCCTGGTCGTTGAACGACACGCCGCCGATGAGGAGCGCCACCGAGAGCTTGTGGTTGACCCCGTACCTGACGAAGTTCTCCTCGACCTGCGCGGCGAGCTCGCGCGTCGGCTCGAGGATCAGCGTGCGCGGCATGCGCGCGCGGGCGCGTCCGGTCTCCAGCACGGTGAGCATCGGCAGCGTGAAGGCCGCGGTCTTGCCCGTGCCGGTCTGGGCGATGCCGAGCACGTCCCGGCGGGCGAGCACGTGCGGGATCGCCTGTTCCTGGATCGGCGTCGGCTGCGTGTAGCCTGCGGCCCCGACGGCCTGCAGAACCTTGTCGCTCAGCCCGAGTTCATCGAATGGCATGAAGGTGGAGAACTCTCACGGCTCGAGGCCGCTTTCTTGACGTGCCAGCCCCGCACGGCGACGAAAGGGCGGGCTTCTCGGTATCGCGCCCGCCAATGCTGGCGGCGACCGTGCGAGGGGACCATAGGTCGTCGCCGACCCATGTCAATCGTTGCGAGGCCTCGGAGGGCCCGAAATGACGCGCTTCGTCCTGATTCCCGGGCTCCTGTGCACCGGCGACCTGTTCGCGGCCCAGGTCGAGCCCCTGTCGCGGCACGGCTCGGTTGTCGTGGCCGACACGACGCGCGACGATATGATCGACGCCATGGCCGAGCGGCTCCTCGACGCGGCCCGCGGCGAGCCTCTGGCGCTCGTCGGCCTGTCCATGGGCGGCTACGTCGCGCTCGCGGCCGCGCGGCGTGCGCCCGACCGCGTGGCGCGCCTCGCCCTCCTCGACACGAGCGCGCGCCCCGACACGCCGGAGGCGAGCGAGACGCGCCGTCGGCTGATCGCGCTCGCGGAGGCCGGGCGCTTCGCCGAGGTCGACGACGTCCTGTGGCACCGCCTCGTGGCGCCGGATCGGCTCGGGGACGAGGACCTGCGCCGGCGCGTCGTGGCCATGGCGGACGAAATCGGCCCCGAGACCTTCGTGCGCCAGCAGCGCGCCATCATGGCGCGCGCCGACCAGCGCCCCTTCCTGCCGCAGATCGAGATCCCGACCCTCGTTCTCGTCGGCGAGAGCGACGTCATCACCCCGCCGGAAGTGGCGGAGGAGATGGCGGAGGCGATCGAATGGGCGACGCTCACCCGCGTCCCGGCCTGCGGCCATCTCGCGACGCTGGAGCGGCCGGAGCGGGTGAACGCGGCGCTGGAAGCCTGGCTCGCGGCGACGTGACGCCGGGGCTCAGTGCGCGTCGAGGTCTCCGCACGGATCGAGGCGCAGCGCGTTCAGGCGAAGGGCGTCGGGCGGCACGGAGCCGGTGATCAGCGGCTCGCGCTCACGGCCGTCGGAGGCGAGGCGGGCGAGCGCGTCGCGATCGAAAGTGCTCGACATGTAGTCCGCGGCGACCCAGCTGAGCGCGCCGACGACGATCGTGATCTTGAGCGTCGTCAGGATCATCGAAGGACGGCCAGAGCCGAACATGGGCGCCTCCCGGCAAAGGTTCCAAACCGCCGGGCAGGATCGGGCGTCAGGGTTAAGGGAGGATTGCCGGAAACAGGAAAATTCGCCGAGCCGGGCGCGAGGCGGATTTCCGCCTCAGCGCAGCGGGCCGGCGAAGGCGCCGACGCCCACTTGGGTCTCGAGGATGCGCGCGAAGCCGCCGGGTGCCGAGAGGCTCTGCGCGTCGACGACGAGCACGGGAGGGCCGGCCTCGCCGCGGCGTGCGGAGAGACGATCCGCCAGGTTCTGGAAGCGTGCGCGCGCCGCGCGATCGGCGCCGCGCGGGATCTGCAGCACGATGGCGCTCGGCGTCGGGATCACCGCCAGCACCTCGTCCGCCGCCTCCAGCGAGGCGGTGACGGACGCGTAGCCGAGCTCGGCGAGCTCGGCGGAGAGGGCCGCATCGGCCTCGCGGTCGCCGTCGTCGACGATCAGGATGCGTTGAAGAGGGGTCATCGCCTCGGCCGGTTCAACGGCCCCGCTTTCCGGAGCCGCCTCATCAACGCACATTTCGCGCGCCCGTTCCAGCCCCGAGCAAGGTTTGGGTGAACGGAAATTGTGCATTGCGCAACGCGAGCGCTCCCCGGCTCCGCGGGCCGCCCGGGCGGCGGCCACGCTCACGCGACGCCGATGACGATGCCTGCGAAAACGTCGGCGCGCCAAGCGGTCTCGCGCCATTCGGGCACGTCCGCCTCCACCTGGCCGCGCAGGACGCGTCGGGCGTGCGCGGCCGGTCCGCCGACGGAGAGGCGCCCCTCCTCGTCGCGGCGCACAAGCGGGTCTCCGGCGCGCGCGTCCTTCGCCTCGATGCGCATCGCGACCTGCCCGGATCGCCCGCGCGCGCGGGTGACGAGGGCCCACGGCTCCAGCGCGAGAACGTCGATCGCCGGCTGCGAGGCACCGCTGCGCGCCCTGAAGCGCGCGGGCGCGCCGTGGAGGTAGACGAGACCCGTGACGCTGCGCGGCAGCGGCGTGCGCAGGAGGGCCTCCTCCATCCAGCCGGGCACCACGAGGCGCGTCGGCTCCTCGCGGGCGAGGCTCGCGGCGAGCGCCGGCCCGTCGAAGAGCCCGTGCAGCTCCAGCGTCGCGCCGGTCATGAGCGTCGCGGCGAAGCCGGTGGCGAGCCCCATGAGATCGTCGGGCGCCACGAGATGGACGATGCGCTCGCCCTCGCCGTAGCGCGCGACCTCGAGGAAGGCGCTCGCGGCGGCGATCCAGGACGAGATCGGCCGGTAGGCGGCCTCGATCTCGTCCCCGCGCCGCGCCAGGGTGACGATCCCGCCCTCGCGGGGCGCGGCCGGCGCGGGCTCCTCGTCGTGCGCCGTTCCGTCGACCTCGCCGCGCCCGGCGAGGATCGGGCGCTCGTCCACCATGACCCTGTCGAGATCGAGCACGCCGTCCGGCGGCTGCGGGCCGAAGGCGGTGACGAAGCGCAGGCCGTAATAGGCCATGGCGATGTCGCGGAAGGTCTCCGCCGGCTTGAGCGCGCCCACGACGCTCTGCGTCACCACCGCGACCGCGCCCGTCGCCTCGACGGCGCGGGCGAGGTCGTCGCGGGTCCAGGCGACGGGCAGGAGGCAGGGGGTGAGCCCGGCGCGCTCCAGCGCGAGCAGGGTCAGGAGGGTCTCCGAGCCGCCCGGCAGGCAGATCGCGACATGCGCGCCGGGCGCGAGGCCGAGGCTCGCGAAGAAGGCGGCGAGGCGCTCCACCATCGGCATCGCGGCGCCGTAGCTCCAGGCGATGCGTGGGCGGCCGCACCAGGCGTCGCGCCCGTCCTGGTCGACGAAGGCGAGCGCCCGCGGCGTCGCCGCCGCACGCTCGGCGAAGAGCGCGCTCAACGAGGGCGCGGCCACGGGAGCGGAACCCTCCCGCGGATCGCCCCCTCTGCGCGCGCCGTCGACGGCGATGGCCACCATACCCCCTCCCCTTCACGCTCTCGTCGGAGCGCCGTCACGGCGCGGATCAGTCTCCCGCGCGCCGCCAGACCTCGATCGGCAAGCCGCGAAGCGGCGCGGGATCCGGCCGCTCCAGTGCGCTGTCGTAAGCGACCCAGAGGTTCGACTGGATGTAGAGCGGCACCACGTAGACGCCCGAGATCAGGAGCCGGTCGAGGGCGCGCACCGCCGTCTCGAACTCCCCCCGATCGGTGGCGGCGAGCATGGCCGCGATCATCGCGTCGATGCCGGGCTCGCGCGCGCCGGCGAAATTCAGCGAGCCGGAGCGCTCGGCGGCGGCGCTCGTCCAGCGATTGACCTGCTCGTTGCCCGGCGAGGGCGAGGCCGGCCAGGTCCACTGGATCATGTCGTAGTCGAAATCCGCGAGACGGCGCCAATATTGCGCGTCGTCCACGAGACGGATCGACATGTCGATGCCCACCCGCTTCAGCGAATCGGCGAAGTTGAGCGCGAGCCGCTCCTGCTGGCGGTTCACCGCCAGGAACTCGAAGGCGAAGGGCGCACCGGTCTCGGCATTGCGCATGACGCCGCCGTCGAGGCGCCAGCCGGCCTCGCCGAGGAGCCGCACGGCTTCGCGCATGAGCGTGCGATCGCGCCCCGAGCCGTCGCTCTGCGGCGGCTGCCAGGTGCCGTCCATCACCTCGGGGAGGAGAGCATCGGCATAGGGCGCGAGCAGCGCGCGCTCCGCCTCGCTCGCGGGCCGCCCGCGGGCGGAGAGGTCGGAGGCGTCGAAATAGGAGCCCGCGCGCTGGAACAGCCCGAAGAGCAGGTTCTCGTTCACCCACTGGAAGTCGAACAGATGCCCCAGCGCCTGGCGCACGCGGCGATCGGCGAAGAGGTCCTTGCGGGTGTTGAACACGAAGCCGTTCATGCCCTGGGGCGTGCGCTGGGGCACCTCCTCCTTGACGATGCGCCCCTCGGTCATGGCCGGAAAGTCGTAGCCCGTCGCCCAGCGCGTCGGGTCGCCCTCGACGCGCAGGTCGTAGATGCCCGTCTTGAAGCCCTCGAACATGGTGTTGGCGTCGCGGAAGAACTCGTAGCGGATCTCCTCGGGCAGGTTCATGCCGACGTTCACCGGCAGGTCCGCGCCCCAATAATCCGCCCGCCGGCGCATGACGACGCGCTCGCCGGGCTCGACAGCCGCGAATTCGTACGGTCCCGAGCCGATCGGCGGGACGAGGGAGGTCTGGTCGAAGGTCTCGGGATCGATCGTGTGCGTGGCGAAGATCGGCATCATGGCGATGAGAAGCGGCAATTCGCGATCGCCGCTGTCGCCGAAATCGAAGCGGATCGTGTGATCGTCGACGATCTCGATCTCGGTCACCTTGGCGAAGTTGCCGCGGAAATAGGGCTTGCCCTTCTCGCGCAGGAGCTCGAAGGACACCCTAACGTCCTCGGCTGTCAGCGGCTCGCCGTCTGAGAAGGTGGCGCGCGGATCGAGCGCGAACTGCGCCCACGAGCGATCCTCCGGCATGGTGACGCTGCGCGCGACGAGCCCGTAGAGCGAGAACGGCTCGTCCAGCGAGCGCTTCATCAGGCTCTCCCAGACGAATTTCTGCGCGAGATCCGGGGCGACGCCCAGCACGATCGTGGGGTTGAGCCCGTCGTACGTCCCCTGCAGCGCCATGGCGACGCGCCCGCCCACCGGCGCCTCGGGATCGGCGTAGGGGAAGTGCGTGAAATCGGCGGGCAGCTCCGGCTCGCCGTGCATCGACATGCCGTGGCTCGGCGCCGGCGTCTCGTCCTGCGCCGCGGCGGGAAGCGCGAGGACGGGAATCAGGAGAGCGGCCAGCATACCGGCGCGCAGGAGGCCGCCGGTGCGGGTGAGACGGGCGGTGAGGGGTCGCAGGAGCACGAGGCGTCTTCCTCTGTCGCGTGTCGCGGCGTTCTCGGCGCCGACGCGATGTGCGCGCACGGGCGCGATTCGGCGCATTTACGCTAGCATAGACCGCAACAGCGTTAACGACTGGAATATGCCGGCGCGAGCCGCTAAAAGGACGCGGGCTCGGTCACGCCTTCGCCACGTTGCGCGTGGATGAGCGGCCCGCCGGGCGGGGCGGACATCCCGCTCGCCCGCCAGTTTCTTCCTCCGGACGTGAAAGAGGACTTCAGGATGTCGTTTTCGGCACGATACGCGCGCAAGCGGGGCGTCACCCTCGCGACCGCCCTGGCCGTGGCGGCCGGCGCGCTCGCGCCGCTCGCGGCCTCGGCCCAGACCGCCGCGCCCGCTCAGCCGGGCCAGCCCAACGTCGTGCCGGTGGTGCCCGAGCCCTCGCAGACCGGCTGGACCAAGCTCTGCGGCCAGGACCAGGGTTCCGGCGCCGAGATCTGCTACACCACGCGCGACTTCGTCTCCGACCAGGGCCAGCCGGTGCTCGCCGTCGCGGTCTACGACATCGACGCGCCGGAGGGGCAGGAGGACCAGCTCGTCGCCCGCTTCCTGATGCCGCTCGGCCTCCTGCTGCAGCCCGGCATCCGCTTCGCCGCCGACCAGAACGCCGCGACGAACGGCGCCTACGCGATCTGCTTCCCCAACGGCTGCTTCGCCGAATCGGAGATCACCCAGCAGGTCGTCGACCAGATGAAGGCCGGCGCGAACCTCAACATCTCGGTGCAGAACCAGAACGCCCAGGTCGTCACCTTCCAGGTCCCGCTCGACGGCTTCACCGCCGGCTGGGACGGCGACCCGATCGACCCGGCCGAGCTCGAGGCCCAGCAGCGTCGCCTGCAGGAGGAGCTCCAGCGCCGTTCCGAGGAGCTGCGCCAGCGCCTCGAGCAGGAGAGCGGGGCCGCGGCGCCGCAGTGACGCGTCCCGCGCGGCCCTCGCGGGTCGCCGCCGGACGGCAGGATCGTCGGAACGCCGGGCCCTCGGGCTCGGCGTTCTTCGTTAGTGCGCCGCGTGCGGGCACGCACTAACCCCATGCTGTTCTTGTGGATCGCACACAGATTACACCAGTCTCAAAGGTTTAATAGTATAACGAAAGTTAAACCGATCGGCTTTATTCTGGAAGTGTCCAAACCCTCTTCCGGAGTCCGATCATGGTCCTCAAAAGGTTCGGCGTGAGCCTCCGCGTCGCCGCCCTCGGCGCACTCGGCGTCGTCGGGCTGCTCACCGCCGGTGCGCTCTTCTATTCCGGCCTCTCGCGCATCGAGGCGGCGTACGAGGCGAACGCTGCGGTGACGGAGCGCTTCACGATCTCCGAGACGCTCGCCTTCGACACGCTCGACGCCCGCCGCCACGAGAAGGACTTCCTCGCGCGGCGCGCCGACAGCTACGTCGAGCTCCACGCGGAGACGATGAGGCGCATCGACGAGACAAAGGACGCGCTGATGGCGGCGCTCGCGACCGCCGAGGGCGCCGAAGCCGCGACGCAGAGCAGCAATCTCGCCGTCATCCGCCAGGCGCTCGCGGAATACGAGCCGCATTTCGCCTCGGTGGTGGCGCAGCGCCGGGATCTCGGCTTCGACGAGGAGATGGGGCGACAGGGCGAGTTGCGCGGCGTCGCCCACGAGGCGGAGGCGCTGCTGCGTCGCATCGGGGACGAGCGCCTGACGTCCCTGATGCTGATGCTGCGCATCGAGGAGAAGGACTTCATCTCCCGCCGCGACGTCGCCTATGCCGAGGCGCACCGCGCCGTTCGCGCCGATTTCCTGCGCTCGGCGGCCGCATCGGGCGATCCGCGCGCGCCGGAAGCGGTGGGCCTGGTGGAGGATTACGGGGCGCGGTTCGACGACTTCGTCGCCCGCAGCCTCACCTTCGACGAGGACGTGAGGCGCCTGTCGACGATTTACGGGACGGTGCAGCAGGCGTACGACGCGCTGGCGTCGAGCATCGAAACCGAGAAGCAGGCCAGCATGGAAGCGCTCGCCGCGGAGAAGGACGCCGCACATCGGGCCATCCTCCTGTCGCTCGGGCTCGTGCTCGTCGTCCTCGTCGTGACCTCGCTCGTCGTCGCGCGCTCCATCTCGAAGCCGCTCGGCATCGTCTCCCGTGCCGTGGCGCGGCTCGCGCAGGGCGACGCGTCCGCTCACCCGGAGGCGACGACGCTCGCCGAGAAGAGCAAGGACGAGCTCGGCGCCGTGGCGCGCGCGCTCGACGCCTTCCGCGCGACCTACGAGCGCTCCGCCCATCTCGAGGCCGAGGCGAAGGAAGCGCAAGCGCGCGCCGCCGCCGAGCGCAAGGCGAGCATGGACGCCCTCGCCGACGAGTTCCAGCGCTCCGTCGGTGGCATCGTGACCAGCGTCGGCGACACCGTCCGACGACTCGACGCCTCCGCGCGCGACCTCTCCCGCGGCGCATCGGACACCACCTCGCAGGCGACGACCGCGGCGAGCGCCTCCGAGCAGGCGGCCGCGAACATCAACACCGTCGCGTCCGCCGCCGAGCAGCTCGCCTCCTCGACCGCCGAGATCGGGCGGCAGGTCGGCTCGACGAGCAGCCTCGCGAGCAAGGCCGCCGATCAGGCCAAGCAGAGCATGGCGCGCGTCGGCGAGATGTCGGAAGCGTCCCAGCGCATCGGCGAGATCGTCGGCATCATCCGCGAAATCGCCGACCAGACGAACCTGCTGGCGCTCAACGCCACCATCGAGGCGGCGCGTGCCGGCGAAGCCGGCAAGGGCTTCGCGGTCGTCGCGGCGGAGGTGAAGTCCCTCGCCGACCAGACCGGCAAGGCGACGGAGGAGATCGGCAAGCAGATCCAGGGCATGCAGGGGATCACCGCCGATTCCGTCGATGCGATGCGCGGCATCGCCGAGCTCGTCGCGCAGCTCTCCAGCGGCGCGAGCTCCATCGCCGCCGCGGTGGAGGAGCAGGGTGCGGCCACCCGCGAGATCGCGCGCAACGTGCAGGAAGCCTCCGGCGGGGCGGCCGAGGTGTCCGGCGCGGCCGCCAACGTCCTCTCCACCGCGCGAACCTCCAGCACCGCGGCCGAGGAGGTGGGCGCTGCTGCGAGCGAGCTCACCGCCCGCTCGGCCGATCTCTCGGACGCCGTCAGCCGCTTCGTCGCCCAGGTGAAGTCCGACCAGCGCGCCGCCTGATCCTCGAAGACGAAACGCGACGACCGGAACGCCGGGCCCTTGGGCTCGGCGTTCTTCGTCTACGAGCCGCATCGGCGCTCGGCCCGGCTCAGAGGTCGAGCGTCACCGCAACACGGGCGCGCGAGACGCACGGCATCATGCGATGCTGCCGGGCGCTGGGCTCGAGCACGACGTCGCGGTGGATGACCGTGCCCTGCGTGTAGCCGCATTCGCACGAGCCGCAGACGCCCAGCTCGCAGGAGGAGGGGAGCGCGAAGCCCTCCTCGCGCAGGACGTCGAGGGCGGAGCGCTCCGCGGGGACGCGGTAGGTGCGCCCCGTCGAGGCGATCGTGAGATCGAAGGGCTCGGGCTTGTAGTTCTCGTCCGCCGTGGCGGCGAAGACCTCGAAATGGACCGTGTCCTCGTCGCGCCCCTCGGCGGCCTCGGCGACGGCGGCGGTGAGGCGATCGGGTCCGCAGCAATAGAGGTGCACGTCCGGCGCAAGGCCCGCCACCAGCGCGGCGACGTCGAGGCGCCGCGCCCCCTCCCCGCTCGACGCATGGACGGACAGGCGCTCCCCGGCGACCGCCTCGGCCATGATGGCGAAGGGCGAGTCGGCTGTGCGGACGCACAGGTGGAAGGCGAAATCCTCGCCCCGGCGCACGAGTTCGCGCGCCATGGAGATCAGCGGCGTGGCGCCGACGCCGCCGGCGATCAGCACCGCCCGCCCCGGCGCGAGGGGAAAGTTGTTGCGCGGCGCCGAGACGTGGGCGACGGCGCCCACGCAAAGCGCCTCGTGCACGAGGCGCGAGCCGCCCCGCCCGCTCGCCTCGCGCTTCACGGCGATCGTGTAGGTCGCGAGATCGTCGGGATCGCCGATCAGCGAATATTGGCGGACCTTCCCGTCCGGGAGCCGCAGGTCGACATGCGCGCCCGGCGTCCAGGCCGCCAGCGTCGGCCGGCGCGGATGGCGAAAGACGAGGCGCGCCACGTCGTCGCCGAGCTCGGTGCGCTCGACGACGTCGAGCTTCATGACGATGCGCGCCGTCATGACGTGCGCACGTCGCGGCTCGGGAAGGCGCGGTTCGGCTTCTCGGTGCGCTCGTCGAGCGGCTCGATCACGTCGCCCTTGCGGATGATGCCGCCCGTCTCGATCCAGCAATTGAGGCCCGATCGATTGTAGAGCGGCAGGTAGACCGGCTTGCCGAGGATCTCCTCCAGATACTTGCAGGGAAAGTTCAGCCGCCCGCCGGCGAGCACGCAGTCCCCGATGCGGAAGCGCCAGCCGACCAGATGGTTGAGCGGCACGCCGCGGACGGTGAGGTTGCGGCGGTGCTCGTCGTGCCCGAGCGCGATCGGCGCGCCCTGCATCGGCGGATCGTCGGCGGCGAGCGCGTCGAGCGCCTCCTCCTCGATGAGCGTCACCTCGCGGGCGTCGGGCTTGGGCGAATAGGTGCCCGTTCCGTAGAAGTAGCGGTCGCCCACGATGCCCTTGCCCGCGACGAGCTCGGCCTCCTCGAGCTCCTCCATCTCGTAGCTCGCCGCCGGGGCGATGTGGATCGACAGGAGCGTGCCGCGCCATCCCATGGTCATCCGCCCTCCCCGTGGCCGAGCGCCGCTCTGTTCGCGGCGAGCGCGCGGTCGTATTCCATGACCCGCGCCACCTCCGCCGCCGCGATCGCGCCGTGGTCGCGGGCGAGGAGGTGGAACATCGCGTCGATGCCGAGCGTGATGCCGCCGCTCGTGACGATCCCGTCGTCCTCGACGAGGACCGCGTGCCGGCGATCCACCGCGGGTCCGAGCAGGTCGAGCGGGGGCGTCTCGCCCTCGAACACCGCGACCTTCGTCGTCGCCGCACGCCCGTCGAGCACGCCCGCCGCCTCGAGGATCATGGCGCCCGTGCACAGCGAGGCGAGGCGCCGGTGCGGCCCGCGCACGAAACGCAGCGTCGCCTCGTCCTGCACGACCCGCGTCCAGCCGGGGCCGCCGGTGACGACGAGGAGGTCGAGCGGCGGGCAATCGTAAAAACCGTGATCGGCGATCACGCGCAGACCGTTGGCGCAGGTGACCGCCCCCGCGCGCGCGGCGACGCCGGTGAAGGCGAGCGTGGGGATGACGCGCTTGGCGATGGAGAGGACGCCGAAGGCCGCTCCGACGTCTATCGGCTCGACGCCGTCATAGAGGAGGATGCCGTACATCGCCGTCGCTCGCCTCTCCGCACGCTCCGATCATAGGGGCGGCCAACGCGGGGAGACAAGACGGACGTCGAGAGCGTGACGCTCAGTTCGCGGGCACGGACTTGGCGCGATAGCTCCCGTCGGGCGCGCGCACGAACATGTTCGGCACCATGGGATGGCGCAGGGGCTCGTCGGAGGTGTCGGGCACCAGGTTCTGCTCGGAAACGTAGGCGACGTATTCCGTTTGCGCGTTCTCCGCGAGCAGGTGGTAGAAGGGCTGCTCCTTGCGCGGGCGCACGTGCTCGGGAATGGCGAGCCACCATTCCTCGGTGTTGGCGAAGACCGGGTCGACGTCGAAGATGATGCCGCGGAACGGGTAGACGCGGTGGCGCACCACCTGCCCGATCGCGAACTTGGCCATACGCAGGGTCATAGGCTCGAAGCTCCTCCGACCCGGCAAGATAGGCCGTCGGCGCCGCGCTTTCAAATGTGCCGGCTCTCAAATGTGAATATGCCGTCACAGCCCATAGGCGGCGCCGAGCTCGGGGTCCTTGCGCGCCACGATGGTGGCGAGGTCGACGATGACCTTGGCCTGCTTCCAGGTGGCGTCGTCCTGCATCTTGCCGTCGATCATCACGGCGCCGGTTCCGTCGGGCATGGCGTCGAGGATCTTCTTCGCGAACAGCACCTCGTCGACCTCCGGTGCGAAGACGCGCTTGGCGATGTCGATCTGGCTCGGGTGCAGCGACCAGGCGCCCGCGCAGCCGAGCAGGTAGGCGTTGCGGAACTGGGCCTCGCAGGCGGCGGGATCGGAGAAGTCGCCGAAGGGGCCGTAGAAGGCCTTGATGCCCGAGGCGACGCAGGCGTCCACCATGCGCGCGATCGTGTAGTGCCACAGGTCCTGCTGCGCGCTCGCGCGCGGGGCGTCGCCGTCGGGATCGGAGAGGACGCGGTAATCGGGATGGCCGCCGCCGACGCGCGTCGTCTTCATGCCGCGCGAGGCGGCGAGATCGGCGGGGCCGAGGCTCATGCCGTGCATGCGCGGCGAGGCGGCGGCGATGTCGTCGACGTTCTTCACGCCCTCCGCCGTCTCGAGGATGGCGTGGACGAGGATCGGCTTCCTCACCCCGTGACGCGCCTCGAGCTGGGCGAGGAGCTGGTCGACGTAGAAGATGTCCCACGGCCCTTCGACCTTGGGCACCATGATCACGTCGAGCTTGTCGCCCACCGCGGCGACGATCTCCATGAGGTCGTCGAGGAACCAGGGGGAGTTGAGCGCATTCACGCGCGTCCAAAGCCCCGTCTCGCCGAAATCCGTCGCCTTCGCCATCTCGATGAAGCCGGCGCGCGCGGCCTCCTTGGCGTCGGCGGGGATCGCGTCCTCGAGATTGCCGAGGACGACGTCCACCTTCGTCACGAGGTCGGGCACCTTGGCGCGCACCTTCTCGATGTGGGGCGGCACGAAGTGGATCATCCGCTCGAGCCGCACCGGCGGCTCGCGGAAGGGAGCGGGGGCGCCCAGCGCGAGGGGCTGGTAGAAGCGGCGGGGGCTCTTCATCGGCTCGGCTCCTGATCTGCGATCCGGCCTCCGACATAGGCGCTCGCGCGCCGCGAGACCATTAGCCGATGGGCGGGCGCGCGACGCATGCCCCGCCTGCATGCGTCCGCGTTGCGGGACGCGGCGATCTTTGCCACAAGGGCGCGCATCGGCAGCGCACCCGACCGGGAAGATCCATGTCCGATCTCGTCGGGCTCCTCGACCTCCTCGCCCCCTTCTTCGGCCTCATCGCGCTCGGCTGGGCCTGCGGGCGCTTCGGCGCGCGCCCGGCGAGCGGGCTCGCGTGGATGCAGTTCTTCCTCATCTACGTGGCGCTGCCGTGCCTGTTCTTCCGGCTCATCGCCGACAAGCCGCTCTCGGAGCTGACCAACTGGCCCTTCGTCGCGGTGACGACGCTGTCGACCTACATCGCCTTCTCGCTCGCCTTCGCGGTGGGCCTCGCGGTGGCGCGGGAGATGCCGCAGGCGGTGATGCAGGGGGTCGCGGGCGCCTATTCCAACATCGGCTACATGGGCCCACCCCTCGTCCTCGCCGCGCTCGGCCCGGAGGCGAGCCCGCCCGTCGTCCTCATCTTCGTGTTCGATTCGCTCCTCCTGTTCTCGCTCGTGCCCTTCCTGATGGCCGTGGCCGGGGTGGAGAAGAAGAGCCTCCTCACGACGGCGGGCGAGGTCGCCTTCCGGATCGTCACGCATCCCTTCAACGTCGCGACCATGATCGGCGTCGCCGCGAGCTTCCTCGAATGGACGCCGCCGTCCGCCATCGACAAGATGACGCTGTGGCTGTCCAACGCCGCCGCGCCCTGCGCGCTCTTCCTGCTGGGCGTCACGGTGGCGCTGAGCCCCAGGCCGAAGCCCGCGCCCGGACGGCCCGAGAAGCGCGGGCTGCGCGCGATCCCGCCCGAGGTGCCCTTCCTCGTCGGGATCAAGCTCGTCGTCCACCCGCTGATCGTGTGGGTGCTGCTCTCGCTGGTCGGCGACTTCGCGGCACCCTGGGTCTTCGCCGCCATCGTCATGGCGGCGCTGCCGCCGGCGCTCAACATCTTCGTCATCTCGACGCAGTACGGGGTCGGCGTCGAGCGCGCCTCCGCCTGCGTCCTCGTGGGCACCGTCGCCTCCGTGGTGACACTCACGGGCTTCCTGTGGCTGATCGAAACGGGCATCCTGCCGCACGATCTGTTCTGACAGTCGGGCGCGCGCTCCCCCGATGTCATCCCGGGCTCCGATCGTTGACACGCCCTCTCTGCCGCTGCGGAATGCCCTCTAATGCCCACCGAGGAGCCCCGCCCGCATGCCCGCATCCCGCTCGTCCAGCCGCCCCCTGCCCCTGTCCGGCATCACCATCCTCGACCTCTCGACGCTGCTCCCCGGCCCGCTGGCGACGCTGATCCTTGCGGAGGCCGGGGCGCGGGTGATCAAGGTGGAGCGGCCGGGCGGGGAGGACATGCGGCGGTTTCCGCCGATGCGGGAGGGGCGCTCTCTGGCCTATGCCATGTTGAACGCCGGCAAGGAGATCGTCGAGCTCGACCTGAAGGACGCCTCCGAACGGCCGCGGCTCGAGGCCCTGATCCGCGAGGCGGACGTCCTCGTCGAGCAGATGCGCCCGGGCGTCATGGGCCGCCTCGGGCTCGGGCCGGACGCGCTCCACGCGATCAACCCGCGTCTCGTCGTGTGCTCGATCACCGGATACGGGCAGGACGGGCCGCGGGCGCAGGAGGCGGGGCACGACATCAACTACCAGGCGCTGACGGGGCTCCTCTCCCTCGCGCCCGGCTCGCCGGAGCATCCGGCGACGCCCGCCGCCCTCGTCGCCGACATCGCCGGCGGGTCGCTGCCGGCCGTCATCGACATCCTGCTCGCGCTGCGCCTGCGCGAGATCACGGGCGAGGGGTCGCATCTCGATGTCGCCATGACCGACGCGATGGCCACCTTCGCCTGGCTGGCGCGCGCCGAGCTCGAGGCGACGGGCCGCCCGCCCGCGCCGCACGGCGGGCTCCTCACCGGCGGCAGCCCGCGATACGGGCTCTATGCCACGGCCGACGGGCGCTATCTCGCGCTCGGCGCCCTGGAGGACAAGTTCTGGGCGCGCGCCTGCGCGGGGCTCGGCCTGGAACCGGCGCTCGCCGACGACACGCGCGATCCCGCCGCGACGAAGGCCGCCGTCGCCGCCATCGTGCGCTCCCGCGACGCGGCGCATTGGCGCGCCGTGCTGGAGCCGCTCGATTGCTGCGCGACCGTCGTGCGCACGCTCGACGAGGCGGCGGCGGACCCGCATTTCGCCGCCCGCGGCCTGTTCCGCGCGCGCGCCGAAACGGAGGGGCGGCAGATGCCCCGCGCCGACGTGCCGCTCGCCGCCGCATTGCGGCGGGACGCGGGCGAAAGTCCCGGCTAGCGCGCGATCGGCGGTCTCACGCGCGCTGCGTGTTCATCCCCTCTTGCGCCGGCTGCCGAATTCCGCTTTCCCGAAGAGGAAGCGACCCGGCCAGGCTTGCCGCCGGATCGCGCGACGGGCTCGGGGAGGTGCGCGTGGACAAGGCTCGAACGACGATCGTGATCGCGGACGACCATCCGCTCTTCCGCGGCGCCCTGCGCCAGGCCGTCACCTCGGTGCTGGAGGATCCGGACGTGGTGGAGGCGGGCGGGCTCGACGAGCTCACCGCGACGCTCGCCACGACGTCGGACGTCGACCTCGTCCTCCTCGACCTGACGATGCCGGGCGTCCAGGGTTATTCGGGCCTCATCTACCTGCGCGCCCAGCACCCGGACATCCCCGTCGTCATCGTCTCGGCCAACGAGGATCCGGTCGTCATCCGGCGGGCGATCGGCTTCGGCGCCTCGGGCTTCATCCCGAAATCGCTCGACACCGCCGAGATCGGCGCCGCGGTGCAGGCGGTGCTCGCCGGCGACAGCTGGACGCCGCCGGACGTCGATCTCACGGCCGACGACGACGACGAGGCGGCCGAGATCGCCAAGCGCATGGCCACGCTCACGCCCCAGCAGGTGCGTGTGCTCATGATGCTGTCGGAGGGGCTCCTCAACAAGCAGATCGCCTACGAGCTCGGCGTCTCGGAGGCGACGGTGAAGGCGCACGTCTCCGCGATCCTCCAGAAGCTCGGCGTCGAGAGCCGCACGCAGGCCGTGATCGCCGCCTCCAAGATCGGCGCGACCGCGAAGGCGTCGGCGCCCATCGCCTGAGGCGCGCGCGTGCTTCCCACCCTCGCCATCGCGGCGGCGCTCGTGTGCGCCACCGTCCTCATCCATTACGAGATCCTGCGGCGCGCCTCGTGGGCCATTCCGCGGCTGCGCCTGCGCCGGCAGATCCGCGTCGTCGCCGTCATCGGCGCGGTGCTCGTCGCGCATCTCGTCGAGATCACCCTCTACGCCCTCGCCTACTGGGCCATGCACGACCATGCCGGGCTCGGGCGCCTCGAAGGCGCGCTCACGGGCGGCTTCGCGGATTTCCTGTACTTCTCGCTCACGAGCTACACCACGCTCGGCGTCGGCGACCTCTACCCGACGGGGCCGATGCGGCTCCTCTCCGGCATCGAGGCGCTCAACGGCCTCGTGCTGATCGGCTGGTCGGCCTCCTACACCTACCTCGCCATGGAGGAGTTCTGGGCCGACCGCACCTGGTGAGGTGCGCCGATCGCGCGGCCGCTCGCGCCTTCGTGCGCGGATGCATGCGGGGATCGCGTGGCAGCGACCTCGTTCCGTGCTAGTTTCCGCCGACGAATTCCCGCGAGGCTCCCGTGCCAGAAACCCGTATCTCCAACGCGCCCCGACGCGTCATGCTGCTGACCGGCGCCAGCCGCGGCATCGGCCACGCGACGGTCAAGCGCTTCTCCGCCGCCGGCTGGCGCGTCATCACCGCGTCGCGCCACGCCTTCCCCGAGAACTGCCCCTGGGCCATGGGCCCGGAGGACCATCTCCAGGTCGACCTGTCGAGCGCGGAGGACACCGTGCGCGCCATCGTCGACGTGCGCACGCGCCTGGAGATGGAAGGCTCGATGCTGCACGCGCTCGTCAACAATGCCGGCATCTCGCCCAAGGGCCCCGGCGGCGCGCGGCTGAACGCGCTCGAGACCTCCTTCGACACCTGGGCGCACGTCTTCCAGGTGAACCTGTTCGCCACGATGCTGCTGGCGCAGGGCCTGCGCGACGAGATCGTGCGCGCCAAGGGCTCGATCGTGAACGTCACCTCGATCGCCGGCTCGCGCGTGCACCCCTTCGCGGGCGCCGCCTACGCGACGTCGAAGGCCGCGCTCGCGGCGCTGACGCGGGAGCTCGCCGGCGATTTCGGGCCGCTGGGCGTGCGCGTCAACGCCATCTCGCCCGGCGAGATCGACACCTCGATCCTCTCGCCCGGCACGGACAAGATCGTCGAGCAGATCCCCATGCGCCGGCTCGGCACGACGGACGAGGTGGCGCGCGCCATCTACTTCCTGTGCACGGACCAGAGCTCCTACGTGAACGGCGCGGAGCTCCACATCAACGGCGGCCAGCACGTCTGAGCCGGCGCCGGCCCTCGCCCCCGGCGATCACGGCACGAAGACCGAGATCGCCTCGGGCAGGATGGAGAAGCGCGCGGGCGTCGTCGCCACGATCTCGCCGTCGGCGTTGACGTGGCGGGGCTTGCGCGTGCGCACCTCGAAATCCACCCCGCGCTGCGTGCGCACGTCCGCCCAGGCGCCGTGCGCGCCCTTGGCGAAGCAGCGCAGCATCAGCACCAGCCGCCAGACGTTCTTCATCTCCAGGCTGTAGAGATCGAGCGTGCCATCGTCGATGGTCGCGGTCTCCTCCACCACCATGCCGCCGCCGTAGAAGCGCCCGTTGCCGACGGCCACCTGGTAGGTCTTCGCCCGCGCCTCGCCCTCGGCCGAGAGGATCGTCGCGGTGAACGGCCGGGCGCGAAACGCCACGCCGAGCGCCGCGAGGGCATAGGCGAGCCGCCCCCAGATCCGCTTCCGGCGCTTGCAAAGGGCCTTGGCGAGATCCACCGAGAGGCCGATCGAGGCGACGTTGAGGAAGGGGCGGCCGTTCACGACGCCCAGATCGATGCGGTGCGTGCGCCCGCCGACGATCGCGCTCATGGCGGCGACGGGGTCCGGCGGCAGGCCGAGCGTGCGGGCGAAATCGTTGGCAGTGCCGCAGGGCGCGACCCCGAGCGGCAGGCCCGTCTCCAGGATGCCGGGAAGCGCCGCGTTGATCGTGCCGTCCCCGCCGCAGACGATCACCGCATCCATCCCCGGCGCGAGCCGGCGGATGTCGTCGGAGACTTCGCGGGCGGCCGAGAAGGTCTCGAGCACGACCGCGATGCCGTGCGCCTCGAGCGCGGCAGCGACGTCGTGCATGCAGTCCGCGCCCCGCCGGCTGTGCGGGTTGACGAGGACGAGGACGCGCGCGGGCTTGCGAGGAGCCGCGCCCTCGCCGTCAGAAGATGCGGAGGGCGCGCCGGCGCTCGCCTCCGCAGAGGCGGTATCCGGGGAAATGATGCGGGCCATCGGCGCGAAATCCTCGTGGGGGCTCGGGGTCTCTCGCCTCGATATGGCGCGCGTGCCCGCCCGGCGCCAGCCGCGCCGTGCGCGCGGAGCGATCTGCGCCGGCGAGCGTTGCCGTGTCCGTGTCCGCGCCAACGCGACAGGACGCGCGGAACGTGCAATGGAAGCGCCGCCATGACAGCCCGATCGAGACGTCTCGGATTCGCCATACCCGGCCTGAAGCCGGTCGCCTCGCTCGTGGGCGGGACGCTCGTCGCGCTCGCGGCGACGATGGCGCTTCCCATGGCCGTCGATCTGTGGGTCGAAAACCCGGACTGGCGCGCCTTCGCGATCTCCGCCCTCGTCACGGCGGCGGCGGGCGCGCTGATGATGGCGCTGGGGCGCGGCGGGCTGGAGGGCGGGCTGAGCATCCGCCAGGCCTTCGTGCTCACCCCCGCCTCATGGACGGCGGTGGCGTTGTTCGCGGCCCTGCCCCTCTACTTCTCTGATTACGCGCAGCTGCGCGACAGCTTCACCGACGCCTTCTTCGAATCCATGTCGGGCCTCACCACGACGGGCTCGACCGTGATCGTCGGCCTCGATTCCGCGCCGCCGGGCGTGCTCCTGTGGCGCGCGATCCTGCAATGGCTCGGCGGCATCGGCATCATCGCGACCGCCATCGCGATCCTTCCCGCGCTGGGGGTGGGCGGCATGCAGCTCTTCCGCACGGAGAGCTCGGACCGTTCAGAGAAGGTCCTGCCGCGCGTGCGCGACATCGCCGCCGCCATCGGCGCGGTCTACGTGGCGCTCACGTTCGTGTGCGCCGTGCTCTACTGGAGCGTGGAGATGACGCCCTTCGACGCCGTGGCGCACGCGCTGACCACGGTCTCGACGGGCGGGTATTCCACGACCGACCTGTCCATGGGCGGGTTCGGGCCGGCGACGCAGTGGATCGCGACGGTCTTCATGCTGGCGGGGGCGCTGCCCTTCGTCCTCTACGTGCGCCTCATGCGCGGCGAGGCCGAGATCTTCCGCGACAGCCAGGTGCGCACCCTCCTCGCGCTGCTCGTCGGGGTGACGGCGATCCTGTCGGGCTGGCTCGTGGCGACCCGCGGCTACGAGGAGGCGGAAGCGATCCGCCATGCCGCCTTCAACGTCGTCTCCGTGGTGACGACGACGGGCTACGCCTCGACGGACTATCTCGTCTGGGGCAATTTCGCGGTGGGCGCCTTCTTCGCGCTGACCTTCATCGGCGGCTGCACCGGCTCGACCTCGGGCGGCATGAAGATCTTCCGCTTCGAGATCATGGCGCAGATGCTGCGCTCGCATTTCCGCCGGCTGATCTACCCGCACGGCGTCTTCCCGCGCACCTATGCGGGGCGGCCGCTGCCCGACGACGTGGTCTCCTCCGTCGTCGTGTTCTTCTCGCTGTTCTTCATCTGCTACAGCCTGATCACCCTCGTCCTGATGGCGATCGGGCTCGACTTCGTCACCGCCATCAGCGCCTCGGTGACGGCGCTCTCGAACGTCGGGCCGGGGCTCGGGCCGATCATCGGACCCGCCGGCAATTTCGCGCCCCTGCCGGACGCGGCGAAATGGGTGCTCGCCTTCGCCATGCTGCTCGGGCGCCTCGAGCTGTTCACGGTGCTGATCCTGTTCACGCCCGGCTTCTGGAAGGCGTGAAGGGCGGGCTCAGCCCGGGATCTCGCGCGCGCCCTCCTCGAAGCGTGCGAAGCTCTGCGCCCAGGCGGGGCGATCGGGCCAGACGTAGTCGACGGCGCCCGCGGCGGGGCGATAGACCGCCGTGTAGAAGGTTCCCATCACGCCTGCATAGTCGCTCCGCAGGACCGGCGGGCGCAGGAAGGCCGCGAGGAGATCCGCGCGCGTCGTGCCGCGAGCCTCCCGCAGGCGGGTGAGGACATCGCAGCGCAGCACCGTCTCGCTCTGCGCATCCCCCGCCGGATGCTCGGGAGCGACCTGGTGGTTGGTGACCACCGGCCGATCGAGCACCACCGGCTCGCGATCGGGCGCGAGCATCGCCACCGCATGCGCGCCGCCGCGATCGAGCACGACGATGTTCGTCGCCATGACCGAGGGAATGCGGGTGAGCGCCGCGAGCGCCTCCTTCACCGTCGCGCAGGTCTCCAGCACGTAGCGCACGAGCCAGGGATTGCCGAAGCCCTCGCCGTGGACCGGCCGCCCGCCATAGGTGAGCGCGGCCGCGAGGCCGGCGTCGTTCATGCCGTCGAGCGCGCCGATGAGCGCCTCGCTCGAGGCGATGACGCTCGGGCCGCCGCTCCAGCGGCCGTGATGGAGCGTGCCCTCGTAGAAATCGGAGGTGAAGTCGTAATTGCGGATCATCACCGGCTCCTCCTCGGGCGAGATCGCGACGGAGCAGCCGGTGATCACGGGGGGCGGCGCCCAGCCCGTGAGGAAGGCGTGGGCGGCGGGATCGTCGCCGAGGAGGCCGCAGAGGTGATCGTGGAGCGCCACGAGCTCGGGCATGTGCCGCGCGAGCGCCGCACGCCGCGTCGCGAGCGGCGGATCGAAGGCCGCATCGCCCATCCAGGCGCGATAGCCCGGCCAGAGCGCCTCGAAGCGCGCGAGCCAGCGGTTTCCCGGCCGCTCCTCCGAGATGGCGACGAGCTGCATGGGCGTTCCTCCCTCGTCGCAAGGCTTACGGGAAATTTCCACGTCCCGGCAAGCGGCCCGCCCGGGCGAGATGCGGCTGCGGGGTTGCGGGATGCGTCCCGGGCCGATAGCTCGGGCGCGACGACAGGAAAAGGTGCTCTGATGGTCTCGCCCCACACGGTCTCGCGCCGAGCGCTCCATCCCAACGGCCCGACGCTCTCGCGTCTCGTCTGGGGCGCGTGGCGCGCGCGCGACGCCGCCGCGCTGGCCGAGCCCCAGGGGCTCGTGCGCATGATCGAAACCTGCCTCGAGCACGGCATCACCAGCTTCGACCACGCCGACATCTACGGCCAGTACCAGGTGGAGGCGCTGTTCGGGGACGCGCTGCGGCTCGACCCCGCCCTGAAGGGCCGCATGGAGATCGTGACGAAGTGCGACATCGCTCTCGTCTCCTCGGCCCGGCCGGGCAACCGGGTGAAGCACTACGACACCAGCGCGGCGCATATCCGCGCCTCGGTGGAGCGCTCGCTCGCGGCGCTCGGGGTGGAGCGCATCGACGTGCTGCTGCTCCACCGCCCAGACCCCTTGATGGACGCCGACGAGGTGGCGCGCACGCTCGAGATTCTCGTCGCCGAGGGCAAGATCGCGCATGCGGGCGTCTCGAACCACACGGTCGAGCAGATGCGTCTCCTCGCCTCGCGCCTGCCCTTCCCGCTGGTGACGAACCAGATCGAGCTCTCGGTCCTGCACACCGAGCCCTTGGAGAGCGGCATCCTCGATCATCTGCAGGCGGAGCGCATCGCGCCGATGATCTGGTCGCCGCTGGGCGGCGGGCGGCTGTTCGCGAGCCCGCCGGAGGGCGCGCTGGGACGCACCATGGCGGAGCTGTGCGAGAAGTATTCGCTCGCCGGGCCGGGCCCGCTCGCCATCGCCTGGCTGTTGCGCCTGCCCGTGCGCCCCGTGCCGGTGCTCGGCACGACGAGCCTGTCGCGCATCGGCGAGCTCGCCGCCGCCGACGCCGTCGAGATGGAGCGGCAGGACTGGTTCGCGCTGCTCGAGGCGGCGCGCGGACGCGCCGTCCCGTGAGACGGCGCGCGCGAGCCCTCAGCCGCGCCGGCGCGTGAACAGCACGGCCATGCTGTCGTGCAGGTCGATCGGCCCGCCCCTGTAATCCGCACCGATCGGCGGCGTCGCGAGCGCGACCTCCCAGCCGCCGCCATCGAGGCCCGGGATCGGCAGCTCCGTCGGCGAGAGGCCGAGGAGCGGCTTGCCCTCCAGATGCGCGACGACGAAGACCTGCTCGCCGTCGGGCCCGTGCCGCAGGGAGCGGAACGCGACGGAGCCACGCGTCGGGGCCTGGTAGTCGAAATGGTCGCTCGGCCCCAGCGCCCCGCGCAGCCACGGCCGCGCGATGCGGAACTCGCGCAAGGCCAGCATGTATTCCGTATGCGCCTCGCCCAGCCTGTCGAGGTATTTCGAGACGTTGCAATAGTCGTGCATGTCGTCCATCCACGCGCGTGCGATGGTCTTGAGCATGCGCGCCGTGAAGGGCGATGGACCTTCGAGCGGCGGGTCGACCTCGTTCAACAGCTTGGCCATCACGTCGAGATCGTAGTCGGTGACGTCGACCAGCGCCGTGACGATGCGGAAGAAGCGATCGAGCCCGTCGCGGTCGGAGAAGCCGAGGTCCTTGAGGCGCGTGAACGAGCCCGGCAGCGAATAGGTGTAGTCGTCCACCTGCCAGCCGAGCGAGACCGCCTCCTCCGCCACGATCTTCACGCCCCAGCGATCGTCCTGGTTGCGGATGAAGCCCCAGGAGGCCCGCGCCATCGCGTTGAGAAAGTCCATCGGCACGCCCGGGAAGGCGGCGTAGGTGAGCATCTGCACGGCGGGATGGTCGTAGGCCTTGTCGAGGATCTCCATGCGCGTGTCGCCGAGACGCGTGTTGATGTTGAGCTTGGGGTTGATCTGCGTGCCGCGCCGGAGCGTGTCGTGGTTGGCGCAGCCCGAGATCCAGTTTTGCCCGTGGCGCAGGATCTCCTCGATGCGCCAGAACTTGGTGAGCCAGAACGTATAGAGGAACGGCGTGTTGTGGGCGAAGGTCAGCGGGCCCCACTGGAAGACGTCGTCGTCGCGCTGGCTCTCGATCACGGCGCGGTAGGTGGAGGACAGTTCCCAATCCTCCTCGGGCCAGGGCCGGCCGTCCTCGAAGATGAACCAGGGCCGATAGCGGCGCCCCGCCACCTCCTGCACGACGTCGGACATCTCCTGGAGATACTCGTCGTCGTGGCGCAGCACCTGCGCGTCCGCGTCCCACCACTTGAAGTCCTGGGCGCCGTCGACGCGAACGGCGTCCGCGCCGTAATTCACCTTGCGCCGCTGCATCTCGAGCAGGATCGCCCGCACCATCGGGTTGCGATAGTTGACGTTCTGGCCGTACATGTTCGGCCCGGCGAAGTAATGGTAGCTGAGGACGTCGAGGCCCTGATTGTCCGAATGCCCGAAGACGACGTCGAAGACGAGCTTCTTGGGGCGTCCGGGGAAGTTGTGCAGCGCGCAGGCGAGATCGACGAGCTCGTCGGGGCGCCCCGTCTCGAGCAGCGCCGGGTTCACCGCCGCCATGCCGGAGATGACGATATCGTAGCCCCAGTTCGTCGTGTCGGGACGGCGCAGGTCGACGACGAGCCGCGCGTCGTCCTCGGGCTCTCCGTCGGGCGTGTCCTCCTCGGCCCAGAAGGCGGGCCCCGCCTCGTAGACGGTGGTGGGCTCGACGGGCAGCAGCTGGATCGCCTCGTAGCCGAGGAAGATGCGGTCCGCGGGCGCGAGCGGCACGTCGTGACGCACGCGATCCGCGAGCGTCTCGATGTGGCGCGTCAGGCCTGCCAGGGTCATCGAGGAAGTCGCCGTGGGCGCGTGGATCTGCAGGATGTTCGTCGCCGGCCCCAGCTTGACGGGGTCTCCCTCGGGCAGAGCCGCCCAATAGGCCGCGTCCGTGCGCGCGGCGAGCATCGCCTCGACGTCGTAATACTCCGCCGGCGCGAACACGCCGAAGGGCAGCGAGGCGGCGAGCGGATCGTAGATCCGCGTCCAGGTGTTCTCGGCGTCGCGCCAGACCAGCGAATAGAAGCTGCCGATCGCCTCGCGCGTGCCCGGACGCATGCCGGAGATGGCCGCGACGCAGTAGTTCTCGATGCGCGTGATCGGCACGCGGGTGCGGTGGAAGGCCATTGTCTGACGGGCGCGGGAGAGGACGAGATCCTCCTCCGGGTCGAGCACCTCGATGAAGACGTCGCCCTCCGGCACGCGCCGCTCGAGCAGCTCCGGGGCCCAGAACACGACCTCGCAGACGTCGCCGGCGCGGTGCGCACCGAGCCGTGCCGCGACGACGCGCGCGGTCTCGTAGGCGGGGCGATGGGTCTGCAGCTCGTCCTGGATCCAGGCGACGAGGCGCTCGGTCGCGGCCTCGTCGCGCCGCACGGCGCTGGCGGAGGTGGTGGCGTCCATTCGGGTCTCCTATGATGAAAGCGAGGCTAGCGGCGTAAGCCCGGATGTCCACCCCCGGCCGCGCTTTTGCGCGAATTGCCCTCGCGCGCTCCCCGCACTACCCTCGCGCCCCCGCAACCAGCCCCACCGGACCCGATGCAGACCTTCTCCTCCGACGGCGTCGAGATCGCCTATCTCGACCTCGCCCCCACGGGCGAGGATCGCGGCGAGCCGATCGTCCTCGTCCACGGCTTCGCCTCGAACCACGCGGTGAACTGGGTCAACACGATGTGGACGAAGACGCTGACGCATGCCGGGCGGCGCGTGATCGCGCTCGACAATCGCGGCCACGGGGCGAGCGAGAAGCTCTACGAGCCGGAGGCCTACGGTTCTCTGGTGATGGCGCGCGACGTGCTGAACCTGATGGACCATCTCGGCCTCGAGCGCGCCGACGTGATGGGCTATTCCATGGGCGCGCGGATCACCGCGCATCTCGCGCTCGCCGCGCCCGAGCGCGTGCGCGCGGCGCTGCTGGGCGGGCTCGGCATCCATCTCGTCGAGGGCGTGGGCCTGCCGCTGGGTATCGCGGACGCCATGGAGGCGCCCTCCCTCGACGTCCTCACCGACCCCATGCAGCGCATGTTCCGCGCCTTCGCCGAGCAGACGAAGAGCGATTTGCGGGCGCTCGCCGCCTGCATCCGCGGCTCGCGCCAGACGCTGACGCGCGAGGAGGTCGCCTCGCTGCGCCCGCCCGTCCTCGTCTCGGTCGGCACGAAGGACGACGTCGCAGGCTCCGGGCCGGCGCTCGCGGCGCTGATCCCGGCCGCGCAGGCGCTCGACATCGAAGGCCGCGACCACAATCTCGCGGTGGGCGACAAGACCCACAAGGCCGGCGTGCTGGCCTTCCTGGAGGCGCGGCCGTGATCGCGGGGACCCTCGCCTTCACCGGCGCCGCCGGGAACCGCCTCGTCGCGAGCGTCTTCGGCGAAGGCCCGCGCTCGGTCCTTCTCCTCCATGGCGGCGGGCAGACGCGTCACGCCTGGGAGGAGACGGCGAAGCGCCTCGCCGCAGAGGGCTGGCGGGCTTTGTGCCTCGACCAGCGCGGTCACGGCGACAGCGAGCGCGCGCCCGACGGCGCCTATTCCTTCCTCGCCTTCGCGGCGGACGCGGCTCATGTGGGCCGCTCGCTGGCGCGGGAGGGCGACGTGCCCGTCGCGATCGGCGCGTCGCTCGGCGGCATCGCCTCGCTGCTCGCGCTCGGCGAGACGCCGGCGGGGGCCGACGCGCCCTTCCGAGGTCTCGTCCTAGTGGACATCGTTCCGCGGATGGACCCGCGCGGCGTCGACAAGATCCAGGGCTTCATGCGAGCCCACGCCCGCGAGGGTTTCGCCTCGATCGAGGCGGCCGCCGACGCGGTGGCCGCCTACCTCCCCCACCGCCCGCGCCCGCGCTCGCTCGACGGGCTGCGCAAGAACCTGCGGCTCAGCGAGGACGGACGCTGGCGCTGGCACTGGGACCCCGCCTTCCTCGACGGCCCCGCCTCCGTCAATGCCGATTGGGAGCACGCGGAAGCGCGCCTCCACCACGCGACCCGCACGCTCTGCGTGCCGACGCTGCTCGTGCGCGGCGGCTCGAGCGAGCTCGTCACGCCCGAGGCCGCAAAGGACTTCCTCGCCATGGCCCCCGATGCGGAATTCGTCGACGTGGCGGAGGCCCGCCACATGGTCGCGGGCGACGCCAACGACGTGTTCGCCGACGCGGTGACGGGCTTCCTCGCGCGGCGGCTGGGCTGACGCGCTCAGCCCGCGCGCGCGTCCCGCGCAGCGCGCAGGTGCGCCACGGCCATGATCAGCAGGATCATCGCCAGCACCTGGTGGGCGAGGCCCGCCCAGAGCGGCACGACGAGCAGCAGCGTCACGATGCCGAGCACGGCCTGCGCGCTCGTCAGCCCCGCGAGGGCGACGGCGCGCTTCGCCGCCGACGTCGCGGGCCCTGCCCGCCAGGCCTGGACCGCGTGCCAGATCGCGAAGGCGAGGAGCGCGTAGGCCACGAGACGGTGATTCAGCTGCACGAGCGCGACGTTGTCGACGAAGTTCTCGATCAGCGGATCGACGGCGAACAGGGTCGCGAGCGGCGGGGAAAAGCCGCCGTCCATCAGCGGCCAGGTGTTGAAGGTGAAGCCCGCCCGCGAGCCCGCGACGAGGCCGCCGAGCGCGATCTGCAGGAAGACGAGCGCCACCAGGATCTTCGCGCCGCGCGCGAGCGCGGGAGAGACGGGCGCGCGCTCGCGGGTCGAGAGGCCGGTCGCCACCCAGGCGAGGAGCGCGAGGATCACGCTCGCGATGGTGAGGTGCGCGGTCAGCTTGATCGGCGCCACCGCCGTCATGCCGGGCTCCAGCCCCGACGCCACCATGATCCAGCCGACGGTCGCCTGGAGCCCGCCCAGCGCGCCGATGAAGAGGAGGCCGCCGGCGAGGCGCGTCGTCACCGCGCCCTTCAGCCAGAAGAAGATCAGCGGAATGAAGAAGACCACGCCGAGCAGGCGCCCCAGTTGCCGGTGTCCCCACTCCCACCAGTAGATGAACTGGAACTCGGCGAGGCTCATGCCGGCATTGAGCAGGCGATACTGGTCGATCTGCCGGTACTTCTCGAACTCCGCGAGCCACGCCTCGTGCGAGAGCGGCGGCAGCGCGCCGGTGACGGGCTTCCATTCCGTGATCGAGAGGCCCGATCCGGTCAGCCGCGTCGCGCCGCCGACGGCGACCATGGCGACGACGAGGAGGACGAGGGTCCACACCCAGGTGCGCACGGCGGCGGCGAGGCGGCCGTCGGCGTCGGCAGAGGGGGCGGCGGAAGGGCTTGCGGCGGCGAGCGTGGTCATTCCCGGCATCGAAACTCTCGCTGCGCACGGGCCGCGTCAGTCCGCGCGCTTGATCCTCGGTCTTTCGCCGCACATAGAGGGTGCGCGCGCCCCGCGCCAGCCCACGCAACGCCGCACCCGCGGCCTGGACGAAGACACATGACGCAGCGGACCCGCAAGCTCATCGGCACGATCGTCATCATCCTGTTCGTGATGATCTACGGCCCCGTCGCGATGACGCTGGCCGACAGCCGCATCGCCGAGCTTCCCGGCATCGGCCAGGCCGTCGTCTACATGCTGCTCGGCCTCGTGTGGGTGGTCCCGGTCCTGCCGCTCATCAAGTGGATGCAGAGGCCGGACGAGGCGTGAACGGCGCCGTACGCGCGGTCTCTCCCGTCGCAACGATTCACCGGTCGCAAGCGTGGATTCCATGGTCTCGCGCATGCACAAGAACAAAACGTGTTCGTAACGGCAGCGGCCGGATTGAAAAAGTTAAGTGTTTCTGAACGGCGACCCTGGACAAATTTCGCGAACACGATTCTATTGTTACCGATTCGGGTAGATGCGGCACGTCTCCCCGAACGAGACGTCAACGGAACCTGAGGGGGAGTCTGCATTATGGCAGGTGCAGACACCACGTGCGCTGCTGCGCGCGCGGGAACGATATTGGGCGTCGCACGCTCCCTGGGGCATCCGGCGCTGGGCCGGCTCGATCGAGCCGACCCCTGGCTGCGGCTCGCCGTTCCCATCCTGCTCGTCTTCTTCCTCGGCGCGCTCGTCACGAGCGCCTGGATGCAGTCCCGGGACGGGCGTCTCGAGGCGTTGGCCAAGGCGGCGATCGAGATCGACGTCATCGCGAGCTTCGCGGCGCTCGACCTCGCGCGCCTCGGCGCCACCGCCGAGCGCGAGCGCATCGAGGCGGGCCTCCTCGCCGTCGCGGCGGATCTTCCAGAGGCGACGCTCATCCGGGGCCGGGTGCTGCTGGCGGCGAACGCCGAGGGTGCGATCCTCGCGGCCCACCCGCCCCAGCCCATGCTTCCCGCGACCCTCGTCGAGGTGCTCGGCGAGGCGCAGCCCCTCTCCGCCTTCGCCGATCGCGCCGGCGTCATGACGATCCTGCGGCCCGACGGCTCGGAAGCCATCGCCACGGTTCGCACCGTGGAGAACGCGCCGGCGCTGCGCATCGCCCTCGTCCAGCCCGTCGACGCCGTGCTCGCGCCCTGGCGCGCCCGCTCGTCGGGCCAGATGACGCTGCTCGCCGCAACCATCGTCGTGCTGGCGGGTCTCGGCGCCGCCTACTTCCTCCAGGCGAACCGCGCGCGCGCCGCCGACAACGTCTGCGAGAAGGTCTCCCGGCGCATCGATTCGGCCCTCTCCCGCGGCCGCTGCGGGCTGTGGGACTGGGACATCGCCCGCGGGCGGATCTACTGGTCGGACTCGATGTACGAGCTGCTGGGCTACACCCGCGCCGACGAGTTCATGTCCTTCGGCGACGTGAACGCCATGATCCACCCCGACGACAGCGACTTCTACGCGCTCGCCGACGAGCTCGCCGCCTCGCGCGCCACCATCGTCGATCACGAGTTCCGCATCCGCGACGTCAACGGCGCCTGGGTCTGGCTGCGGGCCCGCGCCGAGCTCGTCCAGGACCGCGACGACGACGGCTGCCACCTCGTCGGCATCGCCGTGGACATCACCGAGCAGCGCCGCCTCGCCGAGGCGAGCGCGGCCGCCGACATCCGCCTGCGCGACGCCGTCGACGCGATCTCCGAGGCCTTCGTGCTGTGGGACGCGGACAACCGGCTCGTGCTGTGCAATTCCAAGTTCCGCCGCCTGCACGACCTCACGCCGGACATCGCCGCGCCGGGCCGCACCTATGCAGAAGTGATGCGCTCGGGCCGCCAGCCCATCGTCGCCCACGAGATCCTGCGCGAGGAGCGCCCCGAGCACGGCGCACGCACCTTCGAGGCGGAGCTCGCCGACGGGCGCTGGCTGCAGATCTCCGAGCGCCGCACCAACGACGGCGGTTACGTCTCGGTGGGCACCGACATCACCACGCTCAAGCGCCACGAGGAGCGCCTGCTCGAGAGCGAGCGGCGGCTCAAGCAGACGGTCGCGGACCTGCGCGTGTCCCGCCAGAAGCTCGAGGCGCAGGCCCAGCAGCTCGCCGACCTAGCCGAGCGCTACCTCGAGCAGAAGGCCGAGGCCGAGGGCGCGAGCCGCGCCAAGTCCGAGTTCCTCGCCAACATGAGCCACGAGCTGCGCACGCCCCTCAACGCCATCATCGGCTTCGCCGAGGTGATGGAGCAGGGCGTCTTCGGTGCGCTGGGCTCGCCGAAATACGGCGATTATTGCAAGGACATCCGCTCGTCGGGCGAGTACCTGCTCTCGGTCATCAACGACATCCTCGACATGTCGCGCATCGAGGCGGGGCGGATCATGCTCGAGAAGCGCGACGTCGTCCTGCCCGAGGTGGTGGATCGCGCGACGCGCATGGTCGCCGAGCTCGCCCGCGCCAAGAACCTCGCCCTCGTCGTCGACGCACAGGCCGACGTGCATCTCCACGCCGACGAGCGCGCGCTCCAGCAGATCCTGGTCAACCTCCTGCAGAACGCGGTGAAGTTCACCCCCGAGCACGGCCGCATCGTGGTGCGCAGCCGCCTCGTGGGCGATGCGGTCAACGTCTATGTCGAGGACACCGGCATCGGCATCCCGAGCGAGGCGATGAAGCGTATCGGTCGCCCGTTCGAGCAGGTCGAGATGGAATATTCCAAGACCTACCAGGGCTCCGGGCTGGGGCTCGCCATCGCCAAGTCGCTGGCCGAGCTCCACGGAGGCTCGCTGCGCATCCGCTCGCAGGTCTCGATCGGGACGGTGGTCATGGTCCACCTCCCCCTGAACGGCGGCCACGTCCTCTCCCGCGCCGCGTGAGCGCCGGCCGCGCTCGATACCTCCCCGCAGAGAGGTGGGCCGCGAAGCGGACCGGTGGGGGCGAGCGGTTCCGGAACGGGGATCGACGTCCGCGGCCCGGGCGTTACCCCTCCCAACCGCATACCCACCCGGAGGACACGATGCGCCGCACGATCGCCGCCGCCGCCCTGCTCGCACTCTCGTCGTCGCCCGCGCTCGCCCAGCAGACCGAGGCCGATCCCTTCATCTGGACCGATCCGGACACGGGCTGCGCCTATCTCGTGGCGCCCGGCACCGGCATCACGCCGCGCCTGCGGGCGGAGGGCGTCCCGGACTGCCCGGAATCGGACATCCGCCTGAGCGAGAGCTTCGAACGCACGTTGCGCGAGAGCAGCCGCGCGCTCGGCGACGCGTTCGAGGAGCTGGGCCGGCGGCTGGAGGAGGGACGCTGACGGTTCAGCCCGCGAGCAGCGTGAACGTGCCGAGGATGAGCGCAGCGAGCAACGCGGCGAGCCCCGCCGTGATGGCGGGGTGCTTCTCGAACCATCCGATGATCCCGCGCCGTGACGCCTCGTCGACGACAATCGGCTCGGCCGGCCCCGCAGCAAAGCTCGCCGGCTTCTCCACGGTCGCGAGAACGCGGTCGAGCTCGTGCCGCGTCTGCGCGTCGAGGTTCGCCCCGACCGGCTGGCCGCTGACCTTCTGGTAGAAATCGAGAAGCTGAGTCGCGAGGCACTTGCTTACGAGGTCCTCCAGATGAGAGACGTCGACGTCACCAGCGACCGATCGCGCATCCGCATGCTCGAGCGCGGCGTAATAAGGGGCCTTGTTGCGCGAGATCTGCTCGGGAATGGTGAGCGTGCCCGGGAGCCTCGTTCCGCTGTGCAGGCAGAGGATCAGGTACGAGACGATGCGAGCCGTACGCCCGTTCCCGTCGGCGAAGGGATGGATCCAATTGATGCGCCAGAGAGCATAGGACGCGAGGTGGAGCGACGTCCGGCGCTCCCAATTCTCGTTGACGTAGTCGCACAGCTCCTCGACATGGCGCGGGACTTCGTCCGCCCTCGGCGGCTCGTGTGCGCTGCCTCGGATCTTGACGCCCGCGGGCCGGAAATTGCCCGCCGAGGCGCTGATGCGGTCCATGAGCGTGCGATGAAGAGAGAGTATCTCGTATTGGCGGATGCGGCGCTCACCCGTGGCGAGCTTCCGCTCCAAAAGCGACATCGCTTCGTCGTACTGGGCGAGGGCGTTCTCGGATTCGATCTGTCCGATCAGCCTCGGGTCGGTGACGAGGCTGGGCTCATCGGCTTCGCTGTGCCGGCTCGACATTCTGACCGCTCTTCAGCTTATCTGCAGCGCGGTCGACCATATCACGTGTTACGGTTTCATTTTCAATATGCGTCGTGCCATAAGCGAAGCTCCGACGCTGCTCTTCCTGCTGCTGATCCGTCATGCGGACCTTGCTCGCGAGGGAGATGAGGTGCTGCAAGCTCGCATTCATTGCGACGCGCTCCCGTCGTGATTCTCGTTGCCCAGGATGATAGGGGCCGCTGAGCGTCGGGTAAACGCCCAACGGACCCCGATCGTCTCCGCCCCTCGCTGGTCGCGATCACTCCGGCAGGTTGAGCCGGATGTGCAGCTCGCGCAGCTGCTTCGCCGTGACCTCGGAGGGCGCGCCCATGAGAAGGTCCTCGGCCTTCTGGTTCATGGGGAAGAGCACGACCTCGCGCAGGTTCTGCTCGCCGCACAGAAGCATGACGATGCGGTCGATACCCGGCGCGATGCCGCCGTGGGGCGGGGCGCCGAGCGAGAGGGCGCGCAGCATGCCGCCGAACTTCGCCTCGAGCACGTCCGCGCCGTAGCCCGCGAGCCCGAAGGCCTTGCGCATGATCTCGGGGCGGTGGTTACGGATGGCGCCCGACGAGAGCTCGATCCCGTTGCAGACGATGTCGTACTGGAACGCGGTGATCCCGAGGATCTCGTCGGCATCGGCGGGGTCGAGCGCCTGGAACGCGTCGAGATCGTAGTTGGGCATGGAGAACGGGTTGTGGGAGAACTCGACCTTCTTGTTCTCCTCGTCCCACTCGTACATCGGGAAGTCGGTGATCCAGCAGAAGGCGTACTGGTCCGCGTCGATGAGGCCGAGCTCCTCGCCCAGCCGGATTCGCGCCTTGCCGGCGAGCGCCACCGCCTTGCCCTTGTCGCCGGCGGAGAAGAACACCGCGTCGCCCGCCTTCGCACCGGCGGCCTGCGCGATCAGCCCCTGCACCTCGGCGGGGATGAACTTCGCGATCGGCCCTTTGCCGACGAGGGCGCCGCCCTCCTCCTCGAAGATCACGTAGCCGAGCCCGGCAGCGCCCTCGGAGCGGGCCCAGTCGTTGAGCTTGTCGAAGAACGAGCGCGGCTGCCCGCCCGCGCCGGGCGCGGGGATGGCGCGCACGACGCCGCCGTGCTTCACGATGTTCTTGAAGGCGTTGAAGGTCACGTCCTCGCGGGCGAACAGCTCGGTCACGTCGGCGAGGCGGATGGGGTTGCGCAGGTCCGGCTTGTCGACGCCGTACTCGAGCATCGCCTGAGCGTAGGGGATGCGCGGGAAGACCGGCGTCACGCGCTTGCCGTCCGCGAATTCCTCGAACACGCCGCGCAGCACGGGCTCGACCGCCTGGAACACGTCCTCCTGCGTGACGAAGCTCATCTCGACGTCGAGCTGGTAGAACTCGCCCGGAGAGCGATCGGCGCGGGCGTCCTCGTCGCGGAAGCAGGGCGCGATCTGGAAGTAGCGGTCGAAGCCCGACATCATGACGAGCTGCTTGAACTGCTGGGGCGCCTGCGGCAGCGCGTAGAACTTGCCCGGATGGAGCCGCGAGGGCACGAGGAAGTCGCGCGCGCCCTCGGGCGAGGAGGCCGTGAGGATCGGCGTCTGGAACTCGAAGAAGCCCTGCCCCTTCATGCGGGCGCGGATCGAATCGATGATCTTGCCGCGCTTCATGATGTTCTGGTGCAGCTTCTCGCGACGCAGGTCGAGGAAGCGGTACTTGAGGCGAATGTCCTCGGGATAGTCCTGATCGCCGAAGACGGGCATCGGCAGCTCGGCCGCGGCGCCCAGCACCTCGAGATCGGTGATGTACACCTCGATCTGCCCCGTCGGCAGGTCCGCGTTCTCGGTGCCGGCGGGGCGCTTCTTCACCCGGCCGTCGACGCGGATCACCCATTCCGAGCGGCAGCTCTCCGCCGTCTTGAACGCCTGGCTGTCGGGGTCCACGACGATCTGGGTGATGCCGTAATGGTCGCGCAGGTCGATGAAGAGCACGCCGCCATGGTCGCGGATGCGATGGCACCAGCCGGACAGGCGCACGGTCGCGCCCACGTCGCTCTCGCGCAGGCCGGCGCAGGTGTGGGAGCGATAGCGATGCATCGACGTCTCGGCGGGGTTGGGGGCGGTCATGGATCGACCCTCGTTCACGGGAATTGGACCGCGCGCACCATTCATGCGGGCGGTGGGATGTCAAGGGAAGGCGGAATGCGCGAGGCGCGTCCGCTCAGCTGCCGCCGCCGACGAGCGGATTCCAGCTCGTCACGCCGCGGAAGAGCTGGCGCACGAAGCTCTGCTCGGCGCCGCCGGTGGGCGTCTCGCGGGAGATGAAGTCGAAGATCACGCCGTCCTCCAGCCCGTAGAGCGCCTTGCGCTCGACGCGCAGCTGGGGCGTGAAGTAGATCGCCGCGACGCGCTGGTCGACGACCTCCTGGCGCATGAAGGCCGCGCGGCGCCGCGCCGTCTGGCTGATGTAGTACCAGGACTGGTTCCCCACCGTGGAGACGGTGGAGGGCGTGCCCATGAGCTCCAGCACCTGCTGGGCGCCCATGCCCGGCGTCACCTGCTCGAGCGCGGCCTCGTCGAGGATGTAGCCGCGCTGGAAGTCCTCGGACATCGGCGCGATCGTCTGCGTGCAGCCGGCGGCGAGGCTCGCGGCTGCGCCGGCGGCGGCGAGGCGCAGGAGGCCGCGGCGGCTGATCTGCGGTGCGGGATGACGCTCGTCGAAACGCATGTTCGGGGTGTCCGGGCTCGGGATGCGGCACGAGGAAGCTTGCGCCGCGCCGGCGAGTAGGCTTATCCCCGACCTAGACCCTTTGGCAAGGCGCGACAACCCGAGCGAGGCCGATGATCCTGCGTTTCTTCCGGCGCGACCCGCGCCGCGAGCTCGTCGAGAGCCTGTACACGCGCATCGCGCAAGCGTCGCGCCAGCCGGGCCTCTATACGGAGGCCGAGGTGCCCGACACCGTGGAGGGGCGCTTCGAATGCCTCTCCCTGCACGTCATCCTCACCTTCCGGCACTTGCGCACCCTCCCCGCCCCCGCCGCGGACGTGAACCAGGATCTCGCGGACGCGCTGTTTCGCGCGCTGGACCTGTCGCTGCGCGAGATGGGCGTGGGCGACCTCGCGGTGCCCAAGAAGATGAAGACGCTGGCGGAGGCCTTCTACGGGCGCGCCCGCGCCTACGATCCGCTGCTCGACGCGCGCGACCTCGAGGCGCTCGCGGTGTCGCTCCAGCGCAACGTCACCGGCGGCGAGGAACCCGCGCGGCGCCTCGCCGCTTACGCGCTCGACGCGGAAGCCGGGCTGAAGGGCCAGGATCTCGACGCGATCCTCGCCGACGGCCCGATCTTTCCCACCCTGGAGGCGGGCGACGCGGCCGACGACGTGCCGGCGAACCCGCCAGGAGAGACACGATGAGCGAAGACACCCTCCCCCTCTCCCGCCTCGTCTCCGTCGATCGCCTGCCGGGGCGCGGCGAGGTCGTGCGCGTGGAGGCGAGCGAGGCCGAGCGCGAGGCGCTGGCGCGCGCCTTCAAGCTGCCGGCGATCCATGCGCTGCTCGGCGAGTTCCGGGTGTCGGGGGACGCCAAGCGCGCCGGCGTCACCGGGACGGTGCGCGGACGCGTGGTGCAGACCTGCGTCGTCACGCTCGAGCCCTTCGAGGCGGAGATCGTCGAGGAGGTGGACGTCGACTTCGCGCCCGCGAGCGAGCCGACGACGGAGGAGGAAGCGGCCCTGCGCGAGATCGATCCGCCCGACGAGATCATCGACGGCAAGATCGACCTGGGCGCGCTGACCGCGGAATTCCTGGCGCTGGGACTCGATCCCTATCCGAGGAAGCCCGGCGTCGATTTCGACCCGGTGATCGAGGACGAGGAGGTCTCGCCCTTCGACAAGCTGAAGGACCTCAAGGGCCCGAAAGGCGGGGGGTGATCGGAGGCGCCCGAGAGCCCCGTCCGGAACAGCAGCCGGGCGGCGGCCCACCGGAGCCGCCGCCCGTGCTGGTCTCACCCGCTCGTCTCAGACGAAGCCGACGAGCGACAGGATCGCGATCACGATGACGACGAGACCGACCGCGTAGATGATGCCGTTCATGGGAAATCCCTCCGTTCGGCGTGTGTGGCGCCTCAACGGGGAGCGTGGGCGTAACGTTCCCGAGCAGATGCTCGCGAGCGGGGTTCGCGCATGCGCGTGATCGGCATCACCGGCTGGAGCGGCGCGGGCAAGACCACGCTCGTGACGAAGCTGATCCCGGCGCTCGCCGGGCGCGGCCTCACGGTCGCGACCATGAAGCACGCCCACCACGGCTTCGACGTCGATCAGCCCGGCAAGGACAGCCGCCTGCATCGCGATGCCGGCGGCCGCGAGGTGCTGGTGGCCTCGGGCCGGCGCGTCGCCCTCGTTCGCGAGCTCGCCCCCGACGAGCCCGAGCCCTCCCTCGGCGCGCTGCTCGCCCGGCTCTCGCCGGCGGACGTGGTCCTCGTCGAGGGCTGGAAGGGCTGGGCGCATCCCAAGATCGCCGTGCATCGCGCGGCCAACGGCGCGCCGCCGCTGCACGGAACGCTCGCATCCGTGCGTGCGGTCGCGAGCGACGTACCCCTGCCCGACGCCATCGTGCCCGTGATCGACCTCGACGACGTCGAGGCGATCGCCGACGCGGTCTTGCGCCACGGGGAGGAACGCGACACCCTCCTGCCCGCGCTCCAGGCCCCCGTGATGACGCTCGCACGGCCGAAGCGACGAGACGACGAGATCTAGACCGATACGAGGCGGACGGCGCGGATGGCCCAGCTCTCCAATGATTGCTTCGCCTTCGGCGGCGCCTTGATGCGGCTCGACGAGGCGCGCGCGCTCGTCGCCGCGCGCCTCTCGCCGGTGGTCGGCGTGGAGAATGTCCCGCTCTTCGCCGCCGACGGACGCGTGCTCGCGGACGACATCGGCGCGCCGATCCCGCTGCCGCCCTTCTTCAACTCCGCCGTCGACGGCTACGCCGTGCGCTTCGCCGACCTCACGCCGGGCGCCGAGACGCGCCTGCCGGTGGCGGGACGCCTCCCCGCCGGCGCTGCGGCGGGCGCCGTGCCGGGCGCGGGATCGGCCGTGCGCATCTTCACGGGCGCGGCCATGCCGGAGGGCTTCGACACGGTCTTCATGCAGGAGGACGCCGTGCGCGAGGAGGGCGACGTCGTCCTGCCCGCGGGCCTCTCGCGCGGCGCCAACGCGCGGCGCGCGGGCGAGGACGTGGAGGCGGGGGCGCGCGTGCTGGGCGCCGGCCATCGCCTCTCGCCGCGCGACCTCGCCCTCCTCGCGGGGCTCGGCCTGTCCGAGGTCGCGGTTCGCCGACGCCTGCGGGTGGGCATCTTCTCCACCGGCGACGAGCTCGTCGCGCCGGGGAGCCCGCTCGGGCCCGCGCAGCTCTACGACGCCAATCGCGCCATGCTCCTCGCGCTGGCCGCGCGGGCCGGCTGCGAGCCCCGCGATCTCGGCATCCTGCCGGACGGTCGGGACGCGGTGCGCGATGCGCTCGCCGCGGCCGCGGGGGACGTCGACCTCCTCGTCACCTCGGGGGGCGTCTCCACGGGGGAGGAGGATCACGTCAAGGCGGCGGTGGAGGCGGCCGGCGCGCTCACCTTCTGGCGGGTTGGAATCAAGCCCGGGCGGCCGGTGGCGCTCGGCGTCGTCGGCGGCACGGCTTTCGTGGGCCTGCCGGGGAACCCGGCCGCGGTGCTCGTGACCTTCGCCATGCTCGCGCGCCCTCTGATCGCGCGGCTCGCCGGCGAGACCTGGCGGCGCCCCCTCGCCTTCCCGGTGCGATCCGGCTTCGCCTATCGCAAGAAGGCGGGGCGGCGCGAATACGTGCGCTGTGCGCTCGCGCCGGACGGGGCGGGCGGCCTCATGGCCCTCAAGCACCCGCGCGAGGGGGCGGGCGTCGTCACCTCGCTGACGGAGACCGCGGGGCTGGTGGAGCTTCCGGAGGACACGACCGCCATCGCCGCGGGCGACGTCGTCGGGTTTCTGCCCTGGTCGAGCCTGCTCTGACGCGCGACACCGGACCGAGAACGCGAAAGCCCCCGCGCGGTGGCGCGGGGGCTCCCGGTCGAGGGGAACGAGAGCGGGCGCGAGGCCCGCACCCGATCACATCTCGCGATAGGTGCCGTCTTCCCAGACGTACCAGACGTAGTTCGCCTCGGTCGGATCGCCGACCTCGTTGAAGTCGATCTGGCCGAGAACCGTGTCGAAGGTGTTCTCGTCGAGCGCGGAGACGACCGCGTCGAAGTCCGTCGAGCCGGCGGCCTCGACCGCGTCGGCCCAGGCCTGGATCGCGGCGTAGGTGTAGAGGACGTAGCCCTCCGGGTTCACGCCCTTCTCCTCGAAGGCGGCGACGACCTCGGCGGCCGACTCGTACTTACGCGGGTCGGGCGAGAAGGTCATCATGACGCCGTTGCCGAGATCGCCGGTGATCGACCAGAACTCGTCGGTGACGAGCGCGTCGCCGGAGACCATCTGCGCCTCGAGGCCCTGCTCGCGCATCTGGCGCAGGATGAGGCCGGCCTCGGTGTGGTAGCCGCCGATGTAGACCGCGCCGATGCCCTCGGCGTTCAGGCGCGACACGAGCGCCGAGTAGTCGCGCTCGCCCGGCGTGTAGGCCTCGAACATGGTCGGCTCGACGCCCGCCGCCGTCATGGCGTTGCGGGTCTCTTCCGCGAGGCCCTGGCCGTAGGCCGTGCGGTCGTGGAGGATGGCGACGTTGCCCTCGGGGAAGTTCTCCGCGAGGTAGCTGCCCGCCACGACGCCCTGCTTGTCGTCACGGCCGCAGACGCGATAGATGCCCGGGCCGGGACGCTCGTCGGTGAAGGCCGGGTTGGTCGAGGCCGGGGAGATCTGGATGATGCCCTCCTCGGAATAGACCGCCGAGGCCGGGATCGACGAGCCGGAGCAGAAGTGGCCGGCCACGAAGACCACGCCCTCGCCCACGAACTGGTTGGCGACGTTCACGGCCTGGCGGGGATCGCAGGCGTCGTCGCCGATCACGAGGCGCAGCATCTCGCCGTTGACGCCGCCGGCGGCATTGATCTGCTCCACCGCCATCTCGGCGCCGAGGCGGAACTGCTCGCCGAAGGAGGCGTACTGGCCGGTCATCGGGCCGGCGGCCCCGATCACGATCTCGGCGGAGGCCGGCACGGAGGCCGCCATCAGCGCGCCGAACGCCACACCTGTCAGCATCTTCTTGGTCATCGGTTCGTTCCCTTCTTTCGGATTCGACACCCCCGGCGCGGGAGCCCGCTCGCGGGCTCCCTCCGGGTTACGGCCGCGCCGCAGCCGCTATTCCTGCGCGTTTCGCGCAGCTTGTCGACGGTCTTTCGCCGTCATTCCGTCCGCCCGTTCGCCGCACCCGCGCGCGGCCGCCAGGTCAGGGGCGAGGCCGACTCGAAGGCGAAGCGGTATTGCCGCGTCATCAGCCCCGCGAGCGTGGCGCGGTGGCCGAACCAGGCGATGATCATCAGGATGATCGTGTCCACGACGTAGTAGTGCAGGCTGAAGAGGCTTCCGCCGAAGAGCGAGAAGTGGATGAAGCGGCATGCCGCGCCGAGCAGCAGCATCCACGCTCCGGCCTGCCAGTACGGCTCCCAGCCACGCGCGATGGCGCGCCCCGACATCCAGGCCGCACCGCCCGCGAGGACGATCGTCACGAAGAAGAAGACCCAGAAGGACGTCTCCCAGAGAATGCCCATCGTCCCCTCCCCTCAGTGCCGTCCGCCTTCGAGGTAGGCCGCGCGGACCTCCTCCTTCGCGAGGAGCTCGCGCCCGCCGCCCGTCATGGTGATGAGCCCGTTGACCATCACGTAGCCGCGATGGGCGAGCTTGAGCGCGTGGTACGCGTTCTGCTCCACGAGGAAGACGGTGAGCCCGTCCTGCTCGTTGAGCGTCTTGAGGCTCTCGAAGATCTGCTTGACGATGAGCGGCGCCAGCCCGAGCGACGGCTCGTCGAGGAGGAGCAGCTTGGGCCGGCTCATCAGCGCGCGGGCGATGGCGAGCATCTGCTGCTCCCCGCCCGAGAGCGTACCGCCGCGCTGGTGCATGCGCTCCTTGAGGCGGGGGAAGAAGGCGAAGACCTTCTCCAGGTCCGATTGGAAATGCGTGCCGTCCGTGATGGCGGCGCCCATCTGCAGGTTCTCGAACACCGTCATGCGCGGGAAGATGCGCCGCCCCTCCGGAGACTGGGCGATGGAGAGCCGCGCGATCTTGTGGGTGGGCATGCGCGTGATGTCCTCGCCCATGTAGGTGATCGAGCCTTCGCGCGCCTGCGGCTTGCCGAAGATCGTCATCATCAGGGTGGACTTGCCGGCGCCGTTGGCGCCGATCAGCGTGACGATCTCGCCCTGGTTGACGGTCACGTCCACGCCGCGCAGCGCGACGATGTTGCCGTAATAGGTCTTGACGCCGGAGACGTCGAGCATCGCCTGGCTCATTGCGTCACCTCCGCCTCGACGGCATCCACCTCTTCGTCGTCGACGCCGAGATAGGCCGCGATGACCTTCGGGTCGTTCTTGACGAAGTCCGGCGCGCCGTCGGAGATCTTCTTGCCGTAGTCGAGCACCACCACGTGATCGGAAATCTCCATGACGACGCTCATGTCGTGCTCGATGAGGAGGAGCGAGGTCTGCTCCTCGCGCTTGATGCCGAGCAGCAGCTCGTTGAGCTCGGCCGATTCGCGCGGATTGAGGCCTGCCGCGGGCTCGTCCAGGCACAGGAGCACGGGATCCGAGCACATGGCGCGGGCGATCTCGAGCCGGCGCTGGTCGCCGTAGGCGAGGCTCGCCGCCGGCTCGTCGGCCCGATGGATGAGGTTGATGCGCTCGAGCCACCCCTTCGCCCGCTCGATGGCCGCGCGCTCCGCATGGCGATAGCGCGGGGCGCCGACGAGGCCGAGGAAGGTGAAGCCGGAGGCGCGCATCAGGTAATGGTGCTGCGCCACCATGAGGTTCTCGAGCACCGTCATGCCGCCGAACAGGCGGATGTTTTGGAAGGTGCGCGCCACCTTGGCCTTGGCGTTGACGTCGTGGTCGGCCATGCGCTCGAGCAGGTAGAGGGCCTGCCCCTCCCCGCTCCAGGACTGGCGCGGCGAGGCCGTCAGCTCGTCGGTATGCGCGAAGGCGTCGCTGGAGCCGTGGGCGAGCGCCATGCGGCCCTCGGTCGGCTTGTAGAAGCCGGTGATGCAGTTGAACACCGTCGTCTTGCCGGCGCCGTTGGGCCCGATGAGGGCGGTGATCTCGCCGCGGCGCGCCTCGAAGGAGAGGTCGTCCACGGCGACGAGGCCGCCGAAGCGCATCGTCAGATGATCGATGCGCAGGATCGTGTCCGTCGCGTGCGCCATCAGCCGTGCCCCTGCGAAACCATGTCGGCGCCGACCTTCTTGCGTTCCTTCAGGTAGACCGAGGGAGCGCGCGAGGACACGAGGCCGCGCGGACGCCAGACCATGATGAGCACCATCATCATTCCGAACACGAGCATGCGGTACTGCTCGAACTCGCGGAAGTACTCGAAGCCGCCGATCATCACCACGGCCGCGATGGCGACGCCGAGCTGCGAGCCCATGCCGCCGAGCACGACGATGGCGAGGATGAGCGCCGATTCGATGAAGGTGAAGCTCTCGGGCGAGATGAAGCCCTGGCGGGTGGCGAAGAACGCGCCGGCGAGGCCGCCGAAGCCCGCGCCGATGGCGAAGGCGGTGAGCTTCGTGCGCACGATCGACAGGCCGAGCGAGCGGCAGGCGATCTCGTCCTCGCGCATGGCCTCCCAGGCGCGCCCGATGGGCAGCTTGCGCAGCCGCACGCTGACGAGGTGGGTGACGAAGGCGAGCACCAGGATCACGTAGTAGAGGAAGATGATCCGGTGCATCGACGAGAACTCGAGGCCGAAATAGGCCGCGAAGCCGTCGTCGCCCCGCGAGAACTCGAGCCCGAAGAAGGACGGCCGCGGGATCTGGCCGATGCCGTTGGGACCGCCGGTGAACTCGGACCAGTTCAAGAGGACGACGCGTATGATCTCGCCGAAGGCCAGCGTGACGATGGCGAGGTAGTCGCCCCTCAGCCGCAGGACGGGGAAGCCCAGGATGATCCCCCAGAAGCAGGCCAGGATGAAGGCCAGCGGCAGGCAGGCCCAGAAGCCGAGATCGAAATAGCTCGCCAGCAGCGCATAGGAATACGCGCCCACCGCGTAGAAGGCGACATAGCCGAGGTCGAGCAGACCCGCGAGCCCGACCACGATGTTCAGGCCCCAGCCCAGCATCACGTAGGTGAGGACGAGCGTGCCCAGATCGACGTGGTAGCGCTCGGCGCCGGGCAGGAAGGGCAGCGTCAGCGCGACCGCGATGAGGATGACGCCGATCGCCGTGCCGGTGGAGCCGCCGTACTTCTGCAGGCCCTTCGGCATCAGGTCGTCGAGCTTTCCGCCGGGACGGCGCCAGATCGTCAGGTTGAGCACGAGACGGCCCACGAAGACGATGCCGACCGCCCAGAGGACGCGCTCCCAATGCTGCTCGAGGATGAGCCCGGTGGGCTCCTGCTCGGTCTTGAGGCCCATGATCACGCCGAACAGGCCGAGCGCGAGAAGGGCGGAGAACAGCGCGTCCTTGAACGCGTGCGCGAGATCGTGCGCGGGGGCCGGCGGCGCGACGGCGCTCGCGGGCTTGGCAGGGGTCGCCGTCATCAGACCTTCTCCACCTCGGGCTTGCCGAGGAGACCCGTCGGCAGGAAGATGAGCACGATCGCCAGGATGGCGAACACGGCCACGTCCTTGTACTCGCTCGAGAAATAGCCGGCCCAGAAGGCCTCGATGAGCCCGATCAGGAGCCCGCCGAGCATGGCGCCGGGAAGCGAGCCGATGCCGCCGAGCACGGCCGCGGTGAAGGCCTTCACGCCGGCGATGAAGCCGATGAAGAAGTCGATGACGCCGTAGTACATCAGGTACATCGTGCCGGCGACCGCCGCGAGCGCGGCCCCCATGACGAAGGTCAGGGAGATGGTGCGATCGACGTCGATGCCGAGCAGCGCGGCCATCTTCTGGTCCTGCTCGCAGGAGCGCTGGGCGCGCCCGAGCGATGTCTTCGCGACGATGAGCGAGAACACGGTCATCAGCACGATCGTCGTGACGATGATCAGGATCTGGATCGTCGAGATCCGCACGTCGAACAGCTCGCCCTCGTGGAGGGTGATGCCGCCGGTGAAGACCGGCTGGATCGCCTTCACGCGCGCGCCCTGCACGATCTGGATGTAGTTCTGCAGCACGATCGACATGCCGATGGCCGAGATCAGAGGCGCCAGGCGGAAGGAGCCGCGCAACGGCCGATACGCCACCCGCTCCACGGTCCAGCCGTATAGCGAGGAGATCAGCATGGCGAAGATCAGCACGAGGACCAGCGCCAGCGGAACCGCCGTGATCCCGACGGCGAGCAGCACGAGGAACGCGATGAGCGCCGCGAAGGCGCTGACCATGAACACGTCGCCGTGCGCGAAGTTGATCATGCCGATGATGCCGTAGACCATCGTGTAGCCGATGGCGATCAGCCCGTAGATCGAGCCGAGCGTCAGCCCGTTGATGAGCTGCTGGAGAAAGTAATCCATTTAAGCGACAGCCTCGTGCCGTGCGGGCGCCCGACGGCGTCCATCCGTGCCCGCATCCCGTTCCCCACCGCTTTTCGCGGCGTTCTTCTACCTGCCACAATTAAGCCGGTCGGGGACGTGCCGTCCATAGCTTGGTGCAAAAAAAGTGATCAAGCCCGATCCGGCGGCAGAATGCGCCTTCAGCGGGAAATTCCGCGGCCCAACCGGGCTTCATGCGCACTTTCCACGCGAACGGACGGAAAGGAGCAGGCGCCGGTCGGCACCCGCTCCTCTTCGGTTGCTCGATTCGAGCTCACGCACGGTCCGGACCGTGCGTTCGCAGGGGAACGCCGGTCTCCTCAGTCGTCGCCTTCGAGCCCGCCGATGTGCTTCTGCGCATAGAGCTGCAGCCCGACCTGCTTGATCAGCTCGAGCTGCGTCTCGAGGAAGTCGATATGCCCCTCCTCGTCCGCGGCGAGCTCCTCGAACAGGTTCTTCGACACGCGGTCGTTGACGCTGTCGCAGTATTGGGCCGCTTCCAGGTAGAGGGCCCGGGCCTCGACCTCGGCGGCGAGGTCCGCCTCGATCACCTCGAGCACGTTCTGCCCGATGCGCAGCGGGTCCAGCTCCTGGAGGTTGGGGAAGCCCTCGAGGAAGATGATGCGCGTGACGAACTTGTCGGCGTGCTCCATCTCCTCGATGGATTCCTTGCGCCAGTATTTCGCCAGGTCCTTGTAGCCCCAATCGTCCAGGAGGCGGTAGTGGAGCCAGTACTGGTTGACCGCCGTCAGCTCGCTGCGCAGGCCGCGGTTGAGATAGTCGATGACCTTGGGATCGCCCTTCATGGCTCGCGTCGCCCCTTCTCAAAGTTTAGAATGATTCCAGGGAACGGACTATCGACCAGAATGCGCGCGATGGCAATGCGGGAAACGCCGAAGGCGGCGGCTCGATGACGAGACGAGAGGGAGAAACGCCGCTCAGGCCACCTTCGCCTGGTGCAGGCAGGTGGCGGCGCAGGCCGTCGTGCAGCCCTCGACGGCGTCCGCCGACGCCTCGGCGAAGCTCGCGTTCATGATCTTGCGGATCGTCGTCGCGCAGCGCCCGCAGCGCGGGCTGCAGCCCAGGCAGCGATAGACCTGTGCGGGCGTGCGCGGCCCCGCCCCGCCGGGCGCCATGCAGGCCTTGACCTGCGTGTCCGAAAGCACGTTGCAGGAGCAGACGATCATCGGGGCTTCCAGTTTAGAACCGCTAAAAACTGCGTTTATATTCAATGACTTAGCACGGATCCGGGAGACCTGGCAATACGGGCTGCCCCGTGCGGGCTTTCCCGCGGGCGCGACGGGAGGTCGCGCGCGGAGCGCGCCGCGGCGGCGATCGATCGAGCGGTGCGAGCGAAGGCTCTACCCCTCCGAAGCCTAGCTCCGATCGCGCGGCTTCGCGCCGTTGTCGCCGCTCCCCCGCCCCGGCCGCCGCTCCTCCGGCAGGTCGTCGTCGTCGAGGATGCGCACGGCGGCGCCTTCGAGGTCGTCGTACTGGCCCTTCTTGAGGGACCACAGGAAGGCGGCGAGGCCGAGCAGGCCGAGCCCCAGCGCGATGGGGAGCAGGTAGAGGATCACGTTCACGGGGCGACCTCCTCCAGGCGACGGCGCGGCGCCGCCGAACGGCCCGCGCGAACCGGCGCGCGTGAGCGCGTACGCGCCTGCGCGCGCAGCGCGTTCACGGTGACGACGATGGACGAGCCCGACATGGCCAGCGCCGCGACGAGCGGCGTCACGAAGCCGGCGACCGCGATCGGGACGGCCACGAGATTGTAGAGCGTCGCGAGCCAGAGGTTCTGGCGCATGATGCGGAGCGCACGACGGGTCAGCGCGACGGCGTCGGCGACGGGAAGCAGCCGGTCGCCGACGACGAGCGCGTCGGCGCAGGTCTGGGCGAGGTGGGAGGCGGAGATCGGCGAGAGCGAGGCGTGCGCCGCCGCCAGCGCGGGCGCGTCGTTGAGGCCGTCGCCGACCATCAGCACGCGGCGGCCCTGCGCCGTGAGGCTCTCGATGAGCGCCGTCTTGTCGCCGGGCTTCGCGCCGGCGTGCCACGTCTCGATCCCGACCGCCGCGGCCGCGCGCGAGACCGGCCCTTCGCGATCTCCGGAGACGATCAGGACGGCAAGGCCCATCCCCTTCAGCCGCGCCACGGTGGCGGCGGCGTCGTCCTTGAGCGTCTGGCGCAGCGTCAGCACCGCGCGACGCTCGCCGAGCGACACCGCGATGGCGGTGGCGTCGGGATCGGCGGCGAGGGCGCGGGCGGCCTCCTCGCGGGCGCCGCAGAAATCGGCCGAGCCGAGGCGGGCCTCGACGCCCTCGAAGCGCGCCACGACGCCGCGCCCCGGCTCCTCGCGCGCGTCGGCGAGGGGGCTGGTGTCGAGCCCGTCGCGGGAGGCGGCGAGCATCAGGGCCCGGGCGAGCGGGTGCGAGGAGGTCTGCGCCAGCCGCGCCGCCAGCGCGAGGAGGTCGTCGGGCGCGTCCGCCCGGTTGGCGATACGGGCTTCCGGCGTCGTGAGCGTGCCGGTCTTGTCGAGGACGACCGTGTCGCAGGCGGCGATGCGCTCGACGCCGTCGCCCGCCGAGAGCAGCACGCCCGCCTTGAACAGCGCGCCCGAGACGACGACCTGCACCGCCGGCACGGCGAGGCCGAGCGCGCAGGGGCAGGTGATGATCAGCACGGCCACCGCCGTGAGGATCGCGAAATGCGGCCCCGCGCCGTAGGCGAGCCAGCCGAGCGCCGTGAGGAGCGCGGTCGCGTGCACGACGGGCGAATACAGCCGCGCGGCGCGATCCGCGATGCGCACGTAGCGCGACTTGGCGAGCAGCGCCGCATCGAGGAGCTTGTTCACCTCCGCGACGAGGGAGCTCTCGGCGGCCGCCGTGGCGCGCACGACCAGCGCGCCCGAGACGTTGAGCGTGCCCGAATGCACGGTCGCGCCCGGCGCCACGGGCTCGTGCGCCGTCTCGCCGGTGACGAGGCTGGCGTCGATCTCGGAGGTGCCCTCCTCGACGATGCCGTCCACCGCGATCCTGTCCCCCGGTCGCACGGCGAGGCGCTCGCCCGCCTTGACGGCGAGGACCGGGATCTCGGTGACGCCGCCGTCGGCGTCGATGCGCCGCGCCGTGTCCCCGCGAAGGGCGATGAGGTTGCCCGCGACCGCGCGCGTGCGCTTGCGCATGGCCTGATCGAGGACGCGCCCCGCGAGCAGGAAGGCGAGGAGCATCACGGCGGAGTCGAAATAGGCGTGCGTCGCCGAATGCGCGGTCTCCCACAGGGAGACGCCCACCGCGAGCAGGACGCCCAGCGAGATCGGCACGTCCATGCCGAGCCCGCCGGCGCGAATCGAGCGGATCGCCGCCTTGAAGAAGGGCTGGCCGGAATAGGCCACCGCCGGGATCGCGATCAGCGCCGAGAGCCAGTGGAAGAGGTCACGCGTCTCGGGGTCGATGTCGGAGACGTTGCCCGACCAGACCGACACCGAGAGGAGCATGATGTTCATCGCCGCGAAGGCGGCGACGCCGAGCCGCGTCAGCAGGTCCTTGGTCTCGGCGCTCTCGATCGCCTCCTCGCGCGACTGCGTGAAGGGATAGGCGCGGTAGCCGAGCCGCTCGAGCCGCGCCACCGCGGCGGCGGCATCTGCGCCTTCGTCGAGGGTCACCGTGAGGCGGCGCGTCGTGTAGTTGAGCCGCGCGGCGCGCAGGCCGGGCGCGCCCGCCACGCCGTCCTCGATCTCGCGGATACAGGCGGCGCAGGTGATGCCGTCCACCGCGAGGTCGAGGCGGCAGGCACCGTCCTCGGCGGGCGTGACGAAGGCGGAATAGTCGACGCGGTCGGTCGTCGGGACGCCGGCCGCGAGCGCGGGGGAGACGCTCACGGGGATCAATCCAGGAGTATGCGGTTGCGGGAGCGGAAGAGGACGTCGCCGTCGCGGGAGAGCTCGGTGACGAGCGTCCAGCGGCCGGGATCGGTCTCCTCGGGGAAGATCGCCTCGTAGGCGCCGGCGCCGGTCTCGACGAGGACGCCCTCGACGTCCAGCGCCGTGTCGGCGGGGGCGGCGAGGCGCGCGGAGCCCGAGAGGCCGGCGACGGGCGCGCCGTCGGGATCGCTCACGGCGAACACCGCGGCGACGAGGCCGTCGGCGCGGCGCGCCACGCGCACGTCCACGGCCCAGGCGCGCGCACGCTGCGCGGCGCTCTCGGCCAAGACGTCGTTGTATTCCTGGCCGGCGCGGTAGGCGCTCTCGACCTCGAGCCCGCGGAAGGTGGTGGCGGCGAGCTTCAGCAGAACCACGTTCATGGCGAAGATCACGCCGAAGAACGCCACCATGATCATCAGGACCTTGCGGCCGGTCAGCGGACTGCCGCCGGGAACGTAGTCGCTCGCGAGCCGATCGGGGCGAGACGTGACGGGGGAGGACATGGTCTCGGGCTCCTGTGGGAGATCGCGCTCACCGCGCGGGCTTGATGAAGTGGTCCTGCGCGATCGCGCTCTCTCCACCGTCGGGAGCGACGAGGACGAAGGCGATGGCGCGGCTCTCGGGCGCGCCCGCGGCGGCGGAGTCGGTGACGAGCACGCGCAGCTCGCGGGTCTGCGCCGGGCCGACGACGACCTCGAGCGTGTCCGGATCGACGTTGGTGGCGCCCACCGCCTCCACCCGCGCTCCGTCGAGGCCCTCGAGCGAGAGCGTGAACGCACGCTCCTCGAGCTCCTTGTTGGAGACGCGGATCGTGTAGGCGTTGCGGATCGAGCCGTCCGAGAGCAGCACGTAGAGCGGGTTGCGGTCGTGCAGCGCCGAGACGTCGAGGCTCGAGCGGATCGCGAGATGATAGGCCATGAACAGCGAGATGCCGACGATGAGCACGGCGTAGAGGATGGTGCGCGCCCGCACGATCTTCGGCTTCTCCTCGGGCAGGCCGGCCTCGCGGCGCTCGAGGTTGTACTCGCTGTCATAGGCGATGAGGCCCTTCGGGCGGCCGATCTTGTCCATGACGTTGTCGCAGGCGTCGATGCACAGGCCGCACTGCACGCAGCCGAGCTGGAGGCCGTCGCGGATGTCGACGCCGGTCGGGCACACGGCGACGCACTGATTGCAGTCGATGCAATCGCCCGCGGGCTCGCCGTGCTCGCGAAGCGCCTTGGCCTTCTTCACGGAGGCGCGGGGCTCGCCGCGGTCGACCTTGTAGGTGACGTTGAGCGCATGCTCGTCGGTCAGCGCCGCCTGGATGCGGGGCCAGGGGCACATGTAGGTGCAGACCTGCTCGCGCATGAAGCCGGCGAGCGTGTAGGTCGTGAAGGTGAGGATGCCGATCCAGACATAGGCGACGGCGGGCGCCTGCAGAGTCGCGAGGTTCCACACCAGCGTGGGCGCGTCGGCGAAGTAGAGCACCCAGGCGCCGCCGGTCCACCAGGCGATCATCAGCCAGACGAAGTGCTTGCCGCTCGTGCGCGCGATCCGGTTACCCGTCCAGCCGCCCTCGTGCAGCTTCAGCCGCTCGCGCCGGTCGCCCTCGAAGAAGCGCTCCACCGCGAGGAAGAGGTCCGTCCAGACCGTCTGCGGGCAGAGATAGCCGCACCAGACACGGCCCGCGACCGCGTTCATGAGGAAGAGGACGAAGGAGGCGAGGATCAGGAGGCCGGTGAGATAGACGATCTCCTGCGGCCAGATCTCGATGAAGAAGAAGTAGAAGCGCCGCGCGGGAAAGTCGATCAGCACCGCCTGGTCGGGCGCGTTCGGCCCGCGGTCCCAGCGCACGAAGGGCAGGAGGTAGTAGACACCGAGCGTGGCGACGAGGACCGCCCACTTGATCTTGCGGAACGTGCCCTTGACGGATTGGACGTAGAGCTGCCGGCGGCTGACGTAGAGCGGGCCCTCGATGAGGGTCTCGGCCGTGTCGTCGTGGAGCTCGTCCGCGTTTCGCGCGGGGTTCGGGGTTGCCGTGTCGGCCATGGCGGGGGGACTCGCTGATCCGTGGCGCTTTCCTTTTGCGCCCCGCACCCTCGCGCGCCCCGCTCCCCGGCGCGTTGATCGGGATCAATGGCCGCGTTCCCACGCGGCGGACGGGATGTCGCAGGCGCCCGCCCGCCGTCGCGCGGACGGCGGGCGGGCGCGTCGTGGCGGCTCAGGCGGGCCAGAGCAGCCAGACGTAGGCGACGTAGCCGGCGATCAGGACCGCGCCCTCCCAGCGCACGATGCGCCGGCTGGTGAAGGCGAAGAGCAGCATGAGGAGGGTCACGCCCACCATGATCGGCGCGTCGAAGCGCGCGATCTCGACGGGGATGTCGACGGGCGCGATCAGCCCGGTGACGCCGCCGATGCCGAGGATGTTGTAGATGTTCGAGCCGACGATGTTGCCGAAGGCGACGTCGGCCTGGCGTCGCAGCGCGGCGACGACCGAGGTGACGAGCTCCGGCAGCGAGGTGCCCACCGCCACGACGGTCAGGCCGATCACGGCTTCCGAGATGCCGAGCCCCCGGGCGAGCTCGGTCGCGCCGTCGACGAGGAGCTTGCCGCCGCCCACGACGAGGACGAGGCCCGCGAGCGCGAGCAGGATCGGCCAGACGAGGCTGCCGCCCTTCTCCGCGGGATCGGGCACGAGGGCTTCGTCCGCGCCCTGGGTCGCCACGGCCTTGTCGTAGAGCGCCCCGTGCTCGGGCGCGGCCACGACCGCCCGCTCCTGGCGGAAGGCCGTGAAGATGTAGACGGCGAGGCCGACGACGAAGACCGCGCCGACCACGCGATCGAGCGGCCAGACGAAGGCGAGCGCGGCGAAGGCGATCGCCGCGGCGAGCGCCACGACGCCGTCGCGCCGCAGCGCCCGCGAATCGATGGCGATCGGCGCGATCAGCGCGGAGATGCCCAGGATCAGCAGGATGTTGGCGATGTTCGAGCCGACGATGTTGCCGATGGCGATGCCGGGCGCGCCCGCGAGCGAGGCCTGAACGGAGGTGACGAGCTCGGGCGTCGAGGTGCCGAAGCCGACGAGCGTGAGGCCGATGACGAGCGGCGAGACGCCCAGGCGCGTCGCGGCCTTGACCGAGCCGCGCACGAGGAGATCGCCGCCCAGGACGAGAAGCACGAGGCCGGTGGCGACGAGGAGGAGGGTGGTTGTCATTGGGAGGATCACCGATGACGCGAAGGTGGGCCGAAGGACGAGACCCGCCCGGCACCGCCGTCGTCACCGCGCGCGTGGCGCGGGTGGTGCCGGCTGATCCCGAACGAGGGAACAGCTCCGACATCGCGGAAGGGGGGTGTCCCGTTCCGCCAGAGGGGCCCGGCGCTGTAGCGAGACGTGAGATGGCGGGGTAACGCGGGTTGCGCAAGGGACGAAGGGGACTTCAGATGACATTCCGCCGAATGCAGCCGGAGACCCGCATGCCCATCGAGAAGATCGCTTTCCCCGGCCACGACGGCCAGACGCTCGCCGCGCGCCTCGACAGGCCGGTGGGCCGGCCGCGGGCCTACGCGCTCTTCACGCATTGCTTCACCTGCTCGAAGGATCTCGCCGCCGCGCGGCGCATCGCGGCCGCGCTGGCCGACGCCGGCATCGCGGTCATGCGCTTCGACTTCACCGGGCTCGGGCATTCGCAGGGCGAGTTCGCCAACACGGACTTCACCACGAACGTCGCCGACCTCGTGCGCGCCGCCGACCACATGCGCGAGACGCTGGAGGCGCCCGCCATCCTCATCGGCCATTCGCTCGGAGGCGCGGCGACCATCGCCGCCGCCGCCCGCATCCCGGAGGCGAAGGCCGTCGTCACCATCGGCGCGCCGGCGGAGCCCGCCCACGTGACGAAGGCGCTGGGCTCCTCGCTCGAGGACATCGAGCGCGACGGCTCGGCGCGGGTGAGCCTCGCGGGGCGCGAGTTCACGATCACGCGCGATTTCGTCGAGGACGTCCGCGCCCAGGGCCTGAAGGACGCGCTCGGCAACCTGCGCAAGGCGCTCCTCGTGCTCCATGCCCCGCGCGACGCCGTGGTCGGCGTCGAGAACGCCACCGACATCTTCGTCGCCGCGCGCCATCCGAAGAGCTTCGTCTCGCTGGACGACGCCGACCACCTCCTCTCGCGCGCCGAGGACGCGGAATACGCCGCCTCCGTCATCGCCGCCTGGGCGACGCGCTACCTGCCTGCGCGGCGGGACGAGGACGCGGGCGCTGTGCACGAGGGCGTCGTGCGCGTGAGCGAGGACGCTCCCGGCGGGCTCCTCCAGCACGTCTCCGTGGACGGGCGCTTTCATCTCATCGCCGACGAGCCGCTCTCCGTCGGGGGCTCGGATCTCGGGCCGACGCCCTACCAGTTCCTGTCGGTGGCGCTCGGCGCCTGCACGGCGATGACGCTGAGGATGTACGCGCGCCGCAAGAAACTGCCACTGGAGAGCGTCGTCGTCGACGTGACCCACGACAAGGTCCACGCCCACGACAGCGACGATGCCGAAGGCGGCGCGCACCGGCGCGTCGACCGCTTCGTGCGCCGCCTGAATATCACGGGCGATCTCGCCCCGGCCGAGCGCGCGCGCCTCGTCGAGATCGCGGACATGTGCCCCGTCCACCGCACGCTGGAGCACGCCTCGCTCATCGAGACGCGGGAGGTCGCGGACGAGGGCTGAGCGCCGCGAGTGCCGTCAGCAGCGCGCCCAGGAGACGCGGTTGGGGCCGAGCGCCGTCTGGCGCGTGGTCTCGCCGGTGCGCAGCAGCGTCAGCTCGGAGGAGAGGCGCTCGCCCGTCTCGACATCGTGCTCGAAATAGACGAGCACACCCATCGAGCGGAAGATCCGCGCCTCGACCCAGGGCCGCTCGCCGCCGACCCGCGCGCCGCTCTGGCGAACCAGGATGCGCTCGTCCTCGAAGCGGACGCTCTCGCGCAGGCTCGCCGGATCGCTCTCGAGGCACCACTCGCCCTCCAGGAAGGCGATCTCCTCGCGCGGCACGGCGCAATGGCGAAGCGCCGAATCGCACTCGGTCGCATGCTGCTGGAGCTGGAGCGCGAGATAGGTCCCGAACCCGCCGACCACGACGAGGATCGCGAGCGCGATGGCGAGCTTGCGCACGGCTCATCCCTCCTCGTCGGTGGCGATGACGAGGATGCGTGCGCCCTCCGCCACCTGGTCCCCCGCCGCGGCGGCGATCTCGGAGACGGTCCCGGCCATCGGCGCGGTGAGCGGATGCTCCATCTTCATCGCTTCCACCACCGCGAGGCGCTGGCCCTTCTCGACCCGCTCGCCCTCCGAGACGAAGAGCGCGACGACCTTGCCGTGCATGGGCGCCTTCACGAGGCCGCCGGCGTCGAGATGCTCGAGGTCGACGCTGGCGGGATCGTAGAGCCCGACGCGGGTCTGGCGGCCCTCGCGCAGGACGAGGACGTCGCCGTCCGCCTCGACGAGCGTCGCCTCGGGCTCGCCCATCGTGGCGGTGGCGCCGGGGATCTCGACGGCCGGGCCTTCGGCGTCGAAGGAGACGTGCGCGTCGAGGCGCTCGCCGTCGACGAGGAGCGGCAGCGTCGTGCGGCGCAGGCCCATCAGCTGGAAGCCGTCCTCCGCGAGCCAGGGGCTCGTGGCCTCGCGCAGCGCGCTGCGGGAGGCGTCGCGCGCGGCCGCCACGTCCTCGGCGACGAGCGAGAGCGCGCCCGCGGCGATCGCGGCGGGGTCGGCCTCCTGCGGCACGGCGCCGAGCGCCTCGAGGTTGGCGTCGATGAAGCCGGTGTCGAACGTCCCCGCGCGGAAGGCGGGCGCGTCGACGAGGCGGGCCAGGAAAGCCGCGTTCGTGCGCGGCCCCGCCACTACCGTCTGGCCGAGGGCCCGCGAGAGCGCGGCGAGCGCCTCCTCGCGGCTCTCGCCGCGGGTGATGATCTTGGCGATCATCGGGTCGTAGAAGGGCGTGACCTGGTCGCCGGCCTCGACGCCGGCATCGACGCGCACGTCCTCGCCCTCGGGCAGCGAGAGCGCGAAGAGCCGCCCCGTCGAGGGCAGGAAGCCGCGCTCGGGGTCCTCGGCATAGAGCCGCGCCTCGACGGCGTGGCCCATGAGCGGCACCTCCTCCTGCGTGAAGGGCAGCGGCTCGCCCGACGCGACGCGGAACTGCAGCTCCACGAGGTCGAGCCCGGTGATCGCCTCGGTGACCGGGTGCTCCACCTGGAGACGCGTGTTCATCTCCATGAAGTAGAAGCGGTCCGCTCGCAGCCCCTCGCGCCCGTCGGCGATGAACTCGACGGTGCCGGCGCCGACATAGCCCACCGCACGGGCGGCCTCGACGGCGGCGCGGCCCATCGCGTCACGCACCTCCGGCGTCATGCCGGGTGCCGGCGCCTCCTCGATCACCTTCTGGTGGCGGCGCTGGAGCGAGCAGTCGCGCTCGTTCAGGTGGACGACGTTGCCGTGCGTGTCCGCGAAGACCTGGATCTCCACGTGGCGCGGGGAGAGCACGTATTTTTCCACGAGCACCCGCGGATCGCCGAAGGAGGCCTGCGCCTCGCGCTGGGCGGAGGCGAGCGCGGCGTCGAACTCCGCCACCTTGTCGACGCGGCGCATGCCCTTGCCGCCGCCGCCGGCGACCGCCTTGATCAGCACGGGATAGCCGATCTCGTAGGCCTTCTGGCGCAGGAAGTCGGGCTCCTGGCGCGAGCCGTGATAGCCCGGCACGACGGGCACACCCGCCTTCTGGACGAGGGACTTCGCGGCGTCCTTGAGCCCCATGGCGTCGATCGCCTCCGCCGGCGGGCCGACGAAGACGATCCCCGCCTCGGCGCAGGCGCGCGCGAAGGCGGCGCGCTCGGACAGGAAGCCGTAGCCGGGATGGATGCAGGCCGCCCCCGTGCTCCTGGCGATGTCGAGGATCGCATCGATCTTCAGGTAGCTCTCGGAGGCCGGCGCGGGACCGAGCCGATGCGCCTCGTCGGCCATGCGCACGAAGAGCGCGTCGCGATCCGCGTCCGAATGGACGGCGATGGTCCGCATGCCGAGCCGCCGCGCGGTCCGGATGACGCGGACCGCGATCTCTCCGCGATTGGCGATGAGCACGGATGACAGCACGGGCGACCTCCTCGCGTGGATGCCCGCTCTTTGGACTGGAGCGGCGCGCGAAGGTCAAGGGGGCGCGAGGAAGCGACGGGATGGCGTGTGGACACGGGTACGGATCGTCCGTACCATGGCCTCGTGGATGCGCCGAACGACTTCGAATGGGACGATGCCAAGGCCTCGGCGAACGAGGCGAAGCACGGCATTTCGTTCGAAACCGCCGCATCCGTGTTCGACGACCTCGATCGGGTCGTTTTCGAGGACGGGCGACGTGCTTACGGCGAGATGCGCTTCGCAGCGATCGGAGTGACCGCGAAGGGCGTTCTGTTCGTGGCGTTCACGATGCGTGGCGAGGCCGTACGGATCATCTCCGCGCGACCGGCGAACCGGAAGGAGCGCCGCCGCTACAGCGACGCAGGAGGCAAGGCCGATGGCAATCGTACGTAAGACGATCGAGGAGATCCGCGCCGCCGCTCGGCTGGAAGCCGACACCCCGCGACGGCAGATGACCGAGGACGAGATCGAGGCCAACGCCCTTTCCGATCCGGACGCTCTTCCCGCGACCGACGAGATGCTCGAGCGCGGCGTCGTCGGCCGCGACCTCCGTCGCACCCGCGAGCGCCTCGGCCTGAGCCAGGAGGCCTTCGCGGCGCGCTACGGCATCTCGCTCGGGCGCGTGCGCGACGTCGAGCAGGGCCGCCATGCGCCCGATCCGGTGCTCGTCTCCTACGTCAAGCTCATCGCCCGCGACCCGGACTGGGTGGCCGAGACCATCGCCGGGCGCCAGGCCGATCACGCGGCGTGAGGCGCCGCGTGCGCCTCAGTCGAACAGCTCGGCGAGCGCCGTCATCGTCGGCTCGTCGGTGAGGTCGAGCTTCAGCGGCGTCACGGAGATGCGGCGATTGGCGATCGCCCACAGATCCGAGCCGTGGCCCGGCGTGAAGGGCGCGCGCGCGAAGGCGATCCAGAAATACGGGTTGCCGCGCCCGTCGCGCCGCTCGTCGATGGAGAGCAGATCCTGGTCGCGCAGGCCTTGGTGCGTGACGCTGACGCCCTCGACCTTCTCCGGCGCGCAATCGGGAAAGTTGACGTTCACGAGCGTGTGGCGCGGCAGCTCGAGGCCGATCACCTTCTTCACGATGTCCGCCCCGTGCGCCTCCGCGCAGCCCCACTGGATCGCCCCGCGCCCGCCGGCGCCGTAGGATTGCGACAGCGCGATCGAGCGCACGCCGAGCATCGTGCCCTCGATCGCGGCGGCGATCGTGCCGGAATAGGAGACGTCCTCGGCGACGTTCTGGCCGCGATTGACGCCCGATAGGATCAGGTCCGGCTTGCGGTCGACCATGATGTGGCGAAGCGCCATGATCACGCAGTCGGTGGGCGTGCCCTTCACGGCGAAATGGCCCTCCGCGGTCTCGCGCACGCGCAGCGGATCGTTGAGCGAGAGCGAGTGCGAGACGCCGGACTGGTCGGTCTCGGGCGCGACCACCGTCACGTCGTCGGAGAGCTTGCGGGCGATCTTCTCGAGGCTCTTGAGCCCCGGAGCGTGGATGCCGTCGTCGTTCGTGCAGAGGATGCGCATGGGGGCCTTCTCAGGGATGCGGTCGGGGGCTCGCCCGGGGAGCCGCCACGGCTCTCAGGCTTTCTCGATGCGGGTGCTGCCACCCATATAGGGCGCGAGCGCCGCGGGGACCGCGATGGCGCCGCCCTCGTCCTGATAAGTCTCCATCACCGCGATCAGCGCACGCCCGACCGCGATGCCCGAGCCGTTGAGCGTGTGGACGAAATGCGGCTTGCCGTCGCGACGGAAGCGCGCCTGCATGCGCCTCGCCTGGAAGTCCCCGCAATTCGAGCAGGACGAGATCTCGCGATAGGTATCCTGGCCCGGCAGCCAGACCTCGATGTCGTAGGTCTTCCTCGCGGAAAAGCCCATGTCGCCCGCGCAGAGCGTGACGACCCGATAGGGCAGCTCCAGCGCCCGCAGCACGGCCTCGGCGCAGGCGAGCATGCGCTCGTGCTCGTCGTTGGAGCGTTCGGGCGTCGTGACCGAGACGAGCTCGCACTTCCAGAACTGGTGCTGGCGCAGCATGCCGCGCGTGTCGCGCCCGGCCGCCCCGGCTTCCGCGCGGAAGGAGGGCGTGAGCGCGGTGAAGCGGCGAGGCAGCCCGTCCTCGGGGAGGATCTCCTCGCGAACGAGGTTGGTGAGGGGGACCTCGGCGGTGGGGATTAGGCCGAGGCGGTTCTCGCGCGGCGCGTCGAGCGCGTCCCCCTTGATCGCCCAGAACTGGTCGTCCTCGAACTTCGGCAGCTGCGCGGTGCCGAAGAAGGCCTCGTCGCGCACCATCAGCGGCGGCGCCACTTCCGTGTAGCCGTGCTCGCGGGTGTGCAGGTCGATCATGAACTGGCCGAGGGCGCGCTCGAGCCGGGCGAGCTGGCCGCGCAAGACGACGAAGCGCGAGCCCGAGAGCTTTGCGGCCGCCTCGAAATCCATCAGCCCCAGCGCCTCGCCGAGCTCGTAATGCTCGCGCGCGGAATTCGAGCGGCGCGGCGTGCCCCAGGTGGAGCGCTCGACGTTGGCGCTCTCGTCGGGACCCTCCGGCACGTCGTCGGCGGGAAGGTTGGGGATGCCGGCGAGCTCGCGATCGAGCGTGGCGACGGCGTCCTTCTCGGCGGCCTCGAGCTCGGAGAGACGATCCTTGAGGCCGGCGACCTCGGCCATCAGGGCCTGCGCGCGCGCCTCGTCGCCCGCCTTCTTGGCGCCGCCGATCTCCTTGGAGAGGCTGTTGCGGCGCTCCTGCGCGGCCTGCGCCTCGGCGATGACGCTCTTGCGGCGATCATCGAGCGCGATCAGCTCGGCGGAGCGGGACGCGAGCCCGCGCTTCCTCAGGCCCTCGTCGAACGCGGTCGGGTTCTCGCGGATGGCGCGGATGTCGTGCATGGCTCTCGAACCGGCGCCGGGACTGATGCGCGGCGCCGGACCGAGAATGCCTCAATCGTTCGCCGCGTCGCGCGCGGCCTCGGCGTCCGCACGCTTCTTCTCGACCATCTGGACCGCGAAGATGGACAGCTCGTAGAGAAGCAGCGTCGGGATCGCAAGGGCGAACTGGCTGATCACGTCCGGGGGCGTGAACAGCGCGGCGACGATGAACACGAAGACGATGGCGTACTTGCGCTTGTCGCGCAGGAAGGCGGCGTCGATGATGCCCGCGCGCGCCAGCAGCGTCAGCACGACCGGCAGCTGGAAGCAGATGCCGAAGGCGAAGATCAGCGTCATGATCAGCGACAGGTACTCGCTGACCTTCGGCAGGAACTCGATCGTCGGTGCGCCCTCCACCGCCAGCTGCTGCATGCCCACCGAGAAGTTCATCAGGAGCGGCATGGCGATGTAGTAGACGACGAGCGCGCCCGTCGCGAAGAGGACCGGCGTCGCGACGAGGTACGGCAGGAACGCCTGACGCTCGTTCTTGTAGAGGCCGGGCGCGACGAACTTGTAGATCTGCGTCGCGATGATGGGGAAGGCGAGGAAGGCCGCGCCGAAGAAGGCGACCTGCAGCTGCGTGAACAGGTATTCCAGGCCGTGCGTGTAGACGAGCCGCGCCAGCTCGGGCGAGCCGACCGCGTTCACGTAGGGCTGGACGAGGATGTTGTAGATGTACTTCGCGAAGCCGAAGGAGGCGAAGAACAGGACCACGAAGGCGATCAGCGAGCGGATCAGCCTCTGGCGCAGCTCGATGAGGTGCTCGATCAGCGGCGCGCGCGACGCCTCGATGTCGTCGGGCTTGACCGAGAGCGTCACGGCTTGACCTCTTCTCTCTCGTCCGCGCGCACGGGCTCGGCGGGGATCGGCGCGGGCGCCGCGGCAGGAGCGGGCGCCGGCTCGACGGGAGTCGCCGCCGAAGCCGGCGGCGAGGCCGCCACGGCGCCGGGATCGTCACCCGCGGACGCGGCGGGCGACGCGGCCTTCTCCAGGCTCGGCGCGGCGGCGGGCGTCTTCTTCTCGAGGCTCGGCCCGGACGTGCCGGCGGAGGCCGCTCCGGCATCGCCGGAAGCCGCCTTGGCACCCGGCGAGCCGTCGATGGCTCGCTTGAGCTCGTCGCGGGCGGCCTTGGCCGGGTTGTAGCCGGCCTTCGCCGCGCGGCTGATGCCCTCCACGTCCTTGCGGACCTGGTCGAGCTCGGCCTCGCGCATGGCCTGGTTGAACTGCCCCTGGAACTCCGACGCCATGCGTCGCACCTTGCCGACCATCTGGCCGACGGCGCGCAGGGTGCCGGGCAGGTCCTTGGGACCGATGACGATCAGCGCGACGGCGCCGACCAGCATCATCTCGCCCCAGCTCAGGTCGAACATGACGTCTCGTGCCTCGATGCGCGGGCGTCGTCCGCCCGCGTCGCGCCGCGCGCTCTGGAAGATCGGCCTCAGCCGGCCTTGTTGGCGTTGGCGTTCGTGTTGTGGGCGCTGGGCGCCGCCTCGCCGGGCTGGTGCTCGATGGAGCGTGCCGGCTCGCTCGAGGCCTGACCCTGGGCCGGCTGCTCGTCCTCGGCCATGCCCTTCTTGAACGCCTTGATGCCCTGGGCGACGTCGCCCATCATCGCGGAGATCTTGCCGCGCCCGAACAGGAGCACCACGATCAGACCCACGACGATCCAGTGCCAGATGCTTGCGCCACCCATCAGCGTCCCTCCGTCGCCTTCCGGCAACTCTCGTCTCGACAGGCCGCCAACCTAATGGCGATGGGTGGCGAAAACAAGAACTTCGGCGGGGTCGACGTCGACGCCCACGTCCTGCCCCTCGCCCGCCCGCAAGCCGTCGCGGCAGCGCCCCTGCAAGGGGGCGTCGAGCCCCTGGACCGCGACGTGGACGAGATCGACCTCGCCGAGGAAGCGACGCGCGACGATCCGTCCCGGCAGGCAGAAGCCCGGAGCCCGCAGGCGGATCGCCTGGGGCCGCACGCAGACGATCGCGCCCTCCCCCTCCGCGAGTCCCGGCGCGGGAAAGCGCCCGATCGGCGTCTCGACCGCGCCGCGGCGCACGACCCCCTCCACCTCGTTGAAATCGCAGAAGAACCGCGCCGCGAACAGATCCGCCGGGCGGCGATAGATCGCCTCCGCCGGCCCCTCCTGCACCACCCTCCCTGCGCGCATCAGCACGATGCGATCGGCGATGCGCATCGCCTCCTCGGGATCGTGGGTGACGACGATGGTCGTCGCCCCCGTCTCGCGCAGGATCGCCACCGTCTCCTCGCGGATCGTATCGCGCAGCCGCCGGTCGAGGTTCGAGAAGGGCTCGTCCATCAGGAGTACGCCGGGACGCGGCGCGATGGCGCGCGCGAGCGCCACGCGCTGCTGCTCGCCCCCCGAGAGCACGTGGGGATGCTCGCCGGACAGCCGCTCGAGGCCCACGCGCGACAACGCCCGCGTGGCGGAGGCCAGCGCGTCGGCCTTGGGCAGGCTCTTCAAGCCGAACAGCACGTTCTCGAGGATCGTCATGTGCGGGAAGAGGGCGTAGTCCTGGAACATCAGCCCGATGCCCCGCGCCTCCGGCGGCACGAAGGCCGCCTGCCCGCTCACCTCGCGCCCGTCGAGCATGACGCGCCCGGCGGTGGGCGTCTCGATGCCCGAGGCGACCCGCAGAAGCGTCGTCTTGCCGCAGCCGGAATGGCCGAGCAGGCAGACGAGCTCGCCCGGCTCGACGACGAGGCTCACCCCGTCGAGCGCACGGGTGACGCCGTAATCCACGTGCACGTCCTCGAACGCCACCTGCGCCGGGATCGACGCCCCCGCCGTCCCGCGCTGGCCGAAACGGCCGAAGCCGAGGCGATCGGCGATGCTGGCGGAGCGGGTGGACGGCTTCATCGGATCCGGAACGCGGGTGAGGACGGGATGCCCGTTATGTGCGCCATCGACGGGCGTTTGTCGACGGGTTGAAGAAAGCGGCCAGCCTCCTCCTTCCCTGTAGGGGAAGGTGGATCGACGCCGAAGGCGGCGAGACGGATGGGGCGCGCCGCGAGGCGCGTTCGGCGAAGCCGAAAGGGGCGGGTTGGGCGGCAGGCGTCGGGCCCCACCCCTAGCCGCCTACGGCGGCATTCCCCTCCCCTACAGGGAGGGAGGCGCGCCGTCCTCGCCCTCCTCGTCCTCGTCCTCGCCCTCCACCTCCAGCGGCATGAACAGGTCGCCGTCCTCGAGGGGCTCCTCGTCCTCGCGCAGCGCGTCGTCGTCGGAGGGGAGCGGGACGGCGAGGCCCGTGGGCAGGCGGCCCTCGAAGAAGCCCGAGCCCTTGAGCTCGTCGAGCCCCGGGAGATCGCCGATGGCGTCGAGCCCGAAATGGTCGAGGAACGAGCGCGTCGTGCCGTAGGTGACCGGCCGGCCCGGCGCGCGGCGGCGCCCGCGCAGGCGCACCCAGCCCGCCTCGATCAAGGTGTCGAGCGTGCCCTTGGAGGTCGAGACGCCGCGAATGTCCTCGATCTCGGCCCGCGTCACCGGCTGGTGGTAGGCGACGATGGCCAGCGTCTCGAGCGCCGCGCGGGAGAGCTTGCGGGGCTCCACCACGTCCTTGGCCATCATCCAAGAGAGGTCGCCCGCGGTGCGGAAGGCCCAGCCGCCCGCGAGCTTCACGAGGTTGACGCCGCGCCCGGAATAATAGGCGGCGATGTCCTCGACGAGCCGACCCACCCGCGCTCCCGTCGGCAGGCGCTCGGCGAGATCGGCCTCCGTCATCGGCTCGGCGCTGGCGAAGAGCAGCGCCTCCGCCATGCGCAGGTGCTCGGCGTGGAGCCGCGCCTCGGCGATCTCGGCGGACATGCGCTCGGAGAGCGCGGCGAAGCGGCGATCGGCGTTCATGCTGCGGGCTCCGGCACCGGGTCGGCGCGCGGCGCGCTCGCGGCCTTGAGCCAGATCGGCCCGAAGGCGCGCTCCTGACGCAGGGCGAGGCGCCCCTCGCGGGCGAGCTCGAGGGTCGCGGAGAGGGCGGAGGCGCGCACCGTGGCCCGCTCGGACGGCGTCGAGACGAAGCGCACGAGGTAATCGTCGAGCACCATCCAGTCGACGGCGTGCCCGACGAGGCGCTCCAGCGCCTCGCGCGCCTCGACGAGGGACCAGACCACGCGCCGGCGCAACGTGACGCGCGAGGCCGCCTGCTTCTGGCGCTGGGCGGCGTAGGCCTTCAGGAGATCGTAGAGGCTCGCTTCGTAGAGCGGGCGCGTGCGCACGGCCATGGGCTCGGGCGCGCCGCGGGCGTGGACGTCGCGGCCGAGCCGCGTGCGCGCGTCCAGCGCCTTGGCCGCGGCGCGGATCAGCTCGAGCCGGCGCAGCCGCTCGGCGAGCGCGCTCGCGAGCTCCTCGGCGGAGGGCTCCTCGCCCTTGGGCGGCTCGGGGAGGAGCAGGCGCGACTTCAGGTAGGCGAGCCAGGCGGCCATCACGAGATAGTCGGCGGCGAGCTCGAGGCGCATGCGCCGCGCCTCCTCGACGAAGGCGATGTATTGCTCGGCGAGCGCCAGGATCGAGATCTCGCGCAGATCGACCTTCTGGCGCCGCGCGAGATCGAGGAGGAGGTCGAGCGGTCCCTCGTAGCCGCCGACGTCGACGACGAGCGCCGGCTCGCCGTCCTCGCGGACGGGGGCGCGATCGTCGTCGTCGAAGTCGATCGTGCGTCCGATGGCCAAGACCGATTCTCTCCTCGCTGGGCGAAAGAGAATCACCCGCTTCAGGCGCTCGGGGCAAGCACCGGTGCGAGCGCGGCGGCGAGGCGGGCGCGGGCGTCCACAAGATCCAGCGGTTCCGCCGGCCTGCGGCGGCGGGCGAGCGCGGCCTCGGCGCGACGGGCGGCATCACCTGCGAGCGCCGGCGTGACGGAGGCGACGCCGCGCATCTCGTCCATGGCGCCCGAGCAATGCAGGATCACGTCGCAGCCGGCGGCGAGGGATGCGCGCGCGCGGGCGTCGAAGGAGCCCGCCAGCGCGTGCATGCCGAGATCGTCCGTCATCAGGAGCCCGTCGAAGGCGAGCGCACCGCGGATCACCTCCGCGATCACCCGAGCGGAGGTCGTCGCCGGCGCCTCGTCGTCGATCGCCTCGTAGACGACGTGGGCCGTCATGCCGAGCGGCATATCGGCGAGCGCCGCGAAGGGCGGGAAGTCGTGCGCCTCCAGATCCGCGCGCGGGGTGTCGACCCGCGGCAGCGCGAGGTGGCTGTCGACGCCGGCGCGGCCGTGGCCGGGCATGTGCTTGATCACGGGCAGCACACCCTCGTCGAGCAGGCCCTGCGCCGCCGCGCGCCCGTAGCGCGCCACGAGATCGGGCACGTCCGCATAGGCGCGATCCCCGATGATGCCGTCGGCGCCGGGCACCGGCACGTCGAGGCAGGGTACGCAATCGACGTCGATGCCGACGTCCGCCAGCTCCGCCGCGATCAGCCGCGCGCCGAGCCGGCACAGAGCGAGTCTCTCCTCGAGGGACAGGTCGAGGCGATGATAGGCCGCCGCCGGCGGGTGCTTCGCCCAATGGGGAGGACCGAGCCGCTGCACGCGCCCGCCCTCCTGGTCGACGAGGATCGGCGCATCGCGTCCCACCGCCGCGCGCAGGGCGGCGCAGAGCGCACGCACCTGGTCTGGGCTCTCGACGTTGCGGCGGAAGAGAATGAAGCCCCACGGGTCCCCATCCCGGAAGAACGCCGCCTCCTCGGGCGTGACGACCGTGCCGGCGAGGCCGAGGATCATGGCGGACGGCATAAGATCACCTTGTCGGGAAAGCGGCCCGTCACTGGTTGGAGGCGACGAAGCAATCGCCCGCGGCGGCCTTGATCTGGTCGCAGGCCTGGTTGGCCCGCTCCAGCGAGTACGGGCCGACGCGCACGCGGTAGATCGTGCTGCCGTTGACCACCGCCTGGCGGATGATCGGCTGGCCGTCGCCGATGATCGAGGAATACTGCGCCTGCAGCTCCGAGAAGGCCGCGCGGGCGCGATCCTCCGACCCGCGGATGGCGAGCTGGACGGCGTAGCCGCCCGTCGGCGCCGCCGGCTGCGCCACCGGCGCGGAGACCGTCGGCAGGGCCGAGAGCTGGAGCGGCCCGCTCGGCTGGGCCGGCGCGGGCGCCGGGAAGCTGTCGCGGGCGGGCGCCGGCGGCGGCACGGGCGCGGGCGCTTCCGGCGCCACGGCCGCGAGCTCCGTCGCCGGGAGATCCGTCGCGGGGAGATCCATGGACGGCAGGTCGTTGCCAGCGCCGATCTCGGGCACGGGCGCCAGGGGAGCGAGGGGCTCCAGCGGCGCGGGCGTCCCGGGCGCCTGCGCCGGCGCGGCGCTCGCCGTCTCGGCGGGGGCGGTGGCCGGCTGTGCGGCGGGGGAGAGCCCCGTCGGCTGGATGATCGTGCCGTCGGGGCGCACGGTGACCGTGCGCACGCGCCGCGGCTCGCCGAGCGCGGCGACGGCGGGCGAGCTCACGAGCGGCGGCTGCAGACCCCCGTCGAGACCCGCATCGAGGCCGGCGAGGCCGTCCTCGCCGAGCGCTTGGGCGATGGGATCGTCGGTGGCGGCGGCAGGCGCCTGCGTCTCGGCGCCCGGCGCCGGCAGGACGACGCGCGGCGCCTCCGCCGGCTCTCGGGCGAGACCGGCGATGTCGACGGGCTGCTCCTCGCGATCGACGATACGCGTCTCGCCGTTGTCCTGCGCGTCGAGGAGCGCGGTGTCCTGATTGGGAATCTCGACGCCGCCGGGATTTTCGGGAGCGACGCGCACGGGCTCGGGATCGGCCGCGATCAGCGGCGGCTCGCCGGGCGCCTGATCCACCGATCCGGCGAACCAGAGCGCGGTGCCGACGCCCACGAAAGCGACGGTGATCAGCGCCCCGGCGGTGACGAGGCTCTTGCGGCCGAGCCCGCGACGGCGCGGCGGCTCGTCCTCGTAGGCCTCGTCGCCGTAGGCGCCGCCAGCCCAGTCGGCCGCGTCGTCGTGCGCCTGGCCGTCCGCGGAATAGGGCTCGTCCCATTCCGTGCGATCGTCGTAGGCCTCGTCGTACGCGTAATCGTCTTGGGCGTGATCGTCTTGGGCGTACGCGTCCCGCGGATCGCGCTGCGCGCCGGCATGGCCGTCCTCGCCGCGGCTCCAGGCGTCGCGCTCGTCGACCGAGAAGCCCTGTGCGGCATAGGCCGCGCGCGGGTCCTCGGCTTCCGGGCGGCGGCCCGGCACCGGCGGGCGCGCCTGCGTCGCCTGCTGGGGCGCGCGGCGGCGGGCCGCGTCCTCGTCGAGGAGCGCGCCGAAGGGATCGTCCTGGCCGACGATGCGGGCGAGCTCCGCCAGCGGGTCGGCCTTCTGCGCGGGCGGCTGGCCCGGCACGCTCGTGCGCGGGTCACCGCCCGTCTGCCTGAGCTGGCGCTCGATCTCGTCGAGATCGATGGAGAGCCGCCGTTTCGCGTTGTCGCTCATCGCGCTGATACCTCAGCCTCACGCCTTTGCGGCGGCTCGGACGCGGATCGTCGCCTCAGCGCATCTCGTCCGGCGCCGCGACGCCCAATATTGAAAGTCCAGAGGCGATCACGCAACGCACGGCGTGCGCCAACGCGAGCCGCGCCTCGGTGGACTTTCGGTCGGCTTGATTAACAAACCGTAATTGCGGCAAGTCTTTGCCCTTGCTCCACAATTGATGCAGCGAAGCGGCGAGCTCGTAGAGATAGAACGCCACACGATGCGGCTCGTGCGCGGTCGCCGCCTGCTCGATGGTGCGAGGGAACAGGGCGATACGCCGCAGGAGGTCGAGCTCCGCGTCGTCGGCGAGGAGCGCGAGATCCGCCTCGGCGAGAACCTGCGAGCCGAAATCCACGCCCGGCATCTGCTCGGACGCCTGGCGGAAGATCGAGGCGCAGCGCGCATGCGCGTACTGCACGTAGAAGACCGGGTTGTCCTTCGACTGCTCGACCACCTTGGCGAGGTCGAAGTCGAGCGGCGCGTCGTTCTTGCGCATCAGCATCATGAAGCGCACCGCGTCGCGACCGACCTCGTCGACGACGTCGCGCAGCGTGACGAACGAGCCGGAGCGCTTGGACATCTTCACCGGCTCGCCGGCGCGCAGGAGCTTCACGAGCTGGCAGAGCTTGACGTCGAGCTCGCCCTTCCCGTTCGTCGCCGCCTGCACGGCCGCCTTCATGCGCTTGACGTAGCCGCCGTGATCGGCGCCCCAGACGTCGATCATCTCCGGGAAGCCGCGCAGGTACTTCGAGCGGTGATAGGCGATGTCCGCGGCGAAATAGGTGTAGGCGCCGTCGGACTTCAAGAGCGCCCGGTCGGTGTCGTCGCCGAAGGCGGTGGCGCGAAACAGCGTCTGCTCGCGGTCCTCCCATTCCTCGTCCTTGACGCCCTTGGGCGGCGCGAGGCGCCCCTCGTAGATCAGGTCGCGCGCGCGCAGATCCTCGATCGCCTCGGCGATGTCGTCGGTGTCGCCGGCCGAGAGCGAGCGCTCGGAGAAGAAGACGTCGTGCTTGATGTCGAGCGCGGCGAGGTCGGCGCGGATCATGGCCATCATCATGTCGATGGCGGTGTCGCGCACGATGGGGAGCCAGGTCTCCTCGTCCTGCTCGAGCAGGCCCGGGCCGTGCACCTCCGCCAGCGCCTGGCCGACGGGTACGAGGTAGTCGCCGGGATAGAGCCCGTCGGGAATGATGCCGATGTCCTCGCCCAACGCCTCGCGATAGCGCAGGTAGGCGGAGCGGGCGAGCACGTCGACCTGCGCACCGGCGTCGTTGATGTAGTACTCGCGCGTCACGTCCCGGCCGACGAAGGCGAGCAGGTTGGCGAGCGCGTCGCCGAACACGGCGCCGCGGCCGTGGCCGACATGGAGCGGGCCCGTCGGGTTCGCGGAGACGTACTCGACGTTGACCGCGGGCCCGCCCGGCGCGCCGCCGCGGGCATAGCCCGTTCCCTCGCGCACGGCGGCGCGCAGGACGTCGTGCAAGGCGGACGCGTCGAGGCGCAGGTTGATGAAGCCGGGCCCCGCGATCTCGACGGCGGCGATGCGCGCATCGCCGCGCAGGTCGGCGGCGATCTTCTCGGCGAGATCGCGCGGCTTCGCGCCCGCGTCCTTGGCGAGCACCATCGCGGCATTGGTCGCGAGGTCGCCGTGCGACGGGTCGCGCGGGGGCTCCACCACGGCGCGGGAATGATCGAGCCCGGCGGGCAGATCGCCGGCCTCGACCAGCCGGCCGAGCGCCTCGGCGACGCGGGCCTCGAAGAGGGCGAAGAGGTTCATGGCGCCTTTCGTCCGTCGGGCGCCGGCGCGCGAGACGCGCCGACGCGGGAGAGCGTTACGGGTGTGCGGGTTTAGGACGGAACGCGCCGGGGGGGAAGAGGGGTCCGGAGGAGGCGGTCGCCCTCCCCTTGCGCTGGATCAACGACGCCCGCCGCCCGCCGCGCTTCACTCCCGGCATGCGCACGATCTCCCCCTCCCCTCGCCCGTCCCTCTCCCCCTCCACGCTGGCGGCGATCCCCGCCGCCTATGCGCTGGAGACCGTTCCGCGCTACACGAGCTACCCGACGGCGGCGCAGTTCGGGCCCGGCATCGACGAGGCGCTCTACCGGCACTGGCTCGCCGAGCTCGACGGCACGACGCCGCTCTCGCTCTACGTGCACGTCCCCTATTGCCGGGTGCTGTGCTGGTATTGCGGCTGCCACACGAGCGTGCTCAACGACGACGCCCGCATCGCCCGCTACGCGAGCCGGCTGGAGGAGGAGGCCGCGCGCGTCGCCGCCGCCATGCCGCGCAAGGGGCCGGTGGCGCACCTGCATTTCGGCGGGGGCACGCCGACCATCCTCGCGCCCGCGGATTTCGCGCGCGTCATCGCCCGGCTGAAGGCGGAATTCCCCTTCGCGCCGGACGCGGAGATCGCGGTGGAGATCGATCCGCGCACGCTCACGCAGGAGATGACTGCGGCGCTCGCGGGTGCGGGCGTCAACCGCGTCTCGCTGGGCGTGCAGGACGTCGATCCGGAGATCCAGCGGCTGGTCCATCGGGTGCAGCCCACCGAGCAGGTCGCGGCCGCCGTGGCGATGCTGCGCGCGCACGGGATCGACCGGATCAACGTCGACCTCATGTACGGCCTGCCGACGCAGACCGTCGCGCACGTCCGCGCCACCGTCGCCGCTATGCTCGCGATGAACCCGGATCGCGCCGCCGTCTTCGGCTACGCGCACGTGCCCTGGTTCGCCAAGCACCAGGCGGCCATCGACGCGGCCCTGCTGCCCGGTGCCGCCGAGCGCCTCGCGCAGGCGCAGGCCGCCGCCGACGCCTTCGCCGAGGCCGGCTGGGTGGAGGTCGGCTTCGACCATTACGCCCGGCCCGAGGACCCGCTCGCGATCGCGGTGCGCGAGGGCACGCTCAAGCGCAATTTCCAGGGCTACACGACCGACCGAGCCGAGACCCTGATCGGGCTGGGCGCCTCCTCCATCGGCGCGCTGCCGCAGGGCTACGCCCAGAACGAGCCGCATCTCGGCAAGTGGGCGCAGGCCGTCGACGAGGGTCGCATTCCCGTGGTGCGCGGCGTTCCGGTCACGGCCGAGGACGCGCTGCGGCGTGCGGCGATCTACGCGCTGATGAGCGCCTTCGACGTCGATCTCGGAGCCCTCGCCGCCGAGCGCGGCTTCGCGAGCGATCATCTCGACGCCGATCTCGCCCGCCTCGCGCCGCTCGCGGCGGACGGCCTTTGCACGATCGAGGGCCGGCGCGTGCGCGTGCCGCCGCACGCGCGCTTCCACGTCCGCAACGTCGCCGCCAGGCTCGACGGCTATTGGGCGCCGCAGGCGACGCGGCATTCGCGGGCGGTGTGAGAGCTCGCGCGAGGGAGGCAGGGAAGCGATGAGCGCGGCCGCATCCTACGAGACCCGCCTCGCCGCGCTCGACGCGCCGCTCCCGGCCGAGCCGGCGCTCGGCGATCTGCTGCGCGTGGCGACGCTCGCGGCGAGCGGGCACAACACGCAGCCCTGGCGCTTCCGGCCCCGCGCCGGCGGCGTCGACATCCTCCCCGACCTCTCCCGGCGCACGCCCGTCGTCGATCCCGACGACCATCACCTCTGGGCGAGCCTGGGCTGCGCGGCCCAGACCCTCGTCCTCGCCGCCCGCTCGCGGGGCATCGCCGCGGATGCCGGCTTCGCCGCCGACGCAGACGGGGAGAGACTCGCGGTCGACCTCGCAGCCGGCGTCGGCGCCCCTGCGGACGAGGCGGATCTCGCGGCCGCGATCTCCCGGCGGCGATCCACCCGCGCCCTCTACGACGGCCGCCCGATCCCGCCGGCTCTCGTCGCGCGCATGATCCGCGAGGCTGCGCGCCACGGCGTCGAGCTTCTGTACCTCTCCGAGACGCAGGCGGTCGAGGACGTCCTCGCCGTCGTCCTGGCCGGCAACACGGCGCAGATCCGCGACCGCGCCTTCGTCGCCGAGCTGAAATCCTGGCTGCGCTGGAACGAGCGGCATGCGCTCGCGACGGGCGACGGGCTCTTCGCGGGCGCCTCCGGCAACCCGTCCTCGCCCACATGGCTCGGCCCGATCCTGTTCGACCTCGTCTTCCGCGAGGGACGCGAGAACGACAAGGTGGCCTCCCAGATCCGCTCGTCGAGCGGCCTCGTCGTCCTCGTCGCCGGCACGGACGATCCCGCCGGCTGGGCCGCGGCCGGACGCGCCTATACCGCGGCGGCGCTCGCGGCGACGGCGGCGGGGGCGACCCTCGCCTTCGTCAACCAATGCGTCGAGGTGCCCGCGCAGCGCGCCGCCCTGCGCGCCCTGTTGGGGTTGGGCGACCGACGCCCGAACCTCGTGCTCCGCATCGGCTACGGCCCGCCGATGCCGCGCTCGCCGCGGCGGGCGTTGGGGGAGGTGATGATGCTCGGGTGAGGTGTCGATCAGTGCTCGGGAAACAGGATCGTTGCGTAATCTGTTGCGCCATGAACCACGTGGATGACCTCTATTCGGCTCTGCAAGACCCTGTAGAGCACGAGATAGTCTCCGACGACGCGACGGCGAATGCCGAACTGCTCGTAGCGGGGAACGAGCGAGAAGCGCAGAGGATATTCCTTCAAGCCCGAGCACGCGTCCTCGATCTCTTCGACGAACCCTCTTGCGATTGAAGAGAGCGATGCGATCGGCGAGGACCAGGATCTCGGCTTGCGCAGCCGGCGTGAAGATTACCGGCAGCATTCGCGGTCAATCCGCAGGATCGCGATACCGCGCCTTGAGGTCGGCGAAGACCTCATCGGCGGGTATTCCCAAGCCGGCATCGGCCTCGGCGAGGCTCCGGGCAATGGCCGCATCGAGTTCGGCGAGCTTTGCCTCGCGTCCCTGGACGAGCCGAAGACCTTCCTGGAGGATCGCGTCGCGCGATCCGAAGCGGCCGGTCCGTACCAGCTGGTCGAGTGCCTCCGCGACGCGTGGCTCAACCTCGATGGCGATACGGTCTGCGGTGTCGCTCATGGTGCATCTCCGGTTCGTCAGCACGGTATGGCGAAAGCGCACGGCGATCAACGCGCTCGCACGCCTCACACGCTCCCCACGGTCCGCAGCCGCGCGCGGGTGTGGATCTCCGCCTGGCTGATCACCGGCGTCTCGCGGCGGAAGCGCTCGATGATGGAGCGCACGAAGGGCCGCGCCTGGGCCGAGGTGACGAGGACGGGCATCTCGCCCTGGCGCGCGGCGTCCTCGAAGCGGTCGCGCACGCCGTTGACGAACTCGCCGAGCTTGGAGGGCTGCATGGCGAGCTGGCGCTCGTCGCCGTTGCCCACGATCGATTCGAGAAAGGCCTGCTCCCAGGAGGGCGAGAGCGTGACGATGGGCAGCGTCCCGTTCGGCCCCGTATACTGGGCGCAGAGCTGCCGGGCGAGGCGCTGGCGCACGTGCTCGACGATCTCGCGGGGCGAGCGCGTGGCGCCGACGACCTCGGAGATGCCCTCCAGGATCGTGCCGAGATCGCGGATCGACACCCGCTCGGCCAGCAGCAGCTGCAGCACCCGCTGGATGCCCGTCGCCGTGATCTGCGAGGGCACCATCTCCTTGACGAGATCGGCATGCTCCTTGGGCAGGTCGCGCAGGAGCTTCTGCACCTCGGGATGCGAGAGCAGCTCGGCCATGTTGGCCTTGATCACCTCGGTGAGGTGCGTCGAGAGCACGGTCGCGGCGTCCACCACCGTGTAGCCCTTGAGCTGCGCCTGGTCGCGCAGCCCCGAATCGATCCAGGTGGCGGGAAGCCCGAAGGTGGGCTCCAGCATGTGCTGGCCCGGCAGCTGCACCTGGCCGCCCATCGGATCTATGGCCATGAACTGGTCGGGGAAGACCGAGCCGCGCCCGGCCTCGATCTCCTTGACCCGGATCACGTAGGCGTTGGCCTCGAGCTGCACGTTGTCGAGGATGCGCACGCTGGGCATCACGAAGCCGAGCTCGGCGGCGAGCTGACGGCGCAGCGCCTTGATCTGCTCGGTGAGCCGGTCGACGCCGTCGCCGTTCTTGCCGTTGACGAGCGGCAGGAGCGCGTAGCCGATCTCGATCTTGAGGTCGTCGATCTTGAGCGTGTCGGAGATCGGCGGCTCGCCCGGCCCGACGTCGCCCGCCTCGCCCGTCGCCGCGGCAGCCGCCGCGCTCGCGGCCTCCTCCAGCGCGCGCTCCTTCGCCTTCTTGCCGAAGTGCCAGGCGCCGTAGGCGGCGGCGAGAGCGAGCGTCATGAAGGGGATGAAGGGGATGCCGGGCAAGAGTGCGATCATGCCCATCACCGCCGCCGACATGCCCAGCGCCTTGGGGTAGCCGGCGAGCTGGCGCCCGAGCGCCTTGTCGGCGGCGCCCTTCACGCCCGCCTTCGAGACCAGCAGGCCCGCGGCGGTGGAGACGATGAGCGCGGGGATCTGCGAGACGAGACCGTCGCCCACCGTCAGCATCGTGTAGGAATGCGCGGCGTCGCCGAAGGACATCTGCATCTGCGCGACACCGATGACGATGCCGCCGATGACGTTGATGAGCGTGATCAGCAGGCCCGCGATCGCGTCGCCGCGCACGAATTTCGAGGCACCGTCCATGGCGCCGAAGAAGGTCGATTCGTCCTCGAGCTTCTGGCGCCGGCGCTTGGCCTCGATGTCGTCGATGATGCCCGCCGAGAGGTCGGCGTCGATGGCCATCTGCTTGCCGGGCATGGCGTCGAGGGTGAAGCGCGCCGCGACCTCGGCGATGCGGCCCGAGCCCTTGGTGATGACGACGAAGTTGACGAGCACCAGGATCGCGAAGACGACGACGCCGATGACGAAGTTGCCGCCCATGACGAAGCCGCCGAAGGCCTCGATGACGTGGCCCGCCGCATCCGTCCCCTCGTGGCCATAGCTCAGGATGAGGCGCGTGGAGGCGAGGTTGAGCGCCAGCCGCAGCATCGTCGCGATGAGCAGGATCGTCGGGAAGGACGAGAACTCGAGCGGCTCCTCGATGAAGAGCGCCGTCATCAGGATCAGGACGGAGAAGATGATCGAGACGGCGAGCAGGAGGTCCAGCACGATCGCCGGCAGCGGGAAGACGAGCACCACGAGGATGCCCATCACGCCCAGCGCGAGGAAGAGGTCGGTGCGCTTCGTCAGCGCGCCGAGCGCCGAGAGCCCGCCCGCCCCGCGGCCGCCGGTCGCCGCGCTCGCCGCCGATGCCCCCGCCTCGCTCATCGCGCCCCTCTTTCCGCAGACTAGGCAAGTTCTGCCGGGGGGATGGTGAACGAAGCGTTAAGACCGCGCGCTCACTTCACCACGAGCACCGCGCAGGACGCGTCGTGGAGGACCTTCTGGGAGACGCTGCCGAGGATCATGCCGGCGACGCGGCCGAGGCCGCGGCTGCCGATGACGAGGAGGTCCGCGCCCTCCTCGCTCGCGATCTGCAGGATCGCCTCGGCCGGCGGGGCGTCGAGGACGCGCGTCTCGACCGCGACGCCTTCACGCTCGAGAGCTCTGCGCGCCGCGGCGAGGACCTCGTCGGCCACGTGGTGGAGCGTGTCGGGCGAGACCATGATCACCGGGATCGCGCCGCCCATGGCGGCGGCGGGCATCACCGGCGTCGCGGAGGCCTGGTCGAGCTCGGCCTTGACGCGATCGAGGAAGCCGAGCCGCTCGGCCACGGAATAGAGCTCGCCGTAGGGCACGCCGCGCAGGAGCGCGTGTGCCAGCACGAGGCGCGCGCCGCGCGCCTGCGCGATCTCGGCGGCGAGCGCCACGACCGCGTCCTGGTGCTCCGAGCCGTCCACGGCGACGACGATGGTCGAGATCATGGCCGAAATCCTCTCCTGGAGCGTTTGCTTCCTCGCGGACCGTGCAGCGCGGCGGCGACGTGCGCAATTCCGTAAAGCCCCGAGGCGCGGCTGCGGATGCGCTAGAGGCTCCCGTGCGTTAGGAAGGCGAGCTGAGGAGCATGGCGTTGGGCGAGAGCGGGGGCATCCTGAGGCCAGGGGAGACGGTCTGGACGATCGCGCGCGCCGGGCGCGCGGCGGCGCTCGTCGACGCGGCCGCGACCTTCGGCGCCATGCGCGCCGCGATGCTGAACGCGCGCTCGCGCATCCTCGTCGTGGGCTGGGACATCGACAGCCGCACGCCGCTCGTCGGCGAGGAATGGGAGCCCGCCGACGGCCTCCCGCGCGAGCTCGGCCCCTTCCTGCGCGCGCTCGTCGAGCGGCGCCCGCGGCTGAAGGTCGATCTCCTCCTGTGGGACTATGCGCTGCTCTACGGGCTCGAGCGCGAGCTCCTGCCGGAGGTGAAGCTCGACTGGTCCATGCCGCGCCAGATCCGCGCGCGCCTCGACGACGTGCTGCCCATCGGCGCGAGCCATCACCAGAAGATCGTCGTCGTGGACGGCGCGCTCGCCTTCTGCGGCGGGCTCGATCTCGCCATCCGGCGCTGGGACACCCGCGCCCACGCGATCGACGACACCCGCCTCCGGGACCCCGACGGCGCGCCCTATCGCCCGTTCCACGACGCGCAGATGATCGTCGACGGCGAGGCGGCGCATGCGCTCGCCGCGCTGGCCGAGGCGCGCTGGCGCCAGGCGGAGGGCGGGTACGCGGCGGCGCCGAAGCTGCCGAAGGCGGCGGCGCCCTCGCGCCTGCGCCGCGCCCCGCCGGCGAGCGTGGATCCCTGGCCGGAGGGGCTCGTCCCCGACTTTCGCGACGTCGCCGTCGGCATCGCCCGCACGCGCCCGGATTTCGCCGGAGCGCCCGCCATTCGCGAGGTGGAGGCGCTCTACCTCGCGAGCGTCGCCGCCGCCGAGCGCACCATCTACGTCGAGAACCAGTTCCTCACCCGCGAGAGCGTCGCACGCGCCATCGCGACGCGCCTCGCCGAGGTGCCGACGCTCGAGGTCGTCCTCGTCGGCCCGAACGTGCATCAGAGCTGGCACGAGGAGCACTCGATGAATGCCGGCCGGCGCCGCTTCATGGCGATCCTGGAGGCGTCCGGCTGCGCGGGCCGGGTGCGGCTGCTCTACCCGGCCGTGCCCGACGACCCGACCGGCGAGGGCGTGATGGTCCACGCCAAGCTCATGATCGTCGACGATCGCCTGCTGCGCATCGGCTCCTCGAACCTGAACAATCGCTCCATGGGCCTCGACAGCGAATGCGACCTCGCGATCGAGGCGCACAGCGAGGCGGAGCGCGCGGCGATCGCCCGCATCCGCGACGGGCTGCTGGCCGAGCATGCGGGCGTTTCGCCCGACGAGATCGCGGACGCGACGGCGCGCGACGGCTCGCTGCTGGCGGCGATCGAGAGCTTTCCCGCGCGAGGCCGCCGCCTCGCGCCCATCGACCTCGGCACGGCCGAGGACGGCGAGCTGGCGAGACGCATCGGCGAGATCGCCGACCCGGAGACGCCCATCGCGACGCCGGCCTTCGGGGCGGAGATGTTCGCCGGCCAGCCGGCGCAGCGCTCGCTCCTGCGAACCGGGCAGCTCGTGCTTCTCGCGCTCGCGATCGTCGCCATCGTCGCGCTCTGGCGCTTCTCGCCGGCCTCGACCCTCACCGACCCCGCCGAGCTCGTGGAATGGCTCGAGGCGCTCGGCACCGGGCCCTTCGCGCCGCTCCTCGTCGTCCTCGCCTTCGTCGTGGGCGGGCTCCTCGTCTTTCCCGTCACGGTGCTGATCACCGTCACGGGAATGATGTTCGCGCCCGTGCCGGCGATCGCGCTCGCGACGACGGGGGTCATGCTGAGCGCGGCGATGATGTACGTGATCGGGCGCGCCGTGGGGCGCGGTGCGCTCGAGCGGCGGATGGGCCGGCGCACCCGCGCCGTCTCGAAGGCGCTCGCGGACAGCGGCGTCATCGCGGTGGCGGCGCTGCGGATGCTGCCGGTGGCGCCCTTCAGCGTCGTCAACCTCGTCGTCGGCGCGAGCCGGATCGGGCTCTTCGACTATCTCGCCGGCACGCTCATCGGCATGGCGCCGGGCCTCGTGATGCTGACGCTGCTCGGCACCCGCCTCGCCGAGGTCCTCGCCTCGCCCGACCCGTGGGCGCTCGCGCTGCTCGGCCTCGCCTTCGTCGCCTGGCTCGCGCTGTCGGTGGGGCTGCAGGTGCTGGTCTACCGCATCAAGCGCAAGCGCCGGGCGGCCAAGGGTGGCTGATGCTGCGGGGGACGCCGCGGCTCCGTTCGCGGCGACGTCGTGGCGAGGAGATGAAACCTCCGTTGCGCCCGGCTCGTTGACGCGACGCGCGACCGGCGCGCTCCACGAGCCCGAAAGAGGAGATCATGGCCGATACGACCCACCCCGCCCGAGCGTCGCGGCTCGGCGAGGCGGAGATCCGCGCGCTCACCATCGAGGACGTGGTCGCCCGCCTCGAAGTGGTCCGCGCCCGCTACTTCATGCCGGACACCTCCGCCTGGGTCCGCTACCTCCCGGCCTTCGATCCGGACCCGGAAGACCTCTCGGTCAAGATCGACCCCAACACCGAGCGCCACGTCTCCGCCGAGGAGACCGGGCGTTTCACCCTGCCCCGGCTCGTGACCGAGCTCGAGCTCGCCTACATGACCGTCCACCTCTTCCCCACGCGCCAAGCCCGCGACTTCTTCGTCGCCGGTTTCGACGGCGCGCTGCGGCAGGTGGAGTTCATCGGCGGGCAGTTCGACTGGAACCGGCTGTGGATGACCGCGGGCACCGCCAATATCGGTGTGCCGATCGTCGTCTTCCTCGGCCAGCGCGCGGCGGTGAACAACCGCCCCTCCGTCTCCCTCATCGACCACCGCCAGGTGGTGCGCGGGCGCATGGCGTACCGCGCGGTGGGCGGATCGGGCGCGCATGTGGGCGAGGAATACTATCCCGTCGTCGGGCCCGAGCACGACGTCATGAACCTCGGACGAGAGGAGCGCTGACGTGCGAGCCGAGAAAGGCGTCTTCAAGGGCCTCAACCCGGTGATGGCGACGATCGCGCTCGTCGTCACCTTCACCTTCCTCCTCTTCGGCGCCGTCGCGCCGGAGACCTCCTCGACCTGGTTCGGCGCGGCACGCGACGGCATCATCGCCGGCTTCAAGTGGTACTACATCCTCGTCGTGTCCTCGTTCCTGTTCTTCTCGGTCTACCTGCTGTTCAGCCGGTTCGGCTCGCTGAAGCTGGGCGACGACGACCAGCAGCCGGAATTCTCCTATTTCGCCTGGTTCTCGATGCTGTTCGGCGCGGGCATGGGCATCGGCCTCGTCTTCTGGTCGATCGCCGAGCCGATCTATCACTTCCAGGACAACCCCTTCCTCGACGACACGATGGCGGGGACCAACGCCGCCGCCGCGCTCGCGATGCGGCTCACCTATTTCCACTGGGGCCTGCACCCGTGGGCGATCTACGTCATCGTGGGGCTCTCGCTCGCCTTCTTCAGCTACCGCCGCAAGCTGCCGCTCTCGATCCGCTCGGTGCTCTACCCGCTGATCGGGGACCGGATCTACGGCTTCTGGGGGCACGCGGTCGACGTGCTCGCGGTGTTCGGCACGATCTTCGGCATCGCCACCTCGCTCGGCTTCGGCGTCGTTCAGATGAACACCGGCCTCAACCAGATCGTGGGCATGCCGATCGGGGTCGGCTGGCAGCTCGGGCTCATCGCCGTCATCTCCGTGATCGCGACGATCTCGGTCGTGTCGGGCGTCGGCAAGGGCGTGCGCATCCTCTCCGAGCTGAATCTCTGGCTCTCGCTCGCGATCCTCGTCTTCTTCCTCTCCTTCGGCCCCACGCGCTACCTCCTGAACCTCTTCGTGCAGGGCATGGGCGACTATTTCATCAACGTCGTGCCGCTCTCGTTCTGGACGAACGCGGGCGCGGACGCCGCCGGCACCTCCGGCTGGCAGGCGAGCTGGACGGCCTTCTACTGGGGCTGGTGGATCGCGTGGGCGCCCTTCGTCGGCATGTTCATCGCCCGCATCTCCCGCGGGCGCACCGTGCGCGAGTTCGTGCTCGGCGTCCTCCTCGTGCCGACGCTGCTCGGCATGCTGTGGCTGACCGTCTTCGGCGGCACGGCGCTGCATCTGGAGCTGTGGCGCGGCGGCGGCATCGTGGAGGCGGTCAACGAGGACACGACGCTCGCGCTCTACCGCACCATCGAGGCGATGGGGGCGGGCTGGGTCGGCTGGCTGTTCACCGTCGTCGCGACGCTGCTCATCGCCACCTACTTCATCACCTCCTCCGATTCGGGCACCCTCGTCATCACGACGCTGCTCTCGGTGGGCGACATGGACCCACCGACGCCCCACCGCGTCGTCTGGGGGCTGGGCGAAGGCTTCGTCGCTGCCGTGCTGCTCGTGTCCGGCGGGCTCGGTGCGCTGCAGGCCGCGTCCATCATCGCGGCGCTGCCCTTCTCGGTGATCATGCTCTTCATGTGCTGGGGGCTGATCCGCGGGCTCGCGGAGGAGAGCGACATGGTGGCGCGGGCGAGCGGGCCGCCGCCGGAGCGTCTGCCCTACTCTCCTTGAGCCGGCTCGGCTTCCACGGCCGCGGCCATGCCGAGCATGCAACCCTCCCGGCACAACCCGCGTTTAACATGGGTTGTCCTGCGGCTCTCCGGCCGCTAAGCAGAATCGCGTAGCCAGTGAGGCTGGGGAACGGAGAAGAAGCGCCATGTCGGAACGGCGCCTCGAGGAGACCGAGGAGATGGCGGGTTCGGGCGAGCGCGGCCGCGGCACGGCACAGGCGCTGATGCCGCACCTCTCGGACCGGCTCGATACGATTCCCGAAGACCACCGCGAGAGCATGCTCGTGAAGGCCTACCTGCTCCTCGCGGAGGCGCACGGCGACCTCGCGACGGCCGTCGCCTGCCTGGAGGACGCAGCCCGCATCGGGCACGGCGCGCGCGACGACGGGCTCTGAGCGACGCGCGCAGGGCTTATGGCGGCCTTGCCTGCCGTGATGTCGCGGGGCATGGTTCCCCGCGGGCGCGGACGTGTGCGGGACGCGGGGAGGTCGAGATGCTCTGGCGTGACGGTGCGCGCCGAACGGCGCGAGCGTGCCTCATCGGCTGCGGCCTTTTCATCGCGGCAGCGCTCGCGGCGATGCCTCCGTCCATCGGGCCGGCGGCGGCGCAGAGCGCTCTCCCCGACGGCCGGATGTGGGTCGTTCTCGCGAGCCGGCAGGACCCCGGCGAAGCGATCGCGCTCGCGCGCGACTTCCGCTGGCGCTTCGACGCGACGCACGTTCTCACCTCCGCCAACGGCTGGCACGCCATCGTCGCGGGCCCGCTCGCCGTGGACGATGCCGGCGCCCAGCAGGCGCGGCTGCGCGCGGAGCCCGGCCTGCCCGACGACCTCTTCCTCGCCGACGGCGCGCGCTTCGAGGCGCCCTTCTGGTCGTCCGAGCGCCCGCGGCTCGAGACGCTGCGCTTCGACGGCACGACGCCCCTCGTCTTCGGCGCGGACGGCGCGACCCTCGTGCTGGAGACGCTGCGCGACGAGGGCGATCTCCTCTACCCCCGCCTCGCCGCCTACGAGAACGGCGTGGAGGCCTTCGCGATCCCCTTCGAGGAGGCGGGCTCCTTCTCCGCCACGGCGTGGCTCTCCATCGCCCCCCTCGATCCGCAGGATCCCGACGCCCGCCAGATCGTGGCGAGCGCCTTCACCGGCGGGGCGCATTGCTGCGCGGTGACGCGCGTCGCCAATCGTATCGGCGACGACTGGGTGCTGATCGAGGGCGCGACGCTCGACGGCGAGCGCGGCTACGACCTGCGCGACGTCGACGGCGACGGCATCTACGAGCTCGCGAGCCTCGACCAGTCCTTCCTCTACGCCTACGCACCCTATGCCGGCTCCTTCGCGCCGCTGGTGCTGGAGCGCTTCGGCGGCAAGAAGATCGTCGATCTCGCGCGCGATCCGCGCTTCCGCTCCGCCTACGAGCAGGACCTCGCCTGGATGGAGGACGCGGCGCGCGAGAGCCCCGGCCTGTGGCGCGAGAACGGCTTCCTCGCCGCATGGGCCGCGGCCATGGCCCGGCTCGGGCGCTGGGAGGAGGCGCGCTCGCGCATCGCGGCGAGCCACGATCGCTCCGGCGACTGGCCGCTGACGATCTGCGCCGCCCCGCGTGCGGAGGACGGCTCCTGCCCGCCCGGCGCCGAGCGACCGGCTTCATTTCCCGAGGTGCTCGAACGGCACCTGCGCGAGCGGGGTTATCTCGACGGCTGAGACCGGCCGGCCCCGTCGACGGCGCCGATCGGCCGGGCCGGGAACCAACGCGCGCGACGAGCGCGGAACGGATGGATTCGTGATACGCACGACGCGCGCTCTCGGGCGAGCCGCGGGCCTCGGGCTCGCCTACTGGATCGCCGCCCTCGTCGGCCTGCAATGGGCGGCCGTGGGCGGGGCGGGCTCGAGCGTCTGGCCGGCGGCGGGAATCGGCCTGGCGGGCCTTCTGCTGCTGGGTGTGCGGCTGTGGCCGGCGATCGCCGTCGCGCGTCTCGCCGCCGGGCTGACCGTCGGCTCGGAGCACGCCTTCGCCGTCGAGCTCCTGATCGCGCTCGGCAACGCCGCCGCTGCGGCCGTGCCCGCTCTGGCGCTGCGGCGCTGGCTCGGCCTCGACCCGCGCCTCCCCGCCATGCGCGACGTGATCGCGCTGGCGCTCGCGGCCGCGGCCGGCGCCGCGATCTCGGCGGTGATCGGCACGCTGGCGCTGCGGATATCCATCGCGCTGCCCTCCGAGATCGTTCTCGAGACGGCCGCCAACTGGTTCCTCGGCGCGTTCGTCGGCACCATCACCATCGCCCCGCTGATCCTCTCCTGGAGCGACGAGCGCGCGCGCGCGACGACGCCCTTCGAGGCCGTGCACCTCGCGGCCATTCTCGCGGTCACGCTGGGGCTGAGCGTCCATCTCTTCCTGCGCGAGCCCGCGCGCGAGCTCGGCACCTGGCTCGTCTATCCGCCGCTGATCTGGGCGGCTCTGGCCTTTCAGGTCCGCGGCGCGTCGGCGGCGCTCCTCGTCGCGGCGGGAGCGGCGACGCTCGGCGCGACGCTGGGGCGCGGGCCCTTCGACCTCTTCGCGCAGACGGCGGAGGCCCGCGTCGTGCTCGCGCAGAACTTCGCCTCCGCCACCGCGCTCGTCACTCTCGTCCTCGCGGCGGCGGCCGACGAGCGGCGCGGCAAGGAAGCGCTCCTGCGCTCGCAGGCACGCCTCGCCGACGTCCTGGAGAGCACGACGGACAGCGTCTTCCTGCTCGATCGCAGCTGGCGCTTCACCTACCTCAACCCGCGCGCGATGGCTCAGATCGCCGGCGGGCGCGACCTCGTGGGCGCCAACATCTGGGAGAGCTTCCCCTCCGCCATCGGCACGCCCTTCTTCGACGCCTATACCCGCGCCATGTGCACCGGCAGCCCGGCGCGCGCGGACGCCTATTTCGAGCCGCTGGAGACCTGGTTCGAGGCCAACGCCTTCCCGACGAACGAGGGCCTCACCGTCTTCTTCCGCGACGTGACGGCGGAGCGGCGCGCGGCGGCGGCGCTGGAAGAGAACGAGTGGCGGCTGCGCGCCGTGCTCGAGCAGATGACGACCGGCGTCGCCGTCGCGCAGGCGCCCTCGGGCAGGCTGCTCTTCCACAACAGCCGCGCAGTGGCGATCCTGGGCCACCCGCTGATCCCCTGGGACAAGCATGGCGGCCATGCCGCCCACGGCGCGCTGCACGAGGACGGCACGCCCTACGATCCCTCGCACTACCCCATCGCCCGCGCGCTCCTGCGCGGCGTCACCGTCGATCGCGAGCCCATGGCCTATCGCCGCGGCGACGGCACGCTCACGGATCTCGAGGTCTCCGCCGCGCCGATCCGGGACGAGACCGGGCGCATCGTCCTCTCCGTCTCGACCTTCGAGGACGTCTCCGAGCGCAAGCGCGCCGAGGAGGCGCTCCTCGCGAGCGAGGAACGCCTGCGCCTCGCCCAGGAGGCGGGCGGGATCGCCACCTGGGAATGGAGCGTCGCCACCGGCGACATCACCTGGACGGGCCCCATGCGCCCGCTGCTGGGCCTTCCCGAGAACAGCCGCTCGCCGAGCTACGACGCTTTCGTGCAGCAGACGCATCCGGACGACAGGGCCGGCGTGGCGGAGGCGGTCCGCGCCGCGCTCGCCGGCGAAGCGCAGCTGGACATCGAGTTCCGCATCGTGCGCCCCGACGGCGGCGTGCGCTGGCTCGCCGGGCGCGGCGAGGTCGTCCGGGACGGGACTGGGCGCGCGGTTCGCATGATCGGCGTGAACTACGACATCACGGAGCGCCGCGAGGCCCGCGCCGCGCTGGAGCGCCTGAACGCCGACCTCGAGGCGCGGGTCGCGGAGGGCGCGGCGAAGCTCGTGCAGCTGCAGAAGCTCGAGAGCCTGGGCCAGCTCACCGGCGGCATCGCGCACGACTTCAACAACCTCCTGATGGCCGTCCTCTCCTCGCTCTCCCTCCTGCGCAAGCGCATCCCCGAGGACGCGCGGGCGGAGCGGCTCCTCGCCAACGCCGTCCAGGGCGCCGAGCGCGGCGTCTCCTTGACCCAGCGCATGCTCGCCTTCGCGCGCCGCCAGTCGCTCGCCCCCTCCGCCGTCGACGTGCCGGCGCTCGTCACCGGGATGACCGATCTCCTGCGCCGCTCCATCGGCCCGCAGATCGCCATTCGCACACACTTTGCGAAGGGCACGCCGCCGGCTCTGGTCGATCCCAACCAGCTCGAGCTCGCGCTGGTGAACCTCGCCGTCAACGCCCGCGACGCCATGCCCGACGGCGGCGTCCTGACCGTCGGCGTCGATGCCGTGGAGGGCGGGAACGACGACCGGCCGGAGGGCCGCTTCGTGCGGGTGTGCCTGTCCGACACCGGCTCGGGCATGGACGCCGAGACGCTGGCGCGGGCGGTGGAGCCGTTCTTCACGACGAAGGGCGTGGGCAAGGGCACGGGGCTCGGCCTCGCCATGGTCTACGGCCTCGCCGAGCAGTCGAACGGACGCCTCACCCTCAGGAGCACGCCCGGCGAGGGCACGAATGCGGAGATCCTGCTCCCCGTCGCCGAAGCCGCCCTCGCCGAGGCGCTCCCGCCGGCACCGGCGATCGCGACCGCGTCCGGGCCGACGCGGAGCCGGCGGCTTCGCGTCCTGGTCGTCGACGACGACGCCCTCGTCCTCATGGGTGCGGCGACGATGGTGGAGGATCTCGGCCACGTGCCCATCGAGGCTGGCTCGGCGGCCGATGCTCTCGCGCTCATCGACGGCGGCCTCGCCGTCGACGTCGTTATCACCGATCAGGCCATGCCAGGCATGACGGGCCTGCAGCTCGCCCAGGCCGTCCGCGCCCGCCGCCCCGACCTCCCGCTCGTCCTCGCCACCGGCTACGCGGAGCTGCCCGAGGGGACGGACGCGAGCGTGGACGCGCGCCTCTCCAAGCCCTTCGGCCAGGAGGAGCTCTCCCGCGCGCTGACGCGGGTGGCGGGGGGTGCGGGGATCGGGTAGCATCCTCCGGTCGCGAATCGACCGTTGACACGCATCCGGGTATCCCGCACTCTATGGATCGACCACGCTTCTTCGAGTGGGACGAGGCGAAGGCCGAGCGCAACGAGGCGAAGCACGGCGTCTCGTTCGAGACGGCCTCCTTGGTGCTGCTGAGCGAGGAGTACTCCGATGTCGTCGATGATCGACATGCCTATGGCGAGCAACGGCGCATCTGTTTCGCCTATATCGAAGACGTCTTGCATGCGGTGGTCTATACGATGCGTGGAGAGACGTGCCGGATCATCTCGGCACGCCGGGCGAGCAGGATGGAGCGACGTCGGCATGGCCATCGTACGAAGGAGCGCTGAGGAAATCCGCGCCGCCGCGAGCCGTGCGGCGCCGACGCGTCGCGTGATGTCGGATGCGGAGATCGAGGCGGCGGCGGCCAGCGACCCGGACAATCCGCCGCTCGAGGGGCCGATGCTCGATCGCCTGGAGGCGACCGCCATCGCCCGTCGCGCCCGTCGGCGGCTCGGCTTGAGCCAGCCCCAGTTTGCCGAGCGCTTCGGGATCGGGCTCGCGCGGCTACGGGACCTGGAGCAGGGCCGCTACACGCCGGATTCCGCCCTGATCGCCTATCTCAGGGTGATCGATGCGGAGCCGGACGCCGTCGAGCGTGCGCTCGCCCGGGAGCCGGTCTGAGCGACGCCGCGCTGCTGCACCTAGTTCTGACCGACCGCCCCCTCCAGCCGCGCGGCGAAGGCTGCGGCGCGGGTTTCGTCGGCGTCGGCGAAGCTGACGAGGAGACCGGTGACGGGGCTCGCGCCCAGCGCGTAGCCCGACAGCCGCGCCACCGAGAAGCCGCCCTCCCCCGCTGCGTGCAGGGCCGCGTCTTCCGCGGCACGGTCGCGCAGGCGCACCGCGAGCTGGAGCCCGCCGTTCGGCAGACCGACGCGCACGCGCTCGCCCAGCCGTGATCGGATCGCGTCCGTGAGGATGCGCGCGCGGGCCTCGTAGGCGCGGGCGACTCGGCGCAGGTGGAGCTTCCACGTCCCCTCCTCGATCAGGCTCGCCAAGGCGAGCTGGGCGTGGACGTTGGCGGCGGCGCCGGCGTTGCGCACCGCGCTCGCGAGGCGCGCGGCGAGCGGCTCGGGCGCGACGATCCAACCGATGCGCAGCGCCGGCATCAGGCTCTTCGCCGCCGATCCCACATAGACGACGACGTCGGGCGCCAGCGGCTGCATGGCGCCCGTCTCCTGCCCGTGCCAGTGGAACTCCCCGTCGTAATCGTCCTCGATCACGACGCCGCCCGCTGCCCGCGCCCACGCGATCAGCCGCAGCCGGCGCGGCAGGGCCATGCGGATGCCCAGCGGATACTGGTTCGACGGCGTCACGTAGACGAGGCGCGCGTTCGCTCGCTCCGCCGGCGCCCCCTCGATGTCGGCGCCGGCTTCGTCCACGGGGAGCGGCAGAAGCGCGAGGCCGGCATTCTCGAAGGCGGCGCGCGCGCCGAGATAGCCGGGATCCTCGATCAGCGCCCGATCGCCGGCATCCGAGAGCGCGCCCGCGAGAAGCGCGAGGGAGGACTGCGCGCCGGTGGTGATCACGACGCTCCCGGGCGAGGCGACGAGCCCGCGCTCCCGGCGCAGATGCTCGGCGAGCGCACGCCGCAGGCGCGGGAGCCCGGCATAGTCCCCGTATTCGGAGGCCGTGCCGAGCCGCGTCGTCGCCGCGCGCCGCAGCGCGCGTGCCCAGATTTCCCGCGGGAAGAGCGGCTCGTCCGGGGCGCCCGGCCGGAAGGCGCCGCTCGCGCGGCTGTAGAGGTCGGCCCGGCGGTCCGCGCACAGAATCTCGCCGCGCCGCGAGAGCGCGATCGCGTCCGCCGGCGCGGCGACCTGCGCCGGCAACGGTCCGATCGCCGCGACGACGGGCGTGCGCCCCTGCGCGATGGTCACGAGGCCCTCCGCCCTCAGCAGCTCGTAGGCGGCGTTCACGGAATTGCGCGAGACGCCGAGCGCCGTCGCCGCGCGGCGGCTGGAGACGAGGTCCGCACCGGGGGCGAGGCGTCCCGCGCGGATCGCGTCGCGCAGGGCGACGAAGATCCGCGCCACGATCGTGCCGGGCTCGGACGTCGCCGCCGCGGCGTCGACGAGGCTGCGCAGGGCCGCTGGTTCCATGAAATTCGTCCGAATTGGAGCTTCACGGGAACCAGTGTGGCAGCGATAGGTGCCGGCGTCATCCGCGAAAGATCCGCATCATGGACCAGATCCCGAGCCAGCCCTCTCCCCCCGCCTCCACGCGGACCTCCGAGCGCAAGCCCGCCTTCGCGCGCATCCGCAACGCCAAGCGCGCGGTGCCCGAGCGCGCGGCGGCCTACGATCTCCTCGACCGCAGCCTCTACGGCCATGTCGGCTTCGTCCACGAGGACCGGCCGATGGTCATCCCGATGATCTACGCGCGCGACGGCGACACGCTCTACCTCCACGGCGCCTCGAAGACGCGGCTCGTGGTGCTGGGGCGCGCGGCGAAGCTGTGCCTCACCGTCACGCACATGGACGGGATCGTCGTCGCCCGCTCGGCCTTCCACCATTCGATGAACTATCGCGGCGTCGTCGTGCACGGCACGGGTCGCGCCGTGGAGGGCGCGGAGATGGACCGCGCGCTCGATCTCGTCACCGACCATCTGCTGCCCGGCCGCACGGGCGAGATCCGCGCCATGACGGCGCAGGAGCGCAAGGCGACGGGCGTCGTCGCCCTCGACGTCGAGGAAATCACCATGAAGGTGCGCACCGGTCCGCCGATCGACGACGACGAGGACCTCGCCTCGAACCTGTGGGCGGGCGTGGTGCCGATCCTCACCCGCTTCGGCGAGCCCCAGCCCGACGCCTACACGCCGGCGGGCGCGCGCGAGCCGGGCTCGATCGCCGCCGCGCAGGAGAAGTTCCTGCCGGAGCCGACCTGAGCCTCTACTCCCGCGCGTCCTGCGCGCGCCGCTGACGCGCGCCGGGCGCGTCCTCCTGGTTCTGCCAGGGCCAGCGCCCCTCGATCTCGACCTCGAGCGCGAAGGACAGGAAGGTTCTGATGATCACGATGCCGGCGAGCACGAGCACGCTGTCGACCGTGGGCTCGATGGCGACGGTGGCGATGATGTCGGCGGCCACCAGGAACTCGAGCCCGAGCAGGATCGAGCGGCCGAGGCTCGCGCGGTAATCGTGGTAGGGATCCTCGCCGCGCTCGCCGGCGAGCTTGCGGCGCAGGTAGCCGATGGTGGAGGCGAGCGCGCCGATGACGATGACGGCGATGCCGCCGAACTCGATGGTGCGCGTGATCCAGTGCAGCGCGACGTCGACCCACTCGGCTGTGGCGCCGGGGGCGGCGCCGATGGCGGCGGCACCGGTCTCGGCGTCTTCCTGCGCCCGCGCGGTGCCGATGAAGATGGCCGCCGCCGCCAGACCGGCGACGGCGAGGCTCGAAATCGCGGCTCGTCTCATCGAAGCGCCCCCTTTCTCACGCGCACCCGCGCATGAGACATAGAGGACGGGCGCGCCCGCCGTCCAATGCGGGCGCGCCCGGACCGGTTCCGAGACGTGCCTACGCTCAGGCGCCCACGGCCCGCGCGCGCACGGCGAGGTGGGCGTCGACATAGGCGACGATGGCGTCGACGCAGGTTTCGATGGACGCCTTCGAGGTATCGACCACGAGCTCGGGCGTCTCGGGCGCCTCGTAGGGCGCGGTGATGCCGGTGAACTCGCCGATCTCGCCGGCGCGGGCGCGCCGGTAGAGCCCCTTGGGATCGCGCTCCTCGCAGGTGGCGAGGTCGGCGGCGACGTGGACCTCGTGGAAGGCCTCGCCCGCCGCCGCGCGGGCGCGGTCGCGGTCCGAGCGGTAGGGCGAGATGAACGCCGTCACGACGATCATCCCCGCCTCGGCGAAGAGCGCGGCGACCTCGCCCACGCGCCGGATGTTCTCCGCGCGATCCTCCGGCGAGAAGCCGAGATCGGCGTTGAGCCCCTTGCGCACGTTGTCGCCGTCGAGCACGAAGGCCTGGTAGCCCTTGGCGAAGAGGCGCTGCTCGACGCGCATGGCGAGCGTCGACTTGCCTGCCCCCGAGAGTCCGGTCATCCAGATCACGCCGCCGCGATGGCCGTTGCGGAAGGCGCGCCCTTGCGTCGAGAGCAGGTGATCGACCTCGTAGAGGTTCGTGCCCTTCACGCGCATGGCCTCGCGCTGGTCCGGATAGCCGTCCGTCGAGATCACGCCGCCGGCCACGGTGTCGAAGCCGTCGACGAGGACGAAGCGCCCGCCCGCGGGGTTGGTGCGGTGGTCGTCCAGCGAGAGCATCTCGCGGGTGCGCAGCACCACCTCGGCGACCTCGTTGTGCCCCACGCCGACGGCGGGCGCGCGCGCCAGCGTCTGCGTGTCGATGGCGTTCTCGATGGCTTCGAGCGTGACGTTCGCCTCGTCGGGGCCTACCTTCAGCTTGAGCGTGTCGCCCGGCGAGAGCGTGCGCTCGGCGAGCCAGAACAGCGTCGCGCGAAAGACGTTGGTGAGCTTGGGCGCGGACGCCTCGTGGCTCGCCACGTCGCCACGCTCGGCGAAGATCTGCTCGTCGAGGGTGAAGCCGACGACCTCGCCGGCGCGCGCCGCGAGCTTGGGCGCGGGCGCGTTCCAGGTCTCGATGGACTTCACCCGCGCGCGGCGGTTCGAGGGCGAGAAGACGAGCTCGTCGCCCACCTCGAAGCCGCCCGCCTCGACGCGACCGACGAGGATGCGCCGCTCGTCGAACTTGTAGACGTCCTGGATGGGCAGGCGCAGCGGCCGCTCCAGGGGCGGCGCGAGGGGAACCAGCGCGTCGAGCGCCTCGACGAGCGTCGGCCCGTCGTACCAGGGCATGGTGGTGGCGCGCGCAGCGAGGTTCTCGCCGTCGCGGGCGGCGATGGGCACGATGGCGGAGGGCTCGAGGCCGATCTCGGCGAGATAGGCCCGCACCTCCGCCTCCACGGCGCGGAAGCGCGTCTCGTCGCGCCCCACGAGGTCGAGCTTGTTGACGACGACGACCACCTGCCGCAGCCCGAGCAGGTGCAGCAGGAAGGCGTGGCGGCGCGACTGCTCGCGCACGCCCTCCGCCACGTCGACGACGAGCACCGCCGCATCGGCCGAGGCCGCGCCGGAGACCATGTTCTTGAGGAACTCGCGATGCCCCGGCGCATCGATGATGACGTAGGGGCGCTTGTCCGACTTGAAGTTGATCTGCGTCGTGTCGATGGTGATCGCCTGGTCGCGCTCGGCCTGGAAGGCGTCGAGGACGAACGACCATTCCAGCGGCATGCCGCGGCGCTCCGCCATCGCGGTCAGCTCCTCGAGCTTGCCGTCGGGCAGGCTGCCGGTGTCGTGCAGCAGGCGGCCGATGAGCGTCGACTTGCCGTGATCGACGTGGCCGACGACCACGATCTTCATGGGCGAGATCTTCATGGGGTTCAGAAGCGTCGTCATGATCTCGGCTCCTCACATGTAGCCGCTGGAGCGCAGGCGCTCGAAGCTGTCCTCGGTCTCCTTGTCCATCGTGCGCCCGGCGCGCTCGGAGACCTTGGTGACCATCAGCTCCTCGATGATCTCGTCGATCGTCGAGGCGTCGGAGGGGACGGGGAAGGTGATGTTCTTCTCGCCGAGCGAGCGGTAGCGCTTGCCGTCGCGCGAGAAGTACAGCGGCACGACGGGGATGCCCTCGGCCTTGGTGTAGCGCCAGATGTCGAGCTCGCTCCAATGGAGCAGCGGGTGGATGCGCACGTGCACGCCGTCGGGGAAGTCGGTCTTGTACTGGTCCCAGAACTCGGGCGGCTGGTTGCGGAAGTCCCAGGCTCCGTCGAGGGCGCGAGGCGAGAAGACGCGCTCCTTGGCGCGGGTCGCCTGCTCGTCGCGACGGATACCGACCATGACCCCGCGATACTTGTCGCGGGCGAGCGCGTTGCGCAGGCCCACCGTCTTGCGCGCGGCGGCGCGGGTCGCGGGAGGCAGGGTCTGGTCCATGTCCTCCTCGGGCGGGCAGTGCTCGACGCGCAGGTCGAGCTCCCACTCGGCGACCACCCGGTCGCGGAAGGCGTAGACCTCGGGCAGCTCCATGCCCGTGTCGAGCTGGACCAGCGGGAAGGGCACGCGGCCGAAGAAGGCCTTGCGGGCCATCCACAGGAGCGCGTTCGAATCCTTGCCGATCGACCAGAGCATGCCGAGCGGGGAGACGCGGGCATAGGCCTCGCGCAGGATGTAGATCGTGCGCGCCTCCAGCTCGGCGAGGTGGGCGGCGGTCTCGGCGTCGGTCTCGGCACGTCCCGGGTAGAAAGCGGGCATGCGTTCGGGTTCGAGGGTCGCGGTCATGTCCTCGGCTCCTGAAGGCTCGTCGATGGGAGAGGTCCGCGCCGGCGCGGGCGATGCGCCGACGCGGGTGGGGTCATTCGGCGGCGTCGAGTCTTGCGCCGGCGTCGGTGGCGCCGTCGTCGGTGGATGCGCGGCTCTCCTCGGCGGCGCCCTCGGTGGGGAGGACGACGGAGAGGATGCCGAGCAGGACCGCCGAGGCGGCGATCGCCACGTAGATCCACACGAAGGTGCCGGTGACGTCGGCGAGGACGCCGAAGAAGTAGTTTCCGACCATGCCGCCGACGCCGAGCGTGACGTTGGCGACGCCGAAGATCACGGTGGCCTGCGCGCCCTTGGCGGTCTTGGCGACGTAGGCCGGCACGAGGCCGAAGATCGGGTAGAACGCCACCGCGAAGAGCACGCCGGCCCCGATCGCGAGGGTCTCGGTGGGCGCGACGACGAGGATCGTCGAGGCGGCGAAGACGCAGACGTAGGTGAACACGAGGGCGAGGCGCACGCCCGTCTTGTCCGACATCCAGCCGACCACGAAGCCGGCGAACATGCCGATGAAGCCGATCACGCCCCAGACCCACGCCGCGAACTCGACGGAGAAGCCCAGCTCCTCGCGCAGGTAGGGCGAGAGGTAGTTCTGGAAGGGCAGCGTCGAAAAGCCGTTCATGAAGGTGATGGCCCAGATGATCAGGACCCAGGGCACCATCACGGCGGTCGCGCCGGAGAGGAGGCCGCCCTTCTTCTCGCCGGCGGCGGGCGCGGGCTCGGGCGTGTGGCGGAAGAGGCCGAGCTTCCAGAACGTCACCGTCGCGATCGCGGTGACGACGAAGGTGCCCGCGCCGACCGTGAACCAGACGCCGCGCCAATCCTCGTTGGCGACGAAGATCGGCACCAGCAGGCTGTTGACGAAGACGCCGTAGCTCGTGCCGCTGGAGACGAGGCCGAGCACCTTGCCGCGGTGCTGGTAGCCGATGGCGCGCGAGACGATCTCCACCATCGGCACGTAGACGGACGCGGCCGTGCCGCCGAGAATCGTGAGCAGCGCGCCCACGACGAGGATCGAGTCCGTCATCGGCAGCAGCATCAGGCACGCCGCGCACAGCGCGACCGAGCCGATGACGACCTGCCCGCCGCCGATGCGCGGCGCGAGCCAGGCGCCCGCGACGGCGAAGGCGAGGAAGCCGAGCTGGCCCGCGGCGGTGATGATGCCCACCGTCGACATGTCGAAGCCGAGATCGGCCCGCATGTCCGGCACGAGCTGCGAGAACAGGTAGAACCCGAACCCGTAGGTCGCGGCGACGAAGCTCGTCAGGAGGATCGTGATCAGCACGCCCGCGAGCGCGCTCGTGGTGCCGCTGGCGGCGTTGGTATCGGTGGTCACGGCGATGCCCCTCGGTGTCTCGTGACGAAAGCTCGCGCGCGGGGCCTCAGGGCCGGCGCGCGACGTGAATGACGAAGTCGGTGGCGTAGATGTCGAAGACGCGCTTGAAGTCGCCGAAGGTCTCGACCGCCTCGAAGCCGGCATCTTCCAGGAGGCCGCGCATCTCGTTCTCGAGGACCGGGTAGACCTCGAGCGTATAGGTCTCGCGATCCGCGAAGTCGTAGCGGAAGCGACAGAGCGTCTCGTCGGCGTGATCGACGCTGACCTTGGCGCCGGTGCCGCAATAATAGAAATTGCCGCTCGACTTGTAGCGATGCGCCCGGATGGCGTCGAAATTCCGATGGTCGAGCATCAGAAGCCCGCCGGGCGCGATGCGGGCGGCGAACTCGCCCAGCACGTGGCGGCGATCGCCCGCGTCGAACAGGTGCGGGAAGGAACTGCCGAGGCACACGACGGCGTCGAACGTGCCGGTCACCTTGGTGCCGAGCTCGCGCCAGTCGGCGTGGATCGCCTCGAGCGTGTGCCCGCGCCGCGCGGCGTTGGCGCGCGCCTGCTCCAGCATCGCCGCGCTGCCGTCCACCGCGACGACCTCGAAGCCCGCCTCGATGAGCGCGACCGAGTGGAAGCCCGTCCCGGCCGCGACGTCGAGGACACGCCGCGCTCCCGCCGCCCGCAGGCGCTCCACGAAGAAGTCGGCCTCCGAGGCCTTGCGACGATCCCAGTCGATGAGGGCGTCCCACTTGTCGACGAAACGGGGCACGTATTGCTCGGCGAAGCGCTCGGGCGCGGGGCGTGCGTCGCCGGTGGGCGCCGGCGCGGGCGCGAGGGTCTGCGTGTCGGCCATGATCGGCCTCCTGTTTCCGAGATTGTCAGGAATACCGGTCGGCGAAGGCGCGATACTTGGAGCCGAGCTCCTCGGCCCAGTCCTCGACGTCGGCGAGCGCCATGCGCCGGCACTCGTAGCCGAGCATCGACTTCATGATCGCCATTTCGGGCTCGGTGAACACGACGGTGCCGTCGTCCTCGATGGCCTCGATGCCGTCGGCGCGCTGGCAATCCTCGTTGATGCGGATCGCCTCCGCGCGGTCCAGGCTCTCGTCGAGATCGAGCACGCCGCCGTCGCGATAGACGCGCACCGGATAGCCGCCGGGCAGACCGTCCGGCGCCGGAGCGTGGGCGAGGATGCCGCTGTCGGTGGCCATCGCCTCGACGACGCGCACGGCGGAGGAGGCCGTGAGCAGCTGCCCGGCGACGCCGCCGAGCCGCTTGAGGCGCCCGTTCAGCTGCGAGAACACGGCCGAATGGTCGAGCTCGCCGTCGAGCCGCTGGCCGCCGACGCGCGCGGTGAGGTGGTAGGCGCCGCGCCCCGCATCGCCGAAGCGCGGGACGTAGTGGCTGAAGTAGTGCTGGGCCACGAGCCGCAGCTCGACGTCGGCGACGTCCTTGCCGGTGACGTGCGCGACCCCGTAGGTGAGCGCGGGGATGATGTTGGCGACGTTGCCGATGCCGATCGTCGGCGCGAGGCCGACCTTGGCGAGGACGGGCCCAACCGCGTCCGGGAAGGCGGCATTGACCACCTTGGCGTCGACGCCCGAGCGGCGGACCGCCTGCATCAGCTTGTAGTTCAGCGTGAGGTGCATGGGCAGCCAGGGCCCGAACTGCGCCTCGTCGAGGGCCTCGAACACCGCCGCCGGCAGGCCGGTGATGACGCGCCACGATTGGAGCGAAGCCCCCATGAAGACGATGTCGGGGCGCACCCGCGCCAGCGTCTCGGCGGTGGCGTCGATGTCGTCGAGATCGATGCCGACCGCCTCGATCTCCGGGACGTGGCCGAGATTGTGGGCGGTGAAGCGCACGAGGTTCGCGCGCCGGCGCACCGTCTCGACGTCCCGCCCGGCGAGGACGAGACGGTTCGTGTCGGGGTCCTGGGCGAGCAGCGTGAGGACATTGCAGGAGAGGTCGCCCATCCCGACGATCATGATCGTGGGCTTGCCGTCCTCGAGATAGGTACCAGGCATGATCTCGTCTCCTTCGGGCGCCGTATCGGGCCTCGCCGGGTCTGTCGTCAGCGGGGGTAGCAGCCGTTGTCGGCGCGCAGCACGGCGCCGGTCATGGACTTCGCGTCGTCGGAGAGCGCGTAGGCGCAGATGCGCGCGACGTCCTCGGGGAGGATGTCGTAGTCGAGCATCTCCTGGCGCTTGTATTCCTTGTAGCGATATTCCGGGATGCGATCGGCGATGGCCGTATTCACGATGAGCCCGGGAGACACGACGTTCACGCGGATGTACGGCGCGAAGTTCATCGCATTCGACTTGGTGAGGCCGATGACGCCTGCCTTCACCGTGCCGTAGAGCGCGTCCGACGAGCCGACCTCGCCCGCGACCGAGGCGAGGTTGACGATCGCGCCTCGCCGCTCGTGCGGCAGCAGGTGCCCGGCGAAGGCGCGCGAGAGCCACACGGGGCCCTTCACGTTGACGGCGATGACGCGCTCGATGGTCGTGTCGTCGTAGTCCCACACGGGCCGGCCGAGGTAGAGCCCGGCATTGTTGACGAGGCCGTCGACCTGCGGGAAGGCGGCGAGCGTGCGCTCCATGAAGGCGTCGCACTCGGCGCGCACGCCGACGTCGCAGGTGGAGACGGCGAGCGGGCGCCCCGCATGGGCGTCGCGCAGGCTCGCGAGGCCGGGCTCGTCGATGTCGCTCGCGATCACGGTCATGCCGCGATCGAGGAGGAGGCCGACGAGGGCGCGGCCGACGCCGGCGGCGGCCCCCGTGACGATGACGGTCGAGACGCTCATTCCGCTGCCTCCTTCACCGGCGAGATCCGGTATTGGTCGAGATGCTCGTAGAAGGGCCTGCAATAGGCGACGTAATCGCGCAGATGCGGCAGGTCCTCGTAGGTGTAGCGATAGGCCTTCTTCGGCTTGCCGATGCCGCTCGAGCCGATGACGTCCTTGTGCCAGCCCTCCCAGGTCGACCATTCCGGCCGTGTGCCGGCATCCCAGCTCAGCGCCTCGGGCACGAGGTCGATGCCGGTGCGGGCGCAGAAGGTGGCGATGGTGCCCTTCGGGTCGTCGGCGAGATCGGCGGCGTTGACGACGAGGGGGATCTCGCCGGTGAGCTCGACGACGAAATCGAAGAGCCGCGCCTGCTGCTCGTAGCCGAGCGTCTCGCGCGTCACGTCGGGATGGACGTTGGCGTGCGAGAGCACCGCCTCCTCCGGATCGCGGATGAGGAAGGTGTTGATCTGGCCCTTCAGGTAGTCGGGATCGGCGAGCAGGTGCTCCAGCGCGTGGTAGGGGAAGTCCTTGTGGAAGACGGGCTTCTCCAGGCGCGCGCGCTCCATCATGTCGCGCACCGCCTCGTAGGTGCGCGGATGGTCCGGGTCGGGGTTCTGGTGCGGCAGGGTCGTTCGGCTCTCGTGCACGAAGTAGACGTAGCTGAAGGCCTCGTGGAAGACCTTGAAGTCGCCGCGCTCCATGAAGGAGCGCTCGAGCGCGGTGGACATGGAGCGCGGGTGGCCCCACAGGGCGATGGAGAGATGCATCGTCGGCTCCCTCATTCGGCGGCGGTGGCGTAGGCGGGATCGAGCACGGGCTCGCCCGCCTCGGCCGCCTCCGGCGCCATCGCGTGCTGGGCCACGAAGTCGACGAGCCTGCGGGCGTTGCGCGCCACCTCGGCGTAGGTCGTGATGAAGGCGCCGTAATTGGCGAAGTCCTCCGGCGGCATGCCGTCCGGGTCGTAGGCCTTGGCGAAGTACGGCAGGCGCTGGAGCTTGCGCAGCGTCTCGGCGGGGACCTCGCGGTCGATCGCGCCGGGGTCGAGCTCGCCGCACTCGGCCTCGCGCCGCATCAGGTCGGCGACGAAGCTCGGCTTGCAGGTGTAGGCGATGGCCGCGCCGGCGGTCTCCTCGAGGTGCATGGAGAGCGCCCCAGTCTCGGGCGCGTCGGTCTCGAGCGAGGAGAGCAGCATCGTCACGGGATGCCCGTTCGCGACGATGGTGCGCTGGATGCGCTTGAGGATCGCGATCTCGGCCAGCCGGATCTCGCGCGGCGAGAGCGACATCCCGCGCGCGGCCGCCTCGTCGAGGAGATCGCCCTGCGTGCCGAAGCGCCCGATCATGTGCGTGATCACGGTGCGCCAGCGGCTCGTGTCGACGCCCTGGCGGCGCGCCTCCGCGAGGCCCGCCTCGACGGCGCGGATGCAGGCCGTGAACTGGGGCACGGAATAGGAGAGCGTGTTGTTGACGGAGATGCCGCGGGAGACGAGCCGGCGGATGGTCTCGTAGCCCTGGCGGGTGCCCGGCACCTTCACCATCAGGTTCGGCGCGATGCGGGCGAGCTGGAGGCCCTGCTCCAGCATGGCGTCGGCGTCGAAGATGCAGCGCGGGTCGAGCTGGCCGGAGACCCAGCCGTACTTACCGTTGGTGGCGCGCCAGAGCGGCAGCATCACCTGCGCCGCGCGCCGCAGCGCCTCCTGGTAGATGATCCAGTAGGTCTCCCGCACGTCGGGCCGCGCCTGGCGCAGATGCGCCTCGCGCACCTCCGGCGCCCAGGTCTCCGGCGCCTCGATGATGCTCTTGGCCATCAGCGAGGGGTTCGTCGTCACGCCGCGCACCAGCGATCCCGTGGGATGGGCGGTGTCGAGGAAGCGGTCGAGCTGGGCCGCCCAGCGCGTGCGCGTCTGCGCGTCCGGCGCCAGGGCGAGCGTGCTCTCCTTGAAGGCCGGGTAGACGAGGGGCGAGGAATCCCACCAGATCTCTGCGGCGGGGGCGGCGGCTTGCAGCTTCTCGAGGACGGACGGGAGGGGCATCGGTGCGCTCCGGGTTCGTGCTGGTCAGACGGCGACCGCGAGGGGGGCAGGCGTTTTCTGGTTTTCGGGCAGGACCGAGCCGGGCCGCCACTCGGCGAGGAGGCCGGGGAGCTCGGTCATGCAGGAGAAGGGGGTCGCGCCGGCATCGGCGAGCATCGGCGCGGTGTCGCCGGGGGCGTAGGCGAGGACGGTCATGCCGGCCGCGACGCCAGCCTGGACGCCGACGAGGCTGTCCTCGACGACGATGCAGTCCTGCGGCGCCGCGCCCATGTCCTTCGCCGCGTGCAGGAAGAGCCGCGGGTCCGGCTTCCAGTGGCCGACCTCGTAGGCGCTGTAGATGCGCCCCTCGAAATGCGGCAGCAGCCCCGTGAGCCCGAGCGTCTGGCGGATCTTCTCGCGCGGCGCGCTCGAGGCGGTGCAGAAGGGTGCCGCGATGCGCGAGAGCGCGCTCTCGACATGCGGGACGGCCTCGAGCTCCCGCTCGAATGCGGAAGCGGCGGCGCTGCGGAAGGCGGGGATGAACGCGTCGGCGATGGCGCGGTCGAGCCGCGCCTCGAGCTCGGCCACCCAGGTGGCGACCTTGCGGCCGCGCAGGAAGGCGAGCGCCTCCTCGTGGGTGAAGGACAGGCCGAGATCGGCGGCCATGACGACGAGGACGCGGGCGCTCACGGTCTCGCTGTCGACGAGGACGCCGTCGCAATCGAAGACGACGAGACCCGTGAGTGGCGTCTGCGCGGTGGGTTCGTTTCGCATGGCACACGATCTCCCGTCAGGGCGACGGCACGGCGGCCGCGCCCTGGTCTGCGTTCCAGGTCGCTGGTTTCGTGGGGTCGAGGATCCTGCCCGAGCGCCGACCCGTCGGCGTTCGTGCTCGTCGTGCCTCTGCGCTTCGTCGCGGGCGACCGTGACACACCCCCTGATCGTTCCGCAGCGCATGGCTTGGTTGTGTACGTAGTTATGCGAGCGCGCTTTATCCTGTCAACCGTATTTTGGGGGTTAATTGTCCGGGGTGTTGCACATAGGCGGTTAAGATGTAAAAATAGCCTTGGAAATCATCGACCTAACGAGGCGTCATGCCATGACTTTGGGATCACCGGTTGAAGCGCTCTTCGAGTCGGGCGCCCTCGCCCTGGACTTCGTGAACAGCACGACCGGCCGCGCACGTTCCCCTCGGCGCTGGGAGGACAGCCTCACCGACGCCTTCGCGACGCTGACCTGGCTGCGCGGACGCGAAGCGGTGGACGAGGCGCGCTTCCGTACGCTCGTGCGTCTCGCCGCGAGCGACGACGCCGCCTCCGAGGCCTTCATGCGCGAGGTCCGGGCGCTGCGCGAGGCGCTCTCCCGGATCTTCCGCGCGGCGATCGCCGGGCGAGCGCCTGCGGAGCAGGACCTCGCGGCGCTCGACCGTGTTCTCTCCGTTGCGCGCGGCCCGACGCGTCTCGCCTGGGGCGCGAACGGGCTCGTGCGCGCACAGGCGGGCGAGGGTGAACCGCGCCTGCTCGACGCGCTCGTCCCCGTCGCATCCTCCGCGGAAGCGCTGCTCACGGCGGAGCGCCTGGGCCGGGTGAAGACCTGCGGCTCGTCCACCTGCGAATGGCTGTTTCTCGATACGTCCAAGAACGGGTCGCGACGCTGGTGCCGCATGGACGTGTGCGGCAACCGCGAGAAGGGCCGGCGTCGGCTTCAGCGCGAGCGCGCCGCCTGACAGCGGCGAGACGACGCGCTTCGACCCGACGTCAAATCATCCCACATTGCACCGGCGTGGCTTGCCGCCACCTCGTATTCCCTCCTATCGTGCACGCAGCTTGGCCGAGGCGGTGAAAGCCGCCGCGGCACGCGCTCACACGCACGAGTGGCGCTACCCTCGATTTAGAGGGGTGCGACCATTCGGCAAGGGGGGACGCCGCGCTTGACGAGGTGCCCGATTTTCGGCTCGCCGTCACGCCCGCGAGGCTCGCGCCCCGCGGGGCGCACACGCGCGTCCGTTCCTCCGCGCACGGCCGAGCCCAACGCACGATAAGCGATCGACATGGAGAGGAACGCAATGAAGACGTCTCATCTCGTCTGCACCGCAGCCGCAGCCGCTCTCGCGCTGGGCGCCGGCGCCGCCGCCGCCCAGGACCGCTCGGGCTGGCCCTCCAGCTTCACCATCGGCACCGCCTCGCAGGGCGGCACGTTCTTCGTCTACGGATCGGGCGTCGCCAACCTGATCTCCGAGGAGCTCGGCGTGTCGGGCGCCGGCGAGGTCACCGGCGGGCCGATGCAGAACATGGCCCTCGTCCACACCGGCGAGGCCGCGCTCGGCCTGACGACGCTCGGCCCGGCTCGGGAGTCGATGGAGGGCAACAACCCCATCGCCCCGGGCCTCGCCATGGACAACGTCTGCGCCGTCTTCCCGATGTACGAGACGCCGTTCTCGATCACGGCGCTGTCGTCCTCGGGCATCGAGCAGATCTCCGACATCCCGGACGGCGCGCGCATCGGCTTCGGCCCGGCGGGCTCCACCTCCGACACCTACTTCCCGGCGATGCTCGAGGAGCTCGGCGTGAACTTCGAGCGCCGCAACGGCGGCTGGGACGATCTCGGCGGCCAGCTCCAGGACGGGCTCCTCGACGTCATCGCCTTCGCGGCCGGCGTGCCGGTCCCGGCGGTGAGCCAGCTCGAGGTCCAGACCGACGTGAACATCATCGAGTTCACCGAGGAGGAGCAGGCGCAGATCGTCGACGCCTTCCCCGTCGCGGCCTTCGACATCCCGGCCTCGACCTACACGACGCTGGAGGAGCCGGCCCGCGCCGTGTCGATGTGGAACTTCGCGATCGCGAATTGCGACCTGCCGGAGAGCTTCATCTACGAGGTCACCAACGTGGTGATGTCGGACAACGAGCGGATGATGGGCATCCACCGCTCCGCCGAGGCGACGACGGTCGAGAACGCCGACAAGAACACCGTCCTGCCCTGGCATCCGGGCGCGGCGCGCTGGTTCAACGAGAACGGCGCCTCCATCCCGCAGGACATGATCCACGGCGGCTGATCCGGCCGACCCCGACACGAGAAACCGCCCGCGCATCCCGCGCGGGCGGTCGCGACGCGACAGGACAGCGAGCGAGCGAGACGATGGCGAGCGACAAGATGGCCGGCAACAAGATCGCCGACGATACGCTCATCCTGGCGGAGGGCGTCGACGAGGAGCCCATCGAGAGCAACCGCCGGCTCTTCGGGCCGCGGCTCTACCTCGTCGTCGCGACGCTGGCGGCGATCTATGCCGGCTTCCACCTGGCGGCGCTCAACGGCCTGTCCATCTCCGACTGGACCGGCATCCGCCTGGGCTTCCTGCCCACGCTCCCCATGGAGACGTGGAACTTCCGCATCGTCCACGTCGCGGGCGCGCTGGCGCTCGGCTTCGTCCTCTTCGCCGGAACGCGCTTCGCCGACGACGCGATGGGCGAGACCCGCATGGTCGAGATCGCCGGCTGGATGCTGATGATCCCCGCCCTCTTCGCCTTCGGCGTCGCGCTCTGGTTCGCACGGCTCATCGACGGCGGCGTGATGTGGAACGGGCTCGACGCCACCATCAAGTTCCGCGAGACCTGGCTGTACGGCGCGCCGCTGCTTCTCGCGACGATCGGCGCCATCGTCCTGTCGTGGATGCACAAGCGCGAGCGCGCCCGCGTCACCGCGCCGGACCTCGTCCTCGCCGTGTGCGGCTTCGCGGTGGCGGCCTACCTGATCACCATCTACGGCACGCTGATGCGCAACTCGACCGGCACGCCCTTCGCGCCGATCGGGATCTCGCTCGCGGCCGTCGCCGGCACGCTGCTCATCATGGAGCTCACGCGCCGCGTCGCGGGCATGGCGCTCGTGATGATCTCCGTGATCTTCCTCGCCTACGTCTTCGTCGCGCCCTGGCTGCCAGGCTTCCTCGAGGCGCCGCGGGTGACGTGGCAGCGCTTCTTCAGCCAGCTCTACACGGACGTCGGCGTGCTCGGCCCCACGACGGCCGTCTCCTCGACCTACATCATCCTGTTCATCATCTTCGCGGCCTTCCTGCAGGCCTCGAAGGTGGGCGACTATTTCGTCAACTTCGCCTTCGCGCTCGCCGGCCGCGCCCGCGGCGGGCCGGCCAAGGTCGCGGTCTTCGCATCGGGCCTGATGGGCATGATCAACGGCACGTCCGCCGGCAACGTCGTCGCCACGGGCTCGCTGACGATCCCCCTGATGAAGAAGGTCGGCTACCACAAGAAGACCGCCGGCGCGATCGAGGCCGCGGCCTCCACGGGCGGGCAGATCATGCCGCCGATCATGGGCGCGGGCGCCTTCATCATGGCCGAGGTGACGGGCATCCCCTACACCGAGATCGCCATCGCGGCGATCATCCCGGCGATCCTCTATTTCGCCTCGATCTACTTCATGGTGGATTTCGAGGCGGCGAAGCTCGGCATGCGCGGCATGCGCGACGACGAGCTGCCCAAGCTCCCCGCGATGCTCAAGCGGGTGTTCCTGTTCATCCCGATCATCATCCTGATCGCGGCTCTGTTCATGGGCTATTCCGTCATCCGAGCCGGCACGCTCGCGACGGCGGCCGCGGCCGTGGTCAGCTGGCTCACGCCCTACCGGATGGGGATTCGCTCGATCCTCAAGGCGCTCGAGCTCGCCGGCATCATGTCGATCCAGATCATCGTCGTGTGCGCCTGCGCCGGCATCATCGTCGGCGTCATCTCGCTCACGGGCGTGGGCGCGCGCTTCTCCTCGCTGCTGCTGGGGCTCGCGGAGGCCTCCCAGCTGCTGGCGATGGTCTTCGCCATGCTCATCGCGATCCTGCTCGGCATGGGCATGCCGACGACGGCGGCCTATGCCGTCGCCGCCTCCGTCGTGGCGCCCGGGCTCGTGCAGCTCGGCATCCCGCTGCTGACGGCGCACTTCTTCGTGTTCTACTTCGCCGTCGTCTCGGCGATCACGCCGCCGGTGGCGCTCGCCTCCTACGCGGCGGCGGGCATCTCGGGCGCCAACGCGATGGAGACCTCCGTCGCCTCCTTCAAGATCGGCATCGCCGCCTTCATCGTGCCGTTCATGTTCTTCTACAACGGCGCGCTCTTGATGGACGGCACCTGGCTCGAGATCGCCCGCGCGCTGGTCACGGCGGTGGTCGGCGTCTTCCTGCTCTCCGCCTCGGTGCAGGGCTGGTTCCTGGGCGGACGCTCGCCCTGGTACATGCGCGTCCTGCTCGCGGTAGCGGCCCTCTTCATGATCGAGGGCGGGCTCGTGACGGACGCGATCGGCGTCGGGCTCGCGGCGGCGATCTTCTTCATCCAGAAGGCGTACCGCCCCCGCGCCGACGCCCCCGCCGCCGTTCCCGTACGCGGCGCGGATTGAGGGCGCTCGGCCGCCTCACGCGGCCCGCGCCGTCTCCTCCTCCTGCGTGATCGCGCGCACGAAGGCGTCGACCGCGCGGTCGAGGTCGCTGGCCTGGCTCGCGAGTTCGCTGGCCGAGGCGAGGACGCGCCCGGCGGCGGTCGAGGACGTCGCCGCGGATTCGTTCACGCCGACGATCGCCGCTGAGACCTCGGAAGCGCCGACCGCCGCCTCCTGGACGTTGCGAGCGATCTCCCGCGTCGCCGCGCCCTGCTGCGAGACCGCCGCCGCGATGGCGCCGGCGGTGGCGCTCAGCCGCTCGATCGTACCGGAGACCTCCGTGATCGCCTGCGCCGAGGCGCTCGTGACGCCCTGCATGCCCGCGATCTGGTCGCGGATCTCGACCGTCGCCTTCGCGGTCTGATCGGCGAGCCCCTTCACCTCCGCGGCGACGACGGCGAAGCCGCGCCCCGCCTCCCCCGCGCGCGCCGCCTCGATCGTCGCGTTCAAGGCGAGCAGGTTCGTCTGCTCGGCGATCTCCTGGATCAGCGTGACGATGGCGCCGATGCGCTCGGCGGTCTCGGCCATCTCCCGCACGCGCCCGGCGGTGCCCTCGGCCATGCGGGTCGCCTCGCCGGCGATGGCGGTGGAATCCTCCACCTGCCGGCGGATCTCGCCCGTGGAGGCGGCGAGCTCCTCCACCGCGGCCGCGACGGTCTGGACGTTCACGGCCGTCTCCTCCGAGGCGGAGGCGACGGCCGCCGCCTGGCCCGACGCCTCCTGCGACGTCGCGGTGAGGCCGCGCGCGGCGCCCTCCATCTCGCGAGCGGCGCCCGCGACGTGCTCGACGATGCCGCCCACGGCCTCGCGGAAGCGCGCGGCGAGCGCCGCGGTCTGCGCCTTGCGCGCGGCCGCAGCCTCGCGCTCGCGCGCGGCCTCGGCCTCGCGGTCGGCCTCGGCGCGGGCGATCGCGTTCGCCTCGATGCCGGCCACCGCCTCGGCCAGCGCGCCGATCTCGTCGGCGCGGCCGCGGCCGTAGATCGCGACGCCCGTCTCGCCGGCGGCGATGCGCGTCAGCGAGCGCGAGAAGCCGAGGATGGCGCGCGAGATCGACAGGCCGAGCCAGAGCGCCAGCACCGCGCCCAACGCGGCGAAGGCGGCACCGATGGCGATCGTCGTGGCGATGGTCTCGGCGATGCTCGCTTCTGAGGCCGCCTCCAGCGCGAGGCGGCGGGTCTCGCCGATCTCGGCGAGGGCCGCGACGCCGGCGGCGATGGCGCCGGCGCGGGTCTCCAGGCCGTTTGCGATCATGCCGCGCATGGGCGCGATGCCGCTGAGCCGGTTGACGTCCTCCGCCGTCGCGGCGAGCGCCTCGCGCAGGTCGCCGAGGCGCTCGCGGCTCTGCGCATCGGTGAGCGCGCGGTCGAGGCGATTGAGCCCCGCCACCGCCTCCGACATGGCGGCGCGAGCGCGCTCCGCGTCCGTGTTGTCGAGGTTCGTCGCGAGGCGCTGCACGTGGACGCGCGCCAGCATCAGCCGATCGAGGATCGTCGCGGCGTCGAGCGCGGCCTCGCCGCGTCCGGTCGCGGCGGCGTCCGCCATCGTCGCGAGGAGGAGCGTGCGCGCCCCCTCCCCGCTCGTATGCACGCGCTCGGCGATCGTGCCGACCTCTGTGGCGATCTCGCGCAGCGACCCGAAGCTGCGCTCGAGAAGCCCCAGCGCCTCCAGCGTCGCCTCGAGGGGCTCCGCCGCCGCCTCGTCCGCGGAGAAGCGTGCCTCGAGCGCCTCCGCCACCTCGCCGAGACGCGCCACCGCCGCGCCCGCGGCGTCTGCCGATTGCTCGCTCGTTTCCCTACGGAAGCGCTCGACGGCGTGGCGCGCGGAGAGAACGGCACGTTCCGCCTCGACGAGGAGCCGCCCCGCCGCCGCCGCCTCGCGCTGGCCCTCCGCCAGCCCGTCCACGGTCCGCAGCCCCTGCGCCGCCACGGCGACCAGGGCGACGAGCGCGAGAACGAGAACGGAGAACCCGCCGATGAGCTTCGCGCGCAGCGAGAGATGAACGCCCCGGCGCCTCCGCCCGGGAGCGGAGCGGGTCGACGAGGTGGCGCGGGCGCGGTTGCGGAAAAGCAGGCGGGAGAGGAGGCGCGGCACGGACGAGCTCCGGATTGGAGAACATGGGCGGTCGTGCATCTGTCGACCGGATATCCGAAGGTGGCGCCGTGCGTACTAATTCTCGGTTAATCGGTTACGTTGAGGCAGGCCGGGGTGGTATTCACCCGGCCTGCCGCGAGAGGCTTCGCCCCTCAGGCCGCCTTGCGCTCGCGACGCTCCGCCGCGACGCCTTCGAGGAAGCTCTCCACCGCCTCGGAGAGCTCCTTGGCCACGTCGGTCAGCGTGTCGGACACGCCCAGCACCGTGCGCGCCTGGCCGGAGGTCTCGTCGATCGCCCGGGTGACCTCGTCGACGTTCTGCGTCGCGTCCGAGGCGCCGCGCGAGGCGACCGCGATCGACGTCGAGATCTCCTTCGTGGCGGAATCCTGCTCCTCCACCGCGGTGGCGATCGCCTGCATGAAGCCGTCGATGTCGTGCACCGCCGTGCCGATGTCGCGGATGGCGTCGACGCTCTCGCGGGTCGAGCCCTGCACGGCGGTGATCTGCTCGGCGATCTGGTCGGTGGCCTTGGCCGTCTGGTCGGCGAGCTGCTTCACTTCCGCCGCGACCACGGCGAAGCCCTTGCCGGCCTCGCCCGCGCGGGCCGCCTCGATGGTGGCGTTGAGCGCGAGCAGGTTCGTCTGCTGCGCGATGGTGCGGATCATGTCGACGACGGCGCCGATCCGCTCCGCCGCCTCGGCGAGGGAGCCGACCTTGGCGTTCGTCTCCTGCGCCGTGTCGGTGGCGCGGCGCACGATGTCGGTGGCGCGGCTCGCCTGCTCGGCGATCTCGCGGATGGAGGCGGAGAGCTGCTCGGCCGCAGTCGCCACCGCCTGCACCTCGGCGTTCGCCGTCGAGGACGCCTCGCGGGCGGCGTTGGCTTGGCCCACCGCGAGCCCCGCGACCTCGCTGAGCGAGCCCGCGGTCTCGCGCATGGAGCGCGTGCCGTCGTTCACGCTCGCCAGCGCCCGGGCGATGATCTCGCGGAAGCGTGCGATGAGCTGCTCGAGCTGCGCCTGGCGCTCGCGGGCGCGGTCGCGCTCGAGGCCGGCCTCGCGCTCGAGGCGCACGCGCTCGGCCGCGTTGTCGCGGAAGACGACGACGGTGCGGGCCATGTCGCCGACCTCGTCGCGACGATCCGCATGCGGGATCTCCACCGCCGTGTCGCCGGTGGCGAGGCGCTGCATCGCGCGAACGAGCCCGTTCACCGGCCGCGTCACCGAGCGCCCGACGAGGAGCGCGGTGGCCATGGCGAGCACGCCCGCCACGAGGAGCGCGACGAGCGCCAGCGTCTGGAAGCCGGCGGCCGACGCGCTCACCTGCGCGCCGATGCGCTGGTTCGCGTCCTCCTGGAAGTCGATGAAGCGGTTGATGGCACCGAGCCAGTCCGTGAACAGCCCGCTCACCTCGCCGAGCAGGATCGCCCGCGCGCCCGCTTCGTCGCCCGCCTCCTGCAGGCGGACGATCTCGGCCACGAGCGGGTTGGTGCGCGCCTGGATCGCGGCGATGTCGGCGAGGATGTCGCGCTCCGCCGGCGAGGCGTCGACCTCCGCCACCAGCGCGGTCATCGCCTGCTCGTTCTGCGCATAGGCGGCGGCGAGGCTCGCGATCGTCGCCACCGCCTCGCGGCGCGCGCCGGGATCGTCCACCAGCACCACGTCGCGGATGGCGATGGCGCGGTCGTGCACGCTGCCGCGGAAGTTGATGGCGAAACGTTGCAGGCGGCTGTTGACCTCGTTGATCTCGGTGAGATCGCGGTCGAGCCGGTTCACCTGCGTGGTCGACACGAAGGTCAGCGCCACCATGAGCAGCAGCATGAACCCGAACCCGAGGGCCAGCCGCATGCCGATCCCGCCGTGCATCTTCATACCCATCGTCGGCTCCATCGTTTCCTGTGCGGCACGTACGTGCGCCACCGATGGAGCATCCGATAAATAGCGACGCACAACAGTTGATTAAAATGAACCCAGACTCCGCTTGCGCAGAGGAAAGCCCTTCCTTGCAGACGGGCGCGGAACCGCCGGCTTCGGGAAACCGCGAGATATCCGCGCGTTGGCCCTCGTCGCGCCGTCGCGGGCGCCCTACGTCGAAGAGACATCCGTCGGCGGGGCGCGATCGCGGCCGACGGCAAGAAGCCGAGAACGAGAGGACGACCGGGGGCAGACGCTTCGAGGGAGGCGCACATGCCGCACGCCACGACGACCTCATCCGGCGCCGTTCGCGCCACCGTCGCTTCGCCGCCGCGCCCGACGATCCGCGAGATCGCGCCCGGCGACGTCACCGCCGCGCTCCGGGAGGGCTGGCGGGACTTCCTGGCGAAGCCCTCCCACCTCTTCTTCCTGGCCCTGTTCTACCCGCTCTTCGGCATCGTGCTCGGCCTCGCCGTGTTCTCCGACAGCGGGTTGTGGCTCGTCTTCCCGCTGGTGGCGGGCTTCGCCATCGTCGGGCCGCTGGCCGCGATCCCGCTCTACGAGGCGAGCCGGCGGCGGGAGACGGGGGACGAGTGCACCTGGATCTCCTGCCTCGACGCGCTGCGCCGGCCGGGCGTGACCTCGATCCTCATCATCGGCCTCATGCTCGCCGCGCTCTTCGTCGCCTGGATCGCGAGCGCGCAGGCGATCTTCGCCGCCACCTGGGGCGCGACGCCGATCGCCGGCCCCTTCGCCTTCCTGGGCGAGGTCCTGACCACGCCGAGCGGCTGGGCGCTCGTCATCGTCGGCCACGCGGTCGGCGCCGCCTTCGCCGCGCTCGCCTTCTGCATCGGCGTCGTGTCGCTGCCGATGCTGGTGGATCGCGACGTCGGCGCGGGCATCGCGCTCGCGGCGAGCTTTGCGGCGGTGCGCGAGAACAAGCGGGCGATGACGCTCTGGGCGGCGATCGTCGCGGCTCTGCTCATCCTGGGCTCCGCCCCGCTGCTGGTGGGGCTCACCGTCGCCATGCCGGTCCTGGGCCACGCCACCTGGCGCCTCTACCGCCGCGTGGTGGACGAGAACAGCGTCGCGAAGACGCCCACGCGGGGGTGACCCCTCCTTCCCTGTAGGGGAAGGTGGCGCCGCGCGAAGCGCGGTGACGGATGGGGCACGCCGAGAGGCGTGTTCCGCGAAGCGGAAGCGGGAGCGCAAACCGCCCTCAGGCGAACTCCCCCCGCAGGTCCGCCCCCGCCGGCATCCAGTACCGCGCGACGCCCGCCGGCATCGGCGCGCGGCCGTCCTCGAGATAGGCGCGCAAGCCAGCGAGATGGCGCCGCAGCCGGCGCAGGTCGGCGCGCGGGGGCGGCTCGTCGGAGACGGCGATCGTCTCCGCGAGCCCGGCCGCGAGCGCGAGCGCGAACAGCGCCCCCTCCGGCGAGCGCGGCAGATGATCCGACGCCCGCCCGGCGATGTGGCCGAGCGTCAGGTCGATCTCGTCCACGACCTTGTGCATCCGCCGCCGCACCCGCTCGGAATCCGACGCGAGCCCGTCCCGCTCCACGACCTCCTTCCTCGCGATCAGCCGCTCCGCCTCCGCGCACAGGCTCGCGAGCGGACACGCGTCGACGCGCTCCGGCATGAGGGGTCTCCTCGTTGTCGGTTGATGGTGATAATCGTATAATCATGTCCGGCGGACGAAGTCAATACGAGATTTATCAGCTTTTGGGGTGTGCGGCGCGTGAAGGCCCGACGGATCAGCAGCGAACAGCTCCGCGCCGCCCGCGCGCTGCTCCGCTGGGAGCAGCGCGAGCTCGCCGAACGCTCCGGCGTCTCGCACCCCACGATCGCCCGGCTCGAACTGCAGCCGGGGCCGCTGAAGGGGTATCAGCGGACCGTGGACTTGCTGCGGGAGGCGTTCGAGCGGGAGGGGTTGGTGTTCCTGATGCCGGGGGAGGATGGTGGGGAGGGGGTGCGGTTTGGCTACGATTTTATAGCCGAGTGAACATACCTCTCCAAGGTATCCAGCCTCTTCAGATACCCGAACGAGTATTGCAGAGCCAACCGACCGAACATATCAGCTAGAAATCTGTACGACCGCCCCGTCTTTGCTTCTACTTGCTCAAGATGGTAAGCGCATATGCGGCGCATGACCTGAGAAAGAATCTTTCCACGTACCCATTGCTTGAAATCCATCTTCCTCATGACACGAGAGACACCCATCAGCTCTTTGAGGGAGTAAGACACATTGCCAAGTTCGAGTGCCATCATCATCTTCATTGATCTTTTCTGCATGCGAAAGTTTGCTGTTGAGAGATCAATTATTTGATCAATCTTGAGCTTATCGAAGTTGAAATCTACGCCTTTGCTACGCAGAATGGCCAACAAGGCCATAGGTCCCAGCATTACCTTCGAGACCTTTACCAAGGTATCGTTAATCTGTTTTTCGATACTCCTCAAATAATTTAAATTCGGCGCCGGCGCGGAAAACCGACGAAGGAGGTAAGAGAAGAACGTTCCATTCGCAAAATAGCTTTCGACGGAGTAATAATCAGTTCGATATACTTCGGCTTCACACCTACGCCCCAAAACATCATCGAAGTCACGATCCCGCAGATAGTAAATCGCTTTTGGTTGGACTGAAAGAGAGTACGCAGCTAGAGCGGACTTGACGCCAATGACACCTCTCCGCCCACCGCAGGGAAAGAAAAGAATACTAGATTCCGGAAACCATGCTGAGAAAAAATCAAAATAGAATGCTGGATCGTCTTTACCTTCAACGAAAATACACACAGATTTTTCATCATAATCAGACAATAATAGTTGGACAAATCCAGCGTTTGGATTAGACTGCTCTTTCATAAGCATTTGCTCGAAATCGGTGGAGCCGTCAGATTGTCTTGTCATCGCTTATTTCACCGTCAGCTTTCGCACATCTATGATTGACGAGCGTAGATCATTGTCGAATACGAAAGGACTGTGTGTCACTGCTAACACAAAACTACACCTTCTGGTAGCAAGTATATCGGGAAGGAATGTCTTTTGCCATGGCACCGATAATGAAAGCTCCGGCTCATCGATTAAAACCACGGTACCTTTCTCTTCTCGTAGAAGAAGATAGGCAAATACCGATACGATCTGCTTCTCTCCTGAAGAGAGCTCGCTAAGATTGATGTTATCACCCGAATAGTTGTCTACAATCGAAAATTCATAGTTTCTGTATTGTACCACCTTATTGCCGCTAAGATATCGATTGATTATCGCAACAAACTCGTTGAATGGCCTTTCTGCTTCCTGCATCTCTATATATACATTCAACATTTTCTCGACAAAAAAACCGAGGTACTGCATATCTTTATTCGGTTTGCCGACTTTCTTGACACGCAAGTCTTCAATCTTGCTTCTTAACTCGTTTTTATCTTCCGTCGACAGCAACTGATCATCAAGGCGCGATACAAACTCACTAATAACCGCAGAATTCATATCTCGAATACGGCCCACCGAATATTCTTTAATCGCACCTTTAACCATGTCTCTGATATATTCTTGCGCCGCATCATCGGATTTTGTCTTGGCTAATGAGTTTAGTGTCGAGGTGTGATTAGAAATGAGCTTGAAAATATCATCCATTCCAAAGCTAATAATCTCTTGAAAATTCCCACCCTGGCGAGCAGTCATCTGAGAGTCTGCAACACGGCTCCTGAAACGGTCTTCGATATCGGGAAATATCGAACTGAGGTCTTTCTCAATCCTGCGGTATGTTGGGAGATAAAGGACTCGCCCAATTTCTAGAGCTTCTAGATCCTGCTCGACCCTTACTAATTGCGAACGGAAAAGCCCTTCACTTTCATGAGCGAAATAGCGTCGAAAAGAATCAAGGTCAATTGCAGAAATCTCAAGCGTCTCAGCCAGCGATGACCGTTCACGGCTAGTAAGCTTATTGCCGGACAAAAATCGAGGTAAGAGTTTCTGTGCAGCAAGTTGATTATATATTCTCTTTAACCTCGGCGACATCTTTGCATAAGCGTCTACATTAAACAAATCTCCTTTGTGTAGCTCAATTTTTCCGGAGTTTGTAGTCAGAGAAACCTGCTGAAAATTGTACTCGGCCAGCCGAGACCATTGACGTGTAATAAAAAGGTAAAAAACGTTAAGGAAAGTACTTTTTCCGGAACCGTTAGGCCCTACGATTATCGATGTATCGCCGGTAAAATTCATCTCATAGTTTTTGTCTCCCAGTATTTTCTCGGCGCGGAAAGTGAGCAGTGAACTGAGCATCGACCTTTATCCAATCCCTCGCGTGCGCTCGACGACACTTACATTCTGAGAGCCTTATCGCAATCTCGAAAAGTCGAAATCTCGCCTTGTGTTGCGCGATTGCAACAGATTGTCTACCGCAAACGTGCTGTTTCGCCCAAAGGCTAAATTCAAGGCGAGCAGTGTCTACTCGCTCATTCTTACTTGATCCACTGTCGTCATATCGCTTCAAATACGGCCTCGCTGCACCTCGCCCCTAAGAGTGAATTCGGACTTCGCCTCGGCGCGGGCGGTGGGGCCGGTCGCCAGCATTGCGGGCCGGCTCGCCCCCTCCCCACCCTCCGGCCCGAAGGCCGTCGTCCTCCCCTGCGGGGAGGTGGCGGTGGTGGGCTGCAAACGCGCTGGTGCAGGATGCCGGGCCGCTTCTCATTCATGGCTGATGCGTCGGCGCAAGGAACGATCGTCGAACGAGAAACCGTAAAACAACCGAAACGATCAAGCTTGACAGATCACACGCACCCGCTTCCCATGCCGCCGATCGAATGGAATGCCAAGGCGGTCCAGCGTCTCGTGTCGGACATGGGCTCCGACGCCTGAGGGCGACAGCCTCGCTCGGTCAACGGAGGACAAGCGATGTCGTGGCTTCTGCCGCGCGTGAGCGTGTCCATCGATCTCCGCGTGGTGCGGAAGGCGAGCTGGAGCCTCGCCTTCCGCTTCGCCATAGGCGGTCGATGAAAACGAGGGGGGAGCGGAAACGCTCCCTCCTCACTCCGGGTGCAACCCTAGCACAGTCCGACCGTCCGGGGAAAGAGCGTTTCCTCGGAGCAGGGAACGGGGGATGACAGTGTCGGGCGCGCTCTCCCCTTGTCATCCCGGGTCGCGAAGCGGGCCCGGGACCCAGAACACGCATGGTTGGCCTCAGGGCGCGCGGGAGCGCGTCCGGCCACCGGGGGCCGATGCAGGCCGTTCGTGGCCGCGCGCGCTGTCGCGCACGCTATGGCGAGCACCTGTGTTCATGGGTCCCGGGTCGCCTTCGGCGCCCGGGATGACAGCTTTGGGCGCGCTCTCCCCCCACAAATCCCCCCAAAAAATCCCCCCTCCCAACCTCCACCTTGCCCCCCTCCCCCCTCCCGCGTAAGGTCCCGCTCCCCTTTCCATCACGAACCATCGGCCTCCTCATGACGACCCCGCCTCGCCGCACGCGTCCCACCTTCACGGATCAGGAGGCGCTCGCGTTCCACAGCCAGGGGCGGCCCGGGAAGCTCGAGGTGGTGCCGACGAAGCCCATGGCGACGCAGCGGGATCTCTCGCTCGCCTATTCGCCGGGCGTCGCCGTGCCGGTGAAGGCGATCGCCGAGGATCCGAGCCGCGCCTTCGATCTCACGGCGCGCGGCAACATGGTGGCGGTGGTGTCGAACGGCACCGCCATCCTCGGGCTCGGCAATCTCGGCGCGCTCGCCTCGAAGCCGGTGATGGAGGGCAAGTCCGTCCTGTTCAAGCGCTTCGCCGACGTCGATTCCATCGATCTCGAGGTCGACACGGAGGACGCGGACGCGTTCGTGAACTGCGTGCGCTACCTCGCCCCCTCCTTCGGCGGCATCAACCTCGAGGACATCAAGGCGCCCGAGTGCTTCATCATCGAGGAGCGCCTGCGCGAGTTGATGGACATCCCCGTCTTCCACGACGACCAGCACGGCACCGCCATCATCGCGGCGGCCGGGCTGATCAACGCGCTGCACCTGACGGGGCGCGACATCAAGGAGACGAAGCTCGTCGTCAACGGCGCGGGCGCCGCCGGCATCGCCTGCGTCGAGCTGCTCAAGGCCATGGGTTTCGCCCCCAACAACGTCGTGCTCTGCGACACGAAGGGCGTCATCTATCGCGGCCGCGAGAGCGGGATGAACCAGTGGAAGTCGGCGCACGCGGCGGCCACCGACGCGCGCTCGCTGGAGGACGCGCTAGCCGGCGCGGACGCGGTGTTCGGCCTGTCCGTGAAGGGCGCCTTCACGCCCGAGATGATCGCGGGCATGGCGCCCCAGCCGATCATCTTCGCCATGGCGAACCCCGATCCGGAGATCACGCCCGAGGAGGTCGCCTCGATCCGCGACGACGCCATCGTCGCCACGGGCCGGTCGGACTATCCCAACCAGGTCAACAACGTTCTGGGCTTCCCCTACATCTTCCGCGGCGCGCTCGACGTGCAGGCGACGACGATCAACATGGAGATGAAGATCGCCGCCGCGGAGGCGCTGGCGGCGCTCGCGCGCGAGGACGTGCCCGACGAGGTGGCCGCCGCCTATCAGGGCTCGCGCCCGCGCTTCGGGCGCGAATACATCATCCCCGTGCCGTTCGACCCGCGGCTGATCGCGACGGTGCCGCCGGCCGTGGCGCAGGCGGCGATGGATACGGGCGTCGCCCGCCGGCCCATCGTCGACAAGCGCGCCTATCGCGCGACGCTCTCGGCGCGGCGCGACCCCGTGGCCGGCACGCTCAACCGCATCTTCGAGCGCGTGCGCAAGTTCCCCAAGCGCGTCGTCTTCGCCGAGGGCGAGGAGGAGCAGGTGATCCGCGCCGCACTCTCCTTCGCCAACCAGGGGCTCGGCACCGCGATCCTGGTCGGCCGCGAGGACCGCATCCACGAGACGGCGACGCTCGCCGGCATCGATCTCGAAGGGCGCGAGAACATCCAGATCACCAATGCGCGCCTGTCGAGCCGCAACACGGCCTACGCGCAATTCCTCTACGACCGGCTGCAGCGCAAGGGCTACCTGTTCCGCGATTGCCAGCGCCTGATCAACCAGGACCGCAACCATTTCGGCGCGACCATGGTGGCGCTGGGCGACGCGGACGCGCTCGTCACCGGCGTGACGCGCAATTATTCCACCGCCATGGAGGAGGTGCGCCGCGTCATCGACGCGAAGCCCGGCCACCGCGTCATCGGCGTGTCGCTGTGCCTCGCCCGCGGGCGCGCGGTGCTCGTCGCCGACACCGCCATCCACGAGATGCCCTCGGCGGACGAGCTCGCCGAGATCGCGGTGGAGGCCGCGGGCGTGGCGCGGCGCATGGGCTACGAGCCGCGGGTGGCGCTGCTTTCCTTCTCCACCTTCGGCCAGCCCCGCGCCGAGCGCGCGGAGCGCGTGCAGGAGGCGGTGTCGATGCTCGAGAAGCGCCGCGTCGATTTCGAGTTCGACGGCGAGATGGGCGCGGACGTGGCGCTCAACGCCAACCTGCTCTCGGCCTACCCGTTCTCGCGGCTGAAGGGTCCGGCCAACGTGCTCGTCATGCCCGCCTTCCACTCGGCGGCCATCTCCACGAAGATGCTCCAGGAGCTCGGCGGCACCACCGTGCTCGGGCCGCTGATCGTGGGCCTCGACAAGCCGGTGCAGATCGTGACGCTCGGCTCCACGGACGCCGACATCGTCAACATGGCCGCGCTCGCCGCCTTCAACATCGGCGGCTGAGGCGGATCACTCCGCCGCCGGCCGCTCCTCGCCGGCCCGCTCCTCCTCGCCGACGAGGGCGCGCGCCTCCTCGTTGAGCGCGCGCCCCTTGCGGGTGGGCTGGCGCAGCGGCTCGGGCCGCATCGTCTTCTGGTGGAGGATGTCCTTGCCGGCCTCGATGCCGGCGAGCTTCTGCGCCTCGAGCCGCTCGAGGTCGCGCCGGCGCACGTCCGCCTCCACCACCTGCGCCCGCTCCGGCGAGACGCCGAGCTCGACGAGCACCTCGCGCCCGGCGCGGATCGCGCTCTCGAACGTGTCGCGCACGGAGAGCGTGATCCCCGCCTTGTCGAGCGCGATCGTGTGGGTGCGGTCGTAGGAGCGCGCGTAGATGGCGAGCAAGGGATAGGCCTCGCGCAGGCGCGCGCAGATGGCGAGGCTCTCGTCGGGGTCCTTGATGCACACGAAGACGAGGCGCGCCTCCTCGACGCCGGCGGCGCGCAGGACATCGAGGCGGTTGCCGTCGCCGAAATAGACCTTGAAGCCGAATTGCGCGGCATTGCGCACCCGGTCCGGCGCGCGGTCGATGAGGGTGGTCTCGACGCCCTCGGCGAGCAGCATCTGCGAGGCGATCTGCCCGAAGCGGCCGAAGCCGATGAGGATGGCCGAGCCGCCGGCGCCTTCGAAATCCTCCTCCATCCGCTCGGTGGGCGCGGTCGCCGCGAGCACGCGCTGGCCGAGCGCCGCGAGCGGCGGGCAGGCGACCATGGAGAGCGCGGCGAGCGCGATCATCAGGCCGACGTCCTCCGGCGCGACGAGGCCGAGCGCGCCCGCGAGCGGCGCGAGGACGAAGGCGAACTCGCCCGCGGCCGCCAGCACGAGGCCTATCTTCACCGCCTCGCGGGAGGTCGAGCCGGTGATCCGCGCGACCAGCGCCGTCGCCGCGATCTTCACGAGCAGGTAGAGCGCCAGCAGCGCCAGCACGAGATCGAGCCGCGCGAGGAGATCGGCGACGTCGATGAGCATGCCCACCGACATGAAGAAGAGCGCCAGGAGCAGCCCGCGGAAGGGCTCGACGTCCGCCTGGATCTGGTGGCGGTAGGAGGAGCCCGCGAGCATCACGCCAGCGAGAAAGGCGCCGAGCGCCATCGACAGGCCGGCCGCCCGCGCCGCGAGGGCGGCGGCGAGCACGACGAGGAGGGCGGCCGCCGTCATTACCTCGCGCGCGCCCGCGGTCGCGAGGATGCGAAACAGGTGATCGAGGACGTAGCGCCCGGCGAGGACGATGCCGACGACGACGCCGATGGCGAGGGCCGCGTCGCCCAGCGCCGAGCCGGTGGCGCTCTCGCGCAGAGCGGCGGCGCCGAACAGGATGGGTGCGAGCGCGAGCACCGGGACGGTGAGCACGTCCTGCGTCAGCAGCGCGGCGAAGCTGCGCCGGCCGTAGGGGCAGGCGAGCGCGTTGCGCTCCTCCAGGATCTGCAGGGCGATGGCCGTGCCCGAGAGCGCGAAGGCGAAGCCGACGAGGGCCGCCGCGGCGATCCCGAGGCCGAGGAGGTGCGCGACCGCCCCGATCGCGGCGCCGGTGACGAGCACCTGGCCGAGCCCGAGCCCGACGATGTCGCCCTTCATCGCAGCCAGCCGCGAGAGCCGCGTGTCGAGGCCGATGACGAAGAGGAGGAGCACGATGCCGAGCTGCGAGACGCCGAGCACCGAATCCGCGTCGTCGAAGACGCGAAGGCCCGAGGGGCCGATGACGAGCCCGGCGACGAGATAGCCCACCGCCGTCCCGAGCCCGAGCCGCTTGAACAGCGGGGGCGCGAGAACGGCGCCGAGGAGGAAGGCGAAGGCCTGGGGGAGATAGGCGTCCATGCGGGCTCCGAGGCGGATGCCCGCATGGTCGTGGGTTCGGCCGGCGAGGGCAAGGGCCGACAGGTGGCGCGTCAGGCCGCGGCGACGCGCTCCAGGAAACCGTCGATCGTCTGCGACAGCCTGCGGGTCTCCTCGGCGGCGAGGCGGGAGGCCTCGTCGACGGCGTCGGCGGAGGTCGTGGTGCGGGCGGTCGAGGCCTGCACGGCGCCGATATTGTGCGCGGCCGCCTCGCTGGTGCGCGCGGCCGTCTCGACGTTGCGGGAGATCTCGCTCGTCGAGGCGCCCTGCTCCTCCACCGCCGCGGCGATGGCGGTGGTGTGGACGTCCACCTCCTTCATGATCTCCGCGATGTGGGCGATGGAGGAGACGGCCGCACCCGTCTCGGCCTGGATGCCGGCGATCTGCTGGCCGATCTCCGCGGTGGCCTTGGCGGTCTGGTCGGCGAGCTGCTTCACTTCGGCCGCGACGACGGCGAAGCCCTTGCCGGCCTCCCCCGCCCGCGCCGCCTCGATGGTGGCGTTGAGCGCGAGCAGGTTCGTCTGCTCGGCGATGGAGCGGATCAGGTCGACGACGTCGCCGATCCGCTGGGCGGCGTCGGCGAGGCCCGCGACGCGCCCGCTCGTCTCGCCGGCCGCGTGGGTGGCGCGGGAGACGACCTCCGTCGTCTCGCCCACGGTGCGGGCGATCTCGTCGATGGCGGCCGACAGGCTCGCCGCCGCCTGCGCCGCGACGGTGGCGGTCTGGGCGCTCTCGCGGCTCTCCGTCGCCGTCTCGTCGGTGGTGCGCGCGGTCTCGGCGGCGATGCCGGTGAGCGTGCGGGCGGTCTCGCGCATGGCGTCCATCTGGCCGGTGACGCGCGCGAGGAGCGTGCCCACCTCGCCGCGGAAGCCGGCGACGAGCTCCTCGACCGCGCGCTGGCGAGCGGCGCGGGCCGTGGCCTCCGCCTCCGTCTCGCCGGCGAGGCGCTGGCGCTCGATGGCGTTGCGGCGGAAGACCTCGACGGCGGCGGCCATGGCGCCGATCTCGTCGCGCCGCTCGCGTCCGGGGACCTCGACGCTGGTGTCGCCCTCCGCCAGGCGGTTCATCGCGCCCGTCATGGCGGAGACCGGCGCGGCGATGGAGCGCCCGATGAGGATCGCGATGGCGACGCCGAGCACGGCGAGGCCGGCGGAGGTGGCGAGCGTCGTCGTCACGGTCGTGTCGGCCGACGCCTGCGTGCCGCGGCCGATGGCGGCGGCCTCGGCATTGGCGTCCGCGACGATACCCTGCGCGGCCTCGCCGACGGCGCGCTCGGCGGCGCCGAGCACCTCCTCGCGCAGAGCGGCCTGCGCGTCGGAGAGCGTCACGGCTTCCCTCATGCCGGCGCGGAACGTCTCCATGCTCGCGAGGATCTCGCCGAGCTGGGCCTTACGCCCCGCGTGGCTCACCCCCGCGAAGAGGCCGGCGGCGCGATCGACCGCGAGGTCGATGCTGGTGCGCGCCACCTGCGCGTCGTCGCTCGTGCCGGCGACGTAGCGCCCGAGCGCCACCTGCGCGCTGAGCATGTCCTTCATGGCGATGGCGAGCCCGTTCGCCGTGTTGGTGTCCTGGTCGATGGAGGCGCTGTAGATGGCGAAATTCATGGTCTCGATGGCGGAGGCCACCGCCGGGTCGATCGTGTCGTTCACGACCGCGCGCAGCGCGGCGCTGTCGGCGAAGAGGCGCTCCAGCCCTTCCGAGAAGGCGGCGAAGCGCTCGGCGATGCTCTCGACGAGGGCGCGGCGGTCCGCGTCCGTGGTCGCGGCACGGGCCTGCGCGATGGCGGCTTCGAGAGCGGCCTCGCGGCTCGCGATGGCGGCGAGCGCATCCTCGCTGCCGTCGGCGAGGGCGTCGCGCGCGCCGAGCGAGAGCGCCACGAGGGCGCGGTCGATCGCCTGCGCACGCTCCGCCTCCGCCACGACCGCGCCATAGGCCCCCACGTCCTGCGAGAGGCGCGAGACGTTGTAGGCGGCGAACAGCGCGACGCCGAGCGCCAGCACCAGGATCGCCGCGAAGCCGGCGGCGATGCGCATCCGCAGCCCGCCCCGCGCGGGCCGGCCCGCCGTGCCGGGAGGGCCCGCCGTCGCGGCCGCGCCGATCTTGGTGACGGTGGGGGGTGCGGGACGAGAGCTCACGGGCGAGGGCCTCCGTTCGGGCGAGACATTGCCTCGTTACGTAGGCCGCAAAGCTGAACGGAGGGTTGACCGCTGCCGGCTATGAAGGTTTGTGAAGAATGGAAAGCCGGCGAATACTATCTGCGAGCGGCACGCTTCCACAGACGCACCAGCGCAGGACGCAGCGGAAGGAAGCCGCGATACGCCAGCTCCAGCAGCGTCCGCACGCCCGGCAGCGCGGCGAGGCGTCCTGCGACGCGCCAGCGCGGCAGCGTGCGCCACAGAGCGGCGAAGCCGGCCCCGCCGGAGGCGAGCGTGCCGTGCGCATCGCGCACGTGGAAGCGTGCGAGCGCGGCCTCGCGGGAGAGGTCGGGGCCCGGATCGGCGCTCTCGCTCGACACGTCGACGAACGCGATGCGCTCGGCGCCCTCGCAGCGGGTGTAGTGCCCGATCTCCGCCCGGCAGAGCGGGCAGGCGCCGTCGTAATAGACGGTGAGGTCGGGCGCCGCCCCGCCCCGGGCGCCCGTCGTCTCCTCGCTCACGACGCGCCCTCCCGTGCGGCGAAGACGGCGCGGGCGAGCGCGCGACCGCTGTCGTAGGCGGCCTCCACGCGCCCGCCGAGGCACCAGTCGCCGCCGGCTCCGAGGCCGAGCGCGGGGTCCCACAGGCACGGCGTGCCCAGAGGCTCCTCCACGAGAGCGTAGCGCCACCGCTGGGCGACGGCGTGGATCGGCGCCCCGCTCGCGCCGATCAGCGGCGCGACCTCGGCGAGGAGCGCGTCGCGGATGGCTTCCGGCGTCTGCTCGAGATACGCGCGCGACCAGCCGGGCGTCGCATGCACGACGAGGCGGCGCGGGCCGTCGCTCGCGCGACCGGGCTTGGTGCCGTCCTGCGCGATCCAGGCGATCGCCTCGTGGTCCGGCCGCTGCGCCGCCGGGAGATCGCGCGAGAGCGCGTCGGGCTCGTAGGCGAGCATCAGCGCGAGGCAGGGCGCATAGCGCGCGTGGCCGGCCGCCTCGGCGAGAGCCGGCGCGACGGGCCGAAGCAGCGTCTGCGTCTGCGGCGCCGGCGCCGTGACGAGGACGGCGTCGAACGGCCCGAGCCGCGCGCCCTCTACCGTCGCGAGCGTCCAGTCGCCGGGCGCGCCCTCGATGGCGGAGACGGTCGTAGCGGTGGCGAGCGCGAGGTCGGCCGCGAGCGCCTTCACCGGGGCGTTCATGGCGGGTACCCCCACCATGCGCCCTGCCTCGCCCCAGGCCGCCACGAGCCCTGCGCGGGCCCACGCATCGAGCTCGGCGGCGAAGCCCGAGCCGTGCGCGCGCATGTATTGCGCGCCGTGATCGAAGGCAAGACCGCCCTCCCCGCGCCGCGTCGCCATGCGACCGCCGGCCCCGCGGCTCTTCTCGACAATGTGAACGTCGATATTCGCAACGGCCATGTCGCGCGCCGCGACGACCCCCGCGAGCCCCGCGCCGATCACGGCGATCCGCTCGATCCCTTGTCCCGCCACGCGTTCCACGCTCCTCGCCTGTGACATGCACGTGTCCGATCTACGCGCGCGAGCCCCGGCCGGACCTGCGGCGCGCCGTCGCCGTGGGCAGACTGCGCGCGGAACGCGCTTGGCGCACGGTGCGACACGGGCCAAACTCGCGAACAGGGATCGTGCGTCGCGAACGCCCGGTCCAGCGAAGGAAGAAACCGATGCAAACCCGACAGAAGGCTCGCAAGCTTCTCGATCTCGCCCGTGTCATGGTCAAGCAGGCGCGCATCCTGCGCGACGACGGCTTCACCGCTCGTGCCCGCGAGGTGGCGCGCCGCGCCATCGCCATCGACCGGCTGGCCTGGACGATGCTGCGTCCGGAGCCGGCGCCCGTGCGCATCGTCGCGAGCCGCCGCCTCCACTGAGGCGCGGCGCGCGAGCCGAGACGCGCGCCTCAGATCAGCTTGAGCCCCTTGAGGCTCGCATGCCCGTCGCGGCCGATCACGATGTGATCGTGAACGACGATGCCCATGGGGCGCGCCGCCTCGATGATCTCGCGCGTCATCCGCACGTCCGCGCTCGAGGGCGTCGGATCGCCGGACGGGTGATTGTGGACGAGGATGATCGCCGTCGCCGAGAGCTCCAGCGCGCGCCGGACCACTTCGCGGACGTAGACCGGCGTGTGGTCGACGGTGCCGGATTGCTGCACCTCGTCGGCGATGAGCGCGTTCTTCTTGTCGAGGAAGAGCAGGCGCAGCTGCTCGCGCTCGGCGAACGCCATGGCCGTACGGCAATAATCCAGCACCAGAGACCAGGACGTGAGGATCGGGCGCGCGCGGATCGCGCCCTTCGCCAGGCGCCGGCTCGCGGCCTCCACCAGCTTGAAGTCCGTGATGGTCGCGCGGCTCACGCCCTCCACCTCCGCGAGGCGCGCCGGCGGCGCGGCCAGCGCCTCCGCGAAGCCGCCGAAGCGGGCGATCAGCTGCTTCGCCAGCGGCTTCACGTCCCGGCGCGGGATGGAGCGGAAGAGCACGAGCTCGAGCAGCTCGTAATCCGGCATCGCGTCGCCGCCGACCTCGACGAAGCGCGCGCGCAGGCGGTCGCGATGGCCGTGGTAATGCGGCTTCTCGTCGTCGGGCATCGGGTCGCTCTGCGTTGAGTCGGCGTCGGGAGCGCGACACTAGCCGGTCGCATGTCCGTCCGCCAACCCCCGAAGGTAGAGCGCCGAACGGGCGACTTCCCGCGACGTGCAGCATGGCGATGCGGTCGCAGAATTGCCGCGGCGGCATGTCTCAATTGCGCGATGTCTCGGAAACCATCCGCCGACATGGTCCTGGACGCGGCGGCCCGAACCGCTATTCTTACGGTCACGGAAAAGCAGGAGCCGGCCATGAGCTACACCGTGACGTGGCGTGTCGTCGGGCCCGACGGCGGGACCGTCGAGGACGACGTCTTCCCCGACGCCTTCGCGCGGCACGAGGACGCTCTCGCGTTCGTCCTGGACAAGCTCTCGATGTTTCCGCGGCTGGGCTTCGATCGCGAGCGCGGCTTCTGGGGGCGCGGCGCCGGCGGCGATCGCGCGCTGGAGACGCGATTTTGCGTCACCGAGGTGCCGGCTTTCTCGCCTGCCGTACCGAGAGATTGATTTTTACAGCATCGGAAGCAGCGAGCGGGCCATTTCCACGGTCGCCACGTGGTCGATCTTCCCCGATCCGAGAACGGGAATTGCGGCGACGACGAGCACCGCCCGCGGCGCCCACAATTCGGCGAAACCCTTGTCGCGGGCGTGGGCGAGGACGCCCTCGCGGTCCGCTTCCGGCTTGTCGGTGACGAGGATGAGCTGCTCGCCCTTGCGCGAATCGGGCAGCGCCACGACGACGTGGTTGAATTCCGGCCAGAGCTCCTGGATCATCGTCTCGACGGCCGCGAGCGAGATCATCTCGCCGCCGATTTTGGCGAAGCGCTTGGCGCGCCCGCGGATCGTGACGAAGCCGTCGTCGACCGACACGATGTCGCCGGTGTCGTACCAGCCGTCCGGCGGCGCCGCGAGCCGTTCCGTCCCGTCCGCCAGCGTGAGATATCCGGCCATGACGTTGGGCCCGCGCACGTGCAACCGCCCGGCCTGGTGGATGCCCTCCACGGGCTCCAGCCGCCACTCGATGCCCGGCAGGAAGAGGCCGACCGAGCCGTGCCGGTTTCGCCCGGGCAGGTTCACGGCGAGGACGGGTGCGCATTCCGTGGCGCCGTAGCCCTCCAGGATCTCCGCGTCGTAGGCCGAGTAGAGACGGCGCGTCTCCTCCTTCACGCGTTCGGCGCCGGCGATGACGAAGCGCAGGCTGGAGAGATCCCCCTCCCCCGCCGCGCGGGCGTAGCCCTGCAGGAAGGTGTCGGTGGCGAGCAGGAAGGTCGCCTTCGTCCCGGCGATGAGCTTGGGCACGAGCCTGTAGTGCAGGGGGCTCGGGTAGAGCACGACCTTGTGGCCGTTGAGCAGGCCCAGCACCACGCCCGCCGTGAGGCCGAAGGAGTGGAAGATCGGAAGCGGCGAGAAGATCGTGTCCGCCGTCGTGAGGTACTCGCCCGCGTGCTCGGAGATCTGCACGGCGTTGGCGATGACGTTGGCGTTCGTCAGGCACACGGCCTTGGGCGCGCCCTCCGCGCCGGACGTGAACAGCACGACGGCCGGATCGTCCGGCCGGCCCGAACGCCGGGCGATGCTCTTTGCGCGAAACAGCGCGTCGAGGAGGGCGCGGATCTTGTCGAGGCTCGTCACGCTCTCGCGCACGTCCTCGAGATAGACCACCCGGCGCCCCTCGCCGATGGCGGCGAGCTGCTCCTCGAGCCGCGCCTCCTCGATGAACTTGCGCGAGGTGACGACGGTGCCGATCCGCGCCGTCTCGCAGGCGGCGACGAGATTGCGCGTGCCGGCGGTGAAGTTGAGCATGGCCGCGACGCGGCCGAAGGCGTTGAGCCCGAACAGCGCCACCGCCGCCGCCTGCACGCTCGGCATCATCAAGGCGACCCGCTCGCCGGGATGCGTTCCCGCCTTCAGCTTGCGGCCGAGCACGATGGCGCCGAGCACGAGGCGCTGGTAGGTCAGCGGCTGGCGCTGCTGGTCCTCCAGGATGACGAAGGTCTTGCCGAACCGGTCGCGCGCGGCGACGAGCGCGCCGAACAGCGTGCGGCGGAGGCGGTCCTTGCGGCGGATCTCGTCGGAATGCGGCATGAGCCTGTTCTATGGCGGCGAGCGTCACGCGACAACCGCGACGCAACGGCCGAGGTTCCACGCCGCTCGCGCGCCGCCCCTCACCCCGCCGCGCCGTCGCGGATCGGGGGCTGGAAGGCGTAGCCGAGGTCCCAGGGGAAGTAGATCCAGGTGTCCTGGCTCACCTCGGTGATGAAGGTGTCGACGAGGGGGCGCCCCGCGGGCTTGGCGTAGACGGTGGCGAAATGCGCGTTGGGCAGCATCTCGCGCACGACCTTCGCCGTCTTGCCCGTGTCGACGAGGTCGTCGATCACGAGCACGCCCTTGCCCCGCCCGTCGCCGAGCGCCTTCACCGCGGGGGCGATCTCCTTGAGCACCTGCAGTCCGCCCTGGCTCTTGTAGTCGTGATAGCTCGCGATGCACACGCTCTCGATCATGCGGATCTCGAGCTCGCGCGCCACGATCGCCGCCGGCACGAGCCCGCCGCGGGTGATGCACACGATCGCCTCGAAGGGGCCGCTCTCGGCGAGGCGCCATGCGAGGGCGCGGGCGTCGCGGTGGAACTGGTCCCAGGAAACGGGGAAGGCCTTGGGGGTCGGAGGCGTCATGGCGTTCGCTCGAGGCTGGAGGGCGGCGGGAAGGGCGACGGGAGCGTCAGATCGGGGCCTTGTCGCTGGTGAGGCCCGAGAGCAGCGCCCGCACGGCGTCGGCCGCCGCCGCGACGGCGGCGGGATCGCGCCCGCGCAGGACGATCTGGTTGCGGAACCCGCCCCCGGTGAAGGACGGGTAGGAGCCGATCGAGACGCCGGGATGATCGCCGGCGAGCGCGCCGAGCGCCTCCGCGTAGGAACCCTCGGCGAGCCCGCCCGCATCGAGCGTCTCGACCTGCATGCGGGCGCCGGTGCGCAGCCGCGGGGCGACCGCGTCGAGCATGGCCTGCATGATCGAGGGCACGCCCGCCATGACGATGACGTTCTCCACCATGAAGCCCGGCGCCTTCGAGATCGGGTTCTCGATCAGCGCGGCGCCCTCGGGGATGCGCGCCATGCGCAGGCGCGCGGCGTTGAGCTCGCCCTCGGCGTAGCGCTCGCGCATCATGGCGACGGCGCGGGGATCGACGTCGATGGCGCGCCCCAGCGCCCTCGCCACGCTGTCCGCCGTGATGTCGTCGTGGGTGGGCCCGATGCCGCCGGTGGTGAAGAGGTAGGTGTAGCGGGCGCGCAGCGCGTTCACGGCAGCCACGATCTCGTCCTCGACATCGGGGACGACGCGCACCTCGCGCAGGTCGATGCCGAGCGCGGTCACGTACTCGGCGATGTGGCCGATGTTCTTGTCCTTCGTCCGCCCGGACAGGATCTCGTCGCCGATCACCAGGATCGCCGCAGTGACGCTTTCGCCGACGCTCTCGCTCATGCCTCGCACCTCGCCGAGAGGGTCTAGCGCCGGGGGGCGCCGCGGGCAAGGGATCGGTCGGCGGAGACGTACGGGAGGCGAGGCGGCGCCGCGGCGATCGGACGGCATGCGCACGATACGGAATTGCCCTTGACGCGACGCGCAATCCATCGGAGGCTCGATTGCATACCTATGCAAGCGGCGCATCGGAGGGCGGAATGACAAAGCTGGCGGAGCGTCGCCTCGGGTCGACGCAGGAGGTCGTGGGCGGGCTCGGCCTCGGCACCTGGGCGCTCGGAGGCCCGTGGTCGGCGGCGGAGGGTGCGCATTACGCCCCGGGAACACCCCTCGGCTACGGTGCTCAGGACGAAGCGGAGAGCCTGCGCGTCATCCACGCCGCCCTCGATCACGGCATCCGCCTGATCGACGTGGCGAACCTCTACGGCGCAGGCGCCGCGGAGCGCCTCGTGGGCAAGGCGCTGCGCGGGCGCGCGGGCCGCGCCCTCGTCGCCGCGCGCTTCGGGCACAGCTACGATCCGCAGTCGCGCACGCTCACCGGCATCGACGTCTCGCCCGCGGCGATCCGCGCGGCTCTCGAGACGACGCTGCGCAACCTCGGCACCGAGACGGTGGACGTCTTCCAGCTGCAGGTCGAGTTCCTGCCGGCAGCCGAGGCCGAGGCGGTGTTCGATACGGTCGATACGCTGCGGCGCGAAGGGAAGGTGCGCTACACCGCCTGGAGCACCAACCATCCCGACCGCCTCGAAGCCGTCGCCGGCCGCGGGGGCATCGAGACGGCGCAGTTCGACCTGAACGTCTTCCAGGACGCGCCCAGCATGCTCGACCTGTGCGCGCGCCACGACCTCACGGCCATCGCCCGCCTGCCCCTGGCGATGGGCTTCCTGACCGGCAAGTTCACGGCGCAGACCCGCCTGCCCGCCGACGACGTGCGCACGAACGCGCATTACGACGCCTCGGGCGACGGCGTCGCCAAGCCGCGCTTCTGGCTGCGCATGTTCCGCCCGGGCGGCGCGGCCGACCCGGCCTGGGCGGCGCGCCTCGACGCCGTACGCGAGATCCTCACGAGCGACGGCAGGAGCCTCGCGCAGGGCGCGCTCGGCTGGATCTGGGCGCGCAGCCCGCGCACGCTGGCGCTCCCCGGGGCACGGAGCGTGGCGCAGCTCGAGGAGAACGCCCGCGCCCGCGAGCACGGCCCGTTGTCGCCGCAGGCCATGGCCGAGATCGAGCGCATCCTGGACAGGGCCGCTCATCCGGGCGATCTCGTGCTGCAGCCGTTCGCACCCTGAGGGGATCACCCCGCCCGTGACACGCTCCGTCTCGCAGCCGGGCCTGCCCGAGTTCGTCGCCGTCGCCGCGCTGCTGATGGCGGTGGTGGCGCTCTCCATCGACGCCGTGCTCCCGGCGCTCGACGCCATGGCGCACGATCTCGCCGTCGCCGACGGCAATTCCCGTCAGCTCGTCGTCACGGCGCTGTTCGTCGGGCTGATGCTCGGCCAGCTCGTCTTCGGTCCCCTGTCGGACGCGACGGGGCGGCGCCCGGCGATCTTCCTCGGCGTCGGCGCCTTCGTGGCGGGCGGGCTCGTCTGCGCGGCGGCGACCTCCTTCGAGGCCATGCTCGCCGGGCGCGTGCTCCAGGGGTTCGGCGCCGCCGGGCCGCGGCTCGTGACGGTCGCCATGGTGCGCGACCGGTTCGCCGGGCCGGCGATGGCGCGGGTGATGTCGTTCATCATGGCGATCTTCATCCTCGTGCCCGTGATCGCGCCGGCCATCGGCCAGCTCGTCCTCTTCCTCGCCCCCTGGCGCGTGCTCTTCGTGATCACGAGCGCGGTCGCCCTCGCCGGAGCCGCCTGGCTCGCCCTGCGCCAGCCCGAGACGCTCGTCGAGCGACGCCCGCTGCGCGCAGGCATGCTCGTCGCCGCCCTGCGGGAAGTGATCGCCAACCGGCGCACGCGGCTCTACACGCTGGCCGGCGCCTTCTGCTACGGCGGGCTGATGGGCTACGTGAACGCCTCCCAGCAGCTGTTCCAGGACGTGTACGGCCTGGGCGAGCTCTACGCCTTCGTCTTCGGCGCCTGCGCGCTCTTCGTCTCGGGGGCGACGCTCGTCAACGCGCGGCTCGTGCGCACCATGCCGATGGAGCGCGTCTGCCGGCTGGCGGTGGCGGCGCAGCTCGCCTGGGCCTGCCTCGCCCTCGCCTGGATCCTCGCCCTCGACGCGCCGCTCGGCCTCGTCGGCTGGCTGGTCTTCTCCTGCCCGACGCTGTTCCTGCTCGGCCTGACCTTCGGCAATTTCAACGCCATCGCGCTCGAGCCCATGGGCCGCATCGCGGGCCTCGCCGCCGCCGTCGTGGCGTCCGTCCATTCCGGGGTGAGCCTCGTCGTCGCGGCCGTGATCGGGCTGCAGCTCGAGGGCACGGCGACGCCCCTCGTCGTCGGCTACGTCGTCTGCGGCGCGGGCGCCCTCCTCGCCATGGAGCTGGCCGAGCGCACTCGCGCCATTGCCTCGCCCCCGGCGCCGCGCTAGCGAGAGCGCGCCATGCGCTTTCCCGCCCCGCTCCTCGAAGCCCGCCTGATCCGGCGCTACAAACGCTTCCTCGCGGACGTCGCCCTGCCCGACGGCACGGAGGCGACGGCGCACGTCGCCAATCCCGGCGCCATGCTCGGTCTCGCCGAACCCGGCGCGCGGGTTTGGCTCTCGACCTCGACCAACGCCAAGCGCAAGCTTCCCTATTCCTGGGAGATCGTGGAGGCGACGCCCATGCGCGGCGGCAAGCCGCGGCTCGTCGGCGTCAACACCGCGACGCCCAACCGCCTCGTCGCCGAGGCCCTCGCCGCCGGCGCGCTCGCGCCCTTTCGCGCGTATCCCGAAGTCCGCCCCGAGGTCGCATACGGGACGCGCAGCCGGGTCGACTTCCTGCTAACGGGGGAGGGCCTCCCGCCGCTCTATCTCGAGGTGAAGAACTGCCACCTCGTGCGCGAGGACGGCCTCGCCGAGTTCCCCGATTGCAAGGCCGCGCGCTCCGCCCGCCACCTCGACGAGCTCGCGTCCATGGTGCGCGAGGGCGCCCGCGCGGCCCTCGTCACCATCGTGCAGATGGAGGCGGAGCGCTTCACCCCCGCCGCCGACATCGACCCCGTCTACGCCTCCGCCTTCGTCCGCGCGCGGGAGGCGGGCGTCGAGACGCACGCCTTCGTCTGCCGCGTGACGCCCGAGGAGATCGTCGTCGAGCGGGAGATCGCGATCGTCTGAGGCCTCACCCGGCCCGGCGCGTCACCCGCATCGGCATGCCGTTGCGCGGGCGCAGCGTCACGCGCTGGACGGGCTCCACCACCGCCTCCGGCGCGAGGTCGAGGCGCACCGCGCGCACGATCTCGGCGAGCGCCAGCACAGCCTCCTGGAGCGCGAAGGCCGCGCCGATGCACACGCGCGGGCCCGCGCCGAAGGGCAGGTAGGCGTAGCGATCGATGCGCCCGCGCGCCTCGCCGAAGAATCGCGTCGGATCGAAGGCGGCGGGATCGTCCCAGATCAGCGTGTGCCGGTGCAGCACCCAGGGCGCGATCATGACGATTGCGCCCGCAGGCAGCCGGATGCCGGCCACGCGATCCTCCGCGATCGCCTCGCGGCTCATGAAGGCCGCCGGCGGGTAGAGCCGCATCGTCTCCTCGATCACGGCCTTCGTCCAGGGCAGCGCGCCGGCGTGCTCGGCGGCGACGGGCCCCTCGCCGACCACGGTGTCGACCTCGGCCTCGAGCCGGGCGCGCACGTCGGGCGCCTGCGAGACGAGGTAGAGCGCCCAGGTGAGCGCGTTCGCCGTCGTCTCGTGGCCGGCGCCGATGAAGGTGACGATGTTGGCGCGCACGTCGAGGTCGTCGAGCCCCTCTCCCGTCTCCGGATCGCGCGCCTCGAGCAGCAGCGTGAGGAGATCGCGCGGCACCTCCGCCCCGCTCTCGACCAGCGCCCGGCGGGTGCCGATCAGCTCGTCGACGACGCGGGCGAAGAAGTCGATGGAGGGCCGCGCCTGGATGCGTCCGAGCCGCGGCAGCCATTCGGGCAGGCCCAGCACGTCGAGCGGGTCGACGGGGCCGATCGCCGCGAAGAGCTTCGTGATGGCGCGCCCCAGCGCATCGGGGTCGCGCTCGAGGCCGCTCGTGAAGATCGTGCGCTCGAGCACGTCGAGGGTGAGGCGCGTCGTCTCGATCTCGACGTCGACGGTGCGGCCCTCGCGGCGCGCGAGGCGCCGCGTCAGGCGGCGCGCCGCCACCGCCATCGGCTCGGCGAAGGAGGCGACGTGGCGCGGCGAGAACATCGGCGCGAGGGTGCGCCGGAGCGTTCGCCAGTCCTCGCCCTCGGCGGTGAAGAGCCCCTGGCCGAGCCCCGGCGCCAGCACGCGGCGGGTGAGCGCGTCCTTGCGGTAGTTCTCCGCGTTCTCCACGAGCACGTGGCGGATGGCGCGCGGCTCGCTCAGCACCATCACGCGCCCGAGCACGCCCTTGCCGTAGACGACGGGCTTCTCGAAATGGTCGCGCGTCCAGGTGGCCAGCGGGTTGTCGCGCGCCTGTCGCAGGAAGGAGAACAGGTCCGGCGGCTCGCGCATCGGGGTCGGCGCCGGCGGGCTGAAGCGGGGTCTCGCGAGGATCGGCTCGTCCATCTGGTCTCCCTCGGCGCTCGGCGGGGGTGCCCGCGACGCCGCTCACGCGTTACATGTGGTGTCGCGATCCGCGAGAGGGAGGCCGCACCATGTCGCAGACCGGACCGGACAACGGCGTCACGGGCAACGAGACGCGCACCGAGCACGAGACGCGTACGGAGACCGATACGTTCGGGCCGATCGAGGTTCCCGCCGCGCGCTATTGGGGCGCGCAGACGCAGCGCTCCCTGCAGAACTTCCGCATCGGCACCGAGCGCATGCCCGTGCCGCTCGTGCGGGCGCTGGGCCTCGTCAAGCAGGCCGCCGCCATGGCCAACAAGGAGCTGGGCGAGCTCGACGGGGCCATCGCCGACGCCATCGTCGACGCCGCCGCCGACGTCGCGCAGGGCAAGCTCGACGGCGAGTTCCCCCTCGTCGTCTGGCAGACGGGCTCGGGCACGCAGTCGAACATGAACGCCAACGAGGTGATCGCCAACCGCGCCAACGAGGCGCTGGGCCATCCCCGTGGCGGCAAGGCGCCGGTGCACCCCAACGACCACGTCAATCGCGGACAGTCCTCGAACGACACCTTCCCCACGGCCATGCACGTCGCCGCCGTGCTGGAGATCCACGCCAGGCTCCTGCCGGCCCTGCAGCACCTGCACGACGCCCTCGCCGCGAAGGCGGACGACTTCGCGGAGATCGTGAAGATCGGCCGCACCCACATGCAGGACGCGACGCCCGTGACGCTCGGCCAGGAATTCGGCGGCTGGGCGGCGCAGGTGCAGCTCGGCATCGCGCGCATCGAGGCGACGCTGCCCTCGCTCCTCGATCTCGCCCAGGGCGGCACGGCCGTGGGCACCGGCCTCAACGCCCATCCCGAATTCGCCGAGCGCTTCGCCATGACCATGGCGGACCTCACCGGCCTGCCCTTCCTCTCGGCGGCGAACAAGTTCGAGGCGCTCGCCTCCCACGACGCCCTCGTCTTCGCGCACGGCGCGCTGACCTCGGTCGCCGCGGGGCTGTTCAAGATCGCAAACGACATCCGGCTCCTCGGCTCGGGGCCGCGCTCGGGCCTGGGCGAGATCGCGCTGCCGGAGAACGAGCCCGGCTCCTCGATCATGCCGGGCAAGGTCAACCCGACGCAGGCGGAGGCCATGACCATGGTCTGCGCCCAGGTGACGGGCAACAACGCCACGATCGCGCTCGCCGGCACGCAGGGGCATCTCGAGCTCAACGTCTTCAAGCCGGTGATCGCCAACGCCTTCCTGCAGAGCGTGCGGCTGCTCTCGGACGGCGCCATCTCGTTCGCCGACAAGTGCGTCGCCGGCATCGAGCCGCGGCGCGAGCGCATCGACGATCTGCTCGAGCGCTCGCTCATGCTGGTGACGGCGCTCGCGCCGAAGATCGGCTACGATGCCGCGGCCGCCATCGCCAAGGCCGCGCACAAGAACGGCACGACCCTGCGCGAGGAGGCTCTCGCCTCGGGCGCCGTGACGGACGAGGAGTTCGACGCGCTGGTGCGGCCGGAGACCATGGTGGGCCCGACCTGAGGGTGCCGAGAGCGTGAGGGAGTGCCGCGCGAGATGAGCGCCGAGATCGTCAACCTGCGCCGCGCCCGCAAGGCGAAGGCGCGCGAGAAGGCCGCCGAGAGCGCGGCGGAGAACCGCGTCCTCTTCGGCCGCACCAAGGCCGAGCGCGAGCGGAGCGAGGCGGAGGCGGCGCAGGCCGAGCGGCGCATCGAGGCGCATCGCCTGCGGCGCGACGACGAGACGCCGTGACGCCGCCGGCTCCCGCCCTCGCCCCGGGACCGGTGGAGAAGCGTTCGCTCTCGATCGCCGGCCACCGCACCAGCATCTCGCTCGAGGCCGCCTTCTGGGAGGCGCTCGGCGCGCTCGCCGCCGCGCGCGGCACATCCGTGCAGCGCCTCGTCGGCGAGATCGACGAGAGCCGCGGCGAGGCGAACCTCTCCTCGGCGATCCGCGTCACGCTCCTCGACGCGGCGCGCCGCGGAATGCTCCCGCTCACCGACGACGCATCCGCGAGAAATCCCGAAACGAAGCATCCCGCACCTGCCGCGTGAGGCCCGCGTTAACGTTTCGGTGGCAGCTTGGGCACGGTTCCGCCGTGCGAATCGATCGCGCGCGCGGACGAGGCGTGTTCGGGGACGATGGCTGACGGCGCGGGGCACAACGAGAGGCGGGAGGCCGAGAGCGTCGCCGGCGATGTGAAGCATCGCCGACGCGTCGCTCAGGACGTGCGCGCCGCGCGCGAGAAGCTCACCTCCTCCACGGGGCTCGAGCGCGCCTTCGAGACCGAGCTCGTCCGCCTCTTCGCGCAATACCGCGTAGGCGCCGCGATCCCGCTCTACGTCCTCGCCGCCGCCATCGCCGGCGCGGCGACGACCTGGCTTCCCATCGTCACGGTGGCGGTCTGGGCCGCGCTGACGCTGCTCGCCATGACGATCATGGTGGTGCTCGCGCGTAACTTTTTGCGGGCGTCCGAGGACGACGCGCGCACGCTCGGCGTCTGGCGCCGCCTCTTCGCCATGGGCGAGATGCTGCACGGCGCCGCCTGGGCCTACCTGCTCCAGCTCCTGGCGCAGGTTCCGAGCGAGGACATGCGCATCTTCGTGCTGTTCTGCTCGGTGATGATCACCGCCGTCGTCGCGACCTTGTCCGCGACGGTGCCGGCGGCGGTCTATGCCGGCCTCGCGCCGATTCTCGTCGTGGTCGGGCTCGCGACCGTCACGAGCGGCGCCTCGCAGGCCCTGATGCTCGCCATGATGATCGCCTCCGCGCAGGTGTTCTTCGTGCTGCTCGCGCGCCACCTCTACGGCAGCGCCGTCGCGACGCTGCTCTCGCGCGCGGAGAAGGACGCGCTCTTCGTCGAGCTCGAGCAGGCCAAGGCCAATTCCGACGAGGCGCGCCGGCGTGCGGAGGAGGCGAACCTCGCCAAGTCGCGTTTCCTCGCCACGATGAGCCACGAGCTGCGCACGCCGCTCAACGCCATCCTCGGCTTCTCGGAGGTGATGAAGGGCGAGGTCTTCGGCCCGCACGCCTCCGACAGCTACCGCGAGTATTCCGCCGACATCCACGCCTCCGGTCAGCACCTCCTCAACCTCATCAACGAGATCCTCGACCTCTCGCGCATCGAGGCGGGGCGCTACGAGCTCAACGAGGAGGCGATCGCGCTCGCCCACGTCATCGACGATTGCGCGCACATGATGAACCTGCGCGCCAAGGCCAAGGGGCAGGTCATCCGCACGCATGTCGACGAGAGCCTGCCACGGATCTGGGCCGACGAGCGGGCGATCCGCCAAGTCGTGCTCAACATACTCTCCAATGCCATCAAGTTCACGCCCCAGGGCGGCGAGATCACGATCAAGGTGGGCTGGACCTCGTCGGGTGGGCAATACGTGGCGGTGAAGGACACCGGGCCAGGCATTCCCGAGGAGGAGATCCCCGTGGTGATGTCGAGCTTCGGGCGCGGAACCTGGGCGATCAAGACCGCCGAGCAGGGCTCGGGCCTGGGGCTCCCCATCGTCAAGGGTCTCGTCGACCTCCACGGCGGCGGCTTCCAGCTGCGCTCGAAGCCCCGCGAGGGCACCGAGGTGATCGTCACCCTCCCCGCGAACCGGGTGATGAACGCGCTGCCGCCGGTGGCGCAGGAGAAGAAGAGCGCCGCGTGAGCCCCACGCCTCACGGGTGGCGCGGGATGCGCGCGCACAGGTAATCCGCCACCGTTCGAACCCGCCCCGCCTTGCGCACGTCCCGCTGCATGACGAGCTGCACCGGACGCGCGATCGCCGGATCCGGCGCCGCCACGATCTCGAGCCCATCGTGCTCCGCGGCGAGGAAGCGCGGCAGGAGCGCGATGCCGGCGCCGTCGTCGGCGAAGCGCAGGGCGACCCGCAGGTCGTTGGTGTGCGCGATGATCCGCCTCTCGCCGGCGTGCAGCTCCACGGCTTCCTGCAGGAATTGCTGGTCGTTGCGGGAAAAGCCGATGAAGACGTGCTCGTGCGCCGGCACGTCGCGCCAGCGCGCGCGGCCGTAGAAGGCGTAGGTCACCTCGCACACCGTTCTCGTGACGAGCTCCGCGCCCTCGATCGAGGCCATGCGAAAGGCGATGTCGGCCTCCCCGCGCGACAGGTTCGCCTCGCGCGTCTCGCCGACGAGCCGCAGGTCGATGTGGGGATGCGCCTCCTGGAAGCCGGCGAGCGCCGGCACGATCACCTCGGCGAGAAAGGTCGGCGGCGCCGTCACGCAGACCGTGCCTCGGGCATTCTCCAACGACGACGCGACCTTGCGCACGTCGACTATCCCGTCCTCCACGCGCGCCACGCGGACGAGGAGCGCCTCACCCTCCTCCGTCAGGTGCCAGCCCCGCGCCATGCGGTTGAACAGACGCAGCTGGAGCGCCTCCTCGAGGCGGGTGATCCTGCGCGTCACGGTGGAATGCTCGACGCCGGTCTGCTTCGCGGCCAAGGCGACGGACCCTTCGCGCCCGACGAGAGCAAAATACTTTAGATCGTCCCATACGAGATCGCTCATTGGCAAATTCCGCAACCTTAGTTTGCGCACGTAAGGAATGGAGCATGGCTCCCGATTGGTCAACCTTTGCCGTGCGCAATGTTGCAGTGCGGGATGCAAGGCACGGTCGCTACGGCGGTTGCGCGCGTCGTGAGGGTCCATGGCGGCGATCGACCCCCTCCGCCCTGCACACCGGAAATGGGAGCAATGACGTGAAAATCCTCCATCTCAACGCATCGACCCGCGGCCCGCAGAGCGAGTCGCTCGCCGTCGCGCAGAAGGTGATCGAGACGCTCGGATCGGCCTCGCAGATCGAGGTCGACAGCTTCGATCTCTTCGGCGACGACCTGCCCGCGTTCGACGCCGACGCCGTCGGCGGCAAGATGGCGCTCTTCACGGGCGCCGAGGCCACGCCTGCGCAGAAGCAGGCATGGGAGACGGTCAAGGCGGTGTTCGAGCGGTTCGCCGCGGCCGACGTCTACGTGCTGAACGTGCCCCTGTGGAACAACGGCATCCCTTACGTTCTCAAGCAGTTCATCGACGTGGTCACCCAGCCCGGCTGGACCTTCGGCTTCGACATGGAGAAGGGCTATACCGGCCTCATGACCGGTAAGCGGGCCTTCGTGGTGTACGCCAGCGGCGTCTATCACGAGAACGTGCCGGCCAATTTCGGCTCGGACTTCGCCACGCCGTATCTCGACGACTGGTTCAAGTTCATCGGCGTGCACGACATCGAGCACATCCACGTGGCTCCGACCGTCGTCAACGCCGACTTCGCCAGCACCAAGGCTGCAGCGCTCGCAGAGGCCGAGGCGAAGGCCAAGCAGCTGCTCGCGGCTGCGTGAGCCCGGAGGGGGTGGGCGCGCCCCACCCCTCCACCTCGTTCCATCGGAGGCGCTAAGATGAGATTGGGCATCACAGGCACCTACTCTTCCGGGAAGACGTTCACTTCGCTCGTCGTCAGCAATTTCCTCGGTATTCCCCGGACCGAGGCGTCGACCATGCGCGAGATCCTGCCTCATGCCGCACCAGGCAAGACGCTGGACGAGTGCACGGCCGCACAGCTGATCCAGATGATCGTCGTTCGCCACACCGAGCGGGTGCATCACGAGAAGCGCCTCGCGCCGGACTTCGTGTCCGACGGATGCTCCCTGCAAGAGTGGATCTACGGCAGCGTCCGGGTGAAGTACGGCGTCAACCCCAACGAGTCGATCGACCTCGCCCCGAGCGAGAGCGTCGCCAGGACCGCCGAGCTCGTCTTCTTCGAGGAGGTGATGTCCGAGCTCGGCAAGGCGTTCAAGCGCCACGTGAAGAGTTCGTTCGACCTCTTCGTCCACCTGCGAAACGAGCTGCCCCTGGCGAAGGACGGGCATCGTCCCGTCAACGAGAACTTCCGCCGATCGTCGGACGAGCTCCTGCTCTCCACGCTCGGAGGAGAAACATGCAGCTGGGATATTTTCCAAACATCGACGACTTCCTCGGTACGCGACAGACGCGTTACTTTGGAGACGGTTACCTAAAGTCGTCACAAGCGATCCGTGACTTTCAGCTGACGGGCCGCCTCGACGTGGTCGAGTTCACGTGCCTCGGGTCGGTCAAGCTCCCCGAGGTCTGGTCGCAAAAAGGCGAAACACTTCAGGTTCCGCACTCGAGCACCATCGACGTCATCGAGTTCGCGCTGGAGGCCGTGCGCCTCTTCCACGGTTGGTCGCGTCGGACGGAGGAGCTGACGATCGATCGCATCCAGAGCATCTCCATCGTCGCCGGAAAGACGCCGGTGGAGGACGACCTCGCCGCGGTGAGGATCACCGGGCGCGTGCACAAGGCCGACGACGGGCTCGAGGTCATGGATCTCGTCGTCGCCAACATGGACGTGACGATCAAGCTGCGCCCCGGGATCGCGACCGGGCGGAAGCTGACGCTCAGCCGCAAGCCCGTACGGCTCGATCACGTGATGCTGAACACTTCGGAGATGCGGGCCTCGGCGCTCGCGACCTCCGACTCGAGCGATCCCGCCGAAGCCTGGTCACTGGCAGGTAGCTTCGCGTGCACGCTGCAGCTCGGGCAGCTTCTCCTCTATACACTCGACGACGTGACCCGCGCGACCAGCAACACCCTCTGGATGAAACGTACGGAGATCACCTTTGGAGACGTGGTGCCCTGCATTGGCCCCGTGCAGCCCATCCACGCCTATCTCGATGACGTCCTGAAATACGAGAAGCCCGACGGCGTCTGGCGCCGGGCCAACGGCTGCGCGGCGATCTGCAACGTGCACATCACGTGCCGGGTGACACATCGTCTGCCGACGCCCACCCTTACCCTGCAGTAAATCGCTCGTGCCCTGTTCGTCCGTTGCGGAGTCCTCACTCCGCACCGGCGCACGTGCGCGATCGATGCCGGGAGAAGAAAACGGAATCGTACCTTGACGACGAAATCCACCTTCCTCGTCTCGACCATCATGATCAGCGGCTTCCTGGTCGTCGGCCAGATCTACGCCGTCATTCCCATGCTCGACGCGATCCGAACGGAGTTCGACGTCACGACCGCACGCGCGAGCCTCGTCGCAACGGTCTTCGGCCTGTCCTTTGCGGCCGGCGTCGTCGTGTTCGGCCCGATCGCCGACATGGTCGACCGTGCACGGCTCCTGGTGGGCGGGCTCGCGGCGCTGGCGCTCGCCAGCCTCGCCGTGGCGGCCACCGACGACTTCTCGTCGCTCGTCGCGTCGCGCGCCCTGCAAGGCTTCGTCTCCGCGAGCTTTCCGGCGACCGCTCTCGCGCTCGTCGCGGATCGGATCGCACGCGAGCAGCAGCCGCCGGCGTTCTCCATGCTCGGCTTCGCCTTCTTGAGCTCGGCCCCGCTCTCCCAGCTCATCGTGGCGGAGCTCTCGCTCCCGATATCCGCCGTGATGACGGGCGCGGCGCTTCTCTACCTGCTTTGCGCCGTCGCGACCTATGTCGCTGCGCGGTTGCTGCCCACACCCGAGCGGAGCGCTGCGCCGGCGGGCGGCGACGCGGATCCCGCCGCCGACGCGACGTTCCCGAGCCTGGCCGCCGTGATCCTCGCGCCCAGCGCCGTGCTCTTCGGGTTCGTCGCCTTCCATGCCGCGGCCCAGCTGATGTCCGGGCGCGATCCCGCCATCGATCCCGACCAGCTCAGGCTGCTCGGCTTCGTGCCGCTCCTCCTGTGCTTCGCGGCTCCGGCGATCTCCAAACGCCACGGGCCCGCCTTCACCGCGAGCGCGGGGATCTTCCTGATCGCCGTTGCGATGATCGTTGCGATCTCCGGACAGATGCCGCTGGCAAGCGTGACCGTCTCCGCGGGTGTCGCCCTGGCGGTTCCGGGGCTGATCGCGACCGTGTCGTTCTGGTCGGGAGACGCCGTCCGGGCACGTGCGATGGCGACCTACACCTTCCTCCTGTTCGTGGGCGCGAGCGTCGCGCCCCTGTTCGTGGCGGCGGTGGTGGAGTTCGACATGCGGCTCGCCTTCCTGCTTCCCGCCGCGCTCGCCGCGACGGCGAGCTCGCTCCTATTCGTGGCGCACGAGATCAGGCGACGTCGCCTGGCAGCTGCCGACGCCCCCATCTGAACGCCGAGGAGACCAAGACCATGATGCACGCGCACCCCGAGCAAGCCGCTCCGCTTGAGCTGCCCTCGAACACGCGGCTGATCGGCTCGCCGATCTGCCCCTTCGTCGCCCGCGCCCGTATCGTCGCCCACGAGAAGGGCATCGCGCTCCCGGTGGAGTTCATCGATTTGTTCGCGAAGCCCGACTGGTTCCTGGCGCGATCCCCTACGGGAACGGTGCCGGCCCTCGAATGCGGCGACGACTTCATCTTCGAGTCGTCGGTCATCTCGGAATTCCTCGACGAGCTGACCCCGGATCGCCTGCATCCCACCGCGCCCGTCGCGCGGGCGCTCAACCGATCCTGGATCGAGTTTGCGGGCACGATCCTGCGCCAGCAATACTTCATGCTGATCGCCCCCGGCATGGACGACGCGCGTCGCCATCGCGACGGCCTCACGACGGCGCTGCGCCAGCTGGAAACGATCGTGCAGCGCTCCGGCCCCTACTTCAACGGCGCAGACTTCGCCATCATCGACGCCGCCTACGCGCCGGCCTTCGTGCGGTGTGGTTTCATGACGGAGCGCCTCGGCATCGACGTCCTCGCCGACCTGCCGAAGCTGCGAGACTGGGCGGCATCCGTCATCGAGCGTCCGTCCGTCCGGGACGTCCACGACGGCGAGCATTTCGGCCATCTGACGCGGCATCTCGCCCAGAGAGGCTCGGCTTTCGCCTGAACGGGGACAGCGCGCCGGCGGACCATGGGTGCGGGACGACGACGCGTTCGTCGTCGTCCACACGCCGGCGCTGATGTTGCGACGACGCGAGCCGCCCCACGGGGAGACGATCCGCGCGGGGCGTTCACGTCTCGGTCGAAAGGACCCGCGCGACGACCACGGTCAGTGCCGAAAGATCTTCTGCACGATGCGCCCGATCGGTCCCGTCAGCTTCAGCGGCGCGTCGGTGACGGCGAAGCAGAAGCAGTCCTCGCCGGGATCGGCGTGGGGCTGGTGGTCGACGTCCATGTCCGCGATGGCGATGTCGCCGCGCAGGTAATGGCCGTTCATGTCGGAGAAAGCGCCCTTGAGGACGAGGGTGTATTCCGAGCCCTCGTGGGTGTGCGAGGGGATCTTGCGCCCGCCGCGGATCCAGTAGAGCGTCGCCTCGCCGTCCTCGTTGTCGCTGACGCGGAACTCCTTCACCCCCGGCAGCAGCGTGCGCCAGGGCGTGTCGGCGAGGCTCGCGCCGAGATACCGCGCGAGCGGATAGGGCACGATGTCGTCGCCGTGGAAGCCGCTCGCCGCGGGCGAGCGGATCGGCTCGCCGGGCGTGCTCTCGCCGGCCGCGAAGATCGCGGCGAGGCGCGCGTCGCGGTCGGCGATGGAGACGGGCTCGACCCGCTCGATGTCGGCGGCGGTCGCGGCCTCGAGCGCCGCCACGTAGCGGCGGCCCTCCGGCCGGATCGCGAGATGCGTCGCGACGAGCGCATGCAACGGCGCGCTCAGGACGCCGCGCGCGTAGCCGGCGAGGAGCGTGTCGAGCGGTTGTTCGTGCGTCTGCCCGATGGGGTTCACTTCGTTCACCTCGAGCGGCCGGAAGAGAGAGAGGCCGCATCGCTCTGATGTACGTGAGCGCGCCCGGCCCGGATCAACGCGAAAGCCCGGTTTCGTTATCCGGAACAATGACCTGAGCCCCGGCGGGGCAAAATACGTATTATGCCGTAATGTGTCCAGAGCGTGTGGACAACGCTGTCGGTGGGCCCGCGCCCGACCGGGCTCGCGCTCCTGCACGTCCCCGCAGCCTTGCCACGCCATCCCGCCGCTTCTAGCGTGCCGCTCCCCTTGCTCGCACTCGAAGAGGAGCCCGACCGTGACCGAGCCCATGTTCCGCGACGACGCCTATCTCACCCGCACGACCGCGCGGGTGGTCGACGTGGGGGAGAAGGGCATCGTGCTCGATCGGACGATCTTCTACGCCCAGGGCGGCGGCCAGCCCGGCGACATGGGCGTGCTGCGCCGCCAGGACGGGACGACGATCCCCATCGCCAACGCGGTCTACGGCGAGGATCGCAAGGCGATCGTCCACGTGCCGGCGGCGGACGCGCCGGGCGTCGGGGCGGACCTCGTGGGCGAGGACGTCGTCGCCGAGATCGACTGGGGCATCCGCCACAAGCGCATGCGCGTGCACACGGCGCTTCACCTCCTGTCCGTCGTCGTGCCCCACCCGGTCACCGGCGGCGCCATCGGCGACGGCGACGGGCGCCTCGATTTCGACCTGCCCGAGGCCGGCCTCGATCGCGACGAGGTGACGGCGACGCTCAACGCGCTGATCGCGCAGGACGCGCCCGTCTCGGAGAGCTGGATCACGGACGAGGAGCTCGACGCCAATCCAGGCCTCGTGAAGACGATGTCGGTCAAGCCGCCGCGCGGCTCGGGCCGCGTGCGCCTCGTCGCCATCGGCGACATCGACCTGCAGCCCTGCGGCGGCACGCACGTGAAGCGCACGGGCGAGATCGGCGCGGTGGTCGTCACCGACATCCAGAAGAAGGGCAAGCAGAACCGGCGCGTGCGCATCGCGCTCGCCGATCAGGCCGGTTAAGATCGACGACCCCACCGGAGGAACGCCCGATGACCGACACGCCCTTCGTCTCGCCCGCCTGGCTCGCGGAGCGCCTCGGCGCCCCGGGCCTCGTCGTCGTCGACGCCTCCTGGTACCTGCCGGCGATGAACCGCGACCCGGAGGCGGAATACCGCGAGGGCCACGTGCCCGGCGCGGTGCGCTTCGACATCGACGCGGTGCGCGACGAGACATCCGGGCTGCCGCACATGCTGCCGACGCCGCACGCCTTCTCGGCCGCCATGAGCGCGCTCGGCATCGGCGACGGCATGCACATCGTGGTCTACGACGGCGCGGGGCTGTTCTCGGCGCCGCGGGTCTGGTGGACCTTCGAGGTGATGGGCGCCGCCGACGTCTCGGTGCTGGAGGGCGGCTTCCCGGCCTGGCGCGCGGCGGGGCTCCCCGTCGAGGAGGGCGCGCCGCGCCCGCGGGGCAAGGCGACCTTCACCGCGCGCCTCGACCATTCGGCGGTCGCCGATCTCGACGACGTGCGGCGGGCGCTGGAGACGGGCTCGGCGCAGGTGGTCGACGCCCGCTCGGCCGAGCGCTTCGCGGGACGTGCGCCCGAGCCGCGGGCGGGCCTGCGCGCCGGCGGCATGCCGGGCGCGCGAAACCTGCCCTACGGCGAGATCGTCCGCGACGGGCGCCTCGCCGACGACGCGACGATCCGCGAGGCCTTCGCCCGCGCCGGCATCGACCCGGCGCGCCCGGTGATCACCACCTGCGGCTCGGGGGTGACGGCGGCGATCCTCTCGCTGGCGCTCACGCAGATCGGCCACCCGCCCCGCGCGCTCTACGACGGCTCCTGGGCCGAATGGGGCGGGCGCGAGGATTGCCCGGTGGCCACCGACGCGACTTGAAGGTGCGGTAACGCCGGACGCTCAACGGCGCGCGAGCGCGTCGATCACCTCCTGCGCCGTCACGATCCGCGCGAACTCGCCCGAGAGGTTGGCGAGCGTGACGTCGTGGATGGTCTGCGCGGGAATGGTGCCGCCGTCCGCGCCCGGCATGTCGAAGGTCCAGGTGGCGTCGCGCACGAACAGCGCCTCGAAGCCGAGATTGCCGGCCATGCGCGTCGTCGTCTCGCAGCAATGGTTCGTCGTCGCGCCGACGATGGTCACGGTTGCGATGCCACCCGCGCGCAGCCGCTCCTCGAGATCCGTGCCGATGAAGGCGCTGTTGACGGACTTCACCAGCACCGGCTCGCCGGAGACCTCGCGGGCGCACTCCATCACGGCGTAGCCCGGGCGCTCGGGGCGCAGGCGCGAGCCCTCCGCGCGCGAGGCGTGGCGGACGTGGATCACGGATGCGCCGGCCGTGCGGAAGGCTGCGAGAAGCGCCGCGATGCGCTCCCCCGCGCCGGGATTGTTGCGCCGCTCGCCGGCGGCCTCGCGCTCGGCGAAGGCCTCCTGAACGTCGACGAGGACGAGGGCGGTGTGCTCGGTAGACAGCGTCATGGGCCGGTCCGCAGGGGCGCCGCCGACGGGCGGGCATCGACCCCGCTCGTAGCGCAAGGCGATGCCGCGAGCCAGCGCCGAACGCGGCGTCGCTGCAGCCTTGCCCCGGGCGCCCGGCTCGTGCAACGTCGCTCCATGGCTGCCCCGGCACAATCCTCCAACGCCCCCGAATGGTCCGTCTCCGAGCTCTCGAGCGCGCTCAAGCGCACGATCGAGGATGCCTACGGCTACGTGCGCCTGCGCGGCGAGATTTCGGGCTTTCGCGGCCCGCACTCGTCGGGCCATTGCTATTTCTCGCTCAAGGACGAGAGCGCGAAGATCGACGCGGTCGTCTGGAAAGGCACCTACGCGCGCCTGAAGACCAAGCCGCAGGAAGGGCTCGAGGTGATCGCCACGGGCAAGATCACCACCTTTCCCGGCAAGTCGAGCTACCAGATCGTCATCGACCAGATCGCGCCCGCCGGCGTGGGCGCGCTCATGGCGCTGCTCGAGGAGCGCAAGCGCGCGCTCGCCGCGCAAGGGCTCTTCGCCGCCGAGCGCAAGCGCCCCCTGCCCTATCTGCCGCGCGTGATCGGCGTCGTCACCTCGCCCACCGGCGCGGTGATTCGCGACATCCTGCATCGTGTGCAGGACCGCTTTCCCCGCCACGTGCTCGTGTGGCCGGCGCGGGTGCAGGGCGACACCTGCGCCGAGGAGGTGGCGGCGGGCGTGCGCGGCTTCAACGCGCTCGATCCCGCGGGGCCGATCCCGCGGCCGGACGTGATCATCGTCGCGCGCGGCGGCGGCTCGATCGAGGACCTGTGGGGCTTCAACGACGAGGACCTGGTGCGCGCGGTGGCGCAGAGCGACATCCCCGTCGTCTCCGCGGTGGGCCACGAGACCGACTGGACGTTGATCGACCTCGCCGCCGACGTGCGCGCGCCCACCCCCACCGGCGCCGCCGAGATGGTCGTGCCCGTGCGCTCCGAGCTCCTCGCGATCGTCCACGATCGTGCGCGGCGCCACGAGGACGCGATGCTGCGCCGGCTGGAGCGGCTGCGTGCGGACCTGCGCTCCGCGGCGCGCGCCCTGCCGCGGCCAGAGGACCTGACGGCGACGCAGCGCCAGCGCCTCGACCTCGCCGCGGCCCGGCTCGCCCCGGCGCTCGCCGCCAACGCCCGCGCCTTCGAGCAGCGGCTCGCCGAGGCCGCGCGCCGCCTCGAGCGCGGCTCGCCTCGGGTGCGGCTCAGCCGGGCGCGCGGACGTCTCGACGCGCTCGCGGAGCGGCCGCGCCGGGCGCTCGACAGCGTTCTGCACCGGCGGCGCGATCGGCTGGAGGGCCTCGCCGCGCGCCTCGCCGCCGGCCGCGGGCGGCTCGTCGAGCTCGAGCGCGCGCGCATCGCCCACGGCACGAAGCAGGTCGGCGCCTGCGGCGACCGGCTGCGCAAGCTCGCGCTGGCCGGCGTTCACGAGCGCCAGCGGCGCCTGGCGAGCCTCTGGCAGCTCGCCGAGAGCCTGAGCTACCGCTCCGTCCTCGCCCGCGGCTATGCGCTCGTACGCGACGCGGAGGACCGCCCCGTGCGGGCGGCGGGCGCCGTCTCCGCGGGGGCCGCGCTCTCCATCGAGTTCGCCGACGGCATCGTCGCCGCGCGGGCGGAGGGCGGACGCGCTGCGCCCCCTCAGGAGACGTCCTCCGGCGAGACGGCCTCCGGAGAGGCGCCGGCGTCCGCCGAGCCCCGGCCGCGTCCCCGCAAACGCACCCCGAAGCCCGCGCCGGAGCCGTCGACCGCCACGACGACGGCGTCCCGCGCAGCACCGGACCCGGCCCGCCCGAAGCAGGGCAGCCTGTTCGATCTCTAGGCGCGGGTCAGGCGGCGATCGTGTCGCTGCGTCCCTCGCCGGCGAGCAGCGCGCGCGCTTCGCGCGCCGTCATCGCGCGGCCGAAGAGGAAGCCCTGGCCGCTGCGGCAGCCGAGCGCCTTGAGCTCGGCCAGCTGATCCGTGGTCTCGATCCCCTCCGCCGTGGTCGGCACGCCGAGCGCGCGGGCGAGCGCCACGACGGCGTCGACGATCTTGCGCTGCTTGGGGTCGGCGAGGAACGTGTCGACGAAGCTCTTGTCGATCTTGATGCGGTCGAAGGCGAGGTGCGACAGGTGCGCGAGGCTGGAATAGCCCGTGCCGAAATCGTCGATGGCGATGCGCACGCCGGCCCGGTGCAGGTCCTCCAGGATGCGCGACGCCGTCGAGACGTCGCGCACGAGCGCGCTCTCGGTGACCTCGATCTCGAGCCGCTGCGGCGAGAGGCCGGTCTCGCCGAGGATCGCGAGGACGCGCAAGCCGAGCGTCGGCTCGACGAGCTGGACGGGGGAGAGGTTGAAGGAGAGGACGACGTCCTTGGGCCACGCGATCGCGTCGCGGCAGGCGCGCTTGAGCAGGCTCTCGAAGAGCGCGGGCATGAGCCCGGTCTCCTCCGCGAGCGGGATGAAGGTGCCCGGCGACACCGGGCCGAGGCCGGGCCGCGTCCAGCGCGCCAGCGCCTCGAAGCCCTGGATGCGCCCGCAGGCGAGATCGACGATGGGCTGGTAGTGTGGCCGCACCAGCCCCTCGCGGATCGCGCGGTCGAGGTCGCGCTCGAGCTCGGCGCGCAGGCGCAGGCCCTCCGCCAGGCTCTCGTCGAAGCGCATGGCGCTGTCGCGCCCCTCGCTCTTCGCCGCATGCAGCGCGATGTCCGCGCCCTGGACGGCGGCGCGCAGGCTCTCCGCGTCCTCGGGAACGCGGGCATAGCCGACGCAGGCGCCGACCTCGCTGGCGATGCCGTTGACGACGACGGGCGCGTGCGCGAGCGCGCGGATCTCCTCGGCGACGCTCTCGGCGTCGCAGCCCGGCTCCGCGACGAGGAGGAACTCGTCCCCGCCGAGCCGCGCGACGAGACGCATGCCTGGCAGCCGCTGCAGCCGCTCGGCGACGTCGCGCAGCAGCCGATCGCCCGCGGCGTGGCCGAAGAGGTCGTTCGTACGCTTGAAGCCGTCGATGTCCACGGCGAAGACGACGAGCGGCGTCGGCGCATCCGAGTCCGCGGCCTCGACGTGCGCGACGAAGTCTTCCAGACCCTGCCGGTTCGCGAGCCCGGTGAGCGTGTCGTGCCCCGTGAGCCACGACGCCTCGCGCTCGGCATCCACCCGCCGCCGCAGCTCGCGCCGCGCCTCGCGGGCCCGTCGCAGCGCGAAGACGCAGCCGGCGATCCCCACGAGCACGAGCGCCAGCGCGATGGCGTGGAGCCAGGCGTGTGTCTCGTGGTGGAACATCACTTCCAGGAGCGCGTGCACCTCGAGGTGGATCGCGATGCTCCAGACGAGCAGCGCCGTCGCCCCGAGGACGAGCGCATCCCGCGTGGAGGAGGTCAGTGAAGCCCAGGTCGCGCGCATGGTCTTGGCTCCAGTCACGTTACGGAAGCCATCGGTCGCACGGGCGTATTAAGGGAGAATTGAATCGATCTCGGACTCTCCCCGGCAATGGTCCGATTCCGGGCCGCGCACGCGCAGCTCGGGCCGGAAATCCTGATGACCGTCATCAGGAACGATGATTTGGGCCCGCCGCACCGCCCCGCTACCGTCCTCCACGGTCGATCCGAGGAGAGCCCCATGAGCGCGTCGCAACCGACGAGACTGCCGCCTTCCCGGGTGCGGGCCTTCATCGCCGAGATCCTCGCCGCCGAGGGCCTGCCGCAGGACGACGCGGCGGAGGTGGGGCGGCTCATGGTCGAGGCGGACCTCCTCGGCGGAGACGGGCACGGCGTCTTTCGGCTGCCGCGCTACGTGGCGCGGCTGCGCGCCGGCGGCTTCAATGCGCGCCCCGATATCCGGATCCTGCGCGAGCGCGGCGCCACCGCCCTCGTCGACGGCGACGACGGCTTCGGCCACCTCGTGATGAAACGCTGCGCCGACGAGGCCGTCGCCCGCGCCCGCAGCCACGGCATCGGCTGGGTCGGCGCCCGGCGCTCGAACCATGCGGGCGCGGCGGGCGTCTACGCGATGATGGCGCTGCCCCACGACATGATCGGGCTCTACCTCGCGGTGGGCAACGCCAACCACATGGCGCCCTGGGGCGGCATCGAGCTCCTGCTCAGCACGAACCCGATCGCGGTGGCGATCCCCTCCGCCGGTCCCGTGCCGATCCTCCTCGACATGGCCACCACGGTCGCCGCCTACGGCAAGGTGAAGCTCGCCGCCGAGCGCGGCGAGGCGATGCCGGAGGGCTGGATGATCGACGCCGACGGGCGCCCCCTCACCGATCCGACGCAGGCGGCGGGCGGCTCGCTCCTGCCCATCGGGGGCCCGAAGGGCTACGGGCTCGCCCTCGTCTTCGGCCTCCTCGCAGGCACGCTCAACGGCGCCGCCATGGGCCGCGACGTGATCGACTTCAACGCGGACGACACGTCCTCCACCAACACGGGCCAGGCGATCCTCGCCATCGACGTCGCGAGCTTCGCCGATCCGCAGGCGTTCAAGGCCGACGTCGCGCGGATCGCGCAGGAGATGAAGAGCTCGGCGCTGCGCCCCGGCTTCGACGCGATCCGCCTGCCCGGCGAGCGCGCGCTCGCGACGCGCGCGGAGCGCGAGACGACCGGCATTCCCATACCGCCCGCGCTCCTCGCGCGCCTCGACGCGCTCGCCGCCGCGAGCGGCGTCGCCCCCCTGTCCGCGGAGACACGAGCATGAATGACAAGGCGCCCGTCGTGCGCACGCACGACGTGATCGAGACGTTCGAGCGCGGCAACGGCGTCGTCACGCGCCTGTTGTGCAACGGCGCCATCTGCGGGGCGCAGGTGACGACGGGCACGACGACGCTCCCCGTCGGGCGCAGCGTCGCGCGCCACCATCACGATTGCGACGAGCAGATCGTCATCCTCGCCGGCCGGGCGGAGGCCGAGATCGAGGGCAGGCGCTTCCCCATCGGGCCGATGGAGGTGGCCTTCATCCCCGAGGGGATGGTGCATTGCTTCCACAATGTGGGCGACGAGCCGGTTTTGATGCTCTTCGTCTACGATGCGCCGGAGGTCACCCGCACCTTCGCCGACACGGGCGAGACCGTGGTGCATCTCGGCGCCGGCGACCGCGCGCAGCCGGGCTCGACCTAGAGTACGACGCCGGCGGGGAGCCGATCGCCCCCCGCCGCTCGGCTCACCCGCCGATGGCTCACGCCGTCTCGGCGCCGATCTCGGCGAGGCGGCGAGGCATGCGCACCACGACCTTGATCGCGTCCTCGATCCGCTCGCGCGCATAGCGCAGCGCAATCGGCAGCTCGTCGAGCGTGAACGAGTGCGTGTGGATGCGTGTCGCGTCGAAGCGCTTCTGCGCCATGAAGGCGTAGGCGCGGTGGGTCGCGCTCTTGCCCTCGCCGCGGATGCCGTAGACGTAGATGTTGTTGCGCACGAGATGCCCGACGTCGACCTGGTCCGGCTCGTGCGGGAAGGCGGCGAGGCAGAGCTTGCCGCCGCGATTGAGCATGCGCCCGGCCTGGTCGATGGCCCCCGGCGCGCCGGAGCATTCCACCACGTAATCCGCCCCGCGCCCGTTGGTGAGCCGGCGCACCGCCTCGACGGGGTCCTCCCGGCGCACGTTGACGACGTGGTCGGCGCCGAGCGCGAGGCCGATCTCCAGGCGATTGTCGCGCGTTCCCGTGAGAATCACCGGAGACGCGCCGAGCGCCTTCGCCACGGCGGCGCCGAGGAGCCCGATCGGCCCCGGCCCCGTGACGACGACGCTCTCGCCGGCGACGAGGCCGCCGAGCTCGGTCAGCCCGTACATCGACGTGCCTGCGGTGACGACGAGGGTCGCCTCCGCATCGGACATGGCGTCGTCGATGCGGATGAGCGTGTTGATGTTGTTGACCGCGTATTCGGCGAAGCCGCCGTTGGTGGTGAAGCCGTTGGCGCGGTGGCCCTTGTCGTGCTCGCCCCAGTTCATGCCGTAGTTCAGGCAGGACGTGTACATGCCCATGCGGCAGCGCTTGCACTGCCCGCAGCCGGCGTGGATCTCCACCGTCACGCGCTGGCCGATGGCGAACTCGTCCACGCCGGGTCCGAGCGCCGCGACGGTGCCCATGTATTCGTGGCCGGGCGTGAAGTTCTTGTTGAACGGCGCCCCGCCCTGGATCATCGCCGGCGGGCCGTGGGAGATCACGTCGAGGTCGGTGGCGCAGATCGCGATGGCGTCGACGCGCACGAGCACCTCGCCGCGACGCGGCACCGGCGTCTCCTTCTCGACGAGGGTGAGCTCGTCGGGGTCGCCGAGGACCCAGGCCTTCATGGTCGCGGGAACCGGACGGGCCGGATCGGTGGTCACGCCGGGATGCGCGTACATGGTCTCGTCCTCGGTCGGAGCCGCTCAGGCGGCGATTTGCAGCCGGATGCCCTCGGGCACCGGCAAGGGCTCGTTGGCGCTGTCCTTGAATTCGACGGTGGTGAAGAGGAGCTCGGTGTCGCCGATGTTCTCCACGCTGTGGAGCAGGTACTCGCCGGCGCCGTAATGCATGTGCTTCGTGTCGCCGGGGAAATGCGTCACGTCGACGATGCGGCCGTCCTCGAAATAGCCCCGCGCCGCGCCGTGCGTGTGGCACGTCCAGAAATAATCGAGCACGTGCCTGTGGAAGGCGCAGCGCTTGCCCGGCGGCAGCCGCAGGTGCCACACGCGCACCCGGTCCGTCTCCGAGACGAGGACGCTGCCCACGCAGCCGTTGAAGGCGTTCGCCTCGATGTCGCGCCGCAGGTCCTCCGGCCAGTGGGCGCGAGCGGCCTCGAAGGCGGCGTCTGTCGTCGTGGTCATGGTCAGTCTCCTCTCCTCCTCGCGGGCGTTCGGGTGCGCGATCCGGCTCACGGCACGAGGATCGTCGCGCCGGTGGTGCGCCCGGCCTCGAGATCGCGATGGGCGGCGGCCGCCTCCGCCAGCGGATAGCGCTGGCCGATCGCGGCGCGGATCGCTCCCGAGGCCGCCCGCGACAAGACGGCCTCGCCCGAGGCGCGGTAGTCCTCCGGGGCGGCGCAATAGGTCGCAAGCGTGGGGCGCGTGAAGTAGAGCGAGCCCTTCTTCTGCAGGAGCGACGCCTCCACCGCCGGCGGCGGGCCCGACGTCGCGCCGAAGGACACGAACACCCCGCGCGGGGCGAGCGTCTCGATCGTGGTCTCGAAGGTCGCGGCCCCGATGGAATCGTAGGCGACCCGCACGCCCGCGCCGCCGGTGATCTCCTTGACGCGGGCGAGCACGTCCTCGCGGGTGCGGTCGATCACCGTGTGATAGCCGGCCTCGCGGGCACGGGCGCACTTGTCCTCGCCGGCGGCGATGCCGATGAGCGCGATGCCGCGCGCCGCCGCCCATTGCCCCGCAAGCAGCCCGACGCCGCCCGCCGCCGCCCACATCAGGGCGAAGCCCCCGGGCTCCACGGGCGCACAGCGCTCGAGCAGGTATTCCACGGTCATGCCCTTGAGGAGGAGCGCGGCCGCGTCGTCCTCGGCGACGCTCTCGGGAAGGCGCAGGAGCCGCCAGGCCGGAACGATGCGCGCGCCCGCATAGGCGCCGGGCGAGCCGCCCTGATAGACCACGCGATCGCCCACTGCGAGGCCGGAGACGTCGGGCCCGAGAGCCGCGACGATCCCCGCCGCCTCGTTGCCCACCCCCATCGGCACCGGCATGGCGTAGGCGCCGCCGCGCTGGTAGACGTCGAGGAAGTTGACGCCGCAGGCGCTCTGGCGCACCAGCGCCTCGCCGGGCCCCGGCTCGCCGGTCTCGACCTCGAGGAGGCGCATCTCCTCCGGCGGCCCCTGGCGCTCGATGCGGATCGCGTCGGTCTTCATGGCTACTCCCCGATCCCGTCAGCCGACGATGGCGGCGCTCTCCAGCGCCTCGAGCACGCGTCGGCGCGAGCTCTCGATGTGCGCGCGCATGAGAGCGGCCGCGCGGCGGCGGTTGCGCTCGCCGATGGCCGCGATGATCTCGGCGTGCTCGCGCACGAAGGTCGCGAGGTCGCCCGCGTCGCGGGTGGCGACGCCGATCATGGTGAGCCGGTCGGCCTGCTCGTTGATCTCGCAGGCGGCGCGGGCGAGCCGCGCGTTGCCGCAGCCGATGGCGAGCGCGGTGTGGAATGCGGAATTGTAGGCGGCCCAGGTCGAGAGGGCGATCGGCTCGGGCATGGTCGCGTAGGGCGCGAGGCCGGCGATGGTCTCGTCGCTCGCGGTCTCGACGAGGCGCCCGACGCATTCGCGCTCGTAGATCAGGCGCATCTCGTAGATCTCCCGCGCGTCCGCGATGGAGATCGGCTTCACCCGGTAGCCCTTGCGCGGCATCACCTCGACGAGGTTCTGCTCCTCGAGCTTGATCAGCGCGTCGCGGATGGGGGACTTCGAGACGCCGAAGCGGTCGGCGAGGTCGCGCTCCTGGATGCGCGTGCCGGGACGGATGGTGCAGGTGAGGATCTCCGCCCGCAGCTTCTGGAAGACGGACGTGCGGCGCAGCCCCGTCATCTCCTCGTCCAGGCCCGTTCCGGCTGCCGCCTCGACGCTCTCCACCTCGTCATTCGCCGTCATCTGATATCTCACAACCACTCCCATGGAGCCGATGAGAATGGGCATACTCCGCATCCAGCTTCCGGGTCAAGGCATGTGATTGCTCTGTGGGATGTGTTGACGCTGCGAAAAATCCAGTGTGATATCTCACAAAATCTGGAGGACACGCCAATGAGAAAAGTCGCCACCCTCGCCGCAACGCTCGTCGCCCTCGTCGGCGGCACCGCGCTCGCATCCGCCGACACGATCCGGCTGCGCATCGCGTCGGGGCACCCCGCCGTGAACACCTACGTCAACCTGATGGAGACGTTCTTCGTGCCGGAGGTCTCGCGGCGCGTCGCCGAGCGTACCGACCACACGGTCGAGTTCATCGAGGGCTACGGCGGCTCCATGGTGAAGGTCGCCGACACGCTCGAGGCCGTGCAGTCCGGCATCGTCGACATCGGCGGCTTCTGCTTCTGCTTCGAGCCCTCGAACCTGCCGCTGCACGCCTTCCAGGTGATGCTTCCCTTCGGCACGATGAGCCCCGAGCAGAGCGTCGCCGTCGCCCGCGCCGTCTACGACCGCGTGCCGTTCCTGGAGGAGGCGTTCGAGGAGCGCTACGACCAGGTGCTGCTCGCGCTCATCGCGGACAACGGCTACAACCTCGTCACCAATTTCGCCTGGGGTTCCGTGGAGGATCTGCAGGGCGAGAAGCTCGCCGGCGCGGGCCTGAACCTGAAATGGCTCGAATATGCCGGAGCCGTCCCGGTCCAGTCCTCGCTCGTCGACGCCTATACCTCGCTCCAGACCGGCGTCTACGACGGCTGGATCATGTTCCCGTCGGGTGTCGTCAACTTCAAGCTCCACGAGGTTGCGAACCACTATACCGAGATCGGCTTCGGCTCGATCACCTGGCACGGGCTGACGATGAACCAGTCCCGCTTCGAGAGCCTGCCCGAGGACGTGCGCGAGATCGTCCTCGAGGTCGCCCGCGAGTACGAGGCGATGACCGGCACGCGCAACCAGGAGGACTACCCCGAGCAGCTCGAGCAGCTGCGCGAGCTCGGCGCGACGGTGACGACGCTCCCCGACAGCGTGCGCGCGGATTGGGCCCGCTCCCTCGCGGCCTGGCCCGCCGAGAAGGCGGCCGAGCTCGACGCCGCCGGCATGCCGGCCTCCGAGGTCCTCTCCATCGCCCTCGAGGAGGCCGAGAAGCTCGGCTACGTCTGGCCCGTCCGCTACGAGCTCGACTGAGGCGCCCGGCCACCCGCTCGCGGGCCGCCCCTGCTGCGGGCGGCCCGCGCCCAACGTCGCCCCTCTCGCCCGCCGACGAGGTCGCCATGATCACCAAGGCCGTCGACGTCACGGCGAAGGCGCTCCTCGTCTTCGCCTCGCTCCTCGCCTTCTCCCTGTGCTTCCTCGTCGTCGCGGACGTCGTCGGGCGCTCGCTGTTCTCCACCCCGGTCCAGGGCACGCCCGAGATCGTCTCGAGCGCCATCGTCGTCATCTGCTACCTCATGGCGACGCACGCGGTCCTCTCGGGCGGCATGATGGAGGTGACGCTCGTCACCGGCGCCGTGCCGGCGCCCGTTCGCGCCGTGCTCGTCTTCGTCGCCTGCCTGCTCGGCGCACTCCTCTTCGGGATCATCGCCTGGGGCGGGCTCGATCGCTTCGTCCAGGCCTGGGTCGCCGGCTCCTACGAGGGCGAGGGCGCGCTCAGGGTGCCGACCTGGCCCGCGCGGCTCTCCGTCTTCGTCGGCAGCGCGCTGTGCTGCGTCGCCTACGTGCTGATCGCGTTCCGCGGCGCGCGCGACGCGCTCGCCGGCCGCGCGATCGCCTCCCCGCCCCATCACTGACGAGCCGCGCTCATGTTCGACGCCTTCCAGATGTTCGTCGTGGTCGCGACCCTGCTCGGCCTCGTCCTGTGCGGTGCCCACATCGCGGTGGCGCTCGGCATCACCGCCGCGCTCGGCGTCTACATGATGATGGGCGACATCGGCGTCGTGACGAGCTTCCTGTCGAACACGGCCTACGAGGCGATCCGCGACTACATCTTCGCCGTCATCCCGCTCTTCATGCTGATGGGCGAGTTCCTCGCCCGCTGCGGCGCGGCACGCGACCTGTTTCGCCTCGCCAACCGGCTTCTCGGCTGGCTGCCCGGCCGGCTGGGCGTCGCGACGGTCCTGGCGAACGCGCTCTTCGCCTTCGTCACCGGCGTCTCCATCGCGGCCGCCGCCGCCTTCGCGCGCATCGCCCATCCGGAGATGAAGCGCTTCGGCTACAAGAGGCAATTCTCGCTCGCCACCATCGCGAGCAGCGCCTGCCTGGGCATGCTGATCCCGCCCTCGATCCTGATGATCGTCTGGGGCGTCATCACCGAGCAGTCGATCGGCAGCCTCTTCCTCGCGGGCGTCGTGCCGGGCCTCATCGTCGTCGTCTGCTTCAGCGGCTACATCGTGCTCACCGCGATCCTCAAGCCGGAGGTGATCGGCGCGGAGGTCGCCCGGGTCGGCGGCGGCGCGGCCGCGCTGACCCTGTCGGGCGGCCCCGACGCCTCCCGCGGCGCGCCCGGAGCCGAGGCGGCCGCCCTGCTGCGCGCGGACGACGAGCCGATCCTGCCCGCGCTCCTCTCGACCCTCCTCGTGGTCGGCCTCATCGTCTTCGTGCTCGGCGGAATCTGGGGCGGGTTCTTCACGCCCACGGAGGGCGCCGGCGTCGGTGCAGCGGCGGGCCTCCTCGTCGGCGTCGCCAAGGGCCTTCGCCTGAAGCAGATCTACGCGGCCGTGCTCTCCGTCGGCCGCGTCGCGGCGCCGCTGCTCCTCCTCCTCGTGATGGCGCAGATCTACTCGCGCGTCCTCTCGATGACGGGCGTCACCGGCGCGGTGCAGACCTTCTTCCTCGATACCGGCCTGCCGCCGCTCGCGATCATCGGCGTGATGATCCTGATCTGGTTCATCCTCGGCTGCATCATCGATTCGGTCTCGATCATCCTCCTCACCGTGCCGGTCTTCGCCCCGATCGCGACCGCGCTCGGCATCGACCCCCTCGCCTTCGCCATCGTCGGCATCATCGCGGTGGAGGCGGGCCTGCTCACCCCGCCCTTCGGCATCCTCGTCTTCACCGTGAAGGCGGCGCTGCCGGAGGAGAACGTCTCGGTCGGGGAGATCTTCCGCGGGGCCGTGCCCTTCTGGCTCTGCCTCCTCCTCACGGTGGCCCTCGTCATCGCCGTGCCCGAGACCGCCACCTGGCTCCCGACCCTCGTCCGCTGACGGAGACCCTCATGACAGCGTATTGGATCGCGCGCTCGCGCATCATCGATCCCGTCGACTACAAGAAGTACACCGACCGCGTGCCCGAGATCGTCGCCGCCCATGGCGGGCGCGTCCTCGCCCGAGGCGGCAAGTACGAGATCCTGGAGGGGCCGGGCACCTTCCACCGCTTCGTCGTCATCGAGTTCCCCTCGCTCGAGGCGGCGCGCGGCTGTCACGATTCGCCCGAATACCAGGAAGCCTCCGCCTTCCGGAAGGACGGGGCGGGCGAGGTCGAGCTCGTCATCGTCGAAGCCGGCGACGCCACGACCTGAGGAGCGAACGCATGCCCAAGACCGCCTTCGCCGGCCTCGTCGTCCCGGTGATCACGCCCTTCAGCGCCGATCTCGAGCCGGACGCCGACGCCTTCGTGCGCATTTGCCGGCACATGCTCGACGAGGGCGCGCACGGCCTCGCCCCCTTCGGCACGACGAGCGAGGCGACCTCGCTCTCCCTCGCCGAGCGCACGACGCTGCTCGAGCGCCTCGTCGATAGCGGCATCGATCCCGCCTGCCTCCTGCCGGGCGTCGGCCTGCCGAGCCTGCCGGAGACGGTGGCGCTCACGCGACACGCGGTCTCGCTCGGCTGCGGGGGCGTGCTGATGCTGCCGCCCTTCTACTACAAGCCCGTGGAGACCGACGGGCTCGAGGCCTTCTACCTCGAGGTGATCGACCGCGTCGGCTCGGACGATCTCGGCCTGTGGCTCTACCACATCCCCCAGATGGCGGGCGTCGGCATTCCCCTCGACCTCATCGAGCGACTCGTGCGGCGCCATCCAAGCACCGTGATCGGCATCAAGGACAGTTCCGGCGACTACGACAACACCTGCGCCATCCTGGAGCGCTTCCCCGGCTTTCGCGTCTTCCCCTCGTCGGAGGGCGTGCTCCTCGACGCGACCCGCCGCGGGGCGGTGGGCTGCATCACGGCGTCGGGCAACGTCAACCCGGCCGGCATCAGGCGCCTCTACGACGCGCTGGGCGAGCCCGAGGCCGAGGCGCTGCAGCGCGGCGTCGCCGAGATCCGCGCGATCGTCTCGAGCTTCCCGCTCATCCCCGCCGTGAAGCGGGCCGTCGCCGAGCGCCTCGGCGAGCCCGGCATCGCACGACCCCGCCCACCGCTACGCCCGCTCGGGGACGCGCAGGCGGCCGACCTGATGTCGCGCCTCGACGCGGCCGGGCTGGCACCCGCGGGTGCGGCACGATGAGCGAGACGACGAAACCGACGATCGGCGTTCTGGGGCTCGGCATCATGGGCCTCGCCTATGCCCGCCACCTGCTCGCCGCCGGCCATCCGGTGCTGGGCTACGACGTCGCCGACGAGGCCAAGAACGCCTTCGTCGAGGCGGGCGGGCGTCTCGTCGAAGCGCCGCGCGATCTCGCGCGCGAGACCCGCATCGTCCTCGTCGCGCTCGCTTCGGAAAAGGCACTGCGCTCGGCCCTCCTCGGAGAGGACGGCGTGCTCGCAGCGGCACGATCCGACACGATCCTCGTCGAGATGGGCACCTTCGCCATCCCCCTGAAGGAAGAGATCCGCTCTCGTGTCGAGGCGGCGGGCGCGCGCATGCTCGACTGCCCCGTCAGCGGCACCGGCGCCCAGGCCGCGACCCGTGACCTCGTCGTCTACGCGAGCGGCGATCCCGACGCGATCGCTCGCGCGCGCCCGGCGCTCGAGGCCGTGGCGCGCCAGGTCATGGAGGTCGGGCTCTTCGGCGCCGGCATGAAGCTCAAGATCGTCGCGAACCTGCTCGTGACGGTCCACAACCTCGCCGCCGCAGAAGCCCTCCACCTCGCCGAGCGCTCCGGGCTCGACCTCCAGACCGTCTTCGAGGCGATCCGCTCGGGCGCGGGCACGTCGCGCATGTTCGAGGTACGCGGGCCGCTCATGATCGAGGACCGCTACCGCCCGGCCACCATGCGGATGGCGACCTACATGAAGGACCTCGACCTGATCCTCGACCATGCCCGCGACGTGCGCGCGACGACGCCGCTGATGGCGGCGGCGCTGCCGTGGTACGTCACGGCGCTGGGCCAGGGCCGCGACGAGGACGACACCGCCGCGCTCTATCCCACCCTGCGCGCGGCCGCGGGCGGCGCGGCGTGAGCGGCGCGTCCCACGCATCGGCGCGACACGAGGAGAGTGCATGAAGACCAGGCGCGCCATCGTCATCGGCGGCTCCATGGGCGGGCTCTTCGCCGGCCTCTTCCTCCGGCGTGCCGGCTTCGACGTGACGATCCACGAACGCGTCGGCGAGCCGCTCTCGTCGCGGGGCGCGGGGATCGTCACGCACCCGGAGCTCATCGAGGCGCTGGCCGCGGCGGGGATCCCCGTCGGCGCGGATCTCGGCGTGGAGACTCGCGACCGGCTCCTCCTCGACGCCACGGGGGCCGTGAGGATGACGCGCCTGCGTCCGCAGGTGCACATGTCCTGGAACGCGCTCTTCGCCCTCCTGCGCGAGGCGTTCCCCTCCGCTTCCTACCGCGCCGGCAGCGAGCTCGTCGACGTCGTGCAGGACGGATCGGGCGTCGCAGCCCGCTTCGCAGATGGATCGACGGTCGAGGGCGATCTCCTGGTCGGCGCCGACGGCTTCCGCTCCGGCGTGCGCGCGGCGCTCGCGCCCGAGGTCGAGCCGCTCTATGCCGGCTACGTCGCCTGGCGCGGCCTCGTCGAGGAGGCCGCGATGCCCCCCGTCGCGCACGAGGCACTGTTCGACGCCTTCGCCTTCGCCCTGCCGCGGGGCGAGCAGATCCTCGGCTATCCCGTCGCCGGCGAGGGCAACGATCTGCGACCCGGCCGGCGACGCTACAATTTCGTCTGGTACCGCCCGGCGCCCGCGCCCGAGGCGCTCGACGATCTCCTCACCGACGAGACCGGCACGCGCCACGCCCTCTCGATCCCGCCGCCGCTCGTTCGCGAGGCGCATCGCGCGCGGCTGCGTGAGGCCGCGGAGGCGACGCTGCCGCCGGCTTTCGCCGCCCTCGTCGCGGCGACGCCCCAGCCCTTCCTGCAGCCGATCTACGATCTCGAATCGACCCGCCTCGCCTTCGGGCGCGTGGCGCTCGCGGGCGACGCCGCCTTCGTCGCGCGCCCGCACGTGGGGGCCGGCGTCGCCAAGGCCGCCCTCGACGCGCGCGCCCTCGCGGACGCGCTCTCGACGGAGGACGACGTGCCGACGGCCTTGCGGCGCTACGAGGCCGCGCGCCTCCCCGCCGGCCGCGTCGTCGTCGGACAGGGCCGACGGCTCGGCGCGAGCATCGGCGTTAGCGATGCCGATCCGGCGGAGGTGCTGGAGGAGACGGCGACGCTGGATTTTCTGCAGCGGACGGGCGGCACGGGTCAGGTGAGCGTGTGAGCAACAAGGATTAGACGATCTCGACGTGCTGAAAATTGGCGCCGCCGATAATGGTGATTACGATCTCTCCCGGCGTGTCGCCGTCGAGGGATTCGATGTGGAGCGTATCCGAGGCCATGTCTCCTTGACCGAGGTCTTCGATCTCCTGTTTTCCGCCGCCGAGCGTGTACGACCAGTCGCCGGATGTCTCATTGAATACAAAGACCCCCCAGGTCGCCACGAGGGGCGACTCGACAACGAAACGATCCTGGCCGAAATCTCTGTCGATGATTTCCAGTGAACCCGACACGGTCTCCGTTCCACCGACGGTCACCTGGCCAGTATCAACGCCCGAAATGCTCGCCGGATCGTTCTGCCCGCGCACCGTCACGAGGACGTTGCTCCGCGCCGTAGCTCCGGCGCCGTCCTCGACCTCGATCTCGATCACGAGCTCGTCCACGTCGCTCGCGCCGAGCTCCTGGAAACCGCTTCCCGGCTCGAAGCTCAGCTCGGAACCGCCAACAGAAGCGTTACCCTTCTCCGGAGCCGAGAGGATGCTGTAGGTCAGCAAGGAGACGTCGTCGACCGCGTCGACGTCCTCCGCCAGCGAGGAGAGGTCGAGCGTCACCTGGAAGCCGTCCTCGTCCGCGACGAGCGTGCCGTCCGCGAGCGTCGGCGCGTCGTTCGCGCCGTCGATGGTGACGACGATCGTGGTGGACGCCGTCCCGTCGCGCGACGCGACGTCGAGGCGATCCTCGAGCGTCTCGCCCTCGCCGAGCGCCTGGACCGCCTCGTCGTCGTTGTCGAGCGTGTAGGTCCACGCGCCCGACGCACCGTCGAGGGTGAACGTGCCGTAGGTGGCGTCGAGGGGCGAAGCGGCGATGACCACCGCCTCCCCCGGATCGGGGTCCGTGACGATGAGCCTGCCCATAGCCAGATCTTCGCCGTCCTCCGCGACGCGGCCCGTAGCCTCACCCGAGATCGCCGCCGGATTGTCGGGGGGCGGCGTCTCGTCCGGCGGGTCGACGGGGTCGGGTGTGGGCGGGGGATCGGCGGGGGCCGGGGGGCCGGGCGGATCGCTCGGGCTCGGCTCGTCGAGGAGCCCGAGGAGCCGCAGGACCGCCTCTTCGGCCTTCTGCTGCATGACCTCCGGGGTCGTCTCGTCCGTGATCCCGCTCAGATAGTCGCGCCCGATCTGCGCCGCCGTCTCCCCCACATAGGCGGCGATCTCCTCGGGAAGATCGAGCAGGGTGGTGAGGAGGTCCGCGGCCTCGAGCTTCTTCTCCACGATGTCGCGGTCGGCACCCTGGGCGCCGTGGAAGATGTTGATGGCGATGGTCTCGACCGTCTGCCGCCCTGAGCGCAGCTCGCCGACGAAGAAGGCGAGGCCCTCGGGCTCGGCATTGCGTCCGAACAGGACGAAATAGATCGCGTCGACGATCTCCTCGTCCGACATGCCTTCGAAGCGCTGCAGATATTCCGGCGCGGCGGTGAGGCGTCCGATCAGCGGGCCGAGATCGCGTCCGCCATCGGTCTCCGCGTTCCAGAACGCGAGGCCGTTCGGATCGGCGGGCCGCCCGAACAGGGCCATGTAGATGCCTTGGATGCTCGTCATGTCGCGCCCCTACCGCTGCCCCGGGCTGCCGACGCGGTCGTCGGCACGCCTGGGTTTCTGCCGCATGACGGTAGGCGCATCAAGCCATTATTGTTAAGTTTCGGTGTAATGATCCATTAGCGTAAACACCGGGGTGGGCGCGAGGGGTCGGCGAATGACGGGCCCCGAAACGCGAAAAGCCCCGGCGCGTGGTTCGCCGGGGCTTCTTTTGTTTTGGTTGCGGGGGCAGGATTTGAACCTGCGACCTTCAGGTTATGAGCCTGACGAGCTACCGGGCTGCT
>NZ_BMMF01000013.1 GCF_014645695.1 Salinarimonas ramus | reverse complement strand
TGGCATGCCTGGCGAGATCGAGCCGACTACGACCCCGCACGCCATCTCGCCGCGCAAAAATGCGCTGCATAGGAAAACAGAGGTGGACACGGGGTGTCTCATGCGGGCTCTCTTTTTCGGGCTCGTGTCGATGCGTGCCCCAAGCCTAGCCGCACCGGCCACCCGCGTCACCGCGCGGGGATGCTCAGAGCCATCCCTTGCTCTTGAACCAGTAGAACGAGGCGACGCCGGAGACGACCATGGCCGCGAGCGCGACGGGGTAGGCGTAGGGCCAGTCGAGCTCGGGCATGTAGGCGAAGTTCATGCCGTAGATCGTGCCCACCAAGGTCGGCGGCAGGAACAGGACGGCCGCGATGGAGAGGACCTTGATCACCCGGTTCTGCGCGAGATTGATGAGCCCGAGCGTCGCCTCCTGGAGGTAGACGATCTCCGCCGAGAGCTGCCCTTCGTAGGCGGAGAGAGAGCGCAAATCGCGCTCGAGCTGCTTGAGCCGGGCCGGCGCCTCCTGCGACAGCCATTCCTCGGCGTTCTGGCGCACGAAGGGCACGAGGCGCGTGAGCGAGAGCAGGCTCTCGCGCAGGATCGAGACCATCATGTTGCGCCGCCCGAGCCGCATCAGGATCTCCTGGAGATCGGTCTCGGCCTCCTTGGCCTTGCGCGGGCCGCTCTCCACGAAGAGATGCATCGAGACGGCGTTGAGATCGGCCGCGACGTATTCGAGCACGTCGGCGGCGCGCTCCACGATCGCGTCGATCAGCGCCACGAAGACGAGGTCGCTCGAGGGCCGCGCCTCGGGCTGGCGCGCCCATTTCGCCTCGAAGGCGCGGAAGGGCAGGGGATCGCCGTAGCGCACGGTGACGAGATGGCGCTCGCTGAGGACGAAGGTCGCCTGGGTGCGCGAGGGCCGGCCCTCGCCGACGCCTTCCATCATCGTCGCCGTGACGACAAGCGCGCCGTCCTCCCGATAGAGCCGCGAGCTCTCCTCGATCTCCGCCATCTCCTGGCGGGTGGGCACCTCGACGCCGATCATGCGCTCGACGGCGTCCTCCTCCTCCGCCGTCGGGTCGCACAGGTCGATCCAGACGGCGTCGGGGTGGGGGATCGTCTCGGCGAGGCGCACGAGAGCGCCGTCGCGGGCGCCGTAGAGAGTGATCATGAGAGGCGGGCCTTCTCGGGACGGGTCGGGATCTGGTACCCGCGCGGGCGGGCGAGGGGAAGCGGCGGGATCGCGCGCTGGGAAGACGCGCTTGCAATGATGCCGGTTCCATTCGGGTTTGGTGGTCGTTTCATTGCGTGTTCGCAGCCGAACGCTTGCACGCCGCCCGCTCGCCTCCACGCCGAGGCTCGGCCATGATGCCTGCCGAGACACGCATCCGGACAACGCACACGACGAGGAGACGGGACATGAGCTGGAGCCACGCGGACGACCCCATTCCCGGCGACGCCTATTCCTGCAACGCCATCGAGACAGTGATCGTGCCGCGCGCCCGCGACATCGGCTCCTTCGAGGTCCGCCGCGCGCTGCCCTCCGCCAAGAAGCAGATGATCGGCCCCTTCATATTCTTCGACCAGATGGGCCCGGCCGAGTTCCTGCTCGGCGCCGGCATGGACGTGCGCCCGCACCCGCATATCGGGCTCGCCACCGTCACCTACCTCTTCGACGGCGAGATCATGCATCGTGACAGCCTCGGCACCGAGCTGCCGATCCGCCCCGGCGCGCTCAACCTGATGACGGCGGGGCGCGGCATCACCCATTCCGAGCGCACCTCCGCGGACCTGCGCACCACGGGCTCGACGCTGTTCGGCATCCAGAGCTGGGTCGCCCTTTCCGAGAAGGACGAGGAGACCGAACCCGGCTTCGTCCACTACGCCGCCGACGATCTTCCCGTGCTCGAAGGCGAGGGCAAGACGGTGCGGCTCGTCGTCGGCGGTGCGCTCGGCGCCACCTCCCCGGTGCGGACGTCCACGGCGACGCTCTATGCCGACGTCGCGCTCGTCGCCGGCGCCGTCTTTCCGCTGGATGCGGAGTACGAGGAGCGGGCGATCTACACCGTTTCAGGCGAGGTCGAGATCGCGGGCGACCGTTTCGGGCCGGGCCAGCTCCTCGTTTTCCGCCCCGGCGACCGCATCGCCATCCGCGCGGTGTCGGACGCGCGCTTCGTCGTGCTCGGCGGCGAGCCGATGGACGGGCCGCGCCACATCTGGTGGAACTTCGTCTCCTCCCGCCGCGAGCGCATCGAGGAGGCGAAGAACGACTGGCGCGAAGGCCGCTTCGCCATGGTGCCCGGCGAGACCGAGTTCATCCCCCTGCCGGGCAGGTGAGGGGGGCGGCGCGGCATCTCCTCCTTCCCTGTAGGGGAAGATGGATCGCCGCGCAGCGGCGAGACGGATGGGGCGCGCGGGACGCGCGTTCGGCGAAGCCGAAACCGGCACGCGAACCCGGACGCCGTCACTTCCGCTTCGCGGAACACGCCTTGCGGCGTGCCCCATCCGTCACCGCGCTGCGCGCGGCGCCTCCTTCCCCTACAGGGAAGGAGGGGTCTCCGAATGCCTTCCCGAACCTGATGAGGTCGGTCGCGTTTAGAAGCGACCGGATCGGAAGAGGAGCCAGCGATGGCCGACGACAAGCGCACGTCCCAGGGACCGGCGGAGACGGTGAAGCCGCTTTCGCCCGGCGACGAGGCGGCGCCCGGCACGCCGGGCGTCGGCGAGAACGTCTGCCCGGATTGTAAGGGCACGGGCCGCCTGCAGGACCGCGAATGCCCGACCTGCGGCGGCACCGGTGTCGTCGAGGAGGGCGTCGGCGGGGCTTGAGGCAGGCCGTCCGACTTACGTCCCGATCGATCCGGGATGGCGCGGGCGCGCGAGCTGGGCTAGAGGCGTAGGACGCGCCGCCTCGCGTGCACCCTGGATTGCAGCCCCGGACCGATCATGACCGAGCCCGCCATCGTCCTCACGCTCTCCTGCCGCAACCGCCCCGGCATCGTCGCGGCGGTGTCGGCGCATCTCTTCGAGAGCGCCTGCAACATCCTCGACGCGCAGCAATACGACGACACCCAGACGGGCAACTTCTTCATGCGCGTCGTCTTCAACCGGCTCGACGGCGCGGCCTCCCGCGAGGGCCTGCGCGCGGGCTTCGCGCCGCTGGCGGAGAGGTTCGGGATGGCCTGGTCGATGCGCGGGGCCGACGAGCGCCGCCGCGTGATGATCCTCGTCTCGAAGTTCGACCATTGCCTCGCAGACCTGCTCTACCGGTGGCGCACGGGCGAGCTCGCCATGGATCTGGCGGCCATCGTCTCGAACCATCCGCGCGAGGCGTTCTCCCACCTCGATTTCGGCGGCGCGCCCTTCCACCACCTGCCGGTGACGAAGGACACGAAGCTCGAGCAGGAAGGGGATCTGTGGCGCCTCATCCAGGAGGTCTCGCCGGATCTCGTGGTGCTCGCCCGCTACATGCAGGTGCTCTCGGACGGGCTGTCGGCGAAGCTGACAGGGCGGTGCATCAACATCCACCATTCCTTCCTGCCCGGCTTCAAGGGCGCCAAGCCCTACCACCAGGCGCATCAGCGCGGGGTGAAGCTGATCGGCGCCACCGCGCATTACGTCACCTCCGACCTCGACGAGGGGCCGATCGTCGAGCAGGACGTCGAGCGCATCTCCCACCGCGACACGCCCGACGACCTCGTGCGCAAGGGCCGCGACATCGAGCGGCGCGTGCTCGCACGCGCGGTGCGGCTGCATCTCGAGGACCGCGTCATCCTCAACGGCTCGAAGACGGTGGTGTTCACCGACTGACCGGCGGGTGCGCCCTCGCGGGGGCCTGCCGATTTTTCGCCCCTTCGCGCTGTCAAACAGCGACGGCACCGCTATGATCGCGCCGCGCCGCGGGGAGGCGCGGCCCTGGGAGAGGACGACACATGACACGACACAACCGCATCCGCGCCCGTCGGCTCGCGCTGATGGCCGGCGTGGGCGTGACCGCGCTCGCCATGGGCGAGATCGGCTTCGAGCCCACGCGGATCGCGCTGCCCGCAGGCGAGGGGACGATCGCCGTCGAGGCGGTGCGGCTCGAGGGCGGCCTCTTCTCCGCCGCTTTCGCCCAGAGCGCGGTGACGCTCGAGAACGTCACCATCAACGCCGGCCCGAGCGTCTACCGCCTGCCGAGCGTCACCTTCGAAGGCTCGAGCCTTTCGCGCGACGCGCTGGAGGCGGCGCTTCGCGGCAAGACCGACGGCTCCTGGCAGGAGACGCTCGCCGAGATCTCCGCCGAACGCATCGTCGCCCCGCAGCTCGTGATCGAGCAGACGGTGGACGAGGGCACGAGCACGATCACCTATTCCGACGTTGTCGCCGAGAACGTCGTCGAGGGCATGATCGCGCGCCTCGTCGCCGCCTCCGCCACGATCGAGGCCGAGGGGCCCGACGGGCGGCCGTTCGAGGGCTCTGTGGGCGAGATGTTCGTCGAGGGGCTCGATCTGCCCTTCACGGCGAGCTGGTACGCCGAGGCTGCGCCAGACGGCGCCGAGAACCCGTTCCGGACCTTCTACGAGCGCTTCTCCGTCGCCGACATGAGCTTCGGCGACGAGGAGGCCACCGTCGCCATCGCGCGCATCTCCGGCGAGGAGGTGGAAGGGCGCCTGATGGAGACGCCCTTCACCGAGATGATGCCCGAGCTCGAGGCCATGTCGGACGTCGAGGAGCCGAGCGACGAGGATGCGCGCCGCATGCTCGGCATGATGGCCGACATGCTGGGCGCCGTGCGCTTCGGCCCGATGGTCGTCGAGGACGTCGCCGTCACCGCGGCCGAGATGGGTGACGAGCCGGTGTTCCGCATCGCCCGCATCGGCGTCGGCGGCGACGAGCCGGCGCGGATCGAGGGGCTGAGCATCGACGTCGACGAGGGCGAGATGACGATCGCCTCGATGTCGTCGGAAGGCTTCTCCCTCGAGCCGATGCTCGCGGGCATGCGCCGCATGGCGCAGACGCCCGATCTCGAGATGGACGCGGCGACCGCCCGCGCGCTGATGCCGACAATCGGCACCGTGCGCCTGGAAGGGCTCGACGCCAACATCGTGCCCGAGGGCGAGACGACGCCGATGATGTTCTCGCTCGCCTCCTTCGCCATGACGGCGGACGAGCCGATCAACGGCGCGCCGACGAACATCCGCGTGAGCTTCGACAACCTCGCCTTCGCGCTGCCGAGCGCGTCGGAGGAGCAGGCCGTCGTGCAGCTGCGCACGCTCGGCTACGAGGATCTCGACCTCTCGGGCGTCTTCGCCGCGCGCTGGAATGCCGAGGCCGAGGAGGTCACCATCGAGGAGGCCTCGATCTCGGGCGTCGAGATGGGTTCCGTTCGCCTCACCGGCGCCTTCGGCAACATCGGCGAGGCGGCCTTCGCCACCGACCAGATGGCGATGATGATGGCCTGGCTCGGCGCCACCGCGAAGAACGTCAGCGTCAACGTCGTCGACGAGGGTCTGGCCGAGCGCGTGCTGGAGATGCAAGCGTCGGCGCAGGGCGTCTCGGCCGAGGACCTGCGCGGGCAGGGCGCCATGATGGCGCGCGCCATGCTGCCGGCCATGCTCGGCGGGACGCCCGAGGCGCGGGCGCTGGGCGACGCCATCGCCGCCTTCGTCGAGACGCCGGGCGAGCTCGACGTCGTCGTCACCGCCAAGGAGCCGACGGGCATCCCCGTGATGCAGCTCGGCCAGACCGAGAACCCCATGGACCTCCTGCCGCTCGTCTCGATCGAGGCGCAGGCGCGCTGAGGGCGCGCGCAGGACGGGTCGAAACGAAGGGGCGCGCCCGGACCGGGCGCGCCCCTTTCGCGTGCATGAGCGATACGCCATGGAAATCGTGCGGGGGCTCACGACTTGTAACCTGAGACGATGATTGCAGGAGGACGGTCATGAACCCCAACGCCACGAGCGAGAACCCGCGCGACTTCCTGCGCGACCAGGGCTTCTCCGACTACACCGCAGAGGATCACGCGACCTGGGCGCGGCTCGCGAGCCGCCAGCGCGCGATTCTCGAAGGGCGCGTCGTCGACACCTTCCTGGAGGGGCTCGACCGACTCGGCATCTCGGGGGAGGGCATCCCCGACTTCCGCGTCATGAACGAGCGGCTGATGGCGGCGACCGGCTGGGAGGTGGTGGCGGTGCCCGGCCTCGTGCCGGACATCGTATTCTTCAAGCTCCTCGCCACGCGCAAGTTTCCCGCCGGCTACTGGATCCGCAAGCCCGAGCAGATCGACTACATCGAGGAGCCGGACGTCTTCCACGACGTCTACGGCCACGTGCCGCTGATCATGCAGCGGGTCTATGCGGACTACCTGGAGGAATACGGCCGCGCCGGGCTCGAGGCCGCGCGGCACGGCACGCTGCATCGCCTGGCGCGCCTCTACTGGTACACCGTGGAGTTCGGGCTCGCGCAGACGCCGCAGGGTCTGCGCATCGTCGGCGCCGGCATCGCCTCCTCGCCGGGCGAGACCGTGTTCGCGCTGGAGAGCCCCTCGCCGAACCGGATCGGCTTCGATCTCGGCCGCGTCATGCGCACGCGCTACCGCATCGACGACTACCAGGAGAGCTATTTCGTGCTCGACGGCCCGGACGCCTGGCCGCGGCTCGACATCTCGACGCTGATCCCGCTCTGGCGCGAGCTCGACCGGGAGCACGATCTCGAGCCGGGCGACGTGCTCGGGTCGGACCGCGTCCTCACACGCGGCAGCGGTGCCTATCACCGCGAGAAGGTCCGCGCCTGAGCGCCTGACGGCACTCCTGCGCGTCCTCAGCATTCTGCGTGATTTTTTCGCGAGAAGGGCTGGACAGGGAAGCGCCCTTCGGATATCGAAGCGCCCTCACGACGGGGCGGGCATTAACCGCCCCCGACTGGACCGGGCGCATAGCTCAGTTGGTAGAGCAGCTGACTCTTAATCAGCGGGTCCTAGGTTCGAGCCCTAGTGCGCCCACCACCGGCTTCAAAGGGACGCAACGCCATCAACGGCTTGCGTCCCTTTCTCTGTCTTGGCCGCACGCTGCCGTTGTGATGACCAAAACCGTGGAAGGACCGTGGGAGGTCTCGCCCGGTCCACGACGGCGTGCGGTCTGCGCCGGCTTCCGTGCGCTGTGGAGTTCGAGGACAGAGTACCGCATCCCGCTGTCGAATCGTGGCGCGCCGCTCAGCCTGTGGTATGACGGCCATCCAACTAAGCCGACAGGGTGGATATGCCGGACGAACGCTCTGAACTTGAGGAAGCTCTCGACGCTCTCGACCGCGACGACCTCGTGAAGATCGTCAGAGGTCTCCTTGCGAATGGCGTTGCGCTGAGCTTTCACGGCAAACGAACGGCGGTGGAAATTGCCCGGCGGGTCCGCCCTCGCGTCACGCGACGCGAGCCGAAACTGCATGTGGGGTCCTTGGAGGACCAATGCCACAACCTGCTCGTCGAGGGCGAAAACCTTCAAGCGATGGTGACGCTCTATAAATTTCGCGGCCAAGTCGATCTAATCGTCACAGATCCCCCGTACAACACCGGCGGGCAGTTTCGCTATAACGATCGATGGGACAGCGATCCGAACGACCCCGATCTGGGGACGCTGGTCGCGAAAGAGGACGGCTCGCGGCACACGAAGTGGATCAAGGCGATGATGCCGCGCCTTCAGATGATGAAGGCCATGCTGAAGCCGGGCGGTGTCGTCGCGATCTGCATCGACGACAACGAGCTGTTCCATCTCGGCATGATGATGGACGAGGTTTTCGGGGAGGAGAATAGACTCGCAATAATCAACTGGCAGAAAACCACCCCTAAGAATTCTAGGCATGTGTCGACAACGACGGATTACGTTCTGGTATACTCTAAGGACAAGACGAGCACACGAACCGAGCTGCTTGCGAGATCAGAGAAGGCCGATCGCCGGTTTGGAAACCGGGACGGTGATCTGATCGGCCAATGGAAGCAGGGCGATCTCACAGGCAAGCGGAGCCCGACCTCTCACCAGGGCATGATCTACGCGATCCAATCCCCTTTCACAGGAGAGCTCCACTACCCGTTGGAGACGCGGCACTGGGCCTTCGAAAAGGCGACGATGAAGGCGTGGCTTGGCGAATGGGGATCGCCGTACGAGGAGCGCGACCTCGCGGACGGGAAACCCAAAGCATTGGTGATAAAAGGGGCTCCGACCCGTTTTGATCTCGGCTTCGATCCGTCCCACCCCAGGCTGGTTCAGGCGCGAGACCGGGCGTTGGAGCGCCTGTCGGCCGGAAACTGGCCAAAGCTTTACTTCGGTGTAAAGGGCGATGCGCAGCCCATGCTGAAGGTACATGCCTCACACGTTAAGGCCGGCGCGGTGCCGACGACATTCTGGATGGACGAGGAGGATCCCGACAGACTGGTGGCCATAGGTTCCGTTTCGTGGGCGGCCTCGGAATCGGGTCGTAGCCGCGAGGGGATAGAGGAACTCGATGCGGTCATTGGTACCGGGCACGGCTTCGAGACGGTTAAGCCGATGAGCCTAATCCGAAAGATTATCCAGATTTGGTGCCCGCCGAGCGGACTCGTGCTCGATCCCTACGCCGGTTCGGGGACGACGGGCCACGCGGTGCTGCTTCTTAACAAGGCGCAGGAAGCCCAGCGCCGCTTCATCCTCATCGAGCAGGGCGCGCCCGAGAACGGCGACAAGTACGCTCGAACGCTGACGTGGCGGCGGCTCCGCAACGCGATCACCGGAGAGCGACCCGACGGCAACATGGCCGAACCTCTCGGCGGCGGCTTCGAGTACCGGCTGCTGACCAAGACGATCGATGCCAGGGCGGTCATGTCGATGAAGCGCGACGAGCTTATCGACGTCGTCCTGACATCTCACTGGGAAACGCATCGCCGAACGGCGCCAAACCTCCAGCGATTGGACGAGGACGGCTACCAGTATCTCATTGGGCGCGACGCTGACGGAGAGGGCTACTTCCTCGTGTGGAACAACTGCGGTCCCGTCGGCACACTGGATATCGACAGCTACAAGATCGTCACCAGCGAGGCGAAGCGCGCAGGGCTCAAGCCTCCGTTTCACGTCTACGCCCGCTACGAAGCCTTCCAGTCGCCGAACGTGCGGTTCTGGAAGATCCCGGACAAGATTCTTGCCCACCTCGGTCTCGACGAGAACGATCGCTACAACAACGCCGACCAGGGCGGAGAGGAAGAGGCCGCCTGATGGACCTATTGCGGTTTCAGGAAGAGGCGTCTGCGCAGATAGCGCAGCGCCTTGGCGACTACCTCGTGGATCCGCTCATGGTGGATCGCACGCGCCCGGTTCCGTTCTTCCAGACGCTGGTGTCCATCACCGGCTCCGGCAAGACGCTAATGCTCGCAGATGCGATCAACCAGATCCGGTCGCGGCTTCCGCGCGAGCCCGTTGTCTTGTGGCTCTCGAAGGGGCGTGTCGTCGTCTGGCAAACATACGCCAACCTCGCACACGGTAAGTACGCCGCTAATATTCCCGGGTACACCGTAAAGCCTCTCCTGGAACTCGTGCCGGCCGACATCGAAGACAGTGCGACGCCGCTGTTGCTGATGGCGACCGCGGCGAAGTTCGCCCGGCAGGACGAGACCGACGACCGCCGCGTGTTCCAGGTGCAGTTCGATCTGGCGACGGAGAGCCTCTGGAACCTGTTGAAGCGTCGGCGCACGACTAACGGCGAGCGTAGGCCGCTGGTCGTAATCTACGACGAGGGACAGAACCTATCCGATCTTCAAGCCGAGCGCCTCCTAGAGCTCGTGCCGGACGCGATCATCTCGGCCAGCGCGACGCCGTCGGTTCCCGCCGAGCTGGAGCGCGTGATCTCGCGTCTGAGAACCGACCGGAACTGGACCGACGCCGACTTCCGGACGGGGGTGCTCAGCTCCGCCGTCGTGGAAGCCGGCCTCGTTAAACGACGCATTTCGTTGGGCGGCTACGTGACGCCGATGGAAACCGCTATCGACGCGATGCTGCAAGACATGCGCGATGCGGAGGAGGCGGCGGCCAAAATCGATGAACCCTTCCGACCCAAGGCGATCTACGTCTCGTCCACGAACGCCGTCGACGGCGTGCCGATCAGCGAGGATGTTCGCCGGCCCTTCGAGGAGAGACAGGCGCGACCGATCGTGATATGGCGCCATCTGGTCGCGTCGGGTATAGATCCGAGCAAGATAGCCGTGTATGCCCAACTGCAGTTCGGCAAATACACGCCCCCTCGGCATGACTTCAATCTCTTCGGCGGCGGGGATCGCGACTACGACCGCTTCATCCAGGGTGACTTTGAACACATCATTTTCAACCTCAGCCTGCAGGAGGGCTGGGACGATCCGATGTGCGGCTTCGCCTATATCGATAAGGAGATGGCGTCGGCGACGCAGATCACCCAAGTGATCGGCCGGGTGCTGCGCCAGCCGAACGCAAGGCACTACGCCGATCCCATCCTGAACACTGCGCACTTCTACATCCGCTCGGACGAGAAGGGCGTGTTCGAAAACATTCTCGACGACATCCGCGCGCAGATCACGGACGAGCACCCATCGATCGAGCTCGCGGTCCGCACGAACAATCGTCGAGCGGGCGCCTTCCGAGCAGCTCCGAGCAAGTCAAGGGTCGTCCCGACGGCTTCGATCTACTCGGGTCTCGCCAAAGGGCCCGTCGACGAGACTGTGCGTCGAATGCTCGACTTCAGCAGCGGCGGTCCAAACATCGTCGGGCAAGGCGCCCGCATGCAGGTCCTGCAGGAGATCGGTGTCCGAGGCGCGACGCAGTACGAATGGATCGCGGTCGAGCACAGCAATCTGATCTCCGCGCGTACGATCTTCCGGCGGGAGCTGCAGCGCCTGTTTCCGGGCGGCCTTCGTCGCGCCGGCGGCCCGGTGAACCTCGTCGATATCGAGGAGCCGAAGTTCGACGCCATGGTCGAGATCACCAGCCCGGCAGCCGACCACATACGGTCGATTGCCGCCGAGGTTGTCGACGCCTATGTCAATCATTCGCAGATCCTGCTGAACGAGGACGACCCGCCCTATGCCGTGGGCCCCGTGGCTCTCGATCCCGATAACGCCGTCTCGTTCACAAATGCGTTGCACGGGCGCTACAGTGGTCTCAACCCCAGTCTCGAGCTGCCAATCGCCAGGGCGCTGGACCGCACCCAACGGGTATGGGCCAGGAATCCGGAGGGCTCCGGTTACTTCATTCCGCTCCTCGACCGCGGGTCGACGGGCACCTTCTGGCCAGACTTCCTGGTCTGGGTGGATAGCAAGGTCGTCGCCCTTGAGACGAAGGGTAGGCATCTCTTGCCGGAAGAAGCTCGGCGCAAGGTTCTGGACATCCGCTCGACGGGAGACTGCCCGCGCCTCGTCCTGCGCATGATCAGCGAGGGGCGGTGGTCGGTCGCTCCGTCGGGACAAACCGCGCAGCATGGGAAGGACGGCTTCACGGTCTGGAAATGGACCGGCTCGCTCAACCAGGTCCATTACCCGGATGCTGCCACGACGGTCGCGGCCGCGCTGCAGATTGATCCATAACGTTTCGCGATGTAGAAAGTCGTAGCGCCTTGCCACGCTCTCATGCTGCCTGCGCTTATGGCCTTGAAGCAGATGGGCGGTTCTGCCTCCAACGAAGAGCTGCTCGGGAAGGGCATCAAGAACGAGGCGACCTCCGAGGATAGCACCTCGCAGCCGCAATTGGATCCGCGCCAGACAAAGCTGAAGTCGCTCTCGCGTGGGCAAAGACCGATCTGAAGAAGGTTAGAGCCATCGACAACGGCGTTCGCGGCGCGAGCCCACGGAGAGCTGCGAGCCGCATGAGCGCGTCTCATTTATGAGAGGGTGAGGACGGAATGATCGTCCGCCGATATGGGGATGAGGCCACGATCTCGCGCGGGGCGAGCTCGAGAGCCTCGAGACCATGCTGCGCGATCTCGGCTACGACCCGGGCCCGATCGACGGCATCGTCACCGACGACACCAAGCGCGCCATCGCGGACTTCCAGCGCGAGCGCGGCATGGCGGTGTCCGGTCTCATCGATGCGAATACGCATGCCGGCATCGTCGAGATCCATTCGGACATGCTCTACTACGGCTCCGACGACGAGACGCCGCCCCGCTAGGCGTGATCACGCCGGACCCTCCGCGTCCATCGCGCGCCACGAGCGGGCGAGCTCGTGCGTCAGGCGTACCGAGATGAGAAGGCAGGCGGCGGAGAGGGCGAGGCACCAGGCGCCCATGAACAGGCTCTGCGTGGGAAAGCCGATGCCGAGATCGATGAGGACGCCGGTGATCCCCGGTCCGATGGCGGTCGAGACCACCATGATCGTCGTCGCCAGCGAGCGGATCGCGCCGAGGTGGCGCGTGCCGTAGACCTGGGGCAGGAGGACGCCCCACAGGGCGCTCGCGGTCCCCTGGGTGATGCCGATGACGCCGAGCGCGGCATACCAGGCGGTGACCTGCTCGGCCGGGTACACGAGGGCGATGCCGATGCCCATGGGCAGGAGGAAGACGGGCAGGAGGCGCTGCGGCCCGAACCGGTCCGCCGCCCAGCCGGCGGCGAGCGCGGAGACCACCGTCGTCGTGGCGAAGGCGGAATAGGCGGGTGCCATCTCCACCAGTGTCCAGCCCTTCACGGCGGCGATGTGCGACTGGTGGAAGAAGGCGACCGTGGCGATGAAGCCGGGCGTCAGCAGCACGGGCAGGAGCGCGGGCAGCAGCCAATGGCGGACGGCGTCGCCGCGCTGCCATTCGCGCCCGTGGAGGCCCGGGCGCAGCGCCGTCTCGTGCCTGCCGCGAGGCGCCCGCTCCTCGCGCAGCAGCGCCCAGAGCGCCGGCGCGATCGCCAGGACGAGGACGAGCGCGACGCCGATCCAGGTCGGGCGCCAGCCGAGGCTCGCCGCGGCGAGAACGGCGACGAACGGCACCGCGATCTCGCCCGCCGGATGGCCGAGATTGGCGAGGGCGACCGCCTGGCCGCGGCGGGCCTGGAACCAGCGGCCCATGGCCGTCATGGCGATGTGGCTGAACATGCCCTGGCCGCAGAAGCGCAGCAGGAAGACGCAGATCCCCAGCATCCAGATCGACTGCGCCGCCGCCATGCCGATCGCGGCGAGCGCGAAGATGCCGGCGGTGAGCGGGGCGAGGTGGGCGAGGCGCATCGTGTCGGCCATGGAGCCGCGCCAGAACATCAGGCCTGCCGCCGACAGGGTCGCGATCGTGTAGAGCGTCCCCCAGCTGCCGTCGGTGAGGCCGTGCTCGGCCTTGATGGCGCCGGCGAAGAGGGCGATGAACCAGGTCTGGCCGAAAGCCGAGGCGAAGGTGAGGAGGAAGCCCGCCCCGATCCAGCGGGCGTTCTCGCGGAGGAACGTGTGCATGCGGGTGGGGATCGTCCCGGTTGGATTGCGCGCCTGCAGCATGGCGCAGGCGCCGGTTCCGCGATAGGCGCCGGGCGGTGCGGCGAGGCACGAGCGGCCTGCGCGGGGACCGCGCCCGCGAGCGCATCACCCGCGCGACGCCTTCTCCGCCTCCCGTCGCCGGCGGTCGGAGAGGACGCCCATGCGCCACAGCGCGTCGCGGATGCGCGGGTCGCCGAGGAGCGGCCCGTGCGCCTGGATGAGGTTGGGATTGGGGATGCGCGCGTTGCCCTCGACGACCCGAGGCCCGTCGCGCGAGACGCAGACGTCCCAGCCCGCGAGGCGCAGGCCCGGGATCCGCGCCGCGAGGTCGAGGGCGAGCCCGCGCGCCGCCTCCCAGCCGGGCACGACGACGCCGTCGATGGGCGCCCCCGTATCCGGATGGTGGCTGTGGACGTCGCGGGCGTGCAGGCCCGGGTTCGAGCGCGCGGCAGAGAGCCGTCCGGTTTCGAGGCCGACGAGGGCGGAGAGGCCGCCGCGCTTGAAATTGTCGACGGGCGCCGACGCCGCCACCCCGAAGCGATGCACCGCCGCCGCGGCGAAGGGCTCGCCCGAGGCGCCGCGGAGCGTCAGGATGCGGATCGTGTTGAGGCTCGACGGGAAGATCTCCGCGACATAGGCGTGCTGGGGAATGAAGCGCTCGACGACGTATGGCCCGCGGTCCCGTGGCAGGTCGCCGGGACTGGTCGCGACGACGACGTCGCGCCCGCCGGCGCCCGAGACAGGCTTGCAGACGAGGCGGCCCTCGGCGAAGGCGCTCTCCAGATCGGTCCGGCCGGCCGCGAGGGTCGGCACGCCGTCGGCGAGGATGCCGATCATCTCGGCTGCATGATCGGCGAGGCCGCTCCAGGCGAGGAAGGCGTGGAAGAAGGCCTTGTTCTCCAGAAAGGCGATGGCGCTGTCCGGGTTCGCTCGCGCGAGGCGATGCTCGATCTCCCAGTCGCTCAGGAAGAGCGCCCGCGGGTGGCGGTCGAGGGGGTAGAGCGCGGCGCGCTGCGAGACGAAGCCGCGCGCCCACAGGTCCGGCCGACGCTTGCCGCCGGCGCCGCGCTCGATCTCCAGGAGGCGGCGCACGACCCGCAGCCGGCGGACGACGCCGCCGATCACGACCGCGCCCCGGCGGATGCCGCCCGCAGAGCGGAGAGATCGAGGCGATCGCCCATCGCGCGCTCGAAGGCGGCGGGCTCGAAGCGCCCGAGCCCCGCATCCGGCGTGAAGGACAATTCGCCGAAGGCGATGCCGCCGCGCGTGGCGTAGAGATCCACCCGGCAGAACGGAAAGCCGGCCGAGAGCGCGCGCGCGACGTCGATCATCTCGTCGAGACGCGCCGGGCGCGCGACGTCCGTCTCGACCGGCGCGAAGTGCCGACGCACGGGCATCCGGCGCCAGTCGAGATCGTAGAAGGCCTGGCGGTGGCCGGTGTCGCGGCCCGTGTCGACCTGGACGAGGCACGGCTCGCCCGAGAAGCAGAAGACCTTGTAGTCGTCGAGCGGCCCGCCGTTCGCGCCGTGGAGCATCTCCTCCACCAGGATGCGGGGGCGGATGCCGGCATATTGCCGCTCCTTGAAGACCTTGGAGAAATCCCGCCTCAGGCTCCGCTCCAGTGTCCGGCGCGCCTTCTCCCAGTCGAAGCGCTCGCGTGAGGGCACGACGATCACGGTGCCGCAATCGTGGCTCGTCTTCACGACGAAGCTCTCGGCCTCGATCGCCTCCGGCACGAGGTCGCTCGGGTGCTTCGACGCCAGCAGCAGCGCGGGCAGCAGGCTCGCGGCCCGCTCGGCGCCGAGGCGCTCGGCGAGGACGTCGCGCACGGCGAGCTTGTCCGAGCAGCGCCGGTGGAGATCCGACATGCCGTAGAGCTTCATCCAGCAGATCTTCTCGCTGAGGTCGCGCGGATCGTCCAGGTTCGGGAGAACGCCGTTGCGCGCCCGGTACTGCCGGCGCACCACGAACCGGGCCGGCAGCTCGTCGTCGATCGCCCATCGCGCCCGCCGCGCCGCATGGAGGAGCGGCTTGAGCCGCGCGCGCACTCGCGTCGGCACGTATCTCTCGAGGTCGAGCATCGGTCACCAGGGGCGTGTGCACCGGGAGACGGTGCGCAGAGGAACGGCTCGCGGAGCGGCCCCGCGAGGGCAATGCTGCGCGAACGCGGATCACCCCGATAGGTTCACCGAACCAATCGCGCTCGCGGCGCATTGGGATGCGCTTGCAAAGCGGCTTTTCGACGGAGACACGATGGGAGGCGTCCGATATCTGAGGAAGCGCGCCGGCTTCCTGAAGCGGCACGCGCCGCGCTACCTCGCCGAGGCGCGCGCGGGCGATCCCGCCATGCCCGCGTGGCGGCGCCTTCGCTACGTCGCGGAAGGCTTCCACCCGCTGGAGGGCTCCTGGTACGATCAGGCGGGGATCGACCGCGGAGCCTGCGTCTCGAACTTCCATCGCGAGACGGCGCTTCACGGGCTCAACGGCCATCGCGCCTCCGTGCTCGACGACAAGCTCCTGTTCGCGCAGGCGCTGGAGAGCGCCGGCGTGCCGCACCCCACGGTCTTCGGCCACAGCCATCGCGGCCGCTGGCATTGGCGGGAGGACGGCCGGGCGCGGTTCGAGGAGAGCATCGCGCGCGAAGTTTATGGCGTGGTCAAGCCCGTCTTCGGCAAGAAGGGGCTCTCCGTCGCGCGCGTGCGCAGCGTCGAGGAGGCGCTGGCGCAGCCGGGCTCCGAGCTCGTCGCCACCGCCTTCGTGCGTCAGGCCGAGTACGCGCAGGCGATCAACCCGGGCTCGCTCAACACGATCCGTCTCGTGACGCTCGATCGGAACGGCGGGGAGCCCGTTCTGATCGGCGCCGTGCACCGCTTCGGCGCCGCCGGGACGGGGGAGGTCGACAATTTCAGCGCCGGCGGCGTCGTCGCGCGCATCGATCCGCGGACCGGCGTGCTCGATCGCGCCGTGCGCGTCGGGCCGGGAAACCGGCTCGACTGGCTCGACCGCCACCCCGATACAGCCGAGCCCATCGCAGGCGTGCGGGTGGAGGCGTGGGAGGAGGTCCTCGCGCTCACGCGGCGGCTCGGCGCGCTCTTCCCCTTCCTGCCCTATGTCGGCTGGGACCTCGCGGTCTCCCGGGACGGCGCGACCGTGATCGAGGGCAACGCCCATCCGAGCCTGCGCTTCTTCCAGATCTACGCGCCGCTCCTCGACGACAGCGCGGCCGGCCGGAGCCTCGCCGCGATGCTCTGAGGCGGACTCACGCCGTACCGCCCTCGCGCGCCGGTCCGATCTCGGCGAGGAGCGCCGCGCGCTCCTGTGGGTCGAGGGCCGCGAGCTCGGCGTCGAGCACGACGTCGAGCATGGCCTCGACCGTGCGGGCGTTGAAGAGGGCGCGCAGCGAGATCTCCACGTCGAAGCGCTGACGCAGGCGTGCCGCGATCTGGACCAGGAGGAGCGAGTGGCCGCCGAGCGCGAAGAAGTCCTCGGTGACGCCGATGTCGGGGATGCCCAGCACCTCCGACCAGATCTCGGCGACGATGCCCTCCTCCTCCGTCCGCGGCGCGACCCGCTCCGGCCCCGCGCCGCGAGCCCGGTCGTCGGCCGCGAGAGAGGCGAGGGCGCGGCGGTCGAGCTTGCCGTTCGGGGAGAGCGGCAGGCGCTCGTGCATGACGAAGGCCGTCGGCACCATCGCCTCCGGCAGCACGCGGGCGAGGCGCGCGGCGAGCGTATCCGGCGTCGAGTCGGCGCCTTTCGGCACCACGTGCCCGACGAGGCGCGGGCTCCCGTCCGGGCCGGGGGAGAGCGTCACCGCCGCCTCCGCGACCTCGTCGAGCGCGGCGAGCGCGGCCTCGATCTCGCCGAGCTCGATGCGCATGCCGCGCAGCTTGACCTGCCCGTCGCGGCGCCCTCGATAGAGCAGGGCGCCGTCGGAGCGGCGCCGGGCGAGGTCGCCCGTCCGGTACATCCGCGCGCCGGGCGTTTGCGCAAAGGGGTCGGGAAGGAAGCGCTCGGCGGTGAGGCCCGGCCGGCCGAGATAGCCGCGCGCGAGGTTCACGCCGCCGATGTGGAGCTCGCCCGTGCCGCCGCGCCGGACGGGCTGCAGGTCGCGGTCGAGCACGTGGAGCGCCGTGTTGGCGATGGCTCGCCCGATGGGCGGCTCGGGGGTGTCTTCGTCGCGGGCGCAATCGTGAGCGCTGACATCGATGGCGGCTTCCGCGGGGCCGTAGAGATTGTGCAGGCTCGCGGTCAGGCGTGCGTGCGCCCGGTCGCGATCGGCCCCCGTGAGCGCCTCGCCGCTGCAGATGACGCGACGCAGCGAGCGGCAGGACTCGACGCTTGGCGCGGCGAGGAAGGCGCGCAGCATCGAGGGCACGAAATGGCAGAGCGTGACGCGCTGCGCGACGATCAGGTCGCGCAGATAGTCCGGATCGCGATGCCCGCCCGGCGCCGCGATCACCATGGTCGCGCCCTCGGTCAGCGGCCAGATCAGCTCCCAGACGGAGACGTCGAAGGTCGTCGGCGTCTTGTGCAGGACCCGCTCGCCCGGCCCGATCGGGTAGGCGGCCTGCATCCAGTCGAGCCGGTTCTGCAGGCCGGCCCAGGTGTTGACCACGGCCTTCGGCCGGCCGGTGGAGCCCGACGTGAAGATCGCGTAGGCCGCGCCCTCGGGCTCCGGCTCGGGGAGGGCGAGCGGGCCCCCGGGCGCGCGTGCCAGGTCCGCCGGGCCGAGGCGGTGGACGGGGACGCCCGCCGCCGCGACGCGATCCGCGTGGGCGTCGGTGGTCAGCACGCGTACGGCGCCCGCCTCGGCGAGGAGGCCTGCCAGTCGCTCCGGCGCGTCCTGCGGGTCGAGGGGCAGGTAGACCGCGCCGGCGCGCATCGTCGCGAGGATCGCCAGCGGCAGGAGCGCGCCGCGCTCGAGGAGGAGCGCGACGATGTCTTCGCGCCCCACGCCGGCCGCGACGAGATCGCTCGCGAGCGCGCCCGAGGCGTCCCACAGAGCGCCGTAGGTGACATTGCCCTCCTCGGAGACGAGGGCGATCGCGGCCGGGTCCTGCTCTTCGATCCGGCGCAGGAGCGGGCGGCGATCCGCGAAGTCCGTTGCGGTGGCGTTCACGTCGTTTACGAGGAAATCCGCGTAAGCCGCATCCGCGAGCGCGATTTCGCCGAGGCGGCGGGTGGGGTCTCCAGACAACGCCCGGATTGCCGTCTCGAAGGCGGCGGCGAGGGCGGAGGCGGTCTCGCCGTCGATGCGCTCGGGATCGTGCACGACGAGGATCTGCTCCGGCGAGCCGAGCTGGACGCCGACGTTGAGGGCGAAGTTGGTCTGGTCGACGAAGCGATAGTCGCGCACCGCGAGATCCGCGAAGCGATCGACGCTGCCGGCGAGGCTCGTGCCTTCGAGAACGAGGATGTGGTCGAAGAGCGGCTGGTCGGCGGGGATGGGCGAGGCGGCACGCAGGTCCGCGAGGGGCACGTGGGCGTGCTCCTCGGCGGCGGCGAGCCTCTCGGCGACGAGGCCGAGCCATTCCCCGACGCACGCGTCCGACGGCACCGGCAGGCCGAGGGGAACCGTCTCCAGGAAGAGCCCGACGATGGTCTCGACGCCCGGCAGGTCGGCAGGGCGACCGGACGCGGTGAGGCCGAAGAGCGCCGTCTCGCCCCCGGTCTCGCGGGAGACGACGAGCGCCCACGCCGCGGCGAGGATCGTCGCCTCGGTGACGCCGCGGGCGGCCGCCGCGCGCCGCAGCGCCGCGGCCGTGTCGCCGGAGAGCGGCCGCACGTGCTCGACGAGGGCCGCCTCCGGCGCGGCGCCGGCGACGTCGGGCGGCACCATCGGCGTCGGCGCCGTCGCGGCCGCCAGCGTCTCGCGCCAGAAGTCGCGATCCGTTGCGGTGTCGCGCCGTGCGAGCCAGTCGACGTAGTCCTGGAACGGGCGCGCCGGCGCGAGCGCGGCGCCTCGCCCCGCGGCGCCGTCCCGCTCGGCGGCATAGAGCGTGGAAAGCTCGTCGATGGCGAGCGCCATGGACCAGCCGTCCATGAGCAGGTGATGCCGCGTCCAGACGAGAAGATGATCCTCGGCCGAGGCGCGCACCAGCGAGACCCGCATGAGCGGCGCCTCGTCCGGCGCGAAGGCCGTGGCGCGATCCTCCTCCAGGAAGGCCGCCTCGCGCACCGCGCGCTCGGTCGCGGGCAGCGCCGACCAGTCGAGGATCCGGAAGGGCAGGGCGACTTGCCCCTTCACCACCTGGAGCGGCTCGTCGAGACCCTGCGTCGCGTAGGCGGTGCGCAGCGCCGGATGGCGCGCGAGAAGCGCCGCGAAGGCGCGCTCCAGCGCCTGCGCGTCGAGCGGGCCCGCGAGCCGGCAGCTCAGCTGCCCGACGAAGGTCCCTGCGGCGCCGGCGCTCGAGTAGAGCAGCATCGCCGCCTGCATCGGCGTGAGGCCGTAGATCGCCTCCGCGTCGTCGAACACGCCCGTCATGAGCCCTCCTCGGCACCGAGCGTGTCGGCAAGCGCGGCCAGGCGCGCGACGTGATCGGAGGCGAGCCGCGCGATCGTGCCCGCGTCGTAGGCGCCGGCCGGGTAGCGCCAATGGAGCCGCAGCCGGCCCGTGACGATCTCGGCGTCGATCTCGAGAAGGCACCGGCGCGGGATGGCGGGATCGCGCTCGCGCCCGGTGGGCCCGTCCTCGACCGTGAAGAGCGCGTCCGGGGCGGTGGTCTCGTCCGTGCGGCCGAGGAAGTTGAACAACACCTCGCCGCTCGTCGTCGGCGTCGAGCGTAGCCCGTAGCCGAAGCCGTCGTCGGGCACGCGCTCGATCTGGTCGAGCAGCGCGCGCAGCCGTGCGGGACCCGGGCTACCGGGCACGCGCAGGACGACGGGATGGATCGTCGTGAACCATCCGACCGTGCTCTCGGTCGACACCCCGGCGACGGCGTCGGCCCGGCCGTGATGCTCGCGGTCGACGCGGATGGTGTCACTCCCCGTGAAGCCCGCCAGCGTCTCGGCGAGGGTCGCCGTGAGGATCGCGTCGAGGCCGCTGCTCAAAGCCCCGGGCGCGCGCCGGGCGAGGCTCTCGGTCTGCTCCGGCGAAAGGGACGCCACGTGGTCGGCGACGTCGCCTTCGCGGTTCGCGGCATCCGTCCCGTCCCGCGGGAGGGCCGGGACGGCAATCGCGTCCTGCTCGGCCCAGAAGGGCTCGCCGAGCCGGTCGGGCGCGAGATCGCGGATGCGTGCGGCGTAGGTCGTGAACGAGCCCGCCGACGCCGGCCATGCGATCGGCCGGTTCTCGCGCAGGGCACGATAAGCGAAATCGAGGTCCTCCATGACGATCCGCCAGGAGGCGGCGTCCATGACGAGGTGGTGCGCCACGGCGAGGAGGAGGTCCGGCATGTCCGCGCCGCGCCGCACGAGCGCGAGGCGGGCGTGGCGGCCGGCGGCGGGGTCGAGGCCGGCATGCAGGCGCTCCCAGGCGCCCGCCTCGATGCCGGCCCGCGCCGCCTGCGGCACGCGGGCGAGGTCGTAGAGGAGCGGCGGCTCGACGATCGCCGGCCCCGGCCGCTGCCGCCAGCCCTCCGGCGTCTCCTCGAAGCGCAGCCGCAGGGCCTCGTGGCGGGAGACGACCTCGGCGAAGGCTCGCTCGAGCAGCGCGAGATCGAGGGGCTCGCGGGCGGCGACGCGCAGCGTCTGATCGTAGCGCGCGGGGATGCCGCCCGCGCGCTCGACGAGCCAGGCCTGGAGCGGCGTCAGCGGTGCGGCTTCGACTACGGGCGCGCTCTCGTCCGGCGCGGCGGGGGACTGCACCGCGATGCGCGGGGCGGCGTCGAGGAGCGCCGCGATGGTCGGATGCTTGAGCAGCATGCGCGGGCTCGCGTCGATGCCCGCCTGGCGCATGCGCGTCGCGGCGCGCAGAGCGAGCAGCGAATCGCCGCCCAGCCGGAAGAAATCGTCGTCGATGCCGACCTCGCCGCATTTCAGGAGCTCGGACCAGATCGCGGCCACCCGCGCCTCCAGCGCGTCGCGCGGCGGTCGCGAGCGCGTCTGCCGGGACGCCTCGACCGGGTCCGGGAGGGCGGCGCGGTCGAGCTTGCCGGTGCGCCCGCGCGGGAGCGCGTCGAGGGTGACGAAGGCGTGCGGGCGCATCCAGGCGGGCAGCGCCGCGACGGCCGCCTCGTAGCGCGCAGCCTCGCCGTCACGCGGCACGACGTAGGCGACGAGCCGCCCGTCCCGCACGGTCGCCGCGGCGGCGCGGATCGTGGGCTCGGCCAGGAGCCGCGCCTCGATCTCTTCGAGCTCGATGCGGTGGCCGCGCACCTTCACCTGGTTGTCCGTGCGGCCCTGGTAGAGGATGCGGCCGTCGCCCGTGAGCATGCCGCGATCGCCGACGCGGTAGAGGCGCGCGCCCGGCGTGCTCGCGTCCGGGTCCGGCAGGAAGCGCTGCGCGGTCTCGGCCGGGCGGCCCGCATAGCCGCGCGCGAGGCCCGGCCCGGCGATGACGATCTCCCCCGGCACGCCCGGTGGGAGCGGGCGCAGCGCGCGATCGACGACACGCACCGTCATGCCGGGCACGGCGCGCCCGATGCTGACGCGTGTGCCCGGCTCCCGGTCGAGGCGCGCCGCGCTGCACCAGACGGTCGCCTCGGTGGGCCCGTACTCGTTCTCGAGCCGCGCGTGCGGGAGGAGCGCGCGATGGCGCTCCACCAGGGCCGCCGGGCAGGCTTCGCCGGCGACCACGACGACGGCGAGGCTGTCGAGATCGCCGGGCGCCGCCGCTTCGAGAACGGCGTCGTAGAGGCCCGGCAGCATGAGGGTGTGCGTGACGCGGTGCTCGCGCACGAGCCGCGCCAGCGCGCCCGCGTCCTCGGCCTCCGCGTCGGTGGGCAGCACCACGGTGCCGCCGGTGGCGAGCGTCCAGTAGAGGCCGGCCACCGAGCTGTCGAAGCCGAGCGGCGAGACGACGAGGAAGCGCGCAGGGTCGGCGCCGTAATGCCGTGTTCGGATAGCGGTCGAGGCCGCGAGGCCCGCATGGGTGACGCAAACGGCTTTGGGCGTGCCGGTGGAGCCGCTGGTGAAGAGAAGATAGGCGAGATCGCCCGGCGCACGCTCGGGGACGTCCGCGGCGGCGCCCTCGATCGCCGCGATCTCGTGGACCGGGTCCGCCGCGCGACGCATCTGCGACAGGCGCGCCTCCGGCAGCGCCGGGTCGAAGGGCGTGTAGGGCCGTCCGGCGCGCCAGGCGCCGATCATGGCGCAGAGCGCGTCCGGGCCGCGGGGGAGTCGCACGGCGACCGGCCGCTCGTCCGCGCCCGCAGGGGCGGGTATAGCGCTCGCCACGAGACCGGCGCGACGCCAGAGGTCCGCGTAGCTCAGCGTCGTCTCGCCCTGGACGATCGCGGGCGCGCCGCCGTCGCGCGCGACCTGCGCGGCGATCCGCTGCGGCAGGAGGTCGGCCGGCGCCTCTCCGGCAGGACCGTCGCCGAGGGCGACGAACTCGGCCCGGCTCTCCGCGTCGAGCCAGTCGAGCGCATCGACCGGCGCCTCGCGATCCGCCGCTGCGGCCGCAGCGAGGGCGGCGAACATGCGCCCGAGCCGCCGGGCGGCGGCGACGTCGAAGGCGTCCGTGGCAGCGAGGACGAGGAGCCGCCGCGTTTGCGGCTCGATACGCAGCACGAGAGTGGGGGCGTCCGGCTCGGGATCGAGCCGGATTATCCGTGCGTCCGCCGGCTCGGGCACGATCTCCACGCCGATCGCGAGGCGCGGCGCTGGCGCGTCGCCGAGGCCCGCCTCCCACAGGTGCTGCCGCTCCGTCACGCGGCGGATCTCGTCCTCGGCCGCCCGCTCCCAGGCGGCGAAGCCGTCGGCCCGGCCGCGGTCGAGGCGAAGCGGCAGCCAGCGGGCGAGGGGGCCGACGACCGCACGCAGGTCCTCGATGTCGCGGCCGTCCCGCCGCAGGGCGACGAACGCGTCCTCGCCGCCGGCGCAGCGCGAGGCGAAAAGCGACGCGAGCGTCACGATCGCGGCCGGGGAGGGTGCGCGCGCCGACCAGCACGCGGGCCAGTCGATCTCGATCACGTGCCGGCGGGTGCCGTTGCGGCTCGCCAGCTCCGGGAACGCGAGCGGCGCGTCCCCGAGCTCGGCCGCGCGCGTGCGCCAGAAGGCGATATGGGCGGCCGCGTCCGGCTCCTCCGGGAGGCTCGCCGCCCATTCGGCGACGTCGGCGTATTGCAGCGCTTCCGCCGGCGCGGTCTCTGCGGACAGCCAGCTGGAGAGCAGGCGCAGGCCGTCGCCGTCGAGCAAGTGCGCGCCCCCGGAGAGCACCAGCCAGGCGCCCTGCGGCGTCCGCAGCACCCGCGCTTCGACCGAGGGCGTGCGCGTCGGGTCGCAGGGCTCTTGCGCGATCGCGTCGATGCGCGCGGAGAGTGCATCCGCGTCGAGCGCGTCCGCGTCGATCTCCTCGACCGGCAGGGGTGCCGCGACAACGTCGTCGATCACCTGCTGGGGCATGCGCGACCAGGCCGGCACCCGGCAGGCCGTGCGCAGGATCTCCAGATCCGCCACGCAGCGCGCCCAGCGTTCCGCAAGGACTCCCGTGTCCGCGCCGGACTCCAGCCGCCGCACCAGCGTCAGGCGGGGCACGGCACCCTCGGGATAGCGGCGGAACAGCCGCTCCTGCTGCGGCGAGAGCCGGAACCCGGCGGCGTCCTCGACCGGGCCGGCCGCCTCGCTCGTCGTCATCGCCTCACCCGTCATGAGGCTCGGCCATGGCGACGAGGGTGCGCCGCTCGCCCGTATAGGGCTGGCGGCCGTGGGCGACGCTCATGTTGTCGACGAGCAGGATGTCGCCCGCCTCCCAGGGGAAGCGCCGCTCCTCGGCGTGGTAGGCGGCGAGCACCTCCTCCACGACCGCGACCGGGATCTCCGAGCCGTCGCCGAAGGTGGTGGCGTAGGGCATGCGGTCCGAGCCGAGCTCGGCCTCGAGCGCGTCGCGATCCGGGCCGGCATAGGCGCTGACGTGGAAGAAGGCGGCGTGGTTGAACCACACCCGCTCCCCGCTCGCGGGATGCCGACGGATGGCCGGGCGGGTCTGGCGCGTGGCGAGCCGGTCGTCCTCGCCCCACTCGAACGCGATGGCGTTCTCCCGGCAGAAGGCCTCGACCTCGGCGCGGTCCTCGGTCTGGAAGACCTCCTGCCAGGGCAGGCCGAAGCCGTCGTTGAACCGCCGCACGAGGGTGAAGCCCGCCTCCTCGAAGCGCGCCACGGTCTGCGGCGAGAGCCGATCGAGCACGCGCGCGACGTTGGCGAGCGGGGTCTCGCCCCCGCTCTCGGCGGCCACGCCGCAGGCGAAATAGAGCTTCAGCGGCCAGCGGCGCCAATAGGTGCCCTCGTTGTGCAGCTCGATGCGGCGGTCCGCGGGGTAGCTCGTGGACGTGTAGAGCTTCTTGCCGAGCGCCTCCCGCGGCGTCGTGCGGTCCTTGTAGTCGAGAAGGCTGTTGTCGCTCGTCGCCGCTACGAAATCGGAGAGCTGATCGGCCGATTGCCGGTCGAAGCCGCGGAAGAGCAGCGCCTTGTGCCGCGCCAGCAGCGCCGCGACGTGATCGCGGCTCGTCTGCGCCCAGCCGACGAGATCGACGCCGGCGGCCTTGGGCGTCACCAGCCCCGGCCACCACCCCTCCGTGCCGAGGGGGCGGCACTCCACGAGATCGCTGGCGCTGGACTGGAGTGCGCGACGCTTGACGGCGCCAGGTCCGGTTCTCATCGGTCGATCCCCCGAGCTGCGGAGCGCGTCGTGCGGCGCGCCGAGGCGAGGCGGCGGCGCTGCGTCTCGGCGAAGTGCTCCGTGTTCTTCTGGTCGGCGTCCCTGCGGATGTCTTCGCAGAGGCTCAGCATGTCCGCAACCGCCGAGCTCGGCTCGGCGAGGCTGCGCTCCAGGATGCGCGAGAAGGCGCTCGCGAGCGCCTCGGCGGTCTGCGCCCGGTAGGTGGCGCGGGCGAATTCGAGATGCCCGATGAGGCCCTCAGCCTCGGGCTCGAGCACGAGCGCGAGGGGAATGCGCGCCGGCCGGTCCGGCAGGCGGATCGGGGTGACGCGCAGATCGTCGTCGAGGTTCTTCGGCGCGGCATGGGTGAGGAGCGTCATCCACGCCCGGAAGGTCGTCGCGCCCGCGGGACGGCCCAGCGCGTCGAGAACGCTCTCGAAGGGCGTTCCGCCGTGAGCGTGAGCGGCGGCGACTGTCTCGCCGGCGCGTGCCACGAGGTGAGCGAAGGTCTCGCCCTCGGCGAGCGAGAGCCGCAGCGTCGCCGGGTTGACGAAATAGCCGACGATTTCCTCGCTCTGCGGTTCGGTACGCCCCGCGAGCGGCGTGCCGACGGCGATGTCGCGTGCCCCGCCGAGGCCGCAGAGCGCCGTCTGGAACGCCGAAAGCAGCCAGACGTAGGGCGTCGTGCCGTGCGCCGCCGCCGCGGTCCGTAGCCGCGCGAGCGTCCGAGGCGCGATCTCGACGGCGACGACGCCGCCGGCATGCGGGTCCTCCGCCGCATCCGCCTCGGCGTCCGACGGGAGGGGCGGGGCGTCCGGCAGGTCTGCGAGCGTGCGGCGCCAATAGGCGAGATCCGCCTCGAGCTCGGCCCGCGTCGCCCGCGCGACGCAGATGTCGGCGAACTGGACCGGCGCGGGCTCCGCCTGTGGCGCGCCGGTGCGCGCCGCGCGGTAGAGGCGGCCCAGATCGTCGAGGAGGAGGCCGATGGACCAATCGTCGACGACGATATGGTGGACGGCGAGGAGCAGCGTGTGGCGATCGGGCCCGTGCCGCAGCAGCATGGCGCGCCAGAGCCGTCCTTCCGCGAGGTCGAAGGGGCGGGCGAAGAACGCGTCGCGCGGTCCGGTGACTTCCTCCGGCGCGTCGACGACATCGAGCCGGGTTTCCGCCGGCGCAGGGTCGACGATCTGGTGCGGCACGCCGTCGAGGACGACGAAGCGCGTGCGCAAGGGCTCGTGACGCGCCGCGAGCGCGCCGAGCGCGCGCCCGAGAGCCGCGACGTCGAGGGGGCCTTCGACGGCATAGGCGGCATTCACCGCGAAGTTGGAGCGGCCCGGCGACATCTGCTCGGCGACCCAGATGCGGCGCTGGCCCGGCAGGATCGGCAGGGGCGCGGAGCGGTCGGCGCGGATCGCGGGTTCGGCCTGCGCGGTCGCCGGAGTGCCGGCGGCCTCGCGGAGCGCGGCGAGCGTCGGGGCCGCGAGGAAGTCGGCGAGCCCCATCTCGACGCCCGTGGTGCGCCGGATCCGCGCCAGCACCTGCAGCGCGAGGAGCGAGGAGCCGCCGAGCGCGAAGAAGTTCTCGTCGTCCGCGCAGGCCTCGATGCCGAGCACCTCGCACCACGCCGCGTCGACCGGGCTCGCGGCCGGCGCCGCCTCGTCCAGGCGTGCCGGCGTATCACCGGAGATCTCCGCCGTGGACGCCGCCGCGACCCAGCGCGCGCGGCGTGGTGCATAGGCGTTCGCCGTGACGACGAGCGTGCCGGCGTGCCCGTGCGTCGCCGCTCCGATCAGGCGGCGGAAGGTGGCGTCGCCCGTCGTGGCGGTGAGCGCGTCGCGGGCGTTCGCCGCGGGATCGAGGTCGAACGCGTCGAGATCGGCGGCGAGCCAGGGGCGGCCGAGGCGGGCCTGCGCCTCCGCAATCTGGTCGAGAACCGCGTTCGCCGCCGCGTAGGCGCCGTAGGCGATGCCGCCGAGACGCGTGGAGAGCGAGGATACGAGGAGGCAGAAGTCGATCGCGACGCCCTCCAGCGCCTCCACCAGCGCCGTCGTCCCCGCGATCTTCGCCGGGGCGTGGCGCGCATACGCCTCCGCGACCGCTCCGGCGAGCGGCTCGAAGCCGGACCGGTCGAGGCTGCCGGCGGCGTGGATCACGCCCGCGAGCCGGCCGTGCCGGGCCAGGATGGTCGAGACGGTGTCGCGAAGCGTGCCCTCGGCGCCGACGTCGCCGACGAGCGCATGCACGCGGGCGTTCGGGAGCTCCGGTGCCGCGCCGCCCGTCCGCGAGAGCAAGTAGATGTCGACGCCGCCTTCGCTCGCGAGCGCGGCGACGGCCCGCGCCGCGAGGCCGCCCACGCCGCCGTGCCCGCCGGTGATCAGGATCGGACCACCGATGCGCGGCGGTTCGGTCGCCTCTTTGAGGGGCTCCTCCACCGGGAGCCAGCGCCGGCCGGCGCGGTAGGCGACGAGCGGCGCGGGCGCTCCCGCCGCGAGATCGTGCGCCAGGAGCGCGGCGGCGGCAGCCGGGTCGTCGACATCCGCGATGGCGAGGGTGACGTTCGGATGCTCGAGCGGCAGGCAGCGCAAGGCGCCGAGGGCGAGAGCCGCATTCGGGTCGAGGCGCTCGGCGCCGGTGACGTCGAAGAGGCCCGACGCCTGCCAGGCGATGGCGAGGGGGTGCGCGCTCCCCCGCGTCTCGGCGGCTCGTGCCGACGCGGCGACGCGGGCGAGGGGATCGCCGCCGGCGCCGACGAGGACGATGCCGGCGGTTTCCGATGTCGCGTCGGCTACGATCCGATCGAGCGGCAGCACCTCGGCCTGTGCGCCTAGCGCCCGTAGCGCCTCCGCGATGGCGGTATCGGCACCGTTCCCGGACGCCTCGACCAGCCAGCGGCCGTCGAGCCGGCCTTCGCGTGGCGCGCGGCGGGGATCGCGCCGCCAGCCGGGAACGAGGATCTGCGGCAGGCGCGGCTCCTCCATCGGGCGCATGCGGGCGGGGGCCGGGTCGAGCCAATGGCGCTCGCGGGCGAAACGATAGGGCGGAAGGTCGACGACGCGCGGCTCCGAAACGTCGTCCAGCGCCCCCCAGTCGACCTCGGCGCCGGAGACCCAGGCCGCACCCGCCGCCTCCAGCACGGCGGCGACCTCGTCGCGGCGCTCCTGCGGCGGCGGGAGAAGGGCGTGCGCTCCCACAGCCTCGGCGAAGGCCGGGTGGCGGCGCGCCAGCGAGGACAGCACGCGCCCCGGGCCGGCTTCGAGGAGGATCGCCGGCCCCTCTGCGAGCAGGGTCCCGATGCCGTCCGCGAAGCGCACCGGCGCGCGCAGCTGCCGGCACCAGTAGTCCGGCGACGTCGCATCGGCATCCGAGAGAATGCCGCCGGTGAGGTTCGAGACGACAGGGATGCGCGGCGGGCGCAGCGCGGTGCGCGCGAGCTCGGCGCGGAAGGCGTCGAGCATCGGCTCCATCATGGCCGAATGGAAGGCGTGGGAAGTGGCGAGCGGCAGGCAGGCGTGGCCCGCCGCCTCCAATGCCGCGACGCTGGCGGAGACGTCCTGCGGCGGGCCGGAGATCACGGTGCTCTCGCGCGCGTTCAGCGCCGCGATGGCGGTGGCACCGCGCAGGTGGCGCGCGACCGTCTCGGCATCCGCGCCGACGGCGACCATGCGCCCGGTCGGCAGCGCCTGCATCAGCGCGCCGCGCCGGGCGACGAGGCGAAGGCCGTCGGCGAAGGAGAACACACCGGCCATGCAGGCGGCGGCGTACTCGCCGAGGCTGTGACCGATGATCATGTCCGGTGCGACGCCGACGCTCTGCAGGAGCCGCGCGCAAGCGACGTCGCAGGCGAAGACGAGCGGCTGGGTCAGGCGCGTCTGCGCCAGCTCCTCGGGCGTGCCGGCGGCCATCAGGCGGCGGACGTCCTCGCCCAGCAGCGGCGTCAGGATCGCCGCCGCCTCGTCGATCGCCTCGCGATAGCCGGCGAAGCGCTCGTATAGCCCGCTTCCCATCCCGGGATACTGCGCGCCCTGGCCCGGCATCAGGAAGACGCGTCGCGCCGGCTTGTCCGCGGGCGACGCGATGCGCGGCGCGGGGGCGCCTCCGGCGAAAGGCGTCTCGTCCGGCCCGGCGATGCGAACGTGGCGGCAGCGCAGCCCGGCTTCGGTCCGGCGCAGCGTGAAGGTGAGATCGTCGGGGTCGGGCGCGTCGCGCGCGACCATGTCCGCGAGATCGTCGAGCCGGTGAGCCAGTGCCTCGGGCGAGGCGGCCGCGACGGGGAAGATCCGCGCCCCCGCGACGGCGCGCGCCGACCGCGCCGCGCGCTGCGGCGGGGCCTCGAGCACCATGTGCACGTTGCTTCCGCCGATCCCGAACGAGCTCACCCCCGCGACCGCGCCGGGGGCGAGCGGCAATGCGTGATCGTGGACGCGAAAGCCGCGATCGGCGAGGCCGAGCAGCGGGTTGGGCGCCGCGAAATTCACCTGCGGCGGCAGGAGCCGGTTTTGCAGCGCCAGCGCCGCCTTGATCAGCCCGGCCGCGCCGGCCACCGTGTCGGTGTGGCCGATATTGGCCTTCACCGAGCCGAGCGGGCAGGGCGCCGCGCGGCGCGCTCCCGCGAAGACCGTTGCGAGCGCGGAGACCTCCACCGCGTCGCCGAGCGCCGTTCCCGTACCGTGCGTCTCGATGAAGGCGACATCGGCGGGGTCGCAGCCCGCCACCGCGAGGGCCTCGGCGACGGCGCCGATCTGGCCGGATTCGCTGGGTGCCGTGAAGCCGAGCTTGTCCGCGCCGTCGTTGTTCACCGCCGAGCCGCGGATCACCGCATGGATGCGGTCCCCGCTCGCCAGCGCGTCGTCGAGGCGGCGCAGGGCGAGCATCGCCACGCCGTCGCCGAAGACGGTGCCGGCGGCGTTCGCGTCGAAGGGGCGGCAATGCCCGTCGGGCGATTCGATGCCGTCGGGCTCGTAGCGGTACCCGGCGCGCCGCGGCAGGCGCAGCGAGGACGCGCCGGCCAGCGCCATGTCGGTCTCGCCGAGGAGGAGGCTCTGGCAGGCGAGGTGGACCGCGACGAGCGCCGTCGAGCAGGCGGTCTGCACCGCGACGGCCGCGCCCTTCAGCCCGAGCCTGTAGGCGATGCGCGTCGCCGCGAAGTCCTTGTCGTTGCCCACATAGGAGAGGAATTGCTCGGAGGGGTCGTCGTTCGCGTATTCCAGGTCGCGCCAGAAATGGGCGTTCGCTCCGGTACCCGCATAGACCCCCACCACCCCCGGCAGGGTCGCTGGCGCGTAGCCGGCGTCGCCCAACGCATGATAGGCGCATTCGAGGAGGAGGCGCTGCTGCGGGTCGGTGCGGCGCGCCTCGGACGGCGTCGTGCCGAAGAACGCCGCGTCGAATCGGTCGGCGTCCTCCAGATAGCCGGCGACGGGGACGTAGGCGGGATCGTCGAGGAGGCGGGCGGGCACGCCGTCGGCCAGCATCTCGTCGCGCGCGAATCGGGTCAGGCATTCCTCGCCGGCGACGAGACGCCGCCAGAACGCCCGGCGGTCGGGGCAGCCCGGCAAGCGGCATCCGATACCGACGATCGCGATCTGCATGGATGCCCGGCCCCCGACTTCCCGCCGGAGACTATTCAGCGACCGTGCGCGGGGCAACCGCCATCTGCGCAAGGTTGCGTCCAGCACGCTCCGTATGCTTACTGCAGATTGCCAATCTCGGGACCGTGGGCATGGCGGGCTGGGCGAAGGTCACGGGGGTTCGCTGAAATTAGGCGTTGATAAGCCGCCGCGATTCGCATCTCATGCCCACGGGGAGCCGGCAGGTGTCCGCCGGCACGGCCGGCGCGCCGGCCCGAGGTTGCCTCGCCGGAGGCGAGTCGCGCATACTACGCCCGGCGGTGGAGCGGGCTGATCCGAAGGGGCGCGGATGTTGCGACTGGTGCTGGCGACGAACGTCCCCTACACCCGCTATCACGGCGGCGCGAACCGGTCCAACCGGGCGCTCGCCGAGGCCTTGGCCGCGCGTGGGCATGCCGTGTCCGTGGTCACGCCCGCACTTTCGAGCCCCCCCGAGGAGACCTACGCCGATTGGCGCGCGCGCCGTCTCGCCGAGGGCGACGCGCTCACCGCCACCGCCTTCGGCGAGCGCTTCGTGAACAGCGGCGTCGACGTCCACGCCGTCGCCGACCAGGGCCGCATGATCGCGGCGCTCGGCGAGACCATCGCGCGGGAGCGGCCGGACTGGGTCTTCGTCGCGAGCGAGGATCCGAGCCAGAGCCTGCTCGAGGCGGCGCTCCAGGCGGCGCCCGAGCGCGTCGTCTACCTGGCGTTGACGCCCCAGCTCTTCCCCTTCGGCCCCGAGAGCCTCTATCCGGGGGAGGAGCGCACGCGGCTCGTGCGCCGCTGCCGCCTGCGCCTCGTGCTCAGCCGGGCGGCGGCCTCCTACGTCGAACGCCATGCCGGCGTCGCGGCGGATCTCTACGCGCCGCCGCATTTCGGCACCGGGCCCTATCCGATGCTCGCCGATCCCGCGGGACCGGCGCTCTTGATCAACGCGAGCGCGGTGAAGGGGCTCGGCCTCTTCTGCGACCTCGCAGCCGCCTTCCCCGACAAGCCCTTCGCGGCGCTTCCCGGCTATGCGACGACGCCCGACGACCGGCGACGGCTCGCGGGGCTGCCCAACGTCCAGATACGCGCCAACCGACCCGCGCTCGACGACGTCCTCGCAGGCACGAGCGTCGTCCTGATGCCGAGCCTGTGGTTCGAGAGCTTCGGCATGGCCGCCGTCGACGCCATGCTGCGTGGCGTCCCGGTGCTCGCCTCCGATCACGGCGCGCTGCCGGAGGCGCTGCTCGGCACCCGCGCGCCGCTCCCCGTGCGCCCCATCGAGGGTTATCGCGACCGGCTCGGCGAGAACCTGCTGCTCGAGCCCGTCGTGCCGGACCAGGAGATCGGCCCCTGGCGCGATGCGCTCGCCGCGCTCTGGGGCGACGTAGCCGGCTACGAAGAGGCCTCCCGCGCGGTCGCGCGCACCGCCCGGGACTACGTCGCGCGATCCTCCGTCGAGCCGGTCGAGCGGCTCCTCGCGGAGGCCGCGGCCGCGCCGGCGCCGCGCCCGCCCACGCTCCACACCGTCGAGAAGGAGGATCGGCCGATGCTGTCGCCGGCGCAGAAGGCGGAGGCGCTCCGGCGCGCCCGCGAACGCAAGAGCGCGACGGCGTCGGGCCCCCGCGCCCGCATTCCGCGCGTGTCGCGCGACGGCGACCTGCCGCTCTCGCCGGGGCAGCGACGGCTCTACTTCCTCCAGAGGCTCGATCCGGAAAGCGGAGCCTACAACACGGCTTTCGCGCTTCGGTTGAGAGGACGGTCGAGCACGTCGGCGCTGGCGCAGGCCCTGGACGGCCTCGCGGAGCGCCACGAGGCGCTGCGCACGCACGTCCTGGAGGGCCGCGACGGGCCGGTCGTCCGCATCGCGCCGGCGACCGGTCTCCCCCTGGAGACGCTCACGGCCGCCGATGAGGACGCGGCTGCGGCGCTCCTGCGCGGCTGCGCGGCGCGGCCCTTCGATCTCGCGAACGGCCCCATCGCGCGGGCCCATCTCGTGCGGATCGCCGAGGACGATCACGTCCTCCTCCTCGCCATCCACCACATCGCCACGGACGCGTGGTCGACGGGCATCCTCGCGCAGGACCTCGCCGCGCTCTACGCGGCGGCGCTCGCGGGGCGCGCGCCCGAGATCGCCCCCGAGGCGCCGGGCTTCGCCGATTACGTCGCCTGGCAGGCGGATGCCGCGCGCGCCGAGACGGCGCGGGCGGACGAGGAGTACTGGGTCGCGACCCTCGCCGGCGCGCCGGAGGCGATCAACCTGCCGAGCGATCGGCCGCGCCCGGCCGTTCGCCGCCAGCTCGGCGACAGCCTGCCGCTCTCCTTCCCCCCGGAAGCCACCGCGAAGCTGCGCCGGATCGCCGGGGAGCGGGGCGCCACGCCCTTCATGGCCATGCTCGCGGCCTGGGCGATCGTCCTCCACCGTGTCGGCGGCGACGAGGACATGGTGATCGGCGTCCCCGTGGCGAACCGCGCCCGGCCGGAGCTCGAGCGCATCGTCGGGTTCTTCGTCGACACGCTGCCCGTGCGCATCGCCGTCCGCGAGAACCCGAGTTTCGAGGCGCTGCTCGATCACGTGCGCGAGCGCCTGCTGGAGGGATTCCAGCACGCGAGCACGCCCTTCGAGCGCATCGTCGAGCGCCTCGATCTCCCCCGCTCGCGCAGCCACGGACCGCTGGTCCAGACGCTGTTCGGCCTCCACGACGCCGGAGCGGGCGCGGGCGCGATCGCGCTCCCCGATCTCGCGGCGACGCCGGTGCCGATCCACAACGGCACGGCCAAGTTCGACCTCAACGTCGAGCTGGCGGAGGTCGACGGGCGCATCGAGGGCTCCATCGAGTACGACACGGAGCTGTTCGAGCGCGACACCGTCGAGCGGCTTGCGGAGGCGTGGCGCACGGTGATCGCGGGCATCGCCGCCGATCCCCGCCGGCGGATCGGATCGGTGCCGCTCCTGCCGCCGGACCGCGCGGCCGAAATCTATAGCCGGCTCAATCCCGAGCCGGAGCCCCTCGATCCCGGCGATTCCATCGCAGCCCGCCTGCGCGCCGCCGCCGCGCGAACGCCCGATGCCGAGGCGCTGCGCGCGGGCGAGGTCGTCCTCACCCATCGCGAGCTCGCCGAGCGGAGCGACGCGCTCGCCGCGGGCCTCCTTTCCAAAGGCGTCGGGCCGGACGTGTCCGTCGCCTTCGCCACGCAGCGCGGCTTCGAGCGGATGATCGCCATGCTGGCGATCCTCAAGGCCGGCGGCGCCTGCGTGCCGCTCGACCTCGGCCTGCCGACGGAGCGCCTGCGCTTCGTGCTGGCCAATTCCCGCGCGCCCTTCGTCCTCGCGCATGCCGCCACCCGCGAGCGCGCCGAGGCGCTGGGCGCGCCGGTCCTCGACCTCGCGGACGTCGCCGCCGAGGGAGCTGCCGCCCGCACGCCGCTTCCCGCCACCGTGCCGCACGAGGCGACGGCCTACATCCTCTACACGTCCGGCTCCACGGGTCTGCCCAAGGGCGTCGCCTATCCGCACGGGGCGGAGCTGAACCTGATGGCGTGGTTCGTCGATCGGCTGCCGGAGCCCGCCCGCTCGCTGCAATTCGCCTCCATCGGCTTCGACGCGAGCTTCAACGAGAGCCTCTCCGTCCTGATGACCGGGGGCGCGCTGAACCTCCTGACGGAGGCCGAGCGGGCGGACGTCACGCGCGCCGTCGACATCTATCTCGAGCAGGGCATCGAGCGCGCGGTGGTGTCGGTCGTTCTCCTCGACCTCCTGGCCGAGCGCATCCTGCGGCAGCCGCCGGAGCGGCTCGCGCTGACGGAGGTCATGGCCACCGGCGAGCAGCTGAAGATCACGCCCGCCGTGGAGCGGCTTCTCCGGCGCTACCCGCACCTGCGGCTGTGGAACGATTACGGGCCCACCGAGAGCAACGTCGTCACCGCGCTCGACGTGACCGCCCGCGCCGACCATTACGGCGCGCTGCCGCCCATCGGCCGCCCGGTGCGCTCGTCGCGCTGCTACGTGCTGGACCGCTATCTCCACCCCGTGCCGGAAGGCATGCCCGGCGAGCTCTTCCTCGCCGGGACGGCGCTCGCGCGCGGCTACAACGGCGCGCCCGGCATGACGGCGGAGCGCTTCCTGCCCGATCCGTTCGCCGCGACGCCGGGCGAGCGGATGTATCGCAGCGGCGACATCGCGCGCCTGCGCCGCGACGGCGCGCTCGAGCTGATCGGGCGCGCGGACGACCAGCTGAAGATCCGGGGCTTTCGCGTCGAGCCGGCCGAGGTGGAGATCGCCCTTCGCGCGCATCCGTCCGTCGGCGATTGCCTCGTCATCGCGCGCACCTTCCCCGGCGACGACCGCCGCCTCGTCGCCTACGTGGTGGCGGGATCGGGGCCGGCGCCGGAGGTGCCGCGGCTGCGCGCGCATCTCGCCGAGCGCCTGCCGGACTACATGATCCCGGCGCACATCGTGCTCTTGCCGCGCTTCGAGCTCAACACCAACGGCAAGATCGACCGCGCCCGCCTGCCGCTGCCGCAGGAGGCGACGAGCGACGAGACGGAGATCCGCGCGCCGCGCACCGAGATCGAGGCGGTGCTGCTCGAGCTCTGGCAGGACGTGCTCGAGATCCGCAAGATCGACATCCGCGACGACTTCTTCTCGCTCGGCGGCCATTCGCTGCTGATCATCCGCATCATCGCGCGCCTGCGCGAGCGCCTCGGCGTCGACCTGCCGCTCGCCACCTTCATGGACGGCCCGACCATCGAGGAGGTCGCCGTCGCCGTGACCGCGCTGATGGCGCAGGCGGGCGACGACGCCGATCTCGAGGCGCTCCTCGCCGAGATCGAGGGGCGAGGGCAAGAAGAAGGGCGAGGGGAAGACGAAGCGGAGGGAGCTTCGGCCTCGCCCCCCGCGGAGCCGGTCCGTGCGACGCTCGATCCCGACGCGCTGCGCCGCGCGCTCCTCGCGCGGGCGCCCGACGCGCAGCCCGGCCCCGGCGTCGCGGCGATCGGCGTGCCGTCGAGCGGCCGGCCCGAGAGCCTCGCGGAATGCCTCGCCTCCTACGTCGCGAACGCGCAGGATTATGGGCATTCACCGGAGATCGTCGTCTGCGGCCGCCAGCCCGACGCGGCCACCGAGGCGGCCTACGAAGGCGTCCTCGCTCACCTCGCCGCGCGCACGGGCCTGCCCGTCGCCTATGCCGGCGCGGCCGAGATCGACGCCTTCGCCGCCCGGCTCGCCGAAGCCGCCGGTGTCGATCCGGCGATCGTGCGCTTCGCCCTTGACGACGGCGAGGGCGCGGGCGCGCCCTACGGGACGGGGCGCAACACGCTCCTCCTGCACAATGCCGGGCGGGCCTTCGTCAGCGTCGACGACGATACCCGCGCCGACATGCGCATGCGCGCCGCCGCGGATGACACGGGCGTCACATTGCGCTCCGACGCCGGCATCGCGGAGATCCGCGTCGCGGCGAGCCGCGCCGAGGCGCTCGCGGGCGCCGTGCCGCGCGCCGTCGACTGGCTCGGGCAGCACGCCGCCCATCTCGGTGCGGAAGTCCCGGCGCTCTTCGCGGCCGACCCGGCACGTCCGCTGCGGGCGGAGGGCGCCGACGCCGACGCCTTCGCCCGGCTCGCGAAGGGCGAGGGGCGGATCGTGACGACCTCCCACGGCTGGCTCGGCGATTCCGGCTGGGCGGGGGCGGACGAGGCACGCTGGCTCACCGGGCCGTCCTTCGACCTCGTGACCGCCGACCCCGAGACCTATTCCCGCGCGCTGGCGAGCCGGGAGATCCTTCGCGACGTGCCGGGCCTGACGCTCGGTCGCGGCGGCGATTTCTTCTGCCTGTCCGCGGGCTTCGACGCCCGCCGCCCGCTCGTGCCGTTCCTCCCCGTGCAGCGGCGGGAGGACGCGCTCTTCGGCTTCGTGTCGATGCTGGCCGATCCCACAGCCGTCGCGGCGCACCTGCCGGGCATGATCCTGCACGATCGCGCACCCACGCCGGGCGCGCGGCCCCTGCCGGACGCCGTCGACCTCGCAGCCCTCGTGCGCGCGGCGCTCGCCCACGAGGACGGGCTGCCCGAGGAGCCCGCCGAGCGGCTGCGCACGCTCGGCTCCCGCCTCGCCCGCGCCGCCGCGGCCGCACCGGAGGCGTTCGACGCCTGGCTGCGGGAGCGGGCGCTCGCGGACGCGCATGCCGAGATCGCCGCCGTCGAGGCGCGGATCGCGGCGGCGCCGTCGGAGAAGGCGTTCTGGGCGCGTGATGCAGAGCTGGCGCTCGGCCTCGCGCGCACGCGCCTCGCCGAGGACGACAGCCATATCCCCCGTGCGATCGGCCCCGATCTCGACCGGACCGCGCGGCTCCTGCGCGTCCGGCGGCTCATCGGCCTCTACGGCGCGCTCATGGAGGCCTGGCCCGCGCTGATGGCGGCCGCCGCGCGACTGCGCGAGGACGGCCGGGGGCTCGCACGACCGGTCCACCCGCAGCGGGCGGCGTCGTGAGCGGGGCGGACGCCTCGCTCTCCGAGCGCATTCGCGCGCTCTCGCCGGAGAAGCGCCGGGCGCTGGAGCAGGCGCTCGCCGCACGGCGCGCGACACCCGCGGCCGCGCCTGTCGAGAGTACGCCCGCAGCCGAGGAGGGGCCGGTCCGCCTCACCAGCGCGCAGCGGCGAATGTGGTATCTCGACCGCCGCGACCCCGGCCGCGCGGCCTACAACGTGCCGCTGGCCGTGCGCCTGCGCGGGCCCGTCGATCGCGACATCGTTCGCCGGGCGCTCGCCTGCGTCGTGGAGCGCCACGCGATCCTGCGCACGCGCCACGAGGAGCGTGACGGCGAGGTCGTCGGGATCGTCGAGCCGGCGGCGCCGCGCTGGCGGGTCGTCGAGCTCGGCGACCGGCCGCCCGAGGAGGCGCTCCGCGTCGTCGACGAGCGGGCGGCGCAGGACGGCTCCTCGCCCGTCGACCTCGCCCGCGAGGTCCTGCGGGCGACGCTCTACATGATGTCCGAGGACGACGCCGTCCTGCACGTCGTCGTCCACCACATCGCGATCGACGGCTGGTCGGCGGCGATCCTGATGCGCGAGCTGGCGCACGCCTACCACGCGTTCTCCGCCGGCGGCGCGCCGGACCTGCCGCGGCTGCCCGCGCGCTATGCCGACGTCGCGCGCGAGGAGGCGGCGACCCTCGCGGGGCCGCGTGCCGAGGCGGCGATCGCCTTCTGGAAGGAGGCGCTCGCCGACGCGCCCGACGGCATCGCCCTGCCGCGCACGGCGGATGCGCGCGAGGCCGTGGACGCCGTCGGTACGCTGCCCTTCGGCATCGACGAGCCGCATTATTCCGCCTTCAAGGCCTTCTGCCGCACGCAGCGCATCAGCCTCTATGTCGGCTTCCTCGCCATCCTGAAGCTCGTCCTGTCGCGCTACGCCCGCACGACGGACGTCGTCGTCGGCACGGAGGCCTCGGTGCGTTCCCGCGCCGAGCACGCGGAGCTGATCGGGCTCTTCGTGAACCAGCTCGCCCTGCGAACGGACCTCTCCGGCGAGCCCGGCTTCGCCGAGGCCTGCCGGCGCATCTCCGAGACCGTGCGGCGCGCCTTCGCGCACCAGGACCTGCCCTTCGATCGCGTGGTGCGCGCGCTGGAGCGCCAGGGCGAGCGCCAGCCGCTCTTCAACGTGGTGCTGAGCCTGCGCACGGAGGAGGGCCGGCGCGGGCCGGACGACGCCGCCGGCGGCGCGGTGCGCTTCGAGCCGGTGCCCGACGGCGGGCCGAAGACCTTCGCACCGAAATTCGACCTCGCCTTCTCCATGGTCGACGACGGGTCGCGCCTGGGGGGCGCCATCGAGTACGACCGCCGGCTCCATGCCGCGGAGGCGATGGCGGGGCTCGCGAACGCGGTGCGCCGGGCCGTCGCCTGCGTCCTCGCGGAGCCCGAGCGGCCCTTCGCGCATGTCGCGCTGGGCGGCGAGGAGGTGATGCGCCTCGAGCGCGGCGCCTGGAACGCGACGGCACGTCCGCTGCCGGAGGTTGTCGGGCTCCATCGCCACTTCGAGGCGGCGCACGATCGCGATCCGGCCCATCCGGCTCTGATCCACGGGGACGAGGCGTGGAGCCATGCGCGGCTCGAGCGCGAGGCGAACCGGCTCGCGCGGCGCGCGGCGGCGGCCGGCGCCGGGCCGGAGCGGGTCGTCGCGCTCTCGATCGCCCGCGGGCCGCGCCTCGTCTGCGCCGTGCTCGCGGCTCTCAAGACCGGCGGCGCGATCCTCGTCCTCGATCCCGCCCAGGCCTCGGGCCGCTGGCGCGCGATCCTGGAGGACGCCCGCCCCGCGGTGATCCTCGCCGACGAAGCCGGCGCGGCCCTGCTCCCGCCGGTCGCGGCACCCGTCATCGACGTCGATGCCGACGAGGCGAGCTCCGAGGAGACCCGCCTCGACGTCGCGATCGACCCCGACCAGCTCGCCTACGTCATCTACACGTCCGGCTCCACCGGGATGCCCAAGGGCGTCATGGGGCACCATCGCGGCCTCTCGGCTCTGTGCGAGGCGCAAGCTCAGGCGTTTCGCCTGACGCCGCAGGATCGGGTGATGCAGGTCTCGGCCGTCACCTTCGACGCCTTCGTCTGGGAGCTCGCCCTCGTCTGGCGGGCGGGAGCGACGCTCGTCCTGCATCCCGACGGCGCGCCGCAGCCGGACGAGGCCTTCCTCGCGCTCCTGCGCGAGGCGCGGGTGAGCATGATGACGATCCCGCCATCGGTCCTCTCCGCGCTGCCGGAGGGCGAGCTCGCCGGGCTGCGGAGCCTCGTCGTCGCGGGCGAGGCCTGCCCGGCGGCGCTCGCGACGCGCTTCGCCACGGGCCGCTCCATGGTCAACGCGTACGGCCCGACGGAGACCACCGTCTGGGCGAGCGGCGAGATCTGCACGGCCGGCGAGGCGCCCGCCATCGGCAGGCCTGTCGCGAACATGCGCCTCCACCTCGTCGACGCCGCCCTGAACCCGGTGCCCGTGGGAGCGCTCGGCGAGATCGCGCTCGCGGGTCCGGCGGTGACGCGCGGCTATGTCGGCCGCGCCGACCTCACCGCGGAGCGCTTTCGGCCGGATCCGTTCGCGCAGGCGCCCGGCGAGCGGATGTACCTCACGGGCGACCTCGGCTGCCGGCTGCCGGACGGGCGGGTGCGCTATGTCGGGCGCATCGACGATCAGGTGAAGATCCGCGGCTTTCGCGTCGAGCCGGGCGAGGCGCAGGCGGCGCTCGCGCGCCATCCGGGCGTGGCGCAGGTGGTCGTGCGCGCCGTCTCCCACGAGGGCCGCGACGTCCTCGTCGCCTGGTGGATTGCGAGCGGTGCGCCCCTCGACGAACCCGCCCTGCGCGCGCATGCGGCGGCGCATCTGCCGATATGGCTGCGCCCGTCCTTCTACGTGCGCCTCGACGCCATGCCGCTGACGCCGCACGGCAAGATCGACCGCCGCGCGCTGCCCCCGCCCGATCCGCAGGCGCGGCCCGCGCTCGGCACCGGCGAGCCGCCGCGGGAGGGGATCGAGAGCCGGCTCGCCGCGGTCTGGGCCGATGTGCTGGAGATCGAGCCGCCGGGCCGTGACGAGAGCTTCTTCGAGCTCGGCGGCGATTCGATCACGAGCGTGCGGCTCGTCTCGCGCGCCCGCGCCGCAGGCCTCGGCTTCACGGCGGTGCAGCTCTTCGCCAACCCCACCATCGCCGGCCTAGCGCCGCTGGTGGAGAGCGTGGCGCAGGGCGAGGCGCGCGCGCACGCAGACGCGAGCGGCGAGCTGCCGCTGTCCCCGCTGCAGGAGGGCCTCCTCTTCCACTGCCTGCGCCGGCCGGACCTGCCGCTCTACGTCCAGCGTTTCCGGCTGCACGTCGCAGGCCCCCTCGACCCGAACGCGCTGGAGCGCGCCTGGAACCGGCTCCTCGCGCGCCACGAGGCTCTGCGCACGCGCATCGCCTGGCGAGGACGCGAGCGGCCGGTGCAGATCGTCGAGGAGCGGGTCGAGATGACCGTCTCGCGGATCGACCTCTCCGCCCTCGACGCGCCCGCCCGCGTGGCCGCCCTCGGGCGGTTGGACGCCGAGGAGGCCGGCGCCGGGTTCGATCTCGAGGCCGCGCCCCTCGTGCGCTGCACCCTCGTGCGCCTGGGCGCGCAGGAATGGGAGGTGTTCTGGGCCTGCCATCACGTCATGGTGGACGGCTGGTCCTTCGCCATCATCGAGCGTGACCTCTTCGCCTTCTATGCGGCCGAGCGCGACGGGCGCGCCGCGCCGGATGCCGTGGCGCCGGCCTTCTCGGACCATCTCGCCTGGATCGCGGGGCGCGATCAGGCGGCGGCGCGCGCCTGGTGGCGCGAGCGGCTCGCGGGCTTCGACACGCCCGCCCTCGTCGCCGACGGTGCCGCGAGCGGCGAGCCGGCCTGGCGGGAGGCCTCGGAGATCCTCGATCCGGCGGCGGACGAGCGGCTGCGGGACTTCGCCGCCGCGCGGGGGCTCACGCTCAACACGCTCGTCCAGGTCGCCTGGGCGCTCGTCCTCTCGCGCCACCTGCGCCGGCGAGACGTGGCGAGCGGAATGATCGTCTCCGGGCGCCCGGCGGAGCTCGACGGCGTCGAGGAGATGGTGGGGCTCTTCATCAACACGCTGCCCTACCGCCTCGTCCTCGACCCGCACGTCCCGCTCGCCGCCTTCCTCGCCACGGCGCAGCGCGATCTCGCGGAGATGCAGGCGCGCGCCTTCCTCTCGCTCGCGGAGCTGCAGCGCCTCGCCGACGTGCCGGCGGGTGCGGCGCCTTTCGACACGCTCGTCGTGGTGCAGAGCCTCCCGCCCGGGGGCGCGCGCCCCGCGGAGCTCGCCGTCACCGCAGATCCCGTCGCGGCGCGCACGGATTATCCGCTGACGATCATCGTCGAGGTGGCGGAGCGCACGGCGCTTCGCCTCGTGCACGACGAGAGCCGCCTGTCGGGCGCGCGCACCCGTGCTTTCGCGGCGGCGCTGCGCACGGCGCTCGAAACCCTGCCGGACGCGGCGAACGGCCCGCTCGGCGCCTGGCCCGCCTGCTTGCCGGACGATGCCGCGCGCCACGATGCCGGCCCGCCGGCGCCGCCCTTCGTCGATCCGGCCACCCTCGTCTCCACGCGTGCGGCGGAGACCCCCGAGGCGACGGCGCTGGTGCTCGAGGGGGAGGCGCTGTCCTATGCCGACCTCGAGGCGCGCGCGAACCGGCTCGCACATTGGCTGCGCGCCGAGGGCATCGGCCCGGAGGTCGTCGTGGCGCTCCATCTCGAGCGCTCCTTCGCCCTCGTCGAGGCGATGCTCGCGGTGATGAAGGCCGGTGGGTCGTTCCTGCCGCTCGGCCTCGACGTGCCGGCGCCGCGCCTCGCGCAGATGCTCGACGAGGCGCGCCCGTGCCTCGTCCTGACGACGTCTCGGCTGGCCGAAAACCTGCCCGCCGGTTCCAGGGTGGTCGCCCTCGACGATCCGGCGCCGCCCTGGGCCGACGCGCGGGCGCAGCCGCCGGCGCCGACGGGGAGCCCGGACGATCCGGTCTACGTGTTCTACACGTCCGGCTCGACGGGACGGCCGAAGGGCGTGGTCAATACGCGCCGGGGCCTCGCCAATCGCATCGCCTGGGGCCAGAGCGCCTATCCGATCGGGCCCGACGACCGGGTGATGCAGAAGACGCCCTTCACGTTCGACGTCTCCGTGTGGGAATGGCTCTGGCCGCTGAGCGTGGGCGCGACGCTGGTGATCGCGCGTCCCGGCGGCCACCGCGATCCCGCCTACCTCGCCGATCTCGCCGAGCGCGAGGCGGTGACGCTCATGCACTTCGTGCCCTCGATGCTGCAGCTCTTCCTCGAGGACCCCGCCCGCCCCCGGCGCTGCCGCGCGCTGCGGCGGATCGTGTGCAGCGGAGAGGCCGTCTCGGGCGACCTGCGGGACCGCTGCCGGGAGCATGCGGGCGTCGAGATCCTCAACCTCTACGGCCCGACCGAGGCGGCGATCGAGGTCTCGCACTGGCTCTGCGCGCCCGAAGACACGGGCGCGTCCGTACCCATGGGCCGGGCCATCGACGGCGTCGTCCTGCGCGTCGTCGATCCGCACGGTCATCCCTGCCCCGTGGGGGTGCCCGGCGAGCTGCTGATCGGCGGCGTCGCGATCGCGCGCGGCTACATCGCGCGCCCGGACCTCACGGCGGAGCGCTTCGTGCCCGACCCGCTCGCCGGGCGCGACGGGCTCACGCGGCCGGGGGACCGCGTGTACCGCACCGGCGATCTCGTCGCCCGCCGCGCGGACGGCGGCCTCGATTATCTCGGGCGCATCGACTGGCAGGTGAAGATCCGCGGCCAGCGCGTCGAGCTCGCCGAGATCGAGGCGGTGCTGCGCGCCTGTCCGGGCGTACGCGATTGCGCGATCGTCTACCGCAAGGGAGCCTCCGGTGACGGCCGGCTGATCGCCTACGTCGTCGGGCCCGCGGACGATCCGGCCGCTCTCACGACGCTGAAGGCGGCGCTCGCCGAGCGCCTGCCGGAGGTGATGCGCCCGGGCGACTGGATCGTGCTCGACGCGCTCCCGCTGACGTCGAGCGGGAAGCTCGATCGCGGCGCGCTGCCGGAGCCGGGGGCGGCCACCATGCGCGGCGGGCGCGGCGGCCCCCCCGCGGACGCGGTTTCGCGGGAGATCGCGACGATCCTGCTCGCGATCCTCGGCCGCGGGGAGGCGGATGCCGCGAGCATCGGCGTGCGAGACCATTTCACGGCGGATCTCGGCGGGCATTCGCTGCAGGTCCTGCGCGCGGTGGGGCGCCTGGAGCAGCGTTGGCCGGGCCGCGTCGATCTCGCCGGCTTCCTTCGCGATCCGACGATCGAGGGCGTGGCGCGGCTCGTCTCGGAGGGCGAGCGCACGGCCACTGGTCGCTCCGCGCTCCTCGTCCCGCTGCGACCGGAGGGGAAGGGCGCGCCGCTCTTCCTCGTCCACCCGGCGCTGGGCGCGGTGATCTGCTACATCGAGGCCGCGCGCGCGTTCCCCGGCGCGCGCCCGCTCCACGCGATCCAGGCACCGGAGCTGGCGGGCGCCGCCGGGATCGAGAGCGGCGATCTCGTCGCGCTCGCCCGCGCCTATCGCGACGCGATGCGCTCCGTCCAGCCGGAGGGCACCCTCGCGATCGCCGGCTATTCCTATGGCGGCCTCGTCGCCTTCGAGGCGGCGCGCCAGGAGGCGGCGGCGGGTATGCCGCCCACGCTCCTCGCGATCATCGACACCCTCGCCCCGCCGGCGGAGCCCTCGGGCGATGCCGGGCTCGGCGAGGCGGCGCTGCTGGCCGAGCTCGGGACGATCCTCGAGCGCTACGGCGGCGGCGCGCCGACGCTCACGGCCGACGCCGTGGCGGCGATCCCCGCCGAGGAGCGCCTCGCCTTCGTGCGGCGCACGCTCGAATCGGGCGGCGTGCTCGACGGGCTCGCCTCCGCCCTCGATCTCGGCGCCACGCTGGCGGCGACCCGCGGCGCGGGGCTCGCGCGCGCCACCTATCGCCCGGGCCCCTACGACGGACCGCTCGCGCTGCTGCGCTGCGCGAGCCCGAGCGCGGAGGACCTCGCGGGGACCGATCCCGCGCAGATGGCGGACGAGGCCCTCGGCTGGGGGCGCTTCGTGCGCGGCGCGATCAGCGTCGAGACCGTGCCCGGCGATCACGTCGACGTGCTGCGCGGCGAGAACGCCGCGCGGGTCGCGGCCTGGCTCGCCGATCGGCTGGCGCACGCGACCTGAAGGGCGCGTTTGTGCGCCTCAGGCCGGCTTGCCGTCCTTCAGCGCCGCCGCGAGCTCCGGCGACATGGCGAGGTCGACCTCGGTCTTGCCCGGGCGCAGGAACTCGATGAGCAGCACCACGCGTCGCGTCGTGTCGCGATTCCAGGCCTCGTGCTCGATCATGTCGTTGAAGGCCATGAACTCGCCGGGCGTCCAATGGTAGGTGTCGCGCCCCACCCGGATCGCGCAGTTCTCCGGCACGATCAGGCCGAGATGCCCCACGTAGAGCGCGTGCGAGTAGCCCACGTGCGGGGTGATGTGGGCGCCCGGCTGCAGCACGGAGAAGCCGGCGCTGCGCAGGCCGGGGATCGTCTCCAGTATCGCCGTCGTCTTCGGGCAGCGCGCGCAGTTCTCGTCGAAGCGATCGCCGAGGAGATAGAAGCCGTAGGCGTCCCAGCCCTGGCCGTAGAGGTGGCGCTCGGGCCAGGGGATCATCTCGCCCGCCTCGAGGTCCTCGAGCTCCTGGAGGATGTCGCGCCAGCCGGCTTCGAGGCGGCGGGTGAACTCGAACTGCGACGTGTCGAGGAACATGGACGTCTCCGGCGCGGCTTCGCTTTCCCGCTAGCTACCACGAGATGTCCTGCGCTGACCAGTTCCCCACCGGGGGGAGATCGGCGCCGACGATGTCCGCGGGCGTGGCGGCGAGGGCGGCGGTCCAGCCGGGACGGGGCTCGAACAGCGCGAGCGACCACGCGGCCGGATTGCCGTCGCATTCGGGCGCGCCGTGCGTGCGAATCACCCGCGGCGGCGGACCGACATCGACCGCGAAGGCGTCGAGCGGATGCGCGAGCCCTCGGCCGAGCGCCTTCACGAAGGCCTCCTTGGCGGTCCAGATCCGATAGAAGTGCGCCCGCGCCGCCGCCTCGTCGGCGTGCTGCGCGATGGCCGCGATCTCCTCGGCCGCGAAGAAGCGCCGGGCCACGGACCGGAAGTCGTCGATCGGCCGCGTCTCCTCCAGATCGACGGCGAATCGCCCCCGATCCGCACCGGGGCCGACTGCGATCAGCGCGAGATCGCCCGAATGCGAGGTGGAGAAGCCCGGCGCATCGGCCATGTCGACATACGGCCGGCCGAATCGCGGCTCCTCGGCGAGCTTTACGGCCCCCGGCGTGCATCCGAGCCGCTCCGCCAGGATCGCGCGCAGGGCTGCGCGGCGCAGGACGAAGCGCCTACGGTCCCGCTCGAAGCGAAATCGCGAGGAACGGTCACGCTCGGCCTCGTCCAGCATTGACGCGCGCCACATTTCAATCGACAGTGGCGATGCCAGCGATACCGTCCACAGCTCGAGCGCGTTGTCCCCGGGAGGCCGGGCGGCGGCCGGCCGGGGGCGGGGGGTCGACGGGGGGTGCTCACTGAACGGCTGCATGTCGATCCGCATCGTAGTAGATTGTGCGGCGCTCGGCATCGGAGCTTCGTCGGGCATCGAGACGGGTTCACGCCCGGCCGTCCCAGGCCGGGTCCATACGCGAACATCCATCGGCTGCCGACCGGATGCGGCAGGCCGGGAACCGAGGAGAGCACGATGAGCGAAGCAGTCCAGACGGCCGCGTCGGCGGCGAAGGGTGCGGTCGATACGGCCAAGGCCAGCCTTGGGGCGGTGGACCCGACCTCCGAGATCATCGCCAACGCGAAGAACCACCCCTCCGCCCAGAAGCTGATCTCGGCGGTGCAGTCGCACGGCATGGCGCTCGTGGAGGCCGTCGAGGCCCTCGTCCACGCCATCGACTTCGACAAGGTCGCGGCCTCCCAGGCCGCCGGCTCGCACGCCGGCAACGCCCACATCGACACGACCAAGCTCGCGCAGGCGACCGGCAGCCTGAAGAAGGCAGCCGACCTCAGCGCGGTGGTCGAGGCGGTCAACGGTCTCGCCGCCGATACCGCCCTCACCGACGAGATGAAGAAGGGCTTCGCGGCCAAGGGCCTCACCGACGGCTACGACGACGTACGTGGCGCGCTCAAGAGCGTGAAGGTCGACCAGATCGGCGTCGTGCAGCATCTCGAGCAGATCATCGACCGCGCCAAGGCCGAGTCGAGCCAGGACACGCCGGCGCTCCAGCACCTGCACGGCGAGCTCCAGGACATCGACACCAAGCTGAAGTCCGAGCTCTCCGACCTCATGACCGCCGTCGACGGCTTCCTCGGCAAGCTCGCCGCCTGACGCTCCTGTCGCGCGCGCGGCGCGTCGCCTTCCCGGTGGCGCGCCGCGTCCGGCACGGCATCCTCGCAGCGAGAGTTCCGCCTCATGTCCCTGATCGGGAGCGAGAGCTCCGGACGCGTGCCGACCTGCGTCGACTGGCTGCGGCTGCGGTCCCGCACGCGCGGGGACGCGGTGGGCTTCGTCGACATCGACGGCGAGGGAAATCCCGCGGGGACGCTGACCTGGTCCGAGGTCGAGCGCGGCGCGCGGCAGGTCGCGGCGTGGCTGCGCAGCCGCGGGGTCGTTCCCGGTGACCGGGTGGTGCTGGCCTTCGCCGCGGGCGCGATCTTCGCCCCGGCCCTCTACGGATGCTTCTACGCCGGCGCGGTCGCCGTGCCCTGCGCCCCGCCGCTTCGGGCGCGCGCGGGCGGTCGCGCGCTCGGCGTGCTCACGGCCTCGGGCGCGCGAATCGCCCTGACGACGCAGGCGCTCGCCGAGCCCCTGACACGCGCCCTCGCTGGGGAGGAGAACGCGCCCGACTGCATCGCCGTCGAGGACGTCCTGGCCACCGGCGACACGACCGTCGAGCCGCTTCATCGCCCGCGGCCGGACGACGTGGCGCTCCTGCAATACACGTCGGGCTCGACGAGCCGCCCGCGCGGCGTCGCCATCACCCACGCCAACATCGTCGCCAACATGACGATGCTGTGCGACTGGTCCGATGCGGACGAGCGCGCGAACTTCCTCTCCTGGCTGCCGCTCTTCCACGACATGGGGCTCGTCGTCGGCTACCTGATGCCGCTGGCGTCCGGCGGGACGAGCCATCTGATCACGCCGGCGGCCTTCGCCAAGAAGCCCTCCGTGTGGATGCGGGCGGCTTCCCACGTCCGCGCGACGCACTCGGCGGCGCCGAACTTCGCCTTCGAGCTCTTGGCCCGGCAGGTCCCGGACGCCGAGATCGAGGGGCTCGACCTCTCCTCCTGGCGCTGGGTGCTGAACGCGGCCGAGACGATCCGGCGGGCGACGAACGACGCCTTCCTCGCGCGCTACGCCCCGCTCGGTTTCAATCCGGGCGCGCTCCTCCACTATTACGGCCTCGCCGAGGCCACCGTCTGCGTCACCGGTCATCGGCCGGGGCGCCGCCCGCTCTACCTTCCCTTGTCCGGAACGGCGCTCGAGGCCGGGCGCGTCGTCGACGTGAGCGCGGACGATGCGCTGGACGTCCCCGACCGGCGCTTCGTCGCCGGGGTGGGCTGGACGGAGGAGGCCTCCGCCCTCGCGATCGTCGATCCCGCGAGCGGCACGCCGCTCGGCGACGATCGCATCGGCGAGATCTGGGCCTCGGGCCCCAGCATGGCGCAGGGCTATTGGGAGGACGAGGAGGCGACGGCCGCCACCTTCGGCTGGCGCCTGCCGGGAGACGAGCGGGCCTTCTTCCGCACCGGCGATCTCGGCTTCACCCGGGCGGGGGAGCTCTACGTCACGGGGCGGCTCAAGGAGATGATCGTCGTCGCCGGGCGCAACCTCTATCCCGTCGACATCGAGGGCACGGTGCAGGACGTGGATCCGCGCCTCGTGCGCGACCGCGGCGCCGCCTTCCCCGTCGACGCGGCGCGCACGGAGGCGGTGGCGATCGTCCAGGAGGTCCGCCGCGAGGGCGATCTCGACCTCGACGCGCTGGTGCGTCGGACGGTCGGCGCGGTCGCCACGACGCACGAGGTCGAGGTCGCGGCCGTGGTGCTCATCCGCCAGGGCACGCTGCCGCTCACGAGCAGCGGCAAGGTCCAGCGCGCGGAGGCGCGGCGGCGCTGGCTCTCGGGCGAGCTGAAGGCGCTCGCCGAGTTCCGCGCGCCGCAGCCGAAGGCCGAGCCGGAACCGAAGCCGGTCGCGGCGCCGCCGCGCACGACGCCCGCGGCCGTCGCTGCGCTCCTGTGCGCGGACCTCGCGCAGGTGCTGAACCTCCCCCTCGACCAGATCGACGTCGACGAGCCGCTGAGCCATTTCGGCTTCGGCTCCCTCGTCGCCGCGCAGCTCGCCGAGCGCGTCGGGGCGCGCTTCGGGCTCGCGATCGCGCCGACGCAATTCTACGACACGCCCACGATCGAAGCCGCCGCGCGCTGGATCGTGGAGCAGGGCGGGACGATTCCCGCCGCCGCGCCGCTTCCGCCGGCACCGCGTGCGGAGCCTCTCGCGGAGCCGAGGCCCGAGCCGGTCCCCGTCGACGCCCCGAACGCGATCGCCATCGTCGGCATGGCCTGCCGGATGCCGGGTGCGCCGGATCTCGAGAGCTTCTGGTCCCTGCTGCGGGAGGGCCGCGAGGGCGTCGGCGAGCCGCCGGCGGAGCGGCGCGAGCTCGCCGCGCACTTCGCCGCCGCGCCGGGCGTACCGCGCCGCGCGGGCTACCTCGACGACATCTCGCTCTTCGACCCCGCCTTCTTCCGCATGGCGAAGCGCGAGGCGGACCTCCTCGATCCGCAGCACCGCCTCCTCCTGGAGACGACCTGGCATGCGCTGGAGCATGCGGGCCTGCGCCCGGAGGACCTTCGCGGGCGTGCCGTCGGAGCGTTCGTCGGCATCTCGACCTCGGATTACGTGGAGCTGACGGCGGCGCAGGACCGGGCGGCGGACGCGCATTTCCCCACCGGCAACGCCCACAACATGGCGGCGAACCGGCTCTCCTACGCCTTCGACTGGCGCGGCCCGAGCTTTTCCGTGGACACGGCCTGCTCGTCCTCGCTCGTCGCCACCCATCTCGCGGTGCAGAGCCTGCGGCGGGGCGAGTGCGAGGCGGCGATCGTCGGCGGCGTGAACCTCGTCCTCTCGGCACGCCTCACCCGCGCCTTCCACGCCGCCGGGATGCTCTCGCCGGAGGGGCGCTGCAAGACCTTCGATGCCGCCGCCGACGGCTACGTGCGCGGCGAGGGCTGCGGCGCGGTCGTGCTCAAGCGTCTCGCCGACGCGCGGCGCGATGGCGACCGGATCGTCGCGACGATCCGCGGCTCGGCGCTGAACCAGGACGGCCTCTCCAACGGCATCACGGCGCCCAACGGCCCCGCGCAGAGCGCCGTGATCCGCGCCGCGCTGGCGGACGCGACCATCGCGCCCGACGCGGTGGGCTACGTCGAGACGCACGGCACGGGCACCGATCTCGGCGACCCGATCGAGCTGACGGCGCTCGCGGAGGCGCTCGGCGAGAGCGCGCGGCGGCCGCTGCTGGGGGCGCTCAAGAGCAATATCGGGCATCTCGAGGCCGCCGCCGGGATCGCGGGGCTGATCAAGGCGGCACTCGTCGTCTCGAACGGCACGATCCCGCCGAACCGGAACCTCGACACGCCGAACCCGAAGCTCGCGGCCGCCCTCGCGCGGCTCGAGCCCGCGCGCGCCGAGGCGCCCTGGCCGCCGGAGCGGGCGCGGCGGATCGCAGGCGTGAGCAGCTTCGGCTTCGGCGGCGCCAACGCGCATGTCGTCGTCGAGGGCGAGCCGGCGCGCGAGGCTGTCGAGGATGCCGATCAGGCGACAGGCCCCGAGATCCTGACGATCAGCGCCGGCTCGGAAGCGGGCCTGCGTGCCCTCGCGCAGGAGTGGCGGGCCCGTCTCGCGGCGCGGCCGGAGATCCCCGCGGCCGTCTACGCCGTCAACGCCGCGCGCCATCGCGGCGCGCTGCCCTGGCGCCTCGCGCTCGTGGGCTCGACCGCGGCGGAGCTGGAGCGCGGGATCGGCGATTGGCTCGCCGGGCGTGGCGAGGCGGCGTCGGGCCGCGTCGCGAAGCAGCCGCCGCAGCGCATCGGCGTCGCCTTCCTCGACAACGGCGCGGCCGGCCCGGCGGAGCGCCTCGCGCGGCTCGTCGAGATGGGTGACACCTGGCGCGCCTGGGGCCTCGAGCCCGGGGCCGTCGCCGGGCGCGGGGTGGGCGCATGGGCCGCGGCCGTGATCGGTGGGCTCGTCGACATCGAGGACGCGCGCCGCGCCGCCGTCGAGGAGGGACACGGGGGAGGGCGCCCGGCGCCCGTCGCGGAAGCCGGCGCGGTCGCCGTCGTCGCAGGCGCGCGCGATCCCGAGGCGGCCCTGCGCCGGGCCGGATGCGACCGGATCGTCGTCTTCGACGCCGCCATGGATGCACACGCCCTCGCGCGGGCGCTCGGCGCGGCGTGGGTCGCCGGTATCGGCCTCGATGCGAAGAACGGCGTGGCGGGGCGGCGCGTGCCGTTTCTCGACCTGCCGCGGATGCGCTTCGAGCGCCGGCATTGCTGGTACGACGCACCCGAGGAGAAGAGCGGGGGCTGGTTCGGCGCGGCGATGGGCGCGCTCGGCGCGGTGCAGGCGCCGATCGCGAGCGGGGCGGCCGCGCTCGGGGCGCTCGCCTCGCTCGGTGCGATCCGCCATGCGGTCGCCGTCCCGCCGCCACCGCCCGCGCCGGACATGGTCGAGGCCGACCTCACGGCGATCATCGCCGAGCTGCTCGGCGGGCCGCCGAGCGAGATCGACCCGCACGAGCGCTTCGTCGAGATGGGTGCCGACAGCATCGTGCTGACGCGCGCGCTGCGGCGCATCGAGGAGCGCTTCTCGGTGAAGCTCACCATGCGCCAGCTCTTCGAGACGACGCCGGACATCGCCTCACTCGCCGCGCATCTGGCGCAGCAGGCGCAGCAGGCGAGCCCGGGTCGGGAGGAGGCGCCTCCGGCTCCGGCCGCCGCTCCCGTGGAAATGGCGGCTGCCCCCGTGGCCATGCCGGACGACGTCCGCGCGTTGCTCGCGCGAACCGACGAGACGCTGAAGCTCCTCATCGCGCAGCAGGAGGAGCTGCGGCGGCGCATCGACGGCGCCGGAGCCTCGGCGCCCACGCCCACGCCCATGCCCGCCGCCCCCGCGCCATCGCCGAAGGCGCCCGACTCCCTTCCCCTCTGGCGCCCCGCGGCGGAGATCGCCGCGAGCGCCGGGCGCACCGGCGCGCTGGAGCGGCTCGTGCCGCGCTACACGGCGATGACCGCGGGATCGAAGCGCCTCGCCGCCGCCTTCCGCCCGCGCCTGTCGGACAACCGCGCCTCCGCCGGATTTCGGTTCTCGACGAAGGAGATGGTCTATCCCGTCGTCGGGGAGCGGGCGAAGGGCGCGTATCTGTGGGACGTCGACGGCAATCGCTACGTCGACGTCTCCATGGGCTTCGGCACGCTGCTCTTCGGGCATGCCCCCGATTTCGTCGAGGCGGCGCTCCGCGACGAGCTCGGCCGCGGCTTCGCGCTGGGGCCGCAGGCGCGGCTCGCGGGGGAGGTCGCCGATCTCGTCTGCGACCTCACGGGCGCCGAGCGCGTCGCCTTCGCCACCACCGGCACCGAGGCGGTGATGACGGCCCTGCGGCTCGCCCGAACCGTGACCGGGCGGCGCCGGATCGCGATCTTCGAGGGCGCCTATCACGGCCATTTCGACGGCGTGCTCGCGAGCGCCGGCGCGAACGGCCCCGAGCCCATGGCGCCGGGTATCGTCGACGCCATGGTCTCCGACGTCGTCGTCCTGCCCTACGGCGATCCCGCGGCGCTCGATCGCCTGCGCACCGTCGCGCACGAGCTCGCGGCGATCCTGGTCGAGCCGGTGCAGAGCCGCCGGCCGGGGCTGCAGCCGGCGGAATTCCTGCACGATCTGCGCCGGATCGCCGACGCGTCGGGCGCGGTGCTGCTGTTCGACGAGATGATCACCGGCTTCCGCATCGCCGCCGGCGGGGCGCAGGCGCATTTCGGCGTGAAGGCCGATCTCGCGACCTACGGCAAGATTCTCGGCGGCGGCATGCCCGTCGGCGCCGTCGCCGGTCGCGCCGACCTGCTCGACGCCCTCGACGGCGGCCAATGGGCCTACGGCGACGACAGCTTCCCCGAGGCGCAGACGACCTTCTTCGCGGGCACCTACAACAAGCATCCGCTCGCCATGGCGGCCGCGCGCGCCATGCTCGGGCGGATCGCGCAGGCGGGCCCGGACCTCTATGCCGGGCTCGAGGCGCGCAGCGCCGATCTCGCGGGGCGGCTCGACCGGCTGTTCGAGGAGGCCGGCTACGGCATGCGCATCGCGCGCTTCGGGTCGCTCTTCCGCTTCACCCACGGCGACAATGCGGACGCCTTCCTCTACGCGCTGCGCGCGCGCGGCCTCTTCGTTTGGGAGGGCCGCAATTGCTTCCTTTCCACGGCGCACGAGGACGCCGAGATCGACGCCATCGAGGCGGCCGTCGCCGGGGCGCTGGAGGACGCGCTGGGCGAACGCCCGCCGTCGTCTGCGAGCCGCCGCGCCGAAGTCGCTGATTCGCTGCGTGAATTCCCGCTGAGCCCGGCCCAGCGCCAGCTCTGCCTCCTGGCCGAGCTGCGGCCCGGCGCCGAGCGCGCGTACCACGAGAGCGCGGTTCTCGATCTGCCGCGCGCGCCGGACCCGGCGCTCCTCGCGCGGGCGCTCGGGGCGGTCGTCGCCCGTCACCCGGCGCTGCGCACCGTCATCGACGCCCGCGCCGGCCTGCAGCGCGTGCGCGATGCGGGCGACGTGCCCAACGCCTTCGCGCTGCGCCGGATCGAGCCCGGCGAGCGCATCGAGGACGTGCTCGCCGGCATCGTCGCCGAGGCGTTCGCGCCGGACGCGCCGGCGATGCGGGTGCGCCTCGTCCCGCGCGCCGACGGCGGCGCGCATCTCGTCGTCGTCGCGCACCACGCGCTCGCCGACGGCGGCTCGCTCGGGATCATCGTGGAGGACCTCGCGAGCGCTTATTCGGCCCTGCGCGCGGGGGCCGAGCCCACCCTTCCGCCCGCATCCGGCTTCGCCGATTTCCTCGCCCGGCAGGAGGCGCGGCGCGAGGCGCGAGCGCGCACGCTCGACGCCTGGATCGCGGCTCTGGGCAGCCCGCCGGTGCTCGATCTGCCCACCGACCGGCCACGCCGCGCCCAGGCGAGCCACGCAGGCGCGTCCGTCTCCGCGATGCTGCCGGACGACACCGTCCCCGCCGTCGCGCGCGCCGCGCGGGCGCTGTCGGTGACGCCGGTGATGATCCACCTCGCGGCGTGGCTCGTCCTGCTGCATCGGCTGAGCGGGCAGGCGCGTGTCGTCACCGGCCTGCCGAGCGACGGGCGCATCGACGAGGCGGATCGGCGCCTCGTCGGCGATTGCGCGCAGATGCTGCCGATCGCGAGCCTGCTCGATCCCGACGACACGCTCGCCTCCTTCGTCGCGCGCCTGCGGGGGACGATGCTCGACGCCTACGAGCGGCAGGATTTCGACTTCGCGACCCTGATCGAGCGCCTGCGGATCCCCTCCGATCCGTCGCGCACGCCGCTGATCGCGGCGGCGTTGAACCTCGATCAGGCGGACGCCGTCCCCGCCGGCTTCGGTCCGGGCGCCTCCGTCGTGCAGGCGCCGGTGCGGGCGGTGAAGTTCGACCTCGTGCTGAACCTCATGCGCGTCGGCGAGCGGCTCGACGCGCGGCTCGAATATGCGAGCGACCTCTTCGATCGCGCCACGGTGGCGCGCTGGCTCGACCTCTATCGCGAGACGCTTCGCGCGATCGCCGCCGACGCCGAGCGCCGCCCGCACGAACTCGCCTTCTGGCAGGCGCGCCGCGAGACGCCCGTCGAGGCCCCCGACGCCGAGACGCTACCCGCTTGGATCGAGCGCATCGGCGATACCGAGCGCCGGGCGCGGATCGAGGCCCGCGCACGTCGCCTCGTCGTCCGCGGCGTCGGGCCGGAGATGGCGGTGGGCATCTGCGTGGAGCCGACGGACGACCTTCCCGACGTGCTTCTCGCGGTGCTGCGCGCGGGCGGCGCCTACGTGCCGCTCGATCCGGATCAGCCGGAGCGCCGGCTCGCCGCCATGGTCGCGGCGGCGGGGTGCCGGCTCGTCCTGTGCGACGGGGAGACCCTTCCGCTCGCGGAGCGGCTCGGCGTCCCGTTGCTGCGGGTCGACTGGCTCGACGCCGAGCCGGCGGCGGACGTCGCGCTCCCGCCGCTACCGCTTCCCGCGCAGCTCGCCTACGTGATGCACACGTCGGGCTCCACGGGCGCGCCGAAATCGGTGGGCGTCTCGCACGGGGCGCTCGCGAACCTCCTCGGCGCAATGGCCACGGCGCCCAGGCTCACGGCGGGCGACCGGCTCCTGTCGGTCACGCCGCTCGGTTTCGACATCGCGGCTCTGGAGCTGTTCCTGCCGCTCGTCACCGGCGCCGAGCTGCGCGTCCTGCCCCGGCGCCTGCGCGGAGATCCCGCGGGGCTGCTCGGCGAGATCGGCGCCTTCGGCGCGAGCGCGATGCAGGCGACGCCGGCGACCTGGCGCATGCTCCTCGATCACGGCTGGACGCCGCCCGCGGGCTTCGAGATCCTGTGCGGCGGCGAAGCGCTCCCGCCCGCCCTCGCGCGCCGGCTCGTCGCCCGCGGCGCGACGCTCTGGAACCTCTACGGCCCGACCGAGACCACGATCTGGTCCATGCGCGCGCGCATCGACGAGGCGGACGTCGTCGACCTCGGCGAGCCCGTCGGCGGCACGACGATCCACCTCGTGGACGACGCGCTCGATCCCGTGCCGGACGGTGCCGTCGGCGAGATCGCCATCGGCGGGCAGGGGCTCGCCCGCGGCTACGGCGGGCAGGCGGGCACGACCGCCGATCGCTTCCGCCCCGACCCGTTCTCGATGGTGCCCGGCGCGCGGCTCTACCTCACCGGCGATCTCGCCCGCGTCGACGCGCGCGTGCGGCTCGTCCATCTCGGTCGGCGCGATCACCAGGCGAAGATCCGCGGGCATCGGATCGAGACGGACGAGGTCGCGGCGGCGCTGGAGCGGCTCGACGGCGTGCGCGCGGCGGCGGTGCTGGTGGAGCCGGCGGGGGACGGCGGGGCCGAGCTCGTCGCCTATCTCGTCTCGGCCTCTGCCCGCGAGCCCTCCGTCGAGGATCTGCGAGACGGGCTCGCCGCCTGGCTCCCGGCCTACATGATCCCGTCGCGCTTCCACCTCGTCGAGGCGCTGCCGCTCAACGCCAACGGCAAGCTCGACCGTGCCGCTCTGGCGGCGACGCGGACGCGGCGCGCCGCGCGTGGAGCCGGTTTCCAGGCGCCCGTCGGCGCGACGGAATCCGCGATCGCGGCGACCTGGCGCGCCGTGCTCGGCATCGAGGAGATCGGCGCGGAGGACGGGTTCTTCGCGCTCGGCGGCACGTCGCTCGCGCTCGCGCGCGTCCACGACATGCTGCAACGGCGCCTCGAGCGCACGTTCCCGCTCGCGCTCTGCGTGAGCCGGCCCACCGTGCGGGCGCTCGCGGCCGAGCTCGACCGCACCGGCGCGCCGGCGGCGAGCGCGGCCGTCGCGGCGGCGGGCGAGCGGGCGCAACGGCGCCGTGCCGCCTTGCGGGCGGCGACATCGATTATCGACGAGAGCTGACAGCGAGAGAGCGGAGGGGGCGATGACGACGATCGTGGCGACGCAGGAGAGCGGGACGAGACCGCTCGCCATCGAGGAGCGCGAGACGCTGCCGAGCGCGGAGGAGTTCCGCACCCGCTACGCGGCGCGCAGCAAGCCCGTCGTGTTCCGCGGCGGCATCCGGGACTGGCCGGCCTTCCGCGAATGGACCCCCGAGTACCTGGCCGAGAAGGTGGGCGGCAACGAGATCAACGTGCAGCAATCGCCCACCGGCATCTTCGGCCTCGACCCGGAGAAGGGCGGGCCGCGCTTCGAGGAGGTGAAGACCACGCTCGGCGCGTACGTGCACTCGATGATGAACATCACCGAGGGCGACATCCGCTACTACGTCCAGCGCGTGAACATCCCCGAGAAGCTGCCGGAGCTGAAGGACGATTTCTCGCTGCCGTCCTACGTGGACGCGGCGAAGGTCTACCTCATCAATCTCTGGATGGGCCCGGCGGGCAACGTCACGACGCTGCACTACGACACGCCGAACAACTTCCTCGCCCAGGTGCGCGGCCGCAAGCGGCTGAAGATGTTCTCGCCCTGGCAGGCGCGCCGGCTCTATCCGTGCCGCAGCAAGGCCTACAACATGAGCCGGGTGAACATCGACGCGCCCGATCTCGAGCGCTTCCCGCGCTTCGCCGACGCCCAGATGTACGAGGTGGAGATCGAGGAGGGTGACCTCCTCTTCATCCCGACCTATTGGTGGCACCAGGTCTACAGCGAGACGGCCGGGATCAGCGTCAACATCTGGTTCATTCCGATGTATCGGCAATTGATCGGGCCGCAGCTCTGGGACAACCTGCCGGACATCGCCCGGGAGCTGACGAACCGCGCGGGCCCGCGCTGAGCGCCGCCACCTGCGAACGAGACTGCGAACGACGGCCGGGAGGGCCGAGCATGGACGAGGACGAGGACCGCACGATCTACGCCGTCGTGGTGAACCACGAGGAGCAATACTCGATCTGGCCGACCTATCGGGAGATCCCGCCCGGCTGGACGGCCGTGGGCAAGGAGGGCCCGAAAGCCGCGTGCCTCTCCTACATCGAGGAGGTCTGGACGGACATGCGCCCGCTCTCCCTGCGCAAGAAGATGGAGGAGCAAGGCCGGTGAGGGGGAGAGCGTCCTGAGTGCCACCGCACGGCCCCTCCCGCGGCCGGGCAGCGCCGGCGGCTGGCTCCTGCCGCCGCGGCGTCCCGATCGGCCGCGTTTGCGCGTCTTCTGCTGGCCCTATGCGGGGCTCGGCGCCTCGCTCTTCGTGCCCTGGAGCCGGAGCGCGCCGGAGAGCGTGGGGGTCTACGGCATCCAGGCGCCGGGGCGCGAGAGCCGCATCTCCGAGCCCGCGATCACCTACCTGCCGGAGATGATCGAGCGGCTCGTCGGCGCCATGGCCGAGGAGCCGGGCCTGTTCGACGCGCCCTATGCGCTCGTCGGGTGCAGCTTCGGGGCGATCGCGTCGCTCGAGCTCGCCCGCGCGCTTCCGCGCGCCGGGCTGCCGGCGCCGGTGGCGATGACCGTCTTCGCCTGCCGGGCGCCGCACCGGGTGCAGCCGGTGGGCCCGTTCTCGACGCTGGACGACGAGGCGCTGATCGACCGGCTCCACCACGATTACGGCGGCGTGCCCGAAGCTCTGCGCCAGCAGCCCGAGCTGTTGCGCCTGTTCTTGCCGGCCCTGCGCGGCGACCTCGCCGCCATGGAACGCTACGCCCCGCCGGCGGACGGTCTCCCGCTCGCCTGCCCGATCTTCGCCCGCGGCGGCGATGAGGACACGCAGGTTCCGGGCGACGTCCTGGCCGAATGGACGCGCTGGGGCGGCGCGGGCTCCGACGTCCGGCAGGGGCCGGGTGGGCATTTCCTCGTGCGCGACAAGTCGCCGGCGGCTCTGGCCGAGACGCTGCGGGTCCTCCGGCCGTGGCTCCCGTCGTGAGGGAGCCGGCGTGAGGATCGGGCTCCTCGGCCCGCTCTGGCCGCCGCGCGGCGGGGGCGGGGAGGTCTATCTCCAGCGCATCGGCATCGCGCTGGCGGCGGCCGGCATGGAGGTCTTCGCCTGCACGGGAGCCGCCGCACCCGAGGCCGCCGCGGGGCTCGCGCCCGCCGCGGCTGCGCGCGACGTCGATCCGGACGATCCCGCCGCCTGCGCCGCATGGTATCCGCAGGTCGCCGCCTGGCTCGACGCGACCCGCCCGACGCATCTCCTCGTCAACGCCCCCTTCACCCGGGCGAGCCACGCGCATGCCGAGCCGGTCTACGCCATGGCTCGCGCCCGGGGCTGCCGGATCGTCGGCGTGCATCTCGACCTCGACCGCGGCATCGTCGAAGGCTTGGCGGAGGCATACGCCGCGACGGGCGACTGGGAGGGCGCGGCGCGGCTCGGCGAGGCGCGGCTCGCGGAGATGGCGGCGAGCCTCGGCCCGGGCGTCCACGAGGAGATCGGCTCGCCTCTCGTCTTCGACATCGACGGGCTGATCGCGTGCTCGGACTGGTCGGGGCGCTTCGTCGACCCGCTGGCGCGCGTGCCCCGCTTCACGGTGCATCCGCCGATGGGAGGGCTTTCGGCAGAGCCGGGCGGTCCGGCGCTCGTTCGAGCGGATTTCGGCTTCGTCAACCCGCGCCGCCACAAGGGCGGCCCGACGCTCGCCGACATCGTCCGCCGCGCGCCCGAGGGCTGGCGCTTCCGCGCGCTCCAGGGCGGGCACGGCGCCGCCTTCGCGGATTTCCGCGTAGCGATCGCGGGCGCGGCGGCCGAGATCGACCTTATCGAGCGCATCGACGACATGGGCCGCTTCTACGCGAGCATCGGCGCGCTGATCGTGGCGAGCACCTACGAGGGCTACGGCATGGTCGCGGTCGAGGCGATGGCGCGCGGCGTGCCCGTCGTCGCGCGCGACTACCCGGCGATCCGCGAGGCTCTGGGCAGCGGGGAGGGCGCCGGTGGGCTCGTCGTGCCCTTCGCCGCCTCCACCGCCGAATGGCTGGCGGCGCTGGAGACTGTGCGCTCGAATCCCGAGCCGTGGCGCCGCGCCGCCGCCTCCCGCACGCGTGTTCTCGCAGCCCGGGAGGCGGAGGAGATCGGGGCGCTCGTCGGCTTCCTGCGCGACCTCTGACCGACGCGCACACCTGGGAGGTGCGCATTTCCACACGGGCAATGTGATCTTAACGCTTCCGGTGTTTCCTTCCGGGACACGCGCGCACGCACAGCCGATGCGAGGACCGCAGCGACAGCCCGGGGGAGAGCGTGGCACAGTCGAGCGAAGCGAGCCTGCCGGGCCCGGAGCGGCTCCAGACAGCGATCCGCATCACCGATCCGGGATCCTGGATCATCGCGGCCGTGTTCGTCTTCGTCACGATCGCCGTGATCGTCTGGGGCGTGCTCGGCGTCCTCACGACCCGCGTCGGCGGGCTGGGCATCGTGCTCGCTCAGGACGGCGCCGTCTACGAGCTGCGCAGCGTCGGCGACGGCACCGTCGTCGAGCTCGCCGTCGACATCGGCGCGAGCGTCACCGAGGGCCAGATCGTCGCGCGCATCGGGCAGCCGGGCGATGCGGTCCGCATCGAGGCCGCCAATCAGCAGATCCAGCGGCTCCAGGACACCTACGACGTCCGCTCGGCGCAGGTTCGGGTGGATCTCGCCGAGCGCCGGAGCGCCACGGACCGGCACATCGCCGTCATCGAGGATCGCAAGCGCACCCTCCAGCAGCGGGTGGACTACCTCGCCGATCTCCTCGCCGTCGTCGAGCGCGAGCGGCGCGAGGGCCTCACCACCGAAGCGCGCCTTCAGCAGGTGCGCGCCGACCTCGCCGACACGCGCCTGCAGGTCAACGAGAGCGACGTCGAGGTCGCGCAGGCGAACCTCGAATACCTGGAATTCGAGGATCAGCGCCAGGACGAGCTCGACGCCCTGCGCCGCGAGATCGCTCAGGCGACGGCCGATCGCGACATCCTGGAGCGCACGCACAGCGAGCGCACGAACGTCGTCGCCGGCCGCGCCGGGCGCGTGATCGGCCTCTCCGCGCGCCAGGGCGACGTCGTTTCCGTCGGCGCGCCGGTGGCCCGCATCGACGCGGAGGGCGACGAGCTGCGCGTCGTCGCCTTCTTCGAGGCCGCCGACGGCAAGAAGATCGGGCCGGGCATGGACGTCGCCGTGTCTCCGAGCACGGCGGAGCGGGCGATCTGGGGGACGATCCAGGGCACGGTGACGCGCGTCTCCGAGCTGCCGGAGACGCTCGCCTCGGTCACGAGCCTGCTCGGAAATCAGCAGATGGCCGAGCAGGTCTTCGCGTCGGGCCCGCCGATCCTCGTCGAGGTGACGATGAAGGCCGATGCGAGCACGCCGAGCGGGCTCGCCTGGTCCTCGGGCGAGGGGCCGCCCTACGCCATCACGCACGGCACGATGTCGGCGGTCTCCGTCGTGGTGCGCGAGGAGGCGCCGGCCAATCTCGTCATCCCCGTCTTCCGGAGCTGGGTCGGGCATGGCACGTGAGCCCAAGCCCGGTCGGGTCTCGACGCCGACCTTCCTGCAGATGGACCCCGCGGAATCGGGCGCGGCGGCGCTCGCCATCGTGCTCGCGCATTTCGGACGGTGGGAGACCATCACCGACCTGCGCGAGGCGACCGGCACCTCCCGCGACGGCACGCGCTTCGAGAACCTGGACCGCGGCTGCGGCGAGTACGGCCTGAAGACGCAGAGCGCCGCACCGGACGCGGCGGCGGTGCTGGCGCTGCCCATGCCCGTGATCGTCACGTGGGAGCAGAACCAGTACGTCGTGCTCGAAGGCGCCAAGGGCGATCGCGTCTTCCTCAACGATCCCGCCGGCGGCAAGCGCTCGGTCGCGCGCGAGGAGTTCGCGCGCTCCTATGCGGGGCGGGTGCTGCAGGTCGCGCCGGCGCCCGGCTTCCGTAGGGGAGGGCATCCGCCTTCCCTGCTGCGCTCGCTCGCGCGCCTGCTGCCGGGCTCGCGCGACGCCTTCGCTCTGGTGGCTCTCTTCGGCGTGATGCTGGTCCTGCCCGGGCTGCTGCTGCCGGCCTTCCTGAAGGCGCTCGTCGACGACGTCCTCACCCGCGGGCTCGCGGGCTGGCTCCTGCCGCTCGCCATCGGGCTCTCCCTCGCCATGCTTGCGAACGGGCTCCTCACCTGGCTGCAGCGCGCCTACATCCTGCGGCTCCAGACGAAGCTCGCCATCACGCAGACGGCGCTCCTGATCTGGCACCTCCTGCGGGCGCCGGCGGTGTTCTTCACCCAGCGCCAGGTCGGCGATCTCGTCACCCGGGTCGACGCGTGCAATCGCGTCGCCGTGGTGATGGGCAACGAGGTCAGCCTCAACGTCGTCAACGCCCTCGTCGTGGTGTTCTACGCGGCCGTGATGGTCTTCCTCAGCTGGCAGCTGACGCTGCTCGCGATCGGCGCCATGGTCCTGAATTTCGCCGCGATCATCCTCGCCCAGGCGCCGCGTGTGTCGCTCGCGACCGATCTCCAGGGCGTGCAGGCGAAGGCGAACAGCGCGCTGCTGGGCGCCATCGAGAACATCGAGACCATCAAGGCGACCGGCGTCGAGAGCGACGTCTTCAGCCGCTGGGCCTCGCACTATTCCGGCGTCGCCAACGCCCAGCAGAAGCTCAACGCGCTGGGCGCGCTCCTCAACACCGTGCCGGAATTCATCAACAACCTGGTGCTCGCCGCCTTCCTCGGCTTCGGCGGCCTCTTGATCATGGACGGCGATCTCACGGTGGGCGGCCTCGTCGCCTTCCAGGCCGTGCTGACGCGCTTCGTCCAGCCGGTGATCGCGCTCGTCATGTTCTCCGGCAAGATCCAGGAGACGGTCGCCGACGTGGTGCGCATCGACGATGCGATGAACACCCGCCCCGACCCGCTGATGGCGAAGGTGGAGATGCTGCCGCCGGCTGCGCCGCAGGGCGCGGGCAGCGCCGCGACGCTTTCGGGCGCGCTCGAATTGCGCGGCGTCTCCTTCGCCTACGGCCGCCTCGATCCGCCGCTCATCGAGGGCTTCGACCTGACGCTCGCCCCCGGCGCGCGCGTCGCGCTCGTCGGCGGCAGCGGCAGCGGCAAGTCGACCATCGCGCGGCTCGTCACCGGGCTCTACCAGGCCCGCGCCGGTCAGATCCTGTTCGACGGCAAGCCCATCGAGGAGATCCCGCGCGGCCAATTCGTCGCGTCGGTGGCCTACATCCAGCAGGACATCCATCTCTTCCGCGGCACGATCCGCGAGAACATCACCATGTGGGACGACACCATCGCCCCGCAGGACGTCTACCGCGCAGCGCTCGACGCGCAGATCCACGACACGATCGCGGCGCGCGCCGGCGGCTACGAGAGCGCGGTGGAGGAGGGCGGCTCGAACTTCTCCGGTGGTCAGCGCCAGCGCATCGAGATCGCCCGCGGGCTGGCGCGAAACCCCTCCATCGTCGTCCTCGACGAGGCGACGGCGGCCCTCGATCCGCTCACCGAGCTGAAGATCGACGAGCGGCTGCGCGCGCGCGGCTGCACCTGCCTGATCATCGCCCACCGCCTCAGCACGATCCGGGACGCCGACGAGATCGTCGTCCTCGACCACGGCAAGGTGGTGGAGCGCGGAACGCACGAGGAGCTCATGGCGACGGGCGGACACTACGCGCAGCTGGTGGCGGCGGGATGAGCGGCGGCGTCGAAACCCTGCCCGCCCGCGCGGGCACCTCCGCCGAGGCGTCCCATGCGGCGCGGATCGCGTCCGCGATCGGCCGCGCCGACGCCGCACGCCGGGTCTCGGCCCGCGACGTGATCGATCTCGCGCGCGCCGACGCCGTCGTGCTCGTGATCGAAGGCACGCTCAACCTCTTCGTCGTCGAGCCGAACGGGCGTCGCCACGGGCTCGTCCAGGTCGCCGCCGGGGAGATCGCCTTCGGCTTCCCCGTCGGGGAGGGCGAGGCGCGCGTGCTCGCCGTGCCCGGCGCCGGCACGCGCATCGTCGCGGCCGATCTCGGCACCGTCGCGGCCTCGGCTAACGTGGTCGCGGACGATCTCGCGCGCGCCGTCGCGGCCTGGGTCGGGCGTCTCGAGGACGCGCTCCCCGATGCCGACGCCGCGGCGCCGGGTACGGCGATCGAGAGCCTGCGCACGCGCGATCGGCTCGGCGGCTCGTGGGCCGGCGGCTCGTGGGTCGGCGGATCCTGGACCGCGGATCTCCAGCGGGTCCACGCGAACGTGCTCGCGCGCATCCTCGCGGCCCTCGACACCGACCGTGAAGGCGTCTGGAAACGCCTCGACGCACGCCGCGGGGGCGACACGACCTCTTTCGACGGCTCCATCGGCGCCCTCGCCGCGGTGGGCGCAGGGACGCCGGCCGCGCCGGTCGCCACCGCCGGGACGCCGCTCCTCGCCGCCGCCTGCCTCGTGGCGAAGGCCGCCGGCATCGTGCTCGACCTGCCGAAAGGCGGGATGGACGCCGCCGCGCGCGCCTCCGACCCGCTCGCCATGCTCGCCGAGCTCGGCGGCTTCCACACGCTCCCCATCCGCCTCGACGACGGTTGGTGGCGCGCCGACATGGGGCCGCTCCTCGCCTTCTCCGGCCCGGAGCGCACGCCCGTCGCGCTCTTGCCCGCGGGGCCCGGCCGCTACGAGGCGCTCGACCCCGCCACGATGCGCAGCGAGCGGGTGAGCGCCGCGAATGCCGGGCGCTTCGCCCGCGACGCGCAGAGCCTCGTGCGCCTCCTGCCGAGCCGCTCCGTCGGCTTCCGCGACGTGCTGGGGATCGGCCTGCAGGGTCTGGGCGGCGACGTGCGCCGCCTCGTCGTCGCCATGCTGCTCGCGGGCTGCGTCGCCTTCGCCATGCCGCTCATGATCGAGCAGATCATCGGCAGCGCCGTGCCGGAGGCCGCGCGCGGCGAGCTCCTCGTCCTCGTGTGCATGATGGTCGCGGTGGCGATCGCGGGCGCGGGCTTCTCAATCGTGCAGAGCCTCGCGCTCCTGCGCATCGAGGGCTGGGCGAGCTCGCGCACGCAGCTCGCCGTCTTCGGCCGGCTCCTGCGGCTGCCGACCGAGTTCTTCCGCGACTTCACCGCGGGCGACCTCTCGGTGCGCGTGCGCGGCGTCGAGGAGATGCGCCAGCTTTTGAGCGACAACACGCTCTTCATCATCATGGCCTGCGTGAACGGCACGTTCTCGCTCGCCATCATGCTCTATTACGAGGTGCGCCTCGCGCTCACCGTCGCCGTCGTCGCCCTCGTCGTCGGCGCTTTGAACTACGTCTTCGGCCGCCGCGCCGTGGCGGTCCAGCGTCGCCAGCTCGACATCAGGGGCGAGGTGGAGGCGGACGTCGTGCAATATCTCGGCGGCGTGACGGAGCTGCGCACCAACGACGCGGAACGTCGTGCCTTCGCGCGCTGGTCGGCGAAGTTCGCGGAAAGCCAGGCCCGCACCTACGAGGCCGGGCGCCTCGCCAATGCGGGGCAGACGACGAACGCGGTCTTCACCTTCGGCTCCGTGCTGGCCATCGTGCTCGCCATCGGCCTGATCACGGACCAGCTCTTCGCGATCTTCCACGTCGACGTGAGCTGGGCCGGCCTCTCCGCCACGGGGCTGGAGGGGACCATCGATCCCGCCCAGTTCATGGCCTTCTACGCGGCTTTCGGCCAGTTCGCGCTCGCCGTGAACCAGGTCGTCCAGTCCGGCCTCGCGCTCACCGCGCTCGTGCCGACCTGGGACCGGCTGCGTCCGCTCCTGGAAGCACGGGAGGAGCATCAGGAAGGCGAGGAGGACCCCGGGATCCTGCGCGGCGACATCGACGTGCGCGAGGTGAAATTCCGCTACGTCCCGGACCAGCCCCTCGTCCTCAAGGGCGTGAGCCTCTCGGCGAAGGCGGGGCAGTTCGTCGCCGTCGTCGGCCCGTCGGGCGCCGGCAAGTCCTCGCTGATGCGCCTGCTCCTCGGCTTCGACGATCCGGAGGCGGGCGCCGTCTTCCTCGACGGCATGGACATTCGCCAGCTCAACAAGCGCGCCGTGCGGCGCAATTTCGGCGTCGTCCTGCAGACCGTGCGGGTGATGACCGGCACGATCTTCGAGAACATCACCTCCGGCACGGACATGAGCGAGGAGGACGCCTGGTGGGCGGCCGAGCAGGTGGGCTTCGCCGAGGACATCCGCCGCATGCCGGACGGGCTCCACACCATGCTCAGCGACGGCGGCTCGACGCTGTCAGGCGGGCAGTGCCAGCGCCTGATGCTCGCGCGCGCCATCATCCGCCGCCCGCGCATCATGCTCCTCGACGAGGCGACGAGCGCGCTCGACAACGAGGTGCAGTCCATCGTGACGCAGGCGCTCGACAAGCTGAACTGCACGCGCGTCGTCATCGCGCACCGCCTGTCCACCATCGCCAACGCCGACACGATCTACGTCGTCGACGCCGGACGCGTGGTGGAGCACGGCACCTACGCGGAGCTGATGGCGCAGGGCGGCGTGTTCGCGGATCTCGCCCGGCGGCAGCTCGCGGAATGAAGGGGTGGCCGGCTGCCGAGGCGCCGCGGATGCGATCAAGGCGTGCTAACCTATGATCATTCTTTCTTAGGTTTGACTGCTCACGGTGGAAGGTGAGACACACGAATTCCACCCAAGAGACGTCGGCGGGAACATCGGACCGGCGCACCGAGATCCGCCATGAAGCTCTTTCGCGTATTCCTCGGAGCATTCCTGCTCGTCGGGGGCCTCTACATCCTCGTCGGCGAGCATCTCGCCGGCACCTCCGCGGACGCCACCGTCAACGCTCGTGTCGCGGTGGTGCGCGCGCCCATCGAGGGCGAGCTCGCCATCGAGGCGCAGGGCATCGGCTCGCGGGTGAGCCAGGGCGAGGTGCTGGGGCGCCTCGTCGATCCGCGCCTCGACAAGACCCGCCTCGCCGATCTCGAGCGCTCGCTCGCGACCCAGCGCATCATGGTCTCGCGCATGGAAGCCGAGCGCGAGGCGCTGCGCGAGACGCGCACGGCGCTCGAGGCGCAGCTCGACGATTACCGCGCCGGGCGCGCGCTCCAGATCGAGGCGCGCCTCGCGGAGGCGCGCGCCGACCGGGAGGCCGCCGCCGCCCGCCTGCGCGAGGCGCAGAGCGCGCTCGACCGCGCCGAGGCGCTGCGCGAGCGCGGCGTGCAGACCGCTGCCGTCTTCGACACGGTGGCCACCGCCGCCGAGATCGCCCGCGAGGAGCTGGAGAGCGCCCAGAGCCGGCTCGCCTACGTGCAGGCCGAGCAGCGCTCGGCGGAGACCGGCGTCTTCATCGGCGACAGCTACAACGACGCGCCCTTCTCCGCCCAGCGAATCCGCGAGATCGACCTGGAGCTCGGCCGGCTCGAGGCGCAGCTTTCCGAATCGCGCGCCTTCGCCGACGCGCTCTCGGGCGACATCGAGGCCGAGCGCGTGCGGATCGCACGGCTGGAGCAGGCGGCGGTGCGCTCGCCGGTCGAGGGGCTCGTCTGGGACTTCCTCGTCGACGACGGCGTCTACACGAATCGCGGGCAAGACTTGATGCGGCTCGTCGATTGCGAGGAGATCCTCGTCACGGCGAGCGTTTCCGAGCGGCTCTACGACACGCTCGCCATCGGTCAGCCGGTGCAGTTCCGGCTCTACGGCGAGGGCGCGGTGATGCCCGGCGCCATCGTGCGGCTCGGCGGATCGGGTGCGCTCAGCCTGTTCGACACGCTCGCCGTGGGCGCGAGCGAGGAGCACCTGGAGCGTTTCCATGTCACCATCGCCGTGCCGGCGCTCACGGCGAGCCAGGGCGGCGGCTGCTCGGTGGGGCGCACAGGGCGGGTGACCTTCGCCGAGGGGCCGGCATCGGGGTTCATGCGCCTCCTCGACCGCGTCGGCCTGTGATGATCGCGCTGCCGGGCCTCCTCTCGGCGCTGGCGGGGACGGCGCTCGTCCTCGCCGTTCAGCTCCTGCTGCTCCCTGTGCTCGACGCCCGCCGGACGCTGTGGCGCGTTCTGCTGCTCGGCGCGGCGGTGATCCTCGCCTGGCGCTACATGGCCTGGCGCTTCACGGACACGTTGGCGCCGCTCGGCTTCACGGTGGACGCGTTCGCGAGCTGGTCCTTCGCGATCCTGGAGGCGGGCACCGTCGTCTCGTCCACCATCGCCTTCGCGATCCTCACCCGCGTGCGCGACCGCTCCCGCGAGGCGGATGCGAACCTCGCGTGGTGGGGCGCGGCCGCGCCGCCGCCGCGGGTCGACGTCTACATCGCGACCTACAACGAGGAGGAGAGCGTGCTGGAGCGCACGCTCGTCGGCGCGAAGCTCATCCGCCATCCCGCGACGCGCGTCTTCGTCCTCGACGACGGCCGGCGGGACTGGCTCGCGGACCTGTGCGCGCGCCACGGCGTCGGCTATCTGCGCCGGCCCGACAATGCGCACGCCAAGGCCGGCAACCTGAACCACGCGCTCTCCGAGCGCCTCGCCGCATCGGACGCGCCGGACTTCGTCGCAATCCTCGACGCCGATTTCGTGCCGCACCCGCATTTCGTCGGGCGCGCGCTGGCGCTCTTCCACGATCCCGCCGTCGGGCTCGTCCAGACGCCGCAGCACTTCTTCAACCCGGACCCGGTCCAGCACAATTTGGGCATCTCGACCGCCTACCCGGACGAGCAGCGCCACTTCTTCGACAATGTCGAGCCCGCCCGCGACGCCTGGGGCATCGCCGTATGCTGCGGCACGTCCTCCATGGTGCGCGTCTCGGCGCTCGAGGCCATCGGCGGCTTTCCCACGCAGAGCGTGACGGAGGACTTCCTGCTCAGCCTGAAGCTCGCCGAGAACGGGCTCTCGACGGTCTACCTCAACGAGCCGCTGACCGAAGGGCTCGCCCCGGAGGGGCTGAAGGAATACATCGTCCAGCGTGGGCGCTGGTGCCTCGGCATGATGGAGATCGTGCGCAAGGTCTACAATCCGCTCGCGCGCAACGGACTGCCCCTGCGCCATCGGCTCAGCATCGTCGATTCGCTGCTCTACTGGACGACCACCTTCCCCTTCCGCATGGCGGGGCTCGTCTTCCCGCTGCTCTATTGGTGGCTCGGCGTCACCGTCGTGGACGCCACGGTCCACGATGTCCTCGTCTACTACCTGCCGTATTATCTGCTCACCATCGCGGTCCTGAACTGGATCTCGCGCGGCCTGTTCATCCCCGTCGTCAACGACGTCGCCCAGCTCCTCGCCGCCTGGCCGATCATGCGCGCCACCGCGAGCGGGCTCCTGACGAAAGGCCCGCACCGCTTCTCCGTGACGGCGAAGGGCGGCGACCGGACCCGCACCGTGGTGCAATGGCCGATGATGCGGCCGTTCCTCGTGCTCTTCGCGCTCACCGTCGGTGGGCTCGTGGCGACGCTCAATTCCGACTTCCTGTTCAACAACGCCGCCGCGGCCGGGGACGGGATGGTCGTCGTCCTGTTCTGGACGATCTACAACCTGTTCGTTCTCCTCGTCGCCATCGCCGCGTGCATCGAGCGCCCGCGCGAGGATCGTCCGATGCGCCAGGAGGCGCGGGCGGTCACGATCGCCGGGCTCTCCGGCGCCCAGCCGGGCTGGCTCGTCGATCTCGGCGTCGCGGGCGCGCAGGTCAGCGGCCCGTCCGGATTCGCCGCCGGCGAGCCCGCGCGGCTCGACCTGCCGACGATCGGCTCCGTCGAGGCCGTCGTCGACGCCCCGACCGGCGACGGCGTACGTCTTCGCCTCGAGCCGACACCATCGCAGCGCGAGGCGATCATCGCTCTCCTGCACACCGCCGACGCCGCCCCGGGGACCGGGCGCGGCGATCTCGTCCAGATGGCGCGCGAGCTCGCTCGCGCGCTCTCCAGCTGAGGCGCCGAGCCATGCATGCCCCCGCGAACAAGACAACCCGCCCGTCCCGCCGCATCGGGCTCGCGCCCCTCGTCGTCGTCGGCTGCGCGGTCATCATCCTCGCCCCGATCCTCCTCGCGGCGGGGCACTTCTCGCGCATGCTGGAGGAGCGCACGCGCGCCATGCTGCTCGAGGAGATGGAGACCCGCGCCGAGCTCGGCTCCGCCCTCGTGGGCAAGCGGCTGGGCCAGCTCTGGCGCGAGGTGGAGCGGGTCGCCGAGAGCGTGCCGATCGACGATCCCGAGGCGCGGGCCGCCTTCATCGAGACCGTCGGCGGCGTCGACGAGCGCTATTCCTGGCTCGGCGTCGCGGACACGGCGGGCGAGGTCCTCGTCGCGTCGCGCGGCATGCTGGTGGGCGAGAGCGTGGCGCAGCGGCCCTGGTTCCGCGAGGGCCTGTCGGGCCCCTTCGCCGGCGACGTGCACGACGCCAAGCTGCTGGCGAGCCTGCTCGGCTCCGCCGACGGCGAGCCGCCGCGCTTCATCGACTTCGCAGCGCCCGTGCGCCGTCCCGACGGCTCCGTCACCGCCGTCGTCGGCGCGCATGTCGATTGGCGATGGGTCCTCGACAACCTCGACGCCCTCCGGACCGACGACGTCGAGGTCCTCCTGCTCGATCGCGACCGCCGTGTCCTCGCCGGCCCGGAGCATCTCGAAGGCGAGGTCCTCACCGTCTCCGCCGCGCTGGGCGCCGGGCGCGGCGGGCGCCACGCCGCCACCGAGACCTGGCCCGACGGGATCACCTGGGTCTCCGTCACCCTGCCGGCCTTCGACGACACGGGCCTGCCGACCTTCGGCTGGAGCCTCGTCCTGCGCGAGCCGGCCGAGACCGCGCTCGCGCCTCTGCGCGCGCTCCTCGTCGGCTATTGGACGACGCTCGCCGTCGCCAGCCTGGCCGCGCTCCTCCTCCTCCTCGCCGGCGCCCGCTGGCTCGCCACCCCGCTGCGCCGCCTCGCCCTCTCCGCCGAGACCATGACCACCGAGCCCGGCGGCCGCCCCGTCCACCCCGAGACCCGCTACGAGGAAGCCGCCCGCCTCTCCCGCGCCCTGGCGCGGGTGCAGAGCGCGATGGGGGTGCGGGAGAGGAGGTGAGGGGGGGGCGCTTCCTGCTGGCCGAAACGAACGAGGCCGCCGTCTCCTCGCGGAGACGGCGGCCTCTTTTCGTAGGTGTCGAGAGCCGCCCCGGCGGCTCTCGCCGTCGCTCAGGTCAGGTCGACGCGGTCGAGGTTCATCACCTTCGTCCAGGCCTTGGCGAAGTCGTGGATGAAGTGGTCGGTGGCGTCGTCGCAGGCGTAGACCTCGCACAGCGCGCGCAGCTGCGAGTTCGAACCGAAGACGAGGTCGACGCGGGTGCCGGTCCACTTCGGCGCGCCGGTGGCGCGGTCGCGGCCCTGATAGACGGTCTTGCCCTCGTCCGCGGGCGCCCACTCGGTGCCGAGGTCGAGGAGGTTGACGAAGAAGTCGTTCGTCAGGACCCCGGGACGCTCGGTGAGGACGCCGTGCGCCGCGCCGCCGTGATTGGCGCCGAGCACGCGCAGGCCGCCGACGAGGGCGGTCATCTCCGGCGCGGTGAGCGTCAGGAGCTGGGCGCGGTCGACGAGCATCTCCTCGGGGGAGATGGCGTAGGCGCCCTTGGCGAAGTTACGGAAGCCGTCGGCCTCCGGCTCCATCACGGCGAAGGACTCGACGTCGGTGTGCTCCGGCCCTGCGTCCACGCGGCCAGGGGCGAAGGGCACCTCGACCTTGTGGCCGGCGATCTCGGCCGCCTTCTCCACCGCCGCCGTGCCGCCGAGCACGATCAGGTCGGCCATGGAGACCTTCTTGCCGTCCGTGCGGCCGGCCTCGAAGCTCGCCTTGACGCCTTCGAGCGCGGAGAGGACCGCCTCGAGACGCGCCGGCTCGTTCACCGCCCAGTCCTTCTGCGGGGCGAGGCGGATGCGCGCGCCGTTGGCGCCGCCGCGCTTGTCCGAGCCGCGGTAGGTGAAGGCCGAGGCCCAGGCGGCGAAGACGAGATCGGAGACGGAGACGCCGGTGGCGAGGATCGCCTGCTTGAGGGCCGCGACGTCGTCGTCACCGACGAGCGCGTAGTCGCACGCCGGCAGCGGGTCCTGCCACAGCAGCACCTCGGCGGGGACTTCCGGGCCGAGATAGAGCTCGCGCGGGCCCATGTCGCGATGGGTCAGCTTGAACCAGGCGCGGGCGAAGGCGTCGGCGAAGGCCTCCGGGTCCTTGTGGAAGCGCCGGGAGATCTGCTCGTAGGCCGGGTCCATGCGCATCGCCATGTCGGCGGTGGTCATCATGAGCGGGACCTTCTCGCCCGACCCGTCGACCTGCGGCGCGTGGTCGGCCTCGGAGAGGCCCTTCGCCGCCCATTGCCAGGCGCCGGCGGGGCTCTTCACGAGCTCCCACTCGTAGCCGAAGAGGACGTCGAAATAACCCATGTCCCACTTGGTGGGGTTGGGCGTCCAGGGGCCCTCGATGCCGCTCGTGATGGTGTGGACGCCGCGGCCGCTCTCGAAGGAGTTCTTCCAGCCCAGACCCATCAGCTCGACGTCCGCCGCCTCGGGCTCGCGGGCGAGGTGGGTCGCCGGCGCCGCGCCGTGCGACTTGCCGAAGGTGTGCCCGCCGGCGACCAGCGCGACGGTCTCCTCGTCGTTCATCGCCATGCGCGCGAAGGTCTCGCGGATGTCGCGGCCGGACGCCACCGGGTCCGGGTTGCCGTTGGGGCCCTCAGGGTTGACGTAGATGAGGCCCATCTGCACGGCGGCGAGGGGACGCTCGAGCTGGCGATCGCCGGTGTAGCGCACGTCGCCGAGCCACTCGCTCTCCGAGCCCCAGTAGATGTCCTCCTCGGGCTCCCATACGTCGACGCGACCGCCGGCGAAGCCGAAGGTCTTCAGGCCCATGTCCTCCAGCGCGCAATTGCCGGCGAGGATCATCAGGTCGGCCCAGGAGAGGCGACGGCCGTACTTCTTCTTGATCGGCCACAGCAGGAAGCGGGCCTTGTCGAGGTTGGTGTTGTCCGGCCAGGAATTGAGCGGCGCGAAGCGCTGCGTGCCCGAGCCGCCGCCGCCGCGACCGTCGGCCGTGCGGTAGGTGCCGGCGGAGTGCCAAGCCATCCGGATGAAGAGCGGCCCGTAATGGCCGTAATCCGCCGGCCACCAGTCCTGCGAAGTCTTCATCAGCGCGTAGATGTCGTTCTTGACGGCCTGGAGGTCGAGCTTGCCGAACTCGGCGGCGTAGTCGAACGTCTCGCCCATCGGGTTCGAGAGGGCGGTGTGCTGGTGCAGAACCTTCAGGTTCAGCTGGTTCGGCCACCAGTCCCGATTGCTGACCCGGCGCACGCCGTGCGCGACGGGGCAGCCCCCGGTGGTCAGGGAGCTCATCTCGTCCATCTCGTCCTCCGAAATCCGATCCGACCCTCGATTGGTTTGCGCGTATAACACACTACTTCCCTGCGTGTCGATCCGGCCGGGGGGAAGCCGCGACGAGACGCGTCGGACACCTACGCGCGAAACACTCTGGGGTGACCTTGCTCCATCGCAGCCATCAGGTAAAGTCGGATTTTCTGATCCCAACGATAAGATGAGGCTATGACAAACCTGACGCTGCGGCAGCTCTCCTATTGCGACGCGCTCGCCCGCCACGGCCATTTCGGGCGCGCGGCGGAGGCCTGCGCCATCTCGCAGCCGGCGCTCTCGATGCAGATCAAGGAGCTGGAGCAGACGCTCGGGATGGCGCTGTTCGAGCGCAGCGGCCGCAAGGTGTCGCTCACCGGCTTCGGCGAGGTCTTCGCCGAGCGCGCCCGGGAGGTGCTTCGGGCGGTCGACGAGCTCGAGGCGCTGGCGCGGACCGCGCAGGACGGGCTGGCGGGGCCGCTACGGATCGGGGTGATTCCCACGGTCGCGCCCTACCTCTTGCCGCGCATCGTCGGGCGGCTCGCCGGGCTCTACCCGGATCTCGACATCCGCATCCGGGAATCGATCACGCCGACGCTCATCCGGGAGCTGTCCGAAGGGCGGCTCGACGCGGCCATCGTGGCGCTGCCCGTCTCGGAGGCGCATCTCGACGAGACGGCTCTGTTTTCCGAGAGCTTCGTCCTCGTGCGCCCGCTCGAGGACGCCGGGCGCCCCGTGCCGGACCCGGACGTGCTCGCGCGCATGAAGCTGCTCCTCCTGGAGGAGGGGCACTGCTTCCGCGAGCAGGCGCTCTCCTTCTGCGGCGCCGACGCGCCGCGTCCGCGCGAGCTGATGGACGGAAGCTCGCTCTCGACGTTGGTGCAGATGGTGGGAGCCGGCATCGGCGTGACGCTGATCCCCGAGATGGCTGTCCCGGTGGAGACGCGCTCGGCGCCCGTCAGCGTCGCGGCGTTCGCTCCGCCGCAGCCGTCCCGCACCATCGGCATGATCTGGCGCCGCACGAGCCCCATCGCGCCGCAGCTGCGGCGGATCGCCGAGGCGATCGAGGACCTTCGCCCGATCTCCTGATGCGCCGTCTCAGCCCGAGAAGCCGAATTGCCACACGGCGATCGGCACGGCGGCGAGGACGACGAAGGAGAGCACGACGAGCACGCCGTCACGCGTCAAAAGGCCCGCCGCGAAGAGCGCGATGACCGCGGACGCGATCGATCCGGAGGTCGGCACCACCTCCATGAAGGGCATGAACAGCGTGAGCGCGAGGATCAGCGTCAGCGGCAGGTAGAGCCAGGGCCGGTGCAGCAGGAAGGTGAGCCGCGCGCCCAGAAAGCGCTCGACGAACCGAACCGGGCGCCTGAGCCAGGCGACGCCCTTGCAGAGCTTCTGCGTCGACATGTGCCGCTTCGTGACGAAGTCCGGCAGCCACACGCATTTGCGCCCGAGCATCATCTGCGCGGCGAGCACGAAGACGATCACCGCGACGCTCGCGGTGATGCCGGGAATGGCGCTCGCCGGCGAGGTGGAGATGAGGGAGAAGACCAGCATCAAGGCGGCGAACGATTTGTTGCCGAGATGCTGGACCACCTCCTCGATCGTGATGCTGTCGCCGTGCGCCGTCTGCTCGAGCTGGTCGAGGACGTCGCTCAGCGCGCGCGTGCGTTCCTTCGGCATTCGTCACCTCGCGAGAGGAGCGCGAACGCACGCGCGAACGGCCGAGTTCCGGGAGCCGTCAACCCGGCCAGGGGATCCGCACCAGCTCGAAGCCGGTGCCGGCCTCGCGGACGTGGCCCACGTTCGGGAAGCCCCAATGGTAGCCGGCTATCATGAGACGGTCGGCCGCGGCCTCCTCGAGCAGGCGCCGGCGGGTGGCGCGGGCCATCTCCGGGTCCATGTCGAAGCGCACGGACCAGTCGGGGTTGGCCACGAACAGGAAGGGCAGGTGGGCCGCGTCCGAGATCAGGAGGAGCCCGTCCGAGCCCGACTGGACGCGATAGGCCATGTGTCCCGGCGAATGGCCGTGGGCGTCGACGGCGACCATGCCGGGCGCGAGCTCCTCGCCGCCCGTGTAGGTGCGCATGCCGAGATCCTCGCCGGCGAAGATCGCCTGCGCCCGCTCGAAGCCGCCGCGACGGCCTTCCGGAGCGCGGCTCATCTCGCCCTCGTCGAGCCAATAGGCGGCCTCGCCCTCGGGCACGAGCGTCTCGGCGTTGGGGAACATCGGCGAGCCGTCGGCGCGGCGCAGGCCCGAGATGTGGTCGCCGTGGAAATGCGAGATCACGACGGTGTCGATGTCCTCGGGCGAAACGCCGATGGCGGCGAGGCCGACGTCGAGATGCCCGACGGGGCTCTCGCCCTCCTGCGGGCCGTTGCCCGTATCGACGAGGAGGAGGCGCCCGCCGATGCGAAACAGGGTGGCCGTGAACGGGTTCTCGATCTGCTCCGTTCCGCGCCGCGCCTGGGTGAAGGCGGCCTGGACCTCCTCCAGCGGGGCGTTCGTCACGAAGCCGTCCTGCAGCGGGAAACCGCGCATGCCGTCGTAGATCGGGAACACCTCGATCTCGCCCAGGCGATAGCGGAAGACCGGGACAGTGCCGTCGGGCGTCGCGTCGGACTGGGCCTTGGCGGAGGCAATCGGGATCATGCTCGCGGCGGCACCGGCGGCCGGGACGGCCAGCATCTCGCGACGGGTGAAGTGAGCCATGGCGTTCTCGCTCCGTGGGGGATGACGTTGGGGCACGCCTGGTGCCCGCCGAGATTATGGGCCGCCCCGAGCGCACGACCTTCGGCGATCACGCGCTTGTGATCGGCTCGCGCGCCGCGACCTCGCCCGAACGCCAGCAGGCGGCCTCGTGGCCCGTCTCCACCGCCGCGAGCGGCGGGACGGCCTCGCGGCAGCGGGGCTCGGCCAGAGGGCAGCGCGCCGCATAGGCGCAGCCGGGCGGCGGGTTCGCGGGATCGGGTATCTCGCCCGGCGCCGCCGCGACGAGGCCGGCGCCCGCGCGCTTCTCCCGCACGACGTCCTTAACGGGGCGCGGCACGGAGGCGAGGAGCGCGCTCGTGTAGGGATGGCGCGGGCGCTCGAAGAGGGCGGACGTCGGGGCGAGCTCCACGAGCTTGCCGAAATACATCACGCCGACGCGGTCGCTGACGTGGCGCACGACGGAGAGATCGTGGCTGATGAAGATCATCGAGAGCCCGAGCCGCGCGCGCAGCGAACCGATCAGGTTGATGATCTGCGACTGGATCGAGACGTCGAGCGCGGACACCGGCTCGTCGGCGATGATCAGCGCCGGATCGAGGGCGAGCGCGCGGGCGATGGCGATGCGCTGGCGTTGCCCGCCGGAGAATTCGTGCGGGTAGCGTCCGGCGGCCTCCCCCGGCAGGCCGACGAGGTCCAGGAGCTCGGCCACGCGCGCCTTCGCCCCGGGCACGCCGTGCACGACGAGCGGCTCGGCGATGATCACGCCCACCTTGTGGCGCGGGTTGAGCGAGCCGAACGGGTCCTGGAAGACCATCTGCACGCGCCGGCGCGCGGCCTTGAGCTTCGCGCCAGACAGGCTCGCGAAATCGACGCCGTCGACGCGGATCTCGCCCGACGTCGGCTCGACGAGCCGCATGATCGTGCGACCGAGCGTGGTCTTGCCGCATCCCGATTCGCCCACGATGCCGACGACCTCGCCGCGGCGCACCGTGAGGCTGACGTCGTCGAGGGCGCGCACGCGCGCACCCGACGCCTCGCGGTAATGCTTGACGAGGTTTCTCACCTCGAGGAGCGGCACGGTCTCGTCGCTCATGCGGGGTTCCAGCAGGCGAAGCCCCGCGCGCCGTCCATCGTCCAAGGCGGCGTCTCGGCGCGGCAGCGGTCCAGCGCCGCCGAGCAGCGATCGGCGAAGGCGCAGCCGCGCGGGCGTGCGCCGGGAGGCGGAACGTTGCCCGGGATCGAGGGGAGGGGGCGTCCCGGCGGGTTCGACAATGGGATCGTCTCGACGAGCGCGCGGGTGTAGCGGTGGCGCGGGGCGCCGAGCGCGTCAGCGATCGGGCCCGCCTCGACGATGCGCCCGGCATACATGACGCAGACCCGCTCGCAGATCTCGGCGACGACGCCCAGATCGTGCGTGATGAGCAGGCAGGCGAGGCCCATGTCCCGGCGCAGCCCGTCGACGAGGGCGAGGATCTGCGCCTGGACGGTGACGTCGAGGGCAGTCGTCGGCTCGTCGGCGACGAGGAGACGGGGCCCGCAGGCGAGCGCCATGGCGATCATCACCCGCTGGCGCTGGCCGCCGGAGAGCTGGTGGGGATAGCGTGCGAGCTGGGTGCGCGGGGAGGGGAGGCCGACGCGGGCGAGCAGCTCCGCCGCGCGCTCCAGCGCCGCGCGCTCCGAGAGCCCCTCGTGGATGCGAAGCGGCTCGGCGATCTGGCTGCCGATCGTGAAGACGGGATTGAGCGCGGTCATCGGCTCCTGGAAGATCATCCCCATCCTGCGCCCGCGCAGCCGACGCATCTGCGCCTCCGGCAGGCCGGCGAGGTCCGTGCCCTCGAACAGGATGCGACCGCCGGAGATCGCGATCGGCGGCGTCGGCAGGAGCCGCATGATCGAGAGCGCGGTGACGCTCTTGCCGCAGCCCGATTCGCCGACGAGCCCGAGCATCTCGCCCGGCGCGATGGAAAACGAGACGTCCTCGACGAGCGGCGTGCCGCGCAGATCGAGGGAGAGCCCTTCTACCGACAGGATCGGTTCGGTGGGGGACGTCTCGGGGAGTCGCGTCATTGCAGGGCCGCGAGCGCGAGGCGCAGGTTGCCGCCGCATTCGGCGAGGCGGCTGCGGGCAGCCTCCGGCTCGGCGCCCAGCGCCACGAGAGAGGCGACCTTGATGTCGCCCTCGCCTCGCGCGAGCGCCGCGCGCGCGTCGTCGTCCCCGCAGCCGGCGATCTCGGCGACGATGACCTCCGCGCGCCGGCGCAGCTTCGCGTTCGCCGCGCGCATGTTGACCATCATGCCGCGATAGACGCGCCCCAGGCGCAGCATGATGCCCGTCGAGATGAGGTTGAGCGTCGCCTTTTGCGCCGTGCCCGCCTTCATGCGGGTGGAGCCGGCGATGAGCTCGCCCCCCGTCTCGAGCAGGATCGCGTGCTCCGCCGCCGCGAGGAGGCGCGCCCCGCGATTGTTGGCGATGCCGATCGTCAGCGCGCCGGTCTCGCGGGCACGGGCGATCCCGGCGATCGTGTAGGGCGTGGCCCCGCTCGCCGCGACGCCGATCACGACGTCCGCGGGGCCGACGGCGGCCTCGTCCATCGCCGCCCGAGCCGCCGCTTCGTCGTCCTCCGCGCCCTCCGCGCTCGCGACGAGCGCGCCCATGCCGCCGGCGATGGCGAAGACGAGCCGCTCGCGGGGCCAGTCGAAGGTGGGGGTGAGCTCGGCGCCGTCCTGCACGGCGATGCGGCCGGACGTGCCGGCCCCGAGATAGACGAGCCGGCCGGTCTCCCCGAGCCGCGCCGCCGCCTCGTCCACGGCGCGCCCGATGGCGGTCAGCGCCGGGCGCACGGCAGCGATCGCGGAGAGCTGGCCCTCGAGCATGGCGTCGAGAGCCTCGCTCGTCTCCCAGGCGTCCAGATCGACGAAGCGCCGGCTGATTCGCTCGGTGGACATGGACGGCTCCCTGAAGTGATGAGACCAATCTAGTGCCTTTGCCGCGTGCGAACAATACCAGCGGCGCTCGGCAGGGCCCCCGCACGCATGCGCCCGAGCCAATTCCCGGCCGTCCCGCGACGGCTGGGAACAACCTTTACGATGCTACCTTCTCAGGACCATCTCCTCTATCATCGCGCTCCCGCCGTCGGCGTGGCGAGATGCGGACGAGACACGACATGACCACGACCCCGATCGCGAACGCTCCTCCGGGCCTCGTCGAGCGCCCCGATCCCAAGGCGGAGATCCTCGCCGGGCTCGGCGCGCCGCGGGACGCGACGCCGCGCTATCTCCAGCTCGCCTCCGCCATCCGCCTCGCGATCCAGCGCGGCGTCTTCCGGCCGGAGGAGGCGCTCGCCTCCGAGCGCGACCTCGCCGCCTGGACGGGCTTCGCGCGGATCACCGTGCGCCACGCCATCGAGGTCCTGCTGCGCGAAGGGATCCTGACCCGCCGCCAGGGCTCGGGCACATACGTGACGCGGCGCATCGAGCAGCCCCTTTCGGTGCTCGCGAGCTTCACCGAGGACATGTCGACGCGCGGGCGCACGGCCGGTTCCCGCTGGCTGTCGAAGGAGATCGCCCGCGTCGGCCCGAGCGAGGCGCTGGCGCTCGGCCTCTCGCCGGGCGAGCCCGTGCTGCGGCTCTCGCGGGTGCGCACCGCGGAGGACGAGCCGCTCGCGATCGAGATCGCCACGGTTCCGACCTGGGCATTGGACGCGCCCGAGCGCGTCGGCGCCTCGCTCTACGCGGCGCTGGCGCAGGCGGGGTATCGTCCCGCCCGCGGCGTGCAGCGGCTCCAGGCGTCGCTCGCGACCGCGCAGGAGGGCAAGCTCCTCGACGTCGCGCCGGGCTCGGCCGTGCTGCGCATCGAGCGCCGTGCGTTCCTGGCGGACGGCAGGCCCGTGGAATTCACGGTGTCGGCCTATCGCGGAGATCGCTACGATTTCGTCGCGACCCTGCGCGGGAGCGACGAGGAGAGCCGCTGATGCGGCGGAGGATGCGATGAGCGCCGGTACGGCGGATCAGGAGGCGGCCACGCTCTATCTCGGCGTCGACGGCGGCGGGACCGGCTGCCGCGCGCGCCTCGAGACCAGCGAGGGGACCGTGCTCGGCCAAGGCTTCGCCGGCCCCGCCGCCACCCGCTTCGGCATCGAGCGCTCGTGGGAGGTGCTGATGCAGGCCGCCCGCGCGGCGATGGAGGAAGCGGGGCTCGACGAGGCCGCGGTCGCGCGGGTACACGCCGGCATCGGCGTCGCGGGGCTGGGCCGCAAGGGTGCGCGCGCGGCGTTCGAGGCGCTGGCGCATCCCTTCGCGTCGATCGCCTTCGCCAATGACGGGCTCGTCGCCTGCCTCGGCGCGCATGCCGGCGGCGACGGGGCGATCGTCATCTGCGGCACGGGCTCGTGCGGGCTCGGACGCGTCGCGGGCGTGGACCTGCGCGTCGGCGGCTACGGCTTCCCGATCTCCGACGAGGGCTCGGGCGCCGATCTCGGCCTCCAGGCGATCCGCGTGGCGCTGCGCGCGGCCGACGGCCGCCACGAGGCGAGCGCGCTCACCCGCGAGCTGCTCGCGCGCTTCGACGACGATCCGCTCGAGGCCGTCGCCTGGATGGATCGCGCCACCGCCACCGACTACGCCACCTTCGCGCCCCTCGTCATGCGACACGCCGACAACGGCGATCCCGTCGGGCGCCGACTCGTGCAGGAGGGCGCCGAGCAGATCGACGGGCTCGTGCGCGCGCTCGTCGATCGCGGCGCGCCGCGGGTGAGCCTCATCGGCGGGCTGTCGAGCGCCATGGAGGCCTGGCTCGCCCCCGACGTACGCCGACGCCTCTCGCCGGCGCTCGGGGACGCCGTCTCCGGTGCGATCCACCTCGCGGGCCGCCGCTGAGACGACGCGGTTTCGCGGCCCTTTCCAACTGGCTCATAATTGGTACTATGCCGCCGACCGATCGTGGAGAGCGCGGCGTCAGGCCGCCGACGAGGGGAGGACGAGACGATGAAGCGTTCCATCTGCAAGGCGGCGCTCGTCGCCGCGATGAGCATCGGAGCGAGCGCCGCGAGCGCGCAGGTGCTCCAGCTCGCCGTGTCGGACAGCCCGGCCGGGCTCGACCCGCACATCGTCACGGCCTTCACCTCCTTCCAGGTGGTCAACGGCACGATCTACGAGGCGCTGACCCAGGTGGAGCCCGATCTCACCATCGGCCCGGCGCTCGCCGAGAGCTGGGAGGTCTCCGACGACGGGCTGACCTACACCTTCACGCTGCGCGAGGGCGTCACCTTCCACGACGGCTCCGCGATGACCGCCGAGGACGTCGTCGCCTCGATCGAGCGCGTGCGCGCGGAAGCCACCGGATCGCCGCTGGCGAGCCGGCTGGCGGCGGTGGAGAGCGCGAGCGCCGTGGACGATCGCACCGTCGAGGTGACGCTGTCCGAGCCCTCCGCGCCGTTCCTCACCCAGCTCGCCTCCATCGCCATCGTGCCGGCGGAATATCGCGACGAGACGCAGGCGCTCCAGCAGCAGCCCGTCGGGACGGGGCCCTTCGCCTTCGCCGAGTGGCAGCCGAACAACTACATCCAGCTCGACGCAAACCCCGATTACTGGCGCGAGGACGCGCCGAAGCTGGACGGCATCCGCTTCAACATCGTTCCGGAATCGGCGACGCGGCAGGTGGGGCTCACCAGCGGGCAGTACCAGATGCTGCCCAACATCGATGCCGCCACCGCGCTCCAGCTCCAGGGCCGGCCGGGCGTGGCGCTGCAGGACACGCTCGAGCTTTCCTATACGCTGCTCGGCATGAACACGTCGAAGCCCCCCTTCGACGATCCGCGGGTGCGCCAGGCGGTGAACTACGCGCTCGATCGCGAATCGATCGTGCAGGCGGCGCTGTTCGGGGCGGGCGTCGCGGCGGGCCCGCTCTCGCCGGCCCTCGAAGCGTGGGCGCGCGACGTCTCCGAATTCCCCTGCTACGAGCATTCCCCCGATCGGGCGCGCGCGCTCCTCGAGGAAGCGGGCGTCGAGCTGCCCGTGAAGGTGACGATGCTCGTGCTGCCGCGCCAGGACATCCGCGACATCGCCCAGGTGGCGCAGGCGCAGCTGAACGCCGCCGGCTTCGAGGTGGAGCTCAACATCCCCGAGCTCGGCCAGTTCGTGCAGGATTGGCGCAACTCGAACTTCGACATCTTCGCCTCGGCCAACGCGGGCTCCGTCGATCCGGACGACTTCTTCTACCGCGCCTTCCGGACCGGCGGCTCGACGAACGTCTTCAAGTACTCGGACGAGCGCGTCGACGCCCTCCTCGACACCGGCCGCACGGAGCTCGACCAGGAGGCCCGCAAGGCCGCCTACGACGAGCTCCAGGGCATCCTCGCCTGCGAGGGGCCGGTGGCGCACGTCGCCTACGGCCAGCTCTACACGGCCGTGGGCGAGGGCGTCGACGGGTTCGAGATCATCGCCAACCGCTCGCTCTCGACGCTCGCCGACACCACGGCGGGCCAGTGACGACGCGCTGAAGCGAGGCGGGCGGGGCGCGGGCCCCGCCCGCCTCGCGCCTTCTCCGGGACGACGCGATGCGCCGACGCTTCATCCTCTCGCGCCTGTCCGACCTCGTCGTCGTGCTCTTCGGCGTGTCGGTCGTCACCTTCCTGATGATCCGCCTCGTCCCCGGCGACGCGGTGGCGATCATGCTCGGCGCCAATGCCGAGGTGACGCCGGAGCGGATGGACGAGCTGCGCGCCCGCATCGGCCTCGATCAGCCGATCCTCTTGCAATATCTCGACTGGATCGGCGGCGTGCTCACGGGAAACCTCGGTGAATCCCTCTGGACGCGCCGCCCCGTGATCGACGAGATCGCGGCGCACGTCTGGCCGACGATCCAGCTCGCGGTGCTCTCCCTCGTCATCGGCGCGACGCTCGCGGTGCCGCTCGGCGTCCTGATGGCGCGCCTGCGCGGGCGCGGCTGGGAGATCGGGCTCCAGATCGGCTCGGTGGCGGGGCTGACCGTGCCGTCCTTCTGGCTCGGCATCATGATGATCCTGGCGCTCGCCACCCTCGCGCCCTCCGTGCAGATGCTGGGCTACGTGCCCTTCACGCAAGACCCGCTCGGCAACCTGGCGCGCCTCGTCCTGCCGGCGATCGCGCTCGCGCTGCCGATCCTGGCCAACCTCGCTCGCCTCGTGCGCTCGGCCATGCTCGACGCGCTCCAGCAGGACTACATCCGCACGGCGCGCGCCAAGGGCGTCTCCGAGCGCGCCATCCTCTACAAGCACGCTCTGCGCAACGCGCTGATCCCGTTCGTGACGTCGGTGGGCATCATGACGGGCTACCTGCTCTCCGGGGCCATCGTGGTGGAGCAGGTCTTCGCCATTCCCGGCCTCGGGCGCCTGCTGCTCGGCGCCATCGCCGAGCGCAACTATCCGCTCCTCCAGGCGACGATCCTCCTCGTCACGGTGGTCTTCGTCGCGGTGAACTTCGTCGTCGACCTCGTCTACGCCTGGATCGACCCGCGGGTGACGCGCTGATGGCCGGTGCGAGCGCCTCCCTGCGCCGCGGGCCCTCCCGCGTGCTCCTCGTCGCCGGGGCGTTCCTCGCGCTCACCGTCGCGGCGGCGCTGCTCGCGCCCGTGATCGCGCCCTTCGATCCGCTGGCGCAGAGCGTGCTCGCGCGGCTGCAGGGGCCCGGCGCGACGCATTTCCTCGGCACCGACCAATTCGGACGCGACCTCCTCTCGCGAATCCTCCACGGGCTTCGTGCCTCGCTCGCGATCTCCTTCGGGGCGGTGGGCCTGGCGCTCCTCGTGGGCGGCACGATCGGGCTCGTCTCGGCCTATTATCGCGGCTGGACCGAGCGCATCCTGATGCGGCTCATGGACATCCTCTTCGCCTTCCCGGTGATGCTGCTCGCCATCGGCATCATCGCCGTGCTCGGCCCCGGCGCCACGACGACGGCGGCGGCGATCGCGATCGTCTACACGCCGATCTTCGCGCGCCTGCTGCGCGGGCCGGCGCTGGTCGTGGCGCAGAGCGACTACGTCATGTCGGCGCGCTCCATCGGCGCGTCGGACGCGCGGATCATCGTGCACCACATCCTGCCCAATCTCGCCAGCGTGGTGCTCGTCCAGATGAGCCTGCTCATGTCCACCGCGATCCTGGTGGAGGCGTCGCTCTCGTTCCTCGGGCTCGGCACGCAGCCGCCGACGCCCTCGCTCGGCATGATGCTCTCGGAGGGGCGCAACTTCCTGCTCCTTTCGCCCTGGGCGGCGCTCTTCTCCGGCCTCGCGATCCTCGTCGTCGCCTTCGTCTTGAACTTCTTCGGCGACGTCCTGCGCGACACGCTGGACCCACGCTTGCGCTGAGCCTCATGCTGGCTTGACCTCCGCGCGGCCGGTATGTCTCCTCGCCCCGCCGCGTCGGGCGGCGTCACGAGGAGGCCTTCATGATCGTCACCACCACCAACGGCGTCGAGGGACGCCAGATCGTCGAGTATCACGGCATCGTCTCGGGCGAGGCGATCTTCGGGGCGAACATCTTCAAGGACTTCTTCGCCTCCATCCGCGACATCGTCGGCGGCCGCTCTGGGTCCTACGAGCGGGTGATGCGCGACGGTCGCGACACCGCGATCAACGAGATGCTCGACGAGGCCCGCAAGCTCGGCGCCAACGCGGTCATCGGCGTCGACCTCGATTACGGGGCTATCGGCGCCAAGGAGAGCATGATGCTCGTCACCGCGTCGGGCACCGCCGTCACGCTGCGCTGAGGACGCGCCCGTTCGGCACCCCGCGCACCAGGAGCGCGCCGACGAGGAAGAAGGCGAGGAGCACCACCGGCCCGGCGGCCTGAGTCTGGAACAGCGCCGTCGCCACGGCGACGAGGAACGGGCCGAGGAAGGCGGTGAGCTTTCCCGACAGCGCGAGCAGGCCGAAATAGCGCCCCGCGTCGCCGGCGGGCACGAGGCGCGCGAGGAGCGAGCGCGAGGACGCCTGCAGGGGTCCCGCGAGCGCGCCGATGACGAGGCCGAGCCCGAGGAAGACCTTCTCGGGCAGGCTCGCATAGAGCCCGGCGCCCTCGGGCGGCGGGCCGGTGTCCACCACGAAGAGCACGTGGCTCTCGCCCAGCGAGAGCACGCCCAGCGTCACCAGCGCCAGGATCGCGAGGCTGCCGAGGATCACCGCGCGCGGCCCGATCCGGTCGTCGATCGGCCCGCCCGCCAGCGCGCCGAGCGTGCCCGTGACGAGGATGAGGATGCCGAACACGCCGAGCTCGATCGTGCCCCAGCCGAAGATGCCGGCGCCGTAGATGGTGCCGAGCGAGAACAGGACGACGAGCCCGTCCTGGTAGGCCATGTGCGCCAGGAGGAAACGCGCGATGGCCGGCGTGCGTCGGGCTTCCGCGATCGTGCCGCGCACCCGCGAGAGCCCCTCACGCACGGCCTCGCCGAACGGCCGCCCACCACGCGGCACGTCCGGCGTGAACAGGACGAGCGGCAGGACGAAGAGTGCGAACCAGAGCGCCGTCAGCGGCCCGACGACCCGGTCGCCCTCGCGCGCCACCGGATCGAGGCCGAGGAGCGGCTCGAGACCGGCGAGCGTCAGACCGCTCTGCGGGCTGCCGGCGAGGAGGCCGAGCACGATGGCGAGGGAGACGAGCCCGCCCGCATAGCCCGTCGCCCAGCCGGCACCGGAGAGGCGGCCCAGGCGGTGCGGCGGCACGAGGGTCGGCATCATCGCGTTGTTGAAGGTGCCGGCCAGCTCCGCCGCCACCGTCGCGACGGCGAAGGCGACGAGCGCGAGGAGGACGTATCCCGGCGTCGCCGCTGGGGGGACGAGCCACAGGAGCGCCGCGGCCACGCTCATCAGCGCGCCGAAGGCGAGGATCCAGGGCTTCTTCGGCCCGCCCGCATCGGCGATGGCGCCGAGCACCGGCGAGAGGATCGCCAGCGAAAGGCCTGCGGCGGAGGTCGCGAGCATCCATTGCGACTGACCGGCGACCGGGTTCGCCGCCACCGCGTTCACGAAATACGGCCCGAAGACGAAGGTGACGACGAGGGTGAAGAAGGGCTGCGTCGCCCAGTCGAACATCACCCAGCCGAACAGCGCGCACCGTGGCGCGCTCTTTTCGGCGCGCAGCCGCGCGGCGGTATGGGCGAGGGCCTCGTCGGGCGCGGAATGCATGGGGTTCGCTCCGGAGCCCCGGGCCGCGATGCGGGCGGGGGTGAGCGGGACCTTAGCGTGAGAGGGATCGCAGCGCGAGCAGGGTCACGCGCACCATGTCTCCTGAACGAAGCGCCAGGCGACGCCCGTCTCCGTCGGTGCCGGGACGAGGAGCGCGAGGGATCGCCGCGCGTCGCTCTTCACCGACCCCGACTGCCGCTCGATGTAGCGTACGGCCGCCAGCGTCTCCGTCGTCGCGACCGGCGTCACCTCCTCCACCAGGATGCGGAAGTCGGACCCCCGGACGCCATGGCTCGCGGCGAGCCGCGCGATCACCGCGTCGCGCGGCACGAGCGTGCCGTCGGGAATGACCATCGAGAAGCCCGGCCCCAGCGCCTCCTCGATCGGCTTGAACGATTCGGGGCAGTTCGGCGCATGGCCGGAGAGCCACGCCTCGAAGACCCGGTGCAGCACCACGACGTCGCGCGCCGCGGCGGCGGACAAGGCCTTGACGTCCATGTCTTGCGCAATCAAGGGCTCAGCTCGCCGTGTTGAGATTGTACTTCATGATGCGGCCGTGCTTTCCGTCCCGGTCGCGCTCGAGCGTGTAGGCGTCGCCCGCCGGGCCCGTGCGCCGCGCGAGCACCGCCTCGATCGCCGCCTCGTCCTCGGCGTCGAGCGCGAATCGGAAGACGGTGAGGTTGTCGGCCAGATGCTCGGCATAGCGCGCGCCGACGATGATGCCGGCCACGTGCGGGCGCTGAAGCGCCCAGCGGGTCGCGACGGCGGCGACGCTCGCATCGTGACGCGCGCCGATGCGCGAGAGCGTGGCGAGCAGCTCCTGGAAGAGGTCCCAGCCGCCGAAATCGTCGATGACGAGCTTGTACTTCACCAGCGAGCGGTTCGAGATCGGCTCGCGCGGCTCTGGAGCGCCGAGCCAGCGGTCGGAGAGGAAGCCGCCCGCGACCGTGCCGTAGCACAGGAGCTTCATGCCGCGCTCGGCGCACAGAGCCGTGAGCGAGACCTCCGGACGCCGGTCGAGGAGCGAGTACTGGCTCTGCATGGAGACGAGCGGCACGCCGGCCTCGATCAACGCGCGCGCGTGGGCGCCGTCGAAATTCGTCCCACCGATCTGCGCGATCAGCCCCTCGTCCTTCAGCTCGGCGAGCATCCGCCCGGTCTCGACGAGACCCGGCGCGTCGTAGTTCCACCAATGGAACTGGACGAGATCGAGCCGATCGGCCTTCAGCCGGGCGAGGGAGCGGGTGATCACGGCGCGGACGTCGGCGCGGGTGAGCCGGCCGAGCATGTCCCAATCGGGCACGAACTTGGTGTGGACCTTCAGCGCCCGCGCCGCCTCCGCGCCGCGCTCGGCACGCAGCCGTTCGCGGAAGGCGCCGATCATCTCCTCGACGCCGGTATAGATGTCCGCGCAGTCGAACGTGGTCACGCCCGCATCGACGAAGGCCGCCATGTCGGCGATGGCGCGCTCGCGATCGATCTCGCCGTGGCCGCCGGCGAGCTGCCAGCCGCCGCGCACGAGGCGCGAGATCTCGTAGCCGGGGGCGAGGAGGGTGCGTTCGACGGCGCTCATGCTGCCGCTCATGCTGCCGCTCATGCCCCGTCTCCCGTGCCGTCCTGCGCCGCGACCGTGGGCAGCGCCACCGCGGTCGTGTCCGCATGGCGGAAGCGCCTCCTCGCCGTTCGCGTGATGCGGAAGCGGCTCGGGCAATTGGGATCGGGGCAGGCGACCTCCGCGTCCGTCGACATCCAGTCGGCACGGTGCGTGTCGCGCTGCTTGGCGGGGAGGAGGGGCAGGAGAGCCGCGAGCGAGTAGATCGAGAAGCCCTGGCCCGGCGGCAGATGCAGCATCTCCCCATGGAGCTCGAAATGATCGCCCGGGCGCGCGCCGCAATAGAGCGTCGCACCCTCGGGCGCGGTCACCTCGACGCGCAGGTCCCAGAGCTCGAACTCGTCGTCTCGCACATCCGCGTCCTGCACATCCGCCTCCGTTCGTCGCGGCCATCTGAGCCGCGACGGAGCGGTTGCGCAAGAGGTGCGACCGGGCGCGAACGCCCGTTCGCGATGGGGCTCAGCCCGTGAGCTTCTCGCGCGTGGCGCGCAGCTCGGCGATGGCGGCCTCCACCTCCGCGCGCTGCGCCTCGAGATGAGCGATCTGATCGTCGATCTTCTCGACCGAGAGCCGCAGGTCGATCTCGCCCGCGCCCTTGGCGTCCGATTCGAGCATCTCCTGGATCTCGGCCAGCGTGAAGCCGAGCTGCTTCCCCTTGAGGATCACGGACAGGCGCGCGCGATCCTGCGCGGAATAGATGCGCATCGTCCCGATGCGCCGCGGCGACAGAAGGCCGCGATCCTCGTAGAAGCGCAGCGCGCGCAGGGTGACGTCGAACTCCCGCGAGAGGTCGCTGATGAGGTATTCGCGCTCGTCGGGTCCTCCGGCGCCCTCATGCGCCTTGTCCTTCTTGCGCGTCCTTGCGAGTGTGTTCATCGAGACAGCCCCCGAACAGCCATCGGAAACAAAGGCGAATCCACCGGGGTGCATCCGCATGGTTGTTTCATGATGCAATGAAACCGGGAGCGTGGCAAGCGGAAGCTGCGCATACATCCCCAAGCAACAATAGCGGGCATGAGCCGGCGATGGACGCCATGAGGCGTTTCGACAGGGTGTGCTCGCCTTGTCGCTCGGCGCCGCGCGCGCCATGTTGGGGACACGATGATCAGCGCCCGCATCTCTATTCCCGCTCTTCTCGTGCTCGGTGTCGTCGCCGGGGCGACGCTGCTGCCGGCTCCGGGTTCCGCCCAGTTCGGCCGCGAGCCCGAGGCGTGCATGGAGATCGCGACGGATTACGCGGGGCGTCTCGCGGGCCACGGCGACATCGCGCCGCTGGTCGATACGCAGGCGCAGGCCCTCGCGGCGCTCGACGAGATCGCCGCGCGAGACGAGGTCCAGCCCTTCGATCGCCTGCAGGAGGCGGAGGCGCTGCTGCGCGGGCGCGACCTCTGGGACGCCGCGCGCGCCATACGCGGCGTCGCGCGCACCATCGACAACTCGTCTTCCGTCGTCGCCGGCTGGCGCGGGCTCTACTGCCCCTCCGCGCGCCCCACCGGTGCCGCCGGGCTCGACGGGCAGGAGCGGTGCGACGCCCTCTCCGCCACCTTCGTCGACCAGCTGCGTATCGACAATCCCGCGCCCCGCGAGATCCGTGAGCGCGAGGCGCGCGAGGCGGAGCGCCAGACGATTCTCAAGGCGCGAACCACGCGCACCGATCGCGACGACCTGCTCGAGCTCTGGCGCATCCGCACGGACGCCTACGACACGCTCAAGGTGCTCGAGCGCGCGCTCGTCCTGCAGGAGGCCGGCGCCGCGCTGCTGGAGCGCGTGCGCGACGCGGGCTGCCTCGCCGGCGAATCGAGCTGATCGCGGTCGGGATCGTTCAGGTTTTCGCGGTAGGTTTCCGGGAACGGGTCGCACGGTGGAGCGATTGCCCGCCCGTGCGGCATCGCCCATAGCTGCGCCGTGACTTCCTGGAGCCCGCCCCCGTGACCGACGACCCCTCGCGCCGCACCTGCCTCGCCATCGTCCTCGCCGCCGGCGAGGGCACACGCATGCGCTCCGATACGCCGAAGGTGCTCCATCGGGTCGCCGCGCGCTCCATGCTCGCGCATGCGCTCGACGCCGTGCGTGCGGCCGGCGCCGACCGCATCGCCGTCGTCGTCGGCCCCGGGCGCGAGGACGTGGCCGAGGCCGCCCGCCGCGTGGTGCCGGACGCCTCCGTCTTCGTCCAGGCCGAGCGGCTCGGGACGGCGCACGCCGTGCTCGCCGCGCGCGCGGCGCTGGCGCAGCCCGCCGACGACGTGGTCGTCGCCTATGCGGACACCCCTCTCGTCGAGGCCGAGACCTTCGCGCGCCTGCGCGCGCCGCTGGCGGAGGGCGCGGCGGTGACGGTGCTCGGCTTCGAGGCCGCCGATCCCACGGGTTACGGACGCGTGCTGCGCGACGGCGAGACCGTGCGCGCCATCCGCGAGCACCGCGACGCGAACGACGCCGAGCGCGCCGTCACGCTCTGCAATGCCGGGCTCATGGCGCTCTCGGGCTCGGACGCGCTCTCGCTGCTGGACGCGATCGGCAACGAGAACGCCAAGGGCGAGTACTACCTCACCGACGCCGTCGAGATCGCGCGCGCCCGCGGCCGCACCGTCGCTTGCGTGGTGGCGCCCGAATGGGAGGTGCAGGGCGTCAACGATCGCGTCCAGCTCGCCCACGTGGAGCGCACGCTCCAGGAGCGGCTGCGCGAGCGCGCCATGCGGGCAGGCGTCACCATGGTCGATCCGGAAAGCGTCTTCCTCGCCCACGACACGGTGCTCGGGCGCGACGTGGTGCTCGAGCCGAGCATCGTCTTCGGCCCCGGCGTCGTCGTGGAGAGCGGGGCGACGATCCACGCCTTCTCGCATCTCGAAGGCGCGCGCATCGCCGCCGGCGCCAGCGTCGGCCCCTTCGCGCGCCTGCGCCCCGGGGCCGACATCGGCAAAGGCGCCAAGGTCGGCAATTTCGTCGAGGTGAAGAAGGCCAAGGTCGGCGCGGGCGCCAAGCTGCCACATCTGTCCTACGTGGGCGATGCCGAGATCGGCGCAAAGGCCAATCTCGGTGCCGGGACGATCACCTGCAATTACGACGGCTTCGACAAGCATCTCACGCGGGTGGGCGAGGGGGCTTTCGTCGGATCGAACTCTTCGCTCGTCGCGCCCGTTACGGTCGGGGCCGGCGCCTTCGTGGGCTCCGGCTCCGTCGTGACGCAGGACGTGCCGGCCGACGCGCTGGCGCTGGCACGCGGGCGCCAGGCGGTGAAGGACGGCTGGGCCGTCCGCTTCCGCGCCGAAAAGGCCGAGGCCAAGGCCGCCAAGGCCGAGAACGAGGCGAAGGCCTCGACGAGTGACGATGCGTAACCGTTCCGGACGGACATAAACCGACAAGAAACGTGATTGGCCCAAGCTGAGCCGTCCGGGTAGCACCGAGACGCAAGCGCACGGCCGCCGTGCAGATCTCGCGAAAGGTTGTTCCCATGTGCGGAATCATCGGCATTCTCGGCCGCGGCGACGTGGCGGACCAGCTCGTCGACGCGCTCAAGCGGCTCGAATATCGCGGCTACGATTCCACCGGCATCGCCACCCTTCAGGACGGGCGCATCGCGCGCCGGCGCGCCGAGGGCAAGCTGCGTAACCTCGAAGTCAAGCTCGCGTCCGACCCGCTTCCCGGCCGCACCGGCATCGGGCACACCCGCTGGGCGACGCACGGACGCCCGACGGAGGCGAACGCCCATCCGCACGCCACCGACCGGCTCGCCCTCGTGCACAACGGCATCATCGAGAATTATCGCGAGCTGCGCTTCGCGCTCGAGGACGAGGGCGTGCGCTTCTCCTCGGAGACCGACACCGAGGTCGTGGCTCAGGCGGTGTCGCACGAGATGGCGTCGGGCCTCGATCCCCAAGCGGCCGTGCTCGCTGTGCTGCCGCGCCTGCGCGGCGCCTTCGCGCTCGCCTTCCTGTTCGAGGGCGAGGAGGACCTGATGATCGGCGCCCGCCGCGGCTCGCCGCTCGCGGTGGGCTACGGCGACGGGGAGATGTTCCTGGGCTCCGACGCGCTGGCGCTCGCCCCGTTCTCCGACGACATCACCTATCTCGAGGAGGGGGACGTCGTCGTCGCGACGCGCGCGGGCGCCTCCTTCTTCGACGAGAGCGGCACGCCCGTCGCGCGCCGGCGCCAGCGCATCCCCGTCGGCGTCTTCGCGGCGGAGAAGGGCAACCACCGCCATTACATGATCAAGGAGATCTACGAGCAGCCGGAGGTCGTCGCCCGCACGCTCGCGCCGCATCTGGACATCGAGCAGGCGCCTGCGCTCGATTGGAAGGCGCAGCAGCGCCTCACCATCACCGCCTGCGGCACGGCGTTCTACGCGGGGCTGGTGGCGAAATACTGGTTCGAGCGCCTGGGCCGCCTGCCCGTCGAGATCGACGTCGCCTCCGAGTTCCGCTACCGCGAGGCGCCGCTGCCGGAGAAGGGCCTGATGATCGTCGTCTCGCAATCGGGCGAGACGGCGGACACGCTCGCGGGGCTGCGCTACGCCAAGGCGCACGGGCAGACGGTGCTCGCCGTCGTCAACGTGCCGACCTCCTCCATGGCCCGCGAGGCGGACCTCGTCGCCCAGACGCATGCCGGCCCGGAGATCGGCGTCGCCTCGACGAAGGCCTTCACCTGCCAGCTGGCGACCTTGTTCGCGCTGGCGCTCCAGGCCGGGCGCGCGCGCGGCCACGTGAGCGCGCAGGAAGCCCAGGCGCTCGCCGAGACGGTGCAGCGCGTGCCGGGGCTGATGCACGAGGCGATGGCGCTCGAGCCGCAGATCGAGGCGCTGGCCCGCGATCTCGCCAAGGCCCGCGACGTGCTCTATTTCGGCCGCGGCGCCGCCTTCCCCATCGCGATGGAGGGCGCGCTCAAGCTCAAGGAGATCTCCTACATCCACGCCGAGGGCTACGCGGCGGGGGAGCTCAAGCACGGCCCGATCGCCCTCATCGACGAGACGACGCCCGTCGTCGTGGTGGCGCCCTACGACCACCTGTTCGAGAAGACGATCTCGAACATGCAGGAGGTCGCCGCCCGCGGCGGCCGGATCGTGCTGATCACCGACGAGGAGGGCGCCGCGCACGCCCACATCGACACGCTCGCGACCCTCGTCCTGCCCAAGATGGACCCCCTCGTCGCGCCCATCGCCTACGCCGTGCCGGTGCAGCTCATCGCCTACCACACGGCCGTCTTCATGGGGAAGGACGTCGACCAGCCCCGCAACCTGGCGAAATCCGTCACGGTGGAGTGATGTCGGGCGACGTGCGTCCTTCCCTGTAGGGGAAGTTGGATCGGCGGCGAAGCCGACGAGACGGATGGGGCGCGCGGAACGCGCGTTCGGCGCAGCCGAAACCGGCCGCGTCCATCCTGCCTCCGAGATTTCCGCTTCGCGGACCACGTCTCTCGGCGTGCCCCATCCGTCACCGCGCTATGCGCGGCGCCACCTTCCCCTACAGGGAAGGAGGTCGGCCCGCGCCGGGGGCGTCGGGGCGGGTGAGGATGTAGGTGGCGCAGGCCGCCATCACGAGCGCCACGGAGCCGACGGCGACGAACGGCGCGCCGCCGATCGCCATCACCACGAGCGAGGCGCCCATGCCGAGGAGCGCGGCGGCCTTGGCGTGGCGGGGGATGGCGCCCGTACGCCGCCAGGTGACGATCGGCGGGCCGAGCCGAGGGTGGTTCACGAGCCAGCGCTCGAAGCGCGGCGAGGAGCGCGCGAAGCACGCGGCCGCCAGCAGCAGGAACACGACACCCGGGACGAGCGGGAGCACGACGCCGACGGCGCCGATGCCCACGAAGAGGAATCCGAGGAGGAAGAGGCTCCAGCGCGCCCAGGCGGGCAGGGCGAGGCTCTCCATGGCTTCCTCGGCCGGAGTGTGCTCGGCCGGAGTGTGCTCGGCCGGAATGCGCTCGGCCGACACGGCGGTGTCGGCGCGCGCGCCGTCGGCGGCCCCGGGCCGTCCCGCGCGCTCGCGCTGTCCCGGCCCGTTCACCTGATGCGTCCTCGCTGGTCGGATTCGCCGCGGCGCCCGCCATCTGCGCGCCCGGTGAGACCTAGATAGGCGCCGCGCCCCGGCCTGCCAAGCGCCGCCGCGTCAGAGCAGCGGGCGCGGCGGGGGAAGGGGGTGGTCGGCGAGCGTGCCGGGATCGTCGGGGCCGACGTCCTCGGCGATCTCGGCCGCCGGCGCCGGCAGGCAGTCCACGAGCCAGATGTCGTAGACCGGATGCTCGATGGCGTTCAGCCCGGGCGAGTTCGCGTAGATCCAGCCCGAGAAGATGCGCGCCAGCGAGCCGTCGAGCGAGAGCTCGTCCACCTCGATGAAGCTCGTCGTGTTCGGGCTCTCGGTGGGCGGGCGCGTGTAGCAGACCCGCGCCGTGAGCTGCAGGGCGCCGAACTGCACCGTCTCGTCGATCGCCGCCTCGAAATTGATGATTCGCCCCGTGATCTTGTCGAGGCCCGAGAACACGGCGACGGGGTTCTCGATCTTCTGCGCGGCGGCGGGCGCGGCCGAGAGGCCGAGCGCGAGGGCGGCGAGAGCGGTGAGGGCAAATCTGCGCATGAGCGTCGCGAGGCGGAACGGCGAGGGCGGGCGCTCCTCGTTGCCCGCCGATCGCGACGGAAACGAGGCGCGTACCACCCGAGCCCCGGCTCAGTCCCCCGGCGTCCAGGCGACGTAGTCGCCGGTGGCGGCGGGGCGCTGACCCTCGGAGAGGGTCGAGCCGCGGGGGCGATAGGCGCCGGCGGTGCCGGTGAGGTTCTCGACGTGCGGCTTCTGCCACTCGCGGGGCGTATACTCTTCCTGCGAGGGCGGCGTCGCGTGGGTGTGGCACAGCCACATGCGCCATTCCATCGGCGTGCGCGACGCGTCCGCGAGGCCGTTGTAGATCACGTAGCGGCGCTCGTGGCCGAAGCCGTCGACCTTGCCGCGCTTGTCGCGATAATACTTGTTGCCGAACGCGTCCTCGCCGACGAACTCGCCGTGGCGACGGATCGTCAGCCGCGTGCCGAGCGTCTGGCCGTTCCACCAGGTGAAGAACTCGGTGAGGAATTGCTTGAAGGTCATGCGCGTCGTCCCTTGTGCGCGTCCTTATGGCGATTGCGCCGCGGCGTGTCCAGAGGCAGCGCCACCGCTCAGGCGGCGCTGCGCCCCTCGGCGCCCAGGAGCGAGGCGAGGCGGTCGAAATCGACGGGCTTGGCCAGGATCGGGAAGCCGCGCCGCGCGGCCTCGGACGCGGCGTCGCTGTAGCCGGTGACGAGGACGATGGTCGTGCCTCGGGCGCGTGCCTTGATCGCCTCCGCGAGATCGAGCCCGCTCATCGCGCCGGGCATGACGAGATCGGTGACGACCATCTCCGGCGCCGATCGGTTCTGCGCGAAGACGGCGAGCGCCTCCGCCGCGTTCGCCGCCTGGACCACGTCGAAGCCGAGATCGGCGAGGAAAGCGGCCGTGCTCGTGCGGACGGCCTCGTTGTCGTCGACGACGAGGACGCGCCCGCAGGGATCGCTGCTCTCGCAACGCTTCACCGCGGGGGAGGGCGCCTCGTCCGCAGCGGCGTCGCCGCTCGCGGCGCGTGTCGCCTCGGTGAGAGGCAAGAGCATCTCGATCGACGCGCCGCCTCCGCGCGGGCTCGCGATGCGCGCCGCGCCGCCGGCGCTGCGGGCGAAGCCGTAGACCTGCGCGAGGCCGAGACCCGTGCCGGAACCCACGGGCTTCGTCGTGTAGAAGGGCTCGAAGGCGCGGGCGAGCACCTCCTCCGGGATGCCCGGGCCGGTATCGGAGACGCACAGCCGCGCCACGCGCCCGAGCCCGCTCTCCGTGCGCGTATCGAGCGAGACCCGCACGGCGCCGCCGCCGGGCATGGCGTCGCGGGCGTTCGAGAGGAGGTTGAGGAGCGCGAGATCGAGCTGGGTCGTGTCGACCTCCGCGACGAGCGGCTCGGCCGGAAGGTCGACCGCGAGCGCGATGTCGCCCCGCAGCGCCTGGCGCAACATCGGCTCGAGCCCGCGTACGTGCGCTACGAGATCGGTCGCGACCTTGCTGCCGCTGCCGCCGCGGGAGAAGGCGAGGAGCCCGCGGGTCGTCTGCGTGCCCTTCTCCGCCGCCTCCTTCATGGGCTGCAAGAAGCGCTCGACCCGCTCGTCGGGGTGATGCCGGCGTACGAGGGCGATGCCGGCGAGCACCACGTGCAGCACGTTGTTGACGTCGTGCGCGACACCGCCGGCGACGCGCCCGAGCGATTCGAGCCGCGCCGCGCGCTCGCGCGACAGCGCCTCCTCGCGGCTCGCCTGCAATTCGCGCCGGAAGAGATGGGCGAAGGTCCCCGTCAGCACGAGCGCGGCGAGGCCGCCCAGAGCCACGAGGCCGGCGGAGCGCACGAGGGGCTCGCGATAGAGCGTGAGCGGGATCGAGACGTGGCTCGACCACCCGGTGCGCGGATGCTGCACGAAGGCCGTGACGACGGGATCGCCCGCGGGCGTCCGGCCGGGGTAGATGCCCGACAGGCCGCTCGCCCGCGCCGCCAGGGCGTTCTCGCCGGCCGGCGTGCCGACGAGCTCGGGCGCGGCCGCCGCCGCCGCGAGGCGGCCGGTACCGTCGATCAGGAACGGCCGCCAGCCCTCGGGCAGGTCGCGCCCCGTGAGGATCTCGTTCAGCCGATCGAGCGAGACGATGGCGACGAGGACGTAGCGGGTCTCGCCCTCGCGCACGACCGGCACGCGCAGCGTCGCCCGCGGCAAGCCGTCGGCGGAGAAGGGGCCGGGACCCGTGAGATCGCCGATCTCCGCGCGCCCGGTCTCCATGATGCGGCGGTGGCCCTCGAGATCGACGACGGGCGGCAGCGGCGTGCCGGGCTCCACGAAGGAGTTGAAGACCTGCCGCTCGTTGCGGTCGCTGAGGATGATTCGGTCGATGATCGGCCAGGCCGCGCCGATGCGCGTCGCCAGGATGCGGAATCGCTCAAGATCGGGAGCGTCTCCGTCGAAGAGCGGCGATTGGGAGAGGATCGACAGCACTTCGAGATAGCTGTCGAGCTCGCGCTCCACGTCGGCCATGATGCCGCGTGCGCCCGAGAGCGCGTCCTCGCGCATGGTCTCCTGCTGCTGCCTCAGGGTCGCGAAGCCGAGCCCCGCGGCGAGGAGCGCGAGGGGGACGAGCGCCGCGAGGGCGAGCAGGATCAAGGGTCTGCGCACGCGTGCCGACCTTTCGTGTCCGACGCCCAGCCAGGGCACCATTGGTATGGTGCAATCTCCGACCGGGCAAGCGGCCACGCTCGGCTGCCCCGTGAGAGCCGGCAGCATCCGGATGAATGCGCATCCGCTCCCGGGTGGGCTCGGGCGCTGCTAAGGTCGCGCGATCTCCAGCGTCCCGAGGCTCGCCATGACGCCGCACGCGCTCGTCCGTATCCTCCTCGCCTTCGTCCTCGCCTGCCTCGCGGCGCTGCCCGCATCGGCGCAGGGGCGCACCTACGAGAACGAGGCGCTCGCCGCCATGACGCGGCAGGTCGAGGCGCAGATCGCGGACGAGACGCCGCGTCCGGACCGCGCGAGCCTCGACCTGCTGCGCGAGGGTCGCGCCTTCCTCGAGAGCGGCGCGCCGCGCGACGCCGCCTGGCGCTTCGCCGAGGCGATCCGGGTCAACCCGGAGAGCTATACGCTCTGGTCCTCCTACGCCCGCGCCGCGCTCGCCATCCCCTATCAGGATTGGAGCGAGCGCTGGCAGATGCAGGAGCGCGCCACCGTCGCCGCCTACATCGCCTACGGCCACGCGGAGAACGCGACGGAGGCGGCGGACGCGCTGGCCGCGCTGGGCGAGGCCTTCGCCGCGCGCGAGATGTGGCGCGATGCGCTCACCGCCTACAAGGCGAGCCTCGCCACCCGCGCCGATGCCCGGGTCCAGGCCGTGCACGACGACCTGCGTACGCGATACGGCTTTCGTATCCTCGACTACCGCGTCGAATCGGACACGCCGAGCCCGCGGGTGTGCTTCGTGTTCTCCGAGCCGCTGACGCCGCGGGTCGACCTGACGCCGTATGTCGCCGTCGCCGGCGCGAGCGGGTTCGCGGTGACGAGCGAGGGCAACGAGGCCTGCGTCGACGGGCTCGTCCACGGCGAGCGCTACGCCATCGTGCTGCGCCCGGGCATCCCCTCGACGGTTGACGAGGTGCTGGAGCGCGCGGGCGACTACGAGGTCTACATCCGCGATCGCGCGCCCCAGGCGCGCTTCACCGGGCGAAACTACGTCCTCCCGCGGCTCGGCCAGGAGGGCATCCCCGTCGTCTCCACGAACACGGATGAGGTGGCCGTCGCGATCTACCGGATCGGCGACCGCAACCTCCTGCCGACGCTGCGAGGCGGCGACTTCCTCGACCAGATCGCGAGCTGGACCGAGGAGGAGATCGCGGCCGAGCGTGGCGCCCCGATCTGGTCGGGCACCCTCGACGTCGCCATGGAGCGCAACGTCGACGTCGTCACCGCCTTCCCGGTCTCGGAGGCGGTCGGCGCGCTTGAGCCGGGCGTCTACGTGATGACGGCCCGCGCGGACGCCAGCGTCGAGCCTCAGAACGACTGGGGGCCGCGGGCGACGCAATGGTTCGTCGTCTCCGACATCGGGCTCACCGCCTTCTCGGCGAGCGACGGCGTGCACGTGCTCCTGCGCTCGCTCGCGACCGCCGAGCCCATCGCCGGCGCATCGGTCGCGCTGGTGGCGCGAAACAACGAGGTGCTGGGCGAGAGCGCCACGGACGAGAGCGGCTACGTGCGCTTCGATCCGGGTCTCGCCCGCGGCGAGGAGGGGCTCGGCGCCGGCATGGTCACGGCGCAGGTCGGCGGCGATTACGGCTTCCTCGATCTCGGCCAGGCGCCCTTCGACCTCACCGATCGCGGCGTCGCCGGTCGCCCAGCCACCGGCGCGCTCGACGCCATGCTCTTCCCCGAACGCGGCGTCTACCGCTCCGGAGAGGAGGTGCACCTCACCGCCGTCTTGCGCGACGCGCAGGCGCGTGCCGTCCCGGCCGTGCCGCTGACGCTGATCGTGCGCCGTCCCGACGGAATCGAGCACGCACGCATCCTCACGCGCGACGAGGGCGAGGGCGGGCGCGTCCACACGCTGCCGCTGCTGCCCGACGCCATGCCCGGCACCTGGCGGGTGAGCGCCCACGTCGACCCGGAGGGGCAGGCGATCGGCGACACCGTCTTCCTCGTCGAGGATTACGTGCCCGAGCGCATCGCGCTCGACCTGACGCCGCGGGCGCCCGCCATCGCTCCCGGTGCGCGCGCCGAGATCGACCTTTCCGCGCGCTACCTGTTCGGCGCGCCCGGCGTCGACCTCGTCGTTTCCGGCGAGGTCTCCGTCTCCGCGGCACAGGAGAGCGCCGTGCCGGGGCTCGCGGGCTACGTCGTCGGCCTCACGGACGAGCCGGTGGAAGGCGCATACGCGGCGCTGCCGGAGGAAAGCCGCACCGGCGCCGACGGCACGGCGACGATCGCCGTGTCCGTCCCCGCGCCGGCCGCCGCGCGCCCGCTCTCCGCGGAGATCACGCTGCGCGTCGCCGAGGCCGGCGGTCGGGCCGTCGCCCGCAGCGTCACGCTCCCGATCCTGCCGCAGGCGCCGGTCATCGGCGTGAAGGCGCTGGAAACCGATCTCGCCGAAGGCGACGTCGCGGCCTTCGACGTCGTCGCTGCCCGCCCCGACGGCTCGCGCCTCGCCGGCGAGGCGCAGTGGAGCCTGCTGAAGGTCGAGCGGCGCTATCAATGGTACCAGACCGGAGGCCAATGGGGCTTCGAGCCGGTGACCACCACCGAGCGCATCGCGAGCGGGACGATCGCTTTGTCTCCCGACGCGCCGGCGCGGATCGAGGCGCCCGTCTCCTGGGGCGCGCATCGCCTCGAGGTCGTTGCCGCCGATCCGGCCGTGGCGCCGACCAGCCTCGGCTTCGACGTCGGCTGGTCCGGCGACGCCACGGCGCGCGCGCCCGACCTCCTGCCGCTCACCCTCGACCGCGCGGACTACGCGGCCGGCGACACGCTCGTCGCCACGATCGACGCCGCCTTCGAGGGCGAGGCGACGATCGCGATCGTCTCCGACCGGGTCCACGCGTTGGAGACCATCCCGGTGACGGGGCGGGGGACGCGCGCCGAGCTAACCGTCTCGGAGGAATGGGGCGCCGGCGCCTACCTCGTCGCCATCGCGCACCGTCCGCTCGACGCGACGGCGCGGCGCCAGCCGGGGCGCGCCATGGGGCTCGCCTGGTTCGGCGTGGACCGGGCGGCGCGCGATCTCGCCATGACCCTCTCGCCGCCCGACGAGATCCGCCCGCGCGGCGACCTCACCATTCCAGTGCGGCTCGCGAACCTCGCGCCGGGCGAGCGGGCCTTCGTGACCCTCGCGGCGGTCGACGTCGGCATCCTCGCGCTCACGAACTACGAGGCGCCGGACGCGACCGAGCACTTCCTCGGGCAGAAGCGGCTCGGGGCGGAGGTGCGCGACCTCTACGGCTACCTGATCGACGGCATGCAGGGCACCCGCGGCGCCATCCGCTCGGGCGGCGATTCCGCGCCCGCGGGCCTCGCCGCCCCGCCGCCCGACCAGCCGCCGCTGGCGCTGCATTCCGGCATCGTCGAGGTGGGGCCGGACGGCACGGCGGAGATGACGTTCGCCATCCCCGCCTTCAACGGCACGGTGCGCGTGATAGGCGTCGCCTGGTCCGCGGGCAAGGTCGGCGACGCTACCGTCGACGTCCTCGTGCGCGACCCCGTGGTCGTGGCGGCGACGGCGCCGCGCTTCCTCAATGCCGAGGACGAGAGCCGGCTGCACGTTCGCCTCGACAACGTCTCCGGCCCGGCCGGTCGCTACACGCTGGAGGCCCTGCCGCTCGGATCCCTCGACATCGCCATCGGCGAGCGCCTCGTCGACGTGATGCTCGGGGAGGGCGCGAACGCCGAGGCGTCGTTCCCGCTCGTCGCAGGGGCTCCGGGCGATGCGGGCGTCTCCGTCACGCTCACGGGCCCCGACGGCCTGTCGCTGACGCAGGAGGTCGCGGTGCCGGTGGCGCCGGGGACCGAGGGCGTCGTGCGTCGCGAGATCGCGCGGCTCGCGCCCGGTGCGTCGCTCAGGATCACCGACGATCTCCTGGCCGACATCCAGCCGGGCACGGGGCTCGTCAGCGTCGCGGTGACGCCGATCGGGCGCCTCGATCCGCCCGGCATGATCCAGGCGCTGCAGCGCTACCCCTACGGCTGCACGGAGCAGCTCGTCTCCCAGGCGCTGCCGCTCCTTTATGCCGGGGCGCTCGTCGGGCCCGAGGCGCTCGAGCTCCCGCGCGATCGCGAGGAGACCATCCGCTCGGTCGTCGCGCAGGTGCTCGGCCGGCAGACGGCGTCGGGCTCGTTCGGCCTCTGGTCGGCGTCGAGCTACGACGATCTTTGGCTTACCGCCTACGCCGCGGATTTCCTCACCCGCGCGCGGGAGGAGGGCTTCGAGGCGCCGCAGGCGGCGCTCGACCGCGCTCTGGAGCGGCTGCGCAACCACGTCGCCAACACGACCGAGGTCGAGGGTGACGACGGCGCGGCCCTCGCCTACGCCGCCTACGTGCTGGCCCGCAACGGCCGGCCGGTGATGGGCGACCTGCGCTATCTCGCGGACGCGCGGATCGACGCCTTCGAGACGCCGCTCGCCCGCGCCCAGATCGGCGCCGGCCTCGCGCTCCTCGGCGACACCGCGCGCGCCGAGACCGCCTTCGGCGCGGCTTTGACGCGGCTCGCCGCGGACGAGACCCGTGGCCGCGGCTGGCGCGCGGATTACGGATCGCGCCTGCGCGACGCGGCCGGCATTCTCGCCCTCGTCGGCGAGGCGGACGTGGGGCAGGGCGCCGTCAAGCGCCTCGCCGGCACCATCGACGAGGAGAGCGCGCGGAGCGGCGCTCTGTCCACGCAGGAGATGGCCTGGCTGGCGGTCGCCGCGCGCAGCGTCGCGGAGGAGGCCGAGAGCATCGTCCTCGACGTCTCCGGCGAGACGCTCACCGGCCCGCTCTACGACGGCTTCGACGCCGGCGCGCTGGCGGGCGGCGGCGTCTCGATCCGCAACGACGGCGCCAGCGGCGTCGAGGTGGCGATCACGGTGACCGGCAACCCGTTCTCCGTGGAGCCGGCGCTGTCGCAGGGCTTCGAGATCGCGCGCAGCTATTTCGACCTCGAGGGCAACCCGGTCGACCCGACGCGGGTCGTGCAGAACACGCGCCTCGTCACCGTGCTCGACGTCGTCGAGACCACGGACGATGCCGGGCGTCTTCTCGTCGTCGACCGGCTGCCGGCGGGCTTCGAGATCGACAACCCCGCCCTCGTCACGGGCAGCGAGGTCGCCGCGCTGCCCTGGCTCAGCCAGGATCGCCCGCCGGACCGGGCCGAGTTCCGGGACGATCGTTTCGTCGCGGCCTTCGATTCGCTGGGCAGCGCGGTCGGCTCGCTGCGCCTCGCCTACGTCGTGCGCACGGTGGCGCCCGGCACCTACCTGCATCCGCCGGCGAGCGCCGAGGACATGTATCGTCCCGAACGCTTCGGCCGCACGGGCGCCGGCACGGTGACGGTCGTGCCGGCACGGTGAGGGGAGGGTGAACCGGCCATTCCCGTGGCGGGTAGTTCGCGTCGCATCGGGCGCCCTCTGTATCCTCGCCCTCGCGACGACGCTCGCCGCCTACCTCCTCTACCGCGACTACGCCGCCTCGCTCGGTCCCCTCGACCTCGGGCCCGCGCAGGCGCGCTCCGTCGTGGTGCTCGACCGGGAGGGGGATCTCCTTCGGGCATACGCCACCGGTGAGGGGCGCTGGCGGCTGCCGGTGGGTGTCGAGGACGTCGACCCGACCTTCCTCGCCATGCTCCTCGCCTACGAGGACAAGCGTTTTCGCGAGCACGGCGGCGTCGATCTCCTGGCGCTCGCCCGTGCGGCCGGGCAGCTCGTGGCGAATGGCGAGATCGTGTCGGGCGGGTCGACGCTGACGATGCAGGTCGCGCGTCTCGTCGAGCCGCGAGCGGAGCGCAGCCTCGCCGCGAAGCTGCGCCAGATCGTGCGGGCGCGGACCCTCGAAGCCGACCTGACCAAGGACGAGATCCTGCGGCTCTACCTCGCTCTGGCGCCCTACGGCGGCAATCTCGAAGGCGTGCGCGCGGCGAGCCTCGCCTATTTCGGGCGTGAGCCGAAGCGGCTCTCGCACGCGCAGGCGGCGCTCCTCGTCGCCCTGCCGCAGAGCCCGGAGACCCGCCGGCCGGACCGCTTCCCGCAGATCGCCCGCGCCGCCCGCGAGCGCGTGCTCGACCGGGCGCTCGCGGCCGGGATCCTGAGCGCGCGCGAGCGCGAGATGGCGGCGCGCGAGCCCGTGCCGGAGGCGCGCGTCGACTTCCCCATGATCGCGGCTCATGCGGCGGACATCGCCGTCGGCGAGCGGCCGCAGGCCGTGATGCATCGCCTCGCCATCGACGGCGGGCTGCAGGTCGCGCTGGAAGAGCTCGTGACGGCACGGGTCGCGCGGTTGGGGACGGGATTGTCGGCGGCGGTGCTGGTCGTCGAGAACCGGACCGGCGCCGTCCTCGCCCATGTCGGCTCGGCCGGCTACCTCGACCATTCCCGCCGCGGCGCCATCGACATGACGCGAGCGGTGCGCTCGCCGGGCTCGGCGCTCAAGCCCTTCATCTATGCGCTCGCCTTCGAGACCGGGCTCGCCCATCCCGAGACGATCCTGGAGGACCGGCCCGTCCGCTACGGCATCTACGCGCCGGAGAATTTCGATCTCGGCTATCAGGGCGCCGTCACCGCGCGACGGGCGCTGCAGGAATCGCTCAACGTGCCCGCGGTGGCGCTGCTCTCCGAGATCGGGCCCGCGCGCTTCGTCGCGCGGCTGCGGCAGGCGGGCGCGGGAGTTGTGGTCCCGCGGGAGACCGCGCCGGGGCTCGCGGTGGGTCTCGGCGGGCTGGGCATCACGCTCACGGACGTGGCGCGCCTCTATGCCGGCCTCGCCCGCGGCGGGCCCGCGCCGGCGCTCGTCACCCGCGCCGGCGAGGCGCCCGTCCCGGCGGACCCGGCGCCCATGGCCGTCGCCGATCCCGTGGCCGCCTGGTACGTGTTCGACGTCCTGCGCGGCGCGCCGGCGCCCGAGGGCGCGCTCGGCGGACGCATCGCCTACAAGACCGGCACGTCCTACGGCTTCCGCGACGCCTGGGCGATCGGCTTCGATCGCGACCTGACGATCGCCGTCTGGGTCGGGCGCGCGGACGGTGGCGCGACGCCGGGGCTGACCGGGCGCAACGCCGCGGCCCCGCTCCTCTTCGACGCCTATGCCCGCACCGGCCGCGAGCCGAGCGCGCTTCCCGTGCCGGCCCATGCGCTGATCACGTCCACCGCCGGCCTGCCGCCGCCGCTGCGCCACATCCGGCAGGATCGGCCCAAGACCATCGAGGCGACGGCGATCGCGCGCCTCGCCATCGCCTTCCCGCCGGACGGCTCGCGGGTCGATCTCGGCCTCGTCGCCGCCGACGGCGCACGCGAGAGCCGCCTCGCGCTCAAGGCACAGGGCGGGGCGCTGCCGCTCACCTGGCTCGTGAACGGCGTGCCCGTGGGCGAGGCGAGCCTTCGCCGCGAGGCCGCCTGGCGCCCCGACGGCGCCGGTTTCGCGCGCATCACGGTGATCGACGCGGCAGGGGAGACGGACAGCGTCTCGGTGCGGCTGGAGTGATGTGGTATCGGGGTACGCGCGCGACGGTATCCTGGTACGCATCGCTCGATCCCTTGCATGGCAAGGGCTCCGGCCGGTCGTTTCCGCGCGAAAGGGCTTGACCCTCGCGCCTTTCGCGCATAGAGACACGCCAGCTGCCGCCGGGTCCGCCCGGCGGCTTCTCGTTTCGCAGGGGGCCTTCGCGGCTCCAACCAGGGACACAGCGCGATGAAGACCTTTTCGCTGAAGCCCGCCGACGTCGAGAAGAAGTGGGTCGTGATCGATGCGGAGGGCCTCGTCGTGGGCCGTCTCGCCTCGATCGTGGCGATGCGCCTGCGCGGCAAGCACAAGCCGTCGTACACGCCCCACGTCGATTGCGGCGACAACGTCATCGTCATCAATGCCGACAAGGTGAAGTTCACCGGCCGCAAGCGCGAGCAGAAGGTGTACTACCACCACACCGGCCATCCGGGCGGCATCAAGGAGCGCACCGCGCGCTCGATCCTCGAGGGCCGCTTCCCCGAGCGCGTCGTCGAGAAGGCCGTGGAGCGCATGCTCCCGCGCGGCCCGCTCTTCCGCAAGATCATGGGCAACCTGCGGGTCTACCCGGGCACGGAGCATCCCCACGAGGCGCAGCAGCCCGAGGCGCTCGACGTCGCGGCGATGAACTCCAAGAACGTGAGGATCTGACGATGGCGACCCTGCAGTCCCTCTCCGATCTCGGCCAGGCGCAGACGACGACCCCGACCGAGGACGCCCCGGTCCACGTCCAGAAGCTCGACGCCCACGGCCGCGCCTATGCCACCGGCAAGCGCAAGGACGCCATCGCTCGCGTCTGGATCCGCCCCGGCACCGGCAAGATCTCCGTCAACGCCCGTCCGCTCGAGACCTATTTCGCGCGCCCGGTCCTGCGGATGATCCTCAACCAGCCGCTCCAGCTGACGAACCGCGTCGACCAGTACGACATCACCGTCACGGTGATGGGCGGCGGTCTCTCCGGCCAGGCCGGCGCCGTGCGCCACGGCCTGTCGAAGGCGCTGACGCACTACGAGCCCGAGCTGCGCGGCATCCTCAAGAAGAACGGCTTCCTCACCCGCGACTCCCGCGTGGTCGAGCGCAAGAAGTACGGCAAGGCCAAGGCCCGCCGCTCCTTCCAGTTCTCGAAGCGCTGATCGCGCGACGAGGCTGTTTTGCCGAGACGTGGAAGAGGCGGTCCCCGCGGGGGCCGCCTTTTTCGTGTTCGGGGCGGGATGTCGGGGGCATCTTGCCCACGTCCGGCCTAGGGTTTGTTCTTCCCCCGTGAGGAAGGAGTTTTCAGTGGCTGCCATGCTGTCAGTGAACGAGGTCGCCGCGCTGGCGGACGCGCCGCGAAGCGTCGTCGAGAAGGCCCTCGAGCAGCGGATCTTCAGCGCGACGCGTTCCGGCACGCGAGCCGAGCGGATGCTTCCGATTCGCTCTGTCGCTCTCGCCGCGACCTTCCGGTCTCTAGGACGTCGCCTCACGATCGCTGACAAGCTGCAGATGAGCAGGCACGTCGAAACCGTACGCCTCGATGCGATGAGGGAGTGCCGCATCGAGATCGCGCCGGCGCTGACAGTCGACGTCGGTGCCCTCGCGAGCGATGCCGTCGACCGTGCGCTGCGCTACGCGGAGGCGCGCGATGCCTATATCGAGCGTGTTGACGGCGTGATGGGCGGGCGTCCCGTCCTCAAGGGGACGCGGATCACGGCGAGCTCCGTCCTCGGGCGCATCGAGGCCGGCGACACGATCGACGACCTGCTGGACGACTATCCCGATGTCCCGCGCGAAGCGTTCGAGGCCGCCTATCTCTACGCGGCGACCCATCCGAGCGTCGGCCGACCCGCGAGAGAGCGCGGCGCGGCTTGAGCACTATCGCCTCTCAATAGTGGTAGCGGCACTGAGCGATCTCGACGAATTGCTCATCACCTTTGCCGCGCACTCGATAGACCAGCCGGTGCTCCTTGGTGATCCGGCGCGACCACCATCCCGTAAGATCGCCTCTCAGCGGCTCCGGCTTTCCGGTCCCGGTGAACGGAGTACGCTGTACTTCCCTAATCAATTCGTTGAGCCGCTTGAGGCCCTCGGGATTCTCTTTCTGCCAAGAGAGATACGCCTCCCAGGCAGCGGGCGACCAGAGGAGCTTCACGACAGAAGATTACGCTCCAGACCGCGACCAGCGTCCAGGTCCGCCACGGACTCTCGCAAGTCCCGCGCGTTCGCAGGGCTTCGCAGGAGATAAAGCGTTTCCATCAAGCTGGAATACTCGTCCTCGGATAGGACGACGACCGACTTCTTGTCCGTGCGCGTGACCGTCACCGGCACGTCGGACGCGCAGACGCTATCGAGGAATTCCTCGAGATCACGAAATGAAGAGGACGATACGTGTGCCATGGCTCGGTTCCTGCTGTTCGTGGAAAATGGCCTGACAGCACATGCATGTCAAGAAGAGTGCACATCATTGCATGCTAGTTAAGGATGAAACCATCCTGAATGGTATAATCTACAACCCTCAGGACGTGACCCGACTTAGCCCCTTCCCACCATCCGCACCGCCCCCACGGCCGCCAACCCACCCGCCGCGAGCACCGCTGCGCCGGTCGCGAAGAGCGGCAGGTGGGAGCCGCTCGCAGCGAAGAGGGCGGAGAGGGCGTAGGCGCCCGCCGCCTGGGCGACGGCGAAGGCGATGGTCATGGTGCCGAAGAGGCGGGCCTGGGCGGGGCCGCTCGCCAGGGTCGCCGTCAGCGCGGCGGCGAGCGCGACCATGCCGGGCGTGAGCGCGCCCACGAGGATCGCGGAGGCCCCGAGCGCCACGGCGCTGGTCGAGACGAGGGGCAGGGCGACGGCCGCAGCCTTGAGGAACAGGGCCCCGACGAGGGCGGGCCCGGCGCCGATCCGTGAGGCGACGAGCCCGCACAGCGGCGCGCCGACGACGGCGCCGATGCCGAAGGCCGTCCAGGCGAGCCCGCCCGCGGCCTCTCCCCGCCCCAGGCCGCGGGCGACGAAGTCCGACAGGAAGAGCGTGTGCGGCACGAAGCCGGCGCCGTCGCTGGCATAGGCGAGGACGAGGAGCGCGATGGCCAAGGGCGCGCGCTTCGGCATCTCGCCCGCGGCGGCGGCGCCCGCGCCTTCCGGCCAGCGGCGCCACGCGATCGCGGTGAGGACGAGCGCCATGGCGGCCAGCGCGAGCCAGGTCGTCACGAGGCCGAGCGTCGCGAGCGCCGGGAGGAGGGCGCCCGACAGCATGACGCCGATGCCCACGCCCGCGAAGACGTAGCCCGAGACCCGGCTCTTCGCCTCCGGCGGCGTGCGCGCCAGGATCGCGGAGGGACCGAGCACCATGATCAGCCCGCCGGCCACACCCGCGAGAAAGCGGAAGCCGGAGAGCCAGGTCGCTCCGAGCGGCGCGGCGCAGGCGCCGAGCGAGACGATGGCGAGAACGAGCGAGGCGTTGAGGATCGCCCCGCGCTCGGGCCTTCCCGCGAGCGCCTGCGCCGCCAGCGCGCCGACGAGATAGCCCGCGAGATTCGCAGCACCCGCGAAAGCGCCCTCGGCGGCGCTCACCCAGCCCCGCTCGACGAGGAGCGGCAGGAGCGGGGTGTAGGCGAAGCGCGCGAAGCCGATGCCGACGATCACCGCCAGCAGCGCCGGGAGCCAGGGCGCGAGCCCGCCGCTCGGCGCCTTCGTCCGCATCTCCGCCTCGCCCGCCATCGCCGCCTCCGCGTACGCATTTCCGTCGAGCCGTAGGCCGCGGCCGGCCGCACCGCAAGGCGCGCGGCACGCACGGCACGCGAAGCGGACCCGCAGCGGACGCACGCTCCGGTCGAGCGCCCGGCAAGCGCTCTTTGCGGGCCAACCTGGGGCTTGCCCGCCGCGCCGATGTGTGGTCGAACTTCGCGGGAAGCGCGGCGCTCGCGGACGAGGCGGCGTGCGGGAGCCCGTCGCCCTTGCCTGCCGCGTCGCCCATGCCCGCAGCTCGGACCGGCCGGAACGGCGCATGACGGCGCCCCAAGCCCTCATCCTCGCGATCATCGCCGTCGCCATGGGGTTCTTCCTGTGGGGACGCTGGCGTCACGACCTCGTGGCCGTCGCGGCGCTGATCGCGTGCGTGCTGGTCGGCCTCGTGCCGGCCTCGCAGGCCTTCGCCGGCTTCGGTCACCCGGCGGTCGTCACCGTCGCCGCGGTGCTCGTGCTCAGCCACGGCCTCGCGTCCTCCGGTTTGATCGACCGCCTGATCCGCCGGGTGGTTCCCGATGCGGCCGGACCGTGGCGCATCATCCTGATCTTCTGCGCGCTCACGGCCGCCATGTCGTCGTTCATGAACAACATCGGCGCGCTGGCGCTGATGATGCCGGCTGCCCTCGGAGCCGCGCGGCGGGTGAACGTGGCGCCGGGGCAGATCCTGATGCCGCTCTCCTTCGCCTCCATCCTCGGCGGCATGACGACGCTCATCGGCACGCCGCCGAACCTGATCGTCGCCGCCTTCCGAGCCGAGGCGACGGGCGAGCCCTTCGGCATGTTCGCCTTCACGCCCGTGGGGCTCGCGGTGGCCGGCGCGGGCGTGCTCCTCGTCGTTCTCGGCGCGCGCTTCCTCGTTCCCGAGCGGCCGCGTAGCGCGGGGCAAAACTTCGACATCGGTGCCTACCTCACCGAGGCGCGGGTGCCTGCCAAGGCGCGGGCCGTGGGCATGACACTCAAGGAGGTCGAGGAGACCCTCGCGGCGGCGGAGGCGCAGGTCGTGGGCCTCGTGCGCGACAACGCCCGCATCCCCGCCCCGCAGAACTGGCGCAGCGTGCGCGAGGACGACATCCTCGTCATCGAGGCCGATTCGAAGAACCTCGCCCAGGCGCTGGCCAAGCTCGGCCTGACGCTGGAGGAGGACAAGCGCACCGGCGTGCGCGCGCCCGAGGCCGAGCACACCGTGATGGCGGAGGTCGTGGTGCGCCCGGGCTCGCCGCTGGTCGGGCGCACGGCCCAGCATCTGAAGCTGCGCTCGCGCCACGCGATCAATCTCCTCGCCATTTCCCGCCAGGGCCGGCGCTCGATCTCGCGGCTGCGCCAGACGCGTCTCGCGCCCGGCGACGTGCTGCTGCTCCAGGGCACGCCCGACACGCTCGCCGACTTCTCCGCGCATTTCGACTGCGTGCCGCTGGCCGAGCGCGCGCTGCGCTTCCCGGCCAAGCGCGACGCGTGGCTCGCCGCCGGCATCTTCGGCGCGGCCATCGCGGCCACCGCGCTCGCGATCCTGCCCGCCGAGATCGCTTTCACGCTCGCCGCGCTCGCCTACGTGCTCGCGTCCATCGTGCCCACGCGGGAGGTCTACACGGCGGTGGAGTGGCCGGTGATCGTGCTGCTCGGCGCGCTCATCCCCGTCGCCGGCGCCGTCGCGGCGACGGGTGCGGCCGACATGCTGGCGCGCGGCATGATGGGGCTGATGGGCGAGAGCAGCCCCGTCCTGGTGCTCGTCGGCCTCATGGTGATGACCATGTGTCTCACCGATTTCATGAACAATGCGGCGACCGCGACCGTTATGTGTCCGATCGCGATCGGGATCGCGGGGGTGATGGGCGCAAATCCGGACCCGTTCCTGATGGCGGTGGCGATCGGCTCGTCCTGCGCGTTCCTCACGCCGATCGGCCACCAGAACAACACGCTGATCCTGGGCCCCGGCGGTTTTCGATTCGGAGACTACTGGCGCCTCGGCCTGCCCTTGGAGATCGTCGTCCTGTGCGTGGGAATCCCGATGATCCTCGTCGTCTGGCCGCTCTAGGATCATCACTTGAGAGGCCGGCCCGCGCAGGCCGGCCCATGCGAGAAGAGAGGCTTTCGTGAACGAGGATGCCGGCGACAAGACGCTGATCGACGACGCAACCACCGACGCCGCGACGCGAGAGGCGCACGCGCCAGGCGTCAAGCGCGCCGCCGCCAAGGCGTCCAACGCGCGCACCGCCAAGGCCCAGGCTCGCGCCGAGACGAAGCCGAAGCTCTTCGTGCGGCCGGCTCTGCTCAAGGACGTGCGTGCCATCCAGGCGCTGTGCCGGCGGGCCTACCCGACGATGGAGCCCTATTCCCAGGCCCAGCTGCGCGGCCAGATCCAGATGTTCCCGGAAGGTCAGTTCGTCGCCATCTACCAGGACGAGCTCGTCGGCTACGCGGCCACCTTCCTCATCGACGAGAAGACGGCGCTCGCCCCGCACGACTGGAACACGATCACCGGCAACGGCTTCGCCTCCCGCCACGACGACGACGGGGACGTGCTCTACGGCTTCGAGGTGATGGTCGACCCGAAGCATCGCGGGTTGCGCATAGGCCAGCGCCTCTACAATGAGCGCAAGCGCCTCGCCATCGACCTCAAGCTCAAGGCCATCGTCTTCGCCGGGCGCATGCCGGGCTACGCGAAGGCGAAGCGCCGCAAGCAGGTGGCGAGCGCCGAGGAATATCTCGAGTCCGTGGTGGAGCAGGGCCTGCGCGACCAGGTGATCTCGTTCCAGATGCGCAACGGCTTCGAGCCCCTGCGCGTCCTCCACGACTACCTGCCCATCGACACGGAGAGCCGCGGCAACGCCGTGCACCTCGTCTGGTGGAACCCGGCCGTGGCGCCGGATCCGGCCTCGCGCAACGACAAGCAGCGCCGCCGCCCGCAATCGACCGTGCGCGTGGCCTGCATCCAGTACCAGCAGCGCAAGGTCGAATCCTTCCAGGAATTCGCTGACCAGGTCGAGTATTTCGTCGATGCCGTGGCCGACTACAAGTCGGACTTCTGCGTCTTTCCGGAGCTGTTCACGCTCCAGCTGCTCTCGATCGACAACGAGAACCTGCCGCCCGACAAGGCGATCGCGCAGCTGTCCCGCTATACCGAGCGGCTCAAGGAGATGCTGTCGCGGCTGGCCGTGCACTACAACATCAACATCATCGGCGGCTCGCATCCGACGCGGGACGAGGACGGCGACATCATCAACGTCTGCTATGTCTGCCTGCGCGACGGCTCGATCCACGCACGCCCGAAGATCCACCCGACGCCCAACGAGCGCTATTGGTGGTCCATCGTCGGCGCCGACGAGGCGAGCACGGTCATGACCGATTGCGGGCCGATCGGCATCATGATCTGCTACGACAGCGAGTTCCCCGAGCTCGCCCGCCACCTCGTCGACCAGGGCGCGCAGATACTGTTCGTCCCCTTCTGCACCGACGAGCGCAAGTCCTACCTGCGGGTGCGCTATTGCTGCCAGGCGCGGGCGGTGGAGAACCAGGTCTACGTCGCGCTGGCCGGCAACGTGGGCAATCTCCCCAACGTCGAGAACATGGACATCCAGTACGCGCAGAGCTGCATCCTGACGCCCTGCGACTTCCCCTTCGACCGCGACGGCATCGCCGCCGACACGACGCCGAACTCGGAGATGGTCGCCATCGCCGACCTGAATCTCGACACGCTGCGCCAGGCGCGCGCCAACGGCACCGTCCAGAACCTGCGCGACCGGCGCTTCGATCTGTATTCGGTGCAGTGGAGGAAGGAGCGGTCGCGGTGAGGTGTCCCTTCCTGTAGGGGAGGGGAATGCCGGCGCCAGCCGGCGAGGGGTGGGGTCCGTCGCTTGCCGGTGAAACGCCCCATCTCGGCTTCGCCGAGCACGCCGTTCGGCGTGCCCCATCCGTCACCGGCTTCGCCGGCGCCACCTTCCCCTACAGGGAAGGAGAGATGCGTGGAGTGATCCGCCCATGCCCCCCACGGACGACGACGCGACGCGGCCCCCCGACGCTCGCCCCTGGCACGCCATTCCCCATGCCGACGCGCTCGCGCATCTCGAGAGCGCGCCGCACGGCCTCGCTGCGGACGAGGCGGCGCGGCGGCTCGAGCGGCACGGGCCCAACCGGCTGCCGCAGGCGAAGCGACGCGGGCCGCTGCAGCGGCTCCTCGATCAGGTCAATTCCGTCCTCATCTGGATCCTACTCGTCTCGGCGCTGGTGACGGCGCTGCTCGGCCATTGGATCGACACCGCCGTCATCCTCGCCGTCGTCGTCGCCAACGTGGGTATCGGCTTCGTGCAGGAGGGCAAGGCGGAGGCGGCGCTCGACGCCATTGCCGGCATGCTCGCGCCCCAGGCGGCGACGCTGCGCGACGGCAAGCGCGTCGGGATACCCGGCGAGCATCTCGTGCCGGGGGACGTCGTGCTCGTCGAGGCGGGAGACCGCGTCCCGGCGGACCTGCGCGTCGTCGAGGCGCGCAACCTGCGCATCGAGGAGGCGGCGCTCACGGGCGAGAGCGTGCCCTCCGAGAAGTCGATCCATCCTGTCGAGGCGGACGCCCAGCTCGGCGACCGCGCCTCCATGGCCTATTCCGGCACCATGGTGACGGCGGGCTCCGGCCGCGGCGTCGTCGTCGCCACCGGTTCGCGAACGGAGATCGGCCGCATCTCGGGCCTCCTCGCCGAGGTCGGCGAGATGACGACGCCGCTGCTTCGCCAGATCGACAGCCTCGCCAAGACGCTCGCCATCGGCATCGTCGTCCTCGCCGCCGCGGTGCTGGCTTTCGGCATCCTGGTGCGGGGCTACGCCTTCGACGAGCTCTTCATCGCCGTCGTCGGCCTGATGGTCGCGGCGATGCCCGAGGGCCTGCCGGCGCTTCTCACCATCACGCTGGCCATCGGCGTCCAGGGCATGGCGAGACGGAATGCGGTGGTGCGCCGGCTCCCGGCCATCGAGACGCTGGGCGCCGTCTCCGTCATCTGCTCGGACAAGACCGGCACGCTCACCCGCAACGAGATGATGGCCGCGACCGTGATGACGGGCGAGCGCGTCTACGAGGTCTCGGGCGAGGGCTATGCGCCCGAGGGCGGCTTCACGCACGACGGCGCGGCGGTCGACCCGGCGGACGAGCCGCTCCTCGCCGATCTCGCCCGCGCCGCGCTCCTGTGCAACGACGCGGCTCTGACGCGTACCGAGCACGGCTGGCGCGTCGAAGGGGATCCGATGGAAGGCGCCCTCGTGGCGCTCGCCGCCAAGGCCGGCTTCGAGCCGCGGGCGGAGCGCACGTCCTGGACGCGCATGGACGCCGTGCCCTTCGACGCGCAGCACCGCTTCATGGCGACCCTCGACAGGCCGAACGAGGCGGAGCGCGGCGCCTACGTCTTCGTCAAGGGCGCGCCCGAGCGCATCCTCGCCATGTGCGACGTCGCCCGCGGCGCCGACGGGCGCGACCTGCCCCTCGACCGCGCGCGTTGCCACGCGGCGATCGAGGAGATCGCGGCGAAGGGCCAGCGTGTCCTCGCCTTCGCCGGGCGCGAGGCGGGGGAGGGGGAGGACATGCTCGACATCGAGAGCGTCGAGCCGGGCCTCGTCCTGATCGGGCTCGTCGGCCTCATCGACCCTCCGCGGGAGGAGGCCGTGGCCTCCGTCGCGGAGTGCCACGAGGCCGGCATCGACGTGAAGATGATCACCGGCGATCACGCCGCGACGGCATCCGCCATCGCCCGTGCGCTCGGCCTCTCGAACCCCGACGACGTGCTCACCGGCCGCGACCTCGACGCGCTCGACGACGCCGCGCTGGCCGAGCGGGTGCGGGCGGTCGACGTCTTTGCGCGCACCAGCCCCGAGCACAAGATCCGCCTGGTCTCGGCGCTCCAGGCGCAAGGACGCGTCGTCGCCATGACGGGGGACGGCGTCAACGACGCGCCCGCGCTCAAGCGCGCCGACATCGGCATCGCCATGGGCCGCAAGGGGTCCGAGGCCGCCAAGCAGGCCGCCGACATGGTGCTGCTCGACGACAATTTCGCGACGCTCGAAGCCGCCGTGAAGGCGGGCCGGACGGTCTACGCCAATTTGCAGAAGGGCATCGCCTTCCTGCTGCCGATCAACGGCGGCGAATCGGCGAGCCTCGTCATCGCGCTCCTCGCCGGGCTCGCGCTGCCGATCACGGCGGTGCAGATCCTGTGGGTGAACATGGTCTCGTCCGTCATCCTCGGCACGAGCCTCGCCTTCGAGCCGCCGGAGCCCGACGTCATGCGCCGGCGCCCGCGCGATCCCGAAAAGCGCATCCTCGACGCCTTCCTCGCCTGGCGGGTGCTCTTCGTCTCGGCCCTGTTCACGGCCGGTATCTTCGGCGCCTATCGTTTCGGCCTGTCGCAGGGACACGACGAAGCGACGGCGCGCACGATCGCGGTGAATGCGCTCGTCGCCATGGAGATCTTCTACCTCTTCGCCGTGCGCTATCTCGACAGCCCCTCGATGACGCTGGCGGGCGCGCTCGGCACGCCGGTCGTGCTGATCGTCGTCGGTGCCGTCACCGCGCTGCAGCTCGGCTTCACCTACGTGCCGTTCATGAACGCGGTGTTCGACTCGCGACCGCTCGGCTTGGCCGAGCTGGCGGCGGCGCTGGCGGCGGGTGTCGCCGTGCTGGTGATGCTCGAGGCGGAAAAGCTCGTGCGCCGCGCGATGACGAGGCTCCGCACCCGCTGAGGCGACCACCGATACGCCTGCACCAAGCGCCACCTCTCCGCAGGGGAGGACGACGGCCGCCCCCTCAGCGCACCTCCGCGAGCCCCGCGAGCCGGAGATAGCCGCGCTTCATCCGGGCGAGGTCCTGCGCGACGCCCAGCAGCGCCGGCACGACGAAAAGGATGATCAGCGCCGCGACCAGCAGCCCGAAGGAGAGCGTGATCGCGATGGGGATGAGGAACTGCGCCTGCAGGCTCTTCTCCGCGATGAGCGGCGCCATGCCGCCCGACGTCGTCAGCGTGGTGAGCAGCACAGCGCGGAAGCGGTCGACCGACGAGGCGACCGCCGCGGAGGCCGGGTCCTCGCCGTCGCGGACGCGCTCGTTGTAGCGGTCGACGAGGACGATGGAGCCGTTGACGAGGATGCCCGAGAGCCCGAGCAGCCCCACCATCGACAGGAAGGCGAACTGGAAGCCGAGGATCCAGTGCCCGATCACGGCGCCGATGAAGCCGAAGGGGATGACGAGCATCACCAGGATCGGCTGCGACCAGTTCTGGAAGACGAGGGCGAGGATCACGTAGATCGCCGCCAGCGCCACGATGGCGCCGAAGCCGAGGTCCCCGAAGGCGGCGGCCTGCGTCTCGGCGCGCCCGCGCACGGCGGTCTCGACGCCGTATTGCGAGCGCAGCGCCGGCAGGATGTTGTCGACGACGTCGCCGCGCACCTCGCCCTCGGGCGTGACGTCGGCGTTGACGTCCGCCGTCACCGTGACGGCGACGCGCCCGTCGCGGCGCTGGATCAGCGCGAAGGCGGCGCGCTCGTCGATGGTGACGACGTCGCCGAGGCGCACCTGAGCGCCGGACGGCGTGCGCAGCATCATGTCGAGGAGGCCCGCGACCGATTCGTCCGCGCCCTCCTGCTTGACGCGGATCGTCACCTCCTCCTCGCCGGCGGCGAAGCGCATGGCGACGGCGCCCTGATAGACGGCGCGCACCTGGGAGATCACGACGTCGGCGGTGAGGCCCAGCGCCTCGCCCCGCGGCGTCGTTGCGAGCACGATCTCGTTCTTGCCGAAAGGCGTGTCGTCGGCGATGCCGTAGACGCCTGGATAGTCGCGAAGCCGCAGCTTCAGCTCCTCGGCGGCGGCCTTGAGCGTCGCGAGGTCGGCGCCCGTGAACGAGACGTCGATGTCCGAGCCCGGCGGGCCCGATCGGCGGCCGGTGATGGAGATCTCGTCGAGCCCCGGGATCGCCGGCACGGCCGCCTCGAAGGCGGCGACGACGTCGGGCGTGCGGATCGTGCGCTCCTCGCCGGGCGTCAGCTCGACCTCCACGGTCGCCATGTTGTCCCCGCGCTTCTGCCCGGCGACGCCCAGGCGCGAGAAGGCGAAGCGCACGACGCGCTCGCCGCTCTGCGCCGCGATGTCCGCGTCCGCCGCCTCGATCGCGTCCTCGACGCGGGCGAGGGCGTCGACCATGGCGGCTTCCGACATGCCGGGCGCGAACATGATCTCGGCGGTGACGTATTCGGGCTCGGGCGTGGGGAAGAAGGTGAATTGCACGCGCCCGCCGGCGATGAGGCCCACCGAGAGGATCAGCGCCGCGACGGCGAGCGCGATGGTCGAGTAGCGCCAGGCATAGGCGATCCGCGCGAGCGCCCGGATCGGCCCGTTGCGGAAGCGGTCGATGCCGCGCTCCAGCCCCGCGCGCATGCGGCTCATCGCGGAGGGCCGTGCCCGGCGCGCCGCGCGGGCCTTGGCGCGCTCCTGCGCGGCGAGCGCGTGGCGCAGATGCGTCGGCAGGACGAGGAAGCTCTCGAAGAGCGAGGCCGCGAGCGCCACGACGACGACAAGGGGGATCGCGACGATGATCTGCCCGACCACGCCCGAGATCATGAAGACCGGCAGGAAGGCGGCCTGCGTGGTCGTCGTCGCCGCGATGACGGGCACGAGCATGCGCATGGCCGCGCCGTGGGCGGCCTCGGTGGGCGACTTGCCGGCTTCGGTGAGCGTCACCGCGTGCTCGCCGACGATGATGGCGTCGTCGACGAGGATGCCGAGCACGAGGATGAGGCCGAGAAGCGAGATCGCGTTGATCGTCTGCCCCGTCGCCCACATCAGCGCGAAGGTGGCGAGCAGCGAGATCGGCACGCCCATCGCCACCCAGAAGGCGACGCGGGTGTTGAGGAAGAACAGGAGCACGACGACGATGATCGCCATGCCCGAGAGGGCGTTGAGCGAGAGTGTCTCGATGCGGTCGGAGACGACCTGCGCGCGCACGTCGAAGAGCTGCGCATGCACCGTCGGCGGCAGGCGGGCCTCGAGCTCCTCCACGTGGTCGAGGGCCGCCGACATGCTCTGGAGCGTGTCGGCACTCTCCGCACGCTGGATGTCGAGGAGGATCATCGGCGCGCCGTCGCGCAGGAGGCGCACGCCCCCGTCGCGCAGCGCCTCGCGGATCGCGGCCACGTCGCGCACGAAGATGCGCTCGCCCTCCGCCGAGGCGACGACCTCGATGGCGCCGATGCCGGAGGGCCGATCCGTGCGCGAGAGGGTGCGCAGGGTGCGCTCGCTCGCGCCTTCCAGCGTGCCGAGCGGCTCGGACAGGTTGGTCCTCGCAATCGCGCGGGAGACGTCCGCTGCGGTGAGACCGAGCCGGCGCATGGCGGCCGCGTCGACCTCCACCCACAGCTCGCGGGCGCGGTCGCCGGTGAAGACGACGCGATCGATGCCGCGGTCGAGGAGGCCGTCGCGCGCGTCGCGGGCGAGGGATTTCAGCGTGTCCTCGGAGACGTCGCCCGAGAGCGCCAGCAGCGCCACCGTCTCGTAGAATTCGACGCGGGTGACGACGGGGCGCTCCGCCTCGAGCGGCAGCGTGCTGATCGAGGTCAGCGCCTGCTCGACGTCCGAGAGCGCCTTGTCCATGTCCGCGCCCTCGACGAATTCGAGGACGATGCGTGCCGACCCTTCGACGGCGTAGGAGGTGATGTCGTCGACGCCGTCGAGGAAGCGCACCTCGGGCTCGATGACGTCGAGGACGGCGGTGGAGACGTCCTCCGGGCTCGCGCCCTGCCATGCGACGGTGACGAAGATCGTGGGGATCTGCACCGTCGGGAAGAATTGCGTGTTGAGGCGCGTGAGCGCCATCAGCCCCATCAACGCGACGCCGAGCGCGAGCAGGTTCGCGGCGATGCGGTGGCGCAGGAAGCCGTTGATGATGCCGATGATCCCGCCGCCGCCCGCGGGCACGGCGTCGCGCTCGTCCGTCGCGGCGCTCATCGCCCGACCTCCGCGTCGGCGGCGGGCGTGCGTATCTCGACGAGCTGGCCGGCACCGGCCGCCGTGAGGCGCGAGGCGAGGATCGTCGTGCCGGCGGCGATCTCGGGGGCGCGCACCACCGCCTCGTCCTCGCCCCAGGCGAGGATCTCGACGGGCACGCGCGCGAGCCGGCTCTCGCCGTCCACCGTGAAGACGCCGCCGTCGTAGAGGGCGGTGACGGGAAGGGTGAGCGCGTTCTCGTAGACGCGATCGGCGAGGCGCGCCTCGACGAAGGCGCCCGGACGCAGCACCTCGGCGTCCGCTGCCTCGTCGAAGGAGGCGTAGACGGCGAAGGAGGCGTCCTGCGCCGCGCTGGCGACACGCGTGATCGTCGCCGCGCGCCTGATCTCGCTCTCGCCGGCGCTCCAGATGACCGTGACCGGGCGGCCCACGAGGCCGCCGTCCGGGGCGAGTCGGGCGTATTGCGCGTCCGAGAGGAGGAAGCGCGCCTCGAGCCGCTCCGTGGCGACGAGGGTCGCGATCCGGTCGTTGAGCGAGACGACCTTGCCCACCTCCGCGCCGACGTCCGAGACGAGGGCGTCGAAAGGTGCGCGCAGGACCGTGTCCGCGAGATTGCGCTCGGCCTGGGAGACGGCGAAAAGCAGCCGGTCGAGGGAGGCATCGAGTGCCGCGCGCTGGGCCTCGTAGATCGCGAGCTGGTTCTCCCGCGTCTCGAGCGCCGCCCGCGCCTGCGAAACGCGCAGCTCGACGTCGTCGAGCGCGCGCGCCGAGGCCGAGCCGCTGTCGCGGAGCGTCGAGATCCGGTCGAGATCCCGCTCGGCGATGACGAGCTGGTCGCGGGCCCGCTCGATCGCGTCGGTCTCCTGCCGGGTGCGGGCCTCGAGCTCGGCGATCCGCGCCTGCGCCTCCGCCAGATCCGCGTTCGCCCGCACGAGCGCGCCCTCGTAGGCGAAGGGATCGATGGTGACCAGCGGATCGCCCGCCGCCACCCGCCCGCCGTCGACGAGGGCGTCCGACACCGACACGATCGGCCCCGACACGAGAGCGCGGATGTCGACCGAGCGGCCGGAGACGATGCGGCCGTAGACCGTCAGCGTCGGCTGGACGGGCCCGGGATCGGCGACGATCGCCGCGATCGGCCGCGCCACCTCGCCCTGACGTTCGACGGGGACGGTGGGCTTCGTCGCCCGCATCCAGCCGAAGCCGGCGAGCGCGCCGACGATCAGCGCGATCGGCAAGATCACCATGACGAGGAGCCGGAGGCCCCGGCCGATGCGCGAGAGCACGCTCGGACGCCGCGGCGCGGGTCGGTCGGGATCGGCCTCCCGGTCGGCCGCGAAAGGCGGTTCGTCGTTGACGCGCGCGTCCATGGTCTTCGTCATCCTCGAGGGCGGGAAACTCACGGGCTGCAAACCGTTTCGTCGCCTTGTCTTCGCCCTGTCTCACATAGACCCGTTTCGCAGGTGCGAACAGCACGTGAAGAAACGTAAAGCGGCAGCATCGACGCCTCGCCGGGCTTACGTGTCCACGACGTCTCGCGGATCAATCCCGAGCTTGGCCTCGGCCTCCGCCAGGAGCCCCAGGTCGAGGGGCCGCGGCGAGAGGTCGACGTCATGGGAAAGCGCCTCCACGATCGCCTGCAAGGCTTTGATGCGGCCCGACTTCTTCTGCTCGGAGGAGACGACCGTCCAGGGTGCGCGGACGGTCGAGGTGCGGCGCACCATGTCGTCGACGGCGGCCTCGTAGTGCGGCCATTTCTCGCGGTTGCGCAGGTCCTCGTAGGACAGCTTCCAGCGCTTGAGCGGGTCGCGCAGGCGCTCGACGAAGCGCTTGCGCTGCTCCTTGGGGGAGATGTGGAGGAAGATCTTCACGATGCGCGCACCGTCGTCGAGCAGCATGCGCTCGAAGGCGACGATCTCTTCGTACGCGCGCTGCCATTCGGTCTGCGTGGCGAAGTCCTCCACGCGCTCGACGAGCACGCGTCCGTACCACGAGCGGTCGAAGATCACGATCTCGCCGTTGCCGGGAAGCCGGGTCCAGAAGCGGTGGAGATAGTGGTGGCGCTGCTCGGCGGGGGAGGGCGCGCCGATGGGCCAGACCTTGAAGCCGCGGGGATCCATGGCCGCCGCCATGCGGCGGATGGTGCCCCCCTTGCCGGCGGCGTCCCAGCCCTCGAAGACGATGAGCGCGCGCTCGCCCTTGTGCAGATACGCCTGCTGGATGCGCTTCAGCTCCGTCTGCAGCCGTGCCTCCTCGGCGAGGTATTCGTCGTCCTCGATACGCTCCTTCAAGTCCACGTCGGACAGGGAAAATTCGGGTGCCACCAGGCGGTTCGCGTCCAATTTCATGCTATCGTCTCCCGGAACGTCGACCAGGGAAGCGCCGTTCGCCGTCCGGAGCAAGCGCCCGTCGCGATGATGCTCCCCAGCGGCACGACAGGAGACGGAGACCATATGAACGTGGAAGGGCCGAGCGTCGAAGCGCAGACCGGGGAAGCGCGCGACCGAGCCGCCGGTTTCGTCCCCCCCGTGCGGGTGAAATGGGACTACAGCCGCGCCGAGCTCATCGCCGACGGGATCGTGCATGCGCTGGGCCTGAAGCTCGCCCTGATCGGCGTCGTCCTCATCACGCTGTGGGCGGCGGAGCGCGCCGGCGCGCTCGAGATGACGGGGCTCCTCGTCTATTGCTTCGGGCTCGTCACGGTTCTCACCGTCTCGGCCATCTACAACCTCTATCCCGCCTCGCGCACCAAATGGATCCTGCGCCGGTTCGACCATTCGGCGATCTACATCCTCATCGCCGGCACCTACACCGCCTTCCTCACGCAGGTGGACGCGGCGCATGCCGCCCCGCTCCTCGTCATCCTGTGGGGCGCGGCCGCGACGGGCGTGACGCTCAAGCTCGTCTTCCCCGGCCGCTGGGATCGCGGGGCGATCCTGCTCTACCTCGCGATGGGCTGGAGCGGCGTGCTCGGCGGCGAGGAGATCATCGCGGCGCTGACGCCCACGACGCTGTGGCTCATCGTCATCGGCGGGGCCATCTACATGGCCGGCATCGTCTTCCACCTGTGGGAGACGCTGCGCTTCCACAACGCCGTCTGGCACGCCTTCGTGCTCGTCGCGTCCGCCTGCTTCTACTTCGCGGTGCTCGACGCCATGGTGCTCGCCAAATCTTGAGCAGAGCGTCAACCGTGGGCGCTTAGACCGGCCTCTCCTTTCCAGGAACGATCCGCGTCCCTCCCTGTTGACCGGGCAAAGCGGTGCGCCACGCGCCGCGACCCCGCGCCGCCGCACAGGGAGAGGCTCTCATGGCATCGAAGACCGCCGCCGACGTTCTCGTCGACACGCTGATCGAGTGGGGGGTCGACACGATCTTCGGCCTGCCGGGTGACGGCATCAACGGGATCATCGAGAGCCTTCGCAAGCGCAAGGACGAGATCCGCTTCGTCCAGGTCCGCCACGAGGAAGGCGCGGCCTTCATGGCCTGCGGCTACGCCAAGTTCACGGGCAAGCTCGGCGTCTGCCTCGCGACCTCGGGCCCCGGCGGCATCCATCTGCTGAACGGCCTCTACGACGCCAAGCTCGACGGGCAGCCTGTCCTGGCCATCACGGGCCTGCAGTTCCACGACCTGATCCAGACGCACACCCAGCAGGACGTCGAGCTCGACAAGGTCTTCCAGGACGTATCGGTCTACAACGCCCGCGTCATGGGCCCGGCGCACACCCGCAACGTCGTCGAGCTCGCCTGCCGATCGGCGCTCGCCTATCGCGGCGTCGCCCACGTGACCATGCCGGTGGACACCCAGTCCCAGCCGGTGAAGGCGGATTACCGCTCCAAGCGCAACATCGCCGGCCACGTCTCCGACCGCATGGCCGAGAGCGCCCACATTCCCAACGCGAACCAGATCGCGGAAGCGGCGGCGCTCCTCAACGAGGGCAAGCGCACGGTCATTCTCGCGGGTCGCGGCGCGCTGGGCGCGGGCGATCACGTCATCGCGCTGGCGGAGCGGCTCGGTGCGCCGATCGTCAAGCCGCTGCTGGGCAAGGGCGTCGTCCCCGACGAGCACCCGCTGACGACCGGCGGCACGGGCCTTCTCGGCACGCGGCCCTCGCAGGAGGCGCTGGAGAGCTGCGACACGCTGCTCATCGTCGGCTCGTCCTACCCCTACGTCGAGTTCTACCCGCAGCCGGGGCAGGCGAAGGCGGTGCAGATCGACATCGATCCGCAGCGCATCGGGCTGCGCTACGACGTCGATGTGCCGCTGGTCGGCGACAGCGTGCGCGTGCTCGAGCTCCTCATGCCGCATCTCGCCTATCGCGAGGACCGCTCCTTCCTGGAGGAGGCGCAGGCCGGCATGCGCGAGTGGCGCGAGCTGATGCACGAGCGCGGCACCCGCACCGACATGCCGATGAAGCCGCAGGTCGTCGCCCACGAGCTGAACAAGCTCATGCCGTCGAACGCGATCCTCACCACCGATTCGGGCACCATCACCACCTGGGTCGCGCGCCACATCGACATACGCGGGGACATGATGTTCTCGTGCTCGGGCAACCTCGCCACCATGGCCTGCGGGCTGCCCTACGCGAATGCCGCCGCGATCGCCTATCCGGGGCGCCCGGTCGTCGCCTTCGTGGGCGACGGCGGCTTGTCGATGCTGATGAGCGAGCTGATCACGGCGAAGAAATACGACCTCGACGTGAAGGTCGTCGTGATCAAGAACAACACGCTCGGCCAGATCAAGTGGGAGCAGATGGTCTTCCTGGGCAACCCGGAATACGGCTGCGAGCTGGAGCCCGTGGACTTCGCCACCATCGCGCGCGGCTGCGGCTTCGTCTCCTTCACGGTCACCGATCCGGCGGAATGCGCGACGACGCTGCGCCAGGCGCTGGCGACGCCGGGGCCGGTGCTGGTGGAGGCCGTGGTCGATCCCCACGAGCCGCCCATGCCCCCGAAGATCAAGCCCGGCCAGGCGGCGAAGTTCGGCGAGAGCCTCGCCCGCGGCACGCCGAACGCGACGAAGATCGCGCTCACCGCCGCTTCGGACACGGTCCGCGAGATCATCTGAGGCGGATGCGATGGTCGGCGTCGTGCCCATCGACGCGCTCGAGGCGCGCGCCTACCGCATCCCCACGGATGCGCCGGAGGCGGACGGGACGCTGGAATGGGAGGCGACGACCCTCGTCGTCGTCACGGCGGGCGCAGGCAACGTCCGCGGCACCGGCTATTCCTTTGCCGACGCTGGCGCCGTGGGCGTGGCGAACCGCACGCTCGCCGCAGAGATCCTCGGCGAGAATGCGATGGACGTCCCGCGCCTGTGGGACCGCATGCGCCGGCGCGTGCGCAACATGGGGTCCGGCGGCATCGCGGCCGGGGCGGTCTCGGCGGTCGACACCGCTCTGTGGGACTTGAAGGCCGGCCTCGTCGGCCTGCCGCTCGCTGACCTCTGGGGCGCGCGGCGCGACGCGGTGCCGATCTACGGGTCCGGCGGCTTCACCAGCTACGACGACGACCGTCTCGCCGAGCAGCTCGCGGGCTGGGTCTCCGAGGACGGTTGCGGGCGCGTGAAGATGAAGATCGGCGCGGACCGGCGCGACGCCGAGCGGCGGATGACGCGCGCCAAGGAGGCGATCGGGGAGGAGGCTCGCCTCATGATCGACGCCAACGGCGCCTGCACCCCGCGCGAGGCGCTGGCCATCGCCGAGATCGCCGACGGCTTGGGCGTCGACTGGTTCGAGGAGCCGGTGACGTCCGACGATCTCGAGGGCCTCGCCTTCGTGCGCGGCGGGCTTCCCGGCGCCGTCGACTGCGCGGCGGGGGAATACGTCTACGGCCCGCACGACGCGCGGCGCATGCTGGAGGCGCGGGCCGTCGACTGCCTCCAGCTCGATGCCACCCGCTGCCTCGGCTATACCGGCTTCCTCCAGGCGGCGGCGCTGGCGGAGGCCTTCGCCATCCCGATCTCGGCCCATACGGCGCCCGCGCTGCACCTGCCCGTCTGCCGCGCCGCGCCGGGCCTGCGGCACATCGAGTGGTTCCACGATCACGTACGCATCGAGGCGATGCTCTTCGAGGGCGCCCCCGTTCCCCGCGACGGCGCGATCGCGGCGAGCACCGCCGCCGGCCACGGCCTCACCTTCAAGACCAAGGACGCCGAGCGCTTCGCGCTCTGACCCCTCAGCCTGCGCGACGCACGAGGAGACGACCCGCATGGACGAGCCCGCCCGCGTCATCCACCGCAACGCCGCCGGCCGCATCGAGACGGAGGCGGCGCGCTTCGACGGCGACGCGCGGGCGCTCGAGCGCGATCTCGCCGAGCGCGTGAACGGCGAGGTGCGATTCTCCGACGGCGACCGGGCGCTCTACGCCACGGACGCCTCGAACTACCGGCAGGTGCCCATCGGCGTCGTCGTGCCGCGCACCGTCGAAGCCGGCGCGGAGGCGATGCGCACGGCGATCCGGCACCATGCGCCGATCCTGTCGCGCGGCGGCGGGACCTCGCTCGCGGGGCAATGCACCAACACGGCCGTCGTCATCGACTGGTCGAAGCATTGCAACCGCGTGCTCGGCATCGATGCGGAGCGGCGCACGGCGCGGGTCGAGCCCGGCTGCATCCTCGACGTCCTGCGCGCGCAGGCCGAGCGCCACCACCTGACCTTCGGGCCCGATCCCGCGACGCACGACCACAACACGCTCGGTGGGATGATCGGCAACAATTCCTGCGGCGTGCATTCCGTCATCGGCAAGCGCACGGCGGACAATGTCGAGGCGCTCGACATCCTCACGCCGCGCGGCCTGCGGCTCACCGTCGGCAAGACCTCGGACGAGGACCTCGCCCGCATCCGCGCCGAGGGCGGGCCCGTGGCCGACCTCTACGACAATCTCGACGCCTTCCGGAAGACGCATGCGCGGCTCCTGCGCGAGGGCTACCCGGACCTGCCGCGGCGCGTCTCGGGCTTCGCCGATCTCGACAAGCTCCTGCCCGAGCACGGATTCGACGTCGCGAAGGCGCTGGTGGGCACGGAGGGCACCTGCGTCGCCATCCTCGGCGCGACGCTGACCCTCATCGAGAGCCCGCCCGAGCGCGTGCTGTGCGTCCTCTCCTTCCCCTCGATCTTCGAGGCGGCGGACGAGGTCGTGGCCGTGCGCGAGCACGGGCCCATCGCCATCGAGGGCATCGACGGCTTCCTCGTCGACGCCATGCACAGGAAGCACCTGCACGAGGAGGACATGAAGGTGCTCCCGGAGGGTCATTCCTGGCTCGCCGTGGAGTTCGGCGCCTTCGACCGGGCGGAGGCCGAGGAGAAGGCGCGGGCTTTGTGCGCGGCCTACCAGCGGAAGGGCGTCGCGGCGCGGGTGCTGACACGCCCCACCCGCGAGCAGAAGCTCTGGAGCGTGCGCGAGGCGGGGCTGCCGGGCTCGGCCTACATCCCCGATCGCCCGGAGACCTGGGAGGGCTGGGAGGACACGGCGGTGCCGCCGGCGAAGCTCGGCGCCTACCTGCGCGACCTCAAGGCACTCTACGACAGGTACGGCTACGTCTCCCCGATGTACGGCCATTTCGGCGACGGGCTCGTCCATTGCCGCGTCTCCTTCGACCTCAAGCACGAGGACGGCGTCGCGCAATGGGGACGCTTCCTCGGCGAGGCGGCGGATCTCGTCGTGCGCCACGGCGGCTCGCTCTCGGGCGAGCACGGCGACGGGCAGGCGCGTGGCGAGCTGCTCGAGCGCATGTACGGCTCCGAGATGCTCGCCATGTTCCGCGCCTTCAAGGGCATCTTCGATCCCGACGGGCTGATGAACCCGGGCAAGATTCTCGACGCCTACCCTGCGACGTCGAACCTGCGGCTGGGGCCCGCCTACGATCCCGACGAGCCCAAGACCGTGTTCTCCTTCCACGAGGAGGGCGGCTTCGTCGCCGCGGCCGAGCGCTGCGTGGGCGTCGGCAAGTGCCGGCGCATCGAGTCGTCGGGTGGCGTCATGTGCCCGAGCTTCATGGCGACGCGCGAGGAGAAGCACTCGACCCGCGGCCGCTCGCGGCTCCTCTTCGAGATGCTCCACGGCGGCGCCATGCAGGGCGGCTTCCACGCCGACGCGGTCGAGGACGCGCTCTCGCTGTGCCTCGCCTGCAAGGGCTGCAAGAGCGATTGCCCCGTCAACGTGGACATGGCGACCTACAAGGCGGAGTTCCGCGCGCACTACTACAAGCGCAAGCTGCGCCCGCGCGCCGCCTATTCGATGGGCCTGATCCACCTGTGGGCCCGCATCGGCTCGAAGCTGCCGCGGCTCGCCAATTTCGCGGCGGGCTTCCCCGGGATCTCGCGGCTCGCGAAGTCGGTGGGCGGCATCGCGCAGGAGCGCGACATCCCGAAATTCGCCACCCGCACCTTCCGCGCCTGGTTCGAGGCGCGCGAGGACCGGCCCACCGACGGCGAGCGCGTGCTGATCTGGCCCGACACGTTCAACGACAATTTCCGCCCCGACACGCTGATCGCGGCGACGCTGATCCTGGAACGTGCGGGATACGCGGTCGACATCCCACCGCGCCCGCTCTGCTGCGGGCGCGCGCTCTACGACGAGGGCTTCCTCGGCACGGCGCAGAATCTGTGGTTCCGCACGCTCACGACGCTGAAGGACGACATCGCGGCGAGAACGCCGATCATCGGGCTCGAGCCCGCCTGCACCACGGCGTTCAAGGACGAGCTCGTGAACCTGTTCCCTGACGACCAGCGGGCGCGCGATCTCTCGGCGCAGACGTCTTACTTCTCGGATTTCGTCATGGCCGACGAGGACCGCTTCGACCTGCCGCGAATCGGGGAGGGGGCGCTGGTGCAGATCCATTGCCACCATCACGCGGTCATCAAGGACGCGGGCGAGCGCGCGCTGATGGACAAGCTCGGCATCGAGGCCGAGATCGCGCCGTCGGGCTGTTGCGGCATGGCGGGCTCCTTCGGCTTCGCGAGGGAGACCTACCCCGTGTCCCGCGACTGCGGGGAGCGGGTGATCCTGCCCATGGTGCGCGAGGCCGAGCCCGGCCGCACCATCCTCGCCGACGGCTTTTCCTGCCGCGAGCAGATCGAGCAGGGCGCGGGGCGCCCGACGCGCCACCTCGCCGAACTGATGGCCGAGCGCATGGGGCTCTCCACGCACGGGTGAGCGCCCCCGCGACGGCACGCCGCTCGACCCGAAGCCCGGCCGGCGCGTTTTTCCTCCGAAACCGGAACAGAGGGAGACGACGACGCCATGGACGACCAGGAGAAGCAGGAGATCTACCGCGAGTTCGGCGAGGCGGTGAACATGACGCCCAAGGAGCTGGAGGACTGGCTCGAGACGGACGAATCGAAGGAGGTCGGCTGGACGCACGAGGGCGAGAGCGAGGCCGTGGGCCACAAGTCCGGAAGGCGCATCGTCGAGATCAAGCACACCAAGAAGGCCGACCTCGGCGACGACGACTACGCTCACATGAAGAAGGTCGTCGGCTACGTCCACCGCCATTCCAAGCAGGGCGGCCCGGGCGAGGACAAGGAGCACTCCCGCTGGCGCTATTCCCTGATGAACTGGGGCCACGACCCGCTGAAGTGAGACGCGTGCCGCCTTCTCCTTCCCTGTAGGGGAAGGTGGCTCGGCGCAGCCGAGACGGATGGGGCACGCGGCACGCGTGTTCGGCGTAGCCGAAGGGGAGGGCGCTTCACCCGCAGGCGACGGACCCCACCCCTGGCTCGCTCCGCGAGCATTCTCCTCCCTTACAGCGAGGGAGGCTTCGGTGCGGGGCCGAGATTGGTCCGGTGGCCGGACATCTCGGCGCCGGCGTCGGGGTCGAGGCGGGCGAAGACGAAGTAGGCCAGCGCCGAAAGGGCGGCCATGAACAGGAAGGCCGGGGTGAAGTCCTCGGTCATCAGCCGTTCGTGGCCCGCCATCAGGCTGAACGCCTCGAGCGCGAAGGCGGCGATCGTGACGCCGACCGCCAGCGCGACCTGCTGCACGACGCTCGTCACCGCGGTGGCCTGGCTCATGTCCTTGCGCACCACGTCGGCGAAGGAGACGGCGTTCAACGCCGTGAATTGCAGCGAGCGGAAGCATCCGCCCACCAGCAGGAGCGCGATGACGATCGCATAGGGCGTCTCCGGCCGGAAGATTCCCATCACCGCGATGAAGGCGGCGCAGACGAGGCTGTTCCAGACGAGGATCGAGCGGAAGCCCAGCGTGCGGATGATGCGCGCGGCGAGCGTCTTCATGAAGAGCGCGCCCGCCGCCGCCGCGAAGGTGATGAGACCCGAATTCAGCGGATCGAGCCCGAATCCGAGCTGCAGCATCAGGGGCAAGAGGAACGGGATCGCGCCCACGCCGAGGCGAAACAGGGCCCCGCCGACGACGCCGGCGCGAAAGGTCGGCAGCACCATCAGCCGGAAGCTCATCACCGGATGCGCCACCCGCCGGGCATGGCGCGCGTAGAGCGCGAGGAGCACGGCGCCGATGCCGAAGCTCGCGAGCGAGGCCCAGAGCGGCAGCAGGTGGCGCCCCGCCGTCGCCAGGCCGAGCATCACGGTCGCGAGCCCCGTGCCGAGCATGAGATAGCCCCGCCAGTCCAGCGGCGGGGTGTCCTCCTCGCGCAGGTTCTCGATGAAGATCGACGCCAGCACCATGCCGACGAGGCCGATGGGCACGTTGATGATGAAGATCCAGCGCCAGGAGAAGGCGGTCGTGATGAATCCGCCGAGTGGCGGGCCGATCACCGGCCCCACCAGCGCCGGCACGGTGAGGAAGGCGAGGGCGCCGACGAGTTCGTTCTTGGGAATGCCCCGCAGGATGACGAGGCGGCCCACCGGCACCATCATCGCCCCGCCCATGCCCTGGAAGAAGCGCGCCGCCACGAAGCCGCCCAGCGAATCGGCGAAGGCGCAGGCGATCGAGCCCGTCACGAACACGCCGAGCGCCGCGCGGAAGATCGTGCGCGCGCCGAACCGGTCCGCCATCCAGCCGCTCACCGGGATGAAGACGGCGAGCGCGATCAGGTAGGACGTGATGGCGAGCTTGAGCGCGATCGGGTCCTCGCCGAGATCGGCGGCGATGGCCGGCAGCGCCGTCGCGATCACCGTCGAATCCGTCGTCTCCATGAAGAGGGCGGTCGCGACGATGAGGGGCGCGATGCGGCGATGACGCAAGGGTCCGGTCCTTTTTCGCGAGGGCCGTGCATGGCGGCCCGAGGACTTCTATGCTGCGGGCGCCCGAATCGGGCGAGAGGCTGGGTATAACGCGATGCCGTCGATTCTGACCGTCCTGCCGGGATTCCTTCTCGATTTCGTCCTCGCGACGGCGCTCGTCGCCCTCTATCTTGCGATCTACACATTCGCGACGGCGCACAACGAGTTCGCCCTCATCCGCCGCAACATTCCCTCCGCGGCGTTGGCGCTGGGCTTGAGCATGGTGGGCTTCGCCATCCCGCTCTCCTCGGCCATGGTCTTCGCCGTCACCGTCCTCGACCTCGTCGTCTGGGGCGGCGTCGCGCTCGTCGTGCAGATCGCGGTCTATTTCCTGGTGCGGCTCGTCCTGCCCGATCTCTCCCCGCGCATCGCCAAGGGCGAGATCGCGCCCGCGCTCTTCCTCGGCGCCGCGAGCGTCTCGGCGGGGCTGATCAACGCGTCCGCGATGCGGTTCTGAGCGGGGTAGGGGCCGGCGCTCAGCGCGGCACGAAGTAGGACGCCGCCTCGCCGTCGTCGCGCATGCGCGCGGAGCCGGTGGCGACGAGGGTCTCCAGGACGGCTGCGACGCGGCGGCGGCGGTGCGCATTCGCCCGCCCGTCGAAGGACACGGCGATGGTCTCGATGCGCACGGGTGCCGGTGCGCGGGCGAGAACGTCGCGCACGAGGCGGATCTGGTCGAGGCCGTCGGTGGGCCAGCGTGGACGCGCGGCGACGGGGATCGGCACCACGTCCATGTCCGGCAGGATCTCCTGCACCGGCTCGGGCAGGCGCCCGCCGAGCCGCGGGATCTGGAACTCGGGCCGCAGCCAGCGCACGCGCCCCGCGGCCTCCTCCTCCGCGCGCTCGCGGTTGAGCGCGACGAGACGCGTGAGCAGTTCTTCCTCGGCCTGCGCCTGGCCGGGCGGGAGCACGTCCGCAGGCATCGTCGCGCCGGGGCGGCCGACGAGGCGCTCCGCCAGATCCTCCCAGCCGTAGGCGGCGAAGACGGCACGGTCGATCGCGTCGTGGAGGTCCTTCAGGATCGAGACGAAGCCCGCGTCCTTCACGTCGATCTCGGCCGGCGTCAGCGGCTCCAGGTCGGTCTTCCACTCCAGGGCCCGCAGCCGCTCCATCACGTTGTAGAGGCCCGTCATGGTGAGGTGGGGATGCTGCGCGATGCGTGCCTTGCGCGTCGCGTCGAGCCGCTCGCCGAGGCGGCGGAGGGTCTCGCGGGTGTCGGCGTCGGGATGGGCGGGGTCGAGGCAGGCGGGGAAGGGGAAGGGGTCGAAGCACTGAGATTTGGTGTAGATTGGACGGTCCTCAAGAAGCCCACCCTGAGCCAACGCCCACGCAACGTGAACACGCGACGACATCAGCGCAAGCGCATAGCCTTCCTCGAGCGCAGCGACAACGAGCCGATTATCTGGTCGAGTATCGATGTTGATGAACTCGAAGAAGCGATGCTTCGCAGTCTCCACCGTGGCGATGTAGCGCGTCAAACCGTGCAGCGCAGGCCTCAAGTTTCCACGCGGCTCCCCGAACTGCCACCAATTATCCCGGTAGCTCGCACGGTTGTTCTGGTCCCGCTCCGGCTTCACCGTCTCCAGAAGGTGCTGATACACGGCGGGAAAGCGCTCCAGCACCTCCTCCGCTTCGAGCCCGTACAGATCGATCACCATCACCCCTCGCGGACGGCCGGTCAGGTCGCGGCCGTTGCGATAGGGCAGGATGTGGTTCTCCAGCCCCTCCACCCGCCCGAGCCCGAGCGCCGCGGCCTTCTGCGGCGTGACGATGAAGCCGGCGCCGTGGAGCGCGACGCCTCGGCTCGACAGGGCCTCGTTGGCGAGGAGCGCTCCGGCGCTCGCGAGGTCGGCGCCGATGATCAGGTTCCCCGTGATCACCCCCTCCCGCCGCTCCAGCTCCACCTGCGGCGTATCGCTGTCGAGGTGCTCCTCGGAGACGACGCGGGCCAGCACGCCGGGGCCGTCGCCGCGGGCGCAGACCGTCATGGCGATGCGCACGGCGGCGGCGTCCGCGCTCTTGTACCAGGGGTGGTCGGGCACGGCGAAGACGAGATGGATCGGCGTCTTGGCGGCACGATGGCGCTCGATCACGCGGCGCGAGAAGGTCTGCGTGATCGAGTTCGTCGTGATGAACCCGAAGCGCCGCAGCACCGGCGTGGCGTGCGCCTTCGGCTGCTTCGCCGCCCCCTTGCCCGCCCGCCCGCCGGCCGTCTTGCCCGCGCTCGGCGCCGCAACGAGCCGCGTCGCCGCCTCGTCCCAGAAGTGCATGACGAAATCGGCGCCGCCGGGCAGGTGCGGACGCGCCTTCCAGCAGGCCTCGGCATAGCCGTCGCCGAGCTGGGCGCGCATGTCCTTGCCGCCGATGAAGGGCGGGTTGCCGACGATGAACTCCGCCTCCGGCCAGGGCGCCGGGCGCGGGTTCGCGTAGCGGTAGAGTGGCACGCGCGCCTGCGGATCGGGCACGCGCTCGCCGGTGATCGGGCTCGTGATGTACGTCACGCCGTCCCAGCGGGTGGCGGGCTCGCCGTTCCCATCCAGGACGGCGACGCGGCCGTCATGGGCGAGGATCGCGTCCTGCTCGCGGATCGTGCCGTAGGCCTTGAGCACCGGCGGCGTGATGGCGTTGGGCCCGCCGGTCTTGAGCTGCCACTTGAGGAAGCCGATCCACAAAACCAGCTCGGCGATGGCGACGGCGCGCGGATTGAGCTCGAGCCCCAGGAATTGCCGCGGGCCAACCGTCTCGCCCTCCATGGCGAGACGCCCCTGATCCTGGCCCAGCGCCTCCAGCGCATCGAGCACCTCGCCTTCCAGACGCTTCATCAGCTCGAGCGCGACGTAGAGGAAGTTGCCCGTTCCGCAGGCGGGATCGAGGACGCGCACGGTGCACAGCTCGTGATGGAAGGCGAGAACCGTCTTCACGGCCTCCGCGATGTCGCCGGCGCGCGCCTGCTCGTCCGCATGGTTCTTGCGGATGTCCCATTCCGCGCGAAGCGGCTCGATGACCGTCTGGATCACCAGGCGCTCGACATAGGTGCGCGGTGTGTAATGTGCGCCCAGCGAGGCGCGCTCGCGCGGATCGAGAGCGCGTTCGAGGAGCGTGCCGAAGATCGTCGGCTCGACGTTCGCCCACGTCTTCCGGGCGGCGATCTCGAGCTCGGCGATCTCCTCGGCCGCGAGCGGCAGAGCGCGAGCATCGGCGAAGAGGCCGCCGTTGAACTCGACGAGTCGCACGAGGAGCCGCGGCTCGTAGGTCCCCGCATTCATCGCCGCCCAGAGGCTCTCCATCGCCGGGACGAAGGCGTTCGGCTCGCTCTTCACGTCGGCGAGCAGGTCGAGCAGCTTCTCGCGCGGAAGCAACCCCACGTCCTTGGCGAACATCGTGAAGACGCAACGCATGAGGAACTCGGCCACGTCGCCGGGGTCGTGGCGCTTCTCGAGCCGCTTGGCGATGCGGGCGAGCCGCTCGGCCACGTCGCGGGTGACCTCGGCGGCCTCCCGCGTCGGATCGAGCGTGAGAGGTTCGACGAACACCCGCCGCAGCCGCTCGCGTACGGCCTCGTCGCGCAGGTCGTCGAGGAGGATGCGATAGCTCGCCCGGTCGGGATAGTGGACGTAGTTCTTGCCCTGGCCGGAGAAGTCGGCGAAGAGCGAGATGGAGCGGCCGACGTCGACGACGATCAGGAATGGCGGATATCCGTGCGCGACCGGCAATGCACGGGCGTAGTTCTCCGCCTGCCGTCGCGCCTCCATGAGCACGCGGTCCCATCCTGGCGCCGGCCCGCCGTCCGCCCCGTCCTTGCGCTTGCCCGATTGCTTGGCCTCCAGCACGAAGCAGTCGCGCTTGTAGCAATCGATGAAGCCCGGCGTGCGCGAGCCGTCCGGATGCGGGAAGTCGACGCGTCGCTCGAAGACGTAGTCGTTCAGCGCGGTCTCGGCGGAGGAATAGGTAGGCGGGGGGACGCCGATGAGCTCGCACAGGTCGCGCACGAAGAGCTGATAGTTCGCGCGTTCGGACCCGTCGGCCCGGCCCGCCGCCGCGATGAAACGCTCGATGGAATCGTCGACGCAACTCTGCATGAAGCAGAGTGTTATAATTCGAAGATGTCGCTGTCCAGCGTATCGTGCTTACTTCAGATCGTATGACTCTCGTGCTCACGCCGCGAGCATTCCGCAAGCCGGGCATGCGCGTCGGCTCACTGCACGCGCCCCGCGCGGGGGTATAGGATGCGCGTTCCTGCACCCCATTCCGTGCACCTCCCGCGGCGGAGCGATGACGCAGACTTCGGACGATCAGCGCGCGATCGCGCTCACCATCGCGATCTTCGCCATCGCGGGCTTCGCCTCGACCTTCTCCTCGCGCATCGCCGATCCGCTGGTGCCCACCATCGCCTCCGATCTCGGGGCGTCGGTGAAGACGATCGCGCTCCTCGCCACCGCCTTCGCGCTGCCTTATGCGCTGATCCAGCCGATCCTCGGGCCGATCGGCGACGCGGTGGGCAAGCTCGCCGTCATGCGGGTGTGCGTGGCGCTGCTCGCGCTGGCCCTCCTCGCCTCCGCCTTCGCGCCCGACGAGACGACGCTCTTCGTCCTTCGCGTGATCGCCGGCGCGGCGGCGGGCGGAGTGATCCCGCTCGCGCTCGCGGCCATCGGCGACCGGGTGGGGATGGAGGGACGGCAGGTGGCGATCAGCCGCTTCCTGGTCGCCATCATCCTGGGCCAGCTCGCGGGCTCGTCGCTCTCGGGGGCGCTCGCGCTGTGGATCGGCTGGCGGGGCGTGTTCGTGCTGGCCGCGATCCTCGCGGCAGGCGCGCTCGCGGCGGTGCTCGTCTTCGCACGCCGGGCGACCGAGGCCAAGGGTACGTTCGACCTCGGCATCGCCAAGGCCCGCTACCGCGCGCTCCTCGCCATGCCGCGGGCGCGGGCGCTCTTCGCCTTCGTCTTCGTGGAGGCGGCGGCCCTGTTCGGGCTCTTCCCCTTCGCCGCCGTGCTGCTCGAGCGCCGCGACGCCGGCGGATCGGCGGAAGCGGGTCTGGCCATCGCCGGCTTCGCCATCGGGGGGCTCCTCTACTCGGCGCTCGTGCGTACGCTGCTGCGCTTCCTGGGCATGCCGCGCATGGTGGGCGCGGGGGGCATCCTGGCCGCGCTCGCGATCCTCGCCCTCGTCGTCGTGGCGGATTGGCGGCTCATGGCGGCGGCCTTCCTCGCCATGGGGCTCGGCTTCTACATGATGCACAATTCCTTCCAGACGGCGGTGACGGAGCTCGCGGCGGAGGCCCGCGGCTCCGCGACGGCGCTGCACGCCTGCTTCTTCTTCCTCGGCGGCGCGCTCGGCCCCGCACTGATCGGCGCGGGCTTCGCGCTGATCGGGGAGGGGGCGACGCTGGCGCTCGCCGCCGCCGCGATCGCCTGCCTCGGCCCCGTGGCGGGGATGATCCTGGTGCGGACCGATCCGGCGCGTCGCGCCGACACCGCGCGGTCGCGCTAGGCTGCCTTACGAGACGGGCAGGCGCTCAGCCCGCCTCGCCCTTCGCCAGCGCGATCGCCTCCTCCAGCACGGTCTCGTCGCCCACCTGGTTCGCCAGGATGAGGACGAGGCGCGTGTTGAGGGCGGCGCTCTCCTCGTCGGTGAGGCCGCGATGGGCATCGATGAGGGCGCGGTAGGCGCGGTCGGGGTCCGGCAGGCGCGGCGAGGTGTCGAGGCCAGAGGGGGCGAGATCTCGTGTGTCGGTCACGCGGCGTCTCCGAGCATGCGACGGGCGGCGGCGGCGATGCGCTCCGGGTCCTCGTGGCGGAAGCGCGCGGCGAGGTGCTGGTCCGGCCGCACCAGCCAGGTCGCGCCGGGCACGGCGTCGAAGCGCTCGCGGAAGCGGCCCTCGACGTCGATGAGGTCCTTGCCGACGACGATGCGGCGCAGCCCCTCCGGCGGCGGGCCGTGGTCGGCGCCGTCCGGCATCACGATCTCGACGGCGTCGCCGCCGATCTCGCCCAGCAGCCAGGCGGGCGTACCGTCCGCGCGCTCCATCGGAGCGTCGGGCAGTGGCGCGCCGAGGCGGGCGGAGCCGGCCCAGGGCTCGGCATCGGGGGTCGAGAGCGGCGTCTGCCGATAGGTGCTCGGCGTCGAGAGCCGGCCCGAGTTCACCATGCGCTTGGCGAAGTCGCACTCGCGCGCCAGCGTGAGCGCGGCGTCGCGATAGCGCATCTCCTGGCGCGAGCGCGGGGCGATGAAGTCGGCAGAGCGGGTGGAATGGCCGATGTTCTCGTCCGCCGCCGCCACCCGCTCCGTTTCGTAGCTCTCCACGAGCGCGACCGGCGCCTCGCCTTTCACGACGCGCGCGAGCTTCCAGGCGAGGTTCTCCGCGTCCTGAATGCCGGAATTGGCGCCGCGCGCACCGAAAGGCGAGACCTGGTGGGCGGCGTCGCCCGCGAAGACGACGCGCCCGTGCACGAAGCGCTCCAGGCGGCGGCATTGGAAGGTGTAGACCGACACCCATTCGAGCTCGAAATCATCGTGGCCGAGCATCCTTGCGATGCGCGGCGTCACCACCTCCGGCTTCTGCTCGTGGGCGGCGTCGGCATCGGCGCCCAAGCCCAGATCGATGCGCCAGATCCCGTCGGGCTGCTTGTGGAGGAGGGCGGACCGGCCGGAATGGAAGGGCGGATCGAACCAGAACCAGCGCTCGGTGGGGTAGGCCTCCGACATCCGCACGTCGGCGATGAGGAAGCGCTCCTCGAAGGCCTCGCCGACGAAGTCCAGGCCGAGCATGGCGCGGGTGGGCGAGCGCGCGCCGTCGGCGCACACGACCCAATCGGCGCGCAGCGTATAGGCCCCGTCGGGCGTCTCGATCGTCAGCTCCGCGGCGTCGGGCAGGTGGGAGAGGCCCACGACCTTGTTGCGCCAGCGGATGTCGATCCCCTCGAGCTCGCCCGCACGCTCAACGAGGAAGTGCTCGAGGTAGTATTGCTGCAGGTTCACGAAGGCCGGCATGGCGTGGCCGGTCTCGGGCAGGAGGTCGAAGGCGTAGAGCAGGTCCTCGCCCTGGAAGACGCGCCCGAGCTTCCAGGTGACGCCCTTCTCGATGCAGGCCCGGCCCACGCCGAGCCGGTCGAGGATCTCGAGCGTGCGCTTGGCGTAGCACAGCCCCCGCGAGCCCTCGCCGATCCGGTCCGCGTCGTCGAGGAGGACGACGGGCACGCCGCGCTGCGCGAGGTCGATGGCCGTGCACAGGCCAACCGGCCCCGCGCCGACGACGACCACGGGACGGCGCACCACCGGCCCGTCCTGGTCCGGCGAGCGGCGATAGTCGAACTGATAGAGGGACTTCCGGGCCTTGGCTGTCATGGTCTACGTGTCCTCGCGCTTCCCGCGGTGCTTCTCCTTCTTTGCGGAAGAAGCAACCATCATGAGGATGCTCCAGTCCAGGACGTTTTGCGGGTGCACGTCGCGCCGTCCGAGCGGGGATCCTTCGGGCTCGCGGGGCGATGACGTTGCGGCCGACCCGGCGCCATTTTCCCCTGCCGGGAAGAGATGCGGTGCCGCTCGCTCACGTCCGAACGAGCGGCGCCCGTCGCGCCTCAGGCGTCGGCGGCGACCTTCATCGAGACGATGCGATCGGGGTCACGCACGGGCTCGCCGCGCTTGATCTGGTCGACGTTCTCCATGCCCTCGGTGACCTTGCCCCAGACCGTGTACTGCTTGTCCAGGAAGCGGGCGTCGCCGAAGCAGATGAAGAACTGGCTGTTGGCCGAATGCGGCGCGTTGGTGCGCGCCATGGAGCAGGTGCCGCGCACGTGCGGCTCGGCGTTGAACTCCGCCTTCAGGTCGGGGAAGTCCGAGCCGCCGGTGCCGGTGCCGTTCGGGCAGCCGGTCTGGGCCATGAAGCCCTCGATCACCCGGTGGAAGGCGATGCCGTCATAGAAGCCCTGGCGGGCGAGCGTCTTGATGCGCTCGACGTGGTTGGGCGCGAGATCGGGGCGCAGCTCGATGACGACGCGGCCCTTGGTCGTCTCCAGGACGAGGGTGTTCTCGGGATCGGCCATCGGGCCCTCCTGTGCTTGGTTGCGTGTCGAAATAATCGGAACGGGCTCACTGCCCCACCCGCATCGAGACGATGCGGTCGGGATTGGGAACCATGCCGGACTGGCCGACGCCCTTCGCGAGGGCGTCGATCGCCTCCATGCCGGAGACGACGTCGCCGACATAGGTGTACTGGTTGTCGAGCCATTCGGCGCGGTCGTAGACGATGAAGAACTGGCTGTTGGCCGAATTCGGGTCCTGCGTGCGCGCCATGCCGATGGAGCCGCGCCGGAACGGCGTGTTGGTGAACTCCGCCGAGAGGTCCGGCAGGTCCGAGCCGCCGGTGCCGGTGCCCGTCGGGTCGCCGGTCTGGGCCATGAAGCCCGAGATGACGCGGTGGAAGGGCACGCCGTCGTAGAAGCCCTGGCTGGTCAGCGTGCGCAGGCGCTCGGCGTGCTGCGGGGCGAGATCCTCGCGCAGCTCGATGACGACCTCGCCGTGAGGCGTCTCCATGACGAGCGTGTTCTCCTGCGCCGCGGCCGGCAGCACGGCCGCGAGCATGAGGGCGAAGGCGGCGAGAAGCGTCTTCATGCATGTCTCCAGGTGGGAGCCGCGGTTCTGGCGCGGCGTCAAGCGAGCTTGGCCTTCAGGGCCGCGGCGACGGGCGCGGGCACGAAGGGGGCGACGTCGCCGCCCATCTTCGCCACCTGCCGCACCAACGTGCCGGAGATGTGGCGGGTCGGCCCCGAGGCGGGAAGGAAGATCGTGCGGATCTCGGGCGCCATGGCGGCGTTCATGCCCGCCATCTGCATCTCGTAGTCGAAATCGGTGGCATCGCGCAGGCCCCGCAGGACGATCGTCGCGCCGGCCCGGCGTGCTGCGTCCACCGCGAGATCGGCGAAGGTGACGATCTCCACCTTCACGGGAAGCGAGAGCATGGCGAGGCTCGCGCGGATGAGGTCCGCCTTCTCGTCCGCCGAGAACAGCGGCGTCTTGCCCGGATGCACACCGATGGCGATCACGATCCGGTCGACGAGCGCGGCCCCCTGGACGAGAACGTCCACGTGCCCGTTCGTGACGGGATCGAAGGAGCCGGTGTAGAGGGCGGTGCGGGGACCTGGCATGCGAGGAGCGTTAGCCGCAACGCGGCGCGCCCGCAAGGGCGGGCGCGCCGGTTCGCGTCGTGGCGATCACGCCTCGGACGGGCTCTCGGGCGGACCCTCGGGAGCTTCCCCACCGTTCTCCGGGCCACCGTTCTCGCCCGCCTCGCCCTCGACCACCTCGGTCTCGGCGCCGCCGGCGATGTGCTCGACGGAGACGACGTGCTCGTCCTCGGCCGTGTCGAAGACGATGACACCCTGCGTCGAGCGCCCGGCGATGCGGATGCCGTCGACCGGCACGCGGATCGTCTGGCCGCGATCGGTGATGAGCATCACCTGGTCGTGGCCCTCCACGGGGAAGGAGGAGACGAGGCGGCCGTTGCGGGCGTTGGTCACCATCGCGGTGATGCCCTTGCCGCCGCGGTTCGTCACCCGGTACTCGTAGGCCGACGAGCGCTTGCCGTAGCCGTTCTCCGTGAGCGTGAGGACGAATTGCTCCTTGGCGTCCATCTCGGCGTAGAGATCGCCGAGATCGACGTCAGCGGCCTCCTCCTCGACGTCGCCGCTCGTCGGCAGCTCCTCGGCCCCGAGCTCCTCGCCGCGGGCGCGCCGCATCGCCGAGGCGCGGCGCAGGTAGGTCTGCCGCTGCTCGGCGCTCGCGTCCACGTGGCGCAGGATGGCGAGCGAGATGACGGTGTCGTCCTGGCCAAGCGTGATGCCGCGAACGCCCGTCGAATCACGTCCCTTGAAGACGCGCACGTCCGGCACGGCGAAGCGGATGCACTGGCCCTTGGCCGTCGTCAGCAGCACGTCGTCGTCGATGGAGCAGACCTGGACGTCGACGATGCTGTCGCCCTCGTCGAGCTTCATCGCGATCTTGCCGGCGCGGTTCACCTGGACGAAGTCGGAGAGCTTGTTGCGCCGCACGTTCCCGTTCGCGGTGGCGAACATCACGTCGTAGCGCTCCCAGGTGTCCTCGTCCTCGGGCAGGGGCATGATCGTCGTCATGCGCTCGCCCTCGACGAGGGGGAGCATGTTGATGAGCGCCTTGCCGCGCGCATTGGGCGCGCCGACGGGCAGGCGCCAGACCTTCTCCTTGTAGACCTGGCCGCGCGAGGAGAAGAACAGGACCGGCGTGTGCGTGCTCGCCACGAACAGGCGCGAGACGAAATCCTCCTCGCGCGTCGCCATGCCCGAGCGGCCCTTGCCGCCGCGGCGCTGGGCCCGGTAGGTCGAGAGCGGGACGCGCTTGATGTAGCCCATGTGCGACACGGTCACGACCATGTCCTCGCGGGCGATCAGGTCCTCGACGTCGAACTCGCCCTCGGCCTCCATGATCTCGGTCTTGCGCGGCGTGGCGAATTCCGACCGGGCGGCGGCGAGCTCGTCGCGGATGATGCCGAGGATGCGAACGCGCGAGGAGAGGATCTCGAGATAGTCGCGGATCTCGTCGGCGAGCTTCTTGAGCTCGTCGCCGATCTCGTCGCGGCCGAGCGCGGTGAGGCGCTGGAGCCGCAGGTCGAGGATGGCGCGTGCCTGCGTCTCGGAGAGGCGGTAGGTGCCGTCCTCCGCCACGCGGTGGCGCGGATCGTCGACGAGCGCGATGAGCGGCGCGATGTCGTGAGCCGGCCAGTCGCGCGCCATCAGCGCCTCGCGTGCCGCGTTCGGATCGGGCGCGGTGCGGATGAGGCGGATGACCTCGTCGATATTGGCCACCGCGATGGCGAGGCCGCACAGGACGTGGGCGCGATCGCGGGCCTTGCCGAGCAGGTACTTCGTGCGCCGGGAGACGACCTCCTCGCGGAAGTCGACGAAGGCGCGGATCATGTCCTTGAGGTTGAGCGTCTCCGGGCGCCCGCCGTTGAGCGCCACGAGGTTGCAGCCGAAGGACGTCTGGAGCGGCGTGTAGCGGTAGAGCTGGTTGAGCACCACGTCCGCCACGGCGTCGCGCTTGAGCTCGACGACGATGCGCATGCCCTGGCGATCCGATTCGTCGCGCAAATCCGAGATGCCCTCGATACGCTTCTCGCGCACGAGATCGGCGATGCGCTCGATGAGCGCCGCCTTGTTCACCTGGTAGGGGATCTCGGTGACGACGATCGCCTCGCGGTCCTTGCGGATCTCCTCCACCTCGGCGCGGGCGCGCATGATCACGGAGCCGCGGCCCGTGTGGTAGGCCGAGCGGGCACCGGCGCGGCCGATGATCAGGCCGCCGGTGGGGAAGTCCGGCCCGGGCACGATGCCGATGAGGTCGTCCACACTGATGCCGGGATCGTCGATATAGGCGAGGCAGGCGTCGATCACCTCGCCGAGATTGTGCGGCGGGATGTTGGTGGCCATGCCCACGGCGATGCCGCCGGCGCCGTTGACGAGGAGATTGGGGAAGCGCGCCGGCAGGACCAGCGGCTCCTTCTCCTTGCCGTCGTAATTGTCGCCGAAATCGACCGTCTCCTTGTCGATGTCGTCGAGGAGCGCCATGGCAGGCTTGGCGAGCCGGCACTCGGTGTAGCGCATGGCCGCCGCGGGGTCGCCGTCGACGGAGCCGAAATTGCCCTGGCCGTCGATCAGCGGCAGGCGCATGGAGAAGGTCTGCGCCATGCGCACGAGGGCGTCGTAGATCGCCTGGTCGCCGTGCGGGTGGTACTTACCCATGACGTCGCCGACGACGCGGGCGCACTTGACGTACGGACGCTCGGGAAAGATGCCCGCCTCGTGCATGGCGAAGAGGATGCGCCGGTGCACGGGCTTGAGCCCGTCGCGCACGTCGGGCAGCGCGCGGCTCACGATCACGCTCATCGCGTAATCGAGATAGGACTTCTTCATCTCCTCGATGATGGAGACGGGCTTCACGTCGGCGCCGGGCGGCGGCGGCTCGCCGCCGGGCGTCTTGGGATCGTTCTCGGCCACGGGCGACCTTCTCTCGCGTCGACAATGCCGTGGCCGGGGCGCGAGGGCGACCGAATCCACGGGGAAATCAACCCTCTAGATGGCCGCTCCGGGCGCCGATCGCAAGCATGGCAAGGGTTGCGAGAGCGTTGGCGCGGGAGTCATCCACCGGAATGACGGGCGGCGCCACCTTCCCGCAGGGGAGGAGTCCGCGAAGCGGGCGGTGGGGCCGTTCCGCGGGTTCTGCGGGCCGGCCCGCCCCCTCCCCACCCTCCGACCCTCGGGTCGTCGTCCTGCCCTGCGGGGAGGTGGCGCGGTGCGGACGTCATCAACCTCGTTGGTCAGCGGGCGAGGTAGTCCGTGATCGCCTCCGGGCCGACCGCCATCACGGACAGCGCGACGCCGGCGGCGATCAGGCCCGTGCCGACGATGGTCGCCGCGCGCTCGGTGGCGACGAGCTTCTCGGCGGCCATGATCGCGGAGAACACCGCCATCCACACGAGGTTCATGGCTCCGAGCAAAGCGAGGACCGCCATCATCGCCCAGCAGCAGCCGACGCAGGCCGCGCCCTGGCGCAGGCCGAGCGCGTAGACGGCGCGGGGGCGAGAAAGCCAGCCCTCCTCGCGCCCCGCGAAGGGCGAGCCGACGGCAACGAGGCAGGAGAGCTTGAAGGCGGTGAACTGGTAGAGCCCCGCGGCCCCGAGCGCCGCCCCGCCGAGCACGCCGACGATCCGCTCGGGCATGTCGACCGTGGCGAAGGCCACCGACACGCCCGTCTGCACGAGCGCCACGACGACGGAGACCGCGATCCAGACGGAGAGGTAGCCTGCGCCGAGCACGAGGGGCGAGACGGCGCGCTCGCCCGCCGCGCGGGCGGTCTCGGCGCGATCGGCGTAGCCGACGACGAGCGCGCTCGCGGTGGGCAGCATCATGGCGACGCTCATCGCGATCCACATGCCGATCGAGAGCGCGAGCGCCGAGAGCGCGCCCGCGAGGCTCGGCGCCGCGAGGACGGCGGCGGGCGTGCACAGGGCTTCCAGGAACGCGTCCGCGCCGCCGCCGCGGCGGATCGCTTCCCAGAAGAGAATCGACCAGCCCATCAGCGTCAGCGCGGCGATCGAGACGAGCGCCACGGGAACGGGCCGCGCGAAGACGCGTGGGGAGGCGGCGGCGAGAGGCTCTGCGGAACGGCTCAACGGGGCGACCTTCGAGGATCGGGACGTACGCATCTCTAGACCATCGCGGCGCGAGACGCGTTGACGCGCATCAATCGCCAAGCGACGCGGGGCGCGCTAGATGTGTGACCTCGAAGCACAGCGAGGGAGCGGACCATGAGCGAGAAGAGCCTCGACGTCGTCGTCGTCGGTGCGGGTGCGACGGGCATCGCCGCCGCGCTGGCTTTCGCACGGGAAGGCTACGCGACGGCGCTCGTCGGCGAGGTCCGCGCCGCGCGCGACGGGCGCACGGTGGCGCTGCTCGACGGCTCGGTGAGCTTTCTCGAGGCGCTCGGCGTGTGGGACGCGCTCGCGCCGGAGGCGGCGCCGCTGGAGACGATGCGCCTCGTCGACGCCACGGACAACCTCTTCCGCGCGCCCAATGTCGACTTCAAGGCGCACGAGATCGACCTCGACGCCTTCGGCTGGAACGTGGAGAACGCGACCCTCGTCGAGCGGCTGGCGGAGGCCGTCGGCGAGGCGCCCGGGCTGACGCATTTCCCCGTCTCGGCGGACGGGCTCGGCGCCGTGCAGGAGGTTTTCGCACCGGGTGAGGGCGAGCCGGACGAGGCGGAGGAGGGCGCCGAGCGTGCCGTGCGCCTCGCCGACGGATCGAGCCTCCTCGCCTCGCTGATCGTCGCCGCCGACGGCCGCGGCTCGAAGCTGCGCGAGGCGGCGGGCATCCGCACGCGCAGCTGGACCTACCCGCAGAAGGCGCTGACCACCATCCTCGCGCACGAGCGCGACCACCGCGACGTCTCGAGCGAGTTCCACACCCGCCACGGCCCCTTCACGCTCGTGCCGCTGCCCGGGCGCCGCTCGAGCCTCGTCTGGGTCACGGCGCCGGAGAAGGCGGAGGCGCTCGCCGCGCTCGACGACGACGCGCTCGCCCGCGCGGTGGAGCGGCAGGCGCGCTCGCTGCTCGGCGCCATGCGCATCGACGGGCCCCGCGGCGTCGTGCCGATGACGGGCATGTCGGTGCAGCGCTACACCGCCGATCGCCTCGCGCTCGTCGGCGAGACGGCGCACGTCTTCCCGCCGATCGGCGCGCAGGGGCTCAATCTCGGCCTGCGCGACGTCGCCTCGCTGCGCGACGCCGCCGTCTCGGCGAACACCGATCCGGGCTCGCGCGCGGCACTGCGGGCCTACGAGCGCTCCCGCGCGCTCGACGTGCGCACGCGCACGCTCGGTGTCGACATGCTCAACCGCACGCTTCTGGCCGGCATCCTCCCCGCGGACTTCCTGCGGGGTGCTGGCCTCCACGCGCTCTCGGCGGTCGGGCCGCTGCGGCGCATGCTGATGCGCGAGGGCGTGACGCCCACGATCGGCACGCCGCAACTGATGCGCAGGCGCGAACCGCGGGCGGTGGCGTTCTGAGCGGCCATCGCCGTAAAAGGAGACGGCCCCACCGCCCGCGCTGCGCGCGGACTCCTCCCCTTCGAGGAGGTGGCGGCGCGCGTCTCAGTCTGCCGGCGCGAATCGCTCGCGAAGGGAGGCGCAGACGTCGCCGCGCTCGATCGCGGGCGTGAACCAGGCGATGTCGACGGGCGCGTCCTGCGTGCCGAAGCCCGGCGCCAGCGCGCCGGGCTCCTCGACGTCGGCCGGCGCCTCGACGAAGGCGATGGTCAACGTCTCGCGCTCGGGCGCGCGTGCCGCGAGATAGAACGGCACCGCCTCCGGGCCGACATGGCCCGCACCCGCGATCAGCACGGCGGGGGAGGGCGCCTCGAGCAGCGCGTCCGCGAGCGACGCGTCGCGCAGGCGCTGCGCGGCGACGAAGCCCGGTACGGCCTCGTCGGGCAGGAGACCGCAATGGCCCTCGACGATGGCCTGCTCCATGGTCGCGAGCGCGGCATCGGGCAGCGGCGCGTCGAGGGCGAGGCGGGCGCGCTCCGTCTCGCCGAGCGGGTCCGTGTCGGATGCGAGGGCGCCCATCGTTTCGCGGTCGACGTCGCCGGCATGCAGCGTCCAGTCCGCTTCGAGAGCCGCCTCGAGGATCGGGGCGTACATCGCGAAGTCCGGCCAGCCGTTCGCCTCCCAGGCGAGCGCCTCGCCCAGCGCCTCGACGTCCTGCGCCGACGCCTCTGCGAGCGGCACGTCCTCACCGCGACGGACCATCTCCAGCACGAGCCGCCCTTCCGGGTGGGCCGCCGCGGCGACGCCCGTCGCCCAAGCCTGGAGGGCGTGGTGGTCCGGGTTGTCGTGGCGCTCGCCGAGCAGCACGAGATCCGCCTCGGCGACCATCGCAGCGACGATCTCCGGCGTCAGCGCCTCGCCGGTGCGCGCGTCGTGGATCGCGCCGACGAGCGGCGCGTTCGGCCCGACGAAAGCAGGGATCTCGGACGCGGCGAGCGCGGGAGCGGCCGTCGCCGCGACGAGGAGGAGGGCGGTCGTGAACGTGCGCATGCTCTGCGAGATAGCGCATCGCGCCGCGCTCCGGAACGCCGCTGCGGCGTCACGTCCCCGTGAGGCGTGACGCGCGGACGAACGGCCACGCTCGCCGTGCGTTGTCCCGCCGACCGATCCCCGAGGAGAGCGCATGCCGCCCGAGTCCCGTCCCGTCGAGCCGCCGCCCTACGTCCAGCCGCCCATCGAGGATTACGCCATCATCGGCGATTGCCACGGCGCCGCGCTGGTGTCCCGAGCGGGGGCGATCGATTGGCTGGCGCTGCTGCGCTTCGACGACGACCCGACCTTCTTTCGCCTGCTGGACGGCGGCGAGCGCGGCGATCTCGGCGGCGGCGCCTGGGAGATCCTGCCCGACGGCGTGAAGGAGGTACACCGCGCCTATCTCGACCGCACCAACGTGCTGCACACGACCTTCGTCTGCGAGACGGGCGTGCTCGAGGTGACCGACTTCATGCCGGTGGGCCGCACCCGCGAGGCCGCCGTCCACGACTACGTCGACCTCAACGCCCCTGGCTGGCTGGTGCGACGCCTCGCCTGCACGAAGGGCCGGGTCGCCGTCACGAGCCGATTCTCGCCCCGTGGGCCGGGCTTCTCGAAAGAGGCCTTGAACATGGTGGTCGAGGATGGGCGGATCGCGCTGCGCGGCGGGCTGATGCTCTGGTGCGGCGGCGAGATCGAGATGCGCGAGGGCACCGCCCTCGTGCGCCACGAGATCGCCGAGGGCGAGAGCGTGCCCACCGTCCTCACCCATGTCATGCCGCTCTTCGATCCGCGCGAGCGGGTGGAGGAGCTGGTCGCCGTCACCTGCGCCTTCTGGCGCGAGTGGGCGGCCTACACGCGCTATCGCGGACCCTATGCGGAGCAGGTGGTTCGCTCGGCGCTCGCGCTCAAATGCCTGACCTACGCGCCGACCGGCGCCCTCGTCGCCGCCGCGACGACGTCGCTGCCGGAGGAGCTCGGCGGCTCGCGCAATTGGGACTACCGCTTCTCCTGGCTGCGCGATTCGTGCTTCGCGCTCTTCTCCCTCTCCGCGCTCGGCTACAGCGGCGAGGCGGCACGGTTCTCGGAATTCCTCACGAGGAGATGCCTGCGCGAAGGCTCGACCATGCGCATCGTCTACGGCATCGACGGACAGCCCTTCCTGCCCGAGGTGACGCGCGGCGACCTCGCCGGCTATCGCGGCGCGGGCCCGGTGCGGACCGGCAACGAGGCGGCCGAGCAGCGCCAGCTCGACGTCTTCGGCGAGGTGCTCGACTGGGCGGACCTGCGCCATGCGCTCGGCGCCGATCTCGGGCCCGACGAGAAGGCGCTCATGGCCTCCATCGCCGACCACGTCTGCCTCACCTGGGAGCTGCCGGACCAGGGGCTGTGGGAGATGCGCTCCGGCCCGCAGGATTTCGTGCAGGGCAAGGCCATGGCCTGGGTGACCCTCGACCGCGCCGCGAAGCTGCTCGGCGATCGCCCGCTGTGGGCCGAGAACCGCGATCTCATCCTCGACGCCATCCGCGAGAAGGGCACGGCGGGCGATCCGCCCTACCTGACGCAATCCTTCGGCAACGAGGCCGTCGACGCCGCGCTCCTGCAGGTGCCGCTGCTCGGCCTGCCGCTCGACCCGGCGCTCTTCGAGGAGACGGTGCGCCGGATCGAGGCGGACCTGAAGGTCGGCGATCTCGTCTTCCGCTACAAGGGCGAGGACGGGCTGACCGGCGGCGAGGGCGCCTTCATGATCACGAGCTTCTGGCTCGTGGAAGCCTACCTCACGGTCGGCCGCGGGGACGAGGCGCGGGCGCTGTTCGAGAGCCTGCTCGCGCGCGCCAACGACGTGGGCCTCTATGCCGAGGAGATCGACCCGAAGACCGGCGGCTTCCTCGGCAACTTCCCGCAGGCCTTCACGCACCTCTCGCTGATCTCGAGCGCGGCGCTGCTGCATCTCTACGAGATCGGCGGGGCGGAAGCGATCCGGGGCACCAACGCCGATCGCGCGCGCTCGCTGGTGGGGGCGACGCAGGGCGTGAAGGCGCTGCTCTACGCTCTCGCGCGCAATCGCTCGGTGAAGCTGTTCTCCTCGAAGGCGAGCGTGCTCGCCCTCGGTTGATCTCGCTCCGCGCCGCCCCGATGCCGGCGCATGGCCGAGAGGGTTCCCTTTCGCGCCCGGCAGGCCATATGGAGGGAGCCCTTGCGCACCGAGACGATCGAGAAGGACCCGCACTTGAGCGCACGCCCCGATGCCGCCGATCAGGAGAGCCCGGAGAACACGGTTCTCGACGCCGGGACGTTCCGCGAGGCCATGAGCCGGGTCCCCGGCGCGGTCCATGTCGTGACGACGACGGGCCCTCACGGTCGTGCCGGCTTCACGGCGACCGCCGTCACGGCCGTGTCCGACCATCCGCCGACCATCCTCGTGTGCGCCAACGCCGGCAGCGAGAGCGCGCAGGCGCTCGTCGAGAACGCGATCTTCTGCGTCAACACGCTCTCCTGGGACGACGAGCCCCTCGCGGGCCTGTTCGCCGGGCGCACGGAGCTGCGCGGCGACGACCGTTTCCGCCAAGGCCGCTGGACGACGCTCGAGACCGGCGCGCCGGTGCTCGAGACGGCGCTCGTCTCCTTCGACTGCCGGCTCCTTTCCGCGGAGATCGTCGGCACGCACCACGTGGTGATCGGGGAGGTGCGCGACGTGCGCGTCGGCCGGCACGCCCGCGCGCTCGTCTATCGCGAGCGGGCATTCCACGGCGTGTGAGGGATCACGCCACGTCGCGCTTGCCCGAGAGCGAGCCGCGCAGCTCCGAGACCTCCCGGCGCAGCGCCCTGATTTCCTCGACGAGAACGGCGTTGCCCTCCTGCACCGCGTTCGCCGCGGCATCCGCGCTCGCGGCCTGGTCGGCCTGGCGCTCCGCCTCGCGCTCCCGCTTCGCTTCTTCCTCGTGCACGGCCTGCATGGCCGAGACGACGATGCCGATGAAGAGGTTGAGCACGGTGAACGTGGTCACAACGATGAACGGCACGAAGAACGCCCACGCGTAGGGATACACCTCCATCACCGGTCGCACGATTCCCATCGACCAGCTCTCCAGCGTCATCACCTGGAAGAGCGTGTAGCCCGACGCCGGAATGGAGCCGAACCAGTCGGGGAAGGACGCGCCGAAGAGCTTCGTCGCCATCACCGAGAAGACGTAGAAGACGAGCGTCAGCAGCACGATCACGGAGCCCATCCCCGGCAGCGCGCCGACCATGGCGCCGACGACGCGCTTGAGCGAAGGCACGATGGTGACGAGCCGCAGCAGACGCAGCACGCGCAGCGCGCGGAGCACCGAGAACGCGCCCGTCGCCGGCACGAGCGCGATGGCGACGACGACGAAGTCGAACACGTTCCACGCGTTGGTGAAGAAGCGCAGCCGGTGCACCGCGAGGCGAGCGGCGATCTCCAGCGTGAAGACGGCGAGGATCGCCTTGTCGACGGCGAGAAGCAGCGGCCCGAATCGCGCCATCGCCGCAGGCACGGTCTCGAGCCCGAGCGTGACGGCGTTGACGATGATCAGCATCATGATGACCCGCTCGACGCGGCGGGATTCGACGAAGGATCGCAGACGCTCCACGAGCGCGCTCCAAGGCGTGAGAGGGCAACGCCGATGGCAGTGCCCGCCCGCCGTGGTTTCGTCAAGCGCCTCCCCGCGCCGGACCGAAACGCCGCGCGGCCCGCGTCCACAGGCGTGTTGACCGCCCGCGGCGTTCCGCGTAACCAATGCCCGCACGAGCGCGTAGCTCAGCTGGTAGAGCAACGGACTTTTAATCTGTAGGTCCTGGGTTCGAGCCCCAGCGCGCTCACCATTCATCTTTCCGCCGCATATGAAAACGGCGCCGGCCCTGTCCGGACCGACGCCGCTGGTTCATCGCTCGTCCGCCGGGCGTCAGCCGCCGCGGTAGAACTCCTCGAACTCGCTCTGCGTGAGCTCGTCGTCGCCGCCCGAGATCAAGTCGTACCAGCGCGCGGAGAAGTCCTCGCGGGAGGTGTCGCCCTCGCTCCCGGTCCAGGCTTCGTAGAGGCCGGTCTCGGACGCGCCGGCGACGAAGTCCCGCTGCGAGAGGCCCTCGTCGGTCCCGCCGAGCGTGGTGGAATAGCCGGTGTCCTCCTCGAGATCGATGTCGTTGAACCAGGAGGCGTAGCCGCGGTCGTATTCCTCCTGGATCAGGATGGTGTCGCGATCCTCGTCCCAGGTGCCGAACAGGCCCGAGAAGAACTCCTCCTCGCCGAGGAGATCGTCCTGGTTCGTGTCCCAGGCGTCGTAGGTCTGGTCGATGTAGGGCTGGAACTCGGAGGCGCTCACGCCGCCGCTCGCATCGGCATCCATCTGGCCGTAATCGCCGATGGCGCCGGTCGTCATGCCGGAGGTGTCGCTCTGCGCCATCGCGCCGGGCGCGACGAGGAGCGCCGCGAGGAGCGCGGCGGCGGAGATCGTGGTGGAGAATCGGGTGGAGGCGGTGGTCTTCATGGGAAGCTCCCTCGTCTCGTGTGGGTGATGGTGTGCGGCAGGGTCAGCGCGAGGCGTGGTTCTCGCCGTGCTCGCGCTTCTCCAGCGTGTCGCGCCCGACGATCTTCGAGAACATGCTCGTCGGCTCGTAGAGGAGCGCGAGCTCTGCGTCCTCGAACTGCGCGAAGAACTCGTCCCACGAGATCTCCGTGAGCGCGCCGTGCTTCGACTGGTCGGCATCCGGAAACATGATGCGCACGATGCCGACGCTGTCGTCGCCGTGGGTGCGCGAGACCGCGGCGGGCTTGCCGCCCTTGCCCTCGGCCCATTTCCGGATCGTGTCGTGGTCCGTGGTGGCCTCGGCCATGTCGGAACCTCCTGTCTTCGGTCGGAGAGGGCAATCGGCGAGCGCGCCCGCGGTTCCCGGATTCCTCGCGCCGGGGAAACCACCGGAGGGTCTCGCGCCTTGACCCGGGCCGCCCCCCGCACTCACCCTCCCGCGTCGCAGCGTGCGCGGAGACCTCGAAAGCCCAGCCCGGACCCCTCATGAGCCGATCGACTCTCATCGCGGCCGCCGTCGCCGTCGCCCTCGTCGCCTGGATCGCGTCGGGCTACCTGCTCGACGGCGCGGAGCCCGCCGTCGAGCCCACGGCGCCCTCCGCGGCGCGCCAGCCGTTCCCCGTCGAGGTGCGGCGCTCCAGCGCCGCGCCCGTCACGCGCGCCCTGCTCAACCAGGGCGAGGTCCTGCCCAACCGCTCCGTGACCCTGCGCGCCGAGGTCGCCGGGCGTCTGGCGGAGATCGCGGCGCCGGAGGGGACGCGGGTCGAGGAGGGCGATCTCGTCGCGCGCGTCGACGCGGGAGACCTGCCGGCGCGGCTCGAGGAGGCGCGGGCCCTCGTCGACCAGGCGCAGGCGGATTACGACGCGGCGCTCGAGCTCGAGGATCGCGGCGTCACCACCCAGGCGACGCTGCGCGAGCGCTTCACCGCGCTCCAATCCGCCCGCGCCACCCTCGACCGGATCGAGCGGGAGATCGCCAACACCTCGATCGAGGCGCCCTTCGGCGGCATCGTCAACACGCTCGCCATCGACGAGGGCGAGTTCGTGCCCGTCAACGGCGAGATCGCGACGCTCATCGACAACGACCCTCTCGTCGTCGCCATCGACGTGCCCCAGCAGAGCATCGGCGACGTCGCGGTCGGGCGCCCGGCGCAGGTCGCCTTCGTCACGGGACGTGCGGCCGAGGGGGAGGTCTCCTACGTCTCCGCGGCGGCGCAGCCCGAGACGCGCACCTTCCGCGTCGAGATCCGGGTGCCGAACCCCGACGGTGAGGTGCCCTCCGGAATCAGCGCCGAGACGCGCATCCCCATCGAGGAGGTGCCGGCGCATTTCTTCTCGCCGGCGCTGCTCTCGCTGTCGAGCGAAGGCCAGCTCGGCGTCAAGACCGTGACGCAGGAGGGGATCGTCGACTTTCATGCCGTCGACATCGTCCAGGCGCGGGCGCAGGGCGTGTACGTGTCGGGCCTGCCCGACGAGATCCTGCTCATCACGGTCGGCCAGGGCTTCGTCGCCGAGGGCGAGGAGGTGCGCGTCGTCGAGGAGCAGACGGTCGAGGCGAGCGAGCAGCCCGGCGCCTCGCTGCCCGGGGACGCGCTGCCGCCCGGCGAGCTGCCCTCGCCGCAGGCGCCGCCGCCGGCGCCGCGACCCGCGCCCGGCGCCGCGCCCGACGAGGAGGCCGCGCGATGAACGCGATCATCGACGCCGCCTTCTCGCGCACCCGCACCGTGGTGATGCTGCTGATCTTCGTGCTGATCCTGGGGGCGATCTCCTACGTCGTCATCCCCAAGGAGAGCGCGCCGGACGTGCCGATCCCCATCGTCTACGTCTCGGTGGCCTACGAGGGCATCGCGCCCGACGACGCCGAGCGGCTCCTCGTGCGGCCGCTGGAGAGCGAGCTGCAATCGATCGAGGGCCTCTCCGAGATGAGCGCCACGGCGGCGGAGGGCTACGCCTCCGTGCAGCTCGAGTTCGAGGCGGGATCCGATTCGGACGAGGCGCTCGACGCCGTGCGCGAGGCGGTGGACCGTGCCCAGCCGGAGCTGCCGGCGGGCGCGGAGGAGCCCATCGTCCAGGAGGTGAACGTCGCGCTCTTCCCCATCCTCACGGTCGTGCTCTCCGGCCCGCTGCCGGAGCGCACGCTCGTCTCCATAGCGAACGACCTGCAGGACCGCATCGAGGGCCTCGCGGGGGTGCTCGAGGTCGATATCGGCGGGGATCGGGAGGAGCTGCTCGAGATCCTCATCGATCCCGTGACGCTCGAGACCTACGGCATCTCCTTCGAAGGGCTCGTCCAGCAGATCCAGCGCAACAACCGCCTCATCGCCGCCGGCGCGCTGGAGACGAGCGCGGGGCGCATCGTGCTCAAGGTGCCCGGCGTCATCGAGGACATCGAGGACGTGCTCTCGCTGCCGGTGAAGGTGGTGGGCGACACGGTCGTCACCTTCGCCGACGTCGCCGTGCCGCGCCGCACCTTCCGCGATCCGGAGGGGTTCGCGCGCATCGACGGCCAGCCGGCGGTGGCGCTGGAGGTGAAGAAGCGCATCGGCTCCAACATCATCGAGACGGTCGAGGCCGTGCGCGCGCTGGTCGCCGAGCGCCAGGAGGGCTGGCCGGCGGCGCTCTCCGTGTCCTACCTCCAGGACGAGAGCGAGCAGATCCGCACCATGCTGGGGGATCTGCAGAACAACGTGCTCTCCGCGATCGTCATTGTGATGATCGTCATCATCGCGACGCTGGGCCTGCGCACCGCCTTCCTCGTGGGCCTCTCGATCCCCGGCGCGTTCCTCGCCGGCATCGTGGCGATCTACTTCCTCGGCTACACGCTCAACATCGTCGTCCTGTTCTCGCTGATCCTCGTCGTCGGCATGCTCGTCGACGGCGCCATCGTGACGACGGAGCTCGCCGATCGGCGCATGGCCGAGGGCGTTCCCCCGCGCGAGGCCTACGCGGAGGCGGCCAAGCGCATGGCCTGGCCGATCGTCTCGTCGACCGCGACGACACTCGCCGTCTTCGTGCCGCTCCTGTTCTGGGGCGGCGTCGTCGGCGAGTTCATGAAGTTCCTGCCGATCACGGTGATCCTCACGCTCGCGGCCTCGCTCGCCATGGCGCTCGTCTTCATCCCCGTTCTCGGCGGCATGATCGGCAAGCCCGGCGCGCAAAGCGAGGCGCAGCTCGCGGCCCTGCGCGCGGCGGAGGGGGGCGACCTCGACGACATACGCGGTGGGACGGGCGCGTATCTGCGCACCCTGCGCTGGGCCGTGCGGCGCCCGGCGCTGACGCTGGTCGCGGCCTTCGCGCTCCTCGTCGGCGCGGTCGCGGCGTATGGCGCCTACGGGCGCGGCATCGAGTTCTTCCCCTCCGTCGAGCCGGACTTCGCGCAGATCCAGGTGCAGGCGCGGGGCAACCTCTCGGTCTGGGAGAAGGACGCCCTCGTGCGCCGCGTCGAGGCGCGGGTCCTCGACCTGCCGGAGCTGGAGCACGTCTACGCCCGCACCATCGGCGGCGGGGGCGGGCGCCAGCTCGGCGAGGACGTGATCGGCGTCATCCAGCTCGACCTGCGCGATTGGGACGTGCGCCCGCCCGCCGCCGCGATCCTCGCCGACATCCGCGAGATCACGGCGGACATCCCCGGCATCCGCCTCGAGATCCGCGAGCAGGAGGGCGGGCCCGCGCAGGGCAAGCCCGTGGAGCTGCAGGTCACCGGCCGGGGCGGGGGCGACGGGGCGCTCGACGCCGCCGTCGAGACCGTGCGCGCGACGATGGCGCGGCTCGGCGGCTTCGTCGACGTCGCCGATACGCGCCCGCTGCCCGGCGTCGAGTGGGAGCTCGCCGTCGACCGGACGCAGGCCGCGCGCTACGGCGCGGACGTGACGCTGCTCGGCCAGGCCGTCCAGCTCTTCACGGCGGGCCTCCAGGTGGCCGAGTACCGGCCGGAGACCGCCGACGGCGAGGTCGACATCCGCGTGCGCTTCCCCACGACGGACCGCAGCCTCGCGCAGCTGGAGCAGTTCCGCATCCCGACGGCCCAGGGGCTGATCCCGATCCGCAACTTCGTCGAATTCCGCCCCGCGCCGCGCACGGGCACGCTCCAGCGCATCGACGCGCGCCGCGTCATCACGGTCAGCGCCGACGTGCCGGAGGGCGTTCTCGCCAGCGAGAGGATCGAGGCGCTGCGCGTCGCGCTCGCCGACGCGGAGCTGCCCGAGGGCGTGCGCGTCGTCTTCGCCGGGCAGGACGAGGATCAGCGGGAGGCGGGGCTCTTCCTGGCGCAGGCTTTCGGGGCGGCGATCTTCCTGATGCTGATCATCCTCGTCACGCAGTTCAACAGCCTCTACCAGGCCGGCCTCGTGCTCTCCGCGATCGTGTTCTCGACGGCGGGCGTGCTGCTGGGCCTGCTGATCACGGGTCGCCCGTTCGGCGTGGTGATGGGCGGCATCGGCGTTATCGCGCTGGCCGGCATCGTCGTGAACAACAACATCGTGCTCATCGACACCTGCAACGACCTCCTGCGCCGCGGGCTCGACCCGGTGGAGGCGGTGCTGCGCACGGGCGCTCAGCGCCTGCGGCCGGTGGTGCTCACCTCGGCGACGACGGTGCTCGGCCTCATGCCGATGGTGCTCGGCATCAACATCGACCTCGTCGGCCGCGAGATCCTGATCGGCGCGCCCTCGACGCAATGGTGGACGGAGCTCGCCAGCGCCATCGCCGGCGGGCTCACCTTCGCCACCGTGCTGACGCTGATCCTGACGCCGGCCATGCTGGTGCTCGGCGCACGGACGAGCGCCGCCGGTAAGCGCCTGGCGGAGCGCTTCCGGCGCCGACGCGTCGCCGCGGAGGGGGCCGAGTAGCGCGCAGGTTCGGACCCGAACGCGCCACCTCTCCGCAGGGGAGGACGACGACCCATGGGTCGGAGGGTGGGGCGGGGGTGGTCCGGGGTGCAGAATGATCGGAACGGCCCCACCGCCCGCGCTTCGCGCGGACTCCTCCCCTGCGGGAAGGAAGCGATGCCGTCTCGTCAGGCCTTCTCCAGCACGTAGGTCCCCGGCGCGTCGCCGAGGGGGGCGAGCGCGCCGTCTCCTGGGGTGCGGGCGGGGACGCGCTCGGGCGCCTGGTTCTCGATCCAGGAGAACCAGTAGGGCCACCACGAGCCCGGATGCTCCGTCGCCTTCGCGATCCAGTCCTCGAGCTCGCCCTCGGGCTTGCCTCCGGTCCAGTATTGATATTTCGGCTTGGAGGGCGGGTTGACCACGCCGGCGATGTGACCGGAGCCGGCCATGACGTAGTCCACCGGACCGCCGAAGGCGGAGGAGCCGAGGAAGACGGATTTCGCCGGGGCGATGTGGTCCTCGCGGGTGGCGAGGTTGAAGATCGGGATCTTGACCTTCTTCAAATCGATCTTCTTGCCCGCGATCGTGACCTTGCCGCAGCTGAGGTTGTTCTCGAGATAGCAGTTGCGCAGGTAGAACGAATGGTTCGCCGCCGGCATGCGGGTCGAATCCGAGTTCCAGTACAGCAGGTCGAAGGGGAAGGGCGCCTGGCCCTTGAGGTAGACGTTGACGATGTAGGGCCAGATCAGATCGTTGGGCCGCAGCATGTTGAAGGCCGAGGCCATGCGCGAGCCTTCGAGATAGCCGCGCGCCTTCATCGTCTCCTCGATGGCGCGGATGCCGGTCTCGTCGGCGAAGACCTTGAGGTCGCCCGCATGGGTGAAGTCGACCTGCGTCGTGAAGAGCGTCGCGGAGGCGATGCGGTCGTCCTTCGTCGCGGCCATGTAGCCGAGCGCGGTCGAGAGCAGCGTGCCGCCGACGCAATAGCCGATCGCCGTCACCTGCCGCTCGCCCGTCGCCTGCTCGATGGCGTCGAGCGCGGCGAAGATCCCCTCGCGCATGTAGTGCTCGAAGCTCTTCTCCGCGAGCCGCGCATCCGGGTTGACCCAGGAGATGCAGAAGACGGTGAGCCCCTGGGAGACGGCCCAGCGGATGAAGCTCTTCTGCTCGTTGAGATCGAGGATGTAGAACTTGTTGATCCACGGCGGCACGATCAGCAGCGGCCGCTTCAGCACGTCGTCCGTGGTCGGTGAATATTGCAGCAGCTCGATCAGCTCGTTGCGGAAGATCACCTTGCCCGGCGTCGTGGCCAGGTTGACGCCGACCTTGAATCGCGCCGGGTCCGACTGACGGATCTTCAATTCGCCGTCGCCGGCCTCGATGTCCTCCGCCAGCATCTGCATGCCGCGCACGAGGTTCGCGCCCGATTCGCGCAGGGTCTCGCGGATCAGCTCCGGGTTCGTCGTGAGGAAGTTCGACGGCGAGAGCGCGCTCGACATCTGGCGCACGTAGAAGCGCGCTTTCTGCCGCGTGGGCTCGTCGATCCCCTCCGCCTCGTCGACCATGCTCTCCGCCCAGCGCGAGGTGGCGAGATAGGCCTGCTTGAGGAAGTCGAAATAGGCGTTGTCGGACCATTCCTTGTCCGCAAAGCGCGAATCCTTCGGGTCCGGCGCCGCGGCGGGGGGCACGTCCTCGCCCTGCATGCGCCGCAGCGAGGACGACCAGATGTCGAAGAAGGACGCGCCGAGGCGCGCCTGCGCCTCGATGGCCTTCTGCGGATCGATCAGCCAGCGCTCGGTGACGTGGACGAGCGTCTTGACCATGTCCGACATCTCGTCGGCCATGCCCGTCTTCGCCCGCCGCTCCTCGATTGGCTTGAGATAGGCCGCGGTCGCCTTGCCGTATTCCTCCACGAGCCGCGCCATGTTGCGCGACATCGCCTCGAAATCGGGCGCGGGCTGGTCGGACGTGGATGCGCGTGGTCCTTCGGACCTTCTGTTGTCGCTCACGGACGCTTCCCCCTCGTTCGGACGGCGACGCGCCGACGTCCTCCCCCGAACCTCCCTGCCCGGGCTCGCCCGTCGACGCCGTCCTTTCGACACTTTACCGAGCGCGATATGGTTTTCGCTAGACCCGGAAGACGCCCGATGCGAAGGCGTTCCCGGAAAGCGTGATCGAGCGGAGCGTGCATGACGGCGATCTGGCGCAGGATGGTGACGGCGGCGGGCCTCGCGCTCGCGGTCGCGACGCTCGGCGGCTGCGCGGGCGACCTCAACCCCGTGCGCGACGTGTTCGCGTCCGTGGGTGCCACGGCGCCGCAGCAGGCCGCCCCCGGCTTCATCGAGGAGAGCCGGCCCGCCGCCGAGGCGGACTACCTGCCCATCGCCCCGGCGCCGGCGCGGGAGACCGCGCCGAAGACGCAGGCCGAGGTGGAGGCCGCGCGCGCCGAGCTCGAAGCCGCCCTCGCGGAGACGAACGCGCGCGGCGCTCGCGCGCGGCGCCTCGCCATCGGGCCGGCGCCGGAGCCCGTCGCGGTCGAGCCGCTGCCCGCCATCGAGGACGATATCGCCCCGCCGCCGAGCACCCGCTGAGGCGCGCCACGAGCCGAGCCTCCTGCGCCGCGACTTATTGCTGGATGCTCCATTAACCACGCCGTGCTACAACACGAGACCCGGCAAACCCCGGCAATCCTGGATCCCGCCATGACCGACTTCCACCGCATCAAGCGCCTGCCGCCCTACGTCTTCGAGCCCGTGAACCGGATCAAGGCCGCCGCACGCGCCCGCGGGGCCGACATCGTCGATCTCGGCATGGGCAACCCGGACCTGCCGGCGCCCACGCACATCATCCAGAAGCTCGTCGAGACCGCGGGCAAGCCGCGCACGGACCGCTATTCCGCCTCCAAGGGCATCAACGGCCTGCGCCGCGCCCAGGCGGGCTATTACGAGCGCCGCTTCGGCGTGAAGCTGAACCCGGACACGCAGGTCGTCGCCACGCTCGGCTCCAAGGAGGGCTTCGCCAACATGGCGCAGGCCATCACGGCGCCCGGCGACGTGGTGCTCGTGCCCAACCCGAGCTACCCGATCCATGCCTTCGGTTTCCTCATGGCCGGCGGAGTGATTCGCTCCGTCCCGGCGACGGCGGACGACGCCTTCTTCGCCGCCATGGAGCGGGCGGTGATCCACTCGATCCCCAAGCCCATCGCCGTCGTCGTCTGCTACCCGTCTAACCCCACGGGCTTCACCGCCTCGCTCGACTTCTACAAGGAGCTCGTCGCCTTCGCGAAGAAGCACGAGCTGATCGTGCTGTCCGATCTCGCCTATGCCGAGATCTATTTCGACGGCGTGCCTCCGCCCTCCGTTCTCCAGGTGCCCGGCGCCATGGACGTGACGGTGGAGTTCACCTCCATGTCGAAGACGTTCTCCATGGCGGGCTGGCGCATCGGCTTCGCGGTGGGCAACGAGCGGCTCCTCGCCGCGCTCGCGCGGGTGAAGTCGTACCTCGATTACGGCGCGTTCACGCCGGTCCAGGTCGCGGCCGCCGCGGCGCTGAACGGGCCGGACGACTGCATCGCGGAAACCCGCGCGATCTACAAGCGCCGCCGCGACGTGCTGGTGGAGAGCTTCGACAAGGCAGGCTTCCCCGTGCCGAGCCCGAGCGCCTCGATGTTCGCCTGGGCGCCCATCCCCGAGCGCTACCGCCATCTCGGCTCGCTCGAGTTCGCCAAGCTCCTCGTGGAGAAGGCGGAGGTCGCCGTCGCGCCGGGCGTCGGCTTCGGCGAGCACGGGGACGAGTACGTGCGCATCGCCATCGTCGAGAACGAGCAGCGCATCCGCCAGGCCGCGCGAAACATCCGCCGCTTCTTCGAGACGGATGCTACCGGCCACAACGTCGTGCCGATGGTGCGCACCGGCTCGGCCTGATCGAGTGCCTCAGGCCGGCGGCGGCTCGCCGTTCGGCCCGTGCAGGCCCGGCGTCGGCGCGTCCGGGACGAACACGCGCACGGCGCGCGCGAGCACCTTGAAGTGCGCGGGCGTCTTCGTGATCAGTTCCCCGTCCGCGTTGACCGAGCGAGACTTGCGCGTGGTGACGGTGAATTCCGTCGCCGCGCGCGAGCGCACGTCCTGGAATGCCACGTGCCGGCCGGATCGGAAGGCGCCGGCGAGGAGCAGGAGCTCCATGGGCCGGCGCATCTCGAGGCTGTAGAGGTGGAGGGTCGCGTCGTCGATGGTCGCGGTCTCGTCCACCGCCATGCCGCCTCCGTAATAGCGCCCGTTCCCAACCGCGATCTGGAAGGTGGTGACGCGGGCGCGCTCCTGTGGGCATTCGATGGTGGCGCGGAAGGGCCGCGCGCGCGCCAGGACGCGAGCTGCGGCAATGGCATAGCCGAATCGGCCGAAGCGTCGCTTGAGGTCGCGCGTCAGCTCGCGGGCTAGATCCGCCGAGAGACCGATGGAGGCGACGTTGAAGAAGGGCCGCCCGTTCACCTCGCCGCAATCGATGAGCCGGGTGCGCCCGCGCAGGATGATGTCGGCCGCCGCCTCCAGGTCCTCGGGGATGCCGAGCGTGCGGGCGAGGTCGTTCGCCGTGCCGAGCGGCAGGATGCCCAGCGGCAGGCCGGTGTCGATGATCCCGCGCGCGGCCGCGTTCATGGTCCCGTCGCCGCCGCCGACGACGACCATGTCGACGTCGTCGCGATGAGAGCGGATGACGTCGCCGAGCGTCTCTGGATCGTGGCAATCCTCGACGACGATCTCGAGATCCTCGTAGGCGTCGAGCTTGGAGACGGCCGTCTCCATCATCTCCGGCGCGCGGCGGCTCTTGCCGTTGACGAGGACGAGCGCCCGCCGGGCGACGCCGCGCGCCGGCGGGGGAGGGGCATTGGTGGCCTCCTCGGCGGCCTCACCAGGCTCGGCCGTCATGTCTGATGATCTCCCGTGATGCGGACGGGAGCACGAACCGCGTCGCGCGGCGAAGGTTCCTGCGAGGCGAAGGTTCTCGCGAGGAGAGGCTGCCAGCCTCGCGCAGGGTCCATCAAGTACGAATCGGGGAACCACCGGATAGGTGAGGCGTTAACAATCCGGTAACATTTCGTGATCGCTCGCGAAGACCATCGCGAAGCCCGAGGAGTGATCGCCGTGCCCGTCCTGGACAACGCCTCGCACGAGACCGCGGAGGACCTCGCAGTCCTGCGCAACGCGCTCGGCCCGGCCAGGGTCGCACCGCTCCATGCCGACGCGATGCGCGAGGCCGCGGCCGTCGCGACCCGCAAGGCGATGCGCAACGCCGCCGCGCGCCGTCCCCGCCGCCTCGTGCGGGCGGAGGTGGAGGGCGGCTGAGACGCGCACGCTGCGCCCTAATCGGCCAGGCTGTCGATGTACGAAGCGAGATCCGCGATCTCGTCGCGCGTCAGCGCCATGTCCGGCATGACCGGATGCGGATCGGCCAGGAAAGCCGTGAGCGTCTCGCCGGAGAGATCCCCTCGCGCGGCGATGGCGTGGAACGTCGGCACCTCGTCGGTCGCGGTCTCCTGCTCCCGAGAGACGAGATGGCAGGACGCGCACCAGCGCTCCGCGATGGCGCGCCCCTCCTCGACGTCGGCGGCGCGCGCGGCCGGGCTCGCCAGGAGAGAGGCGAGGAGGATCGCGACGCCCGTCGCCAGGCCGGGGAGGGCGGGACGGCGCTCGAACCGGGTCGCATTCCTCATGATCGTCTCCCGCATCGTCACGGCACGCGTTTTCCTGCGCGTTAGCGAAGCGGAAAAGGTTGGGGCGGCAAACTCCGCGTGAACCCGGATGCGCACCCTTCCATGATCGCGACCCCGACCTTCCCGGACCTCGCCGCCCTCGTCGTCGACGAGAGCCTCTACGTGCGCCGCATCCTCCGCGACATGCTGACGCGCGTCGGCATCAAGCGCGTGCTCGAGGCGCCGGACGGCGCGGAGGCGCTGGGCGTGCTGTCCGAATCGAAGCCGGACCTCGTGATCCTCGACTGGGACCTCGCCATCCTCTCGGGCGAGGAGTTCATCCGCCTCACCCGCACGCCCACGACCTCGCCCGCGCCGACGGTGCCGATCATCGTGATGATGTCGAAGCCGCGCCGCTACGTGGTCGATCGCGCGGTCGGGCTCGGTGTCAACGAGATCATCGCCAAGCCCTTCTCGCCCAAGGTTCTCTGGTCGCGCCTCGACGAGGTGATCAACCGCCCGCGCCCCTACCTGCAGGTGAAGAGCCTCTTGCGCCCCGTCGCCCGCACGGCGCCCGGGCAGCTCGCGACGAAGTCCGCCGCCTGATCGGCAGACGCCGGAGCGCGGCTCCGTCCCCAGGCGAAGCTTCGTGCTCGCCGCAATAGGCCTTGGCATGGCCGCTTTCGGGCGCTTACATTAACGGCAAGTAGCTAGGCGAACCTCTTCGGAGGCGGCGCCGCAGACGGATGATGGACTTGCTCGTCAATGTCGGAGATCAGCCGCAGGTCAAGGAATCCGGGAGCGTCCCGGCTCTGACGCCTCTGGCCTCGGCCACGCCGCAGGCGCCGGCTTTCGCCGGCCCCGAGGGCGCGCATCGCCCCCGCACGAGCCACCCCGCGGGCGCAAGCGCATACGCGGCGCTCGACCTCGGCACCAACAATTGCCGTCTCCTCATCGCCCAGCCCTCGCGCCACGGCTTCCGCGTCGTGGACGCGTTCTCGCGCATCGTGCGCCTGGGTGAAGGCCTCGCCGCGAGCGAGCGGCTGAGCCAGCTCGCCATCGATCGCACGATGGAGGCGCTGCGGATCTGCCGCGACAAGATGCGGATGAAGGGTGTACGCCGCGCCCGCCTCATCGCCACGGAGGCCTGCCGCGCGGCGCGCAACGGCGAGAGCTTCGTCGAGCGCGTGCAGGAGGAGGTGGGGCTCGAGCTCGAGATCGTCGATCGCCGCACCGAGGCCTATCTCGCGGTGACCGGCTGCGCGGCCCTCGCCGATCCCGACGCGCATTCCGTCGTCATCTTCGACATCGGCGGCGGCTCCACCGAGATCGCGTGGCTCGACGGGCGCGCCAAGAGCCCGATGCAGGACCCCTGCAAGCGCATCCGCGCCTGGGATTCGCTCCCCGTCGGCGTCGTCACCGTGGCCGAGCGGCACGGGGGCGTGTGCGTCACGCCCGAGAGCTTCGAGCGGATGGTCGAGGAGGTGCAGGTCCTGCTCGAGCCCTTCCAGATCGCGGCGAGCTCTGCGAGCAACGCGCCGGGCTTCCATCTCCTCGGCACCTCCGGCACCGTCACCACGCTCGGCGGGATCTTCCTCGACCTGCCGCGCTACGACCGACGCCGCGTCGACGGGCTGTGGATGGCGGACGTCGAGATCGACCACGTCATCGAGGACCTGATCCGGCTGAACTACGACGAGCGCTCGACGCATCCGTGCATCGGCCGCGACCGGGCGGACCTCGTCCTCGCCGGCTGCGCCATCCTGGAGGCGATCCGCCGTGCCTTCCCCTCGCCGCGGCTGCGCATCGCCGATCGCGGCCTGCGCGAGGGCATCCTGATGAACCTGATGCGCGAGGACGGGGTGTGGCGCCGCCGCCGGCGGTGAGCCGCGCCCGACCTCCCCGCAGCCACGAGCCCGAGACACCGTGAGCGAGAAGAAATCCGGCGCCCCGCGCGCCATGAAGGTCCGCGTGAAGAGCGCGCGGGGGCGCACGACGTCCTCCCAGCGCTGGCTCGAGCGGCAGCTCAACGACCCCTACGTCGTCCGCGCCAAGGCGGAGGGCTTCCGTTCGCGCGCGGCCTTCAAGCTGCTCGAGATCGACGAGAAGTACCGCTTCCTGAAGCCCGGCCAGCGCATCGTCGATCTCGGCGCCGCGCCCGGCGGCTGGTCCCAGGTCGCCGCGCGCAAGATCGGGCTGGAGCGCTCGGACCGCGCCACCATCGTCGGCATCGACCTCCTGCCCGTGGAGCCGATGCCCGGCGCCACCTTCATCGAGCTCGATTTCCTCGCCGAGGACGCGCCCGATCGCCTGAAGGCGCTTCTCGGCGGCGAGGCGGACGTCGTGATGTCCGACATGGCGGCCAACGCCACCGGCCACAAGAAGACCGACCACCTGCGCATCATGGGTCTCGCGGAAGCGGGCGTCGAGTTCGCCCGCGAGGTGCTGGCGCCGGGCGGGACCTTCCTGTGCAAGGTCTTGCGCGGCGGCACGGAGCACACGCTCCTCGCCGATCTCAAGCGCGACTTCGCCGCCGTGCGGCACGTGAAGCCCGGCGCGAGCCGCGCCGATTCGGCGGAGCTGTTCGTGCTCGCCACCGGCTTTCGCGGACGCGTCGTTCAGACCGACGAGAGCGCCGAAGGGCAGGGGACCTGACGCCGATCGATCGCGTCTCATCGTCCTCGCCCCTGTTCCTTCCCGACCGGCACTGTATTAGTTTCGCCACACTGTTGTGTGAACGCATCAGCGCGCCGGGGCCGAATCGCTCCGGGCGTTGGGGGAGCCCGAGGCCGACGTGAAGGACAAGCGACGCACGCCGAACGCGGACGAGGAGATCGGGGCGAGCGGGCCCGGCTGGCTCGGGCTCGCGCTCGTCGTGTCCGCCCTCGTCTCGGCGCTCGCGAGCTTCCTGATCCTGTCGGGCCTCACGCCGATCCAGCCGACCGAGAGCGTGACGCTCAACGCGCTCTTCATCAACATCGGCTTCATCCTGGCGCTCGCGCTGATGATGGCGATGCAGGCCCGCCGGCTGCTGCGGGCGCGGCGCGCGGGTGCGGCCGGCGCGCGGCTGCACCTGCGCTTCGTGGGCCTGTTCAGCGGCATCGCGACGGTGCCCGTGGTGGTCGTCGCCGTCGTCGCCTCGATCGCGCTGGCGCGGGGGCTCGAGCCCTGGTTCTCGGGCTGGATCGACACGCTCCTGCAGAACACGGTGGAGATCGCGCACGAGTACCGCGAGCTGCAATGCCGCACGCTCGCCCGCGAGACGACGCTGATGGCGGCGGATCTCGACCGCGCCAAGGTGCTCTACGACGCAGATCCCGCCCTGTTTCGCGAGTTCATGCGCTCGCGCGCCGTCTTCCTCGGCTTCCCGGTGGCCATGATGGTGGAGCCCGACGGGCGCGTCGTCGAGGAGATCGTCAACGTCCCGATCCCCGGCCTCCAAGTGCCGGGCCCGGAGGATCTCGATGACGCGGAAGTGGAGGACGCGCTGTGCCTCGTGCCCCGCGAGGATTCGGTCCTGCGCTCCATCCTCCGGCTGCAGGAGCACGACGGGCGCATCCTCTTCGTCACCCGCTTCGTCGATCGGCGAGCCCTCGACTTCCCCAACGAGGCGGAAGCGGGGATGAGCTACTACCGGCTGCTCGAGCAGCTCTCGAACGGCATCCAGGTCGCCTTCGCCTCGATGCTGGCGGTGATCACGCTGATCATCCTGCTCTCGGCGATCTGGTTCGGGATCGGCTCCGCGGACAGGCTGGTCTCGCCGATCAGGCGGCTGATCCGCGCCACGCAGCAGGTGGCGGAAGGGAATTTCTACGTCCAGGTCCCCGTGCGCCGCACGGAGGGCGATCTCGCCTTCCTCGGCCAGACCTTCAACGCCATGACCTCGGAGCTGCGCCGCCAGCACGACGGGCTCACCGCCGCGAGCGACCTGATCGATCGCCGCCGGCGCTTCACGGAAGCCGTGCTCTCGGGCGTCTCCGCCGGCGTCATCGGGCTCGACGCGCACGGCGCCGTGACGATCATGAACCCCTCCGCCGAGCGGCTCTTCGGCGTTCTCGAAGCCGACGTCGTCGGCCGCCCGGCCATCGACGCGCTGCCCGAGCTCGCCGCGCTCGTCGAGACGGCCCGCGCCTCGCGAACGCGCCTGACGCAGGAGCAGATCGCCATCCAGCGCGGCGGGCGCGAGCGCACGGTGGACGTGCGCGTCACCTCCGAGCAGGCGCGGGGGGACGAGAAGGGCTTCGTCGTCACCCTCGACGACATCACCGATCTCGTCGCCGCCCAGCGCACGTCCGCCTGGGCGGACGTGGCCCGGCGCATCGCCCACGAGATCAAGAACCCGCTGACCCCGATCCAGCTCTCGGCCGAGCGCATCCGGCGCAAGTACGGCAAGGTGATCACGGAGGATCGGGCGGTGTTCGACCAGTGCACGGACACGATCGTGCGCCAGGTGGACGACATCAAGCGCATGGTGGACGAGTTCTCCTCCTTCGCGCGCATGCCCAAGCCCAAGCTCGAGGGGGACGAGGATCTCACCGACACGCTCCGCCAGGCGGTGTTCATGATGCGCATCGCCCATCCCGACATCGCCTTCGTCGACGAGCTGCCGGAGACGCCACTGCACGCCCGCTTCGATCGGCGCCTGGTCTCGCAGGCCGTGACGAACATCCTCAAGAACGCCGCCGAGGCGATCAGCGAATCGCCCGACGTGCCGCAGGGCGAGGGACGGATCAGCGTCGGCATCGCCCGCGAGGACGGGATCCTCGCCATCGACGTGATCGACACGGGCCGCGGATTCCCGGTGGAGAACCGCCAGAGGCTGCTCGAGCCCTACATGACAACCCGCGAGAAGGGCACCGGCCTCGGCCTGCCCATCGTCGCGAAGATCTTCGAGGAGCACGGCGGCGGCGTCGAGCTCCGCGACAATCCGGCCGGCCGGGGCGCCTGGGTGCGCCTCTGGTTCCCGGTCGAGGACGCGCCCGCCGGGCGCGCCGACGAGACCCGCGCCGAGACGGCGCCAGCTTCGGGGGCGACGACGCCATGAGTGCCGACATTCTCATCGTCGACGACGAGACCGACATCCGCGACCTCGTCGCGGGCATCCTGGAGGACGAGGGGCATCGCTGCCGCACGGCCGGCTCGTCCGACGACGCGCTGGCCGCGATCGAGAGCCGGCGCCCGCATCTCGTCTTCCTCGACATTTGGCTGCAGGGCTCGCGCCTCGACGGGCTGCAGGTGCTCGAGCAGGTCAAGGCCAGCCATCCCGAACTGCCGATCGTCATGATCTCGGGCCACGGCAACATCGAGACCGCCGTCTCTGCCATAAAGCTCGGCGCCTACGACTTCATCGAGAAGCCGTTCAAGGCCGATCGGCTCGTTCTCGTCGCGGAGCGGGCGCTGGAGGCCTCGCGGCTCAAACGCGAAGTGCGCGAGCTCAAGGCGCGCTCGGCCCAGGCGAGCCGGATCTGCGGCAAGTCCCACGCCATCAACCAGCTGCGCCAGACCATCGAGCGCGTGGCGCCGACGAACGCGCGCGTCCTCATCACGGGTGCGCCGGGCTCCGGCAAGGAGCTTGCGGCACGCACGCTGCACGGCCTCTCGACCCGCGCCAACGGGCCCTTCGTCGTCATCAACGCGGCGACGATCACGCCCGATACCATGGAGGCGGAGCTCTTCGGCATCGAATCGGGCGAGGCGCGCGAGCGCCGGGTCGGCGCGCTGGAGGAGGCGCACGGCGGCACGCTCTACATCGACGAGATCGCCGACTTCCCCAAGGAGACCCAGGCGCGCATCCTGCGCGTGCTCGTCGAGCAGAACTTCCAGCGCGTGGGCGGCACGACGCGCGTCCACGTGGACGTGCGCATCGTCTCCTCCTCGAGCCGCGATCTCGCGGCGGAGATCGCCGCCGGCCGGCTGCGGGAGGACCTGTTCCACCGCCTCTCCGTCGTGCCGATCCGCGTGCCGGCGCTGGCCGAGCGCCGCGAGGACGTGCCGGAGCTCATCGCCTTCTTCATGGACCAGATCACGCGCGCCACGGGCCTGCCCCCGCGTCGCATCGGCCACGACGCGCTCGCCGTTCTGCAGACGCACGACTGGCCGGGCAACGTGCGCCAGCTGCGCAACAACGTCGAGCGGCTGATGATTCTCGCCGCCGGCGACGTCGAGACGGAGGTGACGGCGGACATGCTCCCCGCCGAGGTGGGCGCGCTCGTGCCCGCGACGCCGAGCGGGACGGGGGGCGAGAAGCTGATGAGCCTGCCCTTGCGCGAGGCGCGCGAGATCTTCGAGCGCGAATACCTGATGGCGCAGATCGCACGCTTCTCGGGGAACATCTCCCGTACGGCCGAGTTCATCGGCATGGAGCGCTCGGCGCTCCATCGCAAGCTCAAGTCGCTCGGCGTCGGCGGCTGAGGCGGGGTGCCTTGCCACGCGACGGCTTGTGCGAAAAAGCGCGTACGCACGTTCGGGGGGCTTGCCTTGTCGCCGCCTCGCATCTGTAATGGGAGTGCCGGTTCAGGGCCGTCGTCGGGCGGCCGATCTAATCTCTCGAGGCACCTGACCCCAAGACCGGCGGCGGCAGGGTGACGAGGCAAACTCATGGCGGGCGAGCGCGCGCAGAACCTTCAGGACACGTTCCTCAACCACGTTCGCAAGAACAAGGTCCCACTGACCATCTTCCTCGTGAACGGCGTGAAGCTCCAAGGCGTCGTCACCTGGTTCGACAATTTCTGCGTCCTGTTGCGCCGTGATGGACATTCGCAGCTCGTCTACAAGCACGCGATCTCCACGATCATGCCGGGTCACCCGATCCAGCTGTTCGAGCAGAACGACGAGGGCGCCGAGAAAGGCTGATTCGTGACAGAGGCGAATACGCCCGGCGAGGAGAGGCTCCAGCGGCTCGCCGAGCCCGAGAAGGAAGTCGCCTCGGGGACGCCTACGCTCGTCCTCGGGCCGTATCTCACGCGCCGCCGCTCGGGCGGGGAGGGGGACGGCCCGGCGCCGAACCCGCGCGCCTTCGAGGCGCGGCTGGAGGAGGCCATCGGCCTCGCCGGCGCCATCGATCTCCACGTGGTTGACGGGGTCGTCACCGCCATCGCGTCGCCGCGACCGGCGACCTTTCTCGGCAAGGGCAAGGTCGAGGAGATCAAGGGCGTGATCGAGGCGCACGGCGTGCGTCTCGTCGTGATGGATTGCGCGCTCTCGCCGGTCCAGCAGCGCAACCTCGAGAAGGAATGGGGCGCCAAGGTCATCGACCGTACGGGCCTCATCCTGGAGATCTTCGGGCGGCGCGCCCGCACCAAGGAGGGCACGCTTCAGGTCGAGCTCGCCCACCTGAACTACCAGAAGAGCCGCCTCGTCCGCTCCTGGACCCACCTCGAGCGCCAGCGCGGCGGCTACGGCTTCCTCGGCGGCCCCGGCGAGACGCAGATCGAGGCGGATCGCCGCCAGATCCAGGAGCGCATGACCCGCATCGAGCGTGATCTCGAGACGGTGACGCGCACGCGCGCGCTCCATCGCACCTCGCGTCGGCGCGTGCCCTATCCCATCATCGCGCTGGTCGGCTACACCAACGCCGGCAAGTCCACGCTCTTCAACGGCATGACCCGCGCCGACGTCATGGCCGAGAACATGCTGTTCGCGACCCTCGACCCGACCTCGCGGGCGATCGAGCTGCCGCACGGCGAGAAGGCTATCCTGTCGGACACGGTGGGCTTCATCTCCGACCTGCCGACGATGCTGGTGGCCGCCTTCCGCGCGACGCTGGAGGACGTCATCGAGGCCGACGTGCTGCTGCACGTGCGGGACGTCTCCCACGGGGAGACGCAGGCGCAGGCCGACGACGTACGTCAGGTCCTGCGCGATCTCGACATCGATCCGGAGGATCGCGGGCGCATCATCGAGGTCTGGAACAAGGCCGACCTCATCGACGCCGACGAGCGGGCCCGGCTGGAGGCGATCATCGCCCGCATGGACCCGGCCGAGCGCCCGGCGCTCGTCTCCGCCGCGACGGGGGAGGGGATCGACGAGCTTCTGCGCGTCGTCGAGGATCGCATCGCGCGGGGCCGCCCGACCTACACCGTCTCCCTCGACCCCGCCGACGGCGCGGGCGCCAACTGGCTCTACGAGCAGGCGGAGATCTTCGAGCGGCAGGACCACGAGGATCGCATCGACTTCCTCGTGCGCATCGCCTCCGAGAAGGAGCCGCGCCTGCTCCAGCGCTTCCCGAAGGCGCGACGCCGCGCGGCGTGAGGGCTAGCGCGGCGTCTTCGCCGCCACCCAGTGCCGCTCCATCTCGTCGAGGGACGCCTCCGCCAGCGTGCGTCCCTGCGCGGCGAGCGCGTCCTCGATCGCGGCGAAGCGGGTGGTGAACTTCGCGTTCGTCCCGGAGAGCGCCGCTTCCGGATCGACGTCGCAATGGCGGGCGAGGTTCGCCACCGAGAACAGCAGATCGCCGATCTCGTCGGCGATCGCCGCCCTGTCGCCGGCGGCGATCGCCTCCTCGGCCTCCGCCAGCTCCTCGCGGATCTTGGCGATGACGTCCTCGGTGCACGTCCAGTCGAAGCCGACCTTGGCGGCGCGGCGGGTGAGCTTGTCGGCGCGCGTGAGGGCAGGGGCCGCGCGCGGAACGTCGTCGAGATGCCGGGCGGGCCGCTCGCCGCGGCTCGCGGCGCGCTCGGCCTTCTCGGCGGCCTTGATCTCCCCCCACAGAGCCTTGATCTCCTCGGGCGAGCGGGTGCGGCGCTCGCCGAAGACGTGGGGATGGCGGCGGATCAGCTTCGTCGTGATCGCCTCGACCACGTCGCCGAAGGCGAAGGCGCCGGCCTCCTCGGCCATGCGGGCGTGGAAGACGACCTGGAGCAGAAGGTCGCCGAGCTCGTCGCGCAGATCCGCGAGATCGCCGCGCTCGACGGCGTCGGCGACCTCGTAGGCCTCCTCGATGGTGAAGGGGACGATGGTCTCGAAGGTCTGCTTCACGTCCCAGGCGCAGCCCGTCTCCGGGTCGCGCAGAGCGGCCATGATGGCGAGGAGACGATCGATGTCCTTGGATGGGGTCACGTGCCGGGCTCCCGATCATGGTTCACCCGTCCTTAACGCGACCGGCTCAGTTTGACGAGGTACCCGAGTCGAAGGCCCGCCGGCCCGAGGCCCCGAAGTTCAAGTCGAGTTGCGTCCGCATGCCCCTTTCGTCGCCCGCCGCCGCCACCGAGCGTCCCTCCGCGACCCTCGTTCCCTTTCCGCTCCGCCCCGCTCTCGTCCCCTCCCACCTGCGCTCGCGCGATCTGCAGAAGCGGCTGATGGATGCCGTCTTCGCTACGCGCAGCTTGGACGTGGAGGCGCAGGACGTCGCGACCAAGCGGGTCGCCGCGCGTCTCCAGATCCTGGGCTTCGTCGCCATCGAGGAGGTGGCCGAGGGCGGCCGCACGCGCCGCCTGCGCGCCTCCGAGGCCATCGAGGCCGAGCCCGGCCTGCCGTGGCGGCTGTCCCGCGCCGAGGGCGGCGTGTTCGCGGGGTAGAAGACTTCATGAGCTCGGCTCATGAAGCCGCACGGGACCTCGTTCGGTTCGACGAACGAGCGTGGCCGAGCCCGCTCCCCGCGCTTGCATGCGCGCATACGGCCCCGTGAAACGCGGCTGCTGCAAAGCGTCGCGCTCACGCTTTCGTCGATTGATCGCTCCCGTCCCTCCGTCATCCTCGACCGATCGGCGATGGACGGAGGCGCGGATGACGAGTGCTCGACCTTTCCCGAAGCGCATCGCGAGCCTCGCGCTCGCGATCGGCATGGCGTTCGCGGCTCCCACGGGCGTGGCCGCGCAGGACGCGGCCGATCCCCTTCGCAATTGCCCGCCCATGCTCGCGGGCCTCGGCTCGCTGATCCATCGCGCCGCGCTGGCCGAGGACGAGGCGGCGCTCACCTTCGTGGGGCACGCGACCTTCCTCGTGGAGAGCGCAGGCGGCGTGAGCGTCGCGACGGACTACAACGACTACGTCCGCCCCGACCGCGTCCCCACCATCGCCACCATGAACCGCGCGCACCGCACGCACTTCTCGGTCGCGCCGGACCCCGCCATCGCACACGTCCTGCGCGGCTGGAATCCCGAAGGCGGCCCCGCCGAGCACGATGTCGAGGTCGGGGACGTGCGGGTGCGCAACGTCACGACCAACACCCGCTCCGGCATGGGCACGGAGTACGACGAGAACTCGATCTTCGTCGTCGAGACGGCGGGGCTGTGCATCGCCCATCTCGGGCACCTGCACCACGTGCTGGAGCCCGAGCATCTCGTCGCGCTCGGGCGGGTCGACGTGGCGCTCGCGCCGGTGGACGGCTCCTACACGCTCGACACCCAAGGCATGATCGAGACGCTGCGGCGCATGGGCCCTCGCCTCGTCGTGCCGATGCACTTCTTCTCGCAAGGGCGCCTGGAGCAGTTCCTCGAGGCCGCGAGCCCGCATTTCGAGATCGCGCGCGCCGGCGCGGCGTCGGTGATCCTGTCGCGGGACCGTCTGCCTGACCGCCCGACCATCCTCGTCCTGGACGGTCCCGGGCGCTGAGGGCGTCGCGCGAGGGCAGGGGCCCCGCAGAGGGTGACGGGAGGAGCGCGGCCGGAACCGCTCCGCCGGCCGGGCGGTTCACGGCAGGCGGGCCGCATGGGCGCCCGCGAAACCAAGACGCCGCCGTGCCTCCTCTCCTCGCTGCTCTCGCCCTTCTCCTCGCTTTCCTCGCAGCCTCGGTGCCCGCACGGGTCGGTGCGCAGACGCTTACCGCCGATCCCCCGCCGCTCATGCCGATCCCGGTCGCGCCCGCGCCGGTCTCGCCCGAACGCGAGACGCTCGTCGTCGGCATCGCCGAGATGCCGCCCTACGCCATCGCGATGGAGGACGGCGCCTGGTCCGGCGCCGCGGTCGATCTGTGGCGCATGACGGCCGAGGAGCTGGGCCTGGATTACGAGCTCGTCGCCGCGCAGGGCAGGGCGCTGGCGCAGGGCGTGGCGGACGGCAGCTTCGATTTGGCTCTGCCGCTCGTCGCGAGCGCCGAGGCGGAACGCGCCGTCGATCTCACGGTCGCCATCGAGGCGGCGCCCGTCGGGGTCGCGCGGATGCGCACGAACGGCATCCTCGAGGTGGTGCGCAATCTCCTGGGCGTGCAGTTCCTGATCATCGTCGCGACGCTGTCGGTGCTCCTGCTCGTGGTCGGCGCGATCATCTGGGTGATCGAGCGGCGCCGCAACGAGACGCAGTTCTCGCCCGGGATCGTACGCGGGCTCGGCGACGGCTTCTGGTGGGCCGGCGTGACACTCACGACGATCGGCTACGGCGACAAGGCGCCGGTCACGCTGGCCGGGCGCGCCGTCGCCATGATCTGGATGCTCGTCGGCCTCGTCGTCTCGGCGGCGCTGACGGCGTCGCTCGTGACGCTCGCGGGCGTCGGCGACGGGACGCAGCGCATCGTGCTGCCCGAGGACCTGCGTGGCGAGCGCGTCGGCGTCGTTCCCGGCAGCGCCGTCGCCGGGCTTCTCGACGATGCCGGCATCGCCCACGAGCCGGTCGATACGGTGGAGGCCGGGCTGGAGGCGGTCCGCAGCGGACGGCTCGACGCCTTCGCCGGACCGGCGCCCACGCTGTCGGCCGCCGTGAGTGGCCGGCTCGTCGTGGAGGAAACGCGCATCCGTCCGCTCCACGTCACGGTCGCGGCGCCCGAAGGCTCGAGCCTCGTCGAGACGCTCGACCGCGCCTTCCTCGATCGCCTGGCTGGCCCGGGCTGGCTGGAACTGCGCCGCCGTTACGGAGCGGGGGAGTGAAAATCGCCCCGCAGCTCTACGCCTGTGAGACGCATAAGATATATTATGGAACCAAATTAGCGATGCAGCTGAGCGTCAGGCCGTCCAATCTTCCACGACGAGGTCCGGGACGCGCTCGAACTCGCGCACGTTCGCCGTCACGAGCGTGAGCCCGAGCGACAGAGCGTGAGCCGCGATCCAGAGATCGTTGCCGCCGATCATGGCGCCTCGCCGCTCGAGATCGGCGCGGATGCGGCCGTATGCGATCGCTACATCGGGACCCAGGGGTAACGCGGGGACCAGAGCAATCAGCTTCGTGAGGCGTGCCTCCTGTACATCCGAGACAGCCTTCTCGACATAAAGCCGCAGCTCACCGAACGTAATCACCGACATCACCGCCGAGCCGACGGAAAGCTGTTGGAATCGTGCGAGAACCCGCGGATCTCGCGATCGCCGGATGTGGATGCAAATGTTCGTGTCGAGCATGAAGCCCGTCATCGATCGTGGTCTCGCGTCTGGGGCGGCGGATCGATCCGATCCTCGTCCAGAGGCAGGTCGGAGATGAGTTGGAAGGCCTCGGCCAACGTCCTGTCGCGCTCCTTGAGCACCACCTCGTCCCCGCGGCGGAAGACCTCCACCTCCTCGGACCTGAACGAGATGCCCTCGGGCAGCTCGACCGTCTGCCCGTGATCGGATCTCACGATCTTTGCCGTGGCCATGACGAACATCCTCCGCGTGAGGCGCGATTATAGGCGCACTCGCGCTGCGCACCAATCGTCGTCCGACCGGCGAGATGAGTTACTCAAATCTCGATCCGCATGCCGTCGTAGGCCGGCTCGACGCCCGCCGGCAGCCGGGCTTTGAGCGCGTCGTAGTCGAGATCGGTGTGGAGGTTCGTCAGCACCGCACGGCGCGGGCGCACGCGCTCGATCAGCGCGAGAGCGTCCGAGACGCTGTAATGCGAGGGATGCGGCGTGTCGCGCAGCGCGTCGATCACCAGCGTGTCGAGGCCGGCGAGCATCGCCTCGGCCGCCGACGGCATCACGCTCACGTCGGGCGCATAGGCGAAGTCGCCGAAGCGGAAGCCCAGCGCGTCCTGCGAGCCGTGGCGCAGGCGGAACGGACGCGCCTCGACGACCCCGCCCGCGCCCTCGACGAGGATCGGCTCCGGGTCGCAAATGCGTCGCTCCTCGAGGATCGGCGGGTAGTCGCTGCCCTCGGGCGTGCGGAAGCAATAGCCGAAGCGCTCGATGAGCGAGGCCGATGTCGCCGCGTCCGCCCAGACCGGGATGCGCTTGCGCATGTGGATCACGATCGGGCGAAGATCGTCGATGCCGTGGGTGTGGTCGGCATGATCGTGCGTGTAAAGCACGCCGTCCAAGTGCCTGATCTCGTTGTCGATCAGCTGCAGCCGCAGGTCGGGACCGGTGTCGACGAGAACGCTCGTCTCGCCGTCGGTGCCGATGCGGGCGACGTGCAGCGCGCAGCGCCGGCGGCGATTGCGCGGCTCGGCCGGATCGCACTTGCCCCAGCCCGAGCCCGGGCGCGGGACGCCGCCGGAGGAGCCGCAGCCGAGGATCGTCGCCACGAGGCGAGGCGAGGGTGCGCTCATCACCCCTCCCCGTCCTGGCCTACGCCGTCGAGCACGGCGGACTTCTTGAACAGACGATAGAAGTTCGCCGTCGTCGCCTGCGCGAGCGCATCCCGGCTCATGCCGAGCGTCTCGGCGAGCGAGGCCGCCGTCATGGCGACGTAGGCCGGCTCGTTCGGCTTTCCGCGCCTGGGCTGGGGCGCGAGATAGGGCGCGTCGGTCTCCACCAGGATGCGCTCGCGCGGCACGGAGCGGGCGATTGCGCGCAGCTCGTCCGAGCTCTTGAAGGTGACGATGCCCGAGAAGGACACGTAGAGCCCGAGCTCCACGCCCGCCCGCGCCAGCGCGGGGCCCGACGAGAAGCAGTGCAGCACGGCGTCGAAACGCCCCTGCCCCATCTCCTCGGTGAGGATCGCGGTCATGTCGTCGTCGGCGTCACGGGCGTGGATGACGAGCGGCAGGCCGCTCTCGCGCGCGGCGGCGATGTGGGCGCGGAAGACGCGCTCCTGCACGTCGCGCGGGCTCTTGTCGTAAAAATAGTCGAGCCCCGCCTCGCCGATGGCGATGCAGCGCGGATGACGCGCGAGATCGACGAGCGTCTCCGGCATCACGTCGGGCTCGGTCGCCGCGTTGTGCGGATGCGTGCCCACCGTGCAGAAGATCCGCGCGTCCCGCTCCGCCAGCGCGCGGTACGTCTCGACCTTCGAGACGAAGGTCGAGATCGTCACCATACGCCCGACGCCGGCGGCCTCGGCACGGGCGAGGACGCCGTCGAGATCGTCGCCGAGCCCCGGGAAGTCGAGGTGGCAATGGCTGTCGATCAGCATGCGCGCACCGTCCTCACGCCGCCCCCGCGTCGGGCGCGGCGTCCGGCTCGGGCGCGACGTAGCGCGGGAATATCGGGGCGGGCGCGGGCAGGGCCGTGCCGGGGGCGAGGCGACCGCCCTCCCCCACGTCCGCCAGCATCCGCTCGTCGTCCGGTACGGCCAGGAGATCGAGCAGCTTCGCCGCCGCGCTCGGGATCGCGGGCTGCGCGGCGATCCCGACGGCGCGCAGGACCTCGATCGTGACGTAGAGCACGGTCTCCATGCGCGCCGGGTCGGTCTTGCGCAAAGCCCACGGCTCCTGCGAGGCGAAATAGCGGTTGGCGTCGCCCACCACGGCCCAGATGTCCGCGAGCATGGTGTGGATGGCGTAGGAGCCCATGGCCGCGCGCGCCTTCTGCGGCAGCGCGTCCGCGGCCTCCAAAATCTCGCGATCGGCCTCCGACAGCGCGCCGAGGGTCGGGACCTTGCCCTCGCAATTCTTGGCGATCATCGACAGCGAGCGCTGCGCGAGGTTGCCGAGATCGTTGGCGAGGTCCGCGTTGATCCGGTTGGCGATCCCTTCCGGCGAATAGCTGCCGTCCTGCCCGAAGGGCACTTCGCGCAGGAAGAAGTAGCGGATCTGGTCGACGCCGTAGGTGTCGGCGAGGTTGAAGGGGTCGACGACGTTGCCGACCGACTTCGACATCTTCTCCCCCTTCACCAGCAGGAAGCCGTGCCCGAAGACGCTCTTCGGCAACGGCAGGCCCGCCGACATGAGGAAGGCCGGCCAGTAGACCGTATGGAAGCGCGTGATGTCCTTGCCGATGACGTGCAGGTCAGCCGGCCAGTACTTCGCCCGGTCCGCCTCCGGATCGGGGAAGCCCGTGCCGGAGAGGTAGTTCGTCAGCGCGTCGATCCAGACGTACATGACGTGGTCCGGATCGTCCGGCACCGGCACGCCCCAGTCGAACGTGGTGCGCGAGATCGAGAGGTCCTCGAGCCCGCGCTTGACGAAGGCCACGATCTCGTTGCGCCGGGCGGTCGGCGCGATGAAGTCCGGGTTCGCCTCGTAATGGGCGAGGAGTCGCTCCTGATAGGCGGAGAGGCGGAAGAAGTAGCTCTTCTCCTCGATCCATTGCACCGGCGAGCCGGTGGGCGCCAGCCGCGTGCCGTCGGGGGCCTGCGTCAGCTCGCCCTCGTCGAAATAGGCCTCGTCGCGCACCGAGTACCAGCCGGAATACTCGCCGAGATAGATGTCGCCGTTCGCCTTCATCCGCCGCCAGAGCTCCTGGACGGAGGCGTAATGGTCCGTGTCCGTGGTACGGATGAAGCGATCGAACGAGCACGAGAGCCGCTCCCCCATCTCGCGGAAGCGCCCGGCCATGCGGTCGACGTAGGCGCGCGGCGTCGTCTGCGCCTTCGTCGCGGTCTGCTGGATCTTGAGCCCGTGCTCGTCCGTGCCGGTCATGAAGAAGACGTCGCGGCCGTCGAGCCGCATGAAGCGCGCGATGGCGTCCGCCGCCACCACCTCGTAGGCGTGGCCGATATGCGGTTCGCCGTTGGGATAGGAGATCGCCGTCGTGATGTAGTAGGGCTTCTTGTCGGCCATCGTCGATCCTCGCGCGCGGGCAGGTGACGAGAGCGCCCTGCCCTGTACTATCTCGTCGCGCGGACCGCCTCGGCAAGGTCCCCGAAGAGGGTCAGGACCAGCGGGCGCCGGTCCAGATTGTAGGTGTCGGCCTCGGCGGCGGCGCGGGCGGACTTCTCACATACCTCGACGAGCGGCGCAAGGCGACGCGCCCCCTCCCCGGCCCGCGTCTCGACGATGGAGATCGCCCAGCGCTCCACCGTCTCGAGCGTGAGCTCCAGGTCCTGCTCCGCGCCCCGGCGCGCGAGCCGGTCCGCCAGCGCGCCGACCTTGCGCCAGTCGATCGCCGGCAAGGCGGCCAGCAGGCCCTCCACGGTCTGGACCGTGCGCGCGCGCTCGGGGTCGAGGAGGGCGATCGCGCGCCGCGCCGATCCCTCGGCGGCGCCGATGGCGGTCGACAGCGCGTCGTCCGGCGCCGAGCCGATCGGCTCGGGGAGCGAGCGGATCACGCGCGCGAGCGGATCGTCGGCGAGCGGGCGCAGGAGGAGCTTGCGGCAGCGCGAGCGGATCGTCGGCAGCACGCGCTGGGGCGCGTGCGAGAGGATGAGGAAGAGCGAGCGCGGCGGCGGCTCCTCCACCATCTTCAGGAGCGCGTTGGCGGAGGCCGGGATCAGGTCGTCGGCGGCGTCGACGATGCACACGCGATAGCCCGCATCCGCCGCCGTCGAGCCGAAGAGCTGGAGGGCGCGGCGGACCTCGTCGACGGGGATCGTCGTCGAGGCCGCCTTCTTCTCGGTGGCGGGCACGCGTCGCAGGACGAACAGACCCGGATGTGAGAGCACCGACACCTGCCGCGCGGCGCGCGAACCCTCCGGCACGTCGAGGCTCGCCACCGGCTCGGGCGTGCGCCCGCCACGATCGAGCACGAACTTCGCCACGCGGTAGGCGAGCGTCGCCTTTCCGATCCCCTCCGGCCCGCCGATGAGCCAGGCGTGATGCAGCCGCCCGGAGCCGTAGGCGTCGAGAAAGGCGCGCTCGGCCTCCTCGTGGCCGAAGAGCACGTCGCGCTCGCGCGGATGCGGTGCGCCGGGGAGCTGGTCCGGTTCCGCGAGGGGCGTCTTGTCAGCCATGGACGACGTCCGGTTCCGCGGCGGGCTCTTCGCGCACCGGCGTCGCATGCCCGAGACGCGGCTCGACGGCGGCCGCGATGCGCGCCTCCACCGTCTCGACATCTCCGGACGCGTCGATCACGACGCAGCGCTCCGGCTCGCGGGCGGCGATGGCGTGGAAGGCCTCCCGCAGCTTCTCGTGGAAGGCGAGCGCCTCGCCCTCGTAGCGATCGGCCCCCTCCCCCGCGCCCGTCCCCTCGCGGCGCGAGGCGGCGCGGGCGAGTGCCGTCGCGACCGGGAGATCGAGGATCAACGTCAGATCCGGGCGCGTCTCGCCCACCGCGCAGCGCTCCAGCGCGTCGATGAGGGGCGTCGCCACCGAGCCGGCCGCGCCCTGATAGGCGCGGGTCGAATCGGCGAAGCGGTCGCAAAGCACGATCGCGCCCGCGGCCAGCGCCGGGCGGATCGTCGCCTCGAGATGATCCTGCCGCGCGCGGGCGAAGAGCAGCGCCTCCGCGAACGGCCCGAGCTTCTTCGCCTCCCCCGAGAGGATGGCGCGGCGCAGCTCCTCGGCGTGCGGCGAGCCGCCGGGCTCGCGCGTCGTCACGACGGCGTAGCCGCGGGAGCGCAGGCGCTCCGCGAGGCGGGCGATCTGCGTGGACTTGCCGGTCCCCTCCCCGCCTTCGAAGGTGATGAAGCGCGCCCCCATGCGCCCGCTCGCAGAGCGCTCGCTCACGAGGCGTCCGGCTCGGCCGCCGGATCGCCGAAGATCGCGCGGCGCACGGCGCCCGCGCCGAGCTCCCAGAGCCCGTCGACCGCGCGTCGCGAGACCGGCCCGCGCGCCACGCTCTCCGCCGTCTCGAGCGGCGCCTCGAGCGCGAGCGCGTCCCCGCGCATGACGCGCAGCCGCCCCACCGGGACGCCCGCGTCGACCGGCGGCATCAGCGGGCCCTCGTAGACGATGCGCGCGGAGAGCCGTTGGTCGTCGCCGCGCGGGAGCAGGATCTCGATGGGACGGCTCGCCGTCAGCGCGACGTATGGGCTCGCGCCCCCGAAGACCTGCGCCTCGCCCACGACCTCGCCCGGCTCGAAGAGCCGCCTGCGCTCGAAGGCGCGAAAGCCCCATTCGAGCAGCTTGCGCGCCTCGTTCGCCCGCTCCCGCGCGGTGTCGAGGCCGTTGACGACGACGATCAGCCTCTGGCCGTCCTGCACGGCCGAGCCGACGAGCCCGTAGCCGGATTCGGAGAGGAAGCCGGTCTTCACCCCGTCCGCGCCGATGTTCATGGTCAGGAGATCGTTGCGGTTGCGCTGGGTGATGCCGTTCCAGGCGAAGCTCTCCTCGCCGAAGATGGCGTAGATCTCGGGCGATTCCCGGATGAGGTGCAGCGTCAGGTCGGCGAGCTCGCGCGCCGTCGTCACCTGCTCGGGATCGTGGTAGCCGGTGGCGTTGCGCCATTCGGAGCGCTCGAGCCCGATCTCGCGGGCGTGGCGCGTCATCATCCGCGCGAACGCCTCCTCGGAGCCGGCGATCCCCTCCGCCGCGGCGATGGAGGCGTCGTTGCCCGAATGCACGATGATGCCGCGCAGGAGATCGGGAAGCGCGATCTCGCTGCCGACCTCCGCGAACATGGTCGAGCCGCCCGACGGCGCGCCGCCCCTGCGCCAGGCGTTCTCGGACACGACGAACGTGTCGGCGTCGTCGAGGCGGCCCTGGCGGATCTCCTCGGCGATGGTCTCCACCGTCATGATCTTCGCCATGGAGGCGGGGACCATGGGCTCGTCGGCGTTCTGCGCGAAGAGCACGGTGCCCGTCGCCACGTCGACGAGATAGGCCTGCTTCGCGCTCGTCTCGAAGGCGGCCGACGGCGCGAGACCGGCGATCGAGAGGACGACGACGGCGATCAGGGCGAGGGTCGCGCGCAGGGCGTCGCGCGCGCCATGAGACACGGTGGGCAAGACGCAGCTCCGTTGCGAGGCAGGCGCACCTTGCGCGAGGCGGGGGACAAAATCAACGTCGCCCCCGCATCGGCCTCCGGCGCCCCTCGCCGAACGCCGGCCGCGCGCGATGGCGGCGACCTGCATTGCAGGATGCGCACGGCTCGTGCGCTTGAGCCCGCACGCCGCATTGTCTAGCAAGGGTGACCGCCCCGATCTCGGCGGCCCCGAGGCCGGAACGCTCCCTTGCCCTCCCTCTCGCCCTCCCTCCCACCCCCGCTGCCCCTCTCGATCTTCGTCATCGCCAAGGACGAGGCCGATCGCATCGGCGCGACGCTCGATGCCGTCGCGGGGCTCGCGGACGAGGTGATCGTGGTCGATTCCGGCTCGACCGACGGGACGCAGGCGATCGCCGAGGCCAAGGGCGCGCGGGTGATCCACAACGACTTCGCCGGCTACGGACCGCAGAAGCGCTTCGCCGAGGAGCAGTGCCGCAACACCTGGCTCCTCAACCTCGATGCCGACGAGGTGGTGCCGCCCGACATGGTCGCCGACATTCGCCGGCTGTTCGAAGGGGGCGTGCCGGCCGAGGACGCCTACACCACGCGGATCGCGGAGGTCTTCCCCGGCGAGGAGGACGTGCATCCCCTCGCCTACGCGCTTTCACCCGTGCGGCTCTACCGGCGCGATCGCGGGCGCTATTCGGCCTCGATCGTGCACGATCGCGTGGATCTCCTCCCCGGCGCGCGCGTCGGCGCGCTGAAGGGCACGATCCGTCACCGCTCGGTGCGCTCGCTCGGCGACCAGATCGCCAAGCTCAACGCCTATTCCGATCGCCAAGCGGACGATCTCGCAGCGCGGGGCAAGACGATCCCCGCCTGGCGCGTCTTCGTCGAGTTTCCGGCCGCCTTCCTGAAGGCCTATGTCGGGCGCCGCCACGCGGTGCGGGGCGTCTACGGGTTCCTGACGGCGATGAACTACGCCATCGCCCGGCATCTGCGCATCGCCAAGCACATCGAGCGCCGACGGCTGGCTGCGCGGGCACGGCGCGATGGCTGAGCCCGCGCCAGACGCCGGACCCGCTGCGGCGACGCATAGCCTCGTCTGGCGCGGCGCGCGCGACGCGCTGGCGCTGCCAGCCTGGGTCGTCGGCTTCGCCCTCGTGGGCGTCGGCTCGCTCGCCCAGGGCGTCGGCTATCCGCTCGGCGCGACGATGCTCTCGACACTGCTGATCTGGGCCGGCCCCGCTCAGGTCGTCTTCTTCGGCTCGCTCGCTGCGGGGGTGGCGCTACCGCTCATCGCCGCCGCGATCTGCCTCTCGTCGATCCGCTTCCTGCCGATGACCATCGCGCTGATGCCGCTGCTGCGCCGGCCGGGCCAGGGGCTCCTCGCGCAGATCGCCATCGCCCACTACATCGCCGTGACGGTGTGGGTGGAGAGCCTAAGGCGCCTGCCGAGCATGCCGGCGCAGGAGCGGCTGCCCTACTATCTCGGCTTCGCCAACGCTTGCATCCTCACGACGACGGCGCTGACCGGGGTGGGCTGGTTCCTCTCCGGGACTCTGCCGGCGCCGCTCGCCTCCGGGCTCCTGTTCATCACGCCGGTCTATTTCACCATCGCCCTCGCCGCCGGCGCGCGAACGGCGGTGGACGTGACCGCCATCGTGCTGGGCTTCCTTCTCGCACCCCTCTTCGGGCATCTGGTGGGGCGCGACTTCGATCTCCTCTTCACCGGGCTCGTCGGCGGCACCATCGCCTATCTCGCAGGGCGCGCGCGGCGCAGGAGGAAGGCGTGAGCGGGATCGAGGCCATCGTCGGCGCGGGGCTCGCGCCCTATCTCGCGCTGATCGTCTTCGGCTTCCTCCCGAGCGAGGTCTGGCGCGTGCTCGGCGTCTTCCTGTCGCGGGGGCTCGACGAGAACGCAGAGATCCTCGTCTTCGTGCGCGCCGTCGCAACGACGCTGCTGGCCGCCGTCGTCGCCAAGCTCCTCGTCTTCCCCAGCGGCGCGCTCGTCCTGGTGCCGCTCTGGGCGCGCCTGGGCGCCATCCTTTTCGGGCTCGGCGCCTTTTTCCTCGCGAGGCGCTCCATGATCGCCGGCGTCGTCGCGGGCGAGGTGTTCCTCGTCGCGGCCGCGACCTTCGCCATCGAGACGCCCTGACCCCGCAACGATGTGGCGCCGCGCGCCGGCGCTCGGGTCCCGAAATCGTCTCACGAAGGGACGTTTTCGATCGGATCTTTCGTCCGGCGGCTTCGTTGTTCGAGAGCGCCGAACTTTCGCCAAACGGCACAGGTTGAATTCTCGACCCGCAACGGAGGTCGGCGTCCGCATAGGCACCGTACCGTCGCCAGAGGAGAGTTCGATGGAACACAAGCGTGTTGAACAACTCCGTAGCGTTGCCGATGTTGCGTATCAGCCTCCCAAGGAGGTCCTGACCCGTCGCGAGCGTCTCGAGCGCTGGGTCGAGCTGCTGGAGGCGGAGCCCCGCCGCCGGCTGTATTCGCTGGGCGATATCGAGTTCCAGCCCCGGGAGACCCGTCACCTGATGCGTGCCGACGAGTCCCCGCTCACGGTCGCCTTCGCCGATCCGGTCCTGCGCAGCCAGGGCCTCGCCAGCGATCGCCTCGGCGACGGCGTGGCGTTCTTCGGCCTGTCCGAGGGCGATGCCCACCGCATTCTGTGCTCCTGCCTCAACGGGCGCACGATGGAAGCCTCCACCGCGGCGCGGCGCGTGCGTGCCTCGGTCAGCCAGCGCGGCCAGAAGCTGCTCGCGCTCGGCATCACCACCGGCCTCGTCCTGGCCGTGCCGGCCATGGCCATGCTCGTCGGCTGACGATCGCTCGAGCGACACGTCATGCCCCCCGAGCCTCCGGGACGTCGACGCAGCCGCGTCGACGTCCCGCATGCGCGCGCGTCGGCACGACCAATCGTCTGAAGCGTTTCAAAAACGCGCCGAAACCCGCGCTTGCCCTCTTGCGCGCGGGCGCCGCCCGTGATCCCTTCCGCTCGCACCGATCCCCGTACGACCATCAGGAGAGCGGCCGTTGGAAGCTTTGTTCATCGGGCAGGCCTATATCGACGTCACCTTCGTCACGGACCATCTGCCGACCGGCGACGAGAAGACGGTGGCTCAGGACTACGCCATTTCCTTCGGCGGCAATGCGGTGAGCGCAGCCTTCTGCTGCGCCAAGCTCGGCATCGCCCCCGACCTCCTCGCCACCGTCGCCGACGACTGGCTCGGGCGCATGTTCATCGACATGGCGGCGCGCTACGGCATCAGCGTTCATCACCGCAAGGTGCGTGAGAGCTCGCTGTCGTTCATCATGCCCAAGGGTGGCAAACGCGCCATCGTCCGCTGCCGCGACGACGACTTCCTGCATCCCTTCCCCCCGCTGAACCTGCGCGGCTGCCGCGCGCTCCATCTCGACGGGCACCAGCCGGACGCGGCGCTGCACTACGCCAAGACCTGCCGCGAGGCCGGCATCCTCACCTCGCTCGACGGCGGCGGCCTGCGCACCAACACGCACGAGCTCCTGGGCTTCATCGACGTCGCCGTCGTGGCCGAGCGCTTGTGCGAGCAGATGAGCCTCTCGCCCTCCGAGATGCTCGACTATCTCAAGAGCCGCGGCGTGCGCGTCGGCGGCGTGACGATGGGCGAGCGCGGCATGTTCTGGTACGACGAGACCGGCGAGGCGCGCCACATGCCCTCCCTCGCCATCCCGGGCGAGATGGTGATCGACACCAACGGCGCGGGCGACATCTTCCACGGCGCCTACGTCTACGCCCATCTCGCCAACCCCGAGGGCTCGTGGGCCGACCATTTCGCCTTCGCCCGCGGCGCCTCCACCCACGCGATCCAGCACCTCGGCAACGAGGCGAGCCTGCCGACGCGCGTCGACGTCGAGCGGGCGATGCAGGAATTCGCCGAGCGCGCCGCCTGAGTTCGGTACCTGCCCTTTGGGGAGGTGGGCCGCGAAGCGGACCGGAGGGGGCGAAACCTCGGTCGACCGTCACGCCCCCACCCGTCTCGCTTCGCTCGACGACCTCCCCTGCGGAGGTGTCGGGCCCTGTCCCTCAGCCGACAGCGGCGAGCCGCGAGGTAGTGTGCGCACGCTCCCGCAGGGCGACGAGCCGGCGCTCGTAGGGCGCCTTTGCGGCGTCGTGACGGGCGTCGAGGTCGCGGGCGATCTCGCGCTTCACCGCCTCGGGCCCGTCCCAATGGGCGAGCCGCTCGTGGGCCGCCTCGTGGGCGAAGTCGAGATCGGCCAGGATGGCGAGGGTCTCCTGGAGAGCGGGGGTGAGGTCGTTCGGGTAGACGGGGGCGGCGGCGTCGGCGCGCAGAGCGTGCGCGGTCATCGGTTTCGTCATGGTCGGAGCGTCCTTCCCTCTCGGCCGTGTTCGGCCGTTAATTGCCGGGCTTGGCCCCCACGATGCGGCGTCGGCGACTGACGCGCCCGATTCCCTCCGCACACGTCCAGGGAAAAGCCCGATTGTGGACGACTGAAGGCAGCGCGGCCTTGTTTCGGGGCGCCCGCGCCCTTTGTCACACGTCGATGAGCGACCAGACCTCTCCCGCCGTCCCGCCCCCCTCCCCCCGTTTGCCCTCCGGCCCCGCGCTCGTCGTCGGTGCGTCCGGCGGCATCGGCGCGGCGCTCGTGCGCGCGCTCGAGGAAGACGGCCGGTTCTCGCCCGTGATCGCCGCGTCGCGATCCGGATCCCCGCCCCTCGACGTCACCGACGAGGCGAGCGTCGCGGCGTTCGCCGCCTCCCTCGGGGACACGCAGCTCGCCCTCGTCGTCGACGCGACGGGCCTCCTCCACGACGCGGAGATGACGCCCGAGCGCTCCTGGCGCGACATCGATCCCGCCGTCATGGCGCGCTCCTTCGCGATCAACGCCATAGGGCCGGCGCTCCTGTTGAAGCATCTCGCGCCGCGCCTCGCCCGAGACGGCAAGGCGACCTTCGCGACCCTCTCGGCCAAGGTCGGCTCCATCGGCGACAACCGGCTCGGCGGCTGGTACGCGTACCGCGCCTCGAAAGCCGCGCTGAACCAGATCGTGCGCACGGCCTCGGTGGAGCTCGCCCGCCGCCGGCCGGGTGCGCTCTGCGTCGCCATCCATCCCGGCACCGTCGACACGCGCCTGACGAAGCCCTTCGCGAAGGCCGGGCTCGCCGTCGCGACGCCGGACGAGGCCGCGTCACGGCTCCTCGCGGTTCTCGACGGCCTGCCGTCCTCGGCCACCGGCGGCTTCTACGATTATCGCGGCGAGGCGCTGCCATGGTGATCGCGCTCGTGACGGCGCTCGTGACGGAAGGTCGCGGGGCGTCTTGCCGCCGCCCGCGCGAGGCCTAGCTCCGAATGATGCGACAGCACGTCCGGAGCCGACCCATGCGCATCCTCCTCGCCGGCCTCACGCTCCTCATCGCCCTCGCCTTCCTGCCGGCGGAGCGCGCACATGCCGACGAGGCTGCGGCGCGGGCCGTCATCGAGGGACAGATCGAGGCCTTCCTCGCCGACGACGGCCCGGCCGCTTATTCCTTCGCGGCACCCGGCATTCGGAGCATGTTTCCGAACGAGGAGCGCTTCAAGGCGATGGTCCGCCAGGGCTATCCCCCGGTCTATCGTCCGCGCGACTTCGCCTTCGGCCGCTATCGCGAGACGGCGGCCGGGCCGGTGCAGGAAGTCTCCATCGTCGATCGGTCCGGCGTCGCCTGGCAGGCGATCTACTCGCTGGAACAGCAGCCGGACGGAACCTGGAAGATCTCCGGCTGCCGCCTCGTGCGCCTGCCCGGCGTGAGCGCCTGACGCCCGCCCTCAGAGGCGGACCAGATCGAGCGAGGCCGCCGAGAGCGGCTCGGCGCCGGTCGCCCCGACGAGGGAGGTCCGCCCCAGCGTCATGGCGAGGCCGGCCGCCTCGTCGAACAGGATCATGTGGCAGAAGAAGACGTTGCCCGGGCGGGCCTCGTAGCCCTGGCCGGCGAAGAGCATCGGCCAGTCCATCCAGTTCGGCGCGAAGGTCGTGCCCAGCGAATAGCCGCAGGCGTTGAGCCGCGTGTGCCCGTAGCCGGCAGCGTCGAGCGTGCGGGCGTGCGCATCGAACGCCTCCCCGATCGGCCTGCCGGGACGCAAAGCCGCCTCGGTCGCCAGAAGCGCGTCGTGGGCTGCCGCGTGCATCGCCACGACGCGCGGATCTTCGCGCCCGATCACGAAGGTGCGCATCAGCGCCGCATGGTAGTGCCGGTAGACGCCGGCGTGCTCGATCGTCAGCAGGTCGTCCGGCGAGAGCGTGCGCCGGCCGGTATAGTAGCGGCACATCAGGGCGCCGGGGCCGGAGCCGAGGATGAACTCGTTGGCGGGGTCGTCGCCGCCGCCGCGGGCGATCGCCGCGTGCATGTCCGCCAGGATGTCGCCCTCGAAAACGCCTGCTGCCGCACGCGCCTGGGCCGCCGCGAGCGCCGCGTCGCCGAGCTCTGCCGCACGGCGGACATAGGCGATCTCCTCGTCGCTCTTCACGGCGCGCAGCTCCGACACCAGGAACGAGGCGTCCTCGACGCGCACCACGCCGTCGAGAGCCGCCTCCAATCGCTTGCCCTTGGCGGCCGTGAGCCCGTAGGCCTCGTACTCGACGCCCACGCGCCGGCCCGACAGACCGTGCTCCTGCAAGATGCCGGCGAGCTCGCGCTCGGGCTCGGCGCCGGCACGGTCGACCCAGATCCGCACGTCCTCGACGACCGACGTGAAGCGCGCCTGCAGCCGGTCCGCCGAGCGCGTCAGCAGCGTCAGCTTCCCGTCCGCGGTGAGCACCATCGCCTGGAAGTGGACGTAGCCGAACGTGTCGTAGCCGGTGAGCCAATACATGCTCTCTTGGCGAAACATCACGAGCGCGTCGAGCCCGCGGACCGCCAGCGAGGCGACGGTCGCCTCGAGCCGGCGCGCGAGCTCGCCCGTGGAGAAGTGCAGGTTGCGGGGCGCGTCGGGCATCTGGATCCTCTCGGGAATGACGCCGCACGCTAGCCTCTCCGCGGTCGTGGCGGAAGACGCGAACGGGAAGCCGAGAAAAGTCAGTGTTTTCATCTATTCAACAGCAAGAAATATGGATTTATCGTCCCCTCCGCTGCGGAAGCGATGCGCGGTCGAGACGGCGCCCAGCCTTCGCGGGATCACTTCGCCGGCTGTCCGGCACCAGGGGGCATCGTCCATGAATCGCATCGTCATCGCCGGGCTCGGCGCCGTGGCGGCACTCGCCGTCACGGTTCCGGTCGTCGCGCAGAACTACAATCGCAATCCTGCTTTCGGCACCTTCCGCCTCGGCGCAGGGTTCTCGCCCGATCCATACTCGATCAACGTCCGCGCCGGTGGCACCCGCAACGCCGCCCAGCTCGGCTCGGCCTGCGCCGGCTCGATCGCGGACGCGCCCGACGTGCGCATCCAATACCAGGCGGGTTCCTTTCCGCTGAGCTTCACCGTTCGCTCGAACTCGGACACGACCCTCGTGATCAACGACCCGAATGGGCGCTGGTATTGCGACGACGACTCCGCCGGCAATCTCGACCCGCTGGTGCGCTTCAACCAGCCGTCGAGCGGCCAGTACGACGTCTGGATCGGCCATTACGAAGGCGGGAGCGGCGTGCGCGCCCGCCTCGACGTCAGCGAGTACTGAACGAGTACCGAAGGAGGCGCCCGCTCGCGCGTCACGCCTTCGGCGTGATGCGCAGCGCGCTCTCCGGCTGCGGGATGTCCGCCTTCGACGCCAGCGGCTCGTCCCAGCCGGCGACGTGCCGCATGAGGCCGTCGAAGCGCTCGAGCATGGCGCGCATCGTCTCGGGATCGGTGTCGTCGAAGCTCGACGGATCCTTGGCGATGCGCTTCATCGCCTCCGCCATGCTCTCGCCGCTGCCGGCGCCGGTCCAGCGCGCCGCCGTCTTGGCGAGCGTCTCCTCGAGCCGTGCATAGGCGACGAGGAAGCGGCGCCAGCGATGGTCGTCGAAGTCGAACCGGTCGCCTGCCAAGAGCGCGCCGGCCTCCGCGCCGATCTTCGTGAGCGCGTCCAGCGTCTCGGACCCCATGGCCAGGTTGAGGCCGCCCTCGTCGTCGAGCAGATAGACGTCCGCGACGCGCTCGCGATAGCCGGGCAGCGACGTCTGCAGGCGGTCCTGCCATTCCTGCATGGCGTCGAGCACGGCGCCGAGGAAGCCGAGCGGCCCCTTGGGCTGCACCAGTCCGATCCACGGATCGGGCCGCTCGGCCGTCGGCAGGCTCGCGCGCTCGCCGCCGGGCAGCGTCGAGACCGATTCGAGCGAGATGCCGAAGGTCGGCCGGCGCGGCAGCAACGCGTCGAAGAAATGGATCGGGAAGTTGCTCGAGATGCCGCCGTCGCTGAACAGCATGCGCCGCACGGCACCGCTCCCGTCGGGCGCGTAGAGCGGCACCGCCGAGATCAGGACGGGGAAGGACAGGCTCATCCGCGTCGCGACGACGACGGGCAGATCGTCCGGCTCCGGCATGTGCCAGAGCCCCGCCTGCGGGCCGGGACGGGCGGCGGGACCCTGTGTCATCCAATCGACGACCCAGCCGGGGAGGACCAGGCGGAACTCGTCCTCGCGGAAGTACAGCGCCTCGAACGGATGTCCCGGCTTCGTCAGGTCGGGCAGCCAATGCGGACGGCGCAGCGCGAGATTGGTGGTCATCATTGCGAGCTGGATCGGGCCGGGCTCGCTCTCGGGCGCATCGGGCCGTCCGCTGCGGGCGAGGTCGCCGAAGGTCAGCGGCCGGCGCAGTTCCTCGGGATCGTCGGGCAGGCCGCGGCCGGCCGCCTCCTCGATCGTCTCGGCGAGCCAGTCGGAGAGGCCGATGCCCTCCGCGTCCTCCTGCGTGGGGCCGGGGCATAGGCCGTAGAAGTTCTCCTCCAGCACGTCCTTGGCGTTGGCGACGACGCTCCAGGCCGAGAGCCCCACCGTCACGAGCGCGAAGACGAGGAGCGCGAAGACGACGGCGAAGAGGCTCCCGCCGATGGCGGCGGAGAAGAGGCCGAGCGTGAAGGCGATCATGGCGCCGACGAGCACGAACTGGCCGTGATGGAAGAGGAGCGTCCAGAACGCCTTGCCGAAGCGGCGCTCCAGCACGCCCCAGCGCAGGAGCGCGTAGAGCGGGCGCGCGGCCGGCGCGGGCTGGAACAGGTTCGGCAGGTGCTTGGCGATGCGCTCGGGGAGCTTCTCGACGACGTCGAAGCCTCCGCCCTCGCGGTTGAGCTCCGCCGCCGCGGTGATCGCGGCCGCGATGGCGCCCACGGAGGTGCCGCCGATCGAGCGGAAGCGGTATTTCTCGGCCAAAGCGGTCACGGCCTTCGGGTAGATCACCCCGGAGGTGATCCCGCCCTTCATTATCACGTCGCATGCCCGCTCGGGCGCCGGTTTCGCCATCGCGTTCCTCCCGTGTCGCGGCCGAAGCAGAGCCGGCCGGCGCGGAAGGAGGCCACAGGTTCGCAGCGCGCGTAAAGCGCCGTTTCGACCCTCGCGGTCGCGATTTCGTGAGGATTTCCGGTCCTCACCCCCGTGTGATCACACGCCTGTCGACACGTTGTGTCAGCGGCCCTGCCAGACCGGCTTGCGCTTGGCGAGGAAGGCCTCCATGCCCTCCCTGAAATCGCCGCTCGTGTAGCAGCCCACCACGAGATCGTCGCCCGCGCCGTCGATCTCGCCCGATGCGGCCAGCGCCAGGCCGCGCTTCGTCGCCGCGAGCGTCAGGGGCGCGTGGCCGGCGATCGTCGCGGCGAGCTCGTCCACCCGCGCCGCGAGGGCGTCCGGATCCGCGGCGACCTCCGTGACGAAGCCCTTCGCGCACGCTTCCGCGGCGGATAGGAGGCGCGCGGTGAAGATCATCTCCTTCACCGTCGCCGGCCCGACCAGCGTCGCGAGGCGCGCGAGATTGCGCACCGAGAGGCAGTTGCCGAGCGTACGCGCGATGGGAAAGCCGATGCGCGCGCCCGCCTCCGCGATGCGCAGATCGCAGCAGGCGGCGATCGCCGCGCCGCCGCCGGTGCAGGCGCCGGCGATCATCGCGATGGTCGGCTTGGGCAGGGACTCGAGCCGGCTCAGCACACGCTCGATGCGCACCTCGTAGGCGAGCGCGTCCTCCGCGGTGCGCACGTCGCGGAAAGCGGCGATGTCGGTCCCGGCGGCGAAGGCCTTGCCGCCCGCGCCCTCCAGCACCACGACGCGCACCGCGTCGTCGGCCTCGAGCGCGCCGCAGAGGTCGTGGAGCTCCTCGTACATGGCGAAGGTGAAGGCGTTGCGGGCCTGCGGGCGATCGAACACCACCCGCGCGACGCCGTTCTCGACGTGGTGGCGTACACGTCCCGCCTCGCGCGTCTCGTCCCCGCTCATCGCCCGCTCCCCGGCTCGTCCGATCTCGCTTCCGTCTAGACCGAGCCGGCGGACGCGTCACGCGCTGCCTTCGACGGAGCGACGCCGGGGAGGAACCGCCCTCCCCGTCCCGCGCGTTGACGTACGGCAAAGCTCCATGCCCCATACGTGAATTAGGCTGATCGAGGCGCTCGCCCGAGATCACGAGGCGAGCCGAGGAAGAGGAGACCGACCGTGCCCACCAATATCGACTGGAAATGGATGTTTACCACCTACGAGGGGCGCATCGAGCGCGGGCGCTGGTGGATCGGCGTCGCCGTCCTCCTCGTCGTCGCGCTGATCTCGACGATCCTGTTCGGCACCGACGGGCTCGTCGCCTTCATCATCACGATCGTGCTGCAGCTCGCGGGGCTGATGCTCCACATCAAGCGCTGCCACGATCGCGACAAGTCCGGCTGGTGGTGCCTGCTGCTGCTGATCCCCTTCGTCGGCTTCCTGTGGGCGCTCGTCGACCTCGGCCTCCTCGAGGGCACGCCTGGCACGAACCGGTTCGGGCCGGACCCTCTGGCGCGCGAGAAGATCTGAGCGGCAGGATCCGAGCGGCAGGCGGCCGCTCGCGGGTAGCGCTTGGCGCGGGGCGGCCGGAGCCCTATCGTGCCGGCGCCGTCTCGCCCCCATGCCCGACCTCACGGACAAGATCCCCCATGCCCGCCGTCGACGATCCCCGCCTGCCCTACCTCGCCGCGCTCGAGAAGAAGCTCCTGTGGCTGTCCACCTGGACGATCCACAACGCCAATCACCTGCGCGAGAGCGCCGACGGGCTCAAGGTCGGCGGGCATCAGGCGTCCTCCGCCTCGCTCGCGACGATCATGACGGCGCTCTACTTCGCGGCCCTGCGCCCGCAGGACCGCGTCGCGGTCAAGCCGCATGCGAGCCCCGTCTTCCACGCGATCCAGTATCTCCTCGGCAACCAGACCCGCGAGAAGCTCGAGCGCTTCCGCGGATACAAGGGCGCGCAATCCTATGCCTCCCGCACCAAGGACGGCGACGACGTCGACTTCTCGACCGGATCGGTGGGGCTCGGCGTGGCGCAGACGCTGTTCGCGTCGCTGGCGCAGGACTACGTGCGCGCCCACGGCTGGGGCACAGAACGGCCGGAGGGACGCATGATCGCCCTCGTCGGCGACGCCGAGATGGACGAGGGCAACATCTTCGAGGCGCTGCTGGAGGGCTGGAAGCAGGGCGTTCGCAACACCTGGTGGATCGTCGACTACAACCGCCAAAGCCTCGACGCCGTCATCCGCGAAGGGCTCTACGCCCGCTTCGAGGCGCTCTTCCGCGCCTTCGGCTGGGACGTGGTGACGCTGAAATACGGCTCGCTGCTGGAGGAGGCCTTCCGCGAACCCGGCGGCGACAAGCTGCGCGCCTGGATCGACACCTGCCCCAACCAGCTCTATTCCGCGCTGACCTTCCAGGGCGGGGCGGCCTGGCGCAAGCGGCTCATGGACGAGATCGGCGACCAGGGCGACGTCACCGCGCTCGTCGAGCGGCGCTCGGACGCCGAGCTCGGCCGGCTGATGACGAACCTCGCCGGCCACGACCTGCCGACCCTGCTCGAGGCCTTCGAAGGGATCGACCACGACAGGCCCGTCGTCTTCATCGCCTACACGATCAAGGGCTTCGGCCTGCCGCTGGCGGGCCACAAGGACAACCACGCGGGGCTCCTCACGCCCAAGCAGCTGGAGGGGTTCCAGACCCAGATGAACGTGCGCGCCGGCCGGGAATGGGAGCCCTTCGAAGGGCTCGACATGCCGGAGGCCAAGCTGCGCGACTTCCTCGCCGGCGTCCCCTTCGCGCAGGAGGGCCGCCGGCGCCGCTCAGCGCCGGCGCTGCCGGTGCCCGAGACGCTCGAGGCGCCCCGCCAGGAGACGATCTCGACACAGGCGGGTTTCGGTCTCATCCTCAACGAGCTCGCCCGCTCGGATTTGCCCCTGGCCGAGCGCATCGTCACGACCTCGCCCGACGTGACCGTCTCCACCAATCTCGGGCCCTGGGTGAACCGCCGCGGGCTCTTCGCCCGCCAGGCGCTCGCCGACACGTTCAAGGCCGAGCGCATCCCCTCGACCTTCAATTGGGACTACCGGCCGACGGGCCAGCACATCGAGCTCGGCATCGCCGAGATGAACCTGTTCATCCTGCTCTCCGCGCTGGGGCTCTCGCATTCGCTCTTCGGCGCGCGGCTGATCCCGGTGGGCACGCTCTACGACCCGTTCATCGCGCGCGGGCTCGATGCGCTCAACTACGCCTGCTATCAGGACGCCCGCTTCATCCTCACGGCGACGCCGTCGGGCGTGACGCTGGCACCGGAGGGCGGCGCGCACCAGTCGATCTCCTCGCCGCTGATCGGCCTGGCGCAGGACGGGCTCGCCTCCTTCGAGCCCGCCTTCGTCGACGAGCTCGCCGAGATCATGCGCTTCGCCTTCGCCTACGTGCAGCGCGACGGCGACGCGGAGCCGGACGAGCGCACCTGGCTGCGCGACGCCACCGGCGGCTCGGTCTACCTGCGCCTCACCACCCGCGCGCTGGAGCAGCCGCGGCGCACGATGAGCCCCGCGCTCGCGCAGGACATCGTCGATGGTGCCTATTGGATGCGAAAGCCCGGGCCGAACGCCCAGGTCGTGGTCGCCTATACGGGCGCCGTCGCGCCGGAGGCCATCGAGGCGGTGGGGCTGATGGCGGAGGATCGCCGCGACGTCGGCCTCCTGGCCGTGACCTCGGCGGACCGGCTCAACGCCGGCTGGACGGCGGCGCAGCGCGCCCGCGAGGCCGGGCTCGTCCACGCCCGCTCGCATATCGAGCGGCTGATGGACGAGGTGCCGGCGCATTGCGGGCTCGTGACCGTGCTCGACGGCCATCCCGCCACGCTCGCCTGGCTCGGCTCCGTCGCCGGCCACCGTACGCGCTCGCTCGGCGTCGAGCATTTCGGCCAGACGGGCACGATCGCCGACCTCTACAGGCACTACGGCATCGACGCCCAGGGCATCGCCCAGGCCGCCCAGGCGATCGCCCCCGGCCGTCCCATCCGGCACCTGAAGGCAATCTGACGCGCCGGCCCGCGATGCACCCGAATCGCGACTGCCGGGTCGCCGCCCTCCTCTACGGAGAGGCGGCCTGCGGCGCGCGACATCCACGTCGACGTCGCCCGTCCAGGCTCGTTCTCCTCTGCGAGGAAGACGCGTGCCTTCTCAGTCCTTGGCGCGCTCGACGTACGACCCGTCCTCGGTCATCACCACGATGCGGGTACCGGCCGAGATGTGGGGCGGGACCATGGTGCGCACGCCGTTGTTCAGCATTGCCGGCTTGTAGGACGACGACGCCGTCTGGCCCTTCACCACCGGCTCCGTCTCCACCACCTCGAAGGTGACGCGCTGGGGCAGCTCGATGGCGATGGCGAGGCCCTCGTGGAGCTTCAGCGACACCGTCATGCCCTCCTGGAGGTAGGCCGCCTGGTCGCCGATGTCGTCGCGCGACATCGTCACCTGGTCGAACGTCTCCGGGTTCATGAAGTGGAAGCCCTCGCCGTCCTCGTAGAGGAACTGGTGGTCGCGGTCCTCCACCGTCGCCTTCTCCACCTGCTCGGTGGTACGATAGCGCTCGGAGACCTTGGTGCCGTCGGAGATGCGGCGCATGTCGAGCTGCGTGACCGGCGTGCCCTTGCCGGGGTGGATGTTCTGCGCGGTGAGGACCACGTAGAGCTTGCCGTCGACGTCGACGACGTTGCCCTTGCGCAGGGAGCTCGCGATGACCTTGGCCATGTGTGTTCCACTTCGTATGCGCCGCGTGACGCGGCCTCTTGAACCTGCTCGGCCTGGGCATTACCCCACGAGGCGCGCCCGGTCTAGTGAGCCGGCACCCGGAGACGCCTGATCGCCATGGATGCCCCCGCCGACGCCGCCTCGTTCTTCTGGGATCCCGGTCGTCATGCGGATCGCAGGCCCTTCCTGCTGGGCCGCGGCGCCGTGACAGACGCCGTGCGCGCGCAGTTCCGCGCCTCGGGCTTCGTCGAGGTGGAGACCGCGAGCCTGCAGGTGTCCCCCGGCAACGAGGCGCATCTCCACGCGTTCCGCACCACCATCACCGCACACGACGGGCGCGCCGCCACGCTCTACCTCCACACCTCGCCGGAATTCGCCTGCAAGAAGCTGCTCGCGGCCGGCGAGACGAAGCTCTTCACGCTCTCCCGCGTCTGGCGCGACCGCGAGCGTGGGCCGCTCCACCATCCCGAGTTCACCATGCTCGAATGGTATCGGGCCGGCGCGCCCTACGAGGCGCTCTTTGCCGATTGTGCCGCGCTCCTCGCGGCGGCGGCGGACGCGACGGGTGCGCGCGTGATCACCTGGCGCGGCACCACCTGCGATCCGCGGGCGGAGCCCGAGATCGTCACCGTCGCGGACGCCTTCACGCGCCATGCCGGCATCGACCTCCTCGCCACCGTCGACGAGGCCGGCGGCAGCGATCGCGAGGCGCTCGCGGCGCGAGCGAACGCCGCCGGCATCCGCGTCGCGGCGGACGACACGTGGACGGACGTGTTCTCGAAGGTGCTCGTCGAGCGCATCGAGCCGCGCCTGGGCATCGGCCGGCCCACCATCCTGTGCGAATACCCGCTGTGCGAAGCCGCCCTCGCCCGGGCGAGCGCCCGCGATCCACGCGTGGCCGAGCGCTTCGAGCTCTACGCCTGCGGGGTCGAGCTCGCCAACGGCTTCGGCGAGCTGACGGACGCCGCCGAGCAGCGCCGACGCTTCGAGAGCGAGATGGACGAGAAGGCGCGCGTCTACGGCGAGCGCTACCCGCTCGACGAGGACTTCCTCGCCGCCCTCGCGCGGATGCCCGAGGCCGCCGGCTGCGCGCTCGGCTTCGATCGGCTCTGCGTCCTCGCCACCGGCGCGCAGCGCATCGAGGACGTGCTCTGGACCCCCGTGCCGGACCTCGACACGATCTCGGAGGCGTCATGAACGCCCGCACGCTGCGCACCGTCGATGCGCTGGTCGAGGCGGGCCTCGCCCCCGACGCGGCGCGCCCCGCCCTCGACGCCGTCGCCGAGCGCTACGCCATCGCGATCACGCCGGCCATGCGCGCGCTGATCGATCCGGGCGACCCGCACGACCCGATCGCGCGCCAGTTCGTCCCCTCCCCGGCCGAGCGCGAGACGCGGCCCGAGGAGCGCGCCGACCCGATCGGCGACGAGGCTCATTCCCCCGTCCCGGGCATCGTCCACCGCTACCCGGACCGGGCGCTCCTGAAGGCGGTCACCGTCTGCCCGGTCTATTGCCGATTCTGCTTTCGCCGCGAGAGCGTCGGTCCGCAGCACGGGGGGCTGCTGCCGGAGCCCGATCTCGCGCGCGCCTTCGCCTATCTCGAGAGCCGCCCGGAGATCTGGGAGGTGATCCTCACCGGCGGGGACCCGCTCGTGCTGGCGCCGCGGCGGCTCGAGGCGCTGATGCTCCGGCTCGCCTCGATCGAGCACGTGAAGATCGTGCGCCTCCACACCCGCGTCCCGGTCGTCGATCCGGAGCACGTCGGCGCGGACCTGATCGCCGCCTTGCAGGCGAGCGGCAAGACCACCTACGTCGCGCTCCACGCCAACCACCCCCGCGAATTGACGCCGTCGGCACGGACAGCCTGCGCGCGGCTCACGCAGGCCGGGATCGTCCTCGTCTCGCAGAGCGTGCTCCTGCGTGGGGTCAACGACGACGTCGAGACGCTCGCCGCCCTCATGCGCGGCTTCGTGGAGGCGCGGGTGACGCCCTACTACCTCCACCACCCGGACCTCGCCCCCGGCACCGCCCATTTCCGCCTCTCCATCGCGGAGGGGCGCGCGCTCGTGCGAGCGTTGCGCGGGCGCGTCTCGGGGCTGTGCCAGCCGACCTACGTGCTCGACATCCCCGGCGGCGCCGGCAAGAGCCCCATCGGTCCGGACTATGTCCACGGCGACGAGGTGGAGGATTGGCGCGGCCGCCGCCACCGCTACCCGCCGGGCTGAGATCCTCCGACGAGGCGAAGGCGTGGCGCCGGGGCGGGCTCCAGCGTGTCGTAGACGTCCGCCACCGCTATCGCGGTGTCGATCTCCGGCACCGGGATCGTCGCATCCAGCGTGTCGTAGCGCTCGACGGCCCATCGTTCGGCGTCGATGCGCCGATACACCTTCACGGAGACGATGTCGGGCTCGACGAGCACGATGACGCGGATCGCGGCGTGGCGGCGGTACTCGTCCAGCTTGTCCGTGAGATCGACGACGGAGGTGCCGGGCGAGGCGACCTCGACCACGACGGTGGGGTTCGCCGCCTCCCGAGCGGAGGGGTCGGGCGGGCCGCAATCGACGACCACGTCGGGAAAGCGAATGGAGTGCGAGCCCGTGCGCACGGCCGTGTCGCTCGAGGTCGTGCGGCAGCCGGAGGCCTTCGCGGAGGGCGCCAGTACGACGACGAGGTTCGTCGTCACCACGTTGTGGCTCTGCTTCGCGCCGGCCATGAGGCGCACGGGAAAGCCGTCGACGAGCTCGTGGCGCTCGCTCTGGCGGGCGAGCCAGTCGAGGAAGGCATCGGCGCTCATTCGTCCCGGCTCGGCGATGCCCATGCGCATCTCCTCTCGCGCTGCGAGCGCTAAGCATATCACGCGCAGCGGCGCTCTCGTAATCCGCTCGGGAGGCGCCGCGGATGGACAACCCGTGAGAGGCCTCTGGCCCTCCGGCGTCATGCGAGATAGATGCCCGATTTCCGGCTGCCGACGCGGGCCGGAGCGGCTATCGAGGACGCCATGCTGTTCGACCTGCCGAGCCCCGAGATCCTCTACGACGCGCTCCTCGCGCGCGACGAACGTTACGACGGCCGCGTCTTCGTCTGCGTGACGACGACGGGCATCTTCTGCCGGCTCTCGTGCCCGGCGAGAAAGCCCAAATTCGAGAATTGCCGCTTTCACGACAGCGCCGCCGCCTGCATCGAGCGGGGCTTTCGCCCCTGCCTGCGCTGCCGGCCACTCACCTCGATGATCGGCGAGGACCCCGTCCTCGCCCGGCTCCTCACCGCGCTCGAGGCCGAGCCGGAGCGGCGCTGGACGGAGGCCGACGTCGCGGCATTGGGTCTCGATCCCTCGACCGTGCGGCGCAGCTTCCGGCGCAATTTCGGTATCACCTTCCTCGAGATGGCGCGCCATGCGCGGATCCGCGCGGGCATGCAGGCGCTCAAGACCGAGGGGCGCGTCATCGATGCGCAGGTGAGCGCTGGTTTCGATTCGCCCAGCGCCTTCCGCGAGGCGGTGGCGCGTCTCCTCGGCTGCGCTCCTGCGGCGCTCCGGGGCGAGGCGCGGCTGCGGATCGATTGGATCGGGACGCCGCTGGGGCCCATGGTCGCCGTCACCGACGAGCATGCGCTCCATCTGCTCGAATTCGTCGAGCGCAAGGCGCTGGCGAGCGAGCTCAAAGCTCTCGTCGCGGCGAGTCCGGGCGGGCTCCAGGTGGGCCGCTTCACGATGACGGACCGGGTCGAGGCCGAGCTCGAGCGCTTCTTCGCGGGGCGCGACGCGCGATTCACCGTGCCCATCTCGCAGCCTGGCAGCGCCTTCGCGCAAGCCGTGTGGGCGGCGCTACGTGAGATCCCGGCCGGCGAGACGCGCAGCTACGGCGCCATCGCGGATGCGTTGGGGCGTCCCAGCGCGGTGCGCGCCGTCGCACGCGCCAACGGCGCCAATCGCATCGCCGTGGTCGTGCCCTGCCACCGCGTCATCGGCGCGGACGGATCGCTGACCGGCTACGGCGGCGGGTTGTGGCGCAAGCAGCGCCTCATCGAGCTCGAGCGCGGCTATCTGGAGATCGCCGCCACGCGACGCGCGGCGCTCGAGCCGAGCGTCACGCCGCCGTAGCCATCTCCTCGAGGATCGCCTGCGCGGCCGCCCGTGGGTCCTCGGCGCGGATGATGGGGCGGGCGACGACGAGGAGGTCGGCGCCGGCGCGCAGGGCGTCGGCGGGGGTGACGACGCGCTTCTGGTCTCCCGCTTCCGCGCCCGCCGGGCGGATGCCCGGGGTGACGATCAGCATCTCCTCGCCGACGATGCCGCGGATGCGCGCGGCCTCCGCGGCGGAGGCGACGATGCCATCGACGTGAGCCTCCCGCGCCTGCTGCGCGCGGCGCGCGACGAGGCTCGCGACGTCGTCCGTGAAGCCCGCCTGCGCGAGATCGGCGTCGTCCCAGGACGTGAGCACGGTGACTGCGAGGATCTTCAGGCCGCTCTCGCCCCGCCCGGCGACGGCGGCAGCCATCGTCTGAGGATAGGCGTGCACGGTCAGGAGATCGACGCCCATCGCGGCCACCGCCGCGACGCCCTCCTCCACCGTGTTGGCGATGTCGTGGAGCTTGAAGTCGAGGAAGACCTTCTTGCCAGCGTCCACGAGCTCGCGGGCGAAATCGAGGCCGCCGGAAAAGCCGAGCCGGTAGCCGATCTTGTAGAAGCGCCCGGCGTCGCCGATGCGCGAGACGAGAGCGCGCGCCTCCTCGACGGTGGGGACGTCGAGGCCGACGACGAGGCGCTCCTCGAGCGGGATGGCGGTGCGGGTCACGGCAGGGCGTCCTCGTCTGGTTCGATCGTGGGGCTCGCCGCTGGCTTCGTCTTGCCGGGCTTGGGCTCCGGCGTCTTGTCGGGATAGCGGCAGAGATCGGAGACGACGCAGCGCCAGCACTCGGGTCGGCGTGCCTTGCAGACGTAGCGCCCGTGCAGGATCAGCCAGTGATGCGCGTTGCGGCGATATTCTTCGGGCACGAGCGGCGTCAGCGCCGCCTCGATGGCGTCGGTGTCACGGCCGTAGGCGAGCGGGATGCGATGCGAGACGCGGAAGATGTGCGTGTCCACCGCGAGGGTCGGCTCGCCGAAGGCGACGTTCATGACGACCGCCGCCGTCTTGCGCCCGACGCCGGGGAGCTTCTCCAGCACGGACCGGTCGGCCGGCACGGCGCCGGCGTGCTCCTCCACGAGGATGCGCGAGAGCGCCACGACGTTCTTCGCCTTGGCGTTGAAGAGCCCGATCGTCTTGACGTAGTCGCGCACGCCCGCCTCGCCGAGAGCGAGCATGGCGGCGGGATTGTCGGCCACGGGGAAGAGGCGGCGCGTCGTCTTGTTCACCCCCGCATCCGTCGCCTGCGCCGAGAGCACGACGGCGACGAGGAGCGTGAAGGGGTTCGTATATTCCAGGTCCGAGCGCGGATCGGGATCGGCGGCGGCGAGGCGGCGGAAGATCTCGCGCCGTGTCTCGGCGTCCACGGGCTTGGGCGGCTTGCGACCGATGGCGGCAGCGAACTTGGCCGCGGGCTTGGGCTTCGGTTTGGGCTTGGGCTTGCTCTTCCCTTTGGCCTTCGCCTTCGCGACGGCGCCCTCGCCCGCCGGCTCGGCGCCTGCGGCGTTCGCGACCGTGTCGTCCGGCGATTTCGCGCGCAAGGCGGCCTCCCAACCTACGTGTCGCGCGTTATACTCTCCCCCGACACGACGGCAAGGCATTCCCCCGATGGCCGGCACGCAGACCACCGACGAGAGCAGCGAAGACCCCGCGCCGCTCTTCCACGCGACGATCACGCCGCACCGCTCCCTCGCGCCCTCGGGCGCGCGGCTCGTGGTCGTGCTGTGCTGCCTCGCGGCGGTGGGGTCGAGCATCCCCTTCATCGTGCTCGGCGCCTGGCCGGTGGCGGGGTTCCTCGGCCTCGACATCCTCGCGCTCGCCATCGCCTTCAAGGCGAGCTTCCGTTCGGCCAAGGGCTTCGAGGAGGTGGTGCTGACGCCCATCGAGCTGATGCTGCGCCGGGTGACGCATCGCGGCGAGCGCACGGAGCGGCGCTTCAACCCGCTCTGGACGAAGCTCGACCGCGAGCACGACGAGGATTTCGGCCTGATGGCGCTCGCCCTCGTCTCCCGCGGCGAGCGCGTCGTCATCGCCCGCGAGCTCTCGCCCCCCGAGCGAGAGACCTTCGCCGACGCCTTCGGCGAGGCTTTGGCGCGGGCGAAGAAGGGGCTTTGACGCGCATTGAAAGGCGTCCGCCGCCTCCGTCCTTCCCCCTTGTGGGGAAGGTGCCCCGAAGGGGCGGATGGGGGTCGCAATGCAGCGCGAGACCTCTTCAGGATCGCCTCGAACGTGGTCGCACCTGCGTAGGCGTTGCGGACGTTCTCCACGACCCCCACCCCCGACCCCTCCCCACAAGGGGGAGGGGAGATCCGTCGGCGCCCGTTGATTCTCGCCGAACGGCGACCGGCGAATCAGCCCGGGAAGTCCGCGTCCGGGTCCTGCGCCAGCGTCTCGAAGCAATGGGCGCGCATGCGCTCGGTCAGCTCCTGCAGGTCGCGGCCCTCGAGGGCGTCCGGCGCGATGGGCTTGCCGAAATGGATCGAGAAGCGCTGGCCGGTCTTGTTGAGCAGCTCGTAGAACACGGTCATGTCGCGCAGCTCCGTCGAGACCCGCGCCAGGAAGTGGAAGAGCCCCGAGTTCCGCGCGCCCATGTGGATCGGCACGATCGGCGCCTCGTAGCGGCGTGCCAGCGCGATGGCCGACGACATCCACGGCCGCTCGCACAGCCGCTTCTCGTCGTCGTTCCAATAGGCGAGCCGGCCCGAGGGGAACAGCACCACGGCCCGCTCCTGCTCGAAGGCGCGGCCCGACAGGCGGATCGTCTCGCGGGTCTTCTCCCGCGTCTTGAAGGCGGAGCGCCATTCCACCGGTACGATGATGTCGGCCAGCCGCGGGTTCAGCCGGATCGCGTCGCGATTGGCGAAGATGGAGAGGTCGCGCCGGCGCCCCTTCACCGCGTCCCACAGCGCCACGCCGTCGGCGATGCCCGTGGGATGATTGGAGACGATGACGATCTTGCCGGACGTCGGCAGGCGCTCGGAATTGAGCGTGCGCACGTCGAGCTTCAGGCGCCCGGAGAGATGCTCGAACACCGCCTCCGCCTGCATCGGCGCGATGGTCTCGGCCATGCGCACCGCTTCCGGATAGCGCAGCACGCTCTCGACCACCGGCTTCGCCAGCGGCCACCAGCTGGCCTCCATGATCTTCTGGCCGCGCTCCGCGATGAGCGCGTCCACGATCTTGTGGGCGTCGGAGCGCGTGTCCGCGCTCGCGATCGCCCCGTTCACCCGCGCATGCGCCCGTGCCAGAAGCTTCATCTCGGGAATGCCCATCATCGTTGATCCCGGGAGGTAACGCTCGAACCCGTCGAAAATGACTCCTGCCCGTCATTTTTGACAGCGCCATGACGAACATCCCGCCTGGGAAAACATGCCCGGGATGCAATCGATGCAGAGCTACGCCCCGCGGGACGCATCTCGACGTGCTTTGCCGGCGGCGCAACGAGACGACGCCTCGTCGCGTTCCTGATGGCCCTTGCCCCCGCGCGCGGTGCGTCTATACCGTCCTTTTCATGCCCGACGCCGCCCGCCCCCGCTATCCGCACCGCCACCTCCTCGGCATCGAGGGCCTCTCGCCCCTCGACATCGAGGCGCTGCTGGACGCTGCCGACGAGGCCGTGGAGGTGTCGCGGCAGGTCGAGAAGAAGAAGGGCACGCTGCGGGGGCGCACGCAGATCAACCTGTTCTTCGAGCCCTCGACGCGCACGCAGGCCTCCTTCGAGCTCGCCGGCAAGCGGCTCGGCGCCGACGTGATGAACATGGCGGTGGCCTCCTCCTCGGTGAAGAAGGGCGAGACGCTGGTCGACACCGCGGCGACGCTCAATGCGATGCATCCCGACATCATCGTCGTGCGCCACCATTCCGCGGGCGCCGTGCATCTCCTGGCGCGCAAGGTCGACTGCGCCGTGGTCAACGCCGGCGACGGGGCGCACGAGCATCCCACGCAAGCGCTCCTCGACGCGCTCACGATCCGCCGCAACAAGGGCCGCATCCAGGGGCTGACGGTGGCGATCTGCGGCGACATCCTGCATTCGCGGGTCGCGCGCTCGAACATGATCCTGCTCGCGGCGCTCGGCGCCAAGGTGCGCCTCGTCGCGCCCTCGACGCTGCTGCCGGCCGGCATCGAGGGGCTGGGCTTCCCCTGCTTCACGGACATGCGCCGCGGCATCGAGGGCGCCGACATCGTCATGATGCTGCGCCTGCAGCGCGAGCGCATGCACGGCTCCTTCGTGCCCTCCGTGAAGGAATATTTCCGCTATCACGGGCTCGACGCCGAGAAGCTCTCGCACGCCGCGCCGGACGCGCTGGTGATGCATCCCGGCCCGATGAACCGCGGCGTCGAGATCGCCTCCGACATCGCCGACGGGTCGCAATCGCTGATCAAGGAGCAGGTGGAGATGGGGGTCGCCGTGCGCATGGCCGTGCTCGAGGCGCTCGCCTCCCACCTGCCCAACGGGTGAGCCGATGACCACCCTCGTCCTCGCCGACGCCCACCTCGTCGACCCGCAACGCCTGAAGGAAGGGCGCGGCTCCGTCCTCGTGGAAGACGGCCGCATCGCCGACGTCGTCTGGGGCGCGGCCCCGCCCTCGCCCGAGGGTGCGCGCACCATCGCCTGCGACGGGCGCGTCCTCGCGCCGGGGCTGATCGACATGCGGGTCTTCGTGGGCGAGCCCGGCGCCGAGCATCGCGAGACGCTCGCCTCCGCGAGCGAGGCGGCGGCCGCGGGCGGTGTGACGACCTTCGTCACCATGCCCGACACCGACCCCGCCGTCGACGAGCCGGCGATCGTCGACTACATGCTGCGCCGCGCCCGCGACACGGCGATCGTGCGCGTGCTGCCCGCCGCCGCCCTCACCAAGGGCCGCGAGGGCAAGGAGATGACCGAGTTCGGCCTCTTGGGCGAAGCCGGCGCGGTCGCCTTCACCGACGGCACGCGCAGCCTCACCAACGCCCGCGTCATGCGCCGCGCCCTGCTCTACGCCCGCGACGTCGGCGCGCTCGTGATGAACCATTGCGAGGATCGCGACCTCGTCGGCGACGGCGTCATGAACGAGGGCGAGTTCTCCGCGAGGCTGGGCCTCCTCGGCATCCCGAAGGAGGCGGAGACGATCGTGCTCGAGCGCGACGTGCGCCTCGCGCGCCTCGCCGGCTCGCGCCTGCACGCGCCGCTGATCTCCTGCCTCGATTCCATCGAGATCGCGCGGCGCGCCAAGGAGGCCGGCATCGGCCTCTCCTGCGGCGTCTCGATCAACTCGCTGACCTTCAACGAGAACGACATCGGCGGCTACCGCACCTTCTTCAAGCTCTCCCCGCCGTTGCGCGGCGAGGCGGACCGGCAGGCGCTGATCGAGGCCCTGGTCGAGGGCGTGATCGACGTCGTCGTCTCCGACCACGACCCGCAGGACGTCGAGACGAAGCGCCTGCCCTTCGCGGAGGCCGCGAACGGCGCGCTCGGCCTCGAGACGCTCCTGTCGGCGGGCCTGCGGCTCGTCCACGCCGACCGGATCTCGCTGCCGGCGCTGATCGCCGCCATGACCTCGCGCCCGGCCGAAATCCTCGGCCTCGAGCAGGGCCGCCTCGCCCGCGGCGCGCCGGCGGACCTCATCCTCTTCGACCCCGACGAGCCCTGGGTGCTCGACAAGCGGGACCTGCGCTCCCGCTCGAAGAACTCCCCCTTCGACGAGGCCCGCCTCGAAGGCCGCGTGCACCTGACCCTCGTCGCCGGCCGCGTGGCCTACGCGGCGTGATCCGGAGGACGAGGCGGATGGCCATTTGGAGCGCCGATTCGTCCTGCGCCTCCCTTTCCTTGCCCTACAGGGAAGGAGAAGCGAGGTCGCGGCCGTCGGCGGAAACGCGGTCATGGACAAGTGACCGCCGCACGCCTGGTCGACCGGCGGCCGTCACGCATCGAACCGCGAAGAGCCATCCATGTTCGTCGAATCCATGAATTGGGGCCTCGCCTGGCCCTACTACCTCGCGGCGCTGATCGGCGGGTATCTCGCCGGGTCTATCCCCTTCGGGCTCCTGATCACGAAGGCCGCGGGGCTGGGCGACGTGCGCAACATCGGCTCGGGCAACATCGGCACGACCAACGTGCTGCGCACCGGCCGCAAGGACCTCGCCGCGGCGACGCTGCTGGGAGACGCGCTCAAGGGCACCGTCGCCGTGCTGATCGCCTGGCAATGGGGCCCGCAGACCGCCGTCATCGCAGCCTTCGGCGCCTTTCTCGGCCATTGCTACCCCGTCTGGCTCGGCTTCAAGGGCGGCAAGGGGGTCGCGACCTATATCGGCGTGCTCTTCGGGCTCGACTGGCGGGTCGGGCTCCTGTTCTGCGCCGCATGGCTCGCCGTCGCCTTCACCACCCGCTATTCCTCCCTCTCCGCCTTGGTCGGCAGCCTGACGGCGCCGCTCGCATTGTGGTATTTCGGCGAGCGACAGATGGCGGAGCTTGCAATCCTGCTCACAATCCTGCTTTGGTGGAAGCATCGCGAGAACCTGAAGCGGTTGCTCGCCGGCTCCGAAAGCAGGATCGGGGGGAAATGACGACACCGTTCAGCGACGCGCAGCTCTTCGATTGGCTGAGGCTTATCCGCAGCGAGAACGTGGGCCCGCGCACCTTCCGCGCGCTCGTGAACCAGTACGGCGGCGCAAAGGCGGCGCTCGAGGCGCTACCCGGCCTCGCCCGCAAGTCCGGGCGCGCAGCGCTCAGGATCGCGAGCGTGGCGGAGGTCGAGCGGGAGATGGAGACCGCGCGGGCCGCGGGCGCGCGCTTCGTCGCCTCCGGCGAGCCGGCCTACCCCAAGGCGCTGCGGGCGATCGACACGGCCCCTCCCGTCCTGTGCCTCAAGGGCGATGCGGAGGCGCTCGCGGCGCCGTGCGTCGCCATCGTCGGCTCGCGCAACGCCTCCGCCGCGGGCCTCACCTTCGCAGGCCGCCTCGCGCGCGAGCTGGCGGATGCGGGCTTCGGAATCGTGTCCGGCCTCGCTCGCGGCGTCGACACGGCGGCCCATCGCACCGCGCCGGCCTCGACGGTGGCGGTGCTCGCCGGCGGGCTGGGGCGCGTCTACCCGTCGGAGAACGTGCCGCTTCTCGAGCGCATCGTCGACGAGGGCGGCGCCGTCCTCTCCGAGATGCCGTTCTCCTGGGAGCCGAAGGCGCGCGACTTCCCGCGCCGCAACCGCATCGTCTCGGGTCTCTCGCTCGGCACCGTCGTCGTCGAGGCGGCGCGCCGCTCGGGCTCGCTCATCACCGCACGCTTCGCCAACGAGCAGGGCCGGCTCGTCTTCGGCGTCCCCGGCTCGCCGCTCGACCCGCGGGCGGAGGGCGCGAACGGGCTCATCCGCGAGGGCGCCATCCTGTGCGCCAGCGCCGACCACGTGATTTCCGCGCTGATGCCGCTCGTCGACCGCAACTGGATCGAGAGCCTGGAAGCGCAGGAGGTCACGGGCGACATCGTGGCCGAGGCGCTCTGGGACGAGCTCGACTGGCTCGATTTCGGCGTCCCCCTCCCCCCGCCGCCGAGCGCGCCGCTCGTCGGTGTGGACCTGGAAGAGCCCCTGCGCGAGGGCGACGGCGCAGCGGGCGCGGCGTCGAGCGCCGATCCGCAGGCGCTCCTCCTCGATCTCCTGGGCCCCGCTCCCGTGGGGATCGACGATCTCGCGCGCCAGGCCGGCCTGCCCGCCGCGACCGTGGCGCGGCTGCTGACCGAGCTCGAGCTCACCGGGCGGCTCGAGCGGCACGGCGGCAACGCGGTCTCGCTGGCGCCCTGAGCCTCAGCGCGTGGTACGCGCCTTGCGGCCGGCCTTGATCAGCTCCTGCGCCTCGAGCCGCGCCATCTCCAGAAAGTAGGCGATGAGGCCCAGATCCGCCCCGCGGGCGATTTCCGAGAGCTCGCCCGCCATGGCGCCGATGTAGCGGGCGGTCTCTTCGCGAGCCAAGGCGGCGTCCTCGCCGCGACCCTGGGGCGTGTCGGGCGGGTTCTCGGGAGGGTTGGTGGAGCTCATATTCCGAATCCAGACTGATGGTCACGGGAGCACGGCGCTATTGCAACCTATTGGAGCCAGGGATTCGATTACAGCAAAAAGTTGATCATCTCAAAGACGTTTTTCAGGGAGGCGTCACAATGCTAGAACCGTGATCATGACGGGCATCGTCAGCATGGCTACCAAAGTCTGAATGGTGATGATTTCCGCCATCAATGGCGCGTCACCCCCCATCTGCTTGGCGAGAATGTAGCCGCCGCTCGCGGTGGGCACGCTCGACGCGATGGCGACGACGACCAGATCGTCCCCGCCCACACCGAGCACGCGCGCCAGGGTCACGGCGACGACCGGCAGGACGAGCATCTTGGCCGCGATGGAGATCCAGTGCGCCCGGTCGGGTGTCGCGAGGCGGCGCATGTCGAGCCCCGCGCCCACGACCAGGAGCCCCGCCGCCAGCGCCGCACGCCCGAGAATCTCCGTGAATTCCAGCGCGACGCTCGGCATCGGCAGCCCCGTCGCATTGATCGTCACGCCGATCGCCGAGGACCAGATGAAGGGGTTCGTGACGATCGCGATCACGATCTGACGCGGGGTCTGCGGCGGCCCGCCGGCGAAGCGCACCAGCACGCCGATGGCCATGAGGTTGAGGAGCGGGATCATCACCGCGATGGCGACTGCCATCAACGCTAGCCCGCGCTCGCCGTAGAGGCTTCCCGCCACGGCGAGCGCGACGAAGGTGTTCCAGCGCGTCGCGCCCTGGAAGATCGAGGTGAAGCTCGGCCCGCCGATCCCCGCGCGGCTCTCCATCGTGCGGCGCGCGAGGAGGAGCGCGACGGCATTCACGAAGATGCCGACGACCAGAGCCGCCCCGACGCCGCCAACCGGAACCGTGGCGAGATCAGCCTGCGCGAGCGTCGCGATGATGATCGCGGGGAAGAAGACCACGTAGGTGACCTTCTCGAGCCCCGGCCAGTGCTTCTCCTCGACGAAGCCCGTCACCCGGGCGAGCCACCCGGCCATGATGACGAGGAAGACGGGCACGAGGGAGGCGAGGACGCTGGACATCGGGGCTCGGGCGGCGGCTCGCGCCGGGTGCGGGAGGGGGGCGTCCGTGTTCGGGCGCGGCTCCCCGGCGAGTCAAGCGCACCGACGCGCGGTCCCGATGCGGGGAACCGCCCCGGCGACGTGGCTGTTGGCGACCGGAGCCGGATCGGGGCTCGGCAAGGAGGACGCGTGCTCGAGCTCTCTGACGTTTCGCTCGTCTGGATCATCGCTGGGTTTCTCGCGAGCGCCGCGGTGATCGCGGTGGCGGGGACGCTGCTCGCCGGGCGCGCGGACGTGCTGGCGGACCGTACCGGCTGGGGCGAAGCGCTGGTGGGCGCCGTCCTGCTCGGCGGCTCGACCTCCCTGCCCGGCATCCTCACCTCGGTGTCGACGGCATGGCAGGGCTTCCCCAGCCTCTCCATCGCCAACGCGATCGGCGGCATCGCCGTCCAGACGGCCTTCCTCGCGGTGGCGGACCTGTTCTACCGGCGCGCCAACCTCGAGCACGCGGCGGCGTCCGCGGCGAACCTCACGCAGGGCTCGCTCCTCGTCACGCTGCTGGCGGTGCCGGTCGCCGCCGCCGCCGGGCCGGACTGGACGCTCCTCGGCGTCCATCCGGGCACGCTGATCCTGCTCGGCGGCTACGCCTACGGCATTCACCTCGTGCGCCTCGCCAAGGAGGAGCCGATGTGGTTCCCGCGCATGACGCGCGAGACGCAGAACCTCGACGAGGAGGCGAAGGCCAGCGAGGAGGAGCCCGACCAGGAGCCGATCTCGAAGCTGTGGATCCAGTTCGGCCTGCTCGTCGCCTGCGTGGCGGCGGCGGGGCTCGGCATCAGCCAGACCGGCATCGCCATCGCCGAGCGGACGGGCATCGCCCAGACCGCCGTCGGCGGGCTGATGACGGCGGTGGCGACCTCGCTGCCCGAGCTCGTCACCTCGGTCGCCGCCGTGCGCCGCGGCGCGCTGACGCTCGCGGTCTCCGGCATCATCGGCGGCAACGCCTTCGACACGATCTTCCTGGCCTTCTCGGACGTCGCCTATCGCGACGGCTCGCTCTACCACCAGATGAACGACGCCGACCTGTTCGTGATCTCCGCGACCATAGTCATGATCGGCGTCCTGCTCATGGGCCTCCTGCGCCGCGAGAAGACGGGACCCGGCGGCATCGGCTTCGAATCCGCGACGATCCTCGTCCTCTACGCCGTCGCCAGCGTGATCATGGCGCAGGCGTGAGCGCGTTCAGCGGTGGCAATGATAGGTGCCGTTGCGGCGCTCGGTGTGACAGCCGTTGCGATCCAGGCCGCCGCCATGGGCGAAGGCGGACGCGACCGGCAGCGCGCCGAGGAGGAGTGCGAAGGCGAGGGCAATGGCTTTCATGGGCGTGCTCCCGAATGGAAGAGTTGGTTGCGACATCGGGGTACCACGCGCAGAAGGCGAATCCATTCGGTAGTTGTGCGTAAGGCTCGCGCCACGGTGGCGCATGGTTTGCGGAACATTAGCCGGGCGTCCGAGCTTGGCGCCGTGAGCGACCCAGCGCCACCGCGAGGAGACCGCCCATGACCCGCAACGACCGCCCGCTCCCGCCCCAGGATCTCGACGAGAGCCGGCTCGACCGCGCGCGCAGGCGGCGCGAGGCGGAGGGCGAGACGAGCCTGGGCGACGAAGCCGTGGCGCACGCGCAGTCGATCCCCGATCACCGCACCCCCGGCGGCGACGAGGAGCGGCTCGATTCCGGCGGTGCCCGGCGCGACGGCGGGGACATCGTGCACGATGCGGCCGATGCCGCGGGATCCGCCGCGCAGACCGGCAAGCCGATGCCGCCCGGCGGCCGATCCGGCCCCTGAGAACGCGCTCGCGCGGGCGAGCCCCCTTGCGTGGAACGGATTTTGCGCGCATCACGCCAGCCATGAACGACACTCCCACGCGCGACACGCCGCCCGTCCCGACGGAGCCGGACTACACCGAAGCCGGCCGCAAGATCTTCGCGCGCGAATCGGACTTCCGCACCGCCGCCGAGAAGTCGGACGGGCTGCCGCCCATGCAGGGGCTCGAGATCGCCTTCGCCGGGCGCTCCAACGTCGGCAAGTCGAGCCTCGTCAACGCGTTGACGGGGCGCAATTCCCTCGCGCGCACCTCGCACACGCCGGGGCGCACGCAGCAGCTGATCTTCTTCGACGTGGGCGGGCTCTTCACCCTCGTCGACATGCCGGGCTACGGCTATGCCGCGGTCTCCAAGCAGAAGGTCGCCGCCTGGACGCAGCTCGTGCGGGACTATCTGCGCGGTCGCGCCAACCTCGCGCGTATCCTGCTCCTCATCGACGCGCGTCACGGCATCAAGCCGAACGACGACGAGATCATGGACATGCTCGACAAGGCGGCCGTCTCCTACCAGATCGTCCTGACGAAGGCCGACGCGCCGAAGAAGTCCGAGCTCGACGCGACGCTGGCGCGCACGAAGCAGCAGATCGCCCGCCGCCCGGCCGCGCATCCGCAGGTGCTCGTCACCTCGAGCCGCGAGGCCGAGGGCATCGCGGAGCTGCGCGCGGCGATCGCGCAGCTGCTCCACGAGCGCGGCGTGCCGCTCCCGGCCGGCACGACGCCGCAGACCGGCTGAGGCGGGCATGGCAGAGCGTCTCCTGATCGTCTGCGCCGCCCTCGCGGGGCTCCTCGGCGTCGCCTTCTCGGCGATGGCGACGCATCTCACGGGCGCGGGCACGCTGGAGGTCTCCGCCTCCTTCCTGCTCTTCCACGCCGCGACCCTCCTCGGGCTGTCCGCGCTCCTCATGGGCGCGCATGTCGGGCGCCGGATCGGGCTTCTGGCCGGCTTCGTGCTGCTCGTCGGGCTCGTGCTCTTCAGCGGCGACCTGGCGCTCAGGGCGCTCGCCGGGCGCGCGATGTTCGCCAACGCCGCCCCCACCGGCGGCGTCCTGCTGATGCTGGGCTGGGTCGGGATCGGTGTCTCGGCGTTCGTGCGGCGCTGAACGCCGTCGCGAAATCGTCGTGAGGAAGCGTCTACCGTCCCGCCGCTTTTGGCAGTAGAAGCGCACGCCAGCGCCATCATCGCAGCCCGGGAATAAGCCGCCATGACCAACCCGACCCCCTCCGCCCTGGAGCGCGCCGAGATCCTCGTCCAGGCCCTGCCGCACATGCAGCGCTACGACGAGGAGGTCGTGGTCATCAAGTACGGCGGCCATGCCATGGGCGACCAGGCGGCTGCGGAGGACTTCGCCGAGGACATCGTGCTGCTCGAGCAGTCGGGCCTCAAGCCCATCGTCGTCCACGGCGGCGGGCCGCAGATCGGCTCCATGCTCGAGCGACTGGGCATCAAGAGCGAGTTTCAGGCGGGCTTGCGCGTCACCGACAAGGCCACCGTCGAGATCGTCGAGATGGTTCTCGCCGGCTCGATCAACAAGCAGATCGTCGGCTGGATCGCGGCGGAGGGCGGCAAGGCCATCGGCCTGTGCGGCAAGGACGGCAACATGGTGCACGCCCGCAAGGTGACGCGCACCGTCGTCGACCCGGATTCCAACATCGAGAAGGTGGTCGATCTCGGCTTCGTGGGCGAGCCCGACCACGTCAACCGCCAGATCCTCGACGCGGTGCTCAAGGCCGAGCTCATCCCCGTTCTCGCGCCTGTGGCGGTGGGCGACGAGGGGCACACCTACAACGTGAACGCCGACACGTTCGCGGGGGCCATCGCCGGCGCCATGCACGCCAAGCGTCTCCTCCTCCTCACCGACGTGCCGGGCGTGCTCGACAAGAACAAGCAGCTCATCCCGGAGATGACGGTGGAGGATTGCCGCCGCCTCATCGCCGACGGCACGATCACGGCGGGCATGATCCCGAAGGTCGAGACCTGCATCTACGCCATCGAGCAGGGCGTCGAGGCCGTCGTCATCCTCGACGGCAAGGTGCCGCATTCGGTGCTGCTCGAGCTCTTCACCGACCACGGCGCGGGCACGCTGATCCGGCGCACCTGATCGGCCGCACCTGATCGGCCGGCTGCCGGCGCTCACTTCACGCGCATCGGCAGCCCGGCGACCATGAAGAGCACGCTGTCCGCCTCGCTCGCGAGGCGCTGGTGCAGGCGCCCGGCCTCGTCGCGGAAGCGCCGCGCGAGCGCGTTGTCGGGCACGATCCCGAGGCCGACCTCGTTCGAGACGAGGACGACCGGCCCCGGCACCGCCCGGCATGCCGCGAGAAGCGCCTCGCCGGCCGCGGCGACGTCGCGCTGCGCCAGGATCAGGTTCGTCACCCACAAGGTCAGGCAATCGACGAGGATCGGCGCGCCCGCCGGCCCCGCGATCACGGCCTCGGGCAGCTCCAGCGGCGCGTCCCGCGTGATCCAGCCTTCCGGGCGGCGGGCGCGGTGCTCGGCGATGCGCGCCTCCATCTCCGTGTCGAAGGCCTGGGCGGTGGCCACGTAGACCCAGGGCGCGGCCTGCGCCTCCACCAGCGCCTCCGCGTGACGGCTCTTGCCGGATCGGGCGCCGCCGAGGACGAGGGTGAGCTTCGGTAGGGGATTTGCCGGGGTCATGCGCAAGGCCGTTGATGTTCGGGGGTGCGACCGCTAATCATGAGGGCGACGGTGCCCCGGAGACGGGGTGAAAAGGGAATGCGGTGCGACACCGCAGCTGCCCCCGCAACTGTGAGCGGAGAGCCCGTCGCTCTCATAGTCCACTGGGTCCGTCCCGGGAAGGCTGAGCGACGAGGCCGCGACCCGCGAGCCAGGAGACCTGCCGTCACGCGCTTTCAGGGGCCTTTCGGCCGGGGTGTGCCGAGGGGGTTCGCGGTTTCGGTCCCGCCGAAGCCGTGTCTCGCCGTGAGAGCCGAGAAGAGTTCGAGGAGCACGCAGCGGCGTGCGCGGCGGAGGCGAGAATGCGCGACGACGGACCCGAGAGCGTCTCGGGCGAGATCATCCTGAACGTCTGCACCACCTGCCGCGACGCCGGCGATCCGGACCCGCAGGCCGAGCGGCCCGGCGCGATCCTCGCGCGGGTGCTCGAGGCGGCGCTGGCCGCGCGCGCGTCCGCGGGCGATCCGCTGCCGATCCGCGTCGAGCCGGTAGCGTGCCTCTCCGTCTGCAAGCGCCCCTGCACCCTCGCGGCGTCGGCACCCGGCCGCTGGACCTACGTGTGGGGCGACATCGACCCCGCGACCCATGTCGAGGACATCCTCGACGGCCTCGCCAAGTACGCCGCCTCGCAGGACGGCGTCGTGCCCTGGCGCGAGCGGCCGGACATCTTCAAGAAGGGCGTCGTCGCCCGCATCCCCCCGTTCCCCCGCCGCGACGCGGCCGAGTGAGAGACCCCATCATGAGCGATCTCGGCAAGATCCCCTGCACCGTGCTGACCGGCTTCCTCGGCGCCGGCAAGACGACGCTCGTGCGTCACCTCGTGGAGAATGCCGGGGGCCGGCGCATCGCGGTCCTCGTCAACGAATTCGGCGATCTCGGCTTCGACGGCTCCTTCCTGGAGGGCTGCGGCATCGAGGGCTGTACCGCCGAGGACATCGTCGAGCTGCCCAACGGCTGCATCTGCTGCACCGTCGCGGACGATTTCGTGCCGGCGCTGACGAAGCTCCTCGACCGCGCCAACCCGCCCGAGCACATCCTCATCGAGACCTCGGGCCTCGCGCTGCCCAAGCCCCTCGTCACCGCCTTCAACTGGCCGGCGATCCGCTCGCGCGTGACCGTGGACGGCGTCGTCGCCGTGGTCGACGGGCCGGCGGTGGCGTCGGGCCTCTTCGCCCACGATCCCGAGAAGCTCGCCGCCCAGCGCGCGGCAGACGGCTCGGTCGACCACGACAACCCGCTCGAGGAGGTGTTCGAGGACCAGCTCGCCTGCGCCGACGTCGTCGTCCTCAACAAGGTCGACGCCATGACCGTCGACGAGCGCCGGCGAGTCGTCGCCGACATCCGCGAGCACCTGCCCCGCGCGGTGGAGATCATCGAGGTCGCCCACGGCAAGGCGGACCCCGCCGCTCTCATCGGCCTCGCAGCCGCCGCCGAGGGCGACCTCGCTGCGCGCCCCTCGCACCATGACGCCGAGCACGAGCACGACCACGACGATTTCGACAGCGTCGCCATCCCCGTCGCCGCCGTGGAGAGCCCCGAGGCGCTGATGCGCCGCGTGGCCAAGGCCGCCGAGGTCGAAGGCGTGCTGCGCATCAAGGGCTTCGTCGAGGTGACCGGCAAGCCGATGCGGCTCGTCGTCCAGGGCGTGGGCACGCGCCTGACGCAGAGCTACGACCGGCCGTGGAAGCCGGGCGAGGCGCGTGCGGGGTCGCTCGTCGTGATCGGGCTCCACGATTTCGACCGCGACGCCGTCGCCGACGCGCTCGCCGGCTGAGGGATTCGAGCGAGCCACCATGCACCTCCAGCCCGCGAGCACGGTCTCCCTCGACGAGGGGGAGAGCGCCGTCGACCTGGCCCAGCCGCCGGGCGACGTCGTCGTGCTCTCCTTCGCCGATTCGGACCTCGCCGCCCTCGCGGCGGCGCGGGCGGGGGCTCCGGGCGATCTCACGGTGCGGCTCGCCTCGCTCCGGCGGCTGAAGCATCCGCTCTCGGTGGACCTCTACGTGGAGAACACCGTGGCGAAGGCGCGCTTCGTGCTCGTGCGCTGCCTCGGCGGGCTCGACTACTGGCGCTACGGCGTCGAGCGCCTCGCCGAGATCGCGCGGGCGAACGGCATCGCGCTGGCGCTCGTGCCGGGCGACGACCGGCCCGATGCGCGGCTGGCGGAGCTCTCGACGGTTCCCCCCCGCTGCTGCGACGCGCTGGAGGCCTACTTCACCGCGGGCGGGGTCGAGAACATGGGCCGGCTGCTGGCCGGCATCGACGCCTGGCTCGCCGGCCGCCGCGCGGCGATCGCCCCGCCGATCCCCACGCCGCGCGCCTTCGCCTGGTCGCCCGAGCACGGGCCGGAGGCGCCGGAGACCGCGCTTGCCCGCCTGCCTGCGGACAGGCCGCTCGCGCCGATCCTCGTCTACCGCTCGGCGGTTCTCGCGGGGGAGACGACGCCGGCGCGGGCCCTCTCGGAGGCGCTCGCCGCGCGCGGGCTCGCGCCGCTCGTGCTCGCGGTGTCGAGCCTCAAGGATCCCGAAGCCGTCGCCGTCCTGAACCGGGCGCTGGCGCTGCGCGAGCCGGCGGTGATCCTCGCCACCACCGCCTTCTCGGCCAGGGAGGGCGACGGCTTCGTCCTCGACGCCGCCGATTGCCCGATCCTCCAGGCGATCCCCGTCGGAACGACCCGCGAGGCGTGGGCTTCGTCCGAGCGGGGGCTGTCGGCGGCGGATCTCGCCATGCAGATCGCGCTGCCCGAATTCGACGGGCGCATCGTCGCCGGCCCGATCTCCTTCAAGGCCGAGGCCGCGCCCGATCCGGCGCTCGCCTTCGCACGCCGCGAGAGCGTGCCGGACGCGGCGGGGATCGCCGCAGTGGCCGATCGCGCCGCCGCCTGGGCGCGTCTCGCCGCGACGCCGCGCGCCGAGCGGCGCCTCGCGCTCGTCCTGTCGGACTACCCCGCCCGCGGTGGTCGCACCGGCTTCGCGGTGGGGCTCGACACGCCCGCGAGTACCGTCACGGTCCTCGATCTCCTGGCGGAGGCGGGCTACGACACCACGCGAGGCGTCGACGCCAAGTCCTTGATCCCGCAGCTCCTCCAGGGCGAGGAGACTCTGCGCGTGCCCCTCGCACGCCACGAGGCCTGGCTCGCCGCCCTCCCCGCCGACCGCCGGGCCGAGCTCGCCGAGGCCTGGCGCGCGCCGCAGGACGATGCCGCCTTCGACGGCGAGGCCTTCGTGTTTCGGGTGGTGCGCGCGGGCGCGGTGACGATCGCCCTCCAGCCGGACCGCGGCCGCGGCGAGCGCAAGGCGTCCTACCACGACCCGAACCTGCCCCCGACGCACGCCTATTGCGCCTTCTACGCCGCCCTCGCCGAGGTGGAGCGGATCGACGCGCTGATCCATCTCGGCACCCACGGCACGACCGAATGGCTGCCGGGCAAGGCCGTGGCGCTCGCGCCGGACGACTGGCCTGCGCTGCTCACCGGCGCGACGCCGGTGATCTACCCGTTCGTCGTCGACGATCCCGGCGAGGCGGCGCCCGCAAAGCGGCGGATCGGAGCCGTCACCATCGGCCACCTCACGCCGGACGTGACGGAGGCCGGCCTCGACGGCGAGGCGGCCGCGCTGAAGGAACGGGTGGAGGAGTTCTCGTCGGCGCAGGTGCTCGACCCGCGCCGTGCGGCGCTGGTGGCCGCCGACATTCTGGAGCGCGCCCGCGCGAGCGGCCTCGCCGAGGCCTGCGGCGTCGATGCCGGAACGCCCATGGACGAGGCGCTGACCCGCCTCGACGCGCATCTGTGCGACCTCGCCGAGACCGCCTTCCGCGACGGGCTCCACGTCTTCGCCACCAGCGGCGATCCCACCAGTGCGCGAGGCGAGCGCGACGGGTTGCTGACGGCATTGGACGGCCGCTTCGTCCCGCCGGGCCCGTCGGGCTCGCCGTCGCGCGGTCGCATCGACGTGATGCCGACGGGGCGCAACCTCACCACCCTCGACCCGCGCGCCATCCCCACCCGCGCCGCAGCCGAGCTCGGCCGCCGCGCCGCCGCCGAGATCGTGCGCCGGCACCTGCAGGAGGAGGGCGATTATCCGCGTCGCGTCGTCATGGACCTGTGGGCCTCGCCGACATTGCGCACGGGGGGCGAGGACATCGCCCAGGCGCTCGCGCTGATGGGCGTCGCCCCCGTGTGGGACCACGCGACGACCCGCGTCACCGGCTTCGAGATCCTGCCGATCGCCAAGCTCGACCATCCCCGCGCCGACGTGACCGTGCGCGTCTCCGGCGCCTTCCGCGACACGTTCCCCGACCAACTCGCCCTCCTCGACCAGGCGGCCCGCGCCATCGCGGCGCTGGAGGAAGAGGACGACTGGAACGCCCTCGCCGCCGCCCGCCGCGCCGGCGCGTCGCTCGCACGCGTCTTCGGCCCGGCTCCGGGGGAAAACGGCGCCGGCGTCGCGAGCCTCGCGCTCGACGGGACCTGGGAGACCCGCGCCGATCTCGGGCGCGCCTATCTGGCGAACACATCCCACGCCTACGGTGCGGGGGGCACGGGAGCCGCGGAAGCCTCGTTCGACGCCCGCGTCGCGGCCGCCGACGCCTTCGTCCACACGACTGACGTCGCCGAGCGCGACCTCCTCGACGGCGATGCCGTTCCCGACGCGGTCGGCGGCTTCGCGGCCGCGGCCGAGACGCTCGGCGCCACGCCCGCCCTCTACAGCCTCGACACGACCCGCGCGGACCCGAAGGCCCGCACGCTCGCCGAGGACCTCGACCGGATCGTGCGCGGGCGGCTGACCAATCCGCGCTTCATCGCCGGCTGCCTGCGCCACGGCTGGCGCGGCGGGGCCGAGCTGGCGCAGGGGGTCGACGCGCTCTACGCCTACGCCGCGACGACGGACGCGGTCTCCACCCACGCCTTCGAGGCCGTGTTCGCAGCCCTCGTCGCCGACGAGGCGACGAACGCGGCTCTGCGCGAGGCGAACGCGCCCGCGGAGGACGCCATCCGCGCGCGCCTCGCCGACGCGCTGCGTCGCGGCCTGTGGGTGACGCGCTCGAACTCGGTCGCGGCGGTGCTCGCGGGCGACAGACGGGAGGCGGCGGAATGAGCGCCCCCTCGCTCCGACGCGGCTGGTGCCCTGGCGCGCGCCGCCCTATGGAGACCGGCGACGGCCTCCTCGTACGGGTCCACCCGCCGGGCGGTGCTCTTTCGGCGGAGCAGGCGCGCGCGCTCGCCGACATCGCGCAGGCCTGCGGCAACGGCCTCCTCGACGTGACGGCGCGGGGCAACCTGCAGATCCGCGGCGTGAGCGAAGCGACGCATCCCACTGTACTCGAGAGACTTTCCGCCATCGAGCTGCTGGAGGGGGAGAGCGACGGGCCCTATCGCCTGACGCTGGTCTCCCCGCTCGCCGGGATCGACCCGGCGGAGGTCTTCGACGCGGCCGCCCTGGCGGGCGAGATCGAGACGCGGCTCGGCGAGGTGACGGCTGATTTGCCGGCGAAGTTCTACGTCGCGGTCGATGGCGGCGGGGCGCTTCGCCTCGAGCCCGGGGCAGACGTGTGGGTCGTTCCGAGCGACGAGGGCGTGGCGATCGGGCTCGCATGCGGCGACGGATACGTGTGGACCGAACCCGTCGACCTGCACGACGCGGCGGCGGCGGTGGCGAGCATCGTCGCGTGGTTCGCGACCGCCCGCGGCCCGGCCCATCGCATGCGCGACGTCCAGCAGCCCTTCCCCTCCTTCCCTGTAGGGGAAGGTGGCTCGGCGCAGCCGAGACGGATGGGGCGCGCAGCGTTCGGCGAAGCCGAAACCGGCGCTCGAGACCTGACACCGGGGCTTCCGCTTCGCGGAACGCGGCTTTCGCCGCGCCCCATCCGTCACGCCGCCTGCGGCGGCGCGCCACCTTCCCCTACAGGGAAGGAGAAGGTCGCGGGCCTGGTCGGCGTGAGCGCGCATCGTTCCACGATCACGGAGGAGACTGCGGCAGGCACGACAAGCGAGCCGCCCCCCTCCTTCCCTGTAGGGGAAGGTGGCTCGGCGCAGCCGAGACGGATGGGGCGCGAAGCGTTCGGCGAAGCCGAAACCGACGGCGGGCCTCCGGACACCGAGGCTTCCGCTGCGCGGAACGCGTCGCTGCCGCGCCGCGCCCCATCCGTCACGCCGCTACGCGGCGCGCCACCTTTCCCTACAGGGAAGGAGAAGGTCGCGGGCTTCATTGCGGATGGTGCCCTCCTTCTCGCCCTCCCCTTCGGGCGCGTGACCGCTCACCAGCTGCGCGCGGCGGCCGGATGGAGCGAGCGGCATGGCGCCGGCGAGATCCGGCTGTCCTTCACCCGTGGCATCCTGATCCCGCACGTCGCCCCCGCGAGCTCGGACGCGCTCGTCCGCGAGGCGCAGGCCGCCGGCTTCGTCGTCGATCCCGCCGATCCGCGCCTCGCCCTCGTCGCCTGCCCGGGCGCGCCCGCCTGCGGGCGCGGGAGCACGCCGGCTCCGGAGGACGCGCTCGCCCTCGCCGACGCGGTGCGCCCGCTCGCGCAAGCAGATGCGCGCATTCACGTTTCCGCCTGCCCGAAAGGCTGCGCGCACCCCCGAGCGGCCGATCTCGCGCTGGTGGGGCGGCCCGACGGGCGCTACGACGTCATTCCCGGCGGGGCTGCGGGGGATATGCCCGTCGCTGTCCTCGCCCTGCCCGACATTGCCGCGATCCTGCGGCGGACGAAAGACCCGCGCGGCCTCGCCGCCGCCTTCGGAGTGCACGAGCGTTGAGCGGTCACGACTACATCCGCGACGGCGGCGCCATCTACGCCCGCTCCTTCGCCATCATCCGCGCGGAGGCGGACCTCGCGCGCTTCGAGGGCGCGGCGGAGCGGGTCGTCGTGCGCATGATCCACGCCTGCGGCATGACGGACCTGCCGCGAGACGTCGAGATGTCCGCGGATTTCGCCGAGGCCGGCATCGCGGCGCTGGCGCGCGGCGCGCCGATCCTGTGCGATGCCAAGATGGTGGCGAACGGCGTCACCCGTGCGCGCCTGCCCGCGGACAATCCCGTGATCTGCACCCTCGACGATCCCCGCACGCCCGACCTCGCGAAGGCCATCGGCAACACCCGCTCGGCCGGCGCCATGGAGCTGTGGCGCGAGCACATGGAGGGCGCTCTCGTCGCCATCGGCAACGCGCCCACGGCTCTGTTCCGGTTGCTGGAGCTGCTCGACGGCGGCTGGCCGAAGCCGGCGGCGGTGATCGGCATTCCCGTGGGCTTCGTCGGCGCGGCGGAATCGAAGGAGGCGCTGGCGCGGGACGGGCGCGTGCCCTTCGTCGTCGTCCACGGTCGCCGCGGCGGCTCCGCCATGACGGCGGCGGCGATAAACGCGCTCGCGAGCGCCGTCGAATGAGACACCCCGTGTCCACCTCTGTTTTCCTATGCAGCGCATTTTTGCGCGGCGAGATGGCGTGCGGGGTCGTAGTCGGCTCGATCTCGCCAGGCATGCCAGAG
>NZ_BMMF01000012.1 GCF_014645695.1 Salinarimonas ramus | reverse complement strand
CGGCGGCAACGACCGCATCACCGGCGGCATGGGCGACGACACGTTGTTCGGCGGCGACGGGACGGACTTCGCCTACTATTCGGGCGCGCGGGCCGACCACGTCGTAACCCGCGGCGCGGACGGTCTCGCGAACGCCGTCACGGGGCCGGAGGGCGCGGACACGCTCGCCACGATCGAGCGCCTCGTCTTCACCGACGGCGTCATCGCCTTCGACCTCGCGCCGATCTCGGACCCGATCTACCGCCTCTACGCCGCCGCCTTCGGGCGCGCGCCGGACGACGCGGGCTTCGCCTACTGGATCGACATCGCCTTGTCGGGCCAGGGGACGCTGCTAGACTTCGCCGACTACTTCATCGTGTCGCGGGAATTCACCGAACGCTACGGACCGGTGGCGACGGTCCCCGACACCACCTTCGTCGACACGCTCTACCAGAACATCCTCTCCCGCGCGGGCGAGGCGGAGGGCCGCGCCTTCTGGCTCGGCCGCCTGGCCGACGGCATGGAGCGCGCCCACGTGCTCGCCTCCTTCACCGAGAGCCCGGAGAACGTGGCCAACAACGCCGAGGTGCTTGCGCAGGGCGTCCTGCTCAGCGACGTGACGTTCGGGTGAGGACGCCTTGAGGCGCCGCGCGACGGGTCGCGCGGCGCCACCTTAACGGGCCTCTGTCTGTCGACCCTCACTTCCTCGCTGATCCGTCCCGCCGAGGTCTCGCTTCTGTCCGCAGTCGGCGCGTGGCCGCTGCATGATGGGATCTGATGAGGAGCGGCAGACCAATCTGGAAGACACGCAGTCGCCCAAGCGCTGCTGGAGGCCTAGCGGCCTGACCGTTCTCTCGTCCCGGCATGGGGACCCTGCGCGAAGGGCCTAGTGTGGAGCCCCTTCGAACCCTTGTCTCGTGTATCGACCCTCCTCAGGCGGCAACAGCAGCCGGGTATCCGGTTGCGGAGAACCGGGTGCCGGTCTTGAGCATCTGATGCAGCACGACCGCGAGGTTGCGCGCGAGCGCCACCTTTGCCTTCTTCATCCCGCCGCGCTTCGCCACGCCCTGCGCCCAGCTCTTCCGCACCGAGTTCTTGGCCGATCGGGTCAAGATGATGTTCGCCGCCTCGTAGAGGGCGACCCTGACGCCGTGGTCGCCCACCTTCGAGATCCGGCCGGTGACGTCCGTCTCGCCGGACTGGTACTTCCTCGGCGTGAGCCCGAAGTGGGCGCCGACCATCCTGGAGGACTCGAACCGATCGGGATCGTCGATCGCCGCGACGAAGGTGAGCGCGGTTAGGGCACCGACGCCCGGCGTCGACATCAGCGTGCGCACCCGCTCGTCTCGGCGCGACTGGGCGAGGAGACGGCTCTCGATCGCCTTGAACGCCTTCATGATAACCGGCCGCGCCGCGAGCATTGCAACGGCGATCGCCGTCAGGACCGGGTGGCCGTCGGTGAGTTCACGAATGCGGTCATCGAAGCTCTTCGGCGTCGTCTTGCCGACCTTCAGGCCGAACCCGCGTAGGATGCCGCGCAGGCTCATCTCGATGTCGATCCGCCTGCCGAGCAGGAGCTTGCGGGCGGTGAGCAGGGCTCGAACCTCCTGGGCCGGGACCGACTTGCAGTGCACAGGCCGGAACCAACCCATCCGCATCAGGTGCGCGATGCCGAGCGCGTCCTTGCGGTCCGTCTTGATGGTCATCGCCTTGAACGCCAAGCGCACGTGCCGTGTCTCGAGCAGCTCGACCAGCAGCCCGGCAGCCTTCATCGCCGCGTAGAGCCATTGCGAGAGAGGACCCGCCTCCAGACCGATCCGCGCCATCGCCGTCCCGTGCTCGCCGAACCAGACGATCAGCGCCTGCGGCCTGCTCGGAACCTTCGCCTCGCGCACGACGTGCCCCGAGGCGTCCACCACGCACACGCTGGTGCTTTCCAACGACACGTCCAATCCGGCATACTGTTCCATGGTCGTCTCTCGATGATGCTTGGCGCGTGCGACAGCACGACGCCGGTGACCTGACACCATCGCCCTGAGGGACGACCGCCACTCCCGCCCAGCTTCCGGGGAGAGGGGCTCGACGCCGGCCCCGTTACCCCATCTGGATCACGGCCGTGAGCGCCTTCTCCGCCATGCGCCGCGGCTCCAGGAAGCCCGGAAAGTAGCTGCCCTTGCGCAGCTTCGGGATGCGCAGCTCGACCGTGCCGGCCCGCGTCTCCCGGTCCCGGTCGCGGTAGCCGTTGCGCTGCACGACCCGCTCGGCGCTCTTCTCCCCGTAGCCGGCGCCCGTCAGCGCGCCGACCTCGAGCTCCATCGGCCGCTCGGCGGCGAAGCCGTCTGTCCACTACGGCGCTATGGAGGGCGCGCGGCCGGACGGCTCCAATCCCGTCGAGCTACACCATCACCGGGGACACGACCACTCTCCCCCCTCGGGTCGATCGGGTGGTGAGACGGCATGTGCGACCGAGGCGTGGCAGAACCGGACCTCGTAGACGGCGAAAGATGACAGCCGCTCGGCGCGCTACTCGCCGGCTGCATGGTCTCGTTAACCAGTAAAACGAAATAAACAAGAACGGATCTTGTGGCCGGCAGCCACCGGTCCTAGCTTTACGATAAGCGTCGCATCGTGCGGCGCGCCGATGGTCGTCCCGAAGTCTTCGGACAGAAGGGGCGGTCGCCGGGAGGGCGGCAACCCGACCCGACGACCTGACCATCCGGCATCCTGGTTCAGAGGATACCCCGATGGCTGAGATCAGCTACAGCGGCCCCGCGCCCTCGCGCAAGCGCCTTTCCGACGTGGCCTGCCGCTTTTCCGACGATTATCGTCCCTCCTGCGACACCGACGCGGCGATCGCGCGCAAGAGCGGGCTGACCGAGACCGAGATCGTATTCATGCTCGACTGCATCGCCGAACACGGCGGCTTGTGCAGCCTGGGTGATCTCGCGGTCGAACTCGGCGAGGCGCGTCTCCTCGCGAAGGTGATGGCCGTGGTGGCGGCCGGCTACCTGTGCATCGATCACGAGGCTCTCGAAGACGCGGGTGCGGACGAGCCCTACGCCGCCTGACCGTCGTCGCCGTCCCCAGACTGGATCGAACCCGCCGGCGCCGCCCCGACACGCACGGGCCGCGTTCGGCTCGGTTCGTAGGAGCCACCATCATGATCATCGACGACAGACCGCGCCTCGGCGCGCATCGGCCGCACGCGCTCGTCCGCGATCTGCGCGCCGCGGCAAACCCCATTGCGTCCACGACGTCGCTCCAAACGATGCGACCGCATCCCGGGTCGCGTCCGCATTGGCGCTTCTCCCTCGGTCGCGGGAGGTGAGCATGCGCAACGGACATGACGACGAGCCCACGCTCATGCAGGACGCAGCCGAGGGCGGCGCACGACCCGTGCCGAAGAGCGCCGTAGCCTTGTCGACGCGCCTGATCCTCGCGCCGCTCTCGCGATTGCTGAAGCGCACCGGTACCGGCGACACCTTGTGCGTCGTCGTCGTCCCGCCCGGTGCAGACTGGTGCGAACCGGTCGCGCGCGCGCTCGCCGATTCGCTTCAAGACCGCGCCAAGCCGCGCGACGAGGACCGGGTTCCGACCGTACTGACGCGGACGGCCGCTTCCGCGAGGGCCACGACGCGCGACGACGAACGGCGCTCGGTCGCCGTCGACCTGTCGCGGGGCTGCTCTGTCTTCGGTGTGTCGCACCGGCCCGACACGTGCCTGCCCGACGTCCTGATGCGCGCGGCCGACGAGGTCGTGACGCTCGCGCCACTTTCGGGTCGGCAGCTCCGACGCGTGATCCGGGAAGCGACGGGCGAGGACCCCGGGCGGGTTTCGGACGACCTCGCCGCGGCCATCGCCGTCGACGACATCGCAACCTGCATCCGCCCCGGTGCGACGGCTCCGGTTACATTGGCCCGCCTGGAGGCGGCCCGCCGCGCCCGGACCCGCACCCGCGAGGTCGAGGCTCCGCCTCTCGAGACCCTCGCCGGCTACGGGGAGGCGAAGGAATGGGGCCTGCGTCTCGCGCGCGAGGTCGGCCGCTACCGGGCCGGACGGATCCGCCTCGAGGACCTCCCGCGCGGGCTCCTCCTGTCCGGCCCGCCGGGGACGGGCAAGACCCTGTTCGCGCAAGCCTTGGCCCGCTCCTGCGGACTGCCGATCGTCGCGACGAGCGCCGCGCGCTGGCTTTCGAGCGGCGACGGGCATCTCGACCACGTGATCAAGGCGATGCGCGCCGACTTCGATGCAGCGCTCGCCATGCGGCCGTCGATCGTCTTCCTCGACGAAGCGGACGCGATCGTCGATCCCACACGAGAGGAGAGCGCGCATAGGTCCTGGTGGATGTCCTTTCGGGCGGCGCTGCTGTCGACGATCGACGGCGCCACCAGCGCGCCCGGCATCGTTCTCATCGGTGCCTGCAATCACCCCGACATGATCGACGCTGCGCTCCGGCGCGCCGGACGCCTCGATCGCCACATCTCGATCGAGCTGCCCGATCGAGACGCGCTCGTCCAGATCCTCGAGGTGCAGCTCGCGGGCGATCTCGCGGGCGCGGATCTCTGTCCTCTCGCCGATCTCGCGCTCGGGTCCTCGGGCGCCGACGTGGCGCGCGCCGTTCGCGATGCACGGGCGAGGGCCCGCGACGCGGAACGCCCGCTCGCGCTGGCCGATCTCTCCGCGGCGCTCGCGCTCGATCCGCTCTTCGAGGGCGAGGACCTGCGTCTCGTCGCGCTCCACGAAGCGGGCCACGCGGTGATCGCCCGCCTTCTCGGTCATACGGTGGGCAGCGTGTCGATCGTGCGCAGCGCCGGCGCGCATGGCAGGGCGAGCGTCGAGCTTCCGCGGCGATTGACCCGGGCGGCCCTCCACGGCGTCGTCCTGGTCGCGCTTGCGGGTCGGGCGGCGGACGAGGTGCTGGGCCGTGGTCCGTGCGCCGGCTCGTCGACCGACCTCGCGACGGCGACCCGCCTTCTCGCGCGGCTCGAGGGCGCCTACGGGCTCGGCGAGCGCCTGTTGAGCGTCGAGGAGGACCACGTCGACCGTCTCCTCCCCTTGGACGCGGGTCTACGCGACGCGGTCTCGCGGCAGCTCGACCTTCTGTGGCGGCACGTCGTCGAGCTCGTCCGGGCCAACGCTCCGGCAATCGAAGCCGTCGCGACGGCGCTCGTCGCCGACCGCGTGATCGGCGAGGCGCGCCTGCGCGCGCTCGTCGACGCACACGGCGAGAAGCCGCCCTCCCCGCTCCCGAGCGCGTGAGCGAGACCGGTCCAGCCCGGTCGGCGAGCGGGGCGCCAATGCTTCCGGGTGTCCCGCCCTCCCCTTCATTTACCCATCGACAAACGAACTCTGCGAACGGAGACTTGATCATGAACATCCAGATACCCGGTGCGGCGAGCGCCCGCTCCTTGACGCTCCAGCGGATCACGGCCGCGGTCGAAAGCGCCTGCGTGGCCACCTTCCCCGAGGATCCCCTGCTCACGACCGCCCTCTCGCGCCTGACCTCGGTCTGCGGCTCGGTCGTCAAGCGCCACGGCCCGCTCCTGGAAGGCGCGATCGCGGACGCGCTCGAGAGCTCCGGGCGCTACGTCGTTCTGCGGCGCATGCGCCTCCCGGTCACCGCCGAGGGCCGCGCGCTCGTCACCGCGGGGCGGCACTGCGAGGAGGTACGCACGCTCGATCGCATCGAAAGCTGGGCCGACGCCGATCTCGTCGTCGTCGACGAGCGGACGGGCCACCTCTTGGCGTTGCAGATCAAGCGTGGCGGCGGCAAGACCGACGCCAAGAAGCGCCGCCTCATCGAGCGCGATCTGCTTGCCGCCCGCACCACCTGTCGGGCGTATTTCGCGCAGCAATCGCCCGAGCTCGACGTGCGCTCCTGCGAGGTCAGGATCGTCGACGTCTACGGCGGCTCGGGTTTCGACCCGGCCATGACGATCCTCGGAACGGAGCTGGACATGGCTTTCGAGCTTCCGATCGCCGCTTGGATCACGGCGACGACCTCGACCCTGCGCGCGGCGCTGGAAGCCGTGCTTCCCGAGCTCGTCGAGCCCGTACTGGCGACACTCGGCGCTCCCGCTGCGGACGGTGTGCGTCCGTCGCGTTCGCGCGCCGACCTGCTCGGAATACCGCAGAGTTCGGAATTGTAATGCACCGAAGCGCCACCGCCGCTCGTCGGCGGTGAGCCCGCCTCGTGCGCGCCAACGCCTCTTTCCATCGAACGCGCCACCGGTCGAACGGCGCGTTCGATCATGCTTCGAGGCACCGCCGATCGCGTGTTTCGTCGTCTGCGTCAGAGCACATCGCATCGACGATGAGGCGATCGAATATCTCCGTGAAATGGCGCGAGAGTTCCGCGTGGAGCTTCGGAATGCGTGTGCCTGAAGCTCGACCGCTCCGACGTGCCCTGACGACGCCCATGCTTTCGCAGCTGCGATACGCGGCGTACCGGCACGCGAGAGATGATCGAGGTGCGGGATGTCGTGCGAAAGATCGTCCCGATCCTCGGTCGTTGCGGTTCGAAGGGATGCGAGTTATTCCGAACGCCGCGATACGGATCGCGGAGACGGAGACGCGCTTTGTGAAGCAGAGCCCGATCGACCCAGAGATATCGACGGCGATCGCTCGGTTCGCCGACGCGGTCGACGTCCTCCATCGCGAAGCCGACGGGATGAGCCTCGCCGGTGCTAGCGTCCTTCTTCAGGTGCTCGCCGCCCATTGCCGGGGCAGACCGGTTACGATCGCCGGCATCGCGGCTTCAATGGGGATGACCTACAGCGCGGTTCGCAAGCACATCGAGCAGCTGCGTTCGCCGGACGACCCTCGACACGCATGGATCGTAGCGCTCGAGCCGGTCGGCAATGGACGCACGCTCCACCTGGGGCCGTCGGACAAAGCGAGAAGGATCGCGGACGCGATCCACGCGTCGCTCGATGGGCGCGCTCACGACGTCTTGCCGCCGCGGCGCGAACGGCAAACCCGGATCGAAGAACCCCAGTTCCTGCACCCGATGTTTCGACCGGAAACGGGTCCGGGGCCCGGCGACGCGATGACCGATCAGGAATGGGCGCATCTCGAACCGATACTACTAGATTATGTCAAAGTCGGTCCCAATACCGATCTACGAGAAATCATCGATGCTTATGTGTTCAAGATTACGACGGCTGCGAGTTGGTCGGCGTTGCCTGCACGTTTTCCCCCGCGATCGACGATCTGGAGCATCATCAACCCGCGCGACGGGCCTCATGTGCGTTGGGTCGTGGACCGTCTGGTCGAACCACTCGTCGAGCAACGGTGCAGCATGATCCCCGAAGGCATGCGGCCGCGCGTGAAGGCTTTTCGCCCCCGACGCTGAGCCGCACGCGACCAGTACCGGCCGACGTCCTCAACCGACGGTGACACCCAAGATCGGATAGGGCTCGTAGAACTCTTCGAGCAGCTCGACATAAAGGTCCGCCGCGTCGATCTCGGAGACGACCGCGCGCTTGTTCGACTTCTCCTCGACCTCGAAGAATCGCCATCCGGTCGCCGCGTACACCCTGGCGGCGATCGACGTCGCGACGGCGACGACTTCCGGATGGTCGCATCTCATCGCGCGGCGCGCGGCAACGATGAGGTCGTGAGCCTCCTCCTCGACATCGATCGTCACGTCGCGTCTCGGCACCTCGGTCAGGACGGACGCCCACTCGTCTCCGTTCGCGAATGTGACCCTGAAGAACCCAACCGCCGCCTCGACGGCGTACGGGTCGGCTTCGTCGGTTTCATACCAGACCTCGCCGTTCCAGGCGAAATAGCGCTCGGGAACTTGGAACCCTCCGCCATCGACGAAGGGATGACGATCGTCGCCTGTCGGCACATCGGCGCGGCCGAGCGCGGCGCTCGCGTTCGCCTCGCTCCTGGAATGGCGGCTTTCCGCATACGAGTTTTCCATCGGCATTCTGTGATCTCCCTGTTGTCAGTTTCGGATAGCGCATAGTTATCCGCGTATCCACAGGAAGAGTCGCTGTAGCTTGAGAAACTACGGATATTCATGAATGACCAGATACTGCGATGCATCGCTCTTTACCGATCGTGGCCCTCCATCGGCGGCCGTGACAGGCCGACCGGCTCTCGCACCAGGCCCGACGAGCGGACCAAGACGGCGAAGCTCGATGTCGTCCTCTCGCGACCCCGACACGGTGCCACGCCACTTCGGCGAACTCGTTCGATTTGCCGTCAGCCGAGCCTCTGAACAGAGGAGCGCGCGATCTGTCGCCGAGGATCTTGTGACCCCCACGACCCGCACAGCGAACGTCGCGTGATGATCTATCGCCGGCCCGCGGAAAGCTGCGGCTCTCGATTTTCGCGCGGGGGGCGAAAGCGCCTCTGCGGCAGAGCTCGAGACCGCGTCGGCGACGGGCGAACGGCCGCGAAATTCAAAGCGGGCTGGGATCGGAGGCGTGCCGTGTCCTGCACGCCGCGGCACTCGGGACCTTGATGCCTTGCATGCCGACGGCCATTCACGCCCGAGGCGGAGCCCGTGTGAAGCCGGCGCACGAGTTCGGGTCCGCGCAGTCACACGATCGAGTCTCGGAGAGCCTCGCACGTGCGGCGACGGCAGGCGGCTCGCACCGTTGCCCGTCAGCGATCGTCTGCCTCGAGAAACGGATCGTGGACCTCGATGCCACAGCCCTCGAAATCAGCCACGTTGCGGGTCGCTACAGCGGCACCGCGCGCGCGGGCGATCGCCGCGATCTGGCAGTCGGGAAAACCGATCGGCCGGCCAACGGCGCGTCGGGCGGCGAAAACGGCGGCGAACGCGACGGCGGCGGCGCTGTCGAAGGGCAAGACGCGTCCGGCGAAATCGACGGTGATCATCGCATCGATCTCGGCGAGCAATCGCTCGCGTCGCTCACCCCGCGGGAGGACCGCCGCGCCGCGTCGGAGTTCGGCTTCCCCGACGGCGGTGAGATGAAGTGCGGCGGGATCCCATGTTGCGAACCATCGCAGAACGGCCGCAGCCGGGCGAGGTCGCATGAGCTCGGAGACGACATTGGTGTCGATCACGATCATCGTCTGGGGACCTCACCAGAAGAGTGCGCCTCAATCGAAACTTGGCGGTTCGGGCATCGCATCGCGCGGCGGCAGCTCGAGCTCCACTCCGCCGAGCGCGGCGAAGCGGCGATGGATCGCCGCGCCGAGGTTTTCTCGAGTGGCTGGCATTTGGACGGCCCGACGCAGGATCTCGCGTGCTTCCTCCTCCATAGAGCGGTCGTGCTCGGCCGCGCGAATGCGCAGCCTTCGTTTCAGCTCGTCGTCGAGATTACGTATTGTGATGCTGGCCATCGGCCCCCTCCGTGATCCTTCACTTCTTTAAGCGTTGATTGCAATGCTATCAAGCGCAATTGACGCTCTGCCTAAGGCTTCCGGATGGTGGGGTGCGAACCTTGACGCCGTCGCCGACGACCAACACACGCACGTGGCTTCGGCGTGGGGCGACTCAGAGCACGCCGCGGTCGAGGGCTACGCCCGGGGCGGCAAGATGCTCGATGGGCTGCCAACGTCGCGAACTGCCCTGGCGCGACAACGAGCGCCGGGCACGTTCCATTGCGGCCGTGTGTCGGCGGCAAAGATTTTCGGATAACGAACAGATATCCGCTTGACTGAGCGGATGAGGCGCGGTACGGAGAGGATGTGAAGTGGTCGGTGGCATCGTCCCGCTGCGGGCGGACGACCCAAGTCGCGAATCTCGCGCGCGGGTCGCTACCAACGCCGCATTCACGGGACCTTGGTCCTCGCGGCCTCCAAGGCCGAAGGTGATCGCCTCACTCGCGGGCGGACCGACAGGTTTCGGGCGCTGGTCGGCCTTCGGGGTCGGTCGGCGGTCCCGTTTCGGCACCTCGTATAGTGCGACGTATGGGAACGCTCGCCCTTCGGCGAGGTCCACATCGACAAGGTGTCGCCGTGACCCGATCGACGCCCCGGTACGGATCACGGGAGCGAACGACAGGTCTCTCGAGTCGAAGACCGTCCGGCTGATCTGGAGATGCTTGGTCGTCGACGCCCGCTGCCGACAAACCGGTCTGGTCGTGTCATCGTCGTCGATGCGAGGGCCCCCCGTGCGACGAGGCGTGCTGGCGTGCCTCTTCAGGCCCACGTCGCGCCGATCCACCCTCCTTGAGCCCGATGACGGACGGCCACTTTCGGCACGGTCGGTCGTTTTCGGGAAGGTCGGTGCAGTCGAGGTCAACCGACGCGCACGGCTCTGCGGCCCTCGTCTCGTTCTCTCATCTCGCGTTAACCGAACGGATCGGTCGTAACCTGCGCTCAGGCCCGCGCGACGCTCGGAGACGTTCAGGGCCGGCGCGCGCCGGGCGGCAAGAAAGCGTAGTCGCCGTTACCGTCTCCACACCCTGTCGAGCCCGACGATCCGGTTAACCGCCGCGAGCGCCAGCACCGTCATGACGATCGTGAGGACAGAGATCACGTTCACGGTCGGCTCGACGTCGAACTGCACGTCCGCGTAGATACGAACCGGCAAGGTGAGCATGCGTGCGGTGGTGAGGAAGGCCGTCACCGTCACCTCGCCGAACGATACGAGGAAGGCGATGACGCCCGATGCGAACAGCGCCGGCGCGAGCGCAGGCACGACGACGAGCACGAAGCTGCGCATCGGCCTCGCGCCCAGGGACGCGGCGGCTTCCTCCAAGCGGATGTCGAGGCTATCGACGGCCGCGCGCAGCATGACAAGCGTGAAGGGCGCCACTAGCACGACATGGACGACGACAAGCCCGAGGAAGGGCGGGATGGCGTAGAACCATTGCAGCAGCCGCAGCACCCCCAGCGCGAGCGCGATGCCGGGGAGCGCGAGCGGCAGGAGGTAGAGCCCTCCGGCGACCGTTACGGCACGTGAGCGGCGGCGCACCAACGCGAAGGACGCGGGCAGCGCGACGAGGACCGCGCACGTCGCGGAGATGCCGGCGAGCTGCGCCGAGAGGATGGCGGCGTCGATGTAGTTCGAGCCCTCCGAGAAGATCTGCACGTACCACCTCAAAGTGAAACCCCGCCACGCCGCTGCGGTCGCTTGCGGCACGTCGTTGACCGAGTTCACGGCCACGAAGACGAGCGGCCCGACGAGCAGGAAGAGTGCCATCGCGAGCAGGGCGAAGCGGACCGTGGGGGCCACGGCACGGAGGGCGCGGCGCAGCCGAGGGGGGAGCGTCACGCCCGGTCCCGCCGTCGACGCACGACGCTCCTGCGGCTGAAGCCACGGCGTCATTCGCGCGAAGACGACGTTGAGCAGCCACGTCACCGCGAGGCAGGCCGCCAGGAGGACGAGCGCGAGCGCCGAGGCGAGCGGGTAGTTCTGGATGAGCAGCGCTTCCTCGTAGACGAGCCGGCCGATCACCCAGACCTTTCCGCCTCCGATCAGGGTCGCCGAGACGTACGCCGTGGCGGAGAGGAGGAACACGATCGTCACCCCCGCCCTCAAGGCGGGGAGCGCGATGGGGAGCGTCACGTGCCAGAACCGGTCGGTCGGCGTCGCGCCCAGCGACGAGGCGGCCTCGTCGATGCGGGCGTCGCGGGTGGACAGCGCATCGAAGAGCGCCATCACGAGGAACGGCATGAACACCTGCGTCAGCGCGACGATCACCGCGGCGCGGGTGAAGAGGATATCGATGCCCGTCAGGCTGGCGAGCGGCCCGTTCGAGGCCATGAACAGGATAAAGCCGATCGACCGAACGACGACGTTCGTCAGGAGCGGGATCAGCACCAGCGCGACGCCCAGCGGCTGCCAGCGAGCGGGCAGCGAGGCGAGCCAGAGCGCGAGCGGCAGGCCCAGCACCGCCGACAGGAACGCCGTGGCGAGCCCGGTCCAGAGCGTCTGGAACAGAATGCCGAGGTAGTAGACGTCGCCGAGCACGGCGGCGAACTGCGCAGGGGACGGCACCAGCGACACCGGGGCGAACACGCCCGTCTCGGCTTGGAGCGACAGGAGCGTCACCGTCAGCATCGGAGCCGCGAAGCCGATCGCGAGCCACAAGCCCATCGGGGCGAGCAGCAACGCCGTCGGCGCGCGCCGCCGGCGCGCCGGGCGCGCAGGAGAGGAGACGGCGCGCGAGGCGCCGGCTCCGGACGCGATGTCGTCGGTTCGTCTCAAGACTGGATCTCACGATTGAAGCGCGACGACCAGGCGCCCTGCTGGGCGATCACGTGCTCCCAGTCGAAATCGATGAGGTTGGCCACGTCCTCCTCGCCGTAGACGCACTTGGCGGCGAGCTCGGGCGGCAGCTCGAGGGACTTGATCGTGGGGCCGTAATAGATCTCCTCGGCATAGGCGCGCTGGCAGGCTTCCGAGAGGTGCAGCGAGACCCATGCCTCCGCGAGCGCCTGGTTCTCCGTCCCCTCCGTGATGCAGGCGACGTTCATTGCGACGGGCATGCCCTCGCTCGGCTTGGAGACCATGATGTCGGGGTTCTGCGTGTCGGCGTATTTCTGCGTGAAGGAGCCGAACTCGGCCGACGCCGCGACCTGATCGGCGTCGAACATGCCGTAGAGCTGCGCCTGCGATCCCTGGAACGCGGCGAACGGCTTGAGCTCGGCGACAGCCTTGAAGCCGGGATCGATATTGTACTCGTCGCCGCCGTTGAGCCGGGCCGCCATCAGCAGGGCCGCCGTCCCTTGCGCGCCGGGATAGGTCGGCCAGGCGATCTTGCCGGCGAGATCCGGCCGCCAGAAATCGGCCCAGGAGGTCATCGGCGCATCGACCATGGTGGCGTCGTAGACCGGTGTCACGGCGTTGAAGGCCACACCGTAGCCGCCGAGCTTCGCGAGCTCGTAGAGATCGTCGGAGTTCTCAATGTCGCGGGCGGCCTGGGTGACGCCGTCCTTCACCGCCTGGCGGCTCTCGAAGATGTTCAGATAGATCACGTCGAAGCTCGGACGACCACGCTCCTGATAGGCGCGGGCGCGGCGCTCGGGCGTGCCGCCGAGCACGTACTCGATCTCGACGCCGTATCGCTCCATCAAGGGCTCGGCGATGAACTGGCGCGTGATGCGCTCCTGTGCACCGCCCCAGATGCCGACGACGAGGCGCGAGCCGGGCGCGATCTGGGCCCGGACCGGTCGGGTCAGGATGGCAGGCGCGGCGATGATCGTCGAGGCGCCCAGCGCGAGCCGGCCGAAGTCTCGGCGGGTGACGAGGGAAGGCTTTTTCTCGGTCATGATCGACGTCTCCTATCGGGTGGCAGGGTGAAGGGGGTTCGTTTCGCACCAGCGCGTTCAGGGCGCGCTCGGGTCGTGGATGAAGCGCAGCGCGCCGTCGGGAATGGTGAGGCGCAGGTTCGCTCCCACGGGTGGTGCGGCGCGCTCGGAGGGCAGATGGACGCGCACCTCCGCGGTGCCGGCGCGCACGTCGACTTGCCGGGTCTCCCCGAGAAACACCGCACGCTCCACCCGGACGGGAAGTCCCTCGCCGTCCTCGCTGAGGCCGAGGCGGTTCGCGCGCAGGACGACGTGGGTCGGGCTCGTCTCCGCGATGCCGGGCGGGAGCAGCAGGCCCGGCCCGCCCTCCAGGCGGAAGATCCAGCCGCCGTCATCGCTCTCGACGCGCCCGGGCAGCACGCTGCGGCCACCGAGGAACCGGGCCGTGAACGCGGTCCCCGGCAGCTCCGTCAGCCTCTCGGGGCTCGCGACCTCGAGGATGCGTCCGTCGCGCATCACGGCGACGCGATCCGACATCGCGAGCGCTTCGGCCTGATCGTGGGTGACGAACAAGGTCGTCATCCCGATGCGATCGGTCAGAGCCTTGATCTCGTCGCGCATCTCGCTCCGCAGCGTCGCGTCGAGGTTCGACAGCGGCTCGTCGAGCAGCAGCACCTCGGGCTCGATGACCAGCGCGCGGGCGAGGGCGACGCGCTGCTGCTGCCCGCCCGACAGCTCGGACGGGTAGCGCTCGGATAGCCGCGCGAGGCTCACGAGATCGAGCGCGGCCGCGACGCGTGCCGCGGTCTCGGCGCGAGAGACGTCGCGCATCTTCAAGCCGAAGCCGACATTCGCGGCGACGGTCATGTGCGGGAACAACGCATAGGATTGGAAAACGACGCCGATGTCGCGCTCGTACGGCGGCAGGCCGACGAGGCTCTTCCCGCCGAGCACGATCTCCCCGGTATCGGGCTCGACGAAGCCGGCGACCGATCGCAACGTCGTCGTCTTGCCGCAGCCGGACGGGCCCAAGAGGGACACGAATTCGCCCTTAGCCAGGGTGATCGAGACGTCGTCGAGGGCGACCGTCCGGCCATAGGTCTTGCGCAGGGATCGTATCGCGAGATCGGTCATCGCCGGGCCTCCGCCGGTCCCCGCTGGGAGAGGCCGGCTCTCGTCCAGTCGCGGTCGAAGCGCGACAGGTCGATCCGGCGCACCTCCTCGACGAGCCGCGCGATGCCGCCGGCGACCTCCTCGACGATCTCTGCGCCGAGCTCCGCGGTCGCCGCTGACGCGTCGCCGAGCGCTCCCGCGGGATGGAGGTCCTCGCTCATCCAGCCGAACCCCACCGCGCCCTCGGGCGCGAGGATCTCGAACGTCGCATCGAGCTCGGCTCCCCAGCTTTCGAAATCGCGCGCCTCCTCCATGCGCACGAGCCCGGGCGCGAGGTGCAACATCATCGCCGTCTCCACGAGCCCGCCATGGATGCCGTGGCGCCGCTCGACTTCGGACAATCGATCCTCACCGGACCAGAGCGCCGGCCAATGCACTGCTGCGACGAACAGGCCAGCCTCGATCCGCAGCTGCCGCGCGACGACGTCGATGAGCTGGACCTGGCCGCCATGCGAATTGACGATCATCATCCGCCGTACGCCCGCTCGGGCGACGGAGAGACCGACCTGGCGCCACAGCTCGCCCGTCGTCTTCCAATCGAGCGTGAGCGTGCCGGGGAAGTGGGCGTGCTCGTCGCTCTTCCCGACGCACATCGTGGGCAGCACGAGCACGGGCGCACCGCTCAGGCTGCCCAGGGCACGCGCCAGGAGCCCCTCGAGGATCGTGGTGTCGACCGAGACGGGCAGGTGCGGACCGTGCTGCTCGATCGCCGCCGTCAGCAGGATCGCGACGGTGTCGGCGGGGAGCCTGCGAAAGTCCTCCGTCGTGAGATCCTGCCAGCGGCACGGCATCGTGGGGGTGCGGCTCATCGAGAGACTCCGAGGTCGAGCTTCGCGGGTGTGCTGATCGAGATCGTGATGGGGCGGCGCAGATGGCCGGCCGTCGTCTCGGGGAGGGCTCCAGTTCCCGGATTGACTGCGAAGGCAGGCCATGCCGCACCCGACAAGGACAGGCGCAGTCGCATTCCCCGCTCGATCGTGGCGCATACGGGCCGCAGGCGGATCTCCTGCCGCCCGACGGGCCTCGCGCAGCGCTGGTGTCCGACCGTGAGCGTGCGCGCCGAACCTGCGGGATCGACGATCGAGAGCACAGCGTGGAGATCGAAGGACGGCGCGTCACTCTCGACATGGAGCTCGAGTCGACCAGCCCCGGTCAGCCGGACAGGCTCCGTCTGCGGTTGCGAGGTGAAGACGGCGACGTCGGCGCGGGCGTCGAGGTCGCTCCGCTCTGCCATGCCGTATGGAGCCGTCAGGTGATGACCCCGCGCGGGCACGGGCCGCCAGGGATCGTGCACGAACGTCTCGATGCCGTCAGCGTGATCCGGTGAGCGAAGCAGCAGGCCATTGGAGAACGCCGCGGCAAGTCCGTCGCCGGTCAACCAGAATGGCAGCGACGTCTCCGGCCACGAGTCGAGGTGTCGCCACTCCTTGCGTGTAAGGTCCCAAAGTCGCATCTCAGAAGCGTTATCGGCTCCCCTCGGCGTCCCGGCGAGAAGACGGTCGAACCAATCTGCGACCAGCATGTCGACCGAAAGCTCGCCGCCTTGCCAGGGGCTGTGCGCCCACGGCCCGATGACCAGCCGAGCCGGCGCACCCGCTGCCGCGAAGGCTGCATGGGCCGCGATCGTGCCCTCGAGGAATGTGTCGAACCAGCCGCCCACGTGCAGAGCCGGCGTGGTGAGCGCATCGGAATTGTCCGAGATCAGGCGGGACGGCGAGCGAGCGGCCCAATACTCTCGGTCTCCGATCGCCTCGACCCAATCCGCGAGATGTGTCGCCTCGCGGCGCGCGAGCGCGATGTCGGGCAGAGCGGGTCTCGCATCGCCGATACCGCGTTCAGTCGAGCGCACGAAATCCGCGAAGCTCTCGCCGTCTCCGGCGCGCCGTGCGGCATTGGCGCCGAGCTGCATCGCCCAGCCGACGTTCCAATCGAGCCGAAAGGCGCCGCCTTCCGCGACGAAGTGGTCCCAAAGGTCCCACGCGGACATGATCGGCGCGATCGCATCGACCCGCGCTCCGCCGGCCAAGGCCAGATGCTGGGTCATGCCCTGGTAGGAGAAGCCGTAGAGCCCGATCTTGCCGCTTGCGCCCGGCAGCATGCGCGCCCACGCGACAGCTGCGGCACCGTCTTCGCTTTCGGTCGCGAATGGATCGAAGTCCCCCTCGGATCCGCCGGTGCCGCGCACGTCCTGAACGACCACGATGTATCCGCGTTGCGCGTACCAGGACGGATGGGCGAGCGTGATGGTGGACGCGATCTCGCGCCCGTAGGGCTGGCGCATCATCAGGACCGGATGCGGACCCTCTTCGGCCGGACGCCAGATGCGGGTTGCCAGCCGCGTTCCGTCGGGCAAGGGCATGAACACGTCTTCCGGCGGTCTCGGCAAGCGATCTCGAGGAAGCTCGATCGAGGTCGTTTGCGGCATCGCCGTTTGCATTTGAGAGGCGCCCTCTCGGGATCGCGATGGAGTTGCCTGCCTGATGGCGCAGTGCCGAAGGGCGCCATCAGGCGGCCCCTCGCTTCGCCCCGAGACATGCACGCGCGGTGCCGTGGTCATGGCCGCAAGTCCCGGCGGATCATGCCGTGGACGCCCTTCGCGCCGTTGACGGTCTGCGTGACGCGGAAGTCGGCACACAGGCTGCAGAGGCTGTAGGCGTCGATGGGGCTCAGGCCCCAGCCGTCGAAGGCATGATCGGTCTCGCGCGTCCCGTCGGTCCGGCTCCCCGGCGCGGTCGACAACCAGGCGATCATGTCTCGCAGCGCGATCTCCATCGCGCGATCGAGATCCGGGTCGAAGCCCATGGTGACGAGATGCGTGCGTGTCGTCGCGCGCGGGGCGGCCAGATGCGCGACAGAGCTGGCTTCCGCCTTGTGCAGAACGAGCTGGAACGTGCCGGTCAACGCCGTCTCGAGCGCCGTCAGGCAGACCTCCCCGTCGCCCTGGACGCCGTGCCCGTCGCCGCACGAGAACAACGCGCCCGCGACGTGCACCGGGAGGAAGAGGCTCGTGCCCGCGACCAGCTCCTTGTTGTCGATGTTGCCGCCGTGGGCGCGCGGCACGACCGAGGTGACGCGTCCCCACGTGCGAGGCGGCGCGACGCCCATGATCCCGAAGAACGGCGACAGCGGCACCGTCACGCCGAACGGCAGGGTCGCCGTCATGGCTTCGCGGTCGATCGGGACGATCAGCAGACGCTCGTCGGGAAAGTCGTCCGGAAGCGTGCCGCCGAGCGGCCGGACCAGGTTGAAGCCCCAGTCCTGGCGGAGCGCGACGTCGAGGATGCGCACCTCGAGCAGATCGCCGGGCTCTGCGCCGGCGACGGCGATCGGCCCGGTCAGGATATGCGGCGCGGGAAACGACGGTGCCTCGCGACGGACGGCCTCGAGCTCCGGCGGCGTGTGACCCGGCGCATGCGCGAGCATGGCGATCGTTCCCGTGAGCGTGTCGATCGTCACGACGTCGCCGCTCGCGACGGTCAGCGTCGGAGGAAGCGAGGCGTCGAAGAAGCCGCAATGGCAGGTGCCGGCCGACGCCTGGAGGTGGTGGCGGGCGCTCATCAGGACCGAACCGTGAGGAGATCGAGATCGGCCTGCGGCAGGTCCATGGGAATACCCGAGCGCACGAGCTCGGCGAAACCCTCGTTGGGCACCATGACCGTGAGGCAATACAGCTTGTCCGCGCCGGTGTTGCGCACGATGTGATCGTTGCCGGGCCGCACCAGGAAGGCGTCTCCGGTCTTGATCGGCAGGGTTTTTCCGTCGCAGACGGATTCGCCCTCGCCCTTGAGCACGAAGAACATCTCGTGGGCGTATCCGTGATGGTGCAGCGGCGTGGCCCCGTCCGGCTCGAAGACCTCGAAGAACACGTTGAAAGGAACGTCGTCCTTCACGGTGTCGACGATCATGGCCATGTAGTTCCCGTCCTCGGCCTTGATGCGGAACGTCTCGAAATCGCCGGGGGAGCGGAGGATGACGGCTGGTTTCGTGTCGACCATGACGGAGTTCCTCGGTTCAAGTCGTGAGGGGAGCCGTTGCGTATGCGAGCTCGCGCCCGCAGGCGAGGAGCCGCTCATCCGATCCGCGCGCGCCGATAAGGCCGAGGCCGATCGGCCCGTCGGGCGTGTCGACCGCCGGCATCGTGACCTGCGGAAGGCCGGCATGGCCCGCAGGGCAGAGGATCTCCAGCGCGCGGTTCCTGAGCTCTTCGAGGGCGATGGCGTCCATCGCGCGCCGCGGCGCGATCGACGCCGCGGAGGGTACGAGAAGCAGCGCGTCCTTTCCGAGCACCGCATCCATCCGCTCGCGGATGGCGGCGCGTGACCGGCGCGCGGCGGCGATCTCGTCGGGCGTCAGCTGCGACGCCATGACGAAGCGCTCCTCGATGCCGGGGCCGAAGGTCGGCGCCGCGCGCTCGACCCACGCCCGATGCGTCTCCCAGACCTCGGCCGATTGCGCGACCCGAAACGCCAGCCGCCACTGCGCGATGCCGTCGGGGGCGAGCTCGATCGCATCGACGCGCGAAAACCGTGCGGCGATCGCCTCCGTCGCGGCGCGGAGCGCCGGCTGGAGCCCTTCGTCGACGCGGGCAAAAAGGTCGGACGCGACGACGAGCCGGCGAAAGCCGTGCGAATGCGCGAGCGGCTGCGCCAGAAGCACCGAGCCGGCAAGCTCCAGGAGCGCAAGATCACGCGCGAACCAGCCCACCGTGTCGTAGCTCGGAGCCAGAGGCACCGCCCCCGCCATCGGCACGCGCCCGTGCGTCGGGCGAAAGCCCCAGATCCCACAATAGCTCGCGGGGAGACGAACGGAGCCCCCGGTATCGGTGCCGAGCGCGAGATCAACGAGCGCACCGGCAACCGCGGCCGCCGAGCCGGCAGACGATCCGCCGGGGACACGACCCGGAGCGCGCGGATTGACGGGCGTGCCGTAATGCACGTTCTCGCCGTTGAGGCTCCATGCCAGCTCGTCCGTCAGCGTCTTTCCGACGACGGTCGCACCCGCCGCGACGAGCGCACGCACCGCCGCGGCGCTCTCGGCTGCGGGTTCCGCGGCTTCGAGCCAGGCGGGCGAGCCCGCGCCCGTCCGGACGCCGACGACGTCGAACAGGTCCTTGACCGCGAGGCTCACGCCCTCGAGCGGACCGGAGCCGCCCCCGATCGCGAGCGAGCCGAGTGGGGCGTGAGCGCAGAAGGCGCCGAGATCGTCTCGTTGGATGGGGCGTATGGACGTTGTCGACCTCGCCGACATCAGGAGTCCATCCAGCTGACGTGGGCCGCGACGACACGCCAGCCATCCGGCGTCTTGACCCAGGTCTGGGTCTGACGACCGATCCGCTGCTCCCCGTCACGCCGGAACGTGATGTTGGCCACGGCGAACGCGTCGCCGAACGTGGTCACGTGGCGCGCGGTGATCGTTCGCGCCAGCGCCTTGCCGGGGCGCGTGTTGCGGAACTCGCGGATCTCGGCGATGCCGACGAGGTTCTCGGCCGCACCGAACCGCAGCGTTCTAGCGTCGTGCCAAAAGAGGCTGTCGAGCGTCGCGACGTCGTTACCAATCAAGGCGACTTCGTAGGCATCGAAGACACCGTTCACTTCAGCGAGGACCTCGGGATCGTCGATCTTCATCGTGCTGTCTGTCTGGCTGGCTTGGGAGCACATGTGACATTGAGCCCGGGCTGCGCCGGTGGCGTATTTTTGTGAGGCTTGATCCGCTCGAGCGCAGTGAGACAATCCGGACGCCCGAAACACAGCGTCGCGGCGCAGAGATCGCGCGAACGGCGTAACGGTGGTCCGCGAACCAAGTCGGACCTGAACGAGAGCGAGGCTAGGTTCGAGCGAATGACCCAACAAGAACATTTTTTATCTCGGAGCGGCAACAAAATGCGCGCGCTCGTTCAAATGATTACGGTATAGGCGTCATCAAGACGTTTTCTTGAGCATCTGCGCGAGATTTTCGCAGAACGTTACGGCCGCGATCGGCGGGAGACGACCTGCGCGACAGGCAAGAACGAGGCGGTTCCCGGCCAGCGGGACGTCGCTCAGCGGAACGACCGCGAGGTCGCCCCGCTCGACCTCGCGACGGGTGCCGATCTCGTATTGGAAGCCGATCGCCCCCGTCGCCATCGTGTAGGTCTTCAGCGCCTCGACGCTGCTCGCCTCCAGAGCGATCTCGAAGGTGAGCCGCGAGCGGTGCATCGCGTCGTCGAGCGCCCGACGGGTCTGGAAGGTCTCGTCACCCACGGCGATGCGAAAGGCCTGGAGCTCGGCCAGCCGGAGGCTGGCGCGACCGGCGAGCGGGTGATCAGGGCGCATCATGGCGCACAGCGGTTGCGGCGCTTCGGCAATGATCTGCAGCGCGTCGGAGGGCGGCGGATCATGGGCGAGCACGAGGTCGACGTCGTCTCGCAGCAAGGCTGCGACCAAGCCGCTGGTAACCCCGCTCCACAGACGAAACTGTACGCCCGGATGCGCGTCTTGAAAGGCGGCGATGGCGCGCGGCACGAGATCTGACGCGACCGATTGCGCGCAGCCGATGCGCACGATGCCGCGCACGAGGCCACGCAGCTGCTCGATCTGCGAGGCCGCCGATCGCATCTCGGCCATGCTGCGCCGGATCGCGACGAGCAGCACCTCGCCGGCCGAGGTGAGGCGCACGCCTCGTGGGAGACGCTCGAACAACGGCGTGGCAATCTCCTGCTCCAGCTCGAGGATCTTGCGATTGAGGGCTGTCGAGGCAACGTTCAGGTGCTTCGCCGCTTTTCGGATGGACCCATAGCGAGCAACGGCGTCGATGTAGGCGTAGGCGCGGGGTGGTTGAAGCATGTCTTCGGCACGCGGCTCGATTTGCGAATGGATCGCGCGGCCCGATGAACAGGCCGCGCATAGCCGGACCGATGTCCGACCGGAACGATCCTTCGCAGTGGCCATGCCAAGCCGTTGCGCTGCACGACGCGCTCGGCGCTCTTCTCGCCATAGCCGGCGCCCGTCAGCGCACCGACCTCGAGCTCCATGACGCAAGGCGCCGTGCTCGGCCATCTCCGCGGCCAACCTATCGCAGCCCCTTCGACGTCGCGTTGATGTTCAACGCGGCCGTCCGACAGGCGACCGGATTGCGAGCCGCTCGATCAGATCGATCAGGGCCAATTTCTCCTCGGTCATCATCGTCTCTATCCAGGTTCGAACTTCCAACGCGAAGGCTAGTGGAAGATCGACGGTAACTACTCCCGGACGGCGCGCTCCGCTACGGGCGGAGCTCCGCGCGCCGCCCTTGGTCACGCACTTGTACACCGCGTGTCGATGCACCGCCCTTTCGCGCAGACACCAACGCTGGGGCGCGGCCGGCGACGTCGATCCCGGCATTTCGGCAGCCTCGCTCGCACGCAGGCTTGCGTGCTGCTCGAGGCGCCGTATCTTACGTTTTGCCGACCGATGAAGAGGACGTACGAAATGTCGCAGACCACGACCCTTTCGTCGAAGTTTCAGATCTCCATTCCCAAAGCCGTCCGAGCGGCACACGGCTGGAGCGCCGGGCTCAAGTTCGCTTTCATACCCAAGGGAACCGGCGTTCTGCTGGTGCCCGTACCCGACCGCAGTGATCTTGCCGGACTGGCGGAAGGGGCGTCGCCCGACGGATTTCGGGACCGCGAGGATCGTACATGAGTGTCCTCGTCGACACGTCGGCGTGGATCGAGTGGCTGATCGGATCGCGGGCGGGCCTGCTCGTCGCGGAGAGGCTGCCGGCGGAGGCCGATTGGATCGTCCCGACGATGGTTCAATTGGAGTTGACGAAGTGGCTCACCCGCGAAGTCGGGGACGACGAAGCCGACCGCGTCATCGCGTTCAGCCAAATCTGCCGCGTCGTCGATCTCGACACCGCAATCGCCCTCGATGCCGCAGATGCCTGCCGGACCTACCGTTTATCGAGCGCCGACGCCATCGTCTTCGCAACGGCTCGACACCATGGCGCCACACTCTTGACCTGTGACGCACATTTCGAGGGGTTGCCGGACGTCACCGTCATCGCGAAGGCTCACCGAACCTGAGGCCGGCGGTCGGTGTCCTTCGCTTCGGCTACCAGTGGAAGCCGGTCTGTCCGCGGATGAGTTCGCGATCCTCGTCGAGAAGACGAGGCGGATGCCGTCGGGCACGGTGATCGGCGCCGTGTGCCAGCCGGCGCCATCGAGCACGAGAACGATGGGTTCGTGGAACTCTTGCTGGAGGGGCTCGCCGTCCACCTGTTGAAGGCCAAACATCCTCGTCAGCGCCACGCCTCGCCAGGTCAGCATCTTGAAGATGCCGTCCAGCGTCATCTCGGGCACATCGTCGTTCATGCGATCGGGTCCGTCTTCCGCCAGGCCCGCGTCCTCGGGCGGGCGCGGCAGACACGTGTCCTGCACCTGCCCGAAGTCGTCACGACCACAAGTCCAAGCAGGCCTGGCCCGATTTCTTGCCGGAAAGCCTTCGTGACACGGTCGCAGCCCACGGGTGGGAATGCGACCACCCGGTCCGGCTCCGCCGGGCGGCACGGTCCGTGCGCTTCGCGCGTCGGGCACTTTCGCGGTTCGGCGACGGAGCCTCGCGCCCTCGACGGCACACGGGGCGGCTCGACCGTCGATAAAGATCCGTCCAAGTCGTTGCGACGGGAAAGCCCCCACGCTATTCGAGTGCTGCATGGTGCACGGCGCCGGCCTGGAGTGACGAGGCGTGCAGCGGACCTTGACCGAACTCGACCATGAGGCGATCGGCCGCCTCACTGCCGCGATCGACGTTCTGGGTCGCGAGACCGACGGCATGAGCCTCATCGGCGCGAGCGTCCTCCTGCAGGTACTCTCGATCAACACCCTCGGATCGCCGGCGACGATCGACGGCGTCGCGTCCGCTCTCGGGATGACGTACAGCGCGGTCCGCAAACACATCGAGAACCTGCGTGGGCACGACCGCCATCGCGGCGCATGGGTCGAGACGATCGAGCCTGTCGGCGATCGTCGCCAGATCCAACTCGTCGCGTCCGAGCGGGCAAAGAAGATCGCCCGAGAGATGTGCGTGCTGCTCGATCCTTCGACGCCCGACGTTCGGTCGCCTCCGCGCCCCCGACGACCGAACGGAGCGGACGAACCGCGTTTTCTCGATGCGTGCTTCCGTCCCGAGACGGGCCCAGGGCCTGGAGACGGCGTCACGGACGAAGAGTGGGCGCACCTCGAACCGATCTTGCGACATTATTTGCACCCCGGGCCAAAAACCGATTTGAGGAGCGTCATCGACGCCTATCTCTACAAGATTACGACAAATGCGAGCTGGCTCGCTCTACCAAAGTCTTTTCCACCACGTTCGACGGTCTGGAGCATTCTCAATCCGCGCCGCGCTCCCTTTGCACGCTACATGGTCGACCGTGAACTCCAGCCTCTCGTCGAAAGGCGGTGGAGCGCCCTGCCCCCGGGCTACCGTCCGCCGGAGAGGTCCAGACGCCGGCGCCTGTGACGGGGCGGTCGTCGCGAACGTGTAGGCTCAGCGACCTATGACACCCGAGATCGGGGTCCATGGTACGTAAGAAGAGCACGAAGCCGTACCATCTGGAGCTGCGCGATCGCGCCGTTCGGTTGGTACGCGAGCAGGAGAGGGCGCATGCGTTGCGATCGGTGGCGATACGCTCCGTGGCAGAGAAAGTCGGCTGTAGCGGCGAGACGCTTCGTCTCGGGATGCGGCAGGACGAGCGTGACGCGGGGCAGCGGGGCAGCGGGGCGGCCTCACGAGCGAGGAGCGCACGCGTCTGAAGGGTCTCGAGCGCGAGGTGAGGCTTCCGACGGATCCGGCCATCTGTACCGATCATCAAGCGGCCGGCGCTCCGAGCAATCTCCGGCCACCCGGTCCGGCTCTTTTCCGGCCGCTCGTGGGAGGGCTCGGCGGGCGGGCGCTCGACGAGGGCCAGCGCACGGATCGAAACGGTGCGATGATGGCCCACGGCATCGACGAGTGCCGTGAAGGTGATCGCGTCCATTCCGCCGCGGCCGCACGTCGTAGAGAAAAAATCTCGGATAACCATCAGATATCCGGTTGACGGCCCGGACGAGGCGCGGCATCTAAATCATGTGAAGCGGCCGGTGACATCGCCCCGTTGCGGGCAGACTACCCAAGTCGCACATCTCGCGCGCCGGTCCCTACCAACGCCGCTTTCACATGACCGTGGTACTCACGGTCTCCAGGACCGAAGGTCGCCCCACTCGCGGGCGGACGAACATGTATTGGGCGCCGGTCGAGCTTCGGGTCGGCCGGCGTTCCCGTTTTGGCACCTGGTGTAAGCGCGACATGTCAGAGCGTTCGTCCTACGGCGATTCGATTGAAGAGGTGTCGTCGTGACCGATTGATGCCCCGAGCATCGCTCGAAGATTTCCTTGCGCAGGATGAGGGCGAGGAACGAGCAGAAGACGTGCCCGCGAATGGCTGCATCCGAGGAATGGAAGATCAGGCGGGTCGAGAAGGTCGCCTTTGCGGCGCGGAACAAGGCTTCGACCACGAGGAGCTCGCGATAGCGCAGAACGGCCTGGAGCGGTGAGATCCGCGTGTTGGTCCGCAGGACGAAGAGCTGGTCGTAGCGCGCCTCGTCGGCGAGCTTGCCGACATCGATCTCGAAGGCCGCATCGGCGCCGGTCTTGCGCAAGTAGCGCCGATAGGCGGAGATGCAGCCGAGCGCTTGGTCGCCGGGCTTCAGCTGCGCGTCGAGGGCGGTGACAACGGCCTTTCGGTCGGCGGCATAATTGCGCGCTTCGGCCTCGTTGCGACAGGCGATGTTGCGGACCCCGTCGACGACGACCTCCTTGACGAAGAGCTGGGTATCTCCCGCACTCCGCTCGACGAGGAGCGGGACGAAGGGCGCCGCGTCGTCGATGACGGAGCGCACCCGCTTGTCGGAGCGCTCGCGTGCGCCGAGCACGTATTCGACCCTGCGCTGCTCGAGCGCCTCGATGGTCGCTTGCGAGATCATGCCCCGATCGGCGGCGACGGTGCCGACACGCTCTCGGGAATCGAGCGCCTTCTCTTCACGGACGCGACGCTCGCGTTCGATTTCGTTGGTAACGCGGGGCAGGCTCATCGGCTCTACCAGGCGGCTTTCGCCCGCACGCCCGACCAGCCGGGCGTGTCGTTCTGGACCCGCGTTCTCGACGAGGGCGGCACGTCGCTGCTCGGCGTCGCGGAGGCCTTCATCGCCTCACCCGAGTTCCTGTCGCGCTCCGGTACGGCGTCCACGCTCGGAAACGGCGCCTTCGTCGAGCTGTTCTATGGCAACGTGCTCGACCGTGCGCCGGATGCGGCCGGGCGCGCGTTCTTGACCGCCCAACTCGATGCGGGCCTCGCCCCGGCGGCGCTTCGGCGCGCTCGATCCGCGTCTCGACGAGGAAGCCCCCCGCCGGGCGCGCTCGACGATCGCGGCGAGGCATCCCCTCCTCGCCGACAAAGGGAACGCGGACGCCTTCGAGACCGCGATCGCTACGCTCGACGCCGGCCGCTACGATGCGCGGGGCGCCGTTCCCGAGCACCTCGCCTCGCGACTGGCGGCCGCGCTCGCAGACCTCGGACGCAGCGAGGAGGCGCTCACGCTCGCCCGCCGCACCGGCGACCGGCAACTCGAGGCGGAGGTTCTCGTGCGCCTCGCTCGTCTCGACGAGGCGCTCGCCGCCGCAGGGGGCCTCGATGCGCATGCGGCCGCCGCGGTCCTGCGCCACACGGCGCGAATACACGGGGCCCTCGCCGCGAACGACCTCGGCAGGAAACTCTCCCGGCGGCGGAGCGCGACGGGCGCCGACGAGGACGGGTATGCGTCGGCCTCTTTCGCGCGGACGCTGCGCGACACGGCTCTCCAGGCCGGCGACGTCGCGTTTGCGCGCGGGCGGCCCTCGACGCCGCCGCCTCGACCGGCGCGAGGTGTCGGGCGACACGACTAACTGCCCCCCTTGGCGCCATGAGGAAGTGACCCCTGCCGTCGAGCAGGAGGTCGCGATGGACGACGCATGGATGCACAAACGCCCCCAGGAGCAGATTGCACGGGGGCTGGAGATGAAGGAGCCGGACGAGGTCTCGGCGATGCTGTCGCTGAAGGCGCTCGGGTGGGGCTCGAAGCGGATCGCGGCGGAGCTGGGGTGCTCGCGGAACACGGTTCGGCTGGTTGAGAGCCGGTGGATGGCGGCCGCCGACATCGCCGTCGCGCTCGAAGAAGCTGGACGGGCTCGAGGACTGGATCGCCGAGCGCTTCCGGCGTCACGCCGGGAACGCCGATGTCGTGCGCCAGGAGCTGGCGTCGGAGAAGAAGGTCGTGGTGAGCCTGCGCACCGTCGAGCGCGCCGTCGCCCACCTGCGTCGTGAGCTCCGCGCCGAGGCGCGGGCGACGATCCGGTTCGAGACGCGCCCGGGCCAGCAGCTGCAGATCGACTTCGGCGAGCGGCGCGTCGAGATCGGCGGCGAGCAGCGGCGGGTCTCGTTCTTCGTGGCCACGCTCGGCTACTCGCGGCGCCTCCACGTCCGCGCCTTCGACGGCGAGCGCCAGGAGAGCTGGTTCGAGGGGATGGAGAGCGCCTTCCGGGCCTTCGGCGGCGTGACCGAGGAGGTCCTCCTCGACAACGCCCGCGCCCTCGTCGTGCATCATGACCCGGCGAGCCGAGAGGTCGTCCTGAACCCGCGGCTCCATGCCTTCGCGCGGCACTGGGGTTTTCGGGTGGTGGCCTGCGCGCCGTATCGCGCCCGTACCAAGGGCAAGGACGAGCGCGGGGTCGGCTACGTCAAGAACAACGCGATCGCCGGGCGCAGCTTCGAAAGCTTCGCCGCCTTTGAAGCGCATCTCGATGAGTGGACGCGCGAGATCGCGGACGTGCGCGAGCACGGCACGACCGGCGAGGCGCCGATCGTGCGGTTCGCCCGCGACGAGGCCGCGCGGCTCAAGCCGCTGCCGGGCCATGGCTCATTCCTCGCGACCCGCGATCTCGTCCGGCGGGTCGGCGCCGACTGCACGGTCGAGGTCGACGGCTCGGCCTACTCCGTCCCATGGCGCCTGATCGGCGAGAGCGTGCGGGTGACAGTGACGGGTGCGAGCGTGCGGATCGCCTATGGCGGGCGCGAGGTCGCGAGCCATCCGTCGAGCGCGCGCCGCAAGGGGCGGATCGTCGATCCCGCGCACTTCGAGGGCGTCGCCGGCGCCGGAGGGCGAGCCGTGCGACGCGTCCGCGACGAGGAGACCGTCGACGGCTCGAAGGTCGCCGCCGCGGCGCTGCTGCGCCCCCTGGCGGAATACGAGGCGCTCGTCGGAGGGGCCTGGTGATGCTCATCGACACGCACGCGCATCTCGAGCGGATGCTCACCCGCCTCAAGCTCACCGCGATCCGCGACCAGCTCGACAGCCTCCTCGACGAGGCCGGGCGGCGCGACCTGACGATCCGCGAGGCGCTGACCCTGTTTTGCGAGCGCGAGATCGCGCGCAAAGACCAGCGCCGGATCGAGATGGCCTTCGGGCTCGCCAAGTTCCCCTTTGCTCGGGACCTCGCCGGGTTCGACTTCGAGGCGCAGCCATCCGTCGACCGGCACCAAGTTCGCGAGCTCGCCACCGGCCGCTTCATCGCAAACGGCGAGGCGATCCTGCTGCTCGGTCCGCCGGGGGTTGGTAAGACGCATCTCGCCGTCGCCCTCGGGCGCGAGGTGATCGTGGCCGGCTACACCGTGCTGTTCACCTCGGCCACGGCGCTCGTCGCCAACCTCGCCAAGGCGCATGCCGATGGCCGTTTCGACGAGCGCCTCCTCCACTACGCCAAGCCGAAGCTGCTGATCGTGGACGAGCTGGGCTACCTGCCCTTCGAGCAGGATGCGGCGCACCTCTTCTTCCAGCTCGTCTCTCGCCGCTACGAGCGTGGCGCCATGCTCGTCACCTCGAACCGCGCCATCGGCGAGTGGGGCTCCGTGTTCGGCGATCCCGTCGTCGCGACCGCCATCCTCGACCGCCTCCTCCACCACAGCCACGTCATCACCATCCGCGGTGAGAGCTATCGGCTGCGCGAAAAGCGCCGGAGCGGCCTTCTGCAGAAGGCCGCTCCGGCGCCTCACATCACCACATCAACCAGCGAGGGGGTCAGTTCTTCGTGACGGCAGGGGGTCAGTTCCGGCTGACGCTTGACACGAGGGAATAGGCGCGCGTCGCACGCAGGCTTTTCGGAACGGCATGGGACGAGGCGGGCGAGCCCTACCTCGCGCGATCGCGTGCGGGCGGCCGGGACCCCGGACCGCGTTGCGGCTTTCGTCGAAGAGGGTCTCCTCGCGGACGCGCTCGCCGTGGTCCGCTCGCGCGCCCCCACGCCGAGCGAGCTCGTCGCCCTCGGCGCCGAGGGAGCCCGCCTCGACCCGGCCTTCGTGGCCGGGGCATGTATGCGTCTTATCGTGGACATGCTCGTTTGCGCCGAAAGCGGAGTGTGTCCGCTCGTCGGCCCGATCCTGTCCGTCGCGGCCGCCGCCCATGCGGGCGGCGGCATGTCGGAGGCCTTCACCACGACATCGACGACCCGGTCGAGCGCTATGCGCGCCGGCGCGCCCTCCTGCCCGTTCTTCGCGCCGTGTCGGCGTCGATCGAGAACGACATGCGCGGCCGACTACCGGATCTCGGAGGATCGAGGCGGTCGAGCCGGGGCCTCGCCGCGGTGCGAAAGCCGCACGGGTGGGCAAAGAGCGGTCGGGTGTTCGTCGGGGAACCCTCGGGAGGAGGAGAGCGACGAGGCCGACCCCGCCGCCGCCCCGACCGGCACCGCTCTCTCCCTTTCCTCGGAATGGCTCGAGCGCCTGCCTCGCCGCCTCCGAGGGGGCGAAGTCGGTCTGCGATCACCACGTCTGCGTCGTCGCTGCGATCGGCGCCGGGCGTCCGCTCGGGGTCCCGGGCCCGAAGACACTGCATGAACGGGTTTGCGCCGGGCGAGGGTTGGGCCCGCGATGAAGCCCGACGACAGACGGGAAGCCGCTGGGAACCGACCGGCCCATAAGGAAGCCACGGCGGCGCGTGAGCTTGCGCGCGCACGACGCCATGTTTATCGTTAGTGTGTATCTTGGAGGGTGCTATGCCGAACGTCGCACAGGAGAAGCAACGCACCAATGTGACGCTGAGCGTGATCAATCTCGCTGGGGCGAGAGAGCTCGGGTTGAACGTCTCGGCGATTGCCGATGAGGCGCTGGCCGAGGCCGTGCGGGTGGCACGAGCACGCCGCTGGCAGGAGGAGAACGCGGAGGCGATCGCGGAGCGTCGCTCCTGGATCGACGAGAACGGAACGCCGTTGGCCGAACTCCAGGTATTGAAGCTGGACTGATGGCGCAGTTCCACGTCTATCGCCTGGCGCGCGGGCGGTTGGTCCTCGATCTCCAGAGCGACCTGATCGATGCCGGCACGCGCGTCGTCGCCCCATTGCATCTCCTGCGTGACGGGCCGGCGCCCATCTCACGTCTGGAGCCGATCCTCGAGATTTTCGCAGAGCCGTACGTGCTCCATACCGCCGAGATGGCAGCGATACCATCCAAGCTGCTCGCCGGTCCGCCGATCGCTGACATCTCCGACCGATCCTACGATATCAAGTCCGCATTGGACATGGTGTTCTGGGGTTTTTGATCACGCGGCAACGGGCCCTCGCCGAGGGTTACGATCGCCTTCTGGAGCAGGCGCGCACAGGGCGCGGCTCCTTCGCCGAACATCTGCTCGCATTCCCAAGCTGCGCCGAGTTGGAGCGCGCCGATCGGCGACCGCGCGACGTCGATCTGTGATGTACCTCGTCGATACGAACGTGATATCCGCGTTGCGCCGTGCCGACCGGGATCCGACGGTCGCTCGATGGTTCGAGCAGCATGACGCGCGCGACCTATATGTGAGCGTCATCACGCTCGGCGAAATCGAACGGGGTATCACAGCCGTGCAGGATCGTGACCCGCGGTTCGCCGCGGATCTGCGGGGCTGGGTCGAGAGGACCACAGCGCTGTATTCGGATCGCGTCCTGCCGATCTGCCCGGAGGCGGCGCGCATCTGGGGTCGCTTGAGCGCGCGCCTCAAGAACAACGGCGTCGACCTGATGATCGCCGCGACTGCGCTGCACCACGAAGCCGTCCTCGTCACGCGAAATCTCGCCCACTTTTCGGGAACGGACGTCGAGGTCGAGAACCCGTTCGATCAGGCGTGTCGCCCGGCGGGCGATCTTCGCCGCGACGCGGTCGCGCGAATCATGTCCTCGCCCGTCTCTTCGGGGGCGGGTCTCGCAGGCATCGCCGGATGCCCGGCTGCGCGCAGATACCGCGGACCCCACGCCGCCCACACGATCACGCGCGCCCGGCTGCCGGTGTCGGCATCGCTGGCAGGGCGCGGCGCGAAGGCTCCCGTCGAGGCGCCGAGGGGGGATCGCGAAAGCGGGACGATCGTGCCGGCTCGCTCGACGGCCGACCCCGGGATCCGTTCTCGGATCGATCCTCGGAGCACCGGGGCTCGCCGCCGGCACGGCGGGTCCGACGACGAAAGTCCGGCTCCGGCTCTCGATCTCGGCTCGGCCGGGCACCCTTCGACCTCGTCGCGCCCCCGCCTCTCGGCCTTTGCGCGACCCCCGCCTTTCGGCCTTGTCGCGGCCCGCGACAACGGATCGAAAGATTTCAAGGGCTTGGCGGGAAACGTTGACGTGCCGAGGATCACTCGCTTCTCCTGCCCGCCCCTCCGGCCGAGCTCCCTCGAGGGACGTCACTCGGCCGACCTCAGTCCCCGAGCACTCCCGCCGGCGGCAGCCTGGAGATCGGCTGCGCCCGCCAGCTCTCCGGCCAGAGCCCGAGCAGCTCGAGCGACACCAGGACGACCGCCACCACCGCGACCGCGAAGAACGCGATCGCGGTGCGCCCGGTCGACGCCGTTACGGATCAGCTGCGACATCCAGACCGCGATGCGGATCATCGGGTCCATCGCGTCTCCCCCTCGAGGCGGCCTCGCCCCTGCCCTCACCCCTGGCCGAGACAGAACAAGCGTCCCGTTAACCAGAAACCTCGTTCCCGCTTCGATCTACGAAGGTCTGCATCTATTCTCTCATCGCTCGCCCGCGCATCCCGCGCGGAGGCGGCCGCCGAGGTGCGCCAACACCCCGACGGCCTAGCCATGGGCACCTGGTTCGCACAGGAGACACCATGACCGTCGGTACATCACGCGGCGAACGCCGCGCCGTCAACGATTCGCGCCGCCACCCGCGCCCCGCGATCGCCCCGCCCGGCCTCTTCGGCCCGCCCCCCCGCCCCGCCCAGCTCCGGCTACCACTCCCCCTGCCCTTCGCGCATGCGCCCGGGCGGCCGCGGGACATCTCGGCGCCGGCAGCCACGCTCGCCGGGGAGGACCGCGCATGAAGATCCCGTCCCTCATCGTCGACGCGCACGGCCGCGTCCACCTCGCCGCGTCCCGCGCGCCGGATCTCGTCCGCCGCGCCGTCGCGGCCGAAACCGGCGCCGCGCATCTCATCGGCCTCGCCCTGCCCCCGCCCGGTATCTCGGCCCGCGCCTTCGTCGAGGACCTCGCCGAGCGCCTCGGCGGCGAAAAGCTCGCGGACGGCACCTGGCTCCTCGCCGGCGACGCCGCCGATGCCCGGCGCGCGTTCCTGCGCGCCGCCGCGGGCGAGGATCGGCTCGCCTCGGCAAAGCGTTGGATGAAGAAGCTCGTGCGGCGCCTTCGCCACGCGATGCGCCGGATCGCTGCCGCCCCGGTGTCGACGCCACCTGCCTCGACCGCGTCCGCGCCGAGCCCCTCGGCGCACGCCCCGCGCCTCTGACGCCCTCGGCGGAGGCGGCCCCGCGCCGCCCCCGCCGGATCCCCCATCATCGGAGCGACACGATGCCGACCGCACGGGACGGCGTCCCGGGCTGGCGCGCGCAGATCGCGCGGCTCGAGGGCGCTTATTCATTCAGAACCATCAAGAACTACACCAACGCCATGAAATCCCTGGAGGCTTTCTGCCATGCATCTGGCCGGCGTGCCTATCCGGCGAGCCCGGCGACGGTCGCGGCCTTCGTCGACGAGATGGCGGCGACGATGAAGCCCGCGACGGTCCGCGTCGCGCTCTGCGGCATCGCCAAGGCGCACCGCCTCGGGCGCCATTGCGATCCCGTCGCCGACGAAGAGGTCCGCCTCGCCATGCGCCGCGCCTTCCGCCGGCACGGACGACGCCAGCGCCAGGCGCTGCCGCTCTCGCGCGAGGTCCGCGACGCGCTCGCCGCTGCCTGCCCGCAGACCCTTCAGGGTCGGCGCGACCGGGCGCTCATCCTGACCGCCTACGACAGCCTCTGCCGGCGCGCGGAGCTCGTCGCGATCGAGGTCGCGCATCTCGAGCCCGCCCCCGAGGGCGGCTTCCACGTCTTCGTGCCGCGGGCGAAGAACGACGCCTTCGGCGACGGGCGCACCGCGCATCTGTCGATCAGAACCCGCGCCGCCATCGAGATCTGGCTCTCGGCCTCCGGCACCCGCGAGGGTCCGATCTTTCGGGGTTTGCGCAACGGCGTCGTCAAGGAGACGGCTCTCGACCCCGCGGAGATCTCCGCGATCTTCAAGCGCGTCGCCGCGGCGGCAGAACTTCCTCCCTCCCAGATCGCGGGTCTCTCCGGTCATTCGGCCCGGGTCGGGGCGGCGTGCGACTTCGCCAAGGCGCGTACGGATGCGCTGACGATCATGCGCGCGGGCGGCTGGAAGTCGCTCGCGACGCTCGCACGCTACATCGAACGCGTCGTGGTCGAGCGCGAGGAGGGCGCGTGACGATGTATTTCCTCGAGGTTCAGCGCCCGCCTGCCGCGACGTGCGCGAGGTACCGCCCGTACGCCGACTTGACCATGTCGTCGGCGAGGCGGGCGAGATCGTCGGCGCAGATCCATCCCATCTGGAAGGCGACCTCCTCGAGGCAGGCGATGCGGTAGCCCTGGCGCTTTTCCAGCGCGCGCACGAACTCGCAGGCCTCGAGCAGGCTCTCGGGTGTGCCGGTGTCGAGCCAGGCGAAACCGCGCCCGAGCTTGGCCACCGAGAGGCGCCCGCGCTCGAGGTAGGTGCGGTTCACGTCGGTGATCTCGAGCTCGCCGCGGGCGCAGGGCGTCACGGCGCGGGCGATCTCGAAGACCTCGGCGTCGTAGAAGTAGAGGCCCGTCACCGCCCCGTTCGAACGCGGCGCCGCCGGCTTCTCCTCGATCGTGATCGACCGGATCGTCCTCGCGCCAGGGCCGGTCGCCCTCCCCGAGAACACGTCGTCGGTGCACAGGTGGATCAGCGGTACGTCGAGCGCGGCTACCGCGGCGGCGACCGCCCCCGCCCCGCGCACACGAAAAGCTACGTCCGCGGCGCTCTTGGCGGCATCGACCCTCGTGAAGGCGGCCGCAGAGACGAAGAGGTCGGGCCGTGCGCTGGCGATCGCCCGCGCCGTGCCTGCGGGATCCTTGAATATGAGCGCGAGCGGCCGAGGAGCACGACCTCGTGACCGCGCGCGGGCGCGCTCTCGGGGAGCGCTCGGGCGACCTGCTCCCTCGTTTCCGTGATGACGGTGGCCATCGCTCCCCGCGGTCGAAGTAGGCCGGCAGCTCGTCGCCACGGCGACGCGGTGTCACGATGCTCGTCCCGGAAATCGATTTCGCCACGTTCTTCGGCGGCGATATCGAAAAGTTCCAGCTGCTGCAGCGGCTGCGGCGCCATGGTTTTCGCACACGTGTCGTGTGCCATGTTCTAGACCGAACTCCGGATGCGTGACTTCGAGGATCGGGAGATCGGTGTCTTCTCGCCCGCCGCCTCCGGAGCGGCCGAGAACTTCTCGAACGCGATCTGTCGCTTCGAGCCACCGGCTTCGCGCGACGGGCCGCGTCAACTCCCCCTTTATGTGAGGCCTGGTGCGCATGCGGCGCGAAACATATACGAGACCGGCCTCGCCTCTGTGTGGGCGACCGTCGACGCCGGCGCGTTGAAGGAAACGCGCTGGGAGTTCAGCTTCGCCTTGCGCGTCTCGCGCCCGCTTCGCGCGAGGCGACGCCCCGCCGCGGGAGAGGCGACGCCCCGCCGCTCCCGCGGTGGCGCGCCGCCCCGCGAGCGGCTCCGGGGGATGCGCCCGCACCAAAGACGTTATCGACGGGTTGCGGCATGTCGGAGCCTGAGGACGCTCCGCGGAGCGCCGACCGGCGCCGCCGGGGCGCCCCGCCGACCGCCCCGGCCGCGGGCCGGCAGGCGCGGCCCTCCCCTCCCCTCTTCGCGCCCTCCCAGCTCCTCAGACGTACCAGATGCCGTCTGCGACGGCGGGAGCGACGAGGGCAACGTTCTCGGGGCTCTGCGCAAACAGGCCGAGCACCTCCTCCCGGCTCGTTCCCGACGCCATGCGCTGCGTCCAAAACAAAGCCCCCGCCTCGTCGGCGGGGCGGCCGAGGACGTTGCCGTAGAGGAGATCGACATAGGCGCGATCGCCGATTTCGGAGGCGAGCCCGTAGGTCTGCGTGAACTCGCGCGAGGCGACGAAGGCCGCAGCCGCCCCGCGCAGGTCGACGCGGCCGGCCTCGAACTCGGTGATCCAGAACCCCAGGCCCGCCTCGTCGGGACGGCGGGCGAAGGCCGCCTGGTAGAGGCGATACATCTCGCCGGGCGCGCCCGCGACGTCGAGCGCGAGCGTCCGGTCGGCGAAGACGATGCGCTCGATCGCGGCGAGCGCATCCGTGCCGTCCCGGCCGGGGCGCGCGTCGCGCACGCTCGCCGCGCGCAGATCGCCGGTGACGACGTAGTCGGCGGCGACGCCCTCGTAGCGCGCCCGATCGATGCCCGCGGCGCCGATCAGCGTGTCGTTGCCGCCGCGACCAACAAACACGTCGTCGCCGCGTCCGCCGATGGCACGATCGGCGTTCTGGGTGCCCAGATAATCGATGGGAGGCGGCGGCACGCCGTCGCGCCAGGCGGCGGCGACGGCCTCCCCCGAGGGCTTGCCGAGGAAGTCGTAGCCGCGCTTCAGGAAGTCGGAAAAGTAGCCCGGCCAATCCGCGCTCGACGGTCCGGGCGAGAACTCGTTGTGCTCGCCCCACCAGTTGATGCCGGAGAACCAGTCGTAATTGCCGAAGACGTCGAGATGGACCTGATAGAGGATGCGCTGCGCCTCGTAGCTTTGGGCCGAGACGAAGCCCGGCGCGGGCGGGACGAGCAGCGCGTCGACGTGCGACGCCGCACCGGCTTCCGAGAAGTAGACCGGCTTGCCGAAGCGCGCGGCGAGATCGGCGAGGATAGTCGGAATGTTCACGCCCGGCCCCGGATCGGCGACGTTGGCGGGGTTGTCGAAGAGCGTCCGATAGGCGTTCTCGTAGGTCGTCGTCGCATCGCGGGCGAGCGGCGCGTACATGCTGAGCGCGATCAAATCGAGGGCGTCCCAGAAGCCGACGTCGTCGGCGCCGGCGATGTAGTCGCGCCCGAGGATCGAGTTCGCATTGTAGGTGAGGATACCCGAATAGACCTCGCGCACGTCGGCGATGATCGCCCGCCAGGCGGCCTCGTGGACGCCAGCGCCGTAATCCGCGTGCTCGGTGCCGAGGATCACCATGTCCGCGCCAGCGGCCTCGCTGCGCGGCGCCGCCTCGCGCCAGAAGGCGCGCACCTCGGCAAGAAAATTCGCGACATCGATGTTCGGCGCGCTGATCTGGTTGACGTTGTCGGGATGGTTGGCGTCGACCACGAAATGCGGCTTCCAGACGACGTTCATGCCCATGTCTCTGGCCGCGGCCGTGAACGCCTCCACCGTGTCCAGGCTCTCGCGCACGAGCGGCCACGGCGGGTCCGAGAAGCCCTCGAGGATCTGGCCCGTCTGCGCGTCGACCGGGTTCATCCACACGAGTGTGATCGTGTTGAGGCCGCTCGCCTGATACGTCGCGACGTAGTCGCGAAACGAGGCGAGCTGGCGCTCGAGGGGAAAGGAGACGTTCTCCTCCCGGATCAGGAAGAAGGTTGCGCTGCGCCAATCCACGTCTTGCTCCCCGGTGATCGCGTCCGCGTCGTCGTGCGGCACTGGTAGAATTTAAGTCCTATGAAGATAGCAAATCCGTTCGGGGTTCAAAGCGCAAAGCCGGGCTTAAGAAAGCCGGCGCGCCGCGTCCGCTCCCGCCTGAGTGGCGGGGGCGCGCGGGGGGCCGGCGGTCCGCGCCGCCGTACGGTTCCCCGGCATACGCGCCTGGTCGGCGCAGTCGCACTTCGATGATGCGGCATGCTGCCGCCTCCCTAATCCCGACGGCGCGCGCAGCGGCCCTCCGGGAGGAGAGCGCACCTGTCGCGAGGGTCTCTTTGCGCGTGCGCAGGTGCCGTGCGATCGCGGCGGGATTGCGAGGCGTGGCGCTATCGCCAAGCTCGGATGCGGCATCTACACGCTCAGGAACGAGATGATCGGGAACAGGCAACCCAAAGGATGCGACCTGTCCCTCTAGCGGTGGCGATCACCATCGCTGGGCTGATGCGCCGCAGCGGGGTCGCGCCGGTCTCTGCGCCGTTAGATGTTTGATCCCGGGGTTTGATGGTGCATTCTTATCTCCCGAGTGGAGGGACGCGCTATGGGCCAGGTTCACCACGGGAGCGCCACGACGACAGCGGCAGTCCGTCGAGCGATACAGCATAGTCAAGAGAGCCTGAGGGTGCTGGCCCGGCGGTATGGGATCAACCCGAAGACGGTCGCGAAGTGGAAGGCCAGGGCGACGGTCGCCGATCGACGTACGGGGCCGAGCGAGGCCAGATCCACGGTGCTCTCGATCGAGGACGAGGCGATGGTCGTCGCTTTCCGGCGGCACACGCTCCTGCCCCTCGACGACTGCCTCTACGCGCTCCAGGCCACCATTCCGCACCTTACTCGTTCGAGCCTGCATCGCTGTCTTCAGCGCCATGGCATCAGCCGGCTGCCCGATACGAACGGCGACAAGCCGCAGCGTTCGAGGTTCAAGAGCTACCCGATCGGGTTCTTCCACATCGACATTGCAGAGGTCAGAACCGAGGAGGGCAAGCTGCACCTCTTCGTGGCGATCGACCGAACGTCCAAGTTCGCCTTCGTCGAGCTTCACGAGAAGGCAACGCGGCGCGTCGCCGGCGACTTCCTTCGCCACCTCGTCGCCGCTGTGCCGTACACGATCAACATCGTGCTCACCGACAACGGAACGCACTTTACCGAGCCGACCGGCGACGGCTGGACGCCCGAGGACATCAAGCAGATGCTCGCCCGAAACGAGCTGTTCCGGTGCCACTCTTTCGAGCTCGCCTGCGCCCAACTCGACATCGAGCACCGACTGACCAAGCCGAGGCATCCCTGGACCAACGGCCAAGTCGAGCGCATGAACCGCACCATCAAGGATGCCACCGTCAAGCGCTTCCATTACGACGATCACGACCAGCTTCGACGGCACCTCGCCGACTTCGTCGCGGCCTACAATTACGGCCGACGCCTCAAGACCCTCAAGGGCCTCACACCCTACGAGTTCATCTGCAAACAATGGTCCGCCGAGCCAGGACGCTTCCGGCTCGATCCGCTCCACCAAATGCCGGGACTAAACATCTAGCCGACGGGGACGGCACTGCGCATGGAGCGACAAATTTAACGCGACCGCCGCATAAATTGCCGACACTGGGTCCATGGGAGGTGGTTCATTGGCGCCAGATATCGAGGGTAAGATCGCGGCGGCGCGCGGGCAGATCGAACGCAGCCGCACCCTGGTCGACGTGTTGCGTGGCGACCTCGCGCGCATCCGCGAGGCGACGGACCGCCATGCGGCGCACGAGGGCGTGCCGGTCGTGCGCTCCCTCGCCGCTCGGCGTATTGCGCTCTCCATCGACGCGATCCTGCGCAGCATCCGAGATCTCGAGATCATGATCGCCGCGCTCGAGATGGAGCTCGTCAAATCGGACATGCTGCTACGGCCGCTCGACGCGTCGTGACTGTGCGCTCGTCGACGATCACCGACGTGCCCAACCGCCGCATCCGGTCGCGCGGTCGATGAGATCGGACGGTGTCACGCCGCGCTGGAGAGTTTAGCACCCTCCCCTTCAGGTATAGGCAAATGTGACCCCGGTGGGCAGGTCGACGACGACCATGTTCGTTCGCCGTCGAGAACAGCTTGTCCAATGTCGCGACGCCCTTGCGATCGAGCACGCCGCGGCTCTGCTTCAGGCTGGATGAAGAAGTGCAGTCACAGCACAAGCAAGTGGTCAGCGCCACGCGCCTATGTGTCGAAACTGTGCGCTCGACGGGCCCCGGAATGAGGTTGCATCGCTCGCCGATGACCAAAACGTCGATCAGTCAGCCTCGCGCAAGCTTCCGGGTCCATCGTCTTCCCATCACGGCGGATCGGAAGCAATCACCCCGAGGGGCGCCTCCGAAGACATGACGTTGCTCCCGCCGTCCCGGTGAAAACCCGGGCTGTCCCTCAAAACCTCCATTCGGAAAGGGATAGGTCCATGTCGAGCCTGCTCACCAACTCGTCCGCGATGACGGCCCTCCAGACCCTCACCGCGACGAACAAAAAGATGGACGTCACGCAGAACCGCATCGCCACCGGCATGCGCGTGTCGTCCGCGGCGGACAACGCCGCGTACTGGTCGATCGCGACCACGATGCGTTCGGACAACAAGGCGCTTAGCGCCGTCCAGGACGCTCTGGGCCTCGGCGCCGCGACGGTGGACACCATGTACACCGCTCTCAACGCGACCGTGGACGTCGTCTCCGAGATCAAGGCCAAGCTCGTCGCCGCGCGTACGCCCGGCGTCGATCGCGGCAAGATCCAGAGCGAGATCACCGAGCTGCAGTCGCAGCTGCGCAACACGGCCGATTCGGCGGTGTTCAACGGGGAAAACTGGCTCTCGGGTAACTCCGACACAGCAATCAATACCGCCTACAACCCGACCAAGACCGTTGTTGCTTCGTTCTCACGAGCTGGTGGCGCGGTTAGTGTAGACACGATCTCGATCAACCTTGCCGATATCGCGTTGATCGATCCGGCTGGTGATGGGACCGACGTCAGCCTGGCTGCGGGCATTCTCGATCAGCAGTTTGTCGGTATGATCGAAGATACCGCCAACCCGGGTACCTACATCGTCGATACCGCTGCTGTAGCGACGGACGGTTCCAACTCGTTTAGCGTCCTTGACCTCAGCGTCGGGACCTTCACGGACAGCCCGGAGGATCTCGCCAACCTGGAGCGGATGATCTCGGTCGTCGATACGCAGCTTGGCGCCNGATCGATCGCGGCGTGGGACAGCTGGTGGACGCGGACATGAACGCGGAATCGACCCGCCTGCAGGCGCTGCAGACGCAGCAGCAGCTGGGCATCCAGGCGCTCACGATCGCGAACTCCAACAGCCAGAACATCCTCTCGCTGTTCCGCTGAGATCTTCAGCGACCGCGATAACATCAACCCCCGCGCCCAAGCGCGGGGGTTCGGCTATTTCACCATATATGAAATCAAAGAAGTTTTATGTAAGTATATAAGATTTAGACTTCAATTATCTTAAGTACGAAAATGACCGCTCCACCCTCCTCAGTGCGGGCCCGCGCCATGGCGAGTTCCTCCAGAAGACCGTGGCCGTAGAAGATATTGTCACCGAGAACCAGCGCGGACGGTTCGCTCGAAACGGAGTCCGCTCCGATATGGAACGCCTGCGCCAGGCCATCCGGGCGCGGCTGCTCGGCGAAGGTGTATTCAATTCCCCAGCGGCGCCCGTCGCCGAGGAGCTGACGAAAACGCGGTAAGTCGTCGGGCGTCGAAGTAGTCAGGATCTTGCGGATGCCGGAGAGTATCAGCGTCGAGAGCGGATAGTAAATCAATGGTTTGTCGTAGACCGGCATCAGTTGCTTCGAGACGACGAGCGTCATCGGGTGGAGCCGCGTGCGGGACCCGCCAGCAGGACAATGCCTTTCATGAGAACGTCTCCGGATCGTCGAGAAGCCGTGCGATAAGCGCACAAGGCGTTCGCTCGGGTCGTCTACCTCACGACGGGATCAAGCGCGACCTTAAGACCGACGTCGTTCACGCCGGATGAAAGGACGTCGCGGCCGCGCTCCGCCAGACGGTGCGGGCCGGCAACCGCAGGTCTACCGCGCCCGTCGTCGTTCGGCAATTTGCCAACCACATCACGAGGCTCTAGACGGTCGTGCAGGATCAGCTCGCCGCGTAGAGATGCACACGCTGTCGGCGATTCGATCTCGATCGAGCGAAGCGCCGCCTAGTTTGGGGTGGCTCGAATCAGATCGTCTTTGTTGACGCGGCCGTTGCGAACCCCGAGACGCTCCTTGCAGGCGTCTCTCCCTTGACGGAAATCGTGTACTTGAAGGCGGGCTCGACCGGGTTGCGTCAGATCGCGGACGCGCTCGCGGCACGTGACGAAGTGACGGCTTTGCACATCGTGGCGCATGGCTGGGATGGCCACCTGCGGCTCGGCGACCTGACGATTTCCGCGGAGACACTCGAAGAGCATCGCGCTGCACTCGAGCGGATAGGCTCTCTGCTTCAAGACGGCACCGACATTCTCCTTTACGGGTGCAACGTCGCGGCCACGGAGTACGGGCAAGCCTTCGTATCTTCTCTTGCGGCGATCACCGGAGCCGACGTAGCGGCGTCCGGCGACCTCACTGGCGCGGCCGCGTTCGGCGGCGACTGGGACCTCGAATTTCGGGCGGGTAGGATCGAAGTCGAACTGATTGCGTCGGAGGAATTCGATGGGGTTCTTTCGCCGACCTGGGCACCATCGGCGAATCCCTTCACAGGGATTTCCGCGCTCAATCGCGACGGCAATAACGGTTCAGTTGTGCTCGTCGGTGACTTCGATACCGACGGCGACGTCGACGTCTTCGCCTTCGACACCAACGCACTACCCACTGGATTGAACCCCGGCGGGCAGATGCTGCTCAACGGCGGTTCGGGCAATTTCACCGAAGTCCGTGGGACCGCCAGCGATCCGTTTGCCGGCCTCGTCAACAGCTACACCAACGGTTCAGGCTCCACCTTCACGATCAACGCTCCTGCCCTGATCGATCGAGACGCTTTCGTCGCCGACTTCGACGGCGATGGTGACCTGGACATTCTCAACAGGGGTTGGAATTATAATTCGGGCAGCAAATACTTCGAAACACAGATGGATCGACTTACGTTGAGAGATCTGGGTCCGCTAATCCCTTCACAGGAATTTCCGCGCTCAATCGCGACGGCAATAACGGTTCAGTTGTGCTCGTCGGTGACTTCGATAGCGACGGCGACGTCGACGTCTTCACCTTCGACACCAACGCGCTACCTACTGGATCCAACCCCGGCGGGCAGATGCTGCTGAACGACGGTTCGGGCAATTTCACCGATGTCCGTGGGACCGCCAGCGATCCGTTCGCCGGCCTCGTCAACAGCTACACCAACAATTCAGGCTCCACCTTCACGATCAATGCTCCTGCCCTGATCGATCGAGACGCTTTCGTCGCCGACTTCGATGGCGATGGTGACCTCGATCTTGTTAATCGAGGGTGGAATTTCAATGCGGGAAGCAAGTATTTTGGCCAGGGCGGCGAACCGCCGCGGCTGCTGGCGTCCACACCCATTGACGGCGCTGGGAATGTCGCGACAACTTCGGACGTCACGCTCACCTTCAGCGAAACGGTGACGCCCGGCGCGGGCATGATCGAGCTACGACGCTCGGATAGCAACCTCCTGGTCGAGAGCTTCGCTGCGACGGATTCCCGAGTCTCGGGATCGGGTACCAGCTTCACGCTCGACTTCGCCACGACGCTCGAGGACACGACCGCCTATCATCTCACCTTCGGAGCGGGCGCCTTCGTGGATGCCGACGGCATGACCTTCGGCGTACTCGATGGAGTAGTTCGCCGCGGCATTACGGATCCGACCTTCCTGAACTTCACGACCGGGTCATCGAATGCGGCGCCGGTCGTAACCACGACGGCCGGGACGGCGTCCTTCACGGAAGGCTCCTCCATCGCGATCGATCCGAGCCTGACGTTAGCGGACGCAGATGATACGACCTTGTCGTCCGGCCGGGTGGCGATCACGACAGGTTTCGTGTCAGGGCAGGACGTCCTTTCGTTCTCGAACACGGACGCGGGTCAGTTCGGAAATATCAGCGCGAGCTACAACGCGGGCACGGGAGAGCTTTCGTTGATTTCGGCGGGCGCGACGGCGACGCTGGCCCAGTGGCAAGCCGCACTCCGAGCCGTGACCTACACCAACTCGTCGGAGGCACCGACGACGGCGGGACGCACCATCACGTTCACGGTCGATGACGGCCGGTCCGAAAGCGTCGCCACGGGCCGGGCGCTGTCCGTCACCGGGCTCAACGATTCCCCGGTGCTCGATGCGAGTGCCTCGCCGAGCCTGGCGGCCATCACGGAGGACGTCATCGCTGCAGCCAACAGCGGCACGAGGGTCAGCGACATCGTCGTGGACGGCTCGATCACCGATCCCGACGGCGCCGCGATCGAGAGCATCGCCGTCACCGCCCTCGACGACACGAACGGCACGTGGCAGTTCTCGCTCGACGGCGGAACGAGCTGGACCGCCTTCGGCACGCCGACGGACGATGCCGCGCGCGCCCTCGACGCGACGGCGCGCATCCGCTTCGTGCCGGATACGGACTTCGCCGGGTCCGCGACGTTCACCTTCCGCGCCTGGGACGGCACCGGCAGCGCCGCGACCGGCGGCGTCGTCGACACGACTCCCAACGGAGACGCGACCCCGTTCTCGACGGCGACCGATACTGCGTCGATCTCGGTCACCTCGGCGAACGACGCGCCGACGCTGACCACCGGCACGGTGACGGTCACGGGCCCGAACGAGGATAACGTCTTGGGCGGGACGCTGGTCTCGGCCTTCCTGACGGACAGGAGCTATGCCGACGTCGACACCGGCGATCAGCAGGGCATCGCCGTCACGGCGACGAGCGGCAACGGAACTTGGCAGTACTCGACGGACGGCAATACCTAGACCGACTTCGGCACGGTCTCCGGCAGCGCGGCGCTGCTGCTCACGGCGTCGACCCAGGTCCGCTACCAGCCCGACGGTATCAACGGCGAGACGGCGACGTTCGACTTCCGCGGCTGGGACCAGACCAGCGGCACCGCCTCGACAAACGGCACACGCAGCACCGCCGACACGACGATCAACGGCGGCCCGACGGCGTTCTCGACGCAAACCGCCACGGCGTTGATCGCCGTGACGGCGGTCAACGACGCGCCCGACGTGACCGGCAACGTGAGCCTCCCGAACGTCGCGGAGGAAACGGCAGCCCCGGCCGGCTCGGCCCTGAACGGGTTGAGCATCAGCTCGAGCGACGTCGACGGCACCGTCACAGGCTACGCGGTGGCCGCCAACGCGGCGAACGCGACGACGCAGGGCACCTGGCAATATTCGACGGACGGCACGACCTGGGCGGCGATCGGCACCGTCGACGACGCGGCGGGGGCCCTCGCGCTCTCGGCGGCCACGCAGCTGCGGTTCGTGCCGGCCGAGAACTACGCCGGCACGCCGCCCGCGCTGACGATCCGCGCCATCGATTCGACCTATGGCGGCGCCTTCTCGTCGACGAACGGCGGGACGGAGACACGTCAGACGATCGACGTGAGCACCAACGGCGCATCGAGCGCCGTCTCGTCGGGCACGGGTACGATCGGGCTCACGGTCACCCCGGTGAACGACGCGCCCACGGCGAACCCCGCCTTCGGCTACGTCAATGCGGGCGTCTCCACCGAGACCGGCGAGCTCGTCACGATCACCGATACGAACCTGCACGAGGGCGACCCGGACGACGACGGCGCCGGCGTCACCTACACGGTGACGACCGCGACCGCGAACGGCACGCTGTTCCTTGATGCGAACAGCAACGGCATCATCGACGGCGGCGAAGCGATCGCGCTCAACGGAACCTTCACCCAGGCGAACATCGACGCGGGCCTGATCAAGTATGAGCATGGCGGCGGCGCTGGCGCGTCCGATTCCTTTGTCTTCAGCGTCGCCGACGGCCTGGAGGACTCCGCCGCGCCGCTGACGGGGCTGACCTTCGCCATCACCGTCGCCGCACGCCCGGTAGTCACGATCGGGGGCGGCGCGCCGGCTCACGTCGAGGATGCCGGCGCGACGGTCGTCGCGCCGAACCTGACGCTCACGGATGCGGACAGTGCGAACCTCGCGGGCGCGACGGTCACGATCACCGACTTCGTTCCCGGCGACGCGCTGAACTTCACCAACTCGGGCGGGATCACCGGGAGCCTCAACGGGTCCGGCGTCCTGACGCTCACGGGCAGCGCGTCGGTGGCGGACTATCAGGCGGCTCTGCGCTCGATCACCTATTCCACGACGAACGACAATCCGGCGACGGGTGTCGGCAACGGTGACCGCGTGATCTCCTTCACGGTCACGGACGGGGCATTGCAGAGCGTCGCGGGGACGTCGCAGACGGTAACGGTGGCGAACGCCAACGACGCCCCTGAGCTGGACGCGTCCCAATCCCCGGCGCTCACGAATGTCGGCGAGGATGCCGCCGCGCCCGTCGGCGCGGCGGGGACCCTCGTCTCGGCGCTCGTCGGCGGAATGACCGACGTCGATACCGGCGCCGTGCAGGGCATCGCGATCACCGCGACGAGCTCGCTCGGCACGCTGTGGTACTCGATCGACGCCGGCACCACCTGGACCCAGGCCCCGGCCGTGTCCGCGAGCGCGGCGCTGCTGCTGCAAGGCAACGCGCGCGTGTACTTCCAGCCATCGACGGACGTGAACGGCGCGATCCCCAACGCGCTGACCTTCCGCGCCTGGGACCGCACCACCGGCACGAACGGGGGCACCGCGGACACGACGACGAATGGTGGCGGCACGGCCTTCTCGACGGCGACGGATCTCGTCTCGGTGACGGTCGACGCCGTCAACGACGCGCCGGACCTCACCGTGCCGGCCACCATCGCGGTGACGGAGGGCGTCGCGACCGCGCTGACGGGCATCACCGTGTCCGACATCGACGCGGGCCTCGGGTCCGTGACCGTGACGCTCGGCGTGCCGAGCGGCACGCTCGCCGCGACGACCGGGAGCGGCGTGACCGTCGGCGGCACGCCGACGGCGCTGACGCTCTCGGGCACCGTCACGGCGATCAACGCGTTCATCGCCGCGAGCAACGTCCGCTTCACGACGGATCCGGCCGTGTCGACGGACGTGACCTTGACGGTCGCAGTCGATGACGGGGGCAATACGGGCTCGGGCGGCACTCTGGGCGACAACGGAACCGTGACGCTCGACGTCAGCCCGCCACCCCCTCCGGGCGGCGGCGGCGGCGGCGGCGGCGGCGGTGCGCCGCCTCCGGCGACGGGGACGATCGACGGTGCCACCGTCGCGACCACCACCACCACGGGTCCGGACGGCGCACCGCAGACGCAAGTCGTCGTGACACCCACGGCGTCGACCCGTGTCGAAGACCCGCAGACGCCGGCGAGCGATCTCGCCGACATCCCCATCGGCCCCGGCGAAGGGACGGCCGCGCTCCGCGCCGGCCTGCCCACGGGCGCGGGCCTCGTCGTCGAGGGCAAGCCCGGCGCGCTCACGCCGCAGGCCGGCCTCGCCGACCTCCTCGCCCGCATCGGCGACGACGTCCCCGCCGGCGCCGAGCGCGACGCCATGAACGCGGCCGCGGGTCGCTACACGGCCTCGCTTTCCGGCGAGGCACCCCTCGTCGTGCGCACCGTGACACCCACGGTGGCGCAGGGCACGACGTCGCTTCCCGAGCCCATCCTCATCGCCGGCGGCGCGGGGACGGGCGCGCCCGAAGCCCTCGTCATCGACGTGAGCGGCCTGCCCTCGGGCACCGTGATCACGCTCTCCGACGTCGACTTCGCCGTGATCGTCGGCGCCGTGACGGTGCAGGGCGGCGCAGGACCCAACGTCGTCTTCGGCGACGATGCGGCCCAGGTCATCGTGCTCGGCGAGGACGACGACGTGCTGAACGGCGGCGGCGGGGACGACACGATCGGCTCGGCCGGCGGCAACGACCGCATCACCGGCGGCATGGGCGACGACACGCTCTTCGGCGGCGACGGGACGGACTTCGCCTATTATTCGGGCGCGCGGGCCGACCACGTCGTCACCCGCGGCGCGGACGGTCTCGCGAACGCCGTCTCGGGCCCGGAGGGGGCGGACACGCTCGCCACGATCGAGCGCCTCGTCTTCTCCGACGGCGTCATCGCCTTCGACCTCTCCCCGATCACGGACCCGATCTACCGCCTCTACGCCGCCGCCTTCGGGCGCACGCCGGACCAGGGCGGCTTCGAGTTCTGGATCGACCGGGCGCTGACGGGCCAGGGCACGCTCATCGAGTTCGCCCGCTACTTCGTCGTCTCGCCGGAATACACCGCCCTCTACGGCCCGGTGGCGACGCTGCCCGACACCACCTTCGTCGACACGCTCTACCAGAACATCCTCTCCCGCGAGGGCGAGGCGGAAGGCCGCGCCTTCTGGCTCGGCCGCCTGGCCGACGGCATGGAGCGCGCCCACGTGCTAGCCTCCTTCACCGAGAGCGCGGAGAACGTGGCGAACAACGCCGAGGTGCTGGCGCAGGGCGTCCTGCTCAGCGAGGCGACGTTCGGCTGAGGTCGTCCTAGGCGTCGCGCGCTCGAGCGCGGCGCCACCTGCCACGCGGCGCAAGAGTGGGTTTCGTCCTCGACAGATGCGTTGCTCGCGATCTCGAGGCAGTTCACCTTGTTCTCGTCGAAGGCTTTTTAGTCCGCTTGTCTTCTGGCAAGCGCCACAGAGCCGGCTCACCCGGCTCTTCGAGACGCCGCTCATGCCCATGGCTTTGACAGGTCGTCGACGGAGCGCGTCGAGACGCCCTGGATAAAGCCTCCTGAATGACCGCGGTCCGCGCCTTCTCCGCAATCCGGCGCGGCTCCAGGAAGCCCGGGAAGTAGCTGCCCTTGCGCAGCTTGGGGATACGCAGCTCGACCGTGCCGGCGCGCGTCTCCCAATCTCGGTCGCGATAGCCGTTGCGCTGAACGACGCGCTCGACGCTCTTCTCGCCTTAGCCGGCGCCCGTCAGCGCGCCGACCTCGAGCTCCATCAGCCGCTCGGCGGCGAAGCCGATCATCTCGCGCAAGATATCGGCGTCGGGGGTCTTCTCCACGAGCCCGCGCAGGGCCATCGTCTCGTCGGTCATCGGTGGTCCTCGGCTTAGGTTGGTCTTCGCAACCTGACCTGACCTCAAAACCGTTGATGATCGCCCCGCGAAGCCGTCCGTCCACTACGGCGCTATGGAGAGCGCGCGGCCGGACGGCTCCGCTCCCGTCGAGCTACACCACCACCGGGGACACGACCGCGGCTCGGGGCGAGCGCTCGCCACCGAGGCCGCTCAGCGTTCGACCGCACTTGGTCGATCGACGGGCTCCTTGTCGTTGCACGATGTCGCACGCGCCGAGGACACGGCGTTGCGCGCGCGGGCGAGCAGATCGCGGGCTTGATCGCCCATCTCTGCGAAGCGGGCGAGCGCGGGACGCGGATCAGAGGCCATATGCGTCGGCGTGGTGCGCGGGGGAACCGGGAAGGCGTCGACGAGCGTCGGCGTGGCGAGGGCACGTGGCGGCTCCGGCATGCATGCCGCCGACTGCGCGGCGCCGCCGGCTCGCAGAAATTCCGGACGGGGCACCGGCCTGGGTACAGCCCGGGGAAGGACTTCCGTTCCGTGACCGACGCGCTGCGGCACCGCCGTGGATAGGCGGGGTGCTGCCACGACCGGATCGAGGCACGCCGGACGGGGCCTCGGCGGCGGCACCTCGGGCACGACGGGGACCGGGATCGGTCGGGCACCGACCGTCTCGGCGGCGCACCGCTCGTGCGCGTCGCCTACGTTCAGTTCGACCGACCGCGCGGCACCGATCGCGGCCGTAGCATCGTCCCGGGCCGCACATGCCTCGCGTACGGCCGCCAGTCCCTCGACGTCGCTCGCCCTCGCGAGCGCGGCGAGAAGGTCGCGTTCGTCGACGATCGGCACCGGCATCCCGTCGGGGCGCAACTTCCCCGTCGATTGCTTCGAGTACCAACGTTTTTGAGTTTCGAGGCTTGCGTGTCCGAACAAAATTGCGATCCGGTCCTCGTCCGCGCCACTGCTCTCGAGCCATTTTCGGCACAGGTGTCGGAGCGCTTGTAGGCTCAGTCCCTTCGCCTCGCCGGCGAGCCGTCGGGTCACCGCCTTCGAGAGCCGCGTCAGCCGCTTCTTCGCGTTTTCGAGGATGCGCAGAGGGCAAAGGCCGCGTCTCGCCACCTCGTCGAGCACGGCGACGAGGTCGTCGACGCGCGCGTCGAAGTGGTCTCCAAGAGCGGCGATGTCGATCCGCCGGATCGGCGCGCACCCGCGCAGCTCGTCGAACTTAGCGCTCGAGATCTCGACATGATACGAACCTGCCCGGCGCAGGCTCATCCCCTCGATCGGCCGGAACCCCAGACGCAGACCGACGAAGACGAGCAGATGGGCGAGGCGCACCTCGAGCGCGCCATCCTGCGCCGCGACCCTTAGCGCCTCGAGGATCGCCGTGATCTCCTCGGCATTGAAGTCCAAACGCTTGCGATCGACGCCCTTGTGACGCGCGACCATCGAGAGTGCGTCGGCGATGGCGGTCGAGATCTCGTCGCGTCGAGCCGGATCGAGCTTCCCGCGGGCGACCAGAAGCGACACCGCCGTGTCGTATTCCCGCCGGTAGCGTCTGAGCGTCGCCGGGGCGAGGCTACGGTAGGCGCCGGCGCGCGCGAGGAGCGCTTCGCCGGGGCAAACGAAATCGAGCTTGGAGGCTCCAAGAAGATGAACTTCGGCGCCCGCGATGTATTCGGGCGGCGTGCCGGGCAGCAAATCCGCCGCAGCCTCGGCGCGCGCTTTCTCGTGTGATTTCATCGTCATCGGCTCCGTGTCAGAGCCACTTTGATATGCGATGCGCCAGCAAGCGACGAAACCGAGACGGTGGTCTATGGCGCGAACTGGTATCCGACGGCGCCCGAGCCGTGTCGCTCCCCTCGAAAATGTGGGCTGTGGTAGCGATCGGCGTCCACATCCCCGTTGGTCGGCGGCTGACCTCCCGTTGGTCGACGGCTGCAGACGGAGCCTGCAGGGCACGGGCCATGCCCCGGCCCGTGCATGAACCTGTATGCCGGGCCGCATCCCCCGTCTGAGCCCGTCCGGCTTCTCGTCCTGACCAGCACGCCGCCCTTCGTCAGGCAGCTGCGCTGCAGTCCTGCCAAAATGTTCGTCGGGCGCCCCAAAGCCGCCTCGACTTTTCGTCCGGACTACAGCGTTGCGCCTCCTCGGCGGCGGGCGCTGCACTCCGGACGGAAAGTCGCCGAAACGTCCTCGCACCGGCGCGCTCCGGTCCGGGAAATTACCTGACGAGAACCTCGGTTTTTTTGCTTGACGGCATTTCCGAATGCCCGCGAATCGGCGACCGTCCCTGCATCGACGTTCATTCGAGCGTGTGTGCACGCGAGTGAACTACCCCTTCGTGTGGAGGATGACATGACCGACAATGTGCAGCCGCCGCCGCGCGACAGCGGCGGGGCTCCCGCCGGTGGCGGACCCAAAGGCACGCACTCGATCTTCCGACCGGGTACGCCCCTACCGTCGCTCAATCCCGCAACGCGCATCGGTTCACCGGAGAAGATCGCGACGCGCGGGGAAGCCTCCCCGGTCCAACACGCGGCCGGAGGGCCCCTCGAGACCGGTTCAAGCAATGGCGGTACCGACGGGAGGGCGCACGCGCCATCGATCACCCCGGTCGGCCTCCAGGATACTCGAGTCGAGCCGATATCGCTGCCGCAACCCACGCACAAGCCGGCGTACGCTGGCAAGCCGGCGACCGGTCCGCACGTGCCGACGACCACCGGATCCTCGGCCGACGCGAAGCCGACGGATCGGCACATGGCATTCCCGCCGGAACGCGTCCTTTCGGCTTGCCTCATCGACGACGTGCCGCCCCCGGCACCCGGACAGCAGATGCTCGCGTCGGGACTGAACCGGCTCCTCGATGATCTGTGCCCCGGAATCGGGCTCTCGCGCGAAACGGCCGGGGCTGCGCTGCTCGGGCTCGTCGGTGCCGTGCGCCCCGACATCACGATCGCGCACGAGCGGATCGGCGCGCCGATCACCTGTGCGCAGCACGTGACCGTCTGCGGCGCCCAGAACCGGCTGCACACCGTGTTCCGGTGGATCTGCGGGGCCGCCGAGGAGACGTGGGCGGATCGGACACGCCGCACGCAGGTGCTTCGCGAGGCGGACAAGCGAGAGCGTGAGGCACAGGCGCTGCGCAGCGGCAAGACCCTCCCGAACGATTCCACGGCATCGGAGAACGAGCAGCGGCCGCGCGCACGGGTCGGCCTCGTCTACGTCAGCAAGGGCGCCTTCCTGCAGAGCCTGACCCACTCCTTCGACGGCGACGTTCTCGCGGTCTACTCGACGCGAGGCGCGCCCGCGCTCGGGATTAGCGACCCGCGGGGCGTCGATCCGGCCATCATTGCGATGTTCGAGGACAGCTTCGCGCACGAGGGCGTCGCGACGGCGGACGGCGACACGCGGGAGGTCGCGCTGATCGGGATCGGGGCCGCCGATCCCGATCTCCTGGTGGCGCGCGCCCGTAAGCCGAAGCCGCTGCCGGCGGGGCTGATCCTGCCGGCCGCTGACCTGTCGGATTGCAATGGGCCGGCAGACGGCACGCGCCTGAAGACTGCGATCAAGACGATCGCCGCCCTGCCGGACAATCTGATCGTCGAGGTGCCCTCGCCCCTCCCGGACTTCGTTGCACAGGCGGCCGAGGCGATGCGCGCGGAGCTGTCGGCCTTGTCCGCGCCGGGAACCGCGCCGGCGGCGGCCGCGATCATCGACGACCTGCCCTGTCGGGTCCTGCGCCTGTCGGCATCGGCGCACCTCATCGAGCATGCCGTCTCGGAGAGCGTCACGCCGCCCGGTCCGATCATGGCGGAAACGCTGGCGGCGAGCGCTCGGCTCGCGGTCTGGACCGCCCGCACCGAGCTCTGGCTGATGCGCGAGGCGGCCCTGCCCGGACCGCTGACGCTCGTCCTGCGCGTCGCGCGGGTCCTGCGTCGCGAGGCGGACCCGGTCAAGGGCATGCTCTCGAGCGCCGTCAAGGCGCGGCTGAAGAAATACGAGGAGATCGGAGAGGAGATCGACGAGGCGGTCAAGCTCGCGATCGGCGCGGGCATCATCGACAAGACCATGGCCTCGCAGGGCGGCCGTGATGGGGCGTGGCTGCGCCTCACGGATGCAGCACGGGGCTCGTCGCGCCCGACATTCGCGTAATCGCGACGTCGTCGTTCGGGGCCGGTGCGAGGTGCCGATGCGCGGCGCCTTGCCCGAGCGCGCCGGACACACGATCTGTTTGCAGCCGCAGGCCCCGCTTCAGCTCCATTCGCGGCGCGGCAGTGACGCGCCGCGAATGGCCGACCTACGCGCCACGGCCGGGCGGACCGAGCGAATTGCACGACATTGATGCGGGCTGCGGCATCGGCTAGCCCCTCGCCCCCCGGAAGACCCGCGCCACTCGGCCTTCGCCCGTCCCCGTCAGTCGCCCACATCGGCCCTTGCGCAAGCGTCTGGGAGCAGAGCTCGAGGCTGCTTGCGCGGCACATGGCCGGACGGCTCCGCTCCTGTCGAGCTACACCATCACCGGGGACGTGACCCAGCCTTGACGTATGCTGCCAAGCCGGGAGTATTACCTTCGTGAGGCGCACGACGAATTTGATCGTCGAGCCTGTTGTCGCATGAGGTCACATGCCGAACAATTTTCGCCCGATCTCGAGCGTCGATTTGCCCGCGACGGTCGCTTGGGCGGTACCCTACGCGGCGACGGGAGACTTCGACGCCGATGGGCGCACCGATCTTGCGCTCGTCACGGGGCATCCCGCCACGGCCGTCCCCGCGATCTGGAACGGCAGCCAATCCGGCGATCTGACGATCCTGTCCTTTGAGACGGGTGGCGCGGTCGACGTGACGTCACGTGTGATCCGAGGAACAGAGCCACAGATAGTTGGCACGACGGAGGTCTTCGCGCGCGACTACAACGGCGATGGCCATCTCGACCTGTTCCTATCGGATTCCGGGGTCGACTTCGAACCGTTTCCGGGTGGGCGCCAACTCCTCCTCTTGAGCGACGGATCGGGGCGGCTCGAAGTAGGAACGCCGCTCGGCCCGGCGACTTTCGCGCATTCTGCCGCAACCGGAGACATCGACGGAGACGGTCGGCTCGATGTTTTCGTCGGTGGCAACAGCACAAGCGGTCCGTTCTTCCTAATGAACCGCGGTGACGGCCAGATGGAAACCGACTTCGATCGGCTACCCACTGTAATACGCGACGTCGACTTCATGGAAGGTTTCCAGTACAGTTTCGACGGGAGCCGCCTCGCCGACCTCGACGCCGACGCGGACCTCGACCTCGTCCTACTGCCGAAATTCACCAATGCCGTTCCGATCGTCCTAGAAAATCCGGGGAATGGCGACTTTTCCGCCGCGGCGCCGATCACATTGCCCGCCGGCCTCTATGGAGCGGGTTCTCTCACGTTCACGCCCACCGCCATCGCGAGAGGCACGCAGAACTGGACTGAAGACCTCACCGATCTGAACCGCGATGGCCTTCCCGATCTTATCCTAGCGCAAAGCCTGTGGGACGACGCGCTCGACGCGAAGTACAGGGGCGGAAGGCTTCAGATCCTAATCAACGAGGGCTCAGGCATCTTCTCGGACGAAACCGACGTGCGGCTGTCGGGCGATGCGCTACCGGACGAGGATTTCACAAACTTCTTCGAACCGAAAGTCGTCGATCTCGACGGTGACGGGCATCTCGACCTCGTGGTCACCGTGATCTCGCAATCCGCGAACTACACCAGCCGCGTTTATCTGAACGACGGCACCGGACGGCTCGTTCAAGACCGAGCCTTCGACACGCGCGGCATTTACTTCCCGTTGGACGCGACTGGCGACGGCCGCGTCGATCTCGTCCATCTCGACCTCGAGATCATCGGCGCAGACGGAGACGGGTTCGGGATCGCGGTGCCACGCTTCACCATCTTGGAGAACCTCGTCGGGTCGCTTCGCTTCGCGGGCGGACCAGGACGGGACGTGCTCCAGGGGACCTCCGGCTCGGACACGCTCGCGGGAGGCGCCGGGGACGACGAAATACATGGGGGCGCGGGTATCGACACGGCCGTTTTTGAGGGAGCCGCTCGCGACTTCCGCATATCCGGCCGAGACGCCGAGGTCAGCGTTTCGGGTCCGTCCGGCATCGACACGCTCTTCGGCGTTGAGCGCCTCCGCTTCGCCGATGGGCTTCTGGCGGTCGACCTCGCAGGTAATGCCGGTCGCGCGTATCGGATCTACCAAGCCGCTTTCGACAGAACTCCCGACCTCGCAGGTCTGAGTTTCTGGGTCGATCGAATGGATGAGGGCATGGCCCTGCTCGATGTCGCAAACATGTTCTTGGCGTCAGACGAGGCAAAGAACGTCTATGGTGCCGACCCGGCGGTGCGCGATTTCGTAGATCGCCTTTATCAAAACGTTCTGGGCCGTCCGGGCGACCCCGACGGGGTGTCCTTCTGGACCGCGCAACTCGAGACGTCGGCGACCGGGCACGGCGAGGTGTTGGTCGGTTTTTCCGAGAGTGCTGAGAACATCGACCTCGTGGCGCCGACGATCGAAAACGGCATATGGCTCGAAATGTTCGGCTGAACCTCGGAGCGGATGGCGTCGCCTCGTCACGCCCCCGCCTCTCGGAATTACCGCGGGCCGCGGGAAAAACGGAACACGGTACTCGAGGTCGTGCCGCCCATGCAGGACAGCGGCTCAGCCCCACGGCGTATTCGGATCGAGCAGGAAGGTGCGCGCGTCTGGCTCTCCCGCCAGATCGCGACATTCCGGGCTCTCCGAAAAGGAGGCCAGGAGGTGATCCCGGCCCATTCCGTCCGCCAGTCGGTCGAGCCAGAATGCGAATCCGCCCGCGTCCGGGTCCCGTCGCAACACGTTGCGGTAGACGATGTCGAGGTACTCGGCGTCGGACTGCGCCGATGGATCCCCGAAGCGATCCGCAAACTCGGGGGAGGCGATGAAATGCCGAGCAATCTCGACGAGACCGAAGTCGCCCCCGGCGAGAAGCGTCGCCCAGAAACCGCCGCCCGGTGGATCGGCGTCGCGACCGAAAGCCGCCACGTACAGGCGGCCCACCTGGCCGATGACTTGGAGATGATCGAAGGCCATCACGCCGTCCTCGAACTCGAGGCGCTCGATCGACCTGACTGTGTCCGAGCCCGCAGGACCCGTCACGGTCGTCGGAAGGCCATCACGGCCGACCTCGACGACGTAGTCGCGGCTCAAGCCGGGGAAGGCCACGACGTCGACGCCCCCTCCCCCGTCGAACGCCTCGTCGCCGGGTCCGGACAGCCACCGGTCCGGCCCTTCGGAGCCGACGCCGTCGAAGCCCACGGGGTCACCGGCCGGCGGCGTGGCCGGACCCGCGCCAACGGCGCCACCCCCGCCGCCCCCCGCCGGCGGCGGAGGGGGCGCGCCGCCGATGCCGGCGTCGGGTCCGACACGGAAGGTCAGGAGGGCGCCTGCCCCGGTCGGGTCGAATGCGTTACCGGCGCCGTCCGCCACCGCGGCCGAGGAGATCTCGACACGGGCCGAGGCACCCGGCGTGAGCGGCGCCGAAGGCGTCAGGACGACGTCTGTGCCGCGAACCGCCGCGTCGACGGCGATCACGTCGCCGCTCCCAGTCACCACCCTGAAGCCGCCTGCGGCCGGCAAGACGACGGGCTCGTCGAAGGACAGGACGACGGCGCCCGCCAACAACGAGCCGTCGACCCCGACGAGGGCCGGCGCGCGCATGTCGCGCGCGGCCGCCGCATCCGCCTCGAGGCGCTCGAATGCCGAGGCGACGTCGCCCGCGACGCTCGACCCGGCCGGTCCCAGGATGTCCTGCGCCGCCTCCAGGATCGCATATATGCGGGACAAGACGCCCTCCGGCGGCTCGGAGCTGGACGCGGCGGCGATCAGGCCGTTCGCGGCCGCGACGCCACCGGCGACGGCAGCCGCTAGATCGTCGCCAACCGCGACTCCCCCGCGGCCCGCGGCGGTGTCGATCACGGACCGGACCGTCACCGCAGACGAAAGGTCGAGGGGGCTACCCGCGACGGCGCCGGCGACGTCCGCGAGAGCTCGGTAGGCTGCCTCGGCTGCCTCGTAGACGCCGATGGCCCCCGAAGCCGTCAGGGCCTTTGCGGCGCCCGCGACGATTGCGGCGACCATCGCCGCCGCCTGCGTCACGGCAAGGCCCGCTGCATCGCCCCCCAGCGCTTGGCCGAAATGATCGAACGAGCCGAACGCGAGCGTCGGGTCGAGGCCCAGAGCCTCGGCCGCCGCGCGGTCCGATCCCATGATCTCCGCGAGCGTCGTCAGGGGCGAAATCACGCTTGAGCCAGGCGCCGCCCACATCGCGCCGGCAACGGGATTGCCCGTCGCCGCGTCGACGCCGCCCAGCGAGACGAGGCGGCTCCCGCCCGCCGCGATCGAAAAGCGGCCGCTGCCGTCCGTGAGTGCGACCGGCTCACCCGCATTGAGCGTGAGGTCTCCGTCGACGTCGCCAAAAATCGTCGCCCCGGCGACGTAGCCGTCCACCGTGGTGCCCTCGGTGAAGGCACCCGTGCCGGGATCGAGCAGGAACACGCCGTCCGAGTCCCGCCGGGGAAACCTCTCATTGAACGTCAGCGCGAGATCAAGGCGCGCCTCCAAGACAGCGAGTTGAACGAGATTTTTGCCGAGTGTGTAGCTGGTCGACAGCGCGCTGATGGGCGGCAACGAGAACAAGGCGATTTCGACGAGATCCTGCATAGTGAAGAGGTCGGCGAGCGTCTTCTCGCCCAATCCGTCGGGATTGGTGGCGATTTCGCTCGCCGCCTTGCCGAGGCCGGCGTTGATCGTGTTCTCGATAAAGCTACGAATATAAGTCTGCCAAAAGTCTTTTCCACCCCCATCGGAGATCATCGCGTCGAGAAGCGGCTTGACGCGGTCGACTGCCGCGTCGGCCGCCTTCTTACCTATCTTTGCATTGGAGGCGGCAAGGGTGACCACGGTCTCAATGACGATCTTCAACTGTTCCGTGCGGAAGGCCTCAAGGATACTTCGCGCGCTTTCTGCGATCATCCGCGGCAGCGCGTCCTCGACCCGCTCGACCTTTACGACCGGGTGGATCGGCGAGAGCCCCTCGGTCAGGCGCAGGTCCTGCTTCAACATTTCGTTGCCGAAATAAACGCGCCCGAGGCTCCTCGCTCCGCCGGCCGTTTCCACGAAGGCCTCGATATACGTCTGGATCGCGTTCGACGCGAAGACGAGGTGGTCCGCGCGCTCCGCCGTTCGAATGTAAGCCGTCTCCCCAACTTCGAAGTTTACGATCAGGTCGAGATTGTCCACAAAGTAGCTGTCTCGGCCCTTGCCGCCGTCGAGACGATCGGCCCGGTCGCCGACGAGGGCGCCAGGGGGAAGATCGGTCCAGGCGTGGAGGAAATCATCGCCTTCCTCGCCGAACAGTTCATTCCAAGCGTCGTCCGGTGTGACGGCGCTGCCGAAGATCTGATCGACGCCGGGCACTGAACCCGCCCAAAGATGATCCGCTCCGGCTCCACCCCGCAAAACATCTTGCCCGAGGCCGCCGTAAAGGAAGTCGGTGGTGGCGTCACCCTGTGGCCCTTCGAAGCCCAGGAGAAGTGCCTCGACCACTCCCGGGTGATCGCCGTAAAGGGCATCGGGGCCGTCACTTCCCAACACCATGTCCGATCCGCCCCTGCCGGTGACCGTCAGTCGATCCCATGAGCCGTCAGGTCTCACGATACGGATGAAGTCGTCGTGGGGAGAACCAATGATGGACTCGACATTAGAAACTTCGGCAAACATGCGCAGATCACCGGGTGACCTGACATAGTCGGGCCTGTTGACGATGACGCCGACCGAGGCGGTATCGCCGATGCCGAGCCCGAAGAACACCAGGTCGTTGCCGTCTCCACCGTCAATCGTCGACGTATCGCCGGCGATCGCCCAGTCACCGATCCGGTCGTTGCCGTCGCGGCCCCGGATGGTGTCAGATCCGGCGCCGGCGCGGAACGGTGCTTCGAACGGCCACTCGAGGGTGATCGCCGCGTCGCGTCCCGGCAAGGCCACCACATCATCGCCGCCGCGCGCATTCCGAATGGCAGGGCCTGGCCATGAACCCTTGTAAGCTTCGGCCTGCCCCGATGTAAGCCTTTCGAAATCGACGGTGTTCGAACCGTCATCGAAGAGCGGTTCTACACCGACGATCAACTTGAGCGGTTCGTCGGGATCCGGTGTGAGTGGAGCGTTGTTCGTCGTGAGTACAAGAACACCCTGGTCGAGGACACCATCTCCGTCCGCATCGACTTCGATGAAGCTGCCGCGCGTGCCCGCTTCCGGCGGAACATCAGGATCATCGGGGAGGGAATCGTCACCGATCCGTATTTCGGGGCGTCCGCTCGCCGTGAACGCACCGACGCCGACGTTCACCGCATCGCTCCACCTCGTGAAGTCGAGAACGTCATCCGGGCCGAATCCGACAATCTGGTCGTGTCCCGCGGGAACAAGCGGGTGGTGCCAACCGGACCATCGACTCTCGGGATGAAGCGGGTCGGGAAGCAGATCGTCGAGAGACTCGTAGTAGACTACCGTGCCGCCTGAAGGTGCATTCAGCCAAACGAAATCCAGCCCCCCGGATGGCGAAAAGTCCGAACCAGCGCTAGTGACAACGACGTATTCGCTTCGCGGCGTCAGGCTGCCTGAAATCGGCCCATCGAATGGGTAATAAGGCGCGACTGCATTGGCGAGTGCTTGTGCTAGGCTTGGAGGTGGCACAGCAATAATATCGATAGACATCTTAATGGTGCCATCCGCGAACTCCCATGCTGCCGCCTCGAATACGGTTTCACCGCGCGCGGTCTCCAAGGCAAATGATCGAAGTTCCACGCGCTGAAGTCGGTATTCAATATTTTGCCAGCCATCTGTATCGAGGCTTATCTGCCATGGAGTGTATACTGCGGAATACGTATGATGCGCGAAATAATCACCGTATGGCGTGAGTGTATCCTCCTCTTTCAGGCCGAAACTTGGTGTCAATCCGGGCGAGAGCCGACTCGAATCTGACGCAGGGAAAGGGTGTTCGCCGTTAAAGAGCGGCAAATGCTTGATCGCGTTCCAATCGAAGACCACCCCGGGGGCGCCGAAGCGCACATTGGCAAGGAGTGTCGTCACGGTGCCACCTCGGTATCATAACGCGTGCATGAGCACATAGAGAAAGACAAATTCGATCCCATAATCAATGGCAATTTTTACCTATCCTTAATAAACGCGAGTGCAGGCGACTGGGGAGCTTTTTTGGCGTCAGGTTGAGCGGATCATTCTCCGACCGAGGCCATCGGCTATGACGGGCTCGACTGTCGCGACGCTTCAGGACGTGGGTTGAAAGGGTCACTCGGCTACTCACAGGTCTGTGGCTGAACCGACTTCGGCGGGACGGTGAGGCTCCGCTGCGATGTTGGCGTGGCGGGCAATCGCGTCCACAGCGACTTGAGGGACGTGCCGGTCGTGGTCCTAATGCAGAGCATCTTCCTGCACCGCCGCCTCTGGGGCTCGGCGATGGCCCCCCGGCCGCCCACAGCGTCCGGCGGTCGCAGTTCAGGCGGTTGTCGGCGCAGGGACGTGGAACGAGATCGTCGAGGTCATGGACTGGCAGGAGGCGGCGTGGTTTCTGGCCCGCCACGCTCGCGGCGCTGGATGATTGCGGCCGGCTGTTACGAGCGCCGGCAAGGGGCGACGGTTCGGGGCGGGCAACACAGCCGGCTACTCAGGCCGGCCGCGGCGAGGATGCCAATCAAAGCGAGGGCCTGCACGCTTGCCCTACCCTATTGGGAGGCCAAAATCGGGCGCCACGCGACCACCCGGGAGCCGCCCCGACATGTTCGGCCTCGGTCCGGCGCCGAGCGCAGCCGTTGCCTTGACACCGTACGGCCCGGCAATTATCTGACCAACTCTAATGGTCAGGAGGGCTCGATGGCCGAAATCAACGTCGCGGAAGCAAAGGCACGTTTGAGCGAGCTTCTCGAGCGCGCGGCATCGGGGGAGGTCGTCACCGTGTCGCGGCGCGGCAAACCCGTGGCACGGATCGTGGGCGCGGAGGAGCAGCCGAAGCGGATCGATCGCGAGGAGCTCAGACGGCTTACAGCGTCGATGCCCCCGGCCACCGGCTCCGCGGCGGAATTCGTCCGCAGCATGCGAGACGAGGATCGCTTCTGATGCCGTATCTCGACACGTCCGTCTTGGTGGCCGCACTGACGCCGGAGGCCGAGACAGACCGTGTGCAGGACTGGTTGGCGGCACAGGCCCCCGGGTTACTCCTGATCAGCGACTGGGTCGCCACCGAGTTTTCGTCGGCGCTGTCGATCAAGCTGCGCGGCGGAAGGATCGGCGAGCGCGACCGGGCATCGGCGCTGTCGGCCTTTACGCGTCTCGGCGGGTCCGGCCTGCGTCGCCTGCGCGTCGACCCGGAACACTTTCGGATCGCCGCCCGATTCGCCGATCGGAACGAGCTTTCGTTGAGGGCGGGTGATGCGCTTCATCTTGCCGTCGCCGCCGATCACGGGGCGTCCCTCTGCACACTCGATCGACGCATGGCGGCGGCGTGTCCGCTTCTCGGGATCGAGACGGTGGAGATTTGAAGGCGAATCGCCACGTCGTTGCGCGCCGGTGCCGTCGCGATCCGTGTTGATTTCGACGTCTGAAGCGACCCGCCGGGTTTGCCGGTCGTGGCCGTCCTGCGGAGCATAGTCCGGCGGCGCCACCGCGTCCGGGGCGGTGTGCTCGTGCCCGCCACTGCCGGCTGCGAGCGGCAATAGCATTTTAGGCGGGTGTCGGTGCAATTCACTTGGATCGAGTTCTGGGAGGCGTTGGAGCAGCCGGAGGCCGCGCGGGTCCTGGAGCGCCCGCCCGGGGCGCTGGCTGATCGCGGCGAGCCGCAGCGGACGCAGGCGCGCGGCAATTCGGGGCGCGACACACGGACGGCCACCGATGCCGCCGGCGGCGCATTTCGAAATAGTTTGCGGGGCCTGCCCGCCTCCGCTGCCCCGGTGTCTCGGCCACCGGTCATCGCGGGCCGCGGCAAGTCCAGGTCCACGAAGTCGGGCATTCACGGCCGCGAGAAGAGACCCAACACCGCTCCCTTCTCTACCCCAGTGTCGAGGTCCCGGGCCGAAGAGCGTTGCCCGCACGATACGTGCCGAACGCGTTCGAGGGGGGCCAAGGATCGAGCCCCGGCCCACCGCGGAGACGTGACCGCGGCTTTACTCTGCGAGCCCGTCGCGCGTGCGAGCCCGACCGACGTCGCGGTAGTAGGCGACGAGTGTCGGCGCCTCGCGACCGCCGTAGCGACTGAGGAAGCTTCGGTAGATGCCGTACTTGAAGTAGACCGGCGCGTCACGGTCGACATTTCGGCCCCTGAGGTCGACAGCCTGACGGCCGTTGACGAAGACGCGAACGAAGCCCTCGTCGGACAGAGACCAACGCGCATTCACGACGATCTGTGTCCACCGCCCCCGCATCTGGGACCCGGAGATCAGATCGCGCCGTAATGCGGGCGGCAGCGGCGCCATAGGCGATGCCTGCCGAGCAGACGGGTTCGAGAGTTCGAGCAGGTAGCGGCCCCTGTCGAGCAGAAACATCGCGGCCGGTTTGCCCGGCCCACGCTGATGAAACTGCCCGAGCTTGGTGTCGAGGGGCGTCGTCTCGGGGAAGTCTTCCGGGAGGAACACCGAAAAGCGATACCAGTACTCGGTATCGAGCGCGGAATATGGCGCAGTCTCGGCGAACTCCGCTCGTTCCCGATCAGCGCCGCAATCGTCGGATGTTCCGCGACAATCGCCCGGCCGCAATTCGAACCGCTCCGCGGCAGCCCCATCGGGCGCTGTCGCCGGAGCGTAGGAGTATGAGGCCGAAAGCTGTCGCTGAAAGCCGCTGAAACCCCCACCTCCGAAAGCGGCGCCGCCGCTCGCCGTTTGGCTGCACGCGGCGATCAGCAGCGTGGCGCCGACGACCGCGAGGGTCTTTATCGCTTCACCGATCCCAAGCCTCGCGCTCATGCTCGCCACCTCCAGCCACGCGAGACGCCTCGCGGATATGCGCCGATAGTCCATCCTCCGTCGCGATGGCGTCAATTGTTCTTTGTCGATCGCTTGTCTGAACTGATGAAGCTCGCCCTGTCGTCCCGCGCGGAGCCGACTTCAGGACGCCATGCCAATTCCGCACACGCGAGGCCGATTTTCCACTCCACGTGCACGGCCCCCTGCCCTCCCCGAGCCGGATTGGTCCACGTCGGCCGCTGTGAACCACCCCGCGTACGTGAGCATCGGCCTGCGTCCCGGCGCACGAACGGAGATCGCGACCGCAGCCCGAGTACGCCCGACGAATGCGCGCCGTTTTTCTACAAGCTATTGAGTGTGCCGGTGGGCATCCTCACCTATCCGCTGCGGTCTGCTCGCGGATGAGATTGACCGCCTCCGCGCTCGACAGTTGCTTCTGACCCGCCCGGCATGTCCTCGACCAAGCACCGGAGAGATAGCACGGCACCGACGTGTAACGCACACGCAGCGGCCCGACCGCACGTCTTCGCCGAAAGCGACACCGGCTCATCCATGCGCCCCCAGCGGCAAATCAAGATCCGCGAGCTCGGCGGTGGGCCGGATCCGCGCTCCGGGGCGGCCGACTCGAGCGGATGATCGAGAGTGTGGCGTCCACTAGACGAATATCGATCTTTGCGATTGACTTGCAAACACCTCTTCGGGACACTCGCCGGTGGCTCGATTTGCGGTCGTGTCGTGATGATAGGGGTGACAAATGGCGGATATCACGATCTTCAACGGCGTGGTCGGCGGAACGCCGGGCGATGACGTATTTCGGACGACCACGGGCCTGACGCAGTTCAGAGTTGAGGCCGGAGGCGGGAACGACCGGCTGATCGCCGACATCAGTCACCTGGCGGGCGTCAATTGGGATGTCCGGTTCGTCGAGACCTACACGTTTTTTGGAAGCAGCGCAGCGACATTCATCGCGCGCTTCGGAAGCTTTCCGAAGACGGTGGACTTCTCGGGCGTTGAGACGTTCGCACTCGCGCTGATCACTGACGGCGTGATGTCGAACACGGTGATCGGCGGCCCGCTGACCGCCGCGGGGTTCCACAGCGGCACGGCTGCCGGCGCGTCTCTCCAGACGATGGATTTCAACAGCGGCGTCGCGACCCTTTCGCGCCCGACTGTAGGCGACATCTCGTTCGGATCGACGTCGCTGGCGGCCTTCCACGCAATTGACGGGGTCAATTCCTCGACGACGGGAAATGCCGCTAACAACACGCTCGTCGTCGCGAACGGGCAGCACTCATTCCGCGGCGGCAGCGGCGTCGATACCGTGATCGTCCGGTTCGAGGCGATCGGAGTGCAACCCGAACTCATCGAGATTACTTCGGGACAAGACGACACGATCACGATTTCAGCCCCCCGGCCGTTTGCCGTGTCCGGAGAATCGGTCGAGCGTGTGCAGTTCATGAACAATCAAGATCAAATCGTGCGCACGATCGCCTACGATACCGCACCGGGTGAGAATGCCGGGTCGGTCTACCGTGTGTACCAAGCCGCATTCGACCGAACTCCCGACAACGACGGTCTCAAATTCTGGATCGACCGCGCGGACGGGGGCATATCGCTCGTCGACATCGCCGCCGGCTTCGTCGGCTCGGCGGAGTTCCAATCCATCTATGGGGTGAACCCGACGAGCGAGCAGTTCGTCGCGCGATTGTACCAGAACGTTCTCGGCCGTGAAGGTGAAGCTGGCGGGCTAGAGTTCTGGACGAACGAACTGAGGTCCGGCTCGCGGTCGCAAGCGCAAGTGCTGGCCGACTTCGCAGAGAGCGCGGAGAACGTGATGGGCGTGGCGCCGTCGATCGTCGACGGCATCGTGCTGCTTTAGCAGGGCGGTGCGAAAGCCGCTCACCTGGTCGACCGGGAGATGATGCATTCTCCTCAGTCGGCTTGGTGAGGCGGCGGTACGGTGATCGAACGATCTGCCGAGATCCATGCCCTGCGACGCCAATCCAACGCTGCGGGTCCGCATCATTCATCTGCCGCGGCCCATCAGGGGCCGGTGATCGGCCAAATCGGAGGCTCTATCGCATGGCGGACGACGTCTTCGATCTCGCTTGCGGACCCGTCCGCGCCCGCGTCGCACAGCGCGGGGGCGAACTCGTCGGCCTCGCATTCGACGGCGTTCCCGTCCTGTGGCCGGGCGATCCGTCGATCTGGGGACGACAGGCCCCGGTACTGTTCCCGGTCGTCGGCCGCTCACCGGGAGGCCGCATAAGCGTCGGCGGTCACGACTACCCGATGCCGGCTCATGGCTTTGCCCGGGACCGCGATTTCACGCTGATCGAGCGAGATGATCGACGCGTGCGCCTCGCAATCGATGCGGACGATGAAACGCGCGCAATGTACCCATTCTCCTTCCGGCTGACGATCGAGGTCGCCGCGGAGGAGTTCGAACTTTCGATCGTGGCCGTCATCGAGAACGTCGACGAGAAGCCGATGCCGTTCGGCTTCGGCTTCCACCCGGGCTTCGTGTGGCCGACGCAGCCAGCCGAGCGCAGCCGCTACCAGGTCCACTTCGAGACCGCCGAAGACGGTCGCGTTCGACGGGCCGATCCGGTGACGGGCCTCCTTCTTCCAGGCCACGACACGATATCTCTCGCTGGCCGGACGCTTCGCCTCGATGACGGCCTCTTCCAGGCGGGCTCGATCCATTTTGAGCGCGCCCGTTCCCGGAGCCTCTGGTTCGGTCCGCATGCCGGTTTGGGCCTTCGCGTCGCATTCCCGGACAGTCCGCAGCTCGGGATCTGGTCACTGCCCGGAGCACCCTTTTTGTGCATTGAGCCATGGCAGGGCCTCGCGGCCGAGGCCGGCGGATCTGGCGCGCTCGAGCAGCGTCCCGGAACGAGCCTGCTTCACCCGGGACACACCGCGCGCTACCGGATGACGATCATGCCGGGCGTGCGCGACCGAGAATCGTGATCACCGCTACTCGCTTGCGAAACGCGCGCCTAACCGCCGGCATGCGCGACGCGCGCGACCGCCGGATCTATGGTGCGTCACGCGTCGATCGCGGACCGCAAAAGATGAGGCCGCGCGGAGACATGGCACGACGACCGGAAAAGGTCTCCGTCCGCCGTGTATGTACCGCGGTCACGTGCCGACATCCATCTCCGCTCAGCGATTCTGTTGCAATTCTTTCCGAAATCGAATGCTGCAAGACGAATGATTCGAGAATCTATGCGCAAACCGACTAAGCTGGACTTCATGCGACAGACAAATCATACACGATACCGTCCGCAATTGCTTGCGCAACAGAGTTTTTATTTTCAACACTCTCGGAAAAGCCCAGCAAGACCTCGGCTTGCGTAACGCCGCTTGTCAGTTTGCCGAGCCAGTAGTCGAAGCCTTGTGGTTCGGGATCGCGCTCCAGCACGTTCTTGTAGATCGCGGTCACGAAGCTCGCATTGTCGGGATCGGGGCCGTAGAGGTTCCGAAACTCCTGGGAGCGAATAAAACCAGAAGCGGCTTCCAGGAGAGGCATGCCCGCGTCGAGCGCCGCGATCCAATGGCCGAGACCGCCATGGTCGGGAGTTCTGTCGAGAGCCGCCTCGTAGAGCCGATACGCCTGACCCGCAAAACCCTCGAGGTCCAACGCGAGCGCCACGTCTGCGAAGTGCACACGCTCGACACCCACCAAGTTCTGTTGCTCCGAGCCAATCGTGATCCTGGTGAAAGTGCCTCCCGGAGCTATGTAGATGTCCGACACGAGGTCGCGGCTCACGGTATTCACCACGACGTCGATGCCGCGTCCCGCATTGACCTCGAGGCTTTGGCCACGAGCCACGATCCGATCGGCGCCGTCGAAGGTCACGACGGCATCACGGCCCCCGACCGTGTCGACGACGTCCGCGGCATTGGTGCCACGCAGGTATTCCGACGCGGCCGTACCGCTGCGCGTGAAGATCTCGTTGTGTCCGTCCCACGACCACGGGCGTGTCGTCTCCGGCGTCAAGGGCGCCCCATAGAGAGCACGCGCCGCCGCGACATCGAGAGGACCCAGTGCCGTGGCTTTCGGCCCTGTATAGGACATGACCGTCTGGCTTTTGTTGTCGAATGTCGCATCGAGGCGGGGCGTGTTTTCGAACGGGTGCTTCAGCCCGATCGCGTGCCCGATCTCATGAAGGGCGATGTCGAGGAAAGTCTCCGCGGACCACGCACCCACCGACGAGGAGAAGCGAACGTTGCCCGACGCGGCCTCGAGCCCTGAGAAGACGCGCAGGACGCCGGCGGGATCGACGAAAGAGCCGTGCTGCGGGTAGCTCGCGTCTCCTCCCGCTCCCGAAGAGAGGGTGTATATGCCGAAAAGAATGTCGCCTTCATGCTTCGAAGTCTCGATGAATGTTAGGCCGGCGGCAGCCTCCCATTGAGCGAGCGCGTCGCGCACCATGGCCCGCTGTTGCGCATCGAGTGGCGCCACGAACGGATTGGCGCCCGGCTCGAAATTGCGCGTCGGCTCCGCGCTTGAGAACGAATAGGTGACGACCACCGGTGTGGGCCCGAATACGGGTGACGTCAGTGCAAAGCCGCTCAAAAGTGCCGTATGGTCCTGGACGGTCGACGAACTCGAAAGCACGGACGATGCCGCCGGATCGCTCGATGTCCGTCCGCTCTCCCAATGCTCTCCCCCACAGAAGGGGCAACCCGCCTGCATCGACAATCCCAGCATATCCGTCGGCCCCTTGTATAGATCGCTCGGCGAGCTTGCACGTTCTACCCTACGAGGTAAAGCTCACATGTCGCGACGAGCGCGGCCTGTCGCCGAGCGTTTCGGGGGTTCCGAGTGATTCCCCAAACGCCCGTTTGCGGGTTGTGAGCGCTTGCGCGCAACTCGAGCTACAGGAGCGCTTATGACGGTGTTGATCACTGGCGGTGCCGGCTATATCGGGGCGCACGCCGTCCTCGCGCTGGTCGACGCGGGGGAGGACGTCGTCGTCCTCGACGATCTCTCGACCGGCGTGCGGCCGATGGTGCCCGAGGGCGTGCCCCTCGTCGTCGGCGACGTCGCCAATTCCGCGCTCGTGACCCGCGTCGTCGGCGAGCATGGCGTGAAGGACATCATGCATTTCGCCGCCAAGATCGTGGTGCCGGAATCGGTGGCCGATCCGCTGGGCTATTACGACGCCAACACGATGAAGACCCGCGCGCTCCTCGCGGCCGCGCTGGCCGCCGGAATCGAGCGCTTCGTCTTCTCCTCGACGGCGGCGGTCTACGGCGAGCCGGACCTCGCGACGATCGACGAGGACGCCCCGCCCGCGCCGATCAACCCGTACGGCCGCTCCAAGCTGATGAGCGAGTGGATGATCCGCGACGCCGCCGCGGCGCACGGGCTCGACTACGCCATCCTGCGCTATTTCAACGTCGCGGGCGCCGATCCCAAGGGGCGTGCCGGCCAGAGCGCGACCAACGCCACCCACCTGATCAGGTGGCCTCGCAGGCGGCGCTCGGCCTGCGGCCGGCGCTCTCGATCTACGGCACCGACTACGCGACGCCCGACGGCACGTGCCTGCGCGACTACATCCAGGTGACGGACCTCGCGGACGCTCACCTCGCGGCGCTCAGGCACCTGCGCGCGAAGGGCGGGCGTCACACTTTCAATTGCGGCTACGGCCGCGGCGCCTCCGTGCGGGAGGTGGTGGAGACGGTCAAGCGCATCTCGGGCATCGACTTCCCCGTGGCCGAGGCCCCGCGCCGCGCCGGCGATCCCGCGGCCCTCGTCGCCGACGCGACCCGCATCCGCGTGACCCTGGCCTGGGAGCCGCGCTTCGCCGACCTCGACACCATCGTCGCCCAGGCGCTCGCCTGGGAGCGCCGGCTCGGCAACAGCGCATGTGCGGGCACGCAGGCGAGCGGCGGTGGCCCGCTGTCTTGACGAGAGAAATGATCCACTGCGGCTCGCATCGAGCGACGCGGTGCACGCCCGTTCGTCAGGACCACCCGGGATGCTGCGCCGAACCGTTCCGTTGAGGCCGACGATGCCGTCACGGGGCGTTGACACCCGAGACGAGCAGGTTTCGCACGTGTCCGAGGCGGATTGCGTCGCGCAGCAGCGGGGCCGCCATGGCCTCGACGATTGGCTTCTTGCCCCACCTCAGGTCGACCAGCACCAGCGGCGAGCCCACGGAGCGGGCCAAGGCGAACGCCGCGGCGCGCGTCGACGGGCAAGTAGAAGGAGCCTCGTCGCTATTTTCCATGACGGCGATCAGCTCGCGAAGCCGCCCAGAAACGTTCCGTTCGTCCTCCCTGAGCGATGACGTGAGCTTTGCGAAGAACGGCAGGACCGTCCAGCCCTCGAGCAATCGGCGGATCATCACGACACCGCTCGCCGGTCGTCGCGCCGGGCGTGCCGCCCCGGGGCGAACGGCGCTCCTTCCGTCGAGTCTCGCCGGCAAGGGCGGCACGGGCTCTTCGAGCTCCGACGCCGAGCGGATGATCGAGTTGGCCCAATCCCGTCGCGTAGAGGCGTCCATGAATTTCAAGGCCGACAGGCACCGGCGTGCACTCCCTCTCGTCAGCGCCTCGAACAGCCGGACGTGTGGATCCCAATGATCCAGCGCAATGACGAGCCGCTGCTCGATATCGTCGATCAAATCCGTGATGGGCTCGTCCGGATCTCTGAAGAGCCCGTACTCGCTGATCCCGACGCTCAGCAGAAACTTTCCGTCTGCTTCGTTCAAGGCGGGGGCGACGACCACCGCCGACGTCTTCGTCTTCATGGCATCCTCTCACTGTGATCCGGTGATCGCGCGTGTGCCGACTGGCAGGCTGAAAGCAAGAAACCCGAACTTGTCCGCAGGCACCGCGCAGTGATCATCTCCGTGTACCTCGGCTCGAAAGCTGCCCGTCCGAGGCACTTGCCTCGGTGCCGCTGCGGAGGTAAGCGGATCAGCATGTCCGCGAACGATTCGAAGGCCGATCGCCCCCCCGACGCGGACACGGTTCTTCGAGTTCTCGGCCCGGTCGAAGAATTCGTGTCCGCGCTGCGGTCGACCGCGCCGAACCTTTCTCTCGTCGGCCTCGCCATCATCCTCGCCGTCGTGCGCGCTCATTTGCGCGGACAGACGCTCGGGATCGACGCGCTCGCCAACGAGGTCGGCTTGTCGTACTTCGCGACCGTTCGGCACACGAACCAGCTCGGCTCCGATGCTCGCAAGGGCGGCTTCGGCTTGCTCCAGAAGATCGACGCCCCGACCGACGGACGCGTTCGTCACGTTGTCCCGAGCTCGTTTGCCCTGGCGCTCCTCGCTAAGGCGGCGGCACGTCTGAGCACGCCGCAGCCGGTTCTCGTCTCCCCGGAAAATCCGCATGCACGCTCCCCCACGCGAACAAGAAGCTCCCTCGTTTCCGAGCTTCTTCCCGATCGGCTCGATGACGGAGAGTGGCTGACGATCGAGCCTGAGATCAGAAAACGAGTCTCCGTTTCGCCGAATACGGACTTGCGTGCCGTCATTGACGCCTACTTCTTTGTTAGACGTACCCGAACGCCGTGGTCGCAGCTTCCGCGAGGCTTCCCGCCGAAGTCGACCGTGTTCGACATCATTAATCCGAGTAGGCATCGGCGCCACTCCGGGAAGGATACACGTGCTCACATCGATGCGTTACTCGATCAGATCGAGCTTGAGCGAGCTATCGCTCGAGATCTCGGCCAGATAGAGGTTTAGCGAGACCAGTCGAGCGCCTTCACCCGCATCTTGTTCAACCTCGCCTCGTCGAGCTGGGGGCGTTCACACCGGCGACCAGGCGCAGCGGAAGTGAGCCATCGGCGAAGTCGGCCCTCAAATCGCAGAGCTCGAGCGCTTCCAGCTTGGAGGTGAAACCGTCGATCTCGCGTACACGAAACAAGTTCATGTCACTCGCGGCGGCGATGCTCGCCGCGAGGTGACACGCGTCGGGGCAGCGCGTCTGGTCTCCAGCGAGAATTGCCGAGGCGATGTCGATCAGCCGGCGCTGAACGCGCTCCACGTCGTCGGAAGCCATGGAGGCCCGGATCGTCGGAATGTGCGAGGTCCACGCCGCCCAGTTCGAGAGAACCACGACGACGTATCCGTCCGCGACAACCTGCAATCGCAGTAGGCCGAGCCATCCGAGCACGTCCGCGCTCGGCACGGGCTTGGGGTCGATTTCACCGTTCACCCGCGCTCGATCGAAACGGCAGATCCCGTCGAATAACCAGACCACCTCGTCGGCTCGCATGGACTCCAGGCAGGAGAGCACGCGCTCCGGGTCAGCACCGATGACCCGCGCGTCGCCGACGACCTGCGGCATCGAGCGCCGCAGCCGCGCTGCGATCGCAGCGACAAGCAGGTTTGCGCCATTCTCGTCGAGCATTTCGGGAGTGAATACCTGCGCTCCGATGTAGACTGCGAGCTGCAGATCGGCGATGTCCGTGAAGGGTGCGGCCGGTTCGATCGTGGGCATCTGTCTTCTCCATGAGGCTGGAAGAGCGCCTCTGAGCGCTGCAATCCATCTAATCAGAGCGCATTTCGCAAACAACAAAAACTGCCGCCTATAGTAAATGGATCGTTCGAGAAGCGCTCTACCTGCAGCCATATGAGCATAAACCCTTGATATTACATATGAATTCGACGAGATTCGGTAAAGACTTTGAGGCTACGAAGCCGGCTTTATACAATCATAAGCTTATGTAGACATTTTATACAAGTGCGTCCGGCCGGACGACCGCTCTCGGAGGGGGTGAGGCCTGGTCGCTGCACCTCGTTTGCCTCGAAACTGCTCTTCCGAGCGTGTTGTTCGTTGGATAGCGCGTCCGCTCGTCCTCGACCCAGCGTGCGTTCGCGCGTCGGCAGGTCCTGACGCGCTGCGGATCGCCGCCCCGGCACACGCCGGTAAGCACTGTCCTGGCCCACCTTTCTCGCCGAGAGCTGATGGGCGAGCCTCTGGATATGTCGGTGGGTCGCAGATCGATCGTGTTTGGACTTGAGCCTACGCTCGAGCTGCAGCGCTTGGTGCGTCGGCTCGAGGTGATCAACGGTGCTTGTGGGTGCCGGCATTGGAGCGCGGACGAGAAGGTCGAGATCGTCACCGAGGCGCTCGAGCCGGGCGCGCTCGTGTCCGAGATCGCGCGCCGGCATCGCCTGACGCTGCAGCAGCTGCTCACGTGGCGCTGCGAGGCGCGCAGGCCCCCTGGGCCGGTTGTGCGCAGGGCGACGATCGACCCGGCTTCGAGCCGGCGGTCCTTAAAGAACTACCGCCGTCCGAGCCGAAGAAGTCGAGGCGCTGCAGAGCGCCGGCGCGCCCGGTCGGACGAGGCACTGCGCCCGTTGGGCTGGAGATCGACTGCGTTTTTTGAGGAGCAGTCGCGGTGAGGACGCCGCGACCGTCGCGGCGGTGATCGCGGCTCTGAGGTCGCCGTCGTGATCGGGTCCTCGGGGGCGGCGAACGTGATGATAGCGACGACGCCGGTCGCCGTCCGCAACGGCGCGGAAGGCTCGCCGCCCTGGTGCGCGACGAGATGAGCGCCGACCGATTCTCGAACGTGATCTACGTCTTCCGCGCGAAGCGCGCCGACCCAGTGTAGCTGCTGGTCTTGGACGGGACCGGCGTTTGCCTGTTCGCGAAGCGGATCGAGGAGGGCGCGATCCGCGGGCCCCAAATCGAGCGCGTCGGGGACATCGCGGACAGGAGCTGCCCCTGCTGCCGGGGCGCGCTCCATTGCATCGGGGAGGACGTCTCCGAGCGGCTCGACGTCATCCCCGCCCAGTCCCGGGTGCTCGCCCTCCGCCAGCTCGAACACGCCTGTCGGCCCTGCGGGGATGGCGTGCGGCGGGCGCCCGCGGCAGCCGGCCTGATCGAGGGCGCCCTCCCGACGGAGGCGACCGTCGCCCACATCCCGTCGCGATGTACGCCGACCATCTGCCGCTCTTTCGTAAGGCGCAGATTGACCGTTGCCGCGCAATCGCCCTTCAAGGCTCGACGCTCACGGACTTGGTCGGCCGGGCGGCCTTCCTGCTCAAGCCCGTCCACGCGCGCATGCTGGCGGCGCTGAAGGTCTCGCCCAAGCTCTTCGCCGACGAGACCACCAACGCCGGTGTTCGATCCCGGGCGCGTTCGACCCCGGGCGGGGGCGCACCCAGACCGGCCAGCTCTGGGCCTATGTCCGTGACGATCGGCCGTGGGCGGGCACGGACACGCCGGCGGTCGTCTTCGTCTCCGAGCCCGATCCGACGAGCGAGCGCCCGCTCACCCATCGCGACGGCCTCCGTGGCGTAATTCAGATCGATGGCTGTGCCGGCTACAACGCGCTCGTCGAGCGCGGCGTGACGCCCGCCTTCTATCGGGCTCACGTGCGCCGCCGGTTCTACGAGCTCGCCGCCGCCAGCGGGGCGTCGATCGCCAGCGAGGCTATTGAGCGTATCGGCGTCATCTACGCCGTCGAGAGCGAGATCCGCGAGCTCGTGTCCGACGAGCGTCGCGCCGCCCGCCAGGCCGCATCGGTATCGCTCGTCGAGGCGCTCGGCGCCTTCCTGCGTACCCTGCTCGACCGCACCAGCGGACAGACAAGGCTCGCCGAGGCGATCCGCTATGCTCGCGCACGCGGGGACAGCCTCTCCCGCTTCCTCGGTGACGGGCGCGTCGAACGCGGTATTAACGGCTTCGAGCGCGCGATCAGGCTCCTCGCTCTCACCAGGAAGACGTGCTCTTCGCCGGCTCCGACGGCGGCTGTCGAACGGCGATCAAGGTGGAAGAGCGCGGCAATCTTCTCGCGCAGACCGGCTGCGGGCTGCATCCACCAATCGGACCGCGGGTCGCAGGCCGAGGAATATCGAGGCCGGATCGAGCAGATGGGGCTGATCTGTCCGATGGGCTGGAAAGGCAATCCCGGAAGGTGCTGTGCGCTCAGGCGCAGGCGGCGTGGTCCGCGGCGCTAACGGGAGGCTTACGATGGAGCGATCACGGGCTCACAAGGTCGTAGACTTCTTGACACGCTCCTCAAGCCGCCGGTCCGGAGAATTCCTCCGAGCCAATAAGGATAATAACGGATGATTTAACCAAAATTGGATCCATCAATTGACATTGCTTAACGTCTGGTTAAGGTTGCGCCGGACTTAACATCACCGGCGTAACGGCAACAAGGTGGTTGGGATGGCTACTATCCAGGGTATATATATTGCGCTCTTCGGCCGCCCGGCCGACCCCGAGGGCCTGGACTTCTGGAGCGACCTCACGAGCAACGGAGCCGACCTGGCGCCGCTCGTCGGCAAGCTCACCGCGTCGGAGGAATACCTGTCGCGCTTCGAGGGCCTCTCGAACGCCGAGGTGATCACCAACATCTACCTCAACCTGTTCGGCCGCGAGCCCGAGCCCGAGGGCCTGGCCTTCTTCCTGGCCCAGCTCGAAAGCGGCAACCAGACGATCGAGACGATCGCCATCAACATCCTCGACGGCGCCCAGGGCTCGGACCGCGCGCTGATCGACGCGAAGGTCGCGGCGGCGGACCTGTTCACGGCGAGCCTCGACACGGACGCCGAGATCGCCGCCTATAACGGGCTGGAGGCCGCCGACATCGGCCGCGCGTTCATCGACGGCGTCGACGCCGGCCCCGACGGCCTCGACGAGGACGCCCTGCAGAACGCCATCGACCAGCTCCTCGCGCTGGGCGAGGAGCCCGGCCCGACGGATCCGGGCGTCACGCCGCCCGCGCCGACGCCGACGCCGACGCCGACGCCGCCGGTGGCCGCTCCCGGGACGATCGTGCTGCTCGACGCCGACGGCGAGCCCGTCGAGGGCACTCCTTTCTCGACCATCCAGCAGGCGATCGACCTTGCGGAAAAGGACTTCACCGTCGTCGTCGGTGCGGGCCAGTGGAGCGAGAATGTCACGCTGAACGAGGACGGCGTCACGCTGCGGGGCGAAGACGGTGCGGAGATCATCGGCATCGTCCGGCTCGAAGCGTCGGACATCGTGATCGACAACTTCGTCCTGAACGGCCCCGGTCAGGCAGCGGAAACCCGCGGCCTGGAGATCGCCGGCGGCGACGACATCACCGTCCGCAATATGGAGATCAGCAACTTCAAGACCGGCGCATCGCTGCAGTTCGCATCCAGCCTCGCCACGCCGTCGAACGTCACGTTCGAGAACAACACCTTCACCGGCAACGGAGCGGGCATCGGCAGCACGGAGGGCGTCGAGGGCCTCATCGTTACTGGCAACAGGTTCGTCAACAACGATGAAGGTATCGGCTTGGGTGCGGGCGTCGAAGCGCCCGGCGACGAGGAAGTCGACATCGGCGAGCTGATCGAAGACAACACCTTCACGCTCGACGGCAACGAATATGCCGTCGGGGATTATCGGGAAAAAGGACAGCCCATCCGCTATGTCGACGAGGCTGTGCTGATCGTCCTGTCGGACGACAGCATCCAAGCCGTGATCGATGCAGCCCCCGATAACGCGACGATCCTGATCGCAGAAGGCATCTACGTTGAGAAGATCACCATCGAAAAGCCGTTGACGCTGATCGGTCTCGGCGACGTCACGATCGCGCCGGACTCGGGCAACGCCATCAGCGTCGTCGCTGGCGTGAACGGGGATGTGACGATCGATGGGATCGATCTTTTGCGCGAGGGCGCGTCGACCGCCTCACGCGGCCTCGATATCGCCGAGGGCGCCAACATCGGCACGTTTACCTACACGAACGGGAGCATCGAGGGTTTTAAGACTTACGGCATAAACGCGACCGATGGCTTCGACGAGGCCGGTGCGGCGGCTACCATCGCCAATCTCATCATCCGTGATGCCGAGTTCCGCGGCAACGGGTCTATCGGCAATCCAGATGCTCAAGTGAAGCTGTTCGGTTTCGCTGGCACCGTTGTCATGCAGGACGTGCTTATCGATGCCGGAACCGGCCGCGTGAATAAGGGTATCGAGATTACCGGCGGCCTCACTGCACCAGATGATGCAAACGCCTTCACGCAAGACACAGTCCTCCCTGTTGCAAGCATTATTCTCGACGAAGTGACGGTGCTAGGAACATACACCCGCAATCCGGTCGCCGTCTTCAACTTCGAAACGGTCGCAAGGCTCTCTATAGACGGCCTCGATCTCAGCGGCGCTGAAAGTGATTGGTCGCTATTGAACATCGACGGTATCTCCAACGGAGTCATCGATGCCTCCAACTTCGATGTAACCTGGCCGCAGGAATTGTCCGGTAAGACCCTCGAGCTGCAGGGTGCCAAGTACTGGATCACCGACCGTTCGCTAGGTCAGGAATCCGGCCCGCTGGTGATCATCGGCTCGGACGAGGTCTACACGGATATCCGCGGTGGCGCGGACGATGACCTCATCATCGGCGGCGAGCGCGGCAGCATGATCTTCGCCGGCCCTGGCGACGATATGATCGACATTCGCGCGGGTGGGGTCAACACGCTGAAATTCCTCGGCCCGCTGAACGGCGTGGATACGATCACAGGCTTCGATGCAGGTGCCGCAGGCGACGTACTCGACTTTTTCCTATTCCTCGGTCGAGCGGTCGCAGATTTCACGACGATCCCCGTTGGTCCGGGCCTCGGTCAGAGTGAGCTGAAACCGAACTTCGTCACAGCGCTCTCATTGTCGGCGGATATTGCGGGCGTGGACTTCGGCACGACGAGCTTCAATGCGCTGTTCGGTCCGGACGGTCCGATCAACAGCGGGCAGCGGTCCAATGATCCCATGCTCGATAATCCGATTACACGTGGCCAGTCCGTCCTCATCGTCCAGGGTAACGACCAGACGCAGATCTACGCTGTTGATACCGAGTTGGTCGGTGGCGGCCGTACGATCCGCGAAGGCGACGTCCAGCTCGTCGGCGTCCTCGACGGCGTGACCAACGCCCACACCTTCACGGCCGACAACTTCGCCTGAGCGGCCCACCGAAAAAACGGCGAGCCTTCCGGCTCGCCGCCCCCACTCGAACCCCGCCTCCCCCGGAGGCGGGGTTTTCCGTCTCGCCCCCCACCTCCCCTGATCACCCCACCCGCCTCACCGCCCCGTCCTCCGCCTTCGCCAGCGCCGCGCGCAGGGCGTTCGCGTAGGCGTTCCTCGCGGTACGGGCGATGGCGAGCTGCGTCTCGAGGCGGGTGATCTCGGCGTCGGTGGCTTGCAGCATCCCGAGCTGGGCGCGGGCGTCCTCGCCGAGGTCCGCGAGGCGGTACTCGGTTCCGTCGATCGTGATCGTCTGCACGGGGGTCTCCTCGGCTGCGCGGCGGCGTTCGTCGGCCGCAAGATGTTCGTTGGCCCGGCCCGCATCCCGCGCGATGCGGGGAACGATCTCGGGTGCGTGGTGCCAGCGCCGCGCGCGCTGCACGCGGCAGGCCTGAAGAGCCAGCGCGCGTCCCTCCTGCGGCGATCGCGCCAGCGCGAGCCCCGCACCCCGCAGCGCGAACGCCGCGCGGTCGAACACGTCCTGTCGCAGGGGAGCGGCACGCAGCGCGACCTCGCTCGCGCAAAAGGCCCCCGCCCGCGCCAGCGACACCATGTAGTCGGTGGCGTCGTGCAGCCGCAGCGAGCCCGTCGGGCCGATCAGGATGAGGGGGCAATGCGGCGCCAGGCTCGGAACCACATGGTTCGGAAAGACCTCGGCGCTCCAGTACGATCGCGCGATCCGGGCGAAATGCGCGAAATCCCGGATCGGCGACAGGCCCGCACCGTCGAACGGCAGGATCTCGACCTTGCGCTTGGCCGGATCGACCGTGTCGTTGGCGACGTCGACGTAGAGCGTCCCGAGCTGAAAAGCGTTCTGGAAGTACTGCCCGCGCAGATCGCCCCAGACGCGCCGGAAGGAGCCCCCCGCGCGCTGGAACGAGCGCAAAGCCGTGCGCCCCGCCCCGGCCGCACCGGTCAGCGCGTCGGCGCGATCCGAACGGAGATAGGCCGCGACGGCCATGGAGATCTCGAGGCATTGGGAGAGCGGGTAGCGCTTGCCGGCCTTCGCGGGTTGGCGCTGTGCGAGGATCGGGTCGAGCTCGTCCCTCGCGCGCAGGAACAGCGCCTCGAGATCGGCGATCGCCGGCGCGAGGAACCGCGCGGTCAGCTCCTGCTCTCGCGGAGAGCCGACGATCCGCGGCTCGGCCGGAAGCAGGGCTGCTGCCGGCCTTCGTTCGTGCGTCATCTCGGCTTCCGGCCCCTCGCCCCGCTCAGCTGCGCCCGCGGGGCACCCATTCTTCCGTGCCGAGCGCGTTGCCGCCCAGGCCCGTCCAGGTGCCTTCCAGCGAGCCGTCGGGCTGGAGCTCGTAGACGGCGATGCCGGGGAGCTCGCCTTCGGGCTGGTAGACGACGGAGAGGGTGTCTCCGGTGAGGATGGCGGTGCCGACGTGGCGGGCGCCGCCGATGGTCCAGGCGACCTGCCACGCCTCGCCCGCGGGGACGATGGCGACCTCGCCGCGATACTCCCCCTGGCCGCCGGGATTGGTGCCGCGCACGGCGTAGGTGCCGCCCAGATCCTGCGCGGCCACCGGCGCGGCCACGAGGGCGACGGACAGGGCGAAGGCGGCGGCGCCGCCGGCGGTGACGTGACGAGCGAGCATCAGGCGATTCCCAGCTGCTGGAGGACGGGCAGGCGCTTCTCGAACGCCTCGAACCGGGTGCGGAGTTCCGCGAGGTTCTCCTCGGGGCTCTCGATGGGCTTGCCGTCGCGCACGAGGCGCTGGCCCTGGCCGTTGAGGACGGACCAGGCGAAGGCGGCCGGGTCGTCGATCTTGTCCGCCCGCGCGAGCAGGAAGAGCTGCTGGAAGCGGTCGACGGTCACCCCGCCGCCGGTGACGGGCGAGGCGAGGAAGGCGAGGTCGGCGGAGCCGCGGGCGCGCTCGCACACCGCCCTGTTGAAGGCCTGCGTGCGCTTGCGGCGCTCGCCGAGCCCCTTCTCGGGCAGGGACGGCTGGAGATGGCCCGCGCCGACGAGGACGGCCAGCGCCTGCGTCAGGCGCGCCCAGCCGAGCGCGGCGATCGTGGGATCGGCGACGAGGTCGCGCACGGTCTTCGGCCCCGAGGCGAAGGCGGCGAGCAGGGGCTCGTAGCTCTCCGGCTGGAGGTTCGCCTCGCCGCGGGCGCCGTTCACCTTCATGGGCACGTCCTCGCGGGGCGTGGAGAGCGCGAAGCGGGTGTCGCCCCAGGCATTGCGGTAGGTGACGGAATCGTACGACACCGTGCCCTTGGCGAAGACGTCCCGGCGGAATTGCTGGTTGATCATGTAGTCCCGCACGGTCTCGCGCAGGACCGGATCGACGATCTCCGCCATCAGCTTCTGCTGGTCGTCGGAGAGGTTGATCGCGTCGATATGCTCGAGCAGCGCGGCGGAGCCGACGTAGCTCAGCTTGGCCTCGCCCATCTCGCGCGCCACGTCGGAGAAGTAGAGCAGCGTCCAGGCCTCGTTGAAGTACTCGTGCGCGAGGTAGGCGCGGTTCTGGCCCTTCAGCTTCTCGAAGCGCGGGCCGGCGACGGGGTTCTGCTTGAAATAGGCGGCCTCCGTGCCGAGCACCCGCTCGACGAAGCCGAGCGCGCCCTCGACGCGGGCGGTGGTCGGGCCGCCGGCGGACTTCGCGTGCTGCACCATGAGATGGCGCATGGGCGCGGCGGCGGACCAGCCGGGCAGGCAATTGTAGGAGACGTAAGCCAGGCCGCCGGGCTTGAGCTTGCGGCGGACGAACTCGACGATGGTGGCGCGATGCTCGGCCGCGATCCAGCTGTAGATGCCGTGCAGGCAGATCATGTCGAATTGCGGCAGCCCCGGCTCCTCCAGGAACTCCGCGAAGGCGTGATCGAAGAAGTGGACGTTGGGCGTCCCCGCCTCGCGGGCGAGCGCCTGGGCGCCGGCGATCTGGGCGGGGTTGAAGTCGGTGGCGTACACCTCGACGTGCGGATTCGCCGCCGCGATCAGGTTCGCCGAGAAGCCCTGCCCACAGCCGAGCTCGCAATAGGTCAGCGGCGCGCCCGACGCCGGCGCCCGCGTGCCCTTGGCGAGCGCCACGAAGCGCAAGAGCTCCGGGACGAGCTCACGATAGAAGCCGTGCGTGTAACCCAGATCGGCGACGTAGCCCGAGGTCCAAGAGCTCATGCGGTCTCATCCCGTGATCGGCGTGGCAGTCGCGTCCGCAATAAAGGCGCGGAGGGGTGGGATCAAGCGCGATGGGGTGGCGGGCGCGCAATGGCTCGGCAGAAACGAAAACGGGGAGGGCCGAAGCCCTCCCCGCCGGTGTTGAAGTGCTGATCGGGAGATCAGAAGATAATGTTGTCAGCCTCGAAGCCGGCAGCGGTAACGCCAGTGAGCGCGATAACAGCATCGTCTGCCGCAGCAAAGTTGCCGTCCTTGTTCGCATCGACGAACACATACAGCGTTCCGCCGCTCTCGTACTCAGCGACACCACGCGCGGTGCCGGCATCGACGAAGAACCCTGCTGCGCTGGCCGCATCAACGGAGACCGTGGTCCCAGAGATGGACACGCCGCCAGCGATGAGCTTGACCGCCTGCGCAGCAGCAGCGAAAGCGAACGCCGAAACGTCGAGCTTGTCATCGGTAGCAGTGACACCGGCGGTCGCAGAGAAGTTGACCACAGTGTCGAACTTCGTCGCCGTCGAGTCAGATGCCGCCGAGATTACAACTTGATCCTGGCCACCAGCAGCAGCTGCCAGAGTAATAGTGTCTGCGCCCTTGCCACCGGTAACGCGGAAGTCAAGATTATTGGCAGCAGCAGCGGCGGTAGTGGCATCCGTCAGAGTGATGGTATCGTCACCCTCGCCCAGCTTAAAGCCAACACCCGAGGTCGCGGTGAAAGCATCGGCACCGGTAACGACCGTTACGGCCTTCACAGACTGAGAAGCGTCGAAGTTGACGAGCGCAAGAGCGTCGAGATCGGCGATATTCAAGCCAGCGGTCGAGGCATTAACCGCGACAGTCGTCGCCTGAGCAGCCGTAAGGTTGCTGAGGATATGGGTGATCGCCGAGGTAGACGACGTGACGGAAGAAAGATTGATCGTCTCGACATCCTTGATCGTCAGATCGCCCGTCGTGGTGATCGCTGTAGAAGCGGAGAGCTTCACATCGATGGTGTCATTCGGGCTCGCGACACCGGCGTCCTTGACGTTGATCGCCAGGCCGTCCGCAGCTGCAGTGCCGAGAGAAGCATTGATCTCAACCGCCGCACCCTTGGCAAGATTGTTGACAATCACGTCACTGTTGGCAGTTGCGTTGATCGCAGAGCCGACCTTAAGCGTCGTGATTCCGCTCAGCTTCGAAACATCGAAGGTGTTAGCGTCCGCGTCCGCGCCGCCGATGTCGAGGGTCTCGAAGCCAGAGACCTGCAGGCCGGTCACCAGGTCAGCGCCCTCAGTGACGCCAATGACGTCGGTGCCATCGCCACCGTTGAGCTTATCCGCCGTCGTGAGGCTGCCGCCCATCTTGATAGTGTCGGCACCCGTACCGCCGGTGAACGTAACGTCCTTGGTGCTGCCCGTCACGTTGAACGAAACGCCGCCAGTGTTCTTGGAGGCATCAATCGTAGTCAGCGAGCCAGTAGCGAAGGCATTGGTGACCGTGAGCGACCCGGCCCCGTCGACGTTAACGGTCTTGGTCGCCTCAAGGGCGGTACCATCAGTCTGGAGAAGGTTAGCGATCGAGTTCTTGCCGGCAGCAGAGAAAGTGATCGTCTCGAACTCATTCGTAGCAGTAGCACCACCGAGCTCAAGGTCAGCAACGGTCGCACCGTCGAGCGCAACGTTGACCTTGTCATCAACGCCAGACACGAGCGAAGCCTTGAACTGGACGTCGTAGTCAGTCACCGTACCCTTAATGCCGACAGTCGCGAGCGACTGCACGTTGGTGACCTGCAGATCCTGCGAGCTGCTGTCGTTCCAAATCTGCGACGCATCAGAGACGTTCGTGAAGTCGATCGAACGAGCGGCAACACCGCTCGCCTGGATGAAGAACTGCTCGACGGCCTTCACCGTCGCAGGCGCACCATTGCCGCCGCTGAGGAAGATGTTGAACTTGTCGGTGCCACCAGCGCCGTTAACGTTGTCGGCCGCGGACAGCTCGGCGTTCGTCGCAACGAACGTGTCGTTCTGCGCGGTGCCGTTGAGCACGTCGATCTTATCGGTCAGCGTGAAGGTCTGGCCCTGCGTACCGCCGGGGTTGGTACCAACCAGCGTATCAATCGCCGCCTGCGCCTGCTCAGTCGTCTTCACGGACGACGCATCGGCGCCGATACCCGAGAGGAACGCCGTGCCAGCATTGATGCCAGCCTGACCGGAGTAGGCAAGGACCTCAGAGCCGGTGTCGATCGCAGCCGTGAAGTTCTGCGCCGAGGTCACCTTGTTGGCGATGATCTGCGCGTCGGTGCCCTGGGCGCCGTCGAGGATGTTCACCGCGAGCGTGGCGAGCGTCAGGTTGCCCGACTGGAGCTGGTTCACGAAGAACGTGAGGCCGGCGAGGTCGGCATCGCGGCCGTAGAGGGCCTGGTAGATGCTGTTGACCTGCTGGGCCGGCGTCAGGCCCGTGAAGCGGTCCTGGTACTCGGGCGTGCCGGCGAGGACGGCCAGCATCGGAGCGAGGTTGGCGCCGTTGTTGGTGACGCTGTCCCAATACGCCAGACCGAGCGGGTCGGCCGGGCGGTTGAAGAGGGCGATGTAGATCTGCTGAACACGGGCTGACATAAGTCACCTCATTTGCCTAGGACGGCCGCAGCTCCCCCTCCGGAGCGCTGACGACCCATTGGCGTTGCCGCATACGGCCGCCGTCGGAATGCACCTGCGGCGCATTCGGAGAGCGGTCGACACGGCGCCTCGCGGCGCCTGGTCTTTCGGAAAACCTTAAAGAAAAGCTTCTGCGATTCCCCCGCCCCGGCGCCTCCGCGCCGGGTGTTAGAGTTACTATACACCCCGCGTCCGGCTGTCAACAGACCAGCGCCCGCCCCCGGAGCCGGCCCGCCATCCGCGGTCCGGGCCGCAGAGAACAGCGTCGCGGCTTTGGAATCAACACTTCTTTCACGTGGACGAGCCCGCCGCGCGCGACACGAGGCGCACCCTGTGGTGCGCGCGCAACGCTCCGGCGGCCGTGTCTCTCCTTCCCTGTAGGGGAAGGTGGCGCCGGCGAAGCCGGTGACGGATGGGGCGCGCGAAGCGCGTTCCGCGCAGCGGAAACGGCGGTGTCCGGGTTCGCGCCTCCGATTCGGCTTCGCCGAACGCGCGTCCCGCGCGCCCCATCCGTCTCGGCGCTGCGCGCCGATCCACCTTCCCCTACAGGGAAGGAGATAGGTGCTCCTCGCCCCTCCAGGGGAGGAAAACGGCTTCGGCTTTGATCCTCGCGCGCGGGTCTGTATCAGGGGCGATCATCAGGAGACACGCCGTGCGCCGCCGCCTCGCCTCGCTCGTCCGCCGCCTCGTCGACCGGATCGCGCCGATTCCCGAATCGCCCCCTCCGCCCGCCCCCGATTCGGGAGCGCTCGAGGCGCTCGCGCGGGCGGAGGCGCTGCTGGGCGCGCGGCTGGGATACCTGCACGGCGGGCTCGCGCACGTGGCGGCGGAGGTGGCGCGCCTCGCCGGGCCGCGGGACCCGCGGGCGGTGTGCTTCGCGCGCGGGCAGGTCTATTCGCAGAACGAGGAGGACGGCATCATCGCCGAGATCCTCGGGCGGATCGGGGTCGAGAGCCGCGTGTTCGTGGAGATCGGCGTCGGGTCGGGGGTGGAGAACAACACCCGCCTCCTGCTCGAGACCGGCTGGAGCGGCCTGTGGCTCGAGGGCGACGAGACGCATGTCGCGACGATCCGCACGCTGCTCGCTCCTCATCTGGAGGCGGGCCGGCTCGCCCTCGCGCCGGGCATGGTGAGCGCGGAGAACGTGGCGGCGACGGTGGACGGCTACCTCGCTGGCCGGGTGCCGGACGTGCTCTCGGTGGACATCGACCACAATACGAGCCATGTCTGGCGGGCGCTGGGGCACCTGCGGCCGCGGCTCGCGGTGATCGAGTACAACGCCCACTTTCCTCCGCAGACGGATTGGGAGATTCCCTACGATCCGGAGGGCATCTGGGAGAGCTCGACGCGATTCGGCGCGAGCCTCGCTGCGCTCCAGCGCATCGGCGAGGCGAACGGGATGCGGCTCGTGGGCTGCGATCTTCTCGGCGTCAACGCGTTCTTCGTGCGCGCCGACCTCGTGGACGAGACGCGGTTCCTGCCACCCTTCGACGCGCGCACGCACCACCGCCCGCCGGCTTTCGACCTCGTGCGGATGAACGGGCATCCGCGGCACGCGGGGGTGCTGGGGCGCCGCTGAGCGGAGGCCGTCGTCCGTGCCTCGCGCTCCGCGCCGCGCGGCCGGCGCCTCAGAGCACGTCCACCATGTCCGCGCTCGCGCGCCGGAACAGGAGGAGCGCGAAGGCGAGGAGCACGAGGGCGATCACCCCGATCAGCGCCAGCATCGCGAGATCCGGCATGCGGCCATAGGCGAGCGCGTCGTGGTAGCCCCGCACCACCCAGTACATCGGGTTGAGCGCCAGCACCGCGCGCACGGGCTCGGGCAGGATCGTCTCCATGTAGACCACGGGCGTGAACCAGAAGCCGAGCTGGAGCAGCAGCGGCACGATCTGCCCGACGTCGCGCATGAAGACGTTGAGCACGCCCGCGATGGTGCCCAGTGCCAGCGCGAGCGCCGCATTCACGGCGACGAGCACCGGCAGCCAGAGCAGCGAGGCGCTCCAGCCGTGGCCGAGGAGGAGATAGGCCACGAGCACCGCCGCCACGAGGACGAGATTGTTGACGAGGCACGAGCCGAGCAGGATCACCGGCAGCGCGATGCGTGGGAAGACGATCTTGCGCAACGCGTTGGCGTTCTCGAGGAAGAGCGTCGTGCCGCGCCCGAAGAGCTCGGCGAACAGCGTCCACGCGGCGAAGCCCGACAGGAGGTAGATCGCGTAGGCGAAGGGGCTGTCGATCCCGGGCAGCCGTGCGGACATGATGGCGGAGAGGACGACCGCGTAGATCGCCACCTGCGTCATCGGCGCGATGACGATCCACAGCACGCCCAGGCGGCTGCGGCTGACGCGCGCGGCGAAATCGGCCCGGATGGCCGACAAGATGTAGTGCCTGAAGCGCCAGGCGCCGAGGAGGAGGCCGGTCATCGTCCGTCTTCGCGTGCCGGGTCTCGCCCGGCGGGCCTCGTGTGTCCACCCTGCCGCGGGCGCCGTCAACCCTCGTCGACGCAGGGGATCGCGATCTGCGGGCGGCGTCGCGGGTCAGAGGAGATCGGCGACGTCGGCCAGGAAGCGCTGCGCGATGACACGCCAGGAATACCGCTCTTGCGCGAGCGTGCGTGCCGCTTCGGCCATGGCCGCGAGCCCGTCGCGGTCACGCCCGAGGCTCTCGCGCAGGCGCTGCGGCCATTCGCTCTCCTCGACGCGCACGTAGTGAACACCCGGCACGATCTCGAGACCGCGCGCGCCCACCGCGCTCGACAGGATCGGCAGGCCCGCCGCCATGAAGTCGAGCATCTTCAGGTTCGATCCCGAGCCGAAGCCCATGGGATTGATCGCGACGTCCGCCATGCCGTAGAGCGCGTCGCGCACGGCGTCGGACACGAGGCCGAGCAGGCGAAGGTTCGCCGGCATGCTCGCGGGATCGAACGGCCCGCACGCCGTGCCGGCGACGAGGAAGTCCACCTCCGGCACGTTCCTCGCCATGTCCACGATGCGGCGCACCGCCTCGATGTTCGGCGGGTGCCAGGAGCCGACGAAGAGCGCCATGGGACGCGCCCCGAGGCCGGCCTCCTCCCGCCGGCGACGTCGCTCCGTCGCGCCGACGAAGGGGATCGCGTCGACGTCGACGCCATTGGGCACGACGAGCTTGCGCGCGAGCGTGTCGCCGTAGAGCGCGCCGAGGGAGGCCATGTCGTCATCGGTGCAGGTGAACGCGACGTCCGCCCCGTGCCAGGCGAACGCCTCGAGGCGCCGCACCTCCTCGAGCCACACGTCGGCGTCCGGTCCGGGAGGATAGGCCTTGCGCTTGAGCGTCAGCTCCACGTCCTGGGCCTCGTACCAGAGCGGACGGTCGGGCGCGGCTCGCCTCAGAGCGGGGGCGACGAAGGGATGGCAGGCGACGACCACGTCCGCGCGACGGCCCGCCTCCTCGAGCGCGGCGCCGAAGGCGGGGGTGAGCGGCGCGAGCTTGGCGACCGACACGTCCCAGGCGGGGGTCTCGCCGAGCGCGACGGTCACCTCGCGGTCGAACTCGTAATGCTCCGGCGTGCGCTGCACCCTCAGCTCGGAGAAGCCTTCCGCCAGAGGGATGCGGCCCTCGCGGTCGTGCGTGAGCGAGACGATCTCGACGTCGTGACGCTCGGCGATCGCGCGGTAGAGGTTGAGCACCCGGAACTGCCCGCCGCCCTCGGGCGGATGGACCGGAAAGCCGGTCACCACGGCGATGCGCCGCCGAATCCGGGCGCGCCGAGGCGCGGGAGCCGGAACGATGCCGTCGAGGAGCCCGTGCGCGACGGCCTGCCAGGTGACGCCGCTCACGGCGGTGCGCGCGCGTTCACCGGTCTCGCGGGTGCCGCGCCGATCCGCGCAGATCGCCTCGATGCGCCGGGCGACGGCCGAGGCGTCGGGCTCGCAGACGTATCCGGTCTCGCCGTCGACGACGAATTCGAGCGGGCCGCCCGCATCGGTGACGGTCAAGACCGGCTTTGCGCTGCGCATCGCCTCGATCGTGACGAGGCCGTAATCCTCGTCACGCGGCACGAACAGCACGGCCAGCGCGTCGGCGTAGAAGCCCGGCAGGTCGTCGTCGGGCACGTAGCCGAGGAACCGCACCCGCTCGTCGCCGTCGGCGAGGGCGCGCAGCCGCTCCTCGTCGGGGCCGGTCCCCGCGATGAGAAGCGGGATGTCGATGCGTACCTGCCGCAGGGCTTCGACGAGGAGGTCGATGCGCTTGGGCGCATCGAGGCGGCTGGAGACGAAGAGGTATTCGTCGCCGCCACGACGCCAGTCCTCCCGGTGCGGCGGAGGATGGAGCACGAGGGGTGCGACGCCGGGCGGGAAGTAGCGAGGCCTCGCGGCCACCGTACGCGAGATCGCGGCGTACCGCGCGATCCGCGTCGGATCCAGCGCGGCTGCGTCGAGGGCGTGGACCACCTCTCGGGCGAAGGGACCGGGAAAGTCGAGGAGCGGCTCCGCCGCCGTCCCGCGAAGCCTCCTCACATGCGAAAGGAGCGCCTTGCGCGGCCCGGTTTGCGCCAGCGCGCCGGACGCGGCCGCCGCCCGCAGGTAGCGGATGGCCTCGCGCGCCTGCGGGTCCGCGACCTCACCCGCTCGCTCGGGGCCCCCATAGGCGTCGTAGAGACCACGCAAGGGGTGGAGCATCCACAGAACGTGGCGCGGATGTCCAGCCATCCAGGCAGGATACTTGCCAGAGACGACGACGTCGTAGTCCCCGAGATCGAGACCGCCGGCGGCGTCGTAGCCCTCTATGAGCCCCTCGATCGAGGTCTCGCGCCCGAGAACCGTGACGATCTCGCACGCGTGCCCGCTCTCCACGAGATGATCCCTGAGCCCGCGCACGAGGTTTTCCGCTCCGCCCGTCGCGAAGGGGATCGAGCTCGGGTGAACGATGGCGATCCTCATGGCACGGCCTCCGGATCGCTCGCGAGCAGCACGTCGACGACGTGATCCCAGGAAAGCCGCAGCTCGTCGTAACGCGATCGGCCCGCCCGCCCCAGCGCCCCGGCCAGTCCCGGCCGCTCGAGCAGGCTCTCCAGCGCCGCCGCGACGCTGCGCGCATCCGGCTCGACGACGAAGCCGGTCTCGCCGTCGACGACGAACGCGAGCGGCCCGCCCGAATCGCGGCAGGTGACGACGGGCCGGGCGGCGAGCATCGCCTCCAGCGTCACGTAGCCGTAATCCTCGTCCACGGGTGCGAAGTACACGCCGGCGCAGCGCGCGTACAGCGCGAGGAGTGTCTCGCGCGAGACCGAGCCGAGGAAGCGCACGCGATCCTGCAGCCCGAGCGCGGCCACCTTCCTCTCGAGCTCGGCGCGCATGCCGCCGTCGCCGACGATGGCGACCGGCACGCAGATACGCGAGGCGGCCACGGCATCGATGAGGAGATCCTGCCGCTTGAGGCCCTCGAGCCGGCTCGGGGCGAGGATGAACGGCTCGTACGGACCCGCCTCGAAGCGCTCGGCGTCAGCTGGCGGGTGCAGGAGCGGGCGCGCCACGATCCCGGTCGAGGCGAGGAGGCGCTCGCTCACCCTTGCCGACAGCGTCCGGATGCGCCCGATGCGGCGCAGAGCCTCGGCGTCCACGTTTCGTATCGCCCCGGCGAGAGCGCGCCCCGCCTCGTCGTCGGCGAAGCCATACGGGGTGGCGAAGAGATCGAAGGCGGGGCGATGCTGGTGGAGGAGCCACACGACCGTGTCGGGATGGCGGGCGAGCCAAGTGGGATACTTGAGACACACCAGCCGATCGATGCCCGCCCCGTCGTAGCGAGAGAGGTCGAGCCCGCTCCAGAGCCCGGAGGCGGACCGGTGGCTAGCCGGGGCGTAGTCGAACGGCGCGAGGATCCGTTGCACGCGATGCCCCGCACGGGCGAACGCCGTGCACAGCCCCTCTACGAGGAACTCGGCACCGCCTCTCACGCCCGGCATGTAGACCGTGGCCACCCCGATCCGCATCCTGCTCTCCGATGGGTTCAGCTTCCGGACGAGCCGGCAACGGCGAAGACGGCATAGTCGGGCGGCACGCGAAACCAGTCTCCGACGTCCGACGGGTGGAAGCCCCCTTCTGGAACGGACAGGTCGAGATCGTCGACGGTGCGGATGACGCGCGTACGCTCGAAGCCGCCAGCCTCGACGAGAAAAGCGAGCAGAGCCGGCGGCAAGGGCTTGAGATGGGTCGGATCGAGGTGGAACGTGCAGGCACCCACGACGAGGTTCTCGGGGTTCGGCGTCTCGAACAGGATGGCCCCACCGGGAGCCAAGGCTCTCTTGCAGCTTGCGAGGAACTCGACGAGCAGCGCGAAGTCGAGGTGCTCCACGACGTGAAAGGCGGTGATCGCCGCGTAGGAACCGGGCTGCGCCTCACGCAGGTACGCCAGCGCGTCCCCGCAGATCGCGTCCCCGCCAGCTGCCTTCGTTTCCTCCACCATGACGGCATTCATGTCGATTCCGCGCGCACGAATTCCCGCGTCACCGAGGAGCGTGAGCCATTCGCCGCGGCCGCAGCCGACGTCGAGGACGATCCCCGCATCGCGAACGGGATCGAGAGAGCGCAAGAGGGGAAGGTATCTGCGCTGCCGGTCGACGATCTCCCGGCGCGACCCCCGAAAGCGATCCTCGAACGCGAGATACAAGACATCGTCCACCTGGGTGGCGGTAATCGACGATGAGTGGGCAGCGTCTGCGTCACCTCGGCCGCCCGGCAGACGGGCGGCGTCCTGAACACCACTCAGAGCGCGCTCGTAGTCCTGCATCAGACCTCGGACGGATCGTGCTTGTGCTTCCACGACTGCACGAATCGCCTGGATCGTCTCCAGGTGCTGCTGGAACGATTGCCGTTCGGCCCTCGCGGCATCGTCACGCCGCTCCAAGTCCCTATGCTGCCATTCGACGTTCGCGATGCGCCGTTCGACGACCCCGAACGTGCGGTTCGTCGCCGCCGCGAGATACGCGTCGCGCGAAATCGAGCTCGTGGCGTCCCGGTCTACGAGCTCGCGCAGCGCGAAGAGTTCCGTCGCCAAGCGTCCCAGATCGGTGTCGACCTGCCGTCGGTGCGCAGCGTCATCCACCAGACGCGTCTCGAGCTGCTTCACGTGACGGAAAAGGCGACGGTATCGAACGACACGACGCACGAGTCGATCCGCGAACGGAAGATGCCTGATCAGGGAGACGAGACGACCTCGCACACCTCCGTCGATCCCGCGGCCGGCTTCGACGCCTTCCTCGGAACGGGCCAACGTGCGGAGAACCTCCGATCGGGAAAGGCGGCCCTCGCGCATGCGGGAGATGAGCTCGTTGCACCCGGCGGGATCCGGATCCCGGCCGAGCACGGTGCGATAGGCGAATGCGACGAACGCCTCGTCGTCGAGGAGCTCCAGCTCCCGGATGCGAAAATGCCCTGCACGCGCCGACGCCTCTGATGCCAGCCTGGCCATCTCGCCGCCGGCTCGCGCGAAGTGCAGCATCTGCGGTGCTGAACGGCCGGTCGGGGCCGCATCGACCTCGACCTCGACCTTCGGCAAAGGCTCTTTCGGGTCCGCGCCGGTACGTGCGACCTCACCCGACGCTCGGACGGCCTCATCGATACGCGAGATGATGTGGTCGATCGTAGCCATTGACTTCCCGAGCTCGAGACCGGAGCGGTCTGCGCCGCGCATCGACGTCTCCCTATCGCGACGTCGATGCGGGTGCAATCCTGTCAGCCCCGGCGCCAGCTACCACAGCTCGTGCGTGATCGCTCGGTCATCAGAGCACGCATGAAGAAGCTCTACGCGACCTCGATCGTCGCGGGCATGTAGAGCGGCCCGTGAAATCGCGTCGGCGTCAGGTCGATCACCTCGAAGACCAGCGCGTGATCACGCCATTCGTAGTTCGCGTCGGTGTGATTCGCGCCGGAAACGAGCGCCGTCGTCACCGAGTAGCTGCCGGCGGCGAGCACGGTCTTGAAGCGGACGAGGAAGCGGTACCGCGCGCCCACGCGCGGCCTCTCGATCGCCTGCTCGGAGTAGAAGGTGTTCGTGCCGTAGAGCGTCTGCCCGACGCGATCGCGAATAGCGAAGCCGAAGACCAGCACCTCCACGTCGCGATTGACTCGGACCTCGACCTTGAGACACGCGGGCTCTCCGGTCCTCAGGGCATCGACCGGCAGGCCGTTCTCGTCGACGAAGCCGAGGGCGACCACCGTCGCTTCGCCGGAGCCTGACCGCACGATCCCGGCCGGACCCGTCGGTGCGGACGGGAGCTCGGGACGGGCTTCCTCGGGGCTGATCAGGGCATTGTAGAGGTCGAGGACCGCCGCCGGCTCCCCGTCCATCACGACGCGGCCGCCGTCGAGGAGGACCGCACGATCGCATAATGCGAGAACGGCACTCGGATCGTGCGAGACGAAGATCAACGAGGTCCCCGCGTGTCGGAACTCGCGGATGCGGTCCATGCTCTTGTGCTGAAAGTAGGCGTCGCCGACCGAGAGTGCCTCGTCGACGATGAGCACGTCGGGGCGATGCGCGGTCGCGACCGAGAAGGCGACCCGCATCTGCATGCCGCTCGACATGAGGCGCATCGGCTTGTCGAAGTAGGATCCGACCTCCGCGAAGCCCTCGATGAGGGGCATGACCTCGTCCATCTGGGCGCGGGTGTAGCCCATGAGGCCGCCGACGTGGTACGCGTTCGTGCGGGCGTCGAGCTCGGGGTCGAAACCCATGCCGAGCTCCAGGATCGCAGCGACGCGGCCCGATAGCGCAACGCGGCCGGTCGTCGGGCGCATCGTTCCGGTCACGATCTTCAGGAGCGTCGACTTGCCGGCGCCGTTCCTGCCAACGATCGCGACGGCTTCGCCGTGCTCGACGCAAAAGCCGACGTCACGCAGAATCCAGCTCTCCTCCTTCGGCGCGGCATGCATGCCGAACCAGGTGAGGACCCTCGACAATTCGCTGCGGTAGCGTCGGAACGCCTTACCGACCCCCTCGACGTTCAGCACCGTCCCGTTCATGACATGCTCCAGCCCGCGCCTCTCGTGCCTGATCACAGTTTCACGGCACACGCTCGGATCAATTTTTCGTTGCGGCGGCCGGCCCCGGCTCGGGTGCCTCGCCGCGTGCAAAGGTGCTCTTCGCACCAGAGGCCGTCGGCAACAAGCCCGCGTCGCGCATGGCGGACAGCACCTGCGCGGCGAAGACGTCGAAGCCGAGGCCGCGGCGGAAATCGGATATCGCCTCGCGGTCCGGGGCAGGTCCGCTCAGCTCCGCGATCAGCGCTTCGGCCAGACGCTCGGACGTTCGCGGGGAGAAGAGCGTCGTCGCGGGGCCCGCGATCTCTCGGAAGACGGGGATGTCCGTGCAGACGGACGGGCAGCCGGAGAGCTCGGCTTCCAGGATGGGAAGCCCGAGGCCCTCGGCCATGGACGGGTAAGCCGTGACGCGCGCGTTCGCATAGGCGAACGCCACCTCCGCATCGGATGCGTCGGCCAGGTGCAGCAGTCGCCGGCCGCGCTCGGGATGCGTGCGGAGTCGCTCGACGAGCGCATCGACGTTCCATCCGACCCGACCGACGAGGAGGCAATTGACGTCGTGCCCAGCTCGCCAGACCACTTCCATGGCGTCGAGCAGCAACGCGTGCCCCTTGCGCGGCTCCAACGTCGCGACCATGAGGACCGTCGGACCTGCGAGGACGTCGGCGAGCTCCGGCCGGGGCCGACGCGTCGGCTCCGCCACCTCGACCCCAGGCCACGCGTGCGCGAGCCTCGGTGGCGTCAGGCGGGCGCCCTGGGCGAAATCTTCGATCTCGAGCCGGACGGTCCGCGAGATCGCGACGACGAGGTCGGCCTCCGCGAGAATGCGCGTCAGGTAGGCCTCGAAGGCCTGCACCGCAGGCGGATCGAAGTGCTCGGGATGGAGGACCGGGATAAGGTCGTACCAGAGAGACGCGACGCCTGCACCGGCCGCGCGGGCCCGCTCGACACCCGCCCACGGCTCGGCGAGCCAGGACGAGTCCGGAAGCAGGTAGACGTCCTGCGGCCGGAAGCGAACCGGCGGTCGCAGGAGGAGCTGCGGCGCGAACGTCGAGCGTCCGAGGCGGATCGCGGCATCCAACGCACTCTGGAGGACACGAACGCCCGCCCCCCTGCCCTCTCGACCGGCGAGGCGCGCACGCGCCCGCGCCACCAGGCGGCGCGCCGCGTCGAACGTCCCCTGCGCGACGCCGCGCCCGCGCCTTTCGTCGTCGCGACCACTCTCGTAGGGGTGGAAAGCCAGCCCTCTGAGCACGACGGGCCCGCGACCGGTCGTCGCCACGGGCACGACGACGAAGCCCTCACGCTCTCCCAAAGCACGAAGTGCTCGGTACAAGCCTCTAACCGTCTTCTGGATTCCGGTATGGTAGCCACGTGTCGCCGTGCGCGTCACGTCGACGTATACGCGTGGGATCTCGTCGTGCATTCGGCGGATCTCCTCCCTCGAGCCCGCGATAGCATCGACCGCGTTCGTTGTCGCCGGCTTCGTGCGGGGACGAGTCGCCGTCGCCGCGATCGGGGGTCGGCGTATCCAAACGGCAGCCGCGACGCGGCCGCGCTGCGTCGTCGCAATCGTCACCACGACGATCGGGCGTGTTGCCGTTCACAGCGAGTGTGGCTAGGTTGCGCCGCGTCGACGGGGCGAGACGCAAGCGCGATCACACCGGACCGACGCCTGCAGCGCGACGAAAGCCCGACGGACTTCAAATGCCCACCTATTTCATCGATTGCTCGTACCTGCGTGAGCACGCGCATCTGAACTCGGGGATCCAGCGGGTCGTTCGCCGCGTCGTCGACAATGCCCTCGCCACGCCCCCGAGCGGCGCGGACGAAGTCCGCCTCGTGAACCTCGCAAACGGCGCGTTCGAGCCGATCGTTCGCGCGGATCTCGAGCCTCGGATCGGCCGTGCCGAGCCCGCACGCCTGCTTCGATTCAAGCGCTATCTCAGGCGCATCTATGACACCGGGAGGGAACTGCTCTCCGCGATCGCCGCCGATCATCCGGCGGTACGGACGTTCCTGTTCGCGGACCGGACACGCTTCGGGCTGAACGCGATCCTCTATGCCGGCCTGCATCCTGTCCGAACGCTGACGGGGGCGAACCGCAGACCGTCGCCCGGCGAGGCGACGGCCGTCGACCCCCGCCTCGACGAGGCGCGCCCGGGCGACGTGCTGATCCTTCTCGACTCCTCCTGGTACTTGGGTATCTGGCCGACTGTGAGCGCCTTGCGCGAACGCGGGGTGGTCGTGATCGGTGTCGTGTACGACCTGATACCGATTACCCATCCGCAATATTGCGACGACCTCCTCGCCTCCGTCTTCAAGGAGCACATCGCGATCTCGGCCCGGCTGTGCGACGGCTTCATCGCCATCTCGCGGACGGTTCAGCAGGATCTCGAGGCGTATCTTGAGCGGGAGCTTCCGACGGTCGCAGCGGGCAAGGCCTTCGCGCATTTCCATCTCGGAAGCGATTTCAACGATCGATCGAGGCCGGCGCAGCCCCTGCGCCCGACGCTCGAGGAAGCTGTCTCCGCACGGGCCACATACCTCGTCGTGTCGACCCTCGAGCCGCGCAAGAACCACGCTTACGTCCTCGACGCATTCGAGCGCATCTGGGCCCGTGGCGACGGCCCCAACCTGCTCTTCGTCGGGCGCGCGGGCTGGAAGGTCGAGAAGCTCATCCATCGCATCACGGGTCACGCGGAGCTCAATCGAAGACTGTTCTGGTTCGACGACGTGGCGGATCCCGAGCTGGAGACCCTCTACGCGCGCTGCCGTGCGCTCGTCTTCGCGTCCACGGCCGAAGGCTTCGGCCTGCCGATCGTCGAGGGCCTCGCCCGCGGCCTGCCCGTGCTCGCCAGCGACACACCCGTTCACCGGGAGGTCGGCATTGACAGGGTGGCGTACTTCGCCCTCGACGATCTCGACCGGCTCGTGGACCTGATCGACGGCTACGAGGGGGACCCGAGCGCTTTGGACGCGCTGCGCTCGCCTGACGTGGGACCATTGTCTTGGGCGGAGAGCACACGCCATTTCTTCGCGCGCGTCGCCGAGATTTCAGAGGCGGTGCACGTCTCTCCCCCTGCGCAGATCGCCGCATCGACCGCGCCGATTACCACGATCGATGTCGTGGAGGACAGGATGGCAGCGGCGATCGATCAGCCCGCCGGACGCTCGGGCGCGAGCATGTGACGCGACGCGGCCGCAGTCGCTGATCGCTCGTCGCTTGCGGTGCCACCGCGTCCGTGTTTCTTTCTTCGCAGGCGCGCGACGATGATGCGAACGGAGATTCGCGGCGCGACACGAAAGACTGGGGGTACGAGGTATGCTCTTCGAGGATGCGACATTGCACGATCCGATCGCCACCGCGCTCAACACGAGCCTCGGCGACGGCGTTCACGAGCTCTCGGTCGTCGGGCAACAGCGCTACAGCGTCTTTGCGAACCCGGGTAGCCTCTCCATCGAGATGGCGACGCTGACCGGGCTCAGCGATGTCAACATGATCCTCTACGATTCGGCCAACCGGGTCGTCGCCTCCGACTTCCAGGGCAGCTCAGTGCCCGAGCGCATCGACTTCCAGGTCACCTCGTCGGGCATTTACACGATCGAGCTCTTCCAGACCGCCCCGCAGGGCGACGCGACGCGTGTGCGTCTCGCAATCGACGCGCCCGACGAGACGTGGTCCCGCGTTCTCCCCTTCGGCCCGATCCGCGACGTCTCGGTCTCGCTCTTCGATATCGACAATGACGGCGAGCAGGAGATCTTCGTCGGCACCAGCAAGGGCCTCGACGCGCAGGGGCGCGAGGTGAGGCCGGCGGGCTTCGTCTGCCTGGAGGCGGACGGGACGGTCAAGTGGCAGGTTTCGTTCCCCGCCATAGCGGGACCGGATTCGCAGACCGGTCACGTCTACCAGACGACGTCCGTGAGCACGGAGCCCGTGTTCGCAGATCTCAACGGAGACGGCCGAATGGAGATCGTCGTCGGCGTCGGTGCCGACAGCACGAACGAGCTCGGGCAGCCCGTCGTCGGACAGCCCGGCGATCGCGGCGGTGTCTATGCGCTCGACTCGAACGGGAACATCGTCTGGTTTCATCAGAGCCGCGATACGATCGGCGGCGCGGATAACAGGGGTGACGGCCGTCCCGACGGCGTCTACGGCGCTCCCGTGGTGTTCGACATCGACAGAGATGGCGTTCGCGAGGTGATCTACAACAGCTGGGACCAGAGCACCTGGATCCTGGACGGCCGCACCGGCACCCCCGAGGTCGAGGTGCACCTCGCCGACACCATTTGGTCGACGCCCCACATCGCGGATATTACCGGCGACAACGTCTTCGAGATATTGGTGTCCGCGGACATCACGGAGAACGCCGACGCTCGCACGCGCACGGGAGGCATCTTCCACGTCATCTCCGCGAACGGCGACCAGAACACGCCCGGCTTCGATCAGCCGGTCGGGAACCCGGAATACACGACATTGCGGGGCAAATTCGAGGAGCAGGTCCTCTGGAGCAGCCCGGTCACCGCGGATCTCGACGGCGACGGCTTCCTCGAGATCGTGTACGGGACCGGGAACTACCTACAGGACGATCGTGGCACCTATATCCGCGTCTGGGAGCACGATGGGACGAGCAAATTCCTGCTCGACACCGGCGGACGCACCTTTGCGACGCCGCTGATCGCGGATCTCGACGCGAACGGCGACCTCGAGATCGTCGCAGCGACTCTCACCGGCGGTCTCTACGCGTGGCACCACACGGGCGAGCTGTACTGGCAGACCTACCCGGCAACGTTCCCCGGCACGACCGGCGCACCCATCTTCAGCTCGCCCGTCGCGGTCGACCTGAACGGTGATCGCACTCTCGAGATCCTCGTCTCGATCGGATCTCAAACCGTCATCATCGGACATGACGGGCGGCAGATCAGCGATGCGGGCACGCGCACCGGGATCTTCGAGACCTTCAAGGGGTCGCCGGCCGTGCGCGACATCGACGCAGACGGGCGTCTCGAGATCATCAGCGGCGGAACGACGGCCGCGCGAGACCAGGCCGTGGTCTATCGGTTCGAGAACCCGTTCGACGTCCAGATCGGCGATTTTGTCGCCGGGCGCTACCAGGAGCACCAGTCGCAGTCGAACATCGAGGCCTTCGTCGAGCGCTTCTATGTCAGCTCGCTCGGACGCGGCTCGGACGCGGCGGGCCTCAACTACTGGGTCGAGAGCCTCGCCTCCGGTATCCTGGCCGGCGGCGACGTCGGCCGGGCGTTCTTCAACAGTGCCGAATTCCTGGCGAATGGTTTGACCAACGAGCAGTTCGTGGACGTTCTATACCGCGCATTCTTCGATCGCGACGGCGGCGCGGACGGTCGGAACGCCTGGGTGCCCCAATTGAACAGCGGCACCGATCGCAACACGGTCATGGACGGCTTCATTCGCTCGGAAGAGTTCCGTCGGCTGAGCGCAGGCTTCCGGATCAATCCATCGTGAGAACTTTCCCGCGGTTCACCGTACCGACGGCACTAGCTCGGCGCACAGCTGCGCAGGGGGTTTGCGCCGTTGACGGCGCGGGAGAGCTTGCGACGGCGCTCCCGCGAACCCGACAGCCCATCCGGTCCTGTGCGCGCGTGCGGGCCGGCTCACGACGAACTGGGGAAATCGTTCGTGGGCCCATTGGCTTGCGCGCTCGTGTCGCCTATGCCCCGCTTCGCGACCGCGTGCGCGGATGACGGCGGTTTGGTGATCAAGGCTGCGCGACGGCTCGGATACTAGCGGGACATCAACAGTGGTTCCGATCGAAACGACGAGCGTCCACGCCCGTTCGCCGAAAGTCCTTTTCGTGGTGAGCGACGGCTGGTACTTTCGCTCACACCGCCTCTACCTCGCCAAAGCTGCTATGGACCAGGGCTTCGAGGTGCACGTCGCCACGCGGACATCGGAAGGGGACGAGGCGATCGGAGCGAGCGGGATCGCACTGCACGAACTCCCCTGGAAGCGCGGCGGACGGTTTCTCGACGATCTGCGCAGCGCAGCTTGCGTCGCCCGCCTCATCGACCGGCTGAAGCCCGCCATCGTTCACGCCGTATCCCTGAAGCCGATCGTGCTCGCCGCCCTCGGCGCCCTGCCCACGGCCAGCCGGCCGCACTTCGTCCATGCGATCACCGGCCTCGGCTATGCGTTTGCGGACGACTCGCTGAAAGCGCGCATCGTTCGCCGGATCATTCTGCAGAGCCTCTCCACGCTCGCCGATCGTCCAGGGTCCGTGTACCTGTTCCAAAACAACGACGATCGAGAGGTCGTGAAAGCCGCCGGCGCGGCGAAGCGCGCTGCAAGCGCGATCATCCGAGGCGCGGGTATCGACGTTCTCTCGCATCCGCACGTCCCGCCTCCCGACGCCCCGCCGTTGATCGTTGCGACGGTAACCCGCATGCTGGGGATCAAGGGTGTCGCCGACGTCGTCGAAGCATCTCGCCTGCTCGACGAGCAGAGCGTCGCCCACCGCACGCTTCTCGTCGGCAAGCCGGACCTCGGCAACCCCTCGGCCCTATCGCACGAGGTGCTCGTGAGCTGGGCGCAGTCGCCGAGCGTCACGTATGTCGGGCACGTCGACGATCCTCGCGAGATCTGGGCGAAGAGTCACGTCGCGATCCTCGCCTCTCGCGGCGGCGAGGGTCTTCCGAAGGCTCTTCTCGAGGCTGCGGCGTGCGGGAGGCCGATGGTCGCGACCGACGTTCCCGGCAATCGCGAGATCGTCGTCGACGGAGAAACCGGGTTCCTCGTCCCCCCGAGAGACCCGGAGGCGCTCGCGGCGGCGGTGCGCCGCCTCGCGGGCGACGCCGAGCTGCGTCGGCGCATGGGTGGGGCCGCTCGTGAGCGAGCGGAGCGCCTTTTTTCCAGCGAGGTCGTCGCGCGCGAGACCATCGCGCTCTATCGGTCGATGCTCGTTTGATTGGTGTGCCGGTGCGGCTGCGCCGTGGCCTCGCGGGCGTGGGCGGCGACGAGACTTTCCCACGCCGCGAGCACCTCGTCGAGCTTGCCGGAAGGTCGGCTCGCGGTGGCCCCTCGCGCCAGTAGCGCGCGCTGCTCGGCATCGGCCGTCAGTTCGGCGAGGAGCGGCGCGAGCCCGGCGGCGCCCTCGTTCGCGCGGGCGAGACGGCCGTTGAAGCCGTCATGAACGATCTCCGCCAGAGCTTCGCAGTCGGCGAAGGCGACCACGGGCAGCCCGAACGAGAGCGCTTCGGCGGCCGCGAGCCCCTGGCTCTCGACGAGGGAGGGTGCGCAGAACAGCTGCGCGCGCAGGTATTCGTCGTCGACGGCAGAGACGAAGCCGACGAACGCGATGCGATCGGCGACCCGCAAGCGCGAGGCGAGGGTGCGAAGCGCCTCGCGCAGCGGTCCGTCGCCGACCAGGCGCAGGGTCCATCCCGGCCTCTCTCCGGCAATCAGTGCAAACGCCTCGACGAGGATCTCCAGCCCCTTGCCCTCGACAAGGCGCCCGACCGATAGGATCGTACCTCCACCTTCCTGCGAGCCTAGCACGTCGGCCTGCCGACCCCTCGCGTCGAGCGCGGGGTTGGGCACGACGGTCATGACGTTTCGTAATGCTGCAGGAAAACGCGAGCGAGCATGTTCGGACACGGTCGTCATGCCGCTCGCGAGGCCCGCGACGAGCCGGACCAGCGCGAACTCGACGCGCCGATGCGCGAAGTAATCCGGGATGGTGTGCTCGCTCGCGACGACGGGTACGCCCGTTCCCGCCAAGGCGATCACGGCCGGCACGTAGGCCGAATGCATGAAGGCGATGCACAGGCGCGGCCTTCGGCAGCTCGCCTCGCGGCGCAGTCGCACCATGCGACGCAGCGTCCCCACGAGCCCGGATCGATGCGTGGCCGCGCCGATCGGATGACGGATATGCTCGACGCCGGGATGGAGAGGATAGGCGGGCGCGACGCCGGGCGCGTCGAAACTCATCACGGCGACCTCGTGGCCCCGCTCGACCAGCCCACCGGCGACGGTGGCGAGCACGCGTTCCGCGCCCCCCGCGACGGCGAGCGACTTGATGACGAAGAGGATCATCGCCTGTCTCGTGCGATCCGCTCGAGCAGAGCGAGCCAGCGGTCGAAGATTGCGTCGGGGGCGTAGGCCTCGACGACGCGGGCCGCTTCGCGCCCGAGCCGCTCCCTCAGTTCGGGCGCTCCCATCGCGCGGTCGAGGGCCTCCGCCAATGATCGCTCGTCCGCGTTCCCCGGAGCGAGCAGCCCCGACCGTTCGTGCGCGATGATCGAATCCACCCCCGCACAACCGGAGAAGGCGACGCTGGCGAGGCCGTGCGCCGCCGCTTCTGCGAGCGCATTCGGAAAGCCCTCCCATCGGGACGCGAGGCAGAAAAGGTCGGCGCTCGCGTAGGCGCGCTCGGGGTCGGGGCGCACGCCCGGTAGCGCGACGCGATGCGCGATCCCGAGGTCCTGCACAAGCCGCTCCAGATGCGCGCGCTCCTCACCGTCTCCCAGGATCACGAGATCCCATTCGGGGTGGGAAGCCGCCATGCGCGCGAAGGCTCGCACCAGGACGGCGTGGTTCTTCTGATAGCTCAGACGCCCGACGCTCAGCAACGTGCGGCGCCGCGAGACCGCCCTATCGTCGCGCACGGGTTCGCGTGGGGCGCTCGCGGCAGCGACCGGATTTGGGACGACCGCGATCCGCCCGGCGAGCGTGCGCGGATAGAGCGAAACGTAGCTCGCAGACTGCACGACGACCGCCGCAGCCGCGTGGAATGAGGCGAAGACGATCGCCCGTTCGACCCGCCCGCGTCGGAGGTGGTCGAAGCGCGACGGTGCATTGCGCTCGGCCGCGACGACGGGCACGTCGATGCCGGCGAGGTACGCGCGCAATGCCCGGAAGGGACCGTCCTGGAAGGCGACGACCACGTCCGGACGGCGCTCCCGCACCAGGTCGCGAAGCCGACGCGCCCGTAGCAGACGGCGCCGAAGCCCGGCGCGGACACCCGGGTCCCCGTCGGCGACCCGGTGCCAGACGATCTCCGGCGGTATCGGGTAGAACGCCGTGGCGTGTTGCGGGTCCCACGTCAGGAGCTCGACCTCGACGCCGCGCGCGGCGAGTCCCGCGCCGATGGCGAGGACCATGCGCTCGACACCACCGGCGACGTCGCCGATGGCGCGTGCGGCGAGCATGACCTTCATCGCCGCCCTCCTCCACGTCCCGCGGCACGTTCGTGTGAGAGGCGCTTCGGCCCCGTCGCCAGGAGATGCCGCGTCGTCCTGACGGGATGACGCAGCAGTAGACCGACCAGATCGCGGACGAAGCCCGGCCGATCACCTGCGAAGTGCCTGTAGCGGAGCATCGGCCACCGCCGCGCATAGTCCAGGAGCCCGTGCTCCTGGAGGAAAGCCGCGTGCTTCTCCACGATCGCGAGCTCGCCCGTGAGGTTGCGTTCCGGCGTCTTGTCGTTACCCGTCGTGGCGTACTGCGTATAAAGGCGCTCGGTCGTTCCGACGAACGTGGCGCCCGCGAAAGCGAGCCGGATCGCGAGATCGACGTCTTCGAGGCGGCGCAATCGCGGGTCGAAACCGCCCACGCGCCTCAGGTCCTCGCATCGTGCTGCCAGAGAGCAGGCGGGCGTCCCGCCGCCGTAGAAGAGACCCGGCCGGCGTTCGTACACGAGCAGCCAGGCTGCGACGTCGGCCCCCGAGGGCGGCGTGTCGCGCGAGCCGATCGCGTCGATGCTCATCGCATGGCCGCTCGGATAGATGCGTCGACCGGAGGCGTAGCAGACGACGGGGCCCGGTCTGCGCGCTTCCTCGGCGAGGATGCGCTCGATCTGGACGCGAACGCGCGAGGGCCCGCTCGTATCGTCGTCGTCGAAGAAGACGACGAAGGTGCCGCGCGCCTCCTCGAGAAGCGTCGCCCTCGCCGCCCCGACGCCGCTGTTGCGCGAATGTCGCACGAGGCGAGCGTCCGAGCGTCCCGCGACGGCGGTCTCGACGATCGTGGCGGTGTCGTCGGCAGACGCGTCGTCGACGACGAGGATCTCGCGGCTCGGCCAGTCCTGCGCGAACGCGCTCTCGAGCGCGCGCAGGACGGTCTCGCGCGCGTCGAAGCACGTCATTGCGATGGTCACCAGAGGCGCGGCGGCGCTCACGACGGGTCGCCTCCCAGAAACGCCCGATGGGCCTCGTTGTCCGCGATTCGCGGAAGCGCATGACGCAGGCGCCGGGCTGTCGCGACCGGGTTGCGCACGAGGAGCGCCAACAAGCCGCCTGCGAAGCGCACGCGGCGACGCATCATCCAATGGTGGCGAACCTCGATCCAGCCACGGCTGAAGTCGTACTCCCCGTACTGATCGAGGAAATCGCGGTTCTTCTCGAGGAGCATCAGGAACGCCTCACGCTCGGCTTCGAGGCTCTTGTCGGTGGTGCGCGTCATCGTCTGGTGCACCAAGGCGTCTTCGAGGCCGACAAAATGCGCCCCTGCACGGGCGAGCCGAACGGCGAGGTCGGTGTCCTCGCCACGTCTGAAGCTCTCGTCGAAGCCGCCGACCGTCCGATACGTCTCGATGCGGGCGGCTTGGCTGCAGGTCGCGCAAGCGCCGGCGATGCCGGTGGCCGTTCCCCGCAGGATCGCATCCGCGACGGCATGCCCCGAAGGCGCCCACCCCTTGGCCGCCTCGCCCATGGCCGGGAGGCGCCGGGTGACGCCATCCGGGTAGCGGGCGAGCCGCGCCGCATGGCAGACGACGGGGCCGGCGTCGCCAATCAGCCTCTCGTAGGCGACGATCCTGTCGACCTGCGCCTCCACGCGACGAGGCTCGCTGACGTCGTCGTCATCGAAGAAGACGACGAAGGCGCCGCGCGCCTCCACCAGAAGACTGTTGCGAGCGGCGCCGACGCCACGATTTTCCCCGTGCCTGACGATCCGGACATCGGGCACGCGGGCCGCGAAGCGCTCCAGCAGCTCGGGCGTGCGATCACCGGATGCGTCGTCGACGACGACGATCTCACGGGGGTGCCATGTCTGTGCCGCCGCGGATGCGAGCGCGGCTTCGATCGTCTCCTGCGCGTCGTAAGCGGTCATCGCGATGGTGACGAGCGCCTCCCTCGTCATCCGCGCCTCCCGTCGACCACCTGCCGCACGAGATCGGCCCAAGGCGCGAAGGCGTCGGTGGCGGCAAGCGCTTTCATGCCCTGTCGTGCCCGCGCACCTCGAGCGGCCCGTTCGGAGGGCGAAAGCATGGCCGTGCGAAGCGTCTCGGCGAGATCTCGGACGGGATCGGCATCGCCGACGAGCCATCCTCCGCCGAGAGCGAGGAGGTCCGCCGCACCCGCGCAGCTCTCGAACGCGATGGCGGGGAGGCCCGCCGCCATGGCTTCGGCCAGGACGTTGGGGAAACCCTCGAAGGCGGACGGGAGCACGAAGAGATCGGCCTGCGCGAACACGTCCGCGAGGTCGCTGCGAGCCCCGTCGATGCGGACCCGGGACGACAGCCCGTGCTTCGCCGCCGCTTCGCGGAGCGTCGCCGCCGCCGGCCCGCCGCCGACGATCCGCAAATCCCAATCCGGGAATTCGTGTGCGATCCGAGCAAAGGCGTCGAGGGCGATCTGCGGGCGCTTCTGGAGCGGATCGAGCCGGCCGCAGAAGAGCAGGATGTGTCGACCATCGCAGCTCGGGCGCGCAGGGACGCGTGCGGCGACGTCGACGGGGTTGCCGATGACCCGCATGCGGCGCCGCAGCGTCGGCGGATAGTGCTTCACGAAGGACGCGAACTGAACCACGACGGCGTCGGCGAGGTGGAGCGAGGCATGGATCATGGCTCGGCCGACCATCCCGTGCCGAAAGCGATACATGGAGGGCGCGTTCCGCTCGGCCACGATCAGCGCGACGCCCGCCATCCGGCACGCCGCGTAGACGGTGCGGTCCGCGCTCATGACAAAGCCGACGAGGACGTCCGCTCGCATGCGCCGCAGCAGCCCCGTCAGCTCCCGAGCGCGTCGCGCCTTGTCGCGGAGCCCGGGGGTGTAGCCCAGCCGATGCCACGTCACGCCCGATGGCAGCGCATGGAAGGAGTTCGCCGCAGCGTCGTCCCAGCTCACGACGTCGACGCCCGCGCCGTAGGAGACCAGCGCCTCCGCGAGCCGGCAGAGCATCCGCTCCGCGCCACCGGCCGACGCGAGACGATGAAAGTAGAGCACGACACGGACGTCCGTCAGGTCCCGAGGTCGCGGAGCGCTGCGCGCCGGGCATGCACGCGCGGTCGTCATCGACGCGCTCCGGACGTGTTGTCGGGTCTCCTGCACCATGCTTCGAGCACCACGATCGGCCAGAGGGCGTAAGCGTTGTCGCGGCGCCCGGAGGCGTGCTCGTCCCACAGGGCCCGTACTGCCCGGGCGTTCACGTGGCCTCCACCGATCTCCGCTGAGACGAGCAGGTCGCCGGCGAAGGATCTGAGCGATCCGCGCAGCCAGGCCGCGAGGGGCACGGAGAAGCCGCGCTTGGGGAGCGTCGCGAGGTGCCCGGGCAGACGTCGAGCGAGCAATGCCCGGGCGACGAGCTTGCCCCGTCCTCGCCCGAGGAGGCGATCGCGAGGGAGGCTCCACGCGAAGCGTGCGAGATCGTTAGACAGGAAGGCGGGGCGGACTTCCAGCGACGCCGCCATGGAGGCGCGATCGACCTTCTGCAGCACGCCGTCGCCGAGATAGACGGACATGTCCAGCCAACGCATGCGATCGAGCGGATCAGACAATGCAGCATCCGGGAGGGGGACGTCGTGCTCGCGCGCGTCGACGAGGACCTGCGGCGCCGTCGTGAGGGATACGGCTTCGAGCCACGGCTCCGCGTCGCTCGCCATCACCCGCCCGAGCTTGCGGAGCCGCTCCGACAGGCGGGAGATACCGGCGCGCGCCGCGATGCCGTCGAGCAGCGGTGCCTGCATCCCCGACAGGCGCTTCGCGAAGGCCACCCGCACCGAAAGGGGCACCGTTCTCAGCGCGCCGAGCCTTCCGGCGAGGCGATGGCGGTCGTACCCCGCGAAGAGCTCGTCGCCGCCGTCGCCCGACAAGGCGACCACCACCTCGCGGCGCGCGAGGCGCGACAGCATCAACGTCGGCAACGCCGAGGCGTCGGCGAACGGTTCGTCGAACGCCGCGATCAGGTCCGGGATCGCGGCTGCGGCCTCGGGTTCGCCGAAGCGCGCGCTGGTATGCCGCGTCCCGAGCCGCTTGGCGACCTCGGCGGCGATCGGAGTCTCGTCGTAGCCGAGGTCCGGGAAGCCGATGGAGAAGGTGCGTACCGGCTCGGAGGCGGCGCGCACCATCGACGAGACGACGAGCGCCGAATCGACCCCACCCGAGAGAAAGGCGCCGAGCGGGACGTCGGCGATCAACCGCTCCCGAACGGCGCGATCGAACGCCTCCTCGAAGACGTCGATCGCTGCCTCCGGCTTCGACGCGGCTCGCGGGGCCAGAGCCCACTCGTCCAGGCTCCACCAGCGCCGGACGACGGTTCCGGACCGGGAGATGGAGGCGATCTCGCCGGGGCCGAGCCGCACGATGTCGCGGAAGATCGTATGCGGGCTCGGAACGTGACCGTAGCGCAGGAACGTGGCGATGCCGTGCGGGTCGAGGCTCGCGCCGATCCCCCGACCGAGACATCGCGTGTCCGAGGCGATCCACGTAACCCCGCCCTCCCCGCGCTGGTACACGAGCGGCTTCATGCCGAAGCGATCACGCGCGAGATGGAGGACCTGCTCGCGCCGGTCGAACACGGCGAAAGCGAACATGCCGTCTGCATCGCGCAGGGTCTCGTCCAGGCCCCGATGCGCGATGCTCTCGAGCAGCACCTCCGTGTCGGACGACCCGCGCCAGCGCACGTCCGCGAGCGCCGGCACGTTCCGAAGCCGCTCCAGCCCGTAGATCTCGCCATTGTAGACCATCACCCAACGGCCGTCTGACGAAACGATCGGCTGGCTCCCGGCCTCCGACCTGTCGAGGATGGCGAGCCGTCGATGGCCGAGCGCGATCCCGGCGTCCAGGTCGACGAAGACACCATCGGAGTCGGGGCCGCGATGGACGAGCCGCGCCGTCATCGCGCGGACGTCGGGCTCGAGGGTGCCCCGCGGCAGCTGCCCGTTCGGATCGAAGATCCCGACGATACCGCACACCCTAGCCCGCTCCCTCGCACCAGCCGTCGCTCAGCTCGGCTCTCGGCCGCAACGCTCTACACCAGGCCATGCGCCGCGCCAATCGCAAGACGTGCCGGCCGGGCGGTCGCGGCGTTGACACCACGCGCCGCACGCACGATGACCGCTGGCGCGGGAAAGTTCTTCCGCCTGGATGCTCCATTCATGTCGCGCTCGTCGTCGATCCTCTCGCGTGCTTCGTTCCGCACCCGTATGGCCCGGCTTTCGTCGCTCTCGAAGGTGACGGGAGGGCCCCTCTCCGCGCTGCGCCTCGCACTCGCGCTGCGGAGCGCACCCACGGTACCGGTGGCGGTGTCTACGCGCTACGGGCGGATCTGGCTGCGAGCCGGCGACGAGCAGGCGGTCCACGAGGTGCTCGCCTCGGCGGAGTACGAGCCGGTGCTGGAGCATCTTCCACCGCATGCACGCGTGCTCGACGTCGGTGCCCACATCGGAACGTTCGCGCTCTGGCTCGCCGCTCGCAGGCCCGATGCGACGATGCTCTGCGTCGAGGCCGAGCCGGAGACCTTCGACCTCCTGAGCCGGAACACCGAGCGCCTGACGGGGGTCCGGGCGCTCGCGGCAGCCGCGGGAGCGCGCGACGGCGAGACCGTCTACGTGTCCCGCCGAGAGGCGAGCATGGCGAACCGTGTGGAACCGCACGGCACGATCCCCGTCGAGACCCGCGGATTCCGGACGCTGGTGTCGCAGGCGGCAGGAAGTGGCGATGGGACGATCGCGCTCGCCAAGATCGACGTCGAGGGCTCCGAGGAGGCGCTCCTCGCCGACGCCGGCGCCACGCTGGCGCGCGTCGCGACGCTCGTCATCGAGCTGCACCCGTCCCTGTGCGACACGCATCGGGTCGGGGCCGTCTTGTCGGCGAGCTACGCCACGATCAAGGAGATCGGTGGACGCACCTCCAGCAAGCCGTTGCTTCTGTGCCGGGATCCCCGGAGGACACGGCCGTGAGGCACAGATGAACTCTCACGAGAAGGCGGTGGTCGCCTTCGCCGCGATGCGGGCACCGCTGCTGCTCGGGCGCAAGGCCATCGAGATCGCGAGCGGGATCGCGGTGTTCGTCGTTCTCGCGCGCGTGCTCGATCCGGCCGAGTTCGCGGCGCAGGCGCTCGTTCTCGCCATCGCCGATGCTGCGCGCGTATTCGGGCTCCCGGGTCTCGGCAACGCACAGGCGCAGGGCATCGCACGAGGCGCGGGCGGAGGCTATCGACGCGCGATCGCGATCTCCGCCGCCGGAGCGATACTGGGTGCCGCACTTCTCGCGGCGGCGGCGGCTCTCCTCGGGGACGCCGACCGCGCTCTCGTCTCGACGGCGCTCATGGCAATTGCGGCGGCTTTCCTGCCCTGGGCGGGCCTCACCTTCTGGCGAAACGCCGCGGTGGGGCTCGATCGTTACGACGTGCTGTTCGTGGCCGACGCGAGCGGCGCGGTGGTGCGCGCGGGCGCGGTCGTCGCATGTGCGCTCGCCTTCGAGGAGCCGTTCCTCCCGGTCGTTCTCGCCACCGTGATCGTCCCCGGTGCCTGCAACGTTCTCGGCATCCTCTGGAGCCTGCGCGCGGTCCCGAGGACCGGGCTGGAGGAGGCCGGCGCGACACGCTACGGCGTGGAAGTGAGCGTCTACGAGCTGCCGGCACTGCTCGCGCAGAACCTCGATCGGCTTCTCCTCTACTGGTTCGTCTCCCCGGAGGCGCTCGCCGTGTATGTCGTTGCTCTGCGCGTCCCCAGCCTGCTGCAGGCGGCCGTCGGCGAGGCGATTGCCTCGCTCGACCCCCTGCTCGCACGAACGAGGAGGTTCGGGCGCGATTTGAAGCGCGTCTCCTTGGCCGCCTCCGTCATGCTCGCCGGCGCGTGCGCGTTCACGGCGCTGGTGGTTGTGCCCTGGCTCCTGCCCGTCCTGGCCGGCGAGCGCTACATGGATGCGATCCCCTACGCGCAGATCATGACCGCGGGTGTCGCGGTCGGAATGCTGGGACGTCTGCAGTTCCGGTTCGTGCGGGCGCAGCTCGATGCGGCCACCTTCCTGCATCTCGTCCTCGCCCGCGCCGGCATCTCGATCGCGACGATGCTCGCGCTGGTCGCGTCCCTGGGGGTTCTCGGCGCAGCGCTGGCCTTCGTGCTGCGCGACCTGTTCGCGAGCCTCGCGACGGCGGCAATCGTCGGGGCGCGTTACGGCAAGGCTTCGCGGGAGCCCGACAACGGAGGAGAAGGGTCATGACACCGGAGCCGGAGGTCGCTTGGCGGCGCCCCTCGCTGCGCAGGCTTCGTCGCTTCTGGCCCGAAGTTTCGCGCCAGAGCCTTCTGCGCTGCCTCGAGTACGAGCGCCTCGCCGATCTCGGGCTGGGTGGCAAGGTGCTCGACTTCGGTGGCGGTGAGCAGACGAACTACGCGGCCATCCGGTCGCGCTGGCACGCACCCGCTGCCGACGTGACCTACGAATCTGCGAATATCGACGAGGGCACGCGCCCCACTTACGTGATCACTCCGGAGACGCACCTGCCCGTCGAAGACGAGCGCTACGATGTGGTCCTATCGCTCAACACGTTCGAGCACATCTACGATCTCCAACGGACGCTGCTTGAGCTGCATCGGGTGACGAGGGACGGTGGCATGCTGTTCTTCGTCGTACCGTTCGTGTTTCGCGTTCACGGCCATCCGGACGATTATCACCGCGGCACGCCGAGCTTCTGGCGCCGCCGGCTGCAGGAGGCGGGCTTCCGCATCGACGCCGTAGATGCCTTGTTCTGGGGTCCATTCTCGACGGCCGCGACCGTGGTCGGCCTCCCCGGCCCGTTCAAGCTCGCGCGGCTGCGCCTCGCGATGCTCTCGGATCTCGCGCTCGCCCATGCTGCGCGATATCCCGTGCGCGGGCCGCAGGACGCTCCCGTCCTGAACGCGCCGCTCGCCTACGCGGTCAGAGCGCGTCGCGTTCCGGATCGAGCCGACGCGCACTCGCCATGACGGCGGCCGCGGCCGAGTAGGCCGCGGCGGGTGGTTCGTTTCTTCAATCCGAGAGGAAGACGAGCACCGCCCAGGACAGCCCCAGGACGAAGGGGAAGGCCAGGCAGACCGTCAGGAGGCCGACGAGGGCACCCATGAATGTTCTCCACGTTGCGGACGATTGCGGATGAGCGAATCGTCCGGACGCGGAGGCCCGGTCTGACCGACGGAGACGGGAGCGGCGGAGCCAGCCGCGACGCGGGGGAGCGTATCGGCCCTCGCGGGCCGGCCGGAGGGCAGCGGCAGCTCCGGTGCCCGCGGCAGCGGAGCCGCGACGGGATCCCAATCCTGCGCGGACACCTCGATCGTCGCGGCCTCGACGCCCGCGACGCAGGGCGTCTGCGTCGTCACCAGAGCGGTGGCGGCGAGGCACAGGACGAGGAGGAGTGCGCGGAGCAGGGGCATCGAAGCGGAACGCCGCCCCGAGGCGGGGCGTCCGATCCATACACCCGTCGCTCGCGGCTGGCGAGGACGTCCTTCGCACCCTCGTCCGCGCATTTTTTCGCCGCTCGACGCCAGCTCGCCGCAAACCGAGCCGCTCATGCTGCGTTCATGCACGAGCAACGATGATCCGCGGCATACCTGATCCGCGGATGGTCGCATCCGGAACGTGGAGGACGAGATGGCCCTAGTCGACGCGTACGGCCCGATAAACATGATCGAGCCCGACCTGAACTGGTTCTTGCGAAACGAGACGGGCGCCGACTTCCTGCCGGGCTCGTTCCTGCGCCCGGCGGGCAGCGCGGTGCGCGAGGACACGCTCTACCTCTTCGCCTCCGACGGCTTCACCGATCGCGCGCTGGTGCTCGGCGGCTACGGCTTCCTGTACGACGGCTTCTCGCTCTACGACGGCATCGTGCAGAGCGTCGCGGAGGTCGACACGCGCACGAACACCATCGTCTGGCGGGCCGAGGACGTGAGCCTGCGCGCCTCCGCCGTCTACCGCGCCGTCGAGACCCTCTCGCCCGCCGACGACGCGAACGTCTTCGCCGCCGCGCTGAACGGCGCCGACGAGATCACGCTCGAGGCCCCGGGCAGCACCGCCTTCGGCTCCACGGGCGCCGACGTCGTGCGCATCTACGGCGACGGCGCGCTGGTCTACGGGCAGGACGGCAACGACTATTTCGTGCGCGCCGCCTCCGGCAACTGGATCGACGGCGGCCGGGACTACGACACGGTGGAATATCTCGGGCCGCGCAGCTCCATCCGTGTCGATCTCGCGAGCGACGGGCGCGTCTACGTCGCCGCCGGGACGGCGACGGATACGCTCGTCTCCATCGAGCGCGTCCAGACCACCGACGGCGCCTATCTCTACGGCCTCGCCGAGCCCTTCGCGCGCGCGGCCTACCTGCTCTACGGCGGCGCCTTCGACCGCACGCCGGACGAGGGCGGCTTCCTCTTCTGGACGAACCAGCTCGCTCGCGGCGCCACCGTCGACGGCGTCGCGGCGGCCTTCATCGCGAGCCCGGAATTCGCCTCGCTCTACGGCACGCGGGTGTCGGACGAGCGCTTCGTCGACCTGCTCTACCAGAATGTGCTCGGCCGCGGCGGCGACGCGCAGGGCGTGGCCTATTGGGACGATTATCTCGCGAGCGGCCGGGGCGATCGCGCCGACGTGCTCGCCAACTTCACGCTGCTGCCGGAATTCGGCCAGCGAGTCGCTCCCGACATCGTCGACGGCTATTGGGTCGTCTGACGGCGCTCGCCGCATATGGGGCACGGGCTCGTCAGGGCCCGTGCCCGAATTGAGTCAGAATTTCGGCTGCCCATTACCTTTTGTTTACGTCATCGTTGTTGCTTGGCATGACCGGTCCGGGTAGATCGGTCATGCCGATTCGGAACTTTTTTCTTCGAAGGACTTCGGTCTTTTCAAAAGAAATCTGATCCTATACGTGTGACCACGGTCACATTCGGCATCGACCCTCTCCCCGGACCTTCCCCAGGTCGAGCCGCAGCACGCCCATGCCCAACCTTTCGAACCACCGCCTGCTCTTCTCCGAGGAGTTCGACGACGTCTCCCTCTACGACGGCCGCTCCACCGGCATTTGGAAGACGGAGGGCTATTGGGGCTGGCGCACGCAGAGCGGCAACAACGAGCAGCAATTCTACGTCGATCCGGCTTACGAGGGGCTCGGGCTCGACCCGTTCCGGATCGAGAACGGCGCGCTCGTCATCACGGCGCAGCCTGCCCCGGACGGGATCGGATCGCTCATCGAGAACCGCGACTACGTCTCGGGGATGATCACCTCCGAGCAGTCGTTCTCGTCGCAATACGGGTATTTCGAGATCCGCGCCGAGATGCCCGAGGGGCGTGGCCTGTGGCCGGCCTTCTGGATGCTGGCCATCGACGGTCAATGGCCTCCCGAGATCGACGTCGTCGAGGTGCTCGGCCACGAGACCGACAATCTCTACGCGACACAGCATTACGTCGACGAGCGCGGCCGCAAAACCGCCGATCACGTGGCGCGGGTCGACGACCTGTTCGATTCCGCCGACGGCTTCCACACCTACGGCGTCGAGTGGAACGCCGACGAGGTGATCTGGTACTTCGACGACATCGAGGTCGGGCGCGCCGCGAACCGGAACGTCGAGCAGCCGATGTACGTGCTGGCGAACCTCGCGGTGGGCGGCTACTGGCCCGGCATGCCGAACGCGACGACGCCCTTCCCCGCGGAGATGCGCATCGACTCGATCCGCGTCTACCAGCTCCCGCCGGAGCGCGCACCCGTCGCCATTCCCGAGCACTGGGCGCCGATCGATCCCGCGACGGCCTTCTCGGACCTCACCAAGACGGGCGCGCCCGAGAGCTGGGCCTGGCGCACGACGATGGATGCCGACGACGTCAAGGTGATCCTGCGTGGCGACTGGGCGCGCTACGTCACCGGCAACGACCTCGACAACTACGTCCGCGCGTCGGATGCGCCCTATTGCGAGATCGACGGCGGCGGCGGCAACGACGTCTTCCGCGGCGGCCGCGGCATCGACGTCTACATCGTGCGCGACGGCGACGGCAACGACGCGATCCTCGACTTCTCCAACGCTATCGGCAACCAGGACAAGGTGCGCCTCGACGGCTTCCATTTCGAGCATTTCGACGAGGTCCTGCCCTGGCTGCAGCAGGTGGGCACCGACGTGATGCTGCGCCTGGACGAGGACCAGGCGCTGCTCTTCCACGACATCACCATCGCGGACCTCTCGCCCGAGCAGTTCGTGTTCGTGAACACCGTCGCTCCCCCGCCCGGCGCCACGCCCATCGGGATCGCGCAGGAGGTCAAGAGCGACTGGGAGATGGGCATCGAGCGCGTCGAGACCGATGGCGGCGTGCGGATCAGCGGCCTGCCCGAGCCGCACGCGCGCTCGGCCTACCTCCTCTACGGCGGCGCCTTCGACCGCACGCCGGACGAGGGCGGCCTGCTGTTCTGGACGCGCGCCATGGCGGAGGGCTGGAGCCTCGAGCAGGTGGCGGATGCCTTCGTGGCGAGCCCCGAATTCGCCGCGCTCCACGGCGCGCCCGTGCACGCCATGAGCGACGACGTCCTCGTCGCGCGCTTCTACGAGAACGTGCTGGGCCGCGGCGGCGATGCGGAGGGCGTCGCCTTCTGGCGCGACTTCCTGGCCGACGACCGGGGGGATGCCGCGGACGTACTCGCGCACTTCACGCTCCTGCCGGAATTCGGCGCGCGCCTCATTCCAGACACGGACGACGGATATTCGATTCTGTGAGCGCGTGCGGGCCTGCGGCATCGCGGATTGGAAACTCGCGATGGAAAGACTCGACAAGCGTCCGAAAGCTCGCCATCATATACAGTGACTTTGATACCCCGGCATACGGGGAGTGAGGCGAGAATGTACGCGCACCCGCAGCAGGGCCAGGCACCGGCAGAAACGCAGAAGCTCCGGCAGGACGCCGGTCGCTGGCTCAAATCCCTGCGCGAGGAGGCGGGCCTGTCCCAGCGCCAGCTCGCCAATGCCGTGGGCGTGGAGTACTACACCTTCATCTCGCAGATCGAAGCCGGCCGCGGGCGCATCCCGCCGGAGCGCTACGAGGCCTTCGCCACGGCGCTCGAGAAGGAGCCCGCCTCCTTCGTGCGCGAGCTGATGCGCTACTACGACCCCATCACGCATCGTATCCTCTTCGGCTGAGCGCCGGCGGGAACCCGCCCGGCCGCTCGGATCGCCATCGCCCTACGAGGCGCCTCGCCGCTGCCGCCGCGAGGCGCTCTTCGTATTCGCGCCACGGCGAAAGCGGTGACCCGCCCGCTGCTTCGATCGTCTCCCGTCTCCGAGCCTCCCTTGGCATAAGCCTCCCTTGCCATGCCCCCTTGTCAGGGCGGGCGTTTCGGGGCACACGCAGCGCGACAAGGAGCACGCGCATGTCCCGCATCACCCCTCTCGTCATGGCCGGCGGCGCCGGCACGCGCTTGTGGCCGGCGTCCCGCGAGGCGGCTCCCAAGCAGTTCATCACGCTGATGGGCGGGCATTCGACCTTCCAGGACACGATCCTGCGCGTCTCCGATCCCGCGCTCTTCGCCAAGCCCGTCGTGGTGACGGGCCACCGCTACCACTTCATGGTCCGCGAGCAGCTCGCCGAGATCGGCATCGAGGCCGAGATCGTGCTCGAGCCCATGCGCCGCGATTCCGGCCCGGCCATCGCCGCGGGCGCGGCTCTCCTCGCCGCGCGTGACCCGGACGCGCTGATGCTGGTGCTCGCCTCCGACCACGTCGTGCGCGACGAGGTCTCCTTCCGCCAGGCGGTGACGCGCGCCGCCGGCGCGGCCCGCCTCGGCGGCGCCGTCGCCTTCGGCATCGAGCCCGACCATCCGGCCACCGGCTACGGCTACCTCAAGCCCGGCGCGGCGACGAAGGACGAGGGCGTGCTCGTCCTCGACGCCTTCGTCGAGAAGCCCGACGCCGAGCGCGCGGCGGACTACGTCGGCTCCGGCTACCTGTGGAATTCCGGCAACTTCCTCTTCCGCGTCGAGAGCCTGCTCGCCGAGTACGAGCGCTTCGACCCGGCGACGGTGGAGGCGGTCCGCCAGGCGGTGTCGCAGGCCGGCGACGACGCCGGCTCCATCGTGCTCGAGGCCGACGCCTTCGCCAAGGCGACGGCGCTCTCCATCGACTATGCCGTCATGGAGAAGACCTCGCAGGCGCGCGTCGTGCCGGTCTCCATGGGCTGGTCCGACGTCGGCTCCTGGCACGCGGTCTGGGAGATCGCGGAGAAGGACGCCGCCGGCAACGCGGTCCATCTCGGCAAGAAGGGGCACGCGGTCTTCGTCGAGGCGAGCGACAATTACGTGCGCGCGGACGATCTCGTCTGCCTCGTCGGCGTCTCGAACCTCGCGGTGGTCCAGACGCGCGACGCGACGCTCGTCTACGATCGGTCGCGCCAGGACGCGATGAAGACGCTCGTGCGCGAGCTCGAGCGCCGCGGCCGCCCCGAGCTCGCCGAGCACACCGAGGTGTTCCGCCCGTGGGGCTCCTACCAGGGCATCGACCGGGGCGAGCGCTTCCAGGTCAAGCGCATCGTGGTCAAGCCAGGCGGGCGGCTGTCGCTGCAGAAGCACTTCCACCGGGCCGAGCATTGGATCGTGGTGCGCGGCACCGCCCTCGTCACCGTGGGCGAGGAGCAGAAGACCGTCCACGAAAACCAGTCGACCTTCATTCCGCTCGGCGCGGTCCACCGCCTGGAGAATCCCGGCAAGATCCCGCTCGAGCTCATCGAGGTGCAGTCCGGCTCCTATCTCGGCGAGGACGACATCGTCCGCCTCGAGGACATCTACAACCGGGTCTGACGCGCCAGGAGACCGTACGAGCATGCTCCCGAAGCCCGAAGCGGCGCTCTCGCCGAACACCTACGCCTACGAGGCGAAGCCGCTCGTCAAGCCGACGGGCTTTCGCGAATACGACGCGCGCTGGCTGTTCGGCTCCGAGCTGAACCTGATGGGCGTGCAGGCGCTCGGGCTCGGCATCGCGGCGCTCGTCCACGAGCGTGGGGTGCGGGCGGACATCGTGGTCGGCCACGATTTCCGCTCCTATTCCGCCTCCATCAAGCTCGCCCTCGTCGCCGGCCTCATGGCGGGCGGCATGCGGGTGAAGGACATCGGCCTCGCCCTCTCGCCCATGGCCTACTACGGCCAGTTCGCGCTCGATTGCCCGTGCGTGGCCATGGTCACGGCCTCGCACAACGACAACGGATGGACCGGCGTGAAGATGGGCCTCGACCGCCCGCTCACCTTCGGGCCCGCCGAGATGAGCCGGCTCAAGGAGATCGTCCTCGCGGGTGCCGCGCCGACGCGCCCCGGCGGCGGCTACGAGTTCGTCGAGGGCTTCGCCGAGACGTATCTCGACGACCTCGCCCGCGGCCGCTCGATCCGGCGTCCGCTCAAGGTCGTCGCGGCCTGCGGCAACGGCACGGCGGGCGCCTTCGCGCCGGGCCTGCTCTCGCGGCTCGGCGTCGAGGTGATCCCGCTCGATTGCGAGCTCGACCACACCTTTCCACGCTACAACCCGAACCCCGAGGACATGGAGATGCTCCATGCTCTCGCGGACGCGGTGCGCGCCAACGGCGCCGACGTCGGCCTCGGGTTCGACGGCGACGGCGATCGCTGCGGCGTCGTCGACGAGACGGGCGGTGAGATCTTCGCCGACAAGATCGGCGTCATGCTCGCGCGCGATCTCGCCTCGCTGAGCCCGAACGCGCAATTCGTCGTCGACGTGAAGTCGACGGGCCTGTTCATGACCGATCCCGAGCTGACGCGGCTCGGTGCGCGCACGGATTATTGGAAGACCGGCCACTCGTACATCAAGTCGCGGGTGAAGGAGCTGAACGCGCTCGCCGGCTTCGAGAAGTCGGGGCACTTCTTCTTCAACGCGCCCGTCGGCCACGGCTACGACGACGGCCTCCTCACCGCCATCGCGGTGCTGGAGATGCTCGACCGCAACCCCGAGCGCAGCATGAGCGACCTCTACGGCGCGCTTCCCCGCACCTGGGGCTCGCCGACCATGTCGCCGAAATGCGCCGACGAGGTGAAGTACGACGTCGTCGACAAGGTGATCGCCCGCATCGAGGCGGTCCGTTCGCAGGGCGGCACGATCGCGGACGCGCCGATCGCCGACGTGGTGACGGTCAACGGCATCCGCGTCACGCTGGAGGACGGGACGTGGGGTCTCGTGCGCGCCTCCTCCAACAAGCCCGAGCTCGTCGTCGTCGTCGAGAGCCCCGTCTCCGAGGAGCGCATGCGCGCCATGTTCCACGCGATGGACGGGATCCTGCGGGAGAACCCGGAAGTCGGCGCCTACAACCAGACCATCTGAGGTCCGGCCCACCGGTCCCGAGCACACGCAGACCGGAGCGGAGCGCCCCGGCGAAAAACGCGAAGACCGGGGCGAACAGCCCCGGAGAAAGGTCCGACATGCCGCTCGTCGCCGTCAGCCGCGAGACCCACGCCGACAAGGTCTGGACCCGCTTCGACAATTACGGCTTCGCCGCGCGTAGGCAGGTCGTGCCCGTGGTGCTGGCGGAGGTGGCGAAGGTCTCCTCGACCATGCCCATCGCGCTGCTCAAGGACGGTGACGCCTTCGTCGCCGTGGGGCTGCTCTCGCTCGTGCCGGACACGAACATGTTCGTGTCCGCCGACGGCGCCTGGCTCGGCGGCTACGTTCCCGCCTTCCTGCGCGGCCACCCCTTCGCGCTCGCCCGCGGCAGCGACGGGCGCGAGGGCATCCTGTGCGTCGACGATTCGCATCTGCGCCCCGCCGGCGAGGCGGGCGAGCGCTTCTTCGAGGCCGACGGGACGCTGACGAAGGCGGTCTCCGACGTCCTCAAGTTCCTCGGCGATCTCGAGCAGAGCCGCGCTCAGACCCGCGCCGCCGTCGCATCGCTGGCCGCGGCGGACGTGCTCAAGCCCTGGCCGCTCGAGGCCGCGGGGGACCCGCCGCGCCGGTTCGAGGGCCTCTACCGCGTCGACGAGGCCGCCATGACGGCGCTCCCCGACGAGGCCTTCCTGGGGCTGCGCCGCTCGGGCGCCCTGCCCTTCGCCTACGCGCATTTGCTGTCGATGCAGCAGGTCTCGGTCTTCGAGCGGCTCGTCGCCCTGCGCGACCAGCTCGCGCGCATGCAGGCGGCCAAGAAGCCGGAGCCGGCCTTCTCGCTGGGCTCGGATCAGGAACTGTTCTTCTGACGCCCAAACGAATGTGGACGGCCACTGGCTTGTTGCGCCGGTGTGGTGTATCATTCGTGTGATTTCCGCATACGGTCGCGTTGCGATCGAGGGGGCCGATCCAAGATGCCGGTGATGTTCCAGTTTGCCGAGCGCAAGCGTGCGCGCGAAGCGGCCGAAGCGCAGGTGCGCGACTGGAAGACTCAGGAGATCGCAGAGCTCTACCGCGTCCGCGATCGCCTCGCGGAAGCGGGGCTGAGCGTCGCGCTCGCCACGGGCGTGTCCGACGAGGGCGATCCATGGGCCGTGTTCGAGCAGATGGACACGTCCGAGGTCGTAGTCCACATCGCGCGAATCGACGGCGAGCTGATCGTCGCCAACGCCGCGACGGGCGCGACCTATCGCGGGCGCGACTTCCGCGCCGTCGCGGACGGCATGCTCGACGGCGCGCCGCTCGCCCTGCCGCGCAAGAGCGCGGGCTCCAACGTCGTCATCCACCCGCGTTCCGTGCTCACCGCCTTCGTGGCGGCGGCCGTCGTCCTCGCAGAGGTGGCGCGCAGCGTCGAGCAGGCCCAGGCGGCCGAGGCGCAGTCCCGCGAGGAGGTCGCCGAGACGGCGGCGCACGACGGCTTCGTCGCGCTCTTCTGGCGCGTGCTGAACCGCGACGGCAATGCGCCGGCGACCTTCGCCGGGGGCGTCGTGTTCGGCGCGGTCGCGGCTGCGATCATCGCGACGACGCTGGCCGAGCCGACGGAGACGTCGGCCGACGTCTCCGTGGCGAGCGCATCCACCGACGTCATCGCCGACCCGAGCGTCGCCTCCGCCGTGCGGGTTGACGCCGAGGGCGAGCCGTTGCGCAGCCGCGACGACGGGGCGGACGCGCAGGTCGCCGACGCGCCCGAGGGCGGCGAGGTGGACGCTGTCGCGCTGGTCGATCTTCCCAATCTCTCCGACGCCACGGTCGGCGTCGAGACGCGCGGCCACGCCGTCGTCGCGGAGCGGCCGGCCGAGGCCGGCATCGCCGTCGACAGCACGCACACGGCGACCGTCCACGCCGACGAGGCCGGCGCCGAGGCCACCCCGGAGCCGCGCCGCCCGGCGGAAGCGGCCGGCGGCGAGACCGCGGCGACGCGTTCGGCCGCGAGCCGCAGCGAGAGCGCCGGCTCGACGCCGCCTCCCTCCTCCGAGGGCGGCACGACGACGGAGCGCGGGCCCGCGCTCGCCGACGTCACGCGCAAGGTGGCGGATTCCATCACCGTGGTGAAGCTCGACGGCGATTTCGACGCCGCCAAGGCGCCCAACCTCATCGGCTCCGACAAGCCCATCGTCATCGCGCTCGCCTCCCTCGACATGCTCGAGACCGGCAAGGGCAAGGCGAAGGCCGGCGGCGAGGTCGTCCTCGACGTCATCGCGGACGATCTCGGCGCGGGCTCCGACGGCCTCCTCGAGGACGGCGCCCCGGGCGACCTCGGCACGGACCTGCCCGAGGGTCCCGTCGCGGCTCCGAACCCGGCGCCGCCGCTGATGAACATCACGTTCCACGACGCGTCGTTCGACACCTCGCAGCACGCCTTCATGAAGGGCGTCATCGACGTTCTTCTGTTCACGGGCGGCGAGGCGCGCATCGATCATTTCGACTTCGGCGAGGACCTTCTCGTGGTCGACGGCGGGAGCAGCCTGGTCGGCTGGCTCAAGGACGTCGAGGTCGTCGGGACCGACGTGAAGATCGTGGGCGTCGACGGGTCGGTCATCTGGCTCAACGACAGCTACCATACAATCGCCTGAATAGAGCGCGAGGCACCGCGCGCGTGCAGGGCCCGGATCCACCTCGAAAGGTGGAAGCCCCGGTGCCGGTCGAAGGGTTGGGGACATGAAGAAGCAGGTGACGAACGACGGACTCGCGGTATTGAAGTCCGCCATCGCCCGCTGTCGTGGTAACGTGGTCGCGGTGTTGATCTTCAGCTTCTTCTTGAACCTGCTGGTCTTCGTCGGTCCGCTCTACATGCTGCAGGTCTACGACCGCGTGCTCGCGAGCCGCAGCGAGGTGACGCTGCTCGTCATCACCGGCCTCGCCATCGGCCTCCTCGCCGTCTACGCGATGCTGGAGATCGTGCGTTCGCGCATCCTCGTGCGCACGGGCGTGCTGTTCGATTCGCTGCTCGCCGGAAACGTCGTGAACACCGCCTTCCGCGGCTACGTGCGCATGCCCGGGCAGAGCTACAGCCAGGCGCCGCGCGACGTCGATTCGCTGCGCGAGTTCATCACCGGCGCCGGCGTCATCGCCTTCTGCGACGCGCCGTGGGTGCCGATCTTCATCGCCGTCTGCTTCCTGATGCACTTCTGGATCGGCATCGTCGCTCTCGTGGGCGCGCTGATCATCTTCACGCTCGCCGTCATGAACGAGCTCCTCACCCGCAAGGCGCTGGGCGAGGCCTCCTCGGCGTCGGTGGCGGCGAACCAGTACGTCTCCTCGAGCCTGCGCAACGCCGAGGCCGTCCACGCGATGGGCATGGCCCGCGCCGTGCTCGGCCGCTGGCACGACCTGCACCTCGACACGCTCTCGCTCCAGGCGGTCGCGAGCGATCGCGCGGGTGCCGTCATGGGCAGCTTCAAGGCCGTGCGCATGTCGCTCCAGGTGGCGATCCTGGGCGTCGGCGCCTACCTCGTCATCCTCGGCGACATCAGCGCCGGGACGATGATCGCGGCCTCGATCATCATGGGTCGCGCCCTCGCGCCCGTGGAAGCCGCCGTCGGTCAGTGGAAGCAGTTCGTCACCGCCCGCGCCGCCTATGGCCGCATCAAGACGCTGCTCTCCGCCATCCCCACGGACAAGGAGCGCATGTCGCTGCCCGCGCCGCAGGGCGAGCTGACGATGGAGCGGCTCGTCGTGGCACCTCCCGGCTCCAACGTGCCCACGCTCAAGGGCGTGAGCGCACGCTTCGCGCCGGGTGAGGTCATCGCCGTCGTCGGCGCCTCGGGCGCCGGCAAGTCGACCCTCGCGCGCGCCCTCGTCGGCGTGTGGACGGCGGCGGCGGGCGACGTGCGCATCGACGGCGCGGAGATCGAGCATTGGGACCCCGAGGAGCTCGGTCCGCATATCGGCTACCTGCCGCAAGAGGTCGAGCTTTTCGGCGGCACCATCGCCGAGAACATCTCCCGCTTCGGCGAGCTCGACCCTCACAAGGTCATCGAGGCCGCGCAGATCGCCGGCGCGCACGAGATGATCCTGCGCCTGCCCGACGGCTACGAGACGATGGTCGGCGACGGCGGCCGCTCGCTCTCCGGCGGCCAGCGCCAGCGGGTCGCTCTCGCCCGCGCGGTCTACGGCGATCCGAAGATCATCGTGCTCGACGAGCCGAACTCGAGCCTCGACCAGGAGGGCGAGAAGGCGCTCGCCGCAGCGATCACCAACGCCAAGCAGGCGGGTCGTACCGTGGTGGTGATCAGCCACCGCACCTCGCTCCTGTCGGTCGTCGACAAGGTCCTCGTCCTGGTCGACGGCGCCGTGGCCAAGTTCGACCGTCCCGAGGTCGTGTTCGCCGCCATGCAGGCGCCCAATTCGAATGTGAGTGCTTTCCGTTCGCCGCAGGCGCCGGCGGCGTCCGCCTGACGCGACACGAGCCGAGCCGACGCGCACGCCGCGCTGCGCACGATCCAGCAGCGGCACGATACGAGACCACCGGAGACGACACATGCAATTGGGTGAGCCCACTCGGGACCAACCCGCGCAGAGCCCCGTTCCCGCCGAGACGGCGAAGCCGGCCGACAAGGCCAGGCCCGCCGCCAAGGCGAAGCCTGCGAAGAAGCGTCATCTCCCCGGCAGCGCGCGCGGCACCATCATCGGCGGCATCGTCATCGTCGGCGTGACGTTCTTCGGCTTCGGGACCTGGGCGTCCCTTGCGCCGCTGGCGAGCGCGGTGGTCGCGCCGGCGACCGTCATCGCCGAGGGGCGCAAGCGCGTCGTCCAGCATTTCGAAGGCGGGATCATCTCCGAGATCCACGTGGCCGAGGGCCAGACGGTCCGGCAGGGCGATCTCCTGTTCAAGCTCGACCCTGTCCAGGCGGTCGCGCGCGCCGAGCGCCTGCGCAACCAGCTCACGGCGCGGCGCGCCTACGCCTCGCGCCTCGTCGCCGAGCGCGACGACAGCGACACGATCGCATTCGACGCGGATCTGGTCGAGCGCGCGCAGATCGACCCCGCCGCCGCCGACGCGCTCGCCCGGGAGCAGTCCCTCTTCGACGAGCGCCGCCGCTCGCTCGAGGGTCAGGTCGAGCTCCTGCGCCAGAAGATCGTCCAGCTCGGCAGCGACATCGAGGGCCTCGACGCGCAGGAGGATTCCAAGGCGCGCCAGATCGACATCATCGAGCGCGAGCTCGCCGACCTGCGCCCGCTCCTCGAGGACGGCCTCATCGCCCGCCCGCGGTTCCTCGGTCTCGAGCGCGAATCGGCGCGGCTCCAGGGAGAGGTCGGCGAGGTCATGTCGCGGCGCGCCCGCGCATCCGAGGCGATCGCCGAGGCCGAGCTGCAGATCGTGCAGTTGCGCCAGCAGTTCCGCGAGGACGTGGTCACCCAGCTGCGCGACGTGGAGAGCCAGATCCTCGATCTCGAGCAGCAGCTCGTCGCCGCCCAGGATGTGCTCGACCGCCTGGAGGTCATGGCGCCGGAAAGCGGCATCGCCCAGGCGGTGAGCGTCACCACGATCGGCGCCGTCATCAGCCCCGGCCAGCCGCTCCTGGAGATCGCGCCCGTGGGCTCGGAGCTGCTGATCGAGGCGCGCGTCTCCCCGGCCTCCATCCACGAGATCGCTCGCGGCAACAATGCCGAGGTGCGGTTCGTGACGCTCGACATGCGCCGCACGCCGACGATCTTCGGGCGCGTCGAGTCGATGAGCGGCGATCGCCTGATCGATCGCAACACCGGCGTCGAGTACTTCCTCGCGCAGGTGCGCGTCTCCGCCGAGGAGATGCAGAAGCTCGGCGGTCAGCGCGTCAGCCCCGGGGTCCCGGCGGAGGTGGTCGTCCCCACCGGCGAGCGGACGATGATGGATTACCTCATCAAGCCGTTGATGGACGCCATCAACCACGGGCTGCGCGAGCGCTGAGGCGCTTGCGTCGGGCGCGGGTGCGCTCTATCGCTGGCGCCCGCGAGACGAACGAAGGACGAGACATCATGAAGGCGATCGTGACCGGGATCACCGGACAGGACGGCGCGTATCTCGCGCGCCTGCTCCTGGAGAAGGGCTACCGCGTCTACGGCACCTATCGGCGCACATCGAGCGTCAATTTCTGGCGCCTGGAGGAGCTCGGCATCCGCGACCACGAGCGCCTCGAGCTCGTCGAGTACGACCTGACCGACCTGTCGGCGACGCTGCGCCTGATCGAGCGCGCCGAGCCCAAGGAGGTCTACAACCTCGCGGCCCAGAGCTTCGTGGGCGTTTCCTTCGAGCAGCCGGTGACCACCGCCGAGATCACGGGCATCGGCCCGGTGAACCTTCTCGAGGCGATCCGCATCCTCGACCCGAAGATCCGCTTCTACCAGGCCTCGACGTCGGAAATGTTCGGCAAGGTCCAGGCCGTCCCGCAGACGGAGACGACGCCCTTCTATCCGCGCAGCCCCTACGGCGTCGCGAAGCTCTACGCGCATTGGATGACGATCAACTACCGCGAGAGCTACGACATCTTCGGGGTGAGCGGGATCCTGTTCAATCACGAATCGCCGCTTCGCGGGCGCGAGTTCGTCACCCGCAAGATCACCGACGCGCTGGCGCGGATCGCGGCGGGCAAGCTCGACGTGCTCGAGCTCGGCAATCTCGATGCCAAGCGCGACTGGGGCTTCGCGGCCGAGTACGTCGACGGCATGTACCGCATGCTCCAGACGGACACGCCCGACACCTACGTGCTCGCGACGAACCGCACCGAGACGGTGCGCGACTTCGTCCGCCTCGCCGGCCGGGCCGCCGGGATCGACATCGCCTTCGAGGGCGACGGCGAAGCCGAGGTCGGGCGCGACACGTCGAACGGGCAGGTGGTCGTGCGGGTGAGCCCGCGCTTCTACCGTCCCGCCGAGGTCGATCTCCTCATCGGCGATCCCGGCAAGGCAGAGCGCGAGCTCGGCTGGAAGCCGCAGACCTCGCTCGAGGAGCTCGCCCGCATGATGGTCGAGGCCGACATGGCCCGCGTCGCGCGCGGGACCTCCTTCTGATGGCGGTAGCGCCGCGCACCCTCGTCACCGGGGCGACCGGATTCACCGGTCGCCACCTCGTGCGTGCGCTGCGCGCCGACGGGCACGAGGTCTTCGCCACCGGCGCCTCTCCGGATGCCGGCTTCGAGGACGGCGTCGCCTACCGCCCCGCCGATCTGATGGACGAGGAGGCCCTGCGCGGCCTCGTCGCCGAGGCGCGCCCGACCAACGTCGTCCACCTCGCCGCCATCGCCTTCGTGGCGGAGGGCGACGCGGAGGCCTACTACCGCACGAACGTCATCGGCACGCGCCGCCTGCTCGAGGCGCTCGTCGCCGAAGCCGGGGACGCGGCCTGCGTGCTCGTGGCCTCGAGCGCCAACGTCTACGGCGCGGGCGAGGGCACGCCGCTCGCGGAGACGAGCCCCGTGCGGCCGGCCAACGATTACGGCGTGTCCAAGGTCGCCATGGAGCACCTGTGCCGGACCTATGCCGACCGGCTGCCCATCGTGCTCGTGCGCCCCTTCAACTACACGGGCGTCGGCCAGTCCGAGCGCTTTCTCGTGCCGAAGATCGTGGCGCATTTCGCGCGCCGGGCCGAGACGATCTCGCTCGGCAACACCGACGTTCGGCGCGACTTCTCGGACGTGCGGGACGTGGTCGACGCCTATCGCCGCCTCCTCGCCGTCGCGCCCGTGGGCGAGACGCTCAACGTCTGCAGCGGCGTCGATCGCAGCCTCGACGACGTCATCGCGATCTGCCGGGACGTGACCGGCCACGACATCCGCGTCGAGGTCGACCCGCGCTTCGTGCGCGCTCGCGACATCCCGGTCCTCGTCGGCGACCGCACGCGGCTGTCCAGCGTCCTCGGCGGCTTCGATCCTCGGCCGATCGAGGAGACGATCGCCTGGATGCTCGGCACGGCAGCCTGAGCGCGCGAGCGAACCCGCGCCGATGACGCTCAACGTCCTCCACGTCTACCGCACCTACTTTCCCGATCCGCCCGGCGGGCTGCAGGAGGCGATCCGCCAGATCTGCCGAGCGACGGCGCCGCTCGGGGTCGAGAGCACGATCTTCACGCTCTCACCCGACCCGCGGCCGACGACGATCCGGATGGACGAGGCGACGGTGGTGCGCGCGCGCTCCTATGCGGCGCCCGCCTCCTGCGATCTCGGAGGGCCGGAAGCGCTGATTCGCTTTCGGGCGCTCGCGGCGAAGGCGGACGTGGTGCACTACCTCCACCCCTGGCCCTTCGCCGACCTGATGGGCGTGCTCGGCCGACGCGATCGCCCGGTCGTCCTCACCTACATCTCCGACATCGTGCGCCAGCGCACCCTCGGACGCCTCTACGCGCCGCTGATGCGCCGGCATCTGCGCCATGCGGACGTGATCGTCGCCAACGCGCCGTCCTATGCCGCGACGAGCCCGATCCTGTCGGTGCCCGAGGTCGCGCCGCGGGTGCGCGTCGTGCCGCTGGGCATCGTGCGCCCGGCGCAAGCGCCCGAGGCGGACGCGCGCGTCCTCGCGCGGCTGAGTCTCGAGGGGCGGCCGTTCTTCCTCTTCCTGGGCGTGCTGCGCTACTACAAGGGCGTCGAGTTCCTGGTCCGCGCGGCGGCGCAGGCGGGCACGACCGTGGTCGTCGCCGGCGACGGGCCGGAGCGCCAGCGGCTCGAATCCATCGCGCACGAGACCGGCGCGGACGTGCGCTTCGCCGGCTTCGTCACCGACGCCGAGAAGCACGCGCTCCTCTCGGCCGCGCGCGCGCTGGTGCTGCCCTCGCATCTGCGTTCGGAAGCCTTCGGCATGGTGCTGGTGGAGGCCGCCATGGCGGGCAAGCCGGCGATCTCGACAGAGATCGGCACGGGCACGAGCTTCGTCGTCGCGCACGACGCGAGCGGCCTCGTGGTCCCGCCCGAGGATCCGCCGGCACTCGCCGGCGCCATGCGCCGCCTCGCCGACGAGCCCGGCCTTGCGGAGCGCCTCGGCGCCGGCGCGCTGGAACGCTACGAGGCCATGTTCTCCGGCGAGGCGCTGGGCAAAGGCTACCGGGCTGCTTTCGAGGATGCGATCGCGCGGCGGCGGGCCGCGCGATAGGGACGCGCGCGTCTCAGACGTACCAGATGCCGTCGGCGATGGCGTCGGCGGTGCGCGCGCGGTTCTCGGTGCCGTCGGAGAACGAGGCCAGGACGTCGCCGCGGGACATGCCGTCGGCGAGCTCGGAGATCCAGTAGGCCGTGCCCCCCGCCTCGCCGGCGCGGTCGAGGATGTTGCGGTAGAGCAGGTCGACGAAGCCCGCGTCGTCGACCTGGCCGTAGAGGCTCGCGAACTCCGCCGATCCGACGAAGGCGGCGGCGACCGCCTGGATCGAGGCGCCGGCGTCGAACACGCCGATCCAGAAGCCGAGCCCGCCCTCGTCGGGGGTGCGGTCGAAGGCGGCCTCGTAGAGGCGGTACGCCTTGCCCGCGGCGCCGTCGACGTCGAAGGCGACCGTGCCGTCGTCGAGGCGCACGCGCTCGACGGAGGTGAGCACGACGGGTGCCGCGCCGCCGACGGCGACGGTCACGGACCCGTCCGGCTGCACGTCGACCACGATCGCGCCGCGGCCGGCATCGACGACGAGCGTGTCGAGGCCCACGGTGCCGGCGACGCGCTCCATGCCGGGCAGGAGCCGCAGCGTGCCGTCGCCGGCGACCGGCACGCCGGTGCCGGGGGTCTGGCCGCCGTCGCCGATCGTCGGCGCGCCCGCGTCTTGGACGCGCACGTCGACCTTCACGTTGTCTGCGCCGACGGTGACGGTGCGCACGACGGGGCTCGCCAGCGCGGTTCCGGAGAAGGTCACGGTGTAGGTGCCCGGCGCCACCTGAAGCGTGTAGCCGCCGGCATCCCACGTGGCCGTCGCCACCGCGCCGGCAGCGCCGGTCGCGACGATCTCGATGCCGCCCCTGCCCTCGCCGATGTCGTAGAAGCGATCGCCGTCGCGGTCGTCGATGACCACGCCGGTGATGTAGGTGCGCCCCGCATCGGCGAACTTCTGGGTGAAGAGCGAGCTCGAGCCGTAGGTGGCACCGTTGATCGTGTAGGCGCCCATGGCCTGGCCCACACCGGTTTCAGAAAAGTCCGGGTTCATCAGGTTGACGCGGTGGCCGGAGGACTGGAACAGGCCGAGATGGTGCGCGATCAGCGTCTCGACCCGCTCGGCATAGCCGGGGGCGGTGCTGCCGGAGAAGGCGATGTTCTCGCCGAAGGTCCAGCCGCTCGCGCCACGATCCCAGCCCGCCGCGAAGCCACGCTCGCTCGGCGAGCGCCCGTCGAGGCCCTGATGGGCGAAGTAGCTCTGGCGGAGCATGTCGGAGCTGTGGCCGCGCGCCGCGTCGCCCAGCGTCGGGATGAAGGCGAGCGGCTGCTTCGGATCGGCGGAGATACGGCCGGCCGAGAGCCCCTCGTTCAGATTGCCCATGTCCTGCCGGCCGGGCAGAAGCGAGTCGTTGAGCGCGTTGAAGCGCGCGAGCTCGCCGGCTGGGTCGGCGCGCGCCTGGTTGACGAGCTCGAGGAACAGCTGCTCCAGGGCCGTGGGGAAACTCATTCGTTCATCCTCCGCACCGATTTCGCTCAGCCCACCCGGAGCGCATCCGCACGCCGTCCCCGCTCATGCCTCGGGCGATCCGAGGCCGCCCGTGTAAGCTTCGCCCGACGGGCAAAATTGCGGCGAAGCGCGGCCCTTGCAAGCGATATCGCGCGGCGATGGCCGCATCTTTCCGATTGCAGCTTCAGGCGGCGTTGCCGGCTCGCTTCTCCGATCGGCTCCCCCCATCGGCCGCGTCGAGCGCATCGCCCCCGCGGCGCAGCTCGGGAATGTCCCGCGCCGGCATCGGCCGGCCGAACAGGTAGCCCTGCACCTCGTCGCAGGATTCCGCCGAGAGGAAGCGCATCTGCGCGTGCGTCTCGACGCCCTCCGCCACGACGCCCATGCCGAGGCTGCGCCCGAGGCCCAGCACCGCGCGCACGATCGAGGCCGCCTGCGGCTGGCTCTCCAGCCGTGAGACGAAGGAGCGGTCGATCTTGATCTTGTCGAACGGGAAGGCCTGGAGCGTCGCGAGCGACGAGTACCCGGTGCCGAAATCGTCCATGGCGATGGTGACGCCGAGGTTCTTGAGCCGGCGCAGGATGTTGAGCGCCCGGTCCATGTCGTCGATGATGGCGGTCTCCGTCACCTCGAGCTCGAGCCGCGCCGGGGCGAGGCCGGTCGCGAGGAGGATCTCCCAGACGGTCTCGGGAAGGTCGTGGGACTGGAACTGCACGGGCGAGAGGTTCACCGCCACCTTGTAGGGCCGCTCCCACGTCGCCGCCTCCGCGCAGGCGCGGGCCAGCACCCATTCGCCGAGCTGGAGGACGAGGCCGTTCTCCTCGGCGAGCGGGATGAACTCGGCGGGCGGGACGAGCCCGCGGGTGGGGTGATGCCAGCGCACCAGCGCCTCGAAGCCGACGACCTCGCCCGTGGGCGCGGCGATCTGCGGCTGGAAATGGAGGGAGAGCTCGCCGCGCGGGATGGCCTCGCGCAGCTCGGCGGCCAGCGCGTAGCGCTCGCGCAGGCGCGCGTCCATGGCCGCGTCGAAGGTGCGCAGGCGCCCGCGCCCTTCGGATTTCGCGCGGTAGAGCGCCATGTCGGCATTGGCGAGGAGGCGCTGCGGATCGGTACCGTCCTCCGGGGAGATCGCCAAGCCGATGCTGGCGCCGGGGCGAGCGCGCACGCCGCCGTCGAGCACGAACTCGCCCTCGAAAGCCTTGAGCAGCCGCTCACCGAGCGCCACGGCCTCGCCCGCGGCGCGGTCACGCAGAGGCTTAACGATCGCGAACTCGTCGCCGCCCAGCCGCGCGAGGGTCGCGCCCGCGGACAGGAGCGGGCGCATGCGCCGCCCCGCCTCGACGAGGACGGCGTCGCCGACCGCGTGGCCGTGCAGGTCGTTGACGCTCTTGAAGTGGTCGAGATCGACGCACAGGACGGCGACCTGGCCGATCGGTCCCGCGCTCGTGCCCGCGTCGGCCTCTTCCAGCGCCTCCTGGAGCGCGTCCGCGAAGGCGGCGCGGTTGGGCAGGCCGGTGAGCGCGTCGTGGCTCGCGAGGAAGCGGATGCGCTGGGAGGCGGCCTCGCGCTCGCGCAGGTCGCGCAGAGCCACGACGACGCGGCCGGTCGACTCGCATTCCAGCGTGCGTCGCGCCACCGTCACGGGAATGCGCGTGCCGTCCGGCGCGCGCAGGGCCCCCTCCACGGTCTGCGCATCCGCGGCCTGCGCGAGGCGCTCGGTGAGAGCGGGGCCCAGCAAGGTCGAGAGCGGCGTGCCGCGGATCTCCGCCAGCATCCGGCCGGTGAGCGCGCAGGCGGCGGCGTTGGCGTCCACGACGACGTCGCCCTCGGCGACGACGAGGCCCTCGAAGGCGGCGTCGGCGAAGGCGCGAAGCCGCGTCGCCTCCCCGCGCCGGGCGCGGGCGTCGACGAGGATCGCGGCGAGCCCGATGCCGAGAACGAGCAGCATGGCGACGACGATGCCGGCCGCGAGCCAGAAGATCTTGGGATGGCGCGCACCCGCGACGGCATCGACGACGCTCGCCGTCTCGATGGAGGCCATGCCTGTGAAGTGCATCGCCGCGATGGCCGCCGCGAGCCCGCCGGCGCCGATATGGACCTGCGCACGGCGCGTCGCGTCGCCGGCTCCCGCGAAGGCGAGCGCGCCGAGGACGCAGCCCGCGACCACGGAGACCGCGACGAAACCGGGATCGTAGGCGACCGGCAGCGGCAGGACGAGCGCCGACATGCCGAGATAGTGCATCGCGGCGACGCCGGCACCGACGAGCGCGCCGCCGGCGAGGCGGCCGACCGCGCTCGCCGAGGCGAAGGCGACGACGGAGCCGCAGCCCATCACGACGATCGCGACGGCGAGGGACGCGAGCGTCCCGCCGATGCCGTAATCCGCCGCCGCGAACGGGCGATAGGCGAGCATCGCGACGAAATGCGTCGACCAGGTCCCGAGGCCAGCCACGAGGCCCATCGCCAGGACGAGGAGGAGACCCGTGCGCCGGTTGCTCGCGCGAGCGCGCTGGTAGAGCCGGAACGCCGTGAGCGTGGACAGCACGCAGACCAGGAGCGCCAGGAGCGTGAGCGCGATGTCGTGAGGCTCGACGATGCAGAGGTAGAGCTGGCGCATGAACTCGCATCCGGGACGGGTGATGGGAAAGTATGCGCCGGCGCCGTAATAAATGTTGAAAAGCGATGGTTGATGCTTCGTTGCGGTGATACGCCGAGCGCGACACGTGCCGATTGGCGCCGCCGAAAACGACGTGTCATGGCGGCGCAGGCGGCGCGAAAACAAATCTTCCAATATCCCAATACCGAATAGATTCGCTCCTTGGCCCGGCACCGAAGTCGTGCAAGGATCGAGGTCTCAGCGCTCCTGAAGGGTATCCCCCATGCGTGCATCGGTCCTGGCCGTTTGTGTTTCATCGATGATGGTCTTCGCCTCCGCTCCGACGTCCGCGACGGAATGGAAATTCGATCTGGTCAATAGATCGAACGCCAACATCCTCAACTTCGCGACCCGAGAAGGTGGATCCTGGAGCCATAACTGGCTCGACGAGATCGTCGCCCCGGGCGAAACCTTCATCATGGATTTCGGAACCGACAAGGGTGATTGCAGCGTCTTGACGCGCATGGAATTTTCCGACGGCACCTATTTCGAGGAGCCGGTCGATTATTGCAGCGCCTCGACGATCACGGTGCGCAACAACGAGGTCGTCTGGGAGTGAGCGGCGCACGCCGCGATCCTTGATCGGGCGACCCACGCCCGTCCAAGCCGACGAGGAACGCCCCGGCCGCGCGCGGTCCGGGGCGTTCTCGTTCCGCGCCTCTCAGCCGAGGCTGCGCGCCAGGGCGTCCGCGAGGCGATCCGCCCAGGCGGCGATCCGCGCGTCCTCGCCGAGGAGATCGTTGCGGATCTCGAGAAGCACGGCGTCGAGCCCGCGGGCGTCGCCGTGGACGGGGACGGTGTAGTCCTCCGCGTCGACGACGTAGGGCTCGTTGGCGGCGATCGTCTCGCTCGGCCCGCCGAGCGCCGCGACGAGCCGCTCGCCGAACGCCGCGGCACGCCCGTAGAGCACGCCCGCGTGCCAAGGCCGGGCGACGCCCTTGAAGACCGGCGTGAAGCTGTGGACGCCCACGACGGTGCTGCGCACGCCCCGCGCCGCGTGCGCATCCAGCTGCGCCGCGACCGTGTCCTGGAAGGGCCGGAATATGCCGGCGATCCGCCGCTCCCGCTCGGCCGCGTCGATGGCCGCGTTGCCGGGGACCGGCGTCGTCTCCGACATCGCCGGCATCAGGGTCGGCGAGGAGAGTGGCCGGTTGCAGTCGACGAGGAGACGCGAATAGCCGCAGAGCACGAGCGTCGCGTCGAGCCGCCGCGACAAGGCGCGCGCGAGCTCGGCGGCGCCGATGTCCCAGGCGATGTGGCGCGAGAGATCCGGCTCGGCGAGGCCGAGGCCCTGGTATCGCACGGGGATGAAGCGCGACGCGTGCTCGCAGACGAGGAGGACGGGGGACGTGCCGCCCTCGTTCTCGACGGTGACGGGCGGCGGATCGGCAAACAGGTTCTCGTCCATCCAGCCGCTCTCCCGCGTGCTCGCCTCAGTAGATCGCGGCGTAGCGTGCGCAGAGCGCCTCGTCCAGCGTCTCGCCCGCGATCGCGATCTCCGCGCGCTTCATGCCGAGATAGGTCTCGAGCGCCGCCTCCGGCAGGAAGCCCGCCGCGACGGGATCGGCCTCGAGAGCCGCGAGCGCGTCCGAGAGGGAGCCCGGCAGGCGGGCGAGACCCAGGCTGGCGCGCTCGGCGTCGCTCAGGGTGGCTGGATCGGTATCGACGATCGGCGGCGTCGGCAGCCTCGCGCGCATGCCCTCGATCCCGGCACGCACGAGCATGGCGAGCGCGAGGTGCGGCGCGGCGCAGGCGTCGGCGGCGCGGTATTCGACGTTGAACTGCCGCGCGGGATCGCGCCCGCCCATCGTCGTCGTCGGGCAGATGCGCAAGGTCGCCTCCCGATCGGCGTCGCCGAGCCAGGTCCAGGCCGCGCTCCAGTGATGGGGCGCGAGCCGCAGGTAGGAGATCGGCGCCGGTGCGGTGAGCGCGACGAGGGCCGGCGCGTGGCGCAGGATGCCGGCCAGGAAGGCGCCCATGGAATCCGAAAGCCGCCCCTCGCGCGCGGGGTCGAAGCTCGCCGGCCGCCCGTCCGGATGGACGAGGCTCATGTGCACGTGCACGCCGTTGCCGACGCCCTCCACCGCGGTCTTCGGCGCGAAGCTCGCCCGCAGGCCGAGGCGCAGGGCGACCTCCCGGACGATCTCGCGGGTCGCCACCGCGCGGTCCGCCGCGACGAGGGCGTCGGCCGGCGCGCTCGTGATCTCGAACTGGTCGCGGCCGTATTCGGCGATGATCGTCTCCGGCGCGATGCCGGCCTCCTCCAGGCAGGCGGCGAGGACGGAGCCCAGCGGATCGGCACGACGCAGAGCGAACAGCCCGAAGGCGGGCGCCGGCGCCCAGCCGGCGCCGAGGATCTGGAACTCGTGCTCGAAGGCGCACACGAGGCGAAGCCCGCTCTCGGCCTCGAGATCCGCGAGCGCAGCCTTCAGGAGACCGCGCGCGCAGGGCGGCCAGGGCGCGCCGTCGAGGGCGACGATGTCGGCCATGACGCAGTCGAACGGCGTCTGCGCGCCCGGGATCGTCGTGCGGTAGCGCGCCTGCGGGTCCGCCTTCAGGCGCAGGTCTCCGCGCGAGCCCCACGGATTCGGATCGGCGATGACGTCGAAGGGCGTGAGCGACAGGTTCGCCGGCACCCAGCCCGTCGAGGCGCGCGCGGGATCGGCCTCGTAGGTCGCGGTCGGGATCGCGCGGCCGCGGGTGATGCCGGCATAGTCGGTGGTGACGAGGGCCGTCAGCGGCATCGGCCGGAACGCGCTTTCCATGGCGGCATCAGGCATGGCGCAGGGCCTCCAGGCGGGCGAGGACGGTGCGCGTGTCCGCGATCCAGCAATAGCCGCCGAAGGCGGCGAGCGCGGCCTCGTGGCGGGCTTGCGTGTAGGTCGCGCAGGCATCGCGGACGCAGGTGACGAGGTAGCCGCGATCGGCGGCGTCGCGCACGGCCATGTCGACGCACTGGTCGGTGACGATGCCCGCGACGATCAGCGTGCGGATGCCGAGATTGCGCAGCACGTAGTCGATGTTCGTCGAGTTGAAGACGCCCGACGAGGTCTTCGGCAGCACGATCTCGTTCGTCACCGGCGCCAGCGCATCGATGATGGCGCCCTCCGGCGCCGAGCGCGACACGACGATGCCCGACAGCTTGTGGTCCAGCGAGCAGTCGCGCCCGTCCTCGGTCAGCGCCTGGATGATCGTGTGGATCACCTGCACACCCGCGGCTCGCGCGGCGTCGAGGAGCGCCACCTGGTTGGGGATCACCCGCTCGGCGAGCGTCCGGTAGAAGGGATGCTCGGCGCCCATCTCGGGATGGGCGGGGTCGAGCCCCGGCTCGGCGAAGATGCGCTGCATGTCGACGAGGAGGAGCGCGGTGGAGGCGCGCTCGTATGGGGCGTCGCGGGTGATGGCGGTCGTCGCTGCGATCGTCATGGCGTGGCTCGTGCTGGATGAGCGAGGGTGGACGCCTCGGAGCTCGTGGTCCTGCGGCGTCCGACGGCGCGGCGCAGCGCGCGCAGGAAGAGCACGGCGACGACGGCGAGCGCGCTCGCGGCCACCGAGAGCACGGCGATCGCCGGCACCTGCGGCGAGTAGTTCGTCGCCATGCGCGAATAGAGCCATTCCGGCAGCGTCGTGTCCGCACCCGTCGTGTACATCGACAAAGGCAGGTTCGACCACGAGAGCAGGAAGGCGAAGAGCGCGCCCGAGACGATGCCGGGTGCGATCGCCGGCAGCGTCACCTCGCGAAAGGCCTGCAGCCGCGTCGCGCCCAGATCGTAGGCCGCCTCCTCCTGGGCCGGGTCGAAGCCGTAGAGGCGGATCGAGATCACCAGCGTGACGATGGGCACGACCCAGACGAGATGCGCGAACACGGCCGTGCGCCAGTCCGGCACGATGCCGGCGGCGGAGAGCGCGACGAGGAGCGCGAGGCCGAGCACGGGCTGAGGGAAGAACACGGGAAGCAGGATCGCGCGCTGGTAGAGCCGGCGCCCGCGCCAGCGATAGCGCGCGAAGGCGAGCGCTCCGGGGATCGCGAGCGCCACGGAGATCAGCGCGACGACGAGCGCGATCTTGAACGACGTCGCATGCAGGTGAGCCGTCGTGTACTGGCCGATCGCCTCCGCATAGGCGTCGAGCGTCCAGACCCGGTGCGGGAAGATCAGGTAGCGGGTGTTGGCGAGGGAGGCGAGGACCACGCTCACGATGGGCAGGTAGAGCAGCACCACCACGAGCGCCGTGAAGAGCTGCCGCGGCCGCAGGCCCGGCTCGGTCTCGGGGCGCGCGCTCATCGCCGCAGCAGCCTGTCGAGGTCGATGCGCTCGAGCACCGGGAAGACCACGGCGGCCGTGATCGCGCAGACCAGGATCGTCAGCGCCGAGCCGAGCGGCCAGTCCTGGGCGTAGCTGAAGCGCTGGTCGATGGATTTCGTGATCACCGCCACCGACTGCCCGCCGAGGATGTTGGCCTCCGTGTTGGCGCCGAAGGCGAGGACGAAGACGAGGAGCCCGCCGATGAGCAGCCCCGGCATGGCGTTGGGTAGCTCGACCTCGCGCAGCACCTGCCAGCGCGAGGCGCCGAGATCGCGGGCGGCTTCCACCTGGTCGCGCGGCACCTGCGAGAGGCCGAGGATCATCGGGAAGAGCGCGAAGGGCAGGTAGACGTAGACGAGGCCGAGCAGCGTCGCTGTCTTCGTGTAGAGGATCGAGCCGACCTGAAAGCCGAAGAGCGCGTTCAGGCTCCCCGCCAGGATGCCGCCGCGCGGCATCAGGAAGAGCGCCGTGCCGAACAGGCGCACGCTCTCCGAGACGAAGATCGGCAGCGCGACCAGGATCGTCACCACGAGCGCGAAGGCGCTGCCGCGACGCGCGAGCGTCTTCGCCATCGGCCAGGCGACGAGGAGGCAGATCGCCGTCGTCGCCGCCGCGAAGAAGAGCGACCAGCCGAGCGGGACGATATAGCCGTCCTCGAACGCCGTCGCGTAGTTCGCGAGCGTCAGGCCCGCGTCGAGGCCGAAGGTCCGCTCCGGCATCAGGCTCAGCCAGGCGACGAGGACGAGGGGGACGAGAAAGCCGACGACGAGGAGCGCCGCGACGGGCGCCATCGCCAGCGGGCCGGCCTTGCGGGGATCGAGCGACGCCACGGCCTCACTCCGTCACGAAGCGGCAATCGGCGAAGGCGAGACCCAGCCGCACCCGTGCGCCGGGGGCGGGCGCGTCCGGCGTCGCCGGAATCTCGCCGAAGACGATCGGGCGCGACGCGTCGCCGTCGGGCCGCAGGTGGATCTGCTTGCGCGAGCCGAGCACGAACTCGTCGACGATCGTGCCCGCGACGATCGCCTGCGCGCCGCCCCCCTCCCCCAGCATCGCGAGCTTCTCGGGCCGCGCGACGAGCAATCCCTCGGCCTGCGGCAGCGTCTCTCCCGGGAAGGCGAGGCCCAGCTCCGGCAGCGCCACGCCGCCCGCCTCGCGCACGGCGCACCAGACGTTCACCTCGCCCATGAACTCGGCGACGAAGCGGCTCGTCGGCCGGTCGTAGATCTCCAGTGGCGGGGCGACCTGCACGATCTTTCCCGCGCGCATGAGCGCCACGCGATCGCTCATCACCATCGCCTCCTCCAGCGCGTGGGTGATGTAGACGAAGGTCTTTCCCGTGCGCCGGTGCAGCTCCTTGATCTCCACCTGCAGGAGCTTTCGCAGCCGATTGTCGATCGCCGAGAGCGGCTCGTCGAAGAACAGGATGTCGGGGTCCGACGCGAGCGCGCGGGCGAGCGCCACGCGCTGGCGCTCGCCGCCGGAGCATTGCGTCACCGGCTTGTCGAGATAGGACGCCGGCAGGTGCACGACGTCGAGCAGCCCCCGCGCGCGCTCGAGCCGCTCCGTCCGCGCCACGCCGCGCATCTTGAGCGCGAAGGCGATGTTGTCGCCCACGCTCATGTGGTCGAACAGCGCGAGCGACTGGAACACCATGGCGGTGGGGCGGGCATTGGCCGGCACGTCGTTGACGCGCCGGCCGCGCAGGAGGATGTCGCCCGCGGTCGGCCGGTCGAGGCCGGCGAGCATGCGCAGCAGCGTCGACTTGCCCGAGCCCGAGGGGCCGACGATCGTGAAGAACTCGCCCTCCCGGATCTCGAGATCGACGGCATCGACGGCGCGGCTCGCCCCGAAGGCGCGGGTGACGCCGCGCAGCGCGAGCGCCGGCTGCTCCACTGACAGCTGCTCCTGCGCAGTCGCATCGCGGGCGGGGGCGAAGCCGGGACCGGTCCGGTCGGACATGCGCGGGCTCTCCTGGCTCACGCTCACGAGCGGGCGCGCATCGCCTTGGTGTAGAGGTCGTAGAGCGCATCGTACTGGGGCACGATGTCGAACTCGACCGCGTTGGCGATGCGCTCGTCGAACTCGTCCCATTGCAGCGCGTCGAGCTCCTCCGCGGTGTAGCGCGAGAACAGCTCGGGCTGCGACATCTGCGAGACGGGCTGCAGGTTGCCGTTGCCGTGCGAAACGATCCAGGCCGCGTCCGGCGTCGTGATCCACTCGAGATAGTCGAGGATGCGCGGGTGCGGATCGGGATTGTTCACCGCCGAGTTCAGCTCGATCCAGTTGATGCCGCCCTTGCCGTCGGCGGGACCGCGCGCGGGCGTCACCGCATGCAGGTTCGAGAGCCCCTCCATGCGCGCCGAGGAGGTCGTGTAGGTGCCGCCCGTGAAGTAGAGGTCGATGTCGCCGTTGAGGATCGCGAGGTTGAGCTGCACGAAGTCCGTCGTCACGAGCTTGGCGTTGGTGCACCAGCGCATCGCGGTCTCGCCGAACGTCTCGAGGTCGGCCGCGGTCTTCTCCTTGAAGGGATGGATGCCTGCGCCCATGCAGATGTCCATCACGTTCCAGTCCTCGTAGGCGAGGATGCCGTAGCGGCCCGCGAAGTCCGGATTGTTGAACAGGTCCCAGCCCTCGTCCTTGGCGAGCTGCGGGGAGATCACGTCCGAGTTGACCACGAAGTCGAAGGTCTCGTAGCGCTGCACGACGCCGAGCAGATGCTCGCTGTCCTTGCTCATGGCCCACTTGTAGGGCGGTGCGAACTTCTCCTTCATCTGGGCGTAGAGCGGCTCGAAGCGATCCTGCGGCAGGTCGCGGATCAGTTGCTCGGGCCAGAGCTGCTCGCGGGCCCACGGGTTGTTGAGGTTCACGAAGTCCCACACCGCGGTCTCGCCGGCGCGCAGGCGGTTCACGGAGGTCGGGTCGGAGATGTGGATCTCCGAGCGGATCTGCCCGCCGGTCTCCTGCTGCCACATGTCGACGAGGCGCGGATCCGTATAGGGGTCCCAGGTGAGGAGGCTCAGCGGGCGCTCCTGCGCGAAGGCGCGCGAGCCGCCCGTCGCGGCGAGCGCGCCGGCGGCGGCGATCGAGCCGAGGAGCGCGCGGCGCGTCATCCCCGCCGAGCGCAGCCCCATGTCTCTGAGCGGGTTGCGCGCCGCGTGGCGGCGCAGACGATTCTCGAAGCTCGTCGGGTGCATCGTCGTCTCCTCTGGGCAGGTCTGCGTGGGGGCGCTCTCGAGCGGGTCCTCGTCGTCTCGCGAGCGGCTCGGCTGCGGCCAAAGAGCACCCACGTCACGAACTATGCTGCGCAGCTGCGCCGCAAACGCAAGCCATTTTTCGCACAAGTGTTCGCAAACGAGCTGCGAGATCGTGTGAAGGTGGCGGATGCTCGCTCATTCATCATGGTACGCCGGCCAAGAGACGTGTGAGCCGCCGCACGCGATGCCGCTCCCGGACGAACCTCTCCGCACCCGGGCGATCGGCGACGCACGCCTGTCCGCATCTCGCACTCGTGGAAATCCACCGAGCGCGAGGCCGGCCGTTCGCGCGCAGAACACCGCGCTTGTCAGCGCCCGGCCCGTCGCGTTCAAGCTCCCCCGAGGCGCGCAGCGCCGCAATGGACGAGGACGGGAGCGCATCGTGAGCGAAACCAGCATCGACGAACGAGCCCTCGCGCACGCACGGGCGCGACGGCTGCGCGAGACCATGGCCCGGCTCGGCGTCCCCGCTCTCCTCACGTCGGACCCGATCGACATCCTCTATGCCTGCGGCGCGCGGAACATGACCGTGTTCTCGCTGATGGGGCCGTTCCGCTTCGTGCTCGTCTTCGCCGAGGGACCGACGATCCTGTGGGAGTTCGCCGGCTGCGAGCACCTCGTCGGGGACACGACCGCCGTCGACGAGGTCCGCGTCGCGCCGGGGGTCAACGCTCTCGCCGGGGCGCACTACGGCCGCGCCGCCGCCGCCTTCGCCGACGAGGTCGCGGCGGCCTGCCGTCGCCACGGCGCCGACGGTCGCCTCGCCGTGGAGGGCTTCGACCCGCCCGTCACGGACGCGCTGCGCGCCGCGGGGCTCACGCTCGGGGACGCCACCGCGATCTTCGTCGAGGCGCGCCGGATCAAGCAGGCGCCGGAGCTCGAAGCCATGCGCGAGGCCGTGCGCCGCGTCGAGGCGGCGGCGGCGGATCTCGAGGCGGGCATCGCCCCGGGCGCGAGCGAAGTCGAGGTCTGGGCGCTGTTTCACCGCCACCTCATCGCGACGCAGGGCGAGTTCGTCTCGACGCGCCTCTTCCAGTCCGGCCCGCGCACGTTCCCCTATTTCCAGGAAGCCGGGGCGCGGCGCATGTGCGCGGGCGACCTCGTGTGCTTCGACACGGACGCGCTGGGCTATCTCGGCTACGCCGTCGATTTCTCCCGCACCTTCCTGTGCGGGGACGAGCCGGCCTCGCCCGTGCAGAAGGCGTTCTACCGCCGCGCCCACGAGCAGCTCCAGCACAACGCCGCCCTCCTGGGCCCGGGCGTCGCCTACGAGGATTTCGCGCGCCGCGCCTGGCCGGTCCCCGCCGAGCATCGCGGCCACGGCTATTACTGCCTCGCCCACGGCCTGGGCCTGTGCGGCGAATACCCGTACGTCCCGCACGCGTTCGAGGGCGTGCCGTACACGTTCGAGGGCGCCTTCGAGCCGGGCATGGTCGTCTGCGTGGAGAGCTATATCGGCGCGGCCGCCGAGGCGGAAGGCGTGAAGCTGGAGGACCAGTTCCTGATCACGCCCTCGGGCGTCGAACGCCTCACGACCTATCCGTTCTGCGGACGCCTGCTCGGATGACTCCTGATGCGCGGCTCGACCTCGCCTCTTTCCCTCGACCTCGGCCCCGATCGTGACTATCTTCCGAGCGAAACCCTCGCGAAGCCTGGGCCTTGAACCCGGTGGGAGAGAGTGCGGATGTTTGGAAATCTCAAGGTCGTGACGCTGACGGATGCGGCTGCGGCACGCATCAAGGCCATCGTGGGCAAGTCGGACAAGCCCGTGGAGGGCCTGCGTGTCGGCGTGAGGAACGGCGGCTGCGCCGGCATGTCCTACGTGATGGACCTCGTTGCGAACCCGGAGCCGGGCGACGAGGTCGTCGAGGACAAGGGCGCCAAGGTCTTCGTCGACCCCAAGGCGGTGCTCTTCCTCCTGGGCACGCAGATGGACTTCAAGGTCGACCGGCTCTCGGCCCAGTTCGTGTTCAACAACCCCAACCAGACCTCGGCCTGCGGCTGCGGCGAATCGGTGGCGCTGAGCCCCGCCAAGGTCGACGGCAAGATCGACGGCAAGATCGACGGCAAGCTCGACGGCGCGCAGGCGGGCTGACCGGACGGAGAGACGGGCGTGGACCAGGCGGCGATCGAGGATCTCTTCGCCGCCGCGCCCGAGATCGCGCCGATCCGCACCCGCGGCATGTTCGGCGGTCACGGCGTCTATGCCGGCGAGGCCATGTTCGGCCTCGTCGCCTATGGCGAGCTCTACCTGAAGGTCGACGACGAGACCCGCCCCGCCTTCGAGGCGGCGGGCGCCCGCCCCTTCGTCTACGAGGCGAAGGGCGCGCGCAGCGTCATGAGCTACTGGACGCTCCCCGACGCCGCCCAGGACGATCCCGACGAAGCCGCCCGCTTCGGCCGCCTCGCGCTCGCCGCCGCCCGCCGCGCGCTCGCGGCGCGCCGCCCGCGGAAGGCGCCGAAGCCGCGCCGCACCGGCGTCAGCCCCTGAGCCGCACCGTCACCGGCACGTGATCGGAGGGCTTCTCCTTGGCGCGCTCGTGCTTGTGGATCGTCACGCCGTCGAGCCGGTCCGCGGCCTGGGGCGAGAGCAACAGGTGGTCGATGCGGATGCCCTTGTTGCGCTGCCAGGCGCCCGCCTGATAATCCCAGAACGTGTAGCGCCCGGCCGCGTCGTCGCAGGCGCGCAGCGCGTCGGTGAGGCCCAGCGCGAGGAGCGCGCGGAACTTGGCGCGGGTCTGCGGCAGGTAGAGCGCATCCCCCTCCCAAGCGGCGGGATCGGCGGCGTCCCGCGGCTCGGGGATCACGTTGTAGTCCCCCGCGAGCACGAGCGTCTCTTCCAGGCGCAGCAGGGAGCGGGCGTGGGCGACGAGCCGGTCCATGAAGGCGAGCTTGTAGGGGTACTTCTCGCTGTCCACCGGGTTGCCGTTGGGCAGGTAGATCGAGGCGACGCGCACCACGCCGCCATCCGCCGCGATCACGCCCTCGACGTAGCGGGCTTGGCTGTCGCTCTCGTCTCCGGGCAGCCCCTCGCGCACGTCCTCGATCGGGTGCTTGGAGAGCAGCGCCACGCCGTTGAACCCCTTCTGCCCGACGGCGGCGACGTTGTAGCCGGCATCCTCGATCTCGGCGCGCGGCAGGGTCTCCAGCGTGGTCTTGAGCTCCTGCAGGCACACCACGTCCGGCGCCTCCTCGCGCAGGAAGTCCAGGAGATGCGCCTGGCGCTGCCGGATCGAGTTGACGTTCCAGGTTGTGATGCGCATCGGGGCCTCGGGGCGGGAGAGGATCGGCGGCGAGAAGCGAGCGGGTGCCCTTCATCGGGCACCGGCGGCGCGATGACAAGAGGCCGCCCATCGGCGCCGCCCGCGACGCATTCCGACGTGGACAGCCGTGCCCGAGCGGCTCGCGCGCCGTTGCGCATCGAGCGGCGCGCGCTACCCTCCGTCCCGATCCTTGCCGCGGGAGGCCTTCCCATGGACGAGACCGGCTGGTGCGCGCCCCTCGATCTCTATTGCGAGCGGGCCGGGATCGGCTTTTGGGCGGAGCCGGTGAACGCGATCTCGAACGCCGCCTTCCTCGTCGCCGCCCTCCTGGCGTTGGCGGCGTGGCGGCGCGCGGGCGGGCGCGACCTCTATGCGCTCGTGCTCGTCGGGATCGTGGCGGCGACGGGCGTCGGCTCGTTCCTGTTCCACACCTTCGCGAACCGCTGGTCGCTCCTGGCCGACGTGATCCCCATCACGCTGTTCATCTACGGGTTCTTCTTCCTCGCCATGCGCCGCTTCCTGCGCCTTGGCGCGCTCGCCGCCGGCATCGCGACGGCGGCCTTCCTGGGCGCGAGCGCGTTCTTCCCGGCGCTCTGGCGCGGGCTCTTCGGCGAGGGCGCGGACGTGAACGGCTCGGTGTCCTACTTCCCGGCGGCGCTCGCGCTGCTCGGGGTGGGCGCTCTGCTGATCGTGAGGAGCCGGCGGGCCGAGCTCGTCCTCGCCAACCGCAAGAACCGCGCCTGGGCCGGCGAGGAGGACGAGGACGCGCGGGCGCGCACCTTCCTCGACCGGGTGATGGCACCGCACGCGGCGGGCACCGCCCTCCTGCTGGCGGCCGCGACCTTCGCGCTCTCCCTCGTCTTCCGCTCGATCGACGTGGCGGTCTGCGGCTGGCTGCCGCTCGGCACGCACTTCCTCTGGCACGTGCTCAACGCGGTCGTGCTCTTCCTGTGCGTGCGCGCCGCGATAAGGGCGCGGGCCGGGACGGGGATAGCGGCGGCTTAAGCGCCCGGCCGCTCCTCGCGCAGGAAGCGCTCCATGCGCCCGAGCGCCGTCTCGATCGCGCTCTCGGAGGCCGCGTAGGAGAGGCGCAGGTAGCCCTCGCCGTACTCCCCGAAATCCGGCCCTCCGATGGTCGCGACGTGCGCCCTCTCGAGGAGCGCGGAGGCGAGCACCTTGGCGCCCCAGCCCGTTTCCCGAACGTTGGGAAAGGCGTAGAAGGCGCCCGCGGGCGTCACGCAGGAGACGTTCGGGAGCGCGTTCAGCCCCTCGACGACGAGCGTTCGCCTCCGATCGAAGGCCGCCATCATCTCGGCGACGGGCTCCTGCGGGCCGGTGAGCGCCGCGATGCCGGCGTGCTGGGTCGCGGCGTTGACGCAGGAGAACGAGTTGACCGCGAGCTTGCGCGCGGCCTCGAAGAGCCCCTCCGGCCAGACCGACCAGCCGAGGCGCCAGCCGGTCATGGCGTAGGTCTTGGACGCGCCGTCGAGATGGATCAGCCGGTCGCGGATCTCGGGGAACGACAAGAGCGAGACGTGCTCGACACCGTCGTAGGTCATCGTGCCGTAGATCTCGTCGGAGAGGATCGCCACGTGCGGATGCGCCGCGAGGCCGGCGACGAGCGCCTCGATCTCCGCGCGCGGCGTGACGCCGCCCGTCGGGTTGGCCGGCGAGTTGAGGATGACGAGGCGCGTCTTCGGTCCGATCAGCGCGAGCGTCTCCGCCGCGGAGAAGGCGAAGCCGTTCTCCTCGCGGATCGGGATCGGCACGGGGCGCGCGCCGGTGAAGGAGATCATCGAGCGGTAGATGGGAAAGCCCGGATCGGGATAGAGGATCTCGGCGCCGGGCTCGCCCAGCATCAGGATCGCCATGAACATGGTGACCTTGCCGCCGGGCACGATCATCACCCGCTCCGGATCGACGGGCGCGCCGGTGCGCCGGTTCAGGTCCGCGGCGATCGCCTCGCGCAGCGGCAGGATGCCGGTAGCCGGCGTGTAGCCGTGATGTCCGTCGCGCAGCGCCTTCACCGCCGCCTCGACGACGTGGGCGGGCGTGGCGAAATCCGGCTGGCCGATGCCGAGGTTGATCACGTCCGCGCCGGCCTGCGCGAGCTTCGTCGCCCGGGCGAGCACGGCGAAGGCGTTCTCCTCGCCGATGCGGGAGAGGGCGGCGACGGGATCGATCATGGGGGGCGCTCCGGCGTGGACGTGTGACGTGTCGGGGCGCGGATTGTGCGCGGGCGCGCGACGGGGTCAAGCGGGAGGCGACGGGGTGACGACGGTCGAGCCGGTCGCGACCGTGATCGCCGGATCGGGCGTGCGGACGGTCAGGCGCGGTCGACGCCCGCTCGCGCCGATCCCTCCGCCTCGACGGGCTCCGCGCGCCCCGCGCGATGGATCGTGAATGCGAGGGCGCAGGCGAGAGCGATGGTCACCATCTCACCGCCGTCCTCCAGGAACGCCAAGCCGTGTTCGAGCCATCGGCTGTGACGCAGGGAGCTGTGCAGCATGTCGACGCCGATGGCGCAGCCGACGAGGGCGATGAAGAGAACGAGGAAGAGACGCCCGAAGGCGCGTGACAGCTGGTCGCCCGGCGCGCGCCGCGCCCACAGGAGGACGATGCCCACGAGCGCCGCCATGACACCCCACGTCGCCAGCTCGCCGAAATCCTGGCCGCGTAGCGTTCCCCAGGACGGGACGAGATCGTGATCGACGAGAATGCGGCCGCCGCGCTCGTGGAGCATGAGCGCGTCGTCGGCCACGACGACGGCGAAGACGATCGCCCAGAGGAAGAAGATGCGCGCTCGTGATCGTAGATAGATCAACCCGAGGAGCCCCGAGGTCGTGGCCGCCTGGACGACGTTGAAGACCTCGGCATATCCGCCCTCGCGATCGAGCGCGAACGGATGACGCTCCACCCAGCCGATGTCGCGCAGGCCCATGAACCTCATAGTCTCGGTCGCGAGGTGGAGGCCGAGCAGGATCGCGTTGACGGCCAGAAGGATGATCGCGAAGCGGCGGGCGACGGGATCCCGTGCGAGGGTGGCCGCAAGGACGGATCGAGCGGACCGCCGCGACGGATTGCGTGCGAGCATGGGCGCTTGCCCCGAAGCTGCCGTGCCGGGCTCTACCGACTGGAAGAATTAGCAAGCCGGCAAACTTCTGGGCGGCTATCGAGTTCCGCTGGTACGCCTCGTGCGCATCACGCGCCTCGTGTGCGGGGGCATGCGGCGAAGTCGAGCGGCGGGGCTCGACCGGGAGGTCCGCCGCTCACCGCTGCCCCGGCCGGAGCTGGTAGAAGATGTGCCGGCCGATCGTGTCGGCGTGGCGCAGGCGGCTCGCCCAGCGGGGGCGGACGTAGTCCGCGTGATAATGCGTGGCGTTGCCGACAGCCGCGAGATAGGTCTCGCCCTCCAGCACCGCGGCCGCGATGCGCCGCGCCCGCTCCCACGCCGCCGGCTCCGTGATGCGCAGGCTCTTGCCTTCGCAGGTGAACGTGAACTGGCAGGCGAGGTGGCGGTGGCTGTTCTGGAAGACGACGCCGCAGATCGTGTTCGGGTAGAGCGGCGACTTCACGCGGTTGAGCACGACCTGCGCCACCGCGGCCTGGCCCTCCTGCGGCTCGGAGCGCGCCTCGAAGTACACGGCCTGCTCGAGGCAGCGGCGCTCGCGGGCGAGGTGGGCGGGGTCGACGAGATCGAGGAAGCGCGGCGCGCCCGCCATGATCGCGGCGGGCAGCGACACGGGCGCCGCTGCGACCTCGACCGGCGACCAGGAACGCGCCGACGGCGTCGAGGAGGCGAGCGAGGCGGCGCGCGCGACGTTCGGCGTCGCGCCCTCGCGCGCCTCCGCGTAGCCGTGGGCGAGGCCGCGGCCGGTCGAGCCCTGCGCCGCAGCGGCCGGCGAGGGCACGGCCGTGGCGATCTCGGTGGTGCGGGTCGCATGGCGCTCGAACGTGCCGGCGGTGACGACGAGGATGGGCATCGCCTCCCCGTGCACGAGGCGCTCGGGCGGCAGGCGGCCGGAGTCGGGTGCGAGCAGCGAGGGGCCCGACGCGTCGAGGCTCGCGCCGAGGCGGCTCAACGACAGCGGCACGGCGCCCTCGGGATCGCCCTTGGCAACGCGATTCGGCACGGCCGGCGCGAGATCGTCGGGGAGCGGCTTCGCCTCCGCGCGCGGCGCGGCGGAACGGTCGGGGTCGAGCCCGCCCTCGGCGAAGCGCGTCGCGCCCATCAGGACGTCGCCCGACAGCCGCCCCGCGAGGTCGCCGGCGACCGGTGCGACGAGGAGGCCGCGATCGACGAGGCGTTCGGCCGGGCGCGGCGTCTCGATGGAGCGTCCGGCCTCGATGTTCACGCCCGCCGTCGCAGTGAACGACACGAGCAGGCCCGCGCCGAGCGCCCAGGGGGCGGCGGTGGCGCAGATCCAGCGCATCCGATCGAGCTTGCGGGGGCGGCGGCGCAGACGCACGGCTTGAACTCCACATTCGACCGACGAGCCGCCTCGTCGGTCCCTGCAGGTTCGCGCGATCGGGTTGAGGATGGGTTAACCGTGCCGAGAGCCGCGCGCCGCGCGTTGCGGTGGCGCCACACCGCGGCGTCGACGACGCTCGACGTGCGAACGCCGCCGGCTCGGGGCCGACGGCGTCGCGTATCCGTCCATGCAGCTGGTTCGGTCGTCGCGGCGGGGCGTCCCGTCACGGTGGACGCCGCCCGCGAAATTCGCGGTCGGGCCGCGATCGATGGTTATGCGGTGGAGCTCGTGGCCGCGGACGCCTCCGCCGTGGCGTCGCTGGTCGTCGCGAGGGCGCGGGCCTGGGTGACCCAGTCCTCGCGCTCGATGCGTCCGGGGAAGGCGAGATAGGCGCCGACCCAGCGCACCTGAGCCTCGTCCCAGGCGGCGATCTGGTCGAAATGGTAGATGCCGAGCCCGTTGAGCTTCTTCTCGTTCGTGGGCCCGATGCCGTTGATCCGCTTGAGATCGTCCGCCTCGCCGCGCGGGGCCTCGAGCGTGGGCGGGCGGGTGCCGACGTCGTCGGCCTGCACCTCGGCCGTCCCCGTGGCGGGCGCGGGATCCGCCGGCTCGGCGGGCCCCTCGTCGTTGGCGGGGGTGGGGGTGGGTGCGGAAGCAGGTGCCGGGGCGGTGACGGGATCCGGTCCCGCGCCTTCGGTGCGCACGGCGTGGAAGCCGTGGATCGTCGCCGGCATCTCGGGAGAGTATGGGCTCTCCCAGCCGCCGTAGACGTAGGAGCCCACGCTCGTCGCCGAGGGCTCGAGCCCGCCGGAGGCCGCACGCTCGCGCGCCACGTCCTTCCACATCACGTAGTCGACGACCCCGACCGTGATCCCGCCCATGATCAGGACGAGGAGCCCCGAGCCGAGATTGCCGAGCCCGGCGACGATGCTCGCCGCCGCCACGTAAGCGAGCATCGCGAGGACGGCAGCGGCCGCACCCTTCGGCAGCTTTCCGCCACTGTCGACGATGGTCATGATCATGCCGCGCTCCCCTCTGTTCCGGCGCCGTCTGTCCCGGCCGCCCTCACCTGACGCAACACCCACGAACTCCGATACTCGCCGAGGCGCGCCTCGGATCACCGTCTCGCGCCGCCCCGGCTCGACGGTCGCGGCCCCTCGGGGGCCCGCGACCGCCGTGCGCGGGATCGGCGCGCGGTCACTGGCTCGTCGCCGCCGGCATCGCCATGGGCGGGTCCTGCAGCTCGGGCGGGCCGTATTGCGCGAGCGAGGGATAGTCGACCAGCATCTCGTACCCGTAGAGCGGCTTGTAGGCGCCCTGATGGCACGTGGCGCAATTGGCCTTCGGGGCGTCGCCCGTGGGCCCGAGCCGGATGGCCGGATACTCGTTCTGCAGCGGGTTCAGGTAGTCCGCGTTGAGCTCCGAGACCATGCGGATGCCGTGCCAGGCGGTCGTGCGCTGCACCGGGCTCTGCTCCCAGTCCGAGAAGGCTCGGCTGTTGTGGCAGAAGGTGCAGTTCACGCCCAGCGACGTCGACATGTGCATCATGAGCGAATAGGTCCACTCGGTCTGCTTGATCGACGTGCGGTTCCCGTTCGGCAGCGCCTCGAGGCCCGCCACCCGGATGCTCGAACCCGGATCCTCCTCGAGGAAGGTGACGAACGGGTCGAAGGGCAGCGAGGACAGGCCGGCGGCGGTCGCCGGCATGTTCTGGCCCGCCGGGTTGCCGACGAGGCCGGTGGTGCGCCACTGGCCCGGATCGAGGAACCAGATGTTGTCCGGCACGGGCTGGCCGCGGTGGCAGGTGTAGCAGGTCACCCCCGTGGGCGCGACGTGCTGGTCCCACTCCTGGTTCACCGTCATGGTCATCTGGATCATGCGGCGCGCCACGCGCTTGGTGTAGAGGCTGTCGGAGGACAGCTCCTCACCTTCCGCGTGGCAGTACAGGCAGCCCTGCTCCTCGGGCGCGACCCAGGTCGTGATGGCGAGCATCAAGCGGTTGAAGTCGCTCACGTCGAGATGACCGAGGACCTGGACGTTGTCGTAGATCTCCGAGGCGACGAGGCCCGCCGGCTCGATGACCGGCTCCGGCTCGGGGAAGCTCGTCTGCGCCACCTGGTTCGCGAGCGAGACCTGGTTGTAGATCTGCACCATCCCGTTGCCGCGATAGCCGACCTGGACGCTCTCCGTGTCCGGCCATTCGAAGGTGGAGACGATCCCGACCCCGACCACGGCGGCGACGGCGCCGCCGAGCCCGAGCCAGAAGTTGCTCCAAGCGTAGCGCTCGCTCATTGCCCACCTCCAATCAGGGTCGGGTCGGGAAGGATCGGGTACGCGACGGGGGTGGGGGGCGCGACGCCGTGCTTGACGGCCCACAGGTACCAATTGTCGACGACCGTGCCCGTGAGCAGGATGCCGATACCGCCGGTGATCGGGGTGAGCACCGCGAACCACCACGCCCAGCGGTGGATCGATTCCGCCGTGGCGCAGAAGCCCATGGTCCAGCGCCAGAACAGGCCGCCGCGCTCGAAGGCCGTGCCGCGATCGACGATCTGCTCGACCTCGTGCTCGGCGCCGTAGCGGGTCGTCGCGAGCACGGTCGCGCCGTGCATGGCGAAGAGCAGCGTCGAGCCGTAGAGGAAGACGATCGAAAGCGCGTGGAACGGGTTGTAGAACAGGTTCCCGTAGCGGATCGAGAACGCGGCCGTCCAGTCGAGGTGCGGGAAGATGCCGAAGGGCACCGCCTCGCCCCAGGAGCCCATCATGATCGGCCGGATGAAGCCGAGCACGAGATAGAGCCAGATCGCCGCCGCGAAGGCCCAGGCGATGTGCGTGCCCATGCCGAGCATGCGCGCCCGCCGATAGACCCGCAGCCACCACAGCAGGATGGAGGCCGTGAGGAAGAAGCCCGCGAGCAGCCACCAGCCGCCCTCGTTGAGCGGCGGCAGCGAGAGCCCGTAGGCCGGCGCCGGCGGCTCGAGCGCGAGCCAGGGCAATTGCCGGACGAACTCGATCGGGTTCCAGTTCACCGAGGCCCACATGTTGAGCCCGATGATCTCGATGGCGATGAAGCCGCAAAGCAGCGAGGCGAGCCCGAGCCAGCCGAGATAGACCGGCCCGACCTGCGCGTCGCCGAAGCGCCCCAGGAGATGGCTGTACCCGGTCTCGTGCGAGCGCACCCAAGGTCCCCGGGCGATCGGCACGCCCGCATAGGCGGGACCGCGCACCTGGACCTGCGTGAAGATGTTCTGATAGTCGGCCATGTCGAGACCTCCCTCACGACCAGATCGGAAGGTTGAGCCACCAGCCCCACCATTCCGGCCAGCCGCGGCTCCAGAAGGGGCCGCTGATGATGATGCACACCGCGCTCCAGAAACCGGCTGAGAGCGCCAGGAACAGCCCCAGGCGATGGATGCCCAGCGTCCCGATCGACCAGCCGATGATGTCGCGGAAATAGGTGTTCTCGTGCTCGGCCGTCTTCACCACCCGGTCGTTCTTGGGCGGGTTGGCGGCGGAGAGCACGAGGCCGCCGTGCATCGACAGCGCCAGCGTCGTGGTGAAGAAGAACGTCACCGCGATCATGTGCGCCGGGTTGTAGTGGAAGTGCAGGTACTGGTAGCCGACGTTCGACACCCAATCGAGATGGCTGAAAATCCCGTAGGGGAACCCGTGACCCCAGGCGCCGAGCAGCACCGGGCGGATCACGACGAGCGAGAAATAGGCGAAGACGGCGACGGAGAAGGCGACGGGCACGTGGTAGCCCATGCCGAGCTTGCGCGCGATCTCGGCCTGGCGGCCGACCCAGGAGCCGAAGGCCCCGAGCGCGCAGATGGTGATGAGCTGCCAGAGCCCGCCCTCCTTGAGGGGAGCGAAGCCGAGGCCGTAGCTCAGGTCCGGCGGATCGATGGAGATCTGCCAGATGTTCCAGGTGGGGCCGATGGCGGCCCCGTAGACGATCAGGCCGGTCCCCAGGACCGAGAAGAAGATCGTCGTGACGCCGAAGAAGCCCACGTAGAACGGGCCGACCCAGAAGTCGAAGAGATCTCCCCCGATCAGGGTCCCGCCGCGGACGCGGTACTTCTTCTCGAAGCTGAGCATGGACATTGGTTGGTCCCCCAATCCGGGAGGTGTCGAGCATGAGGAGCCGCCGCACGCGGGCGCGGCGGCTGCAGCGAGCGGGGCGGGACCCGTGACGATCCCGTCCCGCTCGCGACGGCTCAGGGAGCAGCCCCCGAGCCCGGCTTCAGCCGGGCATCGGAGAGTTCTGGGGCACCTCGATCACCGCCGCCGCCCGCGGTCCCTCGAGCCAGTTGAACCGGTCCGTGGACAGCAGGATGAAGTGGATCAGAAGAGCCAGCGTGAACAGGAACGTGAAGAGCGCGATCAGCGTGCGACGCGGATCGAACAGCAACCAAACTCGCCACATGGTGACCTCCTTACCCGATCATCGGGGTGATGGACGTGATCAGCTGCGTCGCGTTGTCGAGCGCGGCGTAGCCATCGGCGCCGGGGAGCCACGGACGCCACATCCAGGCGAGGATGTGGGCGATCAGGGCGATCACGGTGAAGGCGATGAAGCTCGACATGAAGATCGAGTGGAACTCCTTCGCCTCGCCTTCCGTGAGGCCCGTGAGCGTGCCCCTGACGGGTGTCGTCGACTCTGCCATTGGGAACCTCCTGGTCATGAGTCTTCTCTCGGCCGCGAACAGTCCCGCGGCCTCGGATGCCGCGGGCTCACCCCGCGGCTGACCTCCGTCGGCGTCGGAAGACGTCGGCGGAATTCGGTGTCGCTAGAGGGCCTTTCGACCTGATGAGATCAGGTCGGCCGCTCCAGCGATTCCTCTTTGGAGCATCATCTCGTCCACCAACCGGATTCCACTTGGTGGGATGATGCTCTAGCCCATGAAGGCCAGCGGGACGGCGCGGCAGGCGGCGGCCTTCGCCTCCTCCCAGACCGAGCCGGGCTTCGTCTCCGAGGCCGCGCGCCTGCGCGGGACGAGGCGCGAGGCGACCTCGAGAACGAGGAAAAAAGGGATGATCCCGGCGAGGATCAGCCGGTATTCGAGCGCGTCGCCCTTGCGGGCGGCCAGGACCGCGCGGCGCGCCGAGATCGGCGCCCCGTCGCTCGTCGCGACGTCGAACGTGTCCATCGTCGTCATGCCAGCTCTCCTTCTCCGAGGGCGGCGCGCGCTCGCACGAGCCGCTCCGTTGAAACCTCGTCCTCGCCGGCCCGGCGGGCCTCGCGCTCCGCGGCGTCCCGAAGGCGCTTGGCCGCCGAGATGCGGGTGAGGACGGGAAAATCGTCGACCAGTCGGTCGAGCATCTGCTTGGCGCCGCGCTCCCAGGGGAGCGGGCGCTCGAGCCGCGAGGGCGTCGCCTCGACACGGTCGAGGTCGGTGCCCAACGGCAGGATGTGGAAGAGCGCGTCGAAGAGCGCGTTGCAGACCTCCTGGACGAGGTAGGTCGCGCCCGCGTAGCCCATGAAGGGCGTGCCCGTGTGGCGGCGCACGATGGCGCCCGGGAAGCTCGCCGGAATGAAGGCCGCGCGCGACCCCTTCTCGGCGAGATACATGCGCTCATTGTAGGAGCCGAGCATCACGAGAGGCGTCTTCTCGTGGCAGAGGCGGCGCACTTCCTCGTTGTCGGTCTTCGTGCCCGGACGCCGCTCCACCGCGAAGGCGCAGGGCAGGCCCATGTCCTCCTCGAGGAAGCGGCTGATGCCGCGGGCATAGGTCTCGTTGGCCACGATCGCGAAGCTCGCGGTCGCGAAGAAATCCTGCGTCACCGAGCGCCAGAGATCCCAGATCGGCTTGATCGTGGTGTGCTTCTCGCGCGCGATGAAGGGCTCGGGATCGAGCCCGAGCTGGGCGCCGAGCGCCCGCAGGAAGGCGGTCGTCGCGGTGAGCCCGATCGGCGCCATCAGCCACGGCCGCTCCAACGCCTCGCACAGGAGCCGCCCGTATTCGCGGTGGAGGCAGACGTTGACCTGCGCCTCCGAGAGCCTGGGCACGTCCGCCACGTGGGAGCCCAGGGGGAAGGTCATGTTGACCTCCGCCCCGATGCCCTCGATCAGCCGGCGGATCTCGGCGAGATCCGACCAGGTGTTGAAGGTCCCGTAGATCGGCCCGACGATGTTGACCTTGGGCTTCTGGCCCTCCGCCACGGGCTTGGCCGGCTTGACCTTCTTTGGCCCGAACTCGCGCCACAGCCAGAGCATCGCGCGGTTGGCGCTCTGCCATTGGTCCTCGTCGATGGTGCGCGGCAGGAAGCGTTTGATGTTGGTGCCTTCCGGCGTCACGCCGCCGCCGATCATCTCGGAGATCGAGCCCGTGACGACGACCGCCGGGAGATCCGGGTCGAGCGTCTCGTGCGCGCGGCGCATGGCGGCTTCGGTGCCGGTCTGGCCGAGCTCCTCCTCGCCGAGCCCGGTGACGACGACGGGCAGCTCGTGCGGGGGCAGCGCGTCCGTGTAGTGCAGCACCGCCGTGACCGGCAGGTTCTCGCAGCCCACCGGGCCGTCGATGACGACCTGCAGGCCCTTGATCGCCGTGAAGACGTAGACCGAGCCCCAATAGCCCCCGGCGCGATCGTGATCGAGGACGAGCATCAGATCATCTCCCCGGTCGGCGTCTGCGCCTGGGCGCGCTGGCGCTGGAGCGCGGCGCGCTGCTTGGCGTAGCGCTCGCGATAGCCGGGGCGCGAGATCGGCTCGCCCTCCCAGATGCCGGCGGCGTCGCCCTCCCCGACCCCTTCGAAGAAGGCCTTCATGCCGTCCATCCGGGCCCGGCCGGCGATGGCGGCGTTGACGACCTGGGCGAGCGAGCCCGCGCCGGCGGCGCCCATCAGCGGGCGCGCGGAGATGAGGTTCGTGAAGTAGAGGGCCGGGATGCCCTGGGCCTTGGCCTTCTGCACCAGCGGCGTCGTGCCGACCGCGAGGTCCGGGCGGTGGTAGTCCATCGCCGAGAGATCGTCCTCGAGGGAGGCGCGGAAGCGCACGACGACGCCGCGGGCCTCGAGCCATTCGCGATCGGCGTCCGACCAGCGCGTGCGCGGGCAGGCGGTGCCGACATAGGGCACGTGCGCGCCGCTCTCGACGAGGAGGCGCGCGACGAGGAGCTCCGAGCCCTCGTAGCCCGACAGCGTGATCTTGCCCGTGATCGGCTTGGCCGCGAGCGCGGCCTCGACAGCCGGCAGCGCCTGAGCCTTGGCGGCCTCGATCCGCTCGGGATCGACCCCGGCCGCGCGGCCGATCGCCTCGAGCCAGGCCGCCGTGCCGTCGCGGCCCACGGGCGCGGAGCCGACGACCGGGCGGCCCGCCGCCTCGAGCTCGCGGATGCTCGCGGTGTAGAAGGGGTGGATCGCCGCCGCCACCGTGCCGTCGAGCGCGGCGTAGAGCTCGCGCCATTCGCGGGTCGGTACGACGGGCCCCGCCGCGAGGCCCATGGGCGCGAGGAGCGCGTCGATCGTCATCGGGTCGACGGGGAACATCTCGCCGATCAGCGTCACGGTCGGGAGGTCGGCGCGCCCGCCGCGGGGCGCCTGGACCGGGCCGCGCTCGGCCTCGGTGCGGGCGAAGCGCAGCATGGCGCCGGCGAGCACGTCCTTGGCCTCCGCATGCGTCGGCACGCCGAAGCCCGGCACGTCGATGCCGACGATGCGCACGCCGTTGATCGTCTTGGGCAGGATCTGCAGCGGCACGCCCGAGGCGGTGGGGACGCACAGGTTCGTCACCACGATGGCGTCGTACTTGTCCGGGTCCGCCATCGCGTGGACGGCGTCACGGATGTCCTCGAAGAGCTTGCCGGTGACGAGGGATTCGGAGTCGAAGGGCACGTAGCCCACCGTCCGCTTGGCGCCGTAGAAGTGCGAGGTGAAGGTCAGCCCGTAGACGCAGCACGCCGAGCCCGAGAGGATCGTCGCCGTGCGGCGCATGCGCAGCCCCACGCGCAGCGAGCCGAAGGCCGGGCACATCGATTGCGGCTGGTCGTGCGGGCCCTTGGGATAATCGGCCGCGTATTGCTCGAGCGTCTCGGACTTGCCGGCCGCGCGCGCCGCCGCACGCATGGTCTGCGCACCGCCGTGGCAGCCGCTCTCGGCCGGCGCGGTGTCCGGCGTGGCCTTCGCGGCGGGGCGATCCACGCTCGCGATCAGCGTCGTGGTACGGGGGCGGATATCGTCGGCGGTCGTCGTCATGGTGCGCCCCTCAGCCGTCGTAGACGATTTCGAGGGAGGGCTTCGTCACCGCATCGCGCCCGCACATGTCCTCGAAGGAGGCGGGCTCGAGCACGACGCCGCGGCCGACGTCCTGGGACTTGAACAGGTCGAGCAGGCCCTCCGGCGAGAGCGGCGTGGGATGCAGCGGCGGCGCTTCCGCGACCGCGAGGCCGAGCTCGGCGAAGAGCGGGCCCCAGGCGCTCTCGGGGCGCCCGATGATCTCGTAGTTCGCGCTCTTGCGGCGGATGTCCTCGTTTGCGGGGATCGCCGCGAGGACCGGGATGCCGACCGATTGCGCGAAGGCCTGCGCCTCACCCGTGCCGTCGTCCTTGTTGATGACGAGGCCCGCGACGCCCACGTTGCCGCCGAGCTTGCGGAAATATTCCACCGCCGAGCAGACGTTGTTGGCGACGTAGAGCGATTGCAGGTCGTTCGACCCGACGACGATGACCTTCTGGCACATGTCGCGGGCGATCGGCAGGCCGAAGCCGCCGCAGACCACGTCGCCCAGGAAGTCGAGCAGGACGTAGTCGAAGCCCCATTCGTGGAAGCCGAGCTTCTCGAGCAGCTCGAAGCCGTGGATGATTCCGCGCCCGCCGCAGCCGCGCCCGACCTCCGGCCCGCCGAGCTCCATGGCGAAGACGCCGTCGCGCTTGAAGCAGACGTCGGAGATCGAGATGTCCTCGCCCGCGAGCTTCTTCTTCGAGGAGGTCTCGATGATGGTCGGGCAGGCCTTGCCGCCGAAGAGCAGCGAGGTCGTGTCGCTCTTGGGGTCGCAGCCGATCAGCAGCACGCGCTTGCCCTGCTGGGCCATCATGTAGCTGAGGTTGGCCAGCGTGAAGCTCTTGCCGATGCCGCCCTTGCCGTAGATCGCGATGATCTGCGTCTCGCGTTCGGGGCGCGCGCCTTCGACGGGGGTGATCGCATTCATGCGGTTCGGCTCCAGTCCAGGATCATCTTCAGGCACGAGGCGTCCTCGAAGGCGGTGCGGTAGGCCCGCCCCACGTCCTCGGCCGCTTCGCGATGGGTGATCAGGCCGTCGAGGACGAGCGCTCCCGAGGCGACGGCCGCGACCGTGGCATCGAGATCCGCACGCTGCCATTCGGCGGCGACGCGGATGCGTGCCTCCCTCATGAAGGCCGGGGGAAACGAGAAGGAGAGCGGCTCGGCGTAGAAGCCCGCGAGCACGACCTCGCCCCGCGGCGCCAGGCGCGCGATCAGGGTGTCGAGGAGGTTCGCGTCGCCGCTCACGTCGACGATGGTGCGGTAGTCGCGCCGCTCGTCGGCGGAGGGATGGGTAACGGCGTAGCCCGTCGCACCCTCCGCCCGCACGGGATTGGTCTCCCATACGGTCGGGGCGTGGCCGCGCATCGCGCCGATGCGGGCGACGAGACGCCCGAGCGCGCCGTGGCCGACGACGAGATCCGGCGCCGTGCCGGCGATCTCGACGGCGTGCCAGGCGGTGGCGGCGAGCGCCAGCAGCGTGGCCTGGGCGAGCCCGTCGGGCCGATCGAGGAAGGCGTCGGGCAGCGGCACGAGGCGGGCGCCGGGGCTGACGATTCGCGAAGCGGAGCCGCCGAAGAGGCCGCGGATCGGCCCGTAGCAGCGCGCGCCGGGAACGTAGACCCCCTGCCCCAACGAGAGCCCGCTGTGCGGGCCGGCCTCGACCACACGGCCGACCGATTCGTAGCCGGGCACCAGCGGGTAGCCCATGCCCGGGAAGCTCGGCATGCGGCCGGTGTAGAGCATCCGCTCCGTACCGGTGGAAATTCCGGAGAAGGCGATCTCGACGACCGCGTCCTCGGGGCCGGCGGCGTCCAGCGCGACGGTCTCGAGGCTCAGCCGCTCGGGCTCGTGGAGGATCACGGCTCTCGTCGTCGACATCGCTCGGCCCTCCCTGTTCGCGCCTTTTCCTTGTGCATGTCAATCTAGGCTGACAGTCTTGCTTGTCAATCTAAACTAACACCCGATGCGGCTTCTCCTGACCTCTTTTTGCCGTGTCACACTGTGGCCACGAGAACGCTCGCGACGAGCGGGACGCGGGTCTTCACGAAGCGGGTGGAGGCGAAGCCGGCCTCGCGCGCCATGGCCGCGTTCTCGGGCGGCGTGCGCGGCCGGCCGGAGCCCATCGCGTAGAGATACAGGCCGAAATAGGCCTGCGTGACCGCCTGCGCGCCCGGCGTCCCGGACATCGGCTCGCCGATGATCGCGACACCGCCGGGCGGGAGGGCGGCGCGCACGGCCTCGAGGATCGCCAGCGCCTGGGCGTCGTCGTGGTCGTGGAGGATGCGCACGAGGGAAATCGCGTCCGCGCCCTCCGGCAGCGGATCGGCGAACATGTCCCCGCCGATCGCCTCGATTCGGTCGCCGAGCCCGTCGGCGGCGAATCGGGCGCTCGCCGCCCGTGCCACCGGCGGCAGGTCGAACAGGACGAGCCGCGTCTTCGGCGCCCGCGCCGCCGCCGCGCGCAGGAAGGCGCCGGCGCCGCCGCCCACGTCCATCAGCGTGGCGTGGCGCGAGACGTCGTAGGCGTCGAGGATCTGGCGCGCCACCATGGGCTGCGATGCGGCCATGAGATCGGTGTAGGCGCCCACCGCCTCGTCCGCGAGGGCGGCGGGATCGGCGGCGCGAGCATAGGCCCAGTAGCGCGCGAGCGCGCCGCCACCCGGCCCACGCGCGAGGCAGGCGACGGGGTCGGCGAGATCCTCGTAGAGGAGCGGATGATGCAGCGCCATCGGCGCGACCGCGGGATTGCCGAGCACCGCCGCGCCGTGGGGCCCGAGCCCGATGCGCCCGCGCGAGCGCGGCTGCAGGAGCCCGATGGCGCAGGCCGCGTCGAGGAGGCGCCTCGCGCCCTCCTCCGGCAGGCCCGTGCGTGCGGCGATCTCGGCGGGCGTCAGCGGGTTGCCGCGCAGCGTCTCGAAGAGGTCGAGCCGCAGGCAGGCGAGCAGCGTCTGCGTGTAGACGAAGCCCGCCACGATGTCGAAGAGGGCCGACGCCCGCCGCCGGGCGATGCCGCGCGTCGGCGCGAAGCGCTCGGCGAAGGCCTGGAAGCGCTCGCTCGAGACGAGACGATCGCGCAGCGCGAGCACGAGATCGGGCGGGCGCATGCGCGTCTCGTCCGGATCAGGCCGCGACCCGCGCGAGGCTCTTGGGCACGAATCGCTTCGATGCGTGCTGGATCACGGCGCGCAGCTCGCCCGCGCCCTCGCAGGGGGGGATCGAGGCGATGGCGCGGGCGACGAGCTCCTCGAGCCGGTCGATGGCGCCCTCGACGCCGAGCAGCGCCGGGGCGCTGGCGCGCCCGTGCATCGCGTCCTGGCCCGTCGGCTTGCCGATCTCCTCGGCGGAGGAGGCGATGTCGTGGAGGTCGTCCGCGACCTGGTAGGCCTCGCCGATATAATCGCCGAGCGGACGCCAGGCCTCCGGGTCGCCGCCGGCGGCGATCGCGCCGGCGCGGGTCGCCGCGGAGAAGAGCGCGCCGGTCTTGGCGCGGTGGTAGAGCGCGAGGTCGATCGCCGGCTCGCTCTCCCAGGCCTGGCCCGCGACGATGCCGTTGGGCATGCCGGTGGCCGCCGCGATCGTGGTCACGAGCGGGGCGAGGCGCTGGGGCGCGGCAGCGCCGGCGCGGGCGAGGACCTCGAAGGCGAGCACGATCAAGCCGTCGCCGGCGAGCACCGCGAGCGGCTCGCCGAAGGCGCAATGGACCGAGATCTTGCCGCGCCGCGTCGAGGCGTCGTCGAAGCAGGGCAGGTCGTCGTGGACGAGGGAGGCGCAGTGCAGGAGCTCGATCGAGGCCGCCGCGGCCTCCGCCAGGCCCGGCGCGCTCCCGCCGCAGGCGGCGGCGACGCCCAGCGCCAGGCGCGGGCGGATGCGCGCCCCGCCGGGAAAGACGGCATAGCGCATCGCGGACGCGACGAGCGGCGGCGCATCCTCGCCGCCCGCTCGCGCGAGCGCGGCCTCGAGAGTGCGTTCGATACGCGATCCGGCGTCCATGCGGGCCTCCCGGGCTGTTGTCCGATCGAGTTCTGTCAATCGGTTTTGTCTCTATAGACTGTCAATCTAGACTGACATAGCCTAGCGTGGTGTCAACGGCCAGGATGCTTCGGTGAACTTCGGACCCGGCGGAAAAGACGAGACGAGAGACGGGACGGTCGTGATCGGCGCCGGGATCGGGGGGCTCGTCTGCGCCCTGCTGGTCGCGGCCTCCGGCCGGCCCGTGACGGTGCTCGAGCGCGGGGCGGCGCCCGGCGGCAAGATGCGCGAGGTCGCGATCGGCGAGGCGCGGGTCGATTCGGGCCCCACCGTGCTGACGCTCCGCGGCGTCTTCGACGCGATCTTCGAGGCGGCGGGCGCCTCCCTCGACGAGCGCCTCCCTCTGCGCCAGGCGCAGGTGCTCGCCCGCCACGCCTGGGACGCCGAGGGGCCGCCGGAGCGCGCGCGGCTCGATCTCTTCGCCGACGTGGAGCGCTCGGCCGACGCGATCGGCGACTTCGCCGGGGCACGGGAGGCCCGCGGCTTCCGGGATTTCTGCCGAGCCTCGGAAGAAGTCTTCCGGATGCTGGACGAACCCTTCATCCGCGCCGAGGAGCCCTCGCTGCCGCGGCTGATGGCGAGCCAGGGCATGTTCGGCGCCCACAAGCTCATGGCGATCCGCCCCTTCACCAACCTCATGCCGGCGCTCGCAGGGTTCTTCCGCGACGAGCGCCTCGCCCAGCTCTTCGGGCGCTACGCCACCTATACCGGCTCCTCGCCCTATCTCGCGCCGGCGACGCTGATGCTGATCGCCCATGTCGAGCAGGCGGGCGTGTGGCTGGTCGAGGGCGGCATGCAGCGGCTGGCGCAAGCGCTGCACGCACTGGCCGTCGAGCGCGGCGCGCTCTTCCGCTTCGGCTGCACGGCGCGCGAGGTCCTCGTCGAGGGCGGGCGCGTCGTCGGCGTGGTCACGGGCGAGGGCGAGCGCATCCACGCCGCGCGGGTCGTCGCCAACGCCGATTCGGGCGCGATCGCCGCGGGCATCCTCGGCCGCGAGGCCGCCCGTGCCGTACCGGCCATGGCGGCGTCGCAGCGCTCGCTCTCGGCGCTGACGCTCTCGCTCCACGCGCCGACGCGGGGCTTCCCGCTGGCGCGCCACAGCGTGTTCTTCTCGCGGAACTACCCGGCCGAGTTCGAAGCGATCCTCGATCGCGGCCGGCTCCCCGGCGAGCCCACCGTCTACGTGTGCGCCCAGGACCGCGACGATGCCGGCGCCCGGATCGACGGCGCCGCCGAGGACGCGCCCGAGCGTCTGTTCATGATCGTCAACGCGCCGGCGACCGGCGACGTCCGCCCCTTCAGCGAAGAGGAGATCGCCACATGCGAGACGGCGACCTTTCGGCACCTGTCCCGCCTCGGCCTGTCGGTGGAGCGCCGGCCGGAGGCCTTGCGGATCACGACGCCGAGCGACTTCGAGCGGATGTTCCCGGGGACGGGGGGCGCGCTCTACGGGCGGGCGAGCCACGGCTGGAACGCGAGCTTCGAGCGCCCGAGCGTGCGCACGAGGCTGGCGGGGTTCTACCTGTGCGGGGGGAGCGTGCATCCGGGAGCGGGAGTGCCGATGGCGGCGCTCTCGGGCTGGACCGCGGCGCATCTGATCTCCCGCGATTCCGATTCGACCGCACGGTCGCGGACGACGGGTATTGCTGGTGGTACGTCGACGTCCTGAGCGACGACGGCAAGCTGGGCCTCACCATCATCGCGTTCATCGGCAACGTGTTCTCGCCCTACTACGCCTGGGCGCGGCGCAAGGGCGCGAGGACCGGCCGGCCGGCGGACCCGCACGACTTCCCGGCGATGAACGTCGTCCTCTACGGCCACGGCCACAAGCGCTGGGCGCTCACCGAGCGCCGCCGCGGGGCGCTCTCGCGGGACGCGACGACGCTCGAGATCGGCCCTTCGCAGATGCGCTGGGAAGACGGCGCGCTCGTCGTCGAGTTCGACGAGCGCACGATGCCCGTGCCCGGGCGGCTGAAGGGGCGCGTGCGCCTCACGCCGTCTGGGGAAACGCCGCAGATCTTCGCGCTCGATGCCGGCGGGCGGCACATGTGGTGGCCCATCGCCCCGGCCTCCCGCGCGGAGGTGACGCTGGAGCATCCCGGGCTGAGCTTCTCGGGCGACGCGTATTTCGACATGAACTTCGGCGAGCGTCCGCTCGAGGCCGATTTCGACTGGTGGAACTGGTCGCGCGCACCCACCTCGCGGGGCGCCTGCGTGCTCTACGACGTCGTGCGTCTCGACGGCTCGCGTCAGGTGCTGGCGCTCGACATCGGCCGCGACGGCACCGTCGACGACCTCGCGACGCCGCCGCTCGCGGCGCTGCCGCCGGGCACGATCTGGCGCATGCCCCGCGAGACGCGCGCCGACCCGGGCGCCGCCCCGCGCCTCGTGAAGACCTTCGAGGACACGCCCTTCTACACCCGCTCCGAGATCACGACCCGCCTCTTGGGCGAGGACGTCCGCGCCATGCACGAGAGCCTGTCCATGCCCCGGTTCACCAAGGGCTGGGTGCAGACGCTGCTGCCGTTCCGGATGCCGCGGACGGTGTGGTGAGCGCTCACCGGCTCGGATGACGCTTCTGCTCGTCGGTCGTGCGCGGGATCGACGCGTCGCGGTCCGAGTGCTCCGCCTTGCGGGCGAGCGCCGAGCGATCGGAATCGCCGGAGAAGGCGTTGGAGGCGGCGTTGCGGTTCGCGCGGCTGCGCAGGAACCAGGCGAACAGGGCGATCAGCACGACGAGGCTGAGGCCCAGGATCATCAGGTTGTTCGCGGGGAGATACTCGAAGAGGTTCATGGGGCGCTCCTTTTAGGGTCGCGCAGGGTGAGCCCGCGCACGCGCGGGCATGGTCGCGAGGCAACGAGGACGAGGCATTCGCGATCCGGGGGCGCGGCGGAATGGCGCGGAGCGCGGCTCACTCCCGGACCGACGCCGAGAACACGATCGCCGGCCCTGCCCGAACCGCCGCGCTCCACAGCGCGTTCTGCAAGACGCTGCGGCACGGACTCGCGTCCGTGCCCGTCGTGTGAATACAATCGTCATACGAATCGGCCACCTCGCTCCTCGGAGCGGGTCCCTCGAACCGGCGAGGATCGTGTGAAGCGTCGCGCAGACCTTCCGCATCGCGATCGCGGCGCAGCCAGCCGCAGCCTCCCGGCGCGTGCCGGCATCGAGGTCCCTTCGACGTCCCGCTCCGTCGCCAGCCACCAACCCCCTCCACGGGCCCCCCGGCGGGTCCCTGCGAGAGCCCCTCCGAGAGAGGCGCTCCGGACGCACCGACGCGGCGCCCGGGGCGGTGGTCCTGCGTCACCGTCGAGGAGACAGGCCGTTGAGCAAGCGTTACGACAAGCAGAAGCGCCGCACCCGTCGCTCCTTCGAAGCCGCTGAGATCGTCGAGCTGCACGGTGGGAAATTCGACCACGAGCGCAGCCTCGCCCCGATCAAGCCTCTCAACGCCACGCAGGCCGCCTATCTCTCGGCCCTCAGGACGCATCCGCAGACGATCGTCCTCGGGCCCGCCGGCACCGGCAAGACCTGGATGGCCGCGGCCCACGCCGCCGACCTCTTCCGTCAGCGCCGCATCGGCCGCATCGTGCTCACCCGCCCCAACGTCCCCGCCGGCCGATCCCTCGGCTTCTTTCCCGGCACGCTGGAGGAGAAGTTCGCGCCGTGGGCCGTGCCCGTGGTCGACACGATCCGCGAGCGCATCGGGCGGGGCGCCTTCGACATCGCCATGAAGAACGGCGAGATCGAGATGGTGCCCTTCGAGGTCATGCGCGGACGCTCCTGGTCGGATACGTTCGTGCTCCTCGACGAGGCGCAGAACGCGACGCTCCAGGAGATGAAGACCTTCCTCACGCGTCTCGGCGAGGATTGCACCGCCGTCGTCAACGGCGACGTCGGCCAGTGCGACCTCAAGGAGACGTCCGGCCTCGCGCAGGTGATCGCGATGATCCGCGAGCAGGAGCTGCCCGTGCCCATCATCGAGTTCGGGGCGGACGACATCGTCCGCTCGGGCGTGTGCGCCATGTGGGTACGCGCCTTCGCCCGCGTCGAGGGCGCCTGACGCACCGCGCGCCGGGACAGCGGCGAACGCTCCCCGGCGCGCATGCACGCTTCGTTCAAGGCTATCCCCTATGGTCCGGCGCGAAACCGCCGGACCGTCTCGGGAGCCGCCCCATGTCCCTGCCCCATCGCAGCGCCGTCGTCGCGTGGTCGACCTGGGCCGTCGCCTTCCTCGTCACCGCCGGGCTCGAGCCGCGGCTCGGCGAGGACATAGCCGCCCTCTCCCCGCGCCTTCTCCCGCTGGTGATCGCGGGCCTCGCCTTCATCGGTATCGTCGCCGCGCTCCAGCGCGAGATGGGGCTCGCGCTGGAGGCCTCCTCCTTCGGCGAGCCGCGCCGTCTCGTGACGAGCGGTACCTTCGCCTGGAGCCGCAACCCGATCTACCTCGCCTTCCTCCTGCCGCTCGCGAGCCTCGCGACGTATGCGCCGACAGGCGCCGCCATCGGCGTGGGGCTCTATCTGGCGGCGATGACGCTCTGCGTGGTGGTGCCCGAGGAGCGGGCGCTGGAGCGCACGTTCGGCGCCGAGTTCGACGCCTATCGCGCCCGCACGCCCCGCTGGATCGGCCTGCCGCGACGCGGCTGATCGCGCTTTGCGCATTTCGGCTCGCGGAAGAGCCGCAGGAACCGCCGGCCCGCCGCACCTGTTGACCCGCCGTCACAGCGTAGCGGAAGAGGAGAGCGGCGCGTGGAAGCCGAGGGCGCACAGGGGCTCGTCTGGTCCCTCACCATCATCGTCATGCCGATCCTGCTGGGGCTCGCCATCGCGTTCGGCGCCTACCAGACCTGGAAACGCCGCAAGTCCGGCGCACCCGTGCGCCGCGAGCCCGGCCGCATCGACAATGTCGACCCGAACCCGGACGACAATGCGCAGGCCCGGTACATGGGCCGGCTCGGCATCATCTCGACCTTGGTGTTCGTCGTCGCCGCGGTCCTGATCGTGGCCTCTTTCTTCGTCTGATATCGCCGCGTCATCCCCGCCCCGCCGTGACCGGGCCCTTCGCCTCGGCCAGCGTGCCGGCCTCGAGCTCCAGAGCAAGGAAGCGCGCGGGGTCGACGGGGCCCGGCATGGCGAGGCGGCCGCGAGGGACGGGCACGAAGCCGAAGCGGCGGTAATAGGGCTCGTCGCCCACCAGGAGCACGAGCCCGTGGCCGGCTTTCCGCGCGGCGGCGAGCGAGCGGTTCATCAGAGCCGCCCCGATGCCGCGATTCTCGAAGGCGGGCTCGACCGTGAGCGGCCCCAGAACGAGCCCCGCCACGCGCCCGGCGAAGATCGGCGAGAGCCGCACGGAGCCGACGAGCAGCGTGCCCACGTTCGCCGTGAAGGACAGCGTGGGATCGTGCGGCGCGCCCTCGCGCAGGCGATAGGCCGAGCGCGCGAAGCGGCCGGGGCCGAAGGCGCGCTCGTGCAGGCGCTCGATGGCATCGGAATCGCCGGGCATTTCCGGGCGGATGGTCAGCGAGAGCTCGGTCATGAGGGCAGCATCGCAAGGCTGGGGTCCGGGGCGACAGGCCCGGAGACGAGGAGGGACCGCGCGACGGCGCGGCGCGAGGCGGGGCGGCGAAGGGCGCGACAGCGACGGGCCGGGCAGCGGAAGGCATGCCCGGTCACGGCGCTCGTCGTCGCTCCATCCTCGTCATGCCCGCCCTCCATCGATGCGCACCGCTTTAGCAGGCACGCCGCCACGCGTCTACGCGCGGGTGGCGCACGCCGCATCCTCACCAGCGCTCGCCCACCGGCGCGCCGCTCACGATCTCCGCGATACGACGGCGCGTGCCCGGCGTGACGTCCTCCGGCAGGTCAGAGACGTCGAAATAGCGCGCCTCCGCGATCTCGCGCGCCCGCCGTGCGCCGTCGTCGCGCGCCGCTGCCTCGACGAGGTAGACGAGGACGTGGTCGCGGTTCGACACTGCGCGGTTGAAGAAGATGCCGTGCAGACGTGGGCGTTCGCCGTATGTGACGCCGGTCTCCTCGACGAGCTCGCGCGCCAGCGCCTCGAGCGGTGTCTCGCCCGCCTCCACCCCGCCGCCGGGGAAGTGCCAGCCCGGCGTGTAGGTGTGGCGCACGAGGAGGACGCGCCCGGCCTCGTCGCGCACGATTCCGCGGACGCCGAGCGTCATCCCGCGGGTGACGCGCCACACGAGATGGAGCAGCGTGCGCGGGATGCGCGGCAGCATCTGGTCGAGGTCCCGTTGCGCCATCGTCTCCCCGCCCCTAGCGGACATCGTCTCCGGGGCGGGTCGCCTCAGAGCCGCATGGCGCGCCTGAGCGCCGCGCCGAGCTCGTCCGCCCCGTAGGGCTTGGCGACGACGGGGCTCTCCCCGACCTCGTTCCCGTCCACGTCGGCATAGCCCGTCGCGAAGACGAAGGGAACGTCCCGCGCCCGCAGGGCACGCGCGACGGCATAGCTGCGCTCGCCATGCATGTTGATGTCGAGGACCGCGCCGTCGAGGGGCTGGGTCGCCAGCGCGAGGCCCTCGGCCACCGTCGCGGCCGGTCCAACCACGATCGCGCCGAAACCGATGAGCATGTCCTCCGCCGCGATCGCGACGATGAACTCGTCCTCGACGATGAGGATGCGCTTTCCAGTGAGCGGGTGCGTCATGCCGCGCCCTCGGCCGTCGGGACGGGGGCGTCGACGTGGCAGGCGAAGCCGCCGGGCGCGAAGTCGAAGGCGACGCTCGCGCCGAGCTCGGCCCGCAGGACGCCCTCCACCATGCGTAGGCCGAAGCCGCGCCGCTCCGGCGGCACGACGGGCGCGCCGCCCTCCTCCCGCCACTCGATCTGGAGACGCGGGCTCGGCCCCTCGGCGATCCGCCACATGAGCACGACGAGACCGCTCTCGCCGTGGAGCGCGCCGTACTTGCGGGCGTTCGTGCACAATTCGTGGAGCGCCATCGTCACGTTCACCGCCTGCTTCGGCGCGAGCATGACCTCCGGCCCCGCGATGCGCACGCGCTCGAGCCCGACGCCGCAACCCGCGAACGCCTCGCGGGCGATGGTATCGAGGGAGGCGCGCTCCCAGCTCTCGCGGGTGAGCACGTCGTGGGAAGCGGCGAGCGCGCGCAGCCGGCCCTCGAAGGCCTCGAGACCGGCGGCGGCGTCGCGGTTCGGCCCGAAGCTCTGACGCACGAGGCCCTGCACGATGGCGAGCGTGTTCTTCACGCGGTGGTTCAGCTCTTCCACCAGCACGGAGCGCTGCCGCTCGGCGCGCCGGCGCTCGGTGATGTCGGTGGAGATGCTGCCGACCCCGATGACGCTGCCCGTCTCGTCGAGGACCGGGAACTTGGTGGAGATGGCCTGGCGCAGCTCGCCGTCGGCGGTGCGCGCCTCCTCCTCGAACGCGATGGGACGGCCTTCCTCGATCACGCGCAGGTCGTTGGCGCTGTAGGGCTCGGCCGAGCCGAAGCGGTCCTTGTCGGTGAGGCCGACGAGGTCCTCCAGCCGCGCGATGCCGAAGGCGTCGAGGTAGTGCCGGTTGGCGAGGATGTAGCGGCCGTCCAGGTCCTTGGCGAAGGCGTAGCTCGTCGAGGCGTCGAAGAAGGCGCGAAGCAGCGAGACGTCGGCCGGCGAACGCCCCGCAACGGCCCTGCGCGCGCCGTGCGCGTTCCCCCGTTCCGCCGATTTCCGCATTCGTGCGCCCCGCCTCATCCCCTGTGCCTTGCCGAATACCTTGCCGAGTACCTTGCCGAGTTCCTCGTGCGGCTCGAAGCCGACCGCCACCAGCGCCCCGTCCTGCGACTCGCCCACCGCGACCTCCACCGTAGCGGCGAGCACGCCGGCACATAACTCGGCAATGCCCGCTTTCTTTCCCGCCCGTGGACGGGAATTATTGCCGCAGGACCCCGGCGCTCCGGGCGGCGCCGAGCCAACTCGGGAATTCCTCGAACATCAGGTCGTAGAGCTCGGCATCGCTCGGCGCCGCGGGGTCTGGGACGGCGAAGAAGCCGGCATTGTCGACGACGCGGCCGGGCATCGTGTCGAGCATGGCGAGGAAGTCGAAGCCGCGCGGGAGCGTGCGCCCGATCTTCGCGGGCGCCTTGCCCTCGTGCTCGCCGATGGCGACGAACTGCCAGAAGATCGGCTCCGCCGCCGCGGCCGTGATCGCGTCCTTCGACTTGCGGACGTCCTGCGTACCGCCGTCGGTGACGAAGATCACGTATATCGGCAGCCCGTCGCCGAAGTCCGGGCGGTAGAAGGCGCGCACGCGCTCGATCGCCTCGCCGTACTTGGTACCGGGCTCGAAGCCGAAGCGCCGCTGGCATTCCTCGGGAAACAGCCGGTAGCTGCGCTCGTCGACCGGCCCGAACGCGTGCGCGTTCACGCCGAAGAGGAAGACGTCGATGCGCCCGTCGTCGTCGATGGACAGGCCCGTGGCGAGGGCACGCCGCACGAGCGAGCCGACCCGCCCGTCCTTGAACATGTCGCGCATGGACCCGGATATGTCGAGGACGAGGGCGACCTTGCCCCGCAGCCCGGCGACGCCGCGCTTCTCCAGGCTGACGAGCGCCGTCTCGGCGGAGCGCGCCAGCGCCTCGTCACGCTCGGCGAGATCGACCAAGCGCTTGCGCAGGTCGACCACGCGGGTCGAGGGAGATGCGGAGGTGGCGGGCGCGGAAGGGGCGGGCGCGTCCCCCACCTCGACCCCGTAGCTTTCGGCGAGCGGCTTCAGGCCGCCGTCGAAACCTTGCCCCACCGCCCGCACCTTCCAGGCGCCGTCGCGGCGGTAGAGCTCGACGAGCGTCATCGCGGCCTCCGACGAGCCCGGCAGGTCGACGGCGTAGACGTGCGTCGCGCCGCCCGCCTCGACGATCGCCTCCAGGCGGGCGAGATCCCGCAGGCGCGCCGTCCCCGGCGCTTCCGCGGGCACCACGGCTGTGAAGGCGATGCGGACGATTTCGGCCTCGATCGTGCCGAGATCGACGTCGAACGACGTCTCCCGAGCATCCCCGACCGCCTCCGCCAGCGCCGCCTGCCGGACGTGCCCGCGGCCGGGCCGCGGCTGGCCGTAGAACACCATGTCCGCATCGCCGCGGACCCGGCCGTTCGCCGCGAGGAGGAAGGCGCAGACGTCGATGTCGGGAAGCGCGCCGGCACGCCAGCGGATGCGCACGCTCGCCGTCGACCCGGCGAGAGAGGCGTTCGCACCCTTCTGCAGCGTGCCCGTCACCGCGCGACTCTCCCGATCACGAAAAAGCGACGCGGGGATGGTGCCCCGCGTCGCTCTGCTTGTCCAGCGCGTATGTCGGTCGCGCGACTCTCAGAGCGGCTCGGCGTTCCAGATCTCCGCGGCGTACTCGGAGATCGTGCGGTCCGACGAGAACCAGTCAATGCGCGCCGTGTTGAGGATGGTCATGCGCCGCCACGCGTCCTGGTCGGCCCAGAGGGCGTCGACCTCGCGCTGCGCGTCCCAATAAGCGTCGAAATCCGGGCAGACCAGGAAGTGGTCGTTGCGGGCCAGCGCCTGGATGATCGGGTCGAAGCGCGTGGGGTCCTCGGGCGAGAACACGCCGGTCTCGATCTCGTAGAGCACCCGGGCGAGGCGCGCCGAGCGCTCGTCCGGCGAGAGGCCGGCCTTGCGCACCTTGGTGACCTCGTCCGCCGTGAGCCCGAAGATCACGATGTTCTCCTCGCCCACCTGCTCGCGGATCTCGACGTTGGCGCCGTCGAGCGTGCCGATGGTGAGGGCGCCGTTGAGCGCGAGCTTCATGTTGCCCGTGCCCGAAGCCTCCATGCCGGCCGTCGAGATCTGCTCGGAGAGGTCGGCGGCCGGGATGATCACCTCGGCGAGCGAGACGTTGTAGTTCGGCAGGAAGATCAGCTTGAGCTTGTCGCCGATCTCCGGGTCGGTGTTCACCACCCGCGCGACGTCGTGAGCGAGCTTGATGATGAGCTTCGCCTGCGCGTAGCTCGCCGCCGCCTTGCCGGCGAAGATCTTCACGCGCTTGGGCCAGGCCGCATCCGGGTTGGCCTTGATGGCGTGGTAGAGCGCCACCGTCTCCAGCACGTTGAGGAGCTGGCGCTTGTACTCGTGGATGCGCTTGATCTGCACGTCGAAGAGCGCCGTGGGATCGACCTTCCAGCCGGTGCGGTCCTCGATGACGCGGGCGAGCTTCTCCTTGTTGGCGTGCTTCACCGCGGCGTAGCGGGCCTGGAAGTCGGGCTTGTCCGCATACGCCTCGAGCCCGCGCAGGAGACCCGGATCGTCGAGCACGCCTTCGCCGAGCGTGTCGACGAGGAGCTTGGTGAGGGCCGGGTTGCACTGCTGCAGCCAGCGCCGGAAGGTGACGCCGTTCGTCTTCGAGACGATACGGTCCGGGAAGAGCTTGTGCAGGTCCTCGAACACCGTCTCGCGCATGAGCTCGGTGTGCAGCGCCGAGACGCCGTTGACCTTGTTCGAGCCCAGGAAGGCGAGATGGCCCATGCGCACGCGCCGGCCGTTGGTCTCGTCGATGAGCGAGACCGAGCGGATCAGGTCCTGGTCGTGCGCCGCGTTGCGCGAGAGCGCCTCGAGATGGTGCCAGTTGATTCGGTAGATCAGCTCCATGTGGCGCGGCAGGAGCCGCTCCATGAGCTGCACCGACCAGGTCTCCAGCGCTTCGGGGAGGAGGGTGTGGTTGGTGTAGTTCAGCGTCTGCCGCGTGAGGCGCCAGGCGTCGTCGTAGGCGATGCCGTGCACGTCGATGAGCAGCCGCATCAGCTCCGCCACCGCGATGGCGGGGTGCGTGTCGTTGAGCTGGATCGCGGCCTTCTCGCCGAGGTTCACGAGCGTTCCGTACGCCTGCAGGTGACGGCGGATGAGGTCCTGCAGCGAGGCGGCGGTGAAGAAGTATTCCTGCCGCAGCCGCAGCTCGTAGCCCGCGGGCGTCGCGTCGGACGGGTAGAGGACGCGCGAGATCGCCTCGATGCGCGCGCGCTGGGCCATGGCGCCGACGTAGTCGCCGACGTTGAAGGCCTCGAGCGCGATCGGCTGGGGAGCCTTGGCGGCCCAGAGGCGCAGCGTGTTGATGTGCTGGCCGCGCCAGCCGACGATGGGCGTGTCGTAGGCGGCGGCGATGATCTTCTCGCCGGGCTGCCAGACGCGCCGGACGGAGCCGTGGCCCGTCTCCTCGTCGACGACGTGACCGCCGAAGCCGATCTCGTAGGCGACCTCGGGGCGCTCGAACTCCCACGGATTGCCGAAGGACAGCCAGTCCTCCGGAATCTCGCGCTGCCAGCCGTCCGCGATCGCCTGCTTGAACAGGCCGTAATCGTAGCGGATGCCGTAGCCGTAGGCGGGAATCTTGAGGCTCGACAGGCTCTCGATGAAGCAGGCGGCGAGCCGGCCGAGGCCGCCGTTGCCGAGCGCCGCGTCGGGTTCGACCTCGCGCAGCCGGTCGAGATCGACGCCGAGCGGGCGCAGCGCCTCGCGGGTCGCCTCGATGAGCCCGAGATTGCCGAGCGAATCGAACAGGAGCCGCCCGATCAGGAACTCGAGCGAGAGATAGTAGACGCGCTTCTTGCCGCTGGCATAGGTGCGCCGGGTGGAGTCGATCCAGCGGTCGACGATGCCGTCGCGCAGCGCCAGGATCGTGGCGACGAGCCAATCGTGGTCGCTGGCGCGGCTCGCGTCCTTGCCGACGCCGTACATCAGCTTCTTGAGGATGGCCTCGCGGAGCATAGCGGGATCGACCATGCCGTCGATGGCGGGGGCGCCCGACGGCATCGGCGCGTCCTCGAGCGAGGCGGGCTCTCCCAGCGGAGCCGACGCCTCGAGGGCGGCCTCGGCCGTCGCGAGCCCCGCGGGGGCCTTGGCGGACGCCTTCGTCGCCTTCTTGGCCGGCTTGCCCGCCGGCGCCTTCGTCGCGACCATCGCCTCGGCCTCGGCCTCGGCGGACGTCACCGCATCGGTCTTGCGCGCGAGGGCGCGCTTCACGTTCTGATCGACCACAGACATCGTCCCTCTTGCAGGCTCGTGCCGCGCGCCTGCGGGCGCGGACCCCGTTCACTCGGATCGCGCCCTCGATAGCCGCGCGGGTGGCGGAATCGGGGCGTAGGGGTGACGCGGTTCGTCGCACGCCGACAGGTCGGCCGGGTGCCCCCTCGCGGCGCCGAAAAGACCAGCGGTCGGCGCTCTTGTCAAACCCGCAACCGAGGCCGTGTGCGCCTTTTCCGGCTTTGGTCAGCGCTTCGGTGGCGGTTCTTTTGAATCGTTTCGCAAAATCATCCACGTGGAATCTGTGGATTACGCTGCGACCGCCCTCGGCGCCCGATCGAGCAGCCCGTCGAACAACTCGTGCATGCGCGCCCGCCAGCCGTGCACGACGTCGTCGGGAGAAAGCGGATCGAAGGCGCTCACCGCGTGCGCCCACTGGAAGCTGCCGGCGACGGCATAGTCGGCATAGGCCGGCCGCTCGCCGCCGAGGAAGGGCGCCTCCCCGAGCGCCGTGCGCAGGGGCGCGAGGCTCGCGCGGAAGGCGTCGAGGCGCTCCTCGCGGCCGGCCTGGATCTCCTCCAGCCGCCCGCCGAAGCGCGCCTCGCGGGTCTCGCGGAAATAGGCCGCGTCCTCCGGCCCGAGAGCAGCCAGGATGTCGGCGACGACCATGCGCGCGAGGCCGGCATTCAGCACCGTGTCGGCCCACGTCGCGACGAAGCGCGCGAGCGCGACCCCGCCGGGGAATAGGCTCGGCGCATCGGGATAGGCCTCTTCCAGGTGGAGCGCGATGGCGAAGCTGTCCGCCACCGTTCGCCCACCGTCGACGAGGACCGGCACCCTCCCCTGCCCCGAGAAGGCGAGCGCCTCGCGCTCCGTGAAGCGCCAGGGCCGCGCCTCGTAGGAGAGGCCCTTGTGCGCGAGCGCGAGCTTCGCCCGCCAGCAATAGGGGCTGAACCGGACGTCCGGATCCGCCCCGCACAGGTCGTAGAGCACGCGCTCGCTCATGGTCGTCCCGCTCCCCCGATACCCGCGCGTCAGCGCTTCAGCGAGGCCGCAGTCTGGCCGAACAGGACCTTCTTGTCCTCCTCCGACATGCTCTGTCCCGATGGGCGGATCGCCTCGCCCTTCTCGTAGGCCGTCACCGTGGCCGGGCGCGCCTTGATGGCCTCGAACCAGCGCTTCAGGTTCGGGAAGTCGTCGAGGTTCTGGCCCTGGCGCTCGTGGGGCACGATCCAGGGGTAGGACGCCATGTCGGCGATGGTGTACTCCTCGCCCGCCATGAAGGCGCGGTCCGCCAGCCGACCGTCGAGGACGCCGTAGAGCCGGTTCGTCTCCTTCACGTAGCGATCGATGGCGTAGGGGATCTTCTCGGGCGCGTAGGTGCCGAAATGGTGGTTCTGCCCGGCCATGGGGCCGAGGCCGCCCATCTGCCAGAACAGCCATTGCAGCGTCTCGGTGCGCCCGCGCAGGTCCGCCGGCAGGAAGCGCCCCTCCTTCTCCGCCAGATAGACGAGGATCGCCCCCGATTCGAACACCGAGATCGGCGCCCCGCCGCCCGCGGGCTCGTGATCGACGATGGCCGGCATGCGGTTGTTGGGCGCGATCTTGAGGAAGTCCGGCGCGAACTGGTGGCCCTTGCCGATGTCGATCGGCTTGATCTCGTAAGGCGTCCCCACCTCCTCGAGGAACATGGTGATCTTGTGCCCGTTCGGGGTCGGCCAATAGTACAGGTCGATCATGGGGGGATCCTTCGAGCGCGTGTGGCGCGCCGCCGGCGACGAGCCGAAGACGCAGGGAGTGTCGTTGCGGAAGTTGGGGGAGGACGCCGTGCGGGGCAAGTCACGAAGGAGCGATGCACGTGTGTCGACATACGCACCGGGCGAGTGTCCCGAACACGCCACGACCATCGCACATGGACGAACGATACGGAGCCGACCTGGCCGCGCCTACCCCACCCCCACCCGCCGATACACCCCCTCGTACCCCCTCACCGACCCGTCCCAGCCCATCGGCCTCGTCATCGCCGCGCGGCGCATGGAGTGGAGGCGCGAGCCGGCGCGGAAGGCGTCGAGCGCGCGGCGGATGGCGTCGAGGAAGGCGGGCAGGCTCGGGCGATCGAACAGGAAGCCGGTGACGCCGTCGTCGATCGTGTCCGCGAGGCCGCCGGTGCGGTGCGCGATGGGAAGCGACGCGAAGGCCTGGGCGTACATCTGCGAGAGGCCGCAGGGCTCGAACCGCGACGGCATCAGCAGGAAGTCCGAGCCCGCATACATGCGCCGCGCCTGCGCCTCCTCGAAGCCGATGTCGACGCCGACCATGCCGGGATGGCGGCGCGCGAGCGCGCGCAGCTCGCTCTCGAAGCGCCCCTCCCCGCGCCCGGTGACCACGATCTGCCCGCCCTCGGCGACGATGGTCTCGGCGGCGTCGATGGCGAGATCGATGCCTTTCTGGTGGACGAGCCGGGCGATCACCGCGAAGAGCGGCCCGCCGCCCGACGAGAGGCCGAAGGCCGCGCGCACGGCGGCGGCGTTCGCCTCCTTGCCCTCCCAGGCGTTGAGCGCGAAGGGCCGCTCGAGATGCGGGTCGCTCTGCGGGTCCCAGCTCGCGTCGATGCCGTTGACGATGCCGGTCAGCCGGCGCTGCTCGGCGCGCAGCCGCAGGAGCCCGTCGAGGCCGCAGCCGAGCTCCGGCGTCGTGATCTCCCGCGCGTAGGTGGCGGACACGGTGGTGACGTGGTCGGCGTAGGAGAGGCCCGCCTTGAGGAAGGAGAGCTTGCCGTGGAACTCGACGCCGTCGAGGACGAAGGCTTCCTTCGGCACGCCGAGCCGCTCCATGCGCGCCGGCGAGAACAGGCCCTGGTAGGCGAGGTTGTGGATTGTTATTACCGAGGGGACGCGCACGCCCTCCCATTGGGCGTAGGCCGCGGCGAGGCCCGTGGGCCAATCGTTCAGGTGCATGAGGTCCGGCCGCCAGCCCGGCGCGCCGGCGCCGCGCGCGATCTCCACGGCGGCGAGGCCGAGGCGCGCGAAGCGCACGTCGTTGTCGCGCCAATCGGTGCCGGTCTCGTCGCCGTAGGGCGAGCCCTCGCGGTCGTAGAGCTCGGGCGAGAGGACGACGTAGACGATCAGCCCGTCGGGCGTGACGAGCTCGCCCAGCGCGCAAGCCGGCACGCCGCGATGGGCGGGCAGACGCGCGACGACGCGGATCTCGGGATGGGCCGCGAGGATCTCGCGATAGCCGGGGATGAGCACGCGCGCGTCGATGGCGCCGCGCATGGCCCGCGGCAGGGCGGCCGAGACCTCGCCGAGGCCGCCGGCCTTGACGAAGCCCGTCATCTCCGGCGTGACGAACAGCACCCGCGGGACGGCGCGGGCCTTCGCGGGCACGCGTCCGCGCTCCGCCGAGACGCGAACCCGACCGGGGCCGCCCTCCGGCTCACCCGCCTTCGCCGCCGCCATCCGCGCCGGTACGGTGCTCATCGTGCCATCCCCAGATCCCCGAACGCACTCCAACGGTACTGCAACGCGCGAGGGGGCGCTATCGTCCCGACGCCGCATGCTGCGGAAGCTGTGCGGTTTCGCGGCTGCGCCATACGACTTTTCCCCAGGGTGTGGATAACGAGCATAACGGGAGAAAATGCCGCTGCGCACCCGCTCGGGCCGATCTCGGTCGTTATCCTGACCCTTGCAGTAGCGTTCCCCCGGATGCCGGAACAGCGCGCACGCCGCGCGATCGTACGGAGGATGGCGAGCATGCTTGACAGCGAGATGACGAGCCCGGTCCGCGGGGCCGCGAAGCGTCCTGTCGTCGGTGAGCGCCCGATCGCAGGCGAGCGCCCGGTGATCGGCCAGCGCACGCCGCGATCGCCGCGGCTGCGCATCGATCCCTCGCGGCCGGAGCGTGCGCGCGAGCGAGCACAGGAGCGCGAGGTCGCGCCGCACAAGGTCGTCGTCGTGCAGGGCATGCGCATCACCCTCCCCGGCCTGCACTTCATGGAGCGCACGCTGCCGCCGCCGCGTCCGCGCTGAGGAGGGCGCCGGCGGCTAGCCGCGGGCGGTCCCTTCGGAAATCTCTCGGGCAGCCAGCCGCTCCAGGACCGGGATGCTCTCGCCCATGGCGATGCCGCGCTCGCGGTTGGGAGCGTTGCCGTCGCGGGCGCGGCGGAGCACGCCCTGCAGGATCGCCGCCAAGCGAAAGAGCGAGAACACCACCGCGAAGCGCCAATGCGGCAGGGCGCCGAGGCCGCGTCGGCGCATGTAGGCTTCGAGATAGGCCTCGTCGCTCGGCAGGCCTGCCGTGTGGCGATCGACGCCGCCGAGCCCGGCGAAGGCCGCGCCCTCCGCCGGCAGCCGCCATTGCGAGAGCTGGTAGGCGATATCCGCCAGCGGGTGGCCGAGCGTCGACAGCTCCCAGTCGATCAGCGCGACCACGCGCGGCTCGTGCGGGGCGAAGATCATGTTGTCGAGCCGGAAATCGCCGTGGACGAGCGTGGCCTTCGCGTCGTCTGGCGCGGGCTGCGCCTCGAGCCAGGCGATCACCTCCTCCAGCAGCGGGCGCGGCTCGGTCTCGCTGGCGCGGTAATTCTCGATCCAACGCCGGGTCTGTCGGGCGAAATAGCCGCTCGGGCGCCCGAAGTCGGAGAGGCCGAGCGCCTCGGGGTCGAGCCCGTGCAGAGCCGCGAGCGTCGCGTTCATGGCGTCGTAGACGCGTGAGCGCTCCTCCCGCGCGACGCCCGGCAGGCGCGGATCGTGGAATATGCGGCCATCCACGTGGTCCATGACGTAGAACATATTGCCGGCGACGGTCTCGTCCGTGCACAGGCAGCGCATCGCAGGTACCGGCACGGGCGAGCCGGCGAGCGCGGACATCACGCGGAACTCGCGATCCACCGCGTGCGCGCCCTTCAGGAGCACGCCCGGCGGCTTGCGGCGCAGGACGAAACGCCCGCCCGTCGCCTCCACGAGGAAGGTCGGGTTCGACTGCCCGCCCGCGAGTGGCGCGAGCCGCGTCAGCCGACCGAATCCCGGGATCTCGCGGGCGAGATGCGCCTCGATCCGCGCCGGATCGAGCGCGAGCGCACCCTCGGCGATCTCCTGCCCGTCGCTGGTCTCGCTCACTGCTCGTGCCCCGCTCCTCACGCCGCCGTGCCGGCCCGGCTCCCGTCCGAGGATAGGCCCGGCGCCTCCGGCGCGTCGAGGGGCTCGGCCCGACCGCGGCGCAGGCCGGCCGGCGGCGCGAGGGCGCGCAGCGCATTGAGGATCGCCGCGACGTCGATGGCTTCCTGCAGGAGCGCGCCTTCCACCGGTGTCAGGTAGCCGAAGGCCGCCGCGATCATCCCGGCGAGCGAGAGGCCGCTGCCGAGCGCCACGCTCTGCAGCGCGATCGTGCGCGCCCGCACGGCGATGGCGCGCGCGTCGGCGACGGGCTCGAGCCGGTCGACGAGGACGACCGCGTCCGCCGCCTCCGCGGAGGCCGCCGCACCGCGCGCGCCCATGGAGATGCCCACGTCGGCGGAGGCGAGGGCGGGCGCGTCGTTGACGCCGTCTCCCAGCATGACGACGGGTCCGAAGGCGCGCTCGCGCCCGACGATCGCCACCTTGCGTGCCGGCGTGCATTCGGCCTCGACGACGTCGATGGGCAGGTCGGCGACGAGGGCGGCGGCGACGGCCGCACGGTCGCCGGTGGCGAGGACGAGCCGATCGAAGCCTTCCGCGCGCAGGCGCTGCAGGAGCCGCGCGACGCCCGGGCGCAGGGGATCGGCGAGGACGAGCTCGGCGGCGTCCGCCCCGTCGAGGGCGATGCGCACCCGCACCGCCCCCGGCGGATCGCCGGGACGCGCCGGCGCCCCGGCGACCGCCACGGCACGGCCGTCGACCACGCCCTGAAGGCCGTCGCCCGCATGCTCGACGACATCGCGCGGGGTGGAGAGCGCGAGCCCGCGCGCCTGCGCCGCCGCGACGAGGGCGCGCGCCGCCACGTGGTTCGACGCCTGCTCCAGCGAGGCGGCGAGGCGAAGCGTCTCGGCGGCGGCGTCCTCGTTGCCGGAGGCGTCGGCGAGATGAATACGGCGCAGGACCGGCATGCCCGCGGTGAGCGTGCCGGTCTTGTCGAGGACGAGGACGCGGGCCGCCGCGAGCCGCTCCAGCGCGCCGCCGCCCTTCACCAGGACGCCGACCTCGGCCGCCCGCGAGAGGCCCGACACGATGGCGACGGGGACGGCGAGGATCAGCGGGCACGGCGTCGCCACGACGAGCACGGCGAGCGCGCGAACGGGGTCCCCGCTCGCGAGCCAGGCGGCCCCGGCGATGGCCAGCGTGAGGCCGAGAAAAAGCATCGCCCAGCGATCCGCGAGCCGCGCCATGGGCGCCTTCTCCGCCCGCGCCGCCTCGACGAGACGCACGATGCCGGCGAAGGTGCTCTCGCGCGCGGAGCGCTCAGCCAGGAGATCGAAGGCTTCACCGAGATTGGTCGTGCCGCTGAGCACCGTCTCGCCGGCCTCGCGCCGCACGGGCAGCGGCTCGCCGGTGAGCGCGGAGGTGTCGAGGAGCGCCACCGCGTCCGGCGCCACGCGCCCGTCCACCGGCACGACGTCGCCCTTGCGCACGAAGAGGCGATCGCCCGGGCGCAAAGCCTCGAGCGGCACCTCGGCGAGGCCGCCCGCCTCGTGACGCAGGGCCGAGCGCGGGGCGCGGGCGAGAAGCGCCGTCATCCGCCGCCCCGCCCTCCCCTCGGCATAGGCTTCGAGGAATTGCCCGCCGGCATACATCACGGCGACGACCGCGCCGGCGAGGGGCTCGCCGAGGGCGAGCGCGCCGCCCATGGCGAGCGCGGCCACGATGTCGAGCCCGACGTCGCCGCGCCGCAGGCTCGTCACGATCTCGACGAGGAGCGCCGCGAGGACGGGAACGGTCGCGAGGAAGTAGGCCGCGCGGGCGACGGCATCGGGCGCACCGACGAGCGGTGCGACAAGCCCGGCTCCGAGGCCGACGAGGGCGAAGGCGAGGAGCGCGAGGCGCACGCGACCGCGCCGGCCGGCGAGGATGCCGCGGATCGGCGAGGCGGCGCGCTCGCTGCGACGCGCGGCGGACTCGAGGCTGGCGCTATCGGGGGAAGCCATGGGCCGCGACCGCTCCGGATCTGATCGTCCAGAGCGATCCTAGTCCGGATCGACGCCGCGCGCGTTGCGCGACGTCAAGAGTGCGGGTTCGCGTGGCGCCGTGGCGGCCGGATCAGTTCCGGTCGCCGCCGTTGCCCGTATCGTCCGCGTTCTCGTCGTTCATGCCGAGCGCCACGAAGCGGACCTCGCCGTCGGCGTCGGAGACGAGGAGGAGCGCCGACCGCCGACCTTCGGCGCGCAGCTCCTGGAGCCGCTCCGCCACCTCGGCCGGGCTGGCGACCGGCTCCTGGCCGACCTCGAGAATGACGTTGCCCGGCTGGATGCGCCGCTCCGACGCGGCCGAGAGCGGGTCGACCTCCGTCACGACGACGCCCTCGACGTCGTCGGCGATGGAGAAGCGGGCGCGCAGCTCCTCGGTTATCTCGGAGAGCTCCATGCCGAGCGCCTCGCGCACGGCGACGGGCGCGTCCTCCTCCGTGGGACCGGTGACGTCGGCGGCCTCCGCGGTCTCCTGCAGGCGGGCGATGGTGACGTCGATCGTCACGGGCTCGCCGTCGCGCACCACCTCGACGGCGACTTCCTTGCCGACCGGCGTGTTGGCGACGATCCGCGGCAGGTCGCGCGAGCTCTCCACCTCGACGCCGTCGAAGCTGACGATGACGTCGCCCATCTCGATGCCGGCGGCGCTGGCGGGGCCGTCCGGGTCGACACCGGCGACGAGGGCGCCGCGCGCCTCGTCGAGACCGAGCGCGTCGGCCGTGGTCTCGTCCACGCTCTGGATGCGCACGCCGAGCCAGCCGCGGCGCGTCTCGCCGAATTCCTGCAGCTGCTCGATGACGGGCAGCGCCGTCGAGGTCGGGATCGAGAAGCCGATGCCCACCGAGCCGCCGGTCGGCGACAGGATGGCGGTGTTGATGCCGACGACCTCGCCGCGCATGTTGAAGAGCGGCCCGCCGGAATTGCCGCGGTTGATGGCCGCGTCCGTCTGGATGTAATTGTCGTAGGGGCCGCTCGCGATGTCGCGCGCCCGCGCCGAGACGATGCCGGCGGAGACGGAGCCGCCGAGGCCGAACGGGTTGCCGATGGCCACCACCCAGTCGCCGATGCGCATCTCCTCCGAATCGCCGAAGGGCACGGACGGGAACGGCACGTCGCTCTCGATCTTGAGGACCGCGATGTCGATGGCGCTGTCGGTGCCGATCACCTCGGCGTCGTAGGTGGTGCCGTCGGCGAACACGACCTCGATCTCGTCCGCGTCGCCGATGACGTGATTGTTCGTCACGACGATCCCCGACGGGTCGATGATGAAGCCGGAGCCGAGCGAGTTCGAGCGCCGCGGCATGCGCGGCGCGCCCTCGCCGCGGCGGTTGAAGAATTCCTCGAACAGGTCCTCGAAGGGCGTGCCGGGCGGGAGCTGCGGCATGAAGCGCTCCTCGACCTCGGCCGTCGTCGCCGCCTGGATGTTGACGACGGCGGGCATCACGCGATCCACCAGATCGGCGAAGCTCTCGGGCGCGTCCGGGAAGGGCGTCGGCGTGATCTGCTGCGCAGGCGCCACCGGCGCCGTCTGGGCGAGCGGCGCGCCGAGCGGGCTCATCGCGAGCGCGGCGGCGAGCGCGAGCGTCGCGCCGCGGACGCGCAACCTGCGCGTGGCGCGGGCTGCGAGCTGGGAGACGGCCTCTGGCATCGAAATCCTCTTTTGCTTGCGGCGCCTACGATGCGCCGACGCGTCGTCTTGCGCGGCGAAAGCGGCGCGATCTCGGCGAGAGCGCCTCGCGCGTCGTGTGCGCGAGGATCGGTCCGGGCGCGCGCCCGGTCAAGCGCGGGCGACCACCCGCTTTCAGCCGCGGATCAGCCAGACCACGGCGACTCCGGCGATCGCCGAGACGATGCCCACGAGGCGCATGCGCTCGCTCGGCGTCTGCGCCGCCGAGACCATGGCGCGCTTCACCCAATCGGGGAAGGCGGCGAAGAGGAGGCCCTCGACCGCGAGGACGAGGCCCAGCGCGACGACGAAGTCCGACATGCGTCAGCCGAGCGGGGCGCGTTGCACGCGCCCCCTCACTGCGCCAGCGCCGGGGCCGGAGCCGCCGCCGTCGTGGGGACGGTGGCGGTCTCGCCCGTGGCGTCGGCCGCCTCGTCGGAAGCCGCGTCCTCGGCGGTGCCGACGTCCGTCTGCGGCAGGGCGCCGGTGCCGGTCGCCGCCGCGTCCTCGCCCGCCGGGGCGGGGGCGAGGGGGGCGGGCGCGGCGCTCACCGGACCGGGCGCGGGCTGCGCGCCCGCGGGCGGCGGCAGCGACGTGTCGGCGCCCCCGCCACGACGGCCCGACGGATCCGCGAAGAACCGGAAGAACTCCGAATCCGGCGAGATGACGATGCGCGAATCGGCGTTCTCGTTGCGTGTCAGGGCGTTCTCGTAGGCGAGCATCGAGCGGTAGAAGGCGAAGAATTCCGGGTCGACGCTGTAGGAGCCCGCAAGCACCCGGTTGCGCTCGGCGTCGCCGGCACCGCGCAGCTCCTCGGCCGTGCGGTTGGCCTCCGCCAGGATCACCACCACGTCGCGATCGGCGCGTGCGCGGATCGATGCGGCGCGCTGGGCGCCCTGGGCGCGCAGGTCCGCGGCCTCGCGCTCGCGCTCCGTCTGCATGCGGCGGAACACCGCCTCGGAGTTCGCCGTCGGCAGGTCGACGCGGGTGAGGCGCACGTCGATCACCTGGATGCCCAGCTGCTCCGCCTGCCGATCGACGATCTGCTGGATGCGCTGCATGAGCTCGACGCGGTTCGTACGGATGATCTCCGGGAACGAGGCGTTGGCGAGCACGTTTCGCATCGCGGAGTTGATGAAGGACTGGAGCCGCGCATTGGCGTTCGTGAGGTTGTTCACCGACTGGTAGAAGCGCAGCGGGTCGACGATGCGGTAGCGCGAGAAGGCGTCGACCTCGAGGTTCTGCCGGTCGGCGGAGAGCACCGTCTGGGCCGGGATGTCGAGGGCGAGCACGCGCTTCTCGACGGGCAGGACCACGTCGATGAACGGTGCCTTCACGTAGAGGCCGGGCTCGGTGATGACGTTGCGCACGGCGCCGAAGCGCAGCACCACGGCCTGCTCGGTCTCCCGGACGGTGAACAAGGCGGCCCAGGCGACCACGATCGCGACGACCAGGACGATGATCGCGCCGAGGCGGACGATCGGGTTTCTCATCGCGTGGCTCCCTGAGTGTCGAGGCGGCGCTGCACTTCCGGCAGGGGCAGGTAGGGCACGACGCCCTCGCCCTGGCCGTTCTGGTCGATGAGCACCTTGTCCGTCTGCCCGAACACGCGCTCCATGGTCTCGAGGAAGAGACGATCGCGGGTGATCTGGGGAGCGTTGGCGTATTCGGCGTAGATCTGGTTGAAGCGCGCCGCCTGACCCTCGGCCTGGTTCACGACCTGCTCGCGATAGCCTTCGGCCTGCTGGACGACGCGCGCGGCCTCGCCTCGCGCCTCGGGAACGACGCGGCTCGCGTAGGTCTCGGCCTCGTTCTGGAGGCGCACGAGATCCTGCTGAGCGGCGTTCACGTCGAAGAAGGCCTCGCGCACCTGCGCGGGCGGCACCGCCGCCTGGAGCTGGACGACGCGCACGAGGACGCCGGCGCCGTACTGCTCGAGCGATTGCTGCATGAGCTCCTGCACCTCGGTGGTGATCTCGCCCTGCTCGGTCGTGAGGATCGCCTGGATGTCGCGACGCCCGATGACCTCGCGCATGGAGGATTGCGCGATCGAGTCGATCGTGCCCTCGGGATCGGCGATGTTGAAGACGTAGTTGCCGGCGTTGGCGGGGTCGATCTGCCACTGCACGTCGAAGTCGATGTCGACGATGTTCTCGTCGCCGGTCAGCATCAGCGATTCCTCGAGGACGTCGCGCTGCTGGCCCTGGCCGACGGAGCGGTAGCCGATCTCGGTGCGGTTCACCTGCGTCACGTTCGGCTTGACGACCTCGCCGATCGGATAGGGCAGGTTGTAGTTCAGGCCCGGCGCGGTCTGGCCGACGAAGCGCCCGAAGATCAGGTTGAGGCCGACCTCGTTGGGGCGAACCGTGTAGAAGCCGGTGAGGAGCCACACGGCGACGACCGCGACGAGGATGAGCGCGATGCCCTTGCCGCCGAGACCTCCGCCGCCGCCGGGAACGATGTTGCGCAGGCGATCCTGGCTGCGACGCAGGATCTCCTCGAGGTCGGGCTGGTTACCGCCCCCGCCGCCCGTCGGGCCGCCGCCTCCGCCGCCGCCCCAGGGTCCGCCGGACCCGCCGCCGCGCTGGCCCCAGGGGCCTCCCGACCCGCCGCCGCTCTGGTTGCTCCAAGGCATCTGCGCCCTTCCCTCTCCTCGACCCGATCTCGATCGTGCCTGAAATCACGTTCTCGGCGTGTGCTTCCGGCTCCGCGTCGCCGCGCCCACCGGCGCCGACCGCCAAGCCTCGCATGGGTTCTCACGTGGGTTCTCGCGCCCCCGAAGTCAACCGGAAACCGGGCCCGTGCGACGCTCCAGATCGACGAAGGCGAAGGCGTGCTCGTCCTCCGGACCCGCCGGGTGGGCCTCGTGCCGCACCTCGCGGAAGGCGCGGGCGTCGAAGCCCGGGAACACGGCGTCGCCCTCGGGCTCCGCGTCGACCCGCGTGAGGTACAACTTGGTGGCGTAAGGCAGCGCCAGAGCGTAGACCTCGCCACCGCCGGCGACCACGATCTCGTCCGCGCCCATGCGCGCGGCGATCGTATCCGCCATGGCCGTCGCCGTGTCGAAGCTCTGCGCCGTCTGCACGCCGGGATGGGCGAAGTCGCGGTCACGGGTGAGCACCACGGTCTCGCGCCCGGGCAGCGGCTTGCCGATGGAAAGGAAGGTCTTGCGGCCCATGATCAGCGGCTTGCCCATGGTGAGCGCGCGAAAGCGTCGCAGATCGCTGCGCAGCCGCCAGACCAGCTGGTTCTCGCGCCCGATGACGCCGTTGCGCGCGACGGCGGCGACGAGGACGATCGGCCTCACGGCGCGGCCTCCCCGGCCAGCCGCTCGAGCGCGTCCCCGGTCACGCGCATGACGGTCCATTCGTCCATGGGGATCGCGCCCAGCGCCCGATAGAAGGCGATGGACGGGGCGTTCCAGTCGAGCACCCACCATTCGAGCCGCGCGAGCCCCTCCTCGCGGCAACGGGCGGCGAGGCGGGCGAGGAGCGCCTTGCCGATGCCACGCCCGCGGGCGCTCTCGCGCACGAACAGGTCCTCCAGATAGATGCCGTGACGTCCAGTGAAGGTGGAGAAGTTGTAGAACCACAGCGCGAAGCCCACGGGCTCGCCACCCCATTCGGCGATGTCGCAGAACACGCGCGGGCTCTCGCCGAACAGCGCCTCGGCGACGGACGCTTCCGTCGCTTCGACCTCGTGGGCGAGACGCTCGTAGGCCGCGAGCTCCATGATGAAGCCGTGCACGAGCCCGGCTTCACCGTGGCGCGCGGGGCGGATGGCGAGGCTCATCGCCCGTCCCCTCCAGTGACCACGACCGCGCGGCGCGACCAGCGGTGCTCCGCCAGCGCCCGAAGCAGGCAATCGGCACAATCGGCGCGACTGACCGTGCCGCCGCGAAAGCCGGTGAGATCCTCGATCACGCGGTAGGTCCCCGTGTAGGGTCCGTGCGTCAGCACGGTGGGCCTGATGAGGGTCCAGTCCCGGTCGGAGGCACGCAGCATCTCCTCCTGGCGGGTCTTGTCGGCGTAGATGGCGCCCAGCGCCAGCGGCATCGCGATCGTGTCGTAGAGGACGCCGCCGTGCCCGCGGCTGTCGCCCGAGCCGACGCCGGTGATCACGCCGATGCGCATCACCCCCGTCGCGCGCATGGCCTCCATGAGCCGCTCGGTCGTCTCCGAGAAGATCGTGACGGGCCGGCCCTTGTCGGGGCCGTACGCGCCCGCGCCGAGACAATAGGCCACGGCGTCCGCGCCCTCCAGCGCCTCCTCGGCGACGCCCTCGTCGAGGATCGAGCCGCGCACGTGGGTGAGGGTCGCGCTCGACGCGGGACCGAGCGAGCGCCCGACCGCCGTCACGTGATGGCCCGCCGCGCGGGCCTGCTCGCAGAGCGCCTTGCCGATGCCCCGCGTCGCACCGATGATCGTGAGCCGCATGATCCTCCCGCGCGTCTCGCGTTCGCGGCGCTCCGCCGCGCCGCATCTTCCGGCCGTCAATTGTCCGCGGCGAACTGCGCGAACTCGCGCATCAGATCCGACCACACGACGAAGGTGTCGTCGAGATTGGCGCGGGCCACCCCGTGGGCGAGGTTCACCGTCATCTCGATGACGTAGTCCCCTTCCTCGTCGACGTAGGCGCGGCCGAAGATCGCATTCTTGTTGAAGTCGTTGACGGCGTTCAGCGACGCGTCGTCCACGTCCCACACGCCCTCGAAGAGCAGCGTGTCGCAATTCGCGTTCGCCTGGCAGCCGTAGAAGTAGATCCGATAGGCGTTGCCGTCGATGCGCCCGGAGATCAACGGATCGCCGACGGGATCGGTCTCGAGCGTTGCCGAGCCGAAGCCGCGGGCGAGGTTCATCACCTCGTCGGGCACCGAGCCGTCGATCAAGCTCTGCGCACCGGCCGATCCCGACGCCAGCATCGCCGCCATCGCGAGCGCCGCGCCTGCCTTCCTCATCATGAACGTGCCCCCCTCGAGCCGAAGTCCCGTGACACGACGTCACGGCGCCCGGCACGCTACGCCCCAGCCTTCGCGGGGGCAAGGGACGGCTCCTTTCGCCGCTCTCGCGCGTTGGATGTCGCGCGATGCCGGGCTCGCCCCGCCGCGCGCCATCCGAAGAGCCAGGAGAGACGATCCGATGACGGAGAGCCACGCCAACTTCCCCACGGACGCGGATCTCGATGCCGGCGTGCCGATCGACGCCTTCGAGGACGGCACGACCCTCTCCGGCGAGGTGGGGGGCACGCGCGTGCTCCTCGCCAGGCGCGGCTCGGAATTCCTGGCGGTGGGCGCCTCCTGCACCCACCTCGGCGGACCGCTGGCGAAGGGCCTCGTCTCCGACGACACCGTGCGCTGCCCGTGGCACCACGCCTGCTTCTCGCTGCGCACCGGCCGCGCGATCGAGGCGCCGGCCTTCGACGCGCTGCCGCGCTACGAGACGGAGGTGGTGGACGGGCGCGTGTTCGTGCGCGACGAGATCGCACCGGATACCGGGCGCGGCATCGCCGAGGGCGAGGACCGGATCGTCATCGTCGGCGGGGGCGCCGCCGGGTTCGCGGCCGCCGACCTGCTGCGACGCGAGGGGCACGCGGGCCCCGTCGTCATCCTCTCCGAGGACGCCGATCCGCCCTACGATCGCACCATGCTCTCCAAGGCCTTCCTCCAGGGCGCGAAAGGCGCGGACGACCTCGCGCTCGCCGATCCCGACGGGCTCGCAGGGATCGAGATACGGACCGCGACCCGCGTGGAGGCGATCGAGCCGCAGGAGAAGCGCGTGCGCCTCGCCGACGGGTCGACGCTCGGCTATTCGACGCTCCTCCTCGCCACCGGCGGCGAGCCGCGCCGGCCCGACTTTCCCGGCGCGGACCACGAGGCCGTGCGCGTCCTGCGCTCGCTCGAGGACGCGAGAGGCGTCGTCGCACGTCTCTCCGAAGGCGCGAAGGTCGTCGTGATGGGCGCGAGCTTCATCGGCATGGAGGCGGCCGCCGCGCTCGCCAAGCGTGGCTGCGCCGTCACCGTCGTGGCGCCGCAGGAGAAGCCGATGGCGATGGTGTTCGGCGAGGCCTTCTCGGACATGCTGCGCGCATTGCACGAGGAGAACGGCGTCACGTTCCGGCTCGGGCGCAAGGTCGGGGCCTACGAGGACGCGACGGCGATCCTCGACGACGGCGCGCGCCTGCCCGCGGATCTCGTCCTCGTCGGCATCGGCGTCACGCCGCGCACGGCGCTCGCCGAGGCGGCGGGGCTCGCCGTGGGCGACGGCGTCGAGGTGGACGCGACGATGTGCACGAGCGACCCGCACGTCTATGCGGCCGGCGACATCGCCGCCTTCCCCGACCCGCAGACGGGCGAGCGCATCCGCGTGGAGCACTGGGTCGTCGCCCAGCGCCAGGGCCAGACGGCGGCGCTCGCCATGATGGGGCGCGTCGCAGCCTACGACGACCCGCCCTTCTTCTGGACGAAGCAATACGATCTCTCCGTGCGCTATGTCGGGCACGCGCCGTCGGACGCGACGATGGAGGTGGAGGGCGATCCGGCGGCCCGGGACGCGCTGGTGCGGATCGCCGCGGAGGACGAGGTCCGCGCCGTGGCGACGGCCGGCCGGGACAGGGCCGCGCTCGAGGCGAGCGAGGCCATGCGCCGCGGCTGACACATGCGCCGCGGCTGATGAAGGCGCCGCGGGCGCGCTCATGCCCGCCAGGCCGCGATGCCGACGGCGCGCGCGGGACCGCGCGCCTCTGCCGCGAGGCCGTAATGCGTCGCGAGCCGCTTGAGTGCGCGCGCCACGAGCACCTTGGCCGACCGGGCCGGCCAGCCGCGCTCGCGCTCCACCGTCGACAGGCCCTTGAGGAAGCCGCAGACGTCGACGAGGAGATCGAGATCCTCGGCCCCGAGCGCGTCTCCCGCACGCGCGACGCGCTGGCGGGCGGCGACGAGCGCCTCCGTCATGTCGAGCCCGCCGCGAGGCCCGGAACGGGACGAGCCGCCGCCGCCGAAGCGCGACCAGTCGACCGTGACGCCGGGCATGATGCCGGCCATGGTCAGGTCGCGTCGCAGGCGCTCGCCCGCCTCCTGCGACGCGGCGTCGAGGAAGGGCGAGCCGTCGCGATTGCGGCGGCTGGCGAGCCAGGCGAGCGGGCTCTCGGAATTGTTGACGACGACGCGCCTCGTCGTGCCGCCCGCCGGGTCCGGCCGATCCGCGCTGCGGGTCTCGCGGTGCTGGGCGGCGAAGGGCTCCGCCGGATCGGCGCCGCGCCTCAACCACGAACGCCCGGCCTCCGTGGCGACGAGCCGCCGCGCGCGGGTCTCGCGCGACCAGCGCGCGAGATCGGCGGCGACGAGCGCCTCCGCGTCGGCGGCGTCGAAGGCTCCGGCGCTGAGCGAGACGCCGTGGCGGTCGGCTCCGGCGCGCACCAGCACGCGGGCGGGGTCAACGGGATCGGGAAAGCCGCTCGCGTCCCTGGCGCACAGGGCCTCCAGCAGCCGGACCGCACGCCGCCCCGGCTTCGTGCTCGCCGTGCCGCCCTGCCCGGCCACGTCTCGCCCGGCGCTCGCTCCGCCGCCGCGCGCCCGCCTGTCGCCCCGCTCGCGAGGCGTGCCACGCGTTATCTTGTTCTTGCTTTGTTCGAAAGCAGAATGCCGATCCATCACCACGACGCTCCTCTCGCCCGCTCTCCGTCTGCGATCCAAGGATGCATCCCGACGCCGACTAGTCAAGCTGATTGTGTGAACAAAGTGAGAACAAAATTTCCGGTCGCACGACGCATGCACAACGAGGAAGAGCATATCCATCCGTAGGAACGCCGGGCTCGGCATGGAGCCGACCCCGGCGAAGTGCTTGCAGAATAAGGAAAAATAGAGAAACGGGCCCGCTCAGCGCGGTGCGCGGCGGCGGCGGCGCTGCTGGCCGAGGCCCATCTCCTTGGCGAGATCCGAGCGCGCGCGGGCGTAGTTCGGCGCCACCATCGGGTAGTCGTCCGGCAGGCCCCACTTCTCGCGATATTGCTCCGGCGTGAGGCCGTAGCGCGTGCGCAGGTGGCGCTTGAGCGACTTGAACGTCTTGCCGTCCTCGAGGCAGACGATGTGGTCCGGCGTGACCGAGCGACGCACGGGAACGGCCGGCTTGAGCGGCTGCGCGCTCTCCACCTGACGCGGACGGCCCAGAGCCGCGAACGCGCCGTGGACCTGCTCGATGAGCGCCGGCAGATCGTGCGCCGGCACGGAATTGTTGGCGACGTAGGACGCGACGACCTCGGCGGCGACCGCAACGAAGTCGATGCTCGTGCTTTCCTCACTCATGTACCACGCTCCAAAACCCCGACGCCGCGCCGCAGCCGCATCGTCCCCTCGGGACCGTATTCGGCTGGGTCGCCCCCCGGTTGCGGACCGTCGCATTCACGATTCGAGCCGCATACCTATTCATGCGAAGCGTTATTGCATTGCGGCGGACAAGGCAACCGGCTTGGATCGCAGAGGATTGCGGCATCGGCGCCGCCTCGGCGTCATGCCACGCGCATCGTCGAACAGAGTACGATGACGCGAAAGCGACAGCTCACGGCCGCGACGGCTACCCCACCGACGGCTGCGCGCTGGTCAAGCCGACGACAGCTGAAGCGAGCGCATCACCCGCCTCGGTCGTCCTCACCGGCGCCCAGGCTGCCGTCGGCGCCGCCACGCCGCTCGCCGGGCTCAGGCGCGAGCCCGTAGGGCGCGACGAGGCGCCAGACGTGGTCGGGGATCATCGCGCGCATACGCCGCGGGCGGGCGCGGCGAAGATGGAGAACCGTCTCGGCCGCCTTCATCTCCACCCGCGCGCGGGCGAATTCGAGCCCGCGCGGCCCGATGCGCGGCTGCAGCCAGGCGACGATCGGACGGGCCCAGTTCGGCATCGCGCGAAGCGGCAGCCCGCCCGCGGCCCGCGCGACGTTCGACACGAAGCCCGCGACGGCCGAGCGGCGGCTCCCCTTCGAGCCGCACGCCTCGAGGCGGATCTCGCCGTCGAGCAGGGACACGAGCTCCTCGCCGCGCTCGTTGCGGACGACGAGCCATTGCTGGCCCTCCCCGCCCATGTAGCCCACGGTGATGTCCGCGAGCACGTTCGTGTAGTCGACGCAGGTACGGCAGGTCAGCGGGAAGAAGTCGCCCGGCAGCTTCGAGATCGGCAGCTTGAGGAACGGTACCGTACGTACGCGCCCGTCGTCGTGGCGGATCTCGACGCGGTAGTCGGCACGGAACTCCAGATAGGAAATCGTTTCGGGAGCCGCGTCGAGGAGCGCGAGAAACTCGTGGAAGCGCTCCGTCGTGGTGTTGTCCGAGCAGGGCGTGCCGACGACGTAGAGCCGCTCGAAGCCGAGCTCGGCCTCGAGCGCACGCAGCGCGTACACCTGGCAGGGGATGCCGATGACGGCGAGACGCCGGAATCCGCGCGCACGGGCGGGCTCGAGCAGCGACAGGAGCGGCGCATAGCCCATGCGCATGCCGCGGCAGGCGGCGAGCTCGCCGGGCTCGGTGACGAGCACCGGTACGGGACGCCAACGGTCCTGCGGATGCGGCGCCACGGTGAGGACGGCGTCGACGGCGCCCGTCTCCAGGAGACGCTCGGCGATGCGCGTGGTGATCCCGGTCCATTGCGCGCCCGGAACCGGCGCATCGAGCGCGGCGCGCAGCAGCCGGCGGAAGGGGCCGAAATGCACCTCGTCGGGCCGGGCCGGATCGCGGGCCCGGCCGTGGGCCGCCGCTTCGAGCCGCGGATAGTCGGGCGCGATGAACTGGCAGGCCCGCCCGCAACGCTTCGGATCCGCGCTGCGCGAGACGCCGCAATCCGTGCACAGGTCTCGATGCGGCGCCTCGGCGAGAGGGTCGGCCGCGAGGCCGAGCGGTTCGTGTACGCGGGTCGCGCCAGCTCCACCGTCCACGCTTGCGCCTCCTTCGCCATGCACGTTCGCGCATCGACGATAGCCGCCCTCGGGAGAGCGGTCCCGTCCGCAGGATTGCGGAGACAGCGCCGCGCGGAAACGTGCGCTTGTGCCGGATGGAATGATCCCCGGTTGGTTGCGGACCACGACCACGAACGATAATGTGTCGGCGATTCGACGGTGTCTCGCTCGATCGGAATCGCGTGTCTAAATTCGTGGTTGACGACGCAACGACCACCTCATCGTGAAGGCATGTCTTACGTTGAGTAAGTCACGTATTCGTGCGAAGTCGTTTGCCTCACTCGACGTGAACGTCTATCAGGCTACGTCGAACGGCTCGTGACGGGGACGCGTAGGAGTGAAAATGTCGCGCAGGATGTATCGGAACCGCTGCCTGGCCTTTCTTCCGGATGCCGATCTGGAGCGCCTGGAGCAGCGGCTCACACCCGTCTCCTACGAGATCGGCGACGTGCTCCTCCAGGCTGATTCGCCCATCGATCGGATCGTTTTCCTCGAACGAGGCCTCGTCTCCTACGTCACGCGCATGGACGACGGCACGTCGGTCGAGAGCCTGACCATAGGACCCGACAGCGCCATCGGCCTGATGGGCGGCGTCGGCGCGCCGCGCGCCCTTCGCGAGGCCGTGATGCACGTCGAGGGCAACGGCTTCGCCATAGCCACCAAGGACTACCTGGAGGCCGCGGAAGCGAGCCCAGCCATCCGCGACATGACCGTACGAGCGAACACCGTCACGACGGCCAAGCTCCTGCAGAGCGTCGCCTGCAACGCCAAGCACAGCCTCGAGCAGCGCTTCGCCCGCCGCATCCTCGCGTGCTCGGACGCCAGCGACGCCAAGCGTTTCGCGCTGACGCAGGAGCAGATCGCCGACACGCTCGGGGTCCGGCGAACCAGCGTCACCGCGGCCGCGCGGGCGCTGCGGGACGAGGGGCTCATCGCCTACCGCCACGGACGCATCTGGGTCGAGAATCTGGCCGGGCTGGAGCTGCGCGCGTGCGGCTGCCGCGCTGCGATTCGCGCGGAGGTGGACACGCTGCTGCCTCCCCACGGCGCCGGCGCACCGAAAGCCAAGGCCGGCTGAGGCGACGAAAAGACGGCTCGGTGTGTTAAGCCGGGCTTAGGAGATCTTCCGCTACGTAAAAATACCTTCCGTAAGGTAATAAGCGTAGATGACCTCCGTGCATTGCGTTGCGATCGAGACGACCAAGCATTCCGGGCCGAGGTCCCGGCCGGCGGCTCTCGGACGGATGCGATCGGTGCAAACGTGTCCTTTTTCGACACGAATTAGGAACCAGCTCCGCGGATCACCTCGGCTCGGACGTTCGCCATGAGCATCGCCCAGCCGAGCCGCCTCCTCTACCACAGCCGCATCGCGCCCGGCTTCGATGCCGGCGCCCGCGCCAGGCTGCTCGAGACGAGCGAGCGGCGGAACGGCGAGGCGGGCCTGCGCAGCGGCCTCGTCGCCTATCGCGGCGTCTTCATGCAGGCGCTGGAAGGCGACATCGACGAGGTGACGGAGGTGTTCCGGCGGCTTCTCGTCGACCCGCGCCACCATGGGGTGACGCTCGTCCATCTCGGGGCGGTCGAGGCCAACGCGCTGCCGCCGGTGCGCATGGCGATGCTCGACGAGGAGGAGATCGTCGAGGAGCTCCTGGCGCAGCACAGGGCGCAGCCGCCCTTCGACCCCGGCGCCCTCGGCGCCGCCGCCATGACGGCGATCATCCGCCAGGCCTGCCTCGCGCGCACCTTTCTCGTGGATTGAAAGCGCCCCGCCAAAGAGAAACCGCCGCTCGGTGTCCCGAACGGCGGCGACGCTGCCGGGGGCGTACGGCCCCCGCTACTCGGCCTGGAACGATGCGGCGAGCGCGATCAGTGGATCGTCGCCTCCGCGCTGTCGCCCTCTCGGAGGCGGGCCATCTGGTCCTTGAGGACCAGCTTCCGGCGCTTGAGGCGAGCGATTTCCTCGTCGCTCGTCGAAGGGCTGGTCACCGCCTTCTGGATCTCCTGCTCCAGCGCCTGGTGCTTGCGCTCGAGCTCGGCCAAGTGGCTGTTCAGCGACATGCGTCGTCTCCCTTCCGAAGTCTGCTTCGAACGTCGACATGCTGGCACAGATTCATTCGCCTGTCGAAGCTTTCGCATGCTGCGGCGCAACCCGGAAGCGGTACGGTTCGAGCTCCGGACCTTGACGGCGCGCGGCTTTTGTCGCTCTTGGTGAGGAATGCGTGAAGGGCTCGCGGGCCCGGGTGGTGATCGGGAGCGCAGGTCGTGGACGAAGGCTTCGATTCGGTCGAATTGCAGGCCGAGCTCGCGCGGCTCAAGGAGGAGCATCGCGACCTCGATCGGGCGATCGAGGCGCTCGAATCCTCGACCGTGCACGACCGCCTGCAGCTGCAGCGCCTCAAGAAGCGCAAGCTCACCCTGCGCGATCGCATCCACCGGATCGAGGACGAGATCCTCCCCGACATCATCGCCTGAGGGCGACGGCCGCCCTCCGCGAGGACGCTCATGACCGAGAATGCAAGGCCCTCACGGCCTCCCGTCGCCATCATCATGGGCAGCCAGTCCGATTGGGCCACCATGCGGCATGCGGCTCAGACGCTGGACGCGCTCGGCGTCGGCTACGACGCGCGAATCGTCTCCGCCCACCGCACGCCCGAGCGGCTCTTCGCATTCGCGAAGGGCGCGCGGGAGGAGGGCTTCAAGGTCGTCGTCGCCGGCGCCGGCGGTGCGGCGCATCTGCCGGGCATGGCGGCGGCGCTCACGCCGCTGCCCGTCTTCGGCGTGCCGGTCGAATCGAAGGCGCTGTCGGGCGTCGACAGCCTGCATTCCATCGTGCAGATGCCCGCCGGCATTCCCGTGGGGACCCTCGCCATCGGGCGCGCGGGGGCGATCAACGCCGCATTGCTCGCCGCCGCCGTCCTGGCCCTGACCGACGCGGCGCTGGCGGAGCGGCTCGACGCGTGGCGCGCACGTCAGACGCAGGCCGTGGCCGAGCGGCCGGTGGACGAGCCCGCTCCGGCCGAGCCCGTTCGGGACGGATCGGTGGAGCCCTCACGATGAGCGGCATCGCGCCAGGAGACGTGCTCGGCATCCTCGGCGGCGGCCAGCTCGGGCGCATGATCGCGGTGGAGGCGGCGCGGCTCGGGCTCGTCGTCCACGTATTCAACGACGATCCGCGCAGCCCGGCCTTCGAGGTCGCCGCGCGCGCGACGCATGCGCGCTTCACGGACACGGAGGCGCTGGCGGAATTCGCCGGGGGCTGCGCCGTCGTCACCTACGAGTTCGAGAACGTCCCCGTCGCCGCCGCGGAGATCGTCGAGCGCCACGCGCTCCTGCGGCCGGGCGCGCGGGCGCTCGCCACGGCGCAGGACCGGCTCGTCGAGAAGACCTTCGTCGCCGATCTCGGCATCCCCGTCGCGCCGTTCCGCGCCGTCGACGACCTCCCCTCGCTCGAGGCGGCGCTCGCCGATCTGGGCCGCCCGGCGATCCTCAAGACGCGCCGCTTCGGCTACGACGGCAAGGGTCAGGTGGTAATCCGCGAGGGCGACGACGCGTCCGCCGCGCTCGACGCGATCGCGCACGCGCCGGCGATCCTGGAGGGCTTCGTGCCCTTCTCCGCCGAGATATCCGTCGTCGCGGCGCGCGGGCCCGACGGCGGCATGGCCGTCTACGATCCGTGCGAGAACCGACACGAAGGCGGCATCCTCGCCCGGACCAGCGTGCCGGCGGCGATCTCCGCGCAAGCGGCGGACGAGGCGCGGGCGATCGCCTCGCGGATCGCGGCGGCGCTCGACTACGTGGGCGTTCTCGCGGTGGAGATGTTCCTGGTGCGCGAGGGCGGGAGCGAGCGCCTCGTCGTCAACGAGATGGCGCCGCGCGTGCACAATTCCGGTCACTGGACCGACATCGGCGCCGCCACCTCGCAATTCGAGCAGCACGTGCGCGCGGTCTGCGGCTGGCCGCTCGGCGACACGGCGCGACGAGCGCCGCGCGTCGTCATGGACAACCTCGTCGGCGAGGACGCCCATCGCTGGCGCGAGATCCTGTCCGACGCGAGCGCGCACCTCACGCTCTACGGCAAGGGCGAGGCCCGCGCGGGGCGCAAGATGGGGCACGTGACGCGGCTCTCCGGAGGGCGCTGAACGCCAGCGTGGGGCTCGCGTTGAGGGCCGATCTCGGCTCTCGACAGGCCCATGCCTTTCTGCTATCGGCACGCTTCACCGAACGAGGCCCGCCGCGACGCGACGCCGCCGCTCGGCCGTACCAGCTGCTCATGCGTACATCGCCCGCACATCAACCGAAGGAACTCGACGCGTGCAGGTTCTCGTCCGTGACAACAATGTCGACCAGGCGCTCCGCGCTCTCAAGAAGAAGATGCAGCGCGAGGGCATCTTCCGCGAGATGAAGCTGCGCGGCCATTTCGAGAAGCCCTCCGAGAAGAAGGCGCGCGAGAAGGCCGAGGCGGTCCGCCGCGCCCGCAAGCTCATCCGCAAGCGGATGCAGCGCGAGGGCCTGCTGCCGTCGAAGGCTAAGGCCCGCTGAGGCCTGGCCGTTCCGGACGGGCGCCGAGCCGCGCTTCCGACGAGACCCGTGGCGATCCGCGGCCCCGCACGGGCGCGGAATCGCCTCATTCGTGTCTCAGGAGGGCGGCAGCCGTGCCTCGTTAGGCACGACCGACGTGACGAGCGCGACGAGCGCGGGGGAGAGGCCGGGATGACGACGACCACCATCGCCACGCGAAACGCGGCGCGCGCGCCCGGGCTGCGGCTCGGTGGGCCGCGGCTTGGCCTTCTCCTGCTGGCCGGCATCGCGCTCGCGGGCTGCGAGACGGTCGCCCGTGGCCCCGCGCAGCAGGTCGCCGTGCTCGAGCGTCAGGACAGCGCCGTCTCGGGGACGAACATCGCCTCGCTCACGGAGGTGATTCGCAACAACCCCGACGACGCCACCGCCTACAACACGCGCGGCGCCGCCTATGCGCGCATCGGCGAATTCCGCGACGCGCTCGCGGACTTCACCCGCGCGATCGAGCTCGACCCGTCGAACGCCGCCGCCTACACCAACCGCGCGCTGGCGCTGCGCCAGACCGGCCGTGACACGGAGGCGCTCTCGGACTTCACCCGCGCGCTGGCGTCGAACCCGAACTACGCGCCCGCCCGCATCGGCCGCGCCAACCTCCTGCGCGCGCAGGGCAACACCGCCGCTGCGCTGACGGACCTGAACGAGGCGCTCCGGGTGAACCCGGAATCCGCCGAGGCCCACCACGCCCGCGGGCTCGTCTACCAGCGGCTCGGCCAGCATCGCGAGGCGGTGCTCGACTTCGACGCCGCCATCGACCGCAACCCCTACGTCGCGGCGCCCTACCAGGGTCGCGGGCAGAGCCTCATCGCGCTGGGCGACTTCCAGAAGGCGATCGAGGACCTGAACGCCTCGCTCAACGTCAATGCGCAGAACGCCGACGCCTGGGCCTATCGCGGCGTCGCCCTCGAGCGCTCCGGGCAGATGGACGAGGCCCGCGAGAGCTACCGCCGCGCCCTCTCCATCGACGCCTCGAACACGATCGCCCGCGAGGGAGCGGGACGCGTGCGGGCGTGAGCGCGACGAAGGTCTAGAGAGCCGTCGGGCGACGTCGCGCTTCTCTCGACCTCACCTGTACGGCTCGTCGTTGTCGCGATCTTCCCTGATGAGATCCACGCTGCTGCCTGGAAAGAACGGCCCCATGGCCCGGATCCGGGCCGCGATGGCGGGGAAGTCCGAGACCGGCGGCTGGACGAACGCGCGAAGCGCTTCGCGTGCGATCTCCTCCAGCGTCACGCCGCGCGCACGAGCGAGCGTCTCCAGCCTAGCGACGACCTGATCTTCGAGATCGCGTATCAGAATGTCCATGCTGGCACCCTCGCTGCCGCCGAGACGTCCGCTGCTTCGCGGCGCCCTCACCGCCTCTCCATCAGCCGCGCCGCGTAGCGGGCCATCAGGTCGATCTCGACGTTGACGCGGTCGCCCGCCCGGCGCTCGCCGAAGGTGGTGATCTCGAGCGTGTGGGGGATGAGGAGGACGGAGAAGACGTCGCCCTCCACCGCGTTCACCGTCAGCGAGCAGCCGTCGAGGGCGACCGAGCCCTTCTCCGCGACGAAGCGGGAGAGCGCCGCCGGCAGGCGCAGGTCGAAGCGCGCGGTGGCGCCCCATCCGCTCTCCTCGGCGGTCACGGCGCTGCGCGAGACGATCTCGGCGAGGCCGTCCACGTGGCCCGTGACGATGTGGCCGCCGAGCTCGTCGCCGATCTTGAGAGACCGCTCCAGGTTGACGCGGGTCCCCTCCCCCCAGGCACCGACGGTCGTGCGCGCCAGCGTCTCCGCCGCGACGTCCACGCGAAACCACATGTCGCCGGCGACGCCTCCCGTCTCGACCACGGTCAGGCACGGCCCGCCGCAGGCGATGGAGGCGCCGATGGCGATCGTCGCCGGGTCGTAGTCGCAGGCGATGGTGAGGCGGCGCTGGTCCGTGCGGTCCTCCACCGCCGTGACGCGGCCGATGGCGGTGACGATGCCGGTGAACATGGCTCACGCCCTCTCGTAGAGCTGGAACAGGTCGTCTCCCGCCGGCTCCTCGGCATGGAGGCGCATGCGGGTCTCGATGTGACGGGCGAGCGCGGGGCCGACGGCGGCGAGTCCAGTCGCCTCCGAGCCCGGCGCCTCCAGCCGCCGCGGGCCGGTGGCGATGGCGAGCTCGTCGACGAGATCCGCCTGCGCCAGCCCCTCGGCGAGCGCGGGCCCGCCCTCGCAGAAGACGCGTGTGATGCCGCGCACGGCCAGCAGCCGCAGGCCCTCGTCGAGACGCACGCGCCCGCGATCGTCCGCGCCGACGCGCATCACCTCGACGCCCGCGGCGACGAGGCGCCGCTCGGCGGCGACGGGGGCGTCGATCGTGGTCAGCACCCAGGTCGGCGGCGCGCCCGCGCTCTGGACGAGGCCGGCGTCGAGGGGCAGCGCGAGGTTCGAATCGACCACGACGCGCACGGGCGAGCGGTCCTCGAGCCCCGGCAGCCGCGTCGTCAGCCGCGGATCGTCGGCGACGACGGTATTGAGCCCGACCATGATCGCGTCCGCGTGGGCGCGCATGAGGTGGACGCGGGCATTGGCGAGGGGACCCGTGATCAGGAGCCGCTCGTTCGACGCCGCCGCCGCATAGCCGTCCGCGGTGCGGGCGAGCTTGAGCAGGACGGCGGGCCGACCCTTGGTCACGCGGGTGACGTGGCCGATATGGCCGCGCGCCGCCTCCCGCTCCTCGACGCCGCCGGTGACGGCGAGGCCGGCCTGCCGCAGCAGAGCGGCGCCCCGCCCGCTCACCCGCGGATCGGGATCGGCCAGCGCGTAGACCACCCGCGCGACGCCCGCGTGGATCACGGCCTCGGCGCAGGGCGGCGTCTTGCCGTGGTGCGAGCACGGCTCGAGCGTCACGTAGAGCGTCGCGCCCTTCGCGGCCGGGCCGGCGACGTCGAGCGCCATGCGCTCCGCGTGCGGGCGACCGCCGGGCTGGGTGACGCCTCGCGCGACGATGACGGGCTCGCCCGACGTATACGAGACGAGCACGGCGCCGACGCTCGGATTGGGCCAGGTGAGGCCGAGATTGCGCCGGCCGATGGCGAGAGCGTTGCGCATGTAGAGGACGTCGCGCGCCGCCTGCGGCTCGCCGGCGGCGGGTGAGGCCGCGCGCTCGACGGCGACGCTCATCGCGTGCCGCTTTCGACGATGGCCGCGGGATCGCCGGCCGCGTCCGCCTGGCGCGACGGCGCGGGCTTCGCCCCGGCCGCGCGGCCGAGCCCGATGAGCAGCTCCTCGAAATCCTTGGGCTCGCGGAAGCTCTTGTAGACCGAGGCGAAGCGCACGTAGGCGACGTCGTCGAGGTTCTTGAGCCCCTCCATGACGAGATCGCCCACCTGCTCGGAGGAGACCTCCGTCTCGCCGGAGGATTCGAGCTGGCGCACGATACCGTTGACCATGCGCTCCACGCGTTCGGCATCGACCTCGCGCTTGCGCAGGGCGACGTCGATCGAGCGCTGGAGCTTGTCGCGATCGAAGGGCACGCGCTTGCCCGAGCGCTTCACGATGAAGAGCTCGCGCAGCTGCACGCGCTCGAACGTCGTGAACCGACCGCCGCAATCAGGGCACACGCGCCGCCGACGGATCGAGGCCGAGTCCTCCGCCGGCCGCGAGTCCTTCACCTGCGTGTCGAGGCTTCCGCAATAGGGGCAGCGCATGGCGCGCGTGCGTCTCCTCAGCCGTAGATCGGGAAGCGACCCGTGAGGGCGTGGACGCGCTCCTTCACCGAGGCCTCCACGGCCTCGTTGCCGGTGTCGCCGTTGGCCGCCAGCCCGTCGAGCGTCTCGACGATGAGCTCGCCCACCTGCCGGAACTCGGCGATGCCGAAGCCGCGCGTCGTTCCCGCCGGCGTGCCCAGGCGGATGCCCGAGGTCACCATCGGCTTCTGCGGGTCGAAGGGCACGCCGTTCTTGTTGCAGGTGATGTGCGCGCGCCCGAGCGCCTGCTCGGCGGCCTTGCCGGTGAGCGTCTTCGGGCGCAGGTCGACCAGCATGAGGTGGTTGTCGGTGCCGCCCGACACGATGTCGTAGCCGCCGGACTCGATCGTGTCCGCCATGGCGCGGGCGTTGTCGACGACCGCCCGGGCGTAGATCTTGAATTCCGGCCGCAGCGCCTCGCCGAAGGCCACCGCCTTGGCGGCGATGACGTGCATGAGCGGGCCGCCCTGCATGCCCGGGAAGACGGCGGAGTTGAACTTCTTCGCCAGATCCTCGTCGTTCGTCAGGATCATGCCGCCGCGCGGGCCGCGCAGCGTCTTGTGCGTCGTCGTGGTGGCGACGTGGGCGTGCGGGAACGGCGAAGGATGCGCGCCGCCTGCGACGAGGCCGGCGAAATGCGCCATGTCCACCATGAAGTACGCGCCGATCTCGTCCGCGATCTCGCGGAAACGGGCGAAGTCCCAATGGCGGGAATAGGCCGAGCCGCCGGCGATGATCACCTTCGGCTGGTGCTCGCGTGCGAGGCGGGCGACCTCGTCCATGTCGACGAGGTTGTCGTCGGGCCGCACGTTGTAGCTCACGACGTTGAACCACTTGCCCGACACGTTGACGGGCGCGCCGTGCGTCAGGTGGCCGCCGGCGGCGAGGTCGAGGCCCATGAACGTGTCGCCGGGCTTCATCAGCGCCATGAACACCGCCTGGTTCGCCTGGCTGCCGGAATTGGGCTGCACGTTGGCGAAGCCGCAATCGAACAGGCGGCAGGCGCGCTCCTGGGCGAGCTTCTCGGCGATGTCGACGAACTGGCAGCCGCCGTAGTAGCGCCGGCCGGGATAGCCCTCGGCGTACTTGTTGGTCATCACCGAGCCCTGCGCCTCGAGCACCGCCTGGGAGACGATGTTCTCGGAGGCGATCAGCTCGATCTCCATCTTCTGGCGGCCGAGCTCGGCCTCGATGGCGGCGTTGATCTCCGGATCGACGTCCGCGAGGCCCGCCGAGAAGAAGGAGTTGGACAGGTGGGTCCCGGTCGCTTCGCTCGCGCTCATGGTCGCCTCGCTCTCGTCGGCCTCGCGTCGTCCCGCGCCCGCCGGGGCCGGCGTCGCGCGCGCGGGCGGGCGCCTCGCTGCGCCCGTTCCGTCTCAGATGGGGCCTCTATCATGGGGGGCCAGGGCCGGCAAATCGTGAATGGATGCGACATGGAGGCCGTGTTGCAGCGACATGGGTGCTGCGTCGTCCACGCGTGCCCGCCGGGGCCGTTTCGTTACTTGCACCGCTGCCAACCCGCGCTTTCGCCTCGGGTCGTTGCGTCGTCACGGAGCATCGCCATCTTGGGCGGCGACGATACGGCGCAGCTCGAACGAAAGGCATGCCCCAGATGACCGACCTCACCACGCACCCGATCGCGACGAAGTACCCGCCCAAGCACCCGGAGCGCCTGCAGCTCTACTCGACGCCAACGCCCAACGGCGTGAAGGTGTCGATCATGCTCGAGGAGACCGGGCTCGCCTACGAGCCGCATTTCGTCGCCATCGGCGACAACGAGACCTGGACGCCGGAATTCCTGGCGCTCAATCCCAACGGCAAGATTCCCGCGATCATCGATCCCGACGGGCCGGGCGGCAAGCCGCTGGCGCTGTTCGAATCGGGCGCGATCCTGATCTACCTCGCCGAGAAGACGGGGCAGCTCCTGCCGGCCGATCCGGCCCGGCGCTACGAGACCCTGCAATGGGTGATGTGGCAGATGGGCGGCGCCGGGCCGCTCTTCGGCCAGCTCGGCTTCTTCCACAAGTTCAAGGGTCGCGAGATCGAGGATCCGCGCCCCAAGGAGCGCTACCGCGCCGAGACCGAGCGGCTGCTCGAGGTGATCGAGACGCGGCTCGAAGGGCGCGATTGGATCATGGGCGACGAGTACACCATCGCCGACATCGCGCTGCTGGGCTGGGTGCGCACGGTGGTGGGCTTCTACGAGGCCGGTCCGATCGTCGGTTGGGACGCCCTCTCCCGCACCCCCGCCTGGCTCGAGCGCGGCCTCGCCCGCCCCGCCGTGCAGCGCGGCCTGACCGTGCCCGCGCGGCCTTGAGCCTCACTGCGCCGGCGTCTCGGACGCCGGCGCAGACGGGGCGGCTTCGGCCGGCGGCGCGAGGCTCTGCTCCTGGAGGAAGCGCCGCAGCGCCTCGGCGTCGAAGACGTCCTGCACGGGGCTGGCAGCCTCGCTCTCGGATGCCGCTTCAGCGGCCGCGGCCGCCTCCTGGGCGGCACGCTCGGCTTCCTCGTCCGCCCGCAGCCGTGCCTCTTCTTCCTCCGCCGCCTGCCGAGCCTCTTCCTCCGCCCGGCGCCGCGCTTCCTCTTCCTCCGCGATCCGTCGAGCCTCCTCCGCCCGACGTCGCGCCTCTTCCTCCGCGGCTCGACGAGCTTCCTCCTCGGCCCGACGTCGCGCCTCTTCCTCCGCCGCCTGCCGGGCGCGTTCCTCGGCCAGCGCCTCGGCGGACACGCGCTCGGCGTCGCGGCGAGCCTCCTCCTCGGCGCCGCGGCGGCGCAGCTCCTCCTGGCGGCGGCGCTCGGCCTCCACGCGCCATTCCTCCGCGCGCTCGCGGCGGATGTCGATGAGGCGCGCCTCGTCGATGCGGCGCTGGCGCTCGCTCGCCTCGCGCTCGAAGGCCTCGATGCGGGCGAGCTCGCGCTGGAGGACGATCGCGGCGATGCCGTTGGTGAGGGGGCCGACGTCGATCGTGCGCTCCAGCCCGTCGAGCGGGCCGGCGAAGCCGAGGCCGATCATCGGCGCGGGCCCTTCCCAGCCCTGCGGCGCGGCGTCCGCGGTGAGGAAGCCCTCGACGTCGAGGGTCAGCGCCCGCAGGTCGAGGGAGGCGACGCCCTCGAAGCCGCCACCCGCATCCCCCGGCGCCGCGACGCGGATCGGCGAGAGCCCGAGCACACCCGAGACCAGCGTCGCCGGCGCCTCCACCGTTTCGGCGCGCAGCGGCCCGGCGTCGAGCGCCTCGCCGACATAGGTCTCGACGCGTCGCCCGCCGAGGGGATCGTCCTCGGCCAGAGCGCGCTCGAGCCCGCCGAGGATCGCCGACGGGTCGGCGCCTGGCACCACTAGATCGGCGATCGTGACACGCCCCTCCCCCGCGAGCGCGCCGACGATCTCGGCGATGCTGCCGCCGACGCCGCCGAAGTCGAAGGTGCCGGTGAGCCGCCCCGTCACGCCGAGATCGGGAGCGAGATCTGCGAGCGAGAGGTCCGCGAGCGAGGCCTCGCCGACGACGGAGCCCTGCTCGGCGGTGGGGCGGCGCAGCGTCAGGTCGGCGGCGATGCGGCCGTCCGCGAGGGCGCCTTCGAGGCCGGTGATGGCGATGCCGTCGCGCACGAGGGCGACGTCGAGGCGCGCGTCGCGCGCGACGAAGCCGCCGCCGAGATCGAGCCGCGGCGTGACGATGCTGGCGCTGCCCGTCTCCAGCGGGCGGGCGAAGGCGGAGAAGGCCTCGCGCGACCAGGTCGCGTCGTCGCCCGCCTCCAGCACGTCGCCGAGCGCGAAGGCTTCCGCGAGCCAGGGCAGGGAGAGCGCGCCGGTGCGGATCTCGGCTACGGGCTCGCCCTCCAGCGTGAGCGTGGCGCGCACGCTCACGCTCTCGCGCGCGACGTTGCCGCCGGCCTCGATCAGCGTGTCGAGCCCCTCGCGGCGGATCGAGGCGCGCAAGGTGGCGGGCACGGGCGCCTCCGCGACGATGGTGCCGCCCAGCAGCGCGAGGGCGGGGCGCACGTCCTCGGCGACGAGGTCGATCTCGCCGGAGATCGGCGCGAAGTCGATGGCGTCGAGGACGAGCGGGCGCGTCGTGTCGAGGCGCAGCCCCGCGACGTCGGCGGTGGTGCGGGCGACGAAGCGGTCGGGCCCGCTGCGGCCGAGCGTGAGCGCGACGAGGGCGGGCTCGTCCGCGACGGGCGTACCCTCCACCGCGAGCCAGCGCGCGGCGCTGTCGGTGGAGAGCTCCACCTCGAGCCGCTCGGTGCGCCCTTCGATGGTCAGCCATTGCGCCGAGATCGGGCCGCCGGCGGCCGTGCCCTCGATGGCCGTGCGCAGCCCGCCCGCCGTCGCACCCTGCCCGTCGGCGAGGCGCTCGACCGTGAGCGAGACGTCGAGCGCGCCATCGCGGATGAAGGCGGGGATCGCGGCCACGGCATCACCGAAGGCGACGCGGCCGAGCAGCGCGATCAGCGGCTCCGCCTCGATCGCCTGGAGCGATCCTTCGATCCGCCCCGTTCCGTCCGGTGCGATGCGCCCGGAGACGGAGACGTCCGCGCCGGCGAGATCGGAGATCTCGAGCGTCTCGATGGAGAGGCCCGCTCCTTCCGACTGGAGCTGCGCGAGGATGCGCCCGGCACCCTCCGCCCCCTCGTAGCGCACGTCCTGCGCCTCGAGCACGAGCGAGACGTCGACGCTGCCCGGCAGCGCAGAGAGCGCGGAGAGCTGCGGCAGGCGCGCGACGTCGAGGCCGTCGGCCACGATCTGTGCCGACAGCGTCGGACGCGTGCCCGCCGTCCCGGGATCGAAGCGCACGGCCCCCGTGAGCGCCGTCTCGCCGGCGGCGAAGCGCAGCGATGACAGCGCGACGAGATCCTCCCGCCAGACGACGTCGGCGGCGACGTCGACTGCCTGGCCGTCGAGGAGGTCGAGGAGCGCGCCGTCCGCGCCGGCCCGGCGCAGGAACCGGGCGAGACGCGCGCCGTCGCGGGCGACGAGCGTCACGCGCCCGTCGGCGTCGGGCCAAGCGTCGGGTAATGCGTCGAGCCCGATCTCGCCTGCGAAGGTCGCCCGCGCATCGCCGGGCAGGAGCGCCTGCGCCGCGCGGACCTCGAGGCGCGCGTCCTCCGCGACGAGATCGACGGAGACCTCGGCGATCTCCTCGTCGAGAACGGAGACGCTGTCCGCCGTGAGCGAGAGCGCCACCGGCAGGCCGAGATCGCCCTGCGAGGCCGCGGCCAGCGCGGTCCCGAGGGGGCTCTCGATCAGCCGCTCTGCGACGAGGCGGCGCGTGGCGAGGGTGAGCGACAGGCGCGGATCGTCGAGGCGCACGAAGCCCTCGCCCTCGAGCCGCGAGCCGGCACCGGGATCGCCGGTCTCGATGGAGAGCTCGGAGAGCGCGACGCCGTTTCGCGCGGTCTCGAAGGCGGTCTCGACCACGAGGGGCGCCGCGTCGGGAGCCGTCCCGTCGGGCGTCCCGGCCGGCGCCGCGGGCGCGACGATCATCCGCCCCTCGCCCGAGAGCGAGGCTGCGAAGTAACCCTCCCCCGTCGGCTCCAGCGCGAGGGTACCCTGCGCGTCGAAGCGCAGCGGCCCGTCCTCGCCGGCGAGGAAGCGCAGCGGCATCACCCGCTCGGCGTCGAAGAGTCCCGTCACGAGCCGGAAGGAGAGCCCCTCGGCGACGCCGTCGATCCGGTAAGGCCCGCCGAGCGCGTCCGCCGAGAGGCGCACGTCGTCGATGTCGAGCATGGTGCGCGCGCCGAGCTCGGGGGAGACGGCGACGATGGCGAGATCGTCCGCGCGCAGGTCGTCGAAGGCGAATCGCGCCGCCGTCTCGGCACCTGGAGCGAGCGCGGCGGGCAGGCGCAGCCCCTCGCCGCCGCGGGTGGGCACGCGGATCTCCGCCGCCACCGCGCGGCCCGCGGTGAAGCGCACCTCGCCGCGCAGGAGCGGCGCGAGCGCAATCTCGGCGACGACGTCCCGCGCCACGAGGGAGGCGGCGTCCGCATCGCTGCCGCCGATGACGATCCCACCCACGCTCAGCCGCGGCGACGGCAGGAGCCGCAGGTCGAGCGGCCCCTCGGTCGCGATGGGCGCGCCGGCGGCGCGCGTGAGCGCCCGCTCCAGCTCGTCCCGGCGCTGGTCCCAATCGATCAGCGGCGGCGCGACGAGCGCCGCCGTGAGCAGGAGGATGACGAGACCCGCGAGCGCGGTCAGGATGTCACGCAAGACGAATAGACCCTCGATCGCCGCACCTCTCCCTCACGGGAGGAGGACCTTGCCTGGGTTCATGATGTCGTGCGGATCGATGGCACGTTTGATCGTGCGCATCAATTCCAGCGCGCCCGGGCCGTGCTCGGCCTCGAGGAAGCGCATCTTCTTCTGCCCCACCCCGTGCTCGCCGGTGCAGGTGCCCTCCATGTCGAGGGCGCGCTCCACGAGCCGGTCGATGAAGGCGCGAACGCGCGCGACCTCGTCGGGGTCCGAATCGTCGACAAGCGGCAGGACGTGGAAGTTGCCGTCGCCCACGTGGCCGACGATGGTGCCGACGATGCGGCTGCGCGCGAGGTCCGCCTCCGTCGCCTCGACGCATTCGGCGAGACGCGAGATCGGCACGCACACGTCCGTGGAGATGCCCTTGGCGCCTGGGCACAGGCTCATCGCCGCCCAGTAGGCGTCGTGGCGCGCCTGCCAGAGCCGCCCGCGCGCCTCGGCTTCCGTCGCCCAGGCGAAGGCGCCGCCGCCGCACTCGCGGGCGATCTCTCCGAAGCGCTCCGCCTCCTCGCGCACCCCGGCCCGCGTGCCGTGGAACTCGACGAAGAGCGTCGGCGCCTCGGCGAGGTCGAGCTTCGAATAGGCGTTGCAGGCGCGGATCTGCGCGGCGTCGAGGAGCTCGATGCGGGCCACGGGGATGCCGGACTGGATCGTCAGGATCGTCGCCTCGCAGGCGGCGCGCACGGAGGGGAAGGCGCACACGCCCCCGGAGATGGCCTCCGGGATGCCGTGGAGCCGCAGCGTGATCTCGGTGACGATGCCCAGCGTGCCCTCCGAGCCGACGAGGAGACGCGTCAGGTCGTAGCCGGCGCTCGACTTGCGGGCGCGCCGCGCGGTGCGGACGATCTCGCCCGTCGGCATCACGGCCTCGAGCGCCACGACGTTGTCGCGCATCGTGCCGTAGCGCACGGCGTTCGTGCCGGAGGCGCGGGTCGCGACCATGCCGCCCAGCGTCGCGTCGGCGCCGGGGTCGATGGGGAAGAACAGGCCCTGGTCGCGCAGGTGCGCGTCGAGCTGCTTGCGCGTCACGCCCGGCTCGACGACGCAGTCGAGATCCTCCGCATGGACCGCGCGCACGGCGTTCATGCGGCTCGTGTCGACGCACACACCGCCGAACGGCGCGTTGACGTGGCCTTCGAGCGAGGAGCCGGCGCCGAAGGGGATGACCGGCACGCGATGCGCGGCGCAGGCGCGTACGATCGCCGCGACCTCCTCCGCGTCCTGCGGGAAGACGACGGCGTCCGGCGGCTCGTTGGCGGCCCAGGTCAGCGTCGAGGCGTGCTGCTCGCGCAGGGCGGGCGCCGTCGAGAAGCGCTCGCCGAAGCGCGCGGCGAGCTGCGCGAGCACCGAGTCGAGCGTCTGCGGGCTCGGACGGGTGCGGGGCTGGCGGAGAGGTGCGTTCATGAGAACCTCGGCGCGAGGGGCGCGCGGGAGCTAAGGGTTAATCCCAAGTTACCAGACGAGGGCGCCCGGCGACATCCGGTGCGCACCGGGAAAAGGCCGGTCGGCGTGCGACCTAAACCGATTTGAGACTGCCGACGCACTGGACGATCGCCCGCGGAACGGGCACCTTGGACGGTGTCCGATGAGGGAGGCACCGCGTGACCGAGACCGCGCCGACCCCGATCTTCTTCTTCGCGCCTTTCGTCTCCTCGACGATGCGCGTCGAGGAGACGTGGATCGACTACAACGGTCACATGAACCTCGCCTTCTACCATGTCCTGTTCGACCGCACCTTGGACGAGGCCTTCGGCGTCGTCGGCCTCGGCCCGGATTACGTGGCCGAGCGAAACGCCTCCTACTTCGCGGCGGAGGCGCACGTGCTCTACCGGCGGGAGCTGCGCTCCGGCGATCCGGTGCGCGTGACGCTGCAATTGCTCGACAGCGACGAGAAGCGCTTCCACGTCTATCTCGAGGCGCGCCACGCCCGCGAGGGCTGGACGGCGGCGACCTGCGAGATGCTCTCGCTGCACGTGTGCATGCGCACCAAGAAGGTGACACCCTTCCCCGAGGAGATCCGGGACAACCTCGACGTCATGCGCGCCGCCCACGCCCGCCTGCCTCGTCCCGCTGCCGTCGGCCGCGTCATCGCCATCCCCAGCTCCGAGCCGGAGCGCGCCACCGGCACGCGGCACTGAGCCGCTGTCGGTGGGCCTCTCGGTCTCGCCTCAGCCGACGACGTAGCCGATCCCGCCGAGCAGCAGCCTCCCGGCCGCGAGGCTCCAGAAGCCCGCGATGCAGGTCGCGATCATCACGAAGGGAATGGGGCGGCGCTCGAAGCGGCGCCCGCGCAAGGTGTTGCGCAGGATGATGAAGGGCGCGGAGAAGGCGAGCAACGGCAGGCTCGCGATGGCCACGACACCGCCACGCTCGAGCAGCGAGAAGCTCGCCCTGTGGGGGGTCATCAGCTCGAACGCGCTCGCGATCAGGCCCGCGAAGGCGAAGCCGACGACGAGCGCCTGCAGGCTGGACACGGTCCACGGGTCGAGGCTCGGATCGAGGCTCATGAGGGTCTCCGTCGCACGGCCCCTCCCGGACCGGCACGACGATCCTGCCCGAGCCTTTACCGCTCGTTAAGCACGAATGGCGAAAAGGGTTAACGTGGTACCCGTCGCGCGTGCATCGCCGGGAGGGTGCCGATCGGGCCCGAAGGAGATCCGCCGATGCGCCGTCCCGCCGCCGCCCTCGCCGTTCCCGCCCCGGTCGCCGTCCGCTGGCGCGGCATCGGCCTGCCCGCCGCCTGCCTCGCGCTCGCGCTCGCCGCGACCCTGCTCGCGCTCGCCATCTGGTCGCGCACGCTCTTGTCTCGCGAGACGGCCCAGATCGACCCGCTGGTGACGATCGCCCTCGCCGGCCGAGAGGTGACGCTGGCCGAGAGCTGGCTCATCGGCACGCCGGAGCAGGAGCGCGCCGAGCGCATCGCCCTCGAGGCACCGCTCGGCGCCCTCGCCGACGTGAACGGGCCGGTGGCCGGCGCGATGATCGGCGTCACCCTCGTTCCCGCCGACGACGCCCCTCCCCCCGCGGTACGGCCGGCGCAGCTCTACAACCGCTTCCTGGAGCCGAGCGCGGCGACGACGCCGGACGGGCTCATCGTGCGCCGCTTCGCGCCCGGCACGCCCTACGAGGGCGAGACGCTGCACCTCGCGCCGCCGCAGGGGCGCGTCTTCGCCGCGCGCTGCCTGGAGGGCGAGGCCGCGGCGGGGGTGCGCCTGCCCTGCCTCGCCGAGATCCGCCGTGGCGGCCTCGATGCGCAGGTCCGCCTGCCGCGCGAGGCGCTGCGCGAATGGAGCCGCATCGTCGCCGCCGTGGAGCGCCTCGCCGGCAGCCCGACGCCTTGAGCCGGCTTGCTCGTGAAGGTGCGGACCCATATATAGGGGCGAGCCACCGCGAGCACGGGACAGATCAAGATGAACCTCGAATTTCGCCTCGACGACGAAGACGAGAAGGAGGCCAACGAGAAGCCTCAGGAGCCGACTCGGTACATCGAGGAGAAGCTCTTCCAGAAGCGTCACGTGCTGATTACTGGTCAGATCAACGATCGCATCGCCAAGGCGACCACGGAACGTCTTCTCGCGCTCGCCGCGATGAGCGACGATCCGATCAACGTCTTCATCTCGTCTCCGGGCGGGCACGTCGAATCCGGCGACATGATCCACGACATCATCCGCTTCATCAAGCCGGAGGTGCGGATCATCGGATCGGGCTGGGTGGCGAGCGCCGGCGCGCTGATCTTCATCTCGGTGCCCAAGGAGCGCCGCTTCTGCCTGCCGAACACCCGCTTCCTGCTGCATCAACCCAGCGGCGGCATCGGCGGCGTGACGGCGGACGTGCAGATCCAGGCCAAGCAGATCGAGATCATGAAGCGCCGCTTCGAGATCCTGTTCGCCGAGGCCACCGGCCAGACCCCGGAGCGCATCGCCGAGGACACCCGCCGCGATTTCTGGCTCGGCACCGCCGAGGCGCAGGAATACGGCATCCTCGGCACGGTGATCCGCACCCAGGCCGATCTCGACGCGATCGTGGGATCGTAAGTTTTGTCATCCCGGGCGCCGAACGGCGACCCGGGACCCATGAACACAGGTGCCCGCCATAGCGTGCGCGACAGCGCGCGCGGCCACGAACGGCCTGCATATCTCTCGGTGGACGGACGCGCTCCCGCGCGCCCTGAACCCACCGTCACGTGTTCTGGGTCCCGGATCGGCTTCGCCGTCCGGGATGACAGCGTCAGCTCAATACAGCCGCCCGCCCACGGGCACGTCCTGAGACGGCTCGATCAGAACGACCTCGCCGTCGGCGTCGGGTACGCCCAGCGTAAGCACCTGAGACATGAACTTGCCGATCTGGCGGGGCGGGAAGTTCACCACCGCCAGGACGAGCCGGCCCTCCAGCTCGTCGAGCGTATAGTTCTTCGTGATCTGCGCCGACGAACGGCGGGTGCCGATCGCCTTCCCGAAATCGATGGTGAGCTTGTAGGCCGGCTTGCGCGCCTCCGGGAACGGCTCGGCCGCGAGGATGCGGCCGACGCGGATGTCGACCTTCAGGAAATCGTCGAAGACGATCTGCGGCGTGGCGGCGGCGTCCGGGTTCATCGGGAGGCTCCTGCGAGGCGGTACCTCCCGCGTTACAGCAGCGCTCGCGCGCCGTCACCCCCGCGGGTGCGCATCACCCCTCGCCGTTCGCCGCCTTGGGTCCACCCTTCGAGACGCCGACCATGGCCGGGCGCAGGCAGCGCTCGCCGATGACGTAGCCCGTCTGCACCACCTGGACGACGGTGCCATTGGGAACGTCCGGATTCGGCACCTCGAACATGGCCTGATGCAGGTTCGGGTCGAACTTCTCGCCGACGGGGTCGAGCTTCTTCACCCCGTGCCGCTCGAGGGTGTTGAGGAGATCGCGCTCGGTGAGCTCGATGCCCTCCACCAGCGTCTTCGCCGCGCCCTCCATGCCGTCGCGCGCGTCGCCGACGCTCTCCAGCGCACGGCGCACGTTGTCGGCGACGTTGAGCATGTCGCGGGCGAAGTTCGTCTTGGCGTAGGTCCGCGCGTCCGACACCTCGCGCTCCGCGCGGCGGCGCACGTTCTCCACGTCCGCGAGCGCGCGCAGGAGCTTGTCCTTGAGCGCGTCGCGCTCGGCCTCGAGCTCCGCGATGCGGGCATCGGGGCCGCCCTCCACCGCATGCGCGGCGGCGGCGGCGTCGAGGGGATGGGCCGCGGCGGCGGTCGCGTCGACGCGGGCGTTCTCGTCGGCGGGGCCCTCGTGGCCCTCGGCGGCAGGACGGGTCGGGTCGTTGGTGTGATCGTTGGTCATCGGATCCATGCGTGCTTGGTGAACCGTCGGGCGCAATCGACCCTCATATCAGGCCGTGCGCGCCATGAATCAAGCGCGCGCGAGCGCCGGCTCCTTCGCCTTGCCGGCGCGGTCGCGGGCGAGCACCTCCATCACCGCCTTGCGGATGGCGCTCTGGCGCGCGGCCTGCACGACCTTCCCCCCGGTGAGATCGGTGACGTAGAACACGTCGACGGCCTTCTCGCCGAAGGTCGCGATGTGGGCGGAGGCGATGTTGAGGTTGAGCTTACCCAGCGCCGTCGTCAGGTCGTAGAGGAGCCCCGGCCGGTCGAGGCCCGTCACCTCCAGCACGGTCTGGCGCGAGGAGAGCGAATTGTCGATGATCACCTCCGGCACCACGTCGAAGACGCGCACCCGCTCGCGGGATTGACGGCGGCCGTCGACGAGATCGGAGATCTTCACCTCGCCCTTGAGCGCACGCTCGATGGAGCGGGCCACGCGCTCGGCGCGGCGCAGCTCGTCCTCGTCGTGCTCGAAAGCGCGCGAGACGAAGATCGTGTCGAGCGCCATGCCGTCGGCGGTGGTGAAGATCGCCGCGTCCACGATGTTGCCCCCCGCCGCGGCGCAGGCGCCCGTGAGGATCGCGAGGAGCCGCGGGTGGTCGGGCGAGAGCACGGTGAACTCCGTCACACCCCGGAAGGCGTCGGTCTCGTAGGACACGGTGACGGTCTCGCCGCGTGCCTGCGCGGCACGGATGAATTCGGCGTGCTTGATGCGGTAGCGCAGGTCGACCTTGAGCCAGTACGACGGATAGTGCCGCGCGGCATAGGCGTCGAAGGCCTCCTCCGACCAATCCGGCAGCTCGGCGCGCAGCCGCTCCTGCGCCATGCGGATGCGCTGGGGGCGCTCCATCTCGGAGGCGCCGCCGCCGAGCACCATCTCGGTCTCGTAGTAGAGCGTGCGCAGGAGCTCGCCCTTCCAGCCGGTCCACACGCCGGGCCCCACCGCGCCGATGTCGCAGACGGTGAGCAGCAGGAGCAGCTTGAGCCGCTCCATCGTCTGCACCACGCCCGCGAAGTCCTGGATGGTGCGCGGATCCGAGAGGTCGCGGCTCTGCGCCACCGTGGACATCAGGAGGTGGTGCTCCACGAGCCAGGCGACCGTCTCCACCTCCGCCGGCGTCAGCCCCAGCCGCGGGCCGAGCTTGCGGGCGATGCGCGCGCCGGCGACGGAATGGTCCTCCTCCCGCCCCTTGGCGACGTCGTGCAGGAAGAGCGCCACGTAGAGCGCGCGCCGATGCTGGACCGTGTGGATGATCTTGTGGGACAGCGGGTGATCCGCGTCGAGCCGCCCGGATTCGAGGTCCGCCAGCCGGCCGATGGAGCGGATGAGGTGCTCGTCCACCGTGTAATGGTGGTACATGTTGAACTGCATCATCGCCACGATGCGGCCGAAATCGGGCACGAAGCGGCCGAGCACGCCCGCCTCGTTCATCCGTCGCAGCACGCTCTCCGGCGCGTTCTTCGAGGTGAGGATCTCGAGAAAGAGCTTGTTCGCCCGCGGGTCCTTGCGCACCTCCGCGCCGATCAGCTTGAGCGCGCGCGTGGCGTGGCGGCTCGCGTCGGGGTGGATCGCGACGTCGTTGCGGTCGGCGTGCCAGTAGAGCGCGACGAGGTTGACGGGGTCGCGGGTGAAGACGCTCGCGTCCTTGACGGTCAGCCGCTCGTTCTCGATGACGAAATCGCCCGATTGCAGCCGCTGCGCCTTCGCGCGGCGGAAGGAGCCGATCACCCGGTCGAGCATGGGCTTGGGCTTGGCGTGGCGCGCCTCCAGAGCCGCGCAGACGATAGCGGTGAGGTCGCCCACGTCCTTGGCGCGCAGGAAGTAGGCCTTCATGAAGCGCTCGACCTGCGAGAGGCCGACGCGGTTCGAATAGTCGATGCGCGCGGCGATCTTGGGCTGGAGGTCGAAGGTCAGCCGCTCCTCGGCGCGGCCGGTGACGAAATGCATGTGGCAGCGCACCCGCCACAGGAATTCCTCACAGCGTGCGAACAGCCGGAACTCCTCCGCGGAGAACAGGCCGGCGGCGACGAGCTCCTTGGGGTCGCGTACGCGGTAGACGTACTTGCCGATCCAGAAGAGCGTGTTGAGGTCGCGCAGCCCGCCCTTGCCGTCCTTGACGTTGGGTTCGACGAGATAGCGCGAGGCGCCGGTGCGCCCCGTGCGCCGGTCGCGCTCCTTGAGCTTCGCCTCGACGAAATCCGCCGCCGTGCCGTCGATCACCTCGGCGTCGAAACGGCGGGTCAGCTCCTCGTAGAGCGGCTCCTCGCCCAGGATCAACCGCGTCTCGAGCAGAGCCGTGCGGATCGTCATGTCCGCCCGCGCCTCGCGGATGCACTCGTCGACGGAACGCGTGGCGTGGCCGACCTTCAGCTTCAGGTCCCAGAGGACGTAGAGCATGGCTTCCACGATGCTCTCGCCCCAGGCGGTCTGCTTGTATGGCAGGAGGAAGAGGAGATCGACGTCCGAGCCGGGCGCCAACGTGCCGCGGCCGTAGCCGCCGGTGGCGACGATGGCGAGGCGCTCGGCGCGCGAGGGGTTCTCGAGCGGGTAGAGGTGGCGCGTCACCGCCTCGAAGGCGGTGCGCACCACGGCGTCCATCAGCGCGCAGATGCGCCCGGCGCAGGCGAGCCCGTTGCGTTCGGCGCACAGGCGCGCATCCTCGGCCGCGAGCGCGTCGTCGATGGCCGCGCGCAGGCGCGGCACGAGGCGCGCGCGCAGGACGGTCGACGAGGTGGGCGGGTCCTCCGCGAGGTCCGCGAGGAGAGACAGGAGCGGCTCGGGCAGGGCTGGCTGCGGCATGAAGCCGTGTTAGCACGCGTCAATGCCGGGGGGAACGGGCGCCACGGATCGTGGTTGCCGAAGAGGCTGCGGCACGGGGCGCGCACGCGGGCGATCTCTGCGTCGTCCAGGCGAGAGGCCAGGAGGCGAGGAGGCGAGGCGCATGCGTGGACGAACGATCATCCGGGCCGCCATCGGCCTCGCCCTCCTCCTCGCCGCCCTCGTCGGTTCGCCCGCCGCGCGGGCGCAGAGCGACGGACCGATCGATACGCTGCACGGGCTCGTGCCCGCGCTGACGCGCTGCTGGGACGCGCCTGCGGGAACGCAGGGGCACGCGGTCACCGTACGTCTGAGCCTCAAGCGCGACGGCTCGCTGAACGGCGAGCCTCGGATCACCCATTCCGAGCTTCCCGGCGACGCCGCCACCGGCCGCCTCTTCGTCGCCTCCGTGCTCGCCGCCCTCGCCCGCTGCCTTCCCGCGCCGATCACCGACGGGCTCGGCGGCGCGATCGCCGGGCGGCCCTTCACGCTGCGCTTCGTCTCCGGCCGGGCACCCGAGATCCGCACCTGATCCTCCCGGCCCTGCCGGGTTCGCGCTCGTCCGCTTGACAGATAGTTCGACGTTGAACTATATTGTTCGACATCGAACTACATTGGTGGAGCGGATCATGACGACCAGGCGCAAGTTCCTCACCCTCCTCGGCGGCGGCGTCGTGCTGGCGGCCGGCGGCACGACCCTGTGGGCCACGACCCGCGATCCCGTCCGCGCTCGCGAGCCCTGGCTCGCCGCCGGCGACGCCGCGCTGCGCGACCCGCGGCACCGGGCGCTCTCCTATGCGGTGCTCGCGCCGAACCCGCACAATCGTCAGCCCTGGATCGCGGACCTCTCGACCGAGGGCGAGATCGCCCTCCTGTGCGACCTCGACCGGCGCCTGCCGGAGACGGACCCGTTCGACCGCCAGATCACCATCGGGCTCGGCTGCTTTCTCGAGCTCCTCACGCTGGCGGCGGCGCAGGACGACCATCGCGCGGAGGTGACGCTCTTCCCCGACGGCGAGCCGCAGCCGCGCCTCGATGCCCGCCCCGTGGCGCGGGTGCGCCTCGTTCCCGATGCGAGCATCGCGCGCGACCCGCTCTTCGCCCACGTGCTGGAGCGGCGCTCCAACAAGGAGCCCTACGACACCGCTCGCCCGGTCCCGAACGAGAGCCTCGCGGAGATCGCCGGCGCGGTTCGGGACGGCTCGCCGGTCTGGACCGACGATCCGTCGCGGGTGGAGGCCCTGCGGACGCTCGCCTGGGCGGCGATGGAGACGGAGCTTCGCACCTACGAGACGATGAAGGAGAGCGTCGATCTCCTGCGCATCGGGCGCGCCGAGATCGAGGCCAACCCGGACGGGATCGACATTCCCGGCCCCTTCGTCGAAGCGTTGGCGGGCGTCGGCCTCTTTCGCCTGGAGGACATGCTCGACCCCGCTACTCCCGCCTTCGCGCAGCAGCTCGAGATCCTGAAGCCGCCCTTCGAAACGGCCATGGCGTTCATGTGGCTCGCGACGCCCGGCAATACGCGTGCGGACCAGATCGCGACGGGGCGCGACTACCTGCGCATGAACCTCGCGGCGACGAGGCTCGGCATCGCCATGCACCCGTTCAGCCAGGCGCTGCAGGAATTTCCCGCCATGCGTCCGCACGCGCAGGCGATGCGCGAGGCGCTCGGCATCGCACCGGGCGAGACGCTGCAAATGTTCGCGCGCCTCGGCTATGGTCCGGCGGTGAAGGCCGGGCCGCGCTGGCCCTACGAGACCAGGATCGCCGCCGCATGAGCGAAGACACCCCGACGGGCGAGAGCGACACCGCGACCTTGTTCAGGTTCCTCAACGAGGTCGCCATCGTCGCCCAGCTCTCGGGAAACGCGTTCGAGAAGGTCATGCCGGGTACGATGACGCTGCCGCAATTCATCGTGCTCAATCATCTCGTGCGCCTCGGCGACGGACGCACGCCGCTGCGCATCGCCAACGCGCTCCAGGTCTCCAAGGGCGCGATGACGAACACGCTCGGCCATCTGGAGCGCGCCGGCTGGATCGCGGTTCGCCCCGACGACGTGGACAGGCGCTCGAAGCGCGTCGACCTCACGGGAGCGGGGCGGGAGGCGCACGCCGCCGCGATCGACGCCCTCGGCCCCGAGCTCGCCTGGCTCGCCGGCGCCGTCCCCCCAGCGCGCGTACGCGCGGCGCTTCCGCTGATGGAAGAGATGCGCCGGGCGTTAGACGTCCGCCGGGGGTGAGCCGGCGAGCCACGCCTCTCCAGCCTCGTCGAGCTGGCGCGCGTGCTGGAGCTCGAGCCCATGCTCGTCCCCCGCCGCCTCGTCCCCGCCGTCGAGGCGATCATCAGCCCCACCCCGCTCTCCGAGCGCGCCTACACGCTGGACGACGAAGACGATGAGTGAGGCGGACGTCCTCGAGGTACTGCTGCACGGGGCGCGGGTCGGGACGCTGACGCGGCTTCCTGGCGACCGCACCCTGTTGGCCTTCGACCGTGCCTATGTCGAGGATCCGGAGCGGCCCACGCTGGGTCTCGGCGGCGTTCCACGAGATCTGGCCGGCGGAGAAGGCGCACCTGCCGTTGTCGCGCGACGCCGTCACGGCAATCGACCGGCACGTGGCGACGTTGGCGCCCGTTCGGGAGTGAGGGTTTCAGCGCAAGCCGAGGCCGGCCGCGACGCCGTCACCCATGTCTCGGGAACGGGGTCGTTCCGCCATGCGCTTGCCGAGCAGGTGGAAAGTGGTGCCGCAAGAGGGATGCGGTAACAATGGGGTAATGACGGCCTCAAACCCTTACGCAGCAACGATTTTGACTGCCCATAATCCTGCCCATAATCACTGCCCGTAATTTCTGCCCATAGTCCCCGGACGCCCTTGACATCTCTGAAACTTGGACTCATGCCTGTCTCTCGAAGCCCCGAGGAACAGGCCGTGAGTAAGCTCCCTCCCTACATCAAGCGCCGCAAGGGCACGAAGAATCTCTACGCCTACTTCACGTACCCGCCGCACGTGCGGGACATGTTCGACGGGAAGAAGTTCAGGGAAATCTCGCTCGGCACTTCCGACCCGAGAGAGGCCGAAATTATCGCGCTGCCTCATATCCGAGAGCACAAGCAAACCCTGTACATGTACAACCTCGTTAAACGCATCGCCCCTTACAAAAAGGTCGGCGGCGGCGATGAGGAGGAGTACATGCGTGCCGCTGTGGTGGAGCTTTTGCGCAATGGCGTGCGCAAGGACTTCCTGCATATGCCCGGCATGAAGGACAACAATGACGGTACTCGCACCTTCGCCACCGAAACGGAGGTGTTCACGATTGGCGCTGACGGCAAGGTGGCCGAGACGAAGCCCAACGATTGGACCGTCAAGGTTCCAGTGTCCGTCCTCACCAAGGACGAGGCCGAATCAGCGGTAGCCACGGAGCGGCGGGCCGTGCGCCTCGGCGTCAAGGAGCCGGGCGACACCGATTGGGACGTGATCGAGAGCTACATCGAGGCGGAGGGCAAGAGCGAGGCGTGGCGGCGCGAAGCCGAGCAGGTCTACAGCGATTGGCAGTCGCTCGTCGGCAAGCGCTTCACCGACGCCGATACGCCCGATGGTCGCAAGCTGTGGAATTCCTACATCGAGAAGGGGCTCAAGTCGAAGACCGCTGACAAAAAACTCAATTTCCTGAGCGCACCCATCAATGCCGAGATGCGCCGCAAGAACAAGCGCGTCTCGTTCAACCCGTTCAGTCGTGCCGGGCGCGAGCTTGGGGACGCGCTCAGGAAGAGACCCTTCATGGACCGAGAACTCGCCATCATCGACGCCAACCTGCATCGCCTCGGTCCCAACGAGCGCCTGCTCTACCTGTTCGCCCGCCATACCGGCTGTCGCCGTAGTGAGGCGTGGCAGGTGGAGGAGACCCGCGAGAAGGGCCTGCGGGTGATCTGGTTCGGCTCCAAGAACAAGCAGTCGGTGCGGCGCATCCCCCTCCCCGATGCGCTGGTGCCGTTCGTGCCGCCCGTGATCGACGGGCCGCTCTTCACCGATAGCCCGATCAACGTCGGCAAGAACTTCAACCGAGCGATCCGTCGCTTCGGGATCACCAACGAGGCGATCACGCTGCACTCGTTCCGGCACCGGGCCAAGGACCGGCTGCGCGCAGAAGGATGCCGGGAGGAACTGAGCCTTGAGATTTTCGGGCACGAGAGAATCACGGTCGCTCGCTCGTATGGGCTCGGCTACCCGATGACCGTGCTCAAGCCGTGGGTGGAGAAGATGGGTCAGTACGACGCCGAGACACTCTAAGCGCCTATCCTTCGAAGAACTCCTCATCGAGCTTCTTGATCGTGAGCACCTCCTCGACCCGACATCCGACGCCGTGGCGGATCATCAAACGGGCAAGCTGCTCACCGTCGATCAGGACGATCCGCTTGCTCAGCATGTCGGCGGTCTCTCGTGCGGCAGGCGAGAAGGTGGATGTGGTCACGAACAGGCCCTTGCTGGCCTTGAAGCGGTCCAAGCTCCCGAAGAAGTCTCGAATCGCGCCCGCACCGACGCTGTTGCCGTCCGCGTAGCGCTTCGCCTGCACGTAGATGCGGTCAAGCCCAAGCGGGTCTTGGTCGATCACGCCGTCCACCCCGCCGTCGCCGGATTTCCCGACAAGTGCCTTGTCAACATCCATCATCGAGCCACCGTAGCCCATGGCGATCAGGAGCCGGACTACGAGGCTCTCGAAGAAGGCGGGTGTGCCGGATCGCACCCGCTGAAGAAGCTCACTCGCGAGATCGGCCTCAAGCCGGTTGCTCGCGGCTCGCATCACCTCGTCGGGAGTGAGAGTGGATGTGACCAAGGTCTCGGATTGCTCCGAGGCAGGCTCTTCCCCGCTTTGCCGCCGGAACTCCGCGAAAGGCTCGAATTGCGACAGGAAGCGGATGTCGATGCGTGGGGGAGGCGTTTCGAGGACGCGCCGCCCCGGATCGGTGATCCTGAAGTGCGCACGCCGGGTAATCTCGACCAGACCGGCCTTGCCGAGATAGCTCTTGGCCCAATGCACCCGATTGGCGAAGGTCGTCTGGCGTCCCGATGGGAGTAGCTGGGCGCGCTCCTCGTCACTGAGGTTGAACTCCGCCGCGAGCCGGTCCACCACATCCCCAATGCGGACCTCTCCCGCCGCCGACTGGCGCAGGACGGGGAGCATGAGCGTCTGAAAGTCGGGGATGGTCATCGCGCGTCTCAGCTTCTTGAATCATGAACCCTAACCGCCAAGTCGCTCGACGTTAAGCCAGCATGCGCCCGGCATGGAATTAGTTGCGGACTTCGCATCCCGTGTTTCCCTCGACGGCAGTCGCGTCGAGGAGAACCGCCCATGCCCTTTCACCAACACCACCCTCTTCCGGCAGGGCGTCTCCACGATCTAATCGTAGCCATCGACGGTCTGGATGCAGGCTTCCTCGGCTTCGTGCTGCGGCTCTCGAACGGGAGGCAGCAGGCCGCGTTTGCGGTCCTGTCGCGCCATCTGCCGCCGATCCGCGAGCGGAAGCCGAGCCTCGATCACCTCACGAGCGTACTGCCATTCGCAGCAGATGTGCGTCGCCTACACCCGCGCGACCTGATCGAGAAGCATCTCGGATCGTGTCCTGACGGCTTTGTCGGGGCGCTGGCGAAAACGAAACGTGGGCCGCAGGGAAGCGCCTACTACGCCCGGCTTCACCGCGCCCTCTCCGATCCGGCAAGTGAGGAAGTCGCGAAAGTGATCCGGCAGGCGGACTGGCTCGATCACCACCGGCTCGATGCGCTGCTGACGCTCGATCCAGTTTTCCTCTGCCCGCGTTTCGCGCTCAAGGTCCGCTGCCGAAACCACGCCGAGGATTTGAACACGGCACTGCGCCTGTTCAAGGCAAACGTCCCCGGCGTCACCGAGAGCGACCTCCGGGCGTCGGTGCAGGCGAGCATCAACGGGCCGAGCCGGTGGGTTCTACGCTGGTTGCGGCGAGCCGTCGTCCCCGTTCCCGATTTCGCCTTTGCCCTGCCGACCTGCTGGAAGCCCCTGAACAGTGGTTCAGCCTTGTACTCGGCGGGCACCCGCAATCGAGTCTGCCTGTCGGAGCCGCAGGCTCTCTTTCCCGTCCTTCAGCGTCGGAAGCTCTACTTCGAGGATCGCTCGCGGTCGCTGATCGCTGAGGTCCGCGTGGTCGGGAAGAAGTCGGTCTACATCCTCGCGGGGGTGCACGGCCCCAAGAACGGGCTCGTTAAGCAGTCGATCAGGGACGAGGTTGGGCGCGATTTCGCGAGCAGCGCTGGCATCTATGCGTGGGACCACGAGCCGCCCTCGGCGTGGGATGCCGTGGAGCGCCTCGTCTGCGGTCTCGCTAGCCTTGAAGACGAACTGGACGAGTTGGATGCGCTCGATGTCGATCCGTTCGACGGAATGACGGAGGAGCCGGAACTGGACCTGACGCCCGCCGCCACGACGGAGACGGCATGACGCGCATCTTCGACATGCCTCGCCGCCAATGGACGGACGGATGCCCTTGGAGCGACGCGAGTAGCTGTTTCAAATATCATCGGGAGCAGGGCTTAACGGCAACCGAAGCGCGAAATCGCGTGCGATTCTACTATCCAGAGACGAGGTTGGAGGAGAGCCCGCCAGCCTCGCCGCTCGGCGGCGACAGAACCGCCGAGTACGCCGCCCGCATCGGAACGCTCACGGCTCTCCTGTCCACCGCCGAGAAGCGTATCCGCGACCTCGAAGCTGCCCTTCGTGCCGAGCGTGCCCGGAAGGCCGCTGACGACGATCTGTGGACCACCGTGGGGCTGGCGAGCAGCGCCCCGGACTGCCTCGTCAAGGCCGCGCGCACCGCGTTCCGAAAGGCGTGGCACCCGGACCTTCGCCCGCCCGCCGAGCGCGCCGCAGCGACCCGCGAGTTTCAGCGGATCGACGCCATCTTCGAGCGGCTCCTCCGACTGCGGGGCCTGTCATGACGGGCCTCGCCGTCAGCATGTTCGGCATGGTCGTGTTCGCGGTTTGGCTCGTCGTGACCGTTACAATTCTCGCGGTGCGAATTGCGTCCCGCGTCTTGGCGCTGAGCCTCGACCTCGTATTCGCCTTCATCGCCGGTTTCGTTCAGGGGTGGAACCGGGAAAGCGAGCGGCGCGACGACTGAAGCCTCCGCAGCACTAGCCTTCGCCCAACCCGCGATACGCGCCCGGCTCACCACTATGCTCGTCGGCATGTGGCCGCACTCAAACAGCGCCATGATCCGGGTGATCATCACATCGGTGCCGCCGTAAAGGACCAGCATGATCGGGAACGGGGCGAGCGTTGCGGGCATACCGAGGCGCTCGAACGCGATCCGTCCTCGGAGGAAGAAAACATCTGCTGTTCCCATTATGTCATCTTGAAACCATTTAAAGCCTGTCTTCACCGGAAGAAGAAGCAAAATGCTACCTGCTCTACGAGACTTCCATTCCTGTGCCGCTTTGCGCACGAACTCGCCGGTCTCAGAGTAAGGAGGATTAACGAATACAGTGCGCGCGTTCCATGGTTGCTTCAGCCCGTCCTCCTCCTTCTGTATGTAGCGCTCGGCACGGACGGGGCTCTTCGGGTGACCGCAAGGGTCGAGTTCGATCCCGTTGAGGACAGACTCGATCCGTCGAACCACATCTTGGGGGGTAAACCTCTCATCTCTAGACCCATCACCCCAGTTTGCAATCTGAGGTTTACGTGCGCGCGCCCGAGGCGCGAGCACGCGTAGCGCCGCTGAGAGCGTCGCGATCCGGGCGTTGCCGTTTTCCAGCCGGTTGATCGCCATGGGAGACACGCCAGCACGAGCGGCGAGCTTCTCTTGGCTCCACCCGCGCTTCGTTCGGAGAGCCCGCACCCTTGCGCCCCACGTCTCGCCGGTTCCAGCAGCAGCGAAGCGGATGTCGAGAGCCGATACGAGAGCGGCGAGAACGGCGACGCTGCCGTTGCCTCGCTCTGCCTCCCACACGGCGTGAAGACTGAGACCCGCTCGCTCGGCCAGTTCGCCTTGCGTCAGCCCCTTGGAGGTCCGCTCCTCCCGAACGATGCTCGCGAAGTCCATTCGTTTTGGATCATTTTCTCCTGACAGAGGGAATGGCTCGAACCACGCCGCGCACGCCGGGTCAAGAGGCGGGTTCGGGGCGACGGTGCGTTTCGCTCGTCAGAAGAGGACCGGCATGGGAGCCACCGAGAAGCTCTGGTCCGGGGAGGTGCCGACGTAGCGAAGCGCAGAGCTGTCAAGCGACAGCCGGAACTGCCCCCCTTGCGTCACGAGGAACTGACCCCCTCGCCGGTTGATGTTGGGACGTGGTGCGCCGGAGCGGCCTTCTGCAGAAGGCCGCTCCGGCGCTTTTCGCGCAGCCGGTAGCTCTCACCGCGGATGGTGATGACGTGGCTGTGGTGGAGGAGGCGGTCGA
>NZ_BMMF01000011.1 GCF_014645695.1 Salinarimonas ramus | reverse complement strand
TCGATGACCACCCGCGAAGCCGTCCGTCCGCTACGGCGCTATGGAGGGCGCGCGGCCGGACGGCTCCGCTCCCGTCGAGCTACACCACCATCGGGGACACGACCAAGCGAAGGGACTAAACCTGACCTTGCGGAAGAGCTCTTCCCGCCGTAACGTCTCTTTTGAGTAGGCAAGATCTGTTCTGGTTCAGATTCAGATGCTATCCAAATCCGAAGCAGCCTACGTCGCTGGACTTGAGCCGGCGGTCGTTGAAAGGGCGATCGACCGCGCCCGGTTTGCGCGGCCGTACATCGAGCGCCGCCCACGTGGTTGGACGATTAGTCCCCAGGCCGTGCTTATCATCGCAGCAGACCAACTATTGGCCAAGGACGTCGCTGCAGCGGTGCGTACCAAGCTGAGGCGCCATCTCGAGGCCGAACTGCTGCAGAAGCCCGTCGAAGCAATGGGCGTGGTGATCGTGCCCGAGACTTTTCTGCCTCTCAAAGTGGACCTGACCCACGTCGCTGGCTCAATCGTCACGCGTTTGCGGGCTCGAAGCGGCCCGGAAAAATATCGATGAGGACGACGAAGTGCAGGCCGGCGCGCCGACCTTCCGCGGCACCCGTGTCCTGGTGCGCCCCGTGGCGGCTGCCCTTGCGCGAGGGGTCGATCGAGAGAAGCTCAAGGAGGATTATCGGCTCAGCGACGAGCAGCTGAGTGCAGCCCTCGTCTACGTCGCGGCCCGGCCTCGCTGAGGTGTCCCAAATTTCAATCCGAGTTGATTGCCGCCGCCGAGCGGGGTGAAGAGGTGATCATTGCCCACGGCGGTGTTCCTGTCGTGCCGCTCGTTCCGGCGAAACGTCGGCGCGTTCGGCTCGGCCTCCTGGAGGTTGTCGTTTCGAGGGCGACCATACCGAATTTTCTCGAGTTTGTGAGCGAGCCGGAGCTTGCCGAGTGGAGCGCATGACGAAAGTACCCGACAGGATAATCGCGCAACTGCTATTGAGCTGCCGTGCCTTTCGATGTCGAAAGACCATACCTTTGGTGGACTGAAGGCCATATCGGGCTGGAACGGTCGCGTCTGGGACGGGGAAGCGTGAGAGCTGGTCATCTCATCGGCAATCTTGCGTGCCGCTGCCGAAGTAGGCGTTACTCCTCAGACACGCAATGGGGATGTCCACGGAAAGAGCCTTGTGAAGTAGCAATAAAACGGCCTAATAAATAGCCACGCGAGCATGGCGTCGGACCAGTCATTCTGGCTGCGACGAATGATCTCGGTCCAGATGTGGCGGCGATTAGCGATGCGGCGCGCATTGACGCGCCAAGCGTTTATCAAGTGGAGAACTACGAGAACGTTGCTGCTATCGATGAGCGACGCCGATGGAAAGACATGAACGGAACTCCTCTGGCTGACCTTCACACGCTTTCGCGCGACCGATAGCTGCTGCCGAGATCGGCGGATGACCTACTCCACCAAACGTTGGACCTTCAAAGCTACTCGCTGATGTCGTTATGGGGCCCAGTTAAGCTGCGATCCTGCCGGATGGGGTCGACCTTTGGCACGCCGTCAGGCTGCCAGAGGCGAGGGCGGGGTGCCGCTCGTTCAGGTGCGATCACCAGCCGAATTTGGGTCGGTTCAAACCCCTCGCTCATCAGCGCGTCTGAGAAGCTCGTGGGATGCTCGACCGTGTACGCTCGAGCAAAGGTGACGGCTGCCTCGAAGGCTGCGCGCGGAATGTCTGGGTTCTCTTTGACGAGTTCGTCGAGCGTCTCGCCGCGGTTCACCCGTGCGAGAACCGAGTAGACGGTTGTTCGGGTACCGCGAATGACAGGCACGCCGCCATGCACGGCTCCATTCCTCTCGATCCAATTCTTGGACACGCTCAGCCTCTATGGGTTGCTTCAAGAGCCCCGAAGCAATATATACTTTGGTGAAATCTCGATCGTTCTTAACCTTGAGAAGGTATACGCACTTCCCGTGAGCGCGCAACCGAACAGAAGTCCGCCTTATTGCAAAAACTCATCGTGATTTATCTTTTGGTTGCGTTTTCACGTTTGAAGACGCTATACTTCGCCATGTCCAGACTAGCGGGTGTGCCTACACGAATTGCAATTGATTTGTGTGCGAAGGAATTTGGGTGGAAAGTGATGAGCTTTGAGCAAATTCGCCGCACAGGTTTGTGTCACAGAGCGAGAAAAAGCGGTTCTCGATCAATGAGCGGAGCGAAGCACTTCGCTTGACCCTACAGTAGGTGTGAACGTCCCCGAGGACCGGATCGCCTCGCCGCCCCCGCGCTCGGCGGCGTGCGCTCTCGCGCGGCCACGACCCCGTCGCTCGCTCCCTCTCTCATCGGAGCACGTCCCGTGAACATCCGTCCCTACGACGCCGCCCGAGACCTCGAGCGCTGCCTTGCCATCTGGCGCGCCGCCTCCGAGGTCGGGCATCCGTTCCTCGGCCGAGAGGCGCTCGACGCCGACGCCGATCTCGTGCGCGACGTCTACATGCCTCGGGCCGAAACCTACGTCGCCGAGGAGGACGGGCGCGTGGTCGGCTTCGTCGCCCTCCTCGATGCGTTTGTCGGCGGTCTCTTCGTCGATCCCGCCGCACACGGCCGCGGCGTCGGCGCCGCGCTCGTGGCGCATGCGGCTCGAAAGCAGGGCCTCCTGGAGGTCGAGGTCTACGCGCAGAACGCGGGCGCTCGGGCATTCTACACCCGGGTCGGCTTCGTCGAGACGCAACGCCGTGACGAGGACGACCAGGGCCGGCCGCACGCCCTCGTGCGGATGACGAGGCCCGCGCCCGGCTGAGGACCCCGCCGTCGTCCGGCCGCATGACACGCCAATGGGGGGTGGACCACGCGAAGGCGGCCGAGGCGCGCGATACCGCCGGGCGCTGGGTCGCGTCGTCGGCGTCACGGATCAGTCGATGTGCTCCCCGGGGTTCGCGACGACGTCCGTCCAGAACCGCGCCGCGATCGGGGAGAGGGCTCGGCTCCGGCTGCGCACGAGGTAGTAGGGCTCGCTGCGCGCCGGCAAGCGCACCGGTAGAATCGTCGTCGTCTGCGTGCGGCTCAGGACGTTGGCGACCTCCGTCGACAGGAGCGCGACGAAATCCGGGTTGCGCTGGAGCAGGGCGAGCGTGGCGAAGGCGGAGGTCGTCTCGACGAGGCTCGTCGGGAAGCGCAGCTCCTGCGCCTTGAATTCCTGCTCGAGATAAAGCCGCATCGGCATGTTGGCCGCGTAGACGATCCAGGTGCTCTCGGCGAGGTCGCGCAAGGTCGCCGAGCTCGATGCGAGCGGATGGCGGACGTTGGCGACGACCGCGAGCTCCTCCTCCCAGATCCGGGCGTCGACGTACTTCTCGGGGCGGGCGCTGACGCTCGTGCGGCAGATGGCGATCTCGAGCCGTCCCGCGTCGAGAAGCCCGAGCAGGCTGGCGCTCGTGTCCTCCACGAGCTCGACGCGGATCGCGCGGTTGCGATCCATGAGCCGGGTCAGGTGGTGGGTGAGGAGCGGCACCGCACCCATGATGGTGCCGACCGCGAGACGCCCGCCGTGCCCATCCAGGATCCCGAGCATCTCCTCGCGCAGATGCGAGACGTCCTGCTGGATCAGGCGGGCGTAGCGCACGACGCAATGACCGAGCTCGTTGGCCCGCAAGCCGCGATTCGTGCGCACGAAGAGCGGGTGGCCGATCGCGTCCTCGATCTCCTGCAGCGCCTTGGTTGCGCCGGGCTGGCTGATGCCGACGGCCTCCGCGGCGCGCAGGAGCGAGCCGTTGTCGTCGATGGCGGTCAGCAGGCGGAAGTGGCGAAGCTTCAGCCGCGCCAGCATCGGCTCGATGTCGGGCAGCATCCGATATTCCTATCCGTCATACCGATATCCCGACACTCGATTAGCCCAAGCCGGATGCCAACGCTAGGCTCGCGCCAAAGCAAAGAAAGAGGCGGCACGTCCGAGCGAGCCTCCGCCCCGGCGGAGAAGGGACTTTCCGTTTCGCGATACGAGAGGCGCTCAGCGCCCGGGAGGAACGATGTCCTGGCCGCTGCGGTGGCTCATGAGGCTGCTCGACCACCTGCTGGTGGTCGGCATGAGCGTGATGAGCCTGATGGTCTTCTGGAACGTCGTGCTGCGCTACGGCTTCAGCTCCGGCATCCCGTTCTCCGTCGAGGTGTCGCGGCTGATCTTCGTGTGGATCACCTTCGTCGGCGGCGTCGCGGCCCTGGCGCAGGGCGCGCACATGAGCGTGGACACGCTCGTCGCGCGCCTGCCCGCGAAGGCGCGCGTCGCCTGCTTTCTCCTCGCCCACGGCCTGATGCTCTGGATCTGCGTGCTGCTCTGGCAGGGGAGCTGGTCGCAGACGGTGCTCAACTGGAACAACCGCGCACCGATCTCCGGCATCTCGGTCGGGCTGATGTACGCGGCGGGCCTCGTCGCCGCCGCCTTCATGGCGCTGATCCTGGTCGTAAACCTCGTTCGCGCGCTGCGCGGGCACCTGCCGGCCACCTGGTCCGCTCCGGCCGAGCAAGAGGAGAAGCAGGGCGAGCCGCGCACGGGCGAGGTGCCGCGATGACCGCGTTCGTCTTCCTCGGCTCCCTCTTCGGGGCCATCGGCATCGGCGTCCCGATCGCCTTCGCGCTGATGCTGTGTGCGCTCGCGCTGATGTTCCAGCTCGGTCACGTGGACGCGCAGATCCTCGCGCAGAAGCTCATCGACGGCGCCGACAGCTATCCCCTGATGGCGATCCCCTTCTTCCTGCTCGCCGGCGAGCTGATGAACGCGGGCGGCCTCTCGCGGCGGATCGTGGCCGTCGCCCTCTCGCTCTTCGGCCATCTGCGTGGCGGCCTCGGCTACGTCGTCATCGGCACGGGGCTCGTGCTCGCGAGCCTCTCGGGCTCCGCCATCGCCGACACGGCGACGCTCGCGGTGATGCTCATCCCGCTGATGCGGGAGGCGGGCTACCGGATCGAGCGCGCGAGCGGATTGATGGCGGCGACCGGCATCATCGCGCCGATCATCCCCCCGTCGGTCGGCTTCGTCGTGCTCGGCGTCACCGCCAACATCTCCATCATCCGGCTCTTCATGGCGGGCATCGTGCCGGGTCTGCTCATGGCTGCGAGCCTCGTCGTCGCCTGGTGGTGGGTCTCGCGCGGGGAGGAGACCGCGACGCTGCCCAAGCAGCCGCGCGCGGCGGTGCTCGCGAACCTTCGCTCCGCGGTGTGGGCGCTGCTCCTGCCCGTCATCATCATCGGCGGGCTTCGCTTCGGCATCTTCACGCCCACAGAAGCCGGCGTCGTCGCCGCCGCCTACGCGATGGTCGTCGGCCTCCTCGTCTACCGGGAGATGACGCTCGCGACGCTGCACGCCGCGATCCTGGCCGCGGCCCGCACGACGGCCGTGATCATGCTGCTCATCGCCGCCTCGAGCGTCACGGCCTTCCTCGTCACGATCGCGGGCCTTCCGGGGCAGCTCGTCGCGCTGCTCCAGCCCTTCATGGCGGACCCGAAGCTCCTCATGGGCACGATCGTGCTGGGTGTCTTCGTGATCGGGATGGTGCTCGATTTCACGCCCGCGATCACGATCCTCGTGCCGCTCCTGATGCCCGTCGTCGTCGCCGCCGGCATCGACCCGATCTACTTCGGCGTCGTGTTCCTCATGACGGCCGCGGTCGGGATGATCACGCCGCCGGTGGGCGCCGTGCTGAACACCGTGTGCGGCATCAGCAGGATCTCCATGGGCGCCGCGACGCGCGGGATCCTGCCGTTCCTCGTGGCCGAGATCGCGGTGATCGTCCTTCTCGTCCTGGTTCCGGAGCTCGTGACCGTTCCGGCATCCTGGTTCTACTGAAAAATCAACAATCCGGAGGAAAGCTCATGAAGAAGATGCTCGCCATGCTCGCTCTCGCCAGCGCCACCCTGGCGTCCGGCCCGGTGCTCGCGCAGGACGCACGCCTCGGCTACGTGCCGATCGAGGCGCATCCGGTCGGCCAAGGCTCGATCCGGTTCGCCGGGCTCGTCGCCGAGAAGACGAACGGGCGCATCACCATCGAGACCTTCGCCAACGGCGTCCTCGGCAACGAGCCGCAGATGCAGTCCTCGCTGCAGGCGGGCTTCCTCGACGTGATGGTCGGCCCGACCTCGAACCTCGTCGGAACGATCCCCCAGTTCCTGATCTTCGACCTGCCCTTCTTCTTCCCCGATTTCGAGGCGGTCGACGCCGTCACCGACGGGCCGGTGGGCGACGCTCTGTTCGCGCGCCTCGAGGAGATGGGCATCGTCGGGCTCGCCTATTGGGACAACGGCTTTCGTCACATGACGAACGCGCTGCGCCCGGTGGAGAGCGTCGAGGACATGGCGGGCCTCAAGATCCGCGTCATTCCCAACCCGCTCTTCATCGCGACCTTCGAGGCTCTCGGCACGAACCCGGTGCCGCTGCCCTATCCCGAGCTCTACACCGCTCTCGAGAGCGGCGCCGTGGACGCCCAGGAGACGCCCGTCGGCCTGATCTACGCGAGCAAGTTCTACGAGGTGCAGGACCATCTCACGCTGACGGGCCACGTCTACACGCCCTACGTGCTGCTCGCCAGCAAGCGCTGGTTCGACGGCCTCTCCGCCGAGGATCAGGCCCTCGTCCGGGAGGCGGCGCAGGAATCGGCCGAGTACCAGCGCGGGCTGTCGCGCAATGACGCCGAGCGCCTGACGGGCCTTCTCGCGGAGCAAGGCATGGAGATCACGCGCCTGCCCGAGAGCGAGATGGAGACCTTGCGCACGCGCGTCGCCCCCGTCGTCGAGCGCTTCACGGAGACGATCGGCACCGATCTCGTGAGCCAGGCTCGCGAAGCCATCGCCGCCGGCCGCTGACGGTCCGGGGCCGGGCACGCGCCCGGCCCCTTTCCCAAGCCGTTCCGATCCCCGGACGCGCCGCGCGAGCGCGCCCGCAGCTCCTCCTCCCATCCACGAAAGGTCGCCGGCAGATGGCCGCCATCACCTATCTCACCGATATCGAGTTCGGCGCTGGCGCCGTCGCGCAGATCCCCGGACGGCTCGAGCGGCTCGGCATTCGGCGGCCGTTCCTCGTCTCCGACCGCGGCGTCGCCGCCGCGGGGCTGCTCGATGCCGTCGCGCCGTTCCTGCCGGCGGGCTTGCCGACCTTCCTCGACGTTCCCTCGAACCCGACGGAGGAGGCGACGCTCGAGGCCGTCGCGGCCTACCGCGCGCACGGCTGCGACGGCGTCGTCGCGGTCGGCGGCGGCTCGCCCATCGATCTCGCCAAGGGCGTCGCGCTGCTCGCGACCCACGAGGGCGCGATGTCGCGCTTCGCGCTGATCGAGGGCGGGCTCACGGCGATCACCGCCGCCGTGGCGCCGGTGATCGCCGTTCCGACGACGGCCGGGACCGGATCGGAGGTCGGGCGCGCCGCTTTGATCACGCTCACGGACGGGCGCAAGCTCGGCCTGGTCAGCCCCCACCTCATCCCGAAGGCCGCGATCTGCGATCCGCAGCTGACGCTCGGCATGCCGCCCGCGCTCACGGCGGCGACGGCGCTCGACGCCCTTTCGCATTGCCTCGAGACCTATCTCTCGCCACGCGAGAACCCGCCGGCGGAGGCGATCGCGCTCGACGGCGCCGTGCGGATCTGGTCGAACGTCCTCAAGGCGTTCGACGACGGCTCGAACCTCGCCGCGCGCAGCGAGCTGATGATGGGCTCGCTGCAGGGCGGCCTGACCTTCCAGAAGGGCCTGGGGGCGGTGCACGCGCTCTCCCATGCGCTGGGCGCCCTCAAGTCGCCCAACCTCCACCACGGCACGCTCAACGCGATCCTGATGCCGCCGGTCATGCGGCTGAACCGCGCCGCCGCGCCCGCGAAGATCGCGCGCATCGAGAAGGCGCTCGAGATCGAGGCGGGTACGCTGGAGGACGCGCTCGACGGGCTCAACCGCAGGCTCGGCATTCCCGCGGGCCTGGCCACGCTCGGCCTGCGCGCGGACCAGCTCGACACGGTCGTGCGCGGCGCCCTCGCCGACCACAGCCACGCGACCAATCCCCGGCCGCTGACGGCTGACGACTATCGGGCGCTGCTCGACGCGGTGTTCGTCTGAGATGCGCAGACGACCCGTGCACACGTACCCGATCGCCTGCGACTAGGGCGCCGGCGACGCGATCTTCAGGAAGGCGGCGGGTGAGACCAGGACGATCGAGAGCTCGGCGGCGTGGTGGCCCTGCTCGCGAGGTCGGCAGCCGGAGGCCGAGACTCTATCGTGATGGTCTCGTCGGCCTGCAGCCGCCTCGAAGCCCGACCGGCAGCGACACGCGGATCGGGGCGACCTTCGACCCGCTCCCGGCCGAGCTCAAGCCGCCATCGCGCGCCAGCTGCCCTGCCGGACGAAGTGGGCGAGATCGTCCGAGGACATCGGAGTCGCGAAGGCGTATCCCTGGAGCACGTCGCACCCGAGGTCGCGCAGGATCGACACGTGCTCCATCGTCTCCACGCCCTCCCCCACCACCTCGATGCCGAGGGAGCGCCCGATCTCGACGATCGAGGCGACGAGCCGGCGCTGCTCGAGCGACTGAACGATCGGATGAACGAGGCGCCGCTCGATCTTGAGCCGAGCGGGGCGCAGCTGCAGGAGGCCGACGATCGACGCGTACCCGGTGCCGAAATCGTCGATCTCGATGCTGATGCCCATCTCGGCGAGCTGGGCGATGTTGCGTTTCGAGACGGCATCCTCGTCGTCGAGGAAGATCGTCTCGAGGAGCTCGAAGGACAATTCGCCGGGCGTGATCGCGAGGTCTCTGAGCCCATCGATCAAGCTCTCGTCCTTAAGCCGCCCGGCGGAAACGTTGACGGACTTCTTCGGGATGGTGACGCCCGCCGCCGCCCACCGTCTCGACTGCAGGAGCGTCTCTTCCAGGATCGCGCGATCGATGAGCGGCGCGACGCCGAGATCCTCCGCCGTCGACAGGAACGCCGCCGGCGCGAGCAGGCCGCGCGTGGGGTGACGCCAGCGTGCCAGCGCTTCGACGCCCACCACGTCGAGCGTGCGCGCGTCGAATTGCGGCTGGAAGAACGCGACGAACTCGCGCCGCTCCAGCCCGCCGAGGATCTCGTCGGCCAGCGTCTTGTGCGCGACGACCTCCGCCTTCAGCGACGCGTCGAAGAACTCGAATCGGTTGCGGCCTCTGTTCTTCGCGCGATAGAGCGCGAGATCGGCGTCGATGAGCAGTTGCTTCGTCGAGGACGTGTCGCTCTCCTCGTTCACGGCGATGCCGATGCTCGCGCCGAAGCGGCACTCGTGATTCTGGTAGGGCACGGGCCGCGACATCTCGCCGATGATCCGCTCGGCGAGTGCGCACAACCCGGCCGGCGAGACGGCGCTCATGACCGCCACGACGAACTCGTCGCCACCGACACGTGCGACGACGTCGCCCGCACGGGCACCTCGGCGCAACACCTCGGCCGCATGGACGAGCATGGCGTCGCCTGCGGCGTGTCCCAGCGTATCGTTGATCTGCTTGAACCGGTCGAGATCGACGTGGAGGATGGCGGACGGGTCGGGGCGGCCGGGGCCTCCGATCCGCTCGTCGAGGAAGCGACGGTTGGGCAGGCCGGTCAGGCTGTCGTGCAGCGAGGCCTGCTCCATCTGCCGACGGGCGTCCTCCAGGTCGGCGTTGCGCGCCTCGGCGCTTCTGTTCGCCTCGACCAGCTGCATCTTGCGCCGGACGTCGTCCGAGACGTCCCAGTTCACGCCGAGCGCGAGGCGGTGACCGGACGCGTCGCGATGGATGGCGCCGATGGCGCGCACCCAGGACCAGGTGCCGTCGGGACGCAGCACGCGAAACTCGGCGGTGTAGGTCGTCTCGTCGCGGACGGCGGCTTCGAAGGCCGCGACGACGCGATCGCGATCCTCGGGATGCACGCCGTCCTTCCAATCGTCCAGCATGAAGGCGGAGGATCGCGCAGGCGCGCCGTAGAGCTCCTTCATGCGCTCGTCCCAGCGCAGCTCCCCGGTCTCCAGATCGAGTTCCCATACACCGATGCGGGAGGTCTCGAGCGCCAGGCCCAAGCGGCGCGACAGGATCCGCAGCTCGCGCTCGCGAACCGCGAGCTCCCGAGCCTGCCTGCGGTGACGATCGTAGAGGATGCCGGCGACGAAGGCCGGTACGATCACGGCGAGGCCGGCGAGGAGGAGAACGAGGCGAAAGTGGACGACGCCTTCCGGCGTGCTCGTCCATCCGCCGCGCGGCACGGCGGCGATCCGCCAACCGCCGGCCGGCAGCGACACGTCGGCGACGACCGGGTCCTCGTCGAGAACGGCGGCATCGCCGAAGAAGACGCGTGCGTCCTCCGGATCGGAATCGATCCCCGTGAGCGCGACGCGAAGCGGCAGGTCCTCGCGCAGGAGCCCGCTCGCCTCGTAGAAGCGGGTGACGTCGATCACGGCCGAGACGAGCCCCCACGGGCGCTTGCCGGCGACGTCGCCCTCGAATGAGGGGTCGTCGACGAAGACGGGCAGGCGCCCGATGAAGCCGCGCCCGCCCTGCACGAGATCGACCGGTCCCGCCAGCACCATCTCCCGTGCCCGCATGGCGGCGAGAGCGGCGTCCCGCTGCGCGGGGTTGGTGAGATAGCTGAGCCCGACGGCCGCCTCGTTTCCCGCCAGCGGATACATGAAGCGAATGACGAGATCGGGTGCCGCGGCGATGTTGCGAAGCTGCGACCGCTCGCCGATGAGAGCGGACGCGATCGCGTCGAAGCGCGCCGCATCGATCGTCGGATCGGTGGCGATGACGGCGACGAGGCCGCGCACGAGCTGGATGTTGCCGTTGATCGTGCTCTCGATCTCGGCGCGGAGGCTCGCGAGCATGCCGGCCGTCTCGGCACGCTCCTGCTCGCGCGCGACGCTGCGGCTCTGCCGGTCGGCCATGAGGCAGACCAGGACAACCAGCGCGCAAACCGTTATCGCGCCGATCAACCCCGGTCTCAGCTTGGGTCGCATGGGCAATACCCGCCTCGCCTCGACACGTGCCGTGAGACCGTCCCACCGCACGGTCGACGGGTTCGTAGAATGCAGCCGCGATGACTAAGAATTGGTGTTCCGAAGCGACGATGCTCTTCCGGCTCTGCAGAAGACGATCAGGCTCGATCGCGTGAACGAGTGACCGCGCGGGCGAACCTCACGTGGCCTTTCGCCTGCGCACCCGCATCACGAGCGGGCTCGTCGCGACGAGGATCGCGAGCAGCCAAAACACGATCGCCGCCGGCGTCTCGAACAGGATCGACCAGTCGCCCGCGCTGATCGAGAGCGCGCGCCGCAGGTTGCTCTCGAGCAGCGCGCCGAGCACGAGGCCGAGGATCACCGGGGCGAGGCTGAAGCCGAGCTTGCGCAGGACGTACCCGGAAAAGCCGAGGATCAGCATCAGGACGAGATCGAAGGTCGCGCCGTAGAGCGAGAACACGCCGACGAAGGTGAGCATCACGACGAGGGGCACGAGATAGGCCGTGTCGATGGACAGGAGCCGCGCGAAGATGCCGACCATGGGCAGGTTCAGCACGAGGAGCGCGATGTTGCCCATGTACATCGAGGCGATGAGCCCCCAGGCGACCTCGGGGCGCTGCTCGAACATCAGCGGCCCGGGTGTCACGTTGAAGAGCAGGAGCGCGCCCAGCAGGATCGCCGTCGTGCCCGAGCCGGGGATGCCCAGCGTGAGCATGGGCACCATGGCGCCCGCGGCGGCGGCGTTGTTGGCGGTCTCCGGCGCGACGAGGCCGCGCGGGTCGCCCTTGCCGAACATCGCGTCGTCGCCTTGCGCCATGCGCTTCTCGACGCCGTAGGCGACGGCGGACGCGATCGAGGCGCCGGTGCCCGGCAGCACGCCGACGAAGAAGCCGATCACGGCCGAGCGTGCCATCGTCCAGCGATAGCCGACGATCTCGCGCACCCGCTCGCCGATATTGTCGCGCTGCGCCCTGATGGTGGAGGCGACAGGCGTCCAGCTCTCGAGAAGCAGCAGCGCCTCCGAGATGGCGAAGAGACCGATGACGACGATGAGGAATTCCATGCCGTCGAAGAGGTTCGGGATGCCCATCGTGAAGCGCATCACGCCGGTGGCGGAATCGATGCCGATGGTCGCGAGCATCAGGCCGATGACGACGCCGATGATGGTCTTCAACGGGCGCGATCCGACGAGCGTCGCGAGGCAGGAGAAGGCGAAGACCATCAAGGCCACGTAGTCGCCGGGCCCGAAGCCGACGGCGACGCGACCGAGGAAGGGCGCGAACACCGTCATCATGACGAGCGCCGCCGTGCCGCCGACGAAGGAGGCGAGCGCGGAGAGCGCCAGCGCCCGCCCGGCCTCGCCGTTCTTGGCCATGGGATGGCCGTCGAGCGTGGTCATGACGGCGGAGGCGTCGCCCGGCACGTTGAGCAGGATCGACGAGATGCGCCCGCCGTACTCCGCGCCGTAATAGACGCCCGCGAGCAGGATCAGCGCGCTCTCCGCGGGCAGGCCCAGCGAATAGGCGAGCGGCAGGAGGATCGCGACGCCGTTGATCGGGCCGATGCCGGGCAGCGCCCCGACCAGCGTCCCGAAGAAGCAGCCGACGATCAGGAGGCCGAGATTGAGCGGGGTCAGCGCGACGGCGAAGCCCTCCGCGAGACCGGCGAGGATGTCCATGGCGGATCAGCTCCGGAAGATGTCGCCGAAGGGGACGTTGAGGCCGAGCGCCTCGGCGATGCCGAAATAGCCGACGATCGCGAGCACGACGCCGTAGATCGCGGCCTTGACGGCGGGGAGCCCGAACAGGCGGGCCATGGCGAAGGTCATCAGAGCCGTCGAGATCATGAAGCCGAGCGGCACGAACAGCGCGGCGTAGATCCCCATCACGATCGCGCCGGCGCCGACGCGGAAGGCTTGGCCGCGATCGGTGAACCACGTGACCCGATCCGGACGAGCGACGAGGAGCACCCCCGTCGTGGCGAGCACCGCCGCGAGCAGCAGCGGGAACGCGGTCGGCCCCAGCGGCTCGTACTGGAACGGCACGTGGATGTTCCAGGCGTCGACGGCGTAGAGACCGGCGACGCCCAGGAGGACCGCGCCGAACGCGCGGTCCCAGAGCGTGGTGGCGCTCATTGGATCAGGCCGGCTTCCCGTGCGAGATCGCGGAAGGAGGCGACCTGCTCCTTCACGTAGGCGTCGAACTCGGCGCCGGCCATGTCGAACTGGAAGAGGCCCTGCTCGGCGCGGATCTCGGCGAAGCGCGGGTCGCCGTAGAGCTCCTCGAAGCGCGCGACCCACCAGTCGTAGGCCTCGTCGGAGACCTCCTGGCCCATGTAGTAGCCGCGGAAGATCGTCCAGACGACGTCGTAGCCCTCCTCGCGCGCGGTCGGGAACCCGGCGAAGGGCTCGGGCAGGCGCTCCTCGGAGAGGACCGCGAGGATGCGCATCGTGCCCGCACCGAGCTCGCCGGCCATCTCGGAGACGTCGCCGGTATAGACGTCGATCTGGCCGCCCAGCAGCGCGGCCTTGGAGGCGCCGCCGCCCTCGTAGGCGACGTAGCGCAGGTTGCGCGGGTCGACGCCGATCGTGCGCATCAGGAGCGCGGCCTTCATCCAGTCCTGGCTGCCGATCGAGCCGCCGGCGCCGAGCACGATGCCGGTCGGATCGGCCTTCGCCGCTTCCATCAGCTCGCCCAGCGTCTGATAGGGGCTGTCCTCGCGCACGATGACGGCGCCGAAATCGGCGCCCGCGGACGCGAGCCAGCGCGCGTCGTTCTCGTCGAAGTCCGCGCCGAACTTGCCCTGCGCGATGTTGAGCGCCGAGCCCGACGAGAGCGCGACGATGACGTTCGGGTCGTCGATGCGGTTCGAATTCATGTGGGCGTAGGCGACGGCGCCGATGCCGCCGGGCATGAAGGTGACCTCCATCGGCGAAGGCAGCGCCGGCTCCAGCGCGCGCTGCGCCACGCGGCAGGTGAGGTCGAAGCCGCCGCCGGGATTCGCGGGCGCGATGCACTCGGCGCGCTCCGGCTCGAAGGCGGCAGCGGGCAACGCGAAGCCGGCGAGGACGAGCGCAGCGAGCGCCGTTTTCAGGCTCTTCATCGGGTTTCCTCCGTCTGGATGCGCGTCGTGGTGCGCGCTCTCTATCGAGGCGCCGCCCGCGTGTTTCGGCGTACGGGTCGACGCTCCGAGACGTGACACTAGCGCGCGAACCTGTCATTCACCTGTCGTCTAACCGAGCCGTGACGCCGATGCGGATCCTGATCGTCGAGGACGCGCGCACCATCGCCGAGGCCGCCGCCGCACCGCTGGCGCGGTCCGGGCACGCGGTCGACGTGGTGGGCACCGGCGATGGCGCGGAGGACGCGCTCGCGGTGCAGGCCTACGACCTCGTCATCCTCGACCTCGGCCTGCCGGACGTGGACGGCACGACGCTGCTCGCCCGCTGGCGATCACGGGGCATGGCGGCGCCGATCCTGGTCCTGACCGCGCGCTCGGCGGTGGACGACCGCGTCGCGGCGCTCGACCAGGGGGCGGACGACTACCTGATCAAGCCCTTCGAGAGCGACGAGCTCGCAGCGCGCTGCCGGGCGCTGCTGCGGCGCGCGCGAGGGGAGGCGCACGACGCCTTGCGCATCGGCACCCTCGTTCTCGACCGCGGCCGGCGCACGGTGACGATCGACGGTGCGCCCGTCGATCTCCCCAACCGCGAATTCCGCCTGCTCGACGTGCTGCTCACGGCGCAGGGGCGCGTGCTCTCCAAGGAGGAGATAGCCGACAAGCTCTACGGCTTCGACGACACCGCCGGGCTCAACGCCATCGAGGTCTATGTCGGGCGGCTGCGAAAGCGGCTCGACGGCTCGGGCGCGACGATCCGCACCCTGCGCGGGCTCGGCTACACCATCGTGGAGCAGGCGCCGTGATCGAGGCGCGCGTCTCGCTCCTGCGCCGGCTGACCGTGCGCCTCGCCCTCGTCTTCGTGGGCGGGGCCGTGCTGCTCGGCCTCGCCGCCTCCCATTACGGCCGACGCGCGGCGGACGCGGCCTACGACCAGGTGCTGGCGGGGGCCGCGCTGTCGATCGCGGAGACCGTGGCCTTCGTCGAGGGACGGCTCGTGGTCGATGTCCCCGTGGCGGCGTTCGACATGCTGGCGCTCGCCCGCGACGACCGGGTCTTCTACCAGGTGCGCGCACCCGACGGGGCGCTCGTCACCGGCTACGACGATCTGCCGATGATCGAGGCCGAGCCGATCAGTGCGGCGGCGGTCTTCGACGATCGGCCCTACAAGGGCGAGATCGTGCGCGTCGCGACGATCGGGCGGCTGATCGCCGATCCGGGCCTGCAGGGCTGGGCGCGAATCTCGGTCGCGCAGACCCGGGAGGCACGCAGCGCGCTCGCACGCGAGATGGCGCTGGGCGCCGTGTTCCCCCTCGTCGGCATCGCGGCGCTCGCGCTCTTCCTGGCGGGCGCGAGCGTGATCACGGCGCTGCGGCCGCTGCGGCGGCTGGAGCGCGATCTCGCGAGCCGCGACGCGACGGACCTGCGCCCGCTCTCCGGCGCGGTGCCCGCCGAGATCGCGCGGCTGGTCGCCGGCTTCAACACGTTCGTCGGGCGCTTCGCCGGACAGCTCGAGGCGATGCAGGCCTTCATCTCCGACGCCGCGCACCAAATGCGCACGCCGCTCGCCACCATAAAGGCCGAGATCGCTCTCCAGCGCGAGCGCCAGCCGGCGCGCGAGACGCGCGAGACGCTCGCCGTGCTGGAGGCCCGCGTCGACGAGGCGACGGCGCGGGTGAACCAGCTCCTCGCCCACGCCTTCGTCGCCCATCGCAGCGAATTGCCGACGCTCGAGCCCTGCGACCTGGCGCGGCTCGTGCCGGAGGCGCTGCGCGAGCTCTCGCCCCTCGTGCTGGCGCGCGGGGCGGACATCACCTTCGAGCACGACGGCGGGCGCGCGCCGGTACGCGCCGATCCGGTGCTCCTGCGCGAGGCGTTGCGCAACCTCGTCTCGAACGCGCTGGAGCACGCCCGGCGGCCCGGGGGCGGCACGCGCATCCGCGTCTCGATCGCGGACGCGCCCGGCGGCTCGCGTCGCATCCGCGTCGAGGACGACGGGCCGGGCATTCCCGAGAGCCGCCGCGGCGAGGTCGTCGAGCGGTTCAGCCGGCCGGGTGGCGGCGGGCTCGGCCTCGCCATCGTGGCGCGGGTCGCGCGCGCGCATCACGGCCGGCTCGCCCTGGGCGAGAGCCCCCTCGGCGGTCTGTGCGCGGACATCCTGCTCCCCGCCGGCGGCGAGCCGGCGCGTCCCCGCGCCGCCCGAGGCGTCGGCGCCCCCGCGATGCTCCTCGCCGGGGTGCTCGCGCTCGCAGCGCCCGAGACGCCGCACGCGCAGACCATCGTCGAGGACTTCCCCGCCCGCGCCCAGCCGGAGCGGCGCCTGCGCATCCACAGCGCCACCGATCTCGACGCCATGCGCCCCATCGTCGAGGCGTTCCGCATCCGCCATCCCGAGGTCGCCGTCACCTTCGTCGACATGAACACGAACGACCTCTACGAGGCGGCGCGAGACGCGGCGGCGGGAGCCGGCGAGCCGGCGGACCTGATGATCTCGTCCGCCATGGACCTGCAGGTGAAGCTCGCCAACGACGGCCTCGCCGCGCGTCACGTCACGCCGATCGCGGCGAGCCTGCCGGACTGGGCGCGCTGGCGCGACCGGGTCTTCGCCTTCACCTACGAGCCGGCGGTGATCGTCTACAACCCGAGCCTCGTCTCGGCGCAGGAGGCGCCGCGCACGCGCTTCGATCTCGTGCGCCTCCTGCGCGAGGAGCCCGAGCGCTTCCGCGAGCGCGTCGTCACCTACGACATCGTCGACAGCGGCGTGGGCTACCTCCTCGCCTCCCAGGACGCGGCGCAGCCGGGCGCCTTCGCCAACCTGATCGAGAGCTTCGGGCGCGTGGACGCCGACGTCGTCTGCTGCACCTCGATCATGCTCGACGGCATCGCCGAGGGCCGCTGGACCTTCGGCTACAATCTGCTCGGCTCCTACGCCCAGGAGGCGATCGAGCGCGGAGCGAACCTCGAGATCGTGCTGCCCGCCGACGTGACGCTCGCGGTCTCGCGGACGGCGCTCGTGTCGGCGCAGGCGCGCAATTCGCGAGACGCCGCGCTCTTCCTCGACTTCCTGATCTCGATCGAGGGCCAGACCGTGCTCGCGGACGTGAGCCGCATGTTCGCCGTCCACCCGGCTATCCTCGGGCCCCGCTCGACCACGGGCCTCGAAGCGCGCCTCGCCGGCCCCTTGCGCCCGATCCGCCTCACGCCGGCGCTCCTCGCCTATCTCGACGCGCAGAAGAAGCCGCGGTTTCTCGCGGAGTGGAGCGCCCTGATCGGGTACGAGGAGGGCGAGGAGGTGCGGTGATCACCCCTCGTCCCCCGGCAGCACCGTCGCGACGATCGCCGCGTCGAGCGCCTCGTAGGCGGGCAGGTCGATGAGGTCGTAGAGCTCGGCGCGCGTGAGCATCTCCGGCACGAGCGCGCGCGTCGTGCCGTCAGCCGCGAGCGTCGCGTAGAGCCTCCCTTGCGCCTTCGCGGCCATGCGCAGCGAGGAGACCGGCCAGATCGCCATGCGGTATCCCATCGCCTGGAGCTCCGCGGCGGTCAGTGCCGGCGTGCGGCCGAACTCGGTCATGTTGGCGAGCAGCGGCACGTCCGGCATCGCCTCGGCGAAGGCGGCGAGCATCTCGACGCTGGTCAACGCCTCGGGGAAGATCGCGTCGGCGCCGGCCTCGACGTAGAGACGCGCGCGGGCGAGCGCGCCGTCGAGCCCCTCGCTCGCGGCGGCGTCGGTGCGCGCGACGATCACGAGATCGCGCCGGGCGCGGGAGGCGGCGGCGATCTTCGCGGCGGCGTCGCGCGGGTCGGCGAGGCGCTTGTCGTCGAGATGGCCGCACTTCTTCGGCAGCACCTGATCCTCGATCTGCACGGCGGCGGCGCCGGCATCCTCCAGCGTGCGCACCGCGTGCATGACGTTGAGCGCCTCGCCGAAGCCGGTATCGATGTCGACGAGAACCGGCAGATCGGCCGCGCGCGCGATGGTGCGGGTGAAGAACGCCACCTCGTCCGGCGTGATCATGCCGAGATCGGGAATGCCCATGGAGGCCGTCATCGCAGCGCCCGACAGGTAGAGCGCCTCGAAGCCCGCGCGCTTCGCCTGGAGCGCCGCGAGCCCGTCATGCGCGCCGGGCATCACGAGAAGGGTGTCTTCCGCCAGGCGAGACCTCAGGCGTGATCCCGCGCTGCGCGCCGATCGATCCGGGACGAGGTAGGGCATGGCGTGCTCCGATCAGGGAAATGCGTCGGCGGCGTTAGCATGGCGGCGGTGGTGGCGTCGACCGACCGGGTCTCGTTTCGCCCATCGCGGCTTCGCGTTCCTGCGCGTTGAGAACGTCCCGGGAAGGCGACACCCTGTCGAGAGCCGCGCGCCGATCGTCGGGACGGAGGAACCACCATGTCATCGCCCCTGCCCGCCTCCAGGACCGGCCGCATCGGGCGTCCCGACGGCGCGACGATCGTCTACGAGATCACGGGCAGCGGCCCTGCCCTGCTGTTCGCGCACGGGCTCGGCGGCAATCATCTCAGCTGGTGGCAGCAGCTGCCCGTCTTCGCGCGCGCCCACACCTGCATCGCCTTCTCGCATCGCGGCTTTTCGCCGTCCACCAGCCCCGAGGGCGCGCCGGACCCGCGCGACTACGCCGCTGACGCGGCGGCGCTGCTCGATCACCTGGAGATCGACCGGGTCGTGCACGTCGGCCAGTCGATGGGCGGCTGGACCGGGGTCGAGCTCGCGCTCCGGCATCCCGAGCGGCTCGCCGGCCTCGTCCTCGCCTGCACCACCGGCTCGCTCGACTTCGATCGGTTCGACGATCCCGCCATTGTCGCGTGGCGCGAGCGGGCGCCGAGGATGGTCGCGGAGATGGACGCGCGCGGCATCCACCGCGCCACCGGCGAGGTCTTCGCGCGCACCGAGCCCGCTTTGCACAACCTCTACGGCATGATCGACAGGCTGAACGCCGGGCTCGACAAGGAGGCGGTGCGCCGGCGGATCTGGGAGATGCGCAGCCGCGGCCCCGAGGATGCCGCTCGCATCGCCTGCCCCGTCCTGTGCATCACCGGGGAGGACGACGCCGTGATCGCGCCCGCCGGCGTGCGCGCCGTCGCGCGGCACATCCCGGACGCGACGGTGGTCGGAATTCCCGCGACGGGCCACTCGGTCTATTTCGAGCGCGCCGACCTGTTCAACGCCGTTCTCGCCGAGTTCCTCGAGAGGATCGGCTGGCGCTGATCCGCGGCGGCGCCTCGGACGTCCGCTCGCGTCCGCGAACCGAAAACCTCCGCCGTGCGTTCTCGCGCGGGCGCCTGACGCCCGGCGAGCCCTCGAGGAGCGATGTCGCGGCGCAACGATACGATCGACTTCTGGCGGGGGCTCGTCCTCGTCACGATCACCATCAACCACATTCCCGGCAACGGGCTGGAGCACCTGACCCACCGCAATATCGGCTTCTCCGATGCGGCCGAGGCCTTCGTGTTCGTCTCCGGGCTGGCGCTGGCCGTCATCTACGGGCCGCGCATCGCGCGCGAAGGGATCGGACCGACGGCGCAGCGCAGTCTCGCCCGCGCAATCGAGCTCTACCGCACGCATCTTTCGCTCACCGCCTTCGCGATCGTGTCGTTCGCGGCCCTCGCCCTCCTCACCGGGACGGAGGAGCTGCTCACGGCCCACGGCCGGGCGCCCGTCTTCGAGAGCACGCCGGAGGCGCTCGTCGGCCTCGTCGCGCTCAGCTACCAGATCGGCTACTTCAACATCCTCCCGCTCTACGTCGCCCTGATGCTCATGGCGCCGGCGCTCTTCCTGGTGGCGCGGCGCTTCGGGACGGGATGGATGCTCGGCCTTTCGCTCGCGGTCTACGTCGCCGGCCGCATGCTGCCGCTCGACCTCCCCTCCTGGCCGGAGGGAGCGGGCGGCTGGTTCTTCGATCCGCTCACCTGGCAGCTCCTCTTCGCGCTCGGGCTCGCGGCTGGCCTGACCTGGCGCGGCGAGGCGCCGGCGCGCGTGCCGGCACTCGTCGGTGCCGCCGCGGCGATCGTCGCCGTCGCCTGGATCGTGATCACCGAGGCCTTCGGCGCGATGCCGGGCCTGCGCGGGCTCGTCATGCCCCACCTCGATCTCGGCAAGAACGAGCTCGGCCTCGGCCGCATCGTCCATTTCGCGGCTCTGGCCTATCTCCTCGTCGCGCTGCGGGTCGCCGACGTCGTCGGGCACGGGACGGTCGGCGCCGAGCTGAAGCGGCTCGGCCGTCACGGGCTGCCGGTCTTCGTCGCGGGATCGGTGCTGGCCGCGCTCGGCCAGGCGCTCACCATCGTCGCCGTGGAGCATCGCCTCGATGGCGTCGCGGTGATCGCGATGCTATACACGCTGGCCTCGATCGGCTTCCTCGTCCTGCTGGCGCGTCATCGCGAATGGTCCTCTCCCGTCTCTTCCGCGCCGGCGCCGCCGAAGGCCGCCCCTCGCGCGGCGCCTCTCGTGCCCGCACCGGTGCCGGTCCCCTCGCGATCCTCGCGCTCGCGGCGACCCTGATCGCGCCCCTCGCCCCGTGGACGACGCCCGCGCTGGCGTCGTCCTGCGCCGAGGTCACCGCCGTCACCCGGGCCGACACCCTGCCCCGTCTCCCGGCGGCGGGCGGTTTCCGGGTGCTGGCGATCGGCTCCTCATCCACTTTCGGCACCGGCGCGAGCGCGCCGAGCCTCACCTATCCCGCACGGCTCGAGGCGCTGCTGCGCGCCCGCATCGCGCGCGAAGACGTCGTCGTCGTCAATGCCGGCATCCCCGGCGAGACCGCGGACGCCACGCTCGACCGTTTCGCGCGCCTCCTAGCGCAGGAGCGCTTCGATCTCGCCATCTGGCAGGTGGGGACGAACGATGCTTTGCGCGGCGTCGCGCCGGACGAGTTCGCGGCGCGGCTGGAGCGGGGCGTCGCGCTCGCCCGCGACGGTCGCGTCCCGCTCCTCGTCGTCGACCCGCAATACTTCCCCGGCATCCCGGACAGGGTCGCCTACGAGCGCACGGTGCGGCTCGTCGGCGATCTGGCTGAGGCCCGCGGCGTCGCGGTGCTTCGCCGCTACGACGTCATGCGCGCCTGGGCGGACCGCTCGGAGGCGCATCTCGCCTCCATGCTCTCGGGAGATCGCTTCCACATGGGCGACGCCGGCTATGCCTGCCTCGCCGACCTGATCGCGGACGCGCTCGTCGGCGCCGATGGGCGGACCGCCTTCGCGGAGTGAGCGAGCGCGGGCGCCGAGCAGAGGGATCGCCCGCGCGGACGCGTTACGGCAGCTGCAACAGACGGCATCAGCGCGTCGTGCGCGCCCCTCTCAGATCGGCCAGCGTCCGCTGCAGACGCGCCGCCTGCGCCTCGTCGGTGGCGAGCGCCAGCGCGCGGGCGACGGCGCCGTGCGCCTCCTCGACGCGGCCGAGCTGCGCGAGCAGCGCGCCGTGGACGTCGTGGAAGGGCAGGTAGCCGTCGAGCGCGCCGGCCAGCCCCTCGACGAGGGCGAGCCCCGCCTGCGGTCCGAAGGTCTTCGCCACCGCGACCGCGCGAGAGAGGCGCACGACCGGCGTCGGCTGGACGCGCTCGAGCATGGCGTAGAGGAGCGCGATGCGCCGCCAGTCGCAGCCGCCTCCGTCTCGCGCTGGGACATGCTCGGCGGCGATGGCGGCCTGGAGGACGTAGGGTCCCGGCGGGCCGGCGGCCTGCGCCCGCGCGAGGAGCGCGAGCCCTTCGGCGACGACTGCCTCGTCCCATCGGCGTCTCTCCTGCGCCTCGATCGGGACGATCGCCCCATCCGCGTCCGTGCGGGCGCCGGCGCGGGCGTGGTGGAGCAGCATCAGGGCGAGCAGGCCGTCGAGCTCCGGCGTTCCGGGGAAGAGCGCCGCGAGGAGCCGGGCGAGCCGGATCGCTTCCGCGGCCAGGGTCACGCGCGGGTCGCCGGGGCCGCGACCGCAATGCCCCTCGTTGAAGAGCAGGTAGAGCGCCGCCGCCACCGCCGAGAGCCGCGCCTCGCGCTCCTCGGCGCTGGGCACCTCGAAGCAGATGCCGGCCTTGGCGATGGCGCGCTTGGCGCGCGTGATGCGCTGCTCCATCGCGCTCTCGGAGACGAGGAAGGCGCGGGCGATCTCCGCGACGCCGAGCCCGCAGACGATCTTGAGCGCGAGCGCGATCTGATGCGGCGGCGGCAGCTCGGGACGGCAGCAGACGAAGAGGAGCCGCAGCACGTCGTCGCCGCAGCCGGCATCGTCGAGCCGCTCGACGAGCGGCGCTTCGGCGTCGGAGACGTCGGAGAGCGCGTCCTCCGGCGGCAGCGGCACGTCGCGCGACCGGCGCCGCACGCGATCGGTGCCGGCGTTGCGCCCCACGAGAACGAGCCAGGCGAGCGGGTCCGCCGGCATGCCGCGCTCGGGCCAGGTGGCGAGCGCGCGCAGGCAGGCCTCCTGGAAGGCGTCCTGCGCGGCGTCGAGGTCCCGGAACCGGCGCAGCAGCGCCGCCAGCGCGCGCGGCCGCGCCGTCGTCAACGCATCGGCGATCGCGCTCGTCTCGGGCATCGGGGGCGCTCCGCGGGGGACAGGCGACCGAGGACGCACGAGCACGGCGCGTCCCGACACGCGATCATGCTCCGTTCGGGCTGCGACCGCCAGCCGCAGGTGACGTCCTCACGTCGCGTCCTTCGCGTCGGCGATGACGATCCACGGTGCGCCGAAGCGGTCCTTCGTCATGCCGAAGGCGGGCGACCAGGACGTCGCCGCCATCGGCATGCCGACCTCGCCGCCCTCCGCGAGCGCCGCGAACAGGCGCTTCGCCTCGGCGACGCTTTCCACCTCGAGCGTGATCCAGGCGCTGCGCGGTGTCTCGTAGGGCATGGACCAATGCATGTCGCCGCCCATGAGCACCTGGTCGCCGACCCGCAGCTGCACGTGGGCGAGGTGGTCCTTCGCGTTCGCGGGGATCTCGCCCATGCCGGGAAGGTCGGCGAAGGGGAGCATCACGAGCTCGCCGCCCAAAAGCTCGCGATAGAAGGCAAAAGCCTCGCGGGCGCGCCCGTCGAAGCTGATGTTGGCCGAAATGCGCATGCTCGCCTCCCCGCGCTCACATCTCGACGAAGGGCGTGAAGCCGCCCCAGATCATCCGCTTCGTGTCGAAGGGCGGCGCCTCCATGCCGGGCTTGAGGCGGGGGTCCGCCATGACCTTCTGCAGGATCTCGTCGCGTGCCGCCCGCGAGGGGTAGACGATCCAGGAGAAGACGACGATCTCCTCCTCGGTCGCCATCACGGCGCGCGGGAACGAGGTCAGCTCCCCGTAGGCGACGTCGTCGGCGAGCGCCTCGACGTAGGCGAGCGCGCCGTATTCCTTCCAGATCTCGCCCGCGACCCGCGCGAGCGCTTCGTAATCCGTGAGGCGGTCCTTGGGGACCGCGATGATGAAACCGTCGACGTAGGCCATGGCTCGTTCTCCTTGTCCGCGCCGAGGACGCGGCAACCGGGGCTCGCCCGACATCGTCGCGATCCTCGGCTCGGGCGAGGCGTCTTCGCACCCTCGTAACCATTCGCCGACGAAACGTCTCGCGACCGCCCTCGCACGCCTGCGGTCGGCGTGAAGCTATCGGTTCGTTAGCGAACTCACGCTTCCATCCCGTGAAAACGGGAGGAGTTTCGTGTTCCGACGTTTCGTACGCCGCGGCAGGCCCACCTTCACGGCCTACCTCATCGCGCTCAGCATCGCGCTCTCGGCGCCGCTCCTCGTGTTCGCGGGCGTGCTGTCGCACAAGCTCGCCGATCGCGAGCGGGCGGAGGTGGAGCGCGGCGTGCTCGACGCGGCGAGCGAGATCCGGCGCGCGACGGACGATCTCGTGGCCGAGACGGTCGCGGGCCTGCGCATCCTCGCCGCGTCGCGCTCGCTCTGGTCTTCCGACCTCTCCCCCTTCTACGCCGAGGCCCTCGTCGCCGGCCGCGAGCTCGGCGGGCACGTGGCGCTCGCCGAGGCGAACGGCGAGCGGCTGATCTACACGCGCGTGCCCTGGGGCACGCTCCTCGCCAACGAGGACGGCGGCGCGACGGTGGAGACCGTCGTGCGCACCGGCGCGCCCTCCGTGTCCGGGCTCTTCGTCTCGCCGCAGACGGGCGAGCGGATGGTGTCCATCGCGGTCCCGGCGCGTGCGGGAGACGTGACGCGTCGCGTACTGAGCCTGGAGATCCCCATCGAGCGCCTCCTCGCGGTCATCCGCGAGACGGGCGTCGGCGCGCCGCATTGGGGGTCGATCTCGGATGCGAACGGGATCGTGCTCGCCCGCAGCGAGGAGAACGCCGTCTTCGCCGGGCGGCGGCTGCCGGGCTTCGACGAGCTGACGGAGAAGGCCGGCTCCTGGCGTGGCGCGAACTTCCTCGGCGTGCCCGTCTTCGGCGCCTACGAGCGCTCGGACGTCACGGGCTGGACCGCGGGCGTCGGCATCTCTGAGGACGTGCTTCTCGCCCCGCTCGCGGCCTCGCGGCTGCGCCTGCTCGGGCTCGGCGCGCTGGTGCTAGCCGTCACCACGGCGGTCGCGTTCCCCATATGCCAGGACATCGCCTCGAATTTCGCGCGCCTCACCGACATGGCGAAGCGGCTCGGCATGGGCCAGCCGCTGGAGGCGCCGGCGATCCATGTCGCGGAGGCGCACACGATCGCCGCAGTCATGGCGCGCGCCTCGACCCATCTCGCCCATCGCAGCGAGCGACTGCGCGAGGCGAAGGACGAGCTCGAGGCGCGCGTCGAGGCGCGCACGCGCGAGCTCACCGAGCAGACGGCGCTCCTCCAGACCACCCTCGACCACATGGACCAGGGCCTCGTCATGGTCGACGAGGACGGTCGCGTCTCCGTCTGCAACAGGCGCGCCGTCGATCTCCTCGACCTGCCCGAGGACCTCGTCGCCCGCAATCCGACGGTCGCGGAGCTGCACGCCTACCAGCTGGAGAACGACGAATTCCGTCGGGCCGAGGACGCCGAGCGAGTCAAGGAGCTCTACGGCGGGGGCGCCTTCAAGGCGCGCCTCTACGAGCGCACGCGCCCTAACGGCACCGTGCTCGAGATCCGCACCGTGCCGCGCCCCGAGGGCGGCGCCGTGCGCACGTTCACCGACATCACGGCGCGCAAGACGGCCGAGGCCGAGCTCGCGCGGATGGCCCGCCACGACGCGCTGACGGGCCTGCCCAACCGCACGAGCCTGCGCGAGCGCCTCGACGAGCGCCTCGCGGAGGCGACGCGGCACGACCGGCCGTTCTCCGTCCTGTGCCTCGATCTCGACCGGTTCAAGATCGTCAACGACACGATGGGCCATCACGCCGGCGACGTGCTCTTGTGCCAGGTGGCCGAGCGCCTGCGCCAGGTGGTGCGGCGGGAGGACCACGTCGCGCGGATCGGCGGGGACGAGTTCGTCCTCGTCTGCCCGGACGGCGCCGAGGGCTCCGGCGCGGAGGCGCTCGCGCGCCGCATCGTCGCCGCGCTCGCCGAGCCCTTCCTCATCGCCGACCAGACGATCGCCATCGGGGTGAGCATCGGCATCGCCCGCGGCCCGCAGGACGGCGCGGAGATCGACGACCTGCTCAAGGCCGCGGATCTCGCGCTCTACCGGGCGAAGGCGGACGGGCGCAACACCTGGCGCGCCTTCTCGCCGGAGATGGATGCGGCGCATCTCGAGCGGCAGATGCTGGAGATCGAGCTGCGGCACGCGCTCGCGCGCGGCGAGATCGCGCTGGCCTACCAGCCCATCGTCGACATCGAGACCGGCGCGGTGACCGCCGTGGAGGCTCTGTGCCGCTGGACGCATCCGCGTCTGGGCCCCATCTCGCCCGCGCGCTTCATCCCGCTCGCGGAGGAGACCGGGCTCATCGCCGCGCTCGGGGAGTACGTGCTCGACGCCGCCTGCCGCGACGCCGCCTCCTGGGAGACGCCGGTGCGGGTCGCCGTCAACGTCTCCGCCATGCAATTCGCCCGCGGCGACCTCCACGCGAGCGTCGTCGCCGCGCTTTCGCGCACGGGCCTTCCGGCCGACCGGCTGGAGCTCGAGATCACCGAGAGCGCGCTCATGGACGGGCCCGCCGTGCTCGATCTCCTGCACGGCCTGCGCCGGCTCGGCGTGCGCCTCGCCATGGACGATTTCGGCACGGGCTATTCCTCGCTGAGCTATCTGGAGCGCTTCCCCTTCGACAAGCTGAAGATCGACGGCTCCTTCGTGAAGAAGATCACCCGCCCGGAGACGGACGCCATCGTGCGCGCCATCGTCGGGCTGGGCGACCGGCTCGGCATGACGATCACCGCCGAGGGCGTGGAGACGGAGGAGCAATTGCGCCTCGTGCGCGACGTCGGCTGCGGCGAGGCGCAGGGCTTCCTTCTCGGCCGCCCCGGCCCCGCGGACGTCATCGCCCAGCGCCTCCGCAGAGACCGCTCGAAAGCCGCGTGACCCGGAAGACGATCGCGCTCGCGCGGCGCGCTTGGAACCCTCGCCATATCGGCGCCTTTCCGCTCTCGTAGGATCGTGTGACCGCATGATCGTGCAGGCCGGCGCAAACGAGAGAGGGGCGAACCATGACACGCGCGAGACTTCGGCTGACGATGGCCGCGTTCGCCCTCTTCCTGGCGAGCGTCCTCGTGCCCGGCGTCGCGTACGCGGTGCCGGTCGCGACGACGACGCAGCTGAACCTGCGCGCCGGTCCCGGCGTCGGCAGCCCGGTGGTCGCGGTGATGCCCCCGGGCGAGGTGGTCGAGCTGCGCGGCTGCCAGGGCACCTGGTGCTTCGTCGTCTATCGCGGGAGGCTCGGCTGGGCGAGCGGGCGCTACCTCGTGCGCATCCCCTTCCGGGCGCAGCCCCGCGGCGGCCTGCCGCTCCTCGACTGGCTCGCGCCCCGTGCCGAGCCGCCGACCGCGCGGCTCGCGCCGCCGCCTCCCGGGACGGCGTTGCCGCGGGTGATCGAGCCGCCTGCGACGCCCGCGCCCGAGCCGAGGCGCGAGCGCCGCGTGCGGCGTCCCTCCCCCGCGCCGACGCCCGAGCGCGGCGCGCCCCCGCGCGACGGCGGCGTCCTGCGCGACGCGGCTCCCACGATCACGGTCCCGCGCCCCGACGCGTCGCCGCCGGAGCCGGAGACGTCGCCCGGCACCGCAGCACCGCGATCGACACCGCGGGCCTCGGACGAGACGCAGGAGACGACCGGCGAAAGCGGCGGCGAGCCCCGCCGCCGGCTGCATCGCGGCAACGCGACGACCGGCGGGTCCGGCTCGGACGTGCTCTAGGCCGAGCGTGACCTTCGCGAACGCTAGGGAAGGCTTCGGGCTCAGGATCGGTTAACCGAATGACGCCTAAGCTCGGCGCGCTGTCGCAACGGACCCCCGAACGATGCCCGGCCAGAGGCCAGACCCGACGAACATGTCCCGCCAAGAGGACGCCCCCACCTCGCACGATGCCCTGCTCGCGGCCCTCCACGCCGCCGAGGAGACCATCGCCGTGCAGGGGCGCGCCCTCGCCCACAGCCGCAAGGTCTTCGCCCGCGCCTCCGAGGCCGCGAAGATCGGCGTGTGGGAGTGCGACCTCGCCACCCAGGCCATCACCTGGACGGACGGCGTCTACGACATCTTCGACATTCCCCGCGGCGAGCCGGTGGACCGCGCCCGCGCGCTCGCGGCCTACGACCCGGCCTCCGCGCGCGAGCTCGAGGCGGTGCGCTCCGCCGCGATCGACGCGCGCACGGGCTTCAGCCTCGACGCCAGGATCCGCACCGAGCGCGGCAACGTCCGCTGGATGCGCGTGACCGCGAGCATCGAGTGCGAGGACGGGCGCGCCGTGCGCATCTTCGGCATGAAGCAGGACATCACCGAGGAGAAGACGCTCGCCGAGCGCACCCGCTTCCTCGCCGAGTGCGACCCGCTCACCGGTCTCGCCAATCGCGCCCTCTTCCATGCCCGCCTCGCAGACGCCCTGACGTCGGGCACCGAGGGCCTCGCCCTCCTCCTCGTCGACCTCGACGGCTTCAAGGCGGTGAACGACACCTACGGGCATCACGCGGGCGATCTGTGCCTCGTCGCCGTCGCGGAGCGGCTGCGGGACGCCTGTGGGGCGGACGCCCTCGTCGCACGCATCGGCGGCGACGAGTTCGCGATCCTCGTCGCGGACGTCGACGTGGAGGCGCTCGCCGCACGGATCGTGGAGGATGCCGAGCGGCCGATCCCGCACGGCGCCTCGGCGCTGAAGCTCGGCGCCTCCGTCGGCATCGCGCGCGCCGCCGACGCGATGGGGCGCGAGGCGGAGCTCTTCACCGACGCCGATCTCGCGCTCTACGCGGCGAAGCGCACCGGGCGCGGCTGCTACCGCGTCTACGATCCCGCCATGCGGCGCGTGGAGAACGCGCGGATCGCGGTGATCGGCGCCGTCTCGGACGCCCTCGCGGCGGGGCGGCTCGATCTCCACTACCAGCCGCTCGTCTCGCTTCCCTCCGGCGCCGTCCTCGGCAGCGAGGCGCTGCTGCGCCTCGCGACGCCCGAGGGCGACCTCCTTCCCGCCCGCTCCCTCGCCGCCGCCTTCGAGGACGCCGATCTCTCCCGGCGCATCGGCCGCTTCGTCCTGGAGCGCGTGCTCGACCAGGCCGCGCGCTGGGCGCGCGGCGGGCTGCGCCACGGGCGTATCTCGATCAACCTCGCCGAGGAGGAGGCGCGCGCGGCCGATTTCGCACCGACGCTCCTCGCGGGGCTGGAGCGCGCGGGGCTCGCGCCCGGCGCGATTGCGGTCGAGGTCCCCGAGGACGTCTTCGCCCGGGCCGATCCGGACCTCGTCGCAGCACTCGCCTGCCTTCGGGCGAACGGCGTGCGCATCGCCATCGACGATTTCGGCGCCGCCTTCGCGTCCCTGGCCCAGCTGCGCTTCTGCCCGGTGGACATCGTCAAGGTCGACGCCGCGTTCGTTGGCGCCCTCGATCCCGGCAGCTCGGAGCGGATCGTCGTCGAGGCGCTCGTCCACGCCGCGAGCGGCCTCGGGGTCGAGCTCGTCGCCAAGAACGTCGAGAGCCGCGAGCTCGGCTCGCGCCTCTCGGCCATCGGCTTCTCCGCGGCGCAGGGGCACGCCTGGCACCCGGCGCTGCCCGCGAGCGACCTCGCGCGGCTCCTGCCGACGGACACCGCGGACATCGTGCGCGTCGCCTGAGGCGCGCGAGATCCGTGGCCCGGCAGGTTCCTGTCCCCGACCGCCCCTCTCCCATCCCTCTCGTTACGTAAGCTCCTGCATCCACGCAACCTCGCTGCGCAGTGCACGGCTATTCACCGTCGCGCTTGCGGGTGATGGGGCCAACGGATAGTTTACATCTAATCCGTCGTGGGAGACGGAGCGATCTGCCGGTCCACGGCAGCAGGGAGACTATCCGCTCATGATCAAGACCATGCTCAAGGCGAGCGCCTTCTCGATCGCGCTGGCCACGGCTCTCGGTGTGACGGGCGCGCCGGCGCTCGCTCAGGAGGTCGTCTACAATCGCGGCAACGACACCGATCCGTCGTCGCTCGACCAGCACAAGACGTCGACGGTCGCCGAGGCGCACCTCTTGCGCGACCTCTACGAGGGCCTCGTGGTCTACAATTCCGAGGCCGAGGTGATCCCGGGCGTCGCGGAGAGCTGGGAGGTCTCGGAGGACGGCCGGGTCTACACGTTCACGCTTCGCGAGAACGCGCGCTGGTCGAACGGCGACCCCGTCACCGCGGGCGACTTCGTCTTCGCCTTCCGCCGCATCCAGGATCCGGCGACGGCTGCGGGCTACGCCAACATTCTCTATCCGATCCTCAACGCCGAGGCGATCAACCGCGGCGACATGCCCAAGGAGGAGCTCGGCGCCCGCGCGATCGACGATCGCACCCTCGAGATCACCCTCGAGAACGCGACGCCCTACTTCATCGAGCTTCTGACGCACCAGACCGGCCTGCCGCTGCACCAGGCCTCCGTCGAGGAGCACGGCGACGCCTTCACGCGCCCGGGCAACCTCGTCACGAACGGCGCCTACACGCTCGAGAGCTTCACGCCGAACGACCGGATCGTGATGCGCAAGAACGAGAACTTCCACGACGCCGACAACGTGCAGATCGACGTCGTCAACTACATCCCCTTCGAGGAGCGCGCCACCTGCGTGCGCCGCTTCGAGGCCGGCGAGGTGCAGTCCTGCTCCGATTTGCCCTCCGAGCAGATCGCGGATCTGCGCGAGCGCCTGGGCGATCAGGTCCGGATCGCGCCCTATCTCGGCACGTACTACCTGCCGGTGAAGGTGCCCAAGGAGACGCTCGGCGATCCGCGCGTGCGCGAGGCGATGTCCATGGCCATCGACCGCGTCTTCCTCGCCGAGGAGATCTGGCAGGACACGATGGTCCCGGCCTACTCGCTCGTGCCCCCCGGCACGAACAACTACGTCGAGGACGCTCCGCAGCTGGACTACGCCAAGACGGACATTCTCGACCGTGAGGACCAGGCCATCGCGCTGCTCGAGGAGGCCGGCATCGGCCCCGGCGAGCTGACCGTCGACCTGCGCTACAACACCTCCGAGAACAACAAGAACACCATGACGGCGGTGGGCGAGATGCTGCGCAACATCGGCATCGAATCGACCCTGACCGAGATGGAGGGCGCGACCTACTTCAACTACCTGCGCGAGGACGGCGACTTCGACGTCGCCCGCGCCGGCTGGATCGGCGACTACAACGACCCGCAGAACTTCCTCTTCCTCTACGAGTCGGACAACCTCGGCTTCAACTATCCGCGCTGGGCGAACGAGGAGTACGATCGCCTGATGCAACAGGCCGAGACCGAGACGGACCTCCAGGCCCGCGCCGAGATCCTGGCGCAGGCCGAGCGGCTCTTCCTCTCGGAGGTGCCGGCGATCCCGATCCTGTTCTACACCTCCAAGGCCCTCGTCTCTCCGCAGCTCTCGGGCTGGGAGGACAACATCATGAACGTGCACGGCACGCGTTTCCTGTCGCTGTCGAACTGACGCGACGCACCCGTCCCCGCGCGCGGCACGCGCCGCCGCGCGCGGGAGGCTTTCCGGCCGCGGGCCGCGCGTCCCGCCCGCGCGCACGGCGCATCCAGGACAAGAGACATGCTCGGCTTCGTGCTCCGGCGCCTCGCCGGCGCCATCCCGACGATCTTCATCGTCGTGACGCTCGCCTATTTCATGATCCGGGCGGCGCCCGGCGGCCCGTTCGATCTCGAGCGGCCGCTCGACCCCTTGATCATGGAAAACCTCAACGCGGCGTTCAATCTCGACAAGCCGCTGTGGCAGCAATACCTGCTGTATCTCGGCAACCTGCTGCAGGGCGATTTCGGGCCGAGCTTCACGCGCCGCGACTTCTCCGTCGCCGACCTGTTCGCGGTGGGCCTGCCGGTCTCCGTGACGCTCGGCGGCCTCGCGCTCCTGCTCGCGCTCGTCGTCGGCGCCTCCCTGGGCGTGCTCGCGGCGCTGCGCCAGAACAAGGGCGCGGACTACGCCGTCGTGGGCATCGCGACCTTCGGCATCACCATCCCGAACTTCGTCGTGGCGCCGATCCTGTCGTTGCTCTTCGGCGTGTGGATGGGCTGGCTGCCGGCGGGCGGATGGGGCACGCCGGCGCACATGGTGCTGCCGGTCGTCACGCTTGCGCTGCCGCAGATCGCCATCATCGCCCGCCTCACCCGCGGCGCGACGATCGAGGCGCTGCGCTCGAACCACGTGCGCACCGCGCGCGCCTACGGCCTGCCGACCCGCGTCGTCGTGATCACGCACACGCTGCGCGCGGCGATCCTGCCCGTCGTCTCCTATCTCGGCCCCGCCGCGGCGGCGCTGCTGACCGGGTCCGTCGTCGTCGAGACGATCTTCGGCATTCCCGGCATCGGGCGCTACTTCGTCCAGGGGGCGCTCGCGCGCGACTACACGCTCGTGATGGGGACCGTGGTGGTCATCGCGATCTTCGTCGTGATCTTCAACCTGCTCGTCGACATCGCCTACGCGCTGCTCGACCCGCGCGTCCGCTACGAGCGCTGAGGAGGCACCCATGCAGATGCGCATCGATCCGGCCGCCTCCTCCGACGATCTCGCCCGCGAGGTCGCGGACGCGGGCGCCGCACGCTCGCTGTGGCAGGACGCCTTCATCCGCCTTCGGCGCAACAAGGCCGCGGTTGCGAGCGCCATCGTGCTCGCCTTCTTCGCCTTCGTCGCCGTGTTCGGGCCGGCGCTCGCGCCCAACCCCTACGACGAGGTGTTCCCGCAATACGTGCGCGTCCCGGCGAGCCTGGAGGCCTATCCGCGCGCCGACAGCATCGTGCCCGAGTTCGAGAGCGTGCTCGCCCGCGCCCGGGTCGATGTCGGCGAGATCACGCTCGACGGCGGCACGATTTCCGCGCCGATCGTCACCGATCGCGGCATCGATCCGCGCTTCGTGCGCTTCGTGGAGCGCTCGGACCTGTTCACCAATGCCCGCATCGAGGAGGTCTCGCCCGACGAGACCCGCGCCGTCATGGTGGCCGACGTCAAGCGCACGTACTTCTTCTTCGGCACCGACGCCAACGGCCGCGATCTCTTCGCGCGCACCATGATCGGCGTGCGCATCTCGCTCGCCATCGGCCTGCTCGCCTCCCTCACCGCACTCGTCATCGGCGTCACCTACGGCGCGGTGGCGGGCTTCCTCGGCGGGCGGATCGACGGCGTGATGATGCGCTTCGTCGACATCCTCTACTCGCTGCCGTTCATCTTCTTCGTGATCCTGCTCGTCGTGTTCTTCGGCGGCAACTTCGTGCTGATGTTCCTCGCGGTCGGCGCGATCGAATGGCTCGACATGGCCCGCATCGTGCGCGGCCAGACGATCTCGCTCAAGCGCCAGGAATTCGTGCAGGCGGCGGAGGCGCTCGGCGTCAAGCCCGGCGGCATCGTACGCCGGCACATCGTGCCGAACACGCTCGGGCCCGTCGTCGTCTACCTCACGCTGCTCGTGCCCAAGGTGATCCTGCTCGAGAGCTTCCTCTCGTTCCTCGGGCTCGGCGTGCAGGAGCCGCTGACCTCGCTCGGCGTGCTCATCTCGGAGGGCGCCGCCAACATGCAGGGCGCGACCTGGATGCTGATCTTCCCGGCGATCACCCTCATCGTCATCCTCTTCGCGCTCAACTTCCTGGGCGACGGCCTGCGCGACGCGCTCGACCCGAGGGACCGCTGATGAACGCGATGACCAACGATCCCGTCCTCACGGTGCGCGGCCTGAAGGTCGCCTTCGAGACGAACGACGGCCTCGTCGAGGCCGTGCGCGGCATCGACCTCGACGTCCATCGCGGCGAGACCGTCGCCATCGTCGGCGAATCGGGCTCGGGCAAGAGCCAGTCGATGATGGCGGCCATGGGACTGCTGGCCTCGAACGGGCGCGCCTCGGGCCAGGCGCTCTATCGCGGGCAGGACCTGGTGGGCATGCGCGAGCGCGACCTCAATCGCATCCGCGGCGACAAGATCACGATGATCTTCCAGGAGCCGATGACCTCGCTCGATCCGCTCTACCGGATCGGGCGCCAGCTCGCCGAGCCGATGATCCACCATCGCGGGCTCTCCAGGCGCGAGGCGCGGGAGAAGGGCATCGCGCTCCTCGAGCGCGTCGGCATCCCCGACCCGCAGCGGCGTATCGATTCCTACCCGCACGAGCTCTCGGGCGGCCAGCGCCAACGCGTGATGATCGCGATGGCGCTCGCCAACGACCCCGACCTCCTCATCGCCGATGAGCCGACCACCGCGCTCGACGTCACCGTGCAGGCGCAGATCCTCACGCTGCTCGCCGATCTCCAGCGCGAGCGGGGCATGGCGATCGTGTTCATCACGCACGATCTCGGCATCGTCCGGCGCTTCGCGAGCCGCGTCTACGTCATGCGCCGCGGCGAGGTGGTGGAGAGCGGGGCGACGCGCGAGGTCTTCGCGAACCCGAGCCACCCCTACACGCGCATGCTCATCGACGCCGAGCCCGCGGGGGCGAAGGAACCGCCGCCGGCGGGCGCGCCGCTCGCGCTCACGGGAGAGAACGTGCGCGTCTCCTTCGACATCGGCGGCGGCTTCCTCAAGGGCCCGTCCGTGGCCCTGCGCGCCGTCGACGATGTCACCGTGCGCGTGCGGGAGGGCGAGACGATCGGGATCGTGGGCGAATCGGGCTCGGGCAAGTCGACGCTCGGGCGCGCGCTGCTGCGGCTCCTGCCGAGCGAGGGCCGCGTCGTCTTCATGGGCCGCGACATCTCGATGGCCGACAAGGCCGCCATGCGCCCGCTGCGCAAGGAGTTGCAGCTCGTCTTCCAGGACCCGTTCGGGTCGCTGTCGCCGCGCATGACGGTCGGCCAGATCGTCACCGAGGGCCTCCTCGTCCACGAGCCGGGCATCTCGGGCCGCGAGCGCGACCGCCGGGCGGTGGAGGCGCTGCGCGAGGTCGATCTCGATCCGGCCATGCGCAACCGCTACCCGCACGAATTCTCCGGCGGGCAGCGCCAGCGCATCGCCATCGCCCGCGCGGTCATCCTCAAGCCCCGCGTCGTCGTCCTCGACGAGCCGACCTCGGCGCTCGACCGCTCGGTGCAAAAGCAGATCGTCGAGCTCCTGCGCGACATCCAGTCCCGCTACGGTCTCGCCTACCTCTTCATCAGCCACGACCTCGCGGTCGTGCGCGCCATGTCCGACCACGTCGTCGTGATGAAGACCGGGCGCGTCGTCGAGGAGGGCCCCACCGCCGCGATCTTCGACCGTCCCGCGAGCGAGTACACGAAAAGCCTCATGCACGCGGCCTTCTCGCAGGAGGACTTCCACGTCGAGGCCATGCGGGTGGCGCAGGGCGGGTGAGCCCGCGCTCCTCCGCGACGACCTTCGCATCCCCGCACCGCGCACCGCGTTATGGTCGTGCGCGCCGTGATTGACCGGGCGCGTGAGATATGTCAGCATTGCTGACGTAAAACTGCGCGACGAGATCGGGAAAACCGACGGGCGCGGATCGAGGAGGAGGATGCCATGGACGAGGTACGGCTCGATCGCGAGACCGCCGCCGCCGAACGCGCCGCGGGCGCCATCGGCGAGGTGCTCGAGAAGACCTCGCTGCGCGAGGTTTCGCTCGACGACAAGTACGACCTCGGCAAGGAGCGCGTCTTCCTCACCGGCACGCAGGCGATCATCCGCATGCTGCTGATGCAGCGCGAGCGCGATCGCCTCGCCGGGCTCGACACCGCGGGCTTCGTCTCCGGCTATCGCGGCTCGCCCATCGGCGGGCTCGACCTCAACCTGTTTCGCGCCAAGAAGCAGCTCGCCGCCGCCAACGTCGTCTTCCAGCCGGGGCTCAACGAGGAGCTCGCGGCCACCGCCGTGTGGGGCTCCCAGCAGGCGCAGATGCGCGGCGAGGGCAAGCACGACGGCGTCTTCGGCGTCTGGTACGGCAAGGGCCCGGGCGTCGACCGCTCCGGCGACGTCTTCCGCCACGCCAACATGGCGGGCTCGGCCGCGAACGGCGGCGTGCTGGCGCTGATGGGCGACGACCACACGGCGGAGAGCTCCACCGTCGCGCACCAGTCGGAATTCCACTTCGTCGACGTGATGATGCCGATCCTGAACCCCGCGGGCGTTCAGGAGATCCTCGATTACGGCCTGCACGGCTTCGCCATGAGCCGCTTCACCGGCGCGTGGGTGGCCTTCAAGTGCGTGAAGGACAACATCGAATCGACGGCCTCCGTCGACGCCTCGCTTGGGCGCGTGAAGATCGAGATCCCCGACGATTTCGTGATGCCGCCGGGCGGGCTCAACATCCGCGCGGGCGACGGCATCCTCGAGCAGGAGGCGCGCCTCCACGACTTCAAGCGCGACGCGATGCTCGCCTACGTGCGCGCCAACGGCCTCAACAAGCTCGTCCTGTCGGGCGGGCGCACGCCCAAGATCGGCGTCATCACGGTCGGCAAGTCCTATCTCGACGTGCGCCAGGCCATGGACGAGCTCGGGCTGGACGAGGTCAAGGCCAACGACATGGGGCTTCGCCTCTACAAGGTCGCCTGCCCCTGGCCGCTGTCTCGAGCCGAGCTCGTCGACTTCGCCCGCGGGCTCGACCTCGTCATGGTGGTGGAGGAGAAGCGCTCCCTCATCGAGGTCCAGGTCCGCGAGGAGCTCTACGGCACGACGGACCAGCCGACCTGCATCGGCAAGAAGGACGAGGAGGGCCGCTGGCTCTTCCCGGTCAAGGGCGCGCTCGATTCGAACGACATCGCCGTGGCGATCGGCGAGCGGCTCCTGCGCTACCATTCCAACGACGATCTCGCCGGGCGCGTGGCGCGCATCCGCGAGGCGCAGGAGGTGCTGGCGACGACGACCGACGTCGGGACCCGCACGCCGCATTTCTGCGCCGGCTGCCCGCACAACACCTCCACCAAGGTGCCCGACGGCATGCGCGCCTATGCGGGCATCGGCTGCCACTACATGGTCCAGTGGATGGAGCGCGGCACGCAGGGCTTCACGCAGATGGGCGGCGAGGGCGCGAACTGGATCGGCGAGGCGCCGTTCTCCAAGCGCGGCCACGTCTTTCAGAACCTCGGCGACGGCACCTACAACCATTCGGGCATCCTGGCGCTGCGCTGGGCGGCGCACACCAAGACGAACATCACCTACAAGATCCTCTACAACGACGCCGTCGCCATGACGGGCGGCCAGCCCCACGAGGGCGCGCTCACCGTCGACATGATCGCGCGCCAGGTGCGCGCGGAGGGCGTCGAGCGCATCGCGCTCGTCACCGACGAGCCGGACAAGTACCCCAAGACCGTCAAGTGGCCGGAGGGGATCACCATCCATCACCGCGACGAGCTCGACCACGTCCAGCGCATGCTGGCCGAGATCGGCGGCGTGTCGGTGATGATCTACGACCAGACCTGCGCCTCCGAGAAGCGCCGGCGCCGCAAGCGCGGCACCTATCCCGATCCCGACAAGCGCGTGATCATCAACGAGCTCGTCTGCGAGGGCTGCGGGGATTGCTCGGTGCAGTCGAACTGCGTCGCCGTGCAGCCGCTCGAGACCGAGTTCGGGCGCAAGCGTCAGATCGACCAGTCCAACTGCAACAAGGACTTCTCGTGCGTGAAGGGCTTCTGCCCCTCCTTCGTCACGGTGGAGGGCGCCAAGCCCAAGAAGGCGAAGGTGTCGGGCTCCGCCGACGCGCTGCCCGAGACGATGCCCGAGCCGACGATCCCCGGCATCGACCGCACCTGGAACTGCATTGTCACGGGCGTCGGCGGCACCGGCGTCGTGACGATCGGCGCCATCCTCGGCATGGCGGCGCATCTCGAGGGCAAGGGCTGCGGCATGATCGACATGGCCGGCCTCGCCCAGAAGGGCGGCGCGGTCTATTCGCACGTGCGCCTCGCCAACACCCCCGAGGAGATCCACGCCATCCGCGTCGCGGCGGGCTCGGCCGATCTCGTGCTCGGCTGCGATCTCGTCGTCACCGGCATGAAGAAGGTGCTCGCCGGCGTCTCGGCCGGGCGCACGCATCTCGTCGTCAACACGGCGGAGACCTTCCCCGGCGACTTCACCCGCAATCCGGACTTCTCGCTGCCGGCCGCGCGCCTTCGCCGCGAGATCGAGCGCCATGCAGGCGGGCGCATGCTCGACTTCCTGGACGCCACCGCCATCGCCACCGCCGTCCTCGGCAACGCCATCGCCGCCAACATGATGATGCTCGGCTTCGCCTACCAGAAGGGCGCGATCCCGCTCGCGGGCGAGGCGATCGAACGGGCGATCACGCTGAACGGCGAGGCCGTCGCCATGAACATCGAGGCCTTCCGCCTCGGCCGGCGCGCGGCGGCGCATCCCGAGGGCCTCGCCGCCCTCGTCGCCTCCCTCAAGGCGCCGACGCCGGTGCGCACCCTCTCCGAGACGCTCGACGAGGCGATCGCCCGGCGCGTCGACTTCCTCACCGCCTACCAGTCGAAGCGCTACGCGCAGAGCTACGAGCGGCTCGTCTCCAGGGTGCGCGAGGCGGAGGCCGACAAGGTGCCGGGCGCCGACCAGCTCTCCTGGGCGGTGGCGCGCAACCTCTTCAAGCTCATGGCCTACAAGGACGAGTACGAGGTCGCGCGGCTCTATTCGGACGGCTCGTTCCAGCGCCAGCTGGAGCAGACCTTCGAGGGCGAGAACCTCAAGCTCACCTTCCACCTCGCCCCGCCGATGATCGCCCCCAAGGACGAGCACACCGGCCTGCCCCGCAAGGTCACGTTCGGGCCGTGGATGATGAAGGGCTTCTCGCTGCTCGCCCGCTTCAAGGGCCTGCGCGGCACGCCCCTCGACGTCTTCGGCTACACGCACGAGCGGCGCACCGAGCGCCGCCTCGTGAAGGAGTACCGCGCCACGATCGAGGAGATCCTCGCGCGCCTCTCGCCGCAGACCCACGTGACGGCGCTCGGCCTCGCCTCGCTGCCGGCGAAGATCCGCGGCTTCGGCCACGTGAAGGAGCGCAACCTCGCCGCCGCGGAAGCGGAGAAGGCGGTGCTGCTGGAGCGCCTGCGCGACCCGCAGGGGCCGGAGATGGCGAAGGCGGCGGAGTAGGCCATTCCGCAGATCTCGTCCGACAGGCCTCGTCGATCGCGCATGCCCGTGTGATTATGTCGCCGTTCACGCAACATTTGAACGCAACGTTGACGGTCCGCGTGCGATCAAGCTCCTGCACGTCGAAACGAGCAGGAGCACGAACGATGCAAACGCAAGCGGTGAACGGCGGTGGAGCCGGACCGGCGGTCAAGGACAAGACACTGGGCCTGATCGTCTACGGCCTCTATCTGGTGGGCTTCTTCACCGGTGTCAGCGCGCTGATCGGTGTCATCATAGCGCACGTGCGTCGCGCCGAGGCGGATCCGGTGACGGCGACCCATCTCGATTATCAGATCCGCACGTTCTGGATCGGCCTCGCGATGCTTCTCGTCGGAGCTCTGCTCTCGCTGGTGCTGATCGGCTGGTTCGTTCTGCTCTTCTGGGCGGTCTGGACGATCGTCCGCTGCGTCAAGGGAGGCCTGCGGCTGAACGACGGCCTCCCGATTCAGGACCCGCGCGCCCTTCTCTGGTGAGCGCTGCTGACGCGTGCCGTCGAAGTATCTGACCGGTCGTTGAATCGGCCATCGGCAGGAGCCCCGCGCACCCCGGCGCGGGGCTCGTTTCGTTTGCGCGTCGCAACATCGGGATGCGCGCTGCAGCGCAGCATCGTGACGGGCGCGCGCGGCTTTCGATCGCCCAATTCACAACGGATTACGGCCTTTTCGCGACCGCAGCATCTTCCCTAACAGTACTCAAGTGCAGCGCAGCATCATGGTACGAATGTCTAGTGTACTTAGCAGTCATTCATTCTGGATACCGACGATCTCGTGAGCTAGCGTCCAATCATGCCCAAAGGAAGACTGGCCCGATCCAGCGTGCATGCATCCAATCGAGCGAATGTTTCGGGAGGAACTCGATGAGCAAGCTCACCTTCACCAGGCGCGGGTTGATGAAGACCACCGCCGCGGTCGGCGCCGGTCTCGCCATGCCGCATCTCTTCATCCGCGGCGCGAACGCCTTCACCAACGAGCCCGGCAGCGGCAGCGTCACGCTCGGCTTCAACGTACCCCAGTCCGGCCCCTATGCCGACGAGGGCGCGGACGAGCTGCGCGCCTACATGCTGGCCGTCGAGCACCTCAACGGCGAGGGCGACGGCGGCATGCTCTCGACCTTCTCCTCGAAGGCGCTCGAAGGTGCGGGCATCCTCGGCCGCAAGGTCGAGTACGTCACCGGCGACACGCAGACGAAGTCGGATGCGGCGCGCGCCTCGGCGAAGTCCATGATCGAGAAGGACGGCGCCATCATGATCACGGGCGGCTCGTCCTCGGGCGTCGCGGTGGCCGTGCAGGCGCTCTGCCAGGAGGCGGGCGTCATCTTCATGGCGGGCCTCACGCATTCCAACGACACGACGGGCAAGGACCGCAAGGCCAACGGCTTCCGGCACTTCTTCAACTCGTACATGTCGGGCGCGGCGCTGGCGCCGGTGCTCGAGAACGCCTACGGCACGGACCGCAAGGCCTACCATCTCACCGCCGACTACAATTGGGGCTACACGACCGAGGAGGCGATCCGCACCGCCACCGAGGCCATGGGCTGGGAGACGGTGGAGGCGGTGAAGACGCCGCTCGCGCAGACGGACTTCTCGTCCTACATCGCGCCGGTGGCGCAGTCGGACGCCGACGTGCTGGTCCTCAACCATTACGGCGGCAACATGGTCAACTCGCTGACCAACGCCGTCCAGTTCGGCCTGCGCGACCGCATGGTCAACGGCAAGAACTTCGAGATCATCGTGCCGCTCTACTCGCGCCTGATGGCCAAGGGCGCCGGCGAGAACGTGAAGGGCATCTTCGGCTCGACCAATTGGCACTGGACGCTCCAGGACGAGGGCTCGCGGGCCTTCGTGCGCTCCTTCGGCACCAAGTACGGCTTCCCGCCGAGCCAGGCGGCGCACACCTGCTACGTGCAGACGCTCCTCTACGCCGACGCCGTGCAGCGCGCGGGCTCGTTCAATCCCTGTGCGGTCGTCGAGGCGCTGGAGGGCTACGAGTTCGACGGTCTCGGCAACGGCCCGACGCTCTACCGCGCCGAGGATCACCAGTGCTTCAAGGACGTGCTGGTGGTGCGCGGCAAGGAGAACCCGGAGAGCGAGTTCGACCTCCTCGAGGTCGTCGAGGTGACCCCCGTCGAGCAGGTCACCTACCCGCCGGACCATCCGCAATTCGCCGGAGGCCAGCTCGGCGTCTGCAATCCCGGCGCCTGAGCCGGCACCCATCCGCCAGGCACGGCCGGTCGCGCGCTCCCGCGCGGCCGGCCTTGCGGTCCGAACGGACGCGATCCGAGACGGAACATCATGGACGCCATCATCCTCCAGGTCCTCAACGGCCTCGACAAGGGCTCGGCCTACGCGCTCATCGCGCTCGGCCTGACGCTCATCTTCGGCACGCTCGGGGTCGTGAACTTCGCCCACGGGGCTTTGTTCATGCTGGGCGCCTTCTGCGCCGTGACGCTCAACGTCATCCTGCGCGCGTCCTTCACCACGATCGACGAGACGCGCACGGACTTCCTGGGCAATCCGCTCAAGGTCGAGACGCCCTACGTCGAATACTGGTTCGGGCCGGAGGTCGGCGGCTCCATCATCGAATGGTCGGTGCCGCTCGCGATCCTGTTCGCGATCCCCGTCATGGCGCTCGTCGGGATCGCCATGGAACGCGGGCTCGTGAAGCATTTCTACAAGCGCCCGCACGCGGACCAGATCCTCGTGACCTTCGGGCTCGCAATCGTGCTCCAGGAGATCATCAAGGCCTTCTACGGCGCGAACCCGATCCCGACGCCGGCGCCCGACGCGTTCTCCGGGTCGTTCGATTTCGGCGCGCTCGTCGGCTTCGACGCGGGCTCGATCATCTATCCCTATTGGCGGCTCGTCTATTTCGGCTTCGCGGCGGCGGTGATCGCCGGCGTCTTCGCCTTCCTCCAGTTCACCACCTTCGGCATGGTGGTGCGCGCGGGCATGGCGGATCGCGAGACGGTGGGGCTGCTCGGCATCGACATCGACCGGCGCTTCACCTTCATGTTCGCGCTCGCCGCCATCGTGGCGGGCCTCGCCGGGGTGATGTACGCGCCCATCAACGCGCCGAACTACCACATGGGCATGGACTTCCTCGTCCTGTCCTTCGTCGTGGTGGTGGTCGGCGGCATGGGCTCGCTGCCCGGCGCCGTGCTCGCGGGCTTCCTGCTCGGCATCCTCGAGAGCTTCGCCTCGATGGCCGCCGTGGTGACGCTGCTGCCCGGCATCAACCAGGTGATCATCTACCTCGTCGCCATCGTCATCCTGCTGACGCGGCCCCGCGGCCTGATGGGCCGCAAGGGCGTGATGGAGTGAGCCCCATGCTCGGTCTCGGCGCCAAGGACACGCGTCTCTTCCTGATCGTGATCGGGCTGACGCTCTTCGCCCCCTTCCTGCTCAACCCCTTCCCGGCGGATTCGAGCCTCGCGCAGTTCAACGCGGGCTATCCCGACCTGATGCAGCGCTTCGTCATCTTCGGCATCTTCGCCATCGGCTTCAACATCCTCTTCGGCCTGACGGGCTACCTCTCCTTCGGCCACGCGGCCTTCCTCGGGGTGGGCTCGTATGCCGGCGTGTGGATGATGAAGCTGCTCACGATGAACGTCGTGCCGGCGATCCTCATGTCGGTGATCTTCGCCGGGCTGTTCTCGCTCCTCGTCGGCTGGATCTCGCTGAGGCGATCGGGGATCTACTTCTCGATCCTCACGCTCGCCTTCGCGCAGATGTCGTTCGCGCTGGCCTATTCCGTGCTCACGCCGATCACCAACGGCGAGACCGGCCTGCAGCTCGCCCTCGACGACCCCCGCGTGCTCGGCGTCAGCCGCACGGAGGCGGGCTCGATCCCGCTGACCCACTTCTTCGGGCTCGAGATGCGCGACGGGTTCGACTGGACGATCGGTGGCTGGGTCTTCACCTTCAACGTCGGCTACTACCTGTCGGCACTGGTGATGGTGGCGGCGTTCTACGTCTCGATCCGCATCTTCCGCTCGCCCTTCGGCATGATGCTCAAGGCGGTGAAGTCCAACCAGCAGCGCATGCTCTACACGGGGCTGAACCCGCGCCCCTACACGCTCGCCGCCTTCGTGATCTCGGGCATGTATGCCGGGCTCGCGGGCGGGCTCATGGTGGCGATGGACCCGCTCGCCGGCGCCGAGCGCATGCAATGGACGGCGTCGGGCGAGGTCGTGCTGATGACGATCCTCGGCGGCGCGGGCACGCTGATCGGGCCGGTGCTCGGGGCGGGGCTGATCAAGTATTTCGAGAACATCTTCTCGAAGATCAACTCCAACGTCCTGCACCAATGGTTCGGCTTCCTGCCGGACGGGCTCGAGGACGCGCTCGTCTTCGTCGTCTACCCCTTCGTGGGCAAGGGCTGGCACCTGACGCTCGGCATCGTCTTCATGCTCGTCGTCATCTTCCTGCCGGGCGGCCTCGTGGAGGGCGGGCAGCGCATCGGGCGGCTGTTCCGGCGCGGGCGGTCGTCGTCCTCGAAGCACGAGCGCACGGCCGCGACGCCGTCCTCCCACGCGGCGGAGTGATCGACATGGGTCTCCTCGAGGTCAAGCACGTCAACAAGAGCTTCGGCGGGCTCAAGGCCCTCACCGACGTCAATCTCGACGTCGCGCAGGGCTCCGTCCACGCCATCATCGGGCCCAACGGCGCGGGCAAGTCGACGCTGCTCAACACGCTCATCGCCAAGCTCGCGCCGGATACGGGCTCGGTGACGTTCGACGGGCGCCCGCTGGTGGGCATGACGCCCCACGAGATCAACCAGGTCGGCGTCTCGCGGGTGTTCCAGACGCCGGAGATCTTCGGGGAGCTGACGCTTCTCGAGAACGTCATGATCCCCGCCTTCGCCCGGCGCGACGGCGCCTTCGGCCTGCACGCCTGGAACCAGGTGATGCGCGAGGGCGCCATCCGCGAGAAGGCGATGGCGCTCCTCGCCGAGCTCAAGCTCGACGGCAAGAGCCACGTCGAGGCGCGCCACCTCTCCCGCGGCGACAAGCGCCGGCTGGAGCTCGCCATGTGCCTGGTGCAGGAGCCCAAGCTCCTGCTGCTGGACGAGCCCACCGCCGGCATGTCGCGGGCGGACACGAACCGCACGATCGACATCCTCAAGGAGATTGCCGGGCGCGGGCTGACCATGGTCGTCATCGAGCACGACATGCACGTCGTGTTCTCGCTGGCGGACCGCATCTCGGTGCTGGCCCAGGGCGCCATCATCGCCGAGGACCTGCCCGAGAACATCAAGGGCAACCCGAAGGTCCAGGAAGCCTATCTCGGGGGAGCGCATCTGTGAGCGACACCATCGACAAGCAGCCGAACACCAAGCAGCCGGACGCCGCGCCCGCGGCGCGCCCCGCGCGCGGCGGCGCCCTCCTCGGCGACGAGGTGTTCACGCGCCACGGCGAGGGGCCCCCGCCGCGAAACCTCGCGGAGCACGCCTATTTTTCCGTGTGGGACCTGCACGCCTATTACGGCGAGAGCTACATCGTGCAGGGGGTCTCCTTCCAGGTCCGCGAGGGCGAGATCCTGGCGCTGCTGGGCCGCAACGGCGCGGGCAAGACCTCGACCTTGCGCGCCATCGCCCGCGTCGACGAGCCGGCGGTGCGCCACGGCGAGATCTGGCTCGACCACAAGCCGCTCCACGCCATGAAGGCGCACGGCGCCGCGCAGAGCGGGGTGGGCCTCGTGCCGGAGGACCGGCGCATCATCCAGGGCCTCACCGTCGAGGAGAACCTGCAGCTCGCCCAGATCGCGCCGCCCGTCGGCTGGTCGATCGAGCGCATCTACGATCTCTTCCCGCGGCTCGGCGAGCGCCGCAAGCAGGAGGGCACGACGCTCTCGGGCGGCGAGCAGCAGATGCTCGCCATCGGCCGGGCGCTCGCGCGCGACGTGAAGCTGCTCTTGCTCGACGAGCCCTACGAGGGCCTCGCGCCCGTCATCGTGCAGGAGATCGAGCGCACGCTCGAGGAGATCAAGCGGCTGGGCATGACGACGATCATCGTCGAGCAGAACGCCATCGCCGCTCTCCACCTCGCCGATCGCGCCATCATCCTCGACATGGGCGAGATCGTCTTCGACGGCACGGCGAAGGAGGTGCTCGACAATACCGAGCTGCGGCAGGAATACCTCGCGATCTGAGGCGACGTCCGCCGGGCGCACGCCGCGCCCGGCGTCCCGCCCCGCCTCAATGCGCGCCGTGCCCGCCCGTCATCGCCTGCCCGCTGGCGTTGGGCAGCGCGATCATGACGTTCTGCATCATGCCCTGGTCCTCGTGGTCGAGGATGTGGCAGTGGAGCACGAACTCGCCGATGTAGCGCTGGTAGCGCGTGCGCATGACGACCCGGTAGCCCGGCTTCACGAACAGCGTATCCTTCCACACGCCCTTCATCCCAGCGTATTGCGTGTCGTCCGGCTCCCCCGCGACGCTCACGTCGACGCCGTCGGGATTCAGGATCTCCACCACCTGGAACGGGTTGACGTGGATGTGGAAGGGGTGGCCCGCCGCCGGGTTGGTGCCCGAGGTGAGCGTCCATTCGTCCACGCCACCCAGCGTCAGCAGCCGGTCGACGCGGTCGGGCTCGTAGGCCTGCCCGTCGATGAGGAAGCCCGTGGGCGACGTCGTCGTGTCGATGGAGAAGGCGAGGGACTGCGTGCCCGTCACCTCCGAGGCCTCGATGGTCGGGTGCGGCACGAACTTGTCGAGGCGCAGCCCCGCGAGGAGGTCGGCGGCGACCGTCTCGCGCACGTCGGCGGGCATGGTGCGGTTCGCGGCCGCGACGAGGGCTGCGGTGAGGTAGGCCGTGAGCCCCGTCGGGTCCGCGGGTACCGCGTCCGCCCCCGGCGCGACCTCGACCGCCCCCATCAGCTGGCGGCTCTCGGCGCCGCCGCTCACCGTCGTCGAAGCGGGCGCGGCGGCGTCGATGACGCAATAGCTGCCCGCCTCGGGAAAGACGACGAGGAGGTCGGTGCGGTAGCCCGGCTGCAGCACGCTCTCGGTGCGGGGCTGGATGCGCGCGCGGGTGAGGCCGTCCTCCGCCATGGCGAAGGTGGTGAGCGGCTCGCCGGGGCAGTTCGCGGCGAGCCAGTCCTCGTCGGTCTCGGCGTCCGCCACCGTGTCGAGCGGCTGGTAATCGTCCGCCGCCTTGCGGAACTCGAGCTTGATCGTGTCACGGATGCCCGCATGCGCGATGCGCCAGCGCTCGACGCGGCCCGTCTCCGCGCCGGGGAAGGTCGGCAGGATCTCGCCGTTGATCGACGTGTAGCGCCCCGATGCCGCCCAGTCGCCGGGCGAGAAATTGTCGTAGCTCTCGATCACGCCGGCCTGGCCCGGGTCGCAGCGATAGGTGCCGTCCGGGTTGGTCTCGAGGTTCCCCTGCGCGTCGTAGCAGGCGTACTGGTTCTGCTGCAGCAGCACGAGCCGCTCGGTGAAGGGCTGCCCGTCGGCGCGCATCAGGAGCGTGTCGATGTCGCCGTTCGTCTCCGGCGTGGGCAGGCGATCGCCGCGGATGACGATGAAGCCCGCCATGCCCGAGGACACTTGCAGCGCCACGCCGCCGTGGAGATGGGGATGGTACCAGAACGTTCCGGAGGGGTGGTCGGCGGGAATGTTCCACTCGTACTGGAAGCTCACGCCGGGATCGATGGCGATGAGCACGTTGTCGCTGTTGCCGGTGGGGCTGACCCACAGCCCGTGCGAATGCAGGTTCGTGCGGTTGAAGCAGTGGGGGATGTTGATGTCGGTGATGTCCTCCGGACAGGACTGGTCGGGCACCGGCAGCTCGTTGTGGAGCGTCACGCGCACGGTCTCGCCCGGCGCGACCTGGATCGTGGGCCCGACATAGGGCGCGACGTTCGCCACGTCCGCGGGCGCGTTGAGGTCGACATAGGCGCGTAGCCGCGCGGCGTCGTCGCGCCCCTCCGCGGGATCCCAGATCGTGCCGTCGACGTAGCGGATGGCGAGGTCGAGGGCCGCCTCGCCCGGCGCGACGCGCGGACTCGGGGCCGGCGCCGCCAGGAGGAAGGGCCGGATCGCGTCCGGCGGCGGCGCGGCGCGCTGGATCCGCGCGTCCGGGATCTCGGGCACGAGGCGCTCGGGCGCGAGCTGCTCGGGTGCTTGCGCCGCGGCGCCGCTCGCGGCGAGCACGGACGCGGCCATGGCGGCCGCCAGGGCCGCAGCGGAGACCGCCGCGGGCGAGAATGTTCGATGTCGCATGGAAGCCCCTCCCCTCGACGGCCGCGCGCTGCCGAATCACGGCGCGCCCGGAAACGCCCTCATGGACGTTCGATTGCGAAGCTTGCGCCGAGGTTGCCGAGAGCTTCAATTCGGAGATGTACGTGCCCGCGCTTACCTCCCCTCTCCCGCCCGTCCGGCTTCCGGGGCATGGATCAAATCGCCGTGCATCGGCGAACCATTCTTCACGCGTGCGTTACCGTCCCATGCGTCGGGCTCCACCCGACCTTCAAATCGAAAGAGCCGCGTCCTATATTGTGGGGATGGCGCGGCCGTCCGGAGGAGGCCGCGTAGGGCCCGCCCTTCGCGGGGGCCGAAGGAGGAGAACACATGGCTGGCGCGCTACCCGTACTCGCCAACGAAGGCGGTCTCTCCCGCTATCTGGACGAGATCCGCAAGTTTCCCATGCTCGACCCGGCCGAGGAGTTCATGCTCGCCAAGCGCTGGCGAGAACATGGGGATTCCGACGCCGCGCACAAGCTCGTGACCTCGCATCTGCGTCTCGTGGCCAAGATCGCCATGGGCTATCGCGGTTACGGCCTGCCCATCTCCGAGGTGGTCTCGGAGGGCAATGTCGGCCTGATGCAGGCGATCAAGCGCTTCGAGCCGGACAAGGGCTTCCGCCTCGCCACCTACGCGATGTGGTGGATCAAGGCGGCGATCCAGGAATACATCCTGCGCTCGTGGTCGCTCGTGAAGATGGGCACCACCGCGAACCAGAAGAAGCTCTTCTTCAACCTGCGCAAGGCCAAGAGCCGCATCTCGGCCCTGGACGAGGGCGATCTGCGCCCCGATCAGGTGAAGGAGATCGCCACCCGTCTGGGCGTCAACGAGCAGGACGTCGTCGACATGAACCGCCGTCTCGGCGGCGACGCCTCCCTCAACGCGCCCCTGCGCGAGGAGGGCGAGGGCGAGTGGCAGGACTGGCTCGTCGACGATTCCGCCTCGCAGGAATCGATCCTCGCCGCCGAGGAGGAGGGGCAGAACCGCCTCTCCGCGCTGCGTCAGGCGCTCGGTGTCCTCAACGAGCGCGAGCGCCGTATCTTCGAGGCCCGCCGCCTCGCCGAGGACCCGATCACGCTGGAGGACCTCTCCACCGAGTTCGGCGTCTCCCGCGAGCGCGTCCGCCAGATCGAGGTGCGCGCGTTCGAGAAGGTGCAGGAGGCGGTCAAGAAGAACATCGCCGCCATCGAGACCGCGCCAGGACGGGCTCGGGAGCTGACGGACGCGCGGGCGGGCTGACTTCCACGAACGGGTGTGGGGCACGCGGTGCCCCGGATCGGCCGGGAGCGAAACGCCCCCGGCGGGTTGGTGCAGCCGGTTCCCGAAGGGCAGGGATCGGCCGTTCTTGACCGCGCATGAACGTGTATCTACACTCATCGCATGTCGCTCGACGAGACCCGTGCCTGCCTCTGCCTCGCCTCCCGGCGCGCCGCGCGCGCGATCACGGCCGCGTTCGACCGGGCTCTGAAGCCGCACGGTCTTCGGGCGACGCAGTTCACCCTGCTCTCCGTTCTCGCCATCAAGGGCCCGACGCGGATCGGCACGCTGGCGACGATCGTGGGGACGGAGCGCACGACCATGACCCGCAACGTCGCCGTCGCGGAGAAGGCGGGTCTCGTCGTCACGCGCCGCGACGAGGCGGACGCCCGCCAGCGGCTCGTGGGCATCAGCGCGCGCGGGCGGACCGTGCTGGAGGAGGCGTTCGTCACCTGGCGCCGGGTCCAGGGCGAGCTCGCGGCGGGCCTCGGCGCGGAGGCGGTGGACGGGCTGCGGCGATTCTCGGCGGCGGGTCGCCGCCCGGCGATGGGAGCCGTGTCGTGAGCGCCGCGGAACGCCCCGCCGGGCTGCGCCCCCCACGTCGGCGTCCCCCGCGGGTCCTCGCCCCGATCGCCGGCCTCGTCTGCGACGGGCCCTTCGCCGAGGCGCGCGAATACGCCGCCTCGGTCTTCGCTGCGAGAGCGGCTTCGCGCGAGGCGACGGCGTCACCGGCGGCGCGCGATCTCGCCGGGCGGTGAGGACCGGGTCTTCGTCGGCCGCGATGTCGGAAGCGCCGCCCGCGAAGCGTCCTGGGCACGTCCGCCCTCTCCTCGACGGAGCCCGTCCCGATGAAGCTCTACGGCATTCCCCCGACCCGCGCCCTGCGGCCGATCTGGCTCCTCAACGAGCTCGATCTCGAATGCGAGATCGTCCCCGTCGACATCCCGCACGGCGAGCACCTCGGCGAGGCGTTCCTTGCGGTGAACCCCTTCGGCAAGATCCCCGCTCTCGTCGACGGGGACGTGCGCATCGCGGAATCGGCGGCGATCTCGCTCTACCTGGCGGAGCGCTACGGCAACGGGCGCTTCATACCCGACGACGTGCGTGCCAGGGCGGAGATGTACCAGTGGATCTTCTTCCTCGTCACCGAGATCGAGCAGCCGCTGTGGCGCGATGCGCTGCACACGGTCATCTACCCCGCCCACGAGCGTCGTCCCGAGGAGGTCGCGCTCGCCAACCGTGACTGCCGCCGGATGCTGGAGCCGCTCGAGGCGCACATGAAGGAGCGGGAGTGGTTCGTCGGCACCACGTCGACCGTCGCGGACTTCATCGGCGCCTTCACCCTCGACTGGGCACGCGAGGCCGGGCTCCTCGACGCCTCGCCCGCTTTGACGGCGTTCGTCGATCGCATGTACGCTCGCGACACCGCGCCGCCGACGGTGGCCGAGGGCTTCGCCACGCTGCGCGCCGGCGCCATCCCGGACCGCCGTCGCCGGCCGCGATAGCCTTGTCGCGCGATCCCGAGGGCAACCTCTGGAGCCTCTCACCTACGGGCCGAATGCGGACGGCGGCGCCGCTCACGCCGCCACGGCGAAGACACCCACCAGGGCCGCGAGGGCGGCGCCGATGCCGAGCATCTCCAGCGCGTGGCGGCGGTCTTGTCGCGAGGTCGCGCCGCCGCCGTAGTCGAAGCGCTCGTAGACGACGCGCTTCGGCGCGAGCCCGATGTCCTCGAGCGTATCGGAGACGCTCGTCACCATCGGGCCGGGGCCGCAGATGAAGGCGACCGTGCTCTCCGGCTCGCGCCCCGCGAGGAGCGCGCGCAGGCGCGCGGCGTCTAGCCGGCCCACCTCCCCCGCCCAGCCGGGCCCGCCCTCCTCCGCGACGAGGAGCACCGCGAGGTCGAGCCGGTCCGCGTAGGAGGCGATCTCGTCGAGGCAGGCGAAGGTCGCCGGGCGGCCGGCGGCGTAGGCGAGGCGCACGGGCCGCCGATCGCCACGCGCGGCGAGGTCGCGCAAGAGCCCCATGATCGGCCCGATGCCCGCCCCGCCGGCGACGAGGAGCACCGTCTCGCCCGGATGCGCGTCGACCGTAAAGGTGCCGTAGGGCCCGTCGATGCCGATCGGCGTTCCGGGCGCAAGCGCGCCCACGCGCCGGGTGAAGTCGCCCGCTTCCTTCACGATCAGCGAGAGGCCGGGGCGCAGGGGACTGTCGGCGATGGAGAAGGGATGGTCGAGGAGCGGGACGCGCCCGCGCCCCTGCGTCATCCACACGAACTGCCCGGCGCGATAGGCGAGCGGCGGCGTCCCGGGCTGAGGCTGGATGTCGAGCTCCCAGAGCCGATCGGCGCGCTTCGTCACGGATGCGAGGCGCCAGGGGCGGCGATGAAGGCGCACCCAGCGCAGGCCGTGCAGCACGCCGAGGACGAGAACGGCGCCGCCGCCGATCCCCCACCAGAAGACGTAGGCCGGGCCGCCGGCGCTGAAGCGCCCGACCGTGATCGCATGGTGCAGGCCGAGACCGATGGCCAGCACGCCGAGCAGGAGGTGCGATCCGCGCCAGGTCTCGTAGCGCCAGGGCAGCCGCTCGCGCAGAGCCGCGCCGACGACGAGGAGCGCCAGAGCCGCGAGCGCGATCACCCCGGTGCGGTAGTGCGGCGCCGTGAGATAGGCGACGAGCCGCTCGCGCCCGAGCGCGGCGTCGGCCGTCGCGGTCGGCAGCACGTAGAGGAGCGGGTGGAGCAGGAGCGCCGCCAGGACGAACCAGGCGATCATCTTGTGGAAGGCCATGATCCGATCGATGCCCAGCCGCCCCGACACGGTGTCGAACCGTCCCGAGGTGACGAGCTGCACGCTCATCGCCGCGAGCGCCACGAGGCCGAGGCCCGCTCCCACCGCCTCGAAGCCGGCGAGCGGCGCGACCTCGCGAAAGGAGGCGAGGACGAGGGCGCTCGCGCAGAAGGCCAGATAGAGGCCGGCGAGCGCCGCGCCCGGCAGCCGCGGCAGGGAACCACGATCGGCTGCATCGCCCGATTTCTTCGCCGGATACGTATATTCCATGACGTCCCTTCGCTCGCATAAGCCGAGTTCGCGACTTTCGTCGCCAGTCGAGCGCGAAGACTTGAAGACGTCAAGCAGATGCTGCACGATGAACCGCATGTCGCCGCCGTATGGCGCCGCTCGATGGGGAGGACATCCATGCGCTCTGCCGGATCGACCCGCCGCTCGCGCGCAATCGTCTTTGGTGCCGCGCCGCGGCTCGCCTCGCGGATCCTCGCGGCTCTCGGCATGGCGCTGACCCTCGCCGTCGCACCCGCCGCCGCACAGGAGAACGACCTCGACCGGCTCGCCGCCATCGTCGAGGCCTGGCTCGCCTCGCCGCACGGCGATTACCATTCGCAATCGTTCACCCATTGGAACGCCGACGGCGCCGTGCCGCCGGCCTGCGCGGCCTGCCATTCGCAGACCGGCTTCCTCGACCATCTCGGCGCCGACGGCAGCGCGGCGGGCAGCATCGAGGCTCCGTCCGCCATCAACGCGCCCATCGGCTGCGCCAGCTGCCACAGCGCCGAGGCCCACGCCCTCGACGCCGTGACCTTCCCTTCCGGCGCGGTCGCGACGGATCTCGGCGCGAACGCGGTGTGCACCGTCTGCCACCAGGGTCGCCAATCGGGCGCCGCCGTCGCGCGCGCCACCGACGGGCTCGACGAGGACGCGGTCGCGCCCGATCTCGGCTTCCTCAACGTGCATTACGGCATCGCCGCCGCGACGCTGCGCGGCGCGGACGTGACCGTCGGATTCGAATATCCCGGCCGCTCCTATGCCGGCACCTTCACGCACGTGCCGAGCGCGGCCACCTGCGTCGCCTGCCACGCGCCGCACACGACGCAGGTGGAGACGCAGAGCTGCTTCGCCTGCCACCAGGGCGTCGACGACGTGCGCGCGATCCGGATGCGCCACGCCAATTTCGACGGGAACGGCGACGCCGCGGGCGGCATCGGGACGGAGATCGAGGGCCTGCGCGAGAAGCTCGCCGCGGCGATCCGCACCTATGCCACGGAGGTGGCGGGCACGCCAATCGGCTATGCCGACCGCCACCCCTATTTCTTCGTCGACGCGGACGGCGACGGCACGATCGGAGACGACGAGACCGAACGCTATGCGAGCTGGACGCCGCGGCTTCTGAAGGCGGCCTACAATTACCAGGTCGCGAGCAAGGATCCCGGCGCCTACGTCCACAATCCGCACTACGTCCTGCAGATCCTGCACGACAGCCTGGAGAGCCTCGGCGAGACGGTCGCCGTGGACACGGCCGGCATCCGCAGGCCCTGAGGAGACCGCCCGCGCGTCGGTGCGCGGGCGCGGCCTCGCCGGGCTCGGGCTCGCACGAGAGGCATCGCCGGCGCGTCGCTCCCCATCGAGGGCCGACCAGCGGCACACCGGAAGTTGCCCGACCCAACTCCGCGAAATAGCTGCGCTTTTGCGCCTCCGTACTAAACCCCATCGGGGCTCGGACGGAGCTACAGGCGCATTTCGATCGTTATTGTGGCGCATCGTCCGAAGACGCCGCGCATGCGGTCGCTCCCCTCCCCGCTCGTGCGGGGCGCCGGGTCGCATCCGCGCGCGCCAGCGAGGAGGCACGAGCGTGGGCAAGACCGGAGACTGGACGCTCCGCTACGACGGCTTCGATCCCGCGGCCGAGGGCCTGCGCGAGGTGCTCTGCGCGCTCGGCAACGGCACGATCGTGTCGCGCGCCGCCGCGACCGACGCCCGCGCCGACGACGTACACTATCCCGGCACCTATCTCGCCGGCGGCTACGACCGCCTGGTCTCGCAGGTCGGCGACCGCGACATCGAGAACGAGGACCTCGTCAACCTGCCGAACTGGCTGCCGCTCGCCATTCGCATCGACGACGGCCCCTTTCTCGCCGCGGGCGATTACGAGCGGCTCGACCACGTGCAGGCGCTCGCCCTCGACGAGGGGGTGCTGACGCGCAGCTTTCGGATGCGCGACGCGGCGGGGCGGATCACGCGCTGGGAGGAGCGCCGGCTCGTCTCCATGCACGATCCCCATGTCTGCGCGCTGGAGGTTCGCCTGACGCCCGAGAACTGGTCGGGCGTCCTCGGCATCCGCGCCGGGATCGACGGCGCCGTGACGAATTGGGGCGTGACGCGCTACCGCGCGCTCGCCGGCCGGCATCTCGAGGCACCGCAGACGACCTGCGGCGAGGACGGCATCGTCGCCCTGCGCACCCGCTTCGTGCAGTCGCGGCGCGAGGTGGCGCTGGCGCAGCGCCTCCTCGTCGAGCCCGCGGGCGGGCATATCCTCAGCGAGCGCAAGGACGCGCTCGCCGACGGCGCGTTCGAGGAGGTCGCCGTCGAGGTCGTCGCCGGCCGCACGATCCGCGTCGAGAAGATCGTCGCCATCTTCAACTCGCACGACCACGCGGTGGCCGAGCCCCTGCACGAGGCCTGCCGGCGCGTGGCGGAGGTGCCCTGCTTCGAGGCGGCGACGAGCGCGCATTCCCGCGCCTGGCGTCATCTGTGGGAAGAATGCGACATCCGCGTCGAGAGCGCCGAGAACGGCGGCACGCATCCCGAGCACGGCAGCGCACAGCTGAAGCTGCGCCTCCACGTCTTCCACCTGCTGCAGACCGCATCGCCCCATTCCGTCGACCACGACGTCGGCATTCCCCCGCGCGGCTGGCACGGCGAGGCCTATCGCGGCCACATCATGTGGGACGAGCTGTTCATCTTCCCGTTCCTGACGCTGCGCATGCCGGTCCTCACGCGCGGGCTCCTGCGCTATCGCCATCGCCGGCTCGGCGAAGCGCGACGTGCGGCCCGCGAAGCGGGGCGTGCGGGAGCGATGTTCCCCTGGATGAGCGGCTCGAACGGGCGCGAGGAGACGCAATCGGTCCATCTGAACCCGCTCTCGGGCCGCTGGCTGCCGGACAATTCCTGGCGCCAGCGCCACATCGGCGCCGCCGTGGCCTACAACGTCTGGCAATATCTGCAGGCCACCGACGATCGCGACTTCCTGCGCGACTACGGGGCCGAGCTCTTCCTCGAGATCGCCCGCTTCTGGTCGAGCCTCGCCGAGCAGCGGGAGGACGGGCGCTTCTCCATCCGCCGCGTCATGGGCCCCGACGAGTTCCACGACGGCTATCCCGGCCGCGACCCCGCCGCCGAGGGCGGGCTCGACGACAATGCCTACACGAACTTCATGGTGGCCTGGGTTCTCACCCGCGCCCGCGACGTCCTCGACCTCCTGCCCGACGACAATCGCCGGCGCCTGTGCGAGACGCTGGGCATCGGCGAGGAGGAGATCGCGCGCTTCGACGCGATCTCGCGCAACCTCGTCATTCCCTTCCACGAGAGCCCTTCCGGGACGAGCGTGATCTCGCAGTTCGACGGCTACGGCGCGCTGGAGGAGTTCGACTGGGCGGGCTACCGGGAGCGCTATCCCAACCTGCAGCGGCTCGACCGCATCCTCGAGAGCGAGGGGAAGGACCCCAACGCCTACAAGGTCTCCAAGCAGGCCGACGTGCTGATGATCTTCTACCTGTTCAGCCGCGACGAGATCCGCGAGATCCTCGACAGGCTGGGCTACGCGTTCTCGTCGGCGCAGATCGTCGAGACCACCCGCTACTACATGGAGCGGGTCTCCCACGGCTCGACGCTCTCCTTCGTCACCCACGCCTGGGTGCTGGCGCGCACCGACCGCAAGGCCTCCTGGCGCCTCGCGCTGGAAGCCTTGGACGCCGACATCGGCGACGTGCAGGGCGGCACGACCAAGGAGGGCATCCATCTCGGCGCCATGGCCGGGACGGTGGACCTTCTCCAGCGCTGCTACACCGGCATCGGCATGCGCGCGAGCACGTTGGTCTTCGACCCGCGCCTGCCGGAGGAGGTCGCGTGCCTGGAGACGACGGTGCGCTTCCGCCGCCAGATCCTCGACGTGCACGTCACCCAGGAGACGCTCACCGTCTCCAGCCGCTCGATGACGGCGCTGCCCGTCTCCATCGCCTATCGCGGCCACGCCCGCGAGATCAGCCCCGGCCAGAGCTTCACCTTCGCCCTCGTCCGGGACGACCGCCCCGACGACCGGCCCCGCGCGGCGCTCGCCGCGCGCGCGGCCCGCACCGATCCCCCGAAACCGACATCCGAAACGAGAGATCCCGTGGGAGAGGAACCCCGATGAGCAAGGACAAGGAACTGGTACTGCCCCTCTCGGACCTCACGCGCGGCGAGGGAGCGCTCGTCGGCGGCAAGAATTCCTCGCTCGGCGAGATGATCCGAAACCTCGCCTCGCAGGGCATCCGCGTGCCCGGCGGCTTCGCCACGACGGCGGCCGCCTATTGGCGCTACGTCGAGGCCAACGATCTCGGCTCCGCCATCCGCGACGCGATCGGCGGGCTGCGCGAGGACCTCTCGAACCTGCACCTCGTCGGCGAGACGGTGCGCGGGCTCCTGCTCGAGGCCCATTTTCCCGACGATCTGCGCGACGCGATCCTCTTCGCCTATGCCGGCATGACGGAGGGCGGCAAGAAGGCCAAGGTCGCCGTGCGCTCCTCCGCCACCGCCGAGGACCTGCCCGAGGCGAGCTTCGCGGGACAGCTCGAGACCTTCCTCAACATCGAGGGCGCCAACGCGCTGCTCGACGCCTGCCGGCGCTGCTACGCCTCGCTCTTCACGGACCGCGCCATCGCCTATCGCGAGAACCACGGCTTCGACCACATGAAGGTGGCGCTCTCGGTGGGCGTCCAGCGCATGGTGCGCTCGGACATCGCCTCCTCCGGCGTGATGTTCTCCATCGACACGGAGACGGGCTTCGACCGCTCCGTTCTGATCACGGGCGCCTGGGGGCTCGGCGAGACCGTGGTGCAGGGCATGGTCGAGCCCGACGAGTTCCACGTCTTCAAGCCGCTCCTCGAACGCGAGCGCATCATGCCCATCGTCGAGAAGGCGCGCGGTGCCAAGGGCCGCAAGATGATCTTCTCGGCGCCGGGTTCGAAGAGCCCGACCATCCTCGTCGACACGCCGGACGAGGAGCGCCGGCGCTTCACGCTGGAGGATCGCGAGGTCATGCAGCTCGCCCGCTGGGCCGCGACCATCGAGCGGCATTACGGGCAGCCCATGGACATGGAATGGGCCAAGGACGGGGAGACGGGCGAGCTCTTCATCGTCCAGGCGCGGCCCGAGACCGTCCAGTCCCGCCGCGAGGCCGGGCAGCTCAAGTCCTTCTCCATCGGCGAGCGCGGCGCGCTCCTCGTCACCGGGCTGTCGGTGGGCGACGCCATCGGCGCGGGCAAGGTCTGCCGGCTGGACACGCCCGACGAGATCGAGAAGTTCGAGCCGGGCTCGGTCCTCGTCACCACCATGACGGACCCCGACTGGGTGCCGATCATGAAGAAGGCCGCGGCAATCGTCACCGACCACGGCGGGCGCACGAGCCATGCGGCGATCGTCTCGCGCGAGCTCGGCCTTCCCGCCATCGTCGGCACGGAGACCGGGACGGAGGTGCTGAAGGCCGGCCAGGAGATCACCGTCTCCTGCGCGGAAGGCGACGAAGGCCGCGTCTACGAGGGCATCGCCGAGATCCGCATCGAGGAGACCGACCTCTCCGCGATCCCCAAGACCAAGACCAAGGTCATGCTCAACCTCGCCAATCCCTCGGCCGCCTTCCGCTGGTGGCGTCTGCCGGCGGACGGCGTCGGGCTCGCGCGCATGGAGTTCATCGTCTCCAACCACATCAAGGTCCACCCGATGGCGCTCGTGCGCTTCGACCAGGTGGAGGACAAGCAGGCGCGAAAGGAGATCGAGGCGCTCACCCGCGGCTATGCCTCCCGGGAGGAGTTCTTCGTCGACACGCTCGCGCGCGGCGTCGCGCGCATCGCCGCCGCGCATTGGCCCAACCCCGTCATCCTGCGCATGAGCGACTTCAAGACGAACGAGTACGCCGAGCTCCTGGGCGGGCGCGGCTTCGAGCCCGCCGAGGAGAACCCGATGATCGGCTGGCGCGGGGCGAGCCGCTACTACCACCCGGACTACCGCGAGGGCTTCGCGCTCGAATGCCGGGCGGTGAAGCGGGCGCGCGAGGAGATCGGCATGACGAACATCGTCATGATGATCCCCTTCTGCCGCACGCCCGAGGAGGCCGACAAGGTGCTCGACGAGATGCGCGCGAACGGCCTCGTGCGCGGCGAGAACGGGCTCGCGGTCTACGTCATGGCGGAGCTGCCCTCGAACGTGCGCCTCGCCCATCGCTTCGCCGAGCGCTTCGACGGCTTCTCCATCGGCTCGAACGACCTCACCCAGCTCGTGCTCGGCGTCGATCGCGATTCCGATCGTCTCGCGAAGCTCTTCGACGAGCGCCACGAGGCGGTGAAGAGCTTCATCGCCGACCTCATCGCGGCGGCGAAGAAGACCGGGACGCATACCGGCATCTGCGGCCAGGCGCCCAGCGACCACCCGGACTTCGCCCGCTTCCTCGTGGAGGAGGGCATCGACACGATCTCGGTGACGCCGGACACGTTCCTGCGCGTGAAGACGGAGGTCGCGAAGGCGGAGGCCGAGCTGAAGCGCTGAGCGGCGGGTGGTGGGCCGCCTGCCTCAGGTGCCCACCACCAGCGGGTCGACGAGCCGCCGCAGGGCCGCGATCGCCGAAAGCGCGGTGATCCGGCCCGTGCGGGGGTTCGTCTCGCTGGGCACGTTCTCGATCGTCATGGTGAAGCGCGCCGCGTCCGCCTCGACCTCGATCGTGTGCGTGTTGCGGGTCACGCCGGGATCGGCCCAGACCTCGAGGCGGGTGCGGTCCGGCCCGATGCCGGCGAGGCTGAGCGCGGCGGCCACGTTGAGGTTCGCCGGAAAGCCCGGCACGCCCTCGCGCACGCTCCCCGAGAACAGGAGGAGCGGCTCCGAGAGCCCGTCGAGCGAGATGCCGTTCGCGACGACGTGCGGCGCGCCCGCGAGGCCGGCCGGCGGCTTGCGCGTCACCATCGAGACGCTCTCGATCGTGCCCTCGCGGGCGGCGCGCACGGCGTCGAGCCCGATGAGGGCGCCGGTGGGGACGAGGATGCGTGCGCCTCTCTCTCGTGCGCGCTCGACGAGATCCCAGTGCTCGAGGAGCTGGCCCACCGAGAGCGGCATGAACGTGCGCCCCTGGTCGAGCGCGGGCTCCGCGACCGTGCGGAACAGCGCCGGCGGCAGGCCTTCCAGGACGATGTCGCAGGTCTCGCCCAGCGCTTCGGGGGCGACGATCGGCCCCTCGAAGCCCGCGAGCAGCGCGCGCGCCCGCGCGCCGTCGCGCACCGAGATGGCGCCGAGCGCGAGACCGGGGATGCCCGCGAGGAGCGCCTGCGCCACCCGCGCCCCCACCCCGCCGAGCCCGGCGACGCCGACCGTCAGTTCCCGCTCCGCCATGCCCTCGCTCCCGGATCGTGCCATGATGAAAAGGTGCAGGTTAGGGGCTCGCGCGCTCGTGCGGAAGGCGCCCGTCCGCACGGACGGATGGGCGCTGCCTAAGCGCCAGAGCGCATAATTCGGGTTTATGCGCCGATTCCGATATTGCCGATTTATCGGTTTCGGCGCATAGTCGTGCCATGAGCGACCTCGCGCGAACGCCCAAGCAGATCGGCACCCTCGTCCAGCGCGCCCGCAAGAAGCGCGGCTGGAACCAGACCCAGCTCGGAGCGCAGGCCGGGCTGCGGCAGGAGACCATCTCGCTCATCGAGACCGGCAATCCCGCCGCGCGGCTCGAGACCATCCTCGCGGTGCTCGCCGCCCTCGACCTGGAATTCCGCATCGCGCCGCGCAGCACGTCGACCGCCGCCGACATCGAGGCCATCTTCTGAGCCTCACCCTCCCCGCCTCCCCCTAGCCTCCCCCGCCCTCCACCCGCCCGATCACCGCCTTCCGCATCGCCCCGTCGATGCGCGGATGCGCGCTCACGCGCTCGGCGCCGACGAGGCGGGCGAGGCGGTGGAGGGCGGCGCGGAGCGCGGCGCGCTCGGTCCAGGGCACGGCCTCGAGCCGCTCCACCATGAGGCGTCGCCCCTCGACGAGGCGCAGGTCGACGATGCCGGCGAAGGCGGCGCGGTGGATCAGCGGCATGGCGAAGTAGAAGCTGCGCTCGCGCTTGGGCTTGTAGGCCTCGAACAGGAAGCGCCGTCCGAACAGCCGCTCGAAGCGGCGGCGGTCGAAGAGCAGGTTGTCGAGCGGCGGGACGATGCGCATCGGCTCGTCGAGCGCGGGCGCGTCGCCCTCCGCCGCCGCGCGCAGCGCCTCGAGATCGTCGGCGAGGACGAGATGCTCCACGGCCTCGCCGTCGATCACGACCTCCACCGGCACGGCGCCGATGCGATCGAGCGCGGCGCGGGTCTGCGCGCGCAGGCGCTCCTTGCGCGCATCGCTGCGCCAGGGGCCCGCATGGTGCTGCACCCGGTCGACGAGCGCGTCCGGCGTCGCGAGCTTGAGCACGTCGAGGGCGAAGCGGGCGTGGTCGGCGATCGCCTCGGCGTCGAGAGGCAGCGGACCGACGGGCGCCTCGTCGTCCGGGTGGAGCCGCTCCGTCAGGTCGAAGAGGCGCTCGAAGGCGTGCGAGCGCCCGGCGATCTGGAGGCGCCCCGCGAGATAGAGCCGCTCCAGCGCGATCGTCGTCGCCTTGAGCGTGTCGAAGCCGCCGGGCACGCGCACGCTCTCGAAGTCCCGCGCCTTGGCGGGCCCGTTGGCGCGGATGTGGTCGAGCACCGTCTCTTCCAGCGCCGCGACCTCGACGTCGCTCATGCCGGCGATGCGGAAGCGCGTCGCTCGATGCGCCATGCCCTCCATGAAGCGCCGCCGCGAGGCGGCGCGCACGAGATGCACGGGATAATGCTGCTCGACGAAGAGGCCGCTGCCGTAGACCTCCCGGTCGAAGCCACGGGTCGGCACGTCGGCGCGGGCGGCGAGCGCGAGCTCGTGATTGCGCCCGCCCGCGATGCGGATCGTGTCGACCTGCACCATGCCGAGCCGCGGAAGCGGGCTCGCATCCGCCCAATGCGCCCCGGCGAGCCCCAGCCGCTCGCACAGGAAGCGGCGCGCCGCCTCGCCCTCGATCCGCATGCCCGTCCTCGCGCTCCGCAACCCGGCCGCTGATTCGTGCAGCGTCCGCAACACGTCGAGCCTAGCCGAGCGGGCTGCGAGCCGCAGCCCGCTTCCGCTGACATCCGGATGGCGCGAGGGCTTGCCAACCGCGTCGCGGGGGCAGAGCATGGTTCCCCAGAAAAAAGCGCCCGCGAGAAGGCGCGTCCCCGAAGAGGGGCGAAACGCGGGAGGTCACACATGCCAGGCACGGAGACACTGGGCGGCGCGGCACGGTGCGTCGCCATCGTAGGGCCGTTCCAGAGCGGCAAGACCACGCTCATGGAGAGCCTGCTCGAGCGCGCCGGCGCCGTGGCGCGCGCGGGATCGGTGGCGGCGGGAACGAGCGTCGGCGACGCGAGCCGCGAGGCGCGCGCCCATGCGATGAGCACGGAGCTCAACGTGGCGAGCGCGGACTTCCTCGGCGAGACCTTCCATTTCGTGGACTGCCCCGGCTCCGTCGAGCTCGCGCAGGACATGCGCGCGGTGCTGCCCGCCTGCGACGCGGCGATCGTCGTGTGCGAGGCCGACGAGCGCAAGATCCCCGCTCTCGAGCCGATCCTGCGGGAGCTCGAGGAGGCGGACGTGCCGCGCTTCCTCTTCCTCAACAAGATCGACACCGCCGCCCAGCGCGTGCGCGAGACGCTCGCGCTGCTCCAGCGCGCCTCGCGCACGCCGCTCCTGCTGCGCCAGATCCCCATCTGGAAGGACGGCATCGCCATCGGCTTCGTCGATCTCGCGCTGGAACGCGCCTTCATCTACCGCGAGCACGCGCCGAGCCGCGTGGTGGAATCCTCCGACGCTGCGCCGCCGGACGCGCGCGACGCGCGCTTCCAGATGCTGGAGCGCCTCGCCGATTACGACGACGCGCTGATGGAGGAGCTCCTCTCCGACATCGAGCCGCCGCGAGACCGCGTCTTCGACGACCTCGCCCGGGAGCTGCGCGAGCGGCACGTCGTGCCCGTCCTGTTCGGCTCGGCCGAGCGCGGCAACGGCGTCACGCGCCTGTTCAAGGCCCTGCGCCACGAGGCACCGCGCCTCGCCGAGACCCGCGCCCGCCTCGGCGTCGCGCCCGACGGCGCGCCGCTGGCGCAGATCGTCGCCACGCGCCACACCAGCCACGGCGGCAAGCTCTCGGTGGCGCGCGTCCTGCGCGGGCGCTTCGCCGAGGGCGACGGCGTCGTCGGCTCGCGCGGCGCGCCGGGGCGCATCGCCGGCATCCTCGCGCTCTCCGGCGAGGCGACGCAGCGCGTCGGCGAGGCGGGCGAAGGCGCGCTCGCGGGCTTCGCGAAGCTCGACGCCGTCGTCACCGGCGAGAGCGTCGCGGCGGGGCGCGAACGGCCGGACGCGGTGGCGACCGTCATCGCGCCCGACCCGGTCCATTCCCGCACGATCCACGCGCCCGAACGCAAGGACGAGGCGAAGCTCGCCGCCTGCCTCGCCAAGCTCGCGGACGAGGACCCGGCGCTCGTCGTGCGCCAGGACCCCGAGAGCGGGGAATTGCGCCTCTCCGGGCAGGGCGAGATGCATCTGCGCCTCGCCGTCGAGCGGCTGCTCAGCCGCTTCGGGCTCGCGGTGGACACGAGCGTGCCGGCGATCGCCTATCGCGAGACGATCCGAAAGCCGGCATCGGCCCGCGCGCGCCACAAGAAGCAGACGGGCGGGCACGGCCAGTTCGCCGACGTTGCCGTCTCGCTGGCGCCGCTGCCGCGGGGCGAGGGCTTCCTCTTCGGCGACACCATCACCGGCGGCGTCGTGCCCAAGCAATGGATCCCCTCCGTCGGCGCGGGCGCCGAGGCGGCGCTGGCGAGCGGCCCCAACGGCCATCCGGTCGTCGACGTCGCGGTGACGCTGACCGACGGGGGCTTCCACGCGGTGGATTCCTCCGACGCCGCCTTCCAGGCGGCGGGTCGCGCCGCGGTGGCGCAGGCGCTGGCGGAGGCCGGGACCACCGTGCTCGAGCCGGTCCTCGCCGTGGAGATCGTCGCGCCCTCCGACGCGATCTCGAAGGCGACGCAGCTCGTCTCCGCCCGCCGCGGCCAGATCCAGGCCTTCGCCCCGCGCCCGGGCTGGGAAGGCTGGGACGTGCTCACCGCCCTCGTCCCCGAGGCGGAGATGGACGGCTTCATCGTCGACCTGCGCTCCTCGACGGCGGGCGTCGGCACCTTCCGGGCCCGCTTCGACCATCTCGCCGAGGTCGTCGGCAAGCCCGCACGGGCGCTGAGCGGGCGCGCCGGCTGAGCCGCCCCGAGAGCGTTCGACGCGCGTGCGTGAAAACAGAAGGGACATGAGAGTTCATGCCCCTTCATAAACATGGACGCCCCTTCGGGCTGCGATAGCGTCGCCGGCGGCGCCGAGCCGGCGCCTTCTTCGAAAGCCCATCCCGTGATCAGCACTCTGCTCGTTTCCGCGCGCGGCCGCATCGCCGCCGGCGCGCTCGCGCTCGCCCTGTCGGCCGCGCCCGCCATCGCCCAGAACCGCGTCGTCGAGATCGTCAACAATACCGGCGTGACGATGATGGAGTTCTACGCCTCCAACGTCGATCGCTCCAGCTGGGAAGAGGACATCCTCGGCGCCGACGTGCTCGAGAGCGGCTATTCCGTAGACGTCGACATCGACGACGGCTCGGGCCAGTGCCTGTTCGACTTCCGCGCCGTCTTCGCCGACGGCGACGAGGTCGTCGACAATCGCATCAACGTCTGCGAGATCTCGACCTACACCTACCGGTGATCCGTCCGCGACGCTGAACCGGCCCCACGGTGAACCGGCCCTCTGCGGGAGGGTTCACGCGGCCCGCTGCGCGATCCGCGAGCGGGCCGCCTCCGCCGTCCCAGGCCGGCCGATGAGCCAGCCCTGGGCCTCGGCGCAGCCCTCCGCCTTCACCCGCGCGAGCTGATCCTCGGTCTCGATGCCCTCCGCCGTGATGGCGATGCCGAGCCGGCAGCCGAGCCCGACGATGGCGCGCACGATCGCCGCCGTGTCCGGATCGTCGATGTCGCGGATGAAGGAGCGGTCGATCTTGATGCGATCGAACGCGAAGCGCCGCAGGTAGGAGAGCGACGAGTAGCCCGTGCCGAAATCGTCGAGCGCGATGCGCACGCCGAGCGCGCGCAGCGCCTCGAGCTGGCGCATCACCTTGTCGTCGTCACCGATCAGCACCGTCTCCGTGATCTCGAGCTCGAGCCGCGAGGCCGGCAGCCCCGAGCGCGCGAGGGCGTCCGCGACCTTGGCGACGAGGTCCTCGCTCTCGAACTGGGCGGGCGAGACGTTCACGGCGACCCGCGTCGGCGCGGGCCAGGAGGCCGCCGCCGCGCAGGCGCGCGCGAGCACGAGCTCACCCAGGCTGACGATCAGCTTGCCGTCCTCCGCCAGCGGGATGAAGCGATCCGGCGGGATCGGCCCGAGCGTCGGGTGCGTCCAGCGCGCCAGCGCCTCGAAGCCGACGACCCGCCCGGTCTTCAGGTCGAGCGCCGGCTGGTAGTGCAGGTCGAGCTCGCCGCGGGCGATCGCCTGGCGCAGGTCGGTCTCCAGTTCCTGGCGCTCCTGCTCGGCCGCGTCCATCTCCGGCTCGAAGAAGCGCACGGTGGAGCGCCCCTCGCCCTTGGCGCGGTAGAGCGCGAGGTCGGCGCTCTTGAACAGCGCGTCGGCGTCGGCTCCGTCGTGCGGGGCGATGGCGACGCCGATGCTCGAGCCGATGGCGAGATCGCGCCCCGCCACCGAGATCGGCGCCGAAACCGCCTGGGCGAGGCGCTGGACCAGCGTCCGCGCCGCCTCCGGCTGCTGCGCGCCGACCTGCAGGACCGCGAACTCGTCGCCGCCCAGGCGGGCTACCACGTCGCTCGCGCGGACCTGCCCCGCGAGCCGCTCGGCCACCCGCATCAGGATGGCGTCGCCCACCGGATGACCCAGCGTGTCGTTCACCGCCTTGAAGCGATCGAGGTCGAGGCACACGAGCGCGACGGTCTCGCCCGTCTTCGCGGCGGCCTCGAGCGCCGCGTCGAGCCGCTCGCGGAAATGGATGCGGTTGGGCAGATCCGTCAGCGTGTCGTGGCGCGCCATCCGCTCGGCCCGGCGCTCCGCCTCCCGTCGATCCGTCACGTCGGTATGCGTGCCGACCATGCGGATCGGCCGCCCGTCGGCATCGCGGGTGACGACCTTCGCGCGGGCGAGGATCCAGCGCCAGGTGCCGTCGCGATGCGCGAGGCGGTGCTCGGAGGCGAAGTGCTCCGTGCGCCCCTCCAGATGCGCGTGCAGGCGCTCGTCGACGTCGGCGCGGTCCTCCGGGTGGATCAGCGAGCGCCAGCTCGAGATGTGCTCCGGCAGCTCCTCGCGGCGATAGCCGAGCATCTGCGCCCAGCGCTCGCTGTGCCAGCCGCCGCCGGTCTGGACGTCCCAGTCCCAGATGCCCTCGTTCGTCGCCTCGAGCGCATAGGCGAGGCGCTCCTCGCTCGCGCGCAGGCGGCCCTCCGAGCGCCGCAGCGCCTCCTCGGCGAGCTTGCGCTCGGTGATGTCGATGTTGAGCCCGAGGATGCGCTCGGCCCCGGTCTCGGGATCGCGGCTGGGGCGGCCCACCGCCATGATCCAGCGTTCGCCGCCCTCGGGGCGCCGCACGCGGAATTCCGTCGAGTAGGCTCGGCTCGCGGCGATGGCGGCCGAGCGCGCGCGCACGACGCGCTCGCGATCCTCCGGATGCATCAGCGCGCGGAAGCCTTCCGCGGTGAGCGTGTCCGGCGCATCCTCGGTCAGGCCGAGCAGGCGCTTGCTCTCGCGCGAGATGCGAGACGAGCCCGTGACGACGTCGCGCTCGAACCAGCCGGCGCCGCCGGCCGAGAGGGCGAGCTCGAGCAGCTGCGAGGTCTTCGCCAGGCTCTCGCGGTCGCGCACGATGTCGTCGATGTCGAGCGTGGCGCCGAGCCATTCCTCGACGCGGCCCTGCTCGTCGCGGCTGATCGGCGTGAGGGTCAGCTTGTGCCAGCGATAGACGCCGTCGTGGCGGCGCAGCCGCCCTTCCGTCTCCACCGTCTGCCCGGTCTCGATCGCCGCGCGGCGCATGGCGGCGAGGCGCGCGTGGTCGTCGGGATGGCGAAGAGCGATGCGGGCGGCGAGCGAGGAGAGCTCGCCGCCGTGATAGGCGCGCAGCCGCGCGTTCTCGTAGAGCGTCTCGCCGGTAGCGTCGGTGATCCAGACCTTGTGCGGCAGCGCCTCCGCGAGCGCGCGATAGCGCGCCTCCGAGGCCGCGACGCGCGCGGCCGCTTCCGGATCCGGCGTCGGCAGCCGCCCGCGCATGGCGGAGACGACCATGGCCGCGCAATCGTTGAGCGCTTCGAGGCCGCCCTCGTCGAGGCCGCGGGGCTTGGTGTCGATGACGCAGACCGTCCCGACCCGGATGCCCGGCGCGATCACGAGGGGAACGGAGGCGTAGAAGCGGATGCCCATCGGGCCCGTGACGAGGGGGTTGTTCGCGAAGCGCGGATCGCGGGTGGCGTCCTCGACCACCATCGGCTCGTCGGAGAGGATCGCGTGCGCGCAGAAGGCGTGCTCGCGCGGCGTCTCGCTCACGTCCACCCCCACATGCGCCTTGAACCATTGCCGGTCGGCGTCGATCAGCGTCACGAGGGCGATCGGCGTTCCCACGAGGCGGGCCGCCGTTCGGCAGGCCGCGTCGAAGGGTGCCTCCGCCTCCGTGTCGACGATGCGCAGCGCCCTGACGGCCGCGAGCCTCTCGGCTTCGTTCGCCGGTATCGGAACCATGACCACCCCTGTTGGAGCGCGCTTCCGCCGGGAAGGCGCTCGGCTGAGAGGCATCCTGCAGGCTAAAAGGTTTTATGTTTGTTATTGACCCAAGGGAAGTCGCGCATCTCGACTACGAATTTCCGCAATCGTCGCTTTCAGCCGTCTCGCGCCAGCCCACGCGTGCATCCGGACGGGAGTCGATCGATGGAAAATACGGCTTGAGGTCGAGAAGTGGCGTACCGTCGACGCAGTCGAGACCGCGCACGACCACTTGCTTTCCCTCGATGCGCTCGAGCCGCGCCACGGAGAGCGCGATGGGGTTGGGCCGCGCCGGCGAGCGCAGGGCGAAGACGCCGCGGGGCCTGCCGTGGCTGCGCGGCGTCTGGACCACGAGGTTGCGCGGCGCGCGGTCCATCCAATACAGCACGATGACGTAGGTGCAGGTGTCGAGATCCGCGAGACCGGCCTCGTAGCGCGCGTCGAGCTCGATTGTGCAGGCGGCGTCCGAGCCGGCCGGGTTCTTCGGGCAGGCGTCGCGATCGGCCCAGGGCGTGCGGATGCGCCCGATGAAATGGACGCCCGCATCCGTCGTCGCGGGCAGGTCGATGGCGATCTCGCCGGGCCGACGCCCGTGCGCCGCGTCGTCCGTCTCGTCCATGGAGGGTCCCCCTCGGCGCGTCACGATGCGCGTCTTGCGCGCGTCGTCGTCGCTTGCCACAAGGAGCGATGCCACCGCCGAGTCAAGCCGGCGCGACACCGGAGGACATCATGGCCGACCCGATCCCGGAGCCGACGATGCAGGTCTGCAGCACCGCCGAGGAGGCGGTCGCGCGGCTCGGCGCTCTCTACGACACGTCGGCGGAGGCCCTGCGCGAAGCGGTGTCGCGCTTCGTCCACGGCGGCACGCCGCCGACGCCGGCCGAGCGCGCGATCTTCCGCTATCCGCTCCTGCGCGTGCGCCATGCCGGCGACGGCGCGCCGCCGCGGACCGAGCGCGCCTACGCCAAGCTGCAGACGACCGGTCTCTACGAGACCACGCTGACGCATCCGGCCGAGTTCAGGACCTATCTCCTCGAGCAGCTGCGCCCGCTCGTCGCGGAATACGGCGTCACCCTCGAGGTGGGGCTCTCCGAGCAGGAGATCCCCTACCCCTACGTGCTCGAGCGCGGTGACGAGCTCTCGCACGGCGTCGTCACCGCGAGCGACCTCGCCCAGCACTTCCCGACGCCGGCGCTCGCCGAGGTCGGCGACGAGATCGCCGACGGGCTGTGGGACGTCGACGGCCCCCCGGCGCGCCCGTTGGCGCTCTTCGACGCGGTGCGCGTCGACTATTCGCTGCGCCGCCTCGTCCACTACACGGGCGCGGACTGGCGCGCCGTCCAGCCCTGGATCCTGATGACGAACTACCACCGCTACGTGGACCAGTTCGTGCAATGGGGCCTGGGCGAGCTCGCCCGCGAGGGCAGCCCCTACACGCGCCTGACGCTGCCCGGCGGCATCGTCGTCGAGCGCGAGGGCGCCGCCTCCGAGAGCGCCGAGAGCCTGATGACGCGCTCTCCCTGGCACCGCTTCCAGATGCCGGCCTACCACCTCGCCCGCGCCGACGGGCACGGCGTCACGCTGGTCAACATCGGCGTCGGGCCCTCCAACGCCAAGACGATCTGCGACCACCTCGCCGTCTTGCGCCCGCATTGCTGGCTGATGGTCGGCCATTGCGGCGGCCTGCGCCAGACGCAGACGATCGGCGATTACGTCCTCGCCCACGCCTACCTGCGCCAGGACCACATCCTCGACGCGCTTGTGCCGCCCGAGGTGCCGATCCCGGCACTGGCCGAGGTGCAGATCGCGCTGCAGGAGGCGGCGGCGCAGGTGACGGGGGAAGCGGGCGAGATGCTCAAGCGGCGCCTGCGCACCGGCACCGTCGTCACCAACGACGACCGGAACTGGGAGCTGCGCTGGACGCAGGAGCGCCGGCGCTTCAACCTCTCGCGCGCCATCGCCATCGACATGGAGAGCGGCACGATCGCGGCGCAGGGCTACCGCCTGCGTGTCCCCTACGGAACGTTGCTGTGCGTCTCCGACAAGCCGCTCCACGGCGAGATCAAGCTTCCCGGCGCGGCGTCCGCCTTCTACCAGCGGGCGGTGGGCGAGCACCTGATGATCGGGCTCTCGGCGCTCGACATCCTGCGCGGCCAGCGCACGGCGCTGCATTCGCGCAAGCTCCGGTCCTTCGACGAGCCGCCCTTCCGCTGACGCGCGCGGGCGGGGACGCTCGCCCGGCCTCACCCGATGCGGACGCGCCCCTCCCACGCCGCGGCGAGCGGCGCGTCGGGCGCGCGATCGGTGACGAGGCCCGCGAAGGCCTGCGCCGGCGCGACGCGCACGAGCGCCTCGCGCGCGAACTTCGTCGCGTCGGCGAGCACGTAGGCCGCGCGGGCGCGCTCGACGGCGAGCCGCTTCACGGCGACCTTGTCGGGGTCGAAATCGAGGGGGGCGCCGTCGGCGTCGAAGCCCGAGCAGCCGACGAGCGCGACGTCGAGGCGCAGCCGCGAGAGCGCCTCCAGCGCCTCCGCGCCGACCAGCGAGCCGTCGGGCCCGCGCAGCGTCCCACCGAGCACCCGCACCTCCGGCCCGCCCGTGGACGCGCCGAGGATCGCGGCCACCGCGAGGCTGCTCGTGAAGACCCGGCAATCGGCGCGGGACGCCAGCGCGTGCGCCGCCGCCTCCAGCGTCGTGCCGACGTCGAGGAAGATCGCGGCGCCCGTGGGCACATCGCGTGTGGCGCGAAGCCCGATCCGCTCCTTGGCGGCGAGGCGCACGCCCTTCTTCTCGTCGTAGGCGGGCCGGCGGCGCTGCTCGGAGAGCCCCGCCCCGCCGTGGAAGCGCTGGAGCAGGCCGCGCTCGTCGAGGCGGATGATGTCGCGCCGGATCGTCTGCGCCGAGACGTCGAAGAGCCGCGCCAGATCCTCGATCGTGACGAAGCCCCGCGCCTCGACGAGGGCGAGGATCTCGCGCTGGCGCGTGCTGGCGACGTCCTCGCCGGCCGAGAGATCGTCCATGTCCGCTCCTGCCGCCGTCCGGACGGCGAATCGCCGTTCACGTCGTGATGTTAGTTTCTTTACATCGAGCGCGGCGCCTGCCACAAGTCCCGCCGAGCCGAGCGCAGGAGGTGGCGATGACGGGGACCGGTTCGGGAGACGGCAACGGGTTGCGGCTGTGCCCGCGCACGCGGCGCCTGCGGCGTGCGGGCTACGCGTTGGACGCCTGGTCGCTCGCCTGGAGCGAGGACGTGACGCCCCTGCCCGACGGGCCCGATCTCGCGCCCGTCGCGGCGCTGCGCGCGCTCCACGAGGCCGGCCCCGTCCGCGCCGTGCCCGTGGGCGTCATCGGGCCGAAGGCGGCGAGCCCGCGCCAGACGGAGGTCGCCCACGCCCTGGGCGCGGCGGTCGCAGACCTCGGCCTGCAGCTCCTCTGCGGCGGCAAGAACGGCGTGATGGAGGCCGCCTGCCGAGGCAACGCGGAAGCGGGTGGGCGACCCATCGGCCTCGTGCCGGACGAGGAATGGGATGCGGCCAATCCCTTCGTCGCCATCCCGCTCGCCACGGGAATCGGCCCGGCCCGCAACGTTCTGATCGCGCGCGCTTCCTTCGCCCTCGTCGCCGTGGGCGGCGGCTACGGCACGCTCAGCGAGATGGCTTTCGGCCTGCATTTCGACCGCCTCGTCCTCGCGCTCGAGGACGCGCCCGCGGTCGAGGGCGCGATCCGCTGCGCCGACGTCGAGGAGGTCTGCGAGCGCCTGGCGCGGCGGTTCCTCCGGCTGGACGCGGGGTGAAGGGAAGCCTGGTCGGGATGTTCGTGGAAGAGACCTGAATGCAAGCCGCCGCCGCTCTCCCCTCCCCCTCGTGGGGAGGGGCCGGGGGTGGGGGGGGGGCGCGCAGAACGATCTCGGCGCCGATGCGGAGCGCTCCTGCATCGTGAACGCCTGCATACCGGTCGCAGAAATCCTGAACGCCCCACATCCCCGACCCCTCTCCACGAGGGAGAGGGGAGCGCGTCGGCGCCTTGCATCGACGTCTCGCCAGCCCACGCACCGACGACGGTCTCAAGGAACGTCATAAAACTTACATCACGCTGCGGTAGATGATCGTTAGCTTACGCGATCGATCACGGGAACCCCAGCATGATGGCGCTGCGCGAGGTGACGCGACGCTTCGGCGAGACGGCCGTGCTCCACGGCATCTCGCTCGAGGTCGCCGAGGGCAGCTTCACCTCGCTGCTCGGCCCCTCCGGCTGCGGCAAGTCGACGACGCTCCGGATCATGGCCGGCCTCGATCGCCCGACCACGGGCCGCGTCCTCATGGACGGGCGCGACGTGGCGGAGCTGACGCCGGCCGAGCGCAACGTCGCCATGGTCTTCCAGTCCTACGCGCTCTACCCCCATCTCACGGTCGCGCAGAACATCGCCCTCCCGCTCGCCATGCGCCGCATGTCGCGGCTCGAGCGGCTGCCGGGGCTCGACCGGCTCCTGCCCTCCGCGCGGGCGAAGCGGGCGGATCAGGCGCGGCGCGTCGCGTCCATCGCCGAGATGCTCGGCATCGAGGACCTCCTCCAGCGCAAGCCCGGCCAGCTCTCCGGCGGGCAGAAGCAGCGCGTCGCGGTGGGGCGCGCGCTCGTGCGCGATCCCTCGATCTTCCTCCTCGACGAGCCCCTCTCGAACCTCGACGCCACGCTGCGCGTGCAGATGCGCGCCGAGCTGGCGGCGCTCCACCGCCGCACCGAAAAGAGCTTCGTCTACGTCACGCACGACCAGGTCGAGGCGATGAGCATGTCCGACCGCGTGGCTGTGGTGCTCGGCGGGCGCATCGCCCAGGTCGGCGCGCCACGCGACCTCTACGAGCGCCCCGAGAACCGCGCCGTCGCCGCCTTCATCGGCGCCCAGCCGATCAACCTCCTCGACGTCGCCTTCGCTCCCGGCGAGAGCTCCGGCCCCTTCGCCGCGCTCGCGCCGCGGACGGCATCCACGACGCCCCTCCCCGCGCGGGCGACGGTCGGCATCCGGCCCGAGCATCTCGTGCCGGCGCCCGGCGGCGCCGTCCGCGCGCGGCTCGAGGCCGTGGAATATCTGGGCGCCGAGGTCCTCCTCCACCTGCGCGCCGACGACGGGCAGGCCCTGCGCGCCCTCGCCCCCGGCGATTACGCCCCGCCGGCGCCGGGCTCCGAGATCGCCCTCGCCTTCGAGCCGCGCCACGTCCACGTCTTCGACGCGACGAGCGGCGCGCGCCTCGCTCTCGGTCTCGAGAGGGCGGCGGCATGAGGCGCCTCTCCCGCGCCGGGCGCGACGCGCTCACGGACCTGTGGCTCGCCGGTCCCGCGACCGTGATGATGATCGTGCTGATCTTCGTCCCCGTCGCGATCGTCGCGCTGCTCTCCTTCACCGACTACCAGTTCGGCGCGCGCAGCTTCCGCTTCGTCGGGCTCGAGAACTACACGACTCTGTTCACGGACCCCATCGGCCGCCGGGCGGTGACCAACACGCTCCTCTACGTCGCGGTGGTGATCCCGTTCTCCATGGGGCTCGCGCTCCTCGTCGCCATGGCGCTGCACGAGATGGCGACGTGGTCGCGCATGCTCTCCAACGTGCTGCGCGCCGCCTACTTCCTGCCCGTGGCGGCGACGCTCGTCGCCATGGCGCTCGCCTGGCAGATGCTGCTGCACCCCTCGATCGGCCTGTTCAACGCCGTCCTGAGCCACCTCGGCTTCCCGCGCCAGGACCTGCTCTCGGACCGCGGGCTCGTCCTCTACACGCTCGCGGCGATCGGGATCTGGCAGACCATCGGCTACAACATGGTGCTCTTCCTCGCCGGGCTCGCCGCCATCCCGCGCCACCTCTACGAGGCGGCGGAGGTCGACGGCGCCGATCGTCCGTGGGAGCGCTTCTGGACGGTCACCTGGCCCATGCTCGGGCCCACCACGCTCTTCGTGGCGGTGATCACGGCGACGCAGTCCTTCCGCGTCTTCGAGACGGTGGCGACGCTCACCGACGGCGGGCCCGCCTTCGCGTCCGAGACCCTCGTCTACGCGCTCTATCGGGAAGGCTTCGTCTACTTCAAGGCGGGCTATGCGAGCGCGATCACGATGGTGTTCTTCGCCTTCGTGCTCGCCCTGACGCTTCTGCAGTTCCGCATCCTCGAGCGCCGGGTGCATTACAAATGAGCACGCGCCTCCTCGTCCGTCGCGCCGTCTCGACGACGTTCGTTCTTCTCGGCGCCGCGATCGTGCTCCTGCCCTTCGTCTGGATGCTCTCCGTCTCGCTCAAGCCGGCGGACGAGATCTTCACCCGCGAGATCGCCTTCCTGCCCACCCGCTTCGAATGGTCGAACTACGTCGAGGCCTTCACCGCCGTCGACCTGACGCGCTACCTGATGAACGGCGTCGTCGTGTGCGTCGGCATCCTCGTCTTCCAGATCCTGCTCGCCGTGCCCTGCGCCTACGCGTTGACGCAGCGCCGCTTCCGGGCGCGCACGCTCGTCTTCGGCATGGTGCTCGCCGGGCTGCTCGTGCCCTACCACGTCACGGCGATACCGATCTTCCTCGGCCTCGCGCAGCTTCGCCTGCTCGACACCTACACGGCCCTGATCCTGCCCTTCGTCGCCTCCGTCTTCGGCATGTTCCTGTTCCGTCAGTTCTTCGCGCAGATCCCCTCGGACCTGTTCGAGGCGGCGCGGGTGGACGGCCTGTCGGAGACCGCGATCGTCTGGCGCATCGCCTTCCCGCTCGCCTGGCCGGCGGCCACCGCCTTCGCGGTGTTCTCGGTGACCGCGCATTGGAACGACCTGTTCTGGCCGCTGATCGCCACGTCCGACCGGGCGCTCGCGACCCCGCCGCGGGGCATCGTCTACTTCAACGACCAGGAATCCGGCTCCGACGTCGGGCCGCTCATGGCCGCCGCGGCGGTCGTGACGGCGCCGCTCGTGATCGGCTTCCTCCTCGCCCAACGCGCCTTCACCCAGGGGCTCGCCGCCGGCGGGCTCAAGGGCTGATCGAACCCGAGAAGAACGCGCCAAGCGTCACGCTCCGATCCCACGCACCAGACCGACCACAGGAGACAACGACCCATGCGAAACCTCCTCACGGCGACGGCCCTCGCCCTCGTCTTCGCGAGCTCGGCGCAGGCGCAGACCACCGAGCTGCGCGTTCACTATTCCATCCCGACCATCTGGACGCAGCCGAAGAAGGCGCTGGAAGCCGCCTTCGAGGCCGCCCATCCCGAGATCGACATCGTCTACGACGGCCCCGCCGAGAGCTACGAGGACGGCGTGCAACGCTTGCTGCGCGAATCCGTCGCCGGGAACCTGCCGGACGTCGCCTTCGTCGGCCTGAACCTGTGGCGCGTGCTCGAGGCCCGCGACCTGCCGGTGCCGCTCGACGGCTTTCTCGGCGACGACGCCGCCAGGGAGGCGGCGGGCTACACCCCGGCGCTGCGTTCGCTCGGGCGCTACGAGGGCGTCCAGCACGCGCTCGCGACGTCGGGCTCGACGCTCGTCATGTACGTGAATCCCGAGCTCGTCGCGCAGGCCGGCGGCTCGATGGAGGACTTCCCCACCACGTTCGACGGCGTGATCGCGCTCGCCGCGCAGATCGACGCGCTCGGCGACGACATCGACGGCATCTGGATCCAGCCGCACGACTGGCGCTTCCAGTCGCTGCTCGGCTCGCATGGCGGGCGTCCGCTCACCGAGGACGAGAGCGACGTCGCCTTCGACGACGAGGCCGGCCATGCCGCGGCTACGCTGTTCGCGCGCTTCGCCTCCGAGGGCGGCATGCCGAGCTACGGCACCGACCAGGCGCGCCAGGCCTTCCCGGCGGGCACGCTCGGCATCATGCTCGAATCCTCCTCGCTGCTGGCCCGCTTCGAGCAGGCGTCGGGCGAGAACTTCGACATCGTCGTGAAGCCGCTCCCCGTGGTCGCCGAGGACACGGCGAGCGTCTACTTCCCCACCGGCGGCTCGGGCGTCGTGATGCTCACGCAGGACGAGGCGAAGCAGCAGGCGGCCTGGGAGTTCATCTCCTTCGTCACCGGCCCCGAGGGCCAGAAGATCATCGTCGAGAACACCGGCTACGCGCCCGCCAACGGCATCGTCCTCGCCGACGAGGCCTATCTCGGCGCCTGGTACGAGGCGAACCCGAACGCCAAGGTCGCCCACCAGCAGGTCGTGACCTACGGCGGCCCTTGGTACGCCTTCCCGGGCGTCGAGGGCGTCGCGGTCACCGACCTGATCGCGGCCTCCCTCGTCGAGATCACGGAGGGGGCCGAGCCCGTCGAGACCGTCGACGCGCTGGCCGAGACCCTGCGCGATCGGCTGGGCATGAAGTAAGGCCGGCTCAGCCCGGATCGTCGAGACGAACGACGTCGCCCGGCTCGCGCGCGAGCCGGGCGAGCGCGTCCGCGACCCGCACCCCGCCGATCACCCGATCCGGCGCGATCTCGGCCAGCGGCACCAGCACGAAGGCGCGCGAGCCCATTTCCGGATGGGGCAGCGTCAGCTCGGGGCCGCGGAGCGCGAGGTCGCCGTAGTGCAGGAGGTCGATGTCGATCACCCGCGGGCCCCAGCGCACCTCGGGCGTGCGGCCGAGCTGCAGCTCGATCGCCTTGGCGAGCCGCAGGAGCGCGCGCGGCGGCAGGCTCGTCCAGCCCGTGGCGCACAGGTTGAGGAAGTCCTGCTGGTCCGCGCGCCCCCAGGGCGCCGTGCGGTAGACGTGCGAGACGGCCTCGACGGCGACGCCCTCCGCCGCGCCGAGCTTCGCCAGGGCCGCGCGCAGGGTGGCGCGGCTGTCGCCGACGTTCGAGCCCAGCGAGAGCGCGATCGGCGTGCGCCGCACGCGGTGGATCTCGACGCCGACGTGGTCGAGCACCGCCGGCACGGGTGCCGAGGGCTTGCGCACGCGCACCCGCACGTCGAGCACCGCGGGAAAGCGCCCGAGGACGCCCGACGCGATCCGCTCCGCGAGGGTCTCGACCAGCTTGAACGGGCCCGACGCCGACACCTCGGCCGCCAGCGCGCACAAGGCCCCGTAATCCACCACCGCCTCCGGGTCGTCGCCCCGGGCGGCCTCCTCGAAATCGGTGCCGCACTCGATGTCGATGGAGAAGCGCTGGCCGAGCCGCGTCTCCTCGGCATGGACGCCGTGATGCGCGAAGAGGATCAGGTTCGAGACGAAGACGCGATCGCTCATGCCGGCTCTCCCGTCGCCGCCGCGGAAAGGGCGCCGGTCGCCCGCAACATGGCGAGCGCGTCGACGTGCGGCGCCACGTCGTGCACGCGGATCACCGCCGCGCCGGCGAGCACGCAGGCCATGTTGGTGGCGAGCGTCGCCGGCAGCCGCTCGTCCACGGGCCGTCCGAGGAGACGCCCGAACATGGACTTGCGCGAGACGCCCACGAGGACGGGGCAGCCGAGCCGCCTCAGGCGCGGCAGCGCGCGCAAGCAGGCGAGGTTCTGCTCCACGCTCTTGCCGAAGCCTATGCCGGGATCGATCAGGATGCGCTCGCGCGGCACGCCCGCCCGCGCGGCGCGCTCCAGCGCGACGCCGAGGACGCGCTCGACGTCGTCGAGGATGTCGATGTCGGGGTCGACGCTCTCGCGATTGTGCATGATCACGAGGGCCGCGCCGGTCTGCGCCACCGCATCCGCCATCCCCGGATCGCGGGCGAGGCCCCAGACGTCGTTGACGATCACCGCGCCCCGGCGCACCGCCTCGCGGGCGACGCGCGCCTTGTAGGTGTCGACGGAGACCGGCACGTCGAGGCTCGGGCAGAGCGCGTCGAGAACGGGGCCGATGCGGGCGAGCTCGTCCTCGGCCGTGACCGGCGTCGCGCCGGGGCGGGTCGATTCGCCGCCGATGTCGATCACGTCCGCCCCCTCCGCCGCCATCGCGCCTGCGCGCCGTGCCGCGTCGTCGTGGGCCGCGTGGAGACCGCCGTCGGAGAACGAATCGGGCGTCACGTTGAGGATGCCCATGACGAGCGGGCGACGGCTCAGGGCCGCGAGGAAAGCGTCGCGCCTGGCGATGCCGGTCTGGTCGAGCATGGTCGGCTCCGGGGAGAAGATGCGCGGCGCCTGATTGCGACGGGGTGAGGGGTGCGCGCAAGAGGGGATGACGCGGCGCGGTGCTGCGCCGCGCGCGGGGCGCGCGCCGGTCTGGCTCGTCGGAGGGCCCCGTGCTACGCCCGGGACGGGTGCACGGGCAGGAACGGCTGGCGGGAGTGGCTGATGGAACGTCCCACGCGGGGCGCGGCGATCGTGTTCCAGCTGACGCGCGAGATCCTCTCGGGCGCGCTCGCGCCGGGCACGACGCTGGAGGAGATCGCCCTCGCCGAGCGCCTGGGCGCGTCGCGGACGCCGGTGCGCGAGGCCCTGCGCCAGCTCGCCGCGAGCGGGCTCGTGGAACTGCGCCCGCACCGCCCGGCCCGCGTCGTCGCCATCGATGTCGACGGGCTCGCGGAGATGTTCGAGGCCATGGCGGAGCTCGAGGCTCTGTGCGCGGCACGCGCCGCGCGGCTGATGACGCCCGCCCTGCGCCGCCGGCTCGAGGCGCAGCACGAGGCCATGGCCGCCCTCGTGCGCGGGGTCGACCTCCCCGGATATCGGGCCGAGAACCTCTCCTTCCATACGCTGATCTACGACGGCGCCGCGAACCGCTACCTCAAGGACCTCGCCCTCGCCACGCGCGAGCGGCTCGCGCCGCATCGCGGCGTCCAGCTCGATTCCGCCGAGCGTCTCGCGCGCTCCCACGCGGAGCACGAGACGGTAATGCGCGCGATTTTGCGCGGCGACGCGGACGGGGCCGCCGCCGCCATGCGCGCGCATCTCGAGGCGACGCGCAACGAGGTGGTCCGCATCGGCGCGCCGTCCGACCTGCCTTTTCCGTAGGCAAAGTATCGCGCATTGCATACAATGAGTGCCGGACGACACGCCTCGCGTACAGCAGGCCGGCGCTTCTGCGTGGCACGCCTTTCGCGTGAGCACGCGGAACGCCCCGACGAGAGCACGACCTTGCCCGCCACAGCTCCCCCGACCATCGACGCCCTGCACGCCCGCTACGAGGCGGGCGAGAGCCCGCTCGCGATCCTCGACGAGATCGAGGCCGCGATCGCCGCGTTGGACGATCCCGGCATCTTCCTCGCGCGCCCGGACGCCGAATCTATGCGCGCGACGGCACGGGCGCTGCCGGCCTTCGACCCGGCGCGCTTCCCGCTCTGGGGCGTGCCTTTCGCGGTGAAGGACAACATCGACGTCGCGGGGCTGCCGACGAGCGCCGCCTGCCCGGCTTTCGCCTACGTGCCGGAGCGCACCGCGCCCGTCGTCGAGCGGCTGCTGGCGGCGGGCGCGCTCCTCGTCGGCAAGACCAACCTCGACCAGTTCGCCACGGGGCTGGTGGGCGTGCGCACGCCTCATCCGGTGCCGCGCAACGCCTTCGACAAGACGCGCGTGCCCGGCGGCTCGTCGTCCGGCTCGGCGGTGGCCGTGGCGCAGAACCTATGCACGTTCTCGCTCGGCACCGATACGGCGGGCTCGGGCCGTGTGCCGGCGGGGCTCAACAACCTCGTCGGCCTCAAGCCGACGGTCGGTGCGCTCTCCACGCGCGGCGTTGTCCCCGCCTGCCGAAGCCTCGACTGCGTCTCGATCTTCGCCCTCTCCATCGCGGACGCGCGGCGCGCCTTCGACGTCGCCCGCGGCTTCGACGTCGAGGACCCGTTTTCGCGCGCCTTGTCGTCCGCCCCGGCGAGTGCGATCACCCGCGTGGCGATCCCGCGCCCGGAGGATCTCCATTTCTTCGGCGACGCCGCTGCCGCGCGCGCCTGGGAGGCCGGTGTCGCGCGGCTCGCGGCGCTCGGGGTCGCGATCGTCGAGCACGACGTCGCCCCGCTCCTCGACTGCGCGAAGCTCCTCTACGACGGGCCCTTCGTCGCCGAGCGCCGCGCCGCGATCGGCGGCTTCTTCGAGACGCACGCGCAGGCGATCCACCCCGTCACCCGCGCCATCGTCGCGAGCGCCGACCGCTTCTCGGCGGTGGACGCGTTCGAGGGCATGTACGCGCTCAGGCGCTACGCCCGGGTGGCGCAGGCGCTCTTCGAAGAGGTCGACGCGCTCGCCGTGCCGACGGCGCCGCTCTTCCCGACGCTCGCCGATCTCGAGGCCGACCCGATCGTCCCCAACAGCCGGCTCGGGACCTACACGAACTTCGTCAACCTGCTCGACCTCGCCGCGCTCGCCGTGCCGGGCCCCTTCCGCGCGGACGGCCTTCCGGCGGGGACGACCCTCGTCGCGCCCGCGGGGCACGATTCGCGCCTCGCCGATCTCGGCGCGCGCCTGTTCCCGGGCGTCGGCGGTGTCGCGGGGGAGCGCCTCGCATGAACGACCGCATCGAGATCGCCGTCGTCGGCGCCCACCTTACCGGCATGCCGCTCAACCACGAGCTGACCGCGCGCAGCGGCGTCCTCCTGCGCGCGGTGGCGACCGCCCCGCTCTACCGCCTCCACGCGCTGGCCGGCGGACCGCCGGAGCGGCCGGGGCTGGTGCGCGTGGGCGAAGGCGGCGGCGCGATCGAGACGGAGGTCTGGTCGCTCGCGCCCGACGCCTTCGGCACCTTCGTCGCCGGCATTCCCGCGCCCTTGTGCATCGGAACCCTCGTCCTCGCCGACGGGACGCGCCCCAAGGGCTTCCTGTGCGAGACGGCCGGGCTCGACGGCGCGCATGACATCACCGGCTTCGGCGGCTGGCGGGCTTATCGCGCGGAACGCGCCCGCGCGTAGGCGGGCCACCGCGCCGGTCCGCTCCCGTCTTTCGTCCCGCCTTGCCCATGCCCGCGCTTCGTCGTAAACACGGCGGCGCGGCCTTCGCCCCGGACGGGCGGTCCGAACTCTTCCCGGCGCGTGCGGCTCCTCGTGCGCGGCGGACGTTGAACACGCGACGGGCAGGGCATGAAGATCGTCGTCTGCGGCGCCGGGCAGGTGGGCTCCACCATCGCGCGCCATCTCGCCAACGAGGGCATCGACGTCACCGTCGTGGACGCGGACGCGGGCCAGGCGCGGCGCGTGGACGAGAGCTACGAGGTCCGCGGCATGGTGGGCCACGCCTCGCATCCCGAGGTGCTGGAGCGCGCCGGCTGCCGCGAGGCGGACATGCTCATCGCCGTCACCCGCTCCGACGAGGTGAACATGGTGGCCGCACAGGTCGCCTATTCCCTCTTCCGGGTGCCGCGCCGCATCGCCCGCGTACGCCACCACGGCTATCTCGATCCCTATTCCCGCGCGCTCTACGCCGCCGACCAGATGCCCATCGACGTCGTCATCTCGCCCGAGCTCGAGGTGGCGAACGGCATCGCGCGGCGCCTGCGCACGCCGGGCGCCTTCGACACCGTGCCGCTCGCGGAAGGCCGCGTGCAGCTGCTCGGCATCCACACCGACACGCCGGGCTGCATCCTCACCGGCCGCACGCTCGGCGAGGTCCCGCAGGTCATGCCGGACCCGCACATGATCGTCGTCGCCATCGTGCGCGACGGCACCGCCTTCGTCCCCCGTGGCGCCGACCGGATCGAGCGCGGCGACGACGTCTACGTCGTCACCGAGCCCTCCCGCGTCGACCGGGTCATGGCCGTGTTCGGCCACGAGGAGCGCGTGGCACGCCGCGTCGTCATCGTCGGCGGCGGCAACGTCGGCCTCAACCTCGCCAAGATGCTGGCGCGCGAGGCGCCCTACGTGCGGCTCAAGATCATCGAGAATTCCCGCGAGCGCGCCGAGTTCGTCTCCCGCGAGCTGGGGGACCGCGCCGTCGTGCTGCACGGCGACGCGCTCGACAACGACGTGCTCGAGGAGGCGAACGCCGGCTCGGCCGAGACGGTGGTGGCCGTCACCAACGACGACGAGACCAACATCTTCTCCTCGGTGCTCGCCAAGCGCATGGGCTGCAAGCGCGCCATCACGCTCGTCAACAAGACGAGCTACGAGCCGATCATGCCTTCGCTCGGCATCGACGCCGTGGTCTCGCCCAACGCCATCACCATCTCGACGATCCTGCGCCACGTGCGCCACCGCTCGGTGTCGGCGCTCTACACGCTGCGCGAGGAGTTCGGCGAGGTGATCGAGGCGAAGGCGCAGGCCGGCTCGAAGCTCGTCTCGGGACCGATCAACCAGATCGGGCTGCCCGACGGCATGCTGATCGGCGCCGTCGTGCGCGGCGAGCAGGTCGTCATCCCGCACGGGGACTTCAAGGTCCATGCCGGCGATTCGGTCATCGCCATGGTGACCTACAAGGCGCTGAAGAAGGCGGAGGCCTTCCTCGCCGGAAAGGGCTCCGATTTCCGCTCCGACGAGCGCTGACCGGATGGCGCGCGTCTCCATCGACACCTGGGCGCCCCCCGCGTTCCGGCCGATCATGATGCTGGTCGGCGGCATGCTGCTCGCGCTCTCGGCGGCGATGCTCATCCCCGCCGCCTTCGACCTGTTCGCGCGCAACGAGGATTGGCGCGCCTTCGCGCTCTCGAGCGCGGTCACCGCCGCCTTCGGCGCGGGCCTCGTGTCGATCTCGCGCACGAAGCTCGCCGGCGGGCTGACGCTGCGCCAGGCCTTCGTGCTCACGCCGCTCACCTGGCTCACGGTGGCTTTGTTCGCAGCGCTGCCGCTCTACTTCTCGGATTACGCGCAGCTGCGCGACAGCTTCACCAACGCCTTCTTCGAGGCGGTGTCGGGCCTCACCACGACGGGCGCGACGGTGATCGTGGGCCTCCAGGACGCTCCGCCCGGCGTGCTGATCTGGCGCGCGCTGCTCCAATGGATGGGCGGCATCGGCATCATCGCCACCGCCATCGCCATCCTGCCGGCGCTCGGTGTGGGCGGCATGCAGCTCTTCCGAACCGAGAGCTCGGACCGCTCCGAGAAGGTGCTGCCGCGGGTGCGCGAGATCGCCACCGCCATCGTCTCGCTCTATCTCGGCTTCACCGCCCTGTGCGCCGTCGCCTACTGGCTCGCGGGCATGACGCCCTTCGACGCCCTGGCGCATGCGCTCACCACCATCTCGACGGCCGGCTTCTCCACCCACGACAACTCGCTCGGCAATTGGACGACGCCCGCGGTGCACTGGATCGCCATCGTCGGCATGCTCGCCGGCGCGGTGCCGTTCGTGCTCTACGTGCGCCTCTTCCAGGGCCAGCTCGACACGCTGCGCAACAGCCAGGTGCGGGTCCTGTTCGGCTTCCTCGCCGTCGTCATCGCGCTGATGAGCCTGTGGCTCGTCTCCTCCGAGCGCTACGAGCTGGGCGACGCCATCCGCCACGCGGCGATGAACGTCGTCTCCGTCGTCACCACGACGGGCTTCGCCTCCACCGATTACGGTGCGTGGGGCAACGTCGCGGTGGGCGTCTTCTTCGGGCTCATGTTCGTCGGCGGCTGCACGGGCTCGACCGCCGGCGGCGTGAAGATCTTCCGCTACGAGGTGATGGCCCGGCTCCTCCACAGCCACTTCCTGCACCTGCTCTACCCCCGCGGCGTGTTTCCCCGCTCCTATGCCGGGCGCGCGCTGCCGGACGACGTCGTCGCCTCGGTGGTGGTGTTCTTCTCGCTCTTCTTCGTGTGCTACTCGGTCATCACAATCGTCCTGATGGCCTTCGACCTCGACTTCCTCACGAGCGCGTCCGCCGCCGTGTCCGCCCTCTCGAACGTCGGCCCGGGGCTCGGCCCCATCATCGGACCCGCGGGCACGTTCGGCCCGCTGCCGGATCCGGTGAAATGGGTGCTCGCCTTCGCCATGCTGCTGGGGCGCCTGGAGCTGTTCACCGTGCTGATCCTGTTCATGCCGCGCTTCTGGCGGGGGTGATCCCCGCCAGCGCGTAGAGAAGCGCGCCGTCCCGCGCCCTTCAATGCATCATCACGACGGGCACGGTCATCGCCCGCAGGATGCCGCGGGTGGCGCCGCCCAGCACGAACTCGCGCAGGCGCGAATGGCCGTAGCCGCCCATGGCGAGATAGTCGGCGCCCATGTCGGCGGCGTGCGAGAGCAGCGTGTCGGCGATGTCGCCCACGCTCGCGATGCGCCGGCCGCGGGCGCGAACCCCGTGGGCGGCGAGGTGGCGGGCGTAGGCCTCCGGATCCGCCGTGCCCGGCCGGCGCCCGTCCTCGATGGAGACCACCTCGACGGAGCGCGTGCGCGCGAGGAAGGGCAGCGCCGCGCCGAGCGCGCGCGCCGCCGTCTGGCTCTCGTCCCAGGCGACGAGGGCGTGATCGTAGGAAAGCGGCGTCTTCTGGACGTAGGGCACGTGGAGGATCGGCCGGCCCGCGCCGAAGAGCAGCGCCTCCGCCAACGCCGCCTCGCCCTCGCGCTCGCGCGCCGACGCCTGCTCGACGACCACGAGATCGCAATAGCGCGCCCGGCGCTGGAGCTCGTGCGAGCAGGCGTCGAAGCTGCCGGAGATCACCTCGGTACGCGGGTCGATGCCGGCCTCGCGCAAGCGCGAAGCGACTCCCTCGGCCCGGGCGCGGGCCTCGGCACGCGCGGCCTCGCGGGCGTTGTCGAGGATCTCGACGGGCATCTCCGGGACGACGTAGGTCGGCGAGATCATGTCGAAGGCCGGGGCGGCGATCCGCACGGCGGCGCCGTGGTCCTGCGCGAGCGCGGCCGCGAAGGGGCCGAGCGCATCGCCGGCATTGGTCGGGACGACGAGGATGTCCTTGATCATGGGGGCGTTTCCTCTCATGCGCCGACGCGGGCGGCGCGCCCGAGCCCGGCTCGTCCACGAGGCTGCGACCGGCCGCCGCGCCGCGCATTGACCTTTCGCAAGGGCGGGGGTCAGCCGGAGAAGCCGGCGCGCACCAGCAGCTGGGCGATCCGCTGGAACGTGTCGCGCGGGATCGCATCGCCCACCTTCCCCTTCTCGACGAGGATCGGGAACACGTCGGGCGCCTGCGTGATGGCGATGCCGTTCTCCCGCGCGGTCGCGAGGAAGGTCCGCGCGTTCTCGCCCGTGGCCTTGGCGGCGACGACGGGAACGCCGGAGAGCTCCGGCTTGTAGGCGATGCCGATGGCGCCGTCGGGGCCCTCGATCCAGAAATTGGCGGAGTTGGGCCCCACGAGGCCTGCCGACTGGGCGATGCGCTTGCGCTCGGCTCTTCGCTCTCCGCGCACGTGCGGGTCGCCGTAATTCTCCCTCATCTCGCGCTTCACCTCCGTGAGGGTCATGCGGTTGTCGCGGATGAAGAGCCAGCGCTGGATGGCGTAGTCGATGGCGGCGAACAGAACGAGGAGCACGCAGCCGATGACCAGACGATGTCGTCGGCGTAGCCGAAGACGACGGCGAGGCCGACGGCAACCAGGTGATCGAAGCCCTCGTGCTGGGCCCCGACGTCGAAACCGCCATGCGCAAGATCGCGAGCTCCGACGCCACGGCCCTGCGCACCGCGGAGGCGACGGTCAAGAAGGTGGTCGACCTGGTCCGCAAGCGCATGGAGGAGAACGCCCGCGAGGGCGTGCCGCTGTGCCTGATGACGCCCGCGGACCTGCGCCGACAGCTCAGGCGCGTCCTCAAGCAGCACAAGGTCGAGCTGCCGGTGCTCTCCTTCGCGGACGTGGCGCCGGACTACCAGATGCGCACCGTCGCCGTGGTCGGGACCGCCAAGGCCGCCGCCTGAGGACAGATCGAACACTGACGCGACGCCTCGCTTTCGTCACTCTCGCGGGCGACAAGAGAGCCGCAACGCCAACGACGGCGCAGGGGAACGCGCCGATGGGGACAGCCTCGATGACGCGTACGCCTCGCCTGGCGCTCGCGGGCACGGCTCTCGCCGGTGCCGCGACCGCGCTCGCCGCCCTCCTGTGGCTCGTTCCTGCTGGAGGAACAGCCTCGGCGCCGCAGGACCCGGTCGCCACGGGCTCCCTGAACGGCGCGCCGCCCGCCGACGCGGAAGCGAGCGACGACGTCGCCGCGACCGAGACGCCGGACGGCGCGGCCGAGGACGCCGTCGCCTCCGAGCCGGCCACCGTCGAGCCGGCTGCCGTCGAGCCGGTCGTCGCCGCCGCCCCGCCCCGGCCCTCGCCCTTCCGCGCCCTGCGCGACGCAGACGGGCTTCGCCTCGTCGGCGCCGTGCCGGACGAGGCGGAGCGCTCCGCCATCCTCATCGCCGCGCGCGCTCGCTTCGTCGCCGAGCCCGTGGTGAGCGAGCTCGTCGTCGATCCGCAGGCCGAGGCGACCCCGCCCCCCGTCGCGGCGGTCGCGCTCTCGGCGCTGGCCCGCCTCGCCGAGGGCGAGGCGCGGCTCGCCGCGAACGTCCTCGCGCTCGATGGGCGCGCGCTCTACCCGCAGGCGCGCGAGCGCATCGAGGACGAGATGCGCGTGCGCCTGCCCGAGGGCTGGACGGCCGAGCTCGCGGTGGAGACGCCGCAGCCCACGCCCGAGCCGATGATCGCCCCCGTCCCCGCCCGCGCCGCCGCGCCGACCCCGGTCGCGACCGCCGAGGCGGCTACGTCCGAGGCAGACGCGGCTCCTCGGCCCGGATCGCAGCAGGCGGATCTCGCCGCGACCGCCCTGCATCCGCTTCCGCCGCGGCGATGAAATCCGCGATCCGATCGGCGAGCGCGCCCCGCAGCAGCGGCGCGTGCCCCTCGCCCGAGACGTTCTCGGCCTCGTGACGCGGATGCCGTTCGCCCATCTCGGCGAGGGTCTCGCGCGAGAGGATGTCGGAATGCTCGCCCCGGATCGTCAGGACCGGCAGGTGGCCGAGCGCCTCGAAGAGCGGCCAGAGCGGCGGCGGCGAGCGCTCGAGGTCGAGCGCCTCGAGGCTCTTCATCAGAGCGGGATCGTAGGAGAGCGCGAGCGTTCCGTCCTCGCGCTCGGTCCACGTGCCCCGCGCGAGCGCCGTCCATCCCGCCTCGTCGAGGCCGGGGAATTGCGCGCCCTGGAGACGCTTCAGCGCGTCGACGGCCTCGGGCCAGCCCTTCGGCGTCGGCAGCTTGCCGACATAGCCGCGGATGCGGATGAGCCCCTTGCCGTCGATCACCGGGCCGATGTCGTTCAAGACGACGGCGCGCAGGCAGGCGGGCCGCGTCGCCGCGAGCGCCATGGTGATCAGCCCGCCCCGCGAGGTGCCGACGAAGGCCGCGTGCGGTACGTCGAGGGCGGCGAGCACGGCCAGCACGTCCTGCATCTCGACGCCGACGTCGTAACGGGCGGGATCGGGGTCGCGCTCGGAGAGGCCGCGGCCTCGATAATCGAGGGCGAGCACCCGGCGCGGGCGCTTCGGGTCGCGGGCGAGGCGAAGCGCGAGATCGTGGAAGTCCTGCGCGTTGCGCGCGAGGCCGGGCAGGCAGACGACGGGGAGCGCGGCGCTCGATCCGCCGTAGACGCGCACGTGCAGGCGCAGCCCGTCGCCGGCGCGCACGAAATGCGAGGCGTAGGTGTCCGCGGCATTGGTGGAGGCCGGGGCGGCCGGGGCGGCGCTCTCGGTGTCGTTCATGGCGCGTAAAACTCTCCTCGGCTAAAATCCGACGCATCAGCATTCGGCGCCGCGCACCCTGCGCGTCAAGGCCGAAGGCGGGGGACGGGGTTCGTCGAACGGTGGACAGGGGCGGATCACCCGCCGCGCCGGCGTGGAAATCGCTTGCGCGCCATGGGGGCAGACCGTATTGCGGGGGCGGTCGCGCGGGCGCGTCGCCGGCCGCGCGCGGGCGTTCGCGCATGCCGACCGGGCGCCGCAGGGCGAAAGCCGGTGACGGGCAGGCGCAAACGAAGCCGTTCCGCTACCCGAGCCCCACCACGCCCGCGAACAGAGGTGGCCCGACGCCCACATGAGCATCGCCCTCATCGTCCTCCTGCCGCTCCTCGGCGCGCTCCTGGCTCCGGTGACCATCCGCTGGGGCCGCAACGCCTGCGCGGCGACGGCCGGCGCGGCCTCGCTCGGCTCCTTCGCGCTCCTGATGTCGCATCTGCCGGGCGTCTACGCGGGCGAGGTCCTGCGCCAGGAGCTGCCCTGGATTCCGCAGCTCGGCCTCTCCTTCTCGTTCTTCGTCGACGGGCTGGGCTTCTTCTTCGCCGGGCTGATCCTCGGCATCGGGCTCCTGATCATCCTCTACGCGCGCTACTACCTCGCGCGACAGGACCCGATGGGGCGCTTCTACGCCTACCTGCTGCTCTTCCAGAGCGCCATGCTCGGCATCGCGCTCTCGGACAACGCGCTGCTCTTCCTCGTCTTCTGGGAGATGACGAGCCTCTCGTCCTTCCTCCTCATCGGCTATTGGCGCCACCTGCCGGAGGGGCGCCAGGGCGCGCGCATGGCGCTCGCGGTGACGGGCGGCGGCGGGCTCGCGCTCATCGGCGGCATGCTGCTCCTCGGCGAGGCGGCCGGCACCTACGCCATTTCCGAGATCATCACCCGCGGCGAGGTCATCCAGGCGCACCCGCTCTACGTGCCGGCTCTGCTGCTGATCCTGGTCGGCGCCTTCACCAAGTCCGCCCAGTTCCCCTTCCATTTCTGGCTGCCGCACGCGATGGCGGCGCCGACCCCGGTCTCGGCCTATCTCCACTCCGCCACCATGGTGAAGGCGGGCGTGTTCCTGCTCGCCCGCTTCTGGCCGGCGCTTGCGGGAACGGACATCTGGTTCCTGATCGTCACGCCGGTGGGCCTCGCCACGATGGCGATCGCGGCCTTCATCGCCATCTTCAAGAACGACCTGAAGGCGCTGCTCGCCTTCTCCACGGTCTCGCATCTGGGCATGATGACGATGCTGCTCGGCTTCGGCACCGAGATCGGCGTCGTCGTGGCGATGTTCCACATCCTCAATCACGCGACCTTCAAGGCGGCGCTCTTCATGAGCGCGGGCATCGTCGACCACGAGGCCGGCACGCGCGACATCCGCAAGCTCGGCGGGCTCGCCAAGCTCATGCCGATCTCGAGCGTGCTCGCGCTGATCGCCGCCGCATCGATGGCGGGCCTGCCCTTCTTCAACGGGTTCCTGTCGAAGGAGATGATGCTCGAGGAAGCCGCCCACACCGAGCTCACCGGCATCCCCTATCTCGTTCCGGCGCTGGCGACGCTCGCGGCGATGTTCTCGGTGGCCTATTCGCTGCGGCTGGCCTGGTTCACCTACATGGGCCCGGTGCGCCAGAGCTATCCGCACCACCCGCACGATCCGCCGGTCGGCATGTGGGCGCCGGTGGCGCTGCTCGTCGTCCTCGTCGTCGCCATCGGCCTCGTGCCGCCGATCGCAGGCCCGATCGTGGCGCGCACCTCCATGGCGGTGCTGCAGACGGATACCCTGCCCTATTATTCCCTCGCCATCTGGCACGGGCTGACCCCTGCCCTGTTCATGTCGATCGCGGCGATCGTCGTCGGCACGATCGTGGTCGCGCTCTACCGCTCGCTCTCGGCGGCGCATGCGGGGCTGCCGCATCCCGACGCGAAGTCCATGTTCGACCGCACCATCGCGGGCCTCGTCTCCACGGCGCGCGGCTTCACCGGCGCGACGCAGACGGGCTCGCTCCAGCTCTATGCGGGCATCATCGTGGCTTCGATCGTGGCGGTGGGCGCGGTCGCCTTCCTCCAGGGCGGGCATGCGCCGGGCACGCGCGCGACGCTGCCGGCGAGCCCGCCGGCCATCGTCGCCTGGGCGGTCCTCGTCGCCGTGTGCGGCGCCGTCGTCGTCGCGCATACGAGCCGGCTCCTCACGCTCGTCCTGACGAGCGTGGTCGGCCTCGTCGTTTCCGTGGCCTTCCTGCAATTCTCCGCGCCGGACCTGGCGCTGACGCAGATCTCGGTGGAGGTCGTCACCACGATCCTCCTGCTCCTGGCGCTCAACCTCCTGCCGCGCCAGGGCGCGCCGGAGCGCAGCAACGCCAACCGCTTCGGCTCCGCCGCCATCGCCATCACGGCGGGCCTGGGCGTCGCCGCCCTCGCCTACGCCGTGATGACGCGCGACGTCGCCTCGATCTCGGAATACCACATCGCGCAGTCGAAGCCCGGCGGCGGCGGCACCAACATCGTCAACGTCATCCTCGTCGACTTCCGCGGCACGGACACGTTCGGCGAGATCATCGTGCTCGGCATCGCCGCGCTCGCCATCTTCGCCATGCTGGATTCCGCCCTTCGGGGCGCCTCCGCGCGGCGGCTCGCGGCGATGCTGCCGACCCGCAAGTCGGGCGACGCGCATCCCATGCCCCTCGTCGTCGCGACGCGGGTGATCCTGCCGCTCGCCATCACGGTGGGCATCTTCATCTTCCTGCGCGGCCACAACGAGCCCGGCGGGGGCTTCATCGCCGGCCTCGTCGTCGCCATCGCGCTGATCATGCAATACATCGCCTCCGGCTTCGACTGGGCCTCGGCGCGGGCGCGCTACAACCCGCACGCCATGATCGGCGCGGGCGTGATCATCGCGGGGCTCACGGGCGTCGCATCCTTCCTGTTCGGGGCGCCGTTCCTGACGTCGTCGTACGATTACTTCCACATCCCGCTCGTCGGCGAGGTGGAGCTCGCCACCGCCATGGCCTTCGACCTCGGCGTCTTCCTCACGGTCGTCGGCACGGTGCTGCTCGCGCTCTTCCAGATCTCGCGCGTCGAGCACAAGGCGGAGCGCGTGCCGGTGCCGGAGGGTCCCTACGAGCCGCCGTTCCACGACGCGGCACGCGGCAGCGGCCGTGCGATGGCGGCGCCGCGCGTCGTCGAGCCCGCACGCGACAAGGAGGCGTGAGATGGAGCTTCTCGTCGCGACCGGCATCGGCGCGCTCACGGCGGCGGGGGTCTACCTGCTGTTCCGGGCGCAGACCTTCCCCGTCATCATCGGGCTCGCCTTCCTGTCCTACGCGGTCAACGTCTTCCTCTTCGCCATGGGCCGGCTCGCCATCGACGCGCCGCCGATCTACAGCCCCGACGTGAAGGTCTACACCGACCCGCTGCCGCAGGCCCTCGTGCTCACCGCCATCGTCATCTCCTTCGGCATGACGGCGCTCATCGTGGTGCTGGCGCTGCGCGGCTTCCTCGAGAGCGGCGACGACGGCGTCGGCGCGCGCGAGCGGGCCGACAGCGAGAGCGGGCGCACGACGGCCACCGACACCGGCCTCGAGCCCGGCGCGGCCGCGGCCTCCGAGCGGGGCGTGTGAGCGTCATGAACCACCTGATCATCGCCCCCATCCTCCTGCCGGCCTTCACGGCGGCCTTCATCGTGCTGGCGCTGCGCGACGACCTGCGCCTGCAGCGCATCGTCTCGGGCGTGGCGACGGCGGCGCTGCTCGCGCTCGGAATCTACCTCTACGCGCTGGCGGCGGACGGCGAGACGCGGCCCTACCTCCTCGGCAACTGGCCGGTGCCCTTCGGCATCATCCTCGTGCTCGATCGCCTCTCGGCGCTGATGGTGCTGCTGACGGGCATTCTCGGCCTCGTGGTCGTCGCCTACGCGTCGGGCGGCTGGGACGAGAAGGGGCGCCACTTCCACGCGCTCTTCCAGTTCCAGCTGATGGGCATCATGGGCGCCTTCCTCACGGGGGACGCGTTCAACCTGTTCGTGTTCTTCGAGGTGATGCTCATCGCCTCCTACGGGCTGATGCTGCACGGCGGCGGCCCGGCGCGGCTGAAGGCGGGCTTCCACTACGTCACGATCAACCTGATCGGCTCGACGCTCTTCCTCTTCGCCATCGGGCTGATCTACGCCACCACCGGCACGCTCAACATGGCCGACATCGCCCGGCGCTCGGCGGAGGTCGCCGCCGGCGACGTGGCTTTGCTGCGGGTGGGAGCGCTGCTCCTCTTCCTCGTCTTCGCGCTGAAATCCTCGCTCGCGCCGCTGCATTGGTGGCTGCCGACGACCTATGGCGCGGCGTCGGCCCCCGCCGCCGCCATCTTCGCCATCATGACGAAGGTGGGCGCCTATTCCATCATCCGCATGCACGCGATGGTGTTCGGGCCGGAGGCCGGCGAGATCGCCTGGACGGCGGCGCCCTGGATCATACCGGCCGCGCTCGTCACCCTCCTCGTCGGTGCGCTGGGCGTGCTGGCGACGCGCCGGCTCGTCGATCTCGTCGCCTTCTCCGTGGTCTGGTCGATGGGGTCGCTCCTCGTGGCGCTCGGCCTCTTCGACGTCGAGGGGTTGACCGCCGCGCTCTACTACGCCGTCCACTCGACGGTGGCGGCCGCGGTGCTCTTCCTCATCGCCGACATGGTGACCCGCCGGCGCGGCGCCTCCGGGGACGCGCTTCGGACCGCGCCGCCCGTGGGCAACGACGCGCTCCTGTCGGGGCTGTTCTTCGTCGCGGCCATCGCCATGGCGGGCCTGCCGCCCTTCTCGGGCTTCATCGGCAAGCTCCTCATCCTCGACGCCGCCCGCGCCTCCGCCTACGGGCCGTGGATCTGGGCCCTCGTCCTCGTGACCAGCCTCGTCGTGATCATCGGCTTCGCGCGAGCCGGCTCGACCCTGTTCTGGAAGGCGCAGGCGGTGGGCGGCGGCCTCGTCGCGGCGGCGCCGCCGCCGGAGCGCGAGTTCGACACGCCGCGCAAGGAGACGGGCGCCATGCGGCTGTCCGTCTACGCGCTTCTGGCGTTCGCGGCCCTGCTCGTCGTCTTCGCCGGCCCGGCGACGGAGGCCTTCGAGGCCACCGCACGCCAGATCCTCGATCCCGCCGGCTACGTCGCCGCCGTGTTCGACCCGGCCATCGTCCCGGACTGGAGCCGCTGATGTCGCGCATCCTGCCCCATCCCGTCCTGACGCTCGTGATCACGGCCGTCTGGATCCTGCTCGTGAATTCGTTCTCCGTGGGCGCGGTCCTGCTCGGCCTCGTCATCGGCATCCTCGTGCCGATGTTCACGGCGCCCTACTGGCCGGGCCGCCCGCGGGTGCGCCATCCCTTCAAGATCCTCGCCTATCTCGGCATCGTTCTGTGGGACATCGTCGTCTCCAACGTGCAGGTCGCCTGGCTCGTGCTCTTCCGCAAGGGCGACAGCCTGCGCTCGCGCTTCGTGACGATCCCCCTCGAGCTGCGCTCGCCGGAGGCGATCACGGTGCTCGCCGGGACCATCACCATGACGCCGGGCACCGTCTCGGCGGATCTCTCCGCCTGCGGTCGCGCGCTCCTCGTCCATTGCCTCGAGACGGACGATCCGGAGGGCACCGTCGCCCAGATCAAGGACCGCTACGAGCGGCGCCTCATGGAGATCTTCGAATGATCGAGATCGCCTCCCTCGTCGCCATCGCCTCCATCGCGATCTCCATCGCGCTCAACATCTGGCGCCTGTCCAAGGGCCCGGACCTGCTCGACCGCGTGCTCGCGCTCGACACGATGGTCATCAACGCCATCGCGCTCACCATCATGATCGGCATCTGGTACGCCACGCCGGTCTATTTCGAGGCGGCGCTCCTCGTCGCCATGGTGGGCTTCCTGTCGACGGTGGCGTTCTGCAAGTTCGTGCTGCGCGGCAACATCATCGAGTGAGAGAGCCATGACGAACGACATGCCCTTCTGGCTCGAGCTCATCGTCTCCGCGCTGCTGATCGTCGGCGCCTTCTTCCTGATCGTGGGCTCGATCGGGCTCGCGAAGCTGCCCGACATGATGCGGCGCCTGCACGGGCCCACCAAGGCGACGACGCTCGGCATCGGCGCGATCCTCGTCGCCTCGATGATCCATGCGGGCGCGACGCGGGGCTACCTGTCCTATCACGAGCTGCTTATCACGCTCTTCCTGTTCCTCGCAGCCCCGATCACCGCCTACATGATCGCCAAGGCCCACATCCTGTGCGACCGCGCCACGGAGGCCGAGCTGACCCCCACCGGCACCGACGCGCCGTGGTCGACCCTGTCGTCGACCGAGGAGGAGGAGAAGGCGGCGGCGGAGGAGACGGCCGAGCGGGCGTGAGGCCGGCTCACCCCACCCCCACCCGCCGGATCTCCCACCTGAGCTCGACCCCGGACGTCTCGCGCACGCGGCGACGGACCTCCTCGCCGAGCGCCTCGATGTCGGCCGCGCTGGCGCCGCCGTGGTTGACGAGGAAGTTGCAGTGCAGCTCGGAGACCTGCGCCGCGCCCCGCGAGAGGCCGCGGCAGCCGGCGGCGTCGATGAGCTCCCAGGCCTTGGGCGAGCCGCCGGGCCCGCCGGGATTGGCGAAGGTCGAGCCGCCGGTGCGCGTGCTCACGGGCTGGGTCGTGGAGCGCTTCTCGGTGATCTCGTTCATCGCCGCGAGGATCGCCGCGGGCTCGCCTGGCCGGCCCTCGAAGGTCGCGTGCGTGAAGATCACGTCGTCCGGCACCGCGCAGTGCCGGTAGGAGAAGCCCATCTCCTCGTTCGTGAACGTGGCCGCCCTCCCCCGCCGGTCGAGGCCGCGGGCGGCGACGAGCACGTCCTTCACCTCGCCGCCGTAGGCTCCCGCGTTCATCGCCAGCGCGCCGCCGATGGCGCCGGGAATGCCGCGCAGGAAGGCGAGGCCGTCGACGCCCGCCTCCGCGGCGGCGCGCGCGACCTTCACGTCCGCCGCGCCGGCGCCGGCCTCGACGCGCAGGCCCTCGACCGCGATCTGCGCGAAGCCTTTTGCGAGGCGCACCAGCACGCCCGGCAGCCCGCCGTCGCGCACGAGGAGGTTCGATCCGAGCCCGACCACCGTGACCGGGATCTCGTCGGGGAGAGCGGCGAGGAGATGCGCGAGGTCCGCCTCGTCGGCGGGCGTGAACAGCGCCTGCACCGGCCCGCCGGCGCGAAACCAGGTGAGCGGCGCGCTCGGCGCGTTCGCCGCGAGCGTGCCGCGCAGCTCGGGCGCCGCCGCGCGGATCTCGCCCGTGATGTCCGGAAAGCTCACCGCGCCCCCTCGTCGAGGGCGGCGAGCCCCGCCGGCAGCGCCTGCGCCCATTGGGTGATGGTGCCCGCGCCGAGGCAGACGACGAAATCCTCGGGCTCGGCGAGGCCCGCGATCACCTCCGGCAGCTGCTCGGGTCCCTCGAGCGCGATCGCGCGACGGTGGCCCCGCGCCTTGAGGCCCGACACGAGCGCGTCGCGGTCAGCGCCCTCGATCGGCGCCTCGCCGGCGGCGTAGACCGGCGCGACGATCACGGCGTCGGCATCGTTGAAGCAGGTGCAGAAGGCGTCGAACAGCGCGTGCAGGCGCGTGTAGCGGTGGGGCTGGACGACCGCGACGACCTTGCCCTTTGTGGAGGCCCGCGCCGCCTGGAGCACGGCGGCGATCTCCACGGGGTGGTGCCCGTAATCGTCGAAGATGGCCGCGCCCTTCCATTCGCCCACGCGCGTGAAGCGGCGCTTCACCCCGCCGAACTTGGCGAGCGCCCGGCGGATCGTCTCGCCCGGCACGCCGAGCTCGTGGGCGACCGCGATGGCGGCGGTGGCGTTGAGCGCGTTGTGCAGGCCGGGCATCGGCATGACCACGTCGTCGATGACGCTGGCGGAATCGTTCTTGCGGTCGCGGATCAGCACGTTGAAGCGCCCCTGCCCGCCCGAGAGGTCGAGGTCGAGCAGGCGCACGTCGGCCTGCGGGTTCTGCCCGTAGGTGACGATGCGCCGGTCCTCGATCTTGCCGACGAGGTCCTGCACCGTGGGATGGTCCGTGCACATCACGGCGAAGCCGTAGAAGGGGATGTTCTCGATGAAGGAGCGGAACGCCTCCTTGATGGCGTCGAAGCTGCCGAAATGGTCGAGATGCTCCGGGTCGATGTTGGTGACGATGGCGTAATCCGCCGGCAGCTTCAGGAAGGTGCCGTCGCTCTCGTCCGCCTCCACCACCATCCAGTCGCCCTTGCCCATGCGGGCATTGGTGCCGTAGGCGTTGATGATGCCGCCGTTGATCACGGTGGGATCGAAGCCGCCGCCGTCGAGCAGCGTCGCGACGAGGGAGGTCGTCGTCGTCTTGCCGTGCGTGCCGGCGATGGCGACGCAGGTCTTGAGCCGCATCAGCTCGGCCAGCATCTCGGCCCGCCGCACGACGGGCAGGCGCGCCTCGCGCGCGGCCTTGAGCTCGGGATTGTCGCGCCGGATGGCGGTGGAGACGACGACGACCTCGGCATCGCCGAGATGCGCCGCGTCGTGCCCGACATGGACCGCGACGCCCTTCTCGCGCAGGCGCTGGACGTTGGCGTTCTCGCCCGCGTCCGATCCCTGGACCGTGTAGCCGAGATTGTGCATCACCTCGGCGATGCCGGACATGCCGATGCCGCCGATGCCGATGAAATGGATGGGTCCGAGCTTCGGAGGCAGCTTCATGGGATGTGTCTCGGTTCGTGTCGACGGGGCGGCGCGGCTCAGGCCGTCGCCTGACTGGCATAGCGCGCCGGATCGATCCCCGCCAATCCCAGGATCGCGGCGGCGAGGCGCTCGGCGGCGTCGACGGCCCCGGCGGCCTTGGCCTTCAGCGCCGCCTCGGTGAGGCGCTCGGGGTTCTCGAAGCGCGCGACGAGCTCGGCGCAGAGGCGCTCGGGGGTGAAGTCGGTTTGCGGCAGCATGAGGGCGGCGCCGACGTCGTGGAGCGTGCGGGCGTTGGCCGCCTGGTCCTGGTCGAGCGCGCCGGGCAGCGGCACCAGGATCGAGGGCCGGCCGATGGCGGCGAGCTCGGCCACCGTCGAGGCGCCGGAGCGGGCGACGACGAGATGCGCGTCCGCGATCCGTTGCGGCAGGTCGGCGAAGAAGGGCCGCACCTCCGCTTGCGCCTCGATCGCGCGGTAGGTGGAGAGGACGCGCGCCATGTCCTCCTCGCGGGCCTGCTGGGTGACGACGAGGCGCTCGAGGTATTCGGGCGGCAGCTTCGCCACGGCCTCGGGAACGACGTCCGACATCACCTTCGCGCCCTGGCTGCCGCCGAAGACGAGGAGGCGCAGCTTCGCGCCCTTGTGGGCCGCGGGATAGAGCGTCTTCGCCGCCTCGATCACCGCCTGGCGCACCGGGTTGCCGGTATGGACGATCGCCGCGCGCACGCCCCGCGGCAGGCCGCGCACCTCGGGAAAGCCGGTGGCGATCATGTCGACGCGCGACGCCAGGAAGCGGTTGGCACGCCCCACGACGCCGTTCTGCTCGTGGATCGCCCGCTTCGTGCCGAGGCTCCAGGCGGCGAAGAGCGGGGGGACGGTGGGATAGCCGCCGAAGCCGACGACGATCGCGGGCTCGAGCCGCTTGATCAGCGCGCGCGAGGCGAGGACGCCGCGCCAGAGCTGTCCCGCCGCCTCCACCATGCCGAGGACGGAGCGGCGCGAGGGCGTGGCGGAGGGCACGGAGACCACCTCCTCCGCCGGGAAGCGCTCGGCGAGCGCGCCGACGCGCTCGTCGGTGACGAGGACGACGCGCAGGCCGAGCCGCCGCAGCACGTGCGCGAGCGCCTCCGCCGGGAAGAGGTGCCCGCCGGTGCCTCCGGCCGAGATCAGGACGAGCGGCGCGCGTGCGTTCATGCCGGGCGCTCCGCGTAGCCCTCGTCCCAGCCGTTGCTCGGCAGATCGCGCGAGAAGCCGGAGGCGTGCGCGGCGCCAGCGGGACGTCGGCGGGTCAGCGCGATCAGGAAGCCCGTGGCGAGCGCCAGCGAGATCAGCGAGGAGCCGCCGTAGGAAATGAACGGCAGGGTCATGCCTTTGGCCGGGAGCAGATGCAGGTTCACCATCATGTTGATGGACGCCTGGAGCCCGAACATCAAGACGAGGCCCGCCACCGCCATGCGGCAGAAGGCGTCCTCCGAGCGCTGGGCGAGGACGAGGCCGCGCAGCACGATGAAGGCGTAGACGCATACGATGACGAGGCACACCGCGATGCCGAACTCCTCCGCCGTCACCGCGAAGATGAAGTCCGTGTGGGCGTCGGGCAGGATGCGCTTCACCGTCCCCTCGCCGGGCCCGCGGCCCAGCCAGCCGCCGGACGCGAAGCTCTGCAGCGCGGTCTCGACCTGGAAGCTCTCGGAGGCATCCCCCGACATGAAGCGCTCGATGCGCGCGCGCACGTGCGGCAGGAATTCGTAGGCCGCGAAGATGCCCACCGCCCCCGCCCCGCCGAGGCCCAGCACCCAGATCCAGTGCAGGCCGGCGATGAAGAACAGGCAGGCCCACACGATGGTCACGAGCATCGTCTGCCCGAAATCCGGCTGCAGGATCAGCGGCACGATCGTGAGCGGCAGGAGCAGGATGGCGATGGGCGTGCCCGGCATGTCGGAGCGCGCCTTCTCGGAGAAGGCCCAGGCGACGAGCACGACGAAGGCGGGCTTGAGGAACTCGGACGGCTGCACGCCGAGCGGGCCGAGATAGATCCAGCGATGCGCGCCCTTGATCTCGGGCCCGAACTCGAGCGCCAGGAGCACGAGGGCGAGCGAGCCGGCATAGACCGCGAGCGCCAAGCGCCGCACGAGCCGCGGGGAGAGGAAGGACACCCCCGCCATGACCAGGATCGCCGGCACAAGGAACACCGCCTGGCGATTGACGAAGTGGAACGTGTCGAGGCCGAGCCTCTGCGCCACCGGCGGGCCGCCCGCCATGAGCAGCACGACGCCCGACGTCATCAGCACGCCGAGCGCGGCGACGAGCGCCTTGTCGATCGTCCACCACCAGTCGCCGACGAGCGACCGTTCCGCGCGCGAGACCATGGTCGTGAGGCTCCCCGGGTCGAAAGTACCGCTCCACCACCGCCAGAGTGTGGTGAACGCCCGGTTAAGAGAGCCTTTCGAAATCTGCGGGAAGCGGTGGATCGCGGGCGTCGGCTCACCCGGTCCGCGGTGCGCACGATCAGGGATACAGGGCGTGGTTCGCGTCGAGCCAGATCACGAAGAACGTGTCGTCGATGATGATGCCGTGGACGCGCCCGTGCTCATTGCTGGTGAGCGAGAACTGCCAAGCCGGATAGGCTCGGTATTGCTCGTTCAGATGATCGAAGCCCTCCGGCCTCGCGGTGCGCGCCCAATCGATCACGTGATTGCGGACGGCCTTGTCGTACTGGTTCGTGAAGCGAACGACATCCCATGAAGAGAGGTCGCGCAAGCGCTCCATCAAGGTCCGCACGTATCCGTCCTGGAAGCTCCTGGGGCAGACGACCTCGTCGTCGCCGCTGAAAAGTGCGAAGGAGAACTTTATCTGCCGTACCGTGGCCTCGCGCTTGCGGATCGCGCCCGCGTCAGGCGCGGGCTTGCCCTTCCTGATCCTCCCCATCCATCAGGCTCCTGTAATATTCTTTCATAGTATTCTTGCTGATTTTCGCGCTCGACGTCTCGTGCAGAGGCATCCCCGCACGCGCCTCTCGCCACGGACGCTCCTCGTGGGTCATCTGCTCGAGCGCTACCGCGGATTCGGGGCCGAAGACGCGCAGGATCTCGTCGAGATGGCGAGCGAGATCCTCGTCCACACGAGGCATGTCGACGGGTGCCGTAATCGGCATCCACCGGAAATCCTTGAAACGGTGGTATTGCGACGGCAGCACGGGGCCGTGGACCCAGGCCTCGAAATCCTCCGAGAACAGCGGCTCGTCCGTCAGAGCGAGACGCCAGGCCTGGGCATAATAGAGAAGCTTCTGAAGCTTCAGGTTCGTCAAGAGCTCGCCCGCCTCGCGCGCGGAGACGAGGAGGAAGTCCGCGATGGTGGCGGGCTGCACCGTCTTCTCCACGATCTGCATGCGCTTCCCTCCGCTTCTGCGGCCGACGTCGACGCACTATATGGCACGTATCTCGACGCAATCACAGCCGGAAAGCGCACGAGCGACGATCGAGATGCGCTGTCCCTCACCCCGCTGGCGGCGCCAGCCCCGCCACCGCGAGCGCGTCGCGCTGGCGCTCGGCCAGGGCGTCGAGATCGAAGCGGGCGATCTCCTCCTCGAACAGGCGATGGTAGTTCAGCTCCGAGCGCAGATGCAGGTACACGGCGCCCAGCCCGATCGCCGCGCGATCCATGAACACGAACTCGCGCGGTACCGTCACGGGGCCCTTCTCCTTCAGCGCCTTGTGCACCTCGAACGCCTCGCGGCGGCCGTAGGCGCCCGGCGAGACGCCGTCGGCGATGGTGCGCGTGCGGTCCTCCAGCAGCGGGCCGTAGATGAAGCGCGCCCAGATGTTGAGGATGTCGATGAGCTCGGCGTTGAGGTTCTTGAAGCCCCAGGTCTCGTAGGCGTGGACCATGCGGGCGCGGTCGTTCTCCTGCAGCCCGCGATAGAGATCGACGACGCCGCCGACGAACTTCGGGTGGAAGATCCGCACGCAGCCGTAATCGAGCAGGTTGATGCCCTGCGGCTCTCCGTCCGCTTCCCAGACGGTGTAATTGCCCAGATGCGGATCGCCGTGGATCATCGCGCCCGACGAGAACGGGTGCCACCAGGCCTTGAACATGGCGATGGCGAGCCGGTTGCGGATCTCGACGTCGGCCTCCTTGTAGGACAGGATCTTGGTGCCCTCGAGCCATTCGAGCGAAAGGAGCCGCTTCGTCGAGAGGTCCTCGACGACGGTGGGCACCCGCACCTCCGGAACGGAGGCGAGGATGTGGCCGTAGATGCGCGCGTGCTTGGCCTCGCGCACGTAGTCGAGCTCCTCGCGGATGCGCTCGGCGATCTCCTTCTTGATCTCGCTCGTGTCGATCGCCGGATCCATGCGCCGGTGCAGCGCGAAGGCGAAGTCGAGCTGGCGCAGGTCCGCCTCCACGGCGGATTGCATGTCCGGGTACTGCAGCTTGCAGGCGATGGCGCGGCCGTCGAGCGTCGTGGCCTTGTGGACCTGGCCCAGCGAGGCTGCGGCGGCGGGCTTCAGGTCGAACTCGCCGAAACGCGTGCGCCAGCCGGCGCCGAGCTCGGCCTGCATGCGCCGCTTGACGAAGGCCGCGCCCATGGGGGGCGCCTCCGCCTGGAGCTTCTGCAGCTCGGCGGCATACTCCGGAGGCACGACGTCGGGGATGGTGGCGAGGAGCTGCGCCACCTTCATGATCGGGCCCTTGAGGCCACCCAGCGCCTGGGCCAGAGCGGCCGCGTTCTGGGCGTCCTCGCGGCCGAACATCCGCGCGCCCGCCATGCGCGCGGCGACGCCGCTCATGTTGGCGCCGACCCGCGCGTAGCGGGCAGCGCGGGCGGAGAAGCGATTGCCTTCGGCGTCGCGCGTGTCGTTGCTGTCGCTCATCGGGCGCTCGGTCGTCCTTCCCGTCACTCTCTTTCCGAGGATGTAAGGCGCCGGCGCCGCGGCGCCACCTCGCCCCGGGAGAGGTGGATGGCCGCAGGCCGCAGGCTCGCTCACCAGCGCAGGCTCGCTCGCGCCCCGAGGATCACTTAATCCCGAGGATCACTTGACCCCGAGGATCACTTGCGGCCCAGGAAGCCGTCCATCATCGCCTTGATCATGGCGAGCTGCGCGTCCTGCATCTCGCGCCCGGCGTCGATCATCTTGCGCATGGCGGCGAAGGCGTCCTCGGCGGCGGCCTGCGCGTCCTTCTCGGGCTCGGGCGCGGAGGGCTCGGGCTCCGGCGCCGGCTTGGGCGGTGCGCCCATCATCGTGGCGAACATCGCCTCCCACGGGTTGCCGGCGGCGTCCGACGAGGCGCGGGGCGTCTCGCGGCGCGACGGCTCCTTGGCGGCGGCGCTCTCGGCGGAGGGCGGGCCCATGCGGGCCATGCCGTCCATCAGCATGGCGGCGAGGATCGGCAGCATGCGCCCCGTCGCCTCCCCCGCGACGCCGGAGAGGGCGGCCGCCTGGTCTGCGACGCGCGCCGCGTGCTCGCGCGAGCCGAAGAGCGTCGCGGCGGCGTCCGAGCCGGTCTCGCGGGTGCGCGGGGCGAAGGCGGCGGCGGCGTCCTGCCAGGCGCCGGCGAAGGCGCCGCTCGCCATCATCCGCGCGAGCGCGTCCATCGCCTCCGGCCGCGCCGCCGAGCGCTGGAGCCCCATGGCGAAGGCGGGGACGAGGGCCGCCACCGCCTTCTGGGTCTCCTCCGTCGAGAGGCCGAGATTCGTCGCGAAATTGTCGAAGGCGGCGCCGCCCTGGGCGGCACGCATCAGGTCGAACAGGTTCGTCATCGCGGCACATGCACTCCGTCGCGCTCCGCCGCCATCCTGCGGCAAGGTGCGGGCGTTGGGAAGGAGCGCGCGGGCGAAACGCGAGGTCCGCGCCTCATTCCGCGGGGCTGAGCGCCGGATTCGACCGCGGCGGCGTCGCGGCGGGCGCCTTCTGCTTCCAGGGCGAGGCCTTGAACCAGCCGACCACGTAGGCCGTCGCGACGAGCACCGCGACGCCCGTGACGTTGGCGATCGCATAGGTCACCGGCTCCCGGCCGGCGAAGTCGAGATAGATCCCGAGCGCGCGCGAGAGCACGAGGCCGAGCGCGAAGACCGCGAGCGATTGCTGGCCCACCTTGGCGAGAACGCGCGCGACGCCGTTTCGCAAGAGGACGCCCCAGCGGTCCACGACCCACAGCGCGACGTAGGCGAGCGCCAGGAAGTGGACGAGCCGCAGGATGCCCAAGCGCGTCTTCGACAGGTAGGGCACGAGCGCCTCGCGCCCGGCGCCGACCCAGTCCACGGACTGGTAGATCGGCCAATGGGCGAAGGGCACGGTGACGACGACGACGGCGAGGCAGGCGGCGAGGAGCGCCGGGCTCGCGCGGGGCGGCGCCGGCAGGTCGCCGCGCATCCAGAAGAAGCCGAGGAAGAACAGGAGCTGCCAGCCGAAGGGGTTGAAGAACCAGGTCCGGTCCGACCACGGCTCCGCCGGCAGGTCGAGGAGCCGGGCCTGCGCGCAGGCCCACAGCACCACGAGCACGCCGAGCGCGAGCGGCACGCTCGCCCGCGCCAGCCCGACGACGAGGGGCATCATCGCCAGGATGACGAGGTACATCGGCAGGATGTCGAAATAGTTCGGCACGTAGGTGAGCGTCATCAGCCCCACGAGGTTGCGCGCCGTGTCCTCGAAGAAGGGGACGAGATTGAGCTGCTCGACATACGTCTCGTCGCCGAAGGGCATCGGACCCATGACGACGACGAGGGTGGCCAGCACCATGAAGATCGCCAGGTGCACCCAGTAGATCTGCCACACCCGCTGCGCCACCCGCGCCGTGCCGACGCCGAAGCCCTGCCTGTCGAACACGCGGCCGAAGGCGATGGCCGAGGCCATGCCGGACATGAACACGAACATCTCGGTGGCGTCCGAGAAGCCGTACCGGGCCGGGATCCAGTTCGACCACAGGTTCCAGGGGATATGGGAGATCATGATGATGATCATGCCCAGGCCCCGGAACACGTCGAGGCGCAGGTCGCGCGGGCGCGGTACCGTCGGGGGCGCTCCCGGCGGCGGGGCGTGGGTGTCTTTCATGGCATCCTCGTCCGGCGGCGGGCCTCGCGCGGGCGGTTCGTGTTCTATACGCGATCGCCGCCTCGTCGGGTCACGATCCTGCGAGGTGGCGCGCTCGCCTCACGCGCACGACGTGCTCCAGCGAAGGAAGGGCATGCACGCCGGCGCGAAATGCCCTAGTTACCTCCTCGACCCGCCGACGAGCGGGCGCCCCATTCACGGAGACGACGAACCATGACGATCAAGGTCGGCGACCGCCTGCCCGAGGTGACCTTCCGCGCCATGTCGGCGGACGGGCCCGTCCAGCGCACCTCGCAGGCGGTGTTCGAGGGCCGCAAGGTGGTCCTGATCGCCGTGCCCGGCGCCTATACGCCCACCTGCACGCTCAACCACGTGCCCGGCTACATCACCCATGCCGACGCCCTCAAGGCGAAGGGAGTGGACGCGATCGTGGTGACCTCGGTGAACGATCCCTTCGTCATGGGCGCGTGGGAGAAGTCGCTCGGCGCCGACGGCAAGCTCGAGTTCGTCGCGGACGGCAACGGCGACTTCGCCCGCGCCATCGGACTCGAGCTCGACGGCTCGGGCTTCGGGCTCGGCCTGCGCTCGAAGCGCTACTCGATGATCGTCGAGGACGGCGTCGTGAAGGCGCTCAACGTCGAGGACGCCCCCGGCAAGGCCGACGCCTCCGGCGCCGAGGCCATGCTCGGCCAGCTCTGAGGCCGGTCTCGCCCCCGCCCTGCCGGGGAGGAAAACGCTCGCGAAGCGAGCCATGGGTGGGGTCCGACGCCCGCGAGCGACGCACCCTGCCCTTCGGCGAAGCCGAACACGCCTTCGGCGTGCCCCATCCGTCACGCCGCTTCGCGGCGCGCCACCTTCCCCTACAGGGAAGGAGGAGAGGCGGCGGCGAGCTCGTGGGATCGCGGTCGCGCCGGCGGGTCGTCCTCGCCGAGCGCGTAGGCGATGAGGTTCGCCTCCGTCTCGGCCATGGCGGCGCGGGCCTCGAGCTTGCGGCGCATCTGGGCCGAGGTGCCGCGATAGCGCTGGGCCTTCTCGCGGGCGAGGCGCGCGCGGCGGCGGGCGGCCGAGAGGTCGGCCTGCGTGTACATGCCCTCGAACGCGCTCATCCCACGATCTCCGGGCCGAGCAGAGCGGCGACCGAACGCGCCGTGCGCCCGACGCGCCCCTGCGCGACATCGGCCGCCCTCCCGGCGCGATGCGCCGAGACGAGCCCGGCGAGACGCGTCTCGTCGGCGCTGGCGCGGCAGCACGAGGCCGGCAGCATGGAGAGCGCCCGCCCGCTCTCGGCCTCGAGCGCACGCACCAGCCCCGCCAGCGCGCCGACGAGGAGGCTCGCCTCTTCGGCCGGCAGCGTCGCTTCCGCCTCCGCGAAGGCCGCCTCGATGCAATCCGTCTCCCCCGTCGCCCGCGCGGCCGCCACGTAGCGGGCGACAGCGAGAGCCAGGCGCGCCGGCGCGTCCGCACAGATCTCGCCGACGAGGCGGGCCTCGGCGCGGGCGCGCGGGCAGGGCGCGTCGCAGGCGATCTCGGCCGCGTCCGCGGCGCCGGCCGGCAGGAGATCCGCGCGGCGGGCCGGCACGGGGCCGTCGCCGCGGGCGAGCGCGGGGTCGAAACGAAGGGTCATCGGGTCTCTCCAACCGCCGGGTTCAAGGCCCGGGCTCGGACTGTTCTCCCTGCGCACTTTGCCGGATGCGACCCGGGGGTCAAGAAAAAACATCATTGAAATCAATAGCTTGGAATTAGAACAGCTCAAAGCTGGACTATTGGCCCGCTCGTTCGGGTTGACACGGGCGCGCGGCCCGGCTCGTCTTCGGGGCAACGAGAGCGGGAGGAACGAGCGTGAGCGTCGAGATCGTCATCAGCGTCGTCGCGCAGGATCGGCCGGGGCTGGTGAAGCGCCTCTCCGCCATCGTCGCGGCGCAGGGCGGCAACTGGATCGATTCGTCGATGGCGCGGCTCGGCGGCTCCTTCGCCGGCATCGTGCGCGTGGCCCTGCCGGAGGAGGCGCTGCCCGCGCTCGAGCAGGCCCTCGCCGATCTCGCCGAGGAGGGGATCACCGCGCTCGCCCGCCGCTCGGCGGAGCAGCCCGCCCCGCAGGGACAGGCGGCCGTGCTCGAGCTCACCTGCGCGGATCATCCCGGCATCGTGCGCGACATCGCCGATCGGCTCGCCGCGCGCCACGTGAGCATCGACGAGCTGGAGACGGAGGTGTTCGTCGGCTCCATGTCGGGGGACGCGCTGTTCTCGGCCAAGGCCCGCATCGTGCTGCCCGACGGCGTCAGCGCGAGCGCGCTGCGCGACGACCTCGAGGCCATCGGTCTCGACATCATGGCCGAGATCGTGCTGCGCGAAGCGGAATAGGCGCGAACGCCAGAGCTCCTCGTGCGTTGTTCCAGCACGCTGGAGGAGATCATGGGCGACGAGCGCAAAGAGGGGAGCACGCCTCCCGAGAAGCACCCCCGCGAGGAAGCCGGAGAGCGCACCACGCAGCGCCGCGAGGACGCGCGTCCCGAGCGCGAGCCGCCGCCTCCCGCCGGCCCGCACGATCGGCCCGACCTCGTCAATCCGGATGCGACGCCGGGCACCGGTGCGCTGCCGGGGCGCAGCCGCCGCGGGATAGACACCGATCCCGGCGGCGGCTGAGCGGAAAAGGTTCCCGTGCACGGGCGAAAATGCCCGTTTCGCGACGCCACTCGACGGCGCGCGTTTTCACGCTAAGTGGCCGGCTTTATCGACGTGCGTCTCCTGCGCTATAGCCTGGGCAGGGGTCGGCGCCCCTGCGGGAGACCTCAGTGAGTACCGACGACAGAAATCCCCTGCCCGAAGGGCCGCCCTCGAAGATCTCGCGCAGCGGCTCGTCCATCGGGGAAGGCGTTCAGGATCGCCACTCCGACATCTTCTTCGCCGCCGTCGAGAAGACGCGCATGCCGATGATCGTCACGGATCCGCGCCAGCGGGACAACCCGATCGTCTTCTGCAATCGCGCCTTCTCGCACATGACCGGCTACGCGATGGAGGAGATCGTCGGGCGCAATTGTCGCTTCCTGCAGGGCCCCGAGACCGATCCCGAGACCATCGACGAGGTGCGCCGCGCGGTGGCCGAGCAGCGCGACGTCGCCGTCGAGATCCTCAACTACCGCAAGAACGGCTCGGCCTTCTGGAACGCGCTCTTCGTCTCGCCGGTCTACAACGAGGTCGGCGAGATCGTGTATTTCTTCGGCTCGCAGCTCGACGTCTCGCGCCGACGCGACGCGGAGGACGCGCTGCGCCAGTCGCAGAAGATGGAGGCGCTGGGCCAGCTCACGGGCGGCATCGCGCACGACTTCAACAACCTGCTCCAGGTCGTGAGCGGCTACACCGAGATCCTGGAGGGCCAGCTCGCCCTCCTGCCGGACGCGCCGGCCAAGATGGCGCGCGCGATCGCGCAGATAAAGGTCGCCTCCGACCGCGCCACCACGCTGACGCAGCAGCTCCTCGCCTTCGCGCGCAAGCAGCGGCTCGAGGGGCGCGTGGTGAGCCTCAACGAGCTCGTCGAGACGCTCTCCGAGATGGCGACGCGCACGCTCGGCGACGCGATCACGGTGGAGAAGAAGCTCGCGCCCGATCTGTGGAACGCGCGTCTCGACGCGGTCCAGGCGGAGGTCGCGCTCCTCAACATCCTCATCAACGCCCGTGACGCCATGCCCGAGGGCGGGCGCGTCATCATCGAGACGCGGAACCGCGAAATCGCGCCGGGCGACGAGGCCGCCTTCGGCAACATCCCCGGCGGGCGCTACGCCGCGATCGCCATCACCGATACCGGAAGCGGCATGGCGCCGGAGGTGGCGATGCGGGTGATGGACCCGTTCTTCACCACCAAGGAGGAGGGCAAGGGCACGGGGCTGGGCCTCTCCATGGTCTACGGCTTCATGCGCCAGTCCGGCGGGGCGGCGCGGATCTATTCCGAGGTCGGCCAGGGCACGACGGTGCGGCTCTACTTCCCCGCCGCGGCGGACGAGGACACGATCGACGCCGCGCGCCCGCGCGGGATGACGGGCGTGCGCATGCGCGACCAGGACGGCGGCTCGGAGACGATCCTCGTCGTCGACGACCGCATCGAGGTCGCCGATCTCGCCGAGAGCATCCTCTCCGATTTCGGCTACACGATCCTGCGCGCCGCGAACGCCCGCGAGGCGCTCGACGTCCTCGACGGCACGCGGGGCGTGGACCTGCTGTTCTCTGACCTGATCATGCCCGGCGGCATGAACGGCGTCATGCTCGCCCGCGAGGCGCGCCGGCGCCGCCCGAAGCTGCGCATCCTGCTCACCACGGGCTATGCCGAGGCCTCTCTCGAGCGCCGGGACGCCGGCGGCGCGGAGTTCGACGTGCTCGACAAGCCCTATCGCCGGTCCGAGCTCGTGCGCATGGTGCGACGGGTCCTCGACGGACCGACGGGAGTGGGCTAGAGCCCTCTCGATCCATGCGCCACGCGTCCTCGGGACCCGCCTCGGCTCTCGCGCGTTGACGCTACGGCCACGTTCGTAACGGAGCAGACACGTCCATGCCCACCATCCTCCTCGTCGACGACGACGCCCTCACCGCCATGGGCTCCGCCGACCTGATCGAGGATCTCGGACACGTCGTCCTCACCGCGCATTCGGGTCGCGAGGCGCTCGCGATCGTCGCCGAGCGCGCGGATCTCGACCTCGTCGTCACGGATCAGTCAATGCCCGGCATGACGGGCGTCGAGCTCGCCCGCGAGCTCGCGACCGAGCGGCCCGGCCTGCCGGTGATCCTCGCCACCGGCTACGGCGCGGCGCCGGACGGCGAGACGCTGCCGACCCTGCCCAAGCCCTACGATCAGGCGCAGCTCTCGGCCGCCATCGACCGCGCGCTGGGGCGCTGACGCGAGCGGGCGGCGAACCGGCGCGGGGCCTCGTGCCTCGACCCTCCCGACGCGCTCCGTGCAGCGCCGCCTGAGCGGCTCCGCCGGCTTTCTCGTGGAACCTCGATCGGCCTTCGCGCCTTGGCCTTCGGCATGAATGTCGAGGAGGATGCCATGGCGGAGCGCGAGGTCGACCGGAAACAGGGCCCCGAGAGACCCGAACGCCGCACGATCCTCAGGGGCCTCGCCCTGGCCCCGGCCGCAGCGGCGGCTCCCGTGCTGGGCGGCGCGCAGGAGGCGCAGGCGCTCACCGCCCCCATGGACCGCCGCGCCCCGCGCTATCGCGAGACCGAGCACGTCCTGACCTTCTACCGCACGAACGCGCGCTGAGGAGGCCGGCCATGCTGATGCGCAAGCGCGACCGCCGCGACGCCCGCTCCGGTGCCCTCGCCGCCCGCGGCGGAGCCGTCCCCCTCGCACCCGCCGAGCGCCGCGCCCTCGACCGGCGTGATTTCCTGAAGGCCTCGGGCGTCTCCGCCGCCGGCATCGGCGCCCTCGCCGCCCTGCCCCGCGAAGGCCTGATCCGCCGCGCCAGCGCCGCGACCGAGATCCCGTCCGGCCCGCCCATCGAGATCCGCAAGTCCATCTGCACTCATTGCTCGGTCGGCTGCACCGTGCGCGCCGAGGTGCAGAACGGCGTCTGGGTCGGCCAGGAGCCCGCCTTCGAGAGCCCGATCAACCTGGGCACCCACTGCGCCAAGGGCGCCTCCGTCCGCGAGATCGCCCATGGCGACCGGCGCATCAAGTACCCGATCAAGCGTATCGGCGGCGAATGGGTGCGCGTCTCCTGGGAGCAGGCGATCGACGAGATCGGCGACACGCTGCTCGCCATCCGCGAGGAGAGCGGGCCGGATTCGGTGTTCTGGCTCGGCTCCGCCAAGTTCTCCAACGAGAACGCCTATCTCTACCGTAAGCTCGCCGCCTTCTGGGGCACGAACTCCGTCGATCACCAGGCCCGCATCTGCCATTCCACCACCGTCGCCGGCGTCGCCAACACGGTGGGCTACGGGGCGATGACGAACTCCTTCAACGACATCACGAATTCCAAGTGCATCATGATCATGGGCGGCAACCCGGCCGAGGCCCATCCGATCTCGATGCAGCACGTGCTGCTCGGCAAGGAGCGCAACCACGCGCGCCTCATCGTCGTCGATCCGCGCTTCACCCGCACCGCCGCCCACGCCACGGACTACGTCCGCCTGCGCCCGGGGACCGACATCCCGGTCATCTGGGGCATGCTCTGGCACATCTTCGAGAACGGCTGGGAGGACGCGGAATACATCCGCACCCGCGTCTTCGGCATGGACGAGGTGCGCGCCGAGGTCGCCCGCTGGACGCCAGACGAGGTCGAGCGCGTCTCCGGCGTACCCGGCGAGCACCTGCGCCACATCGCCTGGCTGATGAGCCACGAGAAGCCCTCCACGCTGATCTGGTGCATGGGCGCGACGCAGAAGACGGTGGGCACCGCCAACGTGCGCGCCTACACGATCCTGCAGCTGGCGCTCGGCAACATCGGCGTCGCGGGCGGGGGCGCGAACATCTTCCGCGGCCATTCGAACGTCCAGGGTGCGACCGATCTCGGCTTGGACGTGACGACGCTGCCCGCCTATTACGGCCTGCAGGAGAGCTCCTGGCGCCACTGGGCCCGCGTCTGGGACGTCGATTACGACTGGATGGTCTCGCGCTTCGCCACGAAGGAGCTGATGGAGACCAAGGGCATCCCGACGACCCGCTGGTTCGACGCGGTGAACTACCCCGCCGAGGACGTCGCCCAGCCCGGCAAGATCCGCGGGATGATGGTCTTCGGCCACGGCGGCAACACCGTCGTGCGCATGCCGGAAGCCGTCGAGGGCATGAACAACCTCGACCTCCTCGTGGTCTGCGACCCGCATCCCACCACCTTCGCGGCGCTCGGCGACCGGCGCGAGAACACCTGGCTGCTGCCCGCGGCGACGCAATTCGAGATCCGCGGCACGCGCACGGCCTCGAACCGCTCGCTGCAATGGGCCGACGAGGTGCTCCCGCCGATCTTCGAATCGAAGGGCGACCACGAGACCATGTATCTCCTGGCGCGGAAGCTCGGCTTCGCCGACGAGATGTTCAAGCGCATCGCCATCGAGGAGGGCGGCATCCCCTCCATCGAGGACATCCTGCGCGAGATCAACCGCGGCACCTGGTCGATTGGCTACACCGGCCAATCGCCGGAGCGGCTCAAGCTCCACATGGAGTACCAGCATCTGTTCGACCCGGAGACGCTGCGGGCCTCGGAGGGTCCCGTCGCCGGCGACTATTACGGCCTGCCCTGGCCCTGCTGGGGCACGCCGGAGGAGGGCCATCCCGGCACGCCGATCCTCTACAACCTGAACCTCCCCGTGGCCGAGGGCGGCGGCGGCTTCCGGGCGCGCTTCGGCGTCGAGCGCGAAGGCGTGCCGCTGCTCGCCGAGGGCGTCTCGACGCCGGGCTCGGACCTGCAGGACGGCTATCCCGAGTTCACGATGGCGGTGCTCGACCGCCTCGGCTGGGCCGGCGAGCTCACCGACACCGAGCGCGCGGTCATCGACCGCATCGGCGGCGACAAGGTCGAGGACGTCTCCTGGACGACGGATCTGTCGGGCGGCATCCAGCGCGTCGCCATCGCCCACGGCTGCTCGCCCTACGGCAATTCCAAGGCCCGCGCGCTCGCCTGGAACCTGCCCGATCCGGTGCCCATGCACCACGAGCCCATCTACACGCCCCGGCCGGACCTCCTCGCGGACTATCCCACGCTCCCCGACCGCGTCGATTTCCGCCTGCCGACGATCAACCTGACCGTCCAGATGCGGGCGGCCGAGCTCGGTATCGCGAGCGAGTTCCCCTTCATCCTCACCTCCGGCCGGCTCGTCGAGTACGAGGGCGGCGGCGAGGAGACGCGCTCGAACAAGTGGCTCTCCGAGCTCCAGCAGGAGGCCTTCATCGAGATCAACCCGGCCGACGCCGCGCGGCTGGGGATCGAGAACCGGCGCATGGTCTGGATGCACGGCCCGGAGAATTCCGCACGCATCCTCGCGCGCGCCATGGTGACGGAGCGCGTCGCCGAGGGCGTGCTGTTCATGCCGTTCCATTTCGGCGGCTTCTGGATGGGCGCGGACCTGCGCGGACGCTACCCGGCGGGCACGGACCCCATCGTGCTCGGCGAGAGCGTCAACACCGTCACCACCTACGGCTACGACCCCGTCACCGCGATGCAGGAGACGAAGGTCACGCTCGCCCGCATCGTCCCGGCCTGAGGAGGCGCGCCCATGGCCCGCATGAAGTTCATCTGCGACGCCGAGCGCTGCATCGAGTGCAATGCCTGCGTCACCATCTGCAAGAACGAGCACGAGGTGCCCTGGGGCATGACCCGCCGGCGCGTCGTGACCTTGAACGACGGGCGTCCGGGCGAGGTCTCGGTCTCCATGGCCTGCATGCATTGCACGGACGCGCCCTGCGCGAGCGTGTGCCCGGTGGACTGCTTCCTGCAGACGGCGGACGGCATCGTCCTGCACTCGAAGGACGTGTGCATCGGCTGCGGCTATTGCTTCTACGCCTGCCCCTTCGGCGCGCCGCAATATCCCAAGACCACCGCCTTCGGCGCGCGCGGCAAGATGGACAAGTGCACCTATTGCGCCGGCGGACCGGAGGGAGACAACACGCCCGACAGCTTCGTCGTCTACGGCAGGAACCGGCTCGCGGAGGGCAAGCTGCCGATCTGCGCGGAGGTCTGCTCGACGAAGTCGTTGCTCGCCGGCGACGGCGCCATCATCGCCGAGATCTATCGCGAGCGCGTGCTGCGTCGCGGCTACGGCTCCGCCGCCTGGGGCTGGGCCACCGCCTACCAGGACAGCCCGACCGTCCTCTCGCAGGGCAGCTCGCACTGGCCGCCGGCCATGGCGACGGAGAGCATGCGCACGCCGGGAGAGACGCTATGAGAACGCCCTCCCCCCTCGCTGGGGCGCTACGCATCATCGCGATGGCGATGGGGCTCCTCCTCCTCGCGCCGCTCTCCGCGCTGGCGCAGCAAGGCGACGAGGCGCAGCCCGAAGCTTTCCCGCAGGAGCGCGGCGTCTACCTCGTCCCGGACCGCGCGCCCTCCGGCGATCTCGACACGCTCTTCCGCGAGCTGAGCGATCGCGAGATGCCCGACGAGCGGCTCGAGGGCTTCACCTCCTACCAGAACCCGGCGCTCGGCTTCGTCACCGCCGCGGACAACCGGATCTGGCGCGACTTCCGGACCTACTGGTCGAAATGGATCCACGCGATCCTCATCGTGCTCGCGGTGGCGGCCGTGCTCGGCCTCTATCTCTGGCGCGGCTCGCAGGGCTACGAGCGCGACGCGCGCGGGCGGCGCGTGGCGCGCTTTCGCTTCCTCGACCGGGTGGTGCACTGGACGACGGCGATCTCCTTCGTGCTCCTCGCGCTGACGGGCCTGACGCTCGTCTTCGGGCGCCAGCTGATCCAGTCCTGGGCGGGCGACGCGGTCTTCGGCGCGCTGGCGCAGGGGAGCCTCCTCGTCCACAACCAGATCGGCTTCGCCTTCCTTCTCGGCATTCTCGCGATGGCGGGGCTGTGGGTGCAGGACAACCTGTTCTCGCGCGTCGATCGCGAGTGGCTGCGCCAGGCCGGCGGCATCCCCTCGGGACGCCACGTTCCGGCGGAGAAGTTCAATGCCGGCCAGAAGCTGATCTTCTGGATCGCGGTCCTCGGCGGCCTCGCCATGGGCGTCTCGGGCATCCTCCTGATGCTGCCGATCTCGACGATCGGCGTCGGCTGGATGCACCTGCTCCACGGCGGCCACACGATCGTGGCCGCGCTCCTCATCGCCACCATCATCGGCCACGCCTATCTCGGCTCGGTGGGCGTCAGCGGCTCCTTCGACGCCATGTGGAAGGGCGACGTCGACCGCGAATGGGCGCGCACGCATCATCCGCTCTGGATCGAGCGGCTCGAGCGCGAGGGAGATGCGGCCGCCGACGAGCGCCCGCGGCCCGAGCCGGCGGAATAGGAGAGCCTGCGATGAAGTCCTTCCTCGTCTCCTGCGGCGTCGTCCTCGCGATCGGGCTCGTGTCCTACGGCGTCTTCGGCGGGCTCCTCTCGCAGAGCGCCGCGGAGGCCTATTCCGTCGACCGCGCCGTGCGCATCCAGGTCGACGCCTGGCCCGCCCCCGACGGCGAACTCAGCCACCTGCGCGAACCCACCGGCGGCATCGAATCCGGCCGCTCCCCCGCGGGTGACGTAGAGTGAGGGCCTGGTCCCTCACCGCTCCCCCAGCCGCCGCCGCTCACGCTCGCTCGCTTCGTCGCGCGTCTCGTCGATCAGGTCCTGGAGCTCGTCCGTGCTCTCGCCGGGGAGCTCGTTGGGCGGGGTGCGGCCGAGCGGGGTGATGCCGGGCGGGAAACTGTCGACGACCTCGTCCGAATCGATCCAGTCCGGCTCGTCGGGCGTGATCCAGGGGATCTTCGCCTCCCAGTCCGCGGGATCGCGCGCGCCGCGATCCTGGGCCGCCGCGAGGCCGGTCGTGAGGAGGAGCGCGGCGAGCGCGCAGGGGACGATGGTCGAGCGCATCGCGCGCCACTCCTGTGCCGTGGCCTCCGGGCCGGAGGCTCGTGCGCGAGGAACCGGTGGACGCCCCCGCGGTTCCCCGCAGCCTCCTCACGACAGCTTGGAGCGGTCCCGGATGTAGTCGTCGCTGGTGCGCGGCTTGGGGCGCGGCGCGTCGTGGGGATCGAAGCTCTCGTTCACCACCGCCTGGACGCGACAATCCTCGCACATCTGCAGGACGCGAAGGCGCCGCTCGCCCTCCTCGCCGGAGAACATCCAGTGGCGCCCGCCGAGCTTCTCCATGACGCGCCCGATCGTGGCCTTGGTTCCGAAGGCCTTGCCGCATTCGACACAAGCGAACGGCTCCTCCTCCTTGATCACGCGCTTGGGCGCGTCCCAGGCGGCGAAGTCGAGGCGGGGCTCGAGCGTGATGACGGCCTCCGGGCAGGTCGCGGCGCACAGGCCGCATTGCACGCACAGGCTCTCGGTGAAGCGCAGCATCGGGCGCTCGGAATTGTCCGAGAGCGCGTCCGCGGGGCAGGCGGAGACGCACGAGAGGCACAAAGTGCAGCCCCCGACGTCGACGACGATCCCGCCGAAGGGGGCGCCCGCGGCGAGGGGCACCACCGGCACGGGAGCGGGCGCGACGCGGTGGAGCTCACGGAAAGCGATCTCGAGCAGCTGGCGCTTCTTGGGCTGGGCGAGGAAGGAGGCCGGCACCGCCGCGCCCGTCCCCGCGCGCGCCCGTGCGGCGGCGCGGGTCGACGCCCCGAGCACGTCTGGGTCGTCGGTCTCGATCACGGCGACAGGCGCCTCGCCGAAGCCGAGCGCGGTGAGGATCGCGTTCACCGTGTCGACCGTGCGGGCGAGCCCGTCGAGCGGGTGCTTGGGCCGGGCGCGGGCGAGGAACAGCGCGCCCGCGGCGCCGTAGGCGAAGAGCGCGGCGAGCGTCTCCGGGCCGATCTGGGTGATCTCGTTGACGCCGACCGGGATCACCGTCGCCGGCAGCCCCTCGCCGAACCGCGCGAGCGCGTCGATCAGCGGCTCGCCGTGCTCGACGTCGTGGAAGAGCACCACCGCGTCGCGTCCGCCCGCGTCGCGATAGGCGCGCATCATGACGCGAAGCCGCGCCACGAGATCCCCGGCGCCGGGCAGCGCGTAGGACGCGGCCCCCGTCGGGCAGGCGGCGGCGCATTGGCCGCAACCGGCGCAGATCGCCGGATCGATGGCGACGTGATCGCCCGCGGGCGTGATCGCGCCGGTGGGGCACAGGTCGAGGCAGCGCGTGCAGCCGACGATCTTCGAGCGCGAATGGGCGCACAGGCCGGCGTCGTAATTGACGTAGCGCGGCTTGTCGAAGGTGCCGACGAGGTTCGCCGCCTCGAACAGGAGGCGCTCCACGGCCACGGGATCGCGCGGGTCGGCGCGCAGGTAGCCCGGACGCAGGTCGTGCGCCGGAAAGAGCGGCTCGCGGCCGGTGAGGTCGATCACGACGTCGCAGGCCGAGGTCGCCCCGTCGCGGGCGACGCCGAAGACGAGGGCCGCCCGCGAGGCCGGCGAGGGCGCGGCGTACTCGTCGATCGTCAGCTCGAAGGCGCCGAGATGGCCGCTCGCATTGCGCACGCGGCCCTTCAGGACGGGGAAATCCGCCTTGCGCGGCGGCATGATCGCACCCGGGCGCTCGAGCAGCACCGTCACGTCGAGATGGTCCGCGAGCCGGCGCGCCGCCTCGATCGCCACCTCGTCGCGGCCGAGCACGAGAGCGACGCCCTCGCTCTCCAGCGTCACGATGGCGGCGTCCGTCACGGGCACGCTCGCCATGGCGAGGAGCGCCGCCGTCTTCGGCCCGGCGGCGGCGGCGTCCGTCGACCAGCCGCCGGTCTCGCGAATGTTGGCGAGGGCGTAGCGCGCGCGCGTCCCGGTCCCCTCCCCCGCCGCCTCGGCGGCGTCGGCGAAGGCCGCCTCCTCCTGCGTGCAGCCGACGATCACGGGGACGCCCTCGGCGAAGGCGGCCTCGAGGCGCGCGATCTCGGCGCGGCAGAGCTGCGTCGCCGTCTCCAGCCGCCCGCCGCAGCCTTTCGAGAGAGCCTCGACGTCGAGCGGCATGGTGCGCTCGCAGGAGCAGGCGAAGACGATGCGATCGGGCTGTGACATGACGCGGCGGACCTTCGGGAGCGATCTGCGATGCTCTTGCCGTAAAACGGTTTATATTGGAATAGACCCAAGGAAAGGCGCTGGATAGCCGCCCCGATGAGGAAACGCCGCGTGCCTCCGTCCCACATGGTCGCAGCCGTCGCCGAGCTCGACCTGCCCCCGCTCTTCACCCCCGTGCGCCTGCGCGAATCGGGCGACGCCTTCGCCCATGCCTGCCGCATCGCGGCGGAGGCGGGCGCGGGCACCTTCGTCCATGTCGGGCGCTACGATCTCGTGGAATTCGCCGTCGTGCTGGAGCCCGAGGAGCCCCTCGCCTCGGCCCGCCGCGCATTCTTCGCCGGCATGGCGGCATTGGCCGACGCCATCGCGGCGCATTGCCCGCCGGAGAAGGCGGTGGAGTTCGTCTGGCCCGACACGATTCTCTACGACGGCGCGCTCATCGGCGGCGGCCGGCTCGGCTGGCCGGAGGATTGCGCCGAGGAGGAGGAGCCCGCTTGGCTCGTCTTCGGCGCCCAGCTCATCGCCGCGCGGCTGAGCATCGACGAGGCCGGGTTGGCGCCCGATTCGACCTCCCTCGAGGAGGAGGGCTTCGCAGATCCCCACGCGCTGATGGGGAGCTTCGCGCGTCATCTCATGCTCCACGTCGACGCATGGACGAACCGCGGCTTCAAGAAGGTCGCCGACCCCTACCTCGCCCGGCTGCGCAAGGAGAAGGCGGGCGAGCGGCGCGGCATCGACGGCAACGGCGACCTCCTCGTCCATCGCCACGGCGTCACCGGCGCAGAGCGCCGCGCGCTGCTGCCCGGCCTCGCCGCCTGCGCCTGGTACGACGAGGCCCACAAGGGGCCCAAGCTCGATTACAAGCTCGGAGCGCGCCCATGACGGCGCCCGCGAAGCTTCCGCGCACCATCCGCCTCGACCCGTCCGACACGTTCGTTTTCGCCCATGCCGCGGAGCCGGGGCGATGGGCGGTGACGGGATCGTTCCTCTTCCTCGACGCCGACCCCGAGACGATGACCGCCAAGGAGCGCGCCGCCTTCCGCGCGGGCTTCGCCGACGTCGAGGCGCTGGGCTTCTCGACGCTCGTCGTCGTCACGCCGGTCACGCGCGAGGAGTACGACGCGGCCGTCCAGGCGCTGGCGCGGCAGATCGCCGTGCGCTTCTCGGCGCCGACGATGGACCACGCCCGCGCCGCGGCGGCCGAGGAGGTCGCCTACGCCGCGTCCCTGTGCGAGGAGCATGGCGAGGGCACGCTGATCGCGCTCCACCGGACGATCCGCGACGGGCGGCTCGTCGAGCAGTTCCGCACGCTGCGCCATCGCGAGCCCGGCATGCCGGGCGCCGATCGCCTGCACAGCCATTCCAAGGCCTTCCTCGTCGTCGAGAGCGAGGGCGAGGACGAGATCGAGGAGCACGTCGACCTCCTCGGCATGATGAACGCGCGCGAACCGAAGGGCACGGGGGAATGAAGGAGTTCTGGGTCTCGAGCGGCCATCACCTCACGCGACGCACGCCCGAGGGCGCGCTCGCGGTGACCGACGAATTGCTGCTGGCCTATCTCGCCCGTCCCGAGATCCTCCCCCCGGAGGAGGCCTGCGACGCCGAGCGCGCGCTCCACGCGGCCCTCACGGGCGCGCCGCGCCGGCCGGTCTCCCCGGGCGAGATCGCGGCCCTGGCCGATCCGGACGCGCGGGAGAACTGGGAGTTCTTCGTCTCCTTCCGCGACCGGCTCGTCGCCGCGGGTACGGTGGAGGCCGCCTATGCGGGCATCGTGCGCGACGGCGCCGTCGTGCCCCCGCTCTTCCTGTCGCAGATGGTGCATCTCGTCCTGCGCAACGCGCTGGACGGCTGCGCCGATCCCTACACGCTGCGCGCGGCAGAGCTGTTCTTCCGCCCGCAGAAGGTCTCGACCTACGAGGGCGCGACGCTGCTCGCGGACCTCGAGCTGATCGAGGAGTTCGAAGGCAGGAACGCCGCCTCGGGACCGGTGTCCCCTCTCGTGGGCATGCTCGGCAAGTCCGCGGCCGACGAGCTCGACGTCCTCGACGACGGCAACGCCTGGACCTACTGGAGCCGGTCGGACGCGCACACGATGGCGCTCCCGCTCGGCTCGGCGCCGAAGGCCCGCGACGGTCTCGCCCGCGCGATCGAGGCCTTCGTCTCCCACATGCACGGCGTCTCCTGCACGGTGACGCCGATGGAGCGCATCGAGGACGAGGCCTGGCGCTGGTTCGTGGGCCTCGACGCGGACGCCACCGCCATCGGCAACCGCCTCTGGCGCGGCGAGCCGGTGGGGTACGACGACCAATCGCGCGTCCTGTGCCTCCTGCGTCTCGACCTCGCCAAGGACGCGCCCGTCGAGCCTCGGGTGAGGAACGCGCCGATCTGGCTCATCCTGGCGATGAGCCCGGAGAAGGTGGTGCGCATGAAGCCGCAGAACCTGGTGACGGGCCTGCCGCTCGCGAGGAGGACGTGAGCGCGATGGCGTCGAATTCCGCTCCCCTCTCCTTCCCTGTAGGGGAAGGTGGCGCGCCGCGAAGCGGCGTGACGGATGGGGCACGCCGTCAGGCGTGTTCCGCGAAGCGGAAACCTCGGTGCCCGACGTCACGCGTCGGCTTCGGCTGCGCCGAACGCGCGTTGCGCGCCCCATCCGTCTCGGCTCCGCCGAGCCACCTTCCCCTACAGGGAAGGAGAAGAAAGGCGCGTAAAGCCATGGGCCCGCGAGGCGGGGGAGGGAGCAATTCATGACCCACGTCACGCTGGGCATCGTCGCGCGCAGGCGTGAGACGAGCAACCGTTGGGCGCCCGTGTCGTGGGCGCCCTGCGCCGTGCTTCCCGCGGCGCCCGAGACGGCGCCGTGGACGCGGCTCGCGGCGGAGGGCGCGGAGGAGACCTGGTACGTGGGTTCCGCCACGCTCGACCTGCATCCGGGCGAGACCGCGCATTACCGCGACAATCTCGGCTCCGGCCGTCCGTCCGTCTGGGTGGCGCTGCGGCGCAACGGCGAGCGGCTCGAGGTCGCCTCGCTCAGCGTCGATCCCTACGAGGGCGAGGCGCTGGCCGGCGACGAGGCGCTGATCCTCGAGGCGCTGCCCATGCCGGCCGAGGTGGAGGCGCTGGTCGCAGCGTTCGTCGCCGAGTTCCACGTCGAGCGCGAGTTCTACAAGCGCAAGCGCAAGCCCGCCGATCCCAACGCGTTGGCCCGGCGCCCGCCCCGCGTGCTCGGCCTCGATCGCGACGAGGAGGACGGGCGGTGAGCGGCGAAGGCTTTCTCTCGCGCTGGTCGCGCAAGAAGCGCGAGGACGCGCGCGACGAGCCGCGCGAGCCGCAGGAGGCAGCGGCCGAATCGGTCGCCATCCCTGCCGAGCCTGCCCCGGCGCCTGCGCCCGAGGCCGAGCCCACCCTCTCCGACGAGGAGCTCGCCGCCCTCCCGCCCATCGAGACCATAGACGCGACGACGGACATCACGGGCTACCTGCGCAAGGGCGTGCCCGCCGCCCTCAAGAACGCCGCCCTGCGCCGCGTCTGGGCGACGACGCCCGCCGTGCGGGACTATCTCGATCCCGCGCGGGAATACGCCTACGACTGGAACGTTCCCGGCGGCGTGCCCGGAGACGGCCCGCTCTCCCCCGACTTCGACGCCAAGGCCTTGGCGGATCGGCTGTTCGCCAAGCGCGAGCCGCCTGTGGAGAAGCCGCCCGAGGACGTGCGTGAAACGCAAGAACCATCTGTGCAGAATGCGCAGCACAATGAGGACACGAATCCTGCCCGGTCGGAAGAGGCTGACGATGTGGACACATCGTCGGACCCGCAAACCACGGCCGCGCTTGAGAATCGCGAGCCGACGAACGAGCAGCCTGCGGCGCATATGCCGCAGGACCCTGCGGAACTCCGGCCTCGTCCGCGCCGTCATGGCGGGGCCACCCCCGTCTAAAGTCATTCAAAACAAGCTTGCCGGGACCCCATAGCTTCGTACTATGGAACCGTTCGAGAGAAGCCGCCCCGAGAAGGCGGCTAGGACGGGGAAACGCATGCGGGACGAAGGGCTCGATCTGGCGATCCGCGCCGCCGGCGGCGTCGGCGCACTCGCACGCACGCTCGGCATCTCCCAGCCGTCCGTCTCCAACTGGAGCCGGATCCCGGCGGAGCGCGTGCTCGCGGTCGAGACCGTCACCGGCGTCTCCCGCTCGCTGCTGCGCCCCGATCTGTACCCGCAGGGCGGCGGCGAGGCGCACGACGCGATCGACGAGATCGATCTCCTGCGCGCACGCGAATACGACCTCCTCGCCCATCTCCTCGGCAAGGCGCCCGTCGCCGAGACGCTCGAGGCGCTGCGTGGGCTCAAGGGCGATTCGAGCCCGCTGGGCATGGCGCATCTGCAGCTCGCGGACGCGGCGCGCACGACGACGCCCGAGGCGGCGAGCCGCGAATTCTTCGACCTCTTCATCGGGCTGGGGCGCGGCGAGCTGCTTCCCTACGCCTCCTTCTACCTCACGGGCTTCCTGCACGAGCGGCCCCTCGCCGCCGTGCGCGCCGACCTGAAGTCGCTCGGGCTCGAGCGCGAGGACGGGTTGAAGGACCCGGAGGACCACATCGCCATCCTGTGCGACGTCATGGCGGGGCTCGCGGGCCGACGCTTCGACGCCGAGGAGAGCGCCGAGCGCGGCTTCTTCGAGCGGCACCTGAAGCCGTGGGCGCCGCGCTTCTTCGCGGATCTCGAGATCGCCCCCTCGTCACGGCTCTACAAGGCCGTGGGCGCGGTGGGCCGGACCTTCTTCGACATCGAGGCCGAGGCCTTCGAGATCGGGGAATGACCTGAGGAGGGCGCGTGCGCGGGCGCGCCGACAGGAACGACGAGCGGTCCGCACCGCTCGGCACGAACGAGAACGGGCCCGCGCGAGCGTGCCCGAGGTGGAGGACCGGGAATGCGCAAGACGCACAAGGACGAGAGCGCCAAGGTGGCGCTCGATCGGCGTGGCTTCCTGCGGGCCGTCGGCGGTGCCGGCAGCCTGGCGGCGGCGGTCGCCGTCTCGCCCCTCGCGGGAAGCGAGGCGCAGGCGAGCGAGACCGCCGACGAGAAGGTGAAGGCGCGCTACCAGGAAACGGCGCACGTCCAGGCCTTCTACCGCACCAACCGTTACTGAGGAGGCGGGTTCCATGCTCGTCAAGCGCAAGTCCCTCGGACACGACACCGGCGCGGCCCGTCGCGCCCGCCATCCCGCGATCGTCGCCGGCCTCGTCAACGAGGCGGTGGATCGCCGTACCTTCCTGCGCCGCTCCGGCCTCGCCGTCGGCGGGCTCGCCGCCGCGGGCACGCTCTCGCTGGGCGCCGTGCGCAAGGCCGAGGCCGGCCCGATGCAGGAGGGCGTCCCGCTCGAGACCCGCAAGAACATCTGCACCCATTGCTCGGTGGGATGCACGGTCATCGCGGAAGTGCAGAACGGCGTCTGGGTCGGCCAGGAGCCGGCCTGGGAGAGCCCGATCAACCGCGGCACGCACTGCGCCAAGGGCGCGTCGGTCCGCGAGCTCGTCCACGGCGACCGCCGCCTCAAGTACCCGATGAAGATGGTCGGCGGCCAGTGGCAGCGCACCACCTGGGACGAGGCGCTCACCGAGATCTCGGCGAAGCTCGGCGACATCCGCGAGCGCTCCGGAGCCGATTCGGTGTTCTGGCTCGGCTCGGCGAAATTCTCCAACGAGGGCGCCTACCTGTACCGCAAGCTCGCGGCCTTCTGGGGCACGAACTCGGTCGACCACCAGGCGCGCATCTGCCACTCGACCACGGTGGCCGGCGTCGCCAACACCTGGGGCTACGGCGCCCAGACGAATTCCTACAACGACATCCGCAATTCCAAGACCATGATCATCATGGGCGGGAATCCCGCGGAGGCGCACCCGGTCTCGCTCCAGCACGTGCTGTCCGGCAAGGAGCAGAACCAGGCGAACATGATCGTCATCGATCCGCGCTTCACGCGCACCGCCGCCCACGCCACCGAATACGTCCGCATCCGTCCCGGCACCGACATCCCGGTGATCTGGGGCATGATGTGGCACATCTTCGAGAACGGCTGGGAGGACAAGGACTTCATCGCGAGCCGCGTCTACGGCATGGACGCGGTGCGCGAGGAAGTCGCGCGCTGGACGCCCGAGGAGGTCGAGCGCGTCTCCGGCGTGCCGGGCGAGCAGCTCAAGCGTGTCGCCGAGATGTTCGCGACGCAAAAGCCCTCCACCCTGATCTGGTGCATGGGCGCGACGCAGAAGACGGTCGGCACCGCAAACGTGCGCGCCTATTGCAACCTCCTGCTCGCCACCGGCAACGTCGGCTCCGCCGGCACGGGCGCCAACATCTTCCGCGGCCATTGCAACGTGCAGGGCGCGACGGATCTCGGCCTCGACGTCACCTCGCTGCCGCTCTACTACGGTCTCGGCGAGGGCGGCTGGCGGCACTGGTCGCGCGTCTGGGAGGTCGAGTACGACTGGCTGCAGTCGCGCTTCGACGAGGTCCCGGCCAAGGGCGGCCGTGACGCCCGCGACCGCAAGACCAACATGGAGACGCCCGGGATCACCACGACCCGCTGGTTCGACGCGGTGATGATGGACCCCGAGCAGGTCGACCAGCGCGACAACGTCAAGGCGATGATGGTGTTCGGGCACGGCGGCAACACCGTCACCCGCATGCCGGAGGTGGCCGAGGGCTTGAAGCGCCTCGACCTCCTCGTCGTCGCCGACCCGCACCCGACGACCTTCGCGGTGCTCGGCGAGCGCACGGAGAACACCTACCTCCTGCCGATCTGCACGCAGTTCGAGTGCTCGGGCTCGCGCACGGCCTCGAACCGCTCGATCCAGTGGGGCGAGAAGGTGGTGGAGCCGATCTTCGAGAGCGCCACTGATTACTGGGTCATCCATCAGCTCGCCGAGAAGCTCGGCTTCGCCGATCGGATGTTCAAGAACATCGAGATGGTGGAGGGCAAGTTCGGCCCCGAGCCGCAGCCCGAGAGCGTGCTGCGCGAGATCAACCGCGGCGGCTGGTCCACCGGCTATTGCGGCCAGTCTCCCGAGCGGCTCAAGGCGCACATGGCCAACCAGGGCGCCTTCGACCTCGTCACGCTGCGCGCGCCGCGCGAGACGGCGGACGTCGGCGGCGATTATTACGGCCTGCCCTGGCCGTGCTGGGGCACGCCGGAGATCCGCCATCCCGGCACGCACATCCTCTACAACACGAACCTTCACGTGAAGGACGGCGGCGGGGCCTTCCGCGCCCGCTTCGGCGTGGAGCGCGAGGGCGTGAACCTGCTCGCCGAGGGCTCGGCGCCGGTCGGGTCGGAGCTGACCGACGGGCATCCCGAGTTCACCTACGGCGTGCTCAAGACGCTTGGCTGGGACGCCGACCTCACGCAGGCCGAGCGCACCCGCATCGAGACCCAGGGCGGCGCCAACGCCGACGCTGTCTCCTGGTCGACGGATCTCTCCGGCGGCATCCAGCGCGTCTGCCTCGAGCACGGCGCGATCCCCTTCGGCAACGGCAAGGCTCGCGCCATGGCCTGGAACCTGCCCGATCCGGTGCCGGTCCATCGCGAGCCGATCTACACGCCGCGCACCGATCTCGTGGCGCAGTACCCGACCCGCGACGACTTCCGTCAGCAGCGCGTGCCGAACATCGGCCACACGGTGCAGAAGACCGCGATCGAGAACAACATCGCTCGCGACTTCCCGATCATCCTCACCTCCGGGCGCCTCGTCGAGTACGAGGGCGGCGGCGAGGAGACGCGCTCCAACCCTTGGCTCGCCGAGCTCCAGCAGGACATGTTCGTCGAGATCAACCCGGCGGACGCCGCCGAGCGGGGCATCGCGGAAGGCCAGCTCGTCTGGGTCACCGGCCCGGAGGGCGGCTCGAAGGCGCGCGTGAAGGCGCTCGTCACCGAGCGCGTGGGCCGCGGCGTGGCGTTCATGCCGTTCCACTTCGCCGGCTGGTTCCAGGGCGTCGACCAGCGCGCCAAGTACCCGCAGGGCACCGACCCGATCGTGCTCGGCGAATCCGTGAACACCGTGACCACCTACGGCTACGACCCCGTGACCGGCATGCAGGAAACGAAGGTCACGCTCTGCCAGATCGCGGCCGCGTGATCGGAGGATATCGACAATGGCTCGGATGAAGTTCCTCTGCGACGCGGACCGGTGCATCGAGTGCAACGCCTGCGTCACCGCCTGCAAGAACGAGCACGAGGTGCCGTGGGGCATCAACCGCCGGCGCGTCGTCACCATCAACGACGGCACGCCCGGCGAGCGCTCGATCTCGATGGCCTGCATGCACTGCACGGACGCGCCCTGCGCGGCCGTGTGCCCGGTCGACTGCTTCTACACGACGGCCGACGCCGTGGTGCTGCATTCCAAGGACCTGTGCATCGGCTGCGGCTATTGCTTCTACGCCTGCCCGTTCGGCGCGCCGCAATATCCGCGCGTCGGCAATTTCGGCTCGCGCGGCAAGATGGACAAGTGCACCTATTGCGCCGGCGGCCCCGAGGCGGACGTGACGATGGCGGAGTACGAGAAGTACGGCGCCAATCGTCTCGCCGAGGGCAAGCTGCCGATCTGCGCGGAGATGTGCTCGACCAAGGCGCTGCTCGCCGGCGACGGCGAGATCATCGCCGAGATCTACCGCGAGCGCGTGGTCACCCGCGGCTACGGCTCGGGCGCCTGGGGCTGGCAGACGGCCTACAAGGAGACGGTCGCGATCTGAGGCGCGGCTCGACAGGTCGGCGGGGCTCGCCCCGCCGCCGGACCGCCTCGTATTCACAGGTTTGGGAAGGATGACCCACATGTTCCGCGCGAGCCTCACCTCCATCGCCAGAGCCGGGCGCGTCGCGCTCGCGGCGATCGCGCTCCTCGGCCTCGCCGCGATCGCCGTCCCCGACGAGACGCTGGCGCAAGGCACCAACCCCACCGCCCAGGCGGTGACCGAAGAGCAGCTCCTCCAGGCGCTGCAGCCGGGCGGCGAGATCGCCGGGCGCGTCTCGATCCCCGACCAGAAGGCGACGGGCCTCATCAAGCCCGGCGGCCAGGATTGGCGCGCCTTCCACCAGGGCACGATGTTCTGGGTGACGATCGTCGCCCTCGTCGGCATGCTCGCGATCGTCGTCGCCTTCTACGCGGTGCGCGGCAAGATCACGATCGATTCGGGCCTGTCGGGGCTCAAGATCCTGCGCTTCAACGCCTTCGAGCGCTTCGTGCACTGGCTCACCGCCGGCTCCTTCCTGGTGCTGGCGCTCACGGGGATCAACCTCGTGCTGGGCCGCTTCGTGCTGATCCCGCTCTTCGGGCCGGAAGCCTTCGCGACGGTCACGCAGCTCGGCAAGTACGCGCACAATTACCTCGCCTGGCCGTTCATGGCCGGCCTCGTCTTCATGCTGCTCGTGTGGATCAAGGACAACATCCCCGACCGCACGGACGTCGCCTGGCTCAAGGCCGGCGGCGGGCTCCTGAAGAAGGGCGTCCATCCGGAGGCGAAGAAGTTCAACGCCGGACAGAAGGGCATCTTCTGGTCCGTCATCGTCGGCGGCGCGGCGCTCTCGGTCACCGGCGTGCTGTTGCTCTTCCCCTATCTCGCCGGCGGCTATGCCGACTGGCAGCTCGTGCAGATGATCCACGGCGTCGTCGCCGCGATCCTCGTCGCGGTGATGGTGGGGCACATCTACATCGGCTCGGTCGGCATGCAGGGCGCCTTCGACGCCATGGGCTCGGGCGAGGTCGACTACAATTGGGCACGCGAGCACCACTCGCTCTGGGCCGAGGAGGCCCGCCGCAAGCAGGGCGCCCAGGGCGGCGCATCCGGCGGCGCGCGTCCGAGCCCGCAGCCGGCGGAATGATCCCCGGCCCGCTCGCGGGCCGCGCACGGGAAAAGCGAAGGGCGCGGAGGGAGACCTCCGCGCCCTTGGTGTTTCGGGGAGGTGGTGGGTCGGTCAGCTGCGCAGACGTCGCGCCGAGATACGCTTCGCGTCCTTGCGGACGGTGATCTCCCAATGATCGGTCTGCACGACGTCCCTGATCCTGCTCGGGCGAAAGCCGACCACGTTCTCGCCGCCCGCATGACGCAGGCTGTCGTAGACGACGCCGCTCTCGCCGCCGGCACGGAGGCTTTCGCCGAAGGCTTGCGAGGCGGCGTAGCTCGTCGCGGCATATAGGTCGGGACGGCTGGCGCGCTCCCCGCGCAGGTCGACCATCTCGCCGGAGAGTGCCGCCTGATAGGCGCGATAGGGACGCGTCAGGAAGGCCTCTCCACGGACGATTGCCTCGCGACGAAGGTGATGCGCGACCTCCGCTATCGCCGTTCGAATTGCCGCTGCTGCGTACCAGGCACCCAGATCCGGACCGTTGAAGCGCATCCCGCCGGGTGCGACATGGAGAAAGGACGCCATGATCGCGCTGGCGTTGGCCCGCCCGTAGGCCCACTCGTCCCGCGGGAGACGTGCGACGCGCTGTGCAACGAGACGGTCGTTGGTCCACCCCTCCAGGTCCATGACGGCTTCGAGATCTGCCGCGCTCGCCACGCGTTCGAACAGTGCGATCGGTGGAAACCGAGACGGGATCAGCCGGTGGCAGGGCGCGGGAGCCGGGGCGCGCCGGAGCGTCATGAGAGCTCGATGTCGTCGTCCTCGTAGGGCGTGAAGCCCTCGTCGACGACATTGGGGGGCATGTACAGACCGCCACGAGCGGCATCGAGGAAGCGCCGGACCGTGAGAAGGGCGTCCAAGGAACCGTCGGTCACGAGCTCGAGGGGCGGGCGCCCAGCGAAGACAGGAGCCCCATGTTGCGACCTCAGCCAGCGGACGCTCGACGCGTCGTCACCTTCGAGGATCAAGAGGGCCCGGTAGATCCCGAGTATGGCGGAGATGCGCGTCAGGGTATCGAGGCTGAGCGCCAGGTCGCGATGCTCACGCGCAGCCTTGGCCCAGTCGTGATAGGTCGAACGGCCCGGTGCACCAAGGATGCGGAGGCGCTCGGCCTCGGTCAGACGCCAGACGTCGCAGATCGACAAGAAGGTGCGCAGCCCCGGGCCGCTGAGGCGGCGACGCTCCGCGCGATCGAAGAGCGCCGGGTTGACGCGTTGCGGCCCCGCTGTCGCGCGATCTGGTTCCAAGCTCGGTGCCGACATCGGCGCGCTCCCATGACTGTCCGGATCCGAATATGGTCCGGATCCGGACGTCGCACAAGGGGAGTGCCAGTCGCGCGCCTCAGCTGCGCGAGGAATACCAGTCGGAGCCGACGAGGTTGTCGCCCGGGTCGCCGACGCGCGCGCCGCTCGTGGCGTAGGTGTCGGCGGCGGTGGACTGCCAGTTCGTCTCGAGCAGATAGGCCGCGCCGACGGCGACGACGAGCGCGACGACGAGAGAGGCGAGGAAGGCTTTCATCGGGGTTTCCTCCGGAACGTGACCGTACCCGATCTATGCCGTGAAACGCGAGGCGGATCAAGCGTTTGTGCGCACTGGGCAGAGGTTCGCACGGGCGTTCCTCACGCGGCCCGACTCACTCCCAAACGATCCGCGGCGCAACCCTCGCGCGCCCTCCCGCCAGCGCCTCCCACACCTTCTCCGCGATCCCCCGATACACCCGCGCCTGCGGCCCGTCCGGGTCGAGCGCGGTGACGGGGCGGCCCGCGTCGGAGGTCTCGCGGATCGTCATGTTGAGCGGCACCTCGCCCAGGAACGGGACCCCGAGCTTGGCCGCTTCCGCGGCCGCGCCGCCATGGCCGAAGATGTGGCTCGTCTCGCCGCAATGGGGGCACACGAAGGTCGCCATGTTCTCGACGATGCCGAGGATGGGGATCTGCGTGCGCTTGAACATCGCCACACCGCGCCGGGCGTCGATGAGGGCGAGGTCCTGGGGCGTCGAGACGATGACGGCGCCGGCCAGCGGCGTCGCCTGCGCCATGGTGAGCTGCGCGTCGCCGGTGCCGGGCGGCATGTCGACGACGAGCACGTCGAGCTCGCCCCAGGCGACCTCGCGCAGCATCTGGGTGATGGCCGACATCACCATCGGCCCGCGCCAGATCATCGGCGTCTCCTCCTCGACCATGAAGCCGATGGACATGACCTTGACGCCGTAGCCGTCGAGCGGCTCGAGGATGCGGCCCGACAGCACCCGCGGCTTGCCGTGCAGGCCGAAGAGCTTGGGCATGGAGGGGCCGTAGATGTCGGCGTCGAGGATGCCCACCTTCAGCCCCAGCGCCCGCAGGCCGAGCGCGAGGTTGCAGGCCGTCGTCGACTTGCCGACGCCGCCCTTGCCCGAGGCGACCGCGATGACGTGCTTCACGCCCGGAATGCCTTGAGCCTTGGGCTGCGGCGGGCTCGCGGGCCGGCCGGGCTCGACGCCCGCGCGCGAAGGCGGCGTCGCGGACGGGCCCTTCGGGACGGGACGATCGGCCGTGAGGGTCGCGAGCACGGTCGCGCCGTCGGCGACCGCGCGCGCGGCCTCCTCCGCCGCCTTGCGCACGCCCTCCATCGCCTGGGCCTCGCTGGCGTCGATGGCGATGGAGAACATCACCCGCTTGTTCTCGACGACCACGTCGGACAGGCGCCCGGACGCGACGAGGCTCTCGCCGCTCGCGGGAAGCCTCACGGCGGCGAGCGCCTGCAGGACCTGTTCTCTCGTCGTCACGGGCCATCCCTCCGGCAATCGTTCTGTCGCGCCTGATCTAGTGCGTTCCGGCCCTCGCCCGCAACGGCACGAGCGCCGTCAGCGCGTCGCCTCCGCGAGGAAATCCACGAGCGCCCGGCGATCCTCGGCGGCGAGGATGCGCTGCTCGGGCATCTTCGAGCCCGGCGTGTAGGCCGTCGGCCCGTGCTCGAAGAGCGCGGCCACGGTCTGCGGCGTCCAGACGATGTCCATGGCGACGAGGGCGGGGGAGTAGTCGTAGCCCTGCGCCGTGCCGATGCGCCGGCCGAAGATGCCCGCCAGCGTCGGGCCGGCGCGCTCGCCCTCGCTCGCGGAGAGGGTGTGGCAGGCGGCGCAGGCGCGAAACACCTCCGCCCCCCGCGAGCCCGCGAAGCGCGCGAGCGGGTCCTCCGCCGCCTCCAGGATCGGCCCGCTGGAGGGCTCTCCGGTGCGCGCGTCCCAGGCCCGCACCATGGCATCGCCGCCGCCGGTGTAGAGCGTCTCGCCGTCCCGCGCGAAGGCGGCGGACCAGACCGGCAGGCCGGGGCCGACGAGGGTGAACAGCACGTCGCGCGCCGCGACGTCGATGATCGCCACCGAGCCGCGGATCGTCGCCGCCGCGAGGCGCGTGCCGTCGGGCGAGAGCGCGAGCGCGATGATCGGCAGGGGCTGCGTCTCGATTTCGGCGATGAGCGCGCCGTCCGCCGCGAGGAGCCGCACGACGCCGTCCGCTCCCCCTGTCGCGATCGTGCCGTCCGGGGCGATGGCCAGCGCATTGAGCGGGGTGGGCAGCTGGATCACCCGCGCCGGCTCGCCCTCCCCGCCCCAGATCCGCAGCGTCGCGTCGTAGCCCGCGCTCACGAGCCCGCCGTCCGGCCCGAACGCGACGGCGTTGACCTGGCCCGCATGGCCTTCGAGCACCCGCGCCTCGCCGTCGGGGAGCGGCGTGAGGCGCACGATCCCGTCCCATCCGGCGGAGGCGAGCGTCGCCCCGTCGGGCGACACCGAAAGCCCGGCGATCGGCGCCGCATGCGCGCTCTCCACCCGCACCGGGTCCGCCTCGCCCTGGCGCCAGAAGGCGATCCGCCCGTCGGCGCCGCCGGTGACGATGCCGCCGTCGGGCAGGATCGCGACGGCGTTCACCGCGTCGTCGTGGAGGCGCAGCACCTGCGCCGCCGCCTCGCGCTCGAGATCCCAGACGATGGCACGGCTGTCGAAGGAGCCCGACACCGCGACGTCGCCCGCGGGCGCCACCGCCAGCGCCCGGACGGGCCCGCCGTGGCCGCGCATCTCGGCGGAGGCGCCGCCCGCGGCGAGGAGCGGCGCGAGGATCAGCGAGAGTGCGACGGCGGCGAGACGCATGGGCGGGTCAGCTCCTCGGAGCGGGGGTGAAGCCGAGCGCCCGCAGGGCCGCGTGCGTCTCGGGCGCCTCGAGCGCCGCGAGGAAGGCCGCGACGCCCGGCCGCTCGCGCCGCGCGGCGACGAGCGCGAAGTCGTAGTGCTCTTGCGCCAACGGCAGGAAGCCGAGACCGTAGGCTTCCGCGACGGGCGCGATGGCGAGGCCCCAATCGGCGCGCCCCTGCGCCACGGCGGCCGCGACCGCGTTGTGCGATCTCGGCTGGTTCCAATACCCGTCCGGCCGCGCGCCGGCGAGGAGCCCGTCGAGCAGGATGCGCGTGCCGGCGCCCTGGTTGCGCCCGACCATCAGGCACGACAAATCGCCCTTCACCGCCGCCACGGCCTCACGCGCGTCCCGCCCCGCGAAGCGCGTGTCGCCCGCGCGAAAAACGACGCCCTGCATGCGGCGCCAGCCGGAGACGAGCTCGAGGCCCTCCGCGAGGAAGGGCGCGTTGTAGGTCTCGCTCTTCGGGTCGAGCAGGTGGATCGGGGCGAGGTCGCATTCCCCGCGCTTCGCCGCCGCGAGCCCGCCGAGGCTGCCCACCGCGATCACCCGCGCCGAGACGCCCGGCAGCCGTGCGAGGACGGCGTCGAGGCCGGTGCAATGGCTGCCTGCGATCACGAGATCGGGCACGCGCACCTGCGGCGTCAGGAGCCGCACGTCGACTTCCGCGCCTGCGGGGAGCGCATCCGCCAGGGCCTCGACGGCGAGGAAGCCGTCCGCCTGCGCGAAGGTCGTCACCGAGCCCGAGCCCTTGCCGGTGGGATAGGCGACGAGGCCGCCCTCTCCCTCCACGAGCGCGCTCATCACGTATTCGGTGCGCCCCATCTCGGAGGCGATGCGTACCGGCACGCGGGCGCGCACGCTGGCCTCGGCGCGCGCCGGCAGGCCGGCGAGCGTGCGCAGGACGGGCGCGATCATGTCGTGGAAGGTGAACATGGCCGAGGTCGGGAAGCCGGGCAGCACCACCACCGCCTTGCCGTCGCACACCGCGAGGCACAGCGGCTTGCCGGGCTTGAGCGCGACCCCGTGCGCGACGATGCCCGGCGCACCCAGGCGCCCGACGCCGCGATAGGTGAGATCGCCGGCTCCCTTCGAGGTACCGCCGGAGAGGACGACGGCGTCGCATTCGGCGTGCGCTCGCCGCAGCGCGGTTTCGAGCGCCGCGGGATCGTCCGGGACGATGCCGTAGGGCACGGGCTCGCAGCCCGCCTCGGCGATCGCCGCCGCGATCACGGGGCCGTTGGCGTCGTAGATCCGCGCCGGGCCGAGCGCCTCGCCCGGCGCGACGAGCTCGTCGCCCGTCGAGAGAACGGCGACCCGCGGCTTCGCGAAGACCGGCACGCGCGCGATGCCCACCGCCGCCAGCATGCCGATCTCGCGCGCGCCGATCACCGTCCCCGCCCGCAGCAACGTCTCGCCACGCGCGATGTCGGAGCCCGCGAAGGCGACGAACTGCCCGGGATTGGCCGCCCGCCGCACCGCGATCGCAGGACCGTCGGGCGTGTCGAGGGGGCGCGTGTGCTCGATCATGACGACCGCGTCCGCGCCGCGCGGGATCGGCCCCCCGGTGGCGATGGGCGTCGCGCGGCCCGGCCCGACGGCGATCGTCGGCGCGACGCCGCAGGCGATCGTCTCGTCGTTGAGGAGGAGCCGCGCCGGCGATCCTTCGGAGGCCTCGGTGAGGTCCGCCGCGCGCACGGCGAAGCCGTCGACGCCGGAGCGGTCGAAGGGCGGCGCGTCGACGGGCGCGCGCATGTCGGCGGCGAGCGGCAGGCCGAGCGCGTCGGCGAGCGCCGCCTCCGTGCGGCGCAGGGGCGCGGGCCGCAGCGCCTCGGCGAAGCGCCGCGCCGCGTCCTCGCGGGAGAGCACGGTGAGGAATTGCTCCTGGGTCGGAGCGCGTCCCGATGAGCTCACGGCAGCGGCCTCGCCTCGATCGTCTCCCCCGCCCCATAGCCCTCCGCCTGCGGCGGCACCAGGGCATAGGCGTCGGCGCGCGCGTATGCCGCGAGGGCGAGATCACCCACCGCGAGGACGCGCCAGACGTCGCCTTCGCGAAGGAGGAGCGCGATCTCGCTCAGCCCCACGACGGACGTCAGCGCCTCGCCGAGGCGCACCTGCAGCGGAGTTGGAACGCGAGCGCCGCAGAGGGCGGCCAGCGCCGGCGGCAGGAGCGCAAGAGCGGCGCCGAGCGCATCGCCGTCGAGCGCCGGCAGCCGCGCCACCGGCATGCCGTTCGCGTCGCGCGCGAGATGCGTCGTCTCGCCGGGGGCGAGCGCGAGGCCGTCGACGAGCATCGTCTCGCCCTCCCCTCCGCCACCGCGCGCCAGCACCAGATCGGCGTCCCCCGCCGCCGCCACCTCGCCTCCGAACGCCGCGACGAGCGGCGCGAGGAGCGCGAGCCCGTCGAGCCGCACGCGCGGCCTACTTACCGCGACACGATCGATACCGAGAGCGGCGAGCACGGAAACGTCGCTCGCCCGCAGGCGATGGCCCGCCGGCATCAGCAGCGTCCCCGCCCGCGCCTCCTCGCCGGCGCGCCGCACGTCCGTGCCGGGCGCGACTTCCGCCAGGATCTCGGGGATCGGGCCGTCCGAGAGCGCATCATCCCGCAGGATCGCGTCGCAGCCCGTAGGCAGCGCCTCGCCGGCCGCGAGGCGCGCCGGCGGCACGAGGCAGGGTGCGGGCGCGTAGGGCGAGGCGCCGATCGTGTCCGCCGCCGCCACGGCGAAGCCCGCGCGCCGCGCGATCGCGCGAGCCGGCACGTCGGCCTCGACGACGACGTCCCGCGCCAGCGTGGCACCGAGCGCCTCCTGCGGCGCGCGCTCGCTCGTCGCGACGGGCCGCACCTCCTCGAGCCAGAGCGCGAGAGCGTCGTCGAGCGGCGTCAGGGAACGGGATGAGGCGTCGGGCGTCACGTCGGCTTCCGGTCGGCCGCAGATGCGGCCGCGATCCGTATATCTACCGAGCTGCCGCAAGGAAAGTCGAGCCTCTCGGACGTCGGAGACGCATGCGAGGACACTGCCGAATCCTGCGGATGACTGTGTTCATTCCATCATTGCGTCACGACTGCATTCTTGCTCATTTGCCAGCCGTTTGCGCGAGGATTCCGGTGAGCGCCCCCTTCGGTACTGCGTTCGATCTCATCGTCTCCGGCGACCCGGCTCTCTACGAGATCATCGGGCTTTCGCTGCGCGTCACGCTCTCGGCGGTGGCGATCGCGGCGCTCCTGGGGTTGCCGCTCGGAGCGGCTCTGGCGCTCGCGCGCTTTCCCGGCCGGGGTGCGGTGATCGTCCTGTTCAACGCGCTGATGGGCCTGCCGCCCGTCGTCGCGGGGCTCCTGATCTACCTGCTTCTGTCGCGCTCGGGCCCGCTCGGCGATCTCGCGCTGCTCTTCACGCCGGCCGCGATGATCGTGGCGCAGACCGTGCTGATCCTGCCCATCGTCGTCTCGCTGACGCGCTCGGTCACGGAGGACCTCTGGGCGGAATACGAGGAGCAGCTCAAGAGCCTGGGCGCGACGCGGCTTCGCGCCGTGCCGACGCTCCTGTGGGACGGGCGCGTGAGCCTGCTGACGGGCGTGCTCGCCGGCTTCGGGCGCGCGAGCGCGGAGGTCGGCGCGGTGCTCATCGTGGGCGGCAACATCGCCGGCTACACGCGCACCATGACGACCGCGATCACTCTGGAGACCTCGCGCGGCAATCTCGGGCTCGCGGTGGCGCTCGGGCTCATCCTCATGGCGCTGACGCTCACCCTCAACGCGCTCGCCTGGAGCCTCGGGCAGTGGCAGCGGGAGCGGATCGGATGACGCGCACGATCCTGCCCCTCACGCTCGAGACCGTCTCCTACGCGGTCTCCGGCACGCCGCTCTTGCGCGACGTGTCGCTGACGATCGGCGCGGGCCGGCGGCTCGTCGTGATGGGGCCGAACGGGGCGGGCAAGAGCCTGCTCCTGCGCCTGTGCCACGGCCTCCTCGCGCCGACCACGGGACGGGTGCGCTGGGCCTCGGGCGAGGCGCGGCCGAAGGCGCAGGGCATGGTGCTCCAGCGCCCCGTCCTCTTGCGCCGCAGCGTGGCGGCGAACCTCGACTACCCTCTCGCCCTCGCCGGCCTGCCCAAGGCGGAACGCCGCGCGATGGTCGAGGCGAGCCTCGCGCGCTTCGGCCTCGCGCCGCTCGCCGCGCGCCCGGCGCGCCGGCTGTCGGGCGGCGAGCAGCAGCGCCTCGCGCTCGCCCGCGCCTGGGCGCTCCGTCCCGAGATCCTCTTCCTCGACGAGCCCTCCGCCGCCCTCGACCCCTCCGCGACGCGCCTCGTCGAGGCGGCGATCGCGAGCGTCGCCGCGGACGGGATCACGGTCGTCATGACCACGCACGACCTCGGCCAAGCCCGCCGCCTCGCCGAGGACGTCGTCTTCCTGCATCGCGGCCGGCTCGTGGAGCACGGCCCGGCGGACGCCTTCTTCTCCGTGCCGCAGAGCCCGGAGGCCCGCGCCTTCGTCGCCGGCGATCTCGTCTGGTGATCCATCCGGAGAAAACGACCATGCACGCCACCCGCCGCGCCTTATTCGGCCTCGCCTCCAGCCTCGCGCTCCTCGTGGCGCTGCCCGCGAGCGCGCAGGAGTTCATCACCGTGGCCTCGACCACCTCGACGGCCAATTCCGGCCTGTTCGACCACATCCTGCCGATGTTCCAGGAGGAGACCGGCATCGAGGTGCGCGTCGTCGCCCAGGGCACCGGCCAGGCGCTCGAGACCGGCCGGCGCGGCGATGCCGACGTCGTCTTCGTCCACGCCCGCGCCCAGGAGGAGCAGTTCGTGGAAGAGGGCTACGGCGTCGAGCGCTTCGACGTGATGTACAACGACTTCGTCATCGTCGGCCCGGGCGAGGACCCGGCCGGCGTGCGCGAGACCGACACCGCCGCCGACGCCATGGCCGCGATCGCGGAGGCGCAGGCCTCCTTCGCCTCGCGCGGCGACGACAGCGGCACGCACGCCGCCGAGAAGAGCCTGTGGGCGTCGGCGGGCGTCGAGCCGGCGGGGCGATGGTACCTCTCCACCGGGTCGGGCATGGGCGCCACGCTCAACACGGCCGCCCAGGTGCCGGCTTACGCGCTCACCGACCGTGGGACGTGGCTGAGCTTCGCCAATCGCGGGCCGCTCGAGATCGTGTCGCAGGGCGATCAGGTGCTCTTCAACCCCTATGGCGTCATCCTGGTGAGCCCGGAGCGCCACCCGCACGTGAAGGCGCAGGCCGGCCAGGCCTTCATCGATTGGCTCGTCTCGAACGCGGGACAGGCCGCGATCGCGAGCTACCACGTGGGCGGCGAGCAGCTGTTCTTTCCCAGCGCGCAGTGAGGGCGCACGCCGCGCCCCAGCCACATCGAGACCGACCGACGTGCCCCGTCGCCTCGCGAGCGGGGCACGTTCCTTTTGGGCTGGCACCCGCCCTTTCGTGAGACACGTGCACGTTCGCGTGATTTCCGTTGCGTCCAGTTTGACATTTCAAATTTGGCGTCTGAACATGTCGCAATGCTCGACAAGGACTCGCCCTTCGCCGTCGTGACACCCGGGCCGCCGCGCAGCGACAAGCTCGGCGATCTCGCGCTGGCGACGCTGCGCACGGCGATCCTCGCCTGCGACCCGGCACCGGGGAGCATCGTTACGGAAGCTGATCTCGCCCGGCGTTTCGGGCTGGGCCTCGCCGCGACGCGCGCGGCGCTGGCGCGGCTCTCGGCGATCGGCTGGATCGAGGCGCAGCCACGCCGCGGCTGGCAGGTCCTTCCCGTGAGCGGCGCGCATCTCGCCGATCTCCTCGCGGCGCGCCGCCTGCTCGAGCCCGTTCTCGCCGAGACGATCGTGCCCCCCGGGCGCGCCAGGGAGATGCTCGTCCAGGCGGACATCTTCGACGCATCCGTTCGCGACATGGCGGGGCGCCAGGCGGGCGACGCGCGTCATTTCGCCGAGCTGCGCACGGCGTCCCTGTGCGCCGGCGCCGTGCACCAGCCGCGCGTGCGCGCCTGGCTCGCGGAGACCTGGGAGCTGTCGCTCAGGGCCGACCGGCATCTCGCCGTTCGCCTCTCCATCGTGCGCCCGGCCCTGCCGCTCGGCGCGCTCGCCCGTGCATTGGCGCGCGGCGAGGGCACGGCGGCGCTCGCCGTCGCCGAGACCATGCGGCGCGCCTTCGAGGAGCGGGCGCTCGCCGCCTGCGGCTTCAGCGACGCCCCCATCGCGAACGCGCAGGACCGTGCACCCGCACGGCTCCCCGCGGACGACACCCGAGCCGACATCCACCAAGACGGCCCCGAGGCCGCAGGCGACCATCCCACCAGAGGACAAACCCGATGAAGAACACAGTTCGCTTCGCTCTCGCCGCCGCCCTCGCGGCCTCCACGGCCCTCGTCGCGCTCCCGCAGGCGGCCTTGGCCGATGCCGAGCTCTTGACCGTGGACCTCGTCAACGAGCCCTCGTCGCTCGACCCCCACATGCAGTGGAACCCGGACAGCTACTACGTCTACCGCAACATCTTCGACAACCTGCTCACCCGCGACGACGAGGGCGAGATCGTCCCGCAGATCGCGACCGAGTGGGAATACCTCTCCGACACGGAGATCGCCTTCACCATCCGTGAGGGCGTGACCTTCCACGACGGCTCGCCGCTCACCGCCGAGGACGTGGTCTATTCGGTGGAGCGCATCACGAACCCCGATTTCGGCTCGCCGCAGCTCAGCCAGTTCTCGACGATCACCGCGGCCGAGGTGATGGACGACGGGCGCGTGAAGCTCACGACCTCGGCGCCCTACCCGGCGCTGCTCGCACAGCTCGTGAAGCTCTCCATCGTGCCGCAGGCGATCGTCGAGGAGGTGGGCCAGGAGGCCTTCAACCTGAACCCCGTGGGCTCGGGCCCCTACCGCTTCGCGGGCTGGGACCGCGGCGTCGAGGTGCGTCTCGAGCGCAACGACGAGTATTGGGGCGAGGTCGGCGACTTCCCCGCCGCCGTGTTCCGCGCGGTGCCCGACGCCTCGACCCGCGTGGCGAATCTCGTCTCCGGCGCCTCCGATCTCGTCGTCTCGCTGGATCCCGATCTCGCGATGCAGCTCGAGACGGCGGACGGCGTCGAGCCGCGCACGGCGCTCACCGAGCGCGTGGGCTACCTCAAGCTCAACCCGCAGAAGCCCGGCCTCGACGATCCGCGCATGCGCCGCGCCATCGCGCACGCCATCGATCGCGAGCTGATCGTCGAGGGCCTGCTCGGGGGCTACGACCAGCCGGTGGGCCAGATGCTGACGCCCGCCCACGTCGGCTGGGTCGAGGGCGTCGAGGGCGTGCCCTACGATCCGGAGGCGGCGCGCGCGCTCCTCGACGAGATGGGCGACGCCGCCGACCGCACGCTGTCCTTCGCCACCGCGCCGGTCTTCGACCAGCGCATCGTCCAGGCGCTGCAGCAGATGCTCACCGACGTCGGTCTCGACGTCGAGATCGAGATGACGGACATGTCGACCTACCTCGCCAAGGTGCGCGGCGAGCCGGCTCAGGGCCCCGATCTCAGCTTCGGACGCTGGTCCTGCGCCTGCCAGGACGCCGACGGCGTGCTGCATCCGCTCTTGCATTCGGGCAGCTCCTGGTCGGCCGTGCGCGAGCCCGAGCTCGACGTGATCCTGGATGCCGCCCGCGCCACCCTCGACGAGGGCGAGCGGCTCTCGGAATACGCCAAGGTGCACGAATACGTCGCGCAGGAGGTGCCGCTCGTGCCGCTCTACCAGGCCGCGATCATCTACGGCGCGGACGAGCGGCTCGAATGGACGCCGACGCCCAACGAGAGCCTGTTCATCAACCGGATGGACTGGGCCGAGTGAGGCCGACAGCCGACGCGGCCGCCCTCCTGCGGGAAGAGCGGCCGCGTTCCCCCGCCGATCGCATCGCGACGAGAAAGCTCCACGCATGAGCGGCTTCCTCATCAAGCGGCTCGCCCAGGCGGCGATCTCCGTCTTCGGCGTGAGCGCGCTGATCTTCTTCCTCCAGCGCCTCACCGGCGATCCCGTGCTCCTCATGGTGCCCGAGGGCGCCACCCAGGAGGCGATCGATCAGCTGCGCGCGACGCTCGGCTTCGACCGCCCGGTGCTCGTCCAGTTCGGCGAGTACCTGGCGGGCGTGATGCGCTTCGATTTCGGCGCGTCGATCGTCCAGAACGTGCCCGTCCTCGACATCATCGCCTCGCGCCTGCCCTACACGATCGCGCTCGCCGCGGCGGCGCTGGCGCTGGCGCTCGGCATCGGCGTGCCGCTGGGCGTCTTCATGGCGGTGCGGCGCGAGCATTGGCTCTCGCGCATCGGCATGGGCTTCGTGCTCGCCGGCCAGAGCCTGCCGACCTTCTGGAGCGGCATCCTGCTCATCCTCCTCTTCGCCGTCGTGCTCGGCTGGCTGCCGTCCTCGGGTGCGCGGCAGGCGTCGAGCGTGATCCTGCCGGCGATCTGCCTCTCGCTCCTCTCCATGGCGACCTTCGCGCGCGTGGCGCGCACCGCGACCCTCGACGAGCTGGCGAAACCCTATGTCCGCGCCGCACGCGCCAAGGGCCTGCCCATGGGGCGCGTCGTCACCCGCCACGTGCTACGCAACGGCGCGATTCCGGTGATCTCCATCGCCGCGCTCGAGATCGCGAACCTCCTGTCGGGCGCGGTCATCGTCGAGACCGTGTTCGCCTGGCCGGGGCTCGGGCTCCTGACCATCCAGTCCATTGCGGCACGCGACTTCCCCATCGTGCAGGCGATCGTGCTGCTGGGCGCCTTCGTGTCGATCTTCCTCAACCTCGCGGCGGACGTGCTCTACAGCGTCGTCGATCCGCGCATCCGCCTCGACGGAGCGCGCTGATGGCCTCCGCGACCTCCCTCGCGCGTCGCATCGCGCCGCCGCGGCTTTGGCCCTTCCTCGCCATCGCCGCGATCCTCGTCGTGGGCGCCGTCCTCGCGCCGCTGATCGCGCCCTACGACCCCAACGCGCAGAACCTGCTCGGGCGCCTGCGCGCGCCCGGCACGGAGGTGCGCGGGGTCGTCTACTGGCTCGGCAGCGACGAGCTCGGCCGCGACCTGCTCTCGCGTCTGATCCACGGCGCGCGGGTGTCGCTCACCGTCGCCGCGCTCTCGGTCGTCGCGAGCGGCATCGTCGGCACGGTGCTCGGCATGATCGCGGCCTGGTATCGCGGGATCGTGGGCGCGATCATCATGCGCCTCGTCGACATCGTGCTCTCGGTGCCGGCGATCCTGCTCGCCATCATCACCGTGGCGATCATGGGCCCGGGGCTCGTCAATGTCGTCGTCGTCCTCGCCTTCACGCGCTGGCCGCGCTACGCGCGCGTCGCCTACGGGCAGACGCTGGGGCTCGCCTCGATGCCCTATGTGCGGCTCTCGCGCTTCATGGGCGGCTCGACGCTCTGGGTGCTGGGGCGCCATGTCCTGCCCAACATCGTGGGACCCATCATGGTGGTGGCGACCCTCGAGTTCGGCCTCATGGTGCTGTTCGAGGCGGGCCTCTCCTTCCTGGGGCTCGGCGTCCAGCCGCCCACCCCGAGCTGGGGCTCGATCCTGGCGACGGGGCGCAACTACGTCACCACCGCCTGGTGGATCGCGGTCTTCCCCGGGCTCTTCCTCTTCCTCCTCGTCCTCACGGTCAACGTGCTCGGCGACCACGTCCGCGACGTGGTCGAGGGCCGGCGCTGACCAAGCCGATTGCGAGCCACACCCATGCAGACCAAGCACCCGCTCCAGGATCTCGACTTCACGGGCAAGCGCGTCGTCCTCACCGGCGCCGCCGGCGTGTTCGGGCGCTGGATCGCGGAAGCCTTCCACGCGGCCGGAGCGCGCCTCCTCCTGTCCGACCGCGACGACGCCGCGCTCGAGGCGCTGCGCGACGCGCTCGGCGGCGACGTCGTCACGCACCGCACCGAGCTCACCGACGACACCTCGATCGAGGACCTGCTCGCGACCGTGGCGCGCGAGTTCGGCGCGGCCGACATCCTGATCAACAATGCCGGCATCTACCCGAGCGGCTTCCTGCTCGACATCGACGGCGCCGAGTGGGACCGCATCTTCGACGTGAACCTGCGCGCGCCCTTCGTGCTGACCCGCGGCATCGCCCGCCAGATGATCACGGAGGGCGTGCGCGGCTCGATCGTGATGATCTCGTCGGGCGCCGCGCGCAAGATGCGGGCGTCGGTCGCGCCCTATTGCATCTCGAAGACGGCGCTGGACCGCCTCACCAAGGGCTTCGCCCTCGAGCTCGCCGAGTACGGCATCCGCGTCAACGCCGTGGAGCCGGGCTTCGCGCCGGGCTCGACCGCGAGCCCGCTGACGGACGCGCACGTCACCTCCGTGCTCGCCGGCATTCCGCTCGGGCGCGGATCCGAGCCGCAGGACGCGCCCGCCGCCATCATGTTCCTCGCCAGCGAAGCCGCCGCCTACGTCACCGGCGCGACGATCGCAGTGGACGGCGGCAATTCCATCGGCTCCCTCGTCGTCCACCAGGACAAGAAGAAGGCCCTGTGAGCATGCGCGCCCCACCCTATCGCTGGCCCGACGGCAAGCGCTCGGCCGTGTGCTTCACCGCCGACGTCGACGCCGAGGCGCCCTATCTCTGGACGAGCCGCGCGGGGCTGCCGCAGCACCTCGGGCTCCTGGAGCAGCGCCGCTTCGGCCCGCGCGAAGGCCTGTGGCGCATCCTCGACATGCTGGATCGGCTCTCGATCAAGGGCACGTTCTTCACGCCCTCCGTCGTCGCCGAGCTGCATCCCGAGATCCTCCCCGCGCTCGTCGAGCGGGGCCACGAGGTGGGCCTGCACGGGCATCTCCACGAGATCGTCTCGGAGACGACCCGGGCTGAGTTCGAGGACGCCCTCGACCGCTCGCTCGCAATCGTCGAGGCGCAGACGAAGGCCCGCCCCGCCGGCTTTCGCTCGCCGGCCTGGGAGATGACGCCGGGCATGATCGGCGCCCTGAAGGATCGCGGCATCGCCTACGACAGCTCGCTCTCTGGCTACGACCACCCCTACGAGATCGACGGCCTCGTCGAGATCCCCGTCCAGTGGCAGATCGACGACGCGATCTTCTTCCGCTTCTTCGGCGGCGGCGTCGACAAGTGGCCCCCCGCCCGCGCCGCCGACGTGGGCGATGCCTGGATCGACGAGTTCGAGGCGGGGCGCGCCTACGGCCAGCTCCTGATGATCACGATCCACCCCTGGATCTCCGGGCGCGCCCAGCGCGTCGCCATGCTGGAGCGCGTTCTCGGGCGCGTCGCCGCGCAGGACGACGTCTGGATCGCCACCGCCGGCGAGATCGCGCGCTGGCACGAAACGAGCGACAATGCGGGCGTCTACGCCGTCGAGAGCGGGCTCGAGCCGCTCGCCGAGGCGATCGCGCGAAGCCCGATCACCACGAGCTCCGCAAGCGGGAGGACCGCCCGATGACGACGACCTGGACCACCCACAAGGCGCTCGTCGTCGGCGAGGCCGGCATGGTCGCCGCCCAGCACGTGACGGCGGCGCGCGCCGGCGCGGCCGTCCTCGCCCGGGGCGGCAACGCGATGGACGCCGCCGTGACGACGGCGCTCGTCCTCTCCGTCGTCGAGCCCTGGCTCAGCGGCATCGGCGGCGGCGGCTTCCTGCTCCACCGCGACGGCGCGAGCGGCGAGGTCTGCGCGCTCGACTTCGCCATGGTCTCGCCCGCCGGCATCGACCCCGCGGACTACCCGCTGGCGTCGCGCAAGGAGGGGAACTGGTTCGACTGGCCGTCCGTCGTCGACAACAGAAACCTCATCGGCGTGCATTCCATCTGCGTGCCGGGCGCGGTCGCGGGCTTCGCGGAGGCGCTGGAGGCGAAGGGCACGATCTCCTTCGCCGAGGCGCTCGCCCCCGCCATCGCAGCAGCCGAGGCGGGGCTCGAGGTGGACTGGTTCGCGGAGCTGTGCCTCTCGATCGACGCCGACAACCTCCTCACCAACGAGGCCTCCGCGCGCCTGCTGCTGCGCGACGGCAAGGCGCCGCGCCTGCCCGAGGGCTGCGCCAGCATCCGCCTGCCCATGGAGGAAAAGGCCGCGACGCTGCGCCGCCTCGCCGGCGCCGGCCCGCGGGACTTCTACGAGGGCGAGATCGCGCAGGCGCTCGTCGCCGACATGGCGGCGCTCGGCGGGCGCATGTCGCTGGAGGACCTCGCCTCCTATCGCGCCCGCTGGGTGACGCCGCTTTCGCAGGATTATCGCGGCGCGCGCGTGCTGGCCATGCCGGGCCTCACCGGCGGCCCGGCCCTGTGCGACGTGCTCGGCCGCCTCTCGGGCGCGGACGCCTTCGCCGGCGCGGCCGCGCAGGCGCCGCGCGCGACCCACTACGCCGCCTATGCGGATGCCATCCGCGCCGCCTACGCCGATCGCCTTACCACCGTCGGCCATGCGGGACGGCACGGCACCGGTGCCGGCATCGACCCCGGCTGCACGAGCCATCTGAGCGTCGTCGACCGGGACGGCACCGTGGTCTCGCTGACGAACACGCTGCTCTCGCGCTTCGGCTCGAAGGTGACCTCGCCGAAGACCGGCATCCTCATGAACAACGGGATGATGTGGTTCGACCCGCGCCCGGGCGCGCCCAACGCCATCGCGCCGGGCGTGAAGCCGCTCGCCAACATGTGCCCGCTCCTGTGCGAGACGGCCGAGGGCGGCGTGATCGCCGTCGGCGCCGCCGGCGGGCGCCAGATCATGCCCTCCCTCGTGCAGCTCCTGTCCTTCCGCCTCGATTTCGGCATGGATCTCGGCCGCGCGCTCTCGACGCCGCGCATCGACGCCTCCGCGCCGCGCATCAAGGTGGATCGCCGCGCACCCGCCGACACCGCCGGGCGCATCGGCCGCGCCCACGACGTCGACGTGGTCGACGACGTGCTCTACCCGGTGCAGTTCGCGATCCCGAGCGCCGTCGAGCGCCGGCCGGACGGCACGCTCCACGGCATGGTGCACCCGAACCACCCCTGGTCGGCGGCGGTCGCGGCGGAGGAGGCCTCCTCGTGAGCGCGGCGCGCGAGCCCGTCCTCGACGTCCGGAACCTGCGCGTGCGCATCGGCGAGGCGGACGTCGTCGACGGCGTCGATCTCTCGATCGCACCCGGCGAGACCCTCGCGCTCGTCGGCGAATCGGGCTGCGGCAAGAGCCTCACCGCGCTCGCGCTGATCGGCCTCCTGCCGGAGGCCGCGCGGCGGATCGACGGCGAGATCCGGCTCTCGGGGGAGCGTATCGACGCCCTCCCCGAGCGTGTCATGAACCGCATCCGCGGCGGGCGCATCGGCATGATCTTCCAGGAGCCGGTCGCCTCCCTCGATCCGCTGATGAGCGTCGGCGGCCAGATCGCCGAGGCGCTGGCGCTCGAGGGCCCGATCACCCCGCGCGAGGCGCGCGAGCGCGCCATCGCCATGCTCGACCACGTGGGCATCACGAAGCCGGAGCTGCGCGTCGATCAATACCCGTTCGAGCTCTCGGGGGGCATGTGCCAGCGCGTGATGATCGCCATGGCGATGATCCGCCGCCCTTTGCTGCTGGTCGCCGACGAGCCGACGACGGCGCTCGACGTCACCATCCAGGCGCAGATCCTGCGGCTGATGGCGGACCTGCGTGCGGAGACGGGCGCGGCCGTCCTGCTCATCACCCACGACATGGGCGTCGTCGCCGAGACGGCAGAGCGGATCGCCGTCATGTATGCCGGGCGCGTCGTCGAGACGGGGCGCGTCGCCGACGTCTTCGCCGCCCCGCGTCATCCCTACACCGCGCTCCTGATGCGCACGATCCCGCGCCTCGAGGGCGCGCGGAAGGTGGCTCTGCCGGCGATCGCGGGCTCGGTGCCCGACGTCGCGAGCTGGCCCGTCGGCTGCCGCTTCGCCCCGCGCTGCCCCCTCGCCACCGATCGCTGCCGGGCCGAGGCCCCGCCGCTCGCCCCCGTCGGCGCGCCGAGCCAGCGCGCCGCCTGCTGGCACACCGACCGGGTCTCGGAGATCGCTGCATGACGACGCCCGATCGCGGCGCGGCGCCGCTCGTCCTCGTGGAGGACCTCGAGGTCCATTTCCCCGTCCGCAAGGGCCTCTTCGGCCGCACGACCGACGTCGTCAAGGCGGTGGACGGCGTGAGCTTCGCGCTGGAGCGCGGGCGCACCCTCGCCCTCGTCGGCGAATCGGGCTCGGGCAAGTCGACCACGGGCTACGCCGTGATGGGCATGGAGCGCCCCACCGGCGGGCGCGTCGTCATCGACGGCGTCGACCGCGCGACGATGTCGGAGGCGCAGGTGCGCGAGGCGACGCGGCGCATGCAGATCGTCTTCCAGGACCCCGCCTCGGCCCTCGATCCGCGCATGCGCGTGGGCGACTGCATCGCCGAGCCGCTGCGCATCCACGGCATCGGCACGCGCGCGAGCCGCAGGGAGCGCGTGGCCGAGCTCCTCGAGCTCGTCGGCCTCCCGCCCGGCGCCGCGACGCGGCTCCCGCGGGAATTCTCCGGCGGCCAGCGCCAGCGGGTCGTCATCGCCCGCGCGCTCGCGCTGGAGCCGGAGGTGATCGTGTGCGACGAGGCGGTCTCGGCGCTCGACGTCTCGATCCAGTCGCAGATCCTCAATCTCCTCCTCGCGCTGCAGGAGCGGCTGTCCCTCGCCTACCTGTTCATCTCCCACGACCTCTCGGTCGTTCGCCACATCGCCGACGACGTCTGCGTGATGCAGCACGGCCGCATCGTCGAGGCGGGCCCCGTCGACACGGTCTTCGTCGCGCCCGCCCACGCCTACACGCGCGCGCTCATCGAGGCCGTGCCGCGGCTGGAGCGCGCGACGCGGGCGCCGTGACGCGCGCGCGCAGGCGAATGCGGGCGATCGGTAGAGAAATGGCAATCACGATCGGCGTCCGAGTTGCGCGGGCCACCAGCGTGTTGTCGCCCGCGACGTCGAGCACCGCATGCTCGAATTTACAACGCCCCCTCGGAGGACAGCCGTCGACGAACGTATGGCGGGGTCATCGAGAGCCTTCGTAGCTCGCGTTGGCCGCGGCGTCTGCGATCCGATACCCGACCCCCGGCTCGGTGAGGATGAGCGTCGGCGCGCTCGGGTCGGGCTCGAGCTTCTGGCGCAGCGCCTTCACGTAGACGCGCAGGTACTGCGTGTCGTGGAGATGGGCCGGGCCCCAGACGGCGCCGAGGATCTGGCCGTGGGTGATCACACGGCCGGCGTGGCGCACGAGGAAGGCGAGGAGCTCGAATTCCTTGGGTGTCAGCTTCACCTCCTCGCCGCCGCGCAGGACGCGCCGCGCGGGAACGTCGACCGAGATCTCGCCGGCATGGAGGACGGGCTGCTCGCCACGGCGGCGCATGGCGTGGCGCTGGGCCGCGCGAAGCCGCGCCAGGAGCTCGCCCATGCCGAAGGGCTTGTCGACGTAGTCGTCGGCGCCGAGATCGAGGGCCTCGATCTTCTCGGCCTCGCGGTCGCGCGCCGAGAGCACGACGATCGGCACCTCCGACCATTCCCGCACGCGGCGGATCACCTCCTTGCCGTCGAGATCGGGGAGGCCGAGATCGAGGACGACGATGTCGGGCTTTTCGCGGGCGATCCCGTCGAGGCCCGCTCCGCCGGTCGTGGCCTGGACGACGTCGTAGCCTTCGGCGACGAGCGAAGGCTTCAGGAAGCGATGGATCGCCGGCTCGTCGTCGACGACCAGGATGCGCGTGCCGCGACTCATGCCTCGGGCTCCTCCTCGGTGAGCGGAAGGTGGATGGTGAAGGCGGTGCCGCGGCCATGCGCGACGGGGCTCACGGCCGTGATCGTGCCGCCGTGCGCCTCGACCACGCCCTTGGCGATGGCGAGGCCGAGGCCCGAGCCCTCGCCGCCGTCGGCATGCCCGTTGCGGGCGCGCACGAACTTCTCGAAGACGTGGGGGAGCACGTCGGGCGCGATCCCGGGCCCGTCGTCGGCAATGATGATTGAGAGCGTTTTCCGGTCACGCCGCGCCGAGATGGTGATGCGCGCGTCGCCACCTCCGTAACGGATGGCGTTGGAAACGATGTTGGTCAGCGTCTGGTCGAGCAGGCTCTGGTCGCCACGCGCGAGCGGCAGGCCCGGCTCGACCGCGACGGCGAAGGATTGGCGGGCGCCACGGCGCTTCGCCGCCACGACCACCCGGTCGATCAGCTCGGCGACGTCGATCCAGGTCGCATTGATCTCGAGCGCGCCCGCCTCGACGCGGGTCATAGCCAGCAGGTTCCGCACCATCGCGTCGAGGTGCTCGGCCTCCTCACGGACCTGGGCGAGGAGATCGGCGCGGGCGTCCTCCGGGAGCTTCGGCCCGAGATCGCGCAGGCTCGTCGCGGCGCCGAGGATCGAGGCGAGCGGGGTGCGGAAGTCGTGGCTGATCGAGGCGAGGAGGATATTGCGCACGCGCTCGGTCTCCGCGGCCGTCTTCACTGCCGCCATCTCGCGGGCGAGCCGCGCGCGCTCGAGCGCGGCCGAGGTCTGCTCGGCGAGCGTATCGAGGAGGGCGCGGGCCTCGTCCTCGATGGGTGCGCCGTCGGCGGGCTCGGCGACGCCCAGCACCCCGATCGGCCCGGCCCCGCCGCGCAGCGGCACGAAGTACCACGGCACGTTCGGCAATGTCCCGGTGTCCGCGCCGGCGGGCTCGTTCTTCTCGAAGGCCCAGCGTGCGGCGGAGAGGGCCGCGACCTCGAGCGCGTCCTCCGGCGGCCAGGCGGCGGCGAGCGCCACTTCGCCATCTTCCGGCAGGAGGAGCACGACGGGGCGTTGGAGGATGGTGTGGATCTCCGCCACCGCGCCGTCCGCGACGGCCTGGGTGGTGGGCAGGGCAGACATCTTGCGCGCAAATTCGTAGAGGCGTCGCGTCGCCTTCACCCGCGACCCGGCCGCCACCGCCTGCTGGCGCGCCCGCGCCGCCACCGCGGAGGTGACGACGCCCATCGCCAGGAAGATGACGAGCGCGAGGAGCTCGTGGGGCTGCGCGATGGTGAAGGTGTAGAGCGGGTCGATGAAGAAGAAATTGTAGCCGAGGAACGAGAGTACCGAGGCGAGGATCGCCGGGCGAAAGCCGAAGGCCACCGCGGAGAGAACCACGGCGAGGATGAACACCATCGAGACGTTCGGCACGGCGACGAAGGCCGTCATGCCGAGCCCGACGACGAGGGCGACGAGGACGCCCAGGGCCGACCAGGCATAGGCGCTCGCGCGCTCGGCGCCCTCGGGAACGAGCCGCCCCGCCACGGCCCGCCAGCCGCGCGGGCCGCGCGCCTCCCGCGGCGCGGTGACGACGTGGACCGCGATGTCGTCGGCGTGGCGCATCACCTGCTCGGGCAGCGCGCGCCCGAGCGCGTGGGCGAGCGCGCCGCGGCGCGAGCGGCCGATGACGACCTGCGTCACGTTCTCGAAGCGCGCGAAGCGCAAGGCCTCGCCGACGATGTCGCGACCGACGAGCACCTGCGTCTGCGCGCCGAGGCTCTCGGCGAGACGCAGCGCCTGCGCCACGCGCCGGCGTGCCTTCGGGTCGACCGACCGCTCCGGCTGCTCGACGGTGATCGCGAACCAGGGCGCGCCGATGAGATCGGCGAGGCGCTTGGCGCTGCGCACCACGGTGTGGGAGGACGCGTCGGGCCCGACCAGCGCGAGGATGCGCTCGCCCGCGGCCCAGGGGCCCTCGATGGCGCTGCCCTGCATGCGCTCGACGAGATCGGCGTCGATCCGCTCGGCGGCGCGGCGGAGCGCCAGCTCGCGCAAGGCCAGCAGGTTCGAGGTGCGGAAGAAATGCTCGACGGCGCGCGTCGCCGTGTCCTGGACGTAGACCTTGCCCTCGGAGAGGCGCTTGAGGAGCTCGTCGGGCGTGACGTCGACCAGCACGACGTCGTCGGCCTTCTCGAAGACGCTGTCGGGAATGGTCTCGCGCACGCGCACCTTGGTGATGCGCTGGATGACGTCGTTCAAGCTCTCGAGGTGCTGGACGTTGAGCGTCGTCCAGACGTCGATCCCGGCGGCGAGCAGCTCCTGCACGTCCTGCCAGCGTTTGGGGTGGCGCGAGCCCGGCGCGTTGGTGTGGGCGTATTCGTCGACCAGCAGCAGCGCGGGCCGGCGCTCCAGTGCCGCATCGAGATCGAACTCGGCGACCATGCGCCCACGGTAGGGGATCGCGGCGCGCGGGAGCACCTCGAGCCCCTCGAGCAGCGCCTGCGTCTCCGCCCGCCCGTGCGTCTCGATCACGCCCGCCGCGACGTCGAGGCCGTCCGCGCGGGCGGCGCGGGCGGCCTGGAGCATGGCGTAGGTCTTGCCCGCGCCGGGGAAGGCGCCGAGGAAGATCTTCAGCCGCCCGCGGCCCTCGCGCTCGGCGAGCGCGAGGAGGGCTTCGGGGGAGGCTCGCTGATCGTCCGGCGCCATTCCCGCTCCTTCAGCGCTCGGCCGCCTCGCGGAGTGCGAGGTTGAGCGCGAGCACGTTCACCTTGGCCTCGCCGAAGACGCCGAGCACGGGGCGCTCGACCTGCGCGTCGACGAGGGCGCGCACCTCCGCCTCGGGGAGCCCCCGGGCAGCGGCGACGCGCGCGACCTGGATATAGGCGGCTTGCGGCGAGATGTCCGGGTCGAGGCCGGAGCCGGAGGCGGTGACGAGATCGACGGGGATCGGGCCCTCGACGCCCTCCGCCCGCAGGCGATCGACGTCCGCTTCGATGCGGGCGATCAGCTCCGCGCTCGTCGGCCCGAGATTGGACCCCGTCGAGGCGGAGCCGTCGTAGCCCGCAGCGGAGGGACGCGGCCGGAACCAGCCCTCGCCGTCGAAGGCCTGACCGACGAGGGCCGAGCCGACGATCCGGCCCTCGGCGTCGACGACGGGGCTGCCCGCCGCCTGGTGCGGGAAGACCGCCTGCGCGACGCCGGTGATCGCCAGCGGATAGGCGATGCCGGTCAGGAGCGTGAAGGCGAGGATCATCGTGATCGCCGGGCGGATCGTGGCGCCGAGGCGTCGCGCCGGCTCGGTCGCGCTGGTGCGGTTCGCATAACGGGTCATGTGAGCCTCCTCAGGCGAGACCGATGGCGGAGATCGCCATGTCGACGAGCTTGATGCCGACGAAGGGCGCGACGAGGCCGCCGAGCCCGTAGAGGGCGAGGTTGCGGCGAAGCAGGCTCGCCGCCCCGACAGGGCGATAGCCGACGCCCCTCAAGGCGATCGGGATCAGCGCCACGATGACGAGCGCGTTGAAGATCACCGCCGACAGGATGGCGCTCTGGGGCGTGGCGAGCCCCATCACGTTCAGCGCCCCGAGCTGCGGCAGCGCCACGACGAAGAGCGCGGGGATGATGGCGAAATACTTCGCCACGTCGTTGGCGATGGAGAAGGTGGTCAGCGCCCCGCGCGTCATCAGCAGCTGCTTGCCGATGCCGACGATCTCGATGAGCTTCGTCGGGTCCGAATCGAGGTCGACCATGTTGCCGGCCTCGCGGGCGGCCTGCGTGCCGGTCTGCATGGCGACGCCGACATCCGCCTGCGCCAGCGCGGGCGCATCGTTGGTGCCGTCGCCGCACATGGCGACGAGGCGGCCCGCCGCCTGCTCGCGGCGGATGTAGTCGAGCTTGTCCTGGGGGGTCGCCTCCGCGATGAAGTCGTCGACGCCCGCCTCGCTCGCGATGGCCGCGGCGGTGACGGGATTGTCGCCCGTCACCATCACCGTGCGGATGCCCATGCGGCGGAGCTCCGCGAAGCGCTCCTTGATGTCGGGCTTCACGACGTCCTTGAGGTGGATGACGCCGAGGATGCGCGCGCCGTCGGTGAGGCCGAGCGGCGTGCCGCCGGAGCGCGCGATCTTCTCCACAGCCGCGGTGAAGGCGTGCGGCGCCTGGAACGGCTGCTGCGACGGCTCGTTCTGAGCGAAGCGCAGCACGGCATCCACCGCGCCCTTGCGCAGCCGCCGCCCGCCGACGTCGACGCCCGACAGGCGCGTCGCCGCGGAGAAGGTGACGAACTCCGCCTCGTCGGCCAGCTGCGGCGTCTGCGGGATCGTGGCACGATAACGGTCGCGGGCGAGCTCGACGATGGAGCGGCCCTCCGCGGTCTCGTCCGCGAGCGAGGCGAGCACCGCCGCCTCGACCAGCTCGCGCTCGGAGACGCCCGGCACCGCGATCAGCTCGGAGGCCATGCGGTTGCCGAAGGTGATCGTGCCGGTCTTGTCGAGGAGGAGCGTGTCGACGTCGCCCGACGCCTCCACCGCACGCCCCGACATGGCGAGCACGTTGAACTTCACGAGGCGATCCATGCCGGCGATGCCGATGGCGGAGAGCAGCCCGCCGATCGTGGTGGGGATCAGCGTGACGAGGAGCGCCACCAGCACCGGCACGGCGAGCGCCGCGCCGGAATAGGCGCCGAGGCCCGCGAGCGTCACCACCGCGATCAGGAAGACGATGGTCATGCCCGCGAGCAGGATGTCGAGGGCGATCTCGTTGGGCGTCTTCTTGCGCTCGGCGCCCTCCACCAGCGCGATCATGCGGTCCATGAAGGACGCGCCGGCGCCGGCGGTGATCTTCACCACCAGCCAATCGGAGACGACCGTGGTGCCGCCGGTCACCGCCGAGCGGTCGCCACCCGATTCGCGGATGACGGGCGCGCTCTCGCCGGTGATGGCGGCCTCGTTCACCGAGGCGACGCCCTCGATCACCTCGCCGTCGGAGGGGACGAGGTCGCGCGCCTCGACGAGGACGACGTCGCCGACCTGGAGATCCTCCGCCGGCACCTTCTGGAAGACGTCGCGGCGAGCGGGGTCCGCGAGGCGCTTCGCCACCGTGTCGGTGCGTGCGCGGCGCAGCGTGTCGGCCTGGGCGCGCCCGCGGCCCTCCGCGATGGCTTCCGCGAAGTTCGCGAACAGCACCGTGAACCAGAGCCAGGCGGCGATCTGGCCGGTGAAGAGAGCGTCCCCGCCCGAAACGAGGTCGCGGACGAAGAGGATGGTGACGAGGAGCGCCACCACCTCGGTGACGAAGATCACGGGGTTGCGCACGAGGGCGCGCGGATCGAGCTTGACGAGGGCGTCGCGCAAGGCGCGCCCGACGAGGGCGCCGGAGAAGCCGGACGGCGCGGCGGCCGTCGTGTCGGTATGCGTGGTCATGGGGATTGCCTCCGTGCGCTCAGAAGAGGGTCCCGTCGAGCATCATGACGTGCTCGACGACGGGTCCCAGCGCGAGGGCGGGGAAGAACTGCAGGCCGCCGAAGATCAGGATCACGCCCGCGAGCAGGCCCGCGAAGAGCGCGGTGTCGGTCGGGAACGTGCCCTGCGAGGGGGCGAGCCGGGGCTTGGCCACGAGCGAGCCGGCGATCATCATCACGGGCACGATGATGGCGAAGCGCCCGAACAGCATCGAGAGGCCGATCGTCGTGTTGTACCAAGTGGTGTCCGAGCCGAAGCCGGCGAAGGCCGAGCCGTTGTTGCCGGCGCCCGAGGTGTAGGCGTACATGATCTCGGAGAGACCGTGCGGCCCCGCGTCCTGGATGCTGGCCAGCGTCGCCGGCATCACCGCCGAGACCGCCGTGAAGCCGAGGATGAAGAGCGGCATGACGAGGACCGCGAGCATCGCCATCTTCACGTCCTTCGCCTCGATCTTCTTGCCGAGATATTCCGGCGTGCGGCCCACCATCAGCCCCGCCACGAAGACGGCGAGAATGGCGAAGACGATCATCCCGTAGAGCCCCGACCCGACGCCGCCGGGCAGGATCTCGCCGAGCTGCATCAGGAAGAGCGGCACGAGGCCGCCGAGCGGCGTGAACGAGTCGTGCATGGAGTTGACCGAGCCGTTCGAGGCGCCGGTGGTGAAGGTCGCCCAGAGCGTGGAAAGAGCCTCGCCGAAGCGCACCTCCTTGCCCTCCATGTTGCCGCCCGCGACCCCGAGCGCCTGGACGATCGGGTTGCCCGCGCTCTCCGCCCAGTAGGCGAGGCCGGCGAAGGCGAGGAGTGCGCCCGCCATGACGGAGAGCAGCACGTAGCCGTCCCGGTCGCGCGCGGTCATGCGCCCGAACGTAACGGCGAGCGCGAGCGGGATCGCGACGATGGCCCAGAGCTGGAGCGCGTTCGTCCAATAGGACGGGTTCTCCAGCGGGTGGGCCGAGTTGACGTTGAAGAAGCCGCCGCCGTTGGTGCCGAGCTGCTTGATCGCGACTTGGCTCGCCGCCGGCCCCACCGACACCACCTGCTCGGCGCCCTCCACCGTCTGCGCGACGAACGAGCCTTCGAGCGTCTGCGGCACGCCGAGCGCGACCAGCGCCAGCGCGACCACGATCGCCATCGGCAGCAGCAGGTAGAGGGTGCAACGGGTCAGATCGACCCAGAAATTGCCGAGCGTGCGCGCCGACGAGCGCGCGAAGGCGCGCGTCACCGCGATCGCCACCGCGATGCCGGTCGCCGCCGAGACGAAGTTCTGCGTCGTCAGACCCATCATCTGGGTGAGATGCGTGAGCGTGGTCTCGCCGCCATAGGCCTGCCAGTTCGTGTTCGTCGTGAACGACACGGCCGTGTTGAAGGCGAGATCCGCGTCCACCGCCCCGAAGTCCTGCGGATTGACGGGCAAGACGCCCTGGAGACGCAGGATCAGGTAGAGAGCCGCGAAGCCCGCCGCGTTGAAGGCGAGCACCGCGAAGGTGTAGCCGAGCCAGCCCTGCTCGCGCGCGGGATCGACGCCGGCGAGCCTGTAGAAGCCGGCCTCGACCGGCGCGAGAAGGCGCACGCGCCCCTCGAACACGGAGGCCGCATAGCGGCCGAGCGGGGTCGCGGTCGCAGTCGCCACCGCGACGAAGAGAAGGATCTGGAACCAGTCGGGAAACGTCATCGCGGCCTCCTCAGAAGCGCTCGGGCCGCAACAGCGCGGCGACGAGGTAGGCGGCGAGACCGGCGGCGGCGAGGCCGCCGAGAACGAGCTCGAAGGACATGGGGACGACCTCCGGCTCAAAGCCGCTCGAGGCCGCGCGCGTAGCCGGCCATGAGGCCGAACACGGCGAGCCCGAGGGCGAGGAAGACGATGTCGAGCATGAAGCGCTCTCCTGCATCGGCCCCGGACGCGGGGCGGGTGGTGCAGGGTTAGCGCGGGGTCGCGTAAAGGCGCGCGAGGGAACTACGGTCGTGGATGTAAATGCCGCATAAAGAGCACGATCGCGACACGAGGGCCCGAACGGCTGGGCTCGGCCCACACGCGCGTCAGCGACAACCTGCGGAACACGGCGCCATGCGATGGGACGAAGCGTTCGGTCCGACGTACCGCCAACCCCTGCGGTGCTCGCTCGATCGGCTCGAAACCAGCATTCTCGCCGCAGGCTCGCACACGGTACGACGCGGCGACCGCCACACGATCGCGCGGTGGAGCGGCGCGGGTCTGCTCGTCGGGAAACCTCGCTGCCGTGGCGCTCCCTAGGGGACTCGAACCCCTGTTTTCGCCGTGAGAGGGCGACGTCCTGGGCCACTAGACGAAGGGAGCTGGCCGGCGCGAGGCCGTTCGTATATCCAGGCTCCGCGGACGGCACAAGCCCTCCCGAGACGAATTTCGAAAAAAGTTGGGGCCGTTCGGCCCGGAAGGTGGCGTTCTTGGTGCACAGCAACGGTTTCGAGGAAATCGCGGAAGACGAGGACGTCGTCGCCGGGATCGACGACGCGGCTCCCGGCGCGGCCGGGGAGACGCGCGAGCACGTCCACGAGGGCGCGCCGGAGCGGCTCGACCGGGTCCTGGCGCGCGCCTTTCCCGACCTCTCGCGGGCGCGGGTGCAGGATCTCATCGGCGACGGCCAGGCGCGGATCGACGGGCGGGCAGCCGCGAGCGCGTCGACGAAGGTGCCCGACGGGGCGCGCCTCACGCTCGTCGTCCCCCCTCCCCTCCCGGCCGAGCCGCTGCCGGAGGCGATCCCGCTCGTCGTCGTCCACGAGGACGCGGACCTCGTCGTGATCGACAAGCCGGCGGGCCTCGTCGTGCATCCCGCGGCGGGTCACGAGACGGGCACGCTCGTCAATGCGCTCCTCGCCCATTGCGGGGAGAGCCTGTCGGGCATCGGCGGCGTGCGCCGTCCCGGCATCGTGCATCGCCTGGACAAGGACACGTCGGGCCTTCTCGTCGTCGCCAAGAACGACGCCGCGCACAAGGCGCTCGCGGCGCAATTCGCCGATCACGGCCGTACGGGGCCGCTGGAGCGCGAATACGTCGCCCTCGTCTGGGGCGTGCCCTCGCGCCCGCACGGCACGATCGAGGCGGCGATCGGGCGCGGCAGCGTCAATCGCGAGAAGATGGCCGTCGTGCCCGCCGAGCGCGGCCGCGAGGCCATCACCCATTGGCAGCTCGAGGAGACCTATCTCGGGGCCGACGGCGCGCCGCTCGCCGCGCGCATCCGCTGCGCGCTGGAGACCGGCCGCACGCACCAGATCCGCGTGCACATGGCCCATATCGGGCATCCGCTGCTCGGCGACGGCGTCTACGGCGCGGGCTTCCGCACCAAGGCGGCGCGTCTGTCCGAGGAGGCGCGCGCCGCGCTGGAGGCGCTCGACCGGCAGGCTCTGCACGCCGCCGTGCTCGGCTTCGCGCATCCGGCGAGCGGCGAGACGATGTCGTTCGAGAGCGACCTTCCGCGAGATCTCGCCCGCCTCGTCGCGGCGCTGGAGGCCGGCTGAGCCGCGCTCAATCCGCGGTGGGGAGGCGGCGCATGGTGAACTCGATGAGCCCGTCGTCGAGGACGCGCCAGCTCTCCACGCGGGTCATGTAGGCGGCCTTCGGATAGCGCGCGAACCAGTCGCGCGCGGTGTCGCGCGCCTGATCGCGGGGCAGCCGGTAGGTCTGGCGGGCGAAGGCGTCCGCGGAGGCGGCCGGCACGCTCTCGCCGCGCCCGATCGCGCGCTCGGCGGAGCGCTCGCCGAAGCGCCGGGCGAGATCGGCGGGGGTGCGCGGCGTGCGCGCCATGCTCGTCGCCTCCTGCGGGTCTTTTCTTCTCCAAGAATTTAAGGCGCTCCCGGGGAAGAGTCGAATCGTCCTCGCCGCGGGTCGGGAGCCATTTTTTCCTCGCGCTCCGACTCTCCTAGGAACGGGCATCCTCTTTTCGCGTTGGCCGACGGAACCGCCGAGCGGGCGACACGTTCGCCGATCATCTTCTTCTACTCCCCTGCGGCCCCGCCGTGCTGGCGGCGGGAGGCGACCGTCCGAGCCGATAGTCTGGAGCGTTCATGACCAAGACCTACCTCGTCACCGGCGGCATGGGCTTCATCGGCCGTGCCCTAGCGGCGGAGCTGATCGCGTGCGGGCACTCCGTCCGCCTCCTCGACAGCTTGGTGGAGCAGGTCCACGGAGCCGGCGCGCCGCCCGTGCCGGAGGGCTGCGACTTCATCCATGCCGACGTGCGGGACGCCGACGCCGTGCGCCGCGCGGTGTCGGGCGTCGACGGGGTCTTCCACCTCGCCGCCGAGGTCGGCGTCGGCCAGTCCATGTACGAGATCGAGCGCTACACGAGCGCCAACGACGTGGGCACGGCGGTGCTGCTCCAGGAGCTGATCGAGGAGCCCGTCGAGCGGGTCGTCGTCGCCTCCTCGATGAGCGTCTACGGCGAAGGCTTCTACCGCGCCCCCGACGGCAGCCTCGTCGACGACGCCAGGCGCGACCGGCGCGCCATCGAGGCCGGGCGCTGGGACCCCGTCGTCGGCAACGCGGCGCTGACGCCGGTGGCAACCGACGAGACGAAGCCCGTCGACCTCGCCTCCATCTACGCGCTCGGCAAGTACGCGCAGGAGCGCGCGGTGATGATCGCCTGCCCGGCCTACGGCATGGAATGCGTGGCGCTCAGGCTCTTCAACGTCTTCGGCCCCGGCCAGGCGCTCTCGAACCCCTATACGGGCGTTCTCGCCAACTTCGCCTCGCGCTACCTCAACGGCGAGGCGCCGACGATCTTCGAGGACGGGGAGCAGAAGCGCGACTTCGTCCACGTCGAGGACGTCGCCCGCGCCTTCCGCCTCGCCATGGAGACGCCCGCCGCGAACGGCGAGGTGATCAACATCGGCTCGGGGCGGGCCTACACCGTCAAGGACGTCGCGCGCCTGCTGGGCGAGGCGATGGGCGCCGAGATCGAGCCGGAGATCCTCGGCAAGTCCCGCGCCGGCGACATCCGCCATTGCTTCGCCGACATCTCCAAGGCCCGCGAGATCCTGGGCTTCGAGCCGCGGCTGAAGCTCGAGACGGCGCTCGGTCCGCTCGTCGCCTGGGTCGCCTCGCAGAAGGCGTCCGATCGCGGCGCGGAGATGCGCCGGCATCTCGAGGCGCGGGGGCTCGTGACATGAGCGGGGCGGCGCAGCGCGACCCCCGTGCCGGCGATCTCTCGGCGGATGCTCCCCTCGTCATCGTGGGCGGCGCGGGCTTCATCGGCGCCAACCTCGCCGAGAGCGTGCTCACCGAGGGCGGGCGCGTCACCCTCGTCGACACGCTCGCGCGGCCCGGCGTCGAGCGAAACCTCGCCTGGCTCGTGGAGCGGCACGGGGAGCGCGTGCGCCACGTGCATGCGGACGTGCGCGACGGCGCGGCGCTCGACGCGGCGCTCGTCGGCGCGCGCGGCGTCGTGCATCTCGCAGCGCAGGTCGCGGTGACGACCTCCCTGGTCGATCCGGTGGAGGATTTCTCCATCAACGCGGCGGGAACGCTCTCCCTGCTGGAGGCCGTGCGGCGCACGAACCCGCGCCTGCCCGTCGTCTTCGCCTCGACGAACAAGGTCTACGGCGACCTTGCGGGCAGCGCCATGCGCGAGACACCCGACGCCTACGTGCCGGCGGATGCCGAGATCGCCGCCCACGGCGTGTCGGAGGCCCAGCCGCTCGATTTCCACACGCCCTACGGCTGCTCGAAGGGCGTCGCGGACCAGTACGTCCTCGACTACGCGCGCTCCTTCGGCCTGCGCACCGCCGTGATGCGCATGAGCTGCATCTACGGTCCGCGCCAGTTCGGCACCGAGGATCAGGGCTGGGTCGCGCATTTCCTCATCCGCGCGCTGCGCGGGGAGGAGATCACCATCTTCGGCGACGGCAAGCAGGTGCGCGACGTGCTCCACGTCTCCGACGCGGTCGGCGCCTATCGCACGGCGCTCGCGCGCATCGACGAGATCGCCGGCGGCGTCTTCAATCTCGGCGGCGGGCCCGCGAACGCGGTGAGCCTGCGCGCGGTGATCGACGCGATCGAGGAGATCTCGGGCCCCGTCCGGCTCGATCGTGCCGCGTGGCGCCAAGGTGACCAGCTCTGGTTCGTCGCGGATACGCGCCGCCTGGAAACGACGCTCGGCTGGCGCGCGCGGACGGGCTGGCGAGAGGGTCTCGCCGATCTCGCCCGTTGGCTCGAGAACCAGGATTTCCTGCGTGCGGGCGCCTCGCCGCGCCCGGCGCGCGCGACCGCGGAAAGGAGGCTCACGGCATGAAGGTGGCGCTCGTCAACCCCGCCTGGAGCTACGAGGGCTCGATCTATTTCGGCTGCCGCCACGAGCATCTGCCGCTCGAGCTCGGCTATTCGAAGGCGCTGCTGGAGGATGCCGGCCACGAGGTCCTCATGCTCGACGGCCAGCTCATGGGCGCCGACAACGCGACGCTCGCGGCGACGGTCGCCGATTTCCGGCCCGAGATCACCGTCGTGACGACGGCGCCGACCTATCTGTTCTGGCGCTGCGCGCCCCCAGAATTGCGCGTTCCCGCCGAGTTCCTGGCGCATCTGCGCGGGCGCGGCGGACGCACGGTGGCGATCGGCCCCCACGGCTCGGCTACGCCCAAGCCCACCCTCGAGAAGCTCGGCGTCGACGCGGTGATCCGCGGCGAGTGCGAGGAGACCGTGGTCAAGCTCGCTTCGACCGACGACTGGTCCCGCGTCGACGGCGTGGCGCGCCTCGTCGACGGCGCGCTCGCGAACCGCGGTCCGACCATGGCGAGCCCCTTCGTCGATCACGCGCCGCTGCGCTGGCCCGCGGAATGGCTCGCGAACCATCCGCACCATCACCACCGCTTCGACGAGGGCCCCTTCGTCGGCTTCGGCGCGGAGGTCGAGGCCTCGCGCGGCTGCCCGTACGAATGCGCCTTCTGCGCCAAGATCGACTACCGGGACAAGTATCGCCGGCGCAAGCTCGAGCACGTGCTCGCCGAGATCGACGGGCTGATCGACCAGGGCGTCGGCTATCTGTACTTCATCGACGAGATCTTCCTGCCGCAGAAGGCGCTGCTCGAGGCGCTGATCGAGCGCCCGGTCGTGTTCGGCGTGCAGACGCGCATCGACCTCTGGAAGCCCGACCTGCTGGAGCTTCTCGGCGAGGCGGGCTGCGTCTCCATCGAGGCGGGGCTCGAGAGCCTCACGGAGGAGGGCCGCGCCATGCTCGCCAAGCGCTGCCGCATGGATACGCCCGAGCTCGCCTCGCTCCTCGTCAAGGCGCGCGCGCACGTGCCCTTCGTGCAGGCGAACCTCATCGGCACGCCCACCGATTCGAAGGAGATCGTCGCGCATTGGCGCGAGCACCTGATCTCGCGCGGCGTGTGGGCGAACGATCCCGTGCCGCTCTACCCGTATCCGTCCTCGCCGTCCTACCGGGACCTCTGGGGGATGCCCGACGACGAGGCCTGGGAGCGCGCGCACGAGCATTACCTCGCCGCCTTCGATCGCTTCAGCGACATCCAGGACGAGCGCCCGCGCCCGCTCGCCGAGCTCGAATCCGCCTGCTGCGGGGCGCATCCATGAGCGATCCCGTCCCGCCGCGCCGCATTCTCGTCACCTGCGACGCCGTCGGCGGCGTCTGGCGCCACGCGCTGGACATGGCCCGCGCGCTCGCGCCCCACGGCATCGAGACCGTGCTCGTCGCCTTCGGACCCGAGCCGTCCGTCGACCAGCGCCAGGAGGCCCGCGGCGTGGAGGGGCTGACGCTGCTCTGGTTCGACCACCCGCTCGACTGGCTCGTCGCCGACGAGACGGCGCTCGACGGGATACCGGCCGTGCTCGACGGCGTCGCGACGCTCTACGACGTCGATCTCCTGCACCTGAACTATCCTTCCCACGCCCGCGGCCTCCAGACCGTGCGCCCCGTTCTCGTCATGGCGCATTCGTGCATGGCGACGTGGTGGGCGGCGATGCGCAGGGGCGAGACGTTCGCCGAGGACGCGGGGGACCTGCCCGACGCCTTCGCGCTCAACGCGCGCCTCGTGCGCCAGGGGCTCGCCCGGGCGGATCGCGTGATCGCGCCCTCGCGCGCCCACGCCCACGCGATGCGGGTCGCCTACGGCCCGCTGCCGGGCCTCGCCATCGTCCCCAACGCGAGCTTCGCCGAGTCGCGCGCGGCCGAGCCGGAGCCGAGCGAGGGCGGTCCCGTCGCGCTCGCCGTCGGGCGCTGGTGGGACGAGGCGAAGAACGCCGCGACCCTCGACGCCGCCGCAGCGCTCGCCTCGATCCGCGTCGTCGCCATCGGCGCGACCGATGGCCCGCAGGGACAGAGCGTCGCCTTCGCCCATGCGCAGGCGCGCGGCGCGTTGCCGGCGCAGGAGACCCGCGCGGCGCTGGCCCGCGCGGCCGTGTTCGTCTCGCCCGCGCGCTACGAGCCCTTCGGGCTGGCCGTGCTCGAGGCCGCGCAGGAGGGCTGCGCCCTCGTCCTCGCCGATATCCCGACCTTCCGCGAATTGTGGGAGGGCGCCGCGCTCTTCGTCGATCCGCACGACGCCGAGGGCTTCGCCGCCGCCATCGACCGGATCGCGGGCGATCCGCGGCTGCACGCGCTCCAGGCCGCGGCCGCACGGGAGCGCGCGGCGGCCTATGACCCCGACCTCCAGGCGGAGCGGCTCCTAGCGCTCTACGCGGATGCGCTCGCAACCAGCGCCGCGCGCACCCCGCTGGCGGAGACCGCCTGATGCGCTTCGTGTTCTATACCCACTCCCTCTCCTCCGACTGGAACCACGGCAACGCGCATTTCCTGCGCGGAATCATGCGCGAGCTCGTCGCGCGCGGGCACGAGGCGACGGCGCTCGCGCCCTTCGACGCCTGGAGCCGCGCGAACCTCGTCGCCGACCAGGGCTTCTCCGCCCTCGACCGCTTCGCCGAGGATTTCCCCGAGCTCGACGAGCGGCTCTACGAGAGCGGCTTCGACCACGCCTCGGCGCTCGACGGCGTCGACGTCGTCGTGGTGCACGAATGGACGGACCCGGCCATCGTCGCCGAGATCGGCTGGCTGCGCCGGGAGGGGGCGCCGTTCACGCTCCTCTTCCACGACACGCATCACCGCGCGGTCTCCGCCGAGAAGGCGATCGCGGGGTTGGAGCTGCGCGACTACGACGGCGTGCTCGCCTTCGGCGAGACGCTCGCGGCGCGCTACCGCGCCGCCGGCTGGGGCCGGCAGGTCCACGTCTGGCACGAGGCCGCCGACACGCGCCTGTTCCGGCCGATGCCGGACGTGGAGAAGACGGGCGACCTGATCTGGATCGGCAATTGGGGCGACGGCGAGCGCGATGCGCAGCTGCGCGAATTCCTGGTCGAGCCGGTGCGCGATCTCGACCTTCGTGCGCAGGCGCGCGGCGTACGCTATCCGCCCCACGCGCTGGAAGCGTTGGAGGAGGCCGGCATCGCCTATCGCGGCTGGATCGCCAATGCCGATGCGCCAGCGGCCTTCGCCCGCCACCGTGTCACCGTGCACGTGCCGCGCCGGCCCTATGTCGAGAGCCTGCCCGGCATCCCGACGATCCGCCCCTTCGAGGCGCTCGCCTGCGGCATCCCGCTGGTCTGCGCGCCCTGGGACGATGCCGAGGAGCTGTTTCGCCCCGGCGAGGACTACCTTGTCGCCGAGGACGGCGACGCCATGCGCGCGGCGCTCCGCTCGATCGTCGACGATCCGGAGCGCGCGGCCGCGCTCGCGGCGTCGGGCCTCGAGACCATCCGCGCCCGCCACACCTGCGCCCACCGCGTCGACGAGCTGATCGGCATCCTCGCCGATCTCGGCGTCGACACCCGCGAGAAGGAGACCGTCGCGTGAAGATCGCCTTCTACGGCTCGAGCCTCGTGTCGTCCTACTGGAACGGCGCGGCGACCTACTACCGCGGCCTCCTGAAGGCGCTCGCCGGCCACGGCCACGAGATCGTCTTCTACGAGCCCGACGCCTTCGATCGCCAGAAGCACCGCGACATGGACGAGCCGGCCTGGGCGCGCGTCGTCGTCTACGAGGCGAGCCCCGAGGGCGTGCGCTCCGCGGCCGCCGAGGCCGCGTCCGCCGACGTCGTCGTCAAGGCGAGCGGCGTCGGCTACGCCGACGACGCCATCCTGGAGGCCGTGATGGACGCGGCCCGTCCCGGGGCGGTGAAATTGTTCTGGGACGTCGACGCGCCGGCCACGCTGGCCGAGATGGCGCAGGACGAGAGCCACGCGGTGCGGCGCATGCTGCCGCGCCTCGACGCGGTGATGACCTATGGCGGCGGCGATCCCGTGGTCACGCGCTACGAGAGCTTCGGCGCGCGGGCCTGCCATCCGATCTACAACGCGCTCGATCCCGACACCCATCACCCGGTCGCGCCCGATCCGCGCTTTGCCGCCGATCTCGGCTTTCTGGGCAACCGCATGCCGGATCGCGAGGCGCGGGTGCGCACCTTCTTCCTGGAGCCCGCCGCGGCGGCGCCCGACAAGACCTTCCTGCTCGGCGGGTCCGGCTGGGAGCCCTGGCAGACGACGGACAACGTGCGCGCCGTCGGCCATGTCGGCTCGGGCGACCACAACGCCTTCAACGTGACGCCCAAGGCCGTGCTCAACGTCAATCGCGAGAGCATGGCGCATGTCGGCTTCTCGCCGCCCACCCGCGTCTTCGAGGCGGCGGGCGCGGGCGCGTGCCTGATCACCGACCATTGGGAGGGCGTCGCGCAATTCTTCGCGCCGGGCGAGGAGATCCTCGTCGCGCGCGACGGCAAGGACGTCGCCGAGATCATGGGCTGGCTCACGCCCGATTGCGCCGCGCGCATCGGGCGCTGCGCGCTGGATCGCGCGCTGCGCGACCACACCTATGCGCGCCGCGCCGTCGAGGCGGACGCGATCCTGCGCGATCTCGCGCGCATCAAGACGCACACGGGAGCCGCCGCATGACGAAGCCCCTCGACATCGTGGTGCTCGGCCTCTCGCTCTCCTCCTCCTGGGGCAACGGGCACGCCACCACCTGGCGCGCCCTCCTGCGCGGCGTGGCGGCGCTGGGCCATCGCGTCACCTTCCTGGAGCGCGACGTGCCCTGGTACGCCTCGCATCGCGATCTCGCGCAGCCCGATTTCTGCGCGCTCCACCTCTACGCCGACCTCGATGCGCTGCGCGCGCACGACGCCGCGATCCGCGATGCCGACGCCGTGATCGTCGGCTCCTACGTGCCCGACGGGCCGGCGGTGATCGACCACGTGCTGGAGACGGCGCGCGGCGTCGTCGGCTTCTACGACATCGACACGCCCGTCACCCTCGCCCAGCTCGCGCGCGGGGAGACGCCGTCGCTCGAGACGCGCCAGATCCCGCTCTTCGACGTGTACTTCTCCTTCACCGGCGGGCCGACGCTCGATCTGCTCGAGCGCACCCACGGCGCCCGCGCGGCCCGCGCGCTCTACTGCTCGGTGGAGGAGGAGCGCTACCGCCCGACCGGCGAGGCCTTCGAATGGGATCTCGGCTATCTCGGCACCTACGCCCCCGATCGCCAGCCGGCGCTGGAGCGGCTCCTGATCGAGCCCGCGCGGCGGCTGCCGGATAAGCGCTTCGTCGTCGCCGGGCCGCAATATCCCGAGGAGGTCGACTGGCCGGCGAACGTGACGCGCATCCCCCACCTGCCGCCCGCCGAGCACGCCTCGTTCTATTCGCGCCAGCGCTTCACGCTCAACGTCACCCGCGCCGACATGGTCGCCGCCGGCTGGTCCCCGAGCGTGCGCCTGTTCGAGGCGGGCGCGTGCGCGACCGCGATCATCGGCGACGCCTGGGAGGGGCTCGACACGCTCCTACCCGACGGCGAGGCGATGCTCGTCGCGCGCGAGCCCGAGGACGTCGTCTCCATCCTGACCGAGCTCCCGGCCATGCGCCGCGACGCGATCGCCGCCGCGGGACGCGCCCGCGTGCTGGCCGCCCATACCGGCGTCGCGCGGGCGCGCGAGCTCGTCGCTATGCTCGCGCAGGCGAGTGCCGAGCGCGAAACGGCTTCCGGGAAAAAAGTCGCCGGCCTCTAGGTCGGCCTGCATCTTCCACCCCGCTCGTGCGTTGGGCGAAGAGAAAACCTGCCCATCCGGGCCCGTACCGGCGGCAATGGAAAGGTGATCTGGTATGAATACTTTCCGTACGCGCAAGTCTTCGTCGTCACGCGGCGTCCTCGTCGCGGGAGGAGCCGGCTTTCTCGGCTCCAACCTCTGCGAACGCCTCATCGCCGACGGCGAGCGCGTGATCTGCCTCGACAACATGCAGACCGGCACGCCGGAGAACCTCGCCTCCCTGGCGCGCGAACCCCGTTTCTCGCTGATCGAGCAGGACGTCTGCGACCCGATCCCCGCCAATCTCGACGTCGAGGCGGTCTTCAATCTCGCGTGCGCGGCCTCGCCCCCGCGCTACCAGGCCGATCCCGTCCATACGATGATGACGAGCGTCGTCGGCACCCGCCACCTGCTCGACCATTGCGAGCGCCACGGCGCGCGCTTCATGCAGGCCTCGACGAGCGAGATCTACGGCGATCCGTTGGAGCATCCCCAGCGCGAAGGCTATTTCGGCAACGTCAACCCGACGGGTCCGCGCGCCTGCTACGACGAGGGCAAGCGCGCCGCCGAGACCCTGTGCTTCGACTACCTGCGCGGCCGCGGCGTCGACGTGCGCGTGGCGCGCATCTTCAACACCTACGGCCCGCGCATGCGCCCCGACGACGGGCGCATCGTCTCGAACCTCGTCTGCCAGGCGCTGGCCGGCGAGCCGCTGACGATCTACGGCAACGGCGAGCAGACGCGCTCCTTCTGCTACGTCGACGACATGATCGAGGGCTTCGTGCGGCTGATGCGGGTCGACGAGACGCCGGACGGGCCGGTCAATCTCGGCAATCCGGGCGAGTTCACCATCAACGAGCTCGCCGACATGGTGCTCGACCTCGTCGAGACCACGTCGCGCGTCGTCTACGAGCCCCTGCCCAAGGACGACCCGCAGCGCCGGCGCCCGGACATCTCCCGCGCCGAGGCGGTGCTCGGCTGGCGGCCGACGACGCCGATCGTGGAGGGTCTGCCGCCGACGATCGACTGGTTCGCGTCGCTGGTGCGCCCGGCGCGCGAGACGCAGCATCGCTCCCGCGCCCTCTCGGCGGCAGTACCCGGCGCCGCGTGAGCCCGTGCCGGGCCGGGGTGATCACGGTTGCGTGACCTCCCGGCCCACGCGCCCCCTCGACGCCGCGACGGGCTGGCGTCCCCACGCGGCGACGTTATCCTCGTTCGAGGCGCTCCAGCCTGGACGCCGCAGACAAGACCAGGGGGAACCCCGCTCATGCCTCGTATGCCCCACCTCGCCGCCGCGATCGCGCTCGCCTCCTTCGCCGCAGCCCCGCTCCTCCTCGGTCCGGCCGCGATCGCCCAGGGCGACCCCATCGCCGAGCGCCAGGAGATCATGAAGGGCGTAGGCGACGCGACCCGCACCGGCGTACAGATGGTGCGCGGCGAGCGGGACTTCGATCTCGAGGCGGCGCGCAACACCTTCGCCGTCTATCTCGACGCCTCGCAGCGCATGCCCGAGCTCTTCCCCGAGGGCACCGAGACCGGCGGCGACACCGAGGCGCTCCCCGCGATCTGGGAAGAGAAGGAAGACTTCGTCGCGCTCTTCGAGGAATTCGGCGAACGCGCGCAGGCCGGCCTCGACGACACGACCGACGCCACGACCTTCCAAGCCGCGCTCGGCACGGCGACGCAGTCGTGCCGCACCTGCCACGAGCAATTCCGCATGCAGAACTGATCGCGCCGCATCATGGTGGACGCGCTCCAGAAGGCGGCGGTGGTGATCGTGGCGATCGCCATCGTCGCGGTCTTCGGCTTCTTCATGCTCACCGAGCCCGACCTGCAGGCGGCGGGCCTCGAGCGCGTCCCCGGCGGCGAGGCGGACCTCGCCAACGGCGAGGCCCTGTTCTGGGCGGGCGGCTGCGCCTCCTGCCATGCGACGCCCGACCAGGACGACCCGCTGCGCCTGGGCGGCGGGCTCGCGCTCGAGACCGATTTCGGCACCTTCCACGTGCCGAACCTCTCGCCGTCGCGCGACGGCATCTTCGGCTGGACGACGGCGCAGTTCGTGCGCGCCATGCGCGGCGGCGTCTCGCCGGAGGGCGAGCATTACTACCCCTCCTTCCCCTATACGAGCTACCAGCGCATGTCGGCCGGGGACCTGCGCGATCTGCACGCCTACCTGATGACGCTGGAGCCGGTGGACGGCGTCGCCCCGGCCCACGACCTCGCCTTCCCCTACAACATCCGCCGCGGGCTCGGCCTGTGGAAGCTCGCCTTCCTCGACGGCGAGCCCTTCGCCGCGCCCGAGGGCATGGATCCGGTCCTGGCGCGAGGCGCGTATCTCGTGGAGGGCCCGGCGCATTGCGCGGAGTGCCATTCGCCGCGCAGCCTGCTCGGCGCGATCCGCGAGGAGGCGCGCTTCGCCGGCGGGCCCAACCCGGAAGGGCGCGGCTTCATCCCCAACATCACGCCCCACGAGAGCGGCATCGGCTCGTGGTCGCAGGGCGAGATCGTCGAGCTGTTGACCTCGGGCTTCACGCCCGAGTTCGACGTGATCGGCGGCTCGATGGGGCACGTGGTGGACGCCACGTCTCAGCTCGCCGCCTCCGACCGCGAGGCGATCGCCGCCTACCTCCTGGCGCTGCCGCCCAAGCCCGAGACGCCGCGGGAGTGACGTCAGGCCCGAGCGCTGCGCGTGGGCTCGGCGTCCGCGCGTGGAGGGTCGGCAGGGGGACTCGGGGCAGCGGCACTCGGGGCAGGGGCACTCGGGACAGGGGCACTCGGGACAGGGGCACCAGCTGCGGGAGACGTCGCGGCGGGAGCGGGCTCGGTCGTCGACGGGTCCTCGGCCGGCGCGTGCGAGGCGGCGCCGTCCCCCTCGCTCCCCGTAGCGGTCTCGTCGCTGCGCTTGCGCGGCGGCGCGCGCCGGGCGCTCGCGCGGCGGATCTCGGTGTCCGCCGCCTCCGCGCGGCGCTCCAGCGTGCGCGGATCGCGCCTGGCGGAGAGCTCCGCCTGCGCGCGCGCCCGGTCCTGCCGCGCCGTGGCGAGCGCGCCTTCCAGAGAGCCCTTCTCGGCCTTGAGCACCTCTATGCGCTCGTTCAGCGCCCGCAGCGCGCTCTCGTGCGCGCCTTCGAGCGCGCGCTCGCGCGCAACGAGCGTCTCGATGCGCTTCTCCAGCGCCGCGACGGCGGCGCGAGCGGCGTGAAGGGCGCCGTGCGCATCGTCGGAGATGGCGCGGGCGAGGTCGCGCTCGCCCTCGGCCTCGCGCAGCGCCTCGGCGAGCGACGCCGCCTCGTCGCGTGCCCGGCGCCCGGCCTCCAGCGCCTCCTTGTTTCGTCGGTCGAGCACCTCGCCGCGGGCCTGCTCGTCGGCGAGCGCGGCGCGGGTGCCCGCGTGGGCCGTGCGCTCGGCGGCGAGCTCGATGCGCCGCTCGGCGAGGCGCCGGTCGAGATCGTCGCCGCGCCCGGTCTGGATGGTGAGCCGCGTCTCGAGGTCGGCGATGGCGATACGGCGCGCGTCGCTCTCCTGCAGCGCCGCGTCGTGGCGCCCGGAGAGATCGGCATGCGCCGCCTTGAGCTGGGTGAAGGCCTCGCGGGTCTCGGCGAGATCGCCGCGGGTGCCGGCGAGGTCCTCGCGCGTGTCGGCGAGATTGGTGCGGGTCTCTTCGAGATCGGCCTCGAGCCCGGCGATGCGCGCGTCGCGCGCGGCGACGTCGCGCCCGAGCGCCTCGATGCGCACGGCGCGCCGGCCGAGCTCGGCCAGATCGGCCTGCTTGCCCGAGAGCGTCGTCTCGAGCCGCTGCTCGATCCGCCGCTCGCGCAGAGCGAGCTGCGCGCGCAGGTGGTCGCGCTCGGCGTTGAGCTCGACGAGGGAGCGGGGTAGCTGCGCCTCCAGGCGGCGGCGTGCGAGCCGGTCCGCCCGGGCCGCGAGCGCGGGCGCCGTCAGCAGCGCCAGGAAGGTCGCCGCCAGGAACCCCAGCGCTATGAACATCGCGGCTTCGATCACGCGTCGCCTTCCGAGGCTCGGGAATGCGTTCGTCAGTTAAGCCAAACGCGCCCCGGACGCCAGCGTTGCAGTGGGTCCGCCGACCTCAGAAGGGATTCCAGGTCGGCTGGTCGGTGAACTTCAGATATCCGAGGTTGATTCCGAGCCGCGCGCCCACGCCCGTGCGGATCGGCACCACCACCATCTGGTCCGCCATCAGCGCCGTCATGCCCACGCCGCCGACGAGATAGGCCGAGCCGTCGACGCCGACGAAGCGGCGGTAGAGCGCGTCCGTGGCCGGCAGATTGTAGACGAGCATCATCGTGCGCGCCCCGTCGCCGCCGACATCGAAGCCGAGCGACGGACCCTGCCAGAAGACCGAGCGCTGGCCGGCATTGCGGGTGTAGAGCACGCCTTCGCCGTAGCGCAGCCCGCCGAAGAAGGCGCCGGACGCCTCCTGTCCGAGGATGTAGCCGTTCGGCTGGCCCCAGCGCGCCGCCGCCTGCTCGATGGCGAGCGCGATGCCCCGCGAGGTCGAGCCGAAGAAGCGGTGACCGGCCTCGATCGTCTCCTGGGTCGTGTAGGTCTGCGTCTCCTGCATGATCTGCGGGTTCGTCGCCCATTGCCCGCTCTGCTGCGCGGCCGCGATGCCTGGAACGACGAGCACGAGGGCCGCGACGAGCGCCAGGATGGCGGGCAGGGCGGGCGCGGCGGGGGCCAGACGGGCGAAAATCGCGAGGCTCGAGAGAGCCTGTCGGAGGGCGCGCATGTCTTCGTCTCCCGCAATGGCGCGGATCGCTCGAATTGTCGCGATCCGCTCGACGTGATCTTCAGCCCTGATGCCCATTCTTTGCGGCCGACACGGGGCACGGGCCGGCTGCGGCTCGGGGTGACGAAGATTTCGACGAAGATGCACAACAGACCGTTAACGCTGGCGGCGATCGCGCTCGCAGCCGTGCTCGGCCTCGCCGCGGGCGCCTCGAACGAGGCCCGCGCCGCGGGCGCGAGCCGCGCCGTCGACACGGCGGCGGCGCTTGCGGCGCTGCCCGATCCGATCGGCGTCACCGAGCAGATGGTCGTGCACGGGCTCTCCGGGTTCGCGCTCGACGGGCTCGATCCGGTGAGCTTCTTCCTGCCGGAGGGTCCGCGGGCGGGGCGCGGCGCCTACGAGCTCGTCTGGAAGGGTGCCGCCTGGCGCTTCCGCACGGCCTCGAACCGGGCCGCCTTCGCCGCGGGCCCCGAGCGCTTCGCGCCGCGGCTCGGCGGCTACGACCCGATCGCGCTGGCCGAAGGGCGCCTCGCGCAAGGCCGCGCCGACCTCTTCGCCGTGGTGGACGGACGGCTCTACCTGTTCCACGACCCCCGCAACCTCGCACGCTTCTCGGGCTCGCGCGCCGTGATCGAGAACGCCGAGGCCGTCTGGCCGCGCCTCGCGGCGGGCCTCGTCGCGCCCGCCGAGGGGAGCTGAGCCGCCGCGACCTTTGCAACGGGGCGCCCAGCGGTTACGAAGGGTGACGGCGCGCTCGCGCCCGAATCGCATTCGCGCGTCGGCGCGCCCGCCCCGCGGGTGTCGCCACGCGACGCTCAAGGCCCCGCGGAGGTCTCCATGGCCACGGTTTCCCTCGACTCCCTCGACCTCGCCGCGCTGCTCTGCTCGCGCGTGTGCCACGACGTGATCAGCCCTGTGGGCGCCATCGTCAACGGCCTCGAGGTGATGGAGGAGGAAGGCGGCGACGAGGAGATGAAGACCTTCGCGCTCGACCTCATCCGCAAGAGCGCGCGACAGGCCTCCGCCCGTCTCCAGTTCGCCCGCATCGCCTTCGGTGCGGCCGGCTCCGCCGGCGCCGCCATCGATCTCGGCGACGCGGAGGCGGTGGCGAAGGGCTTCTTCACGGACGACCGCACGCAGCTCACCTGGACGGCACGGCGCATGCTGCTGCCGAAGAACCGCGTCAAGCTGCTCCTCAACCTCGTCGTCATCGCCGCCCAGGGCATTCCCCGCGGCGGCACGATCGACGTCGCCGTGGGCGGCGACGAGGCGGCCTCGACCTTCGTGATCAAGGCCCAGGGGCGCAACGCCCGCATCCCCACGCACGCGCCCGCGCTCGTGCGCGGCGAGGCGGAGGACGGCACGGTCGACGCGCACGCGATCCAGACCTACTATACCGGCCTCGTCGCCCGCGCCGCACAGATGAGCATCGACTTCGCCATCGACGGCGAGACGCTGACGATCACCTCGGCCCCCGCGTGATCCCGCGGGGGCGGAGGTGATCGCGCCGCCGCGAGGAGAGAGATGATCGGCGCCGCCGTCAGCCTCGTCGTCCTGCAGGTCCTGGTGCCGCTCGCTCTCGTCGTGTGGATCGGCCTCGCGCCGCCGGGGGACGCCGCCTCGCTCGTCGCGACGATCGGCTTCGGGGGCGCCTATCTCCTCGTCGTGTCGAGCGTGGGAAACTGGGCGCTCGTGCCCCGCCCGGTGCTCGTCGTCCTCGTCGTCGCCTTCTGGATCGCGGCGCTCCTCGCGGTGATCGACGCCTGGCCCGCGGGGCGCATCTGGCCGGACGGCCTCGCGGAGCGGGCGGCGACCGCGTTCGTCGCGCTCCTCGCCGTCGCGCTCGGGTGGCTCGTCCTCTCCCTCGCCGATGCGCGCCGCGCGCCGGAGGGGCCGGTCGCGCAGATCGCCTTTCCGCTGGCCGGCGGGCGCTTCATCGTCGGCTCGGGCGGCCATCACGACCTCCTCAACCCGCACCGGAAGGTGCTCGAGCCGGAACGCGCGCATCTGCGCGGGCAGGCCCACGCCATCGATTTCCTGGGGCTCGACGGCCTGGGGCTGCGCGCGCGCGGGCTCCACCCCGCCGATCCCACCGCCTACGCGATCTTCGGGAAGCCCGTCCTCGCGCCCTGCGCCGGGCGCGTCGTCGAGGCGCGCGACGGCCTGCCGGACCTCCCGCCGCCGCATCGCGATGCCGAAAACCTCGCCGGCAATCACGTGCTGATCGCGTGCGAAGGCTTCGACGTTCTGCTCGCGCATCTCCAGCACGGCAGCCTGCGCGTGCAGGTCGGGGACGCGGTATCGACCGGAGATGTGATCGGGCGCGTCGGAAACAGCGGAAACACGACAGAGCCTCATCTCCACGTTCACGCGCAACGCGGCTCGCGGCGGCGCCATCTCCTCGATGCGGACCCGATCCCCATGACGATCCATGGGCGTCATCTGGTCCGCAACGACGTCATCGAAACGGATTAGTTCCATTTCGGCGAGCATTCGCCGTCGTCGCCCCCCTGTCGAGGAAACGGAACTTAAACGACTTCGCGGGCACTCTCGCTCAGACCCGGCCCAGCCCTCTGGTGGATCGAGAGATATCCATGGATGAACTGCTTCGCGAATTTTTGACCGAGACGAGCGAGCACCTCGACACGGTCGACGTCGAGCTCGTTCGCTTCGAGCAGGACCCCAACAACGAGAAGATCCTCTCGAACATCTTCCGGTTGGTCCACACGATCAAGGGGACCTGCGGCTTCCTCGGCCTGCCGCGTCTCGAGAGCCTCGCCCATGCCGCCGAGACCCTGATGGGTCGGTTCCGCGACGGGCTGCCGGTGACCTCGAACGCGGTGACGCTCATTCTCGCCACCCTCGATCGGATCAAGGAGATCCTGGCCGAGCTGGAGCGGACCGCCGCCGAGCCCGAGGGCGAGGACGTCGACCTGATCGGCGAGCTGGAGCGCATGGCGAGCGCCGACGAGACGACGCTCTTGGCCGAGGCCGCCGCCGCGCCCGCCCCGGAGCCGGAGCCCGTCGAGGCCGAGGAGCCCCCGCTCGACGTCCCGCCGCTCGCGCGCGAGCTCAAGCCCGGCGAGGTGACCCTCGACGATCTGGAGCGCGCCTTCCTGGAAGCGCCGGGCCCGGACGAGGACTTCACCGCCCCCGCCCCGATGCCGGCCGCGATCGTGGCCGAGCCCGCGCCCGTCGCTGAGGCTCCCAAGGCGCAAGCGCCCAAGGTCGACCCCGCGAAGCCCGAGCCCGCGAAGGCCGAAGCTCCCAAGGCGGAAGCTCCGAAGGCCGAGGCGGCCAAGCCCGCTGCGCGCGCGCAGGCCAAGGACAACCCGAGCCAGGAGAACGCGGCCGCCGGCGGCGAGAACGTCTCCAAGGTGCAGACGATCCGCGTCAACGTGGACACGCTCGAGCACCTGATGACGATGGTCTCGGAGCTGGTGCTCACCCGCAACCAGCTCCTCGAGATCGCGCGTCGCCACGAAGACAACGGCTTCAAGGTGCCGCTCCAGCGGCTCTCCCACGTCACGGCCGAGCTGCAGGAAGGCGTCATGAAGACGCGCATGCAGCCCATCGGCACGGCCTGGCAGAAGCTGCCGCGCATCATCCGCGACCTGTCGTCCGAGCTCGACAAGAAGATCGAGCTCGTGATGCAGGGCGCCGACACCGAGCTCGACCGCCAGGTGCTCGAGGTCATCAAGGACCCGCTCACCCACATGATCCGCAACTCCGCGGATCACGGCATCGAGGCGCCCGCCGAGCGGCGCGCCGCCGGCAAGCCCGAGCGCGGCAACATCCGCCTCAACGCCTATCACGAAGGCGGCACGATCACGATCGAGATCTCGGACGACGGCAAGGGCCTCAACTTCGACGCCATCCGCAAGAAGGCGGTGGATCGCGGGCTCGGCACCGAGGCCGAGATCGAGCGCATGAGCGAGGCGCAGATCGCCAAGTTCATCTTCCATCCGGGCTTCTCGACGGCCAAGGCGGTCACGGCGGTCTCCGGCCGCGGCGTGGGCATGGACGTCGTCAAGACCAACATCGAGCTCATCGGCGGCACGGTCGAGATCAAGTCCGAGCAGGGCAAGGGCTCGACCTTCACGATCAAGATCCCGCTCACGCTCGCCATCGTCGCCGCCCTCATCGTCGCCGCGCGCGACCAGCGCTACGCCATCCCGCAGGTGGCGGTGCTCGAGCTCGTGCGCGTCAAGAAGGGCTCCGACCACCAGGTCGAGCGCATCAACGGCACGCCGGTGCTGCGCCTGCGCGACCGGCTCCTGCCGATCGTGCCCGCGGCCAAGGTGCTGGGCCTCGACGGCGCGGACGCGGATGCGGGCGACGAGGGCTTCGTCGTCGTCTCGCAGGTGGGCCGCCAGCGCTTCGGCATTCTCGTCGACGGCGTCTTCCACACGGAAGAGATCGTCGTGAAGCCGATGTCGACGAAGCTGCGCCACATCCCGCTCTTCTCCGGCAACACCATCCTCGGCGACGGCGCCGTCGTGCTCATCATCGACCCCAACGGCGTCGCGAAGATGGTCGACAGCGGCAAGGCCGAGCAGAGCTACGGCTTCGAGGAGCCTGCCGAGACCGAGGCGACGGAGGAGGTCGAGACCGTGACGCTGCTCGTCTTCCGCGGCGGCGGCGAGAGCCTCAAGGCCGTGCCGCTCTCCCTCGTCACGCGTCTCGAAGAGATCGACGCCACGAAGATCGAGTGGGTCGGCGGGCGTCCGCTCGTGCAGTATCGCGGCAAGCTCATGCCGCTCGTCCCGGCCGATCCGACGATCCACATCAAGAGCGAGGGCACCCAGGCGCTCGTCGTCTTCTCCGACGGCGACCGCACCATGGGCCTCGCCGTGGACGAGATCGTCGACATCGTCGACGACGTGCTCGACATCGAGCTCGCCACCGACCGCTCCGACCTCGTCGGCTCGGCCGTGGTGCGCGGGCGCGCCACCGAGATCGTCAACGTCGCGCACTACCTGCCGCTGGCGCACGAGGACTGGACCCGCGGCGGCCCGCCGCGCATCGCCAACCTCTCGCGCACGCTGCTGCTCGTCGACGACAGCCCGTTCTTCCGCGACATGCTCACTCCGGTGCTCAAGGCCGCGGGCTTCAAGGTGATCGCCACGGGCTCGACGGAGGAGGCGCTGCAGGTGCTCGCCGCCGACAAGCGCATCGACGTCATCGTCACCGACATCGAGATGCCCGGCCGCGACGGCTTCGCCCTCGTCGAGGCGGTGCGCGCCCAGGCGCGGCTGCACGACGTGCCGGTGATCGCGCTCTCCTCCGGCGTGACCCCCGAGGCGATCGAGCGCGCGCGCCGCCTGCGCATCTCCGAGTTCGTCGCCAAGTTCGACCGTTCCGGCCTCGTCGCGGCGCTCGCCGAGACGCAGCCCGATGTCCGCACCTCCCTCGGAGAAGCCGCATGATCGCCGCCAACCAGAACGACACCGCCCGCGACGGGCGCCTGTCGGGCGACCTCGAGGAATTCGTGACCGTGATGGTCGCCGACCAGATGTTCGGCCTGCCCATCGACCGGGTGCACGACGTCTTCATCGCCTCCTCGCTCACCACCGTGCCGCTCTCGCCGCCCGAGATCGCGGGGCTCCTGAACCTGCGCGGGCGCGTCGTCACCGCGGTGGACCTGCGCCGGCGCCTCGGCCTGACCGATCGTCCGACAGCGGGCGACGTCATGGCGGTGGGCCTCGAGCACAAGGGCGAGAGCTACGGTCTGCTCGTCGATTCCGTCGGCGAGGTGATGAAGCTCTCCGGCGAGACCCACGAGCCGAGCCCGGTCCACATGGATCCGCGTTGGGTGAAGCTGTCCCACGGCGTGCATCGCCTGGAGGGCCGCCTGCTCATCATCCTCGACGTCGACGCGGTCCTCGCCTTCGACGCGGAAGCCCGCGCGGCCTGACCGCGAACGTCTCTAGGAGGCCGCCATGAAGCACTGCCTCGTCGTCGACGACTCGGCCGTCATCCGCAAGGTCGCACGCCGCATCCTCGAGGGGCTGTCCTTCCGGATCAGCGAAGCCGAGGACGGCGAGCAGGCGCTCGTCGCCTGCCGCGCGCAGATGCCGGACGCCGTGCTGCTCGACTGGAACATGCCCGTGATGGACGGCTACGACTTCCTGCGGGCGCTGCGCTCGCTGCCGGGCGGCCTTCACCCGAAGGTCGTCTTCTGCACCACGGAGAACGACGTCGCCAACATCGCCCGCGCCCTGCGGGCCGGCGCCGACGAGTACATCATGAAGCCTTTCGACAAGGAGATCATGACCGCCAAGATGCAGGAGGTGGGGCTCGTCTGAGCCGCCTCCCGGTTCGTCAGCCCCCGCGAAGCGGCCGCACGCCGGCCGCCCCGCGCTACCACGAGCACGCGTCATGTCGTCCGCCCTCGCCTCCACCTCGCACAATGCGCCGCCGCAGGCCGCGCGCGTGATGATCGTCGACGATTCCGTCGTCGTGCGCGGCCTCACCTCGCGCTGGCTGGAGGAGGCGGGCTTCGTCGTCGCCGCCACCTGCTCCAACGGCAAGGTCGCCGTCGACCAGGTGGAGCGCGCGCGCCCCGACATCATCGTGCTCGACATCGAGATGCCGGAGATGGACGGGCTCGAGGCGCTGCCGCTGCTGCTCGCCAAGGCGCCCAAGGCGACGATCATCGTCATCTCGACGCTCACCCAGCGCAATGCGCAGGTCTCGCTCAAGTGCCTCTCCATGGGCGCGACGGACTACCTCCCCAAGCCCGAGAGCCATCGTGGCGTCACCACCTCGACGACGTTCCGCGCCGAGCTCATCGCCAAGGTCCAGGGCCTCGCCGCCCGCCACCGCCGCGGACCCGCCGCGCCGGCGCCCGGCCCGACGCTGCGCTCGGCGCCCGCCGCCGCGCCGTCGGCGCCGACCTATGCGCGCGCACCCGTCGTCGGCCAGATCCGCCCCGCGCCCGAGGCTGCGCAGGCGCGCATGCAGACGACCCGCGTCGTCGTGCGCCCGCGCATGGGCCTCGTCCATCCCAAGGCGCTCTTGGTGGGCGCCTCCACCGGCGGCCCGCGCGCCGTGGGCGAGATGCTCGCGGCGCTCGCGCCCTCGCTGAAGTCCGTGCCGGTCCTCATCGTGCAGCACATGCCGCCGATCTTCACCGCGGTCTTCGCCGAGCATCTGGGCGCACAGACCAAGATGCCGGCCGCCGAAGGCCGCGACGGCGAGAAGCTCGAGCCCGGCCGCATCTACGTGGCGCCGGGCGGCAAGCACATGGGGCTGCGCAAGGACGCCACCGGCGCCGTCCACGTGCGCATCGACGACGGCCCGCCGGAGAATTTCTGCAAGCCGGCGGTGGACGTCCTCTTCCGCGACGCCGCCGCCGTCTACGGCTCCTCCGCCCTCTCGGTCGTGCTCACGGGCATGGGCTCGGACGGCACGATCGGCGCCAAGGCGCTCGTCGGCGCCGGCGGGCTCGTCTACGCCCAGGACGAGGCGACCAGCACCGTGTGGGGCATGCCCGGCTCCATCGCCAAGGCCGGGCTCGCCCACGAGATCCTGCCGCTCCCGGCGCTCGCGCCGGCCCTCAAGTCGATCATCACCGGAGGCGCGGCATGACGGACGCCGACTTCGAATACCTGCGCGCGCTCCTCAAGTCCCGCTCGGGCCTCGCGCTCGCGCCCGAGAAGCGCTACCTCGTCGAGAGCCGGCTCGGGCCGGTGTGCCGCAAGCACCAGATCCCGGGCCTTCCTCAGCTCGTCCAGGTGCTGCGCGGCGGGCGCAACTCGTCGATCGAGATCGAGGTCGTCGAGGCGATGACGACCAACGAGACCTTCTTCTTCCGCGACAAGACGCCCTTCGACATCTTCCGCGACGGCCTGCTCCCCAAGCTCGCCGCCGCGCGGGCGACGCAGAAGCGCGTGCGCATCTGGTGCGCCGCCGCCTCGACCGGTCAGGAGCCCTACTCGCTCGCCATGATCATCGACGAGCTGCGCCCGCGGCTGGGCGGCGTGCAGGTCGAGATCCTCGCCACCGACCTCGCCGACGAGGTGCTGGCCAAGGCCAAGGCGGGCGTCTACTCGCAGTTCGAGGTGCAGCGCGGCCTGCCGATCCAGATGCTGCTCAAGCACTTCAAGCAGCAGGGCGAGCAGTGGCACATCTCGCCCGCGATCAAGGGCATGGTCCAGTTCCGGCCGCTCAACCTGATCCGCGACTTCTCGGCGCTCGGCCAGTTCGACCTCGTCTTCTGCCGCAACGTGCTGATCTACTTCGACCAGCCCACCAAGGCCGACGTCCTGCGCCGGATCTCCAACAGCCTCGCCCCCGACGGCGCCCTCTTCCTGGGCGCGGCCGAGACCGTCATCGGCCTCACCGACGCCTTCCTCCCCCACCCCGAGCACCGCGGCGTCTACGTCCCCAACCGCGGCCAGCAGGCGACCGCGACACCACGGTTGGCCGCGAGCGCGTGAGGGGGAGAGGTGGCCGACAGGCTTTTTCTTGTTGACCGGTGACATCGGCACTAGACAAACAGAACGGGAACAGTTGAAGTGGTGACATGAAAACCGCTTCGCTCTTCACGGGTATCGGAGGCCTCGAGCTCGGGCTGGCTAGGGCCGGGCACGGTGCGCTCCTGACGTGTGAAGTCTGGGAGCCCGCGCGCGCCGTACTCCGCACGCGCTTCGCCGATGTGCCGAGCCACGACGACGTGACGACGCTCGAGCACCTGCCGGACGACACCGAGCTGCTGACGGCCGGTTTCCCGTGCCAGGACCTGTCGCAGGCGGGGAGAACCCTCGGCATCGGTGGGTCCCGCTCGGGGCTGGTCGGGCACGTCTTCCGCCTGCTCGATCGAAGACCGGTACCGGTCGTCGTGCTCGAAAACGTCTCCTTCATGCTGTCGCTGGATCAGGGCGCGGCGATGAACCACCTCGCCCGCGCCTTCGAGGAGCGCGGCTACAGGTGGGCCTACCGCACGCTCAATTCTCAGGCGTTCTTGCATCAGCGACGTGAGCGGGTCTTCTTCGTCGCGACGAGGAACGACCTCGACCCTGCCGACGTCCTGTTCGACGGCGACACGCCGATGCCGGAGCTGAAGACGAACCTGCGTTCGCACGCACACGGATTCTACTGGACGGAGGGTACCCGCGGTCTCGGCTGGGCACCCGACGCGGTGCCCACGCTGAAGAACGGCTCGACCGTGGGCATCCCCTCCCCACCCGCCATCCTGAAGACCGACGGTACGATCGTGAAGCCGGACCTTCGCGATGCCGAACGCTTGCAGGGCTTTCCGGCGGACTGGACGAAACCGGCCGAGGAGGTCGGGCGGTCGTCTCTGCGCTGGTCGCTCGTCGGCAACGCCGTCTCGGTTCCGGTCGCGGGGTGGCTCGGTGAGCGTCTCGCGACGCCGCACCCGCACGACCCCGCTCGTGATCTCGCGTGGCCGAGCGGCAGGAAGTCGTGGCCTCGCGCAGCCCGTTTCGACGGGACCGAGCGATACGCCGTCGACATCGGCGCTCTGCCCGTGTTCCTGGAGCGCGAGCCTCTCGAGCAGTTCCTGCGGTACCCCGGGACCCCTCTCTCGGTCCGCGGGACGGCGGGATTCCTGTCGCGTGCCGAAGCCTCGTCTCTGCGTTTCGCACCGGGCTTCCTCGATGCGGTCCGACGGCATCTCTCACTCCAGCGGGGCGACGCGGGTCCGGCGCTGGCGGCGTAGATGGAGACGGACGAGCAGCGACGCGCGCTCATGCAGCGCGTGCGGCAGCGAAAGACCGCGCCCGAGGAAGCCGTGGCCGCGCTTCTCCGATCATTGGGAATTACCTATCGCCGTAACGTTCGTTCGCTGCCCGGATCACCGGACTTCGCCAACAAGTCGCGCGGATGGGCGATCTTCGTCAACGGCTGCTTCTGGCATCATCACACGGCCTGCGGTCGGGCGACCCTTCCGAAGAACAACGCCGACTTCTGGCGCGCGAAATTCGCCGCCAACCGCAGTCGTGACGCACGCAAGATCTCCGAGCTGAGGCGCACGGGAATGCGTGTCGTGGTCGTCTGGGAATGCGAGCTCGAGGATAGTGAACGCCTGAAGCGTCGCCTCTCAGACTTGCGAGAAGCGAACCGCATATAGGCCGGAAACTCGATCGATCATCGAAGCGTAGTGGTAGTCGTCTCCACGGGCGGGTGCCGGCGGCTTCTCGACCAGGTGGACCCGAGAGCCGTCGTTCGGGCAATCGACGACGACGATGGCGAAGCCGTCGTATCCTTCCTCCGCGGTGCTCGAGCGACGGGGTAGCTCGCGCGCCTTGGCGACGACGAGCTCGGTCGCCCGCGGCTGCCCATGCGGGGTCACGACGGCATCGTCTCCGCTGCGGCCGACATTCCGGCCGGGAGAGACGAACGTATCGGCCGCGTTGATCATCAGGAAGCCACACGCGAGAGCGCCGGCATGCGCACCGTGGACGGTGAGATGGCTCGAGTTGAGCTCGTCGTAGAGCCGTGGCAACGCCTTCTGATGCTCCGTCATGCAGGCCTTCGCTTCCAGCGCCAGGAGGACACCGCCGACCGGCGCCTCCTTGAGAGGAGGCAATGCGTCGAGCGCCGCCTTCTCCTCGGGCTCGAGCACGACGCCTTCGCGCTCGAAGAGCGACGCGAGTGAACGCCCGGTGTCTTTCGATCCCGAAGACGGCGTATGGACGACCAAGTCGAGCTTCTTCGATCGCCGATTGCGAAAGTCGCTCATGCTGTGATTGACGCCGAACGCGATCCTGCCGCTCTCCGCATGGCGCTGCATCAGACCGCACGTCCGCATGAGGTCGAGCACGATACCGAGGCAAGCGACCTTGGAGTGATGATCGCTCCGGGAGTGATAGTTGCGCAGGAAACCGGTTCGATCGGCGCGGGGACGCGACATCGTCCTGGCTAGCAACGTTGGGCCGTACACGTCCTGATCCCCCGGCTGGCCGCATTCGAATCGGTCAGCCGAGCATTGCACGACGGACGCGCGGTCGACCAGTCTCGGCGCCCGTTACGCCGACGAAACCGCCTCACTCCTCCCCCACCCGCAGCCGCGTCGCCTCCAGCTCACCCTCCACCGCGACGAGGCCGATCTCCAGCGTGATCGGGCCCGTGCTCGCCGGGAGGCGGGCGAGGTCGAGGGGGAAGCGGCGGGTGACGCCTTCGCGGGGCGGCGGGAAGAAGGAGAGGGAGGCGATCTCGCGGCGGGTGCCGTCGGCCGCCTCGGCGACGACGGAGACGAGAAAGGCCTCGCCCGCGGCGACCTCGGTGGGCGTCAGCGCGAGGCTGAACGTGCCCGCCCCCTCCGCGGCCGCGCGCGGGGCGGCGTCGAGGACGATGCGGGCCGGCTCGTTCGGGGAGGCGACGGCGCGCTCGGCCATGGAATCCTCCTCGGCGGCGAGCGCTCCCGCTCCGAGCGCGAAAAGCGCGCCAGCGAGGCCGGCGCGCAGGAGACGAGCCGAGAGACGGGCCGAGAGACTTGCCAAAAGTCTTCCAACGTGTGTCGCGGGCTTCACGTAACGCATCATGGCGGGGATGATCGCGACGGCGCGCGGCGAAACGATGGCGCCCCGCCGCGTGCCGCATGGGCTCCGATCTCCGGCTCCGGGCGTCAGGTGCGGAAGATCTCCACGCCCTCGAAGGAGAACCCGGAATCCGCCGTCTGGCCGCTCGTGGGGATCGGCACGACCTGGAGTGTCAGCGCATCGTCGGTGAGCCGGCCGAGCCGCGCCAGCGAGAGGACCGCGTCCGTGATGTCCACGGGGTAGGTGCTGCCGCCGGCCATGCCGCCGCCCGTTCCGCCGTGGCCGGAATGGTCCATGACTCCGGCCATGAAGAAGCCGAAGGAGCCGGCGAAATGCGGGTCGGTGACGGGCGTCTCCGGGCCCGCCTCCGGCAGGTTCACGAAGACGTTGACGACGAGCCCGCGGGCCTCGGCCGGCACGGTGACGCCGGTGAGGCGCGCCAGGATGCGACCCGGCTCCGTGCCGATCCGCGGCTCGCCGGAGGCGCCGAGCAGGCGGAACGAGCGCGGCGAGAACAGCGCCTGGCCGAGGCCGCGCGTATCCACCGAGACGGCCGTCGTCTGGTTCGCGGCGGCGCGGAAGCCGCCCGCCGCGGCGCCGAGCGGCTGCGAGCCCGTCGCCGGGGCCGCGAACAGCGACATCGCCACCGCGCTCGACGCCGGCCCGGTGATGATGCCGGTGGGCGTCTCGTAGGCGTAGCCGAGGGCGGAGATGTCCAGCGCGGTCGCCGAGGACGCCGGCGCCGGCTGGCCCTCGCCGTTCACGAACTGACCGGAGAAGTCGTAATCGAGCGGCGGCATCGTGTTGCCCGCCGCCTGCCATTGCGCGGCCAGGCGATCGACGTTGCAATGATGCAGCCAGAAGATCGGGTCGAGCGGGGACATGCCGTCGCCCATGTGCCCCTGCGAGCCGCCGACGATGACGTGGGCGTTGTTGTGCGGCGAGGTCTCGAGCAGATGGGTGAAGTTGGTGAAATCCGTCTGCGCCAGGATGGAGTTGATGTTCTGGTCCGTGAAGGCGCCGCCGCGCGGCCCCTGCTGCACGCCCGAGCCCTCGGCGAGGGCGCGCACGCCCGTCGTCACCACCTCCTCGGGTCCCCAATTGTCCGACTGCGCGTCGGAGGGGTCGTTCCAGAAGACCACGTTCAGACGGTCGACGTCGTAGAACGGGTTCGGCACCTGGCCGATTTCGGCCTGCCAGTTCCAGTAGGGCAGCGCGAAATCGCTCTTGCCGATGAGGACGCCGCAGATCTCCTCGTAATAGCGGATGTACCACCGGTGCCAGTGGACGAAGTCCATGGCGACGTCCGGATAGGGCGGCGCGCCCGAATGCGGGCAATGGTTCAGGTGGATCAGCGCCTGGGCGCGCCAGTTGCGCCCGTCGCTCGGGCTCGACGTCTGCAGCTCGTGCATGGCCGCGACGGCGTCCGCGTAATCCGAGAAGAACGGGTCGTCCGCGGACATGGCCATCACGTCCCTGCGGATCAGCGGCGTCTGCCCCAGCGCCGCACGACGCATGACGAACGGCGCGGCCACCAGCGTCCCTGCGCCGACCACGAATTGCCTACGATCGATCATGAGCATTCCCCCTCGCAGCCGCGAATCGTTGCGTGCGGCGAGGTGACGCTATCATGGATGAAAGCTATGACAAGTAAGGATTGTTATGCTGGCTTAATGGTTCCTCAAGCCCACAATTCCGCCCGCGTCCAAGGCTCCGGCGCGACGAGCGTCCCCCGCGGCTCCGCGCCATCCGCGAGCGAAAGCCCCTGCCATGCCGGGCGCCAAGCGTCGGGGATCTCGTGCGGGGGCGCGATGCCGGTCTCCTCCCGGAAGCCGAAGCGGCCGTAATAGCCGGGATCGCCGAGGACGAGGGCGTGGGCGGCGCCGCGCGCCCTCATGCGGGCGAGGCCCTCGCGCACGAGGGCGCTGCCGATGCGGCTGCGCTGCCGCGCGGGGTCGACGGCGAGCGGCGCGAGGAGCGCCACAGTCGCGGCCTCGCTCCCCGGACCGTCGACGCCGCACAGCGTGAAGGCGACATGGCCCAGGATCTCGCCGGGAATGTCGCCCTCCCCCGTCGCGACGAGCCCGAGCACGTCCGCGCGGGGGCCGGTGAGCGCCCGCACCACGGGCACGAGATCCTCCTGCGGGAAGGCGTCGCGGTAGAGCCGCTCGAGCGCGGGAAGGTCGTCGGGACGGCTCTTACGGATCGTGACGGGATCGGGTGTCGGGACGGGCATCGGAGCGGCTTCCCTCGAGTGGCGCGGCTCGGGCGTGGTCGGGGCGACCGAGGACGACGTCGAGCGGCACCCGCCTCTTGTGAGACGACGCCCGTTCTTTTCAGGCACGCCCGATGCCCGTACCATATCGGCGTTGTCGTACGATGGGGAACTCCCATGCATGCTCCATCCGTGTTCGATGCGTTCCGTGCGACCAAGCCCGGCTGCAAGGTACTCCCGGACGGGGCATTCAATTGCGAGCCCGAGCTCGCACGGCTCGACGCGCCGCTGACGCCCCTCGACGCGTTCTTCGTGCGCAACAACGGCGACGTGCCCGTCGACGCCGATCCGAAGGACTGGACGCTGGACGTCGACGGCGTCGTGGACGAGCCGGCACGGTTCACCCTCGACGACCTGCGGACCCGCTTCGAAGCGGTGAGCGTCACGGCGGTGCTCGAATGCGCAGGCAACAACCGCCGTGCCTTCGACCCGCCGACGGACGGGCTGCCCTGGGGTCGCGGCGCGGTGGGCTGCGCGCGCTGGACGGGCGTTCGGCTCGCGGACGTGCTGCGGTGCTGCGGGCTTCGCCGCGAGGCGCTCTACATCGGCCACCATCCGCCCGATCGCGCCGTCGACGGGCGAGGTCCCGCGCTGTCGCGCGGCCTGCCGCTCGCCAAGGCGCTCGCACCCGACACGCTCGTCGCTTTCTCGATGAACGACGCGCCTCTCGGCCGGTTGCACGGCGCCCCGCTGCGCATCGTGGCGCCGGGCTTTCCCGGCTCCGCCTGGCAGAAATGGCTCTCGCGCATCGAGGTCCGCGACCGGCTCCACGACGGAGTCAAGATGAACGGGACGGACTATCGTCTGCCCCGGCGCGGTTACGAACCGGGCGAGCCGCTCGATCCGGCCGACTTCGACGTCATCGAGAGCATGCCGGTCAACGCGATGATCACCACGCCGGTCGACGCCGTCCACGTCCGCGCCGGAGACCGGGTCGTCGTGGCGGGCTACGCCTGGAGCGGCCGCGCGCCGGTGACGGGCGTCGAGATCCTGCTCGATGGGTCGACGCCGCTCGTCGCCGAGATGGAAAGCGCAGCGGAACGCTGGGGATGGAGGCGGTTCAGAGCGGAGATCGTGGTTCCGGACGGCGATCGCGTCGCCGTGACCGCGCGCGCGAGCGACGCGACCGGGGAGCGGCAACCTCTCGGGACCGCGCCGTGGAACCCGCGCGGCTATTGCAACAACACGGCCCACGAGATCACGCTCTCGATCGCACGATAGCCGACGAAGCAGGCGATCCCGTCGTCCAGCGATACCTCGCGCCGCGCTCGTCGTTCGAGCCGCGGCGACGGCTCTACACTCGGCCTTAACCGGGTGCGCGCACGGTCCTCGACGAGCAGCCGCGCCGCACCGTGCGGACCCGCTGCTGCGCCAAGGTGGCACTCCATGCGGCTCCTCGTCGGCATCATCGTCGTGTTCGCCTGCGTCATGGGCGGCTATGCGGCGATGGGTGGCAAGCTCTACGTCCTCTGGCAGCCGTTCGAGTTCGTCATCATCCTGGGGGCGGCGATCGGCGCGTTCATCATCGGCAATACCGGGCCGGTGCTCAAGGCGGTGCCCTCCGTCTTCGCCACGCTGCTCCGGGGGCCGAAATACAAGCAGGCCGCCTACGTCGAGCTGCTGGCGATGCAGTTCGCCCTCTACCGGCTGGTGCAGCAGAAGGGCGTCCTCGCCATCGAGCAGCACATCGAGGACCCGGCGAGCTCGAAGCTGTTCAACGCCTTCCCGACCTTCGCGTCGAACCACCACGCCGTCGAGTTCGTGTGCGACTACATGCGCATGGTGTCGCTGGGCGTCGACAACGTCCACGAGATCGACAACCTCATGGACGAGGAGCTGGAGACGCATCACCAGGAGCAGGAGCGCGTCGTCTCGGCCGTGCAGTCGATCGCCGACGCGACGCCGGCGCTGGGCATCGTCGCCGCGGTGCTCGGCGTGATCAAGACGATGGGGGCGATCAGCGAGCCACCGGAGGTGCTGGGACACCTGATCGGCGGCGCGCTGGTCGGCACCTTCTTCGGCGTCTTCGTGGCGTACGGCTTCTTCGGGCCCATGGCCCAGTCGCTCAGGCTCATCTTCGAGGCGGAATCGAAGTATTACCAATCGCTCAAGGCGGGCCTGCTCGCGCACATCGCCGGCCAGCCTCCCGTGATGGCGGTGGAGTTCGCCCGCAAGGCGCTGATGAGCGAGGTGCGCCCCACCTTCAACGAGGTCGACGCGGCGACCTCGAACCTCCCCGCCATGACCTGACCCGATCCGCGCGGCGACTCCGATGGCCAAGCCGAACCAGCCGATCATCGTCAAGAAGGTGAAGAAGGCCGCGCATGCACACCATGGCGGGGCCTGGAAGATCGCCTATGCGGACTTCGTCACCGCGATGATGGCCTTCTTCCTGCTCATGTGGCTGATCAACATGACGACGCAGGAGCAGAAGGTCGGGCTCGCCGACTATTTCGCGCCGGAGGCTATCAGCCCCAGCACCAGCGGCGCCGGCGGCGTGCTCGGCGGCACCGCCATGGACGATGCCGGCAGCAAGTCGTCGGGTGCCGAGGCCGAGCCGATCCGGCGCGCCCTCTCCTCGCCCGGCGACGCGGCGATGGGGACGACGGGGCAGGAGGACGGAAGCCAGGACCACGCCGGCGAGGCGCGGCTCGACCGCCGGGCCGCCGACGTTCAGGCCCAGCACAGCGCCGCCGCCAGCATCCGCCAGGCGCTGCAGGACATGCCGGAGATCGCCGAGCTGTCGCGCAACCTCGTCATCGAGCCGACGCCCGAGGGGCTCGACATCTCGCTGGTGGACGAGGACGGGCGCGCCATGTTCCCGGAGGATTCGATCTACCCCTACGAGCGCACCCGCCTCGTGCTCGAGGCGATCGCGCCGACGATCCGGCAGATGCCGAACCGCATCGCGGTGCGCGGCCACACCTCCGCGGCGCGCCCGGGCGAGCCGGTCGCCGTCGATCCCTGGAGCCTCACCGCGGGTCGGGCGCTCGCCGTGCGTGAGGTTCTCGCCTCGGCGGGGCTCTCCGAGGATCGCTTCGTGTCGGTGATCGGCCGCGCCGACACCGAGCCGGCCTTCCCCGACAATCCCTACATCGCCCCCAATCGACGCGTGACGATAACCCTGCTCGACGAGGAGCCGCCGCTGCCGCCGAGCTTCTCGCCCTGACGGGGACGGGACGCAGACGCCCTTCTACCCGGCATCTCGAATCGGAAGGGTCGCGATCCGGAGAGCCTAAAAGAAGCGGGCCCCGCCTCGCGGCAGGGCCCGTCTTCGTTCGGATGGCCGTCCTGGACCGCCGGCCCGGGGCTCGGCGCGACGGCCGCGGGACGAGCCCGCGGTCTCGTCCTCACCCCGCCATGCGGTCCTCGGCGGTCTCGGGCTCGCGCAGCACGTAGCCGCGCCCCCACACCGTCTCGATGTAGTTCTTACCCTGGCTCGCGTTGGCGAGCTTCTTGCGCAGCTTGCAGATGAAGACGTCGATGATCTTCAGCTCGGGCTCGTCCATGCCGCCGTAGAGATGGTTGAGGAACATCTCCTTGGTCAGCGTGGTGCCCTTGCGCAGGGAGAGGAGCTCCAGCATCTGGTACTCCTTGCCCGTGAGGTGCACCCGGGCGCTCGCCACCTCGACGGTCTTGGTGTCGAGGTTCACCACGAGATCGCCCGTGGTGATGACGGACTGCGCATGCCCCTTCGAGCGGCGCACGATCGCGTGAATGCGCGCGACGAGCTCGTCCTTGTGGAAGGGCTTCGTCAGGTAGTCGTCCGCCCCGAAGCCGAGGCCCCGGACCTTGTCCTCGATGCCGGCGAGGCCGGACAGGATGAGGATCGGGGTCTTCACCTTGGCCACGCGGAGCGTCCGCAGGACCTCGTAGCCGGACATGTCCGGCAGGTTCAGGTCGAGGAGGATGATGTCGTAATCGTACAACTTGCCGAGATCGACGCCCTCCTCCCCGAGATCCGTCGTATAGACGTTGAAGTTCTCGGACTTGAGCATCAGCTCGATGCTCTGCGCCGTCGCGCTGTCGTCCTCGATGAGAAGTACGCGCATCCTTCCATCCCCAGCCTGGTCGTGGAGCCCGACGGGGGTTCCCGTCTCCCCCGGATGCCCGGGGGTGCTCCCACCATTTGCGACTCGCGACGCTACGCCCCAATGGTTAACGAACTGATTCTCCGGCGCAAGGGCCTGGACGCACTATCTTCACGAATCGGTCCAAATCCTTGCAACTACGGTCGATTCAGCTCTCCATCCAGCTCACGTCACATGTGAAGAAACTCGGTTAAGCGACTCTCGCGACTCGCACTGGCGCGACATCGCCCGGTAGGCTTAATCTCGCCGAACCCCAGTCTTAACGAAGCGGGTAAACAGAAGGTTGACGTTCGTGAGAGAACCGTCGGATCGCCCCTCACGCCTCGATTCGGCCTTGAAGGCGCTCGAATCCGTGGAGCCGCTGCAGCTCTACGGACGGGTCGCGGCGGTGCGCGGGCTGCTCATCGAGATCGCCGGCCCCGTCGCCGCTATGACTCTGGGCGGGCGCCTGGAGATCGAGATCGCGGAAGGCAGCCGCGTTCCGTGCGAGGTCATCGGCTTCGCCGGCGAGCGGGCGCTCGCCATGCCCTTCGGCGTGCTGGAAGGCGTGCGCCGGGGCTGCCCGGCCTACGTGATGGCGAGCGCGGGGGGCGTGCGGCCCTCCTCCGCCTGGCTCGGACGCGTGGTCGACGCGCTGGGCCGGCCCATCGACGGTCGAGGCCCGCTGCCGGAGGGCGACCTCTTTCGCCCCTTCCGCGCCGATCCGCCGCCGGCCCATGCGCGCCGGCGGGTGGGCACGCCGCTCGATCTCGGGGTGCGTGCGCTCAACACCTTCCTCACCTGCTGCGAAGGCCAGCGCATGGGCATCTTCGCGGGCTCGGGCGTGGGCAAGTCCGTCCTCCTCTCCATGCTCGCGCGCAATGCCGGCTCGGACGTGGCGGTGATCGGCCTCGTCGGCGAGCGCGGGCGCGAGGTGCAGGAATTCCTCCAGGACGACCTCGGCGAGGAGGGCCTCGCGCGCTCCGTCGTCGTGGTCGCGACCTCCGACGAGCCCGCGCTCATGCGCCGCAACGCGGCCTACCTGACGCTCGCGCTCGCCGAGCACTTCCGCGACGCGGGCCAGTCGGTCCTGTGCATGATCGATTCGATCACGCGCTTCGCCATGGCCCAGCGCGACATAGGCCTCGCCGCCGGCGAGCCGCCCACCGCCAAGGGCTATACGCCCACCGTCTTCTCCGAGCTGCCGCGCCTGCTCGAGCGCGCGGGCCCGGGAACCGGCGAGGGCACGATCACGGGGCTGTTCACGGTGCTGGTGGAGGGCGACGACCACAACGAGCCCGTCGCCGACGCCGTGCGGGGCATCCTCGACGGGCACATCGTCATGGAGCGCGCCATCGCCGAGCGCGGGCGCTATCCGGCGATCAACGTCTTGAAGAGCGTGTCGCGCACGATGCCGCGCTCCTGCGATCCCGCCTTCTACCCCCACGTGCAGCGCGCCCGGCAGGTGATGGCCACCTACGCCGACATGGAGGAGCTGATCCGGCTCGGCGCCTATCGCCCCGGCTCCTCGCCGGAGGTGGACGAGGCGATCGCATTCAACCCCGATCTGGAGGGGTTTCTGCGTCAAGGTAAGGAAGAGTCAACCTCCATCGGCGATGGTTACCGCCGTCTCGCGCAGCTTCTCGACGCTCCGCGAGGGTAGTCGTCCCCTGGAGATGAAACTGCGATGAAGTCGCGTGAGACGCTCATCCGCCTGAAGCGCTTTCAGCTCGACGAGAAGCGCCGCAAGGTCGCGCAGATCGAGGCCATGATGGCCGACTTCGAGCGGATGGCCGCCGATCTCGAGCGCGAGATCGCAACGGAGGAGCAGAAGGCCGGCATCTCCGATCCCGCGCACTTCGCCTATCCGACCTACGCCAAGGCCGCGGCCCAGCGCCGCGACAACCTGCGCTCTTCCGCCGACGACCTGAAGGTGCAGCTCGACGATGCGCAGGCGCAACTGGCGGAGGCGTTCGAGGAGCTCAAGAAGGTCGAGATACTCGACGACCGCGAGCGCGGCACCGAGCGCGCCGCCGCCAATTCCCGCGAGCAGGCGACGATGGACGCCATCGCGCTCCAGCGAGGCGCTCGGGCGTTCTGAGCGAGCGCCCGCCTCACTCCCGCCCGGCGCCCGCGACCCTCATCATCACCATCGTCACCGCGAGCGACGCCACGAGCGCCGCCGCGAAAGCCCATCCCGCGCCGATCGGCTCGGCGAGGAGCGCCAGCGTCGTCGCGAAGGCGGCGAGGCTCGTCGTGCCGAGCGTCACGGCCGACAGCGTCGCGATGACGAGCGCGGCGCCGCCGCGCCGATGGATCGTCGCGGCGATGACCGTCGTGCCCACGGGATAGGCCATCAAGAGCCCCGCCAGGGCCGGCCCGAGCCGGGCGGACGCCGCCGTCACCGCGCCGACGAGGAGCCCCGCCAGCGCCCCGCGCAGCAGGAGCAGCGCGCGGCCTTCGCGCGCACGCACGGCGCTCACCGGCAGGACGAGGCGGCCATGCGCGGCGCGCGAGAGCAGCGTCGCCGACCCGAAGGCGAGGAGCGCGGGCGCGACGCCGACCGTCTCGACCCGGCCGAAGACGACCGCGCAGGCCGCCCATGCGACGATCGCCGCCGCGACCGCGCTCGCGACGCCGGCGCCGAGCCGCGCCGCCGCGGAATAGGCGAGCATGAAGGCCTGCGTCGCCGTGAGCGACAGGAGCGCGTAGCCGGCCGCGTCGGTGACGTAGGGCGCCGGCTCCACGAGGGCGAGGACCGCGAAGCCCGGCCCCAGCACGATGGGCAGGCCGGCCAGCATCCCGCCCCGGCGCGCGCCCAGGCGCTCGACGGCCAGCGTGATGCCGATCACGATCCCCGCCGTCGCGAGCGCCCGGACGAGGAAGGCGCCGACCTCGAGCGCGCTCACCCCTCAGGCCACGACGGGCAGGACCCGCGTCGCGTATTCGTGCGCGAGGCGCGCCTCGCCGTCGCCGATCTCGAGGCGCATGGCGCGGGCGGGGCGCACGCCCCCGGCGAGGACGGGGAGCGTCCCGCAGAGCATCGCGGTATTCGGCGGCAGGCGCCCGTCGATCGCCACGGGCGATCCGGCGATCAGCTCCGCCAGCGGGCGGATCGTGGCGAGCGTGCCCGCCTGGTAGGCGACGAAGGGGCCGCCCTCCTCCTCCTGCACCGAGGAGGCGAGGGTGAGCGCGTCGAGCCGCTCCATCAGCGACGCCAGCGGCCATGCGGCGCGCGCGAGCGGCTTCGCGCAGATCTGCTTCGACAGCGCCACCGACGTCGCCTCGAGTGCGCGGTCGGTATGGTCGGAGCCCACGGTGAGCCAGGGTCGGCCCTGGGAATCGGAGATCACCACCGGCTCGGCCTCGCCGGAGGTCCCCTCCCCCACCACCTCGATCGTCTCGTCCTGGGTGAGGAGCGACGCCGCGACCCGATAGTAGAGCGGCACCGTGGAGGGTGCCGGCACGCCGATGGCGGCGAGCTCCTCGATGTGGTGATCGACGGCGGCGCGGTCGCGCGCGGTCCAGCCCGCGACGATGGCGGTCTCGACGCGCACGTGCAGCATGCCGCCGTCGGGCGTGGCGAAGGCGAGCGTAGCGCTCATGGCAATGGCCTCACAGGTTGGGAAGGAAGAGGGCGATCGCGGGGAAGAGGATCAGCACGCCCACCATCGCCAGCATGGCGAGGACGTAGGGGACGGCGCCGATCATCACGTCCGAGAAGCGCCCGCCCGGATTGGCGCCGTGGACGACGTAGAGGTTGAGCCCCACCGGCGGCGTGATCAGCGCCATCTCGACGAGCACGATGAGCAGGATGCCGAACCAGATCTTGGCGTCGTCCGGCGCCATGCCGAAATCGAGCCCGGCGACGATGGGCACGACGATGGGGATCGTCGCGATCATCAGCGCCATCGTCTCGATGAAGAAGCCGAGCACGATGTAGAGGGCCACGATGACGAGCAGCGTGCCGTAGGGCCCGAGCCCGAGATTCTCCAGCATCGCGGTGAGCTCGCGCCCCAGCCCCGCGGCGCCGAGCGTGTAGTTGAGGAAGTAGGCGCCCACGATGACGAACATCACCATGGCGGTGATCTTCACCGTGCCGAGCAGCGCCGCCACGAGGACGGGGATGGTCAGCGTGCGGTTGCCCGCGGCGATGGCGAGCGCCATGGCGACGCCGATGGCGGCGCTCTCGGTGGGCGTCGCCCAGCCGGCGTAGATCGAGCCGATGACGACCGCGAACAACGCGAGCAGCGGCACGAGGTGGCGAAGCCCGCGGACGCGCTCGCCCCAGGTCGCCGAGCGGCTCGGCCCGCCGAGCTCCGGGCGCAGCCGGCACAGGAGCGCGGTGATGGCCATGAAGGCCACCGCCATGGCGAGGCCCGGCAGGAGGCCCGCGAGGAAGAGCTTGGGGATCGAGCTCTCCGTGAGGAAGCCGTAGACGATCAGGTTGATCGAGGGCGGGATCATGATGCCGAGCGTGCCGCCCGCCGCGATGGCGCCGGCGAAGAGGCGCTGGTCGTAGCCGAGCGCGCGCGCCTGCGGCATCGCCACCGTCGCCACCGTCGCGGCGGTCGCCACCGACGAGCCGGAGGTCGACGAGAACATGGTCGCCGTGCCGATGTTGGCGTGGATCAGCCCGCCGGGCAGCCAGGAAAACCAGGCATCGAGCGCCTTGTAGGTCCGCTCGGCGATGCCGGCGCGCACCAGGATCTCGCCGAGCAGGACGAAGAAGGGGATCGCGATGAGCAGGAAGGAATCGGAGGCGGAATAGACCACCTGCCCGAGCCCGCGCATCAGCGGGAAGGCGGAGAAGAACCAGTCCACCCCGAAACCGAGGAGGAAGAGCACGACGCCCACGGGGAGCGAAAGCGCGAGAAGGCCGAGGAGGGCGGAGGCGACGGAGACGATCACGGCGTCTCTCCCCCGGCTTCGGCGGCGATGCCGGCGGTCTCCTGCGCCTCGCGCCAGCGCCCGGCGGCGACGAGCGCGGCGGTGGCGAGGGTGAGGAGCGCGGCGACCAGGGTCAGCCAGGCCCAGCCCGAGAGCCAGATGGATTGGGGGATCCACAAGGGCGTCTCCAGCGGCGTGTTGGCACGCGAGCCCCGCGCGAGCGTCGTCTCCAGCACGCGCCAGCCATAGGCGGTGACGGTGCCCGCCACGGCCGTCAGCGCGGCGAGCGCCAAAAGGTCGAAGATCGCCCGGCCCGGCGCGGGCAGGCGCCCCGTGAGCACGTCGATGCGCACGTGGGCGCGCTCGACGAGCGCGTAGGAGAAGCCCCAGGCGGCGATGCCCGCCATGACGTAACCGGAGATCTCGTCCGCCCCGCCGATGCCGTGCCCGGCGGTCTGCCGCAACAGGATCTCGGCGAGGATGAGCAGCATCGCCCCGAGCAGCACCACGCCGCAGACGATGGCGATGGCCCGGTTCAGCCGCGCGAGGAGCGCGACGAGGCGCAAGGGCCAGAATGTCGATGCCGGCATGGTCGCGAGGTCTCCATTGGCGGAACGCCGATACTACTCCTTCCCGGTAGGGGAAGGTGGCTCGGCGAAGCCGAGACGGATGGGGCGCGCGGCACGCGCGTTCGGCGAAGCCGAAATCGTCGCGCAAGGTGGGACACCGAGGTTTCCGCTGCGCGGAACACGCCTGTCGGCGTGCCCCATCCGTCACGCCGCTGCGCGGCACGCCACCTTCCCCTACAGGGAAGGAGGGAAACCTCGGCGCCCCCCGTCCCCGCCTCAGTTCAGCGGGATCTCGACGTCGGTGGCTGCGCCGACGCTCTCGTTCCAGCGCTGGGCCCAGTCGGTGCCGGCACGCTCGGCCCAGTCGGGGAGCACCGTCTCCTGGAGCGCGGCCATGGCGGTGGCGCGGTCCTCGTCGGAGGCCTCGACCAGCGTCATCGACGCCTCGGTGTCGGTGGCGCATTCGCCGCCCGTGAGGCAGGCGACGTCGCGCTCCAGCGCACCCTGCGCGTCGGCCCAGGCCGGCGCCTCGAAATGTTCGGTGATCTGCGCCTGCAGGAAGTCCTGCGTCGCCGGCGAGAGGCTCTCCCAGCGGTCGAGGTTCATCGCGGTGACCACCGGGTCCCAGCCGCCGAGCGGCAGCGTGAGGAGGTAGTTCGCGCTCTCCCACCAGCCGGCGTTCAGGCCCGAGCCCGCGCCCGTGATGGCGCAATCGACGATACCGCGCTCGAGCGCGCCGGGCACCTCGGAGAAGGCCAGGTTGATGCCCTCGGCGCCGAGCGCCTGGAGGAATTGCGTCGTCATGCGGCCCGAGCCGCGCACCTTGCGCCCCTCGAGATCGGACAAGGAGGCGATCTCGTCGCGGCAGAACACGACCTGCGGCGGATAGGGCGCGATGGCGAGGAGCTTCGAGTTGAAGCGATCGCGCATGATGTCCTCGACCATCGGGCGCGCGGCGTCCACCGCCTCGCGGGCGGTCGAGGCGTCGGTGGCGATGAGCGGCACGTCGAGGCCCTCGAGCTCCGGCGCGTCGGCGACCGTGTAGTCCGCCACCGTCATGCCCACGTCGAAGACGCCGTCGGCGAGGAGGCGGTAGACGTCCGAGCCCGAGGAGCCGAGCTGGTTGAAGGTCGTCATCTCGACGGTGATGCGCCCGTCGGAGGCCTGCGGCAGGTGCTCGGTCCAGAACGGCTCCTCGAACTGCTGGTAGAGCGGCAGGCTCGACCAGGAGCCGACGACGGAGAGCGTCACCTCGTCGATCTCCTGCGCCCCGGCGGCGCCGGCGGCGACGAGGAGGCTCGCTCCGGCGAGCAGGCTCGTCTTCAGGATCTTCGTCATGGCTGTTCCTTTCCCTCTGGTTGGCGCCCGTCCGGGCGCATGAAGCGACGCCGGCTGGCGCCCGTCACGGGCCGATGCTCGCTCCTTCCGCGGGCTTGTCCGTGACGAGCATGTGCCCGGGCTCGTGGGTGACGGCGAGGTCCGGCCGCGCCTCGCGGATGGCGACCTGGGGCGTCACCCCGCAGGCCCAGAAGACCGGGACGTCGCCGGGCTCCAGGACCGGCGCATCGCCGAAATCGGGGTTCGCCAGGTCGGGTATGCCGATCTGCGCGGGATCGCCGATATGGACCGGCGCGCCGTGGGCGAGCGGCTGGCGCTCGGAGAGCACGATGGCGCGGATCGCGTCCGCCGGCGAGAAGGCCCGCATGGAGACCACCATCGGCCCGCCGAAGGGGCCGGCGCGGCGGGTCTCCAGGTTCGTCACGTACATGGGCACGTTTCGCCCCGCCGCGATGTGGCGCACGGGGATGCGGGCGCGCTGGAGGCTCTCCTCGAAGGAGAACGAGCAGCCGATGACGAAGCCGACGAGATCGTCGCGCCACACGCCCGCGAGATCGGCCACGCGCTCGTAGGTCGGCCCGCCGCGGAAGACGCGGTAGGCGCCGACATCCGTGCGCAGGTCGAGATCGGCGCCCAGCGACGGCACGCGCGGATCGCCGGGCTCGGACACGCCGATCAAGGGGCAGGGCTTGGGGTTCGCGACGCAGAAGGCGAGAAAGTCCTGCGCGTGAGTGCGGGGCAGGATCGCGAGATTGCCCTGCAGGTAGCCGGGCGCCCGCCCCGTCGTCGGGCCGCGGACGCTGCCGGCGCGGATGGCGCGGCGCAGGTCCGCCGGGCTCTCGTCCACGACACGCGCGATGGGCTGCATGCGCTCCCCTCTCGGCTGCGAAATACCGTAAGGGAAGTGTTCCACCCCGATCAAATCGGGTCAATCGATCAAATATTGATCATCATGATCTCTCAGAACGATCATGCACGAAGTCGGCGATGGCCGCTCGCGCCGCGGCGAGGAGCGCCTGCATGACGCTCTCGCTGCGGCGCGGCATGTGGGCGAAGGCGAAGGCGAGGTCCGACATCCGCGCCTCGCCCGTGGTCTCGACCCGCCGCAGCGTGCCCCGCGCGAGATCGGCGGCGGCCATGGGTGCCGGCAGGAGGCCGATGCCGAAGCCGTCGCGGGCGAGGTGGAGCGTCGTCGACAGGGAGGCGCAGGCGTGGAGCAGCGGCGGCGCGAGGCCATCGCCCGGCAGGCGCCGCTCGAGCTCGGCATAGGGGATCGTGCCGCGCGCGAAGGTGACGATGGGCTGCGCGGCGAGAGCCGACGTGTCGAGGGGCTCCGCCGGCAGCGCGAGCGCGGGGGCGGCGAACCAGTCGAGCCGGCAGGTGTAGAGCGGCGTCGCGACGGCGCCCTCGGGAGCGAGGGGCTCCATCAGGACGGCGACGTCGATCGCGTCCTCGCCGAGCTGGCGCGCCAGGATCGGCGAGGTCTCGACCGAGAGCTCGATGCGGATGCGCGGCAGCGCATCCCGGACGCGGGTGAGCATGCCCGCGAGCCAGGTGTGGACGATCGTCTCCGCGACGCCGATGCGCAGCGTGCCGACGAAGCCGGCGTCGGGGGCGAAGCTCTCGGCGATGGCGTCGCGGAGGGTGACGAGCCGCCCCGCCTGCTCCAGGAAGGCCCTCCCCTGCGGCGTCAGCCGCGCGCCGCGGCGCTTGCGGTCGAAGATCGTGATGGAGAGCCGCTCCTCCAGCGCGGAGACCCGCGCGGAGATCGCCGATTGCGTCAGGTTGAGCCGCGTCGCCGCCGCGCGAAAGCCCCCGCAGCGCACCACCTCTCGCACCACCTCGGCGTCGCGGATGTCGAACATGGGATCAGGGCTCGATCACCGGCCAGACGTCCGCCCCCGCCTCTCGGGGCAGGACGCCCGACAGGCGCGGGTCGTCGTGGATCTCGACGGCGCGCTTGTAGGGCCGGAAGCCGGAGCGCACGTAGAAGCCCACCGCACCCGGGTGGTCGAAGGTGCAGGTATGGACGACGAGGCGGCGGATCGGGCGCGCGAAGGCCTGGGCGAGGATCGCCTCCATCAGCCAGCGCCCCGCCCCGCCGCCGATCGCCTCCGGCACGAGCCCGAAATAGCACAGCTCGGCCTCCTCGGGGCTCGCGAACAGGATTTCCGCGAGCCCGATCGCCTCGCCCTCGCGGATCAGCGTGCGCGAGACGAGCCGCTCGTCGGCGAGCGTGCGCGCGAGCGTGGCGTCCGAGAGGACGAGCCGGCCCATCCACAGCCAGCGCTCGCCGATGCGCCGGTAGAGCGCGCGATAGGCGTCGAGATCCGTGTCGGTGGGGACGAGCGCGAGGTCCGGCCGCGCCGCCGCACCGGGCGGCGGGGGGCGGGTCATCTCCAGGTAGGTGACGAGGTTCGCGAGCTTGCCGGGCGGCAGGTCCGTGTAACCGTCGATACGGCAGATGAGATGACCGGGCGCGTCGGGCGCGTGCATGGGAAAGCTCCGCGGGGGATGACGACAGCCGTCCTAGCAGAGCGCACCGCGCGGCGCATCTCAGCCCGACAATTCCCCCGCGCGCCGCTTGGCGGCGGCGACCGTCTCGCGGACGAGGTCCGGGAGACCGTTCTCGGCGCGCTGGAGCACGGCGAGGCCCGCCGCCGTGGTGCCGCCGGGCGAGGTGACGTTGGCCCGCAGCGTCGCGGCGGGTAGATCGCTCTGGGCGAGGAGCGCGCCGGCGCCGACAACCGTCTGGCGCGCGAGGCGCATGGCGAGATCCTCGGCCAGCCCCGCGGCGACGCCCGCCTGCGCCAGCGCCTCGACCAGCGCGAAGACGTAGGCCGGGCCCGAGCCCGAGACGCCGGTGACGGCGTCGATCAGCGCCTCGTCCTCGACCCATTCGACGAGGCCCGACGCGCGAAGAAGCGTGTCGGCGATCTCGCGCTGCTCTGCGCTCGTGCCCGCATTGGCGTAGGCGCCCGTCGCGCCGGCGCCGATGGAGGCCGGGAGGTTGGGCATGGCGCGCACGATGGCGCGCGCGGCGGGGAGCGCCGCCTCGAGGTTCGCCACCGTCTTGCCGGCGAGCACCGAGACGACGAGCGTCTCACCCGAGACGAGCGGCTGCAGCGCCGGCGCGGCGGCATCGAGCATCTGCGGCTTGATGGCGAGAACCAGCACCTCCGCCGAGCCGGCGGCGCCGGGCTGCGGGTTCACCGCGACGCCCTTCTCGGCGCACAGGCGCGCCATCGCCTCGGAGGGCTGCGGATCGTGGATCGAGACCGCCGCGCCAGGAAGGCCCGCGGCGAGCCAGCCCTCGAGCATGGCGCCGCCCATCTTGCCCGCGCCCACGAGGGCGAGGCTGCGGGGAAGTCGCGTGTCGGTCATGGTCTCGGGCTCCGGCGCGGGCTCGATCGGGCGAGGGCTCGCCCGATCAGGCCTCACCTTCCGTCTCGAAGAGCACGCTGTCGAGCGCCTCGCGCGCCGACTTGCCGGCCCAGATGATGAACTGGAAGGCCTGATAGTGCCGCTCGCAGGCCTCGACGGCGGCCTGCATCAGCATCTCGCACTGGCCCTTGCGCGGCTCGGCGCCGCCGGTGAGGAGCAGCGCATGGCGGAACATCACCACGCCCTCGTTCGACCACAGGTCGAAATGCCCGACCCAGAGCTGCTCGTTGATCATGGAGACGAGCTGCAGGATCTCCCCGCGGCGGCGCTCGGGCACCCGAAGGTCGAAGGCGCAGGCGACGTGGAGCGCCTCGACGTCCTCGATCCAGGTGAAGGCGATCTGGTAGTCCGCGTGCGCGCCGCGCACGGAGACCGACATCTCGTCCGTCTCGGCCCGGTCGAAGACCCAGTCGCACATGGCGGCCACGCGCTCCACCACGTCGAGGGGGTGCTCGGTGCGATCGTCGTCGGGGAGGAGGAGGAGGTCGGTCATAGCGTTCCGATTGGCGTCGCGAGACGCGAGAGAGGGTCGAACCACGTCGATTTAGACGAGGGACGGCGGGCGAATACGCTGCCCCGGACCGCGATCGGCGGATGAATCGCATCCCGGCCCGGATCTTTCCGGGACGAGAGGCGCGAATCACCTCGCTTTCGACTTTAGCCCGCCCGACTCCCGTCTTGCAAAGTGGTTCGACCGTCGAAGATTCGAGGCGTCGCGACAAGCGCGCCGCGGCGTCTTGTCCACATGGAAGCGGCGTGGTTCCTGCGACCGTTCGACTCGGGGACGCGCCACCCTCGCGGGCTCCGGCGACGACCTATTCCGCCGCCTCGCCCGCGGTGTAGGAGCCCAGATTGTCGAGGCTCAGCCGGATCTCCTCGGCGAGCGCGGCCGACAGCGGCGTGGCCGCGGAGCGGTTGCGCAGGATCGCGATCTTGCAGGTGGCGAGCGCCGGGAAGCCGTCGGAGGGTCCGAGCACGCGCATCCCGGAGCGCACCGCGCTCTCGGGCAGGACGGAGACGGCGAGCCCGGCCTGCACGGCGGCGCCCACCGCGCTCGAGTTCCAGCTCGCGTAGAGAATGCGGAAGGCGCGCCCCATCGCCTCGAGCTTGGCGGTGGCGTCCTGGCGCCAGTCGCAGGTGGGGCGCCCGAGCGCCAGCGGCAGCGGCGTCTCCTCGTGGACCGTGTGGCGCGCCGAGGCGACCCAGAGCAGCCGCTCGATGCGCACCACCTCGGCGGGATAGCCGCGGCTCGCCACGTGGGTGACGATGGCGAGGTCGAGATCCTCGCCACGGAGGCGATCCATCAGCATCGGCGATGGCTCGCACACCACGGTCACCTCCGCCTGCGGATGCGTCTGCGAGAACCGCGCGAGGATCTCCGGCAGGTAGCGCTCGGCGTAATCGTCGGGCACGCCGAGCCGGACGCGCCCGGTGAGGGCCGCCTCCTCGAAGGAGGCCAGGCATTCGGAATTGAGCCGCAGGATGCGCCTCGCATAGCCGAGCAGCCGCTCCCCGTCCTCGGTGAGGCGCACGCCGCGCCCGTCACGGGCGAAGAGCGGGCGTCCGACGCGCTCCTCCAGGCGCTTCATCTGCATGGAGACGGCCGATTGCGTCTTGTGCACGACCTCCCCGGCGCGGGTGAAGGAGCGATGATCGGCGATGGCCACGAAGGTCCGCAATTGCTCGATGTCGATCATGTGCATGGCGATCGCATCCCGGCTCATGAAGGCTGCTTATCATTCCTATCAGGAACATTCGTTTCCGTCATCAGCCGTCGGCTGGCATAAGACCGGGGCAGCCTTCCCAGAGATCCTGGACTGCCGGGCCCGCCACGCGGCGCCCGCCCGTTTTCGTTCGCGTCCGCTCCCGGGCGCCCATCTCTCGAAAGGAGAGCCGACCATGACCGGCAAGATCCTCCCCCCGACCTCTTCGTCGAAGGGCGAGATCCTCGCCCGCTTCCTCATCGTCTCGCTCGCGGCGACGTTCGGCGCGATCTGGAAGGCCATGGTCAACCGCCGCGCCGTGATGCGGCTCTCCGATCTCGACGATCGGCTCCTCGAGGACATCGGGGTGACGCGCTCGGACGTGCACTGCGCCCTCGCGGAGCCCTATCGGGTGGACCCTTCGCACCGCCTCGCGCTTCGACGCCTGGAGCGCAAGCACACGCGGCAGCCCACGCTCACGGTGGTGAGCGGCGGCCGCGACGATCCCGAGGCGGCGCAACGAGCCAGGGTCGAGGCCACGCGCCAGGCGGCGTGACCGACGATCCCGGGTGAGCGCACCCGACGCATGACGACGAAGACGCGAACGCCCCCGAGGATGACCTCGGGGGCGTTCTTGGTCGTGACGAGCGGGGTGCGCAGGTTTCAGGCTGCGGTCTCGAGCACGTCCACCAGGTGACCGGCGCAGACTGACGGATGCGCGCTGCACGGGCGCTATCGAAGCACGTTCCTGCAGCCGCGCGATGCTCCGCGCGAACGCCTCCCGAACGGAAAGTCTAAACGCGCCCGCCAAGGCAGTCTAAACGAGGACCCTGCACAATGGCTAAGCCCTTGAAAAACATGGTGCCGGCTGTCGGACTCGAACCGACGACCTACCGCTTACAAGGCGGTTGCTCTACCAGCTGAGCTAAGCCGGCGTCGCCCGGCGGGCGGGGCGCGCCGGGACGGGGAACGGGTAGCAGCAGGGGGCATCGGGCGCAAGCACGCGGGCGGCGCCCGAAGCGAAACGCCCGGCCACGGAGCGGCGGACCACGAAAGCGCGAAAAACCCCGGCCGCGGGGCGGCCGGGGCGCGCACGCGAGACTGGAGCCGCGTGCGAAGCGATCTGCACGGGCGCGAGCCCGAAGGAGGCAGCCGGGCCGACGAGGCCCGCGCGCTCGCTTCGAGCGATCGGCTCGAGCGCTCGGCTTCGAGCGCTCACTTGCGGCCGAAATTCATCCCGGCGAAGCGGTTGTTGAAGCGCGACACGCGGCCGCCGCGATCGAGCAGCGCCTGCGAGGCACCGGTCCAGGCCGGATGCGTCTTGGGGTCGATGTCGAGCGGGAGGGTGTCGCCCTCCTTGCCGTAGGTCGAGCGCGTCTGGTACGTCGTCCCGTCCGTCATCTGGACGGTGATGAAGTGATAATCCGGATGGTTGGTGGCGGCCTTGGGCATAGATTGAACTCCTCGCGCCGTCGCTAGCGCGTCCCGCGTGACGACGACGGCTTGCGACGTTATGTCGAGCCTGTGACTGGGGTCGCGGCGCTATACCCCAGGGGCGAGACGAGTTCAAGCGAGGCGGCGCGTCGCGGCGAAACGATGACGGGGACGGCATGACGGACCGGAAGAACGCGGACCGGAAGGCGCACGAGAACGGGCGGACGCTAGCCGAGGGCGAGAGCGGGTCGCGCGGGCGCGCCAATCTCGGCGCGCTGAGGCCCCTCGTCGGCTTCGCCATGCGCTACAAGGGCCGCATCGCGGCGGCGCTGGCGGCCCTCGTCGTCGCCTCGATCGCGACGCTCGCCGTCCCGCTCGCCGTGCGGCGCGTCATCGACCACGGCTTCTCCGACGCGCAGGGCGACCTGATCAGCGCCTATTTCGCGATGCTGATCGTGGTCGTGCTCTTCCTCGCCGCCGGATCGGCGCTGCGCTACTATTTCGTCATCACGCTCGGCGAGCGGGTCGTCGCGGACGTGCGCGGCGCGGTCTTCGAGCGGCTCACCATGCTCGACCCCGCCTTCTTCGACGCGAGCCGGGCGGGCGAGCTGGTCTCGCGGCTCACCGCCGACACGACGCAGGTGAAGGCCGCCTTCGGCGCCTCGATCTCGATCGCGCTGCGCAACGTCGTCCTGCTCGTGGGCGCGATCGCGCTCATGATCTGGACGAGCCCCAAGCTCTCGGCGCTGGTCCTCGTGGCGCTGCCTCTCATCGTGGTGCCCATCATCGTCTCGGGCCGGCGCGTGCGCCGCCGCTCGCGCGTCGCGCAGGACAAGCTCGCCGACGCCTCCGCCTTCGCCGCGGAAGCGGTGGGAGCCGTGCGCACCATGCAGGCCTTCGGCATGGAGCGCGCCACCGCCGCGCGCTTCGCCGATGCCGCAGAGCAGGCCTACGACGCCGCCCGTATCTCGGTGCGCGCGCGCGCGATCCTGACGGGGGCGGCGATCTTCCTCGTCTCGGCGAGCGTGGTGGGCGTGCTCTGGTACGGCGCGCAATCCGTGCTCGCGGGCACGATGACCGGCGGGACGCTCGGCCAGTTCGTGCTCTACGCGGTCTTCGCGGCCTCGGCCATGGGGCAGCTCTCGGAGGTCTACGGCGAGCTCGCCCAGGCCGCGGGCTCCGCCGAGCGCCTCGGCGAGATCCTCGAGGCCATGCCTGCCGTCAAGGCGCCGGAGAACCCGCGGGCGCTGCCGGAGCCCGCGACGGGCTCCCTCGCCTTCGAGGACGTGCGCTTCCACTATCCGACGCGGCTCGAGGCGCCAGCGCTGGAAGGCGTCTCGTTCGCCGTGCGGCCGGGGGAGCGCGTCGCCCTCGTCGGCCCCTCCGGGTCCGGCAAGTCCACCGTGCTGCAGCTGATCCTGCGCTTCTACGATCCGGAGGCGGGGCGCGTGATCGTCGACGGCGTGCCCGTGCCGGAGGCCGATCCCGTGGCGCTGCGCCGCCGCCTCGCCCTCGTGCCGCAGGAGCCGACGATCTTCGGCGTCAGCGTCCTCGACAACATCCGCTACGGCCGTCCCGACGCCGGCGAGGAGGAGGTGCGCCGCGCCGCCGAGCTGGCCAGCGCGGACGCCTTCATCCGCACGCTGCCGGAGGGCTACGCCACCCTCGTCGGCGAGCGCGGCGTGACATTGTCGGGCGGCCAGCGCCAGCGCATCGCCATCGCCCGCGCGATCCTCAAGGACGCGCCGATCCTGCTGCTCGACGAGGCGACGAGCGCCCTCGACGCGGAGAGCGAGCATGCGGTGCAGGAAGCGCTCGACCGGCTGATGGAGGGGCGCACCACCCTCGTCATCGCCCACCGCCTCGCCACCGTGCGCTCCGCCGACCGCATCCTCGTCATGGAGAACGGACGCATCGTCGAGGAGGGCGACCACGACGGCCTCGTCGCCAAGGGCGGGCTCTACGCGCGCCTCGCACGGCTGCAGTTCACCGACGCCGAGGGCGCGCGCTCGCAGGCCGCGGAATAGCGCGCGGGCGCTTGCCGCGCCGTTCGGTCCTCCCGGAACGACGAAGGCGGCGGACCCGGGGTCCGCCGCCTTCGTGCAGGTCCACCAACGCGGCGCCCAGGGCGCCGGATCGGCTCACTTCATGGTGCCGTCGGCGTTGAACTGATCGAGATAGGCGATCAGGTCGGCGATCTGCTGGTCGTTGCGCAGGCCGGCATAGACCATCTTCGTGCCGGGCGTCACGCCGCGCGGATCCCTGATGTAGACGGCGAAGTTCTCGTGGTCCCAGGTCTTCTCGAGAGCCTGATAGGCTTGCGAATAGTTGTAGCCTTCCACCGAACCCGCCTCGCGGCCGAAGAGGCCGTTGAGCTGCGGGCCCACCAGGTTGCGGGCGTTCTCGCCGATCTGGTGGCAGGCGCGGCACTGGTTGAAGACGCGCTGACCCGCGGTGGCGTCCTGGGCCTGGGCGGCGCCGATGCCGCCGGCCATGACGAGCGAGGCGGCGGCGAGGGCGATCGTACGCATGGGCATAGTTCCTCTCTTGCGGCGTGTTGGTCGAGCTTGGAGCCTTTCCAGCTAGACCGTTATAGCGCGCTTCATCCTGAAACCCAGATGAACGCGTCGTTACGCCTTTCGGCGAATCCGAACCCCGGGAACGGCAGGTGGAAGCCGACGAGGCCGATCCGGTCGGTGGCGAGCCGGTCGAGGAGGGAGAGGCGCGTCGCGATCGCCAGCTCCCGGTCGAGGTCCGTGCCCAGCGGCCAATCCGGCTTCTGGAACGAGACGAGCGCGTTCGTCAGCGCGTCGCCCCCGATCATCAGCTGGTCGGCGCCGCTCGAGACCAGCACGGACATGTGCCCCGGCGTGTGGCCCGGGGTCGGGACGTAACGCAGCCCCGGCGCGATCTCTTCGTCCTCGCCCGCGGTCTCGAGCACGTCGCCGAGCGTGCCGATGACGCGTGCCGCACCCAGCGCCAGCCCCTTCAACCAATCGGGCGCCGTCTCCGGCGTCGCGGGATCGGTCCAGTAGGCGTGCTCGGTGGCGCCCATGACGTGGCGGGCGTTCGGGAAGCGCGGGCCTTCCTCGAAATCGTCCACCGCGCCCCAGAGATGATCCGCGTGGCCATGGGTGAAGACGACGTCGGTGACGTCCTCGGGCGCGACGTCGATCTCGAGGAGCGCGTCGGTGAGCCGTCCGGCGGTCGCCTGGAAGGTCGGGCCGGAACCCGTGTCGACGAGGATGCGGCGATCTCCGCTCTCGATGAGCACCACGTTGGTCTGGTTCACGAATTCCCGCGGCGGCTCCTCGCCGTTCTCGCGAAACAGCGCGTCGAGATCGGCGGCACCTGTCTGGGGCAGGGTGAAGGAGACGGGCAGCGCCACCGTCCCGTCCGAGACGACGCGCACCCGGATGTCGCCGATGCTCAGCGTCTCGCTCGCGCGGGCGCGGGCGAGACGGATCGAGGGCGGCGCGCCGAGCGCGAGCGCCGCGCCCGCGAGCGGCGCCACCGCGAGGATGCGCCGGCGGGTGACCCCGCCGGCGGCCGGCTCCGGGCTCGCGTCACGGCGGCTCATGCGAAGATGTCCGCGACGATGCCCTCGTACCAGCCGATGTTCTCCTCCTGCGTCTGCCGGCGCAGCGCCTCGTCCTCCTCGAGCTGGGAGACGAAGGTCTCGGTCGCCGTGATCTTGCCGTCCGCCGGGGCGTAGCTGCCGCCGACCTTCACGGCGTCGTCGGTGGCGATGAGGCTCCAGCAGGTGTTGGCGTAGCGCGCCGGGAACTGGCGCGAGCCCGTCAGCGCCGCGCGGATGGCGTTGGCGGCGACCTTGGCCTGCGAATTGGCGGAGAAGCCGGATTTCGGCATGTCGCCGGCGATGGAGGCGTCGCCCAGCACCGTGACGTTCTCGTCGATGGCCGAGCGCATGCTCTCGGGCAGGATGGGGCAATAGCCGGTCTCGTTCGTCAGCCCAGCCGAGACGGCGATGGCGCCGGCACGCTGCGCCGGGATGACGTTGATGAGATCCGCCTCGTAGGGCCCGAAGCCGGTCTCCACGCTCATGGACGCGGCGTCCACCGCACCGATGCCGCCGTGGATGCTCGGATCCTGCCACTCGACCATGCCGGTATAGTGCCGCTGCCAGCCCTGCATGAACAGGGCCTGCTTCGAGAAGCGGTCCTTCTGGTCGAGGATCAGGATGCGCGAGCGGGTGTGCCCCTTCGCCTTGAGCACGTGCGCCATCATGGAGACGCGCTCGTAGGGGCCGGGCGGGCAGCGATAGGGGTTGGGCGGGGCGATCATGACGATCTGCGCGCCGTCCTCCAGCGCATCGAGCTGCGCCTTGAGGAGCTGCGTCTGCGGGCCCGCCTGCCAGGCGTGGGGCAGCCGCTCGGCCACGTCCTCGGAATAGCCCTCAACCGAATCGTAGATCAGGTCGATGCCCGGCGCGACGACGAGGTGATCGTAGGCGATGTCCGAGCCGTCGCCCAGGCGCACGCTCTTCGCCTCGCGGTCGATGGCCTGCGCCGTCTGGCGCACGTGCTTGATGCCGTAGCCCTCGGTCAGCTGCTCGTAGCCGTGCTCGATCTCGTCGAAGCCCTTGAAGTCGCCGAGATAGAGGTTCGAGTGGAAGCAGGTGGCGAAGCGCTCCTTGGGCTCCACCAGGGTGACGTCCACCGCGCCCTGCGAATCGCGCGCGACGTATTTCGCGAGCGTCGCCCCGCCCGGCCCGCCGCCGATGACGACGAGGCGGGGGCGCGCGCCCTGCGCGATCGCGGGGCCGACGAAGCCGGCGGGCAGCAGCCCGGCCGCGGCGGCGACCGCACCGGCCTTGATGACGTGACGACGCGTGAACGACATGACCGATCCTCCCATCGCGGCCCGCCTCGGCGGCGCGCCAAATTCACAGAAATCTGCGTGTTTGACACGCATTGTGCATATTAACGTGTGTTTTCGATCGCGCCAGGGCCGAGCGTGGCGAAATATGCGGCGAGGGCCGCGAGCTCCTCGTCCGAGTACCGCCCGGCGATGGTGCGCATGACGGGGTTCTCGCGCGTGCCGTCCTGGTACTGGCGCATCACCAGGACGAAGCTCTCCACGGGCCAGCCGACGATCGGCGGGATGCCGTCGAAATCGCCGCTCTCCTGATGGCAGGTGACGCACTCGCCGGCGAGGAAGGCGCCGTATTCGGGATCGCCGACGAGGCTGTCCGCCGCGGCGGGCGAGGCCGGGAAGAAGGACACGACGAGTGCGGCCGCGGCGAGGGCCGCGACCGGTGCGTGTCGACGACGGAGCGGGGAGACGGGGGAGATCTCGCGCATCAATCCACGGTCGGTCCCTGGCCGGGCTCGGGGGTGACGTCGAGCGCGCGGGCGCGCATAGTGATCTCGGCTGTGCCGGGCAGGCAGCTCTCCATGCAGGGCTCCCTCCAGAAATGCGCTTCCGCGGCCTCGCGATCGTCGGGAAAGAAGTTCGCCTCGTTCTCCAATCTGATATCCGCATAATTCTCGTGACTCAACTCGAAATCCTCATCGAGGATCACGTCGTTGAGGTAGAGGACGTAGGCGGAGACGGCGTAGAGCTCGTTTGCCGAGAGCGACTGCGCGTTGCCGTAGGGCATCGCGCGGTAGATGTAATCGATCAACGTGGAGGCGTAGGGCCAGTACGATCCTACGGTCTTCACCGGGTCGTGGCTGTCGAGCGTGCCCGAGCCGCCCGCCAGCATGGGCCAGCGCCCGGCGCTCTCGCCGAAATCGCCGTGGCACACGGCGCATTGCATCACGTAGATCTCCTCGCCCTCGAGCACGCTGCCGCGCCCTTCGGGCAGGCCGATCCCGTCGGGGCGCACGTCGATGTCCCAGCCGGCGATCTCCTCTGGCGCGGCCGCGCGCCCGAGGCCGAGCCCGGTCGGCAGATCGGGATGGGCGCCGTCCGTCGTCGCGGCGGTCCGGATCGCGCCGGTCGCTTCCGTCGCCCGGCCGGACGTCGGCAGCAGAGCGCCGGCGGCGACGATCGCGCCGGCGGCGAGCGCCGCGAGAATGAGCGGGCGCGCGGATGCGGGCGCCTCACGAGACTTCGACATTCTCGACCTCCCCTGCGGCCGTCACGTGCCAGGTCTGGATACCGTTGTTGTGGTAGATCGAATTGAGCCCGCGCACGGCGCGCAGCTCGTTCTTCGTCGGCTGGACGTAGCCGGTCTCGTCGCGCGCACGCGATTGCAGCAGGAGCGGCGAGCCGTCCCAGTCGAGCTCGTAGTAGAAGCGCGTGAGCGCCTTGCCCCAGACCGGACCGTCGAGCCGCGCCGGACGCCAGTTGCGCCCGCCGTCCAGCGAGACGTCGACGCCCGAGATCGCACCGCGCCCGGACCAGGCGAGGCCGGAGATCACCGTGAAGCCGCGGCCGTGGTTGATCGGCGCCTGCGGGCTCGGGCTCGTGATCACGGACTTGGCGTCCATGACGAAGGTGAACTTGCGTGCCGTGCCGTTCTCGAGGAGGTCGGTATATTTCGACGTCTCCTCGCGGTGGTACCAGGGCTCGTCGCCCACCTCGATGCGGCGCAGCCACTTCACCCACATGTTCGCCTCCCAGCCGGGAACGACCATGCGCACGGGATAGCCGTTCTCGGGGCGCAGCATCTCGCCGTTCATGCGGTAGGCGACGAGGCAATCGTCGAGCGCCTTCTCCATGGGGAGCGAGCGCGTCATTCCCGACGCGTCGGCGCCTTCCAGCAGCAGCCATTTCGCCGTCGGCTTGACGCCCGCCTCCGCCAGCAGCACCCGCAGCGGCACGCCGGTATACATCACGCAATGGATCATCCCGTGGGTGAACTGGCAGCCGTTGAGCTGCGCGCCGCGCCATTCCATGCCGGAATTCGCCGCGCATTCGGCGAAATGCGCGCGGTTCACCCGTGGCATGCGCTTGATGTCGTCGAGGGTGAAGACGAGCTCGCGGTCCACGAGCCCGTGCAGGACGAGGCGATAATCCTGCGGGTTCAGCTCCGCGATTCCGCCGTGATGGCGCTCGAAGCACAGGCCGTTGGGCGTGATCGGCCCGTCGAGCTCGTGCAGCGGCGTGAAGCTCACGGAACTCTCGCGCGAGGCGGTGAGCCATTCGACGTCGCGGCGGATCACGTGGCTCTCGTGCTCGGAGGGCCGGCCGTAGGCGCGCACGGCGACGCCCTCGCCGAGATAGCGCGACCAGTCGGCGACGTTGGGCGGGAGGTTCGCGGGATCGCCCGCCGCCGTCTGCGCCACCGCCTTGCCGCCCAGCAGCGCCGCGCCGCCGGCCGCGAGGCCCGCGCGCAGGAAGCCCCGGCGCGAGGCGCCCTCCCGTGCTCCCGTCTCGGCTTCGTCCTTGGACATCGCTCTCGTTCCCTCGGTCTTCTTCGTTGGTGTCGTTTCCGCCCGCTCAGGCGCCGGTCACCCGCACCGTCTCGGTCTCCTGCGGCGCGATGGTGCCCCGCGCGCGGATGTGCGCGGCGACGACGTCCCAAATCGGCGGGCCCTCGGTGCCCTCGTTCACGCTCGCCCAGCCGGCGATCGTGTATTCCCGCTCGGCCTCGAGCGGCTCGCCGGTGCGCAACGAGGTGAGCGCGGAGATGCGCGAGCCCATGGGCGCGGAGACGTCGATCGCATAGGAGACCCCGCCGACGCGCACCATGTCGCCGCCCTGCTGGTAGTAGGGATCGGGGTTGAAGAGGTTGTCGGCGACGTCCTCCAGCACCTCCTTGAGCCGCGCGCCCGTCATCGTCGTGCGATAGGTCGCGGGATAGGTCATGGCGGTGGCGTTGGTGACGTCCTCCATCGTGATCTCGGCGCCGGGCAGGATCGAGGCACCCCAGCGGAAGCCCGGCGAGAGCGCGATCTCGGCGTCGCGCTGCTCGAGCATCGCCTCGCAGATCACGTCGTCGAGGGTGCCGTTGAAATTGCCGCGCCGATAGAGCAGCCCCTCCGTGCGGCCGAGCACCTCGGCGAGCGTCGCCTCGTGGGGCGCGCGGATCTCCGCGATCTTCGCCGCCATCGTGGGATCGGGCGCGATCACGTCGGAGAAGACGGGGATGAGCCGGTAGCCGAAATCCCGCACCTCCCCGCCGGAGACGTCGAGGTCGAGGCGCGAGACGAACTTGCCGTGCGAGCCCGAGGCGATCACCAGCGTCTTGCCGACCACCACCGGCTCGGGCAGCGCGTCGTGAGTGTGCGCGGTGAGCACGACGTCGATGCCGGGCACGCGCGAGGCGAGCTTGCGATCGACGTCGAAGCCGTTGTGCGACAGGAGGACGACCACGTCGGCACCCTGGGCGCGCGCCGCCTCGACGTTGGCCGCCACCTCCTCCTCCCGGATGCCGAAGGACCAGGAGGGCATCATCCAGCGCGGGTTGGCGATGGGCGTGTAGGGGAAGGCCTGGCCGATCACCGCGACCTGCACGCCCGCGCGCTCGACCATGGTCATGGCGTCGAAGACGGGCTCGTCCCAATCGGTGTCGCGGATGTTGCCGGCGAGGAACGGGAAGCCGAGCCGGGAGACGAGCTCGTTCACCCGCTCCTCGCCGAGCGTGAACTCCCAGTGGCCGACCATGGCGTCGGGCGCGAGCAGCGCCATGCACTCGACCATGTCCTCGCCCCGGGTCTGGAGCGAGGTCCAGGAGTTCTGCCAGGTGTCGCCGCCGTCGAGGAGGAGCGTGTTGGCCTCCCCGCGCTCGGCGCGAATGGCGTTCACCACGGTGGCGACCCGATCGAGCCCGCCCATCCGGCCGTAGGCCCGCGCCAGCGTCGCGAAATCCTCGTGGGTCAGCGCGTGCGCCATCGCCGAGCCCGGCGCGATGTCGTACGTGTCGAGGAGCGCGCGGCCCGTGACGTGCGGCACGAGCCCCTTCACCTCCCCCACCCCGAGATTGACCGAGGGCTCGCGGAAGTGGATCGGCACGAGCTGGGCGTGGATGTCCGTGACGTGCAGGATCGACAGGCGCCCCACCGGCTCCATGGCGAGCAGGCCGTCCTGCGTCAGGCTCTGCTGCGCGAAGGCGCGCGACCAGTGCGCGGCCGGCAGGAGCGCCGCGGTGGCGGCGGCAATCTGCAGGAAGTCGCGTCTCGTGGGCATGGGAAGGACCTCCGCCGGAGCGTTTCCTCGAGGCGCACGTCACCGTTCGCGCGCCGGGGTCCCGGCGGGCGGCGATCGTCGCGCTTTACCGGGAGAGGCGGGCGTGCCGCCTTCTCCCGCTCTCGTTCAGGGTCGGGTCAGTTGACGACGACGTCCTCGGTCGCCGTGATCTCGGTCCCGTCGTCGTCGATCCAGGTGAAGGTCAGCGTGCCCGAGCGGGGCGGCTTGACCATGAACTGGAAGTACGGGTTCGCCGAGACGGCCGGCTCGATGTCGCAGGAGAACACCGTCTGGCCCTCGAACTCGCACTTGAACGTGTTGATGATCTTGCGCGGGATGACGTTGCCGTCGCCGTCGCGGCGCTGGCCGGATTCCATGATGTGCGAGACGAGGGTCTTCACCTCGATGGTCTCGCCGGCGGCGATCTCGTTGCGGTCGAGACGGATGCGGGGACGCGGGGTGGCCATGGCCTGATATCCTCGTGTGCGGGTGCGTGAAGGCGGTGGGATCGGGCGCGGGCGTCAGCCGCCGCAGCCGCCGATCGTGACCTTCACCTCCTTGCGGTCCATGAACACCGAGCCGTCGCTCATCTTGGCGACGGCGATGACGTTCTGCGTGCCCGCGAGGCGGATGCGCGTGTTCGCCTGGGCGACGCCGGACATCGGCGAGAAGTGGAACGTGGCCACGCCCGCGCGCGGGTTCCCGTCGGCGACGATGAGCACGTCGGTGACGTGGTCCTCGTCCGTCATCGGGCTCTCGACGAAGACGTCCATGGGCACCGTGTTGCCGTTCTCGGCGATCTCCGGCACGTCCAGCGTCACGCGGCCCATCGCCGGCTCGGCGCCGCCGGTGAACTCCATGATGAGCGCGTTCGCGTCCTCGGTGGCCGCGACGGCCGGCCGCGCGCCGGCGCCGAGCCCGCTCGCCACGGCGACCGCGCCGACGCCCGCCAGGAGCGCCTGTCGACGGGTCAGTTCGAGCTTCATCGTCATCTCTTTCTCCTCGCGCATCGACCGTGCGGGCCGATGCGGTTCGCATCGTCACTTCCCACGCAGGGATACGCAGGATACAATCGAAGCAGGAGATCGAAAAGCGCCGCGTCCCGTCACGAGACCGCGACCATTCTCGGCTCCCTCCCATGGTTCGCCTTCGCGGGAGAACACATTCATTTTTTGCGATGCTGACGGACCCTCGCCGGGTCGTCAATCGGAATCTTTCCGCCTCGGCGCTTCCCATCGCATTTTTTGCATGTAACATCCTGCGACAGGATCGGAACGGCCCGGAACCGATCCACGAAACAAGAGATCGGGTACGAGGCTCGGGAGGAAACGGCCTTGCAAAAGCTCATGACTCGAAAAATCTCGACCGTCGCGCTTGCGGGAGCGCTGGCGGCCGGGCTCGCGCTCGCGGCGGCCGCGCCGCCGGCGGGCGCACAGACCGACGAGGAGACCCAGCGCGGCCTCGAGCGCTTCCGCCAGATGCTGCGCGAGGATCCGTGGGCGAACCCCGCCCTCCTCGACGCCGATCGCGGCGAGCTCCTGTGGACGACCGCCGCCGGCCCGAAGAACGCGACGCTGGAGGATTGCGACCTCGGGCTGGGGCCCGGCGTCGTCGACGGCGCCTTCGCGCAGCTGCCGCGCTATTTCGAGGATGCGGGGCGCGTCATGGACGTGGAGACGCGCATCCTGTGGTGCATGCAGGAGCTGCAGGGGGTCGACGTCGCCGCCTACGTGAAGCGCCCGCATCCGTCGGGCGGCCAGCCGGTGAAGGACGTCGGCGCCATCGCCACCTGGGTCGCCAACCGTTCCGAGGGCGAGCCCTTCGCCCCGGTCCTCGACGACGCGGCCGGGCGCGCGACCGTGGCCATGGGCGAGGCGCTGTTCAACCGCCGCTCCGGCCCGTTCGACTTCTCCTGCGCCACCTGCCACTCGGCGAGCGGCCAGCGCATCCGCCTGCAGGAATTGCCCCATCTCTCGCAGCCGGAGGAGGCGCAGGTCGCAATCGCGGAGTGGCCGGCCTATCGGGTGTCCTCCACCCACGTGATGACGATGCAGCACCGCATGTACGACTGCTATTGGCAGATGCGCATGCCGCAGCTCGAGATGGGGTCGGAGGCCTCGGTCGCGCTGATCGCCTATCTCGTCGACAAGGCCGCCGGCGGCGAGATCGCCGCGCCCGGCATCAAGCGCTGAGGAGGACGTCATGCGCACGATCGCTTTCGCTGTCGCCCTCGCGCTCGCCGCCGGGCTCCCCGCCGCCGCTTTCGCGCAGGACGAGGGCCCCTCCACGGCCGAGGTCGACGCCGTGATCGAGGCCGCCTTCCCCGGCCTCGACGAGGAATGGGCCGCACGTCTCGCCCCCGACGAGACGATGGAGCAGTGCAACGCCTCCGCCAACGTGCCCTCCGACGCCGTCTTCGAGGAGATCCGCGCCCGCGCCGCGGGCACGATCGTCTATCCCGACGACGGCGTCCTCGTGGGCTCCTGGGAGAACGGCGAGAAGCTCGCCCAGTCCGGCTACGGCATGCGCTTCTCCGACTATCCGCCGCGGCGGGAGAACGGCGGCAATTGCTACGCCTGTCACCAGCTGACACCGCAGGAAGTGTCCTACGGCACGCTCGGCCCGAGCCTGATGGGCTACGGCAAGCTGCGCGACTATTCGGAGGAGGCGGTGAAGGCCGCCTACGAGAAGGTCTACAACCCGCACATGGCCTTCCCCTGCTCGATGATGCCGCGTTTCGGCACCAACGGCGTCCTCACGATCGACCAGATCAAGGACATCGTGGCGCTGCTCATGGACCCGGCCTCGCCGGTCAACCGATAGCCGAGGGGACGGCGGCGCCGACATGCGCCGCCGTCCTCCCGCGGCTCGCGGACGCGCTCGCGGGCGGCTCGCGCTTGACGCCCGGCCCCCGGCGTGGTTTGCCCTCGCGCATCCTTGCGACGCGTACCGGCGTTGACCGCCGTCGAGACCGCCTCCGATCCCGGGAGGCGCTGGAGCCGCCATGATCCGCACACCCCTCATGACCGTGATGGTCGACGCCGTGATGAAGGCCGCGCGCTCCTTGAAGCGCGACTTCGGCGAGGTCGAGAACCTGCAGGTCTCCCGCAAGGGTCCGAGCGACTTCGTCTCGGCCGCCGACCGCAAGGCCGAGCAGGTCCTGCGCGAGGCGCTCGCCAAGGCGCGGCCCGGCTACGGCTTCGTGCTCGAGGAGGGCGGCCGGATCGAGGGCGGCGACACGCAGAACGTCTGGTACGTCGATCCCCTCGACGGCACGACGAACTTCCTGCACGGCATTCCCCAGTTCGCCATCTCGGTGGGGCTGGAGCGCGACGGCAAGATGTATGCCGGCGTGATCTACGATCCCATCAAGGACGAGCTCTACGTGGCCGAGAAGGGCCAGGGCGCCTTCCTCAACAATCGCCGCCTGCGCGTGTCGGCGCGCACCGACCTCGCCGATTGCGTCGTCGCCTGCGGCATCCCCTTCCTCGGCCACGGCAACCATCCCGAATTCCTGCGCGAGCTCGGCACGATCATGGCCAAGGTCGCCGGCGTGCGCCGCATGGGCTCGGCCGCCCTCGACCTCGCCGCCGTGGCGGCGGGGCGCTGCGACGGCTACTGGGAGCGCAACGTCCAGACCTACGACATCGCGGCGGGGCTCATCCTGGTGCGCGAGGCCGGCGGCTTCGTCGCCGACGCGGACGGCGGCGAGCAGATGATGCAGAAGGGCTCGGTGGTCGCCGGCAACGAGGTGGTGCAGCGCGAGCTCCTGCGGATCGTCCGCACCGCGTCGAAAGCCGGCTGAGCACCCGCCTTTCGCGTGAGAGAGCGTCCCGATCGGCGCGCGCGAGGGTGCCATTCGGCTTGACGGCGCGTTCGCACGTGGTCACCTATGCCGGGAAGCGGGGCGAGTGGGAGCACGATGGCGGTCGCGTCCAACAACCAGACGAGCAAGAGGCCCATGAGCGCGCCGCGGATCTACCTGATCCGCATGGGCGTCTTCCTGGTGCTGGCGGGTTTCCTCGCCTTCATCCTCTACGAGCCGATCTGGGAGGCGTTCCTCGCCAATCCCGGGCTCAACGGCATCATCGTCGGCGTGCTCTTCATCGGCATCCTCCTCGCGCTCAGGCAGGTGGTGCGCCTCTTCCGCGAGACGCGATGGGTCAATTCCGTCGATCTCGAGACCGGCGAGAGCGTGGCGACGAAGCACCCGGTCCTGCTCGCGCCGGTGGCGCAGGTGGTCAACCCGCGCGCCAACGGCGGCGGGCCGATCGGCATCCCCGTCGCGACGCTTCGCTCGCTCCTCGATTCGGTGGCCTCGCGCCTCGACGAGAGCCGCGAGATCGTGCGCTATCTGGCGGGCCTCCTCATCCTGCTCGGCCTGCTCGGCACCTTCTGGGGCCTGATCGAGACCGTCGGCGCGGTGGGCGCCAACATCGCCGCCCTGCGCTCGGGGGGCGACGCGGCCGTCCTGTTCGACGAGCTCAAGGCGAGCCTCGCCGCGCCGCTGACGGGCATCGGCATCGCCTTCTCGTCCTCGCTCTTCGGGCTGGGCTCCTCCCTCGTCGTCGGCTTCCTCGACCTGCAGGCGGGCCAGGCGCAGAACCGCTTCTTCACCGAGCTGGAGGACCACCTGTCCGCCCACGCCATCGAGGAGGCGCCGCCGATCAGCCTCGCCAAGCCGGGGGCCGCCGGCGTCCCGCCGGAGCTCGCGGCGGCGATCGCGCGGCTGACCCAGGTGGTGGAGAGCGGCGGCGGCGGGCGCGCCACCTCCCAGGCCATGGCCAACCTCGCCGAGGGCATCCAGGGCCTCGTCCAGCACATGCGCGCCGAGCAGCAGATGATCCGCGACTGGGTCGAGGCGCAGGCCCAGCGCGAGAAGGAGCTGAAGCAGGTGCTCGAGCGGATCGCCGCGGAGAGGGCCTGACATGGCGCTCGCCACGCGACGCACGCGGCGCGATCGCGGCCTGAACTACTGGCCGAGCTACGTCGACGCGCTCTCGACGCTGCTCCTCGTCATCGTCTTCCTGCTGTCGATCTTCGTGCTCGGGCAGTTCTTCCTCACCCAGGAGATCGCCGGGCGCGACACCGCGCTCGACCGCCTCAACCGCCAGATCGCCGAGCTGACCGATCTCCTCGCCCTCGAGCGCGCCCAGCGCCGGGAGAGCGAGGACGAGCTCTCCGCCCTCCAGTCCACCCTCAACGCCACGGAGGTGGAGCAGGCGCGCCTCGAGCAGATGCTCGCCGCCGGCATCGGCGCCGACGAGCGCGCCACCGCCCTGACGGAGCAGATCGACGCGGAGCGCCAGGAGACCGCGCGCGCCCTCGACCAGGTGGCGATCCTCAACCAGCAGCTCGCGGCTCTGCGCCGTCAGATCGGCGCGCTGGAGGCGGCGCTCGAGGCCTCCGAGCAGCGCGACCGGGAGAGCCAGGCGCGCATCGCCGATCTCGGCTCGCGCCTCAACGTGGCGCTCGCCCAGCGCGTCCAGGAGCTCGCGCGCTTCCGCTCGGACTTCTTCGGGCGCCTGCGCCAGATCATCGGCACGCGCCCGGACATCCGCATCGTCGGCGACCGCTTCGTCTTCCAGTCCGAGGTGCTGTTCCCGCCCGGCCAATCGGCGCTGCGCGCGGGGCCGCAGCCCGAGCTCGATTCGATGGCGAGCGCCATCCTCGAGCTCGCGGACGAGATCCCGCCCGACATCGAATGGGTCGTGCGCGTGGACGGGCACACGGACGTGCGCCCCATCAACACCGCGCAATTCCCCTCGAACTGGTATCTCTCCTCCGCCCGCGCCATCGCAGTGGTGAACTACCTGATCGAGGCGGGCGTGCCGCCGACGCGCCTCCTGGCCGCCGGCTTCGGCGAGTTCCAGCCGATCGACGCGGGCGAGACGGAAGAGGCCTTCGCCCGCAACCGCCGCATCGAGTTCAAGCTGACCGAGCGCTGAGAGCCTCGTGCGGTCGGGACCGACGCGCGGGCGGGCCCGGCCGGAACGCCGGCTCAGCGTTCGACGAGGATCCACAGCCCCAGCCGCGCGCCGGCGAAGATCGCCGCCAGCGCCAGGAACGAGCCGATCGAGAGCGTCGCCACGCCGGAGACGCCCTGCCCGATCGTGCAGCCCAAAGCCGCGACGCCGCCCGTGCCCATCAGGAAGGCGCCCAGCACGTGGCGCTTCACCTCGCGTGCGTCGTCCGGCGCCTCCCAGAAGAACTCGCCGGCCGTGCGCGCCGCGAGGACGGCGCCCGCCAGCACGCCGAGCGTCGCCCCGACGGGAAAGTCGATCGCGATCCCGGTGGCGAGCGCCGCCCACAGCAGCGTCTCGCCCAGCGGCGCGACGAAGGTGAAGCTCTCCACCCTGCGATCGTCGAAGGGATCGACCCCGAGAACGCCCGTCACCGCGAAGCCCGCCGTCACCAGGAGCCCGATGGCGAGCCCCGTCGCGAGGAGCTTGCGCGAGGTCCGCGTCGCCTCGTGGGCGAGGGCGAGGGAGGCGAAGCCGCCCGCCACGGCGAGCGCGAGCGCCGTCGCCGCGCCGGGGGCGAGGCCGAGGAGGACCGGCAGCGTCTGCGACGGCAAGGGGGAGAGATCGACGGCGAGCGGATCGAGCAGCGCGATCCGGGCGAGGCCGGTGAGCCCGCGCATGGCCATGAGCGCGGAGAGCCCCAGGACGAGGAAGCCGAGGAGCGCCTTCAGGTCCCCGCCGCCCAGCCGCAGCAGCATGCCGAAGCCGCAGGTCCCCACGAGCGCCATGCCGACCCCGAACAGGAGCCCGCCGACGAGCGCCCCCGCCCAGTCGAGCCGCGGGCCCACGTAGATCGTGCGCGACAGGTCGAGATCCGTCCCCGCCGAGAGCGCGATCACGCCCGCCGTCGCGACGCCGATCGCCAGCGCCCAGGCGCGAAGCCGGCGGGTGTCGCGGGCGTACACCGCGTCCTCGATGGCGCCGAGCGTGCAGAAGCGCCCCCGCCGCGCGGCGAAGCCCAGCGCCGCCCCGGCCAGGAAGCCGAGGAGCGCGCGCAGGAGGTTCGCCGCCAGGAGGTCGATCATCGGGACGATCCGGTCGGGACGGGGGCCGGCTGCCATTCACCGCCTCGCATATGTTCGTCTCGCGCGGAGGCGAGATCAAGGCGTCGATGATCGCCTCGCCCCGCCCTGCGCACACGCGCGAGGCGCGGATGCCCGATCTTTGGGCAAGAACGGCGCGAGCGTGGCCTTGCCGGCGGCCCGAACGGGCGCGACGATGGCGGCTCGTACCGAGACGCGTTTCATGCTGATGACCCGCCCAGAGCTCGACCACGCCCCGCCGCGCTGGATCCGCGCCGCGGGCGGCGTGCGCGTGGAGATCGGGGCGACGGCGCGCGGCTCCGCCCCGATCCGCGTCGCCGAGCGGGGCGGCTACCGCGTGCGCTTCGTGGGTGGCGCGCGCCGCGGCGAGCCGCTTTGCGAAGGCGTCTACCTCAACACCGGGGGGGGCCTCGCCGGGGGCGACAGCCTCGGCCTCGACGTCGTTCTCGCCGCGGGCACCCGCGCGACGCTGACGACGCAGGCGGCCGAGAAGATCTACCGCGCCCAGGGCGACGACACGACGATCCGCGTCGACCTCGAGCTCGGAGCGGGCGCGGCGCTCGACTGGCTGCCGCAGGAGCAGATCCTCTTCGACGGCGCCCGGCTCGCGCGCACGATCGACGTCTCCCTCGCCGCCGATTCGCGCCTCCTCCTCGTGGAGGGCTGCGTCTTCGGGCGTCTCGCCATGGGCGAGACCATGCGCGAGGGCATGCTCCGGGATCGCTGGCGCGTGCGTCGCGCCGGGCGGCTCGTGTTCGCCGAGGACGTGCGGCTCGAGGGCGCCGTTTCCGAGGCGCTGGCGCGCCCCGCCTGCGGCGCCGGCGCGCGCGCGCTCGCCACCGTCCTCCTCGTCTCTCCCGATGCGGAGGGGCGCGTCGAGGAGGCGCGCGCGGCGCTCCGCGACGCCGGCGCCGAATGCGCGGCGGGCGGCGTCGACGGCATGCTCCTCGCCCGCTTCGTCGCCGGCGATCCGCAGCGCCTACGCGCCGATCTCGCGCGCTTCCTCGAACGGCTCTCCGGCCGTCCCCTCCCCCGTTCCTGGTCCACCTGAGGTGCCCCGATGAAGCTCTCCCCCCGCGAGAAGGACAAGCTCCTCGTCGCCATGGCGGCGATGGTGGCGCGCCGGCGGCTCGAGCGCGGCGTCAAGCTCAACTACCCGGAAGCGATCGCGCTCATCAGCGATTTCGTCGTCGAGGGCGCACGCGACGGGCGCACCGTGGCCGACCTGATGGAGGCGGGCGCGCACGTGCTCACCGCCGACCAGGTGATGGACGGCGTCGCCGAGATGATCCACGACGTGCAGGTCGAGGCCACCTTCCCGGACGGGACGAAGCTCGTCACCGTGCACGAGCCGATCCGAGGCGCCTCGCACGCCCTCGTCCCCGGCGAGGTGAACGTGGCGGAGGGCGACATCGTCCTCAACGAGGGCCGCGAGACGCTGACGCTCGACGTCGCCAATACAGGCGACCGCCCGATCCAGGTGGGCTCCCACTACCATTTCGCCGAGACCAACGGCGCGCTCGCCTTCGACCGCGACAAGGCGCGGGGCATGCGCCTCGACATCCCCGCGGGCACGGCCGTGCGCTTCGAGCCCGGCCAGACGCGCGAGGTGACGCTCGTGCCGTTCTCCGGCGAGCGCAAGGTCTACGGCTTCCAGGGCAAGGTGATGGGCGCGTTGTGAGGGAGGGCGGATCTTGGACCCGACGCCGATCAGCGCCATAGTAAGGCGACTGGGCGAAACGTAAGGAAGGCCGGAATGGGCGCTGTCGTCACATCGAAGGGCCAGATCACCCTGCCGGCAGACGTCCGGCGCGAGTTCGGCATCAACCAGGGAGACGAGATCGTCTTCTTCAAGAAGCTCGACGGATCGATGGGCGTGCGGGTCCGCCGGCCGCGCCCCGGCGCCGGGCGAGGGATGTTCAAGATCGACCGGTCCCTGACGAACGAGGAGATCGACGAGGCGATCGGCCAGGAGGTGGAGGCGAGGTACGGGCGGACGCTCGCCCAGCCCGCCGACACGGAAGCGGACTCCTCGTCGTGATCGCCCTCGATACCAACGTCCTCGTGCGCTACTTTTTCGACCATGGCGATCCGCAGCACGCGTCGTCCGCGGCCATCATCGACCAGCGCTGCTCACCGTCGTCGCCCGGGTTCGTCAGCCATGTGATCCTCGCGGAATTCTCCTGGGTGGCGCGACGCTCCTTCAAGATCACGCGCAGCGAGCTCGCCGCCGCTCTCGCGGCTATTCTCGACCACGAGCACATGGCTGTCGAGGAAGCGAAGCTGGTCGAGGCGGCGCTCGGCGACTTCGCGACGGGACGCGCCGACTTCAGCGATTACCTGGCGGCCACGATCGGACGCGAACGGGATGCATCGCCTTTCGTCACTTTCGACCAGATCGCCGCTCGCGAACCAGGCTTCGAATCCGCCCTCTAGCCCCACCCCAGAAAGGCCCGCCCATGCCCTACCGCATCTCCCGCGCCGCCTACGCCGACATGTTCGGGCCCACCGTGGGCGATCTCGTGCGCCTCGCCGACACCGAGCTCGTCATCCGTGTCGAGCGCGATCTGACGGTCTACGGCGAGGAGGTGAAGTTCGGCGGCGGCAAGGTGATCCGCGACGGGATGGGGCAGAGCCAGTTCACCAACGCGCAAGGCGCCGTCGACACGGTGATCACGAACGCGCTCATCGTCGATCACTGGGGGATCGTGAAGGCCGATGTCGGGCTCGTGGGCGGGCGCATCGTCAAGATCGGCAAGGCGGGCAATCCGGACGTCCAGCCCGGCGTCGACATCGTGGTGGGGCCCGGCACCGAAGCGATCGCCGGCGAGGGCAAGATCCTCACCGCCGGCGGCTTCGACAGCCACATCCACTTCATCTGCCCCCAGCAGGTGGAGGACGCGCTCATGTCGGGCGTCACCACCATGCTCGGCGGCGGCACCGGCCCCGCGGACGGCACCAACGCCACCACCTGCACGCCCGGCCCCTTCCACGTCTCGCGCATGCTCCAGGCGATGGACGGCCTGCCCGTGAACCTCGCGCTCTCGGGCAAGGGCAACGCCGCACTTCCCGGCGCCCTCGTCGAGATGATCGAGGCCGGCGTCTGCGCGCTGAAGCTCCACGAGGATTGGGGGACGACGCCCCAGGCGATCGACACCTGCCTTTCGGTGGCGGACGAATACGACATCCAGGTGATGATCCACACCGACACGCTGAACGAATCGGGCTTCGTCGAGAACACCATCGCCGCCTTCAAGGGCCGCACCATCCACGCCTTCCACACCGAGGGCGCGGGCGGCGGGCACGCGCCCGACATCATCAAGGTGGCGGGGCTTTCCAACGTGCTGCCCTCCTCCACCAACCCGACGCGGCCCTTCACGGTGAACACGATCGACGAGCATCTCGACATGCTCATGGTCTGCCATCACCTCGACCCCGCGATCCCCGAGGACCTCGCCTTCGCCGAGAGCCGCATCCGCAAGGAGACCATCGCCGCCGAGGACATCCTCCACGATCTCGGCGCGCTCTCGATGATGGCGTCGGACAGCCAGGCCATGGGCCGCGTCGGCGAGGTGATCACCCGCACCTGGCAGACCGCCCACAAGATGAAGACCCAGCGTGGCGCCCTCCCGGAGGACCGGGGCTCGGGCGCCGACAATTTCCGGGTCAAGCGCTACATTGCCAAGTACACGATCAACCCGGCGATCGCGCACGGCATCTCCGCCCATATCGGCTCGGTCGAGGAGGGCAAGATGGCCGACCTCGTCCTGTGGGACCCGGCCTTCTTCGGCACCAAGCCGCACCTCGTCATCAAGGGCGGCGCCATCGTCGCGGCCGCGATGGGCGATCCGAACGCCTCGATCCCGACGCCCCAGCCGGTGCACTACCGCCCGATGTTCGCCGCCTTCGGGCGTGCGCTGACGACGACCTCCGTCACCTTCGTCTCGAAGGCGGCGATCGCGCGCGACGTGCGCGGGCGCCTCGGCCTCCAGAAGGAGCTCTTGCCCGTGGAGAACGTGCGCTCGGGCATCTCCAAGGCGGACATGATCCACAATTCCGCCTGCCCCGCCATCACGGTGGATCCCGAGACCTACGCCGTCACCGCCGACGGCGAGCTCCTCGTCTGCGAGCCGGCGACGAGCCTGCCGCTGGCGCAGCGGTATTTCCTGTTCTGAGGATCGTCGGCGGGCCCGCGCCCGGCGCGGAGGCGCATGCGCGGGCCCCGTGTTGCGCCCGGCGCTCGCGGGCGTATACAGACCCCGACCTGTCGAGGAGAGGGGGCGCGTGTGACGAAGAGCATTTCCGAGGACCTGAAATCCGGTGCCCTCGTCTACCACCGCTATCCGCGTCCCGGTAAGCTCGAGATCCAGCCGACGAAGCCGCTCGGCAACCAGCGCGACCTGGCGCTGGCCTATTCGCCCGGCGTCGCCGCCGCATGCGAGGCCATCGTCGAGGATCCGGGCGAGGCGGCGACGCTGACCTCGCGCCAGAATCTCGTCGCCGTGGTCTCGAACGGCACCGCCGTGCTCGGCCTCGGCAATATCGGGCCCCTCGCCTCCAAGCCCGTGATGGAGGGCAAGGCGGTCCTCTTCAAGAAGTTCGCCGGCATCGACGTCTTCGACATCGAGGTGGCGCAGACCGACGTCGACGCCCTCGTCGAGACGGTGGCGGCGCTCGAGCCGACCTTCGGCGGCATCAATCTCGAGGACATCAAGGCGCCCGAGTGCTTCGAGGTGGAGGAGCGGCTCAAGGCGCGCATGGGCATTCCCGTCTTCCACGACGACCAGCACGGCACCGCCATCATCGTCGGCGCGGCGGTCACGAACGCGCTCGCGCTCTCGGGCAAGAAGATCGAGGAGATCCGCATCGTCGCGTCCGGCGCCGGCGCCGCCGCGCTGGCCTGCCTCAACCTGCTGGTCTCGCTGGGCGCGAAGCGCGAGAACATCTTCGTCACCGATATCGAGGGCGTCGTCTACGAGGGGCGCGAGGCGCTCATGGACCGCTGGAAGGCGGTCTACGCCCAGAAGACGCAGGCGCGCACCCTCGCCGAGGTGATCGAGGGCGCGGACGTCTTCCTCGGCCTCTCCGCCGGCGGCGTTCTCAAGCCCGAATACCTCGAGCGCATGGCGCGCCTGCCCCTCGTCCTCGCGCTGGCCAATCCCAACCCGGAGATCATGCCGGACGTGGCCCAGGCGGTGCGGCCCGACGCCATGATCTGCACCGGGCGCTCGGACTTCCCCAACCAGGTCAACAACGTCCTGTGCTTCCCCTACATCTTCCGCGGCGCGCTCGATGTGGGCGCGACGACCATCAACGAGGAGATGAAGGCCGCCGCCGTGAAGGCCATCGCGGCGCTGGCGCGGGAGGCGCCCTCCGAGGTGGTGGCGCGGGCCTATGGCGGCGAGGCGCGGCCCTTCGGCAAGGAATCGCTGATCCCGAGCCCCTTCGATCCGCGGCTGATCCTGCGCATCGCGCCCGCCGTGGCCAAGGCCGCCATGGACACGGGCGTCGCCGCCCGCCCGCTCGTAGACCTCAAGGCCTACGAGGATTCGCTGGGCGGCTTCGTCTTCCGTTCCGGCTTCATCATGAAGCCCCTCTTCGCCGCAGCGAAGGCCGCGCCCAAGCGCGTCATCTACGCCGAGGGCGAGGACGAGCGCGTGCTGCGCGCCGCCCAGGTCGTCATCGAGGAGGGCATCGCCCGCCCCATCCTGATCGGGCGCCCCGCAGTCGTTCAGACGCGCCTCGAGCGCTTCGGCCTCTCCCTGGAGATCGGCCGCGACGTCGACCTGATCAATCCCGAGGACGATCCCCGCTACCGCGACTACGTCGCGACCTACCTCGAGATCGCCGGGCGCCAGGGCATCACGCCGGACGCCGCCCGCACGCTGGTGCGCACCAACGCCACCGTCATCGCGGCACTCGCCGTGCAGCGGGGCGACGCGGACGCGCTGATCTGCGGGCTGGAGGGGCGGTTCCAATCGAACCTCCGGCATCTGCGCACGATCATCGGGATGGCTCCCGGCGCGCGCGATTTCGCGGCGCTCTCCCTCATGATCACCCGTCGGGGCGCGTATTTCCTCGCCGACACGCATGTGCGGCCGGATCCGACGGCGGAGGAGATCGCCGACGTCGCCTGCGCCTGCGCGAGTCACGTCGCGCGCTTCGGCCTCGACCCGAAGATCGCCCTCGTCTCGCATTCCGATTTCGGCTCGATCGATTCGCCCTCCGCGCGAAAGATGCGCGACGCGCTCCACCTCATCCGCGAGCGGGCGCCGAACCTCGAGGTCGACGGCGAGATGCAGGCCGACACCGCCCTCCTCCAGGCGACCCGCGACCGCGTGCTGCCGCATTCGCGGCTCACCGGCGAGGCGAACGTCCTCATAATGCCCAACCTCGATGCGGCCAATATCGCCTACCAGCTCACCAAGGTGCTCGCGGACGCCCTCCCCGTCGGGCCGATCCTGATCGGGCCGGCGAAGCCGGCGCACGTCGTGACGCCCTCCGTGACGGCCCGTGGCATCGTCAACATGACGGCGGTGGCCGTGGTGGAGGCGCAGGCGGGTCTCTGAGGGCGGGCGCTTCAGCCGCCGGGCGAATGCCCGGGCGAGCGCGCGAGGGATCGCGCGCATCATCCTCCGCATCTGCGTTCTACCCGTCGCCATGACCGCCCTCCGGTTTCGGATGCGACCCTGCCGCACTGCGTGCCCCAGGAACAAATCGGGTACAGTACGCATGTCGTAGCGGCAATTGAGCGGGGACCGGCATGGTCTCGGCCCCCCGTCCCGGCCGCGGCTCGAAGCTTCAACGCTTCATTCGCCTCGGTTCTGCACGTCTCCACGCATCGCCGCGATCATGGCGGAGCCGACATCGTTCAGGGCATCGGCGCTCGAGCCTGCCGCATGGACATGCGTATTGTTCCGCATTTGTTCGTCAGAAACGAACGATCCTAGTCTCCTCACGACGACATTGGAGACACGCCATGCGAAGCAGCCTGAGCCAGGTACGAGCCGCCCCGCCCGCCACGATCGCGCTCGCCCGGGAGCGACGGCGGGGGTCGTGTCCCCGATGGTGGTGTAGCTCGACGGGAGCGGAGCCGTCCGGCCGCGCGCCCTCCATAGCGCCGTAGCGGACGGACGGCTTCGCGGGTGGTCATCG
>NZ_BMMF01000010.1 GCF_014645695.1 Salinarimonas ramus | reverse complement strand
GTCTCCGCCCGCAGCTCGTCGGCGACCCGCCGCAGCTCCTGGTCGGAGAGACCCCGCAGAGCGGAGGGATCGCGGATCGTGTCGAGGAGGGGGGTGTCGGGGCGGTTGGAAGCGGCCATGGAACGCGGGATCCTCGGGAACGAGCAGTCGAGATAGGGCTCGGCCGGGCGAGATCAAAGCCCGCCCGAGAGCGCATACGGCGGCGACAGCGTCGCGGTTCCGCAGCGGAGGCGGAAAAATGAGCCGCGTCAGGCGTCGACGTCGAGGGGCGCGGCGCCGCGCACGGTGCCGTCCGGACCGAGCCCGATCTTCTCGATGCGCGCCTCCGCGCTCTTCAGGAGCGTCTCGCAATGCTTCTTGAGCGCCTCGCCGCGCTCGTAGATGCGGATCGAATCCTCGAGCGGCACGGAGCCCTGCTCGAGCTTGCGCACGATCTCCTCCAGCTCCGCGAGGGCGGCTTCGAAGGGCATCTGCGCGATGTCGGTGGGGCTCTGGTCGGTCATGGAGGGCGCCACGGCTCCGGGATGCGGTGGATGGGCCCCCAGCCATAGCGTGCTCCGCCGCCGAGAGGCAAGCGGACGGGAGACGGGCGCTCACCGAGTGGGTGCGCGTACCCAGCCGTCGATCGCCGGCGTGATCTCCCGGCGTTCGTAGCCGGCGGACTCGAGCCGCAGCTCGGCATCCCGGCTCATGGGCAGCGTGTAGGTCCGACCGTCGACCCAGATCGCCACCATGTCGGTGTCCACGGGCACTCCCATGTCGACGAGAAGGCGACGGGGATCCGCTTCCTGTCGCCAGAGCCGTTCCTCGATCGATTCGATCGCCCGCCCCTGATCGCCGACGCTCGCCTCCAGCCGCGCGACGTTGTCAGCGGTCCGGCGCGCTTCTGCGGAGAGCTCTCCCACGCTGCGGGACATGCCGAAGCCCTCGGCGATGAGCACGCCGTTGGCGAGCAGGAGCAGCGGCACGCCGATGGCGGCCGCGAAGTTGGCAGCGCTCTCCCAGCTCAGGCTCATGTGGATCCCACGCTCATCGGTCGTCGGTCGTTCTCTTGCGCATCCTGGAATGCAACCTAATGTGCGGATCGTCCTCGGGCAAGCGCAAACCGTCGCCTGACGACCTTTCGCGGCTCCGTGCGCGAATACCCATCGGCCCGTTCCTCGCGGATCGGCGCGCGCCCCTTCTCTCGCGGGCGTCCGCGCCCTAGCCTCCGCCCCGAGGCGCGGCGTGCATTCCGCGAGAGAAACCAGAGCGAAGAGCCCGGCATGGACGAGAGCACCCCCCTGATGACCGCGAAGTTCGGCATGGGCCAGCCCGTGCCGCGGACGGAGGACCCGACGCTGCTGCGGGGCGAGGGGCGCTACACCGACGATCTCGCGCTCGACGGGCAGCTCCACGCCGCGATCGTGCGCTCGACCATGGCCCACGGCGTCCTGCGCGGGGTCGACGTCGCGGGCGCGCTCGAGGTGCCGGGCGTGGTCGCGGTCTACACGGCGAAGGACCTCGCCTGGACCGCGCCGATGCCGGCGAACATCGCCGCCTCGATGAAGAACGCCGACGGCAGCGCCATGGCGATCCCCCAGCGCAAGGCGCTCGCGGAGGACAGGGTGCGCCATGTGGGCGATCCCATCGCTCTCGTCGTCGCCGAGACTGCGGCGGCCGCCCGCGAAGGCGCCGAGGCGGTGATGCCCGACATCGACGTGCTTCCCGTCGTCGCGGACCCCGAGGCCGCCCTCGCCGAGGGCGCGCCGGCGATCTGGGACGAGGTGCCCGGGAACCGCGCCGTCACCTGGGCGTCCGGCGATGCCGCAGCCTGCGAGGCGGCCTTCGCGACGGCCGCGCACGTCACGCGGCTGCGGGTCGTGTCGAACCGGGTCGTCGTCGCGCCGCTCGAGCCGCGCGCCGCCATCGCGACCTACGATCCCGCCGACGAGCGCTTCACCTTGCGCCTGGGCAGCCAGGGCACGTTTCCCATGCGCAACCTGCTGGCCAAGGCGCTCGGCGTCGCGCCCGAGAAGGTGCGGGTGCTGACGGGGCAGGTGGGCGGCTCCTTCGGCATGAAGTCGGCGATCTACCCGGAATACGTGGCGCTGCTCCATGCGGCCAAGGCGTTGGGCAAGCCGGTGCGCTGGACGGACACGCGCTCGGAGAGCTTCGTCTCCGACCATCACGGCCGCGCCGTCACCCTCGACGGCGCGCTCGCCCTCGACGCCGAAGGGAACTTCCTCGCTCTGAAGATCGAGGGCGTCGCCGATCTCGGCGCCTACTTGAACCCGGTGGCGCCGCTCTTCTCGACCATCAACATCCCCAAGAACGCCATGGGCGTCTACCGCACGCCGGCCGTGCATGCGCGCATCACCTGCGCCTACACCAACACGACGCCCGTTGGCCCCTATCGCGGGGCCGGACGGCCGGACGGCAACTACCTCATGGAGCGCCTCGTCGAGACGGCGGCCGCCGAGATGGGGATCGATCCGCTCGAGCTGCGCCGGCGCAACCACGTGCGCCCCGAGGCGCTGCCCTACGCCACGCCCGCCGGCACGACCTACGACAGCGGCGACTTCCCGGCGATCTTCGAGGCCGCGCTCGCGGCTGCCGACGTCGACGGCTTCTCGACGCGCCGCGAGGAGAGCGAGGCGCGCGGCCTGCTGCGCGGCATCGGCATCGGGCATTATTGCGAGGTGACGGCCCTCGTCACCGCGGAGATGGGCGGGCTGCGCTTCGAGCCCGACGGCAGCGTGACGCTTCTCACCGGCACGCTCGACTACGGGCAGGGCCACGCCACCGCCTTCGCGCAGGTGCTCTCCGAGAAGCTTGGCGTGCCCTTCGAGGCGGTGCGCCTCGTCCAGGGCGACAGCGACCGGCTCGTGGCCGGCGGCGGCACCGGCGGCTCGAAGTCGCTGATGGCGTCGGGCGCGGCCATCGTGGGCGCGGTGGACGAGGTGATCGAGGCCGGTAAGCCGCTGGCGGCCCACGCGCTCGAGGCGGCGCCGGTGGACATCGTCTTCGAGAACGGCCGCTTCGCCATCGCCGGCACGGATCGCTCGATCGCCGTGCTCGAGCTCGCCGCGCGGCTGCGCGAGGAGGGCTTCGCGGCCAGCCTGCCCGACGGCCTCGCGCGCTCGCTCGACGTGACGCACGTCCACGACACCTCGCCCTCCGCCTACCCGAACGGCTGCCACGTGGCCGAGGTGGAGATCGACCCGGAGACGGGCGTCACCAAGCTGGTGCGCTACGTCGCGGCCAACGATTTCGGCGTCGTGGTCAACCCGCTCCTCGTCGAGGGGCAGCTCCATGGCGGCGTCGTCCAGGGCATCGGCCAGGCGCTGCTCGAGCGCGTCGTCTACGACGAGGACGGGCAGCTCCTGTCGGGCTCGTTCATGGATTACGGCCTCCCGCGCGCCGACGACGCGCCGTTCTTCGCGGTGGAGAACCTCGAATTCCCCGCGACCACGAATCCGCTGGGCGTCAAGGGCTGCGGCGAGGCCGGCTGCGCGGGGGCCCTGCCGTCGGTGATGAACGCCGTCGTCGACGCGCTGCGCCCGCGGGGCGTCACGCACATGGACATGCCGGCGACGCCGCAGCGCGTCTGGCGGGCGCTGCGTGCTACGCCCGCGCGGGCGTAGCACGCCGCGTCGATCGACCCGGGCGACGGGTTCGCGAATCGGCTATCCTCGCGCACGAAGCGGGAACGTTCGTGAGGAGCCGGCATGCTGCGGCGGGTGGTGATCGGACTGGCGGTGCTCGCGGCCCTGGCCGCCGGCGCGCTCGCGCTCGTGCCGGTCCTGATCCCGGCCGAGACCGTGCGCGCCCGCCTCGCCGCCGAGATCGAGGCGCGCACCGGCTGGCGCGTCGCCTTCGACGGGCCGGTCTCGCTCGGTGTCGTCCCGGAAATCGCGCTTTCGGCCGAGCGGCTGCGCATCGAGAGCGCGCCGAACGCCGCCGACGCGCTGGCCGCCGACGTGGAGCGCGCCGCCTTCGGCCTCGCGCTCGCGCCGCTTCTCTCGGGTTCCATCCGCCTCACCGACATCGTGCTGGAGCGGCCGGTGGTGCGGATCGTCCGCGGCGTCGCCGCCGCGCCGGACGGGAGCGCTGACGACGACGCCTCGCTCGCGGGCCGGCTCGCCTCCGTTTCCATCGATCGCTTGAGCGTCGAGGACGGCCTCCTCGTGCTGCGCGGGCCGGGCGGCGAGACGCGGCTCGACGACCTCGCCCTCACCCTCGCCATGCCCGACCCCGCGGGCGAGACGATGATCGATGCGAGCGGTGCGCTCGACGGCCGTCCGGTCTCGCTCGAGGCCCGCATCGCCTCGCCGCTGGCGTTGGTGAGCGGGGAGGCGGTGGACGTCTCCCTCGACCTCGAGGCTCCGGGCCGGCTGCCCGCACCCCTCGCGCTTGGCGCCGAAGCGACCTGGTCGGCGCCGCGCCTCGCGCTGCGGGACGTCGACCTCGCGAGCGGCGAGAGCCGGCTCTCGGGCGCGGCGGACGTCGTGCTCGGCGGCGGCGCGCCCGCCATCGACGTGCGGCTCGCCGGGCCGCTCCTCGATCTCGACGCGCTCGCGCCGGCGGGCGGCGGCGGCGCTGGGGGAGGCGAGACGATCGACCTCTCTGCGCTCGGCACGGTCGTCGGCGACGTCGAGCTCGGCCTCGAGCGCCTGCGCGTCGCCGGCCGCGAGATCGCGCCCGCTCTCCTGCGCGCGCAGCTGGAGGACGATGCGGCGACGCTCGCCGTCGACGAGGCGGGCATCGGGGGAGGGCGGGTTTCCGGCGAGGCGCGGATCGGGCGCGACGGGGCGCGGGCCCGCGTCTCCGGCTCGCTCGCCGCGCGTGCGCTCGACGTCGCCTCGCTCGTGCCGCCGGGCGCGCCTCCGGTCTCCGGGCGGCTCGCGGCGGACCTGCGTTTCGCGCTCGCCGGCGAGACGATGCCGGCGCTGCGCGCGAGCCTCAACGCGGCGGGCCGGATCGCGCTCTCGGAGGGCGAGGCACGCATTCCCGCGCTCGCGGCCTTGGCGCAAGGCGGGGACGCCGAGCGGCTCTCCGCCCTGACGCTCGCCGTCGAGATCACCGATCTCACCCGCCCCGTCGCGGTGTCGGGGGACGCGGTGTGGCGCGGCGAGCGGATCGGGCTCGACGGCACGCTCGACGCCCGCGCGCTGGTCGAGGGCCGCGCGGGCGCTCTCGATCTCGGCCTCGCCGCGCCGCGCTTCGAGGCGGGCTATCGCGGCACGCTCGCCCCCGGCGGCGCGCTCGCGGGCGAGGCGTCGCTGAGGACGGGCTCGCTGCGCGATCTCCTCGCCTGGCTCGGGCGTGCGCCCTCGACGCCCGGCGGGCTCGGACCCTTCGCCGTCTCGGGACGGCTCGACGTCGCGCCGGGCGCGATCGGCCTCGCCGAGGCGCGCATCGCCCTCGACGGAGCGAGCGGAACGGGCGAGGCCCGCATCGTCCAGGGCCCACGCCCGCGCATCGAGGGGCGGCTCGCCCTCGATCGTCTGGACCTCAACCCGTATTTCGGCCTCTCCAGCGACGGCGGCGCATCGGGCGGCGCGCTTGCCGGCTGGAGCGAGACGCCCGTCGACCTCTCGGCGCTGCGCGCCGTCGACGTCGCCCTCGACCTCTCCCTCGGCGCCCTCGTCTTCCGCGACATCGAGACCGGGCGCGTCTCCGCCACGGCCCGGCTGGAGAACGGCCGGCTCGCGGCGGAGCTGCAGGAGATCGCGCTCTACGGCGGCGGCGGCAACGGGCGCGTCGACGTCGTCGCCGACCCCGCCGCGCCGAGCCTCGCCGCCCGCTTCGCCTTCGCCGATCTCGACGCGCGCTCCTTCCTCGCCGCGGCGACGGGCTTCGAGCGGCTCGAGGGGCGCGGCAGCCTGCGCCTCGACGTGTCGGGCAGCCTCGTCACCCAGAGACGGCTGATGGAGACGCTCTTCGGCAGCGCCGGCTTCGCCTTCCGCGACGGGGCGATCCGCGGCGTCGACGTGACCTCCCTCGCGCGGCTCCTGTCGACGGGGATCGTCGACGGCTGGGCGCTCGCGGAGGGCGCGCGCACCGAGCTCTACGCGGTGGAGGCCAGCCTCGCCATCGAGAATGGCATCGCGCGCACGAACGACCTGCGCCTCGTCGGTCCCCTCGTCGACATGAGCGGCACGGGCGCCGTCGACCTGCCGCAGCAGCGCCTCGCCTTCACCGTGGAGCCGCGCGTCGCCTTCCAGCGCGGGAGCGGGGAGGGGATCGAGCTCGTCGGCTTCGGTGCGCCCGTGCGCATCGAGGGGCCGTGGGCGCGTCCGCGGATCTACCCCGACATCGCGGGCGTGCTACAGGACCCCGTCGGCGCCTACGAACGGCTGCGCGCCATGGGCTCGGGCATCTTCGGCATCGATGCGCCGAGCGCCGGCGAGGCGCTGGAACGCGCCGTCGGCGAAGAAGCAGCCCGCGGCATCGAGCGCCTGCTCGGCCTGCCGCAGCCGCAGCCGCCCGCCGTCACGGCCGCGCCGGCCCCCTCGCAGCCCGCGCCGACGGATTCGCTGCCACCCGCCGCCGCGGCGCCGTCGCAAGACCCTCCGCTCGACCCTCCGCTCGACCCGACGCTCGATGCGGCGCGCGGCCTCATCGATCTGTTCATGAACAATCGGTGACGTAGGGGAGGAACGGTGCGGCAACCATGCCGCACACGAAAACGGCCGAGCTCGGCCCTTTTCGCCGCCTCGCGCGGTTGACCCGGGGGCGAGCGCCCATTCTAAATACGACGAAACGCGGCAAGGCCGCGCAATTGGGAGGACTCGATGGCCAATTCGACGAAGCGTACGTTCCTCGCCGCCGTGATGGCCGGCACGATGCTCTCGCTCGTGCCCCATGCGGCCAGCGCCCAGGAGAGCCAGGACTACCTGCTCGCCACCGCCTCGACCGGCGGCACCTACTACCCCGTCGGCGTCGCCATCGCGACGCTCGTGAAGGTGCGCCTCCAGAATCAGGAGGGCATCAACATGTCGGCCATCAACTCGGCCGGCTCGGGCGAGAACATCCGCCTCCTGCGCGACGGCGAGGCCCAGTTCGCCATTCTCCAGGGCCTCTTCGGCGCCTACGCCCGCCAGGGATCCGGCCCGATCGAGGAATCCGGCCCGCAGGAGAACCTGCGCTCCATCGCGCAGCTGTGGCCCAACGTGGAGCACTTCGTCATTCTCAGCGAGCACGCCGAGACGGGCACGATCTCCGACATGGGGAACGTGACCGGTCAGGCGGTCTCGATGGGCCTGCAGAATTCCGGCACGATCGGCTCGAACGAGGTGATCATGGCCAATCTGGGCATGCCGCTGGAGGAGTTCGAGCTCGCCTACATGGGCTACAACCCCTCCGCGGATGCCCTCCAGAACGGCCAGATCGTGGCCATGTCGACCCCCGCCGGCGTGCCCGTCTCCGCCGTGACGCGCGCCTTCGCCGCCATGGGCGACGGCATCGAGCTGCTCGGCTTCGACGACGCGCAGATCGCCGAGGCGAACGGCTCCTTCGAGGACCTGTGGACCGCCTACCCGATCCCGGCGGGCACCTATCCCTCGCAGGACGCGGACGTGACCACGATCGCGCAGCCGAACTTCCTCGCCGTCAACGCGGACGTGCCCGAGGAGACGGTCTACCTCATCACGAAGGCGATCTACGAGAACCTGCCGTTCCTGCAGGCGATCCACCCCGCCACCAACGAGATGAGCCTCGACAACGCGCTCTCCGGCCTGCCGCTGCCGCTGCATCCGGGCGCGCTGCGCTATTACGAGGAGGCGGGCCTGACGGTCCCGGATCGTCTGCGCCCCTGATCGCCGACATCTCCGGGAGGGCGGCATCCGTGCCGCCCTCCACCTTTCGGCGCGACGAGCGGCAGGCGTGCGCCGGACACCGAAATGCATGTTGCGTCGGACCGGTTCATGCGGCATCGCGCAGTGCCTGACGCTGCGATAGGACACAGCCTCCCATGACCGACGCGCCCCAGCCTCGCCTCGATCCCGCCGCCGACGAGAAGCACCACACCGAGAAGGACGCCCAGGGCGAGGTCGAAGCGCATGTGCGCTCCTTCGAAGGCACCCTCATCGGGCGTGTCGCCTGGGTCGTCGGCATCGCGCTCGCGCTCTACCACATCTGGGTCAACACGCTGGGCACCTTCGACCAGGTCTGGCTCACCGCGATCCATTTCGCCGGCTTCGCCTTCCTCTGCTCGATGCGCTATCCGCTGATTCGCACGCGCAGCCCCGGCGCCACCCGCGCCGTCCTCGCCTTCGACATCGCCTTCGGCATCGTCGTCGCCGTGGCGACGCTGTGGCTGATCTCGAACCAGAACGCGATCTACGACCGCGGCGTCCGGCTCTCCAACGTCGACTACGTTCTCGCCTTCATCGTCATCGGCGGTGCCATCGAGCTGACGCGCCGCGCCACCGGCCTGATCATTCCCTGCCTGATCCTGATCGCGCTCACCTACGTCGTCTGGTGGGGCCCGTCGGCACCCGGCGTGTTTCGATTCGCGGGCCTGTCGACGGAGACGCTGCTGTTCCGCTCGGTCTTCTCCGACGAGGGCATGTTCGGCTCGATCGCGCTGATCTCGGCGACCTTCGTCTTCCTGTTCATCCTCTTCGGCGCCTTCCTGGTGCGCTCGGGGGCGGGCGAGTTCATCATCGACCTCGCCCGCGCCGTCGCCGGGCGGTTCGTCGGCGGTCCTGGCTTCGTGGCGGTGATGTCGTCGGGCCTCACCGGCACGATTTCCGGCTCGGCGGTGGCGAACACCGTCTCCACCGGCGTCATCACCATTCCCCTGATGAAGCGCGCGGGCTTCCCGCCGAAATTCGCGGCGGGCGTCGAGGCGGCCGCCTCGACGGGTGGCGGCCTGATGCCGCCGATCATGGGCGCCGGCGCCTTCGTGATGGCGACCTACACGCAGATCTCCTACCTCGAGATCGCCGCGGTGAGCCTGCTGCCGGCGATCGTCTACTTCCTGTCGGTGGCCTTCTTCGTGCGCATCGAGGCGAAGAAGCGCAACCTCGTCGCCAACGACCCCGACGCGCCGACGGCGTGGGAGGTGCTCAAGAAGGGTGGGCCGTCCTTCCTCATCCCCGTCGCCGTGCTCATCGGCCTCCTGATCGCCGGCTATACGCCGGTCTACGCCGCCGGATTCGCCATCCTCGCGTGCATCGCCGCCTCCTGGCTGACGCCGAACCGCATGGGGCCGAAGGCGATCCTCGACGCGCTGGCGCTCGGCGCGCAGAACATGATCATGACCGCGGTGCTGCTCGTGGCGGTGGGCCTCGTCATCAACGTCATCGCCATGACGGGCGTGGGCAACACCTTCTCGCTCATGATCAATGAATGGGCCGGCAACAACCTGCTCATCGCGCTCACCCTCATCGCGCTCGCCTCGCTCGTGCTCGGCATGGGCCTGCCGGTGACAGCGTCCTACATCGTGCTCGCCACGCTCTCGGCGCCGGCGCTGCACGCGCTCATCCAGAACAACGCGCTCATCGACGTCCTCGTCGCCGGCGGCGTCCCGGAGGCCGCGCGCATGACGCTCATGCTCGCCGACCCCAACGCGATGACCGCGCTCGCCGCGCCGATGACGCGCGATGCCGCCACCGCCTTCATCGCGGCGATGCCGCCGGAGGTGCTCACCCTGGTCTATCCGCAGGTTCTCGACCCCGTCACGGTGAAGCTCGCGCTCCTCTCCGCGCACATGATCATCTTCTGGCTCAGCCAGGATTCGAACGTGACGCCACCCGTCTGCCTCACGGCCTTCGCCGCCGCGGCCATCGCCAAGACGCCGCCGATGGCGACGGGCCTCGTCTCGTGGAAGGTGGCCAAGGGCCTCTACCTGATGCCGATCCTGTTCGCTTACACGCAGTTCCTCGGCGGCCCGCCGCTCGAGGTGGCGCACATCTTCGTCATCGCCGTGGTGGGCGTCTACGCGCTCGGCGCGGCCATCGAGGGGCACATGGAGGCGCCGCTGAACTGGCCCCTGCGCATCCTGCTCTTCGCCGCGGGCGTGGCGCTGATCTGGCCCAACAACACGATCATCGAGACGGTCGGCGCCGTCGGCGTCATCGCGATCTTCGTCTGGAACGTGCGCGCCGACCGCAAGCGCCAGCGGGTCCCAGCCTCGGGGTGAGGCGCCGACATCGTCCTGTCGTCGTCCTCCGTTAGCCCGCTCTGCGTCGTGACGGGAGGGGCGGATGACGGACGGTGGAGAGACGCGGGCGGTCCTGGGTGAACTCGTGGCGCTGCGCGACGAGGTCGCGCGCGAGGGGCGTGCACGCTGGGCGGGTTGGCACGCCGATCTCGCCCGCACGCCCTTCGCCGTCGGTGCGCTGAACCTCGCCCACTACCTCGCTCTGCGCAAACGCGATCACCGCGCGCTCCAGCGTGCGCTCATGCTGCGCGGGCTCTCCTCGCTCGGACGCCTGGAGGGGCGCGTGCTCGCGACGCTCGACGCCACCATCGTCGCCCTCGCCGCGCTCGCGGGAGAGACCCCGCCGAGGCCGGCGCCGAGCCCGCGGCAGTTCTTCCGCGGCGAGACGCGCCTGCACGCGGCGACCGATCGGCTGTTCGGCCCCCCGCGGGCCGAGCGCCAGGGCCGCATCCTCGTCACCCTCCCGAGCGAGGCCGCGAGCGACCCCTCGCTCGTGCAGGGGATCGCGGACGCCGGAGCGGACGCCGTGCGCATCAATTGCGCCCATGACGGCCCGGACGCCTGGGCGGCGATGATCGACCATGTCCGCGCGAGCGAGGAGCGCATGGGCCGGCGGCTTCGCATCCTCATGGACATTGCGGGGCCGAAGATCCGGACCGGGGAGGTGCTCGTCGCCGACGACCGTGCCCGCATCGGCGTGGGCGACCGATTGCTGCTGGGCCGGACCCTCGCACCGGGCTTCGCGACGACCTTTCCCTTCCAGGCGACGTGCACCGCGCCCGACATCTTCGACGCGATCGGGGAGGGCGCCCGCGTCGCCGTCGACGACGGGCGCTTCTCCGGGCGGGTGACGGGGCGCGCGCATGACGGCCTCGTGGTGGCGATCGATCAGGCCAAGCTCGGCGGCGCGCGGCTGAAGCCCGAGAAGGGCCTGAATTTCCCGGAGACGGTCCTCGCCCTCGATCCGCTGACCGCCAAGGACCGGGCCGATCTCGACTTCGTCTGCGCCCATGCGGACATGATCGGCTATTCCTTCGTGCAGACCGCCGACGACATCGCGCGCCTGCAGCGCGAACTCGCCGCGCGCACGCCACGCTGGAGAGAGATCGGGCTCGTGGCGAAGATCGAGACGCCCGTCGCCGTGCGCAACCTGCCGGAGATCATCGTCGCGGCCGCCGGCCACCAGCCCTTCGCGGTCATGATCGCGCGCGGCGACCTCGCGGTCGAGATCGGCTTCGCGCGGCTGGCTGAGATGCAGGAGGAACTGCTCTGGCTCGCGGAGGCCGCGCATGTGCCGGTGATCTGGGCGACGCAGGTACTGGAGCGGCTGGTCAAGTCCGGCCTCCCGTCGCGCGGGGAGATGACGGACGCCGCGATGGCGGCGCGGGCCGAATGCGTGATGCTCAACAAGGGCCCGAACGTCACGGCGGCGATCGAGGCGCTGGACGGCTTGTTCCGCCGCATGGGTGAGCATCAATCGAAGAAGACGCCCACGCTAAGAGCCCTGCGGACCTGGTGAGCGGATGCCCATCCTCGCGAGCCGCGCGAAAGGCTCGCGAGGACGGCTGCATCACTGCGCCTCGATCGGCTCGGCCGGTGCGACCGGCGTGTCGGCCTGCGGATCGATCGGGACCGGCGCGGGAGCCGGCTGCTCGATGGCGCCGGTGACCGGAACGTCGCTCGCCTCGTAGCCGTCCATCAGGAAGAAGGCGAGCACGGCCGCGATCACCACGACGGCGCCGATCGCCCAGCCCCAGGCCGCGCCGGACGACGAGCGGGCGGGCCGAGCCATGCGGTCGTCGCGCGTCGCGCGGCTCTCCTGTGCCGGGGCGCCGGGGTAGGTCGGGTCGGTGCGGGCGTGAACGGGATCGGCGGGCGCGGGATCGGGCCCGGCCCCGCGGGTCGTCTCGCCGGGGCGGATCTCGCCGGGACGCGTCCCGAACGGATCGGTGGAGGGACCGGGTGCGGGATCGACCATGGGGTCGCGCCCGGCATGCGGGGTGCGGGGATCGGCGGGATTGCGGCCGTCGTTCGTCGCCATCTCGGCCTCCTTTCGGCTCTTGCGGCGGGCTGTGGCTCCACAACGCCGCCGCGGACGCTGGGGTTTCGCGCGCTCGCGCCCGCCCGGGCGTCGCTCCCGACTTGAAGCGCGCGCGAGAGAGCGCTAACCCGTGATGCGACGCACACGAGGACCGAGAGCCGATGAACGCCCCCGTCGATCCCAAGAAGCTCATCAAAGGCGCCACCGGCGACTGGGAAGTCGTCATCGGCATGGAGATCCATGCCCAGGTGAACTCCCAGGCCAAGCTGTTCTCCGGCGCGTCCACCGGCTTCGGCGCGGCGCCGAACTCGCACGTGTCCCTCGTCGACGCGGCGATGCCCGGAATGCTGCCGGTGATCAATCTCGAATGCGTCCGCCAGGCGGTGCGCACGGGGCTGGGGCTCAAGGCGCAGATCAACCTGCGCTCGATCTTCGACCGCAAGAACTATTTCTACCCCGACCTGCCGCAGGGCTACCAGATCTCGCAGTACAAGCACCCCATCGTGGGCGAAGGCGAGGTCGTGGTGGACATGCTCGACGGGCCGTCCTTCACGGTGGGCATCGAGCGCCTGCACCTCGAGCAGGACGCCGGCAAGTCGATCCACGACCTGCACCCCACGATGTCCTATGTCGACCTCAACCGCTCGGGCGTCGCGCTCATGGAGATCGTCTCCAAGCCCGACATGCGCTCCTCCGAGGAGGCGAAGGCCTACGTGTCGAAGCTGCGCACCATTCTGCGCTATCTCGGCACCTGCGACGGCGACATGGAGAAGGGCAACCTGCGCGCGGACGTGAACGTCTCCGTGCGCCGCCCCGGCGAGGGGCTCGGCACGCGCTGCGAGATCAAGAACGTCAACTCGATCCGCTTCATCGGCCAGTCCATCGAGTACGAGGCGCGCCGCCAGATCGGCATCCTCGAGGACGGTGGCAAGATCGACCAGGAGACGCGGCTGTTCGACCCGGGCAAGGGCGAGACGCGCTCCATGCGCTCCAAGGAGGAGGCGCACGACTACCGCTATTTCCCCGATCCCGACCTCCTGCCGCTCGAGCTCGACCAGGATTTCGTCGACGAGCTCGCCCGCCACCTGCCGGAGCTGCCCGACGAGAAGAAGGCGCGCTTCGTCTCCGATTACGGCCTCTCGACCTACGATGCCGGCGTCCTCGTCGCCGATCGCGAGCAGGCGGACTATTTCGAGGCGGTGGCGAAGGGCCGCGACGGCAAGGCCGCGGCGAACTGGGTGATCAACGAGCTGTTCGGTCGCCTCAACAAGGAGGGCCTGGAGATCACGGCGTCGCCCGTCTCCGCCGCGCAGCTGGGCGAGATCGTGGACCTCATCGCCGACGAGACGATCTCCGGCAAGATCGCCAAGGACGTTTTCGAGATCGTCTGGGCGCAGGGTGGCTCGCCCAAGGCGATCGTCGAGGAGCGCGGCATGAAGCAGGTCACCGACACCGGCGCCATCGAGGCGGCTGTGGACGAGGTGATCGCGGCCAACCCCGACAAGGTCGAGCAGGCCAAGGCCAAGCCGACGCTCGCCGGCTGGTTCGTCGGCCAGGTGATGAAGTCCACCGGCGGCAAGGCCAACCCGCAGGCGGTCAACGCCATCGTCAAGCAGAAGCTCGGTATCGAATGACGCCCGCGATCCGGCCCGTCGCCCGCGAGGACCTCGCCGCCGTGCGGGCGGCGCTGGTGGCGAGCTGGCACGCGACCTACGATCGCTTCCATGGTGCCGCGAAGGTCGCGGAGATCACCGATCGCTGGCACGCGCTGGATGCGCTCGCGCGCCAGGTCGACCGGCCGGGCTCCGTTTTCCTGCTGGCGGAAGGTGAGGGGGGCGCGGTGCTCGGCTCCTCCCTCGGCCAGGTGGACGATGCCGGCGAGGCCTGCCTGCGGCGGCTCTACGTCGCTCCCGGCACGGAAGGCCGGGGCATCGGCAAGCGCCTCCTCGAGGAGACGCTCGCCCGCCTCGCCGAGCGGGACGTGTGGCTCGAGGTCGAGCCGCGCAATGTGGACGCGATCCGCTTCTACGAGCGCGAGGGGTTCGTCCTGGATCGCCCGGCGAAGGGCTGCGGCGGGCGCGACGACCTCGAGGCCGTCGTCATGCGCCGCCCCGAGCGCCCCGTGCCGCGCCTCGTCACGGACGCGGACGCGCAGGACATGCTCGGCCTCCTCACGCTCGCCTTCGCCGAATATCCCGGCTGCTACGTCGACCCGCACGGCGACTACCCGGAGCTCGTGCGGCCGCGCAGCCTGCTTTCGGCGGCCGGGACGACGATGTGGGTCGTGGAGGATCGCAATGGGCGCGTGCGTGCGTTCTGCGGCATCAAGGGGCCTGATGCGGACGGCGTCGCCGAGCTGACGAAGCTCTACGTCCGCGGCGATCAGCGCCGCCGCGGCCTCGCCGCCGGTCTCGTCTCGCTCGTGGAGGAGACCGCTCGCGCCCGCGGCGCGCATCGGCTGCAGCTCTTCACCGACACCCGCTTCACCAAGGCCCACCGCCTCTACGAGCGCTTGGGCTTCACGCGCTTCGGCGAGGAGCGACCGCTGCACGACGTGTCGGGGTCTGTGGAGTACGGGTACGCTAAAAAGTTGCGGTGATGTACGCCGATCCTGCTACTCGGTTGGGCACGAGCATCTCGAAGAGCTCAGGCGCGAAGGCTTGCTGCCATGACGGGACGAAACGCCATCGACAAGCTGCGGAACGGCATGAGCGCCGAGCGGCGCCGACGCAACGAGGCCGCCACGCGCGACATGCTGCGGGAAATGACGCTCGACGAGCTGCGCGAGGCGCGCAAGCGCTCGCAGGCGGAGCTCGCTTCCGTCCTCGGTGTCGGCCAGCCCGCCGTCGCGAAGATGGAGCGGCGGGCCGACATGTATGTCAGCAACCTCCGGCGCTACGTCGAAGCCTTGGGAGGACGCTTGGAGATAACCGCGCGTTTCGACGACACCGAGGTCGCGATCACGAACTTCGAGGATCTCGCAACGAAAGAGACGGCATCTTCGGAATAACGGCGGGTTCGCCGCTTCCACACGTGCTTCCCTTACGCTAGCGTCTCGCGCCCCCTCCAGCGAGGATTCGCCCGCGCCATGACCGCCGTCGCCGCAGATGCCCTCTCCGCCCCGCGCTTCCTGCTCCACGGCATCTGGCTGTCGGGGCCGACCTACAAGGTCGCGCTGTTCCTCTCGCTCGCCGGCGAGGCCTTCGATTTCGAGCTGGTCAACCTGCGCGAAGGCGCCCACAAGGCGCCCGCCTATGTCGCCCGGCAGCGCTACGGCCAGGTGCCGCTGCTGGAGGATCGCTCCAACGGGCGCGCGCTCTGCCAGGCCGCGTCGATCCTCGAATACCTCGCCGACGTCACCGGGAAGATGGGCGGCGCCTCCCTCGACGAGCGCATCCGCGCCCGCGAGTGGATGTTCTGGGACTACGACCGCTTCGCCGTGCCGATCTATCGCTGCCGCGGGGTGAAGCTCGGCTTTCGGCAGGCGCCGGAGCCCGTCTTCTAGATGTGGGCGTCCGAGGGACGCCAGGCGCTCGCCGTCCTGGACGGGCACCTGAAGGGTCGCGACTTCGTTGTCGGAGAGGCGCCGACCATGGCCGACGTCGATCTCTACGGCGTCGCCTGCTACGCCGAGGCGGGCGGTTTCGAGCTCGCCGACCACCCCTCGCTGCGCGCCTGGATGGATCGCGTCGAGGCGCTGCCCGGCTTCGGTCCGCCGGAGACCGTGGTGCCCCGGGAGACGAGGCTCACCGCGTGAACGACGTCCATATGCGCGAGGCGCGTTCGGGCGATCTCGAAGCCATCGTGCGCCTCCACGCCGCCGACACGCTCGGCGGCCACGGAGACGGCTGGAACGAGGAGACCGCCTCCGCCTACGCCGCCGCCTTCGCCCGCATCGTCACGAGCGAGGACCACATGCTCTTCGTCGCCGAAGCAGGCGGGGACGTGATCGGTACCTTCCAGGTCTCGCTCGTCCCCTGCCTGACGGCGCGCGGCGCCACGCGCGCCCGGCTCGAGGCGGTTCAGGTGCGCGCCGATCGGCGCTCGGGCGGTGTCGGCGCCGCCATGGTCCTGTTCGCCGAAGCCTGGGCGCGCGAGCGCGGCGCGGCCTTCGTGGAACTGACCTCCAACGTCGCCCGCACGGACGCGCACCGCTTCTACGCGCGCCTGGGCTATGCGCAGAGCCATCTCGGCTTCAAGAAGAGCCTCTGACGACCCGCCGAAAGGCGCGCCGTCACAGCCGCGCCAGGCGCTCGGTGAGCAAGGCGAAGAACCCGTCCGCGTCCACGTGGCGGAGCATGGTGGCGTTCGGCGCGGCGTCGACGACGCCCCACCAGTCGACGACGGTCATGCCGCGCGTGAGCTCGGAGGCGGTCTCGACCGCCACGTGCACGCGCTTGCCCGAGAACAGGTCCGGCCGCAGCAGGTAGGCGATCACGAGGGGATCGTGCAGCGGCCCGCCGTCGGTGCCGTACTTCGCCTCGTCGAAGCGCTCGAAGAAGTCGAGCCAGCCGGCGACGGCGCGCGAGAGCGGCGTGCCGAGGCCGCGGATGGCGGCGGTGCGTGCCGCCGTCGTCAGGGCCTGGTGCGTGCAGTCGAGCGGGATGAAGGTGACGTCGGCGCCGGAGGCGAAGACGCGTGCGGCCGCCTCCGGATCGACGTAGATGTTGAACTCCGCCGCCGGCGTGCGGTTGCCGCCCTCGAACACGCCGCCTCCCATGAGCACGATGCCGGCGAGCCGCTCGGCCAGACGCGGCTCCTTGGCGAGCGCCAGCGCGATGTTGGTGAGCGGCGCGAGCGGGCAGAGGGTGACGCTCTTGGGCGGGCGGCTCATCACCGTCTCGACGACGAAGTCTGCGGCGTGCCGAGGATCGAGCGGCATCGTCGGCTCGGGGAGATCGGCACCGTCGAGCCCCGTCTTCCCATGGACATATTCGGCGGTCACGAGTGGACGCAGGAGCGGCCGGTCGGCGCCCGCGAAGGCGGGCACGTCGGTGCGCCCGGCGAGCTCGAGGACCTTGCGGATGTTGACCGAGGTGAGCGGGAGGGGCACGTTCCCCGCGACGGCGCAGACGCCGAGCACTTCGAGCTCGGGGGAGGCCAGCGCGAGGAGGATGGCGATGGCGTCGTCCTGGCCGGGGTCCGTGTCGATGATGATGGATCGGGTCACGCGTGCCTCCGGGAACGGATCGGGGTCGGGAATGCTTTCTCATCCGGCCGTTCACCGCTATACCACCGTGCGCGCCGCCGACGGAAGCCGTGGGCGGCCGCCCCGTTTGCCTCAATCAGAAACTGTGCCCGGCGAAGCGTCGCCGCTCGGGATCGGGAGCCACACGGAGTTGGCAGCAGAATTCGTGCTTGATACCGTTCCTGCTGAAACGAACCTAAGGTCAAGTGCCGCTTTCGACTTTCGAGCTCTCAGTTCGATCTCTTGGAGAGTACGACATGACATTCGTTAAATCCGGAGACGAGCGGCCGCGCGTTCTCGTGGTCGAGGACGAGTACTTCATCGCCGACGACCTCGCGCAGGCTCTCGCGGCCGAGGGGGCGGAGGTCATCGGCCCCGTGGGCGACCCGAGGGAGGCGCTCGATCTCGTCGCCAACGAGCGGATCGATCGTGCGGTGCTCGACATCAACCTGCACGGCGAGCTCGTCTTCGACGTCGCCCGCGCCCTTCAGGCGCGGGACATCCCCTTCGTGTTCGCCACGGGCTACGCCGCCAACGTCGTGCCGAGCGGGCTCTCCCACGTGCCGCGCTGGGAGAAGCCCTTCGACGCCATCAGCCTCGCGCGCTGGCTCGCCACAGGCGTCGCCGCCTGAATTCTTCGCCGGCTCAGATACGATTCGCGGCGGCGAGATAGCGGCGCAGGAGCGCGACATTGCGGTTGTTGGCCTTGTAGAAGGCGTCGAACACGAAGCCCACGACGGGAATCGCGCCGAGCGCGGTGTCGAGCCCGATATTCGCCAGCATCTTGGCGAGCGTCGCCCGCGGCGCGCCGAGCCGGTAGGCTTCGAGGATCACGTAGGCCGAGATGCCCGCGCCCATGAAGGAGCCGACCACCGGCACGATGCTGAGGATCGAATCGAGGCCGAAGCTGAAGCGGGTGCCCGGCACGCCGATGGAGGAATCGAGCAGCCGCGCGAGGTTCTCGAGCCGCGTGGCGGCGCGGCGCGTGCTCTCCCTGCGGTCGGTGCCCGTACGAAAGCCGGTATCGTTCATGTCGCATCTCCTGGGAGCGCGTCTCTGATCAAGTGTCTCGCAGAGCGAACGCACGACGGCGCGCTCGGGGTCCAGTCGGCGCGGCACGCCGTGTTGCGCCCCGAACGCTTGGGAAATCGCGGCGGCGCTCTTAAGTGAGGGTGCGACGTCCTCTCCTGCCCCGGTTTGCCACGCGTGCCCGCACCCTCTTTCGCCACCAGCGCCTTCGACGCGCTGACGAGCCTCGGTCACTACGCCCAGAGCTACGTGGACCCCGGCCTGCGCATCGGGGTGACGGGGCTCGCACGCTCGGGAAAGACCGTGTTCACGACGGCGCTCGTGCACAATCTCGTGCAGAACGCTGCCCTGCCGGCCTTCCGCGCCTCGCACGAGGGCCGCATCCGCCGCGGGCGCCTCGCCGCGCAGCCAGACGACGCGGTGCCGCGCTTCGCCTACGAGGACAACCTGCGCATGCTCGCCGAGGATCGGCTGTGGCCGGCCTCCACCTCGCGGGTGAGCGAGCTGCGCATCGACATCGACTACGAGCGCGGCCGCGATGCGTGGCGCTCGGGGCCGGCGAGCCTGCATCTCGACATCGTCGACTATCCCGGCGAATGGCTCCTCGACCTCGCGCTCCTCGATCAGGATTTCCGCGACTGGTCGCGCGAGGTGCTGGACGGCGCGGCACGTGCCGACCGCGCCCCGCTCGCCGAGCGTTTCCTCGCGGCGCTCGCCGCCATCGACCCGGAGGGGGAGCCGGACGAGCCCGCGATCGCGGGGCTCTCCGCGGCGTTCAAGGATTACCTCGTCGCCTTGCGCGCGGGGCCCGAGGCGGTGGCGACGACGCCGCCCGGGCGCTTCCTAATGCCCGGCGACCTCGAGGGCTCGCCCGCGCTCACCTTCGCGCCGTTGCGCCTCGCGCCCGGCAAGAGCCCGCGCCCGGGCAGCCTCGGCGCGCTCATGGAGCGACGCTTCGAGGCCTATCGCCACCACGTGGTGCGCCCCTTCTTCCGCGAGCATTTCCAGCGCATCGACCGGCAGATCGTCCTCGTCGACGTGCTCGCTGCCATCGACGGCGGCCCGGCCGCGCTGGCGGAGCTGGAGCGCGCGCTCGACCGGGTGCTGCTCGCCTTCCGCTCGGGGCGCAACACGTTGATCTCGCGGCTCTTCGCGCCGCGCACGGAGCGCGTGCTCTTCGCGGCGACGAAGGCAGACCACGTCCACCAGACGAGCCATGCGCGGCTCGAAGCCGTGCTGCGCCTCCTCGTCGATCGCGCCTTGAAGCGCGGCGAAGCGGCGGGCGCGAAGGTCGGCACCGTCGCCCTCGCCTCCGTGCGCGCGACGCAGGAGACGCTCGTCCACGAGGACGGCCAGCGGCTCGCGGCCGTCGCCGGCGTGCCGGAGGCGGGGGAGATCGTCGACGGCGAGGTCTTCGACGGCATCGCGCGGGCCGCGATCTTCCCGGGCGAGCTGCCGGAACGCGCCGCCGCGATCCTGGACGGCGCCGTGACGCCGGGATCCTTGCGCTTCCCGCGCTTTCGCCCGCCCGAGCAGAAGCTCGATCCCGGCGGGCGCGCGCCGCGCCTGCCGCATATCCGGCTCGACCGCGCCATCGAGTTCCTGATCGGCGATCGGCTGGCCTGAGCAGCCAAACATCGAGAGCGCACGACCATGTCCCGCAAGCCCCGCGCCTATCGCCTGGACGCCCCCGACATCGCCGAGACCCGCACCGGCGAGGAGGCGGAGCGGTTCGCGCGCGTGCGCGTCGAGATCCAGCCCGAGGAGATCGTCGACGCCGCCGACGGCACGCCCGTCCCCATGGGGCGCAAGACGCGCTTTCCCTGGGGCGGCATCCTGCTCTCGTCGCTGTCCGCGCTCGTCTTCCTTGCGCTCGGCCTCGCCGCGGAGAGCCTGGTTCGCGGCCTGTTCGAGGCGGCGCCCTGGCTCGGCTGGGTCGGGCTCGCGGCGCTCGTCCTCGCCCTCCTGGCGCTCGTCGCCCTCGTGGCGCGCGAGATCTCGGGCCTGTGGCGCGAGAAGAAGATCGAGGCGCTGCGCGAGCGCGCCCTCGCGGCGATCGACGAGCGCGACGGCAAGGCGGCCTCGCGGGTGGTCGGCGAGGTCGTGGCGCTCTACGCCGCCCGGCCGGAGACCGCCCGCGCCCGCGGGCGCATCGCCGAGCTGGAGGACGAGATCCTGGAGGCCGAGGACCGCCTGGCCATCGCCGAGCGCGAGCTCCTGGCCGATCTCGACGCGCGGGCCGCGCGGGCCGTGGCGGACGCGGCGAAGCAGGTCTCGCTCGTCACCGCGCTTTCGCCCCGCGCCGCCATCGACGTGGGCTTCGTCGTGTTCAACGCCGCGCGGGTGCTGCGTCGCGTCTCGGCGATCTACGGCGCGCGGCCGGGGACGCTCGGCTTCCTTCGCCTCATGCGCGCGGCGCTCACGCACCTCACGGTGACCGGCGGCGTCGCCGTCGGCGACGGGCTGCTGCAGCAGGCCCTGGGGCTCGGCATCGCCGCGCGGGTCTCGGCGCGGCTGGGGGAGGGCGTGCTCAACGGCATCATGACGGCGCGTTTCGGCCTCGCCGCCATCGCGGTGTGCCGCCCGCTCCCCTTCGTCGCCCTCGACCGCCCGAAGATCGGCGATGTCGCGGGCGAGCTGATCTCGCGGAAGGTGGTGGAGGACGTGAAGGATTGAGGGCGCACGAGGGAGGGCCGGCCCCCTCCGGGTGATCGGCCGTCGGGGTGCGATCGACGTTCACGACCGGGAAAGCAGCGTCTCGGAGGCGAGCCGCGTGCCGAGCCCGCCCATCACCGCACCGGCGGCCCGATCGAACCAGCCCTTCCAGCGAAGGTAGATCGATCGCGGCTTGCGCGCCAAAAATGCCAGCGCCACGAAGGCGTACCAAGCCGTCTCCAGCAAAAAGACGAGGGGCGGAATGGATACGAAGAGCCATGTCGGAGCCGACGCGGGCAGGAAGGCCGCGAAGATGCCGGCATAGACGATGGCGGTCTTCGGATTGCAGATCTGCGTCACGAAGCCGAGCATCATCGAACGTGTCGTCGAGGCCGGCCGCGCGGCGGCCGCGTCGAGCGTCTCCAGCGGCTGCGAGGCCCCGCGCCAGATCCGGATGCCGAGATAGACGAGGTAGATGCCACCTGCGAGGCGAAGGCCCGCATACAACCATCCGACCTGCTCGAGAACCGTGATCAGCCCCAGCAGCGCGATCACCGCGAAGATCGCGCCGCCCAGGCCCATACCGATCGCCGCAGCGAGACCGTCCATGCGGGATCCCGTGACCGCGATACGCGATACCAGGACGAAGCTGGGACCGGGACTGACGGCGCCGATCAAGAGCGCGCCGGTGATGGCGACGAGAACGAGAGCTTCCTGCATGGACGACCTCCGGCTGATGCGTGGAGCACGTCATGCACGCGCCCGGGGCGGCCAGCCGCCTCGGCCCGCTCGCGCGGAGGGTTCGGCGATCCGCCCCGCACCATACTGCCACGATGGTCAGAGGTCCGCACGCGTCGTGCCGTACGGCTCGCGTCCCGGCGCCGCCTCACGACACCTTCGAGCGCACCTTCAGGAAGCGCATGGCGCGCTCGGACGTTTCGGCGGGGAGCGCCTGGTAGTGGGTGACGTCCACGTCGATGCTCGCCTCGAGGAGGCCGAGGCGCTTGGTGCGCAGCTCCAGCACCTTGCGGAAGGCCTCCGCGCCGAGGCCGAGCGCCTTGCACGCGACGGCGATTCCGGAGCTCTCGGGCTGGAGCAGCGCGCGCAGGGCCTGCGCGTTCTGGATCTCGGAGAAGGTGGAGATCACCTGGGCGAGATCGAAGGCGCGGTCGTCGCGGGCGAGGATCGTCACGACGTCGTCGATGGTGCGACGCCCGTCCTTCAGGTCTGCTATGAGGAGCTTCAGTTCGAGCCGGCGCTCGCGCGCCTCGCGCACGACGCGCTTGGGCGCCTCGCCCGAGATCAGCTCGACCTGGTGACCCGGCTCGGCCTTGTTCGCCGCGTGGGCGGCGATCTGCAGGACGCGGCGCGCCTGGGAAACGGGCAGGTTCTCGCGCCGCGTCTCGAGGTTCTTGCGCACGCCGGCATCGTTGGCGCCGCGCTCCACCAGCCGCTCGAAGCCGCGATCCGAAAAGGCGGCGCCCTCGTTGCCGGAGACGGTGCGCAGGACCTGCTTGTCGCCGCGGTCGACGAGGATGTCGGTCACGTTCTCCGAGAGCGTCGCGCGCTCGGCGATGGCGAGGAGGTGGGCCTGCGAATGGTTGACGGCGATGGCGGCGAGGTCGGCGTCCGTCAGCACGGGGGAGAGCTTGAGGACGAGCTTGGCGACCTCGGCGTCGGGATCGTTGGCGAGGGTGTTGGCGACCTTGCGCGGAAGCTGCGGCTCGGCGGCGACGCGGTCGGCGTAGTCCTTGCGGTCCGGCGCCTCCATCTTGCCCAGCGAATGCGTGGCGATGTCGGAGAAGTGCTCTTGCGCCTCCTCGCTCGGCTCGTCGTCGTGCAGGAAGAGATCGGTGACGGCATTGAGGAGGCGGCGACGCCCCTCGGACGACGCATCCGTTGATAGGCGCGCCAGCTCGTCCAGCATTTGCGTGTACTCCCCACTCTCCTCGCGTTCCTCTGCCTAGACGATCTTCTTTGTTCTCCGGTTAATCCGGCGACCGAAATGAAGCCTACAGGCGCAAATGGCGGGCGATCTCTTCCGCCGCCGCCGTCGCCGAGGTCTCGCCCGCGCCCACCGCGGTCTCCAGGCGACGCACGAGGTCCTTCGTCTCGCGGTCGGCGGTGAGCCGCAGGCGCATGCGCTCGTCGACGAGCGCCCAGAGCCACTTCACGTCCTGACGGCGTCGGCGCGCGGCGATCAGCCCCTTGGCCTCGTGGCGGGCGCGATGGTCGAGGATCTTCTCCCACAGAGCGTCGAGGCCCTCGCCGTTCAGGCCCGAGACCGTGACCACGGGGGGCGTCCACAGGCTGGACGCCGGCGTGAGGATGGACAGCGCCGTCCTGTATTCCGCCGCGGCGGCGCGGGCGCGGGCCGCGTTCTCGCCCTCGGCCTTGTTGACCGCGATCATGTCCGCGATCTCGAGCACGCCCTTCTTGATGCCCTGCAGCTCGTCGCCGGCGCCGGGCAGCATCAGCACGAGGAAGAAGTCGGTGAGGTCCGCCACCGCCGTCTCCGACTGCCCGACGCCCACCGTCTCCACCAGGATCACGTCGAAGCCCGCCGCCTCGCACAAGAGCATCGTCTCGCGGGTACGCGCCGCGACGCCGCCGAGCGTGCCGGACGAGGGGGAGGGGCGGACATAGGCGTTCTCGTCGACCGCGAGGCGCGCCATGCGCGTCTTGTCGCCGAGGATCGAGCCGCCGGTGCGCGAGGAGCTGGGGTCGACGGCGAGCACAGCGAGGCGGTGGCCGCGCGCCGTCAGGAGCGTGCCCAGCGCATCGATGAGCGTCGACTTGCCCACGCCGGGCACGCCGGTGATTCCGATGCGCACGGCGCCCCCCGTGCGCGGGAGGAGGCGGTCCAGCAGCGTCGCCGCCTGCGCGCGGCGGTCCGCGCGCTTCGATTCGACGAGCGTGATCGCCCGCGCGAGCGCGGCGCGGTCGCCGGCGACGAGCTTCTCCTCGAGCGTGGCCAGGTCGACGGCGGGCATGGCGTGGCGCCTCCTTGGGGAGCGGATCGTGCGCTCCGACCTAGCGCGTCGCGCGCCGCGGCGCGAGCGGCGCGTGGCCTGCGGGCAGCTGGCGCATGATCGAACCGGGCGGGCCGATGGGCGTTGCTATCGAATGCAGGTCATGGCATACGCTTCGCTTACCCTGAAGGGTAAAAATCTGAGACGTGCCGGCTTTGCCTACGTCGCGGCTTGCATATCGCCGCGGCTCGGATTATGTTTGTAACGCATCTTGATGCAGGAAGAGCATCGGTCAATTATGAGCAACGATAAGCTGTTCAATCCTCTCGGCGTCATCGTTCCTGGTCTCGTCGGCGGCGGTCCGCGCATCCCCGGCGAGCCGTCGGGCGATGCCGACTTCAAGCAGGCGCTCGAGCAGCCCCAGGCGGGCGGGAGCGAGGCTCCTCGCCAGCAGCCGCAGCGCCAGCAGCCCCTCGTCGCCGGCGGCGGGCTGATGGGGACCACGCCCATGGGCATGCAGCAGCCCCCGCAGACCATCGCCGCGGGCTTCGCTGGCTACGCCGCGCGCAACGCGGACCAGATCAAGCTCGAATACGACAGCAGCTTCGCTTCGGAGGCGTGATCCATGGCCGCCCGTCCGCCCAATCGCGAGATCTTCGCCCGCCTCCTCTACGTGCGCGAGGTCGGCAACGAGGACCAGCGCAACGCCGCCAACGCGCGGCTCGCGCTCCTGCGCGACGCCTTCAACGCCGATCGCCGCTTCCCGTCCGCGCGTCCGGTCATGCCGGCGATCGAGACGGAGTGCTGGACCTGGTGGCACGAGGTCTCGACGGAGCCCGTGACCGTGCCGCAACGCGCGCAGTCTCTCGTCTGATCCCGGGCTGCGCGCCGGCGAACGGTCGCAACCTCGCCACGATCGCGGCGCACGCAGGGCACGTCTCGCCCCCGTGCCCCCGTCCCGCCGCATGTGCTCCATGATTCCCCAGACCTTCGCCCGCGCCCCGCGCGCCGTCGCACTCGGCCTCTCGCTGGCGCTCGCGACGTCCCTCGGCGCCTGCAACATCGCCGGCACCAGCCCCGCGCCGTCGGCGGACGTCACCCGGCCGCTCCTCGTCGCGACGACCCGCGCGCCCGCCGCCGATCCCGGCGCCTCGCCCTTCTTCGGCACGGAACGCGGGGCGGGCCTCGCCTTCGCGCAGGCGACGCTGGCGCCGCCCGGCGACGGGCTCTTCACGTCGCTCTCGCCCTTCGACGTCGACTGGACGGTCGTCGGCGTCGGTCCGGTCGTCACGGCCGAGCCGGCGCAGGCCTTCGCCCGCGCGGCGGTGGGGCGCGACGTGCTCGTCTACGTCCACGGCTATCGCGAGACCTTCGAGACGGCGGCGTCCGGTGCGGCCGAGCTCGCCGACGGCATCGGCTTTCGTGGGGCGACGGGCCTCTTCACCTGGCCGTCCGGCGGCGCGACCTTCGATTACGGCTACGATCGCGAGAGCGCGCTGTGGTCCCGCGACGCGCTGGAGGAGCTGATTCTCACGCTCGCCCAGAGCGAGAGCGGCGGGCGCGTGCACGTCGTCGCCCATTCCATGGGCTCGCTCCTCACGCTGGAGACGCTGCGCTTCGTGCGCGCCAGCGGCGGCGACGCGGCCATGGCGCGCATCGGCGCCGTGGTGCTGGCGTCGCCCGACGTCGACATCGACCTGTTCGCGCAGGGTGTGGAGCGGCTCGGCGTCGACGCGCGCAAGATCACCGTGATCACCGCGCAGAACGACCGAGCGCTCGCCCTCTCGCGCCGCCTCGCCGGCGGCGTGGTGCGCGCGGGCGCCGCGGATCGCGAACGGCTGACGGGGCTCGGCGTCACGGTGGCGGACGCATCCGAGTTCGGATCGGGCGTCCTCAACCACGACCTCTTCCTGCGCGACCCGGACGTCCGCTCCGTCGTGGCACGCGCCGTCGAGCGCGCGCCCTGATCGGCCTCAGCCGCCGGCGCGCAGCGCGTCGAGGAAGAGCTTGCCCGCGCGCCCCGTCGGCTCCTGGCCCATGCGCCGCTGCATGTCCTGGATCGCCTCGCGGGTCTTCGAGCCGATGATGCCGTCGACCTCGCCGATGGCGTAGCCCCGGCGCAGGAGCTGCACCTGCACCTCGCGGCGCTCCTCCCGCGAGAGCGGAGGATCGTTGGTGGGCCAGGGCGTCTGGATGCCGGGGCGCCCGGCGAGCCGGTCCGAGAGCAACGCGATCGCGAGGGCGTAGGATTCCGCCTGATTGTAGGAATAGATCGCGTCGAAGTTCCGGAAGACGATCCAGGCCGGGCCGTTCGTGCCCGAGGGTGCGAGGATCGCCGCCTGGCTCGGCCCGGTCAGCCGCGATCCGTCGATGCGCGTCACGCCCATGGAGGCGAAGTCGGAGAGCGCGCGCTTGTTGCGCCGCCCGGTCCGGCTCTCGGAGAAGCCGGCGGGAAGCCGCACCTCGTAACCCCAGGGCTCGCCGGCCTGCCAGTTCGAGCGGGCGAGATAGTTCGCCGTCGAGCCGAGCGCGTCCACCGTCGAGCCAACGATGTCGCGACGCCCGTCGCCGTCGAAATCCACCGCGATGCGCTGGTAGGTCGAGGGGATGAACTGCGTCTGCCCGAAGGCGCCGGCCCACGAGCCGGTGAGCTGCTCGACGGGAATCTCGCCGCGCTCCAGGATCTGCAGCGTGGCGAAGAGCTCGCCGCGGAAGAAGCTCTGGCGCCGGCCGAAGCAGGCCAGCGTCGAGAGCGATTGCAGCAGCGGGCGCTTGCCCATGTTGCGCCCGTAATTCGACTCGACGCCCCAGATGGCGGCGATCACGTGCCGGTCGACGCCCCACCGCTCCTCGGCGACGGCCAAGGCGTTGGGGTATTGCGCCATGGCGCGGCGCCCGTCCTCCACGCGCTCCTCGTCGACGAGCCCGCCGATGTAGTCCCAGATGGCGGTGCGGAATTCCGGCTGTCGGTCGAGGAGCTCGAGCAGGCTCATGTCCGGCTCGACGCCGGCGAGCGCGCGATCGAAGGTCGCGGCGGAGACGTTGTTGCGCGACGCCTGGTCGCGCAGCTCCGACAGGCAGGAGCGGTATTGCGCCTGCGCGGCGGCGGGGCCGGGGAGGGCGGTCGCACCCGCCGCGGCGGCGAGGGCGAAGGCGATGAGGGCGCGCCGGGCGCGCTGGGGAGCGATTCGTCTGGTCATGGCCCGAGCATCGTCGCCATTCATGGTAAAGAGATGGAAAACGCGCGGTCGAGAACGTGCTGGACGAACCCGAAGCGCGTGCGCGCGTTCGCCTCCTCCCTCGAGATGGAGGCGCACATGCCCGAGACGACGAACGACGAAGCCCGCCGCCAGGCGGCACGCGAGGCCGCCCGCAACGCCGCGGGCCGCCCGATCCTCACCCCGCAGAACCGCGCCGATCCCGGCGCGCACGACGCGACGGCGCCGGGGAGCGCCGGCCTCCAGGGCCGCGCGAAGCTCGGCCAGGCCGACGCGGCGGAGGGCGAGCGATGAACCGCTCTCCCGATCGCGACGATCCCGTCGGTCGCAAGACCGAGGATCCCCGTGACGTCGCGCGCGCGCTGGAGCGGCCCGCCACGGAGGAGGGGAGCATGCATTTCGGCGCCAAGCCGGAGGAAGAGGCGCCCGACGGCTCCGCGGACGACGCCGTCAAGCGCGCAGCCGCCGGCTGGTCCGGACGCGACGAGGACGCGCGATCCAAGCGTGAGACGGGCACGGGTGCGGACCCGGACGCGATGTCGCGAGGTACGGACGAGGGCTGAGATCAGCCTGTCCCCGGCTCGCCTCCGGTCTCCGTGCCCGGCGAGGCGGCGCCCTGCTGGCCGATGGCGAGGCTCTTGGCCAGGCGCTCGACGCGCTCGGCTGCGCGAACGACGCCCACGGCGATCTTGTCCTCGCTCGTCTGGCGGCGCTCGTCGGCATTGGCCAGCAACGTCGCGAGCTCGGCCTTCTCCGCCTCGAGCGCGGAGATCCGGGTCTGCGCGTCCACGAGCAGGTCGGCGAAGGTGATCGCCGCCATCACCTGCAGGCGCATGTCGCCGATCTCGCCGAAGGCGGCGCGCATCTCGGTGATCTTGCCGTCGAGCATGGCGGCGAGCCCTTCCAGCCGCGCCTCCTCGCCCTCTCCGCAGGCCATGCGGTAGGTCTTGCCGGCGATGAGCACGCTGATCTGCGGCACGTCCGTGACCTCCCTCACAGGTGCGGCGCGACGCCGGCTTCCTCGAGCACGGCGCGCACGGCGACGAGCGCACGGCCGACGCGACCCTCGACGTCGCGCGTCGTGGCCTCGAGGGTCTCCAGCCGCAGGCTGGTGCTCTCGAGGTCGACGGCGAGACGGGCGCGATCGTCCTGCATGATCTGCAGCTCGGTCTCGAGATCCGAGCGGCTGCGTTCGGCTTCGAGCCGACGCGTGACGGCGGCTTCGAGCGCGGCGACCGCCGCGTCGAGCTTCGACAGCGCTTCGTCGAGGGGAAGGGCCATGCCCACGCTCCCTTGGCTTCGGCCGGGAAGACGAGGCTATGGCCGGAATCGAAAAGCGGCAAGCCGAGGCTCGCCGCTTTCCACTGGAATTCGCTACGACATTACCGACCCTTAGGCCGGCTCGCTCAGGCGCGATGTCAGGCCGCGCGGATCTCGACGCCCTTCACCGGCACGGCGAAGCGCTCGGCGAGGTGCCAGCGCAGCTCGCGCAGCGACTGATAGGGGTAGGAGCGATCGATGAGGTGGCTGAGGTCGCGCCTGCGCGCGCCGTCGGCGGCGAAGAGGCGGGCCACGGTGAAGGTGTCGCCATCGGGACGACGATCGACGTTGGGCTGAATTTCGAACTGCATGATTATCGACTACATTCTTGTTGGTTGGCCTCGGTCCCTCGAGCGGCGATCGCATCCGTGGCGCTAACGTGCCGGAATCCGACGACAGGCGCATGACGGGGCGCCGCTCGATGCCGAGTTTGGGGTGCTGGAACGCCGTGGAGCGCGGTCCGGTTCCTGCCCTTGCGGGACACCGGGCGGCGCGCGGCGCCTCCCGACGCCGGCCACGGAGCGCGCGTCGCTGGCGACGTCGCGCTGTGAGGAAGATGGGCGCGCCGGCCGGGAATTGCAAGGCCTGTCTGTCGGGTGCGCACTCCTACGGATCTCCGGATCCGAATTCGCGGGCGCTTTCCCTTCCGGCGCGGGGCCTGCTAGCATCGCCCGCACGGACGCCCTCGTGGGCGGCGCGCGGCCCGATGCGGCGCGCGGAGAACATGGGAAGGACGGCGGCATGGATACCGGGACGACGATGCGGGCGGCCAACGACGTGATGGCGCCCAACGACCTCTCATCCTGGTGGATGCCCTTCACCGCCAATCGCGCCTTCAAGCAGAACCCGCGCATGATCGTGGGCGCGAAGGACATGCACTACACGACGCCGGACGGGCGCCAGGTGATCGACGGCATCGCCGGCCTCTGGTCCTGCAACGCGGGCCATGCGCGCGACCCGATCGTCGCGGCGATCCAGCGCCAGGCGGCGGAGCTCGACTATTCGCCCGCCTTCCAGTTCGGGCATCCGCACGGCTTCGCGGCGGCCGCGCGCATCGCGCAGATGGCGCCGGGCGATCTCGACCACGTCTTCTTCACGAATTCCGGCTCGGAAGCCATCGACACTGCGCTCAAGATCGCGCTCGCCTACTGGAACGTCTCCGGCCAGGGCCAGAAGACGCGCCTCATCGGCCGCGAGCGCGGCTATCACGGCGTGGGCTTCGGCGGCATCTCGGTGGGCGGCATCGTCTCGAACCGCAAGTTCTTCGGCACGCTGCTGGCCGGCGTCGACCACATGCCGCACACCTATTCGCGCGAGCACCAGGCCTTCACCAAGGGCGAGCCCGACTGGGGCGCGCATCTCGCGGACGACCTCGAGCGCATCGTCGCGCTCCACGACGCCTCGACCATCGCCGCAGTGGTGGTGGAGCCGATGGCCGGCTCCACGGGCGTGCTGCCGCCGCCCAAGGGCTATCTGAAGCGCCTGCGCGAGATCTGCGACAAGCACGGCATCCTGCTCGTCTTCGACGAGGTGATCTCCGGCTTCGGCCGCCTGGGCTTCGCCTTCGCGGCCGAGCGCTACGGCGTGGTGCCCGACATGATCACCTTCGCCAAGGCGGTGAACTCGGGCACCGTGCCCATGGGCGGCGTGATCGTGCGCAGCCACGTGCACGACGCCTTCATGAAGGGCCCCGAGCACGTCATCGAGCTCTTCCACGGCTACACCTATTCCGGCCATCCGCTCGCCTGCGCCGCCGCGCTCGCGACCCTCGACGTCTATCGCGACGAGAACCTGTTCGAGCGCGTGCGCACGCTCGAGCCGATCTGGGCGGACGCGATGATGTCCTTGCGCGAGCTGCCGAACGTGCTCGACATCCGGACCGTGGGCCTCGTCGGCGCCATCGATCTCGCCTCGCGCGAGGACGGCGTCGGCAAGCGCGCCTTCGAGGCGATGGACCGCGCCTTCCGCGAGCACGACGTCGTCATCCGCATCACCGCGGACACGATCGCGCTGACCCCGCCGCTGATCATCTCCGAGGACCAGATCGGCGAGATCGTCGACAAGGTCGGGCGCGTCATCCGCGCCGTCGCGTGAGGCAGCGCCGCGCATGCTGATGCGGCGCGAGCGCGCGCAGGTCCTCGTCGTGGACCTGCAGGAACGCCTCCTCCCCGCCCTCGACGGCGGCGAGGCGGCGCTCGCGCGCGCCGAGATCGTGGTGCGGGCGGCGCGCGCCTTCGGCGTTCCCGTCGGGGCCTGCGCGCATTATCCCAGAGGGCTCGGCCCGCTCGCGGCCTCGATGCGCGAGGCACTGGGGCCGGGCGCGCCGGTCTTCGAGAAGATCGGCTTCTCGGCCTTCGCCGACGCGGGCGTCGCGGCCTGGTGCGCGGCGAACCGGGCGCGCGGGCGCGATCAGGTGGTGCTCGTCGGGGCGGAAGCGCATGTCTGCGTCCTGCAGACGGCGCTCGATCTCCTCGCGCACGGATACGCGGTCTTCGTCGTCGCCGACGCGGTGGCGAGCCGCGCGCCGGCGAACCTCCACGCCGCCACCGCCCGCCTCCTCCACGCGGGCGCCCATCGGGTCACGAGCGAGATGGCGGCGTTCGAATGGGCGGAACGGGGCGACGACCCGGCGTTCAAGGAGGCGCTGCGGCTGGTGAAGTGAGGGGCGACGGCATTGAAGCCGATCGCTCGCGTGCTACGCTGAGAAGGGGAGCACGCCATGCCGAAGTTCAGGACCCCGGACCGCTTTCCTCTGCACGACATCGGCTCGCGCGAGGATCTACGACGCGTCATGCGCGAGCGTATGGATGGGGAGTTCATCTCAGGCGATGAGATGGACGAGCGTTTGAACGCGATGATCGAGGCTCGGCGACGCGCCTATCGGATCTCGTCGTCCGACATCGGGCGAAAGAAGTCGTCGGGCACGCTGAAACGTCCACGATAGGCGCCGAAGACACGCTTCCGCGGCTTGCTCGCTGCCGTTTGCGCCGTCGCTCCAAAGCCCGGCGAGAAGGTGACGGTTACGCTATCGGGGTGCCACGATCGCGGCAACCGATCGCTGCCCTCCCATGCACCGGCGGGCTGCACGTCCGGCAGGTTTCGTGTCTCGCGTTCCGCCATCTCTGCCGATCCGAAAGATCTGTTCACGACCGACAAGATGCACTCGGCTACGGCACTCGGCAAGACGCGACCAGGGTCGGTTCCGCTCACCGCGGTCCCGTCTGCGTGGTCCCGCTCGGATCCTCGCCGGCGGAGGCGACGTAGCCCTTGAGCTCCTCGATGGAGCCGAAGAGGAGGCGGCCGTCGGGGGTTTCCGCCTCGATGGAGCCGTCGGAATACATCACGTAGCGGTTCGCGCCGGAGACGTGGGTGCCGACGATACGCGGCGGCTCGCCGGGCGTCTGGTCCGCCGTCTCGGCTTCCTCGCTCGCGGGGCTCTCGTCGACGGGGGCTTCGTCCGCGAGCGGCGCGTCGGCCGGCTGCGCCTCGGCGTCCGCCGGCTCGACGAAAGGCGCGCTCTCCGCGTCGACGGCGGCGATATCGGCCTCAGGCGTAGGCTCCACCTCCGGACCCTGTGCGACCCCCGGCTCTTCCGTATACCGGCGATCGAGCGCTTCGACGTCCGCCTCGGCGGTGTCCGGTTCGCGTGGGCGCAGGACCGGCGCCTCGATGCCGGCGCTCGGCCCATCGATCGGCTGCGTGTCCGGCTCGTCGTGCGCCACCGCCGGCTCGTGATCGGCGACAGCTGGCAACGCCTCTTGCGCAGACGCAGGCTCCGGGACAGGCGCCTCCTCCTCCGCCTCGGCGAGCGGCTCCTCTCGCGTCGCGCGCTCCTCCTCCACGGGTCCGAGATCGAGAGGCGGCAGCCCGCCCTCCGGCTCGTGGCCGCGCGGCTCCATCGCCGGCGCGATCGCCTCCGCGGCGACGCCGCCCAGGCCGAGCGCCGCCAGCGGCGCGGGGCCGGCGGGGGAGGCGGGCTCCTGGGGCGGCAGCTTCGGCGCGATCTCGCGCGGCACCGGAGGTGCCGACGGTGCAGGAGGGTGAATCTCGGGCGCCGTGGCATCCGGCTCGGTCGCGCCCGGTCGCCGCGGGAAGACCGGCTGCGCGGCGGGCCGGCTCGTGCGCACGGCGTCGGCGACCGCGTCGAGCCGCTTCGCCAGCGCCTGCCCGGCAGCGGCGATGCCCGCGACGACGAAGCCGCCGGTGGCGAAGGTGACGCCGGAGATCACCATCGACCAGCCGCGCTCGAGCAGCAGGAGCTCCCACCCGGTGAAGGCCGCATAGAACCCTCCCGCGACCATCACGAAGGCGAGAGCGTACAGGACTGCGAACATGGACAAGCTTCGAACCTCGCGGGCGGATGCGGACGCGCGTGTTTCACGGTAGGACGAAAGATCGCGCCTGCCAAATACGCGACGGCATGCCGCAAGCGCAAATCCTCAGCTTTCGAGCCGCAACGTGGCCCGATCCGCCGGGAACAGCGTCGATGAGGCCTGGATCGGCACGCCGTCGGGGTCGACGTTGACGCTCTCGACCACGAACAGGATGCGCCCGGGCGCGATCTCGAGCTGCGGCTCGTCGGCCGCCGTGGAGATCCGCGCGGACACCTCCGTCCAGGCGCGCCGGTATTCCGGCACGCCGCAGGCGGCGAAGGCGGCGGAGATCGTGCGGCTCTCGCTAAACGCGTCGAGGAAGCGCGAGAAGCGCGGCAGCGGCAGCGCCGTGCGTCCGTGGGAGAAGGGCAGGCCGTCGACGAAGCGCCGGAAGCGGGCCGCCAGGACCGGCGCGCCGACGGGGATGCGCAGGCGCTCGGCCGTCGTCGCATCCGCCTGCGTGATCCCCGACGAGACGATCTCGCCGCCGGCCTCGTGGCCGGTACGCGAGACGATCTCGGAGAAGCGCGTGCGCGCGCCGATCGTGTAGGGGATCGGCCCTGCCTCGACGAATGTGCCCCGACCGTGCGCCACGCGCACCAGCCCCCGCGCCGCCAAGGCCGCGACCGCGCGGCGGACCGTGTGGCGGTTCACGCCGAAGCGCTCGGCGAGCGCGGGCTCCGGCGCCAGGCGCTCGCCGGGCGGGACGTGCCCGTCGCGGATGTCGGCCTCGATCGCGTCCGCGATCTGCTTCCAGGCGGCGACGCCCGCGCCGCGATTGACCAGCTCGTCCATTCAGCGCAACCGGGTCCCGTCGGAGAGGTGCACGAGGCGCCCACGCGAGATCGTCGCGACGACGTCGGCCGGGCGGGTGCCGGAGCCGAGATCGACGAGGATCACGTCCGCCCGCAGGCCCTCGGCGAGGCGCCCGCGATCGGCGAAGCCGAGCGCCGCGGCGGGGCCGGACGTCGCGAGCGAGACCGCGCGAGCGAGGGGAGCGTCCCCGGCATGGACGAGGGTGGCGATGGCCTGGAGCATAGCCGGATAATAATAGTCCGAGGCGAGGATGTCGCACATCCCGTCGCGCACCATCTCGCTCGCCGAGGGGCACCCCGTGTGGCTCCCGCCGCGCACGACGTTGGGCGCGCCGAAGACGATGGGGTCGTCCGCCTCGCGCGCCGCGGCCGCGGTCTCGACATTGATCGGAAACTCCGCGATGGCGACTCCCATGGCCCGGAAGCCCGCGCGCTCCTCGGGCGAGCGGTCGTCGTGGGAGAGCGTCGGCACGCCCGCCGCCTGCGCGGCTCTCGCGAGGCGGGCGATGGATGCGGGCACCTCCGCCTTGCGGGCGTGGACGCGATCGGCGAGCGCGAGGAAGTCGGCCTCGCTCAGCCCCGAGCGCTCCACCATGCGCCCGATCTTGTCGGGCCGATGGCGTGCCTTGAGCGTGCCCTCCATGTGATCGTTGAAGGCGAGGCAGGTGATGCGCCGCGTGGCGATCCAGTCCAGGATCTCGGCCTCGGCGTCGAGGTTGAAGGTCTCGTGGCGCAGGTGCAGGCGGTGGTCGACCCGCGCGCCCGACCGGCCGAGCGCCTCGATCGCGGCGAGGGCCGCGCGGGCATTGTGCGCGTCCCGCAGGCCCGGCTCCCAGCTCCAGGTCACGCCGTGGCAGGCGGTGGTGATGCCGTTGGCGGCGAGCTGCCGGTCCGTCTCCAGGAAGGCGAGGTCGAAGGGGAAGCCGACCCCCGGCCGCGGCATGACCTGCCGCTCGAAGGCATCGCCGTGAATGTCGACGAGGCCCGGCAGGACGAGGAGCCCGGTCGCGTCGAGCGCCGGTCCCACGGCCGCGCCGGCATCGCCGATGCGTGCGATCCGCACGCCGTCGATCGACAGAGCGACCGCCTCCAGCGCATCCGCGACGAGCGCGCGCCCACCTGTGATCAACATGCCCTCTCTCTCCTCGATTGCGTTCCGGCCGACCCACTCGTTAGGCGGCGACGATGACGATGGTACGACATCCAGATGACTAGACGTCTATGTCACCAAACATTCATCTCGCCGCAATCCCGCTGTCGCACGGCTCTGCCTTGATGCCGGCGTCGCGCCCCGCCGACGCATCATCAGGGAGAGCCACCATGCATACGAGAGCGCCCCTCCGTCTTCTCGCCGCCGCGGCAATCGCCGGCCTCGCCACCCTCGCGCCGGCCGGCGCGCAGGAGACCATCCGCTTCGCCGTCACCGACGTCGACGGCCTGGAGAACCTGCAGCGCGAGTTCGGCCCCTTCGTCGAGGCCTTCGAGGAGAAGTCCGGCCTCTCGGTCGCGTTCTTCCCTGTCTCCGGCCGCACGGCGGCGGTGGAGGCCATGGCGGCCGATCAGGTCGACTTCGTGCTCACGGGCCCTGCCGAATACGTCGTCTTCAACGCGCGCCTGGGTGCCGAGCCCGTGGTCGGCTGGCAGCGTCCCGACTATTTCGCGCAGATCGTCGTCCTCGCCGACGGCCCGATCAAGACGCCCGAGGACCTGAAGGGCACCACCGTCTCCTTCGGCGAGATCGGCTCCACCTCCCAGCATCTCGGGCCGGCTCAGGCGCTCGCCGATCTCGGCCTCGCCTATGGTGAGGATTACGAGCCGATCTTCGTCAACCGCAACGTCGCCGTCGAGGCGCTCAAGCGCGGCGACATCGGCGGCATCGGCATGAACTTCACCCATCTCACCCGCATCCGCGAGGCTTTCCCGGAGGTGGGCTTCACCGTCGTCGCCCGCGGGCGCGACCTGCCCAACGACATCCTGCTGGCGAGCCCGGAGGTCGACGACGCGGTCGTCGAGCAGGTGCGCGCCACCTTCTTGGAGCACGGCGCCGAGCTGATGCGCGCCGTCGTGGAGACCACCGACGACAATCGCAAGTACGCCGGCGGCGTGTTCCTGCCGCAGATCGTCGACACCGACTACGATTACGTGCGCGAGATGTACGAGACGATCGGCATCCGCGAGTTCCTCGAGTTCGTCGGCGAGTGATGATCGTCGCGCCCGACGCGAGCGCCATCCGGGTCACGAAGCTCGTCAAGAGCTTCGGGCCCGACCGGCGCATCGCCGACGGCCTCGACCTCGCCGTCGCGCGGGGCGAGGCGGTCTCGATCATCGGCGCCAACGGCGCCGGCAAGTCGACGCTGCTGCGCCTGCTCGTCGGCCTCGTGCCGCCGGACGACGGCGAGGTCCATCTCCTCGGCGCGCCGGTGACGCGGCTGAAGGGGAGGGCGCTCGCCGCCTCGCGGGCCCGTGTGGGGTTCGTGTTCCAGAAGCACAATCTCGTCTCGCGGCTCTCGGCGCTCTCGAACGTGCTCCACGGCGTGCAGGCGCGCCGAGCCGGGCCGCGGACCTGGCACCAGGCGCTGGCGCGACGGGAGGACCGGGAGGAGGCGATGGCCTGCCTCGACGCGGTCGGCCTCGCCGATCTCGCCCGCCAGCGGGTCGATTCGCTCTCGGGCGGCCAGTCGCAGCGCGTCGCCGTCGCCCGCATGCTGATGCAGCGCCCCGAGCTCGTGCTGGCCGACGAGCCGGACGCCAGTCTCGATCCGCGCGCCGGCGCGGAGGTGATGGGGCTCCTCGCACGTCTGTCGCGGGAGAAGGGGCTCACCCTCGTCTTCGTCTCGCACCATATGGCGCACGCCGTCGCCTTCGCCGATCGCGTGGTGGGGCTCGCCGGAGGGCGCGTCGCCCTCGACGAACGTGCCGCGACCTCGGACCCGGATCGCCTCGCCGCCTTCTTCGACGAGCCTCCGCCTGCCCCGGGCGACGCGGTGTCGGCGTCGCTTCCCCTTCAGCGCATCGGAGCCGCATCGTGAGCCTCGCGACCTCCCCCACGACGCGGCGCCCGCCCGAGCGCTTCGAGCGCCCCGGCGCGCTGCGTTTCCTCCTCTATGCCGGGCTCGTCGCCTTCGTGGTGTGGGGCTTCTCGGGCTCGGGCCTCTCCGCGGAGAAGCTCGTGCGCGGGCTGCCCTCGCTCGGGTCGATGCTGGAGCGGATGTTCCGGCCCTCGCTCGATCGCATCGACCGCATCCTCGAGAGCCTGCTCGTCACCTTCCAGATGGCGATCGCCGGCTGCGCGCTCGGCCTCGTCCTGTCGCTGCCGCTGGCGATCCTCGCTACCGACGGGCTCTCGCCGCATCCCGTCGTGCGCGGTCTCGCGCGCGGGCTCATCGCCTTCTTCCGCACGGTGCCCGATCTCGTCTGGGCCCTCGTCTTCGTCATCGCGGTGGGGCTCGGCCCGGCGGCGGGTGTGCTCGCCATCATGGTCGACACGATCGGCTTCGCCGGGCGCTTCTTCGCGGAGGCGATGGAGGAGACCGACAAGGGCCCCCGCGAGGCGCTCTCGGCCATGGGCGCGCGGCGGATGGGAGTGATCTTCTCCGCCGTCGTGCCGGACGCGATGCCGAGCTTCGTCGCCACCTCGCTCTTCTGCCTGGAGAAGGCGACGCGCTCCTCCGTGGTGCTGGGACTCGTCGGCGCCGGCGGCATCGGCGTCGAGCTGAAGGTCGCCTTCGACCTCTTCGACTACGACACGGCGGCGACGATCATCCTCGTCGTCTTCGCCCTCGTCGTTCTCGTCGAGCAGGCGGGCGCTGTGCTCAGGCGCCGGATCATCTGAACGGGGGAGCCGTGCGCGCCGACCCATCCCGCCCGCGGTTGCCGTCACGCGGCGGGAGCCTTATGTGCGGGACACCGCGCGCATCCGCGCGCACCGAGAATAACGGCCCAGGAGAGGTATCATGTCCTTCGAGCTTCCCCCCCTGCCTTACGCCTACGACGCGCTCTCGCCGTACATGTCGGCCGAGACGCTCGAATTCCATCACGACAAGCATCACAATGCCTACGTGACGACGGGCAACAAGCTGCTCGAGGGCTCGGAGCTTTCGGGCAAGTCGCTGGAGGAGATCGTCAAGGGCTCGTACGGCACGAACCAGGCGCTCTTCAACAATGCCGGCCAGCACTACAACCACCTCCATTTCTGGAACTGGATGAAGCCCAATGGCGGCGGCTCCATTCCTGGCGCGCTCGAGAAGAAGATCGTCGAGGATCTCGGCGGCGTCGAGAAGATGAAGGAGGACTTCGTCGCGGCGGGCGTGGGCCAGTTCGGCTCCGGCTGGTGCTGGGTCGCCGTCAAGGACGGCAAGCTCGCCATCATGAAGACCCCCAACGGCGAGAGCCCGCTCGTCCACGGCGCGACGCCGATCCTCGGCTGCGACGTGTGGGAGCACTCCTACTACATCGACTACCGCAACCGTCGCCCGGACTACATCAAGGCCTTCCTCGACCACCTGGTGAACTGGGAATACGTCGAGAAGCTCTACAACGAGGCCGCCTGAGCGCCTCCGCGCCAGCGACGACGACCGGACGGGGCCCTTCGCGGGCCCCGTTCTCGTTTCAGGTGGCGTAGAGCGCGAGCAGGAGGGGCAGCGTCACCAGCGCCACGAAGAGCGAGGCGATGATCGCCACCGAGGTCTCGTCCTCGAGATGCTGGTACTTCGAGGCGAAGACGAACACGCCCGCCCCGATCGGCTGGGCCGCCATGATGAGCGCCGCGACGAACCACGGGTCGCTCGTGTCCATGCCGAGCCCGTAGATCGCCACGACGAAGGTGACGAGGGGCTGGATCACGACCTTGATGCCGATGAGCGGCAGGATGCGCCCGATGCGCTTCGCGTCGAGGAGCGCGGACGCGTCGAGCTGGGCGAGGCCGAGCCCGAGCGCGAAGAGGGCGGTGGGGCCCGCCGCGGCGCCGAGGAAATCCGCGAAGAGCGACACCGAGCGCGGGATCGGGACGCCCGCGACGCTCACCAGCACGCCGGCGACGACGGCCACCGTGAGAGGGTTCGTCAGCGTCGCCTTGAGCGCGCCCGCGACGGCGGCGCCCGTGCCCGTGCCCGTGCTCTTGGCGCCGTCGCGCCGGGCGAGGAGGTCGTTGATGAGGATCACCGTCATGATGACGGGGACGTTGTGCAGAATCGTCGCGATGGCCGCGGGCACCGCCGCGCCGACGCCGAGCGCGGTGATGAGGATCGGCACGCCCATGTAGCCGGTGGTGCCGTAGGAGGCCGCCATCGCGGGGATCGCCGCGTTCGGCATCCGCGTGCCGCCGGCGCGCGCCGCGAGCGCGCCGAGCACGAAGGCGACGGCGATTCCCGCCAGCGTCGCGCCCATGAAGCTCCATTGCTGCAGTTCCGCCGGATCGGCCCGCGCCACGGCGATGAAGAGCAGCGCCGGCAGCGCGCCGTACAGGACGTATTCGTTCAGGAGGCGCGTGCCCGCCTTGTCGACGCCCCGCCACAGGGCGAACAAGTAGCCTGCGAGGATGACGGCGAAGATGGGCGCGACGATCTCGAGCATGCAGCGTGTCTCCGGTGCGGGACGAACCTCCGCCCCGTGCGTGCGAACGGCGGACGCGAGGGCCCGCCGTTCCGGGTTCTGGATGGAATGGTGGACGTCACATCGCGAGCGCTTTCGCCCGCTCCACGGCGACGTCCTCGAACAGGATACCGTCGCCGTAGAGCGCCTCGAGACTGCCGATCAGGCTCTCGTAGGCGCTGCGCTTGGCCCGATAGACCTCGTCCATCTCCGCGTGCAGCGCGTCGCGGAAGGGTGCGAGGGCGTTGGTCTCGTCGGGGGCGGGGCGGTCGGCCCGGCGCAGCACGTCGCGCAGGGTCTGGTCGTGCGTGCCGACGTCCGTCAGGAACTTGCGCGCGCGCCGCTCCGAGCCGAGATAGTCCGGGATGTTCGCCACACCGAGATTCTCCCAGTTCACGATCTTGCCGGTGATCGGCCGATAGACGTTGGGTACGACGAGGAACGTGTCCTCGGCCGCGTAGCCGGTCTCGCGCACCGCGTCGTCGTCGAGGGCGAGGCCGCGGATGGTGATGTTCTTCTCCGCGAAGATCTTCATGAGGACCTCGATCGCCGGCAGGCCCGAGCGGTTGCCGAAGCCGGAGAAGCCGCCCTCGATCAGGTCGAAGCCGTGATAGATCGAGGCGAGCGCGTTCTGCAGGCCGAGCCCCTTGTCGTCGTGGGCGTGCACGCAGAAATGCACGTTCTGATAGTCGTGCCGCAGGTTGGCCGCCAGCACCGCCATGGTCTCCGGGTAGCAGACGCCGAGCGAATCGTTGATGCGCACGGTGTCGATGCCGAGCGCGAGCGAGCGGTCGATCTGGCGAGTGATGTGCGCGTAGGCCTTCTCGTCGACGCCGGAGGAGAAGTTGTTGAGCAGGCTGACGCGGAACTTGGTGAAGCCGATGGCGCGGAACTTCTCGCAGGCGCGCTCGAACAGCTTCTCCTCCGACTTGTGGTCCACCATGCCGAAGCTGATGCAGACCTGATGCTTGTAAGCGTCCGGGAAGCGGCTGAAGCGCTCGAGCAGCGGCTCCCAGCAATTCAGGAGCAGGATGAACGCGAGCTCGACGCCCTCGGCGGCGCCGTCGCGGTCGAGCTCCGCGAGGATGTCCGCCATCAGATCGGGATCGGTCGGCGCGGAGCCGAAGACGACGTTTCGCACGCCGGTCTCGACGATGCGGCGGGTGAGGGCGGCCTTACGCGAGGCGGGAATCGAGAACGGGCAGCGCTCGGCGCCCTCGCGCATCGTCTCGTCGAGAAGGCCGACGAGCTCGAAATTGTCGTAACGGGGAATGTGGCCGGACGGATAGGACAGGTTCATGGCGCGACCTCGTTGAGGGGTGATGCTGCACCGCAATAAGGGCCACGCTTGCAACCGATAGTCAACAAATGCACTCGCTCGTTGTTTAGGCGCTAAATGCGCATTCGTGCATCAATTGCACTGGAGTCAATCATAGTGCTAAGAGTTGCCTAACGTCAAGTCTCTGCCGTTCACCCGCGAAGCCGGCGCGCTGCGCGCCGGGAAATCGCGTCGGCCGTCCATCCGCCGCTTGAATGCAGCGCAAAAATCGTCACCCTAGCGCCGTCGAAACCGCGAGGAGGGGCTCCATGGCTGTCGAGCACGGCATCGCGATCGGTGCGGCGGACCGCGCCGAGGAGAAGGATCAGGCGCTGTGGGAGGACATCCGCCTGCTCGGGCGCATCCTCGGGGACACGGTGCGTTCGCAGGAGGGCGAGGCCACGTTCGATCTCGTCGAGCGCATCCGCCAGACGAGCCTGCGTTTCCATCGCGACGACGACGTCGGCGCTCGTAGTGAGCTGCAGACGATCCTGGATGCGCTCTCGCGCGATTCGAGCCTGCAGATCATCCGGGCCTTCTCGTATTTCTCGCACCTCGCCAACATCGCCGAGGACCAGCACCGTCATCGGCGCTCGCGGGCGCACGCGCAGGCGCGCTCGGCGCCGCGGGACGGGACGCTCGCGCGCACCATCGCGCTGTGCAAGGAGGCGGGCCTCTCGCGCGCCGATGTCGAGCGCTTCTTCGAGGGCTCGGAGATCTCCCCGGTCCTGACGGCGCATCCCACCGAGGTGCGCCGCAAGTCCACCATCGATCGCGAGATGGAGGTGGCGCGGCTCCTCAAGGAGCGCGACACGGGCCTGCTCACCCCCGAGGAGGTCTCGGAGAACGAGGAGGAGATGCGCCGCGCCGTGCTGGCGCTGTGGCAGACCTCCGTCCTGCGCGGCGTGCGGCTTCGCGTCATCGACGAGGTGGTCAACGCGCTCTCCTACTACGACGACACCTTCCTCGTGGAGATTCCGCGTCTATACGGCGCGCTCGAGGACGCGCTCGGGGCCGAGGGGCTCGGGGCGGGAGCGGAGCTGCCGCCCTTCCTGCGCATGGGCTCATGGATCGGCGGGGATCGCGACGGCAACCCCTTCGTCACGGCCGCCGTGCTGCGCGAGGCGCTGCATCTGCAGAGCCGCAAGGCGCTGGCGCACCATCTCGCCGAGATCGAGACGCTCTCCACCGAGCTGCCCCTCGACGAGCGGCTCGTCGGCGTCTCCGACGAGGTGCGGGCGCTGGCGGAGGGTTCGCCCGAGACCTCGGTCTTTCGCCAGAACGAGCCCTATCGCCGGGCGCTGGCGCACGTCCACGCGCGGCTGTGCGCCACGGCGCTAAACCTCGGCCACGCCGATCTCTGCCGCACACCGGTGGGGGAGGGGATCGAGGCCTACGCGACCGCGCAGGCGCTGGGCGAGGATCTCGACCGGGTGCACCGCTCCCTCGTCGCCAACGGCTCGGGGGCGCTCGCCCGCGGGCGGCTGCGGCGGCTGCGCCGCGCGGTGTCGGTCTTCGGCTTCCACCTCGCGACGATCGACCTGCGGCAGAACTCGGACGTGCACGAGCGCACCATCGCGGAGCTGCTCGCCGTCGCCCAGCCCGGGCTCGACTATCTGGCGATGTCCGAGGAGCATCGCATCGCCGTGCTCACGGCGGAGATGAAGAGCCCGCGTCCGCTCTTCTCGCCGCACGTCGCCTATTCCGAGAAGACCGCCTCCGAGCTCGCCATCGTGCGCGAGGCCGCGGCCGCGCGGGAGCGCTACGGCCCGGCGGCTCTGCGCCACTACGTCATCTCCAAGGCCGATTCCGTCTCCGACGTGCTCGAGGTCGCGATCCTCCTCAAGGAAGCGGGGCTCCTGCGCCCGCTCGAGGGCGTGCTCGACATGGACATCGTGCCGCTCTTCGAGACGATCGGCGACCTGCAGGCGTCCGCCCGGATCATGGCGGAGCTGTTCTCGGTGTTCGAGTATCGCGCGCTGCTGGAAACCCGCGGCAAGACCCAGGAGGTCATGCTCGGCTACTCGGATTCGAACAAGGACGGCGGCTTCCTCACCTCGAACTGGGAGCTCTACAAGGCCGAGATCGCCCTCGTGCGCGTCTTCCGCGAGACCGGGGTGCGGCTGCGGCTCTTCCACGGCCGCGGCGGCACGGTCGGTCGCGGCGGCGGGCCGTCCTACCAGGCGATCCTCGCCCAGCCCGGCGGCGCCGTGCAGGGCTCGATCCGCATCACCGAGCAGGGCGAGGTGATCGCCGCGAAATACGCCACCCCCGAGCTCGGGCGCCGCAACCTCGAGATCATCGCGTCGGCCACCATGGAGGCGAGCCTCCTGCACGGGGACGATCCCGCCCCGCGCGACGCCTATCTCAAGGTGATGGAGGATCTCTCCGCGCGCGCCTTCCAGGCCTATCGCGCCCTCGTCTACGAGACGCCCGGCTTCGAGGATTATTTCTGGGAGACGACCGTCATCGGCGAGATCGCGAACCTCAACATCGGCTCGCGTCCCGCCTCGCGCACGAACTCGCGCAAGATCGAGGATCTGCGCGCCATCCCCTGGGTGTTCGGCTGGTCGCAATCGCGGCTGATGCTGCCGGGCTGGTACGGCTTCGGGACGGCGGTGGAGGGCTTCCTCGCCGAGGATCCCACGCGGCTCGAGACTTTGCGCGAGATGCACCGGGAATGGCCGTTCTTCCAGACGCTGCTGTCCAACATGGACATGGTGCTGGCGAAGTCGAACATCGCCATCGCCTCGCGCTACGCCGGGCTCGTCTCCGACCGGGAGCTGGCGGAGCGCATCTTCCCGCGGGTACGCGAGGAATGGAGCCGCTCCATCGACAAGCTGCTGGCCATATCCGGTCAGGCGGCGTTGCTCGAGCGCAACCCGCTGCTCGCCCGCTCCATCCGAAATCGCTTCCCGTATTTGGACCCGCTCAACCATTTGCAGGTAGAGCTTCTGCGTCGCCACCGCGCGGGCGACGCCGACGCACGCGTGACACAGGGAATCCATATGACCATCAACGGGGTCGCCGCGGGCTTGAGGAATTCCGGCTGACGTCGTCTCCTGCCGCCAGCGCGGCCGACGAGAGAGAGACGCCGCGGCCAGGAGGAGACGAGACGTGAGCGACGAGAGACTCGAGAAGGGGCTCGCCAACCGCAAGGCGGTGCTCGGCGAGGCGCATGTGGAACGCTCCTTCGCCAAGGCGGGCACCTTCGCCACGCCCTGGCAGGACTTCGTGACCCGCACCGCCTGGCACGACGTGTGGAACGACGAGACGCTGCCGTGGAAGACGCGCTCGATGATCGTGCTCACGATCACGACCGCCATGCACCGGGAGGAGGAGTTCAAGCTCCACCTACCGCCCGCGCTGAAGAACGGCGTCACGCTCGAGGAGCTTCGCGCGCTCCTCATGCAGTGCGCCGTCTATGCCGGCGTGCCCGCCGCCAACGCCGCCTTCCGCTGGGTGCGCGAGGTGCTCGGCGACGAGGCCGACGCGCTCGGCCGGCCGGGAGACGGTTGACGGCGCAACTAATATCATGCTGACTCGCTGCCGAGGTCGTATGCGCACGAACGATCCGGGGGGATCGCCTGCGCGACCGAAGCCGAAGCCCGAGTAACGGGCCGTCCAGAGGGAGAGGTCTTGAACATGCCCAGGAGCGTATCTCCGCATCTCGCGCTCGCCGCCTTCGCGACGGCGCTCACCGCGTCGACGATGCTCGTCGCGCCCGCCGCCGCGCAGGAGGTGACGCTGCGCGTCCACCACTTCCTGCCCGCCGCCTCGCAGGCCCACCAGAACTGGCTCGAGCCCTGGGCCGAGAAGGTCGAGGCCGATTCCGAGGGTCGCATCGCGGTGGAGATCTTCCCGGCGATGCAGCTCGGCGGGCGCCCGCCGCAGCTCTACGATCAGGCCCGCGACGGCATCGTCGACGTGGTCTGGACCCTCGCCGGCAACACGCCGGGCCGCTTCCCCTCGCTCGAGGCGATGGAGCTGCCCTTCGTGCCGCACGCCACGGGCGAGGTGACCAGCGCCGCCGCGCACGAGTTCTACGAGACGAACGCGCGCGACGAGCTGTCGGACGTGCACGTCCTCGCCGTCTTCGGCCACGGCCACGGCAACTTCTACACCCGCGAGAAGACCATCGAGCGGCCCGAGGACGTCGAGGGCATGACGATCCGTGTGCCCAACCGCGTCATCAACCAGACGCTCGCCAATCTCGGCGCCAACCCGCAGGGCATCCCCGCCCCGGGCGTGCCGGAGGCGCTCTCGCGCGGCGTCGTCCAGGGCGTGGTCTTCCCCTACGAGGTCGTGCCCGCGCTCAAGGTCAACGAGCTCACCGACAAGGTCGGCGCCTTCACCGGCGACCGCTCGCTGTACACGGCGGTGTTCCTGTTCGTCATGAACAAGGGCGTCTACGAGGGCATGTCGGACGAGAACAAGGCGGTGATCGACGCCAATTCCGGCCTCGAGCTCGCCCGCGAGACCGGCGCCAAGTGGGACGAGTGGGACCTCGTGGGCAAGGCGGCGATCGAGGAGACCGGCAACGAGATCACCCTCATCGAGGGCGAGGCGCTCGAAGCCTGGAAGGCCGCCGGCGAGCCCGTGATCCAGGCCTGGATCGAGGAGCAGAACGCCGCCGGTCGCGACGGAACGGCGCTGGTCCAGTCCGCCCGCGACCTCGTCGCCAAGCACGAATCCGCCGCGAACTGAGGTCGGCCGTGGACGCGACCGCGAAGCGGCCGAGCGCGGCGCTCGCCGCCATCGGCACCGTGCTCGAGCGTGTGTGCGGCGCCGTGGCCGTCATCGGCGGCGTCGCGCTGCTCGGCATGATCGTCGTCTCGGTGATCTCGATCTTCGGGCGCTCCATTCTGCCGGGGCTCGCGGGCTTCGTCGGGCTCGAGTTCCGCGCGGCCTCGATTCCCGGCGACGTCGAGCTCGTGCAGATCGGCACGGGCGTCGCGGTCTTCGCGTTCCTGCCGTTCTGCCAGCTCAGGCGCGGGAACGTCCTCGTCGACTTCTTCACGTCCGGCGCGCCGCTTCGCGTGCGCGCCGGGCTCGATCTCGTGGGCAACCTGATCTTCACGGCGCTCGCGGGGCTCATCGCCTGGCGCCTCGTCGCGGGGCTCCAGGACAAGATCGCCTACAACGACACGACCATGGTGCTGCGCCTGCCGGAGGCCTATCCCTTCGCCTTCGGCGTCGCCTGCGCCTGGCTCCTCGCGATCGTGTGCGCCTATACCGTCTGGCGCTCCGCCGAGGAGATCCGCACCGACCGGCCGATCGGGCCGCAAGACGTCGCAGAGCACTGAGGGGCCGACATGTCCAACGTGGCGCTGGGCGTCGTCTCCTTCGGGGTCCTGCTCGGGCTGCTCGTGATCCGCATCCCCATCGGCGTCGCCATGGCGGCGGTGGGGGCGGCGGGCTTCGTGTATCTCTCGGGCCTCACGCCCTTCCTCGCCTATTTGAAGCAGACGCCCTGGGAGGTGTTCGCCAACTACTCGCTGTCGGTGATCCCGCTCTTCCTCTTGATGGGGAACTTCGCGGCGCGCTCGGGGCTCTCGGCGAACCTCTACAAGGCGGCCAACGGCTTCCTCGGCCATTACAAGGGCGGGCTCGCGATGTCGTCGGTGGGCGCCTGCGCCGCCTTCGGCACGATCTGCGGCTCCTCGCTCGCGACCGCCGCCACGATGGGCCGCGTCGCGCTGCCCGAGATGCGCCGCTACGGCTATTCCGGGGCGCTCGCCACGGGCTCGATCGCGGCCGGCGGCACGCTCGGCATCCTCATCCCGCCCTCCGTCGTCCTCGTCATCTACGCGATCCTCACCCAGCAGAACATCGCCAAGATGTTCCTCGCCGCCGCCATCCCGGCGCTCCTCGCCGTCATCGGCTTCATGATCGCGGTGCGTGTCTACCTCGCGATCTCGCCCGGCAGCGGCCCGGCCTCGGAGCCGATCCCGTGGGGCGAGCGCATGGCGCGGCTCGGGCGGGTGTGGCCGGTCGTCGTCATCTTCCTCGCGGTCTTCGTGGGCATGAACGGGGAGGCGCTCTTCGGGCGCGCGCTGTTCACGCCCACGGAAGGCGCGGCGGTGGGCGCCTTCGGCACCTTCCTCGCCGCGATCACCTACGGGCACCTGCGCGTCTCGGAGGTCGTCGTCGTCCTGAAGGACACGGCGGTCCAGACGGCGATGATCTTCCTCATCCTGCTCGGCGCGGACTTCTACAACGCCTTTCTCGCACGAACGCAGATGCCCATCGTCGCCGGCGAGTGGATCGCCGGGCTTGGGCTCGCGCCCATCGTCGTGCTCCTCGTCCTCGTCGGGCTCTACCTCGTCATGGGCGCGATGATGGATTCGCTCTCCATGATCCTTTTGACGATCCCGATCTTCTTTCCGATCGTGATGGCGCTCGATTTCGGGCTCACGCCCGAGGAGACGGCGATCTGGTTCGGGATCGTCGTGCTCATCGTCGTGGAGCTGGGGTTGATAACGCCACCCGTGGGGCTGAACGTCTACATCATCAACGGCTTGGCCAAGGACGTTCCCATGTGGGACACGTTCAAGGGCGCTTCCGTCTTCCTCGCCGCCGAGATCGTGCGCGTGGGGCTGCTCATCGCCTTCCCCGTCGTGACGCTCTGGCTCGTGCGCTGAGCCGTCAGCCGGCGTCGCGCGGCTTCCTGTCCTTGCGGGTGAGGAACGCGTCCATGCGCGCCTGCGCCTCGCCGTCGGTCTGGACGTAGGAGGCCGCCAGCGCCTCCGTGAAGAGGCCCGCCGCCTGGGGCATGTCGGCGATCTCCTCGAGCGCGCCGATGATCATCTGGTTCGACAGCGGCGCGTTGCCGGCGACGTCCTCCGCCAGCGCCCGCGCGTCGGCGAGGCTCGCGCCCGGCGCGCTCAGGCGGTGTACGAGGCCGATGCGCAAAGCCTCCTCGGCTTCCACCTCGCGGCCCGTGAGCATCATCTCGGTGAGGCGGCTCGCGCCGATCAGCCGGCCGACGCGCACGGACGCGCCGCCGCCCACGAAGATGCCCCGGCGCGCCTCCGGCAGGCTGAAGCGCGCGCCGGGATCGGCGATGCGCAGATGCGCGGCGGCTGCGAGCTCGAGCCCCGCGCCGATGACGTGCCCCTGCAGAGCCGCGACGACGGGGATGCGCCCCGCGCGGACGGCCTGCGTCGCGCGATGCCACAGGCGCGAGACCGCCATGACCGCCTCGGGGCTGCGAGCGCGGTGCTCCGCGAGGTCGAGCCCCGCGCTGAAATGCTCGCCCTGCGCCTGCAGCACGGCCGCGCGCCATTCCGCGGGCGGATCCTCGAAGAGGGCGCCGATGCGCCTGATCATGGCCCCGTCGATCGCGTTTCGCTTCGCGGAACGCGCGAGCGACACGATGCCGACGACGCCCTCGGTTCGCACCTCGATGGCGGCGGCACGCACGGGCATGATGGTCACTCTCCGTCAACTTTACACACTGTGAAATAATCGCCACCCACGCCGCCATGTCAATGAAAGCCGGCTGTGCAAAGCGCACAGGCGTGATTGGCGGACCTTCTCGGGAGGTGCGGCGCGAGGGGTTCTTGACGCATGTGGTGAGCCGCCTCCATCCTTCCGGCGTTCCGGAGGCGCGCATGGCAGCATCCCCCGTCGCGATCCCGTATGGCGGCTATTGGTCGAGCCCGTTCGTGAAATGGCAGGGCGCGCTCGCCGACAGGCACGCGATCCGGCTCGCCGCGTTCACCGCCCGCGAGGCGCTCGCCGCGCGCGGCATCCCGCTCGACGCCATCGACCACGGCGTGCTGGGCACCAGCGTGCCTCAGCAGGGCGCCTTCTACGGCATGCCCTGGCTCGCGGGCATGATGGGCGCCGAGCGCGTCGCCGGCCCGACCATCGCCCAGGCCTGCGCCACGGGCGTGCGTATCGTCGCCTCCGCCGCCGACGAGGTCTCGAGCGGCCGCGCCGGCTGCGTCCTCGCGGTCGCGGCGGACCGCGTGTCGAACGGCCCGCACCTGATCTATCCGGATGCGCGCGCGCCCGGCGGCGCCGGGCGCCACGAGCATTGGGTGCTCGACAATTTCGAGCGCGATCCCTTCGCCGGCTGCGCCATGGTCGATACGGCGGAGAACGTCGCCCGGCGCATCGGCGCGACGCTCGAGGAGCAGCACGAGGTCGTCCTCGCCCGCGCCGCGCAGTACGAGGCTGCCCTCGCCGAGGACCGCGCCTTTCAGCGCCGCTACATGCTGCTGCCCTTCCCCGTCCCCGACCGCCGATTCGCCGGCGTCGCCGAGACGATCGAGGGCGATGTCGGCATCTACCCGACGAGCCCCGAGAAGCTCGCGCGCCTCGCGCCGGTGCGCGAGGGCGGCACGGTGACCCTCGCCGCGCAGACCCATCCCGCCGACGGCAACGCCGGCATGATCGTCACGAGCGTCGAGCGGGCGCGCGACCTGTCCGCCCGCCCGGAGATCTCCATCACGCCCGTCGCCTTCGGCCAGTCCCGCGAGGAGAAGGGCTACATGCCCGCCGCGCCCATCGAGGCGACGCGCCGGGCGCTCGCCGCGGCGGGGATCGGCATCGAGGCGATCGACGCCGTCAAGTCGCACAACCCGTTCGCGATAAACGATCTCGCCTTCGCGCGGGCTTTCGGCATAGACTGGCGGCGGATGAACAATTTCGGCTGCTCCCTGATCTACGGTCATCCCCAGGCGCCCACGGCGCTGCGCGGCGTGATCGAGCTGATCGAGGAGCTCGTCGCGCGGGGAGGGGGCATGGGCCTGTTCCAGGGGTGCGCCGCCGGCGACAGCGCGATGGCGCTCGTGCTGCGTGTGGAGGACGGCCGGGCATGACCCTCCCGCAGGTCCACGACACCGTCGTCCACATGCTGGCCGCCGCCTTCGCGGCCGCGCCCGAGCGGGAGGCGATGGTCTGCGGCTCCGAGCGCGTGCCCTACGCGCGCTACGCGGCGGCGGTGGAGGGCTTCGCCCGCGAGCTGAGCGAGCAGGGCGTCGCGGGCGAGCGCGTGGCGATCCTGATGCCGAACTCGGTGGACTTCCCCGTCGCCCTCCTCGCCGCCTTCGCGGCGGGGGCGCAGGTGGCGCCGCTCAACCCCGCCTACACCGTCCACGAGCTGCGCCCCGTGCTCGCCGACGCCGCGCCGCGCCTCGTCCTCGCCGCACCCGACGTCGCGGAGCGGATCGCGCCGCTCTGCGCCGAGCTCGGCCTGCCCGCGCCGCTCGCCGTCGGCCCCGGCGCACGCCGGCTCGTCGAGATCGCGGGCGACCCTGCGGCGCTCGTCATGCCCGATCCCGACGCGCTCGGCCTCCTGCAATATACCGGCGGGACCACGGGCGTACCCAAGGGCGTCGACCTCACGCACCGCGCGCTCGCCATCAACGTTTCGCAGCGCGAGGCGATCGTGTCGACGACGCCGGACGAGGAGCGCGCGCTCGTCATCACGCCGCTCTACCACGCCTACGCCATGGCGATGGGCCTCATGCTCGCGCTCTATTCGCGCGGCACCATGGTGCTCCTGCCGCGCTATTCGCCGGAGGCCGCGCTCGCCATGATCGAGGCGGAGCGCGTCACGTTCTTCGGTGGCAGTCCGACGATCTACCACGGGCTTCTCGCCTGCCCGCGGGTGACGCGCACCGACTTCTCGACGCTGGCTCTGTGCTTCTCCGGCGCCTCCGCGCTGCCGGAGGCGACGTTGCGGCGCTGGATGGAGCTCACCGGCGCCTCGCTCTGCGAGGGCTACGGGCAGACGGAGGCCGGTCCGGTCCTCGCCGCGAATCCGCGCGCGGGGCCGCACGTCGCGGGCTCGGTCGGCGTGCCGCTGCCGCTCACCGAGATCGAGATCGTCGATCCCGCGACGGGGGAGGGGCCTCTGCCCCGGGGCGAGGCGGGCGAGATCCGTGCACGCGGCCCGCAGGTCATGCGCGGCTATCGCAACCGCCCCGAGGAGACCGCCGAGGCGCTGCGCGACGGCTGGCTCCACACCGGCGACATCGGCGCCTTTCGGCCCGACGGCACGCTCGAGATCCGCGATCGCAAGAAGGACATGGCGATCGTCTCGGGCTTCAACGTCTATCCTCGCGAGATCGAGGAGGCGCTCCTCACCCATCCCGCGGTGGCGGAGGCTGCGGCCTACGCGGTGCCCGACGCGCGCAAGGGCGAGGTGATCCACGCCTGCGTGGTCGCGCAGGGGACGGACGTGGCCTCGCTCGAGGCGCATCTCGCCGAGCGCCTCGTGCGCTACAAGCTCCCGGCCGAGCTGATGCTCGTGCCGGCCATTCCGAAGACCGCCATCGGCAAGATCGACAAGGCGGCCCTCAAGGCCGCGGCCGCCTCGCGCCGCGCCTCGTGATCTCCAGGGTGTGGAAAGAAGAAAGGGACCAGAGAATGCACGCTCGCTCGCTCCTCGTCGCGGCCGCGCTGGCGGCGCTGACCGCAGCCGCCCCCGCCGCCGCGCAGGACAAGACCCTGCGGGTCGGCACCTTCCTGGCGCCGCAGGGCGTCTGGCACGGGCCGCTCGCTCACCTCATCGAGACGGTCAACGCCAAGGACGTGGGCCTCACCCTCGAGCTCGTGGCCGACCCGTCCTCGGTGAGCCCCTTCCAGCTCGGCAACGCCGTGCAGGGCGGCGTCGTCGACATGGCCTACATCTCGGGGGCGTTCTACACGGCGCTCGTGCCGGAATCGGACGCCAACAAGCTCTTCAACATCCCCGTCCAGGAGCTGCGCGAGAACGGCGCCATGGAGCTCCTCGACGAGATCCATCGCGAGCGCATGGGCGCGGTCTTCCTGGGCAAGCTCGGCGACGGCATCCAGTACCACCTCTATTCGTCCAAGCCCCTCGAATCGACCGATCTCTCCGGCTGGAACATGCGCGGCACGCCGCTCTACCGGCCCTTCCTCGAGGCTCTGGGCGCCAACGTCGTGCAGATGCAGGGCTCCGAGGTCTATCCGGCCATGGAGGGCGGCGTCATCGAGGGCTACGCCTGGCCGCTCTGGGGCATCGGCGATCTGGGCCTCCTCGAGGTGACGGAGCATCGCGTCGAGCCCGGCTTCTACAACGCCGAGATCAGCGTGATCATGAACGAGAACAGCTGGAACGGGCTCACCCCCGAGCAGCAGGCGGCGCTCACCGAGGCGATGATCGAGACCGAGGCCTGGTTCATCGACTACCGCAACGAGGTCGACGCCGCCCAGCGCGCGCTCCAGGACGAGGCCGGCATCGAGGTGATCACCTTCTCCGAGGAGGAGAACGCCAAGATGGTGCAGACCGCGGACGACGCCGGCTGGGCCGTGGTGATCCAGAACTCGCCGCAATACGGCGAGCGCATCAAGGAGCTGACCTATCGCTGAGGTCGGCCCGCGCGAAGCGTAACGAGGAACGGGGACGATGGCGGCTGTGCGCCTGCTCGACCGCGCGGTCGGGCTCCTGATCGAGGCGTTCGGGCTCCTGTCCGGAATCGTCATCGCCTTCATGGCGCTCGCCATCAGCGCCGAGGTGGTCGTGCGCGCGCTCGGGCTGCCGGCCTTCGGCTGGACGCTCGAGGTCAGCGAGTACGGCCTCCTCGTCGTGGGCTTCCTCGGTGCGCCGTGGGTGCTGCGCCATTCGGACCACATCCGCGTCGACGTGGTGCTGCGCTCGGTCTCCCCGCGCGCACGCCACTGGATGCTGCTCTTCGCCAACGCGCTCTCGGCGCTCGTGTGCTTCGTCCTCGCCTGGTACGCCGCGAGCGCGGCCTTCGAGGCGTTCGCGCGCGGGTCGCTGCTGTTCAAGTATCTCGTCATCCCGCAATGGTGGATCCTGGCGATCCTCCCGGTGGGGACGACCCTGCTCGGTCTCGAATTCGTCGCGCGACTCGCCCGCCGCCTCGCCGGGCGGCCGGTGGCGCAGGAGGAAGAGTTCGGGGAGGCCGTGCTGTGAGCGGTCTGTCCTGGGAGATCGTGCTCGGGCTCATGGGCGGCGGCCTCGTGCTCCTGATGGGGCTCGGCGTCCCCGTCGCCTTCGCCTTCCTCGCCATCAACCTCGCCGGCGCCTGGTTCATCCTGGGCGGCGAGGCGGGGCTCAAGCTGCTCGCGCTCAACGCGACGGAGGCCGTGGGCTCGTTCGCCCTCGTGCCGATCCCGCTCTTCATCCTGATGGGCGAGCTCCTGCTGCACACGGGCCTCGCCACCCGCGCCATCGCGGCGATCGAGAAGCTGATCGTCGGCGTGCCGGGGCGCCTTTCGCTCGTGGCGGTGACGAGCGGTGCGGTCTTCGCCTCCCTGTCGGGCTCGACCATCGCCAACACCGCGGTGCTCGGGCGCGTGCTCCTGCCGGACATGCTCCGGATGGGCTATCACCCGGTCCTCTCCATCGGCCCGGTGCTGGCCGTGGGCGGCATCGCCATGCTGATCCCGCCCTCCGCGCTCGCGGTGCTGTTCGGCTCGCTCGCGGGGATCTCGATCTCGGGCCTGCTCATGGGCGGCATCCTGCCGGGCCTGATGCTGGCGGCGCTGTATTTCGCCTTCATCATCGTCGCTTCGCGCCTGCGCCCGGGGCTCGCGCCGCCGGACCCCGTGGAGCGCCTGCCGTTCCGCACCCGGGTGAAGCCGTTCCTGATCTATGTCCTGCCGCTGATGGGAATCGTCGTCGTCGTCGTCGGCTCGATCCTCGCCGGCATCGCGACGCCCACCGAGAGCGCCGCGCTCGGCTCGATCGCGACGCTCGTCGCCGCGGCCGCCTATCGCTCGCTCGACTGGGCGGCGCTGCGCGCGGCGCTTCTGGGCACGGCGAAGACCTCGGCGCTGATCCTGATCATCATCTCGGGCTCGATCACCTTCTCGCAGATCCTGTCGTTCTCCGGCGCGAGCCGGCAGCTCATCGGCATCGTCACCGAGATCGGCCTCGAGCCGCTGGTGCTGGTGGCCGCGATGCTGCTGCTTGCGCTCCTTCTGGGCACGCTGATGGACCAGGTCAGCATCATGCTGATCACGCTGCCCTTCTTCATGCCGCTCGTGAACCAGGCGGGCATCGACCCGATCTGGTTCGGCGTGATGATGCTCGTCGCCCTCGAGATCGGCCTGATCACGCCGCCCTTCGGGCTCCTCCTCTACATCATGCAGTCGGTGGCGCCCAAAGGCGTGGGGATGCGCGACATCGTGGTGGGCATGGCGCCGTATCTCGGGCTCGAGCTCGTCGGGCTCGTGCTCCTGTTCGCCTTCCCCGCGATCGCGCTTTGGCTGCCCGGATTGCTGCGATGACGACACCCGAGGATCTGAACGAGGCGCGCTACGGGGGAACGCACGGCCGGGTCTACCTCACCGGCGTGCAGGCGCTCGCACGGCTGCCGATCGACCAGGCGCGGCGCGACCGTGCGGCCGGGCTCACCACGGCGGGATACGTCTCCGGCTATCGCGGCTCGCCGCTCGGCACCTTCGACAAGCATCTGGCGGAGGCACACGCCCACCTCGCCGCGCACGACGTCCTCGCCCAGCCCGGGCTCAACGAGGACCTCGCGGCGACGGCGGTCTGGGGCACGCAGCTCGCGGCGTTGAACCAGACGCGGCGGGTCGATGGCGTCTTCGGCCTCTGGTACGGCAAGGGGCCCGGCGTCGATCGCTCGGGCGACGCGCTCAAGCACGCCAACATGGCCGGCACGAGCGCGCTCGGCGGTGTCGTGGCGGTGGCGGGCGACGATCACGGCGCCTCGTCCTCGACGGTAGCGCACCAGTCCGATCACGCCTTCATCGCCGCGCAGATCCCGATCCTCGCACCGGGCAGCGTGCGCGAGATCCTCGAATACGGCCTCCTCGGCTTTTCCATGTCGCGCTTCACGGGCCTATGGGTCGGCATGAAGGCGACCACTGAGGTGGTGGAGGGCGCGAGCGCCTTCGAGATCGCGCCCGAGCGCCCCGCGATCCACCTGCCGGAGGGTTTCGAGGCGCCGCCCGGCGGCCTGCACGTGCGTTGGCCCGACAATCCCCCCGCGGCGGAGCGACGCCTCGCCGCGCGGATGGAGGCGCTGCGTGCCTTCGCCGACGCCAATCGAGGGCTCGACAGGGTGCTGATCGAGAGCCCCCGCCCGCGCCTCGGCATCGTCGCCTCGGGGAAGGCCGCGCACGACGTGCGCGCGGCGCTCGCGCTGCTGGGCCTCGACGAGACGGAGGCGGCGGCACGCGGGCTCTCGCTGCTCAAGCCCGGCCTGATCTGGCCGCTCGCCGCGGGGCGCATGCGCAACTTTTCGCGGGGTCTCGAGACGCTCCTCGTCGTCGAGGAGAAGCGCCCCGTCGTCGAGGACCAGCTCGCGCGCATCCTCATCGGCACGGACGCGCCGCCGCGCCTCCTCGGCAAGACGGACGAGGCGGGGCGCCCCCTCGTGCCGAGCGTCGGCCTCCTCGACCCGGCACATCTCGCGGCGATCCTCGCCGAGCGGCTCCTCGCCATCGATCCGAGCGACACGGCCGTCGCGCAGGCCCGCGACGCGCTGCGCGCCCGCGAGGCGAGCCGGCCCGCGCCCGCGCCGCCGGGGCGCGCGCCCTATTTCTGCGCGGGCTGCCCGCACAACGTCTCGACCCGCGTGCCGGAGGGGTCCAACGCCATGGCCGGCATCGGCTGCCACGGCATGGCGACCTGGGTGCCGGACCGCGCGATCGTCTCCATGACGCATATGGGCGGGGAGGGGATGCACTGGGTCGGCCAGGCGCCCTTCGTCACGGAAGCGCACCGCTTCCAGAACATGGGCGACGGCACCTACGCGCATTCCGGCTCGCTGAACGTCCGCGCCGCGGTGGCGGCGGGGGTGACGCTCACCTTCAAGATCCTGTTCAACGACGCCGTCGCCATGACGGGTGGCCAGCGTGTCGAGGGCGCCCTGACGGTCGACGCCATTGCACGCCAGGCGCTGGCGGACGGCGTCTCCGCGGTGGCCGTCGTCGCGGACGATCCGAGCCGGCATCGGGGGCGGCTTCCCGCCGGCGTCACGCTCGACCATCGCGACGCTCTCGACGGCGTCCAGCGGCGGCTGCGGGAGATGTCGGGCGTCACGGTCCTGATCTACGACCAGGTCTGCGCCACCGAGAAGCGCCGGCGCCGCAAGCGCGGCACGGCGCCCGCGGCGGAGCGGCGGGTGATCATCAACGAGCGCGTCTGCGAGGGCTGCGGCGATTGCTCGGCGAAGTCCGGCTGCATCGCAATCACGCCGGTGGAGACCGACTTCGGGCGCAAGCGGCGCATCGACCAGTCGAGCTGCAACGTCGACACCTCGTGCCTGAAGGGCTTCTGCCCGAGCTTCGTGACGCTGGAGGGCGCGCGTCCCCGCAGGCGCGCCGGCGCGCCCGAGGCGCTGGCGCGGCTCGCGGACATTCCCCTGCCGGAGCCGGACCTCGCCGACGGCACACGGGCGCATACGCTCGTCCTGCCGGGGATCGGCGGGACGGGAATCGTCACGACGGCGCAGGTGCTGGCCAATGCCGCGGACCGCGCGGGTTTGTGCGTCAGCGCGCTCGACATGGCCGGCCTCGCCCAGAAGAACGGCGCCGTCGTCAGCTACCTGCGCATCGGCGGCAGCGACGTCGACGCGCCGGCGAAGCCCGCGCCCGGCTGCGCGGACCTTGTTCTCGCCGCCGACCTCGTGGTCGCGGCCGCACCCGCGATCCGCGATCTCGTCGGGCGCGGGCGCACGCGGGTCCGCGCCAATGCCGACGTCGCGCCCTCCCTCGCTTTCGTCTTCGACGGCGCCCTCGATCTCAGCGGACGCTCGGAGCGCGCCGCCCTGCGCGACGCGGCCGGGGCGGAGGCGCTCGCGACCATCCCCGCCGAGCGGCTCGCCCGCGCGGCCTTCGGCGACACCATCGCCGCCAACATGATCCTCGCCGGCTTCGCCTGGCAGCAGGGGCTCGTGCCGATCCCGCTTCCCGCCATCGACGCGGCCATCGCGGCGAACGGGGTGGCGATCGAGGCGAACCGGGCCGCCTTCGCGCTGGGGCGGCGCTACGCCGTCGCCCCCGAGGCGGTCGCGGGCGCGTTCGAGGCGCAGGTGAGCCTGGAGGAAACGGCGCCGGCGGAGAGCGCGGGTGCGCTGATAGAGCGCTACGCACGGGAACTTGAAACGTATCAAAGCGGCCGCTATGCTCAGCGGTACCGTCGTGCGCTCGCCGACCTGTCTACCGCGGAGGCTCGTGTCGCGCCGGAATCCGATGCGTTGGTTGCAACCGCGGCCCGCGCTCTCTACAAGCTCATGGCCTACAAGGACGAGTACGAGGTCGCGCGGCTCCAGGTCGATCCGGCTTTCGTGCGCCGCATCGCGGAGGAGTTCGACGGCGTGACCCGCATCGTGCACCATCTCGCGCCACCCGGTCTCACCGGGCGCGACCCCGTTACCGGCGAGCCGCGCAAGCGCGCCTTCGGGCCGTGGATCAGGCCGGTCCTGCACGGGCTCGCGGCAGCGCGGCGCCTGCGCGGGACGCCGCTCGATCCGTTCGGCTGGAACGCGGAGCGGCGCGAGGAGCGTGCGCTCGTCCGGGACTACGAAGAGCTCCTGAGCACCTTGTCCATGCGATTGACCCCCGACAATCACGACCGCGCCTGCGCCCTCGCGGGGCTCGCCCTGGAGATCCGCGGGTACGGCCCGGTGAAGGCCCGCGCCGTCGCGCGCTACCGCGAGGCGCTCGCCTCCGGCCTGCGGAGCCTCGACGCGCCCGCGGCACCGACGCGCGCGCCCCTGACGGAGGCGGCCCGATGAGCGGTGCCAAGTCCTCGACCGCCCGCGGCCGCCTGCGCACGCCCCGCCGCGACGGCGCGCGCCGCACGGCGATCGTCCGGCGGGCGACCGAGATCTTCAAATCGAAAGGCTTCGCCCACACGACGATCGAGGACATCGCCGAGGCGGTGGGCGTCACGCGCGAGGCGATCTACTACTATTTCCGCGACAAGGCCGAGATCCTTATCGAGATCATCAAGCCCGAGAGCGACTACCTCGTCTGGGGCCTCGAGCGGATCCTCTCCCTCGACGTCTGCTCGCGCAAGAAGCTCGTCATGGCGGTGGAGAGCCATATGATGCGCTTCAACCCGAACTACCTCGAGATGGCCATCGCCGTCCGCGAGCTCAACGGAACGACGCGCGACCCGCGCATCGCCTCGCTCCGGCTCACCTGGCGCCGCTACACCACGCTCTGGATCCGGCTCATCGAGGAGGGGCAGAGCCAGGGCACGCTCGACCGTGGTCTCGAGCCGAGGCTCGTCGCCTTCGCCATCCTGGGCATGCTGAACTCCGCCTCGAGCTGGTTCGACCCGAGCCGCGGCTCGATCGCGCAGCTCACGGACACGTTCGTGCGCCTCGTCGCCACGGGCGTGCTGGCGGAGGGCGTCCCGGCGCGCTCGGACGTCTATGCCGGGCTGCGCCCCCCGCATGCGCCCGACGATTCCGAGACCGAGCCCGCGCGGGACGAGGCGGACGCGGACGACGTGCCCGACGAGGACGATCTGCCCGACGACGCGGAGCAGGCGGAGCGCTTGCCGATTGCGAAGGCCTGAGCTGTGCGCGCCTGCGCGACCCGCGCGTGCATGGATGCCCGCAAAAGCAAGTCTCGCGCCGGATGTCTCGCGATCCGTGCACCGGGCGGTGCACACCGTCCGGAATAGCCGCACGACCGCTCTCGACCTAACCTCATAGTGCGATGAACCCCGCGATACGCAGCCGCCGGTGGCGGGTGCGTCGCATTGGAACGCCGAACGATTGCCGGAGACGACCATGGACGCTGCCGACCTGCGCGCCCTGCAAGCCCCTCTCAAGCAGAGGTACCGCGAGGACCCGCAATCCTCGATCATCACGATGAAAGCCCAGGGCACGCTCGATTCCGAAGCCGTGGCCTGCAAGGTGGAGACCGCCCGCGCGGTGGCGGTCGCCGGCCTGCACAAGGCAGCCGGCGGCACCGGGGCGGATCTCTGCTCCGGCGACATGCTGCTCGAGGCGCTCGTCGCCTGCGCCGGCGTGACGCTCAAGGCGGTGGCGACGGCGCTCGAGATCCCGGTGCGCTCGGGCACGGTGCGGGCCGAGGGCGATCTCGACTTCCGCGGCACGCTCGGCGTGGACAAGGAGGCGCCGGTGGGCTTTCGCGCCATCCGCCTCGCCTTCGAGGTCGACGCGGACGCGACCGACGAGCAGCTCCAGCGGCTGCTGACGCTGACGGAGCGCTATTGCGTCATCTTCCAGACGCTGAGCCACCGCCCCGACCTGAAGGCGACGCTCGCCAAGGGCTGATCGCTCACCGAGACGGCCGCCGCTCCCCAAGGCGGCCGTCTCGCGTCTCACACGACCTGCAGCGTGATGGCGCCGAGCCCGGCGATGCTCGCGCGCATGGTCTCGCCGCGGTTCACGGCGCCGACGCCCTCCGGCGTGCCCGTGAAGATCACGTCGCCGGCGAAGAGCTCGTTGTAGCGCGACAGGTAGGCGATCTGCTCGGCCACGGACCAGATCATGTCGGAGAGGTCGGCCGATTGGCGCGGCACGCCGTCGATCTCGAGCCGGATCTCGCCGGAGGCGATGTGACCCACCTGGGAGACCGGATGGATCGGTCCCACGGGCCCCGACAGGTCCGCGCCCTTGGCGAGCGCCCAGGGGCGGCGCAGGCTCTTCGCCTCGTCCTGCAGGTCGCGCCGGGTCATGTCGATGCCCACCGCATAGCCGAAGACGAGATCGAGCGCCCGCTCCACCGGCACGTCCCGTCCGCCGCGGGAGAGCGCGCAGACGAGCTCCGCTTCGAAATGGTAGTTCGCCGTCATCGGCGGGTAGCAATGCTCGGCGATGGCGTCCGCCGGCACGGGCTGGAGCGCGTCCGTCGGCTTCATGAAGAAGAAGGGCGGCTCGCGGGTCGGGTCGCCGCCCATCTCGCGGGCGTGCGCCGCGTAGTTCCGGCCGACGCAATAGACGCGCCGCGCGGGAAAGAGCGCGCTCGATCCCGCGACGGGCAGCGCGGGCGTCTCGGGGGCGGGGAAGACGAAGGTCATGGGCTGAGCCTCTCGCTCGGGCGTAGCGTCCGTCATTCCTAGACGAGGGCCTCGGGGAGCGCCACACGCATGCCGGCCGGGCTCACAGGAGCCCTTCCGCCAGCGCCGCGACGGCGACGTATCGCCCGCCCTTGGCGAGGACGACGATCGGGAGGAAGAGGAGGAGCGGCGTGCGCATCACGCCGGCGACGACCGTCAGCGGATCGCCCACGATCGGCGTCCACGAGAGCAGCAGCGAGGCGACGCCCCAGCGCCGGTAGAGCGCCTCCGTGCGCGCGTAGCGCTCCCGCGAGACGGGGAAGCGCGGGTGGTCGCGGAAGCGCACGAGATAGCGGCCGATGCCCCAGTTCACCGCCGATCCCGCGACGTTGGCGACCGTCGCCACCAGGATCGCGAGCCACGCCGCCGTCTCGCCGAGCGCGAGGAGCCCCACGAGGGCCGCCTCCGACGTGCCGGGCAGCAGCGTCGCGGAGGTGAAGGCGGAGAGGGCGAGGGCGGCGAGCGCGGCGATGTCGCCCAAAGGCGGCTCCTCGGCGTTGCAGGGATGGGTGGCCTTGCGGCTGCGCGCGATCTCGCATCGGACGGTGCGCGGTGCAAGGGGTGACCACGTCGCCCCGCTCCGTGCTAAAGGAGACGCCCCGCAGCCTCGAACCCGCCGGACGACCATGAACGACGCCACCTCGACCGCCGAAGCCGCCCTCGTCGCGCGCCTCGCCGAGCGCCTCGGCGCCGCGCACGTCGTCTCCGCGCTCACCGACATCGAGCCGCATCTGATCGAGAGCCGCGGGCTCTATCGCGGGCGCGCCCTCGCCGTGGTGCGGCCCAGGGACGTTCACGAGGTCTCCTTCGTGCTCGCCCAGTGCTCCGAAGCGGGCTTGCCGGTGGTGCCGCAGGGCGGCAATACCGGGCTCGTCGGCGGCGGCGTGCCGCATGGCGGCGTCGTGATCTCGCTGGCGCGGCTCAACGCGATCCGCGGCCTCGATCCGGTCAACGCCACGATCACGGTGGAGGCGGGCGTCACGCTCAAGACGATCCAGGACGCGGCGGACGAGGCGGACAGGCTCTTCCCGCTCTCGCTCGCGTCCGAGGGCACCTGCCAGATCGGCGGCAACCTCGCGACCAATGCCGGCGGCACCGGCGTGCTGCGCTACGGCAATGCCCGCGACCTCGTTCTCGGCCTCGAGGTCGTGCTCGCCGACGGGCGGATCTGGAACGGGCTCAAGGGCCTGCGCAAGGACAACACGGGCTACGACCTCAAGCACCTCTTCGTCGGCTCGGAGGGCACGCTCGGCATCATCACGGCGGCGGTGCTGAAGCTCTACCCCAAGCCCAAGGCGACGGTGACGGCATTCCTCGGCTGCGAAGGGCCGCAGGCGGCGCTCCAGGTGTTCGAGCGCCTGCGCGAGGGGGCCGGAGACCAGCTCACGGCCTTCGAGTACATCCCCCGCTTCGGGCTAGAGCTCGTGCTCAAGCACGCCGACGGCGTCACGCGCCCGCTCCAAGGCGAGCACGCGGCCTACGCCCTCGTCGAGCTTTCCTCGCCGCGGGCGGACGCGGATCTCGCGAGCGTGATCGAGACCGTGCTCGGCGCCGCGATCGAGGAGGGGCTCGTCGAGGACGCGACGATCGGCGCGAGCGAGGCGCAGAACGCGGCTTTGTGGAAGCTGCGTGAGATGCTGTCGGAGGTGCAGGGCCGCGAGGGCGGCTCGATCAAGCACGACGTGTCCGTGCCGGTCTCGCGCGTGGCGGACTTCATCGTCGAAGCCTCGACGGCCTGCGAGGCGGCGATGGACGGCATCCGCGTGTGCGCCTTCGGCCATTTCGGCGACGGCAACATCCACTTCAACCTCACCCAGCCGGTGGGCATGGAGAAGGCGGCGTTCCTCGCCGAATGGGAGCGCTTCAACCGCATCGTCCACGACATCGTCCACGCCTATGACGGCTCCATCGCCGCCGAGCACGGGGTGGGACTGATCAAGCGCGACGAGCTCAAGCTCTACAAGGACCCCGTCGCGATCGAGATGATGCTGGCCGTCAAGGCCGCTCTCGACCCGCGCGACACCCTCAACCCGGGCAAGGTCGTGGCGCTCTCGCCCGAGGCGCCCGCAGCCCTGCCTGGACGCTGAGCGCCACGAGACCGATCATGACCGAGAAGACGATCGACATCCTCTCCATCGGCGAGCCCCTGATGGAGCTCGCCGAGACCGGCACCGCCGAGGGCCGGCTCTACGCGCCGGGATTCGGCGGGGACTGCTCCAACGTCGCCATCGCCGCCGCCCGCCAGGGCGCGCGCGCGGCCATGGCGACGGCGGTGGGCGACGACACGTTCGGCCAGGCCTTCCTCGACCTTTGGGAGAAGGAGGGCGTCGACACCTCCGCCGTGATCCGCCGCGCGGGCGAGCGCACGGGCGTCTACTTCATCTCCTACGGGCCGGACGGCCACGATTTCAGCTATTACCGCCAGGGCTCGGCCGCGAGCCTCGTGAGCGTTGCCGAGCTGCCGCGCGAGGCGATCGCGCGCGCGCGCATCGTCCACGCCTCCGGCATCAGCCAGGCGATCTCGCCCTCCTGCACGGACGCGGTGTTCGCCGCCATGCGGACGGCGCGCGAGGCGGGGGCGCTCGTCTCCTACGACACGAACCTGCGCCTGCGGCTGTGGCCGCTCGACCGCGCCCGCGCCATCATCCAGGCGGCGGCCGGGATGGCGGACATCGTGCTCCCGGGCCTCGACGACGCGCGCCAGCTCACCGGGCTCGACCGGCCGGAGGAGATCTGCGCCGACTACCTGCGGCTCGGCGCGCGCGTCGTGGCGCTCACGCTCGGCAAGGACGGCGCAATGATCGCGACGGGGGAGGGCGCGCCGACGGTGATCCCGGCGCGGCGCGTCGACGCCATCGACGCCACGGGCGCGGGAGACGCCTTCGACGGGGCCTTCCTCGCCGAGTATCTCCGCCACGGCGACGCGCTGCGCGCCGGCGCCTACGCCAACGCGGCGGCGGCGCTCTCTACCACCGGCATCGGCGCGGTGGCGCCGCTCCCGACCCGCGAGCGGGTGGAGGCGTTCCTCGCCGACCGTTAACGGAGCAATCCGAAATGGCATAGGTAGGAACACGGAAGCTGCGACACTTTAACGAAGTTTAGACGCCCCGCACGCGAAATCGGGTCTACGAACCGACTGAAGAAGCGACGTGCGAGGTGCGCCATGGGGCAAGCGATTACACCGACGCAGAGAGAGGTGATGTTCGAGAAGTCGGACCTCATCGTCTCCAAGACGGACCTGAAGGGCCGCATCACCTACGCGAACGCGACGTTCTGCGACATTTCCGGCTATTCCGAGACGGAAGTCATCGGCCAGCCCCACGCCATGATCAGGCATCCGGACATGCCGCGCGCGGTCTTCCGGCTCCTGTGGGACGCGATCCTCGCCGGGCGCGAGATCTTCGCCTACGTGAAGAACATGACCAAGACGGGTGATCATTACTGGGTCTTCGCCCACGTGACGCCCTCCTTCGACGGCGCGCGCCAGGTCACGGGCTTCCACTCGAACCGCCGCGTTCCCGACCGAGCCGCGCTCGCCAAGATCGAGCCGCTCTATCGCGAGCTGACGCGCATCGAAGCCGGCCACAAGAACGGCAAGGAGGCGCTCGCCGCCTCATCCGCGCACCTCTCTTCCGTCATCGGCGCCAAGGGGCACGATTATGATCGCTTCGTCTTCTCTCTCTAAGGCCGGCCTCGGCCTCGGCGTCGCCGGACTGGGAGGGATCGGCCTCGCGCTCGGCGGCCCCGCTCTCGAATCGACCACGACGCTGGCGAGCGGCGGCCTCGGCCTCGCCGGGCTCGTCTATGCGGGCGCCATGCTGCGCCGCGTGAACGCCGCGCTCGCGCGCACGACCGATATCGTCCGCCGCATCGGCCGCGGCGACTTCGAGGCGCGCCTCGTGGGCATCCGCGAGGGCGGCGGGCTCGGCGCGCTGATGCACCAGGTCAACGACACGACGGACCGCATCGACGCCTTCGTGCGCGAGGCGGCGGCCTCCATGGAGGCCGTGCGCAACAACAAGTACTACCGCCGCATCCTCCCCGACGGGCTCGAAGGCGCGCTCGGCGGCGCGGCGCTCACCATCAACGAGGCGACCGCGGTGATCGAGAGCCGCGTCGCCGCCTTCAACGCCTCCACCGCCTCCTTCGAGGAGGCGATCGAGGCCATCGTCTCGACCCTGTCGGAGGCCTCGCGCACCATGGGCGAGATGGCCGCGCAGATGGAGACCGGCGCCGGGACGACGAACGAGCGCGCCAGCGCCGTCGCCGCCGCCTCCGAGGAGATGGCGATCTCGGTCGAGACCGTCGCGTCCGCGGCGACCGAGCTCTCGGCCTCCGCCCAGGAGGTCGTCGACGAGGCCCAGCGCTCCGCCGATCGCGCCCGCCAGGCGGTGGCGCGCGCCGGCGAGACGCAGGCCATCGTCGAGGGGCTGTCGGGCGCCGCCGAACGCATCGGCAAGGTGGTCGAGCTGATCAACGCCATCGCCGACCAGACGAACCTGCTCGCCCTCAACGCCACCATCGAGGCCGCACGCGCAGGCGATGCCGGGCGCGGCTTCGCCGTCGTCGCCGCCGAGGTGAAGACGCTCGCGGGACAGACCGCGAAGGCGACCGAGGAGATCGCCGCCCAGGTGAACGAGCTGCAATCCGCGACGTCGGGCGCGGTGGGCGCCATCACCGACATCGGGCGCCTCATCGAGGAGATCGACCGCGCCTCCTCTCAGATCGCCAACGCCATCGCCTCCCAGACCGCCGCCACGGCGGAGATCGCGCGGAACGTCGAGCAGGCCTCGTCGGGCACGCGGAACGTGACGGAGAACATCCACGGCGTCTCCGAGAACGTGCAGGGCTCGCGCCGAACGGCTGGCCAGGTGCTTTCGGCGGCGGCCGACGTGGAGGCGCAGGGGCGGCGCCTCGGCGAGGAGGTCCGCGCCTTCCTGGTGGCCCTGCGCCGTGGCCCGATGGACCGCCGCAAGGAGGAGGACCCGAGCTATGCCGGGCCCGAGCGGCGGGAGGATCGCCGGGAGGAGCGCAAGCCCGTGGCCATGCGCCGCGCGAGCTGAGAAAGAGCGAGGGCAGCGGTGGACAAGTCCGCCGCCGCTCTTGCCTTCGTACACCATCCGTTCTAGCCACGAGGGTCACGGACCACCTCGAGGCAATCCATGGGCAAGCCCGTCGATCCGCCCTCCGGCGAAGACGCCGAGAGCATCAACCTGAAGGACGCGCTCGAGGAGCGATACCTCGCCTACGCGCTCTCGACGATCATGCATCGCGCGCTGCCGGACGCGCGCGACGGCTTGAAGCCCGTGCACCGGCGCATCCTCTACGGCATGCGCCTGCTGCGGCTCGATCCCGGCACCGCCTTCAAGAAGTCCGCCAAGGTCGTCGGCGACGTGATGGGCTCGTTCCATCCCCACGGCGACCAGGCGATCTACGACGCGCTGGTGCGCTTGGCCCAGGACTTCGCCTCGCGCTACCCGCTGGTCGACGGCCAGGGCAATTTCGGCAACATCGACGGCGACGCGGCTGCGGCCTACCGCTACACCGAAGCGCGCATGACCGAGGTCGCGCGCCTGCTGCTCGATGGCATCGACGAGGACACGGTGGACTTCCGGCCGAACTACGACGGCTCCACCGAGGAGCCCGTCGTCCTGCCGGCGGCCTTCCCGAACCTCCTCGCCAACGGCTCGCAGGGCATCGCGGTCGGGATGGCGACCTCGATCCCGCCGCACAACGCGGCGGAACTGTGCGACGCTGCGCTCTACCTGATCGACCATCCGCAGACGACGTCCGAGCAGCTCCTCGCCTTCGTGCCGGGTCCGGACTTCCCCACCGGCGGCATCATCGTCGAGAAGCGCGAGCAGATCGTCGAGGCCTACAATACCGGGCGCGGCGGCTTTCGCGTGCGCGCGCGCTGGCACAAGGAGGACAGCGGGCGCGGGCAATGGTCGGTCGTGGTGACCGAGATCCCCTACGGCGTCGGCAAGTCGCGCATGATCGAGAAGATCGCGGAGCTGATGGCCGAGCGCAAGCTCCCGCTCGTGGCGGACGTACGCGACGAATCGGCGGAGGACGTGCGCGTCGTCTTCGAGCCGCGCTCGCGCACGGTCGATCCGGCGCTGATGATGGAATCGCTGTTTCGCCTCACCGACCTCGAGGCGCGCGTGCCGCTCAACATGAACGTCCTCATGGGCGGCACGGTGCCCCGCGTCATCGGGCTCGCCGAGGCGCTGCGGGCCTGGCTCGACCATCGCCGGGACGTGCTCCAGCGACGCTCGCGCCACCGCATGGCGGCGATCGACCGGCGCCTCGAGATCCTGCGCGGCCTCCTCGTCATCTATCTCGACCTCGACGAGGTCATCCGCATCATCCGCGAGGAGGACGAGCCGAAGGCGGAGCTGATGCGCACCTTCGAGCTCACCGAGATCCAGGCGAACGCCATCCTCGACACCCGCCTGCGGTCGTTGCGCAAGCTCGAGGAGATGGAGCTCAAGCGCGAGCTCGACACGCTCACCGAGGAGCGCGCCGGGCTCGACGCGCTCCTCGCCAGCGAGGGCAAGCAGTGGAAGGCGGTCGCCAAGCAGATCCGCGACGTGCGCAAGAGCTTCTCCGGCGAGACCACGCTCGGGCGCAGGCGCACCAGCTTCGAGGACATGCCCGACACGGCCGGCATCGACATCACCGAGGCGATGGTGGAGCGCGAGCCGATCACGGTCATCGTCTCGAAGAAGGGCTGGATCCGCGCGCTCAAGGGGCACGTGCAGGACGTCTCGGCTGTGGCCTTCAAGGGCGACGACGCGCTCGCCTTCTCCTTCCACACGGAGACGACGGCGAAGATCCTCGCGCTCGCGACCAACGGCAAGGCCTTCACGCTGGACGCCTCGAAGCTGCCCGGGGGGCGCGGCTTCGGCGACCCGATCCGGCTCATGGTCGATTTCGACGACGATGCCGAGATCGCGGCGATCTTCCCCTACGTCGCCGGGCAGAAGCGGCTCCTCGTCTCCACCGACGGGCGCGGCTTCGTCGCGCCGACGGACGCGCTCGTCGCCAATACCCGCAAGGGCAAGCTCGCGCTCAACGTCGACGCCGGCGCGAAGGCCGTGCTCGCCGTGCCGGCGGACGGCGACCACGTCGCCATCGTCGGCGAGAACCGCAAGCTCCTCGTCTTCCCGCTGGCGCAGGTGGCGGAGATGAGCCGCGGCAAAGGCGTGCGCCTGCAGCGCTACCGCGACGGCGGCGTCTCGGACGCCAAGGTCTTCGCGCTCGCCGACGGGCTCACCTGGGTCGACACGTCCGGCCGCACCTGGACGGTCAAGGGCGAGGACCTCCGCGACTGGATCGCCAACCGCGCCGATGCCGGGCGCCTGCCGCCCAAGGGCTTCCCGAAGACGAACAGGTTTTCGTAATTTCAACGATCGAGAGGCGGAAATTTCGCGTTTTCGGATCGCCTCTCGTTAACACTTCCTGCGCATCCTCACCCTGGAAAACTACTGATGCGCGCACCGCTCGAACGGTGCGCCTCCGGGAGAGAGCGATGACGACGTTGGTGCGCCTCGTCTATGTCAGCCGACCCCGCACGGTGGGCCGGCAGGGGGATTCGCAGGGGAGATCGCGGAAGGCGCCGCGCCGCGACTCGCGCGACGACTTCCTGGCCATGTGCGACGAGATCCTCGTCGAGTCCCGTCGGCGCAATGCCGATGCCGCGCTCACCGGCGTGCTGGTCGCCGGCCCCGGCCTGTTCGCGCAGGTGCTCGAAGGCGGCCGCGCGGCGGTGTCCGACACCTTCGCCCGCATCTGTCGCGACACGCGCCACGAAGCGATCGAGATCCTCGACATGCGCGCCGTCGACGAGCGACGCTTCTCGCAGTGGACGATGGCGTTCAGCGACATCGCGGACGCGCCGGAGACGCTCGTCGCGCGCTACCGGCACGGGCCCAGCCTCGACTTGCGGGCGATGACACCCACCGCGCTCGTGGCGTTCCTGGAGGCCGTCGCACAGGCGCAGGCGCAGGACAACGCGCTGCTCGGCGCCCCGTGCCCGACCGCCGGCTTCCTCGACGACGTCGTCTTCGTCGAGGCGGCCGAGTAGCGAACGCGCCCGTCAGGCCCCGCCGGCGAGCCGCGCGAGCACGCCCTCGGCGGCGGCGCGGCCGGTGGCGAAGCAGCCTTGCAGCAGGTAGCCGCCCGTCGGCGCGTGCCAGTCGAGCATCTCGCCGGCCGCGAAGACGCCCGGCAGCGCGCGCAGCATCAGCGTCTCGTCGAGCGCGTCCGCCAGGATGCCCCCGCGCGTCGAGATCGCCCGCTCGATGGGGCGCATGCGCTCGATCGTGAGGATGCACTCCTTGGCGCGCGCCGCGATGCCGGCGGGCTCCGCTGGAAGTGGCCCCGCTTCGCGCAGGAGCCCGATGGCGGGGGCCGAGAGGCCGGCGCGGCGCAGGCGCTCCGTGAGCGTGCGCCCCTTGGGTGCGGCGGCGATCCGTTCGGCGAGGGCGTCGCGGGCGAGATCGGGGCGCAGATCGAGATGCAGCGCGACCGCTCCGCCGCGCTCCAGCGCCTCGCCGATCTCGGCGGAGCGCGCGTAGATGCCGGTGCCTTCGAGCCCCTGCGCGGTGATGATCGCCTCGGTGACAGCCGCGGGGTCCGCGGGCGCGCCGACGCCGATGGCGATGCGCTTGAGCGGCATGCCGGCGAAGCGCTGGCGAAACACGTCGCTCCAGGCGATCTCCACGCCCGCGTTCATCGGCGCGAGCGGCGCGACGGCGACACCCGAGGCCGCGAGGATCGCGGTCCACGCACCGTCCGAGCCGAGCCGCGGCCAGGAAGCGCCGCCGAGCGCGAGGATCGTGGCGTCCGCCGCGAGCGTCGACCGTTCGCCGGCCCGCTCGAGCGCGAGCGAATCGTCGGGCCCGAAGCCCGTCCAGCGCGTGCGCGACAGGAGCCGCACGCCCCGGCGTTCGAGCCGGGAGAGCCAGGCGCGGGCGAGCGGGCTCGCCTTGAAGCTCTCGGGAAAGACGCGTCCCGAGGAGCCCACGAAGGTCGGCGCGCCGAGATCGGCCGCCCAGTCCCGCAGCGCAAGGGGCGTGTAGCGGCCGATCGCGTCCGCGACGATCTCCGCGGCGCTGCCGCCGTAATGGCGCAGGAAACCCGGCAGCGGCTCGGAATGCGTGAGGTTCAGCCCGCCGCGCCCGGCGAGCAGGAACTTGCGCGCGGGCGTGGGCATGCGCTCGACGATCGTGACGGCGACGCCGCCGGCCTGCGCGAGACGCTCGGCGGCCGCGAGGCCGGCCGGGCCGGCGCCGACGATGACGACGTGGGGCAGGGACAAGGCGGCGATCTCCTCTCGGGACCGGTGGGATACGCGATCCGTGGGGCAAGTCCAGCCCGGCCTTGATTTCGCCCGAGCGTGGCGGCAGGGGAGGCGGGCCATGAAGATCCTCCTCGCCACCGCACTCGCGCTCCTCGTCTCCGCCTGCGCGCTCCTGCCCGACAGCGGGCCGGTGACGATCGAGCGCGGGCACGCGCAGGACATGGCCCGCATGCTCTCGCAATACCGCGCCGAGCGCGGCCTGCCCGCTTTGCGGGTCGATACCTCGCTGATGGCGGCGGCGGAGGAGCAGGCACGCACCGTCGCCGGCCGCGACCGCCTCGCTCACGGCAATTTCACGGGCCGCATCCACCGCCACGGCGTCGACACCGACCACGCCTTCGAGAACCTCGCCGCCGGGGATCCGACGCCGCAGGCGGCGCTCGCCACCTGGAAGGCCTCGCCCGATCACCACCGCGCGCTGATCAGCCCGGCTTCCACCCGCATCGGCTACGTCCGCGCCCTCGCCCCGCAGACGCGCCACCGCACCTTCGACGTGCTGGTGCTCGCCTCCGACTGAGCGCCGCGCGCCTGGACGCGGGTCAGGCGGCGGCGACGATGTCGATGATCGCGCCCGCCAGCGCGTGGAGGCGATCGCGATAGCCGGTGCGGGCGGAGGGGCGCGTCTCGTCCGACGTCATGGCGATGACGAGGTCGAGCTCGGGCACGACGTAGAGCATCTGCCCGCCGTAGCCCCAGGCGTAGCGCACGTCGCGCCCCGCGAGCCGCCGGGCGAACCAGGCATAGCCGTAGCCGTCTCCGGTGAAGCGCGAGCGGGTGCGCGGGCGCCAGCTCTCCTCCACCCACGCCTCTGGGATCACCTGCGTCCCGTCGGCGGCGCGCCCGCCCGCGGCGTAGGTCTCGCCGAAGGCGAGGAGCGAGCGCGGGGTCATGGCCATCTGGTTGCCACCGAGATGGATGCCCTGCGGGCTGCGCTCCCAATCCGCGATGCGGAAGCCCTCGATCGCGCCGAGCCACTCGTCGGCGAGCGCGCGGGTCGGACGTCCGCTCTCGCGGGCGAGGATCGCGGAGAGGAGATGCGTCGAGCCGGTGGAATAGAGCATGCGCCCGCCGGGCTCGTCGACGAAGGGGCGGCGAAGCGCGTCGTGCACCCAGTCGCGGCTCGCGACCCACGAGCCGTAATTGGCGCCCGAGGTCCGCTCGAGGCCCGCGCGCATCGTGAGCAGATGGCCGATCGTGATCTGGGAAAGGCGCGGATCGGGATCGGCGGGCAGCTTGTCGCGCAGGAGCGGCGCGATCGGCTGATCCACCCCGTGGAGGATATCGCGCTCGATGGCGATGCCGACGAGGGCCGAGACGATGGTCTTCGAGGCCGACTTGATGTTCGTCGCGCGATCCGGCGAAGCGCCGCCATAGCCGCGCTCGGCGAGCACCCGCCGCTCGCGGGAGACGAGCACGGTCTCGAGCGCATCGAACGCGCGCGCCTCGTCGAGGAGCGCGTCGAGGGTCTCGGGCCGCGCCTCCTGCGCCCTCGCGAGGGTGGGTGGGAGCGTCGCGGCGGCGGCGGCGAGGGCGAGGAGGGCGCGGCGATCGATCGGCATGGGGCTGTAGCTGGGGAGTCGGTCACCGCGCGCCAAGTCGGGCGCGGGGTCGCACGACCGCGGGAGAGCAGCGGCGGCGCGGATCCGGCTTGTGCCCGCCGTGCAAACCGCTAAGAGAGCCGTCCGCCGCGACGAGAGGTAGCTTATCGGGGAGCCTGCAGATGAGATCCGACGAGGTCGCCGCCCTCTGGGAGGAGAACGCCGAGACCTGGACGCGCCTCGTGCGCGCCGGCCACGACCGCTATCGCGACGTGCTCAACACGCCCGCCTTCCTCGCTCTGCTCCCGCCGGTCACCGGTCTCGTCGGGCTCGACATCGGCTGCGGCGAGGGGGCGAACACGCGCGCCGTGGCCGGGCTCGGCGCGCGGATGACGGGCATCGACATCGCGCCGACCTTCGTGCGCCACGCCCGCGAGGCCGAGGCGGCCGCGCCGCTCGGCATCGCCTACGAGGTCGCCGACGCGGCCGCCTTGCCCTTCGCCGACGGCGCCTTCGACTTCGCCACCGCCTTCATGTCGCTGATGGACGTACCCGATCAGCAGGGCGCGCTCGCCGAGGCGCGCCGCGTGCTGCGGCCCGGCGGCTTCCTCCAGTTCTCGATCCTCCACCCCTGTTTCGTCCCTCCGCGGCATCGCAACGTGCGCGACGAGGCGGGCCGGGTCGTGGCGCTCGAGATCGGCGGCTATTTCGAGGAGATCGACGGAGACATCGAGACCTGGATCTTCTCAACCGTCCCACCCGAGGAGCGCGCCAGTCTCTCGCCATTCCGCGTCCCGCGCTTCCACCGCCCGCTGTCGCGCTGGGTCGAGATGGTGGCCGCCGCCGGCTTCACCATCGACGCCATGGGCGAGCCCCGCGCCACCGAGGAGGAAGCCGCCGCCGAGCCGGTGGTGGCCGATACGCGTGTCGCGCCGATCTTCCTGCACGTGCGGTGCCGGAAGGCGGGGTGAGCCTACTCCGCCGCGTCCGCCACCCGTGCCTGCGGCGCCCCCGGCCGCTGCCTCGTCTCCCACGCCTCGTCCTCGTGCCACGGGGCGTTGGAGGCGGGGAGGGGGGCGCGGTCGCGGATCAGGTCGGCGGCCTTCTCGGCGAGCATGATCGTCGGAGCGTTCAGGTTGCCCGAGACGATCGAGGGCATGATCGCCGAATCGACCACGCGCAGCCCCGCGATGCCGTGGACGCGGCATTCGCCGTCGACGACGGCCATGGGGTCGGAGCCCATCTTGCAGGCGCCGGACGGGTGGTAGGCGCTCTCGCAATTGCGTGCGACCCAGGCGTCGATCTCGGCGTCGGTGCGGACGTCCGGCCCCGGCGCCAGCTCCTCGCCGCGGAAGCGGTCGAAGGCCGCCTGCGCGAAGATCTCGCGGGTGAGCCGCACGGCCGCGCGCATCTCCTCCCAATCCTCGGGATGGGACATGTAGCGCGGGTCGATGATCGGATGCGCGGCCGGATCCGCGCTCGAAAGCCGCATCTTGCCGCGGCTCTTCGAGCGCATGGGCCCGACATGGGCCTGGTAGCCGTGGCGGTCGGAGGGGTTGCGCCCGTCGTAGCGCACGGCCATGGGCAGGAAGTGGTATTGCAGGTCGGGGTGGCGCACGCCCGCGCGCGAGCGGATGAAGCCGCCGGTCTCGAAGTGGTTGGTGGCTCCGAGGCCCGTCTTCCTCAGGTACCATTCGAGCCCGATCTTCACCTTCGAGACGGGGGCGAGCGCCGAGTAGAGCGTGATCGGCTCGCGGCTCTCCTGCTGGACGTAGATCTCGAGGTGGTCCTGCAGGTTCTCGCCGACGCCGGGCAGGTCGTGACGCGGCGTCACGCCCGCCGCCTTCAGCTCGTCGGGATTGCCGATGCCCGAGAGCATGAGGAGCTGCGGCGAGCCGATGGCGCCGGCGCTGAGAATCGTCTCGCGCTCGGCGAAGAGGCTCTCGATGCCGTCGGAGGGGTCCGAGACGACGACGCCGCGGGCGCGCGTGCCGTCCAGGATGATCTCCAGCGTGGTCACCCCCGTGCGCACGGTGAGGTTCGGCCGGTTCATGGCCGGGCGCAGGTAGCCCTGCGCGGTCGACCAGCGGCGCCCGCGATGGACCGTCATGTCCATCGTGCCGAGCCCTTCCTGCTGGTAGCCGTTCTGGTCCTCCGTGCGGTCGTATCCCGCCTGGATGCCGGCCTCGATCCATGCCTGGTAGAGCGGGTTCTTCGCGATGCCTGTGGAGACCCGCAGGGGCCCGTCGGCGCCGTGATAGGCGTCCGCGCCCTTCGCGCGGGCCTCGGACTTGCGGAAATAGGGGAGCACGTTGGCGTAGGACCAGTGCGCCAGCGCCGTATCCTCCGCCGCCCAGCGCTCGTAATCGAGCGCGTGTCCGCGGACATAGGCCATCCCGTTGATGGAGGACGAGCCGCCGAGCACCTTGCCGCGCGGCCAATGCATGCGCCGGCCGGCGAGGTTCGGCTGCGGCTCGGTCCAGTAGTCCCAATTGTAGGTTTTCGACTGCATCGGGTAGGAGAGCGCGCTCGGCATGTGGATGCGCCAGTCCCACCAATGGTCCTTCGGCCCGGCCTCCAGCAGGAGCACCGTGACGTCCGCGTCCTCGCTGAGGCGGTTGGCGAGCACGCACCCCGCGGAGCCCGCGCCGACGATGATGTAGTCGAAGCTGTTGGTCATGATGTCTTCTCTCGCGAGTGCGTCGATGGCGTGCGCCGAGGCGACTCCCCTCTCCCCGAGGGAGAGGGGAGAACGTCGAGCTCTTCATCGGCGTCTCGTCTCGCCTCTCGGGCCTCAATAGGGCGCTTCCACGTCGCCGAGCGCGACGTAGACGCTCTTCTCCTGGGTGTAGTGCTCGATGGCCGCATGCCCGTTCTCGCGGCCGAGCCCCGATTGCTTGACGCCGCCGAAGGGCATCTCGATCGGTGTGAGGTTGTAGGCGTTGATCCACACCGTGCCCGCCTCGAGCGCGGCCGCCACGCGGTGGGCGCGGGTGAGGTCGTTGGTGAAGACGCCCGCCGCGAGGCCGTAGGGCGTGGCGTTGGCGCGCGCGATCACCTCCTCCTCCTCGTCGAAGGGGAGCACCGTCATCACCGGCCCGAAGATCTCCTCGCGCACGATGTCCATCTCGTCCGTGCAGGCGGAAAAGATCGTCGGCGCGACCCAGAAGCCGCTGTCGAGGCCGTTCTCCGTCACCCGCTCGCCGCCGACGAGCAGCTCCGCGCCCGCCGCCTTGCCGCGCTCGATGGCGGCGAGCACCTTGCCCATGTGCTCGTGCGAGATCAGCGGGCCGACATGGGTCGCGGGATCCATGGGATCGCCGATCACCATCGCCTTGGTGCGGGCGACGAGCTTGTCGAGGAAGGCGTCCATGGCGCCGCGCTGGACGAAGACGCGCGTCCCGTTCGAGCAGATCTCGCCCTGGGAATAGAAGTTGCCGAGCAGCGCGCCGCCCACCGCGTTGTCGAGCTTGGCGTCGTCGAAGACGACCATCGGCGACTTGCCGCCGAGCTCCATCGTCACGTGCTTGAGCGTCGTCGACGCGTCCGCCATCACCGCCTTGCCGGTGCCGACCTCGCCCGTGAGCGAGACCTTGGCGATGCCGGGGTGGCGGGTGAGCAGGCGTCCCGTCTCGGCGAAGCCTTGGACGACATTGAACACGCCCGGTGGCAGGCCGGCTTCCGCGTAGATCTCGGCGAGGGCCATGGCGGTGAGCGGCGTCAGCTCGGCGGGCTTGAAGATCATGGCGTTGCCGCAGGCGAGCGCGGGCGCCGACTTCCAGCAGGCGATCTGGATCGGGTAGTTCCAGGCACCGATGCCCGCGCAGATGCCCAGCGGCTCGCGGCGGGTATAGGCGAAGGCCTCCTCTCCCAGCGGGATGTGCCGGCCGGTGAGGGTGGGCGCCATGCCCGCGTAATATTCGAGGCAGTCCGCGCCGGAGATCACGTCGACGACGGAGGTCTCCGAGATCGGGCGGCCCGTGTCCTGCGTCTCGAGCCGGGCGAGCTCGTCGTTGCGCGCGCGCAAGATGGCGGCGGCGCGCATGAGGATGCGCCCGCGCGCGATGCCGCTCATCGCCGACCAGACGCGAAAGCCCTCGCGCGCCGCTTCGACTGCGGCGTCGACGTCGGCCGCTCCCGCGACGTCGATCGTGGCGAGCACGGAGCCGTCCGCGGGATTGCGCGTCTCGAAACGCTCGCCGGAGGTGGCGGGGCGGCGCGCGCCGCCGATATACAGGGGGAGGTTCGTCGTCACGCCGTCTTCCTCTTCTTTCGTTCGGCGGCATCGCTGTGGTCGTCGGCGGCGCGGGCGATGCCGCGCGCCGCGAGGTGCAGGTCGATCGTCTCGCCCACGAGGCGCCGGGCGCCGACCGTGTCGAGCCCGCCGCCGGAGAGACCCGCGCGCATCCACACGCCGTCGATCAGGCTCGCCGTCACCTCGGCGAGGTAGTCGGTCTCCTGCGGCGCGACGCCGAGGCGGCCGAACTCGCGCTTGAGGTTCGAGTGCAAGCGCCGCGCATAGACGCGCTGGAGGCGCCCCAGCGCCGGCACGTGCGGCACCTGCCCCCAGAAGGCGAGCCAGGCGGAGACCGTCTCGCGGGCGCATTGGCTCTCGTCGAAATTCGCCCCGACGATCGCCTCCAGCCGCGCGCGGGGCGCACGCCCCGCGGCGGCGAGCCGCTGCGAGACCAGCGCCTGGAGGTCGGTGAGGAGCGAACGCATCGTCGCTTCCAAGAGCTCGTCCTTCGACCCGAAATAATGCGCGATCAGCCCTGGAGACATTCCCGCGCGCTTGGCGATCTTCGCCATGGTGGTGTCGTCGTAGCCATGCGCATGGATCGCGGCGATGGTTGCCTCGATCAGCTGCTTCTTGCGGATATTCGACACGCCGACACGCGGCATCAGCGGAACCTTCGCGGCAATTCTTTCAAGTGGGTTGACATCCGCAGCCTGCCCGATTTTAATTGAACGGTCAATCAATTTTGGCCCAGACGTTAAGCCGTGTTCGCCGAGGCGCATACCAGCGCTCCGGCTGCGGCGACGCATTCGCGAGCCGACAGAGGCGCCTTCGTGCGTCGAGGGGTTCGAGGCCCGACAAGGAGAGACGACCCGATGACCATCCGCCACACCGCCCTCGCCGCAGCAGGAATGCTCGCGCTCTCGACCGCGCCGGCCCTCGCCCAGGCCGCCGTGCCGGAAGCGTGCCGCGCCCCGGTCTTCGCCGATGTCGGCTGGACGGACATCACCGCGACCACGGCGGCGGTGTCGGTCGTGCTCGAGGCGCTCGGCTACGCGCCCGAGGCGGAGCTCCTCTCCGTGCCGGTGACCTACGCCTCGCTCGCGAACGGCGACGTCGACGTCTTCCTCGGCAATTGGATGCCGACGATGGAGGCCGATCTGGCGTCCTATCGCGAGGCGGGTACCGTGATCGTGCTGGAGAAGCCGAACCTGACGGGCGCGAAGTACACGCTCGCCGTCCCGGCCTACCTCGCCGAGCAGGGGCTGACCGACTTCTCGGACATCGCGGACTTCGCCGATCAGCTCGACGGCGAGATCTACGGCATCGAGCCCGGCAACGACGGCAACCGGCTGATCCAGTCGATGATCGACGAGGACATGTTCGGGCTGGGCTCCTTCGAGCTCGTCGAGAGCTCCGAGCAGGGCATGCTCGCTCAGGTGCGCCGCTCCGAGGATCGCGAGCAGGGCATCGTGTTCCTCGGCTGGGAGCCCCATCCGATGAACGCCAATTTCGATCTCGTCTACCTGTCGGGCGGCGACGACGTCTTCGGCCCGAACTACGGCGGTGCCGAGGTCTTCACCAACGTGCGCGCCGGGCTGATGGAGGAGTGCACGAACCTCGCGCAGCTCCTCACGAACCTCGAGTTCTCGCTCGCCATGGAGAACGAGATCATGGGTGCGATCCTCGACGACGGCACCGCGCCCGACGCCGCCGCCCGCGCCTGGCTCGAGCAGAACGTCGACACCGCGCTCTCCTGGGTCGAGGGCGTCACCACCGTCGAGGGCGAGAACGGCGCCGAGGCCGTGCGCGCGGCGCTCGGCGGCTGAATCTCCCTCCCTGTAGGGGAGGGGAATGCCGCCGCAGGCGGCTAGGGGTGGGGTCCGTCGCCTCGACGTTCGGCGCCGTTTCGGCTGCGCCGAGCACGCGTCCCGCGTGCCCCGACCGTCTCGTCGGCTGCGCCGACGATCCACCTTCCCCTGCAGGGAAGGACCGAGCAGGAGCTTTCCCCCATGGACCCGATCGCCTGGCTCACCGACAACAAGATTCCGCTCGGGCGGGTGATCGGGGACGGGGTGGACTGGCTCAACGACCACGCCGCCTTCGTCTTCTACGCCATCTCCGACAGCCTCGGCTTCGTCATCGACGGCGTGACGGAGGCGCTCCTGTGGGCGCATCCGCTGGCGATCGTGGCTCTGTTCGGCGCCATCGCGTGGGCGATCCATCGCGACTGGAAGCTGCTGGCCCTCGTCGTCGTCTCCTTCCTGCTCGTGATCAACCTGGGCTACTGGGAGGAGACGATGGAAACGCTCTCCCTCGTCGTCTTCGCCACCGCTTTGTGCATGCTCATCGGCGTGCCGCTCGGCGTTGCGGCGGCGCATCGCGCCTGGCTCTACCAGGTGCTGCGGCCGATGCTCGACCTGACGCAGACGATCCCGACCTTCGTCTACCTGATCCCGACGCTGATCCTGTTCGGCCTCGGCGTCGTGCCGGGGCTGATCTCCACCGTCATCTTCGCCGTGGCCGCCCCCGTGCGCCTCACCTATCTCGGCGTCACCTCGACGCCGCGCGCGCTGATCGAAGCGGGCGAGAGCTTCGGCGCCTCGCGCCGCCAGATCCTGTGGAAGGTCGAGCTGCCGCACGCGCTCCCCACCATCATGGCAGGGCTCACGCAATGCATCATGCTCTCGCTCTCGATGGTGGTGATCGCCGCCCTCGTCGGCGCGGGCGGCCTCGGGCAGCCGGTCGTGCGCGCGCTCAACACCGTCAACATCGCCATGGGCTTCGAGGCCGGGCTCGCCATCGTGCTCCTCGCCGTCGTCCTCGACCGCCTGTGCAAGCAGCCGCAGAGGTCCACCCGATGACGACGAACGCGACGAGCCGCTCCATCGCCGTGCGCTTCGAGCATGTCGACCTCGTCTTCGGCGATCGGCAGCGGGAGGCGCTGGCGCTCCTCGACCGCGGCTGCGACCGCGAGACGATCCAGAAGGAGACCGGCGCCATCCTCGGCGTCGCCGACGCGAACCTCGAGGTCGCGGAGGGCGAGATCTCGGTGCTGATGGGGCTGTCCGGCTCCGGCAAGTCCTCGCTGCTGCGCTGCGTCAACGGGCTCAACCGGGTCTCGCGCGGGCGCGTTCTCGTCTCCTTCGACGGCGAGGAGATCGACGTCGCCAATCGCCGGCCGGCCGACCTCAAGCGCCTGCGCGGGCGCGGCGTCGCCATGGTCTTCCAGCAATTCGCGCTCCTGCCCTGGCGCACGGTGGCGCAGAACGTCGGCTTCGGGCTCGAGGTGAACGGGCGCTCCAAGGCCGAGATCGAGACGGTCGTCCACGAGAAGCTCGCGCTCGTCGGCCTCTCCGACTGGGCGGGCGCCTACGGGCACGAGCTCTCGGGCGGCATGCAGCAGCGCGTGGGTCTCGCGCGCGCCTTCGCCATGGACGCGCCGATCCTCTTGATGGACGAGCCGTTCTCGGCGCTCGACCCGCTCATCCGCTCGAAGCTGCAGGACGAGCTGGTGCAGCTGCAGAAGGAGCTGAAGAAGACCATCCTCTTCGTCTCCCACGACCTCGACGAGGCGATGAAGATCGGCGACCGCATCTCCATCATGGAAGGAGGGCGCATCGTCCAGACCGGCACGCCCGAGGACATCGCGCTCAACCCCGCCAACGCCTACGTGGCCGAGTTCGTCGCGCACATGAACCCCGTCAACGTGCTGCGCGGCCAGAGCCTGATGACGCCGCTCGAGGCGCTGACGCGGTTGCGCGACGGACGCATCGTCGGCGAGCCCGGCTCGGGCGTGACGCTGGAGCTCGGTCCCGACGGACGCGTCGTCGGCGCGCGTGTCGACGGGCGCGGGCCGGCGCCCGTGCGGATCTGGGAAGGCGAGGCGACGATGGCCGAGGCCGGGCCGGCCGACGCCGTCGTGGTGGTCTCGCCGGACGTGACCCTGCGCGAGGCGATCGAGATTCGCCGCCGCACGGGCGCGCTCCTCGTCGTCGCCAAGGACGGCCGCGCGATCGGGGTGCTGGGCGAGAAGGAACTCTACGACGGCGTGCTCGGCGCCACCGAGCGCGGGGAGCGCGGGGAGAGCGGGGACGAGGCGGCGAAGGCGGAGCCGAACGCGGCGTGAGCGGGGAGGGCGATCGCGGTTGACGTTGCGGCAGGGGTAATAATCCTTCTGAGGTTGCGTACGCTACCTGAGGCGGCATCCGACGTCCGTTTTCTAGTTGTATCGCACGGCGCGATCTGGCGATGTGCGGGGCATGCCCCGTCTCGCTCGATTCGCGCTCCTCGCCGCGCTCGCCGCCCTTCCCCTCGCTTCGACGGCCTTCGCGGCCGATGGCGACGTCCATCGCGGCGTCGCGCGCGTCGCCGATGGCGACACGCTCGATCTCGGCGGTGACCGCCGGATACGCCTCTTCGGCATCGACGCGCCGGAGCTAGACCAATCCTGCGAGCGCGCCGACGGTTCGCGCTGGGATTGCGGGCGCGCAGCGATGCGGCGCCTGGAGCAGCTGGCGGACGGGCGCACCATTCTCTGCGAGGAGGTGGATCGCGACCCCTACGAGCGCATCGTCGGCATCTGCCGGGCCGGGGATCGCGACCTGAACGGCACGCTCGTCTCCGAGGGGCTCGCCTTCGCCTATCGCGACTTCAGCGACCGCTACGTCGCGAACGAGCGGGCCGCCCGCGCATCGCGCGCCGGCATGTTCGCGGGCGAGGCGACGGCGCCCTGGGAGCATCGGGCCGCGCAGCGCGGAGCCGGGCGCACCGACCAGACCGCCAGCGTCGGGCCCGGCGGCTGCACCATCAAGGGCAACGTCTCGCGTTCGGGCCGGCGGCTCTACCACACGCAGGACAGCCCCGACTGGGAGCGCACGCGCATCGACGAGCGCGACGGCGAGCGCTGGTTCTGCTCGGAGGCCGAGGCGCGCGCCGCCGGCTGGCAGAAGGCGCATCGCTGAGCCGCTCTCTTCGACCGGCGAGCCTGCGACGCTTCGGAGCGGGCCGGAACCCTCGGCCCCGCCTCTCGTTCCCGTGGCCATTCGCAATTCACGGGAGAGAAGCCATGACCCGCTTGAAGCCCCTCGACCAGCAGACGGTCGTCGTCACCGGCGCGACGAGCGGGATCGGCCTCGTCACCGCCCGCCATCTCGCCCGCGCCGGCGCGAACCTCGTCATCGCCGCGCGCAATGCCGACGCGCTCGAAGGTGTCGCCCGCGAGCTGCGCGAGGAGGGCGCGCGGGTCGCGACCTGCGAGGCGGACGTCGGCGTCGAGCGCGACGTCGCCCGCATCGCCGATCAGGCGATCCGCACCTATGGCGGCTTCGACACCTGGATCAACAATGCCGGCATCGCCATCTACGGCCGCATCGACGAGGTCGACACGGCCGACATGCGCCGCCTGTTCGAGACGAATTTTTGGGGCACGGTCTATGGCTGCCTCGCCGCGGTGAAGCATTTCCGCGCCCGCGGCGGACCCGGCAAGATCATCAACATCGGCTCGGTACTGGGCGATCGCTCCATCCCGCTGCAGGGGCCGTACTCGTCCTCCAAGGCGGCGATCCGCGGCTTCACGGAGGCGCTGCGATCGGAGATGGACGCCATCGACGCGCCGGTCTCGATCACGCTGATCAAGCCGTCGGCGATCAACACGCCCTACAAGGAGCACGCCAAGAACTACCTCGACCACGCGCCGCAGAACCCGCCGCCGGTCTACGAGCCGGAGACCGTGGCACACGCCGTCCTCCATTCGTGCGAGCACGACGTGCGCGATCTCGTCGTGGGCGGCGGCGGGCAGGCGATCTCCTGGGCCGCGGGGCTCGCGCCGCGCATGGCGGATCGGGTGATGGGCAAGATCATGCCCGGCCTGCAGGAGAGCAGTGCGCCGCGGGCGCCGCGCAACGCCTCGAGCCTCTACCGGCCGATGCGCGACGGCGATGAGCGCTCGTCCTACCCCTATCCCACGCTCAAGCACTCCGCCTATACCCAGGCGTTGATGCATCCGGGCCTCGCCACCGCCGCGGCGGTGGCGGCGGGCGCGGGCATCGCGGCGCTCGTCTATGCGCGCAGCGATCGCGGAGGGCCGATCGAGCGCTCCCCCTCGGGCCGCTTCGCGCGCCCGACACCGCGGGCGGCGGTGCACAAGCGCTAACCTGCGCTGACGCGTCAGCGCAGCCAGGCGGCGTAGCGCGGCTCGACGGCGCGCATGTCCTCGTAGAGCCAAACCATGCGATCGAGGAACCACAGCTTGCCGGCATAGACCAGAACGCCGCCGAGCAGCGTCGGCCACGGGTCGAGCGCCCAGAGGCCGTAGGCGAGGAAGGGTATGCCCGCTGCCGAGACGGCGGTGAGCCGGTGCGCCATGACGGCGTGGTGCGCCGGCACCGGCACGTCCCTTCGGGCGAGGAGCACGCGCTCGCCGAACGTCGCCTTCGAGGCCCAATTGTCGGTCGAGCGCGGGCGCGGCGTGAGGCGCGGGTTCACCCACACCAGGAACGCGACGAGCGCCAGCACGGCGAGCGCCCACCAGCCGATCCACGCCCGCGACCAGATCGCGAGGACGACGAGCGGCAGGCCGAGGATCATGCGCGAATAGACGCTGATCGGGTGCGCGTGGCGCTCCCACGCGGCCTCGTCCATGGTCATCAGGCGCTCCGACGCCCTGAACAGATCCATCTCGCGCTCCGTGGCGGCTTCGACACGCCGCGCAGGACGTCACGGCCGGGCGCCGTGCGCAAGCCGCTTGACGGGAGCGTACGTCTCCGCCTATTAGTTCAAGGTCTCTTGAATCATCGAAACGTCCTCATGCTCGAATCCCACGCGATCGCCGCCTTCGCCGCCCTTTCGCAGGAGACGCGCCTGCGCGTCGTGCGCCTGCTCGTGCGGTCGGGGGAAGCCGGGATGGCGGCGGGCGCCATCGGGGAGGCGGTGGGCGCCTCGGCGTCGAACCTGTCCTTCCACCTCTCCCATCTCGAGCGTGCGGGCCTCGTCGAGAGCCGCCGCGAGAGCCGCTCGATCGTCTACCGGGCGAAGGTCGACGGGCTGGCCGGTCTCGTGCGCTTCCTCCTCGAGGAGTGCTGCGACGGCCGCCCGGAGATCTGCGCCCCCCTCCTCGGGAGCCTTCCCATGCCGAACCGGGTGTACGACGTCCTCTTCCTCTGCTCGGGCAACAGCGCCCGTTCCATCCTGGCCGAGAGCATCCTGCGCAAGGAGGGCGAGGGACGCTTTCGCGTCCACTCCGCCGGATCGAGGCCCAAGGGCTTCGTCGAGCCGCTGGCGCTCAAGGTGCTCGAGGCGCTCGACTATCCCACCGAGGGCTTGCGCTCGAAGGACTGGCGCGAGTTCGCCGAGCCCGGCGCGCCGCAGCTCGACTTCGTCTTCACCGTCTGCGACGCCGCCGCGGGCGAGCCCTGCCCGGTCTGGCCGGGACAGCCGATGACGGCGCATTGGGGCATCGAGGATCCCGCCGCGGTGGAAGGCGCGCCCTTCGAGCGCGAACGGGCCTTCGGCCAGGCCTTCCGCTACCTGAAGAATCGCATCGGCGTCTTCACGAGCCTGCCCATCGCGAGCCTCGACCGCCTCGCGCTCTCGAAGAAGCTCGACGAGATCGGCACGATCGAGGGCGCCTCGACGGGCGCCGTCGTGCCGTTTGAGCGCGCGAGCGCCTGACCATGTCCGTCTTCGAGCGCTGGCTCACGCTCTGGGTCGCCCTGTGCATCGTCGTCGGCATCGCGGCGGGCCGGCTCGTGCCCGGCTTCTTCCAGGCGCTCGGCGGCATGGAGGTAGCGCAGGTGAACCTGCCGGTCGCCGGGCTCGTCTGGCTGATGATCTTCCCCATGCTGGTGAAGATCGATTTCGGCGCGCTCGGCGAGGTGCGCCGGCAATGGCGCGGCATCGGCGTGACGCTTCTCGTGAACTGGGGGATCAAGCCGTTCTCGATGGCGGTGCTGGGCTGGATCTTCATCGGCTGGCTCTTCCGCCCGCTGCTGCCTGCGGATCAGATCGAGAGCTACATCGCGGGGCTCATCCTGCTCGGCGCCGCGCCGTGCACGGCCATGGTGTTCGTCTGGTCGAACCTCTGCCGGGGCGAGCCGCGCTTCACGATCACGCAGGTCGCGCTCAACGACGTGGTGATGGTCTTCGCCTTCGCGCCCATCGTCGCGGTGCTGCTCGGGCTCTCGGCGATCGTCGTGCCGTGGGAGACGCTGCTCCTCTCCGTCGTGATCTACATCGTCGTGCCGGTGATCGCGGCCTATCTCGTGCGTCGGCGAATCCTGGGAAGCGGCGGGGAGGCGGCACTCGCGAGCGTGCTGGCCCGGCTGCAGCCCGTCTCCATCGTCGCGCTGCTCGCGACCCTGGTTCTGCTCTTCGGCTACCAGGGCGACCAGATCGTCGACCAGCCCCTCGTCATCGCGCTGCTCGCGGTGCCGATCCTCATCCAGGCGTACCTCACCTTCGGCCTCGGCTACCTGCTCAATCGCGTTCTCGGCGAGAGCCATGCCGTGGCCGGCCCTTCCGCGCTCATCGGCGCCTCGAACTTCTTCGAGCTCGCCGTCGCCACCGCCATCGCGCTGTTCGGCTTCTCCTCGGGCGCGGCTCTCGCGACCGTCGTCGGCGTCCTCATCGAGGTGCCGGTGATGCTCTCCCTCGTCGCCGTCGTGAACCGCTCGCGCGGCTGGTACGAGCGCGCCGGCTCCGTGCGCGGCGCCGCCGCCCGGCGCGACCAGACCTCGAAAGGATCTCTCCCATGACGCTGCGCGTCGGCATCAACGGGCTCGGCCGCATCGGCCGCCTGGCGCTCCGCGCCGCTCTCGGCGCCGCCGAGCGGCCCGACGACGATCCCCGCCGGGAGAACCGGCTCGACGTCGTCGCCGTCAACGAGATCAAGGGCTCCGCCTCGGCGCTCGCGCATCTCGTCGAGTTCGATTCGGTCCAGGGCCGCTGGCGCGCGCCGATCCGCGCGGAGGGGGAGGCCGCCATCGCCATCGGCGAGCGTCGGCTCGCCTTCTCGCAGCATCGCGCGCCCGGGGACATCCCGTGGGGCGATCTCGGGGTCGACGTCGTGATCGAGGCGACGGGCAAGTTCCTCACGCCCGACATGCTCGAGGGGCACCTCGACCGCGGCGCCAAGCGCGTCGTCGTCGCCGCGCCCGTGAAGGACGCCTCCGTTCTCAACGTCGTCATGGGCGTGAACGAGCACCTCTACGATCCAGATCGCCACCGGATCGTCACCGCCGCCTCCTGCACCACGAACTGCCTCGCCCCGGTGGTGAAGGTCGTGCACGAGAATATCGGCATAAGGCACGGGCAGATCACGACGATCCACGATCCGACGAACACCAACGTCGTCCACGACGCCGTCCACAAGGACCTGCGGCGCGCGCGCTCGGCCATGCTCTCGCTGCAGCCGACGACGACGGGCAGCGCCACGGCCATCGCGCTCATCTATCCCGAGCTGAAGGGCAAGCTGAACGGCCACGCCGTGCGCGCGCCCGTCCTCAACGCGTCGCTGACCGATTGCGTCTTCGAGCTCGCCCGCGAGACGACGGCGCAAGAGGTCAATAGCCTCTTCGCCGAGGCCGCGGCCGGCCCGCTCGCGGGCATCCTCGGCTACGAGGAGCGCCCCCTCGTCTCGGCGGACTACGCCCGCGACACGCGCTCCTCCATCGTCGACGCGCCGTCCACCATGGTCACCGACGGCACGCTGCTCAAGGTCTACGCCTGGTACGACAACGAGATGGGCTATTCCTGCCGGATGGTCGACCTCGTCTCGCACATGGCGCGCGTGGGGATCTGACCATGACGACGGGAGCGCGCAACTACGCCATCGTCACGGCGAGCTATTGGGGCTTCACGCTCACCGACGGCGCCCTGCGAATGCTGGTGCTGCTGTATTTCTTCGGGCTCGGCTACTCGCCCTTCACGCTCGCGTTCCTGTTCCTGCTCTACGAGGCGGCGGGGATCGGCGCCAACATGATCGGCGGCTGGCTCGCGACGCGCTTCGGCATCACGCGGATGCTCAGCGTGGGGCTCGCGACGCAGATCACGGGCTTCCTCGTCCTGTCCGGCGTCTCGCCGGACTGGGCGGCGGCGCTTTCGGTGGCGTGGGTCGTCGTCGCCCAGGGCGTGTGCGGCGTCGCCAAGGACCTGACGAAGACGGCCTCCAAGAGCGCCATCAAGGTCGCGGAGGCGCAGGCCCGCAAGGAGGCGGGCGAGAGCCGGTTGTTCCGCTGGGTCGCGTTCTTCACGGGCTCCAAGAACGCCATGAAGGGCTTGGGCTTCTTCCTCGGCGGCCTGCTGCTTCAGACGCTCGGCTTCCAGCTCGCGCTCTGGGCGATGGCCGGCGCGCTCGCGATCGTGCTCGTCTGCGTCGTCCTGGCGCTTCCCCGCGACATGGGCCGTGCGAAGGCGTCGAAGAGCGCGAAGGAGCTGTTCGCCAAGTCGCGCGGCGTGAACCTGCTCGCGGCGGCGCGGGTGGCGCTGTTCGGCGCGCGGGACGTCTGGTTCGTCGTGGGCGTTCCGGTCTTCCTCTATGCGCAGGGTTGGACCTTCACGATGGTCGGCGGCTTCCTCGCCGCCTGGACCATCGGCTACGGGGCGGTGCAGGCGGCGGCGCCCGCGCTCGTGAAGCGCAGCGCCGACGGGCTGAGCACGGAGGTCGACGGCGCGCGCGCCTGGTCCTTCGGCCTCGCTGCCGTGCCGGCGCTGATCGCGGCGGCGCTCGCCGCCGGCGTGGGGCGGCCGGACCTCGTCCTCGTGGGCGGGCTCGCGATCTTCGGCGTCGCGTTCGCGGTGAATTCCTCCGTCCACTCCTACCTCATCCTCGCCTATGCGGGCTCGGAGAAGGCGGCGGAGGACGTGGGCTTCTACTACGCCGCGAACGCGGCCGGGCGCTTCACCGGCACGCTGCTCTCGGGGCTCCTCTACCAGGCCGGCGGCATCCTCGCCTGCCTTCTCGGCTCGGCGATCATGCTGGCGCTCTGCTTCGCGATCACGCTGGCGCTGCCGCGCGGGGCAACGGCGCGGGCGGCCGCCTGAGGCGCGACGGAACCCCCGCCGACGCGCGTCATTCCCCTCCGGTCACGTTCAGACCGGAGGCCCGATGTCCCGCATATCATCCATCGCACTGGCGCTCGCCGCTCTCGTTCTCGCTCCGGCCGCGCTCTCCGCGCAGGAGAGCGAGCGCGGAGACATGGACGCTACCGGCAGCGTCGGCGCCGCGATCGACCAGCCGACGCCCGCCCAGCTGCGGCGCCTGCGCGGCGAGGAGGACGGCGCGTCCGGCGAGCTGCCGCCGCCGGAGGCGCTCGACCCCGGCATCGACATCCTCGCCCCCGCCCCAGACGAATTCCAGGAGCCCTGATCATGGCCGACACGAGCCGCGACCGCCCCAACCTCAAGGACGAGGACGTCAGCCGCCTGCGCAATCGTCAGCGCGACGAAAACGCGCCCGTCGGCGACGGCGGGCCGGAGGGCAACCTCACGCAGCAGGCGGTCTGGGACGATCCCGGCGGCGAGGCGCACGCCTACCGGGCCGCGACGTCCGGCGCCGGCGGCGACGCGTCCACACACGGCGAGCTCACCGCTCGCGAGACGCCCGAGACCACCCGCCGCCTGTCGACGGGGGAGACGCCGGAGGATCGCAAGGAGGCCGATCGCGACGCGCGCGAGGCGACCGACAGGCTCGGGCAGACGCGCCGCTGAGCGTCGAGACGCTCCTGATCTAGACGCAGTGAACGAGCGTCCGGCGCACCGCCGGCGCTCGCGACACCGGCTCGAACTGGCCGGTCTCCGGATCGCGCACGTGGAGCCGCCCTGAGGCGATGCCGAAATAGGCGCCATGCAGCGCGAGACGCCCGCGCTCGACGAGCAGGCGCACGCACGGGAACGTCATCAGGTTCCTGAGCGACAGTTCGACGGAGGCGAATTCCAGGCGCGTGCGGTAGGAATCCTCGTCGCCGGGGACGCGCGGCCCGAGGCTCTCGGCGGCGGGCGCGATCTGGCTCATCCACCGCCCGATGAAGTCGCCCGGCGAAAGCGGGGAGGACTCGTCCGCGAAGGCGCGGATGCCGCCGCAGCGGGCGTGGCCGAGGACCACGATGTGCTTCACCTTCAGCGCCTGCACGCCGAACTCGAGCGCGGCGGAGGTGCCGTGCTGCGTGTCCCCGTGCGGCTCGTAGGCGGGCACGAGGTTCGCCACGTTGCGCACGACGAGCAGCTCGCCCGGCGCGGCGTTGAAGATCACCTCCGGCGAGACCCGGCTGTCGACGCAGCCGATCACCATGATCTCGGGGCTCTGGCCGGTCTCGGCGAGGTCCGCGTAGCGGGCCCGCTCGTCCATGAAGCGGCCCTGCAGAAAGTCGCGATAGCCTTCGACGAGCCTGTCCGGGATCATGCTGCGCTCCCCGCTGCAGCGGGCTCGAGCCGCCCGCACGACGATCGCCCGCGCCTCGGCGCCGCGATCGTCCGTACAACGGGTGTAGAATCGGGGAGTTCGACAGGCAAGCTATGGAGATTTCCGTAAGCCGTACGGCGGGTGCAGAGCCGAGCCCGCGCCCGAGCCTCACCAGCTGCGGCGCTCGCCGTCGTCGATGTGGATGAGGCCCGAGCGGTAGAGCTTGAGCCCGCCGACCGCGGGATGATCCCGCAGGTAGGAGAGGACGCGGCGGCTGCCGCCGGCGACGCGGAAGTCGATGGCGCGGCAGGAGAGGTGCATGGAGCGCGGCGCGCCGCCGGCGCGGCGATTGTGGCGCGCGCTGCGATGGGTCGACATGATCCGCACCTCGCCGAAGCGCTCCGCCACCTCGGCCACGACACGGGTGAGATCGCCCGGCAGGCAGCGCGTCGGCGCGCTGGCACGCACCCAGATGGCGCCGGCCTCGATCTGCGCGGCGAAGCCGCCGAGCGTGCGCGGGATGGAGCCCGTGGTCTCCACGTCCAGCCCGGTGTCCAGCTCTTCGGCGGGCTTGAGCGTGGCGTAGACGTTGGAGAGCCCCGTATCGCCCGTCGGCATGGGCGCCGGCGCCGGGCCGGCCTCGGCGTCCGCCGCTGCCGCTTCCTCGGCGTCTTCGCTGTCTACCGTCTCGGGATCCGCTTCGTCCGGGCTCGTCGCATCGGCCGCGGTCTCGGGCTTGATCGTCGCGTAGACGTGGGAGAGGCCCTCGGCTCGCGCGTCGGAGGACGGGGCGCCGAGGGTGCCCGCGAGGACCGCGAGAGCGAGGAGGGAGACGGGCGGTGCCACGAGCAGGGCGCGCGCGAGCGCGCGCCTGCGACGGGGGAGGGTGCATCGCATGCGGACGGCGTCCTTGTGGGGGCGCCCCCGAGAGCCGGGGCGCGGCCTTCGCGGCCGTTATTCCGATCGCGGCGAGACGTGCGGCGGGATCGAAGCGCCCCGCTCGGCCGTTTCGCCGATGACGAGACCTGAGAAACCGGCCAAGGGAGGCCAAAAGATGACGACACGCAGGGTTTGGATCGTCGCGTGGGCGATCGTCGCCCTCTGGTCGCTCGCGGCTTTGCTGGGCTACGGCGCCGTCGACCTCGTGGGCGGCTTCGCGGTGAATCGCGCCGACCTCGCCGCGCGCGATCCCGAGCAGGTGGCGTGGATCGCCTGGTTCTTCGATACGATCCGCGATCTCGGCCTCTTCGCCATCGTGGCGATCTGGCTCGTGGTCGGCGCCATCGTGCTCGGCATCGCCGCGCTCGTCGCGAAGGCGACGGGAGACCGCGAGCGCTTCACCGATGCGAGGAGATGAACTGGCGGAAGCGCTCGCTCTCGGGGTCGGCGAACATGGCCTGCGGTTCGCCCTCGCATTCGACGACGCCCTGGTGGAGGAACATCACGCGGTTGGAGACGTCGCGGGCGAAGCCCATCTCGTGGGTGACGACGAGCATGGTGCGGCCCTCCTCGGCGAGGGAGCGCATGACGCGCAGCACCTCGCCGACGAGCTCGGGGTCGAGCGCGGAGGTCGGCTCGTCGAAGAGCATGACGCGTGGGCGCATGGCGAGCGCGCGGGCGATGGCGGCGCGCTGCTGCTGGCCGCCGGAGAGGTGGGAGGGGTAGTGGCCGGCCTTGTCGGCGATGCCCACCTTTTCGAGGAGCGCCATGCCCTCCTCCCGCGCCTCCACCTTGTCGCGCTTCTGCACGTGGATCGGCGCCTCGACGACGTTCTCCAGGATGGTCATGTGGGACCAGAGATTGAAGCTCTGGAAGACCATGGCGACCTGGGAGCGGATGCGGTCCACCTGGTGCGGGTCCGCCGGCTGCATGCCGCGGCGGGTCTTGCGCATGAGGATCGTCTCGCCGCCGATCGTCACGACGCCGCCGTCGGGGATCTCGAGCATGTTGATGCAGCGCAGCATCGTCGACTTGCCCGAGCCGGAGGCGCCGAGGATCGAGATCACGTCGCCCTCCCGCGCCGTCAGCGAGACGCCCTTGAGTACCTCGAGCGCACCGAAGCTCTTGCGCAGGTCCTGAACGGCGACGGCGGCGTCTGTCATGGGCTCTCGCTCTGGGGAAGGTACGGGGACGGGCGCGGCCATCGGGTCACGCCCCTCGCGCATGGGCGGGCTCGGGCTTCATCGGCGCCTCCGCGGTGGGCGGCTGGCGCAGGTGCGGGGACAGGCGCCATTCGATCATCAGGATCGCGCGGGTGACGACGAAGTTGATGAAGAGATAGATCGCGCCCGCCACGACGAACACCTCGACCGCCCGGAAGCTCTGGGCGATGAGGCGGTGGGCGAGGCCCGTCACCTCCATCAGCGTGATGACGGAGGCGAGCGAGGTCGCCTTCACCATCAGGATGATCTCGTTGCCGTAGGCCGGCAGCGCCTGGCGGATGGCGATGGGCAGCGTGATGCGCCGGAAGCGCATCGCCCGCGACATGCCGCAGGCCTTGGCCGCCTCGATCTGCCCGTGGGGCACCGACAGCAGGCCGCCGCGGAAGATCTCGGCGGCGTAGGCGGCGGTGTTGAGCGTCAGCGCGAAGACCGCGCAATAGAACGGCTCGCGGAAGAACCACCACAGGCCGAGATCCTGCAGCGCCGGGCGGAACTGGCCGAGCCCGTAATAGATCAGGAAGATCTGCACGAGGAGCGGCGTGCCGCGGAAGACGAAGATGTAGCCCTGCGCCGTCCAGTCGAGCACGGCGACGTTCGACAGGCGCATCGTCGCGAGCAGCAGCGCGAAGACGGCGCCGATGGCGAGCGACAGGGCCGCGAGCTCGAGGAGCAGCGGCACGCCCTCGATCAGCGTCGTGAAGGTGGACCACAGGAAGGCGAGATCCATCAGCCCGCCCTCCGGACGCCGCGCATGCTGCGCTCTTCCGCCTTCTGGAAGGCGATCGTGGATATCGTGGTGAGCGCCAGATAGAGGATCGCCGCCGCGAGGAAGAAGTAGAACGGCTGGCGGGTCGAGCCGGCGCCGATCTGCGCCTGGCGCAGGAGCTCGACGAGCCCGATGACCGAGATGAGCGCCGATTCCTTCAGCGCCAGCTGCCAGACGTTGCCGAGGCCCGGGATCGCGTAGCGCAGCACCTGCGGCACGACGATGCGCCGGAACATGAGCGCGCGGCTCATGCCAACCGACTTCGCCGCCTCCAACTCGCCCTTGGAGAGCGAGAGATAGGCGCCGCGGAAGACCTCCGCCTGGTAGGCGCCGTTGACGACGCCGATGGCGAGCGCGCCGGTGACGAAGACCGGCAGGCCGATGAAGCCGTCGTAGCCGAGCATGCGCCCGACATTGGTGAGCGCCAGCGATCCGCCGAAATAGAACAGGTAGATGACGAGGAGGTCGGGGATGCCGCGCAGCACCGTGGTGTAGAAGTCTCCGATCGCCGCGGCGATGCGGTTTCGCGAAAGCTTCGCCGCGGCGGCGAGCGAGCCGAGCACCGAGCCCACGAGGAAGCCGCAGATCGCGACGGCGAGCGTCACTCCCGCGGCGAGGAGGAGCGCGGCCCCCCAGCCGCGCTCGCCGAACCCGATGATCTCGAAGAAGCCGATCGGCGTCATGTCGTCCCGTCGCGCCCCCGTGACCGGGGGCGCGTCCTCGTGCGGGTCACTCGGCGGGCGTCACGTCGACGCCGAACCACTTCACGGCGAGCTCGGCGGCGGTGCCGTCCGCCATCGCCTCGTCGATCGCGGCGCTGAACATGGCGGCGAGGTCCTCGTCGCCCTGGCGCACGCCCACTGCGACGCCGCGGCCCAGGATGCCGCCGCGCATGCCCGTGCCGACGATCTGCATGTCGGCGAATTCCGGCTTCTGCTGCGTCGCCTTGAGCGCCGAATGCGCGGCGAAGATGCCGTCGAGGCGCCCGGCCGTGAGGTCGAGGTCGTGCTGCTCGGTGGAGCCGTACTCGCGGATCTCGATGACGTCGTCGAGGTATTCGCGCAGGAAGTTCGAGTTCGTGGTCGAGCCCTGCACGCCGATGACCTTGCCCTCGAGGATGGGCTTCCAAGCCTCGATCGTGGCCGCGACCTGATCCGGATCGTCGTCGAGGGAGAGCGGCGCGTCGGCGGTCTCGAGCTCGAGCAGCGGCGAGCCGGCCATGGCGGCGAAGCCGTGGGGCGTGCCCGCATACGAGCGCGAGAACGAGATCACCTCCTCGCGCTGGTCGGTGATGTTCATGCCCGCCATGATCGCGTCGTACTGCCCGGCTTGGAGCGCGGGGATGATGCCCGCCCAGTCCTGCTGCACGATCTCGCAGGTGACCTCCATGCGCTCGCACAGGTCGCGGGCGAGCTCGATCTCGAAACCGTCGAGCGTGCCGTCCGGGTTCGAGAAGTTCCACGGCGCGTAGGCGCCTTCGGTGGCGATGCGGACCGTCTCCCACTCGCTCTGGGCGGTCGCGTCCTGCGGCGCGAGGGACAGCGCCAGCACGGCGCCGACGACCCCGAGCCCGAGGGCTTTTGCGATGGACATGTTCTTCGTTCCCCTCTGGAGGGATCCGGCATGGGCGGATCGCCTGTCCACCGGGCGCTCTGCGTCGCCCGTTGCTGCCTACCTAACAGGCAGGGTGCACGAGCTGGCAAGCACTACTTTTTTGCGACGGCGGAGGCAAACGGCCTGCGAGACGGGCAGATGCAAATGAAAGGTGGCGGAGCGAGCCGCTCCGCCACCTCGCTTCGGCTCCGGAGAGCGCGATCACGAATCCCGCGGCTCACATGGCCGGCGTGAGATCCGTGCCGAACCACTTCTCCGACAGCTCCTTGATGGTGCCGTCGGCCGCCGCGGCCGCGATCGCCTCGTTGAAGCGCGTGCGCAGCTCCTCGTCCTCCTGGCGCAGGCCGACGCCCACGCCGCGGCCGAGGATGCCGCCGACGTAGCCGGGGCCGACGATGGAGAACTCGCCCTGGAACTCGGGCTTCTCCATCGTGGCGCGCAGCGTCGGCGCGTCCGCCAGCACGGCGTCGATGCGGCCGGCCTGGAGGTCGAGGTCGTGCTGCTCGGTGGTGCCGTACTCGCGGATCTCGGCGACGTCGGCCAGATGCTCGCGGGCGAAGTTGGCGTGGGTGGTCGAGCCCTGGACGCCGATCACCTTGCCCTCGAGCAGAGGCTTCACCTCCTCGAGCGCCGCCATGGCGGCTTCGGTGTTGGTGTCGAGGTTGAAGCGCTCGCCGGTGCCCGGCATGTCGGCGAGATCCGAGCCGTTGGGCACGAGGAAGCCGTTGGGCGAAAGCGTGTAGGGACCCGCGAAGGAGATCACCTCCTCACGCTCGGCGGTGATCGACATGCCCGCCATGATGGCATCGTAGCGCCCGGCGGTGAGGCCTGGGATGATGCCGTTCCAATCCTGCGCGATGATCTCGCAATCGGCTTCCATGCGCTCGCACAGGTCGCGGGCGAGCTCGATCTCGAAGCCGTCGAGCGTGCCGTCGGGGTTCGAGAAGTTCCAGGGCGCGTAGGCGCCCTCGGTGGCGATGGTCACCTGTTCCTGGGCGGTCGCGGCGCCGATCGCGAAGGCCGAGGCGGCGATGGCGAGGCCGAGCGTCTTCATGAAGCGCATGTGTCGTTCTTCCCTCGTTCGTTCTGGTTTCGCGCCCCGTTCGGGCGCGGGCGGGCCCCCTCGGCCCGCTTCTGGCGCAACTCAAGCCGCTCACGCGCCCGCGGTCAATCGCGTAGAGACGGGGCAAGGCTCATCAGCGACAAAATCTCCAGCAGCATCTGCCCGGCGACGTGGGCCGTGTTCGTCGTCGCGTCGTATTGCGGCGCGACCTCGACGACGTCTCCCCCGACGATGTCGAGCCCCGCGCAGCCCCGCATGAGCGCGAGCACCTCGCGGGGCGTGAGCCCGCCCACCTCGGGCGTGCCCGTACCGGGCGCGAAGGCGGGGTCGATGGAATCGATGTCGAAGGAGAGGTAGGTCGGCCCCTCGCCCACGACCTCGTGGATGCGCTCGACGATCGCCGGGATGCCGAGCGTGTCGACCTCCTCGGCGTGGATCATGGTCATGCCACTCTCGGTGGAAAACTCCCAGAGCCAGTCGGCCGACCCACGAATGCCGATCTGGATCGTCCGCTCCGGGTCGAGGACGCCGTCGAGCACCGCCTGCCGGAAGGGACCGCCATGGTGGAACTTGGTGTCCTCGTACGGGCCCGACGTGTCCGCGTGGGCGTCGATGTGGATCATGCCGACTGGCCGGCCGGCGCCCACCGCCTTCAGGATCGGCAGGGAGATCGAGTGGTCGCCGCCGACCGCGAGCGTGCGCACGCCGGCTTCGACGACGCGGCGGGCATAGGCCTCGATGTCGGCATGGCAGCGCTCGAGCGAGAAGCGGCTCTCCATCGCCACGTCGCCGACGTCGGCCACCCGCAGGGTGTAGGTCGGCAACGCGCGGAGCACGTGCTCGTAGGGCCCGATCCGCTCGATCCCGCGCACGGCGCGCGGGCCGAAGCGCGTGCCCGAGCGGTTGGTGACGCCCAGATCCATCGGCACGCCGAAGATCGCCACGTCGAGCCCGGAGAAGCCTTCCTCCAGCGCCTGCGGGCGATAGGGCGCCCCGAGAAAGGTCGCGACGTCGGCGAAGGGCCAGCGCCGGCGCTCGCCGTCGCGGAACTGGGTGTCCGCAACCGCCTTGAAGGCGGGATCGTGGATGTCCCCGCCCTTGGCCTGCCCGTAGCGCGCCCTCAGGCGTGCGAGCTTGTCCGCGTCCATGGCGCTCCCCGTCGTCGTTCCCCGCCGCCGGCCGCGGCGGTCCGACCGGGATCAAAGCACCGGGGAGGGCGGTGGGGAAGGGTGGCGGGAACGAAGGAGCGCCGCCGAGAGAACTCCACCGCCGTCTTGGCTCTACAGAAGCACGATGCCGCCGTCGATGGCCGGCGCCACGCCGACGACGTTCTCCGGGCTCTCGGCGAAATCGGCCAGCACCTGTGCCTGGCTGCGCGCGCCGGTATTCAGCTCGTTCGTCCAGAAGGCGACGCCGCCGGCCTCTCCCTCCCGCCCGAGGACGTTCTGGTAGAGCCGCCCGACGAATTGGGCGCTGGTGGGGTTCGCACCGTAGATCGACTGGAATTCCGCGGACGCCACGAAGCCGGCGGCGATGTCGATCAGCGAGGTTCCGCCATCGGCGCGATCGATCCAGAACTTCAGCCCGTCGTTGTCGGGCGTTCGATCGAAGGCGGCCTGATAGACACGATAGGCGGAACCGGCGTTCTCGCCCGCACCCGTGTCGAACGCGAGCGTCCGGACGAACGCACCCTGGCCGTCGATGAACTGAACACGCTCGACAGAACCGGCTTCCACGGAAAAGGGGCGGGCCGCCGTGGGATTCGTGATCGTCAGCGTATCGTCCGGGCGAGAGAGGACCTGGAACTGCCCGATCTGCGCGCCCATCGTCTCGAAGCGGATGGCCACGCTGTCGACACCCGCGCCGCCGTTGAACGTGTGCACGCCATGAGCGACATGGACCGCGTTGTTGGCCGCGCTTCCCGTCGTCGAAGAGTTCACCCCGTCGATGAGGAAGAAGACCGGCAGCGCGGACGAATTGAAGGCGACGGTCTCGCCGTTCGTGCGGTTCAAGACTGCGACGCCGGTGTTGAAGTCCATCGTCTGGAGGGTGGCAGTCGAGGTCAAGCTGCTTGAGAAGCCCGCGGCCGTCAGCGGGCCGCCGATCACGGTGTTGGTCAGGAAGCCGTCCCGGATCGTCGCGAGCGCGAGCGACGAGACGCCGGAGAAATCGATGGTCTTCGGAAAGCTGCCGAAGCTGCTGAAGAAGATGGTCTCCCGGCTTCCGAAGAAGGTGAAGGTCTCGACGCCTAAGACCTCCCATGTGACGCCGGCCAGATGGCTGACGTCGGCGACGAACTGGTCGTTCCCGCTCCCGGCATTGACGGAGAAGTTGCTGAGGCCGACCGTCGTTCGAAACACGTCGTTCCCTGGTGTTCCGTTGACCTGGCCGTTGAAAATCGTGATATCCGCCATCCGAGCCCCCGCGACACTGAGAGAAATCCTCTCTAGAGTGTATCACTCTCCAGGGGGCACTGCGGGCTGTCAATTGGAATCGCCGGCTTCCAAGAGGCAATCGACCTTGGTCGGCGCGCGGCGATTGCCGGCAATACACTATCAGAAGTCGCTGTTTTCCGACGGGCCAGAGAATTGTCGACCCGTCTTCGGCACACTCTTGCAGTCCGCTTTCTCGACCACGACCGACCCTATTCCGCTCCGGCGCGGTGCCGTGCCCGGCCCGGCGAGGTGGGGTCTCTAGCTAGCCACTTAGGGCTTGCCACGGCGCGCGAGGCGCTGATATGGAGGTGGCCCGCGACGGAGACGCCGCGGACGAGGCCTCGTGGCGGAGTGGTTACGCAGAGGACTGCAAATCCTTGCACCCCGGTTCGATTCCGGGCGAGGCCTCCAAAATCTCATCCCGACAATCTGGTTCGATCGCAGGCGTCTGGAACGAGCGCGAGCTCGTCGCGGCCCGATCACGCCACCGACCGCGACGCCTCGCGCAGGGTGCGCGTCGCGTCGGCGACGAGGGCGGCGGAGCGGGCCATCTCCTCGACGCCGGCGATGACGCTCGCGACGTCGGCGGCGGCGTCCTGCATGCTCGACGAGATCTCCTGGGTCACCGAGGTCTGCTCCTCGATGGCGCTGGCGATCCCGGACGAGACCTGGTTCATCCGCTCGATGGTACGGCCGATCTCGCCGATGGCGGTCACGGCCTTGCCGGTGGCGACCTGAGTCTGCGCGATCTGGCCGCTGATCTCGTCGGTGGCGTTGGCGGTCTGCTGGGCGAGGCTCTTCACCTCCGCCGCGACGACCGCGAATCCCTTGCCCGATTCGCCCGCGCGCGCGGCCTCGATCGTGGCGTTGAGCGCGAGGAGATTCGTCTGGCCCGCGATGGAGCGGATCAGCTCCACCACCTCGCCGATGCGCGAGGCGGAGGCGTCGAGCTCGGCGATGATGCCGTCCGTCGCCTTGGACTGGGTGACGGCCTCGGTCGAGATCTCGAAGGAGCGTGCGACCTGCTGGCTGATCTCGCCCACCGACGAGGCGAGCTCCTCCGCCGCAGAGGCGACGGACTGGACGTTCGCCGAGACCTGTCCGGACGTGGTCACCGAGGCCTCCGCCGTGGCGCGGGTGCGCTCCGCCGCCTCGGCGATTCGCCCGACGTCGGAATCGATGGCCTTCACCGCCTCGCGACGGCGCTCACGCTCCTGCACCTGGGCTGTGACGTCGGTGGCGAACTTCACCACCTTCACCGGCTTGCCCGTGCGGTCGAAGACCGGATTGTAGGAGGCCATGATGTGGACGACGCGCCCGCCCTTGGCGATGCGGCGGTACTCGGCGGAGCGGTACTCGCCCCGGGCGAGAACGGCCCAGAACTCCGCGTAATCCGCGCTCTTCGCATAGGCGGCATCGACGAAAATGCGATGGTGGCGCCCCACGATCTCCGCGTCGGTGTAGCCCATCACCGAGAGGAAGTTCTCGTTGGCGTCCAGGATCGTGCCGTCGAGGGCGAAGGTGATCACCGCGTGCGAGCGGTTGATGGCGTCGAGCTGGCTCTGCGCGTCGCGGGCGCGGGCGACGACGTCGGTGACGTCGGCGCCGGTGACGACGACACGCTCCAGCGCGCCCGATTTCGTGCGGACGGGAACGAAGGTCGCCGAAAGCCACGCCTCGCGCCCGTCGCGGGTGCGGATCGACACCTCGCGGGCGCTCGTCTCGCCGCGGCGCAGGGAGGCGAAGAGATCCGTCTCCCCGGCAGCGGCGGAGAGGTCGAGGATGTCGGCCAGCGTTCGGCCGACGACGTCCGCGGGCGTGCGGCCGCTGGCGGTGAGCAGGGTCTGGCTGGCGGAGAGGATCCTGCCGCTCTCGTCGAGCACGAACAGATGCGGGGTGGCGCCGCGGTCGCCGGTGGCCCGGCCGCGCATCGAGAAGAGCTTCATAGATTGTCCGTTTCGTCTCTAGTGGATGCGCGAAGCCTGGACCCGTATCCTTCCACGGACGTAAACACGGTAGCGGAATTTGACATCTAATAGTGTCAATTAATTCCAATCCGGCGCGATCACGATCGAACCGGAACCAAATCGGCGAGGATCGTCCCGGGCCCCCCGGAGAGGCGGGATGCGGGGTCTCGCGGACCCGCCGCGCGCGCCCTCGCGCTTGCCTTTCGCCGACCGATCCATCAAAAGCTCGACGTCCCCGAGACGCCGACCCGACGATGCTTGCGTGATCCGAGAGGCTTCGATGATCGATTTCGCCCGCGTGCGCCGCATGATGGTGGACCACCAGCTGCGCACCTACGACATCACCGATCTCGGCATCCTCTCGGCCATGAACGACATCCCGCGCGAGGACTTCGCGCCCGAGGAGGCGAGGGCGCTCGCCTATTCGGACCAGAGCCTGCCCGTGGCGCGCACCCAGGACGGCGGGCGCTGGCTCCTGCCGCCCATGATCTTCGGGCGTCTCCTGCAGAACCTGCGCCTCGTCGCCGGCGAGCGCGCGCTCGTGGTGGCGAGCGGGCTCGGCTACGAGGCGGTCGCGATGCGACGGCTCGGCGCTACGGTGACGGTGCTCGAGTCGGACGAGGCGGTGGCCGCGCGCCTGCGCGAGCTCCTCGCTGCGCACGGGGCGGGGGACGTCGAGGTGGTCGTGGGGCCGATCGAGAACGGCTGCGCCGGGCACGGGCCCTTCGACGTGATCCTCCTGAACGGCGCCGCCCAGAAGCGTCCGCAGGCGCTGCTCGAATGCCTCGCCGAGGATGGGCGGCTCGGCGCCATCGTCGGCGACGGCAGCCGCACGAGCCGCGCCACGATCTTCGTGCGCTCCGGCGACACCTTCGGGTCGCGCGCCATCTTCGACGCGGCGGCGCCGGTGCTGGCCCCGTTCCGCGAGGAGCCGGGCTTCGTCTTCTGACGGCGGCCGACCGACTGACTTTTGCTAAGACCCGCTGAGAAAAGCGGTTTCCGGCCGCGGCCGAATCGTGGTTTTGGGGCAACGGATGGCGAGGAAATGGCCGAGGCGGGGCGATGAGCATTGCTCGGAAGCGTCCCGGCCGTATTCTTGCGCAGCACCGTGCTCAGTATGAACGCCCGAGTCGCAGGGACGCCGAACCGTTCCCGTCGTCGGGCCAGGACAGGGAAGAGTTGATGTCGCGCGCCAGGTCCGTCCGTTGGAACGCAGCGCTGATCGCAGCGGCGCTCGGCCTGTCGGCGGCGTATCCCGCCGCGGCGCTCGCAGAGACGCTCGAATCCGCGCTCTCGCGCGCCTACATCGCGAGCCCGATCATCAACGGCGAGCGCGCGAGCGTGCGCGCCACGGACGAGAACGTGCCCCGTGCGCTCTCCGGCTATCGCCCCCGCATCAGCGCCAGCGCCGACATCGGCCGTACCTGGAGCGAGCGCGAGCTGCGCGGCATCTCCTCCGAGAGCGCGCTGACTCCTCGCGGCATCGGCCTGCAGATCAACCAGACGATCTACAACGGCGGCCGCACGGCCGCCTCCGTGCGCCAGGCCGAGAGCCAGGTCTTCGCCGCGCGCCAGAACCTCGAGGCCTCCGTCCAGGACGTGCTGTTCCAGGCGGCGCAGGCCTACATGAACGTCCTGCGCGACACGGCGATCCTCAACCTGCAGCGCAACAACATCGACGTTCTGGGCGAGCAGCTGCGCCAGACGCAGGACCGATTCGACGTGGGCGAGGTGACCCGCACCGACGTCGCTCAGTCCGAGGCGCGCGTCGCGGCCGCCCGCTCTCAGGTCAGCCTCGCGGAGGCGAACCTGCGCTCGAGCATCGCGATCTACCGCCGCATCGTCGGCGTCGATCCACGCCAGCTGCAGCCGGGCAGCATCCCCGCGCGCCTGATCCCGCGCTCGGTCGAGGCCGCGGTCGAGATCGGGCTTTCGCAGAATCCCAACATCACCGCCGCGCGTCACGCGCTCGACGCCGCGCAGGCGCAGGTCCGACTGATCGAGGGCGAGCTCCTGCCGACGCTCGGCGTCCAGGGTGCGGTGAACCATCGCTACGATTCCTCGATCTCCGGCGACCGGACCACGTCCGCGCAGATCGTGGCGCGCCTCGACGTGCCGCTCTACCAGGGCGGCGAGGTCTCGGCGCGCGTGCGTCAGGCCAAGGAGATCGCGTCGCAGCGTCGCTTCGACGTCGATCTCGTCCGCGAGCAGGTCCGCGCCGCGATCATCGCCGCCTGGGGCCAGCTCGACGCGTCGACGGCGCAGATCGAGGCCGCGCAGGCCCAGGTCTCCGCCGCCGAGACGGCGCTTTCGGGCGTGCGCGAGGAGGCCCGGGTCGGCCAGCGCACGACGCTCGACGTGCTCAACGCCCAGCAGGAATTGCTGAACGCGCGCGTGAACCTGATCACGGCGCAGCGCGATCGCGTGGTGGCGGGCTACGCCCTCGTACAGGCGATGGGGAGGCTCACGCCGACCCAGCTCGCGCTCGGTGTCGAGATCTACGACGCCAGCGTCCATTTCGAGCAGGTCGACGGGCTCTGGTACGGCACGCAGACGCCGTCCGGCCAGTGACGCCGCGGGCGGCGCGACCCGACGTTTCGCCGTGGACGACGCACATTGCGCTTTGCGCCGTTCCGACAAGCCGCGTTAAGCTTTCGTTGACCATACGGGTCGATCCTCGTTCCGTGTGGAATCGCGATCGATGAGTGCCAGATGAGCCCGGCCAGCCCGAAGAGCGCCAAGTCCGAAGAGCCGACTATGGAGGAGATCCTCGCCTCCATCCGCCGGATCATCGCCGACGACCAGGCGTCGAGCGCGCCGGAGGAGGAGCCGGAGGAGGACGAGGTCGCCGACGACGGCGGCCCGAACTCGCAGGCCTCCATCGACGACATGTTCGGCGACGACGCCGAGGAGGAGCCCGAGCCGGAACCCGAGCCGGAGCCGGAGGACGAGGAGGAGGAAGTCCTCGACCTCGGCCAGGTGGCGGAGCCGGTGGCCAAGGTGGCGCGCGAGCCGTCCCCCCTCGACCTCGAGCACGAGGACATCGACTTTCGCCACAACGAGCTCTCGGGCAAGCCCGACTTCGATGCGCTCCCCGAGCCGGAGCCCGAGCCCGAGCCGGAGATCGACGCTTTCGAGGAGCCCGAGCCCGTCTTCGAGGAGCCGGCGCCCTATGTTCCGCCGCCGATGCCCGAGCCCCCGCGCCGGCGCATGGTCGACGAGGAGCGCCTCCTCTCGGAAGCCACGGATTCGGCCGTGGGCAACCATTTCAACATGCTCGCCCACGCCGTCCTCTCCAACCAGGGCCGGACGCTCGAGGATCTCGTCAAGGAGATGCTGCGACCGATGCTGAAGGACTGGCTCGACGACAACCTGCCGAGCATCGTCGAGCGCCTCGTGCGCGCCGAGATCGAGCGCGTATCCCGCGGCCGCTGAGCGCGCACGCGGGATCCCGGGCGGCAGGGTCCGCCCGGCATTTTCCTCGACCCGTTGACTTGCGCGCCGGGCTCCGGTTTCTAGCCGGAGCCTTTCCGGCGCGCTTTTTCGTTTGCACGAGATACGATCGGCCGACCTCATGATGGACAAGACGTTCGACCACGCCGCCGTCGAGGGGCGTATCGCACAGGTTTGGGAGGACGCGGGCGCGTTCCGCGCCGGCCGCCCCGAGCGGACGGACGCGAAGCCCTACACCATCATGATCCCGCCGCCGAACGTGACGGGCTCGCTCCACATGGGCCACGCGCTCAACAACACGCTCCAGGACGTGCTCTGCCGCTTCGAGCGCATGCGCGGGCGCGACGTGCTCTGGCAGCCGGGCATGGACCACGCCGGCATCGCCACGCAGATGGTGGTCGAGCGCAAGCTCGCCGCCGATGGCCGGCCGTCCCGGCGCGAGATGGGCCGCGAGGCGTTCCTCGAGGAGGTCTGGGCCTGGAAGGAGGAGAGCGGCGGCGCCATCGTCAACCAGCTCAAGCGGCTGGGCGCGTCCTGCGACTGGTCGCGCGAGCGCTTCACCATGGACGAGGGCCTGTCGAAGGCCGTGCTGAAGGTCTTCGTCGAGCTCTACCGCCAGGGCCTGCTCTACAAGGACAAGCGCCTCGTCAACTGGGACCCGAAGTTCCAGACCGCGATCTCGGATCTCGAGGTCCAGCAGGTCGAGACCAAGGGCAACCTCTGGCACTTCCGCTACCCCATCGAGGGCGAAGGGGGCCGCTTCATCACGGTCGCGACGACGCGGCCCGAGACCATGCTGGGCGACACCGCCGTCGCGGTCCATCCGGAGGACGAGCGCTATGCCGATCTCGTCGGCAAGTTCGCGATCCTGCCGCTGGTCGGCCGGCGCATCCCCATCGTCGCCGACGAGTACTCGGACCCGGAGAAGGGCACCGGCGCGGTGAAGATCACGCCGGCGCACGACTTCAACGACTTCGAGGTCGGCAAGCGCAATAACCTGCGCATCGTCAACGTCTTCGACCGATCGGCTCACGTGGCGATCGCGGAGAACGAGGACTTCCTCGTAAACGCCGCGCCCGAGCCCGAGACCATGGCGCTGCACGGCCTCGACCGCTTCGAGGCCCGCAAGCGCGTCGTCGAGATGATGGAGGCGCGCGAGCTCCTCGCCGAGATCACGCCCAACGTCCACGCGGTTCCGCACGGAGACCGCTCCGGCGTCGTCGTCGAGCCCTACCTCACGGACCAGTGGTTCGTGAACGTGAAGCCGCTCGCCGAGCGCGCGCTCGGCGCGGTGAAGGACGGGCGCACGCGCTTCGTGCCGGAGAACTGGGAGAAGACCTACTTCCAATGGCTCGAGAACATCGAGCCGTGGTGCGTCTCGCGCCAGCTCTGGTGGGGCCACCAGATCCCCGCCTGGTACGACGAGGAGGGCAACGTCTACGTCGCCTACGACGAGGCGGAGGCGCAGGCCCAAGCCCGCGAGAAGCACGGCCACGATGTCGCGCTCACCCGCGACGAGGACGTCCTCGACACCTGGTTCTCCTCCGCGCTCTGGCCGTTCTCGACGCTCGGCTGGCCCGACGAGACGCCGGAGGTCGCGCGCTACTACCCGACGAACACGCTCGTCACCGGCTTCGACATCATCTTCTTCTGGGTCGCCCGGATGATGATGGCCGGCCTGCACTTCATGGACGAGGTGCCCTTCGACACGGTCTACATCCACGCCCTCGTCCGTGACGAGAAGGGCGCCAAGATGTCGAAGTCCAAGGGCAACGTCATCGACCCGTTGAGCCTCGTCGACCAGTTCGGCGCGGACGCTCTGCGCTTCACCCTCGTCGCCATGGCGGCGCAGGGCCGCGACATCAAGCTCGCCGTCTCCCGGGTCGAGGGCTACCGCAACTTCTCGACCAAGATCTGGAACGCCGCCCGCTTCGCCGAGATGAACGGCTGCGTGCGCGTCGCCGGCTACGATCCGAAGGCCGTGACCCAGCCGCTCAACGTCTGGGCGCTCTCCGAATGCGCCCGCGCCTTCGCGGACGTCACGGAGGCGCTGGAAGCCTTCCGCTTCAACGACGCCGCCGCGGCCGCCTATCGCTTCACCTGGAACGTGTTCTGCGACTGGTATCTCGAGCTCTCCAAGCCCGTGCTCCAGGGCGAGGACGGGCCGGCGAAGGACGAGACGCGCGCCACCGCCGCCTTCCTGATCGATCAGCTCTGCAAGCTGCTCCACCCGTTCATGCCCTTCATCACGGAGGAGCTCTGGGCGGCCAAGGGTGCCGAGGGCCCGGCGCGCGACGAGCCCGTCCTCGCGCTCGCCGCCTGGCCGGACCACGCGGCTCTCCTCGACGAGGCGGCGGAGGCGGAGATCGGCTTCGTCGTCGACCTGATCTCCGAGATCCGCTCCGCCCGTTCCGAGACGGGCGTGCCCGGCTCGGCGCAGGTGCCGCTCGTCCTCGTGTCGCCCTCGGCGCAGACGAAGGCGCGGGTCGAGGCCTGGTCGGACATGATCCGCCGCCTCGCGCGCGCCTCCGAGATCACCGTCGCGGAGAGCGCGCCCAAGGCCTCGGCCTTCCTCGTCGTGCGCGGCGAGAGCGCGGCGCTGCCGCTCCAGGGCGTGGTCGACATCGCCGCAGAGCGCGCCCGCCTCGCCAAGGAGGACGGCAAGCTCGCCGGCGACGAGGCGAAGTCGCGGGCCAAGCTCGACAACCCCGCCTTTCTCGCCAACGCCAAGGAGGAGGTGGTCGAGGAGATGCGCGAGCGGCTCGACGAGACCCTGGCGCGCCGCGCGAAGATCGCGGAGGCGCTGGCGCGTCTGCAGGCGTGACGCATCCGGTCTGCGCATCCGCGCGCTGGTGGTGTTAACGTAGGTTACACCCGGGCATGCGACGCATGGTCCAGCCATGCCAGCCTACGCGCTCAGCCCGATCAGCGGTGAATTCCGCACACCCGCTACGGAAGCCACCTTCCGGGCCGAGCGCCTGCCGGAATCGATCCGGCAGGCGCGGTTGCTCCTGTTCTTCTCCACGATCGTCAACACGCTCTTCCTCGTCTCCGACTGGCGCTTCGCCGGAGATCCGCATTTCTGGATCGCCGTGCCGTCGCGCCTCGTCGTGGTGGCGATCTCCATCGTCTGCCTGGGGCTCGTCCTGCGTAGCCGGACGGCGGGCGAGCTGCAGGCGGTGCTCGGCGTCTGGCAGGGGATCGTCTCCATCGGGGTCGGGCTGCTCGTCTCCTCGCGCTCGGACCTGGCGCTCTTCGTCGTCATCGTCCTGCCCTTGATGCTCTACCTCGTCGTGCCCAACACCTTCCGCGCGACGCTCGTCGCCGGTGCGTTCTCGTCGACCTGCATGCTCGTCGGCTTCAGCGTGATCGGGCACGGCACGCCCGGCATCGAGACCACGGCGCTGGGGCTGGGGCTCGGCATGCTGATGCTCAACATCGCGCTCCTCCTCGTCGTCACGCGCTCCAACCGGCTGCGCCGCCTCGAATGGACCGCCGTCCAGCGCGAGCGCCTCGCCAATCGCGAGCTCGGCCACAGCCGCGAGATGTTCGAGCGGATGTTCCGCACGGTGCCCATTCCCCTCGTCGTCTCGGACCGCACGGACGGGCGCTTTCTCGCGCTGAACGACGCGGCCCGCACCTTCCTCGGCATCGAGGACGCGAGCGCCTGGTCCACGCGCGACCTCTACGTGGATGTCCGCGACCGTGACCGCTTCATCGCGCAGATGGCGGGGCGGGACCGGATCGACGGCTTCGACACGCGCCTGCGCAAGCCCGACGGGGATGAGCGCGACGTCCTCCTCGCGGCGTCGGGCATCGACATCGACGGGCGCGCGGCGCTCCTCGCCGCCGTCGTCGACATCACCGACCGAAAGGCCGCCGAAGAGCGCGTCTGGCGCGCGGCACACCACGACGCGCTCACGGGCCTGCCGAACCGCACGCATTTCCAGGCGAGCCTGGAGCGCATCGCCGCGCGTGCCGAGAGCTGCCCGAAGGGAGCGGCGCTGCTCCTCGTCGATCTCGACGGGCTGAAGGAGGTGAACGACGCCCTCGGTCACGACGCCGGGGACGCGCTCCTCGTCGCCGCCGCGCAGCGCCTGCGCACGGCGGCGCGCGACGGCGACGTCGTGGCGCGCCTGGGGGGCGACGAGTTCGCCATGGTACTCGCGCCCGCGAACCGCGAGGAGGCTCAGGCGATCGCGGCCGGCCTGCTCGAGGCCATGCGCCAGCCGGTGCCGTTCGGCGAGCGCAGCCTCGTCGGGCGCGCCTCCATCGGCCTCGCGCTGTGCCCCGAGCACGACACCTCCCCGGGCGAGCTCGTGAAGGACGCCGATCTCGCGCTCTATGCGGCCAAGCAGAGCGGGCGCAATCGCCTCGTCGTCTACGAGCCGGCGCTGCGGCGCGGCTTCGAGCGGCGCGTGACGTTGCTGCGCGACGTCGGCGCCGCCCTCGAGGCGGATGCCATCGTGCCCTACTATCAGCCGAAGGTGGCCCTCGCGACGGGGCGCGTCACCGGCTTCGAGGCGCTGGCGCGCTGGCGCCACCCGGAGCGCGGGCTCCTCACGCCCGTTCATTTCGCTGCCGCCTTCGCCGAGCCGGAGCACGCCATCGCCATCGGCGAGCGCATGCGCGGCCAGATCGCCGCCGACCTGCGGCGCTGGCTCGACGCGGGGCTGGAGCCGGGGCGGATCGCCGTGAACTTCGCGCCGGCGGAATTCGGCTGCCCCAAGCTCGCCGAGCACGTCGCGGAGCAGCTCGCCCGGGCCGGTGTGGCGCCGTCGCGGATCGACGTGGAGGTGACGGAGAGCGTCTTCCTCGGCCCGGGCGGGGAGGGCGTCGAGGCGACCTTGCGCGCCTTCCAGGCGGCGGGCATGCGCATCGCGCTCGACGATTTCGGCACGGGCTTCGCATCGCTGACCCACCTCAAGCGCTTCCCCGTCGACGACATCAAGATCGACCGCAGCTTCGTGCGCGACCTCATCGAGGACCCGGACGACGCGGCCATCGCCTCGGCGGTGATCGAGCTCGGCCGCGCGCTGGAGATCTCGGTGACGGCGGAGGGCGTGGAGACGCAGGCCCAGGCCGACTTCCTCGCCGCCCGCGGATGCGCCCAGGCCCAAGGCTGGCTCTACGGCCGCCCCATGCCCGCCGACGCGGTCGTCGCGTTCCTGGAGGAGCGCGCGCGCAGCGCGGCGTGATCGTCTAGCGCCCCCTGATCTGCAGCGCGATCGCCAGGACGAGCAGCGCGTCGAGCGTGGTGACGCCGATCAGCGCGTGGAGCAGGGCGTCGGGGCCGATCGTCTCCATGAGCCAGGCGCCGGCCAGCGGCGCCAGCGCCGCGACGAGGAGCTGGGGGAGGGCGAGGCGGCCCATGAGGGCGGCATAGCCGAAGGGGCCGAAGATCGCGAGCGGCAACGTTCCCTTGACGATGGAGCGGATGCCGATGCCCGCGCCGTAGCAGACGAGGGCGAGGGGCAGGATCGCCGCATTGCCGCTCGCGAGCAGCGCGACGCCGGCGAAGGTCAGCGCGGCCGAGGCCGCGGCGGTGCGGATCGGATGGTAGCGGCGGCCGATCCAGGCCTCGATCACGCGCGCGCCCACCTGGCTCGGCCCGACCATCGCGGCGAGGCCGACCGCAGCGGCGAGCGCCAGGTCGCGGGCCTGGAGCAGCGTGATGAGGTGCACCGACAGGACCGCGGTGGCGAGTCCGCTCACGGTGAGGCCGGCGGCGAGCGTGAGCCGCAGGAGCGTCTCGTCGCGAAGCCGGCGCGCGCCGTCGGCGGGCTTTTCCGTCGCCGGCGTCGCGACGGGGGCGGCGTGCGGCGCCGGCGCGGGGCGGCGCGGGAGAAGCGTCAGGTAGAGCGGCGCGACGACGAGGACGTGGATCGCCGCATAGGCGAAGCAGGCGCCGCGCCAGCCGAGCTGCTCGACGAAGAGGGCGGAGAGCGGCCAGCCGATCGTCGAGGCGAAGCCGCCGAACAGGGTGAGCGTGGTGATCGCCGAGCGCGCGCTCGCGCCGTAGAGGCGGCCGAGCGTCGCGAAGGCGGCGTCGTAGAGGCCCGCACCCATGCCGAGCCCGATCACGAGCCAGGCGGCGAGATAGGCGAGGGGGTGGGCGGCGAGGCCCAGCGCCGCGAGCCCCGCCGCCATGGTGAGCGCCGAGCCCACGAGGACCGGTCGCCCGCCCGTCGCCTCGACGGCGCGCCCCACCCGCGGCGAGACGAGGCTCGCCGCGACGAGGCCCAGCGTGAGCCCGCCCACGACGAAGGTCTTCGCCCAGCCGGTCTCGGCCACGATCACGGGGGCGAGCACCGCCAGGAGATAGAAGGTGGAGCCCCACGCCAGGATCTGCGTGACGCCGAGCACGGTGATCACCACCGGGCGGGACGGCTTTTCGGGAGCCGCCGCGCTCGCGAGGTCGAGCGCGGCGGAGTCGGACGGGGGAGGGCTCACGCGGCGGCTCCGCAGCGGGCGCCCACGCGGGCGGGAACGGGTGCGTCCTGCGCGGCGGGTGCGCCGCAGCAGCCGCGCGCACCCTCTGGAGCCGGCGCGCAGCAGGCGTCCGCGCCGGTCGCGAGATCCGTCGAGCACACGCCGGTCTTGGGCAGGACGAGCTCGACGCGATCGGCTTCGGCTTCGGCGCCGGCGAGGGCCGCCACGACGGAGCGCACCTGCTCGTAGCCCGTCATCATGAGGAAGGTGGGCGCGCGCCCGTAGCTCTTGGCGCCGACGACGTAGAAGCCGGGCTCGGGATGGGCCAGCGCCGCATGCCCGTGCGGCGTGACGCTGCCGCAGGCGTGGACGTTGGGATCGATGTCGGCCGCGAGCGCCCGGGAGCATTCGAGCCACGGATCGAGATCGATGCGCAGCTCGCGCAGCGGCGCGAGATCCGGACGCTGTCCCGTGAGCGCGACGAGGCGATCGAAGGGCCCGATCGTTCGCCCGCTCGCGTCGGCGACGAGGACGCCGCCTGCATCCGCCTCACGGATCTCCTCCGCGGCGAAGCCGGTCACGAGCCGCACCCGTCCGTCGGCCACGAGCGCCTGGAGCCGCGCTCCGAGCGCCCCGCGCGCGGGCAGCTCGTCGCCGGCGCCGCCGCCGAAGGCGCGGATCGGGCGTGCGCCCCGCACCGCCCAGGTGATGCTTCCCGTCCCGGTCTGCTCGACGAGGCCTGCGAGATCGATGACCGCGTTCGCGGCCGAATGACCGGCGCCGACGACGAGGGTGCGCGCGCCGGCATAGACGGCGCGGTCCGCGCCGAGTGCGTCGGGGATGCGGTAGCGGATGCGCCCGGCCGCCTCGCTCTCGCCGATGGCGGCGATGCCCGTTCCGCCCAGCGGGTTGGGCGTGCTCCAGGTGCCGCTGGCGTCGACGACCGCGCGGGCGAGGTGGCGCGAGCGCCGCCCGTCGCCGTGCTCGACGTCGATCAGGAACGGCGTCTGGGCGCGCCGTGCGCTCTTCACCTTGTCGAGCCCCGCGCGCGTGACGGCCCGGACGCGTGCGTCGATCACGATCCGGCCGTGGGCGGCGAGCGCCTCGGCGAGCGGTGCGAGATAGCGATCCGCCATCTCCGCGCCGGTGGGCAGCGAATCCGGATCCGGCTGCACCCACCCCTCCCGCTCGAGCAGGCGGCGGGACGCGGCGTCGACGTCGTAGCGCCAGGGCGAGAACAGGCGCACGTGCCCCCATTCGCGCAGGTTGGCGCCGACGGCCGGCCCGGCCTCCAGCACGAGGAAGGGCAGCCCGCGCTCGGCGCAATGCGCCGCGGCGGCGAGGCCGACGGGCCCCGCTCCCAAGATGGCGATCGGCAGCTCGGCGGAACGAGACGGCGCGTGCATGGTGCTCTCCTTGGCTCTCGATCATTCCAGAAATTTCGAAATAGGCGACGGCGAAAAAGCGCTAGATCGCTTCCTCGCTCACGCCCGGATCGCGGGCGGGCCCGCAGCGGGAATCGACGCAGCACTCCTCGGACAGGAAGGCGACGAGCCCGTTCATGACGGGGTAGTTCGCCCGGCAGATCAGCGTCGTGCCGTGGCGCTCCTGCGTCACGAGCGCCACGCCGACCAGCGTGCGCAGATGATGCGAGAGCGTCGAGGCCGGCGTGCCCAGCCGCTCCTGCAGCGCGCCGACGGCGAGGCCCGCATCGCCGGCGCGCACCAGCGCGCGGTAGATGCCGAGCCGTGTCGGGTTGCCGAGGGCTTCGAGCCGCTTGGCGATGATCGTCGTCGTGTCCATGGCGCGATCCTGCAGGAGCCGGATCGCCGTGTCAACGGTATTTCTAGTATCTTCGAATTATTTGCTGACCGAAAGAGCGGTCGCCCCCCTGTCCCGGTTCTCAAATGATCGCCCCGCGCACCTTGGCCGAGACCCATTCCGACACCACGACCGTGGCGAGGATGACGATGAAGATCACCGTCACCTCCGACCAGGCGAGGCGGGCGAGCGAGGAGTTCAGCTGCACGCCGATGCCGCCCGCGCCGACGAGGCCGAGAACGGCCGATTCGCGGATGTTGATGTCCCAGCGGAAGACCGAGATGCCGGCGAAGGTCGGCAGGATCTGCGGCACGATGGCGTAGTCGATCACCTGCGAGCCTCGGGCGCCGGTCGCCTTCACCGCCTCGACCTGGCTCTCGTCGATCTCCTCGATGGCCTCGTAGAGCAGCTTGCCGATGAAGCCGATGGAGCGTAGCCCGATGGCGATGATGCCCGCGAGCAAGCCCGGGCCGATGATGGCGACGAGCAGCAGCGCCCAGATCAGCGAGTTGATGGAGCGCGAGGCGACGATGATCAGGAGCGCGATCGGGCGGGCGAAGGCGAGGCTCGGCGTCGTGTTGCGCGCCGCCAGGAAGGCGACGGGCACCGCGATGAGGATGCCGAGGAGCGTGCCCAGCGTCGCGATGTTGAGCGTGTCCCAGAGCGGCGCCCATAGGCGGTCGAGATAGGACCAGCGCGGCGGCCAGGCGCGATCGAGGAGGTCGCCCGCCTGGCGCGGTGCGTCCTGGACGAAGAACCAGATCGTGTCGCGCGTCATCACCTGGAAGGCGAAGATCGTCAGCGCCACCAGGGCGAGCCAGCCGGCATAGGCGGCGAATTGCTGGCGCGTGGTGCGGCGGGTCCAGATCGGGCGATCGGCGAGGTGGGAGACCGGCATCACTGGATCCGCTTGCGCAGCCAGCTCGAGGAATACTCGGCGGCCATGACGATGAGGATGATGAGGAGCAGCACGGCGGCGGCGGTGTCGTACTCGTAGCGGTCCATGGCCACGTTGAGGGTCGCCCCGATGCCGCCGGCGCCGACGATGCCGATCACCGCCGACTCGCGAAAGTTGATGTCGAGCCGGTACATCGAGAGCCCGACGAGCCGCGGGAGCACCTGGGGCTGGATGCCCCAGTTGAGCACCTGCCACCAGCTCGCGCCGGTGGCCCGCATGGCCTCGGCCTGCCCCTCGTCGATGTCCTCGATGTCCTCGGCGAGCAGCTTCGCCATGAAGCCGATCGTGGCGAAGGTGAGCGTCAGGAAGCCGGCGAAGGGTCCGAAGCCGAACATCGCCACGAACAGGATGGCGATGATGATCTCCTGGAAGGAGCGCGACACGGCGACGATGGCGCGGCACACCGCGTAGACCGGCAGCGGCGCGATGTTGCGTGCGGCGCCGACCCCGATGGGGATGGAGAGGATGACGCCGGCGACGGTCGAGGTGAGCGTCATCGTGAGGCTCTCGACGAAGCCCTTGACGATGTCGGTGGAGCGCGACGTGAAGTCGGGCGTGAGGAAGCCCTGCACGAAACGCCAGCCGCGCTCCATGCCCTCCGCGACGCGGCTCCAATTGACCTCTACGGTCGAGATCGCGAGCGCGAGGTAGAGAACGAAGCCGCCGTAGACGACGAGGCGCAGCCAGCCTCGCTGGATGAAGATCGGCGGGCGCTTCCAGCGCCGCCCGCGAGCGGCGGGAGCGGAAGCGCCGGGGGCGGACGCGCTCATGCCGCGCCCGCCTGCGCGCGCGCCTCGAAATCTGCGGCCTCGGCGGCGTCCTTCGCCGTCTCGTCCGCCTCCTTGCGCATGGCGTTCCAGTCCTCGGAGCCGTAGATGGCGGTGAGCGCCTCCTCGTCGAGGGCGTCCGGCGGCCCGTCGAAGACGATCCGGCCGGCTCTGAGCCCGACGATGCGATCGACGAACATCTTGGCGAGGAGCACGTCGTGGATGTTGATGATCGCGGGCAGGCCACGCTCGCGGCAGATCTCGCAGATGAGGCGCATGATCTGGCGCGAGGTCTTGGGGTCGAGGGACGCGGTCGGCTCGTCGACGAGGAGGAGCTCCGGGTCCTGCTCGAGCGCGCGCGCGATGCCCACGCGCTGGCGCTGCCCGCCGGAGAGCGCGTCCGCGCGCTTGTCGACGTGGTCGGAGAGCCCGACCCGATCGAGCAGCGCGAAGGCCTTGTCGACGTCGCCCTGCGGGAAGCGGCGCAGGAAGGAGCGCCAGAAGGGCACGTAGCCGAGGCGACCGGAGAGAACGTTCTCCATCACGGTCAGGCGCTCGACCAGCGCGTATTCCTGGAAGATCATGCCGATGCGCCGGCGCACCCGGCGCAGCTCGCCGCGGCCCACGCGGGTGATCTCGCGATCGCCGAGGAAGACCTTGCCCGAGGACGGCTCCACCAGTCGGTTGACGCAGCGGATGAGCGTCGACTTGCCGGCGCCGGAGGGGCCGATGAGCCCCACGACCTGGCCCGAGGGCACGTCGAACGAGACGTCGGTCAGGGCCTTGTCGCCGGTCTTGTAGCGCTTGGTCAGCGCCTCGACGCGCAGCATCGGCTCGTCTCCCCCAAAATTACGAAGAGGCGCGCCGCGGGTCGGCCGCGGCGCGCCGAGTTCATGCGATCAATCGCAGGTGTACTGCACGCCGTTCGCCTCGTCGATCTGGCGGATGACGGCCCAGTCCTCCTGGAACGAGATCTCGATGAACTGGTCCTCGCCGTTGCGGCCGAACTCCTCGGCGAGCGCGGTGCCCTCCCAGTCGTAGGAGAAGAACGCGTCGCGGATCTGCTGCTGCAGCTCCGGCGTGAGGTTGTAGACCGTGCCGTAGCCCGTCGTGGGGAAGGTCTGCGAGGTATAGATCACCTCGAGCTGGTCGGCGGAGACCACGCCGCGATCGAGCATGCGAGCCTTGACCGAGTTCGCGATCGCCGCGGCCGGATAGTCCTGGTTGGCGACGCCCAGGATCGAGTTGTCGTGCGCGCCCGAGAAGGTCGGCTCGAAATCCTCGCCGGCGACCATGCCGAACTCGCTCGCGAGCAGCGCGGAGGGCGCCTTGAAGCCCGAGTTCGACGTCTCGGAGGTGAACGCCATCTGCTTGCCGCGGATGTCCTCGACGCTCTCGATTTCGGAGCCCGGATACGTGATGATCTCCATCTCGTAGCCGTACGAGCCGTCCGACGCCGCCATCATGGCGAAGGGACGGAAGCCCGCGCAGGCGACGGCGAGCGGGTTCGAGCCGGTGTTGAAGCCGGCGATGTGCAGGCGCCCGGCGCGCATGGCCTCGATCTGGGCGGCGTTCGACTGGACCGGGAAGAACTGCACGCTCTTGCCGGTCGCCTCCTCGAGGTGCTCCAGGAAGCCGGCCCACACCTCGGCGTAGACGGCCGGGTCCTCGACGGGCGTGTAGGCGAAGATGAGCGTCGACGGGTCGACGAGCTGCGCGGGATCGCTCGGGACGTCGGCGATCATGTCGCCGTCGGCGTCGGTGAAGCGCTCGTCGAGCGTGAACTGGGCCTGGGCGGCGCCGGTGGCGACGAGCAGCGCCGCGGCGGCGGCGAGGGTGCGGAACACCATGACGTGACCTCCTGTCCGTTCGGCCGCCCTCGCGGGCTTGCGCGGGTTACGCAGGGTGGGGCGGCGCTGACGTCCGGGTATAGTTCCCGCATGACAGATCGGTGACAAGCGCGTGACCGATTGCGCTGTCGACGGCCTGTGGACGGCGATCGAGACGCGACGTCTTGCCTCCCCCGCCGTTTCCACTAGAAGCCGGATGTCGAGCCGGCGAGTCCCCCCCCGCGCGCGGCCGGGAGACCGACCCATGTCCTTCGCCCTGCGTCTCGCGCACGGCATCGACGCGCTGAACGAGCGCATCGCGCGCCTCGCCGCCTGGCTCGTCCTGGCGGCGGTGGTGATCTCGGCGGGCAACGCGATCTCGCGCAAGGCCTTCTCGCTCTCGTCGAACGCCTGGCTCGAGCTGCAATGGTACCTGTTCGGCGCCGTCTTCCTGCTCGGCGCGTCTTGGACCTTGAAACGTAACGAGCACGTGCGCATCGACGTCCTCTCCTCGCGCCTCGCGCCGCGCACGCGCGCCTGGATCGACGTCGTCGGCCACGCGCTCTTCCTGCTGCCCTTCGCCTTCGTGCACGCGACGACGGCGGTGCCGTTCTTCCTGCTCTCCTGGCGCACCGGAGAGGTCTCGCCCAATGCCGGCGGCCTGCCGCTGTGGCCGGCGAAGCTCCTCGTCCTCGTCGGCTTCACCATGCTGCTCGCGCAAGGCGTGTCCGAGCTCGTGAAGAAGATCGCCGTCCTGCGCGGAGCGCTGCCGGACGATGCCGACGACGGGCGCGCGGGACCGGGGCTCACGGCATGAGCGCCTTCCTCGTGGCCAATCTCGCGCCGATCATGTTCGGCTCGCTCGTCGTGCTGATGCTGCTCGGCTACCCGATCGCCTTCTCGCTGGCGGCGCTCGGGCTCGGCTTCGGGTTCCTGGGCATCGAGCTCGGCCTGTTCGCGCCTGGCTTCTTCCAGGCGCTGCCGGATCGCGTCTACGGCGCCATGGCCAACGAGACGCTGCTCGCCATCCCCTTCTTCACCTTCATGGGTCTCGTGCTCGAGCGATCGCGCATGGCGGAGGACCTGCTCGACACGATGGGCCAGCTCTTCGGCTCCGTGCGCGGCGGGCTCGCCTACGCGGTGATCTTCGTCGGCGCGCTCCTCGCGGCGACGACGGGCGTCGTCGCGGCCGCCGTGATCTCCATGGGGCTGATCTCGCTGCCGATCATGCTGCGCTACGGCTACGACCGGCGCCTCGCCACGGGCGTCATCGTGGCCTCGGGAACGCTGGCGCAGATCCTGCCGCCCTCGCTCGTGCTGATCGTGCTCGCCGACCAGCTCGGGCGCTCGGTGGGGGACATGTATGCCGGCGCCATGGTGCCGGCGCTGATGCTGACGGGGCTCTTCGCGCTCTACGTCTTCCTCAACACGCTGATCCGCCCCGCCATGAGCCCGCCATTGCCGCCGGAGGCGCGCACGCTGGGCAAGGGCCTCGCCTCGCTCTTCGTGCTCGCCGCGATCTGCGTCGGAATCGGCTGGGGCGCGACCGCGGTCTTCGCGAGCCGCGTCGAGCAGGCGCCCTACGTCTACGGCTCGGGCGTGGGCGTTCTCCTCGCCTTCGCCCTGGCGCTCGCGAACCGGCGCCTGAAGCTCGGCATCCTCTCCTACCTCGCCGAGCAGGTGACCCTCGTCCTCGTACCGCCGCTGGCGCTGATCTTCCTCGTGCTGGGCACGATCTTCGTCGGGCTCGCGACGCCCACCGAAGGCGGGGCGATGGGGGCCGTGGGCGCCCTCGTGCTGGCCGCGCTCAAGGGGCGGCTCAGCCTGCGCCTCACCCGGGAGGCCGCCGAGCAGACGCTGCGACTCTCCGCCTTCGTCATGTTCGTGCTCATCGGCGCGCGGGTGTTCTCGCTCACCTTCTACGGGGTGAGCGGGCACATCTGGGTGAAGGACCTGCTGCTGGCGCTGCCGGGCGGGGAGGCGGGGTTCCTGCTCTTCGTCGCGCTGGTGGTGTTCTTCCTGGGCTTCTTCCTCGACTTCTTCGAGATCGTCTTCATCCTCGTGCCGCTCCTCGTCGCGCCGGCGCAGGCGCTGGGCATCGATCTCGTCTGGTTCGGCGTGCTGCTCGCGGTGAACTTCCAGACCTCGTTCCTCACGCCACCCTTCGGCTTCTCGCTGTTTTACCTGCGATCGGTAACGCCGAGCGGAGAGTACGATGACGCGGTGACCGGCGAGCGCATGCGCGGGGTCGCGACGCTCGAGATCTACCGGGGCGTGATCCCCTTCGTCGCCATCCAGGTGCTGATGGTCCTCGTCGTCTATTTCGCGCCCGGGATCGTCACGCACTACCGCTCGGACGCGCCGGTGCTCGACGAGGACCAGGTGCGCGAGCGGCTCGACCGGCTGATCATGCCGGGCCTCGGCGACGGGGCAGGGGGGCCGGGCGGTGGGTTCGGGCCCGGCTTCGGCCCGCCCGAGATGCCGAGCTTCGCGCCACCGCAGCTGCCGGGGCAGTAGAGCAGGGCGACCGAGCGCCCCCCGCCCGCTGCGCCTGGTTCCGGCGACACGCTCGCCCGCAACGAAGAAAGCCCCCGGGTCTCCCCGGGGGCCTTCCTGTCGTCTCGCGTGGCGCGAGCCGGGCGTCGGATCAGAAGTCCATGCCGCCCATGCCGCCCATGCCGCCGGGCATGCCGCCGCCGCCACCGGAGGACTCCTTCTTGGGAGCCTCGGCGATCATCGCCTCGGTGGTGATCAGCAGGCCCGCGACGGACGCGGCGTCCTGGAGGGCCGTGCGCACGACCTTGGCCGGGTCGACGATGCCGGCGGCCAGCATGTCCACGTACTCTTCCGTCTGGGCGTTGAAGCCGAACGTCTCGGAGCTCGTGTTGTCGGTGATCTTGCCGACGACGATGGAGCCCTCGACGCCCGAGTTCTCGGCGATCTGACGGATCGGCGCCTCGAGCGCGCGCAGCACGATCTTGATGCCGGCGCGGATGTCCGGGTTGTCGGAGGTGAGCTTCTCGACCGCCTTCTTGGCGCGCAGCAGAGCGGTGCCGCCGCCGGGAACGATGCCTTCCTCGACCGCCGCGCGGGTGGCGTTGAGGGCGTCGTCGACGCGGTCCTTCTTCTCCTTGACCTCGATCTCGGTCGCGCCGCCGACGCGGATCACCGCGACGCCGCCCGCGAGCTTGGCGAGACGCTCCTGGAGCTTCTCGCGATCGTAGTCCGAGGAGGTCTCCTCGATCTGGCCCTTGATCTGCTGGACACGCGCCTCGATGTCGTCCTTCGAGCCGGCGCCGTCGATGATCGTGGTGTTCTCCTTCTCGATGCGGACGCGCTTGGCGCGGCCGAGCATCTCGAGGGTCACGTTCTCGAGCTTGATGCCGAGGTCCTCGGAGACGGCGGTGCCGCCGGTGAGGATGGCGATGTCCTCGAGCATGGCCTTGCGGCGATCGCCGAAGCCCGGAGCCTTGACGGCCGCGACCTTGAGGCCGCCGCGCAGCTTGTTGACGACGAGCGTGGCGAGCGCCTCGCCCTCGATGTCCTCGGCGACGATGAGCAGCGGCTTGCCCGACTGCACGACCGACTCGAGGATCGGCAGCATCGCCTGGAGCGAGGAGAGCTTCTTCTCGTGGATGAGGATGTAGGGATCGTCGAGCTCGGCGATCATCTTCTCCGCATTCGTGATGAAGTACGGGGAGAGATAGCCGCGGTCGAACTGCATGCCCTCGACGATGTCGACCTCGGTCTCGGCGGTCTTCGCCTCCTCGACCGTGATGACGCCCTCGTTGCCGACCTTCTGCATCGCGTCCGCGATCATGTGGCCGATCAGCTCGTCGCCGTTGGCGGAGATGGTGCCGACCTGGGCGACCTCGCCGGAGGACTCGACCTTGCGGGCGCGCGCCTGGATGTCGGCGACGGCCGCGGCGGTCGCCATGTCGACGCCGCGCTTGAGGTCCATCGGGTTCATGCCGGCGGCGACCGCCTTGGCGCCTTCCTTGACGATCGACTGGGCGAGCACCGTCGCCGTCGTCGTGCCGTCACCGGCGAGATCGTTGGTCTTCGAGGCGACCTCGCGGACCATCTGGGCGCCCATGTTCTCGAACTTGTCCGAGAGCTCGATCTCCTTGGCGACGGTGACGCCGTCCTTGGTGATGCGGGGCGCGCCGAACGACTTCTCGATGACGACGTTGCGGCCCTTGGGGCCCAGCGTGACCTTCACCGCGTCGGCGAGGATGTCGACGCCGCGGAGCATGCGCTCGCGGGCGTCGGACGAGAACTTCACGTCCTTGGCAGCCATGTGTTCGATCCTTGGTGTGCGGCCCCCGGTGCGGCTCGGGCTCGGCATGGGGCCGAGCCGGCGCGCGCGGGGGCGAATTCGTGGGAGTGACGTGCGACGGGATCGCGTCCGCGATTACGCGGCGACGACGCCCATGATGTCGCTCTCCTTCATGATGAGGAGATCCTGGCCGTCGATGCGGACCTCGGTGCCCGACCACTTGCCGAACAGGACGCGGTCGCCGGCCTTGACGTCGAGGGGCTGGACCTTGCCGGTCTCGTCGCGGGCGCCCGGGCCCACGGCGATCACCTCGCCCTCCTGGGGCTTCTCCTTGGCGCTGTCCGGGATGATGATCCCGCCCTTCGTCTTCTCTTCCGCCTCGATGCGGCGGACGACGACGCGGTCGTGCAGGGGACGGAAATTCATGGGTGGCGTCCTCTATGCAGGCGGAGCGCGCTCGGATAGAACGCACCCGCCGTCCGGGTTGCTCTGGGCTGTTAGCACTCGATCCTCGTGAGTGCCAAAGCGTGATCGCGAGATAGGTGGGTTGCGGCGTCCTGTCAAGGACGAGGGTCCGTGCGATCTGCGCCATCTCGAGCGGATGCAATCCCGGGGCGGGCTCGCCCGCTCGCGCCGGCGCCGCTATTCCTCCCCGCGCCCCAGCGTCACCGCGGCGACGATCATCGCCGCGCCGACGAGGGTCATGAGCGTCGGCACCTCGCCCAGCCAGAGCCAGGCGCCCAGGAGGCCGAAGACGGGGATCAGCGTCAGCCACAGCCCCGCCGCGCCCGCCGAGAAGCGCCGCAGCCCGATGAGATACAGCCAGAAGGCGAGCGCGTATTGCACCACGCCCGAGAGCGCCGCGTAGGCGAGGATTCCCGGCGTGAGCGCATCGAGCCCGGTCTCGTCGAGGCGCGTCGCCGCGACGAGCGCGAAAGCGCCGAGCCCGAAGGCGAGGCCGACCGCCTGCTGGCCGGATGCGAGCGTCGCCGTCGGGTAATCCCCCGCGATCCGCGCGGAGAGCACGACGTAGGTGGCCGCCGTCAGCGTCGCGAGGACGATGAGGAGGTCGCCGAGCGGGCTCGCCCCCGGCAGCGCCGCCGAGGCGCTGGAGACGAGGACGAGGCCGAGCGTCGCCACCGCGATGCAGGCGACGAGCCGCCGCGATGGCCGGTGGCCGAAGATCAGGAAGGCGACGAGGGGGATCAGCACCGGCTCGGAGGCGCCGATCACCGAGGCGCTGCCCGCCGTCGTCAAAGCGAGGCCGACGAGGCCGATCGTGTAGGTGGCGCCGGGCTCCAGCAGGCCGATCGAGGCGGCTCTGGCGAAGCGGCGCGAACGGTAGCGCCAGAACACGTGCGGCGCCGAGAGCACGACGAGGAAGGCGACGCTCGCGGTGAGCTGCACGACCAGCAGCGTCACCGGAGGGATGGCGTAGAGGAGATCGCGCGACATCACCGTCGCCGATCCCCAGCAGGCGGCCGAGCCGATCATCGCCAGGATGGCGAGCGCACGCCCGGGTACCCTGCCTGCGGCGGGCGTCCGTGCGGGGCTGTCCGGCAGCGCGGGTGCCGGCGCCGGCGGGTCCTGCTCCACGGGATCGTTGCGCATGAATGACCTCGCCCTCGCCTCGGTCGGCGCACGCTTCTATACCCGTGTTGCATCAAACGCAATTCAGAAGAGGCGCTACTCCCAGGCGATCTCTTGACCGTCCGCTAGGCTTGAAGCAATTACCGGTTACTCAAACGGAGATTGCTTAGCCATGCTGATACCTTCTCGGGTCGACAGTACCAACGTCGCGAGCACGCGATCACTGAACGCGATGCTCGACGCTCTCCCGCGCCCGGCATCGCCGCTTTCCTTCGGCGCCGACATCGACGCCGCCCACGAGGTCGTGCTCGACACGGAACGTCCACGCGAGGAGCGGCTCGACGCGCTCCTCGCCTGGGCGTCCCGCTACCAGCCCTGCCTCTTCGGTCGCGTCGCCGCCCGCGGCCTGCGCGGCATCGGAATCGCCTGCTGCTGGCTCGACGACGACGACATCGCGCGGGGCGACGAGCACCTGCGGGCGCGCCTGCAGGAGGCGCGCCGCGACTGGAAGCGCGCGGCGCTCGAGGGTGGCCCGAGCGGCTTCCTCGTCATGCTGGCGAGCCGGCGCCTCGTCGACTGCCAGCCGTCGGACGCGCTCGTCGAGATCTGCCGGCGCGTGGCGGACCTCTACTTCGTCGAGTTCGCGCCTGTCGCCTGCGACGTGATCTACACGGAGGCCGTGCCGCTGCGCACCGACCGCGTGCGGCTCTACAAGGGTGGCGCGAACTTCTTCTACCCCTCCGCCCACGGCACGCAGAACCACGACCGCCGCGTGCCGGGCGGGCTGATGATGTCCATCAACTCCGCCGGTCACTGGGCGAGCAAGATGGTCGCCTCCGGTGAGGCGCGCGACTTGGCCGACGCCGTCGACCAGGTGATGGACCTCGCCCTGCGCTCCATCGGCAACGGCGGGCTCGGGCAGGACCGGGAGGCGGCGGAGCGGTTCGGCAGCTGCACCTGGCACAATCGCGGCCTCGCGCCGCTGCGCCCCCGCCGCACGCCGATCGGGACGCTGCCGCGTACCGTGCCGCAGGACCATTCCCAGGACTTCTATTCCGGGATCTACCACACCGACGTTCTCGTCCCCACGCACGTCACCCGCGCCGCGCATCACGACGAGGCGCCGCAGGTCTGGCCGAACCTCGAGTTCTCGTACATCACGGACGCCCATCGCGGGCCGGAGCACGAGGATTACGGGCAGGTCTGGGGGCATGTGGTGCCGGAGGAGGCGATGTTCTCCAATCCCTGGCCGCCGCTGCGCCCGAAGCCGCCGGAAGCCGTGCCGGCGGAGGACATCGTCGCGCGCGCCTGCCCGCACGCCGCGTGAGAACGCCTCAGCCCCGCTTTCGGCGCGAGGCGACGATCGCGCCCGCGACGATCAGGGTCGCGCCCGCGAACGTCGCGAGGCCGGGCACCTCGCCGAAGAAGGCGAAGCCGAGCACCGTCGCCCAGACGAGGGACGTGTAGTCGAGCGGCGCGAGGCGCGACGCCTCCGCCGCGCGGAAGGCGCGGGTGAGGAGGAGGTGCCCGCTCGCGCCGAGAAAGCCCGCGAGGGTGAAGAGCCCCACGTCCGCGGGCGCGAGCGGCACCCAGAAGAACACCGCCGGCACGGCGAGAATCACAGCCGGCACCAGGTTCTGCAGGGCGACGATGGTGACGATGCCGTCGATGCGCGCGCGGGCGCGCACCAGCACCATGGCGAGGGCGTAGAACACAGCCGCCGACAGCCCCGCGGCGACGCCCACGGGATCGAGCCGGAAGCCGTCGAGCCCCGCCGTCGGATCGCCCTGGCCGAAGACGATGACGAGCATGCCGGCGAAGCCGACGACGAGCGCGCCGACGATGCGCCGGTCGACCCGCTCGCCGAGCAGCATCACCCCGAACACGGCCATGAAGGTCGGCGCCAGGAAGGCGAGCGCCGTCGCTTCCGCGAGCGGCAGCCGCGCGAGGCTCGTGAAGAAGGTGAGCACCGTCGCGACGACGAGGAGGCCGCGAATCGCGTTCACGCGCAGTGCCTCGCGCGAGGGGAGGCGCGGGCGCGCCCAGAGCACGACGGGGATCATCCACAAGGCGCCGAAGGCGAAGCGCAGGAAGGAGACCTCGACCACGGGATAGCGCGCCGTGGTCGCCTTGACGACCGCGTCCATGGCGCACAGGAGCCCGATGCCGAGCACCGCGTCGCGCGCCGCGTGGGTGAGCGAGGCGGGCGCCGCATCGAGGGCGGTGGGGGCTGTCATCGGGTGCGCGTCATGGCGGGTGTAATCCGGCTCGCGGGGAGCCGGACTTGTCGCATGCACGATCGCACCGGGAAAGGGGTGCGGCCGTTGTCACGCCGCCTTGGCGTCGGCGCCCCGGGCGAAGCCCGCCTTGCCGGCGTAGCCCTTCACGATCGCCTCGCGCTCGGCATGGCCGAGCACGGCGTCGATGTCGTCGAAGCCGTCGGGTGCGCGCGCCTCGACGGCGTCGATGACGCCTTCTGGCCCGCCGCTGCGATTGGCCCGCACGATCTCCGCCGTCTTCGGCAGGCGCTCGGCCTCGTAGGCGCGCAAGGCCGCCATGGGATGGTCGCAGCCCGCGAGCCTGTCGGCGAGGCAGCGCGCGTCGAGGATCGCCTGGCTCGCGCCGTTCGAGCCGACCGGGTACATGGGATGCGCCGCGTCGCCGAGCAGCGTCACGCGTCCATGGCTCCAGCGGGGCAGGGGATCGCGGTCGCACATCGGGTATTCGTAGAATTCCGGCGTCGCCTCGATGAGAGCCGGGACGTTGAGGTGGCGGATGCGGAAGCGCTCCACGTGCGGCATCAGCTCCTCGCGACGCCCCGGACGCGACCAGTCCTCGCGCCGCGGCGGCGGCGTCGAGCCGTCGCCGAGCCGCACGGCGACGGCCCAGTTCATGAGCACCATGCCGGCGCGATGGCCCTCGGCGATGGGGTAGACGACGAGCTTCTCCTTCATGCCGCCGGCGACGATCATCGAGCGACCGGTGAGGAAGGCCGGCCATTCGGTCGCGCCGCGCCAGAGCATGATGCCGTTCCAGGCGGGCGGCCCCTCCTGCGGAAACAGGCTCGAACGCACGAAGGAGTGGATGCCGTCCGCGCCGATCAGCACGTCCCCGCGCGCCGTCTTCACGTGGCGCCCCTCGCGGTCGAAGAACCAGGCGACGACGCCGCCTTCGTCCTGCGCGTAGGCGCCGAGCCGGCAGCCGGTGCGGATGGCGTCGGCGCCGAGGCGCGCCTTCACCGCCTCGTGAACCACGCTCTGCAAGCGCCCGCGATGGATGGAGAATTGCGGCACGTCGAAGCCGGCCTCGATGCCGCGGGGCTCACGCCAGATCTCCTGGCCGAAGCGGTTCGTGTAGATCAGCTCCGCGGTGCGTAAGCCCACGCGGTCGAGGGCGGGCAGGAGCCCGAGCCGCTTCAGCTCCTTGATGGCGTGCGGCAGGGTGTTGATGCCGACCCCGAGCTCGCGGATCTCGGAGGATTGCTCGAAGATCTCGGCCTCGAGGCCGCGCTCCTTCAGCATCAGGGCCGTGGTGAGGCCGCCGATGCCGCCTCCGACGACGATCGCCTTCATCTCTCGCCTTCCCCTCGTCTTACGCAGCGTTATTCGTGGGGCGATTAAAGCGCAGACGACGTGCGGAGTCCAAGCGGGCGCAGGCTTCCCGGCCTCGCGGAGCGGACGCGTGCGGCGCGACGTGCGCGCATCGGTGTTTGACCGGCCAAGCCGCTCGACCTAGAACCGTGCCCCGACGGCAAGACGCATTCCCGCATCGAGGAGCGAAGCAATGGCGAAGGTAGCGTTCCTGGGACTGGGCGTGATGGGCTATCCCATGGCGCGGCACCTCAAGGACAAGGGCCACGAGGTCACGGTCTACAACCGTACGCTCTCCAAGGCCGAGCGCTGGGTCTCCGAGCACGGCGGCGCCTTCGCCAAGACGCCGCGGGAAGCGGCGGAGGGCCAGGAGATCGTCTTCGCCTGCGTCGGCAACGACGAGGACCTGCGGGAGGTGACGATCGGCGAGAACGGCGCCTTCAAGGGCATGGCCAAGGGCGCGATCTTCGTGGATCACACCACGGCCTCCGCCGAGGTCGCCCGCGAGCTGTCCGCGCTCTCCTGGGAGAAGGGCTTCGGCTTCGTCGACGCGCCGGTGTCCGGCGGGCAGGCGGGCGCCGAGAACGGCGCGCTCACCGTCATGTGCGGCGGCGAGGAGGCGACCTTCGCCAAGGTCGAGCCGGTGATCCAGGCCTATGCCAAGATGTGCAAGCTGATCGGCCCCGCGGGATCGGGCCAGCTCACCAAGATGGTCAACCAGATCTGCATCGCGGGCGTCGTCCAGGGCCTCGCCGAGGCGGTGCATTTCGGCAAGCGCGCGGGCCTCGACATGGAGGCGGTGCTCGACACGATCTCCAAGGGCGCCGCCGGCTCCTGGCAGATGGAGAACCGCTGGAAGACGATGGCGGCCGGCGAGTTCGACTTCGGCTTCGCCGTCGACTGGATGCGCAAGGACCTGAACATCGTCCTCGACGAGGCGCGCAAGAACGGCGCGACCCTCGCGCTGACCGCGCTCGTCGACCAGTATTATTCCGACGTCCAGAAGATGGGTGGCAAGCGCTGGGACACGTCGAGCCTGGTGGCGCGGCTGGATAAGTGAGGAGGGCGGCCGCTCTCCTTCCCTGTAGGGGAAGGTGGCGCCGGCGTAAGCCGGTGACGGATGGGGCGCGCCGGCGGCGCGTTCCGCGCAGCGGAAGCCCCTGTGCCGGATCTCGCGCGCCGGGTTCGGCTTCGCCGAACGCGCGTCCCGCGCGCCCCATCCGTCTCGTCGCTGCGCGCCGAGCCACCTTCCCCTACAGGGAAGGAGATGCTCCGTCGAATATCGTGGGTTGGTCAAATTGCTTCGAGCACTGACAGTTCCGCTGCTGCGGCGGCAGCAGGACACAGGCGTCCAGGACGACGCTAGGCCCCACGGCTCGCGAGGTCCTGATCATCAGTGTCCTTGCTCAACGCACGTGAGAAACGTCGGCGTTCGTCCTCGAATGCCTGCAGGGCCAGGACGTCCTTGAGCTTCACGCGTCGATGCGTGCCGACCTGCCGGAACGGCAGTCGGTGCGTATCCATGCGGTGGTAGACGACGGGCCGCGAGACGCCGAGCACCGTCGCGGCCTGCTCGGGTGTCAGCTCCTCCTCCTCGCCCAGGACGACGAGACCGTCCCCATCGACGAGGCGCGAGAGAACGGTCGCGAGCGCACCTGCCGTCGCCGCGGTCAACGACATCTCGACCTGAGTCCCGCTGGCATCGCGCACCAGAAGCTGTCCTCCCGGGCCGGATGCGGCTCGGCTGAGCAGACCCGCTGCTTCGCGTGCGATGTCGCGTTCCTCCGGTGGCACCGCGATCTTCGTCGCCGACATCACCATGGCGTCCTCCAGTCAGATATCCGTAATATCTGTAAGCCTGGAGCGAAGCGCAAGTGCCGCGCCCACCGGACGCGGCACCCGTCGTCCTCACATCGCCTTCAGCAGCACGTGCTTCTTGCGGCCGAAGGAGAGCTTGATCACGCCCTCGCGCAGGTCGTCCTCGCCGAGCGTCGCCGTGGGATCGGTCACCGCCACGTCGTTGACGCGCAGCCCCCCGCCCTTCACCTGGCGCCGCCCCTCGCTCGTCGACGGGACGAGGCCGGCGAGGTCGGGGCCGAAGGCGGTGAGCACGCCGAGCCCCTCGGCGAGGCGCGCGCGGGGGATCTCCACCGTAGGCAGCGTGTCGGCCAGCGCGCCTTCTTCGAAGGTGCGCCGCGCCGTCTGCGCCGCCTCGTCCGCCGCCTCGCGACCGTGGAGGAGGGCGGTCGCCTCGGTGGCGAGGATCTTCTTCGCCTCGTTGATCTCCGCGCCCTGGAGCGCGGCGAGGCGGGCGATCTCGTCGAGCGGCAGCAGCGTGAACAGCTTGAGGAAGCGCTCGACGTCGGCGTCCTCCGTATTGCGCCAGAACTGCCAGTAATCCCACGGCGAGAGCATGCTCTCGTCGAGCCACACGGCGCCCGCCGCCGTCTTGCCCATCTTGGCGCCCGACGCCGTGGTGAGCAGCGGGCAGGTCAGCGCGTAGAGCTGGTGCGTCCCCATGCGCCGGCCGAGGTCGATGCCGGAGACGATGTTGCCCCATTGATCGGAGCCGCCCATCTGCAGGTTGACGCCGTGGCGCTGCGCCAGCTCCACGAAGTCGTAGGATTGCAGCAGCATGTAGTTGAACTCGAGGAAGGAGAACTCGCTCTCGCGCTCGAGCCGCAGCTTCACCGAATCGAAGCTCAGCATGCGGTTGACGGAGAAGTGCCGGCCGACGTCACGCAGGAACGAGATGTAGTTGAGCGCGAGCAGCCAATCGGCGTTGTCGACCATCACCGCGTCGCGCGCGCCCTCGCCGAATGTCACGAACTTCGAGAAGACGCGCTTGATGCCGGCCTTGTTGGCCTCGATCTGCTCTTCCGAGAGGAGCTTGCGCGCCTCGTCGCGCCCGGTCGGGTCGCCGACACGGGTGGTGCCGCCGCCCATGAGCACGATCGGCTTGTTGCCGGTCTTCTGCAGCCAGTGCAGCATCATGATGGAGACGAGCGAGCCGACATGCAGCGAGGGCGCCGTGCAGTCGTAGCCCACATACGCCGTGATCGCCCCCTCCAGAGCCTTCTCGTCGAGCCCCGCGTAATCGGAGCACTGGTGGATGTAGCCGCGCGACTGCAGCGTCGCGAGGAAATCCGACTTGAGGGTGAGTGCGGTGGGCGCGCTCATGGCGTCTCTCTTTCTCTTCGCCTCTTTGCGTGGCTTTCGCCCGGGCGATCCGGGACGCGAGGCCTTTAGCAGTCCGCGCAGCACTTGGCACGTGCGAAACGAGGGGGCACGCGCCGGGCCCTTCACCGGCGCGAGATCGGTTCTGGCGTGCGCGCGTCTTTCCCGTGCCGCACGGGCATGCGAAGGGGGAGGACCGCGTACGTGAGGAGGCCGCTCGATGACCGCCGGAGCCGACATCGTCACCCTCGACCATGAGGGCGAGATCGCGATCGTCACCCTCGACAACCCGCCGGTGAACGCCACCTCGGCCGCCCTGCGCGCGGGGCTCGTCGAGGCGATCGGGCGCGTCTGCGCCGACGAGGCGGTGCGCGCCATCGTGCTGATCTGCGCGGGCCGCACCTTCGTCGCGGGCGCCGACGTGAACGAGTTCGGCAAGCCCCGCGCCGAGCCGTCGCTGCAGGACGTGATGGCGGCGCTCGAGGGCGCGACGACGCCGATCGTCGCCGCCGTGCACGGCACGGCGCTCGGCGGCGGGTTCGAGCTCGCCATGGCGTGCCACCACCGCATCGCGACGCCCAAGGCGGCCTTCGGCCTGCCGGAGGTCTCGCTCGGCGTGATTCCGGGCGCCGGCGGCACGCAGCGCCTGCCGCGGCTGGCGGGCGTCGCAACCGCGCTCGGCGTCATCGTCGAGGGCAAGCGTCTCGTCGGGGCGGCCGCGCTGGAGGCGGGCGTCGTCGACGCGCTCGCGGCGAGCGAGGAGAGCCTGCGCGCGGACGCGATCGCCTTCGCCCGCGATCTCCTCGCGCGAAACCTGCCGCGCGAGCGTCTCCTGCGCCGCGTGCGCGACGAAACGGGCAAGCTCGCCCCCGACCCGGCGGCTTTCGAGGCGGCCCGCGCCTACGCGGCGAAGCGTCTGCGCGGGCAAGTCGCGCCCGTGCGGGCCATCGCCTGCGTCGAGGCGGCGCTCGATCGGCCCTTCGAAGAGGGCCTCGCCCTGGAGCGCGAGACCTTCCGCGAGCTGGAGACGGGCCCGCAATCGAAAGCGTTGCGCCACGCCTTCTTCGCCGAACGGGAGGCGGCGAAGATCCCCGGCATCGGCAAGGACGTGCCGACCCGTCCGATCGAGCGCGTCGGCATCGTCGGCGCCGGCACGATGGGCACCGGCATCGCCATGGCCTTCCTCGACGCGGGTTTCCCGGTCACCATCGTCGAGGCCAAGGATGAGGCCCTCGCCCGCGGGCGGGGGATGATCGAGAAGACCTACGCGGGCGCCGCCGACAAGGGGCGCATCTCGCGACGGGAGGCGGAGGTGCGGCTCGGCCGGCTCGCGACCTCGCTCTCCTACGACGACCTCGCCGACGCCGATCTCGTGGTCGAGGCCGCCTTCGAGACGATGGAGGTCAAGCAAGCGGTCTTCCAGGCCCTCGACCGCGTGGCGAAGCCCGGTGCGCTGCTCGCCACCAACACCTCCTATCTCGACGTCGACGAGATCGCCGCCGCGACGGCCCGCCCGCAGGACGTGCTGGGCCTGCACTTCTTCTCGCCGGCGAACATCATGAAGCTGCTCGAGGTCGTGCGCGCCGAGAAGACCGCGCCGGACGCGATCGCCACGGCCATGGCGCTCGCCAAGCGCCTGCGCAAGATCGCGGTCTGCGTCGGCGTCGCCCACGGCTTCGTCGGCAATCGCATGCTCGCGCGCCGGCAAGCGGAGGCGACGAACCTCGTCCTCGAAGGCGCCATGCCCTGGGACGTCGACCGCGTCCTCGTCGCCTTCGGCCTGCCGATGGGGCCTTTCCAGATGAGCGACCTCGCCGGGCTCGATCTCGGCTGGTCGCGGGAGACCTCGAAGGGCGAGACGCTCAAGGAGCGCCTGTGCGAGCGCGACCGGCGCGGGCAGAAGACGAAGGCCGGCTTCTACGATTACGACGACGCCCGCAAGGGCTCGCCCTCGGCGGTGACCGAGGAGATCGTGCTCGCAATGTCGGCGGAGAAGGGCATCGCGCGCCGGGCGATCTCCGACGAGGAGATCCTGGAGCGCTGCCTCTATCCGATGATCGCGGAGGGCGCGCGCATCCTGGAGGAGGGCAAGGCGATCCGCGGCTCGGACATCGACGTCGTCTGGATCAACGGCTACGGTTTCCCCGCCTGGCGCGGCGGCCCGATGTTCTTCGCCGACGAGACGGGGCTCGCCGCGATCGTCGACGCGCTCGATCGCCATGCGGCGACCCACGGCGAGGCCTACGGCGCGCCCGCGCTGCTGCGCCGCCTCGCGGCGGAGGGCGGGCGCCTCTCGGATATCTGAGAGGCACGCCCGCCTTCGCCGAGCCTCAGGGCGTCGCCGGCGCGATCGCCACGCGGATGTCGTGGAACGCCGCGCCGCCATAGGGCGCGACCTGGTCCGCGCCCGTGAGCGTGTTGATGCCGCGCCCGTCCGGATGGGCGCAATTGGGCCAGATGCCTTCGGCGATCAGCACGCCGCGGCGCACGCCCTCGAAGAGCTTCGCCGTCACGAGCACCCGCCCACGCTCGTTCTCCAGCGCGACCCAGTCGCCGTCGGCGATGGCGTTGGCGGCGGCGTCGGCGGGGTGGATCATCACGCTCGGGCGCGCCTCGCGCGCCGTCGAGGTCGGCGTCTCCGTGAAGGTGGAGTTGAGAAAGTTCCTCGCCGGGCTCGTGGCGAGGCGGAACGGGTGGGCCTGCGTGCGATCCTCCGTCACCGCCCAGTGGTCTGGGAGCGACGGCATCTGCGTCCACGGCCCCATCGCCCCGGCATTGGGGGCAGGCACCGTCGTCCAGTCCGGCCGGAAGCGGAACTTGCCGTCGGGATAGGCGAAGCCGTCGAGATAGTGCGCCTTCTCGAAGGGCGGCTGCACGTCCTTGAAGACCTCGCGCTCCAGCGCCTCGAGCGAGCCCCAGCCCGAGGCGGAGAGCGTCTCGTCGATGATCTCGCGCGGCGTCATCGAAAAGCCGCGATGGCTCGCGCCCACGCGCTTGGCGATCTCGGCGATGACCTCGTGGTTCGTGCGGCACTCGCCGGGCGCCTCGACGATCTTGGGCCCGATCTGGATGTGCTGGTGCCCGCCGCCCTGGTAGAGATCGTCGTGCTCGAGGAACATGGTCGCCGGCAGGACGACGTCGGCATAAGCCGCCGTCTCGGTCAGGAACTGCTCGTGCACGACGGTGAAGAGGTCCTCGCGGGCGAAGCCCTGCTTCACCAGCTCCTGCTCGGGGGCCACCGAGACCGGGTTCGTGTTCTGGATGAGCAGCGCCGTCACCGGCGGGCCGTGCGCCAGCGCCTGCGCATCCCCCGTGAGCACGCGCCCGATCTGGGACTGGTCGAGGACGCGCACCGAGGGGTCGCGCAGGTCGTGACCCTCGATGAGCGACTTGTCCCAATGGTAGATCGCGCCGTTGTTGTGAAAGGCGCCGCCGCCCTCGTGGAGCCAGGCGCCGGTCACGGCGGCGATCGAGGCGGCCGCATGCATGTTAACCGCACCGTTGCGCTGGCGGGTGAAGCCGTAGCCGAGCCGGAAGAAGGTCCGCTTCGTCTCGCCGACGAGCCGGGCGAAGGCCTCGATCTCGCCTGCCGGGATGCCGGTGATGGCCTCGCCCCAGGCGGGCGTGCGCGTCTCGAGGTGCGCCGCGAGGTCGTCGGGGCAATCCGTGTAGCGGCGCAGGTAGTCCCAGTCCGCGAGCCCGTCGCGGAAGAGCACGTGCATGACCGCGCAGGCGAGCGCCCCGTCCGTGCCCGGACGCAGGAGCAGCTTCACGTCCGCCTGCTTCATCGTGGCGTTGTCGTAGATGTCCACGACGACGATCTTCGCGCCGCGCTCCTTGCGGGCGCGAATGGCGTGGGTCATCACGTTGACCTGCGTGTGGACGGCGTTCGTGCCCCAGATCACGACGCAATCGGACTTCGCCATCTCCCGCGGGTCGGGCCCCGCGAGGCGCCCCGTCCCGGCGATGTAGCCCGTCCAGGCCATGTTGGTGCAAAACGAGGAGAACATGCCGGAATAGCGCTTGGCATGGCGCAGGCGGTGGATGCCGTCGCGCATCACGAGGCCCATCGTGCCGGCATAGTAATAGGGCCACACGGTCTGCGGCCCGTGTGCCGCCTCGGCGGCGAGGAAGTGCTCGCCCACGAGGTCGAGAGCCTCCTCCCAGGTCGCGCGGCGGAAGGAGCGGGTGCCCTTCGCGCCGGTGCGGATCATCGGGTGGGTGAGCCGGTCGGGATGGTGGATGCGCTCGGCATAGCGCGCGACCTTGGCGCAGATCACGCCCGCCGTGTAGCTCTGGCGCGGATCGCCGTGGACGCGCCCGATCGTGCGTTCGTCGAGCACCTCCACCTCGAGGGAGCAGGTGGAGGGGCAATCGTGCGGGCAGACCGACGTGCGGCGGGCGATGCGGGGGGGAGCGTTCATGGCGTCTCTCTGCCAGAGAACGAGGGCCTCGGGAAGCGGTGCGCGACGGCTCACGGCTCCTCGTAGGACAAGGACCAGTCGGCGCCCGCGTGCCAGTTGGCGTTGGCCGAAGGCGGGATGCGCCAGCGCAGCGAGCGGACGAACTCGGCGCCGCCGGCCTTCAAAGCGGTACGCAGGATCTCGCGCTCCTCGGCCGAGACGGTGAGCGCGTCCGTCGCGCTCTCCGCACGCACGAAATAGGCGGGGCCGAGCGAGCGGGCGGCGAGGATGGCGGAACGCGCGCCCGTGCGCTGGACGAGGAGGCCGACGCCGGCGCCGGAGCGCGAGGGCTCGCGCCCGCGCGCTTCCATGGGTACGCCCAGCGGGAAGACGAGCCGGCCCCCCGGCGCGAGGCGGTCGAGCCAGGGCGGCGCCGGGCGCTCGACGCTGGCATTGACGTAGACCGCGTCGACGAGCTCGTCCGGATGCGTCGCGCCGTCGCCCGCGACGATCTCCGCCTGGGGCAGGTGCACGAGGTTTCGCCGCGCGGCCTCCGCCAGAGCGGGGTCGACCTCGATGCCGAGCACGCGCCCGCTCTCGCCGACGCAGCGCGCGAGCAGCGCGGTGTAGTAGCCCGTTCCCGCGCCCACGTGCAGCACGCGATCGCCGGGCTTGGGCGAGAGCGCGCCGATCCAGCGGGCGTGGAGCGAGGGGCTGCCGTTGTTGACGCCGCGTGCCTCGGCCAGCGCGAAGAGGACGTCCTGATAGGCGATCACCGGATCGGGATCGGGGACCTCGCGATAGCCCCCCGGCGGCACGGCGACGCGCCAGGGCGGCGGGCCGAGATAGGCCTCGCGCCGCTCCGTCGCGAAGGCTTCCTCCAGGGCGGGGAAGGGGCGGCGCAGGAGCGCCGTCATCTGCCGGGCGAAGGCGCGGCGGACGATCGCGAGTTCGTCTTGCGAGAACGGCGTACGGGCCATCTGGTCTTTCCGTGGCGAGGCGCGGCAGGATAGCACCCGCGGGCGCCGCCCGCCACGTGCGATCCCCACCGGAACCGGCGCAGCACCCGCGTCGTTCCGTCGATGCCGTGCCCAAGTTCGTCCATGCCCTGCGCCTCGCGCGCTCCTTCGCCCTCCTGTCGCGTGCGATCCTCGCCCGCGGAAAGCCGACTGCACGATCCGCAGCGGAGCGCCTGGCCATGTTCCCCGCCGACGGGCTGCCCGTCGCGGAGCCCGTCGTTATCCGCTGGAACGGTCATCACGTGCCCTGGATCACGGCGCGCACGGACCGCGACTGCGCCGTGGCTCTGGGCGCCGTGCACGCGCATCTGCGGCTCACCCAGCTCGAGGTCCTGCGCAAGGTCGCCTACGGCCGCGTCGCCGAGATGGCGGGACCGGCGGCGATCGACGTCGACCGCGCGCTGCGCACGCTCGGCATCGCGAAGGCCGTGCCCGGCATCCTCGAGATGCAGCCGCCGGAGACGAAGGAGTGGCTCGACGGCTTCGTCGACGGCATCAACCACGTCGTCGACAACGCCGCCCAGGACCCGCCGGACTTCCCCCTGCTCGGCCTGTCGCGCGAGCGTTGGACCGCGGCCGACGTCATGGCCGTGGGCCGTGCGGCCGTGGCGGACGTGAACTGGGTGATCTGGCTGCGGCTCATCCCGCTGCGGCGCGAGCCCGGCTGGCCCGACCTCTGGGACAAGCTCCTCGCCCACGGCACGGGGACGATCGCGAATCTCGCGGGCTTCGACCTCGAGACGATGCTCGCCTCGACGCTCGGCGCCTCGCTCAAGGGCTCGAACGCCTGGGCGGTCCACGCGGATCAAAGCGCCAGCGGCTCGGCGCTGCTCGCGGGCGATCCGCACCTGCCGATCTCGGTGCCGAACATCTGGCTATGCGCCGGCTACAGATCGCCGAGCTACCATTGCGTCGGCTTCCAGCTGCCGGGCCTGCCTTTCACGGCCTTCGGCCGCAATCCCGACCTCGCCTGGGGTGGGACGGCGCCGCACACGGCGTCCTCCGATCTCTTCGACCTCTCGGGGCTGATGTTCGAGCCCTTCGACACGCGCACCGAGACGATCCGCGTGCGTGGCGGGCGCGACGAGCCGGTGGCGATCCGCACCAGCCGTTACGGGCCCATCGTCTCCGACGCCGTGCCGATGAACGCCACCTACGCGCTGCGCTGGGTCGGGCACGAGCCCTCCGACGAGCTCTCCTCGATGCTCGCGCTCAACCGCGCGCGCAGCTTCGCGGAGTTCCGCGAGGCGGCCGACGGCATGGCGGTGCCCGGCCAGAACTGGATCGTCGCCGAGCGCTCGGGCGGCATCGGCAAGCAGATCGCGGCGAAGCTGCCGCGCCGCCCGCATGCGCCGCTCGCCGATCTCGTCTCGAAGCCCGATGCGCTGGAGCATTGGCGGGACTTCGTCACCGCCAAGGATTTCCCGCCCGAGCGCGATCCGCCCCGCGGCTTCGTCGTCTCCGCCAACGACCGGCCGGAGGAGGGGCCTGCCCCGCTCGCCCATTTCTACTCGCCGGTGGACCGGGTCGAGCGCATCGCGAGCGTCCTCGCCGCCGCGCGGCCGGTGACGCTCGAGACCATGACGGCGCTCCAGCGCGACGTCACCGTGCCCGGCGCGCTCGAGCTGCGCGATCGCCTGCTGCGTCTCGTCAAGGCAGCGGGGGAGCGGGCGCCCGGCGCCGGCGGGCCGTCGCGGGAGGAGGTGCTCTCCGCCCGCGGGGAGGTCGTGCCGCTGCTGGTCGACTGGGACGGGTCCTACCCCGAGACCTCGCGCGGGGCGCTCGCCTTCGAGCTCCTCGTGGCGCACGTGAGCGCGCACTACCATTCGCAGACCGAGCGCGCCTTCTACGGTGCGCTCTTCACGGCGCGCACGCTCATCGCGCGCGACCTGCACGAGCCGCGCACCGAGCTCGTCACCGCCGTGGCCGAGGCGCTCGTCGCGACGGCGGGCGAGCTGAAACGCCACGCGACCTGGGGCGACATCCATCGCCTGAGGCTCGCGCACGTGCTGGGCGGCCTGCCGCTGGTGGGCCGGCGGCTGGTCTTCGCCGACATGTCGGTGGGCGGCACGTCGGACGCCGTCATGAAGACGGCGCATCCCGCCGTGCCGCGCCCGCACCGCGCCTTCTACGGCTCCATCGCCCGCTTCGCCTGCGACCTCGGAGCCGAGGATAGCGCGCTCGGCGTGCTGCTGACGGGCCAGGACGGCTGGCTCGGCAGCGAGACCCTGCTCGACCAGCTGCCGCTGTGGCGCGAGGGGAGGGCGATGGCGCTGCCCATGAGCGAGGCGGGGGTGGCGCGCGAATTTTCGCATCTCACGGCGATCCCGGCATGCTCGACGCGACCCCCCTCCTGAGGGCCTATGCCGCGCGCCGGCGCCGGGTGCTCGACCGCGAGGACCCGATCGCCGCGCAGGCGCGCACCCTCGCCACGCTCGTCCGTCGTGCCGAGAAGACCCGCTTCGGCCGCGCGCACGGCTTCTCCGAGATCCGAACGTCGGAGGACTTCGCCGCGCGCGTCCCGGTGCGTGGCTACGAGGATTTCTGGGCGCGCTACTGGCAGGAGGACTTCCCCGTCCTGCGCGACGCGACCTGGCCGGGGAAGATGCCGTTCTTCGCGCTTTCCTCGGGGACGACCACCGGCCGGACGAAGTACATCCCCGTCAGCCGCGAGATGGTCGCCGCGAACCGCCGCGCGGCGCTCGACATCCTCGTCCATCACCTGGGCATGAACCCGCGCTCGCGGGTGCTCGCGGGCAAGAGCTTCATGCTCGGCGGCTCGACGGCGCTGGAGACGCTGGCGCCCGGCGTGCGCGCCGGGGATCTCTCCGGCATCGCGGCGGCGACCGTGCCCTTCTACGCCCGCCCGCGGACCTTCCCGCCCGAGCGGCTGGCGCTCGAGGAGAGCTGGGAGCGCAAGATCGCGGCGCTGGCCCCCGCCTCGCTGCGCGAGGACATCCGCGCGATCTCGGGCACGCCGACCTGGCTTCTCGCCTTCTTCGAGACGCTCGCGCGCATGAACCCGGCGCGGGGCGAGCGCCTCTCCGGCTTCTTCCCGGATCTCGAGGTGATCATCCACGGCGGCGTCGCCTTCGCGCCCTATGCCGAGCGCTTCGCGCGGCTCGTCGAGGGCACGTCGATCCGCCTCCAGGAGGTCTATCCCGCGAGCGAGGGCTTCTTCGCGATCCAGGACGGCACGCCCGAGGCGGGCCTGCGCCTTCTCGTCGACAACGGCATTTACTACGAGCTCGTGCGCCCCGAGACTCTCGGCACGCGCGCACCGGACCGCGTCTCGCTCGCCGATGCGGAGCTCGGCGTCGACTACGCCCTCGTCGTCTCCACGAATGCGGGGCTGTGGGCCTACGAGGTGGGCGATCTCGTGCGGCTCGTCTCGAGGGACCCGCCGCGCATCGTCTTCGCCGGGCGCACCGCCTTCACGCTGTCGGCCTTCGGCGAGCACCTGACCGGCGCCGAGATCGACCGCGCCGTCGCCGACGCGGCGCGGGAGGTGGGCGTCGGGCTCGTCGAGATCGCGGTGGGCGCGCGCCACCGCGCGCAAGGGGAGGCGGGCGATCACCACCTCTTCGTCGTCGAGTGCGTGGAGGGCGCGCTGCCGCCGGCGCGGGCGCGGGCGCTGCGCGACGCCATCGACGCCGCGCTCGCTCGCGAGAACGCCGACTACGCCGCCCATCGCGACGCGCGCCAGCTCGACGCGCCCGCGCTCCTCTGCGCGCCGCGGGGTGCCTTCGAGGGCTGGATGCGCTCGCGCGGCAAGCTCGGCGGGCAGAACAAGCCGCCGCGCGTCATCACCGATCCGGCGCTGCTCGCGGGGCTCGAACGCTTCGCAGGCGCGGGAACGCGGGTTTCGCCCGGCCGTTGATCCTCGCCGTGGCGGTGCCGCGAGGCCCGACCACGATGCGCGAGGACGACGAGACATGGCCGAGATCACCGCCCCGACCGAGATCACCTTCCCGACGAAGAGCCCCTTCACGCTGGGCGACATGGTGCGCGGCGACGCGCCCGACACGACGGCGAAGGGCTTCCTCTCGACGCCGACCGCGGTCGCGCGCGCCAAGAGCCGGCCGGCCGTGGTGATCCTGCCGGGGCTCGGCGGCATCATCGCCGAGCGCGAGCTGCGCTACGCCAAGCGCCTCGCGGACGAGGGCTACGTCGCGCTCGCGGTCGACACGTTCGGCAGCCGCGGCGCCGCCTACTCGAACCACACCTTGCGCGCGCTCCATGTCACCGAGACGATGATGCTCGCCGACGCCTATGCCGCGCTCGCGCACCTCGCGAGCCTGCCCATGGTCGACCCGGACCGCGTCGCGGTGATGGGCTTCTCCTACGGCGGCATGATCTCCGTGCTCGCCGCCTATCGCCAGATGGCGGAGCTGTTCGGGGCGGACGGCCTGCGCTTCGCCGGGCACGTGAGCTATTACGGCTGCTCGGTGCCGCGCTTCGACGATCCGACCACCACGGGAGCGCCCGTCGAGATCTTCCTGGGTGCCCTCGACCGCAACGTCGACCCGAAGCGCTCGGAGGAGATCGCCGAGGACCTTCGCCGGGGTGGCTCGCGGGTGGGCTTCCACCTCTTCCCGGACACCTACCACCAATGGGATTCGGAGAATCTCGAGAAGAAGTTCGTGCGCTTCTCGCTGTTTTCCTGCCGCTTCGCGGTGGACCGCGGCAACCAGCTGCGCGACCTGCGTACGCGCCTTCCCATCACGGGGCGGGTCTCGCGCACGCTCGCGCTGACCGCCAATGCCGATCCGCGCGGCTACCACATGCTGCGCGACGAGGGCGTGATGGCCAAGACCGACGCGCGTCTGTCCGAGTTCCTCAGCGAGGCGCTGGATCATCGCCCGGCGCGGGCGAAGCTGCCCGATGCCGGCGCACGAACGGCACCTGCGCGGCGATGAAGGCGAGGTTCATGGGCAGGACCGCGAAGGTCTTGAACGCGACCCAGACGTCCACCGGAAAATAGCGCCAGGTGATCTCGTTGAGAATCACGAGCAGCGTCAGATAGGCGATCGCCCGCCGGGTGAGCACGCGCCACGCGCGGTCCGACGACAGGACGAGCGAGCGGTGCATCACAGCCCGCAGCACGAGCCGCCCCGCGATGAGCCCGCCGAGCAGGACGAGGGCGTAGAAGCCGTTCATCACCGACGGCCGGACCATGATGATCCAGGCCTCCTCGGCCAGCAGGCTCGCGCCGCCGAAGGCGAGGACGACGAGGGTCGAGGCGAGGGGGGTGACCGGCAGCCGGCGCTCGCGCAGGAAGTTCGCGAGGAGCGCGAGCACCGTCGCGCCCATGAAGATCCCGGTGCCGACGAAGATGCCGCCGACCTGGTTGCCGATGAAGAAGGCGACGAGCGGCCCGAACTCGTAGGTCAGCCGCTCCTTCAGGCGCAGCGCCGGGACCGTCGGAGCGGTGTCCTCGCGGTTTTGCGATATCGCGTCCATCCGCGCTCCCAGGGGTCGCGCGCGGGCCTACGCGCAGAGCACAACGGCGGGCTGGGTGGCGGCGTTCCATCGGGATGGACGCCGTCCTTCCCGGGATGGGGCTCGACGTCGCGCATCCGAAGACGCTGCAAGCGAATTGCTTTCGCGCGCTCGCTCGCTATAGTCCGCGCCGCTTTCCGACCTCATCGAGCGGATGCGTGCCTCATCGATTTGCGCCGGAGGGTGCGGGCCGCGCCGCGAGCTTCCCAATGGAGCAGCGTGTGATCACTCCAGCTTACGCACAGGGCGCGGGCGCCGGCGGCGGGGACATCTTCCTCCAGCTCGTCCCCTTCATCCTCATTTTCGTCATCATGTGGTTCCTGATCATTCGCCCGCAGCAGAAGCGGGTGAAGGCGCATCAGGAGATGGTCAAGGCGCTGCGCCGCGGCGACCAGGTCGTCACCTCCGGCGGCATCGTCGGCAAGATCTCCAAGGTCGTCGACGACGCGGAGATCGAGGTCGAGATCGCCGAGGGCGTGCGCGTACGCATCATCCGCGGCATGGTGACCGAGGTGCGCTCGAAGAGCGAGCCGGTGAAGATCGACAAGTAAGGTCGCGCGGCAGGGCCGGCACAGGGCCCTGCCGACCCCGCGCCTCGGCACGGCGCCGCGGCGCAAGATGAAGGTTCCTCGCGGAATGTTGCGCTTCAAGACCTCGACCACGATCGCCATCCTGGTGGCCGTCGCCTTCGGCATGCTGCTGGCCATGCCGAACCTGCTCTCGCAGAGCCAGCGCGACGCGCTCGCCGCGGCGACGCCGAGCTTCGTGCCCTCCTTCCTCGTGCCCACGCAGGGTATCGTCCTCGGGCTCGACCTGCAGGGCGGCTCGCACGTGCTGCTGGAGGTGGACGTCGCGGAGCTGATGGGGCGCGAGGCGCAGAACCTGCGCGACCAGGTCCGTCAGGCCCTGCGCGAGACCCGCACGCCGCTCGAAGGCGGCATCCAGATGACCACCCAGGGCGTCCAGCTGCGCGTCCCGGACGACGCGGCCCGCGCCCAGCTGATGCCGCTCCTCGACGAGCTGGAGGTGCCGCTCGAGAGCGCCACGATCGGCCAGGTCGGCACGGCCGTGGTGGTGACGGAGGGGCCCGGCGGGCTCGTCACCGCGAGCTTCACCGAGCCCGGCGTGACCGAGCGCGTGTCGCGCGCCGTGACGCAGGCGATCGAGGTGCTGCGCCAGCGCGTCGACGCGCTCGGCACGACGGAGCCCAACATCCAGCGCCAGGGCGAGGACCGCATCCTCGTCCAGGTGCCGGGCCTGCAGGATCCCGAGCGCCTCAAGACCATCCTCGGCGAGACCGCGCAGCTCGAGTTCCGCTTCCTCGCCAATCCGGGCGACAGCGACGTCGAGATGCTGCCCTCCGAGGATCTCGCCGGCGAGCCCGTCGCCGTCGAGCGCCAGATCATCGTGGGCGGCGAGGACCTGATCGACGCCCAGCCCGCCTTCGACCAGCAGACCAACGAGCCCATCGTCAACTTCCGCTTCAACGTGTCGGGCGCGCAGCGCTTCGGCGACGCGACGACGCGCAACGTCGGCCGCCAGCTCGCCATCGTGCTCGACGACCGGGTGATCTCGGCCCCGCGGGTGCAGTCGCCCATCACCGGCGGATCGGGCCAGATCTCGGGCCAGTTCTCGGTGCAGGAGGCGAACGACCTCTCGGTGCTGCTGCGCGCCGGCGCGCTGCCCGCGCGCTTGACCATCGTGGAGGAGCGCACCGTCGGGCCGGGGCTCGGCGCCGATTCGATCCGCGCCGGCATCACCGCGGCCGCGGTGGGTGCTCTCCTCGTCGTGATCTTCATGGTCGCGTCCTACGGCTTCTTCGGCGTGCTCGCGACGATCTCGCTGACGGTCAACGTCGTCCTCATCCTGGGGCTGCTCTCGGCGCTCGGCGCGACGCTGACGCTGCCCGGCATCGCCGGCATCGTGCTCACGATCGGCATGGCGGTCGATTCGAACGTGCTGATCTTCGAGCGCGTGCGCGAGGAGGAGCGCCTCGGGCGCTCGGCGGTGTCCTCCCTCGACACCGGCTTCTCGCGGGCGCTGGGCACCATCCTCGACGCCAACATCACGACGCTGATCGCCGCCGCCGTGCTCTTCTTCCTCGGCACCGGCCCGGTTCGCGGCTTCGCCGTGACGCTGTCGCTGGGCATCATCACGACCGTCTTCACCGCCTATACCCTCACCCGCCTGATGGTCGCGACCTGGTTCAAGGTCCGCCGGCCCAAGACGCTCGCGGCCTGAGGAGGAGCACCGGACCATGTGGCTCGTCCGTTACATTCCCGTCGAGACGAAGTTCGGCTTCATGCGCTACCGGCGCTGGAGCTTTCCGTTCTCCGCGGCGCTATCCATCCTGTGCGTCGCGGCCTTCTTCGCGCTCGGCATGAATTTCGGCATCGACTTCCGCGGCGGCACGCTCGTCGAGCTGCAATCGCGCGAGGGGCCGGCGAACATCGGCGAGATCCGCGACGAGGCGAACGGGCTCGGCTTCGGGCAGGTGGAGGTGCAGCAGTTCGGCACCCCGCTCGACGTTTCCCTGCGCGTCCAGGTGCAGGAGGCGCGAGACGGCCTCACCGAGGAGGAGGTCCAGCAGGTCGTCGTGCAGACGCTGCGCGACACGTTCGAGGACGATTACGTCTTCCGCCGCGTCGAGGTGGTGGGCCCGCGCGTCTCGGGCGAGCTCGTCCAGTCCGGCACGCTCGGCGTGGTGTTCGCGATCTTCGGCGTGCTGGTCTATCTCTGGTTCCGGTTCGAGTGGCACTTCGCGGTGGGCGCCGTCATCGCGACGCTGCACGATCTCGTGCTGACGATCGGCTTCTTCGCCATTACCCAGATCGAGTTCAACATGACCTCGATCGCCGCGATCCTGACGATCCTGGGTTATTCGCTCAACGATACGGTGGTGGTATACGACCGCATCCGCGAGACGCTGCGCAAGTACAAGCGCCTGACCGTCTACCAAGTGCTCGACGTCGCCATCAACGCCACGCTCTCGCGTACCATCCTCACCGGCGTCACCACCTTCCTCGCTCTCGTGGCGCTGGCGATCCTCGGCGGCGAGGTGATCAAGGGGTTCGCCTACGCGATGATCTTCGGCCTCGTGGTGGGCACCTATTCCTCGGTGTTCATCGCAGCTCCGATCCTGATCTATCTGGGTGTGCGCCCGGCGAGCGAGATCGCGCAGGCCGAGGAGGCCGCGCGGGTCCAGGCGGCCGAGTGATGGCGGCGGACCGGCCGAAGGGAACGCTCTACGACGGCTTCGTCCCCGGACGCTACGCCATCGACGCCTATGGCGGCGGCGGCTTCCGCTTCGCCGACATGTCCCACCGCGGCTCGATCCTGGCGCTGCCGTCGGGCATCCATGCCTGGGACGCCCGCACGCCGCAGGATTTGACCCTCGGCGCCTTCGCCCCAGTTCTGGCGGAGGCCGAGGGGATCGAGCTCCTCCTCGTGGGCGTCGGGCGCGATCTCGTTCTCCTGGAGGAGGACGTGCTCTGGGGCCTTCGCGAGCGGGGCATGCGCATCGAGACGATGCAGACGGGCGCCGCCGCGCGTACCTACACGATCCTGCTCGGCGAGAACCGCCGCGTCGCGGCCGCGCTCCTCGCGGTCGCGTGAGCGGCCGGAAGGGAGTGGCAGCGTGGGCGACGACCCGGAGCTAGCGGACGATCTCGGCGTGCTCGGCGCCGGCGCGGAGGCGAACGCCCGCGAATGCGAGCGTATCGTGCGCCGGGACGATCGCGACCGATGGCTCGCCACGCTCTTCGCCCCGGCCGAGGCCCGCCCCGCGCTGTTCGCCCTCTACGCCTTCGCCGCCGAGATCGCCCGCATCCCCGAGCGCGTGAGCGAGCCGCTGCCCGGCGAGATCCGCCTGCAATGGTGGCGCGACGCGCTCGAGGGCACCCGCGAGGAGGAGGCGCGGGCGAACCCGGTCCACGCGGCGCTGACGGACGCGATCGCGCGCCACGCGCTCCCCCGCGCGCCGCTCCTCGCCATGGTCGAGGCGCGCATCCACGACCTCTACGACGACCCGATCGCGAGCGTGAACGATCTCGAAGGCTATGCCGGGGAGACCTCCTCCGTCCTCATGCGGTTGGCGAGCCTCGTCCTCGCGGGCGAGGGGGAGGCCGATCCCGCGTCCGAGCGCGCCCTCGCCGACGCGGCCGGCCATGGCGGCGTCGCCTACGCTCTCGCGGGGCTGATGCGGGCCTTTCCCTGGCATGTCCAGCGCGGAAGGCTCTACGTGCCGCCTGTCGAGACGCTCCAGCGCCACGGGCTCACCCGCGACAAGGTCGTCGCGGGGGAAGGCGGCCTGCCGCTGCAGGCGGCCCTCCAGGACATGCGCGCGCTCGCCCGCGAGCACCTCGCCCGCGCCCGCGCGGCGCTGGCGAGCGCCCCCGCGGCGACGAAGCCCGCCTTCCTCCCCCTCGCCCTCGTCGAGCCCGCGCTGAAGGCCATGGAGCGCCCCGGCTACGACCCCTACCGCACGATCGTCGAGCTCCCCCAATGGCGCCGCCAGCTCGTGCTGTGGTGGGCCGCGCGGCGGATGTGAGGGTGAGCGCCGCTCACGCAGCCGCGGCCGCGGGGCGGCGGCAGAAGGCTTCTCGGAGGATGCGGGCGAGGTCGTCGACGGCGCGCGAGCCGTGGTCGCGGCGCAGGTAGAGGCTCACGGCGAGCGGCGGGACGTGGGGGAGGCCCGAATCGGGCGGCAGGATCTCCAAGCCGGGCGGGACGGCGCAGGCGAGCATGGTGGTGACCGCGAGGTCGCTCTGCACCGTGGCGTTGAGCGCATCGACGTTGGCGATCTCGGCCACGGGGCGCCAGTCGATGTCGGCGGCGCGCAGGGCGGCGAGGGCCGGGGCGCGGATGGAGCAGCTCTCCGAGCCGATGGAGATCGGCACGGGCCGCTGCAGGTAGGCGTCCCCGCCCTCCGCGCCGACCCAGACGAGGCGGTCGATCATCAGGGTCTCGCCGTGAGGGTCGGTCGTGGGCTCCTCCACGATCCCGAGATCGATCTCGCCGCGCTCGAACGCGCCCTTGATGTCGCGCGAGGCGTGGCTGAGGAGGCGTACGCGCACCCGCGGACAGCAGCGCGCGAAGCGCCGGAGCACCGGAGCGACGAAGCCCGGGACGAGGTCGTAGGGAATGCCGAGCCGGATCTCGCCCGTCTCGACCGGCGCCGTCATCTCCGCCCAGATCTGGTCGTTCATGGCGAGGAGGCGCTTGGCGAGGCCGAGCAGCCGCTCGCCCTGGGCGGTGAGCGCCAGGCCGCGGCGCTCGCGCTCGAAGAGCTGCGCGCCGAAGCTGTCCTCCAGCCGCTTGATCTGCTGGCTCACCGCCGCCTGCGTGAGGTTGAGCACGGTCCCCGCGGCCGTCATGCCGCCGGTCTCGGCGACGGCGACGAAAGCACGCAGGAGCGCGGTGTCGAGGTTTCTGGCCATGATGCGGCTCCACGATAAGGGCTCGTGATCATGAGTATCATCACCATTCGTTTCCATGATGCAAGCCCCGTCGCTAGCCTCCTCTCATCCCAGCCGAGCCGAACAGAGGAGGCTCACCATGTCGACGACCTGCCTCGATACCACCAGGGCGACCAGCGTCCCGCTCGTGTCCCGCACCGACCCGTCACGCTCGAGCCTCGTGCGGATGGGCGCGGGCTTCCGAGCGGCCTACGCGCGGATCGCCCGCGCGATCCGCATGCGCCGTGCCGAACGCATCCTCCACGAGATGCCCGATCACATCCTCCACGACATCGGCATCGCCCGCGGCGACATCCACGACGCGATCCGCAACGGCCGCCCCTGGCGCGACGAGCCGCGCCAGCGGCTCTGATCCCGACGCCGCCCCGGCTCGACCGGGGCGGCCTCCCGGCGCGCCGGTCGTGCTCGGATCGCAGGTAGAAATCAGCATCGGAAAAACGCGAAATCACATCGAATCTACAAAACGCTGCGTGATTATCGTATTCGTTAAAGCAGATTCACTTTCGTCGTCTTTCGTTCCGCTCTCGGATCAATATTCTAAGCTCTGCGCATTAACCGGTGCGCGCGATCCTCCTGCGGGACGCGTACGCCGATCCGCGGCGATGCCCGTCCCGTTCGGGGTTCCCGCCATGCACGTTCTCGCGCGCTTCCGCATCACCACGAAGATCCTCTCCGTCATCGCCATCCTGTCGGCCATCGCGCTCGTCATCTCGGCCGTCGCGATCACCTCGCTCGCTTCGCTGTCGCGGGCGACGGACGTGATGGAAGCTTATTCCGAGCGAGCGATCCTCGCCGCGCGGGTCAACACCTCCATGCTGGCGGTCGGGCGCGAGCAGTTCCGGCTCGTCGCCGATCCGAGGCCGGAGGCGCGCAACCAGGCGCGGGCGCAGCTCGAGCGGGAGCTCGATCTGCTCGGCACGCGTCTCGCCGAGCTCGAGAGCGCCTCCACGGCCGAGCACGGTGCCCTCCTGCAGGCGATCCGCGCGGACTTGACGGCATACGAGCGCGGCCTCCAGGCCGTCTTCGCGGCGGCGGAGCGCATCACCAGCGTCGACGCCAGCGCCGAGATGGAGGCGCTGCGCACCGCCGCGGGGCGCAACTCCGCGATCGCCGACGACCTCAGGAATCGCACGCGCGAGATCGCCGACCTCCTCTCCGATCGCGTCGAGAGCGCGTCCGCCGAGGCGAGCGCCGAATACCGGACGTCTGCGACCATGATCGTCGTCATCGCAGGCGTGGGCATCGTCGCGGGCCTCCTCCTCGGGCTCGTGATCGCGCAGGTCGGCATCGGCAAGCCGCTTCGCGGCATCGTCGCCGCGCTCGAATCCCTCGCGAGAGCGGACTACACGGTGCGCGTCGAGGGCACCGACCGCGCCGACGAGGTCGGCGACGTCGCCAAGGCGGCGCTCGTCTTCAAGGAGAACGGCCTCGAGGCGGAGCGGCTGCGGCGCGAGAGCGCCGACGCGCAGGTCGCGCGCGAGCGCCGCCAGAAGGCGGTCGAGGCGGCGATCGCGCGTTTCGAGGAGGCCGCGCGCAGCGTCACCGCCTCCCTCGGCAGGTCGTCGGGCGAGCTCTCCGGCAACGCCGAATCCATGACCGCGACCGCCGAGGAGACGACCGCGCAGGCCACCGCCGTCGCCGCCGCGTCCGAGCAGGCGGCGTCCAACGTCGAGACCGTCGCCGCCTCGGCGACGGAGCTCGCCGCGACGGTGCAGGAGGTGGGCCGGCAGGTCGCGGAGACCGCGAAGCTCGCCGGCGGCGCGGCGTCGCGGGCCGGGCTCACCGTGGAGAAGGTCTCGCGGCTCACGGAGGCGTCGCAGCGCATCGGCGACATCGTCGGGCTCATCCAGCAGATCGCCGAGCAGACGAACCTCCTCGCGCTCAACGCCACGATCGAGGCGGCCAGGGCCGGGGAGGCGGGGAAGGGTTTCGCCGTCGTCGCCGCGGAGGTGAAGACGCTCGCCTCGCAGACCGCGAAGGCCACCCACGAGATCGCCGAGCAGATCCGCGGCATCCAGGACGTCACGGGCGACACGGCCACCGCCATCGGCGAGATCGCAGAGGCGATTCGCCTGCTCAACCAGTACGCGACCGGCATCGCCTCGGCCGTCGAGGAGCAGAACGTCGCCACCCGCGAGATCGCGCGCAACGTCGCCGAGGCCTCCGCCGGCACCAGCGAGGTGTCGGCGAACATCGTGGGCGTGCGCCAGGCGGCGGCGACGACCGGCTCGGCCGCGGCGCAGATCCTCGCGGCGTCGAACGCGCTCGACCGCGACGCGGCGGCTTTGCGCACCCGCATCGACGAGTTCCTCGGCGCCGTCCGCGCCGCGTGAGGAGCATCGCGGGGCTCCCTCGACGGGGAACGATCCCGTGCTCTCGAACCGCGGCGCCCGAGCACGCGTTCCGTCCCCGTCATCGGCCGCCTTCGCGGCGGCCCGTCGATGAAGGAGCGAGTCATGCCCGCCAAGTCGAAGAAGCAGCAGATGGCCGCCGGCGCGGCGCTCTCCGCCAAGCGCGGCGAGACGAAGAAGTCCGATCTGAAGGGTGCGTCGAAGTCGATGGTCGAATCGATGAGCGAGACGGAGCTCGAGAAGATGGCGCACACCGACCGCAAGAAGCTGCCCGAGCGCGCCTCGAAGGCCTGAGGCTCCCGGCGGAAACGAAGAGGGCGGCCCGAAGGCCGCCCTCGAAGTCGCGAGTGACGCGCGCGATCAGGCTTCCTCGCCCGTCTGCTCGGCATCCTCGTCGGAGCCGCGGCGATCGGGGCGATCGTACTCCTCGAGCGCCGCGCCGACCTCGAGGCCGAGCTCGTCGAGATCGAGCTCCTCGCGGGTGAAGACGTCCTCGCCGCGCGCCTGGCGCTCGGCCTCGTCGGCGGAGCGGGCGACGTTCACGGTCACCTTGGCCTCGACCTCCGGATGGAGGAGGATGCCGACCTGGTGCAGGCCGAGCGTCTTGATCGGCTGCGAGAGCTGGATCTGCTGGCGCTCGACCGAGAAGCCGGCGCCGGTGATCACCTCGGCGAGGTCGCGGGTGGCCACGGAGCCGTAGAGCACGCCCGACTCGCCCGCGGAGCGGATGAGCACGAAGGACTGCCCGTTGAGCTTCTCGTTGACCTCCTCGGCCTCCTTGCGGCGCTCGAGGTTGCGGGCCTCGAGCTGGGCGCGCTGCTTCTCGAAGCGCTCCTTGTTGGCGCCGGTCGCGCGAAGCGCCTTGCCGAGCGGCAGGAGATAGTTGCGGGCGTAGCCGTCGCGCACACGGACGGTCTGGCCCATCTGGCCGAGCTTGGGAACGCGCTCGAGAAGGATGACTTCCATCGGTCTCACTCCTTGGGTGGTTTTCTGGTGATCGTCGGCGGGCGACCGGAGAAGAACCGCCGCCTGATGCCGAAAGCGGAATCGGCGATGCCGAAGAGCAGCATCGCGACGAGGATCAGCCCCTGGCTGAACAGGATCAGCGTGTAGGTGCCGAAGAGCAGGAAGACGCGGCCCGGCCGGCCCCGGCTGACGTCGTGGATCGCGGCGAGCCCCTGGAGCGCGAAGGCCATCACGAAGGCGCCCGTGAGCGCCCCGGCGAACACGCCGACAAAGCCGCCCGCGAGGTTCGCGACGACGACGGCGCCGAGGAAGGCGTAGACCGCCTCGCGCGGCATGAGCGTCGAGGGCACGTCCGGCCAGGGCCGGGCGAGCCGGCCGGAGATCTGGACGATCTTGGCGCCGAGCCAGACGTAGAGGACGAGGATGACCGTGAAGCCCTGCGCGGCGAAGACCGGGGCGAGGCTCGCGACCATTCCGGCGAGCGTGTCGGCGTCGACCTCGGCGCCCGGGGGAGGGGGCTGCGCCGAGAAGAGCGCGTCCGTCGCCTCGCGCACGCGCATCTCGTAGAGCGCGTAGTCGAAGTCCGGAACGGCCGCGGCGGCGAGGAAGGTGAGCGCCGCGACGCCGGCGATCCAGGCGAGGAGCCGCCCGAGCGGGTACCATTCCATGGTCCCGTCGGGCGCGGCGCGGCCCAGCAGCACGAGATAGGCGAGCCACCAGGCGGGCAGGCCGCTCGCCACGGCGAAGCCGAGGCCGGAGACGGGCTCGAGCGTGATCGAGAGCGCGATGCCGCCGACGGCGGCGCCGACGAGGCCGGCGCGGTGGTCCCATCCCAGGGCGGCGACGAGGATCGGGATCGGCGCGAGCAGATACAGGACGAGCGCGATGGCGCTGCCCTGGGTCACCGTGGCGGTGAGGAGCGCGGAGACGAGGCCCGCGCCAATGCCGATCGGTATGAAATGGCTCACGTCGCTGTCCCGTCGCGGTCTCGCGAGGTTAGGGACGGCTCGAAGGTCGCTCATCGACCCGGCCGCCCCAACGCGCCCGGCGCGTGCGCCGGGCGAGGGGTCTCGTTCGTGATGTCAGGCGAGCGCGCGGGCGCTCACTTGATCACGAAGGGCAACAGGCCGAGGATGCGCGCGCGCTTGATCGCCTGGGCGAGCTCGCGCTGCTTCTTGGCCGACACCGCCGTGATGCGGGAGGGAACGATCTTGCCGCGCTCGGACACGTAGCGCGAGAGCAGCTTGACGTCCTTGTAGTCGATCTTCGGCGCATTGGCGCCCGAGAACGGGCACGTCTTGCGACGACGGAAGAAGGGGCGACGGCCCCCGGCAGCACCACCAGCCATGATCAGCCCTCCTCGCTCTGGCTCGACGTGTCCTCGTCGCGCCGACGGCGCTCGCCGCCGCGCTCGCCACGATCGCGGTCGCCACGCGGGCCGCGATCGTCGCCGAAGCGATCACCGCCGCGGCGGTCGTCGCGACGGTCGTCGCGGTCGCGCTTCTGCATCATGGCGGAGGGCTCGGGATCGAGGGCCTCGACCTTGATGGTCATGAAGCGCAGGACGTCCTCGGAGAGGCGCATCTGACGCTCCATCTCCGCCACCGCGGGATGCGGGGCGTCGATGTTCAGGAGCGTGAAGTGGGCCTTGCGGCTCTTCTTGATGCGGTAGGCGAGCGTCTTGAGCCCCCAGGGCTCGACCTTCTCCACCTTGCCGCCATTGCCTTCGATGATCCCCTTGAAGGTCTCGACCATCGATTCGACCTGCTGGCTCGTCACGTCGGGACGTGCCAGGAAGACGTGCTCGTACAACGCCATCGGCTATCGGCCTCTCTCTTTCCAATCGCGCGTCCAGTCGGCGCCAAGCCCTTCGAGCCGCGAGGCCCAAAGCGATTGTTCGAAGGCGGGAACACGGGACGCCGGGGCACGGAGCCCCCGACGCTCGACACGCGAGCGACCGTCCGTTCAGCCCCCGGCCGGAGCGAACGCGAAGGCTGCGGACATACGCGATGGCGGGGAGGATGGCAAGCGCGTGCGCGCATCTATTTGGCGACGATATCGGTTTTGACGTGAACCATCACCCCTCCTACAATGCCGGCATGACCGCGACGAACACGATCGAGACCCCCGCGCCGCCGGCGAACGACACGCAGGACGCGGTGCGGGTGTGGCTGCGCTTCGTGCGGCTGCAGCAGCGCCTGTCGAACGGCATCGCGGCCGAGCTGCGCGCGATCGGCCTCTCGATCCCGCAATTCGACCTCGTCTCGACCCTCTCCGAGCGGGAGGGAATCACCCAGGGCGAGCTGGCGCAGCGCCTCTACGTCACCAAGGGCAACGTCTCGGGCCTCGTCGACCGGCTGGTGGAGGCGGGGCTCGTCGAGCGCCGGCCGATCCCGGGGGATCGGCGCTCGCACGCGCTGCATCTCACCCGCGACGGGCGCGCCCGCGCGGCCGAGGGCATCGCCGCCCAGCGCGCCTTCGTGGCGCGTACGCTCGGGCGCCTGCCCGATTCGGACGTCGGCGAGCTCGACCGTATCCTGCGGGCCTGGCGCGACGTCGCCCGCGAGACGCTCTGAGCGCGCAGCGGAGACGCATCATGTACGACGCGATCGCCTTCGCGGGCGGTGGCAATCGCTGCTATTGGCAGGGCGGCTTCTACGACGTCGCCGGTCCGGCGCTGGGGCTCGCGCCCTCCCTCGTCGTCGGCGCCAGCGCGGGGGCGTGGGCGGCCTGCTATTCCATGCTGGGCTTCGGCGAGAGCGTGCGCGAGATGGTCGTGCACGGCTGCTCGCAGGGCGTGCCGAACCTCGACTTCGCCGCCCTGCGCCGCGGCGGCCCGGCCTTCCCCGTGGCCGCCATGTATCGCGAGATGCTCGGCGAGGTGCTCGACACGCACGCCGTCACGCGCCTGCGCGAGCCGGGCATGCCGGACGTGCTGATCGCCGTCGCGCGCCCGCCGCGGCGCCTGCCGCTCTCGCTCGCGATCCCGCTCGGCATCCTCGTGTACCAGCTCGAGAAGGCGATCGCGAAGCCGGTTCATCCCCGCGGCGGTCGCCTGCTCGGCTTCAGGCCCGACTTCGTGCGCGTGCGCGATCTCGAGAGCCCCGAGGCGCTCGTCGCAGCGCTGCTGGCGAGCGCGAGCGTCCCGCCGATCATGCCGGTCGGCTCCGTCGCCGGCGCGCCCGCCCTCGACGGCGGGCTCGTGGACAACGTGCCGGTGGAGCCCCTGAGCGCGGTCGAGGCGCGGGGCGGGCGCACGCTCGTCCTCGTCACCCGGCGCTACGCGCGCCTGCCGCAGGTGCCGAACCGGACCTACGTGCAGCCCTCGCAGCGGATCGCCGTGGGCCAGTTCGACGTGACGCGCCCCGACGCCATCGCCTCCGCCTACGCGCTGGGGCGCGCCGACGGGGAGGCGTTCGTCGCGAGCGTCCGGAGCGGGGAGGGCGCGGCCGCAGGGGCTGCATGACGCGGTCGGAGGAGCCTCTCCCGGGAACTCGCGGGCGCGCCACGCTTTGGCCGGCCTGGTTTCGACATCACCCGGGAGGCCCCCATGCCGAACACGACTTCGCGCCTCGCGCCGTTCGCTCTCGCCCTCGTCCTGCCTTTCGCCGCCGCGCCGGCGCTGGCGCAGGACGCGCCCGCGACAGGCGCGCCGGCCTTCTCCGAGGACGTCACCGGCTCGATCTCGGACGCCGCCTCGGCGCTGGCGGATGCGGGCGAGAACGCGCTCCTCGTGCGCGATCTCCTGGGCATGGAGCTGAAGGACCCCTCCGGCGAGACCGCCGGGACGGTGCGCAATTTCGTCGTCATCCCCGGCGGGCGCCTCGTCGCCGCCATGGTGGAGACGCCCGACGGCCGGCGCGTGCCGGTGCCCTTCGCCGCGATCAAGCTCGCGGGCAACGCGCAGGCCGCGGAGGCGACGCTCGACCAGCCGCTCTCCGAGCTGAGCGCCGACGACGCCTTCGGCGAGCTCGAGGACGCGCTTCCCACGGGCGCCGCCGACTGAGCCGCGCGGGGACGCGCCAACAAGGCCCTTGAATCGCGCGACGAACGCGGCTAAGCGGGCGGCCACGTCGCCCGAGGCCGCGCGAGCGCGCGCGTGCGCAGGGCATCACGAGCGCACGACGTCAGGAACAGAGCGATGGCTAAGGCAAAATTCGAGCGTACGAAGCCGCACTGCAACATCGGGACGATCGGTCACGTCGATCACGGCAAGACGTCCCTGACGGCGGCGATCACGAAGGTTCTGGCCGAGACGGGCGGTGCGACGTTCACGGCGTACGACGCGATCGACAAGGCTCCGGAGGAGAAGGCGCGCGGCATCACGATCTCGACGGCTCACGTCGAGTACGAGACGTCGAACCGCCACTACGCGCACGTCGACTGCCCCGGGCACGCCGACTACGTGAAGAACATGATCACGGGCGCGGCGCAGATGGACGGCGGCATCCTGGTGGTGTCGGCGGCGGACGGCCCGATGCCGCAGACGCGCGAGCACATCCTGCTCGCCCGCCAGGTGGGCGTGCCGGCGCTGGTCGTGTTCATGAACAAGGTGGACATGGTGGACGACGAGGAGCTGCTCGAGCTCGTCGAGCTCGAGATCCGCGAGCTGCTGTCGTCCTACGAGTTCCCTGGCGACGACATCCCGATCACCAAGGGCTCGGCTCTGATGGCGCTCGAGGACAAGCGTCCCGAGATCGGCAAGGAGGCGATCCTCAAGCTGATGCAGACGGTGGACGAGTACATCCCGACGCCGGAGCGCCCGATCGACCAGCCGTTCCTGATGCCGATCGAGGACGTGTTCTCGATCTCGGGCCGCGGCACGGTGGTGACGGGTCGCGTCGAGCGCGGCATCGTGAAGGTTGGCGAGGAAGTCGAGATCGTCGGCATCCGCGACACCGTCAAGACGACCGTCACGGGCGTCGAGATGTTCCGCAAGCTGCTCGACCAGGGCCAGGCCGGCGACAATGTCGGCGTGCTGCTGCGCGGCACCAAGCGCGAGGACGTCGAGCGCGGCCAGGTGGTCTGCAAGCCGGGCTCGGTGAAGCCGCACAAGAAGTTCACGGCCGAGGCGTACATCCTCACCAAGGAGGAGGGCGGTCGTCACACGCCGTTCTTCAACAACTACCGCCCGCAGTTCTACTTCCGCACGACGGACGTGACCGGCATGGTCAAGCTGCCCGAGGGCACCGAGATGGTGATGCCGGGCGACAACGTGCAGATGGAGGTCGAGCTGATCGCGCCGATCGCCATGGAGGAGAAGCTGCGCTTCGCCATCCGCGAGGGTGGCCGCACCGTGGGCGCCGGCGTCGTCGCCGCGGTCCTGGACTGATCGCCTCCGGCTTCGTCTTTCCGGTCGCCCCGCGAAAAAACGCGGGGCGCCCGACGAAGCCGATTGCCTTCCGGGAGGCGGTGCGCTAGCAATCGCCTCCCGGCACCGACGCCCCTCAAGAGGGGCCTCGGATCCGCCGTAGGAGTGTAGCTCAACTGGTCAGAGCACCGGTCTCCAAAACCGGGGGTTGGGGGTTCGAGTCCCTCCACTCCTGCCACGCGGCAGGGACATCGATGGTAAGGTGAAGCGCGGGCTCGGGGACGGGTGCCGCGTTTTTTGTTTGCGCGGGCGGCTTCAGACCGCCTCTCGGCGGCGGTCGAGATGCGTCTCGAGCCGCAGATGCGTCGTCACCCGCTCCACGCCGGGAATGGCCTCGATCTCTTCGCCGATCGCGCCGAGACGCGCCACGTCGGCCGCGAGGATTTCGACGAGCAGATCCGGCTTGCCGCTCATCGCGCAGCAGAAGCGCACGTCCGGTATGGCGGCGATCGCCGGCACGATCGACCGGCACGTCGCGCCGCGCCCGTACTCGACGAGGGCGTAGGCCGGCAATCCGTCCGTCGCCGAAGCGCTACCGAGTACGACGTCGAAGCCGACGATCGTCCCGCTCGACATCAGCCGGTCGAGCCGCGCCTGCGTCGCTGTCCGAGACAGACCGATGGCGCGCGCGAGCTCGACGATCTTGCGCCGCGGGTTGACCCGCAGCGCGCCGACGAGGCGCCGATCGACATCGTCCACGTCGTCCCCTCCCTGCAGAATGCCTGCTCGGACGTCGTCTTGCCGGTCGATACCGGCACAGTCGTACGTACGATCGTCTCCCGACCTTACGACTTTCGGCGGCGCTCCGCGAGGGCGAACCGCACGACGAGCGGGAGACGCGCATGGCCCCCTCCACCCTCCGTCGCGAGCTGAGCGTGCCCATGGCCGTCGCGCTCGCGGTCAGCACCATCATCGGCTCCGGCCTCCTCGGCCTGCCCGGGATCGCCATCGCCGCGACCTCGCCCGTCGACGCGCTCGCGGGTTGGGGGATCGCGATCGTGCTCTCCGTCCCGCTGATGCTCGTCTTCATGGAGCTGACCCGGACGACCGGGTCCGCGGGCGGCCTCGCGACCTATGTGGGCATGGCGCTGGGGCCGGACGCGCGGGCGGCGACGGCGGTTCTGCTCGCGCTGACGTTCGCTCTGTGCATCCCGCTCGGCACCATCATGGGCGCCGCCTACCTCACGGCGGTGCTCGGGCTGCCGGACGGCGCCACGTACGTCATCGCCGCCGGCGTGATCGTCGTCGCGACGCTCGTGAACGTGCTCGGCGTGCGGTCGTCGTCGGTCGTGAACGCGTTGTCCGTGGCGGCGCTCGTCGCGCTCGTGGCGCTCATCGTGGCGTCGAACCCCGACCTCACGCGGGACGGGCTGGCCATGGGTGCGGATCTCGCCGCCGGCGCGGTCGCCCCGACCTCGTGGGCGAGCCTGTGGGCGGCGACCGCGATCCTGTTCTGGGCCTTCCTGGGCTGGGAGAACCTCAGCTTCAGCGGCGAAGACATGAAAGACTCTCAGCGCTCGGTCGTCGCGGTCTTCGTCATCGCCTTCGTCGTCGTGACGGGATTGTACGTGCTCCTCGCGGCGGTCGCATCGGGGGCGGCGGCATCCGGGCTGCCGGTCGACCACGTGGCGGGTCTCATCGCTCTGCTCCCGTCGGGCCGCGGCGCCCTCGTGGTGGACGTGCTGATCGCCGTCGTCGTCGTCGCCAACGTCAATGCCTGGGTCTTCGCTGCGAGCAGGCTCTATTTCGGGATGGCGCGCGACGGCGTCTTCCCCCGCGCGCTCGCCCGGCTCAACGGCGCCGGGGCGCCGGCGCTCAGCCTCGTCCTCCTCGCGGGGATCTACGTCGCGGTGATCGCGACGGTGGGACTGGAGCTGCTGCCGCTCGAGCTCGGGCTGATGCTGGCCAACCAGAACTTCGTCGTGGTCTACATGGGTGCCGTGCTCTGCCTCCTGCTGTTCGGCCGCGGAGCCTTCCGCAAGGGGCTCGCGCTCGTGGCGCTCGCGAGCTGCAGCGTGTTCGTCGCCGGCTTCGGGGTCATGCTCCTCCTCCCGCTCGCGATCCTCGCGAGCGTCGCCCTCGGCGCTCGGGTTTGGCGGCGTACCGGGGAGGCGGCAGGGGCGGCGTGATTGCACCCGGCCGAGAAGTCTCGCGCGCGGGGGCCGTCCGTCCCCGCGCGATGGCCCGCCTTGGCGCGGGTCCTTGATTTCCCCTCGGCACATCTCTATTACACGGCTTCCGGTTCGAGGCGGTGCCGATTCCAGGCAGCACCCCGGCCGCGGTAGCCGACAGGTTTCCAGCCCTCTCGCCGACGACCGTGAGAACGGACGGGCGGCGGCAGGGCGATTTGGCGTGAAGCGAAGCGATCGAGATGGCCAAGGGCAAGACCACACCGTTCGAGTTCCTCCAGCAGGTGCGTCAGGAAGGGTCCAAGGTGACCTGGCCGACGCGCAAGGAGACGATGGTGACGACCGGCATGGTCTTCGTCATGGTCCTGCTCGCCTCGCTCTTCTTCCTCGTCGTGGACCAGCTGCTGCGCCTGGGCGTCGGCGCGGTCCTCGGTCTCGGCGGCTGAGGGGAGGGCGGATCATGGCCAAGCGCTGGTACATCGTGCACGCCTACTCGAACTTCGAGAACAAGGTCGCGCAGTCGCTCAAGGACCAGGCCGAGCAGCGGGGGCTCGAGGAGCTCTTCGACGAGGTCCTGGTGCCCACCGAGAAGGTCACCGAGGTGCGCCGTGGCCGCAAGGTCGACACCGAGCGCAAGTTCTTCCCCGGCTACGTGCTGGTGAAGTGCGAGATGACCGACGAGGTCTACCACCTCATCAAGAACACCCCCAAGGTCACGGGCTTCCTCGGCGCCGACAAGGCGAAGCCGATGCCGATCCCGGACCACGAGGCGGAGCGGATCAAGGGCCAGGTGGCAGAGGGCGTCGATCGCCCCAAGCCCTCGGTGTCCTTCGAGGTCGGCGAGACGGTTCGCGTCGCCGACGGACCGTTCGCGTCCTTCAACGGCGTCGTCGAGGAAGTCGACGAGGGCCGCTCGCGTGTGAAGGTCGCCGTGTCGATCTTCGGGCGCGCCACCCCGGTGGAGCTGGAATACGGCCAGGTCGAGAAGGTCTGAGGTCCGACATCGACCCGGCCGGACGCGGCGGCGCGCTGACGCGCCGGCGCGAACGTTGCGCGGGAGGCCGGCCCGGACGCCATCCGGGCACCATGCGGCCGTACCGCGCCCTGCAACCCTCCGCCCCGGTCGGCAGCCGGCGGCGGACGCTACGGACGCAGTCTCATGGCGAAGAAGATCACGGGCTACATCAAGCTCCAAGTCCCGGCGGGGGCGGCCAATCCCTCCCCGCCCATCGGCCCCGCGCTCGGCCAGCGCGGCCTCAACATCATGGAATTCTGCAAGGCCTTCAACGCGCGCACCGCGCAGATGGAGAAGGGCACCCCGATCCCGGTGATCATCACCGCGTATCAGGATCGCTCCTTCACCTTCGAGATGAAGCAGCCGCCGGTCACCTTCTGGCTGAAGAAGGCGTCGGGCGTGCAGAAGGGCTCGACGGCCCCGGGCAAGAGCGGCTTCGTGGGCAAGGTCACGGCCGCCCAGGTGCGCGAGATCGCCGAGAAGAAGATGGTGGATCTCAATTGCGATTCGATCGAGGCGGCCGCCGCCATGATCGAGGGCTCGGCCCGTTCGATGGGCCTCGAGGTCGTGGGCTGAGGAGGACGACATGGCCAAGGCTGGTAAGCGCATCCGCTCCGCCCGCGAGGGCATCGATCCCGTCAAGACCTATGGTCTCGACGAGGCGATCGCGCTCCTCAAGGAGCGCTCCAAGGTGAAGTTCGACGAGACCGTCGAGGTCGCCATGAATCTCGGCGTCGACCCGCGTCACGCCGACCAGATGGTCCGCGGCGTCTGCAACCTGCCCAACGGCTCGGGCCGCACGGTCCGCGTCGCGGTCTTCGCGCGCGGCGCCAAGGCCGACGAGGCGACGGCCGCCGGTGCCGACATCGTCGGCGCCGAGGAGCTGGTCGCGCAGATCCAGGGCGGCACGATCGACTTCGATCGCTGCATCGCGACCCCCGACATGATGCCCCTCGTGGGGCGCCTGGGTAAGGTGCTCGGCCCGCGCGGCCTGATGCCGAACCCCAAGGTCGGCACGGTCACGATGGACGTGAAGAGCGCGGTCGAGGCGGCCAAGGGCGGCGCGGTCGAGTTCCGCGTCGAGAAGGCCGGCATCATCCACGGCGGCGTCGGCAAGCTGTCGTTCGAGTCGGGCAAGCTCGCGGAGAACATCAAGGCGTTCGCGGACGCCGTGATCAAGGCCAAGCCCGCGGGCGCCAAGGGCACCTACGTCCAGGCGGTCGCGATCTCCTCGACGATGGGCCCGGGCCTCAAGCTCGACGTCTCGTCGGTCACGAGCTGACGCCGATCCACGGTTCGCGCGTGCTTCTCGCGCGCGTCGTGGCGGCCGGGCCTCGTGCCCGGCCGTTCGCGTCGAGTCCGGGGGAAACTCCACGATCGGGACGGTGCCGGCGGGCCGGTAAAAACCCGCTTGACTTTCGATCGAGATTTCCCCTTGGCATCGGCGGCGCGACGCGTTAAGGAGGCGGTCCGCGCAATTCCACGAAGATCCGGGTGCCGCTCGAAGCGGAACCCTGGTCGCGCGTTTCCGCCCGGGAGACCGGGCGGGAGACGGTCGATCGATTTCCGAAGCCCCGCGAGGGTGTCCGAAGAGGTCCGTCGACCCGTCCTGTCCGAGACTGCAGGTGCCCGCGAGGGCTTGAAGCTCGATCATCGAGCGCCGGCATAGACGGGGAAGACCGGATTTTCCGCGACGTCGGCCGGACACGGTCGCCGCCGCGGCGAGAAGGTTCGAACCATCGCCCGGAGGCGGTTGCCGAAGGGGGGCAGGGCTTAGCCAGAGCGCCGTTCCATCGGCCCCGGCGAGCCGGAGACGATGGGCGGCTATTCGCAACCGGCCGGGCCCGAAAGGGTTCCTGCCAACCGGAGAGAGCCCAGTGGACAGAGCAGCCAAGCGCGAGCTCGCGACCACGCTGAACGACGTGTTCAACGGCACGTCGGTCGTCGTCGTCGCCCACTATTCGGGCCTGTCGGTCGCCGACATGCAGAAGCTGCGCGCGCAGATGAAGCAGGCCGGCGCCACCGTCAAGGTCGCGAAGAACCGCATCGCCAAGATCGCTCTCGAAGGCACGGAGGTCGCGTCGATCTCGAATCTCCTGCAGGGCCCGACCCTGCTGGCGTATTCGGACGATCCCGTCGCGGCTCCGAAGGCGGCCGTCGACTTCGCCAAGACCAACGACAAGCTGGTCATCCTGGGCGGAGCGATGGGCGCCACGGCCCTCAACGCGGATGGTGTCAAGGCACTCGCCACGATGCCGTCCCTCGACGAGCTGCGCGGTACGCTGATCGGCCTGATCCAGGCCCCGGCTACCAAGATCGCCCAGCTGTCGACCGCGCCCGCCGCCAAGCTCGCGCGCGTGTTCGGGGCCTATGCCAAGTCCGAGGAAGCGGCTTGACGCCGTCCCCAATCGCAATTCGATCCGTTCGAACCTATCTCTGAGGAAATGAACATGGCTGATCTCGCCAAGCTCGTCGACGACCTGTCGTCGCTCACCGTTCTCGAGGCCGCCGAGCTCGCGAAGATGCTCGAGGAGAAGTGGGGCGTCTCCGCCGCCGCCGCGGTCGCCGTCGCCGGCCCCGCTGCTGCCGCCGCCGCTCCCGCCGAGGAAGAGAAGACCGAGTTCGACGTCGTCCTGGCTTCGGCCGGCGACAAGAAGATCGAGGTCATCAAGGAGGTCCGCGCGATCACCGGCCTCGGCCTGAAGGAAGCCAAGGACCTGGTCGAGGGCGCGCCCAAGACCGTGAAGGAGGCCGCCTCGAAGGAGGAGGCCGAGAAGATCAAGGCGCAGCTGGAGAAGGCCGGCGCCAAGGTCGAGCTCAAGTGATCGGACCCGGTCGCCCTCGGGGCGACCGGTCTTCGATGCGTCCCGACGGTCCCGGGGAAGCCCGGGGCCGTCGTTTCCGTCCGGTGATCGGGTGATTCGCACCCGGGATCCGAGCGGGTCGGGCGGGTTCTCGCGCGCGATTCGTCGCACCGGGTCCCACCGACGTTGCGGAAAGGGTCGCTCCCTTTCCACATCCCCTTTCGTCCACGGTCCCACGGGATCGGCGGACGGCTGACCCGGCGCCCCGCGATCGGCGCCTTCCCGGCTCTCCCGCGTCGGCGGCGCATGAGAGCGGGGCTCCCGGTCAGCCGTGCATGAGGAGCAAGGTCGACATGGCCAACACGCTGCTAGGCCGCAAGCGCATTCGCAAGTCCTTCGGGCGGATCCAGGAAGTCTCGGACATGCCGAACCTCATCGAGGTTCAGAAGGCGTCCTACGACCAGTTCCTGCTCGTGGACGAGCCGCGGGGCGGCCGTCCCGACGAGGGCCTGCAGTCGGTCTTCAAGTCCGTGTTCCCGATCTCCGACTTCTCGAGCACGGCCCTGCTCGAGTTCGTCAAGTACACGTTCGAGCAGCCCAAGTACGACGTCGACGAGTGCCGCCAACGTGGCATGACCTTCGCCGCGCCGCTCAAGGTGACGCTGCGGCTGATCGTGTTCGACGTCGATCCGGACACCCAGGCGAAGTCCGTCAAGGACATCAAGGAGCAGGACGTCTACATGGGCGACATGCCGCTCATGACGGACAACGGCACCTTCATCGTCAACGGCACCGAGCGCGTCATCGTCTCCCAGATGCACCGCTCGCCCGGCGTGTTCTTCGACCACGACAAGGGCAAGACGCACGCGTCGGGCAAGCTGCTCTTCGCCGCGCGCATCATCCCCTATCGCGGCTCGTGGCTCGACATCGAGTTCGACGCCAAGGACATCGTCCACGCGCGTATCGACCGCAAGCGCAAGATCCCGGTCTCGTCGCTGCTCTACGCGCTCGGCCTCGACAGCGAGGAGATCCTCGACACCTTCTACAACCGCATCGTCTACACGCGCGACGCGCAGGGCTGGCGCGCGCCGTTCGATCCCGATCGGATGAAGGGCTTCAAGGGCACCGTCGACCTCGTCGACGCCGATACCGGCGAGGTCGTGCTCGAGGCCGGCAAGCGCCTCACCGCGCGCGTCGCCCGCCAGCTCGCGGACAAGAACGTCACGGCTCTGCGCGCCGCCGACGAGGACGTCGTCAGCCAGTACGTGGCCGAGGACATCGTCGACATGACGAACGGCGCGATCTACGCCGAGGCCGGCGAGGAGATCACCGACAAGCTGCTCAAGCAGCTGGTCGACGCCGGCTTCACCGAGATCGCGCTCCTCGACATCGACCACGTCAACGTCGGCCCCTACATTCGCAACACGCTCGCGGTGGACAAGAACTCCGCCCGCGAGGAGGCCCTGTTCGACATCTACCGCGTGATGCGTCCCGGCGAGCCGCCGACGATCGACACCGCGGAGGCGATGTTCCACTCGCTGTTCTTCGATTCGGAGCGCTACGACCTCTCCGCGGTCGGCCGCGTGAAGATGAACATGCGCCTCGACCTCGACGCGCCGGACACGCAGCGCACGCTGCGCCGCGAGGACATCCTCGCGGTGGTGAAGGCGCTCGTCGACCTGCGCGACGGCAAGGGCGAGGTCGACGACATCGACCACCTGGGCAACCGCCGCGTCCGCTCGGTCGGCGAGCTCATGGAGAACCAGTACCGCCTGGGCCTCCTGCGTATGGAACGCTCCATCAAGGAGCGCATGTCGTCGGTCGACATCGACACGGTGATGCCGCAGGACCTCATCAACGCCAAGCCGGCGGCGGCGGCGGTGCGCGAGTTCTTCGGCTCGTCGCAGCTCTCGCAGTTCATGGACCAGACGAACCCGCTCTCCGAGGTCACCCACAAGCGCCGCCTCTCGGCGCTCGGCCCGGGCGGCCTGACGCGCGAGCGCGCCGGCTTCGAGGTGCGCGACGTGCACCCGACGCATTACGGCCGCATCTGCCCGATCGAGACGCCGGAGGGCCCCAACATCGGCCTGATCAACTCGCTCGCCACGTTCGCGCGGGTGAACAAGTACGGCTTCATCGAGACGCCGTTCCGCCGCGTGCACGAGAGCAAGGTCACCGGCGAGGTGATCTATCTCTCCGCCATGGAGGAGGCGAAGTACCACGTCGCCCAGGCGAACGCCGCGCTCGACGATGCGGGCCAGCTCACCGAGGATCTCGTCATCTGCCGCAAGGCGGGCGAGGTGATCGTGGTGCCGCCGGATCGCGTGGACCTGATGGACGTCTCCCCGCGCCAGCTCGTGTCGGTCGCGGCCGCGCTCATCCCGTTCCTCGAGAACGACGACGCCAACCGCGCTCTCATGGGCTCGAACATGCAGCGCCAGGCGGTGCCGCTCGTTCGCGCCGACGCGCCCTTCGTGGGCACGGGCATGGAGGCCGTGGTCGCGCGTGATTCGGGTGCCGCCATCGGCGCGCGCCGCGCCGGCGTGGTCGACCAGGTGGACGCGACGCGTATCGTCATCCGCGCGACGGAGGAGACCGATCCCGGCAAGCCGGGCGTCGACATCTACCGTCTGCAGAAGTTCCAGCGCTCCAACCAGAACACCTGCATCACGCAGAAGCCTCTGGTGCGCGTGGGCGACGTCGTGGCCAAGGGCGACATCATCGCCGACGGTCCTTCGACGGAGCTCGGCGAGCTGGCGCTCGGCCGCAACGTCCTCGTCGCGTTCATGCCGTGGAACGGCTACAACTTCGAGGATTCGATCCTGCTCTCCGAACGGATCGTCAAGGACGACGTGTTCACCTCGATCCACATCGAGGAATTCGAGGTGATGGCCCGCGACACCAAGCTCGGGCCCGAGGAGATCACCCGCGACATCCCCAACGTCTCGGAGGAGGCTCTCAAGAACCTCGACGAGGCCGGCATCGTCTATATCGGTGCCGAGGTGAACGCGGGCGACATCCTGGTCGGCAAGATCACGCCCAAGGGCGAGAGCCCGATGACGCCGGAGGAGAAGCTGCTCCGGGCCATCTTCGGCGAGAAGGCCTCCGACGTGCGCGACACCTCTTTGCGGGTGCCGCCGGGCGTCACCGGCACGATCGTCGAGGTGCGCGTGTTCAACCGCCACGGCGTCGACAAGGACGAGCGTGCGCAGGCCATCGAGCGCGAGGAGATCGAGCGTCTCGCCAAGGACCGCGACGACGAGCAGGCGATTCTCGACCGCAACACCTATGCGCGTGTGGCCGAGCTCCTCGCCGGCCAGACGGCCATCGCCGGCCCGAAGGGCTTCCGCAAGGACACGACGCTGACGCGCGAGATGCTCGACGAGTATCCCCGCTCGCAGTGGTGGGCCTTCGCGGTGGCCGACGACCAGCGCATGGCCGAGCTCGAGGCGATCCAGAAGCAGTACGACGAATCGAAGAAGCGGCTCGAGCAGCGCTTCCTCGACAAGGTCGAGAAGCTTCAGCGCGGCGACGAGCTGCCTCCGGGCGTCATGAAGATGGTCAAGGTCTTCGTGGCGGTGAAGCGCAAGATCCAGCCGGGCGACAAGATGGCCGGCCGTCACGGCAACAAGGGTGTCGTGTCGAAGATCGTGCCGGTCGAGGACATGCCGTTCCTGGAGGACGGGACCTCGGTCGACATCGTGCTCAACCCGCTCGGCGTGCCGTCTCGCATGAACGTCGGCCAGATTCTGGAGACGCATCTGGGCTGGGCGGCGGCGAACCTCGGCAAGCAGGTGGCCGCGGCGGTCGACGCCTATCGCAAGGCGCACGACGGCGCGCAGCTGCGCGGCACGATGGAGCGCATCTACGGCTCGAACCACCCGCTCGACGCCTACGACGACGACACGCTGGCGGAGATGGGCGAGACGCTGCGGCGCGGCGTTCCCATGGCCACGCCGGTCTTCGACGGGGCCAAGGAGCGCGACATCGAGGAGATGCTCGAGATGGCCGGGCTCAACCGCTCGGGCCAGGTCACGCTCTATGACGGACGCACGGGCGAGCCGTTCGATCGTCAGGTCACGGTGGGCTACATCTACATGCTCAAGCTCCACCACCTGGTCGACGACAAGATCCACGCGCGCTCCATCGGTCCCTACTCGCTCGTCACCCAGCAGCCGCTGGGCGGCAAGGCGCAGTTCGGCGGCCAGCGCTTCGGCGAGATGGAGGTGTGGGCGCTCGAGGCCTACGGCGCGGCCTACACGCTGCAGGAGATGCTCACGGTCAAGTCCGACGACGTGGCGGGCCGCACCAAGGTCTACGAGGCCATCGTGCGCGGCGACGACACGTTCGAATCGGGCATCCCCGAGAGCTTCAACGTGCTCGTGAAGGAGATGCGCTCGCTCGGCCTGAACGTGGAGCTCACCTCCTCCAAGGCCAACACGAACGAGCTGCCGCCCTCCGAGGCGGCGGAATGATCCGGTGATCGGAAAAGGTCGATAGCGATGAGGCCGCGGGGGTACGCCCCCGCGGCGCCTGCGATTTTCGAGGCGAGCGTGACGGCGCACCTCGCCCTGCCAGGAGACGGCGATGAATCAAGAGGTCATGAACCTTTTCAACACTGCGGCGCAGCCGCAGTCGTTCGACCAGATCAAGATTTCGATCGCGAGCCCGGAAAAGATCCTCTCTTGGTCCTACGGTGAGATCAAGAAGCCCGAGACGATCAACTACCGCACGTTCAAGCCCGAGCGTGACGGCTTGTTCTGCGCGCGCATCTTCGGTCCGATCAAGGATTACGAGTGCTTGTGCGGCAAGTACAAGCGCATGAAGTACAAGGGCGTCATCTGCGAGAAGTGCGGCGTCGAGGTCACCCTCGCGCGCGTGCGGCGCGACCGCATGGGCCACATCGAGCTCGCCGCGCCGGTGGCCCACATCTGGTTCCTGAAGTCGCTGCCCTCGCGCATCGGCCTCCTGCTGGACATGACGCTCAAGGATCTCGAGCGGATTCTCTACTTCGAGTCCTACGTCGTCATCGAGCCGGGTCTCACGCCCCTGAAGGAGCGCCAGCTCCTCTCGGAGGACGAGTACATCCGCGCGCAGGACGAGTACGGCCAGGATTCGTTCACGGCCCTCATCGGCGCCGAGGCGATCCGCAAGATCCTGATGGATCTCGATCTCGAGAAGATCGCGGTCGACCTGCGCCACGAGATCGCCACGACGACCTCCGAGCTCAAGCCCAAGAAGCTGCTCAAGCGGCTCAAGATCATCGAGGCGTTCATCCAGTCGGGCAACCGGCCGGAATGGATGATCATGACCGTCGTTCCGGTGATCCCGCCGGACCTGCGCCCGCTCGTCCCGCTGGACGGCGGCCGCTTCGCGACGTCGGATCTCAACGATCTCTACCGCCGCGTCATCAACCGCAACAACCGCTTGAAGCGCCTCATCGAGCTGCGCGCGCCCGACATCATCATCCGCAACGAGAAGCGGATGCTGCAGGAGGCGGTAGACGCGCTGTTCGACAACGGCCGCCGCGGCCGCGTCATCACGGGCGCCAACAAGCGCCCGCTGAAGTCGCTCGCCGACATGCTCAAGGGCAAGCAGGGCCGCTTCCGCCAGAACCTGCTCGGCAAGCGCGTCGACTATTCCGGCCGCTCGGTGATCGTGGTGGGCCCGGAGCTCAAGCTGCACCAGTGCGGCCTGCCCAAGAAGATGGCGCTCGAGCTGTTCAAGCCCTTCATCTATTCGCGTCTCGACGCGAAGGGCTACTCGGCCACCGTCAAGCAGGCGAAGAAGCTCGTCGAGAAGGAGCGTCCCGAGGTTTGGGACATCCTCGACGAGGTCATCCGCGAGCATCCGGTGCTGCTCAACCGTGCGCCGACGCTGCACCGCCTGGGCATCCAGGCGTTCGAGCCGGTCCTCATCGAGGGCAAGGCCATCCAGCTGCACCCGCTCGTCTGCGCGGCGTTCAACGCCGACTTCGACGGCGATCAGATGGCCGTGCACGTGCCCCTCTCGCTGGAAGCCCAGCTCGAGGCGCGCGTCCTGATGATGTCGACGAACAACATCCTGCACCCCGCCTCGGGCGCGCCGATCATCGTGCCGTCGCAGGACATCGTGCTGGGCCTCTACTATCTCTCGATCATGCGCGACAAGCAGCCGGGCGAGGGGATGCTGTTCGCCGACCTCGGCGAGATCGACCATGCTCTGTTCAGCAAGGCGATCAACCTGCACACCAAGGTCAAGTTCCGCGCCACCAACTACGACGAGGACGGCAAGCCCTACACGCAGATCTACGACACCACTGCAGGTCGGGCGATCCTGGGCACCCTGCTGCCCAAGTCCCCGCGCGTGACCTTCGACGTCGTGAACAAGCTCATGACGAAGAAGGAAATCTCCAACATGATCGATACGGTCTACCGCAATTGCGGGCAGAAGGAGACGGTGATCTTCTGCGACCGGATCATGGCGATGGGCTTCTACCACGCCTTCCGCGCCGGCATCTCGTTCGGCAAGGACGACATGGTCATCCCGGAGAACAAGTGGGACATCGTCGAGGAGACGCGCACGCTCGTGAAGGATTACGAGCAGCAGTACCAGGACGGCCTGATCACCCAGGGCGAGAAGTACAACAAGGTCGTCGACGCCTGGGCCAAGTGCTCGGATCGTCTGGCGGGCGAGATGATGCAGCGCATCTCCGCGGTCCGTAAGGACCAGGACGGCAGCGACATGCAGGTCAACTCGATCTACATGATGTCGCATTCGGGCGCCCGCGGCTCGCCGGCGCAGATGAAGCAGCTCGCCGCCATGCGCGGCCTGATGGCCAAGCCGTCGGGCGAGATCATCGAGACGCCGATCATCTCCAACTTCAAGGAGGGTCTGGACGTCCTCGAGTACTTCAACTCGACCCACGGCGCCCGCAAGGGCCTCGCCGACACCGCGCTCAAGACGGCGAACTCGGGTTATCTCACCCGTCGTCTCGTCGACGTGGCGCAGGACGCCGTCATCCGCGAGGTCGATTGCGGTACCTCGAAGGGTATCGGGATGCGCGCCATCGTCGATGCCGGGCAGGTCGTCGCCACGCTCGGCTCGCGCATCCTCGGCCGCACCGCGGCGGAGGACGTGACCGACGTCGAGGGCAACGTCATCGTCCCCGCCGGCACGATGATCGAGGAATGGCACATCGCCGCGATCAACGATGGCGGCGTGCAGGAGGTGAAGATCCGCTCGGTGCTGGTCTGCGCGACCCGCAACGGCGTCTGCGCCACCTGCTACGGGCGCGATCTCGCCCGCGGCACGCCCGTCAACCAGGGCGAGGCCGTCGGCGTCATCGCGGCGCAGTCCATCGGCGAGCCGGGCACGCAGCTCACGATGCGCACCTTCCACATCGGCGGCGCCGCGCAGATCGCGGACACGTCCTTCGTGGAGAGCGCCTTCGACGGCACGGTGGCGATGCGCAACCGGTACGTGGCGCGCAACTCGGACGGGGACCTCGTCACGATGGGCCGCAACGTGGCGGTGGTCATCGTCGGGCCGGACGGGACCGAGCGCTCGGTGCACCGCATCCAGTACGGCGCGCGCCTGAAGGTGGACGAGGGCGACACGATCAAGCGCGGCCAGCGGATCGCGGAGTGGGATCCCTATTCGCGTCCGATCCTGGCCGAGGTGGACGGCGTCATCGGCTACGAGGACCTGGTCGACGGCGGCTCCATCGTCGAGACGATGGACGAGGCCACCGGCATCGCCAAGCGCGTGGTCATCGACTGGCGTGGGGCGGCCCGCACGGCCGACCTCAAGCCGGCGATCACCATCCACGGCGACGACGGCAAGGTGCTGAAGGTGCCGCGCGGCGGCGAGGCGCGCTCGCTCCTGCCGGTGGACGCGATCATCGCCGTCGATCCGGGCTCGAAGATCCAGGCCGGCGACGTGCTCGCGCGCGTCTCCACCGAGAGCGCCAAGACCCGCGACATCACGGGCGGCCTGCCGCGCGTGGCGGAGCTGTTCGAGGCACGCCGTCCCAAGGACGCGGCGATCATCGCGGAGAAGTCGGGCACCATCCAGTTCGGGCGCGACTACAAGAACAAGCGCCGCCTGACGCTGACCCCGCACGACGGCTCGGATGCGGTCGAGTATCTCATCCCCAAGGGCAAGCACATCCACCTGCAGGACGGCGACGTCGTGGAGGTCGGCGACTTCATCGTCGACGGCAACCCGGCACCGCACGACATCCTGGCGATCAAGGGCGTCGAGGAGCTCGCCGCCTATCTCGTCAACGAGATCCAGGAGGTCTATCGCCTGCAGGGCGTGTCGATCAACGACAAGCACATCGAGGTGATCGTCCGTCAGATGCTGCAGAAGGTCGAGATCACGGACGCGGGCGACAGCGAGCTGATCGCCGGCGAGCAGGTCGACCGGATGGAGTTCGCGGAGATCAACGAGAAGCTCGTCGCCGAGCGCCGCAAGCCGGCGGAGGGCCAGCCGGTCCTCCTCGGCATCACCAAGGCGAGCCTGCAGACGCGCTCCTTCATCTCGGCCGCGTCCTTCCAGGAGACGACCCGCGTCCTCACCGAGGCGGCGGTCAACGGGAAGACCGACGAGCTCGAGGGCCTCAAGGAGAACGTCATCGTCGGCTCGCTCATCCCGGCCGGCACGGGCTCCATCGCGGCGCAGATCCGCTCGATCGCGACCCATCGCGACGAGCTGATCCTGCAGCAGAAGGCCGAGGCCACCGGCGCGGTCGGCGAGCTCCCCGCCGGGGAGTGAGCCGGTCGCACGAGACGGTCGCCCGCGAGGGCGATCGTCCCCTGCAGGACCTACCAATGAGAAAGCCGCCCCTCCTCGGGGCGGCTTTCTTCGTTTTCGGGGGCGTTCGATCGAGAGGGTCGGGCGCGTCAGCCCGCCGGCGCGAGGATCGCGTCGGCGTAGCCGTTCTCCACGAGCCAAGTGTCGTGCAGCCACTTCTCCGTCTGGCGGCGGCCGGGGAAGGTCTGCCAGACGATGTCGCGCTCGAACACCATGACCTCGCGATCGGCGCCGACGATGACCCAGAACCACAGGCCGTCGGCGGTGCTGCGCATCTTCACCTTCATGCCCGTGACGGTGAGGTCCCGCGCCGTGCCGGCGGCATCGGCGACGCGCAGCGGCTCGTCGTGCGGCTCGATCCAGCTGAGGCGGTGCGCGTCGCGCAGCTCCGGCGCCACGCGGGCGAGGAAGTCCATCGCGATCGTGCGCGCCTCCTCGCGCGTCGGCAGGGCGCCGTCGGCGAGGGACGCCTCCATCCGCGCATAGCCCTTGAGCCGGCCGTTCTCGCCGACGACGGCGCTCACGTGCTCGCCGCCGATGACGGCGTTGACGCCGCCGACGCGGACGTGGCGCACGAGGGTCGCCGGCGCGCCGTCCACCGTCACGCCGCGGCGGGCCGCCTCGACGAAGCCCGTGGGCAGCCAGGGCGCGTAGGGTGCGGCGTCCGCGGCGTGATCGTGGGCATGAGCGGGGGCGACGGCCAGCGTCATCGACGTGCGCTCCTGTGACGGCGAGAAGGCGAGGGCGAACCCGGCGAGGCCGGCGCTCGCGGCGAGGGCGGTGGGGAGGAGGGTGCGTTTCGCTTTCGTCATCGCGCATGTCCGTGTGCGGGGGAGGAGTGGCCCGGCGCCGCACCCGCGCGCAGGAGCGCGAAAGCTGCGGCCGTGCCGACGAGTGCCGGCACGAGGCCGAGCGTGGCGGCGCCGAAGGGCGCCAGGGCATGAGCGAGCGGCTGCGCCGCGCTCGCGCCCAGGAAGAGCGTCGTGCTGTAGAGCGCGAGCGCGAGCCCGCGATTGCCCGCGCCGGCGCGGGACGACACGGTGCCGATGAGGCCGGGCACCGCGATCGAGACGCCGCCGGCGAGGACGACGCTCGCCGGGACGAGGGCGGCGCTGCCGCCCGTCGCCGCCATCAGCAGGCCCGCAGCCGACACGGCGAGGCCCAGCGCCGCCGTCCGGTGCGGGCCGATGCGTTTCGCGAGCGGCGCGGCGGCGAAGGTGAGGAAGAGCGGCGGGATCGCCGCGAGCCGCAGCAGCGCCAGCGTCTGCGCGTCCACTCCGGGCCGGAGGGCCGCGCCTGCGAAGAAGGTGACGAAGCCGAGCAGAACGGTGCCGGCCGCCGCCCAGGCCGCGAGCAAGAGGCGATCGCGCAGGAGCGCCGAGAGGCCGCCGCTGTCGTCCGCTCGCCCGGAGACGGCCGCGGGACGCCCGCCGCGCTCGCCGAGAGCGAGGCCGAGCGCGCCCGCGGCGAGAACGTAGGCCGGGGCCAGCCACAGCATGATGCCCGACAGGCCGACGTCGGCCGCCGCCGTCCCGGCGAGCTGGGCCAGCGGTGCCGCGCCGAGGAACGCGAGGCTCATCAGCGACAGGCCGAGCGGGCGCTCCTGCGGCTCGAGCGCCTCCGCGATCAGCGAGAGCGCCGTCGGCGCGAAGGCGGCGGCGGACAAGCCCTGCAGGGCGCGCGCCGCGATCAGCGTCTCGAAGGTCTGCGCCAGCCCGACGAGGATCGTCGTCGCCGCGAGCGCCACGAGCCCGCCCGTGATCACCAGCCGGCGGCCGATGCGGTCCGAGAGCGGGCCGAAGACGAGGAAGCCCAGCGCGTAGGTGGCGCCGAAGGCCGCGCCCACGAGGCTCGCCTCCTCCGGCGACGCGGCGAAGCGCGCGACGACGGCGCTCGTGAGGGGGATTGCGAGGTAGAGCTGGCCGAGCACGAGCAGCGCGCCCGCCATGAGCAAGCTCGTCAGAGCGGCATTGCGGGGTCTCATGGACGTCTCCCGATCTGAACCTGACGTGCGATGGAAATTGCCGCTACAGTAATCTGACGTCAAGTAGAGATTGAAAGCGCGGGCATGCGAAAAGCCGTCGCGGTGCCGCGGCGGCTCGCACTCGTCTGATGGTCACATGGAGGAGGGGGCCTTCAGGCGGCGTCGCTCTGCCCGCTCGCTTCGGCGATGAGGGTGCGCATGCGACTGACGTTCGCCTCGAGCTCGCCCTCGAAGGTCTTCAGCTCCGCGATCTTCGCCCGCGTCGAGGCGAGGTGCCCCTCGAGAATCTCGAGGACGCGCCGCTTCCCCTTCACGCCGGTGGCGTCCTCGAAATAGAGGTCGATCACCTCGCCGATCTCCTCGAGGCTCAGCCCGAGGCGCTTGAGCGCCCCGATCTTCTCGAGCCGCTTGAGCGAGACGTCGTCGTAATAGCGATAGCCCGTTCCGTGGCGCTCCGCGGGTGAGACGAGCCCGAGCCGCTCGTAGAAATGAATGGTCCGGTGGCTGACGCCCGCCTTCTCGGCGAGCTCGCCGATCTGCATTCGCGACATGGAAAGCCCCACCGCCAATTCGATCTCACGCGAGGTGGAGATTACGCTGCGGGACTTTCCGGGTCAATCCCCAGTTGGGACAGGTTGATTGGTCAAGCCTCCTCGGGGCGCTCCCCGCGACGGTCGGCCATGAAGCCGATGAAGAGCACGCTCATGATCAGGAGCGTCATGTGCACCATCTGCACCGCGCCCTGCTTCATCCAATAGCCGAACCAGAGGCCGCCGCAGAGAAAGAAGATCCACAGCGTCATGAAGGCGGTGAGCGCGCGGATGCAGGTGCGCCGCGCGTCCTCCAGCGCCACGCGGTCGCCCGAGAAGGCCGCCGCCCCGAAGGTCAGCGCACCGCGCCAGAGATAGAGCGCGATGGCGATCTGGACGGCGACGATGCCCCACAGGAGCGGCGGGGCGACCTCGCTCGACCAGGCCCGCCAGAGCAGGCCTGCCCCGAGCCCGTTGGGCTCGTCCTGCAGGAGGGTCATCTCCAGCATCAGGCCCAGGAGGTAGCGATTAGTGCCGGGGTCGGTGGCGTTGTTGAAGACCGCGATCGACATCCAGGCGGCGATGCCCGCCATCAGCACGGTCTTGGTGAGCAGGATGGGCTTCGTCGAGAGCGCGTTCATGCTGCGGCCTCCCGGGTGGATGCGTCGTCGGTGCGTGTCGTGGACGGCAGCACCGGCCAGCCGCGCTCCCGCGCGACGGCGAGCATGGCGGGGTTCTCGCCCACGACGACGGGATTGCCGACGAGACCGAGCATGGGCAGGTCGCTGTCGTGATCGCCGTAGGCGAAGCAACGCGCCGCCGGGACCTCGAGCGATTGCAGGATGGAGAAGGCGGCGTGGCGCTTGCCGTCTCCGATCATCACCGGCGGGACGAGGCGGCCGGTATATCGCCCGTCCTCCACGAGGAGGCGCGTGGCGAGCAGGTGATGCGCGCCGACCTCGCGCGCGATCGGCCCGAGGATGTCGATGGCCGAGCCCGAGACGAGGGCGATGCCGTGCCCCGCCCGCCGATGGGCGGCGAGGCGCTCGCAGGTGGTCTCGATCCACATGGTGCGCGGATCGGCCTTGCGCAGGGCCGCCCATTCCTCGGCCGCCGCGCGGACCTCGTCCTGCACGAGGCCGCGAAAGCGCTGCCAGAAGGCGACGTTCACCTCCTCGCGCGGCGCGCCCCCGGCGGCGAGCGCCTGCATGTCCGCCTTGAGAGCCGTCGCGTCGAGGAGGCCGCGCGTCAGCTCCAGATACGCGGCGAACTCGAACATGCTCTTGCCCTGCAGGATCGTCTCGTCGACGTCGAAGAAGGCGATGGCCGGGGCGTTCATTCCGCGGCCTCCGCGACGGCGCGCGCCGGCTCGAGGAGGCGGGCCTTGAGCGCTTCGACCGCCGCGACGCCGCGGGCGATCTCCTTGGGCTGGAGCTTGGCCGGCTCGAAGAGCGTGTAGCCGGTGCTCAAGGTCATGGTCACCTCGCCGTTCTGGACGACGGCGAGCTCGGCCTCGATCGCCACCCGGTCCTCGCGCGAGCGATCGACGGAGGTCGCGCGGTACTCGACGGTGGCGGGCAGCGGGAAGGTGAAGGCCTTGAAGCCGACGTTCATGGAGTTGAAGACGACGTAGGTGCGCCGCCCGCCGCCGGAGGCCGGAGGCGCCATGTGGGCGAGCTCGCTCACCGCGAGGAACATCTGCCGGCAGGCCTCGACGAGCACCATGCCCTGCACGTGCTGACCCGTGACGTGATCCGACATCAGCTCGTTGCGAGCATCCATCACGAGCTCGGCGCGCCAGATGCCGTCGGCGCACAGCGCTGGCCGCCCGACGAGGGCGTTCTCGATGCGATGCTTGTGCGTGAGGGTGCGGGGCGCGGGCAGGCTGCGCGACAGCGACATCCACTCGGCGAAGGCCGATTCGACGCCGGCGGCGCGCGCCGCCTCGCGCAGCTGCGCCTTCTCGGCCTCGCACAGCCCCTGGGCTGCGAAGAAGGTCTCCTCGGCATCGACGGTACCCTTCGCCAGCCGCGCCAGCAGGGCGGAAGCGGTGAGGACGCCGCAGCTGTCGGCGAAGTCGACGAAAGCGTCGGAAACAACGATCTGGGGTCGCATCGTGAGTTCTCCGTCTGGTCCGAAGGCGTTGATCCCGGGTGTTTCCCCACCCCGCTCCGACGGAGCCCGGCCGCACGAACGTTGCCGCGCGGGCGCACTCTCTCGCACAGGGTTCTACGCTGACACGGCTTTATTGGGCGATTCGCTCGTCGGTCGACGCTTCGCAGGGGCGGCCGAGCCGATGAACCTCCACCTCACTGGAGATAGTGGATGCAGCCGAAACGGTTCAAGCGCAAGTCGCAATACACGTCAGGATGGCTGATGTGAACTCCAGGTAAGCGAGGGGAAATACGTAAGGGGTTCCACGGACGGCAGAATTCCGCCTACGGAAGGTGGACAAAATGTCGCAATCCTTGGGAGTAGTACGGGTTTCGCAGGTATTTTTCGCATCAAGGAGCTGCAGACGCTCGTCAGAACTTGCCGCCCGTCCGAAAGCCGCCAGAGCCGCGGCCGCGCGAGCCGCCGAAGCCGCCTCCCGTTCGAAAGCCGCCCGAACGTCCCGCGCCGGAGCGTCCGGAGCCCGTCCCGATCCGTATTCCGCCACCGCCCGACGACCATTCGAACCCGGTCGAGCGGCTGCGCCGCGGCGGGCGCGGCGGTGGGGGTGGTGCGCGGTAGGTGGAGCGCAGCACCTCTTCGAGGACGCGCAGGCCCGCGCCGACGAGGAGCCCGTCGAGCGCGCCTGCCATCCGCCGCGGATCCTCGAAGCGGCCGCCGCGGGCGTAGTCTCCGCGATCGTAGATCCGAAGCGCCTCCTCGGCCTCCTCCGCGAGGCTGCGCGCGCGGGTGCGGGCGTCTCGGATCTCGGCGACGCCGTTCTCGGCACGGGCGACGGCGTCGCGCGCCGTCGCGATCTCGCGCACGAGGGCGTCGTCCTCCGGGGAGGGGGTGCGTGCCGCGTCGGCTTCGAGGCGGCGCAGGTCGTCGCGGGCGATGGCCTCGGAGAGGATGGAGAGCGCGCGGGCGAGCTCGGGGTCGCTCTCCGGCGCCGCCTGTGCGCGGGCGTCCGCGAGCGCGCGGCTCGCCTCGTCGAGAGCCGCCTGCGCCTCGGCGAGCGCCGCCTCGGCGGCGTCCGCGGCCTCGTCGAGGGGCTCGCGCCCGGCGGCGCGGAGGGCCTCGTCCTCGATGGCGTCGAGCCGCGCCTGCGCATCGACGACGTCTGCATCGAGCCGCTCGGCATGGGCCGCGAGGCGATCGGGGAGGGCGGTGAGCATGGCGTAGTCGACGCGCAGCGCGTCGTATCCGATGAGGTTCGCGACCTTCTCGTCGCCGAAGCGCGCGAAGGCCGAGCCCTCGTAGGCGGAGGTGCCGAAGCCGCGGGCCCAGAGATAGGCGAAGAGGGGATCGGCGTCGTAGGGCGCGCGCTTCTCCTCGCGCTCGGCCTGCGCGCGATCGGCCTTGATGCGGGCGGCGTCGCGCTGCTCCTCCAGCGCGGCGAGCGCCGCATCCGCCTCCCGCCAGCGCGTATCCTCCGGCAGGGCGGCGGCGACGCGGGCCTCCAGCGCCTCGATGGCGTCCTGCGCCGCGGCGAGGGCCTCCGCACGCGCGTCCCGTGTCGCGGCGGCGGCGCGCTCGACCGCTTCGAGATCGGCGATGCGGGCGCGCAGATCGTCGAGTACGGCCTGCCTGCGCTCGACGATGGCGAGTGCGTCGCGCTCCGCCCGGTCGAGTGCTGCGGCGGCACCGTCGTCGGCGAGAGCCTGGAGGCGATGACGGGCGAGCGCCGCGTGCGCCCGCGCCTCGGATGCGCGCGCCGTGGCGAGCGCCGCCTCGGCGGCGTCCGCGCGGGCGGCGGCCTCGCTCGCGCGGCTCGCGAGATCGCGGCGGCGCTCGTCGATGGCGGCGCGGACGGCGCGGGGATCGTCGAGGCTCGTTTGCCAGCTCATCGTCTCACCACCGCGTGATTATGCCGCCCTCGACGGGCATGAGCCAATCCGTCTCGAGCGCACCCGCCGGCTTCTCGCCGAGCCGGTTCGCCTGCAGGATGCCGTCGTCCTCCTTGTCCCGGCGCACCGCCTCGAAGGTGCGCTCGGGGACGCGCACGCCGAAGACCGAGACCTCCTCGCGCGTGTTCGTTTCCTCGTTGAGGATCGGCAGCGTCAGCACCCTCCCGGACGGGTCGATCGCCTCGACGACGAGGTAGTAGTTCCGCGCGCGCTCGTTGACGTCGGGAATGCGGAAGACGCCGGTCGGGACGTCCGGATCGTTGACGATCCGCAGCACGTACGAGCGCGCGAGCGTCTCGCGCAGCGCCTCGAGCTCCGCAAGCGCGGTGCGGGCGGAGTCGGCGTCCTGCGCTGCGACCGCACGCTCCGCACGGGTCGCGAGTGCCTCCACGGCCGCGCGGGCATCGGGCGTCTCGGCCTGGGCGAGCGCCGCCGCGCGCAGGTTCGCGAGGCGCTCGGGAAGAACCTCCTCGATCTCGGCGCGCGCGGCGATCTCCGCCTCCTGGGCCTGGCGCGCCTGCCAGACGCCGAGGGCCTGCCAGCCGACGAGGAGCGCCACGAGGACACCGACGACCGCGCCGATCCGCCCGCGGGTGATCCAGGCGCGCGCCATCGCCCGCCCGAAGCTCGACCCGCGGCGGCGATAGGCGAAGCGCTTCTCGCGGAGCGCTGCGATGCCGGCGCGCAGCGCGTCGTCGGTGACGGGGATGCCCTGCGCGGCGTAGAGCCCGCGCAGGCGCTCCATCAGCACGTCCTCGCGCTCCTCGCGCGAGATCTCGCGCTGGAGCGCCGCCTCCTCGTGGCGGAGCGTGTCCACCACGTCCATGGCGAGCATCAGCTCGTCGAGCCCGCCGCGCCCGGCGTCGACACCCCCGCCCACGGGTTGCCCTGCCGCCATCCGCCGCCCTCCGTCAGCCCGCTGTTCGGTACCGGGTCAGGCCGGCAGCTCCAGACCCTTGCCTTCCTCGGCGAGGCGGGCCATGCGGCGCTTGCCGTCCTCGACGGCCTCGCGGATCTCCTCGGAGTTCTTCGTCGCCTGCACGCGCATCTCCTCGATGATCTCGAAGGAGCGCTCCTGGAAGGTGACGACGGAGGTCACGAGCGCCTTCACGGCGTCCGCGCGCACGGTGGGGCCGTAGCCGGCGCGCACGGCCTCCTCCTGCACCTTGCCGCCGATGTCGGCGAGCACCTCGAGCGACTGCGACACGCCCTCCTTCATGGCGTCGAGCGTCTTCGTCGATTCGTGGAGGCCGAAGAGCCCGGTCATCGTGGCGGAGAGGGCGGTGAAGACCGATTCGTTGGTCGAGAAGAACGAGATCGCCTGCTGGTACACGCGCTCCTTCGCCGACGTCGTCTGCATCAGCCGCGCCATCACCACCTCGGTCGTGTTGTAGCCGATGGTGAGGTTGTCGGAGAGGTCCTTGGCGATCTGGAAGCGGCCCTCCTCGGCGCGCAGCGCCCGCATCTTCTCGTCGCGGGCGAGCTCGAGGCGGGCGCGCTCCGCGGGCTCCGTGCCGGCGAAGGCGGCGACGGCGTCGGAGGCGCCCTTCAGCTCGGCCTTGGCGGCTTCCAGCTTGCCGCTCGCGTGCTGCAGGAGCTCGAGCGCAGCGATCTCCGCCTGCTTCAGCGCGCCGCGGAAGTCCTGGTAGGCCTCCAGGATGACGTGCTCGCGATCGATGTTCTCCTTCGTGTCGCGGGCGACGTCGAGATAGGTCTCGCGGATCGTCTCGAAGCGCTGGGCGATGTCGCCGCGGGTCATCTTCATCATCATGTTGGCGAAGCGCTCGCCCACCGAGATGCGCCCGTCCTCCATCTGCTCGACCAACGCTTTCGCGTCGTCGCGTATGGAGTTGAAACCGTTGGTGATCTCCTCGTAGCGCTGGGCCACCTCCATGCGTCGCACCTGCTCGCGCACGACCTCGTTGAAGAGGCTCTGGCGCGACAGCGTGCGGGCGATCACCGCCACCTTCTCGGGCGCGAGGAGCTGGATCTTGTCGAGCAGCGCCACGACGGGCGCCTCCTCCGCCGGAGCCTCGGGCACGAGACCGAGCTCGCGCAGGCGCGTGAGCGCGCGGTCGAGATATTGCAGAGGCGTCGGAAGCGGAGCGGACGCGGCGGCTACGGTCTCTTGTGACGACGTCATGGCGGGCCCTCGCGGCGGGTCTGTCCGCTCTTGAGAGCACAGTTCCGCGCCTGCGGAAAGTCGTCCTCTCCCTTATGCATGCGCGCCGCGCGACGCGTAGCCGGCAAGGTCACGCGCCCGGCTGCTCCACCGGCCCGCCGGCCTCCTTCCAGGCCTTGAAGCCGCCCTCGACATGGGCGACGGGCGTCAGCCCCATCTCGTCGGCGGTCGCCGCGGCGAGCGCCGAGCGCCAGCCGCCGGCGCAGAAGAAGACGAAGCGCTTGTCCTGCGCGAACACCGGCTTGTGGTAGGGGCTGTCAGGGTCGATCCAGAATTCCAGCATGCCGCGCGGGCAATGGACGGCGCCGGGCATGCGGCCCTCGCGCTCCAGCTCGCGAGGGTCGCGCAGGTCGACGAAGACCACGTCCTCGCGCCCGTGCAGCGCGCGCGCGTCCTCGACGCCGAGCGTCTCGATGCGGGCGTTCGCCTCGTCCATCAGGGCCTTGTAGCCCTTCACGATCGTCTGGGGCATGGTCTCTCGCGGCTCCGCTTCGGGCTCTCGATGTCGGGGCGGAGAGGGTGGCCGAGGGCGCGCCCGTGCGCAAGCCGGTGGGGGATCATGAACGCAGCGTCTCTGGGCTTCACCGACATCGACCTCGTGGCGCTCCTGTTCTTCCTGGCCGCGTGGGGCGGCTACCATCTCGCCGTGGAGCGGCTCGGCCCGGCGCGGCGCTCGCTCAACACGCGCATGGCGGGTCAGCGACGCGCCTGGATGCGCCAGCTGCTCGCGCGGGAGAACCGCATCGTCGATTCGACCATCATGGCCTCGCTGCAATCGGGCGCGGCCTTCTTCGCCTCGACAGCGCTCCTGGCGGTGGGTGCCGTCCTGGCGCTGATCCAGGCCACCGAGACGGCGCTCGCGCTCTTCGCGGACCTGCCCTTCGGCGTGACGACGACGCGGCTCGCCTTCGAGGCGAAGGTGTTCGGGCTCGGCGTGATCTTCGTCTACGCCTTCTTCAAGTTCGCCTGGTCGTACCGGCTGTTCAATTACGCGGCGATCCTGCTCGGCGCGATCCCGCAGGACACGTCCTCGCCCGATGCGGAGCCCGCGGCCATGCGCGCGGCGCAGATGACGATCGTCGCCGGGCGGCACTTCAATCGCGGGCAGCGCGCCTTCTTTTTCGCGCTCGGCTATCTCGGCTGGTTCGTGGGGCCGTGGGTGCTGATCGTCGCCACCGCCGCCGTGCTGATCGTGATGGCGCGCCGCCAGTTCGGCTCGGACGCCATCGACGCGCTGGATCGCACGGACGCGACGCCGTAAGACTGACGCGATGAGCACGCAGCCAGACGCCTCCGCGATCCCCGATACGCTCCTCGCCCTCGTCGAGGCTCGGGGGCCCGGCAAGACCATCTGCCCCTCCGAGGTCGCCCGCGCCGTCGGCGGGCCGCATCCGGACGGATGGGGGCCGCTGATGCAGCCGGTGCGCCGCGTCGCCGTGGCGCTCGCCAAGGAGGGCCGCGTCGCCATCCTGCGCAAGGGCAGGCCCGTCGACCCGGACGACTTCAAGGGCGTCTACCGCATCGGGCTCCCGCCGGAATAGGATCACGCTCCCGGAAACAGCGTGTCCGTGCGCCCGGTGAGGCGGTAGGCGAGGAGCCCGACATATTCGCGGGCCGCGACGTCGAGGCGCTGAAGGCCGCCCGAGATCGAGCGGAAGAAGCTCGTCGTCTCCGTGCCGCCCACGGTCCGGAAGTCGGTGGGATATGGCACGACCGCGAAGCCGGCGCGCCGGAACACGCCCATCGAGCGCGGCATGTGCCAGGCGGAGGTGACGAGGAGCCAGCGCGCGTCGGGCTCCGGGCTGGCGAGCTCGCGGGAGAAGACGGCGTTCTGCCAGGTGTTGCGCGAGCGGTCCTCGACGAGGAGCCGCTCGCGCGCGACGCCCATGTCGACCAGCACGTTCGCCATGGCCTGCGCTTCGGTGAAGCGGTCCGTCCCGACGAGCCGCGCGCTGCCGCCTGAGAGCACGATCGGCACGTCGGGGTGGCGCCGGGCGAGGACGGCGGCGGCGATGAGCCGATCGGCCGCCTCGTTCACCACCGCCTGGCCGAGCTCCAGCGTCGCGTCCTGCGCGATGGCGCCGCCGAGGACGACGATGCCGTCGACCGGCGCGGCATCGTCGGCATAGGGGGGAAATCGCGTCTCCAGCGGATGCATGAGGAGGCTCGCCACCGGCGTCAGCCCGAAGAGGGCGAGCGCGATCGCGGCCGTCCAGGCGAGGCCGAGCCCGAAGCCGCGCACGCGCTCGAACGTCGCCAGCGCGAGGCCCGCGACGAGCGCGATCAGCATGAGGTTCGACGGCGCGAGGACGAACCAGGCGACCTTGGAGGCGATGAAGAACACGGGCGTTCCGTTCCGCGGCGCGATCAGCCGCGCCCGTTCTCGGCCTCGTAGCGGGCCTTCGTCTCGGCGTTGGGCGGGTAGAGCCCCGGCAGCGGCACGCCGCGCTCGACCTCGCGCATGATCCAGGCCTCGAGCTGCTCCTGATCGACCGCGGCGAGGGCGACCTCGGCCACCATGGCCTTGGGAATCACCACGGCCCCGTCGCCGTCCGCCACGATCACGTCGCCGGGGAAGACCGCGACGCCGCCGCAGCCCACGGGCTGCTCCCAGCCCACGAAGGTGAGGCCGGCGACGGAAGCCGGCGCCGCGACGCCGTCGCACCAGACCGGCAGGCCGGTGCCGCGCACGCCCTCGCCGTCGCGCACCGCGCCGTCGGTAACGAGCGCCTTGACGTTACGCTTCTTCATGCGCGCGCACAGGATGTCGCCGAAGATGCCCGCGTCCGTCACGCCCATGGCGTCCGCGACGCAGATCGCGCCCTCGGGCATCGCTTCGATGGCGGCGCGGGTGGAGGTCGGCGAGCCCCAGCTCTCGGGCGTCGCGAGATCCTCGCGCATGGGCACGAATCGCAGGGTGAAGGCCTCGCCCACCACCCGGTCGGACGCCGCGAAGGCGGCCTTGGGCCCGCGCATCCAGGAGCGCCGCACGCCCTTCTTGAGGAGAATCGTCGTCAGCGTCGCGGTGGTCGCGGCGTGGAGGGCGTCGGCGATGGGCTTGTCGAGGGGCATGGATCCGGTCCGGGCTCGCGGCGGGAGAACGTCGCGCGCGGACGGAATCCGGCGCGGCGCGGGCACTCTAGCGAGGCGCCCGCCCCAGCGGAAGCGGCGTCGCCGCCAAGCGGGTACGGGTATTCGGGCGGGGCAGAAGGCCTGCGAAAACCGCCGGTTACGGCCGCCTTAACCTCCCTTCAACCCTAACGGCGCTTAATTCCGGGGCGCCCGGCGTGCCGTCTCCCCGCACGCCCCGGCCCTGGAGAGTTCGCGAGATGACTTCACCGAGCGCCGAGATGCCGCGCGCCGAGATGCCGAGCGTGGAGGGCGCCGCCCCCGCCGCTCCGCGCACGGACATGATCAACCTCTACGAGATCGTCCTCGCGCTCAGGTCTCATCTCAAGCTGATCCTGGGGATCGGCATCCTCGCCTTCGTCGCGAGCCTCGCCTACGTGCTGATGGCGACGCCGCTCTACCAGGGCCAGTCGCAGGTCCTGCTGGAGAGCCGCGAGAACGCCTTCACCCGCCCCGTCGAGCAGACCGGTGGGGACGTCACGGCGCAGGTCATCGACGAGCAGGCGGTGGCGAGCCAGGTGGCCGTGATCCGCTCGCGCGAGGTGGCCGCCGAGGTGGCGCGCCGGCTCGAGCTCGTGGGCAATCCCGAGTTCGACCCGCGCATGCGCCCGATGAACCCGATCCAGCGCATCACCTCGATTCTCGGCGGCGGCTCTGACGCCGAGGCGGACGAGGCGGCCGCCATCGACCGGGTGCTCGACACCTATTACGACCGGCTCCTCGTCTACGCCGTCGGGCGCTCGCGGGTGATCGCCATCGAGTTCCAGGCGAGCGACCCGCATTTCGCGGCGCGCGCTGCCAACGTCATCGCCGAGGTCTACCTGGAGACGCTGGAGGCCGCGAAGATCGACGCGGCCCGCACGGCCTCCGCCTGGCTCTCGCAGAACATCGATCGCCTGCGCGAGCGCGTGCGCGAAGCCGAGGCCCGCGTCGAGGCCTTCCGGTCGGGCACGGGCCTCCTCGTCGGCGGCGACAACGCGACGCTCACCTCGCAGCAGCTGGGCGACCTCTCCACGCAGCTCGGCGAGGCGCGCTCGCTCCAGGCCGATTCGGAAGCGCGCGCCACGCTCATCCGCGAGCTGATCGAGGCGGGGCGCGCCTTCGAGATCCCCGACGTCGCCGCCGACGAGCTGATCCGCGCCCTCGTCCAGGAGCGCGTCACCTTGCGCGCGCAGATCGCAGCGGAGAGCCGCACGCTGCTCGATCGCCACCCGCGCATCGTCGCGCTGCAGGCGCAGCTCGCCGATCTCGACGCGCAGATCCGCGGCGCCGCCGAGCGCATCGTGCGCACGCTGGAGAACGAGGCCCGCCTCGCCGCCGGCCGCGTCTCGACGCTGACCGCCGCGCTCGATCGCCAGATGCAGGTGGCGTCGCGAGCGAACGAGAACGAGGTGCAACTGCGTGCGTTGGAGCGCGAGGCGCGGGCGGAGCGCGAGCAGCTCGAGGTCTTCCTCGCGCGCTACCGCGACGCCGTCGCCCGCGATTCGGAGGAGGCGGCGGTGCCGGACGCCCGCATCGTCTCCCGTGCGGCCGCGCCGCAGGACCCGATCTGGCCGCGCACGGTGCCCGTGGTCTTCCTGTTCACGGCGGCCGCGGTGACCCTCGCCGCCGGCGCGGTCGTCATGAAGGCGATCGTCTTCGACATGTTCCGCCCCGCAATGGCCGTCGCGCCGGCTCCGATGCCGGTATCCGCGCCGGTCCTCGGCGCCGGCGAGGCGCCGGTTCCGCCGCCGAGCGGTGGAGGCGGAGGCGGTGGTGGCGGCAAGACGCCGGAGCGGCCGGCCGCCGGGCGCGGCGACGCGGAGGGCTTCGACATCGCGGCGCTCGCGGCGCGCCTCCAGCGGATCGTCCCCTCCGATCGCGGACGCCGGGTCGCGGTGACCGGGCTCGCAGGATACGGGAACGTACGGGACGGGCTCGCGTCCACGCTCGCGACGCGGCTCGGCGAGGCGCTCGTCGCCCCCGGCGCGCCGACGCTGCTCGTCGAGCTCGCGCCGACCGACGGCGTGGAGGACGCGCAGGCGGCCGCAGGCTTCTCCGACCTCGTCGCCGGAGAGGCCTCGTTCTTCGAGGCCATCGACCGGCTGGGCGCCGGCCGTCCGCATCGCGTCGGCGCCGGAACCGGCTCGGCCGACCCGCTCGCGCCGGAGCAGGAGGAGGGGCTCGAGATCGCGCTCGCGGCCTTCGACGAGACGTATACGGCGACGATCTTCGTCCTGCCCGACCCGCATCGACCCGGCGCACTCGGGGCGCTGGCGCCGCGCATGGACGCGGTCGTCATCGCCGCCGAAGTCGAGCCGGACGATGCCGATCTCGTCGAGCTCTACGATGCCGCGAAGGCGGCGGGCGCGCCCGACGTCGTCGTCGCCATCGCACCGCGGGGACGGGAAGCGACGTCTGACGTCACGCAGGCCGCTTGAGGAGGCGTCGCGCGCGGGCGATTGCGGCGGTGATCCGCGGGTTCGTCGCGGCCTCGCGCTTGATCGCGCGCTTGAGCCGCCCGGCGGCCCCGGCGCCCGCGGCATAGGCCCGGCCGCGCAGCGACACCGGCAGCGTCAGCTCGAACAGCGCCTCGCGCCGGTCGCAGAAATGGCCCTTGTAGCGGGCCTCTCCCACGCCGAGGTCGAAGCTCTCGTAGCCCTCCGCGCGCAGGTCCTCGACGATGGAGAGCAGCATCAGGTCGCCCGGCGTGGCGCGGGCGATCTCCGGGGCGTCGTCGAAAGCGATGAACATGCCGCTCGCCCGCTCGCCGTCGCAGGCCGCGCCGAAGGTCGCCGCGATGCGATCGCCCACGGTGAGCCGCCACAGCGTCAGCGCCGGGCGCACGCCGTCGGGCGTCGGCGCCGCCGCGGAGGCGAGGAAGGCACGCACGCCGGGCGCGTCGAAGGGGTCGTCGATCCCGAGCGCGTTCATGCGCCGGGCCTTGAAGGCGAAGAAGGCGTCGAGCGTCTCGGCGATCTCGGCCTCGCTCCGCGCCCGGGAGACGCGCACCGGTCCGAGCGCTTCGAGCGCGCGGCCCTTCTTGCGCAGCTTCTTCTGCGTCTCCTTGCTCATCGGCACCGGCGGCGCGTCCGCCGGGTGATCGGCCGCGTGATCGGCGAAAGCGGACCAATAGGCGTCGCTCGCAGCCGGTCGCAAACCCGGCAGGGCGAGCGGGTTCGGCCTGCCGCGCCAGGTGGCGGGTAGGTTGATGAAGGCGAACGCGTCGATGCCCAGCGTTCGGCCGATGGCCAGCAGATGCGCGCGCACGGCCTCCGGCGCGCGCAGAGCGGGAGCGCGCGGGCAGGCGAGGGGCAGATGCAGGTTCGCGTGCTTGCCGCCCGCGAGGCTCGCGACGTGCAAGGGGCCGCGGCGCTGGATGACGAGGGGTAGGACGAGGAGCGGGCGTCCGCTCGCGGCGTCCGAGACGACGGCGATCCGGCTGTCCGCGCCCGCGGGCAGCGCATGCGCCAGGAAGGCGCTCTGCCAGGCGAGGGACTGATAGGGCGAGGCGGTGTGCTGCGCCTCCAACTCCTCCCAGGCGGCGCGCGCCTCGGCGAGGTCCGCGTGGACGCGAATGCGCACCGCCTGCGCCGCGTCGCACGCCGCCGCGGACCCCGCGACGTCCGTCTCCACCGCGCCGATGTCCGTATGCGCCGTCACCCGAGCCCCCGTCCTCGCCGGCCGCATAGGCCGATCGCTTAACGGGCGCATGGTAGGGACGGGCGGTTAAACCCGGCCTAAGGGGGCTTTCGCAATGCTCAAGCGGGCGATCATCACGGCCGGCCTCTACGGAACCGACCTGATCCGCGCCCATCGATGGGCCGGTTTCGCGCGGGGGAGGGGCGTGATCCTGACCTTTCATCACGTGCGACCCGCCACATCCGCAGGTTTCGCACCCAACCGCCTGCTCGAGATCACGCCGGATTTCCTCGAGACGGTGCTCGATACCTTGGATGCGCTCCGCTTCGACATCGTCCCCCTCGACGACGTACCCGAGCGCCTACGCGGAGGCGAGGCGGGGCGGCCTTTCGCCGTCCTCACCTTCGACGACGGCTATCGCGACAATCGCGACCACGCCGCCCCGATCCTCGCCGCCCGCGGGCTGCCGTGGACGCTCTTCGTCACCCGCGACTTCGCGCTGGGCCATGGCCGCTTCTGGTGGCGGGAGCTGGAGGAGGCGGTGCGCCGTCTCGATCGGGTGCGCATCGACGATCTCGACCTGCCCGCCGAGACGGATGCCCAGAAGTCACGCGCCTACGAGACGATCTACTGGCGCCTGCGCGCCGGCTCGGAGGCGGATCTGCGCGCGGCGACGCTGCGCCTCGCCGAGCAGGCGGGCGTCGACGTCGCCGCCCTTTCCGCAGACGCCTGCCTGACCTTCGACGAGCTCGCTTCCCTCGCCCGCGACCCGAAGGTGACGCTGGGCGCCCACACCCTCACCCATCCGATGCTGGCGAAATGGGACGAGGCCACCGCGACCCGGGAGATCGTCGAGAGCCGCGAAGCGCTCGTCGCTGCGACGGGGCGGGAGGTTCGCCATCTCGCCTATCCGGTGGGCGATCCCGGCTCGGCCGGCGAGCGGGAATTCGCCATCGCCCGCGAGGCGGGGTTCGCCACGGCGCTCACCACGCGCCCGGGTCACCTCTTCGCCGCGCACGCGGATCGGCTCCATGCGCTGCCGCGCGTCTCGATCAACGGCCTCCACCAGAACGCCGGCGCCGTGCGGGCGCTGCTCTCGGGCCTGCCGTTCCTGGCCTGGAACCGCGGCCGCCGGGTCGCCTGACTGCGCTTGCTTCGCTTCGTGATCAGAGCCCGAGGCCGCCCTCTGTGCGGTCGAGGATCATCGGGATGATGAGGTCCTCCTCGTCGCCGAGGTGGCGCAGCAGGCTCGCGAGCAGCGCGTCCGCCTGGTCCGCGTAGGCGTCCGCCGCACGCCGCAGCGCGTCCTGGTCCGTCTCGGGCGCCATCAGCAGCGCGCGCGCCCGCTCGGCCGTGATCTCGAGGGCGTGGTGGATCGTTTCGTGGTCGCCTTCGAGCACGTCGAAGCCGCGCTCGAGCCGCGCATCCGCCGCCCGGAAGAGCGGGAAATAGGCGTGGTCCTCGATCTGATGGTGCCCCTCCAGCTCGCCGAGGAAGAGCCGCAGCCGCGGCGCGAACCAGCCGCGGAAGGGGGCCGCCGCCACCTCGCCCTCGCGCAGAGCCGTCGTCGCTTGCTGAAGCGCGCCGCCGAGCTCGCGGAACATGTCGTGCTTGGCGATCCAGAAGCGCGCCGTGGCGCCGAGATTGGGATGCGCCGGCCACACCTCGCGCGGGTAGCGATCGAGGAGGACGCGCAGGTCCGCCGGCCAGCCGAGGCGATTGTCGAGGTCGAGGAGGTCGTGCATCGGGTCTCCGGGGCTGCGTCGCCCTACCACCTATGATGCCGGTGGACGTAGGGGAAGGTCCGCTCCCGGCCTCCCGCGCAAGCGCGCGCTTGCACCGAGGCGCACATCGCCTCGCGCCCGCCGCGCCTTCCCATGCGGGAGGCCTCACCCTACGCTCCGTTACGACGCGCGAAGAGAAGGCAAAGGAGCGCCCCGAAGATGAAGATCACCGCCATCCGCGACGTCGTCGCGCCGATCAAGTCGCAGATCGCCAACGCCTATATCGACTTCTCGCTGATGACGGCGTCCGTCGTCGCCATCGAGACCGATCTCGTGCGCGACGGGCGGCGCGTCGTCGGCTTCGGCTTCAACTCCAACGGCCGCTATGCGCCGCAGGGGCTGCTCCGCGAGCGCTTTATCCCGCGCGTGCTCGAGGCAGCGCCAGACGCCTATCAGGGCGAGGACGGCTTCATCGACCCCGAGAAGGCGTGGGGGTTGATGATGAAGAACGAGAAGCCCGGCGGGCACGGCGAGCGCTCGGTGGCGGTGGGCGTGCTCGACATGGCGCTCTGGGACGCCCTCGCGAAGGCGCACGGCGTGCCGCTCTGGCGGCTGCTCGCCGAACGCTACAATGGCGGACGCGCCGACGAGACGGCGTGGGTCTACGCCGCCGGCGGCTATTACTATCCCGGCAAGGGCCTCGACGACCTGAAGGACGAGATGCGCTCCTATCTCGACCGCGGCTATTCCACCGTGAAGATGAAGGTCGGGCTCGTGCCGCTGGAGGAGGATCTCGCCCGCATCGAGGCGGCGCTCCACGTGCTCGGCGGCGACGGCGCGAAGCTGTGCGTCGACGTCAACGGGCGCTTCACGCTGGAGGAGGCGATCCGCTTCGGGCACGCGATCGCGCCCTATGGGCTGCGCTGGTACGAGGAGCCGCTCGACCCGCTCGACTATCTGGAGCACGCGGCGCTCGCCACGCTCTACGCGCCGACGCTCGCCACCGGCGAGAACCTGTTCTCGCACCAGGACGCGAGGAACCTCATCCGCCACGGCGGCCTGCGGCCGGATCGCGACATACTCCAGTTCGACCCCGCTCTGTCCTACGGGCTCGTCGAGTACCTGCGCACCCTCGACGTGCTCGCCGCCCACGGCTGGTCGCGGCGGCGCTGCGTGCCCCATGGCGGGCATCAATTCGCGCTCAACATCGCGGTAGGCCTGGGGCTCGGCGGAAACGAGAGCTACCCGGACGTCTTCGCCCCCTTCGGCGGCTTCGCCGACGGCACGCCGGTCTCCGACAGCCGCATCGCGATGCCGGACGTCCCCGGCATCGGCTTCGAGGCGAAGAGCGCGCTGTGGGCGGTGATGCGCCCGCTGGCGGAGGGGTGACCGAGCAAGAGGCGCGAACGCATCTGAAGCGCGCCGACCGCCACCTCCCCGCAGGAGAGGACGACGACCCGAGGGTCGGAGGGTGGGGTGGACGGCGGGCCGGTGTGAAGAACTTCGGAACGCCCCCACCGCCCGCTCGCGGACTCCTCCCCTCCGGGGAGGAAACAGATCCGGGGAGGATTTGCCGCGTTCCCCATCCGTCACTGCGCCTCGCGCAGCGCAACCTTCCCCTACAGGGAAGGAGGGCGCTCACGGCCAGCGGACGGTGGGCGGCATCGAGGAGAGGATCGAGGCGACGTTGCCGCCGGTCTTGAGACCGAAGATCGTGCCGCGATCGTAGAGCAGGTTGTACTCGACGTAGCGCCCGCGGCGGATCTGCTGCTCGTGGCGGTCCGCCTCGCTCCAGGGCGTCGCGATGTTGGCGCGCAGGATGCGCGGGTAAACGTCGAGAAAGGCGAGGCCCACGCCCTTGGTGAAGGCGAGGTCCCGGTCCGGGTCGCCCGACCAGTGGTAGTCGTAGAAGATGCCGCCGATGCCGCGCGGCTCGTTGCGGTGCTTGAGCCAGAAATAGTCCTCGCACCAGGCCTTGTAGCGCTCGTAATCGGCGATGTCGGAGAAGGCCTCGCAGGCGCCGTGCATGGCGGCGTGGAAGGCGAGAGTGTCCGGGTCGTCCTGCGTGCGCCGCCGGTCGAGGACCGGCGTCAGGTCCGCGCCGCCGCCGAACCACGGCTTCGTGGTCTTCACGAAGCGCGTGTTCATGTGGACGGTGGGCGCGTGCGGGTTCCAGGGGTGGGCGATGAGCGAAATGCCCGCCGCCCAGAAGCGCGGATCGGCGTCCGAGCCCGGGATCTGCCCGCGAAACTCGGGCGCGAACTCGCCGAAGACGGTGGAAACGTGCACGCCCACCTTCTCGAACACGCGCCCGCGCATCATCGCCATCGTCCCGCCGCCGCCGTCGGCGCCGGTATGGTCCTTGCGCGACCAGGGAGTGCGCTCGAAGCGCCCGGGCTCGGGCGAGGCATCGGGGTCGAACGGCCCCGTCGCCTCGTCCTCGATCGCCTCGAAGGCGGCGATGATGCGGCCCTGGAGCTCGGCGCACCAGGCGGGCATGGCCGCCTGGAGACGCTCGACGTCCGCGGGATTCCAAGGCGCGCTCTCGCGCTTCTGGTCGTTCATGTCCGTCGTCCGATCACGCGAGGCGTCCGCTCGCGTGGGCGAGCATGGTGTAGACCTTGCCGGTCTCGGAGGTCAGGTAGGTGCGGGTGAGCACCTGGTCCCGATCGTCGCGGGCGACCTCGGTGAGGAGGCGCTCGAACTCCTCCACGTAGCGGTCCACCGTCTGGCGGAATTCCGTTTCGCGGCGGTACTTGCGACGAATCTCCTCGAAGGTGGCGCGGCCCTGCTGGGTGTAGAGCCGGTTCTCGAATTGCGCCATGGCGCCCGGCTCGTAGCGGTTCCAGAAGTCCACCGCGGCCTCATGGACGATCATGCGGGCGATGTCGACCGAGATCGAGTTGAGGCTCTCGAGCGCGTTGCCGGCGCGGCTGCGCTGCGGGGCCGGGTCGGGCGCGCGCTCCGGAGCACGCTCGGGTGCACGGTCCGCTACCGGGGCCTGCGCGGCCTCCTCGTCCTCGGAGGCGCGCACGAGCAGGTCCGACAGCCAGCCGGCGCGGGCGCCGTCACGAGCGGCTTCGCGGGGAGCGGCCTCGTCGCGGCGAAGCGACATCTTCTCGCCCCGGCCGTTGCCGTTCGTGCCGCCGTTGGCGCCCCCGTTGCCGTTCCCGTTGGCGCTCGGCCCCGCCGCGCCGCGCAGGCTCGGCGTCGAGGCGAACGGATCGACCGCGGCGGGGCGCGCGGGCGCGGGTGCAGGGGCCGCGACGGCGGCCGTCTGGTACGTCCCCTGCGCCGCGCTCACCGCGCCGCCGGCGGCACCGGCCACGGCGCGGGCGGACGCGGCGCTCTGCGCCGTCGCCGCCTGGGCCGAGATCGTGTCCACCGCCTTGTTGGAGCGGCTGACGAGCGAGGCGAGCTCGTTCAAGGCCTTGATCTGGTCGGAGACCACGCGACGCATGGCGGCGGCGCTCTCCTCCGTCTCCTTGGGCAGCTCCAGCACGCCGCGGCGCAGCTCCGCGCGGGTGCTCTCGAGCTCGTCCTGGATGCGCGCCGTCATGCCGCGCAGCTCCTCGGCCGCGTCGCGGAAGCGCGAGGCCGCGCCGTCGAGCGCCGCGTTCATCTCGCTCGCGACCTCGGAATAGGCGTCGCGGATCGCGAGCGCCGTGCGGGCACGCTCCGAGCCGGTGGCCTGGCGGACCTTCTCGAACTCGCTCTCGATCGCTTTCGAGGTGGTCTCGGCGGTGGTGGAGAGCGTCGTGCCGATGTCGCGAGCGCGTGCCTCCGCCTGGGCCAGCGAGCCCTCGATGAGGCCCGAGAAGGTGCGCGTCGCGCGCTCGATCTCCTCCGAGCGCTCCTCGACGCGCGACAGCAGCGTCTCGAGCGTGCGCGAACGCTCGCCCAGCACACCGTCGAAGCGGCTTTCGAGCCGCTCCAGCGCGGTCGTCGCCTCGACGAGGGCGCCGAGCTGCTCGCGGGTCGAGTCCGCCACGCTGCGGCCGCGTTCGTCCAGCAGCACGGCGAGTTCTCCCGCCTCGCGGATGGCGCCGCCGGAAACGTCGCCGAGCGCCGCGACCTGCCGCTCCACGCGCTCGGTCGCCTCGCGGGTCTGGGTCGCGACCTCCTCGATCAGGCGGCCCAGCTCCGCGGCGCGTCCGCCGAGCGCCTGCTCGACCTCGCCGAGGCTGCCGGCGGCCGCGCCCGTCATGTCGCGGAGCGCGCGGTTGGCGTCGTGCAGGCGCAGCAGGACGCCGCCGAGCTCCGTGCGGATACGCTCGTTGGTGGAGACCAGCGTCGAGACCGCCTCACGGGTGCCTTCGTCGAGGCTCGCGCGCAGCGTCTGCGTGGATTGGCTCCACGCCTCCTCCATGGCGCCGCCCTGGCTGCGCAGGCCCTCGAGCAGCGAGCGGCTCTGATCGCCGAGCGTCTGCGCCAGCTCGCGCGAGAGCGCCTCGACGTCGCGGGAGATCGCGTCGGCGCGTGCGCCGAGGGCGGTGACGAGCTCGCCGCCCCGCCCGTCGATGAGGCCTTCGAGGTCGCTCAGGCGATGTCCGAGCGCGCCCACGAGGGCGTCCCCGCGATCCTCGATGATGTGGGCCACCGCACCCGTGCGCTCGTCGAGAGACTGCGCCAGCGTCTTGGCGCGGTCGTCGAGGACGCCCGTCATGCGGTCGATGTTCTCGCCCATGGACACGATGATCGCGTCCGAGCGCTTGTCGAGGATCTCGGCGATGGTCGCCCCGCCGCGATCGAACAGGGCGGCCACGCGCCCGACCTTCTGCTCCAGCTGGCCGACGAGGGCCTCGCCGCGCTGGTCGAGCGTCGTCGAGAGCCGCGTCTCGCCATCCGCGAACAGCGTCTCGACGCGGCCGATGCGGCTCTCCAGCCCGCCGATCAGCGCCTCGCCGGTCTTGCCGAGGCCGACCGCCAGCGCCGCGCCGCGCTCGTCGAAGAGGCTGCCCATGCGCTCGATGCGGCTCTCGAGCCCGCCGACGAGCGAATCGCCCGTGCGCTCCAGCGCCTCGCCGAGGCGCGCGCCGCGCTCGTCGAACAGCGTCTCGACGCGCACGATACGCTCCTCCAGGCCGCCGATCAGCGCATCGCCGCGCTGGTCGAGGCCGGCGGTGAGGCGCTCGCCGCCGGTGGAGAGCAGGTCGTCGATCTCGGCCACGCGCGAGCCGAGCGTCGCCACGAGCCGCTCGCCGCGCTCGTCGACGAGGCTGGCGAAGAGCTTCGAGCGGGCGTCGAAGACGGTCGCCGCCTCGTCGAGCTTGGCGCCGAGCGCGTCGACCAGGCCCTGGCCGCGCTCGTCCACGAGGCCGGCGAAGGTCCTGGTGCGATCCTCGAGCAGGCCCGCGAGGATGCCCGTACGGTCGTCGAGGAGGTGCGTGACGTCGTCGATGCGGGTGCCGAGTGCATCGAGGACGCGCCGGCCCTGCTCGTCGAGCGCGGCGGCGAAGGCGCCGGTGCGGTCGTCGAAGAGCGAGCGGATCTCGCCCATGCGTGCGCTCAGCGCGCCCACGACCTCCTCGCCGCGCTCGTCGATGACGGAGGCGAGCGCGCGGCTCGATACGGAGAGGAGCGAGGCGATCTCGCCCATGCGGTTGCCGAGCGACGATGCGACCTCGCGGGTGCGCACGTCGAGCGCCTCCGCCGCCTCCTGGCCGCGGGCCTCCAGCGTCTGGGCGATGAGGGCGCCCTTCTCGTCGAAGACGCGCGCGAGCCCGTCGGTGCGGGCGTCCAGCGTCTGCGCGACCTCGAGGGCGCGGGCGTCGAACAGGCTCGCGAGCTCGCCCGCACGGGCGGCCAGCGTCTCGTCGATCTGCTTGCCGCTGGCGTCGTAGAGCGCGGCGAGGCTCTCGGCGCGGGCTTCCAGCCGCTCGTCGATGGCGCGACCGCGGGCGTCGAGCGTGTCGGCGACGCTCTCGAGGCGCCCGACGACGCGGGTCTCGAGCTCGGCGACGCGGCTGTCGAGCGTCTGCGCGATCTCCTCGGCGCGCCCGCCGAGCACGGCGTTGATCTCGTCGGCCTTGCCCGAGAGCGTCTCGGACAGGGCGGCGGAGCGCGCGGCGACGATGTCGCCGATCTCGGCGGCGCGGGTCTCGAGCGAGCGCGCGACCTCGCGGCCGCCCTCGGCCAGGACGCGGGCCATCTCGCCGGTGCGCACCACGAGCGCCTCGTTCAGCGCGCTGGAGCGGGCGCCCAGGCTCTGGTCGACCTTGGCGACGAGCTCGTCGAAGGTGGCGGTGATCTCCAGGGCGCGCTTCTCGGAGCGTGCCTCGAGGGAGGCGAGCTGCGTCTCGATCGTCTCCGTCGCAGCGCGCGCGCTCTGCGCGAGCGTGTCCGCGAGGGCGGCGCCCTGGACGTTGATGACGCGGTCGATCTCGCCGAAGCGGTCCACGACCGTGGTGGCGAAGGTCTCGACGTCGCGCCCGAAGCGCTCGGCGAGGTCGCCGCCGCGCTCGACGATGGTGGCCTCCAGCCGCGTCAGCTTGTCGGCGATGGAGCCGTCGATCTCCTGCGCCGTGGCGCCGAGCCGCTCCGCCAGCGCGCCGCCGCGCTCGACGATGACGCTCTCGAAGCCCGTCAGGCGCTCGGAGAGGAGCCGGTCGAGCTCGCCGCCACGGGCGCCCACCGTCTCGTTGAGGCCTTCGCCGGTCTTCTGCAGGGCCTCGTTGATGCGCATGCCCTGAGTGGTGATGGCGCGCACCACCTCCTTGCCGGTGATGGCCAGGTCCTCGCGGGTGCGGTTCGCGCCCTCTTCGAGCGCGCGTGCGAGCGCCTGCTCGTGCTCGGAGACGCTCTTGCCGAAGGCGTCCCGATGCTCGCCGAGCGCCGCCGAGAGTGCCTGCGCGGCCTCGTCGAAGGCGGCGCGGAAGGCGTCGGTGCGGGCGGCCAGGGTGCCGGCGACGTCGTCGGAGGCGCGCTCGATGGCGGCCGTCGCGGCACCGGCGCGGGTCTCGATGAGGTCGGCGAGGCGGTCGCCGGTGGCGCCGAGGCGCTCCTCCAGCGCACGCCCATTCTCGACGAAGGAGGCGTCCAGGCGCTCCGCCGTGCTCTCCAGGCGCCCGGCCAGCGCGTCGCCGCGCTCCGACAGCGAGACGACGAGGCTCGTCGCCGCGTCCTCGATGCGCCCGCGCGCCGCGTCTCCCGACGCCGCGATGCTCTCGCCGGCGGAGGCGATCTCGGCGCGGACCGCGTCGCCGCGCTCGACGATGGCGCCCACCACGCGCTCGCCGGTGGCGTCGAGGCGCGTGACCAGGGTCTCGCCGGCGCTCTCCAGCCGCGCGCCGATGGCCTCGCCGCGCATGGCGATGTCGCCGGAGACGATCTCGCCGGTCTTGGCGAGGCGGGCGTCGAGCTCCTCGCCGCGGGAGACGAAGCTCGTCTCGAGCGCGAGCGCCGTGCGTTCGAAGGCGGCGCGCATCTCCTCGCCCTGGCTGGTGAGCGAGGCGACCACGCTCTCTCCCGTCGTCGACAGCGAGCGGGTGACGGCGTCCGCCGTCTCGCCGAGGCCGGCGGTGAGCGCGAGGGCGCGCTCGTCGAGGGCGCGCGTCAGGTCCTCGCCCGTCGCGGCGACGCCGAGCTTGATCTCGTCGGCGGCGCCGGAGAGGCGAACCAGCAGCTCCTCGCCGCGCGCCCCGATGTCCTCCACCACGCGCTCGCCGGCCTTGCCGAGGGCGAGCGTGATGGAGGCGCCCTGCGCGTCGAGGGAGCCTGAGACCCGCTCGCCGGTGGCGCCGATGGCCTCGACGATGCGCAAGGAGGCGCTCTCCAGGTCCTGCGTCAGGGTCTGGTGCGAGCCGGCGATGGCGCTGCGCACGCGCTCGGCGTTGGTGACGATGCTCTCGCGCTGGGCGACGAGCTCGTCCACCAGCGACCGGATGCGGATCTCGTTGTCGGAATAGGCGCGCTCCAAGGTCGCGATCTCGGAGCGCACCAGCGTCTCCAGCTCGCCGGCGCGGGCGAGCGCGCGCTCGATGCCGTCGCCGACGGCGGCCACCTCGCGGCGCACGGCCTGCGAGACGGTCTGCACGGCGTCGGTGGAGAAGGTCTCGGGCTGGCCGAGCCGCATGGCCACCTCGCGGATCGAGCGGGCGACGAGCTTCATCTCCTGCGAGCGCACGGCGAGGATCGCGCCGGTGAACAGGAAGGTGATCGGCGCGAGCACGAGGACGAGCGCGACCGCGGTTTCCGCGGAGGACCAGTGGCCGGCGAGCGAACCGAGGCCGCTCTCGGCGGCGGCGACGGCGATCAGCCCGGCGATCCAGGCGAGGGAGGCGATCGCCGCATAGACGTAGGGCTTGCGCGAGGGCCGCGCCTGGAGCGCCTGCATCAGCGCGCCGACGTTGGCGCGGTCGTCGTTGGCGACGCGGGAGGTGTCGGGGCCGAAGGCCAGCGGCTCGGAGCGACCCGCCTCCGCGGTGGCGGTCCGGCCCTCCTGCTGCGCGGCCTCGGCGGAGCCGGTCATGCGCATCAGCTCGTCCTCGCGGACCTCCGGCAGGCGCAGCTCCTCGGCGAAGCTCGCGCGGACCTCGGCGATGCGGGCCTCGTCGGGGGAGGGGGCGGTCGCGGCCGACGCGGCGTCGATGTCGACGGTCTCGGCCGCGCGGTGGCCGGCCTCGTCCGCGCGCGCGGCGTCGTCTCGCGCCTTCGCATCGCTCGAATCGAGGTTCAGCGCCTGTTCGATGGCCGACAGCGCCGCTTCCGCCGGGTCCTTGAGCTTCTTCTCGATTGCCATGTCGCCGCCTCGATCAACGCAACTCCGCGGCGGAGAGGAGGCATCGTCACGCCCCCGCTGCCACGCCCGGAACGGCCCGCCTCCAGGGCCGCGACGGACTGCCGCGATCTTGCCGCGACTGTAGACACGCGCAGGGCTTAAGGAAACCCGACCCCGCGGCCGATTTTAGCTTTTCGTTAACGCTATGGTTACCGCCGTGGCAAACGATCGGTGGACAACGGTTTTCACGCTCCTCACGCACCCCTCGAAAGCGCCCGCCGACAGCCCTCATGACCGATCGTCCACAGCTCCTCGACCGCGCCCATCTCGACGCCCAGACCTTCGGCGACGCGGACCTCGCGCGTGAGGTTCTGGGCCTCTTCGAGGGGCAGCTCGAGCGCCTGCCGCCGATCATCGCGGGTGAGGGGGAGGCGAAGGCGCGGATCGACGCGGCGCACACGCTCAAGGGCTCGGCACGCGGCGTCGGCGCCGCGCGGATCGCGGCCTGCGCGGAAGCCTGCGAGCACGCCTTGCGCGCGGGCGCGCCGATCGCTGCGGAGGTGGCGGCCCTCGACGAGGCCGCCGCCCAGACGCGCGCCGAGATCGCCCGCACCGTTGCGGAAAACGCCCCGCCCGGCGCCTGAACGGCGACGCTCGCGCTTGACAGCTCGCGCCGCAGCGCACACTTCCCCGTCGACCTCTTCGCGCACGCGACGCTCCGCGCCGTGCGCCCGCACGATCGCTTCGGGAGACCCCATGGTCAGCATCACCTTCATCGACGTCCAGGGCGAGGCCCGCACGGTCGAGGCCGAGCCGGGCTCCACCGTGATGGAGAACGCCGTGCGCAACGGCGTGCCGGGCATCGAGGCCGAGTGCGGCGGCTCGTGCGCCTGCGCCACCTGCCACGTCTACGTCGACGAGGCCTGGCGCGAGAAGGTGGGCGACCCGGAGCCGATGGAGGAGGACATGCTCGACTTCGCCTTCGACGTGCGGCCGACCTCGCGCCTCTCCTGCCAGATCCGGGTGCGCGAGGACCTCGACGGGCTCGTCGTGCGCACCCCCGAGCGCCAGGGCTGAGGCGCACTCGTCGGCGGCGTCACGCACCGGATCGGCGTCATGCGCCCCAGCGGCGAGCGACCAGCCGGTCGAGGGAGAGGGCTCCCGGCCCCTTCGCGATCAGCGCGAGGAAGCACGCCGCCCACAGGCCGTGCGTCACCCATGCGCCCGGATAGACGAAGACCTGGATGACGAGCGTCATCACCAGGAGCGCGAGCGCGGACAGGCGCGTCGCGAGCCCGAGCACGAGAAGCGCCGGGAAGACGTGCTCGGCGATCGTGGCGAGGTAGGCCGCGAGCACGGGGTCGATCACCGGCAGCGCGTATTCGTGCTCGAACAGGAAGAAGGTCGACTGGGCGAGGCCGAAGCCTTCGAGCTTCGTCTGCCCCGATTGCCAGAACACCGCCGCGGGGAAGATCCGCAGCGCGACGGCCGGTACCGACCAGGGCACGGCGTCGAGCGCCCCGATGGCGCGTGCGACGAGACCTGGCGCGCCCGTTCGCCGGGCAGACGTCGCCGTGGCGGGAGCCGGAGCGGCGGTGAGGTCGGAGGTGGCGGTCATCGTTGCGCTCCCGTGTCGGTCGGATCGAGGCGGATGCCGGCCGCGAGGCCGTGGGCGAGGATGCGGGCGAGCGCCCGTGACGGATCGAAGGCGGGCGCGTCCGCGAGGGCGGCCTCCGCAGCCGTTTCGAAGGAGGCGCCGCCCGCGCAGGCGATGACGAAGGCCCCCTCGCCGGGCTCCGCGAGCACGACCCGCACGTCGAGCGCGGGGCGCGCCACGAGCGCTGTCTCGCCCGTGGGGTTCGCGAGCGGTCCCGGCGTCGCGCCCGGCTGGTTCATGCGCCAGATCGACAGGATCGGATGGCGCGAGGCGACGACGCGAAGAGCCGGATGGGGCACGAGACCCCACGTGCCCGGATCGCGCGCGCAGACCTCGAGCAGCGTGTCGCTCGCGAGCGGCTCCGCGTCGGCCGCGTGATAGGCGTGCGTGCGTGCCGCCTCGAGCCGAGCCACGTCGGCGAGATAGGGCAGGGCGGCGGCCGGCGGGAAGCCCGCGAGGAAGCCGGGAAACGCGTCGCCGTAGACGGTGAGCACCGGCGAGCGGGGCGGGTTCGCGGCGATGAAGGCACGTGCCGTCGCCTGGAAGAAATCCTCGCCCACGAGCCGGCGGATCACCGGGAAGCGCGTCGCCAGCGCCTCCACCAGCGAGACGACGACGTTGTTGCGGTAGACCGCGAAGCGCCGCGCCACCTGCGTGGGATCACGCGCGGTGAGACCCGCGGGCACCGGCGCTCCGGAGAGAACGGCGGCGTGGGTCTCGCGCGCGAAGATCGTGGCGAGGTCAGGCACGGGCCAGCTCCCGCTCGGGAAGCCGCGGGCGCTCGTGGCGACGCAGAACGCTGCGCGCGTGGGCCGCCTCCCACTGCAGGACGGGGAAGTCCGGGACGTCGTTGTCCCACTCCACCAGCGTCGGCAGCGGGCCGGTGCGGGCGATCACGCGCTCGAAGAGGGCCCACACCGGATCGGCGACGGGCGTCCCGTGCGCGTCGACGAGGAACGGCCCGCCGTCGATCTCCTCGCGAGCGTGCCCGCCGAGATGGATTTCCCCCACGCGATCGAGCGGGAACGCGTCGAGATAGGCCTCCGGCGAGGTCTCGTGGTTCGTCGCCGAGACGAAGACGTTGTTGACGTCGAGCAGCAGCCCGCAGCCGGTGCGCCGCGCGATCTCGCCGAGGAAGTCGGTCTCGGCGAACGTCGAGGCCTCGAAGAGGAGGTAGGTCGAGGGGTTCTCGAGGAGGAGCTTGCGCCCGAGCCGCTCCTGCACGCGATCGACGTGGTCGCACACGCGCGACAGTGTCTCGCCCGTATAGGGCAGGGGGAGGAGGTCGTTGAGGAAGGCGTCCTCGTGCGTCGACCAGGCGAGATGCTCGGAGAAGCTCTCCGGCGCGTAGCGGTCGCACACGGCTTTCACCCGCGCGAGATGCGTCTCGTCGAGGGGGCCCGGTCCGCCGATGGAGAGCCCCACCCCGTGGACGGAGAGCGGATACTCCGCCCGCAGCCGCCCGAGCCGCGCATGCGCCGGGCCGCCGGCGCCCATGTAGTTCTCGGCATGCACCTCGAGGAAGCCGAGAGCCGGCCGCTCCTCGATGATCGCCTCGTAGTGCAGGGCCTTGAAGCCGATGCCGGCATCGTTCGGCAGGCGGGTCATGACGGGGCTCCCTCCTCTCGAAGCCGACGGGCGGGAGCGCGCGGCCGGACCGCGCTCGCCCCCACCCGCCCGCGTGCCGGCATCAGGCCGGACGCTGGATCTCGCTGAGCGAGCCGGGGCCGAGCGGCGTCTCGATGGTCTCGCAGGTGCCGGCGGGCACGAGGGACCAGGCATTGCCCTGGTAATCGACTGTGGAGGTGCCGGCACAGGTCGTGCCGGGGCCGGCGGCGCAGTCGTTCTCTCCGGCGAGCGCGACGCCGTAGCACTTCTCCATGTCGCTCGACTGCGCGAAGGACGGCGCGGCGGCGAGGGAGAGGGCGGCGGCGACGGAGCCGGCGAGGGCGAGCTTGGTCGTGCGAGACATGGTTGTTCCCTCTGGTCTTGCTGATCGTGATCTGCGAGCGGCCCGTCTCTCGGTGCCGCAACCCAGCTTCGCGCCGGGCGCATGGCGCGTTACGCGGCCTCACGCATGCGTGAACGAGCTCGGCTCGCCGGGGAAACCTCTCCCGTCGCCGGACGTTTGCCCTGAGACCAGCCGCGCTGACGGCGCGGCGTCCTGAGACCAGGAGATTTTTCATGACCATGTTCCGCACGACCCTCGGCAGCGCCCTCGCGCTCGCCGCCGCCACCGCGCTCTCGACCGCGCCGGTCCATGCGCAGATGGTGACCGAGACCGCGCCGATGACGACGCCGATGACCGAGACGGCTCCGATGGAGACGACCGGCGCGCTCGGCGGCATCTCGACGGTCTTCGCCACCGCCGACGATCTCGACGACGTCGAGGTCTACGGCATCAACGGCGAGGAGATCGGCGAGGTCGAGGAGATCGTCGTGGGTGCCGACGGCACGCACTACATCGTGCTCGAGGTCGGCGGCTTCCTCGGGATCGGCGACGACGACGTCGCAATTCCCATGGATCGCTTCGCCGCGCGCGGCGAGGAGAGCCTCGTCCTCGTCTCCATGACGGAGGACGAGCTCGAGGCCATGGCCGAGTACGAGGAGGGCGATGCCGGGTACACCGTGCTCGACGGCATGTCGCCCATCGAGATGCGCATGATGGAGTGACGCGCTCGCCTGCGCTGAAATGCGCGAGCGTATCGATGGCGGCCGCCCGGAACCCCGGGCGGCCGTTTCGCGATAGTGATGCATGACCTACCGCATCAGACATACGGCGCCCCTCGCGGGCGCGCTCGCCGCCCTTCTCCTCGCGTCACCGGCGCTCGCCCAGGGCGCCGCCGGCAATCCTCCGGATCGGCCGCCGCCGCGAGAGCAGGGCTTCACCGAATACGGCGGCTATTCCGACGCGCTGCGGCTGCTCGGCGACGATTACCGCCTGCCGCCTCCCTCCAACGAGAGCCGCGGTCCGCTCACCATCGTCGACTTCGAGGGCGCGGAGCTGCGCGCACCCTCGGGCGACGTGATCGGGCAGGTCGACAAGATCGTCCTCGGGCCCGATCGCGAGCGCTGGGTCGTCTTCGACCATGGCGGCTTCCTCGGTTTCGACGAGCGCAAGGTCGCGCTGCCGCTCGCGCGCGTCACCCGACGCGGCGACGACTTCTACGTCCGCGGCGTGACCGAGGCCGACATTCGCAACCTCCCCGGCGTCGTCCAGCGCTGGGAGGACTACCCGCGCCTCGAGGTCCAGGGCCCGCTCGGCCTCGATACCGACGAGACCGAGGGCTGAGGGCGGACGCTCCCGCGCGCCGTCCGCGCGTCGAGCCACGTCACGAACGAAAGCCCCCGGCGCGACGCGTCCGGGGGCTTCTTTCTCGCTCGATCCTCGCCCGACCCTCGCGGATCGGCTCAGCGGGGCTTCGTCTTCTCTTCCAGCTTCCGGTAGTCCGGCTCGTCGGAGAGGACGAGCGCGATCCGGCGCAGCCCCGAGACGTGGGCGAAGACGACCGTGATCAGAACCGTCAGCGGAACCGCCAGAAGCGCGCCGGGAATGCCCCAGATCCAGCCCCAGGCGAGAACCGAGAACAGAACGACGAGCGGCGAGAGCGACAGCTCGCGGCCCTGCAGCCGCGGATCGACGAAATTGCCCATCACCTGCTCGATGACGAGGAGACCGGCGGCGATGATCGCGGCCGTCCCGATGTCCTGCGTGAACAGCGCGAAGGCGACGGGCAGGGTGCCCGCCACGAGGGAGCCGATCGTCGGCACGTAGTTCAGAAGGAAGCCGAGCAGGCCCCAGACGAGGGCGAACTCCAGCCCGAAGGCCCAGGTCCACAGCCCGTAGAGCGTTCCGGTGATGGCGCCCAGGATGGTGCGCATGACGAGGTACCAGCGAAAGCGTTGCGCGATCGCGTCCACGGACCGGGCCCAGCCGCGCTCGTGGCCGTCATGCGCCAGCGAATGCAGCTTGCCCTTCCAGGTCGGCGCCTCGATCAGCATGAGCAGCGTGAAGAACAGGATCGCTACGAGACCGGCCGCCACGGACGCCACCGAGGAGAGGATCGTGTCCGCATAGGACGCGACGCGGTCGAGGAGGTTGTCGGCCGTGCCGCCGCCGAGCCGCCCGGCGAGCGCGCTCTCCACGGCGACGTCGCTGCGGGCGTCGTCGCTGGAGCCGGCCTGCGATGCGGCTGACGCGGCGGCGGCCTCGCTCGTCGATCGCTCCTGCCCCGCGCCGGCGCCTTCGCCCGTCACGGTCTGCCACCACTCGCCCGCCTCGTCCGCGTAAGCCGGGAGCCGCTCGGCGACCTGCCCGGCCGCGGCCCAGATGCCGGCGGCGAACGCGCCGAGCACGACGAGGATGACGAGGAGCCCCGCCGCCGGCCCGAGCCATCTCAGCCGCCGGGGCGTGCGGGCGCTCACCGCCGCGCTCACCGGCCAGACCGCGATGGCGAGGAAGAAGGCGAAGGCGAGGGGCATCGTCACCATCTGCGTCTCGCGCAGCGTGAAGGCGATGGCGAGCGCGGCGAGGATGCCGACGAGCCAGGCGGTGACCCTCAGCCGCGCGGCGGCCCGCAGCCGCTCGGTCGCACCGGCGAGCACCGCGCCGGCTCGGGTCTCGTGACGAGCCTGCGGGCGATCGTGCGGGCGTGCCTGCGGCATGGGATGTCTCCGTCGATGTGTGCGATCACGTGCTCTCGTTCCCAACAGGACGGGCCGGCAGCGGTTCCGAAGCCCGCCCGTTCAGCCTTCGTTCGCAATTCCCCCGCACACTCCCGCCCATGGAAGCCTCCGCGGACACGCTCCTCGCCCGCCTCGCCGCGCTCGACCCGGCCGCCGTCGCGGTGGCGGCGGGTGCGTTCGCGCTCGTCTGCCTCCTCTACCTCGTCGCCGCGACGCGGCGCCTGCGGCGCGAGCGCGACGACCTCGCCCGCACGATGGCGGAGATCGCCAAGCGCCAGGCGGAGATGACGGGGCGGATGACCTCGTTCACGGAGGTGTTCGGATCGCGCCAGGGCGATTTCGCGCGCATGCTCGCCGAGCGCATCGAGCGCGGCACGGCGGCGCAGAACGAGAGCCTGTCCAAGCTCAACGCGCGCCTCGCCGTGATCGACGCCGCGCAGAAGAACATCGGCCTCCTCACCCAGCAGGTGACGAGCCTCGAGAAGGTGCTCGCCAACAAGCAGGCGCGCGGCGCCTGGGGGCAGGGGCGCATGGAGGCGATTGTCCGCGACGGCCTGCCCGCCGACGCCTTCGCCTTCCAGGCGACACTCTCGTCGGGCGCACGCCCGGATTGCCTCGTGCGGCTGCCCGGCGACGCGCGCGGGCTCGTCATCGACGCGAAGTTCCCGCTGGAGAGCTTCGCGTCGTTTCGCGACGCGCCCTCGGCGGAGGCGCGTGCCCGCGCGGCGCAGCGGGTGCGGGCGGACGTGGCGCGGCACGTCCAGGACATCGCGGGCAAGTACCTCATCCCCGGCGAGACGCAGGACGTCGCCCTCATGTTCGTCCCCGCCGAGAGCCTCTACGCCGATCTCCAGGAGCATTTCGGGGAGGTCGTCGAGCGCGCTCACCGCGCGCGGGTCGTCATCGTCTCTCCGGCGCTGCTGGCGCTGGCGATCCAGGTCGTCCAGGCGCTGGCCCGCGACGCGCGGGTGCGCGAGGAGGCGCGGGTGATCCAGACCGAGGTCGCACGCCTCGTCGCCGACGTGTCACGCCTCGACGAGCGCGTCGCGAAGCTCGACCAGCACTTCCGCCAGGCCCAGGACGACGTGGCCGGGATCCGTACCTCGACGGAGAAGATCCGCCGTCGCGGGCGCCGTATCGAGGCGCTCGACTTCGACGACGGCGCGGGGGAGGGCGATCTGTTCGAGCGGGCGGGATGAGGATTGACTTCCATGATGAGAGAAATATTCTCGCATCATGGAAAACAGAACCCTCGCCTCTCGCATCCGTTTCGCCCGCACAGACCGGCGCATGACGCTCGACGCCCTCGCGGACGCCTCCGGCGTGTCGCGGGCGGCACTCTCACGAATCGAGCGCGGGGAGGCGAGCCCGACCGCGACGCTCCTCGCGCGCATCGCAGCCGGCCTCGGCACGAGCGTGGCCTCGCTGTTCTCGGAGGGCGAGCAGAGCCGGGACGCCGGGCATGCGGCGCCGCCCCCTTCTTCCGCTCTCTCCCGTGCCGCGGACCAGCCGTCCTGGCAGGATCCGCAGAGCGGCTACGTCCGCCGCAACGTCTCGCCCGCCGCGGCGAAGGGCGCCGCCGAGATCGTCGACGTCACCTTCCCCCCGGGCGAGCGCGTCGTCTTCGACAACGCGCTCGGCTGGCACGGCGTGGCGCAGCAGGTCTGGGTGCTCGACGGCACGATCGAGATGACGGTCGGCACCGAGACGAGCCGCCTCTTCGTCGGCGACTGCCTGTTCATGCGTCTCGACTGGCCGGTCGCATTCCACAATCCGGGAGAGACGCCCGCGCGCTATGCGGTCGTCCTCTCGCGCCTTCCCGCCTGAGCGGAGCTGCCCCGATGACCGAGATCATGATCCGCCGCCTCGATGCCGAGGCGGCCCGAGAGGCCTGCGCGGCCCTCGCGGACATCCACCGCGCCTGCGTCGCTCGAGGCGCGTCCGTCTCGCTCATGGCCGACACGCCGCGCGAGGAGGCGCTCGCCTTCTGGCGGAGCGTCGCCGCCGACGTCGGGGCGGGAGGGACGATCCTCCTCGTCGCGGAGAACGACGGGCGCATGGTCGGCACCGTCCAGGTCTGCGCGGCGGGCAGACCGAACCAGCCCCATCGCGGCGATCTCGCCAAGATGCTGGTCCACCCGGACGCGCAGGGTAGGGGCGTCGGCACCGCCCTCCTCGCCGCCGCCGAGCGCGAGGCGCTGGCGGCGGGCCTGTGGCTCCTCGTCCTCGACACGACGCCCGGCACCGCGGCCGAGCGCCTCTACACCCGCGGAAGCTGGGAGCCCGTGGGCGTCATCCCCGACTTCGCGCTCTGGCCCGACGGCCGTCTCGGGGCGACGAAGCTGTTCTACAAGGATCTGCGGGGCGGGTGACCTCCCCGAAGGGGAGGAGTCCGCGCGAAGCGCGGGCGGTGGGGGCGTTCCGAGAGTTCTGCACGCCGGCCCGCCCCCTCCCCACCCTCCGACCCTCGGGTCGTCGTCCTCCCCTGCGGGGAGAAGGCGACGCGTTGCTCAGCACGCGAAATCTTCGATTCCGATCAGATCCCACCCGTTCCCGAACGGGTCCGCGAACTTCGCCACTGTCCCGCAGACCTCCCGGCGCGGCTCCTCGAGGAAGCGCTAGACGGCCTATTCCGCCGCGCTCTTCTTCTCGGCCGCCGGCTTCTTCGCCGCAGCGGGCTTCTTGGCCGCGGCCGGCTTCTTGGCGGCGGCCGGCTTCTTCGCCGCCGATGCCTTCTTGGCCGTGGACGCCGTCTTCTCCGGCGCCTCGCCGTCCGCGGCGGCGGCCTTGCGCGTCGTGCCCTTGCGTGCGGACGCCGACTTCGAAGACGACTTCGACGCGGACTTGCCCGACGCCTTCTTCCCCCCGCCGGCCGCGCGGCGGGCCTCGAGCAGCGGCACGGCGGCGTCGAGCGTGACCGCGTCCGCCTCGGTGCCCTTGGGCAGGGTGGCGTTGGTGGTGCCGTCGGTCACGTAGGGGCCGTAGCGCCCCGCCTTGACGACGATGGGCTTGCCGCTGATCGGGTCCTCGCCGAGCGTGCGACCGGGATCGCCTCCGCCGCGCCGGCCGCCGGCGCCGCTCTCCTTGGCGACGATGAGGTCGATGGCGCGGTTGGCGCCGATCTCGAGCACGTCGTCGTCCTTGGCGAGGGAGGCATAGGTCTTGCCGTGCTGGACGTAGGGCCCGAAACGCCCGATGCCTGCCTTGATCGGCTCGCCGCTCTCGGGGTGCTTCGCCACCTCGCGCGGCAGCGAGAGCAGCGCGAGGGCCTTCTCGAGATCGACGGCGGACGGGGTCATCCCCTTGGGCAGCGAGGCGCGCTTGGGCTTGGCGTCGCCCTCCGCCTCGCCCAGCTGGACGAAGGGGCCGAAGCGCCCGTCGCGCAGCGACACGTCGAGACCCGTCTCCGGGTCCTTGCCGAGCACCCGCGTGCCGGGCTGCCCGCCCTCCGCGTCGCCCTCGCCGTGGGCGGCGGAGAGCTGGCGGGTGAAGCGGCATTCGGGGTAGTTCGAGCAGCCGATGAAGGCGCCGAACTTGCCGAGCTTGAGCGAGAGCGTCCCCGTCCCGCAGGTCGGGCAGGCGCGAGGGTCGATGCCCTCGCCCTTCTGAGGGAAGATGTGCGGCCCGAGATAATCGTTGAGCGCGTCGAGCACCTGCGTCGTGCGCAGGTCCTTGGTGTCGCCGACCGACGCCGAGAAGTCCCGCCAGAAGTCGCGCAGCACCTGCTTCCAGTCGATCTCGTGGTTCGAGATCCGGTCGAGCTGCTCCTCCAGCGCGGCGGTGAAGTCGTACTCCACGTAGCGCTTGAAGAACGCTTCGAGGAAGGCCGTGACGATGCGGCCCTTGTCGTGGGCGTAGAGGCGCTTCTTGTCGAGGGTGACGTACTCGCGATCCTTGAGCACCTGCAGGATCGAGGCGTAGGTCGAGGGCCGGCCGATGCCGAGCTCCTCCATGCGCTTGACGAGGCTCGCCTCGGAATAGCGCGGCGGCGGCTCGGTGAAGTGCTGCGTCGAGGCGATGCGCTGGCGATCGAGCGGATCGCCGGCCGACATGGGCGGCAGGCGGCCGGACTCCTCGTCGTCCTCGTCGTCGCGCCCTTCCTGGTAGAGCGTGAGGAAGCCGTCGAACTTGATCACCTGCCCGGTGGCGCGAAGCTCCAGCGTGCGCGGGCCGACCTTGGCGGCGATGTCCGCCGTCGTGCGCTCGAGCTGGGCCGATTCCATCTGCGAGGCGAGGGTGCGCACCCAGATCAGCTCGTAGAGCTTCGCCTGCTCGGCGTCGAGGTAGCGCGCCACCTGCTTGGGCAGCCGGCCCATGTCGGTCGGCCGCACGGCCTCGTGGGCTTCCTGCGCGTTCTTGGCCTTGGTCGTATACTTGCGCGGCACGTCCGGCACGTAGCGATCGCCGAACTCGCGGCCGATCACCGCGCGCGCGGCGCGCACGGCCTCTGGCGCCATGTCGACGCCGTCGGTCCGCATGTAGGTGATGAGGCCCACCGTCTCGCCGCCGATCTCCACGCCCTCGTAGAGGCGCTGGGCGACCCGCATGGTCTGCGCCGGCGCCATGCCGAGCTTGCGCGAAGCCTCCTGCTGGAGCGTCGAGGTGGTGAAGGGCGGCTGGGGGTGGCGCTTGGCGGGCTTCGCCTCGACGTTGGAGACCGCGAAGGTCGCGAGCTCCAGGTCCTTCTTGAAGCGCTCGGCGTCTTCGCCGTTGCCGATGTCGAGCCGGGTGATCTTCTTGCCGTCGGCGCCCACGAGGCGCGCGTCGAAGACGCCGCCGTCCTTGGTCGCGAGCGTCGCCACCAGGGACCAGTACTCGCGCGGGACGAAGCTCTCGATCTCGCGCTCGCGGTCGCAGACGAGGCGCAGCGCCACCGACTGGACGCGCCCCGCCGAGCGCGAGCCAGGGAGCTTGCGCCACAGGACGGGCGAGAGGGTGAAGCCGACGAGGTAGTCGAGGGCCCGGCGGGCGAGATAGGCGTCCACCAGCGCCTGATCGATCTGGCGCGGCGCCCGCATGGCGGCGGCCACCGAATCCTTGGTGATGGCGTTGAAGGTCACGCGCTCGATGGGCACGCCCTTGAGCACGCGCTTCTCGTTCAACGCCTCCAGCACGTGCCAGGAGATGGCCTCGCCCTCGCGATCCGGGTCGGTGGCGAGGATGAGCTTGTCGGCGCCCTTCACGGCCTTGGCGATGTCGGACAGCCGCTTGGCGCCGCGGTCCTCCAGCTCCCAGAGCATGTGGAAGTCGTTCTCCGGGTCCACGGAGCCGTCCTTGGGCGGCAGGTCGCGGATGTGGCCGAAGCTCGCCAGGACCTCGTAGTCCCGACCCAGATACTTGTTGATCGTCTTGGCCTTGGCGGGCGACTCGACGACGACGACTTTCATCGAAAGGGTTTCCCGGACGGGCACGGCGGATCGGCGGTCGCGCCGCCGGAGCCCCGGGCGGCGACGCGAAGGGTCTAAGTGGGCAAGAGCGGCGGCGCTGTCAAATCGGGGCGTCCTCGGACAGGCGTGTAAACGTGCGGTCGGGACCTCTCCGAGCCCGGCGCGCACGGCGTCGCGGAGGGCGCGCGCGCACTTGACGCAGGCCCGGCCGGCGTCCGACATCTGGAGCCATACGCCCGCAGTCACGCGCCGAGCGCACGAGGAGCCCCGATGCCGCGCCTCTCGACCCATGTCCTCGACACCGCCCATGGCGGCCCCGCCGCGGGCGTCGCCCTCACGCTCGATCGGATCGAGCCCGACGGCTCGCGCACCCGCCTCGTCGAGACCCGCACGAACGCGGACGGACGCACCGACGCGCCGCTCCTTTCGGGAGAGGCCTACCGAGTGGGCACCTACGAGCTGAGCTTCGCCATGGGCGATTATTTCCGGGCGAAGGGCGCGGCTCCGACCGAGCCCGCCTTCCTCGACATCGTCCCCATCCGCTTCGCCATCGCCGAGCCCGACGGGCATTACCACGTGCCGCTGCTGGCGAGCCCGTGGAGCTATTCCACCTATCGCGGGAGCTGAGCGCCATGGCCGCCTCGACCGTCTTCGACCCTGCGAAGGGCGACTATCCGCGCGACCTCGTCGGCTACGGCCGCAATCCGCCCAACGCCGCCTGGCCCGGCGGGGCGCGCGTCGCCGTGCAATTCGTCATCAATTACGAGGAGGGAGGCGAGAACGCGATCCTCCACGGCGACCCCGCTTCGGAAGCCTTTCTCTCCGAGATCGTCGGCGCGCAGCCCTGGCCGGGCCAGCGGCACATGAACATGGAATCGATCTATGAATACGGCTCGCGGGCGGGTTTCTGGCGGCTGTGGCGCATGTTCACCGAGCGCGCCATCCCCGTCACGGTCTACGGCGTGGCGAGCGCCATGGCGCGCAACCCGGATGCCGTCGCCGCCATGAACGAGGCGGGCTGGGAGATCGCCTCCCATGGGCTCAAGTGGATCGATTATCGCGACGCGCCGGTCCACGTCGAGCGCGAGCACATCGCGGAGGCGGTGCGCCTCCACACCGAGGTCGCGGGCACGCGCCCTCTGGGCCTGTATCAGGGCCGTACCTCCGAGAGCACGCTGCGCCTGACGATGGAGGAGGGCGGCTTTCTCTATTCCGCCGATTCGTATGCGGACGAGCTGCCCTACTGGGTGGCGGATCCTCACGGGCGCCCCTTCCTCATCGTGCCCTACACGCTCGACGCCAACGACATGCGCTTCGCGACGCCCCAGGGCTTCAACGCGGGCGACCAGTTCTTCACCTATCTGAAGGACACGTTCGACGTCCTCTGGGAGGAGGGAGAGCACGCGCCGAAGATGATGTCGGTGGGCCTCCATTGCCGCCTCGTCGGCCGGCCGGGCCGGGCGGCGGCGCTGGCGCGCTTCCTCGACTACGTGCAGGCGAAGGGCGGCGCCTGGTGCGCCACGCGCCTCGACATCGCCCGGCACTGGGCGAGGAATCACCTGCCGGCGGGTGTCGCGCCGGCAGACATGGGAAAGCCCCTGTTCGTCGCGGCTTACGGGGATGTCTTCGAGCATTCTCCCTGGATCGCGGAGGAGGCGTGGGAGGCGGGCCTCGGCCCGGAGACCGCGACGCCGGAGGGGCTGCACGCGGCTCTTCTGCGTGCGCTCGAGCCGGCATCGCCTGCGCGAAAGCGGGCGCTGATCGACGCGCACCCCGATCTCGCCGGGCGCCTCGAGCTCGCGGAGATGGCGCCCGAGAGCCAGGCGGAGCAGGCCTCGGCGGGGCTGACGCGGCTCACGCCCTCGGAGAAGCAGCGCTTCCTCGCGCTCAACGACGCCTACAAGGCGCGCTTCGGCCACCCGTTCATCATGGCGGTGCGCGGCCGCTCGAAGGCCGAGATCCTCGCCGCCTTCGAGACGCGCCTCGCGAACGAGCCGGCGGCCGAGCTCGAGACCGCCATGGCCGAGATCGCGACGATCGCACGCCTGCGCCTCGACGAGCGCATGCGCGCGCGATCGCCTTCTCCTTCGCTCTAGGCAAAGAAGCGCGCGCTCACCCCTGCAGCGCCGCCCACATCTCCTGGTCGCGCTCGGCGGTCCAGATCGTGGGGTGGTGCACCCCGGACGCCTCGTCGAAGGCGCGCGAGACGTTGAAGGGCTGGCAGTGATCGTAGATGGCGAAGGAGCCGAAGCGCGGGTCCATCACGGCGCGGGTCGCGTCATAGGTCTCCTTGAGCGAGCGCCCACGCGCCACCGAGAGCTCGGCCTGCGTGTAGAGCGTCTGCACGAAGTCGCGCGTCATGGCGATCGCCTCGCGCACCGTCGCGCGGTCGGTGAGCGCGTCGCCGCGGCCGGGCACGAGGGCCTTGGGGTTGGCGTTTCGGATGCCGTCGAGCGTCTCCGGCCACTCGCGCAGATGGGCGTCGCCGCAATAGCAGGCGGAGTGGTACTCCACGAGATCGCCCGAGAACATCACCTCCGCGTCCGGCACCCAGGCGACGACGTCGCCTGCCGTGTGGCCCGCGCCCATGTGCCAGATCTTCACCTCGCGCTTGCCGAGGAACACCGTCAGCTCCGTGTCGAGGACGAGGTTCGGCCAGGTGAGGCCGGGGATCGTCTCCGCGCCGCGGAAGAGGCGGGGGAAGCGCCCGACCTCGCTCTCCCAGTCCTGCCGGCCGCGCTCCTCGATGAGGGCGAGGGTGAGGTCGGAGGCGATGATGCCCTGCGCCCCGTAGGCGGAGGCGCCGAGCACGCGTACCGCGTGGTAGTGCGTCAGCAGCACGTACTTGATCGGCTTGTCGGTGACCTGCCGCACGCGGGCGATGACGTCGTTCGCCATGGCGGGGGTCGCCTGGGCGTCGATCACCATGCAGCAATCGTCGCCCACGATGATGCCGGAATTCGGGTCCCCCTGCGCCGTGTAGGCGTAGAGGTCCGGCCCGATCTCCTTGAAGGTGACCGTCTTCTCGGTCATGTCGCCCGTCGAGGCGAAGCTCTTGCTCATCCCTGGCTCCCGTTCGTCTTCAAATCTCTCCGATGAACCGGCGCGTTCCGCACGAGCGGAAGCAGAGACGTCTCCACCGTCGAGGCCTGCACCGTTTCGGCTTCGCCGAACACGCGTTCCGCGTGCCCCATCCGTCTCGGCTGCGCCGAGCCACCTTCCCCTACAGGGAAGGAAAGCGCGAGCGCCTGCCGAGTCTCCTCACACACGCACGCGCTTTCTCACGCCTTCTCCACCACCTGCTCGATGGCGCCGAACAGCGAGTGTCCGGCCTCGTCCTTCATCTCGATGCGTACTGTGTCGCCGAACTTCAGGAACGGCGTCTTAGCCGCGCCCTCGCGGATGGTCTCGACCATGCGCGTCTCGGCGATGCACGAATAGCCGAGGCCGCCTTCCGCCACGGGCCGGCCCGGGCCGCCGTCGGCATCCTTGTTGGAGACCGTGCCGGAGCCGACGATGGTGCCGGCGCAGAGCGGGCGCGTGCGTGCGGCGTGCGCGATCAGGCGGGGGAAGTCGAAGGTCATGTCGACGCCCGCGTTCGGGCGGCCGAAGGGCTTGCCGTCGACGAAGGAGAGGAGCGGCAGCGTCACCTTGCCGCCGTCCCAGGCCGCGCCCAGCTCCTCGGGGGTGATCGCCACGGGCGAGAAGGCGGAGGAAGGCTTCGCCTGGAAGAAGCCGAAGCCCTTGGCGAGCTCGCCCGGGATGAGGTTGCGCAGCGAGACGTCGTTGACGAGCATCACGAGCCGGATCGCTGCGGCCGCCTCCTCGGGCGACGCGCCCATGGGCACGTCGTCGACGACGACGGCGATCTCCGCCTCGAAGTCGATCCCGAAGGCCTCGTCCGCCATGCGAATCGGGTCGCGCGGGCCGAGGAACGCGTCCGAGCCGCCCTGGTACATCAGCGGGTCGGTCCAGAAGCTCTCGGGCATCTCGGCGCCGCGCGCCTTGCGCACCAGCTCCACGTGATTCACGTAGGCCGAGCCGTCCGCCCATTGGTAGGCGCGCGGCAGCGGCGAGGCGCAGGCGTGCTCGTGGAAGCGGAAGGAGGGCACCGCCCCGTGCTCCAGCCCCTCGGCGAGGTCGGCGAGCCTGGGGGCGACGCTGTCCCAGTCGTCGAGGGCGGCCTGCAGCGTCGCGACGACGGGAAACGCGTCCGTCGCGTGCGTGAGGTCCCGCGAGACGACGACGAGCCGGCCGTCGCGGCCGTGCTTCAAGGAGGCTAATTTCATGGCGTTCTTCGCACCTTTCGTGCTTGTCTGAGCCTCGGGGAAAACGTCTGAGAAGGAACCCGTCCATGAGCGCCGACACGACGACCGTCACGCATCCCAGCAGAAGATCGTTCCTCGCGAAAGCCGGGCTCGGCGCCGGCGTGGTCGCGGCGGCGGGAAGCGTCGCCGCACCGGCGATCGCGCAATCCGCGCCGCAGGTCACGTGGCGCATGCAGTCGAGCTTCCCCAACTCGCTCGACACGATCTTCGGGACGATGGAGACCTTCGCGCGATTCGTCTCGGAGGCGACGGACGGCAACTTCACCATCCAGACCTTCAAGCCCGGCGACATCGTCGGCGGCCTGCAGGTGCTCGACGCCGTCTCGAACGGAACGATCGAAGCCGGGCACACGCCGACCTACTTCTATTTCGGCCGCGAGCCGGCGCTCGGCTTCGGCACCGGCGTGCCCTTCGGGCTGAACGCGCGCCAGCAGCATTCGTGGTGGCATTTCGGCGGCGGCGCCGAGATCATCAACGAGGTGCTCGCGCCGATGAACGCCATCTCGCTCGCCTGCGGGAATTCGGGCGCGCAGATGGGCGGCTTCTTCCGCCGCGAGATCAACTCGCTTGCCGACCTGAAGGGCCTGAAGTTCCGCATCGGCGGGCTCGGCGGCCAGGTGATGGCGCGCCTCGGCGTCGTGCCCCAGCAGATCGCGCCCGGCGACATCTATCCGGCGCTCGAGCGCGGGACGATCGACGCGGTGGAGTTCGTCGGCCCCTACGACGACCTGAAGCTCGGCTTCCACGAGGTGGCGAAGTATTATTACGCGCCGGGCTTCTGGGAGGGCGGCGCGATGCTGCACGCCGTCTTCAACCTGGAGGCCTGGAACGGCCTGCCGAAGCATTATCAGGCGATCCTGCGCCACGCGGCGGAGGCGGCCAACAACTGGATGCTCGCCAAGTACGATTCGGTGAACCCCGACGCGTTGAAGGAGCTCGTCTCCAAGGGCGCGGAGCTGCGCTACTTCCCGCAGGACGTGATGGAGGCGGCGCTCTCGGCGGCCAACGCCTATTACGAGGAGACGGCGGCGCAGAACGAGGCGTTCAAGCGCGCGTGGGACAGCTACCGCGCCTTCCGCGACGACGCGCTGCTGTGGTGGCCGGTCAACGAGCTCGCCTTCGACAACTTCATGGCCCGCACCCGCGGGCGGGGGTGACACCCTGCGCTGGATAGCTAGCGACGGCGTCGGCCGGTGCTGTCCTTCCCTGTAGGGGAAGGTGGCGCCGGCGGAGCCGGTGACGGATCGGGCGCGGCGCGCGAGCGACGCGTTCCGCGCAGCGGAAGCCTCGGTGTCCGGCATGGAGCCGCCGTTTCGGCTTCGCCGAACGCGCGTGCCGCGCGCCCCATCCGTCTCGGCGCTGCGCGCCGAGCCACCTTCCCCTACAGGGAAGGAGGGAGGCGGCGCTCGCGTCACCTCGGCTCGACTCACATCACTTCGACTCACTTCGGCTCGCGCCGGTTCGGGTCGAAGTGCTTCTTCAGGCCCTGCCAGCAATCGATGTAGCTGTCCTGCAGCTCCGGCAGCGTGGCGGCGTATTTCGTCACGCGCTGGGGGAAGCGCGTCTCGAACATGAAGGCCATCGTGCCGGAGAGCTTGACCGGCCCGAGATCGACGTTCGAGGCGTGCTCGAAGGCCTGCATGTCCGGCCCGTGGGGCATCATCTGGTTGTGGAGCGAGAAGCCGCCGGGGACGAAGCCCTCGGGCTTTGCGTCGTAGACCCCGTAGACGAGGCCCATGAACTCGCTCATCAGGTTGCGGTGATACCAGGGCGGGCGGAACGTGTTCTCCGCGACCATCCAGCGGTCGGGGAAGATCACGAAGTCGATGTTCGCCGTGCCGGGCGTCTCCGAGGGCGCGGTGAGCACCGTGAAGATCGACGGGTCCGGGTGGTCGAAGAGCAGGGCGCCCACCGGCGCGAAACGGCGAAGATCGTACTTGTAGGGCGCGTAATTGCCGTGCCAGGCGACCACGTCGAGCGGGGATTGCTCGATCTTGGTCATGAACAGCTCGCCGCCCCACTTCACGTAGAGGAAGCTCTCCTCCTCGACGTCCTCGTACGCCGCCACCGGCGTGAGGAAGTCGCGCGGGTTGGCGAGGCAATTGGCGCCGATCGGCCCGCGATCGGGAAGGGTGAGCTGCCCGCCGTAATTCTCGCAGACGTAGGCGCGTGCCGGCCCGTCCACGAGCTCGACCTTGAAGATCACGCCGCGGGGCACGACGCAGATCTCGCCGGGGCCGAACTCGATGACGCCGAACTCGGTGCGGAAGCGAAGGTGCCCCTCCTGCGCCACGACGAGATACTCGCCGTCGGCGTTGAAGAAGTACTCGTTGCCCATGGAGCGCGTCACGAAGGCGAGGTGCGCCGCCATGCCGACCTGCGTGTCCGAGTCGCCCGCGGTCGTGATGGTGCGCAGGCCCGTGACGAAGGTGAGCGCCTCGTCGGGGATCGCGACCGGCGACCAGCGCATCTGGCCGAGCGCGACGTCGGTGTCCTCGCGGCAGGGACCGGTGCGCATGAACCCCTTGTCCACCTTCGCGTAGCGGTGGGAATGCTTCACGGAGGGGCGGATGCGATAGAGCCAGGAGCGCTGGTTCGTCGCCTGCGGCGCCGTGAAGGGCGAGCCGGAGAGCTGCTCGGCGTAGAGGCCGAAATTGATCTTCTGCGGCGAGTTCATGCCCACCGGCAGTGCGCCCTCCAGCGCCTCCGTCTCGAAGGAATTGCCGAAGCCCGACATGTAGCCGGGCTTGAGGGCCGTCTCGCGTCCCTGCAGCTCGGGGCTGGTGAAGCCTGTGGTCGGGTGGGCGGTCATGGGCTTTCTCCTCGAGAGCGCGCATCGTGATCACGGGCGGCGTGATCACGGGGGGGCGCGCCGGCATTGCCGGCCGGGCGGCCTTGCGTGAAGGCGTTCGTCGGGGTAATGGTTGCACCAGCAACTGATTTCTGTCAACGACGCGGCCGCTCCCGACCAGATGTCCGACGACGCCGGATCACGCCCGATGGATCGCACGAGCCCCGAGCCTCTCGCGCTCGAGCGCTTCCTGCCGTACCGGCTCAACGTGCTGGCCAGCACGGTGTCGAACGCGCTGGCGCGCATCTACGCCGAGCGCTTCGGCATCACGATCCCGCAATGGCGCATCGTCGCGACGCTCGGCCAGTTCGAGACGCGCACCGCCCGCGACATCGCGGCCCACGCCGTCATGCACAAGTCCACCGTCTCGCGCGCGGTCGCGGCTCTGGCCGAGCGCGGCATCGTCGAGCGACGGCCGAATGCGCAGGACATGCGCGAGGAGCTCCTCGCGCTCACCGACGAAGGCCGGGCGATCTACGAGGCGGTGGCGCCCGAGGCGCTCGCCTTCGAGCGCGCCGTGGTCTCCGGGCTCACCGAGGGCGAACGCGAGACGTTCTTTCGGCTCATCGACACGCTCGACGCCCGCATGCGCAGCCTCGTGCCCGATCTCGACGTCGCGGATGCCGCGGCCAACGCCTCGGAGGCCTCCCGATGAAGCTCTACGGCTATTTCCGCTCCTCCGCCGCCTATCGCGTGCGGATCGCGCTCAACCTCAAGGGCATCGCCTACGAGCCGGTGATCGTGAACCTGCTCAAGGGCGACAACAAGACCGACGCCTACCGCGCGCTGCACCCCCAGGCCAAGGTGCCGACGCTGGAGACGGACGAGGGCGACGTCCTCATCCAGTCGCCCGCGATCCTGGAATGGATCGAGGAGCGCTACCCCGAGCCCTCGCTCCTTCCCGGCGACGCGGTGGCGCGGGCGCGGATCCGCGCGGCCTGTGCCATCGTCGCCTGCGACATCCACCCGCTCAACAATCTCCCCGCCATGGGCTGGCTGCGCGAGCGGCTCGGCGCCGACGACGCCGCCGTGAACGCGTGGTACGCCCATTGGATCACGCAGGGCTTCGCTGCGCTCGAGCGCATGATCGCCCCCGCGCCCTTCGCCTTCGGCCCGCAGCCGACGCTCGCGGATCTCCACATCGTCCCGCAGGTTTTCAATGCACGACGGTTCTCGGTGCCGCTCGAGGCGTTCCCGAAGATCCGCGCCGTGGACGAAGCCTGCGCCGCGCATCCCGCCTTCGCGGCGGCCGCGCCCCAGAATCAGCCCGACGCGACCTGACAGCGCCCGCGTCGCACGACACGAAGATCACGAGGAGGACACGACATGGGTCCCTTTCCCCACGACGCCCCGCCGCCGAAGATCACCGACGACAACCCGATGGGCACCGACGGCTTCGAGTTCGTCGAGTACGCGCATCCCGAGCCCGAGAAGCTCGCCGCGCTGTTCGAGCGCATGGGCTTCACGGCGGTGGCCAAGCACCGCTCGAAGAACGTGACGCTCTACCGCCAGGGCGACATCAACTTCGTCTTGAATTCCGAGCCGGAGAGCTTCGCGGCCAAGTTCGCCGCCGCCCACGGCCCCTGCGCGCCCGCCATGGCCTTCCGCGTGGTCGACGCGAAGCACGCCTACGAGCGCGCGATCAAGCTCGGCGCCAAGCCGGCGCAGACGCAGATCGGCCCGATGGAGCTCGCCATTCCCGCCATCGAGGGCATCGGCGGCCTGCAGATCTACTTCGTCGACCGCTACGGCGCGAAGGGCTCGATCTACGACGTCGACTTCGTCTGGACGGGCGAGCGTGATCCGCACCCGACGGGGGCGGGGCTGTTCTATATCGACCACCTGACCCACAACGTGAATCGCGGGCGCATGAACGAGTGGGCCGGCTTCTACGAGCGGCTCTTCAACTTCCGCCAGATCCGCTACTTCGACATCTCCGGCAAGCTCACGGGCCTGCATTCGCGCGCCATGACCTCGCCCGACGGCAAGATCCGCATCCCGATCAACGAGGACGCCGGCGAGAGCGGGCAGATCGAGGAATACCTCAAGGAGTACAAGGGCGAGGGCATCCAGCACGTCGCGCTCGGCGCCCACGATCTCTACGAGACGATCGAGGGCCTGATGGAGAAGGGCGTCGAGTTCATGCCCGCGCCCAACGACATCTATTACGGGCGCATCGACAAGCGCCTGCCCAAGCACGGCGAGGACGTTGCGCGCCTGCAGCGCGACGGCATCCTCATCGACGGCGAGGGCGTGCTCGAGGGTGGCTTCACCAAGGTGCTGCTGCAGCGCTTCACCAAGACCGTCATCGGGCCGATCTTCTTCGAGTGCATCCAGCGCAAGGGCGACGACGGCTTCGGCGAGGGCAACTTCAAGGCGCTGTTCGAGTCGATCGAGGAGGACCAGATCCGGCGCGGGGTGCTCAAGGAGAAGGCCTGAGCGCAGGCGTCGGCCCGCTGAAGGAGGGGAGGGCGCCGCTCAGGCGTCCTCCGGCTCCCGCGCGAGCCAGCCGGGATCGATCTCCGGCAGCGGGATCGCGTCCATGAGCATGCGCGTATAGGCCTCCCGCGGGGCGGCGAAGACCCCCTCGCACGCACCCTCCTCGACGATGCGCCCGGCGCGCATGACGACGACCCGGTCGCAGAAGGCGCGGATGACGGAGAGGTCGTGGCTGATGAAGCCGATGGCGAGCCCCATCTCGCGAGAGAGCGAGAAGAGCAGGTCGAGCACCTGCGCCTGGGTCGAGACGTCGAGGCCCGACACCACCTCGTCGGCGAGCACGAAATCCGGCTCCAGCACCACGGCGCGGGCGATTCCCACGCGCTGACGCTGCCCGCCGGAGAGCTCGTGGGGGTTGCGGTCGAGCACGAAGGCGGGGAGCCCGACGCGCTCCAGCACGCGCCGCACCCGCCGCTCGGCACCAGCGCGGTCGGGCTCCAGCCCGTGCAGCAGGATCGGCTCGACCAGGATGCGCCGGATCGTGTGGCGCGGGTTGAGCGAGGACATCGGGTCCTGAAAGATCATCTGCATGCGCCGCCGCAGCCGCCGCAGCGCCTCGTCCGAGAGGCTCGCGAGGTCGGTCCCGTCGAAGCGCACGCTGCCTTCGCTCGCGGGAACGAGGCCGATGAGGGCGCGCCCGAGCGTCGTCTTGCCCGAGCCCGATTCGCCGACGATGCCGACGATCTCGCCCGCGCCGATCGCCATGTCGATCCCGTGCAGGACGCGCACGCCGGGCCGCACGCCGCCCAGGAGCGAGCGTCCGGCGCCGTAGGCGACCTCGAGGCCGCGCGCTTCCACGAGCATCGTCATGGCGCTCTCCCCTCGTCGTGGCGGGCGATCTCCGCTTCGAGGCCGGCGACGACGCTTCCCGGAACGGGGTCGCAGCCGTGCTCGGGCCTGTCGTAGCGCGGGCTCGCGGCGAGCAGCGCGCGGGTATAGGCGTGGCGCGGCGTCTCGATCATCTCCCGCGCCGTCCCGGCTTCCACGACCTTGCCCTGGTAGAGCAGCGTGACGCGATCACAGATCTTGGCGACGACGCCGAGATCGTGGGTGACGAAGATCACGCCGGTCCCATGACGCTCCTGCATGCCGCGGATGAGGCGCAGGATCTGCTTCTGCACCGTGACGTCGAGCGCCGTCGTCGGCTCGTCGGCGACGACGAGCTTCGGCTCGAGCGCGAACGCGGCGGCGATGAGGACGCGCTGGCGCATGCCGCCCGAGAGCTCGTGGGGATAGGCGGCGAGCGTGCGCGCGGGGTCCGCGATGCGCACCTCCTCCAGCAGCGCGAGCGCCCGCTCGCGCGCCTCGCCGCGGCTCATGCCGGCGACGAGGCGCATGCCGTCCGTGAGCTGCGCCTCGATCCGCCGCGTAGGGTTGAGCCCCGTCATCGGGTCCTGCGGGATCAGCGCGATCTCGCGGGCGACGAGCGCGCGCAAGCTCGCTCTGTCGAGGCTGGCGAGGTCGCGCCCGCGAAAGACGATGCGCCCGCCGGTCACCCGGATCGTGCGCGGCAGCATGTCGAGCACGGCCTTGGCGATCGTGGACTTGCCGGCGCCGCTCTCGCCGACGAGGCCGTGGACCTCGCCCTCGGCCACGACGAGGTCGACGTCGCGTAGCACGCGGGCGTTCTCGCGAGTCGAGATCGCGGAGAGGCCGGATATGTCGAGGAGAGGCGCGCTCATCGCCTGGCCACCGGGTCGAGGGCGCGGCGCAGGCCGTCGCCGAGCTGGTTGAAGGCGAGCACCGTCACGAACAGCATGGCGAGCGGGGCCGCGAGCACCCACCAGGCGTGATGGATGATCTGGCGCCCCTGCGCGATCATCCCGCCCCAGGTCGGCATGTCGGAGGAGACCGAAAGACCGACGAAGGAGAGGATCGCCTCGACGATCACCGCGATGCCCATCTCGAGGCTGACGAGGGCGACGAGCACCGGCGCGACGTTGGGCAGGATCTCCCGGATCAGGATCGCGCGGCGCGAGAAGCCGATGGTGCGCGCGGCGATCACGTAGTCCTGCGCCGCCTGCTGCATGGTCTCGGCGCGCACGACGCGGCAGAAGCGCGTCCAGTCGATGATGACGATGGCGATGATCACGGCGGGCAGCCCCGCGCCGATGATGGCGACGAGGAGGATCGAGAGCAGGACGGGTGGGAACGCCATCCAGATGTCGACGAGGCGCGACACCGCGCCGTCGACGAGCCCGCGATACCAGCCGGCGAGGAGGCCGAGCACGGAGCCGAGAATCGCCGCCAGCGTCGCCGCGACGAGCGCCACCGTCAGCGCCACGCGCGCGCCGTAGATCAGCCGCGAGAGGACGTCGCGTCCGAGATCGTCGGTGCCGAGCCAATAGCCGGGCTCCGCGCCCGCGGCCCAGGCCGGCGGCAGCAGCGAGAGCATCAGGTCCTGCTCCAGCGGATCGCGCGGGGCGATCCAGGGCGCGAAGATCGCCACGAGGGCGAGGAGCGCGAGGTAGGACCCTGCGATCACGACCCGCTTCTCGGCCAGGAGGTCGCGCCAGAGCGGACGGCGGGCGCGCTGCGCGAGGGAGGGCGCGGCGGTGGCGGCGTCGAGCGGGGCGCTCTCGCGGGGCAGCGCGTCAGCCATGGCGCAGCCTCGGGTTCAGGGCGGCCACGGCGAGGTCGACCGCGAGGTTGATGGCGATGAACATGGCCCCGAAGGCGAGCACGATGCCCTGGATCAGCGGCAGGTCGCGGTTGATCACGGCGTCGATCGCCATGTTGCCGATGCCGGGATAGGCGAAGATGCGCTCGATGATCACGGTGCCGCCGACGAGGAAGGTGAATTGCACGCCCGTCAGCGCCAGCGTCGCCGGCAGCGCGTTGCGCAACGCCTCCTGCAGGACGAGCCGCAGCTCGGACTTGCCCTTGAGGCGCGCGAGAAGCACGTAATCCTGCCCCATCGCCTCGATGAGCGCGCCCTTGAGCACCCGCGCGACGATCGCCGCGAGCGGAAGCGCCAGCGCGAGGACGGGCATCGTCATGTGCGAGACGATGTTTCCGAAGACCGCGAATTCAGCGCGAACGAGGCTCTCCAAGAGGAAGAAGCGCGTGGCGAAATCCATGTCGATCGTCGGGTCCATGCGCCCCGTGAGCGGAAACACGGGGATGAACACGGCGAAGACGAGCACGAAGGCCAACGCCCAGATGAAATCCGGCACGGCGAGCAGGAGCCCGTTCGCCCCGTCCACCACGGCCTCGCCCGGCGAGCGGCGCGCCAGCGTGCCGAGGATCGCGATGGTGCCGCCGACGAGGAGCGCGACGACGAGAGCCGCGCCCGCGAGCTCGAGCGTCGCCGGCAGCCGCTGGCCGAGGAGTCCGAGCACGTCGGAGCGCAGCGAGATCGAGGTGCCGAGATCACCCGCGATGAGGCCCTGCAGCCAGATGAAGAACTGCGTCACGAGCCCCTGGTCGAGGCCATAGCGGGCGCGCAGGGCCGCGATGTCGGCCTCGCTCGCGCCGGGGCCGATCATCATGGCGATCGGGTCTCCCGGCGCGACGCGAAGCAGCACGAACACGACCACCGCGACGCCGAAGAGCGTCACGGCGGCCGTGGCGAGCCGTCTCAGGACAGCGGCGAGGCTCACGAAGCCCGCTCGACCAGCGTCGGCTCGAGCGCGCCCGAGACGTTGGGCGTGACGTTCAGCGTGTCCTTGAAGACGATGGGCTGGACGTATTGCAGGACGGGGATGACGTAGCCCTTCTCGGCCACGTAGCGCGAGACGTCCTTCCAGCCCTGGATGCGCTTCTCCTCGTCCGCCTCGCCCCAGAGCGGGCCGATCATGGCGTCGACGTCGTCGGTCTTCCAGGAGGAGTGCGGGGAGGGGCCGAACATGGCGAAGCCCGTGGACGTCGTCGGGTCGCCGATGGCGTTGCCCCAATTGTAGAAGGCGGCGGGCGCCAGCGCGTGCCCGGCGCGCAGCTCGAAGTGCTTGGCGATCTCGTAGACCTCGATCTCGGCCTCGATGCCGATGCGCCGCCACATCCCGACGATCGCCTGGATCATCTCGTAATCCTTCGGCTTGAAGCCGCGGGTCGTCTGGATGGTGAAGCGCACCGGGTTGTCCGGGCCGTAGCCGCTCTGTGCCAGGAGTTCGGCCGCCTTCTCGGGGTCGTGGGCGACCTCGATCGACGGGTCGAACGCGTCGTATTCCGGCGCCTCCAGCGTCGAGATCGGCACGCCGTAACCGCGCAGCAGGCGATCGACGATGGCCTGCTTGTCGATGGCGTGGTGGGCGGCGAGGCGGACGTTCTCGTCGAGCATCGGCTCGGTGTTGCGGATGAAGATCATCCCGATGTCGGAGATCGGCGTCGCGACGCCGTCGAGCCCGTCCTTGGCGACGAGGCGGTCGTATTCCTCGTAGGGCACTTCCAGCGTGATGTCGGAGGAGCCGCTCTCGATCTCGGCCACGCGGCTCGTCGCGTCGGTGACGAACTTGAAGATCACCGTCTCGAAGGCGGGCTTGCCGCCCCAGTAATCGGCATTGGCCTTGAGCCGCAGGAAGGAATTGCCCTCGTAGGCGTCGACCATGTACGGGCCGGTGCCGATGGGCGCGGCCTCGAAGCCCTCGGCGCCGACGCGCTCGTAATAGTCCTTCGGCAGCACGTAGCCGGTGAGGAAGGCCATCCACTTGAACAGCGTCGGCTCGAAGGAGAGGACGTCCGCGGTGATGCGGTTGCCGTCGACCTGGAAGTTGCCGATCTTCGACCAGACGAACTGGATCGGGTTGCCGGTCTCGGGCTTGGCTGCGCGCTCGAGAGACCAGACCACGTCGGCGGGGGTGAAGGGCGTGCCGTCGTGCCAGGTGACGCCCTCGCGCACGTCCATCCACACCTGCGTGCGGTCGTCGTTCCAGCCCCAATCGGTGAGGAGGCCGGGCTCGAAGGAGAGATCCGGCTTCTGGCCGACATATTGGTCGAAGATCGAGCGGTAGATCGCCTGGATCGTCGGGTTCACCGCCGAGGTCCCGACGGTGGGGTCGAAGGACGGCAGGTTGACGTTGAAGGCGATGGTGAGCGTGTCGGTCTGCGCCTGGACGGGCACGCGCCCGGCGAGCACGGCTGCGACGAAGGCGCCCGCGCCCATGGCCAGCGTCTGCCGGCGAGTGACGGTCGGCATGAAGGTCTCTCCTCGTTCCCCTGGGCGCTTCCGCAAAGGAAGACGCCGCCCGTTCGGGCTTGGAGGTATTTCAATCCTAAAATTATGCGTTTGCAAGAGTGGGCAGGGACTTTTCCGTTAGGGCAGCCGCGCTGCCTCCCGGGGCGGCGGAATGCGCGTTCCGTGTGCGCATCACCGCTCATTCCGCGGGCGCCGTGCCTCGTTTTTGCATTGCAACACAAACGATCTGCCTTCGAAGAACAGCTGCGGCGCGGGCCCGGACGGCGACGGCGCCGCCACCATCCCGGCGGTGCGATGCACCCTCGTGACATTCCCGCGGCGATCCCCTAGGAATATGCAATCGCATCTATTCCAGGGTAGACGCGCCGCCGACCGGACAGGGGACGTGGCGCGCTCGGACGGGAGGCATCGCAAGGCCATGGCGGAACGCTCCTTCGCCCGCGAGGTCGAGGACCTGAAGCTCGGAGACGGCGACGTCTTCCGCGGCGAAGGCATCCTCGCCATCACCAAGGCGCTCCTGCAGGCGGGCGTCTCGTATGTCGGCGGCTACCAGGGCGCGCCGATCTCGCACCTGATGGACGTCCTCGCCGACGCAAAGGACGTGCTCGACGAGCTCGGCGTGCATTTCGAGAGCTCGGCGTCCGAGGCCACCGCCGCCGCGACGCTCTCGGCCTCGGTCATGTACCCGATCCGGGGCGCCGTCACCTTCAAGTCGACGGTGGGCACCAACGTCGCCTCCGACGCGCTGGCCAACCTCGCCTCCGGCGGCGTCACCGGCGGGGCGATGATCATCGTCGGCGAGGATTACGGCGAGGGCTCCTCGATCATGCAGGAGCGCTCCCACGCCTTCGCGATGAAGTCGCAGATCTGGCTCCTCGATCCGCGCCCCAACCTCGAGACCATCGTCAAGATGGTGGAGGAGGGCTTCGAGCTCTCCGAGGCGTCGAACACGCCGGTGATGCTCGAGGTGCGCATCCGCACCTGCCACGTCCACGGTCACTTCAGGACGAAGGACAACAAGAAGCCGGACTTCACCCTTCGTCAGGCGCTGGAGAGCCCCAAGCGCGACGTCAACCGCATCGTGCTGCCGCCCGCCTCCTATCTCCACGAGAAGGAGAAGATCGAGAAGCGCTGGCCCGCCGCCGTCCAGTTCATCAAGGACCGCAAGCTCAACGAGCATTTCGGGCCCGCCGAGGGCGAGACCGGCATCATCGTCCAGGGCGGCATGTTCAACAACACGATGCGCGCGCTGCAGATCCTGGGCCTCGCCGACGTCTACGGCAACACCACTGTTCCGGTGCACGTCCTCAACGTCACCTATCCGCTCATCGAGGACGAGCTCGCCACCTTCTGCGCCGGCAAGAAGGCGGTGCTGATGGTGGAGGAGGGCCAGCCGGAATTCCTCGAGCAGGCGCTCGCCCACATCCTGCGCAAGCGCGACATCCAGACGAAGCTGTCCGGCAAGGACGTGCTGCCCATGGCGGGCGAGTACACGACGCAGGTGCTGCTGAAGGGGCTCAAAGCCTTCTTCGCCGACCACGAGCGCCCGCGCCTCGGCAACGAGCCGCCGATCCCCGATCCCGAGCCCGTCCTCGCCGATCCCTCGGTGAAGGCGCTGGCCCAGGTCGTGCCGCCGCGCCCGCCGGGCTTCTGCACCGGCTGCCCGGAACGCCCGATCTTCGCGGCGATGAAGCTCGTGGAGAAGGAGCTCGGCCAGCACCACATCGCGGCCGACATCGGCTGCCACCTGTTCTCGATCCTGCCGCCCTTCGACATCGGCGCGACGACGATGGGCTACGGGCTGGGACCGGCCTCCGCCTCCGCGTTCAACGTCGAGGCGGACAAGCGGCCGATCTCGATCATGGGAGACGGCGGCTTCTGGCACAACGGCCTGAATTCCTCCGTCGGCAACGCCGTCTACAACAAGCACGACGGCGTGATCATGATCGTCGACAATTACTACTCGGCGGCGACCGGCGGGCAGGACATCCTCTCCTCGCGCGCCGAGAGCAAGCGCCGCGCGACGAACAATTCCATCGTCGATGCGGTGAAGGGCGTGGGCGTCAAATGGGTGCGCCAGATCGACCACACCTACGACGTCGGCAAGATGCGCGCGACGCTGCGCGAAGCGCTCACCACCAAGGAGAAGGGGCCGAAGGTCATCGTCGCCTCCTCCGAATGCATGCTCAACAAGCAGCGCCGGGTGAAGCCGCTCCTCGCCAAGGCGGCGAAGGAGGGCAAGCGCCTCGTGCGCGAGCGATTCGGCGTCGACGAGGACGTCTGCACGGGCGATCACGCGTGCATCCGGCTCTCCGGGTGTCCCTCGCTGTCGATGAAGCACCTCGACGACCCGCTGAGGGACGATCCGGTCGCCTCGATCGATCACACCTGCGTCGGCTGCGGCAATTGCGGCGAGGTGGCGGAGGCCGCGGTGCTCTGCCCGTCCTTCTACCGCGCGGACGTGATCGTGAACCCGAACGGGCTCGATCGCCTCCTCGCGCGGATGCGCCGCGCCGTCATCTCCTGGCTGTCCGCGCGCCGCGACCGGCGCCGCATCGCCTTCCCGGCCTGAGGAGGCGCGCGACATGACCCGCCACGAGACCTTCCCGACGAGCCTCTCCACCGACCGCCCGATCACGCTCGCCATCCTCGCCATGGGCGGGCAGGGCGGCGGCGTCCTCGCCGACTGGATCGTCGGCATGGCGGAGGCGCAGGGCTGGACCGCGCAGTCCACCTCCGTCCCGGGCGTCGCCCAGCGCACGGGGGCGACGATCTACTACATCGAGATGGTGAAGGCGCCGGACGGCGTGCACCCGATCCTCGCGCTGATGCCGACGCCCGGCGACGTCGACGTCGTCCTCGCCGCCGAGTTCATGGAGGCCGGCCGCTCGATCCTGCGCGGGCTCGTGACGCCGGATCGCACGACGCTCATCGCCTCGACGCACCGCGCCTACGCCATCGCCGAGAAGCAGAAGCCCGGCGACGGCGCCGCCGATCCGCAGGCGGTGGTGACGGCGTCCGGCGTCGCGGCCAAGCGCGTCATCGCCTCCGACCTCGACAAGCTCGCCGCCCGCCACGGCAGCGTCATCTCCGCCTCGCTCTTCGGATCGCTCGCGGGGGCGGGCGTCCTGCCCTTCCCGCGCGAGGCCTTCGAGGAGGCGATCCGTGCCGGCGGCAAGGGCGTGAACGCGAGCCTCGCCGCCTTCGCCGCCGCCTACGATCGCGCGCAGAACCCCGACGCGGCCTCCGCGGAGCCGGCGGAGGCGATCCCGCCGAAGGCCGACCCGCTCGCGCCCGTCGGTCATCCCGGCTTCGACGCGCTGCTCGCGCGCGTGCGCGGCGATCTTCCGGCCGAGGTCCGCCTCCTCGCCGCGGCGGGCCTGCGCAAGGTCGTCGACTTCCAGGATCTCGCCTATGGCGAGGCCTATCTCGCGCGCCTCGCGGACCTGCTCGCGGCGGATCGCGCCGCGGGCGGCGCCGATCGCGGCTTCGCGTTCACCGCGGCGTGCGCCAAGTATCTCGCCGTGGCCATGGCCTACGACGACGTCATCCGCGTCGCCGACCTCAAGACCCGCGGCAGCCGGCGCGAGCGCGTCTCCCGCGAGGTCGGCGTGAAGGAGGAGGAGATCCTCTACACGACCGAGTTCATGCATCCGCGGATGGAGGAGGTGATCGGCACCATGCCCGCCGCGCTCGGGCGCTGGTTCGAGGCGCGACCCGGCCTCGTCGCACGCCTCGACCGTTTCGTCTCGCGCGGGCGGCGGGTGCGCACGGGCACGATCCGCTGGTATCTCGCGCTCTATGTCGTCGCCGGCCTCAAGCGCATCCGCCTGCGCACTCTGCGCCATTCCCGCGAGGCGGCGCATGTCGACGTCTGGCTCGGGCGGGCGCTCGACGTGCTCCCGCGCAATTATGCGCTCGCCGTCGAGATCATCGGCTGCCGGCGGCTGGTGAAGGGCTATTCCGACACCCATGCCCGCGGCGAGGCGAAGTTCGACCGCGTCCTCTCCGCCGTGCCCATGCTCGTCGATCGCGAGGACGGCGCCGACTGGCTGCGGCGCCTCAAGCAGGCGGCGCTCATGGACGAGGGCGGGCTCGCGCTGGACGGCGCGCTGAAGACGGTGGCGACGCTCGGGGAGTGATTCTCCCCCGGCGGGCCCGCCTCACAGGTCGTGCTTGCGCACGTTGGCGAGCACCTTGTGCAGCGTCGAGAGGAAGGCCTGGTACTCGCCCGCGTCGATGCCCTCGAACATGTCCGAGAACTTCTCGTACATCATCGGCCAGACCGAGGCGAAGAGCTCGCGGCCTTCTTCCGTGATGAAGATCTCGCGCACGCGCAGGTCCCCCTCGCGCGGGCGGCGGCGGATGTGGCCCTGCTCCTCCATGGCGTCGAGTGTACGGCTCATGGTGGATTGCTCGGTCACCGCGAAGACCGAGAGCTCGTTCACCGTGAGCCCGGAGGAGACGGAGAGGACGGCGAGCACCCGCATCTTCGTCGTCGTCATGTCGTGCGCGCGCAGCGCCTCGGCGAGATCGGCGTTCCAGCGCGCGGCGATGCGGTTGAGCAGATAGGGCGCGAAGGAGGAGAGGCCGATCTCGCCCATGCTCGGGGGCTGCGCCCGCAGCCCGGCCGCGCCGCCGAGGACGGCGCGATCCACGCCGCCGCGATCCGATGCCCGCCGCGGTCGGGGCTTGCGCTTGCGGATCGTCGTCGTGGTCTCGTCCAAGCGCTTCTCGTCCTTTCGGGCGGCGGCGGCGTCAGAGGCTGGAGGCGACGAGGAAGCCGGAGCCGCCGCCGAGGCCGGGACCCGGGTGGGTCGACGCGCCGATGTGATACAAGCCGGGCACATACGTCTTGTGATTGACGCTCGACTTCAAGGGCCTCCAGACGAAGAACTGGTCGAGCGCACAGGAACCGCCATAGGGATCGCCGCCGACGAGGTTCGGGTTCGCCGCCTCGAGGTCGGCGGGCGAGTAGACCCGGCGCGCCAGCACGCTGTCGCGAAAGCCCTCGACGTGATGCGCGAGGCGCGCCTCGATGCGATCCGCATAGGCCTCGCGCACGCCCTCGGTCCAGGTCCCGTCGGCCGGCACGTCGATCTCGCCCGCGGCGTCACCCTTGATGATGCGCGGCGCCTCGGGGAGCTGCAGCCAGAGGATCGCCTTGCCGTCGGGCGCGCGCGACGGATCGAGGGCGGTCGGCTGGCCCACGCAGATCGTCGCCTCTGCCGGCAGGAGCCCACGCTCGGCCTCGTTGACGGCGCGAGAGACGCCGTCGAGGCCCGGCGTGAGATGCAGGAGAGCGACCTTTCCGAGATCCGCGCCGTCCTTCCACACGGGCGGGCGATCCAGCGCGTAGTGGATCTGCATGTTGCCCTTGCCGTAGCGATAGTCCTTCAGCCCCTCGCGCACGGCCTCCGGCGCCGCAGCGCGATCGAGGAACCGCTCGTAGAGCTGATGCGGCGTCACCGAGGCGATGACGCCCTTGCCGGCCCGCAGCTCCGTGCCGTCGACGAGGCGCACGCCGGCGGCGCGCCCGTTCTCGACGAGGATGCGCTCGACCTCGCTCTTCTCGCGGATGGCACCGCCGTGATCGCCGATGAGGCGGGCGAAAGCCTCGAGGATCGCCCTGGCGCCGCCCTTCACGATGGGCGCGCCGGCGGCCTCGAGCGAGAAGGCGATGACCTTGATCATCTGCCCGGAATAGGCGCTCTCCGGCCCGAGCCCCACGTGCAGCACCCAGGGCGCGAGGAGCGCGCGCGAAACCTCCGACGAGAAGCGGCTCTCGAGATGGGCGCGCGCGCTCTCGAGCGCGGTGCCGAAGAAGCCGGCGAGCGCGCGGGGGCCGCGCTTCCAGGCCTCCTTGGCGAGGATGCCCGCCATCTCCTTCGACCAGAGCGAGCCACCGAGCATGGAGAACAGGAAGGGCGCGTTCTCGCCGAGCCGATTCATCTGCGCGTCGAAGGAGGCGCCGTCGCCGGGGCCGAGGGCGTCGAGCATGGCGATGTTGGCCGCGCGCTCGCGTCCGAGGATCGCGTGCCGGCCATCGGGCAGGAGCACGCCCGTGGGGCGATCCGTATTGGCGAACTGGAGCCCGCGCTTCTCCAGCTCGGGGCCGAGCGCCTTGTAGGCGGGGCCCAGCGTGAACAGGACGAAGGTCGTCGCGAGCACGTCGTGCACGAAGCCCGGCAGCGTCGCCTCCTCCGTGCGGATGCACCCGCCGATCGTCTCGTTGCGGTCGAGCAGGAGGACGCGCTTGCCCTTCATGCCGAGCATGGCGGCGCAGACGAGGCCGTTGATGCCGGCTCCGACGACGATGTAGTCCGGTTCGCTCATTGGTGCACCTTCGGGCTGGAGGATGCGGAGCCGCGAAGCGGCGTAGTATTCTCCAGCCCGAGCACTTGCCGCGACGGCCACGTGTGCTCGCCCTTGAAG
>NZ_BMMF01000009.1 GCF_014645695.1 Salinarimonas ramus | reverse complement strand
GATGACCACCCGCGAAGCCGTCCGTCCGCTACGGCGCTATGGAGGGCGCGCGGCCGGACGGCTCCGCTCCCGTCGAGCTACACCACCATCGGGGACACGACCGGCCCGAGCGGGAGCGGCCGTCGGCTCGTTCACGATCATGTATCGATCTCCTTGCCGCCTGAGATGGAGCCCAGGCGGGGCAGAACGTCTCGTCGCGCTGCGAGGAGGTCTTCCTCGTTGTCGATTTCGATCCATGGAAGATCGTCGAGGTTCACCGCGCGGAATGGGAAGCGCTCGACCAGAGCGAAGACGTAGGTCGTGTAGCTCTGCAATGCGGGGTAGCTCGGATCGAACGGCTCATCAAGCATCCGCCTGATGGCTTCGGCGACCGGCGGCGACAGCCTGGTGAGCCCGACCCAGTCTCCATCGGCCTGCACATCAGCGCCGCCCCAAGCGATGGAGGCGATGAGACCATTGCGCAGGACGATCTTGCCCTCGATGCGATTGTGCCCGAACCGGCCGAGCGCAAGAGCGTCCCCGGCCGCGAGCATGCGCCTCGGGACTTCCTCGTCATAGAGAAGGTCGGCCTCCAGCAGAAGGAGGTCTCCGGCGAGCTCATCGGCCGCGCAGCGCAGGGAAGACGCTGTGCCGTGGGTGTAGTCGGGATTGACGATGATCCGGCAGAAGGCCTCGTCGAAGCTTCGGCGGATGGCCTCTGCGAGCATCTCGTGCAGGTAGTCCGTAACGACCACCGCCTTCTGTACTCCTGCAGCCCGCAACGCGTGCAGGCTGCGCACGATCAGGGGCGTGCCGCCGAGATCGAGAAGGCTCTTGGGCATGGCGTCCGTATGGGAACCCAGACGGCTGCCCCGTCCGGCGGCGAGCAGTATCGCTTTCACGTGGCGTCTTCCTCCCCGCGCGTGACGTTGCGAATATCGACGTATGGCACGATCGTGTTGATGTTCGAGATCGGGGAGCAGGACCGGATGGCGACACCGGCGGCGACGAGTTCGCTCACCAGCGGCAGCAAGTCGCCCGCCATCGCGGAGACGGTGTCTTGCGAACGCACCCGCTTCGATTCGCCGTGGAAGTGCAGGCGTCCCTCGTGCAGGCGATCACCCAGACCGAGAACATAAATCGGATCGAGCCCGAGCAGATAGGCCACCTGCAGCGCGACGAGCCCCGTGTCGCCGTCCGTGCGAATGTCCTCGAAACCCGTCGGAACGACGACGCCGGACCTAGGGCGGAGGCTCGCGGACAGCGGCACCAGGGTATCGTCACGCGCGTTCGTCGGCACCGTTTCGATGGCATCGGTGACGAACTTGACGAAGGGGGAGCCGGCGAGCGCTTCCGCCTCCCGATGGACGAAAGGCGCGTCCATCGAGACGAAATAGCGGAGCGGAAACAGGCGGTGCGCCTGCTTGCAGCCGACCACGATCTCGGAAGCCAGGAGGCTCGGCCTCAGCCCGAACTCGTTCACGACGATCGAGACCGACATTCCGGTGCCGATCACGAAGCCGCGTCGTCCGGCATGTGCGTTTCGAAATCGCCGGAGCGTCTGCATGTCACATCATCCCGATCGCTGCGGAGGTGGCCGCGCATCGTGCCGGGAGGGATCGGGCCAGCTCCGCGTTCGAGCCGGCGCGGCTGGCCGCCCAGAGGGTGGTCGCGAGGTGCCGCGCAACGATGAAGTGGTCGAGAGCCTCCAACCCCGCCGGCAGTGCCCGCTCGCTGCGATAGCCCTCCTCGAAGGCACTCCGAACCGCGTCGAATTGCGGGTCCAGGCGCCAAGGCCGGAGGGCGGTCGCGATGTCGTAGGCCCAATATCCCGCCCCGCAATCATCGAAATCGATCGCGATCGGCTCGCCGTGGCGAAACACGACGTTGTCGAAATGCAGGTCGGCGTGGATCAGGCCGAATGCGTCCGAGCCCGTGCCGAGTGCCGCCATGGTCGCTGCAATTCGCTCGGCCGCCGCGCGGAATCGATCCACGTGCTCCAGCGGCAGGCGGGACCAACCGGCGACGCCGATCTGCCCGAACGCGCCCTCTCCGCCGAACAGGCCGTCCCAATTCCAGGTCGGGCGCACGAAGGTTCCCGGCCGGTCCCAGGCGCTCGCGGCGGCGTGGAGACGGCCCATCAGTCGTCCGAGCCGACGGAAATGTATCGGTTTTGGAGCCCAATGCCGCCGGTGGCGCCCCGGAACCCAGCGTAGAAGAGAGCAGGTTCGAGCCGCCGCGGCGCCCGACACCTCCACCGATACGGACAGGCATCCATCCGACGTCGTGACGGGCACCGGACAGGGAAGCTCGGCACGCCCGGAGAGGTGGAGCAGCCACGCGCATTCGGAGTCGACCGCGCGAGCCTGCTGGTAGCCGTGCACGCGCAGCAGATAGCGACCGCCGTCATGATCGCCGGAGCATTCTCCAGGCACGCGGACGTGAAAGGTCGTATTCTCCACGTGGCGAAGCACCGTCAAGCGGGGTTCCTTCAGCCCGTACCGGCGCAGCGCCTCTCCGGCGACGCGGCCCATGCGCCGGATCTGTCCCGACCGTGTGAGTTCGTCGTAGGCGCGCAAGTCGATGCCCTCCGGGCGAGCCGATCCGCAACAGCGGCCGCACATCGCCACGATGTGCACGGCGTATCGTGGCGATGGGACTTCCATGATCGAAGTCTCGACGTCAGGCCGCCGGAAGCGGCGAGGGGCTCGACTGAGCTTTCCGGGTAGAGTTCCTCCATCGAGGTGTGCGTGATGGAGTCGGACGTCATGTCCTCGGGAGAGGCATAGGTGAAGACCACGACGGTCCTCCGCGTGTCTCCCGTCAGCGGCGTGACGCGGTGGAGCGTCGTGTTGGCCTTCATCAGGTAGCACTGACCGGCCTTCACGTAGGCGGAGCGCGTCTCGGACGAGGTCAGAAGCCCTCTCAGGTATTGCTCGGTGTCTTCCTTCCGCCATTCGACGTGGGGCATGTATTCCACGCGCCCGCCGAGGAAGGGATCCGGAGCCTCGATCACGAAGATGAGCGCGTAGGCGTAGTCGTCCCAATGCCAGCCGTGGGTGTCTCCCGACGCCGTGGCGCTGTTGAGGATGTATTCCTCTGGCTTGTACGGGACGCGTTCCAGGCGCTCGCCGGCGAGCTTCGAGAGGAACGCTCGGACGCTCTCGTTGGCGAACAGGGCCGGGATGATCGTGGAGCTCCGGGCGATCGCGTCGCGTCCGACACTGAGATAGGCCCGGGGTGTGTTGCCGCTTTCCCTTATGGTGGTCTCGCGCCGCCGGGCCTCGTTCGCCAGCAGCCGGGAACACTCGGCCATCAGCTGCGGCAGGATGTCCGCGGGAAGCAGATCATCGATTATGACGACGTGATTCGTAGCGAACTCCTGCGTCAGCCGAGCAATTTCGTCCTCGCTCCGCGTCGCGATGGATGCGGAGATCCGAGCATCGAGGTTCGTGAGTGCATCCTCCGGATGAAATTGAGAAGCGGAGCACCAGACCTAAAATTTCTTTAGGTGCCTACGATCCGCTCTTGGGGCGTATTATCTGCAGCCTCTCAGTTGCGTCAATCCGCTGTCGTCAAATTGTCATATCAGTAGAAACACTTACCCATTGCGTTGGTGCTGGTCATTGTCTCGATGTGGGGCTCCAAGCCCTCGCGCTGCGTCGACACAACTCACCGGCGCCATGCCGGTCGGACTTGCCGTCCAGCTTGGCAGCCGAACCCGACCGTGCGAAGCTCGACAGCAGAGCAATCGACGATCGGAAGGCGCCGATCATGGCCGAGAGCGCGGCGCATTACCGGGAAGCCGAGACGCGGGCGGCGGCGTTGCGCTCCCGGCGTGCGCGACGCCGGACCGTGTCACGGCACCTGCGCGGGCTTGCCGCCGGCGCATTCCTGCACGAGCATGGCGAGCAAGCCGGCCGACGCGATCTCGGGTGCCGCCCTTCGGCGGACGCGAGCGCGGGAACAGTGCCGTGCGCCATGGGGAAACGTCCGTGCCACGCGACCATTCGACGAAGAAGAACCCGCAGGACCTGCGCTCCGCGCGCTGGTTCGCCCCCGACGACCTGCGCAGCTTCGGCCATCGCTCGCGCCTCATGCAGCTCGGCCACGCGGAGGGCGACTTCCGCGGGCGCCCCGTCATCGGGGTGCTGAACACGTGGTCGGAGCTCAATTCCTGCCACGCGCATTTCCGCGAGCGCGCACAGGACGTCAAGCGCGGCGTCACGCAGGCCGGCGGCTTCGCCGTCGAATTGCCGGCGCTCTCGCTGGACGAGAGCTTCCTCAAGCCGACCTCCATGCTCTACCGCAACATGCTGGCGATGGAGACGGAGGAGATGATCCGCGCGCACCCGCTCGACGGCGTGGTGCTGATGGGCGGCTGCGACAAGACCACGCCGGGCCTCGTGCTCGGCGCGACGAGCGCCGGCGTGCCGTTCGTCTACCTGCCGGCAGGGCCGATGCTGCGCGGCAATTACGCCGGCAAGACGCTCGGCTCCGGCTCGGACGCCTGGAAGTACTGGGACGAGCGTCGCGCCGGCAACCTCACGGACGAGGAATGGGTCGGCCTCCAGGGCGGCATCGCCCGCTCGGCGGGCGTGTGCATGACGATGGGCACGGCCTCCACCATGACCGCCATCGCCGAGGCGATGGGCCTGAGCCTGCCGGGCGCCTCCTCCATCCCCGCGGTCGACGCCGAGCACCAGCGCATGGCGGCGGCCTGCGGGCGGCGCATCGTCGAGATGGTCTGGGAGGACCTGACGCCCGACCGGATCATCACGCCGGCCGCGGTGCGCAACGCCGCGGTGGTCGCCATGGCGACCGGCTGCTCGACGAACGCGGTCGTCCACCTCATCGCCATGGCGCGGCGCGCCGGCGTGCCGCTGACCCTCGACGATCTCGACGCGCTGGGGCGCACGACGCCGCTCGTCGCCAACATCCGCCCGTCGGGCCAAAAATACCTGATGGAGGATTTCTACTATGCCGGCGGGCTCAGGGCGCTGATGAAGCGCATCGAGGACATGCTCGACACGTCCTGCCTCACCGTGAGCGGCCGCACGCTGGGCGAGACGCTGGAGGGCGCGAAAGTCTTCGACGACGACGTCATCCGCCCGCTCTCGAACCCGGTCTATCACGAGGGCTCCCTCGCGGTCCTGCGCGGCAACCTCTGCCCGGACGGCGCCGTCATCAAGCCCGCCGCCTGCGACCCGCGCTTCCACGTGCACGAGGGGCCGGCGATCGTCTTCGACAGCTATCCCGAGATGAAGAAGGCGGTGGACGACGAGAGCCTCGACGTCGGGCCGGACCATGTGATGGTCTTGCGCAACGCCGGCCCTCAGGGCGGCCCGGGCTTCCCGGAATGGGGCATGCTGCCCTTGCCCAAGGCGCTCCTGAAGCAGGGCCATCGCGACATGCTGCGCATCTCGGACGCGCGGATGTCCGGCACGTCCTACGGCGCCTGCGTGCTGCACGTGGCACCCGAGAGCTTCGTCGGCGGCCCGCTCGCGCTGCTGCGGACCGGCGATCGCGTGCGGCTCGACCTGCCGGCCCGGCGCCTCGACATGCTCGTCGACGACGCCGAGATCGCGCGTCGCCGCGCGGCGTGGGTGGCGCCGGCACCCCGCTACGAGCGCGGCTGGGGCTGGATGTTCGAGCGCCACGTCTCGCAGGCCGACACGGGCTGCGACTTCGACTTCCTGCGCACCGATTTCGGCCGCGCCGCCGGCGAGCCCGAGATCTTCTGAAGGTGACGACATGACCGACTACGTGCTCTCGGACGCGACGCGGGCGACGCTGAAGACCTGCTCCACCGCCTCCGTCGCCACCGCCCTCTACAAGAGGGGGCTGCGCAACCAGTTCGTCCAGGGCGTCGTGCCCGTGGCGCCCAAGCGAGAGGTGATGGTCGGCCAGGCCTTCACCCTGCGCTACATCCCGGCGCGGGAGGATCGAAACCCGATCACGGTCTTCCGCGATCCGAACCACCCCCAGCGCGTCGCCATCGAGACCTGCCCGCCCGGGCACGTGCTGGTGATGGACGCGCGCAAGGACGCGCGCGCCGCCACCGCCGGCTCGATCCTGATCACGCGCCTCGCGCTGCGCGGCGCGGCGGGCGTCGTCTCCGACGGGGGTTTTCGCGACGCCGACGGCATCGGCGCCCTCGACATGCCGGCCTACTACGCCAAGCCGTCGGCGCCGACGAACCTGACGCATCACGAGGCGATCGAGCTGAACGGCCCCATCGCCTGCGGCGACGCGCCGGTCTTTCCCGGCGACGTGATGCTGGGCGACCGCGACGGGGTCATGGTCATCCCCGCCCATCTCGCCGACGAGATCGCCGGGGAATGCGCCGGGATGGAGAGCTTCGAGGACTTCGTGATGGAGGAGGTGCGCGGCGGCGCGGCCATCATCGGCCTCTACCCGGCGACCCGCGAGGACGTGCTGCGCAAGTACGAGGCCTGGCGCGAGCGTACCGGACGCTGAAAGGCGGGCGCGCGGGGAGGGAAGAAGCCGCGGCTCAGCCCTTCAGCAGCGCCGCCAGCTCGCGATACGGGTCCTCGCTCTTCGGGGAGGCGGGGTCCTGCCTCAGCGCGTCGTAGAGCTTCGGCACCACGGCGACCGCGCGGTCGAGGTCGGGGTCCGCGCCCTGCTGGTAGGCGCCCATGAGGCGCAGATCGCGGGTCTCCTCGAAGCGGGCGATGAGCGCGCAGAAGGAGCGCACCAGCGCCTGCTCGTCGCGGGACCAGACCTTGCGCGAGAGACGCGAAATGGAGGTGAGCGGGTTCATCGCGGGATAGCGGCCGCGATCGGCGATCCAGCGCTCCAGCACGATGTGGCCGTCGAGCGTGCCGCGGATGGCGTCGGCGACGGGGTCGTTGTGGTCGTCGCCGTCGACGAGCACCGAGAAGATGCCCGTGATCGTGCCGCCGGTGCCCTCGTAGCCGGGACCTGCGCGCTCGAGCAGGCGCGGCAGGTCGGAGAAGACGCTCGGCGGATAGCCGCGCGACACGGCGGGCTCGCCGGCGGCGAGCGCCACGTCGCGGGCCGCGTGGGCGTAGCGGGTCACGGAATCGGCGATGAGGAGGACGTGCTCGCCCCGGTCGCGGAAGAACTCGGCGATGGCCATGGCGGTATTGGGCGCGAGGCGGCGCATCATCGGGCTCTCGTCGCCGGTGGAGACCACCATCACCGCCTTCTCGCGGTGCGTGCCCAGCGTCTCCTCCAGGAACTCGCGCACCTCGCGTCCGCGCTCGCCGACGAGCGCGATCACCACGGTGTCGACGGCCTGGGCGGCGGCGAGCATGGAGATCAGCGTCGACTTGCCCACGCCCGACCCCGCGAAGACGCCGATGCGCTGGCCGGCGCACAGCGGCGTGAACAGGTCGATGGCGCGAACGCCGGTGCGGAAATGGCCGCCGACGCGGGCCCGGCGCATGGCCGGCGGCGGCTCGCGGAACGGATGGACGATGCCGGCGCCGTGACGCAAGTCGCCGCGCCCGTCGATGGGGCGCCCGAGCGCGTCGACGACGCGGCCCTTCCAGGTGGGGTCCGGCTGGAGCGAGACGGGCTCCATGCGCCAGGCGCGGGTCTCGAGCCGCGCGTCGATGGCGCCCTCGAAGGGCTTCACCGTGGCGCCGTCGGCGTCGATGCGCACCACCTCGCCGATCTGCGGGCCGTGCGGGCCGGGGATCGCCACGCGCTCGCCGAGCTTCAGGAAGGGCGAGAGGCCGCCGACGCGATAATGCCCCGGGGCGACCGCGGCGACGACGCCGCCCTCCGCCACGAGCGGGACCTCGCGCGCGGCGCGGCTCACGGCGTCGGCGAGCCGGTCGAGAGCGGTGGCGGGCGGCGGCGGGCTCACGGCCGATCGTCCTGGCGCAGCGGCAGATCGCCGAGATGCCTCGCCCGGAGCGCCTCGATCACGTCGGCCGAGAAGACGCTGCGGGGATCGGCCGCGAGGCGCTCGGCGTCGACGACGACGGGGGCGGGCGGCGCCTCCTCGGGCGCCGGCGCCCAGGTGTCGGTGGGCGACACGGCCGCGAGCGGCACCGGCTCGGCGTCTCGTGCGGCACCCGCACCGGCGGCGACGGGGACCGCCGCCATGTCCTCGCTGGCCCACAGGTCGATCGAGGCGTCCGCCGGCGTCTGCGGCGGGGGCGGCGCCGGCGGCGGGGGCGCCACGCGCGAGGCGGCCAGCGTCGCGCGGGCTATGAGCGCATCCTCGAAGGAGGGCGGCAGCGGCGCGACGTCGGGCAGCGGGGGAGGCGGCGTGCGCGCGAGGCGCAGCGCGTCGCGGGCGGCCTCGAGCCGGCCGATCCGCTCGTGCGCCTGAGGGCCCATGGCGAGGCCCTGGGAGAGGCCCGTCGGCGGGCCCGACAGGGGGACGACGATCTCGCTCATCAGGCGCCGCCCTCGCCGCCGAGAGTCCGGATCGCGCTCGATTGCGTGCGCTCGGACTGCTCGATCGTGTTCGACACCGCGTCGAAGGCGCGCGAGACCATGACGAGGCGGGTCATCTCGAGCACGGGATTGACGTTGGCGCGCTCCGTGTAGCCCTGGGCGACGCCGTTGCCGACGAAGTCGAGCACCGGCTCGGCCGGGAGATCGGGCACGAGGCCGGCATTGTCGAAGCGTGCGAGCCGCGCCGCCTCGGGAATGGAAAAGAGCCCGATGGCGCCTACTTGCACGCCGTTCTGCTCCAGCATGCCGTCGCGCGAGGCGACAGGCGGGCCGCCGTCCGGGTCGAGCTGGATCGGCGCGCCGCCGGCGTCGAGCACGCGATAGCCCGCCGTCGTGACGAGCTGGCCCTCGACGTCCATCGAGAAACGCCCGTCGCGGGTATAGACCGGCCCGTTGGGCCCCTCGAAGGCGAAATAGGCGTCCCCGTCCACGGCGAAGTCGAGGAGGTTGCCCGTCTGCTCCAGCCCGCCCGCGCGGCGCGAGACGAAGGTCTCGCCGGCGGAGGCGAAGGCCACGGGGTCCTTGCCCGCGGTGGAGAGCAGTTCCTCGAAGGTCACCTCGTCGGCGCGGTAGCCGACGGTGGACATGTTCGCCACGTTGCGGGCGATGGTCTCCATGCGGCGCTCGAGCGCCACCTGGCCGGAGAGGGCGACGTAGATGGAGGGCTGCATGCGGCGATCCCGTGTCTCGTCTTCAGCGTCCGAAGCGGATGGATTGCAGGCTCATCAGCAGGTCCGAGCCGATCTGCGCCGTCACCGGCTGGCCGATGAGGACGTTGGGGGCCTGCGCCGGCGCCTGCGGGTTCGCGAGGTCCCACAGGCCGGTGAAGCGCTCGATGAAGGCGTTCAGCTTTTCCGGATCCTTGAAGTCGGCGAGGTCGATGCGGTCCTCGAAGAGCCGCGCCTGCCGGTCGATGTCGGTGGCGGCCATGGAATCGGGCAGCGCCAGCGCGGTGCGGACCACCTTGGCCAGCGCGGGGTCGGCGAGGATCTCGTACATGTTGCGCAGCGAGGGCGCCTTGCGCTCGAAATAGAGCGCGAGCCGCACGCCTTCGTTCTGCGCCCCCTGCGTCTCCTCCAGCGTCTGGCGGACGTACTTGTCGATCGTGCCCTGCACGGCGCGCGAGAAGATCGTCGCCGTCTCGCCGTGGCGCTTGAAGTTGAAGGTCTCCACGAAGTCGCGGTAGCGCTTGTCGACGAGCTTCACGGCGAAGGCGTCGCGGCTGTCGATCCCCTCGACCAGCGCCTTCCTCATGAAGCCCTTGGCGTAGGTCATGTCGGAGAGGCCGTGGGCCTTCATGGCGAAGGAGAAGAGCCGATCGTCCGCGAGGAAGTCCTCGATCGACTTCACCGTGCCGATCTTCTCGCGATAATACGCGATCTCGCGGGACGCCTGGGGCGCCTGCGCGGTGCGCTCGAGCGTCCGCGGCAGGTCGCTCGCCACGAGCCGATAGGACAGAGCCGTCGCCAGCATGATCCCTCCTCCCGCCCGAACGACGGGCGATGGTCGAGGAGGAGGATCGTCGGAGAGGCTTGCGCGGGGCTGGAGGGGCGCGGGGGGGGGGGGCGGTGTTCGTTCACCCCTCCGGAAAGCGCACGACCACCGCCGTTCCGGGCTCGCGGCGTTCCCACGCGATCGTCGCCTCGAGCTGGCGGGCGAGCTCGGCGACGATGCGCATGCCCAGCCCCTCGCGGGAGGTGCCGGCGAAGCTCTCGGGCAGGCCGCTTCCGTCGTCGGCGACGACGAGGCGGGCGCCGCCCGCGGGGTCGGGGCCGAGCGAGAGGCGGATCTCACCCGGGCCGCCGTCCGGATAGGCGTGCTTGAGGGCGTTCGTCACGATCTCGGTGGCGATCAGCGCGAGGGTGAGGAGGCGGTGATGGGCGATCGTCACGCGCTCTGCCTCGACGGCGCAGCCGACGCCCTTGACGCCCACCGCCTGCACGACGTCGTCGCACAAATCGACGAGGAGCCGGTCCATGCCCGCCTGCGCGGCGTCGGGATCGTACAGCCGGCGGTGGATGCGGCCCATCACGTCGAGCCGGGCGCGGGCGGCGTCGAGGGCCGCCAGCGCCGCCGGGTCGCCGCCCACGTGCCGGCGCTGCAGCGTCAGCAGCGCCGCGACGAAGGCCATGTTGTTCGAGACGCGGTGCTGGAGCTCGTGGAAGAGCGTGCGCTGCTCTGCGAGCAGAGCCCGCGCCCGCGCCTCCTCCGCCGCGTAGCGCGCGCGGGAGAGCTCCATGAGGTGGATGAGCGCGATCTCGACGCCCACGACGAGGACGTAGAAGGCGAGCGCGATGGCCGTCGAGGGCCACAAAAGCGCGAAGGAGCGCTCGGGCGGGATGAACCAGTACCAGGCCGCGAGCCCGCAGATCGTCGCGGCGAAGAGGCCCGGGCGCACGCCGCCGAGGAAGGTCGTGACCACCACGACGGGGAAGAAGGTGATGTAGGGATAGCCGACGAGCGCGCCGCCGACCGCGAGGCGCAGGGCGAGGGCGACGAGGAAGCCGGCCAATGCGACGCCGTAGCCGAGACGGGGCTTTGCGCGCAGGCCGGCGGTGGCGTCGAACAGGCGCAGCAGCGGCGGCGCCGGCACGGCCTCGATACGCATCGAAAGCGTCTCCTCGCGCCGGCGGCGCGCGCTCGGGGGAGGGCGGCGTCGCGATCTCCGCCGCCTCGCGCCTGCCGTGGGATTTCCGGCCTAATCCGCTCGCGGCGTCCTGTCAGCGCACAAGTGCACACTCGTCGACGCTCGATGCCGCACGGCGCGCGTCGCGGCCAACCACGGCGAACCACGGCGAAGCTTCGCGCGTTGAAGCTCGAACTTCGATGAAGCCGAGGGGAAGGCCGCCATGCTGGTCACGGGCCAGACGAACACATTGCCCGCCCATGTCGAGGGCAACAACCTCCTGCGCACGCTGCGCCACGAGGATCTGGCGCAGCTCATGCCGCATCTCGAGATCTGGGAGGGCGGACGCGACGCGATCCTCTACGAGCCGGGCGACCACGTCGCCTACGCCTACTTTCCCTGCGGGCAGAGCCTCGCCTCGTTCCTGGTGCCGCTGCCCGACGGGCGGGCGGTGGAGACGGTGCTGATCGGGCGCGAGGGGGCGGTGGGCGGCATCGTCAGCCGCGGACGCCTGCCGGCCTATTCGCGCTCGGTGGTGCAGCATCCCGGCCGCTTCCTGCGCCTGCCGGTTAGCACGCTGGAGGCGGCCAAGCGCACGAGCCCGCGCATCGCGGACCTGTTCGCGCGCTATGCCGATTGCCTGCTGGCGCAGGTCTTCCAGTCGGTGGCCTGCAACGCCGCGCACACGCTGGAGCAGCGGGCGGCGAAATGGCTGATCGCGGCGGAGGAGCGCACGGGAGAGGCCTCGATCCCGATGACGCAGGAGCAGCTCGCCTCCATGCTGGGGGTCGGGCGCAGCTATCTGAGCCGGGTGATCCGCACCTATCGCGAGCGCGGCGCGCTCAGGGTCACGCGCGGGCGCATCGAGATCCTCGATCGCGGCCTCCTGGCCACCGGCGCGTGCCGCTGCAACGCGCTGGTGCGCGGGCATTTCGAGGCGGTCCTCCAGGGTGTCTATCCCGAGGAGGCGCCGCCGCGCCCGCGCATCGCCGAGGCGGTGGGCTGAGGGGCTTTTTCGCGCTTCACCCGAAGAGGGCGTCGATGTCGTCCTGGCTCACCGCGACGGCGGCGTCCTGCGGGCCGTTGAGCAGGAGCTGCTCCTTGCGGGCCTGCTTCGCGGCGTCCTCCGGGTCGACGTGGGCGGCCTGGTCGCGCAGGTTCACCGCCTCGGCGAAGCGCGAGAGGCGCTTTTCCACCTGGGCGAGCTCGTCGACGACCTTGTTGATCCGCTGGCCGGTGATGTCCTGGAAGGAGCAGGCCTCGAAGATCTGCGTGACCTTGTCCTGCACGAAGGTGCGGTAGGTCTCGAAATCCTCCTCGCGCGAGCCGAGGATCTCCTCGGCGGCGGCCATGATCGTGTTCGTGGCCGATTGCGTGGCGTTGACCACGTTGCCGAGCTCGTCGTGCGCCACCGGGATTCGGGCCCGGTAGAGCTCGTTGGCGCGCAGCGCCCCGATCTCGCGCTTGATCTTCGTCACGTATTCGGCGACCGCGGAGAGCTCGCGGACGATGAGGGGCAGGTCGATTCCGCCCGGATCGATGGGCGCGCCTCGCGACCTCGTGCGGACGCGTTGTGCCGAAGCCGTCGCCATGGTGCCACCTTTCGCTCGTTGTTCGTTCGTGGCGGGCGAGCCCGCGGCGCGTGCCGCGGGACGCGTTGCGGGCATCGGGCTCAGGAGCCGCAGACGGCCTCGATCTTGGCCTTCAGCGTCTGGGCGTTGAAGGGCTTGACGATGTAGTTGTTCACGCCCGCCTTCTTGGCCGCGATGACGTTCTCCGTCTTCGATTCGGCCGTGACCATGATGAAGGGCGTCACGCGCAGCGCCTCGTCCGAGCGCACGTGGCGCAGGAGCTCGTAGCCGGTCATCGGCTCCATGTTCCAGTCGGAGATGACGAGGCCGTACTTCTTCTCCTTGAGCTTGGCGAGGGCCGCCGTGCCGTCGGAGGCGTCGTCGACGTCCTCGAAGCCGAGCTGCTTGAGGAGGTTGCGGATGATGCGGACCATCGTCTGATAATCGTCGACGACGAGGATCGGCATCTTGAGGTCGAGGGCCATGTCCCAAGCTCCGGTTTCACGTGCCGCCGCATCCTTCCGGGCGGCGAGAAGACGGTGATCGAGGCGGCCTCCACGGGGGGACGCCGATATCGGCTTCTCTAACCCGGCTCCTGTTGCGAAGCGGTTAATCGGCGCGAGGCTCGACCTTCGGCCATGCGACTTCGGTCCAACGGAACCAAAGTCTCATGGAAGCGAGTTGCCGGTGCACTCTATTCTTCGTCGCGAACCCAGGAGGACAGCGATGATGGCCGCGAACGTCCGCGCCGCCGCACGCGAGGACATGCAGACCTTTCCCGTTCTCTACTTCGAGGACCTCGCCGTCGGCGCCCATGCGGAGCTGATGCGCACCGTCATGGAGTACGATCTCGCGCGCTTCGCCGAGATCTCGGGGGACACGAACCCGATCCATCTGTGCGAGCGCTACGCCCAGGCGACGCGCTTCGGCCAGCGGATCGCGCACGGCATGTTCACGGCGAGCCTGATCTCGGCGATCCTCGGCACCCGCCTGCCGGGGCCGGGCGCGGTCTACCTCTCGCAATCGCTGCAATTCCTCGCCCCCGTGCGCATCGGGGACGTGGTGTGCGCGAGCGTGGAGATCGTCGAGCTCGTGCCCGAGCGGCGTCGCGCGCGGCTCTTCTGCGAGGCGCGGGTCGACGGCAAGGCGGTGCTCGAGGGCGAGGCCTGGGTCGCCGTGCCGAGCCGTCCGGTGCACTGAGCGCTCTCGCGCAGGCCGTTCCGGCTTGATTTGTCGGCGCGGCTGACGCAACTCCTTCGCTCATGAGCGAGAACACCTCCGGCCGGCAAGGCGGCCCCGCCGCGCGATCGGCGATGAACGAGAGCCGCACCCACGTACCCCCGGCGCCCGGGCGGCGCGGTCCCGTCGTCGCCATCGGCAATTTCGACGGTGTCCATCGCGGCCACCGCACGCTCCTCGCCAACGCGCGCGAGAAGGCCGCCGCCCGCGGCGTCTCGAGCGCGGTCCTCACCTTCGAGCCGCATCCGCGCGCCTATTTCCAGCCGGACAAGCCCCTCTTCCGCATCACGCCGCAGGCGGAGAAGGCGCGCGTGCTGGCCCGCTCGGGGGTCGATGCCGTGCACGTGCGCGCCTTCGACGCCGCGCTCGCAGGGATGAGCCCGGAGGCCTTCGTCGACGAGCTGATCGCCGGCGCGCTCGACGCGTCCGGCGTCGTCGTCGGCTACGATTTCCATTTCGGCAAGGGCCGCGCCGGCACCCCGGCGATCCTCACCGAATTGTGCGCGGCCCGCGGCATCGGCTGCGACGTCGTTCCCGTGGTGGAGGAAGCGGGCGCGCCGGTCTCGTCCTCCGCGATCCGCGCGGCCCTGGCGGAGGGGGCGATCGCGCGCGCCAACGCGCTGCTGGGCTATCGCTGGTTCGTTCTCGGCGAGGTGCGCCACGGCGACAAGCGCGGGCGCACGCTCGGCTATCCCACCGCCAACATGGCGCTTCCCGAAGGCTGCGGCCTCGCCCACGGCATCTACGCCGTGCGGCTGTCCGCCGACGACGTGGTGCGCGACGGCGTAGCGAGCTACGGCCGGCGCCCGACCTTCGACGACGGCGCGCCGCTGCTCGAGACCTTCGTGTTCGATTTCGCCGGCGACCTCTACGGCAAGGAGGTCGGCGTCGAGCTCGTCGGCTTCATCCGCGGCGAGGAGCGCTTCGACAGCGCCCAGGCGCTGATCGCCCAGATGGACCGGGATTCCGCCCGGGCCCGCGAGCTGCTGGCGGAGCAGGACGGGCTCGAGTCGATGCTGTGACGCGCGACGGCCGGCTGACGTCAGGCCTCGCCCGTGGCGGCCGCGTCCTCGCTCTCGCTCGGCCCCTCCCGCCATTCGAGCAGGTCGCCCGGCTGGCAGGAAAGCGCGCGGCAGATCTTGTCGAGCGTCTCGAAGCGCACGCCGCGCACCTTGCCGGATTTGAGCAGCGAGAGGTTCTGCTCGGAGATGCCGATGACGGCCGCGAGCTCCTTCGAGCGCATCTTGCGCTTGGCGAGCATGACGTCGAGGTTGACGACGATGGGCATCAGACGAACGCCTCGTTCTCCTCGGCGAGGCGCGCGGCCTCGGCCATCACCCAGCCGACGACGATCAGGAGCCCGCCGGCCACCGCCATGACGATGGGGTCGTCGCTCACCGCGATCTGCACCGTGCGTTGGCCGGGCGGGTTGCCGAGGGTGAGGACGAGGGAGGTGAGCCCGCTCGACAGCATGGCGGCGATCGGCATCAGCGCCAGCGCCGCGCCCATGCGCACGAGCCGCCGTCCGGCGACCTGGGTGAAGATCGGCCCGTCGCGCCAGCCGCGAAACAGCGCGTGGGCGTGCCACAGGCCGTAGAGCGAGAGCGCGACGGGGATCGCGCCGGTGACGAAGCCGGCGGCGATCGAGGCCGGCGTCAGCGTGAAGGTGGCGCCCGGCGGGAGGACCTGGCGGGAGGCGAGCTCCGCGAGCCCGTCCGGATCGAGGAAGATCGCGCCGTAGGCGACGACCTGGAGCACGGCCACGACGAGGGTGAGCACCGCCATCGTGGCGGAGACCTTGGCGATGCGCCGGGCGCGGGCGGGGACGTCGGTCGGCATGAGATCGATCCTGGTCGGCGCCTCGCAGGCGCGGTTGATCACGACCTCGATGTAAGCCGCCTCTTATCGCGACGCAAGCTGAAATTCATGTTTTAGATGAATTTCTGTACGAGGCCGATCCGCATCGGACCGTCCACGAGAAAGCCCCGGCCGTGGTCGACCGGGGCTCCTCGTCTCGCTGGGAACGCGTCGCGCGCTCAGTAGCGGTAATGGTCCGGCTTGAACGGGCCGGCATCCTTGACGCCGATGTACTCCGCCTGGTCGGGGCGCAGCTTCGAGAGCTTGGCGCCGACCTTCTCGAGGTGGAGCATGGCCACCTTCTCGTCGAGGTGCTTGGGCAGGACGTAGACTTGGTTCTCGTACTTGCCCGTGTTCTGCCACAGCTCGATCTGGGCGAGCGTCTGGTTGGTGAACGAGGCGGACATGACGAAGGAGGGGTGACCCATGGCGTTGCCGAGGTTCACGAGGCGGCCCTCCGAGAGGAGGATGATGCGCTTGCCGTCGGGGAACTCGATCTCGTCCACCTGCGGCTTGATGTTGCTCCACTTGTAGTTCCGCAGCGCCTGGACCTGGATCTCGTTGTCGAAGTGCCCGATATTGCAGACGATGGCGCGATCCTTCATGGCCCGCATGTGGTCGGCCGTGATCACGTCCTTGTTGCCCGTGGCGGTGACGAAGATGTCGGCCCGCGGAGCGGCGTCCTCCATCGTCACGACCTCGTAGCCCTCCATGGCGGCCTGGAGCGCGCAGATCGGATCGACCTCCGAGACCATGACGCGGCAGCCGGCCTGGCGCAGCGAGGCGGCCGAGCCCTTGCCGACGTCGCCGTAGCCCGCGACCATGGCGACCTTGCCGGCCATCATCACGTCGGTGCCGCGGCGGATGCCGTCGACGAGCGATTCACGGCAGCCGTACAGGTTGTCGAACTTCGACTTCGTGACCGAGTCGTTCACGTTGATGGCCGGGAAGAGCAGCTTGCCCTCCTTCGCCATGATGTAGAGCCGGTGCACGCCCGTCGTCGTCTCCTCGGAGACGCCCTTGATGGAGGCGGCGAGCTCGTTGAACCAGCCCTTCGGCTTCTCGCCGAGCAGGCGCTGGATCAGCGCGAAGAGGATCTCCTCCTCCTCCGAGCCGGGCTTGGAGAGGAAGGCCGTGTCGCCGTCCTCGGCGCGCTTGCCGAGATGGACGAGCATCGTGGCGTCGCCGCCGTCGTCGAGGATCATGTTGGGCATGCCGCCGCCGTGCCACTCGAACAGCTTGGCGGTGTAGTCCCAGTAATCCTTGAGGCTCTCGCCCTTCCAGGCGAAGACCGGGATGCCGGCGGCGGCGATGGCCGCGGCGGCGTGGTCCTGCGTGGAGTAGATGTTGCACGACACCCAGCGCAGGTCGGCGCCCAGCGCCTTGAGCGTCTCGATGAGCACCGCGGTCTGGATGGTCATGTGCAGCGAGCCGGCGATGCGCGCGCCCTTGAGCGGCTGCGAGGGCCCGTACTCCTCGCGCGTGGCCATGAGGCCCGGCATCTCGGTCTCGGCGATGGAGATCTCCTTGCGGCCCCAATCGGCGAGCGAGATGTCCTTGACGATGTAGTCCTGCGCCATGGTGCGTGTCCTTGTCGATGCGTGGTTTCGGAGAGCCATAGCAGACCCCGGCGCAGATGGCAATCAACATATAAACATGTCTTTATGTCCTTCGTTCAGCGGTGGAACGGGCGCGTCAACGGGCGCGTCCTTGACTTCCCCGGACGTTGCGAGCAGTGTCCGCGCGCCTCGCGGGGGGGCCTCCCGGCCCGGTGTCCCGCCCGTCACATCACCGCGGTTCGATGCGCACCTACCTCGATTTCGAAAAGCCCGTCGCCGAGCTCGAAGCCAAGCTCGAGGAACTGCGCGCGCTCGGCGCGGAGCGCGACGCCGTCGCCATATCCGACGACATCGGCCGGCTCGAGGCCAAGGCCGCCGAGGCCCTCAAGGGGCTCTATGCCGGGCTGACGCCCTGGCAGAAGACGCTGGTGGCGCGCCATCCGCAGCGGCCGCACTTCTCCGACTACCTGCGCGGCCTCGTCACCGAGTTCACGCCCATCGCCGGCGATCGCAAGTTCGCCGAGGACGAGGCCATCGTCGGCGGCTTCGGCCGCTTCCGCGGCGAGCCCGTCTGCGTCATCGGCCAGGAGAAGGGCTCGGACACGCGCTCGCGCATCCGGCATAATTTCGGCATGGCGCGCCCGGAGGGCTATCGCAAGGCGGTGCGCATCATGGAGCTCGCGGACCGCTTCCGCCTGCCCGTGATCGCCTTCGTGGACACCGCCGGCGCCTATCCCGGCATCGACGCCGAGGAGCGCGGCCAGGCCGAGGCCATCGCGCGCTCCACCGAGGCCTGCCTCGCGCTCGGCGTCGCCAACGTGGCCGTCGTCATCGGCGAGGGCGGCTCGGGCGGTGCCATCGCGCTCGCCACCGCGAGCCGCGTGCTGATGCTGGAGCACGCCATCTATTCGGTCATCTCGCCGGAGGGCGCCGCCTCGATCCTGTGGCGCGACGCCGGGCGCGCGCAGGACGCCGCCACCGCGATGAAGATCACCGCGCAGGACCTGCTCAAGCTCGGCGTCATCGATGCGATCGTCGGCGAGCCGGTGGGCGGCGCCCACCGCGATCCCGACGCCGTCATGGCGGCGACCGGCAACGCCATCGCGGCGGCGCTGGCCGAGCTCGCGCCGCTCTCCCCCGACGAGGTGCGCGGGGCGCGCGCCGACAAGTTCCTCGCCATCGGCCGCAAGCTGAAGGTCTCGTAACGAAGCGTTCACCATAAGTGAACTCTTCGCCCGCACGGGGTGGTCTTGCGGTAAGGCTCGCGTAAGGCTAACGATCCTACGAGTAGGGGGACGTGCGGCGCCGCGAGCGTCGCCGGCAACATGCGCCCGTGGCGGCGCCGGAAGAGTGGGGACCCCATGCCGAGAAGAGCCGTTCTCGTGGCCGCGCTGGCTCTGGCCTTGACCGCCTGCCAGGAACGCACCGTCAGCTCGAACCGGCATCTCCAGCCGATCCCCCCGCAGACCCTCGCGCTCATGTCGACGAAGGGCGTGGACCAGGACGATCCGATCCTGGTGCGCGTCTTCAAGATGGAATCCGAGCTCGAGGTGTGGAAGATGGCCGAGAACGGCCAGTACACGCATCTCAAGACCTATCCGATCTGCCGCTGGTCGGGCCAGCTCGGCCCGAAGATGCGCGAGGGTGATCGCCAGGCGCCGGAGGGCTTCTACGCCGTCTCGCCGGGGCTGATGAACCCGAACTCGAGCTTCTATCTCTCCTTCAACACGGGCTTCCCCAACGCCTTCGACCGCACCCACGGCCGCACCGGCTCGCATCTGATGGTGCACGGCTCGTGCACCTCGCGCGGCTGCTTCGCCATGACGGACGAGGCGATCCAGGAGGTCTACGCGCTCGCCCGCGAGGCTTTCGAGGGCGGCCAGCGCGCCTTTCAGTTCCAGTCCTACCCCTTCCGCATGACGCCGGAGAATCTGGCGCAGGCGCGGTACGACCAGCACAATCCCTTCTGGCGCAACCTGAAGGAAGGCTGGGACTATTTCGAGGTGACGCGCCGCGAGCCGCCGGTGGAGGTCTGCGGCGGCCGCTATTCCTTCGGCACGCAGAACTGCTCGCCGATCGACCCGACCGTCACCGCCATGGTGCGCGCGCGTGCGCAGCAGGACGAGATCGCCATCGCCCAGCTCATCGAGGCCGGGACGCCGGCCGTGCGCGTCGTCTACGAGGACGGCGGCGGCCATCCCTCCTTCGGCCTCGCCAACGCCCGCCAGATCGACGCCTCGAGCGCCACCGCCTTCGCCGCGCTCGACACCGGTCGCAACCGCAACACCGACCGCCTCGGCATCGTCAGCCGCCCCGAGGCGCTCGCCGCCGGGCCGCGGCTCGTGCCGGTCGATTCGAGCGGACGCCCCCTCGAGAGCGCGACGGCGACCGCCATCGCCGCCACGACGGCGCCGGCCACGCCCGCCGCGATCGCGCCGGCGCCCACGGCGACCGCGAGCGTCGCTCCGGCGGTGCCCGCAGCCACCGGCGTCCCCGCCGCGCCCGGTGTCCCCGCGCAGGCGCAGGAGCCCTTCTATGCGCGCATGCTGGGCGGCCTGTTCTCGACGCTGCCGCTCGGCGGGCGCGAGGTGCAGACCGATCCCACGGCCCCGCAGCCGCCGCAGCGGGGCGCCGCCGTCATGAACGGCGCCCAGCCGCTCTGGCCGTCCGCGGGTTACGCCACGCTCGACTGAGGCGCCGGCTCCCGTCTGCGATCGGGGCTTGATCCGAACGCGCATCGCACCCACCCTCTCGGGGTCGCCACGACCTCGGGAGGTCTCTCCATGCGCGTCTCGCGCCGCTTCGCCGCTCCCGCGCGCCTCGCGCTCGCGGCATCCCTCCTCGCGGCTTCGCTCTCGGCGAGCCCCGCCGCGGCGCTCGACCTGCCCGACCCGCCGCCGCCGGCCCCGCCGCCCACCACGGCGGACGTGATCGAGGCGACCCTCGACGATCTCCTCGCCGTGAAGGGACGCGACGCGCACCTCGCCCTCGTGACGATGGAAGCCGAGCGCAACGCCATCCCCGCCGCCCTCGCCGAGGCGGTGGTCACGGTGGAGAGCTCCTGGGACCCCGCCGCGCTCGGCGCCCTCGACGAGGTCGGCCTCATGCAGGTGCGCCCCGGCACGGCCGCCATGCTCGGCTTCGACGGCACGACCCAGGCCCTGCGCGCGCCCTCCGTCAACGTGCGCTACGGCGTCCGCTACCTCGCCGAGGCCTGGCGCCTCGCCGACGGCGATCTGTGCGAGACCCTGATGAAGTACCGCGCCGGCCACGGCGAGACGCGGATGAGCGCGCGCTCCGTCGCCTATTGCGTGCGGGCGATCGCGCACCTGAAATCCATCGGCTCGCCGCTGGGCGACGCCGAGGTGCCCCAGGCGGTGGCCGTCGCCCGCCGCGGCGGCGGCGCGCGCGGCGTCGACAGCGCCCTCTGGCGCCGCCACCAGGAGCGCATGCGCGCCATCGAGAGCCGCCTGCCGGATTCGGCGCTGTCGATTGCGCGGTGAGCGTCGTCCATTTTGCTTTATTGCACTCTCTGCTGATCGTATGCGTGCAATCGTGTCGCGAGCGCAGCCGTCGTGGCGCGGACGCGAGTCCCTGCTGTTCGCGGTTGGATCGCGTACGCGGAGCGGATATCTTGGGGAGGTCGGTGTCGGATGTCGGAGGAGATCGCCCTGCACCATCGCATCCCGGACGATGAACGGCCTGCGGTCGAGGCGCTGCGCCTCGCCTTGCGCGACAGCGCGATGCGAGGCGTTCATCTCACCGTCCCCGGCGGCGAGGCGGACAGCGTCGCGGTCCCCCCGGCGACGACGGCGATTCTGCGCGACGTTCTCGATCTCCTCGCCGCCACTGGGCAGGCGACGGTCCTCGACGACGACAGCGAGATCGGCGTCGAGGAGGCAGCCCGGCTCGTGCAGACGCCGCCGGCAATGCTCCTCCACCGCTTGGAGATCGGCGACATACCTCATCGGCTCGTCGACGGCTCGTACGTCCTGCGGCTGTCCGACGTCCTCGCGTTCCGCGACACGGAGGCGATGGAGCGACGCGCGCTCGTGGAGCTGGGCATCCTGACGGACGAGGCGACGCGCGGCGATGGCGGCTGACGTTCCTGTCGTCGTCTACGACGCGAACGTCCTCTTCCCCTTCCAAACCGCGCACATCCTGGTCTTCATCGCACAAGCACGGCTGGTCCGCGCGCGTTGGAGCGAACGGATCGAGCAGGAGTGGATAGAGCACGCGATCGCCAAGACGAGCCCGTCCGAGCGGCGAAGCATCGAGGCCCGTCGCGACGCCATGAACCGCGCTGTTCCTGGCGCCAAGGTCACGGGCTACGATGAGCTCGTGGCCGACATCCGCTTCGTCGATCCGGACGATCGGCACGTGATCGCCACGGCGCTCGCGGGCGGGGCCGGCGCCATCGTCACCCGGGATCGGCATTTCACGACGGAGAACCTCGCTCCCTACGGCCTGGAGGCGCTCGATCCGGACGCCCTGCTCCTTCGCTGCTACGCGAGCCGACCCGCGCTGACGGTCGCTGTCGCCGATGCCGCTCGACGTGCGCTCTCCCGCTCCCGTCCGTCGCCCGCCACCTATATGGACATACTGGACGCAGCCGGTCTCATTGGCTTCGCCGACCGCCTGCGTGCGCATCAGCCCTGACCGCGAGCCCGCACCCGCGCGAGGAGACACGCGCTCCCGGACGCGCTAGAGCGGAGGCATGCGTCCCGCACCCACTCCCGATCCGGCACCCTCTCGCTTTACTCTCCTGCGCGCCGACACGCTGGGCATGACGGCGACGCTGGCCATGCTCACCTCGCTCGGCCCGCTCTCCACCGACATGTACCTGCCGGCGCTGCCGGCGATCGCGCAGGCGCTGGAGGCGACGACGTCGCAGACGCAGGCGACGCTGTCGGCCTTCCTCGTGGGCTTCGCCTGCGGGCAGTTCCTCTACGGCCCGCTCTCGGACCGGCTCGGGCGCAAGCCGCTGCTGCACGCGGGCCTCGCGCTCTTTCTGCTGGCGACGCTGGCCTGCGCGCTGGCACCCACCATCGAGGCGCTCTCCGCCGCCCGCTTCGCGCAGGCGCTCGGCGCATCGGGACCGATCGTGCTCGCGCGCGCCATCGTGCGCGATCTCTACGACGGGCCGCGGGCGGGGCGCGAGCTCTCGCGCATGGGCTCGATCATGGGGCTCGTGCCCGCGGTGGCGCCGATCCTCGGCGGGCTCGTCTTCGCGGCCCTCGGCTGGCGGGCGATCTTCGGGGCGAGCCTCCTCGGCGCCGTGGCGCTCACCGCCATCGTGGTTCTGCTCCTACCGGAGACGCTGACGCGGCGCGATCCCACGCCGCTCTCGCTCCTCTCGATCCTGCGCGGCTTCCGCGATCTCCTGCGGCACCGCTCGTACCGGGTCTACGTCGCGCTCAACACGCTGACCTATTCCGGCCTCTTCGCCTTCATCTCCGGGTCGAGCTTCGTGCTGCAGGGGGAATACGCCCTCTCCGAGCTCGTCTTCGCCTTCTCCTTCGCGCTCATGGTCGTCGGCTACATCGCCGGCACGATCCTGGCGCAGAAGGTGGTGCCCGGGCGCGGGCTCGACGGGACAATCGTGCTGGGCGTCGCGGCGCAGGCGGCGGGCGGGGTGCTCATGCTCGCCCTCGTCCTTCTCGGCACGAGGTCCTCGCTCGAGGTGACGCTGCCCATGGCGCTCTACGCGGTCGGCGTGGGGCTCACCATGCCCCAGTCCATGGCCGCGGCCATGCAGCCCTTTCCCGAGCGCGCGGGCGCGGCCTCCTCGCTCATGGGCATCTGCCAGATGTCGGTCGCGGCGATCGTCGGCATCGGGCTCGGTGCCGCGCTCGCGGCGACGCCGCTGGCGCTGCCGGGCACGATCGCGGCGCTCGGCGCGGGGGCGCTCGCGGTCTTCGCCGCCTCGCGCGGGGCGCGCGCTCAGTAGATCCCGAAGATCCGCTCGATGAAGCCCGGCTCGGTGGGGCGCTGCCAGTCCGAGTTCTCGTTGGCGACGGGCGCCGGCGGCAGGTCGCCGGCGACGGGCGCGTTCCAGAGCTCGGTCGGGCCCTGCCAGACGCCGCCGCCCGGCAGCGCCACCGGCGCCTGGCCGGCGAGCGCCGCGCTCATGGTGCGGCTCCAGATCGCCACGGGCAGGTTGCCGCCCGACGCCCGGCGCGTCGGCGTGCCGTCGTCGTTGCCGACCCACACGCCGGTGACGAGCGCGCCCGTATAGCCGACGAACCACGCGTCACGGAATTCCTGGCTCGTGCCCGTCTTGCCGGCGCCCGCCCAGCCGGGAAGGTCCGCGCTGCGGGCGGTGCCCATGGTGAAGGTCTCGTGCATCATGGCGTTCATCATCGCCACGTGCTCGGGCTCGATGACGCGACCGAGCGAGAGATCGCCGCGGCGATAGAGCACCGGGCCGTCTGCGGAGTGGATCTCCGAGATGACGTAGGGGATCACCCCCTCGCCGCCATTGGCGAAGGCGGCGAAGGCGCCGGTGAGCTCGAGCGGCGTCACCTCGGACGTGCCGAGCGCGATCGAGGCGTTGGGGTCCAGCGGCGAGGCGATGCCGAGCCTCTGGGCGACGCGCACGACCTCCCGCGGCCCGACCTCGGCGGCGAGCTGCGCCGCGATGGTGTTGAGCGAGAGCGCCAGCGCCTCGCGCAGCCGCACGGGCCCACGGAAATCGCGCGAATAGTTCTCCGGCGACCAATTGCCGATCGTCACCGGCCGGTCCTCGCGCACCGTGTCGGGGGTCAGCCCCGCCTCCAGGGCGGCGAGGTAGACGAAGGGCTTGAAGGAGGAGCCCGGCTGGCGGCGCGCCTGGGTCGCGCGGTTGAACTGGCTGGCGCGGTAGTCCTTGCCGCCGACCAGGGCGACGATGGCGCCGTCGGGCCGCATGGTGACGACGGCGCCCTGGGCGACCCCGTAGCGCTCGCCCTCGGCCGCCAGCGTCTGCGTCAGCGCGGCCTCGGCGGCGGACTGGACGTCGGGATCGATCGTGGTCATCACCACGATGTCGCCCTCCACCGTGCCGACGAAATCGTCGAGCACGTCCATCACGTAGTCGGCGGCGTAGTTCGCCGTGCCGCTGCCCTCGGGGCGAACGGCCCGGGCCGGCCGGGAGAGCGCGGTGACGAGGCGCGTCTCGTCGATGAGCCCCTCCTCGCGCATGGCGCGCAGCACGATCTCGGCGCGGGCCTGCGCGCCCGACGGGTTGCGGGTGGGGGCGAGGCGCGAGGGCTGCTGGACGAGGCCCGCGAGCATCGCCGCCTCCGAGAGCGTCACGTCCCGCGCCGACTTGTCGAAATAGCGCCGCGCCGCCGCCTCGACGCCGTAGGCGCCGGCGCCGAAATAGACGCGGTTCATGTACAGCTCGAGGATCTCGGCCTTGGAATAGTTGCGCTCCAGCCAGAAGGCGAGGATCGCCTCCTGGATCTTGCGCGAGACCGTGCGTTCCTGGGTGAGGAACAGGTTCTTGGCGAGCTGCTGGGTCAACGTCGAGCCGCCGTGCAGCCCGCTGTCGCCGCGCAGGTTGGTCACGATGGCGCGGGCGATGCCCTGCGGATCGACGCCCCAATGCGACCAGAAGCGCCGATCCTCGATGGCGACGAAGGCGTCCGGCAGATATTCGGGCAGCTCCTCGAAGGGCACGTTCGAGCCGCCGGTCTCGCCGCGATTGGCCAGGAGCGCGCCGTCGGCGGCGAGGATCGCGATGTTGGGCGGGCGCTTGGGGACCTCGAGCTGGTCGATCGGCGGCAATTGCGTCGCGTGGTAGGCGACCACGCCCGCCACCGCGATCATCGCCCAGATGCCGAGCACGAGGGTGGAATAGACGAGATGCCCCAGCAGCGAACGCCGCCGCCGGCCGCGTCCGCGGCCGTTGCCGCCCGAGCGCGAGGACGATCGCCCGCGCGACGGCGGCGCGCCGCGGCGCTGCGGCGCGGGGCCCGCGCCGCGCTTCTGCGGAGCGGGCCCCTTGGCGGCGGCCTTGCTCGGCCCCTTGGATCGCCCGCGGGCCGGCTTTCGGGCCATCTCGCTGCCTCCTCCGGCGCGGTCGCGCGGGGAGAGGCGCAGGTCGAGCTCGTCCGGCCCCGGCATGTCGAAGGTCGGCTCCCGCCGCCCTCGCCGTTCTCGGTCGAAATCGTCCATGGCGCCCTCGATTCTCGCGGGCCTATCGCCCCTGATCCGCGGACCTCACCCATGGGATAGAATGTGGCGGTTTAACGGGACATGAACGTTACCGGCCTCGGTGCCGTCGCGCGCCCCGGCGGCGGGCGGCTGGTCGCGAGCGTTGCGCGACCCCATATCACCGCCCGTGGACGCGCTCGCCTCGCCTCTTCCCGATCGCTTCGCCGCCTGGTTCGCCTCCCGGGGCTGGAGCCCGCGCGCGCATCAGCTCGCGCTGCTCGAGCTGGCGGAAGCGGGGCGCTCGGCGCTGCTCGTCGCGCCCACCGGCGCGGGCAAGACGCTCGCCGGCTTCCTGCCCTCCCTCGTGGAGCTGTCGAGCGCCCGGCACGCGCGGGCGAACCGGCGCTCGCTCCACACGCTCTACGTCTCGCCGCTCAAGGCGCTCGCCGTCGACGTGGCGCGCAACGTGGAAGCGCCCGCCACCGAGATGGGGCTCGGCCTCGCCATCGAGACGCGCACCGGCGACACGCCCTCCCACAAGCGCGCGCGCCAGATCGAGCGCCCGCCCGACATCCTGCTGACCACCCCCGAGCAGCTCGCGCTCCTGCTCGCTCACCCGCAGGCGCGCGACCTGTTCTCGGGCCTGCGCCGCATCGTGCTCGACGAGCTGCACGCGCTCGCGCCCTCGAAGCGCGGGGATCTCCTGTCGCTGGGCCTCGCGCGCCTCTTCGCGCTCGCCCCGCAGGCCTCGGCGGTCGGCCTCTCGGCGACGGTGCGCGATCCCGAGGTGCTGGCGCGCTATCTCACGGCGGATCCGGCGCGCCCGGCCGAGATCGTGACGACGAGCGGCGGCGCGCGCCCGGACATCCGCATGCTGGAAGGCCCGCGCCTGCCGGCCGCCGGCCACACGGCGGCGGCGGCGATGCCGGAGATCTACCGGCTGATCCGCGAGCACGGCACCTCGCTCGTCTTCGTCAACACGCGCATGCAGGCGGAATACGTCTTCCAGGCGCTGTGGCGCCTCAACGAGGATGCGCTGCCCATCGCGCTCCATCACGGCTCGCTCGAGGTCGAGCAGCGCCGCAGGGTCGAGGCCGCCATGGCGGCGGGCAAGCTGAAGGCGGTGGTGTGCACCTCCACCCTCGATCTCGGCATCGACTGGGGCAACGTCGATCTCGTGATCAACGTCGGCGCGCCCAAGGGCGCGAGCCGCATCATCCAGCGCATCGGGCGCGCGAACCACAGGCTCGACGAGCCCTCGCGCGCCTATCTCGTGCCGGCCAACCGCTTCGAGATCCTGGAATGCCGCGCCGCCCTCGACGCCGTCGAGGAGGCGGCGCAGGACACGCCCGACCCGCATCCCGGGGCGCTCGACGTGCTCGCCCAGCACATCCTCGGCATGGCCTGCGCCGAGCCGTTCCGGGCCGACGACCTCTATGCCGAGATCCGCGGCGCGGCGCCCTATCGCGGGCTCGACCGCGAGACCTTCGACAAGGCGATGAGCTTCGTCGCCACCGGCGGCTATGCGCTCACGGCCTACGAGCGGTTCGCCAAGATCGTCGAGGGCGCCGACGGCCTCTGGCGCGTGCGCGACCGCTTCGTGGCGCAGCAATACCGCATGAACGTCGGCACCATCGTCGAGGCGACGATGGTGAAGGTGCGTCTCGGGCGGCCCGCCACCTCCGGGCGGCCGATGTCGCGGGGCGGGCGGGTGCTGGGCGAGATCGAGGAATATTTCGCCGAGACGCTGACGCCGGGCGACACCTTCCTCTTCGCCGGGGAGGTGCTCACCTTCCACGGTCTCACCGAGGACGCCGCCCTGGTCTCGCGGGCGAGCGCGGGGACGGACGCGAAGATCCCCTCCTATGCCGGGGGCAAGTTCCCGCTCTCGACCTTCCTCGCCGAGCGCGTGCGCGGCTTCCTCGCCGATGCCGAGACGTGGGAGCGCCTGCCCGCCCAGCTCGTCGAGCTCTTGGAGGCGCAGGCCGAGCGCTCGCTGCTGCCCGCGCGCGAGGGGCTCCTCGTGGAGACCTTCCCGCGGGCGGGGCGGCACTATCTCGTCGCCTACCCGTTCGAGGGCCGCCTCGCGCACCAGACGCTGGGCATGCTGATCACGCGGCGGCTCGAGCGCGCGCGGCTCAAGCCGCTGGGCTTCGTGTGCAACGATTACGGCCTATGCGTCTGGGGCCTGCGGGATCTCTCGCTCGAGGAGCAGCGCAACCCGGGTTTCCTCGCCGATCTCCTCGCTCAGGACATGCTCGGCGACGATCTGGAGGAATGGCTCGAGGAATCGGCGCTGATGAAGCGCACCTTCCGCTATTGCGCCGTCATCGCGGGCCTGATCGAGCGCAACTTCCCCGGCCAGAAGAAGACGCAGCGTCAGGTGACGGTCTCCACCGACCTCGTCTACGACGTCCTGCGCCGCCACGAGCCCGACCACGTCCTCCTGCGCGCTGCCCGGGCCGACGCGGCGACCGGGCTCCTCGACCTGAAGCGTCTCGCCGACCTCCTCTCCCGCATCGACGGCCGCATCGTCCACCAGCCGCTCCCCCGCGTCTCGCCGCTCGCGATCTCGGTGATGCTCGAGATCGGCCGCGAGACGGTCTACGGCGAAGGCGCAGACGAGATCCTGGCGGAAGCGGAGGCGATGCTGCTCCAGGAGGCGATGGGGTGAGGCGATGGGGTGAGTGGCGGTCGGCCACATGCGCGACCCTGCTCCTTCCCCTAGAGGGAAGGAGACGGGAAGAAGGCTGATCGCATTCACGGGTCGCGCCGGGCGCCTCGCTGCATTACGCTTCGAATCAGGGAGGACGACATCGATGCTCGCAGCCACCCCCGGCTCACCGCTCGCGCTGCGTGTCGGATTCGTGCTCGCCCACGACTTCACGCTCTCGGCACTCTCGCTCTTCGTCGATCCCCTGCGGCTCGCGGCGGACGAGGGGGATCGCTCGCGGCCGATCCGGTGCTCATGGGCGATCATGGCGCCGACGACGCAGCCGGTGCGCTCGAGCTGCGGGCTCCTGGTCAGCCGCACGGCGCCGCTCGGGGAGCCGTCGAGCTTCGACTACGTCGTCGTGGTCGGCGGGCTGCTCCATTCCGGGCATCAGGTCGACGCGACGACGGAGGCGTGGCTACGTCGGGCGGCCGCGGCCGGGGTGCCGCTGGTGGGCGTGTGCACCGGCTCCTTCGTGCTCGCCCGCGCGGGACTGATGCGAAATCGTCGCGCCTGCGTCTCCTGGTATCACCACGCCGATTACGAGACCGAGTTCGCGGACACCGACCCGATCTCGGACCGGCTCTTCCTCGTCGATCGCGACCGGATCACCTGCGCCGGCGGCGCCGGCGTGGCGGATCTCGCCGCCTTCCTCATCGAGAAGCATCTCGGGCGCGGCGTGGCGCAGAAGGCCCTGCACGTCCTCCTCCTCCAGCACGCCCGCGCGGCGAGCGACGCGCAGCCCCACGCGCTGCCCGTGGAGCGCATCGGCGATCCGCGGGTGGAGCGCGCCGTGCGGCTGATGGAGCAGAGCATCGCCGAGCCGCTGACCATCGAGGAGATCGCCTCGCGCCTCGCGCTCTCCACGCGCCAGCTGGAGCGGCTGTTCCAGGCGCGCCTGCGGCTGCGCCCCGCCGTCGTCTACCGTCAGCTGCGCCTGCGCCACGCGCGCTGGCTGCTCGAGAACACGCGAAAGCCCGTCACCGCCGTGGCGGTCGAGACGGGCTTTTGCGACGCCGCGCATTTCTCCCGCCAGTTCAAGAGCTACTTCAACCTCTCGCCCAGCATCGTGCGCGGCGCGCGCCCCGCCGCGACGCCGAGCGTCGAGGCCGCGGAATGACGATCGCCGGCGATCGTTCCGCCTGCCGTCGCGCTTGAGCGCAAGCGACGTTTTCGTGTCGCGAAAGCACAAGAGAACGTCGTCGCCGCTCAAGCGCTGCCCGCCCGTCTCCCGCATGCTGGGACACGTCCATCCGGGTATCCGGACCGGTGGAGGAGCACGAGATCGCCATGCGCCGCTTCAACCTTGCAAGCCTTCTCTCGGAGGCGACCCGCGGGCACACGGGCTGGGGCCGCCAATGGCGCTCCCCCGAGCCGAAGGCGAGCTACGACGTGATCATCGTCGGCGGCGGCGGCCACGGGCTCGGCACGGCGCACTACCTCGCCAAGGTGCACGGCATCACCAACGTGGCGGTGCTGGAGAAAGGCTGGATCGGCGGCGGCAACACCGGCCGCAACACCACGATCATCCGCTCGAACTACCTCTACGACGAGAGCGCGCATCTCTACGAGCATTCGGTCAAGCTCTGGGAAGGGCTCTCGCAGGACCTGAACTACAACGTCATGTATTCGCAGCGCGGCGTGATGATGCTCGCGCACAATGTCCACGACGTTCAGGTCTTCAAGCGCCACGTCTACGCCAACCGGCTCAACGGCGTCGACAACGAGTGGCTGACGCCCGAGGAGGCGCAGGCCTATTGCCCGCCGCTCAACATCGACCGCTCGGCGCGCTATCCGGTTCTCGGCGCCGCCCTGCAACGCCGCGGCGGCACGGCGCGTCACGACGCGGTGGCTTGGGGCTATGCCCGCGCGGCGGACCAGCGCGGCGTCGACATCATCCAGAATTGCGAGGTCACGGGCTTCCGGCGCGATCCCGCGACCGGCGCCGTCACCGGCGTCGAGACGACGAAGGGCTTCATCGGCGCCAAGCGCGTGGGCGTCGTGGCGGCGGGCCACACGAGCGTGATCATGGAGCGCGCGGGCGTGCGCATGCCGCTCCAGAGCTTCCCGCTCCAGGCGCTGGTGTCGGAGCCGGTGAAGCCGGTCTTCCCCTGCGTCGTCATGTCGAATGCGGTCCACGCCTACATCTCGCAATCGGACAAGGGCGAGCTCGTCATCGGTGCGGGCACCGACCAGTACGTCTCCTATTCCCAGCAGGGCGGCCTGCAGATCTCGACGCACACGTTGGATGCCATCTGCGAGATCTTCCCGCGCTTCTCGCGCATGCGCATGCTGCGCAATTGGGGCGGCATCGTCGACGTGACGCCCGACCGCTCGCCGATCATCGGCAAGACGCCGGTGCCCGGCCTCTACGTCAATTGCGGCTGGGGCACCGGCGGCTTCAAGGCGACGCCGGGCTCCGCGCACGTCTTCGCGCACACGCTCGCCACCGGCGAGCCGCACCCGATCAACGCGCCGTTCACGCTCGACCGCTTCCGCACCGGGCGGCTGATCGACGAGGCGGCCGCGGCCGCCGTCGCGCACTGAAGGCTCTCGCCATGCTGCTGATCACCTGTCCCCATTGCGGGCCGCGGCCCGAGCTCGAGTTCCGCTACGGCGGCGAGGCGCACGTGGCGCGCCCGGCCGACCCGTCGGCGCTCGACGACCGGGAATGGTCGGAGTTCCTGTTCGTGCGCAACAACCCGAAGGGGGTCTTCGCCGAACGCTGGAACCACGCGCACGGCTGCCAGCGCTGGTTCAACGCCCTGCGCGACACGCATACGGACGCGTTCGTGACCACGTATCCCGCCGGCACGGCGCGGCCCGACATGGCAGCGGAGGACGTTCGATGAGCCGGCAACCCTTCCGCCTGGAGCGCGGCGGCCGCATCGACCGCTCCCGCCCCCTCACGATCCGCTTCGACGGCGAGACCTTCACCGGATATGCCGGCGACACGGTCGCCTCGACGCTGCTCGCCAACGGCGTCCATCTGATGGGCCGTTCGTTCAAGTACCATCGCCCGCGCGGCCTGCTCTCGGTGGGCACCGACGAGCCCAACGCGCTCCTCTCGGCGGATCGCGGCGCGGGGCGCGTCGACCCGAACAACCGCGCCAGCGTGCTCGAGGCCGTGGACGGGCTCGTCACCGGTTCGCAGAACCGCTGGCCGTCACTCGCCTTCGACGTCGGCGCCGTCAACGACGTGCTCTCGCCGGTCTTCGTCGCGGGCTTCTACTACAAGACCTTCATGTGGCCGCGTTCCTTCTGGGACAAGGTCTACGAGCCGATCATCCGCGCCGCCGCCGGGCTCGGCGTCGCGCCCGCGGGGCCGGACCCGGACCGCTACGCCCATCGCCACGCCCATTGCGACCTGCTCGTCGTCGGCGCGGGCCCCGCCGGCCTCGCCGCGGCGCTCGCCGCCGCGCGCTCGGGCAAGCGGGTCATGCTCGCCGACGAGCAGGCGGAGCCCGGCGGCGCGCTCCTGCACGACGTCACCTCGACGATCGACGGCGTGCCGGCGCAGGACTGGGTCGCGCAGACGATCGCGGCGCTCGACGCGCACGAGAACGTCGTCGTGCTGCCGCGGACCACCGCCTTCGGCTACTACAACCACAATCACGTCGCCCTCGTGGAGCGGATCACCGACCACCTGCCGGCCGGCGACACGCACGGCGCGCCGCGCGAGCGGCTGTGGCAGGTGCGTGCCGGCGAGGTCGTCCTCGCCACGGGATCGCACGAGCGCCCCCTCGTCTTCGCCGACAACGACCGCCCGGGCATCATGCTGGCGGAGAGCCTGCGCATCCTCGTCAACCGCTATGCTGTGGCGCCCGGCCGCGAGATCGTGCTCGCGACGACGGGCTCCTCCGCCTACACGGTCGCCGCCGACCTGAAGGCGGCGGGCCTCGCCGTGACGATCGTGGATGCACGGCTCGCGGTGGATTGCGTCGCCGACACCGCCTTCGCGGCGGAGCGCGGCATCACGGTGCTGCCCGGCCATACCGTCGTCGGCTCGAAGGGCCGGCTTCGCGTATCGGGCCTGATCGTCGCCCCGCTGCGGGCGGACGGCTCGGTCGGGCCGCGCCGGACGCTGGCTTGCGACTGCGTGGGCATGTCCGGGGGCTGGACGCCCGCCGTGCACCTGTTCTCGCAATCGCGCGGCAAGCTCGCCTACGACGCGGGCCAGGACGCCTTCCTGCCGGCGAGTCACGCCCAGGCGGAACGCTCGGCGGGCGCCTGCGCCGGCACCTACGATCTCGCCGCCTGCCTTGCGGCCGGCTTCGCCGCCGGCGCGCAGGCCGCGAGCCTCGACGAGACCCGTGCCTTCGAGGCGAGCCCCGCCCGCACCGGCTTCCAGCCGATGCGGGTGATGCCCACGGATGTCGATCCCGGCCGCGTGCGCGCCTTCGTCGATTTCCAGAACGACGTCACCGCCAAGGACCTGAAGCTCGCCGTGCGCGAGGGCTTCCACTCCATCGAGCACGTCAAGCGCTACACGACGACGGGCATGGCGACCGACCAGGGCAAGACGTCGAACATGAACGCGCTCGGCTACGTCGCCGGGCTCCTCGACAAGGAGCTGCCGCAGGTCGGCACGACGACGTTCCGCCCGCCCTACACGCCGGTCTCGTTCGGCGCGCTGGTGGGGCCCAGCAAGGGCGCCCTGTTCGACCCCGTGCGCAAGACGCCCATCGATTCCTGGGCGGAGGCGAACGGCGCCGCGTTCGAGCCGGTCTCGCTGTGGCGCCGCGCCTGGTACTTCCCTGAGGACGGCGAGGACATGCACGCCGCCGTCGCGCGCGAATGCGCGGCGGTGCGCGAAGGGCTCGGCATCTTCGACGCCTCGACGCTCGGAAAGATCGAGGTCGTGGGGCCCGACGCGGCGGAATTCATGAACCGCATGTACGTCAACGGCTGGTCGAAGCTCGCGCCGGGCAAGTGCCGCTACGGCCTGATGCTCAAGGAGGACGGCTTCATCCTCGACGACGGCGTCGTCGCGCGCCTGGCCGAGGACCGCTTCCACGTCACCACGACGACGGGCGGCGCGGCCCGCGTGCTGGCGCTCATGGAGGACTACCTCCAGACCGAATGGCCGGATCTCGACGTCTTCCTGACGAGCGTCACCGAGCAATGGGCGGTGATCGCGCTGCAGGGCCCCAAGGCGCGCGAGGTGCTCGCGCCCTTCGTCTCCGACATCGACCTCTCCAACGAGGCGATGCCGCACATGTCGGTGCGCGAGGGCTACGTCTGCGGGGTGCCGACGCGGCTGATGCGCGTCTCCTTCACGGGCGAGCTCGGCTACGAGGTCAACGTGCCCGCCGACCACGCGCTCTCGGTATGGGAGACGCTCTACGACGCGGGGCGCGCGCACGGCATCACCCCCTACGGCACCGAGACGATGCACGTGCTGCGCGCCGAGAAGGGCTTCATCATCGTGGGCCAGGAGACCGACGGCACGGTGACGCCCGACGACGTCGGGCTGGGCGGCATGGTCTCCAAGGTCAAGCGGGACTTCGTGGGCATGCGCTCGCTGGCGCGACCCGACCTCGTGGCGAGCGGCCGCAAGCAGCTCGTGGGCCTCGAGACCCTCGACCCGAACGAGCGCCTCGACGAGGGCGCGCAGATCGTCGTCGATCCTTCCGCCCCGGTTCCCGTGCCCATGCTCGGCCACGTCACGTCGAGCTATTGGAGCCCCGCCTGCGGGCGCACCATCGCGCTCGCCCTCGTCGCCGACGGGCGGGCCCGCATGGGCGAGACGGTCCACGTCACCACGCCGGGCGGCTTCGCCCGCGCCACGATCCGCAACCCCGTCTTCGTCGACGCCGAGGGAGTGCGCGTCCATGCTCGAGATTCGTAATCAGGCGACCCGCACGGCGCCCTTCCCGCTCGCGACCGAGACCGTGAAGGGCACCGCCATCGCGCCGCTGCCGCCCCGCGCGCGGCTGTCGCTGCGGCTTCGTCCCGCGGAAGCCGCGCGGATCGGGAGCGTCGCGGGCCTTCCCCTCGATCGGCCGATCGGCACCTTCGCCGCGCACGACGAGCGGCGCGCTCTACGGCTGGGCCCCGACGAATGGCTCGTCTCCGGCCCGGCCGACGAGACGGACGAGCTCGGCGCGCGGATCGCGGGCGATCTCGCCGGCATTGTTCACGCCCTCGTCGACGTGAGCCACCGCAATTGCGGGCTCGCCGTCTCCGGGGCGCAGGCCGAAGCGGCGCTGAACGCCGGCTGCCCGCTCGACCTGTCGCTCGCCGCCTTCCCCGTGGGCGCGGCGACGCGCACGCTGCTCGGCAAGGCGGAAATCCTGCTCGTGCGCGTGGACGCCGCGTGCTTCGAGGTGGAATGCTGGCGCTCCTTCGCGGAGTATGTTCGCACTTTCCTCGTCGAGGCCGCGCGGGGCACCTGAGCCGCCGCCATTCCCGGAGAGCCAGGCATGATCAGCGTCTTCGAGCTCTTCAAGATCGGCATCGGCCCGTCGAGCTCGCACACGGTGGGGCCGATGGTGGCCGCGGGCCGCTTCCTCGGCGACATGAGGGAATTGCGCTCCGCGCCGGCGCGGATCGTCGTCAGCCTGCACGGCTCCCTCGCCTTCACCGGGCGTGGGCACGCCAGCGATCTCGCCATCTGCCTCGGGCTCCTGGGCGAGCGGCCGGACCGGATCGATCCCGATGCCGTGCCGAGCCTCGTCGCCGGGCTCGAGCGCGACCGCGCCGTGCGGGTCGGGGAATGGGAGGTCGCCTTCGACCCCGCCGCCGACCTCGTTCTCGACGTGACGGAGATGCTGCCGGGCCACACCAACGGCATGCGCTTCCGGGTGCTCGACGAGGCGGGCGAGGCGGTGCTGACGCGGGTCTACTACTCGATCGGCGGCGGCTTCGTGATCGGCGAGGCGGACGAGACCCGGGACGCGCCCATCGACGTCGTCGCGCCGGTGCCGTTCGACAGCGCCGACGAGCTCGTGGCGCTTTGCGGGCGCCGCGGCACGACGATCGCCGCGATCCAGCTCGAGAACGAGGAGGCGCTGCGCTCGCGTGCCGAGATCGACGCGGGCCTCGACCGAATCGCGGAGGCGATGCTCGCCTGCATCGAGCGCGGCCTCGCCACCGGCGGCACGCTCCCCGGGCGCCTGAAGGTGCGCCGGCGCGCCAAGGACCTGCACGCGCGGCTCGAGGCCGGCATGCGTGCCAACACGCGCTCGCCGAGCGAGGTGATGGACCGGGTCTCGACCTTCGCCATCGCCGTCAACGAGGAGAACGCCGCGGGCGGGCGCGTCGTCACGGCCCCGACCAACGGCGCGGCCGGGATCGTGCCGGCGGTGCTGCGCTACCTGCGCGAGATCTGTGGCGAGACCGCGCCGGAGACGACGCGCACCTTCCTTCTCACCGCCGCCGCCATCGGCGGGCTGATCAAGCGCAAGGCCTCCATCTCCGGCGCGGAGGTGGGCTGCCAGGGCGAGGTGGGCTCCGCCGCCTCCATGGCCGCCGCCGGGCTTGCTGCCGCGCTCGGCGCCACGCCGGAGCAGGTGGAGAACGCCGCCGAGATCGCCATGGAGCACCATCTCGGCATGACCTGCGACCCCGTCGGCGGGCTCGTGCAGATCCCCTGCATCGAGCGCAACGCCTTCGGCGCGGTCAAGGCCATCGCCGCCGCATCCCTCGCGATGCACGGCGACGGCGTCCACCACGTCTCCCTCGACTGCGTCATCGAGACGATGCGCCAGACCGGCCTCGACATGCAGTCGAAGTACAAGGAGACGTCCCAGGGCGGCCTCGCGGTGAACGTCGCGGAGTGCTGACGCACCGCGCCGCCGCCGCCTGCCGCCGCCACCTCCCCGCAGGGGAGGACGAAGGCCGAAGGCCTGAGGGTGGGGAGGGCGGCGGACCGGCCGCAGGACTGCCGCCGCGCCCACGCCGACCACGACGACCCTCGTGGACGCCACGACCGCTCCCTCGATCGAACGGGAACACGCATCATGAAGCTCGACGACCCGAAATTCGTCCTCAAGCTCTCCTGCATCGACACGATCGGGATCGTGCACGCGATCTCGGGCTTCATGGTGCAGAACGGCTGCAACATCATCACGAACCAGCAGTTCGGCGACCGCGACACCGAGCGCTTCTTCATGCGCGTCGCCTTCACGCCGGTGGACCCGGACACGTCCATCGAGCGCCTGCGCGCGCCGCTCGACACGCTGGCCGCCCGCTACGACATGGACTGGACGCTCCACGACACGTCCGACCGGCCGCGGGTGATCATCATGGTCTCCAAGTTCGGGCATTGCCTGAACGACCTGCTCTACCGCTGGAAGATCGGCGCCCTGAAGGTCGACATCGCCGCCATCGTCTCGAACCATCGGGACTTCGAGGATCTCGCCAACCGCTACGAGATCCCCTTCCACCACATGCCTGTGACGCCGGAGACGAAGCAGGCGCAGGAGGCGGCTCTGGCCGCGCTCGTCGAGGATCTGCGCGTCGATCTCGTCGTGCTCGCGCGCTACATGCAGGTGCTCTCGGACGGGATGTGCCGCTTCCTGGAAGGCCGGGCGATCAACATCCACCATTCCTTCCTGCCGAGCTTCAAGGGCGCGGCGCCCTACACCCAGGCCTGGGCGCGCGGCGTGAAGCTCATCGGCGCGACCGCGCACTACGTCACGCCGGATCTCGACGAGGGGCCGATCATCGAGCAGGAGGTGGTGCGCGTCTCCCACGAGGACGGGCCGGCGCAGCTGACCGCGCTCGGCCGCGACGTGGAGAGCGTCGTCCTCGCCCGCGCGGTCGCCTTCCACGTGGAGCGCCGCGTGCTGCTCAACGGGAACAGGACGGTCGTCTTCCGGTGATCTTCTGGAGCGACTCCCCTCTCCCTCGTGGAGAGGGGCCGGGGGTGTGGGGCGTGCAGGACGAGTGCCGACGTGAATGCCACAGGCACTACATCGACCAGCGAATGGCATCGATGTTCAGAAGGATCCGGCCGAGCCGGAGCGGGTGGCGCGGGCGACGGGGCTCGAACCCGCGACCTCCGGCGTGACAGGCCGGCACTCTAACCGACTGAGCTACGCCCGCATTTCCCGTTGCCGGCGGGAGTGGTCCGCAGCGGCAGTGGGCGGGGTTTAGAACCCCCCGCCGGCCCTGTCAAGCGATCCGAAAGCCGCCTTCGCTCTTTTTCTGCGAAATCGTCCGGAAGGCTTGTTCCGCAAGGCTTTGCGCGGATCGGGTGGTGGGCGGTGACGGGTTCGAACCGCCGACCCTCTCGGTGTAAACGAGATGCTCTACCAGCTGAGCTAACCGCCCTCGCGGATGCCGGCGCGACTGCCGCGTTCCGCACGCACGTACATAGAAAGACGAAGCCGCCGGCGCAAGCACGCCGACGGCTTCCCGGTCGTTCTCTCGATCGACGCGTCAGCCGTTGACGGCGTCCTTGAGGCCGGCGCCGGCCTTGAACTTCGGGGTCTTGGAGGCCGGGACCTGGACCTTCTCGCCGGTGCGCGGGTTGCGCGCCTCGCCCGCGGGGCGGTCGGCGACGGTGAAGGTGCCGAAGCCGACGATCTTCACTTCCTCGCCCTTCTTCAGGGTGTCCTGGATCGCCTCCAGCGCGGCGTCCAGCGCCTCGCCGGCCTGCGCCTTGCTGAGGCCGGTCTTCTCGGCCACCGCCGTGACGAGCTCGCCTTTGTTCATCGCTACCTCCTCCAGAGCGTATGCGGCGCGCAAACCCTTGCTGCGCCGACGTTCGGTTCTTTCCTGCATACCGGAATGCTCCGGCCTCGCAAGCGCCGACACCGCCATTTGGCTGTGGAAATCACGTTGCGCGACGAAAAACGGCCCTCGGACCGGGGTCCGAGGGCCGTTCGTCTCATTCTCTGGGACCGACGTGTGCCCCGCACGAGCGCGTCAGTGGGCGACGAAGCCCGGCTCGCTCTCGTCCGCCCCGCGGGTGGGGGTCGGCATGGCCGATTCGTCCCACTCGATGGGCACGGGCTTGCGGATCAGCGCGTGCTCGAGAACCTGTTCCATCCGCGAGACCGGAACGATCTCGAGACCGGACTTCAGGTTGTCGGGCACGTCCGCGAGGTCCTTGACGTTCTCCTCGGGGACGAGGACCGTCTTGAGACCGCCGCGGAGCGCCGCGAGCAGCTTCTCCTTGAGCCCGCCGATGGGCAGCACCCGACCGCGCAGGGTGACCTCGCCGGTCATGGCGATGTCCTTGCGCACGGGGATGCCCGTCATGATCGACACGATGGCGGTCGCCATGGCGATGCCGGCGGACGGGCCGTCCTTGGGGGTCGCACCCTCCGGCACGTGGACGTGGATGTCCTTGCGGTCGAAGAGCGGCGGCTCGAGGCCGAAATCGACCGCCCGCGAGCGGACGTAGGACGCCGCCGCCGAGATCGATTCCTTCATCACGTCGCGCAGGTTGCCCGTGACCGTCATCTTGCCCTTGCCGGGCATCATGACGCCTTCGATGGTGAGCAGCTCGCCGCCGACCTCGGTCCAGGCGAGACCCGTGACGACGCCCACCATGTCCTCGGCCTCGGCCTCGCCGAAACGGTACTTCGGCGCACCGAGATAGTCGCCGATGTTGTCCTCGGTGACCACGACCGACGTCGTGTCGGTCATCAGGATCTGCTTGACCGCCTTGCGCACGAGGTTGGAGATCTCGCGCTCGAGGTTACGCACGCCCGCCTCGCGGGTGTAGCGCCGCACGAGGAGGAGGAGCCCCGCATCGTCGATGGCCCATTCCTCGGACTTGAGGCCGTGCTTCTTGATCGCGTTGGGGATCAGGTGCCTGCGCGCGATCTCGGCCTTCTCGTCCTCGGTGTAGCCGGCGATCCGGATCGTCTCCATGCGGTCGAGGAGCGGGCCCGGGATGTTGAGCGTGTTCGCCGTCGTCACGAACATCACGTTCGAGAGGTCGTAGTCCACCTCGAGGTAATGGTCGTTGAAGGTCGAGTTCTGCTCGGGATCCAGCACCTCGAGGAGCGCCGCGGACGGATCGCCGCGGAAATCCTGGCCCATCTTGTCGATCTCGTCGAGCAGGATGAGCGGGTTCGAGGTCTTGGCCTTGCGCATCGACTGGATGATCTTGCCGGGCATCGAGCCGATGTAGGTGCGTCGGTGACCGCGGATCTCCGCCTCGTCGCGCACGCCGCCCAGCGACATACGCACGAACTCGCGGCCCGTGGCGCGCGCGATCGACTTGCCGAGCGAGGTCTTGCCTACGCCCGGAGGGCCGACGAGGCACAGGATCGGGCCCGTGAGCTTGTTGGCGCGCTGTTGCACGGCGAGATACTCGACGATGCGCTCCTTGACCTTGTCGAGGCCGAAATGATCGGCGTCGAGGATGGCCTGCGCACCCGCGAGGTCCTTCTTGACCTTGGAGCGCTTGTTCCACGGGATGGAGAGCATCCAGTCGAGATAGTTGCGCACCACCGTCGCCTCGGCGGACATGGGCGACATCTGGCGCAGCTTCTTGACCTCCGCGGTGGCCTTGTCGCGGGCCTCCTTGGAGAGCTTCGTCTTCTCGATCTTCTGCTCGATCTCGGCGATCTCGTCCCGGCCCTCCTCGTCGCCGAGCTCCTTCTGGATCGCCTTCATCTGCTCGTTGAGATAGTACTCCCGCTGCGTCTTCTCCATCTGGCGCTTGACGCGCGTGCGGATGCGCTTCTCCACCTGGAGCACCGAGATCTCGCTCTCCATGAGGGCGAGCACGCGCTCGAGACGCTCGACCACGGTCGCGGTCTCGAGCAGCTCCTGCTTGTCGGAGATCTTCACGGCGAGGTTCGACGAGATCGTGTCGGCGAGCTTGGCCGGATCCTCGATCTGCGTCGTGGAGGCGACGATCTCGGGCGAGATCTTCTTGTTGAGCTTCACGTAGTTCTCGAACTCGCCGACCACCGAGCGGGCCAGCGCCTGCGCCTCGATGGGGTCGCCCAGCTCGTTGGCGAGCGCGGTGGCGCGCGCCTCGTAATGCGTGTCCGTGCGCACGTAGCCGTCCACGCGCGCGCGACCGGCGCCCTCGACCAGCACCTTCACGGTGCCGTCGGGCAGCTTGAGCAGCTGCAGCACGTTCGCGAGCGTACCCACGTCGTAGATGTCTTCCGCCGCCGGGTCGTCCTCGGTGGGGACCTTCTGGGTGGCGAGCAGGATGTGGCGGTCGGTCTTGACCACCTCCTCGAGCGCGCGAATCGACTTCTCGCGGCCGACGAAGAGCGGCGCGATCATGTGCGGGAAGACGACGATGTCGCGGAGCGGAAGCACCGGATAGGTGCCCTCGGTCCCCGGAACGACGGGCTGCCGCGTCTTGGACTGTGTCATTGAGGGTGATCCTCTTCCCATTGCGCCCGGACGCGCCTCTCGCAAGAAGCAGGCCGCCTGCGGGCGGATGTCGGCCCCGCGCTCTCGGCGACGATCGATCGACGCGCGGGGCGTGCGGCGCGCTCCCCTGGAATCGGTGAGCGAGAGCGCGTCCCACGATCGATAAGGTGGCGCGTCGCGCGGTTCGTTTCAAGCGCGCCGTGCGGCTCTCCCCCGGCCGTCGCGGGAGCCGCGCTTGCAGGTGCGCAAGCTAAGAGCGACCCCGGAAGGGCAGAGAGCCGGGACGCGTGGCGCGCCCCGGCTCCCTTCGGCGGTCGTTGGCGGATCGGCGTGCGGCGCAGGCCGCGAGCCGGATCAGACCGAGTAGTACATCACGTACTCGACCGGGTGCGGCGTGTGCTCGAACTTGATGACTTCCTGCATCTTCAGCTCGATGAAGGCGTCGATCTGGTCGTCGTCGAACACGCCGCCGGCCTTGAGGAAGCCGCGGTCCTTGTCCAGCGCGGCGAGCGCCTCGCGCAGCGAGCCGCAGACCGTCGGGATCTTCTTGAGCTCGCGCGGCGGCAGGTCGTAGAGGTCCTTGTCCATCGCCGCGCCGGGGTCGATCTTGTTGAGGATGCCGTCGAGGCCGGCCATCAGCAGCGCCGCGAAGGCGAGGTAGGGGTTCGCCGTCGGATCGGGGAAGCGGACCTCGACGCGCTTGGCCTTCGGCGAGGTCGTCCACGGGATGCGGCAGGAGGCCGAGCGGTTGCGCGAGGAATAGGCGAGCAGCACCGGCGCCTCGAAGCCCGGGACGAGACGCTTGTAGGAGTTCGTCGACGGGTTGGTGAAGGCGTTGATCGCCTTGGCGTGCTTGATGATGCCGCCGATGTACCAGAGGCACTCCTGGCTCAGGTCGGCGTACTTGTCGCCGGCGAAGAGCGGCTTGCCGTCCTTCCAGATGGACTGGTGGACATGCATGCCCGAGCCGTTGTCGCCGTAGACGGGCTTGGGCATGAAGGTCGCCGACTTGCCGAAGGAGGCGGCCACGTTGTGGATGCAGTACTTGTAGACCTGCATCTGGTCGGCCATGTGCGTGAGCGTGTCGAACTTCATGCCGAGCTCGTGCTGGGCCGAAGCCACCTCGTGGTGGTGCTTCTCGACGTTGACGCCCATCTCGGCCATGGCCGCGAGCATCTCGGAGCGCATGTCCTGGCCGGCATCCAGCGGGGGCACCGGGAAGTAGCCGCCCTTCATCTGGATGCGGTGGCCCATGTTGCCGCCCTCGTACGCGCGCATGCCGTTGGTCGGCAGCTCGGTCGAGTCGACCTGGAAGGAGACGTTGTAGGGGTCGGCGGCGAACTTGACGTCGTCGAACACGAAGAACTCGGCCTCGGGGCCGACGTAGATCGTGTCGCCGATGCCGGTCGACTTCAGGAAGGCCTCGGCCTTCTTCGCCGTGCCGCGCGGGTCGCGGCTGTAGGGCTCGCCGGAGGCCGGCTCGAGCACGTCGCAGACGATGGACATCGTCGAGGCGGCGAAGAACGGATCGATGCACGCCGTCTCGGGCGCCGGCATCAGCGTCATGTCGGATTCGTTGATCGCCTTCCAGCCGGCGATCGACGAGCCGTCGAACATGATGCCGTCGGCGAAGGTGTCCTCGTCCACGAAGGAGACGTCGAAGGTGACGTGCTGCCACTTGCCCTTCGGATCGGTGAAGCGGAAGTCGACGTACTTGACGTCGTTGTCCTTGATCGCCTTGAGCACGTCGTTGGCGGTCTGCATGTCCGGGTAGTCCTCTCGTACGGGGTCTTCAGGGCAGGATCTTCATCCGCGGCTTCGGGCGCCGCTTTTTCTCTCGAAGCAGGCGGGATGGGGGTCAGATCGCGTCCGCGCCGGTCTCGCCGGTGCGGATGCGGATCGCCTCGTCCACCGTCGATACAAAAATCTTGCCATCGCCGATGCGGCCGGTCTGCGCGGCCTTGCGGATGGCCTCCACGGCCTTCTCGACCAGCTCGTCCGCGAGGACGATCTCGAGCTTCACCTTCGGGAGGAAGTCGACGACGTATTCGGCACCCCGGTAGAGCTCGGTATGCCCCTTCTGACGGCCGAAGCCCTTGGCCTCGATGACCGTGATGCCCTGAAGCCCGACGTCCTGGAGCGCTTCCTTCACTTCGTCGAGCTTGAACGGCTTGATGATCGCCTCGATCTTTCGCATGTCGGCTTCGCCTTCGGTCGTCGCTGTCGTGCTGGCGCGGGCCGCTGGTCCGCGCCTCGTGTTTTATCACCGCCGCGAACGAGCGGAGCAAGCGAGGCTGACTGCTTTTGCGGCTCGTGATGCACAAATTTGCGGCAGACGCCCAGGAGAAGAGCGGCTTGGCAGGAGATCGTCCCGATTGCTGCGTCGAAGACTGCCCGATCTGCGCAGGAGGCGGCCAAAAATGATGCATTGTCTGCTCGACACCGAGGAGATGGCGGAAGCCGATCGGGGCGCCATCGCGGGCGGGGTGCCCGGCATCGCCCTGATGGAGGCGGCGGGCGCGGCCTGCGCCGACGCCGCCGTCGATCTCATGGCGCAGACGCCCGGCGGGCGGCGCGTCCTCGTCGCGTGCGGGCCGGGCAACAACGGCGGCGACGGCTTCGTCGCGGCGCGCCTGCTCGCGGAGCGCGGATACGCGGTCACGCTCGCGTTCCTCGGCGATGCCGCACGCCTCGCCGGCGACGCCGCCATCGCCGCTGCGCGCTGGACGGGCGCGCTCGTGCCTCTCGAGCAGGCGGATCCCGCCGCATCGGGCGACCGCGCCTACGACGTCGTCGTCGACGCGCTCTTCGGGGCGGGGCTGACGCGGGACGTTTCGGGTGTGCCCGCCGCCTTCCTCGAGCGCCTCGCGGCGAGCGGCCTGCCGGTCGTCGCCGTCGACGTGCCCTCGGGGCTCGACGGGAATACCGGGCGCGTGCGCGGCACCGCCTGCCCGGCGGCGATCACCGTCACCTTCGCACGCCGCAAGCCCGGGCACCTGCTCCAGCCGGGCCGTGCGCTCTGCGGGCGGCTGCGCCTCGTCGACATCGGCATTCCCGACGCGGTAATCGAGAGCCTCGCGCCGAACACCTTCGCGAACGAGGAGCCGCTCTGGCGTGCGGCCTTCCCGCACCCCGGCATCGACGCGCACAAGTATTCCCGCGGGCACGCTCTCGTCCTCTCGGGGCCGGCCGACGCCACCGGCGCCGCGCGGCTCGTCGCCCGCGGCGCGCTCCGGATCGGCGCCGGCGCCGTGACCATCGGCTCGCCGACGGACGCGCTTGCCGTCAATGCCGCGCAGCTCACCGCGATCATGCTGCGCCCCTGCGACGACGCGGACGATCTCGCCGGGCTCCTGGAGGATCCGCGCATCACCGCGCTCGCGCTCGGCCCGGGGCTCGGCCGCGAACGGGCCCGCGCGCTCGTCGAGGCGGCGGCGGGGGCCGCGCATGCGCGCACGCGCGCTCTCGTCCTCGACGCCGACGCGCTCACCGCCTTCGCCGGCGAGCACGCGGCGCTGGCGCGGCTTCTCGCCGGCGTCGAGCGCGTGGTGGCGACGCCGCATGCGGGCGAGTTCGCCAAGCTCCTCTCGGATTGCCCTGAGGCACGCGAGGCGCCCTCCAAGCTCGCCGCCGCACGCGCGGGCGCGGCGGCGCTCGGCATCGTTCTCGTCGACAAGGGCCCCGACACGGTGATCGCGGCGCCGGACGGGCGCGCCGCGATCAACACGACCGGCACGCCTTATCTCGCCACTGCCGGCTCCGGCGACGTGCTCGCCGGCTTCTGCGCCGGCCTGCTGGCCCAGAGCATGCCCGTCTTCGAGGCGGCCTGCGCGGCTGTGAACCTGCACGGGCGCGCGGGCGCGCGCGTGGGGCCGGGGCTGATCGCGGAGGACCTCCCCGAGGCGCTGCCGGGGGTGCTCGGGGAGGTGCTGGACCCGGCTTCGGGGTGAAGCGCGCCCCGAGCCTCACATGCTCGGCAGCCCGCCGCCACGCCCGGCGCCGGGAACGGGCGTGAGATCGGGCTCGGCGCCGCGGGTCTTGCGCGGGTCGGTGAGCTCGGGATCGTTCACGGGATAGGGCTGCGGGCCGCGCCGGCCCGGCCGCGCGTCCTCGCCGGGCGCATGCGTGGGCTCCTTGCGCTCTTCCTCGCGCCCGTCGTCCTTGCGGTCGTCCGCCATGTCGTCGTTCCTTCTCGTCGGTCGTGATCGTTCGTCTTGCCGACGACAAGGGCGCGCGCCCCCGCGGGGTTCCGGCGGGGCGGCCGCGGCACGGCGGGTCGCGCGTCGCGAAACGCTTGCAAACGCCCGCGATCCATGCCATGTCCCGCGCCTCATCGACCGGCCCGGCGAAAGGGCTGCCGTGGCTGGTCGAGACGCTCACACGAGACGGGCGAACGGCGCGGTCTCCTTCGGGGGACGTCAGACGCCGTGCGCGACAGGAGACGAGCCAAATGCCCAAGATGAAGACGAAGTCCGGCGCCAAGAAGCGCTTCAAGGTCACCGGTACCGGGAAGGTGGTCCGCACCCAGGCGGGCAAGCAGCACGGGATGATCAAGCGTACGAAGAAGCAGATCCGCGACAATCGCGGCACCGCCGTCATGTTCGAGGGCGATGCGAAGTTCGTGAAGCGCTACTTCCTCCCCTACGCCTGATCGCGCGATCCCCGCCGCCCCTTACATTCCGGAGACTTGAACCATGGCCCGCGTCAAGCGCGGCGTGACCGCTCACGCCAAGCACAAGAAGGTCCTGAAGGCCGCCAAGGGCTTCTACGGCCGCCGCAAGAACACCATCCGCACCGCGAAGGCTGCCGTCGATCGCTCGATGCAGTACGCCTACCGCGATCGCAAGGCGAAGAAGCGCACGTTCCGCGCGCTGTGGATCCAGCGCCTCAACGCCGCCGTCCGCGAGCACGGCCTGACCTATTCGCGCTTCATCGACGGCCTCAACAAGGCCGGCATCGAGGTCGACCGCAAGGTCCTCTCGGACATCGCCATCCACGAGCCGGCCGCCTTCGCGGCCCTCGTCGAGAAGGCGAAGGGCGCGCTGCCGGCGCAGGCCGCCTGAGGCGTCCGCACCCGTTCCGAACGGCGGAGAGAGCGCGGGGGGCGACCCTCGCGCTCTTTTCGTATGCGGATTGCGATCAGTCGCCGGCGTCGCGCCCGGGGCTCGTGCCGCGGAAGATGTTCGTCTCGCCGATCATCCGCTCCAGCGCCGAGATGCGCGCGACGCTGGAGCGCGAGCTTCGGCTCTGCACCTCGGCGATGAGGCTCTCGACGAGCACGTTGATCGCGAGCGTCGAATCCCAGCTCGACGGCACCTCCACGGCGCAGCGGAAGGTGTGCACCGCGCACCGCTCGATGGGCGAGCCCCATTGGTCCGTGAACAGCACCACCCGCACGCCCTGCTTCACCGCGAGCTGCGCGAGCCGCTCGAGCTCGCGCTCGTAGCGGCGGATGTCGAAGCAGATCAGCGTCGAGGTCTCGTCCATGTCGAGCAGCGATTGCGGCCAGACGCTGGGCGAGCTGTCGAGCAGGAACACCCGCGGACGGATGATCTGCAGGTGATTGTAGAAATAATGCGCGTTGGAGCGCGTGATGCGCCCGCCCACGAGATGCAGCTGCTGCTCCGGCGCCGAGAGCAGCGCCGCCACGCGGTCGAACTCCTCGAGATCGACCTGCTCGAGCGTGCGCCCGATATTCTCCACCGCCGCCTTCGTGAAGCGCGCGAGGATATGGTCGCGCGGCGCCTGCGGCTCGACCATGTCGAGCTTGGCCAGCGGCTGCTTGATGCGCGCGGCGATCTCGTCGCGAATGGCGTCCTGGAGCCCCCCGTAGCCCTCGAAGCCGAGCTTGCGCGCGAGCCGGATGACGGTGGGCGTCGAGACTTCCGCGCTCTCCGCGAGCTTCGTGATCGACTGCAGCCCGCCCACGAGCGAATCCTGCAGGAGCACGGCGGTGAGCCGGCGCTCGGCGGCCGTGAGCTCGGCCTGCTTCTGCCGGAGGAGATCGCGCACGAGCGGCTTCATGCCTGTGAAATGTCCCTTCCGCTTCAGCGTGCATCACGCTTGACGGATCTGCTACAGAAACGCGCTTGACACTCGCCGAACCGATGTAGTGAATTTTACAACGGCTTGGCAAGGGGCGGCATCGCCCGGCGAACGTGGAGAGCGGCGGCGTGGCGGACGGGACCTGGAACGCGGTGGAGCTCACGGGAACGGCCGGCGCCGCGCCGCTCGTCCTCGTGTGCGAGCACGCGTCCCGCGCGATCCCGCCGGAGCTCGCCGATCTCGGCCTCGACGCGGCCGCGCGCGAGGCGCACGTCGCCTGGGACATCGGCGCCGCGGTGATCGCGCGGCGGCTCTCCGAGCATCTCGAGGCGCCCCTCGTCGCCGGCGGCGTCTCGCGCCTCGTCTACGATTGCAATCGCCCCTTCACGGCGTCCGACTGCATCCCCGCACGCAGCGAGCGCTACGACATCCCCGGCAATCGCGACCTCGACGAGGCGGCGCGGCGCGCGCGCTTCGAGCGCGTGCACGAGCCCTTCCACGCGGCGCTCGCCGAGGCCTGCCGGCGCCAGGAGCGGGCGTGCGGGCGCGCCATCGACCTCGTGACGATCCACACCTTCACGCCCGTCTACAACGGCGTCTCCCGCGCGGTGGAAATCGGCTACCTGCATCACGAGGACCCCGCGCTGGCGCAGGCCGCGCTCGCCGTCGAGACCGCCCACGGCGTCTACCGCGCGGCGCTCGACGAGCCCTATTCCGCCCGCGACGGCGTGACCTACACCCTCGCCCGCCACGGCGAGGCGCACGGCCGGCGCGCGCTGATGATCGAGGTGCGAAACGACCTCGTCGCCACGCACGAGGCGGCGACGCGCATGGGCGATCACCTGGCGCAGACGCTGCGCGAGGCGCTCGCGGCGGTGCCGCCGCCGGCGGAGGCCGCGCCATGAGGGTGCTTCGCGCCTACGTCGCCGTGGTGGACCGCTGCAACTGGGCGATCGGCCGGGTGGTCATGTTCGGCCTGTTCGCGCTCATGGGCATCCTGCTCTGGTCGTCGATCTCGAAGACCTTCTTCGTGCCGTCCCTCTGGACGCTGGAGATGGCCCAGTTCGTGATGGTCGCCTACTTCATCCTGGGCGGGCCCTACGCCATGCAGATGGGCTCGAACGTGCGCATGGACCTGATCTACGGCGCGCTCTCGCCCCGCCGCAAGGCGCTGATGGACGTGCTCACGGTCGGCTTCCTGATTTTCTATCTCGGCGTCCTGCTCTGGGGCGGCATCGAGAGCACGATCTACTCCTTCTCCTTCGGCGGTGAGCGCTCCTCCTCCGCCTGGCGCCCGTATCTGTGGCCGATCAAGGTCACGATCTGCATCGGCGTCACTTTGATGCTGCTCCAGGCGCTCAGCGAGCTGGCGAAGGACGTCCTCTACCTCGCCACCGGCGAGCCGGTCCGCCACGAGGACGAGGCGCCCGGATCGCAGGCGCTGGGAGAGAAGGACGGCGGCGAGAAGGAGCGCGGCGATGCCCTATGAGCTGATCGCGATCCTGATGTTCTCGACGATGATGCTGATGCTCTTCACGGGCCAGCGCGTCTTCGCGGCCATCGGCTTCGTGGCGGTGATCGCCGCGATCCTGCTCTGGGGCGAGCGCGGCGGCTACGACATCGGCTTCTCCGCCATCATCAAGGTGATGCGCTGGTACCCGCTGCTGACGCTGCCGATGTTCGTCTTCATGGGCTACGTCCTGTCGGAATCGAAGATCGCCGACGACCTCTACCGCATGTTCCACGTCTGGACCGGCGGCATGCCCGGCGGGCTCGCCATGGGCACGATCGGGCTCATGGTGCTGATCTCGGCCATGAACGGGCTCTCGGTCGCCGGCATGGCCATCGGCGCGACGATCGCGCTGCCGGAGCTCCTGAAGCGCAACTACGACAAGCTGATGGTGACGGGGGTGATCCAGGCGGGGTCCTCGCTCGGCATCCTCGTGCCGCCCTCCGTCGTGCTCGTTCTCTACGCCATGATCGCCCGCCAGCCGGTGGGCCAGCTCTGGCTCGCCGGCGCCATCCCCGGCCTGATGATGGCGGCGCTCTTCATCGTCTACATCGCCATCCGCTGCCGGCTGAACCCCAAGCTCGGGCCGACGCTCTCGCTGGAGGAGCGCGACCAGATCACCCGCGCGGAGAAGATGCGCCTCCTGCGCGCCGGCCTGCTGCCGGTCGGCATCTTCGCCGTGATGATGGTGCCCTTCGTCAACGGCTGGACGAGCCTCGTCGAGAGCTCGGCGGTAGGCGCCATCGCCGCCTTCCTCGCGGCGGTCGCCAAGCGGCGCATGACCTGGGCGGTGTTCGAGACGAGCGTGCGCCAGACGCTCGGCATCACCTGCATGTTCATGTGGATCATCACGGCGGCGCTCGCCTTCGGCGCGGTGTTCGACGGGCTGGGCGCCGTGCGCGCCATCGACGATCTCTTCACCGACAAGCTCGGCCTCAATCCGTGGGTGATCCTCATCCTGATGCAGCTCAGCTTCATCCTGATGGGCACGTTCCTGGACGACACGGCGATGCTCGTCATCGTGGCGCCGCTCTACGTGCCGCTGGTGGGGGCGCTCGGCTTCGATCTCGTCTGGTACGGCGTGCTCTACACGATCACCTGCCAGATCGCCTACATGACCCCGCCCTTCGGCTACAATCTCTTCCTGATGCGGGCGATGGCGCCTCCCGAGATCAAGCTCGGCGACATCTACCGCTCGATCATTCCCTTCGTCTTCATCATGATCCTGGCGCTCGCGCTGGTGATGATCTTCCCGCAGATCGCGCTCTGGCTGCCTGCCCAGGTGTACGGTCTGTGACCCCAAGGACCAGAGCCGGGTCAACCGGCCGGCCATGACCAACCAGAGGAGAAGCCGAGATGACCACGAGACGCAGTTTCCTGAGGAGCGCCGCCCTCGCCGCTCCCGCCACCCTCGCCGCTCCCGCCATCGTCCGCGCGCAATCGCCGATCCGCTGGCGTTTCCAGACCTATGCCGGCGCGGCGCTGGGCGAGCAGGTGACGAAGCCCATCATCGACTACATCAACGCCGCCTCCAACGGCGAGATGGAGGTCGAGCTCTACTACGCCGACCAGATCGTCCCCACCGGCGAGCTGTTCCAGGCGCTCCAGCGCGGCACCATCGACGGCGTGCATTCCGACGACGATTCCATGGCCTCGCCGACGCCGCTGCGCGTCTTCGGCGGCTACTTCCCCTTCGCCACGAAGCACATCCTCGACGTGCCGGTGCTGTTCAACCAGTACGGGCTCGCCGAGATCTGGGACGAGGAATATTCCAAGGTCGGCGTGAAGTGGCTCTCGGCCGCGGGCCAGGACCCGTGCAACTTCAACACGACGAAGGAGATCACCTCCGTCGCCGATCTCGAGGGCCTGCGGCTCTACACCTTCCCGACCGCCGGGCGCTTCCTCAGCCGCTTCGGCGTCGTGCCGGTGAACATCCCCTACGAGGACGCCGAGGTCGCGGTGCAGACGGGCGAGCTCGACGGCATGGCCTGGTCGGGCATCACCGAGGACTACACCGTCGGCTGGGCCGACGTGACGGACTACTTCCTGACGAACAACATCTCCGGCGCCTGGATCGGCTCCTTCTTCGTCAACCAGGAGCGCTGGGCCGAGCTGCCGGATCACCTGAAGCAGCTCGTCATGGCCGCCATCGAGGCGGGCCACACCTACCGGAACCAGTGGTACTGGGGCGGCGAGGCGCGCCTGCGCGCCACCGGCGACAAGCTCGCGCTGCGCACCGTCCCGGCCGCGGAATGGGCCGAGGTGGAGAACGCCGCCAAGGAGTTCTGGAACGAGATCGCGCAGGAGGGCGAGGTGCACGAGCGCATCGTCTCGATCTTCCGCGAGTACAACGAGACCATCAACCAGGCGGGACCGCCCTACACGTTCTGATCTCCGCCACTTCCGAGAGACTCGGGGCGGCCCCTTCGCGGGCCGCCCTTCCGCGCCCGCCATCGGAGCCCGTCATGCCCGCGAACCTGACCCTCGAGACCCTCGCCGCCAAGGCGGCTTCCGGCGAGATCGACACCGTGCTGGTCGCCATGGTCGACATGCAGGGGCGGCTCATGGGCAAGCGCTACCACGTGACGAACTTCCTCGAGCACGGCCACCACGAGACCCATTGCTGCAACTACCTGCTCGCCACCGACCTCGTGATGTCGACGCCCGACGGGTACGCCGCCACGAGCTGGGCCAAGGGTTACGGCGACTACGTCATGCAGCCGGACCTTTCGACGCTTCGCCTCATGCCCTGGCTGCCGGGCTCGGCGCTCGTCCTGTGCGACGTCCTCGACCATCACACCCACGCCCCCGTGCCGCATTCCCCGCGCGAGATGCTGCGCCGGCAGGCGGCGCGGCTCGAGGCCATGGGCCTCGAGGCGATGATGGCGACCGAGCTCGAGTTCTTCCTGTTCGAGGGCGATTACCGCGACCTGCAGAAGCGCGGCTATCGCGACCTCGTCCCGCTCAACGGCCACAACGAGGACTACAACCTCTTCCAGACCACCAAGGAAGAGCGCGTCATGCGACCGCTGCGCAATCACCTCGTGGGCGCCGGCGTGCCCGTGGAGAATTCCAAGGGCGAGGCGGAGACCGGCCAGCAGGAGCTCAACATCCGCTATGCGGGCGCGCTCGACTGCGCCGACCATCACACCATCGCCAAGCACGCTGCCAAGGAGATCGCCTGGATGAACGGCTGCTCGGCGACCTTCCTGCCGAAATGGGCGCAGGGCAAGGTGGGCTCGTCGAGCCACGTGCATCTTTCGCTATGGGAGGACGGCGAGCCGGCCTTCCACGATCCGAAAGGGGAGCACGGCATGTCGGAGACGATGCGCAGCTTCACCGCGGGGCTCCTCGCCTATGCGCGCGACTACACGATCTTCCTCGCGCCCTACGTGAACAGCTACAAGCGCTTCGCGCCGGGCACCTTCGCGCCGACGAAGGCGGTCTGGTCGGTGGACAACCGCACCGCCGGCTTCCGGCTGTGCGGGGAGGGGACGCGGGGCGTGCGGATGGAATGCCGCATCGGCGGCTCCGACATGAACCCCTATCTCGCCCAGGCCGCGATGATCGCCGCCGGCATCAAGGGCATGGAGGAGGGGCTCGCGCTCGCCGCGCCCTACGAGGGCGACGTCTATGCGAGCGCGGACGTCGTCGAGATCCCGCGCGCGCTGCGCGACGCCATCGAGACGCTGCGCGGCTCGACGATGCTGCGCGAGGCGTTCGGCGACGCGGTGGTGGACCATTACGTCCGCTGCGGCGAGTGGGAGCAGGAAGAGTTCGACCGCGCGGTCACCGATTGGGAGATCGAGCGGGGCTTCGAGAGAGCGTGAGCATGTCGCAGATCCTCAGGTGCATTTCCCCGATCGACGGATCGGTCTTCGCCGAGCGCGAGGCCCTTTCGGCCGACGCCGCCCGCGCCGCGGCGGCGCGCGCCCGCGCGGCCCAGCCCGCCTGGGCCGCGCGCTCCGTGCGCGAGCGCGCCGAGCTCGTGCTCGCCGGCATCGCGGCGGTGGGCGCCATGAACGACGAGGTGGTCCCCGAGCTCGCCCGCATGATGGGCCGGCCGGTGCGCTACGGCGGCGAGTTCCGCGGCTTCTCGGAGCGCGGTACGCACATGGCGGCGATCGCCGAGGACGCGCTCGCCGACATCCCCGTGAGCGACGACGAGAGCTTCCGCCGCTATGTCCGCCGGCTGCCCTGGGGCGTCGTCTTCGTGGTGGCGCCGTGGAACTACCCCTACATGACGGCCATCAACACGGTGGCGCCGGCCCTCATCGCCGGCAACACCGTGCTCCTCAAGCACGCGACGCAGACGCTGCTCGTCGGCGAGCGCATGGCGAAAGCCTTCCACGCGGCGGGCGTGCCGCAAGACGTGTTCCAGAACGTCTTCCTCGACCACGACACGTCGAGCGCGCTCATCGCCGAGCGCGCCGTCGACTTCGTCAACTTCACGGGCTCCGTGCCCGGCGGGCAGGCGATGGAGCGTGCGGCGGCGGGCACCTTCGTGCCCGTGGCGACCGAGCTCGGCGGCAAGGATCCCGGCTACGTCATGGAGGACGCCGATCTCGACGCGGCCGTCGACGGGCTGATGGACGGCGCCATGTTCAATTCCGGCCAGTGCTGCTGCGGGATCGAGCGCATCTACGTCCACGCGCGGCTCTACGACGCCTTCGTGGAGAAGGCGATCGCGTGGGCTGGTGCGCAGCGCCTGGGCAACCCGCTCGACCCGGAGACGACGCTCGGCCCCATGGCGCACGTCCGCTTCGCCAAGCTCGTGCGCGAGCAGATCGACGCGGCCGTCGCCGCCGGCGCGACGGCGCACCTGCCCAAGGACCCCGCCGACGACGGCGGCGCCTACCTGACGCCGCAGGTGCTCACGAACGTCACCCACGACATGGCGGTGATGCGCGAGGAGAGCTTCGGGCCCGTCGTCGGCATCATGCCCGTCGCCGACGACGAGGAGGCGATCCGGCTGATGAACGACAGCCGCTTCGGCCTCACCGCGAGCCTGTGGACCGCCGACCCCGAGCGTGCCGCCCGCGTCGGCGACCACGTGGAGACCGGCACGATCTTCATGAACCGCGCCGACTACCTCGATCCCGCGCTCTGCTGGACCGGCTGCAAGGACACCGGCCGCGGCGCCGGCCTCTCCGTGCTCGGCTATCACGCGCTCACCCGCCCGAAATCCTACCACCTCAAGAAGGTTCGCTCATGAGCCCGACCGACGGTCCCCGCGCCACCTGGTCCTATCCCACCGCAATCCGCTTCGGCGCCGGCCGCATCGCCGAGCTGCCGCAGGCCTGCAAGGCGGCGGGGATCGAAAAGCCGCTCCTCGTCACCGATCGCGGGCTCGCGTCCATGGAGATCACGACCCGCGCCCTCTCCATCCTGGAGGAGGCCGGGCTCGGGCGCGCGCTCTTCGCGGAGGTGGACGCCAACCCGAACGAGCTCAACCTCGAGGCCGGGCTCGACGCCTACCGGGCTGGCGGCCACGACGGCGTCGTCGCCTTCGGCGGCGGCTCGGGGCTCGACCTCGGCAAGATGATCGCCTTCATGTCGGGCCAGACGCGCCCGCTCTGGGACTTCGAGGACATCGGCGATTGGTGGACCCGCGCCGACCCGGCCGGCATCGCCCCCATCGTCGCCGTGCCGACGACGGCGGGAACGGGCTCGGAGGTGGGGCGTGCGAGCGTCATCACCAATTCGCAGACCCACGTGAAGAAGATCATCTTCCACCCGAAGGTGCTGCCCTCCGTCGTGATCGCCGATCCGGAGCTGACGGTGGGCATGCCCAAGGCCATCACGGCGGGCACCGGGCTCGACGCCTTCGCCCATTGCGTGGAGGCCTTCTCGAGCCCCTTCTACCATCCGATGAGCCAGGGCATCGCGCTCGAAGGCATGCGGCTCGTGATCGAGAACCTGCCGCGGGCCTGGGACACGCCCGGCGACATCGAGGCGCGCGCGCACATGATGTCGGCCGCAGCCATGGGCGCGGTGGCCTTCCAGAAGGGGCTCGGCGCCATCCACGCCATGAGCCACCCGGTGGGCGCGCTGTTCAACACGCATCACGGCACGACGAACGCGGTCTGCATGCCGGCGGTCCTCGACCTCAACGCGCCCGTGATCCGCGCACGCTTCGACCGTGCGGCGCCCTATCTCGGCATCGAGGGCGGCTACGAGGGCTTTCGCGCCTTCGTCCAGGCCTTCAACGACCGCTTCGGCATCCCGCACCGGCTGGGCGATCTCGGGGTGACGGCCGATCGCATGGACGACCTCGTCGCCATGGCGCTGGAGGACCCCTCCTGCGGCGGCAACCCGGTGCCGCTCACCGCCGAGAACCTGCGCTCGCTGTTCGAGGCCGCCATCTGAGGCGCGCCTCGCCCGCCCGCGGGGGGCGATGCGCATCGGGAGGCGCGCGCAAGACCATTGCCCGCGGCCGCGATCGATGATTTGCCTGCACCCGGCGCGCCGATCCGGCGCGCGAAGGACGCGGGATCATGGCGGCGCCGAGATCGAACGAGGATACGTCCGCCGGCATCGGCTTCGCGGTGATGGCCTATTTCTTCTGGGGCTTCCTGCCGCTCTACATGAAGGCGCTCGCGCACGTGCCGCCCCTCGAGGTCGTGGCGCACCGCGTGCTCTGGTCGGTGCCCGTCGCCGGCGCGATCCTGCTCGCCACGGGGCGCACGGGCGATCTCGCCATGGCTCTGCGCTCGCCGCGCACGCTCGCCATGGCGGCGCTGACCGCGGCGCTGATCTCGGTGAACTGGGGCGTCTACGTCTGGGCGATCGGCGCGGGCCTCGCGCTCGACGTGGCGCTCGGCTACTACATCAACCCGCTCTTCTCCGTCTTCCTCGGCGCGACGCTGCTCGGCGAGCGGCCGAGCCCCGCGCAGATGGTGGCGATCGCGCTCGCCGTGATCGCGGTCGCCATCCTCGTTTTCGAGAGCGGGCGCGTGCCGATCGCCACCATCGCGATCACGCTGAGCTGGGGCGCCTACGCCTTCTTCAAGAAGTGGCTGCCGGTGGGGCCCAACCAGGGCTTCCTGCTCGAGGTCCTGATCCTCACGCCCTTCGCGCTCGCGCTCCTCGCGGTGATCGCGCTCGCCGGGGAGAGCCATTTCTTCACGGGCTCGGCTGCGGACGGGTGGCTGCTGGTGGGAACGGGCGCGGTGACGGCGGTGCCGCTCATCCTCTTCGCCTACGGCGCCAAGGGGCTGAAGCTCTCCACCATCGGCATCCTGCAATACATCGCGCCGACCATGATCTTCCTGACCGCCGTCTTCGTCTTCGGGGAGACGTTCGGGCGCGCGGAGCGCATCGCCTTCCCGCTGATCTGGGCGGCGCTCGTCGTCTACAGCATCTCCCTCCTGCACCGATCCCGCGCGCATCCGCGCCGCCCCTGAGACCCGAGCGAGGGAGCCGACACGCCGATGCCCGCCTTCGACACCGCCCTCGCGATTCTCGACTGGCTCGGCCTCGTCGTCTTCGCGGTGTCGGGCGCGCTCGTCGCCTCGCGCAAGGAGATGGACATCGTCGGCTTCGTCCTGCTCGGTACGGCGACGGGCATCGGCGGGGGCACGCTGCGGGACCTGATCCTCGACGCGCCGGTCTTCTGGACGGTGGAGCCCGGCTATCTCGTCGCCTGCGTCGTCGTCTCCTGCCTCGTCTTCTTCACGGCGCACGTGCCGCAATCGCGCTATCGCGTGCTGCTCTGGTTCGACGCCGCGGGGCTCGCGGTCTTCGCGGTGGCGGGCGCGGAGAAGGCGCTTCTTCTCGGCGCGGATCCGAGCGTCGCGATCATGCTCGGCGTCGCCACGGCTACGTTCGGCGGCATCCTGCGCGACGTCATCGGAGCCGAGCCGTCGATCGCGCTCAGGCGCGAGATCTACGTCACGGCCGCACTCCTCGCCTCCGGCGGCTTCGTCGCGCTCACCCTCGTCGGCGTGCCCCGCGAGATCGCCATGGGCCTGTCCATCGCGGCGGGCTTTTCCCTGCGGGGCGCCGCGCTGGCCTTCGGCTGGACGATGCCGCGCTACAAGGCCCGCGCCGGACGCTCGCCGGACGAGATCGAGCGCTGATCGAGCAGCCTGCGGCTTCCTCGCCGGGAACGCGCGCCATACCCTTCTTCGTTGATTCGGGCGGACCTGCTGCCACCGAGAGACGCCGAAGGAGAGGGCATGAGCGAGACCATCGACGATAGAGCGCACTACGCCGCCGCCGCTTCCGTCGCACGCGACCTCGCCGCCCTGCCGGGCGTGCGGGCCGTGGCGCTCGGCGGCTCGCAGGCGAGCGGGCGGGCGGATGCGCAGTCCGACCTCGACCTCTATTGCTACGCCGACCCGGTGCCGGACGCGGAGGCACGCCGGAAGCTGGTGACGGCCCGCGCGGCGTCGGACCACGCCGAGATCGACAACCGCTGGTTCGAGCCCGGCGACGAATGGCTCGATCGCTGCGGGCTCGGCCTCGACGTCATGTGGCGCGATCCCGCCTGGATCGAGGACCGCGTCGCGGCGACGATGGATCGCCACGAGGCGCAGCTCGGCTATTCGACGGCCTTCGTCTTCAACGTCGCCACGGCGCGCCCGCTGCACGACCCGAGCGGATGGTACGCCGCCCTCCAGGCCCGCGCCCGCGCGCCTTATCCCGACGCGCTGGCGCGGAAGATCTGCGCGCACAACGGCCCGATGCTGCGCGGCGCGCGCTGCTCCTTCCTGGAGCAGCTGACGCTCGCGGGCGCGCGCGCGGACGCGGTCGCGAGCAACCACCGCGCCGCCGCCTTCCTGGCGTCCTGGTTCGACATGCTGTTCGCGGCCAACCGCACGCTCCATCCCGGCGAGAAGCGCCTTTTGGAGCACGTGCGCGTCATGCGTCTCGACACGCCGCCCGACCACGAGGACACGATCGAGGCTTTCCTCGCCGCGATCCCGACGGAGCGCGTGCCCCTCGCCCATGCGCTCGCCGACGGCATCGAGGCGCTCGTCGCCCGCAGGCTCGGCGGCGCGGGCTGATCAGCCCGCGTACGTCGTCGCGAGGTGGCGCAGGTAGGGCGCCGGATCGAGCGTGCGCCCGGTCGCCCGCACGAGCAGCTCGTCGCGGGAGAAGCGCCGGCCGTGGCGCCAGATCGCGGCGCGCAACCAATCGGCCAGCGGTGCGTAATCGGCGCGCTCCATGGCGGCGACGGCGCCGGGATCGTCCTCGCGCACGGCGTCCATCAGCTGCGCCGCCATGACGTTGCCGATCGTGTAGGTGGGGAACGACCCGATATAGCCCGAGGACCAGTGCACGTCCTGCAGCACGCCGCGGCGGTCGTCGGGCACGTCGAGGCCGAGATCGCGGCGCACCGCCGCGTTCCAGGCGCCGGGCAGGTCCGCCACCGCGAGATCGCCGGACATCAGCGCCGTCTCGAGCTCGACGCGCAGCATGATGTGCAGGTCGTAGGTGAGCTCGTCCGCCTCGACGCGGATGAAGCCGGGCTCGACCCGCGTCACCGCGGCGTGGAAGGCCTGCGCGTCGACGTCCGCGAGCTTCTCGGGGAAGTGCGCCTTCAGCTCCTCGAGATGGTTCTCCCAGAACGGCCGCGAGCGCGCGACGTGGTTCTCCCACAGCCGCGATTGGCTCTCGTGCGCGCCGAAGCTCGTGCCGCCCACCCCGTAGAGGCCGATCAGATCGGTGGCGAGCGTGCCGCGCGTGTAGGCGGGGTCGACGTTCTGCTCGTAGAGCGCGTGCCCCGTCTCGTGGAACGTGCCGAACAGCGAGGCCGGCAGCCAGTCCGCATGGTAGCGCGTGGTGATGCGCACGTCCTCGCGGGTGAAGCTCACCTCGAAGGGATGCGTCGTCGTGTCGAGGCGCCCGCGGGCGAGGTCGTAGCCGAAGCGCTCAGCGATCGCGAGGCCGAAGGCGCGCTGCCCCTCGACGCCGTAGCCGCGGGTCAGGAAGTCCGCGCGCGCCTGCGGGCGAGCGCGGGCTTCGTCGAGGATCGGGGCGATGCCGGCGCGCAGCGTCGCGAACAGGCTCGCCAGAGAGGCCGCCGTCTCGCCCGGCTCGAACAGCGCGACCATGGCGTCGTAGGGATGCGCCTCGAAGCCCACCGCGTCCGCATAGGCGCGGGTGAGACGCAGCGTCTCGGCGAGGTGCGGCGCGAAGAGCGCGAAGTCCGAATTGGCCCGCGCGGTCGTCCAGGCGGCCTGCGCCTTCGTGCGCAGGGCCGCGCGGGCCTCGACGAGGGAGGCCGGCACGCGGGCATGATGCGCCACGGCGGCGAGCGTCTGCGCCACCGCGCGCGCGTCGGGATGGTCCTCCGGCAGGTCCTCGACGGCGCGGCGCGCCTCGTCGAGGGCGCGCGCCATGGCGTCGCCCAGGAGCCGGTCGCGGGCGGCGCGCACGAGGGTCGCGATCTGCAGGCCTCGCGTCTCGGCGCCGCCGGGCGGCATCATCGTGCGGCTGTCCCAGACGAGGACGGAGGAGGCGCAGAGAAGATCGTTGATCGCGCCGATCTCGGTGCGGAACGCGTCGAGCGTCATGCGACGCCTCCGTCGTGCAGGTGGCAGGCGGCGCGCTGGCCGGGCCCGGTCTCGACGAGGCGCGGCGCCTCGCGGCGGCAGCGCGGCCCCGCGGCCGGGCAGCGCGGATGGAAGTGACAGCCCGGCGGCGGCGCCAGCGGCGAGGGAATCTCGCCGGCGATCGGCTTGAACACGCCGCGCCCGGCGCCGATCTTCGGCACGCTCTCGAACAGCGCCTTCGTGTAGGGATGGGCCGGCGCGGCATAGAGCGTGCGCGTCGGCGCGACCTCGACGATGCGCCCGAGATACATGATGGCGACCCGGTCCGAGACATGGCGTACGACGCCGAGATCGTGGCTCACGAAGATGGCGGTGAGCCCGAGGTCGCGGCGCAGCTCCTGGAACAGGTTGAGCACCTGCGCCTGGATCGACACGTCGAGGGAGGCCACCGGCTCATCGAGGACGAGGAGATCGGGCTTCATCGCGAGCGCGCGGGCGATGGCGATGCGCTGGCGCTGGCCGCCGGAGAACTGGTGGGGAAAGCGCCGGCGCATGGCGGCATCGAAGCCCACCCGCGTCAGCATGTCGGCCACGTAGTCGTCCGAGTGCTTCGCGCCGACGATGCCGTGGGCGACGGGGCCCTCCGCGACCGTGTCGACGACGCGCACGCGGGGGTTCAGGCTCGCGAACGGGTCCTGATGGATCATCTGCACGCGGGTGGTGAGCTTCTCCACCCGGCGCCCCGCGGGCTTCGCCACGGGAGCGCCGTCGAAACGGATGGCGCCCGCGCTCGGCACGTAGATGCCCGCGACCATGCGTCCGAGCGTCGACTTCCCGCAGCCCGATTCGCCGACGAGGCCGACGACCTCGCCCTTGGCGATGGAGAGGCTGACCTCGCTCACCGCGCGCACGACCTCCGGCGGCCCGCCCGCGCCCATGGCGCGGGCGATGCGCTCGCCGAGCGTCGTCTCCTTCACGAAGCGTTTCGAGACGCCGTCGATGTCGAGAAACTTGTCCATGCGTCGGGCTCGATCGGGTGATGGCAAAGGGCCGCGCGGCGCGCGTCGTCGAAGGTCGCGAGCGGGGGATCGGCGAGGCAGGCCTCGCTCGCCCGCGCGCAGCGGGGGCGGAAGGCGCAGCCCTCCGGTCGCTGGAGCGGAGGCGGGGCGGAGCCCGGCACCTGCGGCAGCGGTGCGCCGGGCTCGTGCAGGCTCGGCACCGAGGCGAGGAGACCCGCCGTGTAGGGGTGGCGCGGTGAGGCGATGACGTCGTCCGCCGGCCCGCGCTCGACGATCCGGCCCGCATACATGACGCAGACCTTGTCGGCGAGGCTGGAGACGACGGCGAGATCGTGCGTGATCCACACGAAGGCGGTGCCGGTCTCGTCGGCCAGACGTCGCACCTCGGCGAGGATCTGTCCCTGGATCGAGACGTCGAGCGCCGTCGTCGGCTCGTCGGCGATGATCACCGCGGGCCGGTGCAGGAGCGCGGTGGCGATGGCGACGCGCTGGCGCATGCCGCCCGAGAGCTGGTGGGGATAGGCGTCGAGCCGCTCCTCCGGGCTCGGGATGCCGACGATGCCGAGCGCGTCACGCGCCCGCGTCCGCGCGTCCGCCTTCGAGACGGGATCGTGGGCGCGCACGGCGGCGATCATCTGCGTTCCGATGCGCAGAACCGGATTGAGCGTCATCATCGGGTCCTGGAAGACCATGGCGACGCGCGCCCCGCGCATGCGGCGCATCTTCTCGGGCGCAAGCGCGAGGAGGTTCTCGCCGTCGAGCTCGACACGCCCGCCGACGATCCGCCCCGGCGGCTCGACGAGGCCGAGGATGGAATACCCGGTCACGCTCTTGCCCGAGCCCGATTCGCCCACGAGCCCGACGATCTCGCCGCGGCCGACGTCGAAGGAGACCCCGTCCACCGCCTTGAACGTGCCGGCGCGGGTGGAGAAGGCGGTCTCCAGGCCCTGGACCGAGAGGACGACGTCGCTCATCGCCCGCGCCTCGGGTTGAGCACGTGGCGCACCTGGTCGCCCACGAGGTTGATCGAGACGACGAGCACCATGAGGACGAGGCCGGGATAGATCGAGATCCAGTAGCGGCCCGAGAGCAGGTACTGGAAGCCGTTGGAGATGAGCGTGCCCAGCGAGGGCTCCGTCATCGGCAGGCCGAGCCCGAGGAAGGAGAGCGTCGCCTCCAGCGCGATGGCGTTGGCCACCTGCACCGTCGCCACCACGATGAGCGGCGGCAGGGCGTTGGGCAGGAGGTGCTTGAACAGCACGCGCCGCGCGGGCAGCGGCGTGGACAGGGCGGCCTCGATGTAGTCCTTGCGTCTCTCCGCGCTCGCCGCGCCGTGGGTGGTGCGGGCGAAATAGGCGTATTGCGCGGCCACCAGCGCCACGATCAGCGGCCCCATGCCCTGGCCCAGCACGGCGACGAGGACCAGCGCCAAAAGGATCGCGGGCATCGACAGCTGCAGGTCGATGGTGCGCATGATCAGCGCCTCGATGCGCCCGCCGTAATAGGCGGCGACGAGGCCCACGCTCGCGCCGAGCGCCAGCGCGACGGCTCCCGCGGCGATGCCCACCGTGAAGCTCACGCGCAGCCCGTAGAGGATGGCCGAGAACAGGTCGCGCCCCATCCCGTCGGTGCCGATGAGGTGCACGTAGCCCCCGCCTCCGACGCTGCCCGGCTCGAGGCGCGCGTCGAAGAGATCGAGCGCGGCCTGGTCGTAGGGGTCCTGCGGCGCGAAGAGCGGCGCGAGGAAGGCGGCGGCGAGCAGGAGGACGACGATCGCGAGGGCGATCACCGCGACGGGGCTCTGGCGGTATTCCCACCAGGCGTCGGCGAGCCGGGCGCGGCGGCTCGGGGCGGAGGCGGCGGCACTCATGCGGCGCCCTTCGTGCGGATGCGGGGATCGAGCTGGCCGTAGGTGAGATCGACGACGAGGTTGATCGTCACGAACAGGATCACGACCAGGATGAGGTAGGCGACCATCACGGGACGATCGAGCAGCATGATCGAATCGATGATGAGCTTGCCCATGCCCGGCCAATTGAAGATCGTCTCGGTGACCACCGCGAAGGCGAGCGTCGAGCCGAACTCGAGGCCGAACACGGTGACGATGGGAATGGCGATGTTCTTGAGCACGTGCAGGGAGACCACCTGGCGCTCCGGCAGGCCCTGGGCGCGGGCGAAGCGCACGAAGTCCGAGCTCATCACCTCGACCATGCCCGCCCGCGCCAGGCGGATGAGGAGGCCGAGCTTGAACAGAGCCAGGTTGAAGGCCGGCAGCAGGATGTGCGAGAGGCCCTCGCCCGTGAGGATCGAGACGTCGACGCCCATCACCTCCTGCGTCGGCCCGCGCCCGCCCGACGGCAGCCAGCCGAGCTCGACGGCGAAGACCATGATCAGCAGGAGCCCGACCCAGAAGGTCGGGACCGAGAAGCCGAGCACCGAGAAGCCCATGATCAGCTTGGCCGAGAGGGAGTCGGGCTTGTAGCCGGCCCAGATGCCCAGCGGGATGCCGACGAGCGTCGCGATCAGCATGGCGCTGAGCGCGAGCTCGAGCGTCGCGGGCAGGCGCGAGAGGATGAGGTCGAGGACCGGCAGGCGGTAGACGAAGCTCTCGCCGAAATCGCCGGTGAGCATGTTGCCGAGGAAGGTGACGTACTGCACCGGCAGGGGCTGGTCGAAGCCGTATTGCCGGATGAGCGCCTCGCGCAGCGCCTGGTCGGCAGCGGGGTCGATGAGGACGTCGATCGGGTTGCCGATGGCGTAGACGCCGACGAAGACGATCAGCGACATCACGAAGACCACCGCGATCGCCTGTATCAGCCGCTGGATCAGGAAACCGATCATGCTCTGCCCGTGGTGAGCGTTCGTCTCGGATGGGCGCCCGGCCGGGGCGCGACGGCTCCGGCCGGGCGAAGGGTCCGCCGATCGCTCACTGCGCCGGCGAGATGTGGTGCGCGAGCGTCTCCTGGTCGATCCGCGGCGTGAACTCGAGCATGTCGGGCTTGGCGGCCCACACGGTCTGGAGCTGCACGGTGGGGATCAGGATGCGCTCGTTCATGGAGATCTCGGTGACCTCCTCGAACAGCTCCGCGCGCCGATCGTCGTCGAGCTCGGCCGCCGCCTCCTGGATGAGCGCGTCGAGCTCGGGGTTCGAGTAGTCGGCGCGGTTGAAGGCGCCGAGCCCGACCTCGGGATCGTTGGTGTGGACGAGCGAACCGTAGGTGTAGGACGCCTCGCCGGTGAGGGTGCCCCAGCCGGACATCCACATCGAGTATTCCTTGCGCGAGACGGCCGGGAAGAACACGGTCCCGTTCTGCGCCTCGGCGTTCACGGTGAGGCCCGCGCGCGCCCACATCTGGCCGAGCGCCTCGCACACCGCCGCATCGCCCGGCAGGCGGTTGTTGGTGCAGCGGAAATCGACCTCGAACCCGTTCGGGTAGCCGGCCTCCGCGAGCAGCTCCTTGGCGCGCTCGAGGTCGTACTCGCGCTCGGGCAGGTCCATGCTGCCGCCGAAGAAGTGGGGCGGCATCAGCTGGTTCGCCGGCTTGCCGAGACCCTCCAGGACCACGCGCACGAGGGCGTCGCGGTTGATGGCGAGGTCGAAGGCCTCGCGCACGCGGGCGTCCTGGAACGGGTTCTCGTCGATCTCCTGCCCGTCGACGCGCACCTTCATCGGCAGCTGGTCGGCGAAGCTGAAGTAGATGTCGAGGATGTAGACGCTGTCGCCGATGAAGGTCTCGACGGAGGAATCCCGCTGCATGGCGGCGTAGTCGGTCGCCGGCACGTAGTTGATCATGTCGACCTGGCCGGACTTGAGCGCCGCGACGCGGGCCGGGTCGTTGGGGATCTCCTTGCGGATCACCGTCTCCCAATGGGGCTCCTCGCCCCAGTAATCTTCGAAGCGCTCGAGCACGAGGTCGCCCTTGGGCTCCCAGGAGACCAGGCGGTAGGGACCGGTGCCGATGGCGGCCTCGCCGGAGTTGAACTCCTCGTTGCGCGGCTCCATGCCGATGTCGTCCTGCACGACGAACAGGCGGATGAAGTCGTTGGGCAGCGTCGGCGCCGGGCCGTTGGTCCTCACGTGCAGCGTGTAGTCGTCGACGACGATCGCCTCGGCCACGCGCTTGGTATAGATCGTCATGCTCATCGGCCCGGTGACCACCGGGATGCGCTCGATGGAGAACTTGACGTCGTGGGCCGTCAGCTCGGTGCCGTCGTGGAATTTCACGCCCTCGCGGATCTTGAACTCCCACGTCGTGTCGTCGACGGGCGTCCAGGAGGTCGCGAGCGCGGGGACGAGCTGCAGGTCCTCGTCGACGCCCACCAGCGTGTCGAAAATGTGCCGCAGCGCCTCGGCGTGGCTGCCGAGGGTGGACCAGTGCGGATCGATGGATTCGGGGCCCGCACGCACGCCGATGGTCAGCGTCTGGGCCTGGGCCGACGTCGAGAGCGCGGTTGCCGCCATGAGGCCGGCAGCGAGGGCGCCGGCGAGCGCGAAGGACTTCATGGTCCTCGTTCCCCTCTTGATTTGATGCTTGTTTTCCGTCCAGACTGTTCTAGACGAATAAGACAGTAGGCGGCGCTTGGAACCGCTGTCAACCGAGACATCGCTCACAGATCGATCAGGGACGGGGAGGCGAGCGCCTATATGGGGGGCAAACGTACCAGTGAAGTAGCACGCATCGCCCCCGAGCCGTCGCCGGTCTCGCGAATCGTGGCGGCGCTCGACCGCGCCCTGCCGATCCCGCTCGGCGTGCAGCTGCGCGGCCTCGTCGAGTACGGCATCGCCTCCTCCGAGCTTAGGCCGGGAGATCGCCTCCCGTCCGTGCGCGAATGCGCAGAGCAGGCGGGCATCGCGCCGATGACGGTCGCCAAGGTCTACGACGAGCTGCGCGAGGCGGGGCTCATCGCGACCCGCCCGGGCGCCGGCACCTACGTCGCCGAGATCGCCGCCGCCGGGCTCGAGCGCATGCGCGGCCTGCGGCGCCTGCAAGGACGCGTCGAGGCCCTGTTCGCCGAGGCGGAGGCCGCCGGCCTCTCGGCCGCGGACGTGGCGAACCTCGTCTCCGCCCGTGCCGTGCGGGGCGCGCCGCGGGGCCTCTCGATCCTCTTCGTCGGCGTCTTTCCCGATGCCACGCGCGGCTATGCCGAGCATCTCGCACGCCATCTCGAGCCGCGCGACCGCGTCGTCGCCGCCACCATCGATGCGCTGCGCCGGGGCGAGGCGAGCGCGCGGGGCATGGACGTCGTCGTGGCCCTGGCCCACCGGCGCGCGGAGGTGGAGGCGCTCGTCGGCCCGGGCGTGCCGGTGGTCGGGCTCTCCGTCATCCCCTCCGAGGAGACGCGCGCGCGCCTCGCCGCCATCGATCCGATGGCGCGGGTGGGCATGGTCTCGGTCTTCCCCGAATTCGTGCCCATCATGAAGCCCGGCGTGCTGCGCTTCGCCCCCGACGTCGCCGACGTCGACATCCGCCTCCTCGACGATCCCGATCTCGACGGGCTCGTCGGCGCCGTCGACGTGCTGGTCTACGCGAGCGGCGCGGAGGCGGTGCTGACCCGCCTGCCGCGGGGCACGCAGGCCATCGAGTTTCGCCACATACCGAGCCCGCAGGCCGTCCGGGAGGTGCTCTTGCCTCTCGTGGAGGAGATGCGCGCGGGCGACTTCAAGGAGAGCGCGACGTGAGGATCGCCGACACGAACTGGATGCAGGTGGAGGAATACCTGCGCGGGGACGACCGCTGCGTCGTCCCGCTGGGCTCCACCGAGCAGCACGCCCATCTCTCGAACTGCGTCGACTGCATCCTCTCCGAGCGCGTAGCGCTGGAGGCGGCCGAGCCCCTCGGCATCCCGGTCTTCCCCGTGCTCGCCTACGGCGTGACGCCCTACTTCGCCGCCTATCCGGGCACGGTGTCGCTGCGCCTCTCGACCTATCTCGCGGTGATCGAGGACGTGCTGACCTCGCTCGCGCGCACCGGCTTCCGGCGCATCCTCCTCGTCAACGGCCACGGCGGCAACAGCCCGGCGCAGACCGGCGCCATGGAATGGATGACGGAGAACCCCGGATGCCGGGTGCGCTTCCACAATTGGTGGAGCGCGGCGCGCACCATGGGCACGGTCAAGGAGATCGACCCTATCGCCTCCCACGCCTCCTGGATGGAGAACTTCCCCTGGACCCGCCTGCCGGGCGTCGCCATGCCCGACGAGCAGAAGCCCATGGCCGACATCGACCGGATGCGCAGCCTGCCCGCGACGCGGGCGCGCGAGATCTTGGGCGACGGCAATTTCGGCGGCCGCTACCAGCGCCCCGACGAGGAGATGCTCGCCATCTGGCAGGTCGCCATCGCCGAGACGCGCGCGCAGCTCGAGGGCGACTGGTCATGACCGGACCGATCCTGATCTGGGGTGCGGGCGCCATCGGCGGCACGCTCGGCGCCTATCTCGCCCGCGCCGGCGAGGACGTCCTCCTCGTCGACGTGGTGGCCGATCACGTCGAGGCCATGAACCGCGACGGGCTTTCCATCGAGGGACCCGTCGAGGCCTTCGTCCAGCCGGTGCGCGCGGCGACGCCCGATGCCGTCGAGGGCCGCTTCACGCGGGTGATCCTCGCGGTCAAGGCGCACCACACGCTTGACGCCGTGCGCGCGCTCGCGCCCCATCTGGCAGATGACGGCTACGTCGTCTCCGCGCAGAACGGGCTCAACGAGCTCGTCATCGCCGAGGAGATCGGCGATGCGCGCACCATCGGCTGCTTCGTCAATTTCGGGGCGGACTGGCTCGCGCCGGGGCGCATCCTCTTCGGCAACCGCGCCCACGTCGCCGTCGGCGAGCTCGACGGGCGCGAGACCGAGCGCGTGCGCGAGATCCACCGCCTGCTCTCGATCTTTGAGCCGAAGGCGGTGCTCACCGACAACATCTGGGGCTATCTCTGGGGTAAGCTCGGCTACGGGGCGATGCTCTTCGCGACTGCGCTCACGCCGGCCTCGATGTCGGACAATTTCGCGAGCGCGCGCCACTTCCCCGTCTTCCACGCGCTGGGGCGCGAGGTGATGGCGACGGCGCGCGCGCGGGGCGTCTCGCCGCTGGGCTTCAACGGCTTCGACCCCGAGGCCTTCGCGCCCGGCGCCTCCGAGGAGGCGGCGCGGGCCTCCGTCGCCGCCATGGCGGAGTTCAACCGCCACACCGCCAAGACCCATTCCGGCGTCTGGCGCGATCTCGCGGTGCGCAAGCGCAAGACCGAGGTCGACGCGCAGATCGCCGTCATCGCCGAGCTCGCCCATGCGGCGGGCATCGAGACGCCGGCCATCGCGCGGCTCGTCGACCTCGTCCACGACATCGAGGACGGGCGCCGGCCGCAATCCTTCGACACCCTGGACCTCCTGCTCGACACATGCGCATCGACCACACGTCCCGCCGCGTAGCGGTCACCGGCGCCGCCCAGGGCATCGGCCGCGCCGTCGCTCTCGCCTTCGCCGAGGGAGGCGCGCGGGTGCGCGCCTTCGATCGCGACGCCGACGGCCTCGCCGCGCTCGCCGGCAGCGGCGTCGAGACCATCGCCCTCGACCTCGCCGATCGCGCGGGCGTCCACGCCGCCATCGGCGACACGGCCGCGGCGCTCGGCGGGCTCGACATCCTCGTCTGCTGCGCCGGCGGCGTGCGTGGGCAGGTGGCGCGCCCGCTCGAGGAGGTCGACGAGGCCTCCTGGCGGGTGCTGTTCGAGGCCAACGTCGAGAGCGCGCTTTGGTGCGCGCAGGCGGTCGCGCCCGCCATGAAGGCCGGCGGCTTCGGGCGGATCGTCACGATCTCGTCGGGCGCCGGCTTGCGCCCGAGCCTCACCGGGATCCAGGCCTACACGGCGGCGAAGCATGCGCTGGTGGGCCTCACGAAGCAGCTGAGCCAGGAGCTCGGGCCCCACGGCATCACCGTCAACAGCGTCGCGCCGGGCTTCGTCCTCTCGAACCCCGCGACGCAGCGGCAATGGGAGAGCTACGGCGAGGCCGGCCAGAAGCGCCTCGTCGAGGCGATCCACACCCGGCGCCTCGGGCGCGCGCAAGACATCGCGGACGCGGTCCTCTTCCTCGCCTCCGACCGGGCGTCCTGGATCTCCGGGCAGATCCTCTCCGTCGACGGCGGACGCTCTTGAGCGAGCCCCTCGCCCCCGCAGGCACCGACCAGAGCCTGCGCGGGGCGCTCCTTCTCGTGGCGGCGGCCTTCGCCTTCACGCTCGAGATTGTGATCATGCGCTACACGAGCCCGGCGGTGGACCAGAGCGACGTCGTGCTCTTCCGCGCGGGCGGTCAGCTCGTCTTCGCGCTGGCCTGGCTGATGGCGACCCGCGGCCCGGCGGGACTGCGCACGAACAGGCTCGGGCTCCACCTCGCCCGCGGGCTGGTGAGCCTGTGCGGCTGGGGCTTCTATTATGCGAGCTTCGCGCGGCTCGATCTCGCCCTCGCCACCGTCCTCACCTTCACGACCTCGCTCTTCGTCGTCGCGCTCGCGGGGCCGGTGATGGGCGAGCGCGTCGGCGGCGTGCGGCTCGCGGCGACGCTGGTGGGCTTTCTCGGCGTCGTCGTCGCCTCCGGGCTCGGCACGGTGGGCTTCGAGCCCGCGGTGCTGCTCGGCCTCGCGGCCTCGCTGGCGGGCGCGGCCATCGTGCTCCTCAACCGCACGCTCTCGGCGAGCGAGCCGACGCCGACGATCATGACCTATATCGGCATCGTCACCTTCGCCGGTGCGCTTCCCGTCGCGCTGATGGACTGGAGCGTGCCCGTGGGGCGCGATCTCGGCCTCCTCGTCCTCGTGGGCGCCACCGGCACCCTCGGCATGTGGCTGACGATCGAGGCCTATCGCGTCGGCGAGGTCTCCGCGCTCGCGCCGATCCCCTACACGCGCCTCGTCTTCGCGACGCTCGCGGGCGTCCTCCTCTTCGGAGAGACGCCCGCGCCCGTCTTCTGGCTCGGCGCCGCGCTCATCGTCGCGAGCGCCGTCCTCGTCCACGCGCGTCGCCCGCGCCCGCGATCCCGGCAGGAGATCCCATAGGAGCCGTCATGAGCCAGCGCACCGATCAGACCGAGGACGAACTCCCCTGGCAATGGCCCGAGGCGCGCTGGCGCGGCGCCGTGGAGCGCGTGCGCGCCGGCCGCTCCCTCAAGCCCGCCGCCTGGCCGAACGGCGCGCGCTGCGCGGTGGCGCTCTCCTTCGACGCCGACCACGAGACCAACGAGCTGCGCGACGGCGCGCGCTCCATCGGGCGGATGTCGCAGGGCGAGTACGGCGCGCGGCGCGGCGTGCCGCGCATCCTCGACGCGCTGGCGCGCCACGCCGTGCCGGCCACCTTCTTCGTCCCGGCGGTGGCGGGCCTGCTGCATCCGAACGAGCCGCGCGCCTGCGTCGAGGCCGGCCACGAGATCGCGCTCCACGGCTGGATCCACGAGCTCAACGGCACGCTTCCCGAGGCGGCCGAGCGCGAGCTGATGCTGCGCGCCGCCGACACGCTGGAGCGCCTCTCCGGCACGCGCCCCGTTGGCCTGCGCACGCCGTCCTGGGACTACAGCCCGCACACGCTCGCGCTCATCCGCGAGATGGGGCTTCTGTACGATTCGTCGCTCATGGCCGACGACGACCCCTACGAGCTCCTCGCCGACGGCGAGCCCACCGGCGTGGTCGAGCTGCCCGTGGAATGGATCCGGGACGATGCGGTCTACTTCAACATGAACCGCTTCCAGGCGCTTCGCCCCTACACGCCGCCCGAGGCCGTGCTCGCGATCTTCCTGCGCGAGTTCGAGCGCGCCCATGCGGAGGGCGGGCTCTTCCTCCTCACCATGCACCCGCACGTCATCGGCTACCGCTCGCGGATCTTCATCCTCGAGGAGATCCTCGCGCGCGTTTCCGGCCGCGCCGACGTGTGGTGCGCCACCCATGCGGACATCGCCCGCTACGTCAGGGATAAGGCCTCGTCATGAGCGACACGCGCTTCACCATCGCCGTCCACGGCGGCGCCGGCACCATCGACCGGGCGCTGATGACGCCCGAGCGCGACGCGGCGACCCGCGCCGGCCTCGCCCGCGCGCTCGAGGCCGGCGGCGCGATCCTCGCCGACGGCGGATCGGCGGTGGACGCCGTCGCCGCCGCGGTCTGCGCGCTCGAGGACGAGCCGCTCTTCAACGCGGGGCGCGGGGCGGTCTTCACGAGCGCCGGGCGCCAGGAGATGGACGCCGCCATCATGGACGGGCGTGACCGCGCCTGCGGCGCCGTCACCGCGATCTGCGGGCCGCGCAACCCGATCCTCGCCGCCAAGGCGGTGATGGAGCGCTCGCCCCACGTGCTCCTCGCGGGCGAGGGAGCACTCGCCTTCTGCCGCGAGCACGCGATCGCCTTCGAGGACGACGCCTATTTCTTCACGCAGAGCCGCTGGCAGGCCCTGCAGGACACCCTCGCGCGGCGCCGCGCGGGCCGCGACGAGAACGACGGCGACGAGGCCCGCCGTCACGGCACGGTCGGCGCCGTCGCCCGCGACCGCCACGGCCATATCGCGGCGGCGACCTCCACCGGCGGCATGACGGCGAAGGCGCCCGGCCGCATCGGCGACACGCCGCTCTTCGGCGCGGGCACCTTCGCCGACGACGCCACCTGCGCCATGTCCGGCACCGGCCACGGCGAGGTGTTCGTGCGCTGGTGCGCCGGCCACGAGCTGCACGCGCGCATGCTCTACGCCGAGCAGAGCCTCGCCCAGGCCGCCGAGGGCGTGGTGATGGAGGCGCTCCTGCCCAACGACGGCTCCGGCGGCCTCATCGCGGTCGACGCCGCCGGGAACGTGGCGCTGCCCTTCAACTGCTCGGGCATGTATCGCGGCGTGATGGGCGCCGATCGCATCGCCCGCGTCGCGATCTACCGCGAGGACCTCGCGGAGGAGAGCCGACGCTGAGCCGCCCACCGCGATGTCGCCGCCCCGTTCGCCTGGGGCACGAGGACCGGGATGAAGCGGGTGCCGCGGCGGGTCTGGCGGACCATGAGCGGGCGATGGAGCTGCTTCGTCGCCTCCACCACGTGGAGGCCGGCGAAGGGCAGGTTGAGGCGCGTGCCGATGCGTTCGAAGGCGCCGGCGGAGCCGCGCAGCATGGGCGAGGCCAGCGGCGGGACGTAGAGCGTCTCCGTCCAGCTCTCGGGCGTGAACAGCGTGCGGCGCATCAGCGCCTTGAGCTGCCCGCGCGAGAAGGGCTGTCCGTGGCCGAAGGGGGTCACGTCCATGCGCGCCCAAAGGCCGCCGCGATTGGGCGCGACGACCGCGAGCCGCCCGCCCGGCGCGAGCACGCGCCACACCTCGTAGAACAGCTCGTCGGGATCCTCCGAGCTCTCCAGCGCGTGGACGATGAGGACGCGGTCCATGCAGCCGTCGGGGAGCGGCAGCATCAGGCTGTCGGCGAGGCAGGCGGCGGGGCGCACGTCGCGCGGCCAGGGCTCGACGCCCTGCGCCGCCGGCATGAAGGCGAGCACGCGCTCCGCCCGGCCGCGGGCGGCCTCCAGATAGGGCCCGGGATAGCCGATGCCCATCACGCTCGCCCCGGCGACGGGGGCGAGGAAGTCCGCGAGCGCACGCCCGACGAATCGCCGCGCGGTCTCTCCGAGCGGGCTGTCGTAGAATGCGCGCAACGCGACGACGTCGAGGGTCATGTCTCGCGCTCTCCTCCCGGTGACAGCAATGACGCGGCGACGCGTGTTGCGCAACCCGCAGCGCAGGGACGCACACGACGCGCTCGCAATTGCGCGCGAGATCGCTTATGTAGCCCCCAGCGCGCGGCGCGCATTGCCGCCTTTCGTCCTCCAGCCAGCTTCGCGACACGCGATCGGGTTCTTCCGCGACCCGGCAGGGGGATCTCTTCGTATCGGTATCGAACGACCCCATGCCCTTTCCCGCGACCCATCCCCTCCTCGCCGAGGCGCTCGACGCGCGCGGCTATGCCGACCCGACCCCGGTCCAGGCGGCCGTGCTCGCTCCCGGCAACGAGGGGCGCGACCTCCTCGTCTCCGCCCAGACCGGCTCCGGCAAGACCGTGGCCTTCGGCCTCGCGCTCGCCTCGACGCTGATCGGAGCCTCGCCCGTCCTCGTCCCGGCGATGGCGCCACGCGCCCTCGTCGTCGCGCCGACCCGCGAGCTCGCGCTCCAGGTCGCCCGCGAGCTGACCTGGCTCTACGAGCGCACCGGCGCGCGCATCGTCACCTGCGTCGGCGGCATGGACCCGCGGCGCGAGCGTCGCGCGCTCGAGGCCGGCGCCGACATCGTGGTGGGCACGCCCGGGCGCCTGCGCGACCATATCGAGCGTCGCGCGCTCGATCTCTCCGAGCTCGCCTGCGCGGTGCTCGACGAGGCCGACGAGATGCTCGACCTCGGCTTTCGCGAGGACCTGACCTTCATCCTCGAATCGGCGCCCGCCGAGCGGCGCACGCTGCTCTTCTCCGCGACGATCCCGCCGCAGATCGCCGGCCTCGCCCGCGATCACCAGCGCGACGCGGTGCGCATCGACACCATCGCCCGCAACGCGCCGCACGCGGACATCGCCTACCAGGCGATCCGCGTCTCGCCGCGGGAGATCGAGCTCGCCGTCGTCAACGTGCTGCGCCGCGTCGAGGCGCGCGCCGCGATCGTGTTCTGCGCCACGCGCGAGCAGGTGCGCCATCTCCACGCCAACCTCGTGGAGCGCGGCTTCGCCGCCGTGGCGCTCTCGGGCGAGCTCTCCCAGGCGGAGCGCTCCAACGCCCTCCAGTCCCTGCGGGACGGGCGGGCGCGGGTATGCGTCGCCACCGACGTCGCCGCGCGCGGCATCGACCTCGCGCATCTCGACCTCGTGATCCACGCCGACCTGCCCAACGACCGCGAGGCGCTGCTGCATCGCTCGGGCCGCACCGGCCGCGCCGGCCGCAAGGGCATCTGCGTCCTCGTCGTGCCGGTCAACCGCCGCCGCAAGGCCGAGGCGCTGATCCAGGGCGCGCGCATCGACGTCGTCTGGTCGGGCCCGCCGACCATCGAGGAGATCCGCGCAGAGGACGAGGCGCGCTTCCTCGCCGATCCGCTGATCGTGGAGGAGGCGGGCGAGGACGAGCGCGAGACCGCGCGCCGCCTGCTCGAGACGAGGAGCCCCGAGGAGGTCGCCGCCGCCCTCGTGCGCCTGTGGCGCGCGCGCCTGCCGGCGCCCGAGGACGTCACCGATCCCGGCGAGCGCCCGGTGCGGCGCGGCCGCGACGAGCGCGAGCTCGAGCGCGCCCGCGACAAGGGCCCGTTCGAGGGTCGTGGTCGCGACGCGCGCGAGCCGCGCGAGCCGCGCGAGGCCCGCGAGCGCGTGCCGATGGCGTGGTTCACGCTCTCCGTGGGGCGCCAGCAGAACGCCGACCCGAAATGGCTGCTGCCGCTGATCTGCCGCATCGGCGGCATCGACCGCGGCGTCGTCGGCCCGATCCGGATCTTCCCCCAGGAGACCCGCTTCGGCATCGCCGTCGACGCGGCCGACGCCTTCGCCAAGTCGGCGCTCGGCGGCAACGACGAGAACGTCACGATCGCCCGCGCCGAGGGCGCACCGGGCCCGCGGCAGGACGTCGACGGCGACGGGCCGCGCAGAGGCGGCTTCGGCAAGGGCGGCTTCGCGGGCAAGGGCGGGTTCGCCGGCAAGGGTGGCTTCGCCGGAAAGAGCGGCGGCGGCTTCGGCAAGGGCGGGTTCGGCAAGCCGGCGCCGCGTGGCAAGGCGACCGGCGGCAAGGGAACCGGCGGCAACGACGGCTTCCGCAAGGCCGGCCCCGGCGGCGGCAAGCCGTTCCAGGCCAAGGCGCGGCACGCCGAGGGCTGACGGTTCTCGCACGGGCGGCGCGGCGAGGCGCCTCGACACGGCGCCTCGCGCATCCTAGCTCTCGCGGATACGACGTTTCCGGGAGAGCACGCCCATGAACGACATGTCCGGACGATACGAGGGTGGCGGCGGTGCGCGCAACGTGCTGGGTGGCCCGCTCGCTCTGTGCTGCTCGGCGCCGCGCACGGGCTTCTTCCGCGACGGCTTCTGCAACACCTCCGCGGAGGACGTGGGCACCCACGTGATCTGTGCCGTGGTGAGCGACGCGTTCCTGCGCTTCAGCCAGGCCCGCGGCAACGATCTCCTGACGCCGCGTCCGGAATTCGACTTCCCGGGGCTTCGCGAAGGCGACGGCTGGTGCCTGTGCGCGCTGCGCTGGCGCGAGGCGCTGGAGGCGGGCGTCGCGCCCAGGGTCAGGCTCGAGGCGACGCATGCGCGCGCCCTCGACTTCGTCTCGCTGGCCGATCTCGAGGCGCACGCCTACCCGACCTGAGAGCCGCACCGCCGCGGTCGACCCCGGCGGGGCGAATTGCTGCAGCGCGGGAACGCGGGCGCGACCGGGTCCGTTCTCCCTCCACGAGAGGGGAGCCATGCCGGTCTACTATTTCCACATCAGGTCCGAACGCGGCGTCCATCCCGACACCGAGGGCGTGCGCCTGGCCGACGGCGAGGCCGTGCGGCGCGAGGCGATCGATCGCGCGCTCGTCGAGATGTCCGAGGGCGCCAAGCACGACGAGGACCGCATGAGGTGGATGTTCGACGTCCGCGACGACGCGGACCGCCCGGTCCTGTCCTTCCCCTTCGCGGACGCGATCCCCGCCGGCTGAGCGCGCCGGCGAGGCGCGCCGTCAGAGATTCAGCCGGATCGCCACCGAGCGCGCGTGCGCGTCCAGCCCCTCGGCCGTTCCGAGCGCGATCGCCGCGGGCCCGAGCGCGCGCAGCGCGTCGGGCGTGCAGGACAGGATCGAGGTGCGCTTCATGAAATCGAGCACCGAGAGCCCCGAGGAGAAGCGCGCCGAGCGGGCGGTCGGCAGCACGTGGTTCGGGCCGCCGACATAATCGCCGATGGCCTCGGGCGTATGAGCGCCCAGGAAGATCGAGCCCGCGTTGCGCACCCGCGCGGCGAGTCGCTCGGGATCGCGAGTCTCGATCTCGAGATGCTCGGGCGCGAGCCGGTCGACGAGCGGGATCGCGCCCTCGAGATCCGGCACCACGACGATCGCGCCGAAATCGCGCCAGGAGGCGCCCGCGATCTCGGCGCGCGAAAGCGTCGCGAGCGCGCGCTCCACCGCCGCCTCGACGGCATCGGCGAGATCGGCGCTGTCGGTGATCAGGATCGATTGCGCGGCGGCGTCGTGCTCCGCCTGGGCGAGGAGGTCGGCGGCGATCCAGGCGGGATTGGCCTCGCCGTCGGCGAGGATCAGCACCTCGGAGGGGCCGGCGATCATGTCGATGCCCACCTGTCCGAACACCCGGCGCTTGGCGGCGGCGACGTAGGCGTTGCCGGGGCCGGTGATCTTCGCCACGGGGCGGATCGTCGCCGTGCCGTAGGCCATGGCGGCCACGGCCTGGGCGCCGCCGATGCGGTAGACCTCGTCGATCCCCGCGATCCGCGCCGCCGCGAGAACCAGCGGATCGACGGCGCCGTCGGGCGTGGGCACGCACATGACGATGCGGTCGACCCCCGCCACGCGGGCGGGTACGGCGTTCATCAGGACGGAGGAGGGATAGCTCGCGGTGCCGCCGGGCACGTAGAGCCCCGCCGCCTCGACCGCGTTCCAGCGCCAGCCGCGGGTGACGCCGAGCGCGTCCGTCTCGCGGAAATCCTGCGGCTTCTGCTGTTCGTGGTAGCTCGTGATCCGCTCGCGCGCGAGGTGGAGCGCGTCGAGCGTCTCGCGCGAGCAGGAGGCCTCCGCGGCCGCGAGCTCGTCGTCGGCGATGCGCAGGGTCTGCGGCGTCAGGCTCAGCCGGTCGAAGCGGGCGGTGTAGTCGACGAGCGCGGCGTCGCCGCGCGCGATCACGTCGGCGATGATGCCGCGCACGACGCCGTCCACCTCCTCCGAGGCCTCGCGCTTCATGCCGATGAGCGCCTCGAACGCGGCGTCGAACCCGGGCTCGCGGGCGTCGAGACGGATCGGCATCAGCCCCGCCCCTCGCGCGACACGGCGTCGAGCACCAGCGGATCGGGAGCGGCGTGCTCGGGGCGGCTCTCCACCTCCCAGACCGGACCCATGTCCTTCATCTGCGCCTCGAGGCACTCGACGTCGAGGCGGATGGCGCGATCCTCCGAGAAGATCAGCGTCACGCAGCCGGCCGGTGCGGCGCCGGGCTCGAAGGTGACGGCGAGGAGGTTGAGCACCTCCTCCTTGCGGCGCGGGTCCATGTTCTTGCAGCGCACGTTCTGCACGCGCTCGAAATGGATGCCCGTCAGGCGCCGGCGCGGGGCCTCGCCGAGATCGCTCTCCCAGTCGAAGCGGCGGGCGCACAGCGCGAAGCGGCCTTCCTTGGGCAGGTAGGCGACGTCCTCCACGCGCACGGCGGCGTCCTGGAGGTGGGCCGACAGCACGGCGAGATCTTCCTCGTCGAACGCGACCAGCTTGAGGAGGTCCATCGGTTCACACCTTCGTGGAACGAGTTCCTGAACGGAACGGTGTCGGAGCTTACCTGCAGATAGAGAGGCGGGCCCGCCCGCGCAACCGCCCCGCCTCGCCCGCGCGCGCATGGCGGGGGCGTGCGATGCCGGTCTTGCACCGGCGCGGGCGCGACCCATCTGCGGGAGGCTGCCCGCGATCGAGGAGCCCTCATGTCGATGCCCCCCGTCATCGTCGTCGCCTACGACCCGCTGTGCGGCTGGTGCTTCGGTTTCGGGCCGACGCTGCGCCGGCTGAGGGCGCGCTTTGCCGGCGAAGCTCTCTTCCGCGTCGCCATGGGCGGGCTCGTGACCGGCGCGCGCGAGCGCATGATCGGGCTCGACGCGCCCTATCTCATGCGCGGCCTCCAGGAGGTGCGCGCCCGCACCGGCGTGAAGGCGGGCCCCGCCTTCTTCGAGCGCGTGCTGGAGCCCGGCCGCTGGATCTCCCGCTCCGAGCCCGCCTGCCGCGCCGTGCGCATCGCCCGCGAGATGGGCGGCGAGGAGGCCGCCCTCGACGTCGCCACGGGCCTGTGCGAGGCCTTCTACGGCGAGGGCCGCGTGCCCGACGACGCGCGCACGATCGCCCGCGTCGCGACCGCCGCCGGGCTCGATCCCGACGTCCTCCTCGACCGCTGGTCGGCGCCCGAAGCCTTCGCCGAGACGATGGCCATGTTCGACGCCGAGCGCGCCCGCGGCATCGTCAGCTATCCGGCGCTCTTCCTCAAGGACGAGCGCGGCGGCCTCGTCGAGGTGCTGGCCGGCGCGGTCTCGCCGGAGGACGCGGTGGCGATCGTGGAGCGCGCCATCGAACGCTGAGCCGAAATCTCCTTCCCTGTAGGGGACGGTGGCTCGGCGCCGAAGGCGACGAGACGGATGGGGCGCGCGGGACGCGCGTTCGGCGAAGCCGAAGCCGACGTGCGAGGTCTGAAGCCGACGCTTCCGCTTCGCGGAACACGCCTTGCGGCGTGCCCCATCCGTCACCGGCTTCGCCGGCGACACCTTCCCCTACAGGGAAGGAGGGCGCGCGCGGCGCTCGCTCCCCGGCGCTCTCAGCCGCGCAGGCGCTGGTTGTCGGGGTCGAAGGGGGATTCGCCGATCACCATGGCGCGGTGCGGCTTGCCCAGGATCACGACGTCGAGCTCCGTGCCGATCTCGCCGAGCTCCGGCGACACCATGGCGAGCGCGATCGACTTGCCGACCCGCCAGCCGTAGCCGCCCGACGTGACGCGCCCGACGAGGCGACCGCCCTTGCGGATCGGCTCGTTGCCGCGGGCGTCGACGTCGGTGACGTCGAGCACCTCCAGCGTGACGAAGCGGTTGGCGAAGCCCCGCTCCTGCCAGGCGAGGAGCGCCTCGCGCCCGAGGAAGTCGCCCTTGCCCGGCTTGACGAAGCGCTCGAGCCCGGATTCCAGCGCCGCGTACTCGATCGAGAGCTCGCGCGGCAGAACGCGGTAGGACTTCTCCAGGCGCATGGACTCCATCGCCCGCATGCCGTAGGGCGCGATTCCGTAGCGTTCGCCGGCCTGCATCAGGAGATCGAAGACGTAGGCCGTCATCTCGACCGGAATGTGCAGCTCGAAGCCGAGCTCGCCGACGAAGTTGACGCGAAGCGCCTTCGCGTTGGCGAAGCCGACGTCGATCGTCTTGCCGGTGAGCCATGGGAAGCTCGCGCCGGAGAGGTCGGTGTCGGTGACGCTCTGGAGCACGTCGCGGGCGTGCGGGCCGGCGACGCCCAGGACGCCGATCTGCGTCGTCAGCCGCGCGAGATCCACCGAGCCGTCACGCGGGCGGGCCTTCTGCAGGTAGTCGAGGTCGTGCCGCTCCGCCGAGCCCATGCCGACGAGGTAGAAGCGCTCCGGCCCCTCGCGGAACACCGTGAACTCGGCCCGCACGCCCCCGTTCGCGGCGAGCATGTGGGTCAGCCCGATGCGCCCGACCGTCTTGGGCAGCGCGTTGGCGAGGAGCCCGTCGAGCCAGGCCTCGGCGCCGGGGCCGGAGACCTCGTACTTGGCGAACGGCGTCAGGTCCTGGATGCCGACGCCCTCGTGCACGCGCCGCACCTCGGCACCCACGTGCTCGAAATAGTTCGAGCGGCGGAACGACCAGCGCTCCCTCGGGCGCTCGCCCTCGACGACCGGCGGGTGGTTCTCGTTGAGCAGCGTCGGCGCCTGATCCAGATCGGCCGCGTCGAGCCCGTAGCCGTCCGGCGCGAACCAGTTCGCGCGCTCCCAGCCGTAGGAGGTGCCGAACACCGCGCCCATGGCCTTCAGGCGGTCGTAGACCGGCGAGCGGCGCAGCGGACGGGCGGCGGCGCGCTCCTCGTCCGGGTAGTGGACGGTGAAGACGTTCTCGTAGGCTTCCTCGTTCTTGGCCACGAGGTAGCCGCGGGTCGCGTGCGGGCCGAAGCGGCGGGGATCGACGCCGCCCATGTCGATGGTCGGCTCGCCGTCGACGATCCAGTTCGCCAGCTGCCAGCCCGCGCCGCCGGCGGCGGTGACGCCGAAGGAATGGCCCTCGTTGAGCCAGAAGTTCGGCAGGTCCCAGGCCGGCCCGACGATGGGCGAGCCGTCGGGCGTGTAGGCGATGGCGCCGTTGTAGACCTTCTTGACGCCGACCTCGCCGAAGATCGGCACGAGCTCCATCGCCGTCTCGATGTGGGGCGCGAGCCGCTCCAGATCCTCCTGGAAGAGCTCGTACTCGCTGTTCGCATCCGGCCCGTCGACGTAGCAGCACGGCGCGTGCTTCTCGTAGGGGCCGAGGATGAGCCCGCCCGCCTCCTCGCGCATGTACCAGCCGGAATCCGCGTCGCGCAGCACGCCCATCTCGGGCATGCCCGCGCTCTGGCGCGCCTTGATGGCCGGGTGCGGCTCGGTGACGATGTACTGGTGCTCGACGGGGATGACGGGGATGTCGAGCCCCACCATCGCGCCGGTGCGCCGGGCGAAGTTGCCGGTGGCGCAGACCACGTGCTCGCAGGTGATGGCGCCCTTGTCCGTCTCGACCCGCCACAGGCCGTCGGCGGTGCGCACGATGCCGGTGACGGTCGTGTAGCGGTGGATCTCCGCGCCGCGGGCACGCGCGCCGATGGCGAAGGCCTGGGTCAGGTCCGCGGGCTGGATGTAGCCGTCGTCGGGATGGCGGATGGCGCCGATGAGGTTCTCGGTCTCGCAGAGCGGCCAGAGCGCCTTCACCTCCTCGGGCGTCAGCACGTCGCAGCGCACGCCGATCGTGTCGGCGACGCCCTTGTAGGCCATGAACTCGTCCCAGCGATCCTTCGAGCGGGCGACGCGGATGTTGGACACGCGGCGGAAGCCGACGTCCTGCCCCGTCTCCTCCTGCAGCGTCGCGTAGAGCGCGACCGAATACTTGTGCAGCTGGCCGACGGAATAGCTCATGTTGAACAAAGGCAGGAGGCCCGCCGCGTGCCAGGTCGAGCCGGAGGTGAGCTCCTTGCGCTCGATCAGCACGACGTCGGACCAGCCTTTCTTCGCCAGGTGGTAGAGCGTCCCCGCCCCCACGACCCCGCCGCCGATCACGACCACACGCGCTCGTTCCCTCATGGCTCGCCTCCGCTCGCCCGACCCGCCGGGCACCCGCCCGGATCGCGTCCATGCTCGCGACACGAGCGGGGCGACGCTTGCGCGGGGGCGACATCGGATGTCGCGGGGACGCCATTCGGCGGAGGCGGAGGGAGTGGAGCGAGGGTGATCAGGCGATCGCGTCGAGCCCGCGGGCGCGCACCAGCGTCAGCAGCTTCAGCGAGGGACCGACCGGCGTCTTCTCGCCCCGCTCCCACTGGCTGACGAGACCCGTCGTGACGTTGAGGTGGCGGGCGAACACGGCTTGGCTCACGCATTCGCGCTCGCGCAGCGCACGGATCTCCTCGGCGCCGAGCGGCTTCACCGGGGTGAGGCACATCTCGTCGAAGCGCCGCATCGTCCGCTTGGCCATCACGCCCGCGTCGTGGAGATCCGACGCCGTCTCGTGGATCGCCGCGAGAGCATCGCTGCGATAGGTGGTCTCAGGTCTCTTCGTCATCGCACGTCACCTCGATCAGCGCGCCGGCCCGCCGCGTAAGGAGCTTCCCCGGGCGCCGAAAGCAAAGAGAGCGCGGCCCTCGCGGACCGCGCTCTCGATGGTAACCGAACCGGAAACGGGGCGGCCAGCCGCCGCCCCCTCCGGGATCACTCCCCGCGACGTCCGCCGCGGCGGCGGCCGCGGCCGTCGCCGCCATTGCCGCCGGAGGCCGCCTCGCCGCCCTCGGCCGCGGGAGCCGGGGCCTCGCCGCCCTCGGCGGCCTTCTTCGACATGTCCTCGCCCGTGGCCTGATCGACCGCCTTCATGGAGAGGCGCACCTTGCCGCGATCGTCCGTGCCGAGGAACTTCACCTTCACGGTGTCGCCCTCCTTGACCACGTCCTTGACCGTGGCGACGCGCTGGGGCGCGAGCTCGGAGATGTGGACGAGGCCGTCGCGCGAACCGAAGAAGTTCACGAAGGCGCCGAACTCCATCACCTTGACGACCTTGCCCTCGTAGATCGCGCCGGGCTCCGGCTCGGCCACGATGGAGCGGATCCAGTTGTAGGCCGCCTTGATCGAGGCGCCGTCGGCGGAGGCGATCTTCACCGTGCCGTCGTCCTCGATGTTCACCTTGGCGCCGGTCTTCTCCACGATCTCGCGGATGATCTTGCCGCCCGTGCCGATGACCTCGCGGATCTTGTCGGTGGGGATCTGCATCACCTCGATGCGCGGCGCGTACTCGCCGAGCTCGGCGCGCGGCGCGGTGAGCGCCTTCGACATCTCGCCGAGGATGTGCTCGCGACCGCCCTTGGCCTGGTCGAGGGCGATCTTCATGATCTCCTCGGTGATGCCGGCGATCTTGATGTCCATCTGCAGCGAGGTGACGCCCTGCTCCGTGCCGGCGACCTTGAAGTCCATGTCGCCGAGGTGGTCCTCGTCGCCCAGGATGTCGGAGAGCACCGCGAAGCGCTCGTCCTCGAGGATGAGGCCCATGGCGATGCCCGCCACGGGACGGCGCAGCGGCACGCCCGCGTCCATCAGCGACAGCGAGGCGCCGCAGACGGTGGCCATGGAGGAGGAGCCGTTCGACTCGGTGATCTCCGAGACGACGCGCAGCGTGTAGGGAAACTCGTGCGGCGGCGGCAGCATCGGCCGCAGCGCGCGCCAGGCGAGCTTGCCGTGCCCGATCTCGCGACGGCCCGGCGAGCCGATGCGGCCGGTCTCGCCCACCGAATAGGGCGGGAAGTTGTAGTGCAGCAGGAAGCGCTCCTTGCGGGTCCCCTCCAGCTGGTCGATGAACTGCTCGTCCTCGCCGGTGCCGAGCGTCGCGACGACGAGCGCCTGGGTCTCGCCGCGGGTGAACAGCGCCGAGCCGTGGGTGCGCGGCAGCACGCCGACCTCGGAGACGATCGGGCGGACCGTCTTCGTGTCGCGGCCGTCGATGCGGTTGCCGGTGTCGAGGATGTTCCAGCGCACGACCTTGGCCTGGGCCTCCTTGAAGGCGGCCTTGACCTGCTCGGGCGCGAAGCGGGCCTCGCCCTCGTCGGGGAGGAGCGCGGCCGTCACCTTCGCCTTGGCGGCGTCGACGGCGGCGTAGCGGGACTGCTTCTCGGTGATCTGGTAGGCGGCGCGCAGGTCGGCCTCGGCCACCTCGAGCACGGCCTTCATCACCTCGTCGTGATCCGGCGGCGCGAAGTCGCGCGGCTCCTTGGCGGCCTTCTCGGCGAGGCGGATGATCGCGTCGATCACCGGCTGGAAGTGCTTGTGCCCGAACATGACGGCGCCGAGCATGATCTCCTCGGAGAGCTCGCGCGCCTCCGACTCCACCATCAGCACGGCGTCCTGCGTGCCGGCGACGACGAGGTCGAGGGCGAAGTCCTCCATCTCGGGGAGCGTCGGGTTGAGCACGTAGGCGTTGTTGATCCAGCCCACGCGCGCCGCGCCGACGGGACCCGTGAAGGGCACGCCCGAGAGCGTCAGCGCCGCGGAGGCGGCGACCATGGCGACGACGTCCGGGTCGTTCTCGAGATCGTGCGAGAGCACGGTGACGATGACCTGCGTGTCGTTGCGCCAGCCGTCGAGGAAGAGCGGGCGGATCGGGCGGTCGATGAGGCGGGAGACGAGCGTCTCCTTCTCCGTCGGACGGCCCTCGCGCTTGAAGTAGCCACCCGGGATGCGGCCGGCGGCGTAGGTGCGCTCCTGGTAGTTCACCGTGAGCGGCATGAAGTCGATGCCGGGCTTGGGCTCCTTGGCGGCGACGACGGTGGCGAGGACGGTGGTCTCGCCGTAGGTGGCGACCACGGCCCCGTCGGCCTGGCGGGCCATCTTGCCCGTCTCGAGCACGAGCTTGCGGCCGGCCCAGATCAGCTCTTCGCGCTGAATGTCGAACATGTCTGTGTATCTCTCTTGCCTGCGTGCGGTCGTTTGCGTCCGACACGACGCCATGGGCAAGACGGCCCGGGGCTCGCCCCTCCTCGCGGAGGGAGCCCCGGGCGATCCTGTCCATGGTCATCGACCGGGCGATGACGCCCCTCGTCCGATCCGGGATCGGCGGGGCGGAAAGGAGCCGGGCGCCCGAGGGTCGCGCGCCCGGCCAGGTCTCAGCGGCGGATGCCGAGGCGCTCGATGAGCGACCGGTAGCGGCCCTCGTCGTTGCGCTTGAGGTAGTCCAGCAGCGAACGGCGCTGGGAGACCATCTTCAGGAGGCCGCGGCGGGAATGGTTGTCCTTCGCGTGGCTCTTGAAGTGCTCCGTGAGGTTGGTGATGCGCTCCGTGAGGATCGCGACCTGCACCTCCGGCGAACCCGTGTCGCCGTCCTTCTGCGCATAGTCCTTGATGAGCGCGGACTTGCGCTCTGCGGTGATCGACATCGTCTCGGTCCTTCTTGGTCTTGATGTGGTGAGCCGGCGCGCTGCCCGAGGCGGGCTCGTCGCCCGCGGCTCCTGCGCTCGTCGTCGGCCCGGCCGGGATGTCGTCCAGCGGGGTCGCGCGCGAGCGATCCGCCGCGAGCGCGCGGCGAACGGGGCGGACCATAGAGCATTTCGCGCGAAACGCCAGCACGAAGACGGCCGCCGGGACGTCGGGCCGCCTCGCGTGCCCGGAACCCGGCGCGCCACCCGTCGTTTCGGCAGCTCCGACGAGACCGGCTCGAAAGGAGCGATCCGATGACCGACCTGCAGTCCACCTACGTGACGGCTCTCAAGAACACCCATTCCCTCGAGCTCGAGGCGCTCCAGGCCATGGAGCGCCAGGTCGAGCGGCTGGAGCGCTATCCGCAGATGAAGGCGATCCTCGAGCAGCACATCGAGGAGACGAAGCTGCAGCGCGACCGCCTGGAGACCGCGCTCGACGGCCAGGGCGCCTCGCCCTCCTCCGTGAAGGAGGGCGCGCTCGGCCTCGCCGGCAATCTCGCCGCGATCTTCCACGCACCGGCGAAGGACGAGATCCTCAAGAACGTCTATGCCGACCACGCGCTGGAGAACTACGAGATCGCCGCCTATCGCTCGCTCATCGCCATCGCGAAGCGCGCCGGCGACGCGCGGAACGTGCCGGCGCTGGAGCAGTCGCTGGCGGAGGAGGAGGCGATGGCCGAGCGCGTCGCCGCGCAGATCGAGCCCGTCACCGCGACCTATCTCGAGCTGACCCTCTCGGGAGCGGACGCGAGCCGCTGAGGCACCGGCTTTCGGCCGCGAAGGCAGCGGCCCTGCGCGTCCTGCGCAGGGCCGATCCGCGCGCGCGGGTCTTCCGCGCGCGGCGATCTCCTGCGACAGATGGGGCGAGAAGAACAGACGCCCGGCACAACTCCCCCGAGATTGCACCGGGCGCCCGTGACGGCGACCGCCAGGAACAGCGCCCCGTCGCGAAGGACAATGGCAGGGTCGCGCGCCCCGGACATTGATCGATCGCAAGGCGCGCGAGAAAGGTCGCGCGCGCGACGTGAGATCGACGCCCCGTCTCGAGACCTATCGCGCCTCTCCGCTGGCGCAGATCGTCCAGATCGCCGTGGCCTGGGGCGTCGGCTGGCTCTTCACGCAGGCCGGCATTCCCGCGGGATGGCTGTCGGGCGCCGTCGTCGGCGTCGTGCTGCTGGGTCGGCTGGGGCTCGCCGTCATCATGCCGCGCCCCCTCGTCGAGACGGCGATGCTCGTCTCCGGCGCCGTGATGGGCGCGGGCATGACCCCCGACACGCTCGCCGCCATCGGGCGGTATCCGCTGAGCCTGCTCTTCCTCGCGCTCGCCGTCGTCGCGGCGACGGGCGCGTCCTCCCTCGTGCTGATGCGCGCCTTCGGCTGGACGCGCATCGACGCCGTGCTCGCGACCGTGCCCGGCGCGCTCACCTCGGTGATGGCGATCGCCGCCGAGCGCGGGGCGAACGTGCCGGGCATCGGCATCGTGCAGTCGACGCGCCTGCTCTTCCTCATCCTCGTTCTTCCCTTCCTCGTCGCCGCCGGCGGCGGGGCGCACGCGGCACCGATCGGGATGGGCGCGCCGCCGGCGGACGCGGTCGCGCTGGCGATCATCCTCGCCGGCGGGCTCGTGGTGGGCCTCGGCTTCGAGCGCATCGGCCTCGCGGCGCCGCTGCTGCTGGGCTCGACGGTGGCGAGCGGGCTCGGCCACGTCACCGGCGCCGTGGCCGGCCAATTGCCCGATCCCGTGGCGACGCTCGGCTTCGTGCTCATCGGCATCTACATCGCCCAGCGCTTCAACACGCTCGACCTCGCTGCCATCCGCCGGCTGATCCCGCCGGCGCTCGTCGCCTTCGTGGTGAGCATGGCGGTGGCCGCCCTCTTCGCCGCGCTGGCCGTGGCGCTCGCGGGCGCGCCGCTGGCGGAGGCCCTCGTCGCCTTCGCGCCGGGCGGGCTCGAGGCGATGATCGTGCTCGCCCTCGTGATGGGGCTCGATCCGCTCTATGTCGGCGTGCACCACCTGGTGCGCTTCCTCGGCATCGGCTTCACCCTGCCCGTCCTCTTCGCTCGCCGCCGCGGCGAGGCGAACGAAGCGGGGCGACGGGACGCGTCGCCTTGAGGGCTGCGCCTGCAGCTGCCTCGCCGCCACCCGTCTCGCTCCGCTCGCCGACCGCCCCGTGGGGCGGTATCGGGTCGGCGCGCCTCATCGACGTCGATGCAGAGCGCGGCATCGAGCTCGCTTCCCCCGAGGCGCGATACCAACCGGTTGCGCTCTGTTGTTTTTCGTATCGGTGTTGCTAAGGTGCGCGCCGCGTCGGGTCCGCGCGGGGCGCGAAACGCCAGATCACGCCCGCGAGCCGCGAATCCTCCACACTCGGGGGAGCGGATCCGCAACGCCCATAATACGATGGAGGGTTCACGCATGGAACGTCGTCAATTCCTGAAGGGTGCCGCGGTCGGCGGCGTCGCCGCCGCGTCGGGCCTCGCGGCCCCGGCGATCGCGCAGGGCAACGTCACCTGGCGCATGGTCACGACCTGGCCGAAGAATTTCCCGGGCCTCGGCGTCGGCGCGCAGCGCCTGGCGGACCGCATCACCGCCGCCTCCGGCGGCCGGCTGACGGTGCAGGTCTTCGCCGCCGGCGAGCTCGTGCCGCCGCTGCAGGCGCTCGACGCCGTCATCGACGGCACCGCCGAGATGAGCCACGGCGCGGCCTATTACTGGCAGAACAAGAGCCAGGGCCTGTCCTTCTTCACGGGCGTTCCCTACGGCATGACCTCGCGCGAGCTCGCCGCCTGGATTCGCTACATGGGCGGCCAGGAGCTGTGGGACGAGATCTACGACCAGTTCGGCGTCCAGGGCTTCCTCTCGGGCGACACCGGCACCCAGGCCGGCGGCTGGTTCCGCAACGAGATCACGGGCCTCTCCGACCTGCAGGGCCTGCGCTTCCGCACGCCGGGCCTCGGCGGGCGCGTGTGGGAGGCGCTCGGCGCCACCGTCACCAACATGGCCGGCGGCGAGATCTTCCCGGCGCTCCAGGCGGGCACGCTGGACGCGGCCGAGTTCGTGGGTCCCTACAACGACCTGGCGCTGGGCTTCTACCAGATCTGCAAGAACTACTACTTCCCCTCCTTCAACGAGCCGGGCCTGGCGACCGAGCTCGTCGTCGACAAGGCGAAGTACCAGGAGCTTCCCTCCGACCTGCAGGCGATCGTGCGCGATTGCAGCCAGGCGGAGTACGACCAGGTCGCCTCCGACTTCTACGCCAACGACCCCCGCGCGCTGCAGACGCTCGTCAACGAGCACGGCGTGACGGTGCGCTACTTCCCGGAGGAGATCCTCCAGGCGGGCGCCGAGGCGGCGAAGGAGATCATGCAGGAGCTGCTCGATTCCTCCGACCCGCTGACGCAGCGCGTCACCCAGAGCTACGTCGAGGCGCTGCGCATCGTGCGCACCCGCACCGAGCAGAACGACGCCCGCTTCATCGCGGCGCGCGAGGCCTATTTCGACATCTGATCCGCGCGCGCGGATCCGCGGCGGGAGCCTCGCGCCCCCGCCGAGACATCGGGGCTCCCGTGCAGCGGCGCGGGAGCCCTTCTTCGTGAGGCGACCGCGATGACCTTCCTGCCCGACATCCAGACGCTGCTCGTCTTCTCCGGCGCCTGCTTCATCCTCTTCGTCACGCCCGGCCCGGACATGAGCCTGTTCCTGGCCAAGACCGTGCAGGGCGGGCGCGCGGCCGGGATCGCGGCCATGCTCGGCGCGATGACGGGTGCGCTGGGCCACACGCTTCTCGCCGCGCTCGGCCTCTCGGCGCTGCTCGCGGCCTCGACCACCGCCTTCACCGTGGTGAAGATCGCCGGCGGGCTCTACCTTCTGTGGATGGCTTACGACGCGCTGCGCCACGGCTCGGCGCTGAACGTGCGCGCGCAGGGGCCGAAGAACCGCCTCTCGCTCCGCGCCACATGGCTGCTGGGCGTTGGGATCAACCTCACCAACCCGAAGGTCATCCTGTTCTTCGTGACCTTCCTGCCGCAATTCGTGACGGCGGGGGACCCGCACGCCGCTGAGAAGCTCGTCTTCCTCGGCCTCTATTTCATCGCCTTCTCGGCGCCGCTCGCGGCCTTGATGATCCTCGCCGCCGACAAGGTGATCGCCCTCGTCAAGGCGCGCCCGCGGGTGCTGCGGGCGATCGACGTCGTCTTCGCGGGCGTGTTCGGGCTCTTCGCGCTCAAGATCCTCACGACGACCCGCTGAAAACCGCGCGGGCGCGGGCATCACCCCGCGCCCGCGTTCGGTCGTCGCTTCAGAACGCCACGGCTCGCGCCCGCTTCACCTGCGGGATGGCCTCGATCCGGGCGAGAAGCGCGTCCGACACCTTCTGGTCCACCGAGACGAAGCAGATCGCGTCGCCGCCGGGATGGTCGCGCCCCAGCGAGAAGGTGGCGATGTTCACCCCCGCCTCCCCGAGCAGCGAGCCGAAGGCGCCGATGAAGCCCGGCTCGTCGGCGTTGCGCACGTAGATCATGTACGGCGCGAACTCCGCGTCGACGTCGATGTCGCGGATCTCGACGACGCGGGGCTTGCCGTCGTGGAAGACCGTGCCGGACGCGTAGCGCGGCATGTCCTCGGCGTCGATGGTGATGCGCACCAGGCTCTCGTAGTCGCGCTGCGCGTTCTCGCGGGTCATCTCCTCGATGACGATGCCGCGCTCGCGGGCGATGCTCGGCGCGTTGACCATGTTGATGTCCTGGAGCATCGGCCTGAGCGCGCCCGTCACCGCGGCGGCGGTGAGCGCGCGGGTGTTCATGCCCGCGACCGCGCCCTCGTACTCGATGCGCACGCCCTTGATCGGCGCCTCGGTGAGCTGGCCCAGGAACGAGCCGAGCTTCTCGGCGAGCGCGACGAAGGGCTTGAGGCGCGGGGCCTCCTCCGCCGAGATCGAGGGGAAGTTCACCGCGTTCTCGACGCCGCCGGTTAGAAGATAGGTCGACATCTGCTCGGCGACCTGGAGCGCCACGTTCTCCTGCGCCTCCGTGGTGGAGGCGCCCAGATGCGGCGTGCACACGACGTTGGGATGCCCGAAGAGCGGGTTCTCCGTCGCCGGCTCCTCCGAGAAGACGTCGAAGGCGGCACCGGCGACGTGCCCGGAATCGAGCGCCTCGCGCAGCGCCACCTCGTCGACGAGCCCGCCGCGGGCGCAATTGATGATTCGCACGCCCTGCTTCGTCTTGGCCAGCGCCTCGCGGGAGAGGACGTTGCGGGTGCGGTCGGTGAGCGGCACGTGCAGCGTGATCACGTCCGCGCGCGCGAGCAACTCGTCGAGCTCCACCTTCTCCACGCCGAGCTCGAGCGCGCGCTCGGGCGACAAGAAGGGGTCGTAGGCGACGACGCGCATGCGCAAGCCGATGGCGCGATCGGCGACGATGGATCCGATATTGCCGCAGCCGATGACGCCGAGCACCTTGGCGGTGATCTCGACGCCCATGAACTTGTTCTTCTCCCACTTGCCGGCCTGCGTCGAGGCGTCCGCCTGCGGGATCTGGCGCGCCAACGCGAACATCATGGCGATGGCGTGCTCGGCCGTCGTGATGGAATTGCCGAAGGGCGTGTTCATCACGATGACGCCGCGCGCGGTCGCGGCGGGGATGTCGACGTTGTCGACGCCGATGCCGGCGCGCCCGACCACCTTGAGGCGGCTCGCGCGCTCGAGCAGCTTGGGCGTCACCTTGGTGGCCGAGCGGATGGCGAGGCCGTCGTAGTCGCCGATGATCTCGGCGAGCCGATCCTTGTCCTTGCCGAGGGCGGGCTCGAAATCGACATGGATGCCGCGATCCTGGAAGATCTTCACGGCGGCGGGGGAGAGCGCGTCCGAGACGAGGACGCGGGGGGCGGAGGACGAGGACGCGGACATGGGCCGGGCGCTCCTGCTGAAGGGTCGTCTTGCGGGATTGGCGTCGAGGCGGCGCGCCCTCTCCTTCCCTGTAGGGGAAGGTGGCGCGCCGCGAAGCGGCGTGACGGATGGGGCGCGCGGGACGCGCGATCCGCGAAGCGGACCCGGAGGCGGACCTGCAGGCCAGCCGCGGACCGCACGCACCCCACCCCTGGTTCGCTGCGCGAACCGTCCCCTCCCCTACAGGGAGGGAGAGCGCACGCGTCTCACGCGGCGCGCTGCGCCGTCTCTGCGGCGAAGGCCCAGTCGAGCCAGGCGGTGAGCGCTTCGAGGTCCGCGCGCTCGACGGTGGCGCCGCACCAGATGCGAAGCCCCGCGGGCGCGTCGCGATAGGCGCCGATGTCGAAGGCGACGCCTTCACCCTCGAGCCGCGCCGCGATCGCCTTGGCGAGCGCGGCCACCGCCTCCTCGCCCTTGGCCACCGTCGCCGGATCGACGATGCGCAGGCACACCGACGTGTTCGACGCCGTCGCCGGGTCCTCGGCGAGGTTCGACACCCACGGCGTGCGCGCCGCCCAATCCTGGATCACCGTCGCGTTGGCGTCGGCGCGCGCGATCAGCGCGTCGAGCCCGCCGATGCCCTTCGCCCAATGAAGCGCGTCGAGATAATCCTCGAGAGCCAGCATGGAGGGCGTGTTGATGGTCTCGCCCTTGAAGATGCCCTCGATGAGCTTGCCGCCCTTGGTGAGCCGGAAGATCTTCGGCAGCGGCCAGGCGGGCTTGTAGGTCTCCAGCCGCGCGACGGCGCGGGGCGAGAGGATCAGCATGCCGTGCGCCGCCTCGCCGCCGAGCACCTTCTGCCAGGAGAAGGTGACGACGTCGAGCTTCTCCCAGTCGAGCGCCTGCGCGAACGCCGCCGAGGTCGCGTCGCAGATGGTGACGCCCTCGCGGTCCGCCGCGATCCAGTCGGCGTTCGGCACGCGCACGCCCGAGGTCGTGCCGTTCCAGGTGAAGACGACGTCGCGCGTCTTCGTGTCCACGGCGGAGAGGTCAGGAAGCTTGCCGTAATCGGCCTCGATCACCCGGGCGTCGGTCAGCTTCAGCTGCTTGACCGCGTCCGTCACCCAGCCGGAGCCGAAGCTCTCCCAGGCGAGGAGGTCGACGGGGCGCGCGCCCAGCATCGACCACATGGCCATCTCGACGGCGCCGGTGTCGGAGGCGGGGACGATGCCGATGCGGTAATCGGCCGGCACGCGCAGCACCTCCCGGGTGAGGTCGATGGCCTGCTGGAGCTTGGTCTTGCCGATCTTGGCCCGATGCGAGCGGCCGAGCGCCGCGTCCGAGAGGGCCTCGAGGCTCCAGCCGGGGCGCTTCGCGCACGGGCCGGACGAGAAGAACGGCGCGCGCGGGCGCACGCCGGGAGCGGGATTCGTCATGTCGTTCCATCCTTCCAGATGGGCGCCTCTCGGTGGGGAGAGGTGTCCCGCTCATCGGGATAGGGGAAGCGTTAAAGGAAAGCAAGTTCAGCTTGCTCTCCCGCTCGATCACTTCGCACCTTCCTGCTCGATGAGGCCGGACGAGGCACGACCATGTGCTAGCGATTGACACGCGTGTAACACAGCGCCGCTCTCGATCCCTCCGGCAAAATCGGTCGAGCAACCGGCCACGAGCCGCACGTTTGGGACGATGTTTGCACACTCAATCCGTCATTTACGCCAACCAGCAGATGAGATAGAAGTCTCGGCCGCAGGCTTTCATATGAGGATAACGCCGTGGAGCACGTTGTTTCTCTCTTTCGCATCTTCTTTCTATTTGGAGCCGTTCTGTCGTTCGCTCTCATGCTGATCGAGGCGGTGGGCGGGGATGCTGCTTCTGCAGCGCTGCTCGGCGCGTCGTTTGCTGCAAACGTCATATTTTTCTATATCGGAGACATCGAACAATTCAAGATCTTTGGAACTGTCGAAGCAAAATTGAATCGTGCGAAGGACTTACTGAGCGACAGCCAACGCATTTCGCGCGCCTTCGCATCATTGATGATTGAGCAGCTCGCGTGGGGTGGTCGTTGGGGAGGTCTAGACACACGGCGGAAAAAAGAAATAGTTTGGGAGCTGTCAAAACTATTGAAAGATAGTGGACTTTCTGATGCAGAAGTTCAGGTGTTACGTAAGGACCTCGTCGATACGGCTGCAATTGATTTACTAAGCACTTGGCACCATGTAGTGGTGCGCGCGACAGATGTTTATAAGAATAGCCTAGATTCAGACGATGATGAAGGACGTCGGTCGGTTGATAGTTGGAGAAAGTCTATACAAATAGATTTCACTGATTTACCATTTGACGAAGCTCTCTTGTTGTTATCTCCAGATTCCGTCATAAATCATCCTGGTATCAAAGGGCGCATTGACTTCGCGAGGCGAAGGATAAAGGTAGCTTACGAATCGTGCAAGTCGGAGATGAATTACAGTGATGAGTATGTGAAGATCATGGAGGAACAAGTGAATGGCGGGTCCATAAGCTGGGCGAATGATCTATTAAAAGATTTCAGGAGCTAACGTCGGGATCAAGGGACGAAATAGCGCAAGCCTCGTCCCCAAACAGGATGCTTGAGATCGAATCCGCCGGCCACATGATGCGGCGCCATACGTTTATAAAAACGGCGGTGGTAACGGCCGGAACTGACGGCCCTTGAGCGAGATCGACCGCGCGACCATGATCGGGACACACGCGATCGCCCACCAAAGGCCCCCCATGCCCACATCCCCCGACATCCGCTTCTGGGACAAAGCCGCCCGCAAGTACGCCGCGCGGCCCGTCGGCGACGAGGCGGGGCTGGAGCGGACGCTCGCGCGCACGCGCGAGCTGCTGCCGGCCGGGGCGCGGGTGCTGGAGCTCGGCTGCGGGACGGCGTCGAGCGCGCTGAGGCTCGCGCCGCATGCCGGGCGGATCGTGGCGAGCGACGCGTCGGGCGAGATGATCGCCATCGCCCGCGAAAAGGTGGCGCAGGCGGGCGTTGCGAACGTCGAGCCCGTCCAGGCGACGGCGGACGCCGTGCCGGAGGCGCCCGGCGGCTACGACGCGGTGATCGCCTTCAACCTCCTGCACCTCGTGCCGGACCGGGCGGCGCTCTACGCGCGGGTGCGCGCTCTGCTCGCGCCAGGCGGCGTCTTCGTCTCGAAGACGCCCTGCCTCTCCGAGATGAACCCCGCGATCCGCCTCGTCGTGCCGCTCATGCGCCTGATCGGCAAGGCGCCGTCCGTCGCCTGGTTCGACGCGAAAGCGCTCGAGGCGGAGATCGTCGCGGCGGGGTTCTCGATCGTCGAGCGCGACCGGCACGGCTCGGGCAAATCGGACCCGCGCCTCTTCCTCGTCGCCCGCGCGCCCTAGAGAACCCAGTACCCGTTCTCGATGTCGGCGGTGCTGAGCGCCACGTATTCGGGCAGCTGCGTGAACTGCACGAGTACCTCCGCCCGGTCGCCGCCGCCGTCGAGATAGGCCGACCAGTAGGCGAAGCCGCCAGCGTCGCCGTCGCGGCCGAGCACGTTGCGGTAGAGCGCGGAGACGAAGGCGGCATTGCTCAGGTCGGCGCCGTAGAGGCTCAGGAACTCGGGGCTGTCGATGAAGCCGGCGGCCGCGTCCCGCAGGCTCGTGCCCCCGTCGACGGCGTTGGTCCAGTAGCGCAGCCCACCTTCGTCCGGCATGCGGTCGAAGGCGCCGCCGTAGAGACGATAGGCGGCCGCCGCGTTGGCGCTGTCGAGGTCGAAGATCAGCCGGCCGTCCGTGAACGTCACCTCCTCGATGGAGATCAGCGTGTCCGTCGAGCCGCCGGGCTTCGCGACGGTGACGGTCCCGTCTTCCGCGAGCGAGACGGAGTAGGACGACCGCTCCTGCGCGTAGGTCATCCGGTCGTCGCCGGCTCCCGCGTCGATCCGGCGATCGCCGTCCTCCTCCACGAACACGTCCGGCCCGTCGGTGCCGACGCTGCCGCCGTCCCCGTCGCCGGGCGTGCCGACGTCGATCCGGTCGCCGTCTTGGTCGACAAGGGTGAAATCGGCGGAGGTCGCGGCGACCTGCATCGCGAAGGCGCGATCGGTCGTGGCGACCACGTCGACGACGCCGGTTCGGAGCGCCGCTTCGTACTCACCCCGCGGCAGGTATGCCGGGCCGTATCCCGCGGTCACGCCGGCGGAGGTCGCCCAGGCCTCGAAGGCGACTTGGTCTTCGCGCGAGACGCCGGTCTTGACGTACCCCCTCGGATTGAAGAAATCGACGTATTCGGCGTCGTAGGCGAAAACGAGATAGACGGCCATGGCGCGACCTCCTCGAAGGAACCTCAGGCGACCCAGAAGCCGTTCGCCAGCGCGGCGTCGCTAATGCCGACGAACTCGGGGAGCTGCGTGAACTGGACGAGCACGTCGGCACGCGCCCCACCCTCCTGGAGATAGCCGATCCAGAACGCGCGGCCCTCCGGCTCGCCCGGGCGCCCGAGCACGTTCTCGTAGAGAGCGGAGACGAAGTCCGTATCGCCGAGATCGGCACCGTAGAGGTCGATGAACTCGCGGCTCGCGAGGAAGCCCGCTGCCGCATCGCGCAGGCCGAGCCCGCCGTCGATGGCCGCGATCCAGTAGCGCAGGCCTCCCTCGTCCGGCGTGCGGTCGAAAGCCCCGCCGTAGAGGCGGTACGCAGCGCTTGCGTTGGCGCTGTCGATGTCGAAGAGGAGCGTGCCGTCCGTGAAGGCGGCGCGCTCGATGGAGATCAGCGTGTCCGTCGAGCCGTCCGGCTTCACCACGGACACGGTCGCGTCGTCTCTCAGCGTAACGCTGTATCCGGACCGTTCGCCGGAATAGGTCATCGCGTCGTCGCCCTCGCCGCCGTCGACCAGGCGATCGCCCGGCTGCTCGACGAAGCTGTCGTCGACCGCGCTGCCGGGGCCGCCGGGGGGAGTTCCGGGCGTCCCGTAGGGCACGCCCGCGGCCTCGAAGGCGGCGACCGCCCCGTCATGGAAAGGGAGGACGGTCGAGACGCCGAGATCGTCCAGCCCGATGTCGGACAGCGCCGGATGAAGGCTTCGAAGCGAGTCCGCCCTCGTGAGAGCGCTCTCGGCAACCATTCGGACGATGTCGTCCGGCATGTCGGCGCGGGCGACGAGCGCGAAGCCGTAGCCGATCGTCGAGAACGGAGCGTCGAGCCCGTAAGCCGCGATCGGCGAGTCCCGCGGCTCGTAGGTCAAGGTCCTCGAAGCGGGATCCGACGATGCGGCGGCGGCCGCCGCGCCGTCGATGTCGATCAGCCGAGCACCGTGCAGCGCGTCGATGGCACGCACGTCCGGCAGCGGGTGCGCCCCCAGAAGGACCATCGCGTCGATGGCGCCGTCGCTCAGCGCTTGCGCCCGGTCCTCGGCCGGGAGGCCGCTGACGACGACGTTCACCCCCGCCGCCGCGAGAGCCCGGGCGGCGAGCTCCGCCATGGGGCTCCCAGCCGGGCCGATGTCGACGCGGCGCCCCGCCAGGTCGGCGAGCGTGGCCGAGCCGTCTTGCTCACGGGTCAGGATCGTCAGCGCATGGCTGTGCAAGGAGAGCACCACGCGGAGCTCGGTCTCGTGGCCGACGAGCTGGTCGGCTCTCACGAGGGCGAAGTCGACCCGTCCTGATCGCAGGAGCGCGAGATTGTCTTGCCACGCTCCCGATTCGATCTGGTCGGCCGTCACGCCATTCTCGACGCGATCCGCGTTGAAGAGCCTGACGATGGCCCCGGCCACCGCATGCTCGGGCTCGCGACTTGAGCCGCCGACGAACGAGATCGAAGACATCTTTCAACCCCCGCAGCGTTGATGTGAAATAATGCCCTATTGAGCAACTCACAGTCAATGCCGCAAGGGAATGTTAAGAGTATTTCGCTGACCCGAGGTGGCGTGGTCGAGCCGATGCGGTTCGACGATCACATCTACTTGCGCGATCGGGCGGAAGCTCTCGCCCTTCACGCAGTCACGTCGAGCAGGGTCTCGGCCATGTCCTTGGCCGCACGCATGGCGGCGACGTTGGCCTCGAAGCTCGCGGCGGCGAGGATCTGGTTGGTGACTTCCTCGACGAGGTCGACGTTGGGCATGGCGACGAGCCCCTGCGCGTTCGCGTCGGGCGAGCCGGGATCGTATGCGGGGTAGTAGGCCGGCCGGCGCTCGGCGAGGCGCGCCTCGACGCCGGCGCCGTCGCGCGAGACCTGGACCACGTCCACCGGCGCATAGGCGCCGGCGCGCCCGCCCGGCTCCGCTGGGAGCGCGCCCGACGTGCGCTGGTTCGCGACGTTGGCCGCGCTCGCCTCGAGGCGCAGCGAGGCGGCGTCGAGGCCGGTGCGGGACATGGCGAGGGACGAGATCATGGATGCGAGCCTAGCCGATGCGGGTGACGCGCCGGTTAGGCCGATCGCTCGATTTGTCGACATCTGCGCGTCGGACCCGATCCGGCGTCGGGCGGGCCGCGTGAACCCCGATCCCCCCCTGCGACTTGTCCCTCCAGACACCGCACGAACCCGGAGACGACCCATGCTGCGCTTCCTCCGCAACGCCTTCATCCTGCGCGAGGCCTTCCGCTTCCTGCGCCGCCGCCGGCGCTGAGGCGCGGCCCGACGACACGACCCCGCGCCCGCGGCGGCGGTTTGCCCGCCGCCGCGGGCGCGCTACACGTCGACCTCGATCGCATCCCCGAATCGCGCGAGGCGACATGACGACGTCGAAGATCGCGGGCGAGACCGCCCGCACCATCACCCGCACCATCGCCGCCGAGCTCGCCGTGGCGGAGGCGCAGGTCGCCGCCGCGGTCTCGCTGCTCGACGAGGGCGCGACCGTTCCCTTCGTCGCGCGCTATCGCAAGGAGGCGACGGGCGGCCTCGACGACACGCAGCTGCGCACGCTGGAAGAGCGCCTGCGCTACCTGCGCGAGCTGGAGGAGCGCCGCGCCGCGATCCGCGCCGCCATCGACGAGCAGGGCAAGATGACGGACGCGCTCGCCGCCGCCATCGCCACGGCCGACACCAAGGCCCGGCTCGAGGACCTCTACCTCCCCTACAAGACGAAACGCCGCACCAAGGCGCAGATCGCCCGCGAGGCGGGGCTCGGCCCTCTCGCCGAGGCGCTCGTCGCCTCCCCCGAGCGCGCGCCCGAGGACCAGGCCCGCGCCTTCGTCGACGAGGCGAAGGGCGTCGCCGACGTGGACGCGGCGCTGGAGGGCGCGCGCCACATCCTGGTGGAGCGCTTCGCAGAGGACGCGGACCTGATCGGGCGCCTGCGCGAGGATTTCTGGCGCGAGGCGCGACTCGTCGCCACCGTCCGAGAGGGCAAGGAGCAGGCGGGCGCCAAGTTCTCGGATTACTTCGCCTATTCGGGCAAGATCTCGGAGCTTCCCGCTCACCGCATCCTGGCGATCTTCCGCGCCGAGAAGGAGGAAGTGCTCTCCGTCTCCCTCACCGAGATCCCGGAAAACGCCCCCGACACGGCGAAGGACGCCTATCCCGCGAAGATCCGCGCGCATTTCCGCCTCGCCGATCGCGGCCGGCCGGGCGATTCCTGGCTCGCCAAGGCGGCGGGCTTCGCCTGGCGCACCAAGATCTCGCTCTCGATCGCGCTCGACGCCCGCGCCCGGCTCTGGGCCAAGGCGGAGGAGGAGTCGATCCGCGTCTTCGCGGCCAACCTGCGCGATCTCCTGCTCGCCGCGCCCGCGGGCGCACGCGCGACGATGGGCCTCGATCCGGGCTATCGCACCGGCGTGAAGGTCGCCGTCGTCGACGCCACCGGCAAGGTGGTGGCCACCGACACGATCTATCCGCACGAGCCGCAGCGGCGCTGGGACGCGGCGCTCCACACGCTGGAGGCTCTCGTGCGCCGCCACGACGTGGAGCTGATCGCCATCGGCAACGGCACGGCCTCGCGCGAGACCGACAAGCTCGCCGGCGAGCTGGTGGCGCGGCTCTCGGACCGCAAGGCCGTGAAGGTGATGGTCTCGGAGGCCGGCGCGTCGGTCTATTCCGCCTCCGCCTTCGCCTCGAAGGAGCTGCCCGACCTCGACGTGTCCCTGCGCGGCGCCGTCTCCATCGCACGCCGCCTGCAGGACCCGCTGGCGGAGCTCGTGAAGATAGACCCGAAATCGATCGGCGTCGGGCAGTATCAGCACGATCTCGCCGAGCACGCGCTCTCGCGGGCTCTCGACGCCGTGGTCGAGGATTGCGTGAACGCGGTGGGCGTCGAGGTGAACACGGCGTCGGCCCCGTTGCTGGCGCGCGTGTCGGGGCTGGGCGAGGGCGTCGCGAAGGCGATCGTCGCGCGCCGGGACGAGGCGGGGCCGTTCCGCACGCGCAAGGAGCTGATGAACGTGCCGGGGCTGGGCCCCAAGACCTTCCAGCTCGCCGCCGGCTTCCTGCGCATCCAGGACGGCGCGGACCCGCTCGACCGCTCGGGCGTCCACCCGGAGGCCTATCCCGTGGTTCGGCGCATCCTGGAGTTCACCAAGGCCGACGTCGTGCGCATCATCGGCGACGCGAAGACGCTGCGCGCGCTCGACCCGCGCCGCTTCACCGACGAGACGTTCGGCGTGCCGACCGTCTCCGACATCATCGCCGAGCTGGAGAAGCCCGGCCGCGACCCGCGCCCGGCCTTCAAGACGGCGAGCTTCGCGGACGGGGTCGAGAAGATCTCCGATCTCGTGCCCGGCATGGTGCTCGAAGGCGTCGTCACCAACGTCGCCGCCTTCGGCGCCTTCGTCGACATCGGCGTCCACCAGGACGGGCTCGTCCACGTCTCGGCGATGTCGGCGAGCTTCGTGAAGGACCCCCGCGCCGTGGCGAAGCCGGGCGACGTCGTCAAGGTCAAGGTGATGGAGGTGGACGTGCCGCGAAAGCGCATCGGTCTCTCCATGCGCCTCTCCGACGAGCCCGGACAGGAGCGGCGCCCGGCGCGCACGGGTGGAGGCGGCGGACGGCCGGACCAGGCGCGCGCGCCGCAGGCGGGCAAGCCCCGCGGTGATCGGGAACGCTCCGGCGCCCCCGGCGGCGGCGCGCTCGCCGACGCCCTGCGCCGCGCCCAGGACCGCGACCGCCGCGGGACGTGATTTCCCTTCCTTCCCTGTAGGGGAAGGTGGCGCGCCGCGAAGCGGCGTGACGGATGGGGCGCGCGGAACGCGCGTTCGGCAAAGCCGAAATCGACGTGGCCATCCTGGCACCGGGGCTTCCGCTTCGCGGAACGCGGCTGTCGCCGCGCCCCATCCGTCTCGGCTCCGCCGAGCCACCTTCCCCTACAGGGAAGGAGAAGGACCTTCTGCGCCTTCTGCGCCTCACGGCGTCTCTTCGAGCCCGCGCTGCTGGTCGAGGCGCTTGCGGACGACCTCCTCGCCGATGCCGAAGCCTTCCAGCACGCGCCCGGCGAGCTGCAGGCTCGCCTCGAAGGCTTCCGGCACGGCGATCGTCGCGCCCGCTTCCACCAGCCGATGCGCGTGGGCGCGGTCGCGGGCGCGGGCGTAGATCGGGATCATCGGCCAGGCGTGGCGGATGGCGCGGGCGATGCCCTCGGCGGCCTTGGTGTCGTCCATGGTGAGCACGACGGCGCTCGCCTCGGCGATGTGGGCGCGCGTCAGGAGATCGAGCCGCGAGGCGTCGCCGAAATAGACGGGCAGCCCCTCCTTGCGCGCGATCGCCACGCCGTTGGGGTCCGCGTCGATGGCGACGAAGGGGATCGCCTCCGCCTGCAGGGTCTCGACGAGGGTGCGACCCACGCGTCCGAAGCCGGCGATGACGACGTGACCCTCGAGCTCCGCCATGCTCTCGAGCGCGTGCTGGGAGGGCGCGTCCGTGCCGGCGAGGCGCGCGGCGAGGCGCTCCGCGGCATGCGCGACGAGGGGCGTCACCAGCATGGTGAGGCCCGCCACGATGAGCATGAACTGCCCGACGTCCGGCGGGATCAGCCCGAGCGACATGGCGAGCCCCACGACGATGAAGGCGAACTCGCCGCCCTGACCGAGCAGCAGGCCCGCCTCGATGGCGGTGGCGCGCCCGAGCCCGAAGGCGACGCACAGGCCCGCGGTGACGAGGCTCTTCAAGGCGAAGAGGCCGACGACGGAGGCGAAGATCCAGAACGGCGCCTCGACGACGACGCGCCAGTCGATCCCCATGCCCACCGACATGAAGAACAGCCCGAGCATCAGCCCCTTGAACGGCTCGATGTCGACCTCGACCTCGTGGCGGAACTCGGTCTCGGCGATGAGCAGCCCCGCCAGGAAGGCGCCGAGCGCCATCGAGAGCCCGGCGGCGCCGGTGATGGCGGAAATGCCGATGATCGTGAGCAGGATCGCCGCCATGAACATCTCGGGGCTCCTCGTCTGCGCGGCGACGCGCAGAGCCGGGCGCAGGACGAGGCGCCCGACGGCGTAGATGCCGCCGATCGTCAGCGCCGCCTTGCCGAGCGCGAGCGCGAGGTCGAGCCCGAGATTGCCTTCGACCTTCGCCCCGAGCACGCCCACCACGAACAGGATCGGCACCACCGCGAGATCCTGCATCAGCAGGATCGAGAAGGACGAGCGCCCAAGCGGCGTGCCCAGCCGCCGGCGCTGCATCAGGAGCTGCATGACGATTGCGGTGGAGGACAGAGCGAGGCAGGCGCCGAGCACGATGGAGGCGGGGATCGAGTTGCCGAACTCCCACGCGATCACGCCGATGATCGTGCCGGTGATCAGGATCTGCGCCGAGCCCAGCCCGAAGACGAGGCGGCGCATGGCCCACAGCCGTTCGAGCGACAATTCGAGCCCGATGACGAAGAGGAGGAAGATCACGCCGAGCTCGGCCAGCGCCTGCACGCCTTCGAGATCGTCGATGACGACCCAGTGCAGCACGGGGAAGTCCCCGACCAGCAGCCCGAGCCCGAACGGCCCGATCACGCCGCCCACGACGAGATAGCCGAGAACCGGCGAGACCCGCATGCGGTGGAACAGAGGCACCATCACCCCCGCGGCGACCAGGAAGACGATCACCTCGCGCAGGTAGGGAATGCCGATGTGATGCTCCATCCGCATGGGTCTCCTGTGAAATCGCCGCCGCAGGCTGCCCGCCGGGGCCGCCGGGGTCAATGCGGGAGGTCAAGCGTGAGCCGCACGCACGAGCCCTCGTTGCCAGCCGCCTTGCTCGGCTGTAACGCTCGCGGCGAGAACTCGATCAGGAGACACGGGCATGATCGTCGAGCTCGACGGCGCGAGCCTCACCATCGACGCGGCGGCGGCCGTGGCGCGGCCGGATGCCGCCGGCGCCTTCGCGCAGGCGACCCTGGCGGAGGGCGCGCGCGCGCGCCTGGCCGAGACCCGCGCCTACATCGACGCCACGTGGATGCACGACGAGGCGCCGCTCATGTACGCCTTCAACACGGGCGTGGGCCTGTTCAAGGACCAGCGCGTGCTGATCGCCGAGATGGCGGCCTACCAGGCCAAGACCGTCTACGCCCATGCCACGGGGGTGGGCGAGCCCTTCGCCGAGGACGTGGTGCGCGCCATGATGCTGGCGCGCGCCAACGCCTTCGCCTCCAACTATTCCGGCCCGCGGGTCGAGCTCGTCGAGCGTCTCCTCGCCTGCCTGAACGCGGGGCTGCACCCGGTCGTCCCGCAGAAGGGATCGGTGGGCGCGTCGGGCGATCTCGCGCCGCTCGCGCATCTCGCCGGTGCCGTGTGCGGCTTCGCGGAGGCGCAGATGATCTATCGCGGCCGGCGCATGCCCGCCCGCGAGGCGCTGGCGCAGGCCGGGATGGAGCCGGACGTGGCGCTCGGCGCCAAGGACGCCTCCGCGCTCATCAACGGCTCGACGACCTCGCTCGCGCTCGCGACGCTCGCGACCCACGACGCGCGGCGCCTGCTCAAGGCGGCGGACATCGCGCTCTGCCTCTCGCTCGAGGCGCTGCGCGGCGAGCGCGACGCCTTCGATCCGCGCATTCAGCGCGCCCGGCCGCATCCGGGGCAGATGAAGGTCGCGCGCAACGTGCTGCGCCTCCTCGACGGCTCGCGACGCGTCACGCAGGATGCGCGAGACATCGTCTTCCCCGAGGAGAGCCGCGCGCCCGGCACCCCGGCCTCGCCGCGCGTGCAGGACGTCTACTCGCTGCGCTGCGCCCCGCAGGTCCACGGGCCGGCGGACGAGGCGGTGGCCTATGTCGAGCGCATCGTCGGGACGGAGCTGAATTCGGCCACCGACAACCCGCTCATCGTCGACGACGGCAACGGCGGGTACGTGTCGCTGTCGGGCGGGCACTTCCACGGGCAGTACATGGCCCAGGCCATGGACTTCCTCGCCATCGCCATGGCGGACCTCGCCTCGATCTCCGAGCGGCGCCTGGCGCGGCTCATCGATCCGGGCATGAGCTACGGCCTGCCGCGCAATCTCCTCGCCGGCAAGAAGGGGCTCAACACGGGCTTCGCCACGGTGCAGTGCTCGGCCTCGGCGCTGGTCATGGAGAACCGCACGCTCGCCATGCCGGCCTCCGTCGATTCGATCCCCGGCAAGGGCAACGCGGAGGACCACGTCTCGAACTCGACCTGGGCGGGGCGCAAGGCGCGCACCATCGTCGAGAATACCGAGCAGGTGGTGGCGCTGGAGCTGCTCATGGCGGCGCAGGCGCTCAGCCTCGTCGAGCCGCTGGCGCCGGATCACCCGATCGGCCGCGGCACGCGGGCGGCGCTCGACGCGATCCGCGCCGTCATCCCGCCGGCGCTCGACGGGGATCGCTGGTACGCGACCGAGATGGCGCAGGCGCTCGATCTCGTGCGCTCGGGCGCGATCGTGCGCGCGGTGGAGGACGCGATCGGCGTGCTGGAGTGACGGCCGCGAGCACGTGTCCGAGCCGGCGGCGCTTGCCTCGCGGCGGCCTTTGCGGCTAGGACACGCTCGCGCGGCGGGGCCGAGGGCTCCGCGTCGCGACACGGCCGAGGAAGCGTCGAGAGCATGAGCACGTCGAAGAGCAGCGGCAAGACCAGCAGTAAGAGCACCCGCAACCTCCTCACCGTCGTCTCGGTGATGATCCTCGTCGGCGTCGAGGTGTTCGGCGTCGCGCTCGCCGCCGGCTGGGCCATTGCCGGACTGTTCGAGCTCGGCGCGACCGTGAGCTACGTGCTGATGGCGGTGTTCAGCATCATGGGCCTGTACCTGATGTGGGGCTTCTGGAAGAAGGCCGTCGAGGTCGAGCCCGTCCGCGGCTGAAGCGCGCGTGAACTTGCTCCGGGCTGAAAAGGTTCGTATCTGAACCGTGATCAGCCGAGGGAGTGCCCGCGTGAGCGACAACGACGCCCCGAAGACCGCAGCCGAGGCGACAGCCGCGGACCTGCCGCCCCGCGAAGCGATGGATTTCGACGTCGTGGTCGTCGGCGCCGGGCCCGCCGGGCTCGTCACCGCCATGCGCTTGAAGCAGCGCGCCGCCGAGACGGGAGCCGAGATCTCCGTCGTCGTCGTCGAGAAGGGCGCCGAGGTCGGCGCGCACATCCTCTCGGGCGCCGTCATCGACCCATCGGGCCTCGACGCGCTCGTGCCCGACTGGCGCGAGGATCCCGACCGGCCCCTCGACACCGAGGTCGAGAAGGACGAGTTCCTCTTCCTCGGCCCCGCGGGCGGCCTGCGCCTGCCGAACCTGTTCATGCCCTCGCTGATGTCCAACGAGGGCAATTTCATCGGCTCGCTCGGGCGCGTGTGCCGCTGGCTCGCGCCGCGCGCCGAGGCTCTGGGCGTGGAGATCTATCCGGGCTTCGCCGCCTCCGAGGTCCTCGTGGAGGACGGCAAGGTGGTCGGCGTCGCCACCGGCGATCTCGGCATCACCCGCGAGGGGAAGCCCGGGCCGAACTACACCCGCGGCATGGAGCTGCACGCCAAGTACACCGTCTTCGCCGAGGGCGCGCGCGGCAACCTCGCCAAGCAGGTGATCCACCGCTTCGGCCTCGCCGACGGACGCGAGCCGCAGAAATACGGCATCGGCATCAAGGAGGTCTGGGAGGTCCAGCCGGAGCGCTTCCGCCGCGGCCTGGTGCAGCATTCCTTCGGCTGGCCGCTGGACAACCGCACCGGCGGCGGCTCCTGGCTCTACCATTACGGCGAGAACCTCGTCTCGGTGGGCTTCGTCGTGCATCTCAACTACGAGAACCCGACGCTCTCGCCCTTCGACGAGATGCAGCGCTTCAAGACGCACCCGATCATCGCCGAGACGTTCGAGGGTGCCAAGCGCATCTCCTACGGCGCGCGGGCCATCGTCGAGGGCGGCTGGCAATCGGTGCCCAAGCTCTCCTTCCCGGGCGGCTGCCTCGTGGGCGACGCCGGCGGCTTCGTCAACGTGCCGCGCATCAAGGGCACGCACAACGCCATGCTCTCGGGCATGCTGTGCGCCGACCACCTCTTCGAGGCGGTGCAGGCGGGGCGCGGCCACGACGAGGTGGGCAGCTACGAGGAGGCCTGGCGCGCCTCCGCGGTGGGCGAGGACCTCTACCGCGTGCGCAACGTCAAGCCCATGTGGTCCAAGTACGGGACCTTCGCCGGCATCGCGCTGGGCGGCCTCGACATGTGGACGCACCAGATCATGGGCTCGTCCTTCTTCGGCACGCTGTCCCACGGCAAGCCCGACCACGAGTGCCTCAAGCCGATCTCCGAGGTGAAGGCCAAGACCTACGCCAAGCCCGACGGCGTGCTGACCTTCGACAAGCTCTCCTCGGTGTTCCTCTCGAACACCAACCACGAGGAGGACCAGCCGAGCCATCTCGTGCTGCTCGACCCGAAGGTGCCGGTAGAGCACAACCTGCCGAAATACGGCGAGCCGGCGCGGCTCTACTGCCCCGCGGGCGTCTACGAGGTGGTCTACGCCGATCCTGAGGCGAAGACAGACCCGAAGTTCGTCATCAACGCCCAGAACTGCGTCCACTGCAAGACGTGCGACATCAAGGACCCGACGCAGAACATCAAGTGGGTGACGCCGGAAGGCGGCGGCGGGCCGGTCTATCCGAACATGTGAGGGTGGAAAGCCTCCCCGCAGGGGAGGTGGGCCGCGAAGCGGACCGGTGGGGGCGATTTCAGTCCCGCGCGATGATTTCGCGCCCATCGAACTTGTAGAGCTTGACGTCCATCTCAAGCGTCGTCATGCAGAAGACGTGACCCGTGTTAGTCGGGGCATTGAGAACGACCATCCTCGTTCCCTGCCATCTTCCAGCAACCTGCGAGACGACCGACGCCTGAATTCTGCTCGGCAGACCCGCTCTGGCGAAGCCGACATCGACGGCTGCCTCATCGCAGGCGTGGTAGACGGCCGGAGGATCGATGTCCGCGCGGGCATTCGATGGAACGATGACCGCCGCAAGCACGAGGGCGGGAAAGATATTGCGACAGGACATGCACGCTCCTTCATGTGGTCGTTTGCGTGCATCACCTTAAATTGCTATTGCGTCATTGTCACGCTTGGGCCCGCCGCATGCCGACGCAGGCATCTCCCCGCAGGGGAGGTGGGCCGCGAAGCGGACCGGAGGGGGCGAACGCCGTTGAGGGCCTCGCGCCGCCCGCCCGCTCACCCCTCCCGCGACAGCACCTCGCCCAGGTCCCGCGTCAGCGTCTCCACCAAGGGCACGAGGTTGTCGCGGCGGGTGCGGCGGACGCGCTCGGCCTTCAGGATCGCCTCGAGATCGTGGAAGGTGCGCTCCAGGTCGTCGTTGACGAGCACGTAGTCGTAGTCGCGCCAGCGCTCGATCTCGCCGAGCGCCGTGCGCAGGCGACGGCGGATGGTGGCCTGATCGTCCTCCGCGCGCCGCGCGAGGCGCTTCTCCAGCTCGGCGATGGAGGGGGGCAGGATGAAGACGCTGGCCACGTCGGGCCGCATGGTCTCGTAGAGCTGCAGCGTGCCCTGGACGTCGATGTCGAAGAGGATGTCGCGCCCGTCCTCCAGCGCCGCCTCCACCGGCGCGCGCGGCGTGCCGTAGAAATTGCCGTGCACCTCGGCGTGCTCGAGCAATTCTCCGCGCTCGCGCATGAGGAGGAAGTCGCGCTCGGCGATGAAGCGATAGTGCACGCCGTCCACCTCCGAGGGGCGGCGCGGGCGCGTCGTCACCGAGACGGACATGGCGATGTCCTTGTCGGTCTGGAGCAGCAGGCGCGAGAGCGTCGACTTGCCCGCCCCGGAGGGCGAGGCGATGATCAGCATCACGCCGCGGCGGGTGCGGCCGCTCGCGTCGCGGGGGGCGTCCTCGGAGACCATCTCGTCACTCCACGTTCTGGACCTGCTCGCGCAGCTGGTCGACGACGTGCTTCAGGGAAAGCCCGATCTGCGAGAGGGCGACGTCGTTGGCCTTGGCGCAGAGCGTGTTGGCCTCGCGGCCGAATTCCTGGGCGAGAAAGTCGAGGCGCCGCCCAACCGCGCCGCCCTCGGCGAGCAGCGCGCGGGCCTGCGCCACGTGCGCGACGAGCCGATCCAGCTCCTCGCGAATGTCGGCGCGGGTCGCGATCAGGGCCGCCTCCTGGTGCAGCCGCGCGGGATCGAGGCCGGTGCTCGCCTCCATCAGCGCCTCGACTTGCGCGGCGAGGCGGGCGCGGATCGCCTCGGCGCTGCGGCCGGGATGCGCCTCCGCCTGCGCCACGAGATCGGCGATGGTGGCGAGGTGGCCCTCGATCACGGCCTCGAGCGCCGCGCCCTCGTCGCGCCGCGCGGCGACGAGGGCGTCCGCGAGACGCGGCAACGCCGCGCGCAGGTCCGCCTCGAGCGCCGCGGGATCGCCCGTCGCATCCCCCTCCTCGAGCTCGACGACGCCGCGCAGCGACAGCAGCCCGTCGAGGGAAGCCGGGGCGACGCCGTCGGGCACGCGCAGATCGGCGAGCGCGTCGAGCACGCTCTGCAGGACCTCGCGATTGACCCGCACCTTCGGCGCGCCGGCCGCGCGCTGGAGCGTCAGCGAGAGCTGCACCTGGCCGCGGGCGAGCGCCTGCGAGAGCACGCGGCGCGCCTCCTCGGCCACGGCGTCGAAGCCCGGCGGCGTGCGCGGACGTACGTCGAGCGAGCGCCCGTTCACGGACTTCGCTTCGAGCGCCCAGAGCGTGGCGCCCGTGGCGCCCGCCTCGCGGGCGAATCCGGTCATGCTGGCGATGGCCAAGAGCGTGCGTCTCCCGAGCTGTCTTCGAGCGCGCGGACCATAGGCGCGCGTGCGCGCACGGACAAGCGCCGGGCGGCGCCACGGGCCGAGCGGACCTCGCCATCCTTGACGAACGATGAGCGGCAACGACATAGTGCAGATCGGTCGCGTGATGACGGAAGGTGGCAATGGCGCGGATCGGCGAGAGCCGGCGCGAAGCGATGGTGCCCCGCGCGCTGCGGGCGGCGATCGGGTTCGGTGGCCTGGCGCTGGCGGGCGTCGGCACGGCCGCCCATCTGCTCGCGCTTCCCTATCCCGAGCCGATGCAAGTGGCGGCTTTCGCGGGAGGTGCGCTCCTCGGGCTCGTGCTCGAGTTCCGATCGGCGCGCCACGCGTGATCCCCGCCGACCACAACGAACTCTTCGCGTGGACGCTCGCGATCACGGCCGGATACGTGGTGATGGGCTACCTGCTGGAGCTGATTCGCATGCGCCGAGTGGGCAAGCCGCTCGGCCGCTCGCTCGGAGGCGGCGTGAAGCGCGTCTTCGACGGCTTGACCCTCGCGGTCTCGCTCCTCCTGCTTATGGGAGTGGTCTACCCCTCGGTGATGGAGCTGATCGGCGACACGCGACTCTTCGCCATCGTCGCTGGGCTGGCGGGCGTGCTCTATTCCCTCCACGCCCTCGTCCCCGAGGACGTCGCCTGATCCCGCGCGCGGCCCGGCGCTCGAATCACCGCGCCTCGTCGCGGGCCCAGGTCTCGAAGAGATAAAAGCCGTTCCAGCGCGCCACCACGTCGGCGGCGCGGACGTCGAAGCCGCGCGGGCGCGGCGTGCCGCCGTCGAGACGGCGCTCGAACACCCAGCCCTTGGCCTCGATGAAGGCGGGCACCGCGCGGTCCTCCGGCACGGCGCAGCGCAGCTCCGGCGCATCGAGGCGGCGGAAGACGTTGAAGCTCGCACCCGCACCCATGAAGGCCTCCCGCACCACCCGACCACACCGCATGACCGATGGACCGATCGTCTACACGCGATCCGCGGCTTTTCGATGACGCGACGGACCGTCGCAACCCGCGCACGGCCACGCTGACCCATTGCCGCCGAAATGACGGGCGATGGCTGAACGCGGTTCAGGGGCGCCCGAGTCGCGGCGCACTTTTCTCCGAGGGGTGGAATGACGCATGCGATCACGGCGCCGGCGGGCGCCGCGGGCCGTCGGCCGGTTGCCGACGGAGCGCACGTGTGCGGACGCGAGAGCGTTCGTGCGCGCGGGACGGGCGCCGCTTCCGGCACCATCCGTCTCGCCGCGGCCCTGTCTCTCGGGCTCGCGGCCAATCTCGTGGCGGTGAACGGCGCACGCGCGCCCGTCGCCGACCTCCTGGCCTCGGTCCCGGACCTCGTGGACGTCACCGGGTCGCTCGCGGCCCCGCCCACGCCGGCTCCGCCGACGCCTGCCGCGGCGCGCGTCGCCTCGACGCCGGCACCCTGCTGCGTCCCCGGCCTCGCACCGGTGGCGCTCGTGAGCACGGCCCTCGACGGCGCTTTAACGCATGTTCTGCCCGACCTGTTCCCGAGCCTCGACGGTTCTCTCGGCGAGAGCGTCGGTGCACGGCTCGCCGCCGCCTACGCGGCCAAGCGCGACGCGCTCCTGGCGCTCGCCGAGGAGCGGCGCACCGTGCGATTCGGCGCCATGCGCGTCGAGCGCTGGATCGTGACCGCCGTACGCAGCGCCGCCGCACGGACCGGCGTCGACCCCGTCTACATGCTGGCGCTCGCCGACAAGGAATCGAGCCTGCGCCCGGGCGTCGGCGCGAGCACCTCCTCGGCGGAGGGGCTCTATCAGTTCATCGAGCAGACCTGGCTCGACGTCGTCTACCATTTCGGCGACGCGCACGGCCTCTCGGAGGAAGCGGACGACATCGTCCGCGGCGCGGACGGGCGCTATCGCGTCGAGGACGAGGAGCGGCGTGCCGAGATCCTGGGATTGCGCCGCGATCCGCTGCTCTCGGGGCTCATGGCCGGCGAGATGCTGGCGCGCGATCGCGCCCGCATCGAGGCGGCGATCGGGCGCGGGCTCGCCCCGCACGAGCTCTATCTCGCGCATTTCCTAGGGCCGGCCGGCGCCGAGATCTTCCTCGCCGCCAAGGATGCCGATCCGGACGCGAAGGCGGCGGAGGCCTTCGCCGCGGCGGCGCGGGCGAACCGCACCATCTTCTACGAGCGCGGCGATCGCCGCCGGCCGCTCTCCTTCGCGGAGGTGGACGCGCGCTTCGCCGGCATGATCGGCGAGCGCATCGACCGCTACGTGAGCGTCGATCCGCTGGGCGAGTCGGCCCGCGCGCGCATGCTCGCCCGCCTGCTCCATCACGGCAGCGCCGTCTACGCCAAGCTCGGGCTCTCGCGCGAGGCCGACGGGAGCGAGGCCGACGAGGCGCCCGAGGAGGAGCTCCTCGCGCTCGCCACCGTCACGGGAGCCGACGGCGAGACCGTGCCGCTGCCGCCGCGGGCGAGACGCGGCTCCTGAAGCGCCGCCCTTGATCGAGATCACGGCGCGGACGACCCGCGCCGTCTAGCCTTCCTCGCGTCGCAACGGCCGAGGAAGGCACGGTCCCGTGTTCATGCGTTCCATCTTCCCGTCGCGCGGGGCCGCGCGGGCGCGGCCGCCGCGCCGCCTCGATCGCGTCGTCGTCCCGACGGGCGTCGAGCGCCCCTTCCCGCCCGGCGCGATCATCGTCACCAAGACGGACACGACGGGCCGCATCACCTACGCCAACCCGACCTTCCTCGCCATGGCGGCGCTCGAGGAGGCGGACGCGATCGGCGCGCCGCATTCGATCATCCGCCATCCCGACATGCCGCGCTGCGTCTTCGCCCATCTGTGGCGGGAGATCGAGGCCCGGCGCGAGGTCTTCGCCTACGTGAACAACCTCGCCGCCGACGGCGCGAATTACTGGGTGCTCGCCCACGTGACGCCGAGCCTCGACGGGAGTGGACGCATCGTCGGCTATCATTCGAGCCGCCGCCCCGCCGGACGTGCCGCGCGTGCCGTGATCGAGCCGCTCTACGCCGAGCTCCTCGCGATCGAGCGCGCCCACGCGAGCCGGCGCGAGGGCCTCGCCGCCTCGCAGGCGACGCTCGCGGACGAGCTCGAGGCGCTGGGCACCACCTACGATGCTCTCGTCCTGTCGCTCGTGCGCGGATGACGTCGAGGAGCGGCGCGTGCGGCGACCGCGCGTCGCACGCCCGTCGCCGAACCCTGCTCCATCTCCTCGGCTTGACGCACCGTCGCACGCGCGTCTCCCATGCGAACGCTGATCTCGCCCCGCCTCCGGAGGAGAGCCCGACCATGAGCACCTATCGCCTCGACAAGCTGTTCGCGCCGCGCTCCATCGCGCTCGTCGGCGCGAGCCCGCGGGAGGGCTCGCTCGGGCGCACCGTCCTGCGCAACCTCTCGCGCGCGGGCTTCGCGGGGCCGATCACGCCGGTCAATCCGCGCCATCGCGAGATCGACGGAAAGCCTTGCGTGGCGCGGCTCTCCGACATGACGGAGGCGCCCGATCTCGTCGTGATCGCCGCGCCGCCCGCCGCCGTGCCCGACATCGTCGAGGAGGCGGGGCGGATCGGCGCGTGCGCGGCGATCGTCATCACGGCGGGGCTCGGCCACGGCCCGGGTTCGTTGGCCGAGGACGCGCGCCAGCGCGCGCGGCGCCACGGCTTGCGGCTGGTGGGCCCCAATTGCCTGGGCGTCATGGCGCCGCGCGCGGGGCTCGACGCGAGCTTCGCGGCGAACCCGCCGCTCCCGGGCGACCTCGCGCTGATCTCGCAATCGGGCGCCATCGCCGCGGGCCTCGTCGAATGGGGCGCGCAGCGCAACGTCGGTTTCTCGGCGGTGGTCTCGCTCGGCGACAAGGTGGACGTCGATTTCGGCGATTGCCTCGACTATTTCGCCGCCGACCGGAACACCCGCGCGATCCTGCTCTACGTCGAATCGATCAACGCGGCGCGCAAGTTCATGTCCGCCGCTCGCGCCGCCTCGCGCTCGAAGCCCGTCGTCGTGATCAAGTCCGGCCGCCACGCGCAGGGCGCCAAGGCGGCGGCGACGCATACCGGCGCGCTCGCGGGATCGGACGCGGTCTACGAGGCGGCCTTCCGGCGCGCGGGCCTGCTGCGGGTCTACGATCTCGACGAGCTCTTCGCCGCCGCCGAGACGCTCTCGCGCCAAAAACCCTTTCCCGGCAACCGCCTCGCCATCCTCACCAACGGCGGTGGCGTCGGCGTGCTCGCCGTCGACCGGCTGATCGATCGCGGCGGGCGCCTCGCCGAGGTGTCGCCGGACACGATCACCGCCCTCGACGGCGTCCTGCCCGACACGTGGTCGCGGGGCAATCCCGTCGACATCATCGGCGACGCCGATGCGCGGCGCTACGCATCCTCGCTCGAGGCGCTGCTCGACGACCCCGCCAACGACGCGATCCTCGTCCTCAACGTGCCCACCGCTCTGGCCTCCGCGCCGGCGGCGGCGCAGGCGGTGGTGGAGACGGTGCAGCGTCATCGCGCGAAGGCGTTTCGCGCCAAGCCCGTCTTCGCGGTGTGGCTGGGCGAGCATCCGGAGGCGGGGCGCGCCTTCGAGGCGGCGGGCATCCCGCATTTCGCCACCGAGGCGGACGCCGTGCAGGGCTTCATGCACCTCGTCCGCTGGCGCGAGGCGCAGGACCTGCTGATGCAGACGCCCGCCAGCCTGCCCCGGGACTTCGCGCCCGATCGCGCCGCCGCGCGCGCCATCGTCGAGACCGTGGTGGTGGAAGGCCGCACCTGGCTCGACCCGATGGAGGTCTCGCGCCTGCTTTCCGCCTACGCGATCCCCGACGCGCCGGTGAGCCTCGCCCGCACGCCGGAGGAAGCGGGCGCCGCGGCGCGGCCCTTCGTCGAGGCGGGTGGCACGGTGGCGGTGAAGATCCTCTCTCCCGACATCGTGCACAAGTCCGACATCGGCGGCGTCTCGCTCGACCTCACCAGCGTGCAGGCGGTCGAGGAGGCCACGCGCGAGATCCTGGCCCGCGCCGCCGCGCGCAAGCCGGACGCGCGCATCACCGGCGTCACGGTCCAGCCCATGGTGCGCAAGCCCAAGGCGCGCGAGCTCATCGCCGGCATCGCGCACGACGACACGTTCGGCCCCGTCATCGTCTTCGGGCGCGGCGGCACGGCGGTGGAGGTGATCAACGACAAGGCGCTCGCGCTCCCGCCGCTCGACATGAACCTCGCGCAGACGCTCGTTTCGCGCACACGCGTCTCGCGCGTGCTCGCCGCCTATCGCGACGTGCCCGCCGCCGATATCGAGGCGGTGAAGCTCGTCCTCGTGAAGCTCTCGCAGCTCGCCGCCGACCTGCCGGAGGTGCGCGAGCTCGACATCAACCCCTTCCTCGCCGACAAGGACGGCGTCATCGCGGTGGACGCCCGCGTCGCCGTCGCGCCCGTGAGCGGCAAGCGGGCGAGCGCGCCGCATGCGAGCTTCGCCGTGCGGCCGTATCCGGTGGAATGGGAGCGGACGATGGAGCTCTCCGCAGAGCGCACCGTCTTCGTGCGGCCCGTCCGGCCGGAGGACGAGGAGCTGTTCCTCGCCTTCTTCAAGCGCGTCACCGACGAGGACCTGCGGCTGCGCTTCTTCGCGCCGGTGAAGGACTTCTCCCATTCCTTCATCGCGCGCCTGACCCAGCTCGACTACGCCCGCGCCATCGCCTTCGTGGCGGTGGATGCCGAGACCGGCGAGATGATGGGCGCGGTGCGCCTCCACGCCGACGCGAACCACGAGAGCGGGGAATACGCGATCCTGCTGCGCTCGGACCTCAAGGGCATCGGGCTCGGCTGGCGCCTGATGCAGCTGATGATCGACTGGGCCAAGGCCGAGGGCCTCGCCCATGTCGAGGGCCAGGTCCTGCGCGAGAACCGCACCATGCTCGAGATGTGCAAGCAGCTCGGCTTCGAGATCCGCGCGGACAAGGACGACCCGGATCTCAAGGTGGTGCGGCTCGATCTCGGCTGATCATTCCGCGGGCACGTTCGTCTCGCGAACGTCGCCCTCGGCCAACCGCCGCTCGCGCTCCCGTTCGTGCTCGCGCTCGTCCTCGCGCTCCTGCGCACGCATCTCCTCACGCGCTTCGACCGCGGCCAGCTCGGCGTCGAGGCGCGAGGCTTCCGCTGCGCGGGGCTTGGCGAAGCGGGCGAGCGCCAGATAGGCGACCGGGGTGAGGAAGAGCGTGAACAGGACGGAGAGGCCGAGCCCGCCGACGACGACCCAGCCGAGCGCCGCGCGCGCTTCCGCGCCGGGACCGTCGGAGAGGACGAGGGGCAGGCCGCCGAGCACGGTGGAGATCAGCGTCATCATCACCGGGCGGAAGCGCACGGCGGCGGCTTCCTCCGCCGCCTCGCGCACGCTCGCGCCCTCGTCGCGCAGCTGGTTCGCGAACTCGACGATGAGAATGCCGTTCTTGGCCATCAGCCCGATGAGCATCACGAGGCCGATCTGGCTGTAGATGTTCAGGCTCGTTCCCGTCAGCGACATCGCGAGCGCCGCGGCGCCGAGCCCGAAGGGCACGACGATCAGGATCACGACGGCCGAGGCGAGGCTCTCGAACTGCGCGGCCAGCACCAGGAGCACGATGGCGAGCGCGAAGGCGAAGGTGAGCGCCACGCCCTGCGAGGTCTCCTCGAGCGTCGCCGCCTCGCCCAGGAAGGCGAGCGTCTGGCCGGGCTGGAGCAGCGGCGTCGCGAGCGCCCGGACGTCGTCGATCGCCGCGCGCAGCGGCACGTCGGCGGGCAGGCCCGCCTCGACGGTGACGGCCCGGCGCTGACGCTCGCGCGAGAGGGAAGGCGGGATGCTCTCCTCCGCCGAGTCGGCGATGGCGGACAGCGGGACGAGGGCGCCGTTGGCGCCGCGAAGCAGCAGCGCCTCCAGGTCGGCCGGCTCGACCACCGTGCCGTCGGGGACGCGAAGCCGCACCTCGATCGCGCGGTCGCCGACGAAGACGTCGCCCACGCGCCGGCCGTCGAGCGCCGTCTGCAGCGCGAGCGTCACGTCGGCGGGGTTCACGCCGAGATCGGCGGCCCGCGCCGTGTCGATGCGGATCGAGAGCTGCGGCTGGGAGATGTCCAGCGAGAGGGAGGGGTTCGTCAGCTGCGGCATCTCGCGGCGCAGCGTGTCGACGAGGGCGAGCCCCGTGTCGGTGATGGCGTCGTAATCCTCGCCGAGCACGGCCACCTGCAGCCCCGAGCCGCCGCCGCGGATGCCGAGCGAGTTCGGCGTGATGGCGCGGGCCTGCACGCCGATGACGCCCCCGAGCGCGCGGTTGATCTCCGAGACGATCGCTTGCTGGCCGCGCTCGCGCGCCGCCCAGTCGACGAGCGGGGCGGCGATGAAGGCGCGGTTGGCGCTGCCGCGCGTGCCGATCACGGCGAGCACGCTCTGGATCTCGCCCGAGGCGACGTAGGGCTCGAGCAGCGCCTCCACCTCGGCGACCTTGCCGCTCGTGTAGTCGAGGGACGAGCCCTGCGGCGTCGAGACGACGAGGAGGACGAAGCCGCGGTCCTCCGGCGGCGTCAGCTCCTCCGGCAGGCTCGCGAACGAGATCCAGGCCGCGACGCCGAAGAGCGCGCACAGCGTGATCACGACGAGCGGCGCCGCGAGCGCGCGGGCGAGGACCGCGCGGTAGAGCGAGACGAAGACGGTGCCGACGGCGCCGAACGGGTCGAGGCGGCGGCGCGGCGCGCCGTCCGCCATGGGCGCCGCGTCCTTCAGGAGCCGCGAGGCCAGCATCGGCGCGAGCGTCAAGGCCACGAAGGAGGAGAGGACGACGGAGGCCGCCAGCGTGAAGCCGAATTCGGCGAAGAGCCGTCCCGCCTGTCCCGGCAGGAAGGAGATCGGCACGAACACGGCGGCCAGCGTCGCGGTGGTGGCGAGGACCGCGAACAGGACCTGGCGGGTGCCGAGCACGGCGGCGGCGCGCGCCCCCATGCCCTCGGCCCGGCGCCGCTCGATGTTCTCGATGACGACGATGGCGTCGTCGACGACGATGCCGGTGGCGAGCACCATGGCGAGCAGCGTCAGCACGTTGACGGAAAAGCCCATCAGCCAGATCGCCGCGAGCGTGCCGATGATGGCGATGGGCACCGTCACCGCCGGGATCAGCGTCGCGCGCCAGGAGCGGAAGAACATCAGGATGATCACGACGACGAGGATCGTCGCGATGACGAGGGTGGAGAGCACCTCGTTGACGGCGCCGGAGACGAAGATCGCGTCGTCCGAGCGGACGGCGACGGTGATCCCCTCGGGAAGCGAGGTGTTGAGCTCGTCCACCGCCGCGCGCACGGACTCGGAGATGGCGATGACGTTCGAGCGCGCCTGGCGGATGATGCCGGCGCCGAGGCCCACGCGCCCGTCCGAGCGCAGGATCGTCTCGTTGTCGGCGGGCCCGAGCGAGACGGAGGCGACGTCGCGCACGCGGGTCGCGCGATCGACGAAGGTCGCTTCGATCTCCTCCACCGAGCGTGCGGCGGCGCCGGCCTCGACGAGAAAGGTGGAGGCGGGCATGCGCAGATCGCCCGCGGGGTCGTCGGTGAGGACGCCCTCGAGCGCCCGGCGCACGTCGGCGATGGTGAGGCCGCGGGCGTTGAGCGCCGGCACGTCCATGGTGACGCGGAAGACCGGATCGCGCAGCCCGTAGGCCTGCACGTCGGCGACGCCGTCGATGGCGGCGAGGCGGTCGAAGACGAGGCGGTCGGCGAGCGCCGAGAGCTCCTCGATGGCGTGGCGGTCCGAGACGACGGAGAGGCGCAGGATCGCCTCGCCGTCGGAATCCGCCTTGACCACGCGCGGCTCCTCGACGTCCGGCGGCAGCCGGCCGCGCACGCCCGAGACCGCGTCGCGCATGTCGCTCGCGGCGACGTCGAGATCGACGTCGTCCCCGAATTCCGCGACGACGCGCGAGCGCCCGCGCGAGCTCGTGGAGGAGACCGAGGCGAGGCCCGGCACGCGGGCGACGGCGCCCTCGAGGATCGTCGTCACCTGCGTGTCGACCGCGGTGGGAGTGGCGCCGGGGAAGTTGGTCGAGACCGTCACCACGGGGCGGTCGACGTCGGGAAGCTCGCGCACGCTCACGCCGAAGAGCGCGGCGAGGCCGGCGAGCACGACGAGGAGGCTCATCACCGCAGCCAATGTGGGGCGGCGTACGCAGAGCGCGGCGATGTCGCCGGCGCGGGAGATGGTGCTCATCGGCTCGCTCCCGTCCGTCAGCTGCGGCGCGGCGTGTCGACGGGCGCGTCCGCGGGGATCGCCGCCTCGCCCGCCACCTCGACGGGCGCGCCCTCGCGCAGGCGCTGGACGCCCTCGACGACGACGCTCTCGCCGGGCGCGACGCCGCCCTCGACGAGGACGTTGCCGTCGACGCGCCCCGCGACGGAGACGCGGACCTGGCTCGCGGCACCCTCGTTCACGCGCCAGACATAGGCGCCTTCGCGATCCCATTGCAGCGCCTGCGCCGGAACGGCGACGCGCTCGGCGCCGGGAAAGGCGAGGGTGACGGTGAAGCTCATGCCCGGGCGCAGGCGATCGGCATCGTTGGCGATCTCCGCGCGCACCGCCAGCGCGCGGCTGTCGGGATCGACGCGGCTGTCGATCTCGGTGATCGTCGCGGGGAAGGTCTCCTGCGGATAGGCGGCCGTCGTCGTCTCGACGACGTCGCCGCGGGCGACGCGGGCGGCGAGGCGCTCGGGCACGGGAAAGCGCACCAGGATGCGCCCGCGATCGTCCAGCGCGACGACGGGCGTCTGCGTCGTCACGCGCTGGCCGATCTCCACCTGCGAGAGCCCGAGGCGGCCGGAGAAGGGCGCCTCCAGCGTGCGGCGCTCCAGCGCGAGCTCGGCCGCCTCGACGTCGGTGCGCGCCTGGGCGAGCTCGGCCTGCGCCTCCTCGAGCTGCACGGTCGAGGCGGAGCGGCTCTGCGCGAGCTGCTCGAAGCGCGCGGCCCGGTCGCGGGCCAGCTCCGCCGTGATGCGCGCGCGCTCGAGCGCGATGCGCTCGGCCCGGTCGTCGAGGCGCATCAGGGGCGCGCCGGCCGTGACGGCGTCGCCGGGCGCGAACAGGATCTCGACGATACGGCCGTCGTCGGGGGCGAAGAGCGTGACGGAGCGTGCGGCCTCCGCCGTGCCGATGGTGTCGAGGCGCGTCTCCTCGCGGGCGGAGCGCACCTCGCCGACGACGACGGGGGAGGGGCCGAAGCCGCCGCGGCGCGGGCCGCCGGGCCCGCCTTGCGCGGTCTCCTCCGCCGCGGGCGCGGCGAGGCCGACGCGCTCGGCGAGCGCGAGGAGAGGCGCCGGCGCGGTCGCGGGCGCGAAACGGACCCAAGCGGCCATCGCCGCCGCGAGGATCACCAGGGCGACGAGCCCCTGCTTCCAGATTGCCATCGAGCGTCCTTGCGAGCCGCGAGCGAGATCGAGCGGCCCGCCCGACGCCATGCATATCTCACGCCGGACGCGGCCGCACTACGAGTACGGATGTTTTCGCGTGCCGGACTACTCGGGCGGCATTGGGGCCGAGCAGATAGTCTTCCAGCTCGGGACGATGCGCGCTCATCACGATCACGTCAGCGGCCGTTTCCTGCGCCCAATGCAGGATCTCCCGGTAGATCCCGCCGTGGCCTACGATCGTACGCTGCGGAATCTCGGATGGAATCATCTGCGCCGCATAGGCGTGCAGCTCCTGGTTCGCCCGGTCGAGCGCGTCCTTCTCGAAGCCTTCCGGGAAGAAGCCGCCCACGAGCGGCATGCCGAAATCCGGCACGACGGTCATCAGGTGGATCGTGGAGCCGAAGGCGCGGGCGTATTCCACCACCGTCTCGACGGCGCGGCGCTCGGCGTCCTTGTGCCCGAGATCCACCGCGAGAAGGATGTTCCTGTACATGGCCTGCGACCTCCTTCGTTCCGCCGCCCGCGATCAGGCGCGCGCGTTCGCCGGCGCCGTGCCGCCGCGCTCGCCCTCGCGCTCGAGCCGGCGCGACTGAGCGAGCCAGACGAGCGCGAAGAGCAGGGCCGCCGGGATGTAGGACCAGGCGCGGGCGGGCTGCGCCACCGGCACCTCGACGGCGGTGATCATGACCGGGTTGTCCGGGTCGTAGAAGTCGAGATGGCCGAGCGCCCGTCCGCCCTGGCTGCGCGGATCGAAGGGCTCCTCCAGCAGCACGCGATCGCCCTCGACGCGCCACAGGAGCCCGGTCTCCTGCTCGAGCCGCGCGGCGGGATCGAGCTCGGCCTGGCCGAGCGTGAAGGCGAGCGTGCGCTCCTCCACGACGAGATCGGAGAAGCGCGGGCCCGAGATGCCGATGCGGATGATGCCGCCCTCCGGCGTGCCCGCCACCGCCTCCTCGATCGCGGTGGCCGGCAGCGGCTCGTAGGGCGGCACGAACTGGTCGATGAGGAAGCCCGGGCGCAGCAGCAGGAAGGCGACGAGGAGGAGCGCGATCGTCTCCCACCATTTGTTGCGCACGAGGAAGTAGAATTGCGTCGCCGCCGCGAAGACCAGCATGGCGGCGGTGGCCTTCACGAAGACCCAGATGCCTTCCACCCAGCCCACGTCGATGAGGAGCAGGTTCGTGTTGAACACGAAGATGAAGGGCAGGAGCACCGTGCGCAGCGAGTAAAAGAACGCCGTGAAGCCGGTCTTGAGCGGATCGCCTCGCGAGACGGCGGCGGCCGCGAAGGACGCGAGCCCCACCGGTGGCGTCACGTCCGCCATGATGCCGAAATAGAACACGAACAGGTGCGCGGCGATGAGCGGGATGATGACGCCGTTGGCCTGGCCGAGCTCGACGATGACGGGCGCCATCAGGGTGGCCACGACGATGTAGTTCGCCGTCGTGGGCAGGCCCATGCCGAGCACGAGCGAGATCATCGCCGTGAAGACGAGGATGAGCAGGATGTTGCCGCCCGACAGGAACTCGACGAACTCCGCCATCACCTGGCCGATGCCGGTGAGCGTCACCGTGCCCACGATGATGCCGGCGGTGGCGGTGGCGCAGGCGATGCCGATCATGTTGCGCGAGCCGAGGATCAGCCCCTGCGTCAGATCGGCGAAGCCCTCCCGGAAGGCGGCGGAGACCTCAGCGCCGCGCAGCTTGCGAAACAGGGCCTTCAAGGGCTTCTGCGTCAGCAGGATGACGACGAGCAGCACCACGGCGTAGAAGGCCGAGAGGCCCGGCGAGCGCTGCTCGATCATCAGGAACCAGACGAGGACGACGATCGGCAGCAGGTAGTGCAGGCCGGTCTTGAGCACCTCTGTGGCGATGGGAAGCTCGACCACGGGTGCGTCGGGGTCGTCGATCTCGAGATCGGGCTCGCGCGAGGCCAGCCAGATCAGGAAGACGTAGACCGCGCTCGTCAGCACGAGGAGGACCGGCGTCGACACCGCCGGCAGGATCGTCTGCACGCCGCGGATGACGAAGTAGGTGAGCCCCGCGAGGATCAGCATCGAGGCGATGGTGATGCCCGCGCGCAGGAGCGCGATCTGCAGCGGGTGGATCACGCGCTTGGGCAGCGCGGGCATCGCGTTCTTCAACGCCTCGAGATGCACGAGGTAGAGGAGCGCGATGTAGGAGATCAGCGCCGGCAGGAAGGCGTGGGTGATCACCGCCGTGTAGGAGATGCCGACGTATTCCACCATGAGGAAGGCGGCCGCGCCCATGACCGGGGGCATGATCTGGCCGTTGACCGAGGAGGCGACCTCCACCGAGCCCGCCTTCTCGGCGGAGAAGCCCACGCGCTTCATCAAGGGGATGGTGAAGGTGCCCGTCGTCACCACGTTGGCGATGGAGGAGCCCGAGATGAGGCCCGTCATCATCGAGGAGAGGACGGCGGCCTTGGCCGGTCCGCCGCGCAGGTGGCCGAGCAGCGCGAAGGCGAGCTTGATGAAGAAGTTGCCGGCACCCGCCTTGTCGAGCAGCGAGCCGAACAGCACGAACAGGAAGACGAAGCTCGCCGACACGCCGAGCGCCACGCCGAAGACGCCCCCCGAGGTCAGCCACATCTGGTCCATGGCGCGCGAGAACGACGCCCCGCCCCATTGCAGGATGTCGGGCACCAGCGGCGAGGAGCCGAAGAAGACGTAGAGCAGGAAGACGATCGCCACGATGGCGAGCGGCGGGCCGAGCGCCCGGCGCGTCGCCTCGAGCAGCAGCACGAGCCCGGCGCCGGCGGCGACGAGATCCTGGGTGATCGGCAGGCCGGGGCGGCTCGCGAGATCGCGGTAGAAGATGAAGATGTAGAGCGCGCAGAACGTCGCCGCCGCGGCGAGGATCAAGTCGAGGACCGGGATCCGGTCGCGCGGCGAGCGTGCGAAGGCGGGATAGGCGCAATAGGCGAGAAACAGCGCGAAGCCGAGATGGATGGGGCGGATCTGCGCGTCGTTGAGGACGAGCGGCAGCCCCGTCAGCTGCGAGGCGAGGAAGGGCAGCGGCGAGGCGATGTAGAGCTGGAACAGCGCCCAGGCCAGCGCGACGCCGGTGACGGCGCGGCCGACCGGCCCGCGCGGGTTGCGCGCGCCGGTATCGACCTTGGCGACGAGATCGTCGAGCTCCGCCTTGGAGGGGCCGGTATCGTGCGCAGTCCGGGTCTCGTCGTTCATGAGGTCTCGCTCGCGCTGTCGATGCTGCCGAGAGCTTAACCCCGCCCGTGCTCCGTAAGATAGCCCCGTTTCGCCGATGCGGGCGCCGCGCGCGGATCCGGACATGAACACGGCGCGCCCCCCGGGGAGGGCGCGCCGCTCGTCTCGACCGTGAAGGCCTTACTGGAGCCAGCCGCGCTCGCGATAGTAGCGCTCGGCGCCCGGATGGAGCGGCGCCGAGAGGCCGGCCTCGATCATGGTCTCGGGCTCGAGCACGGAGAGCGCCGGATGCAGCGCGGTGAAGTCGTCGAAATTGTCGAAGACCGACTTCACGAGCGTGTACACGGCCTCTTCCGAGACGTCCGCCGAGGAGACGAAGGTCGCGCCCACGCCGAAGGTCTCGGTCGCCTCGTCGTTGCCGCGATACATCCCGCCGGGGATCGTCGCCGTGAAGTAGAACGGGAACTCCTCGGTGAGCGCGTCGACGTAGTCGCCCGTCACGTCCACCAGCTCGGCGTCGCAGGAGGAGGTCGCCTCCTGGATCGTGCCCGCCGGGTGGCCGACGGTGAAGACGAAGGCGTCGATGTTGTCGTCGCACAGAGCCTGGGCCTGCTCGGCCGGGGCGAGCTCGGAGGCGAGCGCGAAGTCGGACGTCGTCCAGCCCTTGCGCTCCATGAGGATGTCCATCAGCGCCCGCTGGCCGGAGCCCGGGTTGCCGATGTTGACGCGCTTGCCGGCGAGATCGTCGAAATGCTCGATGCCGGAGCCGGCGCGGGCGACGACGGTGAGCGGCTCGGGATGCAGCGAGAACAGCGCGCGCAGGTCCTCCTGGGCGCCCTGGTCGGCGAAGCGGCCCTCGCCGTTGAAGGCCTGGTACTGCACGTCCGACTGGACGACGCCGAACTCGAGGTCGCCGCCGCGGATGGCGTTGACGTTGTAGACCGAGCCGCCGGTCGACTCGACCGAGCAGCGGATGCCGTGGTCGCGGCGGGTCTGGTTCATCAGGCGGCAGATCGCACCGCCGACGGGGTAGTAGACGCCGGTGACGCCTCCGGTGCCGATCGAGACGAATTGCTGGTCCTGGGCCTGCGCGCTGCCGGGGGCGGCGACGACGGTCAGGGCCAGGGCGGCGGCGGCCAGTGCCGACGTCGAAAGGAATCTCGCTTGCATGCTCGTGTCTCCGTCTGTTCGACTGGATTCACGCCCGCGTGGTAGGCGTCTTCATGATGTTCTTTCCACGCGCAGGCAGTCTTAGACCATGCCCGCCGGGCTTGCCAACCGGGGCCCTCGCAATCTTCGCGCTCCGATTGCGGCGCCCGCTCCCTTGCCCGCCGTCTTGCGGATCCCCTTGGCGACGTGCCCCATCCCGTTCGGCGCGCGTACCGGTTCCGCAGGCGAAAACCCGCGCTAGAGTGCGCGGCCAAACGAGCACGACGAGCGAGCGGGAGGACGGCATGGGCGGACGCTTGGAGGGCAAGGTCGCCCTCGTCACGGCGGCGGGACAGGGCATCGGGCGCGCCATCGCGGAGGGCTTCGCCCGCGAGGGCGCGGTCGTCGTCGCCACGACCCTGAACGCGGCCGATCTCGACGGTCTCCCGGTCGCCCGGCGCGCCGCGCTCGACGTCACCTCGACGGCGGCGGTGGAGGCGCTCGCGGCCGAGATCGCGCACGATTACGGCGGCATCGACGTGCTCGCCAATTGCGCGGGCTACGTCGCCCACGGCTCCGTGCTGGATTGCGACGAGGAGACCTGGGACGTCTCCTTCGACCTCAACGTCAAGTCCATGCACCGCACGATCAAGGCCTTCCTGCCCGACATGCTGGCGCGCGGCGGCGGCTCGATCGTCAACATCTCGTCGGGCGCCTCCTCCATCAAGGGCGCGCCGGCGCGCTACGCCTACGGCGCGACCAAGGCCGCGGTGATCGGGCTGACCAAGGCCGTGGCCGTGGACTTCATTCGCGAGGGCGTGCGCTGCAACGCCATCTGCCCCGGCACCGTGCAGTCCCCCTCCCTCGACGACCGCATCGCCGCGCTCGCCGCGCGCACGAACCAGGACGAGGCGACGGTGCGCGCCACCTTCGTCGCCCGCCAGCCCATGGGCCGCGTCGGCACCGCCGACGAGGTGGCCGCCGCCGCGATCCATCTCGCCTCCGACGAGAGCGCCTTCACCACGGGCACGACGATGATCGTCGACGGCGGCTGGACGCTCTGAGAAGTCGAAGAGACCGACTTCGCACGCCCCCACGGAACACCAGGCAGGAAAGAAGAAGACCCATGCATGTCCTCGTCACCGGCGCCGCCGGCATGATCGGCGTCAAGCTCGTCGCACGCCTCCTCGCCGAGGGCGCGCTCGGCCGCCGCGCGATCACGCGGCTCACGCTGCACGACGTCGTCGAGCCGGCGGCGCCCGCGGGCGCGTCCGTGCCCGTGGAGACGATCGCCGCCGACATCGGCGATCCGGCGACGGCCGCCCGGCTGATCGCGGCGCGGCCGGACGTCGTGTTCCACCTCGCGGCCATCGTCTCGGGAGAGGCGGAGGCCGATTTCGAGAAGGGCTACCGGATCAATCTCGACGGCACGCGCGCGCTCCTCGAGGAGATCCGCCTCGCGGGCGAGGGCTATCGGCCGCGCGTCGTCTTCGCCTCGTCCGTCGCCGTGTTCGGCGCGCCGCTGCCCGAGCCCGTGCCGGAGGATCAGGCGCTCACCCCGCTCACGAGCTACGGCACGCAGAAGGCGATCGGCGAGTTGCTGCTCGCCGACTACACCCGCCGCGGCTTCCTCGACGGCATCGGCATCCGCCTGCCGACGATCTGCGTGCGGCCGGGCAAGCCCAACAAGGCGGCGTCGGGCTTCTTCTCCGGGATCATCCGCGAGCCGCTGGCGGGGATCGAGGCGGTGCTGCCGGTCTCCGAGGACGTGCGCCACTGGTTCGCCTCGCCCCGCGCGGCGGTGGGCTTCCTCGTGCATGCCGCCGTCCTCGACGGCGAGGCCGTGGGCCCGCGCCGCACCCTCGACATGCCCGGCGTCGCCGCCACCGTCGGCGAGCAGATCGAGGCGCTTCGGCGCGTGGCGGGAGACGCCGCCGTCGCGCGCATCCGCCGCGAGCCCGATCCGACGATCGCGCGCATCATCGCCGGCTGGCCCCGCGCCTTCGCGCCCGAGCGCGCGCTGGCGCTCGGCTTTCGCGCCGAGACGAGCTTCGAGGAGATCGTGCGCGCCCATGTCGAGGACGAGCTCGGCGGTCGCCTGCCGACGTGAAACGTCTCCGGAGGGGGGAGGGCCGCGCAGCGGACCGGAGGGGGCGAGCCCGTCGTGGGCGCGCCCTCGCCTCAGGAGCGATAGTCGCCGTTGATCTCGACGTAGGCCTTGGTGAGATCGCAGGTCCACACGCGGGCCTCGCCGGTGCCGAGCCCGATGTCGACGGTGAGGTCGATCTCGGGGCGGCGCATCACGGCGGAGGCGGCGTCTTCCGAATAATCCGGGTCGCGCGCGCCCTGGTGGGCGACGCGCACGTCGCCGAAGGCGATCGCCAGGCGGTCGCGGTCGGCGGGCTCGCCGGCCTTGCCCACCGCCATGACGACGCGGCCCCAATTGGCGTCCTCGCCGGCGATCGCGGTCTTCACGAGCGGCGAATTCGCGATGGCGAAGGCGATGCGCCGCGCCGAGCCGTCGTCGACGGCGCCCTTGACGCGCACGGTGACGAGCTTGCGCGCGCCCTCGCCGTCGCGGGCGACGAGCTGGGCGAGCTCGACGAGCAGATCCTCCAGCGCCGCGCCGAAGGCGGCCGCGCGGGGATCGTCCGCGGTCTCGATCGGCGCCATGGCGGCCTTGCCCGTGGCGAAGGCGATCAGCGTGTCGGAGGTCGAGGTGTCGCCGTCCACGGTGACGCAGTTGAAGGAGCGCTCCGCCGCCGCGGCGAGGAGCGCCTGCAGCACGGGCGCCGCGATGGACGCGTCGGTGAAGACGAAGGAGAGCATCGTCGCCATGTCGGGCTGGATCATGCCCGCGCCCTTGGCGATGCCGTTGATCGTCATGGGAACGCCGTCGAGGTCGACCGTGCGCGTCGCGAGCTTGGGGAACGTGTCCGTGGTCATGATCGCGCGCGCCGCCGCCTCCCACGCCGCCGAGCCGCCCTCGGCGCGGGACACGCAATCGGGCAGGACCGGCTCGAACTTCGTGGCGTCGAGCGGCTCGCCGATGACGCCGGTGGAGGCGACGAAGACCTCGTGGCGCGCACAGCCCGCCGCCTGCGCCGCGATGCGCGCCGAGAGCGCCACGGCGTCGGCGCCCTTGGCGCCGGTGAAGGCATTGGCGTTGCCGGAATTCACGAGCAGCGCGCGGGCGACGCCGCCGGCGAGGTTCGCCCGGCACCAGTCCACGGGCGCCGAGGGGCACTTGGAGCGCGTGAACACGCCGGCCACGCTCGTCCCTTCGTCGAGCCCGACGAAGAGCACGTCGGTACGGCCCTTGTAGCGGATGCCGGCCGCCGCCGTCGCGAGACGCACGCCGGGGATCGCCGGCAGCGTCGGGTAGGTCTCGGGAGCGAGGGGGGAGATGTCGGTGGCCATGGCGCGGGTCCGCTTGCGAGCGAGGTGGAACGCGCGCGTGTCTAGCGCACCCGCCGCGCGGGAGCGAGGGGAAATGGCGGGCGCCGATGGGCAGCCGGCCTCACCCCCGCGGCACGCCCGCGTTCGCCAGCGCGTCGACCCGGTGGTTGAGCGGATCGTCGGCGTGGCCCTTCACCCAGTGCCAGGTGACGTCGTGGGTGCTGCGGGCGGTGTCGAGGCGCCGCCAGAGGTCCTCGTTCTTCACGGGAGCCTTGGCCGCCGTGCGCCAGCCCTTGGCCTTCCAGCCCGCGAGCCAGGTGGTGATGCCGTTCCTGACGTATTGGCTGTCGGTGTAGAGATCGACGGCGCAGGGGCGCTTGAGCGCTTCCAGCGCCGAGATCGCCGCCATCAGCTCCATGCGGTTGTTGGTGGTCACCGCCTCGCCGCCGACGAGCTCCTTCTCGCGCTCGCCGAAGAGCAGCAGCGCGCCCCAGCCGCCGGGGCCGGGATTCCCCTTGCAGGCGCCGTCGGTGTAGATCGTCACGCGGGGCGTGCCGGGCTTTTGCGCGGCGCTTGCGCTCATCGGTCGAGCCCGTAATCGGCGGCGCTCGCGGCGCGGCGGTGGAAGGCGAGCTTGCGGTCGTACTCGAGGGGGTCCTTGGGGCGGACGAAGGCGCCCTCGGGCACGTTCAGCCAGTCGACGAGGCGCGTGAGCAGGAAGCGCAGGGCCGCCCCGCGGCACAGGATCGGCAGCGCCGCGACCTCCGCGGGTTCGAGCCGGCGCACCCGCTCGTAGCCGGCGATCAGCGCGCGGCTCTTGGTGACATTGTAGGACCCGTCCTGCTCGAAGCACCAGGCGTTGAGGCAGATGGCGAGGTCGTAGGCGAGGAGGTCGTTGCAGGCGAAGTAGAAGTCGATGATGCCCGACACGTCCTCGCCGATGAAGAACACGTTGTCGACGAACAGGTCCGCGTGGATCACGCCCGCCGGGAGATCCGTCGGCCAGGAGGCCTCGAGCCGGTCGAGCTCGGCCTGCGTGCGCGCCGCGAGGCCCGGCGAGACCGTGTCCGCCTGCGCCGCCGCCTGATGGAGCAGCGGGCGCCAGCCCGGCAGCGAGAGGGCGTTCTCGCGCCGCAGCGGGAAGTCGCGCCCCGCCTCGTGCAGGCGCGCCAATGCCTCGCCGAGCGCGCCGCAGCGCTTCGCCGTCGGGCGGCGGATGGAGAGCCCCTCCAGGAAGGTCGCGATCGCGGCGGGGCGTCCCGCGAGGCGCCCCAGCGCCTCCCCGCGCCGATCGCGCACGGGCAGCGGGCAGACGATGCCGCGGGTGGAGAGATGCTCCATGAGGCCCAGGAAGAACGGCAGGTCGCCCTCCCGCACGCGCTTCTCGTAGAGGGTGAGGATGTAGGAGCCGCGCTCCGTATGGAGGAAGTAGTTCGTGTTCTCGACGCCCTCGGCGATGCCCTTGAAGGAGAGCACGGCGCCGATGTCGTAGCCCTCCACGAAGGCGACGAGCGCGTCCTCCGGCACGTCCGTGTAGACAGCCACGACTACTCCGCGGCCTGGCCGCGCAGGCCGCGCGGAAGGGGGAAGAACACGTCCTCGGTGACGGTCGTCACGGTCTCGACCGAGACCTCGTAGCGCTCGGCGAAGGCGTCGATGATCTCCTCCACCAGCACCTCCGGCGCCGAGGCGCCGGCCGTCATGCCGAGGCGGCGAATGCCGGAGAAGGCCTCCCAGTCGATCTCGTCGGCGCGGTTGGCGAGGCGCGCGACCTTGCAGCCGGCGCGCTCCGCGACCTCGCGCAGGCGCTGGGAGTTCGAGGAATTGGGCGAGCCCACGACGATGAGCGCGTCGACCTGCGGCGCGACCTTCTTCACCGCCTCCTGGCGGTTCGTGGTCGCGTAGCAGATGTCCTCCTTGTGGGGCCCGACGATCTCGGGGAAGCGCGCCTTGAGCGCCTCCACGATCTCGCGGGTGTCGTCCACGGACAGCGTCGTCTGCGTCACGAAGGCGAGCGCCGCCGGGTCCGCCGGCGCGAAGGCGGCGACATCCTCGAGCGTCTCGATCAGCGTGATGGTTCCCGCCGGCAACTGCCCCATCGTGCCCACGACCTCGGGGTGGCCGGCATGGCCCACGAGGAGGACGTGGCGGCCCTTCTTCGCATGCACCTGCGCCTCGCGATGCACCTTGGTGACGAGCGGGCAGGTGGCGTCGATGGCGTGCATGCGCCGGCGCAGCGCCTCGTCGGGCACCGCCTTGGGCACGCCATGGGCGGAGAAGATCACCGGCGCGTCCCCGTCGGGGATCTCGTCGAGCTCCTTCACGAACACGGCGCCCTTCCGGCGCAGGCTCTCGACGACGTACTTGTTGTGCACGATCTCGTGGCGCACGTAGACCGGCGACCCGTGCTGCACGAGCGCCTGCTCCACGGCGTCGATGGCGCGCACTACCCCCGCGCAGAAGCCGCGGGGGGCGCACAGGAGGATCTCGAGAGGCGGCTTCGTCATCGGGTCTGGTCTGTGGCGAGACGGGCGTCGTGTCAAGCCGGCGCGAGGGCGCGGTGATCGGTGAGAAGGCCGGTCCCGCTCGACCGGCTCACCGTCAAGACGCCAGCGCCACCCGCGTTCCCGCCTGCGGGTCGTGGGCGACCGTGCCGCAGAAGGCGGGGATCGCGTCCGCCTGCATGGGGCGGGCGAAGAGGAAGCCCTGCAGCAGGCGGCAGCCGGTGCGGGTGGCGAAGGCGAGCTGCTCTCGCGTCTCGATGCCCTCCATCAGCGTCTCGGCGCCGATGGTCTGGGCGAGGCGCATGACGCCCTCGACGATGTTGGTGCGCATGGCGAGATCGCCCTCGGCGAGGAAGGAGCGGTCGATCTTGAGCAGGCTCGGCTTGAGGCGGGCGAGGTAGGCGATGTTGGAATAGCCCGTGCCGAAATCGTCGAGCGCGAGGCGCACGCCGAGCCGCCCGAGATTCGTCAGGCTGCGCGCGACGGCGTCGCTGTCGGAGAGCAGCACGCCCTCGGTGATCTCGATCTCGACGTCGGCGGGCACGAGCTTGTGGCGCAGGAGCGTCGTCGCCACGCGCTCCGCGAGGTCGGCGGAGCGGAACGAGTGGGGCGAGAGGTTGATCGCCACGCGCGGCGTCACGCCGGCGCGACGCCAGGCGGCGGCGGCGCGGCAGGCCTCCTCGAGCACGAAGCCATCGATCTGCGCGATCTGCCCGCTCTGCTCGGCGACGGGGATGAACTCGCTCGGCGGAACCACGCGCCCGGTACGCCCGCAGCGCCAGCGCACCAGCGCCTCGGCAGCGACCACCCGGCGCGCGACGACGTCCACCTGCGGCTGGAACTGGAGGAAGAGCTCGCCCTCGCTGAGCGCCCGCGCCAGGCCGGCGCGAGTCTCCAGCACGCGGTCGCGCGCATCGAGGAGGCCCTGGCGGAAGACCATGTGGCCGTTGCGGCCCCCTTCCTTCACGGCGTAGAGCGCGGCGTCCGCGCAGGTGATCGCCTCGTCGATGGTGGCGGCGTCCTGAGGCCACACGGCGATGCCGCAGCTGAAGAGGATCGGCACGGTCTCGCCGCCGAGCTCGATCTCGAGCGGGCGCTCGGCGCGCGCGGCGAGGCGAGCGAGGACGTCCGCGAGGCCGCCGGGGCCGATCCGGGTCGCGACCACGAACTCGTCGCCGCCCCAGCGCGCGACGATGCCGCCGGCGCCGAAGGCGTCCTGGAGCCAGTGCGCGGCACGCTTGAGCATGGCGTCGCCCGCGGGGTGGCCGAGGCGGTCGTTGACGTCCTTGAAGCGGTCGAGATCGAAGACGAGGACCGCATGCGGGGGCGCCCCGCCCGCCTGCCGCGGGTCGTGCGCCGTCTCCTGCGAGAGGTCCTGGGCCCAGTCGCGGAAGCCGCGCCGGTTGGCGCAGCCCGTGAGGCTGTCGCGTCCGTTGGCGAGGCGCAGCTGCGAGAGCACCGCGCGATTGCGGCCGACGAGGGCGAGGGACAGGGCGGAGAGCACGATCAGCGCGAGGACGCTGCCGAGGACGCCGAGCCAGGCTGAGGAGGTCTCGGTCGCCTTGACGCGCAGCGCCGCGTCGATCTCGGCTTCCAGCCCGCGGGTGTAGTCGCCTGTCTCGCGCACGAGCGCGGCGCTCGACGCGCGCAGGGCGGCGAGGCGGCGCTCGTCGAGAGGGATGCCCTCGCGCACCAGGGCGTCGACCTCCGCGGAGAGGGCGCGAGCGAGCGGCGCGAAGCGCGTGCCCGGCTCCACCATCGGCCCGCGGCTCAACCCCGAGAGCATCTCGAGGCGCACGTGGAAGCGATCCGCGGCCTTCGAGACGAGGGCGAGCGCCCGCTCGTCGGTGGGCGCGAGGGTCGCCGCCTCCAGCGTCCGGTCGAGGTTGACGACTTCCGCGTAGGTGTAGCGCAGGTGCCGGACCATGTACTGCCCGACGTCGATCTCGCCCTGGCGGACGAGGCCCATGTTCCACAGGGCGAAGAGCGCCGCGCAGCCGATGGCGACGAGGACAAGGCCTGCGGCGAGGGGCAACGCGCGCTGCCGGACGGCACGCATGGCGTTTCTGAGCGGCAAGGCTCTCACCACGCGATCTCGTCGATCATCCAGACGCTGCGGTCGATGTAGGTCCGCTCGTCGAGCTCGGGATGGGCGTTCACGGGATAGAGGAGGCGTGCGGGGCCGCGATCGCGCAAGGTCATCGGCCGGCCGTCGACGCGGGTGGCGAGGACGAGGGGCCAGCGCTCCCAGTCCTCGCGGGGCACGACCGCGGCGTAGCCGTCGACGGCGCGCAGCGTGACGGAGGGCGCGTCCGCGGCGCCGATCAGGACGAGCACGTCGGAGAGGAGCGCGCCCGAGAAGGTGAGCCCCGCGGGATCGAGCGACATGCCGCTCGGCATCTCGTGCTGCGGCAGCGCGTCGATGCGCGCGACCGCGAGGCTGCCACGGGCGCCTTTCTCGCCGAGCCGGATCGCGCCGCCGGTCCCGCCCTCGGCCATCGCTGCCGGCGATCCGACGGCGACGAGCGCGGCGAAGAACGCGAGCGCGGCGAGCATGGCGCGGAGCGACACGGGCGAACCTCCCCTCGAGCACGCCGTCCGGGACGGCTTCGTACGGGGCGGTTGTCTCGCGATCGAATGACGAAGATCTTAAGGCGATGTCATTCAAGACTTCCGGACGATTCCCGATGATCAGCCGAAGACTTCATCTTACGTTGCGTCCGGTCGCGTACCTGAACCGGTGAGCCTCACGGCCGCGGGGGCGTGCCGCGAGACGCATGCAGCAGCGTGCCGGGAGCCATGCTGCCGCGACATGCGCGCGTGCCGCGCACGAAAGAGGGGCCCGACCCTCCGGGCCGGACCCCTCTCCCGTCTTTCGCTCTCACGCGTGCCGCGTCAGAGATCGGAGCCGAGGCCCTCGTACTCGAAGGGCGTCATCTCGCCCATCTCGTCCTCACGGTAGGGCAGGTCGTAATACGTGCCCGTGCCGTAGCCCATGCCCGTCCCGTAGCCGGCGCCGTAGCCGTACGGGCCGTAATAGGGATAGGCGTAATAGCCGCGACCGTAGGTCGAATCCGGGTTCACCACGACGGCCTGGACACGGCCCTCGGAGATGATCACGTCGTTGACGTAGCCGTAGTTCTGCGGCGTGTCGTCGGCGCCGCGAATGCGGGCGTAGTCGCCGATCACCTCTGAGACGCGGTAGGCGCGCGGGCCGAGCTCCTGGTCGTCGATGCCGGCGACCACCTGCTGGTCGGCGACCGAGCCCGTCACGTCCATGCCGTCGCCGAAGGCGTAGCCGCGGCCGTAGACGCCGTACTCGTCGATATTGTCCTCGGTGACCGGGATCGTGATCGCGCGGTCGCCGTAGGCGAGCTCGATCTCGCTCCAGGGCACGGCCACGTGGGTGTCGCCGATGTCGATGAAGCCGCCGATCTCGGCTACGACGGCGATCACCTCGCCGTCGGCGCCGACGATGATGTCCTCGACGTCACCGATCTCCTCGCCGCCGATGCCGTAGACCTCGTACTCGTCGATGAACTCCTCGGCGCTCCAGCCCGAGCCGTAGAACTCGTCCGTGTTCCAGCCCGAAAGGGCGACGACTTCCGGGGTCTCGAGCGTGCCGGCCTGCTCCAGGTCGACGGTCTCGGTCGCCGTCTGCGCCAGCGCAGGGGAAGCGGCGAGGGCCGCGACGATGGCGAGGGTCGAGGTGCGCGTGAAGGTGGTGCGCTTGATCATGAGCGGTACCCCTTTTCGGTTAGAGTGGGTGTCCGCACCGCGATGCGGTCGGCCGCGGCAGGGGGCGCCTGTGACGCCCGCCGATGATGCGCTCTCGGCGCGGTGCGGCCGGTCTCGGGTCACCAACGGAGGGCGGCAATCATCGTTCCGCGGGAAATTCGCCGCGACATCGCCTGGAATGGGACCCGAATGCGCAGGCGCGAGACGTGATGCGCAGGCGCGGGACCTGGAGCCCAGGACGCTCGACCCAGGACATCCGTCCGATGCGCGCCGGATTTTCCCGCCCCGCTGGAACACCGATCGGTGCGCGCATTTGGGAGGGCGTGCGCGGGCCCCTCGAGCGGCCCGCACCAGAGGAAACGACGAGAAGGAGACATGGACATGCAAAAGACGCTGATCGCAGCCCTCGCGCTCACCGGCACCGCCGCCTTCCCCGCGCTCGCGCAGGGCACGAACCAGAACCAGACGGGCGCCCAGACCGGCAGCCAGTCCGGCCAGCAGATGCAGGCGCAGCAGGGTGGCCAGATGACCGAGGACCAGATGCGCTCGCGCCTCGCGAGCCAGGCGCAGGTGCGCGACGCGCTCACGCAGTCCGGCTTCGAGGAGGTGACGCTGCTCGACGCCGCTTACCTCGTCTCCGCCCGCGCACCGTCGGGCGAAATGGTGATGATGGTCGTCAATCCGTCGGGCCTCATGCAGGGCATGATGCAGGGCATGGGGCAGAACATGGGCCAGAACATGGGCCAGGGGATGGGCCAGCCCGGCATGAACCAGGACGCGACCGGCTCGACCAACACCATGCCCGGCCAGCAGAACCAGTCCGGCCAGGGCCAGACGAACCAGTGACGGCCGCTACGACAGGCACATGAGCAGGAGGGGGCGAGCGCTCGTCCCCTCCGATCCTGGCGCCGCGCGGCTCTCCTGCGGCGCGGTTTCCGCTTAACCTTAACCAATGGTTACGATTGCGGGCGCAATCACGTTCCGGTCTGGTGCACCCGGTCCCAGCCGAGGAGCTTGATCGTGACCGGAGCCGCGCTCGTCCGAGCCCATCGCGCCGCGCTGCGCGCCGCACCGTCCGCCATCCCGAGCGATGCCACGCCCCGCCGTCGATCCTGGCGCGGGCGGTCCTGGCACGGGGCGATCGTCATCGGGCTCGCGGCGCTCCTCGCGCTCACCGGCGCGGGCGTCGTGGCGGGGCCCGACGCGCTCTCCTTCTTCCGTGCCGATCGCGACGCGGGCAACGGAGGCGGCATCCTCTTCGCCCGGCCCGCGCCCGCCACCGAGCTCGCGCGCCGGCCGGCCGCGGTCGCCGAGGCGAGCCTTCCCGCGCCCGCGCGGCGTGTGGCGGCGGCGCCCGCGACCCCGCGCCCGGCAGCGACGCCCGCCCGCTTCTCGTTCTGCGTGCGCACCTGCGACGGCTATTTCTTCCCCCTCGGCGATCTCGGCAGCGCCCGCGACCTCTCGCTGCACGAGGAGGCCTGCGCCGCCGCCTGCCCGGCGGCCGAGACCATGCTGTTCGCGGCGAACGGATCGCGCGACATCGCGGATGCCCGCTCCATCGCCGGCGGGACGCCCTACACGGCGCTCCCCGTCGCCTTTTCCCATCGCGAGCGCCGCGCCGATGCGTGCGCCTGCAATCGCCCGGAGATCGGCGGCCTCGCCCGCCTCGCCGCCGGCGACCGGACGCTGCGGCCCGGCGACGTGATCGTCACGGCGGACGGCGCGCGGGTCGTCGCCCGCGACGGTGCGCTCCCCTCGGTCGAGGCGCCCGGCGCGGCTTCGCGCGCGCTGCGCACCCTCGTCGCCGATGCGATCGGCCCGAACCACGCGGCGACTTGGCGCGCCTATGCCCAGAGCCGCCCGGCGGCGACGACGCGCCCCGTCGTCCTCACGGCCCTCCCGCCCGCGCGGCCCGACGCCTTCCAGCCGGTCATGGCCGCGCTGGAGCCGGCGAACCTCTCGCAGACGATCCTGCCGCCGCCGCGCCCGGCGATGCTCGTCGTGGCCGGTGGGCCGACGCTCGTCGCCGCGATGCAGCCGCGCCGGATGGCGCGCGTCACGGGCTTCACGGAGCTGAACTGAGGCGCGTCACCCGCCGGTCGGCAGGCCGAGGCTCGTGGCGATGGTCGCGAGATGCTCGCGCATGGCGCGCTCGGCGGCGTCCGGGCTGCGGGCGGCGATGGCCTCGACGATGGCGAGATGCTCTCCCGCGAGCCTGAGCCGCCGCTCCGGCGGCCGGGTCCCCTCGCGCAGTCGGCGCCAGACCGGTTCCTCGCGCACCGCCTCGATCGCCTCGAACACCGCCAGGAACAGGCCGTTGCGCATGGCTTCCGCGATGCGCCGGTGGAAGGCGCCGTCGTAGCGCTCGTATTCGGCGTCGCTCTGCGCGTCGCGCGAGCGCTCGGCGAGGCGCCGCAGGCCCTCGACGTCGACGGGTGCCGCGCGCAAAGCGGCGTGGCGCGCGAGGATCGGCTCGATCTCCAGGCGCACCTCCATGATCTCGGCGGGGCTGGTGAGCGCCGCGAGGCCGGCGAAGCGGCGGGTCTTGGGTGCGGGCGGCGCCGAGACGAAGGTGCCCTGTCCCTGCCGCCGCCAGATCAGGCCCTCGGTCTCGAGCGCGTCGAGGGCGCGGCGCACGGCCCGGCGCCCGACCCCCAGAGCCTCGGCGATCTCGCGCTCGGGCCGCACGCGGCCGTCCTCGACGAAGCCGGGATCGCCGAGCGCCTCGCGCAGGCGCGCCAGCACGGGATCGTCCCCCGGCGTGCCGCCTCGCAATTCCGTCGGGAACGGCTCGTCCATGATCCTGGGAGGCCTCCTGGCGCACCAATGCTCATATTGGTACGGCGCTTCCCACGCTCTGTCGAGGGGTGACGCCGGGGTGCGAGTGCATGCTCCAGGGCGAGGCGCCCGCTCGGCAACGGGGCAATCGTCGCATACCGAATGAGCAGCCTGCGCCTTGCCGAAAAAACGGGCGGTGGCTAAGCTCCCGCCTCGGTCGTACGCGTCGGGTCGGCGTCCGGACGTAGCGTAACAATCTGAATTGGTTCGACGCCTCGCCCGCGTCGCGAAGAGGAACGGTCCCGTGCAGCTGCGCCACGACACGCCCTATCCCTCCCGCCGCTCGCCGGTGCTCGCGAAGAACATGGTCGCGACCTCCCACCCGCTCGCCGCGCAGGCCGGCCTGCGCATGCTGCTCGCCGGCGGCAACGCGGTGGACGCGGCGCTCGCGGCGGCGATGGCGCTGACCGTGCTCGAGCCCACCGGCAACGGGCTGGGCTCGGACGCCTTCGCCATCCTCTGGGACGGCGACGAGCTGCACGGGCTCAACGCCTCCGGGCGCTCGCCCGCGGGCTGGTCGCCGGACCGCTTCCCGAACGGCATGGCCGAGCGCGGCTGGGAGAGCGTCACGGTGCCCGGCGCGGTCTCGGCCTGGGTCGCTCTCTCGGAGCGCTTCGGCAAGCTGCCCTTCGCCGACCTCTTCGGCCCCGCGATCACCTACGCGGAGGAGGGCCATCCGGTCGCGCCGATCATCGCGACGCTGTGGAAGCGCGCCGAGCGCGTGCTCGGGCATCAGCCGGGCTTCGCCCAGCACTTCCTCCCGGGCGGGCGCGCGCCGGCGGCGGGCGAGATCTTCCGCTCGCCCGACATGGCGGCGAGCCTGCGCGCCATCGCCGAGAGCCGGGGTGAGGCCTTCTATCGCGGGGCGCTGGCGCGCTCGATCGCCGATTTCGCCCGCGCCCACGGCGCCGCGCTCGACGAGGACGACCTCGCCGCCCACGAGGCGGATTGGTGCGGCACCGTCCACGGCGGCTACGGCGACCTCGCGCTCCACGAGATCCCGCCCAACGGCCAGGGCATCGCCGCGTGCATGGCGCTCGGCATCACCCGCCATCTCGGGCTCGAGCGCTATGCGCCGGACGATCCGGACGCGCTGCATCTGCAGATCGAGGCGATGAAGCTCGCGCTGGCCGACGCCGAGGCCTACGTCGCCGATCCCGCCGCCATGACCGAGGTGAGCGCGCAGGATCTCCTGTCCGAGGACTACCTCGCCTCGCGCGCGGCCCTCGTCGATGCGAGCGCGGCGCAGGATTTCGGCGCGGGCGCGCCCAAGCACGGCGGCACCGTCTACCTCACGGCGGCGGACGCGTCGGGCATGATGGTGTCCTTCATCCAGTCCAACTATGCCGGCTTCGGATCGGGCATCGTCGTGCCGGGCACGGGCATCTCCCTGCAGAATCGCGGGCTCGGCTTCGTCACGACGCAGGGGCATCCGAACCGCGTCGGCCCGCGCAAGCGGCCCTTCCACACGATCATCCCGGGCTTCCTGATGAAGAACGGCGCGCCGCTCATGTCCTTCGGCGTGATGGGCGGGCCGATGCAGGCGCAGGGGCACCTTCAGATGGTGCTTCGCACGCAGATCTGGGGCCAGGACCCGCAGGCCGCCGCCGACGCGCCGCGCTGGCGCTACGTCTCCGGCCGCACCGTCGCGATGGAGGACACGTTCGGGGCGCAGACGCTCGACGCGCTGCGCGCCCGCGGTCACGCCGTCGAGGTGGAGGCGCCCGACGCGAGCTTCGGCTTCGGCGGCGCCCAGCTGATCCATCGCATCGAGGGCGGCTATGCCGGCGGGTCGGACCCCCGCAAGGACGGCCAGGTCGTCGGCTACTGAGCCATCGGATCCGAGATTCGGGGAGGCGTCCATGACCTGGTCGATCGTCGCGCGCGACCCGCAGACGGGCGCCATCGGCATCGCCGTGGCGAGCCGGTTCTTCGCAGTGGGCGCGCGCGTGCCCTTCATCGCGCCGGGCGTCGGCGCCGTGGCGACGCAGGCGCTGATCAACCCGCTCTACGGCCCGAAGGGGCTCGACCTCCTGCGCGACGGCGCGAGCGCGGCGGAGGTCGTCGCCGCGCTGGTCGCCGACGATACGGGCCGCGACCACCGCCAGGTGCAGGTGATGGACGCGCAGGGCCGCTTCGCCGCCCATACGGGCGCGGCCTGCGTCGACTGGTGCGGGTCGCTGTCGGACGAGATCTGCGGGCTCGCCGGCAACATGCTCGCGGGGCCGCAGGTGCTGGAGGAGACCGCCCGCGCCTATCGCGAGAACGCGGACCTTCCCTTCCCGCGCCGACTCCTCGTCGCCATGGCGGCGGGCGAGGCGGCGGGCGGCGACAAGCGCGGCAAGCAGTCGGCGGGCCTCCTCATCCACACGAGCGAGGACTGGCCCGACCTCGACATCCGCGTCGACGACCATCCCGAGCCCATCGCCGAGCTCGCGCGCCTCGAGCGCGTCTCGCGAGAGCGCTGGACGCATTTCAAGCGCTACCTCGCCACCCGCGAGGACCCGGTCGGCATCACCGACCGCGCCCGCATCGACGCGGAGATCGCCGCCGCCATCGCCGCCGCGGATGCGGAGACCGGAGCCTCCGCCGCATGAGCGAGGCGCCGATCCTCTCCGTCGAGGACCTCGCGGTCACCTTTTCGGGGCCGGACGGGCGGCGCACGCGGGCCGTCGACGGCGTGTCCTTCTCCGTCTCGCCCGGGCGCACGCTCGGGATCGTCGGCGAATCGGGCTGCGGCAAGAGCGTCACCTCGCTCTCGGTGATGGGGCTCCTGCCCAAGGTCGGCACGGCGATCTCGGGGCGCATCCTGTTCGAGGGCCGCGACCTCCTGCGCGAGAGCGAGCGCAGCCTGCGCGACCTTCGCGGCGATCGGCTCGCCATGATCTTCCAGGAGCCGATGACGTCGCTGAACCCCTCCTACACGATCGGCGACCAGATCGTGGAGGCGATCGTGCGCCACCGCGCGATCGGCCGGCGCGAGGCGGCGCAGCGCGCGGTGGAGATGCTGGAGCGCGTGCGCATCCCCGAGCCGGCGGCGCGCTTTCACGACTATCCGCACAAGCTGTCGGGCGGCATGCGCCAGCGCGTGATGATCGCCATGGCGCTCGCCTGCGAGCCGCGCCTCCTCATCGCCGACGAGCCCACGACCGCGCTCGACGTGACGATCCAGGCGCAGATCCTCGAATTGATGCGGGCGCTGCGCGAGGAGACCGGCACCGCCATCGTGCTGATCACGCACGATCTCGGCGTCGTCGCCGAGGTCTGCGACGAGGTCGCCGTCATGTATGCCGGCCAGGTGGTGGAGCGCGCGCCGGTGGAGGAGCTCTTCCGCTTCCCGCAGCATCCCTACACGGTGGGGCTGATGGGCTCGCTGCCGCGCTTCGATCGCCCGCGCACGCGCCTCGCCGCCATCGAGGGCGCGGTGCCCGACATGTCGCGCCCGCCGGAGGGCTGCCGCTTCGCGGCGCGTTGCCCGTTCCGCATCCCGCGCTGCGAGACGATGCCCGAGCTCGCCCCCGTCGGTCCCGACCGCTCGGCGCGCTGCTGGCGCGCGCCGCTCGAGGAGCTCGCGGCATGAGGACGGACGCGCACGCACACGAGGTGCCGGTTCTCGAGGCGCACGACCTCGTGAAGCATTTCGTCGCGCGCAAGTCGCTCATCGGGCGCCCGCTCGCGACCGTGAAGGCGGTGGACGGCGTGTCGCTCGCCGTGCGCTCGGGGGAGACCGTCGCCCTCGTGGGGGAATCCGGCTGCGGGAAGTCGACGCTCGGACGCATGATCCTGCGCCTCGTCGATCCGACCAGCGGGCGCATCGTCATCGGCGGCGAGGACGTGACGCACGCCCGCGAGCGCGACCTGAAGGGCCTGCGGCGCGCGGCGCAGATCATCTTCCAGGACCCCTTCGCCTCGCTCAACCCGCGCATGACGGTGGGCGAGATCCTCGCCGAGCCGCTGATGCTGCACGCGATCGTGCCGGCGAGCGAGCGCCCCGCGCGGGTCGCCGCGCTCCTGGAGCAGGTCGGGCTCGACCCGCGCCACGCGGCGCGCTTCCCGCACGAATTCTCCGGCGGGCAGCGCCAGCGCATCGTCATCGCCCGCGCGCTCGCGGTGGAGCCGAAGGTGATCGTCTGCGACGAGCCGGTCTCGGCGCTCGACGTCTCGATCCGCGCGCAGATCCTCAACCTGCTCGAGGAGCTGCAGGCGCGCCTCGGTCTCGCCTACGTCTTCATCTCCCACGATCTCGGCGTCGTGCGCCACATCGCGGACCGGGTCTGCGTGATGTATCTCGGCCGCATCGTCGAGACGGGCACGACCGCCGAGATCTTCGAGAACCCGCGCCACCCCTACACGCGCGCGCTGCTCTCCGCGATCCCGGCGCCGTCGCCCACCGCGCGGCGCGAGCGGCGGCTGCTCGAGGGCGACGTGCCGAGCCCGCTCTCGCCGCCGTCCGGATGCCATCTGCGCACCCGCTGCCCGCACGTGCAGGACGTGTGCGCAACGACGCGTCCGCCGCTTGATCCGGTGGGGCCGACGCAGGCGTCCGCCTGCCTGTTCGCGAAAGACCTGCCGCCGGCCGGCGACCTCACACCCCGTGAGGCCCCGCTCGACCCGCGGCTCGAGAAGCTCTTCGCCGCCTTCGTCGGCGACGACGAGACCGCCGCGGCGAGGACCGCGGCGCAATGAGGGGAATTCGCCGGCACGCGCCGGCGCAAGAAGGGAGACTCTCACGATGAGACGTATGGTCCTCGCCGCAGCGCTCGCCACCGCGACGCTCGGCCTCGCCGCCGGCGGCGCGAGCGCGCAGACGACGGTGCGCATCGGGCTCGCCGAAGATCCCGACGTGCTCGATCCGTCGCTCGGGCGCACCTATGTCGGCCGCATCGTCTTCGCCTCGCTCTGCGACAAGCTGTTCGACATCGACGCCGACCTCAACGTGATCCCGCAGCTCGCCGTCTCCCACGAGACCTCCGAGGACGGGCTCGCGCTGACGATCCGGCTGCGCGAGGGCGTCACCTTCCACGACGGCACGCCCATGGACGCCAAGGCGGTGAAGTATTCCCTCGACCGCCATCGCTCGATGGAAGGCTCCTTCCGCCGCGGCGAGCTCTCGATCGTGGAGAACGTCGAGGTGGTCGATCCGCTGACCGTGCGCCTCGACCTGAAGAGCCCCTTCGCGCCGCTTCTCGCGACGCTCACCGACCGCTCGGGCATGATCGTCTCGCCGACGGCGGCGGAGGCGGCCGGCGACCAGTTCGGCAATAATCCCGTCTGCGCCGGGCCCTTCGAGTTCGTCGAGCGCGTCCAGCAGGACCGCATCGTGCTCGAGAAGTTCGACGACTACTGGAACGCGGACGCGATCAACGTCGACCGGGTCGAGTTCCGCCCGATCCCGGATTCGACGGTGCGCCTCGCCAACCTCCAGTCCGGCCAGCTCGACCTGATCGAGCGCGCGCTCGCCACCGACATCCCGACCATCGAGGCCGATCCCGACCTCGTGCTCGAGACCACGACCGAGCTCGGCTACCAGGGCATGACGATCAACGTCGCCAACGGCGAGGGCGCCACCGGCCCGCTCGCCGAGAGCCCGCTCGTGCGCCAGGCGCTCAACCTCGCCATCGATCGCGAGGCGCTCAACCAGGTCGTCTTCAACGGCGCCTTCTTCCCGGGCAACCAGTGGGTCAACCCGCAGAATTCCTGGTACCAGGACGCCTACCCGGTCCCCGCGCGCGACGTCGAGCAGGCGAAGGCCCTCATCGCCGAGGCCGGCGTCGAGACGCCCATCGTCGTCGACTTCATGGTGCCCAACAACCCGGAGGTCCGTCAGGTCGCCGAGGTGATCCAGGCCATGGCGGCGGAAGCGGGCTTCGACATGCAGATCCGCGTCGTCGAGTTCGCCACGGGCCTGCAGGAGGCCGAGGCCGGCCGCTTCGGCGCCTTCATGCTCGCCTGGTCGGGCCGCCCCGATCCGGACGGCAACATCTACTCCTTCGCCCATTCCACGGGCCCGCTGAACTACGGCAAGTTCGCGAGCGAGGCGGTGGACACGGCGCTCACGCAGGCCCGCACGGCCACGACCCAGGAGGGCCGCATGCAGGCCTATTCGGACGTCGCCGACGTGTGGCTGACGGAGGGCTCGGTACTCTACCTCTACCACCGCGCCATGCTCATCGCCCACACCACCGCGATGCAGGGCTACACGCCCCGCCCCGACGGCCTCGTCAGCCTCCTCGGCGTGACGATGGAGTGAGGTCCCGCCCGCCCGCGGCGCCATCGCGCCGCGGGCGGCTCGTCGCCCGTAACCGGAGAGGACGCCCGTGCTCCAGCTCATCGGCAAGCGGCTCGCGCAGCTCGTCCCGACGCTGTTCTTCGTGTCGGTGCTGATCTTCTCGCTCCAGCATCTCCTGCCCGGGGACCCGGCGCTGGTGATGGCGGGCGAGGAGCGCGATCCCGTCGTCATCGAGCAGATCCGCAAGCAGTACGGCCTCGACCAGCCGGTGCCGGTCCAGTACGTCATGTGGATCGGCAACGTGTTCACGGGCGACCTCGGGGAGAGCATGCGCCTCAAGGTGCCGGTGTCCGAGCTCATCGTGCAGAAGCTGCCCGTCACGCTCCAGCTCGCGGTGATGGCGATGATCGTCGCCCTCGTCCTCGGGGTGGCGGCAGGCGTGCTCTCGGCGGTGAAGAAGGATTCCGCCTGGGACTACGTCATCAACGTGGTGGGCCTCGCGGGCATCTCGACGCCGAACTTCTGGCTCGGGATCATGCTGATCCTGCTTTTCGCCGTGAATCTCGGCTGGCTGCCGGCCTCGGGCTACGTGAGCCCCTTCGAGGACCTGCAGCGCTCGCTCGCCACCACGATCATGCCCGCTTTCGTGCTCGGCACGGCCATCGCCGGCGTGATCATGCGCCATACGCGCTCGGCCATGCTCCAGGCGCTCGCCTCCGACTACGTGCGCACGGCCCGCGCCAAGGGTCTCTCCGAGCGGGTCGTCGTGTGGAAGCACGCCATGCGCAACGCCCTCACGCCGGTGATCACGCTGGGCGCGCTCGAGTTCGGCACGCTCCTCTCGGGCGCGGTGCTCACCGAGCAGATCTTCTCGATCCCGGGCTTCGGCAAGCTCATCGTGGACGCGGTCTTCAACCGCGACTACGCGGTGGTGCAGGGCGTCGTGCTCGTCACCGCGACGACGTACATCCTGCTCAATCTGCTCGCCGATCTCGGCTACATCCTCGCGAACCCGAGGCTGCGCACATGAGCGCCGGCACCGCCCCCGCACCCGCGCGCGTCCACCCGCCCGAGGACGAGACCTTCGTCATCGAGAGCCCCGGCCGGCGCGCCTGGCGGCGCCTGCGCCGGCGCCCTGCGGCGATGGCCTCCCTCGCCGTCGTCCTCGTCATCGTCGCCTGCGCGCTCCTCGCGCCCTGGATCGCGCCCTACGATCCCACCGCCCAGAGCTGGTCGGCGGTGCGCCAGGCGCCGTCCGCCGCCTATTGGCTCGGCACCGACGAGGTGGGGCGCGACGTCCTCTCGCGCGTGATCTGGGGCGCGCGCGCCTCGCTCGCGGCGGGCGTCGTCTCCGTCCTCATCGCCATGGCGGCGGGCGTGCCGCTCGGCCTGCTCGCGGGCTACGTGGGCGGCTGGACCGACGCGGTGCTCAGCCGGCTCACCGACGCCATGCTGGCGATCCCCTTCCTCATCCTCGCCATTGCGCTCGCGGCCTTCCTCGGACCGAACCTGACGAACGCCATGATCGCAATCGGCGTCACCGCGACGCCGATCTTCATCCGGCTCACCCGCGGCCAGGTGCTGGCCGCGCGCTCCGAGGAATGGGTCGAGGCGGCGCGCGCGGTGGGCAACCCGCATTGGCGCATCGCGCTGCGCCACGTCCTGCCCAACGTCCTGCCGCCGATCCTCGTCCAGGCGACGCTGACCATCGCCACCGCCGTCATCGCCGAGGCGAGCCTGTCCTTCCTCGGGCTCGGCCAGCAGCCGCCGATGCCCTCCTGGGGCTCCATGCTCAATTCCGCTCAGCGCTTCCTGGCGCAGGCGCCCTGGATGGCGATTTTTCCCGGCATGGCGATCTTCCTGACGGTTCTGGCGTTCAACGTTCTCGGCGACGGCCTGCGCGACGCGCTCGATCCGCGCTCGAAGTGAGCCGGCGAGGCTCGACTGCGCGTCGTGGTATCGGCGGCGCGCACGAGCTGCTAGAGAGGGGCCGAGAGAAGGCGCGCGAAGCTCGGGCGTCCAGAGAAGGGGACCCGACCCGTGTCCGACACGACCAGCACCACCGAAGAGCCCGAGGGCGACGAGGCTCCCGCGGCTGCCGTCAATCCCGCCACCAGCGAGGAGACCAAGCGGCTGCGGGCCGAGGCGCAGGCCGCGCGCGAGCGCGACACGCAGCAGGCCTGGATCGACCACGAGAACGAGGTCCGCGCCGTCGAGGAGCGCACCGCGCGCCTTCGGGCGCTTCGCCTCGCCAAGGAGGCCGAGGAGGCCAAGGCCAAGGCGGCGGAGCCCGCGAAGCCGGCAAAGCCCGTCAAGCGCAAGATCGTGCGCCGCGGCTGAACCCGGAGGGCGGGCCCCGCGGGGCGTGCGCGCCCTCAGGCCGCACGCACCTCCGCCAGGAAGGTCTCCACGCGCGCGGAGAGCGCGCGCGCCTGCTCGTCGAGCACGCCGGACGATTCCAGGATGCGCCCCGCGGCGGTGCCGGTCGTCGCGGCGGCCTCGCGCACGCCCGTGATGTTGGCGGAGACCTCGCTCGCCCCGGCCGAGGCCTGGGCGACGCCCCGCGCGATCTCCTGGGTCGCGGCGTTCTGCTCCTCCACCGCGGCGGCGATGCCCGAGGCGTAGCCGCTGAGCGTACGGATCGCCCCGGCGATGCCTTCGATGGCGGACGCGGTGTCGCCGGAGACCTCCTGGATGTCGCGGATCTGGGTCGCGATCTCCTCCGTCGCCTTCGCCGTCTGTGCGGCGAGCGACTTCACCTCCGCCGCCACCACGGCGAAACCCTTGCCGGCCTCGCCGGCGCGTGCGGCCTCGATCGTCGCGTTGAGGGCGAGGAGGTTCGTCTGCTCCGCGATCTCGCGGATGAGCCCGACGATGTCGCCGATGCGCTGGGAGGCGGCGTTGAGGCGCGCGACCTTCTCCACGGTCTCGCCGGCGTCCGCGGCGGCGCTGCCGGCGACGCTCGCGGTCTGCGAGACCTGGCGTCCCACCTCCTCGACGCTGGAGGCGAGCTGCGTCGAGGACGCCGCGACTGTCTGGACGTTGACGGCGGCCTCCTCGGAGGCGGCGGCGACGGCGGTGGCCTGGCTCGTCGTCTGCTCGGCCGCGGCCGACATGGAGCGCGCGGCGTCCGAGAGATCGCCCGACGAGCGGGCGAGCGCCGCGCCGACGGAGGCGGCGGCGGCCTCGAAGCGCGCGATGGCGGCCTCGACCGCCTCCTGCCGCCGCAGGCGCGCCGCCTGCTGATCGGCGGTCTCCCGACGCAGGCGCTCGGCCTCGAGCCCGTTCTCCTTGAACACCAGCGCCGCCTTGGCGACGTCGCCGACCTCGTCGGCGCGCTCCGTGCCGGGAATGGCCAGGGCGTAATCCGCGTCCGCCAGCCGGCGCAGCGCCGCCACCACGGCGGTCAGCGGCTTGCCGATGCCGACATGCGCGATGAAGGCGCCGAGGACGAGCCCGGCGAGGATGCCGATCGCGGCCACGGTGACGATCACGGTCGAGGACGTGCGATAGCGCTGCTCGGCCCGGGTGGCCGCATCGGCGACCTGGTCGGCGAGAGACTGCGCGATCCGCGCCGTCGTCTCGCGCAGGTCGGCCGCGACCGTGCCGTTCTTCTCCGCGGCCGAGCGCAGCGCGATGCTCTCGAGGCTGAAGTCGACCATCCGGATGGCTTCGGCGGCCCGGAAGACGTCCTCCAGGCCCTCCTGGTAGAGCTCGAGATCGGTCCGGATCCGCGCGAGCTGCTCGACATAGGCCGCGCTGGCGCCGGTCTCGAGAGTGCTCAGGTGGCCCTCGAGGATCGCGAGCTCGGCGGCGAGCCGCTCGCGCGCCGCCTCGCGCGAGCGCTGCGTCGGGTCCGCCACGAGGCGATACTGCTCCTTGCCGATCTCGAGCATGGAGGCGTTGATCTGCGCCGCGGTCAGGGCGCGGTGAGCGTCCTGATCCATCTCGGCCGTCGCCCGCGCGAGCGAGCTGAGCGACGACACCGCGACGGCGCCCACGAGGACGGACACCGCGCCGAGGATGAGGATGACGGACAGGATCTTGGTCTTGATCCGGAACCGGGCCAACAGGGACATGAGGACAGCTCCGCGACGAGTTCTCGTTGCGTGAAGGGCTTCGTGAGTGCCCGAGCGTGCCTTCCGCGTCCTCACCAGGGACTTAACGAGCGGCGTGAAACTATCTATCCATGGCGATCGGACGGGTTAACGGCCGTTCATCGCCGGCGCTAGAAGTACGACCGCACCAGCCCGCCCACCAGGATGTTCCAGCCGTCGATCAGGACGAAGAACAGGATCTTGAAGGGCAGCGAGATCACGGTGGGGGGCATCATCATCATGCCCATCGACATGACGATCGTCGCCACCATGATGTCGATGACGAGGAAGGGCAGGGCGATGATGAAGCCGATCTCGAAGCCGCGGCGCAGCTCGGAGATCATGAAGGCGGGGATGAGGGTGCGCAGGTCGATCTCGTCGTCCGCCGCGGCCGTCGGTGCGGCAGGCGCGCCGCCTTCCCGAGCGCCACCTTCCTGCGCCACCGCCTCCGAGACGAAGCTCGCGCTCGCCAGCTCCTGGAACATGGCGAGGTCCTCCTCGCGCACGTGCGTGAGCATGAACTCGCGAAACGGCTGGACCGTGCGCGCGAAGGCCTCCTCCTCGGAGATCTCCTCGGCGATGAGCGGCTGGATGCCCTCGGCCCAGGCGCGGTCGAAGGTCGGCGCCATGACGTAGAAGGTCATGAAGAGAGCCAGCGAGATGAGGACGAGGTTCGCCGGCGTCGATTGCAGGCCCATCCCCGAGCGCAGGAAGGAGAGGGCGACGACGAAGCGCACGAAGCTCGTCACCATGATCATCAGGCCCGGCGCGATGGAGAGCACCGTGAGGAGCGCCACCAGCTGGACGATCCGGCCGGTGGTCGAGCCCTCGCCTTCGGGCAGGAGGCTCGCGAGATCGAAGCCCTGCGCCAGCGCGGGTGCGGCGAGGAGGAGGCCGCACAGCGCGAGCGGCAGGCCGAGGAGGAAGGCGCGGGTGCGGCTCATTGCACGACGAGGCTCTCGATGACGAACTCGCGCACGCGGCCCTCGGAGCGGGTGCGGGCGCGCTCGGTGAGGTCCTCGCGCAGATGCGCGAGGCCGGTCGCGCCTTCGAGGCGCGCGAGGGGGAGCGTGCGCAGGTATGCCAGCGTGTCGCCGGCGACACGTGCGGCCAGCGCGTCCGCCTCCTCGGGCGCCACGCCCTCGGTGAGCAGCGCGCCGTCGACGCGCACCCACACGTCCGCGGGGTCGACGAGGTTGGCGACCACGGGCTCCATGCGCACGAGAGAGACGTCGGCGTCGCTCGCGGCCGACGCGGGCGCCCCGTCCGCACGGGCTATGACGGCGGGTGGGGCGATCTCGCCCAGCGTCAGGCCGAGCCCGACGCCGGTGCCGATGCCGAAGAGCGTGAGAAGGACGAGGGCGCCGGCGAAGGCCGTTCCCGAGCCGCTCTCGCGTCCCTTCCTCGCCTTGCCTTCGCCCTCCGCGCCCTCGCCGCGCAGGCGGGCGGGGGCGGGCAGGGCTGCGATCTGCGGCTCGCGCGCCATTGTGGATCTCCTCAGAACGGCGAGACGCGGTCGTAGAGCTGCTGGCCCCAGCCGGGCTGCTGCACCTCCGTGGAGCGGCCCGCGCCGCCGTAGGAGATTCGCGCCTCCGCGATCTGGTCGGCGAGCACGATGTTGCGCGGGGAGATGTCGCGCGGGCGCACGATGCCTGCGACCGAGATGACGCGCACCTCGTAGTTCACCCGCACCTCCTGCGAGCCCGAGATCAGGAGGTTGCCGTTGGGCAGGACCTGCGTGACCACCGCGGCGACGGAGACCACGACGCGCTCCGAGCGCCCGACGCTGCCGCGCCCGCGGCTGCGGCTGTTGGCGGAGAGGTCGGCGCCGAAATCGCCGCTCGTGCCCGCCCCGTCGACGCCGAAGGCGAAGCCCAACCCGAAGCCCGCGCCCGAATCTCGCGAGCGGCTCGTCTGGTTGTCGAGGCTCGCCTCGTCGTCGATGGCGATGCGCACGGTCAGGACGTCGCCGACCCGCATGGCGCGGCTGTCGGCGAAGAGGTTGTCGCGCTGCGAATTCCAGAGCGAATGGTAGGCGCGCGGCCCCTCGGCGGGCGAGGTGGAGACGGGCAGCGCGGCGTGCGCCGTCGTCAGCCCGGCGCCGACGGGGGTGAGGCCCGGCGCCTGGTTGATGTCGCTCGTGGTCGAGGAGCAGGCGGCGAGCGCGGTCAGCGCGAGCACGGCCGCCGTGCGCGTGAGGAAGGGACGCGTCATAGGGACTGCTCCTGCTCTTGGGCGTCGGTCAGGGCGGTTTCGGTGGCGGTGCGGGCGAGCTGGGCGGCGCGGCCGGGCTCCATCTCGTTGAGGATGGCGCTCGCCTGGCGCGGCCCGAGCTTGGCGAGGACGGCGGAGGCCATCTCCGCGTCGAGCGCGGCGAGCTGGGCGGCGGCGGCGTCGGGGCGCATGCGGGCGTAGATCGCCACGATGCCCTCCTCCGCCTGGCGCAGGTGCTCCTCGCGGCGGGCGAGCGCGGCCTCGACCTCGACGCGCAGGCGCTCGAGGTCGGCGAGGCGCTCCTCGAGCCGCGCCTCGATATCGGCCAGCGCCTGCGTCTGCCAGCGGGCGCGGGCTTCCTGCGCCTCGTCGCGGATGGCCTCGCAATAGAGGGCGATCTCCGCCGGGCGTGCAGGCGGAGCCTCGGCCTCCTGGGCGGAGGCGAGCGGGGGGAGGAGGACGGCGCCGAGCGCGAAGGCGGCGGCGCCGGTCAGCCTGAGGGGCACGAGCATCTCGACCTCGTCGGCATTGCGATGCGACGAGGTCTAGAGGGGGAGGCTTGCTCCAGGCTTGCGCGGGTGCGGGAGGCCGGGTGCGGGAGCCTCAGAGGTCCGGGCGGGCGGCGCGCACGACGTCGAGCGGCGGCATGTAGGGCGCGCCCGGCTTGTAGCTCCACTCCCGCATGGCGCCGACGCCGTCCCGGGGCTCGAGCAGGCCGACCCAGGCGCCCATGTCGGCCTGGTTGTCCTCGGGGCGGATGGAGACCTCGCCGATCACCGTGTCGAAGGTCGCGCCCTCGAAGGCGGCGAGGATGGCCTCGGTCTCGGTGGAGCCGGCGGTCTCGATGGCGTCGGCGATCATGTTCGCGACGACGTAGCCGAGGAGCGAGCCGAGCCGCGGGGTCTCGTCCCAGCGCTCCTGGTAGGCCGCGATGAAGGCGCGGTGCTCCTCTTCCTCGATGTCCTGCCAGGGATAGCCGGTGACGATCCAGCCGTCGGGCACCTCCTCGCCCAGCGGCAGGTTCCATTCCGGCTCGCCGGTGAGCAGGCTCACGATGGTGCGGTCCTCGAACAGGCCGCGGGTCTCGCCCTGGCGCACGAACTGCACGAGGTCGGCGCCGAAGAGGACGTTGAAGATGCCGTCCGGGTTCGACTGCTCGATGGCCGAGACGGTGGCGCCGGCATCGATGCGGTTGAGCGCGGGATATTGCTCCGCCACGATCTCGGCGTCCGGGATGGCCTCGAGCAGCAGCTTCTCGAAATCGGCGGCGGCGGACTGGCCGTACTCGTAGTTCGGCGCCACGATCGCCCAGCGCTTGGCACCCGACGCCTTCGCCGCCTCCACCAGCATGCCCACCTGCATGTAGGTGGAGGGGCGGATGCGGTAGGTGAAGCGGTTGCCCTGCTCCATGGTGAGCGCGTCCGAGAGCGGCTCGGCGGCGATGTAGGGGATCTCGCGCTGGGCGGCGAAATCGGCCAGCGCCACGCCGACGTTCGAGAGCAGGCTCCCGAAGATGAGCGAGACGCCCTCGCGGGTGACGAGCTCCTCGGCGACGCGCGTCGCGTCCGCCGGCGAGGCGCCGTCGTCGCGCGAGAGCACCTCGATGGGCCGCCCGCCGAGCACGCCGCCGGCCTCGTTGATCTCCTCGAAGGCCATCTCGAAGCCCTGGCGATAGGGCACGGTGAAGGCCGCGAAGTTCGAGTAGGAGTTCAGCTCGCCGAGCCGCACGGGCTCGCCGCTCGCCTGCGCGTGCGCCCCGTGGGGATGCGCGAGAGCGAGCGCGAGGCCGACGACGGCGCCGAGGGACGCGCCGAAGGCGGCGCGGCGCGTGAGCGGGAACGGAACGGGCATGGGCGTGTCCTCTTCGTCGGGTGCGAGCCCGATGACGCAGGGGAGCCGACGTGCGGGACCGGAGCGGGCCCGCGACGGCACGCCCGTGGTTACAACGTTCGTCGTACGGGGGCAACGCGGCGCCGTGCTCGGCGTCCGGCTGCCCGTGGGGAAGGGAACCCATGGCCGCGCTTGGCATTCGACATAGGGACGCAATCTCGGGAAGCCGGCGGGGGAGGGGTGCCATGGTTTCGGGTGGTTCGGGCTCGATTGGAGGAACGGGGGCACACGGTGCGACGCGGACGGGAACGCCCGAGATCGCGGCGGCCTGCGGCGCCGGGCTCGGCGAGGGGCCGGTCTGGGATCACCGGATCGGCGCCGTCCTGTGGGTCGACATCGCGGCGGCGACGATCTGGCGGCTCGACGTGGCCGCGGGCGAAGCGCACGCGACGCAGCTGCCCGAGCGCGCCGGATTCGTGGCGCTCACTCCCGATCCGGACGTGGTGGTGGCCGGGCTCGAAACGCGCCTCGTCGCCTTCGACCTGATCGACCGCACGCTGCGCGATCTCGCCCCGGTCGAGCCGGCGCTGCCGGGCAATCGCTGCAACGACGCCGTCGTCGGGCTCGACGGGACGCTCTGGTTCTCCACGATGGACGCCGGCGAGACCGCCGAGACGGGCGCCTTCCACGCCTTCGACGGGCGCGCGGTCTCCACCATCGAGGACGGCTTCGTCGTGACGAACGGCCCGGCGCTCTCGCCGGACGGCAGGACCCTCTACACGATCGACACGACGGGAAAGCGCATCACCATGCGCGCCGTCCTCGCGGAGGACGGCGATGCGCGGCTGGGGCCCGCATCGCTCTTTCTCGATCTCGGCGAGGAGGCGGGCGTGCCCGACGGCGTCACGATCGGCGAGGAGGGCGATCTGTGGATCGCCATGCACGGGGCCGGGCGGCTGCTTCGCGTCGACGCGGAGGGCGTGCGCAAGGACGTCCTCGTCCTGCCGACGCCCGACATCACCAAGGCCACCTTCGGCGGCCCGGACCTCTCGACGCTCTACGTCGCCACCGCGGCGCGCGCGCGGCCGCACGATCCGCTGGCGGGCCATCTCTTCCGCATCGAGACCGACGCGCGGGGGCTGCCCGCGCAGCTGTTTCGCGCGGTGCCGTGACCTGGCGCGCAGCGCGTCACCCGCGAAGCATCGCCCCGGTCTTCTTCGCCACCTCGCCGACGATCTTCTGCGAGATCGCCTCGATCTCCACGTCGGTGAGCGTCTTCTCGCGCGGCTGGAGCGTGACGGCGATGGCGACGGACTTCTTGCCGGCCTCGACGTGCTCGCCCTCGTAGACGTCGAAGACGCAGACGTCGGTGACGAGCGCCTTCTCCGCGCCCTGTGCCGCGCGCACGATCGCCGCCGCCTCGACGCCCGAATCCACCACGAAGGCGAAGTCGCGCGTCAGCGGCTGGAAGCCCGAGAGCGCGAGGGCGGGCTTCGTCTTCGTCGCCTTGGCCTTGGGCAGCGGCAGCGCGTCGAGCACGATCTCGAAGGCGACGAGCGGGCCCTTGGCGTCGAGCGCCTTGGCGATCGAGGGATGCACCTCGCCGAAATGGCCGAACACGGCCTTGGGCCCCAGCTGGATGCGCCCGCAACGGCCGGGATGCAGCCAATCCGGCCCGCCCGCCACGATCTGCAGCGAGCCCACCGGCAGGCCGAGCGCGCCGAGCAGCGCCAGCGCGTCCGCTTTCACGTCGAAGACGTCGACGACGCGCGCGCCGCCGTCCCAATGGCGGCCCACGCCCTCCGCCCGCGCCGTGCCGCGCCGCACGCCGGCGGCGCGCATGGTCTGGCCCTCGGGCGCATCGGAGGCGAAGCACTGGCCGACCTCGAAGAGGGCGACGTCCGGGAAGCCGCGATCGGCGTTGCGCTGCGCCGCGCGGATCAGGCCGGGCAGGAGCGAGGGGCGCATGTCGGAGAGATCGGCGGCGATGGGGTTGGCGAGCTCGAGCGAGGGATCGCCGCCCCCGAAGAGCAGCGCCTCGCTCTTGGCGATGAAGGACCAGGTCACGGCTTCGAGCATGCCGCGCGAGGCGAGGAGGCGCTTCGCCGCACGGGTGCGCTTCTGGATCGGGGTGAGCACGGGCTTCGCCACGCCGCCGGCGCGCGGCAGCGGGCGCGCGGTGACGCGGTCGAGGCCGGCGATGCGCACGATCTCCTCGACGAGGTCGGCCTTGCCCTCGATGTCCGGGCGCCAGGACGGCGGCAGCACCTTCACGGCGTCGCCCGTGCCCGAGAGGTGGAAGCCGAGCTCCTGGAGGATCACCTTCGCCTCCGGCTGCGGCACGTCGAGGCCCGAGAGCCGCTTCGTCTCCCGCCACGGGAAGGAGATGATGCGGCTCGTGTCGGGAATGCGTCCCGACAGAACGTGCTCGGACGGCGTGCCGCCGCACAGCTCCATCACGAGCTTCGTCGCGAGATCGAGGCCGGGCAGCGTGTCGTTGGGATCGACGCCGCGCTCGAAGCGGTAGCGCGCATCGGTGACGATGCCGAGCTTGCGGCCGGTGCGGGCGATGTCGAGCGGGTCCCACAGGGCGGATTCGATGAGCACGTCCGTCGTCGTCTCGTCGCAGCCCGTGTGCTCGCCGCCCATGACGCCGCCGATGGATTCCGGCCCGTTCTCGTCGGCGATGACGACGATGCTCTCGTCGAGCGCATAGGTGCGCCCGTCGAGCGCGACGATGCTCTCGCCGGCGCGCGCGGCGCGCACGACGAGGTCGCCCTTCACCTTGGCGGCGTCGAAGACGTGGAGCGGGCGGCCGCGATCGAAGGTGACGTAGTTGGTGATGTCGACGAGCGCGTTGATGGGGCGAAGCCCGATGGCCTTGAGCCGGCGCTGCATCCAGGCCGGCGAGGGCCCGTTGCGCACGCCGCACACGAGGCGAAGGGCGAAGGCCGGGCAGAGGTGCTCCGGCAGGTCGCGCACCACCTTCGTCCCGAGCGGGAAGGCGCCCTCCACCGGCGGCTCGGGGACGTGGCGCAGGGCGCCGAGCCCCGTCGCCGCGAGATCGCGGGCGATGCCGCGCACCGAGGTGCAGTCCGGGCGGTTCGGCGTGAGGTTGATCTCGACGACCGGATCGTCGAGGCCCGCATAGGCGGCATAGGCCGCGCCGAGCGGCGCGTCCTGCGGCAGGTCGATGATGCCGTCGTGATCCTCGGAGAGCTCGAGCTCGGCCTCCGAGCAGAGCATGCCCGCGCTCTCGACGCCGCGGATCACGCCGACGCCGAGCGTGATGTCCTTGCCCGGGATGTAGGTGCCGGGCGGCGCGAAGACCGACTTCATCCCCGCCCGCGCATTGGGCGCGCCGCAGACCACCTGCGTCGGCGCGGCACCGTCTCCGAGGTCGACGGTGCACACCCGCAGCCGATCGGCGTTGGGGTGCTGCTCGGCGGTGAGCACGGCGGCGATGCGATAGGGCGCGAGCGCCTTCGCCTTGTCCTCGACGCCCTCGACCTCGAGGCCGATGCGGGTGAGCGTCTCGACGATCTCGTCGAGGGACGCCGAGGTCTCGAGGTGCTCCTTGAGCCAGGAGAGGGTGAACTTCATCGGATCGTCCGTTCGTGTCGGCGGCGCCCCGGTCAGGGCCGGGGCTTGAAGAGGAGGCGGGCGGCGAGGTCGAGGCGGATGTCGGCGGGGACGGCGGTGAGGGCGGCGATGCCGCTTTCGGCATCGTCTATCGCGGCCACCGTCTCCGCGGGGGTAAAGCTCGCACGCGGGTCGTAATCGGCCTGGTGACGCATCTCCTGAAGCAGCACGAAGGCGCTCGCGAACTCGTGCACGCCCGCGTGAAGCGCTCGGGTCTCGCGCCGCGAGAGAACGTCCTTGGCGAAGCCGTGCTGGATGCCGCGATACGTCAGGGCCCACGCGTCCGTGCGTGCCTTCGAGGCGCCCACCAGAGCGTTGGCGCAAAGGCGCGCCGTCGCATGGAAGGAGGCGTAGTAGGCGGTGCTGACGGCCCGCTTCAGGCTTGCCTGACGCGGACGGCCGCGCCGTCCGCGAGCGAGCGAGCGCGCCGTCGCAATGAGATCCGCGGGCGTCATGGGCTGACTTCCGCGTCGGGGATGAGGTGACGCAGATACGGGTAGCGCTCCTCCCCGCGGTCCGAGAGGGCGTCCGCGATCGCGATGGAGGCGTGGATACGCGCCTTTCCCGCCGCTTTCGGGTCGCTCGGGCGATAATGCGCCCGCACGAAGATCGCCGGGTCCCCGTCGTGGTCCCGGCCGGAGACGACCTCCGCCGTCTCGAAGCCGAAGGGCCCGAGATGCTTGCGCAGGATGGGCTCGACGAGCCGCCTGATCTCCTCGTCCGTCATGACCTCGCCCTTCGGCCTCACGTGCGCTCAGCTCGACAGCCCGCCGGCCAGCGTCGGCAGGTCGAGCGGGCGGAAGCCGTAATGCTCGATCCAGCGCTTGTCGGCCTCGAACATGTCGCGCAGGTCGGGGATCCCGTATTTCAGCATGGCGATGCGGTCGATGCCCATGCCCCAGGCGAAGCCCTGGTAGACGTCCGGGTCGAGCCCGCAATTGCGCAAGACGTTGGGGTGCACCATGCCGCATCCCAGGATCTCGAGCCAGTCCGTGCCCTGGCCGAAGCGGATCTCCCCGCCCGAGCGGTCGCACTGGATGTCGACCTCGGCGGACGGCTCGGTGAAGGGGAAGAAGGACGGGCGAAAGCGCATCTTCACGTCGTCGATCTCGAAGAAGGCCTTGCAGAACTCCTCCAGCACCCACTTCAGGTTCGCCATGGTCGCGCCCTCGTCGATGACGAGGCCCTCGACCTGGTGGAACATCGGCGTGTGCGTCTGGTCCGAATCGTGCCGGTAGGTCCGCCCGGGGATGATCATGCGGATCGGCGGCTTCACCGCTTCCATGGTGCGGATCTGCACCGGGGAGGTGTGGGTGCGCAGCACCTTGCGCAGGCCTTGCGCGTCCTCGCGCAGGAAGAACGTGTCGTGCATCTCCCGCGCCGGATGGCCTTCGGGGAAGTTGAGCGCGGTGAAGTTGTAGTAGTCCGTCTCCACGTCCGGGCCGTCGGCGATGGAGAAGCCCATGTCGGCGAAGATCGCGACGAGCTCGTCGAAGACCTGGCTGAGCGGGTGGATGCGCCCGCGCTGCTCGGCGCTCTCGCGCACGGGCAGCGTCACGTCGACGCGCTCGGCGGAGAGCCGCTGGGCGAGAGCCGCCTCCTCGAGCGTCACCTTGCGCGCGGCGATGGCGCCCTGCACCGCGTCGCGCAGGCCGTTGATCTGCGGGCCCATGGTCTTGCGCTCGTCGGGCGACATGCCGCCGAGCGACTTCAGCCGCTCGGAGACGACGCCCTTCTTGCCGAGCGCGAACAGGCGCACGGACTCGAGCGCGGCTTCGTCGGTCGCGGCCTCGATCCGGGCGAGGATGTCGCGTTCGAGCTCGGTCAGGTCGGTCATCGGGTCCTCGGAGCGTTCGGCCTACGGGCGGTCGGTCAGCGTCGCCGGCGCGGGGCGCGCCGGAACTGAACCAGGTGCGTCGGCGCGTCTCGCTCCGACGTGGCGCAGATCAAGCGCGCGCGGAGGCGAGCGTCAAGTGCGCGGCGCCCCGCGATCGCCCTCGCGCGTCACGAAAGAGCCGCGCGCGAGGCGTTGACCGCGCGCTCCGTTCCGGCTATCTCCCCGCCCAACGTCACGCGGGCGCCGCGTGCGAGCGGTTTTCGCGTCCCCGCGGCGCGGCGCCGGCACGCATCGGCGCCGGGGCGCATCGCGCCGCCGAGGAGAAGAGCCATGAAGATCCGCAACTCGCTGAAGTCGCTGCGTACGCGCCACCGCGACAATCGCATCGTGCGCCGCAAGGGCCGCGTCTACATCATCAACAAGACGCAGAAGCGCTTCAAGGCCCGCCAGGGCTGAGCACCGCTTCCCAGCGGGCCGATCCGCCGCAGGCGCGCGCGGCCTCACGCGATTGACGACGCATGCCGGATGAGGCGATCATCCGGCATGCGTCGTTTTCGGCTGGCTCTCATCGCGACTACGCTGCTTCTCGGCTCCCTTGCCGCGGCTTTGCCGCTCGGCGCCGGTGTGCGCGCGCAGGAGGCGTCGACGAACGCGGATACCCGCGTCGCCGAGCTCTACGATCGCTTGGCGGCCACCGAGAGCGCGTCCGAGGCGCGGGGCATCGCGCTCCTGATCCAGCGTCGCTGGCTCGAATCCGGCTCGCCCACCGCCGACCTCCTGATGGAGCGGGCCCGGCAGGCCATGCGCGGGCGCGACCCGGCGCTCGCCATCGAGCTGATCGATCGCATCCTCGTCATCGAGCCCGGCTGGGCCGAGGCCTGGAACCGTCGTGCCATCGCCTTCACCATGCTGGACGACCCCGTGGCGGCCATCGCCGACATCTACCGCGTCGTCTCGCTGGAGCCGCGCCACTTCGCGGCCTGGGCCGGCCTGGGCAACCTGCTCATGCGCGCCGGCGACGAGCGCGGCGCGCTCGAGAGCTTCGAGCGCGCCCTGGCCATCCACCCCCACCTCCCCCGCATCGACGCCATCGTCGCGAAGCTCTCCCGCGAGGTGGACGGGGTCGATCTCTAGGATGGCGCGTCGCGCGTCTTGACAATCGGGTCGTGCATGTGGAGGGTCCGTCGCGGTTCGGTCACGACGAGACGCGCGGCCCATCATGCTCTGCAGACGACCCGACGCGCACGGCACCTCCCGGGCGCTGATGCTCGCGATCACGCTCGCTCTCGGCGTCGTCGTCTCGTCGACCCAGGCTTGGTCGACCCAGGCTTGGCCGCAAGTGCCGAGCCCGGTCTGCAGCGCGAAAGGGATCACGCTCTGCGTCCTGCCGGACGAGACCGCGCCCGTCGTGGAGATCGTCCTGCGTATCCCCGCCGGCGCCGCGGACGACCCTGCCGACGCGGCCGGCGCGGCGCATCTCCTGGAGCACCTGCTCCTCCTGCACGCGCCCGATCTCGCCCCCGTCGCGGAGCACGGCAACGCCTTCGTCTCCGCCGTCGCGACGCCGTACGTCGCGACGACGTCGGCGCGGGAGGCGCTCGACGTCGTCGACGCCCTGCTCGCCGTCTTCCGTACGCCCGCCTTCACGGCGGAGGCCCTGGCGCGGGAGCGCACAGCGATCCTGCGCGAGCGGGAGACGCGGCGCGCGAGCCCGCAGAGCCGCATCGCTGCACGGATCGGCGCAACGCTGCTGGGCGGTTCGCCGCTCGGCCGCGACCCGATCGGCACGCGCGAGGACGTCGAGGCGCTGCGCCTGGAGGACGCGATCGCCTTCCATGCCGCGCACTACCGCGCCGACGAGGCCGTCCTCGTCGTGGGCGGCGACGTCCGTCCGGAGGTGCTGCAGGCGCGCGTCGCCGAGGTCCTGGGGACGGCAGAGGCGCGCCCGAAGCCGCCGCTTTCGCTGGAGCCGGTGCCGCCGGCGGCAGAGCGCGTCGCGATCGTGAGCGCGGATCCCGCCATCGGCGCGCCGGAGCGCATCCTCGCCGCCCTCGTGCGCTTCCCCGACGACGCCGCCGGCTCGGCGGCGGTCGGGCTCCTCCTCGATTATCTCACGAGCGATCTCCCCGGCGCGCCGCGCCCGACGCTGGAGGCGCAGGAAGACGCGCTCTTGCGCGCCGTCGGATTCGGAGCGTCCCGCCTCGCGCCCGGATGGACGGCTTTCGAGATCCGCCTCGCCGCGCGGCCGGGCGTACCGGCGGATGCGCTCGATCGCCTGGAGGCGGTCGTCCGCGCGCGCCTCGCCGAGATCGCGAGGGAGGGTCTCGACCGCGAGATCCTCGTCCGCCTGTCGCAGCGTGCCGTGTCCCGCGCACGTGCGGCGCAGGCGCGCCCCGTCGGGACGAGCGTCGCGCTCGCGGAATGGACCGCCGCGGGACGCGACCTCGCCTCCTGGGAGACGCGCCCCGAGACGGCGGCCGCCGTCGCGCCCGCGGAGATCGCCGCGATCGCGCGAGCGCTGGCCACAGCGCACAGGCTGGTCGCCGCCGACCTTCTCCCGGAGACGACACGACAACCGGAGACGAGACGAGAGCCATGACGATGCCTCCCCGCACGCACCCGCGCACGACCCTGCCGCGTCCGTCCGCGCTGCTCGGCGCCCTCGCCCTCGCCCTCGCCGCCCTGATCGGCACGACGGCAGCGCAGGCGAGCGACCCGGTGGCGCGCACGACGCCGGGCGGCGTTCCCTACCTCCACGTCGCGCTCCCGGACGCGGCGTACGGCACCATCGTGCTGACCTGGCCCAACACGCACGCGCTCGAGCGCCCGGGGCGGGAGGGGCTGCTCTCGCTCGCGCCGCCGCTCATGGGCGAGCGCATCGCGGGCGAGCCCATGCGCACGCTCGGCGAGGCGCTGCAGGACGAGCGGCAGGGCTTCGTCCTCACCAACAGCCTCTTCGAGACGCGGCTCGCGCTCGTCTCCGAGCGGACGGGCGACGACGCGTTCTCGCGCGTGTCGGAGGTCGCGGCGGACATGCTCGTGCGCGCCGATCTCGCGCCGGAGGACCTGGCGCGGCTCCAGCGCAACGTCCTCGACAACCTCGCCGCCGGCGAGCGCAATCCCGCCTTCATGGCCGAGCGCGCACTCGGCGCGCTGGTCGGCGCGGGCGACCCGCGCCTCGCCGCGCTGAGCAATCGCCCCCCACGCACGGTCGAGGCGGTGACGCGCGAGGACGTCGCGGCCTGGCGCGACGCGGTCTTCGATCGCCGGCCGATCGCCGTCGCCGCGGGGCCGCAGCCCCTGGCTGCCATGGAGGCCGCCATCGACGCCGTGCTCGCGCCCCTGCCCGACGAGAGCGCCGCATCGCCCGAGCCGAAGCCGGCGGATTGGCGCAATCTCGGCGAGACGGTCGTCGTCGAGGCGCCGGAGGCGACGCAGGCGATCGTGCTCGCGGCGATCGCGACGCCGGCGCACCACCTCTACGACCGCATGCTGGTGGGCGCGCTCGCGGGCGGTCCGGGGTCGATCCTGTTCGAGGCGCTCCGCACCCGCCTCGGCGCGGCCTACGACGTCGGCCTGCGCGTCTATCCCATCACGCCCGACCAGGCGCTCGTCGGCTTCGGCGCGCCGGTCCCGCCGGAGCGCGCGGCCGAGGTCGTCGCCGCCATGCGCGAGACCTTCGCGTCGCTTGCGGAGGAGATCTCGCCCGACGTCTTCGCGCGTGCGACGGCGCGGGAGGCGCAGGCGCTCGCGCAGGCCGCGGGCGATCCGAACGCGCAGGTCCAGGCTATCCTCGCCCGGCGGGCGGAGGGGCTCGACGGCGGCGTCGCCGCCATGGCGGAGGCGCTGGAGGGGCTTAACGTGGAGGCGTTCGCCGCTTACCTCGCGGAGGTCTTCGCGACGCCGGCGACCGTCGCGGTGGTTACGCCGGAGCCCGGTGCGTTCGGCGAGGCCTGCATCGTCACCGTGCCGGAAGAGGCTGCCGTCTGCTGAGCGCCGGCCGCCCCGCGACCGGTCTCGCGGCGTGGTGCGGCACGCAGCCTCAATGCACCGTGCGCGGCCCCACCGCGTCGATCAACGCGTCGCGCGTTTCGCGGCGCCTGGCGATGTCGGCGCGCAGGGTCTCGCGGGTGGAGCGGTTCGAGCCGTAGGCGACGATGCCGATGAGGATGGCGGAGACCGAGGCGACGAAGCCGAGCCCGCCGAGCCGCAGGAAGCCGAGGAAGGTCGCGGCCAGGATCACGGCGCCCGCGACGATCGCGATGCGGCTCGCCAGCATGATCTTGCCGCAGCGCTCGGCGCTCTCCTCGAGCGCAGCGATCTCGACCTCGAGCCGCTCGATGCGCCCGCGCGGGTCCTCGATCGTCTGCATGAAGCCGTCCCTCGCCGTCCCTGTCGGGCGCCCTCGATAGCCGAGCGCGCGCCGAGAATCGAGAGGGCGAGAGTCGAGAGGCGCGTGCACGCGCCCGCGGTCGGCTCGGCTCAAGCTTCGCCGGACATCATGGCCTCGCAAGCCGGATGGGCAAGCCGGATGGGACGGACGATGCTGACGTGCGGAATGATCAAGGCCGGGCGGGACCTCGTGGGCTGGACGCAGGCCGACCTCGCCATGCGGGCGGGCCTGTCGCTGCCCACGATCCAGCGCATGGAGGACCCGACCCGCGGGCCCCTGCGCTCGACGGCTGCGAACGTCGAGCGCGTGCGCGGGGCCTTCGCGCAGGGCGGAATCTCGTTCGCGCTCGACGACGCGCGGATCACGATCTCGCTCGCTGTTCCGCGGTAGGGCCGTACTTCGCGATCACCCAGACCGCATGGATGATGCCCGGGATGTAGCCGAGGATCGTCAGGAGAATGTTGAGCCAGAACGGGCCGCGCAGGCCCACCTGCAGGAAGACGCCCAGCGGCGGCAGCAGGATGGCGATGAGGATGCGCAGGAAATCTGCCATGGGACGGGGTTTCCGCTTTCGATGAAGTGTCTCTAGAGAGAGAACGGGGGGCGCGGTGCGGCGGTTCCGCCCGTTAAACACTCAGAAAACTGTGAAATAAGAGAATACGCGTGACACCACGGGAATAGTCGCCTATATACGTCGACAACGTCGCTTCCCGAGGAGGTCCGCATGACCGCCCACAGCACCACCCTCGCCGCCGCCGCCCTCGGCCTCTCGCTCGCGGCCGGCATCGCCCTCGCTACGCCCGCCTCCGCGCAGGAGGGGTGGGACAAGCTCGTCGATCCCACGAAGCTCGTCGCGCTCGAGGAGACGGCCGACCCCGTCGTCCTCGACATCCGGGCCGCGGCCGCCTTCGCCGAGGGGCACATTCCCGGTGCCGTCAACGCGCCCTACACGCAATGGCGCGGGCCCACCGGCAATCCCGGCGCGCTCCCCGAGCCGGCGCTGCTCTCCGTGCTCGTCGGCGAGAGCGGCATCGACGAGACGACGCCCGTCGTAATCGTCCACCAGGGGGCGGATTCCTCCGATTTCGGCTCCGCCGCGCGCGTCTACTGGACGCTGAAGTCGCTGGGCGTCGAGCGGATCGCGATCCTCGACGGCGGCGTCCGTGGCTGGGTCGCCGCCGGCAACGCGCTGTCGACGGAGCCGGTGCGCCCCGATCCCACGATCTTCGACGCAGTTCTTTCCGACGAGTGGCGCGCGAGCGTCGAGGAGATCGAGACCTCCATCGAGAGCGGCGACGCCCGCCTCGTGGACGCCCGGCCCGCGCCCTTCTTCCTGGGCGAGCTCTGGCACGGCGCCGCGGCGCGTCCCGGCACGCTGCCGACCGCCGAGAATTTCAGCCACGCCGCCTGGTTCGTCGACGACGGCCCGCTCGTGGTCGACGAGGAGCGCGCCCGCGCCATCGCGCAGAGCGCGGGGCTGGCCGACGGCGCGACACTGGTCTCGTTCTGCAACACCGGCCATTGGGCGGCGACGAACTGGTTCGCGCTCTCCGAGCTCGCCGGGATCGAGGGCGTGAAGCTCTATCCCGAGAGCGTGGTCGAGTGGTCGAACACGGGGCGCGCTCTCGACAACGAGCCGGGGCGTGTCGAGTGGCTCCTGATGTCCACGCGCCAGTGGCTCGCCGACGTGCTCTGACGCGAGCCGGGCACCACGCACCGACGGCCGTGACGGCCCGCCGCTCGCCGGCGGGCCGCACCCATCTCAAGCACAAGGACCCTCCGATGCTCCTCACGCGCACGGGCCTCGTCCTCCTCGCCCTCGTCGTCGCGGCCTTCCTCGCTCTGTTCGTCGGCTTGCGCTTCGCGTTCCTGTTCCTGATCGGCGTCGGCTTCGGCCTCACGCTGGAGGGGCTGCGCTTCGGCTTCGCCGGGCCGTGGAAGGCGCTCGTCCTTCGCCGCGACGGGCGCGGCGTGATGGCTCAGCTCCTCGCCATCGGGCTCACCGCGGCCGTGGCGCTGCCGCTGCTGGCAGCGGCGCCGGGCGAGCTGATGGGCGCGCACGCGCCGGTCGGGGCGGCGATGATCGCCGGCGCCTTCGTCTTCGGCGCCTGCATGCAGATCGTCATGGGCTGCGGCTCGGGGACGCTCGTCAATGCGGGCTCGGGCAACGCGCTGGGGCTCCTCGCGCTCGTCTTCTTCGTCGTCGGCTCGTTCCTCGGCACGCTCCACCTCGCCTGGTGGACGGATCTCGCCTCCCTGCCGGTGCTGACGCTGTCCGGACTGCTGGGCGCCGAGGGCGCGCTCGCCGCGACGCTCGCGGCGCTCGCCGCCGTGGCCGTGATCGTGGCGTTCCGTGCCGAGAAGGGCGCACGCTTGCCGCAGGGGCGGCTGTTCCTGGCGGCGGGCCTGCTGGCCGGCCTCGCCGTCCTCAACCTCGTCGTCGCCGGCCAGCCTTGGGGGATCGTCTACGGGCTCGGCCTGTGGGGCGCGAAGGTCGCGAGCGCGGCGGGGGCGGATCTCTCGCAGACGGCCTTCTGGGCGGCGCCCGGCAATGCCGAGCGGCTCGCCTCCTCGCTCCTCACCGACGTGACCTCGCTCACCAATCTCGGCCTCGTCGCCGGCGCCTTCATCGCCGCACGCTGGCGGCGGGTGATGGATCCGGCGCCCGCGCGCCCGGCGGCGCGGCTCGTCGGTGGCATCGTCGTCGCGGCGCTCCTCATGGGCTACGCCTCGCGCCTCGCCTTCGGCTGCAACGTCGGCGCCTTCTTCTCGGGCATCGCCACGGGCTCGCTGCACGGCTGGGCCTGGTTCGCCGCCGCTTTCGTCGGCTCGATCCTCGGCGTGCGCATCCTCGCCTGGCTGCAAACGGCGCCGACGGCGCCGGCGCGGCTCGAGACGGCGCGCTGAGAGAGGGGGAGAGACATGTCATCGCGTCCGCTTCCCCGCCGCCAGACCGTGGGCCTCGCGCTCCTCGCGGCGCTCGCGCTCCTCGTCGCCGCCGATATCGGCACGAGCGCGCCGCTCGATCCCTTCCGTGCGCCGCCGCCCGCGGCGCTCGGATCGGGGGCGGCACCGTCCGGCGCGCATTGCGCTGCAGCACCGACCTGAGCGCGGCGAATCATCGCATCTCTTGGTTGGTCAAACGGCTAAAGTCTTGAATTGCCACGCTTGCCCCATCGCACGCGACGAACACGCTCGCGTGCATTTCGCATAAAATTGCATGAACCATTTGACAGCCGACGCTTCGCAGCCGTTAATTGCCGTCGAGAACCCGAAGGCCGCGAGTTAACCCTAACGAAACCTTTCCGCGCTCGATCGCATTCGAGCGGTTTCCTTTTCGGCGCCGCCAATGGATAGTTGCGAGCGAACGGACGGAGAGGCGCCTCGTCAGGGGCGGTCACCGAGATGAGGCACACCATGGATTTCCGCGCGGTGCTCGGCGGCGCCGAGCCGATCGGCGAGCTGTTCGAGACCCTCGAGCAACGCGAGGCGCGCGCCGGCCGCGATCTTCCCATCGCGCGTGGCGGCTGGCGCCGTGCTGCGGCGCAGCGACGCCCGACGCCGCTCGAGGCGCTCGACGGGCTGAAGGCCGCCGGCACCGTGCCGGCGCATCTGCGGGTGGCGGCGGATCGCTTCGAGGAGGTCGAGGTGCGTCTCGACCAGGAGTCGGAGACCTATTGGTGCACGATGTCGCCCTCCGGGCGGCCCTCCTACACGCCCGGGCTGCTGCGCGGGCTGCAGGCGATGCAGCGCTCCCTCGTCGACCTGTTCGCCGCCGCGCCGGAGGGGAGCGAGCCGCCGTTCCGCTACTTCGTGGTGAAGTCCGACCATCCCGGCGTGTTCAACCTCGGCGGCGATCTCGCCCTCTTCGCGGGGCGCATCCGTGCCGGCGATCGCGAGGGGCTCTCGGCCTACGCCCGCGCCTGCATCGAGGTGGTCTACGCCAACCACGAGAATTACGGCCTGCCGATCGTCACGATCGGCCTCGTCCAGGGCGACGCGCTCGGCGGCGGATTCGAGGCGGCGCTCTCCTGCGACGTCGTGGTGGCGGAGCGCGGCACGAAGTGCGGCTTCCCGGAGGTGCTCTTCAACCTCTTCCCCGGCATGGGCGCCTACTCGTTCCTGGCGCGCAAGGTGCCCGGCGCGACCATGCGCGACATGATCGAGAGCGGCCGGCTCTACGATGCGGAGGAGCTCCACGCGCTGGGCCTCGTCGACATCGTGGCGGAGCCCGGCGAGGGCGATGCTGCGGTGGAGGCCTACATCGCCCGCAACCGTCGCCGGCACAACGCGCACGCGGCCATGCACGCCGCGGCGCGCCGGGCGCGCCCGCTCGAGTTCGCGGAGATGGTGGACATCGTCGAGATGTGGGTCGACGCCGCCATGCAGCTCGGCCCCGCGGACCTGCGCAAGATGGAGCGCCTCGTCGCCGCCCAGGACCGCCGCCGCGCGCACGCGGTGGCGTGAGCCGATCGCGACCGGAACCGTAACGAGAAGGCCCGCCTCGTCATCGAGGCGGGCCTTCGCGCGTGAGCGCCCTCAGGAAGCCGGCATCGCCGTCTCGACGAGCTTCGCCCAGAGCGAGACGCCGTAGGGGATCGCCGCGTCGTTGAAGTCGTAGGCCGGGTGGTGGACGCCCGCCGTGTCGCCGTTGCCCAGGAAGATGTAGGCGCCCGGCCGGCTCTCGAGCATGTAGGAGAAGTCCTCCGCGCCCATCAGCGGCTCGATCGTCTGGTCGACGGAGCGCGCGCCGCCGATCGCCTCGGCGACGCTCGCGAGGAATTGCGTCTCCTCGGGGTCGTTCTTCGTCACCGGGTAGCCGCGGCGATAGTCGACGCGGCCCGTCGCGCCGTGGGCGGCGCAGATCGCGTCCACGACCTGCCGGATGCGGGTCTCGCACAGGTCGCGCACGTCCTCCTCGAGGGTGCGGGTCGTGCCCTTGAGATGCGCCGTCTGCGGAATGACGTTGTAGGTGTCGCCGGTCTTGATCATGCAGATCGAGATCACCGCGCTCTTGAGCGGGTCGACGTTGCGCGAGACGATCGCCTGCAGCGCCGTGACGAGCTGGGAGACGACGAGCGCGGTGTCGATGCACTCGTGGGGGCGCGCGGCGTGCCCGCCCTTGCCCTCGACGTGGATGTCGAAATGGTCCGCCGCCGCCATCAGCGGGCCGGGACGCAGAGCGAAGGTGCCCACGGGCACGCCCGGCATGTTGTGCAGGCCGTAGACCTTCTGGATGCCGAAGCGCTCCATCATGCCGTCCTTGACCATGGCGTCGCCGCCGCCGCCGCCTTCCTCGGCCGGCTGGAAGATGAGCACCGCGGTGCCGTCGAAATTGCGCGTCTCGGCGAGGTACTTGGCCGTGCCGAGCAGGACGGCCGTATGCCCGTCGTGGCCGCAGGCGTGCATCTTGCCGGGGGTCTTCGAGGCGTAGGGGAGGTTCGTCGCCTCCTCGATCGGCAGCGCGTCCATGTCGGCGCGGATGCCGATCACCCGCCCGCTCGCGTTCGAGCGGCCCTTGATGACGGCGACGACGCCCGTGCGGCCGATGCCCTCCACCACCTCGTCGCAACCGAAATCGCGGCACATCCGAGCGGCGATGCCCGCGGTGCGATGCACGTCGAAGAGCAGCTCGGGATTCTCGTGGAAGTCGCGGCGCCAGACGGCGATCTCGTCGGCCATCTCGGCCACGCGGTTGATGACGGGCATCGGGTTGTTTCCTTGGTGTCGGTGGAGGCGAATGCGGTCGGCCACCAGACAAGCAAGGGTGCGGTGCCCGGTCAATCGGCGCGATGGACGCGTTCGTGCTGGGCGAACCCGCACGGCTCTCCTGAATACGCATCATGTTCCGTGCGACATCGCACTTATCGTCTGGGCATGCCCGCGAGCCGAGCCTCACCCACGGGCAGCGTAGGCTCTTCGCGCCTTCCTTCCGCCGCGGTTCGCCGGGGCCTGCGCACTGGACCGCACGACGAACACCGCTCTAGGATGAAACGGAGGCCGGCCGCCGTCGTCTGCGGGCCGGCTCGCGAGACGAGGCCCGCGCCAGACGGGCCCTCCAGTGGAGAACGACCGCACATGACCAAACACATTTCCGTGCTCGCCGCGACGTCCGCCGCGCTGCTCTGCGCGACGGCGCTCTCGGCGTCGGCCGTCACCCTGCGCTACGCCAACCAGGGCGACCTGCGCTCGCTCGATCCCTATACGCTCAACGAGACCACGGCGAACGCGCATCTCGGCCACGTCTACGAGGGCCTGACGAAGCGCGGCAAGGATCTCGCCATCGAGCCGGGTCTCGCCGAGAGCTGGGAGGTGCTGGAGGACGGCAAGCGCTGGCGCTTCAACCTGCGCGAGGGCGTGACCTTCCACAACGGCAACCCGTTCACCGCCGACGACGTGATCTTCTCCGCCGATCGCGTGCGCTCGGAGGGCTCTAACTTCCAGACCCGCGTCCCCGCCGGCGCCGTCTTCGAGAAGGTCGACGACTACACGATCGACGTGGTGCTGCCGAGCCCGAACCCGATCCTGCATTATCAGTGGGACACGTGGTACATCATGGACCAGGAATGGGCCCAGGAGCACGGCGTGGAGAAGCCCACCCCGGCCTCCGCCGAGACGCCGAGCTACGCCGCGCTCAACGCCAACGGCACGGGTCCCTTCGAGGTGACCACCCACGAGCCGGGCGTGCGCACGGTCTTCACGGCCAACGAGGATTGGTGGGACGAGCCCGAGCACAATCTCGACGAGATCGTGTTCACGCCGATCTCGTCGGACGCGACCCGCGTCGCGGCGCTGCTCTCGGGCGAGGTCGACGTGATCGAGCCGGTTCCGATCCAGGACATCGAGCGCGTGCGCTCCTCCGACCGCGCCACCGTGCTCACGGGTCCCGAGCTGCGCACGATCTTCCTCGGCTTCGACCAGGAGCGTGACGAGCTGCTCTACTCGAACGTCGAGGGCGAGAACCCCTTCAAGGATCCGCGGGTGCGCGAGGCGTTCATGCTCGCCATCGACGCCGACCTGATCCGCGACCGCGTCATGCGCGGGCTCTCCACGCCCTCCGCCCTGATGATCGCGCCCGAGCTCTTCGCCTATTCCGACGAGTTCGAGCGTCCGGGCTACGATCCCGAGCGCGCCCGCGCACTTCTCGCCGAGGCCGGCTATCCGGACGGCTTCGAGGTCGGCATGGACTGCCCGAACGACCGCTACGTCAACGACGAGGCGATCTGCCAGGGCGTCGTCTCGATGCTGGCGCGCGTCGGCATCACCGTGAACCTGAACGCCCAGCCCAAGGCGCAGTATTTCGCCAAGGTGCTGCGCTCGGGCGGGTACGACACCTCGTTCTACCTGCTCGGCTGGACGCCGGGCACGTTCGATTCGCACAACGTCCTCAACGACCTGCACGGCTGCCGCGCCGAGGGCTCCCCCCGCGGCGAGACCAATCTCGGCGGCTATTGCAACGAGGAGGTCGATGCGCTGATCGAGCAGATCCTCGTCGAATCCGACGAGGACGCACGCAACGACCTGATCCGTCAGGCCTACGAGATCACGACGGGCGAGTTCGCCTACGTGCCGCTGCACCAGCAGGCGCTCGCCTGGGGCGTGGCGAACGGCGTCGATCTCGTCCAGCGCGCCGACAACCAGGTGCTGCTGTACTGGGCCCGCAAGGGCGAGTGATCCCGCGGTGACGAGCGGCGCGCGACCCCCTCGGTCGCGCGCCGCTTCGCTTGAAGGCAGCGGCTCGCGCGAGCCGCGTGCGCCGACGCGAGACGAGAGCCCGAGAAGACAACACGAGCATGATCGCCTTCATCATCCGCCGGATCCTTCAAGCGATCGGCGTCCTCATCGCGGTGGGCCTCATCGCCTTCTCGATGTTCCGTTTCGCCGGCGACCCCGTGAACCAGCTCGTCGGCATCGACACGCCGGCCGCCGAGCGCGAGGCGCTGCGCCAGGCGCTGGGGCTCGACGATCCCGTGCCGCTCCAGTTCGCCCGCTACATCGTCGAGGCGGCGCAGTTCGATTTCGGCATCTCCTACCAATTCCGCCAGCCGGTCTCCGATCTCCTCGCCTCGCGCGCGCCGGCGACGCTCGAGCTCGCCGTCGTGGCCACGATCTTCGCGCTCGTCGTGGGCATCCTGATGGGGGTCTATTCCGCGCTCCGGCGCGACACGGCGCTCGCCAAGGCCTTCCAGGCGGTGTCCCTGATCGGCATCTCGCTGCCCACCTTCCTCATCGGCATCCTGCTGATCTACGTCTTCTCGGTCTCGCTCGGCTGGCTGCCCTCCTTCGGCCGGGGCGAGACGGTGCGGCTCGGCGGCTGGACCACGGGCCTGCTCACCGGCTCGGGCTGGGCGGCGATCGTCATGCCGGCGGTCACGCTGGGGCTCTTCCAGATGACGCTGATCATGCGCCTCGTGCGCGCCGAGATGCTCGAGGTGCTGCGCACGGACTACATCCGCTTCGCCCGCGCGCGCGGGCTCACCAACCGGGCGATCCATTTCGGTCACGCGCTCAAGAACACGCTCGTGCCGGTGATCACGGTCGCCGGCCTCCAGTTCGGCTCCGTCATCGCCTTCGCCATCATCACCGAGACCGTCTTCCAGTGGCCCGGCATGGGGCTGCTCTTCGTGCAGGCCGTCCAGAACGTCGACATCCCCATCATGGCCGCGTATCTCATGTTCGTCGGGGCGATCTTCGTCTTCATCAACCTCGTCGTCGACATCCTCTACACGATCGTCGACCCGCGCCTGCGCAGCTCCCTGCGCGCGCCGACCTGAGGGGCGACGACGATGCACAACCCCTCGCCCAGCCCCACGCCCGCGACCGACCTCGAGACCGAGGAGAAAGCGGCGATCGACCGCCAGCCCTCGCTGCTCGTGCGCGCGCTCGACAGCGACATGATGGCGAGCTTCCGCCGCTCGAAGATGACCATCGTCGCGGCGATCCTGACGCTCGCCTTCTTCCTGCTCGCGATCTTCGCCGATCTCGTCGCGCCGCAGAACCCGTTCGACCCCGCCCAGCTCGACCTGTTCGACTCGCGCCTCCCCCCGATCTGGGACGAGATGGGCATGCTGCCCTACCTGCTCGGCACCGACGAGCAGGGCCGCGACATGTTCTCGGCCATCGCCTACGGCCTGCGGATCTCGCTGCTGGTGGGCTTCCTCGGCGTCTTCCTCGCCGCCGGCATCGGCATCACGCTCGGCCTCATGGCCGGCTATCTCGGCGGCGTCGTCGACACGGTGGTGATGCGCATCGCCGACGTGCAGCTCACCTTCCCCGCGATCCTCATCGCGCTCCTCGTCGACGGCGTCGCGAAATCCGCGCTCGGCGGCCAGCTCGACGAGGGCACGACCCTCGTCGTCCTCGTGCTCGCCATCGGCTTCTCGTTCTGGGTCCAGTACGCACGCACGGTGCGCGGCTCGGTCATGGTCGAGAAGAACAAGGATTACGTCGCGGCGGCGAAGCTCATCGGCCTGCCGGCGCCGGTGATCATGGCGCGCCACGTCCTGCCCAACGTGATGGGCCCCGTCCTCGTCATCGCGACGATCAACCTCGCGCTCGCCATCATCACCGAGGCGACGCTCTCCTTCCTCGGCTCGGGCATGCCCGAGACGATGCCCTCGCTCGGCACGCTGATCCGCATCGGCAACAACTACCTCTTCTCCGGCGAGTGGTGGATCGTGGCCTTCCCCGGCATCGCGCTCGCGGTGCTGGTGCTCGCCATCAATCTTCTCGGCGACTGGTTGCGCGACGCGCTCAATCCGAAGCTCCGGTGAGCAGACCCGCGCCACTCTTGCGCGAGGCCGGCGGCTTTCTCCGGAAATGTCCTTAAGCGCCCGTGACAAAACGACAACGGGCCTTCTATGATCCGCGCCATCGGTCGCGGCGCGCACCTTAGAACGCGCCGGGCCACCACCAGGAGAGGACGATGTCAGCCACTCGCACCACCCTCGCCGCGCTGCTGCTCGGGGCCACCTGTCTCACCGCCGTCTCGGCCGATGCCCAGACGCTCCGCTGGGCCCGCGTCGGCGACGCCCTGACCATGGACCCGCACGCGCAGAACGAGGGCCCGACGCACACCCTCAACCACCAGATCTACGAGACCCTCATCAGCCGCGACCAGGCCGGCGAGATGGTCGGCGTGCTCGCCACCGACTGGCGGATCGATCCCGAGGACCCGAATTCCTGGATCTTCGACCTGCGCGAGGGCGTGACCTTCCACAACGGAAACCCCTTCAACGCCGACGACGTCGTGTTCTCCATCGAGCGCGCCACCTCGCCGACCTCCGACATGAAGGGCCTGCACTCCACGGTGACGGGCGCGGAGAAGATCGACGACTACACGGTGCGCATCGTCTCCTCGGGGCCGAACCCGCTGCTCCCGAACAACCTCACCAACACGTTCATCATGGACGAGGAGTGGTCGGTCGAGAACGACGTCGTCGAGCCGCAGAACTACGCGGAGGGCGAGGAGACCTACGCCGTGCGCAATGCCAACGGCACGGGCCCCTACACGCTCGAGTCCCGTGAGGCCGAGGTCCGCACGGTGCTTCGCCGCAACGAGAATTACTGGGGTCTCGACCAGTTCCCCGTCGGCGCCGCCGAGATCGTCTACACCCCGATCACCGAGGCGGCGACCCGCGTGGCGGCGCTGCTGTCGGGCGAGGTCGACTTCGTCCAGGACGTGCCCGTCCAGGACATCGAGCGCCTCTCCTCCGAGAGCGGCCTGCGGGTCAATCTCGGCGCCGAGAACCGGGTGATCTTCTTCGGCATGGACGTCGGCTCGGAGGATCTCGCCACCGACGACGTCGAGGGCGCCAACCCGTTCGCGGACGTACGCGTGCGCCAGGCCATGAACATGGCGATCAACCGCGATGCCATCCAGCGCGTGGTCATGCGCGGCCAGTCGATGCCCGCGGGCATCATCTCGCCGCCCTTCGTCAACGGCTGGACCGAGGCGCTCGACGAGTACCCGGCGGCCGACATCGAGGCCGCCCGCGCGCTGATGGAAGAGGCCGGCTACGGCGACGGCTTCACCGCGACGATGCACTGCCCCAACGATCGCTACCTGAACGACGAGGCGATCTGCCAGGCGGCGGTGAGCGCCTTCGGCCAGATCGGCATCGACGTGAACCTGGTCTCCCAGTCGCGCTCGCTGCACTTCCCGCTGCTCCAGCGCGAGCCGCCGGAGACGGACCTCTACCTGCTCGGCTGGGGCGTGCCGACCTTCGACAGCGAGTACATCTTCTCGTTCCTCTACCATACGCGTGACGGCGGCTCCTACGGCACCTGGAACCCCACCGGGTACTCGAACCCCGAGGTGGACGAGATGATCAAGTCGCTCGCCTCGAACACGGACATCGACGCGCGCAACGAGACCATCGCCGACATCTGGGAGATCCTGAAGGACGAGACGATCTACATCCCCGTCCACACCCAGATGCTCTCCTACGCCATGTCGGACGAGATCGACATCCCGGTGGATGCCGAGAACCAGCCGAAGATGAAGTACGTCGAGATGCCTCAGCCCTGAGGCCGCGTCACGTCGCCCGGCGCGCTCGCGCCGGGCGGCACGCGCTCCCGGGAGGCGGTCCGCCGCCTCCCTCCACCGGACCCGGACACCAAGCCCCAGATGATCGCCTACATCCTCAGGAGCCTCGCGCAGGGCGCGCTCGTGCTCCTCGCCGTCGCCTTCATCGCCTTCTCCATGTTCCGCTTCGTCGGCGACCCCGTCGCCAACATGGTCGGGCAGGAAGCGACGCTGCAGGATCGCCAGGAGCTGCGCGAGCGGCTGGGCCTCGAGCGGCCCTTCCCGGTCCAGTTCGCGATCTTCGTCGGCAACGCCGTGCAGGGCGATTTCGGCGTCTCGTACCGCCAGGCGCGGCCGGTCTCCGCGCTCATGGTCGAGCGCCTGCCCGCCACCCTCGAGCTCGCGATCCTCTCGGCGCTCTTCGCCACCGTCATCGGCGTCGGCTTCGGCGTCTATGCCGCGATCCGGCGCGACGGCTTCCTCGCCAACGTGGTGATGACGGTCTCCCTCGTCGGCGTCTCGCTGCCGACCTTCCTCATCGGCATCGGCCTGATCTACGTCTTCGCCGTGGAGCTGCGCTGGCTGCCCTCCTTCGGGCGCGGCGAGACGGTGCGGATCGGCTGGTGGACGACGGGGCTCCTGACCGAATCCGGACTGAAGTCGCTGGTGCTCCCGGTGCTCACGCTCGGCTTCTTCCAGCTGACGCTGATCATGCGCCTCGTGCGCTCGGAGATGCTCGAGGTGATGCGCGCCGACTTCATCCGCTTCGCCCGCGCCCGCGGCATCCCGGAGCGGACGATCGAGTTCCGCCACGCGCTGCGCAACACGTTGATCCCCGTCGTGACCATCGCGGGCCTCCAGCTCGGCTCGATCATCGCCTTCGCCATCGTCACCGAGACGGTGTTCCAGTGGCCCGGTCTCGGCTCGCTCTTCGTGCAGGCCGTGCAGTTCGCCGACGTGCCGGTGATGGCGGCCTATCTCGTCTTCGTCGCCTTCGTCTTCGTCGTCGTGAACCTCCTCGTCGATCTCACCTACGTCCTGCTCGATCCGCGTCTGCGCGGCGGCAAGGCGCTCGCGAAGTAAGGAGGCGGCGATGGCGGACACCACTCCCGGATCGAAGCCCGTGGTCGACACGGCGCACGGCCCCACCACCGGCGACATGATCGAGACGCCCGCCGCGCGCATGGGCGTTCTCGCCCGCGCCTGGGATTCGGACGTCGCCTATTCCTTCCGGCGCTCGCCGGTGACGATCCTTTCGGCCCTCGTCGCGCTGACGATGATCCTGGCGGCCGTCTTCGCGCCGCTCATCGCGCCGCAGGACCCGTTCGACGCGAGCCAGCTCAACCTGATGGACGGCTTCACGCCGCCCGGGGAGGTCAACGAGTTCACCGGCAACACCTACGTGTTCGGCACGGACCCGCAGGGCCGCGACATGTTCTCCGCCGTGTTCTACGGCGCGCGGGTGTCGCTCCTCGTGGGCGTCGCCTCGGTCCTGTTCTCGCTGACCGTGGGCGTGACGCTGGGCCTCCTCGCCGGCTATCTCGGCGGGCGCACGGAGGCGCTGATCATGCGCGTCGCGGACATCCAGCTCTCCTTCCCGGCGATCCTCGTCGCGCTCCTCGTCTTCGGCATCGCGCGCGGCGTCATCCCGCCGGCGCAGCAGGAGCAGGCGACGCTGTTCGTGCTCATCCTCGCCATCGGCATCTCGAACTGGGCGCAATACGCCCGCACGGTGCGCGCGACGACGCTCGTCGAGAAGTCGAAGGTCTATGTCGACGCCGCGCGGCTGATCGGGCTCAAGCCCTTCGTCGTCATGGTCAAGCACGTGCTGCCGAACGTCACGGGGCCGGTGCTGGTGATCGCGACGATCAACCTCGCGCTCGCCATCATCGAGGAGGCGACGCTCTCCTTCCTGGGTGCCGGCATGCCGCCGACCCAGCCCTCGCTCGGCACGCTGATCCGCATCGGCCAGCAATTCCTGTTCTCGGGCGAGTGGTGGATCCTGTTCTTCCCGGCCATGGCACTGGTGCTCCTGGCCCTGTCCATCAACCTGCTCGGGGATTGGCTGCGGGACGCGCTCAATCCGAAGCTGAGGTGAAATGTCGACCGGGTCCCTCAGCGCTGCGCTCATCATTGCGCTCGGCGGCGTCGTCGCCGCGCTTGCCTCCATATACCTTTGGCGCCATCGCGTGCGCGCCGAGAAGGAGATCGAGCGCGAAATGGAGCTGAGGAGGCGACGCGATCGTGTCCGAGGGCTTCTCGTGGCGACGCAACGCGTCATTGCGATCGCTGCCCTGCCCCTTCGTCAGCAATTTTCCGCTGATGTCATCGAGCAGACGCGCCGGACCTTTTTGGAGAACGTCTCCACGAAGGCGAAGGGCGAAGCCGCCACAACGGACGCTGCGTCCGAGGAGAAAGAGACGCCCCAAGGAGCGGCAATCGAGATGCTGATCGCGTTCGACGACCTGAAGGGCGACCTCGACCTATTGCCGGTCGACGTAATTGACGCGATCGTCGCGTTCTTCGATCATGACCGCAGGATGACGGCGTTGGTACGAGCGTTTTCAGCCGGAATGTACGAGCATCTCGCGGACGATCGGCAGAGTGCGGCAGTCGACGGCTTGATGCGCCTCGGCGAAGACATGCTATCGGCGGCAGACCAGGCCCAGAAGGCAATCGACCGCTATCTCGCCTCGCCCCCGCAGTGAGCTTCGTCAGACGAGAATGATGATAGGACCCGACATGAACGGCCTCCACGTTTTGACGCCTTATAGCACGGCCGCAGCCGGAAAGCACCATCGATGAGCGACCCCGTCCTCTCCGTCCGCGACCTCCGGGTCGAGTTCCACACCCGCCGCGGCGTGCTCAAGGCGATCGACGGCGTCTCTTTCGACATCGGCAAGGGCGAGGTGCTCGGCGTCGTGGGCGAATCGGGCGCCGGCAAGTCGGTGACGGGCTCGGCGGTGATCGGGCTCATCGACCCGCCCGGGCGCATCGCCGGGGGCGAGATCCTGCTGTCGGGGCAGCGCGTGGACAACTTGCCGCCCGAGGAGATGCGCAAGGTGCGCGGCAAGCGCATCGGCATGATCTTCCAGGACCCGCTGACCTCGCTCAACCCGCTCTACAAGATCTCCGAGCAGCTCATCGAGACGATCACGACGCACACCGACCTCTCGCCGACGCAGGCGCGCCGGCGCGCCGTCGACCTGCTGGCGGAGGTCGGCATCCCGGCGCCGGAGAAGCGCATCGATTCCTATCCGCACGAGTTCTCCGGCGGCATGCGCCAGCGCGTGGTCATCGCGCTCGCCCTGTGCGCGGAGCCCGAGCTGATCATCGCCGACGAGCCGACGACGGCGCTCGACGTCTCGGTCCAGGCCCAGATCATCACGCTCCTCAAGCGGCTCGGGCGCGAGCACGGCACGGCGATCATGCTCGTCACCCACGACATGGGCGTCATCGCCGAGACGGCCGACCGCGTGGCCGTGATGTATGCCGGGCGCATCGCCGAGATCGGCCCCGTCCACGACGTCGTCCAGAACCCGCTCCATCCCTATGCGGAGGGGCTGATGGGCGCGATCCCCACGCTCGCCGGCGAGGACGCGCGGCTCGTGCAGATCCCGGGCTCCATGCCCCGCTTGAACCGCATCCCGCCGGGCTGCGCCTTCAACCCGCGCTGCGGCTACCGCTTCGGGCGCTGCACGGTGGACCGGCCCGACCCGCTGCCCTGGCGCGGGCATCGCGTCGCCTGCCATCTCTACGACGCGGCCTCCGGGCCGCATTTCCTCGGCGAGGGCAAGACCCTCGCCGCCGCGAAGAAGCCCGAGGAGGCCGCGTGATGACCACCCCCTTCGTCCGCGTCAGCGATCTCTCCCGCTCCTTCGACGTCTCGAAGCCGTGGCTCAACCGTGTGATCGAGGGCGGCGAGAAGCAGTACCTCAAGGCGGTGGACGGCGTCTCCTTCGACATTCCCCGCGGCGAGACCTTCGCGCTCGTGGGCGAATCCGGCTCGGGCAAGTCCACGGTGGCGCGCATGGTCGTGGGCCTCCTGCCGCCCTCGGGCGGCGGGGTGACGATCGACGGCATCTCGATGAGCGACACCAAGGCGCAGGTCGAGCGCCAGCTCCTGCGCCGGCGCATCCAGATGGTGTTCCAGGATCCCTACGCCTCGCTCAACCCGCGCTGGCGCGTCCAGCAGATCGTGGCCGAGCCGATCCGAGCCTTCAAGCTCGTCGAGGGCGAGGCGGACATCCGCGCGCGCGTGGGCGAGCTGCTGACTCTGGTGGGCCTGCATCCCGACGACGGGGTGAAATACCCCCACGAGTTCTCCGGCGGCCAGCGTCAGCGCGTGGCCATCGCCCGCGCGCTCGCGTCGGAAGCGGAATTCCTCGTGTGCGACGAGCCGACCTCGGCGCTGGACGTCTCGGTCCAGGCGCAGATCCTCAACCTGATGCGGGACCTGCAGGACAAGTTCGGGCTCACCTACCTGTTCATCTCCCACAACCTCGCCGTCGTGCGCCACATGGCGACGCGGATCGGCGTGATGTATCTGGGCCGCATCGTCGAGATCTCGGGCGGGCGGGAGATGTTCCAGAACCCCAAGCACCCCTACACGCGCATGCTGCTCGACGCGGTGCCCGACCTCGCCATGTCCGGTCGCGACCGCGAGCCGGTGGCGGGCGAGATCCCCAACCCGATCAACCCGCCCTCGGGCTGCACCTTCAATCCGCGCTGCCCCTTCGCCAACGAGCGCTGCCGCGTGGAGCGCCCCCCGCTCGCCGGCGGCGTCGCCTGCCACGCGGTGCACGAGGGCCGGCTCGCGGTGAAGGACGCGGCTTGAGGCCCGTCAGACGTCGACGATGCCGACGACGAGCCGGCGGCCCAGCGCATTGAGGGCGGCTTCGAGCGTCGGCAGCTTGGTCGGGTGCATCGGATCGAGGATGCGCCTGACCTCCTTCTCGTCCTTGCCGAGCCGCTTGGCGAGCTCGACCTTCCCCATGCCGGACGCGACGAACGCCTCCAGCACGGCGAGCTTCGCCGCGGTCTCTGCATCGACCGTGATCGGCTCGTGCCCCTCGAGCCCGGCCGACGCGGGTGGGAGCGCGAGCCCGCGCTTCGGATAGGTGAGCAGAGCGAGCCCCAGAGCCTCAACGGCCATGGCGCGCGCATCGTCGCGATCGTCGCCCTGGGTCACGGCTTCGGGCACGTTCGGGAAGGTGACGACGAGCCCATGCTCGTCACCGTCCTCGATCAGGGCCGGATAGGTGTAGGTCCGCATATGCGTGCCTCCAGGCGATCAATCGAGATCCAGTACCTTCCGGATCTTGCGAGCGGTCTTCGGATCGATCTCGCGTGACGGAAGCGTCGTCACCCGGTCTCCGACCCAGATCATGACGTGGCCGCCTTTGCCGCGAGCGCGCGTCACCTCGAAGAAGAAGCCTCGAGCCTTCGCTTCCTGGCGAAGTTCCGCGATGAACCGCTCTCGCTTGTCCAAGGTCGACCCACTACGAAGTCATATCGGACATTCATGTCCGATCGTCAAGACATGGATAGGCCCGCTCACCGCTCCGCCCGCCGCCCCCGGCGCAGGATCGCGCTCAGGATCGCCTTCGGGCGCTGGGTGCGGAACTGGCCGCGCTCCACGGCGGCGAAGAGGAGCGCCGCGACCACGGCGCTCGTGACGAACCACATCTCCGTGTAGCTCGCCCCGGTCACCACGAGGGCGAGGCCCGCGGCGACGGCGGCGAGCGCGCCGGGCGCCACGGCGGCGTCGACGCGGCTCGCGCCCAGCGCCGCCGACCAGACCGCCACGGCCAGCGCGGCGGCGCCGACGAGGCCGAGATCGACCCAGATCTCGAAGAGCGTCGTCTCCGGCCCGCCCGCCGGCACCAGCCCGACGCTCGGGCCGCGCAGAGCCGTCTCGAAGCCGTAGCCGGTGACGAGCCGCACCGGCACGCTCGCGATCATCTCCCGCCAGGTGGCCAGCGCCGGATCGAGCGAGGCGAGGGCGAGCGCGAGGAGCGGCGCGGCGAGGACGAGGCCCGCGCCGCCATAGGCGACGATCCGCGCCGCGAGAACGAGGCGGGAGGCCGCCACGAGATAGACGGCCGCGCCCGTGGCGAAGCCCGCGAAGGCGAGCGGGGTGGGCGCGAGACCGGTCGCGACCGCCACCGCCATCACGATCGCGACGCTCTGGAGGTCGCGCCCGCGCGAATGCAGCCAGGCGGCGGCGGGCCAGACCAGGAGCGCCAGCGCCACGACGCCGCGATCGCGGGTGATCGTCTCCTCGTCCCAGGCGGGACGGTCCTCGATCGCGAGCAGCCCGATGGCGAGGAGCGCCGCGGCGCCCACGCCGATGGCGAGCGGGTAGAGGTTGGCCGAGCGCATGCGCACCGGCAGCGCGAGGTAGCCGGCGACGCCGACGGCCAGCGTCGCCGCGAGATTGCCCAGGCGCTCCGCCGCGGGCGCGGCGAAGGGCGCCCAGGCCAGCGACAGCAGCGCCCAGCCCAGGACGACGATCCCGGCGATGCCGGCGAGCCGCCCGGCCAGGGATTGGACCGCGTGCGACACGCGCCGGTGCTCGCCGTCGATCAGCGCCGCGATGACGAGCAGAGCGATCCCCACAGGCGCCATCACCACGACGCCGCGGCGCGCCACGAGGGCGGCGATCGGCAGGCCGATCATTAGGATGGCGAAGCCGAGGCGTCGCAGGAGCGCGGCCGCGTCCGCGGCGGGATCTCTCTGGGGGGAGCGTTGACGCGCCATTCTCGCGGGGCCTGACGGGTTGAGAAAAGCGACCATATCAGAGGGGAGACGCGCAAACCTGTGGGCGGGATGCAACACTTCGCCTGCGAGAGCGAAGGAGACCATGGTGGCGCGGGTATCCGGCGCGGGCCTCGAGGCGCGGGACGGGCGTATGGGGGGAGCATGACGAAGCTGGTTCTGGTGGGCGGCGGGCACAGCCACGCCCTGGTGCTCGATGCGCTGCGCAAGCGGCCGGAGCCGGGGATCGCGCTCACGCTGGTCTCGCCGGCCGAGACCTCGCCCTATTCCGGCATGCTGCCAGGGCACGTCGCCGGGCTCTATGCGCGCGAGGCGATGCACATCGACGTGCGCCGCCTCGTCGAAGAGGCCGGCGGTCGCTTCGTGCTGGGCGCGGCCGAGCGCATCGATCGCGACGCGCGCGAGGTCGTGCTCGGGGACGGCGCGCACGTGCCCTACGATCTCGTGTCGCTCGACATCGGCATCACGCCGGATCTCTCTCGCATCCCCGGCGCGCGGGAGCACGCCATCGCGGTCAAGCCGATCGGGGATCTCCTCGCCAAGATCGATCGCCTGATTTCCGCGGTGAGGGAGCCGGACGGCCCACGAGACGTGGTCGTCGTCGGCGGCGGGGCGGCGGGGCTGTGCCTCGCCTTCGCGCTGGCGCGCCGCCTGCGGGCGGAGGCTAGGAGTGAGCAGGGCCCGACCCTCACAATCGTCACGGCGCACGCCCTGCTGCCGGAGCTCAACGGCCGCGCCCGCCGCATCGCCCGCGCGCGGCTCGCGCAGGCGTCGATCGCGCTCGTGGAGAACGACCGCGTCGCGCGCGTCGAGCCCGAGGCCGTCATTCTCGCGAGCGGGCGGACAATCGCCTCGCGGGCGACCCTCGTCGCGGTGGGCGCCGCGCCGCCGCCCCTCGTCGCGCGATCGGGGCTCGCGGCGGACGCGCGCGGCTTCCTCGCGGTTGACGCGACGCTGCGCAGCGTCGGCGATCCGCGCGTCTTCGCGGCGGGCGATTGCGCGGGCTCCGTCACGGATCCGCGCCCGAAGGCCGGCGTCTTCGCCGTGCGCCAGGGGCCGATCCTCGCCGAGAACCTGCGTCGCGCCGTTCGCGGCGAGCCGCTCGTGCCCTATTCCCCGCAGACGAACTGGCTCGTCCTCATGTCCACCGCCGACGGGCGCGCCATCGCCGCGCGCGGGCGACACCTCGCTCTGGAGGGGCGGCTCGTCTGGTGGCTGAAGGATCGCATCGACCGGCGCTTCGTCCAGGGACTCGCCTGAGCCGGGCTCGCCTGATCCGGTCTCGCCTGATCTGGTCTCGCCTCGGCCGGCCGCGCCGCCCTCACGGCAGGCAGAGCAGGTCCGCGTGACCGATCGTGGCGCGCGGCGCCTCGATCCGAGCCGCGCGCCAGGACGCGACGGCGTCGGGCGCGAGCCGGCCCGTCTCCGCCACGGCCTGCGCCTGTCCCTCCGCCAGCGCGCGGATCAGGGCGGCGTCCCGCGGCGCCTCGAGCCGCCACGGGCTCTCGCCCTGGTGCGCCGCATAGCCGGCATCCGCGAAGGCGCGCGCGAGATGCGCCGTCGCCGCCGGGCCCAGCGACGGGCCGAAGCCCTTGTCCTCGCCCTGATGCGCGACGAAGGCGTCGCGGAACGCCGCATCGAGGGGGTGCGCCGGCTCCCAGGTCTCGCGGCCGTCGTAGGTGAGCACCGTGTGGAAGGCCGCGCGCCGCGCCGCCACGGCCTGCGCGAAGCGCGTGAGGAAGCTCGCACCGCACAGATCGAAGAGCGCCGCCGCCGTCACGAGGTCGGGCGCGCCGCCGGCGCTACAAGCGAGGGCGCCGTCGAGGTCGCCCGCGAGGTCGGCCTGCGCGAAGGAGACCGTGATCTGCCGGCCGTCCTTCTCCAGCCTCAGCCCGCCGCCGCCGTCGTCGCGGGCCGCGTCGGCCCAGGCGGCGAGGCGCTCGCGTGCGCCGGCGAGGAGCGTCGGATCGTGGTCGACGAGCCGCCAGGATTGGCGACCGGGCAGCACGCGGGAGAGCCCGCGCAGGTTCGAGCCGAGGCCGCAGCCGAGATCGACGACCGTGATCGTCTCGCGCCCGGCGAGGTAGTCTGCGAGCCGCGCCTCCAGCGCGGCGTCGCGCGCGCGGTGGTCGGCTCCCTCACGCAGGTCGAGCCAATCGGGCGAGAAGCCGCTCATCGGGTGGTCTCCAGGCTGTCGTGCAGGACGCGGGCGATCCGCGCCGTCGTGTCGTCCCAGGTGGGCAGGCGCCGTCCCGCGGCGAAGGAGGCGTCCGCGAGGCGCCGTCTCAGGGCGTCGTCGCCCAGCATGCGGGCGAGTGCGTCGGCGAGGGCGTCGACGTCGCCGGGCGGCACCTTCAGCGCGGCCGCGTCCGGCGCGGTTTCCGCCGCCGCCCCGCCGGTGGAGGCCACGAGCGGCAGGCCGCGCGCCATGGCCTCGGCCAGCACCATGCCGTAGCCCTCGTAGAGCGAGGCCGAGACGAAGGCGTCCGCCCCCGCCATCAGCGCGTCGCGCGTCGCGTCGTCGACGGCGCCGGTGAAGCGGATGCGCTCGGCGAGCCCGGCCTCGCGGACCTGCGCCGCGAGCGCGGCCGCGAGGTCCGGCGCGCGGTCCGTCGCGCCGACGATGGTGAGGCTCCACGGCCTGTCTGCGAGGCGGGCGAGGGCGGCGATCAGGACGTCGTATCCCTTGCGCGGCGTGACGGCGCCCATGGCGACGAGCGCCGGCGGCGCGCCCGCGGGCGCTCCCGCGGCCCGCGCCGCCGGCTCGGTGCCGGGCTCGGCGACGGTGAGGCGATCGGGCGGGACGCCGAAATCGGAGACGAGGGTGCGCGCCGTCGTCGGGCTCGTGGTGACGACCCGCGTCGCTCGCGCGAGCGCCCGGCGCTCCGTCTCGATCAGGGCGGCGGCGCGGTCGGGCGCGATGCCGCTCTCCAGGCCGAGCGGATGATGCACCAGCGCCACGAGCGGGCGCGCGAAGGCGTCGAGCGTCGCCGCCGGCAGGGCGCCGTAGGCGAGGCCGTCGACGAGGAGGGCGGCCTCGCCGGGCACCGCGGCGAGGAGACGCGCCGTCTCGACGAGATCCTCCGTCGTCGGGTTCGGGAAGCCGCCTGGCAGCCGCACGACCTGCGCGTCGATCCCGTGGGTGGGAAAGCGCGCGAGGATCTCGCGCGCATAGGCGTAACCGCCGGTCGGCGTCTCGAGGGCGCCGGGGACGGCGAAGGCCGCCGCGAGGGTCGCCATCGTCAGAGCGCCGCCTCGTACCAGGCCCGCGCCACGTGGCTCTCCTCGATCTTCACCCGGATCTTGGCGATCCCCTCGCCGCCGGGCCCGAGCCGGCCCTCGCGGGCCGCGGACGCCATGGCGTCGAAGACGTGCTTGCAGAGGAATTCCGTCGTCGTGTTCTCGCCGGCGAATTGCGGCAGCTCGTCGAGGTTCTGGTAGTTGAGCGGCGTGAGCGTCGCCTTGAGCGCATCGTGGGCGCGGCCAATGTCCACGACCACGGCGTCCGCGGTCAGGCTCTCGCGGAAGAAGGCGACGTCGATGACGAAGGTCGCGCCGTGCAGCTTCTGGGCGGGGCCGAAGAGATCGCCCTTGAACGAATGGGCGATCATGACGTGGTCGCGGACTTCGACGGCGTACATGCGGGAGAGCTCCTCGTGTGATGGCGTTCAGGAATAGCGGATGGCGGTGGCGAGCCCCGGCGCACCCGGGGCGAGCAGGCGGGGGATCGCGTCGGGGAGATCGTCGAAGGCGATCTCGTGCGTGATCAGCGCGTCGAGGCGCGGATCGTCGAGGAGGTCGATCGCCTTGGCGAGGCGCCGGGCGTGGCTCCAGCGCGCGCGCTTGGGCGTCGCGACGCGGCCGACCTGGCTCGAGACGAGCGCGAGGCGCGCGGAATGGAAGCGCGCGCCGAGCGAGACCTCCGTCGTCGCCTCGCCGTACCAGGAGAGCTCGACGACGCGCGCCTCGTCGCCGGCGCAGGCCAGCGCGCAGGAGAGGCCGGCCGACGTCGCCGAGGTGTGGACGACGAGATCGGCGTCGCCGGGCGAATCGAGCGGCTTCGAGAAGCGGCAGCCGAGCGCCTGCGCGATCTCGCGCCGGGAGAGGTCGACGTCGACGAGCGTCACCTCCGCGCCGGGAATGCGCGCGGCGAGCGACGCCACGAGGCAGCCCACCACGCCCGCGCCGACGACGACGATCCGGTCGCCCGGTGCCGCGCCGCCGTCCCACAGCGCGTTGAGCGCCGTCTCCATGTTGGACGCGAGGACGACGCGCCGTGCGGGAACGTGATCGGGCACGGGCTGCACGAAGGCGAGCGGCGCGTCGAAGATCTCCGCATGCGGGGCGAGCGCGAAGACGAGGCGGCCGACGAGCGCATGCGGCCCGTCCTCGACGCGGCCGACGGCGCTGTAGCCGTATTTCACGGGAAAGGGGAAGTCGCCCTCCTGCAGCGGCGCGCGCATGCGGCCGTATTCGGAGGCCGGCACGCGGCCTTCGGCCACGAGCCGCTCGGTACCCCGCGAAAGCGCGCTCCAGAGCGTGCGCACGCGAACGTGATCGGGCTTTTTCGCCCCGATCCCCTCCTCGCACAAAACCGCACGGCCCTTCGACACGTACCACAGTGCGCGTGCTCGGGTCTCCTCCGAGGCGTCCGTCACGGCGTATCGCTCCTTCGTCTCGCCGTCGCGCGGCATGGCTCCTCCAGCGTCTTCCCCGATGTCTTCCTGAGGACGGCTCGATGAACGATCTCGTGCGATCGCCCGACCTGCGCCCGCTCGCCGAGCGTAGGCATGACGCCGCCGCTGCGGCGCCGGTTCCTTCCCATACGCGCGCGGCCCCCGTCCGGACCAGCGCGACCGTGCGGGGGCGCAGGCGGCTGGTGGCGGGGCTGACGCTCGCGGGCGTCCTCGCGCTGATCGTCCCGGCGACGGCGATTCTCGCGGCGGAAGGGCTCACGCTGCTCGACGCGGTGATGCTCGTCTGCTTCGCGCTCGCGGCGCCGTGGACGGTGCTCGGCCTCGTCAACGCCACGATCGGCTTCGTCATCGCCCGGCGCGCGGCCGATCCCGTCCTCGCGGTGGCGCCCTTCGCGGCGGCCGGCGCACGCCCGGTGCCGGTGCGCGGGCGCGTCGGCGTGTTCATGACCCTGCGCAACGAGGATCCCGCGCGCGCCGTTCGCCGGCTCGCCATCGTGCGCGACAGCCTGGAGGCGACGGGGGAGGGCGAGGCCTACTCGTATCTCGTGCTGAGCGACACCTCCGATCCGGCGATCGCCGCGGCGGAGGAGGCGGAGGTGGCCGCCTGGCGTCGCGACGCGGGCGCCGGTGCGCGCATCCTCTATCGCCGCCGTTCGGAGAATATCGGCTTCAAGGCCGGCAACGTGCGCGACTTCGTCGAGACGCACGGCGCGCGCTTCGACCTCATGCTGCCGCTCGACGCCGACAGCCTGATGTCGGGGGAGGAGATCGTGCGCATGACGCGCATCATGGAGGCCCATCCGCAGATCGGCATCCTCCAGAGCCTCGTCGTCGGCGCGCCCTCGACGAGCGCCTTCGCGCGCATCTTCCAGTTCGGCATGCGCCAGGGCATGCGCCCCTACACGCTGGGCTCCGCCTGGTGGACGGCCGAATGCGGCCCCTATTGGGGGCACAATGCGCTCGTGCGCATCGCGCCGTTCCGGGAGCATTGCCGGCTGCCGACCCTGCCCGGCAGCGGCCCGCTCGCCGGCCATGTCCTCTCGCACGACCAGGTGGAAGCGGTGCTGATGCGTCGCGCCGGGTACGAGGTTCGGGTGATCCCGCGCGAGGGCGGGTCGTGGGAGGACAATCCGCCGACCTTCCTCGACTTCTCGAAGCGCGATCTGAGGTGGTGCCAAGGGAACCTTCAATACCTCAGCCCCGTTCTCCTCCTCATGAAGGGTCTCCTGCCGACGAGCCGCATGCAGCTCATCAGCGCGATCATGATGTTCGCCGCCGTGCCGGCCATGACGGCGATCCTCGCCCTCGCGCCCCTCGTCGCCGCGACGACCGACCCGGATGTCTTCCCCGTCGGCGCGGCGATCGCCTTCTACACGGCCTTCCTCGCGCTCTCGCTCGCGCCGCGCGCGCTCGGCCTGCTCGACGTCGCGCTCACGCCCGGCGGCATGGCGGCCTATGGCGGGCGGCGTCGCTTCCTCGCGAGCGGGGCGATCGAGTTCGTCTTCTCGGCCCTGCTCGGCGCCGCGGCCTCCCTGCGGCTCACCCTCTTCATGATCGGCCTCGCCTTCGGCCGCGCCACCGTCTGGAACGGCCAGGCGCGCGACGCGCACGGGCTCTCCTGGCGCGACGCCGCCCGCGGGCTTTGGTCGACGACCGCCTTCGGCATCGGCATGATGGGGCTCGTGCTCTGGCTCGTGCCCGCCGCCTGGCCCGTGGCGCTGGTGATGTGCGCCGGCTATCTTCTCGCGATCCCCTTCGCCGTCCTCACCGCCGCGCCGGAGGCCGGCCGGGCGCTGGCGCGGGCGGGCCTGTGCGCGATCCCCGAGGAGATCGATCCGCCGGCCGAGATCCGCGCGCTCGCCGGCGAGCGGACGCTCCCCGTGCCGGCGCGACCACGGCGGGCCGCCGCATGACGCGCCGCGCGACCACCGTCGGGCGTTCGTTGCGCCTCTATCACGGCGATCCGGCGCGCGCCGCCGCCCTCGACGCGCTCTATCGCCCCCACGTCCCGGAGGGCGGCCTCGCCTTCGACATCGGTGCGCATGTGGGCGATCGCACGGCGTCGTTCCGGCGGCTCGGCGCGCGGGTGGTGGCGCTCGAGCCGCAGCCGGCCTGCTTCCGGGCGCTGCGCCTCATCCACGGCCGCGACGCGGGCGTACGGCTCGTCCAGGCCGCCGTCGGGGACGCGGCCGGCGAGATCCGCCTCGCCGTCAACAGCGCGAATCCGACCGTCTCCACCGCCTCGCGCGACTTCGTCGCCGCTGCCGCGGGCGCGCGGGGCTGGGAGGGGCAGGCCTGGGACGCGGAGATCGTCGTCCCCTGCGTGACGCTGGACGCCCTGGTGAACGCCCACGGCCGGCCCGATTTCGTGAAGATCGACGTGGAGGGGTTCGAGGACAAGGTGCTCGCCGGCCTCTCCTATCCGGTGGCCGCGCTCTCCTTCGAGTTCACCACGATCGCGCGGGACGTGGCGCATCGTTGCCTCACGCGCCTCGCCGGGCTCGGGAACTACCGCTTCGCCCTCTCGCTCGGCGAGAGCGCGCGCCTGGAGGAGCCCGGCTTCATGGGAGCCGCCGCCATGGCGGAGCGCATCCACACGCTGCCGCACGAGGCGAATTCCGGCGACGTCTACGCGACCCTGTCGCCGCCGACCTGACGTCGGCGCTCACCGCGTGCCTGCGAGGAGCAGCACCGCCGTCTTGGCGCCGGCTCCGTCCGCACCGAGCGCGAAGCCGAAGCGGTCGAGATCGGCGCCCGTCAGCGTCTCGCCGCGGGCCTCTTCCCACTGCGCGACGAAGCTCTCCACGTCCGCCCGCGTCGGCTCCGCGCCGCAGCCGGAGCACGTCGCCGCCAGAGCGCGGACGCCCGCGAAGCGGCGTGCGGCGTCCGCCGGCAGCGCTCCGGCGAGATCGAGGGCGGGCGGCTCGAGCGATCCCCCCGTCTGCGGCAGGAGATCGCGGGCGGCGGCGACGAGCGCCTCGTCCGCGTCGAGCGAGGCGACGCCCGCTTCCGCGCGCAGGGCGTTCAGGGCCTCGCGCGCCGCCGCGACGCGCGCGTCCGGCCCGATGGGCTCGGCGCTCGCGCCCGCATCGAGCCCGCGCGGCGTACCCGGGCCGGCGAAGGTCTGCACCGCGACCGTGCGGCCGCTCGCCGGATCGGCGGCGATGCCGTAGCCGAAGCGCGAAAGCCCGCCTCGCAGGATGTTGTCGCGATGCTCGGGGCTCTCCATCAGCCCCTCCTGGAAGGCCTCCACACGGGCGACGTCGGGGGGAATGTCGCAGCCGTCGCAACGCGCCAGGTTCTCGGCGACGATCTCGCTTCGCGCGCCCCCGGCCTCGTGGAAGCGGTCGGCGACGCTCTCGCCGTCGGGCGAGACATGGGCGAAATAGCCCCGCGCCAGCATGTCCTCGGCATGGCCCTGCGCGATCTCGTCGAGCGTCGGCCCGGCCGCGAGCGTGGCGAGCCCGTTCGCCTCGCGCGCGGCGTTAACCTCCGCGAGCGCCTCCTCGCGAAGCGCGGAAAGGTCGCCGGTCCGCACGTCCTGCGCGGCGGCGGTGAGAGCCGTGGCGGCGAGGAGGGCGGCGGCGAGGGCGAGGCGGGGGAGCGTGGCGGTGCTGGTCATGCGGCGAGAACGGGTGGCGACGGCGAAGGTTTCGCCGGAGAAGGTTTCGCCGGAGAAGCGCCTCTCCTACACCGCCGTTCGCCGCTTCAGCGCCGCGGACAGCGTGCCCTCGTCGAGATAGTCGAGCTCGCCGCCGACGGGGACGCCGTGGGCGAGGCGGGTGACGCTGACGGGGAGGCTCGCGAGCGCCTCCGTCAGATAATGGGCGGTGGTCTGGCCGTCGACGGTGGCGCCGAGCGCGACGATCACCTCGCGCACGGCGGGATCCTGGGCGCGGGCGAGGAGGCCCGCGATGGTCAGCTGGTCGGGCCCGATGCCGTCGAGCGCGGAGAGCACGCCGCCGAGCACGTGATAGCGCGCGTGCAGGGCGCCCGCGCGCTCCAGCGCCCACAGGTCGGAGACGTCTTCCACCACCACGATGATCGACGGGTCGCGGCTCGGGTCGGCGCAGACGGCGCAGGGGTCCGACGTGTCGACGTTGCCGCAGGTGGAGCATACGACGACGCGCTCGGCGGCGATGCGCATCGCCTCCGCCAGCGGCACGAGCAGCCCCTCGCGCTTCTGCATGAGCGCCAGCGCCGCCCGGCGCGCCGAGCGCGGGCCGAGGCCCGGCAGGCGCGCGAGAAGCTGGATCAGGCGCTCGATCTCGGGACCGGCGACGCCGCGGGCCATGGTCTGTGTGCTCTCGCTACGCGCCGCTCAGAACAGCTTCATGCCCGGCGGCAACGGCAGGCCCTTGGTGATCTCGGACATCCGCTCCTGCATCGCCCGCTCCGCCTTGGCGCGACCGTCGTTGCAGGCGGCGACGATGAGGTCCTCGAGGATCTCCTTCTCGTCGGGCACCATCAGCGAGGGGTCGATGGTGACGCCCTTGAGCGCGCCCTTGCCGGAGAGGCGCACGGTGACGGCGCCGGCGCCGGCCTGGCCCTCGACGATCATCTCCTCGAGCTCGGCCTGGGTCTCCTGCATCTTCTCCTGCATGGCCTGGGCCTGCTTCATGAGCCCCATCAGGTCCTTCATCGCCGATCCTCCTCCTTCGTGCGGGTCGTCTCGTGCTCGTCCTCGTCCATATGGCGCTTTCTCAGCCGCCGCACCAGGAGGAGAATGAGCGCGAGCACGATCGGCACCGCGATCGCCGTGCCGACATAGGGATCGACCGCCGAGGCGCCGCCCTCCTGGAGGCCGCGCAGGACGTAGAAGATGAGCCCCGAGATGTAGTAGGTGATCGCCGCCGCCGACAGCCCCTCGACGGTCTGCTGGAGGCGCAGCTGGATGCGGGCGCGCTCGTTCATGGCGCGCAGGAGGTCGCGGTTCTGGCTCTCGAGCTCGATGTCGATGCGCGTGCGCAGGAGCTGGGCGGCGCGGGTGAGCTTGCGCGAGAGGTTGGCCTGGCGCTCCTCCATGGAGGCGCAGGTGCGGATCGCCGGCTGCAGCCGCCGATCCAGGAATTCCGACCAGGAATCGGTGCCCGCGAGCGCCTTCTCCTCCAGTGCCCCGAGGCGCAGGCGCACGAGATCGGAATAGGCCCGCGTGGCGCCGAAACGGAAGAGCGCCGCGGCCGCGCCGGATTCGAGCTCGGCGGCGAGACCGGTGATGCGGTCGAGGAGCTCGCGATTGCGGGCGAGCCCGTCCGAGCGCTCCATGGCGCTCATGACGAGGGGCAGGTCCGTCTCGATCTTGCGCACGGAGGGGCCGATGCGCTGCGCCTCCGGCAGGCCGAGGAGCGTGAGCGTGCGGTAGGTCTCGACCTCGAGCACGCGCTGGACGATGGCACCGGCCTGGGTGCGCTCCATGCCGTTGTCGACGACGAGGATGCGCACGAAGCCGTGGGCGTCCGTGCGGAAATCGGTGGCGATGGTGGCCGAGCCGCCCTCGACAGTGGCGGCGGCGAGGTGGACGTCGCCGAACACGCCCTGCGGCCCCTTCGGCAGGGCCTCGGCCGGCAGGAGGTGCAGGTCGGCGGCGACCATCAGGGGACCGGGCTGCGGCACGAGACGCATGACGCCCATGAGCCCGTCCACCGCCGGGCGGAAGGGCTGGGGCGCCGGCGCGTCGGTGACGCTCGCGTCGCCGAATTCCCAGGAATACGTGGTGAACTCGCTGTGGCTCTCCCAGCGCAGCAGCGTTCCCGAGAACGCCACGCGATGGTGCTTGGCGCCGGCGCCCGGCCCCTCGAGCCCGAGGCTCGTGCAGAAGGCCGCGAGCGCCTCGCGATCGCGCTGAGCGGCCTCGCCGTCGGTCATGAAGGCGTAGTGCAGGATGCGCCGGGGCGCGTCCATGGACGCGGACGGCCGCGCGTGCACCTCCGCGAGCACCCGCGCGCGCAGCTCGTGCGGTATCAGCTCGACCGCCATCTCCCCCCCGATCGATCCGAAGGACGTATGAGCCGCCGGTCACCACCGCCGGCGCGCCACGATGGGCGAAGCGGGGCCGCGGCGCAATGGGGACGTCAGCCCCCCGCCCCCTGCCCCAGCACCCGCACCGCCTCCACCAGCGTCCGCACCGCCGCCCCCGCATCGGCCGCATCGATGCTCTCGGCCGGGTTGTGGCTGATGCCGCCCGCGCAGCGCACGAAGAGCATGGCGGAGGGGCACAGGCGGGCGGTGGCGACGGCGTCGTGGCCGGCGCCGGAGGGGAGGCGGATCGTCGCCTCGCCGGCGCGGGCGGCGCCGGTCTCCAGCGCGGCGGCGAGGCGCTCGTCCATGGCGGTGGCCGCCTGGTCCATGAAGCGCTCCTCGGCGAAGGTCACGCCGCGGCGCTCGGCGATGGCGCGGCAGCCCGAGACGATCTCCTCGACGAGGGCGGCGCGCACGGCGTCGTCGGGCGCGCGGATGTCGAGGGTGAAGCGCGTGCGTGCCGGGATCACGTTGAGCGCGCCGGGCTCGACCTCGCACACGCCGACGGTCGCGACCGCGTCGCGGGCGGCGGTGCCGGCGCGCTCGACGAGGGCGATCATCTCCGCGGTGGCCGCGAGCGCGTCCTGGCGCATGCCCATGGGCACGGTGCCCGCGTGACCCGCCATGCCCTCGACGGTGCAGCGCGCGCGCGTCGCGCCGTTGATCGCGGTGACGACGCCCACCGCGAGGTCGCGCGCTTCCAGCACCGGGCCCTGCTCGATGTGGACCTCGAGATAGCCGAGCGTCCGCGCCGGGTCGCGGGCGATGGCCGCGATGCCCTCCGGATCGCCGCCGAAGGCGAGGAGCGCCTCGCGCAGGCTGGTCCCGCCCGCGTCGCGCCCCTCGAGCCATTCCGGCTTGAAATGTCCGGCGAGCGCCGAGGAGGAGGCGAGGGAGGTGGGGAAGCGCACGTTCTCCTCGTCCCCGAAGGCGAGGATCTCGAGGGCGAAGGGCAGGCTCTCGTTCCGCAGGAGGTCGGCGGCGAGGATGCCGCAGACGACGCCGAGCGGCCCGTCGTAGATGCCGGCGTTCACGACGCTGTCGATATGCGAGCCGATCATCAGCGTCGGCGCGTCCGGCGTCGGGCCCTCGCGGCGCCCGACGATCGTGCCGAGCGCGTCCTCGCTCACGGCGAGCCCGGCATCGCGCATGAGCGCGGCGGTCGCGTCCGCACAGGCGCGATGGGCGGGGGAGAGGTAGAGGCGGGTGAGGCGGCCGGGCTCGTCCGTGTGGCGGGCGAGATCGGCGATCATCGCCATCGCCCGCGCGCCGATCTCGTCTCCGGGTGCCGCTGCCGCCATGATCGCCTCCGTCTCGTCTCGCGTGATCGAACGCGGCGCACGATGCGGGAGGCGGAGCGGCTTGTCGACCGCCGCGAGGGCGGCGCATGTCCGCCTTGCGCCCGCGGGGTTTCGCACATCGTTGCATCGCCGCGCGGGAGGGCTTAATTCACCGGGTCCGCACAGATGAAGAGGCCGCCCCGTGACCCGCGCCTACGCCAATGTCGAGCAGAACCCGAACTTCCCCGATCTCGAGGAGAAGATCGCCGCGCGCTGGAAGAGCGAGCGGACGTTCGAGCGCTCGATCGAGCAGAGGAAGGAGGCGGGAGCCGAGGAATTCGTCTTCTACGACGGGCCTCCCTTCGCCAACGGCCTGCCGCATTACGGGCACCTGGTCACCGGCTTCGTGAAAGACCTGGTGCCGCGCTACCAGACCATGAAGGGCAAGGCGGTGGACCGGCGCTTCGGCTGGGATTGCCACGGGCTTCCGGCGGAGCTGCATTCGGAGAAGGAGCTGAACCTCTCCGGCCGCCAGTCCATCGTGGAATACGGCATCGAGCGCTTCAACGCGCATTGCCGGCGCTCGGTGCTGCAGTTCACGGACGACTGGGAATACTACGTCGGGCGCCAGGGCCGCTGGGTCGATTTCCGCAACGACTACAAGACCATGGACCGCTCCTTCATGGAGAGCGTGCTGTGGGCGTTCAAGACGTTGTGGGACAAGGGCTTGATCTACGAGGGCTACCGCGTCGTGCCCTATTCCTGGGCCGTGCAGACGCCACTCTCGAACTTCGAGACGCGGCTCGACAACTCCTACCGCATGCGCCAGGACCCGGCGCTGACGGTCGGCTTCACGCTGGACAAGGCGCCGGGCGAGGAGATCGCGCCCAAGCTCTACGCCTGGACGACGACGCCCTGGACGCTGCCCTCGAACCTCGCGCTCGCGGTCAATCCCGATGCCGACTACGCGGTGCTCGCCAAGGGCGGTGAGCGGGCGATCGTCGCGCAGGCGCGGGTCGAGGCCTATGCGAAGGAGCTCGAGGGCTACGAGCCGGTCGGCACGGTGAAGGGCTCCGACCTCGTCGGGCGCCGCTACACGCCGCTCTTCCCGTTCTTCGAGGATGCGCCCAACGCCTTCCAGGTGATCGCGGGCGACTTCGTCGAGCTCGACGGCGGCACGGGCGTGGTGCATCTCGCGCCCGCCTTCGGCGAGGACGACATGCGGGTGGCCACCGCCGCCGGCATCCCGGTGATCGACCCCGTGGACCTCGCCGGCAACTTCACCGACCAGGTGCCGCCCTATGCGGGCAAGAACGTCTTCGAGGCCAACAAGGACATCATCCGCGACCTCAAGGCCGAGGGGCGGGTGCTGCGCCACGAGAGCTACGACCACTCCTATCCGCATTGCTGGCGCACGGATCAGCCGCTGATCTACAAGGCGGTGCAGTCCTGGTACGTGAAGGTCTCGGCCTTCCGTGACCGCATGGTCGAGCTGAACAAGGACATCCGCTGGGTGCCCGATCACGTGCGCGACGGCCTCTTCGGCAAGTGGCTGGAGAACGCGCACGACTGGAACATCTCGCGCAACCGCTTCTGGGGCTCGCCGCTTCCCGTGTGGAAGTCGGACGACACGAACTATCCGCGCGTGGACGTCTACGGCTCCATCGAGGAGCTGGAGCGGGACTTCGGCGTGAAGCTCGAGGACCTGCACCGCCCGGCCATCGACGCGCTGACGCGCCCGAACCCGGACGATCCGACCGGCAAGTCCACCATGCGCCGCATCGAGGACGTGTTCGACTGCTGGTTCGAATCGGGCTCCATGCCCTTCGCGCAGGTACACTATCCGTTCGAGAACAAGGACTGGTTCGAGAGCCACTTCCCCGGCGACTTCATCGTCGAGTACGTGGCCCAGACCCGCGGCTGGTTCTACACGCTGATGGTGCTCTCCACCGCGCTCTTCGACCGCGCGCCGTTCAAGTCCTGCGTCTGCCACGGCGTCGTGCTCGACGAGAACAAGCAGAAGCTCTCCAAGCGACTGAAGAACTATCCCGACCCCGTGGACGTGTTCAACACGCACGGGGCGGATGCGCTGCGCTGGTACATGGTCTCCTCGCCGCTCCTGACCGGCGGCGACCTCGCCATGCCCAAGGACGGACGCGCCATCGCCGAGACCGTGCGGCAGGTGATGCTGCCCTATTGGAACGCGGTGTACTTCTTCTCGCTCTACGCCAACACGGACGGCTACCGCGCCACGTACCGCACGGACGCCACGGGCGAGCTCGATCGCTACATCCTCGCGAAGACCGGCGATTTCGTGCGCGGCGTCGAGGGCGCGCTCGACGAGCTCGACATTCCGCGGGCTTGCGCCGCCTACCTGCCCTTCATCGACACGCTCAACAACTGGTACATCCGGCGGTCGCGCGACCGGTTCTGGGGCGCGGAGATGACGCCCGACAAGCGCGACGCCTACGACACGCTCTACACCGTGCTCGTGACGGCGACGCGGGCGCTCGCGCCGTTCCTGCCCTTCCTCACCGAGCACGTCCATTCCGTGCTCTGCGACGGGGAGAGCGTGCACCTCGCGGACTGGCCGGACGCCGCCGCGATCCCGTCGGACCCGGAGCTGGTGCGGCGCATGGACCTCGCCCGCGAGGTCTGCTCGGCGGCGCTCTCGATCCGCACCGAGAAGGGCTTGCGCGTGCGCCAGCCGCTGCGCTCGCTGACGGTGGCCTTCGCCGATTGCGCGACGCTCGCGCCGATGAAGGATCTCGTCGCCGACGAGGTCAACGTGAAGGAGGTCGTCCTCGTCGACGATCCCGGCCGCTTCGGCAAGACCGTGGTCGCCGTCGACCCGAAGGTCGGCAAGCGGCTGGGCAAGGCGCTCGGCGCGGTGCGCAAGGCGGGTCTCGACGGCGCCTGGGCGCCGGGCGAGGCGGGACGCGTCGCCGTCGAGGGGGCGGTGATCGAGCCGGGCGAGTTCCAGTTCCGATTCGAGGCCAAGGGCGGCGTCGACGCAATGCCCTTCGCGTCGGGAACGGGCGTCGTCGTCCTCGACACGGCGCTCGACGCCGAGCTCGAGCGCGAGGGCGTGGCGCGCGACCTGATCCGCCTCGTGCAGACGGCGCGCAAGGATGCCGGCCTCGACGTGGCGGATCGCATCGTGCTCGAATTGCGCGGGGAGGACGGCGCGCGCGCCGACGTGGCCGCCTTCGAGGCGATGGTCACGGGCGAGACCCTCGCCGCCTCCCTGCGCTGGACGGAGGAGACGCCCGCGGGCTTCCTCGCCAAGGGCGCGCTCAAGGGCGGCGAGATCGAGATCGGGGTCGCCAAGGCTGGCTGAGGCTGGCTGAGGCGGGCTGAGGCGCGCAGGACGACGGGGAGGGGCTGGGCATGGCCGGGCGGATCGTGATCCTGGGCGTCTTCGTCGCCGACACCGCCTATCGCGCGGCGCGCCAGCCGCGCATGGGCGAGACGATCCTCGGGCGCTCCTTCGCGCTCGGGCCCGGCGGCAAGGGCTCGAACCAGGCCGTTGCCGCGGCCAGGGCCGGAGGCGACGCGCACATCGTCACGAAGCTCGGGCGCGACACCTTCGCGGAGATGGCGCTCGCCACCTGGCGCGAGGCGGGCGTGACCCCCGCCGTGACGCAGGACGCCGGGAGCTACACGGGCGCTGCCTTCATCTTCGTGGACGAGGCGAGCGGCGACAACGCCATCATCGTGGCGCCCGGCGCGGCCGGCACGCTCACTCCCGCCGACGTGGAGGCGCAGGCCGCGCTCCTCGAAGGCGCGGCGGTGTTCGTGACGCAGCTCGAGCAGCCCATGCCCGCCGCGATCCGCGCCCTCGAGATCGCGCGCGCGGCCGGCGTGCGCACGATCCTGAACCCGGCGCCCGCCGCGCCCCTCGAGGACGCGACGCTCGCGCTCTGCGACATGGTCACGCCCAACGAGAGCGAGGCCGAGGCGCTCACCGGCATCGCCGTCGAGACGCTGGAGGACGCCGCGCGGGCGGCGGACGCGCTCATCGCACGCGGTGCCGGCGCGGCGGTGATCACGCTGGGCGCCCGCGGCGTGCTCGTCCACGATCGATCCCGCAGCGTCCAACTGCCGGCCTTCGAGGTCGGCCCGGTGGTGGAGACGACGGGGGCGGGCGACGCCTTCACCGGCGCCTTCTCCACGGCATTGGCGGAGGGGCGCGATCTCGTCGAGGCCGCGCGCTTCGGCTGCGCGGCGGCCTCCATCTCCGTCACGCGCCCCGGCGCGGCGGCCTCCATGCCGACGCGCGCCGAGATCGACGCGCTTCTCGGGCAAAGCTGATCAGAAGACGAGCGCGCCTCGCCCGCCGGGCCCCTGGATCGCGACGCTCGCCGCCGCGATGGCGCGATCGAGCGCGTCCTGCGGCGGCGCGCCCGACAGCCAGGCGTGGACGAAGCCCGCGTTGAACGCGTCGCCCGCGCCCGTCGTGTCGATCACGGGGACGGGCTCTGCGGCGCGATGGAGGCGCACGCCCCCGCCCGCGAAGAAGGCGCCGTCGGCCCCGGCCTTCAGCGCCACCGCGGGAAAGCGGGCGGCGAGGGCCGCGAGCGCGCGGTCCGGGCTCGTCTCGCCGGTGATGGCGGTGGCCTCCTCCAGGTTGGGCAGGAAGAGATCGACGCCGGCGCAGGCCTCGACGAGGCCCGGCGTGCGGATGAGCGCGTCGTCCCAGCTCGGGTCGAGCGAGATCGAAAGCCCCTGCGCGCGAGCGCGGGCGACGAGGTCGGGGATCTCCGCGAGCGTCGCGTATTCGGCGATATGCAGATGCACCGCCTCGTCCCAGGCGAGGGCGGCGTCGAGCGTCGCGGGCAGGACGTGGCCGGCGCGCCGCGTGAGGAAGGCGCGCTCGCCTTGCGCGACCATGGCCACCGTCACCTGTGGGCCGGCCTGCGCCGCGCGGTCGAGGAAGGAGAGGTCGATGCCGCTCGCAGCCAGCTCGTCCTCGAGCCCCGTCGAGAGGCGGTCCGTCCCGAGGCGCGCCACGAGGGCCGTGCGGCGGCCGAGCGAGGCCGCGTGCACGGCGGCGATGTAGGCGCCCCCGCCGGCGACGAGGGCCATGTCGCGCGCATAGACCTCCCGGCCGAGTGCGGGAAAGCCCTCGATGCCGGTGAAGACGAGATCGCAATAGATGCGCCCCACGCAGAGGACGGCGCCGGTGCGTCGGTCGCGATGCCTCATGTGGTGCGTCGCCCGTCCCGCGCTCATGTGCGCCGCGCGCCGTCGGCGCCAGCTCTGCCGGAGAGCGCCCGCTCCGTCTGCGCGTCGAAGAAGTGCAGCGTCTCGAGACGTGCGAACGCCGTCGCCGGCGCGCCCACGGCCGGCGCGCCGCGCCCCTCGGCCAGCGCGATCACGGGGCCGCCCGCGGTGTCGAGATGCACGTGCGTCTCCGGCCCCAGCGGCTCCACGGCCGTGACGGTTCCCGTGAGCGTGAGCGCGCCCTGCGCGTCCTCGTCCGACGCGACCCGCATGTCCTGCGGGCGTACGCCCACGAGGAGCCGCTCGCTCCCCCGCGTGAAGGGCGGCGCGGGGATCGTGCCCGTCGCGCCGTCCACGGCGATGGCCTCGCCCGCGTGGCGCGCGGGCAGGAGGTTCATCGCCGGCGTGCCGATGAAGCGGGCGGTGAAGACGTCGGCGGGCGCGTCGTAGAGATCGCTCGGCGAGCCGATCTGCAGGATGCGCCCGTCGCGCATGACGACGATGCGGTCGGCCATCGTCATCGCCTCGACCTGGTCGTGAGTGACGTAGACGGTGGTGGCGCCGATGCGCTGGTGGAGGCGCTTGATCTCGATGCGCATCTGGTTGCGCAGCTGGGCGTCGAGGTTCGAGAGCGGCTCGTCGAACAGGAAGGCGGAGGGGTTGCGCACCATGGCGCGGCCGATGGCGACGCGCTGGCGCTGCCCGCCCGAGAGCGCCGCCGGGCGCCGCTCGAGCAGGTCCTCGAGCCCGAGGATGCGCGCCGCCTCGTCGACGCGCGCGGCCTTCTTCTCCTTGGGCAGGCCCGACGTGTAGAGGCCGAAGGCGATGTTCTCGCGCACCGTCAGGTGGGGGTAGATGGCGTAGTTCTGGAAGACCATCGCCACGTTGCGGCGCTTGGGCTCGTGATGGTTCACGACGACCCCTCCGATCCTCAGCGTGCCCGCGGAGACGTCCTCCAGCCCCGCGATCATGCGCAGCGTCGTCGACTTGCCGCAGCCCGACGGCCCGACGAGGGCGACGAACTCGCCGTCGGCGATGGCGAGGTCGAGGCCGTGGACGACGGTGGCCGACCCGAAGCGCTTGACGATGTTCTCGAGCTCGATCGTCGCCATCTCACCTCACCTCCATCAGGGCCTCGAAGGCCCGGGTGCGTTCGGCCGCAGCCTCGCGCTCGCGCGCCGCGCGCGCCGCCGCCCGCGCGGCGAGGCCGTCGGACGCCGCGCGATAGGCGCCAAGCGCCTCCTCCATCGGCGCCGCCGCCGGCCCGCCGAACCGGTCGCGCACGGCGACGAAATGCTCGGGCGACACGGCCTGTGCGAACGCCGCCTCGTCGAGCGCGCTCGCGCGACCCGTCGCGTGCCGGAACGCCTCGGCGAAGGGCGAAAAGCCGTTCGCGGCGAGATCGCCGCCGGCGGCGACCACCGCCTTCGCCGTCTGCGCCGCGATCTCGTGCGCCTCGCGGAAGGAGAGGCCCTCGCGGCGCACCAGCGTGTCGGCGAGCTCGGTGATGGTGATGCACGAGCGCGCGATGTTGGTCGCGACGCGCGCGGGATCGATGCTCACCTGCGCGACGAGCGCGGCGAGGAGGTCGAGCGCGCGCTCGGCGACCGCGAAGGCCTGGTAGCCCATCTCCTGGGTCTCGCCCTCCGAGTCGTTCATGTCGGTGAAGGGCGTGTTGTGCATCACGTCGCGCATCGCCCGGGCGCGGCCCACGACCTGGCTCGCCAGATGCCGCAGGTGCTCGATGGGCACGGGATTGCGCTTCTGCGGCATGATCGAGGAGATCTGCACGAGCGCGTTGGGCACGTAGAGCTGCCCCACCTCGAAGCTCGACCAGACCTGGAAGTCCTGGATCGGCCGGCCGAGATGCAGGAAGAGCAGCTCCAGCGCCGAGAACGTCGCCGTCTGGTAGTCCACCGCCGCGATGCAGGAATAGGAATTGCGCAGCGGCGCGGAGAAGCCGAGGAGACGGGCGACGAGCCCGCGGTCGATGGGAAAGCCCGACGTCGTGATCGCGGCGGCGCCCATCGGGCAGAGATCCACGATGCCGCGCGCCTCCTCCAGCCGCGCCATGTCGCGCAGCAGCACCTCGATCATGGCCGCGAGATAATGCCCGAAGGTGGTCGGCTGCGCCGGCTGGCCGTGGGTGTAGGCGACGATGATCGTGGCGCGCTCGCGGCTCGCCGTCTCGATCAGCGCATCGAGCAGCGTGCGCGCGCGGGCGAGGATCGCGTCGAGGCGCGCCTTGAGCGCGAGCTTGAAGAGCGTGTGGTCGATGTCGTTGCGGGAGCGCGCAGTGTGGAGCCGCCCGCCGAGATCGGCGCCGACGCGGGCCTTCAGCTCGCGCTCGACGAGGAAGAAATAGTCCTCCACCTCGCCCGTATAGACGAGGGTAGCCGGCTCGATCTCGCGCTCGATCGCCGCGAGCGCGCGCGCGATGGCGCCGGCCTCCTGCCGCGTCAGGATGCCGGTCTCGGCGAGCATGACGCAATGGGCGGCGTCGACGGCGCGAAAGCCCTCGACGTGGGAGGTCTTCGCCGCGTCGAAGAGCGGCGCCAGCACCGTGCGGGCGTAGACCGGATCGGGGAAGACGCTCGCGTCGCGCGCCTGCGGGGAAGTCTCGCTCATCCCTTGAGCCCCGCGAGCATGACGCCGCGCACGATGTAGCGCTGGAGCGCGATGAAGACGAGGAGCGTCGGGATGGTGGCGAGCGCGGCGCCCGTCATGATCATCTCCCATTGGATCGACTGCTCGACGGCGAAGCTCGAGAGCCCGACGGGGAGCGTGTAGAGCTCGCGGCTCGTCACCGAGATCAGCGGCCAGAAGAAGGCCGTCCAGTTGCCGAGGAAGGTGAAGATCGCGAGCGCGGACAGGGCGGGAGTGACGAGCGGCATCGCCACCTTCCACCAGATCTGGAACTCGTTGAGCCCGTCGATGCGCGCCGCCTCCAGGAAGTCGTCGGGCACGCCCTCGAAGAACTGCTTCATCAGGAAGGTGCCGAAGGCCGTCATCATGCCGGGGAACATGATGCCCCAATAGGTGTCGAGCCAGCCGAGCTGGCTCGCCATCAGGTACCAGGGGATGACGAGCATCTCGGTGGGGATCATCAGCGTCGAGAGGATCGCGATGAAGACGATCATCCGCCCGCGGAAGCGGAACTTCGCCAGCGTGTAGCCCACCAGGCTGTCGAAGAAGAGGTTCGACAGGGTGACGGCGACGGCGACGATGGTGGAGTTCACGAACCAGCGCAGGAAGCGCCCGTCGGACAGCACCTCGACGTAGTTCGCGAGCGTCGGGTTCGCCGGGATGAGCCGCAGGTCGTAGACCTGGCCCGCCGTCTTCAGCGAGGTCGAGAACATGAAGAGGAGCGGCGTCACCATGACGACGCCGCCGATGAGGAGCAGCGTCCAGGCGACGATGCGGCCGGGGCGCAGCGGGCGCGGGCCCGCCGGCGCGTCGAGGATGTCGGTACGCGCGCTCATGTCCTCTCCCTCAGGATCCAGAGCTGCAGGAGCGAGACCGCGAGCAGGATCGAGAAGAGCACCACGGTCTGCGCCGCGGCGTAGCCCATCTCGTAGGACGAGAAGGCGCTCTGGTAGATCATCAGCACGAGCGGCTTCGTGGAGCCGAGCGGCCCGCCGGGATCGTTCGTGGTCATGTTGTAGACCTGGTCGAAGATCCGCAGGAAGCCGATGGAGGAGAGCACGACGAGGAACACCGTCGTCGGCTTGAGCAGCGGCAGCGTGATCTTGCGCAGGATCGCGAATTCGCCGAGCCCGTCGATACGGGCGGCCTCGTAGTACGTGCCCGGGATCGCCCGCAGCCCCGCCATGAAGATGATGATCTGGAAGCCGAGCCCGGCCCAGATCGCGGTGACCATGATCGCCGGCAGCGCCTGCTCGGTGGAGCGCAGGAAGGGCTGCGCGGGAATGCCGAAGCTGCCGAGGAAGCCGTTGATCGCGCCGATGGGCGGGGGCTGGTAGAACCAGCGCCAGACCCAGGCCATGGCCGCCGCCGTCGTCAGGAAGGGCAGGAAGTAGAGCGCCCGGATGAAGCCGTGCATGAACCGCACGCGATCGAGGTAGTAGGCGATCACGAAGGCGATGACGATGCTCGTGGGCGTGCCGATGAGCAGGTAGGCGAAGGTGTTCTCGAACACCTGCCAGAAGTCCGGATCGGAGACGAGCTCCGCGTAGTTCTCGAGCCCGATGAAGCGGGCGGGACGCAAGAGGTTCCAGTCCGTAAGCGACAGCCAGAACGCGTCGAGCGTCGGGTAGAAGCGGATGCCCGCGTAGAACAGGATCGGCACGGCGAGGAAGCCCCACGCCCAGACGACCTGCTTCTGGCTCATGGAGAGCCGATGCCAGCCGCGGGCCGGCTCCTCGGCGAGGCCGGGGGAGGGCGCCCGCAGCGCGGCGCTCGCATCGTTCGTCTGCGCCATGATCGACCTCCCTCCCCCGTTTTCCATGCGGATCGTCGAGCGCTCAGTTGCGCGCGTCGATGAGCTCCTGCTCCTCCTCGGCCGCGTCCGCCAGCGCGTCGGCCGGCGCGACGTCCTGGAGGAGGATGCGGTTCGTGGCGTCGATGATCAGCTGGCGCTGCGCCGCCTCGTCCACGAACAGCGTGGTGTGGGCGTAGTCGAGCCCGCGCAGGAACGGCCCGTAGATCGGGTCGGCGAGGTTCGCCTCGGTCAGCGCCACCTCGCGACGCGCGGGCAGCTCGCCCACGGTCTCGAGCCAGATCTCCATCGCCTCGGGGGATGTGATGTAGGCCAGGAACTTCTCCGCCGCCTCGAGCTCCTCGCCCTCGGCGGACGCGCCGATGCCGTTGGCGAAGTAGCTCGAATAGTTGGAGCGCGTGCCGTCGGGGCCGGCCGGCAGCTCGGTGACGCCCCACTCGAAGTTCTCGATGGAGCGGAAGGCGCCCAGCCGGAACGTGCCGTCGATGGTCATGGCGGCGAGGCCGGCGCGGAAGGCGGCCTGGCCCTCGTCCATGAAGCCGGCGGCGCCGACACCCTTCTCGGTCTGCAGGCTCGTGTACCATTCGAGCGCTTCGCGCCCGGCGTCGCCGTCGTAGGTCACCGTGCGGTAGTCGTCCGTGTAGGGCGCGCCGCCGAACTGGCGCACGAGCACCTCGCGCCACCAATGGTGATCCTGGCCCGCCATGTCGAGCGTGGTGCCCGCCGAGATCATGTTGCCGGCGCCGTCGCGCTTCGTCGTCGCCTCGGCGGCGGCGACCCACTCGTCGAGGGTCTGCGGCGGGTTCTCGGGATCGAGGCCGGCCTCCTCGAACAGGTCCTTGTTGTAGAACAGGGCCAGCGAGCGCACGGCGGTCGGCAGGCCGTAATACGCGCCCTCGCGCTTCATCGCGGTGACGATCGGGAAGAAGTCCTCCTCGATCTCGGCCGGCGGGAAGGCTTCCTGCGAGAGCGGCTGCAGGATGCCGCCGTCGACGAAATTGTCCGTCCAGCCGTAGAAGAGCTGCACCACGTCAGGCCCGCGACCGGCCGCGTGGGCGGCGACGACGCGCGTCTGGTAGTCGGCATAGGGGAAGGTGACGTGCTCGACGGTGACGCCCGGGTTGGCCGCCTCGAAATTCTCGATGAGCTGGTCCATCGCCTTGACGCGGGCGTCGAACACGTACTGCCAGTACTCGATCTCGACGGCCTGCGCCGCATTGGCGGCGAAGAGGCCGGCGCCGGCGAGAAGGCCGGCCTTCAAGAGGGTCTTGCGCATCAGTTCCTCCGCATGGACCGGTTCGGCCGCATCCCGGCCGCCCGGCATGTCCCGTCTCTGGTCGAGCGCAGCGTGGGGGCTCACTCGCCGTCAGGATCCGAGCCGGCTCGTCTCCTGTCAATAAAATAATCCACTTGAGTTATTCGGAGCGCTCGCCGATGCTGGCGGGCGGAGGTGCGGCGGATGAGGCAGGCTGGACGAGCGACGGGCGGGCATCGCGTGGCGATCGGGAGCAATCCCGAGCGCAACAGGAGCCACAATCGTCGCGTCGTGCTCGACGTCGTGCGCGTGCACGGGCCCGTGGGCCGCACGCGCATCGCCGAGCTCGCGCATCTCACGCCCCAGGCGGTGGCGAACATCGTCGAGGAGCTCGTCGCCGAGCGCTTCCTCGTGGAGGTGGGGCGCCTGCGCCGCGGGCGCGGCCAGCCGCCGATCCAGTTCGCGGTCAATCCGGACGGGCCCGTCACGATCGGCGTCGAGATCGCCGCCGACCACGTCGTGACCGTCGCGCTCGACCTCGCGGGCGGCTTGCGCGCGCAGCGCGTCTCGGCGCTCGAGGACACGATCCCGGAGGTCGTCCTGCCGCGCGTCGCCGCCGAGATCGCGGCGCTCGAAGCCGCGCTTCTCGCGGGCGCCGCCGCGGACGCCGCGCCGCCGGACGTGCTCGGGGTCGGCGTCGTCATGCCGGGACCCTTCGAGATCGAGGGCATGACGTCGGTGGGCCCCACCACGCTCTCCGGCTGGGGCGGCATCGCGCCGGGCCCGGCTCTGTCGCAGGCGGTGGGGCGCCCGGTCGTCGTCGAGAACGACGCTACCGCGGCCGCCGTCGGCGAGCGGCTCTTCGGCGCGGGACGCCACGTCCAGACCTTCTGCCTGCTCTATTTCGGCGCGGGCCTCGGCCTCGGGATCATCCACGAGGGCCGGCCCTATCGCGGCGCCTTCGGCAATGCCGGCGAGATCGGCCACGCCGTCGTCGCTCCCGGCGGGCGGGCGTGCCAATGCGGCCAGCGTGGCTGCCTGGAGCAGTACGCCTCGCTCCAGGCCCTGCGCGAGCGCCTCGCGGCGAACGCCGTGCCGGCGCCGGACGCGGCCTCGCTGGAGCGGCTCCTCGCCGACGGCGACCCGACGCTCTCCGCCTGGATCCGCGAGGCGGCGGCGCATCTCGCGCCGATGATCGCGACGCTCGAGAACATCCTCGACCCGGAGACGATCGTCTTCGGCGGGGTGATGCCGGACGCCCTGACGGACGCGCTCATCGCCGCTCTCGACCCGCTGCCGGTCTCGGTGGCGAGCCGGCGGGCGCGGGCGATGCCGCGCGTCGTGCGCGGCCAGACCGGGCAGCTGACGGCGGCGCTCGGCGCGGCCTCCCTCCCCGTCCTCGACACGCTGACACCCAAGCTCGACACCGCGAGCGCCGCCGCTTCACGTGCGACGCCGAGATGAGAACGAGAAGGTCGCCCCCACATGACCAGCCTCCCCGAACCGAGCGCCCGTGAGCGCCTCGCCCGCGACAGGGCGGACCCGGCGATCCTGCGCCTGCACCGCCGCCTCTCTCGGCTTCGCGGCGTGTGCGCCTTCATGAACACGGGTGCGCATCCCGACGACGAGCATTCCGGCCTCCTCGCCTATCTGCGCTACGGGATGGGGCTTTCCGTCGCCGTCGCCTGCTCCACCCGCGGCGAGGGCGGGCAGAACGCGCTCGGGCCCGAGCGCGTCGGCGCGCTCGGCGTCCTGCGCACCCGCGAGATGGAGGAGGCCGCCCGCGAGCTCGACGCGGACGTCGTGTGGCTCGGGCACGGGCCGGGCGATCCGGTGCACGATTTCGGCTTCTCGAAGAACGGCGACGACACGCTGTCGCGCTGGGGCGAGGCGCGCATCGTCGAGCGGCTGGTGCGCGCCTATCGGCGCTGGCGCCCCGACATCGTGCTGCCGACCTTCCTCGACGTGCCGGGCCAGCACGGGCACCACCGCGCCATGACCCGTGCGGCGCTCGCCGCGATCCCGGTCGCGGCGGACCCGGAGGCTCATCCCGAGCATGCGCTCGACGGGCTCGCGCCCTGGCGCGTGACGAAGGCCTATCTCCCCGCCTGGTCCGGCGGCGGCGACACCTACGACGACGAGACCCCGCCGCCGGCGCAGACGCTGCGCATTGCCATCCCCGGCCGCGAGCCGATCAGCGGTGCGGAATACGACCGCATCGGCGAATATTCGCGCTTCTACCATGCGAGCCAGGGCATGGGCGCCTTCCGCGACACGGCGCGGCGCGCCTACGCGCTCCACCTCGTCGAGGGACCCGCCGGAGCGGGGGCGCACGAGGCGCATCTCCTCGACGGCCTTCCCGCGACGCTCGCCGATCTCGCCCCGCTCGCGGGAACGGAGGCCGCCGCCCGCGATCTCGTGGCGGCGCGCTACGCCATCGATGCGGCGCTCGCCGCCTTCCCCGATCGCGCGCGGATCGTCGAGGCGCTCGCCGCCGCGGCGGGCGCTCTCGACCGGGCGCGTGCGGACGCGGATGCGGGCTTCCTCATGCTGCACGGCCATCGCCTAGAGCGCACCGCGCTCGCGCTCGACGCCGCCCTCGTCGAGGCGAGCGGGCTCGTCGTCTCAGCGCAGGCGCGGCCGGCCCGCCTCGCGCCGGGGGAGAGCGGAAGGCTCGACGTCCGCGTCGCGGAGACCGGTGCGGCGGAGGAGATCGCCGTCACCGTCGAGACGCCGGCGGGCCTCTCCGCCGAGCGGCAGCGGGACGAGGACGGCGACGCGGCCTTCCGCTTCGCCCTCGCGGCCGCGCAGGACGCGCCGCTCTCGCCGCTCTACCCGCCGGACTGGAACGCGATCGGCGGCAACGGCCCCCTCGTCCCAACGATCGAAGCGACGATCGGCGGGCGTCGCGCGAAAGCGCGCCTCGATCTCGCGGACGCCTTCGCCATCGCCCCGACGTCCTCCGTCGCGCTCTCGCCGGATGCGATCATCGCGCCGCTCGCCGATCCCAGGCGCGCCTGGGCGATCTCCGTCGAGGGGCCGGAGATCGCCCTCGACACGCCGGAGGGCTTCCGCGTCACCGGCGGCGAGGGCCGCCTGCGCATCGAAGCGAGCGGGGATCTCCGGCCCGGCCTCCACCAATTCCCCGCTCGTACGGACGCGGGCCCGGCCTGGCGGATCACCCCGATCCGCTACCCGCATATCGGCGCGACCGCCTATCGTGAGCCGGCTATGTTGCGCCTCATCGCCCTCGACCTCGCGCTCCCCGAAGGTGCGCGGATCGGCTATGTCGGCGGTGGCGCCGACCGGGTGGGGACGTGGCTCGAGCGCATGGGGCTCGACGTCGCCATGCTCACCGCCGCGGATCTCGCCGGCGACCTGACCCGCTTCACGACGATCGTGGTGGGAATCTTCGCCTTCAAGCTGCGTCCCGATCTCACGGCGGCGACGGCGCGCCTCCACGCCTTCGTCGAGGGCGGCGGGCATCTCGTGACGCTCTACCATCGCCCGAGCGACGCCTGGGACCCGGCCGCGACGCCGCCGCGCCCGCTCGCCATCGGCTCGCCGTCGCTGCGCTGGCGGGTGACGAACCCGGCCGCGCCCGTCACCGTGCGCGCGCCCGACCACCCGCTCCTCGCCGGCCCCAACCGCATCGGACCCGCCGATTGGGAGGGCTGGGACAAGGAGCGCGGGCTCTATTTCGCCGCCGAGCGCGATCCCGCCTACGAGCCGCTGCTCGCCATGAACGATCCCGGCGAGGCGCCGCTCGACGGGGCGCTCGTCTCGGCGCGGATCGGGCGCGGGCGCCACACGCACACGAGCCTCGTCCTGCACCACCAGCTCGACCGGCTCGTCCCCGGTGCCTTCCGGCTGATGGCGAACCTCGTCCAGCCGGCCTCCTGACAGCGATGGCGAGCCTCGCGAGCGAGAGCGCCGACGAGAGCCGGGCGGGCATCGCCTGGCTCCTCGCCGACATGACGCTCGTGTCGATCATGGCGGCGATCGTCAAGGCGCAGGGCGCGACCTATCCGGCGGTGCAGCTCGTGTTCCTGCGCGCGACGATCGGGCTCGTCGCCATCGCGCCCCTCGTCTGGCGCCATCGCGCCGAGGTGATCGGCACGCGCCGCGCGGGGCGCCACGCCTTCCGCGTCGCGTGCAACGCGGCGGCGCTCACCGGCAATTTCGCCGCGCTCGCCGCGCTGCCGCTGGCGCTGGTGACGGCCATCGGCTTCACCCGCCCCCTCGTCGCCATGACGCTCGCGGTGCTGCTGCTCGGCGAGCGCGTAATGCGGGCGCGCTGGCTCTACGCGATAGCAGCGCTCGGCGCCGTCGTCGTGATGATCGCGCCCTCCGGCGCCGTGTGGAACGTGGGCCTTCTCGCGGCGGGCGCCTCGGTGCTGTTCGGCTCGCTCGCCGCAGTGCAGACGCGGGCGCTGCGCACGGAGAGCCCCACCGTGATGATGGTGTTCTATACGCTGGGCCTCGCGATCCTCACCGCGCCCTTCGCCGGCGCGGCCTGGGTGGCGCTCTCGCCCGACGACCTGCCGGCGATCGTGTGCGCGGGGCTCCTCGCGCAGGCCGGCCAATATTGCTTCTTGCGCGCCTACCGGGCCGCACCCGCGAGCGTGCTCGCGCCGATCGGCTACCTGTCGATCGTCTTCTCCGCCGCGACGGGCTATCTCGTCTTCGGGGAGCGGCCGACCTGGGGCATGGTGGCGGGCGCGGCGCTCATCGTCGTGATCCTGCATCTCGACGCGCGCACCGCCCGCAGAGCATCCTCGCCCCCACCGAAAGCCGACGGAGAGAGCCGATGACGACGAGCCTGATGCGCGCCGAGACCGACGAGGCGTCCGCGGTCGTCGCCCGCGCCCTCGCGTGCGAGCGCGAGACGCTGGCGCGCATCGGCCGGCGCCTCGCCGATGCGCCGCCGCCGCTGATCACCACCGCCGCCCGCGGCTCCTCCGACAACGCGGTGAGCGTCTTCGAGTATCTCAGCGCCATCGTGCTCGGCATCCCCGTCGCCTCGATCGGCCCCTCCGTCGCCTCCGCCTACGGGGCGCGGCTGCGGCTCGAGGGGGCGGTGCATATCTCCGTCTCGCAATCGGGCGCGAGCCCGGACATCATCGCGCTGCAGAAGGCGGCCCGGGAAGGCGGGGCGACGACGATCGCCCTCGTCAACGTCGCCGACAGCCCGCTCGCCGCGGGCGCCGACCTCGTCGTGCCGCTGCACGCGGGGGAGGAGAAGAGCGTCGCGGCCACCAAGACCTGCCTCGCATCCGCCGCGCTCCTCGCCGGCATCGTCGCCGCCGCCTCGGGGGACGCGACCCTCGCAGCCGGGCTCGCGGCCCTGCCGGAGGCGCTCGCCGCGCCGAGCGAGGGCGACGTCGAGGGGCTCGTCGAAGGGCTCGTGGCGGCGCGCTCGCTCTTCGTGCTCGGCCGCGGGCCGGGCTACGGCGTCGCCCGCGAGGCGGCGCTCAAGGCCAAGGAGACGGCCGCGCTCCATGCCGAGGCGATCTCGCTCGCAGAGGTGCAGCACGGGCCCAAGCAGCTCGTCGCCGCGGGCTTCCCCGTCCTCGCCTTCGTCGCGGACGACGCCGCACGCGCCGCGAGCGAGCGCGCCCTCGACGGGCTCGCCGGCCAGGGCGCGCAGGTGCGCGTCGTCGGCCCCGTGGCCGACCCCTCGCACGGGGGCCTGCGCACCGCCGCGACCGGCGCCCCGCTCCTCGATCCGCTCGTGGCCTTGTGCGCTTTCTACCGCGTGATCGAGCAAGCCGCCCGCGCCCGCGGCCACGACCCGGACGCCCCGTCGCACCTCGCGAAGGTGACGCGGACCGTGTGAGGGAGAAGGTGCGGGAAGGGAGGCGATCCTCTCAGGAGAGAGCCTCGATGATCTTCCGGCGATCGCCTTCGCGCAGCGTCGTCGCCAGGGCGAGCAGTCCGACGATCTCGTTGCTCAGGCTTCGATGGACCTCGCCCACGACGCCGTTGCGGCGCAGGCTGGCGTCGACGATGTAGTCGTCCAGCTCCAGCGGATCGCCGCATTCGAGATAGCTGTCGTGGTCGAGGAACGGATGCAGCGGATCGCGCACCAGCTTGACGGCCGGCGGCCATCGCTTGGTATTGATCCTGTAGAAGAGCCCGAGCGTCGGCTCGACGCAGGCCACCATCTTCGGCTTGGGCGGCCGCACCGTGTCGTCCGGTATGACGATGACCTGCCTCGGTCTGATGAGGCTCACGTCAGAGCCTCATGAAGCGGGCTTTCTCCCGGAGCGAGGCGATGATCTCGCTCTTCTCCGGGCGCTCCTCCAGCATGTCCTCGTACTGCATCAGGCCGAGCTCGGCGGCCTGCCAATCCGCGCCGTGCGTCGCCGCCGTGCGCTCGGTGAAGCTCATCGAGAGCGACAGATCGAGACCCGCTCGAAGGTGCTCGAGGTTGCTGGGCGAGAGCGGGGACGTGTCGACCTGCTGGGCGACCCTGCGCTGCAGGCGATATCCTTCGAGCGACCAAGGCACCCCGTCGACCTCCAGCTCCGCGAGCCACAGCGATTCGCCCTTCGCCATCTCGTAGATCTCGAGCGGCACCGGGCCGAAGCGCATGGCGCGGTAGGTCGCGCCGAAGATCGGGCGATAGTGCGCGTTCAAATGCGTCTTGTCCGCGAAGTAGCACGCCTTCAGCGCGGCATGCAGATCGATGCCGGAATGGGCGTCCACCATCATGTGCAAGGCCGCGTAGGCCTTGTCGGGCGCGAACTTGAAGCGGATCATGCGGTCAAGATAGGTGGCTGCCGCGAACGGCGCAATCGCCAGCGCGCTGCTCGCCTCCCGTTCACGCTCGCGTGAGGCCGGCCCTCGCGTGCGCCGAACCGCCGGTAGCCGGCTCGACACGGCGGCGCGGGTGCATAGATCTCCTCCGTATCCCTTCCGGAGGCCCCCGCGCGTGCACGCTCCCGAGACCTCGTTTCCTCCCTCTCCCGCGAAACCGTCCGACGTCGTCGTCTCCCTCGTCGACCTGCGCCTCTCCTATCCCTCGCCGGAGGGCGAGATCGCGGTGCTGCGGGGCGTCGACCTCGCCGTGCGGGCGGGGGAGATCGTCGCGGTGACGGGGCCGTCGGGCTCGGGCAAGTCCTCGCTCATCGCCGTCGTGGGCGGGCTCGAGACGCCCACCGGGGGGAGCGTGCGGGTGCTCGGGACCGCGCTCGAGAGCGCCGACGAGCGCACGCGCACGGCGCTCAGGCGGCGCGACATCGGCATCGTCTTCCAGGCGTATCATCTCGTCCCGGCCATGACCGCGCTCGAGAACGTGGCGCTGCCTCTCGTCCTCGCCGGCGAGGAGGGCGGCGAGGCCGCGGCGCAAGCCATGCTGCGCGAGGTCGGGCTCGGGCACCGCATGTCGCATCGCCCCTCCTCGCTGTCGGGCGGCGAGCAGCAGCGCGTCGCCGTGGCGCGCGCCTTCGTCGCCGGCCCGCGTCTCGTCCTCGCCGACGAGCCCACCGGTAATCTCGACCGGCGCACGGGCGAGCATGTCGCGCAGGTGATGTTCTCGCTCACCCGCGCGAGCGGTGCGGCTCTCGTCCTCGTCACCCACGACGAGGCGCTGGCGCGGGCTTGCGACCGCATCGTCGCCATCGACGAGGGGCGCATCGTCGAGGAGCGCGTGGTTCGGGACCCCGTAGCGGCGGGAGCGCGGGGATGAGCGGCGCTTCGTCCGGGATCTCGCCGTTGCGGCGCCTCGTGCGCGCCGAGCTCGCCGCCGGCATCGCCGGCTTGCGCCTCTTCATCGCCTGCGTCGCCATCGCCGCCTTCATGCTCGGCGCGGTGTGGATGCTGGGCGCGGGGCTCTCCCGCGCACTGTCGGAGAACGGCACCATCATGCTCGGCGGCGACGTCGCCGTGGAGGTGGTGAACGCGCCGCTCGACGCCGATCTCGTGGTGCGGCTCGCGGATCTGGGAACGCTGTCGGAGGTCTCCGAGCTGCGCTCCACGGCCATCGCCGGCGACGCGCGCACGCCCGTCGAGGCGAAGGTGGTCGACGACGCCTATCCGCTGGTCGGCGAGATCGCCCTCGCGCAGAGCGCCGACGGCGTCCCGACCCTCGCCGAGGCGCTGTCCGAGCGCGAGGGCCTGCCCGGCACGGTCGTCGAGCCGGCGCTGCTGTCGCGGCTCGGCCTCTCGGTGGGCGACACGATGACCCTCGGCGGCGGCACGTTCGAGATCCGCGCCGTGCTCCTGCGAGAGCCCGACCGGCTCTCCGCGGGCTTCCTCGTCGGGCCGCGGGTGATCGTGTCCGAGGCGGCCGGTCGTGCCGCAGGCCTCCTCTCCTCGCAGGGGCTCGTCGACTATCGCTACCGCCTCCGCGCCGATGACGGCGATGCGCAGGCGCTCGCCGCGGCGGTCGCCGCGCTGGAGCCCGAGCGCGGCTGGGAGCTCGAGACCCCGGCGGATGCCGGCGATCGCGTACGCGAGACGGTCGCGCGGGTCACCACCTTCCTCGGCATCGCCGCCATGGTGGCGCTCGCCATCGGGCTCACCGGCGCGTGGGCGGCCTCGCGGGTCTGGATCGGGCGGCGCGTGCGCACCATCGCGCTCTATCGGCTGTCCGGCGCCGAGCCCGGCCTCGTCGTCGCGCTCCACGGTGTCCTGGTGGCGATCGCCGCCGGCATCGGCATCGCGCTGGGGCTCGCCGGCGCGGGCGTGCTCGCGTTCGTCCTCATGGACCTCCTCGCCGCGCGGCTCCACCTGCCCTGGCAGCCGGCGGCGCTCGCCTCGGCGGGTGCGCTCGCGGCGCTCACCCTCGCCATCGGCATCGCGGGCGCCTGCGCGTCCGCGCTGTCGGGCGCGGCGCGCACGCCGCCGGGCGCCGCCATGCGCAGCGCCGACACGATCCCGACGCCCCGCCCGCGCGACGCGGCGCTCGGCGCCGCCGCCATCGCCGCGGCGATCCTCCTCGCGATCCTCGGCCTTCCCGACGAGATCCTCGCCGCCACCGCCGCTTTCGGCCTCGTCCTCGCGGCGGCGCTTCTCGCCGGCGCCGGCTGGCTCGTGGCGCGCGCCGCCGCGCGGGTGAAGCCGCGCGGCTTCGTCGCCCGCGTGGCGCTGCAGGGGCTCGACGATCCCGCCAAGGCCGCCATGCGCGCCGTCGCCATCGGCATCGGCATCGCCGGGATCACGGCGGTCGTCGGCGCGCAGCGCTCGCTCGATACGGCGTTGCGGGCCGAGCTTCCCGACCGCATTCCCGATCTCGTCCTCCTCGACGTTCAGCAGGCGGGCATCGGGCCGCTGACGGCGCGCGTCGAGGCCGACCCGCTTCTCGGCGGCCTGCAGGCCTCGCCCTTCATGCGCGCCACGATCACCGCCGTGAACGGCGTCCCGGCCGCCGAAGCGCTGGTGCGCGAGGACAAGGACTGGGTGATCTCCGGAGATCGGTCCTTCGCCTGGGCGGCGGAGCCGACGGGCGCCGAGCTCCTCGGCGGCGCGTGGTGGCCCGTCGACTATGCCGGCCCGCCCCTCGTCTCCGCGGAGGAGGACGTGCAGGAGGCTTTCGACCTCGTGCCCGGCGACACGCTGACCTTCAGCGTGCTGGGCCGCTCCTTCACGGCGGAGGTGGCCAATATCCGCATGGAGTACCACCGCACCTTCCGCCCGGAATTCCTGCTCGTCGCTTCCCCCGTGCCGTTCCGCGACGCGCCCCATTCCTGGATCGTGACGTTGGAGGGCGAGACCGACGCGGCCGTGGACGCCCTCGTCGCCGATCTCGCGCGCGATGCGCCCGGCGTCACGGCCATCGACGTGCGCCGCATCGTCGACGACCTCACCCGCGTCGTCGAGGGCGCAGGGCTCGCCTCTCTCGCCATCGCCGGGCTCCTCCTCGTCGTCGGCGCGCTGGCGCTCACCGCCATCGTCGCCGCCGACGTCGATTCCCGCGAGCGGCAGGCGCTGGCCTTCACGCTGGTGGGCGCCTCGCGCCGGGAGATCGCGGCGGCGCGCCTCGCGGAAGCCGGGACGATCGGCGCGCTGGCGGCGCTCGTCGGCGGCGGCGCCGGGCTCGCGGGGAGCTTCTGGCTGGCGAGCGCGGGGCTTCGCGTCGATTTCGCGCCGGGCATCGTCGCGCTCGTGCTCCCGCTCGCGCTCGGCCTCGCCGCCGCCCTCGCAGCCGGCATCGTCGGCGGCCTCGGCGCCGCGCCGCGCGGACGCGGGCAATTGGTGCGCCGGCTCGCCGGGTGAGCCGCGGGTGCGGCATCTCGGCGGGGCGCGCGATTCCACTTGCCGAGCGTGCGGTTTCGTGCGAAACCGGCGCACAACCAGGATCCGGGCCCCTCTGGCGGGAATGAGCCGACCACCCCGCGATGTCGGATCCTCGCATCGGCTCGTCGGCGCCGGTCACCCCCGAAAATGGAGCTCACGTTCCTGTTTGCCGAGTTTCTCGGCAAGCCCGCTTGGCTGTGGATCGCTTTCCTCGGCGTCGTCGGGCTCATCCTCGCCTTCGATCTCGGCGTCCTGCACAGGAAGGCCCACGAGATCGCGCTGCGCGAGAGCATCCTCCTCTCGCTGTTCTACATCGGCCTCGGCCTCTCCTACGGCGGCTTCGTCTGGTGGTACCTCGGCCCGGATTCGGGCATGCAGTACCTGACGGGCTACGCCGTCGAGAAGAGTCTCTCGATGGACAACGTCTTCGTCATCGGCGTCATCCTCTCCTACTTCGCCATCCCGCGCGCCTTCCAGCACAGGATCCTGTTCTGGGGCATTCTCGGCGTGATCGTGCTGCGCGGCATCATGATCGGGCTGGGTGCCGGCCTCGTCGCCCAGTTCCACTGGGTGCTCTACTTGTTCGCCGCCTTCCTGATCTTCACCGGCATCAAGATGCTGCTGTCGGCGGGCGGCGACGATCATTACGACGTCGAGGGCAACGCCGTCCTGAAGTTCATGCGCAAGCGGTTCCACGTCACCGATCGCGTGGACCAGGACCGCTTCTGGCTGAAGCTGCCCTCGCACAAGACCGGGCGTCTCGCCTGGCACGCGACGCCGCTCTTCCTGGCGCTCGTGTGCGTCGAGCTCGCGGACGTGATCTTCGCGGTGGATTCGATCCCGGCGATCTTCACCATCACCACGGACCCGTTCATCGTCTTCACCTCGAACATCTTCGCCATCCTCGGGCTGCGGGCGATGTTCTTCATGCTGTCGGCGCTGGTGCACCGGTTCGAGTACCTGAAATACGCGCTCTCCGCGGTGCTGGTCTTCATCGGCTCGAAGATCTTCATCGCCGACGTGATGGGCTGGGAGAAGTTTCCCCCGCCGGTCTCGCTGGGCGTGACCTTCGGCCTGCTCTTCGCCGGCTTCGCCTTCAGCCTCTGGAAGACGCGCAGGGGCGAGACGGCGGCCGTGCCGGTCGTCGCTCCGGTCCCGCCCGCGGCTTCGGGTGCGCTGCCCGACAGCGCGACCTGATCGACGGATCGCGCCGCCGGGCTCCCATGCCCGGCGGCGCGCTCTTCGAGAACGGCACGAGACGCAAGAACGGCATGAGCCGATGGCCGCCCTCTCCCATTTCGCCCTGTGGCTCGACCTCGCGACGAGCCCCCTCGTCGCCCTCGCTACGCTCGCGCTGACGCTCGCGAGCGGCCGGCGCGGCATCGTGCGGCTGGGCGCCATGCTCTGCGCCGCCGGCCTCGGTGCGCTCACCGCGCTCGGCGGCACGCCTTCGGCGCTCGCCCTCGCCGCGGGGATCGGCGCGCTCGCCGGCCTCGCCGTCGCGGAGATCTGGCTCGGGCTGGTCCTGCCGGTGGCGATCGGCCTCGTGCGCCTCGGGCGCAGATGCATCGCTTACGTGCGGGAACAAAAGTTGGTCTCGATCACTTCTTCCGAAGCGGTCTTGCGCGCGCCGCCGGGATCGAGTGGCATGGCGTCGCTCGGTACGCAGCCCGCGGGCATCGCGATGGAAGCGGTGCCGCTTCAGGACGTTCGCATTCTGACCGAATTTCGGAGCGCACCTCATGTCTCGCCAGCGATGATCGCCCCCGTCGCCGAACACGCCCAGCGCTCCCGCACGACGATCCTCCTCGTGGAGGACGAGCCCCTCGTTCGGCTCGATCTCGCCGAGACGTTCCGGGACGCCGGCTTCGCCGTCGTCGAATGCGCGACGGCGGAGGAGGGCGCCGGCATGCTCGGGTCCGGTCAGCCGATCCACGCGATCGTCACCGACGTGCGCACGCCCGGCGCCATCGACGGCCTGGCGCTCGCGACGCTCGCCCGTGAGCGGGATGCGGCGATGCCCGTCATCGTCATTTCCGGGCACCTCGAGCCGCAGGAGGCGGCCCTCGCCGACGTGTTCGTCAGGAAGCCGGTCTCCAGCGAAGCCGTGCGCGCCGCGCTGGAACGGCTCGTGGGGAACAGCGGTTCGACGGACTGAACGCTCGCCCGGAGTGCCCCCGCCCCGAGCGCTCGCCGGGTCCGCACCAGCCTATCGGAGACGCGCCCGTGAACACCGTCCTCCTCGTCGATGCCGACGTCATCGTGCGCAACCAGCTCGCCGAGTTCCTGCGCGAGTGCGGGCTTCGCGTGGTCGAGGCCTCGAGCGCCGAGGAGGCGCGCACCTTCCTCGCCGAGGCGGCGCTCGGCATCGACGTCGTCCTCGTCGACGCCCGCCTTCCCGGCACCGAGACGGCCTTCGCGCTGCGCGGCTTCGTCGCGAGCGCCCATCCGGAGGCGACCGTGATCCTCGCCGGCTCCCTCGACAAGGCGGTCGACCACGCCGCCGATCTCTGCGAGGACGGCCCTGACATGCCCAAGCCCTACGACCCGAAATCCGTCCTCGACCGCATCAAGCGCCTGCGTGCGGAGCGCGACCGGGAGAGCTGAGGACGCGGCGCGCGCAGCGTGCGGCCACGCTCGCGGGACTAAAGTTCTCCTCGCGCGCGGCGGCGGGTCGGCGTAAGAGAAGCACGGCGCCACCGCAGCCTCGCGGCCCGGCGCCGCCGGATCCGACCCGCATGACGCCCCGCTGGCGTGCGCTCCTGTTCTTCGCCGTCGCCGCGCTGCTCCAGCTCGCCTTCGTCGAGCTGCGGCTCGACGCGCGCGCGGAAGCCTCCGTGCGCGACATCGCGGCGCTCGGCGAGACCGCGATCGAGGTCGATAGACGCACGTCGTCGGGCCTGCGCGAGAGCCGCGCGGCCGAGCGCGGCGGAGCCGGCGCGTCCACGGACGGTGCCGGGAAGAGCGTCCTCCTCGCGAGCCCGCCTGCGCTCGACCCCACGCCCGCGCTCTGCGGCGCGCGATCCGGCCGCGAGGCCGTCGTCCAGGGATCGCGCGCACCGCGCGAGCGCTGCCCGACGGGACCGCCCGGCGTCGCCTGAGCGCTCGCCCTCTTTCCTCCCGCCATCCCCTTCTCGCGCGCTCCTCGCCCCGCCCGCATAGGCGGCGCGCGGCCGCGCTCCGTGGACAATCCCCATGCTCGCCCTCTCTCGGCTCATGCGAGCCGTCGACGCGCTCAATCGCGCGATCGGGGAGGCCTTCTCCTGGCTCTCCCTCGCCATCGTCCTCGTCTGCTTCACCGTCGTCGTGCAGCGCTACGTGCTCGCGACGACGCAGGTCTGGATGCAGGACCTCTACGTCTGGCTCAACGGCGCCATGTTCACGGCGGTCGCCGGCTTCGCGCTCCTGCGCGGCGACCACGTGCGCGTCGACATCTTCTACCGCCCGGCCGGGCTGCGCACGAAGGCGGCCATCGACCTCCTCGGCGTCGTCGCCTTCCTGTGGCCCTTCGCGGCGATCGTGGCGCTCTACGGCTACCCGTTCGTGGTGCGCTCGTGGGGGCTCGCGGAAGCCTCCGCCAATTACGGCGGCATGCCCGGGCTCTTCGTGCTCAAGAGCTTCATCCTCGTCTTCGCCGGCCTCGTGGCGCTCCAGGGCGCCTCCATGGCCGCGCGCAGCATCCTGGTGCTCGCCGGGCGCGAGGACCTGATCGACCCCCGCAGCGCCTATCCCGAGGAGTGAGCGCCATGGATCCCGTCCTCATCGGCGAGGTCCTGGCGGGCCTCATGTTCTTCGGCGTCATCGGCGTCCTGATGCTCGGCTTTCCCGTGGCGTTCACGCTCGCGGGCACGGCCCTGATCTTCGGCGCGATCGGCTGGTCGCTCGGCGCCTTCGACCCCTCGAACTTCGGCAGCCTCGCCTCGCGCTACATCGGCTTCATGACGAACGAGGTGCTCGTCGCGGTGCCGCTCTTCATCTTCATGGGCGTGATGCTCGAGCGATCACGCATCGCCGAGCAGCTGCTCATGACGATGGGGCGGCTCTTCGGGGACCTGCGCGGCGGTCTCGGCATCTCCGTCGTGCTGGTGGGCGCGCTGCTCGCCGCCTCGACGGGCGTCGTCGGCGCCACCGTCGTGACGATGGGCCTGATCTCGCTGCCCGCCATGCTGCGGGCGGGCTACGACCCCAAGCTCGCCACCGGCGTGATCTGCGCCTCGGGCACGCTCGGCCAGATCATCCCGCCCTCCACCGTGCTCATCTTCATGGGCGACATGCTGGCGGGCATCAATGCCGAGGTGCAGATGGCGAAGGGCAATTTCGCCCCGGCTCCCGTCTCGGTGGGGAACCTCTTCGCAGGCGCCGTGCTTCCCGGGCTCCTGCTCGTCGGGCTCTATCTCGGCTTCGTCGTCTTCAAGGCGTGGCGCGATCCCGCGTCCTGCCCGGCGACGCCGGTGCCGGCGGCCGAGCGCGGGAACCTCGCCCGCGAGGTGCTCGTCGCGCTGGCGCCGCCCCTCGCCCTCATCGTCGCCGTGCTCGGCTCGATCCTCGGCGGCATCGCGACGCCCACCGAGGCGGCCTCGGTGGGCGCCGTGGGCGCCATGCTGCTCGCGACGCTGCGCGGCAAGACGAGCCTCTCGATCCTGCGCGAGGTGGCCATCGCCACGGCGACGATCACCTCCATGGTGTTCGTGATCCTGCTCGGCGCCTCGGTGTTCTCCATCGTCTTCCGGATGATGGGCGGCGACGCGCTCGTGCACGACATGCTCACCGCCCTTCCCGGCGGCGCGCTGACCGCCACGATCGCCGTGATGGCGCTGATGTTCCTGCTCGGCTTCATCCTCGACACGTTCGAGATCATCTTCATCGTGATCCCGATCACGGCGCCGATCCTGCTCACCCTCGGCGTCGATCCGGTCTGGCTGGGCGTGATGGTCGGCGTGAACCTGCAGACCTCGTTCCTCACGCCGCCCTTCGGCTTCGCGCTGTTCTACCTGCGCGGCGTCGCCCCGCCCTCGGTCTCGACGGGCACGATCTACAAGGGGATCATTCCCTTCGTGCTCCTCCAGATCGGGGCACTGGCGATCCTCTTCGCCTTCCCGGAGATCGTCACCTGGCTGCCGAAGGCGATCTACGGCTGAAGGCGGGCGGGGAGCCGGCCGAGACCGGCTCCCCGTTCGACGTCCTCACATCCCCTGGGAGGCGATCCAGTCCAGCGTGCGATCGAGCGCGCGGCCGAGCTTGTCGAAGAGCTCGTCGATCTCGGCTTGCGTGATGATCAGCGGCGGGCAGATCGCGATGCGATCGCCCATGAGGTTGCGCAGGATGAGCCCCTCCTCCTGGCAGAAGGCGATCGCCTTGGCCGCGACGCCGGCCTTGACCTCGTACTGACGCTTCGTCGCCTTGTCGGCGACGAGCTCGATGCCGGCGATGAGGCCGAGGCCGCGCGCCTCGCCGACGAGCGGGTGCTCCTCGAGCGCCGCGAGCCGGTGCAGGAAATGCGGCTCCTTGGCCGCGACGCCCTCGACGATGCGCTCGCGCTCGTAGATCTCGAGCGTCTTGAGCGCCACGGCGCAGGCGGTCGGGTGGCCGGAATAGGTGAAGCCGTGGCCGAACGTGCCGACCTCGCGCGAGCCCTCGAGCATCGCCTGGTACATCGGCTCGTCGAGCATCACCGCACCCAGCGGCATGTAAGCCGAGGTGATGGCCTTGGCGACCGAGATCGTGTGCGGCGCCATGCCGAGACGCTGGCTCCCGAACATGGTGCCGAGCCGCCCGAAGCCGCAGATCACCTCGTCGGCGATGACGCGCACGTCGTACTTCGCGCATACGGCGCCGATCGCCTCGAAATAGCCCGCGGGCGGCACGAGCGCGCCGCCGGCGCCCATCACCGGCTCGGCGATGAAGGCGCAGACCGTGTCCGGATCCTCGCGCAGGATCATCTCCTCGAGCTCGGCGGCAAGGCGCGCGGAGAAGGCCTCCTCGGTCTCGCCCGCCTCGGCGAAGCGGTAATGATGCGGGCACGAGGTGTGGAGCACGTTCTGGATCGGCAGGTCGAATAGCGCGTGGTTCGCCGGCAGCCCCGTGAGCGAGGCCGAGGCGACGGTGACGCCGTGATAGCCCTTGGTGCGCGCGATGATCTTCTTCTTGCGCGGTTTACCGAGCGCGTTCGACATGTACCAGGCGAGCTTCACCTGCGTGTCGTTCGCCTCCGAGCCCGAGGAGCAGAAGGTCACCTTCGAGATCGGGACGGGGGCGATCTCCTTGAGCTTCTCGGCCAAGGCGATGGCCGGATCGTGCGAGCGGCCGGAGAAGATGTGCTGGAAGGGCAGCTTCTCCATCTGCTCGCGGGCGGCCTCGGCGAGCTCGCGGTTCGAGTAGCCGAGCGAGGTGCACCACAGCCCCGCCATGCCTTCGAGATAGGGGCGCCCGGCCGTGTCGAAGACGTGCACGCCCTCGCCGCGCTCGAACACGATCGGTCCGGTCTCGCGGAACTTGTCGAGGTGGGTGTAGGGGTGGATGAGGGTCTCTACGTCGCGGGCGGCGAGGTTGGTCAGCACGGGGGAGGCTCCGAAAGCGCGGTCTGCGGGCGAGCCTAGGCGCGCGGCGCGCGCGGGGAAAGCCCGCAGGAACCCGCAGGCGAGGTGGCCGATCCGCGCCCCGCGCGCGGCGGCCTCTCGTGCAAGGACACACTCTCGTGCAAGGACGCGCTTGCGCGCGGTTGCGGACCTCGGTCTCGCCCTCATCTGTTCGAGGAAGGGCGCTAGCGCTACCGTACGCCGCCCCGCCGGGCCCGAGGAGAGACGACTTGACGAGCATTCAGGCCGGGAAGACGGCCTCCCAGGAAGAGGGACGCTTCGTCTCGGGCTCGACGCTCCGCCACGTCCTCGTGATGACGACGACGGGGGCCGTCGGGCTCGTGGCGATCTTCCTCGTCGACCTGCTCTCGCTCCTCTACATCTCGCGGCTCGGCGTGAAGGCGATCACCGCGGGCGTGGGGCTCGCCACCATCCTCCTGTTCTTCGTCACCTCCATCAACGTCGGCCTGATGATCGCGACGACGGCGCTCACCTCGCGCGCGCTGGGCGCCCGCGACCGGGCCGGGGCGCGCCGGCTCGCCGCCTCGACGCTGACCTGGACGGTGCTGGCCGCCACGGTCGCGACCGCGATCGTCTGGCCGCTCGCCCCGTGGGTGATGGGCCTTCTCGGCGCCACCGGCGAAGCGCACCGTGTCGCCACCGAGTTCGTGCGCATCGTCCTTCCCGCCAACATCCTGATGGCGGTGGGCATGGGCGCGTCCGGCGTGCTGCGGGCGGTGGGCGACGCCCGCCGGGCGATGTACGTCACGCTGTCCGGCGCGCTCGTCATCGCGGTGCTCGACCCGATCCTGATCTTCGGGCTCGATCTCGGCTGGCACGGCGCGGCGATCGGCACGATCGTCTCGCGGGCGATCTTCCTCGTGGTGGGGCTCCACGGCGTTTGGCGCGTCCACGGCCTCCTCGCGCGCCCGAGCCGCACCGATCTGGCGACGCACGCCGCGCCGATGGCATACATCGCCGGCCCCGCCGTCCTCACGGCGGTGGCGAGCCCCGTCGCGGCGGGCTTCGCGGCGGCGGTGATCGCGCGCTTCGGCGACGAGGCCATCGCCGGCAACGCCATCGTCGAGCGCCTCGTGCCGCTCGCCTTCGGCGGGCTGTTCGCGCTCTCGGGTGCGGTGGGGCCGATCCTCGGCCAGAACTGGGGGGCGCTGCGCTACGACCGAATGCGCACGATCCTGCGCGATTCGATGCTGGTCGCGGCGCTCTACGTCGTGGTCACCTGGGCGGCGCTCGTGCTTCTGCGCCACGAGATCGTGGCGCTCTTCGGCATCACCGGGGCGGCGGCCGACCTCGTGCGCTTCTTCTGCCTGATCGCCGGCCCGGTCTGGTTCTTCAACGGGCTGCTCTTCGTGGCCAACGCCTCGTTCAACAATCTCGGCTACCCGCTCTATTCGACCGCCTTCAACTGGGGACGCGCCACGCTCGGCACGCTTCCCTTCGCCTATGCCGGCGCCGCCCTCGCCGGCCCCGAAGGCGTGCTCGCCGGCGTCGGCCTCGGCTCCGTCGGCTTCGGCTGCGTGGCGATCGCCACCGCGTTCTGGACGGTGCGGGCGCTGGAGACGAGAGAGGGGGCGGTGGAGACGGCACGACCCGTGGACGTCTTGGAGCGGGCTTGATCGGCATCGCGGCGGGAGCGAGCAGCGGATGCGCAGGTCGTGTACGAGGTGACGACCAGTTCGCGAGACGACTCTACTTGTAATCGTTTAATGCTGTATCCGATTTCACCATTGACAATCTGGCAACTAATCGTTAGCTGCAAAAGCATGGTCGATGGAAATCGTCTGCGATGGGCCGAGCGTTGATATCGAGGGAATCCGCGTGGATGGAGCGGCTCGAGGTCCCGGCCTATCAGGTGCGGGAAGCGGCTCGCTATGCGCGCACCTCCACCGACACCGTCGTGCGATGGCAGGTACCGCCCTCCGGCGGGACGTCCGCCATCGCGTCGCGAGATGCTCGAACCGCGCTTTCATATCTTCAGCTGATCGAGATCGGCGTCGTCGCCGCCATGCGGCAAGCAGGGGTTCCGCTCGGCGCGATCCGAGCGGCCCGCGGGTACATGGAGCGAGAGTTCCAAGCGCGTTTCCCGTTCGCCGAGCATAGGTTCGCCGCCTACGGCGCGAAGCTCTTCATCGACTACGACCGCGAGCTCGGCGGCCTCGCGAAGGAGCGGCTGATCACGGTGACGGACGACGGTCAGCTCGCTTGGCGGGGCATTCTCGCCGGCCGCCTGCGGGAGTTCGACTACGATCCGGAGATCGGTGCGGTGCTCTCCTGGAGGCTCGACGGTGTCGACAGCCCGATACGGCTCGATCCGCGTCGGGCCTTCGGCGCCCCGAATGTGCGTGGCGTCGCCACCTGGGTCCTGCGGGACCGCTGGAAGAGCGGCGAGGCCCCGGCGGAGATCGCCGACGACTTCGACCTCGACGTCTCGGAGGTCGAGGCGGCGCTGCATTTCGAAGGCGTCGAGACGAGTCGCGGGCGGCCAGAGCGTTGGACCAGCTGACCCTCTTCTTCGATCGAACCTTCGGCAAGCGGCTTCCGAGAGCGCTGGCGTCTCTGAAGCCGCCCGCCGAGATTCGCTGGCATCAAGGCGAGCGCTTCGCTCACGACATGCCGGACGACGAGTGGCTGTCGATCGTCGGGCGCAAGAACTGGGTTGTCCTGTCCCAGGATCGGCGCTTCCACGTTCGCGACAACGAAGCGCTCGCGATCGTGCAGCACGGCGTACGGTGCTTCTACCTGCCGTGCGCCAGCGAAGACCGCTGGACGTCGCTGTGCATCTTCGTCCGGCGGCATGCGCCGCTCATCGATCTCGCGACACGCAGCACGTCACCCTTCCTCTTCGACCTGAAGCGCAACGGGCGCTTCTACCCTATCGCCCTGCCGCTCCCCCACACGGCGGCGGAGACGGCAGCGTCGACCGGGTGAGCGCACGCTCACCCCACATGCGCCTCCGACTTGAAGGTCACGGGAATCGTCAGGTAGTGCACGCCGTTCGCCTCCTTGGCCGGGAAGCGGCCCGCGCGGATGTTCACCTGGATCGAGGGCAGGAGCAGCGTCGGGGCGGCGAGGGTGGCGTCGCGGGCGGTGCGCATGGCGACGAAATCGTCCTCGCTCACGCCGTCGTGGACGTGCTTGTTGGCGCGCCGCTGCTCGGCGACCGTCGTCTCCCAGGCATAGGCGTCGCGCCCGGGCGCCTTGTAGTCGTGGCACATGAACAGCCGCGTCTGCGGCGGCAGCGCCAGGAGCCGCTTGATCGAGCGGAAGAGCTTGCGGGCGTCGCCGCCGGGGAAGTCCGCGCGCGCCGTGCCGAAATCGGGCATGAACAGCGTGTCGCCCACGAAGACGGCGTCCTCGATCTTGATGGCGATGTCGGCGGGAGTGTGGCCCGGCACGTAGAGCACCTCCGCCTCCAGCGCGCCGATGCGGAAGGTCTCGCCGTCCGTGAAGAGGTGGTCGAAGTCCGAGCCGTCGGTCTTGAGGTCGGTGGCGTTGAACACCGGGCGGAAGATGCGCTGCACCTCCTTGATGTGCTCGCCGATGCCGATCCTGGCGCCGGTCTTCGCCTTGACGTAGGGCGCACCCGAGAGATGGTCGGCATGCGCGTGGGTCTCGAGCGCCCAGACGACGCGATAGCCGGCCTCCTCGGCGGCGGCGAGGATCGTCTCGACGGAGGAGGTGGTGACGGTGCCGGCCTTGTGGTCGTAGTCGAGGACCGGGTCGATGATCGCGGCCTCCTTCGTCTGCGGATCGGCGACGAGGTAGCTCACGGTGTTCGTCGGCTCGTCGAAGAAGGCGCGGATGACGGGCTGGCTCATGGGATGTCCTCCATCTTTGCGAGATCAGGCAAGGGGGCGCGGCGGGGCGCCCCTTTCGTCGTGCCGTGCAATATATCAGTAAAAACTAATTTAGCAACATCTTGAACGACGGGCGCGTGACGTCTATCTTCCGCAGGCGGCGCCCCGGTCGGTCCTCGCGGATTGATCCTGCCGCCGCGCGTCGCCATTGTCGCGGGCGAGGACGTCCGGCCGCGCCCGGCGAGACGACAGGAGACACCATGACCGCAGACATCCGCCGCCTCACCCCCGAGCTCTCCGTGGCGCCCCAGATCGCGCCCGACGACCTCGCCGCGGTCAAGGCCGCCGGCTTCACCACCGTGATCAACAATCGCCCCGACGGCGAAAGCCCCGACCAGCCCCCGAGCGCCACGATGGAGGCCGAGGCCGCCCGCGTCGGCCTCGCCTACCGGCACGTGCCGGTGGTCTCCGGCGCCATGACCATGGACGACGTCGCCGCCTTCGACGCCGCCCTGTCGGAGACGGACGGGCCGACGCTCGCCTTCTGCCGCTCGGGCACGCGCTCGGCGACGCTGTGGGCCTTCACCCAGGCCGGCGCGCGCGCCCCCGACGAGATCCTCTCCATCGCCGGAGGCGCGGGCTACGACCTCTCTGGGCTCAGGCCCTATCTCGAACGAGGCTGATCCCGATGCACGACGCCGTGACAGCCGCTCTCGCGATCGACGACGGCAGCCGCGCGGCCCTGCCTCTTCCCGAAGGGCAGGAACCGTACGCGGAGGTCGACCCCAGACCTTGCCCAAGCGCCGCGACACCGCCATGTTGCGTGCGATTCACGGAGGATGACACGCGGGTGGCGACCACGGACGATCTCACTGCGCTCGCGCCGAAGGCGGAAGAGGTGGCGGAGCTCCTCTCGGCGTTGGCGCATTCGAAGCGCTTGATGGCCATGTGCCGGATGATGGACGAGGAGGTCTCCGTCGGCGTGCTCGCCGAGTCCGTGGGTCTCGGCCAGTCGGCGCTCTCGCAGCATCTCTCGAAGCTGCGGGCGCTGGGCCTCGTCACCACCCGCCGCGAGGGCCAGACGATCTACTACCGCCTCGCCTCGCCGGAGGCGCGCGAGCTGATCGGGACGCTCTACCGGCTCTATTGCACCTGACGGGCGCCGCCCGAGGAAAGACCACAGCGATGCGCGCGCACGACACGTTCCTGCTCGAGGCGGCGGCGAGAGCCCCCGTCATTCCCGTCGTCACGATCGAGGACCCGCACCTCGCCGCCGAGCTCGCCGCGACGCTGGTCGCCGCGGGGCTGCCCGTGGTCGAGGTGACGCTGCGCACGCCGCGCGCGCTCGACGCGATCCGCGCCATCGCGCACGGGGCGCCCGAGGCGATCGTGCTCGCGGGCACCATCGTCTCCCCGAGCCAGATCGGCGAGGCGGCGGATGCGGGCGCGACGGGCATCGTCACGCCCGGCACCTCCCCGCGCCTCGCGGACGCGCTCGCCGAGGCGCAGATCCCCGCCATGCCGGGCTGCGCCACGGTGTCGGAAGCCATGGCGCTGCACGAGCGCGGCTTCTCGGTCTTGAAGCTCTTCCCGGCGGCCGCCTCAGGCGGTCCCGCCTGGCTCAAGGGCATCGCGGGGCCGTTGCCGTCCCTGCGCTTCTGCCCGACGGGCGGGATCGATGCGCAGAGCGCGCCCGCCTACCTCGCCTGCCCCAACGTCGTGTGCGTCGGCGGTACCTGGGTGACGCCCAACGCCCTCGTGGCGAAGGGCGATTTCGCCGCCATCGCCCGCCTCGCCCGAGAGGCGGCGGCGCTGCCCCGCGGCTGAGCGCACCCCGTCTCGGAACGGCCGTTCGCGCCCTCGCGTTCTCCGGGTCTCGGGCGAGCATCGCGCTCGCCGCGTGAGATCGCACGAAGGGGACGCACGATGGACGCCACACGCCTGCTCTCGAGCCTCGCCGGTACGCTCGGCCGCACCGCGCGGCGCGCCCGCGGCGGCGCGAACCTCGCGACGACCGCGATCTCCTCCCACGACGACGGCGCCGAGGCACCGCCCCGGCTCGATCTCGCCGGCGTCGACGACGACGAGGCGCTCCTCCTCGTGCGCACGATGATCGCGGCCGCCGCCGCCGACGGCGTCGTCGACGGCTCCGAGCGCGAGCGGATCCACGACGCCATGCGCGACTCCGGCCTCGACCCCGCCGACCGCGCCTTCCTCGACGAGGAGATCTCCTGGCCGCGGGACATCGAGGAGATCGCCGATGCGGTCGGCACGCCCGAGAAGGCGGCGCGCACCTATGCGGCGGCACGGCTCGTCATCGAGCCCGACACGATGCAGGAGCGCGAGTTCCTGCGCCTCCTCGCCGAGCGCATGGATCTCCAGGCCGGCGAGGTCGCGGCCATCGAGGAGCGATTCGGGGGCAAGTGATTCGCGCCCGCGAGGAGCGAATCATCCCCTCCTCGCGGGAAGATCATTTTCCTTCGCGGGGCGTGGCGATCATGTCGAGGGCGACGGCCCCGGGGATCGTCTCGCCCGTCGGCCACGCGTCCCAGCGCGCCTCGTAGGCGAGCGCCTCGCCGAGGAGGCGCTTGTACTCGCGCCGCGAGACCTCGCGGGCGCCGAACTGGGCCAGGTGGTCGGTGACGAATTGCGTGTCGAGCAGCATGTAGCCGCCGCGCTTGAGCCGGGCGACGAGGTGCACGAGGGCGACCTTGGAGGCGTCGCGCGCCGTGTGGAACATGCTCTCGCCGAAGAAGGCGGCGCCGAGGCTCACCCCGTAGAGCCCGCCGACGAGCGTGCTCCCCTCCCAGACCTCCACCGTGTGGCAGTAGCCGAGATCGAACAGGTCCCCGTAGATCCGCCGGATGCGGGTGTTGATCCAGGTCTTCTCGCGGTCCTGCGCCGGCGCGGCGCAGCCGTCGATGATTCCCTCGAAATCCGTGTCGATGCGCACCTCGAAGGCGTCCGAGCGGACCGTGCGCGCCAGCCGCTTGTTCACGTGGAAGCCGTCGAGGGGGATGATGCCGCGCTCGCGCGGCTCCACCCAGTAGATGCCGGGATCGTCGGCGCTCTCCGCCATGGGGAAGATCCCCGCGGCGTAGGCGCGCAGGACGATCTCCGGCGTGATCTGGACGATGCCGCTGTGCATCCGGGGGTTCCGCGTGGCGACCGTGGGCTACCGGGTCTCGTCCAGCCCCCCGGTCTTCAGGAAATGCTCGAGCCAGTGGATGTCGTAGAGCCCGTTCTGGATATCTTGGTTCCGAACCAGCGTCCTGAAAAGAGGCAACGTCGTGTCCACCCCATCGACGACGAACTCGTCGAGCGCCCGACGAAGGCGCATCAGGCACTCGTTGCGGGTCCGCCCGTGCACGATGAGCTTGCCCACGAGGGAATCATAGTGCGGAGGAATGCGGTAGCCCTGATAGGCCGCCGAATCGACCCGCACGCCGAGGCCCCCCGGCGGATGGAAGTAGGTGATCGTCCCGGGCGAGGGACGGAAGGTGGCGGGGTGCTCGGCGTTGATGCGGCATTCCACCGCATGCCCCTCGAAGCGCACGTCCTCCTGCGTCACCGAGAGCGGCGCGCCGGCGGCGATGCGGATCTGCTCGTTGACGAGGTCGATCCCGGTGATCATCTCCGTGACGGGATGCTCCACCTGGATGCGGGTGTTCATCTCGATGAAGTAGAACTCCCCGTTCTCGTACAGGAATTCCACCGTGCCGGCGCCGGCATAGTGCAGCTCCTGCATCGCCTTGGCGACGATGCCGCCGATGCGGGCGCGCTCCGCCGGGTCGAGGGCCGGGGAGGGGCCCTCCTCCCAGACCTTCTGGTGGCGGCGCTGGAGCGAGCAGTCGCGCTCGCCGAGATGGATCGCGTTGCCGCGCCCGTCGCCGAGCACCTGGATCTCGATGTGGCGGGGCTTTTCGAGATATTTCTCGATGTAGACCGCGTCGTCGCCGAAGGCGGCCTTCGCCTCCGTGCGGGCCGTGACGAAGGCGTGGGAGAGCTCGTCCTCCGTGCGCGCCACCTTCATGCCGCGCCCGCCGCCGCCGGCGGCCGCCTTGATCAGGACCGGATAGCCGATCTCGGCCGCCACGCGCTTGGCCGCGTCCTCGTCGGCGACGCCGCCCTCCGAGCCGGGCACGCAGGGGATGCCCAGGCGCTTGGCCGTGCGCTTGGCCTCGATCTTGTCGCCCATGATGCGGATGTGCTCCGCCTTGGGGCCGATGAACGCGATCTTGTGGTCGGCCAGCACCTCGGCGAAGCGGGCGTTCTCCGACAGGAAGCCGTAGCCGGGATGGATCGCGTCCGCGCCGGTGATCTCGCAGGCGGAGATCAGGGCGGGGATGTTGAGGTAGCTGTCGCGCGCGGGCGGAGGCCCGATGCAGACGCTCTCGTCGGCGAGGCGCACGTGCATCGCGTCCGTGTCGGCGGTCGAATGGACCGCGACGGTCGCGATGCCGAGCTCCTTGGCGGCGCGCAGGATGCGCAGCGCGATCTCGCCCCGGTTCGCGATGAGGATCTTGTCGAACATCCGCTCGCCCGTCATTCGATGATCATCAGGGGCTCGCCGAACTCGACCGGCTGGCCGTCCTCGAAGAAGATCTCCGTCACGGTCCCGGACCGGGACGCGACGATGTCGTTGAAGGTCTTCATCGCCTCGATCAAGAGCACGCGCTGGCCGGCCTCGACCTTGGCGCCGACCTCGACGAAGGGCTTGGCGTCCGGGGAGGGGCGGCGATAGGCGGTGCCCACCATCGGCGAGGTGACCGCGCCGGGATGCTCGCGCGGGGAGGCCTTGGCCGCGGGCATGCCCGACGGCGCCGCCGCCGCCACCGCCGCCGGGGCCGGCGCGGGAGCCGCCGGAGCGACGTGCGCGGCGGGAGCGGCGACGCTCACCACCTGCGCCGGCTGGCGCGCCACGCGAATGCGCAGGTCGCCCTTCTCGACCTCGATCTCGGTCAGGTCCGTCTCGGAGATGAGCCCGGCGAGCTCGCGCACGAGCTCGGGATCGAAGGGGCTGTTCCTGGCCATGTGTCGTGTTGCTCCTGTTACCGACGTGCCGGCTCGTCCGCGCGCCGGCGAAGCGCCGCGAGGCAGGCGTCGAAGCCGAGCGCGTAGCTCTGCGTCCCGAACCCGGCGATCACGCCGATGCAGACCGGCGCGATCATCGAGCGGTGGCGAAAGCTCTCGCGGGCGTGCACGTTCGAGAGATGGACCTCGACGGCGAGCGCGCCGGACCCTGCGATGGCGTCGCGCAGCGCGATCGAGGTGTGGGTGTAGGCGCCGGCGTTGACGACGATGCCCGCACCCGCGAGCCCCGCCTCCTGCACCGCCGTGACGAGGGCGCCCTCGTCGTTCGACTGGAGGAAGGTGAGCGCCACGCCCTCGGCCTCGGCCCGCGCCCGCAGCTCCGCCTCGACGTCGGCGAGGGTCGCGCGGCCGTAGATCTCCGGCTCGCGCTTGCCGAGGAGGTTCAGGTTGGGGCCGTTGAGGACGTGGATCGCGTGCATGCCTTGCGCCGAACGGGACGAGTGGCGCGCGTGCGAGCGCGCGCCGGACGCGCCGTCATAGCGGGTCGAGGCGCGCGACGGAAGGGGGAAGCGTCGCGGCGGGCGCGCTCCTCCACGCCTGGGCGGGACGGACGCGGGCCCGCCTCAGCAGCTCACCGAGCCGCATTCGCGGGCGTTCGCCACCGCTTCCGTCAGGCGCTCCACGCCCACAGCGCCGAAGATGACGCCGTCGCCCACCACCCAGGCGGGGGTGCCGGTGAGGCCGAGGCGGTCGGCGAGGTCGATGTTCGTCGTGATGATCTCGGCGACGCGCTCGCCGTTCACGGCCTCCTCCAGCGCGGCCATGTCGAGGCCCATCTCCTCGGCCACCGCCAGCGCGCGGGCGCCGTCGACCTGGCCGCGGGTGAGCAGCAGCTCCATGTGGAAGCGCTCCGCCTGCTCGGGCGTCATCTGCTCGGTGGCGGCGACGCCGATGCGCGCGGCCTCGAGCGAGCCCGGGCCGAGCACGGGGAAGTCCTTGAGGACGACGCGCAGCTCGGGATCCCGCTCGATCATCGCCATGACGTCGCCGAGCGCCCGCTTGCAGAAGCCGCAATTGTAGTCGAAGAACTCGACCAGCGTGACGTCGCCCTCCGGGTTGCCGAGCACGATGTCGTGGTCGGCGTCGAACAGCTCGTCGCGCATCGCGGTCATCGCCTCGCGCTGGCGCGCCTCCTGCTCCGCGACCTGGCGGCGCTCGAGCTCGGCGAAGACCTCGCGCATGAGCTCCGGGTTCTCCAAGAGGTACTCGCGCACCACCTCGCCGATCGCGTCGCGCTCGGCCTCGCTGAAGGGGGTCTCCTGGGCGATGGCCGGAGCGGTCGCGAGCGCACCCGCCGCGAGGACGGCGGCGAGCGCCGTGCGGCGCAGGGTGGCGAATGGAGCGAGGAGCGAGGTCATGAGGTCGGCGGTCCTGTCTGGAGCGTGGACTGGTGGCGGCTCAGCGCCGGTTCTCGGGAACGAAGTCGTAGATGTCCTTGGCGCGGCGCCAGGCGGGGGAGCCCTCGACGAGGCTGCGCATGGCGCGGAAGGCCTGCGTCTGCCCGTTCACGACGTCTCCCGCGGCCATGTAGTACTCCGCCGTGGCGAGCTCCGCGAGCCCGATCTGGCCCGTGCGGCCATAGGCCATGGCGAGGTGGCGCCAGGGCTCCGGCGCCTCGCGGTCCGCGCGGGTGGCGCGCTCGAGCTGGACGATCGCCTCCTCCAGGCTGCCGCCGTCGCCCCGCGCGATGAGCGCCTGGCCGTAGAGCACCCGGATCGTCGGCGCGCCCTCGGAGAGGGAGACCGCGCGGCGCAGCGACTCGGTCGCCTCCTGCGGGCGCGCGCTCTCGAGCAGCAGCTGGCCGCGCAGCTCGTGGAAATAAGCGTTGCCGGGCTCCTCCCGGATGAGCCCGTCCATCAGCTCCACCGCCTCGCGCGAGCGCCCGGTGCGGTGCGCGACGACGGCGCGGGCATAGCGTGCGGGGGCGGACGCGTCGTGGGGCGGATAGCGGCGCAGCACGCTCTCGGGGCTGTCCACGAAGCCGAACAGCTTGGCGCGGGCGAGATCGTGGCGGCGCTGCAGCGCCGGCGGGTCGCGCCGGTCGCGATAGGGGCTCTCGGCCGCGAGCCGCTCGAGCTGCGAGACGCGCTCGGCCGGCAGCGGATGGCTCATCAGGTAGGGATCGAGCGCGCTCGAACGGAACAGGCCCGAATCGGCGAAGCGGCGGAAGGTGGTGATCATTCCCACCGGCGACTGCCCCGTTGCGTTGAGGTAGCGCACCGCGGCGATGTCGGCCGCCTGCTCCTCCGAGCGCTGGTAGGAGAGGAGGTTGCGGCGCACGAGCTCCTGCGAGCCCGAGAAGATGCCCGACGCGCCGAGCCCGGGATTGCCGACGTTGCTCCCCCCGCCGATGGCCCCGGCCATGGCGCCAGCGCCCAGCAGCATGCCGACGACGGAGAGGACCTGCGCGTTCGCCACCTCCTCGCGCAGCCGCGCCAGGTGCCCGCCGGCGATGTGCCCGGTCTCGTGGGCGATGACGCCGATGATCTCGTTGGGCGTGTCCGCCTGCATCAGCGCGCCGATGTTCATGAAGATCCGCCGCCCGTCCGCCACGAAGGCGTTGAAGCTGCGGTCGTTGATCAGCACGATCCGCGTCGCGTCCGAGCTGACGCCGGCCGCGCGGAAGATCGGGCGGGCATAGTCCATGAGCAGCCGCTCGATCTCGGCGTCGCGCACGATGGAGAGGGAGCGTCCCTGCGCCTGCGCGCTCGCCACAGGCAGCAGCGCGAGGGCGGCGGAAAGGACGATCGCGAGCACGCCGCGGGCCGTGCGCGCGAGGCCGGCGGAGAGGGCGGGATGGGGGAGGCGTCGCGGCGTCGTCATCGCTCGTTTCGTCCAGCTCGTCGCATTCCGGCTCGTCCGATGTGCGCCCGGCGCTTGCGGCTCCGGGGGAAGTACGGGTACAGGCTAGCCCCGAACATGGTCAAATCACGGTTTCGTCGGCCGCGCCGAGACGTCGCTCTCGCCGTCGCGCCCGCTGCGCATCCCCGGAGACGTTCGATGACGAGAGCCCCGCACCCGCCCGCGATCGCCGCGCGCGCCGAAGCGGTCGCGCCCTTCCTCGCCATGGACGTGCTCGCCCGCGCCGCGGTGAAGGAGCGCGGCGGCGAGAGCATCGTCCACATGGAGGTCGGCCAGCCCTCCGCGCCCGCGCCCCGCGCCGCCCGCGAGGCCGCGAAGGCGGCGATCGATGAAGGCCGCATCGGCTATACGGAGGCGCTGGGCATCGCGCCGCTGCGCGAGCGCATCGCGCGTCATTATCGCGAGGCCTACGGGGTGGAGGTGTCGCCGGAGCGCGTCGTGGTGACGACGGGCTCGTCGGCGGGCTTCGTCCTCGCCTTCATGGCGATGTTCGCGCCGGGATCGAAGGTCGCCATCACGGCGCCGGGCTATCCGGCCTATCGCAACATCCTGCGCGCCCTCGACGTCGAGCCCGTGGAGATCCCCCTCGAGCGGGCGACGGGTTACGTCATGACCGGCGAGGCGCTCGCGGCGACGCATGCGCGCACGCCGCTCTCCGGCGCGCTCGCCATGAGCCCGGCGAACCCGTCCGGCACGATGATGGACGAGGCGACGCTCGCCTCCGTCGCGCGGACCTGCCGCGAGAACGGGCTGTGGTTCGTCTCCGACGAGATCTATCACGGCCTGACCTACGGCACCCCGGCCCAGACGGCGCTCCGCTTCGATCCGGACGCGGTGATCGTCAACTCGTTCTCGAAATATTATTGCATGACCGGCTGGCGCATCGGCTGGCTCGTGGTGCCCGACCGCCTCGTGCGGCCCATCGAGCGCCTGGCGCAGAGCCTCTACATCTCCGCGCCCTACCTCTCGCAGGTCGCGGCGCTCGCGGCCTTCGAGGCCACGGACGAGCTCGAGGCGGTGAAGGCGGGCTATGCTCGAACCCGCGCGATGCTGCTCGAGGAGCTGCCGCGTATCGGCCTCGACGAGCTGCACCCGGCGGACGGCGCCTTCTACGTCTACGCGAACGTCTCGCGCTTCACGAATTCCTCCCTCGACTTCTCGCGCCGCCTCCTCGACGAGGCCGGCGTCGCCGCGACGCCGGGCGTCGACTTCGACCCGATCGAGGGCGAGCGCTGGCTGCGCCTCTCCTTCGCGGGCGCCTTCGAGGAGTGCCGGGAGGGGGTGCGGCGGATCGGGGCGCTGTTGCGGCGCACGTGACGCGCCTCCGAAAAGGGACCGTTCGACGGCGCGGGAGTTGACCCCGGGCGCGCGATCCCGCATGCGCTGATGTCCCGACCCGCCCAGAGTATCCGCGATGTCCCTCGTCGAATCCGTCCGCAAGGTCTTCGTCCCGATCCACCGGGAGGGATGGCCCTTCATCGCCATCGCCGCCGGCGCCTCGATCGCGCTCGCCTTCCTGTGGGAGCCGCTGTTCTGGATCGGCCTCGTGATCACGGTGTGGGTCTGCTACTTCTTCCGCGACCCGCCGCGCACGACGCCGGTGCGCGAGGGCCTCGTCGTCTCGCCCGCGGACGGGCGGGTGAGCCTGATCACGACGGCGATCCCTCCCGACGACCTCGATCTGCCGCGCGAGCCGATGACGCGCATCTCCGTGTTCATGAACGTGTTCAACTGCCACGTGAACCGCGCGCCGGTCTCCGGACGGATCGTCGAGCAGGTCTATTCGAAGGGGCTGTTCCTCAACGCCGAGCTCGACAAGGCGAGCGAGGACAACGAGCGCAATTCCCTCGTCATCGACGCCGACGGCACCAAGATCGCCGTCGTGCAGATCGCGGGGCTGGTCGCGCGGCGCATCGTCTCCTTCGTGCGCGAGGGCGAGGAGATCGAGGCGGGCACGCGCTTCGGGCTGATCCGCTTCGGCTCTCGGCTCGACGTCTACCTGCCGCTCTCGGCGCGCCCGCTCGTCGGCTTCGGGCAGAACGCCATCGCCGGCGAGACCGTTCTCGCGGACCTGCGCGCGGACGAGCCGCCGCGGCGTTTCCGCTCGTCGTGAACCGAGGCGGCTTCGTGCCCGTTGCCCCGTCATGAGCGACTTCTTCGCCCCCTTCGCCCCCGATCCGAACGAGCCGCGCCGGCGCCGCTTCAAGCCGGTGCCGTTCCGCGTCATCGCGCCCAACCTGATCACGCTGCTCGCGTTGTGCCTCGGGCTCACCGCGATCCGACTCGCCTACGAAGGGCGGCTCGAGGTCGCGATCTACGCGATCCTCGTCGCCGCCATGCTCGACGCCGTGGACGGGCGCGTGGCGCGGCTCCTGAAGGGCACCTCGCGCTTCGGCGCCGAGCTCGATTCGCTGGCCGACTTCGTCAATTTCGGCGTGGCGCCGGCGCTCGTGCTCTATTCCTTCACGCTGTCGGACGCCGGCGGCGTGGGCTGGGCGGGGGCGCTCGTCTTCGCCATCGCCTCCTGCCTGCGCCTCGCGCGCTTCAACGTGGCGCTCGACAATCCGCACCGGCCGGAATGGCAGAAGAACTATTTCGTGGGCATGCCCGCGCCCGCGGGCGCGCTCGCCGCGCTCCTGCCCATCTACCTCTTCTTCCTCGGCGTGCCGGCGAACAGCGAGGTCGCCTCCCCCTTCAATCTCGCCTACGTCGTCGTGATCGGGATCATGATGGTCTCCACCGTGCCGACCTACTCGGGCAAGACGCTGGGCAAGCAGGTGCCGCGCGAGCGGGTGCTGCCGCTCTTCGTGGGAGCGGTGGCCCTCGTGGCGCTCGTCGTCTCGTTCCCTTTCGCCATGCTGGCGCTGGCCGTTCTCGTCTACCTCGCGACCATCCCCGTGGGCGTGCAGCGCTACCGCAAGCTCGCCCGGCGCCACGCGGCGGAGCAGGCGCAAGCGCGGGCGGCGGCGGTCGAGATCGGGGACACGGGCGCCTGAGGGCGTTCACAAGCGCCGCGCGGGCGGCTAGGTTCCACGCCGCTCGCTGAGAAGGATGAAGCCCCGTGTCCCTGTTCGGTTCGCGCGAGAGCGAATGGCGCCCCAAGCTCGTCCTCGCCTCCGCCTCGCCGCGTCGCCTCCAGCTGCTCCAGCAGGTGGGGCTCGATCCCGACGCGCTCCTGCCCGCCGACGTCGACGAGACGCCGCTGAAGCTCGAGAAGCCGCGCGACCTCGCAAAGCGCCTCGCCGCCGAGAAGGCGCGCGCCGCGACCCGCGTCGCCCGCGCCGACGAGGCCTTGAAGGGGGCCTATCTCGTCTCGGCCGACACGGTGGTGGCGGTGGGCCGGCGCATCCTGCCCAAGGCGGAGATCGTCGACGAGGCGGCGGGGTGCCTGCGGCTCCTCTCCGGGCGCCAGCACCGGGTCTACACGAGCGTGTGCGTGGTCACGCCCAAGGACGGCTATCGCGAGCGCGTGGTCGAGACGCGGGTGCGCTTCAAGCGCCTCTCGCAGGACGAGATCGACAGCTACCTCGCCTCCGGCGAATGGCGCGGCAAGGCGGGGGGCTACGCCATCCAGGGACTCGCCGGCGCCTTCGTGGTGAAGCTCGTGGGCTCCTACCCGGCGGTGGTGGGGCTCCCCATCTACGAGACCGTCTCGCTGCTGGAAGGCGAGGGCTACCCTGTGCGCCTCTCGTGGCTCAACGCCGCCTGAGCAGCCTAGGGAATCGGAAGCGGTCGACGGAGGTGATATGGCGCGAAAGACGGTGAACGAGGACGACCTGAGGCCGATGGAGGACAGCGTCTGCCCGATCTGCGGCAAGACGACCATCGTGAAGTACCGCCCCTTCTGCTCCAAGCGCTGCGCGGACGTGGACCTGCAGCGCTGGTTCACCGGCGCCTACGCCGTGCCCGTGGTGGAGGAGGACCGCTCCGCCGACGCCGACGAGGAGGAGTGAGCGGCGCGCAGCCGGGTTGACAAGGTTTGCCAAGCCCGGCGATCGTGACTTCCGAGACGACGACGCGAGACGACGACGCGAGACGACGAGGCGAGGAGAGAGCGATGGCGACGATGAACGTGTCCCTTCCCGACGAGATGAAGGACTGGGTCGAGGCGCAGACCGAGACCGGCCGCTACGCCAATTCGAGCGACTACGTCCGAGACCTCATCCGCCGCGACCAGGAGCGCCGGGAGAAGATCGCGGCGATGCAGATCTTGGTGACGGAGGGCCTGGAGAGCGGTTTCAGCGACAAGTCGATCGACGAGATCATCGCCGAGGCACTGAAGTAGTCGCTCGCGATGACATGGCGTCTCACCAAAGCCGCGAACGCGGATCTCGTCCGCATATTGCGTGAGAGCAAGAAGCTGTTCGGCGCCGTTCGCGCGGCGGCATACGGCCGAGAGTTTCGTGCTGCGTTCGATTTCCTTGCCGAGCACCCGCGCGCAGCACGCGAGAGGCGAGACCTCTCACCCCCTGTGAGGCTCCATCCGGTACGATCCCACGTGATCGTCTACGTCGTCGACGAGAGCGACGACGTAGCCGTCGTGCGCATCCGGCACGCTCGTGAAGATTGGATCGTCAATCCCGTGTGACCGGCGTCTTGCGTCGCGCCCTCACCCCCGCGCCGCCTCCAGCGCCGCGCGGCAATGCAGGTCGATCGTGTCGAAGAGCGGCACGGCGGCGTCGCCCGGGCGCAGGAGGAGGGGGATCTTGGTGCAGCCGAGGATCACGCCCTGGGCGCCGTCCTCCGCCAGCTCGCGGACGACGTCGAGGTAGCCGGTCCGCGCCTCCTCGGTGAAGACGTTGCGGACGAACTCGTCGTAGATGGCGTCGTGCACGAATTGCCGGCGCGCCTCGCGCGGCACGATGGTCTCGATGCCGAGCGGCGCGAGGCGCTCGGAATAGAACGTGCCCTCCATCGTCTTGCGTACGCCGAGCAGGCCGACCTTGGTCATGCCGGCGGTCCGGATGCCCGTCGCCACGGCGTCGACGATGTGGACGAAGGGCACGCGTACCTCCTCGGCGATGGCCGGGATGAAGCGATGCACCTCGTTGCAGGCGATGAGCGCGACCTCGGCGCCTGCGGCCTCCAGCGCCTTCGCCGCGGACACGACGAGATCGCGCGCGGCGGCCTCGTCCCGGCGCGCCACGACGGCGTCGATGAAGGCCGCGCGGTCGACGCTCTCGAGGACGAGGGGGAGCGAGACGACCCCTCCGTCCGCCGGCGTCGCGAGCTCGTTGAGACGCTGGTAGTACGCGGCGCTGGAGACCCAGCTGAGCCCGCCGACGATGCCGATCTTGCGCATGAGGTTCGCTTTCGAGTGACGCTCGCGGCCGGTTGCCGCTAAGTGATAGTACTTACTCTAGTGCCGGTTGTCAAACGAAGAGTTGCATCGTCGCGCCGGTGACGCCCCGCTGTGGACGGCCCATCGCGCGCTTGCATCGCCGCTCCCGGCGGTCCATATACGGGGCCGGGAGGTTGGCGAGGGACGTCTCACTCGCCAACCGGGTCAGGTCCGGAAGGAAGCAGCCCTAACGAGACCGAACGGGTTCTCGTCCAGCCTCCCACCCCTTTCTCCTCGCGCGGCTCTTACGCGTCTCGCGCCAGTCCCCGCCAGAGCCGCGACGGCGACGAGACGATGACCGACGAGACGCACGACGCTCCCCCGCCTTCCCCCGACGAGCCGGCCTTCCCGGGTCTCGCGACCGCGCCGCCGGCCGGCGCCTCCGCCGCCCCCGCGCCCTACCGCGTGCTGGCCCGCAAGTACCGCCCGCGCTCCTTCGACGACCTGATCGGCCAGGAAGCGATGGTGCGCACGCTCTCCAACGCCTTCGCCACCGGCCGCATCCCGCAGGCATGGATGCTCACGGGCGTGCGCGGCGTGGGCAAGACGACGACGGCGCGCATCCTCGCACGCGGCCTCAACTACGAGCGCGAGGACGGCTCGGGCGGCCCCACCATCGACCTGAAGGAGATGGGGCGCCATTGCGAGGCCATCGTCGAGGGCCGCCACATCGACGTCCTGGAGATCGACGCCGCCTCCAACAACGGCGTCGACAACATCCGCCAGATCTCGGACGCGGTGCGCTACGCACCGGTCTCGGCGCGCTACAAGGTCTACATCGTCGACGAGGTGCACATGCTCTCGACGGCGGCCTTCAACGCCTTCCTGAAGACGCTGGAGGAGCCGCCGCCGCACGCGAAGTTCGTCTTCGCCACGACCGAGATCCACAAGGTCCCCGTCACCATCCTCTCGCGCTGCCAGCGCTTCGACCTCAAGCGCGTGCCGGGTGACACGCTGGTGGCGCATCTCGCCAAGATCTGCGGGCTGGAGGGCGTCGAGGTCGAGCCCGAGGCGCTCACCGCACTGGCGCGGGCGGCGGAGGGCTCGGTGCGCGATTCGCTCTCGCTGCTCGACCAGGCCATCGCCCACGGGGCGGGCGTCGTGACCGCGCAGACCGTGCGCGACATGCTCGGCCTCGCCGACCGCGCCAAGATCATCGATCTGTTCGAAGCCGTGATGAGGGGCGACGTCGAGACCGCCTTCGGCGCGCTGAAGGACCAGTACGACAACGGCGCCGACCCGGCGATGGTGCTCCAGGAGCTCGCCTCCTTCACGCACCTGACGACGCGCATGAAGCTCGTGCCCCAGGCCGACCAGGATCCGACGCTCTCCCAGGAGGAGCGCACCCGCGCGAGCGCGTACGCGCAGACGCTCTCGGTGCGGGCGCTCTCGCGGGCCTGGCAGATCCTGCTCAAGGCGATCCCGGAAGTCTCGCAGGCGCCGCGCCCGATGCCCGCGGCCGAGATGGTGCTCGTGCGCCTCGCCTACGCCGCCGACCTGCCGACGCCCGACGAGGCGTTGCGCATGCTCAAGGACGGCTCCGGCGCCGTCCCCGCGAGCCCTCCCGCGCCCTCCCGGACGAGCGGCACCGGCGACGGTCCGTCCGCGTCCCTCGACGAGCCGCCGATTCCGCCGGCGCGCGAGGCGATGGCCGCCTCGGGCGGCGGCGGCGCGCGCGCGCCGCTGCCGTCGGCGAAGGCGCTCCTCTCCGCCGTCCCGTCGAGCCCGCGGCCGGAGCCGTCCGCGGCCCCCGTCGCGACGCCGACACCCGCGGCGGTGCCCGCGGTCCGGCTCGCGCGCTTCGAGGACCTCGTCGCCTTTGTGGGCGAGCGCCGGGACGTGGGCCTCAAGCGGGCGCTCGAATGCGACGTGCGCCTCGTCCATTACGAGGACGGCCGGCTCGAGTTCGCGCTCGCGGAGAGCGGGCGGCGCGATCTCCCCAACGAGATCTCCCGCAAGCTCGGCGAGCTCACCGGCCGGCGCTGGATCGTCGCGCTCTCCCGCGAGGAGGGCGCGCCGCCGCTCGCCGAGGTCGCCGCCGAGGCCGCCCGCGAGCGCCGCCGCGGCGCGCAGAACCACCCCCTCGTCCAGAGCGTGCTCGCGAGCTTCCCCGGCGCCCAGATCGTCGACGTGCGCGACCGCGCGCCCGCGGAGGACGACGAGGAGGCCCCGAACGCCGGCGGCATCTCGGAAGCCGCCGAGCCGATGGCGCCGCCGCCCGAGGACGAGGAGCTCTGATCGTCCACCCCATGGCCACGCCGCCGTCCGGGCTCTATGCTCGCGCCATGAACGATCCCGCTCCCGAAACGCCTGCCCGTGAGACCGGCTTCGCCCTCGACCCCCGGCTCGACGGCGACACCGTCCCCGTGGGCGATCTCGCCCTCTCCAGCGTGCTCCTCATGAACGACGCCCGCCATCCCTGGCTGATTCTCGTGCCGCGCCGGGCCGGCATGGTCGAGATCGCCGACCTCTCGGAGGCTGACGCCGCCGCGCTGATGGCCGAGATCCGCATCGCCTCGCGCGTGCTGCTGGAGGTGGCGAAGCCCGACAAGATCAACGTGGGTACGCTCGGCAACATGGTCGCGCAGCTCCACGTCCACGTCATCGCGCGTTTCGCCTCGGACCCCGCCTGGCCGGGGCCGGTCTGGGGGCAGGGCACGCGCATCCCCTATCCGCCGCATGCGGCGCAGGCGCTCCTCGAGCGGCTGCGCACGGCCTTCGCCGCGGCCTGAGCCGCCGGCCTCGGAGATTCGATCTCATGACCAACGACACCCCGCCGCTCGGCTTCGCCGTGAACGGCCTCGTCCGCCACACGAGCGAGCGCGGCGGCGAGGCGCTGGCGCGCCATGCGCAGGACGCGCATGCGCTCAGCGTGCTCTTCGCCGGCGACACGCCGATCCTGCGCGGCGAAGGCGACGCGGCGAGCGCGCTCCATCCCCGCCCGGCGCTCGACGGCCTCGCGGTCACGACGCAGATCTATCTCGGCACCCTCGACGACCGCCCCGTCCTCGCCGCCGCGACCGCCGAGGATGCGCTCGACACGATCGCCGCGCGCCCCTCCATGATGCCGAGCGACCTGCGCGGGCTCGCGACGCAGGGGCTCGTGCCCGAGCGCGAGATCGGCCTCCTCGCGCAGGCGAAGTCGCTGCTCTCCTGGCATCGCCGGCACGGCTTCTGCGCCGCTTGCGGCGCGCCGACGGCGCTCTCCGCGTCGGGCTACCGGCGCGACTGCGCTGCGTGCGGCACCCAGCATTTCCCGCGCACGGACCCCGTCGTGATCATGCTGATTCGCCACGGCGATCGCTGCCTGCTCGGCCGCCAGGCGCGCTTTCCGACGGGGAATTACTCCTGCCTCGCCGGCTTCGTCGAGCCCGGCGAGACGATGGAGGACGCGGTGCGCCGCGAGACCTTCGAGGAGGCGGGCGTGCGCGTGGGGCGCGTCTCCTACGCCCTCTCGCAGCCCTGGCCGTTCGTCTCCTCGCTGATGCTCGGCTGCGTCGGCGAGGCCGAGGGCGACGCCCTCGACATCGACCGCGACGAGCTCGAGGACGCGCGCTGGTTCACCCGCGACGAGGTGCGCCTCATGCTCGCCAACACCCATCCCGACGGCCTGCGCGTGCCGCCGCCGGTCGCCATCGCGCACCACCTGGTGCGGCTGTTCGTCGAAGGGTGAGGCGCCCCTACTCCCCGGGCTCGATCATTCCCCCGGTTCGCGGTCGCGCAGGTTGGCGCGGAAGGGATGGGCCGGGTAGGTGCCGAGCACGGTGAGCTGGCGCGAGAAGAAGGCGAGCTCTTCCAGCGCGCGCCTGAGCGGCGGCTCCTCCGGGTGGCCGTCCACCTCGGCGTAGAACTGCGTCGCGGTGAACTGCCCCTCGATCATGTAGCTCTCGAGCTTCGTCATGTTGATGCCGTTCGTGGCGAAGCCGCCCATGGCCTTGTAGAGGGCGGCGGGGATGTTGCGCACGCGAAAGACGAAGCTCGTGACGCAATCGCCGCCGGGCGGGATGCGCGCCGGCTCGGGAGACAGGATGATGAAGCGCGTCGTGTTGTGCGCCTCGTCCTCCACGTCCTCGGCGAGGATGTCGAGCCCGTAGACCTCGGCGGCGAGCCGCGAGGCGATGGCCGCGCGCGTGGGGTCGCCCGCTTCCGCGATCTGACGGGCGGAGCCCGCCGTGTCGGCGCCCACGATGGCCTGGAGCCCGAGCTTGCGCAGCGTGCGCCGGCACTGGCCGAGCGCCTGCACGTGGCTCTGCACGGACTTGATGGTGGCGAGCGTCGCGCCCGTCGTCCCCATCAGCTGGTGATGGATGGGCAGGAAGAACTCGCCCACGATGTGCAGGCCCGAATCCGGCAGGAGATGATGAATGTCCGCGACGCGGCCGGCCACCGAGTTCTCGATGGGGATCATCGCGAGCCGCGCCTCGCCGTCGGTCACGGCCGCGAAGGCGTCCTCGAAGGTGGGGCAGGGCAGCGCCGTCCAGCCGGGATAGACCTCGCGGCAGGCGATGTGGGAGTTCGCCCCGGGCTCGCCCTGGTAGGAGATGATGTTCGTCATGGTGAGGAGCCTTCGAGGGCGGCGCGGGCGCGCGCCAGGGTGTCGGGCGTATCGACGCCGAAGGGCACGTCGTCGATGATCGTCACGTCGATGCGCATGCCGTCCTCGAGCGCGCGCAATTGCTCGAGCCGCTCGCGGGTCTCGAGCGGGGAGGGCGCGAGCGCCACGAAGCGGGCGAGCGCGCGCCGGCGATAGGCGTAGAGGCCGACGTGATGGTAGAGCGCGCCCTCGCCCCAGGGGGCGGTGGCGCGGGTGAAATAGAGCGCGCGCATGCGCCCCGGCGCGATCGCGCTGCCGACGACCTTGACCACGTTCGGGTCCGAGCGCTCGTCGGCGCGGGTGATCTCGCCCGCGAGCGTGCCGATGGCGACCGCGGGATCGGCGAGCGGCAGGATCGCGGCGGCGATGGCGCGCGGGTCGATCGTGGGGAAGTCGCCCTGAACGTTGACGACGACGTCGTGCCGGCCCTCCGGGTCGAGGATCTCGGCGGCTTCGTGGATGCGGTCGGAGCCGGACTGGTGGTCGGCGCGCGTCATGACGGCGGTGCCGGCGGCGGCCTCGACGGCGGCGGCGATCTCGGGCGAATCGGTCGCCACCGCCACGGGGCCGATGCCCGCCTCCACCGCGCGGCGATAGACGTGGACGATCATCGGCGTGCCGGCGATGTCGGCGAGCGGCTTGCCCGGCAGGCGCGTCGCCGCCATGCGGGCGGGGATGAGGACGAGGGGGTCCGACATGGCGTATCCGGCGCTTCCTGTGGCGCTTTCCCTCGGGTTCGCTGATGCGCTTCCGCTCGGGAGCGCGAGGCTTTAGCAAGCCGTGCGGCGTTTGTCATCGCGCCTGCGCATGCGCGGACCCGCCCGTGCGACGACGCGACCCGCCGTTTTTCGTTGTCGGCGCCTGCGAATGAGTCTAAGCAACCGCCGCCGTGGGATGCGCGCACGCGCGCGCCCCGCACCCCGTTCTATGGTCCGCGTCCGCCGCTGCGGCAGCTTGGAGTCTGGCATGAACTCGTTCGAGCTCAACAAGATCATGGGTGCCGTGCTCGGCGCGCTCTTGTTCGTGGTCGGCATGGGCATCCTTTCGGACATCGTGTTCGAGCCCGAGCCCGCCGGCATCGCCGGCTACGCCCTGCCGCTGCCCGAGGGCGCCGAGACCGAGGTCGCCGAGGCGGCCCCGGCGGAGGAGCCGCTGCCGATCCTGCTCGCCAGCGCCGACGTCGGCCGCGGCGAGGCCGCCGTGCGCAAGTGCGCCTCCTGCCACTCCTTCGATCAGGGCGGCGCCAACGGCGTCGGCCCGAACCTCTACGACATCGTCGGCGGCCCCAAGGCCCACCTCGACAATTTCGGCTATTCGTCCGCGCTCGCCGAGCGCGGCGCCGCCGGCGAGGTCTGGGGCTACGACGAGCTCTACGCCTTCCTCGAGAACCCCCGCGGCTACATCTCCGGCACCTCCATGGCCTTCGCCGGCATCCGCTCGGGCCAGGAGCGCGCGGACATCATCACCTACCTCGCCTCGATCACCGAGAACCCGCCCCCGCTGCCGGAGGCCGAGGCGGCCGTCGAGGGCGGCGCGGAGACGGACGAAGCCGCGGCCCAGTGAGGGCTTCGCAGCATCGCAATCCCTTCGAAGGCCGGGCATCGTCCCGGCCTTCTTTCGTTGGAGGTCACCTCTCCTTCCCTGCAGGGGAGGTGGCACGCCGCGAGGCGTGTTCCGCGAAGCGGAAGCCTCGGTGTCCGGGTCCGCACGTCCGTTTCGGCTGCGCCGAACGCGCGTCCCGCGCGCCCCATCCGTCTCGGCTTCGCCGAGCCACCTTCCCCTACAGGGAAGGAGGGAACTCTCGCCGCTGTCGCGCGTCGCGAGGGCACGTTGCGGAAGGCATGGCTCGGCTCACGCTTTCTGCGGGGTCGCGCGGCGGGCTTCGCTTGTGTAGCGTACATCCGTCCCCGCCGAGGGACCTCGCCCCCGTCCGCCACGACATCGATCGATGAGCTCGCACTCGCATCTCCGCATCCGTCGCAACGTCCTCTCGGGGCTGTTCGTGGTCATCCCGCTGTGGGTGACCTTCGTCGCCGTGTCGTTCATCATCGACATCCTGGTGGCGACGGGGCGGCCCTTCGTGCTGACCTTCGCGCGCAACGTCCGCTCGGACTACGCGGTCTTCGCGGATCTGCTGGCGCAGGGCTGGTTCCAGTCGACGCTCGCCCTCGTCGTCGTGTTCGTGGCGCTGTACGTCATCGGCGGGGCGGCGAACGCCGTCATCGGCCGGCGCATCCTGCGCGCGGTCGACCGCCTGATCGACTACGTGCCTCTCGTGAAGACCATCTACTCGGCGACACGCACGCTCTTGAACTCGCTCCAGACCGGCAACTCGTCGGGCCAGCGCGTGGTGCTCATCGAGTTTCCGTCCCGCGACATGCGCGCGCTCGGCTTCGTCACGGCGACCTTCACGGCCGACGACACGGGCGAGGAGATCGCCGCCGTCTACGTGCCCACGACGCCGAACCCGACCTCGGGCTACGTCGAGCTCGTGCCGACGACGCGGCTCGTCTATCTCGACTGGTCGGCGAACGACGCCATGTCCTTCATCGTCTCGGGCGGCGCGATGACGCCGGGCCGCATCCTGATGAATCCGGGCAAGCCCGGGGACCGCCCGATCGTCCAACCGCCGGCGCCGGTCGCGCCCGAGCCGACGCCCGCCCCCGCTTCCGCCCCCGCACCCGTGCGCGACCCCGTCGACGCGGCGAGCTGAAGGAGGCTCCATGCAGGCGCTCGCGGCGGGAGCCCCGCTCGCAGCCATTCTCGCGCTCATGCTCGGCTGGCACTGGTCGGCGGCGAAGGCGGGGTCCGTCGGGCTCGCGCTGGCCCTCGCGATCGCGCTCCTGGTCTTCGGCTTCGGCGAGGCGGTGCTGCCCGATCTCGGGCCCGCGCGGGCCGTCGGCTTCTCCGTCGCGGAGGCGGCCTTCACCGCGGCGACGATCCTGTGGATCGTCTTTCCCGCTCTGTGCCTCTACGAGGCGCAGGAGCGCGCCGGTGCCTTCGGCGCCATCCGCGGGGCGCTGGCACGGATCTCGGACGACCCGCGCACGCTGGCGCTCCTCGTCGGCTATTTCTTCGCGCTGTTCATGGAGGGGGCGGCGGGATTCGGTACCCCCGTTGCGCTCGCCGCACCGCTCCTCGTCTCGCTGGGCTTCTCGCCCCTGAAGGCGGTGGCGCTCGCGCTCATCGGGCACGCCGCGGGGGTCAGCTTCGGAGCGGTGGGCACGCCGATCATCGCTCAGGCCGAGATCACGGGTGTGGATGCCGGCGCCATCGCCGTTCGGACGGCGGCGATGCACGCCGTGGCCGGCATCGTGCTCGTCCTCTTCCTCCTGAGGCTCGCCGCCGACGGGCCGCTGCGGCGTATCGACTGGGGCCTGGCGCTGCTCGCCGCGGCCTGCTTCTTCGGTCCCTCGCTCGCGCTCGCGGCGCTGGCGGGTCCCGAGGTGCCCACGCTCGGCGGCGCGCTCGTGGGGCTCCTCCTGTTCGCGCCGATCGCGCGGCGCATCGCCCCGCGGGGGAGCGCGCCCGGCGCGGAGGCGATGGATCTGCGCGCGCTCGCCCGTGCGGTCCTGCCCTACGGCGTGCTGCTGGCGCTGATTCTCGCCACGCGCCTCCTGCCCCCGGTGCAGGAGGGGCTTCGCGCCATCGCGCTCGCCTGGACCCTGGAGGGCGGCTTCTCGGGGCGCTTCGAGCCGCTCTACCATCCGGGTACGCTGCTGATGGTCGGCTTTCTCGTCGGCGTCGCCGCCCATGGCGGCGGCCTGCGCGACGTCCTCGCCGCGATGGGCGCGGCGGCGCGACGCCTCGTGCCGGTGGTGGCGGCGCTCTTCGCCATGCTCGCCATCTCGCGGATCATGGTCCATGCGGGCATGATCGGCACGCTCGCGCAGGCGGCCGCCGGAATCGGCCCGCTCTGGCCCGTTGCCGCGCCGGCGGTGGGCGTGCTCGGCACCTTCGTGACGGGCTCGGCCACGGCCTCCAACATCCTGCTCAGCGAGTTCCAGGCCGCCACCGCCCGCGCGCTGGCGCTGGACGTGACGCCGATGCTCGCGGCACAGAGCTTCGGCGCGGCGGTGGGCAACATCGTGTGCCCGCACAACATCATCGCCGGAGGCGCCACCGTCGGGCTCGCCGGGCGCGAGGGGCCGGTGATGCGGCTGACCGCGAGCGCGTGCCTCGCCTACGCGCTCGCCGGCGGCTTGATCGCGCTCGCCTTCGTGCGCTGAGCGGCGGCGCGGCCGCGCTCGATCAGCACGTTGCCGGCTATGGCCGCGACGACGAGGGCGACGCCCGCGATCTGGAGCGCGTCGAGCCGTTCGCCGACGACGAGCGCGGCGCCGAAGGCCGCGACCACGGGCTCGATGCAGAAGGACAAGCCCGTCACGACCGCGCTCGCCCGCGCCAGCGCCAGGAATTGCAGCGTGAAGGCGGCGATGAAGGTCACCGTCCCGAGCACCACGACGATCGGCGCGGCGAGGAGATCGGCCGGGCCCGCCATGATCCCGAAGGCCAGCGCGATGCCGAGGCTCGCCGGCAGCGTCGCCGTGTTGATCCAGAAGATCTTCGTCGCGAGCGGCAGGTCGCGCCCGGCGCTGCCGGCGAAGAACTGCGTCGCGGCGGCGATGCTGGCGGCGCCGGCGAGCGCCACGCCCCGCCAGTCGATGCCGGCGAAGGCGGGACCGACGACGCAGGCGACGCCGACGAAGGCCGTGATCGCCACGCAAACGAGGGGCGCGGTCAGCCGGCGCTTCTCCACGAACGGGCTCGCGAGCACGATGAGGACGGGGAAGGTGTAGAAGATCACCGCCGCCACCGTCACCGGCACGAAGACGATGGCCGAGATGTACGAGACGGCGACGCCGATGCTCGAGAGGACGAGCACGATCATCAGCCCGAACCGCTCGCGCGGGACGCGGATCGTCCAGCGCAGCCAGGCCGCGAGCGCGACGAGGCCGACCACCACGAGCGCGGTTCGCCAGAACACGAAGGCGACGCCGCTGATCCCCGCATCCGCCGCCAGCCGCGCGATGACTATGTTCGAGCCGTAGGACGTGGCCGAGCCCAGCGCGAGAGCGGCGCCGAGGAGCGACGGGGCGGGGGAGGGAGGCATGACGGGCTCGCGGATGCGGGCCCGGTTCGGGCCGAGGGTGTGTCTACCCCCTCGGCCCGCCGGAGGAAACCGCGGCGGCGCGCCTCAATAGGTGTCGTCGCGGTGAAGGCGCTCGTAATTGATCCGGAAGAGCCCCGAATCGAGCCCCGCATGGCGCTGGACGCCCGAGAGCGAGACGCGCGTCTCGAAGCCCTGCGCGTCGACGATGCGCCATTCCTTCAGCTCCGAGAGCCCCTGATCGAAGGTCAGGCGAATGTCGGAGCTCCCGGCGAAGGTGGTGCTGTCGCGCAAAAGCACGTCGACCTCGTCGCTGGTGCGCTCGACGCCGAGCACCTGGATGTCCTGCCCGAGCCGGATGCGGTCGCCGAGCAGGAATTTCAGCGGCGTCTGCGAGATCGGGTACATGTCCTGCGTGTTGAGCTGGCTGTCGCGCACGACCACCGAGCGGCCGTCGGCGATCACCTGGATGGTCGCCGGCGCGTCGTACTCGAAGCGCAGCCGGCCGGGCCGGTCGACGTAGATGATGCCCGTATAGCGCCGCCCGTCGCTGCCCACCTGCGAGAAGCGGCCGGTGAGCGCGTCGATGCCGTTGAAATAGGCGTTGGCGGCGGCGACGATCTCCGCATCCGTCGCCGGCGTCACAGCGGCGACGCGGACGGGCTCGGGCGCGGGGGCGCTCGCGGGCACCGGCGCGGCGGCCACGGGAGGGGCCACGGGCGCGGTAACGGGCGCCGGCGCCGCGGCGGGAACCGCGATCGCGCCGGCGGACGCGGTGACGATGGGAGCGGCCGGCTCTGGGGCGGGGCCGCGGGCGAGATCCGTCGGCGGGCGCGGCGGCAGGGGAGCGACGGCGGGCACGATCGGCGCTGCGGCCACGGGCGTCGCCGTGCTCGCCGCGGACGGCGCCACGGCACCGGGCACGATGGCGAGCGGCCCGCCGCCGGCGGCGCTCGGCACGCCTGGCGCGGGCGCGACGCGCGAGACCGCCATCGGCCGCGGCGGCGGCAGCACCTCTACGGGAACCGTCGGCGCGGCGACGACGGGCGCCGGGGCCGGCTCGGGCGCCGTGTCGCGGCGCCAGAAGAAGGCGTCGGCCTCTCCGCCCGAGGCAGCGAGCAGCGTGCCGGCGAGGAGCGCCGCGGCAAAGGTGTCTCTCGTGCGGGTGCGCGCCATGAAGTCTTTCTCCCCGGTCGAGCCCTCTGGAAGAGGCTCGTCCGTCGTTCCTGCGGCCCACATAGGCGTGGGCTGTGGCGAAACGGGGGCTCGGGCGCTCCCGTTCCGCGTCACGCGTCGTCGTCGTCCATGTCGAGGTCGCCGCCGGCACCCCCGCCGCGCGCGGGGCTCTCCATCAGGATCTCGCGCTTGCCGGCGTGATTCGCTGGGCCGACGATGCCTTCGCGCTCCATGCGCTCCATCAGCGACGCCGCGCGATTGTAGCCGATCTGCAGCCTGCGCTGGATGTAGGAGGTGGAGGCCTTCTTGTCGCGCAGGACGACCGCGACCGCCTGGTCGTAGACGTCCCCGCCCGGCTCGCCGAAGGAACCCTTGTCGAAGACGGCGCCGTCGTCCCCGCCGCCGGCGGCCGCGGCCTCCTCCTCGTCGAGGGTGACGGCGTCGAGATAGGCCGGGCGGCCCTGGCGCTTGAGATGCGTGACGACGTGCTCGACCTCGTCGTCCGAGCAGAACGGCCCGTGCACGCGGGTGATTCGCCCGCCGCCGGCCATGTGCAGCATGTCGCCCTGGCCGAGCAGCTGCTCGGCGCCCATCTCGCCGAGGATCGTGCGCGAATCGATCTTGGACGTCACCTGGAAGGAGATGCGGGTGGGGAAGTTCGCCTTGATCGTGCCGGTGATGACGTCGACCGAGGGGCGTTGCGTGGCCATGATCAGGTGGATGCCCGCCGCGCGCGCCATCTGCGCCAGGCGCTGGATGGCGCCCTCGATCTCCTTGCCGGCGACCATCATCAGGTCGGCCATCTCGTCGACGATGACGACGATGTAGGGGAGGGGCTGGAGATCCATCTCCTCCTCCTCGTAGATCGCCTCGCCGGTCTCGCGGTCGAACCCGGTCTGCACCGTGCGCGTGATCACCTCGCCGCGCTCCGACGCCTCGACGACGCGGGCGTTGAAGCCGTCGATGTTGCGCACACCGACCTTCGACATCTTGCGATAGCGATCCTCCATCTCGCGCACCGCCCATTTGAGCGCGACGACCGCCTTCTTGGGGTCCGTCACCACGGGCGAGAGGAGATGGGGGATGCCGTCGTAGATCGACAGCTCGAGCATCTTCGGGTCGACCATGATCAGCCGGCACTGCTCGGGCGTGAGCCGGTAGAGCAGCGACAGGATCATCGTGTTGATCGCCACCGACTTGCCGGAGCCGGTGGTGCCGGCCACGAGCAGGTGGGGCATCTTGGCGAGATCGGCGATGACGGGCTCGCCGCCGATGGTCTTGCCGAGGCACAGAGCGAGCTTGTGCTTCGTCGCCTCGAAATCGTGGGAGGCGAGGAGCTCGCGCAGGTAGACCGTCTCGCGCTTGGCGTTGGGCAGCTCGATGCCGATGGCGTTGCGGCCCGGCACCACCGCGACGCGGGCGGAGACGGCGGACATCGAGCGGGCGATGTCGTCGGCGAGCGAGATCACGCGGCTCGACTTCGTGCCGGGCGCTGGCTCGAGCTCGTAGAGCGTGACGACGGGGCCGGGGCGCACGTTGATGATCTCGCCGCGCACGCCGAAATCCTCCAGCGTCGATTCGAGCAGCGTCGCGTTCTGCTCGAGCGCCTCCGCGGAGATCGCGGGAGTGCCGGAGCGCTTGGGCTCGGCGAGGAGCTGGAGCGGCGGCAGCTCGTAGTCGCTCTCGTCGAGGAAGTTCGGCTGGGCCTCGCGCTTGATCCGCTTGCCCGGCTTGAGCGCCGTCACGGGCATCTGGACGCGCGAGGACGCCGCCGGCTCCTCCTCGAGCGGCTCGTCGTAGGCCTCTTCGTACTCGTCCTCCGGCTCGGGCTCAGGCTCTGGCGCGCGGGCACGCACGGGCTTCGCCGGTGCGGCCTGCTTCACGGGAGCCGGGCGCGCGGGCGCGGGGCGTGCCGGCGCTGGACGAGGGGCCGGCTCCTCCCAGGGCGCCTCGTCGAGCGCGTCGAGCGGCTCGTCCGCATATTCCTCGTCGTGGGTATCCGCGTAGGCGTCCTCGTCGTAGCCGTAATCGTCCGCCTCCGCCCGCTGCGGCGCCGGGCGTGGCGCGGGGCGCTGGGCCGCCTGCTGCGGGGCGGGGCGGCGGGGCGCGGGGCGTGCGGGCGGCGCATATTCGTCGTCGAGCACGGGCTCACGGCGATGGCTCGCGCCGGCGAAGGCGAAATCCTCGTCGCGGCGCGGCGCGGCGATGGCGGCGCGCACGAGGCCGGCGCCCCGGCGAACCGCGCCCTGCGCGCTCATGACGCCGTGGGCCACGGCACCGAGCCAGACGAGCGCACGGCCGGGATCCTCCTCGCGGCCGGGATCGTCGAGATCGTCGAGGTCGATGGGGCCGCGCCGGCGCGGAGCGGGCGCCTCGTAGGAATCCTCCTCGTCCTCCTCGGCATCGGCGAAGCCGTAGCCGCAGGCGGCGGTGAGCGACAGGATGGCGATGCCCGCGAAGACGAAGCCGACGAAGGCGGCGGCCGGACCGTCGGCGATGCCGGTGACGGTGCGCACGGCGCCGAGCAGCGCATCGCCGCACACGCCGCCGAGCCCCGTCGGCAGCGGCCAGCGGGCAGTCGCGGGCAGCGCGGAGGCGACGGCGGTGGCCGCGCCCGCGCCGACGACGAGGAGGCCCACGCGAAGCGCGAGACGCGGCAGCACTCCCGCACGCAGCAATTGCCAGCCCCACAGGGCCAGGGGCGCGATCAGCGCCACGGCGCCGAGGCCCACGAGCTGCATGACGAGATCCGCCGCCACCGCCCCGGGGAAGCCGAGGAGGTTGTTCACCGGCGCGTCGGTGGCGTGGTTGAGGCTCGGATCCTCCACGGACCACGTCGCCAGCGCCAGCGCGAGCGCCAGCGCCGCGGCGAGGAGCGCGAGCCCCGTCGTCTCGGCGAGCCGCCGGCGCAGGAACGCGCGCAACGCGTCCTTGAGCTCGTCGGCGGGGGAGGGGGCGCGGCGTCGTGCGGGCATGGTCCGATCGAGGCTGGTGAGAGACGACCCGAAGGGTAGGAACCCCGAGTTAAGGGGCGCTTAACCACGCCGCATCCATCGCGCGGTATCTCGTTTCACCGAGCAATGCGAGAAACTCTTCCTGTGCGCCCCGCGTTGGGCCCTCGCTGAACCAGAAGAGAAGCGAGAGCGATGCGCAAGCGGTATGTCCTGGTGTTCGTTCCGGCCGCTTGCGGCGCGGTGCTCGGTGCGCTGGCCTATTTCGGAGCCCATACCGGCGTCGACGGGACGCTCGGCGCGCTCCTGGCGCTGATCGGCGCCGTCGCGGTCGCGGCCGGCGCGCTCCTCGGCCTCTTCGCCCCGCTCGGGCGTGGCCTGCGCGGCGCCCTCGACGCGCTGCTCGCGCTCGGCGCCGTGCTGACCGCGATCGCGGCGTGGTTCCTGATGCAGGAGCTCTTCGTCCTCGCCATGGTGCTCGCGCTCCTCGGCCTCCTCGTGGCGCTCGTCATGCCCGCCTCGCGCAAGGCCGCGCTCGTGCGCTCCGCCCTCCTGCCGCTCGCCGCGACTCTGGCGCTGCCCGCACCGAACGCGGAGGCGCAGGCGCAGGCGCCCGAATGGTCGTCCTTCCACGGCGATCTCGCCGCGAGCAAGTTCTCCGCCGTCGAGAGCTTCACGCCGCAGAGCGTGGATCGCCTGGTGCGCGCCTGGGAAGTGCAGACCGGCGACGTCTCCGACGGATCGGGCGAGCTGCCCGCCACCGTCTGGTCGGCGACGCCGATCTACGCCAACGACACGCTCTATCTCGGCACGCCCTTCTACCGCATCCTCGCGCTCGACCCCGCCACGGGTGCGGAGCGCTGGTCCTACGACAGCCGCTCGACGCTCGAGGCGCTGACGCAGCCCGCCCTGAAGAATCGCGGCGTCTCCTATTGGGAGAGCGGCCGCGAAGGCGTCTGCGAGAAGCGCATCTTCCTGGGCACGATGGACGCCGAGCTGCACGCGGTCGACGCCGACACCGGCGCGCCCTGCGCGGACTTCGCCGATGGCGGCGTCCTGAACGTCAACCAGTGGAACGACGTCAACGACAAGTTCCCGTTCTCGCTCCTCCAGCCGCCGACCATCGTCGGCGACACGATCCTGCTCGGCTGGGCGGGGATGGACTGGGAATATTCCGTCGCGCCTCCCGGAAACCTGCTGGCGATCGACGTGCGCACGGGCGAGCTCCTCTGGGACACGGCGTTCATCCCCGAGGCGATGATCCCGCGCACCGGCACGGCGAACATCTGGACCGCGATGTCCGCCGATCCGGAGCTCGGGCTCGTCTACGCACCGGTCTCCTCGCCGAGCCCGAACTATTGGGGCGGCGACCGCACCGACCCGATTCCGCTCGCCACCTCGGTGAGCGCCATCGACATCGAGACGGGGGAGATCGTCTGGAGCTTCCAGCACGTGCGCCACGACATCTGGGACTACGACACGCCCTCCGCCCCGACGCTCGTCGACATCGAGCGGAACGGCGAGACGGTCCCCGCGCTCGTCCAGGCGACGAAGCAAGGCTTCCTCTTCGTGCTCGACCGACGCACGGGCGAGCCGATCTTCCCCGTGGAGGAGCGCCCCGTCCCCGAGAGCGACGCCCAGGGCGAGGTCACCGCGCCGACGCAGCCCTTCGCGGTCGTCCCCGCGCCTCTGAGCAACGCCCTCGAGATCCCGGACGTGTGGGCCCTCTCCGACATCATGTCGCTCGGCCAATGCTCCCGCGAGCGCGACCAATACCGCTACGAGGGGCTCTTCACCCCGCCCTCCGAGCAGGGGACGCTGATGTATCCCGGCACCGCGGGCGCGACGAACTGGGGGGGCCTCGCCGTCGATCCGCGCCGCGGCATCCTCTACGTCAATTCCATGCGCGTGGTGCAGCTGATCAAGCTGATCCCGCGGGCGGAATACGAGGAGATCGCAGGCGAATCGGGGGCCGAGCAGGGCTACTACCCGCAGGAGGGCTCGCCCTACGGCTTCCTCCTCACCGATTGGAGCAACTGGGCCGGCATTCCCTGCTGGGAGCCGCCGTTCGGGACGTTCTCGGCCATCGACCTCGCGACCGGCGAGCGGCTCTACGAGGTACCCTTCGGCATGGGCCAATATTGGGGCTTCTACGGGATGCGCGACTGGGGCACGCCGACCCTCGGCGGTCCGGTCGTCACCGCGGGCGGCGTCGTCTTCATCGGCGCCTCGATGGACGCGCGGGTGCGCGCGCTGAACGCCGCGACCGGCGAGGAGATCTGGTCGGACCGCGTCCACGCGCCGGCCGTCTCGATCCCCGCGATCTACACCCACGAGGGCGTCGACTACGTCGTCTTCGCGGTGGGCGGCAACCCGATCCTCAAGGACCAGGTGGCGGACCAGATCGTGGCCTATCGCCTCGGAGAGTGAGGGTTTGCCGTTGGCGCGGTGCACGGCCTCGCGCCGCGCGCCGCGGAACTCGCCGTCTTCCGAGGACACCCTCCGCCGCGATCTGCGCGCGCTCGAGCCGCAGGGCGTCTGCGAGGGGGTCCATGGCGGCGCGCTGGCGCCGCAGGCGCAGCCCCGACCGCAGCCGGTGCGGGAGCGCACGGCCGCCGCGGGTGAGCCACGCTGCTCTTCGATCGCCCCGGCGTCTCGGTGATGCTCGTCGGCGGGCGGGTCGGTCCCCATTCGGGAGCCTGCGTCGGTGGCGATACGGTGGCGGCGATCGCGCGCCTGCGGCCGGCTGCTGCGACGAGCTACGTCGCCATGGCGGGAAGGACGATGTCGGAACTGGTGGAGCTGAGGGGATTCGAACCCCTGACCTCTGCAGTGCGATTGCAGCGCTCTCCCAACTGAGCTACAGCCCCGACCGTTCGGGCCGGACGTGTCGGGCGGCGCTTGGGGGCGCCGCCGTCCGGGTGCGCGGTTGATAGAGGGGTCCGGGGCGCCTGTCAACGCTCTTCGCGCGGGCGTCGATCGCCGCGCCGCCATTGTTTCGCGCGGCGAAGCCCGCTAAACGAAGCGCGACGGTCCCGCGTACGAGGGACCCCGGACAGGACGGCTCCATGATCGCGCTCTTCCAAACGATCGACCTCGTTCTCGGCCTTCTGACCTGGCTGATCATCGGCTCGGCGATCCTCAGCTGGCTGATCGCCTTCGGCGTGGTGAACATGCGCAACGACGTCGTGCGCGCGATCTACGACGTGCTCAGCCGCCTCACCGAGCCGCTGCTGCGGCCGATCCGGAACATCCTGCCCAATCTCGGCGGGATCGACATCTCCCCGATCGTGCTCCTCTTGCTGATCTTCTTCCTGCGCAGCTTCCTGATGAACGACGTCGCGCCCGCCGTCCTCTGACGGGGCGTACGGCGTCGGGAAAGCCGGCTGGAGGGACTGCTCGCCGGCGCCGGAGGCGGCGCGCGGCCGGTTGCGCATGCGTGTGCCGCGCCGCTTCCGCGGGCTCGCCGCCGCGCACGCGTGCCTCGAAGAGATTGCATTTCGGCAACAAGCTTGACAGTGCAGGCGGCCGATCTGGGCGTTTGTGCACGCTCGTCTGTGTGGCATGAACGCCACGCAACCTCGTCTCACGCGTAGATCGTCATGTTATCAGCGCGGCGGAACGCCGCAGCTCGCCCACCTATATTCCCTGTCGTTCTTCTGACGGGTTCGTAAAAAGAAACTTTTGCGTGCAACTTCGTATTTATAAAGTGGGCGTGCGCATGCCTCGGTGTGCAGAGCAACCTCGATGCCTCGCCGCGCAGCTGTCCCGCTGCGGGAGGCTGGCCATCTATGACCCGTCTTGCGCGGGACGCGGCGAGGCCATTAGTCGGCGGAAGACGCGAACGGGTTGCATCCGGAGCGAAGAAGAGAAAAACGATCCCCGTCTCGAAAGGCCCCCACGGGAGGTGTAGAAAAGATCATGTAGTCCAGCGTGGATAAGATCGATGTTATCCGTCGAAAGAGAAAAATCGCTTCGCCGTGATGGTGCGAAAACGATCAAGCCGAAGTCGTTCGGGACGAGTCATTCCGTCAAGACGCTGGTACGATCTGCTCGACTTGCACCGAGCCGCGGATCGAAGGCGAAAACGCTGGTAGAGACCATCGAGCGCTTCTTCCGGGAAGCGACGGTGAAGAAGGGCACGCGCCGGACCTATCGCTCGAATGCGAAGAACTGGCTGTCCGCGTTCCCGAACCTGCGGCTCGACGAGATCGATCGCTCGACCCTCGCCCTCTTCGTCTCGCGAAGAAAGGAGCGCGGCGTCAGCGATACCACGATCCGGCGCGACATCGCCTTTCTCGGCACGGTCTGCTCCATGGCGATCGCGTGGGGCTGGCTCGAGACGAACCCGATCACGGCCCTGAGCAAGAAATTCCTCAAGGAGGCGCCGCCGCGCACGCGGTTCCTCACGCGCCGCGAGTTCGAGCGGCTGCATGCGGCGGCGTCGGAGACGCTGAAGCCGCAGCTCGTCCTGGCTGTGGAGACCGGCATGCGCAAGGAGGAGCTGCTCTCGCTCACCCTCGACGCCATCGACCTGAAGCGCCGGGAGATCCACCTGCAGGAGACGAAGACGAACTCGCCCCGGCGGGTCCCGCTCTCGGACGCGGCGATCGCGACGATCGCCGACCTGATCGCGAAACCGGGACGGCCGAGCTCGCGCTACCTGTTCTGCAAGCCGGACGGAACCCGGATCCTCTGCAACAAGAAGGGATTTCGAGCCGCGTGCGAGCGGGCGGCGATCATGGACTTTCGCTTCCACGACCTGCGCCACACGTTCGCGTCGTGGTGGGTGCAATCCGGCGGCGATCTCTACAAGCTCAGCCGTGTGCTCGGCCACCGCACGCTCCAGATGAGCGCCCGCTACGGACACCTGCGCACCGACGATCTCCACGAGGAGATGGAGAAGGTGGCGAAGCGCCGGGGGTGACCGGCGCTCCGCTCGTCAGACCGTGCGGCCATCACACATCCCGAAACGCGAAAAGCCCCGGCACGAGGCCGGGGCTTCCGTCGATCCGAAGTGACGGATCAGAAGTCGCGCTGGATGCGCAGACGGCCGGACCAACGGTCCGAGTTGTCGTCGGCAATGCCCGTCAGAGGATTGCGAACAGCGTAGTCCGTCTCGATAGCGGTGTACGCGACGTCAGCCGAGATGGTGAAGCGGCTGACGGGCGTCCAGTCGATGCGGGTGCCGAGCTGGTACCAGCTGTAGTCGACCGGCGAACCGCTCGCGAGGACGGTGTTCGCCGGCATGACGTAGCCCGCCGTCGGGTTGTTGATCTCGCCGTAGGCGCCCTGGATCGTCTGCGTGATCGTCGGAGTCCAGGTGTGGCGGAAAGCGGCGACCACCGCCCAACCGTCGGCCGTAGAGAGGCTCGTACCGGCAGCGTTCAGATAGGCGTCGTGCGTCGCCACGCTGAAGTCGCTGAACGAGGTCGGTGCGTCGACGTAGTTGATGGCACCGTCGGCATAGGTCGCCTGGAGCCACAGACGATCGCGAGCGCCGAGAGCGGGAAGAAGAATATCCACGCCGGCGCCGATGGCGAACCCGACCTCGTCGTCGACGCTAACGTCGGCGTTGTGACGCACCTGCTGCAGCGCGGCCATCACCTGCGCACCACCCCAAGCCTGCGCGACGCCGAAGGCGCCGACGAGGTTCGGGAGCTGCTGACCGCCGTAGCCGAAGCCGGCGATGCGGCCGAGCGGGTCGAAGATGCTGTCGCGCGATGCCTTGGCGTTCTCGACCGACACCGAGGCGAAGAAGCCGGGACCGAACGTGAAGGTCGCGCCCAGCATCTCGACCGTCGGGTCGTAGACGCCGTTGTCGCCGGACATCAGCTCGCCGCCCCAGAAGTTGAAGAACGAGCCGACGCGGCCGGCGGTGATGCCGGAGCCGTTCGCGAAGACATACTGGATGAAGGCGTTGTCAAGCGTGAACGAGCTGGTGCCGTCCGTGCTGTTGCCCTGCAGCCGGATGAAGGTCCGGAGCGAGTTGCCGTCGATCGAGGTGCGGTGATCGAGCTCGATCTGCCCGCGAGCGAAGAACGTGACGTCGTCCTGAACGCGAGCGATACCCGCCGTGTCGAGATCGTCGCTGAAACGATACTCCGCACGGACGCGGCCACCGATGCGCAGGCAGCTGTCGGTGCCGGGGATGACGAAGAAGCCCTCGTTTCCGAGATCACCCGGGCAAATACGAACGTACTCGACCGGCGCCGCGGCGCGGACCGGAAGATCGGCAGTCTTAGAAAGGCATTTTTGCTGGATCAAATCCCTTTCAGAGCAATGGGTACGGTTCGCAGCGATGCTTGCACGTTGTGCGCTTGCCAAG
>NZ_BMMF01000008.1 GCF_014645695.1 Salinarimonas ramus | reverse complement strand
CGGTATTCGACTCGGCGTCCGCGAAGGTGATGGCCGAGAGGTCGAGGTTGCCCTGCGTGTCCTCGGTGAAGGACACGCTCGTCGGCACGCCCGTCGCCGTCGGCGCGTCGTTGATCGAGGTGGAGACGACGGTCGTGGTGCTGTCGGTGGTGTCGGTGGTGCCGTCGTTCACGGTGATGGTGAACGTCGTGGTCTCGGTGAGGCCGGCGGCGACGCGGTTGTCGGTGGGGTCGAAGACGAGCTGGCGGATGGCGGTGGTGGCGGCGGCGGTCGTCGAGGCGAGCGTGTAGGTGCCGTTATTGTTGTCGGTGAAGCCGGATGCCGTCAGCGAGGCGGCGGTGAAGACGCCCTTGGCGGCGACGTCGAGGGCGACCGTGACCGTGACCGGGTTGTCCTCCGCGTCGGAGATCTCGACGGTGCTGAATGGTGTGATGGTGGCGGTGTCGTTGACGTTTTGGTTCGCTGTTGTATTAGAAATCGTGGGTGCAATATTCGGAACAGCAGACACGTTAATGTCGTCAAACTCAAGATCTAAGTTTGCCGATACAGTTTGCGTTCTAAAACGTATCGCGTCGATGTTATCCCAGCCCGTAAATGCGAGAGTACCGACCGCGTCGACATTTTCACTATATGAAATACTGCCTGTAGTTCCCAGGGCGAATGAGAAATCTTCATCAATTACAACTTGACCATCTCTCAGGCCCTCGATTATCATTGGCTCTAGAAAAACATAATACAATTGTAGTGAGTCAAGTTTAAACTCACTCCCATCTGTAGATTGGATGGAGAACGTATTTGGAATGAAGGCCCCGGAGAGTCGCAGTGCAAAGTCTGTAGGACTCTCTGTTATGGGGCTTGATTGAGGATCGTTCGCATCGATGATGGTAAAATACTGATCCTGAGATGCGCCGCTGCCGACGAAGGTGAAGTCTTGAAGCGTAAAGCTTTGCTGATTGATAGTGCCAACGGTGGCCCCATCAAAATTCTGATCATTGGCCATACTGATCTCCGTGTGGCTTTTCCAAGCCGAAACGAGGCTCTTCTAGTGCATGCAATTAAGACACGATTGATACAATTTTAGGACGTATTTAGATGCAACATAATCACCTAACCGAGCTATGCCCAACTAGCGCTAGATAATGCACGATAACGGAGCCGTCATCAAGCACACTCTTGGGTGCAGATCGCCCGAACGCTCCTGCAAGTAGAGGGCTTGGACATCACTAGAAATTGTGCTCTTCTCAAACGCGTCGGGGCTGCGAATCACTCCCCGCTCCGCGTCAGATTGGGAGGGGCACATGGAATACTTCATCGGCACAGTCTTGCTTTGGGCGCCTACTTTTGCCCCGAGAGGGTGGTCTTATTGCAACGGAGGACTTCTTGCAATAAGCCAGAATACCGCTCTGTTTTCGCTGATTGGAACAACGTATGGCGGAGATGGTCGAACTACGTTTGGTCTGCCCGACCTCCGCTCGCGAGTCCCGATTGGCGCTGGGATGGGTCAAGGGCCCGGCTTGAGCTTCTATCCCTTGGGCGCAAGAGCGGGTGTAGAAAGCGTTACTCTGCTGTTAACGCAGATGCCCCAGCATAACCATCCGGCTCAAGCTAGCATGGTGGCTTACGACACTCCTGCAAGTGACGTTTCTCCTCAGGCTGGGCAGGTCCTATCCTCCGGCTCAGTGAATGTCCGCGGAAGTGCGGGCACAGCGAGCATTTATGCGAACCCCGCCGGGGCCGCTGTCACGCTCGCTCCGCAATCAACATCCGTTCAAGTCGGAATGAACGGAGGTAATCAATCACATGAGAACAGGATGCCGTTCGAAGGTGTGAGCTTTATCATTGCACTTACTGGCATCTTCCCGCCGCGCGACTGATCGCACACCATGACCGACGTGCCCCTCCTCGACACTCTCCACGTCCGCCCCTGCGGGCTCGCCCACGAGGGACGGGAGGGGCGCGGCTTCTGTTCCAAGGCGGCGCGGGCGGGCAATCTCGCCTGCGCCCACACCATGGCGCGTTACCCTCTGCGTGACGCCCTCGAAGCCCAGTCCGCCGCCGGCCGCCCCGGCGCCGCCGCCGCGCTGGCCCGCTGGCACGCCCTCGACCTCGCCATCGGCCAGGCCGACCACGCCCGCTCCGAGGCCGAAGCGAGAGGCGACCGCCCCGCCGCCGCCCGCGCCGTGGCGGATCACGACGCTGCCGCTCGAGAGCTCGACGAACTGCTGACGTTCGCCCGCGCGGGGTGAGGCGGTGGGGACGGGTCGCGCGACGCGTGACCGTCCATGTGTCGCCGATGCGGGCGTCTCGTGGCCGCGCGCGCTACCGCGCACGCTGTAGCGGGCACCCGTGCTCATGGGTCCCGGGTCCGCGTTCGCGGCCCGGGATGACAGGGGGGCGCGCCCTCTTCCGTCATCCCGGACGGCGAAGCCGATCCGTGACCCGGAACACGAGGGGGTAGGGTCAGGGCGCGCGGGAGCGCGTCCGTCCACCGGGAGATGTGCAGGCGTCTCGTGGCCGCGCGCGCTACCGCGCACGCTATGGCGGGCACCCGTGCTCATGGGTCCCGGGTCCGCGTTCGCGGCCCGGGATGACAGTTTTGGGCGCGCCGAAGCGACCTCGCGGCTCCCCCGCACCGGATCACCTCCGCCGTCCCGGACGGCGGCGAGCTCCGGCCTTCCTGCAGCACATGCGCGCACGCGACAGCTCCTCCATCCGTCGATATCGGATCGACCTCATACGCAATCGGGTCTACAAACGACCGAATCCGGCCGCGGCCGGCCGGACGGACGCGAACGCGTCGCCCCATCGGCTGCCGAAGCCGTGGGACGGCGGACCCGTGTCCGCGGGGACCGGGGATGCGCAATGTACGGCGGCGGACACCATCGCAAATCCGATTCCCTCGACGAGAGACGAACGGAAAGCCGATCGAGACCAGCCGTGACGAGCGCGATATTCCCTCACACCTTCGACACTGATCGATTCTCCGATCGTCGTCAACCCCGAATGCGTTCGACGGGCAGGAATACGCGATGACGCATCCCGACGACGACGACGCCGTTCCCGGCGGGGCACGAGGGGGCTCGCATCGGGGAGGCTTGCAGGAGGAACAGGCGTTCTTCGAGGGCGACGGCGCGGATGCCGCGCCGACCGGGTTCAAGCAGGAGATCGCCGAGCGGGTGCGGCGCGCCATGGGCGGCCGCAGCCAGAGCGCGTTCGCGCGCGCGATCGGCGTTTCGCAGAGCACGGTGTCGGAGGTGGTGCGGGGGGAGCGGGAGCCCAGGCCGTCGATGCTGGTCAGGATCGCGGAGGTGACGGGGCTCTCGGCGGCGTGGCTGCTCACCGGCGAGGCGCAAGACGCGGGCTCGGAGGGGGCGATCCTGGTGCCCCACGTCGACACGGGGGGCGAGGAGCCGGCGCGGCCGGGCGTGCCGTTCAGCGCGGCGACGCTGCGAGAGCTCGGGATCCGGCCCGGCCGGGCGCGGGTCCTGGCGGTGCGCGGCGAGGCGGCCGACCCGGTGCACGCCGGCGGCATCGCCGTGATCGACCTCGACGCCACGAGCGTCGAGGGCTACGGCGGGCTCTACGCCGTGGAGTGGCCGGGCGGCGCGCTGGTGAAGCGGCTGGAGCGCAGCTTCGACGGCGATCTCCTGATCCACGGCGACGGGCCCGGGCGCGGGGAGGCGACGCGGCTCGACGCCGCGCGCAGCGACCGGCTGGTGGTGCTGGGGCGGGTGCGGATGATCCAGCGGATGGTGTGACGCGCGACCCACGGCGCGCCGGCCGAGCCGGCGGCGCTCGCCGCTCCGCGACGGAGCCGCGGGACATGCCCGTGCGTTCGCGTCTATACTCGTTCGCAGCCGTCGGCGGTCCGGCGACGGAGAGGCCCGCGGCATCCCGCGATTTCGCCCCGAGGACGACCCGCCCGTGAGCAACCCCGACCGAGACGACACCCGTTCCGAAACCGGTCGTGCCTCGGCCGGAGCGGTCGAGGCCTGGGATGCGATGCAGCGCGACGCGATCCTCGCCCAGCTCGCCGAGGGGATCATCGTCGCGGACGCGCAGGGGCGCATCACCTTCGTCAACGACGCGGCCGAACGGCTGCACGGCACGAAGCTGCTGGGCGTCGCGCCCGACGCCTATTCGGACGCCTACAGCCTGCTCACCGAGGACGGCGCGCCCCATCCCTCGCAGGACCTGCCGCTCGCGCGCGCGGTCCTCCACGGGGAGCGGGTGGAGGAGGCGCGCTGGCGCATCCGGCGCCCGGACGGCAGCGAGGTCGTCGCCATCGGCTCCGCACGCCCGATCCTTTCGCCCGACGGCACGCGCACGGGCGCCGTCCTCACCGTGCGCGACGACACCGCCCGCCTCGCCGCCGAGGCGGCGCTGCGCGCGAGCGAGGCCCGGCTCGCCTTCCTCGATCGGCTCGGCGCCGTGAGCGTGCCCATCGCCGACGCCGACGCCGTGCTGGCGACGACGACGCGGATGCTGGGCGAGCATCTCGGGCTCGCGATCTGCGCCTATGCCGACATGGACGCGGACGAGGACGGCTTCACCATCCGCGGCGACTGGGCGGCGCCGGCTTCGCGCAGCATCGTGGGGCGCTACCGGCTCGTCGATTTCGGGGCGCTCGCGGTGGCGCGGCTGCGCGCGGGCGAGCCCCTCGTCGTCGAGGACATCCGGCGCGACCTCCCGCCGGAGGCGGCGGCGACCTTCCAGGCGATCGGCATCGGCGCCACCGTCTGCATGCCCCTCGTCAAGGGCGGGCGGCTCACCGCGCTCATGGCGATCCACGACCGCGTGCCGCGCCGGTGGACCGACGAGGAGATCTCGCTGCTGCGTGCCGTCACGGCCCGCTCGTGGGCGCACGTGGAGCGCGTCGCGGCCGCCGCCGAGCTGCGCGTCAGCGAGGCCCGGCTCACCCGCGCCTTCGAGGCCGGCGCGCTGGGCGCCTGGGAGCTCGATCTGACCACGCTCGCCGCCTGGCGTTCCCCGCAGCACGACCGGATCTTCGGCTACGAGGACATGCTGCCGGAATGGACCTACGGGCAGTTCCTCGACCATATCGTCCCGGAGGACCGCGCGCGTGTCGACGCGGCGTTCCAGGAGGCCATCGCCGACCTCTCCCGCTGGGAGTTCGAGTGCCGGATCCGCCGCGCCGACGGCGAGGAGCGCTGGATCGCGGGGCAGGGAAGGGTCGACGCCGGCCCGGACGGGACGGCGCGGCGGATCGAGGGCATGGTGCGCGACGTCACCGGTCGGCGCCTCGCCGAGGAGCGCCTGCGCGAGCTCAACGACACCCTCGCCCGGCGCGTCGCCGAGCGCACGGCCGAGCGCGACAGGATCTGGCGCCTCTCGACGGACATGATGCTCGTGGCGCGCTTCGACGGCACGATCGCGGCCGTCAACCCGGCCTGGACGACGCTGCTCGGCTGGAGCGAGGCGGAGCTCGTCGGCGCGGACTTCCCGAGCCTCGTCCATCCCGACGAGCGTGCCGGCACCCTCGCCGAGATGGGCCGCCTCGGGGAGGGCGCGACCACGTTCCGCTTCGAGAACCGCTACCGCGCCCGCGACGGTTCCTATCGCTGGCTGTCCTGGACCGCGGTGCCCGAGGCCGGATTGATCCACGCGGTGGGGCGCGACGTCACCGCCGAGCGCGAGCAGGCGCTCGCCCTCGCCAAGGCCGAGGACGCGCTGCGCCAGAGCCAGAAGCTCGAGGCCATGGGCCAGCTCACCGGCGGCGTCGCTCACGACTTCAACAATCTCCTCACCCCGATCATCGGCCCCCTCGACATGCTGGTGCGGCGCGGCATCGGCAGCGAGCGCGAGCGACGTCTCCTCGACGCGGCCCTGCAATCGGCGGAGCGGGCGAAGGTGCTCGTCCAGCGCCTCCTCGCCTTCGCGCGGCGCCAGCCGCTGCGGCCCTCCTCGGTGGACATCGCGACCCTCGTCGGCGGCATGGCCGACCTGATCGGCTCGACGCTCGGCCCCTCCATCGAGGTGCGGGTCGATCTCGCGCCGGACCTGCCCAAGGCGCATGCCGACGCGAACCAGATCGAGATGGCGCTGCTCAATCTCGGCGTGAACGCCCGCGACGCCATGCCGAGCGGCGGCACGCTCACCATCGCCGCCGCCCCGGCGCGGGTGGAGGCGCAGACGATCGACATCGCGGCGCAGGCCGTGCCCGCTCTCGCGCCGGGTGCCTACGTGCGCCTCACCGTCGCCGATACCGGCATCGGCATGGACGAGGCGACGCGGGCGCGCGCCATCGAGCCGTTCTTCTCCACGAAGGGCATCGGCAAGGGCACGGGGCTCGGGCTGTCCATGGTCCACGGGCTCGCCGCCCAGCTCGGTGGCGCCCTCTCCATCGAGAGCGCGCTCGGGCAGGGCACGCGTATCCATCTCTGGCTCCCCGTCGGCGCGGCGGACGCCGCCGGCGCCGAGCGGCCGGCGGGCGCGTCCGCGCCGGCGCAGGCGGAGCGCGGGGCGGCGCTCGTCGTCGACGACGAGGAGCTCGTGCGCATGAGCGTCGCCGACATGCTCGTCGATCTCGGCTTCTCGGTGAGCGAGGCGACCTCGGGCGAGGAGGCGCTTCGCCGCCTCGACGAGGGCGGGCCCTTCGCGATCCTGGTCACCGACCACCTGATGCCGGGCATGAGCGGCGTCGACCTCGCGCGCGCCGCGCAGCGCACGCGCCCCTCGCTGCCGATCCTGATCGTCTCGGGCTACGCAGACGTCGAGACCATCGCTCCCGACCTGCCACGCCTCGCCAAGCCCTTCCGCCCGGCGGAGCTCGCGAGCCAGATCGCCCGGCTCCTGCCCGAGGACGGCGCCACGGGCTGAGCACCGGACGCTCGGCGCGATCCACCACGGCCGGGTCGCGCTAGCCGGCCTCGTCGGAAAGATAGCCGTCGAACGAGACGAGGCTCTCCACCACGCGATCGTAGAGCCGCGTGCGGGCCTGGCGTGTGCGGTAGGCCACGTGCGGGGTGAGGACGACGTTGGGCAGGCGCCGCAGCGGCGAGGCGGCGGCGAGCGGCTCGTGCGCGAAGACGTCGAGGCCCGCGCCGGCGATCCGCCCCGCCTCCAGCGCGGCGACGAGCGCCGCCTCGTCGACGAGGGCGCCGCGCGCCGTGTTCACGAGGATCGCCTCCGGGCGCATGGCCGCGATCAGCCGCGCGTCGAGGATGCCCGCCGTCTCCGGCGTCGAGGCGAGGTGGAGGGAGACCACGTCCGCGCGCGCGACGAGCTCGTCGAGGGAGACGAAGGTGACGGCGCCCTCGCGCTCGCCGGGGGCGCGCGAACGGGTGTGGACGAGGATCGTCGCCTCGAAGCCCTCGAGCAGGCGCGCGAAGGCCTTGGCGATCCCGCCCCAGCCGACGAGCCCGACCGTCGCGCCGGAGAGCTCGCGGCCCTGATGCGCCACCTCCCAGCCGCCCGCACGGAGCGTGGCGTCGGCCGCGGGGATCGCGCGCAGCGTCGCGAGCGCGAGGCCGAGCGCGTGCTCGGCGATGGCGCGATCGCCGTAGCCCGGCGCCGTCGTCACGTCGACACCGTGGGCGGCCGCCAGCGCCAGGTCGACGTAGCTCGACGCACCGCTGCCGCAGAAGGCGATGCGCCTGAGCCGCGGCGCCGCGGCGAAGGCCTCGCTCGGGAAGTCCCAGGCGAGCATCACGCCGTCGGCGTCCGCCACGCGCGCCGCGAAGGTGGCGGCGTCGGGCGCGCGCCCGAGGTGGACGCGCACCTCGCCGCGGGCTTCGAGCCGGGCCATGGCGCCGCTCGCGTCGAGCAGGGCGAGCGTGTCTTCGCTCGTGTCCGGCAGGACGAGGACGGGCCGGCGGCTCACGAGGCCATCGCCCGGCGTTCGCGGGCGTCCTGCCAGCGATAATAGGCGGTGAGCGCGTGCACGACGGGGGAATGCAGCCCGTGCAACCGGATCGGTCGCAGCGGCGTCACCGGAAGCGGCATCGCGTCGGCCGGCTCGCCGGCGGCGAGGCGGGCGAGGACGGTGCCCATGGCCGTCCCCATGGCGACCCCGCGCCCGTTGAAGCCGAGCCCGGCGAACAGCCCCTCCTCGATCTCGTGGAGATGCGGGAGATGATCCGCCGTCATCGCGACGCGCCCGCCCCAATGGTACGAGAAGCGGATCTCGCCGAGCTGCGGATAGAGCCGTCGGAGCGCCGCCTGCAGCACGCCGGTGTCGCCGGCGTCGAGCGCGTCCTTGCGGAAGCCGCGCCCGCCCATGAGCAGGCGGTTGTGGCGGTCCTTGCGGAAGTACCACAGCAGCCGGCGCGTGTCGGAGGCGGGATGGCCTTCGGGCAGGATCGTCGCCGCGACGTTGTCGGAGAGCGGCTCGGTCGCGACCTGGAAGCTGAAGACCGGCACGACGCTGCGCATCAGCGTCGGGTGCAGCGGCCCGGAATAGCCGTTCGTGGCGAGGACGACCCGGCGCGCCGCGACGCTGCCGCGCGGCGTCGTCACGCGCCACGTCCCGTCGCGGCGCGCGAGCCCCGTCGCGGGGCTGTCCGCGTGGATGCGTGCGCCGAGGCCCGCCGCCGCGCGGGCGAGGCCGCGAGCGAAGGAGAGCGGCTGGATCGAGCCGCCGCGCCGGTCGAGCAGGGCGCCGACGTAATGCTCCGAGCCGACGAGCCGGGCCGTCTCGGCGCGGTCGAGCTCGACGATGTCGGCGCCGTAGGGTCGCCATTGCGCCGCGCGGGCGCGGATCGTGTCGAGCCCGGCCTCGGCGTGGGCCGGCTGCAGCCACCCGCCCTCGAAGGCGTCGCAGGCGATGGCATGGCGGCGCACGATGTCGAACAGGATCCGCGGCGTGGAGCCGGCGAAGGAGGCGAGCCGCGCGCCGGCCTCGTCGCCGAAGGCGGAGAGCAGCGCGTCGGGATCCTGCTTCAGCCCGGGGATCACCTGCCCGCCGTTGCGGCCCGAGGCGCCCCAGCCCGGGGCGTTCGCCTCGAGCACCACGACGTCGATCCCCCGCTCCGCGAGGGCGAGCGCCGTCGAGAGGCCGGTGAAGCCACCGCCGACGACGCAGACCTCGGCACTGGTCTCGGCGTCGAGCGGTCGGTGGCCGGGGTCCGGCTCGGCGGTCGCGGCCCAGAGCGAATCGGGATGGCGTTCCATGAAGGGGCGTCCTCTCTCGGCGCGCGGGGCGCTCACAGGCCGATGGCGTAGGCGGGGCGGCGGGGATCGGCGCCACCGCGGATCAGGCCCTCGTCGCGGTCGGTCTCGACGGCGCACAGGCCGCCGGCGCGCCAGTCGCGCTCGCGCCAGTAGCTCACCGTGTGGCCGCGCGCGGCGAGCGCCTCGCCCACCCGCTCGGGGATGCCGGGCTCGAGCTTGACGAGGCCGTGATGGTGGGTGAAGGGCGCGAACGATCCCGGGAAGTCGTAGGTGGCGAAGCGCGGGGCGTCGATCGCCTCCTGCAGCGCCATGCCGAAATGGTAGCGGTTGAGCAGGAGCTGGAGCATCGCCTGGCTCTGCACGTCGCCGCCCGGCGTGCCGAAGGGCATGACGTCGTCGCCGCGCACGAACAGCGCCGGGTTCGGCGTCAGGCGCGGCCGGCGGCCCGCGGCGGCACCGGACGGGTGAGCGGGATCGGGGCGGGACTGGCTGCCGCGCGAGGACGGCACGAGGCCGGTGCCCGGCACGACGGGCACGTTCCACGAGCCGTCGCTCGGCGTCGCCGAGAAGGCGTTGCCGTCGCGATCCACCACCGCGACGTAGGACGTGTCCGGCTCCGGGCGCGGATCGGGGCCGCCGGCGGGCACGGTGCGCTCGCCGGTCGAGCCGAGCGGCAGGAGCGGCCCCGGCATCTCCTGGCGTGCGCGCCGCCGGTCGATCTCGGCCGCCCGCGCGCGGGCGTGCTCCGGGGAGACGAGCGCGTCGAGGGGCACGTCGACGAAGGCCGGGTCGCCGAAATGGTGCTCGCGATCGGCGAAGGCGCCCTTCATCGCCTCGACCAGGAGATGGATGTAGTCCGCGTCGTTGTGCGCGAGCCCGTCGAGGCCGAGCACCTCGATCTGCGCGAGCGTCATCGGCAGGACGGGGCCTTGGCACCAGGCGCCGCAGACGTGGAGCGTGCCGCCCAGCGTGCGCATGGCGAGCGCCGGCTCGATCCGGCAGCGATAGGAGGCCATGTCCTCGCGCGACAGGAAGCCGCCCTCGCGGGCGACGTAGTCGACGATCTCGCGGGCGATCTCGCCCTCGTAGAACGCGGCGCGCACCGCCGCGAGCCCGGCGGCGCGGTCGCCGCTCGAGCCTTCCTCCGCGCGGAACAGCCGCTCGAACGTGTCGGCGAGATCGCTCTGGACGAAGCGCTCGCCCACCCTCGGCGGCCGGCCGCGGGGCAGGTAGATGGCCGCGTTGGCGGGCCAGGCGCGATAGCCCTCCTCGTATTCCGCGATCGTCTCCGCGAGGAGCGGGTGCACGGCGAAGCCCTCGCGGGCGAAGCGCGCGGCGGCGCCGGCGACCTCGCGGAAGGACATCGTGCCGTAGCGCGCGAGCGCCTCGATCCAGGCCGCGGGCGCGGCGGGCACGACGATGCGCTCGACGCCCGGCGGGATCGTGCCGCCGTGGCGCTCCATGAAGTGGCGCGGCGGCAGCGATCGCGACCAGGTGCCGAGGCCGTCGATCGTGATCGGCGTCTCCATGCCCGCCATGCGGATCATGATCGGCGCGACGCCCGCCACGTTGACGAGATCGGGTTGGAGAACGCCGAGCGCGATCCCCGCCGCGCAGCCCGCGTCGACGGCGTTGCCGCCGGCGACGAGGACGTCGTGGGCGGCCGCCGCCGCGAGGAAGTGGCCGGCGGCGACGACGTGGCGGGTGCCGGCGATCTCGGGTCTGGTGGGCGGGATCATGCGGAATGCTCCGGGGTGGGCAGCCGGCGATCGCGGCGCGCGATCAGGATCTGGCGCGCGAGGATCGCCGCGAAGAGGGCGAGCCCCGCCACGTCCGTCATGCGGCCCGGATCGAGGAGACCGAAGGCCGCGGGGAGCAGCAGCACCCGCTCGATCATCGAGAGCGGCGCCAGCAGGTGCCCCTCGATGGCGCTGTTGAGCGCCACCAGCGCCACGAAGGCGACGGCGACGAGGAGGAGCTGCTCGGCGATGCCCACGTCGATGCCGATGATGCCCGGCTGGACGACGAAGAGGAAGGGCAGGAGGAAGCCCGGTATGGCGAGTCTCAAGGCCGTGAAGGCGGTCTTCCAGAAGCCCGCGCCCGCGATGTTCGAGGCGACGAGGGCGCCCACCGCCACGGGCGGCGTGATCGCCGACATGTTGGCGTAGTAGAAGACGAAGAGGTGGGCCGCGAGCAGCGGCACGCCGAGCTGCACCATCGCCGGCGCGCCCAGCAGCGCGACGAGGATGTAGGCGGCCGAGGTCGGCAGGCCGATGCCGAAGGCGAGGCAGGCCAGCGCCGAGAGCGGCAGGAGCAGCCACAGCCGCCCACCCGACATCTCGAGCATGGCGTAGGAGAGCTTCTGGGCGAAGCCCGTGACCACCACGAACTCGACCATGATCGAGATCACCGCGATGATGATCGCCACCGACGCGCCCGAGCGTGCGCCGTAGATCAGGCCGCGGGCGACGACGACGAGCCCGTCCGTCAGCCCGCGAACGGGGCTGCGCGGGCCGTTCAGGCCGGCCGCGCCCACCGCGACGCGCTTGACGAGCTCGGAGCCCACGATGGCGATGTTGGCGTAGAGCGCCGCCATGCCCGCCGGCATGCCGCCGACCAGCAGCGCCACGAGCACGCCGACGCTGAAGATCAGGTGCGCGTGGAGCAGCGTCGCGCGCGGCAGCGACATGTCCATCATCGGGATGTCGGCGCGCGCGCTCTCGCGCATGGCGCGGGCGTCGATGCCCTCGCGGATCGCCCGCAGATGCACGCCCCACATGAGGAAGGCGTAGAACAGGATCGCGGGGAAGACGGTGGCGACCATCACCTCGGCATACGAGATGCCGGTGATGCCGACGATGAGGAAGGCGGTCAGCCCGAGCTTGGGCGGCGTCACCTGCCCGCCCGCCGACGCCGTGGCCTCCACCGCGCCGGCGAAATGCGGGCTGAAGCCCGAGCGCTTCATCAGGGGGATGGTGAAGGCGCCGGTGGAGGCGACGTTCGCCATGATCGAGCCCGAGATGCTGCCGAAGAAGCCGGAGGACACGATCGCCGCCTGGGCCGGCCCGGCCCGCAGCCCGCCGACGAGGCCGAAGGCGGCGCGCATGATGTAGTCGAGCCCGCCCGTGGCCTTGAGCAGGCCGGCCAGCAGCATGAACAGGAAGATCGTGGAAGCCGAGACCTCGGTGAGCCCGCCGAGCAGGCCGCGGAAGTACGGGATCGACGTCGTCGCGACCAGCCGCTGGAGCCCGATGCCGGCGTGGTTGGCGAAGCCCGGCACCAGGTTGCCCCAATAGGCGTAGAGCATCGCGAGCGCGGCGATGATCGGGATCGAGGCCCCCCATTCGCGCCAGACCGCGACGAGGGCGAGGACGAGGAGGAGCGAGGCGACCGCGAGATCCGCGCCGTTCGGGAAGAACGGGCGCGTGGTGACCAGCGCGTCGTATTCGAGGTGGATGTAGAGGAGCGGCACGAAGCACGCGGCCGCGAGCACGAGCGCGATGCCGCTCGACAGAGTGCGCCCCTTGCCGGCGTCCCCGTTGGCGAGGGCGAGATAGCCCACGACGAGGGCGAGGCAGAGGTGGATGTTCTTGAACTGCCCGGACGGCAGGACGAAGGCCCACGTCTGCCAGACGTGGAGGAGCGCCATGAAGAGCGCCACCGCGCAGAGCAGCGCGGCCGTGCGCGGCGTCGCCGAAAAGCGCGGCTCGATGCGGCCCACCGCCCGCGCCAGGAAGCCCGACATGTCCGCTCCTCCGTCCCGATCCGGGATCTCTCGCGCTCAGCCTTCGACCAGGTCGTCGCGCCAGACGTTCTGTTCCTTGAAGTACTGGGCTGCGCCCGCATTCACCGGCACGCCGGGGACGAGATAGCGGGTGGCGTCCTCGAGCCTGACGCTGGTGAGCACGTTCGAGATGGCGTGGAGGTCCGCCACGTTCTCGAAGACGGCCTTCGTCATCTCGTAGGCGGCCTCGTGGGAGACGTTGGGGTTCGCCGCGAGGATGCCCGACGAGCCGCTCGCCACCGCGGGCTCGGAGAGGTGCGGCCAGGTCTCCGGCGTCACCTCGAAGCGCATGATGCCGGGATTCTCCTCCTGGGCGCGGGAGATCAGCGCATCGGGGAAGGAGACGGGGCGCACCGGGTAGTTCGTCGTCAGCTCCACCACGATGGGGGAGGGGCGAAGCGCCGTGAGGATGGCGGGGATGCAGTCGATGTTGCCCGCCATGAAGCCGTCGTAGATCTCGCGCCAGGAGCCGAAGGTCCAGCGCACCTCGTCGCCGAAGCCGCTCTCCTCGAACATCAGCCGCCAGGACTGGGCCGTGGTGCCGCCGGCGGCGCCGGGGGAGATGCGCTTGCCGCGCAGGTCCTCGAAGGTGCGGATCTCGCTGTCGGCGTGGACGATCGGGGGCAGGGCGAAGGTCGTGTAGCAGAACATCTGCTGCACATCGATGGGCGTGCCGTAGGGCGCCGCGCCCTCGCGGGCCGCGACGAGGTCGACCGACGTGCTCTGGCCGAAATCGAGCAGGCCCTGGCCGATCAGCGCCACGTTCTCCGCGCCGCCGGACGTCGACTGGGACGAGCTGCGAAGGCCCGAATGACGGTTGATAATCGTGCTGAGCCCTTCGATGATGACGTAGCCGGTGGATCCGAGGGTCGCGGACCCGAAGAGATACTGGCCGCCGCCGACCTGCGCGCGCAGGCGCGCCGGCGTGAGGGCGAGGAGGCCCAGCGCGCCCGCGCCGGTGAGGAGCGTGCGTCGCGTGATGCCGCCTTCGGGGGAGAGCTCGAGATCGCGCATGCTGGTTTTCCCTCTGGCTGGTTTGTTCACTATGCTGAAACGCGCCCCCGTCCTTCGATGCGATCGACGGACGGTAACGCGCGCATGCCGTTGCCAAACACAGGATTCCACGGTACCGAGCCTGGCACAAGACGAGGACTGTTCAAAAATATGAACACGGTCTCACACTCTGCCCCGAACCCCGCGGCACCGGACGCCACCGATGCCGATACGCGGCTGGGCGAATCGATCCGCGCGCACCGGGTCGCGCGCGGCCTCACGCTGCGCGACGTCGCCGCGCGCTCCGGCGTGGCGATCGGGACGTTGAGCCAGCTCGAGCGCGGCATCGCCTCGCCGTCCTTGAAGATCCTGCGCGAGGTCTGCGCGGCGATCGACCTTCCCATGGTGCGCCTGTTCGAGGGGCTCGACGGGGGAGGCGACGACGTCGTCGTTCATCCGTACGAGCGCGGCAGCCTCGCGATCCCCGGCAAGGGCATGCGCAAGGAGCTGCTCACGCGCCGCAACGGCGCCAACATCCAGGCGATGATCGTGACGGTGGAGCCCGGCGGCGGCTCGGGGATCGACCCCTATTCCCACGACGGCGAGGAGGTCGGCCATGTGCTCGCCGGCGAGCTGACCCTGCGCGTCGGCATGCGCAGCTATCGCATCGGGCCTGGCGACACGTTCTGCTTCGAGAGCACGCTGCCCCATGGCTTCGAGAATTACGGCGACGTCGACGCCGTGATCCTCTGGGTGGTGAGCCGCCCGTTCTACTGAGCGCCGGCGCGCGCGCCGGCCGCTGCTCGCGAAAATCATCGTAGCCAGCGCCCGCGCGGGGGCGTACAAGGCCCGTCCATTCGAAAGACGAGCCCATGCCCCCCGCCACCGATGCGCTGACCGCGGCGCCGCCGTCGGGGCAGGCCGCGTGGCGACGCGAGGCGATCGCGACGCTGGCCCTGTCCTGGCCCCTGATTCTCACCAACGTCGCGCAGACCTCCCTGCAGGCGACGGACGTGCTGATGCTCTCCTGGCTCTCGCCGGAGGCGCTGGCCGCGGGCGCGCTCGGCTCGAACCTCCTCTTCGTGTGCTTCATCGCGGGGGTCGGCCTCTTCAGCGCCATCTCGGCGATGATCGCCGCCGAGCGCGGGCGCAAGCGCCACGCGGTGCGCGAGGTGCGCCGCACCGTGCGCCAGGGCTTCTGGGCGGGTGTGGTCCTCGTCGTGCCGGCCTGGGCGATGCTGTGGAACGCGCGCACGGTCCTCGAGTGGCTCGGCCAGGATCCCGTCCTCTCCGACATGGCGGCGGACTATTGCCGGGCCGTGATGTGGTGCCTGCTGCCGGCCTATTTCTACCTCACCCTGCGCAACTTCGTCGCCGCCCTGGAGCGTCCGCTCCTGGCGCTCGCGGTGGGTATCCTGGCGATCGGCGTCAATGCCGCGCTGAACTGGGCGCTGATCTTCGGCAATTGGGGCGCGCCCGCGCTCGGCCTCGTCGGCGCGGGCTGGGCGACGACGCTCACCAACGTCTTCCTGTTCGGGGCGCTGGCGCTCCTCGTCCTCGCCGATCGGCGCGCGCGCCGCTACCGCGTCTTCGGGCGCTTCTGGCGCTCGGACTGGCCGCGTTTCTTCCAGCTCTGGCGGCTCGGGCTGCCGGTCGCCGCCATCGTGCTCTTCGAGGTGACGATCTTCTCCGCGGCGGTCTTCCTCATGGGGCTGATCTCCACGGAGGCGCTCGCCGCCCACCAGATCGCCATCCAGATCGCGTCGCTCTCCTTCATGGTGCCGCTCGGCATCTCCATGGCGGCGACGGTGCGCGTCGGCCTCGCCTACGGCGCGGGCGACCGCGAGGCGGTGACGCGCGCCGGCTGGATAGCGTTCGCCATGGGCGTCGGCTTCATGGCGTGCATGGCACTCGTGATGATCTTCGCGCCGCGCCTCCTCGTCTCCGCCTTCCTCGACGTGTCGGACCCGGCGAACGCGACCGTCGTCGCCCTCGCGGTCTCCTACCTCGCCCTCGCCGGCCTGTTCCAGGTGGTCGACGGGGCGCAGGCGGTGACGGCGGGCATGCTGCGCGGGCTGCACGACACGCGCATCCCGATGTTCATGGCGCTGACGGGCTACTGGCTCTTCGGCCTGCCGCTGGCCGCCGGCCTCGCCTTCTGGGCCGGCCTCGAAGGCGTCGGCATCTGGATCGGCCTCGCCGGCGGCCTCGCGCTCACGGCGGTGCTGCTGGTGTGGCGCTGGGTCGGTCGGGAGCGGCTGGGGCTGTTGCCGGTGGGGCGCAGATGACGATAGGGAAGCCGCGCGCTTGCGCCGACACGAGCACGGCTCGCATACTTCGCCGCGCCAGGAGACCCCGATGCCCGATCCGAAAGCCGCACCCGTCGATCTCGCCGCCCTGCGCGGGGAGATCGATCGGCTCGATGCCGAGATGCACGCCCTGCTGCTCGAGCGCGGCGAGATCATCGAGCGGCTGATCGCGGTCAAGAAGACGAGCGAATCCGGCTCGGCCTTCCGGCCGGGCCGGGAGAGCGCCGTGATGCGCGCCATCGCCGAGCGCCATCGCGGCATCCTGCCCCTCGACACGGTGGAATCGATCTGGCGGGTGATCATCGGCACCTTCACCTGGGTGCAGGCGCCCTACGCCGTCCATGCGGACGTGTCGGGGGGCGATGCGCCCATGCGCGATTCGGCGCGCTTCCATTTCGGCTTCACCGTGCCCTACGTCCCCCACGAGAGCGCGCGGGACGTGATCGCGGCGGTGGCGGCGGCGCGTGGCGATCTCGGAATCTTCCGCATCGACCAGGGCGCCTCCGCCGGCCCCTGGTGGCGGGATCTCGCCGGGGCGAGCGCGCCCAAGATCATCGCGCGCCTGCCCTTCATCGAGCGCCCCGGCCATCCCGCCGGCACGCCGGTCTACGTCGTCTCGAAGCCGCTGGCCGACGCCGCCGTGCGCGAGGAGGTGCTCTTCGCCGTGCGCGTCGAGCGCTGGCGCGACGCCGCGGCTGAGGCGGTCTCGACGCTCGGCGGCGAGATCGTCTGCACGACGGGGCTCGCGGGCGAGCTCTCCGCCCTCGTCGCCGTGCCCGGCGCCGTCGAGCCGCGCGACCTCGTCGCCGCGCTCGACGCGAGCCGCGCGCCGGTCTCGGAGATCGTCGAGGTGGGGAGCCACGCCGCGCGCATGCGCTTCGCGGACGGCGCGATATCTTAGCACGTGAAATCGAGCCGGCGATGCGCTAGGACGGGCGCGCCCGGCCGGCGCCGGGCATCGTCCATTCCGCCATAGGGCCACGAGGCCGTCATGTCGTCGAACACCGTCCTGGAGACCACCGCGCTCGGCCCGATCGGCGCCTCGCTCGAAGCGCCGCGCCCGCTCGCCCGCCCCGAGCCGCGCCCCGGCGTGCTCGCCATCGAGACCTACGTGCCCGGCAAGAGCGTGGTGCCGCCCGGCGTCACGCCCCACAAGCTCTCCTCCAACGAGAACCCCTTCGGCGCCTCGCCCGCGGCGATCGCCGCCGCGAAGGCCGCCATGGACAGGCTCGCGGTCTATCCCGACGGCTCGGCGAGCGCGCTGCGCGCGGCGATCGCCCGCAAGTACGGCCTCGACGCGAAGCGCATCGTGGTGGGCAACGGCTCGGACGAGCTCCTCGAGATGCTGGCGCAGGCCTATATCGGGCCGGGCGACGAGGGCCTGTTCAGCGAGCACGGCTTCCTCGTCTACCGCATCGCCATCCTCACCGCCGGCGGCACGCCCGTCGTCGCGCCCGAGCGCGACTACACGACGGACGTCGACGCCATCCTCGCGCGCGTCACCGAACGCACGCGCATCGTCTTCCTCGCGAACCCCAACAACCCCACGGGCACCTACCTGCCCTTCGACGAGATCCGCCGGCTGCAGGCGGCGCTGCCGCCGCGGGTGCTGCTCGTCCTCGATGCGGCCTACGCGGAATACGTGCGACGCAACGACTACGCGTCGGGTCTCGAGCTCGCGCTCACCGCCGAGAACGTGGTGATGACGCGCACCTTCTCGAAGGTCTACGGCCTCGCGGCTCTGCGGCTGGGCTGGATGGTGGCGCCCGCGCACGTGGTCGACACCATCGAGCGCATCCGCCCGCCCTTCAACGTCAACGCCGCGGCGCTCGCCGCCGGCGTCGCCGCCATCGAGGACGAGGCCTTCGTCTCCGCGTCGGTGGCGCACAACGAAGAATGGGCGGAGCGGCTCACGACGGCGTTCGAGGCGCTCGGCCTCGGCGTGACGCCGAGCGTCGGCAACTTCCTGATGATCCACTTCCCGACGACGCCCGGCCGCACGGCCAGGGAGGCGGACGCCTTCCTCACCGCGCGGGGCCTCGTCGTGCGGCGCATCGAGAGCTATGGGCTGCCGAACGCGCTGCGCATGTCCATCGGCACGGCGGAGGCGAACGAGCTCGTCGTCGCGGCGCTGCGGGACTTCCTCGCGGGCGGCGACGCGCGCGCTCCGGAGACGCGTGATGCCTGAGCGGCTCGGCCCGCCGCGGGAGGCGCCGATCTTCCGCCGGCTGGCGCTCGTCGGGCTCGGGCTGATCGGCTCGTCGATCGCCCGCGCCGCACGCCGGCAGAACCTCGCCACGGAGATCGTCGCCGCCGATTCCAATGCAGAGGTGCGCGCCCGCGCCGAGGAGATCGGGCTCGCGGACAGGGTCTACGCCGACGTCGCGGATGCGGCGCGCGGGGCCGATTGCGTGATCCTGTGCGTGCCGGTGGGCGCCTGCGGACCCGTCGCGAAGGCGATGAGGTCGGTGCTCGAGCCGGGCGCGATCGTCTCCGACGTCGGATCCGTGAAGGGAGCGGTGATGGCCGCGGTGGAGCCGCATCTGCCCGAGGGCGTGCAGTTCGTGCCGGCCCATCCCGTGGCGGGAACCGAGGATTCCGGCCCGGATGCCGGCTTCTCCACGCTCTTCGCCGGGCGCTGGGCGATCCTCACCCCCGCCTACGGGGTGGAGGCGGACGCCGTGGAGCGGATGCGCGCCTTCTGGGAGGGGATGGGCTCGGCCGTCGAGATCATGTCGGCGCCCCACCACGACCTCGTGCTCGCCATCACGAGCCACGTTCCCCACCTCATCGCCTACAACATCGTGGGCACGGCGGCGGATCTCGAGGAGGTGACGCGCTCGGAGGTGATCAAGTTCTCCGCCGGCGGCTTTCGCGACTTCACCCGCATCGCCGCTTCCGATCCGACCATGTGGCGCGACGTCTTCCTCAACAACAAGGAAGCGGTGCTCGAGATGCTCCAGCGCTTCAACGAGGACCTCTCGGCCCTCGCCCGCGCCATCCGCTGGGACGACGGCGAGACGCTGCACGCGCTCTTCACGCGCACCCGCGCCATCCGCCGCGGCATCGTCTCGGAGGGGCAGGACGCCCCGGCACCGGATTTCGGCCGCCCGCGGGAGTGAGCCGCGCGGCGCTCCGCTCAGGAGGCAACGAGAGAGGGCGGCGCCCGTCGGACGCCGCCCTCCTCTTTTTCGTCGTCGCGTGGAGGCGATCAGCCCTCGACGGCGCGGGCCTCGTCGAGCCAGCCGTTGAACTGCTCGATGTTCTCCTGGATCCACTCCTGGGCGTGACGCTCGATGTCCTCCATCGAATCCTCGCCCTCCTGCATCAGAAGGTTCTGGGCGGAGACGTCGTTGATCGGGATCTCGGCGAGCTCGAGGAAGCGCGCCGCGGCCGGGTTCTCCTCGGCCCACTCGCGGTTGGCGAGGACGCGGATCTCGTCGACGGCGAAGCCGAGGTTCTTGCCCTCGGCCGAGGTGTCCTCGGTGGTGGCGTCGGGGTTGTTGGGCAGCGAGGTGTAGGGCACCTCGAGCCACTCGACGTCCTCGCCCGGGACGAGCGTGCCCGACACCCACAGCGGCGTCCAGGTGTAGTAGAGCACCGGCTCACCGCGCTCGAAGCGCGCGATCGTGTCCGCCATCAGGGCGAAGTAGCTGCCCTGATTGTGCTGGACGGTCTCGTCGAGCTCGTATTCGGGGATCTGATGCTCGATCACCAGCTCGCAGCCCCAGCCGGGGTTGCAGCCGGTCAGATCGGCCATGCCGTCGCCGTTGGCGTCGAAGAGCGCGGCGATCTCCGGGTCCTGAAGCTGGGCGAGGCTGGTGATGCCGTGCTCGTCCGCCGTCGCCTTGTCGATGAGGTAGCCCTGGAGCACGTCGTCGATGAACGTGCCGAGCTTGACCATCGCCTCCTCGCCGCCGGAATTCTCGAAGAACTCCTGGTGCAGCAGGTTCCAGTGCACGCCGGTGAAGTCGGCGTCGCCCTGGCCGAGCGCGACGTGCATGACGGCGTACTCGCCCTCGAGCGGGTCCTCGACCGTGTAGCCGAGCTGGCGCAGGCCCTCGAAGAGCACGACGTGCTGGAAGATCTCCTCGGCGATGCCCGAGGTCATCGGCTGCACGGTCTTGCCCTCGCCCGGCATGGCGGGGGCGTCCTGAGCCGACGCAGGGGCGGTCAGCCCGAGCGCCGCGATCAGCGCGATCGCGCTGGCGGTCGTCGTGGTTCGCATGGGTCTCTCCTCTCGCTGGTTGGTCGGTTCGAGCCCGTCGGGCTCTGCCTTGGTCGGCGGTCGCGCATCCCCGATCGCGGGGACGCGCGCGCCGCATCGACGCGCGACGGCCGCGCGAGAAGCGGGCCGTCGCTTGCGTGCGATTTTCGTTTCGCCGCTCAGCCGCCGCGTTGCGTCGCCGCCGCGGCCGCGCTGGCGCTGCGCCCTGCGGTCAGGCCGCGCACGAGCCCGATCGGCCCGCGCTCGACGAAGCGCCGCCCGCCGCGCTCGCGCTCCGAGGAGGCGAGCGCCTGAGTCATGCGGTCGAGCACGATGGCGAGCACGACGATGCCGACGCCGCCGATCACGGCGAGGCCCATGTCCAGGCGGCCGATGCCGCGCAGCACCATCTGGCCGAGCCCGCCCACGGAGATCATCGAGGCGATGACCACCATCGACAGCGCGAGCATCAGCGACTGGTTGACGCCGGCCATGATCGTCTTCGTCGCGAGCGGCAGCTGCACCTTGAAGAGCAGCTGGCGGCCAGAGGCGCCGAAGGCGTTGGCGGCCTCGATCACGTCCTTGGGGACCTGGCGGATGCCGAGATTGGTCAGGCGGATGAGCGGCGCCACGGCGAAGATGATGGTGACGATCACGCCCGGCACGTTGCCGATGCCGAACAGCACCACGATCGGCACCAGGTAGACGAAGGCCGGCGTCGTCTGCATCGTGTCGAGCACCGGGCGCAGGCCCGTCTCGAACCGGTCCGAGCGCGCGGCCAGGATGCCGAGCGGCACGCCGATCGCCGTGCAGAAGAACACCGCCGTGAGCACGAGCGCGAGGGTCACCATCGACTGCTCGTAGGCGCCGATCAGCCCCACGAAGAACAGCGACAGGGCCGTGCCCAGCGCGAGGCGCCCGCCCACGACCTGCCAGGCGACGAGCGCGAGCAGCACGATCATCAGCCCCGGCGGCAGGAACAGAAGCAGGTCGGTGATGCCTTCCAGCACCCAGTCGATGGGCTGGCGGATCGCCTGGAAGACCGGGCGGGCGTTGGCCACCCAGTCGAAGACGACCTCGACCCAGTCGTCGAAGGGGATCTCGAGGGTCTCGAAGGGATAGAGCGGATTGAAGGACAGGGTCTGCATGATCTCACTCTCCCGCGGCGGCGACCGGCGCGACCGCGTCCGCTTCGACGGGGGCGCTCTCGGCGGGGAGGTTGTCGAGAGCCTGGAGCAGCGACGTCCGCGAGACCACGCCGCGATAGCGTCCCTGCTCGTCGACCACGGGCACGGGATGGGGCGAGGTCGCGACGACGCCCATCAGCTCGTGCAGCGGGGCCGTCGGCAGTACCGTGGCCGTCTCCGGCATCAGCGCCGCGTCGAGCGGGGCGTCGTCGCGGCGCGCCTGCTCGAGCGAGGCCAGCGAGACGACGCCGGCGAAGCGCCGGCCCCGGCCGATCACGAAGCCGTATTCCCGGTCGAAGTCGCCGAGCAGCCGCAGCGCCGCGCGCGGGCCCTGCTCGGGCTTGTCGATGATCGTCACCTGCGTCTTGGTGGCGATGTCGGCGGCGGTGAGCACCTTGGAGATGTCCACCCCGCGGAAGAAGGAGCGGACGTACTCGTTCGCCGGGTTCTTCAGGATCTCGTCGGGCGAGCCCACCTGCACGACCACGCCGCCCTGCATGATGGCGATGCGGTCGCCGATGCGCATGGCCTCGTCGAGATCGTGGCTGATGAAGATGATGGTGCGCTTCTTCTCCTCCTGCAGGCGGATCAGCTCGTCCTGCATCTCGGAGCGGATGAGCGGGTCGAGGGCGGAGAAGGCCTCGTCCATCAGGAGGATCGGCGGATCGGCGGCGAGCGCCCGGGCGAGGCCGACGCGCTGCTGCATGCCGCCGGAGAGCTCGTCCGGGTAGCTCTCGGCATTGGCGGCGAGGCCCACCTGCTCGAGCGCGGCGAGGGCGCGCTCGCGACGCTCCTCTCGGCCCATGCCGGCGAGCTCGAGCCCGAAGGCGACGTTGTCGATCACCTTGATGTGGGGCAGGAGCGCGAAGGACTGGAACACCATCGATATGGTGGTGCGCCGCAAGTCCCGCAGGCCCGCCTCGTCGAGCTTGGTGATGTCCCGCCCGTCCACCGTGATCGAGCCGGACGAGGGCTCGATGAGGCGGTTGAACATGCGGACCATGGTGGACTTGCCGGAGCCCGACAGGCCCATGATCACGAAGATCTCGCCTTCCTTTACGGTGAACGAAGCATCCCGCACGCCGACCGTATTTCCGGTACGCGCGAAGATCTCGTCCTTGTCGAGACCCTCGCGTATCAGGGCGAGGGCCTCCTCCGGGTCGGGCCCGAAGATCTTGTAGAGGTGCTCGACGGTGATCTTGTCGGTCATGCGTCTCCCAAAGCGCGTCTAGGCGTTGCGCCGATCCGACGATCGACCAGAGTGGACGTAGCAGATCCCCTCGATACGATACGACTAGTGCACGAGAAATACGACCCCGAGCTATCGGAGTGCTATCGAGGGACCCGCGATGTGAGAGGAACTTAATTGACTTGGCTCGTGATGGCAACCGTTGAGCTTGCCCTTTACGATCCGACAGCCCGAGGAATGGGCCGGCGCCCGTGCCGCGCGTCGTGCCCGAGCCCGGGCGCTGCCCCAGGGGCAGCTCCCGGGAGCACATCCGCAGGTGTCACCTCGGGGAAGTCCCGTGCGCCGAAGCGTCGCGCCCGCGCCCGCTTGCGAGCCGGCGGGCGCGGGCGCAAGGCTCTCGCCGATCCGGCTCGGGCGGGGCTCGGACGACCCTTCGGACGACCCTTCGCATGCCATCTCGAAAACCCGTCGCGCCCGCGGCGCCGGAGCCCGCTCCGGTGCGGCGCGCGCGTGTCGCTCCGCCGCCGCGTGCGGCGGACGTCGCCATCCTCGGCGCCGGCGCCGCCGGCATCGCCGCCGCGCGGCGGCTCCTCGCGACGGGCCTCTCCGTCGTCCTGATCGAGGCGCGCGAACGCGTTGGCGGGCGCGCGCTCACGGCGCGCCTGGCCGGCCAGGCCGTCGACATCGGCGCGCATTGGCTGCACGCGGCGCAGGAGAACGGCCTCGTCGAGGAAGCGCGCCGGCTCGGCCTGCCGCTCTTCGACGCGCCGCAGGAGCCGCGCCTCGTCGTCGGCGCGCGCGAGGCCGACGCCGCCGAGACCCGCGCCTTCCACGCCGGCTGGTCGCAGCTCGCTGAGGCGATCCAGGAGATCGGCGCGAAGGACGACCTCGCCCCCGCCTCCGCTGCGCTCGAACGCCTCTCGCCCGAGGCGGCGGCGTTCGCCGGCACGCTCGCCTTCGCGCACGGCCCCTTCGCCTGCGGCGCCACGCTCGACAGCGTGGGAGCGGCGGATTTCGCGGCGGCGCGGGACGATCTCGATCTCTTCGTCGCCGGCGGCTACGGCGCCCTCGTGGCCCGCCTCGCCGACGGCCTGCCGGTGGCGCTCGCGACCCGCGCCACGCGGGTGGACTGGTCGGGGCGGGAGGTGCGCATCGAGACGAACCGGGGCGACGTGCACGCCCGCGCGCTCGTCGTCACCGTGCCGGTGCCGGTGCTCGCGCGCGGCGACATCGTCTTCGACCCGCCGCTACCCGCCGGCACCCGCGACGCGCTCCACGCGCTGCGCCCGGCGTCCTACGAGCACGTGATCCTCGCCTGGCCCGGCGGGCCGCTGCGCGAGGCGGCGAACACGACGATCGCCTTCGACGGCGACCCGGCCGACAATCTCGGCCTCCTCGCCAATTTCGACGGGGGCGTGCTGCACTACGCCGATCTCGGCGGACCGCTCGTGGGCCGGCTCGGATCGCCGGCGGCGCGGGCCGATTTCGTGCGCGAGAGCCTGGCTGCGCGCTTCGGGCGAGAGGCGGTGGCGGGACTTCGCGTGCTGCATGCGAGCCGCTGGGGCGAGGATCCGCTCTCGGCCTGCGCCTGGATGGTTGCGCCGCCCGGCGCTCACGGCGCCCGCGCCGTCCTGCGCGAGCCCGTCGGCGGACGGGTGCTCATCGCCGGCGAGGCGACCTCCTCGACCCTCTGGGGCACGATCGGCGGCGCCTACGCAGAAGGAGAGCGCGCCGCTCGGGACGCGGCGACGCTCGTTGGGGGGATCGCGGCGGGCGCGCGCATCGGCTGAGCGCATGCCCGCGAGCGGGTGGCCTTCGATCAGGACGCGTCGTCGGGCGCGTAGGGCAGCGAGGAATGATGCAGGACGATCTTCAGGTCGCCCGCGTCGTCGCGCGTGTAGGCGAAGCTGTACTCGACCTTCACCTCCTCGCCGGCGGTGGTCGTGAAGAAGTAGTTGCCCATGGCCACGGCGAGCTCCTCGCCGATCACGGTCCCCTCGTTCTCCCACCGCACGGCGGTGTAGGGCGCGATGGCGAAGCCGCCGTCCTCGGCGATGTCGCCGCCGACGAAGTAGGACAGCGCCTCGTTCGCGTCGCCGCGGAACTGGTCGGCCGCGGCGAGCGTCGGCTTGAACAGCACCGCGTCGGCATCCTCGTAGGCGTAGAACTGCTCGATATGGGCGCGCGCCGCCTCGCGGTAGTCGCCGCCCTCGGTGAAGGTGCGGCCGATGGCGACGATGCCCTCGCCCCAGGCGGTCTGCGCGGCGGCGACGTCCTCGGCCGTGATCGGGGCCGACGCGTCCATGGCCTGCGCGGCGCCCGAGAGCGCGAGGGCGGAGGCGGCGGCAAGCAGAAGGGTCTTCATCTGGTCTCTCCCGTTGTCGTAGTCGCGGATCGATCTCGTCCGCGAACGGGGAGATGGCGCCGGTGCGATCGGGGACAAATCGAAAGATCCTAACCCATCTTCAGTCTCGCCCTATGTATTGGGAGTTGTCCCGATTTTGCGCGAGAGAGGCTCCCGTGCGTCCCACCCTGCGCCAGCTGCAATACCTCGTCGCCATCGCCGAGACGGGCGGCGTCGCCAAGGCGGCGCGGCGTTGCCACGTCTCGCAGGCGAGCCTCTCGGCGCAGATCTCCACCATGGAGGCCGAGCTCGGGATCACGGTCCTCGAGCGGGTGGGGCGGGGTGTCCGGCCCACCCCGCTCGGCGAGGAGATCGTGCGGCGCGCCCGCGAGGTGCTCTCGGCCGTCGAGCAGATCCGCCACATCGGGCGGGGGCCGCAGACGCATTTCCCCAAGCGCCTGCGGCTCGGCGTCCTGCCCTCCATCGGCGCCTATTTCATGCCGCTGGCCACGCGCGACCTGCACGCCGCGCATCCGGAGCTGCGGCTCTTCGTGCAGGAGGGCAGCACGGAGGAGCTTCTCGCGGCGCTCCTCGACGCGCGCCTCGACCTCCTGATCACGACGCCGTCGGCGCGGGCGGACGTGCGCGAGGTCCCGCTCTTCACGGAGAGCCTGTGGGTGTGCGCGAGCGCGGAGGACCCGCTCTCGGCGGCGCGCACGCCGGTCACGCTCGACGATCTCGCCGGCTACCCGCTGCTCACGCTCGGCGAGGGCTTCCACCTCACCCGCGTGGTGGAGCGCATGGCGCAGGCGGCCGGCGCGCATGTCAGCCTGGAGTACCAGAGCCGCACCCTCGACGCCGTGCGGCAGATGGCGGTGATGGGGGCGGGCGTCGCCGTGCTGCCGAGCCTCTACGCGCTGGCGGAGGCGGTGCGCGACCCCGATTTCGTCGTGCGCCTCGTGGACGATCCCATCGCCAGCCACCGCGTGGTGCTGCAATGGCGGGCGACCTCGCCGATGCAGGAGGCCTTCCACGAGATCGCGCACGGCCTGCGGCAGGTAAAGGCGCGCATCCGCCGCTCGCGGCGCGGGCTCTTCCCGCTGCCGGCCTGGATCGACGACGGCTTGCCCGAGGAGGAGACCAGCCCGACGCAGGACGCGTGAGCCTCAGCCGCGGGCGCGCATCACCGCCATCGCCGCCGCGAGGTCCTCGATCGCGGCACCCACCGACTTGAAGAGCGTGATCTCCCGCGCGCTCCCGCGGCCGGCGGACGTGCCGCGGCACAGCCCGAATAGGTCGCCGCGCACCGCCTCGCGCGCGAAGGCGCCGGCGCGGATCGCCACGGCGACGTCCCCACCCTCGTCGAGCGCGGCCGGCGTGTCGACGTAGACCGCGGCGCGGGCGAGCGCCGCGTCGTCGGCCTCGCGCATGGAGAGGTTGAAGGCGCCCACGAGATCGAGATGCGCGCCGGCTTTCAGCCATTCGCCCCGCACGATGGGCTCGCGCGAGAGCGTGGCGCAGGAGACGAGATCCGCCTCGCGGACCGCGCTCTCGAGGTCCGCCGTCGCGACGACCTCCACGGAGCGATCGGCCACGCCCTCCGCGGCGAGGCGCGCGGCCAGCGCCTCCGCCTTGGCGGGATCGCGGTTCCAGATCGTGACGTGATCGATGGGGCGCTGGCTCGCGTGCGCGCGCACGAGAAAGGGCGCGAGCGCGCCGGCGCCCACCATCACCATGCGCCGCGCGTCCTCGCGCGCGAGCCGGCGGGCCGCGAGCGCCGAGGCGCAGGCCGTGCGCCATAGCGTCAACCGCGCCCCGTCGATGACGGCCCGCGGCACGCCGGTGGCGCCGTCGGCGAGATAGTAGACGCCCTGGACCGAGGCGAGGCCGCGCGCCCCGTTGCCGGGGAAGACCGCGACGATCTTCACGCCGAGCGCCGCGCCGTCGGCGCTGGCCGCCGCGTCGCCGCCGCCGCTCCAGGCGGGCATCAGGAGGAGCGTCGCGTCGCCGTCGGGGCGGGGGATGCCGTGATGATGGCGCACCGGCGCGACGAGATCGCCGGCGAAGGCGTCGTGGAGCGCATCGACGAGGCTGGTGAACGTCAGAGCGCGGTCGACGTCCTCGGCGGACAGGACGGCGAGCGGGGACGCCCCGCTCATCGTGCCGACGTGGGGCCGGCGAGGGCGGGCAGGCCGGTCTGCGCCTCGCGATCCTTGGCGCGGTCGACCTCGCGCTTGAGGCTCGAGGCCTCGCGCTTGTAGGCGCGCTCGGCCTTGCGGTGCTTGCCCTGGACGAGCCAGGCCGCGCAGCCGCCGATGACGACGCCGGCGGCGAAGAGGACGAAGAGCACGATCCATAGAGGCCCGGTGAGCGACCAGACCGGGTTCTCGGGCGTGAACGGATCGAAGGAGATCGTCGTCGGCGCGCGGTTGGCCATGGCGAAGAGCGCCACGAGCAGCGCGAAGGGAACGAGAATCAGGAGCGAGACGATGCGCCTCATGGGACGACCTCCGGAGATTGCGCACGAGCCCCGGCGCGCGGGCGCGCCGAGACCCGGGTTCGGGCGAGCCGGCCGGCCCGCGGCACGAGCTTAGCGGGCGGCGGCGAAGGGCGCCATGCCGCTCGCCTCGCCCTCGTCGTCGCCGTCCTCGTCGGCACCGAGATCGTCCTCGCCGCGGTTGAGCCGCATGCGCATCTCCTTGCCGGTCTTGAAGACGGGAATGGCCTTCTCGGCCACGGCAACGCTCTCCCCGGTGCGCGGGTTGCGTCCGATTCGCGCCTCGCGACGCTTCACCGAGAAGGCGCCGAAGCCGCGCAGCTCCACCCGATCTCCCCGCGCGAGCGCGTCCGTGATCGTGTCGAGGATCGCGCCGACGATGTTCTCGACGTCGCGCTGATAGAGGTGCGGATTCTGCTCAGCGATCCGCAGGACCAGCTCGGACTTGATCATGTCGCGCCTAGCATGTTGAAAATATTTAGTTTTCCAGTCGAGGCTGCCAGAGCGCGAGAAGCCCGTCAAGCCGAAAGCCGCGGGCCCGGGCCGAGGCGCGGGCGAGCGTGGCCGAAAGGCCGTCGAGCCCGGCGAGGTCCGCGACGAGGGCACCGGCGGCGAAGACGTCGAAGGGATCCTCCGCCCGGTCGGGCTCCCAGTCCCGCACGGGGAGGTCCTCGTCGATGCCGGCTTCCGCGAGCCAGGCGCGCGCGGTCTCCTCGTCGCCGAGCGCGTCGACGAGCCCGAGCGCCAGCGCCTGGCGCCCGTTCCACACGCGTCCGTCGGAGACCCGCTCCACCTCCGCGACGGAGAGCGGACGCCGCTCGCCGACGAGCTCGACGAACCATTGGTAGGTGTCGGAGACGACGAGGCGGATCGCCTCCACCGCGTCCTCGTCGACGGGGCTGACGGCGGAGGGCGCGGCCTTGAGCGGCGTCGACTTGATCTCGACGACCTCGATGCCGAGCTCGTCGAGGAGCCCCGACACGTTCGGCACCTGGATCAGCACGCCGATGGAGCCGACGATGGCCGTCTGGCGCGAGACGATGTGGTCGGCGCCGAGCGCCGCGATGTAGCCGCCCGACGCCGCGAGCCCGTCGACGAAGGCGACGGTGGGCTTGGCTCGCGCCACCTCGCGCAGGGCCGTGAACAGCTCCTCCGCGCCCGTCGTCGTGCCGCCGGGGCTGTTGATGCGCACGATCACGCCGCGCGCGGTCTCGGTCTCGGCTAGCTCGCGCAGCATCTCCGCCGCCTCGCGATCCGTCGTGATCATGCCGGAGACCGACACCCGCGCGACGTGGTCGCGCCCGGCGGGGATCTCGTCGGGGCCGGCGATGCGCCAGCCCACCGCGATCACCGCAATGACGGCGGCGAGGATGCCGAGCACGCGCCAGAAGCCGAGCTTGCGCCGCAGCCGGCGCCGATCGGCGACGTGCTCGGGATCGGTGCGTCCGCGATCCGGGCGTGCGGCATCGGCGGGGGAGGGGACGGTCTCGGGCATGCGCGGCCTTTCCGGATCGGGCGTCCGGGACGCGGCTGGACGCACGGGGAAGCTAGTGGCGCGGGGCTGCGACGGCAAGGGAAGTGCCGCAACGAGGAGGACAATCCAGGGTCCCTCAGTCGACACTACTTATGAGGTATATTTTAGGTTGACGAGCAATCCTGGCGGCGATTAGGTAAGGACCGTGCGCAACGCGAGCGAGGCGGACCACGCATGGCCGAGGATCTCAACCGCATCGACTGGGACGATCTGCGTCTCTTCCTCGTCGTCGCACGCATGCCGAGCCTGCGCGTCGCCGCGGACGTGCTCGGCGTCAGCGCCGCGACCCTGTCGCGACACGTCGCCACGCTGGAGCAGCGGCTCGGCACGCCGCTCTTCCTGCGCCGCAGCCGCGGGCTGGAGCTCAGCCGCGAGGGCGAGGCCCTGTTCGCGCGCTGCGAGGAGATCGAGCGCATCGTCGGGCGCGCCGCCGAATTGGACGTGGGCGCATCCCGCTTCCAGGAAGTGCATCTGGGCTGCGTCCCCGCCCTCGCCCGGCTCATCGTGCCCGCTCTGCCGCGCTTCGCCACGGGCTGGCCCGATCTGCGCCTCGTCCTCGCCGCCTCCGCCGAGGTCGGCGACTTCGAGGCGAGCGAGGTCGACATCGCGGTTCGCCTCACGCGGCCCAAGAAGGGGCGCTTCACCGTGCGGCGCGTCGCCTCCATGCCGCTCTCCGTCTGGGGGCGCGCGGACGGGCCGGCGGATCGCCCCCTCGTCCTGTGGGGCCCCGCCAACGGCCACGCGAGCCGGCTCGACGCCCTCGTGCAGGAGCGCGCGCCCGATCGGCGCGTGGCGTTCGTGACGAACGAGCTCTCGAGCTTCGTCGGCGCCCTGCGCGCCGGGCTCGGCCAGGGCGTCCTGCCGGACGTCGTGGCCCGCGAGCATCCCGAGCTCGTACGCATGGACGGCTTCGGGTCGCTGCCGGAGGAGGAGGTCTGGATCGTCACGCGCGAGGAGGCGCGCCGGCGCGCGAGCGTGCGCCAGCTCGCGACCTTCCTCGGCGGCGTCCTCTCGGACGCGCTGCGCCCGCGCGCGCGCCGGCCGATCGCGCCCGGCATGGCGATCCCCGAGGCGGCGGCCGTCCCCGGCGAATGAAGAAAAGCCCCGCGCGAGGGTCGCTCGCGCGGGGCTTCTTCGTGGTCCCGTGGCTCACGCCGCCGCCGGGGCGGCGGCGTTCGCACGGCTCACTTCTTCTCGCGGGCCTTGAGGGCGGCGCCGAGGATGTCGCCGAGGGACGCACCGCTGTCGGTCGAGCCGAACTGCGCGATCGCCTCCTTCTCCTCGGCCATCTCGAGGGCCTTGATGGAGAGCTGCACCCGGCGCGCCTTGCGGTCGAACTGCGTGACGCGCGCGTCGAGCTTCTCGCCGGGGGCGAAGCGCTCGGGGCGCTGGTCGCCGCGGTCGCGGGCGAGCTCGGCACGGCGGATGAAGGTGCCGAGATCGGTGTCGACGATCTTCACCTCGATGCCCGAGTCCTTCACCTCCGTCACCTCGCAGGTGACGACCTGGCCCTTGCGGATCTCGCCGGCATCCGCGAAGGGATCGCCCGCGAGCTGCTTGATGCCGAGCGAGATGCGCTCCTTGTCCACGTCCACGTCGAGGACCTGAGCGCGGACCATGTCGCCCTTCTTGAACTCCTCGATGACCTGCTCGCCCGGACGGTTCCAGTCGAGATCGGAGAGGTGGACCATGCCGTCCACGTCGCCTTCGAGGCCGATGAACAGGCCGAACTCGGTCTTGTTCTTGACCTCGCCCTCGACCTCGGAGCCCACCGGATGAGCCTCGGCGAAGGCGTCCCAGGGGTTCTGGAGCGTCTGCTTGAGGCCCAGCGAGATGCGGCGCTTGATCGGATCGACCTCGAGGATCTGGACCTCGACCTCCTGGGAGGTGGAGACGATCTTGCCGGGATGGACGTTCTTCTTCGTCCAGGACATCTCGGAGACGTGGATCAGCCCCTCGATGCCCGGCTCGAGCTCGACGAACGCGCCGTAATCCGTGATGTTGGTCACGCGGCCCTTGAAGCGGGCGTTGACCGGGTAGCGGGCGGCGATGCCCTCCCACGGATCGGCGAGCAGCTGCTTGATGCCCAGCGAGATGCGGTGCGTCTCGTGGTTGATCTTGATGATCTTGACCTTCACGGACTGGCCGATCTGCACCACCTCGGAGGGATGGTTCACGCGGCGCCACGCCATGTCGGTGACGTGGAGCAGGCCGTCGATGCCGCCGAGGTCGACGAACGCACCGTACTCGGTGATGTTCTTGACGACGCCCTCGATGACCTGACCCTCTTCGAGGTTGGCCACGAGCTCGGAACGCTGCTCGGCGCGGCTCTCCTCGAGGACGGTGCGGCGCGACACGACGATGTTGCCGCGACGGCGATCCATCTTGAGGATCTGGAACGGCTGCGGCACGCCCATGAGCGGGGTGACGTCGCGCACCGGGCGGATGTCGACCTGCGAGCGCGGCAGGAACGCCACGGCGCCGTCGAGATCGACGGTGTAGCCGCCCTTCACCTGGTTGAAGATCATGCCGGAGACGCGCTCGTTGGCCTCGAAGGCCTTCTCGAGCTTGACCCAGCTCTCCTCGCGGCGCGCCTTCTCGCGCGAGATCACCGCCTCGCCGAGCGCGTTCTCGACGCGGTCGACGTAGACCTCGACCTCGGAGCCGATCGAGATCGGCTCGTCGCGGCCGGGGCCCATGAATTCCTTGAGGGCGACGCGCCCCTCGGTCTTGGCGCCGATGTCGATGACGGCGACGTCCTTCTCGATCGCGACGACCTTGCCCTTGACGACGGCGCCCTCGGCGACCTCGTTCTGCTGGAAGGATTCCTCGAGGAGGGCCGCGAAATCCTCACGGCTGGGCGCGTTCTGCATGGAAGCGGACATTCAATCTCCTAGTGCCCTCGTCGGGCGTGCGCCGGCGGGTTGGCGTTGCGTTGCGTCCCCGCTCGCCGCGCCCGGGGGCGCGCGCTCTCGCGAAACCCGCCGGGCTGCCGCTCCTCGTTCGAGTGGAGCGGGCCGGCGCGACGACGGCGAACGGTGACGGTCTCTCGTCCGCGGGAGCCTCGGGAACGCCTCCCCGCCGGCCCGCGCGCCCCCTCGGGCACGCGAGTGCGGGACGGTTCCTCGCGGACGTCCTCGCGGATCGCGGCGTCTTAACGGAAAATGCCTGGACAGGCAAGGCTCGGGCGTGCTTCCAAGCGCGCCCGAGCGCCGCGGCATGCCGCGCGCACGCCTCACGCCGCCGCAGAGGGGCGCGATCCGGTCTCCCACAGCGAGAAATCGGCGGGAGATCCTCGTTGCACTGTAGCCCCGAACGAAGCCTTGCATTAGGACTATCCCCGACCCCTCGGGAGGCGTCCGGTCGACGGACGCCGTCGGGGAGGAAACGAAGAACGGGAGACGCGACAATGAAGAAGCTCATGCTCGCCACGGCGGCGGCGGCCCTGCTGACGGCCCCTGCCCTGGCGCAGGAGGGGGACATCCCCGTCGGCATCATCCTCGGCTTCACCGGGCCGCTCGAGTCGATCATGCCCAACATGGCGGCGAGCGCGGAGATGGCGTTCGCCGAGGCCTCCGAGTCGGGCCTGCTGCTCGGCGGGCGCGCCGTCGCGCCTGTGCGCGGCGATTCCACCTGCATCGACGCCGCCGCCGCCACCGCGACGGCCGAGCGCCTGATCACCTCCGACGACGTCGTCGCCATCATGGGCGCGGACTGCTCGGGCGTCACGACGGCCGTCGTCAACAACGTCTCGGTGCCCAACGGCGTCACCACGATCTCGCCCTCGGCGACCTCGCCGGCGCTGTCCACCATCGAGGACAACGACCTCTTCTTCCGCACCGCGCCCTCCGACGCGCGTCAGGGCGAGGTCATCGCGAACCTCCTCGACGAGCGCGGCATCGACGAGGTGGCGATCACCTACACCAACAACGATTACGGCCGCGGCCTCGCCGAGGCGTTCTCCTCCGCCTACGAGGCGCTCGGGCATTCGGTGCTGATCTCGGCGGCCCACGAGGACGGCCGGGCCGACTATTCGGCCGAGGTGGGCGCGCTCTCCGCGTCGGGCGCCGACACGCTGGTCGTGTTCGGCTACGTCGACCAGGGCGGCCGCGGCATCGTCCAGGCCTCCCTCGACACCGGCGCCTTCGAGGAATTCGTGTTCGCCGACGGCATGTTCGGCGACAGCATCATCGAGGCCATCGGCGACGAGCTGAACGGGCGCGTCATCGGCACCGTGCCGGGCTCCGACGGCGCGGGCACGGCCGCCTTCGCCGACCTGGCCGGCGCCGCGGGCGTCGATCCCACCGGCACCTATGCGGGCGAGAGCTACGACGCCGCCGCCCTCATCGTGCTGGCCATGCAGGCGGCGGGCTCGGCCGATCGCGCCGCGATCGCCGGCGAGGTGATGAACGTCGCCAACGCGCCGGGCGAGCCCATCGGGCCGGGCGAGCTGGCCAAGGGCCTGCAGATCCTCGCGGACGGCGGCGACATCGACTATGTCGGCGCCACCGGCGTGGAGCTGATCGGTGCGGGCGAGGCCGCCGGCTCCTATCGCGTCTACGAGATCGAGGACGGCGCGTTCCAGACGATCGAGTTCCGCTGAGCGTTCCTCACGCGCGGCGTCGGTCCGGGCCTCGCGGCCCGGACCGGCGTCGTCACGAGAAGTGTACCCGCATGATCCGCGTCGACGACCTGCATCTGAGCTTCGGCGGCATCAAGGCCGTGAACGGGGCGAGCCTCGAGATCGCGAAGGGCTCCATCACCGGGCTCATCGGCCCCAACGGCGCGGGCAAGACGACGCTCTTCAACGTCATCGCCGGCCACTACAAGCCGACCTCCGGGCGCGTCTTCCTCGACGGCGAGGACGTGACGGGGCTGCCTCCCCACGCACTGTTCGCCCGCGGCCTGCTGCGCACCTTCCAGATCGCCCACGAGTTCTCGACGCTCACCGTGCGCGAGAACCTGATGATGGTGCCCCCGAGCCAAGCGGGCGAGACCTTGTGGAACGCCTGGTTCCGCCGCCGCGAGATCGCCGCGCAGGAGCGCGCCCTCGTCGAGAAGACGGAGGAGGTGCTGCACTTCCTCCACCTCAACCACGTAGCGGACGAGCTCGCCGGCAACCTCTCGGGCGGCCAGAAGAAGCTGCTCGAGCTCGGTCGCACCATGATGGTGGACGCCAAGATCGTCTTCCTCGACGAGGTGGGCGCGGGCGTGAACCGCACGCTGCTCAAGACCATCGGCCACGCCATCGAGCGGCTCAACCGCGAGCGCGGCTACACGTTCTGCATGATCGAGCACGACATGGACTTCATCGGGCGCCTGTGCGACCCCGTCATCGTCATGGCGGAGGGCTCCGTCCTGACGCAGGGCCATCCCGACGCGGTGCGCGCCGACGAGCGGGTGATCGAGGCCTATCTCGGGCGCGGCCTGAAGAACCGCCGCCGCGAGCCGGTCGGGCCGGCCGCGCAGCCGGGAGCCTCCGCATGAGCTTCCTCTCGGGCGCGCACATGACCGGCGGCTACGGCGGCGCCGACATCCTGCACGATTGCACCATCGGCGTGGAGCGCGGCGAGATCGCCGTCATCGTCGGCCCCAACGGCGCCGGCAAGTCCACGGCCATGAAGGCGATCTTCGGCATGCTGGCGCTGCGCCAGGGCACGATCACGCTCGACGGGCGCGACATCGGCGCGCTCTCGCCGCAGGAGCGCGTCGTCGCCGGCATGGGCTTCGTGCCGCAGACCTCCAACGTCTTCCGCGCGCTCACCGTCGAGGAGAACCTCGAGATGGGCGCCTACATCCGCAAGGACGACTATCGCGAGACAATGGAGCAGGTCTTCGCGCTCTTCCCCATCCTGCGCGAGAAGCGCCGCCAGCCCGCGGGCGAGCTCTCCGGCGGCCAGCGCCAGCAGGTCGCGGTGGGCCGCGCGCTGATGACGAAGCCCAAGGTGCTCATGCTCGACGAGCCCACCGCCGGCGTCTCGCCCATCGTCATGGACGAGCTCTTCGACAAGATCCTCGACGTGGCGAAGACCGGCATCGCCATCCTCATGGTGGAGCAGAACGCCCGCCAGGCGCTCGAGATCGCCGACAAGGGCTACGTCCTCGTCCAGGGCCGCAACCGCTACACGGACACCGGCGCCGCGCTCCTCGCGGACCCGGAGGTCCGCCGCACCTTCCTCGGAGGCTGACCGGCCGTGGAAAACCTCGCCAACGCCTTCGTGGTGCTCGCCAACTTCGTGCTGATCCCGGGCGTCGCCTACGGTGCGCAGCTCGCTCTCGGCGCGCTCGGCGTCACGCTGATCTACGCCGTCCTGCGCTTTTCGAACTTCGCCCACGGCGACCTCATGGCCTTCGGCACGATGGCCACGATCCTCGGCACCTGGTGGCTCCAGGCCAACGGGATCGGCATCCATCCGCTGCCCACCGCCCTCCTGATGCTGCCGGTGGGCATCGCCGCCGCCGTCGCGCTGGCGCTGGGCACCGACCGGGTGGTCTACCGCTTCTATCGGCGGCGCAAGGCGGCACCGGTGGTGTTCGTCATCGTCTCGGTGGGCGTGATGTTCGTCTACAACGCGCTGGTGCGCTTCTTCATCGGCGTCGAGGACCAGCGCTTCGAGGACGGGGAGCGCTTCATAATCCGCGCGCGGGACTTCGAGACGCTGACGGGCCTCGACGAGGGCCTGGCGCTGCGCTCCAGCCAGGTGCTCACCGTCGTCGTCGCCCTCGTGGCGGTGGCCGCGCTGTTCTGGTTCCTGCAGCGCACGCGCACCGGCAAGGCCATGCGCGCGTTCTCCGACAACGAGGATCTGGCGCTGCTCTCGGGGATCGACCCCAAGCGCGTGGTGATGATCACCTGGGTGCTCGCGGCGACGCTCGCGACGCTCGCCGGCGTGCTCTACGGGCTCGACAAGAGCTTCCGGCCGTTCAACTACTTCCAGCTCCTGCTGCCCATCTTCGCCGCCGCCATCGTCGGCGGCATCGGCAAGCCCGTGGGCGCCGTCGTCGGCGGCTTCGTCGTGGCCTTCTCGGAGGTCGGGCTCACCTACGCCTACAGGCGCGTGCTGCAATACGTCGTGCCGGAGGACCTGATGCCCGACGGGCTCGCCCAGCTCCTGTCGACGGACTACAAGTTCGCCGTCTCCTTCATCATCCTGGTCCTCGTCCTCCTCCTGAGGCCGACCGGCATCCTGCGGGGGCGCGTGATATGAGCCCGTCCGTCCGGACACCCCTCTTCTTCGCGATCATGGCCGCCGCGCTGCTGGCGGTGGGCGTCTTCCAATCATGGACGCTCGCGCTCGCGATCCTCAACCTCTCGCTCGTCTCCGCCATCATGGCGCTGGGCGTGAACATGCAATGGGGCTATGCCGGCCTCTTCAACGTCGGCGTCATGGGCTTCGCCGCACTGGGCGGCGTCGGCGCCGTGCTGGTCTCGATGCCCCCCGTGCCCGGCGCCTGGGCGGCGGGATCGTGGGACCTCGCCTTCGCCGCGCTCGCGGTGCTGGCCACGATCGGGGCCGCGCTCCTCGTGACGCGTCTCGTGCCGAAGGGGCGCCGCACGCTGCCCATCATCCTCGTCCTCGTTATCGGCTATTTCGCCATCCGCTATTTCGGCGACCGTGCCACCGAGGCGGTGGAAGGCTACGAGGCGGCCTCGCTCGGCTATCTCGGCGGGCTCGGCCTGCCGGTGCTCCTCGGCTGGGTCGTCGGCGCGCTGTTCGCCGCGGGCGCCGCCTGGCTCATCGGCAAGGTGGCGCTGGGGCTGCGCTCGGACTACCTCGCCATCGCGACGCTGGGCATCTCAGAGATCATCATCGCCATCATCAAGAACGAGGCCTGGCTCACCCGCGGCGTGAAGAACGTCACGGGCCTGCCGCGCCCCGCGCCCTACGAGATCGAGCTGCAGCAGGATCCGGGCTTCGTCGATTTCGCCACGGGCCTGGGCCTGCCGGCGACGACGGCCTCCTCGCTCGCCGTCGCGCTCGTCTACACGGCGCTCTTCTCCCTGGTGCTGATCGCGCTGCTCGCCCTGTCGGAGCGCGCGCTCAACTCGCCCTGGGGCCGCATGATGCGCGCGATCCGCGACAATCGCGACGCCGCCGCCGCCATGGGCAAGGACGTCACCCGCCGCCACCTGCAGATCTTCGTCATCGGCTCGGCCGTCGTCGGGCTCGGCGGGGCGATGCTCGTGACCCTCGACGGCCAGTTCACGCCGGGCTCCTACCAGCCGCTGCGCTTCACCTTCCTCATCTGGGTGATGGTGATCCTCGGGGGCTCGGGCAACAACATGGGCTCGGTGCTGGGCGCCTTCGTGATCTGGTTCGTCTGGGTGCAGGCCGAGCCCGCCGGCCTGTGGCTGATGGACACGATCACCGCCGGCATGGCGCAGGGCGACGCCCTGCGGGCGCATCTCCTCGATTCCGCGCCGCATCTGCGCCTCTTCCTGATGGGCGTCATCCTCCTCGTCGTCCTGCGCTTCTCGCCCCGCGGCCTCCTGCCGGAGAAGACGGGGGGCGTGCCGCGCAAGGCGTGAGGCGAGCAGCGCGCGGGTAGCGCGCGGCAGCGTCGCACCTATATGGTGGAGCCGAGGACACGACGAGGCCCGCGATGAAGCCGATCGAGATCTACCTGCGCACCTGGTGCCCCTATTGCATCGCCGCCAAGGGGCTGCTCGACAAGAAGGGCGCGGCCTACACGGTGATCGACATCGAGGCGGAGCCCGAGCGACGGCGCGAAATGATCGAGCGGGCGAACGGGCGCAGCACCGTCCCGCAGATCTTCGTCGGCGAGACGCATGTGGGCGGCTTCGACGACCTCTCCGCCCTGGATCGCGCCGGCCGGCTCGATCCGCTGCTCGCAGCTTGAGACGAGGAGAGCGCAGCATGAGCCGGATCGTCGTCGCCTGCGTCGGGATGCGCTCGAGCCGCGATCCCGCCGCCAATCGCGAGGCCGCGATCGCCGGCGTGAACGCCGCCGCGGACGCGGGGGCCGTCTACGTCCAGACGCCGGAGATGACGGCGCTGCTCGAGCGCGACCGCGCGGCGCTCTTCGACAAGATCCGCGAGGAGGATGCCGACGAGACCATCGCGGCCCTGCGCGAGGTCGCGCGTCGGCGCGGCGTCACCGTCCATCTCGGCTCGCTGGCGATCCGGGTCGGCGAGAAGGTGGCGAACCGCGCGGTCGTCATCGGTCCCGACGGTGCGATCCTCGCGACCTACGACAAGATCCATCTCTTCGACGTCGACCTGCCCAACGGCGAGACCTGGCGCGAGAGCAACACCTATGTCGGCGGCGATCGCGCGGTGATCGCCCGCGCGCCGCTGGGCGAGGCGGGAGAGGCCGGGATCGGCGTCGCCATCTGCTACGACATCCGCTTCCCGCATCTCTACCGCGCTTACGGCGAGGCCGGGGCGGCGATCCTCACCGCACCGGCGGCCTTCACGCGCCAGACCGGGGAGGCGCATTGGCAGGTCCTCGCCCGCGCCCGCGCCATCGAGAACGGCGCCTTCTTCGTCGCCGCCGCCCAGGGCGGCGTGCACGAGGACGGGCGGGAGACCTACGGCCATTCGATCATCGTCGACCCGTGGGGACGCGTTCTCGCCGAGGGCGACGCCGAGCCCGGCATCGTCGCCGCGCAGATCGACCTCGACGCCGTGGCGGAGGCGCGCCGGCGCATCCCGAGCCTGCGGCACGGGCGCCCCTTCACCCTCGTCGGCGGCGCGGGCTGAGCCCCGGCCGCCGGTCGAGGGCGGGTCGTCACGCCGGCCTTCACTTCGGCTGCATGCGCAGCGCGCCGTCGAGGCGGATCGTCTCGCCGTTGAGCATGTCGTTCTCGACGATGGACTTGACGAGCGCCGCGTATTCCGACGGCTTGCCGAGGCGCGAGGGGAAGGGCACGTTCGCCGCGAGCGAGGTGCGCACCTCCTCCGAGAGCGAGGCGAACATCGGCGTCTCGAACAGGCCCGGCAGGATCGTCACGACGCGGATGCCGAAGCCCGAGAGGTCGCGGGCGACCGGCAGCGTCAGGCCCACGACGCCGCCCTTCGATGCGGCGTAGGCCGCCTGGCCGATCTGCCCGTCCTGCGCGGCGACCGACGCCGTCGAGACGATGACGCCGCGCCCGCCGTCCGCCGTCACGGGATCGAGCCCGGCCATGCCCGTCGCGCACTTGGCGATCATGGCGAAGGTGCCGATCAGGTTGACGTGGATCGTCTTCGTGAAGGTCTCGAGATCGTGGGCGACGAGGGCGCCGGTGTCGCGCTTCTTGGAGACCGTGCGCTTGCCGGGCGCGATACCGGCGCAATTGACGAGCAGGCGCTCGACGCCGTGGGCCGCGCGGGCCTTTTCCAGGCCGGCGTCGATCGAGGCCTCGTCGGTGACGTCGACGGCGCAGAAGAGGCCGCCGATCTCGCGCGCCACGGCCTCGCCGCGCTCCGCGTCGCGATCGAAGAGCGCGACCTTCACGCCGGCGTCCGCGAGGCGCCGCGCGGTGGCCTCGCCGAGGCCCGAGGCGCCGCCGGTGACGATGGCGGCGGAAACGTCGGTGAGCTGCATCTTGTCTTCCTCCTTGGGATCGCATCCGTTTAGCGGGCACCGGGAGAACGCGAAAGGCCCCGGCGGCGCATGCGTCGCCGGGGCGGCTGCCCTGTCGCCCGCGATGTTGCAATGCAGCGAGAAATCCCGTAGCTCAAATGGTGAAATCGCCGGGGCTCGGCCGCTCGTGTCCGCCCCCTCCCGTCGAAATCCCCCGAAAGACCCCATGCCCTCCTTCCTCGATCCCGCGCGCCTGCGCGCCGAATGGCTCGGCAACGTGCGCGGCGACCTGCTCGCCGGGCTCGTCGTCGCCCTCGCTCTCATCCCCGAGGCGATCGCCTTCTCGATCATCGCCGGCGTCGATCCGAAGGTGGGGCTCTACGCCTCCTTCTCCATCGCCGTCGTCGCGGCGATCGCGGGCGGGCGCCCGGGCATGATCTCGGCGGCGACGGCGGCGACCGCCGTCCTGATGGTCGACCTCGTGCGCGATCACGGGCTCGAATACCTGCTCGCCGCGACCGTGCTGGCGGGCGTCCTGCAGGTGATCGCGGGCATCCTGCGCCTGGGGCGGCTGATGCGCTTCGTGTCTCGCTCGGTGATGACGGGCTTCGTCAACGCGCTCGCGATCCTGATCTTCATGGCGCAGCTTCCGGAGCTGATCGGCGTGCCGTGGCTCACCTACGTGATGGTCGCCGCCGGCCTGGTGATCATCTACGGCTTCCCGCGGATCACGACCGCGATCCCCGCCCCGCTCGTGTGCATCCTCGTCCTCACCGCGGTGGCGGTGGGGCTCGGCATGGACCTGCGCACGGTGGGCGACATGGGCGAATTGCCCTCGACGTTGCCGGTCTTCCTCCTGCCGGACGTGCCGCTCACCCTCGAGACCTTCATGATCGTCCTGCCCTATTCCGCCGCGGTGGCGGCGGTGGGCCTGCTCGAATCGCTGATGACGGCGCAGATCGTCGACGACCTCACCGACACCGACAGCGACCGCGACCGCGAATGCGTGGGCCAGGGCGCGGCGAACTTCGTGACGGGCTTTCTCGGCGGCATGGCGGGCTGCGCCATGATCGGCCAGTCGGTGATCAACGTGAAGTCCGGCGGGCGCGGGCGGCTCTCGTGCTTCGTCGCCGGCGTGTTCCTGCTCGTTCTCGTGGTCGTGCTCGGCGATCTCGTCTCGATCATCCCGATGGCGGCGCTCGTCGCGATCATGATCATGGTGTCGGTCGGCACGTTCTCCTGGTCGTCGCTGCGCGAGCTCGCGACGAATCCGCGGCGCTCCTCCACAGTGATGCTCGCCACCGTCGCCGGCGTGGTGCTCACGCACAACCTCGCCATCGGCGTGCTCATCGGCGTGCTCCTGTCGGGCATCTTCTTCGCCTCGAAGGTGGCGCAGCTGTTCCGCGTCGGCTCGACGCTGTCGAAGGACGGGCGCGCCCGGGCCTACGTCGTCGAGGGCCAGGTGTTCTTCGCCTCCTCCGAGAGCTTCCTCGCCGCTTTCGACTTCCGCGAGGCGCTGGAGTCGGTCACGATCGACGTCTCGCGCGCCCATATCTGGGACCTGACGGGCGTCGGCGCTCTCGACAAGGTGGTGCTGAAGTTCCGCCGCGAGGGCACGACCGTCGAGATCGTCGGCCTCAACGAGGCGAGCGCGACCATCGTCGACAAGCTCGCCGTCCACGACAAGCCGGACGCGCTCGCGCGCCTCGGCGGCCATTGAGGAGAGGCCTTTCATGCGTACCATCCTCGCTCTGGTCGACGGCTCGCTCTACGCGGGCAGCGTCTGCGACCTCGCCGCCTGGGCCGCCGCGCGCACCGCGTCCACGGTGACGCTGCTGCACGTGCTCGGCCGACGCGAGACCGCGACGACGCCCATCGACCTCTCGGGCTCGCTCAGGGCCGACGCCCGCGAGGCGCTCCTCGCCGAGCTCGCGGCCAACGACGAATCGCGTGCGCGCCTGGCGCAGAAGCGCGGACGGCTCCTTCTGGACGACGCACGGGCGCGCATCGAGAAGGCGGCGGCCGCCACCGGCGTCGAGGCGAAGCTTCGCCACGGCGACCTCCTCGATGCCGTCGCCGAGCTCGAGCCCGAGGCCGCCCTCGTCGTCGTCGGCAAGCGCGGCGAGGCGGCGGACTTCGCCAAGGGGCATCTGGGCTCGAATCTCGAGCGCATCGTGCGCGCCAGCACGCGTCCGGTGCTGGTGGCGGCGCGCGCGTTCCGCCCGATCGCCAAGGTGGTCCTCGCCTATGACGCGAGCCCGTCGGCCGAGCGCGCGCTCGATCTCGCTTCGCACGACCCCATGACGAACGGCCTCGCGGTCGAGGTGATCACGGTCGGCGACGGCGAGGCGGCGCGCACGCGCGTCGAGGCGGCGGCGGAGCGGCTGCGCGCGGCCGGCCGCGCGGCCACGGGTCGCGTCGTCGCGGGCGAGCCCGAGGAGGCGATCGGCGCCGCCGTCGAGGCGAGCGAGGCGGATCTCCTCGTCATGGGCGCCTTCGGCCACGGGCGCCTGCGGGCGCTGGTCGTCGGCTCGACCACGACGGCGATGGTGCGGCGCTGCCGCATCCCGGTGCTGATGGTCCGTTGAGCGCGACGGCGCCACGCGCGGCGCTTGCGCCTTCCCCCGTCGGTGTCACGCATGTTAAGGACCCGCATCCGTATGGGAGAGGGTCCTGACACCATGGCCGTGACGCGCCGATGCAGCCCGGGGATCGACCGATGAGCGCCGAGGCACTCAAGCGCGAGGCGGCGGCGCGCGCGCTCGCCCTCGTCGAGCCCGGCATGCGGCTGGGGCTCGGCACGGGCTCGACCGCCAAGCACTTCGTCGCGCTGCTCGGCGAGAAGGTGCGCGCCGGCCTCGACGTCGTCGGCGTGCCGACCTCGGAGGCGACGCGGGCGCAGGCCGAGGCCGAGGGCATCCGCCTCGCGACCCTCGACGAGTTCCCCGGGCTCGACCTCACCGTCGACGGCGCGGACGAGCTCGACGACGCGCTCAACCTGGTCAAGGGCGGCGGCGGCGCGCTGCTGCGCGAGAAGATCGTCGCCGCGGCCTCGCGCCGCATGATCGTCATCGCCGACGCCTCCAAGCGCGTGCCCACGCTCGGCGCCTTCCCGCTCCCCATCGAGGTCGTGCCCTTCGGGCTCGAGGCGACGCGGCGGGCCGTGGAACGCGCGATCGCGGTGGCCGGCGCCTCGGGGACGCTCGGCCTCAGAAACGCCACGGACAACACGCCCTACCTCACCGACGGCGGCCATTTCATCCTCGACGCCCGTCTCGGGCGAATCGAGGCGCCCGACGCGCTCGCGGCCGCGCTCGCCACCGTGCCCGGCGTCGTCGAGCACGGCCTCTTCCTCGGCCTCGCGACGGGCGCCGTGATCGCGACCGACGACGGTCTCGTCACGCTCGGCGACGTCTGATACCGACCTTCAAACGATTATCCGGAGCCATCCGCATCATGATGAGACCCCTTCTCGCCGCTTCCACGCTCGCCGTCGCGATCGCGCTCGCCGGCGCCGCGACGACCGGCGCCCGCGCGCAGACGGAGGCGGCGCCTGCCGCGCAGACGCAGTTCTCGGAGAGCCACCTCGCGCTCGCCCGCGAGGTCGTGACCTCGTCGGGCATGGCCCGATCGTTCCAGGCGGTGATCCCGCAGATGCAGGAGGGCCTCCTGCGTCGCTACGGCCGCAACCCGGCGCTCCTCGACGACGTCACGGAGGTGATCCGCGAGCTCGAGCCGGAGATGGAGCTGCAGCGCCGCGCCATGGTGAACCGCGCCGCCCGCGTCATCGCCGCACGCCTCTCCGAGGAGGAGCTCACCGAGATCGCCGCCTTCTTCGAGACCGACGCCGGCAAGCGCTACGTCGAGGTCCAGCCGGCGATCCTCGACGGTCTGATCTCGGAGATGCAGGTCTGGTCCCAGGAGCTCAACGAGTACCTGCAGATCCGCGTCCAGGCGGAGATGGTGGAGCGACGCGAGGCCGGCGGCGGCGAGGCGGCCACGCCCGCCCAGTGACACCACGCCGACACCGCGCCCGCGCCGGCTTCGATCGGCTCGCATGAAGCGCCCGCAGACGGCGCGCCCCGTCCCACAGGAGCACGCCCCATGGCCGGCGATTTCGACCTCGACCTCTTCGTCATCGGCGGCGGCTCGGGGGGCGTGCGCGCGGCGCGCATCGCCGCCGGCTACGGCGCGAAGGTCGCGATCGCCGAGGAATACCGCTACGGCGGCACCTGCGTCATCCGCGGCTGCGTGCCCAAGAAGCTGATGGTGCTGGCCTCCCGCTTCGCCGACGATTTCGCCGATGCCGCCGGCTACGGCTGGAGCGTGGGCGAGACGGCGTTCGACTGGCAGACGCTCGTCGCCAACAAGGAGCGCGAGATCACGCGGCTCGAGGGCGTCTACCGCGCCAACCTGGAGCGTGCGGGCGTGCGCCTGCTCGAGGGCCGGGCCGTGATCGAGGGGCCGCACGCGGTGCGCCTCCTTTCGACGGGCGAGGTGTTTCGCGCCCGCCACATCCTCGTCGCCGTCGGCGCGCGCCCCTCGCTCGAGCCGATGATCCCCGGCGGCGAGCTGGGCATCACCTCCAACGAGATCTTCGACATTCCCGAGCAGCCGAAGCGCATCCTCGTCGTCGGCGGCGGCTATATCGGCGTCGAGTTCGCGGGCATCTTCGCGGGGCTGGGCTCGAAGGTGACGATGTCGCTTCGCGGCGACAAGCTGCTGCGCGGCTTCGACGAGGACCTGCGCGATCGCCTCGGCGCCGCCTATTCCCGCAAGGGCGTCGACCTGCGCTTCGGCACGACGCTGGAGCGCCTCGCGCGCCGACCCGACGGCGCCGTCGACGCCACCTTCCAGGGCGGGGACACGGCCGTGTTCGACCGGGTGCTCGTCGCCACGGGCCGCCGGCCCAACACCGCCGATCTCGGGCTCGAGACGGCGGGCGTCGCCCTCGACGCGGGCGGGGCGATCGTGGTGGACGGCTATTCGCGCACCCTCGTGCCCTCGATCTCGGCGGTCGGCGACGTGACGAACCGGGCAGCGCTCACCCCGGTCGCCATCCGCGAGGGCCACGCCTTCGCCGACACGGTCTTCGGCGACAAGCCCGCCATGGTCGACCACGAGCTGATCCCCACCGCGGTGTTCTCGACGCCCGAGATCGGCACGGTGGGCTGCTCGGAGACGCTGGCGCGTAGCCGCAGCGACGACGTCGCGATCTACGAGACGTCCTTCCGCTCCATGCGCGCGACGCTCTCGGGGCGCGACGACCCGGTCTACATGAAGCTCGTCGTCGACGCGAAGAGCGACCGGGTGATGGGCGTGCACCTGTTCGGGCGCGACTCGGGCGAGATGATCCAGCTCGCCGGGATCGCCGTGACCATGGGCGCGACCAAGGCGGATTTCGACCGCACCATCGCCGTCCACCCGACCGCGGCGGAGGAGCTCGTCACGATGCGCACCCGGGCGCGGTGACGTGGGGAGCGCCGTTAGCCGCAACAAAGTTGCGCGTATCGGGAATCGTACGCAAGGGCGCGACGGAGGCTCGCGTCCCCGTCGCAAAGCGGCTATAAGGCCGCTCCGCCCGGGTGGGCGGATCCCCACGACGAGGGACGAACGAGGACGCGCGTGGACGCGCGACATGCAGGAGCGAGGACGATGAGCGAGCGCTGGACGCCCGACAGCTGGAGGGGCAAGCCCATTCGGCAGGTGCCGGCCTATGAGGACCAGGACCTGCTTCGCGAGGTCGAGGGTCAGCTCGCGGGGTTTCCGCCCCTCGTCTTTGCAGGTGAGGCGCGCCAGCTGAAGCGGGATCTCGCGGCGGTGGCCCGCGGGGAGGCTTTCCTGCTCCAGGGCGGCGATTGCGCCGAGAGCTTCGCCGAGCATTCCGCCGACAACATCCGCGATTTCTTCCGCCTGTTCCTGCAGATGGCCGTGGTCCTCACCTTCGCGGGCTCCTGCCCGGTGGTGAAGATCGGCCGCATCGCGGGCCAGTTCGCCAAGCCCCGCTCGTCCGACGACGAGACGGTGGACGGCGTCACGCTGCCGAGCTACCGCGGCGACATCATCAACGACATCGCCTTCACGCCCGAAGGCCGCCGGCCCGATCCGCGCCGCCAGCTCGACGCCTACCGGCAGTCGGCGGCGACGCTTAACCTGCTGCGCGCCTTCGCCACCGGCGGCTACGCCAATCTCGAGAACGCGCATCGCTGGATGCTCGGCTTCGTGAAGGACTCGCCCCAGAGCGCGCGCTATGCCGACGTGGCCGAGCGCATCTCCGAGGCGATCGCCTTCATGAAGGCCATCGGCATCGAGGCCGACCGGCATCCCGAGGTGAAGAACACCGATTTCTACACCAGCCACGAGGCGCTGCTGCTCGGCTACGAGGAGGCGCTCACCCGCGTCGATTCCACCACGGGCGAGCCCTACGCCACGTCCGGTCACATGATCTGGATCGGCGATCGCACCCGCCAGGCGGACCACGCTCACGTGGAATACGCCAGTGGCGTGAAGAACCCGATCGGCCTCAAGTGCGGCCCCTCGCTGGCGCCGGACGATCTCCTGCGCCTGATGGACAAGCTCGATCCGGCGAACGAGCCGGGCCGCCTCACGCTGATCTGCCGTTTCGGCGCGGACAAGGTGTTCGACCACCTGCCGACGCTCGTGCGCGCGGTGAAGAAGGCGGGCTGCACGCCCGTGTGGTCCTGCGACGCCATGCACGGCAACACCGTCAAGGCGGGCTCGGGCTACAAGACGCGTCCGTTCGACCGGATCATGCAGGAGGTGCGCAACTTCTTCGCCGTCCACCAGGCGGAGGGGACGCATGCCGGCGGCATCCACCTCGAGATGACGGGCAAGAACGTCACCGAATGCACCGGCGGCGCCCGCGGGCTGGGCGACGCCGATCTCTCGGACCGCTACCACACCTATTGCGACCCGCGCCTCAACGCCGAGCAGGCGCTCGAGATCGCGTTCCTGACGGCCGAGCTGATCAAGCGCGAGCGCCAGGGTCGCGAGCGCCCGCAGGTCGCGGCGGAATAAGGCCGGCTGCGGCACTCCCGGGGCGCGCTCGCGTAAACGCGCGCCCCGCTCCGCCTCTCCCGCGCCCGTTCACGCCGGCTCGGGGAAGCGTCCGTCGATGCAGATGATGAAATTGACCGCGAGGGCCGCGCGAAGCAGCCCCGTCGCCGGAACGTGCGTGCCGTGCAGGATCGGGCGCTCGGCACCGAGCGCGATCTCCTCACCCGCCCCGAGCGGGCCGGCGCCGACCGGCACGCGCCCGACCATGTCCGGCAAGGCGAAGGTGGTGGTCCCGTCGCCGCCGAAGCTCTCCCGCAGCATCACGAAGAGCGCGCCGTTCTGGGTCGCCTCCAGCCGCTGCCCGTGGCAGAAGGCCCAGCCCTGAGGCGCGTAGTCGCCGGCCCACATCATGATCGCCCCGAGAAGCGGGCTCTCCATCGCGTGACGCTCCCATTCGGCGCATCGCCGGGTGCCGGTTGCGGCGTGTCGGGAGTGTGGCGTGAGGCGACCCGAAGTCAACCCGCGCCGGTGCGATGCAGCCGCTGCGTTCCCGCAATCCTCGTGCCGGACCTCATCCCAGGTGGTGAGATGGTGTGTCTTCGTCTCAGCGCTTGCGCAGGCGGGTGGCGTAGAAGCCGTCGAGACCCGGCGCCTCGGGAGCGAGCCCGAGATGCGGCAGGACGCGCAGGTCGCCGTCGGCGGTGAGGAGCGCCGAGGCGCAGCCGATCTCCTGCGGATCAATCGGCTCGCGCGCGAAATCCTGGTGGCGCGCGAGGAAGGCCGCCGCCTGCGCCTCGCCTTCCTCCGGCTCCAGCGAGCAGGTGCAGTAGACGAGGACGCCACCGGGCTTGGTTATCGCCGCCGCCTTGTCGAGGAGGCGCGCCTGGAGCGCGGCGAGCTTGGCGACGTCGCCCTCGTCCTTCGTCCAGGCGACATCGGGATGGCGGCGCAGCGTCCCGGTGGAGGAGCAGGGCGCATCGAGGAGGACAGCGTCGAAAAGCGCGTCCTCGGGCAGGGCGAGGGCGTCGACGGCGCGGGTCTCGGCGCCGAGCCCGAGACGCGCGAGGTTCTCGGAGAGGCGCTCGAGCCGCTTCGCCGAGCGATCTACGGCGAGGACGTCCGCGCCGGCGGCGGCGAGCTGCGCGGTCTTGCCGCCCGGCGCCGCGCACAGATCGGCGATGCGCATCCCCGGTCTCGCCCCGAGCAGCGTCGCAGGGAGCGCGGCGGCGGCGTCCTGCACCCACCAGGCGCCCTCGGCATAGCCGGGAAGCTCTGGCACCGGCGCGCGCGCGGCGACGCGCAGCGTTCCCGTGGGCAGGAGCCGGGCCTCCAGCGCGTCCACCCATTGCTGCGGGTCGCCCTTCACCGTGAGGTCGAGCGCCGCCTCGCGGCGATGGGCGCGGGCGATCTCGGCGGCGCTCGCCTCGCCGTAGGTCGCGACCCAGCGGGCTGCGAGCCAGGTGGGCGCGTCGCGCAGCGGGTCGGCCTCCGCCTCGGCGAGAACGGCGTCGCGCTCGCGCGCGACCCGACGCAGCACGGCGTTGATCAGCCCCGCCGCGCGGGCGAGCCGGCGCTCCTCTCGGGCGAGGTCGACGGCGGTGGCGACGGCGGCGTGATCGGGCACGTCGAGGAAGAGGATCTGCGCGGCGCCGGCGACGAGGAGCGCCTCGAGCCGCGGATCGCCGACGGGCTGGGAGAGCCGCTCCGCCAGGGCCGCGCGGATCGTGCCGAGGCGCCGCAGCGCCGTCACGGCGATGGCGCGGGCGAGACCGAGATCGCGCGGCTCCAGCGCCGCCACGGGGGCACGCGCCGCGAGCACGTCGTCGAGGGCGCGGCGCACCCGCAGCGTCTCCTCCAGGGCCGCGAAGGCGAGCCTTCGCGCGCCGAGGCCCGGCTGTTCGTCCGCCACGTGAACCGTCCTTTCCGTCTCCCGCACGATCCGCCTGCCGGGCGCGGGGAGGCTCCCTCTACCTCATCCCCACGGCCGGCGCGAGCGCCGCGCGCCCCACGGGCCGCTCGCGCGCTCGGGCGGGGGCGACGCCGCGCCGAGCCCGCCGTCGCCCATATCGCCGCCGATCCCGCTCTCGCGCGCCATGGCGACGAGGGCGGCGACGCGGTTCTCGGTGGCCGGATGCGTGGAGAACAGCCCGTCGATGGCCCCGCCCTTGAGCGGATTGACGATGAAGAGCGGCGCGCTCGCCGGGTGGTTCTCCGCATCCGGGTTGACGGCGCGCGCGACGCCGCCGGCGATCTTCCGCAGCGCGGAGGCGAGCCAGAGCGGATTGCCGCAGATCTCCGCGCCCATCCGATCGGCGTCGTACTCGCGGGTGCGCGAGATCGCCATCTGCACGATCATGGCGCCGATCGGCGCGAGGATGATCATGGCGACGAGCGCGATGGGGTTCTGCCGCTCGCGCCCGCCGAAGAGGAAGCCGAACTGCGCGAGCGTCGCCAGCGCGCCGGCCAAGGTGGCGCTGACGGTCATGATCAGCGTGTCGCGGTTCTTCACGTGGGCGAGCTCGTGCGCCATGACGCCCGCTACCTCCTCGGTCGACAGCGTGCGCAGGAGCCCCGTCGTCGCGGCGACGGCGGCGTTCTGCGGGTTTCGCCCGGTGGCGAAGGCATTGGGCTGCGGATTGTCGATCAGGTAGACCCGCGGCGGCGGCAGGCCCGCGCGCACGGCGAGGTCGTGGACCATGCCGACGAGCTCGGGCGCGCTCGCGGCGTCCACCTCCCGGGCGCGGTGGGCGCGCAGCGCCAGCCGGTCGGAATTCCAGTAGGCGTAGAGGTTCGTCGCCGCGGCGAGGCCGAGCGCGATCAGCATGCCGCCGGATCCGCCGATCCAGTAGCCGACGACGCCGAAGAGCGCGGTCAGCGCGGCGAGGAGGAGTGCGGTCTTGACCACGTTCATCGCGGTGTGCCTCGACGGAAAGGACCCCTATATGAGGGGCACGACAGGAATGTGGGATCACCCGATCCGTTCCGGCAAGGCTCGCACGGCGCGCGCCCGCCCGGATCGCGCGGTGACCCCCTCGCCACGGGAGGCGCGGATGCGAGACGAGATGCGAGACGGCCGGGCGGCCGAGACGCCGGTGGCGGAAACGGCATCCGCCGGGACGCCGTCGGCCGAGATGCCGTCGGTCGAGATGCCCGGCGCCGCGCCCGGCAAGACGCTCTCCCCCGCCGCGCGCCGCGCGCTCGAGGAGGCGGCGGCGCGCCGGGCCGCCATCGACGCGCGCGCCGAGGAGATCTCCCGCGAGCCCGAGAAGAACGGGCGCGGCGGGCTCGAGCCCGTGCGCTACGCGGATTGGGAGATCAAGGGCATCGCCTGCGACTTCTCCTGATCCGCGTCGCGAGAGACGACGCGAGGACGATGGCCCTCCCGCCGCCGGGGTCGTCGTCCCGTTCGAGGCGGCGCCCGTTCGAGGAGCGTCATGCATGTCCGCCGCCGATCCGCGTCTCAATGAAGCCGCCGCCGTCGATCCAGACGAGGTCGCGCGCTTCGAGCGCATTGCCCGCACCTGGTGGGACCCCAAGGGCCCCATGCGCACGCTCCACAAGTTCAACCCGGTGCGGCTCTCCTACATCCGCGACCGGGTGGCGGAGCAGTTCGGCCGCGATCCGCGCGACGGCGCGCCGCTCGAGGGGCTGACGCTCCTCGACGTCGGCTGCGGCGGTGGACTCCTCACCGAGCCCCTGGCGCGGCTCGGCGCCGACGCCAAGGGCCTCGACCCGGCACCCACCAACGTCGAGGTCGCGCGCCTCCACGCCGCGCGCTCGGGCGTGCCCGTGAGCTACGCGCAGGAGACGGTGGAGACCGTGGTCGAGCGCGGCGAGCGCTTCGACGTCGTCATCGCGATGGAGGTCGTGGAGCACGTGCCGGACCCGGACGCCTTCGTGCGCACCTGCGCGCAGGCGGTGAAGCCGGGCGGGCTGCTCTTCATGGCGACGATCAACCGCACGCTCAAGGCGTGGGGGCTCGCCATCGTGGGCGCGGAATACGTGCTCGGCTGGCTGCCGAAAGGCACGCACGAATGGGACAAGTTCGTCACGCCCGACGAGCTCGAGACGTCGATGCGCGCGGGCGGGCTCGCCGTGCGCGACGTGACGGGCGTGACCTACAATCCGTTGAAGGACGCCTGGGGCATCTCCCGCGACACGGCCGTGAACTACATGGCCTACGCGGAGCGGCCCGAAGGCTGACGAAACGCACGCCTTCTTCGTCTCGCCGCGCCGCCGGCGGCTGTGCCGGCGGGACGACGGACGGACGGGCTCAGCGACGGCCGCCGGCGGCGGCGACCTTCTTGCGCATGGGCAGGAGCCCCTCGCGCTGGGCCTGCTTGCGGGCGAGCTTTCGGGCGCGGCGGACGGCCTCGGCCTTCTCGCGGGCGCGCTTCTCGGAGGGCTTCTCGAAGGAGCGGCGCTTCTTCATCTCACGGAAGACGCCCTCGCGCTGCATCTTCTTCTTCAGGACGCGCAGCGCCTGATCGACGTTGTTGTCGCGAACGAGTACCTGCAAAAACTCTCTCCTCGTGTTGCGCGGCGCTCGGCGCCGACGAAAATAGACGATCTCGCGCTCCCGGCGGATGCCGGGCGGCCGGACTCGGATGACGGGTCGAGTCGAGGCTCTGGCGGGCTCCGAAGAGCCTGGATGCGGGGCCGACGAAGGGCTCCAGCCAGCCGCGAGACATGGGAACGCGGCGGACGTCCCGCGACGCGCAGGCGAAGCGGGAGGCCTGGATTATGGCGGTTATGCCGTGAAATGCAAGGCGTAGCGGTCAGCGCGCCCCGTCGACGGCCGCTTCGGTCGCACTCACGGCGGGAGGCGCGCCGGCGTCGGGCGCTGCCGAGGCCTCTCGCGCCACCTGCGACGCGTTCCACGCGAAGAGCGTGTCCTCGTAGCGGTCGATGCAGGCGGCGAGCCCGAAGGCGCGCCGCGCGGTCTCGGCATGGGCCGCGCGGGTCGGCGCGTCCATGGCGCGCAGGCGCTCGAGGGCGTGCGCGATGGCGTCCACGTCGCGCGGCTCGGTGAGGATGCCGAAGCCGGTCTCCCGCACGGGTACGCGCCCGCCGGGGATGTCGGAGGTGACGACGGGTATGGCGCACATCATCGCCTCGGCCTGCACGATGCCGAAGCTCTCCGCCACCGAGGTGAGCGCGAAGACGTCGATCGAGGCGTAGAAGTCGCGCACCTGCGCCTTGTCGAGGGGGCCGAGGAAGCGGATGCGCGGATCGTCGTTCGCCAGGCGCCGCAGGAGCGGCATGATCCCGCCGCCGGCCACGGCCTGATGCTCGCCGGCGACGAGGAGCCGGTCGTCGGGGCGCGCGCTCTTCAGGAAGGCGGGGATGAGGAACTCGATGCCCTTGTCGGGCACGATGCGGCCGAGGAAGCCCACATGCGTGCCCGGGCCGTCGCGATAGGCGGGCGTGCCGCCAGACGAATCGAGGCAGGGCGCGGGGATCGCGCGCAGGTCGCCCGCGCGCAGCACGTCGCGCAGGAGCGAATGATCGGCCTGATCGAAGCTGTTGACGACGACGCGATGCGACTTCGCGATCGCCCGGCGGGCCGACCAGTTCACGCCCGCGATCTGCAGGGGCGAGGTGAGGGAGGGCGGGATCCAGACGTCGATGTGATAGGTCGAGACGATGCGCGGATGGGAGAGCCCCGTCGTGATCGCCACCGCGTCGAGCATCGGCAGGTGCAGGTGGAGCGTCGCCGAACGCTTCGCGATCCGGCGCACCAGCGGCGCGAAGGCCGGGCTGATCGGCCCCCGGCCGAAGGTGGCGAGGACCGGTGCGCGGTAGACGTCGACGCCGCGCAGGCGCTCGAAGGCGGGCAGCGCCGGATCGTGGCGGCAGGTGACCACGGCGACGGAGCGCCCGCGGGCCGCGAGCTCCTCCGCGACGACGCGGGCGGTCTCCGTGAGGCCCGAGACGTAGGGAGCGTAGTAGTTCAGCGCGACGGCGACGTCGTAGTGCCTGTCGCTGGGCATCCGGTCGGTCATGGGGCGTTCTCCGTCGGGGCGGTCAGGGACGCTCGGTGTCGAGGGCGGGGGTCGCCTCTATGTGTCGCTCGGGCCGCACGAGGCTCGCCAGCGCGGCGGCGGCGAGCTCCACCATCGTCACGACGAGGCGGCTCAGCACGACGATCACCGCCGCTTCCGCCGCGGGCATCACCACGACGAGGCAGGCCATGAGCGCGCCCTCGCGCGCGCCGAGGCCGGCGGGGAGGATCGGCAGGACGAGGCTCAGCGCCGAGGCGAAGGCGTAGGCCGAGACGAGGAAGATCACGTCGTCGGAGAAGGGCGCGGCGAGGATGGCGAGGTGCAGCCCGGTCAGGGGCCAGGCGACCAGCATGATCGCGGTGGCGCGCGAGAGCGAGGCGGTGTCGAGGCGCGCGAGGAGGCTCTCGTCCGGCACGAAGGGCAGGCGCCGCGCGGCGATGCCCGCGAGAAAGGGCAGGAGCTTCAGCGCCGCCGCCGCGCCGAGGAGCGCGACGACCACGAGGGCCGCGGCGAGCGCGCCCTCGATGCGAAAGGCGCCGAGGAAGGCCGGCAGGCCGACGAGGCCCGCCGCCAGGAGCGCGCAGAGCATGGCGAGGAGGAAGAGTCCCGCCGCCCGCGGCAGCGTCATGCCCCAGGGCCGCGCGTGGGCGGCCTGGGACAGGATCGCCCAGAACCCGCCGGGCACGTACTTGCCGAGGTTCGAGACGAGATAGATCGCCGTGCCCCGCCCCCACGGCACCGGCATGCCGCCGGCGCGCGCGAGGGCGACCCAGGCGAGGGCGCCCGGCACCGCGCCGAGCGCCGCCACCGCGCACGCCGCCGCGAGGGCGACCGGGCTCACCCGCGAGAGCGCTTCGACGATCGCCGCCTCGTTCGCGCGATAGGCGTAGGCGAGCGCCGCGAGGGCGGCGAGCCAGAAGACGACCTGCATCGCGCGCACCAGCGTGCGGCGGGCGGGCGGTCCTTTCTGGAAGGCTTTCGGGAGCGGCAGGGAGCGGATCACGGCTCGTCCTTTCTCGTCGTCTCGCGGCTCAGCGCTCGCGCGGCTCGCCGTCGGGCACGCGGGGCACGAGGGCCTCGATCTCGCGCATGGCGCTCTCCGGCAGGGGGCCGTGCGCGATGGCGCCGGCGTTCTCTTCCGCCTGCTTCGCGTTGCGGGCGCCGGGAATCGGCAGCGCATGCGGGGAATGGGCGAGGAGCCAGGAGAGCGCGCCCTGGGCGAGCGTGCGCCCGCCGACGGTGAGGATTTCGCGCACCTTGCCCAGCGTCTCCAGGTGCTCGGGGGCGACCTTGCCGTCCTTGAACCAGTCCATCCAGCCGTAGCTGTTGCGGCGGATGTCGTCGTCCGGCATGGCCGTGTCGGCGCCGTACTTGCCCGTGAGGAGCCCCATCGCCAGCGGCGAGCGGTTCACCGACACGAGCCCGTGCTCGGCGACGACGCCCATCATGGTCGGCGCGGAATAGAACACGTTCATGCAATGCTGCACGGCGACGAAGCCCTCGCGCCGCGCGCCGGCCCGCGCGCTCTCGGGGAAGTCCGTGCTCCAGCCGAAGCGCTCGATCAGCCCGCGGGCGCGCGCCGTCTCCAGCCCGTCGAGATAGGGTTCGGCGTCCGCGACGGGCATGGAATTGAGGTGGAAGAAGACGAGCGGGACGCTGTCGCGCCCGAGCCGCCGCAGGCTCGCCTCGATCGCCGGCACGACGGCGGCGGGATCGCTCATGGGGCCGAGCACCTGCTTCGTCGCAGGATCGAAGGCGAGGCCGAGCTTCGTCGCGATCACCGCGTCGGAGCGGCCCTTCAGCGCCCGCCCGACGAGCTCCTCCGAGTGCCCGGCGCCGTAGACGTCGGCCGTGTCGAAAAAGCGCACGCCCGCATCGTAGGCCGCCTGCAGCGCGGCGATGGAGGCCTCGTCCTCGACACCGGCATAGCCGAGCGGCTCGTCGCCCGCGAAGAAGGGCCCGGCGACGGCCCAGGTGCCCATCCCGATGCGCGGGACGCGATGTCCGGCGACGTCGATCGTGGTGGCGTTGTGCGTTGCGGGGTTGCTCATCGCGCGTTTCCTTTCCTTGGTGCTTGTCCTCGGGGCCTTGGATCGTTTCAATTCTCGCCCGGAGGACGCGTGCGGCGCATCCTCCGGGCGGGCTCATGCCCCGGATGCGGCGCGTGTCACCGTGCAGCGGACGGGGCGATGATCGGAGACCGGCGTCGCCGGCATGGAGGCGCAGGCGATCGGGAGGTCGGGCGTGGAGACCACGTGATCGATGCGCCAGAGAGGCAGGCCCACGGGGAACGACCCGTCGAGATGGGCGAGGGGATCGCGCCCGAGCGGCCCGAGGACGGAGCGGCGAAGGCTCGGCATCATCGCGGTGGCGTTGAAGTCGCCGCCGACGAGGGCCGAGCGCTCCGATGCGCGCGCGTCCGCGAGGGCCTCGTCCACCGCTTCGTAGACGAGGCTGCGCGCCGCCGCCGCGTCCCGGGCGAAGTCCCAGAAGGCTTCGGTCAGGATCGAATCGTAGAGGGTGACGTGGACGGGATTGTGCACGTTCACGACCTCGACCGCGCGCCCCTCGATCTCGAGCGTGAGGCGCTGGACGTTGGGGTCGGGATGGGAATGGTCGACGCCCGGGAAACGGCTCGCCACGACGAGATCGCCGTCGACGAAGACGTGGGGGTAGTCGCAGCAGGAGACGAGGAGGTGGGCGCGGTCGATGGGCTCGAACACGTCCGGCGGGTCGAGGTAGAAATGCTCCTGGAGGAGGAGCACGTCGGCGTCGATGGCGGCGAAGGCGGCCTCGAGCCCCTCGGTCTCGCCGTGCTGGTCCCAGAAATCGGTGTTGAAGGTCGCCACCGTGAACGCCGCAGGCGCGTCCGCCACTGCGCTCGGCATGAGCGCGCGCCCGCCGAGAAGCACCGCCGTCGCCAGAGCCGCCAGGACCGGCCAGCGTGCCGCGCGCCACAGGAGGGCCGCGAGCGCGAGGCAGACGACCCAGGCGAGGGCATAGGCGAGAACGGGGAGGCTCTGCATCAGAACGACGATGGGCAGCGTATCCGGCAGGTGCGGGAGCGCGGCCAGGAACGGGACCGCGGCGGCGAGGGCCACGATTGCGGCCCGTCGCACCATACAGCGGGAGCGCGTGGATGTCATCGGTTTCCTCTCGCTTTCTTTAGCACGCTGGGGATGTGCGTTCAGACGAGGGCGTTGAAACCGAGGATCGACGCGCCCAATGCCACCGCGACGAGGGTCGGCCGATCGCGGGTGAACACCGTCGCCGGCTCCACCGAATCCGTCGTCATCAGGTAGACCGCGCGCGAGAGCACGCCCACGCCGATGAGGGACAGGATCGCGATCACCGGCGGGGCCAGCGAGAAGCGTCCGGCGATGTCGGCGTCGGCGCTGAAGGCGGCCCAGGCGCCCGCCAGCACGGCGAGATGCGAGAGCAGGATCAGCAGCCCCGTGAGGACGTTGGGCGTATAGAAGCGCGGCACGCGCGCGTCCGTCTTTTCCGCCGAGGTCGCCTTCTTGGCGAGGCGCTTGCCGACGGCGAGGCCCACCGAGGCGATGAAGATCGGCCCCGCCGCCCAGGCGAGCTCGCCCAGCATGCCGATGGCGGCGAGCCCGGCGAGGAAGCGCAGCGCGAAGCCGGCGCCCACGATTGCGACGTCGACGACGGCGATGTCCTTGCCCACCTTCGAGTAGAACAGGTTGAGCGCCAGATAGACGGCCACGAAGGCGAGGGCGTCGGTGGCGAGGATCGCCGTCGCCGAGCCCGCGGCCGTCGCCGCGAGGAGCGCGAAGGCGAGCGCCTCGGGCACGCTGACCCGTCCCGACGGGATCGGGCGATGGCGCTTCTTCGGGTGCGCGGCGTCGACGGCCGCGTCCATGGAATCGTTGATCGCGTAGACCGCGACGCTCGCCAGCACGAAGCCCAGGAGCGTCGCGACGACGGCGAGCGCCGAGCCTTCGAAGCCGGCGAGGAGCCAGGGCACGACGACGACGCCGTTCTTCACGACGTGGGAGGGGCGGGCGAGCTCCAGGAGAGCGGCCGCCTTGACGCGCAGGTTCGCGTTCGGCGCGGACGCGAGGCCCGGCCGCGACTTGATCAGCTCAATCATGGGTCGATCCTCTAGATGACGGCCTTGACGAGGGTGGCGAGCGGGTTGCGCCAGAGCGTGCGGTGGCCCTTGCCGTAGGCGAAGGCGCCCTCGCTGCGGGCGGCGCGGTACCAGTCGAACCCATCGGCGAGCGCGCTCATGCCGGTATGCGCCGGCACGTAGCCGAGCACGGCGTGCGCACGCTCGAGCGACACGGTCGACCCCTCGCAGAGATTGGCGATGAGGCGGTGGTAGACGGGCGAGAGCCCGAGCCTGTAGGCGCCGAGCAGGACCGGCTTCGCCAGCCATTTCGGCACCTTCAGGAGCGTCTTGCCGTGGCCGGCGCGGTCGAGCACGGACTGGAACAGCGTCGCGATGTCGTGCTCGGCCCGCGACGCCACGTTCAGCGTCGCGCCGTGCGCCGCCTGCGGGCGCGCGATCGCGAGGTCGATGGCGGTGACGAGGTCGTCCACGTGCAGGAACTGGTACGTCGCCCGCCCGTCGCCGATGATGGGGAAGCCGTGGCCCCCGGCGGCGAAGTCGAAGAGGTGCCCGAAGAGCCCGAGCCGGCCGGGGCCGACGATTGCTTTGGGACGCAGGATGGTCCACGCGGTCCCCGTCCCGTCGAGCACCTCCGGCAGGAGAGCTTCGGCGCGGATCTTCGCCGTGTTGTAGGCGTCGTAGGGAACCGGATCGCGGTCCTCCGTCACGAGCGGCGCGTGCGCCGGGCCGTAGACGGCGGTGGAGGAGAGGTGCACGACCTGGGAGACGCCTTTCTCCGCCGCCCAGGCGAGGAGGGTGCGGGTGGCGTCGACGTCGGTCTCGACGATCTCGCGCGGGTCGTGGCTCGGCAGGGCCGCCGCACCGTGGACGACGATCGACACGCCGTCGGGCACGGCATCGAGCCAGCGCCGGTCGCGGATGTCGGCGCGGATCGGCACGACGTTCGGTGCGGGCGCCTCGATCGGCTCGCGATCGACGGCGACGATGCGCCTGCCCGCATGGGCGGACCCGGCGAGCCAGGCCTGGCCCGTGAAGCCGGCGGCGCCGGTCAGGAGGATAGCGCCCTCGGAGCCGGACGAGGCCGGCTCGGCACGATGTGTGTCCAGCATGACGAACGACTTTCGATAGCGCTCTGGGCGCGTCGGAACGACCGGGTACGGGCCTTCGAGCCCGCGCGACGAGACAGTCCGGCGATCGTCTTCCTTCCCGGCCGAGGTCCCGTGCCTTGCGGTCCGCGCCCAGCTCGAATTATCAGTGATTGTGAGGCTAGGCGGCCTTCATGACAGCCGCAAGACGATCTTTTTCGCAACTGCGAAAAGAACGGGCAGCATTCCTACCTTAAAACACCCATGGAGCCGTGAAACGGTTCAACGGCAGGTGCGAGCCGTTCACATTCTGTAACAGGCTTGAAAAAAACGGTTCAATTCCGTTCGTCGGGGAGTATCGGCAGCGGCGCGATGGGAACGCCTTCCTCCAGGAGCTCGGCGACCTCCTCGCGGTTCGCCTCGCCCATGATGACGCGCTCGGGGGCGTCGCCGGCATGGATGCGGCGGGCCTCATCGGGGAAGTTGCGTCCGACGTTCTCGGCGGTGGACTCGATATGGGCCCGGAAACGCCGCAGCGCCTCGCGCATCTCGCGCTGCGCCTCGCCCAGCAGAGCCATCGCCTCCGGTGGCGGCGCGGGGACCGGGACGGACGCCGCGGCTGCGGGCGCCGGGCCGGGAGCGGGGGAGGGCGCGGGCGTCGCCGTCTCGTCGGCATCCGTCGCTCGCGGCGTCGCGCGATCGGTGCGCGCGACGGAGGGCGCCATGATGCGCTTCTCGACATGCGCCGTGCCGCAGACGGGGCAGGTGACGAGCCCGCGCACGACCTGCTCCTCGTAGGCGTCCGAGGAGGGGAACCAGCTCTCGAAGGAATGGCCGGACGAGCAGGCCAGGGCGTAGCGGATCATGGACCGAGCTTGCAGGAACGCGACGAACGATCCCTAAATGGCGTCTCGCCGCGCCCGCAACAAGCGCGACATGCGCGCTCGCGGTTCCAGCGCATCATTCGGCTGCGGCGCGCGTCGGCGCCGCCATCGGGCGATCCTGCCAGCCGGCTTCCTCCAGCGCCCGCGGCAGCGGCCCGCCGGTCGCCCAGTCGATCAATTCGGCGGTGTGGACGATGGGGATGGCGGTGCCCTTCCCGATCTGCGTCATGCAGCCGATGTTGCCCGTGGCGATCAGGTCGGGGGCGATCTTCTCGATGTTCGCGACCTTGCGGGCGCGAAGCTGGCCCGCGATCTCCGGCTGGAGCAGATTGTAGGTGCCCGCCGAGCCGCAGCAGATGTGGCCCTCCGGCACGTCCTTCACGGCAAAGCCCGCTTTCTTGAGCAGCGCCTTCGGCTCGAGCCGGATCTGCTGGCCGTGCTGCATGGAGCAGGCGGAGTGGTAGGCGACCGTCAGGCCGGACACGTCGCGGGCCGGCGCCACCACCTTCAGCGTCGTGAGATATTCGGTGACGTCCTTCGCCAGCGCCGAGACCCGCTTCGCCTTCTCGGCGTATGCGGCGTCCTCGCGCAGCATGAAGCCGTAATCCTTGATCGTCGTGCCGCAGCCCGAGGCCGTGATGACGATGGCGTCGAGCCCCTCGCCCTCGATCTCGCGCGTCCACACGTCGATGGCGCGCTTGGCGAAGGCGTGGCCGTCGTGCTCGCGGCCCATGTGGTGGACGAGCGCGCCGCAGCAGCCCTCGCCCTTCGCCTGCACGACCTCGATGCCGTTTCGCGTGAGGAGGCGCACCGTCGCCTCGTTGATGCCGGGGTCGAGGACGCGCTGGGCGCAGCCCTGCAGGATGGCGACCCGCCCGCGCCGCGCGCCGATCGCGGGGAAGACCTGCGGCCCGTCGGAGGCGGCGCGCGCCGGCAGGCGCCGTGGCGCGAGGTCGAGCATCCCTGCGAGCCGCGGCCCGAGCTTCGGGATCGCCCGCGCCACGCCCTTGAACGGCGCGCCGAGCTTCGCGCCGAGGAGGGCGAGACGGAAGCGGCTCGGATAGGGCAGGATCTTGGCGAGCGTGGCGCGCAGCAGCCGGTCGTGCCAGGGCCGTTCGTAGGTCTGCTCGATATAGGCGCGGGCGTGATCGACGAGGTGCATGTAGTGCACGCCCGACGGGCAGGTCGTCATGCAGGAGAGGCAGGAGAGGCAGCGGTCGACGTGCTTGACCACCTCCTCGGTGGCCGGCTTCCCGTTCTCCAGCATGTCCTTCATGAGATAAATGCGGCCACGCGGGCTATCGAGCTCGTCGCCGAGCAGGAGATAGGTCGGGCAGGTCGCGGTGCAGAACCCGCAATGCACGCAGGTGCGCAGGATCTTCTCGCTCTCGCGCATGGCGGGATCGCGGAGCTGGTCTGGCGTGAAGTTGGTTTGCATGGCCCTGCTCTCACACTACCCGGATGACGCGTCGTCTCTCCTTCCCCTACAGGGAAGGACGCGGAACGGCCTGCGGTCCCGTCCTCACACCCCCGCATACATCCGCCCGGGCTCGAAAATACCCTTCGGATCGAAGCTCGCTTTTAGGCCCTTCGTCAGCCGCATCATCGCCTCCGGCAGCGGCTCGAAGACGTCGATGGCGGCGCGCAGGTCCGCGGGGGCGCGGATCAGCGTCGCGTGGCCGCGATGGGCGCGGGTCGCCTCGCGCACGACGCGCGCCGCCGCCTCGCTCGGCTCCGTGGCGAGCCAGACGAGACCCCCGCCCCAATCGTAGAGCCAGCGCGCCTCGATCCGCATGGCGATCGACGCCGTCAGCGCGGGCGCGCGGGTCGGGGCGGTGGAGATCTTCCACACGGCGCGGTCCGCGGGCTGGACGAGGGGACCGACGTCCCGCACGCCGCGCCAGAGCGCCTCGCCGTCGGCATTCTCGACGAGTGCCGGCTCGCCGTATTCCGAGAGCAGCGTCCGCAGCTCGCCGAGGCGATAGCGCACCGAGGCCTCGAAGCCCTCGATGCGGATCAGCGTTCCGCCGTCGCCGGGCAGATGCGCCGCGCCGGTCACCTCGTAGGGCGAGCCGAGCGCCGCCGACAGCGCCGACACGGCGCGCGCGTCGTCGAGGCCCGGATAGACGAGCGTCGCCGTGCGCTCGGGCATGGGCAGGACCTTGAAGGTCACCTCGGTGAGCACGCCGAGCGTGCCCCAGGAGCCCGCGATCGTCTTCACGAGGTCGAGCCCGGTGACGTTCTTCATCACCCGCCCGCCGTTCTTCACGGCCTCGCCGCGGCCGTTGACGAAGCGCACGCCGATGAGCGCGTCGCGCGCGGCACCCACCATGATCCGCCGCGGACCGGAGACGTTGGCGGCCGCCACCGCGCCGATCGTCGGCTCGCCGGAGGTGCCGAGCAGCGCGCGCCAGTCCGCGGGCTCGAAGGCGAGCCGCTGGTTCTTCTCGGCGAGCGTCGCCTCGACCTCGGCGAGCGGCGTCCCCGCCCGCGCGCCGATCACGAGCTCGGCGGGCTCGTAGAGCGTGATGCCGGAGAGGCCCGTCGTGGACACCGTCTCCTGCGTCTGCGCCGGGCGACCGACGCCGGCCTTCGTCGCGCCGCCTGAAATGGCGAGAGGGACGCTGCGGGCGGCGGCGTCCGTCACCAAGGCGCGGACCTCGTCCTCGTTCGCGGGAGCGTGGCTCGCGGCCGAGAGCGTCGTCACGCCGCCTCCCGCCCGTTCGCGGGCGCCTCGTCGAGGTCGCGCCCTGTCAGGGGGAAGACCTTGGCGGGGTTGAGCAGCCAGAGCGGATCGAACACGCCGCGCACGCGCAACTGCTGGGCGAGGTCCTGCCGGTCGTACTGCGTCGTCATCAGGTCGCGCTTCTCGATGCCGACCCCGTGCTCGCCGGTGAGGCAGCCGCCCACCTCGACGCACAGACGCAGGATGTCCTCGCCCGCGGCCTCCGCCTTCTCCATCTCGCCCGGCGCGTTCGTGTCGAACATCACGAGCGGATGGAGGTTGCCGTCGCCGGCGTGGAAGACGTTGGCGACGCGAAGCCCGTAGCCCTTCACGATCTCGTCGATGCGCTTGAGGACATGCTTCAGCTGGCCGGTGGGGATGGTGCCGTCCATGCAGATGTAGTCCGCGACGCGGCCCGTCGCGCCGAAGGCGGACTTGCGGCCCTTCCAGATCGCCGCGGCCTCGGCCTCGGTCTGGGCGACCTTCAGCGCCCGCGGATTGAAGGGCTTCGCGATCTCGACGATGCGCGCGAAGGCGTCCTCGATCTCCTCCTCCGAGCCCTCGACCTCGATGATCAGCATGGCCTCGACGTCGAGCGGGTAGCCCGCATGGGCGAAGGCCTCGCAGATCTCGATCGCGGGCTTGTCCATGTATTCGAGCGCCACGGGGATGATCCCGGCCCCGATGATGGCCGCGACGCAGGCGCCGCACTCCTCCACGCTGTCGAAGCCCATCAGCGCCGGGCGCGCGCCCTCCGCCGCCCGCAGGATGCGCACGGTGGCCTCGGTCACGATGCCGAGCTGGCCCTCCGAGCCCGTCATCAGGCCGAGCAGGTCGTAGCCCGGCGCGTCGAGCATGTCGCCGCCGATCTCCACCACGGTGCCGTCGACGAGGACGACGGTGAGGCCGATGAGGTTGTTCGTCGTCACGCCGTATTTCAGGCAATGCGCGCCGCCGGAATTCATGGCGACGTTGCCGGCGATGGTGCAGGCGAGCTGGCTCGACGGGTCGGGCGCGTAGAAGAAGCCTTCGTGCGCCACCGCCTGGGAGATGGCGAGGTTCGTGATGCCGGCCTCGACCCGCATCGTTCGGTCGGCGAAGTTCGTCTCGATCACGCGGTTGAGCTTGGAGACGCCGATCACGATGGCGTCCTCCTGCGGGATCGCGCCGCCGGCGAGCGAGGTTCCCGCGCCGCGGGCGACCACCTTCACGCCGTGCTCGTGGCAGAAGCGCATCACGGCGGCGACCTCCTGCGTGGAGGAGGGCAGCACGACCGCCATGGGCAGGCGACGATAGGCGGTGAGCGCATCGGTCTCGAAGGCGCGGCGCTCGTCCTCGGTGACGATGAGGGCGTCGGGCGCGACGAGCGGGGCGAGGCCCGCCAGGATCGCGTCGCGGCGGGCCAGGATGCCGGCATCCGGGGTCGGGAAGGCGATCGTCATCGGCGTCCTCCGGCTCGTGATTCTCGGGCGCGTCTCGTTCGGACGCGTTCCAAAAGACCATAGGGCGAAGCGCGCCCGGTTAACAGAGGCGCGGCCTGCGCTAGATTGTTTCTCCTGGAGAAACAATCGGGGCGGACCATGGACCGGCTGGGGGATCTCGACGTCTTCGCGCGCATCGTCGCGGCGCGCTCCATGTCGGCGGCGGGGCGCGAGCTCGGCCTCTCGCCGGCGGTGATCTCGAAGCGCATGCGCCGGCTCGAGGAGCGCCTCGGCGTGCGGCTCCTGCAGCGCACGACGCGCCAGCTGGCGCTCACCGAGGTCGGCCGCGGCTTCCACGAGCGGGTGGTGGCGATCCTCGCCGCGGTGGAGGAGGCGGAGGCGTGGGCGATGTCCGGCTCGGCGGAGGCGCGCGGGCTCTTGAGGGTCTCGGCGCCGACCTCGTTCGGGCGCATGCACGTCGCGCCCCATCTCGCACGCTTCCTCGACGCCAACCCGCAGGTGACGGTGGATCTCTCCCTCTCCGACGCCTTCGTCGACGTGGTGGGCGAGGGGCTCGATCTCGCCATCCGCATCGCCGACCTCTCCGATTCGAGCCTCATCGCCAAGAAGCTCGCGCCGAGCCACCGGGTCCTCGTGGCGACGCCGGGCTATCTGGCGCGACACGGCAGGCCCGAGCGCCTCGCCGATCTCGACCGGCACACGCTCCTCGTCCACGGGACGCCGGAATGGCGGCTCGAGGGGCCCGACGGACCGGAGATCGTGCGCATCGTCTCGACGCTGCGGACGAATTCGAGCGAGGTCGTGCGCGAGGCGGTGATCGCGGGGGCCGGGATCGCGCTGCGCTCGACCTGGGACGTGGGGCCGGAGCTGAAATCGGGGGCGCTGGTGCGGGTTCTCCCCGCCTATCGCTCGTCGACCCGGGTCGCGATCCACGCGATCTACCCGAGCCGCCGGCATCTCGAGCAGAAGACCCGCGCCTTCATCGCCTTCCTGGAGGGGCTCTACGGACCGACGCCGTATTGGGACGAGGGGTTGGTTCTGTGAAGGCCGGGTGTGCGCGCAACGTCGGGCTCGCGTCGGTGCCCGCGCCGCGGCATCCTCTCGTCCCGAAGGAGGAGCGCCCATGTCCCGCACGATGAGAGCCGTCCTGTGCGAGCGCCTCGGCCCGCCCGAGACGCTCAGCCTCGCGGAGATCCCCGTGCCGGAGCCCGGCCCCGGCGAGGTGCTGGTGCGCGTGCGCGCGGCGGCGCTCAATTTCTTCGACACGCTGATCATCGAGGGCCGCTACCAGGTGAAGCCGGACCTGCCCTTCTCCCCCGCGGGCGAGCTGTGCGGCGAGATCGCCGCTCTCGGCGAGGGCGTGGGCGGCTGGGAGGCGGGCCGGCGGGTCGTCGCCTATATCGGCCACGGCGCGGCGCGGGATTACGCCATCGTCCCCGCGAATCGCCTGATCGCCGCGCCGGCGGGCCTCGACGACGCGCGGGCGGCGGGGATGAGCATCACCTACGGTACCACCCTGCACGCGCTCGCGGATCGCGCGGCGATCCGGCCCGGCGAGACGCTCTGCGTGCTCGGCGCCGCCGGCGGCACCGGCCTCGCGGCCGTGGAGGTCGGCAAGGCGCTCGGCGCCCGGGTGATCGCCTGCGCGTCCTCGCCCGACAAGCTCGCGCTGGCCCGCGAGGCGGGCGCGGACGAGACCGTGGATTATTCACGCGAGGACCTGAAGGCGCGCTTGAAGGCGCTGACCGACGGACGCGGCGTCGACGTGGTCTACGATCCCGTCGGCGGCGATCTCGCCGAGCCGGCTCTGCGCGCCATCGCCTGGGAGGGGCGCTATCTCGTCATCGGCTTCGCCGGCGGCGCGATCCCCAAGATCCCCTCGAACCTCGTGCTGCTCAAGGGCTGCGACGTGCGCGGCGTGTTCTGGGGCGCCTTCCTGGAGCGAGAGCCCGCGCGCCACGCCGCCAACATGGAGCGGCTGATGGGCTGGGCGGCGGACGGGACGATCCGCGTCTCGATCGACGCGACCTATCCGCTGACGCAAGCCGCCGAGGCGCTGGGGCGGATCGCGAGCCGCGAGGCGCGGGGCAAGCTCGTCCTCGTGCCGTGAGGCGCCGCCGCGGGTGCGGCGCGCGGCAGAGGCGGTGGGGCGGGCGGATGCGAGAGCGGCAGGTCGGCGAGCGCGGCGGGGCTCATCGCGGCGATGGTGGGATCGGAGAAGGGGTCGGCCTCGAGAGCCGGGTCCGGGTCGGGTTCGCCTCGCGCGAGCGCTTGCCGGAGGATGTGGATGAGGTTTAGCATGGCTGCACCATCGCGCAGCCGAGCACGCGCGAAAATCCCGTTCTGCTCGATGAGCCTATAGGCGAGCTATATGCGAAACCTCTCCCGCGTCCATCTGGGCGGTCTGCGCGCGGTGGAGGCGGCGGCGCGGCTCGGCACCCTGCGCGCCGCCGCCGAGGAGCTCGGCGTCACGGTCGGCGCGGTGAGCCAGCAGATCCTCAAATGCGAGGCCGAGCTCGGCCGCACGCTCTTCGAGCGGCGTCCCCGCGGGCTCGAGCCGACGCCCTTGGGCGCGGCGGTGATCGCGCGGCTCGCGGTGGGCTTCGCCGAGATCTCGGCGGCCGTGGCGCTCGCGGACCAGCGCCGGGAGGACGTGCTCACGGTCTCGGTGGCGCCGGTCCTGGCCTCGAAATGGCTGGTCTGGCGGCTGGATCGCTTCACCCGCGCCAATCCCGGCATCCGCGTGCGCATCGACGCGGCGCTCGAGCTCGTCGACCCGAACGTCTCGGACGTGGACGTCTGCATCCGCGTCGGCCGTGGGCCGTATCCGGGCGTGCGGGCGGAGCCCCTCGTCGCCCAGCTCGTCTTTCCCGTCTGCGCACCGGCCGTGGCCGAGCGCCTGCGCACGCCCGCCGATCTCGCGCACGTGCCCATCGTCTCCGAGCCCGCCGCCATGTTCTCCTGGGACGTGTGGCTTCGCCCCAACGGGCTCGACCGGAGCATGCTCGGCGAGGGGCCGGTCTATTCGGATGCGGCCTTGTGCTTCGACGCGGCGATCGCGGGGCAGGGCGTCTTCCTCGCGTGGGAGACGCTCGCCGCCGACGCCCTCGCCATGGGCCGGCTCGTCGCGCCCTTCCCGGACCGCTATGCGACGGGCATCTCCTACTGGTTCGTCACCGCCCGCGACCGCGCCCCGACCCGCGCCGTGCGCGCCTTCCACGACTTCATCGCCGCCGCCCTGCGCGAGAGCTGCCCCGGCGGGGCGGCGGCGATCGCGGCCGCGTCCTCTCGCGCCTAAGGACGCGTTGACAGGCAACGCGCGCGGCGCCATTGGAGGGGCGCTCCGCGCCGGCGGCGGGGCACCCGAGACGACAGCGAGGCGAGACTCCCCGATGCCCCGGTTGGTGATGAAGTTCGGCGGCACCTCCGTCGCGGACCTGGACCGCATCCGCAACGTGGCGCGGCACGTCGAGCGCGAGGTGAAGGCCGGCTACGACGTCGCCGTCGTGGTCTCCGCCATGGCGGGCAAGACGAACGAGCTCGTCGCGTGGTGCCGCGAGGCCTCGATGATCCACGACGCGCGGGAATACGACGCCGTCGTCGCCTCGGGCGAGCAGGTGACGGCGGGGCTGCTGGCCATCGTCCTGCAATCCATCGGCATCCCCGCGCGCTCCTGGCAGGGCTGGCAGATCCCCATCGAGACGTCGGGCGCGCACGGCTCCGCGCGCATCCTCGGCATCGACGGCTCGAAGATCTCCGCGCATTTCGAGGAGCGGCGCGAGGTCGCCGTCGTCGCCGGCTTCCAGGGCGTGCACGCGCCCACGGGCCGGATCGCGACGCTGGGGCGCGGCGGCTCGGACACGAGCGCGGTGGCGCTCGCCGCGGCGCTGGAGGCGGAGCGCTGCGACATCTACACGGACGTGGACGGCGTCTACACGACGGATCCGCGCATCGTCTCCAAGGCCAAGCGTCTCGACAAGGTCTCCTACGAGGAGATGCTCGAGATGGCGAGCCTGGGCGCCAAGGTCCTGCAGGTGCGCTCCGTCGAGCTCGCCATGCTCTACGGCGTGAAGACCTACGTCCGCTCCAGCTTCGACGACCCGACAGACCCCAAGCCCGGCACGCTGATCTGTGACGAGGAGGACATCGTGGAACAGCAGACCGTCACCGGCATCGCCTATTCCAAGGACGAGGCCCAGATCACGCTGCGGCGGGTGGCGGACACGCCTGGCGTCGCGGCCTCGATCTTCGTGCCCTTGGCCGACGCCGCGATCAACGTGGACATGATCATCCAGGTGGTCTCCCGCGACCACGCGACGACGGACATCACCTTCACGGTGCCCGCGGGCGACTATGCGCGCGCCCGGACGCTGCTCGAGGAGCTGCAACCGAAGATCGGCTACGAATCGCTCGAAGGCGCCACCGACGTGGTCAAGGTCTCCGCCATCGGGGTCGGCATGCGCAGCCATGCCGGCGTCGCGGCCAAGGCCTTCAAGGCGCTGGCGGACAAGGGCGTGAACATCCGCGCCATCACGACGTCCGAGATCAAGTTCTCGATGCTGATCGACGCCGCCTATACCGAGCTTGCCGTGCGCACGCTGCACTCGCTATACGGGTTGGACGCGGCCTGAGGAGGGCGCGGACGACGAGCGGCGCGCGAGGTCCGCGCGCCCGAACCCCGAGGCGGGCAAGCCGCCCGCGCGTCAAGGAGACTCGGCCCTGCCGATGAGAGCGCCTCCCGGCGGTCCGCGCGTTCTGCTCCGCAAGCTCCGCGAGATCATGGCGGAGCCGATCAGCACGCAGGACCGGCTCGACAGGATCGTGGTTCTGATCGCGGCCAACATGGTGGCCGAGGTATGCTCGGTCTATGTCCTGCGCGCGGACCAGACGCTCGAGCTCTACGCCACGGAGGGCCTCAATCGCGAGGCCGTCCACCTCACCACCATGCGCGCCGACGAGGGCCTCGTCGGCCTCATCGCCCGCGAGGCGCAGCCGCTGGCGCTGACCGACGCGCAGACGCATCCCGCCTTCTCCTACAAGCCGGAGACGGGCGAGGAGATCTATCACGGCTTCCTCGGCGTGCCGGTCCTGCGGGCGGGCAACACGCTGGGGGTCCTCGTCGTGCAGAACCGCACGATGCGCACCTATACCGAGGAGGAGATCGAGGCGCTCCAGACCACGGCGATGGTGCTGGCCGAGATGGTCGCCTCCGGCGAGCTGCAGGCGCTGGCGCAGCCGGGCGCGGACATCGCGGTGCGCCGCCCGCTCTACATCCAGGGCGTCTCGCTGGCCGACGGCGTCGGGCTCGGCCACGTGGTGCTGCACGAGCCGCGCGTCGTCGTGAAGAACCTCATCGCCGAGAATCCCGAGGCGGAGGTCCAGCGCCTCGAGACGGCCATCAAGGCGGTGCGCGCCTCCATCGACGCGCTGGTGGAGCGCGGCGACGTCGGCGACGGCGGCGAGCACCGCGAGGTGCTCGAGACCGTGCGCATGTTCGCCCACGACCAGGGCTGGCTCAGGCGCATGCGCGAGGTGGTGCTCACGGGCCTCACCGCGGAGGCCGCCGTCGAGCGCGTCCAGTCCGACACCCGCGCGCGGCTCCTGCGCCAGACGGACCCTTACCTGCGCGAGCGCCTGCACGACCTCGACGATCTCGCAAACCGCCTGCTCCACCAGCTCGTGGGGCGCGACTTCGTCGCCGCCGCGGAGGCGCTGCCCGACAACGCGATCCTCGTCGCGCGGTCCATGGGCCCGGCGGCGCTGCTCGATTACGAGCGCGCCAACCTGCGTGGCATCGTGCTGGAGGAGGGCGGGCCCACGAGCCACGTCGCCATCGTCGCGCGCGCGCTCGGGCTCCCGGCCGTGGGCGAGGTGGAGAACGTCACCTCGCTCGTCGAGCCCGGCGACGCGATCATCGTCGACGGCGTCGCCGGCGAGATCCAGGTTCGCCCGCGCCCGGACATCGAGGCGGCCTATGCCGAGAAGGCGCGGCTGCGCGCCAAGCGCCAGGAGCAGTACCGGGCGCTGCGCGACGTGCCCTCGACGACGAAGGACGGGGTCGCCGTCGAGCTGCATCTCAACGCGGGCCTCCTCGTCGATTTGCCGCATCTCGCCGAGACCGGCGCCGAGGGCATCGGGCTCTTCCGCACCGAGATCCAGTTCATGGTGGCGGAGCGCATGCCCTCCACCGCCGAGCAGCAGAAGCTCTACCGCGCCGTGCTCGACCAGATCGGGCCGCAGGCGCCCATCGTCTTCCGGACGCTGGACATCGGCGGCGACAAGATCCTCCCCTACATGTCGCAGATCGAGGAGGAGAACCCGGCGCTGGGCTGGCGGGCGATCCGCATCGGGCTCGACCGGCCGGGCCTCCTGCGCAGCCAGGTGCGCGCGCTGCTCAAGGCGAGCGCGGGGCGGGCCTGCGCCATCATGTTCCCGATGGTCGCGACGGTGGAGGAGTTCGTGCGCGGGCGCGCCATCGTCGACCGCGAGATCGCCCACCTCACCCGCCACGGCCACGACCTGCCCACCGCCATCGAGGTCGGCGTGATGATCGAGGTTCCTTCGCTGCTCTTCCAGATGGAGGAGATCTGCGCGCGGGCGGACTTCGTCTCGGTAGGCTCGAACGACCTGCTCCAGTTCCTGTTCGCGGCGGACCGCGAGAACCGGCAGGTGGCCAACCGCTACGACGCGCTTTCGGTCAACGCGCTGCGCGCCTTCCGCACCATCGTCGACGCCGCGAAGGGCACGACCTGCCGCGTCTCCGTCTGTGGCGAGGTGGCGAGCCGGCCGCTCGAGGCGCTCGCGCTCGTGGGGCTCGGCTATCGCAGCCTCTCCATGTCGCCCGCCGCCGTCGGCCCGGTGAAGGCCGCGCTCATCGCGGCGGAGGCGTCGGGCATCGCCGAGCTCCTCGCGCGCGAGCTCGGCCGCGAAGACGCCCACGATTCGCTGCGCCCCACGCTCGCGGCCTTCGCGGAGGCGCACCATATCCCGCTCTGACATGACGCTCTCGCCACCGCCCGAGCGCCTCGACGCCATCGTCCAGCGCCACGCCGTCATCACAGACATGCTCGCCGCCGGTCCCGATTCCGAGACCGTGGTGGCGCTCTCGCGCGAGCTGTCCGAGCTCGACGACGTCGTCGCCGCGATCCGCGCCTGGCGCGCCGCGCAGGAGAACCTCGCGGGCATCGAGGCGCTGATCGCCGATCCCGCGACGGACGGCGAGATGCGCGCCCTCGCCTACGACGAGCGCGAGGAGGCCGAGGCGGCGGCGGAGGCGGCGGCGCGCGCCCTCCAGCTGATGCTCATTCCCAAGGACGCCGCCGACGAGGGCAGCGCCATCCTCGAGGTCCGCGCGGGCACCGGCGGCGACGAGGCGGCGCTCTTCGCGGGCGACCTGTTTCGCATGTATTCCCGCTACGCCGAGATCCACGGCTGGCGCGTGTCGGTGATGTCGGTCTCGGAAGGAGCGGTCGGCGGCTACAAGGAGATCGTCGCCGAGATCGTCGGGCGCGGCGTCTTCGCCAGGCTCAAGTTCGAGAGCGGCGTGCACCGCGTGCAGCGCGTGCCGGAGACCGAGGGCGGCGGGCGCATCCACACCTCGGCGGCGACCGTCGCGGTGCTGCCGGAGGCGGAATCGGTCGATCTCGATCTCGACGAGACGGACCTGCGCATCGACACGATGCGCTCGGGCGGTGCCGGCGGGCAGCACGTCAACAAGACCGAATCGGCGGTGCGCATAACCCACGTTCCGAGCGGCATCGCCGTCGTGGTGCAGGACGAGCGCTCCCAGCACAAGAACAAGGCGCGCGCGCTCCAGCTCCTGCGCGCCAAGCTCTACGACCTCGAGCGCACCCGCGCCGACGCGGCCCGCGCCGCCGATCGCAAGGCGCAGGTCGGCTCGGGCGATCGTTCCGAGCGCATCCGCACCTACAATTTCCCGCAAGGCCGCGTCACCGACCACCGCATCGGGCTCACGCTCTACAAGCTCGACGCCGTGCTCGCGGGAGAGGCGCTCGACGAGGTCGTCGACGCGCTCGTGGCCGAGCATCAGGCGGCGCTGCTCGCGGAGCAGCAGGGGTGAGCGCCGCCGGATTGCGCCTCGCGCCCGGCACGACCCGCGGCGCGGCGCTGGCGGCACTGCGCGCCGCCTTCGCGCGGGCGGGGCTCGACGAGCCGGTGCTCGACGCGCGCATCCTCGTCGCCGAGGTGGCCGGCGTCTCCACGGGAACGCTCCTGGCCGATCTCGATCGGCCCCTCGATCCGGGCGCCCTCGCGCGGCTCCTGGGCTTTGCCGCGCGACGCCTCGCCCGCGAGCCGGTCTGGCGCATCCTCGGCGAAGCGGAGTTCTGGGGGCTGCCGTTCCGCCTCGCGCCGGAGACGCTCGTGCCGCGGCCCGACACGGAGACGCTGGTCGAGGTGGCGCTCGCGCTCGGTCTCGCGGACGAGAAGGGGAGGGGCGCGCGCATCCTCGATCTCGGCACGGGATCGGGCTGCATTCTCGTGGCGCTGCTCTCGGAGGCGCCCGGCGCCTGGGGTCTCGGCCTCGACCGCTCGCCGGAGGCCGCCCGGACGGCGCGGGAGAACGCGCGGGCGAACGGCGTCGCGGATCGCGCGGCCTTCCTCGTCGGCGACTGGACGGCGGCGTTGGCGCCCGATCCGTGCTTCGACCTCGTCGTGTCGAACCCGCCCTACATCCCCGCGGCCGATCTGGCCGCGCTCGCGCCTGAGGTGCGCGGTCACGACCCCGCCCGCGCCCTCGACGGCGGCGCCGACGGGCTCGACGCCTACCGGATCATCGTGGATCGTGGACGCGACCTCCTCGCGCAGGAGGGCGTCCTCGCGCTCGAGGTGGGGATCGGCCAGGCGGCGGACGTGGCCGCGATGGGGGAGGCGCGGGGGCTCTCCCTCGTGCGGATCGCCCGCGACCTCGCGGGGGTCGAGCGCGTCGTGGCGTTCCGGCGCTGACAGGGCACCGGCGCGCGCCCTTCTCGATGCCCCTCGCATTGCGCCCCTTGCATTCCCTCGGAGCGACGGCCAAATAACGCTTGGCGGCGCGCTCCGAAGCGTCTAGGGTGCGGCCGCAATCGACGAGACCCCAGAGCGCTCGACACGCCGATTCGTGCGAATCAGCGACGACGGGGCTACACGATCACCGCCAGGACGGGGCGCCAGACGGTCCGGCGGTCTTGGAACCCGACATCGAGGACGGCGGGCGGCGAAAGCCGCAGGGTCGGCCCGGAAGATGACGGAGGCGCGCGCCGACGACGGCTGATCCTCGTCCGCGCGCATTTCGCTCGCGTCGACGACGAGAGGCCAGTTGAGGGTCGAAGCACATCCATGAGACCGAACCAGAACAGGCGCATGCGGGGTCGTAGCCGCAACAAGGGCCCCAATCCGCTCACGCGCAGCTACGAGTCCAACGGCCCCGACGTGAAGGTCCGCGGCACCGCGCAGACAGTCGCCGACAAGTACAGCCAGCTCGCGCGTGATGCGCTGGCCAGCGGCGATCCGGTGATGGCGGAGAACTACTTCCAGCACGCCGAGCACTATTACCGCATCATCGCGGCCGCTCAGGAGCAGCTGCGTCAGCAGTACGGCTTCCCGCAGCGCGGCTTCGACGACGACGGCGAGGAAGGCGAGGACGACGGCGATTATCGCGGCGGCGAGCGTCTCGAAGATCTCGATCCCTCGATGCAGCCGCAGCCGAGCTTCGCCCGCCAGAACGGTCGCGAGGACCGCGGCGGGCGCGACGAGCGTCGCGACGATCGCAACGTGGGCAACCGCCGCGACGGCAATCGCGAGCGCTTCAACCGCGACCGGCGCGACGGCCGCCAGGACGGTCGCCAGCAGGACTTCCGCGGGCAGGAGCCGCGCGAGGGTCGTGGCCAAGAAAGTCGTGGCCAAGAAAGTCGTGGCCAAGAGGGTCGTGGGCAGGACTTCCGTGGTCAGGACGGTCGTGGTCAGGACGGTCGTGGCCAGGACTTCCGTGGCCAGGATTCGCGCGGCCAGGATTCGCGCGGCCAGGACTACCGTCAGGACGCGCGCAACGGCGAGGGCGAGCCGCGCTTCGGCGGCGGCGAGCGGGCCGATGTCCGGTCCGAGCCGGAGGCGCGCGAGGAGCCGCGTCGCGAGCGTCCACGCCGCGAGCGCCGTCGCCCGGAGGCCGAGGACGAGAACGTCGCGCAGAGCCTGCCGGCCTTCGTGACGCGCCCGGCGCCGATTCCGGCTCCGGCCGTCGAGGCGGACGAGCCCGCGCCCAAGCCGACCCGCACCCGCCGCACGGCGGCGGCCGCCGCGCCAGCGCCCGTCGAGGTCGCCGAGGACGGCGAGGCCCCCAAGCCGCGTCGCCGCACGCGCCGCAAGGCGCCCGACGCCGGCTCCGGCGACGCGGAAGCCGCGGAGTGATCCGGCGCACGGCGTGACCGTCGCGCCGTGCACGAGAGGCGACGAGACGAGGAAGGGCCGCGCGAGCGGCCCTTTTTTCGTGCAGCCGGTGCCCGCCACACGGCGTTGCTTCCTCGGGCGATCCCTGCGACGCTGACGCTCGCGAACCGCGACGCCTCCGCCCGCGTTCGAGAGCTTTGCGATCGAGGGGCCCGAGCGCTTTGCGGGGTCGTGGGGGCGAACGACAGGAGCACGTCATGCGGCAGGCACGCCGAACCGCCATTCTCGCCGGCGCCCTCGCGCCTCTCCTCCTCGCGGGCGGTCTCGGCCCCGCCGATGCGAGCCCGGCCTTCAACCAGCGCTTCGAGGGCCGCTGGGTCGGCGCCGGCACCGTGCAGCGCGAGTCCGACCCCGAGCCCCGGCGCGTCACCTGCACCGTCGACGGCGAGGCGGACGCCGCGCGCATCGCGCTCGCCGGCACCTGCCGCGCCATGCTGATCTTCACCCGCGCCATCGGCGCCGATCTCGCGGTGGACGGCAGCGGGACCTATCGCGGCGTCTATGTCGGCGCGCGGGTCGGGCCGGCGCAGCTCTCCGGCGAGGTGGCGGGCGACCGCATCGAGCTCGCCGTGCGCTTTCCGGAGGGCGTCGGCGGCGGGCGTCAGCGCATGATCATCGAGAACCCCGAGGGCTCCGACCGTTTCACCCTGCGCGTCACGGACGTGGTCGACGGCCAGCGCCAGGAGATCACGAATCTCGTCTTCGAGCGACAGTGACCGGAAGCCGGCGGCCCAGCCGGCCCCGGAGATCGCTCCGCCCGGCGAGACGCCTGCGACAGCGTGTGTTCGTTTCGATACCCTTGTCGGTATTCTCGAGCAGGGCATGGTGGTCGCGCGGGCGTTCGGACCGCTATCATCCACCGGCTGCGGTGCCGCGGAGGCGAGCATGAACGCGATCACGGCAAGTGACACGGGCGCGGCCGTTTCGGGCGAGGCGGACGCCGCCGGACGGGCGGGGACGATGGAGCTCGGTTTCTTCCTGACGCCGAACTTCTCGATGATCGCCTTCACCTCCGCCATCGAGCCGTTTCGCCTGGCGAACTACGCCACGGGGCGCGACCTCTATTCCTGGCGGCTCTACTCGCCGGACGGCGCGCCGGTGCGCGGCTCGAACGACGTCGCCGTCGCCGCGGACGCGCCGGCGGCGCGGGCGCAGGCGCTCGACCGCGCCATCGTGTGCGGCGGCAACGGCATCCAGGGGTTCGATCATCGCGAGACCATCGCGGCCCTGCGCCGGCTCTCCGCCCACGGCGCGGAGATCGGGGCGGTGTGCACCGGCTCCTGGCTGCTCGCCAAGGCCGGCCTCCTCGACGGCTACCGCGCGACCATCCACTGGGTGTACGCGTCGGGCCTCACCGCCGACTTCCCCGATCTGGAGGTGAGCGAGGAGCTGTTCGAGATCGACCGCAACCGCTTCACCTGCGCGGGCGGCATGGCGGCCGCGGACATGGCTCTGTCGCTCGTCGCGCAGGACCAGGGCGCGGACGTGGCCTCGCAGGTGACCGATCTCCTCATCCACAATCGCATCCGCGAAGCGCGCGAGCGCCAGCGCATGGACCTGCGCGCCCGCGTGGGGGTGGCGCATCCTCGCCTCCTCGCGGTGGTGCAGCGGATGGAGGAGACGGTCGAGGAGCCGCTGCCCTGCGCCGAGCTCGCCCGCGGGGCGGGGTTCTCGCAGCGCCAGCTGGAGCGCTTGTTCGTCAAGTATCTCGGCGAGCCGCCGACGCGCTACTACATGAAGGTGCGCCTGCAGCGTGCGCGCCATCTCCTGCGGCAGACGAGCCTGCCGGTGCTCGAGATCGCGCTCGCATGCGGATTCGTGTCGGCGTCGTACTTCTCGAAGACCTATCTCGAGCATTTCGGTCGCCAGCCTTCTGCGGAGCGCAAGCCGCAGACCCGCGAGAGCATGGCGGTGGGCGGGCGCCCCCGCCGCCGCGCGTCGGCGCTCGCGCCGGAGGACGGATGAGGGCCTGTCGCGCCGCGACGCTTCGCCGGCCTCGATTTTTTTGGTGCGCGAGCGAGCGAGCGTGATATAGAGCCGCGTCCCGGTACGGGGTGGCGTGCCGCCCCGCGGCGCGGGCGTGGCGGAATTGGTAGACGCGCCGGATTTAGGTTCCGGTGGCGAAAGTCGTGGGGGTTCGAGTCCCTCCGCCCGCACCAAGACCGCCGGACGAAGAGGTTTCCGGAGCTTTCCGGTCGATACGGCGGCGCTGCCCTTCCCGCGCCTCGATCGAGCGGATCGTTCGGCGGCCAGAAGCTCATTCGAGGATCGAGAACGGATTGACGCGATGCAGGTGACGGAGACGCTGTCGGACGGGTTGAAGCGGGAATTCCAGGTGGTCCTGCCGGCCTCCGAGCTGGAGAAGCGGCTCGGCGACGAGCTCGCCACCCTGAAGGACCGCGTGCGGATCAACGGCTTCCGCCCGGGCAAGGTGCCGGTCGCGCATCTGCGCCGCCTGTATGGCCGTTCGGTCATGGCCGAGGTCGTGCAGAACGCGGTGGCCGAGGCCGAGCGCAAGATCGTCGACGAGAACGCGCTGAAGCTGGCCAACCAGCCCCGCTACGACTTCCCCGAGGACAAGGACGAGATGGAGAAGGCGCTCGACGCCAAGTCCGATCTCGCCTTCAAGGTCGCGCTCGAGGTGCTGCCCTCCTTCGAGATCGTCGACGTCTCCGACGTCGCGGTGACGAAGCCGGTGGCCAAGGTCTCCGACGAGGAGGTGACCGAGGCGCTCGAGCGCATGGCCGCGCAGCAGAAGCCCTTCGCCGCCAAGGCCGAGGGCGAGGCCGCCGCGGCGGGCGACCGCGTCGTGGTCGACTTCGTCGGCTCCATCGACGGCGAGGAGTTCGAGGGCGGCAAGGGCGAGGGCGTGACGGTCGAGCTCGGCTCGAACACCTTCATCCCGGGCTTCGAGGACCAGCTCGTCGGCGCCAAGGCCGGCGAGGAGCGCACCATCGTCGTCACCTTCCCCGAGGCCTATCCGGCCCAGCATCTCGCCGGCAAGGAGGCGTCGTTCGCCACCAAGGTGAACGAGGTCCAGACGCCGGGCGAGGTGACCTACGACGACGAGTTCGCCAAGACCTTCGGCATGGACAGCCTGGACGCGCTCAAGGACGCGCTGCGCGAGGCCCTGCAGAAGGACTACGACGGCCGCTCGCGCGCCAAGGTGAAGAAGGATCTGCTCGACCGCCTGGACGAGAAGTACTCCTTCGAGCTGCCGCCGACGCTCGTCGAGCAGGAGTTCCAGAGCGTGTGGCAGCAGGTCGTCGCCGACATGCAGCGGTCGGGCCGTACCTTCGAGGACGAGAAGACCACCGAGGACGAGGCGAAGGCGGAGTACCGCAAGATCGCCGAGCGTCGCGTGCGTCTGGGCCTCGTGCTCGCCCAGATCGGCGAGACGGCGGAGATCAAGGTCTCCGACGACGAGGTGACGCAGGGCCTGATCGCCCGCGCCCGCCAGTATCCGGGCCAGGAGCGGCAGGTGTGGGAGTTCTACCAGAAGAACCCCCAGGCGCTCGCCGAGATCCGCGCGCCGCTCTTCGAGGAGAAGGTCGTCGACCACATTCTCGGGCAGGTGAAGGTGAACGAGGAGACCGTCTCCAAGGAGGCGCTCTTCGCCGACGAGGACGAGACCGAGGGCGAGGGCGGCGAGTCCGCGGCGAAGGCCGAGGCTTGATCCCGGCCCCGGCCTCTCCCACCTTCCAGACATCGGACTGGGCCGCGTCTCCCCCCGGAGCGCGGCCCGAATCACCGGGAGCCGTGAGACGATGAGAGATCCGGTCGAGGTCTACAACAACACGCTCGTGCCCATGGTGGTCGAGCAGTCGAGCCGCGGCGAGCGCGCATTCGACATCTATTCGCGCCTCCTGCGCGAGAACATCATCTTCCTCACCGGCGTCGTCGAGGACAACACCGCGTCGCTGATCGTGGCGCAGCTGCTCTATCTCGAGGCCGAGAACCCGAAGAAGGAGATTTCCTTCTACATCAACTCGCCGGGCGGGGTGATGACGTCGGGCCTCTCGATCTACGACACGATGCAGTTCATCCGGAACCCCGTTTCGACGCTCTGCGTCGGGCAGGCGGCGTCCGCGGGCTCGCTGCTCCTGTGCGCCGGCGCCAAGGGGAACCGATTCGCGCTGCCGAATTCCCGCGTCATGGTGCACCAGCCCGCCGGCGGCTATCAGGGCACGGCGATGGACATCCTCATCCACGCCCGCGAGATGAACGCGATGAAGCGCCGCATGATCGAGATCTACGCCCGCCACACGGGCCAGGACATCGAGACGATCGAGGCCGCGCTCGATCGCGACAACTTCATGAGCGCCGACGCCGCGAAGGAATTCGGCCTCATCGACGACGTGCTCAGCCACCGCCCCGAGGGCGGCCCGACCTGAGCGCGCGCCGGAACCGTTGCGCGGGCGCGTGCGACTGTCGTCGCACGCGCCCGCTGCGCTATTGATCACGGGGCGTGCGCGTGTTTGCATGATGCCGGAACCGCCGGTCGGGAGCGTCGATTGACCCGAGCGGCGCGCCCCGCCCCAGGCCGAGGCGAGAGACGGACCGCGTACCTCGGGCGGGTTCGGCAACGGGGCTACCGTTTGTTAGCCCGGCGCCTATATGAATGGGAGCGGCCCGTGCCTCGCAGGCGCGGGCTCGGATTGGAGATCGGACATGAGCAAGACCGGCGGCAACGATTCGAAGAGCACGCTGTACTGCTCCTTCTGCGGCAAGAGCCAGCACGAGGTGCGCAAGCTCATCGCCGGACCCACGGTGTTCATCTGCGACGAGTGCGTCGAGCTGTGCATGGACATCATCCGCGAGGAATCGAAGACCTCGCTCGTGAAGTCGCGTGACGGCGTGCCGACCCCGAAGGAGATCCGCGCGGTCCTCGACGACTACGTGATCGGCCAAAACCACGCCAAGAAGGTCCTCTCCGTCGCGGTCCACAACCACTACAAGCGTCTCGCCCACGCCTCGAAGCATTCCGACGTCGAGCTGAACAAGTCGAACATCCTGCTCATCGGCCCCACGGGCTCGGGCAAGACGCTCTTGGCGCAGACGCTGGCGCGCATCCTCGACGTGCCGTTCACGATGGCGGACGCCACGACGCTGACGGAGGCCGGCTACGTCGGCGAGGACGTCGAGAACATCATCCTCAAGCTCCTTCAGGCCTCGGACTACAACGTCGAGCGGGCCCAGCGCGGCATCGTCTACATCGACGAGATCGACAAGATCTCGCGCAAGTCCGACAACCCCTCGATCACGCGGGACGTGTCGGGCGAGGGCGTGCAGCAGGCGCTCCTGAAGATCATGGAGGGCACCGTCGCCTCCGTTCCGCCCCAGGGCGGTCGCAAGCACCCGCAGCAGGAATTCCTGCAGGTGGACACGACGAACATCCTGTTCATCTGCGGCGGCGCCTTCGCGGGGCTGGAAAAGATCATCTCTCAGCGCGGCAAGGGCTCGTCCATCGGCTTCGGCGCCAAGGTCTCCGCCCCCGACGACCGCCGCACCGGCGAGGTCTTCCGCGAGGTGGAGCCCGAGGATCTGCTGAAGTTCGGGCTGATCCCGGAATTCGTCGGCCGCCTGCCCGTGCTCGCCACGCTGGAGGACCTCGACGAGGAGGCGCTCGTCAAGATCCTGCGCGAGCCGAAGAACGCGCTGGTGAAGCAGTACCAGCGGCTGTTCGACATGGAGAACGTGGCCCTCACCTTCCAGGACGAGGCGCTCAAGATGGTCGCGCGCAAGGCCATCGAGCGCAAGACCGGCGCCCGCGGCCTGCGCTCGATCCTCGAGGCGATCCTGCTCGACACCATGTACGACCTGCCGGGCATGGATTCGGTGGAGCAGGTGGTCATCAGCCCCGAGACCATCGACGGAAAGTCCGGCCCGCTCCTCATCCACGCGGAGCGCGACGAGAAGACCAGCGCCAGCGCCTGAGGCGCCGGCACCACCAGCTGCCAGCAGATGCGAGCCGCGGGAGGCGTGCCTCCCGCGGTTTTTCGTGCGCGCTCCCGCGAGATCCCGCCTTCGCGCGGGCGGCTTCTGTGAATTCGCGCTGGAAGCGCAGTGCCGGCGCGCTACCTCACGGGCATCCTCCCCCGAGACGAAAGGACGAGGCATGACCCGCATCCTCACCCGGCACACGGCCCTCACCCTCGCCGCCGGCCTCGCCGGCACGGTCCTCGCCGCCGGCGCCGCGCAGGCGCAGATCCGCACCGAGAGCGTCGTCTACGAGGTGGACGGGCAGCCTTACGAGGGCTTCCTGGCCGTCAACGAAGGCTTCGCGGAGGACCGTCCGCTCGTCCTCGTGATCCACGACTGGGACGGGCTCGGCGACTACGAGGAGCGCCGCGCCACCATGCTGGCGGAGCTCGGCTTCGCCGCCTTCGCGGTCGATCTCTACGGCGAGGGCGTGCGCCCGACGACGACGGAGGAGAGCCGCGCGCAGTCCGGCGCGCTCTACGCCGATCGCGAGGCGATGCGCGCGCGATTGATGGCGGGCCTCGAGACGGCGAGCGCCCAGGCCGGCGTGAACGCCGACGCGGCGGCCGTGATCGGCTATTGCTTCGGCGGCGCGGCGGTGCTCGAGTTCGCCCGCGCGGGCGCCGATCTCGACGCCTTCGTGAGCTTCCACGGCGGGCTGCAGGCGCCCGAGGGCGCGACCTGGGACGCCATGCAGGGCGATCTCCTCGTCCTGCACGGCTCCGCCGATCCGGTCTCGGGCATGGAAGACATCGCGACCCTGGCCGCAACGCTGAACGACGCCGCCATCGACTACCGCATGGAGATCTACGGCGGCGCGCGCCATTCCTTCACGGTGTGGGGCAGCGGCGACTACGATCCGCAGGCGGATCTCCAGTCCTGGAACGAGATGCTGACCTTCCTCGACGAGCGCCTGCGCTGAGCGCGCGCATCGCGGTTCGCGCCTCCCTCCTTCCCTGTAGGGGAAGGTGGATCGGCGCGCAGCGCCGAGACGGATGGGGCGCGTGTTCGGCGAGAGCCGAAGGGACGGTGCGAAGCGGGCCACCGAGGCTTCCGCTTTGCGGAACGCGCCTCCAGCGCGCCCCATCCGTCACCGGCTTCGCCGGCGCCACCTTCCCCTACAGGGAAGGAGGGGAGAGGCGCAGCCTCAGGCGAAGTGCTTTGAGAGCTTCAGCCCTTGCGCCTGGTAGTTCGAGCCCGCGCCCGCGCCGTAGAGGACGGCCGGGCGCGCGGCCATGCGCTCGTAGACGAGGCGCCCGACGATCTGGCCGTCCTCCAGGATGAAGGGCACGTCGCGCGAGCGCACCTCGAGCACGGCGCGGGCGCCCGCGCCGTTGGCGCCCGAATGGCCGAAGCCGGGGTCGAAGAAGCCGGCATAGTGCACGCGAAACTCGCCCACCAGCGGATCGAAGGGCACCATCTCGGCGGCGTAGTCCGGCGGGACGTGGACGGCTTCCTTCGAGGCGAGGATGTAGAACTGGCCGGGGTCTAGGATCAGCTCTCCCGCGCCGTCCGCGTGGAGCGGCTCCCAGAAATCCGCCGTCGGATGGGCCCCGACCGCGTCGACGTCCACGAGCGCCGTGTGGCGCCGGGCGCGGTAGCCGACGAGCTTCGTCTCGCCGAAGCCCGCGAGGTCCACGGAGACCGCGATCCCGTTCTGGAACGAGGGCGTCGCCGAGGTGACGAGCGTGTCGCTCGCGTGCAGCGCGCGCAGGTCGTCGTCGGAGAGGCGCACCTCGCCCCGGCGCAGGCGAAGCTGCGAGAGCCGCGTTCCCTCCCGCACGAGGACGGGGAAGGTGCGCGGCGAGATCTCGGCGTAGAGCGGCCCGTGGTAGCCGGCGTCGACGACGTCGAATTCCTGCGCGCGGTCGGCGATGACGCGGGTGAAGACGTCGATACGCCCCGTCGAGCTCTTCGGGTTGGCCGAAGCCGAGAGGTCGGCGGGCAGCGCCAGGCTCTCCTGGATCTCGGCGATGTAGACGCAGCCCGTCTCCAGCACCGCCGGGCGCGAGAGGTCGATCTCGTGGAGCGCGATGCCGGCGAGCCGCTCGCGCACGGCGCGGCGCGGGCCCGGCAGGAAGCTCGCGCGCACCCGCCAGGCCCGGGTGCCGAGCCGCAGATCGAGGCTCGCGGGCTGGACCTGGTCGGGCGCGAAGGGCCGCGCGGCGGCGATGGCGCCCTCCTGCGCCAGCGCGCGGATGGTCTCGGCCGGCTGGATGCCGTCTCTCGTCGCGGTCGTCATGATGGTCCTTCCCTCGGGCGGACCAAAGCACTACCCGCGCACTCGACGCAACAGGGCAGTGGCGTCAAGACGGGTCCGCGCGTGCGCGACCCCGTTCCCGAGCCGCGCCCTCAGGTGGGCTTGGCAATGGAGGGCAGCCCGCGGCGGGTGGCGGAGGCCTCCTCGCGCTGAGGCTTGCGGCCCTCGAGCAGGTCGCGGATCTCCTGGCCGGTGAGCGTCTCGTACTCGATGAGCGCGCGCGCCATGGTCTCGAGCTGGTCGCGCTTCTCGTTCAAGATGCGCCGCGCCTCCGAGAGGCCGGTCTCGACGAAGCGGCGGACTTCCGAGTCGATCTTGCGCGCGGTCGCCTCCGACACGTGCTGCTGGCGACCGACCTGCATGCCGAGGAAGACCTCGTCCTGGTTGTCGCCGTAGGAGACGGCGCCGAGCTCCTCGGAGAAGCCCCAGCGGGTGACCATCATCTTGGCGAGGCGCGTCGCCTGGTCGATGTCGGATTGCGCGCCCGACGTCACCTTGTCGCGCCCGAAGATGATCTCCTCCGCCACGCGCCCGCCCATCATGATGGCGAGGCGCGACGTCATCTGCTCGAAGGACATCGACATCTTGTCGTGCTCGGGCAGCTGCATGACCATGCCGAGCGCGCGGCCGCGGGGAATGATCGTGGCCTTGTGGACGGGATCCGTGGCGGGGACGTTGAGCGCCACCACCGCGTGACCGGCCTCGTGGTAGGCGGTGAGCTTCTTCTCGTCCTCGGTCATCACGAGGGTGCGGCGCTCCGCGCCCATCATGACCTTGTCCTTGGCGTCCTCGAACTCGCTCATCGTGACGATGCGCTTGCCGCGCCGCGCGGCCAGGAGCGCCGCCTCGTTGACGAGGTTCATGAGGTCCGCGCCGGAGAAGCCGGGCGTGCCGCGCGCCACGGTCTTTATGTCAACGTCGGGGGCGAGGGGGACCTTGCGGACGTGGACGTTGAGGATCTTCTCGCGGCCGAGCACGTCGGGGGCGGGCACCACGATCTGCCGGTCGAAGCGACCCGGGCGCAGGAGCGCGGGGTCGAGCACGTCGGGGCGGTTCGTCGCCGCGATGATGATGACGCCCTCGTTCGACTCGAAGCCGTCCATCTCGACGAGGAGCTGGTTCAAGGTCTGCTCGCGCTCGTCGTTGCCGCCGCCGAGCCCCGCGCCGCGATGGCGACCGACCGCGTCGATCTCGTCGATGAAGATGATGCAGGGCGAGTTCTTCTTGGCCTGCTCGAACATGTCGCGCACGCGCGACGCGCCGACGCCGACGAACATCTCGACGAAGTCCGAGCCCGAGATCGTGAAGAACGGCACGCCCGCTTCGCCTGCGACGGCGCGGGCGGTGAGGGTCTTGCCGGTGCCCGGCGAGCCCACGAGCAGCACGCCGCGCGGAATGCGCCCGCCGAGCCGCTGGAACTTCTGGGGGTCCTTGAGGAACTCGACGATCTCCTGGAGATCTTCCTTGGCCTCGTCGATGCCCGCGACGTCGTCGAAGGTCACCTTGCCGTGGGCTTCCGTCAGCAGCTTCGCCTTGGACTTGCCCACCGAGGTGAGGCCGCCCGCGCCGCCTCCACCGCCGCGCATGCGGCGCAAGAGGAAGAAGAACAGGAAGACGAGGAGCAGGATCGGGAGCAGCGCGCCGATGAGCGAGCCCGCCCCGTCGCTCGGAGGCGGCTCGGCCGTGATCGTCACGCCGTTGGCACGCAGGGTCGGGACGATGTTGGCGCCGTCGGGCACGAAGCTCTCGAGCTGGCGCCCGGACAGTGTCACCGCCTCGACCTCCTGCCCGCGGATGCGCACGGAGGTGACCTCGCCGCTCTCCACCGACGAGACGAACTCGGAATAGGAGACCTGCGCCGCGTGGGCGTCGGGCATCGCGAAGGCGAGCCCCGTCGCGACGAGCGCGGCGGCGAGGAGGGCGAAGGCGCGGCGTCGGCCGAGGAAGGACGGGATTCGCATGCTGCTTTCGTTTCCGAGCCGCGTCGGCGCGGCATGAACCATCGTATCGTTCGCACGTGGTGCGCCGCCGCGAACGCGTCAAGCACAAAACGCCCGCGACGTAACGCGCGTTCCCCTGCCCAGCGTCGCGGACGTCCGTCCTGTCCCGCGTCAGCGCGGTCCGCGACCGCGTCGGCGCATGGCGAGCGAGATCACGACGACGGCGATCACCGCGATCGCGATCCACCACCACCACGCCTCGGCCCCGTTCGTCACCGGCCCGGGCTCCGCGATGCCGGGATCGTCCGGCGTCACGGTCTGGGCCAGCGCCATGGCGGCGCCCGTCATGATCGTGGCGAAGGCGACGAGCGCCTGCAACATCCGGGTCTGCACGGAGTCACGGCCACGCTCGCCGGCGGGCTCCATCGTGTGGCGTCGATGCATGAGACGGTCCTCCCGCTCTCGCCCCCTCGTCGTCGCGACGTGCGGCTCGTCGCGCGCCGCGTCCTGTCGGGAACGTCGCGCGCGCCGTTTCGATGCATCTCAGCGCGCGCGCGGCCCCACCGGCCCCGTCGAGGCGCGCACCACGAGCTCGGTCTCGAGGAGCGAGAGCGCCGGCGGCGTGCGCCCGGCGAGGCGGGCGAGGAGCGCCTCGGCGGCCGCGCGGCCGAGGTCGCGGCGCGGCTGGCGGATCGTGGTGAGCGCCGGGCGGCTCATGGCGGCGAACTCGATGTCGTCGAAGCCCGCGACCGACACGTCCCCCGGCACGTCGAGCCCCGCCTCCTGCAGCGCGCCGACGAGGCCGATCGCCATGACGTCGCTCGAGGCGAAGACGGCGGTGGGCCGCGCCCCGTCGGCGAGGAGGCGCCCGGCCGCGGCGACGCCGGACGCGAGGGTGTAGTCCCCCGGCCAGACGAGGGCGGGATCGAAGGCGAGGCCCGCGGCCGCGAGCCCCTCCCTATAGCCGGCGGCGCGCTCCACCTCGAGCACGTTGCCCTCCGGCCCCGCGAGATAAGCGATGCGCCGATGGCCGAGCGAGGCGAGATGCGCGACGACGCGCCGGGCGGAGGCGCGGTTGTCCACGGCGATCTGAGGGAAGCTCACGCCGGGAATGGTCTCGCAGAGCGCGATCGTCGGCACGCCCTCGGCCTCCGTGCCGAGACGCCGGCCGTTGAGGAGGATGACCCCGTCGACCTGGCGGCGGGCGAAGGCGGCGAGCTCCTCCATGCGCGGCGAGGCGGGGTCGAGATCGGCGATGATCATGCCGTGACCCGCGGCCGCGAGCGTCTCCTCGATGCCGCGCAGGATGCGCGAGAAGAACACGTTCTCGAGGTCCGGCACGACGACGAGGACCATGCGCGTCTTCTGGGAGCGCAGCGTGCGCGCCGCCGGGTTCGGCACGTAGCCGAGCCGGGCCACCGCCTCCTGCACCCGTGCGCGCGTCCGGGGCGCCACCTGGTCGGGCTTGGCGAGGACGCGCGAGACCGTCGCCGTCGACACGCCGGCGAGGCGCGCGACGTCGGTGATGCGCGCGGGCACGCCGCTCTGCGTCGTCGGGGCGCTCTCGTCCATCGCCCGGCCCGCCTCCTTTTTTCGCCGACCCGCCGCGGGGCGGCGCGGATCTTCGTCTCGCACCTCGCGTTTGACAGACGCGCTCGGTTGCGGCAACCTCGCTGTAATCGATTACACGGCGATGCCGAAACGGGCTCGCCGATCCGACCCGGCATCGACGACCTCGCAAAGAGGCGGCCGGGCGGAAACACCGGGAAGGAAACGACATGCACGCCCCCACCGCTTCGACAGGCTGATCCCGCTCGTCCGCCGCCGGCCGCGAGGCGCTCCACGCGAGCGTCGTCCTCGGTCGTCACGCCGTCACGACAGCGGGAGACGCCCATGGCGCCCGTCCTGAGCGCACGCGACATCGCCAAGGCCTTCGGGCCGATCGAGGTCTTGACCGACATCGACCTCGACCTCGAGCCCGGCCGCGTCCACGCCGTCATCGGCGAGAACGGGGCCGGCAAGTCGACGCTCATGCGCATCCTCTCAGGCCACCTCGCGCCGACGCGCGGGCGGCTCGTGCTCGACGGCCGCGACGTGTCGTTCACGGACCCCGTCGCGGCGGAGGAGGCGGGCATCGTCCTCGTCCACCAGGAGATCCTGCTCGCGCCGGACCTGAGCGTGGCGCAGAACCTCTTCCTCGGCCGCGAGCCGCGGCGCGGGCTCTTCGCCGACGACGCGCAGATGGAGCGCCGCGCCGCCCAGGCGCTGGCCGAGCTCGGCGCCGACTACCCGCCGGACGCCCCCGTTCGCCGGCTCTCCATCGCCGAGCGCCAGCTCGCCCAGATCGCGCGTGCGCTGGTCGAGCCCTATCGCCTCGTCATCATGGACGAGCCGACGGCGGTGCTCACGCCGATCGAATCCGAAGCCTTGTTCGCCGCCATCGACCGCCTGCGGGCCTCGGGAACGGCGATCCTCTACATCTCCCACCGCCTGCCCGAGGTGAAGCGCATCGCCGACACCGTCACGGTGCTGCGCGACGGTCGCCACGTCACCACGCGCCCCTGCGCCGAGCTCGAGCCGCTGGACATGGCGCGGCTCATGGTCGGGCGCGAATTGACCCAGCTCTTCCCGGAGAAGGCGTTCTGCGCACCCGACGCGCCGGTGCTGCTGGAGGCCGAGCGCGTGAGCGTGCCGGGCTTTGCCGAGGACGTCTCCTTCGGCGTGCGCGCGGGCGAGATCCTCGGCTTCGGCGGGCTCATCGGCGCGGGGCGCACGGAAGTCTTCGAGGGCGTGATGGGGCTGCGCAAGCGCTCGGGCACCGTGCGGATCGGCGGGCGCGCGCTCCACGCGCGCGGCGCCGGCGAGGCCTTCCAGGCCGGGCTCGCCTATCTCTCCGAGGATCGCAAAGGCAAGGGGCTCCTCCTCAACCAGAGCCTCGCGACGAACCTCACGCTCGCGGCGCTCGCACGCTTCACCAAAGGCGCCTTCATCGACGCGCCCGCGGAGCGCCGGGCGCTCGACCGCGCCTTCGAGGAATTCGACATCCGCGCCGGCTCGCGCGATCTCCTCGCCGGCGAGCTCTCGGGCGGCAACCAGCAGAAGCTGCTCCTCGCCAAGATGATGCTCCTCGAGCCGAACGTCGTCGTCATCGACGAGCCGACCCGCGGCATCGACATCGGCACGAAGCAGCAGATCTACGCCTTCGTCGCGGCCCTCGCCGCGGAAGGAAAGGCGGTCGTCGTGATCTCCTCGGAGATGCCCGAGCTCATCGGGCTCGCGCACCGGGTGATCGTGATGCGCCACGGCCGCATCGCCGGCGAGGTCGCCGGCGATCGGCTCAACGAGCAGGACATCGTCACGCTCGCGACGGGCGTCGGGGAGGGAGCGGCCGCGGCCGCGTGATGCGCATGAACGAGATGACATCGGTGGAACCGGGGACCAAGGGAGAGGCGCCGGAGCGGACGAATCCCGCCCGGCGCGCGCGCATCGACATGCGCGCGCTCTCGCCCTTCATCGCGCTCGCCGTGCTGATCGCGCTCGGCGCGTTGACGAGCCCCGTCTTCCTCACCCTCGACAACCTGACGAACGTCGCGACCCGCGCCTCCTTCATCGCGGTGATCGCAGTGGGAGCGACCTTCGTCATCGCGGCGGGCGGGCTCGATCTCTCGGTCGGCTCCATGGCGGCGTTGACGGCGGGCGTGATGATCCTCGCCATGAACGCGGTCGGCGGGGCCGAATGGACGACGATCGCGGTCGGGATGGCGGTCGCCATCGGCGTCGCGCTCGCCTGCGGGCTGTTCAACGGGCTCGTGGTCACGTTCGGGCGCATCGAGCCCTTCATCGTCACGCTGGGCGGCATGGGCATCTACCGGGCGCTCGTCGTCTTCCTCGCCGCCGGCGGCACCATCACGATGTCGGACTGGGACCTGCGCGAGACCTATCGGCCGATCTATTTCGGCGACGTGCTCGGCGTCCCGATCCCGGTGATCGTCTTCCTCGTCGTCGCGGCGATCGCGGCCGTGATCCTCTACAAGACGCCCTTCGGCCGGCACGTCGTCGCCATCGGCTCCAACGAGGAGGTGGCGCGGTTCTCGGGGGTGCCGATAAGGCGCGTGCGCACGCTCACCTACGTCATCCAGGGCCTGTGCGTGGGCATCGCCATCCTGATCTACGTGCCGCGCCTGGGCTCGGCGACGCCGACGACCGGGCTCCTGTGGGAATTGCAGGCGATCACCGCCGTCGTCATCGGCGGCACCGCGCTCAAGGGCGGCACGCCCTTCGTGTGGGGCACGGTGGTCGGCGCGCTGATCCTCGAGCTCGTCGCCAACATCATGGTGCTCTCGGACTTCGTCTCCGAATACCTCGTCGGGGCGGTCCAGGGCGCGATCATCATCATCGCCATGCTGGTCCAGCGCTCGCTTCAGCGTGGCCGGTGAGAGGTCCGGCCGGTGCGGAGCCCGCCGGCCGGATCGCACGACGCAACGGCTCGCAACGAAGAACGGGAGAACGCTCACGATGAGGAAGCTCGCGATCACGGCCTTGGCCGCGACCGGCGTCGCCTTCGGCGGCGCGGCGATGGCACAGGACCAGGACTATACGATCGGCGTCTCGATCCCCGCCGCGACCCACGGCTGGACCGGCGGCGTCGTGTTCCACGCCGAGCAGGCGGCGCAGACGCTGGAGGAGGGCTATCCGGGGCTGAACGTCATCGTCCAGACCTCGCCCGACGCGCCCTCGCAGGCGAGCGCCATCGAGGATCTCGCGGCGCAGGGCATCGACGCGCTCGTCGTGCTGCCCTTCAATTCCGACGAGCTGACGGGCCCCGTGGGCGCGCTCGCCGGCCGTAACCCGGACCTCTTCGTCACGGTCGTCGACCGCGGCCTGTCCGACCCGTCCATCCAGGACCTCTACGTCGCCGGCGACAATCCCGGCTTCGGGCGCGTGGCGGCCGAGTACTTCGTCGAGCGGCTCGAGGACGGGGCGCAGGTCGTCGTGCTGCGCGGCATCCCCACCGTCATCGACGACGAGCGCAACGAATCCTTCCGCGCCGCGCTCGACGGGTCCGGCATCGAGATCGTCGACAGCCAGTACGCCAACTGGAACCGCGACGACGCCTTCCGGGTGATGCAGGACTTCCTCTCCAAGCACGACCGGATCGACGCCGTCTGGGCCTCCGACGACGACATGGCGCTGGGCGTCATCGAGGCGATCCGCCAGGCGGAGCGCGAGGACATCCAGTTCGTCGTCGGCGGCGCCGGCATGAAGCAGATGGTCCAGCGCGTCATGGAGGGCGACCCGATGATCCCCGTCGACGTCTCCTACCCGCCGGGCATGATCGCGACCGCCATGGCGGTGACCGCGGGCTCCTTCTACTCGCAGGCCCCGGTGCGCGGCACCTATGTGCTCGACGCCGAGCTGATCACGCAGGAGAACGCCGAGCGGTTCTACTTCGAGGATTCGCCGTTCTGAGGGTAAGCTGAGCATTGGGCGTCGGTGCCCGTCCTTCCCTGTAGGGGAAGGTGGCGCCGCGCCGAAGGCGCGGTGACGGATGGGGCACGCCGCCAGGCGTGTTCGGCGCCAGCCGAAGGGGTGCGCTCGCGCGACGCGACGCACCCCGCCCTGCGCTCGCCGCGCGCGCTTTCCCCTCCGCCAAAAGGAGGGATACGGGAGGACGACCATGAAGACGATGAAGGGCCCGGGCCTGTTCCTGGCGCAGTTCGCGGGCGACGAGGCGCCGTTCGACTCGCTCGATGCGATCTGCCGCTGGGCGGCGTCGATCGGCTACAAGGGCGTGCAGATCCCCACCTTCGACCCGCGCCTGTTCGATCTCGATAAGGCGGCGACGTCGGACGCCTACGTCGACGAGGTCAAGGGCACCCTCGCCGCGCACGGGCTCTCGATCACCGAGCTCTCGACGCACATGCAGGGCCAGCTCGTCGCCGTGCATCCGGCCTACACGGACGCCTTCGACGGCTTCGCGCCCCCGCAGGTGCGCGGCAACCCGGCGGCGAGGACCGAATGGGCCGTTCGCCAGATGACGCTCGCGGCGGAGGCCTCGCGGCGCTTCGGGCTCTCGGCGTCGGTGAGCTTCTCCGGCGCGCTCGCCTGGCCCTACGTCTATCCCTGGCCGCAGCGCCCGGCGGGCCTCATCGAGACGGCCTTCGAGGAGCTGGCGCGCCGCTGGCGCCCCATCCTCGACGCCTACGAGGACGCGGGCTGCGACGTCTGCTTCGAGCTCCATCCCGGCGAGGACCTGCACGACGGCACGAGCTTCGAGCGCTTCCTCGACGCGGTGGGCGGGCATGCGCGCGCCTGCATCAACTACGACCCGAGCCACTTCCTGCTGCAGGGGCTCGACTACGTCGCCTTCATCGACATCTACCACGAGCGCATCAAGGCCTTCCACGCCAAGGACGCCGAGCTCAACCCGACGGGCCGCCAGGGCGTCTACGGCGGCTATGCCGGCTGGGTCGAGCGCGCCGGGCGCTTCCGCTCGCTGGGCGACGGGCAGATCGATTTCGGGCAGATCTTCTCCAAGCTCGCGCAATACGACTACGATTCATGGGCCGTGCTCGAATGGGAGTGCGCCTTGAAGCATCCCGAGGACGGCGCGCGGGAGGGGGCGGAGTTCATCGCGGCCCACATCATCCGCGTCACCGAGAAGGCCTTCGACGACTTCGCCGGCGGCGGCACGGACCAGGCCGCCAACCGCCGCATGCTCGGGCTCGGGGAGGCGTGAGATGACGATCGAAGCTTCCGGCCAGGACGGCGCGTCCCGCTCCCGCCGCCTGCGGCTCGGCATGGTGGGCGGCGGGCGCGGCGCCTTCATCGGCGCCGTGCACCGCATCGCGGCGCGCCTCGACGACCGCTGGAGCCTCGTCGCCGGGGCGCTCTCCTCCTCTCCGGAGAAGGCGCGCGCGTCCGGCGCCGACCTGCTCATCGCCCCCGATCGCGTCTACGACGACGCCGCCGCCATGGCCAAGGCGGAAGCCGCGCGAGAGGACCGCATCGACGCGGTCTCCATCGTGACGCCGAACCATGCGCATTTCGAGCCGGCGAAGCACTTCCTCGAGGCCGGCTTCCACGTCATCTGCGACAAGCCCCTCACCACAGGGCTCGCACAGGCGCGAGAGCTGGCGCGGATCGCCAAGAACAAGGGCGTCGTCTTCGCGGTCACGCACAATTACACCGGCTATCCGCTGATCCGCGAGGCGCGCGCCCTGGTGCGCTCGGGCGCGCTCGGCGCGGTCCGTGTCGTGCAGGTGGAATACGCGCAGGACTGGCTCGCCACCCGCATCGAGGAGGAGGGCCAGAAGCAGGCCGCCTGGCGCACCGATCCGGCGAAGTCGGGCCCCGCGGGCTCGGTCGGCGACATCGGCTCGCACGCCTTCAACCTCGCGGAATTCGTCGCGGGCGTGAAGGTGGAGCGGCTCTGCGCCGACCTCACCGCCTTCGCCCCGGGGCGCCGTCTCGACGACAACGCCCACATGCTCTTGCGCTTCGCCGGCGGCGCGCGCGGCGCGCTCTGGTGCTCGCAGGTGGCGGTGGGCGAGGAGAACGGGCTCACCTTGCGCGTCTACGGCGAGACGGGCTCGCTCTCCTGGGCGCAGGAGAACCCCAACGTCCTCGTCCACACGCCCATCGGCGAGCCGCCACGGCTGATACGCCGCAACGGAGCCGGCTCGAGCGCGGTCTCCCAGCGCGTCAGCCGCACGCCGTCGGGTCACCCGGAAGGCTACCTGGAAGGCTTCGCCAACCTCTATTCCGACATCGCCGACCAGATCGAGGCCCGCCTCGCCGGCACGAGCGCTCCGTCGGAGGCGCTCGACGTGCCCACCGTCGACGACGGCGTGCGCGGCGTGGCCTTCATCGAGGCCGCGGTGCGCTCCTCGCAGGGCGACGCGCGCTGGGAGGCGATCGAGGACGGTTGAGACGAGGCGCGAGACGAGGCGCGCAGCACCGATACCGCCTTTCGAGGCGGTATCGGAACCCGCCCGTCAGAGCCGCCTGAGCTGCACGTCCTCGATCCTGTGGCTCGCGCCCTTCTTGAGGATGAGGCTCGCGCGCTGGCGGGTGGGGACGATGTTCTCGCGCAGGTTGGGCAGGTTGATGCGGTTCCACAGGCCGTCGGCGATCTCCATCGCCTTCGCCTCGTCGAGCTCGGCATAGCGGCGGAAGAACGAGCGGGGGTCCCGGAAGGCCGTGTGGCGCAGCCGCAGGAAGCGATTGACGTACCAGCGGTGCAGGTCCGCCTCGTCGGCGTCGAGATAGATCGAGAAGTCGAAGAAGTCCGACACGAACGGGATCGCGGTCCCGTCCTTCGGCAGCCGGGCCGGCTGGAGCACGTTGAGCCCCTCGACGATGAGGATGTCGGGGCGCTCGATCACCACCTCCTCGCCGGGCACCACGTCGTAGACGAGGTGCGAGTAGAGCGGCGCGCGCACCGTGCTCTCGCCGGACTTGATGGCGTTGAGGAAGCGCAGCAGCGCCGCCGTGTCGTAGCTCTCGGGGAAGCCCTTGCGCTCCATCAGCCCGAGCCGGTTCAATTCGGCGTTCGGCAGGAGGAAGCCGTCCGTCGTGACGAGGGTCACCTTCGGCGTGTTGGGCCAGCGCGCGAGCAGCGCCTCCAGCACGCGGGCCGTCGTCGACTTGCCCACCGCCACCGAGCCGGCGACGCCGATGATGTAGGGCGACTTCACCTCGTTCTCGGCGAGCAGGAAGCGCTGCGTCGCCTTGAACAGCCCCTGCGTCGCCGCGACGTAGAGCGAGAGCAGCCGCGAGAGCGGCAGGTAGATGGCGATCACCTCGTCGAGCGAGATCGGGTCGTTGAGCGACTGCAGGCGGTCGACCTCCTCCGCGGAGAGGGTGAGCGGCGTGTCTGCGCGCAGGTGCGCCCATTCGTCCCGGGAGAACCGGCGGTAGGGGGAGATCGTCCCCGCGCGTGCGGCTTCCGCCAGGGTCTCGCGCTGTGCGGGATCGGTCGGCGTCACGAGCGGCCTCCCTGCGATGACGGGTTCACCTGCGGCGCGCGCACGCCCTCGCGGGTGCGCGCGGCCTTCTCCGCGAGCCCCGAGCGCCCGGTGCGGCCCTCGAGCTCCGCCATCACCTCATCGAGCGGAACGCCGCGGGCGAGCAGCAGGGCGAGGAGATGATAGAGCACGTCGGCGCTCTCCGACACGAGCGCCGCGCGATCGCCGGTCGCGCCCGCGATCACGGCCTCCACCGCCTCCTCCCCGAACTTCTTCGCGGCGCGCTGCGGATCGGCGACGAGGCGGGCGGTGTAGCTCTCCTCGGGCGAGGCGCAGGCGCGCGCGGCCAGCGCGCGCTCGAGATCGGTGAGGGTGAAGCCGGTCATCGCGATCGCCTCGGCATCGGCCCGCTCACGCATCCAGACGAACCGCGAGCCCCGCGTCCGCCATGGCGCGCTTGGCCTCGCCGATCGTGTGCTCGCCGAAATGGAAAATGGAGGCGGCGAGCACCGCGCTCGCATGGCCGTCGCGCACGCCGGCGACGAGGTGGTCGAGGCTGCCGACGCCCCCCGAGGCGATCACCGGCACGGTCACGGCGTCGGCGATGGCGCGCATCAGCGCGACGTCGTAGCCGGACTTGGTGCCGTCCTTGTCCATGGAGGTGACGAGGAGCTCGCCGGCGCCGAGCGCGACGACCTCACGCGCGTACGAGACCGCGTCGAGCCCCGTCGCCTTGCGCCCGCCATGGGTGAAGATCTCCCAGCGCGGCGCCTCGTCCGGCGAGGAGACCCGCTTGGCGTCGATGGCGACGACGATGCACTGCGCGCCGAACTTCTCGGCGGCGCGGCGCACGAAGTCGCGATCGGTCACGGCGGCGGTGTTGATGGAGACCTTGTCGGCGCCCGCGAGCAGCAGCGCGCGGATGTCCTCGACGGTGCGCACGCCCCCGCCCACGGTGAGCGGCATGAAGCAGGCCTCGGCCGTGCGGGTGACGACGTCGAGCAGGATGCCGCGATCCTCGTGGCTCGCGGTGATGTCGAGGAAGCAGAGCTCGTCGGCGCCGGCGCGGTCGTAGGCGATGGCGCATTCGACGGGGTCGCCCGCGTCGCGCAGGTCGACGAACTGGACGCCCTTGACGACGCGGCCGTCCTTCACGTCGAGGCAGGGGATCAGGCGGGTCTTCAGCATCGCGCGGGCGGGCTCTCTGGAACGCGGCCCGCTCGGGCGAGCGGGCCGCGATCAGTCATGCGCGAGGGCCGCGCGGGCCGTCAAGCGCGGGCGCGATCAGACGTTCGACTGGATCCAGCGCTGCAGGTCGCCCTTGGGCGCCGCGCCGACCTTCTGGGAGGCGAGCTCGCCGCCCTTGAAGATCATCAGCGTGGGGATCGAGCGGATGCCGAGCTGGCCGGCGATGCCGGGGTTCTCGTCGACGTTGATCTTGGCGATCTTGACCTTGCCGGCCATCTCGCCGGCGATCTCCTCGAGCGCCGGGCCGATCATGCGGCAGGGGCCGCACCATTCCGCCCAGAAATCCACGACCACGGGCTCGCCGGACTTGAGCACGTCCGCCTCGAAGCTCTGGTCGGTCACCTTCACGGTAGCCATGTCGTTCGAACCTTTCTGCGTCGGGGGCGGCGTCGCGCCCCCATCGATGTCGTCTGGCGGCAAGGTAGGGGTCGCCCGCGTGGCGATCAAGCAGGCGCAAATACGCCTCCCGTGTCCGTGATCGTGGCCTCGCCGACCCGTGAGCGCGGGCGACGGGCCGCGGCCCGGGCGACGGGGCGCCGCGCCCGGCTTCTCCCGGGCGCCGGCCCTCCCTATATTGCGCATGACGACGCCCGCCCTGCCGACTTTCCCGAAAGGACGACCATGCCCCGCACGCCCGCCGGCCCGAGCCATATCCACGCCCCCGGCGCAGGGCTGATCCACGCCCCCGGCGCAGGTCTGATCCACGCCCCCGGCGCGGGCGCTCGGCCGGATTTCTCCGCCGACGGCCCGCAGGTCCATTCCTACGTGCTCGACAACGGCATGGACGTCGTCGTCGTGCCGGACACCCGCGTGCCGGTGGCCACGCACATGGTCTGGTACCGCAACGGCTCCGCCGACGACCCGATCGGCGTCTCGGGCATCGCCCACTTCCTCGAGCACCTGATGTTCAAGGGCACCGAGCAGCATCCCGCGGGCGCGTTCTCCAAGGTGGTGTCGGAGCTCGGCGGGCAGGAGAACGCCTTCACCTCCTACGACTACACGGCCTACTACCAGCGCGTGGCCAAGGAGCATCTGGGCACGATGATGGGCTTCGAGGCCGACCGCATGGCGAACCTGCGCCTGTCGGACGAGGTCGTCGCGCCCGAGCGCGACGTGGTGCTCGAGGAGCGCCGCATGCGCGTCGAGACCGATCCGGCGGCGCAGCTCTCGGAGGCGATGGCGGCCTCCCTCTTCGTGCACCATCCCTACGGCATCCCGATCATCGGCTGGATGCACGAGATCGAGGCGCTCGATCGCACCCACGCGCTCGACTATTACGGCCGCTTCTACACGCCCGAGAACGCCATCCTCGTCGTCGCCGGCGACGTCGTGCCCGACGAGGTGCTGCGCCTCGCCGAGGGCAGCTACGGCAGGGTCGCGCCCCGCGGCGCGCGCCCCGTGCGCGTTCGCCCGCGCGAGCCGGAGCCCCGCGCCATGCGCCGCGTGGCGGTGGCCGATCCGCGCGTCGAGCAGCCCACGCTCCAGCGGCTCTACCTCGCGCCCTCCGCGCTGACGGGGACCGGCCGCGAGAGCGTCGCGCTCGAGGTGCTGGCCGAGCTCCTCGGCGGCGGGCCGACCTCCTACCTCTATCGCCGCCTCGTCCTCGACGAGGGCGTGGCCGTGAACGCGGGAGGCTGGTACATGGCCTCCGCCATCGACGAGACGCGCTTTTCGCTCTACGTCGTGCCCGCCCACGGCACGAGCCTGGAGCGCGCCGAGGAGGCGCTCGACGCCGCGATCGCCGCGATTCCGGACGCCGCGCTCTCGGAGGCGGCGATCACCCGCGCCAAGACGCGCCTCGTCGCCGAGACCGTCTACGCCTCCGACAGCCAGACCTCGCTCGCACGCATCTTCGGCGCGGCGCTCGCGATCGGCGAGACCGTGGAGGACGTCAAGCGCTGGCCCGCGGACGTCGAGGCCGTCACCCGCGAGGATCTCGTGGACGCCGCCCGGCGCGTCCTCGCCCCGCACCGCTCCGTCACCGGCCAGCTCCGCAAGGCGAGCTGAGGCGCGGGCATCCGAGATCCGAGGAAGAGGAACATCCATGTCCGTCGCCGTCACGCCCGTCACCGCTCCTCCGGCGAAGGTCGGGCGGGTCATCACGCCCGCCGGCATCGAGGTCTGGCACGTCGAATCGCACGTCGTGCCCCTCGTCGCCCTCTCCTTCGTCTTCGAGGGCGGGGCGGCCCAGGACCCCGCCGGCAAGGCGGGCCTCGCCCAGCTGACCGCGCGCCTCCTCGACGAGGGCGCCGGCCCCTACGCGTCCACGGCCTTCCACGAGCGCCTGGCCGACCACGCCATCGAGATGGCGTTCAACGCGGGGCCGGACAGCCTGGGCGGCTCGCTGAAGACGCTGACGCGCCACGCCGACGAGGCGTTCGATCTCCTGCGGCTCGCTCTCTCCGAGCCGCGCTTCGAGGAGGCCGACATCGAGCGCGTGCGCGCGCAGACCATGGCCGGCCTGCGCTACCAGATGAAGGACCCCGGCGTCGCCGCCTCCAAGCGCTTCTTCGCGGAGGCCTTCCCGGGCCATGCCTACGGCACGCCGACCTCGGGCACGCTGGACACCCTGCCGACGATCGGGCGCGACGACGTCGTCGCGCTCCACCGCGCACAGGCGGCGCGCGGGCGGCTCAAGGTCGCCATCGTCGGCGCCATCGGCGCGGACGAGGTGGCGCGGCGGGTCGACCACGCCTTCGGCGCGCTGCCCGCCGAGCCGACCCTCGCCCCCGTGGCGCCGGTGCGCCTCTCCGGCATCGGCGATCGCCACGTCGTCGAGTTCGACGTGCCGCAATCCGTCATCCGCTTCGCCACCGACGGCCTGCCCTGGTCGGACCCGGACTTCATCCCCGCCTACGTCCTCAACCACGTGCTCGGCGGCGGCGCCTTCACCTCGCGCCTGTTCCAGGAGGTGCGCGAGAAGCGCGGCCTCGCCTATTCCGTCGGCAGCTCGCTCGCGAACTTCCGCTGCGCCTCGATGACCTGGGGCTTCACCGCCACCAAGAACGAGCGCGTGGCGGAGGCGCTCTCGGTCATCTCCGGCGAGATCGACCGCTTGCGCGAGGAGGGGCCCTCGGCCGACGAACTGGACAAGGCCAAGGCCTATCTCACGGGCTCCTACGCGCTGGGCTTCGACACCTCGACGAAGATCGCCAACCAGCTCGTGCAGATCGCCTTCAACGATCTGGGCATCGACTACGTCGCCCGTCGCAACGCCCTCGTCTCGGCCGTCACCGCCGAGGACGTCCGCCGCGCCGGCGCGCGCATGCTGGGCGACGGGCGGCTCCTGACGGTCATCGCCGGCAAGCCGGAGCTGTGAGCGTTTCCTGCGGGAGCTGCCCGCACCCCCTCCCGCCCCTCGTGCGTTGACGCTTCGTCATGCGGCCGCGGGGCTGGCGTGCGGGGCGCAAGCGCTCTAAACGTCGGCGTCGCGCGACAGCGACAGGCGGCAACCGACACGGGCAGGAGACCGGAATGGCCATCAAGCACGCGATCGACCTCGCGCTCGGCCGGAACATCGGCGCGGGCGGCATCCCTGCGGAAGCGATCGAGGCGGGCACGACCCTCGCCGCGCGCGGGCTCGCCCGCCTGCGCGAGGAGGCGGCCTCCGGCGCGCTCCCGCTCCTGAACATGCCGGCGGCGACCGGCGATCTCGACGAGATCCGCACGCACGCCGCGCGCATCCGCGAGGGCGCGAGCGACATCGTCTTCCTGGGCACCGGCGGCTCGTCGCTCGGCGCGCAGACGCTGGCGCAGCTGAAGGACTACGCCGTGCCGGGCGTGGGTCGCCTCGCGGAGGGCCCGCGCGTCCACTTCATGGACAATCTCGATCCGATCAGCTTCGGGCGCCTGCTCGAGCGGCTGCCGCTCGAGACCTCGCGCTTCGTCGCGATCTCGAAGTCCGGCGGCACCGGCGAGACCCTGATGCAGACGATGGCGGTGCTCGCCGCCCTCGACGCCGCGGGTCTCCCCGCTGGCGAGCGCGTCACCGGCCTCTCGGAGCCGCGCCCCGCGGGCGGCAAGAATGCGCTGCGCGATCTCCTCGAGCCCACGGGCGCGCCCTTCCTCGAGCACCATACCGGCATCGGCGGGCGCTATTCCGTGCTCACCAACGTCGGCCTCCTGCCGGCGGCGGTGATGGGCCTCGACATCGCCGCGATCCGCGCCGGCGCCGCCGACAGCCTGCAGCCCGTCCTCGACGGTGCGGCGCCCGGCGAGAGCATGATCGGCGAGGGCGCGATCCTCGCCATCGCAACCGCGCTCGAGGAGAAGCCGATCGCGGTGATGATGGCCTATGCCGACCGGCTCGAGCGCTTCACGCGCTGGTACGTCCAGCTCTGGGCGGAGAGCCTCGGCAAGGACGGCAAGGGCTCCACGCCCGTGGCCGCCATCGGTCCCGTGGACCAGCACAGCCAGCTGCAGCTCTATCTCGGCGGCCCGGACGACAAGGTCTTCACCGTGATCACGACGGGCGTCGCGGGGCTCGGGCCGCGCATCGACGGTGCGCTCGCCGAGCGCGGCGGCCAGCCGGGCTTCGCCGGCAAGACCATCGGCGACCTCGTCGCCGCGCAGGGTCGCGCCACGGCGGACACGCTCGCCAAGAACAAGCGCCCGGTCCGCACCATCCACGTCGATACGCTGGACGAGCGGGCCATGGGGCACCTCCTCATGCACTTCATGCTGGAGACGATCCTCGCCGGCTACGGCATCGGCGTGAACCCGTTCGACCAGCCGGCGGTGGAGGAGGGCAAGATCCTCGCCAAGCAGTACCTCGCCGAGGGCTGAGCCTCGCGCCGGCACCAGACGGCTGAAACGACATGCGCCGCCGGGGATATCCCCGGCGGCGTTCGCGCATCGGCTGGACGCCCGCCACGCTTCCGGCTCCAATGCGGCCACGGGTCGCATCGGCGGCGATTCGCCCGTCCGAGCCTCCGGCCGAGGCTCGCGCAGCGCCATTCATGCAGCCGAACATGCAGCCGAAGACCCGCCCGATCGTGCTCTCCTCCGTCGCCCTCGTGGCGGCGAACCTCGTGCCGCTCGCGGGCGTGCTCCTCGGCGGCTGGCGCGTCTTCGACGTGCTGATCCTGTTCTGGGCCGAGAACGTCGTCATCGGCGTGCTGAACGTGGCGCGGATGGTGATCGTCTCGCTGCGCGGCGAGCGGGGCGGGCTCGCGATGGCGGGCTTCTTCTGCCTGCATTACGGCATCTTCACCCTGGTTCACGGCATCTTCCTCGTGACCCTGTTCGGGCCCTCCGGCGCGGACCCGTTCACCGGTCTCGTCGCGCTCGCGACGCCGGCCCTCGCCTGGCCGCTGCTGGCGCTCGCGGCGAGCCACGGGGTATCGTTCATCGCCAACTTCGTCGTGGGCGGCGAGATGGACCGTACCGATACCGGCACGCTGATGGCGGCGCCCTACGGGCGGGTCGTCGTCCTGCACGTGGCGATCATCTTCGGGGGCTTCGCCGTCACGGCCTCGGGTGCGCCGATCCTGGCGCTGGCGCTGCTCGTCGGGCTCAAGATCCTCGTCGATCTCGGCGCGCACGTGCGCGAGCACAAGCATCTCGCCGAGGGACCGGCGCGGGTGCGCGCGACGAAACACTCCTGAAACGGCATGGGAAGTACAGCACGCCCGTGCGGAACTCGTTGCGCGGAAGTCACGTTCGACCTCTATCGGTAGGTGCGTGAAGCCGGCCAAAGGCGTGCCACAATCGCGCCACACACTGGGACGGTTCGCACGTCACTCGTCGACACGCGGCAGACATGCGCCGCGCAACCAACGGACCGAAAATGCCTGACCGCGCCGACCCTCAGCCTCGTCCCGCCGCGCCCGCCGCGGCGGCCGGCTCCAAGTTCAAGCCCGTGGCGCTGCCCGCCCTGAAGGGCGTGCTTCACACACGCGATGCTTGCGAGACGAAGCACAAGGCGAAGCCGCCGATGCCGGAGGATCTCGACCGGTTCGGCCGCTCCTATACGGCCTGAGGGCACGAAGCCGCGCGGCGGCCGGTGATCGCCGGCCCCGCCATGCGGAATAATCCGCGGGGGATGGACAGCCCCGGGGACGGCTGCGACGATGCCTGCGAGAAGAGCCGAGCAGGCCCGATCGCCCGAGGACATCGCCGTTCATGCCGACCCTCTACCTGTGCCATCCAGCCGCCCTGGACCATGCGACGCCGCTCGGGCATCCCGAGCGGCCGGATCGGATCCGCGTCATCGAGCGCGCGCTCGAGGACGAGAAGTTCATGACCCTCGTGCGCGAGCAGGCGCCGTGCGCCGAGCTCGACACGATCGCCCTCGTCCATCCGCGGCGCTACGTCGACGCCATCGTCGAGGCCGCGCCGCAGGACGGGCTCGTCGCCATCGATTCCGACACGGTGCTCTCCCCCGGGACGCTGGAGGCTGCGCTTCGCAGCGCCGGCGCCGCGGTGCAGGCGGTGGACGAGGTGATGGCGGGCACGGTCAGCAACGCCTTCGCCGCCATGCGCCCGCCGGGCCACCACGCCGAGCGCGCCCAGGCGATGGGCTTCTGCTTCTTCAACAATGCGGCGATCGCGGCGCGCTTCGCGCAGTCGCGCCACGGCGCCGAGCGCGTGGCCATCGTCGATTGGGACGTGCATCACGGCAACGGCACGCAGGACATCTTCTGGGAGGACGGCTCCGTCCTCTACGCCTCCACCCACGAGATGCCGCTCTATCCCGGCACCGGCGCCCTCTCCGAACGCGGCGAGCACGACACGATCGTCAATGCGCCGCTTTCGGCCGGCGACGGCTCGGACGTCTTCCGCGAGGCCTTGAAGACGCGCGTCCTGCCCCGCATCGAGGCCTTCCGGCCCGACCTGATCGTGATCTCGGCGGGCTTCGACGCGCATTGGCGCGACCCGCTCGGCAACGTCATGCTGACGGAGGCCGATTTCAGCTGGGCGACGCTCCAGCTCATGGAGATCGCGGAGCGTCACGCCAAGGGCCGCGTCGTGTCGCTGCTCGAAGGCGGGTACGATCTCGAGGGCCTCTCGCGCTCTGTGGCCGCGCACGTGCAGGCGCTGATGGGCCAGGCCTGACCGCGGCGCGATCGCGCGCGGGCCCGCGAGGCCCTGCGCCGGAACCTCCGCCGCGGGCCGTCGTTCCCCTGCGCCGATCCGGGCGGCACCGCCCGCGGCGAGAGGAGAGTGCGACATGGCAGGCACGAGCAACGTCACGGGCCCCCGCGGCGACGTTCCCAAGAACGAGACCGAGCGGCTCATCGCCTCCGACAAGGTCGAGGGCACGGCCGTCTACAACAAGGCCGGCGAGCACCTCGGCTCGGTCTTCAACTTCATGGTCGACAAGTACACGGGCAAGGTCGCCTATGCCGTGATGTCCTTCGGCGGTTTCCTCGGCATCGGCGAGCGCTACCACCCGCTCCCCTGGGAGAAGCTCGACTACGACGCCCGCCTCGGCGGCTACGTCGTCGACCTCAACGCCAAGGACCTCGAGGCCGCCCCGAGCTACGGCCGCGACGAGACGCCCTGGGCGGACCCGGAATACGGCCGGAACGTGTATGGATATTACGGCGTGCCGTACTGGTTCTGAGCTGCTGGGCCGGCTCGGCGGAGTCGATCGGGCGTCCCTCAGCCTATGGCGAGGTCGAGCCGCCCCGGGTCGCGAACCTCGCCCGGCTTGCGGGACACCGTGATCGTCACGTCCTCGCCCATCAGGCGCACGAAACGGAGCAGTCGCTCTATCGTGTAGCCGCCGGTGCGGCCCCTCAGCAGGCGCGAGACGTCGGGCTGGCGCAGGCCCAGCCGCTCGCCCGCCGCGCTCTGCGTCAGGCCCAGCTCCTCGACGAGCGACCGCAGATGATCGACGATCCGCGCCTTGAGAAGCTCCTCCTCGGGATTGTCGAAGCCGAGATCAGCTAAGACGTTGTCGCTTCCGGGCTCGACGGCGGTCTCCTCGGCGTCGCATACCCTCTGCATCGCTCGACCTCCTCTGGCATGGCAGATCTGTCTGCTCCATGCAGGCTCTGGAAGAAAGTTGTATCTCGATACACGCGGGCGCAGTGCTCGCGTTCCCCGTTGCCCCGCGCCCCGCTCCTCCCTACTCTCCCGCGAAACGACAGGCCCGGGAGGTCGCCCATGCAGTTCGCGCTCACCGAGGAAGAGGAGATGATCCGCGAGGCCGCGCGGCGGATCGCGGCGGAGCGGCTGGCGCCGCATGCCGACGCGCTCGATCGCGGGCAGGGGCGCGAGCGGCTCCTCGAGAACCTGACGCTGCTCGCGCGAAACGGCTTCTCGGCGCTGAACGTCTCGGCCGATCACGGCGGCTCGCAGGCGGGCACCGTCGCCTTCGCCCTCGCCATCGAGGAGCTGGGCTACGCCTGCGCCTCCACCGCCGTGTCGACATCGGTCACGAACATGGTCGGCGAGGTGATCCAGGCCGTGGGATCGCCGGAGCAGAAGGCGCTCCACCTGCCGCGGCTCGCCGACGGCACCTATCCCGCCGGCGCCTTCTGCCTCACGGAGGCTCAGGCGGGCTCCGACCCTTCCGCCATGCGCACCCGCGCGCGCCGCGACGGCGATGATTGGGTGATCGACGGGCAGAAGATCTACATCACCTCGGCCGAGTATGCCGGCATCTTCGTCGTGTGGGCCGTCACCGATCCGGATGCGCGTCCCGGCAAGGGCATCTCCTGCTTCCTGGTGGAGGCCGGCACGCCGGGGCTCGTCATCGGGCGGGCGGAGGAGAAGATGGGCCAGCACGGCTCGCCCACGAACGTCGTGCATTTCGAGGGCTGCCGCGTCCCGGCCTCCGCCCTGATGGGGCGCGAGAACGACGGTTTTCGCGTCGCGGTGGGCGAGCTCGCCGGCGGGCGCATCGGCGTCGCGGCGCTCTCTCTCGGCATCGCGCGGGCGGCGATGGACGCGGCCAAGGCTTATTGCGTCGAGCGCAGCCAGTTCGGCCAGCGCATCGCCGACATGCAGGGGCCCCAATGGATGATCGCCGACCGCGAGGTCGACCTCGCCGCCGCGCGTCTGCTCATCCTGCAGGCGGCGCATCTCAAGGACGAGGGCAAGCCCTTCTCGAAGGAGGCGTCCATGGCCAAGCTCTTCGCGTCCGAGGCGGCGCACCGCTGCACCGACACCGCGATCCAGCTCCACGGCGGCGCCGGCTATTGCCGCGACTATCCCGTGGAGCGCCACGCGCGCGACGCGCGCATCACCCGCATCTACGAGGGGACGAGCGAGATCCAGCGCCTCGTCATCGCCCGCGAGACGCTGCGGCAGCTCGCATGAGCGGCCTCACAGCCGGCAATCGCCGTTCTCCATGAGCTCCAGCGCGGAGAGCTCGCCTTCGAGCGTGAAGCCGTCGAAGGCGAGCGTCAGGTCGCTCGAGACGCCGTTCTCGAAGAGGCGAAAGCCCACGACGTAGTCCGGCGTGCGCTCCCCGGGGCCGGGCTCGAAATAGGACAGGCGCACGGGCCAGCTGTCGAGGCCCGCGAGCTTCGCGAGCGGCGTGTCGGCGTCCTCGCCCGTGCCGGCCTCCGGCGGCGGCAAGGCATCGCCGATGACGGCGAGCGTGTCGTAGACGGTGCGCCCGTCCCCCGTCCCGTCGTAGACCGGTGCGGAGAAGAGCGGCGCGCCGGCCTCGGCCTCGGCGACGAGGCGGGCGATGTGCTCGGTGGGGAAGAACGGGCGGCCCGGCAACGTGAAGGTCTCGGCCTGCGGGCCTTCGACGACGACGCGCGTCTCGTCCTCCACCCGCGAGGCGGAGCCGTCCACCTCCTCCATGGTGCGGCCGTCGGCGCGCGATTCGGAGCGAAAGCGCAGGAGGCTCGCATCCGCCTCCTCGAAGGTGGCGCTGTTCGAATCGAGCGTGCGCGTGCCGCTCTCGCCGAGATCGAGAACGGTCACCTGGCGCACGCGCGTGGTGTAGCCCTCGCAGGAGGAGCCGTAGAACTCGATGGCGATGCGCCCGCGCGCGGCCTCGACGCCGTCGGCGCCCGGCGCCAGCGCGAGGTCGTAGACGGCGCGGTGCGGCGCGAGCGGCAGCGCCACGGCCGCGCTGGAAAGGAGGGCGAGCCCGAGACCGATGACGCAACCGACGCTTCGCATGACCATTCCTCTCGCCGTGCCCTCTTCCTGTGTAGAAGCGGGGAGCCGCTGGCGCAATCCGCGCGCTTGCGTCGTCCCCCGCCCACGTGACAGATGGGCGTGGCGGGACCTGCGCGAGCATCGTGCCGGCCTCGCCTGCCAAGAAGGAGATGTCGCATGAGCCGGATCGAGGATCGTCTCGCGGAGAAGGGCCTCTCGCTGCCCCAGGCGGCAGCGCCCGTCGCCAATTACGTGCCCTACGTCCGCACGGGCGATCTCGTCGTGATCTCCGGGCAGATCTGCCTCGGCTCCGACGGCAAGCTCGCGCCCGCCCACGTCGGCAAGCTCGGCGGCGAGGTTTCCATGGAGGACGGGCAGGCGGCGGCGCGGCTGTGCGCGCTCAACCTGCTCGCCCAGCTCAAGGCCGCGGTGGGCGATCTCGACGAGGTGGTCCGCTGCGTGCGTCTCGGCGGCTTCATCAACGCCAGGCCCGATTTCGCCGCCATCGCGCAGGTGATGAACGGCGCCTCCGACCTGATGGTCGAGGCCATGGGCGAGGCCGGGCGCCACGCCCGCTCCACGATCGGCGTCGCGGAGCTGCCGATGGACGCCGCCGTCGAGGTCGAGGGCATGTTCGAGGTCCGGTCGCACGCATGAGCGGCACGCCCTTCCGCAGCGGCTCGATCGGCGCGGAGCCGATCGAGGCCGCCCCCGGCTGGCTCGTCGCCCGCCCGATCGCCCATCGCGGCCTCCACGACCGCGCCGGCGGCGTGATCGAGAACTCGCTTTCCGCGGCGCGCGCGGCGATCGCGCGGGGCTACGCCATCGAATGCGACGTCCAGCTGACGGCGGACGGCGAGGCGATGGTCTTCCACGACCGCGATCTCGCGCGCCTCGTGGGCGGCGCGGGCTCGGTGCACGACATGAACGCGGCCGCGCTCGCGGCCATGCCGCTCCTCGGCGCCGCGAGCGGCGAGGCCCCGCCGACGCTCGCCGACTTCCTCGCGACGGTGGCCGGACGCGTGCCCCTCGTCGTCGAGATCAAGAGCCGATTCGACGGCGACATGCGGCTCACGCACCGAACGCTCGAGGTGCTCTCGCGCTACGACGGGCCCTTCGTGGTGGAGAGCTTCGACCCCTACATCGTCGCGGAGGTGCGCCGGGTGGCGCCGGGTGTCCCGCGCGGCATCGTGGCCGAGACCCGCTGGACGCATCCGGACTGGGACTTCCTCGCGCCGGAGCGCAAGCATGCGCTCGGGAACCTGCTGCATTTCGACGCGACGCGCCCGCACTTCCTCTCCTGGCAGGTGGCGGACCTCGTCGAGGGCCCGCCCTTCCTCCTTCGTCGCCTCGGCATTCCCGTTACCGCCTGGACGGTGCGCGACGAGGCCGGCCGCGCGCTCGCCGGCGCGCACGCGGACCAGATGGTGTTCGAAGGTTTCCTGCCGGACGCAGGGTGCTGAACGGCCGCGGGGTGGAACCGGACGGAGGATCGGCTGAATAGCCGGCTTCAGTATAGATGATCACGCGAGCGTGAAGAGCTTGTGATCGCGGGGCGGTGAACCGCTGCCGACGTCGCTCCGTAGACTGGCGCAAAACAACAAGAAAGTTCTACTTCGTAGATGATCCCCCGATAGCCAGCAAAGGGAGAGACGAACATGCGTTTCCTCAAGGCGATGACGGCCGCCGCCGCGGCCCTGTTCATGACGGTTTCCGTTTCCAAGGCGCAGGACATCGTCGATACCGCGGTCGCGGCCGACGGCTTCGAGACGCTCGTCGCCGCGGTCCAGGCGGCCGAGCTCGTCGAGACGCTCAAGGGCGAGGGTCCGTTCACGGTCTTCGCGCCCACCGACGAGGCCTTCGCGGCGCTCCCCGAGGGCACCGTCGAGAACCTGCTCCTGCCGGAGAACCGCGATCAGCTCGTCGCGGTCCTGACCTACCACGTCGTGCCCGGGCGGGTGATGTCCTCCGACATCGCCGGCCAGGAGGTCTCCCCCGAGACCGTGCAGGGCGGCACGCTGATGGTCGACGCCACCGGCGACGCGGTGATGGTCGACGACGCGACCGTCGTCCAGGCCGACATCGAGGCCTCGAACGGCGTCATCCACGTGATCGACACGGTGCTGATCCCGGAGTAAGGGCCCTCGCGCGTATGTGAGCCCACGGCTCGCACCCGGCCTAGAGACTACGACGCCGCCCGCACATCGCGGGCGGCGTTCGCCTTTGCGCACGCGTCCCCGCTCAGCCGAGAACTTCGCCCGGCGTGTGCGCCAGCACCATCACGCGGGTGCCCGTCGGCACGCGGCGATGCAGGTCGATGATGTCCTGGTTGAACAAGCGGATGCAGCCCGAGGACACGGCCCGGCCGATGGACCAGGGCTCGTTCGTGCCGTGGATGCGGTAGAGCGTGTCGCGGCCGCCTTCGTAGAGGTAGAGCGCGCGCGCGCCGAGCGGGTTCTCGAGCCCCCCGGGCAGGCCGCCGGCATAGGGGCCGTAGCGCTCCGGCTCGCGCCGGATCATGTTCGCGGTCGGCGTCCAGCGCGGCCAGGCCGCCTTGCGCGCGATCGTGGCGCGCCCCGCGAAGGCGAGGCCCTCCTTGCCCACCCCGATGCCGTAGCGCATCGCCTGCCCGCCGCCGAGCGACAGGTGCAGGAAGCGCTCGTTCGTATCCACCGTGATCGTGCCAGCGGGCTCGCCGGTCGGATCGGCCACGACCTGTCGCCAGAAGCGGGGCTCGACCACGGACGGGTCGATGGCGGGGACGGGGTATTCCTCGCTCGGCAGGGCGGCGTACATCGCCAGCACGTCCGGCGGGACCGCCGGCGCGAGGGGCTCGACGGGCACCTGCGCCGTCTGCACGCAGGCGCCCAGCGCCAGCGTGCCGCCGATCACGAAGCTCCGTCGGGTCATCTCATGTCGCATCGTCGCCACTGCCTCTCTCATGCTCGCTGAAGAACGCCCCGTCGCCGTGCTATCGCCTGCGGAGCGCGCCGTCGACGACCTCACGAACCTTTGAGGCCCCCGTGAGGCGCGCGCCGCCTCGCGTGGCAGGAGCCCTCAACGGTGAAGGGCGCCGCTCCGGACCGGAGGCGGCGCCCTTCGAGACGGGATCGCGTGCGTGCGCGATCAGTTGCGATATTGCTGGATGCGCGTCGTGCGCAGGCCTGCGAGACCGTGCTGGTCGATCGAGTGCTGCCACGAGAGGAATTCCTCCGTCGTCAGCGTGTAGCGCTGGCACGCCTCCTCGAGGCTCAGGAGCCCGCCGCGAACGGCTGCGACCACCTCGGCCTTGCGGCGGATGACCCATCGCCGAGTATTGGTCGGCGGCAGGTCCGCGATCGTCAGCGGGCTGCCGTCGGGCCCGATGACGTATTTCGCCCTCGAGCGAAGCGGTTCGGTCATGGTACTCTCACACACTCGACTGACCAATGTCGGGTGCGACGTTACGGCCGGGCGCTTAAGAAAGCCTGAAATGGATTCCTCGGCTTGACAGGAGCGCACCATGGCCGACGAATCGCTTACGTTTGCGAGACTCCGGTGACCTCGCTCAAGGGCACGCGAACCTTGCCGACGAGCAGGATCGGCTCGGCGCCGGACAGGTCGAGACCGTCGACCACGCCCGAGAACTTGGTCGAGACCTCCACCGGCTCCCCGGCCGTGTCCCGCGCCTGGACGCGGATCGTGTAGGCGCCGTCGGGTGCCTGCGCCCCGGAATCGGTGCGCCCGTCCCAGACGTAGCTCTGCTCGCCCGCCTCCAGCGACTGCGTGCGCGTCGCCACCACCTGGCCGGTCTCGTCGAGGATCTCGATCACCGCCCGCGAGGCGGCGCGGGGCAGGTCGAGCGACCAGCTCGCCTGGCCGTCCGCCAGCGTCGCGACGTTGCCGCCGGCCTCGATGCGCTTGCCGATGAAGCTCGACGCGGTGGCGACGTTGGAGGCGCGGGTGGAGGTGAGGAGCGAGCCCAGCATCTCGTTGGTCTTGATCTGCTGCTCGACGGAGGCGAACTGCACGAGCTGCTGGGTGAACTGGTTGGTGTCGAGCGGGTCGAGCGGGTTCTGCGCCTGCAGCTGCGTCGTGAGCAGCAGCAGGAACTGATCGAAGTTCTGCGCGATCGCCCGGCGATCGGTGGCGGATTCGCCCGCCCCGGCATTGGCCGGGGACGTGCCCGTCGTCGTGATCCCGCTCGCCATGATCCGCTCTCCTCAGATTCGCATGTCGACGCCGGCGATCCCGCCGACGCTCAGGCGGCGCGGGGCGAGCGCCTCGATGGCATGGGGCTCGGGACGGGTCCCGCGCTCGGCGCCGTTGTCCTGCCCGCGACCGCGGCCGTCGCGGCGATCGTCGAAGCCCTCGCCGCGCCCGCCGGCCTCGCCGCCGCGGCCCTGGCCGCTCGTGTCCTCGCGCAGCGACATCTGCACGGAGCCTTCGTTCGTCCGCAGGCCCGCCTGCTCGAAGGCGCGCTCGAGCGTCTTGGCGTCGCGCTGCAGCAGCATCAGCGTCTCCACCCGCTCCACCTGGAGCTTGGCCGTCACCTCGCCCTCCTCGATCTCGAGGGAGACGTCGATGCGGCCGAGCTCCGCCGGGTCGAGACGGATGGTGAAGCGGTTGACGTTGCCCAGGCTCTTGAGGCCGATCTCGATGGGCACCGCGCCGAGCGGTACGTTCGCGAGCACCGGCGGCTGGCCCTGCGGCGTGCCGGGCGCCGGGGACGGGGAGGGCGCCTGCGCCTGCGTCGGAACGGGCTCGAGCGGCGGCTGCGGCAGCGGGCCGGCGCCGGGGGGCGGCGCCGTCGGCGCCGGGGCCTGACCGGCCGCCTGCCCGCTCGCCTGCGCCTGCTGCTGTGCCTGGACGAAGGTCTGCGGGCCACCCGCACCGGCCTCCCCGGAGCCGGCCTCGCCTTGCGCCGCGCCGTCGCCCGCGACGCGCGCGGTCGGCGCAGTGCCGGCCGGCGTGCCGGCGGCCGGCTGCTCGGCTGCCGCGCCGGCCTCACCTGCGGCGAGCGCGTTCGCGAGCGGTGCCGCGGGATCGGCGGTGCCGGGCTGGGCCGGAGTCGTGGCCGTCGTGCCCGTAGCGGGCGCTGGGCCGGATGCCGCGTCGACCGCCGGCTGCGCTGCGCCGGGTGTCGCAGCGCTCGGCTTGCCGCGCCCATCGGTCTGGGGCGTGATGCCCGACGCTCCCGCGGAGGCGCCGGCCTTCGCCTTCGTCGTCGCCGCGGCGGAGATCGTGACGCCGGGGGCGGCTTCGGGAGGCGTGCCGCCGTCGATCTTGCCCGGCGCGGTGGCATGCGCGACGGCGGAGAGGCCCGCCTGGGTTGGTGATTGCGCCGTCGCTTGGCCCGGGGTCGGGTTGGTGGCCGCGCCGGTCTCGGCCTCGGCCTGGATGTCGCCCGCGGCGGCGTCGCCGACGCCCGACGTCGGACCGGAGGCGCCGATCGTCGCGGCCGGAGCGGGCTGGGTCGCGGGGAGGGGCGTCAGGGCTTGCGCCGGCGTGCTCTCGCCCGCCGTCTCGCCCGCGCCGGCCTGAGCGTCGGGCGTCGTGTCGCTGGCTTCGGCGTCGTCGGTCTCGCGGGTCGCCTGGCCGCCGGTTGCCCTCGCCGAACCCTCCTCGCGCGCCTCGCCGCGTGCGGGCTCGCCGGAGCGAACGGCCTCGTCCCGCCGCGGAGGCTCCGAACGCGTCTGCTCGCGTGCCGCGGGCGCCTCGCGCGGCGGGGCCTCCCGGCGCGAGGCGGGCTCGGTATCCTCCACGCGAAAGACGGGCGCGTCATCGCGCGTTCGCGCGGAAGAGGCCCCCGCGGAAGAACGCTGATCGGCGCGCTGATCGGCGCGGCGCGCCGGGTCGGCCTGGGGCAGGGGGTCGAGACGCATCACTCAGTCCTCGCACCACGTTCGACGGGCGCGCGGACGTCCTCTCGCCCCGCACCCCGCCCGCACGCCGCAAGAGCCGCGCCAATCGCCCTCGCGCACCGGTCCACGCGTGGAGTGCTTGCCGCGCAAGCGATCGCGCCACGTGCGGCGCACGAAACGACCGACCTCCGCAGCCACGATCCCGGCAGCTCTCGCCCGGCGACGGGCAGAAATTGCCGCCCCGCGCTGGAATCGTCGCCGCCGCATCGCTATACAAAGCCGTGCGGTGCGCGCCCAGGCGCGCGCTCGCGACCGCGTGGAGCACGTATGCGAAACAGCCTCGACCTGCCGAAGGACCCCGCCGCGACGCGCGTCGTCGTCGCCATGTCCGGCGGCGTGGACAGCTCCGTCGTGGCCGCCCTCCTGAAGCGCGAGGGCTACGACGTCGTCGGCGTCACGCTCCAGCTCTACGACCACGGCGCCGCCACCCACCGCAAGGGGGCCTGCTGCGCCGGCCAGGACATCCACGACGCGCGGCGCGTCGCGGAGGCGATCGGCATCCCCCACTACGTCCTCGACTACGAGAGCCGCTTCCGCGAGGCGGTGATCGAGCGCTTCGCCGACAGCTACCTCTCGGGCGAGACCCCGATCCCCTGCGTGGAGTGCAACCGCTCGATCAAGTTCCGCGACCTGCTCGAGACCGCCAAGGATCTCGGTGCGGACGCGCTCGCCACCGGCCATTACGTGGCGAGCCGCCCGCTCGCGACCGGCGGCCGCGGGCTCTACCGCGCCGCCGACCCGGAGCGCGACCAGTCCTACTTTCTCTACGCGACGACGCCCGCGCAGCTCGACCTCCTGCGCTTCCCGCTGGGCGAGCTCGCCGACAAGGCCGCCGTGCGCGCCCTCGCGCGCGAGCTCGGCCTCGCGGTGGCGGACAAGGCCGACAGCCAGGACATCTGCTTCGTGCCGCAGGGGCGCTACTCGGACGTCATCACCCGCCTGAAGCCGCACGCGGCCTCTCCCGGCGAGATCGTGCATCTCGACGGGCGGGTGCTCGGCCGTCACGAGGGCATCATCCACTACACGGTGGGGCAGCGCCGCGGGCTCGGCCTCTCGGTGGGCGAGCCGCTCTACGTCGTCGCGCTCGACGCCGACGCGGCGCGGGTCGTCGTCGGCCCGCGCGAGGCGCTGGCGACCCGCGTGATCCGCCTGCGCGAGGTCAATTGGCTCGGCGACGTGCCCTTGACCGACCTCGGCGAGGGCGTCGAGATCGCCGCGCGCGTGCGCTCGACCCGCGCGCCGCGCCCGGCCCTGCTGCGTCGCGTCGCCGGCGAGGGGGGTCCCGAAATCGAGGTCGCGCTCCTCGCGCCGGAGGACGGCGTCTCGCCGGGCCAGGCCTGCGTGTTCTACGAGAGCGACGACCCGCGCGCCCGCGTGCTCGGGGGCGGCGTCATCGCCAAGCGCCTCGGCACGCAGGATACCGCCGCACCGGCAGCGCGCACCGCAACGGCTCCGGCACTCGCCTGACGGCCGCACGTTCCCCCGAGAGGTAAGAGCATGGCCGTCCAGTACGACCTCGAAGGCCAGCGCCGCGTCTACGAGCGCTGGGCCCCGATCTACGACCGCGTCTACCACAAGTTCCTGTCGGACGCGCACCGCAAGACGGCGCTCGCCGCCGCCGCCTGCGGGCCCGACATTCTCGAGGTGGGCGTCGGCACCGGGCTCGTCCTGCCGTATTACCCAGCGGGTTCGCGGGTCTGCGGCATCGACCTATCGGTCCACATGCTCGCCAAGGCGCGGGAGAAGGTGCTCGACGGGCGCGGGCGCGCGCGTCTCATCGCGGCCATGGACGCCTGCCGGCTGGGCTTCGCGGATGCGAGCTTCGACGCCGTCGCCGTGCCCTTCGTGATCACCCTCGTGCCGGACCCGGAGGGCGCGCTCGACGAATGCGCCCGCGTGCTCAAGCCCGGCGGTGCGATCGTCGTCTCCTCGAAGCTCGGTCGCGACACGGGCCCGATCGCCGCGATCGAGGACGCGGTGGCGCCGCTTATGGCCAAGGTCGGCTGGTCCTCCGCCTTTAAGATCAGCCGCATCGCGCGCTGGGCGGAAGGGCGCGGCCTCGTCGTGGAGGAGGTCGCGCCGCTCTTTCCCGCGGGCTTCTTCAAGCTCATGCGCGTGAGGAAGCCCGCCTGAGGCGCCGCCCGACGCATCGACGCCGGGCGCGCGCAGCCGCTCACGCGGCCTTGACGCTCGACAGGAAGCCGCCGACCTCGCCCGAGAGGCCCTGCGCCTGATCGGACAGCGCGCGCGCAGCGGAGAGCACGTCGTCCGCGGCCTTGCGCGTCGCGGCCGCGCCGTCCTTCAGTTCCACGACCGAGGAGGAGACCTCGTCCGTGCCGCGGGCGGCCTCCTGGACGTTGCGGGCGATCTCGCTCGTGGCGACGCCCTGCTGCTCCATCGCGGCGGCGATGCCCGTGGCGATGCGGCTCATCTCGGCCACCGTGCCGCCGATGCCGGCGATGGCCTCGACCATCTCGTCCGCCACGCCCTGGATCTGCGTGACGTGGGCGGCGATCTCCTCGGTCGCCTTGCCGGTCTGCTCGGCGAGGCCCTTCACCTCGGCTGCGACGACGGCGAAGCCCTTGCCCGCCTCGCCCGCGCGCGCCGCCTCGATGGTCGCGTTGAGCGCGAGCAGGTTCGTCTGCCCGGCGATGCCGTTGATGAGCGAGACGATCTCCTCGATCTTCTGCGCGGAGGTGGCGAGCGAGCGGGCGACGTGGTCCGTGCGCTCCACGTCCGCGACGGCGGCGTTGGAGATCTCGGCGGACTTCGTCACCTGGCGGCCGATCTCCTGGACCGACGCGCTCATCTCCTCGGTGGCGGTCGCCACCGCCTGGACGTTGGCGGAGGTCTGCGCCGCGGCGGCGGCGAGCGACGCCGAGCGGCTGTTGCCGGCATCCGCCGTCGTGGTCATGCCCTGGGCGGTCGCCTGCATGCGCGTCGCCGCATCGGCGAGGCCGCGGGTGAGGCCGGCGATCTTCTCCTCGAAGGAGCGCATCAGGCGCTCGAGCGCCTCCGCCCGGCGCTGCTTGGCGGACGCCTCCTGCGCGGCCGCCTCCTCCGTGGCGCGCTTGGCACGCAGCGCCTCGGCGAAGACGCCCACGGTGCGCGCCATGGCGCCGATCTCGTCGCGGCGCTCCGTGTCGGGGATGGCGCCGTCGAGATCGCCCTCGGCGAGCCCCGTCATGCGGGTGGAGAGCCGCGCCACCGGGCGCGCCACGCTGCGGCCGAGCGCGAAGCCGATGCCGGCGAGCAGGATCGTCGCGATGGCGGCGGCGCCGAGGAAGACGTTGCGCGCCTGCGCCACCGTCGCCTCGATGTCGTCGATGTAGACGCCCGTGCCGATGATCCACTGCCAGGCCTGCTGGCCTTCCACGTAGGCGAGCTTGGGCCGAAGCTCCTCCTCGCCGGGGTTCTTCCAGCCGTACTCGTAGAAGCCGCCGCCGGCACGGGCGAGCTTGGCGAGCTCGAGGATGATGGAGCGCCCGTCGAAATCCTTGAGGCCCGACTGGTCCTTGCCTTCCATGGCCGGGTTGATCGGATGCATCACCGTCACGGCGTCGTAGCCGTGGATGAAGAAGTACTCGTTGCCCTCGTAGCGGATGGCGCGGATGGCGTCGGCGGCACGCGCCTTGGCCTCCTCCACCGGGAGCTCCCCGCGCTGCGCACGCGCATGGAAGTCCTCGACGATGGCGCTCGCGCTCTCCACGAGATTGCGCAGGCCCGCCTCCTTGCCGGCGCGCAGATGCTCGGAGAGGGTCATCGAGCCGATGATCCCGAGGCCGGCGAGGGCGAGGAAGGCGAAGGCGACGAGGGCGTAGAAGCGGCCGGCGATGGTGAAGGCCGGACCGGAACGGGTAGTCTTCGAGACGGGACGCATGGGAACTCTGCTCCGGGTTGGTGGCCCGGTTTGGCGCGTCTCCCGTAAGGAAATGCTGAAGAAAACCGGGCTCGCTGCGGTGCGGAACGGAAAAAGTTCCAAGGACGCAATCGGCGAAATCCGGGCTGCCCGGCGGTGCGTTCGAGGGTCGTGAAGCGCCGCGTCGCGCCCGCCGTCGTGCCGCGAACCTCTCGCTTGACAGCCGAACCGCCCCTCCGTATATCCCGCCCACCGACGCGGCGCCCTGCGCCGCCGGCCGGGGGCGGAGTAGCTCAGCTGGTTAGAGCAGAGGAATCATAATCCTCGTGTCGGGGGTTCGAGTCCCTCCTCCGCTACCACGCTGTCATAAGTTGTTATATCTGGGCCTAGTGGGCCGGGCTGCCGTCTCGCCGGATCTCGGGTGATCGGGCGCGCCACGAATGGCAGGCAGCCGCCGCCATCCCAGGCCCATCCAGCCTCCGAGCCCCGCCCTTCAGAACCCCAGCCCCGTCTGGAACAGCCGCACCGCCATCACCGCCAGGATCGCCACGATCAGCCGCTCGAAGGCGCGGCGGGAGAGGCGCTTGGCCAGGGCGTTGCCGAGCGGCATGCCGAGCGCGATGGGGGCGAGGGCGAGCACGCCTTCCACGAGCCGCCACCAGTCGAGGAAGCCCGCCACCGCGAGCACGATCCCCTGGACGATCGAGAAGGCGAGGAACATCACCGAGACGGCGAAGATGAAGGGCCCGCGGGTGAGGCGCATGGCGTGGATGAAGGTCACCGTCACCGGCGCCGAAATCCCCGTCGCGCCCTGCAGCGTGCCGCCCACGATCCCGACGAGGGGCGCGAGCCGTCGCCCCGCCTTCGGCGAGAGCGTGAACGTGGGCTTCGCCAGCACCGTCGCGATGTAGACCGTCACGATGGTCGCGAGCGTCAGCGACAGCGTCTCGACGGGCAGCTCCGCCAGCGCCCAGGTGCCGAGCGCGATGCCGACGAGACCGGAGAGGACGAGCGGCAGGAGGAAGGGCGCGTCCGGCCGCTCGGCGCGGTACTGCACGATCTGCCAGGCATTGGTGACGACGAGCGGCACCACGATCACCGCGAGCGCGTGCGGCACTCCGAGGAAGGCGGCGAGCACGGGGATCGAGACGATCGGCAGGCCGAGCCCGATGGCGCCCTTGACGACGCCGCCGAGGCCCAGCGCGAGGAAGACGATGAGGAAGAAGTCGAGGCTCAAGTCGGATCTACCCGGTGAGCCTTCCCTCTACGCCGCACGCGGCCTCGCCGGAAGGGGCAGCGGCGCGCATCCGCCCCTCGTCCCGCGCACGGGGAGCGCGCGATCTCAGCGCGTGGCGCCGGTCGTGTCGGGCGTGCTCGGCGCTTCAGCGGTGGCGATGGGGGAAACGGTCTCGGGGGGCGTGCACACCACCTTCTCCTCGAAGACGTAGCACACGCTCATCTCGCCCGAGCGGTAGTCCACCCGGAAGACGCCGCCCTCGCGCTCGTGGTTGGAGGCGACGAGGCCGTACTCGCCGGGCTCCTGGCGCTCGGCGCCCTCGCCTGGGCCGAAGCAGAGGGTGACGCCCACCGTGCCCTCCTTGAGGGCGTACTGGCAGGAGGAGACCTCGCCCGTGACGCGGTCGATCCGGTAGAGGCGGTTGAGGTCGCTCTGGGGCGCGGGCACGAATTCGTAGGCCCCGGCGGCCAGCGCCGGGCGCGGCGCCGCGGCGAGCGCTGTCGCGAGGCCGATGGCCGCGACGGCGGCGAGGCCGGGGGCGGTCTTGCGGAGCAGGGTCGCGCGCGTGGTCGTCATGGCTGGTCTCGTCTCGTGACGTGTCGAATGTCCGGCGCGCGCCTCGTCGTCCGATGCGCCCCGCCCCGCCCGTGAAGATCGCGCCCTCATGGTTAGCACGCGGTTAACGCGCCGGCGCTTAGGCTGTATCGATGACCCGATCGATCACGCCGATTCCCGGCAGACCGGAGCCCACCATGCCCGCCCGTCCCCTCGTCGTCTTCGACCTCGACGGCACGCTCGCCGACACCGCGCAGGACCTCATCGCGATCCTCAACGACCTCCTCGCGCAGGACGGCCTGCCGGGCATGCCCATGGAGCAGGCGGGTTCGCTCATCGGCGCGGGAGCGCGCGCGCTGATCTCGCGGGGCTTCGCCAGCGCCGGGCGCGAACTCGCGCCGGAGCGGCTGGAGACGCTGTTCGAGACCTTCCTCGCGCGCTACGCCGACGAAATCTGCACGCATACGCGGCTCTATCCGGGCGTCGAGGCGACGCTCGACCGCCTCGACGCGGAGGGCTACGCCTATGCCATCTGCACGAACAAGCCGGAGCGGCACTCGCTGCTGCTCATGGATGCGCTCGGCATGACCAAGCGCTTCGCGGCGATCTGCGGGCGCGAGACCTTCCCCTTCTGCAAGCCGGACCCGCGGCATCTCACCGAGACGATCGCGCGGGCCGGCGGCGATCCCGCGCGGGCGCTGATGGTGGGTGATTCGATCACCGACATCGCCACCGCCAAGGCGGCGGGCATCCCCGTCATCGCCGTGCCATTCGGCTATACGGACGTGCCCGTGGCGGAGCTCGAGCCCGATCTCGTCGTGACGCATTTCGACGCCATGCCGGAGGCGATCCTGCGGCTGATGCCGCGCGGGTGAGCCCGCGAGGCGGCTCGGGTCGCGGTGCGGCTTGCGTCGCGGAGCGCGGGCGGGCAGCATCCCGGCTGCGCGGCCGCGGCGGGTCGCGGGCCGAGCGGAGGCGAGCCCATGGTCATGGCGAGACGGCGCTCCTACGAGCAGGGCCACCGCCCGAAATTCCTCGTCTTCGTGGACGACACGCCCGAATGCGGGCGGGCGGTGCGCTTCGCGGCGCGGCGCGTGGCGCGGCTGGGGGCGAAGCTCGTGATGCTGGCGGTCTCCGCGCCGCCGGAGAGCTTCGAATGGCTCGGCGTCGGCGACGTCATGCGCGCGGAGGCGGAGGAGGAGGCCACCGAGCAGCTCGAGAAGGCGGCCGTTCTCGCCCGCGAGGCGGCGGGCGTCGAGCCCGAGCGCGTCTTCCGCGTCGGCAAGAAGCAGGACGAGATCCTGAAGCTCATCGAGGAGGACGAGGACATCGCCTTCCTCGTCCTCGCCGCGGGCACGTCGAGCGAGGGCCCGGGCCCGCTCGTGACGAACTTCGCGGGCGTCGCCGCGAGCACCTTCCCGCTCCCCGTCGTCATCGTGCCGGGCAGCCTCACCGACGAGGACATCGACGCGCTCGCGGGCTGACGCTCTCCCCCCGAGGGTCGTTCGCCTCTATATGGGGCGCACGACCCCGCGAGGCCCGCCCATGTCCCGACGTCCCGACCCGATCGCGCTCACCGTCCTCACCGGCTTTCTCGGTGCGGGCAAGACGACGCTGCTCAACCGGCTCCTGCAGGATCCCGACCTCGCGGACACGGTGGTCATCGTCAACGAGTTCGGCGAGGTGGGCCTCGATCATCTCTTCGTGGAGACCGTCGACGAGGGCATGGTGCTGCTTTCGGCGGGCTGCCTGTGCTGCACGGTCCGCGGCGATCTCGTCGCGACGCTGGAAGACCTCCTGCGCAAGCGCGACAATAACCGCGTCCAGCCCTTCCGCCGCGTGATCATCGAGACGACGGGCCTCGCCGACCCCTCACCCATCCTGCACGCGGTGCTCTACCACCCCTATCTCTCGCTGCGCTACGTGGTCGAGGGCGTCGTGACCCTGGTCGACGCGGTCAACGGCATGGCGACGCTCGACGCGCACGAGGAGGCGGTGCGCCAGGCGGCCGTGGCGGACGAGATCGTCCTCACCAAGGGCGATCTCGCGGACGACGCGACGAAGGCGGCGCTCGTGGCGCGCCTCGCGGCGCTCGCGCCGGGCGCGCGCCTCCACGAAGCGGTCGAGGGCGCGATCCCGGCGCGCGACATCGTCGGGGGCGGGCTCTTCGACCTCGCCGGCAAGCCTGCGGACGTGGTCGGCTGGCTCTCGGTGGAAGGCGTCGCCGCCGCGGAGGCGAAGGCGCACGCCGCCCAGCACGGGGACGAGCATCATCACGGGCATGGATACGGCCATGGTCATGGGCACCACCACCATCACCACCACGACGCCAATCGCCACGACGCCTCGATCCGCGCCTTCTGCCTCGTCGCGGACGAGCCGGTGCGGCGGGGCGCGCTCGATCTCTTCCTCGACATGCTGCGCGCGACGCAAGGGCCGAAGCTCCTGCGCATGAAGGGCATCGTCGCCATCGCGGAGGACCCGGAGCGGCCGGTGGTGATCCACGGCGTCCAGCACGTGCTCCACGTGCCCGCCGTGCTCGACGCCTGGCCGAGCGACGATCGCCGCAGCCGCATCGTCCTCATCGTGAAGGACCTCGACAAGGCCTATGTCGAGGGCCTGTGGGCGGCCTTTCGCTCTCAGCCGGCGATCGACACGCCCGACCGCGCCGCCTTGGAAGAAAATCCTCTCGGGCTCCTGCCCGGCATGCGATGAGGCGGTGACTCGGGCCACCCGTTGGGGTATATGGGAGGAGAACAAGCCCCGAACGGTTGCACCTCCATGCCCTCCGATCTCGCCTTCTGGCTGGCCGTCCTCGCCATTCCCGCCGCGGCCCTCGTCTGGGCCCTCGTCGACCACCGCATCCGTCCGGCCCTCGTGCCGGAGCGGGAGATCCGCGCGCGTGCGGACAGGCTCATTGCAGAACAAAACGTGCACGACGGCGGCTCGTCCGTCGCCGGCGCGGCCCAGCGCGCCGCAGCCCAGCGCGCCGCGGCGAAGGAGGCGGCGGCCCATGCGCGCGGGGATCACCGCGAGCAGGGGATCTGGCGCCGCGTCCATCGCCGCCTCGCCCGCGAGGCGGAGCGCGGAGGGGCGCTCTAGGGTCCTGGGACGAGCGCCCGCGAATCACCCGCCGCGCGCGGCCTGCGCCATCACGATCCGCTCGGGCGTCACGGGCACGCGATGCAGCCGCAGGCCGGTCGCGTCGTGGACGGCGTTGACGATGGCGGCGGCGACGCCGCACAGCGCGATCTCGGCGAGCCCTTTCACGCCTAGCGGGTTGAAGATGCGGTCGTCGCTCTCGACGAAGAAGGCTTCGAGGGCGCCGACGTCCGCGCAGACCGGGGCGAGGTATTCCGCGAGGTTGGCGTTCATCACCCGCCCGAGCCGCTCGTCGAAGAGCGCCTCCTCCGTCAGCGCCATGCCGATCCCCTGGACCATGCCGCCGATGCATTGCGAGCGCGCGAGCTTCGGGTTCACCACCCGCCCGACGTCGTAGCCGCCGACCAGGCGAGCGACCCGCACGGTCCCGAGCTCGGGATCGACCCGCACCTCGGCGAAGATCGCGCCGAAGGCGGCGCTCTCGTAGTCCTGCGCCTCCTTGCCCGGGCTCGACGAGCCCTCGGCGCGATGGCTGTCGCGCCCGCCGAGCGCCGCGACGAGATCGCCGCCGTTCTCCACGCCGAGATCCTCGCGCAGTCGCGAGCAGGCGTTCGCCACCGCGTTGCCCAGCGTCGCCATGGTGATCGAGCCGCCATGGGCCGGGGCCTGCGGCAGCGCCGTGTCGCCGATCTCGACGCGCACCTGCTCGAGGGGAAGGCCGAGCGCGTCCGCCGCGACCTGAGAGAGGGCGGTATAGGTGCCCGGCCCCATGTCGGACGTCGCCGCCTGCACCATGGCGCCGCCGTTGGCGTAGAGCGTCACCGATGCGCGCGCCTTGGAGCGGTGGGCGGGATAGAAGGCGCTCGCCATGCCCGAGCCGATGCGTTCGTGCCCGACCGTGCGCGCCGCGTCGTCGCGGGGACGATCCGCCCAGCCGAAACGTTCCGCCGCCTGCTCGTAGCAGGCTCGAAGCGCCTTGGAGGACCAGGGCTTGCCGCTGTCGGGATCGCGCTCGGCGAGGTTCTTCAGCCGCAGATCGAGCGGGTCCATGCCGAGCGCCTGCGCCAGCTCGTCCATGGCCGTCTCGAGGAAGAGCTGCCCCGTCGCCGCGCCCGGCCCGCGCATGGGAGAGGGGGTGTTCACGTTCATGTCGACGAGGCGATAGTGCGTCGCCACGTTCTCGCAGGCATAGAGCTGGCGCGTGGGGGTGAGCGTCGTCTCGGCGTATTCCTCGTAGGTCGAGGTCTGGCCGATGGCCTCGTGCACGATCGACGAGAGCGTGCCGTCACGGTCGGCGCCGAGGCGGATGCGGCTCTCCGTGCGCGGGCGATAGCCCGTGTTGGTGAACAGCGCGCGGCGCGTGAGCGCGAGACGTACCGGACGCCCGACCCGCTCGGCGGCGAGGGCCGCCATCGCCACGTGCGGCCAGGTCCTCAGCCCCGAGCCGAAGGCGCCGCCGACGAAGGGCGAGATCACCCGAATGCGCTTCTCGTCGATGCCGAAGGCGAGCCCGATCTCCGTGCGGACGTTGTCCACCCATTGCGACTTGTCGTAGAGCGTCAGCCCGCCCTCGTCGTCCCATGCGGCGATGGTGGCGTGGGGCTCCATGGCCACGTGCTGCTCGCGCGGCTGGACGAAAGGCACGTCGACCGTGACCTCGGAGCGCGTGAAGGCGTCCTCGGGATCGCCGCGGGCGGTGTCTCCCGGGCGGCCGGCTTTCGCCGTCGCCGCGCTCGGCTCGTGGCCGTAGGCGGGATCGAAGCGCGTGCGCGCCGCGGTCGGCGCGTAGGAGACGCGCACGAGCTCGGCGGCCGCGCGGGCTTCGACCTCGCTCGTCGCCACGACCATCGCGACGGGCTGGCCGTCGTAGCGTACGAGATCGTCCTCGAGGGGATGCAGGCGCTCGCCCGATTTCGGGTCGACGCCGGGGCGCGGGTCGCGGGGATGCCAGGGCAGGCGGCGCGTGTTCTCGTGGGTCATCACCGCGAGGACGCCCGGCGCGGCCTCGGCCGCGCGCGTGTCGATGGCGGCGATGCGCCCGGCCGGCACGCTCGCCTGCACGAGCGCCGCATGGGCGAGGTTCGCGATCGCGAAATCGGCGGCGTAGGTCGCCGCGCCGGTCACCTTCGCGGGGCCGTCGACGCGGGAGATCGGGGATCCGATGGCATTCATGACGGGTCTCCTGCCTGCTGGCGGGCGCAATCCTGCAGCGCGCGGGTGACGATGCGCGCCATGAGCGGGATCTTGGCGGCGTTCTCGGCGATGGGCCGCGCGCCGTCGGTGGCGGCCTCGCCCGCCTCGCGGGCGAGCGCATCGTCGATTCTCCGGCCGATCAGCAGCCGCTCGGCCGTCTCGGCCCGCCAGGGCTTGTGCGCCACGGCGCCGAGCGCGATGCGGGCGTCCTCGATCGTGCCCTCGACGAGGGCCAGCGACACCGCCGCCGAGACCAGCGGCCATTCGAAGCTCGCGCGGTGGCGCAGCTTGGCATAGGCCTGCGCGCGACCGGCCGCCTCGCGGGGCACGAAGATCGCGGTGATCACCTCGCCCGGCTCGAGATCGCTCTCGATCCAGGGCGTCTCGCCCGGCAGGCGATGCAGGCGATCGAGCGGGATCGAGCGCTCACCAGAAGGGCCGACGACGAGCACCTCCGCGTCGAGCGCGAGCAGCGCCACGGCGAGATCGGACGGATGCGTCGCGACGCAGGCCTCGCTCGCGCCGAACAGAGCCGCCTGCGCGTCGTGGCCGAGGCGCGCGCTGCAGCCGGAGCCGGGCGCGCGCTTGTTGCAAGGCGAGACGCCGTCGCGGAAATAGAGGCAGCGGGTGCGCTGGAGGAGGTTGCCGCCCATCGTCGCCATGTTGCGCACCATGGGGGAAGCGGTCTCGCCGAGCGCCGCCGCGATGGCGGGGTAACGCGCGCGGATCTCGGCATGGTCGGCGACGTCGGCGAGCTTGGCCAAGGCGCCGATGCGCAGGCCGTCGATCGTCGTCGCGATCGCGTCGAAGGGCAGGGCGGAGATGTCCACGACGCCTTGGGGGCGCGAGATGCCGTCCTCGAGCAGCTGGACGAGATCCGTGCCGCCGGCGAGGAAGATCGTCTGCGGATCGCGGGCGCCGTGGGCGATGGCGGTCTCGGCGTCGCGGACCTTATGGTAGGCGAAGGGCTGCATCAGGCGCCTCCCGCGGCATCGCGCAGGCGCGCGTCGGCGCCGATCTCGGCGGGCGTCGGCTCGATCCCGGAGACCTGCCGCACCGCCGCGAGGATGTTCGGATAGGCGCCGCAGCGGCAGATGTTGCCGGAGAGCTCGTCGCGCACGGCCGCGTCGTCGCGCGCGCGTCCCTCGGCGAGGAGGCCGGCGACGGACATGATCTGCCCCGGCGTGCAATAGCCGCACTGGAAGGCGTCCTGATCGACGAAGGCCTGCTGGACGGGATGCAGGGCGCCGTTCGTGGCGAGGCCCTCGATCGTCGTGATCTCGCGCCCGTCGCAGGCGGCGGCGAGCATCAGGCAGGAGACCGCCCGGCGACCGTCGACGAGGATCGTGCAGGCGCCGCAGGAGCCGTGGGCGCAGCCCTTCTTGGCTCCCGTCAGCCCGAGCCGATCGCGCAGCGTGTCGAGCAGCGTCGCGCGCGGATCGACGGCGAGCGTGTGGACCTCGCCGTTGACCACGAGGCGCACCTCGTGCGCGGCCCCGGGCAGGGCGTCTGACGCGGATGAGGATGCGGATGGGCGCGCGGCGCCGCCGGTCGTCGTCTCGCTCACGCGGACCTCCGGGTTCACGGGGAGTGGTGCGGGCCAACGCGCTCGACGTCGCGACGGTTCAAGCCGGGACGGGGCACGCCGAAACGGGTCGGTACCCGGTCGCTTCCGCACGAGCGGCTCGCGTGCGAGAAGGCGCGGATGCGCATCGTCGTCGACACCAACGCCTTCGTCGCCGCCGGCTTCAAGCCGGCGAGCGCGTGCGCGCGCATCCTCGCGGCCGTGCGCGAGGGCCGCGCGACGGGAGGAGGCGCGCTCGTTCTGGTCTGGGACGACGCGACGCGCGACGAGACGCGGCGTGTGCTCGAGCGCATCCCGCGTCTCGGCTTCGCGGCGGTCGCCGATCTCTTCCGGGAGGAGGCACGGTTCGCAGGCGAGACGGCGCCGGAATACTTTGTGATGGTCGAGGACCGGGCCGACCGGAGGTTCGCCGCCCTCGCCAGCGCCGCGGACGCGGTGCTCGTGACCAGCGACGCGCATCTGCTCGGGCCGGCGGCGAGCCTTCCCTGCGTGGTCGAGACGCCGGGCGCGTTCGCCCGGCGCGTCGGGCTCTGATCAGGTGCCGGCGGTCTCGACGAGGCGCCGGGCGATCACCTGCGCCTGGATCTCGGCCGCGCCCTCGAAGATCGAGAGGATGCGCGCGTCGCACAGGATGCGGCTCACCGGGTATTCGAGCGCGAAGCCGTTGCCGCCGTGGATCTGCAGCGCGTTGTCCGCCGCCGCCCAGGCGACGCGCGCGGCGAGCAGCTTCGCCATGCCGGCCTCGAGATCGCAGCGCCGGCCCTCGTCCTTGGTGCGCGCCGAGAAATAGGTCACCTGGCGCGCGGCGTGGATCTCGGCGGCCATCAGCGCGATCTTGTCGGCGACACGGGGATAGGCGACGAGCGGCTTGCCGAACTGGACCCGCTCCTCGGCATAGCGCAGGCCGACGTCCATGGCGTTCTGCGCGACGCCGACGGCGCGCGCCGCGGTCTGGATGCGGGCGGATTCGAAGGTCGCCATCAGCTGCTTGAAGCCCTGGCCCTCGACGTCGCCCAGCAGGTTGCCGGCGGGAACCGCGAAGTCGGAGAAGGCGAGCTCGTATTCCTTCATGCCGCGATAGCCGAGCACCTCGATCTCGCCGCCCGACAGGCCCTCGGCGGGGAAGGGGTCCTCGTCCGTCCCGCGCGGCTTCTCGCCGATGAGGATGGACAGGCCGCGATGGCCGGGCTCCTCGGGCTTGGTGCGCACGAGCATCGTCATGATGTCGGCGCGCACGGGATGCGTGATCCAGGTCTTGTTGCCGTTCACGCGCCACACGTCGCCGTCGAGGGTCGCCTTCGTGCGCAGCGAGGCGAGATCCGAGCCGACGTTCGGCTCGGTGAAGACGGCGGTGGGCAGGATGTCGCCGGATGCGATGCCGGGCAGGAAGCGGTTCTTCTGCTCGTCCGTGCCGCCGCCCAGGATCAGCTCGGCGGCGATCTCCGAGCGGGTGCCGAGCGAGCCGACGCCGATATAGCCGCGCGACAGCTCCTCGGAGACGACGCACATGGAGACCTTGGAGAGGCCGAGCCCGCCGTACTCCTCCGGAATGGTGAGCCCGAACACGCCGAGCTCGGCCATCTTGCCGATGACCTCGTAGGGAATGTAGGCGTTCTGGAGGTGCCATTCGTGCGCATGCGGCTCGACCTCCGCCTGGCTGAAGCGGCGCATCTCGCTGCGGATCGCCTCCAGCGTCTCGTCGAGGCCGGCGTCACCCACGGTGGCGGAGCCCTGGCCCTCGCGGATGAGCGTCACGAGCCGGGCGCGGTTCTCGACCGTGTTGCCGGTCTCGATCAGCGTCTCCAGCGCGGGCGTGACGTGGTGGGCTACGTCCGCCGCCGAGAGGCCGAGCGCCGAGAGGCGCACGATCTCGCCCTGGCTCATCGGAATGCCGCCGAGCACCTGGGCGCAATATTCGCCCGCGGCGACGCGGGTGACGAGCGCCTCCGTCTCGCCCAGGCGCCCCTCGCCGGCGAGGCGCTCGGCGTAGCTCGCGAGCTCGCGGATCGCCTGGGCGTAGGTCGCGAGCCAGGCGAGGCCGTGCGTCGCGTGCTGCTCGGCCTCCATCTTGGCGGAGGAGACCTTGTCGCCGTCGGCGACGCGGGTCCGCACCCGCCGCGTCGACTCCGCGAGGAGCGCGTCCACCGCGTCGGCCGCGCCGCGCACGAGCGCCGGCAGATCCTCGGCTCCGGTGGACGGGGCGGGGGTCGCGGGCTCGTTCGCGTGCATGGTGGCTGACATGGCAGTCATCGGCACCTCCTTCGGCGGTGTCGTCGCGGATCGACGGGCTTCATCTGTCGCGCTGCAGCATAACGCCTGGGGCGCCGGCCGCGATCCGCACTTTGGTCGGGGGGAGGGGGCCTGCAAGCGCGGCCCAGCGTCACGCGACGAAGGGATGAGGGCGCGAGCGGCCGCTCAGCCCGCCTCGGCGGTCTCGTCCTCGACCCAGCTGTAGCGGAAGGTGCAGCGGGGGGCGCCGGCCATGATCGTGTGCTCCCGCTCCATGCGGATGCGCGGATCGTAGCCCTGGCAGAACGTGCCGTCGCGATTGCACGAGAGCAGGTGGCCCACGTGGCCGAGCCCCATCTCCTTGTAGGTCTCGGCGTAGCGGCAGCGCACGACGTCGAAGTCGAAGCGCGTCTCGCTCGCCTCGAGCACCTCGATCTCGAGGGCGCCGCCGCGGGTCCAGTTCTCGTAGAGCGTGATGAAGTCCGCCATGGAGGTGCCGCCCTCCGCCCGTTCGGCGAAGCGCGCACCTTCGGCGATGGCCGCCTTGCGGATGGCGGCGTCGAGGATGGCGGAGGCCTGCTCCTCGCCCAGGGCCGCGACCATCTCCGCGTAGATCGGCCCGATCACCTCCGCCTGGAGGCGGCGCTTGAGGAGGACGGGGAGGGTCGCGGGATCGGGAGTGTCGGGCAAGGATCGGCTCCGGGTCGATGTCGCGCAGGGCGTCGTTCGTGCGCCGAGCCTAACGGAGCGGCCGGCGCGGGGCCAGCGGCGCGCGCTCGTCCCGGCTCGAAACGAAAAACGCCCGGCCGAGGCCGGGCGTCCTTCGAGGAGCGGGCGGGATGCGCGGGCGCGGCTCGCGAGAGCGCGACGGCGCGATCCTGCCGCTACCGATCGTGCGCGGCGGCCTTACTTGCCGGCCGGCTTCGCCATCATCGCCTCGACGGGCTTGAAGGCGTCCTTCATGAGGTTGGCGTAGAGCTCGCCCATCTTGGTGGACTGGGCGACGGCGGACTCGTAGGCGGACTTCATGTAGTCCGTCTGGATCTCGATCGCCTTGTCGAGCGTCTTGGCGCCGACGAGCTTCTCGAGCGTCGCCGTGGAGTGCTCGAAGGACTTCTTGGCGTAGTCGGCGGACTCGACGGCGATCTGCTGCGCGCCCATCGACATGGCACCGAACGCCTTCATGGCGCTGTCCATGTTGTCCTTGCCGAGCTTCTGGAAATCGTCGAACTGGTTCATCATGATCGTCATCCTCCGGCGCAACGGGGCGCCGCGTCTCGCATGTCCGTGTTCGAGCGTCGCCCCGACCGTGTGCCCGAGCGACCCCGCGCCGCGGACCGATCCGCGACCGTCCCCGATATGATGCACTGCAACATGATTGTCAAGTTCATTGTGCAGTGCAGCATATCCGGTGAAATCCCGAGCCGCGGCTTAACCCCTCCGTAACCGAGCTTGCCTCATCATTGACATCGTGGCGCGCCAGTCACGCGCCGGGGATGGGCTGACCGAGCTAGTTAGAGTTTCACGACCGAGACACGGGGACGGTCTTCGATGGTAAAGCGTAGCGTTTTCGTCGAGCGCGGGCTCATGCTCGTGCTGATGCTCCTGTGCGGGCTCGCGGCCCTCACGGTCCACGCTCCTCCCGCCCAAGCCGCCTACAACCCGCCCTATGCGGCCTTCGTCATCGACGTGAAGACCGGCGAGGTCCTCCACGCCGAGAACGCGGATGCGCGGCGCTATCCGGCCTCGCTCACCAAGGTCATGACTCTCTACATGCTCTTCGAGCAGCTCGAATCCGGACGGCTCCAGCTCGACAGCCGCCTGCGGGTGTCGGCGCGCGCCGCCGCGGAGCCGCCCTCGAAGATCGGCGTGCGGGCGGGCTCCACCATCGCCGTCGAGGACGCGATCCTCGCGCTGGTGACGAAGTCGGCGAACGACGTCGCCGCCGTGGTGGCCGAGAACCTCGGCGGCTCGGTCGAGAACTTCGCTCGCCAGATGACCGAGCGCGCCCGTCAGATCGGGATGTCGAACACGACGTTCCGCAATCCCCACGGCCTGCCGAACAACGGCCAGGTCACGACGGCCCGCGACATGGCGACGCTGGCGATCGCGATTCAGGACCGCTTCCCGCAATACTACACCTACTTCCAGCGCCGCAGCTTCTCCTTCGCCGGCCAGAGCTTCCGCAACCACAACCGGCTGCTCGGCCGGGTCGAGGGCGTCGACGGCATCAAGACCGGCTTCATCCGGGCGTCGGGCTTCAACCTGATGACCAACGCCAAGGCCAACGGCCGGCACATCGTCACCATCGTCATGGGCGGCCGCTCGGGCGCGCATCGCGACGGCATCGTCGAGCGTCTCGTGGAGCGCTGGCTGCCGCGCGCCTATGCCGGCGCCCGCCGCACGGCGCCGATCACGGGCCCGAACGGCACGGTGATGGCGATCCTGCCGCCGCAGCGCCCGTCCGATCTCGTGCCGCCGGTCCTCGTGGCCTCCGCCGCGCCGGGCCAGCCCCTCGACCTGACGCGCATGCGCCCCGCGGTGGCCACCGCCGCCGGCGCGAGCACGGTCACGCCGGGTTCGCTCCGGGCGGATGCGGGCGTCGTCCCGGCCGCAGCCAGCGCCTTCGCCGCCGTGCGCCCGCCGGCCGGGCTCCCCGGCGGCGTGCCGCTGCCGCCCGCGCCGATCCCCGAGGTCGTCGAGACCGCCTCCGTCACGTCCGCCGCCGTCGCGGCGCCCGTGCCGCCGATGCCGACGCGCTCGGAGGCCCCCGTCGCCGCCGACGCCCCTGTCGGCGCGACGCAGCCACCGGCGGTCCAGAGCGCTCCGATCCAGGTGGCCTCCGCGGATGCGGCCGTGCCGCTTCCCGTCGAGGCGCCCGCGCCGCGCAGCTACGCGCTCACCGAGTGGGTGATCCAGATCGCCGCGACGCCCACCGAGGACGCCGCCTTCGATCTCCTCCAGCGCGCCCAGTCGCGCGTGGGCGGCTCGCTCGACGCGGCCGCGCCCTTCACGGAGGAGATCGTCTCCAACGGCGCGACGCTGTTCCGTGCGCGCTTCACCGGCTTCGACGACGCCGACAAGGCGCGCGGCGCCTGCCGCGAGCTGGAGAACAAGGGCTTCGACTGCTTCGCGATCCGCAGCTGACGGATCGCCGGGACCGCTTCCCGCCGCCGCGTTCCAGCGGCGGGCGGCCGGCTCCCCCGCGGCGGCCAGAACGGCCTTCCCGCCTCCGACATATCCCAGAGACCTCGCGCGTGGAGTATCAGCGATGTCTGCTCAGAAGGACTTCCTTGGCCTCGTTCACCCGGGCCGCGAGATAGGTCGAGCCCCCCTGGTCGGGGTGGAGCTTCATCATCAGGCTCCGGTGCGCGCGGCGAACGGCCTGGGCGTCCGCCCCCGGCTCAAGCCCCAGGATCTGGTAGGCCTCCTCTTCCGACATCGCGCCCGGCTTCGTCTCGCGAGCCGCCCCCGCGTCAGCGTCACCCTGCGCGTTCTCACGCCATCCGGGAAACCGGCGGTCGAAATACGCCTGTAGCAGGCGCACCCCGTCGGCATCGCGCGCGGCCGCCTCGCGGTAGAGCTCCTGCAGAGCCGCCTCGTCGAGCTGCGAGAGCCGCTTGCCGCTGTGGCTGCCGGCGAGGACCGTGCCGTCCATGTCGCCGCTGTCGTGGCAGAGCTCCATCTCGAGCATGGCGGAGCGCACGCGCGAGACCTGGCCCGACGACTTCGAGCCGCCGCCCAGGCCGGGGATGGCGCGCGCCCACGGGAGGCTCCATCCGAGGAGCCACGCGCCGAAGCCGCTCGTGAGGATCGCCATGTCGATGCGCCCGCGCACGGCCAGGAGCACCGAGACGGCGATGAGCGCGCCGCCGCCGATGCGCTTGACGAGGCGCGAGAGATCCTTGGGGTTCGACTTGGCGAAGGCGCGCATCAGCCACCAGAACGCCACGAAGGCGGCCAAGCCGTACATGAGCGTGATCATCGGCGGGCCACGGCCTCCTCTACCTTCGCCGGTCGACGCTCACCGCCCGCCTCCGCCGGACATGTCGGCGAGGAGGCTGCGCGCCTGCGGCTCGCGCGCGGCGAGCCGCGCGAGACCGTCCCGCCCGCCGCTCGCATAGGCGGCGGCCGCGCGCAAGAGGCCCGCGAGCGTCTCCGCCGCGCCGGCGTCGAAGCGCGCATAGGCGCCGCCGGTCAGCTTGGCGATCTCGCGAAGGCCGCGCTCGGCGTTCGGATCGCGGCCTTCCTGGAAGACGAAGCCCTTGACGCCGAGAAGCCCGAGCTCGCCGGCGCGGGCGCAGACCGTGTCGATCTCGTCCTCGAAGGCGTCGCCCACGTAGACGAAGGCGTCGACGCGTCCCTCCCGCGCCTCCTTGCGCACGTGCGAGAGCGCGCGGGCGATCTGCGTCTGCCCGCCGCGGACCTCGAGCCCGGTCATCAGCGAGGTCAGCGCCTTGGGCTCGCCGACCCAGCGCGAGGCCCGGCACTCCCCGAGCCCGCGGAAATAGAGGAGCTGCACGTCGAGCCCGCCCACCGCCGAGGTCGTCTCGAACATCTGCGCCTGGAGGCCGCAGGCGAGATCCCAGGTGGGCTGACGGCTCATCGTGGCGTCGAGCGCGAAGACGAGGCGTCCGCGGCCCTCCCGCGGCGGCGCGGGTGCCAGCGCCCGCGCCTCCTCGAGGAACGCGTCCACGGCCCCGCCGCCGGCGCGCGCCTGCGGCCGCGTCTCGCCCACCTTCGAGAGCGGATTTCCCCGCTTGCCGTCCCTCATGACCTCGCCTCCGCACCGTCCGCTCCCCATGATTTGGCGTGCCGGGGCGCCGATGCAAATGGAATGCGCAGGCGCAGGGTGAGCTTGGGCGTCACCAGACGGGTGCGCGGTCGCGAAGGTGCTGCGATGCGCCCTCGAAGATCACGGGCGTGAGGAAGGCGCGTCGCCGCAGAAGCTCGCTCTGCGCGGGACCGAGCCCGGCCTCGCGGCAGACGGTGTCGAAGCCTGTCACGATCGCGTCGATCTGACGGATCATCAGCTCCTCGGCCTCCGATGCATCGAGCTGGAAGGCCGGCGCCGCCCGCAGGCAGGTCGCGAGCCGGCTCAGGCGATCGTCTCCGCAGATCAGCATCGCCTGGCTCGCTTCTCCGCCCGTGCGCGGCTGCGGGCAGATGTCGTATGCGGGCGTGAATGCCAGGGTCGTACCGGTCCAGAAGGCGGCGTGATTGCGGGCGTGGTCGTCCGTGTTCCCGCTCAGGACGTTGAACACCAGGCGCCCGAAGAGCTCCCGCAGCGCTTTGCGCGGTTCGGCGAAGCGACGGCGGACGATCTCGGCGAGATCCTCGTAGCTGGCGTACCGCCCCATCATCTCGTCCAGCCCGAGCAGCGTCAGGGCCGAGACCACGGCGTGCCGCTGCCAGCCGGCGTCGCTCCTGGTCCGGTCGAAGCGCTCGACGAGGAGCACGTCCTTGCCCGACGTGGACACGAGGCGTACCTGCGCGACGTCGAGCCCGGCGCGTCTGGCGAGGCGCATCGCCACGAATTCCGATCTCACCACGTCGAACGTGTCGGTCGACGAGGAGAATTTCCCGATCATCTTGCGCGGGCCGTCGTCGACGAGCGCCTTGGGACGTGCGCCGCCGAGCGAGGTTCCGTGCAGGAGCGCCCGATCGAGGTCCGGCGTCAGCGGCAGCCCGCGCTCCACGCGCTCCGCCGCCTCGAGGAGCTCGTCGAGCGTCGCTGTTCCCGCCGTGCGGGGCACGTAGCGTTCCGGGCTCGTCTGGAAGTCGAGCGCGCCGATCCTGTCCGATCCGGAGAGGAGCAGGTAGGTCAGCTCGTCGAGCCGTCCGACGTCGTCGTCGCGGCGGCCTCCGAGCTGGTTGAGGATGACCCGACGGCCCCATGCGTCCGGCGCGGCGTCCCGAAGGCAGCCCGCCATCGTCAGTCCCGCGGCCGGGCGGAGCGGGCCGGCACGCAGGGGCAGCTCCGGCTCGAACACCGAGACCGCGTCGGCGCGGTCGAGGTAGCTCCGGCCGTAATTGAAGACGATCTCGCCCCGCTCGCGTGCGAGCCGGCCCGCCACCACCGGCTCCGTCGTTCCCGGCAGCCAGATCCAGGCATAGGCCTCCTCCGCCCGCGGATCAGAAGTCATCCTTCACCTCCGAGGTCCGCACGCGCGCCGCGCTGGGGAGGAGGGCGAGCCGTTCGCGGGCGAGGGCGATCTCCCGGGAGACGACTTTCGGGTCGGGGTCGAAGAGCGGAACGCCGACGATGGCGGCGATCTCGAACGCCGCCCCGATGCCCGTGCCGGGATCACCGGCCTCGACCCGGTTGACGAGACCGCGGGAGACCCCGGCGCGCTCGGCGACCTCGGCGACGGTGATCCCGCGCGCCAGGCGCAGGTCGCGCACGGCGAGCCCCAGGAGGCGGACGGCCTCGCGGGTCTGGCGCGACAGGGCTCTCGTCGGCGGTTTCGGCATCGAATGATCCATGGACGGGGCATGGAAGCCGCTCATGCTCTATTTATGCGACACTCCACGCCGCTGCGCAAGGCCCGGCCCGAGCCCGGCAGCAGGGGGTGCGACGATTTCGACGCGGCTTCCCACGGCCACGTCCCGAATGTGGACACCTTCCCGCGGTCTCCCCATACTCTCGACGACGATTCCGACACGATCCGGACAGCCCAGAGGGACGGACCGCTTGAGAAGACGCTTCCCGAAAGCCGCCGCGCTCGCGTTCAGCATCATCACGACCATCGCCGCACCCTCGCTCGCGCCGGCCCAGGAGCCGGGCGCCGGCGCGTGGCGCCACGGCGCGGCCCTGATGGGCGAGCCGCGCTACGCGCCGGGCTTCGAGCATTTCGACTACGTGAACCCGGACGCACCCAAGGACGGGACGGTGCGGCTCGGAGCGCTCGGCTCCTTCGACAATTTCAACCCGATCGTCGCCGGCGTGCGGGGCGACCTCGGGGCGGGCCTCGGGCTGATCTACGAGACCCTGATGACCGAGGCGCTCGACGAGCCGTCGACGTCCTACGGGCTGATCGCGGAGGCGATGCGCTTCCCGGACGATTATTCGAGCGTGACCTTCCGCCTCGATCCGGACGCGCGCTGGCACGACGGAACGCCGATCAGCGCGCGCGACGTGATCTGGTCCTTCGAGACGCTGAAGGCGGCGAACCCGCTCTACATGACCTACTACGCCAACGTGGTGAGCGCCGAGGAGACCGCGCCCGGCGAGGTGACCTTCTCGTTCGACGTGACGGGCAATCGCGAGCTGCCCAAGATCATGGGCCAGCTCCTCGTCCTGCCGGAGCACTGGTTCACGGCCGAGGGGCGCGCGCCCGACGAGACGACGCTCGAGCCGCCGCTCGGGTCGGGGCCCTATCGCCTGGCCGAGTACGTGCCGGGTCGCTCCATCGTCTACGAGCGGGTGCCGGACGCGTGGTCGATCGACCACCCGACGAACGTGGGCAAGTACAATTTCGACGAGGTCCGCTACGAGTATTTCCGCGACGCGACGGTTCTGCTGGAGGCCTTCAAGGCCGACCAGGTGGATTTCCGATCCGAGAACGTGGCGCGCAACTGGGCGACGGCCTACGACTTCCCGGCGCGGGAGGAGGGGCGCGTGGTGCTCGAGACCTTCCCGATCCTCTCCACCGGGCGCATGCAGGCCTTCACGCCCAACCTGCGCCAGGAGCGCTTCCAGGACGCGCGGGTGCGCCGGGCGCTGAACCTCGCCTTCGACTTCGAGGACATCAACCGCACGATCTTCTTCGGCTCCTACGAGCGGATCGATTCGTTCTTCGAGGGCCTGGAGCTCGCCTCCTCCGGCCTGCCGGAGGGGCGCGAGCTGGAGATCCTGGAGGAGTATCGCGGGCAGATACCCGAGAGCGTCTTCACCGAGCCCTACACGAACCCGACGAGCCCCGACGCGCAGGCCAGGCGCGAGAACCTGCGCGAGGCCGATCGCCTGCTGCGCGAGGCCGGCTGGGTCGTCGAGGAAGGGCGGCGGGTGAACGCCGAGACGGGCGAGCCTTTCGACATCGAGTTCCTCGGCTTCCAGCCCACCGACGAGCGCTATGCGCTGCCCTACGCGCAGGCGCTGGAGCGCCTCGGCATCCGGCTCGACGTGCGCATCGTCGACCCGGCGCAGTACCAGAACCGCGTGCGCAGCTTCGACTTCGACATGACGACGTCGCTGTGGCCGCAGACGCTCTCTCCCGGCAACGAGCAGCGGGACATGTGGGGCTCGCGCGCCGCCGAGATCCCCGGCTCGCAGAACTATGCCGGGATCGCCGACCCCGCCGTCGACGCGCTGATCGAACGCGTCGTCTTCGCGCAGGACCGCGAGGAGCTGGTGGCCGCGACCCGGGCGCTCGACCGCGTGCTGCTGCACAACGACTACGTGATACCGCAATGGTATCTCGGCGATCAGCGCACGGCGCGCTGGAATCGCTTCTCACATCCTGAAACCATGCCGCTCTATGCGGCGTCCGCCTTCCCGACCGTCTGGTGGTACGACGGGGAGAAGGCGCGCGAGACGGGGGCCGTGCGATGACGCGTGCGACGAAGGGCGGGATCAGCCGCCGGGGGTTCTTCATGGGCGTCGCGGCTGCGGCGGGCGCGCTGGCGCTGCCGCGCGGGGCGCGCGCGGCCTGGGATGCGGTGAGCGCGGTGGGCACGACGGAGGAGGATTTCGTCGAGCGCCACGGAATGTCGCTCTTCGGCCCGCTGGAGATGCCGCCGGACTTCAAGCATTTCCCCTACGTGAACCCGCAGGCGCCCAAGGGCGGCGAGTTCTCCCAGCAGATCCGTCAGATCGGGCTGAACCAGAACTTCAGCACCTTCAACACGCTCAACACCTACGTCCTGCAGGGCGACGGCGCCGCGGGCATGGACGCGACCTACGACACGCTGATGTCGGGCTCCTCCGACGAGCCCGACGCGCTCTACGGGCTCGTGGCGCAGAGCGTGTCGCGCTCCCGCGACGGGCTCGTCTTCCGCTGGCGGCTGCGGCCGCAGGCGCGCTTCCACGACGGCTCGCCGCTCACCGCCGAGGACGTCGCCTTCTCGATCACCATCCTGCGCGACGAGGGCCATCCGAACCTCGCGCAGCTCCTGCGCCAGATCGAGAGCGCGACGGCGCTCGAGCCGCATCTCGTCGAGGTGCGCTTCGTGGAGGGCCGCACCCGCGACATCCCGCTCACGGTCGCCGCGCTGCCGATCTTCTCCAAGGCCTATTGGGAGGGGCGCGACTTCACGGCCTCGACGCTGGAGCCGCCTCTCGGCTCGGGCCCGTATCGCGTGGGCGACTTCGAGGTCGGCCGGACGATCAGCTTCCAGCGGGTCGAGGATTACTGGGGCGCGGACCTGCCTGTGAACGTCGGCCTGATCAATTTCGACCGCATCCGCTACGAGTATTTCCGCGATCGGGACGTCGCCTTCGAGGCCTTCAAGGCGGGGCAGTTCAGCTATCACGAGGAGAGCGTCTCGCGGCAATGGGCGCGCGGCTACGACTTCCCGGCCTTCGTCGAGGGCCGCGTCGTGCGCGAGGATCTCCCCACCGCCGTGCCGCAGGGTCCGCAGGGCTGGTGGTACAACACGCGCCTGTCGAAGTTCTCCGACAAGCGCATCCGCGAGGCGTTGATCTACGCCTTCGACTTCGAGTGGACGAACGAGAACATCATGTTCTCGTCCTACGCCCGGATGCACTCGTTCTTCGAGAACTCGGACCTGAAGGCGGAGGGGCCGCCCTCGCCGGAGGAGCTGGCGCTGCTCGAGCCGTTCCGCGCCGGGCTGCCGGACGAGGTCTTCGGCGAGGCCTGGACACCGCCGGTCTCGGACGGCTCGGGGCAGGATCGCGCGCTCCTGCGGCGCGCGAGCGAGCTGTTGCGCGAGGCGGGCTGCGAGCGGCGCGGCAGCGTGCTGCACCTGCCCTCGGGTGAGCCCTTCACCATCGAGTTCCTCGACTTCGCGAGCTTCCTGCAGCCGCACACGCAGCCCTTCCAGTCCAATCTCGGGCTGCTCGGCATCCAGGCGACGTCCCGCATCGTCGATCCGGCGCAGTACGAGCGGCGGATGAACGATTTCGACTTCGAGGTGACGTCCCGGCGCTTCGGCGCCTCGCTGACGCCGGGCGGCAGCCTGCGCCTCGTCTACGGCTCGGAGGCCGCGGTGACGCCGGGCACGGCCAATTTGTCGGGCGTGCAGGACCCTGCGGTCGACGCGCTCATCGAGGTCATCGCCAACGCGCAGACGCGCGAGGAGGTGATCCACGGCGGGCGCGCCCTCGACCGCGTGCTGCGCGCCGGGCGCTACATGGTGCCGGCCTGGTTCAAGCCCGCCGACTGGCTCGCCTATTGGGACGAGTATTCGCGCCCGGAGACGAAGCCGCGCTACGGTACCGGCGTCGGCACCTGGTGGTACGATCCCGAGAAGGCGGCCCGTGCGCGGCGGCGCTGAGAGGCGGGGGGCGCCTCTTCCACGCAACTTTTTTGCCGTCTGGCGCGATAGCGCGTAACGTCGCGCCCCGGCGCGACCTCTCGAACGACCGGAACCGATGCTCGCCTATATCGCCCGTCGCCTGCTCCTGATGATCCCCACCTTGTTCGGGATCATGCTGATCTCGTTCGTGATCATCCAGTTCGCCCCCGGCGGACCGGTGGAGCGCATCATCGCGCAGCTGCAGGGCACCGATGTGGGCGCCACGGCGCGCATCTCCGGCGGCGGCGGGGATCTCGCCGGCGGCGGCGCCGGGGGAGGGGAGACGACCTCCACCTATCGCGGCGCGCAGGGGCTCGATCCGCAGTTCATCGCGGAGCTCGAGGCGCAGTTCGGCTTCGACAAGCCCGCCTACGAGCGCTTCGGGATGATGCTGTGGAACTACATCCGCTTCGATTTCGGGGAGAGCTATTTCCGTGACGTGACGGTGGTGGACCTCATCCTCGAGAAGCTGCCCGTCTCGATCACGCTCGGCCTGTGGATGACGATCCTGTCCTACGCCATCTCGATCCCGCTGGGGATCAAGAAGGCGGTGCGGGACGGGACGCCCTTCGACTGGTGGACCTCGGCCATCGTCATCGTCGGCTACGCCATCCCCGGCTTCCTGTTCGCCATCCTGCTCATCGTCCTCTTCGCCGGCGGCTCGTTCTGGCAGATCTTCCCCTTGCGCGGGCTCACCTCCGACAATTGGGAGGAGCTCTCGCTCGTCGGCAAGGCGCTCGATTACCTCTGGCACATCGCGCTCCCCATCACCGCCATGGCTCTGGGCGCCTTCGCGACCGCGACGCTGCTCACCAAGAACTCGTTCCTCGACGAGATCCGCAAGCAATACGTCATGACGGCGCGGATGAAGGGCCTCTCCGAGCGGCAGGTGCTCTACGGGCACGTGTTCCGCAACGCCATGCTCATCGTCATCGCGGGCTTCCCCGGCGCCTTCATCGGCGCCTTCTTCGCGGGCTCGCTCCTCATCGAGACGATCTTCTCGCTCGACGGGCTCGGGCTGCTCTCGTTCGAATCGATCGTCAACCGCGACTACCCGGTCGTGTTCGCGACGCTCTACATCTTCTCGCTCGTGGGTCTCGTCGTGAACCTGATCTCGGATCTCACCTACGTCTGGATCGATCCGCGCATCGACTTCGAGACGCGGGAGGTGTGAGATGAACGTCACCGTCGATCTCAGGAAGCCGCTCGCAGGCGAGCGCCTGGCGCCGCCCGTCGCGAACCGTGGCCTGCTCAACCTCACGCCGATCAACCGCCGGCGCCTCGACAACTTCAAGTCCAACAAGCGGGGCCTGTGGTCGTTCTGGATCTTCATGATCCTCTTCGTCGTGACGCTGTTCGCGGAGTTCATCGCCAACGACAAGCCGATCCTCGCCATGTACAAGGGCGAGCTGCTCTACCCGGTCTTCGTCGATTATCCGGAGGAGAAGTTCGGCGGCTTCCTCGCCGTGGCGGATTATCGCGACCCCTTCATCGCCGACGAGATCCAGGCCAACGGCTGGATGCTGTGGCCGCCGATCCGCTTCCACTACTCGACGCACAACCTCGACCTCCCCGTCCCGGCGCCCGCGCCGCCGACCTGGATGCTCGACGACGCGCAATGCGAGGCCGCCGTGGCGCGGCTCGGGGTGGAGACCTGCGGAGATCTCGAGACGAACTGGCTCGGCACCGACGACCAGGGCCGCGACGTGCTGGCCAGGCTCATCTACGGCTTTCGGATCTCGGTCCTGTTCGGGCTCGTGCTCGCCATCGCCTCCTCGATCATCGGCGTCTTCGCGGGTGCGGTGCAGGGCTATTTCGGCGGCTGGGTGGACCTGATCTTCCAGCGCGTCATCGAGATCTGGACGGCGATCCCATCGCTCTACCTGCTCATCATCATCGCCTCGGTGATCACGCCGACCTTCTGGGTGCTGCTTTTCATCCTGCTCCTGTTCTCGTGGGTGTCGCTGGTCGGCGTCGTGCGCGCGGAATTCCTGCGAGCGCGAAACTTCGAGTACGTCCGCGCCGCGCGCGCGCTCGGCGTCTCGGACGCCAAGATCATGTGGAAGCACGTGCTGCCCAACGCCATGGTGGCGACGCTGACCTTCCTGCCCTTCATCCTCAACGGCTCGATCACGACGCTCACATCCCTCGACTTCCTGGGCTTCGGCCTGCCGCCGGGCTCGCCGTCGCTGGGCGAGCTGCTGGCGCAGGGCAAGGCGAACCTGCAGGCGCCCTGGCTCGGCCTCACGGGCTTCTTCGTCATCGCCCTGATGCTCTCGCTCCTCATCTTCGTCGGCGAGGCCGTGCGCGACGCCTTCGACCCGAGGAAGACGTTCACGTGATTGTCGGGTAGAATCACCGCCAGGAGGGCCCGACCGTGAACAAGGTCGTCAAGCATCACATCCCCGTCGAGCGCCTGCCCGAGGAGCTGCGCCGCGGCTTCGCCGCGGGGGAGATCGTGGAGGTGGAGGTGCGCGGGCCTGCCTCGCACGAAGGCGGGAGCGCGCCCGACGACGAGGAGATCACGCTGGAAGCGTGGCTGCGGCAGGTGGACGAGGAGGAACCCCGGCGTCCGCCGCTGCCGCCGGAGGAGATCGAACGCCGTGGTGCTCTTTTCGATCGCTTCTTCGGTTCGCATGCCCACCTGAACACCAGCATCGAAGAGGCCGTCGAACGTATCCGGGCGCTGCGCGACGAGGATGATTGAGCGCCGATGGAGACGGACGGGGACCTGCTCGATGGGACGACCGCGTATCTCGACGCCAACATCCTCATCGCCTTCGTGGAGCGACGACACGAGCGTCTGCTCGGCATCGTGGCGCGAGCGCGGGCCGGCCGGATTTCGCTCGTCACCAGCGAATTGACGCTTGCGGAGGTGATCGTGGGGCCGATGCGAGACGGAGCCTCCGAGCTGCTCTCGCAGTACCGCGAGCTGTTCTCGCAGCCCGATCTCCTCGACGTCGCCCCGGTCACGCGCGCGGTGCTCGAGCGCAGCGGCGAAATCCGCGCGGGCGACGGTGTCAAGCTCGCCGACGCCATCCACCTTGCCACCGCCGAGATCGCGGGCTGCAAGGTCTTCCTCTCGTCCGACCGTCGCATCCGACCTCGGGCGCCGATGATCCGCATCGGCATCGAGGCCGTGGTCGACGGGCGGTGAGGCATGCTGGTGCGCGCTGCGCGGCGCGCCTATCTGGGTTATCATTGCACGCGCCGTCGCTGCTGGAGGGAGCCGTGAACAGGATCGTCAAGCATCACGTTCCGGTCGGGGAACTGCCGGAGCATCTCCGGGAGGGGCTCGACCCTGCGGGCTTCGCGACAGTAGAGGTGACGATAGAGCCCACGTCGACGGGCGACGACGAGACGCCGATGTCGCTCAACGAGATATTCGGGCTGCGCGACAATTTCGCTTCGGCCGAGGAGGTCGACGCGTACGTGCGTTCACTCCGCGAGGAATGGGCACATCGTGAGCGGTGACGTGATCGTCGCATACCTCGACAGCAATGCGTTCATCATGGCAGTCGAGACGAGGGGACGTGACGAGCAGGCGGTCGCGCGCCTCTTCTCCGGTGAAGAGGCTTTGCGGCTACGACGCATCACGAGCGAGCTGACCATCGCGGAAGTTCTTGCTGGCCCCTCGCGGAAGAACGATCCACGGCTGGAGCGGGCATATCTCAGCTTGATCGTGGGGCAGGGTCTCGTCGAGGTGCAGCCGGTGTCACGTTCTGTCCTCATCGAGACGGCGCGCTACCGATCCAGGGCGAATCAGGGGTCCATGACAGGCGCGGATCGTCGGAATTTCCTCCCGGACGCGGTTCACGTCGTCACCGCCATCGAGTCGCGATGCACCGTCTTCGTCACGAACGACAAGCGTATTCCCCTGCCCGACGGCATGCGGCGCGTCACACCGACCGCCGACGGCATCCGCGCGCTCCTCGAGACCTCCTGATCGAGACACCATGACCACCACCCCCCTCCTCTCCGTGCGCGACCTATCCGTCGCCTTCTCCCAGGCCGGACGCGAGACGCTCGCCGTCGACCGCGTGTCCTTCGACATCGCCAAGGGCGAGACCGTGGCGCTGGTCGGCGAATCGGGCTCCGGCAAGTCGGTGACGGCTCTGTCGATCCTCAAGCTCCTGCAATACCCGACCGCCTCGCACCCCTCGGGCGAGATCCTGTTCAAGGGCCGCGATCTCCTCGCGGCGTCGGAGGGCGACATCATGAAGGTCCGCGGGGCGGACATCACCATGGTGTTCCAGGAGCCGATGACCTCGCTCAACCCGCTCCACGTCGTCTCCAAGCAGATCGGCGAGATCCTGCGCCTGCACGCGCAGGTCTCGGAGAAGGAGGCGCGGTCGCGCACGCTGGCGCTCCTCGAGCGCGTGGGCATCCGGGACGCCGCCTCGCGGCTCGACGCCTATCCCCACCAGCTCTCGGGTGGCCAGCGCCAGCGCGTGATGATCGCCATGGCGCTGGCCAACAACCCCGATCTCCTCATCGCCGACGAGCCGACGACGGCGCTCGACGTCACCGTCCAGGCGCAGATCCTGACGCTGCTCGCCGAACTCAAGCGCGATCTCGGCATGGCCATGCTGTTCATCACCCACGATCTCGGCATCGTGCGCAAGGTGGCGGATCGGGTCTGCGTGATGCTCAAGGGCAAGATCGTCGAGCACGGCCCCGTGGCCGAGGTGTTCGACGACCCGCGGCACGAATACACCCAGCGCCTGCTGGCCGCCGAGCCGAAGGGTCGGCCCGAGCCCGTCGCCGCGGACGCCGAGACGCTGGTCGAGGCGGGGCCCATCAAGGTGCATTTTCCCATCAAGCGCGGCTTCCTCGGCCGCACGGTGGGGCACGTGAAGGCGGTGGACGGGGTGAGCCTTTCCGTGCGCGCGGGCGAGACCGTGGGCGTCGTCGGCGAATCGGGCTCGGGCAAGACGACGCTCGGGCTCGCGATGCTGCGGCTCATTTCCTCGCAGGGGCCGATCGTCTTCCTCGGCAACCGGCTCGACGGGCTGAAGTCCACGCGCGTGCGCCCCTTCCGCAAGGACATGCAGATCGTCTTCCAGGACCCCTACGGCTCGCTCTCGCCGCGCCTCTCGGTCGCGCAGATCGTGGAGGAGGGGCTCCTCGTGATGAACGGCGGGCTCTCGCTCGACGAGCGCCGCGAGATCGTGGCGCGCGCGCTCATCGACGTGGGCCTCGATCCGGCGGCGATGGATCGCTATCCGCACGAATTCTCCGGCGGGCAGCGCCAGCGCATCGCCATCGCCCGCGCCATGGCGCTCGAGCCGCGCTTCGTCGTCCTCGACGAGCCGACCTCGGCGCTCGACATGTCGGTCCAGTCCCAGATCGTCGATCTCCTGCGCGACCTGCAGAAGAAGCGCGGGCTCGCCTACATGTTCATCTCCCACGACCTCAAGGTCGTACGCGCGCTCGCGAACCACGTGCTCGTCATGCAGAACGGCGTCGTGGTGGAGGAGGGGCCGGCGGACCGGATCTTCGATGCGCCGGAGACGGACTACACCCGCGCCCTCTTCGCCGCCGCCTTCGCGCTCGAGGCGCGGCCGGAATTCGTGCGGGACTGAGCGCGCTCGCGCCGACGAACGACAAAGGAACGCAAGCCCATGCCCCGCGCTCTCGTCATCGTCCTCGATTCCGTCGGCATCGGTGGCGCGCAGGACGCGCACGCCTATGGCGACGAGGTGCCGGATACCGGCTCGGACACGCTAGGCCACATCGTCGAGGCCTGCCGGGACGGGCGCGGGGACCGGAACGGGCTGCGCGCCGGGCCGCTCGCGCTGCCGCATCTCGCGCGGCTCGGGCTCGGGCTCGCGCACGCGGCCTCGACGGGCCGCGCGGCGCCCCATCCCGAGCTCGCGCCGCCCGCAGGCGGCCCGCAGGGCGCGCACGGCTACGCCGTCGAGGTGTCGGCGGGCAAGGACACGCCGTCCGGGCACTACGAGATCATGGGCTGCCCCGTGCCCTTCGCCTGGGGCTACTTCCCCAAGACGCAGCCCACCTTCCCGAAGGCGCTGACGGACGCGCTGATCGCGAAGGCGGGGCTGCCCGGCATCCTCGGCGACAAGCACGCGAACGGAATGGCGATCATCGAGGAATACGGGGCCGAGCACGTCCGCACGGGCAAGCCCATCTGCTACACCTCCGCCGATTCGGTCTTCCAGATCGCCGCGCACGAGGAGCATTTCGGGCTCGAGCGGCTCTACGAGGTCTGCGCCGTCGCCCGCGAGCTCGTCGACGAGCATCGCATCGGGCGCGTGATCGCGCGCCCCTTCGTCGGCTCGCCCGAGAGCGGCTTCACCCGCACCGCCAATCGCCGGGACTACGCGACGCCGCCGCCGGCCGACACCCTCCTCGACGTGCTGGCGCGCGACGGGCGGGCGATCGTCTCGGTCGGCAAGATCGGCGACATCTTCGCCCACCGCGCCACGGGCGAGGAGGTGAAGGGGCACGGCAACGCGGCCAATCTCGACGCGGCGCTCGCCGCGCTCGCGCGGCTGCCGCACGGCGGCCTCGTCTTCGCCAACCTCGTCGATTTCGACCAGGAATTCGGCCATCGCCGCGACGTCCCGGGCTACGCCGCGGCGCTCGAGGCCTTCGACCGGCGCGTGCCGGAGATCGAGGCGGCGCTGCGCCCGGGCGATCTCGTCCTCGTCACCGCCGATCACGGCAACGATCCCACCTGGGCGGGCACCGACCACACCCGCGAGCACGTGCCGGTGATCGCCTTCGGGCCGGGCATCGCGCCGCGCGCGCTCGGCCGGCGCGAGAGCTTCGCCGACATGGGCGCCAGCCTCGCCGCGCATCTGCGCGTCGCGGGCACCGGCCACGGCCGCGCGTTCGATCTCTGAGAGCTTCGATCTCCGAGGGGGAGTGCACGCTCGCCTTGCGGCGGCCGCCCTCTCGTGAGACATCAGGGGCGTCGTCCCCCAAGGCAAGGGTTTACCGCCGCATGGCCCTGTTCGATTTCGCCAGCTTCGTCGACGATCTCGCGACCGCATCGGGCAAGGCCATCCTGCCCTTCTTCCGCACCAGCCTCACGGCCTCCGACAAGGGCGGGCGCGGGGGCGTGTTCGACCCCGTCACGGAGGCCGACAAGGCGGGCGAATCGGCCATGCGCCACCTGATCAAGCGCGCCTTCCCGAGCCACGGCATCGTCGGCGAGGAATACGGGGTGGAGCAGGCGGACGCGGAATACGTCTGGGTGCTCGATCCCATCGACGGCACCCGCGGCTTCATCTCCGGCCTGCCGAGCTGGGGCACGCTGATCGGGCTCACCCGCAACGGCCGGCCCTGCTACGGCATGATGCACCAGCCCTTCACCCGCGAGCGGTTCTCGGGCGACGGCGGCAAGGCGCTCTACCGGGGCCCGATGGGCGGCGGCGAGCCGGGCGAGCGGCGCCTGCGCACCCGGCGCTGCGCCTCGCTCGCGGAAGCGACGCTCTCCTCCACGAGCCCCCACGCGTTCCCGACGGCCGAGGAAGGCGAGGCCTTCGCCCGCCTGGCGCAGGGCGCCCGCAACGTGCGCTACGGCGCCGATTGCTACGCCTATTGCATGGTCGCCGCCGGGCATATCGACCTCGTGGTCGAGGCGGGCCTCGCACCCTACGACATCGTCGCGCTGATCCCGATCATCGAAGGGGCGGGGGGCATCGTCACCACATGGGACGGCGGCGATCCGGCGCGAGGCGGGCGCATTCTCGCCGCCGGCGACAAGCGGGTCCACGAGGAGGCGATGCGCGTCCTCGCGGGGTGAAGCAGGGTCCGGGAGAGCGGCGGGATGCGCCCGCCGCTCGGAGGCTGGACTTACACGAAGACCCCGTTGGGGTACGTCGTTCCGACGAGCGCGGTCATTTCCTCGGATTGGAGGAAGGTCGCGAACACCTCGTCGATCGAGGATTCGATTCCGTTCTCCCGCAGGTAGCCGGCCCAGAAGTCGAGCCCCGCCTGATCGGCCGTGCGGTCGAACAGGTTGGTGTAGACCTGCCTCATCAGCGCCTCGGCGTCGTTCAGGAACGCTCCGTAGGCCGCCTGGAACTCCGCCGTCTGCACGAAGGTGGTGGCGAGGGCGAAGTAGTCGACGCCGTTGCTCTTGATCGCATCGAGCCAGAACTCGAACCCGCCGGCGTCCGGCGCTCGGCCGAACAAGCTTTCGTAGGCGACCGCGAGGGTGCCGGCGGTCGCCGTCGTGTCGATGTAGAGGGATCCGTCGACGAAGCTCAGCTTGTCGACGTTCTGCAGCGTCGTGGTCTCGCCTCCGAGCGTGACCCGAACAGCGTCACCCTCGACGACGATCGTCGCGTCCGAATAGGGCAGGGTGTAGGTCACCGTGCCGTCCACGACCGTCGGCGGCGTGCCGCCTCCACCGGGCGTCTCGCCGTAGAGCCCCGAGACGTCCGTGAGCAGCGTGTCGTCGGGAAACCCGGCGATCGCGGCGCGGAATTCCGCGATGCCGATCTCGACGAGGACGGGATTCGTCTCGATCACGGTGAGCACGGCGTCGAGCTCGGCGTCGATGGGAGCGCCGAGGCTCACCAGAAGCGGCCGCAGCTGGGACGCGAGGCTCTCCGCATCGTCCAGCAGCGGAAAGGACGTGGTGAGGTCGAGAATGGGGCGAATGTCGCCAACGGTAAGGGCAGTCGTCATGCGGGTCTCCAGAGCGCGCGGAGACACCGATGGCGGTCTCGCGTCGGCGCGCATCGTCGAGCCTTCGTCCATGACGAGCAAGACTTAGTCGATCTTATCAATGCACGACGCATGTACCATTTCGGTGCATTGACCGAGGTCCATTCCACGTGTGAGACTAGGAATATTTCGCACCGCTCCGCTATGCGAAGTCCGCCTGCACCGCCTCGAACGCACCCGAGCGCTCCGAGCGGAAGAGCGCGTCCACCGTGCGCATGGTCACGAGCGCGTCGGGAATGCTCGTGAGGTCCGCCGTCTCGCCGCGCACGGCGCGGGCGAAGGCCTCGCCCTGGAGCCGGTACTGGTCCGCGCCGGGAATGGTCTCGATCCGCTCCGCGCCGTCGCGCACGACGACGATGCGGTTGTCGGCGTCGGCGCGGGCGTTGAAGGGTTGGGCGTCGAGGACGAGGACGCCCTCGCTGCCCTCCACCCGCACCCACTGGCCAGGAGCGCGCTGCGTCCCCACCGCGAACGAGAGCCGGCGATCCTCACCGAGATCGACGAGGCCGCCGACCTCCCGGTCGACCCCCGTATCGGGGTCGCGGTCGACGAGCGCGATCGCCCGTACGGGATCGGCGGCGAGCAGCAGGCGCGCCGCCATGATGGCGTAGCCGCCGATGTCGAGGAGCGCGCCGCCGCCGTATTCGACCTTGTTGCGAATGTTCGCCGGATCGCGGTTGAAGAACGAGAACGACACCTGGACGTGGCTCGGCCTGCCGATGGCACCCTCCTCGAGCAGCGCGCGGGCGCGCTGCCATTGCGGGTGATGGCGAATCATGTAGGCCTCGGAGACGACGACCCCCGCCGGCAGGTCGAGGAGCGCCTGCGCTTCCTCCGCGGTGCGCGCGATGGGCTTCTCGCACAGGACGTGCTTGCCCGCCCGCGCGGCGGCGAGCGTCCAGGGCACGTGCATGTGGTTCGGCAGCGGGATGTAGATCGCCTCGACCTCGCCCGCCGCGATCAGCGCCTCGTACGATCCGTAGGCGTCGGGGATGCCGAGTGCGTCGGCCTCGGCGCGCGCCCGCGTCTCGTCGCGCGAGGCGATGGCCACGATCTCGCACAGCGGGCTCGCCTGCATGGCCGGGATCACCTTCTCGCGGCCGATCTTGGAGGCGCCGAGCACGCCGAAGCGGACGGGGGCGAAGGCGGGCGTATCGGTCGTCATCGGCGGTCTCCGGGCACGAGCGTCGTCTCGACGAGCATCTGTAGGTCCTCCACGGGGGCGCCGTCGAGGGCGCGCATCAGGAAGTCGGCGAGGTGCCAGCCGGTATCCGACAACGAGGCGAAGCAGGTGGGCAGCGGCGGCTCGAGATAGCTCGCCATGCGCGTGCCGTCGCGGCTCACCACGAGGACGTCGCGCCCGGGCTCGAGCCCGCGATCGCGCAGGCCCGCGCAGGCGCCGATGGCGACGACGCCCGTGGCGCAGACGATCGCGGAAGGCGGGTCCTCGCCCGCGCACAGCGCCCGCGTCGCCTCCCGGCTCTCGCCGGCGCCGAGGCCGCCATGGACCACGAGGGCCGGATCGTAGGCGATGCCCGCCTCGGCGAGCGCACGTCGATAGCCGGCTAGGCGTTGCCGGGCGAAGGTGAGCGTCTCGGGCGGATTGATCAGCGCGACGCGCCGGCGCCCTTCGGACAGCGCGTGCGCGGTGGCCTGGTGCGCGGCGAGCTCGTTGTCGACGTCGTACCAGGGATGGGGCGTGAACAGCTCGGTGCGGCCGAACGTGACGAAGGGGAAGCGCCGCTCCAGCATCCAGCGCACGCGCTCGTCCTGCGGTGTCGTGCCCGAGAGGATGATGCCGTCGGCGAGCTTTCCCTCGACGATGCGCCGCACGCGCTCGAGCCCGTCGACCTCTAGCGTGAGCAGCTGGACCACGGGCGTGTAGTCGAGCCCCTCGAGCCTGCGGCAGACGCCCTCGATGATGGCGGTGATGCTGCCGTCGCCGACGTCGTCGTAGGCGTGGGGCACGAAGAACAGGACGGCGATCGTTCCCGTTCGCCCGGTGCGCAGGTTCACGGCGCTGCGGTCGGGGGCGTAGCCCAGGCGCGCGGCCGCCTGCTTGACGCGCGCGATGGTCTCGGGACGCACCTCCGGCCCGTCCTTGAGCGCCCGTGAGACGGTGGTGATCGAGAGCTCGAGCTCCTGCGCCAGCGTCTTGAGCGTGGCCTTCGAGGCGTGTCGGCTCATGGCGTCCTCCGGTGGCTTCGTGCCTCGCCTCGTTCCGTCATCGTTCACCCCCGATTGTGCGCCGCAAAATCGTAACGTTACGATTTTTCTCGTCAGGCCATTGACGCTCACTGTAAGGGGCGTATCGTAACGTTGCAAATCGACGACCGGCCAACGGTCGCTCCTCCAGGGAAAGGGAACGCTCATGCGCTCGTTGAAGAGGGCGGCGCTCGCCGCCTGCGCGGCCTCCGCCATCACGCTCGCCGCCTACACCCCCGCCGTCGCCCAGGAAGCCGAGGTCATCCATTGGTGGACCTCCGGCGGCGAATCCGCCGCGCTCCAGGAATTCGTCTCCCGCTTCGAGGCGGCCGGCGGCACCTGGGTGGACACCGCCATCGCCGGCGGCACCAACGCCCGCACCGCGGGCATCAACCGCATCGTCGGCGGGGACGCGCCGACCGCAATGCAGTTCAACACGGGTCGCCAGTTCGAGGAAGTCGCCGCGGGCGGGCTCCTCAACGACATCGAGGCCGTCGCGTCGCGGGGCGGGTGGCGCGATCTCATCCCCGCGTCCTTCGTCGACGCCATCAGCTACGACGGCGAGATCTACGCCGTGCCGGTGAACATCCACGGCCAGAACTGGATGTTCTACAACAATGCCGTGCTCGAGGAGGCTGGCGTCGCCCCGCCGCAGACCTGGGAGGACGTGCTCGCCGCCGCCGAGAAGATCGAGGCCGCGGGCAAGATCCCCTTCGCCCAGGGCGGCGAGCCCTGGCAGGAGCGCACGCTCTTCAACGCCGTCCTCGCCGGCCACGGCGGCCCGGAGCTCTACGACAGGCTCTATGCGCAAAACGACGTTGCGGCGCTCGACACCGAGGAGTTCCGCGCCGTCGCGGACGTGTTCGGGCGCCTGCGCGCCATCGTCGACGAGGGCAGCCCCGGCCGCAGCTGGAACGAGACGACGAACCTCGTCGTCACCGGCCGCGCCGCCATGCAGCTGATGGGCGACTGGGCCAAGGGCGAGTTCCTCGCCGCCGGCCAGACGCCCGGCGAGGAATACGGCTGCGCACTGGTGGGCGCGAACGAGGCGCTGATCATCGGCGGCGACGTCTTCGTCTTTCCCGCCACCGACGACGAGGCCCAGCGCGCCGCGCAGGAGATGCTCGCCGAGGTCATGTTCAGCCCCGAGGCGCAGATCGCCTTCAACAACGTCAAGGGGTCGATCCCCGTGCGCTCGGACGTCGACGTGTCCGGCATGGACGCCTGCGCCCAGCGCGGCGCCGAGGTGATGTCGGATCCCGCCAAGCAGGTGCCGCAGGTCAACCTCGTCGCCTCCTCCGATCTCGTCGGCGCGGTCGACGACGTGATCACGCAGTACTGGAACGACCCGTCCATGGACGCGGACGCCTTCGTCGCGCGCTTCCGCGAGGCGATGGAGATCGCCGGCTGACCCTCGGCCCACCGGGTCGCCCCCGAGCCTCTGCGCGAGGCTCCTCCGGGGCGGCCCGCCTGTTCCACGGATCGGCGCCGCGTGCGCCGCGCCCCGGGAGACGAGGTCATGCACACCATGCTCACCAAGGAGCGCGAGCGGCTGCCCGTTCGCGTGGACGTCGCCACCCCGGCCGGCTCCGCCCGGCGCGCGCGCCGACGGATCCGCCCCTCCACCCTCTTCGCGCTCGCGCCGATGGCGGTCGTGGTCGGCGTCGTCTATCTCGGCGCCATGGCCTGGACGGTGCGGCTCTCGACGACGAGCTCGAAGCTGCTCCCCACCTACGACTTCGTCGGGCTCGATCAGTACGAGCGGCTCTTCGCCAATGCGCGCTTCCTCGTCTCGCTGCAGAACATGGTCGTGTTCGGCGTGCTGTTCATCGCCGCCTGCCTGGTTCTCGGCTTCCTGCTGGCGGTGCTCATCGACCAGCGGGTGAAGGCGGAGGGGCTTTTGCGCACGATCTACCTCTATCCCCACGCGCTCTCCTTCATCGTTACGGGGCTCGCCTGGCAATGGTTCCTGAACCCAGAGCTCGGCCTCCAGCGCGCCGTGCGCGAGGCGGGCTTCGAGAGCTTCGCCTTCGCCTGGCTCGCGGACGGGGAGACCGCGCTCTACGCCCTCGTGCTCGCGGGCGTCTGGCAATCGTCGGGGCTCGTCATGGTGATCCTGCTCGCGGGCTTGCGCGGCGTCGATCCCGACCTGTGGAAGGCCGCGCGCGTCGACGGCATCCCGGCCTGGCGCTATTACCTCTCCATCGTGCTCCCCTTGATCGGCCCGATGATCGTCACGGCGACGGTGCTCCTCGCGATCGCGGTGGTGAAGCTCTACGACCTCGTCGTCGCCATGACCAAGGGCGGGCCCGGCATCGCCACCGAGGTCCCCGCGAAGTTCGTGATGGACCACCTGTTCGAGCGCGCCAACGTGGGCCTCGGCACGGCGGCGGCGACCGTGATGCTCGTCACCGTCCTCGCCGTCCTCACCCCCTGGCTCTACGCCCGCTACGGCAGCACCTCCGGGAGGCCCGCATGACGAGCGCCGTCGTAACCTCCACCGACCGCGCCCGCGGCGGCATCACGGCCCGCGGCCGCAGGCCTCGCCGGCTCACGGCGGGCCGCATCGGGCTCTACGCCTTCCTGGCGAGCGCCGCGCTCTTCTTCCTCCTCCCGGCGTGGATCATGCTGCTGACCTCGCTCAAGCCGATGGAGGAGATCCGCCAGGGCACGATCTTCGCGCTGCCGCTCGCCCCCACGCTCGAGGCCTGGGCCGCGGCCTGGGGCAGCGCCTGCACGGGCCTCACCTGCGAGGGGATCAGCGTCGGCTTCTGGAACTCGGTGCGTATCCTCGTGCCCTCCGTGATCCTCTCCGTGTTGCTCGGCGCGCTCAACGGCTACGCGCTCTCGTTCTGGCCGGTGCGCGGGGCGAACGTGCTCTTCGCGATCCTGCTCGCGGGCGCCTTCGTGCCCTATCAAGTCTTCCTCTACCCGCTCGTGCGGATGTTCTCGAGCGTGGGCATCTACAATTCGCTCGCCGGCATCGTGCTCGTGCACGTGATCTTCGGCATGCCGATCATGACGCTGCTGTTCCGGAACTTCTACGCCTCGCTTCCGCGCGAATTGTTCAACGCGGCGCGGGTCGACGGCGGAGGGTTCTTCACGATCTTCCTGCGGGTGATGCTGCCGATGTCGACGCCGATCCTCGTCGTCGCGGTGATCCTGCAGGTCACCGGCGTGTGGAACGACTTCATCCTCGGGCTGACCTTCGCGGGACGCGAAAATTTGCCCATGACGGTGCAGCTCAACAACATCGTCAACTCCACCCACGGCGTGCGGCTCTACAACGTCGACATGGCGGCGACCGTCCTCACCGGCGTCGTCCCGCTCGCCATCTACTTCGTCACGGGGCGCTGGTTCGTCCGCGGCATCGCGGCCGGCGCCGTCAAGGGATAGGAGGACGTCATGGCGGCAGTGTCCGTACGGGACGTGAGCATCGCCTTCGGCTCGATGCCGGTGCTCGATCGGCTCTCCATCGAGGTCGCGGCGGGCGAGTTCCTCGTCCTCCTCGGCCCCTCCGGCTGCGGCAAGTCCACGCTGCTCAACGCCATGGCCGGGCTCATCGACGTCGAGGACGGGGAGATCCATTTCGGCGAGCGCAACGTCACCTGGGAGGAGCCCAAGGACCGGGGCGTCGCCATGGTGTTCCAGTCCTACGCGCTCTACCCGCGCATGAGCGTGCGCGAGAACCTCTCCTTCGGCCTGCGCATGGCGCGCACGCAAAAGGCCGAGATCGAGGCCCGCGTCGCCCGCGCAGCCGCGATGCTGCAGATCGAGCATCTGCTGGATCGGCGCCCCAGCGAGCTCTCCGGCGGGCAGCGCCAGCGCGTCGCCATCGGGCGTGCGCTGGTGCGCGATGCCGACATCTTCCTCTTCGACGAGCCGCTCTCGAACCTCGACGCGCAATTGCGCAACGAGCTGCGCGTCGAGATCAAGCGCCTGCACCAGCGCCTCGCCGACACGACCATGATCTACGTCACCCACGACCAGATCGAGGCGCTGACGCTCGCCGACCGCGTCGCCGTGATGAAGGACCGGCGCATCCAGCAGCTCGCGCCGCCCGCCGAGATCTACAATCGCCCGGCGAACCTGTTCGTGGCGGGCTTCGTCGGCTCGCCGCGGATGAACTTCGTCGAGGGCCGCATCGAGGCGCCCGACGGCGCGCTCGTCTTCCGTGCCGGCGATCGACGTCTCGCGCTCGACGCCTACGAGTTCGCGCGGCGCCCCGCGCCGGGATCGGCCGCGACGCTCGGCGTGCGCCCGGAGCATATCGGCGTGCTGGAGGCGGGCGAGGACGTCCACGCCTGGTCGGGCCTTCACGTCGACATCGTCGAGCCCATGGGCGCCGACAGCCTCGTCTGGTGCCGCGACGGCGAGACCACGCTCGCGGTGCGCATGGCGGGCGAGAAGCCGATCGCGCCCGGCGCCGCCGTTCGCCTCGTCCTCGATCCCGCCCGCGCCAGCCTCTTCGATCCCGCGAGCGGCGAGCGGCTCTGAGCGCCGCCCCGCCACAAGGAAAGCCTCCATATGTCTGCCACCCTGTCCATCCAGCTCTACTCGCTGCGCGAGCACGGCACGCTGCTCGATCGGCTCGACGTCGTGCGCGATGCCGGCTTCCGGCACGTCGAGGCGGTGGCGAGCCTGCTCGACGAGCCGGCCGCCTTCCGCGACGCCCTCGACGCGCGCGGGCTGTCGGCGCCGAGCACGCACGTGCCCCTCGCGGCTCTGCGCGAGCGCCTCGACGAGACCGCTCGCGCCGCCAAGACGATCGGCATCGCCCATCTCGCAGTGCCGGCTCTGCACGCGTCCGATCGGCCGAGCGACGCCGACGGCTGGCGCGCCATCGGCGCCGAGCTCGGCCTGCACGCGAAGCGCCTCGCGGGCGAGGGCCTCTCGCTCGCCTTCCACAACCACCATTGGGAGGTCGAGCCGCTGCCCGACGGCGCGCTGCCGCTCGATCTCCTCCTCGACGCCGGCGCCGCGGACGGCCTTCTCTGGCAGGCGGACGTCGCCTGGCTCGTGCGCGGCGGGGACGATCCGGCGGCGCGCCTCGCGCGCCACGCCGGCCGGCTCGCGAGCGTGCACGTCAAGGACATCGCGAGAGCGGGCGAGGCGGAAGACGAGGACGGCTGGGCCGACGTCGGCCACGGCGTCCTCGACTGGGCGGACCTGTGGCGCCGCTCCCGCGAGGCCGGGGCGAACCTGATGATCGCCGAGCACGACAAGCCGAGCGACGCCGCGCGCTTCGCGACGCGCAGCTTCGCCGCCATGCGCCGGCTCGCCGAGGGAGAGACGCGATGATCCCGACGACGCTCCGCGCCGGCGTGCTCGGCTGCGGCAACATCTCCGACACCTACCTCTCCCGCGCCCGCACCTTCGAGGGCCTGGAGATCGTCGCTTGCGCCGACACCGATGCCGGGCGCGCGGCGGCGCAGGCGGAGCGCTACGGCGTGCGCGGCACGGCGCCGGACGCGCTGCTGGCCGATCCCGAGGTCGACATCGTGATCAACCTGACGCCGCCGCGCGCCCACGCCACCGTCGGCGCCGCCGCGATCGCGGCGGGCAAGCATCTCTATTCGGAGAAGCCGCTGGGCGTCAGCCTGGAGGAGGGCCGCGCTCTCGCCACGGCGGCGCGGGCGGCGGGGGTGCGGCTCGGCTGCGCGCCGGACACCTTCCTCGGCGGCGGCCATCAGCTCGCCCGCAAGCTCGTCGACGAGGGTGCTATCGGGCGGCCGATCTCGGGCGCGATCTGGTTCGCCACCCGCGGGATGGAGCATTGGCATCCCGATCCCGCCTTCTTCTTCCAGGCGGGCGGCGGGCCGATCCTCGACATCGGCGCCTATTACGTCACCGCGCTCGTCAACCTGATCGGGCCGGTGAAACGCGTCATGGCCATCGGCACCCGCGGCTTCGCCGAGCGGCTCGTGACGAGCGAGGGGCCCAAGCGCGGGACGCGGCTGCCGGTCGAGGTCGACACCCTCGTCGTCGGCGCGCTCGAATTCGCCTGCGGCGCCGTCGTGCCGCTCACCGCCACGTGGGACGTCTTCGCCGAGACGACCTTCCGGCTCGAGCTCTACGGCTCGGAGGGCACGATGCTCCTGCCGGACCCGAACTTCTTCGGCGGCGCGACGCGCCTGTCGCGGGGCGGCGCGCCCTTCGAGCGGGTCGAGCCCTCGGCCATGGCCTATGCGCGGCCCAACCGCCGCACCGGGCGCGGCGAGGACGTCGCCGACTACCGCATCCTGGGCGTCGTCGACCTCGCCCGCGCCATCGCGGAAGGGCGCCCGCATCGCTGCTCGGGCGATCTCGCGCTCCACGTGCTCGAGGTCCTGTGCGCCTTCGACCGCTCCGCCCGCGAGGGGCGCCACGTCGCCATCGAGACGCCCTGCGAGCGCCCCGCCGCGCTCTCGGGCGGCGATCTCGCCTGGTGGAGCGGACGCGAGGCGCCCGCCGCCTGACCCTCGTCAGCCGGCCTCCGCGGCGATGCCGAAGGCGCCGAGGAAGCGGTCGATCGCTCGCGTGATGGCGTCCGAGGGATCGGCCGGGCAGGGCATCCGGTAGATGTGCTGGCGGATGCCGATATAGACGATGCCGCCATGGAGGTTCCACAGATCCTCCATGGTCGGCGCGCTCTCGCCGCGCGCCTCCGCGGCGATCTCGGCGAGCAGCGGGCGCAGGATCACGTCCGCGAGATGGCGCAGGTAGCGGCGGTTGAGCTCGGCTCCCGCCAGCCCCGAGAACATGAAGATCCGCATCCATTCGTGCTGGAAGATCAGCGTCGAGTATTCCGTGTAGAAGGCGAGCAGCCGCGCGCGGATCGGCACGCTGCGATCCCTCAGGCGCTCGGGCCAGTCGGGCGAGAGCCGGTCGAGATAGACCTGCTCGTAGACCGCCTCGACGAGGTCGTCCTTCGTCGCGAAATAGTTGAACAGCAAGGGCTGCGTGATCCCCAGCCGCTTGGCGAGATCGCGCGTGTTGCCCTCGAGACCCGCCTGCGCGAAGAACGCCACCGCCCCGTCGACGATCTGCTGACGACGCTCCTTCGGCGGCAGGCGCCGCCGCGCGGCCGCTCTCGACCGCACCTCGCCCGCGGCCCCGGCACCCTCACTCGACGTCATACGCGATTGCCTCCCCTGAAAACATTCTACTTGCCAAGCGCCGAAATCCATACATGATCCGCTCAACGGGATTGAGCAAACGCTCAATTAGCCGCCCGCGAAGACGGGACCGCGAGGGAGGAGACGGATGAAGGCTGCTGTGGGCGGCTATGCCCGCGCACGCGATCTGCGCCACGCGCTCGAGCTCCTGGCGCAGACGAACGGCATGGGCCGCGTGCTCGCGGGCGGGCAGAGCCTCGTCGCCGCGCTCAACATGCGCCTGACGACGGGGGACGTCCTCGTCGACATCTCCGCGCTCTCCGAATGCCGCGGCGTCGTGGAGGACGGCGACACCCTGCGCATCGGCGCGCTCACGCGCCACGCCGAGATCGGCCGCGACCCGCTGATCGCCGCCCACGCTCCGCTGCTCGCGGAAGCGACGACGCACATCGCGCATGCCGCGATCCGCAATCGCGGCACGATCGGCGGGGCGATCGCGCACGCCGATCCCGCGGCCGAGTTCCCCGCCTGCGCGCTGGCGCTCGGCGCCGTGATGCACGTCGAGGGCCTCGCCGGCGCCCGCGAGATCCCGGCGGCCGACTTCTTCCGCGACACGTTCGAGACGGCGCTCGAAGAGGGCGAGATCCTCGCGGCGATCACGATCCCCAAGGCCGAGCCCGACGAGGTGCAGGTGATCGAGGAGGTGGCGCGCCGCTCCGGCGACTACGCGCTCGCGGGGCTCTGCCTCGTGCGCCGCGCCGCCGGCCATCGCGTCTCGCTGTTCTCGACGGGGCCCAAGCCCATGCTCGCGACGGGCGCCATGGCCGCCCTCGATGCGGGCGACGTCGAGGGGGCGATCGCCGCGCTCAAGGGCGAGATCGACCCGCCGTCGGACACGCAGGCGAGCGGCGCCTATCGCCGCCACCTCGCCGGCGTGCTGCTGCGCCGGGCCGTCGCGCGCATCGAGGGAGGAACGAGATGACCGAGATCGTCCGCGATCGGATCGACGTCGCGCTCGTCGTCAACGGCGAGCCCGTGGAGGCGCGCGTGCCCGTGGGCCAGCACCTGATCGATTTCCTGCGCCTCGAGCTCGGCCTCACCGGCGCGCATGCGAGCTGCGAGCACGGCGTGTGCGGCGCCTGCACCATCCGCGTGAACGGCGAGGCCGTGCGCGGCTGCCTCACGCTCGCCGCCCAGGCCGACGGCGCGGAGGTCTGGACGGTGGAGGGCCTCACGGATACCGGCGCCATCGCCGACCTGCAGGCCGAGTTCGTTTCGCGCAACGCGCTGCAATGCGGCTTCTGCACGCCGGGCATGCTGGTGGCGGCCGACGAGCTCCTCGCCCGCGGCGGCGTGCCCTCGCGCGGCGAGGTCCGCGAGCACCTGTCCGGAAACTACTGCCGCTGCACGGGCTACGAGGCGATCGTCGACGCCGTCGAGGCGGTGGCCACGGCCCGCGCCGGCGGCGACGCACGCACCGGCGAGGGGGGAGCATGACCATCCAGTTCGGCAATCCCGACCGGCCCAATTCCTATATCGGCAAGACGGTGCCGCGGCCCAACGCGCCGCGGCTCGTGCAGGGGCGCGGGCGCTTCGTCGACGACGTCGCGCTGCCGCGCATGGCGCACGTCGCCTTCGTGCGCTCGCCCTACGCGCATGCCCGCATCGGCACGATCGACGCCGGCGCGGCGAAGGCGGTCAAGGGCGTGCTGCGCGTCTTCACGGGCGCGGATCTCGCGGAGGTCTGCACGCCCTGGGTCGCGGTGCTCGCGCATCTCAAGGGGCTGAAATCCCCGCCCCAGCACGCGATCGCGATCGAGCGCGCCTGCTGGGTCGGCGAGCCGGTGGCGGCCGTCGTCGCCACGACGCGGGCCGCCGCAGAGGAGGCGGCCTCCCTCGTCGAGGTGGACTACGAGGCGCTGCCCGTCGTCACCGACATGATGAGCGCGCTCGACGAGACGACGCCCGTCATCCATCCCGATCTCGGCGACAACCTCGCCTTCCGCCGCCTGCACGAGGAGGGCGACGTCGAGGGCGCCTTCGCCGGCGCGCACACGGTCGTCTCCGCCCGCTTCCGCACCGCGCGCCACACCGGCGTCACGCTGGAGCCCCGCTCGATCCTGGTCGACTGGAACCCGGCCGAGGGCCAGATGGTCGCCTGGCACGCGACCCAGGCCCCGCACATGATGCAGACGGTGTTCGCCAAGCACCTCGACATCCCCGAGAGCCGCGTGCGGGTGATCTGCGGGGACGTCGGCGGGTCCTACGGCATCAAGGTCCACGTCTATCCCGACGAGGTGGCGACCGCCGCCATCGCCAAGGTGATGGGCCGCCCCGTCAAGTTCGTCGCCGACAGGCTGGAGAGCTTCACGACCGACATCCACGCCCGCGACCACGTCATCGACGCGCGCCTCGCCGTGGACGAGGCGGGAAAGATCCTGGCGATGGACGTCGACGACTGGACCGGGATCGGGCCCTACTCGGTCTATCCGCGCACCTCGGCCATCGAGGGCAACCAGGTCGTCAACCTCTGCGGCGGGCCCTACGATTTCGCGAACTACCGCGCCCGTACCACCGTCGTCTTCCAGAACAAGACGCCGACCTGCCAGTATCGCGCCGTCGGGCACCCGATCGCGGTGGCGATCACGGAAGGGCTCGTCGACATGGCGGCGGCGGAGCTCGGCATCGACCCCGTGGAGATGCGCCGCCGCAACGTCTACCCGGACGACGCCTACCCGGTGACCTCGCCGGCGAAGATGCGCTTCGAGGGCCTCTCGCATCAGGCCTCGCTCGACAAGCTCGTCGCGCTCATGGACTACGAGGCGCTGCGCAAGGACCAGGCGGAAGCGCGCGCGCGCGGCGTCCATCGCGGCATCGGCATCGCGAGCTTCATCGAGCTGACCAATCCCTCGCCCTTCATGTACGGCATCGGCGGCGCGCGGATCTCCGCGCAGGACGGCTGCACCGTGCGCATGGACCCCGACGGCTCGGTGGTGGCGCTCTCGGGCGTCACCGAGCAGGGCCAGGGGACCGAGGCGATGCTCGCCCAGATCGTCGCCGAGGGCGTGGGCGTGACCCCCGACAAGGTGCGCATCGTCACCGGCGACACGCAGGTGACGCCCTATGGCGGCGGCACCTGGGCGTCGCGCGGCGCCGGAATCGGCGGCGAGGCGGCGCTCCAGGCGTCGCGCGCGCTGCGGGACTCGATCCTCGAGGTCGCCGCCGCGATGCTCCAGAGCGAGCCCGGCCGGCTCGACATCCGCGCGGGCGCGATCGTCGATCCGGAGACCGGCGAGGAGCGGCTTTCGCTCGAGGAGCTCGGCCGCATCGTCTATTTCCGCGGCGACACGCTGCCCAAGGGCCTTCCCCGCGAGCTCGTGCAGACGCGCCACTTCATCACCTCGGACTACCCCTTCGCCTTCACCAACGGCGTGCAGGCCTCCTACCTCGAGGTCGACGTCGAGACGGGCGTGGTGACGCTCCTGAAGCACTGGTGCGTCGAGGATTGCGGGCGGATCATCAACCCGCAGCTCGTCGACGAGCAGATCCGCGGCGGCATCGTCCAGGGCCTGGGCGGGGCGCTCTACGAGGAGATCCACTACGACGAGGACGGCCAGCTCATCAACGGATCCATGGCCGACTACCTCGTGCCCATGGCCGCGGAGATGCCCGACATGATCGTCGGCCACGTGGAGACGCCCACCAAGGAGAGCCTGCTCGGCGCCAAGGGCGCGGGCGAGGCCGGCACGGCGGGGGCGCCCGCCGCCGTCATGAACGCCATAAACGACGCGCTGCGCCCGCTCGGCGCGCGCGTCACCGAGATGCCCTTCACGCCCGAGCGCATCCTGCGCGCGCTCGGCAAGATCGAGGGCTGACGTCGAAAACGGGGCCCCGCGAACGAGGCCCGATCTCACTCTCAGGGAGGACTCGACATGAGCACCAGGCATCTCGCGGGCGCCACCGCGCTCGCCACCACGCTCTTCCTGGCGGGCGCCGGCGGCGCGCTCGCGCAGGAGACCATCACCGTCAACATCGGCTCGTCGCACCCGGAGAACAACATCTGGGTCTACGCGATGAAGAACACCTTCCAACCGGAGGTGGATCGCATCCTCGCGGAGAGCGGCGAATACGCCATCGACTGGATGGAGAGCTACGGCGGCACGCTCTACAAGTTCACCGACACCCGCGAGGCGGTGATGGACGGGATCGTGGACGTCGGCATGGTGGGCACCGTCTGGGAGGGCGCCAACATGCCGCTCCAGAACGTGACCTACTTCACGCCCTTCGCCACCGAGGATCACCGGGTCATCATCGAGATCTTCGACGATCTCTCGGAGAACCTGCCGGAGCTGAAGGACAGCTGGGCCGAGAACGGCATGGTGCACCTGTCCTCGCTGATCACCGACAGCTACGACATCTACGCGACCTTCCCGGTCACCTCGCTCGCCGACCTGCAGAACCGCAAGCTGAACGCGCCCGGCACCTCGGCGAACTGGCTCCAGGAGACCGGCGCGACGCCCGTCGACGGGGCGCTGACCACCTACTACACCAACATCCAGACCGGCGTGACCGAGGGCACGCTCTCCTTCGCGTCCGGCATCCTGCCGACCCGCGTCTACGAGGTCGCCCCGGAGCTGACCCGGGTGGGCATCGGCTCGATGTATTTCGGCGGCATCGCGGCCAACATGGACTTCTTCGAGGGCCTGCCCGCGCCCGTCCAGGACGCCTTCCGCCAGGCGGCGCAGGCGACCTCGATCGCCCACGGAGACTACGTGGCCGACCTCGCCGCGCGCGCCCTCGACGAGATGCAGGCGGCGGGGCTGACGATCCACGAGCTGCCCGAGGAGGAGAAGGCGGCCTGGGTGAACGGCCTGCCCGACATCGTCGAGCCCTGGCTCGAGCAGACCGGCGACGAGGGCCGCGTGGTGCTGAAGGCTTATTTCGACGCCCTGCGCGAGCGCGGGATCGAGCCGCGCCGGGCCTGGGACGAGGGTCTCTGAGGCACGACGTCCGAGAGCATGCGAGCGACGCCCGCCCGGGGGTTTCCCCCGGGCGGGTCTCGCGCGAGACGGGCCCGGTCGCGGGCGGGGGAGGAGCATGAGCGCGAACACCACAGGCGAGGGCGCCGGCACGCCGGACGAGGACGCCTACGTCCCGCCCTTCTCGGAGGCGCCCGTCGGCGCGATCCTCGGCGGGCTCGCGGCGATCCTCTCCTCCATCGGCACGGCCTGGATCGGCGCGCTGATGCTGCTGATCATCGCCGACGTGGTGGGCCGCAACTTCCTCGACGCGCCGATCACCGGCGTCTCCGAGATCGCGGCGCGCTCCGTCGTGGCCATCGTCTTCCTGCAGGTCGCCGCCGCGATCCTGCAGCGGCGCCTCACCCGAGCGGACTTCGTCCTGCGCCGCCTGGAAGGTGCCTCGCCGCGCACGCTCGCGCTCTTCGAGACCGTGTTCGCGCTCGCGGGCGCCGTGATCTTCGCCCTCGTCCTGTGGGCGTCCTATCCCAAGCTCGCCGACGCCTGGCGCACCGCCGAGTTCTTCGGCGTGCAGGGCGTCTTCACCATCCCGACCTGGCCCTTCCGGCTGATCACGGTCGTCGGATCGGGGCTCGCTGCGCTGGCCGCGCTCTACGTGGCCAACGACGAGATCCGCAAGCTGAGGCGCGCCTCATGACGACGCTCACCCTCGGCTTCCTCTTCATCGGGCTCCTCGTCGTCCTCGTGCTCGCGGGGATGCAGATCGCCTACGCGCTCCTGGCGGTGGCCTTCACCGGCATCTGGGTGATCCGCGACAATCTCGGGCTCGCCTTCCGCATGCTCGAGCTCACCGCCTACAGCGGCATCGCCGATTATCTCTTCGCGACGATCCCGCTCTTCGTCTTGATGGGGCTCCTCGTCAGCGTCTCGAACGTGGGGCGCGACACGTTCGAGGTGGCCGAGGAGCTCCTGCGCCGGCTGATCTGCGGGCTCGGGGTCGCGACGGTCGCGGCGAACACGGTCTTCGCCGCGGTGACGGGCGTGTCGATCGCCTCGGCTGCCGTCTTCACCCGCGTCGCCGTGCCGGAGATGAAGCGCCACGGCTACCGCGCCGCCTTCTCGGCGGGCACGGTGGCGGGCTCCTCCGTGCTCGGCATGCTGATCCCGCCGAGCCTGCTCCTCATCATCTACGGCGTCCTCGCCGAGGTCTCCATCGGCGGCATGTTCATCGCCGGCATCGTGCCGGGGCTGATGCTGGCGGGCGGCTTCGTCGCCATGCTGATGACGATCACGGTGCTCTTCCCCCGCTTCGTCCTCACCGACCCGAAGGCGAGCCGCGAGCGGAGGCTCGACCGCACCCGCGAGCCGATGCCGCTCTCGACCATGGTCGCGAAGCTCGTGCCCATCGTCGTCCTCGTCGTGCTGGTGCTCGGCGGGCTCTACACCGGCTATTTCACGCCGACCGAGGCCGGCGGCGTCGGCGCCTTCGGCGCGCTCCTCGTCGCGCTGGCGCGGCGCTCGCTCAATCGCCGCAAGCTCTGGCAGGTGATGAAGCAGACGGGCGTCATCTCGGTGTCGATCCTGCTGCTTCTCATCGCGGCGAGCTTCTACTCGCGCATGCTCTCCATCGCGGGCCTGCCCAACGCCATCGCGGACCTCGTCGCGCAATCGGGGTTCGGGCCCTACGGCTTCCTGCTTTTGTACACGATCATCATCCTGCTCATGGGGATGATCCTCGACAGCACGTCGATCCTCTTGATCATGGTGCCGATCGCCGCGCCGATCGCGCTGGGCATGGGCTTCGATCTCAGCCATTTCGGCATCGTCACCGTGCTCGCCGTGGAGATCGGGCTCCTGACGCCGCCCTTCGGGCTCTCGGTCTTCACGGTGCACAGCACGCTCGACGACCCGGACGTCTCCATCGAGCAGGTGTTCTCGGCGACGATGCCGTTCATCGCGGTGATGCTCGTCGTCCTCGTCCTCGTCGCGCTCTTCCCGCTGACTGCGACGCTCTTCCTGTGAGCGTCGGCAGCGATCGCGTGGCTGTCAGGGGCGATCCGCGCGCAGCGCTCGCAGCGCCAGGTGCTGGACGAGCATCACGGTCTTGGCGTCGACGATGCGCCCGTCCTCGATCATGGCGAGCGCCTCCTCGAGGGTGATCTCCACGACGCGGATGTCCTCGCCCTCGCCCGCGTTGCCGCGCACGGACGCCGTGTCGACGGCGCTCTCGTAGGGCGCGAGGAAGAAGTGCAGGCGCTCGGTCACGGAGCCCGGGCTCATGTAGAACACGCCCATCTTTTCGATGCGCCCGAGCGTGAGGCCGGTCTCCTCCTCGGCTTCCTTGCGGATCGCGGTCTCGGGATCGCGCGCGTCGAGGAGCCCGGCGCAGGCCTCGATCAGGTCCTCGTCGTGCCCGGTGACGAAGGCCGGCAGGCGGAACTGGCGGGTGAGCACGATCGTGCCGCGCACCGGGTCGTAGGGCAGGACGACGGCGCCGTGGCCGCGATCGTAGGTCTCGCGCGTCATGTCCTGCCAGGAGCCGTCGTAGCGTCGGTAGGACAGCTCGTACCTGGTCAGGACGCCCCAATCGTCCGAGAGCACCTCGCGGCTGCGGATCACCGCCCGCGGACCGGCTCGCTCGTCGTGCGTCTCGCTCATCGCACGATCTCCCGGCCCGTGAGCGCCTCGATCTTGCGCCAGAGCGCCGGCGCCGCGAAGTCCGCGATCACCTCGGACGCGCCGGAGGCCAGGGCCCGCTCGCGCCCGAGCGCGCTCTCGAGCGCGAAGGTGTAGGCGCCGGCGGAGGAGGCGGAGCGGATGCCCGGCCCCGAATCCTCGAAAGCGAGGGCACGGGACATGTCGACGCCGAGCCGGCGGGCGGCCTCGGCATAGGGATAGGGGTCGGGCTTCGATCGCGGCAGCTCGTCGCCGATGAGAACGTGGTCCATCAGGTCGCTGACGCCGAGCCCGTCGAGCATCATCGTCGCGTTGTCGCGCGGCGCGTTGGTCACGACGGCGATGCCGAAGCCGTTCTCGCGCGCGAAGGCGAGGAACGCGCCGAGGCCGCGCTTCGGGTCGAGCGGACCAGTCAGCTGCTCGCGGAAGAGCACCTCCTTGCGCTCGCCCAGCGCGCGCCGCTCGGCCGCGTCGGCTTCGGGGAAGAGCGCGGACATGATGGCGTCGTTCGACGATCCCATCACGTTCGTCGTGTAGTATTCCTCGTCCATGGAGCGGCCATGGGGCGCGAGAAGCCGCCGGAACGCCTCCAGATGGAGCGGGTCGGTGTCGATCAGGGTACCGTCGAGATCCATCAGCAGAGCGAAATCATGCGCCATCGTCGGCTCCCCGCATCGGCGGCGCTTCGTGACGAACCGCCCGTGTCGTTGCTAGCTCAGGTGGCGTAGCCTCGTCAAAGCGGATGCGGGATCAGATCTTGGCGAAGAGGTCGACGAGCTCGTCCTGCGTCTGCGCGAGCACCGGCTTGTACCGCCCCAGCGTTCCCGCGCGCGGGCGCCCCCGCCGTCGGACGACCTCGCGTTCGAACGCGACGTAATTTGCCGGTCGACCATTGTCGTCGTCGATGCGGAAGGCCCTGATCTCGCACAGGTAGCGCTCGCCGCCCCGGCGATAATTGGCGAGCACGCCGTGGAAGCTGCCGACGTCCCGCAGGGCGCGGACGAGCTCCGCGAGGGCGGTGCGGCTCGTCTCCGGTCCGTGGAGGAGGCGCGGGCTCGCGCCGAGAAGCTCGCTCGCCTGGTAGCCGGTCAAGGCCAGGAACGCCGGGTTGACGTAGCGGATCGTCGGCCCCGGAAAGTCTAGATCCGGTTCGGTGATCACGACCGCAGTGGCGAGATGATGGGCGAGGAGGGCGATGAGCTCGAGGGGGAACATCGGTACTGACGCGTTGGAGCTGGGCTGATGGACGGCAAGTCCGGTATGCCAGAGGTGTTCCGGGCCGCGCTACCGCAAATCGACATTCGGACGTGTCGCGTCCGCATGTCTGCATCGCGCTCGCGCATGGCAGGCGCCGTGCTCCGCGTCGTTCCCTCGCCCACAAAAATAAACACTTGAAACATCGAACCACAAGTCGGAGAACCTATGTTTTCGACTCCAAAATGAAGTACGATTGCTTACGAGAGGCGAAAATTAACGAGAAAGTAAGGACGACTGACGCAACGTGCGCCGGCGTACAGAATACGCCACCGTACTCAATGCCATGTCCGTCGCTCGATCGATGGATCGCCTCGATCCACGCCCTGCGCCGCACCCGGCTGGAGAACGGTCGAAAACCGACAATCTGCTCCAGCGCACGCCCCCACACGGCCCGCGCCCGTCCGAAGGTGTGACATGATCCGACGCCTCACCAATCTCTCGCTCCGCGCCAAGATCGCGGGCGCCTTCGCGCTCATCCTCGTGGCGCTCACCGGCGTCACGGCCAAGACCACGTGGTCCCTGTTCGATGCCGGCCACCTGTTCGCCACCTATGCGGAAGTCGCACGCGTCTCCTCGAGTCTCGGACGCATGCAGGCGGAGATGCACGCCTCGCGTGTGTCCGCCGAGAGCTTCCTCCTCACCGGCGACGCGTCCCACGCCTATGCCCTCGAGGATCATTTCGAGGCGGCGCGCAGCGCATACGCGGAGGCGCTCGCCACCGCGCGGGATCCGGAGCTGCGGCAGGCGCTGGCGGGGATCGAGGTCGGTCTGCAGACCTACCAGGAGCTCTACGGGGCCATCGGGGATCAGCCGCCGGGCGTCTCGCCTGCCTATGAGCGGCTGCGCGACGCCGGCCGCGCCGCCATGCCGCCCATGGTCGAGGCGTCGCGCACCATCGAGGCGCTGCGCGACGCGCTCGCACCGCGCATCGATGCGGACCTGCGCAGCGCCGAGATGCTGGCCATCGGCGCGAGCGTCGCGGCCCTCGTCGTCGGCATCGCCGTCGCCTACCTGCTCGGCCGCGCCATCTCCAATCCCATCGCCGGCATGACGGAGGCGATGCGCAAGATCGCCGGCGGGGATCTCGCCGCCGAGATCCCCGGCGCCGATCGCGGCGACGAGATCGGCGCCATGTCCGGCGCGCTGCGGGTCTTCCGAGACGCGCTCGCGCAGAACCGCGCCATGGAGGAGGAAGCGCGCGAGCGCGAGGTGCAGGCCCAGGCCGAGAAGCGCCGGGCGACGCAGGAGCTCGCCGACGCCTTCGAGGCGAAGCTCGGCGGCCTCGTCATGTCCCTCTCGGAGGCCGCGACCGAGATGGAGGCGACGGCGCGCTCGATGTCGCGCACGGCCGAGAGCACGAACGAGCAATCCGCCGCCGTCGCCTCCGCCGCCGAGCAGACCTCCTCCAACGTCCAGGCCGTCGCGTCCGCCGCCGAGGAGCTCGCCGCCTCCGCCGGCGAGATCGGGTCGCAGGTGACGCAATCCGCCGAGAAGTCGTCGAGCGCGGTGGACGAGGCGCGCCGCACGAACGCGCTCGTGCGCGAGCTCTCGCAATCGGCGCAGCGCATCGGCGACGTCGTCGACATGATCTCGGAGATCGCCTCGCAGACGAACCTGCTGGCGCTCAACGCCACCATCGAGGCGGCGCGTGCCGGCGAAGCCGGTAAGGGCTTCGCCGTCGTCGCCGCGGAGGTGAAGTCGCTGGCCGACCAGACGGGCAAGGCCACCGACGAGATCGCGCAGCAGATCGCGCAGATCCAGACGACCACGATGAGCGCCGTCGAGGCCATCGAGGCCATCGGCACGACCATCGCCGACATGAACCGCATCGCGACCGGCGTCGCCTCCGCCGTGGAGGAGCAGCAGGCCGCGACCGGCGAGATCGCCCGCAACGTCAGCGAGGCGGCGCAGGGCACGGGTCACGTGAGCGCCACGATCGTGCACGTCCGCGAGGCGGCCTCGCAGACGGGCAGCGCGTCCTCGCAGGTCCTCTCCGCGGCCAATCAGCTGTCGCGGGACGCGAACCTCCTGCGCGAGGAGCTCGGGCGCTTCGTCGCGACGATCCGCGCCGCGTGAGGGTGGAACGGGCGTGCGCGCGTCGTCGGGCACGCCCACGCCCCGCTCGCGCCTCGTCGTTCACCGAAGGACATCTCCCATGTCATCGAACGTTTCGACACCGGCCGCGCAGGATCCCGCGGAAGCGCTCCAGGACCTCATGACCGCGCGCGAGCGCCTCGCGGAGATGCGGCGCTCCCTCGATGTCGCAGAGGCCGCGACGCGGCGCCTCACGCTCGGCACACGCACGGGAACGGTCGCCGGCTGCATCACCAGCGCGACGCCGGATTTTCGCAAGCTGCGGGCGCATTACGACGAGATGGACGCCATGATCGATGCCGGCGTGCGGATGCTCGAGAGCGTCGGCGTGCGCGCGGCGCGGGCGGGCGATCTCAGCGACGGGCCGGATCGTCCGGCAGATGCGCGGCGATGAGGGCCTCGAACTCGTCGATGAAATGCTCCAGCGCCGCCGCCGCCTTGGGATCGGCGCAGGCTCCGCCCATCGCGTCGGCGGCGAACCAGGAGCGCATCACCTCGGCCTTGCACTGCGCCGCCCGCCAGGATTGGGCGGGCGTGCGCATGATCTCGAGCGCGAGCTCGTCCACCCACTCGTAGAGGCCGTCCGCCGCCAGATGCTCCGGCGTTCGGTCCGTACGCTGGCGCAGCTGCGAGAAGGCGCGATGCAGGGCGCAGACCTTTTCGTCGAGAGCGACGACACGCGGCATGAAGATCCTCGAGCGCTTTCGCAGTGATTCCGATAGCGTACATATAAGCGCGGGAAGCATGGTCCCGTCAAACGCTCCTTAACTCTGCGGAAGCACAGCGGTTCCGGAAGCGACCGTGCGTGCACCGGTCTCGTCCCTCGTAGTTGCACCGGCGTTTCAAACATGTCTAAGGTGGACGTCTGACAGACGACGTCGGAGGTCTCGATTGCCGGAGAAGATCCCGGATCCGAGTACGTGGACCGGGAACGCGATCCTCGACGCGTTGCCGGAGGCGTCGCGCGTGCGCATCGCGGAGGTCTCCGAGCGTCGTCACCTCGAGCTCGGCGCCATCCTCTACGACGTCGGCGATCGGCTGACACACACGTTCTTCCCGACGCGAGGCGTGGTCTCGCAGCTGACGCCGCTGGCTGACGGGAGCCTCGCCGAATCGAGCACCATCGGGCGCGAGAGCTGCGTCGGGCCGACCAGCATTCTCATGGATCCGCTCTCGCGGCGGCGCTTCGAGGTGCGGGTCGCCGGCGAGGCCCTCGCGATCACGATCGAGGACCTGCACGGCGTGATCGGCAGCGACTTCTCCGCCCGCAACGTCTTCATGCGCGAGGCGCAGGCGTCGCTCCACACGGCGCTCCAGCTCGCCGTCTGCAATCGCGTCCACTCCACCCGCCAGCGGCTCGCGCGGTGGCTGCTCGAGGCGCAGGATCGCACCGGCTCGGGGCCCTTCATGCTCAAGCAGGCGACGCTGGCCGATTCGCTCGGCGTGCGCCGGGCGACGGTGAGCGAGATCTGCAGCGCGTTCGCCGCCGAGGGTGCGATCGCCTACTCGCGCGGGCGCATGCGCATCGACGGGCGCGACGTGCTGCTGGCTGCCGCGTGCGAATGCTACCGCGCGATCGCCGCTGCGGCGCCCGCGACTGCCACGTGTGCGAGCGAGAGTAACGACGTTGACGGTGAGACGTTACGTCATCAAGATCATTCTTCCAGAAATAACGTGCAGCCGAGCCGGTGACGCAGTGGATCGGCATCTGTGTGTACGCTGTCGTAATTAAAGTATTCGCCAGTCAAATCATCGTGATTTAGTTGACGATCGCGTGACCCGCCCGCTAAGCCTGCGTACGATGCCGTGCGAATCGGTTCGACGAGGTGGCGGTAGGACGGTGGGCGAGCATGCGGACCCGATCGAGGGCGGGACGACGGAGCCGACGGGTATCGGCAGCCGCATCCTCGCGAGCCTGCCGCCGGCCGCCCGAGCCATGATCCTGCGCGACGCGCAGCGCTATCCCCTCGACGCGGGAGAGGTCGTCTACGAGGCAGGCGATCGCCTGACGCACTCGGTCTTCATCGAGAGCGGCGTCGTCTCGGAGGTGACCGTGCTCGCCGACGGACGCCTCGTCGAATCCTCCACCATCGGCAACGAGAGCAAGATCGGTGCGTCGAGCCTCCTCATGAGCCAGGTCGCGGCGCGCACCTATCTCGTGCGCGTCGCCGGCACGGCGCTCTTCGTGCCGATCCAGACCGTCGACGCCGCCGTGCGCACCGATTTCGAGGCGCGCAACGTCTACATGAAGCTCGGCCAGGCGATGCTCAACGCCTCCCTCCAGTCGACGGCCTGCGTCGCGGTCCATTCCGCGGAGCAGCGGGCCGCACGCTGGCTGCTCCAGGCGCACGACCGCGTCGGCGACGATTTCGCGCTGAAGCAATCGACGCTCGCGGAGGCGCTCTGCGTTCGCCGCGCCACGGTGAGCGAGATCTGCAGCGGCTTCGCGGCAGACGGCGCCATCGCCTATCGCCGCGGCGCCATGCACGTGCAGGACCGCTACCGCCTGCGCCGGTTCTCGTGCGAATGCTACGACGTCATCACGAAGGGCTTCGACGCCGCTGTCGGTGACGCCCCGACGCCGGCGGTGACGAGCGATCCGCCGGCGTGATGCGGCGGTGCGCCGCCGGCCGCGCCGAGCGTTGACCCTCGCGTCCCGAGACCCCTATCCTCGCTCATCGCAGGACGAACGGACCGGCTCGCCGTGAGCGCCGTCGTCGTTCGGAGCTCGCGCACGTGCCCGACCGCACACGACGCCGTGCCCTTCCTCCGCTGAAGGCTCTGCGCGCCTTCGAGGCGGCGGCGCGGCGCGCGCGGTCGCAGGCGCCTCACAGCCGCAGCCGCGGCTCGCTCGCGCCGGCGGCCGCCTTCTCGCTCGCCACGGGCTCGAAGAGCTCGGGCTTGTCCGCGGCGAGCCTGGGGAGCGAGACCAGGATCTCGGCGAGATGGGCGCGCATCGCCGCCTCCGCGTCCCCGGGCGAGCCGGCGGCCACGGCGTCGAGGATCGCCTGGTGCTGGGCGATCAGCACGTCGACGGGGGTGGCATCGGGCAGCGAGAGGAAGCGCACCCGGTCCATCTGGGCTTTGAGCGTCTCCAGCACCCTCCAGGCGTGGGTGCAGTCGGCGGCGACGGCCAGCGCGTAGTGGAAGGTCTCGTCGAGGCGCAGGAAATGCGCCGCGTCGGCGGCGGCGCGCGCATCGCGCTGGCGCTCCAGGATGTCGCGCAGGTCGGCGAGCGCCTCGGACGAAGCGGTCTGCGCCGCCTTGCGCACGATGGCGACCTCGATCGCCTCGCGCAGGAAGCGCGCGTTCTCCACCTCGCGCTGGGAGATCAGCACGACGAAGGTGCCGCGCTGCGGGCGCACCTCCACGAGGCCGGCCTCGGCGAGCTTGATGAAGGCCTCGCGCACCGGCTGGCGGGAGACGCCGAGCTCCTTGGCGATCTCCGCCTCCGACAGGCTGTCGCCGGGCCTCAGGTCGAGCTGGACGATGGCGGCTTTGAGCACCTCGAAGACGCGCTGCCCGATGGTGCGCTGGCCGAGAGGGCGCGGACGGTGGCGCGGACCCTCCTGCCGATCGTCGATTTCGAAGCGCACCCGCCCACTCATGTTGACACCTCGTCTGCTACCATACTAGCCTACCGACGTTGAACGCTGCCGTCCAGACGCAGCGATGGGAGGAAGACATGACGCACCACAAGGCAGCCGCTGCTCTCGCGGCCACCCTCCTCGCGGTCGCCGTACCCGCCGCAGCGGCGGATTATACGCTCAACGTGAACACGGCGCTCGCCGTGGAGGACCCGCTCTACAAGGGTCTCGAATCCTTCCGCGACGGCGTGGCCGAGGCGACCGACGGCGCCGTCGAGATCCGCCTGTTCCCGAACTCGCAGCTCGGCCCCGACGAGGACGTGCTCGAGCAGGCCCGCGCCGGCGCGCCGGTGGCCGTGGTCGTCGACGGCGGACGCCTCGCGGTCTTCCAGAACGAGTTCGGCGTGCTGGGCGCGCCCTACCTCGCCTCCGGCTACGACGGCATGCGCCGGGTCGTGACCTCCGATCGCTTCGAGGAGTGGGTCGAGAAGCTGCGCGAGGCCTCCGGCCACCAGGTGCTCAGCTTCAACTGGTGGCAGGGCGAGCGCCATCTCCTCACCCAGAAGCCCATCGAGGGCCCCGCCGACCTCTCGGGCCTGCGCATGCGCACCCCCGGCGCGCCGGTCTGGGTCGAGACCATCTCGGCCATGGGCGCGACGCCCACCCCGATGCCGTGGGGCGAGGTCTATTCCGCCCTCCAGCAGAACGTCATCGACGCCGCCGAGGCGCAGCTTCCCGCCGTCGTCGGCGCGCGCCTCGACGAGGTGATCACCGACATCACAAAGACGGGCCACATCAACCTGATCACCGGCCTCGTCACCTCGGCGGCCTGGTTCGACTCGCTGCCGGAGGATTTCCAGCGCGCCCTGCGCGAGGAGGCGCTCGAGGCCGGCGACGTCGCCTCCTACGGCACCCGCGACGCGCTCGCGGCCATCGAGGCCGACCTCGAGGCCAAGGGCGTCAACGTCGTCGAGATCGACACGACGCCCTTCCGCGAGGCGACGGCGTCCGTCTACGACGAGCTCGGCTACGGCGCGCTGCGCGACGAGCTCCAGGCCATCGCCGCCGGCGAGTGAGCCGCCCCTCCCGCGGCGGCGGCCCCTCGCGCGGCCGCCGCCTCCTCCCTCCGGGAGCCTGAACGGCCATGTCGCACCTCCTCGCGCGGCTCGAGCTCGTCGTCGGCTCGATCCTCCTCGGCATCATCGTCGTCCTCGTCTTCGTGGCGGCGGTGATGCGCTTCTTCGACCGGCCGTTGATCTGGTCCGTCGACCTGGCGCAGCTGCTCTTCATCTGGCTGTGCTTCGTCGGGGCCTCGCGCGCCATGCGCGAGCGGGCGCATCTGGGCGTCGATCTCCTGGTGCGCCGCGTCTCGCCGCGGGCGCGTCTCGTCATCGAGATCGCGCTCGCCGTCCTGTTCGTCGCCTTCATGGCGGTGATCGCGGTAGAGGGCACGAAGCTGACGCTGCTCAACCGCGAGCGGCTGTTCGGCGACAGCGGGCTCTCCTACGCCTACGTCACCATCGCGGTGCCGGTGGGCTGCCTCTTCCTCACCCTCGCCATCCTCGCCAATGCCGTCGAGGCGTGGCGCGAGCGGGCGCGGGGCGAGCTCCTCGTCTTCTCCCGCATCGACGCCGAGCCCCTCGCCCGGCAGGAGCCCTGACCCATGCTCCTCATCGGCAGCGTCTTCGTCGTCCTGCTCCTCCTCGGCGCGCCGGTGGCCTTCGCCATCGGGCTCTCGGGCTTCACCTTCTTCCTCACCTCCGACATCATGCCGACCTCCATCGGCGTGCAGCGGATCGCTGCGGTGTCGCAGAGCTTCCCGCTGCTCGCCGTGCCGTTCTTCGTGCTGGCCGGGCACCTGATGAACGAGAGCGGCATCACCGAGCGGCTCTTCAAGTTCTCCCACGTCACGGTGGCCTGGATCGCCGGCGGCCTCGCGCAGGTCTCGATCATCCTCTCGACGCTCATGGGCGGCGTCTCCGGCTCCGCCGTGGCCGACGCCGCGATGCAGGCGCGCGTGCTCGGGCCCCGCATGATCGAGCAGGGCTACTCGAAGGGCTACTCGGCCGCGGTGATCGCGCTCTCCTCGCTGATCACCGCGACGATCCCGCCGAGCATCGGGCTCATCCTCTACGGCTACGTGGGCCAGGTCTCCATCGGGCGTCTCTTCCTCGCGGGGATCGTGCCCGGCATCCTGATGATGCTCTTCCTCATGGTCGCGGCCTGGCTCGTCGCGAGGAAGCGCGGCTACACGGTGGCCGACAGCACGCCGCCGACCTGGCGCAGCTTCGGGCGCGCGGCGTGGGACGCGAAATGGGCGCTGCTGTTTCCCGTGCTCCTCGTCGTCTCGATCCGCGGCGGCGTGTTCACGCCCTCCGAGGTCGGCGCCTTCGCGGTGGTCTACGCGATCCTCGTCGGCGTCCTGGCGCACAGGGCGATGAACCCGCAGGCCATCGCGCGCGCCTTCGCGCGGGCGGTCTCCGACATCGGGCTCATCATGCTCATCATCCTGATGTCGGGGATGATCGGCTACGCCATCGTCTTCCTGCAGGTGCCCCAGGACGTCACGCGGCTCCTGCTCGAGGGCATCAGCGAGCCCTACCTCATCGTCGCGACGATCCTCGTCTCGCTGTTCGTGGCGGGGCTCTTCTTCGAGAGCACGATCATCGTGTTGCTGATCACGCCCATCGTCGTGCCGATCGTCGAGCGCGTCGGCTTCGACCCGGTCCATTTCGGCATCCTGATGATGACCATCGTGACGCTGGGCTCGATGACGCCCCCGGTGGGCGTGGCGATGTACACGGTCTGCAGCCTGCTCGGCTGCAAGGTCGAGGACTACGTGCGCGAGAGCGCGCCCTTCGTGGCGGCGATCCTCGCCCTCGTCGTCGTGCTCCTGGCCTTCCCGGACCTCGTCCTCTTCCTGCCGCGCATCGCCTTCCAATGAGCGCCAGAGCGCCAAGAACGACGAGACGAACACCATGAGGCAGACTCGATGAGGCAGACTCGATGAGGCAGACTTGGCGCTGGTTCGGTCCCCGCGACGTCGCGACGATCGACGACATGCTCCAATCGGGGGTGGAGGGCGTGGTGAGCGCGCTCCACCACGTCCGGCCGGGCGCCGTCTGGACGCCGGGCGAGATCGCGCGGCGCCAGCGCGAGATCGCCACGCGCCGCGACGGCGGGCCCTCGGGCCTCGCCTGGGAGGTGGTGGAGAGCCTGCCCGTCTCCGAGGACGTCAAGCGCCAGTCCGGCGAATGGCGCGCCCACGTGGAGGCTTGGACCACGAGCCTCGGGCACCTGGCCGATGCCGGCATCCGGGTCGTGTGCTACAATTTCATGCCGGTCCTCGACTGGACGCGCACGGCCCTGCACCACCCGCTCCCCCACGGCGGCACGTGCCTGCGCTTCGACTGGATCGACTTCGTCGCCTTCGACCTCCACGTGCTCGAGCGCCCCGGCGCGCACGACGACTATTCCGATGCCGATCGCGAGGCCGCGGCCGCGCGACACGCGGCGATGCCGGAGGAGACGCGCCGCGCCGTCGCGCAGGCCGTCACCGCCGGGCTCCCGGGCGACGCCGAGACCATGGGCCTCGCCGACGTGCGCGCCCATCTCGAGCGCTACGCCGCCATCGGCCCGGACCGGCTGCGGGCGAATCTCGTCGCCTTCCTGGAGATGGTGACGCCCGCCGCCGAGCGGCTCGGCATGCGCCTGTGCTGCCACCCGGACGATCCGCCCTTCCCGCTGCTCGGCCTGCCGCGCATCCTCTCCACCGAGGACGATTTCCGCCGCGTGCTCGACGCTGTCGATTCGCCCGCCAACGGCATGACGCTCTGCTCGGGCTCGCTCGGCGCGCGCCGCGACAACGACGTGCCCGGGATCATGCGCCGGCTCGGCGGGCGGGTTCATTTCCTGCACCTGCGCAACGTCCGGCGCGAGAGCGACGCCGCAAGCGGCTCGGTGCGCGGCTCGTTCCATGAGAGCGAGCACCTCGACGGCGACGTCGACATGGTCGCCCTCGTCGCCGCCGCGCTCGACGAGGAGGCGGCCCGGCGCGCGGCCGGGCGCGGGGATGCCGAGATCCCGTTCCGGCCCGATCACGGGCACGACATTCTCACCGACATCGGACGCGGCGCGCAGCCCGGCTACCCGATCGCCGGGCGCATGCGCGGCCTCGCCGAATTGCGCGGCGTCGTGCGCGCGCTCGCCCATCCCGCCGCGACCGGGAGGGCGTGAGGGCGCACCGCCTCGACCGCACGTTCTCTTCACAAAACTTTATTTTGCGCGCGGTGCACCACGCCGCCACTCTCCGCGTTATGTTCTCCAGCGAAATTAAGACGCCGAGGGAGTGCATGATGACGACGCGGGTGGCGTCCGACGAGAGGAGCGCGGCCGAGACGGAGATCCCGCTCGACCGCGACGTCTTCATGCGCCGGCTCCTGCGCGAGCTCTCCGGCACGCTCGAGGACGTCGTCGGCCTGGAGGAGGCGTCCGGCTACATCAGCGTGGTCGGCGCCGCCATGGGCGAGCGGCTCGACGGCGAGTATCGCCGCGCGCTCGCCGTCGAGCGCCTCGATCGCGAGCAGGTGGCCGCCGCTCTCGTCGACCTGAAGCGCCGAATCGAGGGCGACTTCTACGTGATCGAGGAGAGCGAGGACCGCATCGTGCTGGGCAACCGGGCCTGCCCGTTCGGCGACATGGTCCGCGACAGGCCCTCGCTGTGCATGATGACCTCGAACGTCTTCGGCCATCTCGCGGCGCAGAACCTCGGCTATGCCGCGGTCTCCCTCGACGAGACCATCGCGCTGGGCGCACCGGGATGCCGGGTGACGATCCATCTTCGCCCCTCGGACGCCGCCGGCTCCGACACGCGCGAATATTTCAGGCGTGGCGATGCGCCCCTCCCGTGAGACCCGCGTCGCCCTCGACGCCCTCATCGAGCCGGTTCTCGTCCTCTCCCGCGACGGCGCGATCGCGTTCGCGAACGGGGCCGCGCGCGACGAGCTCGGGGCGGGCGCGACGCTCGCAGACGTGATCGGCGCGGCGGCGGCGGGCTCGCTCGCGGGCCTCCTCGCCCGGGCCGAGGGCGCGACGAAGCCTCTCGTCGGCGGCGTCGTCCTGCCGGAGCGCGGGCGCGTCAAGGCCTTCGCGAACCTCGTCGTGCCGGGTCACGCGGGCGAGCCGGCGCTCGTCATGCTGCGCCTCGCGCTGCGCGAGCTCGACCGTTTCGGCGTGCTCCAGGCCAAGCTCGAGGAGCTCGACGCGGAGGTCCGCCAGCGCCGGCACGTCGAGGCGCGCCTGCGCGAATCCCTCGCCGAGCGCGAGCTCCTGATGCGCGAGCTCCATCATCGCGTGAAGAACAATGTGCAGATGCTCGTGGGCACGGTGGCGACGGCCCGGCGCGGGGTCGATCATCCCGAGGCGCGCGAGGCGCTCGCCGCCGCCGAGCGCCGGCTCGTGGCGGTGGGCGCCGTGCAGCAGATGCTCTACCATGCCGACGACCTGCGCGGGCTGCCGGCGCGGCGCTTCCTCGAGGTCGTCGGCAACGCCGTCCTCGCCGCCCACGGCTCGAGCGTCGTCCCCGATATCGCGGGCGACGACAGCGAGGTGGAGAACGACATCGCCGCGCCGCTCGCCGTGATCCTCAACGAGCTCGTCGCCAACGCTCTGAAATACGGGCCGGACCACGCCGCCGCGCTGGCGCTCGACCTGCGCTCGCGGGGCGACGAGCTGCGCCTGGCCGTGGCGGACGGGGGCTTCGGCTTCGATCTGCCGGAGACGGGCCGACGCTCCTCCGGTCTCGGCCTCGTGCGCGGCCTGCTGCGCCAGCTCGGCGGCGCCATCCACGTCGAGCGCGGGGAGGGCGCGCGCGTGATCGTCGACGTGCGCCGCCGCATCGCCGCGGCGCGCTGACGCCGCGCTCGGCCTCTCGCTCAGCGCAGGACGAGCGTCTCGCCGTCGCGGATCGCCTCGAAACGACGCGCCACCGGCGCCTCGACCCATTCCGAGGCCGTGCCGTCGGGCCAGATCACGCGCAGCTCGGCCGCCTCGGCCGGCCCGAGCCCGAAATGCAGCGGGCCCGCCCGGCCGCCCACGTGGCCGCCGCCGACGGTGATCTCCTGCACCTGCACGCCGCGCGCGGTGCGCACCTCGACGAAGGCGCCGACCGCGAAGACGTTCGGCCCTGCCTCGCGCGGCGTCACCGCGAGCCAGGCGCCGGTCTCGGGCGTCGCGTTCTGCCAGATCTCGAGGGGCGCGCGGCGGTTGACGACGACGAGGTCGAGGCGCCCGTCGCCGTCGAGATCGGCGAGCGCGGCGCCGCGCGCGCGATCGGTGGTCGCGACGCCCGCCTCCGCGGCGCGCTCCACGAAGATCCCTTCCGGCGTCTGCATGAGCAGGTTGTTGGGGTCCTTCATGGCGTTCGAGGGCATCTGGTCGACGTTGCCCTTGGCGATGAAGAGGTCCGCACGCCCGTCGTTGTCGACGTCGCCGAACTCGGCGTGCCAGCCGGTGGAGGGGCGCCCGTCGTCGCCGAGGAAGGGGCGCTGGGCGTAGGTGCCGATGGAATAGGGTGCGTTCTCGTAGCCGTCGCCGCGGTTGAGCTTCATCAGCTGGTCGCCCATGGAGGTGAGCATGACCTCCGAGAGGCCGTCGCCGGTGACGTCGCGGCTGGCGATCCCCATGCCCCACAGCGAGATCCGCGGCCAGCCGTCGGCGGCGACGCGCTCCTCCAGCGGATCGAGACGCCACATCTGCTCGTAGCCGCCGCGGACGTAGTAGTGGCGATCGTTCGAGACGCGAAGCTCCGGCCGGCCGTTGCGGCTCCAGTCCGAGAACAGGATCGAGAGCGCGCAGAAGCCGGGCTCGAGCAGCACGGGCGCGCCGTAAAGCTCGCCCTCGGGGCGATGCAGCTCGTTGACGTCGCAGGCCTCGAAGGGGCCGTTCGGGTCGCTGCGGTCGACGTAATTGCCGATGGCGAGCGTCGGGCGCGCGCGCCCGGGCTCCCAGGTGGCGGAGAAGGCGGTGGACCAGCGCTCGCCGGCGTCGAAGCCCCATTGTGCCGTGGCATCGGTGAAGCCGCAATCCGGCCCGCCCTTCAGGAGCCGGTTCGCTCCCACCCGCATCACCGCGAGATCGAGGACGCCGTCCCCGTCGACGTCGAGCGGGTAGGCGCCGGTGACGCCGGTATCGCCTCCGAGCGCGCCATCCTGCGCGCCTTCGACGAAGCGGATCGGCGCGCCGGGACCCTCGGTCACGTTGACGAGGAGGGCGGCCGGGTTGGCGCCGCCGGCGACGTAGAGATCGGGCTTCTCATCCCCATTGCAGTCGAGCACCGCCACCCCGCCGCCGACGAAATGCTCCCACCCGCCGTCGTAGACGTGGACGACCGGGAGATCGCCGGCGCGGTCGACGAAGACCGGCTCGCCGGCCTGGGCGGGGAGGGGGGCGAGGAGGAGGATCGCGAGAGGCAGGGCGAGCGCCCGTCCCTCCCTGTAGGGGAGGGTAAGGCTCGCGAAGCGAGCAAGGGGTGGGGTCCGTCGCCTGCCCGTGCCACGCGGCTCGTTCGGCTTCGCCGAGCACGCCTTCCGGCGTGCCCCATCCGTCTCGGCGCTGCGCGCCGATCCACCTTCCCCTACAGGGAAGGAGAAGACGTCGCGCCCCTCGTCCATGCGCTTTCTCCTCACACGAAGCGGTTGACCCAATTCTCCAGGCGCTCCTGCCGGCCCGAGCGCGGCTGCGGGTCGAGGTTCTCGGCCTCGACGCGGGCGGCGATGGACGCGAGATCGGAGGTCAGCATCGCCTTCGCATCGGGCCGGTCCCAGCCGGCGTAGCGCTCCGCGCGCATGCGCTCGAGCCCGCCGTCCTCCAGCATCGCGGCCGCCGCGATCAGCCCGCGGGCGCACACGTCCATGCCGCCCACGTGCGCCGCGACGAGATCCACGGGATCGAGCGACTGGCGGCGCAGCTTCGCGTCGAAATTCGTGCCGCCCGTGGTGAAGCCGCCGGCGCGCAGGATCTCGTAATAGGCGAGCGCCACTTCGGAGTGGTTGTTGGGGAACTGGTCCGTGTCCCAGCCCGACTGGTAGTCGTTCCGGTTCATGTCGATCGAGCCGAAGATGCCGAGCGATGCCGCGAGTGCGATCTCGTGCTCGAACGAGTGCCCGGCGAGGATGGCGTGGCCCTGCTCGATGTTGACCTTCACCTCGTTCTCGAGCCCGAAGCGCTTGAGGAAGCCGTAGACCGTCGCGACGTCGTAGTCGTACTGGTGCTTCGTCGGCTCCTGGGGCTTGGGCTCGATGAGGATCGTGCCCGGAAAACCGATCTTGTGCTTGTACTCGACGACCATCGAGAGGAAGCGCCCGGCCTGCTCGCTCTCGCGGCCGAGATCGGTGTTGAGCAGCGTCTCGTAGCCTTCGCGCCCGCCCCAGAGCACGTAGTTCTGCCCGCCGAGCTTGTGGGTCGCGTCCATGCAGGACTTCACCGTCGCCGCCGCATAGGCGAAGACGTCCGGATCGGGGTTCGTCGCGGCGCCCGCCATCCACCGGCGGTGGGAGAACAGGTTCGCCGTGCCCCAGAGCAGCTTCGTCTTCGAGCTCTCCATTTTGCCGGCGAAGTAATCGACGATCTCCTCGAGATTGCGCCGGCTCTCGGCGAAGGTCGCGCCCTCGGGGCGGACGTCCGCGTCGTGGAAGCAGAAGAAGGGCGCGTCCAGGATCTCGAACAGCTCGAAGGCGACGTCGGCCTTGAGCTTGGCGGCCTTCATGTCGTCCGCGAACCACGGCCGCTCGAAGGTCTGGCCGCCGAACGGGTCTCCGCCCGGCCAGGCGAAGGAGTGCCAATAGGCCACCGCGAAGCGCAGGTGCTCCTCGAGCCGCTTGCCCATGACGACCCGCTCGGGGTCGTACCAGCGGAAGGCGAGCTCCGCGTCGCTGTCGGGGCCGGCATAGCGGACCTTGTCGATCCCGGAGAAGAAGTCGGTCATCAGAAGCTCCCGATGGCTCGCGCGGCGGCGCGGTAGCGCGCATGCGCGTCGTCGTAGGCGGTGGTGAGATCGGCGTCCGGTGCGATGCGCCGGGCGATCGGCGGAGGGGTGGCGATCTCGGCGCCGGCGCCGGTCGCGGCCATGATCGCGAGGCGCGCGGCGCCGAAGGCCGCACCGAAATCGCCGGCGGCGGGGACGTCGACGGGCACGTCCAGCGCGGTGGCGATGGCCGACAGCCAGGTCTCGGAGCGGCTGCCGCCGCCGAGCGCGATCAGCCGGTCGATGCGCGTGCCCGTCGCCGCGAGCGCGTCGCGGCAATCGCGCAGGGCGAAGGCGACGCCGTCGAGGACGGCGCGGGTGCCGGCCTCGCGATCGGTCTCGTGCTCGAGGCCGAGGAAGGCGCCGCGGATGCCGGCGTCGTTGAGGGGCGTGCGCTCGCCGCCGAGATAGGGCAGGAACAGCGTGCGGCCGGGCGCGCGAAGGCGTCCGAGGCCGCCGGTCAGCTCCGCCGCGTCGGTGCCGACGAGGCGGGCGTACCAATTGAGCGCGTCGGTGGCCGCGAGGATGACGCCCATCTGGTGCCAGGCGTCGGGCAGCGCGTGGCAGAAGGTGTGGACCGCCGTCTCGGGCGCCGGCGCGTAGCCCTCCGCCGCGGCGAAGAGCACGCCGGACGTGCCGAGCGAGACGAAGGCCTCGCCGGCCTTCACCACGCCCGCGCCGATGCCCGAGGCCGCGTTGTCCCCGCCGCCGCCGGCGACGACGACGCCCTCGCCGAGCCCCCAGCGGGCCGCGAGCGCGGGGCGCAGCCGCCCGGAGACCTCCGAGCCCTCGACGAGGCGGGGCATGTGCGCGCGCGAGAGGTTCGTCGCGGAAAGCAGATCGTCCGACCAGTCCCGCCGCCCGGTGTCGAGCCAGCTCGTGCCGGCGGCATCCGACATCTCGGCCACGTGCTCGCCCGTGAGCCAGAGGCGCAGGTAGTCCTTCGGCAGGAGGACCTTCGCCACCCGCTCGAAGAGCTTCGGCTCGTGGCGCGCCACCCAGGCGAGCTTGGGTGCGGTGAAGCCGGGAAAGACGATGTTGCCCGTCAGCGCACGAAAGCGCGGATCCGCGTCGAGCGCGGCCGCCTCGGCGTGGGCGCGCGTGTCGTTCCACAGGATCGAGGGGCGCAGCACCTCGTCGGCGGCGTCGAGCAGGGTCGCGCCGTGCATCTGGCCCGAGAGCCCGATGCCGCGCACGTCCGAGAGGCCGTGGCGCGCGAGCGCGTCCATGACGCTCTCCGCCGCCGCGAGCCAGTCGGTGGGGTTCTGCTCCGACCAGCCCTCGTGCGGGCGCGAGACCGCGAGCGGCGCCGTCGCCTCGGCGAGGACCGCCTGCGTCTCGTCGACGAGGACGCCCTTGAGCCCGGACGTGCCGAGATCGAGCCCGATGAACTGCATGGTACCGCCGCCTCTTCGTCCGAAGGATCGCCCGTCGTCAGGCCGCGAGATGCTCGGGGCGCTTGCCCGCGATGATCATGCCGAGCAGGTCGTCCTCGGAGACCTCGTCCACCTTCACGATGCCGACGAGCTGGCCGTTCTTCATCACGGCCGCGCGGTCGCACAATTGCTTCACCTGATGGATGTCGTGGTCGATGAGGAAGATGCCGAGGCCCTGGCGCTTGAGCTCGTCGATGAGCTCGGCCACCATCTGCGTCTCCTGCGGCCCGAGCGCGGCGGTGGGCTCGTCCATGATCAGGATCTTGGCGTTGAAGTAGACCGCGCGCGCGATCGCCACCGATTGGCGCTGCCCGCCCGACAGCGCCGAGACGGGCGCGGAGAACTTGCGGAAGTTCGGGTTGAGCCGCCCCATGATCCGGCGCGTCTCCGCTTCCATCTGCGCCTCGTCGATCATGCCGAGCGCGTTCGTGATCTCGCGACCGAGGAAGAGGTTGGCGGAGGCGTCGAGATTGTCGGCGAGCGCGAGCGTCTGGTAGATCGTCTCGATGTTGTGCCGGCGCGCGTCGCGCGGGTTGTTGATCTCGACCTTGTTCCCGTTGATCCGGATCTCGCCGGAATCCATCCGGTAGGCGCCGGACAGGCACTTGATCAGCGTCGACTTGCCGGCGCCGTTGTGGCCGAGCAGCCCCACGACCTCGCCGGGATAGAGATCGACCGTGACGTGGTCGACCGCCTGCACGCCGCCGAAGGCGATGGAGATGTCGCGCAGCTCGACGAGCGGGGCGCCGCGATCCTGGCCGCGATCCGTGCCGCGATCCGTGCTCATGCCTTCCCTCCCGTGCGCTTGCGATAGAGGATGTCGACGAGGACGGCGACGACGAGCACCATGCCCACGACGATGTTCTGGAAGGGCGCGTCGACGCCCACCATCGCCATGCCGGACTGGAGCGACTGCATGATGAGCGCGCCCAGGATGGCGCCGTAGATCGTGCCCACCCCGCCGGACAGCGCCGTCCCGCCGATCACCGCGGCGGCGATGACGCGCAATTCGTCGAGCGTGCCGATGTCGTTGGTGTGGTTCGTCAGGCGTGCCGAGGCGACGACCGCCGAGAGCGCGCACAGGAAGCCCATCAGCGCGAACACCTTGACGGTGAGCATGCGCGTGTTGATGCCCGACAGCTCGGCGGCGTCCGGATTGCCGCCGGTGGCGAAGACGTAGCGGCCGAAGCGGGTCTTGCGCGCCACCGTGGTGAGGACCACCGCGAGCACGATCAAGGCCAACACGGAGAACGGGATGCCGTAGCCGGCGGAATAGCCCTCCGGCAGCACCTCGCCGCGGGCCTCGAAGATGCGCTCGAGCCGGCCCGAGGGGATCTCGTAGGCGACGAGCAGCGCCACGAAGCCGAAGATCGCCACGGCGATCAGGACGCCGATGGCGCTCTCCGCCCACATCGGCTTCACCGGCATCTCGTGGGCGACCTTGTTGCGACGCGAGGCGACGAGCGCCCACAGCGCGGCGACCGTCGCCACGAGCGCGAAGGCCCACGACAAGGTCTCGCCGAGCGTGCCGTTGATACCGCCGAAGAGCAGATAGGTCTCGTTCAACGGCCCGATCGTCTGCCCGCTGGTGAGGTACCAGGCGACGTTGCGCCACACGAGCAGGCCGCCCAGCGTCACGATGAAGGCGGGGATGACGAGGTAGCCGACGAGCCAGCCCTGGAAGGCGCCGATCGCCGTGCCGCAGACGAGGCCCACGACGATGGCGAGCGCGGCGACGACGGGGCTGTCGAGCCCCACCCCGAGCAGATCGGGCAGGATCGCCGTCTGCGCCATGGCCATGACGGCGGAGCAGGTCGCAAGCAGCGAGCCCACCGAGAGATCGATGTGGCGCGTGACGATGATGAAGACCATGCCCGTCGCCATGATGGCCACCGACACCGTCTGGATCGTCAGGTTGAAGATGTTGCGCGGGGTCAGGAAGCGCCCGTCCGTGAAGAAGTTGAACGCGAGGCACAGCACCACGAAGGCGCCGATCATGCCCAGCAGGCGCGTGTCGATCTCGAGCGCGGCGAGAACGCTCTTCTTCTTGGGGGTCGCGGGGGCGTGAGCCGTGGCGGCTTTCATCGGCGCGTCCTTCACGGGGGAGCGTGCACGGGGGATGTCGGCGAGGGGCGTTCACGGCGCCCGATGGACGTCCGCGCGGCCCGATGGGCACGCGCCCCGCCGGAGCGGGACGCGTGCGGGAGGTCGCGCGATGCGCCGGGTCGGATCAGTTGCAGGGAGGCGGGCCGTTCTCCACGCCCTGGCAGAGCGCCTCCTGCGAGATCCAGCCGGCGTCGACGACGACGTCGAGGTTGTCCTGCGTCACCGGGACCGGCTCGAGGAACTTCGCCCACAGCGTCGTGCCGCCCGGCGAGGTCCATTGCTGAGCGCCCTCGATGTCGGACATCTCGGTGCCCTGGGCCATCGACACGGCGATCTCGCCGGCCTCGCGGCCGAGGTCGCGGGCGTCCTTCCAGACGGAGACCGTCTGCGTGCCCTTGGCGATGCGGTTGAGCGCGGCGTGGTCGCCGTCCTGGCCGGACACGGGAACCGTGCCGTCGAGGCCCTGGGCGGTCAGCGCCGCGACCGCGCCGCCGGCGGTGCCGTCGTTGGAGGCGACGACCGCGTCGACCTCGTTGTTCTGCGCGGTGAGGATCTGCTCCATGTTGCGCTGAGCGTTGGCCGGGAGCCACTGGTCGGTGTAGGCCTCGCCGACGATGGTGATGCGCCCGGCGTCGATCGCCTCCTGGAGCACCTCCTGCTGGCCGCCGCGGAGGAAGTCCGCGTTCGGGTCGGTGGGCGAGCCCTTGATCATGACGTAATTGCCCTCGGGCTGGGCCTCCAGCACAGCGCGGGCCTGCATGCGGCCGACCTCGACGTTGTCGAAGGTCAGGTAGAAGGCGCGCGGATCCTCGATCAGGCGATCGTAGCCCACGACCGGGATGCCCTCGTCGGCGGCGGCCTGCACGGCCGGGCCGATGGCCTGGGCGTCCTGCGCCAGGATGATCAGCGCGTCGACGCCCTGGGCGATCAGGCTCTCGATGTCGGAGAGCTGCTTGGCGGACGAGGACTGGGCGTCGGCGGAGACGTACTCGGCACCGGCTTCCTCGAGGGCGGCGCGGATGGCGGCCTCGTCGGTCTTCCAGCGCTCCTCCTGGAAGTTCGACCAGCTCACGCCGACCGTGATCGGATCCTGGGCGTGGGCGGTGCCCATGAAGCCGACCGCGGAGACCGCGGCGGCGAATGCGAACTTCAGAGCGATCTTGCGCATCGCGTTTCCTCCCGTTGCGCGCGGCCGAACGAATGGCCGCGTCCGGCTTTGCGCCGTGGCCGGAAGAGTGTCGCGGATAATTTCAGTTGTCAAAATAAAAATGACGTTCCATCGTGTCCTACCTTTGGTGAGGAGGTCGACTTCTTCTCGCACTGCACAAAAAACGTTACAATGGGCTCAAACGCGGCACCGCGAAAGGTTCCATTAGTTCAGGAGATGCACGAAATGCGGGCCGAGGCGGCGGCGATGCGGATCGACGAGGAGCGCCAGGGCGTGGGTCCGCTCCTGCGCCCGCTCGCCGAGGGCCAGCGTCCGCTGCGCCAGCAGGTGTTCGAGCGGGTGCGGGCCGCTGGCAGCCTGGCACGGGTCAAGATCGCCAAGGATCTCGGCATCAGCCCCGCGAGCGTCACAGCCATCACCTCCGAGCTGATCGAGGCGGGGCTGATCGAGGAGGTGACCGTCCCGCGCGACGGGGACGCGGCGGGGCGTGGGCGACCGCCGGTGGCGCTCGGCGTGCGCGCCGGCGCGCGGCTCGTGGCGGGCATGAAGATCTCCGACCGGGAGCACACGGCCGTCGTCGTCGATCTCGCCGGGCGCCTCGTCGCCTCCGCGAGCCTCGTCGAGAAGATGGGCGGGCGCAGCCTCGCCGATCTCGCGCAGGCGGCGGACACGCTGCTCGAGCGGGTGGTGAAGGCGGCGGGCATCGCGCGGGGCGACCTCGCGGCGGTGGGCCTCGGCGTCCCGGGGTTCGTCGAGGCGGCGGAGGGGCGGGTTCACTGGTCCCCGGTCCTGCGCGAGCGCGACGTGCCGCTCGCCGCCGCGGTCGAGGCGCGGCTCGGCCTGCCCGTCCACATCGACAACGACGCGAACCTGGTGGCGCTCGCCGAGCTCTGGTTCGGCGCGGGGCGGGCCCTGTCGGATTTCGCCGTCGTGACCATCGAGCACGGCGTGGGCATGGGGCTCGTGATCAACCACCGGCTCTATCGCGGCGCGCGCGGGCTCGGCACCGAGCTCGGCCACACCAAGGTGCATCTCGACGGCGCACTGTGCCGCTGCGGCCAGCGCGGCTGCCTCGAGGCCTACATCGCGGACTACGCGCTCGCCCGCGAGGCGACGACGGCGCTCGACTGGTCCATGCGCGACGGCCAGCCCACGAGCGTGCTGCTCGAATCGCTCTTCGACCACGCCAAGGCCGGCAACGTCGCGGCGCGCTCGATCTTCCGCCGCGCCGGGCGCTATCTGGCGGTCGGCCTCGCCAACGTGATCAACCTGTTCGATCCCGACCTGATCATTCTCTCCGGCGAGCGCATGCGTTACGATTACCTCTATGCGGCAGACACGCTCTCGGAGGTCGCGAGCCTCGTCCTGCCGGCGAGCCGCCCGCTGCCGCCCATCGAGGTCCACGCCTGGGGCGACCTGCTCTGGGCCCACGGCGCGGCGGCGCTGGCGCTGTCGGCCACGACGGAAGCGATGCTGGGCGCGGGCGCGGCGAGAGAGGTGGCATGATGCGCGAAGAGACGATTCGAAGCCCCGGATGGACGACCGTCGCTACGGCCCTCCTCCTCGTCCTCGCCGCGCCGGCGGTGGCGCTGGACCTCCCGCGTGCGCCCGTCGATGCCGATTACCGCCCCGTCGATCGCGCGGCGGCGGAGCTCGGGCGGCTCCTGTTCTGGGATCCGATCCTGTCGGGCAACCGCAACATCTCCTGCGGCACCTGCCATCATCCGAAGTTCGGCACCTCCGACGGACTCTCGCTGGGGATGGGGGAGGGCGGCGTCGGGCTCGGGCCCGATCGCGTCGTCGATCCCGAGAACCTCCCCGAGCAGCGCATCCCGCGCAATGCGCCGGCTTTGTTCAACCTCGGCGCCCACGAGTTCACGGTGATGTTCCACGACGGGCGCATCGAGGAGGATCCCTCCCGCCCGTCCGGCCTGCGCACCCCGCTCGAGGACGAGATGGTGGCGGGCTTCGACACGCTGCTCTCGGCGCAGACCATGTTCCCCGTCCTCTCGCCCGACGAGATGGCGGGGCACTATTCCGAGAACGAGATATCCCGCGCCGTGCGCCAGGGCCTCATCACCGGCGAAGGCGGCGCCTGGGACCTGATCTCGCGGCGCGTGGCGGCGATCCCGGAATACCAGGCCCTCTTCGAGGCGGCCTATCCCGAGATCGCGGAAGGCCGCGCCATCGGCTTCACCGACATCTCGAACGCCATCGGCGCCTTCGTCGAGCTCGAATGGCGCTCGGACGCCTCGCCCTTCGACGCGTATCTGCGCGGGGAGGCGGGGCTCGCCCCGGAGGCCGAGGCGGGCATGGCGCTGTTCTACGGCGAGGCCGGCTGCGCCGCCTGCCATGCGGGCTCCTTCCAGACCGACCACGGCTTCCACGCCATGGGCGCGCCGCAGCTCGGGCCGGGCAAGGCCGAGCGCTTCGAGAGCCATTCGCGCGACGTCGGCCGCATGCGCGTGACGAACGATCCCGCGGACGCCTACGCCTTCCGCACGCCCTCGCTCCGCAACGTCGCCCGCACGGGCCCCTGGGGGCATGCCGGCGCGCACTCCAATCTGGCGGGCTTCGTGCGCTTCCACGCCGATCCCGCTTCGGGGCTCTCGGCCTACGCGCCGGACGCGACACTGCCGGCGTTCGAGCCGACGAAGCCCGACTTCGCCGCGCTCCAGGATCCGAGCGAGACGGCCGCCATCGTCCAGGCCGCAATGGCCGCGACGCAGGGCCGGGCCCTCGCCGACGACGAGGTCGCGGCCCTCGTCGCCTTCCTCGAGAGCCTCACCGACGAGGCGGCCATCGCGGGGCGGCTCGGCATTCCCGAGAGCGTGCCGAGCGGGCTCCCCGTCGATCGCTGAGCCGGACGCCGGACCTCAGGCCTCGCCGGCCGCGGGCGCCTCCATGCCCTCGATCAGCCCGCGCTTGGCCAGCAGCGGGCCGACGTCGGGCATGCGACCGCGGAAGGCGGCGTAGGCCTCGGCGGGATCGCGGCGGTTTCCGGCGGAATAGATGTGCTCCTTGAGCTTCGCCGCGGTGTCGGGATGGAAGACGTCGCCCGTCTCGCGGAAGGCCTCGAAGGCGTCCGCGTCGAGCACCTCCGACCACATGTAGCTGTAATAGCCCGCCGCGTAGCCGGAGCCCGCGAAGACGTGGGCGAAGTGCGGCGTGCGGTGGCGCATCACGATCTCGTCGGGCATGCCGATGCGCTCCAGCGCATCGCGCTCGAAGGCCTCCGGATCGATATTGCCGGCGGACGGCAGGAGGTGGAAGTCGAGATCGACGAAGGCGCAGGCCAGGTATTCCACCGTGGCGAAGCCCTGGTTGAAGGTGCGCGCGCCGATCAGCTTCTCGCGCAGCGCCTGCGGCATCGGCTCGTTCGTCTTCCAGTGACGCGCGAAGCGCTCCAGGATCTCGGGCGTCTCGAGCCAATGCTCGTAGAGCTGCGAGGGCAGCTCCACGAAGTCGCGCGCCACCGCGGTGCCGGCGAGCGAGGGATAGGTCACCTCCGAGAGAAGCCCGTGCAGCGCGTGGCCGAACTCGTGGAAGAGCGTGCGCGCGTCGTCGAAGGACAGGAGCGGGGGCGCGTCCGGGCTTCCGGCGGAGAAGTTCATCACGTTGACGATGATCGGCCGCACCCGCCCGTCGAGGTTCTGCTGCGTGCGGAAGGCGGAGGCCCAGGCGCCGGAGCGCTTCGAGGGCCGCGCGAAGTAGTCCCCGTAGAAGAGCCCCACATGCGCGCTTTCCGCATCCTTCACCTCGAAGGCGCGCACGTCCGGATGCCAGGTCGGAACGTCGGTGCGCTCCTCGAAGACGAGCCCGAACAGGCGGCTCGCCACGTGGAAGGCCGCCTCGATCATGCGATCGAGCGACAGGTACGGCTTGATCGCGCCCTCGTCGAGATCGTAGCGCGCGCGCCGCACGCCTTCGGCCAGGTAGCGCCAGTCCCACGGCGCGATCTCGGCGCTCTCGCCGTTCTCGGCGGCGAGCGCGGCGAGCGCGTCGCGCTCCTCGCCGGCCCGGGCGCGGGCGGGGCCCCAGACGCGGCCGAGGAGGCCGCTCACCGCGTCGGGCGTCTTCGCCATGGCGTCGTCGAGCTTGTAATGGGCGAAGCTCTCGTAGCCCAAGAGCCGGGCCCGCTCGGCGCGAAGCCGCACCGTCTCGGCGACGATGCCGCGATTGTCGCGCTCGCCGCCATTGGCGCCGCGCCGCGTCCAGGCTTCGAAAGCGGCCTTTCGCAGGTCGCGCCGTGCGGAGAAGGCGAGGAAGGGCTCGACCGAGGAGCGCGCGAGCGTGATCACGTGCTTTCCGGAAAGCCCGCGATCCTGCGCGGCGCGCGCCGCCGCCGAGACGAGCCAGTCCGGCAGCCCGGCGAGGTCGTCCTCGCCCTCGAGCACGAGGGTGAAGCCGCTCTCGTCGCCCAGCACGTTCTGGGCGAAGGCGGTGCCGATCTCGGCGAGGCGCTGGTCGATCTCGGCGAGGCGCTCCTTCGCGGCGGGCGCGAGCTGGGCGCCCGCGCGCACGAAGCCCAGATGCGTGCGCTCGAGCAGCCGCAGCGCCTCCGCGTCGAGGCCGAGCCCCTCGCGGGCGGCGAAGACCGCGTCGACCCTGGCGAAGAGGCCGGCATCGAGGCTGACCTTCGAGGAATGCCGCGCGAGCTTCGGCGCGAGCCGGCGCTCGATCGCCTGGATCTCCGGGTTCGTGTGCGCGCCCGCGAGATTGTAGAAGACCATGGCCACGCGCCTGAGGTCCCGCCCGGCGCGCTCGAGCGCCAGGATCGTGTTCTCGAAGCTCGCGGGCTCGGACGCGTCGCGGATGGCGGCGATCTCCGCCTCGTGGGCGGCGAGGCCGGCCTCGAAGGCCTCCTCCATCTGCGCCGGCGCGATGGCCGCGAAGGGCGGCGCCTCGAAGGGCGTCTCCCAGGCCTGGAAGAAGGGGTTCGCCGTCGGGGTCGCGTCCGCGGACATTCGTCTCGCTCCATGCATCGAAAGAACTCTCGATCACGAGATAGGCGCTCCCCCCGGCCGCGTCGAGGCGCTATCACGGAGCATGAGCCCGACCGCGACGATCACCGACCCGACGCGCTTCATCCGCGCCAACACGCGCCTCCTTCCCGTGCCGCACGCCCCCGAGATCGTCCTCCACCTGGCCGACGAGGCCACCGAGCTGTGGCAGAAGACCGAGGAGGAGCTCGGCGAGATCGGCCTGCCGCCGCCCTTCTGGGCCTTCGCCTGGGCCGGCGGGCAGGCGCTCGCGCGCTACGTGCTCGATAGGCCCGAGATCGTGCGCGGACGCCGCGTCCTCGATTTCGCGGCGGGCTCCGGCCTCGTCGGCATCGCCGCCGCGAAGGCGGGCGCCGCGCGGGTGGAAGCCGCGGACATCGACGCCTTCGCCTGCGCGGCCATGCCGCTCAACGCGCAGGCGAACGGCGTCGTCCTGGTGGCGCGCCGGCAAGATCTGGTGGGCACGGACGAGGGCTGGGACGTCGTGCTCGCCGGCGACATCTGCTACGAGCGCGACCTCGCCGCCTCGGTCGTCGCCTGGCTGCGGGATCTCTCGGCGCGCGGTGCCACGGTGCTCGTCGGCGATCCCGGCCGGGCCTACCTGCCCAAGGCCGATCTCGTGGCGCTCGCGACCTACGAGGTGCCGGTGACGCGCGCCCTGGAGGATGCCGAGATCAAGCGCTCCACGGTCTGGCGCCTCGCCTGAACGCGGCGCCTCTCACTCCCCCGCGATCGCCTCGCCCGCGATCGCCGCGCGCGCCGCCCGCGAGAAGGCGGCCCGGCTCGGCGGGCGGGTGTAGAACATGTGCCCGCCCGGATAGCTCTCCTCGACGATCCGCGCGTGCAGGGACGCCGGCAATTGGCGCAGGAGCAGCGTCGAGGCGAAATACGGCGTGACGAGATCGGTGAGCCCGTGGACGACGACCACCTCCATCGTCTCGTCGAGCGCCATGGCGGCGGCGAGCTCGTCGAGCGCCTCGGGCGCCGAGCGGGCGGAGCCGTAGTCCCAGGCACCCGAGACGCCGCCGTTGAGGAGCACATATTGCCGCTCCGGCACCCAGTCGAGCTTCTCCTCGTAGAGCGTCAGCGCGGCCGCGGTGAGCGGCGCCGTCAGCGCGTCGAGGACGGGGTCGCGGTAGCGCGGAAAGGCGCTCGTCGGCGCGGGATCGGGTGTCGTCACGCCCGTGTCGTAGAGGCTGCCGACGCGCCCCTCCTCGCGCCACAGCTCGCGGGCGAGCAGGCGCGCGTCGATGCGCCCCGCCTGGCGGCGCACGATGTCCTCGGGCAGGTTCGTGAGCTCCGCGAGCCGCGCCACGAGCCGCGCCACCGCCGCCTCGTCCGAGAGGCCGGCGAGGAGGTCGGAAACGTACGGCCCCGTGGCGTAGGCCTCCACCTCGGCCAGCGCGTCTCGCGAGGCCTCGCCCGCCTTGTCGAGCGCGGCGGCCGCGAGCGAGGGCAGGAGCGCCACGCTTCCCATCAGGTTCGTGTCCGCGGGCGAGATCCAGGCGAAGTCGAGGACCGGCGAGACGAGGACGAGGGCCGAGAGCGCCATGCCGCGCTCGCTCGTCAGCTCGTCGGCGAGGAGCGGCATGCGAAAGCCGCCGTAGCTCTCGCCCACCGCGGCCTTGGGCGAGGCGGCGCGGCCGTTCTCCACGGACCAGCGGAAGACGAAATCCGCGAGCGCGGCGATGTCGCCGGAGACCGAGAGGTAGCGCCCCCGCGTGCGATCGTTGGGCGAGACGAGGCGCGAATAGCCCGTGCCCACGGGGTCGACGAAGACGAGATCGGTGAAGGCGAGCCAGGTGTCGGGGTTCTCCACCAGCGTCGGCGTCGCGGAGGGCACGATGACGTCCTCGCCGAAGCTGATCGTCCAGGGGCCGAGCGCGCCGAGATGCAGGTAGGCGGACGCCGCGCCGGGCCCGCCGTTGACGACGAAGGTGACGGGGCGGCGCGCGGCGTCCGCATCCGGATCGTCGTCCGCGAGGACGTAGGAGACGTAGGCGATGTCGGCCTCCGGCTCGCCCGAGCCGCTCTGGAGCGTGAGGACTCCGGCCGTCGCATCGAAGGCGAGGGTCTCGTCGCCGATCATCATCTCGTGGCGGGTGGTCACCGGATCGGGAAGGCGAAGCCCGTCGGCGGAGACGGCCCGGTCGGCCGCGGGCGGTGCCGCCGCCGGGTCGCTCTGCGCCTCCCGCGTGCGCTCGTCCGCCTCCTGCGCCGACACGGCGATGGGCGAAACGAGGATCGCGAGGACGAGAAGGACGCGGCGGAGGGGTGATGCCGAAGGTGAGGGCGAACGGCGTACGGGTGAGTGCAAGGCGAGGCTCCGGAGCGGTGACGCGTGCGCAAGCCTAACGCATGGCGGCACCGTGGGGACCCGCGCGCGCGCTCACGCCTTCGCGAGTGCAGGACGCTCGTGATGCCGATGGAGCCTCGGATGGTGGGCGCGACAGGGATTGAACCTGTGACCCTTCGCGTGTGAAGCGAATGCTCTCCCGCTGAGCTACGCGCCCGTCCGAGGCGCGCTTCTTAGGCCGGCGCGAGGCGCCCGTCAAGCGCTGAAACGCACCCGTCGCCAGGAGCCCTTCGCCACCCCCGCGCCGCCCTCGCGCCACCTTGCAGGCAGCGCTTTTCGCCGCGCCGCGGCGCGGCGGCAACAGCCCGTTCACGGAATTCTGATTATGGTCCGGCGGTGGCGTTTCGTAGGCTGCATCATGACGGCGCGGCACCGGTTCGCGTCCGAGCGCGTGGTCGCCGGCGGAACCGGAGCCGTGCGTCACGCGTCGCCATCGGCAGGCACGCCTCAGGACCAGGAGCTGTCATGCGGTTCGTTCTCTCTCTCATGCTGGCGGCGGCGTTCGCGCTCGGCGCCCTCGCCCTCCAGCCGACCCGCGCGTCGGCGGACTGGATCAACCCCGCTCTGCTCAACGGCGACGCCGGCCCGGGCGGCGGCTTCTTCCAGAGCTCGCCCATTCCGCGCCGCACGGTGGACTACGACGGCCCCTACGCGCCGGGCACGATCGTCATCAGCCATTCCGAGCGCCGGCTCTACCTCGTGCAGGAGGGCGGCAAGGCCATTCAGTACGGCGTCGGCGTCGGCCGCCCGGGCTTCGGCTGGCGCGGCTCCTACCGGCTCACCCGCATGGCGGAATGGCCGGATTGGCGTCCGCCGGCGGCGATGCGTCGGCGCCAGCCCGACCTGCCGGTCTTCATGGCCGGCGGCCCGGAGAACCCGCTCGGCGCCCGCGCCCTCTACATCGGCAACACGCTGTGGCGCATCCACGGCTCCAACGAGCCGCAGACCATCGGCTCGGAGGTCTCCTCGGGCTGCATCCGCATGACCAACGAGGACGTGACGCATCTCTACGAGCGCGTCCGCGTCGGTGCGCGGATCGTGATGAGGGATTGAGGAGGGGCGGCGTGCAGCGAGACGCGAGCAGCTCCTATCGGGCTGCTCGACGTCGCTGTGGAATCGCGCCGCTCCGCACGCTATATCCAAGAGTGCGGCCGCTCGGCATGCGGCCGCACTAGGGAGCCCTACCCATGATGCTGTTCGACAAGGCACGGCAGAACGAGCTCGCGATCCGCCGCATGGGGGTCAAGGCCGTCGCCGAGGCTCGCAAGGCGGGTGTCGCCGCCTACTATGTCGAGCCCGCCTTCGGTGACGGTATCGTCAAGGAAATGCCGGACGGCACGCGTCATCTGATCGAGGCGGCGAACGGCACCGATGTCGTCATACGAAGCATCGCCCCGCGGAGCTGAGCCGGCAGGTCGTCCCGTCTGCACCGTCATCGCGGGTCCTAACGGCTCTGGTAAGTCCAGCCTCTACGACATCCTGGAGCCTCGTGGCGAGTTCGTGAATGCGGACGTGATCGCACGTGAAGGTCGCCTCGGCAGCTTCGAAGCCGGCAGAGCGACCCTATCTCGTCTGAAAATGCTTCTGGCGCAGCGTGCGGATATCGTCTTCGAGACCACGTTGAGCAGCAACCATGCTGTTTCGCTGATGCGCGATGCGCGTTCGAGCGGGTACGAGATCGGCTTCGTATTCGTCGCACTGTCAGACGCAGAGCTGAATGTGAGGCGTGTTCGCGAGCGTGTCGCTAGAGGTGGGCACGCCATTCCGGAACAGGACATTCGCCGCCGCTACCCGCGCGCTTTCGCGAACCTCGCGGCAGCGTTCGCTCTCGCCGATGGCAGTCTCGTTTACGACAACAGCGGGCTCGGACCGGAGCTCCTGGTGCGCTTGCGCGAGCGCAACGTCGAGAGCCTGGCTCTCGACGGGGCCAAAGCGCACCATGTGGCCGTGGCGCGAGCCCTCGCGCAGGTGCTGTCACGCACACCAGAACAGATTCTCATGCTCGGCGACGGCGCCTGATTTCGGCCCCCGTTCGGCAGAAGTCAGCGCCGCGCCGGCTCGCGCGAAAGCCCCTTCGCGGCGAGCTCGGAGAGGTACTCCGCCCAGCGCTCGGCGTGCGTCTCGCCCAGGCGGCGCAGGTAGTCGAAGCCGTAGATGCCGGTGTCGTGCATGTCGTCGAAGACGAGCTTGACGGCGTAGTTGCCCACCGGCTCGACGCCGATGATCATGACGTTCATCTTGCCCGGCACCGTCTTGCGCTCGGAGGGCGAATGGCCCTGCACCTCGGCCGACGGGCTCGTCACCCGCAGGTATTCCGCCGGCAGCGCGAAGGACGCGCCGTCGTCGTAGACGACCGTGAGCGTCCGGCGGTCCTTGGCGACGCGCAGCTCCGTCGGCCAGGGGGCGGACGCGTCGGCGGCCTGCGAGCTCTGCGTGGCGCTCATCCCGATCTCCCGTCGTATCGCCGCGCGCGCATGCGTTGACGCGGCCGGCCTTCTCTTCCATCCTCCGCCGCCCATATGGCGCGCAGGCGCCGGACGATACGAGAAGGCGCGCGCGGGCGAAAGCCGCCTCGACGCGGTCCGGCCGCGCAAGGGCGTGCGAGGGAGTGGAGTGAGCGATCCGATGACGATGCAGGCGACGACGGGCATGGCGCTGGACGCGGCCGGAGGCGCACCGCTGATCGATCCGTTCGGCCGCGCCATCTCCTACCTGCGCGTCTCGGTGACGGATCGCTGCGATTTCCGCTGCGTCTATTGCATGTCGGAGAACATGACCTTCCTCCCCAAGCGCGACCTGCTCACGCTCGAGGAGCTCGACCGACTCTGCTCCGTCTTCGTGCGTCACGGCGTGCGCAAGCTGCGCATCACCGGCGGCGAGCCGCTGGTGCGTCGCGACATCATGACGCTGTTTCGCAATCTCGGCCGTCATCTCGAGACCGGCGCCCTCGACGAGCTGACCGTGACCACCAACGGCTCGCAGCTCGCCCGCTACGCGAAGGATCTCGCCGCCTGCGGCGTGCGCCGTATCAACGTCTCCCTCGACACGCTCGATCCGGACAAGTTCCGCACAATCACCCGCTGGGGCGATCTCGGCCGGGTGATGGACGGGCTCGACGCCGCGCAGGCGGCGGGGCTCGCCGTGAAGATCAACGCGGTGGCGCTCAAGGGCGTCAACGAGGACGAGATCGTGCCCATGCTGGAATGGGCGCACGGGCGCGGCATGGACCTCACCTTCATCGAGGTGATGCCGCTCGGCGAGATCGACACCCACCGCGTCGACCAGTTCCTGTCGCTCGCGCAGGTGCGCGCCGACCTGATGGACCGCTACACGCTCACCGACCTGCCGGACCGCACCGGCGGGCCCGCGCGCTACGTGCGCGTCGAGGAGACCGGCGGGCGGCTCGGCTTCATCACGCCGATGACGCACAATTTCTGCGAGAGCTGCAATCGCGTCCGTCTCACCTGCACGGGCACGCTCTACATGTGCCTCGGCCAGGAGGACGCCGCCGACCTGCGCACGCCGCTGCGCCAGTCCGAGGGCGACGAGCGCGTCGCGCAGGCCATCGCCGACGCCATCACCCGCAAGCCGAAGGGCCACGACTTCGTCATCGACCGCCGCGTGAACCGCCCCGCGGTGGGGCGGCACATGAGCGTCACGGGCGGCTGACGCCGACGCGCGGACGCGCTTCGCTGCACCGCGGCATCTTCCGTTCCCCGCGCGATGCGCTAGTGTCACGGCGCTCAGCGCGGGAGACGACGACATGAAAGAGCTCACGGACCGGACCGCCCTCGTGACCGGCGGCACGTCCGGCATCGGCCTCGCCATCGCCAAGGCGCTGGCCGCCGCCGGCGCCAACGTGATGATCGACGGCTTCGGGGAGGCGAGCGAGTGCGAGGCGCTGGCGCGCAGCCTCGCCGACGAGCACGGCATCAAGGCCGCTTGGACGGGCGCGGACGTCTCCAAGCCCGATCAGCTCGCCAATGCCGTCGATCGCGCCGAGACCGAGCTCGGGCCGGTGGACATCCTCGTCAACAATGCGGGCGTCCAGCACGTCGCGCCGGTGGAGGACTTCCCCGTCGAGCAATGGGATCGCATCATCGCGATCAACCTCTCCTCGGCCTTCTACGCGACGCGCCTCGTCGTCGCCGGCATGAAGGAGCGCGGCTGGGGCCGCGTGATCAACACGGCTTCTGCCCATTCCCTCGTCGCCTCGCCCTACAAGTCGGCCTACGTCGCCGCCAAGCACGGCCTCGTCGGCTTCACGAAGACGGTGGCGCTGGAGACGGCGGCGCACGGCGTGACCGTGAATTGCATCTCGCCGGGCTACGTCTGGACGCCGCTCGTCGAGAAGCAGATCCCCGACACGATGAAGGCGCGCGGCCTCAGCCGTGAGCAGGTGATCGAGGACGTGCTCCTCAAGGCCCAGCCCACCAAGGCCTTCGTCACGGTGGAGCAGGTCGCCGCCATGGCCCTCTTCCTGTGCTCCGACGCCGCGAGCCAGGTGACGGGGGCGAACATCTCCATGGACGGAGGGTGGACGGCGCAGTGAGGGGGCTGCTGCAGCGGTGGCGCGAGGATGGGGCAGGGCATGGATGTGGATCAGCCGGTCGTCGTCGGTCGAAGGTTGCCCGTCGTCTCGGACGTCCGAGCCCTGGAGCCGTTCCGCGTCGCCGTGACCTGGGAGGGCACCGCCAGCGAGCAGCTCGTCGATCTCGAGCCCATGCTGGAGCGCTTTGCTCTCTACGCACCTCTTCGGGAGAACGCGGCGCTGTTTGCGGGGGTCGCCGTCGGGCCCTACGGCTCGTCCATCGAATGGTCCGACGGCGCGATCGACGTGAGCGTGACGGCTCTGGAGTACCTCATCGCCGGGTGCGAAGGCCCTTCCACAGCAGCGGGGATCGAGACATGACCCAGCGCTCCCCACTTCCCGGCCTCGCCGGCCCCCGCGCCGAGAAAGCCATCTCGCTCGCGCTGCAGGGCGGGGGGGCGCACGGGGCGTTCACGTGGGGCGTGCTCGACGCGATCCTGGAGGACGGGCGGCTCGCCATCGAGGCGATCTCGGGTGCCTCCGCCGGGGCGATGAACGCCGTCGTCCTCGCCGAGGGCTGGCGCCAGGGCGGTGCAGAGGGAGCGCGGCGTTGCCTCGCCGATTTCTGGCGCAGCATCAGCCTCGACGGGGACCTGCCGGCCTACAAGGCACGCGTCGTGCGCCAGGCGCTCGGCCTGTGGACCGACGAGCGCTCGCCGTTGCGCTTCTGGATGGAGGCGTTCTCGCCCTTCACCACGCCCTACCAGAACGTGCTCGACGTCAACCCGCTGCGGGACGCGCTCGAGGCGCTGATCTCGTTCTCGGACGTGCGCGCCTGCGACGAGGCCAAGCTCTTCGTCTCGGCGACCAACGTCTGGAGCGGCAAGGTGCGCGTCTTCGAGCGTCGGGAGCTCACCGTCGACCACCTGCTCGCCTCCGCCTGCCTGCCGGAGCTGTACAAGGCGGTGGAGATCGAGGGCGAGCCCTATTGGGACGGCGGCTACATGGGCAACCCGCCGCTCTTCCCGCTCTTCTACGGCGTCGACACGAACGACGTCCTCCTCGTGCAGATCAACCCGATCGAGCGGCGCGAGACGCCGCGCACCCGCGCGGAGATCCGCGATCGCCTCAACGAGATCACCTTCAATGCCCCGCTCCTGCGGGAATTGCGCGCCGTCGACTTCGTCACCCGCCTCCTCGACGAGGGCAAGCTCGCGGAGGGCGACTACAAGCGCGTCCTCATGCATCGGATCGAGCCGACCGGGCATTTCGACGACTTCCCGGCCTCGACCCGCAAGACCGCCGACTTCCGCATGATGAAGACGCTCTTCGAGCGCGGGCGCGGCGCGGCGCAGGACTGGCTCGCGCGCCATTACGACGACATCGGCATACGCCCGACGATCGAGCTGAAGCGCGACTATTCCTGAGAGCGGGGAGGGGCGGGAACGGCGGCGGCGCCCGCGGTGTTCTCACGGCGTCGCTTCGAGGTCGCCCCCGCATGCACCCGCCAGAACTCGTCTCGCGCTCGCGCGCCATCGCCTCCGAGGCCGCCGGCCGCGCCGCCGATCTCGACCGCGACGACGCCTTCCCGATGCAGGCCGTCGCCGCGCTCGCCCGGGCGGAGCTCCTCGGCGCGCCGGTGCCGTGCGCGGCCGGCGGAGCCGGGCTCGGCTGCGAGCCCGCGGGTGCGCGTCCTCTCCTCGAGATCCTGCGTATCCTCGGCACCGGCAGCCTGCCGCTGGCGCGCGTCTACGAAGGGCACGTGAACGCCCTTCGGCTCGTCGCGCGATACGGGACGGACGAACAGCGCGAGCGGCTGTTCGCGGAGGCGCGCGGGGGCACGCTCTTCGGCGTGTGGAACACCGATGCGCGCGAGCGCCCGCTCGCGCTCGTCGAAGGCTCCCGCGGCCTCTCGCTGACGGGAGCGAAGGCCTTCTGCTCCGGCGCCGGGCACGTGGCGCGCCCGCTCGTCACCGCGCGCGCCGCGCACGGGCGCGTCATGCTCGTGCCCCGGCTCGAGCCCGGCGAGCGCGTCGATCTGTCGGATTGGCGCGCCCACGGCATGCGGGCCTCGGCCACGGGAAATGTCGCCTTCGACGGCGTGCGCGTCGCGGCGCAGGACGTCCTCGGCGAGCCGGGCGATTACGAGCGCCAGCCGCTGTTCTCGGGGGGCGCTTGGCGCTTCTGCGCGGCGCAACTCGGCGGCATCGAGGCCGTTCTCGACGCCATGCGCGAACATCTGCGCGCCTGCGAGCGGGACGGAGATCCCCACCAGCGCGCCCGCATCGGGCAGGCGGCGATCGCGGCCGAGACCGCGCGGCTGTGGGTCGAGCGCGCCTGCGACCTCGCCGAAGGGCTCGTGCCGGAGGCCGCGGACCCGGAGCGGGTCGTCGCCTATGTCGACCTCGCCCGCTGCGCCGTCGAGCGCGCGGGCCTCGACGTCGTCGAGCTGGCCCAGCGCTCCGTCGGGCTCGCGGGCTTCATGAGGACGCACCCGCTGGAGCGGCTCGTGCGCGATCTCTCCACCTATCTGCGCCAGCCCGCGCCCGACAGGGCGCTTGTGAGCGGTGGGGCCCACGTTGCCGGATCGGGGCGCCCGTCGGGCGAGGTCTGGCGCGATCCGGAGGGCGCGCCATGAGGGCGGCCGACTGGCTCGCAGCCGCGGACGCGTTGCCGGTCGGCACGATCCGCGACCTCGCGCCGGAAGGCGGGCTCCTCGTCGTCGCGCCGCATCCCGACGACGAGAGCCTCGGATGCGGCGGGGCGCTCGCTCTCGCCGCGCGCGCCGGGATTCGCACGGGCGTCGTCGTCCTCAGCGACGGATCGGGCTCGCATCCCGGCTCGCGGGACTGGCCGGCGGAGCGCCTGAGCGCCCTGCGCGAGGACGAGGCGCGCCGCGCCTGCGCGACCCTCGGCGTGCGGGCCGACGACGTGCGCTTCCTGCGCCTACCGGATCGCGCCGTGCCGTCGAGTGGGCCGGCCTTCGAGGCGGCGGCGCGGACGATCGCTGCGGCGGCGGACGCCATCGGCGCGGGGACGCTCCTCGCGCCCTTCGGCGGCGATCCCCATTGCGATCACGAGGCCGGCGCGGCCATCGCGGCGCACGCCGCCGCGTTGTCTCGGACCGCGGGCGCGCGCATGCGCCTCTTCGCCTACCCGCTCTGGGCCTACGCCTTGCCCGCGGACGCGCCCCTGTCGGCGGCGCCGCCGCGCGGCATCGGCCTCGACGTGACGGACGTCCTGGAGGTGAAGGCGCGCGCCATCGACGCGCATGCGAGCCAGCTCGGGCTCATCATCGCCGACGATCCGGGAGGCTTCGCCATTCCCGCCTGGATGCGCGCCCACGCGCTGTCGGGGCGCGAGCCCTTCGTCGAGGTCGCCTCGTGACGAGCCGCACGACGATACGTGCCGAGACGTCCCTTCCGGACGCCTATTTCGAGGGGCTCTACGCCCGTGACGTCGATCCCTGGCGCTTCGAGACGAGCGCCTACGAGCGCGCCAAGTACGACGCCACGCTCGCCGCCCTGGAGCGGCCGCGCTACGCCCGCGCGCTCGAGGTCGGCTGCTCCATCGGCGTCCTCACCCGCGATCTCGCGCGCCGTTGCGACGCGCTGGTGGCCACCGACGTCGCGGAGGCGGCGCTCGCGAAAGCGCGGGCGCGCTGCGCCGATCTCAGACACGTCGTGTTCGTGCGCCAGCGCGCGCCGGAGAGCTGGCCGGCCGGTACGTTCGACCTCGTCGTCCTCTCCGAGGTGCTCTACTACCTCGACCCCGCCGGCGTCGACGGCGTCGCGGCGCGGGTGCGCGCCTCTCTGGAACCGGGGGGAGAGGTCGTGCTCGTCCATTGGATCGGCGAGACGGACTACCCGCTCTCGGGCGACGAGGCCGTCGCGCGTTTCGCGGCCGCGCTGGGGCCGGGCTTCAGCGAAGGCCGGAGCGAGCGGGCACCGGATTATCGCCTCGACACGCTCCGGCGGACCTGAGCCGCAGCATCCGCACGAGCGCGCCGGCGCGCTCGATCTCCCCCGGCAGCGCGCTCGCGCACAGGCGCGCTTGTGCGCGCATCCGCACGCCGGCGAGGCACGCGAGCGCGTCGTCGAGCGCCGGCAGGTCCGGGCCGCAGAACGGATCGCCGCCCTCCGCGCGCAGCCGCCGCGTCGCCGCCGCGCCCGCGGAGGCGCGCCCGTCGAGGCGCCCCGACGTCGTCACGCGGATGCGCGGGCAATGGCGCACACGCGCTCCGGCGGCGCGCAAGGCGTCGACGAGCGCGCGGTCCTCGCCGACGGGGACCCGCGGCAGGCCGCCGATGCGGCGATAGGCGTCGAGCGTGAGCGCGAGGCTCGCCCCGCTCGCCATGTCGTGGCGCGGCCACGGGTCGTGCGGATCGGGCCGCGCCCGCGCGCGCAGCTCCGCGAGGAGCCGGGCGTAGATGCGCTCCAGCCGCTCGCGCCGGCGCGCCGCCTGCGGCAGCGCGCGATCGTCGGCGCGCAGGTAGGTCACGCGGCCCGCGGCGGCATCCGCTCCGGCTGCGATGGCGGCGCGGTTGCGGGCGATCCAGTCCGGGGCGACGCGCGTGTCCGCGTCGGTGGTCATCAGCACGCCGTCGGGAGCGAGCAGCGCCGCGCCGGCATCCATCGCCGCACGGCGCGCGCCGCCGGCGTCGCCCGCATTGCGCAGGGCCGACCCGACGAGGACGCGCCGGACGACGACGAGGGCATACGGCACGCGCGCGCGGGCGGCCGTCGCGATCTCCACCGTCGCGTCCGCGCATCGGTCCGCGAGGAGGAGGACGGCGACGGGACCCGCCTGCGCGGCGGCGTCGGCCAACGCATCGAGACACGCACCGATCCGCTCCGCCTCGTCGCGCGCCGGAATGGCGACGACCGCGGAATAGCGCGGCTGCGCGGCGATGGGCGGGGCGAGATCGGCGAGCGGCTGCATGGCGGCGCGGCAACGCTCCCGCGAGCGCCGCCGTTCCCCGTGGACAGCGTGTCGAATCCGGGGCGGCGTGGCGGATGCGCCCTTGCGCGCGCACGCTTCTTGCCTGACCGTTTGCAGGCAACTCCACCGTGAGAGCGCGCGCATCGTGTCCATTCTCGTCGCCCTGCACCACGTCACGCACTACAAGTACGACCGTTCCGTCGGGATCGGGCCGCAGGTGATCCGCCTGCGACCGGCGCCCCATGCCCGAACACGCGTCCCCAGCTATGCGCTCAAGGTGCAGCCCGCCAATCATTTCATCAATTGGCAGCAGGACCCGCACGGGAACTGGCTCGCCCGGCTCGTCTTTCCCGAGCCCGCGAGCGAGCTGAAGATCGAGGTCGATCTCACCGCGGACATGGCCGTGGTCAACCCGTTCGACTTCTTCGTCGAGCCCTATGCCGACGATTACCCCTTCTCCTACGCGCCCGACCTCGAGAAGGAGCTCGAGCCCTATCTCGTGCCCGAGGAGCTGGGCGAGAAGGCCGAGGCCTTCCTCGCCTCCATCGACCGCACGAAGCGCAGCACGGTCACCTTCCTCGTCGAGCTCAACCTCCTCGTCCAGCAGGCGGTGCGCTACATCGTGCGCATGGAGCCGGGCGTGCAGGCGCCCGAGGAGACGCTGGCGCTCGGCTCGGGCTCGTGCCGCGATTCGGCCTGGCTCCTCGTCCAGATCCTGCGCCGCCTCGGCTTCGCCGCGCGCTTCGTCTCGGGCTACCTCATCCAGCTCAAGGCCGATATCGACCCGATCGAGGGGCCCAAGGGCACGGAGCACGACTTCACCGATCTCCACGCCTGGGCCGAGGTCTACGTGCCGGGCGCCGGCTGGATCGGCATGGACGCGACGTCCGGCCTGTTCTGCGGCGAGGGCCACATCCCGCTGTGCGCCACCCCGCACTACCGCTCCGCGGCGCCGATCACCGGCGTGACGGAGCCGGCCAACGTCGAGTTCGGCTTCGAGATGCACGTGACGCGCATCCTCGAGGCGCCGCGGGTCACGCGGCCCTTCGACGAGGCGGCCTGGTCGGCGCTGGAGGCGCTGGGCGACCGGGTGGACGAGGATCTCGTCGCCCAGGACGTGCGTCTCACCATCGGCGGCGAGCCCACCTTCGTCTCGATCGACGATCCCGACGGGGCGGAGTGGAACATCGCGGCGGTGGGCCCGACCAAGCAGGCGCGCGCGGACACGCTGATCCGGCGCCTGCGCGATCGGTTCGGGCCCGGCGGCTTCCTGCATTACGGGCAGGGCAAGTGGTATCCCGGCGAGCAATTGCCGCGCTGGGCCTTCGGGCTCTACTGGCGCCGCGACGGCGAGCCGATCTGGCGCGATGCCTCGCTGATCGCGGGCGAGGGCGCGGCTTCCGTGAAGGCGCCTCCCGCGGCGGCGCAGGGCTTCATCGCAGGGCTCGCCGAGCGGATGCATCTGCCCGCCGGCTATGCCCAGCCGGCCTACGAGGATCCCGCGCACTGGCTGATGAAGGAGGCGGAGCTGCCCGAGGGGGTGGATCCGTCGAACCCGGCGCTGAAGGATCCCGAGGAGCGGGCGCGCATGATGCGCGTATTCGAGCGGGGGCTGACGGAGCCCGTGGGATGGGTCCTGCCGATCCAGCGCTGGAACGCGGCGGACGGGGCGCGGCGCTGGCGCTCCGAATTGTGGCGCACGCGCCGCGGCAAGCTCTTCCTGATCCCCGGCGATTCGCCCGTGGGCCTGCGCCTGCCGCTTTCCTCCTTGCCCTTCATCGAGCCGGAGCACTATCCCCACATCCACCCGCGCGATCCGCTCGAGCCCCGCGGCGCGCTGCCGCGCTACCCGCGGCCCGACCGCGATCCCGCGGCCAAGCGCCAGGCGGTGGCCGCGCAGAACGCGGTGGGCGAGGCGGTGCGCACCGCGCTCTCGGTGGAGGTGCGCGACGGCATCACCCACGTCTTCATGCCGCCCGTGGAGCAGGTGGAGGACTACCTCGAGCTCCTCGCCGCGATCGAGGCGACCGCCCGCGAGACCGGGCTGCCCGTGCGCGTCGAGGGCTACACCCCGCCCTACGATCCGCGCATCGACGTGATCAAGGTCACCCCCGATCCCGGCGTCATCGAGGTCAACATCCAGCCCGCCGCCTCGTGGCGCGAGGCCGTGGCGATCACGACGGGGGTCTACGAGGAGGCCCGCCAGGCGCGGCTGACGGCCGAGAAGTTCATGGTCGACGGCCGCCATACCGGGACCGGCGGCGGCAATCACGTCGTGCTCGGCGGCGCGAGCCCGCCCGATTCGCCGTTCCTGCGCCGGCCGGACCTGCTCAAGAGCCTCGTCCTCTACTGGCAGCGGCATCCGTCCCTGTCCTTCCTGTTCTCGGGGCTGTTCATCGGCCCCACGAGCCAGGCCCCGCGCATGGACGAGGCGCGCGACGACGCGCTCTACGAGCTCGAGATCGCGCTCGCCCAGGTGCCCGATCCCGATGTGGGCGAGATCACGCCGTGGCTCGTGGATCGGCTCTTCCGCAACCTCCTCGTCGACGTCACCGGCAATACGCACCGCGCCGAGATCTGCATCGACAAGCTCTATTCCCCCGACGGCCCCACGGGTCGGCTCGGCCTCGTCGAGTTCCGCGGCTTCGAGATGCCGCCGGACGCGCGCATGTCGCTCGCCCAGCAGCTGCTCCTGCGCGCCCTCGTCGCCTGGCTGTGGCGCGAGCCGCAGGGCGGGCCGCTGGTGCGCTGGGGCACCAGCCTGCACGACCGCTTCATGCTCCCGCACATGGTCTGGCAGGATTTCCGCAGCGTCCTCGCCGATCTCGCCGACGCCGGCTATCCGTTCGACGAGACCTGGTTTCGCGCCCAGTGGGAATTCCGCTTCCCGCTCTACGGCCGCGTCGAGCACGGCGGCGTCGCGCTGGAGCTGCGCCAGGCGCTCGAGCCCTGGCACGTCATGGGCGAGGAGGGCGCCATCGGCGGTACGGTGCGCTACGTCGACAGCTCCGTCGAGCGACTCGAGGTGCGCGCGCTCGGCCTCGTCCAGGGCCGTCACGTCGTCGCCTGCAACGGCCGGCGCCTGCCGCTGACCCCGACGGGGCGCGCGGGCGAGGCGGTGGCGGGGGTGCGCTACAAGGCGTGGCAGCCGCCGTCGGGCCTGCATCCGCGCATTCCGGTGCACGCGCCGCTCACCTTCGATGTCGTCGATCGCTGGAACCGCCGCTCGCTGGGCGGCTGCGTCTACCACGTCTCCCATCCCGGCGGGCGCAATTACGAGACCATGCCGGTCAATGCCTACGAAGCGGAGGCGCGCCGTCTCGCCCGCTTCCAGAACCACGGCCACACGCCCGGCCGGATCGACCCGCCGCCGGAAGAGCCGGCCTCCGAGTTCCCGATGACGCTGGACCTGCGGAGACCGCCCGCATGACGGCCCTCACCCGGGCCCAGGCGCGCGACCTCATCCAGGGGCTCAGCCGCTGGACCGAGGGCTACGCGCCGCTGCCCGGGGCCTCCGACGAGCTGATCGGGCCGGACGGCGCGCCGCGTCCCGCATGGTCGCGCCTCGCCGAGGCGCTCGGGCCGATGAGCCCGGGCGATCTCGCCCGCGGCTTCGGCTCGGCGGAGCGCCACGTGCGCGAGGTCGGCATCTCGTATCGCGTCCACGGCGAGGCGGCGGACCGCGCCTGGCCGGTGGCGCATCTGCCGATCCTCATCGACGCCGCCGAGTGGAAGGGCATCGCCGACGGCGTCGTCCAGCGCGCCCGCCTGATGGAGGCGCTCCTCGCCGAGATCCATTCCGGCTCCCCCGCGCCGAAAGGCGCCCCGCCCGCGGCGGCGATCGTGGGCAGCCCCAACTACCTGCGGCCCCTCGTCGGCGTCCCGCCGCCGGGCGGGCGTCACCTGGCGCTCTACGCCGTCGATCTCGGGCGTGGGCCGGACGGGCGCTGGTGGGTGCTCTCGGACCGCACGCAGGCGCCCTCGGGCGCCGGCTACGCGCTCGAGAACCGCATCGTCCTCTCCCGCGTCTATCCCGGGCTGATGGAGCGGCTGCGCGTGCAGCGCCTCGCGCCCTTCTTCGGGGCGCTGCGCGACGGGCTCGCCGCGCTCGGCCGGCGCGAGGAGCCGCGGGTCGGCCTGCTCACGCCGGGCCCGTTCTCGGAGACCTATTTCGAGCAGGCGACGCTCGCGCGCTATCTCGGCCTGCCGCTGGTGGAGGGCGACGACCTCGTCGCCCGCGACGGCTCGGTCTACGTGCGCACGGTCTCGGGCCTCAAGCGCATCGACGTGCTCTGGCGGCGCGTCGACGGCGATTATTGCGATCCGCTGGCGCTCGACGCGCGCTCTCGGCTCGGCGTGCCGGGCCTCGTGGCCGCCCTGCGGGCGGGCGGCGTCGCCATCGCGAACATGCCGGGCTCCGGCGCCGTGGAGCAGCGCGCGCTCATGGGCTTCATGGCGGCGCAGTGCCGCCGGCTCCTCGACGAGGAGCTCGCGCTGCCCAACATCGCCACCTGGTGGTGCGGCGAGCCCGGTGTGCGCGAGGAGGCGCTCGCGCGCCTCGACACCCTCGCCTTCGCGGACGCCTTCGACGGCGGGTGCTCCGAGCTCGGCGCCGAGCTCGACGAGCCCGCCCGCGCGGAGCTCGAGGCGCGCATCCGCACGCGCGGCATCGACGTCGTCGGCCAGGAGATCGTGCGCCTCTCGACGACCCCGGTCTGGCGCGACGGCAGGCTCGTGCCGCGCCCGTTCTCGCTGCGCGTCTACGCGGCGGCGACGCCCGACGGCTGGCACGTCATGCCCGGCGGCTTCGCGCGCATCGCCGAGCGCCCGGACGCCCGCGCCGTGACGATGGGGGAGGGGACGCTCTCCGCCGACGTCTGGGTTCTCGCGGACCAGCCGGTCGCCCGCGTCACGCTGGTGCCGCAGGAGCGGATCCGCCGCGTCGCCGGCCACCTGCCGAGCCGCGCCGCCGACAACCTGTTCTGGCTCGGCCGCTATCTGGAACGCGCGGAAGCGACGACGCGCATCGTCGCCGCCCTCGCCGAGGCCCGCCTCGACGGCGCCGCCGTGGGCCCGGGCGACGAGACCGTGGAGCGGCTCGAAGGCCTCGCGCGGGCGCTCGGCGCCGTCGTCGACCCCGAGGACGACGAAGAGGACGAGACGAAGGAGGCCGTGGCCCCGCGGCCCGCGCGCGCTCCGGCCTCCGACATCGCCCGCGCCGCCCTCGACGATCCGGCGGCGCCGGGCTCGGTCGCATGCTCCATCGCCTTCGCGCGGCGCGCCGCCTCGCATCTGCGCGACCGGCTCTCGCCGGAGGCCTGGCGGCTCGTCTCCGAGCTCTCGCCGGGAACGCCCGCCTCCGAGGAGGAGGTCGCCGCCCCCGCGGACGTGCTCGATCGCGCCCGCGCGCTGCTGGAGCGCTTCGCCGCCATCGCCGGGCTCGTGCACGAGAACATGACGCGCTCCGACGGCTGGCGCCTCCTCGACATGGGCCGGCGCATCGAGCGCGGGCTCGCGGTCTGCCGCGTCACCGGCGCGCTGGCGGCCGACGGGGCCACCGGGGGCGATCTCGACGCGCTCCTCGACGTCGTCGACTGCCAGATCACCTATCGCACGCGCTACCTCTTCGGCCCGGCGCCCGCGCCCGTGCGCGACCTCGCCCTCCTCGACCCCGACAACCCGCGCTCCCTCGTCTTCCAGGCCGAGCGCATCCTGGGCCACGTGCGCGCCCTGCCGCGCCTGCACGAGGACGGCCTGCCGGAGCCCACCGAGCGGCTCGCCTCCGCGCTCGCCCGCGACCTCTCCATCGCCGAGGCCGCCGCCATCGACGGCGCCGTCCTCGCGGGCTGGGAGGCGGATCTCGCCGATCTCGCCGACGCGATCGGCATGCGCTACTTCCCGCACGGGGCCGCCGCCGAGCGGCCCGCCAAGCTGAGCGGCCTCGCGTGATCTACCGTATCCGCCACGTGACGACCTACACCTACGAGGCCTCGGTCGCCTCGGCGCGCTGCGTCCTGAGGCTGACGCCCCGCGAGGGCGCGGGGCAGGAGCGATTGTTCTGCGACGTGCGCATCGCCCCCGAGGCGCGGCTGCGCGAGGAGACCTGCTTCTTCGGCGCGCGGCTCCACCACGCCGACATCGACGTGCCCCATCGGGAGCTGCGCATCGAGGCCCGCGCCCGCGTGCGCGTCACCCGCGCCGTGCCGCGGGCGCCCGCGGACGATCCGCGCGTTGCGGCCATCCGCGCCGCCGCCGCCGCGGGCCTCGATCGCGGGGCGGACGCGCCGGTGCAGGCGCTCTTCCCGAGCCAGGCCGTGCCGCGCGCGCCCGAGATCGCCGACTGGGCCCGCGCCTCGCTCCCCGACGAGGCGGGCACCTTCGCGGGCGTCACCGATCTCATGCGCCGCATCCATGCGGATTTCGCCTACGCGCCCGGGGAGACGGACGTCGCGACGCCCGCGCGCGAGGCGTTTCGCGCGCGAAAGGGCGTTTGCCAGGATTTCGCCCACGTGATGATCGCGGGCCTGCGCGGCCTCGGCCTGCCGGCGCGCTACGTGTCGGGCTACCTGCGCACCATCCCGCCCGAGGGCCGGCCCCGCCTCGTCGGCGCGGACGCGACCCACGCCTGGGTCGAGGCCTGGTGCGGCCCCGGTCTCGGCTGGGTCGGCTTCGACCCCACGAACGCGCTGCTCGTCGGGCCCGACCACATCGTGCTGGCGGTGGGGCGCGACTATGCCGACGTCTCGCCCGTGGACGGCGTCGTCGTCTCCTCGGGCGGGCAGAGCCTGAGCGTGAGCGTCGACGTCATGCCCGAGCCGGGCGAGGCCGCCTGAGGCCTGCGCTCACCGCGTGCCTTTCGCCAGGAGCGCGTCCACCGCCTCCCCCGAGATGCTGCGCGACAGGAGCGAGAAGTCCCCCGCATCCCCCAGCATCGCCTCCGCCGCGTCCTTGATCAGGCGATGCGTCGCGCGCGCCAGCGCGGAGCCGAGCGAGATGCGCGCGACCCCCGCCGCCGCGAAGTCCGCCCGCCGATGGTCGGTGAAGCGGCCGGCGGCCAGCGCGTTCACCGGAACCTCCACGCTCGCGCAGATGCGCGCCACGTCCTCCATGGAGGCCGGCGCGGGCAGGTAGACGGCATCCGCGCCGGCCGTCACGAAGGCCTGGAGGCGGCGGATGCCCTCGTCGAGATCGTAGGCGCCCGTCATCACCCCGTCGGCGCGGGCGAGGAGCACGATGTCCCGTGGGCAGGCGCGCGCCGCGGCGGCGCCCGCGCGGATGCGCTCCACGGCGAGATCGAACGGGTAGGCGGCGCCCGCGGGCGGCATCACGTCCTCGATGGAGAGCCCGGCGAGCCCCGCATCGCAGGCGAGCCGCACGGTCTCCGCGACGGCGTCCGGCGCATCGCCGTAGCCGTTCTCGAGATCCGCCGAGACCGGCAGCGGCGTCGCCGCGACGAGGTCCTGCGCATGTGCCAGCATCTCGTCGCGCGTCACGTGACCCATGTCCGGCCGCCCCAAGGTGAAAGCGTAGGCGGCGGACGATGTCCCGAGCGCCTGCGCGCCGAGCGCCGCGAGCATGCGCGCCGAGCCGAGATCCCAGGCGTTCGCCAGGACGAAGGGATCGCCCGGACGATGCAGGGCGCGGAAGGCGGGGCCGGGATCGTGGGACATCGAGGACGCTCCTGCCTGGCGAAGCCGGCAGCTGATTCGCGCCGGCTCTCGCGTGTGCGGCAGGATCGCACGCACGCTGCGCCCGTGGAAGCGCCGGACCGGCGCCGCCCGATCAGATGTCGCGTCCCTCCAGCGCGCGGCGCACCGCCGCCTGCTCGCGCGTGCCCTCCTCGATCAGCGCGCGGCCCTCCGAGACGAGCCGCTCGCCCTCGCGGATGCGGTCTCGCCCGCGCGAGACGAGCGCCTCGCCGCGATCGACGGCGCGCTCCCCGGCGATGGCCCGCTCGCCGAGCGCGGCCGTCTCTTCGCCGCTGGCGAGAACGCGCTCGCCGAAGGTCGGGTCGGAGGCGCAGGCGGCGAGGAGCGCCGGCAGCGTGCAGGCGAGCGCCAGCGTGCGAAGGCGCGGGCCGGGGCGTGGGGCGGGGCGGATCGCGCGGCGGCGATGAGCGTGGGCGAGCGCCGTCATGGAAGACCTCCGGATCGGCTCGGGGGATCGTGGGCATGAGCGGGAACCGGCCGGGCGCCGTGTCGGCCGGGGCCGGTCCCCACCAGGCCTACGCGACGGTGCGCCGAGCGGATGACTTCCGTCGTCGCACCTGGGTCGCGCAGCCGAACGAGGCCGTGTCAGCGTCGCGCAGCCTCGATCAGCGGCGTGATGCGCCGCAAGGTGACGCGGCGGTTGCGCGCCTCGGCGCTCTGGGTCGGGACCTTGAGGAATTCCTCGCCGTAGCCCTGCGTCACCAGGTTCTCGGGCGGGATGCCGTAGGCTTCCGAGAGAACGTAGGCGACGCTCTCCGCACGCCGGTCCGAGAGCGAGAGGTTGTCGATCTCCGGGCCCACGGCGTCGGTGTGGCCCTCCACGAGGAAGATCTCGTCCATGTCGCCGGTGAGCACCTCGCGCATCGCCCGCGCCACCGGTGCCAGCGCGGCGACCTGTTGCTGGGAGAGCCGCCATTCGCCGGTGGCGAAGGTGACCACGTCGAGATCTACGCGGCGCATGTAGTCGCGCAGGTTCTCGTTGTAGCGCACCTCGTCGAGGCTGTAGGCCCGCGGCGGCGGCGCCACCGGCGGTGCGGTGAAGGCCTCGATCACCCGCGGCGGCGGCGAGGCGAGGCCGGCATCGACCTCCTCGAGCGTCACGACGTAATCCTCCTGCGGGATCTCCACGAGCGGCGGCGGCAGGGCGAGCGACCAATCCGCCTCGTAGAGGAAGCGCCCCTCCTCCCGCGGCAGGCGCCCCTCCCGCACGAAGCGCTCGGGGCGGTTGTCGATGAGGATCGTCTCGGTGCCGTCCGGCGCGCGGCGGGTGCGGCTGATCATGTTGCCGTAGGGGTCGGTCACCGTGATCACCTGGTAGCCGCCCGGCCGGTCGGCGATGAGGATGCGCCGGTCGTCGCGCTCGATGACCTGGATGTCGTCGTAGTAGCGGCGCAGGCGCTCCTGCTCGTCGTTGACGATGATCACGCGGTCGCCTTCGCGAATGATGGTGCGCGACCCCGGCTCGACGATGACGCTACGCCCGTCGATGACGCGCTCCTCGCGCTGGCGCCGCACGTCCTCGAGCCGGCGCGCGCCCTCTTCCAGCACGCCGAAGAGCGAGTCGAGCCCGCTCGCGGTCGGCGCCACCGGCTCGGCCGGGAGAGCCGGCGCGCGGCCGGGTGCGGCGGCCGGAGGCACGGCCGCGGCGGGAGCCTGCGGTGCCACAGGCGTTGGATTCGGGGGAACGGGTGCCGCCTGCGGGGCCACGGGCGCGGGCTGAGCGGGAGCCTCGGCGGGTGCCGGAGCCGGTGCGGGAGCCGGCGCGTCTGGGGCGAGGGTCTGGGCCGGAGCGGCCGCGGGGGCTTCCGGCGCCGGAGCCTCCTGGGCGGGAGCCGGAGCCGGCTCGGGGGCCGGGGCGGGTTCCGGAGCCGGCTCGGGCGCGGCCTGCGCGGCGGGGGCCTCGGCGGGCGGCACCTCGGCGGCGGGTTCTTCCGTGGCCGGCTCTTCGGCTGCGGGTTCGTCGGCGGCCGGCTCGTCGACGGTCTGCGCCTCCGCGGCGGGAAGCTGCTCGGGAACGGCCTCCTCGACGGGCGCAGGCTCCTCTGCAGGGAGCTCCTCTGCCGGGGGAGCCTCAGCGGCAGGCTCCTGGGCGGCGGGCTCTTCGACCGGGGGCGGTTCCTCCACCGGCGGTGCCTCCGGCGCCGGCTCCTCGACGGGCGGTGCCTCGGCTGGTGGCTCCTCTGCAGGAGGGTCCTCGGCAGGAGGCTCCTGGGCAGGCGGCGCTTCGGCCGGCGGTGCCTCCGCGGGAGGGGCTTCGGCCGGGGGAGCCTCGGCCGCCGGCTCGTCCGTGGCGGGCGTGTCGTCCTCGACGACGGTGCCGTCGGGCAGGCGGCGAAGGAGCGGGTTCTCGTCCGCCGCCGGCTCCGCTTGCGCGAGGTGGAGGAGCGGCGCGCTGGGCTGGGGCGCGGCCGTCGCCGGGCCGGTCAAGGCGGTGGTCGCCATCGCGGTGGTGGCGAGGAGCGCGAGGAGGCGGGGCATCTGTCTCATCCGGTCTCTCGTATCGTGGTGTCGCAATGTGACGCTCCCGCGGGCCGCAGGGTTCCACGCGCGGCCTCTCGGCCATTCCGCGCGGGCGCCGCCGGTGCTAGGAGGAGCGTCGCCGGGTCGTCGCCCAGCCATGGGGCGGCGCGCCTGAACCCGCCCTGAACCGTCCCGCAACGAGATCGACGCCGAAGATGCCCTCAGACGCCGCCGAGGCCGCGCCGAACCCGCCCAAGCCGAACCCGCCCAAGCCAATCCCGCCCGCGCACGCCCGCTTCGCGATCGCCCTCGCGCTCGCGATCTTCCTCGCGGACCAGGCGACGAAGCTCTATTTCCTTTTCGGCTACGACCTGCGGGTCCACGCGCCGCTCGTGCTCGCGCCCTTCGCCGAGCTGATCGTCGTGTGGAACCGCGGCATCTCCTACGGTCTCTTCCAGCAGGAGACCGAGCTCGGCCGCTGGCTCCTCGTCGCGCTTTCCATCGGTGCCTCCATCGGGCTCGGCCTGTGGATGCTGCGCACGCCCGCGCGCTTCCTCGCGGGCTCGCTCGCCCTCGTCGTCGGCGGCGCGCTCGGCAACGTCGTCGACCGCGTGGCGTACGGTGCGGTCTTCGACTTCGTGCACCTCCACTGGGGCGCGTTCTCCTGGTACGTCTTCAATGTCGCGGACGCCGCGATCGTTGCGGGGGTCCTCGGTCTCCTCTATGACTCGCTGGTCCTCGAGCCGCGCCGGGCGCGGCGGGAGGGCCCGCCACACGAAAGCCGCGATGGCGGGTGATGGGACGGGCGCTCGGCCGGACGGCCGGCGCGACCACACGAGATCGACGAGGGGTCGAGACGAGATGACGCGTTCCGGTTTCGCGCGCGCCGCCATCGCCGGCGCAGCCCTGGCGCCGCTGGCCTTGGGCCTGCTGTCGCCCCAGCCCGCGACGGCGCAGGACGGCGGCTTCTTCCGCGAGGTGTTCGGCGCGATCGGCCTCGTCGAGCCGGATCAGCCGGACATCCAATATCGCGAGCGCGCACCTCTCGTGGTCCCGCCGAACCTCGGCGCCCTGCCGCCGCCGGTAGAAGGCGGCGTCGCGGAGGCGAACCCGCAATGGCCGAACGATCCGGACGTGGCTGCCGCCCGCGCCCGCGCCATCGAGGCGAACACGCCGGCTCCGGAGCGTGGCGGCGCGTTCGAGGGCATCGGGCGGCGGATGACGCCCGAGGAGCTGCGCGCCGGGCGCGTCCCCGGCGCCGGCCTCGGCGGCCCGGTGCGGCCGGAATGGGAGCCGGCGGAGCGCGGCTTCGGCGGCGCCAACGCCAATCCCGCCTGGATCCCGCCGGACACCTTGCGCCGCCTCGACGAGGAGCGCCGCGCCGCTGCGCCGGAGACGCGCCTGCAGCGCCGCTTCCTCACCGATCCGCCTCAGGCCTACCTGGCGCCGGACCCCGCCGCCGCCTTCCCCGAGCGCGTGGACACGTTCACCGGCCCGCGGCCCGAGCCGCAATCGGCCACGGACTTCGTGCGCGATCAGAACGCGCGGCAGTAAGGCGGGCGTCGTTGGCCGACGCCGCGGAGGGACAGGGTTTCGCGAAGGGGCGCCGGTGGCGCCCCTTCGTCGTTTCGCGTGCGTGATCATCGCCCGGCCGCTGCGTCGCGGCGTTCCATCGCGCGGGCGAGACCGGCGTCGAGCTCGGGCTGCGTCAGGACACGCACGTGCGGGCCGGCGGTCCAGACGAGATGCGCCTCGATCCGCCGCCCGGGAAAGGCGCGTGCGAGGAGCGCGGCGTAGAGCCCCATCTGGACGAGCGTCGTACCCGGAACGGGCGCGTCCGGAGCCGGCGGGCGCGCCGCCGTCTTGAAGTCCGCGAAGACGATCGCGTCCGGCCCGATGGCGAGCCGATCGAGCTGGCCGGCGACGGCGATCTCCTCCCCGCTCGGCAGCACGACGCGCCCGGCGACGGGCGCCTCCGCGAAAGCGTGCTGCGAGAAGAGCGGCGCGAGGCGGGGGTCCGCGATCACGGCGCAGGCGTCGCGCACGATCGCAGCGCGCACCTCCTCGGAGAGACCGCGGGCGCGGGCGGCGACGAAGCTCGTCGCCGCCGCCTCGCGCGTGTCGGCGGGAAGCGCCGGCAGGCGCTCGACGAGGGCGTGGATCAGCGTGCCGCGCAGGCGCGCCGCCGCGACGAAGGGCTTGTCCGCGGCCCGCGGGCGGCGATCGGCGGCGGAGAGCGCGTTCGACGGACGAAGTGGCGGCGCAGCTTCCCGCTCGGGTGCCGCCGGGGCGAAGAGCCAGGCGGGCGGAGCGGACGCGCCGGCTGCAGTCCCGCGCTCCTCCCGAACCGGGTCCGCAGGCGGCTCGCCCGTCGCGTCCGTCGCGTTCTCGCGCCAGACGAGGGCGCCCGCGACGTAGGGAAGGTCGGTCTCGATCGGCCCGGGCGTGCCGGCGAGGGCGAGGCGCGTCATCGACGACCAGGCTGTCTCCGGCGCGTCCCGGTCGGCGCGGTTGATGTAGGGCGCGACGACGAGATGGCTTTCGGCGCGGGTGAGGGCCACGTAGAGCAGCCGGTTCGCTTCCTCCGCATTGCGGATCGTCGCCAGGTCGCGCGCCTCGCCCAGCGCATCGCAATCGTGGTCCTTGCCCGGCGACCAGACGGGCAGCGTCTCGTCGCGCGCGACGGTCAGCGCGACGAGGGGCGACACACGCCCCGCCTGTGCGCCGGCGTCGTCGAGGACGACGACGACGGGGGCTTCGAGCCCCTTGGCGCCGTGCACCGTCATGACGCGCACCTCGTCGGCGCCGCTCTCGAGATCGCGCTTGATCTCGCGCTCGACCCCCTCGAACCCGGCGAGGAAGCGGGCCAGCGAAGGCGCCTCGGGCGCCTCCGCCTCGCGGGCGAGGCCGAGGAAGGCGTCGATGGCGTCGCCCGCCTCCGAGCCCAGGCGCGAGACGAGGGCGCGGCGCCCGCCACGCGGCCCGACGAGGGCGGCGTAGAAGCCGAAGGGGCCGTGCGCGGCGGCGAGGCGCGCCCAGGCGTCGAGCGCCTCGCGCGCGCGGATCGCGGCGGCGTCGCCGGCTTCCGCCGCCGCGCGCACGGCGTCGGCGACGCTCGCCTGCGGCCCGCGGCGCGCGGCGATGCGCACGAGGTCGTCGTCCTCGAGCGCGACCAAAGGGGATTTGAGCGCGGCCGCGACGGTGAGGTCGTCCTGCGGCAGCAACGCCGTGCGTCCGGCCGCGATGAGATCCTCCACCGCGATGTGATGCGTGAGCGAGAGGCGGTCCGCCCCGGCGACGGGCAGGCCGGTGTCCTTGAGCGCCTTGATGACGGCGTGGAAGGCGGCGTTGCGCTTTCGCACGAGGACGAGCACCTCTCCGGGGCGGCGCACGCGCCCGCAGGCGTCGCCCGTGGTCGTCCAGACGCGGATGGCTCGGGCGACGCGCCGCGCGGTCACGACCGCCGGGGCGCTCTCCTCCACCACGTCGACGGGATGGGTCCAGGCGTCGGGCTCGGCGCCCGGATCGGGGCGCGCGATCGGCCACAGCTCGACGAGGCCGGGCGTGTCCGGCCGTACGCTCTCGTGGACGGTACCCGTCGCCCGGTCCGACGGGTCGAGGCCCGCATAATGCGCGGGCACGCCGAAGACGCGGTCGACCGCCGACAGGATCGTCGGCGCCGAGCGGAAGGAGACCGTGAGCGGCACCTCCTCGAAGGGGAAGCCGCCGGCGTGGGCGAGCTTGCGCCAATGCTGCCGGCTCTCCTCGAAGCGCCGCGGATCGGCGCCCTGGAAGGAGTAGATCGACTGCTTGGGGTCGCCCACCGCGAAGATCGTGCGCGGGCGCCCGCCCGCGGCGCCGGCGCCGGCGTGGAACTCCTCGGTGATGTGGCGCAGGATCTCCCATTGCTCGGGATTGGTGTCCTGCGCCTCGTCGACGAGGACGTGATCGATGCCGCGGTCGAGCTTGTAGAGCAGCCAGGCCGCCTCGCCCCGACGCAGCAGGGCGAGCGTGCGTCGCACGAGATCGTCGAAATCGAGCGCGCCGAGCCGGCGCTTCTCCGCCTCCACCTTCTCGAGGATCGCGCCCGCGAGCACGTAGAGCGCGCGGGTGCGGGCGAGGGCGGCGGCGGCGCGGCGACGCTCGCCGAGCGCGACGAGCCTTTGGCGCTCGGCGATCAGCCGTTCCTTCACGGCGGTGCCCATGGCCTTCGTCGCCAGCGTCGAATCGGCCTTGGGCGCCCCGTCCTTGCGCAGGAAGAGGCCGAGATAGGCCTCGAGCCGCGACGGATCGTCGGTCGCCTCCGCCATGCGCTGGAGGCAGGCCGCCTGCTTGGCGTCGTTGCTGCTGCCGGTCGCGAGGAACGCGCGGGCGAGCGCCGCCCGCTCGCTCTGCGGGAGCGCGTCCGCGAGCATGGAGGCGGCGATCGTCGCCTCGTCCTCGTGCGGCTCGAGGCCGAAGATCTCGGCGACCTTCGCGAGCGCGGCCTCGCGCGAGGCCGCGTCGGCGAGCGCGTCCTTGCAGGCGAGGGCCTCGCGCAGGAGCGCGTCGAGCCGCTCGCCCGACGCGTGCGCGTCGACGGCGGCGAAGGCGTCGGCGAGGGCCGCGTCGCCCAGATGCGCGGCGGCGAGGATGCCGGCCTTGGCTGCGCGCACGAGCTCGTCGGAGGCGGCGTCGTCGAGGACGGTGAAGCTCGCCGGGACGTTCGCCTCGAAGGGCGCGATGTGCAGGAGCCGCTCGCAGAAGGCGTGGATCGTCTCGATCTTGAGGCCCCCCGGCGTCTCCACCGCGCGCGCGAAGAGGCGGCGGGCCGCCACCAGGCGCTCGCGCGACGGGTGCGCGCCATCGAGCGCCTCCAGCCGCTTCGTGAGCGCCGCGTCGTCGAGGCTCACCCAGGCCGACAGCGTGTCGAAGATGCGGATCGACATGTTCGCCGCCGCGGCCTTGGTGAAGGTGAGGCACAGGATGCGCCCGGGCGGCGTGCCCGCGAGCATGAGCCGCATGACCCTGTCGGTGAGGACCTTGGTCTTGCCCGAGCCCGCATTGGCGGAGACCCAGGCCGACAGCGTCGGGTCCGCGGCCCGGCGCTGGCTCTCGATCGTGTGGGCGGGGATGCGCATGGCGCCCCGCGCGCCGGAGGCGGTCGTCGTCACGTCTCGTCCTCCACGCCCGCGCCGCCTGCGGCGGACCATTCCTTCACACGCGCCAGGTGGTCGTAGGCCGAGAAGCGCAGGGCGTATTGCGCGTAGGGCCGGGAGACGTAGCCGTACTCGCCGGCGACGAAGCGCGCGACGAGGCCGGTGAGCCGCGCGAGATGCTCGCTCACGAGATCGGCGACGGTTCGCTCCTCGTCCTTGGGCGGCGCGATCGGGCAGGGGCGGAAGGGCTCCTTGCCGCCCGACGCGTGCACATAGAGGAGATCGACCTCGCCGGCCGCCTTCTGGACGCCCTCGAAGGCGCCCGCGCGCAGCATGGCGGCCTCCAGCGTCAGCTGCGGCGAGAAGCCGGCGAAGACCATCTTCGCCGAGGGCGGCGTGCCGGTCTTGTAGTCCACGATGGTGGCGCCGCCGTCGCGCCGGCGCTCGATCCGGTCGGCTCGCGCCGTGAGCAGGAAGGTCTCCGCGCCCAGCTGGATCGGGAGCTTGCCCGAGCGCTCGACGGCGAGGTCGGCGAGGAGCGCGCGGCGGTCGATCTCCCAGTCGAGGAAGCCGTCGATCACCCGCTCGAACCGCGGCCACCACTCGGCCTGGACCTCCGGATAGGCCTCGCCGATGGGCGCGAACAGGTCGAGCCCGATCTGGCGCAGGCGCTCGGCCGCGACGTCCCGCGGCGGCAGCGCGTCGGGATGCGCCTCCACGAAGAGCGCGAACGTGTCGTGGATGAGGCTGCCGCGCTCGGCTGCGCCCGGCGCGGTGGCGATGGCGTCCAGCGGATCGAGGCCGAGCACGCGCCGTGCGAAGATGGCGTAGGGATCGCGCACCAGGGTCTCGACCTCCGTGACGGAGAGCCGTCGCGGGAAGAGCGCGGGATCCGGCCGCGGTGCCGGGCGGGGGAGGGGAGGCGCGGGCTCTGCGGCGTCGAGCCGGTCCGCCAGCGCGGACAGACGCGCTCCGCCCGCGAGCATGTCCTGCCACGGCGCGTCCCCGACGAAGGCGCGGATGCGCTGGAGGAAGCGCGAGGGTACCGTCGGCGCGCCGTCGCGCTTCTTGGCGCGGGTGACGACGACGTCCCTGGCGCCGAGCGCCTGGACGAAGTCGTGGGCCGTCTGGCCGAGACGGCGCTCCGGCGGGGGCAGGCCGATCTCCTCGCGCATGGGCCGGTTGAGGAAGGCGTCGGTGCGCGCGCGCGGCGGCCAGACGCCCTCGTCGAGGCCGGCGAGCACGATCCTGTCGGCGCGCACGAGCCGCGCCTCGAGCAATCCCAGCACCTTGAGCCGCGGATGCGCCCGGTCGGCGCGCCCCGGCGCGCGGCGATCGCGGGCGACGTTGGCGAAGAAGCCGGGATAGTCGAGGAAGACGCCCCGCAGAGCCGCGTCGGCGTCGACGAGGGAGAGGTCGTCGAAGAGTTCGGCCAGCGCCTCGTCGGACCCGTCCGTGAAGAGCGCCGCCTCGTCCTCGCTCGCGTCCTCGTCCGTATCGACCTCGCGGTCGGGGGCGGCGACGAGGGCGTCGAAGGCGGCGCGGTGGGCGGCCGCAAGTGCGGGGAGCGAGATTTCGCGGGGGCCGATATCGCGCCCGAAGGTCGCGAAGGCCGCCTCCAGCCGTGCGAGCAGCGACGCCGCCAGCTCCCAATCCGCGTCCTCCAGCCGGGCGCGGGGGCGCGGGACGCGACCGGCCTCGCGCGCTGTCTCGATCCGGCGCAGGTCGAGAGCTGCGCGCAGCCCCGCGATTCCCGCCCGCGGCTCGGGCCCGCGCAGGACGCCGATCTCCAGCGCCGCGCGGGCGCGCGCCATGTCGACGGCGTCGAAGCCGAGGCGCACCGCGGAATGATGCAGGAGCGCCAGCGTGGAGAGCGGCGAGAAGCGGTCCGCCGCCGCCTCCGCGGCGAGCCTGGCGAGGCGCCCGGCCTGCGATTCGGCGAGGCTCGTGCCGGCGGAATCGTCGACGCTCACGCCCCAGCGGCCGAGCTCTGCGCAGACGCGCTCGGCCAGCCCGCGATCGGGCGTCACGAGCGCCGCCGTCCGCCCGGGCGTCTCGAGCGTCTCGCGCAGGGCGATCGCCACGCAGAGCGCCTCGCGCCGCTCGTCGGCGGCCTCGACGAGGGCGATGCCCTCGCTGCCCCGCGCCGCGAGGGTGGAGCGCAGATCGGCGTCCAGCGCGGCCCAGGCCTCCGTCGTCTCGGCCGGACGCATGGCCTCGGCGAGCATCCGCTCGCGGGCGCGGCCCGCCGCCTCCGGCTCGGCGAGGGGGAGGACGTCCTCGCGGCGCAGGTGAAGCACCTCGGAGAGGAGCCGCGCCATCACCGCCTGCGGATGGCCGTGGGCGGCGGAAAGCCCGCTCTCGCGATCCCCGCAAACCGCGCGCCAGGCGCCCTCGTCGAGGTCCCGGTCGAGACCGGGCAGCACGACGGCGCCGCGTGGCAGGTTCGCGATGGCCGCGAGGAGCCGCGCCGTCGCGGGGATCGAGCCCGTGGAGCCGGCCGCGATCACCGGTCCGCGCGGCGGGCTCGTGCGCAGGCGCGCGGCTTCCGCGTCGATCAGCGCCGCCGTCCGTCGCCCGGGGTCGCTCGCCCCGCGCTCGGCGAGGATCGCCGGCCATGCGGTGAAGGCGATGCGCACGAAATCGAGGGTGAGCTCGAAATAGGTGGAGAAGTCTCCGTCGACGGCTCTCCCGAGGGCCTCGAAGGGCACGTTCTCGTAGGCGAGGTCGTCCATCAGCGCCTCGAGCTCGCCCGCGAGCGAGACCGCGTCGGCGGGCGAGGAGGGCACGAGGAAGGGCGTGTCCCCGTCGAGCCGGGCGAGACGCGGATCGAGAGCCTCCGACCAATGCTGGACGAGCCGCGCCAGCAGCAGGCGACGCTCCAGCGGCGCGATCGGGGGAGCGAGCGCCTGCGCGGCCGCGCCCGTCTCCAGCGCGCCGGCGGCGAGCGCGAGCTCGGCGTCGTCGGCAGCGCCGAGCGGCACGATCCGCGGGAGCACGAGCGCGGGCGTCTCGAAGCGCGCCGCCGCACGCTCGGCGACGAGCGCGCCCAGCGCCCGGGCCGCACGCCGCGTCGGCAGGAAGATCGTCGCCTCCGCGAGCGCCTCGGGCCCCGACGTCTCGGGATAGCCCGGCACGAGGCGGCCCTCCACGAGCGCGTCGGCCAGCGTCTCCAGGAAGGGCAGGCCGAGGGGTATCGTGAACACGCGCGTCATCTCGGCCCCGCTCTCCCCATCCGTGACTAGAACGTATCAGGAACGATTTCGACCGTCAACGTTGCGCCCGCGCCCCGTCCACAGCCGTCCACAGCCTGCGAGAGCCGCCCATGCCGGGTCTCGCAGCGCGGAACGCCCCGTGAGGGCCCCGCGTTGACGAGGCACAGGTTTCACCACACGCGAGAGCCGCCCGTAGGGGCGGCCGCAGGAGGCATTCCATGGCGAGCAGCGCCCATCCCGATCCCAAGCATCATCTCATCGCCAGCGACCGCGTCGAGGGCACGCCCGTCAAGCGCTCCGACGGCGACGAGATCGGCCATATCCAGCGCGTCATGATCGACAAGCGCTCCGGCAAGGTCGCCTACGCCGTCATGAGCGTCTCCGGTGGCCTGTTCGGCACCGAGACGAAGGGCTTCACCCTGCCCTGGGGCGTGCTCCATTACGACACCGACCTGAACGCCTACGAGCTCAACCTCACCGACGACCAGCTGAGCCAGGCACCCCGCGAGACCGCCGAGCATTACGACGCCTCGTTCTCGCGGGATTGGGAGGAGCACGTCCACCGCTACTACAACGCGACGCCCTATTGGGGCCAGTCGGACCCCATGTCGACGGGCCGCTGAGCCGATCCACCCTGCGCGCTCAGGCCGCGCGTCCGCGCCGCTTTCTCACGGGTGCGGGCGCCTCGCCGTCTCCCGGCTCCTTCGACGCCCGCCCGCGCCCCGCGCCGGCGGGCGTCGGCGCGAACAGGGCCTCGCCGAGCGCGTGGGCGAGGATCTTCTTCATCACGCTCGGCAGCGGCTCCTGCGAGATCGCCTCGCGCGGCGTGAAGCGCATGCCGTCGGGCGCGGCGGTGCCTGCAGCGACGCGGGCGTGGAGAACGCTCGCCTCCAGCGTGAAATGCGTGAAGACGTGGCGCACCACGCCGTCCAGGCGCTTCCAGCGCGCGTCGAGCGGCGCATCGAGGATCGCCTGCGAGGGCACCCAGTCGACCGACCAGGCGCTGCCGGGCGGCTCGGCCATGCCGCCGAGCAGGCCCTCCGGGGCGCGGGTGCGCAGCAGGATCGCGCCGTCGGCGCGCTCGACGACGAAAGCGGCGCCGCGGCGGGTCTCGCGGGTCTTCTTGGGCGCCTTGACGGGATAGAGCTCCGCCTCGCCGGCGCGGCGGGCGGCGCAGAGGCTCATCCAGGGGCAGAGCGCGCAGGCGGGGCGCTTGGGCGTGCAGATCGTCGCGCCGAGATCCATCAGCGCCTGGGCGAAGTCGCCCGGCCGGTCCGGCGGCACGAGGGCGAGCGTCGCCTCGCGCACGGCGGCCTTGGCCTTGGGCATGGGCTCGGCGATGGCGTGGAGGCGCGTCATCACCCGTTCGACGTTGCCGTCGACCGCGGCCGCGACCCGGTCGAAGGCGATGGCCGCGATGGCGCCCGCGGTGTAGGCGCCGATGCCCGGCAGCGCGCGCAAGCCGTCCTCGGTATCCGGAAAGCGCCCGCCGTGCTCGGCGACGACGGCCTTGGCGCAGGCGTGAAGATTGCGCGCGCGGGAATAATAGCCGAGCCCCGCCCAGGCGTTCATCACCTCCTCCGACGGCGCGGCCGCGAGCGCCTCCACGGTGGGAAAGCGCGTGAGGAAGCGCTCGAAATAGGGCTTCACCGCCATCACGGTCGTCTGCTGGAGCATGATCTCCGAGAGCCAGACGCGGTAGGGATCGGCCGCCTCGCCGGGGCGCGCGCGCCAGGGCAGGGCGCGACGGTGGCGGTCGTACCAGGTGAGGAGGTCGGCCGCCGAGATCGGCTTGCCGCCGGCAGGCTCGGCGTTGCGAGGTTCTTCGAGGCTGGGCTCGGCGCGCGTCTGCGTCGCGGGCATGGGCTGCGAATCGGCTGTTCGAGGAGGGTCGGTCGGGGCTACCATGGTCCCCATCCATAGCCGATCCGGGAATCGGCTTCCATCGGAGCGCGGGCGGGCGGAATGGCGCGGCAGGCATACGGATCGAGGCCGCTGGCGGAGCTGGTCGACGGCGCCATGGGCGAGGCGCTCGCGCGCCAGGGCTTCGCCTCGGCGGACGTCATCGCCGCCTGGCCCGACATCGCGGGCGATCCGCTCGGCACCTATTCGCAGCCCGTGAAGCTCGAATGGCCCAAGCGCGCGCGCCCGGAGCCGGACGCCGCGCCGCCGCCGGCGACGCTCGTCATCCTGGTGGAGAGCGCCTTCGCGCTCGACGCGCAGCACATGGCGCCGCTCCTCATCGAGCGGATCAACGCGCTCTACGGCTGGGGCTGCGTGGGCAAGATCGTGCTCAAGCAGGGGCCCGTGCGCCGCCCGCCGCCGCGGCGCCCGCCGGCGCGCCCTCTCGCGCCGGGCGAGGAGGCGGCGATCGCCGGCGCGACCGGATCGGTCGAGGACGCCTCCTTGCGCGATGCGCTCGCCCGGCTCGGGCGCGAGATCGTCTCCCGGCAGGGGCGGGCCCGCTAGGCCGCGCCGGCACGGAGCCGGCTCACACGAAGACGTGATTCGCCCGCCTGCGGCGGGGGCGCGCGTCGCGCTTGTCCCCGGCCTCACTCTCGGCCTACTTGTCGTGCGAACGATACCGCCGACCCATCGACGGAGTAACGATGATGATCACGCGTCGCCACGCCCTCACCTTCCTCGCCGGCGCGAGCGCCGTCGGCACGCTGGGCCTGCGGCCCGCCTTCGCGCAGACCGCGGACATGGACGTGCTCGGCACCGCCGGCCCGCTGGGCGAGATGGCGCTCGGCGACGAGAACGCGCCGGTGACGGTCTACGAATACGCCTCGCTGACCTGCAGCCATTGCGCCACGTTCCACAACAACACCTGGCCGCAGGTGAAGGAGCGCTTCATCGACACCGGGCAGGTGCGATTCGTCATGCGCGAATACCCGCTCGACCCGCTGGCCACGGCGGGCTTCATGCTCGCGCGCTGCGAGCCGGAGCTGTACTGGCCGGTCGTCGACATGCTGTTCGAGCTCCAGCGCGAATGGGCCTTCTCCGACCGGCCACTCGACACCTTGGCGCAGCTGATGCGCCAGGCCGGTTTTTCACAGGAGAAGTTCGAGGCGTGCTTGCGCGACCAGTCCCTCTACGATGGTATCCAGGAGGTGAAGGCGCGCGGCGAGGAGCTCGGCGTCAACGCCACGCCGACCTTCTTCTTCAACGGCGAGAAGCGCAGCGGAGCGCTCACCATCGATGAGTTCGAGGCCATCGTCGCGCCGATGCTGGAGGGCTGATCCCGCCGCCCGCGAGGGCGCGCGCCGATGCAGCTGACGCGCCTTCGCATCGCGGGCTTCAAGACCTTCGTCGAGGCCACCGACGTGCCCATCGAGCCGGGGCTGACGGGCATCGTCGGTCCCAACGGCTGCGGCAAGTCGAACCTCGTCGAGGCCCTGCGCTGGGTCATGGGCGAGAGCTCCTACAAGGCGATGCGCGCGTCCGGCATGGACGACGTGATCTTCAACGGCTCGGGAAACCGCCCGGCGCGCAACGCCGCCGAGGTCACCGTCAGCGTCGACAATACCGGCCGCACGGCGCCCGCCGCCTTCAACGACGCCGACCAGCTCGAGATCTCCCGCAAGATCGCCCGCGAGGCCGGCTCGACCTACCGTATCAACGGGCGGGAGGTGCGCGCGCGCGACGTGCAGCTGCTCTTCGCAGACGCGGCGACGGGCGCGCGCTCGGCGGCCCTGGTGCGCCAGGGGCAGATCTCCGAGATCATCGCCGCCAAGCCGCAGGCGCGCCGGCGCATCCTGGAGGACGCCGCCGGCATCGCCGGCCTGCATGCCCGCCGTCATGAGGCGGAGCTGCGGCTCAAGGCCGCGGAGGAGAATCTCTCGCGCGTCGAGGACGTGCTCTCGGGCCTCGACGGGCAGATCGAGGGCCTGCGCCGTCAGAGCCGGCAGGCGGCGCGCTATCGGGCGGTCGCCGCCGAGATCAGGCGGCTCGAGGCCATGGTGCAGCTCATCGGGCACGCCGCCGCGCGGGCGGACGCCGCAGCTGCGGCCTCGGAGGCGCAGGCGCGCGCGTCCGAGGTCGCCGACAAGGCGCAGGCTCAGGCGCGGACCGCCCGCGAGCAGGCGATCGCGGCCCACGCGCTTCCCGGCCTGCGCGAGGGCGAGGCCGCCGCCGCGGCGGCGCTCCAGCGCCTCGTCCTCGCCCGCGCCGAGCTCGACGGCGAGGAGACCCGCACCAAGGACAAGCTCGCCGCCCTGGAGCGCCGCGCCGGCGAGCTGGTGCGCGACCGCGCCCGCCAGGAGGCTCTGAGCGCCGACGCGATCGAGAGCATCGGGCGGCTCGAGGCCGAGCACGCGGCGCTCGCCGACACGGGGCGCGCCGCCGAGGAGGAGGAGGCCGCGCGCGAGGCGCTGTCGCTGGCGGAGAGCGTTCTCGCCGAGGCCGAGGCCGCGATGGCGGCGCTCCAGACCCGCGTCTCCGACCTCAACGCGCGGCGCGGCGCGCTGGAGCGCACGGCCGCCGAGGAGGAGGCGCGCATCGCGCGCTTCTCCGGCGAGGCCGAGCGGCTCGCCCGCGAGCGCGCCGCGCTGGAGGAGGAGCTCCCCGCCGATCTCGACGAGCTCGTCGCCGCGCGCGAAGCCGCCGCGGAGGCGCTGGAGGAGGCCGACACCCGCGCCGCCGACGCCCGCGCGCTGCTCGACCGCGCCCGCGAGGCGGAGAGCCGCGCCCGCGGCCCGCTGGCGGAGGCCGAGCGCGCGGCGCAGAAGCTCGACACCGAGGCGGCGACGCTGCGCAAGCTGTTCGCGCCCGTCGCCGGGGCGCGCTATCCCGCGATGCTCGACCAGGTCCGCGTCGAGAAGGGCTACGAGACGGCGCTCGCGGCGGCGCTCGGCGAGGATCTCGACGCCTCGAGCGATCCGGCCGCGCCGGCGCATTGGGTCGCGGTCGCCGCCGACGCAGACCCCGCTCTGCCGTCGGACGCCGTCCCGCTCGCGCGGGTCGTCGAGGCGCCGGCCGCGTTGGGGCGCCGCCTGGCGCAGGTCGGCGTCGTTTCCCGCGCGGACGGCGCGCGGCTCGCCGACACGCTCGCGCCGGGCCAGCGGCTCGTCTCGCGCGAGGGCGACCTGTGGCGCTGGGACGGCTATCGCGCCCTCGCCGAGGCGCCTTCCGCCGCCGCGCGACGCCTCGCCGAGCGCAATCGACTGGCCGATCTCGAGGAGGAGGCGCAGCGGGCGCGCGACATCGCCGAGGAGCGCCGGCGCGATCTCGACCGCGTCCAGACCGCCGCGCGCAACGCCGCCGCCCTGGAGGCGCGCACGCTGGAGGAGGCCCGCGGCGCGAGACGGGCTCTCGACGCCGCCCGCGAGGCCGCCGCCGCGGCGGAGCGTCGCGCCGCCGACGTCGCGGCGAAGCGCGCGAGCCTCGCGGACGCCGCCGAGCGCGTCGCCGAGAGCCTGGAGGAGGCCCGCGAGCGCGCCGAGGACGCACGCGCGGCCCTCGACGATCTCGCGCCCGCGCCGGAGCTCGAGATCGAGCTGGCGCAGGCGCGCGCCCGCGTCGGCGAGACGCGGGCGGACGCCTCCGAGCGTCGCGGCGCGCTCCAGAGCCTCGTTCGCGAAGCCGAGCGCGCGCAGGAGCGGCGACGGTCGCTCGAGGCGGAGATCATGTCGTGGCGCGAGCGCGGAGCGCGGGCGCGCGAGAGCGTGGAGGAGATCGCGGAGCGGCTCGAGGCGACGCGCGAGGAGCTCGAGATCCTGCGCGAGGCGCCGGACGATTTCGCGCTTCGCCGCCGACGCCTCCTCGCCGAGATCGAGGGCGCCGAGGCGGCCCGGCGCGAGGCCGCCGATCGTCTCGCGGAGGGCGAGCGCGTGTCGGCGGAATCCGACCGCGCGGCCCGCGCCGCCCTCGACGCGCTCTCCGCCGTGCGCGAGGCCGCCGCCGGCGCCGAGGCGCGGCGCGAGGCGCAGGAGACGCGTCTCCTCGCCTTCGTCCAGGCGATCCGCGACGCCTTCGACACCGACGTCGCCGGGCTCCACGCGCTGGCCCTCATCGAGCCGGGCGACGCCCTGCCCGACCAGATGGAGACGGAGGCGAAGCTCCTCTCGCTCAAGGGCGATCGCGAGCGCCTCGGCGCCGTCAACCTGCGCGCGGAGGACGAGCTCGCGGAGCTGGAGGGCAAGAAGGGCTCGCTCGCGGCGGAGCGCGACGACCTCGTCGAGGCCATCCGGCGCCTGCGCGGGGCGGTGGCGAGCCTCAACAAGGAGGGGCGCGAGCGGCTGCTCGCGGCCTTCACGCTGGTGAACGGGCATTTCGAGAGCCTGTTCACGACGCTGTTCGGCGGGGGCACGGCGCAGCTGACGCTCGTCGATTCGGACGATCCGCTGGAGGCGGGGCTCGAGATCCTCGCGCGCCCCCCGGGCAAGAAGCCGCAGACGATGACGCTGCTCTCCGGCGGCGAGCAGGCGCTGACCGCGACCGCGTTGATCTTCGCGGTCTTCCTCACCAATCCCTCGCCGATCTGCGTGCTCGACGAGGTCGACGCGCCCCTCGACGACGCCAACGTCGAGCGCTACTGCGATCTCCTCGACGAGATGGCGGGCTCCACGCGCACGCGTTTCCTCGTCATCACCCACAATCCCATCACCATGGCGCGCATGGATCGCCTCTTCGGCGTGACCATGGCGGAGCGCGGCGTCTCCACCCTCGTGTCGGTCGACCTGGAGCGCGCGGAGCGGCTGGCGGAGGCGGTCTGAGCCGCGCGAGCGCGCGTGACGATTCTGTCACGTCCGTCCGAATCGCGAATAAAATCAATTACTTCACGCAAGTGCGAGCGTCCTTGACAGGGGGGAGGCCCGCACATATGGTGCGCCCGGCTTCAGGGGCTTGGCCTTTCTCGTTTTCTCGGTCCGCGCTGGCACGATCATGGGCGATCCAACAGGGCGGAAGGGGGAAGACGGCGAGGGGTCCGGCCCCGGCGACGAGGCCGATCTGTCCGCGAGGCTCCGCCGTCTCGACACGCGCCTGGGCGATGCCCGTACGCGGCGCGATCGCGATGCGCGAGCCGGTTCCCGTGCGGCGTCCGACATGTCCGGCCTCGGAAAGGCGCTACGCTTTTCCGCGGAGTTCATCGCGGGCATCTTCGCGGGCACCGGCATCGGCTGGGCGCTGGACCAGGTCGCCGGCACGTCGCCGTGGGGGATGATCGTCGGGCTCGTTCTCGGCTTCGCTGCGGGCATGCTGAACATCATGCGTGCCGCAGGGGAGTTGAACCGCAGGCCGCGCTCGGGTACGTCCCCGGGCGAGGAGGCCGAGCGGCCGGGATCGGACGATCGCACCCGCTGAGGTCGGGACCCGCCGCCCGTCGGCGCTGAACGAGGACTGGAAGAACATGGCGAGCCCGGTCGAGCAGTTCGAGATCAAGGAGATCGTCAGCTTCGGCACGATCGGTGACGCGCCCATCGCGCTCACCAATTCCGGTCTCTACATGCTCATCGTCGTCGGCCTGATCCTCGGCGTGATGAGCCTCGCGACGCGCAACGTCGCGCTCGTCCCCAACCGCTGGCAGGCCTTCGGCGAGACGCTCTACGAGTTCGTCGCCAACATGCTCAGGGACGCGACGGGCAAGGAGGGGATGAAGTTCTTCCCGCTCGTCTTCTCGCTGTTCCTGTTCGTGCTGGTGGGCAACCTCGTGGGCATGGTGCCCGGCGCCTTCACGATCACGAGCCACATCATCGTCACCTTCGCCCTGGCGATGATCGTCATCGGCACGGTCGTGATCTACGGCTTCGTCAAGCACGGCACGCACTTCCTCGGCCTGTTCGTCCCCTCGGGCGTCCCGGGCTGGCTCGTGCCCTTCATCACCCTGATCGAGGTGATCTCCTTCGTCTCCCGGCCGATCAGCTTGAGCCTGCGCCTGTTCGCGAACATGCTCGCCGGCCACATCGCGCTGAAGGTCTTCGCGGGCTTCATCGTCTCCCTGCTGGGGGCGGGCGTGGCCGCGATCCTCGCGCCCCTGCCGCTTCTGATGACGTTCGCCATGGTGGGCTTCGAGATCTTCGTCGCCGCGCTGCAGGCCTACGTCTTCGCGGTCCTCACCTGCATCTACCTCAACGACGCGCTGCATCCCGGACACTGAGGCGGATCGGCGCTCTCGTTTTCCACCCCAACCACGCACCACACCTCGAGGAGTAGACTATGGAAACCGAAGCCCTGGCCCTGTCGGCCGACGCGTACAAGTTCCTCGGCGCCGGCCTCGCCTGCATCGGGATGGGCCTCGCCGCCATGGGCGTGGGCAACATCTTCGGCAACTTCCTCTCCGGCGCCCTGCGCAACCCCTCCGCCTCCGACGGCCAGTTCGCCCGCGCGTTCATCGGCGCGGCGCTCGCCGAAGGCCTGGGCATCTTCTGCCTCGTCGTCGCGCTGGTGCTGCTCTTCGTCGCGTAAGCGGCGGCGTGGTTCGGGGCCTCCCGGCAGCGGGAGGCCGCCTCTTCGACGACGGCTTCGTCGCGCCGGGCGATCCTCGCCCGGCCGACGCTTTGAGAGGGCGCTGACGCCATGGCATCTCCGACGCACGAGGCGGGCGACGTCGTCGCACACGGCGGCGCCGCGTTCCCGCCTTTCGAGCCGAGCACGTTCCCCTCGCAGCTCCTGTGGCTCGCGATCGCGTTCGGCCTGCTCTACTACGTGATGAACCGCGTGATCGTGCCGCGCTTCCACGGCGTCGTGGAGACGCGCGAGGTCACCGTGGCGCGCGATCTCGACGCCGCCGCCACGGCCAAGCGCAACGCCGAGGCCGCCGGCACCGCCTACGAGACCGCGCTCGCGGACGCCAAGTCCAGCGCCCAGGCCATTGCGTCCAAGACCCGCGACGCCATGCAGGCCGAGGCCGACGCCAAGCGTCGCGCGCTGGAGGACGATCTCGCCGAGCGGCTCGCCGCCGCCGAGGCGCAGATCTCCGCCCGCAAGACCGAGGCCATGGCCAACGTCCGCGGCATCGCCGAGGAGACCGCGATCGCCATCGTCGAGCGCATCAGCGGTCGCGCGCCGGCTCCCGAGAGCGTCTCCGCGGCGCTCGACCGTCAAGCCGCGCACTGAGGAGAGCGGAATGGGCATCCTCGAGTCCACGTATTTCTGGCAGGCGCTCTCGACGCTCGCCCTGATCTGGCTGCTGTGGCACTACAAGGTGTTCCACCGCATCGGCGCCGCTCTCGACAAGCGCGGCGAGCGCATCGCCGCCGAGCTCGACGAGGCGCGGCGCCTGCGCGGCGACGCCGAGGCGCTGCTGCGGGAGTACGAGGTCAAGCGTGCCAACGCCGACAAGGAGGCCGAGGCCATCGTCACGGCCGCCCGCGAGGAGGCCGAGCGCATGACCCGCGAGGCCGAGGAGCGTCTCGCCGCCTTCGTGGCGCGCCGTACCAAGGCCGCCGAGGACAAGATCGCCGCCGCCGAGCAGCAGGCGATGATCGAGGTCCGCGACGCCGCGATCGCCTCCGCCGTCTCCGCCTCCGAGGCCGTCCTGCGCGAGCAGGCCGCCGGCTCCGAAGGCGAGCGCTTCATGCGCGACGGGCTGGAGCTCATCCGCGGACGCCTCGCCAGCTGATCGCATCGGCGTCCCGTCGGATCACCGAAAACGAGAGAGCCCCGCATTCCTCCGGGAACGCGGGGCTCTCTCGTTTCGACCGCGTCCCGCCGCTCAATGGCTGTCGTGCAGGCACTTCTCGTGGTCGGCCAGGACCTCGATGATCCGGCAATCGGCGACCCTGCCGTTGTCGCAGGCGAGCATCGCGCGCAGCTCGTCGCGAAGGGCGACCAGGCGCGCGATCTTGTCCTCAACCTCGGCGAGGTGCGCGCGCGTGATCGCATGCGCCTCCCCGCATCCGCCCTGCGGATCCGCCGCCATGGCGAGCAATTCGCGGATCGCGTCGATCTCGAAGCCGAGATCCCGCGCGTGCCGGACGAAGCGCAGCCGCGCGAGGTGGCCCGCGCCGTAGCGCCGCTGCCCGCCCTCGCTGCGCGCGGGCTCGGGCATCAGCCCGATGCTCTCGTAATAACGGATCGTCGGCACCTTCACCCCGGTGCGCCGGGCGAGATCGCCGATCGCCAGGTCCTCGATATGCACGGCCATCGAAAAAGCCTCTTGAAGCTCTAGTCGCTAGAGGGCGTAGCGTGCCTCTCGAAACGGATCAATCGGGACGAGGGACATGGATCAGGCGGCAGGCACGGGCCTCTCGGGCGAGACTCGGCGCTATCGGGTCGAGGGCATGGATTGCGGCTCCTGCGCCGCCAAGATCGAGACCGCGCTCGCCCGTGTCGAGGGCGTGGGCGACGTCGCGGTGAGCGCCACCGCGGGCACGCTGCGCCTGCGCGTGGCTCCCGCGATGCGCCCGCAGGCGGAAGACGCCGTGCGGGCGCTCGGCTTCGGCCTCGTGCCGATCGAGGCGACGACGCCGGCCGTCGCCGAGCGCGAGACGCCGTTCTGGCGCGAGCCGAAGGCCCGCCTCACGCTCGCCTGCGCGCTCGGCCTCGCGCTCGCGGCGGCGCTCGGCTGGGCGTTCCCCGAGATCGAGGACATCGCCTGGACGGCGGCGATGCTCATCGGCCTTGTCCCCATCGCGCGCCGCGCCGTCTCCGCTGCGCGCGCGGGCTCGCCCTTCACCATCGAGACGCTGATGTCGATCGCCGCCATCGGCGCGGTCATCATCGGCGAGACGCAGGAGGCGGCGATCGTCGTCCTGCTCTTCCTCGTGGGCGAGATGCTGGAAGGCGTCGCGGCCGGCCGTGCCCGCGCGGGCATCCGTTCGCTCGCCGCCCTCGTGCCGAAGACGGCGCTCCTCGAGATCGACGCGTCGGGTACGACGCGCAGCGTCGCCGCGGACACGCTCGCGCCCGGCGACGTCATCCTGGTGCGCCCGGGCGACCGCATTCCCGCCGACGGCACGGTGCTCGCAGGCGAGAGCGCCGTCGACGAGGCGCCGGTCACCGGGGAGAGCGTGCCCAAGCCGAAGGCGCCGGGCGCGGGCGTCTTCGCCGGCACGATCAACACGGATGCCGCGCTTCGCGTCACGGTCGCCGCCGAGCCACAGGACAACACCATCGCGCGCGTCGTGCGCCTGGTCGCGGAGGCGCAGGAGGCGAAGGCGCCGATGGAGCGCTTCATCGACCGATTCGCCCGCGTCTACACGCCGGGCGTCCTCGTCGTCGCAGCCCTCGTCGCGCTCCTCCCGCCGCTGGTCGCGGGCGGCGACTGGAGCGAGTGGGTCTACAAGGGCCTCGCCATCCTGCTCATCGGCTGCCCCTGCGCCCTCGTCATCTCGACGCCGGCGGCCATCGCAGCCGGCCTCGCCGCGGGCGCGCGCAACGGCCTCCTGATCAAGGGCGGCGCCGTGCTCGAGACGCTGGGGCGCGTCGACACCGTGGCCATCGACAAGACCGGCACGCTCACGCAGGGGCGTCCCATCGTCACAGACGTCGTGCCGCTGAACGCGACGGCCGAGGGCGTCGTCGCGGACGCGGCGGCGCTGGAGGCGGCCTCCTCCCACCCCATCGCCCGCGCGATTCTCGCCGAGGCGGCGGCGCGCGACATCGCCGTGCGCCCCGCGATCGGCGTCATGGCACTGGGCGGCAAGGGCGTGAAGGGCCGCCTCGACCGGCGCGCGCTCTTCCTCGGCTCGCCCGCCGCCGCCTCGGCGATCGCGCCGCTCGACGAGGAGACCCGCGCCCGAATCGCCGACCTGGAGGGCGAGGGCAAGAGCGTCGTCGTGCTCCTCGTGGCCGAGCGGCCGGCGGGGCTGATCGCCGTGCGCGACGAGCCGCGGGCGGACGCCGAGACGGGCCTTCGTGCGCTCGAGCGCCTCGGCGTTTCGCCCCTCATGCTCACCGGCGACAACGCGGCGACCGCCGAGCGCGTCGCGGGTCAGCTCGGCATTCCCGCCCGCGCGGGCCTGCTGCCGCAGGACAAGATGCGCATCGTCGAGGAGCTGAAGAGCCAGGGGCGCATCGTCGCCAAGGTCGGAGACGGCATCAACGACGCCCCCGCCCTCGCCGCCGCGCATGTGGGCATCGCCATGGGCGGGGGCACAGACGTCGCGCTGGAGACCGGCGACGCGGCGGCGCTCGAAGGGCGCGTCGCCGACGTCGCCCGCATGATCCGCCTCTCCCGCGACACGCTGGCCAACATCCGCCAGAACATCGCGGTGGCGCTCGGCCTGAAGGGCGTGCTCCTCGTCACCACGCTGCTCGGCATCACCGGCCTGTGGCCCGCGATCCTCGCCGACACCGGCGCGACGGTGCTCGTGACGCTCAACGCGATGCGGCTGATCGGGGCGGGGAAGCGGGCGTGAGGCCTAGCGCCTCCTCACAGCATCGACGGCAGCACGCGGTCCGGCGGGCGGTGGCCGTCCATGAAGGTGCGGATGTTCACGATCACCTTCTCGCCCATGTCGATGCGGCCCTCGAACGTGGCCGAGCCCATGTGGGGCAGGAGCACGACCTTGCCCTGGCGGGCGAGCTTGACGAGGCGGGGGTTCACCGAGGGCTCGTGCTCGAACACGTCGAGGCCTGCGCCCGCGATGGCGCCCTGCTCGATGAGGCGCGCCATGGCGTTCTCGTCGATGATCTCGCCGCGGGCGGTGTTGACGATGATCGCCTCCGGCCGCATCAATCGAAGGTGGCGCGCCGAGAGCAGATGGTACGTCGCCGGCGTGTGCGGGCAATTCACCGACACCACGTCCATGCGCGCCAGCATCTGGTCGAGACTGTCCCAATAGGTCGCCTCGAGCTCCTCCTCGAGGGCGACGGGGACGCGGCGGCGATTGTAGTAGTGGATCGACAGGCCGAAGGCCTTGGCGCGCCGCGCGAGCGCGGTGCCGATGCGGCCCATGCCGATGATGCCGAGCCGCTTGCCTGTGATGCGGTGCCCCAGCATCCAGGTCGGCGACCAGCCCTCGAAGCGCTCCTCGGGGATCACCCGCGCGCCCTCGGCGACGCGTCGGGCGACGGCGAGGATGAGCGCCATCGTCATGTCCGCCGTGTCCTCGGTGAGCACGCCCGGCGTGTTCGTCACGGTGATGCCGCGCGAGAGCGCCGCGCCGACGTCGATATTGTCGACGCCGTTGCCGAAATTGGCGACGAGCTTCAGGTTCGGCCCGGCCTGGGCGAGGATCGCGGCGTCGATCTCGTCGGTGATGGTGGGGACGAGGACGTCCGCCTCCTGCACGGCCGCGACGAGCTCGCCCTGGGAGAGCGGCGTGTCCGCGAGGTTCAGCCGCGTGTCGAAGAGCTCGCGCATGCGCGTCTCGACGACGTCGGGCAGCTTGCGGGTCACGACGACGAGGGGCTTCTTGCGCGTGGGCATCGCGGTGCGTCCTCAACTCTTCTCGGCGTGCCGTTCACCGGGCCTTAACCCAGATGCGGCGACATCGGGTGTCGGGATGGAGCCCTGCCGGGCGCCTCCCTCCGAGCCTCTGTAACAGAGGCACGGGCAAACACAATCCGACGGGAGTTGGACCTTGTCCACGCGTATCGTCGTACCGGCCGCCCCCATCGCGGCGGTCACCCTCGCCCTCGCATGCCTCGTCGCGCCCGTCGCGGCGCTCGCCCAGACGACGGTCGGGCCCGAGACCAGCCTGCCCCTGCCGCGCTACGTCTCGTTGAAGACCGACAAGGTCAACCTGCGCGGCGGCCCCTCCAAGGACCACGCGACGCGCTGGGTCTTCGAGCGCGCGGGCCTGCCCGTCGAGATCATCGCCGAGTTCGACAATTGGCGGCGCATCCGTGATTCGGACGGCGAGGACGGCTGGGTCTGGCACTCGCTCCTCTCTGGACGGCGCACCGCGCTCGTCGCGCCCTGGGAGCGCGGCGGCGATCCCCTCGACATGCGTGCGAGCGACAGCGAGGCGGCGGCGGTGGTGGCGCGGCTCGAGCCCGGCGTCGTCGTCGGCGTCGAGACCTGCTCGGGCGACTGGTGCCGCATCGTCGCGAACGGCGCCGGCCGCTCGGAGGTGCCGGGCTACCTGCGCCAGGAGCAGCTCTGGGGCGTCTATCCCGGCGAGCGCGTCGACTGATCGTCAGCCGACGAGCCACGCGACGACGAGCGGCGCCGCGAAGGCGGTGACGAGCCCGTTGAGCGCCATGGCGAGACCGGCGAAGGTGCCTGCGACCGGGTTCACCTGAAGCGCCCGCGCGGTGCCGATGCCGTGCGCGGCGAGCCCGACCGCGAAGCCGCGGGCGCGCCAGTCCCTCACCCGCAGCAGGTTCAGGACCGGCGTCACCAGCGCCGCGCCGGTGATGCCCGTGGCGATGACGAGCACGGCGGTGAGCTCCGGCACCCCGCCGATCTCGCGGGCGACGCCCATGGCGATGGGCGCCGTCACGGATTTCGGCGCCAGCGAGGCGACGAGGGCGGCATCGAGCCCCAACGCGATCGCGAGCCCCACGGCGCTGGCGATGCCGACGACGGCGCCCACGAGGAGAGCGACGACGAGCGGCAGGAGGTTGCGGCGGATCTCCCCGCGATGGCGCACGATCGGGATCGCGAGCGCCACCGTCGCGGGTCCCAGCAGCACATGGACGAATTGCGCGCCCTCGAAATAGGTCTCGTAGGACGTCCCCGTGGCGATCAGCACCGCGCCGAGCGCCACGATGGCGATCAGCACCGGGTTGACGAGGGAGTTGCGCCCCGACAGCGCCGAGAGCCGGTCCGCCCCGAGATAGACGGACAAGGTCAGCGCCAGCCAGAACAGCGGCGAGGTGGCGAGATAGACCCAGAAGTCGGCGGCGACTGGGCCCGTCATGGCGTCCCTCATGGCGCGCTCTCCCCGGCCGGGCGCGCGAGGAGCGCGAAGACCAGCGCCGTGACGCCCATCGTGATCAGCGTCGAGAGGACGAGGACGGCGAGGAGCCCCGCGAGCTCCGCGCGCAGGAGGTCGAGATGCTGCAGCACGCCCACGCCCGCGGGGATGAAGAGCAGGGAGAGATGCCGGAGCAAGGCGTCCGCCGTCGGCTCGGCGACGCGGTAGAGCGCGGGCCAGGCGACGGCGAGGAGCGCCAGCGCCGCGAGCCCGACGACGGGCCCCGGCGTCGGCAGCCCGGCGAGCCGCGCCGCCGCCTCGCCGGCATATTGGAAGACGACGATGAGGACGAAACCGTGCAGCATGAGCCCCTCCGTTCGGCAGGGGCATGAGAGCACGACGGGACGGCGCCTGTCGCGTCGCGCCTCTCGGATCGCCTCAGATCGTCACCTGCGTCCCCACCTCCACCACGCGTCCCGTGGGGATCTGGAAGAAGTCGGTGGCGTTCGAGGCGGTCTTGGAGAGCCAGATGAACAGCTTGTCCTGCCAGCGCGGCATGCCCGACTGCGCCGCCGGGCGCAGCACGCGGCGCGAGAGGAAGAAGGAGGTCGCCATGATGTCGAACTTGAAGCCCTGCTTGCGCAGGGCGGTGAGCCCCTTGGGGATGTTCGGCGTCTCCATGTAGCCGTAGGTCATCACCACCCGGTAGAAGCTCTCGCCCAGCGGCTCGACGACGATGCGCTCCTCCTCGCCGACGCGGGGCGTGTCGGTCGCCTTGACGGTGAGGATGACGTTCTTCTCGTGCAGCACCTTGTTGTGCTTGAGGTTGTGCATGAGCGCCGTGGGCGTGGTCTCGGGGTCGGAGGTGAGGAACACCGCCATCCCGCGTACCCGGTGCGGCGGGCTCTTCTCGAGCATGCCGATGAGCTCGGCCAGGGGCACGTCGGTCTTGCGCGTCTTCTCGAAGAGCAGGCGCGAGCCGCGCAGCCAGGTCCACATCGTCACGATGAGCGTCGCGGCGAGGAGGACGGGCACGTAGCCGCCGGAGAAAACCTTGAGCAGCGTCGAGCCGAAGAAGGCGAGGTCGATGATCAGGAAGGGCGTCATCACGGCGACCGCCGCGACGAGACCCCAGCGCCAGCCCTTCCAGATGACGAGGATGGCGAGCAGCGCGTCGACCGTCATCGCGCCGAACACGGCGACGCCGTAGGCGGAGGCCAGTGCCGAGGACGAGCCGAAGCCGATGACGAGCGCGATGACGCCCGCGAGCAGCAGCCAGTTCACCCGCGGCATGTAGATCTGGCCCGAATGGGCCTCCGACGTGAAGCGGATCTCTAGGCGCGGCAGGAGGCCGAGCTGCACCGCCTGGCGGGTCAGCGAGAAGGCGCCGGTGATCACCGCCTGGCTCGCGATGATGGTGGCGAGCGTCGCCAGCAGGACCAGGGGCAGCGTCGCGAAGTCGGGCACGAGATTGTAGAACGGGCTCTCGATCGTCTCGGGGTTCGAGAGCACGACGGCGCCCTGGCCGAAATAGTTGAGCGCGAGCGCCGGGAGCACCATCGACAGCCATGCGGTGCGGATCGGCCCACGGCCGAAATGGCCGAGATCGGCGTAGAGCGCCTCGGCGCCCGTCACCGCGAGGCAGACGGCGCCGAGCACCGCCACCGTCACGAAGGGGTGGTCGATCAGGAATCGCGCGCCCCACAAGGGGTTGATGGCCGCGAGCACCCCCGGATCGTCGAAGATGTGCCAGAGCCCCGTACCGGCGAGGACGGCGAACCAGACGCACATCACGGGCCCGAAGAAGGCGGCGACCTTGCTCGTGCCGCGGCTCTGCACGGAGAACAGGCACACCAGGATCACGATCGCGATGGGCACGACGTATTCGGCGCTGGCGGGAGCGGCGATCTTGAGCCCTTCCACCGCGGAGAGGACGGAGATCGCCGGCGTGATCATGGCGTCGCCGTAGAACAGGCCCGCGCCCACGGCGCCGAGCAGGAGCACGGCGAGCCGCCCGCGTCCCAGCGCCCGCATGGCGAGGGCGACGAGGGTGAGCGTTCCGCCCTCGCCGTTGTTGTCGGCGCGCAGCAGGATGAAGACGTACTTGAGCGTGACGACGAGGATCAGCGCCCATAGGACGAGCGAGAGCACGCCCAGCACGATGTCGCGGGTGATCGGCCCGCCGGCGGAGGCGGCGATGATCGATTCGCGCAGCGCGTAGAGCGGGCTCGTGCCGATGTCGCCGTAGACGACGCCCACGGAGCCGATCGTCAGCGTCCAGAAGCCCGCCTTCTTGTGGGCGTCCGGAAGCGCGGATTCGGCCGTCGCGGGTGAATCGGGATGCCCGTTCGTCAGGGCGGGGGATTGGGACATGGGTTGGATCGGTTCTGTTCCGGGCCGCGCCCCGCGATCTTGCGTTCGCGTGCCTGCGGGTCGCGTTCGCCCCATGCGAAAGCCGCGCCATCGGACACCTCGGCGTCGGGCGGCGGCGTCGAGCGGCGGGTCTCTAGCACGTTCCGCAGCGCAGCGAAACAGCCGGCGTCCCGCGCAGGCCCGCGGCCCGCACGCCTCAGCCCTGCGTGGTACGAACGCGCACGAGCCCCTCCTGCGCCACGGAGGCCACCAGGCGGCCGTCGCGGGTGAAGATCGAGCCGCGCGAGAAGCCCCGCGCCCCGGAGGCGGAGGGGCTCTCCTGAGCGTAGAGAAGCCATTCGTCGGCGCGGAAAGGCCTGTGGAGCCACAGCGCGTGGTCGAGGGAAGCGGCCTGCATGTCGCGTTGGAAGACGCTGCGCCCGTGCGGGATCAGCGACGAGTCGAGGAGCGTCATGTCGGAGGCGTAGGCGAGGGCGCAATCGTGAATCGACTGCTCGTCCGGCAGCCGGCCCGTCGTGCGGATCCAGACGTGAAAGCGCGCCGGCAGCGGCTCGGCGCCGGGCTCGCGCGGGATGTAGCGCTCGAGCTCGACGGGGCGCAGCTCGATGGGGCGCTCGCGCTCGAAATAGGCGCGGGCGGCGGGGTCCATCATCGGCATGATGCGCGCGCGCATCTCGTCCTCGCCGGGCAGGTCCTCCGGCGGGGGCACGTCGGGCATCGGCGCCTCGTGGTCGAGCCCGTCCTCGCGGACCTGGAAGGAGGCGGACATGGAGAAGATCGCCCGCCCGTGCTGGATCGCCACCACCCGGCGGGTGGCGAAGGACTTGCCGTCGCGGATCGGGTCGACCTCGTAGACGATGGGCGCCTTCGGGTCCCCGGGCAGGAGGAAGTAGGCGTGCAGCGAATGGGCCTGGCGGCCCTCGACAGTTCGCACGGCCGCGACCAGCGCCTGCCCGATCACCTGCCCGCCGAACACGCGCTGCCAGCCGACGTTGGGACTGCGGCCACGGAACAGGTTGTTCTCGAGCCGCTCGAGGTCGAGTGTCGCGAGAAGCTCTTCGACGGCGCGCGCCATGTGCTAGGTACCTCGTTGTCCGGCGGCGCATGTGAGCCGCCCGGTCGATCAGGGTCAAGCGCGCGACGTCGAGCGCGGTTTCGACGACGAGGAGGCGGCGATGACGAACGAGGCTTCGAAGGCGACGGGCTGGCGGATCGTGGTGGCCGGCGGCGGCATCGTCGGCCTCGCGCTCTCCCTGGCGCTCGCGCGCGCCGCGCCCCGCGCGCTCTGCGTGACCCTGTGCGATCCCGCGCTGGGGCGCGATCCCGCGGGTGATCGCCGCGCCTACGCCATCGCCGCCGGCTCGCGGCGGATGCTGTCGGCCCTCGACGTGTGGGCGAAGGTGGCGGGGGACGCGCAGGAGATGCGCGAGATGGTCATCACCGACAGCCACCTCGCGGACCCGGTGCGGCCGGTCTTCCTGGAATTCGGCGGGGAGGCGGACCGTGGCGATGCCGACGAGCCCTTCGCCCACATGGTCGAGGGGGCGATCCTCACCCGGGCGCTGCGCGACGCCTGCCGGGAGGCGGGCGTCGAGATGCTGGAGGCGGGCGTGCGCCGGGCGACGCCCGCGGCGGACGGCACCCGCAGCCATGTGCGTCTCACCGACGGCACGAGCGTAGAGGCCGATCTCGTCTGCGCGGCGGACGGCAAGCGTTCGCGGCTGCGCGAGGGCGCCGGCATCGGCTGGAGCGGGTGGGACTATCCGCAATCGGGGCTGTCGGCCATCATCGGCCACGCCCGCGATCACGAAGGGCGGGCGATCCAGCACTTCCTGCCGTCGGGGCCCTTCGCCATTCTGCCGCTGACCCCGAGTGGCAGTCCCCGCGGCACGCTCGGGCACCGCTCCGCCATCGTCTGGTCCGAGCGCAAGGCGAACGTGCCGCACATGCTCGCGCTCGACGCGGACTTCCTCCTGGAGGAGATCGAGCGGCGCTTCGGCCTCGAGCTCGGCGCCATCGCACTGGAGACGCCGGTGCAGGCCTTCCCCCTCGAGTTCGGCCTCGCGCGCGCCTTCGTCGGCACGCGGCTGGCGCTCGTCGGCGACGCGGCGCACGTCGTCCATCCCATCGCCGGCCAGGGCGTCAATCTGGGGCTCAAGGACGCCGCGATCCTCGCCGAGCGGATCGTGTCGGCCGTGCGGCTCGGCATGGATCCCGGCGCGGCGGACGTGCTGGAGGATTATCAGCGCGCGCGTCGCGCCGACACGGTGGCGATGGGCCTCGCGACGGATGCGCTCAACCGCCTGTTCTCCAACGACGTCGCGCCCGTGCGGATGCTGCGCGATCTCGGGCTCGGCCTCGTCGACCGGATGCCGGCCGCCAAGCGCTTCTTCATGCGCGAAGCGGCGGGCGTGCCGAAGGAGGGCGGCGCGCGCCTCCTGCGCGGCGAGGCGCTCTAGAACACGCGCTCAGGTGCCGAGGCGGCCGATGCGCACGTCGATCGCCGTCTCGCGTCCCTTTCGGAAGATCGTGATCGGCACCCGCGTGCCCGGCTCGATGTCGGCGATGCGCCGCGTCAGGTCGCGGTGGTCGTCCACGGCCGCGCCGTCCACGGCGACGATAACGTCGCCCGAGCGCAGGCCCGCCTCCGCCGCGGGCGTGTTCGGCTGCGGCTGCGCGATCAGCGCACCGCGGGGCGCCGCGAGCCCGATCGCCTCGGCGATCTCCGGCGTCACCGCCTGGACCTGGACGCCCAGGAAACCGCGGGTGACGATCCCGTCCTCGCGCAGCTGCGTCGTCACGCTCTCCGCCACGTGCGCGGGGATGGCGAAGGCGATCCCGACGTTGCCCCCCGACGGGGAGAAGATCGCCGTGTTCACGCCGACCACCTGGCCGCGCAGGTTGAAGGTGGGGCCGCCGGAATTGCCGCGGTTGATCGGCGCGTCGATCTGGATGAAGTCGTCGTAGGGCCCCGCGCCGATGTCGCGCGCCTCCGCCGAGACGATGCCCGCCGTCACCGTGCCGCCGAGCCCGAACGGGTTGCCGATCGCCACCACCCAGTCGCCGATGCGCGAGCGGTCGGGCGCGAACTCCACGTAGGGGAACGTCTCCCCGTCGGCGTCGACCTTGACCAGCGCGAGGTCGGTGCGCGGATCGGTGCCGACGACGCGCGCGTCGTAGGTGCGCCCGTCGTCCATCAGCACCTCGACGGCGACCGCGTTCTCGACGACGTGGTTGTTGGTGACGAGGAAGCCGTCCTGCGAGACGAAGAAGCCCGAGCCCTGGGAGGCGGCGAAGCGCTCCGGCGGCGGGCCGCCGCGGCGCTCGCGCGGGTCCGCCTCGCCGAAGCGGCGGAAGAAGTCGTAGAGCGGATCGCCGGGCCTGAGGTCGGGAAGCCCGCCGCCGAACGCGTCGGCCGGGCCGCCGCGGGAGGCGACGTTCTGCGCCCGCACCCGCACGGAGACCACGGCCGGGCGCACCCGCTCCACGACGTCCGCGAAGGAGGGCATGACGAGGGGCTGGTCGAGCGTCAGCGGATCGGCCGCGGCGGGCGCGGGCGGCAGCATGCCGGTGCCGTAGGCGCCGACGCCCGCAAGCGCGGCGAAGGCGGCGGCGGCGAGGAGGCCGCCGCGCAGGCGGGCGATCGGGGACTGTCGCGTGCTCGTGTCGCGCATCGTGCGTGTCTCTCCCGTGGTGCTGCTCGTCTCGAACAGGGGAGAAGATGGGACGGCCGAGCTTGCGAGGCCATCACCCGAAGATGACATTTTCGTAATGTCTGCTGCCACGTCCCTGCGTCATCGCATGCCTGATGGGACGGGATTCCGCACGCGTTCACCCGCCGTTCATCATCCTGCCGCTTTATCGGGCTCTGCAGTTCGGGTCCATTCATCCCAGCGAGTCCAGACAGCCATGAAGACCACCAAGATCGCGCTCGCGGGCGCTCTCGCCGCGACCCTCTCCCTCGGCGCCTGCGCCGGCGCCGGGCCGAACCAGCAGGTCGGCGGCTTCTCCGGCGCGCTCGTCGGCGGCATCGTCGGCTCGCAGATCGGCGGCGGGCCGGGCGAGCGCATCGCGGCGGGCCTCGCGGGCGCTGCCATCGGCGGCCTCATCGGCGGGCAGATCGGCGCGAACCTCGACGCCGAGGAGCAGCGCCGCGCCTATTTCGCGCAGCAGCAGGCCTTCGCCGCGCCGCCGCGCCAGCCCGTTCGCTGGCAGGGCGACGACGCCTACGGCGAGGTCATCGCCTTCGAGCCGGTGCGCTCCGCCCGCGGCTTCTGCCGCGAGTACCAGCACACGATCTACATCGGCGGGCGCCCGCAGCAGGGCTACGGCACCGCCTGCCGCCAGCCGGACGGGTCCTGGCAGATCGTCGGCTGACGCGCCCGCGGCCGACATCTCCGCAGCTGATACGCCCTCTGCCCGAAAGCACGGCGCCATGCCGGGAAAAGGGGCTCGCCGAGCCCCTTTTTCGTGCGTACTTCCCCGCGCGTGACACCGTGTCGCCGAGCGCTAGCATCGTTCCGCCACGGTGGACACGATACATTCCGGCCCATGACGATCTGGATCATCTTCGCCCTGATGACGGGCGCCGCCGTGATGGCGGTGCTCCTGCCGCTGTCGCGGCGCAAGCCCGCCGAGGCGGGCAGCGCCGCCGAGGGCGAGCGGCTGTTCTACGAGGACCAGATCAAGGAGCTCGACCGCGACCGCGCGCGCGGGCTCATCACCGAGACGGAGCTGCGCGCCGCCAAGGCCGAGGCGGCCCGCCGCCTGATCCGCGCCACCTCGCAGACGCGCGAGCCCACCGAGACCGTCGACGAGCCGGCTTTGCGCCGCCGCCGCGCGGCCTCCGCCGTCGCGCTCTCGTCGGTGCCGCTCCTCGCGCTCGCCGTCTACGGCGCCTACGGCTCGCCGCACCTGCCGGCCCAGCCGCTCTCGGCCAGGCTCGAGCAGACGATCGACCCGCGCAATCTCGACATCGCCGAGGCGGTGGCGCGCATCGAGACGCATCTCGCGCAGGACCCGGACGACGGCCGCGGCTGGGACGTGCTCGGCCCCGTCTACATGCGCCAGGGCCGCTTCGAGGACGCCGCGCGGGCCTATGCCAACGCGCTGCGGCTGCTCGGCGAGGACCCGGCGCGGCTCGCGAATCTGGGCGAGGCGCTCGTCAACGCCGAATCCGGGATCGTGAAGGCGCAGGCGCGCCAGGCCTTCGAGCGCGCGCTCGCGCTCGACGAGGACCATCCCAAGGCGCGCTTCTACCTCGCCCAGGCGGCGGAGCAGGAGGGCGACGTCGCCGCCGCCCGCGTCGCCTACGAGGAGATCGTGCGCCGCTCGCCGCCGAACGCGCCGTGGCTCGGCGTCGTCAACGAGCGGCTGGCCGCCGTCGGCGGAACGCCCGCCGAGCCGCGCGCGCCCTTCGCCTCCGCTCCGGGCTCCGAGACCGGGGCCGCCCTCGCGGCGCTGCCCGAGGCGGATCGCCTTGCGGCGATCGGCGGCATGGTGGAAGGCCTCGCCGCGCGCTTGAAGGAGGACGGCGGCACGGCGGAGGAATGGGTGCGGCTCCTGCGCTCCTACGCCGTGCTCGGCGATCGCGAGCGGGCGCAGGTGGCGCTCGCGGACGCGCGTGCCGCGCTGGGGAACGATCCAGAGGCGCGCGCCGCGCTCGAGGCCGCCGCCGTCGAGATGGGGCTCGGCCCCGCCGCACCGGCGCAGTGACGCGCCGTCCGGACGAGGTGTGATGAGACGATGACGAGGAAGCAACGCCGTCTGACCATGATCGGGGCCGCGGGGGTCACCCTCGCGCTCGCCCTCGGCCTCGTCCTGTGGGCCATGAGCGACACGATCGTGTTCTTCCGCGCGCCCTCGCAGGTCGCGAGCGAGGGCGTGGAGCCCGGCGTGCGCTTCCGCCTCGGCGGCCTCGTCGAGGCCGGCTCGGTCGAGCGCCACGGCGACCAGGTGACGACCTTCGCCGTCGGCGACGGCGGCGGCATCGTGCCCGTGCGCTATCAGGGCCTCCTCCCGGACCTCTTCCGCGAGGGCCAGGGCGTCGTCGCCGAGGGGCGGCTCGACGCGGAGGGGCTCTTCGTCGCGGACACGGTTCTCGCCCGCCACGACGAGAACTACATGCCGCGCGAGGTCGCGGACGCGCTCAAGGAGAACGGCCTGTGGCAGCACGACGGCCCCGCCGTCCGTCCCGCCGCCGCCCGCGACCTGCCGAGCACCACCCCCACGCAGTGACGGCCTCGCCGCCACCGCACGCCACGATCGCGAGATGATGAGGAACGCGCCGCGATGCTGATCGAAGCCGGACATTTCGCGCTCGCCCTGGCGCTCGGCCTCTCCGTGGTCCAGTTCCTGGTGCCGCTGTGGGGCGCGCGGACGAACGACGCAACGTTGATGAGCGTGGGCACGCCCGCGGCGCTGGGCGTCTTCGGGCTCGTGCTCTTCTCCTTCGGCGTGCTGTCGTGGGCCTACGCCACGTCGGACTTCTCGCTCGCGAACGTCGTCGCGAACTCGCATTCGCAAAAGCCCTTCGTCTACAAGCTCACCGGCGTGTGGGGTAACCACGAGGGCTCGATGCTCCTGTGGATCGTCATCCTCGCGCTGTTCGGCGCCCTCGTCGCCATCGCCAAGAACGCCGTGCCGCCCAAGCTGCGGGCGAACACCATCGCCATGCAGGGCCTCGTCACCATCGCCTTCCTCCTGTTCCTGCTGATCACCTCGAACCCGTTCGAGCGCCTCTCGCCGGCGCCGTTCGAGGGGCAGGACCTGAACCCCTTCCTCCAGGACCCCGGCCTCGCGATCCACCCGCCGCTCCTCTACATCGGCTATGTCGGCTTCTCGATCACCTTCGCCTTCGCCATGGCGGCGCTGATCGAGGGCAAGATCGACGCCGTCTGGGCGCGCGCCGTGCGGCCCTGGACGCTCACCGCGTGGGGCTTCCTGACGCTCGGCATCGCCATGGGCTCGTACTGGGCCTATTACGAGCTCGGCTGGGGCGGCTGGTGGTTCTGGGATCCCGTCGAGAACGCCTCGCTGATGCCCTGGCTCGCCGGCACCGCGCTCATCCATTCCACCGTCGTGATGGAGCGGCGCGACGCGCTCAAGGTCTGGACGATCCTGCTCGCGATCTTGACCTTCTCGCTCTCGCTGCTGGGCACCTTCCTGGTGCGCTCCGGCGTGCTGACGTCGGTCCACGCCTTCGCCGTCGATCCCGATCGCGGGCTGTTCATCCTCGGCATCCTCGTCTTCTTCATCGGCGGGTCGCTGGCGCTGTTCGCCTGGCGCGCGTCCATGCTCAAGCAGGGCGGCATCTTCGCGCCGGTCTCGCGCGAGGGCGCGCTCGTCCTCAACAACCTGTTCCTGTCCACCGCCTGCGCGACGGTGTTCATCGGCACGCTCTACCCGCTGGCGCTGGAATCGCTCACCGGCGCCAAGATCTCGGTGGGCGCGCCCTTCTTCAACGCGACCTTCCTGCCGATCGTCATCCCGCTCCTCATGCTCCTGCCCTTCGGCCAGGTGATCGCCTGGAAGCGCGGGGACATGGCCGGCATCGCCAGCCGGCTGTGGGTCGCGGGCGGGCTCGCCATCCTCGCGACGGTGGCGGTCTACGCCGTGACCTTCGGCGGCCCGGCGCTCGCGCCCCTCGCCGTCGGGCTCGGCGTCTTCCTCGTGCTCGGCGCCTTCAACGAGGTGGCGACGCGCTCCTTCGCGGGCGGGATCACCGGCGCGGGCGCGCTCGCGCTCGCCGCCAGGCGCGCGCTCGGCCTGCCGCGCTCCACCTGGGGCACCGTCCTCGCCCATGCGGGCGTGGGCGTCACCGTGATCGGCATCGCGGCGACGGCGTGGTCGGTGGAGCGGATCGTCTCCATGAATCCCGGCGACGTCGAGCCCATCGCCGGCTACGAGGCGCGCCTGGAGGGCGTCTTCCCGCGCACGCTGCACAATTACAACGAGGACGTCGCCCGCTTCACCCTCACCCGCGACGGCGAGGTGGTGTCGCAGCTCGAGACGATGAAGCGCATGTACCCCGCCCGCGGCATGTCGACGACCGAGGCCGGCCTGGAGACCTTCGGCTTCAGCCAGGTCTACATCTCCTTCGGCGAGGTGCAGCCCGACGGCTCGCTCGGCGTGCGGCTCTACTACAAGCCCTTCGTGCTGCTGATCTGGATCGGCTCGGTCATCATGGCCGCCGGCGCCGCGCTCTCGCTGACCGACCGCCGCTTCCGCGTCGGCGCGCCGGTGCGGGCCAAGGGCCAGGAGAAGGGGCAGGAGAGGGGGCAGGACAAGGGCCACACGAAGGGGCAGGCGAGCGGGCATGCGGGCGGGCGCCGCGACGAGCCGCGGGCCGCGGGCGGGTCGGCCGCCGCCGTTCCAGCGGAGTGACGCCGATGACGACATTCCTCTCCGGCCTGCGCCGATCCCTCGCCGCGCTCGCCTTCGCCTCTCTCGTTTTCATGGCGCTCGCCTTCGTGCCTCAGGCCGCGTCGGCGCTCAGCCCGAGCGAGATGCTCGACGACCCGGCGCTCGAGGAGCGCGCCCGCGAGGTGTCCAAGGGCCTGCGCTGCCTCGTCTGCCAGAACCAGTCCATCGACGACAGCGACGCGCCGCTCGCCCGCGACCTGCGCACGCTGGTGCGCGAGCGCATCGAGGCGGGGGACACCAACGATCAGGTCGTCGAGTTCGTGGTCGATCGCTACGGCGACTTCGTGCTGCTGCGCCCGCCGGTGAACGCCTACACGATCGCGCTGTGGGTCGCGCCGACGCTGGTGCTGATCGCGGGCGCCGCGGGTCTCGTCCTCACGATCCGCCGCCGCCGCATCGCCGCCACGGGGCCGACGGCTCCGGGCCTGTCAGCGGAGGAGGAGGCGGCGCTCGCGAAGATCCTGGAGCGGGACCGCGGCTAGCCGCGAGGGCGGCGTCTCATCCGCTCGCCAGCTCGGCCTTCGTCAGCCGGTGCAGCGGAAACGCGAAGGCGATGCGCGTGCCCTTCTCGTCGGAGACGACCTCCGGCGCGGCGCCGAGCGACGAGGCGAGCCGTCCCAGGAGGCGCGTGCCGAGTCCGCTGCGCGCGGTCGCGATATCGTAGCCGATGCCGTCGTCGACGATCGCGAGGCGCAGCACGTCGTCCCCGACCGACGCCTCGATGTGAACGCGGCCCCGGTCGCGGCCGTCGAAGGCGTATTTCAGCGCGTTCGTCGCGACCTCGTTGACGACCATGCAGATCGTCACCGCATGCGTGACGAGGACCTCGACGTCGGGCGCCTCCAACGTCAAGGAGACGTGGGGCGCCGCGCCCGAGCGCAGGGCGCCGCACAGCTCTGTGAGCGCCGCGTCGAGGGCGACGGTCTCCATCCGGTCCGGGTCGACGCGCAGCACGTCGTGGACGGCGGCGATGGTCATGAGCCGCTGCCGCGCGTCCGCGAGGTGTTCGCGCACGACCTCCGGCGCGGCGGAGGCCTGCAGCGAGAGCAGGTTGCCGAGAAGCTGGAAGTTGTTCTTCACCCGGTGGTCGAGCTCGCGCAGGAGCGTCTCCTGGCGCTCCAGCAGGCGATCGCGCTCGGCGACCGCGTCCGCCAGCTCGACGGCGAGACGCTTCGCGTCGGTGACGTCGCGCCAGGTCGCCACGAACCCGTCCCGCAGCTTCGCCGCACGCACGTCGAAGGCGCGGATGAGCTTTCGTCCGGAATAGTCGTCCGAGTAGAAGAGCGACTCCTTGTGGAGCGGCTCGCCGGTCTCGACGAGACGGACGTATTCGTCGAACAGGCCCGTGGTGCGGTGCGCCGGCAGGATCTCGCACAGCCCGCGGCCGATCTGCGCCTCGCGCGGCATGGCGTTGGCGATGCAGGCGGCGTCGTTCACGTAGTCGACGCGGAAGTCGAGGATGCGTCCGTCCGCGTCGCGGATCGCCGTGTAGACGCCCAGCGGATCGAGCATCGCCTCGACCGAGGTCCGGAAGCGATCCTTCTCTGCGGCGAGCTCCGCCTCGCGCTGCCACGCGGCGGTGACGTCGGTGGCGGCGCAGGCGACGCCCGTGATCTCGCGCGAGGCGGGATCGCGGATCGGCTCGACGAAGAGGTCGTAGACGCCACCCTCGCCGCTGTCCGCCATGCGCACCTCGACGACGTCGCGTACGGCGCGCCCTTCGTGCATGGCGCGCCGCTTGAGCGCGGTGACGCGCTCGGCGGAGGCGGTGTCCATCATGTCCGCGTCCGTGCGTCCGACGACGACGTGCGTGCCATCGACGAGGAGTGGATTGTAGATCCAGACGTAGACGAGGTCGCAATCCTGCTCGAACACGGTGGTCGGGGCGTTCGCCAGCGCGATGCGGAAGCGCTCCTCGCTGCGCGCGAGGAGGCGGGCCACGCGCCGCCGCTCGGTGACGTCCTGGAAGACGAGGACGAGATGGCCGCTGACGCGCTCCGTCTCGATGCGCGCGGCGGAAACGAGGACCCAGATCTCCGGGCGGGCCCCGGCGCCCTCGTCGGACGTGGCGACCCGCGCCTCGAAGGCGACGGAGGGAGTCTCGCCGGTGAAGGCGGCGGCGAGGCGGGCGGCGTCGTGGGGCGGCAGGTCGGCGAAGAGCGCTTCCACACGCTCCGGCACGGGGCCGCCGAGGAGGCGCACGAGCGCCTCGTTGACGTAGGCGATCGTTCCGTCGGGATGGATGCGTGCGACGCCGACGGGCGCGTGCTCGAAGCAGGCGCGCAGCGCGAGAACGTCGTCGGGCTCTTCGGCAGACGTCCCGCGGGGCGCGTCGCCGCTCGGTCCAACGTCGTTCGCCACAGGGTCCGCTCCCTCGTTTCAAGCCCGCGGAACGCTACAGGAATGAAGTCGGGGCGCAAGCCGAAACTCGAATCACGCTACGTCACCCGGTAGATCCAAGGTCGCCGAGAGGCCGCCCCACTGGCTCTGACCCAACGTCAAGGAGCCGCGATACAGAGCCGCCAGATCGGCCACGATGGACAGGCCGAGGCCCGAGCCGGGCACGCTCTCGTCGAGCCGCTTGCCGCGCTCGATCATCTCGGCGCGCCTGTCCGCGGGAACGCCCGGTCCGTCGTCCTCCACGACGAGGAGGAGGCGTGGGCGGTCCGGGTCGCCGGAGGCCTGCGCGCGCAGGACCACGCGCGACGTCGCCCATTTGGCGGCGTTGTCGAGGAGGTTACCGAGCATCTCCTCGAGATCCTGCTTCTCGCCGCGAAAGCGCGCCTCCTCCGGCGCCTCCAGCGCGAGATCGAGGCGCTTGCCGGCGTGGATCTTGGCGAAGGCGCGCATGAGCGAGGCCGCCACCGGCGCCACCGGCGTCACCGTGCCGAGCGTGCCCACCTGCGCCGCCGCGCGGGCGCGGTCGAGATAATAGGCGATCTGCCGGCGCATGGTCTCCGCTTCGGCCTCCACCGTCGGCGCCAGCGGCCCGCCCGCTGCGCGGGCCTCGTTGACGAGGACGGAGAGCGGCGTCTTGAGCGCGTGCGCGAGATTGCCGACCTGGGTGCGCGCACGTTCCAGGATGTCGCGGTTCGAGCCGATGAGCAGGTTGATCTCGCCCGCGAGCGGCGCGATGTCGTGCGGGTAGTCGCCCGACACGGTCTCCGTCTCGCCGCGGCGGATGGCGACGACGGCGGCGCGCAGGCGCGCGAGCGGGCGCAGGCCGAAGCGGATCTGGAGCAGCGTCGAGAGCCCGAGCAGCAGGCCCAACGCCGCGAAGGTCGCCGCCAGCGCCAGCGCGAAGCGGCGCACGTCCGAGGAGATCTCGTCGGCGGGTGCCGCGACGAGGATGGTGAAGCGCGTGCCCTCGCCCGCGGCCAGCGTGCGCTCGACCGCGCGCAGGGTCTGCGCGTCCGGCCCGACGACGTAGCCCGTGCGCACGGCGCCGAGCTCGCCGCCTGTCCCCTCCAGCCAGGGCAGGGCCGCACCCACCAGCGAGCGCGACGTGTCGAGATCGCGCAGCGACGCGCCGGGCTCGCCCACCTGCCAGTAGAAGCCCGAGAACGGTAATTCGAACAGGGGATCGCCGGCGACGAGCGCCTCGCGCCCCGTGGCCACCTGCGAGCCGAGCGTCGTCACGTGCACGAGAAGCCGGCGGTCGAAGCCGCGCTCCGTCGCGTCGCGATAGAGCGCGACGAGGACGATGCCGGCGCCGATCAGGATCACCGCGCTCCAGAACAGCGCCGAGACCGCGAGGCGGACGGCGATGGAGCGACCGGCGAGGGGGCGGAGGCGCATGCGCATGAGAGGCGCCTCAGGCGCTCTCCTCGACGACGTAGCCGAGCCCGCGCATGGTCTTGATCACGTCGACGCCGAGCTTCTTGCGCAGGCGCCCGACGAACACCTCGATCGTGTTGGAATCGCGGTCGAAATCCTGGTCGTAGAGGTGCTCCGTCAGCTCCGCCCGGGAGACGATCCGGCCCTTGTGGTGGATCATGTAGGCGAGGAGCCGGTATTCGTGGCTCGTGAGCTTCACGGGCAGGTCGTTGACGAGGACGCGGCCCGCGCGGGTGTCGAGGGTGACGGGCCCGCAGACGATCTCGGAGGTGGCGTGGCCGGCGGCGCGGCGCACGAGCGCGCGCACGCGGGCCAGCAGCTCCTCGACATGGAAGGGCTTCGTCACGTAGTCGTCCGCGCCCGCGTCGAAGGCCTGGACCTTCTCGCTCCAGCGGTCGCGGGCGGTGAGGATGAGGACGGGCATCACCCGCCCCTCCCGCCGCCAGGCGGAGAGCACGGAGACGCCGTCGGTCTTGGGCAGGCCGAGATCGAGGATGACGCAATCGTAGGGCTCGGTCTCGCCGAGGAACTGGCCCTCCTCGCCGTCGAAGGCCTTGTCGACGACGTAGCCGGCGTCCGTCAGCGCCGTGACGATCTGGCGGTTCAAGGAGGCATCGTCCTCCACGACCAGCACGCGCATGACCCGACCTCCTCAATTCACCGAGACGACGCCGCCGGAGCCGGCGTCCACGATCACGGTCACGAATCGCCCGTCGCCGCCGAGCGCGGCGATGCGATAGACGAGCCCGCCGCCGCCGGGGCAGAGATCCACCTGCGTCACCTGCGCGCCGGGCACGGCGCCCTCGGCCGCGCGCACGGCGGAGACCGCGGCGACGACACGCCCCGACGCCACGGCTTCGCGCGTCTCTCCCGGAGACAGGCAGCCTTGCGCCGAGGCCGGCGCGGGGGAGCCCGCGAGGCCGAGGAGGAGGGCGATCAGGAGGAGGGCGGGACGGGTGCGCATGACGGCATCATAGCTAGCCGGCCCGCGCTGAACAGGCCGTGAATGGGGCGTTCACGCCGCCGCGGCCCCGCCCGCCTCCGTCTTCAGCCACGCCGCGCCGCAGGCCTTGGCCAGCTCGCGGACGCGCAGGATGTAGCTCTGGCGCTCCGTCACGGAGATGACGCCGCGGGCGTCGAGGAGGTTGAAGGCGTGGGAGGCCTTGATGCACTGGTCGTAGGCCGGCAGCGCCATGAGATGGCGCTCGCCGTCCTCGCCCGCCTCGAGATACGTGCGGCAGGCGGCTTCGGCGTCCTTGAAGTGCCGGAACAGCATCTCGGTGTCGGCGTGCTCGAAATTGTGGCGGGAATATTCCTTCTCCGCCTGCAGGAAGACGTCGCCGTAGGTGATCCTCTCGGCGCCCTCGCGACCGTTGAAGTTCAAATCGTAGACGTTCTCCACGCCCTGCACGTACATGGCGATGCGCTCGAGGCCGTATGTCAGCTCGCCCGAGACGGGCGCGCATTCGAAGCCGCAGACCTGCTGGAAATAGGTGAACTGGCTCACCTCCATGCCGTCGCACCAGCATTCCCAGCCGAGCCCCCAGGCGCCGAGCGTCGGGCTCTCCCAATCGTCCTCGACGAAGCGCACGTCGTGGACCGTCGGGTCGAGCCCGATGGCGGCGAGGGAGGCGAGGTAGAGCTCCTGGATGTCCGGCGGGCTCGGCTTGAGGATGACCTGGAACTGGTAGTAATGCTGCAGGCGGTTGGGGTTTTCGCCGTAGCGCCCGTCCTTGGGTCGCCGGGAGGGCTGCACGTAGGCGGCGCGCCAGGGCTTCGGACCGAGCGAGCGAAGCGTCGTCGCCGGATGGAACGTGCCCGCGCCCACCTCCATGTCGTAGGGCTGCACGACGACGCAGCCCTGCTCGGCCCAGAAGCGCTGCATGGTCAGGATCAGCCCCTGGAAGGAGCGCGTCGGGTCCATGTGCGGGGGGACGGGCGTGATCTCGGTCATCGAAGCCTCGTGAGGGCGGTGTTCTCAGGGCGCGAGTGCGGGCGCGCGAAAGGGATGGAGAGGCCGTTGGGGGAAGTCAAGCGTACGCGCGTGACCCGATGCCACGCTTCGTGCTAAGAGCGGCGTCCCGAACGCCCAGGAGCCGCGAGCGTAAGAGCGATGTCCGCGCCGACCGTCACCGAGAGCCAAGCAGAGGCCCATACCGCGAAGGCGGGGACCGTAGCGAAGGCGGCCAAGCCGTCGCCGCTGCGCGCCGTGCCCGCGGCCTCGCCGCTCGAGGGCATCATGCGCCAGATCGGCCGCGCGGCGCGCGCGTCGGCGCGCATCCTCGCCGTGACGCCCGCCGCCGCCAAGGACGCGGCGCTCGCGTCCATGGCGAGCGCGATCCGCGCCGACACGCAGGCGATCCTCTCGGAGAACGCCGCGGACGTCGAGGCGGCGCGCGCCGCCGGCCAGCCGGCCTCCTATCTCGACCGCCTGGCGCTGACGCCCGAGCGGATCGAGGCGATCGCCGCCGCCGTCGAGGCGATCGCGGCGCTGCCCGATCCGGTGGGCCGCACGCTCGCCACGTTCGAGCGGCCCAACGGCCTCGTCATCGAACGCGTGGCGACGCCGCTCGGCGTCATCGGCGTGATCTTCGAGGCGCGCCCCAACGTCACCGCGGATGCGGGCGCTCTGTGCCTCAAGTCCGGCAATGCCGCCATCCTGCGCGCGGGCTCGGATTCGATCCGCGGCGCCGGTGCCATCGCCGCCGCCATGCGGCGCGGGCTGAAGCAGGCGGGCCTGCCGGAGGACGCGATCCAGCTCGTGCCCTCGAAGGACCGCGCGGCGGTGGGCATGATGCTCGCCGGGCTCGACGGCAACGTCGACGTCATCGTGCCCCGCGGCGGCAAGAGCCTCGTCGCGCGGGTGCAGGCGGACGCGCGGGTGCCGGTCTTCGCGCATCTGGAGGGCATCTGCCACGTCTACGTCCATTCGGCGGCCGACCTCGACATGGCCGCGGCGATCGTGAAGAACGCCAAGCTGCGCCGCACGGGCATCTGCGGCGCCGCCGAGACGCTGCTCGTCGATCGCGCCTGCGCGCCCACGCATCTCGCGCCCCTCGTGACGATGCTGCTGGACGCGGGCTGCGTCGTGCGTGGCGACGAGGCGACCCGCGCCGTCGATCCGCGGGTCGAGGCGGCGCGCGAGGAGGATTGGCGCACCGAATATCTCGACGCGATCATCTCGGTTCGCGTCGTCGACGGCATCGAGGAGGCGATGCGCCACATCGCGACCTACGGCTCGGGCCACACGGAATCGATCGTCACCGACGATGGGGCGGCGGCGGAGCGCTTCCTTGCAGAGGTCGATTCGGCCATCGTGATGCACAACGCCTCGACCCAGTTCGCCGACGGCGGCGAGTTCGGCTTCGGGGCCGAGATCGGCATCGCCACCGGGCGCATGCACGCGCGCGGGCCGGTGGGCGTGGAGCAGCTCACCTCCTTCAAGTACCGCGTGCGCGGCACGGGCCAGACGAGGCCGTGAGACGCGCGTGATCGCCGCATGATCCGCCTTCCGCCGGCCGCGGCCGGCATGCGCATCGGCCTGTTCGGCGGGTCCTTCGACCCGCCGCATGCCGGCCACCTGCATGTCGGACGCATGGCGCTCCGGCGCCTTCGCCTCGATCGGCTCTGGTGGCTGGTGACGCCCGGCAATCCGTTGAAGGAGCGCGCGGGCCTGCCCTCGCTTCCCGAGCGCATGGCGATGGCGCGCGGCCTCGCCCGCGATCCGCGCATCGCCGTCACCGGCTTCGAGGCCGAGCTGCCCGCGCCCTACACGATCGAGACGATCCGCTATCTCCAGCGCCGGCTGCCGGGCGTGCGCTTCGTCTGGATCATGGGAGCCGACGGTCTCGCGAGCTTCGATCGCTGGCAGGATTGGCGGGAGATCGCCGCGCGCGTGCCCATCGCCGTCATCGATCGGCCGGGGCGCACGCTGACGGCGCCGGCCTCGCGTGCCGCGCGGGTGCTCGCTCCCGCCCGCCGGCCCGAGCACGCGGCCGCGGCTCTCGCGGACATGTCCCCGCCGGCGTGGATCTTCCTCCACGGCCGCCGCTCGCCGCTCTCCTCGACCGCCCTGCGCGCGCTCCGCGCGGGGAGCGGAGCATCGCGCTCCGGCTGAGGCGGCGTTCGCGAGCGCGCACACGATCTCGCGCCTCGTGCCCTTCGCGTGCGCGCTCGCCCGTGCTTATCTGGGACCGTCCCCCTCCGAGAACGACGAGAGAGCGCTCCCCACATGCCCGTTCCGTCCACCTCCGCCGCCGCCGCCTTCGCCGACGAGACCCGCATCGCCCGCATGGTCGAGGACGTCTGCGCGTGGGCGCGCCACGAGAGCCCCACGGACGACGCCGCCGCCGTCGACGGCATGATGGACCTCCTCGTCGCCGGCCTCGACGGCGATCCCGTCACCATCGAGCGCATTCCCGGCCGCGACGGCCTCGGCGGCTCCGTCATCCTGCGCGCCGGCCCGGCGACGAGCGAGAAGCCGGCGCTCGTCCTCTCCCATCTCGACACGGTGCATCCGATCGGCACGGCGGCCTCGGACCTGCCGGTGCGCGTCGAGGGCGATCGGCTCTACGGGCCCGGCGTCTACGACATGAAGGGCGGCGCCTATCTCGCGCTTCAGGGCTTCCTGGAGGTGGCGCGCCGCGGCACCGCCAAGCGGCCCATGGTCTTCCTGTTCACGCCGGACGAGGAGATCGGCTCGCCCACGACGCGGGCGCTGATCGAGCATCTGGGCCGCGACGCCGCCGCCGTGCTCGTCACCGAGCCCGCCCGCGACGGCGGCAAGATCGTCACCTGCCGCAAGGGCGTCGGGCGCTTCGACGTGCATGTCGAGGGTCGCCCCGCCCATTCCGGCTCGCGCCATCCCGACGGGCGCAACGCCATCTACGAGGCGGCGCGGCAGATCTCGGCCATCGAGGCGATGACGGACTATTCCCGCGGCATCACCACGACGGTGGGCCTGATCAAGGGCGGGACCGCGATGAACACGATCCCGCAGCATTGCCGTTTCTCCATCGACCTTCGCGTCGAGACCGCGGCGGACGGCGAGGAGCTCTCCGCGAAGATCCTCGCCCTCGCGCCGCAGAAGCCCGACTTCCGCGTCACCGTCACCGGCGGCATGAACCGCCCGCCCTTCGAGCGCACCCCCGAGGTCGCCGCCCTGTTCGACACCGCGAGCGCTCTCGCCTCCGAGATCGGCTTCACGCTGGTGGAGACCGAGCGCACCGGCGGCGGCTCGGACGGCAACTTCACCGCCGGCCTCGGCGTGCCCACCCTCGACGGCCTCGGCATCGACGGCGACGGGGCCCACACGCTCGCGGAATACGGGCTCGTCTCGTCGCTGGGACCGCGGGCGATGCTGGCGGCGCGGCTCTTGGAGACCGTCTGAGGTCGGCCTCACGCGCCGAGCCGCGGCTCGACGAACGCGTCCCAGGCGTCGAACGGCGTGAGCGCCGCCGTCGCTGCGCTCTCGACGGCGAGCGCCGGCTCGGGGGGCGGCTGGTGGAAGAAGCCCGCCGCCCAATCAGGCGTCTCGGCGTCGCCGCGCGGGGGCGCGTCGCCGGTGAGCAGCGCGTAGAAGCGCCCGCCGTCGAGGCAGCCCTCCGCGAAGGCGCGCGACGGGCTCTGCCCGGCGAGCACGAGCTCGACGCCGAAGAGCCCGCCGTCGAGCCCCGTCAGCGCGGAGAACGCGCCCTCCTGCACGCTCGCGAGCGCCTCTTCGTTGAGCGGCCCCGTCTTGCGCTTGGCGACGAGGGTGATTAGCGTCGCGAGGAACCCTACGAGATAGGGGTCGAGCCAGACGGAGTCCGAGGTGTCCTCGACGTCTCCGAGCCCCGCCAGCCGGTCGAGACCGCCGAGACGCCCCAGCGCGCCGAGCCCGACGGCCGTCGTCGGCTCCCGCGTGCCCGCATCCGCGCGCCGCGCGGCGAGCCTGGCCTGCGAGCGCGCGACGAAGGGCGAGAGCAGCGACACCGCCGCCCGCCGGCCCGCCCGCACCTTCCACAGATCGAGGAGGCCGAAGGCGAGCATGGGCGGGCACTCCCCTCAGAGGTCCGCGCGCACGGCAGGGGCCGGCACAGAGGGCGCGGGGAGGGCGGGCCCGTGAGCGACGACGTGCCCCCGCCCTCGCGGCTGCCGCCGCCGCCGGACTTCGACGCCCTCACGGCGGCGGCGCCCTCCACGGCGGACCGGCGCACGGAGGTCCTGGCGCTGATCGGGCATCTCGTGTTCTCCTGGTCGAACAACGAAAGCTTGTTCATCTACGTGCTGATGCTGCTGCTGGAGACCGACGAGGTCTCCGCGGCCATCGTCTTCGCCACGCTGAACACGACGAGGGCGCGTCTCGACCTCGTCCAGCGGCTCGCCAAGGCCAAGCTGCGTGACCCGGCGCTGGCGCGCGAGCTCGACGCGCTGGTGGCGCGCTTCTCCAAGCAGACGAAGCTGCGCAACGACCTCAATCACTGCATGTACACGGTGGACGAGGAGGGCGTGATCGCGCGCACGCAGCTGATGAAGCTCGAGGAGCGCGGGGGACGGCTCTCCTTCGGGCGCGTGCGCGCGATGGACCGCGCGCGGCTCGACGAGATGGCCGAGGCGGTCCGCGAGCACGGCGCCCTCAATCGCGATCTGTGGGCTCTGCTGCCCCGTCTGGAGGCGCATCTCGCCGCACGCGCGACGCCGCGTCGCTCTCCCCCGGCCTGATCGGGGGGACGAGGCGCGCGAGGAGCGCCTCGAAGCGGGCGGAGGCGCCGGGCGCGGCGTGCCGCGCGGCCGCGTCCTGGAACAGCTCGACCTGGATCTCGGCCCATTTGCGGCGGGGACGGTCCGTCATGACGCGCAAGCCTCCCTCTCAGCCGCCCGCGGCCCAGGCGCCGAAGCTCCGGGTCGTGTCGTAGCGATGCGGCCGCTCGGGCCGGCGCACCGTGCGCTCCCGGCCCTCGGTCTCGCTCTCCTCCTCCTCGTCGAAGGTCATGCGGGGTCCGCCCTGCGGACCCGGCTCGGGCGTCGTGGCCGCCAGCCTGTCGCGGAAGCGCTGCGACATCAGCCAGGTCGTGCGGCTGGAGACGCCGAGGATGCGGTGGAGCTTGTTGACGCTCACCGGCGGCTCGCAGGCGTGCAGGAGAAAAAGCGCCTGCAGCCACAGATGCAGCGGCACGTGCGTCGATTCCAGCATCGTGCCGAGCTTGACGTTGAAGGGCTTGCGGCAGGCGTAGCACTTGTAGGCGCCGGGCCGTGGTTCCTTGCCCGCGAGACGCCCGACGCGATCCCCGCGCCGGCAATGCGGGCATACCGGACCGTCCGGCCACACCCTCGCCTCGACGAACCGATAAGCAGCTTCCTCGTTGCAAAACGCCGGATCGCTCGAGATGTGCATGCTCTACTCCCTGCTGGAGCGACAGGTATTCGATCCGCCCGATTGTGCCCCCGTTGTCCTGATTGATTGATTATTGCGGTACATGAAGTACCCGTACGAAAGGTATCATGAAAACCTTGAAAAGCAAAGTCTTTCCCGTTTATTAAGCGTTGTTCTCAAAAATCAGGGCGGATCAACTTCGCGTGATCGAAGTGGAGGTCCGCGCCCGCGTGCGGTAGCGGGCGCGGACGGTTCGGGTGGTCAGGTCTCGCGGAAGGCGCGGGCCATGCTGTCCCGCAGAGGTCGGATCAGGTACTCGAAGAAGGTCCGCTCCGCCGTCTCGATGTAGACCTCCGCCGGCATGCCCGCTGTCGGCTCGAAATGCGGGATGCGCGCGACGGAGGCATCATCGAGGGCGATGCGCACGACGTAGAGATCGCCCTCCGAGGCGACCCCCGGCCGCTCTTCCGGGAGGGCGTCGGCGGAGAGATAGATCACCTCGCCCGCGACCATGGGCGTGGTGCGCTGGTTGAGCGCGGTGAGGCGCACGGACGCCTGCTGGCCGCGTCGCACGCTGTCGACGTCGCGGGGACGCACCCGCGCCTCGATCAGGAGCGGTTCGTCGATCGGTACGATCTCCATGACGTTCTTGCCCGCCTCGATGACGCCGCCGGCCGTGTGGTAGCGCAGCTTGACGACGATGCCCTCGACCGGCGCCGTGATGCGGATACGCTCGAGGATGTTCTCGGCGGAGCGGATGCGCTCGCGCAGGTCGCTCATCTCGGCATGGACCTGCTGGAGCTCCTCGACGGCGGCCTTCACGGCGGCGTTGCGCAGCGCGTTGATCTGCTCCTCGCCGCGCGCGATGCGCTCGCGGGCGTCCCCCATGTCGCCGATGAGCCGCCCGATCTCGCCGTGCATGCTCGCACGCGCGCGCTGGATCGCGAGCACTTCGGGGCGTCGCACGAGGCCCTGGCGCAGCAGCGTCTCCTTGTCGGCGAGCTCCTCCTCGAAGAAGGCGATCTGCTCCTCCACCGAGCTGATCTGCACCTCGTTGCCGGTGACGCGCTCCTGCAGCGCGTCGACGCCGCGGGTGAGGGTCGCGATCTCGCTGTCGAGATGGCGCTTGCGAGCCGAGAAGGTGAGGCGCTGGCGCTCGATCATCTCCGCGACGTCGGGGTCCTGCGCCTTGGCGAGGAGGACGTCCGGGAACGCGATGTCGGGCAGGCCCTCGATCTCGGCGACGAGGCGCGCCTCCATGGCGAGCGTGCGCGCGAAGCGCAGCTGCAGGCGCCGCAGCTCCGCCTGCGGTGCGGTCTCGTCGAGGATGACGAGCGTGTCGCCCGGCATGACGTGATCGCCCTCGCGCACGACGATCTCCTTGATGACGCCGCCCTCCAGGTGCTGGACGGTCTTGTTCGACCCGGTCGTGACGAAGACGCCGGTCGCCACCACCGCGCCGGCGATCGGCGCGGAATTCGCCCACACGCCGAAGGTGAGGAAGGTGGCGAAGAGGGTGACGATGCCGGCGATGGTCGCCCCGCGCGCGCTGCGCGGGACGTTGGCGTACCAGTCGCGGGTCGGCATCGTCTGCATGGCTCGTGCGCTCACGTCTCGTCCTCCACTCGATGGCTTACGTCTTCGATCGTGCGTCCTCAGTCCTCGATCAGCGGCGTGCCGTCTCCGCCGATGACACGCGGCTCGTCCGTCTTCTTGCCGAAGATCAGCGGCAGCATCTGGTCGCGCGGCCCCAGCGCCTTCACGTTGCCCTCGTGGAGGATCATGATCTTGTCGACGCTCTTGAGCAGCGACGGCCGCTGCGTGATCGCGACGACGGTGATGCCGCGGCTCTTGGCGCGCACCAGCGCCTTGGCCAGCGCCCGCTCGCCGTTGGTGTCGAGGTTCGAGTTCGGCTCGTCAAGGACGACGAAGCGCGGCTCGCCGAAGAAGGCGCGGGCGAGCCCGATGCGCTGCTTCTGCCCGCCCGACAGGGGCGAGCCGTCCATGGCGATCGCCGTCTCGTAGCCGTGCGCGAAATGGGAGACCATTTCGTGGACGTCGGCGAGCTCGGCCGCCTCGAAGACCTGCGCGTCCGTGGCGTCCTCGCGCATGCGGGCGATGTTCTGCTTGATGGTGCCGGGGAAGAGCTGGACGTCCTGCGGCAAGTAGCCGACGCTCTCGCCGAACTGGCGCGGGTCCCAGTTGCGCAGCTCCATGTGATCGAGCCGCACGTTGCCCGCCGTCGGCACGATGGAGCCCACCAGCATGCGCGCGAGTGTCGACTTGCCGGTGCCGGAATTGCCGACGATGGCGAGGCTCTCGCCGGGCTCGAGCGCGAAGGAGACGCCGTTGAGGATCACCTTCTTGTTCGGTGGCGGGACGTAGAGGATGCGCTCGACGACGAGCTTGCCCGTGGGCCGCGGCAGGCGCAGGCGCTCCTGGTTGAGCGGCGAGGATTGAAGCAGGGCCCGGATGCGGGCGTAGGAGGAGCGCGCCGCGACGAAGTTCTTCCAGCCCTCGATCGTGCCCTCCAGCGGCTGCAGAGCGCGGCTCGCGACGATGGAGGCCGCGATGATCATGCCGCCGGTGAGGTCGCCCTCCAGCGCGAGAAAGGCGCCGAAGCCCAGGATCGCGACCTGGGTCGTCAGGCGCACGAATTTCGAGATGCCGCCGAGCAGGATGTTGCGGTCCTGCGCCAGCACCTGCGCGGTGAGGCTCTCCGCCGTCTCGCGGCCCCAGATCGCGACGCCCTCGGGCGTCATGCCCATGGCGTTGATCACCTGGGCATTGCGCGCCATGGCGTCCGCCTGGAGATTGGCGCGGCTCGCATAGGCGTTGGCCTTGGCGAAGGAGAGGGCGGTGACGCGCTGGTTCAGCCCCGCGAGGGTGAACAGGATCAGCCCCGCCACGAGCACGATGAAGCCGAGCTGCGGGTGGATCAGGAAGACGACGAGCATGTAGAGCGGCACGGTGGGGCTGTCGAGCATGGTCAGCAGCACGGGCCCGGTGATGAAGCCGCGCAGCTGCTGGAGATCGCCCAGCACCTGGAACTCGCGCGAGGAGCCGTTCTGCGCCGCCTTCGCCGCCGCCGCGAGGAGCGGCGCGCCGAGCCGGCTCTCGGTCTCGGTGGCGATGCGCACCAGGATCACGCGACGCAGCCCGTCGAGGATCACGTGCGCGGCGACGGCGCCGATCACGATGAGGGTGAGCATGAACAGCGTGTCGAGGCTGCGGCTCGTGAGCACGCGATCGGAGACCTGGAACAGATAGACCGGGATCGCGAGGACGAGCAGGTTCACGACGATCGAGAAGATCCCCACCGTCACGAGGTTGCGCCGCGCCGTGGCGAGGCCGCTCGTGAGGACGGTGCGGAAGTCCATGTCGCGCGAGCGGTTCTGCAGGGGAGGCCCGCCGCCTGCGCCGCCGCCGCCGCCCCCGCCCGACGGCGGAGCGGGGGGCTTGCCGCCGCCGGCGGACGGCCGACGCTCCTCGGTCGTCTTGGCGCGCACGGGCTCGGCAGGCGATTTCTCCATGACGACCGGCTGCGGCTGAGGCGCCTCGGCGCGGGCCGTCGGCTCGACGGGCGGAAGCGGCGGCGCTGCCGGTGCAGGCGGCGCGGGCGGTGCCTTCGTCTCCTGCGGCGGCGGGACGACGCGCAAGGTGGGTGCGGGCGCCTGTGCGGCGGGAGCGGGCGCAGGCGCGGCGGGCGCCTTGGCGAGCGGCATCGCCGCCGGCCCGGCGCCGATGTAGCGCGAGCCGGCCTGGGCCGCGTAGCTCGCCTCCAGCACCCGCAGGCGCCCGCTGAGAGAGGGCTCGGCCGTCGTCTCCCTCGCAGCCTCGGGCTCGGCGGCCGGCGCCGTCGCGGCGACCCGGAGCGGTGTCGCCGGCGCCGCGGCGGTGAGCGCGTTGCCGAGATCCTCGTCGGATGTCTGGTCGGGCACATAGCCGGATTCGCGCAGGCCGAACTCGTCGATGCGATCCATGGAGGTCCCCCCGAAAGCCTGGCTCAGGTCATCACCGAGCCCATCATGTCGCCCTGTCCCGCGATCGGGCCCGCGCCGAAGAGGCCGTCGTCGTCGAAGGGCATGTCCTCGCCGCCGGTGAAGGCGACGAGCTCGGGTGCGAGCCCGTCGTCGTCGTAATCGTCGCCGTCGATCACGATCTCGGCCTGGACGAGGAAGTCCTCCTCGTAGATGCCGCCGCCGACGTGGGTCGCCACCGCGGCCTCCGTGTCGACGATGATCGCGGAATTCATCAGCCGGTTGCCGCCCGTCGCGATCCATTGCTCGGCGCCGTCCGCGCCATGGGCGGCGTAGAACGGCAGGATCTGCGCGAGCGCATCGGCGTCGGAGACGACGTTGAGCTGGCTCAAGAGATTGATGTCGTAGTAGTCGCCCGTCACCCACAGGACGCGCATGGAGCCCGACCCGATGCCGTTCACCGCCCACCATTCGGCGGGATCGAGGCTGTCCTCGCTCATGAGCTTGGGCAGGAAGCCGGCGAGCCCGCTGCCGAGGGCCACCATCTCGCCGCCGCCATAGGTGGCGATGAGGGCGTCGTTCGTCAGCTGATTGGCGCTCGTCGAGATCGTTTGACGGCCGAAGCCGCCGTCGTGGCCGACGAGGAGCGCGTCCGAATCGAGCAGGACGTTGGCCTGGACGATCCAGTTGGCGGCATAGTAGTTGCCGCCGATCACGATCAGGTCGTAGTCGCCTCCGAGCTGGGTGAAGTCGAGATAGTTGACGCTCAGGTTCTCTCCCATCCGCACCTGGGAGAAGGCCGAATAGTCCGTCTTCGAGTAGAGATCGTCGTCGATCATGAGGTTGGTCTGGTAGGCGGCCTTGACGTCCCAGAAATCCCCGTCGAGGACGTCGACCGTCCAGCGCATGCCGCCGAAGCCGGGTAGCTCGAGAGCTCCCAGGTCGACGTCGCGCGCGACGAATTCCGCGATGTTGATCACCTCGTTGCGCTCGGTCGCATCCGGCACGGAGACGCCGGCGAGCCCGGCGAGGTGGGACGGCGCGAGCATGCCGAACTGCTCGAGGCTGTCGATATCCATGATGGCGTTCACCTGCACGATGGCGTCCAGGCGATAGTGGTCGCCGTAGACGATGGTCTGCAGGGACAGCTCGTTGAGATCCTCGATGATCGCCGCGTTGATCGCCTCGTTGGCGCCGAGCTCGGCGTGAGCGCCGGCCGCCTCGTGGCCGTTGCGCTCGTCGGGCATTCCGGCTCGCGGCTCGAGGCTCGGACGCTCCCAATCCTCGTCGACGCGCACGCCGTCGACATGGATGCCCGGCTCGTCGAGATCCGGGTCCATGGTCGTTGCATCGGCATCGTCCGCGCCGTCCTGCTGCGCGAGGTCGGCATCGTCCGCTTCATCCGCCATGGACAGCTTGCGGGCGACGAGCGCGCCTGCGAGATCGTCCTGACCGCGCAGAGGGCGCAGGTCTTCCGGGATCTCGTTTCGCGCGGTCTCGAGGAGATCGGACAGCGCGAGCGCGGGATCGATCCCCAGGAGATCGGCGGCGCGGTTCTCACCCCAGACGAAGGTGTCGGAGTCGTCGATCCGGTTGAGCTGCGTGACCTGCGCGACCGTCGCGCCGGTGGCGTCCTCGCGCACGATCTGGGCTCGATAGAGCATGCTCCCGCTCAGCGGCGGAACCGGGGGGCGAAGGACGGGATCGTCCTGGGGACCAGCCGGTTCGAAGCCGCGCTTCGGCAGCGCGAAGGCGTGCTCCATTCTCATCAGCAGGACCGGCGTCTGCACCGGCGCCAACGGGATCGCACCCCACCAAGGTGTCGCGACGCTCGTCATCGGGTCGATGAGCGGAGCCTCGAGCAGCGCCGGGATCGGTGGCGTGATCTCTTCGGGCGCTCGCGGCGACCAGTCGTCGTCGTAGAGCGTCCAGCTACGGGCCACTTCGTCGATGAGGTGCAGGTAGCCTGCGAAATGCCAGATCGCTTCGGTCGCGCCGGTAGTCGTCACGCTCGACATGACGGAGATCCTCTCTCGGTGCGCCGGATTGCGGGCTGCGCGGCGTCATGCGCAGCGGAGACCGCGCGCGGCACGTCGGCTGCGCACGAAAGGTGGGCCGGACCCGCGCACGAGGCGCGGGTCCGGATCGTGATCACATCACGACGTCGTCGAAGTCGATGTTGTCGCCCGCGACGTTGAAGGTCGCGGAGTTGAACTGGATGTTCGCACCCATCGCGATCGACTGCGTGAAGGCTTCGGCGGAGGCGATGGCGTCGGCCGAGCCGCTGACCGCGGTCGAGCCGTTGCCGCCGACTTCGGACTCGGTCTCGTCCATGTCGACGCGCCCGCCGTCCGCACGCACGGTCTGCGAGAAGCCGCCGGCATCGGGACGATCGTGACCGCCGTAACCGCCGCCGAACGGGCCGAAGTCGTGGCCGCCACCGCCGCCGCCACCGCCGCCGTAGGTCACCGTCGGGCTGTCTACCCGATCCTGGTCGGCCAGGTTCGCCACCTGGTCGAGATTGAAGGCGTTGCCCCCGTCGACGCGCTGATCGACGACATCGGGCATGATGATCGAATCGTCGATGTCCCGGATCGCCTCGATATCGATGACGTCGTCGTCGGTGGGCTCCCAGCCCTCCAGGCCGAGATTGAGGCCGACGTCGACCATGACGCTGACGGTGGTCTCGTTGGTGTTCGTGTTCTCGTTCGTATTCGTGTTCTCGGCTTCGTTCGTGTTGCCGTTGGTGTTCTCGCTGCTGCTGACATTCGTCAGCTCAGCCATGTTGCTGTTGGTGTTGTCGTTACCATTCGTGTTGCCGTTCTCGTTGCCGCTGTAGGACTCCATGCCCATCCAGGCGGCCTGACCCTGCGCCTGGCCTTGGCCCTGCGCCTGACCTTGGAGCTGACCCTGGAGCTGAGCCTGCAGCTCGGCCTGCTTCTGGGCCTGCGTCTGCTCCTGATCGTCGTCGTTGTGATGACCGTGATGGCCGTGATGATTGCCGCTCATGATGAACTCCTGTTCGTTGGGAGCATCGGCACGGCGGACATCCACTCTTCTGTGCGGATGCGCTCACCGAATGCGATGCGGTTTTGATGAAGTCGTGTCTCGACGGTTGAATGATGTTCGAAGCATTCGGCCGTCCGCGTCGCGCGTTCCGCATCGCGCCGGTCGACGGTGGCGGGGGCCGTGAAGAACCGTCTCGTAATGGCTCTGGTGCGGCGCCTCCATATTCAGAGTTGCACTGCGTGCCGCGAAGCGGCACGCGCTCTCCAGGCGAGCGCAGCGGCGCTCGCGCAGGCTCCCGCGGTCTGTGCACGACGAGATCGCGTGCGCAGTCGCGAAGCTCCCGAAAATGTTCGGCAGAGGCGCTCGACGCGCCTAGGAGAAGCGTGCGATCATATGCACGCGGACTGCCTGGTCATTGCCCCCGGCGTCCGGACGAAGTCTTGGAAAGATGCGGCCAGTATCTAGTGCTTACAGCCGTCGTCCCGCCTTCGCCTCATTCGTTACCAAAAGACTAACTTTTCGCCGCGATCCGGTCAATTTGTAGAAGCCTTACCCAGCGGTCAAACTCCTGATCCGGCGGCGCGTCCCTCGCGTAGCGTCGGCGTCGGCTCGCCCAGGCGCCACTGCCCCGTCGGGCTTGCCAGATCGGCGCCGACGCTCGATATCGCGGGCATGAAGCTCGACAAGGCCGCCCGCCGCCTCTCCCTCGACCCGCGAGACCCGGTTTTCTACGCGGATCCCTACCGTGCCTATGCGCGGCTGCATGCGGAGGCGCCCGCCGTGCTCTGGGAGGAGTACGGCCATCCGGTCTTCCTCGCTCACGCGGACGTGAACCGGCTCCTGCGCGACAAGCGTTTCGGGCGCGAGATCCTGCACGTCGCCACCCGCGAGGAGCTCGGCCTGCCCGAGCCCGCGGCGCACACGCCGCGCTTCGACGCCATCGACGCGCATTCCATGCTGGAGCGCGAGCCCCCGGTGCACACGCGCCTGCGCACGCTCGTCAACCGCGCCTTCGTTTCCCGGCGTGTCGAGGCGCTGCGGCCGGCCATCGCCGATCTCGCCCATGCGCTCGTCGACGGCTTCCCCTCGGGCGCGCCGTTCGATCTCCTCGCCGCCTACGCGACGCCGATCCCGGTGCGCGTCATCGCGCGCATGCTCGGCGTGCCGGAAGCCGAGGCGCCGCGCCTTCTGGACTGGTCGCATCGCATGGTGGCGATGTACGCCTTCGGCCGCACCCGCGAGGTGGAGGAGGACGCCGACGCCGCCGCGGGCGCCTTCGCGGACTTCGTCAGGGGACATGTCGCGCAGCGTCGCGGGCATCCCGGCGACGATCTCCTCTCGGTGCTCGTCGCTGCGGAGGAGGAGGGGGCGCGGCTCTCCGAGGACGAGCTCGTCTCCACCGCGATCCTCCTCCTGAATGCCGGCCACGAGGCGACCGTGCACGCGCTCGGCAATGCGGTGCGCACCATCCTCGAGACCTGCGGCGCGACGGGCGTGGACCCGCGCGCCCTCTTCCGCGACGCGGCCACGACGGAGCGCACGGTCGAGGAATGCCTGCGCTTCGACCCGCCGCTGCACATGTTCACGCGCTACGCGCTCACGGACGTCGAGGAGAGCGGCTTCTCGCTGCGCAAGGGCGAGCGCATCGGGCTCGTGCTCGGCGCCACCGGGCGCGACCCGCGCGCCAACCGTGACCCGGATCGCTTCGACCCGGACCGCGAGGCCCCGGCGCACACCGCCTTCGGCGCCGGCATCCATTTCTGCATCGGCGCGCCGCTGGCGCGGCTGGAGATGCAGGTGGCTCTGCCGATCCTCTTCGAGCGCTGCCCGAACCTCGCGCTGGCGGAGCGTCCGCGCGTGCGCGACGCCTACCATTTCCACGGGCTCGAGACGCTGATGGTGCGGACGTGAGAGCGCTCCCGCCCATCGTCTCGCATCATCATTACGAGGCGCCGCTGCCCGAGCGCCACCGCTTCCCAATGGGCAAGTACGGCGCGCTGAGGCGGGCGCTGGAAGCGGAGGGGCTCGTGCCGGACGGCTTCGTGCGCCCCGAGCCCGCCGAGGTCGAAGCGCTCGAGCGGGCGCACGAGCCCGCCTACGTCGAGGCCGTGCTGACGCAGAGCGTCGCCAAGGATGTCGAGCGGCGCATCGGGCTGCCCATCGACGCGGGCGTCGCGCGCCGCGCCCGCGCGTCCGTCGGCGGCACGCTGCTCGCCGCACGGCTCGCGCTCGAGCACGGCTTCTCCGGCTCGACCGCGGGCGGGAGCCACCACGCCCAGCGCGCGACCGGCGCGGGCTTCTGCGTGTTCAACGACGTCGCCGTCGCGGCGCTCGCGCTTCATCGCGAGGGCGCCGTCCGCCGCGCCCTCGTCGTCGATCTCGACGTCCACCAGGGCGACGGCACGGCGGACATCCTCACCGACGAGCCCGATCTCGTGACGCTCTCGCTCCACGCCGAGAAGAACTATCCCGTGCGCAAGATCCCCAGCGACCGCGACGTTCCGCTGCCGGACGGCCTGGAGGACGACGCGTATCTCGGCATCGTCGCCGAGCACGTGCCCGACATGATGGACCGCGTCGCCCCCGACATCGTCTTCTACAATGCCGGCGTCGACCCGCACGTGAACGACCGCCTCGGGCGGCTCGCGCTCACGGACGAGGGCCTCTATCGCCGCGACCGCTTCGTCGTCGCCCAGGCCCGGCGGCGCGCCATCCCTCTCGTCGCGGTCATCGGCGGCGGCTACGGCGAGGACGCGGAGGCCATCGGCAAGCGCCACGCGCTGGTGTTCCGGGCGATGGCGGAGGGGAGCGGGTGAGGGGCGCACGCTCGCTCTCGCCCCCTCCCGTCTCGCTGACGCTCGCCGACCTCCCCTAAGGGGAGATGTCGGGTCGGCGGCCTGCATTGCGGTCGATCAAAGGCGTGACGCCGATACCTCCCCGCAGGGGAGGTGGGCCGAGCGGAGCGAGGACCGGTGGGGGCGAGACGGGCGGAGGTGCATAGCCCCCGTCTTTTCCCGTAAGGAAACGCCCTCCTCTTCAGCCTGGAAACCAAGCGTTAACCATAGGCATTGAAGATCGCCGATGCCGCCGACCGGCGTCGGCGGGCGGATATCGGGGAACGACCATGGGCGAGACGCGCTCTCTGCGGCGACAGGCGCCGCGCGCAGACGCCGTACGGATCGTGCGGCTGTCGGATTACCTCCGGGCCCGGCCGCGCCCCGCTTTGCCCAAGGACGCCCCGCGCGGAGTGATCCTGCTCTTCACCGGGGTGATGTATGAACGCCGCGCGCCAGACGCCGGAGGCGCCCGCGACGCGCCGGACGAGCCGCGGCGGCGCCGGCGCTAGGCGTCCGCTGCTCCTCGCAGCCGTGCTTGCGGCCGTGCTCGGCGCCTGCGCGCCCCGCGGCGATTTCGGCCGCCCGGCGCCGTCCGTCATCGGCGATCGCATCCTGCCCTTCGCCGGGCGCGCCTTCGCGCAGACGCGCGACGAGCCGGCGAGCTGGTCGATCCTCACCGAGGACGAGCGCGAATTGCGCGCGCGTGCCTATCGCTTCCTCATGCCCGCGCACGAATGGCAGGTGAGCGACCGCATCCTCGCCGACCTGATCCGCCACCGCGTCACGCCCGCCCCCCTGCGTCTGGGCCAGCGCCGGAGCTATTGGGACGCGCTGATCTTCTCGCAGGGAGTTTCCCCCGCGCCGCTGTTCCGGCGCATCGCGCAGGACGCCGAGCAGGACCGCGCGCTGATCCCCCTCGTGCGCGAGGTCGCCGAGCGCGTGCTCGCCGCCGACGAGGCGCGCCTGCGCTTCCTCCTCCACGTCCAGGTGCTGGTGGAGAGCCAGGCCGAGCAGGCGGCGCTGCGCGTCGCCGAGAACCGCTGCCTCATCGCCTGGGTGCGCTCGGAAGCCCGCGAGCGGGCGCTGCGCTACCGCTACGCGCTCGAGCGCCTCGCCATCGAGGCGCCCCAGCGCTCCGCCATCGAGCCCGAGCGCGCGCTGGCCGCGCTGGACGCCACGATCCCGACCCTCGACACGCTCCCCGTCGGCGAGCTCGGCGCCTGCGCCGAGGCGATCCGCACCCCGCACCACCGCCTGACGCCCGCCTCCGCCGCCGCCTCGCCGCGCCCCGAGGCGCCGAGCATCCCGGCGCGGGACGCGCCCCCGCCGGAGGGGGTGATGCTGTTCAAGCGGTGAGCTAGATCTGGGCGGCATCGGCGTCGCACCGTGACGGGAGAGGATTCCTTTCCCGCGGCTCGTGCGTTGTCGGGGGCCGCGCCGTGCGGTGGGACGTGAGAGGCTTACGTGACGACCCCCCAGATCCTCGTCCTGGCGATCCTCGCCTGCGCCGTCGCGCTCTTCGTGTGGGGCCGCTGGCGCCACGACATGGTGGCCGTGGCCGCCCTCGTCGCCTGCGTCGCGGCGGGTCTCGTCTCGGCGGATGCGGCCTTCGCCGGCTTCGGGCATCCGGCGGTCGTGACGGTCGCGTGCGTGCTCATCCTCTCGCGCACGCTCCAGACCTCGGGCGCGGTCGAGCTCCTCACGCAGCGCGTGCTGCCCGCCGACATGGGCGCGGCGCGCGCCGTGGCCACGGTGACGGCGCTCGGCGCCTTCCTGTCGGCCTTCATGAACAATGTCGGCGCGCTCGCGCTGCTGATGCCGCTCGCGCTGCAGATCGCGGGAAAGCGCGGCCTGCCGCCCTCGCGCGTGCTGATGCCGCTCTCCTTCGGCTCGATCCTGGGGGGTATGACGACGCTCATCGGCACGCCGCCGAACCTGATCGTCGCGGGTTTTCGCGCGCAGGCGACGGGCTCGGGCTTCGGCATGTTCGACTTCACGCCGGTGGGCCTCGCGGTGGCGCTCGCGGGCGTCGTCTTCGTCGTCCTCCTCGCCGTGCGCCTCGTGCCCGACCGCAAGCGCGCCGGCGCGGACAGCTTCGAGACCGAGGCCTACATGACGGAGGCCCGCATTCCCGAGGGCGCGGAGGCCGCGGGCAAGACGCTGCGCGAGATCGAGGCGGCGCTCAAGGAGGCGGACGCGCAGGTCGTGGGCCTCGTGCGCCACGAGGTCCGCCTCGCCGCGCCCAACCCGTGGCGCAAGGTGCGCGAGGGCGACATCCTGGTCATCGAGGCCGAGCCGCAGGCGCTCGCGGGCGCGCTCTCGCGGCTCGGCCTCGTGCTCGAGGAGGAGATGCGCGGGCGCGAGGAAGGCAGCGAGGAGAGCGGCGAGGAAGCGGGCGGGGAGACGCAGGATGCCGACGAGGCGTCCGCCCGCCAGCCCGTCGAGGACGAGGGCGTCACCTTCGCCGAGCTCGTGGTGCTGCCCGGCTCCGGGCTCGCCGGGCGCTCCGCGCGGGACCTGAAGCTGCGCACCCGCCACGGGCTGAACCTGCTCGCGGTCTCGCGCCAGGGCGAGCGCTCGCGCGCGCGGCTTCGCACGATGATGCTGCGCGCGGGCGACGTGCTGCTGATGCAGGGCGCGCCCGAGCGCGTGGCGGAATTCGCCGGCGCCATGGGCGCGGCGCCGCTGGCCGAGCGCCCGCTGACGATCCCCAACCGGCGCGACATCGCGCTCTCGCTCACGATCTTCGCCGCCGCCATCGCGGCGGCCGCCTTCGGCATCGTGCCGGCGGCGATCGCCTTCGCGGCGGGCGTGCTCGCGGCCATGGCGACGCGGGTCGTCGCGCCGCGCTCCGTCTACAACGCGGTGGACTGGCCGGTGATCGTGCTGCTCGGCGCGCTCATCCCCGTCGCCGGCGCCATGGAGACGACGGGCGCCGCCGACCTCCTGGCGCGCGGCCTCCTCGACGTGGTGGCGCAGGGCAACGGCATCGTCGCGCTCGTGCTGATCCTCGTCGTGACGATGACGCTGTCGGACTTCATGAACAACGCCGCCACCGCCGCCGTGATGGCCCCCGTCGCCATCGGCGCCGCGCACGGCCTCGACGCGAGCCCCGACCCCTTCCTGATGGCGGTCGCGGTCGGCGCATCCTGCGCCTTCCTCACCCCCATCGGCCACCAGAACAACACCCTCATCCTCGGCCCCGCGGGCCTGAAGTTCGGCGACTACTGGAAGCTCGGCCTGCCGCTGGAGGTTCTGGTGGTGGCGGTCTCTGTGCCGATGATCCTGCTGGTTTGGCCTCTATGAGAGACGAGGCCTCGGCGTGCCGGAACGCGCGCCGAGGCCTCTGGATCGGTCGGTTACACGGGCTGCGTCAATCCGTCAGCACCGCCTCGCACAGGAGCGACCAGCCGGACGACGCGGCCGGCTCCTCGGCCATGCCGACCTCGCCGCAATGGTCGAGGACGAGGGCGCGCTGGGCGGGGTCCATCTGCGCGAAGGCGTTCTCCAGCTCGCGCTGGGGGATCAGCTCGGTGCGGGACGCATCGGTGAAATAGCCCTGCGTGAGCGCGTCGAGCTCTTCCTGGCTCGCACCGCTCGCATCCTGGGCGAGCGCCGGGCCGGCGAGGAGAGCGGCGGCGGCGAACGTGGCGAGGGTGATCTTGCGGATCATGGCGTGTCTCCCTGTGGTCTCGGATTGTCGTCTTGCGTTGCGAGCGCGAATGCATCCCCCGCCGCTCGGGTTCCCGCGCATGCCGCCTTCGGCTGTGCGGGCGTCAGCCGCGGGCGCGCGTCGGATGACGCAGAGCGAGCGCGAAGCGGGCGATGCGCAGGGCCTCGCCGGGGCGGCGCGCGACCAGCGCCTCGCGCACGCGCCAGCGCAGGCCGCGGGCGAGCGCGGGGCCGAGCCCGATGGGCGCCCCGCGCCGGGCCGCGGCGATCAGCATCGCCCGGATCCGCGCGTCGGTGACGATGTCGCCCACGCCGTATTTCGAGGCGAAGGCGCGGCGCAGGATCAGGCGCTCGTCGGGCGTCAGCGGCGCGGCGGCGTTCGTGCCCGGCGTGTCCGTGCCGTGCATTTCGGCGGCGGCGTCGAGATCGCTCAGCGCCTCGTCCCACAGGCGCTTGCGCATCATCACCACGGCGCGCTGGAGGAGCGCGCGACGCGTGCCGGCACCGTCGAGCGGACGGGCGCCGCCGGGGAGGCGGGCGCCCGGGAGATACGCGTCGAGCGGCAGGCGCGTGCGGGCAGCGCCGAGGATGCGCCGGTCGGTCGCCATCCATTTCGCGGTCGCCTGATCCGCCGAGAAGCGCTTGGCCGCGCTGCCGCGCATGCCGGCATGGACGCGCTGGAGAAACACGACCGCGTCCGTTCCCACCGCCGGCGCGGCCGCGGCGAGGCGGATCAGCATGTCGTAGTCCTGGCTGCGGTCGAGCGCGGTGTCGAAGGGCCCGACCGCATCGTACAGGCGCTTGCGTACGAGCATGCCCGGCTGGTGGGCGAAGAAGTCCTCCAGCGTGGCCACCAGCATCTCGCCGGGCGCGTGCGGCGGCCAATGGCCGGTATCCAGCACGACCCGCTCGCCGGTGCGCGGATCGTCGCGAAAGCGCAGGTGGCGCCCGTAGGCGAAGCCGGCCTGAGGGTCCTCGGCGAGGAGCGCGGTGAGCCGCGCGAGCGCGTCGGGCAGGACGATGTCGTCGTCGTCGACGATCCACACGAGGGGATGGCTCGCGAGCGAGAGGCCGAGGTTGAGGCTGTCCGCCTTGCCGCTGTTGCGCGGCTTCTCGACGAAGCGCACGTGCTCGCCGAAGCGCGCGACGGTCGCGGCGGTCTCGTCGCCCGAGCCGTCGTCGACGACGATGATCTCGGCCGGCGCGAGCGTCTGCGCCAGGATCGCCTCCAGGCATTGCGCGAGATAGGCCGCCCTCTGGTAGGTCGGCACGATCGCCGTCGTTCGCTCCATGATCGCTGTGCTCCGTCCCGCGCCGTGCCGTCCTGTGCCGTGTCGTGCGGCGGAAACGGGGAGGGGCGGCGAAGGTTCGGGCGAAGAGCGCGCGGCGATCACGGACGCCGTTGACCGCGATCCCGTGATCCCCTATGGCTTTGCGCGCTGGAGCCGTGGCCGAGAGGCTGAAGGCGGCGGTTTGCTAAACCGTTATACGGGCTTAAACCCGTATCGAGGGTTCGAATCCCTCCGGCTCCGCCATTGTTTTTCGCCAAGTCGTTGCATGGCAAGCCTTATTCGGAACCGCTGCTCACGACGGCCCTCAGTCTACCCCACATGACTCGGCGGCTGGCTTTGTACAGCTGAGGACTTGCTCCACCCGGCTCGGTATGGGCGCGGCGAGCCTCAGCCGCCGGTTTCGGGGTCGTGTCCCCGATGGTGGTGTAGCTCGACGGGAGCGGAGCCGTCCGGCCGCGCGCCCTCCATAGCGCCGTAGCGGACGGACGGCTTCGCGGGTGGTCATCG
>NZ_BMMF01000007.1 GCF_014645695.1 Salinarimonas ramus | reverse complement strand
TGGCATGCCTGGCGAGATCGAGCCGACTACGACCCCGCACGCCATCTCGCCGCGCAAAAATGCGCTGCATAGGAAAACAGAGGTGGACACGGGGTGTCTCATGCGAGCGCCCCCACGCGGGAGCAGTCGGCACTATGGTCGAAGCCGTCCACGGGAAGGAGGCGCTGCAGTGCTGCGCGTTTCTCCTTGGCAAGCGCCTCGACGAGGCGGGACACTTGGCGCAGCTCCTGCGTCGCAGCGTCGAGGACGCGCACGATGGTCTGCTGCTCGGGCGGCGCAGGAAAAGTTATGGGCAATCCCTCGAGAACGTCCGTCGCGAGCCGGCCGGTGCCGTGGCCGGCGCTGTCGACGCGGTCCATCAGGGTCTTGCGGCTTGCTTTGAGAGCATAAGCGAGAAACCGCGGGTCCAGGCCTCGCCTAGGCAGCAGCGCCTTGACGTCCTGGTTGAAAGTTAGTTCGCGCGCGGCGACGCCGATGGGCAGATCCTTGAACAGTCCCATGCCGGGGACCAGGATCAGAACCGCCCCAGCTTTCACGCGCGTGATCTTCGCAGCGCCTTCCGAGGTCAGCTGCTCCACCGAGGTGGCGAGATCAAAGCTCTTCAGATCCTTCGCGGAGACCCACGGCACGTCTCCCCCCCAGAAGGCGGCGCGGCTTCGGTCAGGGGTACCGCCCGACTTGAATTGACTGAGCGAGCCGAGCTCTTCGCGGCTCCACCCTGGTTCGAGGGGACCGGACTGGTGCATGCCGATGAGATGAGCGAGCAGCCCGTAGAGCCGTCGCTCCCGCAGCTCACCAAGACGTTGCGCCTGGGCGATTGCGGTATCCCAGTGCTGCAGGACGCGCCCGATGCTCCTCTGTAGCGGGAGCTCGGGCAGAGTCAGGGGAATCGAGCTGAAATCGTCGAAGTAGAGGCGTAGACGGTCTTCGGTCAGGCCGTGCGAATAGGCCCAAAGCAGGTGAAGCACGCGCTCGGACTTGAACAGCTGGTAGGCGAATGTCGGGTCGACGTTCGGCTTCGGCCGCAAGACGACATAAGCGGGGCTGACCATAGCGTCGCGGTCGGCCAGGCCACACGCGCCTTGCCACATGCGCATCATATTGTAGGCGATATCGCCCGGCCGGACGAGAAGATGCTGCTCGGGGGCAAGGGTCGACTCCGTGCGCCGATCGATGGTCTCCCGAAGAACGAGGCCATCGTGCTGCGTCACCGACATCACCGGCAGGCCGGCGCGACCGGGCTCCTGCCGATTGTCGAAGTATTCGCCCAGCTTGCCGGGCAAGGCCGCTCTTGCGCGCGTCATGCCCGCACCCCGAGTTCAGCGAGGCAGCTATCGATCACCTTGCGCGTGGCGGCAAGGTCTTGCTCGATGGCTTGTATTTCTTTCTGAACGGAAGCGAGATCGATCTTTGCCTTGGGCTCGAAGGTGTTTACGTAGCGCGGGATGTTGAGGTTGAAGCCGTTCGTTTCGAGCTCCGAAAACGCGGCCTTGTGCGAGTATTTCGGGACCTCTGCTCGGGTACGGTAGGTATCCAGAATCGCTGCGATGTGGTCGTCGTCGAGCTGGTTCTGCTTCTTGCCGGGCGTGAAGCCTCGGCTCGCGTCGATGAACAACACGTCCTTCTCATGCTCGCGGAGGCCGCCGGCCTCCCGCGCGCGGTCGAAAACCATGATACATACGGGGATGCCGGTGGTGGGGAACAGCTGGGCTGGCAGTCCGACCACGGCGTCCAGAAGATTGTCCCGGACTAGGCTCTCACGGATGCGACCTTCAGCTCCGCCGCGGAACAGCACGCCGTGGGGAGCGACGACCGCCACACGCCCCTCCGCCGGCCGAGCGGCTGCGATCATGTGCAAGATGAACGCGTAGTCGGCCTTCGTCTGCGGCGGCAAGCCACGCGTGAACCGCCGATGGGTGTCAGATTTCACCCCGTCGCCCACCCACTTGTCCAAGCTGAACGGCGGATTTGCGACGACCACGTCGAAGCGCATTAGGTGGTCGCCTTCGAGAAGAAGGGGGTTGTTGAGGGTGTCGCCCCACTCGATGCGAGCGCTGTCCTGCCCATGCAGGAACATGTTCATGCGGGCGAGCGCGCGGGTCTGGCCGTTCGACTCCTGGCCGTACAGGCGGAAGTTCTTGCTCCCGACTTCCTCGCCTGCGCGCAGCAGCAAGGCGCCCGACCCGCAGGCTGGGTCGCAAATCCGAGCGCCGTCTTTCGGGGCTGCGAGTTTGGCCACGAGTTCGGACACGCGACGTGGTGTGAAAAACTCCCCGGCTTTTTTTCCCGCGTCCGAATGGAAGCGTTCAATTAAATAGATGTAAGCTTCGCCGATCACGTCTTCCTTGACATCGCGAAGGTCTAGAGCAGGCTTGCCAAAGTCTTTCAGTAGGGTCTCGAGCCGGCGGTTCCGGTCTTTCGTCTGGCCGAGATTGGCCTCGGAATTGAAGTCGATGTTACGAAAGACCCCCTTAAGCTTCGGGTCGTTGGCCTGCTCGATGCCATCAAGCGCGATGTTGATCAGCTCGCCGATGTTGTCGTTGGCGCGGCGCTCGAACAAGCTGTCAAACGAACTGAGAAAGCGATCGGTGACTTTGCCGTCCCTGTTTCGGACCTCGACCTCCTTCAATGCGAAGCGCTCGCGTTCAAGCTTGCGCCTAATTCTGAGCTCCCTGACGGCCGCCGGATCGTCGCGGTACTCTTCTGCGAACTCGTCGTAGTGCTTTTTCCAAAGATCGCTGATGTACTTCAAGAAGAGCAGCGCCAGAATGTAGTCCTTATACTGGGTCGCATCGATGGTGCCGCGGAATGTATCGCAAGCCGACCAGACGGCGCTCTTAACTTCGTCGAGGGTGGGCATCAGCTTGATCTTTCGTTTGATGCGCGGAGCGCTTCGTTGATCTGAAGGTCGGCCGCGGCGGCGTGGCGGTCGGCGAGCCGCAGCAGAAGTTCGCGATACGATCGGTGGGCGCGCGCCAACTCGCCGATCGAGCGTTGCCGCGCTAGCGGGATGTCGGGCAGCTCGAGTCTGGCCAACTCGTCGCGCGCGATACGGGGCAGGGACGCTCCTGCCGTCGACGCGCGCAGCTTCGCGCCTGTTTTGGGTAACAGCAGGACCGCCAGGAGGAACGATGAGTCGAGCCGCGCAGGATCCGGGCGGATCAGGTACAAGTCGAGGGTCGCGTAGGCGCCGAACAGGGTTTCGTCGGCCTCGGCCGCCAAGGTCCGGTCCCCGCGCGCGGCGATAAGGATATCGCCCGCTCGAATAGGCAGCGCGCGCGCGACGAGCGGGCGATCTCCAATCGTGAGCTGCCGGATCTGCGCCGTCAGATCGCGGATCTGAACGAAGCGCACAGGATCCTCGCGTACGTTTTCAGGGGCGACACCGCTGCTGACAGAGGCGACTTCGGACAAAGCGACCATTTCGCCATCATACTCAATCGCCGTCCAAGATCAAGGGAAATGCAGTTAGAGGCGACCTCATACGCCGAAACGAACTTGCAACGGTGCGGGAGAGGGTTCATGGTGGTGAAACGAAAACGGGCCCGGCGTTGGCGCGCCGGGCCCTTTGGTCCCCAGCCGCGGCTTTGGGGGCCGCAGACGCATGGGTGGTTGGACTCCCCCTATGTGCGTCGCGCTTCGTGCCTGGTCAAGCCGCGTGAACCATGAGGACTGACATGTACTACGAGAAGTACCGCACCGACGGCTGGCGCTGGCGCCTGGTGGCCTCGAACGGCCGCATCATCTCCGTCTCAAGCGAGGCGTATGTAGCCGAGAGCGACTGTGATCGTTCGATCGAGATCAACAAGGCGTCGTCGGCGGCTCCCGTTCGCCGGGGCTGACGAGGAATGGGGCGTGGGCAATGTCCGCGCCCCCTTTTCTCGGCCGAGTTCCCGCCCACACGGAGTTTTAGGGCAACGAACCGACGTCTAAACCTAATCTTTGGATCGCGACCGTATGGACCAGGATCAGACGAGTGGAACGCACGCCGCCGAGGGCTCCGCGCTCGGCTTTTGGTTTCAGGCCTACTTCGCTCTCCTGACGCTTGTATCTTTGGTCACTGACGACGCCGCTATCGGCATCGAGCAGCTCGACGATGTCGAGTTGAAGGCTGACGGGCAAACGCTGCTCTACCAGTTGAAGCACTCGATCAGCGCCAGCCCGCCGCCGATCACGATCAAGTCGCGGTCGCTCTGGCGAACGGTCAAGGTCTGGATCGACGCTCTGCCTCGGCTGACCCTGGCGGAGACCACGCTGCACCTGATCGCGGTCGGGCCTATTCCATCTGACAGCCCGCTCCGAGCGCTGACCGACCCTGATGCCGATCGCGCCGACCTCATGGCGGCGATGACGACCGAAGCCGAACGGGTCATCGAAGCGCGAGAGGCGGCCGCGAAAGCCAAGAAGACGCTTCCCTTTCCCGACCGAGTCGACGGGTGCCGAGCCTTCCTGGCGCTCAGCGAGCCCGAGCGCCTAAACTTGCTGCGGCGTACGGTCATCCGCCCCGACAGCCCGACGGTCGCCGAGATCGAGCAGAAGATCGCCGGGCACTTTCAGTTCGTGCTGCCCGAGCATCGCCCCGCCGTAGCGAAGCGACTCATCGAGTGGTGGGACCGCCAGATCGTCTATTCGCTGTGTGGCGAGCGCGATCGAGTGATCACGCGCGCCGAGCTGCAGAGTCAGATAATGGCCGTGGTCGCGGACCTGGAGCAGGGCAAGCTCGTGGCCGAGTTCGAGACCGTCAGCCACCCGGAGGATTATCAGCCCGACGGCATGCTCGCCCGCCAGATCGGACTGGTGAAGGGCAAGCCCTACGATCTCGAGCGGGCGATCCGAGAGGAGTGGAAGGCCCGCGAGCAGCGCGCCCGCTGGCTCGCCGATAATCCGGCCATGGCGACGAAGATCACGGCCTACGACGCCGTCCTTCGCGAGCACTGGTCGGACCGTCACGCAGAGCTGGTCGACGCTTGCGCCTCTCTTGAAGAGGACGGCAAGTGTGAGTCCGGGTTGAAGTTGCTGCGGTGGACGCACTACGAGGCGCCGACGGTTGTACGCCCGATCGCCGAGGGGTGGGGCGCGCCCTATTACGTGCGCGGTAGCTACCAAGTGCTGGCGATCAACCTGAAGGTCGGCTGGCACCCCGACTATGAAACGTTGCTGGGGGGCGGGGAATGAGGGTCGCCTACGATGTCTATGCCGAGACGAATCCGGCCTTCTGCGCGGCAGCACTGATCGAGTTCACGAAGGCGTATCTTTCAGCGAAGCCCGAGGGGCCGGAAACGCCGCTGGCGTATCTGGCGCTGCCGGTAGCGCTGTCTGGAGAGCTGGCGGGCGCCTTCGATGGCACAAACAAGAACACCGGTCTGCTCGAATGGCTGGAGCGCAGCCCTCAGGTCCAGGTCGGGCTTGCCGATCGGGTGAACGCGTCGCTCGACATCGTGTCTGACGCGATCCGCTTTGCCTGCTTCGCGGAGGTTCTCGTGATGGCTGAGGGAGCGCGGCTTCAGCTCGGTGGAAAGAAGCTGAAGGCCAGCGCCGTCAGCGCGCTCGGAGAGGAGCCAGCGCAATCGATCAAGCGCTCGGGCCGCCTCGGACATTGGTTCTCCACCGCCGGCACGACCCGGACGATCTTCGACATGATGGGACTGACGGTATGACGCGGTGGAACATCGGCACCATCTTCTTTCTTGGCGTCTCCGGTCAGCGACGCGACGTCAGCTTCGAGGCTGACACGCTGAACATCATCACCGGCGCGTCCGGGACCGGCAAATCGACGCTCATCAAGGCCGTCGATTATTGCCTCGGTTCGAGCAGGTGCGAGCTGCCCGCCCATGTGCGGCGCCGTAGCCTCGCGGTTGGCGTCCGGTGGGTGTCCGGAGACGCGCAGATGATCGTGGGCCGTCTCATCCCGCCAGTGGGCCAGGCCACCAGCACGCGCATGTTCACGACGAGCGGACGGGAGCTCCCGCTGCCTAAGGCCGTGGACGACTTCGACGGTGCGACAACGCTGGAAGCGGCCAAGGCCTTCATCGAGCGGGCGTTCGGGATCGGTGATCTGATCGGCGAGGCTGATGCGGCTGGAGCCCGGGGACGGGCAACGGTCCGGCACGTCACCCCGTACATGTTCGTGACGAAGGAGGTGATCTACAGCGAGTCGACCCTTCTCCACGGCCTGGAGAAGGCCGACAAGGCGCGCGACATCATCGCGGCCATGCCCTACTTCCTGCGCGTCACCGATGAGGCAAGCGCGATGGACGAGCGGCGGCTCCGCCAGCTCCAGCGCGCGCTGGAGAAGGAAGAAGCGCGGGCCCGATCCCGCGCTGCGGCTGAGACGGCGCTCAAGCAGCGTGCCACCAGCCTGCTCGAGGAAGCGCACCGGATCGGAGTTGCCGCCGCGCCCCCGGCCGAGGCGTCCGAAGCCGCCCTCCTGGCAGAGCTGACCACGGTTTCCCAGACGCAGCTCGAGGCCAGTGTCTACCCGAGCGAGGGTGAGCTCGGCGCGCTGAACCGTCGTCGCCGGGACATTCTGGCCGAGCTCGGCGCACTACGCCGGCGCTCGCAGGCCGCGCGTACGGCGCTGCGGGAAGCGACAGGGTTTCAGGGTGCGGTGGCGCGACAGCGCGACAAGCTAAAGCTGGCGGAACACCTGCATCTGGACGAGGTCGCCGGGGTCTGCCCCGTGTGCGATGCGCCCTCCGAGCGGGGTCGGGAGACCGCGGCGGCGCTCCAAGCTACGCTGACCAAGGTTCGTGCCGAGAGCGTCGCGGTGGAACGCGTCAGGCCCCGCCTCGTCGAGTATGACCGGGCACTCGAGGACGAAGTCGCACGCTTGAACGCCGAGCTGCGCCGGGTCGATGATCAGATCCAGTCCTGGCTGCGGCAGAGCGAGGAGACCCGCCGCTTGGCCGACCTCGGGCAGCTTCGGGCTCACCTCCTTGGCCGGATCTCGTTCTTCCTGGAGGCGAGTGTCGACGAGCCACGCCAGGTGACGCGCGACCTCGGCGTGCTCCGCGCCGAGATCGACGAGCTTGAGGCCCGGGTCGATCGAGAAGCCAAAGACATCAAGCTGAAGCGGGCGGAAGCGAAGATATCGCAGTTCGCTTCGGAAGCGTTTGCGGCCCTGCCGACGGTGGCGCCCTGCGTCGGCTCGGAGCTCGACTTCTCGTCGCGCCAGCCCGAGGTCACCGTAATCGAGGCGGGGAGCGGAGCCGTGCTTCGCCTGCCCGACGTCGGCTCGGACCAGAACTATCTCGCCATTCATATCGCGCTGTCCTTCGCCCTTCAGCGCTACTTCGAGGTTGTGAATGCGCCGGTGCCGGGCGTGCTTGTCCTCGACCAGATCAGCCGGCCTTATTTTCCGCAGAGCGGAGAGGATGAGGACGAAGCGGAGATCTCAGGCCGCGAGGAGGACGAGGACGTGCAGGCGATGCGTCAGCACATCGACTTCCTGTTCGCCGAGACGGCCCGCCGAAAGGGGTTGCAGGTCCTCCTCATCGAGCACGCCTACTTCGCGGACGATGCCCGCTACGTCGGCGCGACCCGGGAGAGGTGGACGCGCGCCTCGGGGCGGGCGCTGATCCCGCTCGATTGGCCGACGCGGGACGACGAATGAGGGGACGCTGCGCAGGCGCATCAAAGTCCGATGCGCCTTAGACTGTGGATCGACACGCTGCGGGACTGCGGCGATCCGGGGCGCGGGCGATGCCTCTGAGACTCTGAAGATCGCTGAAGCCGGGCAAGCCGGCTGTCCTGGGGCGCATCGGCGGCTCGCTGGTGCTCGGCCTGCCCGGCAACCCGGTCTCCGCGCTCGTCTCGTTCCTTCTGCTCGGCGAGGCCGCGCTCGCCGCGCTCGAGGGCCGCCGGGCGCGCCCGCGAATAGGCTACCCGCTGCGCCTCGTCGAGCCATTCGCGCGCCGGCCCGGACGCCCCGAGTTCGCGACCGCCTGCCTCGTCGAGACCGCGGACGGGCTCGCGGCGGCCATCGTCGGCCGCGGCGGCTCGGCACGCCTGCGCCCGCTCGCGGAGGCTGACGGCTTGGCGGAGATCGCCCCGAATTACGCACCGGTCCGCGCCGGGGACCGGGTCGTCTTCCACCCGTTCGCCACAGGGCGGGGGCTGGGCCTGTAGTAGCGTGCGCCGCGCGAGCACGGCGCACACGTCCCGATCAAGCCCAGGCCTGGAACGGTAGGCCGACCGTAGACGAGCCGACGAGGGCGTAGCCGAGATAGAGCGCGAAGACGGCGATCGCCGCGGGGATGGAGGAGACTCCACCCGCGACGAGGAAGGCCAGCCCCGCGCCGGGCGCCATGCCCTGCTCGACGAGCCCCGACTCGAGCGGGAGCGCCGTTTAGCCGTTCAGGTAGGCGGGCACGCCTACCAACGTCGCGATGGCGATCGGCGCCAGGCCGTCGCAACCCACGTCACCACATCAACCAGCCGGGGGGGGGGGGAGCTCCTTGTGACAAGGGGGCATTTCCGGCTGTCGCTTGCCAGGACCACGCAGCGGCAGCCTGGAGGTAAGGAGCGCCGGGTGCACAGTTTACGCCTTAACCATAATGGCAGGAAGAGGAGCGGTTAGCGCACCAGCCGACTTGTTTTTCTGGCCGGCATGCACAATCTGAGATCCGTCGCGAGCCTTATGCCCACGACGCCAGATCCGGTGACCGCTCCTGAGAGCGGCCGCCAGCGTGGTTGGCGCCACGCCAGCGGCCTGGCCATTCGAATCCTGTAGCACCAGGAGTTCACAATGGTTACCCCCATCTACGGCGGGCCTACGTGCGTCTGCAAGGGTCCGATCTCCATTGAGGCCGAACGCGCCGCGCTCACTTTCGCCGCGCCTTACACCCACCCCCTCCTCGATCTCGACGATCAGGCTGCATTGCTTTCGGCTGTTGCCGACGCGGGCGAGATCTCGCTCGCTGACTTGGCCTGCGCGATCCCCGGGCATCCACGCCCGATCAGCGCGATTTGGTCGCTGGTGACCGCAGGCCTCCTCGCGGCTGATGCCGAGGCGCCCTTCGACGGTGACCTGCAGATCTGGCGCCCGGCGCGGTAGCCACTTCGGCACCTCTGCGAGCCAGCAAAGCGCCGGCACGGCCGGCGCGGTCATCCTTCATTCGCGAGATCGAACCATGAACACCCAGATCTCGGCCGAGGCGCATGCCTCCGGCCAGCCGTCCTCCTATGTCCGCCACCTGACCGCCGATCCGGCCGGGGCCCGAATCGTCCTCTCGCCGGCGAGCCCCCTCGTCGTCGGTGTCGCACCGGTCGGGCAGGTCGACATCCTCCTCGACCAGTCCCTCTTCGAGGGCGCCACCGCATACATGCTCGTAGACTGGCCCCACGCCGTACGCGTCGGCGAGTCGCTCGACATGCCGGCTCGCTGGGCGGACCATCGCGCCGCTCCGCCCCTCGCCGCCGACCTCGTCGTCATCGTGGCCCATCTGGGTGGCGTCTACCGCGGACGCGATGCCACGCTTGCCCTCCAGGCGATGCTCGACCGTCTGGCGCGCGATGCCGGGCGCTGTGACGTCGTCGGCGCGATACCGGTCGCGTCGACGCTGGCCACCACCGATCCCGCCGTCTTGGCGCGATGGGAGATGGATGTTCGTCCGATGCTCACGGCCGCGATCGGCCCGCTGTTCGAGCGTCGTGGCGACGTTCTCCAGCCGATTTCGCGCCGCTCGTCCGGCCCGCCGGCCGACGGATCCCCGCTGCGCCCGATCGGTGCCGGATACGCGCTCGACGTCGCGACGGCCGTGACCTGGCCGGATGCGCTGCACTACCGGCTCGAATGGCGCGGGGCACGAGCGTCGGCCGCCGCCGTCGGCGATGTCGGCGTGATCGTCGAGGCCGGGGCTCTCGTCTGCGCCGTCGAAACCGCGAGCGTCCAGCCGTGTATCGCGCGCAAGCGCTCCAAACTGCTCCGCGAGCGGATCCTCGTCCCGACGTCCGACCCGCACGTCCTCCGCCTGACGAGGGCCGTGCGCCTGCCCTCGCTCACGAACGCAGCGCGGGTCGTGACGGGCACCAACGGTGCCAGCGCCGACGCGTGGCGACCGACGTAATGCGCCGCGCAGCCACTTCCGAACGAACCGTTCCTCGATATTGCATGAGGCATTCACATGCCGGCGTCCCCCTTGTCACACCTGAATTCGACCTCCACTCCGGACCTCCCGGACATCGATGATCTCGACGTGCCGCGATACGACCAGGAGAGCAACGGGTCCGACGACCCCTCTTCTGCGTCGCAGGCCGAGCGCAAGGATTTGCGCTCGGCATCGCCGGCGGTGCTGATCGCCGGCCTCCTCCTCGCCGAGGCAATCCCCGCGAAGGCGCGGAACGCCCTAGAGAGCGGCCGAACGGACGTGCTCGTGATCGTCGTGCCGACGGCGAGCTGGACCGGTGTCGTCGCCAAAACGCTCGCCATGCAGGCGCCCGAAGGCGCCCACAAGATCGTCGTCAACGCCAAGCCTCGACCGAGCCTCGCAGAGACCACATCGATCTGGCGCGTCGGCCCGACGATCGCGGTCACGCCCGATCCGACGTGGCTGCCCGACTTCGTGCTTGCGGCGGCCGACCATCTGGTGACGCTGCCGCGACCCGGACCCGGCATCATCGCTCGGGCGGTCCGCGCTTGGTGTGGGAGCCGACGCCCGATCGGTCTTACGGCGAGCGACATTGCAGGGCTCGACCTGCCCGATTTCGTCGCTGCGCTTCGCGTCGGCGCATCCCCGCGCCGGTGCGTGGAGCGTCTCCGGCGCGCCAGCGCGACGCGTCTGCAGCCGCCGGCCACGATCGATGCGCCCGACCTCGCGACACTGGTGGGATACGGTGCGGCGCACGCGTGGGCGATGCAGACCGTGGACACCGTCCGGCGGGTCGCCGCCGGTGAGATCTCCCCGTGCACCCTCGAGTCGGCCGTGATCCACGGCCCGCCGGGTACGGGCAAGACCACGATCGCCCGCGCCGTGGCCGCCGCGGCCGGCGTTCCCTTCCTGGAGACGTCGATTTCGGAGTGGTTTTCGTCGAGCAGCGGGCACCTGGACGGCGTCATCAAGGCCTGCGATCTTTTCGTCTCCGACCTCCGCACGCGGCGCGACGCCGCGCAGTCGGGCACCGCGATCGGCTTCATCGACGAACTCGACGCCCTGCCGTCGCGCGCCAATCTCGACGCGCGAGGGCGGGATTGGTGGACGCCGGTAATCACGCATGTCCTGCTCCGGGTCGAGGCGCTCCGCAAGGAGGGCGTTGTCTTGATCGCCGCGACGAATCATGTCGAACACATCGACCCGGCGCTGCTGAGGCCGGGCCGATTCGATCGCAGCTTCTTCATCGGCCTGCCCGACTTGGCGGCGCGTGAGGCGATCCTCCGGCAGCACCTCGGCCGCGATTTGCTGGATGCCGACCTGTCACCGCTCGCGCGCCTCGCTCATGGCGCCACCGGCGCGCAGCTCGCCGGCTACGTGCGAGCCGCGCGCGCCGACGCTCGCGACCGAGACCTGACGATCGACGATCTGGTCGCTCAGATCCTGCCACCGGAAACGCGCGATCCGTTACTCGTTCGCGCGATAGCGCTTCACGAAGCCGGCCACGCGGTCGCCGCGATCGTGCTCGGCCGAGATCTGATACAAGTGACGACGAGGCAGGCGGGCGCCAGCGCGGGCTCGACGATGGTGGCGCCCGGCGGGTTGATCGACCTTCCCGACATCGAGCGCCATATCGTCTTCGTTCTCGCGGGACGCGCGGCCGACGTCGTCCTCGGGAGTGGTGCCAGCAGCGGTGCCGCCGCCGATCTCCGCGACGCCACGAGCGGGCTGACGGCAGCACACGCCTCGCTCGGCCTCGCCGGCACCCTCGTCGTCCGTGCGGATCCGAGTGACGCTGTTCATCTCCTCCTGCACGATCCCGCGCTCGCTGCTCGTGTCGAGTCGGACCTCCAGCAGCTCATGCGTGATGCGGAGCGGATCGTCGGCACTTGGCGGGATGCAGTGCTCGCCGTTCGCGACGCATTGCTGTCGCGTCGTATGCTCAGCGGTGCGGAGGTCGCGGAGATCGTGAGGCGATTGAAGCCGCGCATCCGGGTCGGGGCGGAGAGCCGCCGCGATTGCTGCAGACGACGATGCAGACGTTGAAGGCGAGCCTCCGCCCGGCGCCGATTTTCTCTTTTCCGAGTACGGCCACCAGCTGCCCAACGAGAAGGATCATCGTCACTGCAGATCTTGGTCAAACCGCGATTTTATGAGGAGCTCTGTCGAAAAAAGCCGTCGACTAACGAGTGGCCGGGTCATCTGGAGCCTTCGTCGCCCGCCTAGGCCCCCGCGGCGGCGATGCAAAAGCCGACTCCCGGCTCGGTCAGAATCAGCGCCGGAGCGCGGGGGGGGCCTCCAGCTTCTGGCGCAGCGCCTTTACGTAGACGCGCAGGTATTGCGTGTCGTGGAGATGCGGCGGTCCCCCGACGGCGCGGAGGATCTTGCCGTGTGTGATCACCCGCCCGGCGTGGCGCACGAGGAAGGCGAGGAACTCGATTTCCTTGGGCGCAGCACGAGACGGCCGAGCGGCGTATAGCTGTCGTGCATGGAATTGACCGAGCCGCTGGAGGCGCCGGTCGTGAAGACGGCCCATAGCGTGGATAGAGCCTCGCCGAAGCGGACGTCCTTGCCCTCTATGTTGCCGCCCGCGACGCCGAGCGCTTGAACGATCGGATTGCCCGCGCTCTCCGCCCAGTAGGCGAGACCGGAGACGACGTGGAGGGCACCGGCCATGACGGAGAGGAGCAAGTAGCCGTCCCGGTCGCGCGCGCGGTCATGCGCCTGAACGTAACGGCAAGCGCAAGCGGGATCGCGACGCTCGCCCAGAGCTGGAGCGCGTTGGTCCAGTAGGACGGGTTCTCGAGCGGATGCGTCGAGTTGACGTTGAAGAAGCCGCCGCCGTTGGTGCCGAGCTGCTTGATCGCGAACTGGCTCGCCGCCGGTCCGACCGAGACGACCTGCTCGGCGCCCTCCACCGTCTGCGCACGAAGGAGCTGTCCAGCGTATGCAGCACGCCGAGCGCCATGAACGCCAGCGCCACCACGATCGCTATCGGCATGGGCAGGTAGAGGGTGCCGCGGGTGAGGTCGACCCAGAAATTGCCAAGCGTGCGGGCCGAGGAACGGGCGAAGGCGCGGGTCACCGCGATCGCCACCGCGATGCCGGTTGCGGCCAAGACGAAGTTCTGCGTGTTGAGCCCCGCTATCTGGGTGAAGTGGGTGAGCGTTGTCTCGCCGCCAATGGCCTGCCAGTTCGTGTTCGTCGTGAACGACACGGCCGTGTTTAAGGCGAGATCGCCGTCGACCGCCCCGAAGCCCTGCGGGTTCGCCGGCAAGATGTCCTGGAGGCGCAGGATCGAATAGAGGAGCGCGAAGCCGGCCGCGTTGAAGGCGAGCACCGCGAAGGTGTAGCCGAACCAACCCTGTTCGCGCGCCGGATCGACGCCGGCAAGCTTGTAGAAACCGGTCTCGACCAGCGCGAGGAGGCGCACGCGCTCCTCGAACACGGAGGAAGCGTAGCGCCGGAGCCGGATCGCGCCGGCGCTCGCCACGGCGATGAAGAGGAGGATCTGGCACCAGTCGGAAAACTTCATCGCGGCCTCCTCGGAAACGCTCGGGCCGCAACAGCGCGGCGGACGACGTAGGCGGCGAGACCGCCGGCGGCGAGGCCGCCGAAGCAGGAAATCGAAGGTGACATTGCCCGCCGGGGACGGGGTCAATCGATCGGACCGCACACCAGCGCCACGCACTCGGATTGCGGTTTACCGGTCCGTGACGTGCATTGCTGCAGCACTCGGCTTCAGACGTGGAGAACAGGGCCAGCTCAACGGTCAAGGGATACGCTGGCGTTATCTCCGCCATCAACTTTTCGGTCGCACTCGGTTTTACTCTCGGCTGTGCGTAGCAATTTTTTCATTTCGACCTTTTGAGCATCGACGAAACGCGAGTATAGCTCGCTTCCAGACACCTTCGAGTTAGCATCGACTTTCTCTAGTGGAATCGGTGGTTCTTCAAATATTTCGTCCAGATTGTGATGTATCGCTCGGCCGTGATTAACTTCTGTCTCCTCTCTGTCTTGTGGAACTGGCGGAGGGGCTGCACGGGCCATCGAATATTCGTCAGTCCATCCGACATCGGCACTGGCGTAATGCACTGCAGCTGATCGTGACTGAAGATGTCCGACAAGCGAGGCAATTTCATCGCCGGAGAAACCAGCAGATTTCCAAGTGGCGATTGCAATGTGCCTGAAGCTATAGGGGCAGAGATTTCGAATACCAATACGAGCACATGCTCTCGACATTTGCTTGGCAATACGGTCATGCCATCGCTTAAATTTCTTTGGAGAGTTTGGCATTTCAAGCAATAATAGTTTGAGTGCTTCGATAAACAGGAGATCGAAGGAACGTAAATCGATATGGCGGCACGAACCGTCCTTCAGCTTCGCGTTCTCAAGGACAAGAATTCCGCCTTCAATCCTACCAGATTGCAGCTCGATCACCCGGCAACCGATCCGCGGCACAATCAATGTATAAAGCGCCGCAGAAGCAGCGTCGATGCTGTTACGACCCAAAGCCCACGACTTCAGATCATTAAATAACGCGACAACTTCTTCTTTCGTTGGATCAATAACTTTCTTTGCTGATGTTCGTTCCTGCAGATTTCTGGTAGAGCGTGCACGCAGAGCATCGTCGATCTCAGAAAGGTACTGCGACGTTCGTTCAGTTGAAAAATGGCACCCCCAGGCGACGATCTCAGCTACCGTCCGGAACTCGTGTCGATACAATCTCACCGTGCGCGGTCGCAGCCTGCCTTCGGAGCGAGCCTCTGCCAGCAGGGCGTCCGTCGGACATAGATGCGGATAGGCGTGCAGCGCTCGTCTCAGGTGACGCCGCCCTTTTTGGTAGTAAGTTTTCCAAGTCGTAGCTTTACGACCGTTTTGTATATCGGGTGGCATAAGCCGGTAGCCGTGTCAGCGGAGGAGATTAACGTCGTCGTGCCACTCAGCGCCACCGGTGTCGCGGCTCGCACTCGCGTGCAGTGTAGAACTGGCAGCACCGATGCTCACTTCGCTTGATCGCGGTCTTTCCATCGGTCGCGGTCGCGGCAGCGGTGACGGCGGGAGGCGTAGGCTGGTGGTGGAGGATGGCTCGCGAACGGGAGCGGCATGCTCTGACGCGATCTGCGACAGCTCGCCGGCTGCCAACGAACCACCCGTGCCTTCGGCGTCGCAGCCGGCTAGTACACCGTTGTTCTCGTCCGCTTGCTCGTGCTGCGCGGAAGAGTTCTCGGGGGCACCGGCGATTTCGACATCCGGCACCATGTTCTCGTCGGTCGCTACCTCACCGACGTGCTGCGTTTCCGGATCATTCACGCGGGTCAGCGTACCGCCGAGACGAGTCGCGAGCGGCACGATACGTTCTTTTGTCGCCAGGCCGACGAACGTTCGCCCGCTCGGATCGGCCGCACGACGAACCCCGGCAGCGGTGAGTGCGCGAACCGCGTGGGCGTCTGGTGCCTGGGGCAGGCGTACAACGTAGATCTCGCGGTCCTCACTAGCCGTCTCTTCTACCACCTGGAGCATCGACTGCCCGACGAGCCGCAGTTCAGCAACGCGCTTCTGGTTGGACAGAATTTTTTTACAATGCTCCATCAGACCCAAGCATAAGGCCGGATCACTCAGCTCAGATATCGGAAGAAGGCATGATGCAGCGAAGGTCAAATTCTTCTTACCTTCGGCAATCATCATACGATCCAAGCTTCGCAAATTTTTACGATATAATTTGTTTTTATCTGCAAGCGAGTCTTGATTCAGTGTCGTCATCTCACGTCTCCATCAGACGGAATAATTTTGATCCAGAATGCACCTGAAGAAAACCAGATTTTTGACTCTGCACTGTTATCTATACGACATATATTTTCCCGGTCAGTGTCACGGCTTTTGTTTGGTCCAGAAGCGTCCGCAAAGCCCGTGTAAGGGTGTCTAGCCGCAGATTTGGCGGAATCTGACTCGCAGCGGCCCGAGCCCGCGTAGCGCCTATTCGCGGAGGCGACAGGCGCTGTTCACGAAATCGTGAGTGCTGGAGCATTCTCATCATGCGCCGCTCGGAAGACTGCGCACACCGGTGAGGAATGGCTATCGAAGCCTTGGAATTGCCTCGTCCAACTTACGGCTTGCGACCGGCTTCGGCTCCTTCTTCGTGCTGTAGCGGCCGGTCATCCCGCTCACGGCACGCTTTTGCTCGATCGGAGCGGTAGCCCTCCGCACGGGGCTCGATGCGTCACCGATCGCCCGCCTTCGGCCGGCGCGCCGGACGTACCGGCTGTGACGAGGCGCGCGACCAGGGCGCCACCTCGCGGCGCTCGACCCATGGAATGAGCGTGATCGGCACGCGCTCGAGGTGCGCGGTCACGATGGGCAGCTTCGCGAGCGTGACGAGTTGCAGCTTGAGCTCGGCTGCGTCGCAATAGCGCTCGGTGGTCTCGTCCGTTCCTCCGTGGCCGAGCAGATCCGCACGGATCTCGGCTGCGACCCCGCGCTGCTTGAGCACGTTGCCGAACAAGTGCCGGACCTGATGTGGAGTGAGGCCGGCACGACGGATCGCCGGCGTAAGCTCGTCGTAGAGCCGGTCGCCGAGCGGGCTCTTCGAGGAGGGGGAGTAGAGATCCGGGAACAGCCGCTCGTGCCCGAGCGCAGCGAGCGCTGCGGCGTATTCGAGTAGCCCGAGGCGCATCAGCTCGGGATGCAGGGCCAGCGTGCGCTCCGACTGGACGTTCTTGAGGCCGCGAAAGCCGTTGGGGCGAACCAGAACATGCGGCGGCGCGCCAGCCTCGGTGACGATGTCGGCCACGGCGAGACCGCAATACTCCTCGCGTCGCAGGCCCTGGTAATGGGCCAGCATCGGCCCGAAATACGCCGCGCGGTGGAAAATCCGCTCGCCCGGCACATCCGGCGCGCGCCAGTCGCGGCAGCCGACGAAGACGGGCGAGCGGAAGAAGGCTTGTGCCTGCTCGAGCTTGGGCTTGACCCGCTGCTCGCGCCCTCGCTTCGTCTGAGCGACACGAAAGGCGCTCGTATCGACCTCGGGAGCCGGTGCGCAGCCCGACCGCCGCGCGGCGACGACGAGCTGGCCGAGAAAGGTGAGGTGCCGGTTGCGCGTCCCGGGCTCCAGCCCGCGCTTCTCGATGGGCTTGGCGCGGGAGATGCGCCTGATTTCGGCGATGCTGCGCGCGGCGTCGCGCCGGCTCTTGCCGAAATCCCGATGGACTTCACGCAGGAAGGCGTCGAAGTGATCGAGATGCTTCTGGCGCAGGGCCGTCATCGAGACGATCCCCTCGGTCTCGGCGAGGAAACGGGCGAACAGCCCGAAGATCATGCGTGCCTGGCGCTCCGTCTTCGGGTTCCAGCGCCCGTCCTGTACGTTTCTCGCGACGAGGCGCTCGCCGAGCGCCACGATTTCGTTGCTCGACGCGTCGGCCCGGACGAACGCGGGCCGCGCTGCGGCGGATGAGGCAGCGCCCGGTTCCGGGCGGTATTCGGATGTGGAGCCGCGGCCGGCCACCGCGGGCGGCGGCGTGCCGGCGAGGGCGCATGTTGACGGCGCGGCGTCGGGTGCGGACGACGAAGTCGGGGACAACGCCGCCGCGTCGGCGGTCGCGGGGGCGAGGACGGCCGTTGGCGCAACGTGAGGCGCCGCGGCCGGCATCGGCGCACAGGCCGTCGGCACGCGAATCGTCGGCGCAGACGAGGTCGGCGCGGAAGTCGTCGGCGCGACGGGGATCAGCGCGCACGAGCCCGGCACGGAGGAGCTCGGTGTGCAGGGAGCCGAGTCGGTGGGGGACGGCGCTACGCGACCGCCTTCGGCACGGCAGGGCGTGTCGCCGAAAACAGCGAGGCCGGACGGGTCGCGGTCGTGGCGAGCGGAACCGGCGAGGAGCGCCTCGGCGACGGCGCGCAGGTAGACGGGCTCGGCGCGGGCGACGTTGCCGGGGGTGGGCTCCGCCCCGACCGCGCCGAGCAGGTCGGCGAGCCGCGCCTTGGAGGCGCCGGCGAGGCCAGTGGCCTGCAGCGCCGCGAGCGCGGCAGCGCCGGCCTGGATTGCCGCCGCCTCGTGGCCTTCGGCCGCGAGGACGGCGCTTCGCTCGGGTGTGAGGGCGGCGTGCGGGCCGAAGCGCGCCATCGCCCGGAAGGCGATGCCGATCGCCCGCTCCTCCTCGCGCACCCGCTCGGAAAGCGTCCCGTCCTGGCGCTCCAGGGCGCAGAGCGTCTCGAGCTTGTGCCGGTGCGCCTCGAGCGCGCGGGCGAACAGCCCGGCGAGCTGCTCCCCGGAGACGACCGCCGGATCGGCCTCCCTGAACACGATCTGCGCCTCCGCGTCGAGCTGGGCTGCGAGGTAGCGCGCCGCGCCCGGCTCCTTGGTCCTGAGCGACAAGCGTAGCTGAATTCGCCCGTGCGCGCGAGCGAAGGCCTGCGGCAGACGCCGGCGCCAATAATAGACCGCGCCGCGGCGCTCGAGATTGACCGTTAGCCCCATCTCGCCGAACCTCCGCCTGTGCGGGGAGGTTGCGGGGCCTCGTTCCGGCCCGTGTCCCACCCCCGTGTCCCGGTCCTGTGCCCCGATCGGGGCACGACGTACCCAGCCGGCGAGATAAGCCTGCTGGTTCAGGGACTTGGGTAGGATTGGCTGGGGCGCCAGGATTCGAACCTGGGAATGGCGGTACCAAAAACCGCTGCCTTACCGCTTGGCTACGCCCCAATCCCGCGGGTCACCCCGCGCGGCGGAGGCGGACCATAGTGCGGGTTCCCGCCCGAGGCAACGCCTTTCGGACGCGATCTCGCCCGCGACGCACCCGCCCGCAGAAATCTCCTCGCACCCGCGAAACAGCGCTTGCACCCGGCGAACCCTCCCGCTATATCACCGGCCTCACCAGGGGACCGGAGTGTAGCGCAGCCTGGTAGCGCACCTCGTTCGGGACGAGGGGGTCGCAGGTTCGAATCCTGCCACTCCGACCAAACACTCCTATCATCAGACACTTCGACCCCACCACCCGTGGACAGTTTCGCGGACCGAAACGCGCGCTCGTCCGAGCGGTCTCACGCGCCACCCCGCTCCACCTCCTTCTCCCCGCCCGCCCGCGGCAGCAGAATCGCCACCGCTGCGGCGCCCACGAGGGTGGTCGTGCCGGCGACGAGGAAGAGGGCGACGAAGCGGCTCGGGTCGGCGAGCGTCGTCGCGTCGCCCGATCGCGCCAGCGACGCGCCCAGCAGCGCGATGCCCGCCGCGAAGCTGCTCTGGCGCAGGATCGTGGCGATGGCCGAGACCATGCCGGCCCGCTCGCGCGGGGCGAAGGTCATGATGACGCTGGAGACCTGCGTGTTCAGCGCCGCCGCAGCCGCGCCACAGGCGAGCATGCCGGTGAGCGCGAGCGCCATCGAGCCCTGCGCCGCGGCCGCCCAGGCGAGGACGAGGCAGCCGAAAGCCACGATCGCGAGCCCCGCCGCGAAGAACGTCCGCGCACCCGTCGCGACGAGGAGGCGCGCGCCGAGGAAAGGCAGGAGCAGCATCGGCAACGTCGCAGCGAGCATCAGCCACGAGATCGCCGCGCGCGAGAGCCCGGCGCCCTCCTCGAGGAAGAGCGGCAGGTAGACGAGGATGGACCAGTACCCGATCGAGAGCGCGACGGGCACGAGGCATATGCCGAGGAAGGCCGGATCGCGCATCAGCGAGAGCTCGAGCATCGGCTCGGATCCCAGAATCTGCGTGAGGACGAAGGCGACGCAGGCGCCGAGGACGATGGCGACCGCCAGCGCGACCGGAATGGTGACGCCCGCGATCTCCGTGCCGTGCAGGAGAAACCAGACGAAGCTCGTCAGCGCGAGCGAGAGGGCGACGACGCCCGCATAATCGATGGAGCGCGCCGCCGGATTGCGGCTCTCTGCCGCGACGCGCGGGACGGCGAGCGCGATGAACAGGCAGATGGGGATGTTGATCAGGAACACCCAGCGCCAGCCGAGATATTCCGCGATGAGGCCGCCGCCCGCCGGGCCCGTCGCGACGGCGAGGCCCGTGACGGTCCCGAGGAGCGCGAAGGCGCGTCCGCGCGTCGCCGGCTCGTGGAAGCGCTCGGAGAGAAGGGCGAGGCAGCCGCAGATGACGAACGCGGAGCCGACGCCCTGCGCGGCGCGTGCGGCGTAGAGCGTGACGGCGTCGGTCGCGAGTCCGCAGGCCAGCGAGGCCAGCGCGAAGACGAGATTGCCCGCGAGCAGCACGCGTCGTCGCCCGTAGCGGTCCGCAAGGGCGCCCGCGCTCGACAGCAGCACGACGAAGGCGAGGCTGTAGGCGTCCATCACCCAGGCGAAGCCCGAGACGTCGAGCCCGAGATCCGCCCTGATCGCCGGCATGGCGACGACGACGGCGGTGATGTCGAAATTGACGATGAAGCCGGCCAATGCGAGGACGAGCGCCGTCGTCGCGTCCCCCGCACGGGGGGCGGACGCGCCGCGGGCGCGGATGAGGAGCGACATGGAGCGCCTCGCTTTCGGGTCGTCGGGGCCGGGATGGTCCGCGGGGAGGGCCGCGGCCGGGGCGCCGTCGGCCGCATCGTCGAGGGGGCCGCGTCTTCGTGGATGGCGCGCGGTCACGCAACCCAGTATGCACGCGGCTCGACGATGTGCAAGACGTCGGACGATTCCTCCGAAAGCCCCCTGCGAAGGCGCCGGCTTTCTCCGCGCCGGGGCGGACCTCCGTCAGTTCTCCGTCGGGTCGTACTCCCGTGCGCCTTCCGTCTCGGGAAAGTCGAGGTCCGAGCGGCGCAGGCGGATGGCGACGTCCTCGGCGATGGGGGAGAGGTTCGCCGCTTCGTAGTCGTTGAGCGTCGGCAGCGCGCGCAGCTGGTTGAGCGTGTAGGCCGCGATGAGGCGGTCGTTGCGCACGATCACCTCCGAGAGCGGCAAGAGCACGGTGCGCCCGCCGAGGCGATCGTCGTAGGCGACGACGAGGCTGCGCTGCTCCTCGAGCCCCACCACCACGTCCTGCACGGTGCCGACGCGGCTGTCGTCGCCGAGCGCGACGGGCGCGCCTTCGAGGTTCGAGACCAGGAATTCGCGATCCTCCGGGCCGGGCACGGGGAGGAGGCGGTTGCCCAAGGTCTCGACGGGCTCGCCGGTGACGGGGCCGCTCCCCTGCTGGGCGAGGGCGGGCGCGGCGGAGAGGCAGGCGGCCGCGACGAGGGCGGCCGTGAGGTTGGCTGTTCTGGTCTTGCGCATTCATCACTCCATCGTGGCTTTCGGCTCACGAGGGGATGCGCGAGAGGCGCCGAGCGTTCCCGGGCGCGTCGACGCGGCTCAGAGCCCGATGGCGCCGAGCGCCAGCGCCAGGGCGGCGGCGCCGGCGAGGGCGAGGCGCAGGCGCCCGAACCATTCCGGCGCCTCCTCGCGGCAGACGAGGCCGTAATCCAGGAGGCCGAGCGCCACGTGCAGGCCGCACAGGGTCCAAAGCCGCGCTTCGCCGGGCAGCGCCAGCGCCGCGAAGGCGAGGAGCGAGGGCACGACGGAGATGACGTATTCGCGCCGGGCGGCGTCCTGCTCCTCCATCGCTACCGCGATGCCCCAGCGGATGCCGCCCAGGAAGGAGAGGATCAGCGCCCCGTAGGCCGCGAGGGCGAGCCCGAGCGCGTCCGCGCCCCAGCCGAGATCGGCACCCGCGAGGAGCGCCACGGCCGGCACGTAGAACGGGATCAGCCCCGCGGCCCCGAGGACGAGCGGGACGGGCGGGATGGACGCGTCGGCTTTCATGCGGGTGCGGGCTCGCGGCTCTGGAGGGGAGGCGCCGAGCGCGCGCCCGGCCGGCCAGACATAACGCCCGTGGCCGCGCTTGCAAGCTCACAGGCGCGCCAGCGCCCGCTCCAGAGCAGCCACGCAATCGCCGTCGAGCGCGCTGCCGCTGTCCGCGTGCAGGATCGAGAGCGCCTTCTCCACGGGCATGCCCGCGCGATAGGGCCGGTCGGCGGTGAGCGCGTCGAACACGTCCGCCACCGAGAGGATGCGCGTGTCGAGCCCGATCTGCGGGTCGCGCAGGCCGTAGGGATAGCCGCGGCCGTCGAGGCGCTCGTGATGCGCGCCGGCGATGCGGGCGAGGTCGCCGAAGGCGCCGATGCGCGCCAGGATCAGCTCGCTGTCGCGGGCATGGTTGCGCATGGCGACCCATTCGACGTCGTCGAGCTTGCCGGGCTTGTCGAGGATCGCGTTCGAGACGCCGAGCTTGCCGATGTCGTGGAGGAGCGCGGCGCGCCCGAGCCAGGCGCGCCGGATCGGCGGGAAGCCGATCTCCTCCGCGACGAGGCCCGCGAAGAAGGCGACGCGCTCGGAATGGCCGGCGGTGTAGGGGCTCTTGGCGTCGATCACCTGGGCGAAGGCGTTGGCGACGCGGTCGAGCCCGTCGCCGTCGAGACGCCGCACGTCCCGCGCCGGCGGGAGCGCGAGGACCGTCGCCTCCAGATCGGTCGCGGCGAGCGCCTCCCAGAAGCCGGGCGCGGCGGCGGCGTCGGCGAAGGCCTCGACGATCCGCGGATCGAACCAGGTGCCGGCGCGCTCGCGCACCTCCTTCAGCGCCGCCGCGCCGCCCCGGGCGGAACGGAAGACGTCGGCGACCTGCGCGAGGAGCGCGACGCGCGCTGGCAGCGCGATCGCCTCGCCCGATATGCCGCGCGGGCGCCCGCCGCCGTCCCAATGCTCGTCGAGGTCGCGGATGCCGCGCGCCACGGTCTCCGAGAAGCCCATCGCCCGCGCGATCCCGGCGCCGCGCTCGCAGCGGGTCTCGATGAGCTCGCGGGCGATCTCGCCGCCGTTGCGGACGATCTCGATCACCGCCGAGAAGCGCGCCGCGAGCCCGTGTCCGAGCCCGGTATGGTCGAGGACGAAGCGCAGCGCCTGGGGCAGGCTGTCGCCCACGAGCTTGAAGTCGTGCTTGAAGGTGCGATCGTCGGTGAGGTAGAGCGCGCAGATCCGCGCCGCGTTGGACGAGCAGCCGAGGTCCTTGAGCAGGACCGCGTAGAACAGGTCGGATGCCGTAGCGGCATGGAGCCCGAGCCGGCAGCCGATCTCGTGGGCGATGTAGGCGCAGCGCAACGCGTGTCCGGGGGGCTGCCCCTCGGTGATGTCGAGGGCGTGCGAGAGCGCGCCGAGCACGTCGGCGAGGGCGAGCTCGCCGGCCTCGGCCTCCGGCAGGGCGGGGAGCGCGAGCGGCTCGGACGCGACAGAGGGCGCGAGAGGCTCGTCGGCGGGGGCGAGGCTGGCGGACATGCGACCAGCGTCTCACCGACGCCTTGCGGCCGACTTAACGGAAGGCGTGGCCCTCAGTCGCGGCGGAAGACCACGCTCGCGAGCCAGCCGAGGAAGATCGCCGTGCCGGCGGTGCCCAGCCCGTAGACGAGGGACTGGTTCTCGGCGAGCGCCGTGATCCGCTGCTCGAAGCCGATCTTCACGAGCTCGAAATTCGTCCGGTCGACGGCCAGCAGCGAGCCGTCGGCGAAGAGCATCACCTCGACCTCGTAATTGCCCGGCGGGGAATCCGCCGGCAGGACGATGGCGGAGCGGAAGATCTCGGGCGTCATGAAGGTCACGCCGCGGTCGCTCTCGACGTAGAGGCCCAGCCGCCGCTTCAGCCGCACCAGCGCCTCGCGGAAGGTCGCCTCGCGCCCGCCGCGCGCGACCGTGTCGCCGATATCGCGCCCGAGGCCGTCGAGCCCCACCGCCAGCCGGTCCCGCAGGGCCGGGGCCGCGATCTCGTCGAGGGGCGCGGAGGTGAGGGCGGCGTAGAAGGCGGGGACGTTGGCGAATTTCTGCTGCTCGCCGTTGATCCAGAGGAAGCCGCGCTCCTCGCGCAGGCGCACGGTCACCGTCTGCATCGGCCCGCGCACGATCACTGCGGCCTGGTAGGGCCCGGTGCGCGAGATCGTCTGCGCGTCCCGCCGCACGGCGCCGAAGAGCACGACCTGCGAGCCCGTATAGTTCGAGGTGATCGCCACCTGGTGGCTCGACAGCGAGGTGACGAGAGATTCGGCCCGCGCGCCCGTGCCGAGGACGGCGCTCGCGAGCACGAGGAGGAGGGCGGGGAGGAGGGCGGGGAGGAGGGCGAGAGAGCGGATCATTCCACCGCCTCCGCGCCGACCTGCGTGATCGAGAGCGAGAACAGCTCGTCGGGCTGCACCACGAGCTCGACGGCGAAGCGCAGGCCCACCCCGAGGATGAGGAGCGCGAGCAGGAAGCGGAAGACGTCCGCGCGCAGGTTCGCGCTCGCGCGCGCGCCGAACTGCGCGCCGAACACGCCGCCGACGATGAGCATCAAAGCCAGCACGAGGTCGACCGCCTGGTTCGCCACGGCGTGCAGGACGAGGGCGGCGAGGGTGGTGCACAGGATCTGGAACTGGGAGGTGCCCACGACGATGTTCGTCGGCACCTTGAACATATAGAGCAGCGCCGGCACCAGGATGAAGCCGCCGCCGATGCCCAGCATGGCGCCCGCGAAGCCGATGAACATGGCGATGCCCCACAGCGGGATCACGCTCACGTAGAGCTTCGAGCGCGGGAAGCGCATGCGCAGCGGCAGGCCGAGATAGGCCGGGTGCTCGCCCGCCCGCCGACGCGGCCGCGGCTTGCCTTTGCGCGATTGCAGGAACTCGCGGATGCTCTCGCGCAGCATCAGCGATCCGACGACGGTGAACAGCGTCACGTAGGAGACGACGATGAGGAGGTCGAGCTGGCCCGCCCGTCGCGCCGCCGCGAACAGCCAGACGCCGAGCGCCGTGCCGACGAGACCGCCTGCGACGAGGACGCCGCCGAGCTTCAGGTCGATCGCGCGCCGGCGCAGGGCGGCGAGGCCGCTCGTCGTGGAGGAGGCGACGATCTGCGCCGTCTGCGTCGCCACGGCGACGGCCGGAGGGATGCCGAGGAAGATCAGCAGCGGCGTCATCAGGAAGCCGCCGCCGATGCCGAAGAGGCCGGAGATGAAGCCCACCGCCGCGCCCAGCCCCAGGATGGTGAAGAGGCTCACCGTCATCTCGGCGACTGGCAGGTAGATCGACACGGACGGTCCCTCGTGCCGGAGCCGCGGCTCCGACGCTCACGCGATACGACAAGGCCCGCGGCGCGAGAAGCCGCGGACCTCTTCCTGCCCGTCATCCGTGACGGCCTTGTGGCCGCTCGTGCGGACGATCCGTCGGATCACCCCGCCAGGCGCGACGCGGTGCCGCGACGATCGGGCAGGAAAGCCGCACGATCGTTCCATCCATGCGCGGGCATGGCAACCTCGTTCGCGTCGGAATCCGGCGTTTCCGGCCGCCAGGCGTCCGCCGCGGAGCGGGCGAGGACCCGCGCAGGCTCGTCGAGGCGCTGCGCGAGCTCCTCCATGCGCACGCCCGCGTCCGAATCGCCCTGCGCCGCCGCGATGGCGAACCAGGTGTAGGAGGCCGGGATGTCCTGCGGCGCGCCCAGCCCGCGGGCGAGGAGGACGGCGAGATTGTACTGGCTGTCGCGCACGCCGTGCTCCGCCGCGCGCCGGAACCAGCCGATGGCGCCGGTATAGTCCGGCGCACCGCCGACCGCGCCCTCGGCGAGGAGGACGGCGAGATTGTGCATGGCGGTGACGTTGCCGCTCTCCGCCGCGCGGCGATACCAGACCTCCGCGGCCGCCGGGTCGCGGGCGACGCCCACGCCCTTGTCGTAGATCTGGCCGATCCGGTACTGCGCCGGAACGAGGCCGTTCTCCGCCAGCCGCTCGAACAGGATCGCGGCGAGCGCCGGGTCGCGCATGGCGTCGCGGCCTTCCGAGAGGCGCGCGGCGAGCTCGAAGATCGCCGCCTCGTCACCGGCGAGCGCCGCGTTGCGCAGGCGCGCCGGCGCGGCGGAGGCCGGGACGTCGAGGCCCGCGACGAGGGGCGAGACGGGTCCGGCGGGGATCACGGCCGGCTCGGCCGCGGCGCCCGCGCCCGGCACCACGCGTGCGGCGAAGGCCGTCGCCTCGTCGCGGCGCGGAGGCAGGAGCACCTCGCCGCCGGCGTCCGATGAAGGGCCGGGGATGACCAGGTCGCTCGCGGGTATGCCCGAGGAGAGCGGCGAGGCCGGCAGCCCCATGAAGGAGGGCATGGTCGGACGCGGAGCGTCCGCGTTCGCTCCCGGCGGGATCGTCTGCGTGGTCGTCGGCCCGGCCTGGAGGGGCGCGGCCTCGATGGGCGCGGGGTCGGACGCGGGCGCGTCGGCCGCGATCCCGGGCGCGCCCGGAACGGCCGGCGCCTCGATCGAGGCCCGAGGCTCCGCGACGGAGACCGGCGCTTCGCCGCGCTGGAGCATCGAGGAGACCTGCAGCGCGCCGATGGCGAGCACGATGGCGGCGAGGCCCAGGAGGAGCGGCTTGCGACGGCGCTCGAGCACGCTCTTCATGCGCGCGGCGAGACCGGCGGGCGAGCCCCCCTGTCCATCGGCCTGCGGCGCGTCGCGCTGCACGGCGGCGGCCTCGGCGGCGGCGGATTGCGCGGCGCGGCGGGCGGCGGCGATGAAGCTCGCCTTGATGTCCCCGCCCTCGGCGTCCTCCGCGGGCGCGGCGGCCCGGCCCTTGCGGCCCTTGGCCGGCTGCGGGCGACCGGAGCCGGGCTCGAGCAGGATGTCGTCGAGCGCGGCGTTGGTCGCGGCGTCCATCTCGCCGAGCAGCGCGGCCGCGGCCGTGTCGGTCTCGCCGAGCGGGAGCGCCGTCTCGCGGGGCGCGGCCTCGCGGGGGGCCGGGTCCGGCTCGGGCGTGCGCGGCGCGGTCGAGCGGAACGCGGACAGGTCGAAGCCGCGCTTTGCGGACGCCTCGCCCTCCGCATCCACCTTCGCGGGAGCGGCGTCGAATTTCGCAGCGGCGGGCTCCTTGTCGAGGTTCGGCCGGCGCGCGGGGGCCTCCGCGGCCTGCTTGCGCGGGCGCGGATCGCGCGCGGCGCCGCCGGCTTCGAGCGTGGCGAGACGCCCGACGAGCGCCTCCAGCGTGCCGTGCACGGCGGTGAGCGTGTCGCGGCTGCGCCGATCGGCTTCCGCCTGCGACGTCTTCAGACCCTCGATGGTGCGCACGAGATCGGAGAGCGCGCCGTCGTCGAGGGCGCTCGGCGCCGGCTCGCGGGCGCCGTTGCCGAGCCCTTCCTTGAGCCCGTCGACCTGCGCCATCAGATCGCCCATGGCGCGCTCGAGGGTCGCGAGGGCGGGGTCCGGATCGCGGCCGCGCTCCAGGCGCGCGGCGATCTCCGAGATCTGGCGCTCGAGCCCCTCCAGCGCGTCCGATCCCTCGCGCTGCGGCTCCTCGAGCTTGGCGGCGAGGCCGGCGAGCATCGCCTCGAGCGGCTTGAGCCGATCCGCGTCGCGGGGACTCTCCAGGCGCTCGTCGATCTTGTCGAGACGGCGCATCAGGCCGTCGATGTCGAGCGGCGGCTCGGCCGGCTTCGCGTCGCGCAGGCCGTCGAGCTTCTCGGCCATGACGTCGAGGCGCGCGACGAGCGCCGCCGGCGCGAACGCCTCCTGGCGCGACCCGAGCCGCTCCTCCAGCATCTCGATCTGGCGCGCCACGGGGGACACGTCGACGGCCGGCCTGTCGGCGGCGAGCGCGTCGAGCCGGGCGCCGAGCGCCTCGATCTGGCTCGCGATAGGGCCGAGGTCGACGGGCGCGGCGACGCTGCCCGCCCGCTCCAGCTTCGCGGCGGAGCCGGCGAGCCCCTCGATCTGCTGCGCGAGGGCGCCGATATCGGCGCGCGAGAGCAGGCCCGTGACGGATTCGAGCTTGTCGGCGAGGGTGTCGATGCGCCCGCCGAGCGCCGCGATCGCCTCGCGGTCGCCCTCCTCGCGGGGCGACGTCAGGTGCTCGCGGATGTCCTCCACCGCGGCGCGGACGCCGGCGAACTCGATCGGGTCGACCTGGGCGCGCCCGATCCGCTCGATCTGGCGCGACATCTCCGCCACCTGCTCGGCGAGATCCGCGACCCGCGTCGGCTCGGCGATCTCGCCGAGGAGCGCGCGCAGCTCCGAGACCTCGCCGCCCAGCGCCTGGATGGTCTGCGCGTCCGTGCCCGAATCCGCGATGAGGTCGACCTTGTGGGAGAGCGCCTCGACGGCGGAGACGAGGCCGTGGGGCGCGTTGCGGGCCACCTCGTCGGAGAGGCGGCGCATCTCCGTCTCGAGCCGGCCGAGCGTCGCGCTCATGGCGGCGGCGTCGGGCCCGCCGGCCTGGCCGAGCTTCGCCTGGATCAGCGCCTGGGAGGTCTCGCGGGAGAGGCTGCGCAGGATGTCCTCGAGCGCGCCCACCTCGCCGCGGGTGGCGAGGCCGGAGACCGTCTCGCGCAGCTGGTAGAGCTCCTCGCGCACGGCGTCGACGCCGGGGACGGGCTCGTCGGGCGTCGAACGCACGCTGTCGAGCTGGCCCGCCAGCTTGGAGATGTCGGCGCGGAGCCCCTCGAGGATCTCGGAATGGCTGCGCCCCAGGCGCTGGACGACGGCCTCCACACGGGCGGCGTCCGCACGGGTGGCGTCATCCTGGCGCGGCGCATCGTCCGGACGCGGCGCGAAGCGCGCGGCCAGCGCCGGCGCGGGGGCACTCTGCGGATCCTCCAGCGCCTGCTGGCGCGAGCGGATCTCGGCCACCGCTTCCTTCAGCTCGTCGCGCACGGAGAGGCCGCGGCGGCCGCGCGGAGCGGCGTTCGCCTCCGCGATGCGCTCGGAAATCGTCGCGATGCGCTGCTCGAAGCCGCGCAGCGCACCCTCGATCTTGGCGTCGATGGCGGCATCGCGCGCCGCGTCGCGGTCGCGCTCGGCGGCGTTCTCCTCGCGGCGGCGGGTCTCGAGCTTGGCGAGGTGCTGCTCGACCTTCTCCACGGCCTTGAGCGCGGCGTTCATGGAGGGCTGGTGCCCGTCCGCCACGCGCCGCTCGATGTCGTCGAGGCGTCGCGTCATCAGGCCCAGCGCCTCGCTGAGCACGCCGGCGGTGCGGTCCTGCCGCTCGGCGGCCGAGCGCGAGCTCTCCGCCATGCGGTCCTCGGCGCGCTCGATCCAGCGCGCGACGGAATCGAGCGCCTCCGCCGTCTTCGCGGCGCTCTCGCGGGCGCGGCGGTCCTGCTCGGCGGTGAGGGAGGCGATGACCTGGTCGAGATTGCGGGTGGAGGACTGCACGCGCGCCTGCGCCTGCGCCGGCTGCGCGGCATGCGCGCTCTGGGCGGACGACCCGCCGCGGGTGATCTTGCCGAGCCGGCTCGCGACGCCGTCGAGCTCGTCGTAGCCGCCCTGCGGCGCGGCTTGCGCGGGCGCCTGCGGCGCGGGCTGCGCCGTGCGTCGGCGCACCGGAGCGTCCTGGTAGGCGCGGCTGGCGCGGTCTGCGATGGCGACGGAGAGCCATTCGTCGAGGCTCATCCCCGCGCGTCGCGCCGCTTCGCGCGCCGCGTCGCGCACGTCCGGATCGAGCCCGTCGAGGCCCCAGGGGGCGGAGTGTGAAACGTTCTGCCGCATCGCCGCGCTCTCGGTCCTGTTGCCGGCCGGATTGCCGCGGGACGGTCGATGTCGGTCGTCGAGCCGAAGAGCCCGAGAGAGGAAGGCGCCGCCCCGACGCGCCTGCCCCGGCGGCGCCCGCCTCCCTCCGGAGGTTGATGGACGGTTGCGAGCATGCGCCGACGCCTCGACTTTTCCCGGTCAAGGTAAATACCGGGTTAACCGAGCCTTCGGAATTGCTAATGACCCGGCGTTCGGGGCCGAGCTTTCCCGCGGCCGCAGCCTTCGGTCAGGGACCGGCGAGGCGGCTCTCCGCGAGGCTGCGGGCGTGCTCGCGCTCGTCGGCGCCGAGCCGCTCCAGCTCCTCGTCGAGCCAGGGATCGGCGAGGCCCTGCGCGGACGCGGCGAGATGCCAGGCCGCGGCCTCCACCGGATCCTCGGGGACACCCCGGCCCGTGGCGTAGAGCCGCGCCAGGCGGTTCTGCGCCACGGCGTTGCCGTTGAAGGCGGCCTCGCGGAACCAGCGCGCCGCCTCCTCCTCGTTCGTCGCGATGCCCTCGCCGTTGAAGAGGGCGATGGCGTACTCGACCATGCCCGGGACGTCGCCGTTGCGCGCGGAGCGGGCGAACCAGGCGGCGGCGGCGATGGGGTTCTCCTCGAGCCCGCGGCCCTCGGCGTAGAGCACGCCCAAGGCATGCTGCGCGGTGGGGATCTCCGCCTCGGCCGCCCGGCGCACCAGATCCGCCGCGCGGGCGAGGTCCGCCTCCGCCTCGGAGCCGAAGAGGAGGAGGGCGAGATTGTAGGCCGCCCGCGGATGGCCGGCCTCGGCCGCCTGCTCGAGCAGCGCGCGCCCCGCTTCCGGATCGGCCTCGCCGGTGGCGCCCTCGATCTCGATCATGGCGAGAGCGAAGAGGGCGTTGGGGTCGCCTTCGCGCGCGGCGAGGCGATACCAGTCCGCGGCGCGGGCCACGTCCTGGGGAATGCCGAGCCCCTGCGCGTAGAGCTCGCCCAGCAGCGTCATCGCGGCCGCGTCGTCCGGCGCGCTCTCGAGACGCTGCGTCGCGCGGTGGAAGGCGGTGAGGTAGTAGCCGCGCTGGTAGGCGCCGTAGGCGAGGTCCGCGCCGGGTGGCGCGTCCGCCGCGACGGGCGGCGGGGCGGCGAGGGTGGTGTCGCGAAAGCGGCTCGTCTGCACGGGCTCGGCCGTCGCGGGCGAAGAGAGGAGCGGCGCGCCGGCATCGGGAGCGAGCGTCTCGACCTCGACCGCCTGCGGGACGTCCCCGACCGGCGCCTCGCTCGCGGCCCCATCGCTCTCCTGCGCGCGCGGCGCCGCCACGCCGAGGACGAGCCCGGCGAGCGCCGTCGCGAGGATGAGCCGCGCCGCTTTCACGAGCGCGTCTCCTCCGCGAGCCGCGCGCGCTCCGCATCGGCGGCGTCGAGCGCCGCGCGGACCCGCGCGAGCGCCGCCGCCGGCCCGTCCGGCGCCTCGAAGGCGGCCTCGCCCAGCCCGATGAATTCCGCGCCCGTGCGCGCGAGCGCCTCGACGTCGTCGAGGCTCGAGGCGAAGGCGATGCAGGGCGTCTCGAAGATCTCCGCCCACCAGGAGGCGCGCTCGATCGTCGTCTCGAGCGCCGGCAGCGAGCCGTCCGCGCGCGGCTCGCCGAAGAGGATGTAGTCGACGCCGATCTCGCCCGCCGTCATGGCGTCGTGGCGTGTCTTGAGAGCGCCGACGCCGACGACGCGCTCGCTCTCCAGGCGCTCGCGCAGGCGCCGCGCCTCGGCGAGGTCGCGCGCGTGGACGCCGTCGGCGCCGCCGCGGGTGGCGATGCGCGCGAGATCGAGCTCGTCCGCGCCGTCCTGGCCGGACGCTCCGCGCCCTTCGACCGCGAGCACGACGGCGCAGCCCGCCTCCTGCGCGACCGGGGAGAGCGCCTTGACGTGGTTGATCAGCATGCGCTCGTCGGCCGCGGGCAGACGCAGGAGCACGGCCGCGACGACGCCGCCCTCCGTCGCTTCCCGCAGGCGCGGGGCGAAGGCGGCGGGGTCCGCGACGAGCGGGGTGACGAGGGTGATCAGGGTCGGCGTCACGAAAGCCTCATGCGCTCTGGCGCAACCGTCCATCGGCGAAAGCCGGCTTGGCTCCGCGTGCGGCGCGCGCTATCGACGCGACGCGCGGCCCGCGTCCTCTCTTGCCGCCCCGCGACCGCCGGCGCAAGAGGGTGTCGCGAGTGGACGGGCGAGGGAGGACGCGGGCCGCGCCGGCCGCTCGAACCGCAGAGAAGACCGCCCGTGCGCAAGCTCCCCGCCCGATCCGCCCCGTTCCTGTTCGCGCTCTTCCTCTCGGGGATCATGTCGCTCATCGTCTCGGGCCTCGCCACGGCGCGCGCCGTGGGCTTCGAGGGATTGTTCGTCACCTGGATGAGCGCGTGGGTCATCTCCTGGGCGATCGCGTTTCCCGGCGTCCTCACCTTCGCGCCCCTCGTGCGCCGCATCGTCGCGCGCCTCGTCGAGCCGCCGCCGACGGGCTGAGCGCGGGGTCGCTCAGGTCGCGGCGAGGACGGAGCGCTCGATCTCCGCGGCGAGCTCCTCGTCGAGCCCGAGCCGCGCGGCGAGAAGATCGAGATAAGCGCGCTCCGCCGGATGGTCGGGCACGGCGGCCAGGAGCGAAGCCGCGTAGAGCTCCGCCGCCATCTCCGGTGTACGCGCGGCGCGCACCACCTTCTCGACGTCGAGGGGCGCGGCGAGCTCGTCCATGACGAAGGCCTTGGCCTCCGCGTCGAGCTCCAGCGCCTCCACATGCGCGAAGATGCGGCTCTGCTCCTGGGCATCGATATGCCCGTCCGCCTTCGCGCCCTGGATCATGGCGACGAGGACGGCGCGAGCCAGCGCATCCTCGCCGCCGGGGGCGTTCGCGGGCGAGAAGGGGCTCTCCGAGGGCGGAGGCAGGAGCGCGGGCTCCCCCGCCGGCATCAGATGCGTCGCGCCCGCGGCGGCTTCGGGCGGCGGGAGCGGCGCGCCCGTCGCGGCCTGACGATTGCGCCAGGCGGTGTAGGCGAGGCCCGCCACCGCGGCGAGACCGCCGACCTTGAGCGCCGTGCCGGCGGTGCGACCCGCGAACTTGCGCGCCTTCTTGTTGCCCACCAGCAGCCCCACGACGCCCCCCGCGAGGGCGCCCTTCAGGAGATCGCCGTTGCCGCCGCCGCGCGAGGCGCCGCCGTTCGCGGCGCCCCCGGCCTGCCCGAGCAGCTGGCGCGCCTGCGCCTCCAGCCCCGAGAGATCGCCCGCGCGCGCGGAGCCGAGGACCTGATCGAGGAGCTTCTTGGCGTCGAGCATGGATGAGGGTTCCGGATGGTGAGCTTTGTAGATCGGGAGATGGGCGTGCGCCGGCGTGGCCGCAAGATCGTCGGTCGAGACCGTGTGGGACGAGCTCAGCCGTGGCAATGCGCGCAGGTGCCGGTGATCTCCAGCACCTGCCGACGCGGCGCGAAGCCCTCCTGCGCCAGCATCCGCGTCACCGCCTGGGCGAGGGGAGCGGGCGAGACCTCGTCCACGCCCCCGCACGCGTCGCAGATCAGGAAGGCGACGAGGTCGTGGGGCGCGTGCGCGTGCGGGCAGGCGGTGAAGGCGTTGCGGCTCTCGAGCTTGTGGACGAAGCCCTGCTCGATGAGGAAGTCCAGCGCGCGGTAGATCGCGATCGGCGCGAGCCCGCGCCCCGACTTGCTCTCCCCCGGCTTGTCGTCGGCGTCCTTGGCGTTGAGCGCGTCCAGGATCTCGTAGGCGCCGAGCGGCGCGTGGCTCTCGAGCAGCGCCTCGAGCACCGTCCGCCGGATCGGCGTGAGCCGCACGCCCCGCTCCGCGCACGCCGCCTGCGCCGTCGCCAGCGCCTCGGGAAGCGCGGCGGCGCGGGCATGCGCGTGCGCGCAGGAGGCGTCGTGGTCGTGGGGATGATCGTGGTGCGAATGATCGTGCGCCATGCGTGACGATATAGCATCGCATGACGAAGTGTGCCACGGCTCGTCCTTCCTTGCGGGGAGGTGGCGGTTCGGGTGCTTTCATCGGATGCCGCGTTGCTCTTGCGCAACAGCGCAGCTTTCGCGCACCCTTGCGGCAGGCGCCGCGGCGCGGCACGCTTTGACGAAAAGCGCGTCGGCTTATAAAGATCGTAACGACTGCAAAGCAAATTCCATGCCGGTGAGCCCGGCTGGGCGGTCGTGGGGTCGCGCATGAGTCTGTCGCAACGTATGGAGCTGCGCCAGGGACAGTCCCTGGTGATGACGCCGCAGCTCCTGCAGGCGATCAAGCTCCTCCAGCTCTCCCATCTCGACCTCGTCGCCTATGTCGACGCGGAGCTCGAGCGCAATCCGCTGCTCGAGCGCCACGAGGAGGGCGGCGAGGCCCCCGACGCGCGCGAGCGCCTCGACGGGCCGGACCCGGTGCCGGACGTCGCCCGCGAGGAGGCGCCGGCCTGGGACGCGGACACGCTCACCGCCGATCGCTCGTCGCTCGAGAGCGACCTCGACACCTCCCTCGACAACACCTTCGATCCCGACGGCGCGGCTGTGGGCCCCCAGCCGGAGCCGCAGGCCTTCGCCGAGGGCGATCGTCTGGCGCTCGCGCCGGGGCCCTGGACCGGCGTCGGGCCCGGCGGCTCCTTCGACGGGGAGGAGCAGGATTTCGAGGCGCGCCTCACCCGCGAGACGACGCTCGCCGAGCACCTCGCCGCCCAGCTCGACCTCGCGATCACGGACCCGATGGAGCGCCTCGTCGGGCGCTTCCTCGTCGACGCCATCGACGATGCCGGCTGGCTCGCGGAGAGCGTCGAGGCCGTGGCCGAGCGGCTCTCCTGCGAGGTCGCGCTCGTGGAGCGTGTGCTCGCCGCGATCCAGCGCTTCGACCCCTCGGGCGTCGGCGCGCGCGATCTCGCCGAATGCCTCGCGATCCAGCTGCGCGAGAAGGACCGGTTCGACCCCGCCATGCAGGCGCTGGTCTCGCGCCTCGACCTGCTGGCCAAGCGCGACCTCTCGGCCCTCAAGCGCCTGTGCGGCGTCGACGACGAGGATCTCGCCGACATGATCCGAGAGATCCGCGCGCTCGATCCGAAGCCTGGGCGCGCCTTCGGCGGCGCGCCGGTGGAGGTGCTGGTGCCCGACGTCTTCGTGCGCCCGGCGCCCGACGGCTCCTGGCTCATCGACCTCAACCCCGACACGCTGCCGCGCGTGCTCATGAACCAGGCCTATTATTCCCGCGTCGCCCGCGCGGCGAAGAGCGAGACCGAGCGCGCCTTCGTCACGGAATGCCTGCAGAACGCCAACTGGCTCACCCGCTCCCTCGACCAGCGGGCGAAGACGATCCTCAAGGTCGCCACCGAGATCGTGCGCCAGCAGGACGGCTTCTTCGCCAACGGCGTGACGCATCTGCGCCCGCTCAACCTCAGGACGATCGCCGACGCGATCGGCATGCACGAATCGACGGTCTCGCGGGTCACCTCGAACAAGTCCATCGGCACGCAGCGGGGCGTGTTCGAGATGAAGTACTTCTTCACGGCGGCCATCTCGGGCACGGGGGGCGATCAGCATTCCTCGGAGGCCGTGCGCCACCGCATCAAGCAGCTCATCGACGCCGAGCGACCGACCGCGATCCTCTCCGACGATCAGCTGGTCAAGATCCTGCGCGGCGAGGGCATCGACATCGCCCGGCGCACGGTCGCCAAGTATCGAGAATCCTTGCGCATTCCCTCCTCCATCGAGCGGCGCCGGGCCAAGGGCGGCTAGAGGCGTGGGCGGGATCGCGCGAACGCGAGCCGGGGACGAGCGGACCCCGGCGGCCCGCGCTTCGTTGACGGATGCGCCGCGCGTCCCTACCACTGGACGGAAGGAACGGTGCGTGAAGCCCGTCGCGAGAGAGGGGGAGAGGAAGACGATGACCCTGCGGATCTCCGGCAAGAACATGGACATCGGCGAGGCCCTGCGCGGACAAGTGCAGGAACGCGTCGACGCCGCCGTGGCCAAGTATTTCGACGGCTCGGTCACCGGGCACGTGACCGTCGAGAAGGAGGGCACCGGGTTCCGCACGGAATGCGTCATCCACCTCCCCACCGGGGTCACCCTCGAATCGCAGGGCATGGCGCACGACGCCTATGCCGCTTTCGACCAGGCGGCGCACCGGATCGAGAAGCGGCTGCGCCGGCACAAGCGCCGGCTGCGCGACCATCAATCCGACGCCAAGGGCAACAAGATCGCCCCGATCGAGGCCGCATACGCCATCCTGGAGGCGCCGGCGGAGGACGTCGACGAGGACGTCGAGGCCTCGGAGGAGGAGTACAGCCCCGTCGTGATCGCCGAATCGACCCGCGCGCTGCACCGCAGCTCGGTGTCGGAGGCGGTGATGGAGCTCGACCTGTCGGGTGCGGCTTTTCACGTGTTTCTCCACGCTGGCACCGGACGCATGAACGTCGTATACCGCCGCCACGACGGGGCGATCGGCTGGATCGATCCGCCCGAATCGGCGCGCTGAGGCGCGCCGCTCCAGCCGCCCCCGAAAGGGACCGATCACGAGGAGCTGCGATCTCGGACGTCACGTCGCATAGACGACCCGCGGACCATTGCGGGTCGCCGGCGGTCCCGAGGCTGAACGATCGTCATGGCGCTTGTCGAACTCCTTTCCCCAGATGCGATCGCGCCGGCCCTCAAGGTCGGCGGCAAGAAGCAGGCCTTGCAGGAGCTGGCGGCGCACGCCGCCGCGCTCACGGGCCTCGACCAGCACGCGATCTTCGAGACGCTGCTCCAGCGCGAGCGCCTGGGCTCCACCGGCGTCGGCGAAGGCATCGCCATTCCCCACGGCAAGCTGCCGAGCCTCGACCGGCTCTTCGGCTTCGTCGCGCGGCTGGAAAAGCCCATCGACTTCGACGCCATCGACGGCATGCCCGTCGACGTGCTCTTCCTGCTGCTCGCGCCGGAGGGTGCGGGGGCGGATCATCTCAAGGCGCTCGCCCGCGTCGCCCGCGTGCTGCGCCGCCCCGGCGTGCTCGAGCGCCTGCGCGCGGCCCACGACGCCTCCGCCATCTACGCGGTTCTGACCGAGAATTCCGAGCCGGCGGCAGCGTGAGACGAGCCGGCGGCGCGTGCTAGCATCGCGGCCTTGGCGTCACCTTCCCGAGGCCCGATCCCGATGCCCGCCGCGGCCACGCTGCCGATCCTGCTGCTCCTCGTCTCCAACGTCTTCATGACGTTCGCCTGGTACGGCCACCTGAAGTTCCCGAGCCAACCGCTCTGGATCGTGACCCTGGCGAGCTGGGGCATCGCCTTCTTCGAGTACTGCCTCGCCGTGCCCGCGAACCGGATCGGCCACGGCGTCTATTCCGCGGCCGAGCTGAAGACGATCCAGGAGGTGATCACGCTTAGCGTCTTCGCCGTCTTCTCGGTGACGGTCCTGAAGGAGGCGCTGACGATGAACCACCTCGTGGGATTCGGCTTCATCGCGCTGGGCGCCTTCTTCGTCTTCAAGGGGCCGTTGTGAGCGGGGGCACGAGCCTGAGACGTCAGTCGACGAGCACGACGTTCATGGGCCCCAGCTCCTCGCCACCGCAGCGCATGACGACACGAATGTCGTCGTAATCCTGATCCGTCCACTGTCCGATGTAGGGCGGGCGATCTTCCCAGCCGAAGTACATGTACTCACCGGGATTGCAGACCTCGGTGTTGCGCGCGGGCGTGCGATTGCGCTGCGCGTTGCCGGGCACGATGGAGTCCGGATGATCCGGATCGCACTCCTCGGCCGTGCGGCAACGGATCGTCTCGATGAGGTCGCGGTACTCGGTGTTGTACTGCGCGACGCCGCCGCGCATCGTCGTGTCGGTATAGTGATCCCAGCGGGCGTTCGTACGCCGGGCGGCGGCGCTGGTGCGCGCATTGCGGATGTTGATGAGATGGTAGCTCAGCGACTCTCCCGGCCCGCACTCGACGGAGATCGTCTCCGGCGCGGCGGCGACGCCCTCGTTGGTGTTGTCGGCGATCTTCAGGAACCCGTCCTCGCGAAGGCCGCTCTCGCTGTGGATCACCCCGAGCCGCTCCCTGCGGTCTTCGTGGAAGCAGTAGATCCGCAGCTCGTTGTAGTCGGCCGCTTCGACGCTGAGATTCGCACGTTCGATCTCGAAGGGTGTCGTCCGCTGGTTCGCGGCAGCGGTCGCCGTGACGCCGACATCCACCTGCGGCACGAGGAATGACGCCAAGGTCATCGGGATAGCGGCGGAGGCATCGACACGGACGCGGTGGGTGCCGACGAGGCTCGCCGTCGCGGTGAATTCCGGCACGTCCACGCCCGTCTGGAGCAGGAGCCCGGCAAAGACCTCCTGCGCATCCTGCTGGCGTCCCTGCAGCGACATGGTGGCGAGATGGATCGCGGTCGCGTCGGCTGCGCGCTGGAGCTCGGCCTTGACGCTCGTCGCCCGCCCGTAATCCACGGCCGCGCCGGCCAGCCCCAGCAGCGGCACGACCGAGAGGCCGAAGGCGATCACGGTCGCGCCGCGGCGGTCCGAGATGAAACGGTTGACCAGATCCATGGAACACTCCCACGATTCGACACGCATTCGAGTCGCATTTGCGCGAAATGCATGCCAATCGCGGCCGTGCCGGAATGGGACGTTTCGTGCCGTCGCGGTAAGACCTCGTTCACCTCCGCTCTCGCGATTGCGTCCGAGCGCCCCAGCGTCTACAGCCGTCGCGACAGCCGGGATCTCGATCATGACCGACGCGACATCGCCCTCCATCACCCCCGCGCTCGTGGCCGAGCATGGCCTCAAGCCAGACGAGTACGAGCGCTTCGTCGCGCTCATCGGGCGCGAGCCGACGCTCACCGAGCTCGGCATCGTCTCGGCGATGTGGAACGAGCACTGCTCCTACAAGTCCTCGCGCATCCACCTGCGCGGCCTTCCGACCTCGGCGCCGTGGGTGATCCAGGGCCCGGGCGAGAACGCGGGCGTCATCGACATCGGCGACGGGCTCGCCTGCGTCTTCAAGATGGAGAGCCACAATCACCCGAGCTTCATCGAGCCCTATCAGGGCGCGGCGACCGGAGTGGGCGGCATCCTGCGCGACGTCTTCACCATGGGCGCGCGGCCGATCGCGGCGCTCAACGCGCTGCGCTTCGGCTCGCCGGACCATCCGAAGACGCGCCATCTCGTCTCGGGCGTGGTCGCGGGTATCGGCGGCTACGGCAATTCCTTCGGCGTGCCCACCGTCGCGGGCTCGGTCGGCTTCCACACGGCCTACGACGGCAACATCCTCGTCAACGCCATGGCGGTGGGCCTCGCGCGCACCGACGGCATCTTCACGGCCAAGGCGACGGGGGTGGGCAACCCCATCGTCTATCTCGGCTCGAAGACCGGGCGCGACGGCATCCACGGCGCCACCATGGCCTCTGCGAGCTTCGACGAGAGCGCCGAGGAGAAGCGCCCCACCGTGCAGGTGGGCGACCCCTTCGCCGAGAAGCTGCTGCTCGAGGCCTGCCTCGAATTGATGACGACGGGCGCCGTCGTCGCGATCCAGGACATGGGCGCCGCCGGCCTCACGTCCTCCGCGGTCGAGATGGGGGCCAAGGGCGATCTCGGCATCGAGCTCGACCTCGACGCCGTCCCCTGCCGCGAGGAGGGCATGAGCGCCTACGAGATGATGCTCTCCGAGAGCCAGGAGCGCATGCTCATGGTGCTCGAGCCCACGAAGCGCGAGGTCGCCGAGGCGATCTTCCGCAAGTGGGGGCTCGACTTCGCCGTCATCGGCAAGACCACCGACACCCTCCGCTTCGTCGTGAAGCACCAGGGGCGCATCGAGGCCGACCTGCCGATCAAGGAGCTCGGCGACGAGGCGCCGGTCTACGACCGCCCCTGGCAGCCGACGCCGGCGCGCCCCGTGATCGAGGCCGCGGACGTGTCCGCGCCCGTGCCCGACGAGGAGGCGCTGCTCAGGCTCGTCGGCTCGCCGGACCTGTGCTCCAAGCGCTGGGTCTGGGAGCAGTACGACCACCTCATCGGCTCGAACACCGTCCAGCCGCCCGGCGGCGACGCGGCAATCGTGCGCGTGCTGGAGGGGCCCAAGGGCCTCGCTCTGACGACGGACGTGACGCCGCGTTATTGCGAGGCGGATCCCGTGGAGGGCGGCAAGCAGGCCGTGGCGGAGGCCTGGCGCAACATCTGCGCCGTCGGCGGGCGCCCGCTCGCCATCACCGACAACCTGAATTTCGGCAATCCCGAGCGGCCGCACTACATGGGCCAGCTCGTCGGCTGCCTGAAGGGGCTCGGCGAGGCCTGCCGCGCCCTCGACTTCCCCGTCGTCTCCGGCAACGTCTCGCTCTACAACGAGACCAACGGGCGCGGCATCCTGCCGACGCCTACCATCGGCGGCGTCGGCGTCGTGGACGATTGCGCGGTCCACGCCACCATCCCCTTCCGGCGCGAGGGCGACGCGATCGTGCTCTTTGGCGAGACGCGCGGCTGGCTCGGCGCCTCGCTCTACCTCGCCCTGGTCTGCGGCCGTGAGGAGGGCGCACCGCCGCCCGTCGACCTCGCCGCCGAGCGCCGCGCGGGCGAGCTGGTGCGCGCGCTGATCGCGGAGGGCGTCCTCGACACCATCCACGACCTCTCCGACGGCGGTCTCGCGGTGGCGCTCGCCGAGTGCTGCACGGGCCGCGGGATCGGGGCGCGGATCGACGTGCTGCCGGAGGGAATGCCGAGCCACGCCGCCCTCTTCGGCGAGGACCAGGGCCGCTATCTCGTCGCCGTTCCGGCGGAGCGCCTCGATACCGTCCTCGCCCGCGCGCAGGCGGCGGGCGTGCCGGCCACGCGGCTCGGCGAGACCGGCGGGGATGCGTTGATTCTGCCCGGCGCTCGGGCCATATCTGTGTCGTCCTTGAAGGACGCACACGAATCCTGGCTGCCCGCCTACATGGCGGCCGAGCCGGCCTGACGGAGAGGCGACCCGATGCCGATGGACGCGCGCGAGATCGAGCGCATGATCAAGGAGGCGATCCCGGACGCCACGGTGGAGATCCGCGATCTCGCCGGCGACGGCGATCATTATGCCGCCACCGTCACCTCGGCCTCGTTCAAGGGCAAGAGCCGCGTGCAACAGCACCAGATGGTCTATTCGGCCCTCCAGGGCCGCATGGGCGGCGTGCTGCATGCGCTGGCGCTCACCACCATTCCCGCCGAGACCTGAGGACGGGTCTCGCATATCGAGGTCCGGCGCCTCGAGCCGGAGCAAGGAGACGACCATGGCCGACGCGCATCAGACGATCGACGCGGAAGTGAAGTCGAACGACGTCGTGCTCTTCATGAAGGGCACGCCGCAATTTCCCATGTGCGGGTTCTCGGGCCAGGTGGTCCAGATCCTCAACTACCTCGGCGTGCCCTACAAGGGCGTCAACGTGCTCGAGGACGAGGGCGTGCGCCAGGGCATCAAGGATTATTCCAACTGGCCGACGATCCCCCAGCTCTACGTCAAGGGCGAGTTCGTCGGCGGCTGCGACATCACCCGCGAGATGTTCCAGTCGGGCGAGCTGCAGCAATTCTTCTCCGAGAAGGGCGTGCCCGTGAAGCAGGGCGCTTGACGCGCGCCGCCCTTCGCACGAAGGGCGCCACCTCCCCGCAGGGGAGGACGACGGCCTACGGGCCGGAGGGTGGGGAGGGCGGCGGGCCGGCTCGAAGCGGCCGCCCCCGCCATACCCGGCATGGTTCGGAGGCAGGATGGGCGAGGCGAAACGCAAGGCGACGCGCGGCGCGACCGGCGCCTCCCCTTGCGGGACGTGCACGATGTGCTGCACGCTCTCCCACATCGTCGCCCTCGACAAGCCGATGTACCGGCCCTGCCGGCATCTCGTCGGCGGGGACGGGCGCGCCGGCGGCTGCGGCGTGTTCGGCGGGCCGGAGCGCCCGGAGGCCTGCAGCGCCTACGAATGCGCCTACCACACGGCGCATCGCACCGCGCATCCCGACCGGCGCCGCATCCCGCATCCGCTGGACGCGGGTGCCTATTTCCACAAAGACCCGATCGAGAACGCGATCGTCGTCTTCGTCGATCCCGATCGGCCGCTCCTGTGGAAATCCTCCGCCATCGTGCCGATCCTGCGCAACGCGCTCGCCGGCGGCCTCGCGCTCGTGATCTTCGACCGCGGCCGGCGCATGACCGTGCGCGCGAGCGGGCACCTCGACGAGATCCTCCAGCGCGACTACGTCGCGTTCGCGGACGCGCAGGGCATCCCGCGCGAGATCGCGAGCTACGAGGCGGAGCGCCGCCCTCAGCCGAGCGCCGTATCCTCCGGCTCCGCGATCCCGTAGAGCGCCACCGCGGTGGCGATGGCGAGGTTGAGGCTGTCGGCGCGCCCCTGCATGGGGATACGCACGAGATCGGTGCAGGCGGCCGCGATCGCGTCCGTGACGCCCGCCTGCTCGTTGCCCATGACGAGGAGGATCGGGCTGCGCAGGTCCGCGCGGCGATAATGCTTGGACGCCGGCAGCGCCGTGCCCACCACGCTGCCCGGCCAGCGGGACGCGAGCGCGAGGAAATCCGCCTCCGAACCCTCGAAGACCGGCACCGCGAAGATCGAGCCCATGGACGCCCGCACCGCTTCCACGGAGGCGGGATCGCAGGTGTCGCCGACGAGGAGCACGCCGCCGGCACCGACGGCGTCGGCGGTGCGCACGATGGTCCCGAGATTGCCCGGATCGCGCACCCGGTCCAGCGCCACGAAGACGCGCGCGGCGGCTGGATCCACCTCGGCGAAGGGGCGGCGCGTCCAGCGGAAGGCGGCGACCACGCTCTGGGGATTGTCCTTGCGCGCGATCTTGGCGAGGACGGCGTCGTCGACCTCCAGGCACTCGCCGCCGGCCTCGAGGCAGGCGAAGCGCAGGCGGCGCACAACGTCGCGCTCGCGGCCTTCGCGATGGTAGACGAGGATCTCCGGCGCGCGCCCGTTGTCGAGCGCCTCCAGCGCCGTGCGCGCGCCCTCCGCCAGGAAGAGCCCGCTCTCGCGCCGGCCCTTGCGGTCGTGCAGTGCGCGCAGCTCCTTCACGGTGGCGTTCGAAAGGCTCGTCACCTCCCGCACGCGCGGATGCTCGCTCATCCCCGCGCCTCCGGCGTCCAGCGCGCGAAGAGCGAGGTGGAGAGGTGGCGGTCGTTGGCCCGGTCGCGGGTGACGAGCTCGCCCGACGCGATGGCGCCGCCCCGCTCGCCGAAGGCGTCGCGCATCAGCTCGTGCAGCGTCATGAACGAGAGGCGCACCGCGTAGGCGGTGAGCGTGACGAAGCTCGGCGTGTCGGAGAGGAGCTGGCGCGACAGGTCCATGAGCATCGGCAGATGCTCGAAGAGATGCCAGACCTCGCCGTTGGGCCCGCGGCCGTAGCGGGGCGGGTCGAGCAGGATCGCGTCGTAGGTGTTGCCGCGGCGGATCTCGCGCTGAGCGAACTTCACGGCGTCGTCGAGGATCCAGCGCACGCCCTTGTCGTCGAGCCCGGACGCCGCCTGGTTCTCCTTGGCCCAGGCGATCGCCTTCTTGGAGGCGTCGACATGGGTCACCTTCGCGCCGGCGCGCGCGCAGACGAGGCTCGCGACACCCGTATAGCCGAAGAGGTTGAGCACCGAGATCGGCCGCGGATCGGCCTTGATCCGCTCCTCCATCCAGTCCCAATGGACGATCTGCTCGGGGAAGATGCCCACGTGCCGGAAGGACGTCGCCCGGCACAGGATGCTGAGGTCGCGCACCGACACGGGCCAATCGCCGAGCCGCCCGCCCTTGAAGCGCCAGGCGCCCTGCTCGGCCTCCTCGGCGGCGTCGAAGACCGCGTCGGCCTTCGCCCACAGGCCGGGATCGCCCTTGGCCCAGATGGCCTGGGGCTCCGGACGATCCATGACGATCCGGCCGAACTTCTCGAGCTTGCGCCCCTCGCCCGTGTCGAGCAGGCGATAGTCGTCCCAGCCGTCGGTGATGAGGAGATCCGCGTGACGCATGGCGCGGGTTTAGCAGCGGGGTGCGAGGGGGGCAATGCGGCGACGCTCGTGCGGCACCACCTCCTCGCAGGGGAGGACGACGACCCGCGGGTCGGAGGGTGGGGAGGGGGCGGGCCGGCGTGCAGAACTCTCGATACGCCCCCACCGCCCGCTTCGCGGACTCCTCGCCTTCGGGGAGGATCCACCCGGCATCACGTCACGCCCGCTTCTTCTTCTCCAGGCGCCAGAAGTGGAGGAGCGGCTCGGTGTAGCCCGAGGGCTGGGCGCGGCCCTCCAGCACGAGGTCGCAGGCGGCGCGGAAGGCGGGGCCGTCGAAGGCAGGCGCCATGGGCTCGTAGAGCGCGTCGCCCTCGTTCTGGCGATCGACCACGGCGGCCATGCGCTGCATCGTCTCGATCACCTGCTCGCGCGTCACGACACCGTGATGGAGCCAGTTCGCCAGATGCTGCGAGGAGATGCGGCAGGTGGCGCGGTCTTCCATCAGCCCGACGTCGTGGATGTCGGGCACCTTGGAGCAGCCCACCCCCTGGTCGATCCAGCGCACGACGTAGCCGAGAATGCCCTGCGCGTTGTTCTCGATCTCGGAGCGGACCTCCTCCTCCGACCAGTTCGGCCGGTCGGCCAGCGGGATCGTGAGGATGTCGGAGAGCTTCGCCCGCTCGCGCGAGGCGAGCTCGGCCAAGCGGGCCTTCACGTCCACCTGGTGGTAGTGCGTCGCGTGCAGCGTCGCGGCGGTGGGGGAGGGGACCCAGGCGCAGGTGGCCCCGGCCTTGGGGTGGCCGATCTTCTGCTCGAGCATGGCCTGCATGCGGTCGGGCATGGCCCACATGCCCTTGCCGATCTGCGCCTTGCCGGGAAGCCCGCAGGAGAGGCCGACGTCCACGTTGTTCGCCTCGTAGGCCGAGATCCAGGCGGTCGCCTTCATGTCGTTCTTGCGGACCATCGGCCCGGCTTCCATCGACGTGTGGATCTCGTCGCCGGTGCGATCCAGGAAGCCCGTGTTGATGAAGACGACGCGGTTCCTGGCCGCGCGGATGCACTCCTTGAGGTTCACCGTCGTGCGGCGCTCCTCGTCCATGATGCCGACCTTGAGCGTGTTGCGCGAGAGGCCCAGCGCGTCCTCGACGCGCCCGAAGATCTCGTTCGTGAACGCCACCTCCTCGGGCCCGTGCATCTTCGGCTTGACGATGTAGACCGAGCCCGCTCGCGAGTTGCGCAGGCCCGTGCCCTTCAGGTCGTGGATGGCGATCAACGCGGTGATCATCGCGTCGAGCAGGCCCTCGAACGCCTCGTTGCCGTCCCGGTCGAGCACCGCCGGGTTCGTCATCAGGTGGCCGACGTTGCGGATGAGCATCAGCGAGCGGCCGTGCAGCACGAGCTCGCGGCCCTCCGGATCGGTGTAGACCCGGTCGGCCTCGAGCCGGCGGGTGATGGTGTGGCCGCCCTTGGAGAGCTCTGCCACGAGGTCGCCCTTCATCAGGCCGAGCCAGTTGCGATAGGCGAGCACCTTGTCGGCGGCGTCCACGGTCGCGACCGAATCCTCGCAGTCCATGATGGTCGAGACCGCGGCCTCGAGCACCACGTCCGCGACGCCGGCCTTGTCGGTCTTGCCGATCGCATGCCCGCGGTCGATGCGGATCTCCACGTGGAGCGCGTTGTGGCGCAGGAGCACGCCCTCTGGCGTGTCCGCCCCGCCGGCATAGCCCGCGAAGCGGGTGGGATCCTCGAGCCGCGTGACGGCACCGCCCTCCAGCGTGACGACGAGCGCCCCGTCCTCGACGCGGTAGCCCGTGGCGCCGGCATGCGAGCCGTGGGCGAGGGGCGCGACCTCGTCGAGAAAGCCCTTGGCGTAGGCGATGACCCGCGCCCCGCGCGCGGGATCGTAGCCGCCGCCGGAGGGCGCATCGCCGAGCGCGTCCGTGCCGTAGAGCGCATCGTAGAGCGAGCCGAAGCGCGCGTTCGCGGCGTTGAGCGCGTAGCGCGCGTTGGTGATCGGCACCACGAGCTGCGGGCCGGCGATCGCGGCGATCTCGGGATCGACGTTCTCGGTCTCGATCGTGAAGTCCGGCCCCTCGGGCACGAGATAGCCGATCTCGCGCAGGAACGCCTCGTAGGCGGCGGCGTCGTGCGGCTTGCCGCGGCGCTCGCGATGCCAGGCGTCGATCGTCGCCTGCAGCTCTTCGCGCCGGGCGAGCAGCGCGCGGTTCTTCGGCCCGAGCTCGTGGACGATGTCGGACAGCCCCTTCCAGAACGCCGCCGCGGAGACGCCCGTCCCCGGCAGCGCCTCGGTCTCGATGAAGGCGTGGAGCGCGCCGGCGACCTTCAGCCCGTACGCATCGATCCGCTCGCTCATGACCTCGTCCTCCCGTCGGTCTCTTCGTCTCTCGACTGTAGCAGCTAGCAGCCGAGGCGGTGGGCATCAATCGGGGGCGCGGTCAGGGGATCTTTTCGTTTGGGGAAAGAATGGACCGGCGGTCTTGCGGAGACGCGTCGGACCGAGGCATCGCTGCGCAGTAATCCGAGAGCTCGGAGCGCCGGCTGCGTCGTACGCCACCCGCGTCATTGCGCCGCATCTAGGGGTAGTGCGCTGATCCGTGCCGGTCTCGCGGCGACGATCCCCCGCGACGAAACCTTGGCGAGCAAGGGTTCGCGTTAAAATTCCGCTACGTAAGCAGAATTTAGCAACTACTGAACATACTATCTTAAACATCAGAACTTTTCAGCGCTACCTGCCGTGCGTGCCGGCTCGTCGTGCCGCTGCTCTGTGACTGCAATCTCTGCGATCGAGGGAGAGTTCACCATGAAGCTCACGCTGAAGCCGCCGTCCCTTCCGGGTTACGCGTTCGATCGACAGGTGCCTGTCTTCAACATCTACTATCCGATGCAGTGGGACGGGAGCTCGGAAGAGGCTCAATCCAATCCGATCGAGGCGATGCGCGAGGTCGACATTGCCGAGATCGGCAGTGCCGCCTTGTATTTCCACTTTCCGTTCTGCGAGACGATCTGCAATTTTTGCCCGTTCACGCGCGGTAAGTTCGCAGATCGCGAGATCATCCCCCGCTATCTCGATGCGCTGCTGTCCGAGATCGAGCAGAAGTCCCGAGTCTTTCCACTTCATGCTCTCCCGGTCCGGTCGATCTTCGTTGGTGGAGGAACGCCTTCGCTCCTGACCGCTGACGAGATCTTGCGCTTCGGCGACAAGTTGAAGGCGACGTTCGACCTGTCGCGGCTGCGCGAGTTCTCGTTCGAATGCGAAGTGAAGAGCGTGACGCGAGACAAGGTCCTAGCCCTCCGAGAGATAGGCGTCACGAACGCGCGCTACGGCTTGCAGACGTTCAATCCGTATTGGCGTGACATGTTCGATCTGACCGCATCGCTGGATCAGATCTACACGGCGAACGAGCTGTTCCGGTCGATCCTCCCGCGGACCTCGTTCGATATTCTCTACGCGATGGACGGCCATACGATCGATGATTTCATGGCCGACCTCGACGAAGCGACGCGTATCGGCGACCTGGTGGACGTCTACCCGATCGACAATGTGGTCACTCAGGTGAAGCTGCACGGGAAGCTCATCGCCGCGGGGATGGAGCCGACGTCCGCGAACAAGCGCTTCGAGATGAATCGCCTCCTGCGCCGCCGGATGTGGGAGAACGGATACCTCCCGCACAACGGGCATGGATACGTGCGTGCCGACGAGCATCAGCTCGCGCTCAACCCGATCGTCTCGGAATCCTACACTTTCGAGTACCACAACCACGTCTATGGGCATGCCGACACGGCGGTGGTGGGCTTCGGCGTCAACGCCATTTCGATCCTCCCGCGGCTCACACTGTCGAACACCAACAATCGCGGTCGCTACATCGAGGACATGCTCGAACGCGATGGCGGAACGGGCACGCAGGTGAGCCGTCACGGGCCGGAAATCGATGCGTCTCGTCCTCTCGTCACGCGCCTTCCGTATCACGGCTTCCTGGAGAAGGATCGCGTGCGCTGGGACGAGATGCCGACGCACTGCCTCGATGCCTTGGGACAGTTCATCGAGGCCGGGCTCGTCGTCGATCGAGGCGCTCGGTACGAGCTGACCATGGATGGATGGGAATGGTACGTCAATATGATGTACTATGCCATGCCACCATCCCAGAAGTCGATACTCGATGCGCTCATCATGCAGAGCTTGCGTCAGCCTGGTCGTCGTGTTACTGCCGAGCAGGTTGTCTTTCAGTAAGATAATCTACAATTGGAGCGGTGCGGACATGCCGCTCTATTCTTGGTTGCTTCGCGATACCATGTGGAGAGCCAGCGTGAGACGGGATACATTCAACCGTGCGATGCGCCCGTTGTGGGCATCGACCCTCTTCGGCAAGACCGGCGAGTTCGCTTTCGAGGTCGTCTTCGCGATCATCACGATCGAGCTCCTGGACTACGACATCGCCGAGATCGGCCTCGTCTATTTCTTTCGTCTGATCCCGTACTTGTTCGTGGCTCCGATCGGCGGGGCGATCGCGGACGCGGCTTCCAAGAAGCTGGTGATGATCGGCAGCGACGGCTTCCGAGCCGGTGTCCTCTTTCTGCTCTACTTCCTCGCCGAAGCAAATCTCCTCGACGTGTACGTCCTCGTCGGGCTGGCGATGCTGATCACCGTCGGCGACAGCATCTATCAGCCGAGCTTCCGAGCCTCGATCCCGATCCTCGTCGCACGGAACGACATTCCCAAAGGCAACAGCTCGGTGCAGGTCTTCGAGGACACGTCGTCCATCCTCGGGCCGTTGCTGGCCGCCGCGCTCATCTCCCTGCTCGACCGGGAGATCGTCCTCGCCGTCGTCGCCGGGCTGTTCGCCCTGTCGATGATCAGCCTCCTCTTCCTCCCTCACGTCCCGCGGCAGAGCGCCGACCGCGTGGGGCTCGTCGAGACGTTCAGGCAGATCCGCTCAACCGCCGTGAACCTGCGGCGCAAGAATGCGGAGCTCTTCGCGGTCATCATCGGTACGACCGTGTGCGCGATGTTCGCCTCCGCCGTGCTTCGCTACGTGTTCCCGGCGGCCGTCCTGAGCACCTACGGGGTCGAATCCTACGTCGGATACGCGTCTGCGATCATCGCCGTCGGCACCGTGTGCGGAGGTCTTCTCTACACCCGCGTCGTGGCCGATCCGACCACCGCGGTGCTGATGAAGGCCTGGATGGCGTACGGCGTGCTCTTCCTCGGCGCCGCTCTCGCCATGAGCGTCGACCTCTACCTGACGGCGTGCGTCCTCCTCGCCTTGGGCTTCGCGGGCGCCATGGTCGACATTACGATCATGACGAGCATTCAGCTGCTTTCCGAAGAGGAGGAGGTCGGTCGCAACTTCGGTCTGTACGCGGCCGTGGCGAATACCGGCGATGCCGTGTCGGGGCTCGTCGCGGGAGCCTTCGCGTTCGTCGTCGGTGCGGCCTCGTTCCACGCGATGGCCGCGTCCATCGCGCTCGCTGCGGCCGCGGTTCTCGGCAAGCTGCCGCCCAAGAAGATCAGCCATGAGGCCTGACGCGACGCCCTCCCACGCCCGGATCGAACCCATCGCGGTCGATCGCGCCGCGGCCCAAGCGATCGCCACCGTTCGACCGCTGCTGCCGCTCGAGACCTCGTCCGCGGACGCGACCGTGTCCGCCTACGTCGTGGCATCCCTCGCATCTCTCGAGGCGGCTCTCGCGCGATCGCGCCTCTCGCAGCCGAACGTGCCGGTGGTTCTGCTCCAGGCCTGCGACCGGCCGCCCGACGAAGCGGATGGATCCTTCGTGGCGATAGACCCTGCCGGCATGCGACCCGAGCAGATAGGCCGTGTCGTCGAGACGTTGGCGCGGCGGTTCGAGGACGAGAAGCTGCCGCCTTTTCTCTCCGCGCTCCTCGGCTACGTCGCCCGCCGGAACACGACATTCGCTTGCCCCGGCCACCAGGGCTCGCACTTCCTGGAGCGGCACCCCGTCGGGCGTCGCTTCGTCGAGATCGTCGGGCGAAACCTGTTCGCGCTCGACGTGCCTCACGCGGATCCCATGCTCGGCGACATGACCGGGAGGGAAGGGCCGCCCGCGGAGGCGGAGGCCCACGCGGCGCGCGTCTTCGGTGCGGACCGCACGTACTTCGTGCTCAACGGGACGTTGACGGCGAACAAGATCGTCGCCACGGCTCTGCTGGCTCCTGGCGATTACGTCCTCTTCGATCGGAACAACCACAAATCCATCTACAACGGCGTGCTCGCGATGGCCGGCGCGCGGCCGGTCTACCTCGAAACGACGCGCAATTCCTTCGGCCTGATCGGAGGCGTGCCATCCCGATGCTTCGACGAGAGCTACGTTCGCGACAGATTGCGTGCGATCGACCCCGAGCGCGCCGCGGCCGAGCGCCCGTTCCGGCTGGCCGCTTTCCAGCTGGGGACCTGGGACGGCACGATCTACGATGTTCATGAGATCGTCTCACGGATAGGGCACCTGTGCGAGTACGTCCTCTTCGACTCGGCCTGGGTCGGCTACGAGCAGTTCATCCCGCTCCTCGAGCGCGCATCTCCGCTGCGCATGGAGCTTCGCCCCGGCGCGCCCGGCGTCGTCGTGACGCAATCCGTCCACAAGCAGATGTCCGGCTTCTCGCAGACGTCGCAGATCCACGTCCGCGATCGCCACCTCGGCGAGCGCACGCACAAGCACGGCGAGGCTGCCTTCGATGCGGCGCTGAAGATGCACGGCACGACGAGCCCGTTCTATCCGCTCTTCGCCTCCCTCGACGTCAATGCGCGCCTGCACGGCGCGATCGGCCCGCAGATGTGGGCGGAGGTGGTGGAGACCGGGATCGAGATCCGCAAACGGATTCTCCAGCGTTGCCGGCTCATGCGCCCGTTCGTGCCGTCGACGGTGGGCGAGCGCGCCTGGCAGGACCATGACACGGCGCAGATCGCCACGGATCGCCGCTTCTTCGAGTTCGAGGTCGGCGCGCGCTGGCACGGGTTCGACGGCTACGACGGCGCCGTCCAGCGCCTCGATCCATGCAAGCTCCTGGTGGTGACCGCCGATACGCATCCTTCGGCAGGCGTCGAACGGCCGCGGCTGCCCGCCGGCATCGTCGCGGCCTATCTGAGGGAGCAGGGGCTCGTCCCGGAGAAGAGCGACCTCTACTCGCTCGTCTTCCTGCTCACGCCCGCAACGCGGCCTGAGGACCTGGAACGGCTCGTCGATGCGCTCGTCCGCTTCGAGGCGCATCATTGCGCCAACGATCCCGTGAGCCTCGTCCTGCCGGGGCTCCACGCCGGCGATCCCGCACGCTACGCGTGCGGCCTGGCGGATCTCTGCCGGCGGATCGACGCGCTCTACGTCGAGGAGGGCTTGGCCGGTCTCCTCGCCGACATGTTCCGGGCGCGGTTCCTGCCGCGCGCGCGTATCAGCGTTCAGGATGCGCACTACCGCTTCGTGAGAGGAGCGTACGAGCGCGTCCCCATCGCGGAGGCCGCAGGTCGGATCGCCGCGGAGGGCGCGCTGCCGTATCCGCCGGGAATCTTCTGCATCGCGCCGGGGGAGGTCTGGGACGGACCGGTGCATCGCTTCTTCGAGGCGATCGAGCGCTTGCTCGACGAAGCGCCGGACTTCGCCCCCTTCTATCATGGCGTGCATACCGTGGACGACGCCTCGGGACGCAAGCGGCTCCACGTCCACGTGCTGTCGGAGGACGCCTGAAATCGGTCGCCTCACACGACTGCGCCGAGAGCACGCCCACTGCCGGTCGAACCGTCGCCGCCACTGCCGCGTTCCTCCCCCGTGCGTCGCCCGCCCGCCCTGCGGGCCGTCCCCCTGCAGGAGCCTCCGTGACCTCCGCCTTCTTTCGCATCGCCGTCGGTGCGCTTCTCGGCCTCTTCGCGCTGTACGTGGCCGAGCCGTATCTCGTGCGCCTCATCTTCGCCGCCGACGAGCCGCGGCCCGTCGCCGTGCGCGAGGGGCTCGGCGCCGCGGAGATGAACGCGGTGGAGGTGTTCGAGCAGGCCTCGCCCTCGGTCGTGCACGTCTTCGGCCAGGGACCGGCGGCCATTCAGGGGCTGGGCGGCGGCGGAGGTCTCGGCGGACGTGGAGGGGGCGTGCAGTCCGGCTCGGGCTTCCTGTGGGACGAGGCCGGGCACGTCGTCACCAACAACCACGTCATCGCCGGCGCGCAGGCGGTGTCGGTGCGCCTCGCCGACGGGGAGATCGTGCCCGCGAGCATCGTCGGGCGCGCGCCCAACGTCGACATCGCCGTCCTCCAGCTCGCCCGCCCCACGCGCATCCCGCCGCCGCTCCCGGTGGGCTCCTCGGACGATCTCGTCGTGGGGCAATGGACGTATGCCATCGGCAACCCCTTCGGCCTCGACCAGACGCTGACGACCGGCGTCATCTCCGCGCTCCAGCGCACGCTGCCCACGGGGCGCGGGCGCGAGATCGCCGACGTCATCCAGACCGACGCCGCCATCAATCCCGGCAATTCCGGCGGGCCGCTGCTCGATTCCGCCGCGCGGGTGATCGGCGTCAACACGGCGATCTTCTCGCCGTCCGGCGCCTCCGCGGGCATCGGTTTCGCCGTGCCCATCGACGTGGTCAACGAGGTGGTGCCCGAGCTCATCCGCAATGGCACGGTGCCCACGCCCGGCATCGGCGTCGTCGTGGGCGAGGACGCGATCTCGCGGCGGCTGGGCATCGAGGGCGTGGTGGTCCTGCGCGTCGTGCGCGGCTCGCCGGCGGAGGCGGCGGGCCTGCGCGGCATCGACATGCAGACCGGCACGATCGGCGACATCATCCTGGCGGTGGACGGCGAACGCGTGACGAGCTTTCCCGACCTCACCCGCGCGCTCGGCGACGTCGGCATCGGCGAGAGCGTGCGCCTGCTGATCCTGCGCAACGGCGAGCCGACGGAGGTGGTGGTGGAGACGCAGGACGTCTCCAGCCGGTTGTGACGGGCGCGCCCCGGTCCCTCCCTGAAGGGGAGGGGAAAAGCGCGCGAAGCGAGCAAGGGGTGGGGTCCGAAGCCGGTCGCCGCACGGCCCGCTGCCGGCCCACCCGCCCCCGTCATTCCGCGGCGGCGCGGCGCTCCGCGCGCCAGCGGGCGAGGAGGGCACGCAGGGCCGCGGGCTTGAGCGGCTTGTTGAGGACGTGGATGTGCTTTTCCGCCGCCTCGTCGCGCACCGGCAGCGTGCGGTCGGCGGTGAGCAGGATGGCGGGGAGGTCGCCGAGCTTCCAGCGCAGGGCGACGATGGCCTCGATGCCGGTGCCCTCGTCGAGATGGTAGTCGGCGATGACGACGTCCGGCCCGTTCGGCTCCGCGCGCAGGCGCTCCGTCGCCTCGTCGAGGGAGGCCGCGACGGTGATGCGGCAGCCCCAGCCGCCCAGAAGCGTGCGCATGCCCTCCAGGATCGCCGGCTCGTTGTCGATGGCGAGCACCCGCAGGCCCGCGAGCGGCATTGCCGGCGCGGCGGGCGCCTCCGCCGGCAGCGCCATCGCGGGCAGGGGAGCGACGACGGGCAGGAGCACCGAGAAGCGCGAGCCGCGCCCGCTCTCGGAGGCGAGGTCGAGCTTGTGGTCGAGCACGCGCGCGATGCGCTCGACGATGGACAGCCCGAGCCCGAGCCCGCGCGCCACCTTCGCACCCTGGTCGAGGCGGTGGAACTCGCGGAAGACGATGCGCTGCTTCGACTGGGGAATGCCGAGCCCGGTGTCGAGCACGTCGACCCGCAGCCGCCCGTTACGGCGCCTGGCGCCCACGAGGACCGTGCCCGAGGGCGTGTACTTGATCGCGTTCGAGATCAGGTTCTGCAGCAGGCGGCGCAGGAGACGCCGATCCGAGCGCACGGTCAGCGAGGGCACGACGAAGCGCAGGCGCAGCCCCTTTTCGGCGGCGACGGGCTCGAACTCGCGGGCGAGCTGGCGGAACATCTCGTCGAGGCGGAAGCTCGACCATTGCGGCTTCATGGCGCCGGTGTCGAGGCGGGATATGTCGAGGAGCGCCGTGAGGATCTCCTCCACGGCGTCGAGCGAGGCGTCGACGTTCTCGGCCAAAGTCGCGTCGCCGCCCTCGCGGTCGCGCTCGACGAGGGAGGTGGCGTAGAGGCGCGCGGCGTTGAGCGGCTGGAGGATGTCGTGGGAGGCGGCGGCGAGGAAGCGCGTCTTCGAGGCGTTCGCCTCCTCGGCCTCGGCCTTGGCGCGGGTGAGCGCCTCGTTGAGGCGCGTGAGCTCCTCGGTGCGCTCGGCCACGCGCCGCTCGAGCTCGATGGCGTTCCTCGCCCGCGCCTCCTCGGCGATCACCGCCTCGGTGACGTCGGTATAGGTGGTGACGTAGCCGCCGTCGGGCAGCGGCGTCGTGCGGATCTCGATGACGCGCTCTTGCGGATAGAGTCGCAGGCGCACCGGCGCCGTGTCGTGCACGAAGGAATGGATGCGCGCGGCGATCTGCTGCTCCATCACGCCGGGCCCGTAGGAGCCGCGCTGGGCGTTGAAGCGCACGATCTCGTCGAGCGAGACGCCGACCCGCACGAATTCCGGCGGGAGGTCGTAGAGATCGACGAAAGCGCGGTTCCAGCACAGGATGTGCAGCTCGGAATCGAGCACGGTGATGCCCTGCCGCGCGTGGTCGAGAGCATGCTGGAGCAGGTCGCGGTTCGCCTGGATCGCGGCGGACGCGTCGTCGAGGAGGCGCAGCGCATCCGCCGTCGACACGTTGCGGCGCTTGAGCACGAGCGACAGCGCGAGCCGCGCCGAGGCCGCCCCGATGGCCGAGGCGAGCAGGTGCTCGGCATAGCGCAGGAGGTGGATGTCGGCTTCCGCCCCCGAATCGAGCCGCGCGCCGCGGGCCGAGGCGAAGCCCTCGAAGGAGCGGTTCGCCCGCTCCTCGCCGAGATAGCGCGCGACCGACGCGCGCAGCTCGTCCACCGTGACGACCGCGCGGAAGAAGCGGAAGGAGGGCGTCGCCGGCGCGTCCGAGACGGGCATGTAGGCGGCGGCCTGGAGGCGTTCGAGCGCCGTCATCGGCCGCGCCAGCGATACGAGGACGTAGGCGGCGACGTTGAGCCCGAGGCTCCAGACGACGCCGTGGGTGAGCTCGGGCAGGCTCGAGCCGAACAGGCTCGTCGGGCGCAGGCTGTCGATGCCGAAGAGGCCGTAGGCCAGGAGATCGTCCACGATCGGCGAATGCCAGGCGATGGAGGGCAGCATCAGCGTGTAGGCCCACACCAGGAAGCCGATCGTCAGCCCCGCCGCCGCGCCCGCCGCGGTGCCCCGTCCCCAGACGAGGCCGCCGATGAAGGCCGGCGCGATCTGCGCGAGCGCCGCGAAGGCGAGGAGGCCGATCGCGGCGAGCGCCGCATCGCCCGCCGCGCGGTAGTAGAGGTAGGCGAGCATGATCATCGCCACGATGGCGATGCGGCGCACCACGAGGACGAAGCCGCCGAGATCGTCCGGCACCGCCCCGCGCTCGCCCGGCTGCGCGGCGGCGAAGGCGCCGCGGCGGCGCAGGACGAGCGGGATGACCAGGTGGTTCGAGATCATGATGGCGAGCGCCACCGATTCGACGATCACCATGGCGGTGGCCGCCGAGAGCCCGCCGATGAAGGCGACGAGGGCCATCGCGCCCGCGCCCTGCGAGAGCGGGATGCCGAGCACGGTCATGTCCGCGTCGACCGCCCCGGGCGCCAGCGCGTCGGCGCCGGCGATGGCGATGGGCACGACGAAGACGTTGATGAGGACGAGGTAGAGCGGGAACAGCCATGCCGCGCGGCGCAGGTCGTCGGGCTCGCGGTTCTCGACGACGCCCATGTGGAACTGGCGCGGCAGCATGACGATGGCGATGGCCGAGAGCAGCGCCAGCGTCGCGAGGTAGCCGGGGCTCGACGTCTGCCCGAGGAAGTCGCCCACGGGCACGAGGCCCGCCTCCGGCGCCGCGAGCCGCTCGATCAGCCCGGGCAGGCCGCCGAAGACGGTGGCGACGGTCCAGAAGCCCACCATCAGGAAGGCGACGAGCTTCACGACGCTCTCGAGCGAGATGGCCAGCACGAGCCCGTCCTGGTGCTCCGTCGCGTCCGCGTGGCGCGTGCCGAAGCCCACCGCGAAGAAGGCGAGGACGGCGGCCACGATGAAGGCGAGATCGCCGAACAGCGGGAAGGTGGTGCGGGCGTAGGCCATCGTCTCGTCGGCCGCGAGGAAGACGTCGAGGGAGGAGGAGACGGCCTTGAGCTGGAGCGCGATGTAGGGCAGCGAGCCGACCACCGCGATGAGGCACACGAGCGCCGCGACCCGCTCGGACTTGCCGTAGCGGGCGGCCACGAAGTCGGCCACCGAGGTGATGTTCTGGTCCTTGGCGATGCGCACGATGCGCGCGAGCGCCCGGTGCCCGAAGACGAAGACCAGGATCGGCCCGACATAGATCATCAGGAAGTCGAGGCCCGATCCCGTGGCGAGGCCGACAGAGCCGTAGAACGTCCAGGACGTGCAGTAGACCGCGAGCGCGAGCGCGTAGACCCACGGCCGCGCCCGCCCCGCGACGAGCGAGGCGCCCGAGCGATCGCCCCAATGCGCGACCGCGAAGAGCAGGGAGAGATAGAGGAGGGCCGTGACGACGACCGCCCAACCCGCGACCATGGTGCGCTGCCTGTGCCGGGACCTTCGGGGCGTCGACCTTAATGCCGGCGGCGGGAAAAGCGAAGCCGCGCAACGACGCGCGAGAATTGTGATCGTCTACGCAGATCTACCGATTGCCGGCCGAGCTTCCCGTATGGATGGTGTGCTCGGCTGGAGGATGACAATGGCACAAGCCGTGACGGTCTCGAACCCCGCGACGGGGCATGTTCGCATCGCGTATGTCGGGTTTTCCTGGACGACGCTGTTCTTCGGGATGTTCCCGGCGCTCCTGCGCGGGCACATACTCGCCGCCCTGGTCATGGCGATCGCACCATTCTTGACCTTCGGGCTTTCGTGGCTCGTCTTCCCCTTCTTCTACAATTCCTGGCATCGCAGCTGGCTCGCCAATCGCGGCTACGGGGCGGCGGGCGCGTACGGCATGCCGGGGATCGCGGCGAACAACACCAACACCGTTCAGCCCGTGATCAACGTCCATATCGACAACAGCGCTCGCCCCCCCGCGTAACACGCGAAGGCGGTTGCGCGACGAGGGCGTGACAAAATCGCGCTCCGCCTGCGGCGTTCTCCCGAGATGGACGCTACCACACTCGCCTCACCCCGCGCTTCGGCCGTCCGCCCCGCGCGCCTCGGCATTCCTGTGAAGGCGCGCGCTCTATTGCTGCGCGGCCGGTGCGAAGGCGGGCAGCGCCGTCTCCGTCTCGGGCTCCGGCGCGCCGAGGAGGAGGCGGGCTGCGCCGGAGCGCTGGATCAGCGCCTTGGCGTCCGGCACGAGGGTCACGTCGGTCAGCGGACCTCGGAAGCCGAAGGTGAGGGCGGAGATCAGGTTGCCTTCGCCCACCGGGGTGACGCTCTCCACCGCCGCCTTGGCGTCGATGCGGCGCGCGGCGAGCGAGACCGTGCCCTCCAGCATGCCCGAAAGCTGTGGGCTCTCGAAGCCCGAGTCGACCAGCGTGCCGACGCCGTCGAGGACGTCGAGCCGCGCGGCGGCGCGGGTGAAGGGCGTGCGGCCCGAGCGCAGCGTGCGCGTCGCGGTGAGCGGCTGGCGCTCGAAGCGGCGCAGCGCCTCCGCGAGATCGACGCCGACGAACTCGCCCGGCGCGACCTCGACGGCCACCTCGCCCGCGAGCGTGCCGAGGAGCTCCTCCGCATGGCGCCCGGTGCCGACGAGGGCGATCTCGCCGGTGGCGGGACCCGCGATCCAGGCCGAGCCGAGATCGCGGCCGAGCGGCCCGAGATCGACGCCGCTCCCCTCCGCCTCGAGCCGCATCTCGATCATGTCGCCGAGATCGGAGAGCGTGAAGCGCCCGCGCACCTCGCCGCCGGCGAGGCCGGCGCGGGAGACGGAGGTCTCGATCTTGCCCTTCGTGACGAGCACGGCCATCGCGACGTCCGTGAGCCGTGCGCCGCCGATGCGCGCCTCGCTCGCGGAGAGCCGCAGGTCGAGATCGGCTGCGGCGTGCTGAGTAAGGCCGAGCGGCGCGCGCCGCTGCGAGGAGGCGGGGTCGCTCGCCACCACCACGGGGGCGGCGAAGCGGTCGACGTCGAGCGAGCCGGCGGCGAGCGTGCCGCTGATGCCGAGGCGACCGTCCTGGTAGCGGGCGGTGAGCGCGCCCTCCATCGGATCGCCGCCCAGCCCGAGCCGCAGTGCCGAGAAGGACAGGGTTCGCCCGACGCCGTTCGCGTCGCCCTCCAGGCTCAGAGGGCCGATGGAGGGGCCGAGCGGCAGGCGCGTGCCGCTCCAGGCGAGGACGTCGCGAGCCATGCGCGTCTCGAAGGAGACGCGGCCCGTCAGCCACGGGCTGTCGCGCCCGGTGGCGATGGTGCCGGCGATGGACAGCCGTCCGAGGCGCCCGGTCAGGCGCAGGTCCAGCGGGCTGCTCGCGCCGGCGACGAGCTGCGCCGGGACGAGCCCGGAGAGCGCGATCTGCATCGTCTCGCCGCGTAGCGCCGCCGAGCCGGAGAGCGAGAGCGGGCCGGCTGCGTTCGGCCAGGAGAGGACGAGGTCGGCGTCGCGCACGATCTCGCGCCGCCCCGTCGCCGCGTCGGAATAGACGATCGTCGTGTCGACGAGCCCCAGCGTGCCGATGGCGTCGCCCTCGTCGTCCGCGAGACGCGCATCGAGGCGCGCGAGCGCCGGATCCCAGGGCGAGCGGCCCTGGGCGTCGACGGGAACGAGAACGCGCGCCTGCGCCAGCGAGACCTCGGTCAAGCGGATGCGGCCGAGAACGAGGGGCGCCCAGGCGAGCTGGCCGCGCAGCGCGCCGCCGTCCACGAGCGGCGTGCCGTCGGTGGTGGCGAGGCGCATGTCCTCGAACTTTACCCGCGGCGCGGGCAGGAAGGCGATGGTGGTGCGGCCCGTGACCGGCATGTCGATGCCGAGCTCGCGCGCGAGCTGGCGCGCCACCGCCTCGCGCAGCGCATCCGACGAGACGGTCCAGGGAGCGACGGCGAGGACGAGCCCCACGACGACGCAGGCGCCGACGAGGCCGGCGATCACCCGCGTGCGAAGGGAGGTCTGTCTGCGCATGCCGAGCCGTTGTTTCGAGGACGAGCCAGTCGGGCGGGGCGCCGCGGCGAGCCCGCGACACGTCTTCTTAACCAAGCGGGGCGGTGTGGAGGAAGCCCCATACGGTGGTTGTTCGCCTGAAAAGGAGGCGATCGTGCGGCATTCCCGATCGGCGGAACGGCACGAGCGTGCGTCTCGTTTGCGCCGGATCAAGGCGCGGAGGGCGTGCGCGTGCTCGTCTTCCCCTCGCGAACGCATCGAGACGGGATCGGCAACGTCATGAGTCTCCCCCACAACTTCAAGCGAATCACCCTTCATCTCGCCCGCGGCCACGATCATCCCAACGGATCCGCGCGACACGGCTACGACATCGTCGCGCCGCTCGACGCGAACGGGAAGATCGACGCCGACGCCTGGCGCTCGCGCCGCGACGTCTGCCGCGTGCGCCGCTTCTGGGAGGGCGAGCAGGATCAGGTCGGGCATCTCGTCCACCGGGCCGGCGGCAAGGGCGGCCACGCCTGGATCTTCGACTACGACCCGAACCGCGAGGACGACGACGAGGCGGCCTTCCGCTTGGGCGACCACGTCCTGCAGGTCGGCGAGTACGTCTCGATCAAGGACGACATGGACGCGATGCACACGTTCCGCGTCGTCTCGGTGATCAACGCCGATTGACGCCCGCGCCCGCGAGGGCCAGCCTCCCCGCAACCGAAGGACGGGCCGGCGCGTTGCCGCCCGTCCCGCCGGACCGGCACGCGTCGTCCGGCGTCGCGAGAAGGAGAAGCCCATGGCCGCGATCCCCACCGTCGATCTGCCCGACGGCACGCCCGTGCCGGTGCTCGGCCAAGGTACCTGGCGCATGGGCGAGGACAAGCGCGCCCGCGAGGCGGAGATCCGCGCGCTGCGGCTCGGCCTCGATCTCGGCATGACGCTCGTCGACACCGCCGAGATGTACGGCTCCGGCGGTGCCGAGGAGGTCGTCGGCGAGGCGATCGCGGGGCGTCGCGAGGAGGTCTTCCTCGTCTCGAAGCTCTACCCTCACAACGCCACCCGCGAGGGCGTGAAGGCCGCCTGCGCCCGCTCGCTCGCGCGGCTCGGCGTCGAGCGGCTCGACCTCTACCTCCTGCATTGGCGCGGCCGCGTGCCGCTCGCCGAGACGCTGGCGGGCTTCCGCGATCTCGTGGAGGACGGCCGGATCGCGCGCTTCGGCGTCAGCAATTTCGACACGGACGACATGGAGGAGCTCTGGGCGCTACCCGGCGGGGAGGCCTGCGCCACGAACCAGGTGCTCTACAATGTCGAGGAGCGCGGCCCGGAATACGACCTGATGCCGGCGCTGCGCGAACGCGGCGTTCCGATGATGGCCTACAGCCCCGTGGGGCAGGGGAGCCTGCCGGAGCGCAAGCTCGCGGCGATCGCGAAGAAGCACGGCGTCTCCCCGCACCGCGTGGCGCTCGCCTTCGTGCTCTCGCGGCCCGGCACGATCGCGATCCCCAAGGCCGTGCGCGAGGAGCACCTGCGCGACAACCGCGCCGCCCTCGACCTCGTCCTCGACGACGAGGATCGCGCGGCGCTCGATCGCGCCTTCCCGCCGCCGAAAGGCAAGACGCCGCTCTCGATCATCTGACGCGCGAGCGTCGGAAAACCGGCCACGTTCGCGTCACGAAAGGGCTGGACAAGCCCGCATCGCCTCGCTATCTACCCGCCATCGCCGAGCGGAACCGGGCCACGCCCGATGCGTTGCCGTCGGCGAGAGGCTCCGACTTCTCTTCCGAGAAGAGCGCCGCCCCTGCTGGGGGATAGTTTAACGGTAGAACCGCGGACTCTGACTCCGCTAGTCCTGGTTCGAATCCAGGTCCCCCAGCCACTTGATTTCCGATCCCTCGTAAAGCCGACGTGCTCTTCAGCGTGGACATCGTCGATGATGTCGCCTCCGCGCGGCAGATCATGCGGACACGCGCACGGAACGGCGTCGAGCCGACGCGCTTATGATGCTTTGGCCGAGACGCGGGTATCCCCTTGCCGACATCATCAGACATCGACGGTCGCCTCACCCCCTTGCACGAGTTCGGAACGAACCCCGGCTCGCTGCTTGCGCACACTCATTTTCCGTCGAGCTTCCCGAAGAACGGCCCGCTCGTGGTCGTGCTGCACGGCAGCACCCAGTCGGCGGAGGGTTACGATAGCGGATCGGGTTGGTCCACGCTCGCCGACGAATGCGGGCTGGCGCTCCTGTTCCCCGGGCAGAGACGGAGCAACAACGCCATCGGCGGCTTCAACTGGTTCGAGCGAGGCGACTCCCGGCGCGGCGGCGGCGAGCCGCTTTCCATTCGCCAGATGATCGGGCGGGTCGTCGACGATCACGCGATCGACCCCAAGCGCATCTTCATCACGGGGCTGTCCTCGGGCGGAGCCATGACGTCCGTGATGCTCGCGACCTACCCGGACGTGTTCGCGGGCGGCGCGATCATCGCCGGGCTGCCCTACCGCAGCGCGGGCACCCTGATGCAGGCGCTCGTTCGCATGAAGGGCTATGGCGGCCCCTCGGACCGCGAGCTCGACGCGCTCGTCCGTGGTGCCTCGACGTTCAAGGGCCGCTGGCCGACGATCTCGGTCTGGCATGGCGATCACGACACGACCGTCGCCAGCATCAATGCGCATGCCATCGTTCGGCAGTGGCAGAAGATCCACGGCGTCGAAGGACCACCGACGCGGATCGAGGAGGTCGACGGCTTTCCGCGCCGGGTCTGGTGCGAACGCGGTGGGCGGGAAGTGATCGAGGAATATGTCATCGCCCGGATGGGTCACGGTACGCCGATTGCGGCGGAGGGGGGCGACGGCCTGGGAGTCGCAGGCGCGTACATGCTCGAGGTCGGCATTTCGTCGACCCGCCGAATAGCGGGCTTCTGGGGGCTGACGGAGCAGTCGGGACGGACGTCCGGCAAGACCGGGAAAGACGGGTTGCGCGGCGGAACGGGCAACGGGCCCCGATCTGGTCTCGCGGCAAGTCGTGGACAGAAAGGACCGTGAGCATTTCTCGGAACTCGCGGCGGATCCGTGCTACACCTCTTTCAGCGTGTCGTGCGATCGCACACCAATGTGTGCATGGCTCACCTCGGGTTCGGCTCGACTGGAACCTCGAGCCGAACGCACGGCGGTCAGGGGAGGTATGAACCAGGTAACGAACGGCCCGGACGAGCACGAGGGTAGCCGACGATCGTCGGAAGAGCGCCCGTACGGAGATGCGCCGCCGCCCGCACCGCCGCCGGAGAGCGCGACGTCCGACGCCGTCGCCCCCGACGCGACGACGCCGAAAAGCGCGCCGTCGATCGCTTGTCCCGTGGTCGGGATCGGCGCCTCGGCCGGTGGGATCGAAGCGATGATCCGCCTGTTCGAAGCGCTGCCGTCCGACACGGGCGCGGCCTTCCTCGTCGTGATGCATCTCGACCCGAACCGCGACAGCGGGCTCGCCCACCTGCTCGGTCGTCACAGCGCGATGCGGGTCGCGGAGGCGGCCGACGGCATGCCCATCGAGCCCGATCACGTGTACGTCATCGCGCCGGACTGCTCTCTGACGGTCGACGGCGAAAGACTGCGGCTGACGGCGCCGGCCGAAAGCCGCGGACACCGTTATCCGATCGACCGCCTGTTCGTGTCGCTGGCGCAGAATTGGCGTGAACGCGCGATCTGCATCGTCCTGTCGGGCACGGGAAGCGACGGTACGGAAGGGCTGCGGGAAGTGAAGGCGCAGGGCGGCTGCACGCTCGTGCAGGACCCTGCGACCGCACGCTTCGACGGCATGCCGCGCAGCGCGATACAGGCAAACCTCGCCGACCGGGTGCTCGCTCCCGAGAAGATGCCGGACGTCCTGCTCCGCTACATCCGCCACCCATACGTCGCGGGACCCGAGGTCACCGACGAGACGATCGCCGACGGACCCTCGATAGAGCCCATCTTGGCACTGCTGCGGACGCATGCCGGCCAGGACTTCCGCCAGTACAAGCCCAGCACGCTCGTGCGCCGGATTCAGCGGCGCATGAGCCTCCAGGCCATCGAGGGGCTCGACGCGTACGTCGCGTTCCTGCGCGCCAACCCCGCCGAGATCGAGACCCTGATCAAGGACCTGATGATCAGCGTCACCGGCTTCTTCCGAGATCCGGGAGCCTGGGCGGCGCTCGACGAAACGGTGCTCGCGCCGCTGGTCGCCGAGCGCGACGGGCGCACGACGGTGCGCCTGTGGGTTCCCGCCTGTGCGACGGGAGAGGAAGCCTATACCCTGGCGATGCTCGTGATCGCCCGCATGGAAGCCGCGAGCAGAAGCCTCGACGTGAAGGTGTTCGCGACCGACGGCCGTGAGGACAACCTGAACGTGGCCCGCGCCGGCATCTACGCCGAGAGTGCGGTGGCGACCATCCCGCCGCAGCTCCTGCACCGCTTCTTCGACAAGCTCGATGGCGCCTATCAGGTGAAGAAGGAGCTGCGCGACCTCGTCGTCTTCGCCGCCCACAACCTCCTGCGCGATCCGCCGTTCTCGCGCATGGACGTGATCAGCTGCCGCAATCTCCTGATCTATCTGGATCCGGCGGCCCAGAGCCGGGCGATCTCGTTGCTTCATTTCGGTCTGAAGGAGGGCGGGCACCTGCTTCTGGGCAACGCCGAGACCGTCGTCCGAGGCGACGGGCTCTTCGAAACGGTCTCCAAGAAGTGGCGCATCTATCGGCGGCTGCGGCACGCGCGCCGCGAGATGGTCGATTTCCCGGCTCCGTCCACGCTCGGTCGCACGCGTTCCGACGAGGAGCCGAACCCCTCGGTCGAGGGCCGGCCGCCGACGCGTCTCGCCGACGTGGCGCGCGGCGCACTCCTCGACCGGTTCGCTCCGGCCTCCGTTCTGATCGACGGCAATTGCCGGGCCTTGTGGTTCCACGGTCAGACGGGCGATTATCTCGAGCCCCCGCCCGGCGAGCCGAGCCGGGATCTGCTGGCGATGGCGCGTAACGGCCTGCGCCTCAAGCTGCGCGACGGCATCCGCAGCGCCGTCGCCGACAAGCGACCGGCCGCGTTCGAAGCCCGGATTCGGCAAGGCGGCAGGTCGCAGGCGGTCGCCGTGACCGTCGCGCCGCTCGCTACGCCCGGGCAGGAGCATCTTCTGCTGGTCAGCTTCAGCCCCGTGGACGCACCGCAGCCCGCGGCGGTCGCGCTCCATGACGAGCGCGACGTCGAGGGCGCGCGCCAGCCGTTCGAGGAGGAGCTGAGCAGCACCCGCGCCGAGCTGCAGGATACGATCGCGCAGCTCGCGGCCGCGAACGAGGAGCTCAAGGCGGCCAACGAAGAAGCCACCGCGATGAACGAGGAGCTCCAGAGCACCAACGAGGAGCAGGTTACCGCGCAGGAGGAACTGCAGTCGTTCAATGAAGAGCTGCAGACGGTCAATGCCCAGCTGCAGCACAAGATCCAGGAGCTGGAAGAGGCCACCGACACGCTCAACAACCTGCTGGCCAGCAGCGAGATCGCGACGGTGTTCCTCGACGCCAACTTCTGCATCAGGTGGTTTTCCCCCGCCAGCAAGGAGCTGCTCGAGCTGGTTTCGTCGGACATCGGACGGCCGGTGACGCATTTCGCCTGGAAGGTGGCCGACGAGGCGCTGCTGCGCGACGCCGAGACGGCGCTCCGGAAGCTGAGCCGGATCGATGCGGAGGTGCGGGGCGACGCCGGGCGGTGGTACCTGCGGCGCCTCCTCCCCTACCGTACGCACGACGATCGCATCGCGGGCGTCGTCATCAGCTTCATCGACATCACGGAGCGCAAGCGGGCGGCGGACGCGGTCAACGAGGCACGCCTCTACGCGGAGACCATCATCGAGACGGTCCGGCATCCGATCATGGTGCTCGACGGCGACCTGCAGGTCGTCTCGGTCAATCCGACGTTCTGCGACACGTTCGCATGCCCGGTCGAGGAAACGGTCGGCTTCCCCCTCGACGAGCTCGATCACGGCGCCTGGGACATTCCAGAGCTGCGACGGATGCTGCGAGAGGCGCTGAACGCAGACCGAACCTTCGACGGCTTTCCGATCGAGCACGAGTTCCCGCATCTCGGACGGCGGCACATGCTGCTCAACGCGCGCAGGCTCGCGGGCGGCGGCCATCGACCGGACCTGATCCTGCTCGCCATCGAGGACGTCACGCGGCTCGTCGAGGCGGAGAGCCGTCGCGAGGTCCTCATCGCCGAGCTGAGCCACCGCGTGAAGAACACGCTGGCGATAATTCAGTCCATCGGCTCCCAGACGCTGCGACGGAGCGCCTCGCTGGCCGAGTTCAAGACGGCCTTCAACGGGCGCCTGCACGCGCTCGGCCGTGCTCACGACGTCCTGGTCAAGCAGGATTGGGCCAGCGTCGAGCTCGGGCAGATCGTGAAGCGAACGTTCGACCCGTACGGCTTGGGCGACCGGATCGCCTTGGACGGTCCGGGCCTGCACCTGCCGCCTCAGTCGGGCGTCGCCATCGCGATGGTGCTCCACGAGCTCGCGACCAACGCGGTCAAGTACGGCTCCCTGTCCAACCAGGGAGGCCGACTGGAGGTGACCTGGCGACTGGAGGACGGGTCCGGCGTGCGCCGGGTCGGACTGCGATGGACGGAGATCGGCGGTCCTCCCGTGACGGCACCGTCTCAGCGCGGTTTCGGGACGAGCCTGATCGCGTACACCATCGTCCAGCAGCTCGGCGGGACGGCGACGCCGGACTTCCGAGCCGACGGGCTTCGCTACGAGATCGGCTTTCCGGTCGGATCCTTCCCGATCGCACCGCGAGCACGAGAGGGGAGCGCGCCATGAAGGCACGCACCGACGCATTGCGCGGCCTGCGCATCCTCGTCGTCGAGGACGAGGCGTTGATCCTCATGGAGATCGAGGACATGCTGCTCGAGCTCGGGTGCGATCTCGTCGGCGCGGCCCCGACCGTGGCGAAGGCGCTGGCGGCGATCGGAGCGAACGAGCTCGACGGAGTGCTCCTCGACATGAATCTCGGCGGCGAGCACGTGCTGCCGGTCGCGGAGATGCTGTCGGCGCGCGGCGTTCCCTACCTGATGGTGACCGGCTACGCCGCCCGGTCCGGCATCTCGCCACGGCTCGACGAGGTGCCGCGCCTGACCAAGCCGTTCAGCCTGCAGAGCCTGGGCGCCGCGATGACCGACCGGTTCGTCGCGCACGGGTAGGCCGCGTTCCGTTCAAGTTACGACCTCGACCCGTACGCCCGGCGTCCGGGAGTGAGCGTGCGCGACGACCTCGTCGCCCGCACGGCGGACGGCGAGGTCGATCCGGCCGGGACCGACGGACAGGTTTCGGACGACGATCTCGTCTAGGAATTCGGGGAGGATCGGGCGGTCGAGCCGCACGACCTGTCCGCGCGGGTCGATCCGCAGACCCAGGCAAGCGACGATCAGGGCGAAGGGCGTGGCCGCCGCCCAGGCCTGCGGCAGGCAGGCGACGGGATAGAGCGTCGGACCTTGTCCGGGCCGGCGCGAGAAGCCGCAGAACAATTCGGGCAAGCGCTGGAGATCCATGTAGGTCGAGGCGTGGAAGAGACCGTCGAGGATGCGCGCCGCCTCGCGACCGTAGCCGTAGCGAGCGAGGCCGGCGGCGACGAGCGCGTTGTCGTGCGGCCAGACCGAGCCGTTGTGGTACGAGATCGGGTTGTAGCGCGCCTCGCCGCGGGCGAGCGTGCGCACGCCCCAACCGGAGAACGAGGCCTCGCCCATCAGCGTGTGCGCGACGCCCGCTGCGTGCGCCTCGGAGGCGATCCCCGCAAACAGCGCATGGCCCGCGTTCGAGGACCGCACGCGGCAGGGCCGCTTCTTGCCGTCGAGCGCGATGGCGTAGGTGCCGAGATCGGCGCACCAGAACGCGTCCTCGAAACGCGCCGCGAGTTCCTCGGCTTCGCCGTCGAGGCGCTTCGCGCGGGTGTCGTCGCCCAGGCGAGCGGCGATGTCGGCGGCCGCGCGCTTCGCCCCGTAGACATAGGCCTGCACCTCGCACAGCGCGATCGGGCCCTCGGCGAAGCTGCCGTCCGCGTGGAAGATGGAATCGTGGCTGTCTTTCCAGCCCTGGTTCTGCAGCCCGCTCTCCGTGCGCCGCGCGTACTCGACGAAGCCGTCGCCGTCGCGGTCCCCGTAATCGTCGATCCAGGCGAGGGCGCGCTCGATCGCCGGAAGGAGCGTGCGGATCGTGGCGACGTCGTCCGTGCGCGCGAGGTAGGCGCCGGCGAGCATGACGAAGAGCGGCGTGGCATCGACGGTGCCATAGTAGCGGCGGAACGGCACCTCGCCGAGCGCCGCCATCTCACCGTAGCGCATCTCGTGCAGGATCTTGCCGGGCTCGGCGTCCGAGGCCGCGTCCTCGCGGTCGGCCTGGTGCGCCGCGAGAAAGCGCAGCACGCCGCCGGCGAGCGCGGGATCGAGCCACAGCATATGGAACGCCGTGATCAGCGCGTCCCGGCCGAAGGCGGCGGAGAACCATGGCGTGCCCGCATAGGGATAGGGGCCGTGCGGGGTATCGGTCGCCAGCATGGCGAGGTCGGACATCGCGCGCCGGAGCGACCCGTTGAGCTGCTCGTGCGAGGTCGCCACCGAGGCGGCCCGCGACGACGCGCGCCGCAGCGCGCGACGGGCCTCCAGCGCCGCCGTGCGGAACCGCACCCCCGGCGCCGCCGTCGGCGCGCTCTCGGTGAAACCGACCTCGAGGTTGAGAACCGCCTGACCTCCGGGCTGCAGAGCGACCGTGAAGGTCGCGCGGTCCGGTCCGAGCGTCGTCGGCCTGGGCGCGAAGCGCAGGCGCGTCGTGCGCGCGACGTCGTCGAGCCCGACATAGACGAGACGCACCGTGTCGGCGCCGACCTCGGGGTCGAGGAAGCGTCCGCGGCGCGCCCGCTTGGCGCCGCGCACCTCGAAGAGGTCGGCGAAGTCCGCTGCGAAGCGCAAGGCGATCTCGAGCGTGAGCGGCCGGTCGGCGAAGCTGCGCACGCCGATCCGCTCGTAGGCGGCATCGCCGTGCAGGAACTTGCTGCGTCGCACGTGCACGAGGTCGTGCTCCAGCACGATCGCCCCGTGGGCGTCCTGGAGATCGCCGTTCGTCAGGTCGCAGGTGAGCGAGGCGTTGTCGTCGCGCATGACGGAGGAGAGCAGGATCGGGCGCTCGGCGTCGATCGTGAGATCGAGGTGGGAGAGGTGCCGGGTGTCGCGGTGGAAGAGCCCGTCGGAACTCTCGCGCCCCGAAAGGATGTCGCCGGTCGGGTCGAGCACGGTGAAGGTGTCGCCAGACTTGAGGATGCGAGCGCGGCGCTCGCCCGGCGAGCCGTGGGCGACGACGGCGTAATGCGGGGCGACCCGCTCGGGCGCCTCGCAGGTTCCGTGTTCGGTCGTGGCGGTCATGATTGGAGATTCCATCTCGCTCACGAGAGCGTGTGGGGCTGTTGCAGGCCGGTGTCTACCAGCGGGCCGGTCGCCGGCGACGCGCCATGCGAGAGCGTCCGGTAGACGTCGAGATAGTCCATCGCCATGCGTGCGGCCGTGAAGCGCTCCTCGAAGGCCGCGCGGACACCCTCCCGTGGGAGCGCGTCGATGCGCCCGCAGGCGCGCACCGCCTCCGCGACGTCCTCGACGATGAAGCCCGAGCGCGCTTCTTCCAGGATCTCGGGGACCGACCCGCGGCGGAACGCGATCGTCGGCGTCCCGCAGGACATCGCCTCGATCATCACGAGGCCGAACGGCTCGGGCCAGTCGATGGGCATCAAGAGCGCACGGGCATTGCCCAGGAACGCGGCCTTCTCGCGCTCGCCGATCTCGCCGATGTACTCGACGTTCGGGTTCATCGCGATCATCGGCGCGATCGTCTCGCGCCAATAGGCCTCGTCGACCCGATCGATCTTCGCGGCGATCTTCAGCGGCAGGCCCGCGCGGGTCGCGATCTCGATGGCGCGATCGGGGCGCTTCTCCTCGGAGATCCGGCCGAGGAAGGCGAGGTACCCGCCACGCGGCTCGGCGACGAAGGGCAGGAGATCGGTCGGCAGACCGTGCTGGATCGTGCGCACGAAATTGGCGAAGCGCAGCGGCCGGCGCTGATCGTCGGAGATCGAGACGAGCTGCGCCTGCGAGAAAACGCGGTAGAACGGCACGAGATCAGGCAGGTCGAGGCGCCCGTGCACGGTGGTCATCGTGGAGCTCGCGAAAGCGCGCACGAGCGGCATCTGCAGGAGATCGACGTGGAAGTGGATGACGTCGAACGAAGGCGCGCGCCGGACGACCTGCTCGAGCATGAGGAGGTGGTGCGGCAGCTGGTCGCGCACGGCCGTGTCGAGGCGCAGCGCCTGCGGGCAGCATGGCACGAGCTCGGCGCTCGTGACCGAATCGCCGGAGGCGAAGAGCGTGACCTCGTGGCCGAGGCGGACGAGTTCCTCGGTGAGATAGGACACGATCCGCTCCGTGCCCCCGTAGAGCCTCGGCGGCACGCTCTCGCTCAACGGCGCGACCTGTGCGATCTTCATGTCCTTCGATCCTTCTGGAGGGAGCCGGTGCGGCGTCAGGGCCGACGGACCGAGTTGCCGCCGGCGATGATCCCGTTGATCAGGCGTGCGACGCCGCGGTGCGTTCCGTCGTCGTCCTCCGCATCGGCAGCCTCCTCGTGCGAAGCCGCGGCGTCCTTCAGGATCGCGATGATCTCGGGTTCGGACAGCAGCTTGCCGTCGTTCATCGCGAGCAGGAGCGATTCGCAGATCGACAGCGCCGCTGCTCCCGATAGTTCGTTGATGGTCGGCATTCGTGCTTTCCTTCGAAGGAGGGCGGCTCGCCCAGGCGCCGCAGCGTGTCTCGGCAAAAAAAGACCTTGGAGCATCTTCGCGCACGGTGGGCTGATCTGCGGCAGTGTCGATGCCCGAAGGCGCGGTAAGGTCCGCAGCGACGGGAGGCAGTCTTGGATACGACGGTGACGAGCCCTCTGGCCCGAAAGCTCGGCTGCTTCGTCGCCCTGTCGGACGCGGAGCTCTCGGTTCTGGAGCGCCTCCAGGTGCGCCGGCGCCCCTTCGCGGCGGGGCGGGAGATCGTCCATCAGGGCCAGTCCGATCGGGCCGTGTACATCCTGGTCTCCGGATGGGTGTGCTCGTACAAGACCCTCCCGGACGGCGCGCGACAGATCGTCGACTTCCAGATCCCCGGCGATTTCCTCGGTCTGCGCAGCACGCTGCTGCAAACGTCCGACCACAGCATCGAGTCGGTGACCGATATCCAGGTCTGCGAGGTTCCCTCCGGCGATCTCCTCGCCGCGTTCGCCGGCACGCCCCGGCTGGCGACGGCGGTTCTCTGGGCGGCATCGCGCGACGAAGCCATGGTCGTCGAGCACCTCGCGGGGCTCGGTCGCAGAGCCGCACCGCAGCGCGTGGCGCACTTCCTTCTCGAGCTCGGGGCTCGGCTGGCGCTCGTCGGCTTCGGCACGAAAGCGGGATACGCCTGCCCGCTGACGCAATATCTGCTTGCGGACGCGCTCGGGCTGAGCGCCGTGCACATCAATCGCGTCCTGCGTCAGCTGCGCGAGCTCGGCCTCGTCACGTTCCGGGACGGGACGGTCGTTTTCGACGATTACGGCGGTCTCGTCGCGCTCGCCGACTTCGACCCCACGTATCTCGATCAGGAACGCCCGTTGCTGACGTGAGATCGATCGGATGAACAGACCCGCTGACCTCGATCAGTGTGCCATCCGCTTCGAAAGGAGACGGTACGTGTCGGGACAACCCCCGGCGGCCCGCAGAATGCGCGGCGACGCCGGTCGGCATCGATGGAGTGTATGCGATGAATACGCGAACCGACGATGCGCCGACGCCACCGACCGACGGCCTCAGCGTCGGCGCCCGGAAAAACGCTCGTCGCGCGAACGCCGCTCGACATGCTGTCCGTGTGCGAGACCTCGAGCGCGCATGTGCGGGTCTCGAACGGGACGTGGCGGAGCGCACGCGTGAGGTCGCGGTCGCCAACGAGCGTCTCGCCGTCGTCGCGCGCGAAGCCGTCCACAGAGTTGGCAACCTGCTCTGCATCGTCCGAGCGCTCACGAGACAGACCGCGGGACGGGCGACGGACGTCACGGACTTCGCCGAGGCGCTCCTCGGCAGGCTTTCGTCGATCGATATCGCGCTGCGGCAGGCCCTGATCGACGACGGAAGTGGCGCCATCGACCTCGTGAGGGTCGTCGAAACGCAGCTCGATGTCTACCGCGACACGTATCCGGGGCAGATCGAGCTCGAGGGACCGAGCCTGCCGATGTGCGCCGATGCCGCGCGCATGATCGGCTTGGCCATCCACGAGCTCGCGACGAACGCGGTCAAGCACGGCGCGCTTGCGACGCCCGACGGACGCGTGGACGTCAGGTGGGGCGTGACGAGGCGCGACGGCGTCGACAGGCTGGACTTCCGATGGTGCGAGCGCGCCGGCGGCGCACGCGGTCACTCGGGGCGCACAGGCGCCGGGTTCGGAACGCGACTGCTCGGCCGGTGGGCGCCCGCACAGCTCCGGGGCAGTGCCGTCGTCGACCTGTCGGTGGACGGCCTGCGCTATCACCTCGATGCGCCCTTGCCGTAGCGGTCGCGTGCGCGGGCGTCCCACGGAACTCTGGAAACGGTCGCCCTCCTACGAGGCGTGCATAAGGCCGCCGCGGGCGTTCGCCGGCGCGTCCGCGACGGCCGACACGGCGTCTTCCACCGCCTCCAGATCGGCCGGGTGGCTCATCGTCGCGCGCGCTCGCTCGAGGAGATCGCCGAGCATGCGCGTCGCCGCAGGGCCGAGCAGATCGGGCGAGAGCGCGCGGATCGCTGCGAGCGCGTTCACGAGCCTGAGGCAGACCTCGACCTTGTCCGACCCGTCGCGCACGATCGGGCGGAATGCATCGTCGATCAGGTCTCGCATCGAGAGCGGTGCCACCGACAGGTTCTCGAAGGCCGGTGGCTCCTCGCGCTCGCAGGCGCCGACCCACCGGTCGACGATGCGCAAGACGGTGTGGATGATCGCGATGGCGGTGCCAGGATCGTTCACCGCAGGCGAGAGCGCCCGGCTCGCGATCTCGCTGAGCACGATCAGGCCGAAACGCGGATCGTGGTCGAAGGTGCGCTCGTCGCCGACGACGAAGGTGGAGCGGATGCACGTCGCGGCTTCCTCGCTCATCGGGCCGACGACGAAAGCCAAGGGACGGATCGGGGTGACGAAGGTGCCCGGTCGCGCCGCGACGTGGACGAGAAGGCCGAAATCGGCCGCCACCTCCTGCAGCCGCGCGGGCTCGAGATGCTGGACGTACCCGACGGCGTGCGCGTGCACGGGGACTGCCCCCGGCGGCGGCGTCGCGGCCTCGCGGCAGCCGAGGCCGGGCCGGCGCGCGAGCTCGTCGAAGGCCGCGTTCGCGGCCGTCTCGGCTCTGCCGATCGTCTCGCCGACGCGACCGATCGACGAGATCAGGTTGATCCATCGGATCAGGGCCCCCACCACCACGGCGACGACGACGATGGCGGCGGCGAACAGGATCAGGCGGCCGGACGCGGTGTAGAGGCCGCCCGAGATGCCGATGATCCCCACGATGCTGAAGAGGAAGGCTCCGACGAAGATCGAGATCGACGTCTGGGCGGTCCGATCCTCGGCGATCAGGCGCACGGCCCGCGGCGTCGCGGTCTGCGAGGCGGCGGAGAGCGCGCTGACCATGGTCGCGAGCGCGAAGACGGCGACCGACAGCATGCTCGCCGCGACGATGGACAGAATGTCCTCGATGGCGCTGCTCGAGACGTCGAAGGGCAACTCGTCGGGCAGCAGCAATGCGGAGTAATGCGCCAGGGCGATCATGCCGATCGCGGCCGAGCAGAAGACCGCCGGCAGGAACCACATCTGACGCAGGAGTCGTCGCGCGCGAAAAGGGACCCAGCTCATCTCGTCTCCCGCCTGCGGTATCCGCGCCCGTGGGGCCGTCGCCGGTCCGTCAGGTGCTCACGTGAACGGCGCCGACCGGCGCGAGCGTCAGCGCCGGCACGTCGGGTCGTTGCCTCAAGAGATCGACGAGAGCGGCGTCCGAAGCGGGTTCGACCTCGTCGGTCCAGACCTTGAACGCCGTGAGGTCGTAGGCGCCGTAGCTGGTCATCATGGCGCCGTCGGCGGCGTCGCGCCCGTGGACCATCAGCACGCGCCCGATCCGGGGCGTGTTGTGGCGCGCGTCGAAGGTGTACCAGCGCCCGCCGAGATAGACCTCGGTCCAGGCGGAGAAATCGCCCGGCCCCGAGGGCGGCACGCCGATGTCGCCGAGATATCCGCTCGCGTAACGCGCCGGGATGCTCATCGCACGGCACAGTGCGATCATGAGATGGGCGAAGTCGCGGCACACGCCGGTCTTCTCCCGCAGGGCGTCTGCGGCGGTCTTGGTCGGTCGGCCGAAGCCGTAGCCGAAGGTCAGGTGGTTGTGCACGAAATTGCTGATCGCCTGCACCCGCGCCCAGCCGGGCGGGCTGGTGCCGAACAGCGCCCATGCCTCGTCGCGGATCGCGTCGGATTCGCAATAGCGGCTGGCGGTGAGGAAGGGCAGCGTCTCGGGCGGCAGGTCGATGATGTCGTGCTGGCGGGCGTTCCAGTCGAAGGGGTCTGGCGCGCCGTCGTTCTCGACGATGCAGTCCGAGGCGAGCGTCAGTTCCCCCGGCGGCGCCTTCAACCGCGTCAGGCGGTTGCCGAACGGGTCGACGATGTCCTGGGTCTGGAGGTCGGGAGACGTGCGCAGCCTGTCGGAGCCGACGACCCGGCCCGCATAGCTGGTGTGCGGCGACAACGCGAGGATCAGCGTCGTCTCCGTGCGGCACGTCAGGCCGATTTCGAAACCGATCCGAATAAGCATCGCCACCATCCCGCCTTCGAGCTATCATGAGCGACCGTCGGCAGGGGCCGGAGATCGTCGATGGCGCCTTCGCGCCCGCGTTCCGTCCGTCGTGGGCGCGCCCCCATCGCGTCGCGACCGAGGACCCCGCCCGTTGAGCACGCTGAGCATAAGCCATCTGACGCGCTATACCTACGATCGAGCCGTCGATTTCGGGCCGCATCACTTGATGCTGCGCCCCCGCGACGGGCACGACATGCGCATCCTCGATTCCAGCCTCACGGTTTCGCCGCGGGCCGACATCCACTGGTCCTACGACACGTTCGGAAACTCCGTGGCGCTGCTCACGTTCCGCGAGGCGGCGGACGAACTCGTCGTCTCGAGCGAGCTCCTGCTGCGGCGCTACGGTCTCGACGAGCCCTTGCCGCGCATCGCCCGTCATGCTGGCGCCTATCCCGTGCGCTACGAAGCCGACGAGCGCGTCGATCTGGGGCCGCTCATCGCCATCGACCGCCCGGAGGACGCGGCGAGCGTCACCGGGTGGCTGGCTTCGGTGCTCCCCGTTCCGCCGAGCTCCAGCCTCGACGTGCTCGACGCGCTCGGCGAGGCCGTGCATCGTGCCTTCGCCTACCGGCGACGGGAGGAGCGCGGCGTTCAGTCTCCGGCGCAGACGATCGCCGTCGGCAGCGGCACCTGCCGCGATTTCGCCTTCCTGTTCATGGAGGCGGCGCGCGCGCTCGGCTTCGCCGCCCGCTTCGTCACCGGCTATCTCTACGATCCGGCGGCCGATGCCGCGAGCGGCCCGGCGATGACGGGCGGTGGCGCCACCCACGCCTGGGCCGACGTCTTCCTGCCGGGGGCGGGCTGGATCGAGTTCGACCCCACCAATCGCATCGTCGCGGGTCGCAACCTCGTCCGCGTCGCGAGCACGCGCACGCCCGCCCAGGCGTTGCCGGTGAGCGGGACCTTCGAGGCGACGGGCGGTGCGTCGTGTACGGCCATGGAGGTCCGCGTCGCGGTGGCGCGAGCCCCGTGATCGGCGCTCGCGGTCCGGCCGGCTCCTCGGGCGCCCGTCGTCGGACCACGCGATCGACGAGATCCGCGCCGTCGCCCCGTGGATCAGCGTGGACGTGAAGACCGTGAAGGCAACGAGCGGGCGCTCGCGTCCGCCCAGCGGCATGCCCCGCGACCCGCCGAGCGGCGGGATCGTCGTCGCCGCAGGAACGCCGCCGCCGCGGCCCGCGTTCGACCCTTTGAAAATTAAGGAGCACTTTCGATGAGCAAGCGAACCATCGTCGCCGCGCTCGTCTACCTGCCGATCAACGCGGTACTGTTCGGCATAGGCGCGGTCACCGTCCTGGCCGTGCCCGCACTCGACGCGCAGGCCGCGACGCTGATCCCCTGGGTCGTCGTGGCGAGCTTCGTTCTCGGCGTCCCGATCGCCTGGGCGCTTGCCCCGCGCCTCCAGGCCCGCGCCTTCCGCAAGCAGCGGCGCGAAGCGGGTATTCGCGACGACGAGACGCGCCGCGGGCGCACGGATGGTCGGCCGCACACGTCGAGCTAGGGACGGATCGGCGCTCGCAGAGAGGCCGGGGCCGACGATCTCGTGGCGCTCCTGCGGCTTCGCGATGATCGCCCGGGTCCGCGACGGCGACAGGAAGCGGCTGTCACCATCGTCGCGCCCGTGACGGGTGTCGAGGGCGAATGCCCCATTCCGAGCACGCCTTCGGCGCGCCCCTCACGTCCCCCCACGCCGGGACGACGGCAGCGCCCAAGCCATCGCGGCCTCGAACTCCTCGTCCGCCATGGCGACGCCCGCGCGGGCGAGGTGGCGGAAGGCGTCCAGCGCCTCCTGCGGCGGCAGGTTGACGAGCTCGGTGACGTGGCAGCGCGCGTCCATCATCGCCCGCGTCGCCTGGTCGAACCAGTCGAGATGCGCCTGCGGCACGACGCGCCCCGGCGTGCGCATCACGCGCGACCAGAGGAGCGCGTTCTCGAACAGCGCGCGCACGGGCACGCGGTTGCCGCTCTCCGCTTCCGCCGCGGGGACGAAGCGGATCGCGCGCGCTTCCGGGTCGGCGACGAGCGCCTTGCCCGAGCGCCACGTCGCGCGCTCCGCCTGGGTCATGTCCGAGGGCCCCGGCGCGTCGAACGGCGCCATCGACCAGGCGAAGGTCGCGAGGCGGTTCTGGCCGTCGAGCAGGATCGAGAAGCGCCGGGCGTAATGGGGCTGTACCGGGCCGATCCGCCCACGCGAGGCGCCGGCGAGGTCGGTGCCCTCCGGCGGGCGCCAGATCAGGAACTGGCCCGTCGGCCACCCGCGCAGGAGGCTCGCCCAGAAGCGCTCGACGTCGTCCTGTCCCCAGACGTAGGGGCGCCGAAAGGCGGCCGGGGCGAGGAAGCCCTCGCTCGCCCGCCGCATGACGGTTTCGATGAGCTCGCCATTCACCGTGACCCGCGCCATGATGGTCTCCCGAGGCCCGCGAGCCGGCGTTCCGATCCATCGAGACGCCCGGCGTAACGCCGAGCTTAGCCGAAAACCGGGGCGCGCGCACGCGGATCACGGTGCGGTCGGCGGGGGCGTCTCGTCGCTCGCGGCGTCGTCCGCGCGAGCCTCGGTCTCCCGCTCCGCCTCCGCCTGCTCGGCCTGCTCGGCCGCCCACGCGCCCGCGGCCTCCACCGCGACGGCGGATGCGGTGGGGACGACGGCGAGATAGCTCTGCGTCTCGTCGACGGGCACGATGGCGCGGCGCGTCATGCGGTAGAGCGCATAGAGCGCGATGGCGCCGAAGGTCGTGGCGAGCACCAGCCAGAAGGCGGAGGGCCCGAGCGCCTCCATCGCCCAGCCCGTGGCGAGAGGCCCGACGATGGCGCCGAGGCCGAAGGTGAAGACGAGGCCGCCGGAGGCGGCCGGCATGTCCTCGGCGGAGAGGTAGTCGTTGGTGTAGGCGAGGAGCAGCGCGTAGAGCGGCGTCGTCACCCCGCCGGCGAGGAAGGCCGCCGCCATCAAGGGCCAGAGCGCGCCGCCGGTGACGAAGCCGAGCGCGCAGGCGGCGGCGCCGAGGCAGGCTGCGGCGAAGACGAGCTTGCGGCGGTCCATCTGGTCCGAGAGCCAGCCGATCGGGTATTGCAGCACGAGCGCACCGGCGAAGAGCATGGCGATGAACAGCGCGATCTGCGAGGCGCTCATCCCGATCTGCGTGCCGAAGACCGCGCCCATGCCGGACTGGGTCGCGTAGACCGTGCCGAGCAGGAAGATGCCCACCGTGCCGAGCGGCGATCCCGAGAACAGCGCGCGCAGCCCCATGGGCCGCGTCACCTGCACCACGGGCGCGGCGGCGACGGAGAGGAGGATCGGCGCGAACGAGATCGACACCAGGATCGAGGCGCCGATGAACAGGACAGACGTGCCGGCGTCGCCGAGCGTCAGCAGGCCCTGCGCACCGATGATGCCGACGGTCTGCGCGATCATGTAGGCCGAGAGCAGCTTGCCGCGGGTCTCGTTGGTGGCCGCGTCGTTGAGCCAGCTCTCCGCCGCGACGTAGATGCCCGACATGCAAAAGCCGATCAGCAGCCGCAGCAGCGTCCAGGCCCACGGCTCCGCCAGCAGCGGAAACGAGATCAGCCCGGCGGACATGAAGCTGCCGAGCGCCGCGAAGACGCGTACGTGCCCCACGCGGCGAATCAGCTTCGGCGCATAGCGCGCACCCGACAGGAAGCCCACGAAATAGGCCGACGTGACGATGGCGAGCTCGGCCGCCGAGAAGCTCTCGATCCCGCCGCGCAGGCCAATCAGCGTGAAGTGCATGCCGTTGCCCAGCATGATCAGAACGACGCCGAGCAAGAGGGCCCAGACGCCGGCGAAGACCTGGAACATCCGGCAAGGCTCCGGCTGGCTGGTCGCGTGTCGTGCGCGCGCGGGCGGCGGGCGCGGCGGGCGGGAGCGTTCGGGCGACGCCCCGCTTGTGGTTCGGCGTCGAGCCTAGCGGAGAGCCGTGCCGCGCGCCACCCGGGGCTGCCGGTCAGAACATCGCGCGCGGCAGCCAGGTGGCGATGGAGGGCGCGAGCCAGACGATCGCCACCGCCACCACCTGCAAGCAGATGAAGGGCACGACGCCGCGATAGATCATCCCCGTCGTGATGCTCGCCGGTGCCGCGCCGCGCAGGTAGAACAGCGAGAAGCCGAAGGGGGGCGTGAGGAACGAGGTCTGCAGGTTGATCGCGATCAGCACCGCGAGCCAGATCGGATCGTGGCCCATGAGGATGAGCGGCGGGATGAGCAGCGGCAGCAGGATCACCGAGATCTCGACGAAGTCCAGGAAGAATCCCAGCACGAAGACGAAGGCCATGGCGAAGACGAGCGCGCCCGTCGGGCCGCCGGGCAGCGATTCGAGGATCGCCGCCACCCGGTGCTCGCCGCCGAGCCCGACGAAGACGAGGCTGAAGAACGACGCCATCAGGATGGTGGCGAAGATCATCGAGGTCACGACGAGCGTCTGCGCCATGGCCGGCACGACGAGGGCGCGGCGCTGGAGCGTCGCGAGGGAGGCCACGATGGCGGTGATGCCGACGAGCGCGAGCCCGCAATAGACGACGCCCAGCGTGATCTCGTAGGAACCGGTGTCGGAGCGCTGCAGGCGCACCGGCTCGACGCCCGCCGCCACGGCGAGTGCGAGGAGCGCCGCCGCGCCCGCGAGGACCAGCCAGCGCGACGTGCCCTGCTTCCAGCCCGCGAGCAGGATCGCGCCGATGGCGCCGACGCTCGCGGCCTCGTTGGGCGAGGCGACGCCGCCGATGATGGCACCGAGCACGGCGACGATGAGCAGGATCGGCGGCACGATGGCGCCGGCTATCTCCGCCCGGCTCACCGCCTGCGGACGCTCCTTCAAGGCCGGGGCGTCCTTGGGGAAGAGCCAGGCGCGGCCGAGGATGTAGGCGATGTAGACGACGACGAGCAGCAATCCGGGCACGAGCGCGGCGGCGAAGGTCTGTCCCACCGAGATCGTCTCGATGGAGAACTTGCCCTGGCGATATTGCGCCTGCTGGAAGGCCGAGGACATCACTTCGGCGAGGATGATGAGCAGCGTCGAGGGCGGGATGATCTGCCCCAGCGTGCCCGCGGTGCAGACGCTGCCGGCGGCGAGCTTCGGGTCGTAGCCGTTGCGCAGCATCGCGGGCAGCGCGATCAGCCCCATGGCGACGACGGTGGCGCCGACGATGCCGGTGGAGGCCGCGAGCAGCGCGCCCACCACCATGACCGACACGCCGAGCCCGCCGCGAATGCCGCCGAAGAGCCGGCCCATCGTCTCGAGCAGGTCCTCCGCGATGCGCGATTTCTGCAGGACGACGCCCATCAGGACGAAGAGCGGGATCGCGGTCAGGACGGGGTTCGTCATCACCGCGAAGAAGCGCTGGCCGAGCGCGCCGAGCAGGCTCATCGGGAAGGCGTCGAGCGCGAAGCCGAGCAGCGCGAAGGCCGTGGCGACGCCCGCGATGGTGAAGGCGACCGGATAGCCCATCAGGATGAAGACGATGAGCGCCGCGAACATCAGGAGATCAAGCGGCATCGTCGGGCTCGCTGAGGCGGATCAGGTCGCGGATCGTGGCCGAGGCGCCCTGGATCAGGAGGAGGACGCAGAAGGCGGGCACGAGCGATTTCAGGAGGAAGGAGGCGGGAATGCCGCCGACCGAGATCGGCCCCTCCAGGATCGCCCAGGAGCGCGTCACCATCGGCCAGGACCAGTAGAGCAGGATCACGAGAGAGGGGGCGAGCAGGAAGAGGTGGCCGAAGAGATCGACCATGGCCCGGCGGCGCGGCGTCAGGTTCGCGTAGAAGATGTCGACGCGGACATGGCCCTGCACCAGCAGGGTGTAGCCCGCGCCGAGCATGAAGATCGTCGCGTGGAGGTAGAGCACGCCCTCGTTCACGAAGATCGAGGAGATGCCGAAGACGTAGCGCAGGAGAACGACGGCGAATTGCAGGAGCACCATGGCCAGCGTCAGCCACATCACCACGGCACCGACGCTGCGGTTGATCCTGTCGAGCCCGTCCGCGATGCGCCCCAAACCCGCCCCCATGCCCGTCCCCCTCCTTGCGATCGCGGGCGCGGAGAGCCGCGCCCGCGTCGCTGGTCACCTCAGCGCGGATAGTCCGGCACGAGCCGGCGTGCGGCGAGCTGCGCGGCTTCCGCGTTCGGCTGGTAGTCGGCCATGAGGCCGCGATAGTCGAGGAAGCTCTGCGTGATGCGCCGCACGAGCTCGTCCTCGTTCTCGAGGAGCTCGCCGACAATCTCGCCCATCGCCCGCCCCTGAGCGACGATGATCTCCTGCGGCCAATCCTTCACCTCGACGCCGTGGGTGTTCACGAGCTCGCGCAGGGCCATGGCGTGCTTGGTGTTGTACTCGGTGAGGACGGGGTTGTAGAGGCTCTCGGCGGCGAAGGAGACCGCCTGCTTGAGGTCGTCCGGCAGGTCGTTCCAGCTGTCGAGGTTGACCGCGCATTCCTCGGCCGAGGAGGGCTCGCCGACGCCGTTGTTGTAGTAGAGCTTCGTGATCTGCTGCAGGCCGAGCGCGCTGTCGGTCCACGGCCCGATGAACTCGCCCGCGTCGAGCGCGCCGGACTGGAGCGCCTGGAACATGGCCGGGCCGGACATGGCCTCCACCGCGACGCCGAGCTTCGCCATCACCTCGGAATTGAGGCCCGTGGTGCGGTACTTCAGGCCGCGCAGGTCGTCGACGGAGCTCACCTCGTTGCGGAACCAGCCCGCCCATTGCGGCCCGGAATTGCCGCACAGGAAGGGCTTGAGGTTGAAGCGCGCGTACATCTCGTCATAGAGCGCCTGGCCGCCGCCGTGCAGCATCCAGCCGTGCTGCTCCATCGCGGTGAGGCCGAGCGGCTGCGAGCCGAAGAGCAGGATGCCCTTGGACTTCGAGCCCCAATAGGCCGGCACCGCGTGGTAGAGATCCGCCGTGCCCTCGCCGACGGCGTCGAACACGCCCGGCCCCGGCACGACCTCGCCCGCGGCGAAGAGCTCGACCTCGATGCGCCCGCCCGAGAGGGTGGCGATGCGATCGGCGAGCATCTGCGCGGCGACGCCCGGGCCCGGCAGGTTGCGCGGCCAGGCGGAGACCATGCGCCAGCGACGCGTGCCCTGCGCGATGGCGGGCGTCGCGAGCGTCGTCGCGGCGGCGGCGCCGATCGCGGCGCTCTTCAGGAAGGTCCTTCTTTCCATCGTCCACTCCTCTGGTTCTCGTTCGTCGTGACGATCGCCGGCGTCCTGTTGCTCCCGGCCGGCGATCGGTTCTCTCGCGGGCATCGCGTCGGGGCTGCAATCAGCCCTTCAGGATGCCCGGCAGATCGAGCCCGTGCTCGCGGGCGCAGTCGCGGGCGATCTCGTAGCCGGCATCGGCGTGGCGCATCACGCCGGTCGCGGGGTCGTTCCAGAGCACGTTGGCGATGCGCCGATCGGCGTCGGCGCTGCCGTCGCAGCAGATCACCATGCCGGAATGCTGCGAATAGCCCATCCCCACCCCGCCGCCGTGATGCAGCGACACCCAGGTCGCGCCGGACGCCGTATTGAGCAGCGCGTTCAAGAGCGGCCAGTCGGAGACCGCGTCCGAGCCGTCGAGCATCGCCTCGGTCTCGCGATTGGGCGAGGCGACGGAGCCCGAATCGAGGTGGTCGCGGCCGATGACGACGGGCGCCTTCAGCTCGCCGGTGCGCACCATCTCGTTGAAGGCGAGGCCCGCCTTGTGGCGGTCGCCGAGGCCGATCCAGCAGATGCGCGCCGGCAGGCCCTGGAAGGCGATGCGCTCGCGGGCCATGTCGAGCCAATCGTGGAGGTGCGTGTTCTCGGGGAACAGCTCCTTCATCTTGGCGTCGGTGCGGTAGATGTCCTCCGGGTCGCCGGAGAGCGCGCACCAGCGGAAAGGCCCGATGCCGCGGCAGAAGAGCGGGCGGATGTAGGCCGGCACGAAGCCGGGGAAGGCGAAGGCGTTCTCGAGCCCCTCGTCGCGGGCGACCTGGCGGATGTTGTTGCCGTAGTCGAGCGTCGGCACGCCGGCGTTCCAGAAGTCCACCATGGCCTGGACGTGCGTCTTCATCGAGGCCCGGGCCGCCGCCTCGACGGCGGTCGGATCGCTCTCCTGGCGCGCCCGCCATTGCGCGACGCTCCAGCCGAGCGGCAGATAGCCGTGGATCGGATCGTGGGCGGAGGTCTGGTCCGTGACGATGTCCGGGCGCGGCCCGCCGGCCTTCATGCGGGCGACGAGCTCGGGAAAGATCTCCGCGGCGTTGCCGATGAGCGCGACGGACTTCGCCTCGCCCTTCGCCGTCCAGTCCGCGATCATCGCGAGCGCGTCGTCGAGCGTGTGGGCCTTGGCGTCGCAATAGCGGGTGCGGATGCGGAAGTCGGCGCGGGTCTCGTCGCATTCCACCGCGAGGCACGAGGCGCCCGCCATCACCGCCGCGAGCGGCTGCGCGCCGCCCATGCCGCCGAGCCCGGCGGTGAGGATCCACTTGCCGCGCAGGTCGCCGCCGTAATGCTGGCGCCCGGCCTCGGCGAAGGTCTCGTAGGTGCCCTGCACGATGCCCTGCGTGCCGATGTAGATCCACGAGCCCGCGGTCATCTGGCCGTACATGGCCAGCCCCTTGCGGTCGAGCTCGTTGAAATGCTCCCACGTCGCCCAGCGCGGCACGAGGTTCGAGTTGGCGATGAGCACCCGCGGCGCGTCCGCGTGCGTGCGGAACACGCCCACCGGCTTGCCGGACTGGACGAGGAGCGTCTCGTCGGCCTCGAGCCGCTTCAGGGTGGCGACGATGAGGTCGAAATCCTCCCAGGTCCGCGCCGCGCGCCCGATGCCGCCATAGACGACGAGCTCGTGCGGGTTCTCCGCCACGTCCGGGTGGAGGTTGTTCATGAGCATCCGCATGGCGGCTTCGGTGAGCCAGCTCTTGGCGGAGATCTCCGGCCCGGTCGGCGGGTAGACGTCGCGGGCGTTGTGGCGGGGGTTCGTCATGGGCGATCGTCCAGCAAGGTTCGTGCAAGGTGGTTCACAGCGGAAGCTCCAGCCCCGCGGCCGCGACGAGCGCGCCCTCGCGCACGAGCGCGGCGGCGGCTTCGATGTCGGGGGCGAGCGTGCGGTCCCGTGCGAGCGGGGGGACCGTCTCGCGCAGGCGGGCGAGGACGTTGCGCAGGGCCGGCGACGTGCGCAGCGGGGCGCGGAAGTCGATGCCCTGCGCGGCGCACAGCGCCTCGACGCCGAGGATGACGGAGAGGTTCGCGTTCATCCGCGAAAGCCGCCGCGCGCCATGCGCCGCCATCGACACGTGGTCCTCCTGGTTGGCGGAGGTCGGCGTCGAATCCGTCGAGCAGGGATTGGCGAGATGCTTGTTCTCGCTCATCAGCGCCGCCGTCGTCACCTCCGCGATCATGAAGCCGGAATTGAGCCCCGGATCGGGCGTGAGGAAGGGGGGCAGGTCGTGGCTCAAGGTCGGGTCGACCATGAGCGCCACGCGCCTTTGCGCGATGGCGCCGATCTCGGCGATGGCCAGCGCCACGATGTCCGCCGCGAACGCAACGGGCTCGGCGTGGAAATTGCCGCCCGACAGGATGCCCGCCGCGGTCACGAGCGGGTTGTCGGTGACGGCGTTCGCCTCGGTCTCGAGCGTCGTCGCGGCAAAGCGCAGGAGATCGACGGCCGCGCCTGCGACCTGCGGCTGGCAGCGGATGCAATAGGGGTCCTGCACCCGCGCGTCGTCCTCGCGATGGCTCTCGCGGATCTCCGAGCCGGCCATCAGCGCGCGCATGGCGTCGGCCACCTCGATCTGCCCACGATGGCCGCGAAGCGTGTGGATCTCCGCCTCGAGCGGTGCCGTCGAGCCCATGATCGCGTCCGTCGACAGGCATGACGTTACGAGCGCGGCCTCGGCGTTGCGCCGGGCGTCGAACAGGCCCACCAGAGCCAAGGCGGTGGAGACCTGCGTGCCGTTGATGAGGGCGAGGCCCTCCTTGGCGCCGAGCGTCACCGGCGCGAGCCCCGCCGCCGCGAGCGCTTCGCCACCGGGCATGGGGCGGCCGTCGTAGATCGCCTCGCCCTCGCCGATCATCACCGCGGACATGTGGGCGAGCGGGGCGAGGTCGCCGGAGGCGCCGACCGAGCCTTGGACGGGGATCACCGGCGTGACACCGCGCGCGATCATGCCCTCGATCAGCGCGATCAGCTCCCAGCGCACGCCCGACGCACCGCGGGCGAGGCTGATCAGCTTGAGCGCCATCGTCAGCCGTGTCGCGGCGACGTCGAGCGTCTCGCCGACGCCGCAGCAATGGCTGAGGATGAGGTTGCGCTGGAGCGTCGCCGTGTCGCCCGGCGCGATCTTCACGGAGGCGAGCTTGCCGAAGCCGGTATTCACGCCGTAGACGGCGGTCTCGCCCTCGGCGGCCTCGCGCACGCGCGCCGCCGCCGCCTCGACGGCGGGGCGCGCCGCGGGATCGATACGAACGGAGGTGGCGTCGCGCCAGATCGCTTCGAGATCGTCGAGGCGCACGGCGCCGGGCGTCAGGGTCGTCGTCATGAGCGGCCTGCGAAGATGCGCGCGTGGAGCGGGTTGAAGCCGATGCGATAGGCGAGCTCGGCGGGCGTCTCGACGTCCCAGATCGCGAGATCCGCGCGCAGCCCCCGGGCGATGCGGCCGGTGTCCTCGAGGCCGAGCGCGCGCGCCGCGTTCGCGGTGACGCCGGCGAGCGCCTCCTCCGGCGTGAGGCGAAACAGCGTGCAGGCCATGTTCATCGCCAGCAAAAGCGACGTCAGCGGCGAGGAGCCGGGATTGGCGTCCGTCGCCACCGCCATCTTCACGCCGTGGGCGCGAAAGGCGGCGACGGGCGGCGCTTGCGTCTCGCGGATGAAGTAGTAGGCGCCCGGCAGCAGCACCGCGACGGTCCCGGCGGCGGCCATCGCCCGCGCGTCGTCCTCGGTCGCGTATTCCACGTGGTCCGCCGAGAGCGCGCCGCATCGTGCGGCGAGCGCCGTGCCGCCCTGGTGCGAGAGCTGCTCGGCGTGCAGCTTCACCGGCAGGCCGAGGCGCTTCGCCTCGGCGAAGACGCGCGCCATCTGGTCCGCCGAGAAGGCGATGCCCTCGCAGAAGCCGTCGACGGCGTCCACGAGCCCTTCCGCATGGGCGGCGTGCAGAGCGGGAAGGCAGATCTCGTCGAGATAGGCGTCGGCGCGTCCCGCGTACTCGGCGGGGATCGCGTGGGCGCCGAGGAAGGAGGTCACGACCCGCACCGGCCGCTCTCGTTCGAGCCGGCGGGCGACGCGCAGCATGCGCAGCTCCGTCTCCACGTCGAGCCCGTAGCCGGACTTCACCTCGACGCAGGAGACGCCCTCGGCGAGGAGCGCGTCGAGCCGCGGCAGCGCCTGCGCGAGGAGCGCGTCCTCGGAGGCGGTGCGGGTGGCGGCGACCGTCGAGACGATGCCGCCGCCGGCCCGGGCGATCTCCTCGTAGGAGGCGCCTTCCAGCCGCATCTCGAACTCGCGGGCGCGGTGGCCGCCGTGAACCAGATGGGTGTGGCAATCGATGAAGGCGGGGGTGACGAGCCGGCCTTCGCAATCGCGGCGCGGGGCGCTCGCGTAATCGGCGGGCAGCGCGGCCTGCGGGCCGACCCAGGCGATGCGTTCGCCTGCGATGACGACGGCGCCGGGACCGTCCACCGGATCGGCGAGCGTCGCGAGCCGCGCACCGACGAGAACCTGGATCGCCGCGTCCTGCATGGTCGTTGCCTCCCGCGTTCGATCGGATTATGTATAGACTTAATCCGCTGTCAACACGCTCGACGTCCAAGGAGTGGTCATGCACATCATCTGGGCAGAGCAGGCGCTGACGCACGAGGGCTGGCGCCGGGACGTCGAGGTCGCGATCGCGGACGGCCGCATCGCCTCGGTCCGGTCCGGCACGGCACCCGGCCCGGATGCGACCCGCGTGGGCGCGCTCCTGCCGGCGCCGACGAACCTCCACAGCCACGCCTTCCAGCGCGCCATGGCCGGCCTGACCGAACGGCGTGGGCCCGATCCGCGCGACACGTTCTGGACGTGGCGCCAGCTGATGTTCCGCTTCCTCGACCAGCTCACGCCGGACGACGTCGAGGCGATCGCCGCCTTCGTGCAGATGGAGATGCTGGAGGCGGGCTACGGCGCGAGCGTCGAGTTCCACTACCTGCACCACGCGCCGGGCGGCACGCCCTATGCGGCTTTGGGCGAGATGTCGGCGCGCATCGCCGCCGCCGCCGCGACGAGCGGCATCGGGCTGACCCTCCTGCCGGTGCTCTACGAATACGGCGGCCTCGACCGCCGCCCGCTGGGGCCGGGCCAGATCCGCTTCGGTAACGATCCCGAACGCTTCGCCCGCCTCGTCGAGGAGGCGGAGGCGGCGCTCGGCACCCTGCCGGCGGACGCGCGCCTCGGAATTGCGCCGCATTCCTTGCGCGCGGTCTCCGCCGAGGGCCTTTCCGCCTGCATCGCGCTGCGGCCGGACGTGCCGATCCACATGCATCTCGCCGAGCAGGTGGCTGAGGTGGAGGAGGTCCTCGCCGCCACCGGCGCGCGGCCGACGCAATGGCTCCTCGCCAACGCCCCCGTCGACGCGCGCTGGTGCCTGATCCACTGCACGCAGATGGAGCGGCCCGAGACCCTCGCGCTGGCGGCCACCGGCGCGGTGGCGGGCCTGTGCCCGATCACGGAATCGAGCCTCGGCGACGGCATCTTCGACGGCGTCGCCTGGACGGGCGCCGGCGGGCGTTTCGGCATCGGCTCGGACAGCAACATCCGCATCGCGCTGTCTGAAGAGCTGCGCACGCTGGAGTACTCGCAACGCCTGCGCGACCGCTCCCGCGCGGCGCTCGCCACGGCCGAGCGCTCGACGGGGCGCGTTCTCCTGGAGGAGGCCGCCCGCGGCGGCGCGCAGGCGGCGGGGCGCGATGCCGGCGCCATCGCGCCGGGCCGGCTCGCGGACCTGATGGCGCTCGACACGAACCATGTGGACTTGTATGGCCGCACGGGCGACACGCTCGTCGACGCGTATGTCTTCGCGACCGACGATCGTGCGGTGCGCGACGTCTGGTCCGCCGGGCGCCATCTCGTGCGAGACGGGCGGCACGTCGCCCGCGAGGCGATCGTGCGCGCCTACCGCGCCACGACGGCGCGGCTGACGGGTCTGTGAGCGAGAGCCGCGCCGGCTCCGGGGGGCAGGGTCGAGTGGGCGGAAACCTCACCTGGCAGGCGGTGCGCGCCGAGGCCATCCGGCGCATCCGCGAGCGCGAATGGATGCCGGGCAGCCGCATCCCCGACGAGGCCGAGCTCGCGGCCGAGCTCGGCTGCGCCCGCGCCACGGTCAACCGCGCCCTGCGCGACCTCGCCGCCGAAGGCTATCTCGAGCGTCGCCGCAAGGGCGGCACGCGCGTGCCCGAGACGCCGGTCCGCAAGGCCACCTTCGAGATCGCGGTGATCCGCCAGGACGTCGAGGCGCGCGGGCACCGGCATGGCTACCGGCTCCTCGGCGACGAGACGGGCGCGGCCCCCGACGAGATCGCGTCCGCGCTCGGCCTGCCGAAGGGCACGCCGCTTCGGCACGTGCGCGCCCTCCACCTCGCGGACGACGCGCCCTTCTGCCTGGAGATCCGCTGGCTCAACCCGGAGCTGGTCCCCCCCGAGCGCGCCGTCTTCGACGCGCTGAGCGCCAACGAGTGGCTCCTGCGCAACCTCGCCTATTCGGCCGGCTCCTTCGGCTTCTCCGCGCGCACGGCCGACGCGGAGCTCGCCGCGCTCATGGCCTGCCCCGAGGGTGCGGCACTTCTCGCCATGGACCGCACGACCTTCATGGACGCCGTCCCGATCACGGCCGCGACGCTGATCTACCGTGAGGGCTATCGCCTGGCGACGACGATGTAGGTGCGCGCAAGCGCACGCAGCGGCCGCCAGCGACTCCCCGGACGCCGCGTGCTCACGCCGTGCGGTAGTCCAGGGCGCTCGCGACGAAGCGTCCGTAGGCCTCCGCGCTCGGCGGCAGGAAGGCGTCGGCGAGCGGGTTCCGGCGGCGCACCCGGCAGCCCATGTCGGCGACGAGCTCGTCGAGATGGCGGAAGTGGAACGGCGCCGCGCACAGCCCGCCATAGGCCTGGGCCACCGGCCGGACCTCGCGCCGCCACGCGAGATGCGCGTCGATGGCGGCGTTCATCGCGTCGCGGCTCGGCATGGGCGCGAGCGCGCCGTCCACGAAGCGCACGAGCCATTCCGCCGCCATCTCGCTCGTCAGCACGCTCGCGAAGCTCGAGTTGAAGCCGACGAAGCCGAGATCGGGGATGTCGGGGTTCACGATCAGCCGGAAGAGGCGGAACTGTCCGTCCGGCTCGCGCAGCGTGTCGAACACGGTCTCCGGCAGGTAGGAGACCCCGAGCCGCCATCCCGTCGCCTGGATGGCGACGTCGACGGGCAGCCGCTCCCCGCCGGAGAGGACGACGTGCCCGTCCTCGTAGCGCGCGAACGTCCCCTGGCGCGCCACGATGCGCCCGGAATGGAGGAGGTCGTAGAAGCCCTCCGTCGCCACCGGCAGCCCGCAATAGATCGTGTCCTCGATGGGCCGCGTCGGCCGCATGCCGAGCTTCGTGAGGCCGAACTGGCGGTCGAGGAGCGCTTCCAGCGCGCGCCAGTTCGCCCACACCATCGGCCTGGCGAGCACGTGCGCCGCCCGCCCGGCGGCGCCGAGACCCCAGGAGGGGAACATGCGCTCGGAGGCGCGGGCGTAGAGGATGTGCTTGAAGTTGATCGCGTTCGCGAAGCGATAGGGGATGCGCCAGATCGGCTCGCGATAGACGATGGTGACCGAGCGCGCACCCTCCTTGGCGGCGCTCACCGCGACGTCCGTCGCCGACTTGGAGAAGCCGAGGACGACGACGTCCTTCTCGCGCACGAGGGCGGGGTCGGTGTATTCGCTCGAATGCACGACGACGCCGCCGGCCGTGACGAACGCGTCCTCGCCGGGATGGCTAGGCATGTTGCGATCGTTGAAGACGCCGGAGGCGACGACGAGCACGTCGCATTCCTCGTTCGCCACCTGCCCATTGTCGTCGCGCACCTCGACCCGCCAGCCGCCTTCGGGTCGCCGCTCGGACCCGACGACGGCGTGCCCGAAGTGCACGAGCGGGAGGAGCCCGTTCTCCTCGGCGAAGCCGCGCAGATACTCGTAGACCTGCCGGCCCGAGGGCCATTCGGGATAGTCCGCCGGCATGGCGCGGCCCGAGTAGCGGTAGAGGTCCTTCGGGCTCTGGGTCTTGATGCCGGGATAGGAGCGCGCGGGCTCCCAGACGCCGCCGAGATCGGCCGCGCGCTCCATGACGCGCACCTCGTGGCCGCGTCGCGTGAAGGCGTGCGCCGCCGCGAGCCCGGACACGCCGGCTCCGACGACGATCACGCGCTTGCGTGTCGCCATGGGATGTCTCCTGCCGTGAACGAAGGTGGCCGGGGAGCGGGTGCGACCGCCCCCGGCGCCGTCACGTCATGTTCAGCGGGTCGAAGGCCATCTCTTCCGGCTTGAGGAAGAGCACCTCGCGCATGGCCGATTGGCGCACCACCTCGGCCGGATCGCCGAGATTGTGGAGGTTGTCGAACAGCTCGCGCAGCCGGCGCGCGGGGCTCACCCAGAACAGCGCCCGCGCGTTCTGGTCGGTGAGGTTGTAGTAGCCGTGCGGGATGCCCATGGGCATGCGCACGAGATCGCCGGCATGGGCCTGGTGATGCGCGCCGTCGAGGTAGAGGTCGAACCGGCCCTCCAGCACGAAGATGAACTCGTCCTGCGTCGGGTGTACGTGCGGCGGCACGAAGGTGCCCGGCGGGTCGAGCGTCTCGAAGGAGAAGCAGGCCTCGCCCTCGGTCTTCAGGCGGTAGGTGTGGCCGAGGATCGACCACTCGACGCCGTCGAGACCGGTCCCGGCCTTGGTGATGCCGGCGGGGGTGGCCACGGGTGCCATGTTTGCAGGGGTCTTGTCCATCTCGTCGTCCTCCCGAGGCTCGGGCCGGCTTTGCCGGTCCATGCGAGCCCGTATTCCCGAACGTCAGTGAAGCGCGCCGCCGCGCCCGCGTCTATCCGCTTCACGAACCCGTTGTCCGCTTCGCGAAGCCTGCTAACCTGTCGTCATCGCCCCGGACCGGGAGGAGGCGCCATGGCTCGGCTCCGGCTCGCCGCCCATGCGGAGGTGGACACGCGCGACGTCGACGAGGCCGCCCGCGAGGTCGGCCGGATCTTCTGCGCGCATCGCCTGAGCGCGCGATCGCGTCCTCGGCTCTTCCACGCCCGCCATCACAGCGCGCCCATCAGCGTCGGTGCGGCGCGTGCCGGATCGATCAACCTCGTCGCCTATGGCGGGGACGTCCTCATCGATCCGGGCTGCCTCGATCGCTTCTTCCTGGTCCAGGTCCCGCTCTCCGGCGGCGCCGACATCGCCTGCGGACGTCGCGAGACGCCGACGGCGCCGGGACGCGCCGCCTCGATCCTGTCGCCGACGGAGCCTGTCACCATGCGCTGGAGCGGCTCGTGCGCCCAGCTCATCCTGATGCTCGATCGCGCCCACGTGGAGCGGGCGGCGGCGCGCTTCCTCGACCGCGACGACGGCGCCGTCGTGTTCGCGCCCTCGCTCGATCTCGAGCGCGGCGTCGGCCCCGCGGTGGTCGCCCAGATGGAACGCATGGCGACGCTCGCCGAGATCGGCGCCGGCGAGCCGGGCGTTCTCCCGCGGCTCGGCGAGGTGATGGACGCGGCGATCGCGACGCTGCTCTTCGGCCACGCGTCCAACGTCTCGGGCGCCGACACCGACGCGGACGACGTCGTGCCCGCGCCGCCGCGGGCGGTCGCCCGAGCGCTCGCCCACATCGACGCGCATCTCACAGACGGCATCGACAATGCCGCCCTGTGCGCGGAGGCGGGCGTCGGGCTGCGCGCGCTCCAGGGCGCCTTTCGCCGTGCATTGGGGCGCACGATCTCCGAGATCGTGCGCGAGCGCCGCCTCGAGGCGCTGCGCGCGCGCCTGCGCGATCCCGCCGACCGCAGGCCCGTCGGCGAGATCATGCTGGAGGTCGGGCTCTGGCATTTCGGGCGTGCCGCGCAGGCCTACCGCGCCCGCTTCGGCGAGACGCCGCGGGAGACGCGGGATCGCGCGCGCTAGCTCCCGGTCGGCCCGCTGCGGCCCGTGCGATTACGCCACCGCCCGGTCGAGCGTCCGTCCCGGGCGCGCGCCGGTCCCCGTGCCGTCGCGCCAGACCTCGCGGCCGTTCACCAGCACGCTGCGGATGCCCTCCGCCGGGCGGGTGGGCGTCTCGTAGGTGGCGCCTTCGCGGATCGCGGCGGGGTCGAACAGGACGAGATCGGCGAAGCCGCCCTCGACGATGCGTCCGCGCCCGGCGAGGCCGAAGCGGTCCGCCGGCATCGACGTCATCCGCCGCACCGCCTCCTCCAGCGTGAAGAGCGGGTGCTCGCGCACGTAGCGCCCGAGCACCCGGGGGAAGGTCCCCCAGGTGCGCGGATGCGGGTGGGAGCCCTTGGCGATCCCGTCCGAGCAGACGATCGTGTGCTCGTAGGCGAGGATGCGCTGCACGTCGGCCTCGTCCATGATGAAGAAGATGCCCGTCGCCGGGAGCAGCCGCTCGACGGCCGCGTCGAGATCCACGCCCCATTCCGCCGCGATGTCCGCGAGATCGCGCCCGGCGCAGTCCGGATATGGCTTCGATTCCGCGACGATCACCCGCGTCGCCTGGCGGTGGCGCCCGGAATTGAGCATGGTCGAGGAGGCGATCCACGGCGTCGTGTCGAGGCCCACGTCCTGGCGCGCGCGGGCCTCGTCGATGATCCGCAGCGTCGTCTCCGAGAGGCCGTGATTGGCGAGCCCCGCGCATTTGTGGTGCGAGACGTGCACGCCGCAGCAGGCCTCGCGGCCGATCTGGAGCGTCTCCTGGAGCGCCTCGATCACCCGGTCGCCCTCGTCGCGCATGTGCGTGACGTAGAGCTTGCCGTGGGCCTGCGCGATCTCGGCCATGGCGACGAGCTCGGCGGTGGGCGCTGCGCGCGCGGGCGGGTAGAAGGGGCCCGTCGAGAGGCCGATCCCGCCCTCGGACAAGGCGCGGTCGAGCGCCGTGCGCATGGCGCGCGTCTCGGCGGCGTCGGCGGCGCGGTCGAGATCGGCGACCTCGTTGATGCGCAAGGTCCCGTGCCCGATGAGGCAGGCGGTGTTCACGGCCGGCGGCTCGGCGTCGAGCCGCGCCCGGTAGGCGCCGTAGCTCTCGAACATCGGCGCGTCCTCGCCGAGGATCATGCCGAGCGGCGCGGGCCAGGGCCCGGGGCGCGTGAGCGGCGCGATGGAGAAGCCGCAATTGCCGTTGATGATCGTCGTCACGCCCTGGCTGACCATGCAGGCCATGTCGGGGTCGGCGAGGACGACCTCGTCGTGGTGCGTGTGCGGGTCTATGAAGCCCGGAGCCAGCGCGAGACCCGCGCAATCCTCGACCCGGTTCGCGCTCCAGCCGGAGAGGTCGCCCGTGGCGACGACCCGATCGTCGACGATCGCGACGTCGCCCCTGCGGCGCGGCGCGCCGGTGCCGTCGATGATCTCGGCGTCGCGAAACAGGATGTCGGCCCGCATGCGGGTGCCTCCTCTGTGTGGGTCTCTCGTAGGGGGATCGCTCGGCGGCTCAGCCGTCGGCATCGTGCGCGGACGGGCCGGAGCCGGCGGGGTCGCCGCACCAGCGCGCCGCGAGGTGGACCAGGATGAACACCACCATCAGCGGCACCGCGATGGCGACGACGAGGGTGGGCACCTCGAGCGTGCTCGCCGTCATCCGGGCATGGCGCAGCAGGAACCCGCGCTCGAAGTTCATGCCGGGCCCGTAGACGCTGTGCCAGAGGATCGGGAGCAGGTAGACGAGCACCACGACCGACTGCAGCACGGCCGCGCCGATCGCCAGCGCGGCGAGCCGCGGGCGCGGGTTCTGGAACATGGCGGGGTCGAAGCGGCGCTTGAACGACATCGTCGCGCCCATCAGCCCCGCCCAGATCATGGCGTAGCGCGCGAGCTCCTCCGTCCACGCCGGCGGCGAGGCGAAGGCGTAGCGCGCCACGACCTGGATCATCACCGCGACGACGAGGACGCACAGGAACGTCACGGTCAGCGCCCGCGCCACGCGGTCGATCGCGTCGCTCGCGGCGATCACCAGGTGTCCGGGCGTCCTCGTCGTCGTCGTCATCGTGCGGCTCCGATCCCGTGCGGCGTCACTGGGCGCGCACCTGCGCCAGCGCGTCGAGATAGGCCTGGAGGTCCTCGGCGGTCATGATCTCGTCCCAGGTCGGGCGCGTCGCCTCCGCCATCTTGTCGCGCTCGCCCGGCGCCAGCTCCGAGAGCGTGACGCCCGCCTCGCGATGCCGCTCGGTGACGATGCCGGACCACTCCTCGATCCAGGCCCGGTTCGCCTCGATGCCGGCCTCGATCGCCGCGTCGATCGTGGCGCGCTCCTCGTCGGAGAGGGAGGCGTACCAGTCCTCGGAGATCAGCACGGCGCGGGTCGACGGCGAGATGTTCGCCTGGGTGAAGTGCTTGAGGAACTCGGTGTGGCCGGTGCGGATGGCCGAGTTCGGCGGGTTGAAGTAGCCGTCGGCGATGCCGGTCTGGATGGCGTTCGCCACCTCCGACCAGGCGACGATCGTGCCGTTGGCGCCCAGCGCCTCGATGTATTCGAGCTGCTCGGCGTTGAGCGCGCGGAAGCGGATGCCTTCGAGGTCGGCCATCGTCGTGACCGGGACCTCGGTGTTGTGGATGCCGATGGGCATGCCGATGTAGTTGAAGCCCGCGAGCCGCACGCCGTTGGGCAGGAGCGGCTCGTTCATCTCGTCGAGCAGCTCGGTCTGCGCGACGATGGCGTCGAACTCGTCGTTGCTTTCGAACATGAAGGGCAGCAGCACGCCGCGCAGGAGCGGGCTCATGCCGAAGGCGGTGGAGACGGTGGCGAGGTTCACCTCGACGAGCCCCTGCGCCACCTGGTCGAAGCGCTCCTGCTCGCTGCCGAGCGTGCCCGACGGGAAGATCGAGGCCGTGAAGTCGCTGCCCTCGAGCGCCTGCGCGAAGCCGCGGGCGAAGGCGGCCTCGGCGTTGGTCTGCGGATCGTCGACGCCGTTCATCGCGATCTTGATCTCGGCTGCGAGCACCGCGCCGGGAACGAGCGCCGTTCCGGCGAGGAGGGCCGCCGCGAGCATCGCGGGGGCGAAGGCTGTCCGGGTCATGTCCGCTCTCCTGTTCAAGTCTTCTCGTTGACGGATGGAGCCGGCCTCAGGCGAGGCCGAGCGCACGCGGCAGGGCCAGCGTGATCGCGGGAAAGAAGGTGAGCAGCGCCAGGATGCCGAGCTCCGCCAGGAAGAAGGGCAGCGTCGCGCGGATGAGGCGCCAGTAGTTCATGTTCACGGTGGTGGCGAGGATGAGGAGCACGCCGCCCAGCGGCGGCGACAAGAGCCCCGTCGTGATGTTGAAGCAGATGACGATGCCCAGATGCACAGGGTCGATGCCCATGGCGAGGGCCGGCGGCACGAAGATCGGGGCGAAGAGCGCGACCGCCGCCTTCACGTCCATGGCCATGCCCGCGACGAGGAAGACGACGTTGACGAGCATCAGGTAGCCCAGCGGCGAGAGCCCCCAGCCGGCGACCGCCGCCGCGATCGCCTGCGGCCATTGCTGGAGCGCCGCGAGGTAGCTGAAGGTCGAGATCGCGCACAGGATGATGAACAGCGCGCCCAGCAGCACGCCGGTGCGCTTGAGGCTCGCCAGGACGCGCGCGGCGTCGAGATCGCCGTAGGCGACGCCGATGGCGAGCGCGGCGACGACGGCCACCGCGGCGGCCTCCGCCGGGGTCATCACGCCGAAGAGTGTGCCGCCGAGGATGATCACGGGCAGCGTCAGCGCAGGCAGCGCCTTGGCGAAGGACGGCAGGAGCCGGGGCACCTCGACGCCCGCGCCGCCGGGATGATCGTCGCGCCAGGCGTAGAAGGCGTTCATGGCCATGAGCGCGGCGGCCAGCAGCAGGCCGGGCACGATGCCGGCCGCGAAGAGCGCGGCGACCGAGGTCTCCATCAGCGCGCCGTAGAAGATCAGGATCGTGCTCGGCGGAATGATCGGCCCGATGATCGAGGACGCGCCGGTGATGGCGGCGGCGTAGTCGAGCTTGTAGCCGCGCCGCGTCATCTCGGGCACGAGCGCGTTTCCGAGCGCGGCCGCGTCCGAGACGGCCGAGCCGGAGACGCCGGCGAAGAACACGCTGGTGAGCACGTTCACGTGCCCGAGCCCGCCCTTGAGGCGCCCGACCAGCGCCATCGAGAAGTCGATGAGCGCCTTGGCTAGGCCGCCGCGGTTCATCAGGTCGCCGGCGAGGATGAACAGCGGCATCGCCAGGAAGGCGAAGACGTCGAGCTGCGAGAACAGGCGCTGGGGCAGGACCGCGAGGAAGCGGGTGTTGTCGGCGACGACGAAGGTCAGCACCGCGGCCGCGCCGATGGCGTAGGCGATCGCCGCCCCGGACAGGAGCCCGACCACGAGAAAGCCGATGACGATGCCAGCCTGCATCCGCAAACACCCTCGGGCGGCCTGATGCCGCTGCAGCGGAACCAGTAAAGAAGCCGGCTGCCGTTTCGGAAACAGAAAAGATTTGCGCCCTCCATAGAAGCTTTCTATGGCTCGGCACGAGGTCTCGCCATGCGCTTCGTCACCGTTCAACGTCTGCAGGTCTTCTGCGCGGTCTACGAGCAGGGCTCGGTCAGCGCCGCCGCGCGGCTGCTCGGGCTCTCGCAGCCCACCGTGAGCCGCCACCTGCGCGACTTCGAGCGCGCCGTCGGCCTGCCTCTCTTCGTGCTGGAGCGCGGGCGCATCTACCCAACGGCGGAGGCGCAGGGCATCTATGCCGAGAGCCGCTTCCTTGGAGACGGGCTCGATCGCCTAGAGCGCGCCATCGCCGAGGTGCGCACGGGGCTCGGCGGGCGCTATTCCATCACCTGCGTCGGCCTCCTCGCCCAGCTCCACCTGCCCCGCGCCATCGCCGAGCTCGCGCGGCGCATGCCGGAGCTCGAGATCGACGTCGACGTCGGCGGCGCGATCCAGCAGCTCGCCGCGCTCAGGGCGGGCCGCGCGGACGTGGGCATCGTCGCGGGATCGGTGGATGCGCCGGACCTGCACGCGACCCGCATCGGCGAGGGCCGCCTCGTGGCGCTCGTCCCGGCGGGGCACCCGTGGGAGGGGCGGGCTGGCGTGTCGCAGGCCGAGATCGCGGCGGAGCCGCGCCTCATCGGCATGCCGCTCGACCGGCCGATCGGCCGTCTCGTGGCGCATCTCGTCCCAGGGGAGGGCGCGCGCGCGGATGCGGGCGGGCGCGAGCGCATCACGGCGAGCTCGCTCCTCGCCGTGCCCAACCTCGTGCACACGCTCGGGCGCGTGTCGATCGTGGACGCGTTCACGGCGCAGGCCGCGACGCATGTGGGCGTCTCGGCGGTGCCCATCGAGCCGCCGCTCGTGTTCGAGATCCTGGCGCTCTCGGTCAGGCCGCTCGAGACGCGCCGCGCGGGGCCGATCCTGGTCGAAGCTTTGCGCGCTCTCCTCGCCGGAGCCGGCGAGCGCGCCCGCTGACGACGTCTCGCCTCCTCGCCGAGCTCGTCCGGTGATCGCGGTCGCCTACGAGACCCGGCCCGAGATCGAGGCGCGCGCCGTCGGCGATCTGTGACGCTCGCCCGCTCGCCCTCGTGGCGAAATGCCGATCGGAGGGCGTCCCCCGCGCACCTTGCGCGGCTCCACCTCGTAGGCGCAGGCTCGACGTGTTCCGAGGGGGGCCCGATCGGACGGGCTGAGATTCGGCTGCTCCGCCGTGACCCTTGAACCTGATCCGGGTCATGCCGGCGGAGGGACGGGACCGACGCGCGCCAAGCGACGCGCGTCATGTCTGCCTGACATCCATGAGGCCCGGGTCTCCACGTCGAGGGAGATCCCATGTCACGAACGTCACCCAACATTTCATCCGACACCGCGGCCCCCGTCGCCGTGACGGTCGGCGCCCTGCCGGGCTCACGCAAGGTCTACGCCCGGCCGGCGGAGCGGCCGGACCTGCGCGTGCCCTTCCGCGAGATCGCGCTTTCGGACCCGAGCCTCGAGCCCGTGCGCGTCTACGACACGTCCGGCCCCTATACGGACGACGCGGCGGCGATCGACCTCGCCGCGGGCGCGCCTTGCCTGCGTGCCCCCTGGCTCGCCGAGCGCGGGCTCGAGACCGTCGCCGGTCGCGCGGTTCGCCCGGAGGACAATGGCGGCGCGAGCGGGGAGCGGCTCGTGCCGCGATGCCCGGCCGAGCGGACGATCCTGCGGGGACGCGCCGGCGCGCCGGTCACGCAGCTCGAGCTCGCCCGCGCGGGCATCGTCACGCCGGAAATGGCCTTCGTCGCGCATCGCGAGAACCTCTGCCGGGAGGCCGCCGCCGCCGAGGCCGGCGCCCGGCTCGCGGACGGGGAGCGTTTCGGCGCGGCGATCCCGGATTTCGTCACGCCGGAATTCGTGCGCGACGAGGTGGCGCGCGGGCGGGCCATCATCCCCGCCAACGTCAACCATCCCGAGCTCGAGCCGATGGCGATCGGCCGCAACTTCCTCGTGAAGATCAACGCCAACATCGGCAATTCCGCCGTCACCTCCTCCGTGGCGGAGGAGGTGGAGAAGATGGTCTGGGCGATCCGCTGGGGCGCGGACACGGTCATGGACCTCTCCACGGGGCGCAACATCCACAACATCCGCTCCTGGATCATCCGCAACTCCCCCGTCCCGATCGGCACGGTGCCGATCTACCAGGCGCTGGAGAAGGTCGGGGGCGATCCGCTGAAGCTCGACTGGGAGGTGTTCAAGGACACGCTGATCGAGCAGGCGGAGCAGGGCGTGGACTACATGACGATCCACGCGGGCGTTCGCCTCGCGCACGTGCCGCTCACCGCGCATCGCGTCACCGGCGTCGTCTCGCGCGGCGGCTCGATCATGGCGCGCTGGTGCCTCGCCGCCCACCGCGAGAGCTTCCTCTACGAGCGCTTCGAGGAGATCTGCGACATCCTGCGGGCCTACGACGTCTCCTTCTCGCTCGGCGACGGCCTGCGGCCGGGCTCGGTGGCGGACGCCAACGACGCCGCGCAATTCGCCGAGCTGGAGACGCTGGGCGAGCTGACGACCATCGCCTGGGACAAGGGCTGCCAGGTCATGATCGAGGGCCCCGGCCACGTGCCGATGCACAAGATCGAGGCCAACATGAAAAAGCAGCTCGAGGCCTGCGGGGAGGCGCCGTTCTACACGCTCGGCCCGCTCACCACCGACATCGCGCCGGGCTACGACCACATCACGTCGGGCATCGGGGCGGCGATGATCGGCTGGTTCGGCTGCGCCATGCTCTGCTACGTCACGCCCAAGGAGCATCTCGGCCTGCCGGATCGCGACGACGTCAAGACGGGCGTCATCACCTACAAGCTCGCCGCGCACGCCGCCGATCTCGCCAAGGGCCACCCGCTGGCGCGCATCCGCGACGACGCGCTTTCGCAGGCGCGCTTCGCCTTCCGCTGGGAGGACCAGTTCAACCTGTCGCTCGACCCCGACACGGCCCGCGCCTTCCACGACGAGACCCTGCCGAAGGAGGCGCACAAGGTGGCGCATTTCTGCTCCATGTGCGGCCCGAAATTCTGCTCGATGAAGATCTCCCAGGACATCCGGGCCGAGGTGCAGGCTTTCGCCGCGGCCGAGGAGGGCATGCGAGACAAGGCTCGGGAATTCGTCGAAGGCGGCGGTGCGCTCTACGTTCCGGCGCCGGGCGAGACCGGCGACCCCGTGACCTGATCGGGCGGCACGAGCGAGGGTGCGCGGGCCGCCTTGCGGTCCTCGCACGCCTCGCTTAGCGTTCGCGTAGCGAGGGCTGGGCCGAGACTTGGCGTTCACGATCCGTCAGCTGCAATTCTTCGTCGCCGCCGCGGAGCAGGGGAGCGTCTCCGGCGCGGCGCGTGCGCTGTCGATCTCGCAGAGCTCCGTCACCGAGGCGATCCACGCGCTCGAGCTCGATCTCGGCGTCTCGCTCTTCGAGCGGCGCGCGCGGGGGCTCGAGATCACCCACAAGGGCAGCCTCTTCCTGCGGCACGCGCGCCAGATCCTCGGCGACGTCTCGAACGCCCGCCACGCCTTTCGCGAAGACGCGCAGGCGCAGGGCGGTGCGCTGTCTCTGGGCGTCACCTCGCTCGTGGCCGGCTACGTCCTCTCCGACATCCTCTCGCGCTTCCGCCGCGCCTATCCGGGCGTCACGGTCACCGCCATCGAGGAGAGCGGCGAGTACATCCAGCACCTCCTCATCGGCGGCGAGGTGGATTGCGCGGTGCTGCTGACCTCCTCGATCCGCGACCGCGCCGCGCTCCACATCGAGCAGCTGCAGGTCTCGCCCTATCGGCTCTGGCTGCCGCTGGGCCATGAGCTGGCGGACGTCGAGGCGATCTCGCTGGAGCAGCTCGTCGAGGAGCCCTTCATCATGCTCACCACCGACGAGATGGAGGAGAGCATGCGCCGCCTCACGGCCTCGACGAAGGCGAAGCTCAACGTCGCCTTCCGCACGCGCTCGGTGGAGGCGGTGCGCTCCCTCGTCGCCACCGGCGCGGGAATCGCGCTCCTGCCGAGCCTCGTCTACCGCCCCTGGTCGCTCGAAGGCGACCGCATCGAGATCCGCGACGTGTCGGGCGACCTGCCGAGCGTGCAGGTCGGCCTCGTCTGGCGCAAGGGCGCGCCGCTCGCACCGGCTGCCCGAAATTTCGTCCGTTCCGCCCAGACGGCGATCAGCGCGCGCGGCTATTGAGCAATCGGTTTTGCCGATATCTCCGTTCTGCGTTTTGACATTGCGATCACTCGAAACCGAGCCGTACGCTTCCCTCAAACGGCCGCGCCGCCTTCGCGCGAGACCGCGAGACGATCACGTTTCGGAGGGGAATGACGATGAGGAACACGAAGCTTCTCGCGGCGAGCGTGCTCGCCCTCGCGCTCGCGGCGCCGGCCGGCGCGGCCGAGATGGTCCAGGAGATCGGCGAGCCGGAGGGCCAGCTCGATATCGTCGCCTGGCCCGGCTACATCGAGCGCGGCGAGACCATGGCCGATTTCGACTGGGTCACCTCCTTCGAGGAGGCGACGGGCTGCAAGGTCAACGTCAAGACCGCCAACACCTCCGACGAGATGGTGGCGCTCATGAACGAGGGCGGCTTCGACCTCGTCACCGCCTCGGGCGACGCCTCGCTGCGCCTCGTCGCGGGCAAGCGGGTGCAGCCGATCAACCTCTCGCTCATTCCCTCCTGGGAGACGGTCGACGAGCGGCTGAAGAACGCGCCCTGGTACGTGGTCGACGGCGTGCATTACGGCGTGCCCTATCAATGGGGCCCCAACGTTCTCATGTACAACACCGAGGTCTTCCCCGAGCCGCCGACCTCCTGGTCCGTCGTCTTCGAGGAGCAGACGCTGCCCGACGGGCAGTCGAATTCCGGGCGCGTCCAGGCCTATGACGGGCCGATCCACGTGGCGGACGCCGCGCAATACCTGATGTTCCACAAGCCCGAGCTCGGCATCGTCTCGCCCTACGAGCTCAACGACGAGCAGTACCAGGCGGCGCTCGATCTCCTGCGCGAGCAGCGCAAGCTCGTCTCGCGCTACTGGCACGACGCCTTCATCCAGATGGACGACTTCAAGAACGAGGGCGTCGTCGCCTCCGGCTCGTGGCCGTTCCAGGTGAATCTCCTCCAGTCCGACGGCGCGCCCATCGCCTCGACGATCCCGCAGGAGGGCGCCACCGGCTGGGCCGACACGACGATGCTGCACGTCGACGCCGACAGCCCCAACTGCGCCTATCTGTGGATGGAGCACACGCTCGCCTCGAACCTCCAGAGCGACCTCTCCGTCTGGTTCGGCGCCAACCCGGTCGTCCCGGCCGCCTGTACCGACGGGCGCGGCATGCAGACGGCGGAGGGCTGCACCAAGAACGGCTTCGACGATTTCGAGCGCATCCGCTTCTGGACGACGCCGGTCTCGCGCTGCGAGAGCCAGGGCGAGTGCGTGCCCTACTACCGCTGGGTGTCGGACTACATCGGCGTGATCGGCGGGCGGTGAGGCCGCCGGCACCAAGAGCCAGCGAGGACGTCCCATGACCCACGCCGTCGCCTTCGAGAACGTCGCGCGCCATTACGGCCCGGTGCGCGCCGTCGACGGCGTGGACCTCGCGGTGGAGGAGGGCGCCTTCTTCGCCATGCTCGGGCCCTCGGGCTCGGGCAAGACGACCTGCCTGCGGCTGATCTCCGGCTTCGAGAGGCCGACCTCGGGGATCGTGCGCATCTTCGGCGAGGATGCCGGCGAAACGCCGCCGAACCGGCGCAACGTCAACACCGTCTTCCAGGACTACGCGCTCTTCCCCCATCTCGACGTGCGCGACAACGTCGCCTACGGCCTCATGGTGAAGGGCGTGGACAAGGCCAAGCGCCGCGCCGCCGCCGAGGAGATGCTCGCGCTGGTCAAGCTCGAGGGCTACGGCGACCGCAAGCCCGCCCAGCTCTCCGGCGGCCAGCGCCAGCGCGTGGCTCTCGCGCGGGCGCTGGTCAACCAGCCTCGCGTGCTCCTCCTCGACGAGCCGCTCGGCGCGCTCGACCTGAAGCTGCGCGAGCAGATGCAGGACGAGCTGAAAGCCCTCCAGAAGCGGCTCGGGATCACCTTCGTCTTCGTCACCCACGACCAGGGCGAGGCGCTCTCCATGGCCGATCGCGTGGCCGTGTTCGACCACGGCAAGGTCGTGCAGGTGGGCACGCCGGCGGAGGTCTACGAGCGCCCGGCGACCCGTTTCGTCGCGGATTTCGTCGGCTCCTCCAACGTCCTGCCGCCGGAGGTGAGCGCCCGCATCGGCGCCGGCGCCGGCTGGGCGAGCCTGCGGCCGGAGGCGATCCGCGTCGCGCCGGAGACGAGCGGGCGGCTCGCGGGGCGGGTCACCGCGCTTCGCTATCTCGGCGCCGGAACGCGGGTCACCGCCGACATCGGCGGCTTCGAGATCGTCGCCATGGTCGGCCCCGGCGAGCCGCCGCCGGCGCCGGGCACGATGGTCGGCCTCGATTTTCGTCCCGAGGCGATCCACCTGATGGAGGCGCCGTGATGACGGCCCTCACGCTTGCGCACGGGACGGCGACGACGGCCGCGTTCCTGCCGGTGCGCGGCGTCGCCGACCGCATCTCGGACCTGTTCTGGCGGCGCCCGCGGCTCCTCCTCGCGCTCCTTCTCGCGCCGCCCCTCGCTTGGCTCGGGATCGTCTATCTCGGCTCGCTCGCGGCGCTGCTCCTGCAGAGCTTCTACTCCATCGACGAGTTCTCCGGCCTCGTCGTGCCCGAATTCACGCTGCGCACCTATGCCGAGCTCTTCCGGCCGTCGAACTTCGACATCATCGTGCGCACGGTGACGATGGCCGCCTGCGTGACGCTGGCCTCGGCGATCATCGCCTTCCCCATCGCCTATTTCGCCGCGCGCTACGCCAAGGGCCGCTGGAAGGCGGCGTTCTACCTCGGCATCATGCTGCCGCTCTGGTCGAGCTATCTCGTCAAGGTCTACGCCTGGAAGCTGATCCTGGCGAAGGAGGGCATCGTCTCCTGGGCCTTCGAGGGGCTCGGCGCGTCCGCGATCCTGAACGCCGTGCTGGCGCTGCCGACGATCGGCGGATCGTCGCTGTCGACGAGCTACATCGGCACCTTCCTCGTCTTCCTCTACGTCTGGCTGCCGTTCATGATCCTGCCGATGCAGGCCTCGCTGGAGCGCGTGCCGCGCAGCATGCTCGAAGCCTCCGCCGATCTCGGCGCCTCGTCGCGGCAGACGTTCCGCCACGTTATTCTGCCGCTCGCCATGCCGGGGGTGATCGCCGGGTCGATCTTCACCTTCTCGCTGACGCTCGGCGACTACATCATCCCGCAGATCATCGGCTCCTCGCGCCGCTTCATCGGGCAGGCGGTCTACCAGCTGCAGGGCACGGCGGGGAACATCCCCCTCGCCGCCGCCTTCGCCATGGTGCCGATCCTGATCATGCTCGTCTATCTCGCGATCGCGAAGCGCAAGGGGGCCTTCGATGCGCTCTGACGCGCCCGCCCTAGAGCGGAATGCGGCGGAGCGCGCCGCCTCCACCCCCGTCGCGACGTCGACGGTCGAGGCCGCGCCGAAGCGCCGCCGCCGCGACGCCAACGGCGCGGACGCCGGCACCGGCCGCCCGCCGCTCGCGCTGACCATCGCCGCGATCGCGGGCCTCGCCTTCCTGCACCTGCCGATCCTGCTCATCTTCCTCTACGCCTTCACCACGGAGGAGCGGACCTATCAATTCCCGCCGCCGGGCCTGACGCTGCAATGGTTCGAGGTCACCTGGAACCGCGCGGACGTCTGGCCGCCGCTCTTCCTGTCCTTGCGGGTCGCGGCGGTCTCCACGGTCCTCGCGCTCGTCCTGGGGACGCTGTGCGCAGCCGCGATGGCGCGCACGCGCTTCTTCGGGCGCGAGCAGATCTCGCTCCTCATCATCCTGCCGATCGCGCTGCCGGGGATCATCACCGGCATGTCGCTGCGCTCGGCCTTCCACGTGATGGACATCCCCTTCTCGACCTTCACGATCGTGCTCGGCCACGCGACCTTCTGCATCGTGATCGTCTTCAACAACGCCATCGCGCGCTTCCGGCGCATCTCGGTGCACATCCTGGAGGCGTCGGCGGATCTCGGCGCCAACGCCTTCCAGACCTTCCGCTACGTGCTCGCGCCCAATCTCGGCTCGGCGCTGCTCGCCGGCGGCATGCTCGCCTTCGCGCTCTCCTTCGACGAGGTGATCGTGACGACCTTCACGGCCGGCCAGCAATCGACGCTGCCGATCTGGATGCTGCAGGAGCTGGTGCGCCCCCGTCAGCGCCCCGTCACCAACGTCGTTGCGATCGTGGTCGTGGTGCTCACCTTCGTGCCGATCCTGATCGCCTACTATCTCACCCGCGGCGGCGAGGAGACCGCCGGCCAGGGGAAATGACGCCTCGAGGAGGACCATTCATGGATCACGCCGCCCCCGCCTTCGACACCGCCCTCCTGATCGGCGAGGCCTTCGAGCCCGGCGAGGAGGCGCCCGAGCGAATCCTCGACCCGCGCACCGGATCGCTCATCCTGGAGCTCCCCGAGGCCTCGACCGAGCAGGTCGACCGCGCCGTCGCCGCCGCGCGCGCCGCCTTCGACGGCTGGTCGCGCACCACGCCCGCGGAGCGCTCCGCGGCGCTCCTCGCCATCGCCGACCGGATCGAGGCCGAGGCCGACGGCTTCGCCGCGCTCGAGGCGCTCAATTGCGGCAAGCCCATCGGCGCCGCGAAGGGCGACGAGATCCCCGCCATCGTCGACTGCTTCCGCTTCTTCGCGGGCGCGGTGCGCTGCCTCACGGGCGCGGTGGCGGGCGAGTACATGGCGGGCCATACCTCGATGATCCGCCGCGACCCGATTGGCGTCGTCGCCTCCATCGCGCCGTGGAACTACCCCCTCATGATGATGGCCTGGAAGCTCGCGCCGGCCATCGGCGGCGGCAACACGGTCGTCTTCAAGCCCTCCGAGCAGACGCCGCTCACGGCGCTGAAGCTCGCGCGCGTCCTCGCCGACGTGCTGCCGCCGGGCGTGGTCAACGTCATCCCCGGGCGCGGCGAGACGGTGGGCAACCACCTCATCCACCACGACGGCGTCGACATGATCTCGCTCACGGGCGACGTCGCGACGGGTCGCAAGATGCTCGCCGCCGCCGCGCGCACCGTGAAGCGCACGCATCTCGAGCTCGGTGGCAAGGCGCCCGTCGTCGTCTTCGACGATGCCGACGTCGAGGAGGTGGTCTCGGGCCTGCGCGCCTTCGGCTACTACAATGCGGGGCAGGACTGCACGGCCGCCTGCCGCATCTATGCCGGCCCCAAGGTCTACGACCGGCTCGTGGCGGACCTGTCCTCGGCGGTCTCCTCCATCGCCTACGGCCTCGCCGACGACACGCAAAACGAGATCGGCCCGCTGATCTCGCTGCGCCAGCGCGACCGGGTCGCGAGCTTCGTCGAGCGCGCCCGCGAGAACCCGCACATCGAGATCACGACGGGCGGCGCGGCGCACGGCGAGAACGGCTTCTACTACCAGCCGACCGTGGTGGCGGGCGCGCGCCAGGAGGACGAGATCGTCCGCCGCGAGGTGTTCGGCCCCGTCGTCTCCGTCACGCGCTTCTCGAACGTGGACGAGGCGGTGGCGTGGGCGAACGATTCCGATTACGGGCTCGCGAGCTCCATCTGGACGAAGGACGTCGGGCGCGCCATGGCGACCGCGGCACGCATGCGCTACGGCTGCACCTGGGTGAACACGCATTTCATGCTGGTCAACGAGATGCCCCACGGCGGCCTGAAGCAATCGGGTTACGGCAAGGACATGTCGTCCTACGCGCTGGAGGACTACACCGCGGTGCGCCACGTCATGATCAAGCACTGAGCGCGCGAGGAGGGGACAGCGGGGAGGGGAGACGTCGCGCCGGCGATGCCCGCTCGGCGGGATGCCGCAGGGGAACTCCGACCGGGGGTGGTCGTTCGGGCCACCGAACCGCCCCGGCACGAACCGCCCTACGGCCAAGGAGCGCCTCATGCGAACCTCTCCCCTTCTCCTCGCCCTCCTCGCGACCCCCGCGGCGACGACGCTCGCGTTGGCGCAGCCGACGCAGCCGCAGTCACAGGTGGAATCGCTCTATACCGGCGAGGTCGCGGTCGCGATCCTGGAGGTCGCCACCGGCCTCGACACGCCTTGGGGCATGGCCTTCCTGCCGGACGGGCGCATGCTCGTCACCGAGCTGCCGGGCGATCTCGTCATCGTCTCGCCCGACGGCTCCGTCTCCGAGCCGCTGGAGGGGACGCCCACCGTCTTCGCCCAGGGGCAGGGCGGGCTCATGGACGTCGCCCTCGATCCCGATTTCGCGGAGAACCAGCGCGTCTATCTCAGCTTCGCCGAGCCCGGCGAGGGCGGTACCGCGGCGACGGCGCTCGGGCGCGGGCGCCTCGTCGACAACCGCATCGAGGAGTGGGAGGTGATCTTCCGCCAGGAGCCGAAGGTCGAGGGGCCCGCCCATTTCGGCAACCGCATCGTCTTCGACGACGAGGGGCACCTCTTCCTCGCGCTCGGCGAGCGCTTCCAGTTCGGCCCGGCGCAGGACCTCTCGAACACGCTCGGCACCGTGGTGCGGCTGAACCCCGACGGCTCGATCCCCGACGACAACCCCTTCGTCGGCGACGAGAGCGCGGACGACGCGATCTTCTCCTACGGCCACCGCAACATCGAATCGGCCGCGATCGACCGAGAGACCGGCCAACTCTACGTCGTCGAGATGGGCCCGCTCGGGGGCGACGAGCTCAACGCCATCGAGGCCGGCGCCAATTACGGCTGGCCCGTCGTGAGCTGGGGCATCAACTACAACGGTGTCGACATCCCCGACCCCACGGAGTTCCCGGACTTCGAGGATGCGACGCACGTGTGGTCGCCGGTGCGCTCGCCGGCGGGGATGATCGTCTACACGGGCGATCTCTTCCCCGAATGGCAGGGCGACATCCTCTTCGGCGCGCTCTCCGCGGGCGGCGTCGAGCGGGTGGACATGGAGGGCGGCGAGGTCGCCGGCACGGAATTCCTGCCGCTCAACACCCGCATCCGCGAGGTGGAGCAGGGGCCGGACGGCGCCATCTATCTCCTCACCAACGTGCGCAGCGAGGGCAGCGGCGCCGTGTGGCGCATGGAGCCCATGGAGGTCGACCCGCCGGAAGCCGACGGCGGCCGCTCGGGTCCCGACGACGGCGGCCGAGGCTAGAGGAGCGCGATCAGCGCGAGCCCGGTCGCGCCCACGAGGATCGTGTTCGCGATCACCACCGCCAGGGCGAACCGCACGAGGGCCTGCTCCTCGGCGCGGTCCGCCTTGGCGAGACCGACGACGAGGGCGAGGATCGAGAGCGATCCCAGCGCGCCGTGGCCGGCGGCCCGAGGAGGCCGCTCGTCACGTAGAGGGTCGCCGTGAAGGCTCCCCCCAGGCGACGGTGAGGAGGACCCAGGCGGAGGCGTGGAAGCCTCGGTATCCCGCTCATGCCGAGCGCGCAAGCGGCGTCCGCGGCGGGTCACACCTCAAGGCGTGTCGCTCGCCTCCCTCAGGAGCACCGTCTCATAGCGGGCGTTGGCCGCGCGTTCGTCGAAGGTCGCCGCGTGGGCGAGGGCGCGTGCGGCGCGGGCGCGGGCGGCGGCCGGGTCGGCGAGGAGGGTCTCCATGCCCTCCGCGAGGTCGGCGGGATCCTCCGGCTCGACGACGAGGCCGTGGCCGGCGAGCACCTGCTCGACGCCGCCGACGCGGGTCGCGATCGACGGGGCGCCGCAGGCCATCGCTTCGAGGAGCGAGAGCGGCATGCCCTCGCTGCGCGAGGAGAGCACGAAGCCGCGGGTCCGCCGCAGGCGCTCGCGAATCGTCGCGTGGTCGGTGTCGCCGGCGAAAGCGACCGCGTCGGCGATCCCGAGCGCCTCCGCACGGGCCTCCAGCGCGCCGCGCTGGCTACCGTCGCCGAGGATGTCGAGCCGCGCGTCCGGGTTCGCCGCGCGGACGCGGGCGACGGCGTCGAGCAGCACGTCGAAGCCCTTGACGGGTTCGAGCCGGCCGACGGCGAGGAGCGGGCCGTCCCGCTCGGAGATCTGGGCATCCGGTGACCAGAAGCCCAGATCGATGCCGTTCGGCACGCTCACCACCTCGCGCGCGCCGTGCGCGAGCTCACCGAGGCGCCCGCGCAGGTGGTCGGAGACCACGGTGATCGTGTCCGCGCCGGCGACGAGGCGCGGCAGGAAGGCTTCGTCGTGGGAAAGGGGCCGCAGCAGGTCGCTGCCGTGAAAGGACAGGACGAGACGAAAGCGGAAGAGCGGCTTGAGCAGGACGAAGTACCAGGCTCCCGCGGTGGGGAAGTGCACGTTCACGACGTCGGGGCGCACGCGGGCGAGAAGCCGCGCCGCGGCGGCGAGCGAGGGAAGATGGAGCGGACGCTTCGCGCTCGGGCGCACCCACAGCGGCAGCACGACACCGCTCTCGCCCTCGACCCGCGCCCCTTCCGCCCAGGCCGTGACGACCTTCGCGTCGCCGGTGCCCAGATGGTCGACGAGCCGGCGCACGACGCGCTGGACCCCGCCCGCGGCCGAACGTTCCACGGGAGACCAGATCAGGATCGTCTCGCGCGGCCGGCTCATGGCGGTGTCTCCGCGGCGGCGCCGCGCCCGCCCGCGCCGGGGATCCGGCGCAGCGCCGCGCGGGCGAGGTGCGCGCGGCCCGACGCGCTTCGCGCGAGCCGTACGAGCTGGCGGGCGAAGCCGCGGCCGTCGCCCATCGCCCGCTCGCGGCGCGCGGTGTCGATCAAGAAGAGGTGCTCGACGCCCGCGCGGCGCATCTCGAGCCGATAGCGCTGGAGGATCGTCTCGCGCGCGGCGCGGTTGGGCCCGCGCTGGCGCGAGCGCCGACGCGAATCCTCGGCGGGATCGCCGGCGGGATCATGATAGCGGATGAGCGGCTCTTCCACCGCCGCCACCGCGAAGAAGCGGGTGATGCGAAGCCACATCTCCCAGTCTTCCGCCGCCGGCAGGGTCTCGTCGAACGTGCCCACGACGTCGAAGACGAAGCGTGGGACGAGCGTGTTCGAGCCGCCGCCGTGGAGCACGTTGCGGGCGAGCATGTCGGCGAACAGGAACCCGCTGCGCGTCGCGGGCTCGACGATGCGGTCGCCCCCCGCACCCAGCGTCTCGACGCCGGTGTAGACGAGCCCGACCCGCGGCCCGCCCTGCTTCAGCGCCGCGATCTGGCGGGCGAGCTTCTCGGGCAGCCATTCGTCGTCGGCGTCGAGGAAGGCGATCAGGTCGCCGCGCGCCTCGGCGATCCCGCGATTGCGGGCCGCCGCGACGCCTCCGTTCGTCTCCTGGCGAAGGAGCCGCACCCGCGGATCCCGCGCGGCGAGCCGCCGGGCGACTTCCGCCGTGTCGTCGGGCGAGGCGTCGTCGACGACGAGGATTTCCAGCCGGCAACGGGTCTGCGCGAGGACGCTCTCGACCGCGCGCGGCAGGGTGTCGACGCGGCGGAAAGCGGGAATGACGACGCTCACGAGCGGCTCGTCGAGCTCGGGCGCAGCCGCCGGGTCGGGTGCTTCGCAGACGATCGCACCCGGAGCGGGCTGCGGTCCGCGCGTCGCCGCCTCTTTCGCGCGCGACGGGAGGTCCCCGCGCGTCAGCGCCCGAGCGGCGTCGATCGCCGCGGCGCGGGCCGCGGCACAGGAGGGCACGTCCCCGGAATCGTCTTGCACGATCTCGTAGGCGCGCGCGAGCGCGGTCCGGCGCGCGTCGTCGAGGCGGCCCTCCCGGGCGAGAATGCCGGCGATCCGGTCGAGCACGAGGAGGCGCGAGGCGAGCCCGTCGGGCCTGGCGCGGGCGCCCGAGAGTGTCGATGCGGGTTCGAGCGCACGCCGGTAATAGCCGGTGCCGCGCGAGGTCGTGACGAGCGGCACGCCGGCGGCGAGGGCGCGCATGGCGAGGTCGCCGTCGTCGTTGACGCCGATCGCCGGATCCCAGCCCCCGCTCGCCCGGTAGGCGGCACGCGACCAGAGCACGCTGCAGGGCGGGTGGTACCAGCCGGTCAGCCAGGCGCCGAGGGCGTCCTCGCCCACGCGCCGCTCGCGGCAGGAGGCCGGCGCGACCCGGTAGCCCTCCGCATGCGGCTCGAAGCGTAGCCAGGGGCATGCGGCGACGCCGTCGGGTGCCTCGTCGAGGGCGGTGTCGAGCGCCTGCAGCGTATCGGGCGCAACGACGTCGTCGGCGTCGAGGAACATCACCCGCTCGCATTCGCTCGCCGCGGCACCGGCCGCGCGGGCGGCGGCGGCGCCGGGCCGTGCGCACGAGAGGACGCGCACGCGCGGCGCGAAGGCCAGGGCCACGGCGATCGTGTCGTCCTGCGATCCGTTGTCGACGACGAGGATCTCGTCCGGCGGGCGCGTCTGCGCGAGCAGCGTGCGAAGCGTCGCGGGGAGCGTGCTCCGGGAATTCAACGCGGGGACGACGACGGCGATGCTCATCGGGACGTCTCCGCGTCCCGGATCGCCGCGTCGATCGCCGGGAGCAGGTCGTCGGGAGCGATGGTGAGGTCGCGCTCGAGCGGATGCGGCGCCTCGCCGACCGACGTGCCGGCGACGATCCGATAGCCGAGCCCCATGGCGCAGGCGAGAGCGTAGAAATTGGGGTTGGGAAAGCCCGGATCGCCGATCTCGACGATCTGGGCGCCCGGCGGGCAGAACATCATGTTGGTCAGCCCCGCACCGTGCGGCGCGACGAGCACGCGCGTGCGGCGCATGAGCGCTACCTGCTCGGCGAAGCCGAGATCCTCCATTTTAACGAGCGTGAAGCCCCGCGCCTCGAGCAGCGGACGAAGGGCGTCCTCGCTCAGGAGATGGCGCCCGCGCGAGGCCTTGCGGCTGATGAACACCCGCGCGTCCGCCGCCTCCGGATCGGGCGGGGCGAGGCGATCGCGCACGGGCCGAAGCAGCTCCGGACGGAAGCGATCCGTGGACAGGAGCGTCAACGTGCCGACGTCCAGCGGCTCGTCCGGGTCGCACGTGATGCACGCGTCGGGATCGATGCCGAGCGCCGCGAGGCTCGCGTCCATGACGCGCGTGCGCGTCTTCGGCAGGACGAGGTCGCCCAGGAGCCCGCGCTCCTGGAGCAGGACGAGCTTGGGCAGGTGCGCGGAGAGCCAGTGGGAGTGGTTGTCGTAGACCCGCTCCGCGATCCAGGTCGCGCGCTCCAAGCGACGCGCCGTGCGACCAGGGCGCGTCTGCGCGCGATGCGGCGGGCGCCACCGGATCTCGCGAAGGCGCAGGTCGTGCCCGTCGGCGGTGACGATGGCGGGGTGGAACTCGCCCCGCCGATCGTCCGCGAAGAACGCGATGCGGCAATCGTGGACCTCGGCGAGCAGCGTCGCAGCCGCGTGTCGCTTCGGCACGTCGAACATCGAGTAGCCCCACAGCGCGCCGTCGCGGGGGAGGTCGTCGCGACGCTCAATATTGCGCGGCAGCGGGTTGTCGAGAGCCGTCTGCGGGTGGATCGTCTCGATGCGGGCGCGAGGATCGCGGGCGGCGTGCTCGGAAAGCGTCTCGTGGGGCCGATACCGGTCGCCGAGGAGGCGCGGTGGCAGGCCGCGCTCGACGGCGCGCGCGGGCATGCGCCGCGCGTGCCACAGGGCGGACCAGCGGAGGCGGTCGATCGTCTGCGTCACGCCCATCGCGATCACTCCGCCGCCATCAGGCGGAACTCGTCGTGGCTCTCGCGCAGCTCGTCGTAGGTGCCGCGGGCCTCGATCCGGCCGTCCTTGAGGAAGTAGAGCGTGTCGCAGCGCCGCACCGTCGAGAGGCGGTGGGCGATCATGATCACCGTGCGGCTGCCGCGCAGCCCGTCCACCGCCTCGATCACCGCCCGCTCGGTGGTGTTGTCGAGGGCCGAGGTCGCCTCGTCGAGGATGACGACGTCGGGATCGGTGTAGAGCGCGCGGGCGATGCCGATGCGCTGGCGCTCGCCGCCGGATATGCGCAGCCCGTTCTCGCCCACTTCCGTGTCGAGCCCGTGCGGCTGGCGATCGATGAAGCGGCCGAGCTGGGCGGCCTCGATCGCGGCCGCGAGCGCGTTCTCGTCGATCTCCTCGTCGGGCACGCCGAGCGCGATGTTGCGGCGGATCGTGTCGTCGAGCAGGTAGATCGATTGCGGCACGTAGCCGATCGAGCCCTGCCAGCGCCGCACGCCCGCCTCGCGAATGTCGGTGCCGTCGACGCGCATGGCGCCGCGATCGGGCTCGAGCAGGCCGAGGACGACGTCGACGACGGTCGACTTGCCCGCACCCGTGCTGCCCACGAGGCCGATGGCGCTGCCGGCGGGGATCGTCAGGTCGATGCCGCGCAGAGCGGGGCGCTCGGCCTGCTGGTGGGTGTACCAGACGTCCTCGAGCCGGATCGCCTCGTGCAGGCGCAGCCTGTCGGGGGCGCGCTGGAGCTTCTGCAGGTCCTGCGAGGCGGGCGTCTCCAGCTTCGAGAGCTCGTTCTGGACCGGCTCGATGGAGACGAGGCTGTAGCGCAGGTCCGCGAGGCGCGACATGACCGTGCTGAACGAGTCGCGCAGCCGCACCAGCGCCACGACGAAGAGCGACATCGTGACCAGGATCGAGTCGGTCGGGCGCTCGAGCAGGATCAGCGTCACCGCGAGCGCGAGCAATCCCGTGATCGCGAGCATCTCCGTCATCGGCGGCATGATGCGCGACAGGAAGGTCTTGTAGCGGATGGCGACGGCGGTGCGGGTGATGCCGTCCGAGAAGCGGCTCGCGAAATGCCCCTCGCGGCCCAGCACGCGCGCTTCCTTGATGCTGCCGAAGGCCTGGTAGAGCGCCTGGATGTACTGCTTGCGGTTCGCCTGCTCGTCGCGCGCGTAGTCCTGCAGCTTGCGGCTCGTGGCGAGGAGCATCAGCACCATGACGCCGGCGAAGAGCAGGCCCCAGAAGAGCGTGATTAGCGGCTCGGCGACGAACAGGAAGCCGAGGATCGAGACCGCGATGACGCCCTTCGTCGTCACCTCGAGCAGCGAGCCGATGACCTGCTGGGAGACGACGTTGGTCTCGCGGTCGACGTTGCGCAGGAGCTCGGAGGTGTTGCGGGTGAGATGGAAGGAATAGGGCGCCGACAGGTAGGCGCGCATCATGCGATCGGCGAGCTCGCAGCGCCGATTGAGCATGTAGCGCACCTGGGCGTAGGCGTTTGCGACGAGAAAGGCGTTCTTGAGCGCGAAGATCGCGAACAGGACGAGCGCCCCCCACACGACGAGCCAGGGCGAGCCGGCATACCCGCGCTCGATGAGCCAGGGGCCCACGGTCGGGATGCTCGCGAGCCGCTCAGGGCTGACGACGATGCCGACGAAGGCGGGGATCGCGGCGACGCCGACGACCTCCAGGACGGCGCCGACGATCATCATCGCGAGCAGGATCGCGCCGTTGCGACGGTCCTTCGGACGCAGGAGGGCGTAGAGATGGGAGATGGACCGAAGCACGGCGGCTCCTCTTCGAAGCATCCTCGGCCCATCGAAGGGCTGGTCGGGAGGACGGGTCGGTTCGTACGGACGAGCGGAAGGGGTGCGCGGCCGCGGCCGCGTCGAGGTCCGGGTTCAAGTCGACTCCCGACGCGGAGTTCCGCGCGATCGCGCATCCGCCGCCCGATCTTTTCGCAGCTGCGAGAGACGAACATCGGCGGCCTCGACGCGTTCGCAGGGGTCGCCGGATCGCGATCACCAGTGCGAGCGATCATCATTCGCCCAGCGGAGCGCCCTCCATGACGAAGCCCGATACGACCACGCCGCCGATGCGCCCCGAGCCCTCGGTGAGCGTGCTGATGACCGTGAAGGACGGCGCGCGCTTCCTCTCCGAAGCCGTGGAGACCATCCTCGCGCAGACCCACGCTGATCTCGAGCTCGTCGTCGTCGACGACGCGAGCACCGACGAGACGCCCGATCTCCTCGCCGGCTACGCCGCGCGCGACCCCCGCGTGCGGGTGATCCGCAACGAGAAGAACCTCGGCGTCACGGCGGCGCTCAACGTCGGGCTCCGCGCCTGCCGCGCCCCGCTGATCGCCCGCGCCGACGCCGACGACGCCTACGCGCCCGATCGGCTGGAGAAGCAGGTCGCTCATCTCGCAGCGCACCCGGAGATCGGCGTCCTCGGGACCGCCTACACCCGCATGCGCGAGGACGGCACGCCGATCGCCACGATCTCCCCGCCGCCCGAGCACGAGATCATCGCCGCCCGCCAGCTCTTCACGAGCAGCGTGCTGCATCCGAGCGTGATGATGCGCGCCGACATCGTGCACGCCGCCGGCGGCTACGACGAGAGCTTCACCTCCGCCCAGGACAGCGCGCTGTGGGCGCGCCTGCGCGAGACCACCCGCTTCTCGAACCTCCCCGAGCCGCTCGTGCGCTACCGGGTCCACGGCTCCTCGGTGATGAAGACGCGCGGCGCCGCCGGCCGGCGCACCAGCCTGCGCACGCCCCGCGCGCTGCTCGCGGCCCACCTCGAGCGCCCGCTCGACGAGGAGGTGGCGGCGGCGATGGTCGATCTCTACCAGGGCTACGAGCGGCTGGAGCCGGACGCCATTCGCCTGGCCATCCCCCTCTTGCGCGAGGCGCTGCGACGCGTGCCGGCGCGCTACGGGCGCCGGGCGGCGCGGGCGCTGCGCGCGGAGGCGGCGGCCTCCGCCGTGAAGCAGGCGGGACATCACCTCTGGGGCGACCGCGCGGTCGCGCGCGCGCTCTTCCTCTTCGCGGCGACGCTCTCGCCGCGCCACGCTCTCGACCGGCGGGCGCTGGTCGCGCTGCGCCCGCGCAGGCCGGGCCGCGCCGCGGCGCAGGCCGGCTGAGGCGGAGCGCGACCAGGCTCGGCCGTCGGAACGTGTCGGGCCCCACGGCGTTCGGTGCGCGACGCCGGTCCGTTCCGGCCATTCCTCGCATCAGCGGAGATCGTTACCTCATGCCCGTCCTCGTCACCGGCGGCGCCGGCTACATCGGCGCGCATGCCGCGCTCGCGCTCGTGGAGAGCGGCGAGCGCGTGATCGTGCTCGACGACCTCTCCACGGGCCTGCGCGAGAGCGTGCCCTCCCAGGCGCAGCTCGTCGTCGGCGACGTCGCCGACCAGGATCTCGTCGGCCGCCTCGTCGCGGAGCACGGGATCGAGGAGATCCTGCACTTCGCCGCGAAGATCGAGGTGCCGGCCTCCGTGGCGAACCCGCTCTACTATTACGAGGCCAACACGCTGAAGACGCGCGCGCTGCTGGAAGCGGCCGTGCGCGCCGGCGTGCGGCGCATCGTGTTCTCCTCCACCGCCGCGGTCTACGGCGAGCCCTCGCAGCCGATGATGTCGGAGGACGCGGCGCCGGACCCGATCAACCCCTACGGCCGCTCGAAGCTCATGAGCGAATGGATGATCGAGGACGCGGCGCGTGCGCACGGCCTCGACTACGTCATCCTGCGCTACTTCAACGTCGCCGGCGCCGATCCGAAAGGTCGCATCGGCCAGTGCACGCCCAACGCCACGCATCTCGTCAAGGTCGCCTGCCAGACGGCTCTGGGCCGCCGGCCCGCGCTCGACGTCTTCGGCGAGGATTATCCGACGCCCGACGGCACCTGCATCCGCGACTACATCCACGTCAGCGATCTCGCCGACGCGCATCTGCGTGCGCTCGAGCATCTGCGCGGCGGGGGCGAGAGCCTCGTCCTCAATTGCGGCTACGGCCGCGGCGCCTCCGTGCGCGAGGTGATCGAGAGCGTCAAGCGCGCGAGCGGGGTCGACTTCGCCGTGCGCGCGGCGCCGCGCCGTGCGGGCGATCCGGCGGCGCTCATCGCCGACGCGACGCGCCTGCGGGAGACCTTCGCCTGGTCGCCGCGCTTCGCCGACCTCGACGCCATCGTGTCCCAGGCGCTCGCCTGGGAGGCGCGCCTGCCGGACGAGCGCGAGAAGGCTTCCCGCGCCGCCGCGGGCTGACCGGCACCCGCGAGACCCGATCCCCAACCGACAAGGACCCCCGATGCCGTTCCTCGACGAAGGTCGCCCCGGAGACGATCCCCGCCTGCGCATCGACTTGCCGGCGCTCGCGGCGTTCCTGCGTCGGCGGGCGTGGATCATCGCGCTCGCGATGGTGGCCTGCATCGGCATCGGAGGGCTCTACGCCTTCACGGCGCAGCCCAAGTTCGCCGCGGTGGCGGGGCTGATCATCGACGATCCCCAGACGGACGCGGGCCGCCTCGGCACCGGCACGACGCCCAGCGCGGAGAGCATGATCGCCATCGAGACGCAGATGCAGATCATCCGCTCGCAGGACGTGGCGCTCGCCGTCGTCGACGCGCTCGATCTCGTGGAGGATCCGCTCTTCATCCCCGACCGCCCGGACGTGGTCACGGGCTTCGTCGGGCGCCTGCGGGCCACCGTCCGGAACAGCCTCGACGCCGCCTTCGCGCCCGAGCCGCCGACCCTCGTCGTCGAGGACGGCGCGCCGACGAGCGGCACGGGCGACGCGGCCGGCGCGGCCGGCACGGCGCTCACCCCGCGCGAGCGCGCGGCGGTGTCGATCCGGCAGGACCTCCAGGTCTACCGGCTCGGCTCCTCGCGCGCCGTCGACGTGCGCTACGAGGGCAATCACCCGCAGATGGCGGCGGCGATCGCCAACGCCGTCTCGGAGGCATACGTCCGCAATCGCCTGGAGGCACGCTTCGACGCGGCGGAGAACGCCGCCGACTGGCTGCGCGATCGCATCGCCGAGCTGCAGGGCCGCTTCAGCGACACCGCGCGCCAGGTGCAGCGCTTCCGCGCCGAGAACGAGATCGTCGACACCGGCGAGGGTCGGGGCCTCATCAACGAGCAGGCGCTCGGCGAGGTGAACCAGCGCCTCGTCGCGGCGTCGTCCCAGGCCGCGGAGGCACAGGCGCGGGTCGCACGCATAGAGCGGGCGCTCGAGAGCGACGAGATCGCCCTCGATGCCGTCGACAGCAGCGAGAGCCCGATCATCGCCGAATTGCGCGCGCGCTGGATCGAGCTCGCCGACGAGGAGGCCGAGCGGGCCGCGCGCCTCTCGGAGGACAGCCCCGCGCTCGCGGCGGTGCGGCGCGACCTCGCCCGCACCGAGGACGCCATTCGAGACGAGCTGCGCCGCCTCGCCTCGCGCCTGCGCACGGAGGCGGACGTCGCCCGCGCCCGCGAGGAGAATCTCCAGGACGAGATGGCCCGCCTCATCGCCCGCTCCAACGAGACGGAGGAGGCGGGGGTGCGCGTGCAGCAGCTGGAGAGCGAGGCGGACGTGCTCCAGGCCGCCTTCGAAAGCTATCTGCGCCGCTACACCGACGTCATCCAGCAGCAGAGCGCACCCTTCCTCACCGCGCGCATGATCTCGCCCGCCCTCGTGCCGACGGCGCCGACGAGCCCACGCAAGGCGATCATCCTCGTCCTCTCCGCGATCCTCGGCGGCGGGCTCGGTCTCGCGCTGGCGATCCTCGTCGAGAGCTTCGACCGCGCCGTGCGCCTGCCGCGACACCTGGAGGACGCCGGCGTCGAATCGCTCGGCGTCGTGCCTCTGGTTTCGCGCGACAAGGCCTTCAGCCGGCGCTCGGCGGACGGGCTCGGCTACGCCATAGCGGCGCCCGGCACGCCCTTCTCCAACGGGCTCAGGCGCGTGAAGGCGCAGATCTCGCGCAGCCTGCCGCCCGGCGGCAAGGGCGCCGTGATCGGCGTCGCCTCGCTCTCGCCGGGGGAGGGGGCCTCCACCGTCGCGGGCAATCTCGGGCGCCTCTTCGCGCTGGGCGGCCAGACGACGCTCCTCGTCGACGCGAACCTGCACACCCGCACCCTCAGCCACGCCGAGGGCGACACGCCGGTGCGACGGCTCTCGGCGCTGGGCAGCGAGGACCTGATCGAACGCCTGCGCGACCCCACCGAGAACGACCCCTCCGGCACGCCCAGCGGCGCCGACCTCCTGGGCTCGCAGCGCATGAGGGCCTTCCTGGAGGAGGCGCGCGAGCGGAACGAGGTGACGATCCTCGACCTGCCGGCGCTCGAGACAGTGCCGGACGCCAACGCCGTCGCGCCGCTCGTCGATTCGTTCGTGGTCGTCACGCAATGGGGCAGCACCAGCCGCCCGGCTTTGCAGGAGATGGCGGAGAGCCTGCGCCGCCACGGCGCCACCATCGCCGGCGGCGTCCTCAACAAGGCGCGGCTTCGCGCCATGCGCGCCCACGGCCACAGGCCGACGGACGAGGGCTATTCGCGCCGGCGCAGCCGCGCCGCCGCGTGAGCCGCGGGGCGGAGAAAACCGTTCGGACGGGAATGGATCAGCCGCGCTCCAGGTCGTCGAGGAGCGCGGCGGTGTCGTGCTCGTCGACGAAGGCGGCGGGCGGCCGCGCCAGGAGACGCTCGCGCTGGGCGACGTAGGCGGGCGCGTCGCAGCCCTCGACGAGGGCGCACACGGCCTCGACCGGCGGCTCCGGCAGCGCGAGGCCGAGATCGTCGGCAGCGACCCGGCGGCCGACCTCGGTGCCCTCGCGGGCGAGGGTCGGCGCACCGAAATAGCCGCCCTCGTAGAGGCGGTTCGGCAGGAGCCAGTCGGAATTCGCGCCCGCGTCCGTGTAGTCGAGCGCCCAGGTGTAGTGGACGCCGCCGTAGAGGTCGGCGAGGTCGTCGGGGCTCGCGTAGGGCCCTTCGTAGACGATGTTCGGGCAGCGCGCCGTCGCCGCGGCCAGCCGCTCTCGGGAGACGTCCTCCTCCGCGAGCTTGCCGCGCAGCACGATCCGCACCCGCGACCCGAGCCGCGCGGCGATCTCTTCCAGCAGGACGAGGCTGCGCGCGCAGCGCAGGACGCCGAACCAGCCGATGACGATCGGCCCGTCGAGGGGCGGATGCGTCAGCGTGCGGGCGAAGCGCGCCGGTGCCGCCGCGATGCGGGCGGCCGGGATCTTGTTCTCCAGGAGGCTCCAGGGGCCGCGATACGCCTGCATCGGCTCGAAATAGCGTGCGACGAAGGCCGGCGCGCTCACCACGAGCCGATCCGCCTCTCGCAGCGCCCGCCGCTCCGCGGCGCGGAAGGCGCGGCCCGCCGCGTCCTCGCGCAGGAAGACGCGCTGGACGTCGAGCACCTCGTAGACGAGGGTCGCGCGCGAGCCGGTGAGCCGCTTCGCCGCGACGGCGAGGCCCATCATGTCGATGTTGCGCGCGTAGATCACCCGCGCCTCGCGCAGCGCCCGCGCGTGGCGCAGCACCCGCGGCAGCGCCGCCGCGAGGACGGGCAGGCGCTTCGCGTAGTTCCGGTCCCGCGTCTCGCCGAGCGCGACGTTCTCCCAGAAGATCTCGGGTGCGCGCGAGTCCTCCGGGCGCCGCCGCGCGAAGGTGAAGCCGATCACACGCCGACCGGCGTCCCGGATGCCGGCGATGCGCTTGCGCACGGTGCTGTCGTAGGCGTCGTGGCCGAACAGGGCGACGAGGGATGCGTCCGTGCTCATCCGGTCGCGTCCTCCTGCCGGGTGGGCGTCGCCTCGATGCGCGGGGTCGCGTATTCGCGGCTCTCGCGCCCGACGACGCTCGCGACGAGGCCGCCGCCGCGGGCGATGGTGAAGAGGCGATGCACCAGCCGGCTCGGGTCGCGCCAGCCGCCGGCGAGCGCCGTGCCCGCAGCGAGCGCGCCGCCCGCGCCGATGCGCGCGAGACCACGCGCGAGCGCCGTCGCGCGGCCGGCCGGGGAGCCGTAGGGGAGGGCATGCGTGCGGGCCTCGAGCCCGCCGGTGCGATACCAGCGCCGCGCGAGCCAGGCGAGCGCCACGCGCCGCGCCGGCACCCATTCGTGCACGATCGCGTCCGGCGCGACCGCGATGCGCCAGCCTTTCGCGGCGAGGGCGCGGAAAAGGGCGGTGTCCTCCCCACCGAGCTCGTCGTAGACCGGATCGAAGCCGATGCCGGCCTCGTCGAGCGCCGCACGGCGGATGATCACGTTGTTCGTCCGCCCCTCGCGCGCATGGAGGGCGCCGTCGGGGTCGACGTCGGCGAAGAAACCGCCGCGCAGCGCCCATTCGGGCGGGCGCTCCTCGAAGATCGGGTGGACCGGCCCGACGGCCGCGGGCTCGCCCGTGCGCTCCAGCGTCGCGAGGAGCGCGGCCAGCCAGCCCGGCGTCGCCACCTCGTCGTCGTCGATGAAGGCGAACGCGTCCTCGCCGCCGGCGCGCACGGCGGCGATGGCGGCGTTGCGCGCCCGGGAGAGACCCTTCGCCGGCTCGTGGACGCCCGTGACGCGAAAGCGGCTCGCGGCGGCGTGGATCGCCACGGTCTCCGCCGCCGAGCGGGAGGGGGAATTGTCGACGACGACGATGCGCACGGCCTCGTCCGCCAGCGCCGGCGTCGCGAGCCGCTCCAGCGAGGCGAGGCAGCGCGAAAGGCTCGCCGGGCGCTCGTAGCTGCACACGCAGATCGCCACGGAGCGAACGGGCGTCGAGCGGATGGGCGCCGAGCGGGTGGGCGTCGCGGTCATCGCCCGCCCTCGCAGACGATCGATTCCGGGAACTGGCAGGGCTCGCCCGGCGCCGTGTAGGCGACGCGCTCGACCGCCATCGTCGGCACGCTCTCGCTCTCGCGGAAGCGGCCGAGCCAGGGCTCGTAGGCGCCGCGCCCGCTGTAGAGCGTGAGGAAGATCTTGCCCGGGCTCGTGGGGATCTGCGCCGGGTCGGTCACCTCGCCCACCTGCTCGCCGTCGACGAAGAAGCGGATCGCGTCGGGCGTCCACTCGAAGGCGTAGTCGTGGAAGTCGCGCGACGCGTCGAAGCCGGGCGTGATCTCGTCGGGGCCACCGAAATCGTCGCCGTCGACCCAGGTGTTGAGCTCGACGCTCTCGGGTCGGGCACCCGGCAGCTCGATGTCGATCTCGTCGTGGGGGTCGCCGAAATAGGGCCCCGTATAGGTGAAGAACGCCGCGAGCGTGCCCGGCGCGTCCGAGGCGCGCATGCGCACCTCGTAGGTGCCGTGGCCGTAGACCTCGGTCGACTGCACCTCGGCGCAGACGAAGTCGCGCTCGGCGGTGGGCTCGCGCTCGATCTCGAAGATCAACCGGTCGCCCGGCTTGCTCAACGCGGTCGCGCTCCAGGTGCAATCGTGGTCGGGCGTGTTGACCCAGCCCTCGGCGACGTACCAGCGCTCGCGGTCGAGCTGCTCGGCCTCGAACGTGTCGAGGAAGGAGCCGCCGGTCTCGAGCATGTCGGTCTCGGGCATGGCCGTCTCGGGCGCGGTCCGCTCCTCGGAATCCTGCGCGGTCGCGGGGAGGGCGGGGAGAACGAGCGCGGCCGCGAGGGAGGCGGCGCGCAGGACGGGGCTTCGCATGCGGATGTCTCTCCTGAGGCGAGGCGCGGGTTCGGAGGCGAGGCGCGGTGGGGGAGGCCTGATTTCCGCGGGCGAACGCGTGCGGCGCGGAATCGATCCCGCGGCCGGTGCGACCCGTCGCGAAGCGTGGCGGGAAAAGGCGCCGAGGCGCGTGCGAACCAAGTCCGGGCTTTCGCGTTCGGGTGCGGATCGCTCGCCACCCGGCTCGCCTTTGCCAGTCGCCTTTGCCAGTCGCCCTCGCCGGTCGCCCTTGCCGGCCCGCCCTTGGACCTTTCATGCTCGAAACGACCGCTCTTCTCGTCGCCCTCGTCGCGGCGGCCACGATCTCGCTCTATCGGCTGGCGCTGCGCCGCATCGCGCGCCGGATGCCCGATGCGGATGTGCCGGTCCAGGACGAGGCGGCGAGCGACGTCGCCAGCGTCGCCTTCCTCACCTGCACCCGCGCCGACGAGGCGCACATCCCCGGCAAGATCGTGAACCTCGCCGCCTGCCGCGCCGCCGTGCCGGGAAGCCGCGCGATCCTGTTCGTCGACGGGGGCGACGCCGCAGACGTCGCACGCCAGATGGGCGACGCCGACGGCGTCGAGATCGTCGCCTCGCGCGAGCGCATCGGCAAGATCGAGGGGCTCAATCGCCTCCTGGCGCGGGCCGCGGCGGACGTGGCGGTGCTCAGCGACGTCAACGTCTTCCTCTCGCCCGAGCGCGCCCGCGAGGCGGTGGCGCGCTTCGCCGATTCGCAGGTCGGCGCGGTGCAGCTCGTCGTCGAGAACCGGCAGGACGACCGCGAGCTCGCCGGCGCGCTCGGCGGCTATTCGCGCTCGGACCTCGAGACCTCGGCGCTCGAGACGCGCCTCGCCTCCATGGTCCATCTCGACGGCAGCGCCTGCGTCGTGCGCACGGCCTGCATCCGCCCGCTCGTGCCCGGCATGGCCGACGACCAGGCGATGGCCTACGACGTGCTGCTCGCCGGCCGGCGCATCGTGCTCGAGCCCGCGCTCGCCGCCTGCGAGGTGGGGCGCACGAGCCTGCGCTCGGAGCTCTCGCGCAAGGTCCGCGTCGCCTGCAACTCCTTCTGCGCCCACCTGCACTACCGCGAGCGCCTGCACGTGCTGCCCGCGCGGGTGAAGGCGCTCTACCTGTTCCACAAGTACCTGCGCTGGCTGCTGCCGTTCCAGCTCGCGCTCCTCGGCCTGCTGTGCGCCGTGATCCTGTGGCGGCTCGTGGGCGCGCAGGCCTTCGTCGCGCTGTCTCTCTTCGGGCTCGCCCTCGTGGCGCTCGCCGCCGCGGCGGACGTGCGGGCGCGCCGCATCGTCGTGCTGGTCGCCTTCCTCGCGGCCTCGGGATGGGGCGTCGCGCGGGCCGTCGCCGGACGCCGCTTCGTCTCCTGGCAGGGCTCGCGCAGCGCCGCCGATCTCGCGCACGAGCGTATGGCGCCGGAGCAGCGGGCATGATCGCCGCGAGCGTCATCGTCGCCGCGCACGACGCCGAGTCGAGCATCGGCGCGGCGATCGCCTCCGCGCTCGGCCAGAGCCTGCGGGAGATCGAGGTCATCGTCGTCGACGACGCCTCGCGCGATCGCACCCGCGAGGTCGCTCGCGCGAGGGGGGAGGGCGATCCGCGCCTGAGGATCATCGACCTGCCGCAGAACGGCGGCCCGGCGCGGGCGCGCAACGCGGGCATCGCGGCTGCACGCGGGCGCTTCGTCGCGATCCTCGACGCGGACGACGCCTTCGAGCCGACGCGCCTCGAGACTCTCATCGCCCATGCCGAGCAGACCGGCGCGGACATGGTCTGCGACGATCTCCTCCTCGTCGACGGCGACACCGGCGAGAACCTCGGACCGATGTTCGGGCCGGGCGGGCTGCCGCCGACCCTCGACGCCGCCGCCTTCGCGCTGGCAGATCTTCCCGATCCGCGCGCGCCCCGCCGCGGGGCGGGCTTCCTCAAGCCCGTCGTCTCGCGCGCCTTCCTCGAGCGGCACGGGCTCGCCTATCCCGAGACGATGCGCTTCGCGGAGGACTACACCTTCGCGCTCGCCTGCCTCCTCGCGGGCGCGCGCTGGCGCATTGTGAGCGCGCCGCTCTACCGTTACGCCGTGCATTCCCAGTCGCTCACGGCCCGCCACCGCGCCGTCGATCTCGAGGCCCTTCGCGACGCCGATGCCGCCGCCCTCGCGCGGTTGCCAGCGGATTGCGATCCCGGCACGCGCGAGGCGCTCGTCCTGCACCATGCGGGCGCCCGTCGGCGCGCCGCGTGGGCACGCTTCGTCGAGGACTACAAGGCGGGCTCCCTCGGCGGCGCGGTGCGCGCCGCCTGCGCCGACGCGGACACGCTGCGCCACGTCGCCGGGCAATGCCTCGCGCATCTGCGCGAGCGCGGCATGCCGCGCCGGCCGGGCGCCCCCGCGGGAGCAGGACGATGAGCGCGGCCGGACGCGCGCTCCATACGGGGAGCGCCGGCGAAGCGCCCCCGCGCCGAGGCGGGCCGGCGCTCGTCCTGTCGCGCACGCACGCGATCGTGCTGCTGGGCATGGTGGTGCTCGGCGCCGCCGTGCTGATCCCGGTCCTCGGGCGTCTGGGCGTCCTCGCCTTCGCGGGCGCGGGCATGTGCGTGCTCTTCCTCGCCCGCGATCGGCTCACGACGCATGCCGCCGACACGGCGATCTTCCTCCTGCCCTGCCTCGTCGCCCTCGCCTCGGCGGCGACGTCGCTGCACCCGCGCGAGACGATCTGGTACGGCACGCAATACGCCGTGAGCGCGCTCGTCTTCTACGCGCTGGCCCTGTCGCTGCCGCTCCTCGCGCTCATGCGCATCGCGAGCCTCGCCATCTGGGCCGGCCTCGCGCTCAGCGTCGCGTTTCCGGCCTATCACTATGTCGGGCATACGGGAGAGATCGCCTTCGTCGGGATCTTCTCCTCGAAGAACAACTACTCCTTCGTCGTCGGCGCGCTGGTGATGCTCGGCGCCGGGCAATGCGCGGCCGGCGGGCCCATGGGGCGCGCCTACGGGCTCGCCTCCGTCGCGCTCGGCTTCGCCTTCCTGCTCGCGGGGCGCTCGCTCGGCGCCATCGTCGGCGCGAGCGCGGCTTTGGCGCTCGCCGGTGCCTTCCTCTCGACGCGGGTCTTCCACCGCTCCGTGCTGGCGCCGGCGATCGTGATGGGCGCGACGCTCGCCGCCGTGATGGGGCTCTGGCTCGTCGCGGAGTTCGAGCTCGTCACCCGCTGGATGGTGGCGGTGGGGCGCGATCCGACGCTGACGGGGCGCACGCTGCTCTGGGAGCTCGCTTGGGAGAACTTCACCAGCGCGCCGCTGCTGGGGGTGGGGTATCGCGGCTTCTTCGTGCCCTACTATCCGCCGGCCGTGGAGGTGCTGGAATATTTCCACCTGCCACCCACGGCCGCTTGGCACCACCACAACGCCTTCTTCGACATCCTCGCGGGGACGGGCCTTCTCGGCATCGCCGCGCACGCGATCCTGCTCGGGCGCGTCCTCGGCCTCTTCGCGGGCGGCATCGCCAGAGACAGGCTGCGGGCCGCCGACGCGGGGATCGTCGCCGCCTTCGCCTACCTCGCCCTGCGCTCGGCGCTGGAGGTGGACTTCACGGTCGAATATTCGCTCGGCCTCTTCCTCTACGCCCTCGTCCACGCGACGCTCGCCCGGCGCCTGGCCGAGCCGACGTTGCGTCAGCGCCGAACGGAGCCGCGCGCGCCCGAGCGCTCGTCGACGCCACGGCGCCGGCGGCGATAGGCGAGCGCAAGGCCCGTAGCCAGAGCGGCGAGGCTCCCCGCCGCCGGCGCGGCCACGAGCGCCGTGGCGAGGGACCACCCCGCAAGCCCCACCACGAAGGCCATCACCCCGGAGATCGCGGCTGCGATCAAGATCACGAACACGTCGGCGTTCCCCCAGCTTAGGCACGCTACCGTAACGAAAGCATGTTAACCTTTTTAAACCGTTCCGACAAATTCATGCATTGCAGCATTTCCGGGGGTCGTGGCGGGAACACGTCCCCGTTCGTCGCGTTCGACCGGCCGCACGCCCCGGAGCGACGCGCCCGATGCCATGAGGCGTCACGAGGCCGCGGCTCCGACATACTCCATTCACGGCGTTCCGAAAGCGGATCGCCTCTCCCCGCGAGGATCTCGATGCCGACATCGGTCAACCGGCGCGCCGTCGCTATCGCCGCCAGAGCGAGAGCCGCCGAGCCCCCCGCCTACCTGCCGCACTACCTCGCCGGAATCGCCTTCGCGGGCCTCGACGTCCTGCTCGCCATGCTCGCCTTCGTCAGCGCGGAGGTGATGTTCCACGACCTCCTGAGCCGCGGCCGCACGCAGCCGGTCGACGCCGTCGTGCTCGGTGCCGAGTTCGGGCTCTTGACGGTCGCGGGCATCGCGCTCACGCGAGGCTATTCCGCGGCGACCATGCAGCGCGGCTTCGACAGCGCCGCGAGCTTCCTGCGGGCGTGGCTCGCCGCCTTCTTCGTGATCGGCTGGATCGCCTTCCTGACCGAGGCGACGAGCGACGCCTCTCGCGGGACGGTCTCGCTCGCCTTCGTCGTCGGCATCGCCGCGATGCTGCCGCTCCGTCAGGCGGCGCTCGCGGGCTATCAGAGCCAGCTGCGCGGCATGCGCCTCGCGACCCGCCGCGTCGTCGTGATCCACGACGGCGACGACCGGGCGGCGCAGCGCTTTCGCGCGAACCTGCGCCGCAATGGCGTCGACCCGGCGGCGACCCTCTCCTATCACGAGGGTCCGGACCGTCGGTTGGTCGAGGCCTGCCGCGAGGCGCTCGCGGCCCGCGATCTCGACGCCGTCTACCTGTTCACGCCCTGGAGCGACGCTCCGCGCTTCCGCAGCCTGCGCTCCGAGCTGCGCAAGCTGCCGGTCCCGGTCTATCTCTTCCCGGACGACCACGCCTCCGAGGTCCTGCGCGGCGCGAGCGTGGATGCGGGCTTCGCCTGCGGCTACGAGATCCAGCGTGCGCCCCTCGACCTCGCCGACCGCCTGCAGAAGCGGGCGCTCGACGTGGCGGTCTCGGCGACGATGCTGTTCTTCCTCGCGCCGCTGCTCGTGGCCGTCGCCGCGGCCGTGAAGCTCGATTCCCCCGGCCCCGTCTTCTTCCGCCAGACGCGGCGGGGCTTCTCGGGTCGGACGTTCCAGATCCTGAAGTTCCGCTCCATGAGCTGCGCCGAGAACGGCGCGGAGGTGCGCCAGGCGTCCCGCGACGACGATCGCACGACGGCGCTCGGGCGCTTCCTGCGGGCGTCGAGCATCGACGAGCTGCCGCAGCTCGTGAACGTGCTGCGCGGCGAGATGTCCCTCGTCGGCCCGCGGCCCCACGCCATGGCGCACGACGCGTATTATACGGGCCTCATCGAGGCCTATGCCGATCGTCACCACGTGAAGCCCGGGCTCACCGGCTGGGCGCAGGTCAACGGCCATCGCGGTGCGACGCCCGAGGTCGGCCACATGCAGGCGCGCGTGACGCACGATCTGTGGTACATCGACAATTGGTCGCTCTGGCTCGACCTGCGGATCATCGTCCGCACCGCCCTCGTGGTGCTCAAGGACGACAACGCCTACTGAAGCCGCCCCGAGAGGGCGGCTTTCTCTTTCAAGATCCTCGGCTGACGCTTCGAGAAAGAGAGAGCCCGCTCAGGCCCGACGGCGGCGGCCCGCGATACGGGCGCCGATCGCCTCGCCGCCGTAGCGCCAGGCGAGGGGCCACAGAGCCGGCGCGCGGCCGAGCCGCACGATCCCGTCCACCGGCCGTCCGGCCTTCGCCGTTTCCACCGCGTCGAGATAGGCCCGCGCCCGGGAGAGCCCCGCGCGATAGCCCGCCATCGCCACGGCGATCGTGGGATCGGCTTCGGCGGAGGCGTGGCGCGCGACGACCCGGTCGAGGCCGTCCTCGAGCTCCCGCAGCCGCCCGGGGACGATGCGGTGGGAGAGCGAGCCGGGACGCGCGCAATAGCGATAGCCGGCCTGCGAGGAGACGACGTAGCGCCCGCCTGCCAGCAGCGCATCGAGCCAGAACAGGAAGTCCTCGCCGATCCGCACGGCCGGATCGTAGGCGAGCGCGTGCGCGGCGACGAAGTCCGCGCGCACCATCGGCTTGAGGTAGCCCGTGCCGAAGCGCCCGGCCATGGGCACGTTGTCTTCGAGATAGCGCGGCGCATCCACGACGAAGGAATAGGGCGCGGGACCCTCCGGCAGAGCGCGCGAGACGGGCTCGCCGGACGCGTCGAGCCGCACGAGGTCGTCGGCGACGACGTCCGCCCCGGTGAGGGTCGCGAGATCGAGGAGCGCGCGCGTGCGGCCGGGCTCGAGCGTGTCGTCGGCGTCGAGCACGGCGAGGAAGCGTCCGCGGGCGGCCGCCATGGCGGCGTTGCGGGCGGGGGAGGGGCCGCCGTTCTCGGGCAGGCGCACGAGGCGAATGCGGGGATCGCGGCCGGCGAGGCGCTCGACGGTCTCGGCGGTGCCGTCGTTAGACGCGTCGTCGGCGACGACGACCTCGATCGCGATATTTTCCTGCGCCAGCGCGGAGCGCACGGCCGTCTCGATCGTCTCCGCCGCGCGGAAGGCGGGGACGAGATAGCTCACCTCGACGTCTTGCATGGATGATCCGTCCTCAGCGGGTGGTGGAGGCGATGCTCGCGCCGTTCTGCGCCGGCGCCGCCGCCGGGCCGCCGCTCGCCAAGCCGTCGTCGAGGACGGCGTCGATGTCGGGCAGCGGCACGCGCGCGCGCACCGTGTCGCCCGGGAGGACGGGGGTCGTCTCCTCGGCGGCGATCTCGGTGGGCGCACCGTCGACGCTGCGGACGATGGAGAAGGACGGCTCGAACGCCGTGCGGCGCTCGCGGGCGAGCATCTTGGCCGGCGCGATCACCTCCGCCTCGCGCACGAGGGCGCTCGCGGTGGCGAAGCGCTCGCGCAGCTCCTCGATGGTGGCTTGCGCCTCGCGAAGCTCGCGGGCGATCTCGCGGCGGCGATTGGCGCGAAGCGCGATGACGTTGCGCTCCGCCTGGTTGATGTCGACCTGCGCCTGGATGATCGAGCGCGTGATGTTGCCGCGATCCGCCTCGTAATCGGCCACGCGCCGCTCGAGGTCGGCGAGGCGCGTCGCCGTGGCGAGGCCGCGCTCGACCAGGCTCGCGACCCGCGAGGTCTCCTCCTGGAGGGAGGCCAGCTGGCTGTCCTTGAGGGCGATCTGCTCCTCGAGCTGCTCCACCTGTTCGCGCAGGAGCCTCTGCAGGCGCTCGTTGGCGGCGACCTCCTCGTCGAGCGCTTCGCGCCGCGAGCGGAAGATCAGCTCCTCCTCGCGCAGGAGACGCGCGACGGCGGGATCCTCCCGGCGCTCGGCGAGCCCTTCAGGGAAATCGATCTGCGCCTCGCCCTCGAGCTCCGCCTCGAGCCGTGCCCGGCGGGCGGCGAGCTGGTCGAGCTCGAGGGCGACGAGCCGCAGCTGGCCGCGCCCGGAGATCGCGTCGCGCTCGAAACGGTCGAGCGCATCGGCCGAGCGGCGCATGCCGCCGGCGAGGCTCACGGCCTGGAGCACGGTGAGCTGCGGGCGGTAGTCGTAGGCGCCGGGTGCCTCGACGGCGCCCGCGACGTAGACCGGCCGCCATTCGGCCACCTCGACGACGGCGCTCGGCGCCTCGAGCAGGCCGGCGCGCTGCTTCAGCCGCGCCCCGATCTCCTCGCCGATCTGCGCGCGCGTACGTCCCTCGACGGCGACGCCGCCCACGAGCGGCAGCGAGAGCAGCCCGTCCGGCCCCACCACGTAGTCGCCGTCGAGCGCCTGCCAGGAATACGCCTCGCCCGAGGCCGGGCGCCATTCGAGCACCCGAACCCGGACCGTGTCGCCGGGCCCGATGGCCGGGGGGGAGGCCGGCTGGGCGCTCGCCGCCGTGGGGCCGACGGCACCGACGAGCACGACGAGAAGGGCGATGAGCCCGGCGAGGGAGAAGAGGCGCGTCGGACGCGGCATGCGGGGACCTTCGGGTTGGGCGCGGAATTCCGCGTGCCAACGCTTTCGAGCCCGCAGGTATCCGCCTCGCCCCGCTTCTTTCTCGCGGCGGCGCGTACCCCGTGCGACGCCCCACCGTCACCGGGAGAAAAGAATCCCGCACGATCCGAAAACGATCCGTCTCGCCCGGGAACAAAGCCGACGGGTCGAGCGTAGCGACACCGTATGCGCCTTGCCGTCGGGTCGCGTGCACGAGCACGTCCGTCGGCCAATCCGGGAGGTTTTCGCATGGCCGCTGGCACCGTTCGTGTGGGTCTGGTCGGCGTCGGCAATTGCGCGAGCGCTTTCCTCCAGGGTCTCACCTTCTACGAGAGCGCGGCGGCGAACGAGCCGATCCCGGGCCTGATGCACGCCGATCTCGGTGGCTACCGGGTCCGCGACATCGTGCTGTCCTGCGCCTTCGACGTGACGGACGGCAAGGTCGGCCTCGACGTCGCCGACGCGATCCATGCCGCGCCCAACGACACGCTGCGCTTCGCCCCCGTCGAGAAGACGGGCGTCACCGTGACCCGCGGCCCGACGCTCGACGGGCTCGGACGCTATCTGCGCGCACGTGTGTCGGAATCGCAGGCCGCCCCGGCGGACGTGACGGAGACGCTCAAGCGCTCCGAGACGGAGGTGCTCGTCTCCTACCTTCCCGTCGGCTCGCAGAAGGCGGCGGAGTTCTATGCCGAGCGGGCGATGGAGGCGGGATGCGCCTTCGTGAACTGCATGCCGGTCTTCCTCGCCTCGAACCCCGACTGGCGCCGCCGCTTCGCGGACGCGGGCGTGCCCATCATCGGCGACGACATCAAGAGCCAGGTCGGCGCCACGATCACGCACCGTGTCCTCACCAACCTCTTCCGCGAGCGTGGCGTGCGGCTCGACCGCACCTACCAGCTCAACGTGGGCGGCAATTCGGACTTCGAGAACATGCTCGAGCGCGAGCGCCTCGAATCGAAGAAGATCTCCAAGACCCAGGCCGTCGACAGCCAGCTCGGCACGCCGATGAACCCCGACGACATCCACATCGGCCCCTCCGACCACGTGCCGTGGCTCGGCGACCGCAAGGTGGCGCACATCCGCATGGAGGGCACCGCCTTCGGCAACGCGCCGATCTCGCTCGAGATGCGCCTCGAGGTCTGGGACAGCCCGAATTCCGCAGGCATCGTCATCGACGCCGTGCGCTGCGCCAAGCTCGCCCTCGACCGCGGGCTCTCCGGCGCGGTGACGGGACCGTCCTCCTACTTCATGAAGTCGCCCCCGCGTCAGTTCACCGACGCGGAAGCGCACGACCGGACCGAGCGCTTCATCACGGGCGACGAGAACGACGCGGCGGGGCCGACGCTGCCGGGGGGCACTCTGCAATGAGCCTGCTCCTCCACCTCGTCCGCCACGGCGCCCATGACGGTGCGCCCGGCTCGCTCGCCGGGCGCGATCCTTCGATCCACCTGTCCGATGCGGGGCGCCGCGAGGTCGACGCGCTGGCGGCGACGCTGCCCGGCGCGCGGCTCGCGCGCATCGTGTCGAGCCCGCAGCCGCGCACGGTCGAGACGGCGGAGATCCTCGCCGCCGGCCACGGCATCGCCATCGACGCGGCCCTCGACGAGATCGATTTCGGCCCCTGGGCCGGGCGCACCTTCACGGATCTCGAAGCCGATCCCTCCTGGCGGCGCTGGAACGTCGCGCGCGACGAGGCGGCGACGCTCGCCGGCGAGACCATGGCCAACGTCGCGCGGCGGGTGGAGAGCCTCGTCGCCGACCTCGTCGCGGATCATGGAGAGAAGGCCGAGGTCGCCCTCGTGACGCATTGCGACGTCATCCGCGCGGTGCTCTGCCGCGCGCTGCAGCGCCCCTTCCAGGCGCTCTTCGCCATCGACATCGACACGGCGAGCCGCACCACCCTGTCCCTCGACGCCGACGGTACGCGGGTGCTGGTGGTGAACCACAGGCCGACCTTCGCCGAACGGGAGACGCTGCGTGAAGCCGTCGCGTGACGCCATCGCCGAGCGCGCCGAGGCGCTGGGGCCGTGGTTCCACAACCTCTACCTCGACGGGGTCTGGACCGCGCCGAACCACTTCCTCGGCGATTTCCCCGGCATCATGTGGCGGCGCTTCCGCCACGCGCTTCCCGACGATCTGGCGGGGCGCTCCGTCCTCGATATCGGCTGCAATTCCGGCTTCTACTGCGCGGAGATGAAGCGCCGCGGAGCGGGGCGCGTGGTCGGCATCGATTCCGAGCCCTTCTACCTCGCGCAAGCCCGCTTCGCCGCGGAGGTGCTCGGCCACGACAGCGAATTCCACGAGATGAGCGTCTACGACGTCGGCGCGCTCGGCGAGCGCTTCGACATCGTGCTGTTCATGGGTGTCGCCTACCACCTGCGCCATCCGCTGCTCGCTCTCGACCTCCTTTGGGAGCACGTGGCCGACGACGTGCTCGTCTTCCAGTCGATGCAGCGCGGCGCCACCGACGTGCTCGAGCCGCCCGACGACATGGACTTCTTCGACACGGACGCCTTCGACGCGCCGGGCTGGCCCAAGCTGCATTTCATCGAGAAGCGCTACGCCGGCGATCCGACGAACTGGTGGGCGCCCAACAGCGCCTGCACGCAGGCGATGCTGCGCTCCGCCGGCTTCAGGCCCTTCTCGCAGCCCGAGAAGGAAGTCTTCATCTGCCGGCGCGCCGCGCGCGCCGACGGCGCCGAGCCGGTCTACCCGGCGCGCGTGCCCGACGAGACCGCATCCGCACGAGAGAAGAAGGGACGCGCCGCATGATCGACGCCGCGATGATCTGGAACGAGCCGAACAACAAGTCGCACTGGGACCTCGAGCTCGACCCCGACTTCCGGCTCTTCGCCGAGACGGCGGTCGCCGGGGCGCAGGCGATCCGCGACGCGCATTCCGGCGTCCCGCGGGTCCTGGGCGGGATGTCGCCCATCGACGCCAATTTCGTGCGCAACATGCAGCTGCGCGGCGTGCTCGACAACGTCGAGGCGCTCGCCGTGCACGGCTTCCCGCTCGACTGGAACCACTGGTCGATCCACGACTGGCCGGCGAAGGTCGCCGAGATACGCGCGCTGACGCACCTGCCGGTCTGGGTGAGCGAGGTCGGCGTCTCCACCTTCGGCGCGGAGGAGGTGCAGGCCTGGGGTCTCGCGCGCACTGCGGAGCTGCTCAAGGGCGAGGCGCCGCGCATCCTGTGGTACTCGCTCTTCGATCTGCCGAAGAGCTGGGAAGCCACGACCCGCCATCGCGAGGCGGAGGGCTCCTCCTACTACCGCCATTTCTATCTCGGCCTCGTCCGCGAGGACGGCACGCCCAAGCCCTCGCTGGAGGTCTTCGCGCAGCACACGCCCGATCTCGGGCTCTGCCAATGGTTCCACTTCGAGGATCACCGGCTCGACGACGCGGTGATCTGGATGCGCCGCCTGGGCGTGCGTCACCTGCGCACCGGCCTCTCCTGGGCCGACTGGTATCGCCCCAACGCGCAGGCCTGGTTCGACCGGATGATGGACGCGCTCGCGGAGTTCGACGTGACCGTGACCTTCTGCTTCACGCCCGAGCATCTCGGCATCGCGCCGCACCACACGAGCCCGCCGCAGCGCAAGGAGGACTTCGCGGAGTTCTGCCACCTGATGATGGAGCGCTACGCCGCCCGCACGGGCGTCGTGTCGCACGCGCCCGCTCCGCTGCGCTCCACGACGGCGGCGTAGGCCGCGGCGAGCGTTTACGCAGCAGTGGGCGAAAGAGCACTGGTGTCGTCCTAACGTAATACGATGCGTCTACCCCGACGCGTCTCGCAGCCCGCGCGAGATGCTTAGACGGGAGACGTTTTCCATGGCGAAATACATGCTCGTGCTCGCGGCGGCGGCCGCGGCTTCCTCCGCGCTCGTCGCCGTGCCAGCCGCGGCCGATTGGCGCGAAGAGCTCGGCAGCTACAATATCGGCCTGCTCGGCGGCGAGAACGAAGCCGACCGGCTGCGTCGCTACCAGTGCCTCGACGACCTCCTCACCGAGCGCCTCGGCGTGCCGGTCGAGCTCTTCCCGGCGTCCGACTACGCGGGCGTGATGCAGGGCCTCGTCGCCGGCCAGCTGCACATGGCGAGCCTCGGCGCCTCCGGCTATGCCGGCATCCACCTGCAGGATCCCGACGCCGTCGAGCCGGTCTTCACGACAGCGCAGGTCGACGGCTCGCTCGGCTACTATTCCGTGATGATCGTGCGCGCGGATTCGGGCATCGAGTCCCTCGAGGACATGCAGGGCCGCTCGCTCGCCTATGCCGACCCGAACTCGACCTCCGGCTATCTCGTGCCGCGCAACGAGCTCGCTGCGCAGGGCATCGAGGATGCGTACTTCTCGCGCACCGGTTTCGGCGGCGGACACGAGCAGGCCATCGTCGCCGTGCTCAACGGGCAGTACGACGCCGGCGTGACCTGGATCTCGGGCCAGGGCGAGCGGGCCGAGGGCTATACCCGCGGCAACCTGCGCCGCATGGTCGACAACGGCCTCCTCGACATGGACGACGTGCGCATCGTCTGGCAGTCCAGCATCATCCCCAACGGCCCCATCGTCGTGCGCAAGGACCTTCCGCAGGAGGCGCGCGAGATCGTCGTCGACCTCTACGGCACCATGCACGAGACCCATCCCGAATGCTTCGCGGAGGTCGCCGGCGGCGAGGCGGCGGGCTTCGAGCCGATCGATCATTCCTTCTACGAGCAGACGATCGAGATGCGTCGGCGCGAGATCGCCCAGAGCCGCTGACACGGCGCGCGAGGGGCCGAGAGGTCGGCGGGGACGTGCCTGTTCCCGCCGACGTCACACCTATTATTGCCGGCTAAACGAGTAATTCTCTTAGCTCCCTAAGTATATCCGTCAAAAAACTGTTACCGAGCCGCAATAGAGCGTGACCACGCGCCCTGAGCGCCGCTTCCCGAACGTCCTTCAAGGATCGGAGACGACCTCCATGTTCCGCACCCTTCTGCTCGGCACCGCCGCCGCGGTCGCGCTCGTCGCCGCCGCTCCCGCCTTCGCCCAGGACTGGAGGCAGGATCTGCCCGTGTTCCGCATCGGCCTGCTCGGCGGCGAGAACGAGGCGGACCGCCTGCGCAACAACGAGTGCCTGATCGAGGCGCTCGGCTCGCGCCTCGGCGTGCCGGTGGAGCTGTTCCCGGCGCCGGACTACGCCGGCGTGATGCAGGGCCTCCTCGCCGACCAGCTGGAGATGTCCTTCCTCGGCGCGTCCGGCTATGCCGGCATCTACCTGCAGGACGCCGAGGCCGTGGAGCCGATCTTCACCAACGCCGAGGCCGACGGCTCGCTGGGCTACAAGTCCGTCATGGTCGTGCGCGCCGACAGCGACATCGAGTCCCTCGAGGACATGCAGGGCCGCACCCTCGCCTATGCAGACCCGAACTCGACCTCGGGCTACCTCGTGCCGCGCTTCGAGCTCGGCCAGCAGGGCATTGCCGACGACTACTTCGCGCAGACCGGCTTCGGCGGCGGTCACGAGCAGGCGATCGTCGCCGTGCTCAACGGCCAGTACGACGGCGGCGTGACCTGGGTGTCGGGCGTCGGCGAGGTCTCCGAGGGCTACAGCCGCGGCAACCTGCGCCGCATGGTGGACAACGGCCTGCTCGACATGGCCGACCTGCGCGTGATCTGGGAGTCGAACCTCATCCCCAACGGCCCGATCGTCCTGCGCAAGGACGTCCCGGCCGAGGTGCGCGAGATCGTGGTCGAGTACTTCGGCAACCAGCGCGAGATCGACCGCGAGTGCTACGTCAACGTCTCCTTCGGCGACGGCGCCGGCTGGCAGCCGGTCGACCACGCCTTCTACGAGGGCGTCGTGCGCATGCGCCAGGCGGAGATGGAAGGCTCGCGCTGAGCGCCCATCCGCACCAGGACGGACCCTCGTGGGCACGCGGGGGTCCGTTTTCGTCGAGGCCGAGCCATCGAACCCCCGCGAGGACGTCATGCTGGAATTCAAGGCGCTGACGAAGCGTTTCAACGACAAGGTCGCTGTCGAGGACGTCAGCCTCACCATCCCTCAGGGGCAGATGGTCGGGATCATCGGTCGCTCGGGCGCCGGCAAGTCGACGCTGCTGCGCATGATCAACCGGCTGGCCGACCCGTCGGGCGGCGAATTGCTGCACAAGGGCGTCGACGTCGCCAAGCTCAAGGGTGCCGAGCTGCGCGCCTGGCGCTCGAACTGCGCCATGGTCTTCCAGCAGTTCAACCTCGTCGGGCGCCTCAACGTCATCACCAACGTCATGACCGGTCGCCTGCACGAGCACGGCTTCCTCTCGGCCATGCTGCAGATGTTCTCCGCCCAGGAGCGCGCCTTCGCGATCCGCGCGCTCGATCGCCTCGGCATGGCGCACACCGCGCTCCAGCAGACGGATACGCTCTCGGGCGGCCAGATGCAGCGCGTGGCCATCGCCCGCGCCCTCGTCCAGGAGCCGGAGATCCTGCTCGCGGACGAGCCCATCGCCTCGCTCGATCCGTTGAACGCCAAGCTCGTCATGGACGCGCTGCGCGCCATCAACACCGAGGACGGGCTCACCGTCATCTGCAACCTGCATACGCTCGACACGGCGCGCGCCTATTGCGACCGCATCATCGGCATGCAGGCCGGGCGCGTCGTCTTCGACGGCGCCGCCCACGAGCTGACCGACGCCGCCGCCCGCGAGATCTACGGCGCGGAAGCCGGCGAGGCGTTCCAGGAGGGTCTGACCTCGACGTCGCTCGGCGGCCATACGCGCCCGGCGCCGACGATGCCGCAGCCCGCGCGCGCGGCGGTGGGCTGAGCCATGGCCGGTTCGATGACGACCTCCACGCTCGGCTCCTCCGCCGCAGGCGGCCCGCAGGCGCACGACGCCGTCGCGCTGTTCGAGGCGCATCGCGCGGCGCTCATCCGCCAGAAGATGTGGACGAACATCCTCTTCCTCGTCCTCTTCCTGGCCATGCTCGCCTGGTCGATCGACGTCTCCCGCTTCTTCCCGGAGCGTCTGGCGCAGGGCATCCCGCGCATCTTCGAGTATTTCGGCACGATCCTGCCGAACCTCGAATGGGACAAGCTCTTCCTGCCCCGCGGCGAGGACGGACGCGCCGTCCCGGGCTCGTTGACCTTCTGGTACTCGGACTTCACCAAGTACGTGACGCTGATCTTCGAGACGATCCTGATGGCGATCACGGCGACGATCCTGGGCGCGGCGGCCGCCTTCGCGCTCTGCTTCCCGGCGGCGCGCAACCTCTCGCCGAACGGCGTCGTCGGCACGCTCTGCCGGCGCGTGCTGGAGATCTGCCGCGGCGTGCCCGAGATCCTCTACGCCCTCGTCCTCGTCTTCGCGGTGGGCATCGGTCCGCTCGCGGGCGTGCTCGCCATCGCGATCCACACCGCGGGGGCCCTCGGCAAGCTCTTCGCGGAGGTGAACGAGAACGCCTCCATGCGCCCGGTGGACGGCATCCGCGCGGTGGGCGGCACCTGGTTCGAGGAGATCCGCTACGGCATCGTCCCGCAGGTCCTGCCGAACTTCGCCTCCTATGCGCTCCTGCGCTTCGAGATCAACGTGCGCGCCTCCTCCATCGTCGGCTTCGTGGGGGCCGGAGGAATCGGGCAGGAGCTCAACCACGTGATCAGCTTCTTCTCCGACGACCGGGTGCTGGCCGTCCTCATCCTCATCGTCCTCACCGTGACGATCATCGACCTGATCTCCGAGCGCGTGCGCCACGCCTTCATCGGCCGGGAGAACCTGACATGAGGACGTTCAGCCTCGCCGCCGTCGGTCCCGCCGAGATCCAGGCCGCCCGCGCCCAGAACCCGAAGGCCTTCGGCGACCCGCTGCGGCGCGCGCTCGTCATCGGCTCCTGGGCCGTGATCGGCGCGTATCTCGCCTATTCGCTGTGGCTGTTCGAGTTCTACAAGCTGTTCCAGGCGTCCGACAACGCCTTGCGCATGATCACGCGCATGTTCGTCTGGCAGGACATGGACACCTGGATGTACGACCAGATCTATGTCGGCATCGCCCAGACCATCGCGATGGCCTTCCTCGGCACGCTGCTCGCGACGATCCTCGCGCTGTTCATCGCCTTCGCGGCGGCGCGCAACACGATGCCGATGTGGCTGCCGCGCCAGGCGACGCGCCGCGTCCTCGACGTCCTTCGCGGCGTCGACCAGGTGATCTGGGGCCTCGTCTTCGTGCGCGCCGTGGGGCTCGGCCCCCTCGCCGGCGTGCTCGCCATCTTCGTGTCGGACACGGGGACGCTCGCGAAGCTCTATTCGGAAGCCATCGAGAACATCGACAAGAAGCAGGTCGAGGGCGTGCGCTCCACCGGCGCCGACGGCGCGCGCACGATCCGTTTCGGCATCATCCCGCAGATCCTGCCGGTCTTCATCTCGCTCTCGCTCTACTCCTTCGAATCGAGCACGCGCTCGGCGACGATCCTCGGCCTCGTGGGCGCCGGCGGCGTCGGCATGGTGATCATCGAACGCTTCCGCGCCGGCCTGTTCGACCAGGTGGCCTTCGTGGTGATCAACGTCCTCGTCGTCATCGCGCTCATCGACTGGATCTCGAGCAAGATCCGCAGGCGCTTCATCGGCGAGCGCGGCCATTGATCGCGGCTGCGGGCGGGGGCCGACGCGCCCGCCCGGCCGCGCCGGACGCTCGGTCGAAACGACGATCCCCTTGAACGGCAACGCTTCGCGCCGATCCGCGGCGCGCGCCGGGCAGCCGACACTATTGCCACGCTTCCCGTGTCGAATTTGCCACGGACGCGCTTTCATGATCTTCTCCGGGTCCACGGGGGGAGCTGCAGGCGTTAGAACCGGCGCCGGTATGTGGCCGGATGCGGCGGAGTCTCGGATGCAACGAGCCGAATGGAACGGTCGGGGACGGGCGACGACGGCGTTGTGCCTGCTCGTGGCTGCGGGCCTCGTCGCGTGGAGCGCGCCGGCGCGCGCGCAGTTCGATTTCTTCGGCCTGTTCGGCTCCGACGAGGAGCCGCCGGAGCCCAGCGCGGAGGCGCTGCCCTACGATCTCGACATCGTCGTCGAGGGCGAGGCCGACATCGAGGATTCCTTCGAGACCGTCTCCACGCTCTTCCGCCTGCGCGGCGACCCGCCGCCGGACGCGGAGGCGCTCGTGCGCCGGGCGCAGAGCGACCTCGTTCCCTTCATCGACGCGCTCTGGGGGCTCGGCTACTACAATGCGCGCGTGCGCATCGAGGTGGCGGGCGTGCCCCTGACGATCCGCGGCGAGAACGCGCAGGCGGCCGTCGCGGCCGCGCGGGGCTTTCGCGGCAGCGCGCTGGTGCCGGTGCGTGTGATGATCGAGCCCGGCGAGGTCTTCGCCATCCGCAGCCTGCGCGTGCTCGGCCCCGACGGCGCGCCGCTCGCGCTTCCCGAGGGCACCTACGCGCTGGAGCCCGGCGATGCGGCGGCGAGCGCCGACATCCTGGCGGCACAGGCCAACATCGTCGACTATTACCGCGCCGCCTCACGCCCGCTCGTCGAGATCGCGGCCGTCGACCCGGTGGTGATCCATCCCGAGGGCGTAATGGATCTCTCGATCACCGTCGCGCCGGGGCCCATCGCCGGCATCGGGCCGGTGGCTGTCAGCGGCAACGAGGGCGTGCCCGAATACGTCATCCGCTCCTTCATCTACACCGAGCCCGGCGATCCTTATTCGCCCGAGGCGCTCGCCTCCATCCGCCGCTCCATCGGCCAGATCGAGGCGATCTCCGCCGTGCGCGTGAACGAGGCGGACGCGCTGAACGAGAACGGCAACCTGCCGCTCGAGGTCGTCGTCTCCGAGCGCCTGCCGCGCCTCTTCGGCGTCTCGGCGAGCTACTCGACCTCGGACGGGCCGGCGGCGTCCATCTATTGGGCGCACCGCAACCTCTTCGGCGGCGCCGAGCGCCTGCGGCTCGAGGCCACCGCCCTCTACCTCACCCAGGACGGCGCCCGCTTCCGCAACACCGACGAGGAAGAGTGGTGGGACGACCTCGGCGGCAAGGTGTCGGCGAGCTTCATCAAGCCGGCTCTGTGGGGCACCCGCAACGATCTCCTGGCCGATGCGCTGGTGTCGCGCGACCGTACGGCGGGCTACGAGGCGGAGCTGTTCAACGTCACCGCCGGCATCCGCCACCGCTTCGCCGAGCGCGCCAACGTGCAGGTGGGCGTGCAATACGAGATCGGCCGCGGCACGGACGTGCTGGGCGAGTACGACTACACGCTCGTGGGCATCCCGATCGCGGGCGAGCTCGACATGACGGATTCGCGGCTCGACCCGCGCGAGGGCTACCGCCTGCGCGCCGGCGTCACGCCCTATCTCGAAGCCTTCGGCTCGACCGTCGGCTTCACCTATGCCGAGCTCGAGGCCTCCGCCTATTTCCCCCTCGACGCCCGCAAGCGCTACGTCATCGCCGGGCGCGTGGAGGTGGGCTCCATCGCGGGCGCGGAGCTCGGCGAGGTGCCGACGAACCGGCGCTTCTTCTCCGGCGGCGGCGGCTCGGTGCGCGGCTATGCCTATCGCAGCCTCGGTCCGCAGCTCGCCGGCGAGCCGATCGGCGGGCGCTCCCTGTTCGAGGCCTCGCTCGAGGCGCGCCTGCGGGTGACGGACACGATCGGCATCGTGCCGTTCGTCGACGCCGGCTCCTCCTTCCGCGAGAGCTATCCGAGCTTCGACGAGGAGCTGCGCTTCGCGGCGGGCATCGGCCTGCGCTACCACACGGCGATCGGACCCATTCGCGCCGACATCGCCTTCCCGCTCAACCCGGAGGACGGGGACGACGCGTTCGGCCTCTATCTCGGCATCGGGCAGGCCTTCTGATGACGCGCACCCGCACGTTCCTCCTCGCGCTCGCCGCGCTGGCTCTCGCCGGCGTCGCGGGCGTCCTCGCCACCTCCTCCTCGCGCGCACAGGAGGATCAGGGCGTCCTCGCCGGGCTGATCTCGAACCTGCTCTCCACGCCGACGCAGCAGATCTCCATCGGCGCGGTGGAGGGGGCGCTCTCCTCCGAGGCGACGATCCGCGACATCCGCATCTCGGACGAGGAGGGCGTGTGGCTCTCCCTCGACAGTGCGACGATCGACTGGAACCGCTCCGCGTTGGTGTTCCAGCGCCGGCTCGAGGTCAACGAGCTGACGCTCGGCACGCTCACCATCGAGCGCCTGCCCGCGGGCGAGGAGGCCGTCGACGAGGAGGACGTGGAGGACGGGCCGATCTTCCCCGAGCTGCCGCTCGAGGTGGACGTCGACCGCTTCGCCCTGGGCGAGCTGGTGCTCGGCGAGCCGGTGCTCGGCACCGCCGCCCGCCTCTCGGCGGAGGGCTCGGCGCGCATCGGCGATCCCGACGAGGGCATCACCCTCGACCTCTCGGCGGAGCGCCTCGATCAGCCCGGCGCCTTCTCGGCCGACATCGCCTACCAGCCGGCCGCGAACACGCTGGCGCTCGACGTCTCCCTCGACGAGCCGGCCGGCGGCCTCGTGGCACGCCTCGCCGACCTGCCCGGGCTGCCGCCGGTCATGCTCACGCTGCAGGGGGAGGGGCCGCTCGAGGACTTCGCGGCGAACCTCGATTTCGAGGCCGGCCCCACCATCGGCGCCGACGGTCGCGCGACGGTGCAGCGGGTCGACGGCGCCTACGCGCTCGATCTCGATCTCGCCGCGCAGATCGCCGGCCTCCTGCCGGAGGCGGTTGCGCCGATCTTCGAGGGCACGACGCAGCTCTCCGGCGACGTCGGCATCGGTGACGCCGGCCGCATCGGCCTCGACCAGGTGCGCCTCGCGTCGCGCGTGGCGGAGCTGACCGTCGGCGGCGCCATCGGACCCGAGGGCGCCCTCGACATTTCGGTCGAGGGGCGTGCGCTCCCGACCGAAGGCGGCGTCACGGAGGCCGGGCAGGCCCAGATCGGCGAGCTTTCCCTCGACGTCGACGTGAACGGCTCGATCGAGGCGCCTCGCGTGGACGGCGAGATCGTCGCGCGCGGCGTGGTCACGCCCGTCGTCTCCCTCGACAGCCTCGACCTGACGATCGATTCCGCCCCCGTCGGCACGGACGACCCGCCGACGCGCTTCTCCTTCGATCTCGACGCGGACGCGCAGGGCCTCGCCTTCGAGGACCCCGCGCTCCAGGACGCGATCGGGCCCTCGCTCTCCGTCGTCGCGCGCGGCGAGGTGAGCGCCGAGGGCGTCGCGGACGTGGAGACCGCGGCGATCGAGACGCAGACCGCCTCGACGACGTTCTCGGGACGCGTGGGCGCGAACGACCTGAACGGCACGCTCGACGCCGCGATCCCGGACCTTTCCGCCTTCTCGCGCCTCGCGGGGCTCGATCTCGCCGGCTCCGCCGACATCGAGGCCCGGCTCGTGGGCGATCCGTCCGCGCAGCAGATCACGGCGCAGCTCGACGGCACGCTCGAGGGCTTCGAGACCGGCAATCCCGCCATCGACGGCCTCGTCGGCGACACCGCCACGCTGTCGGGCACCGCTCAGCAGATCCCCGGCGGCTTCGCGCTGACGAACCTGATGCTCGACGGCGCCAACCTGATGCTGGTGGCGGACGGTCGCGCCACGGACGAGGACGCCGACCTCACCCTCGATCTCACGATCCCCATGCTGGCACCCCTCGACGAGCGGGTGAGCGCGGGCAGCGCGAGCGCGCAGGCGCGGCTCACGGGCTCGCTCGAGACGCCCAACGTCGCCGCGACCGTGTCGCTGCGCGACGTCGTCGCTCTCGATCGCCCCATCGAGCGCCTGGACCTGCGGGTCTCCGCCGCGGACGTGACGGGCGATCTCGACGCGCAGGTGGCGCTCTCCGGCTCGGTCGCGGGCGAGGCCGCCGAGGGCATGGCGCGCGTCCTGCGCACGCAGACGGGTGGAATTTCGCTCGAAGGGCTCGACCTGACGATCGGTTCCGTCGATCTCGCGGGCGACGTGACGATCGGCGATGCCGGCCTCGCCGCCGGCGAGATCAGCCTCGACGCCGGCGATCTCTCCGATCTCGCGCCGCTGCTGCTCACCGAGCTCGCCGGCGCTCTCGAGGCGGACGTCTCGCTCGCCGTCGAGGACGGAGGGCAGAACGCGGACGTCATGGCGGAGGGCTCGTCCCTGCGCTTCGGCGAGGTGGCGCTCTCCGACGTCTTCGTGGACCTGCGGGCGCAGGACCTCTTCCGCGCACCGGTGCTCGACGGGTCGGTGTCGGCGCAGGAGCTCGTCGCCGGCGGCCAGACATTCGAGAGCGTGCGCCTCGCCTTCGACGGCACGCCCGAGGCCACCGACTTCACCGCATCGGCCACGGCCCAGGGCTTCGACCTCGACGCCGCCGGGCGCGTGATCCCAGAGGACGGCGCGACGACGATCGCGCTCTCGCGCTTCGAGGCGACCCGCGACGGCCGCAGCGTGACGCTGGCGCAGGACGCCTCCGTCACCATCGCCGACGGCGCGGTCGCCATCGACGGCCTGCAGCTGCGCGCCGACGGGGGCCTCGTCGCGCTCGACGGGACGGTGGGCGAGACGCTCGATCTCGAGGCCCAGATCACGAGCCTGCCGCTCTCGGTGGCGGAGATCTTCGTCCCGGACCTCGGCATCGAAGGCGTGGTGAACGGCACGATCGACGTCGCCGGCACGCCCTCCGCGCCGGAGGGGACCTACGACGTGTCCGTCTCGGGCTTCTCCGTGCCGCAGCTGCGTCGCGCCGGCCTGCCGGGCGTCGAGGCGTCGGCGCAGGGCACGTTCACCCGCGAGCGCGCGAGCGTCGACGCCACCCTCGCGGTCGGCGGCGGCAACCTCTCCGTCGAGGGCTCCGTCCCGCTCGACCCGTCGGGCGAGATCGACCTCGACGTGTCGGCCTCCGCGCTCCCGCTGGCGCTCGCCCGCGCGGCGGCGCCCGATCTCGAGATTTCCGGTACGGCCTCGCTCAATGCCGATCTCGGCGGCACGATCGAGGCGCCCACCGGCTCCTACACGCTCCAGGTCGACAATCTGGCTCTGCCGCAGACGCGCGACGCCGGCATCGCGGCGATCGACGTCACGGCCTCGGGCCGCCTGACGGGCGAGCGCGCGACCATCGACGCCAGCGTCGCGGCGCCGCCTCTCGGCACGCTGTCCGTCGACGGCTCCGTGCCGCTCGACCCGTCGGGCACGATAGACATCGCGGTCAGCGGTCCGGTCACCCTCGATCCGCTCTCGCGCTTCCTCGATCCCGGCCAGCGCGTCGGCGGACAGGCGCAGGTCGATCTCGACATCGGCGGCACGTTCTCCGATCCGCAGATCACCGGCGGCGCGACGCTGTCCGGCGGCTCCTTCCGCGACGACCTGCGCGGCGTGACGCTCACCGGCATCTCCGGGCGCGTCAGCGCCGAGGGCGACACGGTGCGCATCGCCGATCTCACCGCGCAGACGCCCAACGGCGGCACGCTGTCGGTGGGCGGCACGGTCGGGCTCTCCGGCGGCTTCCCCGCGAACCTGACGATCACCGGGCGCAACGCCCAGCTCGTCAGCTCGGACCTGCTGACGGCGACGGCGGATCTCGACCTCGACGTCTCGGGCCCTCTCGCGACGACGCCGACGATCGCCGGCAGCGTCGATCTGCGCGAGCTCGACGTCGCCATCCCCGACAGCCTGCCGACGACGCTCGAGCCCCTGCCGGGCACCGAGCACGTCGCTCCGCCGCCCCAGGCCGCCGCGCGGCTCGCGCTCGCCCGCGAGCGCGCGGCGCGGGAGGCGGCGAATGCGGGCGCGCCCTTCGATGCCCGGCTCGACATCACGGTGAACGCGCTCAACCAGATCTTCGTGCGCGGGCGCGGCGTCAACGCCGAGCTCGGCGGGCAATTGCGCCTCACCGGCACGACGAGCGATCCGAACGCGGTGGGCGCCTTCGACCTGCGCCGCGGGCGCCTCGACATCCTCGGCCAGCGCCTCGACTTCACCCGCGGTCGCCTCACCTTCGCGGGCTCGCTGACGCCCTCGCTCGACCTGGTGGCGCAGACGCGGGCCGACGACATCACGGCGCAGATCGCCGTGCGCGGCCCCGCCAATGCGCCGCGCTTCGAGCTCTCCTCGACGCCGCAGCTGCCCGACGACGAGATCCTCTCGCGCATCCTGTTCGGGCGCGCGGCGGGCGGGCTCTCGGCGGCGCAGGCGCTGCAGCTCGCGCAGGGCGTCGCCAGCCTCGCGGGCGGCGGCGGCGGCGGGCTCTTCGAGGAGATCCGCAAGAGCCTGGGCGTCGACAGCCTCGACATCTCCGCGGGGGAGGGCGGCCCGACGGTGGGCGTCGGGCGCTACATCGCCGACAACGTGCGCCTGGGCATCCGCGCCGGCGCGCGGCCCGACGACACCGGCGTCTCCCTCGACATCGACCTCAGCGACCGCCTGCGCTTCCAGGGCGCTGTGGGCGCGGACGGTCGCTCGTCGGTGGGCATCGGCTACGAGATCGAGTACTGAGCGCACAGCCGTCGGTCGTCCGCGCCCTTGACCGCGACCCGAACGTCGAGGAATGTCCCCCCAAGCGATAACGCGACGGAGGGGGATCGCCATGGCGGACGGGATCGAGGAGGTCGAGGGCATCGGCCCGGCTTACGCGCAGACGCTGCGCGAGCACGGCATCAGGACGACGGACGCGTTCCTGGCCCGCGCCAAGGTTCGCAAGGGTCGCGCCGACCTCGCGGAGGCGACGGGGATCAGCACGAAGCTGATCCTCAAATGGGCGAACCATTGCGACCTGTTCCGCATCAAGGGTGTCGCCGGCCAGATGGCCGAGCTGCTCGAGGCCGCGGGCGTCGATACGGTGAAGGAGCTCGCCCGCCGCAATCCGGAGAACCTCGCCGCCGCGATGGCCGCCACCAACGAGGCGAAGAAGCTCGTCCGCTCGGTGCCGAGCGCCAAGGAGGTCGCGACATGGATCGAGGAAGCGAAGACGCTTCCTCCCATGATGACCTACTGACCGAGCCCGCGCCCGCGCGTCAGATCGCGTGGATCGCCGCGAGTGCCGCGTCCGCGACCTGGAGGCCCTCCGCGCGCGCCTTCTCGCGCAAGGCCAGGCGGCGCATGCCGGGGAGCCGCGCGCCGTCCTGACCCTCGATCATGGCCGCGAGCGCGGAGACGCGCGCGAGCGCGCCCTCGCCGCCCAGCGCCTGCGGGTCGAGGGCGAGGATCAGCTGGCCCGTGCCCGGGGGAGGGCCCTCGGCGTCGAGGAAGGAAGAGGCCTCCGCCGCGTAGTTCGCGCCGGTGATGCCGGCGGCCAGGAGCTCGACCATGAGCGCGAGCGCCGTGCCCTTGGCGTCGCCGAGCGGCAGCATCGTGCCCTCGAGCGCCGCCTCGGCGTCCGTCGTCGGGTTGCCGTCGACGTCGAGCGCCCAGCCCTCCGGGATCGGCTCGCCCTTCTGCTTGGCGGCGAGAATGTTGCCGCGCGCCACCTTCGAGAGCGAGAGATCGACGACGACGGGCGCACGCCCCGGCATCGGGCAGGCGAAGGCGATGGGATTCGTGCCGAAGACCGGCAGCTTGCCGCCCCAGGGCGCGATCGCGGCCGGCGTGTTGGCGAAGAGGAGGGCGACCAGTCCCTTCTCCGCCAGCGCCTCCACCGGATGCCCGGCCGCGCCGCAATGATGCGAGCGGCGGATCGCGGCGGCGGCGACACCCTGCGCCTGCGCGATCTCGGGGAGCTCGTCGGCGACGAGGGCGAGCGCCGGATAGGCGAAGCCGTGGGCCGCATCGACGGCGAGCACGCCGGGCTTCGGCCGCGCGGCGGTCGGGGTCGCGTGCCCGTCGACCTTGCCCGCCTTCGCCTGCGCCGCGTAGGTCGCAACGCGCGAGAGGCCGTGCCCTTTCAGCCCGTCGGCTTCGGCCGCGACGAGGGCGCGGGCGACGTGGGCGGCGTTCTCCGGCGAGGTATTCGCCCGCACGAGCGCGGCGGCGATCTCGGCCTCGGCCTCGGCGATGGTCAGGACCGGCATCGGATCAGGCTCCTTCGAGGCAGCGGCGGACGTTCTCGGCGGTGACGGCCGAGACGCGCACGTTCGATTCGACGCTGACCCCGGCGATGTGCGGCGTCAGGACGAGGTTCGGGCAGCCGGCGAAGACCCCGCCCTTCTCGGCCGCGAGGGGCTCCGTCTCGAACACGTCGAGCGCGGCGCCGCCCAGGCGGCCCTCCTTCAAGGCGGCGGCGAGGGCGGGCTCGTCGACGACACCGCCGCGGGCGGCGTTGATCAGGATCGCGTCGCGCTTGCACAGCGCGAGCGCCGCCGCGTCGACGAGGTTTCGCGTCGCGTCGGTGAGCGGGACGTGGAGCGACACCACGTCGGCTTCGGCGAGCAGCGCCTCGAGCTCGCGCTTGGCGACGCGCCCCCAGGGCTGCGACCAGGCGGCGTCGCCCTCCGGCACGAAGGGGTCGTAGGCGACGATCGTCATGCCGAGCGCCGCCGCGCGCTTGCCCGTCTCGCGCGCGATGGAGCCGAAGCCGACGAGGCCCATCGTCTTGCCGTAGACCTCACGGCCCATCAGCCGGTTGCGCGGCCAGGCGCCGGCGATCACCTCGTCGGTGGCGGTGTAGGCGCCGCGCAAGAGCATCATCGCCGTGCCGATGACGTATTCCGCGACGCCGATGTCGTTGGCGCCGGTGGCGGGGAAGACCTTCACGGCCCGCGCCTCGCAGGCCGGGACGTCGATATTGTCGAGGCCCACCCCGAGACGCCCCACGCAGACGAGGGCGTCCGCCGCCTCGAGCAGCGCGCCGCGGACCTGCGTGCGGTTGCGCACGATCAGCGCGCGCGCGCCCGTCACCGCCGCCGCGAGGTCGCCGGGGCGATCGACGAGGCCCGGATCGTAGAGGACGTCGAAGCCCGACAGCGAGGCGGCGATCGCGGCCTCGTCCATGAACTCGCTGACGACGATGTCTGCCATGGCCGTGATCTCTTGCTTCACAGGACGAGGAGCGCGCCCGCGGCGAGCGCGAGGATGACGAGGGTCGTGCCCGTCACGGTGGCGATGTGGCGCCAGCCGAGCCGGGCGATGGCCGAGAGCGAGGTGCCGAGCCCCAGCGCGCCGATGGCGATCAGGAGACCCCAGGTGGACGCCAGGATGGCGATTTCGCGCAGGGGGTCGTACACCGGTTGCAGGGCCGGTGCATAGGCCATCGCGGTGTTGAGGAGGCACAGGCCCAGGAACACGAAGGCGAAGACCGGCGCCGGCACCTTCGCGTTCTCGGCGTGCCCGCCGGCGCGCGCGAACCACCAGCCGATGATCAGCACCACCGGCAGGAGGAGGAAGACGCGAAACAGCTTCACCACGACCGCGGTGTTGCCGGCGGTCTCCGAGACGGCGTAGCCGGCGCCCACGACCTGCGCGACGTCGTGGATCGTGGCGCCGATAAGGACGCCCGTCGTCTGGTGGTCGAAGCCGAGCAGCGCCCCCAGCGGCGGGTAGGCGATCATGGCGAGCGTCGAGAGCGCGTTGACCGCCACGACGACGAAGGCGACGTCCGCCTCCTTGCCCTTGTAGCTCGGCAGCACCGTCGTCGTCGCGAGCGCCGCGGAGGCGCCGCACACGGCGGTGGCCGCGCCCGCGAGCGCGCCGTATTCCGCGCGCTGGCCGAACACCCGGGCGAGGGCGAAGCCCGCGAGGATCGTCGCCGCCATGGCGAGGATCACCATCAGCGCGACGCCGAGGCCGAGCGCCACGATGTCCCCGAGCGCGATGCGAAGCCCGAGCAGCGCGACGGCCCAGCGCAGCAGCGTCTTCACGCAGAAGGTCAGCCCCGGCTGGAAGATCGGCGCGGCGGCCGGCTTGTTGAGCGCGATGCCGATGACGAGCGCGAGCACCATCGCGGGGATGGGGAAGACGAGCGCCACCGCCGGCGCCGCGAGCGTCGCCACGACCGCGACGGCGGCGGCGAACAGGATGCCGGGCACGAGACGGCGGGTCGTCGAGCCGCTCGGCAGGAAGGTGGGGGCGTTCATGCGCGCTCTTCTGGTTCGATGCGGCGGCAGCCTCGCATGACGCGCGTGCCGCTCTTCTCCTTCCCCTACAGGGAAGGAGGAGGGGAGGGTGCGCGTCGCGCCTCGGCTCGCCGAAGCGCGACGCGCATGCCTCGTCACGCCGAGCGGTACAGCTTCGTCATGACGAACTCGCGGTGGCCGAGCGCCTCCGCGGCGGTGAGGCGGCCGTTGGCGGTGCGCACCACCATGTCGATGAGCGCGTCGCCGGCTTCCGGGATCGTCATGTCGCGACGCAGAACGCCGGACACGTCGACGTCCACGTGCTCGGACATCGTGCGCACGGTGCGCGGATTGCCCGTGATCTTCACCACCGGGACGATCGGGTTGCCGATGACGTTGCCCTGGCCCGTGGGAAAGGTGTGGACCACGTAGCCTGCCGCCGCCATCAGGGTGACGCACTCCGCGGCGGCCGAGGACGTATCCATGAAGTAGAGTCCCGGGCCCTTGGCGGGCGCCTCGGCGGGCTCGAGCACGTCGATGTACGTGCACTCGCGGCCGATCTTCTCGAGATTGCCGAGCGCCTTCTCCTCGATAGTGGTCAGGCCGCCGGCGATGTTGCCCTTGGTCGGCTGGCTCTCGGAGAGATCCGACGTCTTGAAGGGCTCGATCACCTCGTCCATGTACGCCTGCCAGGTCGCCATGAACTTCTCGCCGACCTCGGGGCTCGCCGCGCGGGCCTTGCAGAGGTGCTCGGCGCCGGTGATCTCGGAGGTCTCGCCGAACACGCCGGTCAGCCCGAGCGGGATCAGCTTGTCGTACATGTTGCCCACCGTGGGGCAGGAGGCGAGGCCCGTCGTCGTGTCGCTCTCGCCGCACTTCGTCGAGACCCACAGGTCCTTGATCGGGCAGGTCTCGCGCTGCAGCTCGGACGCCCATTGCAGGTAGTCCTTGGCGACGCGGGAGGCCTTGGCGATCGTCATGATGTCGCCGGTGCCCTCGATGCCGAAGCCCGTGACCGGCTTGCCCGTCTTGGCGATGCCGTCGACGACGCGCTGGGTCCAGCCGTCCTCGATGCCGATCACCACGACCGCCGCGACGTTCGGGTTCGAGCCGATGCCGATCAGCGTGCGGAAATGCAGGTCGAGGTCCTCGCCGAACTGCAGGCGTCCGTAGGCGTGGGGGAGGGCGAGCGTGCCCTTGATGTTGTTCGCCACCGCCTCGCAGGCGGCGTTGGACAGGTCGTCGAGGGGGAGCAGGACGACGTGGTTGCGCACGCCGACGCGGCCGTTCTCGCGACGCCAGCCCATGAACTCGAGGTTCGAATATTGCATCGTCATGGGATCGTCCTCACCAGCGCTTGGTCTTGACGTTGTGGACGTGGACGTGCTCGCCGACGCCGATCGGCTTCACGGCCTTGCCGATGTCCTGGCCGTACTTCCAGATCGTGTCGCCCTCGGCGATGTCCTTGAGCGCGATCTTGTGGCCGATGGGGACGTCCATCTTGGCATTGAGGTGGAAGGAGGAATTGTCCTCCGTCACGACGCACAGCATCTCGGTGCCGGCCTTCAGGTCCTCCACGACGACGACACCGACGGTGTCCTTCTTGTCGTGCACGAGGAGATGCGGGATCCCCATGGCTTCCTCTTCTCGGGTCAGGTGGCGGTGCAGGTCTTGTATAAGACATAAGATGGAGGGTCAAGACACGCCGCGCCGTGCGCGAAGCCTTGGCGGGGCGCGATTTCGCATCCAGTCTTGCATAAGACAACAGATAGAAAAACGTTTGACTCGGGGAGCCTGCCGCGCTCTCCTCTCGGTCAACCGCCCCGCCAGAGGGCGGATCGGGACAATCTCATCCCCACCGGAGAGGATACGCTGCAATGATCCGCAAGACACCCTTCCTCGCCGCGCCCCTCGTGGCGGCGACGCTCGGCGCCGCCATCGCTGCAACGCCGGCGCTCGCCTTCCCCGACAAGGACGTGGACTACATCATCCCGTTCTCGCCCGGCGGCGAGTCGGACATCGCCGCGCGCCTGCAGCAGCCGGTCTTCGCCGATGAATACGACCATCAGCTCATCGTGAAGTACCAGGCCGGCGCCGGCGGCGCGCAGGCATGGTCGCAGCTCAATTCGATGCCGGCCGACGGCCACACGATCATGGGCATCAACCTGCCCCACGTGATCCTGCAGCCGATGATGAGCTCGCCCGGCTACGAGACGGCGGACCTCACCCCGGTCTACTGGTTCCACTACACGCCCGACGCGATCATCGTGAAGGCGGACAGCCAGTTCCAGACGCTCGAGGACCTCGTGACCTTCGCCGAGGCCAATCCCGGCCTCGTCACCTTCTCCGGTTCGGGCTCGAACTCCGCCAATAGTCTCGCCAAGTCGCGCTTCGACGCGCTCGCCGGCGTGACGACGACCTACGTGCCCTTCTCCGGCACCGGCCCGTCGGTGACGGCGCTGCTCGGCGACCAGGTCACCGCGTCGTGGGGCTATTCCACGGTGGCCGCCGCGCAGGGCGACCAGGTGCGCATGCTCGCCGTCGCCTCCGAGGAGCGCCTGCCGCTCTTCCCCGACGTGCCGACCTTCCAGGAACTCGGCTACGACATGACGGGTGGCGCCTATCGCGGCGTCGCGGTCCCCAAGGACACGCCCGAGGAGACGCGCCAGGCGGTCTCCGACGCGTTCCAGGCGATGAACAACCAGCCCGCCATGCGCAAGGCCATGGACGACGGCGCCTTCGTCGTCATCGACGTGCCCTATTCCGACATGGAGAGCTTCATGTCCGAGCGGCGCGCCGAGATCGAGGAGGCGGCGAAGGCGTCGAACTGACGTCGGCGTACGCCAGCCGAGCCGTCCCGATACCCGGCACGTCGCGCGAGATCGCGCGGGCGTGCCGGGTCCCGCATCCCGCCGACGGCGCGCGACGAGCCGCCCCGGCGCACCGGATCGCGCGCTCATGGACCTCCTTCAATACCTCGCCCAGGCGCTCACGCCCTTCAACCTGCTCCTCGCCTTCGGCGGCGTGCTGCTCGGCACGCTGATCGGCGCGCTGCCGGGGCTCTCCGCGACGATGGCGGTGGCGGTGCTCGTGCCCTTCACCTTCGCCATGCCGCCGGCCTCGGGCCTGATCGCGCTCGGCGCCATCTATACGGGTGCGATCTACGGGGGCGCCTTCGCGGCGATCCTGGTGAACACGCCCGGCACCCCGTCCGCGATCGCCACGACCTTCGACGGCTTTCCCATGGCCAAGCGCGGGGACGGCAATCTCGCCGTGACGCTGGCGACGCTCGCCTCGGTCGTGGGCGGGATCGTGGGGGCGCTGGCGCTGCTCTTCCTGTCGCCGCCTCTCTCGAAGGTGGCGCTCGCCTTCGGGCCGCCGGAATATTTCTGGCTCGCGATCTTCGGCCTGACGCTGATCTCGGCGCTCTCGCAGGGGGATACGCTCAAGGGCATCCTGGGCGCCTCCTTCGGCCTCTTCCTGGCGACGGTGGGCGTCGCGGTGGTGGGCGGGGACGTGCGCTACACGCTCGACCAGCCGATGCTGGTGGGCGGCTTCGACGTCATCGCGGCCTTGATCGGGCTCTACTGCATCCCCGTCGTCATCGACCTCGTGGCACGGCCCGATCCGCACCTGAAGGTCTCCGTCCAGGCGGGCGGCTACCGGCTGGCGGAGGCGCTGCGGCTGTGCGTCGCGAACTGGTTCAACCTCGTGCGTTCCTCGGTCATCGGCACGGTGGTGGGCATCCTGCCGGGTGCGGGCGGCTCCATCGCCTCCCTCGTCTCGTATTCGGAGGCGCGGCGCTCCTCGCGTCATCCCGAGCGCTTCGGCAAGGGCGAGCCCGGCGGCATCCTCGCCACCGAGAGCGCCAACAACGCCACCGTCGGCGGCGGCTTCATCCCCACCCTCGTGCTCGGCATCCCCGGCACGCCCCCGGACGCCGTCATCCTCGGCGCGCTGCTGGTGCAGGGCATCCGCACCGGGCCCGGCCTGTTCACGGGGCAGGGCGACATCGTCTTCACCTTCATCTTCGGGCTTCTGATCGCCACGATCCTGATGCTGCCGACGGGCCTCTTCGTCGGGCGCTACGCCTACCAGGCCATCGTCTCGATCCCCAAGGCGGTGCTGGTTCCCACCGTCGCCTTCCTCACCATCATCGGCTCGTTCGCGATCCACAACTCGATCACGGACGTCTACACGATGCTCGGGCTCGGCTTAATCGGCTGGATCCTGGCGCGCTACGGCTTCCAGCCCTCGCCCATCGTGCTCGGCGTGATCCTGGGGCCGATCGCGGAGCAGGGCTTCGTCCAGGCCTGGCTCATCGGCAACGCGCAGGGCAACGTGCTCGGCATGTTCTTCGGCCGCCCGATCAGCCTCGCCATCGCGGCGCTCGCGGCGCTGACCCTGTTCTACCCGGTCCTGATGGATACCCTGAAGGCGCGCCGTGCGCGCCGCGCCGACGGCGCGAAGAAGGAGCCGATCGATGCGGACTGAGCCGACCACGCCGGGCGCGCGCTCGAGAGGCGATCTCGGCACGATCGTCCTGTGCGTCCTCTTCGTGGCGCTGGGGATCTGGATGCTCGCAGGCTCCATGGCGATGAGCCCGCTCGGCGCGGTCTTCCCGCGGGTGATCGCGGGCGTGATGATCGCGAGCGCGCTCGCGATCCTCGCCCTGCGCGCGCTCGGCCGCGCGAGCCCGCCCGCGGCGGTGGAGACGGGCTCGACGCCGCGCCGCCTCCTCCTGTGCCTCGCCCTCGTGGCGTGGGCCGGGCTGATGCCGCGGCTGGGCTTCTTCACGACCTCGATCGTGGGGTTCCTCGCCGTGCTGGCCATCGCCGAGTACGATCGCTGGACGCCCAAGCGCACCGCCGCCTACGTCGCCGCCGCGCTCGCGATGGTGGGCGGCTTCTACCTCCTCTTCGTGGAGGTGCTGCTCGTGCCGGTGCCGCGGGGGGTGCTGTTCTGAGCGTTCAGCGCTCGCTCGATCGGCGCGCGGCGACCCATTCAGTGACAGCGGCGCGCAAGATTTCCGAGCGCGAGACGTGCTGCTCGGCTGCGATCTCCTCCACGGCGCGAAGGACGTCTTCCGGCAGGCGCAGGCTCACGAGCGGGTCGCGCCCCGTCGCAGGTCGCCCGCGCTTTCTTTTTTGGTGCACCCCTATTGCATCGGACATAATTTCGGTGTACCCAAACTATAGACCCGTCGACGCGGAGCCGATCGCATGCCGCGAGCCGTTGATAGCACGAACACGCGCGTGAGGCGGCTCTCCGCGATCCTCTCGGACGCACGCGATTGCCACCGCGCGCTCTGGGCGATCGTCACCCCTGCGGAGAAAGCCTCACTGGCGGCCGCGGACGACATGCGCCTGCGCCGGGAGTACGCGGCGCTCGACGAGGCTCAGGTCGCGCTCCTCAGAGCCTGCGACGCGCTCGCACGAACGCTGATCAGGCTTCCCGGCGAGACGCGCGACGACCTCGCGCTCAAGGTCGCGGCCCTGAAGGATCAGCTCGACCCGGAGCTGTTCGCCGAGGACGCCGAGGATCGCGATCGGCTCGTCGCGACGCTGCTCGAGGAAGCGTGCCGCTAGCGTGCCGGATCGGGCGGTGGCATGGAATACACGCAACCGCTTGTCCTCTCCTCACTCTTCTATAAGATAGCTGATCGAAGAGCAGAGGACGGGTGTGGTCATGATCGAGCGCGGGGCGGCGCAGGATGCGCTGGGATATCGCCCGCTCTATCGGCAGGTGCGGGACGTGCTCGTCAAGCGCATCTCCGACGGCGTCTGGCAGGCGGGCGCGGCGATCCCGAGCGAGCCGGAGCTCGCGGCCGATCTCGGCGTTTCGCAGGGCACCGTGCGCAAGGCGCTCGACGCCATGGCGGCGGAGCGGCTCGTGGTGCGCCGGCAGGGCAGGGGCACCTACGTCGCGCGCCACGACGACGCGCGCATCCTGTTCCAGTTCTTCAAGCTCGTGCCCGACGACGGACCGGCGCGCTTCCCCACGAGCCGCTTCCTCTCGGTGGGCTCGGGCCGCGCCGACGCCGCCGAGGCGTCGCGGCTCTCCCTCGCGCGCGGTGCGCGCGTGACCCGCCTCGAGCGCGTGCGGGCGCTCGACGGCGAGGTCTGCGTGCACGAGCGCATCGTCGTCGAGAAGGCGCGCTTCGCCGATCTCGAGAAGCGCGAGCTGCCCAACAATCTCTACGAGATGTACGCGACCTCCTACGGCGTCCCCGTCGCCCGCGCCGTGGAGCGGCTGAAGGCGATGGGCGCCCCCGCCGGGATCGCGGCGGCGCTCGGCGTCGCGGAGGGCGCCCCGCTCCTCCAGGTCGACCGCGTCGCCACAGCCATCGACGGCGCGCCGGTGGAATGGCGCCTGTCGCTGTGCCGGACGGACAGGGTGCACTACGCGTCCGACCTGCGCTGAACGCGGAAGCGGGCGGCGAAGCCTCCCGGCCGCGCCGCCCGCGTGTCGCCCGTCGGGCCCCCCGGCCCCCGGTGTCGTCGTCGGTGTTCCTGTCCGAATTCGTCAGAGACGGTAGCGGATCTGGTCGGTCCAGAAGCGCTCGAGCCGCGTCAGCGCCGTGTTGAGGCGCACGAAGTCCTCGTCCGAGATGCCGCCGATGGGCGCGATGGTGCGCGAGTGCTTCTCGTAGAGCGCGTGCACGATGTCGTGCACCTCCTTGCCGCTCTCGGTGAGCGAGATGCGCACCGCGCGGCGGTCGACGCGCGAGCGGGCGTGGTGGAGATAGCCCATCTCGACGAGCTTCTTGACGTTGTAGGAGACGTTCGAGCCCAGATAGTAGCCGCGGGTGCGCAGCTCGCTCGCGGTCAGCTCCTTGTCGCCGATATTGTAGAGGAGCAGGGCCTGGACCGAGTTGACGTCGTCGCGACCGCGACGCTCGAACTCGTCCTTGATCACGTCGAGGAGGCGCCGGTGCAGGCGCTCGACGAGGTGGAGCGCCTCCAGGTAGGCGGGCTTCACGGGGGCCTCGGCGTCCTCCTGGGACACGGGCTCGACGATGGACTTCGCCAGAGTGTTCATCATGCGCCTCACTGTTTTTCTGTACTGGCCGGCTTCCCGGCTCGTTCATGAGGCGAAACTAGGTTGCTCCGATAAAAACGAGTTTAAACGACAGGATGAACGACAAGTTTCCGCTTTCAGGCCAATCCCAGAAAGATACGCCGATATTCATCTGAAAAGGCGCGAGGCCTTGTGAGATCTAGGCGACATCTCATTAACCCTTACCCGTCTTCACCGGATGCGAGGTACGAGATCAGGAGATAGGTAACCATCAGCGCACAATAGGCCACCGCGAGGGTGAGGCTGACGGGGACGACGCCCGGAAAGAAGAGGGCCAGGATGAGGTGGCTCATCACGGCGAGCAGCCACAGGACCCCACCCCAGGTGGCCGTGAGCCACAGGCCGACGGCGGCGATGGGGTCGATCACCGCGAAATAGACGACGGTGGCCTGGAAGCCGAGCGAGCGGTCCTGGAAGGGCGGCGCCACGTCGCCGGCACCGACGATCACCGCCCAGAAGGACAGGCCCTTGGCGATCCACAGGAGCGCCATCAGGCGCATGAACCAGGTCAGCACCGTCTGCCAGCGCAGCCCCGCCTTCGACGAGGGCTCCGAGAGCCGCAGCGCCGCGTCCGCCGGCGAGGGCTCGGGGCTCCTGTCCTCGGCGGGCGCGCCCCGGCGCCGGAAGGGCCACATCAGACGGCGAGCTCGTGCTCGCCGAGCGGCGCGAAATAGGCCTCGATCATCGCGGGCGTGACGTCCTCCAGCCGATCGGGCTTCCAGCGCGGTGCGTGGTCCTTGTCGATGAGCACAGCGCGCACGCCTTCATAGAAGTCCTCGCCGTCGAGGATGCGCGAGACGATGCGGTATTCCATGCGCATCGCCTCCTCGAAGGAGAGGCCAGCCCCGCGGTGCATCTGCTCGAAGGCGATCTTCTGGGAGGTGGGCGACTTGCCGCGGATCTGCGCGAGGATCGTCTCTGCCGGGGCGTCGCCCTCGCCCGCCATGCGCGTGAGCGCCGCGACGATCTCTTCCACCGAGCTCTCGCCGAAGCAGGCGTCGATCGTCGCCGCGATCGTCTCGATGGGCGCGGGGCCGGGATCGTGGCGATGGCGCGACAGCAGCGCGTCGACGTCCTCCCCCGCGATCAGGCCTTCGCGGATCTCGGGCATGGCGCTCGCGCCCACCGCGTGCGTGGCGAGGCCCATGGCGAGCTGGTCCGCCGGCCCCAGCCGCGCGCCGGTGAGCGCGAGGTAGAGCCCGGTCTTGCCGGGCAGGCGCGGCAGCGCGTGGCTCGCGCCCACGTCCGGGAAGAAGCCGATGCCGACCTCCGGCATGGCGAAGAGCGCCCGCTCGCCCACGACCCGGTGCGAGCCGTGCAGCGCGACGCCCACGCCCCCGCCCATGACGATGCCCTCGATCAGCGCGACATAGGGCTTCGGATAGCGCGCGATGAGCGCGTTCAGCTCGTATTCCTCGCGCCAGAAGGTCTGCGCCTCCTCCCGCCGCCCGGCCTTGCCGGCCTCGACGAGGCGGCGGATGTCCCCGCCCGCGCAGAACGCCTTCTCGCCCGCGCCCTCGATGACGATTCGCGTCACCGCGGGATCGTGCTCCCACGCGTCGAGGGCGGCGCGCATGGCGCGCACGGCGTCGAGCGTGAGCGCGTTGAGCGCCTTGGGCCGGTCGAGCGTGATCAGGCCGGCGGCGCCTTCGATGCGGCAACGGGCGTCTTGGCTGTCGGTCATGGCAGGCGCTCCTGTCGAGGACGGGTTTAGGCGGGCGGGGGAGGGGGCGTCAACGCCGGGGGCGGCACGGGCCGGTGGGTGGAGGGATGCTTCGTGTTGCACCGCGACGCCGATGCACGCTAACGCTCGCGCACATCGACGTCCCGGGAGGCCAACGTGCTCTGGCGCACACCGATCCAGCTCGACAAAACGAAGGCTTGATCCCGCATGGACCCGCTCGTCCTCGCCGCGATCCTCTTCGCGGCCTTCCTGCATGCGGCGTGGAACGCGCTCGTGAAGGCGAACGTCGATCGCTTCACGATGATGCTGATGATCGCGGGCGTCCAGACCGCGATCGCCCTCGTGATCCTCCCCTTCGTGCCGCTGCCTGCGGCGGAGGCGTGGCCCTGGCTCGTGCTCACCGCGATCCCGCACACGACCTACAAGGTGTTCCTCGCGCGCGCCTACGACACGGGCGAGCTCGCGCGGGTCTACCCGATCATGCGCGGGCTCACCCTCGCGCTGGTCACGGGCGCGTCCGTGGGTCTCCTCGGCGAGAGCGTGGCGCCGCTCGGGCTCGTCGGGATCGGGGTGATCGGCGCGGGCGTCGTCGTTCTCTCGGGGCCGAAAGCCGGCGCCCTCGTCGGGCTGCGGACAGCCACCCTCGCGATCACGCTGGGCGCCGCGGCGAGCGCGGCCGCCTACACGATCGTCGACGGGATCGGCGTGCGGCTCGCGGGGGAGGTCGCCTCCTTCGCGGCCTGGATGTTCGTGCTCGACGGGCTCGGCATGATCCTCTTCGCCGGCGTGACGCGCGGGCGCGCGGCGTTCTCCGCGACGATCCCGCATTGGCGGGTCGGGCTCGTCGCCGGCTCGATCGCGTTCACCTGCTACTGGATCGCGCTGTGGGCGCTCGCGAATGCGCCGATCGCCCTCGTCGCCGCTCTGCGCGAGACGAGCATCCTCTTCGCGCTCGCGCTCGCCCGCCTGCGCCTGCGCGAGCGGCTCGACCGGGCGAAGCTCTCCGGCGCCGGCGCCGCGCTCGCCGGCATCCTCTTGATCCGCATGGCGTGAGCGGGGAAGAGGCGGCCGCCCGGTGCGGATCGAAAACAATTTCTTCGAGGAAGGGTTGCAATCGAAATGCCCACATGATCTCCTGCCCGCATGAGCTGCATTGATCGACAAGTGCACCTTAAAGTGACGCTAGGTAATCTTCGCGGCGGGTTACTAAGCAGCCGAAAAAAGTAATCGCAAGCTCTGCGAAGATGAAATTATCAAGAGAAGATGAAATTATGAAACAGAAAAATGGGTACGCTGCCGCAGTCGTCTTCATCGAAGGAACACTGATGGGATCCGGAGAGCGTGTTGTCACAGCTTCTCGTCGCCTCGGACTTGAACCGATTTTGATTGCATCCAACCTTGCTCCGTATGAATATCAGGGCACGTGTACAAAATGTATCGAGTGCGATACGAAGAATTATGCGCACGTTTCGGACATTGTGAATCAGTTGACTGGCTATTTTCATATAAAAGGAATCGGTACCACAAGTGACTTCGGCTTAGAAGTAGCGCAGATCGAGGCTAAGAATCGCGGATTACCCGCCCCAGATGGCGTCGCGCTGGCTGCCTGCCGATCAAAAGCCGAAACACGAAGACTGCTGCCAGAAATTTCGCCTGGAAACTACGTGTTGAATTCACCCGAGGACATCGATCCAATAAAACATTTGCTGAGTTTCCCGCTCATTGTAAAGCCTGACAGTCTAAATGGAGCGACGGGAGTCGCGAGTTGTGCCTCAATAGAGGAGTGTAAAAATCATGTAGGCAATCTCTTTGAGCTGCTGAAACACTTAGGTACTCAAAGACCCACAGTGTTGCTGGAAAGTATAATTCCGGGAAGAGAATATTCTGTCGAGTGTTTTGATGGAGTTGCTATTGGAGTAACTCAGGTGCAGATGAAGATCGATTCTTTTGTCGAAATCGGGCATCTTTTCCCTGCTCCACTACGCGGTGAAGACGAATCAATGCTGAGGGGCTACGCCGAGCAAGCTCTTCTCGCAACGGGTCTGACGTGGGGGGCTGCGCATGTTCAATTCAGGTTGGAAGATGGCCAAGCCGGGCTGATAGAAATCAATCCAAGATTGGGCGGCGGGCATGTGCCTTCGATCGTTGAGCACGCCAGCGGAGTTCGCCTCGAGGAGGCGTACGTAAGAAAGATCTGTCGACTGCCCTTAGGAGACTGCCTTGAGCCGACGAAGCATGACTTCAGCGCCGTACACTTCCGAACTGTGAACGAGCAGGCTGTCCTCCGACGGATCAGTTTGGACCGCGCTCTGAAAAGCGAAGGTTGCGTTTACGCGGGCCATCGCGGCGGCGTGAACACGACATGGTCTCCACGCGGGTCGAACCATGATCGCGTCGCATGCGCAATCGCCATCTCAACTGAAGCAGCAGAGGCGGAACGGCGAGCTTATGCAGCTGCTTCCGTGATAGATCTGGAATGGGAAAGATAACGCATGTCGACCGATGTTGCGCTCATATACGGTGGTCGGTCAGTCGAGCACGACTGGTCGGTAGCTATGCTTGAGAACACCATGCACACCGTGAAAAACAACAGAACGCATGATTTTTCTATTCGCAAGGTGCTATATATAAGCCTTGACGGGGAGCTTGTAATCTATGATGTCGATGGGAATTTTTCGCACGAGGATATATTAAGAGATGGAGAAAGAACGAATATCCAAAAAATTGGAGAAATATTAACAAGTCTCGATTGTTTCGTATTCTCACTCCTGCAGGGTCGTGATGGAGAGGATGGCACGATCCAAGGCGTAGGTGCCTTATTGGAGGTGCCGTCGAGTTTCGGCTCAATTGCAGGGGCTGCTATGTCGCAGGACAAGGCGTTGATGTCGGAACTTGCTGCTGCCGTTTGCAAGGATTTGAAGAAGATACCTTACCTGCGTCTTCCGACGTCGTCGCCTGAGGGAGTCGTCCAAGCGATCAACGAGCGCTTTGGTTCAGGCGAGATCGTCGTAAAGCCGAATTCGCTCGGGGGATCGTTTTGTACTCGCCGCTTCCTTGCTTCCGATCATCGTTTGATTGCAGAGCATGTTCGCACAACGTCCTATTTCGACAGATTTTGTTTGGGGCAACAGATGATTCATGGAAAGGAAGTCGCTTGTGGTGTGATCGTGCAGAATGGCGAGCCAACAGCTCTCCCTCCCGCTTGGATCAGGACAGAGCACGGCTTCTTGGGATCTGAAGAAAAGAAAAGGACCAACGGATTCGCAGTAGATTTTGAACTGGAAGATTGCTTCGCTCTTCGGCTTAGAAATATAGCTGAAAAAGTAGCACGATCATCTAGAGTTGATAATTTCTGTAGAATGGATTTTATCATTGACGATGAAGGCCAAATATTTTTCTTAGAGAACAACATACTTCCAGGTCTAACGAGGGGGAATATATTCCCGCAGATGTTGCAGCAAGTAGGTATGTCTATATCCGATCTGATAAAAATCTGTATCTGTAACCAAAAGGATGTTCAGGCACAAGCTCCTTACCGGGTGAGTAATGATGGATCTTGAGTTTGTCGGCGCAGGTGCTGGGCTGATTGCATCGTTCTGCTGGGCTCTTGCATCGCTTTTTTCCACCAAGGTCGTCATGCGCCTTGGAACCCTTCGTTTCAGCCTATTCAGAGTGTCTTTCGGAGCTTTGATTCTCGCTCCGATCGCTATATCGTTCGGCGAAGTACGCACGATGGGTCGAGAGATGTTCCTCTTGATCGCTGCTTCGTCAATCGTCGGTATCGTGGTCGGGGAGGTCTGTTTATATGCAGCGCTTCGTCGCCTCGGCCCGCATCTGACGCTCGTCCTTTTCTCATTGAATATTCCTTGGACTTTTGTAGGCGAGAAGGTGCTTTCTGCGCAGTCGATAATGCCGCTAGAAGCTGCCGCAGTTGCCTGCAGTTGCGTTGGTCTGATGGTCTGTGTGGCGTGCAGGACGCACCAGTCGACCGAGCAGCCTGCAAACGGTTTCCGAGCGGGACTTGCCTTTGGGACGATTGCATCTGTGTGTCATGCAGTCGGTTTGCATCTACTGGCGGGCGCGTTGACGACGGCTACTGATCCATTGGTGGCGAGCGCGCTGAGGGCCGGTATAGCAGCTTTGGTTCTTGGTATCGTCATCGGGGCGGTCCGTGGACGAGAAGTGCTGTCGTTCAGGCCGATCGTCAGCGAAAAAGGGATTGGCCGCCCATTTTTATTGAGCGCATTTCTCTCGTCCGCGGCTGGATTATTATTCGCTACGACATCCGTCGCGCTCGCGTCTCCCGCTGTTGCTGCCGCATCGACCTCTCTTTCGCCTCTGCTGGTCCTTCCGCTCCTGACGCTCGTGCGTCACGAGGCCATCTCATCTGGGGCATATATTGGTGGGGGTCTAAGCGTCGGCGGTTTGGTTGCGCTCGCCGCGTTGAGATGAGTCTCGCCCCGTATCCGGGACCTTGCGCATGGCGTTCGGGCGCTCGCATGCTAGACGTGTTCCAAACGATAGCGTCGGCGTCCCCCTCATCCCCCGCCGGCGTGGAGACGCCTGACATGTCGAGCCTCACCCCCTTCCAGCGTCCCTCTTCCCGCGCCGAGGAGGCCGGGGCCGCCGCCGCGCAGGACCTGGCGGGCCGGCTCGACCTGCGCCAGCGCCCCCGGCGCAACCGCAAGGCCGATTGGTCGCGCCGGCTCGTGCGCGAGAATACGCTGACCGTCGACGACCTGATCTGGCCGATCTTCCTCACCGACGGGACGGGGGTGCGCGAGGGCGTGCAGTCGATGCCGGACGTGCAGCGCCTGTCGGTGGACGAGGCGGTGGCGGACGCCGAGCGTGCGGCGGCCCTGGGCATCCCGGCGCTGGCGCTGTTCCCCAACACCGATCCGGGCCTTCGCGACGATGTCGGCTCGGAGGCGCTCAACCCGGAAAACCTGGTGTGCCGCGCCTCCGCGGCCATCAAGAAGGCGGTGCCCGGCATCGGCCTCGTCACGGACGTGGCGCTCGACCCCTACACCTCGCACGGGCACGACGGGCTCATGGCCGGCGAGATGATCCTCAACGACGAGACGGTCGAGACGCTGGCGCGCCAGGCGGTGCTGCAGGCGCAGGCCGGATCGGACGTGATCGCGCCCTCCGACATGATGGACGGGCGCGTCGGCGCGATCCGAGAGGCGCTCGACGCCGCGGGCTTCGCCGAGGTGCAGATCATGGCCTATGCCGCGAAATACGCCTCCGCCTTCTACGGGCCCTTCCGCGACGCGGTGGGCACCTCGAAGACGCTCGTCGGCGACAAGCGCACCTACCAGATGGACCCGGCCAATGCCCGCGAGGCCCTGCGCGAGGTCGCCCTCGATCTCGAGGAGGGCGCGGACATGGTCATGGTCAAGCCCGGCATGCCCTATCTCGACATCTGCGCCAAGGTGAAGGACGCCTTCGGCGTGCCGACCTTCGCCTACCAGGTGTCGGGCGAGTACGCGATGATCTGCGCCGCCGCGCGCAACGGCTGGCTCGACGGGGAGCGCGCCATGCTCGAGAGCCTGATGGCGTTCAAGCGCGCGGGCTGCGACGGGGTGCTGACCTATTTCGCGCCGCGGGTCGCCGAGATCCTGTCGCGGCGCTGAGGCTCGTGGGGCGCTTCTCGACGATCGCCGCCGCGGCGGCGGTACTCGCGACGCTCGCCGCCTGCGGGCAGGCGGATCGCGACGCCGCGCGCCTGTGCCGGCTGACGCTGCCCGTCCTCAATCCCGACGGGGCGGAGATCGCCGTCCTGCGCGCCGTCGCGCCGGAGGACGACCTCGTGCGCGTGGACTACACCGTCGAGATCGGCGGGCGCTCGCGCCAGCGCTGGGCGCTGTGCCGCTTCGCGCACGACCCGATCCGCGGCGGGCGCACGGAGCTGGTGGCGCTGGAGACGGACGAGGGCCCCGTCACGGGCGCCTCCCTCTACCTGATGCGCCGCTTCTGGCTGGAGACCCCGGACGCGCAAGCGGCCGATCCCGGCGCGGGGTGAGCGCGCCGGGATCGGTCTCGCGTCGTCGGTAGAGGCTCAGGCCGCGGTCGCGACAGCCACCTCAGGCGCGCAGCCGGCGCACGGGACGCGGCCCGGGCAGGCGATCTGGCGGGTGGTGCCGCAGCCGCCGCAGGTCTCGAGCGCCGGTCGGGCGGGGCGCGTTTCGGTGCTCGCGGTGCGTCGCAGCGCCTCGCTGGCGGCGACGAGGGTCTGGACGCCGGGAATGCGGGCGCTGGGCAGCGGGGCGGTGGTCATGGTCGTCATGGCGTTTCTCCTGGCGGCCGCTCTCAGAGCGCCGACGAGCGGGGCTCGACGCGGGGCGCGCGCTCGGCGAGGGCGGGGGCGGTCCGCGTCGCCTTGAAGCCGACGACGAGGAAGAGCACCACGGAGAGCACCGTCACGGCCTCGCCGGCGAGAAGCAGCGGCACGCCGATCGCGGGCATGCCCGAGACGAGGAAGCCGAGCCCGGAGACCATGGGCGGCAGCCCGACGAGGGCGCTCCAGAAATGCGCCTGGGCGAGGCGCGTCCCGCCCTCTTCCGGGAAGAGGCGGTAGAAGGCGCCGTAGAGGAAGAAGCCCACCCACCCGATCAGGTTCACGTGGACGTGGACCGGGCGGAAGGTGAAATCGTGCGTCAGCGACATGCCGATGCCGAGCGCGATGCCGATGCCGAAGAAGACGAAGGCGGCGCGGAAGAAGCGGTTGGAGAGCGTGGTCATCGTTCTGGTCCTGGTTCTCGGTCGTTGTTCTCGGTGGTTGCCTGGTCAGAGCTTGTTGGCGATGCGCAGGTCGAAGGCGGCGATGCCGCGCTCGGCGAGGGCGCGCGCGTCGAGGCGCCCGCCGCGGCGACGGCGGCGCAGGCGCAGCGCGAGGCGGCGGAGGATGCGGGCGAGGAGGCTGCGGCGGCGCAGGCGCGGGGCGCCCTCGCCGGCGATGGGGTGACGGGCGATGATCATGGGGTCGTTCCTGATCGGGTGCCGGCCGCCCCGGCGCCGACGACGCCGGGAGACGCGACCGGGGACTTGATCTCCTCGAGGAGAGCCGCGAGCGCGCGGATCCGCCGGGCGCGGATCGCCTCGTAATCCGGCTCCGCGCGCCTACGGCGGCAGGGTCGGTCGAAACGGATCAGCGACAGGCGCATCGGCGGGCCTCCTCTCGTGTGGCCCGGACAGGTCTAGGGGTGCGGCATTTCGTGCGAATTGCGCGGGATCGGCCGATGGAAGCGGGACTGTTGCGCGCGCTCCGCCGCCTGCGCGAAATGTTTCGTCCGGCTCCGCGCGACGAAACAGAGCCGGCGCCCCGACGACACGCGGGCGCAATCGCGCGCGCGTAGGCCTGTGCGCGGGCGATGCGCGGTACTTTCCGTTCCGCGCATCGATCGTGTAGATTGAGCGTCGTCCGCGCCAGGCAAGCGCCGAAACCGGACGACGCCACAGCGGCTCGACGGAACGGCGCCATGCGTATCACGAGCAAGATCGCGCTCGTCGGAGGGATCCCGATCGCCATCGCCGCGGCGATCGCGGTCGCGGCCTGGCTCCTGCTGGCCGAGGCGGAGCGCGCCCGCGACGGCGCCGCCCTCGCCGTCTCCGCCCATCGCGGGCTCGCCGATCTCACCCGCGCGTCCGACGACTTCGTCCAGGCGCTACCCACGCAGCGCATCGAGCACGCGATCCGCTTCTCGGTGCTGGCCGACGGCGCGCAGGCGACGCTCGGTGCGCTCGCCGCGTCCGAGGAGGACGAGGCACGCCGGGCGGCGGCGGGGCGGCTCGCGGTGGCGCTCGGCATCTATCGCGAGCAGATGGACGAGCTCGTCGCCCTGGCGAGCACGTCGGACGCGCTCATCGCCGAGATGGGGCTGCGCGCCTCCGCCCTCGTCGGTCTCGCCGACGAGGCGCGCGCGCGCCAGCACGCCTCGAACGGCGACATCGTCGCGACGATCACCGACGACGACCGGCGCATGCGCCTCACCCGCGACATCGTCGACGACGCCCAGGAGGTGCGCGCCGCCTTCCTCGCGCTGGAAGCCTCCCGCGCCCGCGCCTGGCAGGACGCCATCGCCGATCCCGCCGAGGCGGAGCGCCGGCGCGGCTTCGCGCTCGCCCGCCTGCGCAACGCGGGCGCGGACCTCGCGCGCTCCTTCGGCTACGCTTCCCGCGACGAGGAGAGTGCGCAGGCCGACGCGGTCGTCGCCGCCTATGCCGACGCCGTCGAGCGCGGGCGGGCGACGGGGCGGGAGGCGGCTGCGCTCGACGCCTGGGTCGAGGACGTCATCAAGATCGGCGCCACCGAGAGCCGCGCGCGCCACGAGCGCATCGCCCAGCTCCTCGCCTATTCGGTGGAGGCCGGCGAGACGGAGCAGGCGACGCAGAACGTCGCCGTCGAGACGCTGAAGCTCGGGCGGCGCACCGCGGACGCCCTCGCCGGCCGCGACGTCGCCGCCGTCGCCGCGATCGTCGAGGAGAGCCGCGCGCTGCTCGACCACATGGCGGACCTGCCGATCTCGCCCCTCATCCAGACCGAGATGCTCGACGCCATCGAGGGCTGGAGCGAGCGGCTCTCGACGACGGCGGAGAGCCTCGCCGCGCAGAACGCGCTCCTGGAGGAGATGGGCCAGACGGGGCTCGCCATGCTGCTCGGCGTGCAGGATCTCAACGAGGCGCTCGCCGATCGCGCGAAACGGATCGGCGTGACCGTGCGCCAGATCCTGGTGCTCGGCGCAGGCATCGGCCTCCTGCTGGGCGCCATCGCGGCCTTCCTCGTGGCGCGCTCGATCACGGGGCCGCTGAAGCGGCTGCGCGAGGACATGCTCGTCCTCGCCAAGGACCCCGCGGCGGGCATCATCGCCCCGCCCAAGCGCGGCTGGGGCTTCGGCCGCGACGGGCGCATCCGCGACGAGCTCGCCTCCATGGCGCACGCGGTGAACGTCTTCGTCACCGAGATCGCCCGACGCGAATCCGACCTGCGCCGCGCCAAGGACGAGGTCGACCTCACCCTCGACGAGCTGCGCCGCACGCAAGCCGACCTGATCCAGGCCGAGAAGCTCGCCTCGCTGGGCCAGCTCGTCGCGGGCGTGGCGCACGAGATCAACACGCCGCTCGGCGTCGCGCTGACCACGGCGACGAGCCTCGAGGGCGAGGTCTCGCGCCTCGGCGGGGCGGTGGACGGCGGGCGCATCCGGCGCGCGGATCTCGACCGCTCGCTGGCGCGGCTGAAGGAGGGCGCGGGGCTCGTCCACGTCAACCTCGCGCGCGCGGCGGAGATGGTGCAGAGCTTCAAGCGCGTCGCAGCCGACCAGACGAGCGAGGACCGCCGGCGCTTCGACATGGCGCAATGGCTGCACGAGCTGCTGACCAGCCTCGGGCCGGCCCTGCGCAAGCGCGGCCACGCGGTGGAGACCGTCTGCCCGGACGGGCTCGTGCTCGACACCTATCCCGGCGCGCTGGCGCAGGTGCTGACGAACCTCGTCATGAACTCCGTCGACCACGCCTATCCAGGGGGCGAGGCCGGGGCCATGCGCATCGCCGTCACCCGCGCCGCGCCGGGCCTCGTGCGCATCGTCTACGAGGACGACGGCCGCGGCATCGCGCCGGCGAGCGTCGCCAAGGTGTTCGAGCCCTTCTTCACCACGGGCCGCGAGCGCGGCAATACCGGGCTCGGCCTGCACATCGTCTACAATCTCGTCACCGCCAAGCTCGACGGTCGCATCGAGCTCGACCCGCGCCCGGGCAGCGGCGCGCGCTTCGTCATCGACCTGCCGATCTCGCCGGAGGGCCGCGAAGGCCTGCTGCCGGCGGCCGCCCAATGAGGATTGGTCTCATGCGTCGTCTCGCCGTCGTGCTCCTCCTCGCCGCGGGCCTCGCGAGCCCGGCGCTCCCCGCCGCGGGCAAGACCCTCGTCTTCTGCTCGGAGGGCAACCCCGAAGCGCTCAACCCGCAGCTCGTCACGACGACGACGGGGATGAACGCCGCGCGCCCCATGTTCGACACCCTCGTCGCCTTCGCGCCCGGCGCGGGCAGCCTCGAGCCCGCCTTGGCGGAGAGCTGGGAAATCTCGCCGGACGGGCGCGTCTACACCTTCCGCCTGCGCCCGGGCGTGCCGTTCCACGCCCGCGGCGACTTCACGCCCACGCGGACGATGGAGGCGCAGGACGTGCTGTTCTCGCTCGAGCGGCAATGGAAGGAGGACCACCCCTTCCACGACGTCTCCGGCGGGCGCTACGACTATTTCCGCGACAACGGCATGGGCGAGCTCCTCGCCTCCATCGAGGCGCTCGACCCGACGACGGTGCGCATCACGCTGACACGTCCGCACGCCCCGTTCCTGGCGACCCTCGCCGACCCGTTCAACGCCATCCTCTCGGCCGAGTACGCCGCGCACGTGCTCGCCGCCGGCACGCCCGAGGAGCTCGACCGCCGGCCCATCGGGACGGGGCCGTTCCTCCTCGTCGACTACCGCAAGGACGTCGCGGTGCGCTACCGCATGTTCGAGCACTATTGGGGCGGGCGCCAGCCGATCGAGTCGCTCGTCTTCTCCATCACGCCCAATCCGGCGGTGCGCCTCACCAAGCTGCGCTCGGGAGAGTGCCACGTCATGGCCTTCCCGGACCCCGCCGACGTCGCGGCCATCGCGCAGGACCCCGACCTCGTCCTCCTCCAGCAGGAGGGGCTCAACGTCGGCTACATGGCGATGAACGTGACGATGCCGCCCTTCGACGATCCGCTGGTGCGCGAGGCGATCAGCCATGCGGTCGATCGCCAGGCGATCATCGACACGGTCTACGGCGGGGCGGGCGTCGCGGCGAAGAACCCGATCCCGCCGACCATGTGGGCCTACAACGACGCCGTCGTCCCCGATCCCGTCGACATCGACCGCGCGCAGGCGCTGCTCGCGCAGGCGGGGCACGCCGACGGCTTCGACAGCGAGCTGTGGTACATGCCCGTGAGCCGGCCCTACGCTCCCGACGGCCGGCGCATCGCCGAGATGATCCAGGCCGACCTCGCCAAGCTGGGCATCCGCCTGACGCTGAAGACGGCCGATTGGGACGCCTACCGCCTGACGCTCCAGGCGGGAGAGGCACCGCTCGCGCTCTTCGGCTGGACCGGGGACAACGGCGACCCGGACAATTTCCTCAACGTGCTGCTCGGCTGCACCGCGGCCCGCACCGGCGGCAACAACGTCGCCAAATGGTGCGACCCCGCCTACGACGCGCTGGTGAGCCGTGCGCAGCAGGTCTCCGACCAGGGCGAGCGCACGCGTCTCTACCACGAGGCGCAGGAGATCGCGGCCGCGGCGCGTCCCTGGATCCCCATCGCGCATTCGGTGGTGTTCATGGCGACGCGTCGGGAGGTGCGCGGTTTCGTCATGGATCCGTTGGGCCGGCATCTGTTCAAGGGCGTGGACCTGGTACAATGATACGAAAGCCGGCAGTGAAATCGGCAGCGAGAACGGCCATGAGCGACGAGTTCGTCGAGATCCTCGAAGAAGGCTCCCCCAGCGGCGAGCCGGGGGTGGCCGGCGCGCGCGGCGCGTGGACGATCCTCGTCGTCGACGACGACCGGTCGGTGCACGAGGGCACGCGCTTCGCGCTCTACGATTACGCGCTCGACGGACAGGGCCTCGAGATCCTCTCCGCCTACTCGGCGCGTGAGGGCAAGGAGATCCTCGCCGCGCGGCCGGACATCGCCGTCGTGCTCCTCGACGTGGTGATGGAGAGCGACGACGCCGGCCTCACCCTGGTCGACGACATCCGGCGCGAATTGGGGAATCGCACCGTGCGCATCATCCTGCGCACGGGCCAGCCGGGCCAGGCGCCGGAGCGCGCCGTCATCGTCGATTACGACATCAACGACTACAAGGCGAAGACCGAGCTCACCGCCGACAAGCTGTTCACCTCCGTCACCGCGGCGCTTCGCAGCTGGCAGCAGCTGCAGCGGCTCGAGGCGACGCGGCGCGGCCTCGAGATCATCGTCGACGCGGCCGCCATGCTGTTCGACCTGCGCTCCGTGCGCAAGCTCGCCCAGGGCGTGCTGACCCAGATCGCGACGCTGCTCGGCGTCGATTGCGCGGGCATCCTCGTCCTTCGCGAGAACGCCGTCGGCGAGGCGCTCACCGTGCTCGCGGCCTCGGGCTGCTACGGGCCGCACGCCGACCCCGAGGGTCCGGCGCTCGGCGCCGATCTCGAGGCCTGCGTGCGCTCGGCGCTCGAGAGCCACGCCCATGCCTTCGAGGGCGTCCGCTCCGTTCTCTATTCGCGCACGGGGAGCGGGCGCGAGGTCGTCGTCGTCATCGAGGCGGAACGTCCGCTGTCGGAGACGGACCGCGCCCTCGTCGAACTGTTCTCGAGCCGCCTGTCGGTCGCCTTCGACAACGTCATCCTCCACGAGGAGCTGCAGGAGGCGAACGCCAGGCTCGAGGAGCGCGTCGTCGCGCGCACCGCCGAGCTGATCCGCGCCAATCGCCGCCTCGCCGACCAGCGCGCCGACCTCACGCGCTCCAACCGGCTCAAGAGCGAGATCCTCGGCACGGTGGCGCACGACCTGAAGAACCCGCTCGCGGTGATCCTCGGGCGCGCGGAGATGCTGGGCGATCTCATCGCCGTCTCGCCGCCGCCCCTCGACGGCATGCGCGCGCAGGTGGGCCACATCCGGGAGACGGCGCTCCGCCTCACCGACATGGTCTCGACCCTCGTCGCCGACGCGATGAACGACGCCCTCGACATCACGGTCAGGCGCGAGGTGGTGGACCTCGCCGCGCTCGCCCGCGACGTCGCGGAGGCGAACCGGCCGCTGGCCGAGCGCAAGGAGCAGACGATCCGTATCGACACGGCGGGCGAGGTCTTCGTGCTCGGCGACCAGGACCGGCTGCGCGAGGCGATCGAGAACCTCGTCTCCAACGCCGTGAAGTACAGTCCCCGCGGCGCGCCGATCGACATCGCGGCGCAGACCCGCGAGGGGAGCGGCGTCGTCCTCGTCACCGACGTGGGGCCGGGGCTGATGCCGGAGGACGTCGCGCGCGTCTTCGGGCGCTTCCAGCGCCTCTCCGCCAAGCCCACGGCGGGCGAGAGCTCCACGGGGCTCGGCCTGTCCATCGTGCGCCGCATCGCCGAGCTGCACGAGGGCGAGGCCTCGGCCGAGAGCGCGGGGCCGGGGAGGGGCTCGACCTTCACCCTGCGCATCCCGCTGGCCGGGCGCCTTGCCGGGAGCGCCTTCGCATGACGACCGGGCATCGCATCCTCGTCGTTGACGACGAGCCCGCCGCCCGCGAGATGGTGGGCGATTACCTCAAGATGCACGGATTCGACGTCGCGCTCTGCGACGGCGGCGCGAGCCTGTTCGCGACGCTGGGCGAGCGGCGAGCGGATCTCGTCGTCCTCGACCTCAACATGCCGGAGGAGGACGGGCTCTCCATCGTGCGGCGGCTGAAATCGGCGACGGAGGCGGGGCCGGACCTGCCGGTGATCATGCTCACCGCCACCGCGAGCCCCATCGACCGCGTGGTCGGCCTCGAGCTCGGCGCGGACGACTACCTGGCGAAGCCCTGCGAGCTGCGCGAGCTCGTGGCGCGCATCCGCTCCGTCCTGAGGCGGGGAGGGGGCGGGCCGGCGACCGGCTCCGCGGCGGCGAACGCGGCGCCGGCGGAGAACGCGGTGCGCTTCGGCACCAAATGGCTGCACCTCGACAGCTACCAGCTGCGCGACGAGGACGGCGGGCGGCTCGTGCTCACCCGCTCGGAATTCGCGCTCTTGAAGGCCTTCCACGACCATCCCGGCCGCGTGCTCTCGCGCGACCGGCTGCTCGATCTCGCCGATGCGCGGGATCCGGACGCCTTCGATCGCTCCATCGACGTGCGCATCACGCGCATGCGTCGCAAGATCGAGCCGGACCCGGCACGGCCACGCTACATCAAGACCGTGCGCGGCGCGGGCTACATCTATCACCCGCAGGGGCAGGAGGATTGAGAGGGGTCTTCCGGTAAGAGAGGTCCCGCGGCTCAGAGGGCCGCGAGACCGAAGGCGAGCGTCACCGTCGCGGCGAGCGACACGCAAAAGCCCAGCGCGGCGACGCGCCAATTGGGGGCCTCGCCCTCGACCGGCGCCGCGACGGCGATCGCGCGCGGGGCGGAGCGAGCGCGGGCCTCGGCGACGGCGTCGGGCAGGGAACGGGACAGGGTGGACTGGTTCATCGGTCTCGTCTCCGTGATGGCTCTCAGCGCGCGGCGACCTCGACGAGCGCCGTGCGCTCGAGGATCGAGGTCGAAGGGCCGGCGAGCCGCTCGATCGTGATCACCCGCACCAAACGCGGCGGCTCGGTTCGGGTTGCAGCGCGCATGCACGAAGGTGCGCGATTGAGCCACGGGCGGGCGTCGCACGGGGCGATCTCGTCCGTCTCGAGCATGGCCCGCGGCGCGGCGGGCAGGCGGTCCTGGCGCTTGGCCTCGCCCACGCTCGCGTGGAGGGCGAGCGGGGCGAGGAAGGCGGCGATGGCGAGGCCGCAGACCAGGAGGCGGCGGATCGGAGCCGGTGGGAAGGACATCGTCTCTCCTCCGGCCTCTCACGCGCGCCAGAACGGCTTGGCCGCCTCGAACTGCGCCTGGCACGGAGTGATCCCGATGTCGGCCAGCATGTAGGGGCTCATCTGTGCGAGCTGACGCCGACCCTGGGCACGGGCGTGCCACATGGCGAGGGTGCCGTGCAGGCGCGAGAGGAGCGAGAGCCGCGCGGCGACGGCCGGGGCCGGTTCGGCCGCCGCCAGGACGGCGAGACGGCGTTGGTTGAGCGTGGACATGGCGTGTTCTCCGGACGGTTGGTGTTCCGCCGAGAGACCGCGTCCGCTCCTGCGATCCGCGCCTCTCGACGGCGCGGACCATCGCCGGCCCACGTTGCGCCACGACGTCACGCGGGAGGAATCGTGTTTCGTGCGTCTTTCGTTACGGCTCGCGAAACGAAAGAAGGCGGCCCCGAGGAGCCGCCTTCGTTGGATCGTCCGACGTGGAGCGAGGCGCTCAGCCCTCGTCCTCTTCCTCCTGCGGGCCGCGCAGGTTCTTGAGCTTGGCGAAGACCGAATCGGCCTCGGCGCGCTCCACGTCCTCGCGGCGGCGCTGGGCGCCGTAGCCGCCGTACTCGTCCTCCGGCTCGTAGGAGGGCTCGTAGTCGGGGTTCGTCGACACGTCCGCGGGCAGCAGCGTCTGGCCGCCGTCGACGACGGGCGTCACCGGACGGTCCTTGGCGGCGCGCTGGACCTCGAGGTCGAGATCGATCTGCGAGCACAGGCCCAATGTCACCGGATCCATCGGCGCGAGGGAGGCGGAGTTCCAGTGGGTGCGGTCGCGGATCTGCTGGATCGTATGCTTCGTCGTGCCGACGAGGCGCATGATCTGCGCGTCCTTGAGCTCGGGATGGTTGCGCAAGAGCCAGAGGATCGCGTTCGGGCGATCCTGGCGGCGCGACACCGGCGTGTAGCGCGGGCCGCGCTTCGTCTTGATCTCGGGCAGGCGCACCTTGGGCGGGGCGAGCCTGAGACGATAATTCGTGTCCTTCTGCGCCTTCTCGATCTCGTCGTGCGTGAGCTGCCCCGTCGTGATCGGGTTCGAGCCCTTGATGCCGGCCGCGACCTCGCCGTCGGCGATGCCCTTCACCTCGAGGGGGTGGAGCTTGCAGAAGTCGGCGATCTGGTCGAACGTCAGCGAGGTGTTCTCGACGAGCCAGACGGCGGTCGCCTTCGGCATCAAGGGAACAGCGGACACGGGACTTCCTCCTGAAACGAACGCCGGACCGCGGGATCTCTCGCGATGCGCCGGCGCGCGGCAAACCTTCTCCGTGCTCCGACCCGGACCCGGCCGGAGCGACGACGTACCCGATTGTGAGGGGACGCGGGGAATATAGGCGTTTCGCGCGCGCGGCGCAACGAGGATGGAGGGTGGGCTATGGACGCTCGCCGGGGAGATCGCCGCCCGGGGGGATGATCCTCAGCACGAGAACCGAATGGAGGTGACCGGCTTCGCGTTCATTCTCCGCCGCGGTCGGCTGCCTTGCGCGCCAAGTAGCGTTCCTCGACTTTTGCGAACGCCTCCTCGAGCGGCACGGTGTCCTCCTCGCCTCGGTCGACGCGTTCGATGACGGGAAGAACCTCGCGCTTCAGCCACGCATCATCGATGATCGGACCCTCGGCGTTCGTCAGCAGCACGGTGTCCATAGCGTCCTTCCCTTTCCTCGAATGAGACCATACCGGAAGCAACGTTTTTGCGCAGCCGCGTCGCGGTTCTCGTCGATGCGTGATGCGACGCGTCCGCGCCGCGGACTCCTCGCAAGTGCACCCATCACCCCATCGTCAGCACGATCTTCCCCACATGCGCGCTCGAATCCATCCGCGCATGCGCGGCGCGGACGTCCTCCAGCGGATAGGTCGAATCGATCACCGGGCGGCAGCGGCCTTCTCCGATGAGGGGGACGACCTCGCGGGTCAGCGCGGCGGCGATCTCGGCCTTCTGGGCCACCGTGCGCGGGCGCAGCGTCGAGCCGGTGTGGGTGAGGCGCTTCATCATCAGGCGGCGGAAGTCCACCTCGACCTTGGGGCTCTTCAGGAAGGCGATCTGGACGATGCGTCCCTCCACGCCCGCGGCTTCGTAATTGCGCGGGATGTAGTCGCCGCCCACCATGTCGAGGATGAGATCCACGCCGCGCCCGTCGGTGAAGTCCTTGGCGGCTTCCACGAAGTCCTCCTCGCGGTAGTTCACCGCGCGGTCGGCGCCGAGCGCGAGGCAGCGCTCGCACTTCTCGGCGGAGCCCGCGGTGACGATCACCCGCGCGCCGAAGGCCTTGGCGAGCTGGATCGCCGTCGTGCCGATGCCCGACGAGCCGCCGTGGACGAGGAGCGTCTCGCCCGAAGCGAGCCGGCCTCGGTCGAACACGTTGGTCCAGACGGTGAAGTAGGTCTCCGGAATCGCGCCTGCCTCGACCATCGAGAGGCCGGTGGGGACCGGCAGCGCGTTGTCCGCATGCGCGAGGCAATATTCGGCGTAGCCGCCGCCGGGCACGAGCGCCATCACAGCTTCTCCGATGGAGTAGCGGGAGACGCCCTCGCCGCGGGCGACGACCGTGCCCGCGATCTCGAGGCCGAGCACGTCCGGCGCGCCGGGGGGCGGGGGGTAGTGCCCCTCGCGCTGGATCACGTCGGGACGGTTGATGCCGGCGGCGGCGACCTTCACCAGGATCTCGCCGGGGCCGGGGGAGGGGACCGGGCGCTCGACGATCGTCAGCACGTCCGGCCCGCCGCCGCCCTGAGCGATCACGGCGCGCATCGTCTTCGGGAGCGGCGCCCCGCTCGCATCCCGGCTCGTCTCGGCCATGGTTCGTCTCCCTCTCGTCTGCAGGTCCATTCGAGGTGACACGCGCGGTCGCCTGCTGGCAACCCGCGTGCCGGCGCGACGCACTGCGGGCCGTCCCGGCTGGCGTCGCCCCCGGTTGGCCTCACCCGCGTGCCCGCGCTATGATCCCGCTTCGCGGACCGGCCCGAAGGAGAGCGACATGTCCATCGACCCGTTCGGCGAGGAGCTGCCACGCCCCCGCCCAGACACGCACGTGATCGGGCAGGATCTCGCGCATCTCTCCATCGAGGAGCTCGACGAGCGCATCGCCGCGATGGAGACCGAGATCGGCCGCCTGCGCCAGGCGAAGGCGAAGAAGCAGGATTCCCGCTCGGCCGCGGACGCGTTCTTCAAGCCCGCGAGCTGAGGCCGCTCGCCCGGGTGGTGCGCATGGCTGTGCCGAAATCGGCCATGCCGTTTCGACTTTCCGCAGGATCTTAACCCGTCATTAAGCTTCCTGCTTCATGAATGGCGTCATCCAGTCTTCTGGATGCGAGTGGCTCCTGTCCACTCTGTTTGACGCCTCCCTGTTGACCACTTCAGAGCCGCCTCACGGGCGGCTCTTTTTTGTGCGCCGCAACGCCATCGCACGGCGACCCTCCTTTTCCCCGTCTTCCGCGTTAAGGTTAACCGCATCCTAACGCGGCGGGCGGGGGCGTTCGGCGCTAGCTTTGCTCCCACGACTCGGGAACGCCGCGCGTCGTATCGCGCCGGCACAATTCGAGCCAAATTGTTCGTGAGGAGGCGGCACATGAACGCGGACATCACTTTCCGGGACACCCGTGATCCCGTGGATTTCGGGCGCACCTTCGTGCATTCGGACGCCTTCCGCGCGCTGTTCCGGGACGGGATGGCGCTCGTCGAGGAGACCGCGGCCTATCTCGACGGGGAGGGGCGCGAGGAATCGCGGCTCCTGCCGCGCCAGGCGGCGCTGACCTATGCCAGCGAGAGCATGCGCCTGACCACGCGCCTGATGCAGATCGCCTCCTGGCTGCTCGTGCAGCGCGCGGTCGCCGAGGGCGAGATCACGGCGGAGGACGCGCTCAGGGAGAAGACCCGCGTTCGCCTCACCCGCCAGGAGAGCGCGAGCCCGCTCTTCGACGCTGAGGCGCTGCCTTCGCGGCTCAAGGAGCTCATCGGCGCGAGCGTGCGGATGCATTCGCGCATCGTCCATCTCGACGGCGTGCTCTCCGAGGCCGCCGCGCGCCAGCAGCAGCCCGAGGCCGACAGCCCCGTCGCCATGCAGCAATGGCTGATCCGCTCCGCCTTCGGCCGCGGCTGAGCGCGCGGCCTTCGGAAGGCGAAGCCCGTGCCCTGCGGCGAAGCGCGCGGGGAGACAGGCGGCACGCCTTCCGTTAACCTCTCCTTCACCATAACGAAGAGGGAGCGGTCGTCATGCGTGCATCATTCGTCGCCACCGTCGCCGGTTTCGCCCTTCTCGCCGCCGGGCCGGCCTTCGCGCAATGCTCCTGGGAGAGCGCCGCGCACGAGGACGCGGTCGTCGCCTCCACCGTCGAGGCGCCCATCGTGCGCGACGGCGAGCGCAACGTCGTCGTCACGCCGCGCCGCCCGGCGCCGCGGGAGGTGATCGTCACGCGCGGCGTGCCCGAGGTCCTCGGCATCCGCCCCGCGCCCGTGGAGCCGCCGGCGATCTACGTCATCGAGGCGGCCGGCACGGTCCTCGTCGATCCGTCCTGAGGCACGGCGTCCCGCTCCGGGACGCGCCCTACCGCCACCGATCAGAGCCGCCGCGTCAGCGCGTAGAGCGCGATCGCGGCGGCGTTCGAGACGTTCAGGCTCTTGATCGCGCCCGCCATGTCGAGGCGCGCGACGACGTCGCACAGCGAGCGCGTGCGCACCCGCAGGCCCTTGCCCTCGGCGCCGAGCACGAGGAGCGCCGGACGGCGCGCGGGCAGGCTCTCGAAGGTCTCGTCGCCTTCCGAATCGAGCCCGATCCGCAGGAAGCCGCGCTCGCCCAGTCGATCGAGCGCATCACCCAGGTTGCGCACCACGACGAACGGCACGTGCTCGAGCCCGCCCGAGGCCGACTTCGCCAGAACCCCCGTCGCCGCCGGCGAATGGCGCGCGGTCGTCACGATGGCGGTCACGCCGAAGGCGGCCGCGGTGCGGACGATGGCGCCCACGTTGTGCGGATCGGTGATCTGGTCCAGCGCGAGGACGAGGGCGTCGTCGGGCAGCGTGTCGAGGTCGTAGCCCTCGAGCGGCTCGGCTTCGGCGTAGAGCCCCTGATGGACGGCGTCCGGGCCGACGAGCGCGTCGATCTCGCCGGGGCGCACGATCTGCGGGCTCGCGGCGACGTCCGGCAGCTCCTCGGCGAGGCGGCGCGCGGCGTTTTCGGTGGCGAGCAGGCGGCGGATCTCGCGCGCATCGTTGCGCAGGGCCTCCGTCACGGGATGCCAGCCGTAAAGCACCACGACGTCGTCGAGGTCCGGCCGCGGCGGGCGCGTGCGCGGACCGCGCGCCCGGGCGCGCGCGCCGGCGCCCGTCCGGTACGGAGCGGGACGCTTTGCATTCGGCTTGCGGGGCGGCTTCTTGTCGTCGGCCACGGGTCTCGGCTCCGGTCGATGGGCGATCTCCCGCATGCGCGCGCCTCGCCTTCGGGTCAAGGCCGGGGTCTCGCGAAGGCTCCCTGGTCGGCGTGAAAACTGCTCAGCGCAGGCGATTTCGTCGTTGACACGCCCGGTCCACCTCACCATAAGAGCCCCCACGCCGGCGCCCACCAGCCCGGCGTCGCGCCGATCGGCCTCTTCGGGCCGTCGTCGCGGGACGGGGGAATGTCCCGAGCGGCAAAGGGGGCGGACTGTAAATCCGCTGGCTATGCCTTCGTAGGTTCGAGTCCTACTTCCCCCACCACCCGCGACGCGCTAGAACACCCATCGCGCAGATGCGGGTGTAGCTCAATGGTAGAGCAACAGCCTTCCAAGCTGATGACGAGGGTTCGATTCCCTTCACCCGCTCCAGCGTGATCTCCGTGGCGCCTCTTCCCCTGCGTGTTCACCCCACCCCGCCCGTCTCGTGCGCCAGCATGCGCGCGTAGCGGCTCTGCGCGTCTCGCGCGAGGTCCGTCGGCGTGCCCTCCTCGACGACGCGGCCCGCGTCCAGCGTGTAGACCCGGTCGGCGAAGGCGGCCATCGAGGGGCGGTGGGCGATGGTGAGGATGGTTGTGCGTCCGCGCAGCGCCCGTAGCGCTGCGCCCACGCGGGCCTGGCTCTCCCAGTCCAGCGCGCTCGTCGCTTCGTCGAGGACGAGGAGATCGGGCTCGCGCAGGAGCGCGCGGGCGAGGGCGATGCGCTGGCGCTCGCCACCGGAGAGGAGCGTGCCGGCGTCGCCCACGGGGCTGTCGAGGCCGTCGGGCAGGGCGCGCACGAAGTCCGCCGCGGCGGCGTCCTGGAGTGCGCGCAGAAGGCGGGAATCGTCCGCCTCCGGCGCGCCGGCGAGGAGGTTCTCGCGGATGGTGCCGTGCCGCAGCGCCGTTTCCTGCGGCACGTAGGCGATGCGCTCGCGCCAGGCCCGGGCTTGATCGGACGCGACCGCCTCGCCGTCGATGCGCAGCGCGCCGGTGGCCGGCGCGATCAGCCCCGTGACGATGTCCGCGAGCGTGCTCTTGCCCGCGCCCGACGCGCCGATCACCGCGACCGCCTCGCCGACGGGCAGGCGGATCGTGACGTCGCTCAGCCCCGGCGGCGTCTCGCGGCTCTCCCCGCCTTGCGCGTGATGATAGCTGACGTGATCGACGAGGATCTCCCGGCGCGGCCGCGGCACCGGCCGCGTCCCCGCGTCGCGGGCGCGCTCGCGCACGGTCTCGAGGCGCGCGAGGTGGGCGCGCACGTCGCCGTAGGCGGTCTCGTTGGCGAGGAAGAGGCTCGCCTGCGCCTGCAGCGCGAGGAAGCGCGGGGCGACGCGCACGAGGACGAGCAGCATCACGAGGAGCGCGCCCACCGTGAGGCCGGCGACCTCGAGGCCGATCCACACGAACAGCACGGCGCCCGCGGCGAGGCCGACGCGGAAGAGACCGTTGCCCGTGGCGAGCCGGCGGCTGTGCGCCACCGCCTCTGCGCGCGTGCGCGCGAGGCTCTCCTCGAAGGCGGCGACGTGGCGGGGCTCCTCGTTCATGCTGCGCGCGGTCTTGAGCCCGCGCAGAAAGCCCGTGACGATGCCGAACTGGTCCGTGCGCCGCCGCGCCACGGCCGCGCCGAAGATCGAGGAGGCCCGCCGGAACGGTCCCATCGCCGCGAGAGCGGCGGCGCCGCAGGCGAGCGCCAGCAGCGTCATGCCCGGCGACACGGCGGCGCTGAGCCCCAGCAGGAGGAGGAGGCCCACCAGGCTCTGGAGCATGCCGAGCACCGCGAAGACGCTCTGGTTCAGCCGCTCGATCTCGCCCGTGAGCGCGAACTCGATGGAGCCGATGCGCATGCGCGCCAGCGCGTCCCAGCGCGCATCCGCCACGGCGCGGAAGAGCGAGGCGCGGATGTCGTTGGAGAAACGCTGCAGCAGGTCCGCGAAATAGGTCGCGCGCCGCCGCGCGAACCAGGCTTGCAGAGCGACGAGACCGACGAGGGCGAGAAGCAGCGGCTCGAGGCCGATCGCCAGCGCGTCGGCGCCGCCGAGGAACGGCAGGTCGGGGAGGGGGAGCGTCTCGCCGCCGGCGGCGCCGGCGGTCTGGAGGATCGGCACGAGGAGCAGGATGGAGGCGCCTTCGCCGAGCGTCCCGAGCACGAGATACATGATCGCGGTGGGCAGCTTGGCGCCGGTCGCGCGCCGCACGGCACCGACGAGGCGCAGCATGCCGCGGGCGAGGGCGAGGAGCGAGCCCACGTCTCCCGGAGCGGGCGTATCTCCCGTCGTGCGCGTGGCGCCCGCCGGCTTCTCCATTGTCGCCCGCGCGCCGCTCACGCGACGCTCTCCGCGCGCGAGACCGCCGCGCGGGCGAGGTCCGCCTCGATGGCGGCGACGGCCTCGGGCAGGCGGTCGAGACCGTCGGGGACGACGAGGCGGTGGACGAGGCCGGCATCGGCCAGCTCCGCCGCACGCCGCAGATGCGCGCCCGCGCGCCCCTGTGCGAGAGCCGGCTGGCCGAAGCGGGCGACGTAGGCGAAGCGCAGCACGGCCCGCAGCGCCTCCTCGCCCGCGAGCGGCACGATCGCCGCCTCGCCGCCGCGGGAGAGGACGAAGAGCCGTGCGAGCGGTGCCGGACGGTCGCGAAAGCGCCCGACGAGGACGCGGCTCTTCGGCACGCTCGGATGCGCCGGCGGCAGCACCCGCGCAAGCGGGTCGTCGAGCCGCGCGAGCGCGGGGGCGTCGAGCTTCATCTGCGCGCAGCCGGGTGGCGTGACGAAGCCCTCGGCGACCGGATTGGCGACGACGAGGTCGTCCGCCAGGAGCGCGTGGCCCGCGCGCAGCAGGGCGCAGGCGGTGCTCGACTTGCCGGCCCCTTTGTCGCCCATGATCGCGACGGCGCGGTCGCCGACGGCGATGGCGCTGGCATGCAGGACGAAGCGGCCCCGCAGATGCATCGCGCAGGCGAGGACGGGGCCGAGCAGCGGGAAGGCGAGGAGGTCTGCGCTCGCCTCACGTGTCGGCGTGACCACGATCCCCTCGCCGCGATCGTCGATCCGGAACGCTCCCACGGCCGGCCAGGCGAGGCGCACGCCATTATCGTCGAAGGTGGCGCCGTACGGCTCCGCGACGGGCCGTGCCGGCTCGCACGAGATGACGAGATCCGCCGTTTCCCCGGTGTCCGGCCAGGCGGGCAGCTCCGGCAGGGGAACGGCGCTCCGGATGCGCAGGCCATAGGCGAGGCGCAGGTCCGGGGAGGTGGACGAGGATGCGGGGGAGGCGAGGTGCGGGCTCATGCGGGGATCTTCGCCATGCGGGCATGCGCTTCGTCGTGCCGCCGACCGGCATCGATCGCCTCGTCGGGGAGCTTCGCGCCGAGGAAGAGCGCGAGCTGGCTCGCGCGCCAGGTCTCCACGAGGCAGGCGACGTCGTCCTCGCCGCGCGCGAGCGCCGAGACGTTCTCGCGCAGGACGGCGACGTCGACGTGATCGGCGACCGCGTCGGGATCGGCTGCGAGCGCCGCGAGGAAGGCGCGGCTCGCCGGTGCCGCGAGGCTCGCCCGCGCGACGGCGCGGAAATCGGTCTTGTCGGGGCGAAGGCGAACGCTTTCGGGCAGGACGCCCGCCATCGCGCCGCGCAGGAGCGCGCGAGTGCGCCCCTCGGCGAGCTTCTCCTCGGGCAGGCGCGACAGGCAATGCGCGACGACGCGCCGGTCGAAGAACGGGTAGCGCGGCTCGACGCCGTGAGAAGCCGCGGCGCGGTCGAGCACGTCGAAGCCGAGCGCGCTGCGCGGCCCGGTCAGGGCGGCGAAATGGGCGCGGGTGGCGCGGGGGAGGTCGGCGGATGCGGCGCTGCGGCTTTCGCGGCGGCGCTCGACGAGGCGTGTGCGCCGGGCCGCCTCGTCCGAGACGATCCGGCGCCAGGCGCGCGGGTCGTTCGCGCCCGCGCGACGCGCGTGCAGGCGTCGCGCGATCCCGCCGAGCGGCCATCCCGCGCCGCCCGCGAGGCTCTCCAAGAGCGTCGCCGTGCGATCACCGCCATAGAGCGCGGCCGCCGCGCCGCAGCCGCGCCAGAGCGCGCCGAGCCGTCCCGCGCGGGCGAGATCGGGCAGATGCGCGACGCCGTCGTTCACGACCTCGTCGCCGCCGTGCCCGTTGAGCAGGATGTCGACGCCCGCTCGCGCCGCCGCCTCGTAGAGCGCGCGGGTGACGACGAGGCCCGGCGCCGGCAGCGGCTCGGCATTGTCGGTCAGCAGCGCGCGCCCGGCGAGGATCGCGTCCGGCGCCTCGACGACGAGCCTATGCGGCGCGAGCCCGCCCATGGCGAGAACGGCGTCCACATGCCGACGCTCGTCGATCTCGGGGAGAGCCGCGAAGGCGAGGGTGAAGACGGGGAAGGACGGGCCGCCCGAGCCGCCGCCGCGCGCCGCGAGACGGGCGATGCTGCTCGAATCGAGCCCGCCGCTGAGCATGGCGCCGGTGCGCCCCGCCTCGATCCGGCGCGCGACGGCGTCCTCCAGGAGATCGCGCAGGATCTCCGCGCCGGAACCGTCCGTCGGCTCCTCGGGGACGAGCGTCCAGTAGGGCCGCGTCTCCATGCGCCCGGCCTCGGCAACGAGGACGTGGCCCGGCGCGAGGCGGCGGATGTCGCGATAGGCGGTGCGGCTCGCGTCGCTCGGCGTGCCGGCGAGGTAGTCCGCGATCCATTCTGGGTCGTGCGGCGGCGGTGCCGGCAGCGCGGCGAGCAGGGCGCCGAGCTCGCTCGCGAAGGTCAGGCCCGCCCTGTCGGCGTGCACGTAGAGGGGCTTCACGCCGAAGCGATCCCGCACGGCGACGAGGCGGCGCCGCCGTGGATCGTGGATCACGAGGGCGAACTCGCCCTCCAGCCGCTCGGCGAAGGCGTCACCCCAGCGTTCGTAGGCCGCGAGCGCCAGCCGCGCGGGTGCCGTATCGCGGGGGAGTCCGAGGATTTCCGCGAGGGCGGCCGTGTCGTCGAGGCGCAGGTCGCCGACGAGGGCGGGGCCGTCGGCATCGTCTCCCGCGAGGCCGCTCGCCTCGTCGGCGCGCTCGCGGATGCCGAGCCGGGCCGCGCCGGATGCGATCTCCCGGGAGGTCTCGCCGCGATGCGCCTGCGCCGCGAGCACGGCCGCGAGCGTACCAGGCCCCGCCGGCGCGCCGTCGAGAGGGAGATGCGCGACGAGGCCCTTCATCGCGGCGTCTCCGCGACGACGGTATCCGGCGTGTCGCTGGCATAGGCGGTCAGCGGGCGATGCCCGGCGAGCTCCACCGCCGTGCCGCCCAGCACGATCGTATCCTCGCACAGGAGCCAGGCGTGCGGACGCGGTGCGTCGCCGCCCTTGGGCAGCGTGATCGAGATCGCGGAGCGTCGCCCGCGCGCGGCGAGGAGCTCGCGGCCGGCGAGCGCCTGCGTCAGGCAGGTCGCGCCGGGCACGAGCCGGGCCGCGTTGCGCACGGACCATGCGATCTCCCGCATGTCGGCGAGGCTCGCCGGCGTGCGCGGGGCGGAAGGAGTCGCGGCGGTGCGGTCGAGGATCGCGCCCAGGCGGTTCGGGCGCAGCGTCGCGCGGGTGCGCGCGACGCTGATCAGGGCGCGGGCGAGGAGGCGCGCCTCATGGAGCGACGGCGGGCGCATGGGCGTCCTCCGCGGCCGAGGTCGAGGTCTCTTCCACACGCACGAGGCCGCGCTCGGCCATGAGGCCCACGAGCCGCTCGACGTCCGCGCGGCAGCGTGCCTCGTCGACGGCGAAGGTGTCGGTGACCCGCGCGACGAGGTCGTCGACGGGGACCGCGCCGGTGCCTGCCTGCGGCAGGGCGCGCCAGACGATGGTGCTCACGGCGTTGAGGCGAAAGCAGGTGTTGTCGCCGAGATCGAGGAGCACGATCCCCTCGCCGAAGGCGGTCTCGACGCAGCTCGGCGATGCCGCGACGAGGCGGGCGGTCTCGGTCATTCCATTCTCCTTCGCGGCAGGATCGTCGTCGGGAGCTGTTCCCGAACGAGCGGAATGCCGGCGGCGGGAAGGCCCGCCGCCGGCCGTTTTCGGCGTATGCCGCCGATCAGGAGAAGGTGAGATCGTCGAACGATGCACCGGATTGGAAGTCCGCATCCAGGTTCGACCCGGTCGAGTTACCGTGGGTGATCTCTTCGAGCGTACCCATGACCTCGAGCTCCGGGGTCTCGTAGGCGAGCTTCTCGGTGTCGGCCTTCATGAAGACGTTCTGCATGAGAGGTCCTTTCCTATCTTCTTTGCTACGGGAAGTGGGAAGCGAGCGGCCGCCCACCCGACATGCACGACCGCTTTCGTCCGCACACGACGCCATCCGGAACAGTCGCCTGCGAGAATCGTTCCTAAGTCTCGAAAATACAACATAAGTTATCTGGTGATTGGCCGAATACTAAGGCAACGCCCGTATAGCCTCAGCTTCGCCGCCGTCGCGAATGAAACGGAAGCCCCACGAGAAGCCCATGAGCAGAAGAGTCAGCCGCACGACGCCGATCGATCTGAAGTCTTGTGAACCGCATGCGCTGATCGCCCTCGTTGCTTCTCCGAGGCCGCATGCGATGGTTGCAGATGCGCGGGCGCCGGCACTGCTGGACCTCGCGCGGCGCAACAAGGTGCTGCACGCGCTCGACGCCGTGCGCGACGATCTGCGCACGGAGGTACCGGTGGCCATGGCGCAGCTCGACGCCTATCGGCTGCGCACGCTCGCCATCAATCGCGCCTGCCTCGCCACCGCCGTGCGCGTCACGGACGCCCTTTCCGCTGGCGGGATTCCGCACGCCCTGTTCAAGGGGCCGATCCAGCAGATGCTGCTCCACGGCTCGCCCATGCTGAAGGCGAGCGCCGACGTCGACGTGCTCGTGGCGCCCGTGGACCGCGCCCGGGCCGCGGCGATCGTCGAGAGCCTCGGCTACCGCACGTCGGACGCGCGGCTCGCGCGCTGGTGGGTCGGGCATCTCGGGGAGCAGCATTTCGACGGCCCGGCGGGCGCGCCGACGATCGACCTCCACCACGCACTCCACCGCCCCGGCAGCCCGGGCCTGCGCGACCCCGAGCGGCTCCTCGCGAACGTCCGTCCCGTGACGGTTGAGGGGAGGGCGGTGCCGACGCTCTCCGCCGTCGACACCTGCCTCGTCGTGGCCCTCAACGTCGTGAAGGCGCTGCTCGCCCGCGAGCCCTGCCTCGACCATGTCGCCGACCTGCGCCGCGCCCTCGCGCGGCTGGATCCGCAGGAGGCGCGCGCGCTCGAGGCGGCCGCGGCGCATCAGGGGCTCGCGGAGACCCTCGCCGCCGCCCGCGCGCTGGCGGCACGGCTTCTCGAGCGCGAAAGCCCCGGTGCGGACCCGCTCGGCTTCATCGACGAGGAGACCCTCGTCCGCATGGTGGTCGCGCCTTGGATGGCAGGCGCCGACGCCCCGCGCCGCAGGCGGCTGCTCTACGCCCTGTGCGGGCGCGCGCCCCTACGCTTCCTGCGGGAGGCCGCGCGCGCCTTCGCTGCGGAAGCCGTTCGCAAGCGCCTGGAACGCCCTGCGTGAAGGACGCGAGGCGGCGACGTCGACACGTGCGAGCCAGCCGTCGAGCGCCGCGTTCGTGGCCTCGGGCGCCTCGATCGTCGGCAGATGCCCCGTGCCCTGCAGGACGACGAGTTCCGCGTCTGGGACGAGCTCCGCCATGAGCGTGTGGCGATCGAGCGGGCAGAGCCGGTCCTGCGCGCCGCAGAGCACGAGGGTGGGAACGCGCACGCCGCGTAGGGTCTCGCGCTGGTCCGGCCGGCGCTGCAACGCCCGCGACTGACGCTCGAAGGTGGCGGGGCCGAGCGCCTGCGCCATCGCCACGCACAGCTCCCGGATCGCCTGAGCCGCCGGCGCATCCGGCTCGACGTAGAGCGGAGCGAGCTCCTCGCGGACCACCCCGGCGAGATTGCCGGCGCGCACCCGCTCGATCTGCGGCTCGCGCCGCGCGGCGGTCTCGGGCGTCTCCGCCATGGGGTTGGTGTCGAGGAGCGCGAGCCCGGCGACGCGGCCGGGCGCACGGCGCACGATCTCCATGGCGACGATGCCGCCCATGGAGAGTCCCGCCAGCGCGAAGAGCGGGGGCGCGTCGGCGAGGATGGCGGCGGCGAGCGCCTCGACGGTCTCGCCGTGGGCGGTGGTCGCGACCTGCACGCCGCGGCGTGCCGAGAAGGCGGCGATCTGCGGCGCGAAGAGCCGCGCGTCGCACATCATGCCGGGGACGAGGAGGAGCGGGGGATGGGCGAGCACGGCGGGGCCTCAGGCGGGTGCGGCGGCGCGGGCGCCGGCGAGTGCGGCGCCGTCCGCCAGCGCGCGGAGCTTGGCGAAGGCGATCTCGGGATCGACGGCGCCGAAGCCCGCGAAGGTGCCGAAGCCGCAATCCGAGCCCGCGATCACGCGCTCGGCCCCGACGACGGGGATGAAGCGCTCGAGCCGCTGGGCGACGACTTCCGGATGCTCGACGAAGTTCGTCGTGGTGTCGACGACGCCGGGCACGAGCACGACGTCGTCGGGGATCTCCCGCGCGCGGTCGCGGAATACGGTCCATTCGTGGGCGTGGCGCGGGTTCGAGGTCTCGAACAGCACGTAGCGCGCCTTCACCGACATCAACGTCGAGAAGACCTTGTCCATGGCGATGTCGCAGACGTGCGGGCCCTCGTAATTGCCCCAGCAGATGTGGACGCGCACCCGCTCCTTGGGCACATCCGACAGCGCATGGTTGAGAGCGTCGACATGGGTCTGCGCCACCTTCACGAACTCCTCGTCGGAGAGGTCCGTGAAGAGCATGTGGCGCGAGAGCGCGAGGTCCGGGCAGTCGAGCTGCAGGTCGAGGCCGGCGGCGACGATGGTCTCGTATTCCGCCTTCATCACGTCGGCGAGCGCCGCGAGATAGGCCTCGCGGCTGGGATAGTACGCGTTCTGCAGGAAGAGCGAGATCACGCCGGGCGAGGCGGCGTTCATGAAGCCGCGCTCGGCGCCGTGCTCGGCCATGGCCGCCTTCAGGTGGGCGATGTCCGTCTCCAGCTCGCCCTGGCCCTTGGAGCGCACCGGACCGACGCATTGCGGGCGCGCGTAGGTCGGCGTGCCGCCGGACTTGGCGAGGCGCTCGAGGAAGGTCGGGTACAGCTTCAGGTCGGCGGGCGCGTTGCGCGGGCTGTCGCCGGCGAAGCCCTCGTAACGGTCCTTGACGTAGGTGGCATAGGAGATCTTCGAGGTCTCGCCGTCGGAGACGATCGTCACCCCCGCCTCCACCTGCCGACGCACCGTCTCGGAGACCGCCGCGCGCATGGTGGCGTCGAACGTGGCCCGGTCCCAGGCCTCGCCGCGCTCGCGCGCGAAGAGCTGGTCCACCACCGCCTGGGAGCGGGGCAGCGAGCCGACATGGGTGACGTCGAGGGTCATGGGGGCCGTGTCCTTTCTCGATAGGGCTGGGGAAGCGCGCTGCGCCGGTGAAGCCCCGCAGGGAGGGAGTCCGCGAAGCGGACGGGTGGGGGCGAAAGGGTCGAACGGCGCTCGCCCCCACCCGTCCGGCCCGCGGCCGTCGACCTCCCCGCGGGGAGGTGTGGACAATGTCACCCCCGCCTGGTCGGGCCGGCGGGGTCGTCGGTGTTGCGCACGCGGTAGAGGCTCGCCTCGCCCGACATGGACGGCGCCAGCGCGCGCGACAGGCCCGGCGGGACGGCGCAGGTGTCGCCCGGCGCGAGCACGGTCTCGCCGCCCGACCACGCGAGCCGCCAATGGCCGCGCATGACCATCAGCACCTCGTGCCGGTCGGTGACGTAGGCGTCCTCCGGGATCGAGCCGCGGGCGAGGAGCTCGACCTCGAAGCCCGGGCGGTCCTTCAGGAGCGCGCTCTCGCCGATCACCCGCGCGGGCTCGTGCTTGGCGAGCGCCATCAGGTCCCAGTAGCGGGCGACGTAGTCGCGCACGACGGCGGAGGGCGGCAGCTCGGGGAAGGCCTTCAGCTCCTCGTCCGTGAGGAGCGGCATGGGCTTCACGCCATCGGGCAGGCGCTGGCCCTTCTTCGTGTCGTAGAGCTTGCCGGTCTCGGCGAGCACCAGGCCGTGCTCGCGCGCGTCCTCGATCACCTGCGGCGCCCAGATCACGCCGCCGCCGGCGTCGTCGCCGCCGAGGATGGCCATGATCATCCCGTAGTCGGTGCCGATGTTCTCGAAGCCGCGGAAGATGCCGGTGGGGATGTCGAAGATGTCGCCTTCCTCCAGCACCACCTCGCCCGCATTGCCCCAGCGCCCCCAGAAGAAGCGCCAGCGGCCCTTGAGCACGAAGAACACCTCCGCCGTGCGGTGGGAGTGCAGCGAGTTGCGGCACTTCGGCGGCTGGCCGGCGGCGCCGATGTTGAAGCCCGGCGTCTCCTTGATGTGGACGTGCTGATCCGGGCTCTCGGAGACGCCTCCACCGATGATGGTGAAGTTCTCCTTCTGGTCGGAGCCGGGCGTGTGGGCGTCGATGAAGGCGGTGCGGCACGGCACCAGCGCGCCGTAGCGCACGATGCGCGCCTCCATCTCGGAGGGAGAGAGCGTGAGCGTTTCCATGGTTTTCTTATCCGACCTGGCCGGTGTGGAGGAGGATCTGCTTCCAGATCGCGGTCTCGTCGAAGAGGACCCATTCGCGGCGGATGCCGGCGGGGCCGATCTCGGCGTGGGAGAGGCCCATGACGTAGACCTCCGCCCCCGTCGGTCGCCCGAAGGCGCCCCAGCCGTCGTGGCGGCCGTGGAGCGACCAGCGCAGCGCAGCCCGCGGCGGCATCATCGGATCGGCGCGGCCGATCACGTGCTCGATGGTGAAGGTGGCCGACGGCATGGCGGCGCGCAGGCCGAGCCAGAACGTGTCCGCCGCCGGGCGGCCGTGGCCCGTGACGCCGCCGGGCAGCTCGAGCTGGCAGCCGCGGTCGTAGGCCGTCGCGATCGCCGAGACCTCGGCGTTCATGATGCGCGAGAGCACGTCCGCGTAGCGCCGGCCCCACTCGTCGTCGTTGCCACGCCCGACGTATTTCGGCGGGGCGTCGGTGGCGGGCGAGAGCGGACGGCGCGCGCGCTCGGGACCGCCTTCCGCCGCGATCTGGTCGCGGGCGTAGTCCTGCGGGTCGATCCCGAGCTGGCGCACGATGGCGCCCTGGTCGCGGATGATCCACTCGTCGTAGATCACGTTCGCTTTCGCCGCGCAGTCCGCGATGATCCGGTAGCGCAGCGTTCGGCCGGTGGCGCGGCCGTAGACGCCGTCGCGCGCGTGCGTCGCCGTGGAGAGGATGCGGTGGGAGGAGAGGTAGCCCGCCTCGTCGTCCCCGCACCAGATCACGTCCTCACCGAGAAGCGTGCGGTCCGGGAACTCCGCGAGCGTCGCCATCGTGGCGCCGATCACGGTCTCGTTGCCGACGACGAGCCCGGCGGGGGCACGCACGGGGATGTCGGGCGCATACGTCTCGCGCAGGGTGTGGATGGCGCGGCCTTCCCAGATCTCCTCGGTGATGCCGAGGATGTAGTGGGGAAAGTCGCGCCAGCGGGGATCGAAGCCCTTCATCGTCAGTCTCGCGAATGGCCGCCGGTGGGATCCGGGTGCGGCCGGGTGGAGCCGCGCACGACGAGCGGGCCGTCGATGCGCAGGATGCGGGGCGCGATCGTCTTGTCGGCGATGCGCGCCATCAGGGTCTCGACGGTGGCGTCCACCATGCCGTCGGCCGGCTGGTGAACCGTCGTCAGGTCGTAGGCGGGCCAGCCGGCCATGGGCACGTCGTCGTAGCCGACCACGGCGACGTCGTCGGGGATGCGCAGGCCGAGCTCGAAGCGCAGCGTGTCCATCACCGCGAAGGCCATGTGGTCCGAGCCCACGAAGATCGCGTCCGGCCGGCTCGCGGCCTCGCCCGAGAAGAGCGTGCGCGTGGCGGCTGCGGCGACGTCGCGGTCGTACATGCCGTCGAGGATCGCCACCGGCTCGATGCCGTGCGCGGCGAGGCGGTCGACGAAGCCGTTGCGGCGGTCCCGCCCCGTGGACGAGCCCGACCAGCCCGACACGTGCGCGATCCGCCGATGGCCGCAGGCGACGAGGTGGTCCGCCACCCGCGCGCCGCCCGCGACGTTGTCCGAGGTGACGGCGGAGAGCCGCTCGTCGTCCTGGCGCCGGTTGAAGAGCACGACCGGCACGCCGGCGCTCTCGCAGCGCTCGGCGAGGCGGTTCGAGATCGAGACGGAGGCCATGATCACGCCGTCGACCTGGTAGTCGAGCAGCCCCTCCAGCACGTTCTCCACGTCCTCGTCGGCGTTCGAGGCCATGAAGACGAGGACGTGGTAGCCCAGCGCCTGGAAGGCCTTGGAGAACTTCTCCAAGGCCACCGGATAGAACTGGTTGTCGAGATAGGCGACGACGAGAGCGACGATGTGCGAGCGCCCGGTGATCAGCGAGCGGGCGAGCACGTTCGGCCGGTAGCCGAGCTCCTCCGCGGCGGCGAGCACCTTGGCGCGGGTCGATTCCGATACCGACGCGCCCGGCGTGAACGTGCGGCTCACGGCGGACTGGGATACACCCGCCCGGCGCGCGACGTCCATGGAATTGGGCTGCGGCTTCGTCATCCGGCCGTCCACCCGCCGTCGACCACGAGCGCGGAGCCCGTGATCATCGCCGCCGCGTCGCTCGCGAGGAACACGACGGCGCCCATCACGTCCTGCGGGACGCCGACTCGCGGGAGCTTGATCTTCGACCGGATCCACGCCAGCCGCTCCGGGTCGGCGAAGGTCGCCTCCGTGAGCGGGGTGCGGATGAAGGTGGGGCACACCGTGTTCACGCGGATGCCGCGCGGCCCCCATTCGATCGCCATTGCCTTCGTCATGCCTTCCACCGCGTGTTTCGAGGCGCAGTAGACCGCCCGGTCGACACCGCCCACGAGCCCCATCTGGCTCGAGATCGTGACGATCGAGCCGCCGGCTACCATACCGCGGGCGACGGCCTGCGTCAGGAAGTAGGTGCCGCGGAGGTTGACGTTCATCACCGCGTCGAAATCGTCCTCTCGCGTCTCCAGCGCGGGGCCGTGGCGGGCCATGCCGGCGGCGTTGACCAGGATGTCGAAGGGCCCTTCGCGCTCCACCGCCGCGCGCATCGCAGCCACGTCCGCGACGTCGAGCGGCAGGGCGCGCGCGCTGCCGCCCGCCTCGCGGATCGCGGCGACGGCCTCCTCCAGCGCCCTCGGGTCCCGCGCAGCGAGCACGCACTCGGCCCCCGCCTCCGCCAGCGCCGCCGCGCAGGCGAGCCCGATGCCGCGCGAGGCGCCGGCCACGAGTGCGCGCTTGCCGTCGAGCCGGAAGCTCGGCGTGCGCGGCAGCGCGTCGCTCGCGGGAGCAGCGGCAGCCGAAGGGACCCGCGCGTCGCTCATTCCGCTGCCGTTCCGTAAGGCACGTTGCGCCGACCGTAGCGGCGAACGCGCACGTTCGCCTGCTCGGCATGGCCGACGAACCCTTCCAGCATGCACAGGCGCGAGCAATAGGCGCCGATCTCGGCGGCGGCTTCGTCCGTGGTGACCTTCTGGTAGGTGTGCGTCTTGAGGAACTTGCCGACCCACAGCCCGCCCGTGTAGCGCCCGGCGCGCTTGGTGGGCAGCGTGTGGTTCGTGCCGATCACCTTGTCGCCGTTGGCGACGTTGGTGCGCGGGCCGAGGAAGAGCGCGCCGTAGGCGGTCATGTGCTCGAGGAACCAGTCGTCGCGGTCCGTCATCACCTGGACGTGCTCGGAGGCGATCCGCTCGGCTTCCGAGAGCATCTCCTCGTAGCTCTCGCAGAGGATCACCTCGCCGTAATCGGCCCAGGAGGCGCGGGCGATGTCGGCGGTGGGGAGGATGCCGAGGAGCCGCTCCACCTCCGCCAGCGTCTCCATGGCGAGCTTGCGGGAATTGGTGATCAGCACCGCAGGCGAGGTCGGGCCGTGCTCGGCCTGGCCCAGCAGGTCGGTGGCGACGATCTCGCCGTCGACGGTGTCGTCGGCGATGACGAGGGTCTCCGTCGGTCCCGCGAAGAGGTCGATGCCGACCCGCCCGAAGAGCTGGCGCTTGGCTTCCGCCACGAAGGCGTTGCCGGGCCCGACCAGCATGTCCACCGGCGCGATGCTCTCGGTACCGAGCGCCATGGCGCCCACCGCCTGGACGCCGCCGAGGCACAGGATCTCGGTCGCGCCCGCCATGTGCATGGCCGCGACGATCGCCGGATGCGGCTTGCCGTCGACAGGGGGTGCGGCCGCGACGATGCGCTTGCAGCCGGCCACCGAGGCGGTGAGCACGGACATGTGGGCGGAGGCGACCATCGGGTACTTGCCGCCGGGCACGTAGCAGCCCACCGCCTGGACGGGGACGTGCTTGTGGCCGAGGATCACGCCGGGCCGCGTCTCCACCTCCAGATCCTGCATCGTGGCGCGCTGGGCCTCCGCGAAGCGCCGGATCTGCGCCTGAGCGAAGCGGATGTCCTCCAGGTCGCGGGGCGCGACCTGCGCGATCGCCGCCTCGATCTCGGCTTGCGTGAGGCGGAAGGCGGCGGGCTCGTAGCGGTCGAACCTGGCGGAGAGCTCGCGCACGGCGGCGTCGCCGCGGGCTTGAATGTCGGCGAGGATGCCTTCGACGGTGGCGCGCACGCGCGCATCGTCCTCGGCGCGCTCGGCCTCCGTGCGGGCGGTCTTCAGAAATTCGGCCATGGGATCACCTGAGTTGAAGGATCGCCTCGTTCCTCCATCCCTGTAGGGGAAGGTGGCGCCGCGCGCAGCGCGGTGACGGATGGGGCGCGGCGCGCAGCGACGCGTTCCGCGAAGCGGGAGCGGCTCGACGGCGGCCGGCGGTCGCGCCCGATTTCGGCTGCGCCGAACGCTTCGCGCCCCATCCGTCTCGGCTTCGCCGAGCCACCTTCCCCTACAGGGAAGGAGAGCAGGTGAGTGCGCCCGCTCATCCCTTCACCGCTCCCGCGGTGAGGCCCGAGACGATCTGGCGCTGGAAAACGATTACCAGGAGGAAGAGCGGCGCCGTGATCGAGACGGCGGCGGCCACCGCGCGGACCTGGTCGGTCGTCGTCGTCTCGCGGTTGAAGAAGCTCGCGATGGCCGGGACCATGGTCTGGTTCTGCGCGTCGAGCAGCAGCGACGTCACGAGGAAGTCGTTGTAGGCGAGCAGGAAGGAGAACAGCCCCGTCGTGATCACGCCCGGCCACATCACCGGCATGATCACGCGGCGGAACGCGCCGAAATGGGTGCAGCCGTCCACCCGCGCCGCCTCGTCGAGTTCGGCCGGGATGTTGGCGAAGAACGAGCGCAGCATCCAGATCGTGAAAGGCTGGTTGATCGCCACGAGCACGAGGATGACCGCCCAGGGCTGGCCGTAGAGCGTCGGCGCCGCGTCGCCCAGGAACGGTTCGAGGATCTCGGCCGAGTTGATGAAGGGCGGCAGGTAGCCCGACACCAGCACCGAATGCGGCAGCGCCCGGAAGATCAGCGCCGAGATCAGGAGCCAGAAGGCGAGCGAGGAGCGCGTGCGCGCCAACGCGTAGCCGGCGAGCGTGCCGACGGTCAGCGAGATCGTCACCACGCCCGCCGTGACGACGAGCGAGTTGATGAAATTGCGGTAGAATTCCTGCTCGAACCAGATGTTGGCGTAATGCTCGAGCGTCAGGCCGATGGCCGGCTCGGCGAGGAGGCCGACGAGCGGGATCGGGCGCACCACCGCCTCGAGCCCGCCCGCGACCGCCGGCAGGAGCACGACGAGGACGCCCGCCGCGACGGCGCCGTAGAGAAGGCCGCCGACGACCCAGCCCAGCGGCAGCCAGGTCTCTCCCGCCACGCGCTCGACCCAGCCGCCGAGCTTCTTCGCCGCGACAACGTAGAGCGCGGCGAGGGTCGCGAGCCCCAGCGCCAGGTCGAGCAGCGACAGCCCCTGGCCGGCGGCGCGGGTCTGCGGCCCGAAGATCACGGTCAGCGGATTGGCCGAGAACGCGTCGACGGGGAGCTTGAAGCTCATCACCGCGATCCAGAACAGCGGGAAGGCCGCGATCAGGCACCAGGTCGCGAGGAAGAGACCGATGGTCCAGCGCAGCGGCGCCGACGGCTGGACGGTCTTGGCGCTCATCATGGCCTCATCCCCTCGGCTTGTAGTCGCGCCACGTCCGCATCAGGAGCGGGACGAGCAGGATCACGATCCCGATCATCGTCAGCATCGAGGAGGCGGAGGCGCGGGAGATGGAGCGGTTGCCCGAATCGTCGGGCATCAGGAAGTCGTAGGTGAGGAATTGCAGCGAGATGCGATGCGCCTGGCTCGAGAAGCCGATCACCTCCTCGAAGACGCGATAGGCGTCCATCAGGTGGATCAGCGAGACGAAGACGATGAGCGGCATCAGGTGCGGGATCACGACGTAGCGCAGGCGCTCGAAGCGCGAGGCGCCGTCGATGACCGCGCTCTCGAGCGTGTCCTGGTTCACGGTCTGCAGGCCGGCGTAGAACACCACGAAGGCGAAGGGCGCCACGTGCCAGACGCGGTAGGTCAGCATCAGGATCTCGATCGTCCACCCTTGGGCGAACATGAAGATCTGCGTCCCCGTCATCGCCTCGAGCGCATTGGTGAGGATGCCGTCGCCGATGAAGAGCCAGCGGATGGAGAGCGCGCCGATGACGGGCGTGACGATGAAGGGCAGGAGCGAGACGAAGATGATCGGCCCACGTAGCGAGCGCAGCGCGGCGTTGACCGCGAGCGCGATGGCGAGGCCGAGCCCGACGACGAGGGGCAGCGTGATCAGCGTGAAGGTGAGCGTGAAGCGCAGCGCCTTCCAGAAGTCGATGTTCGACAGGCGCGACCAGAAATCCTCGCCCGCGGCGAAGGCGGCGGCGACGGCCTCCGGCTGGACCACGGCGCGGTAGGCGTCGAGGCCGACGTAGATCGTCTCGGTGACGGTGCGGCCGGATTCGTCGAGGAGCGGTCGGGTGACGGTCTGCGTCGTGCAGTTCGGCGCCGGGAAGCCCGGCGTGCAGTTCTCGATCTCGACGCGCTCGAACACGGTCTGCGTCTGCCAGAAGCTCTGCAGGAAGACCGACACGAGCGGGATCGCGATGAAGAGGATCATCAGGACGAGGGACGGCCCGACGAAGGCGAAGAACGTGCGCGGCCTCATCCCGGTCCCTCCCTGATCTCGTCCGTCGAAGGAGCCGGCGGCGGCGCGTGGCCGCCGCCGGCATGCGATCACTGCAGGACGCCGGCCTCGCGGGCGGCGGCGGTGTAGGCGTCCTTGGCGTCGGCGAGCGACTGCTCGGCGCTCTCCTGGCCGGTGAGGAAGTCGGCGATGTTGTTGCCGATCGCCGTGTGCAGGAGGCCCATCTCCACCGAGGAGGGATAGGCCACGGGGCCCATCATCGCGGTCTCGATGGCGCCGGTGGCCATGGGGCCCGGCTCGTAGCCGGGGACGAGCCAGACGGCGTCGTCGTTGTGCTCGGCGACGGTGCGCGGCGAGAGGCCTTCCATGGCGAGGCGGAAGGCCGCCTCGGCCTCCTCGTCGGGCACGTTGGCGGCGATGACGATGCCGTCCCACCAGATCGTCGTGGCCGGGCGTGCGCCCGCCTCGGCGAGCGGGGCGGGGGCCATGCCGACCTTGCCGACGACCTGGCTCTCGGCCGCGTCGTCCATGGCCGACGCGCGCGTCGCCCACAGGTTGGCCATGGCGATCTTGCCCTGCTGGAACTGCTGCTGGACGTAGGTCGAGTTCGACACCAGGAACTCGGGGTCCATGTACTCGGTGAGCGCCTTCATCGTCTCGAGCGCCTTGACGCCGGCTTCCGAGTCGATGAGCGTCATGCCGCTCTCGTCGAAGAACTCGCCGCCGAAGCCCGCATACATGTTGACGAAATCCTGGGCGAGGTCCCAGCCCGACGCCATGGTCGCGCCGATCGGGTACTCCACGACGCCGGCGGCCCGGATCGCCTCGGCCGCCTCGAGCACCTCGGCGTAGGTGGTGGGCACCTCGAGGCCGAGCTCCTCGAAAATGTCGGTGCGGTACATCAGGTGCTGCGTGTTCACCATCATGGCGATGGCCATGATGCGCCCGTCGATGCGGATGAGCTGGTTGGGCGAGAGATCCTGCCCGTACTGCTCGACATAGGCGTCGAGCGGCCGGATCGTGCCGTCGTTGAGGAGCGGGGTCAGCGTGCCGTTGGCGACGCCGCCGATATGGTAGAGCGAGGGCTCCGCTGCGAAGGCGGTGGGCTGCTTCTGCCGGAACTCCTGGTCGAGCTCGACCACGAGGTTGGGCGCGCATTCCTTCATGGCGTCGGTGACCGCCACCCAGGCCGGGAAGGCGGCGGAGAGATGCTTGATCTCCATGTCCGTGGTGAATGCGCACTCGCCCTGGGCGAGGGCGGGTCCGGCCGCGAGCGACAGCGCGGCGGCGAGCGCGAGATGGCTTGTCTTCATCCGATGGTCCTCGTTCCCCGTTGGTTTCTTTTCGCCGGTCGAGCCCTCAGCGGGCGGCGGCGACCGCCCGGACGCCGCCGGCCGCGCGCGCCGGCGTGAGCCGCGCGCCGCTCTCGGCGTCGAAGAGATGGCAGAGCTCGGGGGCGAGGCGGATGCCCACCATGTCCCCGATCTCGGCCCTGTAATCCTTGTGCGCCTTCACCGAGACGAGCGCCCCGCCGGCGCGCACCGTGATCATGGTGGCGTCGCCGAGCAGCTCCAGCGTGTAGATCGGCGCGACGATCTCGCCGGGCCGCTCGCCCGCGCCCTCCATGACGAGGGAGGCGTCCTCGGCGCGAAAGCCCAGGGTCGCCGGGCCCTCCTTGGTGGAGACGCCGGGCACGCGCACGTTCTGCCCCACGAAGACGCCGCGCTCGACTTTGCCCTCCATCAGGTTCATGGCCGGCGAGCCGATGAAGCCCGCCACGAACGTGTTGGCCGGGTCGTCGTAGATCTCGGTGGGCGTGCCCACCTGCTGGATGACGCCCTTGTTCATCACCACGACGCGGTCGGCGAGCGTCATCGCCTCGATCTGGTCGTGGGTGACGTAGATCGTCGTCACCTTCAGCTCGTGCTGGAGGTTCTTGATCTGCGCGCGCGTGGAGACGCGCAGCTTCGCGTCGAGGTTCGACAGCGGCTCGTCCATGAGGAACACGGTCGGCTCGCGCACGATGGCGCGGGCGAGCGCCACCCGCTGGCGCTGGCCGCCGGAGAGCTCCGCGGGCTTCCTGTGGAGGAAGGCGTCGAGCTCGACCATCGCGGAGGCGCGCCGCACCCGCTCGTCGTGCTCGGAGGCGGGCACCTTGCGCACCTTCAAGGGGAAGCGGATGTTCTCGTAGACGTTCATGTTCGGGTAGAGCCCGTAGCTCTGGAACACCATCGCCACGTCGCGATCCTTGGGGTCGAGGTCGTTCACCCGCCGATCGCCGATGTAGATCGAGCCCGACGTCGCGTCCTCGAGGCCCGCGATCATGCGCATCGTCGTGGTCTTGCCGCAGCCCGAGGGCCCGAGCAGCACGAGGAACTCGCGATCGGCGATGGTGAGGTCGAAGTCGGCGACGCCGACGAAGGCGCCCCACCGCTTCGTGACGTGCTCGAGGCGCACCTCGGCCATGTTCGCGCTCTCCCGGGGGGCCCTGCTCGGGCGCTCGTCCGCGGGCTCTGACGGCCCGTTGGCTCTCTGGTTTGCATACCTATGCAAAACGAGATTGACGGCGTCCTTTCCCCTTGGCAAGCATTTTTTGCGACCCTCCCGCCCCTCGGTGCAACATGTTCGACACCTCCGCCGTCCGCCGCGCGACACATTCGTTCCTGCACGCCCTGATCGTCACTCCCGAGACGGAGCTCCACGCCTTGCTCACCCAGCGTTTCGCCCCCGACGTGCGGGTGCGCTGCGCCTATCCGATCGGCGACCTCGTCGGCGTCGAGGCGTTCCTGGAGGGCTTCCTCCTGCCGCTGCGGCGGGCTCTGCCCGGCGGCATGCGCCGGGACGAGATCTTCATCGCCGGCACGACGCGGATGGGGGAGGGGGACTTCGTCACCGCGCTCACCCACCACGTCGGCAATTTCGAGCGCCCCTTCGCCCGGGTGACGCCGAGCGGCAAGCTCGTCTTCCTGCGCGCCGGCGAGATGTACCGGATGGACGGCGAAACCATCGTCGAGGCGACGATCCTGTTCGACCTCGTCGACCTCATGCGCCAGTCCGGCGCCATGCCGCTCCCGGCGATGCTCGGCACGGAGATGCTGTTTCCCGGTCCGGCGACGCATGACGGCGTGATGCCCGAGCATCCCGAGCGCTCGCAGGCCTCCGCCGAGCTCGTGGAGGCGATGCTGCGCGACCTGCGCGCCTTCGACCCGGAGAGCTACGAATCGCAGGGGCAGATGGGCTATTGGCACCGCCAGATGCTCTGGTACGGCCCCGGCGGCATCGGCGCGAACTTCACCTATCCGGGCTTCCAGCGCGACCACCGCATCCCCTTCCTCACGGCCTTCCCGGACCGGGTCGGCGGCAACCATTTCTGCCGCTTCGGCGACGGCGATTACGTCTGCTCCGGCGGCTGGCCGTCGATGACGATGACGCATGCCGGCCCCTATCTCGGCGTGCCGGCGACGGGGCGGGCGCTGACGTTACGCGTGATGGACTTCTGGCGTTGCGAGGCGGGCTCGATCCGCGAGAACTGGGTCCTCCTCGACTTCGGCGACCTGTTCGCGCAGATGGGCGTGCGGCTCGTCTGAAGGGGCCGGCCGGTTTCGCCCTCGCGCGAAATGCTCTAGAGAGGCGCCCGATCAGGCACATGTGAGCCAAGGAAGGCGTCCTCGTCCGATGAGCGACACGATCGTCACCCGCTTCGCGCCGTCTCCGACGGGCTTCCTCCACATCGGCGGGGCGCGCACCGCCCTGTTCAACTGGCTCCTCGCCCGCCGGCACGGCGGCAAGATGCTGCTGCGCATCGAGGACACCGATCGCGAGCGCTCGACGGACGACGCCATCGCCGCGATCCTCGACGGCCTGACCTGGCTCGGCCTCGACTGGGACGGCGAGGCCGTGCACCAGTTCGCGCGCGCCGAGCGCCATCGCGAGGTGGCGCTCCAGCTGCTCGCCGAGGGCAAAGCCTACTATTGCTACGCGAGCCAGGACGAGCTCGCCGAGATGCGCGAGAAGGCCAAGGCCGAGAAGCGTCCCATGCGCTACGACGGCCGCTGGCGCGACCGCGATCCCTCCGAGGCACCCGAGGGCGTGAAGCCCGTCGTGCGCTTCAAGGCGCCGCTCGAGGGCGAGACGGTGGTCGACGACCAGGTGCAGGGCAAGGTCACCTGGTCGAACAAGGAGCTCGACGACCTCGTCCTCCTGCGCTCGGACGGCAATCCCACCTACATGCTCGCCGTCGTCGTCGACGACCACGACATGGGCGTCACCCACATCGTGCGCGGCGACGACCACCTCACCAACGCCGCGCGCCAGAGCCAGATCTACCATGCGCTGGGCTGGGACGTGCCGGTGATGGCGCACATCCCGCTCATCCACGGGCCCGACGGCGCCAAGCTCTCCAAGCGCCACGGGGCGCTCGGCGTCGACGCCTACCGGGCCATGGGCTACCTGCCGGAGGCGCTGCGCAATTACCTCGTGCGGCTCGGCTGGGCCCACGGCGACCAGGAGATCTTCTCGACCGACGAGATGATCGCGGCCTTCGACCTCGAGAGCATCGGGCGCTCGGCGGCGCGCTTCGACTTCGTCAAGCTCGAGGCGCTCAACGGCCATTACATGCGCCACAGCGAGGACGCGCGCCTCGTCGAGGCGCTGGAGACGATCCTCCCCGAGATCGGCCCGGCGCAGGGCGTCGGCACCGCCTTCGCACCGGACGTTCGCGAAAAGTTGATCGCGGCGATGCCCGGGCTCAAGGAGCGCGCGCGCACGCTCGTCGAGCTGCTGGATTCCGCGTCCTTCCTGTGGGCCGCGCGTCCGCTCGCCCTCGACGAGAAGGCCGCCAAGCTCCTCGACGAGGGCGCCCGCGCGCGCATAGCAGGCGTGCGCGAGCGGCTGGCAATGCTCGACACGTTCGATCCGCAGGCGACGGAGGAGGCGGTGCGCGCCTATGCGGAGGAGGCGGGCGTGAAGCTCGGGCAGGTGGCCCAGCCCCTGCGCGCGGCGCTCACCGGGCGCACGACCTCGCCCCCGCTCTTCGACGTCATGGCCGTGCTGGGCCGGGAGGAGACCCTCGCCCGGCTGGGTGATCAGGCCCATACCTGAATAGGGAAAAACACCGATTCGGAGCCGAATTCCGCGGGCTTTCCGCACGATCGGTCGCGAGCCTCACCTTAAGGCGTGCTTGAACCGGGGAATTGGATCGGTTAACCCGTCCCCACCTTCGCGTCAGCGACAGCCGTCGGAGAGGGTCCGCACCGCGCCGGGCGCTTGCACGGCCGCGCTCCCGCGGGCACGCTCCGGCAGGCGCTCAGCATGAAAGGGCCTTGCGCATGAGCAGCAACACGAGCACCCTGCAGATCGACGGCAAGGGGGTCGAGTTCCCGGTCAAAGCCGGGACGATCGGGCCGAGCGTCGTCGACATCTCGAAGCTCTACGCGCAGACCGGGGCGTTCACCTACGACCCCGGCTTCACTTCCACCGCGTCGTGCGAATCGAGCATCACCTACATCGACGGCGACGAGGGCACGCTCCTCTACCGCGGCTTCCCCATCGAGCAGCTCGCCGAGCACGGCGACTTCCTCGAGACCTGCTACCTGCTCCTCTACGGGGAGTTGCCGACGGCGGCCCAGAAGGCCGACTTCGACTATCGCGTGACCCGTCACACGATGGTCCACGAGCAGATGCAGCGCTTCTTCATGGGCTTCCGCCGCGACGCCCACCCGATGGCGATCATGGTCGGCTCGGTCGGCGCCATGTCGGCGTTCTATCACGACTCGACCGACATCTCGGACGCGCAGCAGCGCATGATCGCCTCCATGCGGATGATCGCGAAGATCCCGACGCTGGCGGCGATGGCGTTCAAGTACTCGATCGGCCAGCCCTTCGTGTACCCGAAGAACGAGCTCGACTACGCGTCGAACTTCCTGCGCATGTGCTTCGCGGTGCCCTGCGAGGAGTATCAGGTCAACCCGATCCTCTCGCGCGCGCTCGATCGCATCTTCATCCTCCACGCCGATCACGAGCAGAACGCCTCGACCTCGACGGTGCGCCTCGCGGGCTCCTCGGGCGCGAACCCCTTCGCCTGCATCGCCGCGGGCGTGGCCTGCCTCTGGGGGCCCGCCCACGGCGGCGCCAACGAGGCGGCGCTGAAGATGCTCGAGGAGATCGGCACGCCCGACCGCATCCCCGAGTTCGTCGCCCGCGCGAAGGACAAGAACGACCCCTTCCGCCTCATGGGCTTCGGCCACCGGGTCTACAAGAACTACGACCCGCGCGCCAAGATCATGCAGAAGACGACGCACGAGGTCCTGAGCGAGCTCGGCATCAAGGACGATCCGCTCCTCGAGGTCGCGATGGAGCTCGAGCAGATCGCGCTTCGCGACGAGTATTTCGTCGAGAAGAAGCTCTACCCGAACATCGACTTCTACTCGGGCATCACGCTCAAGGCCATGGGCTTCCCCACGACCATGTTCACCGTGCTCTTCGCGGTGGCCCGCACGGTCGGCTGGATCGCCCAGTGGAAGGAGATGATCGAGGATCCGTCCCAGCGCATCGGCCGCCCGCGCCAGCTCTATGTCGGCGAGCCCAAGCGCGACTACACGCCGATCGCCCAGCGCGGTTGATCGCGCGCATCGCGCGACGACATGCCGGAAAGGCGGGCTTCGGGCCCGCCTTTTCTCGTTCACGGCACAATCTCACCGACCCAGCACCGCCTGCGGCAGCCCCGTCACGATCTCCGGCACGAGCCAGCAGATGGCGAGCCCAAGCGCCTGGAGGGCGACGAAGGCCGGGGCGGCGCGGTAGAGGTCGGCGAGCGTCACCGAGGGCGGGGCGACCGATTTGAGGTAGAACAGGTTGTAGCCGAAGGGCGGGGTCAGGTAGGCCATCTCCAGGTTGAGGATGACGAGCCCGCCGAACAGGATCGGGTCGAAGCCGATCGCCTCCACGATGGGGATGAAGATCGGCATCGTGAGGAACAGGATTCCGATCGGGTCCATGACGAAGCCGAGCGCGAAGACGATGGCCATCATCACGAGGACGATTGCCGTGGGCGGCAGCGCGAGGCCCTCGACGAGGCCGCGGATGAACGCCTCGCCGCCGATGCCGGAATAGACCGCGACGAAGAGCAGCGCGTTGATCGCGATCCACATCACCATGGCCGTCTGCCGCCCGGTCTCGAGCGACATGGTGGCGAGGTCGGCGAGGCGCAGCCGCCGCTGGAGCACGGCGACGAGAAGGCTCGTCGCGGCGCCCACCGCCGCCGCCTCCGTCGGGCTCGCGAGGCCCGCGAACATCGAGCCCAGCACGGCGAGGACGACGAGGATGGCGGGCGCGACCTTCAGTGTCGCCACGAGGCGCTCGCGCCGGCCGATCGCCGCGCGCTCCGCCTTCGGCAGCGCCGGCGCGAGCCGCGGATCGAGCCCTGCGCGCACGAGGACGTAGACGCAGAAGAGCGTGGTGAGGAGCAGCCCCGGCCCGATGCCGGCGAGGAACATCTGCCCGATGGAGACGCCCGCGAGCCCGCTGTAGACGATGGCGATGAGGCTCGGCGGGATGAGCTGCCCCAGCGCGCCGCCCGCGAGGATGACGCCGAGCGCGATGCCCTTGTCGTAGCCGCGCCCCAGCATGGCGGGCAGCGCGAGCCGCCCCATCGCCATGACGCCCACCGCGCTGACGCCGGACATGGCCGCGATGCCCGCGCAGGCCAGCACGGTGCCGACCGCGAGCCCGCCGCGCAGCGCGCCCATCCACAGATGCATGGCGGCGTAGAGATCCTCGGCGATCCCCGCGCGGTCGAGCACGCTCGCCATGAACATGAAGAAGGGGAGCGCGATCAGCGTCTGATTGAAGAGCGCGCCCGCGACCTGGCTCGACAGCAGGAAGGCCGAGAACGGCCCCCATTCGAGGAAGCCCACGACGATGGCGACGATGCCGAGCGCGAAGGCGATGGGCACGCCGATCAGCACGGTCGCGAACAGGAGCCCGAAGAGGACGAGGGTGAGCGTCGCCCCGTCCATCACGGCGCCCGCTCGGCGGGGCCGCGCATCGCCGTGCGCAGCTCGCGCAGCGCGATGGCGAGCGCCTGCAGCGCCATCAGGACGATGGAGAGCGCGACGACGACCCAAGACGGCCAGATCGGCGGGTCCCACGGCGTCCGCGTGCGCTCGAGGCGGGCCACGGCTTCGATCACGCGCTCGTGCACGATGAAGCCGAGGACGAGGAGATAGGCGAGGACGAGGAGGTGGGCGAACCCGTTGAGCCCTGCGCGCATCCGCGGCCCCACCGCCTGGTGTAGGAGATCGACCTGCACGTGGGCGCGGGCCTTGAGCGCTTCCGCACCGCACAGGAAGAAAAGGGCGCCGAAGAGGATCTGCACGAGCTCGCCCGCCCAGATGGTGGGCGCGCCGAAGGCGTAGCGGGCGCTCACCTCGAAGAGCACGATGGCGATCATCGGCAGGACGAGGAGGCTCGCGAGCCGTCCGGTGCGCGCGCAGAGCGCTTCCACGAACCGCATGGTCGATCCTCGTCCGCTTGGCGTGGGTGACGACGGCCCGGCGCGGGGAGGGGGCATGCACGCCGGGCCGTCGGTCGCTCGGTGTCCGCGTCGATCACTCGACGATGTCGTGACCGAGCGATCTCAGGTAGTCGTTGCGCGAGGCGAACGCGGCGGCGAAGGCCTCCGAGCGGGGCAGGTAGACCTCCTTCATCACGGCGACGCGGGTCGCCTCGATGCGGCGCATGTCCTCCTCTGGCCAGGCGAGGAAGGTCGTGCCGCCGGCTTCCATGTCGCGCACGAGCCGCGCCTCCTCGGCGATCGCGGCGCGGTAATAGTCGAAGGCGGCGGCGCGCAGGGCGGCGTCGACGATACCCTTGAGGTCGTCGGGCAGCGCCTCCCAGGCGTCGGAATTGACGATCCAGTCGGAGGAGCCGCCGGCGGTGAAGGGCGGCATCACCACGTAGGGTGCCACTTCCTGCCAGCCGAGGCCGTGATGGATCGGCAGGCTCGTGAACTCCGCGCCGTCGATGACGCCGCGCTGGAGGCCCGTGTAGATCTCCTCCGCCGGCATGGAGACGATGGCCGCGCCCAGCCGCGAGAAGGCGTCGGCGGTGAGCCCGGTGGAGCGGATCTTGACGCCGGACAGCGCATCGAGGCTCTCCACCGGATCGGAGAACCAGAGCTGCTCGCCGAGCAGAGGGGAGACGCCGAGATAGTGCAGGCCGTGCTCGGCGAGGACCGGGCGCAGCAGCTCGGCGCCGCCGCCGTCGTAGAACCAGCCGACGCCCTGGAGCGGGTCGTAGCCCGCTGCCCACTCGTTGATGCCGAAGAGCGCCGGTTCGCGCCCCACATAGTAGACGAGGTAGGTGTGGCCGAGCTCCAGCGCACCGGCGCGAACGGCTTCCACCACCTCCGGTGTCGGTACCAGCTGCCCCGCCGGGAAGACGTCGATGCGCATGCGCCCGTCGGACGCCTCCGCCACGCGATCGGCGAAGTTGCGCACGAGGGCGTCGAGCTCGGTCGTCGCCGCACCGGCGGAGGTCTGCATCCTCCAGGTGACCTCCGCTGCCGCGGCGGGAGCGGGGGCGGCGAGGGCGCAGGCGGCGGCGAGCATTGCCGCGGCGGCGAGACGGGCGCGCATGGCGGGTGTCCTCCGGTCGGGGTGGGTCAGGGCTTCCCGATGCGGAACCGCACCACGAAATCCTTGATCGAACAACGCTTGATTAGTGTTGTGCTCGCCCTAATGGTGTTGCATCGGTGCATTTCCAGCGGCACGGATCGCAGCCGAGAGTGGCGCTCACAAAACGCGGCCTTTCTGCCGCAGCGCAGCAAAAGAATCCCACAACCAGCCTTCGAAGGCTTGACAGCCTGTCGCGGCAGGTGCAAATGAACGACCGTTCACCCGCAGTGAATGAGCGTTCATTCACTCCTCCGCTCCGAGCGAGCGGGCACCGGGTGACGCGGAGAGACCGGCAGATGGACGATCAGGGACACGGCATGCAGGCGGGCGCGGCGCAGGATCGGCGCGTCGCCATCCTCGATGCGGCGGAGGCCTGCTTCGCCCGCACCGGATTCCATCGCACCACGATGCAGGACATCGCGGGCGAGGCGGGCATGTCGGTGGGCAACCTCTACCGCTATTTCGCCAACAAGGACGCGGTGATCATCGCGCTCGGCGAGCGCGATCGCATGGAGGTGGCGCAGGACTTCCGCCAGCTCGAGGCGGTCGACGACTTCGTCGCCTGCTTCCGCGCCATCGGCGAGAAGCACCTGCGCGACGCGCCGCCGACGCGCACCGCCATCTGCCTCGAGATCTGGGCCGAGGCGACGCGCAACGCCGTCTTCGCCGAGATCACCCGCGCCTTCGAGCTCGAGATGCTCGGCGGCCTCGAGCGCGCCTTCGGCCTCGCTCAGGCTCGCGGCGCGATCCGCTCCAAGGCGCATCCGCGCGCGCTCGCGGTCACCGTCGGCACCATCGCCGATGGGCTTTTCGTGCGCCGCGCGGTATCCCAGACCTTCGATCCGTCGTCCGAGATCGAGCGCGCGCTCGCGCTGATCGGCGCGGTGCTTCACGGCGCCATCGACGGCGCGGCCGGCGCTCCGCATGTCCCCGTCACCGACACGAACTCGACCGAACCATCAGCCGCGGCGCCGACGCCCGGCACCGTCTCCTGAGGTCAAGCCATGAACGCCTCACGCATCGCATCCGTCGCCATCATCATCGGCGCCGTCGCCTGGGTGGCGTCCGGCCAGGCGGTGGTCACGACGATCCTCGGCGAGCCGAAGTCGGCGATCGCCGCGGCCCCCGAGGAGGCCGCCCCGGCGGCAGCGCCCGAGGAGGCGCTCTTCTCCGTCGCGGTCCACCGCGTCGGCCTCGTCGACCACGCCCGCACCATCACGCTCTCGGGCTTCACCCGTGCCGACCGGCGCGCCTCCGCCGTCACCCGCACGCAGGGCGTCGTCGTCGAGCTCGCGGTGCGTCGCGGAACGCAGGTGGAGAAGGGCGACGTCGTCGCCGTTCTCTCGGACGAGGCCCGCGAGGCGCAGGTCATCGAGGCCCGCGCCCGGCTCGAGCAGCGCATCGCCGAGGCGGAGGCGCGCATGCGCCTCATCGAGAACGGCACGCTGCCCGCGCTCCAGCGCCCCGAGATCGAGGCCGACCTCAAGACCGCCGAGGCCGCGCTCGCGCAGGCCGAGGCCGAGGCCGATCGGGGCCTCGTGCGCGCGCCGCTGGCCGGCGTCGTCGACGCCGTCCCGGCCGAGCTCGGCCAGGCGATGCAGGTCGGCGAGCCGGTGGCCGAGATCATCGCGCTCGACCCGATGCTCGCCGTCGTCGAGATCGCCGAGCGCCAGCTCGGCGGCGTGAACGTCGGCGACCGCGCGTCGGTGAGGCTCGTCACGGGCCAGACCGCCTCGGGCGAGGTGCGCTTCGTCTCGAACCGGGCATCCGAGGGCACGCGCACCTATCGCGTCGAGATCGGCATCGACAACGCCGACGGCGCCATCGCCGACGGCATCACCGCCGAGGCGACCCTGGCGCTGGCCGCGGTGCCGTCCGCGGAGATCCCGCGCTCCGCGCTCACCTTCTCGAGCGCGGGCGAGCTCGGCGTGCGCCTCGTCGACGCGGCGGACACGGTCGCCTTCGCGCCGGTGGCGATCGTCGAGGACGGGCGCGAGACGCTCTGGGTCTCAGGACTGCCCGACGGTGCGGCCGTCATCGTCCAGGGCCAGGATTTCGTGGTCGAGGGCCAGCACGTGGCTCCCGTCCCCTTCGCGGTCGCCGCCGCGCGCCGCTGACGGCGCGCTCGCGCCGTCGCCTCTACCGAACGGAGCTCGGCCGCGCGCCGGGAGGTCATCATGGGCCGCATCGTCGACTACGCCATCTCGCACGCGCGCCTCACGCTCGCCGTGCTCGCCTTCCTGCTGGTCGCGGGCTTCATCGCCTACCAGCAGATCCCCAAGGAGGCCGAGCCGGACGTGCAGGTCCCGCTCGTCTACGTGGGCCTGCACCAGCGCGGCATCTCGCCGGAGGATTCCGAGCGCCTGCTGCTACGGCCCATGGAGACCGACCTCAAGTCGGTGGAGAACGTCAAGGAGATGCGCTCGGCCGCCTACGAGGGTGGCGGGTTCGTGCTCCTCGAGTTCGAGGCCGGCTTCGACGGCGACGCCGCGCTCGCCGACGTGCGCGCCAAGGTCGACACCGCCCGCTCCCAGCTCCCCCGCGATGCCGACGAGCCGACGGTGGAGGAGGTCAACCTCTCGCTCTTCCCCGTCCTCGTGGTCGGGCTCGGCGGCGACATTCCCGAGCGCACGCTGCTGCGCCTCGCGCGCGACGCCGAGACCGCGATCGAGCAGGTGCCGGGCGTGCTGACGGCCGAGATGCAGGGTGCGCGCGACGAGGTCGTCGAGATCATCGCCGAGCCGATGCTGCTGCGCTCCTACGGGCTCGACCTGACCGACGTGATCAACGCCTTCAACGCCGGCAACAGCCTCGTCGCGGCCGGCGCGCTCGAGGGCGAGACCGGCCGCTTCGCGGTGAAGGTGCCGGCGCTCATCGAGAACGCGCAGGACATCCTCGACTTCCCCATCGCCGCCTCCGGGGACGCCGTGGTGCGGCTCGGCGACGTCGCCGAGGTGCGCCCCACCTTCAAGGACCCGGAATCGATCACCCGCATCAACGGCAAGCCGGCGATCGTGCTCGAGGTCTCGAAGCGCACGGGCGCGAACCTCATCGAGACGGTGGACGCGGTGAAGGCCGTCGTCGAGCAGCTGCGCGCGACCTGGCCCGCCACGGTCGAGGTGACGTTCACCCAGGACAAGTCCGGCGACATCCGCACCATGCTGCACGACCTGCAGAACTCGGTCGCCACCGCCGTGCTGCTCGTCATCGTCATCATGCTCTACACGCTGGGCGCGCGGGCCTCGATCTTCATCGGCATCGCCATTCCCGGCGCGTTCCTCGCGGGCATCCTCGGGCTCTATCTCGCGGGGCTCACCGTCAACATCGTCGTCCTGTTCTCGCTCATCCTCGCGGTGGGCATGCTCGTCGACGACGCCATCATCGTCTCGGAATTCGCCGAGCGGCGCATGGCGGAGGGCATGCCGGCGCCGCAGGCCTACTCGCTCGCGGCAAAGCGCATGGCCGGGCCCGTCGTCGCGTCCACCGCGACGCGCATCGCCGCCTTCTCGCCGCTGCTCTTCTGGCCGGGCATCGTCGGCGAGTTCATGATGTACATGCCCCTCACGCTGATCGCGACGCTCACCGCGTCCCTGATCATCGCGCTGATCTTCACGCCCACCCTCGGCGCGCTCCTGGCGCGGCCGCCCAAGGAGATCCACGAGGAGGGCAAGCTCCCGCAGCGCGGGCCCTACATGGCGCTGATCCGCACGGTGACGAAGCACCCGGTGGTCACGATCGTGCTCACCATCGCGCTCCTCGTCTCCGTGGTGCAGACCTACCGGCGCTACGGCAACGGCGTCGAGTTCTTCCCCGACGTCGAGCCCGAGTTCGCCCTCGTCCAGGTCCGCGCGCGCGGCAACATGGCCATCGCCGAGAAGGACGCGCTCGTGCGCTCCGTCGAGGAGCGGCTTCTGGGCATGGAGGAGCTCGAGACCGTCTACGCCCGTGTCGGCCAGGGCCAGCGCGGCTCGCAGGAGGTGACCGAGGACACGATCGGCACGATCCTGTTCGAGCTCGTCGACTGGCGCGATCGCCGCACGGCTTCCGACATCATGGCGGAGATCCGCGGCAAGACCGCCGACATTCCCGGCGCCGTCATCGAGGTGACGAAGCCCGACGCCGGCCCGCCCACCGGAAAGCCGATCACCGTCGAAATCGGCGCGCTGGACCCGGCGCTGCTCTTCCCGGCGGCCGAGCGCGTCGCGGCGATGCTCCACGAGAACCCGCAGGTGCGCGACATCGACGACGGCCTGCCGCTTCCGGGCGTCGACTGGACCCTCGAGGTCGACAAGGCCGAGGCCGCCCGCTACGGCGCCAACGCGCTCACCGTCGGCAACGTGGTGCAGCTCGTCACCAACGGGCTCAAGGTCACGGAATACCGCCCCAACGACACCGACACCTCGGTGGACGTGCTGGTGCGCTTCCCCGCCGAGCGGCGCTCGCTGGATCAGCTCGACGAGCTTCGCGTCAACACGGCGATGGGCGCGGTGCCGATCGCCAACTTCGTGCAGCGCGAGCCGGTGGAGCGCGTGGGCCTCATCAACCGCGTCGACGGGCGCCGGGTCGTCACCGTCACCGCCAACGTGGCGGAGGGCGTCCAGTCCGCCGCCGTGCAGCAGGCGGTGATGGAGAGCCTCGCCGCCGCCGATCTCGGGCCCGGCATCACATGGCGCATGAAGGGCGAGGACGAGGAGCGCGAGAAGGCGAGCGCCTTCCTCACCTCCGCCTTCGGCGCGGCCCTGTTCCTGATCTTCGCGATCCTGCTCGCGCAGTTCAACAAGTTCACGAGCGTGCTCATCACCCTCTCGGCGGTGGTGATGTCGACGATCGGCGTGCTCATCGGCCTCATGGTCATGGGCCAGGCCTTCGGCGTGGTGATGACCGGCATCGGCATCATCGCCAATGCGGGCGTCATCGTGAACAACAACATCGTGCTCATCGACACCTACGACCGCTTGCGGCGGGAGGGGGTGGCGGCGCGCGAGGCGATCCTGCGCACCTGCAACGAGCGCGCTCGCCCGGTGATGCTCACCGCGGTCACCGCCGTGCTGGGCGTGCTCGGCATCGCCTTCGGCGTCAACATCGACCTCGTCCAGCGGGCGATCGACATCGGCGCGCCCTCCACGCAATGGTGGGTGCACCTCTCGACCGCGATCGTCTTCGGCCTGTCCTTCGCGACGCTGCTCACGCTGATCGTCACGCCGGCCATGCTGATGGCGCTCGCCGATCTCGCCGCCTGGAACGATCGCCGCAAGGCGAGGCGGGCCGAGCGCAGGGCCGCGCGCGCAGCCTCGCGCGCGGCGAAGGCGAGCGGCGCGATGCCGGTGCAGCCGGCGGAATAGCCGGGCCGCTCAGGCCGGCTCGCGCAGCGGCCGCTTGACCCGCGCGCGGGCCCCGCGCTGCCAGCGCTCGGTCGCGACCCGCGCCGGGAAGAGCGGGTCGCCGGGGCGCAGGTTGACCGCGAGATCGGCGATGGCGATGCGATCGGGATAGAGCGTCTCCAGCACCGATCCCGGCAGCGTCGCCGAATCGAGCCGCTCGCAGAAGCGCTCCGCATGGAGCGCGCGCACGATGGCGTCCTCCAGGAGGACGCCCGGACCCAGCACCCGATGCGTCTCGTCGTAGGCGGTCTTCATCAGGAAGGCCGTGCCGGCGCTGATCAGCGACAGGCTCGCGGCGATGGGCGCGCCGTCGAGCATCAGGAGATCGGCGCGCGCCGTCACCGGGCCGCGGGCCCGCAGGAAGAGGTCGCGCGCGAAGCTGCGCGTCACCGGATGCGCGGCGAGCGCGGTACCCATGCGCCCTTTCCATCCCTTCTGCTCGAGCGCGAGGAACGCGTCCACCGCCTCCACGAGGCTCGTCCCGCTCGAGGCGACGACGTGCGCATGCGCGCCGCGCTCCGCGAGCCGCCGCTGCAGGCGCGCGAGCCCCTTGCGGCGCGAGCGCCCGAGCGCCTCCGCGGCATAGGCGTCGTAATGCGTGCGTGCGGAGAGGGCGGGGCGGGCGAAGGGCGCCAGCGCCGCGATCTCCGCGCCCGTGCGCATGAAGGCCTCCGAGAGCGCGATGCCGATGGGGGAGGCGATCGGGAACATCGGAAACAGGAAGGCGCCGCCCCGGCAGGCGCGACGGATGGCGAGAGCCAGCGCGTCCGCCCAGCCCTCGGGCGCGTCGCGGGCGACGAGCGGCGTCGACAGCGTCGTGAAGGGCGAGCCCATGGCGCCGGGAGCATCGCACCAGCCCAGCCGCCCCGCGCGGCTCGTCACCGGCAGCATCGCGACGAGGCGCTCGCCCTCGCGGACGCAGGCGAAGCGTGGGCGTGGCGCGACGAAGCGATGCGCGAGATGCGCGTCGACGAGAGGGCGGGCGAAGAACGGGTTCGCCGCTCGCGCACCCGCCGCGAGCGCGTCCCACCCGTCGCGGTCCGCTTCCAGCTCGTCGCGGTCGAGGATGTCGATCGTCAGTGCCGTCATGAGGCCTAGTCCGCTCGACGGCGTGCGTGCCGTCGTCACGGGGCTTGAACTTCCCCGAGGCCGGGAGGTTTCCCCGCCCCTCGTCATCGTCCTGCGACCGTCGGACGCGACCGCGGCGGGCGGGATGCCTCGCAGCAGGATGGAACCGGACAAAAGCGATGCGGGTTATCGAACGCGTGTTTGGCCCTCTTTACTGTCGAGCTTGTCGACCGTACGACCAGCATGCGCATCGGAGACGGCACGAGTCCATGAACGCCTGAGACATGCTCGAGAGGCTCACGCAGACCACGCCGCCGGAGATGCGCGCGACGACCGAGGCCCAAGGCGCGCGAAACGCCGGCTGGGTGCCGCGCCTCGTCGGCAGCGCGGTGTTGCCCTTCTACCTGATGCTGGCCGTGCTCGCGCCGCTCGTCTTCTTCGCGCTCGCCGCCGCGGGCGACTGGCGTGCCATCGAGAGCGACGCGCGCGACCGCATCGTCTACATCCGCGACGCCATCGCCGAGCACGCCAAGCGCGTCTTCCAGACCCACGAGCTGGTGGCGCTCTCGGTGCGCGAGCGCATCGCCGGAATGGGCTGGCCCGACATCGCGGCCTCCGAGGACCTCCAAGGCTATCTCGCGCAGATCGAGCGCAATTTCGACGAGGTCCATGCGATCTGGCTCGTGGACGGGGAGGGTCGGCTTCGCGCTTCCAGCCGCGAGATGCCCGCACCCGATCTCGACCTCTCGGCCCGCCCCTGGTTCACCACCATGCGCGAGACGGGCTCGGGTCTCGTCGTCGGCCCGCGGCAGATCGGGCTCGTCCACCAGGACGACTTCTTCACGATCACGATCCCGCGCGTCGAGGGCGCCGTGCGCGAGAGCTTCGACGGGCTCGTGCGCATCTCGATCTCGCCGGAATACTTCACCGAGTTCTACGCCAACGCCTATCCGGACGAGGGGCTGATCGCGCTCCTCCTGCGCGACGGCGAGGTGCTCGTCAGCTATCCGCCGGAAGCCGGCATCCCGCCGCGCATCCCCGAGACCGCCGACGGCCTCGCGCGCATGAGCCGCTACAGCCGCGCGGTCTACGAGGGGCCCTCCGCCTTCGACGAGGAGGAGCGCATCCACGCCTTCACGCGGCTCGACAACCTCCCGGTCTACGCCGCTTTCGCCATCGACCGCGCCTCGCTCGAGCAGGCCTGGCGTAGCCGGCTCGCGGGCTACGTCGTGTATTTCGTGCCGGCGGTGGCGGCGCTGCTCTTCCTCGGCTCCCTCGCCTGGCGCAGCCATCGAGATCTCGAGGAGAAGGTGGAATTGCGCACCCGCGCGCTCTCCGAGGCGGTGGCGGAGAAGAACCAGCTCCTCAAGGAGGTCCACCACCGCGTCAAGAACAACATGCAGATCGTGTCCAGCCTCATCCGCATGCAGGAGCGGGTGCATACCTCGCCGGAGGAGACGATCCGGCGCGTGCAGGCGATGGCGCTCGTCCACGACCTGATCTACAGCCACGGCGAATTCGCGAGCGTCAATCTCGGCGCCTACGTCCGCCGCCTGTCCGACACCCTCGCCGGCGGCGCGCCGGCGGGCACGCGCGTCGCGTTCTCCCACGATCTCGACCATGTGGCCGTGACCCTCGACCGGGCCATGCCCTTCGCGCTCATCCTCTCCGAGGTTCTCACGAACGCGCTGCGCCACGCCTTTCCCGACGGGCAGGGACGCATCGCCATCATCCTCGACCACATCGACGGGCACGCCGAGCTGCGCGTGGAGGACGACGGGTGCGGCTTCGACAGCGCGACGCGCGCCGACGGCTTCGGCATGAAGCTGATCCGCTCGCTGTCGGTTCAGCTCGAGGCGGACGTCCGCTTCGAGGAGGGGACGGGAACGGTCTTCGTCATGCGCTTCCCCATCGAGCAGACGATGCATCCGGCCTGATACGAATTTGCGCGACGCCTCACGCGGCGGCACGATCGCCCACCGCGAGAGGAGGGCTCACCATGCCGAACGCGCGCTCGGTCGTCGTTTTCGACGCCTTCGGAACGCTCTTCGACGTCCATTCCGCCGTCGCCCGCAATGCCGCGAGCATCGGCCCGGCTTCCGTGCATCTCTCCGAGATCTGGCGGGCAAAGCAGCTGGAATATACTTGGACGCTTTCGCTCATGGGCCGCTACGAGCCCTTCTGGCGGCTCACCGAGCGCGCGCTCGACCAGGCGCTGGCGCGCTCGCCGGAGGTCGATCCCGTGGTGCGCGACACGCTGCTCACGAGCTACCGCGCGCTCGACGCCTATCCGGAAGTGCCCGGCACGCTCGCGCGGCTGAAGGCGCGGGGCGCGCGCACCGCGATCCTGTCGAACGGCGACGAGGCGATGCTCGCGGACGCGGTCGCGTCGGCCGGGATCGGCGGCGCGTTCGATGCGGTGCTCTCAGTCGACCGCGTGCGCGTCTTCAAGACGGACCCGCGCACCTACGCGTTGGTGGAGCAGGAGTTCGGCTGCGGGCGCGAGGACGTGCTCTTCGTCTCCTCCAACCGCTGGGACGTGGCGGGCGCCGTCGCCTTCGGCTTCGAGGCCGCCTGGGTGAACCGCGCGGGCGTGCCGGACGAATACGCCGATCTCGCCGCCGCCATGGTCGTCGGTACCCTCGACGCCATACGCTGACGCCCCGCCCCCGCGAGGGGACGGGGCGCCGCAATGCGCTCATCGGGTGCGCTGTCGCGCGTTACTGCGCGGTGTCGTCACCCTCGCCATCCATGTCGAGCATGGGCGTCGCGCCCGTCGCCTCGGGCGCGTCCTCGTAGGTGACGCGCCAGAGCGTGCCGGAGGTCTCGTCCGCGACGACGAGGGCGCCGTCGGGCATCACCGCCACGTCCGTGGGGCGGCCCCAGACGACGGCGCGCTCGTCGCCCTCGACCCAGAAGCCGGTCATGAAGTTCTCGTAGCCGCCCTCGGGCTCGCCGTTCTCGAAGGGCACGCGCACCACCTTGTAGCCGGTGGGGTCGGCGCGGTTCCACGAGCCCTTGAGCGCGACGAAGGCGTCGCCGCGATAGTCCTCCGGGAAGCCTTCCTCGTCGTAGAAGGCGAGGTTCATGGCCGAGGAATGTGCCTCGAACAGGAGGTCCGGCGTGATCGTCGCCTCGACGAGATCGGGCGCACGCTCGGCGAATCCCGGCTGCTCGAGCCCGCCCGCATAGGCGTAGGGCCAGCCGTAGAAGCCGCCCTCCTCGATCTGCGTGAGGAAGTCCGGCACGAGCTCGTTGCCGAGGCCGTCACGCTCCTGGACGATCGCCCACAGCTCGCCGGTCTCGGGGTGGAGCGCCATGCCGATGGGGTTGCGCGTGCCGGACGCGTAGGTGCGCTGGTTCGAGCCGTCGAGATCGAAGGCCTGGATCGTGGCGCGGGGTTCCGCCTCGACCGCGATGTTGCCGGCCGAGCCGACGCCCACGTACATGACGCCGGCGTCCTCGTCGCGCAGGAGCGAGCGCGTCGTGTGGCCGATCGGCCGGCCGAACACGCCCTCGTCCGTCACCGCGAAATGATCCATCGGCGTCTGCGGCCGCCGCTCGTCCTCCGGCACCTCGGAGAGCGGCGAGGGATAGAAGATCTCCGGCCCGCTCGCGCGGATCTCGCCGTCGGAATAGGGCACGCGCCAGATGCCGCGCACGTCGGCGACGAGGACGTCGCCCGCATTCTCGCCGCTCTCGATGCGATCGATGCCGTAGGGCTGCTGGAAGCCACGTGCGAAGAGGCTGATCGTCTCCGCGGAGCCGTCGCCATCCGAATCGCGCAGGAACATCACGTCGCCCTGCGACTGGCGCGCGACCAGGAGATCACCGCTCTCCAGCACGAAGAGCTTGCGCGGCCCCTCGATCTCGGCGAACAGCGCCACCTCGAAGCCCTCGGGCACCGTGGGCGTGCGCCCGTCGCGCGAGACGGTCAGCGCCGCGTTGCGCACCGCCTCGTCGGGCTGCGGCGCGGGCAGGTCGGCGGGCTCGACCTGGAAACGCTTGCCGATCGCCTGGTCCTGGAAGGCGGGGATCGCCGGGCTGACGGCGCCCTCGCCCGGCGCGGCGGCCTGCCCTTGAGCGTGCGCGGCGCCGGCGGCGAGGATGGCGAGGGCGCTGGCGGCGGCGAGATGGGGGATGCGGTTCGTCAAGGAGCGTCTCCGTTCTGTCCCGGGGGAATGGTCGCTGGGGCAACAGGAGGGCGAGCGTCGCGGTTCCGCGCGCGTGGGCGCGCGCAACGGTCGCGCGACAGCCCGCCGCGCGGTAGTCTCGGGCGACGCCCGCGAGGGCTCCTTGGAGGTGGAATCAGATGTCGGACGCGCTCGTCCTCTATACGAACCCCATGTCGCGCGGGCGCATCGCGCGCTGGATGCTGGAGGAGGTCGGCGCCTCCTACACGACCGAGATCGTCGATTACGGCGAGGCCATGCAGGGCGCCGCCTTCCGAGCGATCAACCCCATGGCGAAGGTCCCGGCCCTGAAGCACGGCGACACCGTGATCACCGAGGGCGCCGCCATCTGCGCCTATCTCGCCGACGCCTTCCCGCAGGCCGGCCTCGCGCCGGAGCCCGGATCGCGGGAGCGCGGGACCTATTACCGCTGGATGTTCTTCGCGGCGGGCCCGATCGAGGCGGCCGTGACGCATCGCGCGCTCGGCTACGTGCCGCCGCAGGAGAAGTCGCGCATGGTGGGCTACGGCAGCTACGAGCGCATGCTCGACACGCTGGAGGGCGCCCTCGGCGCGGGGCCTTATCTCCTGGGCGAGCGCTTCAGCGCGGCTGACGTGCTCGTCGGGGCGCAGGTCGGCTGGGGGGTGCAGTTCGGCACGATCGAGACCCGGCCCGCCTTCGAGGCCTATGCCGCCCGGTGCATGAGCCGCCCGGCGGCGATCCGCGCGAAGGAGATGGACGACGCGCTCCTGCCGCCGTTGGCCTGATGCGGGAGCGGCCTCAGCCGCCCCAGGTCTCGCGGAGCACGCGGATCCAGTTGCGGTAGCACAGCTTCTCCAGCGCCTCGCCGTCGTAGCCGCGCCCGCGCAGCGCCTCGACGAGCGCCTGGAGCCCGCCCGCGTCGCCGATGGCGTCGGGCACCGTCGCGCCGTCGAAATCCGAGCCGAGGCCGACGCCGTCGATGCCGACCTTGGCGACGAGATGGTCGATGTGGTCGACCATCATCGACAGCGGCGTCGCCGGGTCGCGCCGCCCGTCGGGGCGGATGAAGGACGTCGCGAAATTCAGCCCCACCATGCCGCGCGTCTCGCCGATGCGCACGAGCTGCGCGTCCGTGAGGTTGCGGGCGTGGTGGCACACCGCGTTCGCGTTCGAATGCGTGGCGACGAGAGGCGCCGTCGAGATCCGCGCCACGTCCCAGAAGCCCCGCTCGTTGAGATGCGAGAGGTCGACCATGATCCGCAGGCGGTTGCAGGCGCGCACCAGCGCCTCGCCGGCGGGGGTGAGGCCGCGCCCGATGTCGGGGCCGGACGGAAAGCGGAAGGGCACGCCCTCGCCGAAGATGGTCGGGCGGCTCCACACCGGACCCAGCGAGCGCAGGCCCGCCGCGTGCAGCACGTCGAGCATCCGCAGGTCCGGCCCGATCGCCTCCGCGCCTTCGAGATGCGCCACCGCCGCGATGGAGCGGCGCGCCATGGCCGCCTCGATCTCGGCGGCGCTGCGGCAGATCGCGAGCGCGCCGTCCGAGGCGCGCTCCAGCCGCAGCAGGATCGCCAGCATGGCGAGCGTGACGTCGCGGGCGTAGCCCGGCTCGAGCGCCGGCGGAAGCGGTACGTCGTAGCGCGGACGCGCCATCATCGCGTCGATCTCGGCGCCGGCGGCGTGCGGGTCGGGCACGTAGATGGCGAAGAGCCCGCCGGCGAAGGAGCCGGCGCGGGCGCGCGGCAGGTCGAGATGGCACAGCGGCTCGCCCGCCAGGAAGCCGTCCTCCGGGCGCGGATGGGCGGTTCGCAGGAGGCGCAGGAGCGCGTCGTTGTGGCCGTCGAAGACGGGAACGGGACGGGTCGGCATGGGGTGCTTCGAGCGCGGCGGGAGCGGAAAGGCTCGCACGGGGGCGCCCGGCCGGCAAGGCCGCCGGCCGGGCGTTCCCTCACGGGCAGGGATTGGTGTGACGCAGGTGGATCGCGTCGATCTCCGCCTCGAGCTCCGGCGAGATCGTCACCGCGAGCGCGTCGATATTGGCCTTCAGCTGCTCGACCGAGGTCGCGCCGATGATGACCGAGGTCATGAAGGGCCGCGAGGCCGCCCAGGCGAGCGCCATCTGCGCCGGGTCGAGGCCCCATTTGCGAGCGAGATCCACGTAGGCCGTGATCGCCGCGGGCGCGCCCGGGGTCTGGTAGCGCTGCATGCGGTCGAAGAGCGTGAGGCGCGCGCCCGCCGGCCGGGCGCCGCCCTCGTACTTGCCGGTGAGGTAGCCCTGGCCCAGCGCCGAATAGGCGAGGAGCCCCACGTCCTCGCGCATCGCGACCTCCGCGAGCGCGGTCTCGAAGGTGCGGTTGATCAGCGAATACGCGTTCTGGATCGAGGCCACCCGCGGCAGGCCCTTGGCCTCCGCGTGCTTGAGGTACGTCATCGTGCCCCAGGCGCTCTCGTTGGAGAGGCCCACGTGCCGGATCTTCCCTGCCGTCACGAGCTCGCCCAGAATCTCGAGCGTCTCCTCGACGGGATGCTCCGGCCCCGGCTCCGAGGGCTTCCAGACCACCGGATTGGCGCCGAACTGGGAGACCGAGCGATCCGGCCAGTGGATCTGGTAGAGGTCGATATAGTCCGTCTGCAGACGCTGCAGGCTCTTGTCCACGGCCTCGACGATCTGCGCGCGCGAGAGCTCGGTGGGTGAGCCGTCGTCGCGAAACCAGGTATTGCCCGAGCGGCCGACGATCTTGGTGGCGAGGATCACGTCCGAGCGGTTGCGCCTGGCCTTCATCCAGGTGCCGATGATCCGCTCCGTCGAGCCCTGCGTCTCGGCCTTGGGCGGGATCGCGTAGAGCTCGGCGGTGTCGATGAAGTCGATGCCGCGCTCCATCGCGTAGTCGAGCTGGGCGTGGCCCTCGGCCTCGCTGTTCTGCTGGCCCCAGGTCATGGTGCCGAGGCACAGCGTGGTGACCTCGAGGCCGGTGCGCCCGAGCGGCTTTCTCTGCATGTCTTCTTCCGCCTGTTCCTGCGTCTCGTTCGCTGCCGCGGCGCGCCTCAGCCCTCGACGAGCACCCGCTCCTCCAGGAAGCGGATCACGGTGGGCAGCATGTTCTCCACCATGGTCTCGACGCCCTCGACGTTGGGATGGATCCCGTCGGAGAGCATCATCTCGGGGTTCCCGAGCGCGCCTTCGAGAAAGAACGGGTAGAGCACGAGGTCGTGCTCCTCGGCAAGACGCGGGTAGATGGCGTCGAACGCCTCCACGTAATCCGGCCCCATGTTGCGCGCGGCGTACATGCCCGCGAGCAGAACCGGGATGCCGCGCTCGTCGAGCCGCTCGATCATCGCGTCGAGCGCCTCGTAGGTCACCTGCGGGTCGACGCCGCGCAGCATGTCGTTGGCGCCGAGCTCCAGGATCACGCCGTCCGTGCCGTCGGGTACCGACCAGTCGAGCCGCGCCAGGCCGCCCGACGCCGTGTCTCCCGACACGCCCGCGTTCACGATCGTGACGTTCGCGAAGCCCGCCTCGTCGAGCGCCCGGTCGAGCACCATCGGGAAGGCCGCGGGCCCCGGCAGCTCGTATCCCGCCATGAGGCTGTCGCCGAACGCGACGATCGAGACCTCCTCCTGCCCGTCCTGCGCCGCCGCCGGGGCGGCCAGCGTGACGGCGAGGAGGCAGGCGGCGGCGAGCCGCGTCGGCGCAGGACGCGAGGGTCGCATGTGGCGCATGGCGGAGAGTACCCCATATCTGCTGTGGCGCACGGTCGGACGACCGCCGCGCGGGTCACGACGTCAACGCATGAAGATCGGAACGTTCGCATGAGCGACAAGAGCATCGTCCTCGAAAACGTCGACCTGAGCCTCGGCAGGGGCGCCGCGCGCGTTCACATCTTGAAGAGCGTGTCGCTCACGGTCGGGCGCGGCGAGGCGGTGGGGCTCGTGGGTCCCTCGGGCTCGGGCAAGTCGACGCTGCTGATGACGATGGCCGGTCTCGAGCGGCCCGATTCCGGGCGCGTGACCATCGACGGGGCCGAGCTCACGGCCATGGACGAGGACGCGCTCGCGCGCTTTCGCGGCCGGCGCATCGGCATCGTCTTCCAGTCCTTTCATCTCGTGCCGACGATGACGGCGCTCGAGAACGTCGCGCTTCCCCTCGAGCTCGCCGGCGCGGGCGACGCGTTCGAGCGCGCCGCCTCCGAGCTGCGGTCGGTCGGTCTCGGCGAGCGCCTCTCGCATTATCCGGCCCAGCTCTCCGGCGGCGAGCAGCAGCGCGTGGCCATCGCCCGCGCCATCGCGCCCGATCCCGCGATCCTCGTCGCCGACGAGCCCACCGGCAATCTCGACGAGACGACGGGCGGCTCCATCGTCGACCTGCTGTTCGCGTTGAAGCGCGAGCGCGGCGCGACGCTCGTCCTCGTCACCCACGACACGGGCCTCGCGCGGGCCTGCGACCGCACGGTGCGCCTGCGCTCCGGCCGCATCGAGGCGGACGCCGCCTCGCAGGCCGCGTGAGGAGAGGCGAGATCATGCACGGCACCGTCTCCGGCGGCGATCGCGAGGGCGCGACGCCTTCGGCTCGTCCCTCCCGCGTCCCCCTCGTCCTGCGGCTCGCCATGCGCGAATTGCGCGGCGGGCTCTCCGGCTTCGGCATCTTCCTCGCCTGCATCGCGCTGGGCGTGATGGCGATCGCCGGCGTCTCGTCGGTCTCGCGCGCGCTGACCGAGGGGCTCGCGCGCGAGGGGCGCACGCTGCTCGGCGGGGATCTCTCCTATCGCCTGATCCACCGCGAGGCGACGCCGGCCGAGATCGCGACGCTGGAGGAATGGGGCGACGTCTCGGTGGTCGCCACCATGCGCGGCATGGCCAATGCCGAGACCGGGGCGGCGCTCGTCGAGATCAAGGCCGTCGACGAAGCCTACCCGATCGCCGGCGAGCTCGTCACCGAGCCGGCTCTGCCGCCGTCCGAGATCTTCGCGCGCGCGGGCGACGCCTACGGTGCCGCCGTCGATCCCGTCCTGCTCGGGCGGCTCGATCTCGAGGTGGGCGACACGATCCGCGTGGGCACGCAGGAGATCGTCCTGCGCACGGCCTTGCGCTCGGAGCCCGACAAGATCCAGGCCGGCATCGATTTCGGCCCGCGCCTCCTCGTCTCCCGCGAGGCGCTCGACGCGATGGGGCTGATCCAGCCCGGCAGCCTCGTGCGCTTCACCTACCGCGTCGATCTCGACGGCCCGCCCAACGACGACGCGCTGCTGGCTCGCGCCGAGGCCGCCATCCAGGCGGCGCAGCCGCAGGCGGGCTGGGAGGCGCGCTCGCGCCTCAACGCCAACCCGGAGCTCGAGCGCAACATCGAGCGCTTCGCGCAATTCCTCACCCTGGTCGGCCTCACCGCCCTCATCGTCGGCGGGGTGGGCGTGGCCAACGCCGTGCGCGGCTTCGTCGACAGGAAGCGCGAGTCGATCGCGACCTTGAAGAGCCTCGGCGCGCCGGGAGGGCGGGTGGTCGGCATCTATCTCACCCAGGTGATGACGATCGCCGGCATCGGCATCCTCATCGGGCTCGCGCTGGGCGCCGCCATGCCCTTCGCGCTCGCGGCGCTGCTGGGCGCGATCCTGCCGATCCCGATCGCACCGACGCTGGCGCCGCTGGAGCTGGCGCTCGCCGCGCTCTACGGCGTCCTGACCGCGCTCGCCTTCTCGCTGGCGCCGCTCGGGCGGGCCCACGACATCCAGGTCTCGGGCCTCTTCCGCGACCAGATCGATCCCGATCGTCGCTTCGCGCGCAAGCGCTACCTCGCGGGCGTCGCCCTCGCCATCGCGGCGCTGCTCGGGCTGTCCGTCTTCGCCGCTTTCGACCGCATGGTGGCGCTCATCTTCATCGGCGCGGCGGCAGCCGCCTTCGTGCTGCTGCGCGTCGTCGCCACCGGCATGATGGCGATCGCGCGCCGGCTGCCGCGCCCGCGCGCCGCCGCGCCGCGGCTCGCTCTGTCGAACGTGCACCGGCCCGGCGCGCTGACGCCCTCCCTCGTGCTCTCGCTCGGGCTCGGCATCACGCTCCTCGTCGCGCTCGCCATGATCGACGGCAACATGCGCCGCCAGCTCACCGAGACGCTGCCCGGCGAGGCGCCGAGCTTCTTCTTCGTCGACATCCCCTCCGCCGAGGTCGACGGCTTCGTCGACTTCCTGCGCGCGCAGGCGCCGCAGGGGGAGATCGAGCGCGTGCCCATGCTGCGCGGGCGCCTGGTCTCCCTGCGCGGCGTGCCCGTGGAGGAGATCGAGGCCGAGCCCGACGCGGCCTGGGTGCTCGAGGGCGATCGCGGCATCACCTACGAGACCGACCTGCCGGAGGGCTCGCAGGTCGTCGCCGGCGAATGGTGGGACGAGATCCCGCAGGAGAACCTCGTCTCCTTCGACGACGAGCTCGCGGCGGGCCTGGGGCTCTCGGTGGGCGACGAGGTCGTCGTCAACGTGCTCGGGCGCGACATCGAGGCGACGATCTCGAACCTGCGCAAGGTCGAGTGGGAATCGCTGGGCATCAACTTCGTCATGGTGTTCTCGCCCAACACCTTCGCGGGCGCGCCCCACAGCCATCTCGCCACCCTCGCGCTGCCCGACGATGCGGCGAGCGAGGCAACGGAGGTGGCGCTCCTGCGCGAGGCCGCGCGCACCTACCCGATGGTGACCTCGGTGAGGGTCAAGGACGCGCTCGAGGCGGTCAACGCCGTCGTCGAGCAACTCGTCCTCGCCATCCGCGGGGCGTCCTCCATCGCCGTCGTCGCGAGCGTGCTCGTGCTGGCCGGCGCCCTCGCCGCCGGGCATCGCGCGCGGCTCTACGACGCGGTCGTGCTCAAGACGCTGGGCGCCACGCGCGCGAAGCTGGTGGGCGCCTACGCGCTCGAATACGGCATACTGGGTCTCGCGACCGCCGTGTTCGGCCTCGTCGCCGGGGGGCTCGCCGGCTGGGTGATCGTCACGCAGATCATGCGGCTCGACTTCGTCATGGTCTGGAGCGGCCCGCTCGCGGCGGCGGCCATCGCCATCGTGGTGACGGTGACCTTCGGCCTCGTCGGCACCTGGCGCATCCTCTCCCAGAAGCCCGCGCCGTATCTTCGCACGCTGTGAGATCCCCTCATTCCCTGTAGGGGAAGGAGGCTCGGCGCAGCCGAGACGGATGGGGCGCGGAGCGTTCGGCGAAGCCGAAACGGGCGTGCGATCGTGGAAACCGAGGCTTCCGCTGCGCGGAACACGCCTTACGGCGTGCCCCATCCGTCACGCCGCTTCGCGGCGCGCCACCTTCCCCTACAGGGAAGGAGAATGGTGGCTCCGCCGCGGCGGGCGGCTCGTTTATACATACGGCGGTTGGAGATATACGCGACGTGGCCGCGTTTCTTCACGATGGCGCCGGAAACTGTTCACGATTCTTCTTCGCCTGCGACGTCTCGCGCGCGAGAAGGCCTTGCGAAGCGGGGCGCGACCCCACATATTCCGGAGCGATACGCCGCCCCTCGTGCGGCGACGGAGCGTCGACGCGTTCGAGACGTCGCGCGGCCGTGGATCCAGTCTCGAGAGGATGAGGTTCCGATGAACGACCAGAACCGCTTCGCCTACGGCACCGGCGTGGCGCGTCCGCAAGCCGAGATCGACCAGGGCCTGCGGGCGTTCATGCTGGGCGTCTACAACAACATGGCGCTCGGCCTCGGCATCACCGGCGTCGTCGCCTTCGCGACCTATCTCGTCGCGGCGTCGTCCCCGGCGGTCGCGCAGGCGCTCTACGGCAGCCCGCTGCGCTGGGTGCTGATGCTCGCCCCGCTCGCCTTCATCTTCTTCTTCACCTTCAAGATCGAGAGCATGAGCGCCGCCAAGGCCCGCTCGATGTTCTTCCTGTTCTCGGCGGTGATGGGCCTGTCGCTGTCGACGATCTTCCTCGTCTTCACGGGCGAGTCGATCGTGCAGGTGTTCTTCGTCACGGCCGCGGCCTTCGGCGGCCTGAGCCTCTACGGCTACACGACGAAGCGCTCGCTGTCGGGCATGGGCTCGTTCCTGATCATGGGCCTCATCGGCCTGATCATCGCCATGGTGGTCAACATCTTCCTCGCCTCGTCGGCGATGGCCTTCGCCATCTCGATCATCGGCGTGCTGATCTTCGCGGGCCTCACCGCCTGGGACACGCAGCGCCTGAAGGAGATGTACCTCTACGGCAATTTCGACGGCGAGACCGCCGGCCGCGTGTCGGTGATGGGTGCGCTGTCGCTCTACCTGAACTTCATCAACATGTTCCAGTTCCTCCTCGCCCTCATGGGCAACCGGGAGTGATCCGGAACCGGTGAGGCGGGCCGCCCGACCCGCCGACCCAGGACTGATGGGAGACGCCCCGGCCTGCAACGGCCGGGGCGTTTTCGTTCGTGCCGTGGCGGCGGAACGTCAGGTCCGCGAGGGGAGGGGATCGGGGGAGCCGTCGAGGGGGATGTGGCGCCGCGCCAGCATCGGGAAGGCGAGCTGCTGGCCGATGCCGCGCGAGGCCAGGAACGCGAGGAAGGCGATCCAGAGCCCGGTATTGCCGAGGTCGCGCAGCAGGAAGAGCAGCGCGAGATAGAACGCGAAGGAGACGAGCATCAGGTTGCGCAGCGGCGCCGTCCAGGTCGAGCCGATATAGACGCCGTCATGCGCGAAGGCGAGGGCGCCCACGAGCGGCGAGAGCGCCGCGAAGACGAGGTAGAGCCGCGCCGTCTCGCGTACCTGCGGGTCCGTCGAGACGAAGTCGATGAAGGCGCCGCCGCCGACGAGGAAGCCCGCCGCGACGGCGACCCCGAAGACGTGCGCCCACAGGATGGCGATGCCCGCAGCGCGGCGGAAGTCGCGCGGGCGCCGGGCTCCGTAGGCCTGACCGCACACCGCCTCCGCCGCCGTGGCGAAGCCGTCGAGGAAATAGGCGCCGATGGCGAACATGTTGTAGAGCACGGCATTGGCGGCCAGCGTCTCGTCCCCGGTACGCGCGCCGAGCGCGTTGAAGATGAGGAACGCGGCCCCGAGCGCGAGCGTGCGCACCACGATGTCGCCGTTCACCGCGAGCATGCGCGCCAGCGCCGCGCGATCGAGCAGCGCGGCGCGGCGCACCGCGAACGGGTTGTCGCCCAGCCGCAGCACGACGACGAAGCCGAGCGCGAGGCCCAGCACCTCCGCGATCAGCGTCCCGAGTGCGGCGCCGCCCACGCCCATCTCCATCCCCACGACGAAGAGGATCGTCAGCGCGATGTTGACGACGTTGGTCGCCACCTGCGTCAGGAAGGCGAGGTCGGTGCGCCCGCGGCCCGTGAGCGAGCCGAGCAGCGCGTAGTTCATCAGCGTGACGGGCGCCGCCCAGATGCGGATGGTGAAATACTCGACGAGGGCGGCGTTCACCGCGTCCGACGCGCCGATGGCGGCGAAGGCGGCCCAGCCGATGGGGACCTGCAGAAGGACGATGAGGAGGCCGACGGCGCCGCCCACGACGAGGGCGCGCGCCAGCGTCTCGGCGACCCCGCGATCGTCCCGGCGGCCGACGGCCTGCGCCGTCATGCCCGCCGTGCCCATCCGCAGGGCGCCGAAGCTCCAGAAGATGTAGTCGAAGATCACCGCGCCCACGGCGACGGCCCCCAGCAGCGCCGCGTCGCCGAGCCGCCCGATCACGGTCGTGTCGACGAAGCCGAGCAGCGGCACCGTGATGTGCGAGAGCATCATCGGCAGCGCGATGAGGAACATGCGCCGGTGGGAGACCTCCGGCGGGGCGGCCGATGCGGGTGCGCTCATGGGGGCGGCGCTCAGCGCAGGGCCGCGAGGATGCGCATGATGACGAAGACGGGCACGACCACCATCGCCCCGTAGATCAGCCAACGGCCGAGCGTGCCGAAGGCCTCGAACCCGGTCTCCCAGAGGTCGCGCACGAGCTCGAACGCGCCCTCGAACAGCCCCTGCGGCGTGATGCCCATCAGCGACATGAAGGCGCCGACGAGGAGCGACAGGAACACGAGCTTCACGAGGATCGTGGCGGGAGACCCGCCGAGGAGGCGCTGCATCGCCGAGCTCCGTTGATCGGACGAGCCGGTCATCGCAGGCCCCGCGTGCCATTGCAAGCCATGAACACCGCCACGCAATCGTCGCTTGACGTCGGCGGCCCGCGGCGCTTCCCTCCACCCGCTGGACGCATCCCAAATACGATCCCCCGCTAAGGACCCCCGCCATGCCCCTCTACGCCCTCGACGACGACACCCCCCAGGTCCCCGGCGAGGGGCGGTACTGGGTGGCGCCGGATGCGCAGGTGATCGGGAAGGTGCGGCTCGGGCCGGACGTCGGGATCTGGTTCGGGGCCGTGCTGCGGGGCGACAACGAGCTCATCGACGTCGGCGAGGGCTCGAACATCCAGGAGCACGCGCTGCTGCACACCGATCCCGGCGCGCCGCTGACCATCGGCGCGCATTGCACGATCGGGCATCACGCCATCCTGCACGGCTGCACGATCGGGGAGGGAACGCTGGTCGGCATGGGCGCCACCGTGCTCAATCACGCGGTGCTGGGCAAGGGCTGCCTCGTCGGCGCCAACGCGCTGATCACGGAGAAGAAGACCTTCCCGGACAATTCCCTCATCGTCGGCGCGCCGGCGCGCGTCGTGCGCACCCTCGACGAGGAGGCGATCCTGGCGCTGCGGCACTCCGCGCAGCGCTACGTGGAGAACTGGCGCCGGTACGCCGCGGGCCTGCGCCGGGTCGACTGACCCGTCCGCGCCGGCCCGCGCAGCCCGGCGCTTCTCACTGCGCGGTCGCGACCGTCACCGGCGAGGTGACGCCACCGAGCGAGACCCAGGCCTGGCTCGTGGCGCCTTCGCGCTTGATGTAGGTGTAGCCGGTGGCGCCCCAGGGCTTCACCGCGTCGACCTTGTTGTCGAGGATCATGTCGCCGCGATCGGTGCGGATGGCGAGCACCGCGTGGCCCTCGTTGTTCTCGTCGAGCACCACCGTCATGCGCATCGCCCGGCGCGGGATGCCGGCGTCCGCGAGGCGCGCGCGCTTGAGGAGCTGGTAGTCCTCGCAATCGCCGTAGCCGGTCTCCGGAAAGTCCCAGCTGTCGACCACGTTCCACTGCTGCTGGTCCGTCATCGGGCGGATGCGGCGGTTCACGTCGCGGTTGACGGAGACGATGGTCCGCCAGATCCGCTCGGTCAGCACGATGGCTTCCGGCTCGCTCGGATCGACGCTGCATTCCGCGGGATTGGCTTGGCAGAAGCGCGACCAGGCCGGAACGGGGCGGGCGCCGCCCGTCGTCGCGAGCTGGTAGGACGGTTCGGGAAACGGGCTCGCGGCGACGCCCGCCGGGCTCGCGACGAGCGCGAGGAATCCTCCCGCGACGAAGAGGCTCGAGACCGCGATCTTGCGCATGCCACGCGCGAGACGCACGATGATGTCGCGGCCCTCGCCGCCGGCATTCCCGAAGTTCCACATGACCGCGCCCCACGGTTCGTTTGTTAAGCTTCTCTTCAGAGGCTGCCACGGGGTGGGGCGGGGCTCAAGCACCGAAACGCGAAGGGCGACAACGTGAGCCGCGGGCGTTGGTTCCGCGCAACACCCTGATTTTTCTCATAAGCTTGGCCGTAGGCTGTCCGTGCTCGGACATTCTCCGAGGGAGGAGCCCTGAAATGGGTGAGGGGCCAGCCTCGCGGCTGGCCCCTCTGCGAGCCCGGTCGGGGACGGGGAGGGTGGGGACGTGACCGGGTGTCGCATCTCTTGCGCGACGTCGCTCGGCATGGGCCGACGCCGTCGCGGGAAATCGAATCAGTCGCGACGCGCCGTCGAGACGGGCGAGCGCGCATGGCCGAGCGACGTCCATTGCGCCCCGTTCGAGCCTTCGCGCTTGACGTAGACGTAGCCCGTGTCGTGCCAGGGCAGGACGGCGTCGCGGACGTTGTCGAGGATGAAGTCGCCGCGATCGGTGCGCAGCATCAGCACGGCGTGGCCCTCGTTGCGCTCGTCGATGACCACCGTCATCCGCATCGCCCGCCGCGGCACGCCGGCCTGGGCGAGGAGGTTGCGCTTGAGGAGCTGGTAGTCCTCGCAATCGCCGAACCCGCCGGTGGGGAAGGTCCAGAGGTCGGCGAGGCCGTAGGCTTCCCAGTCGGTGGTCGGCCGCACCGCCTGGTTCACCCGCTCGTTGATCTCCACGATCGTGCGCCAGGTGGCGGCGTCGAGGCGGATCACCTCCGGCTCGCTGCGGTCCACGGCGCATTCGCCGGGATAGGAGCGGCAGAACTCGACCCAGCCCTGGATCGGCTCCGCGGCTCCGGCGTCCCAGCTCGCCACCGACATCGCCGGCAGCGCCTGGGCCGCGCCCGCCGCGAGCATGGCGGCACCCGCCAGTGCCGAGGTGAGAATGGTGTTGCGCATGTCGTCTCTCCCTGTCCGAGGGAGAGACTGCCGGCGGTGTTTCGCCCGGCGCTGAAATCGATAGAGACAATTCGAGCGAATCGGCCGTGAACGGCCACGAATGCCCCTGCATTGCGCGTCAGGACCAAGATCCTGTTCGCGGATTGCATCGAATTGCGCGGTTTCGCGCAAGAATGCCGGCTCAGCCGGCCTCGTGCGCCTCCATCATCTCCCAGAAGCCGCCGCCCGCGGCGACACCCCAGACCTCGCGGCCGTCGATCCGGCGCAGCTCCGCCAGCTCGGCGAGATCGTAGGCCAGCGCCCGGGTGACGAGGGCGTCGAGCCCGCCGCGAACGCGCAGGTAGGGCTTCACGCCGCCGTGCGCGTCGCGCGCGAAGACGAGGGGATGCTCGGCATCCACCTTCACCACGTCGTCGACATTGGTGCGAAACGCGATCTCGCGCGCGTCGCCGTCGCCCTCCACCGCCATCTCGACGGCGAGGAAGGGCGCGTCCTCGACGGCGATGCCGACGCGCTCCACCGGCGTGACGAGCACGAATCGCTCCGGGTCCTTGCGCAGGACGGAGGCGAAGAGCTTCACGAGCGCGGGGCGGCCGATGGGCGTGCCCTGGTAGAACCAGGTGCCGTCGGCGGCGATGCGCATGTCGATCTCGCCGCAATATTCCGGGTTCCAGCGCTCCACCGGCGGTGCGCCGCGCCCCTCTTTCGCCGCCGCGACGAGGCGAGCGAGCGCATCGGGAACGGGCGCGTCCGCGCCGGTCTCGAATTCGTGATCGGCCATGGGCCATCCTCCCGCGCATCGTGCGCCATCTCGTAGGGACGCGAGACGCCGCCTCGCGAAGATGGGGCGGCACGCGCGCCATGTCGAACGCCGCGGAGCCCGCGGCGTTCGTGGAAGACCGGGCTGCGGCGGCACGCCTCGCTTGCCAGGGTGGCGCGAACGGCCCCAGACTTGCCTCCCGGACGTGCGATCGGTCCGGGGCGCGGGCGCGTCCCGGCGCGGCCCGGCCAGAACACGAAAGGTGGCGCATGGCTCAGTCTCCCGCGTATCCCGCGACGGATCTCGACGAGGCGATCGCCCGCTCCGCGGAGACGACGCTCGAGGCGCTCTCCCGTGCCCGCGAGGCGATCCACGGCGTCATCTTCGGGCAGGAGAAGGTCGTCGACCTCGCCCTCGTGACGATTCTCGCCGGCGGCCACGGCCTCCTCGTCGGCGTGCCGGGGCTCGCCAAGACGAAGCTCGTGGACACGCTCGGCACCGTTCTCGGCCTCGACGCGCGGCGCGTGCAGTTCACGCCCGACCTGATGCCCTCCGACATCCTGGGCTCCGAGATCTTGGAGGAGAGCGCCGACCGGCGTCGCCACTTCCGCTTCGTCAAGGGGCCGATCTTCGCCCAGCTGCTGATGGCCGACGAGATCAACCGCGCGAGCCCGCGCACGCAATCGGCGCTGCTCCAGGCCATGCAGGAGCACCACGTCTCGGTGGGCGGCGAGCGCCACGACCTGCCGCGGCCCTTCCACGTGCTCGCGACGCAGAACCCCATCGAGCAGGAGGGCACCTACCCCCTGCCGGAGGCGCAGCTCGACCGCTTCCTGCTCGAGATCGACGTCGGCTATCCCGACCGCGTGGCCGAGCGGCGCATCCTCATCGAGACGACCGGCGCCGACGAGGCGCGGCCCGTGCCGGCCCTCTCCGGCGAGGAGCTGATGAACGCCCAGCGCCTCGCCCGGCGGCTTCCCGTGGGCGAGAGCGTGGTCGAGGCGATCCTCGATCTCGTACGCTCCGCCCGCCCCGGCGAGGGCGATGCGTCGGTCACCGACAAGCTGCTCTGGGGGCCGGGCCCGCGCGCCTCGCAGGCGCTGATGTTCGCCGTGCGTGCCCGTGCGCTCATCGAGGGGCGGCTGTCGCCGTCGGTGGAGGACGTCGTCGCGCTGGCCGAGCCCGTGCTCAAGCACCGCATGGCGCTCTCCTTCGCCGCTCGTGCCGACGGCGAGACCGTGCCCGCCCTCGTCAAGCGCCTCGTGGCGCGGCTCCAGGGCTGAGGGTGGGCGCATGGCGCGCGTCGCGGTCCACGAGCCCGAGATCCGGAGTCCAGGGCGGTCCCAGACGGACGCGGCGCTGCTCCTCGCCAACCGGCTCCCGCGGCTCGTCCTGGAGGCGCGCCGCGTCTCCGCGACCCTCGCCCACGGCATCCACGGCCGCAGACGGGCCGGGCCGGGCGAGAGCTTCTGGCAGTTCCGTCCCTTCCATCCCGGCGAGCCGGCGGCGCGCATCGATTGGCGCCGCTCGGCGCGCGACGATCGCCTCTACGTGCGCGAGCGCGAATGGGAAGCGGCGCATTCCGTCTACGTCTGGGTCGATCGCTCGGCGTCCATGGCCTATTCCTCCGATCTCGCCCAATGCCCCAAGATCGAGCGCGCCCTCGTGCTCGGGCTGGCCCTCGCCGACGCCTTCGTCGAGGCCGGCGAGCGGGTGGGGCTGCTCGGCCTCCTGCCGCCGCGCGCCTCGCGGCGCATCGTCGAGCGCTTCGCGGAGGCGATCGCCGCCGATCGTGCCGGCATGGACGACGACCTCCCGCCGGAGACGCCGCTGCGCACGCAGGACGAGGCGCTGCTGGTCTCCGACTTCCTCACGCCTCTCGACGAGCTGGCGCCGCGCATCGAGAGCCTGTCGTCCGGTGGGGCGCGGGGCCACCTCGTGATGATCGCCGACCCGGTGGAGGAGACCTTCCCCTTCGCCGGCCAGGCCGTCCTGCAGGACGTCGAGGGCGGTGCGCGGCTGCGCGTCGGGGACGCCGCCGCCTGGGGCGACGCCTATCGCACGCGCCTCGCGGAGCATCGCGGCGCGCTCGCCGATCTCGCGCGCCGACGCGGCTGGACGCTGACGCTCCATCGCACGGACCGCCCCGCCAGCGAGGCGGCCCTTCGCGTCCTCACCCTCGTCGGCGCCTCGCGCGCCGGCCAGGGCCTCACGGGAGCGGCCTGACATGAGCTTCGCCGCGCCCCTCGTCCTCGCCGCACTCGTCGCGCTTCCCGCGATCTGGCTGCTCCTGCGCGTGACGCCGCCGCAGCCGCGGCTCATCGCCTTCCCGCCGCTCAAGATCATCCGCGACCTCGCGCCCCGCCGCGAGACGCCGGCGCGCACGCCCTGGTGGCTGCTGGCGCTGCGCCTCCTCATCGCCGCCGCCCTGATCCTCGCCGCCGCGGGCCCGATCCTGAACCCGCCGCCGGCCATCGAGGGCGATGCGGACGCGCCCGTGCTCCTCCTCGTCGACAACGGCGCCCTCGCCGCCGGCGATTGGCGCCGGCGCGCCGACGTGCTCGTCGAGCAGGGCGAGGCGCTCGCCCGCGAGGGCCGCTCGCTCGGCATCGTCGCGACGGCCGAGCCCGTGGCCGAGATCCCGCTCCTCACCCCGGCCGCGGCGCTCGAGCGTCTTCGCGCCATCCGCCCCGCGCCGCATCTCGCCGCGCGCGCCGCGACGCTGCCGGCGATCGAGGCGTTTGTCGCCGCGCATCCGGACGCGCAGGTGGTCTGGCTGTCGGACGGCGTCTCCGGCCCCGACGAGGCGGGCTTCGCCGGCGACCTCGCGGACGTGCTGGGCGATCGCTCGGTCATCGTCTTCGGCGAGACCCGCGCACCCGCGCGCGCGCTCGCCGGCACGGACAACACCGCCGCCGGCCTCGTCGCGACGCTCGTGCGCGCCGAGCCGAACGGGCGGGACGCGGGCGTGCTGCGCGCGGTGGACCTGCGCGGCCTGCCCGTGGGCGAGACGCCCTTCGCCTTCGAGCCCGGCGCCACCGAGGCGACGGCGCGCTTCGATCTGCCGATCGAGCTGCGCAACGCCATCGCGCGCGTCGAGATCTCCGGCGAGGGCTCCGCGGCGGCGGTGTCCCTCGTCGACGAGCGCTCGCAGCGCCGGCGCGTGGGCATCGTCTCCGGCGCGAGCCTCGACCAGGCCCAGCCGCTGCTGGCGCCCACCTTCTACATCGAGCGCGCGCTCGCGCCCTTCGCCGAGGTGCGCGAGGCCCGCGGCTCGGCCTCGGAGGGCGTCGAGCGCATGCTCGACGACGGCGTCTCCGTGCTCGTCCTCGCCGACGTGGGCGCGCTCGAGCCCGCCATCGCGGACCGCGTGGAGGAATTCGTCGCGAACGGCGGCCTTCTGCTGCGCTTCGCCGGGCCGCGGCTGTCGGCGGGATCGGACGATCTCGTCCCCGTGCGCCTGCGCCGTGGCGGGCGAACGCTCGGCGGCGCGCTCTCCTGGGACACGCCGCGCACGCTCGCGCCCTTCACCCGCGAGAGCCCCTTCCAGGGCCTCGCGGTGCCCGACGATCTCGGCGTGCGTCGCCAGATCCTGGCCGAGCCCGACGCGACGCTCCCCGAGCGCACCTGGGCCGCGCTCGACGACGGGACCCCCATCGTCACCGCCGAGCGGCGCGGCGACGGCCTCGTCGTCCTCTTCCACGTCACGGCCGATGCCAGCTGGTCGAACCTGCCGCTGACGGGGCTGTTCGTCGACATGCTCCGGCGCACCATCGCCTTCTCCGCCGCACCCGCCTCGACGCAGGCTCAGGGCGGCGCGGAGAGCGGGCCGCCGGTGGCGCCGCGCCAGGTGCTCGACGGCTTCGGCGCCTTCGTCTCGCCGCCGCCCAACGCCATGCCGGTGACCCGCGCCTTCGCCGGGCGCGCGGAGCCCGAGCACCCGCCGGGCTTCTACGGGCCGGTGGATTCCGCGCTCGCCGTCAACGCCCTCGTTCCCGGAGACCGGCTCGCCCCCGTCGATCTCACCCCTCTCGACGCCGAGCGCGCGCCGCTCGAGCCGGCGGAGACTGTGGATTTGCGTGCGCCGCTTCTCACCGCCGCCCTGGTGCTCCTCATGCTCGACACCCTCGCCTCGCTCTGGCTCGGCGGCCATCTCGGGCGCCTCGCCGGGCGCGTGACCGGCCGCGCCCGCGGCTCCGGTGCCGCCGCCGCGATCGCGCTCGCCGCGATCGGCCTGCTCGCCGCGCCGGAGATCGCCCGTGCGCAGTCGTCCGCCGCGGACGACCTGCCGCCGCTGTCGCGCGAGGTGCTGGAGGGCGCCTTCGAGACGCGTCTCGCCTACGTGATCACCGGCGACGACCGGGTGGACGAGACGAGCCGCGCAGGGCTCGACGGCCTCTCCCGGGCGCTGGCGCGCCGCACGGCGCTGGAGCCCGGCGATCCGGTGGGCGTCGATCCGGAGCGCGACGAGCTCGCCTTCTTCCCGCTCGTCTATTGGCCGATCACCCCCGACCAGCCGCTGCCCTCGCTCGAGGCGATCCGCGCCCTCGACGCCTACATGAAGAACGGCGGCACGGTGATCTTCGACACGCGCGATGCGCTCACGGCCCGCGCCTCCGGCGCCCCGACGCCGGAGACCGCTTATCTGCGCTCCATGCTGGCGACCCTCGACATCCCGCCGCTGGAGCCGCTGCCGGCGGACCACGTCATCACCAAGACCTTCTATATCCTGCGCGAATTGCCCGGCCGCTTCGATCGCTCCGAGACCTGGGTCGAGGCGATGCCGGACGCCTCGCCCGACGGCATCGTGCGACCCGCCCGCTCCGGCGACGGCGTCTCGCCCATCATCATCACCGGCAACGACCTCGCCGCCGCCTGGGCGATCGGGCCCGGCGGGGAAGCGATGTACCCGGTCTCCGGCTCGGATCCGCGCCAGCGCGAGATGGCCTACCGGGCCGGGATCAACATCGTGATGTACACGCTCACCGGCAACTACAAGGCCGACCAGGTGCACGTCCCCGCTCTGCTCGAGCGGCTCGGAAACTGAAGGCCGCAACGTCTTGCTGACGCTCTCCTTCTCGCCCCTCGTCCCCGAGCCCGTCCTATGGGCCGCGGCCGCCTTCGCGGCTTTGTTCGCGCTGCTCGCCCTCCTGGCCCGCGGCGCGCCGGCGGCCCTGCGCGCGCTCGCGCTCGCGATCCTCGTCGTGGCGCTCGCCAACCCCGCCCTCGTCGACGAGGAGCGCGAGCCGGTGGACGACGTCGTCGCCGTGGTGATCGACGAGACCGCCTCGCAGGGGCTCGGCGAGCGCGGAGCGATGACGCAGGCGGTGCGCGAGGAGCTCGACCGGCGCCTCTCTTCCATGCAGAACGTCATTCCCCGCTTCATCACCGTCGAGGACGGTGCGGGGGACGACGGGACGCGGCTGTTCCAGGCACTCGCCAACGGGCTCGCCGACGTGCCGCCGGACCGGATCGCGGGCGTCATCCTCGTCACCGACGGCGTCGTCCACGACATCCCCGAGAATGCCGGCCAGCTCGGCTTCCGCGCCCCGATGCACGCCCTCGTCACCGGCAGCGAGGCGGAGAGCGACCGCCAGATCCGCCTCGTGCGCGCCCCGCGCTTCGGCATCGTCGGGCGCGAGCAGACGATCGAGGCCATGGTCGAGGAGCGCAACGGCACCGGCTCGGCGAACGTCACCGTTCGTCGCGACGGCGAGGTGCTCGCGCGCCGCCAGGTGCTCACGGGCCGGCCCTTCTCCGTGCCCGTCGGCATCGAGACCGGCGGCGCCAACGTCGTCGAGATCGAGGTCGAGCCGCTGCCGCAGGAGCTGACGCGCGCCAACAACCGCGCCGTCGTCGAGATCGAGGGCATTCGCGAGAACCTGCGGGTCCTTCTCGTATCGGGAGAACCTCACGCAGGGGAAAGGGCTTGGCGCAACCTGCTCAAGTCCGACGCCAACGTCGATCTCGTGCATTTCACCATCCTGCGCCCGCCGCACAAGCAGGACGGCACGCCCATCGACGAGCTCTCGCTCATCGCGTTCCCCACCCGCGAGCTCTTCCAGGAGAAGATCGAGGAGTTCGACCTCATCATCTTCGACCGCTACGCCAACCAGTCGATCCTGCCGTCGATCTATTTCGACAACATCGTCACCTACGTGGAGAACGGCGGCGCGGTGCTCTTCGCCGCCGGGCCTGAATTCGCCACGGTCGCGTCGCTGGCGCGCACCCGGCTGTCGCCGATCATACCGGGCCAGCCCACCGGCGAGATCGTGGAGGAGCCCTACCGCGCCGAGATCACGAGCGTGGGGGCACGCCATCCCGTCACCCGCGGTCTCGAGGGCTCGCAGACGTCCCCGCCCTCCTGGGGCGAGTGGCTGCGCCTTCTCGACGCGGATGTCGATGCCGGGGACACGGTGATGTCCGGCGCCGACGGGCGCCCGCTCCTCGTGCTCGAGCGCTACGACGAGGGCCGCGTCGCGCTCCTCCTGTCGGATCACGCCTGGCTCTGGGCCCGGGGCTTTCGCGAGGGCGGCCCCTATCTCGACCTCCTGCGCCGCACCGCGCATTGGCTGATGAAGGAGCCCGCGCTCGAGGAGGAGGCGCTGCGCGCGTCCGCGGACGGGCGCACGATCACCATCGAGCGCCAGACGATGGGCGAGACGCCGGCCCCGGTGGTGCTGACCGCACCCTCGGGCGAAAGCGTGCGCGTCGATCTCGTGGAGCGCGAGCCCGGCCTCTACGGCGCGCGGGTGACCGGGGCGGAGCTCGGCCTTCACCAGCTGCGCGCCGACGAGCTCGTGGCCTTCGTCAGCGTCGGCCCCGCCAATCCGCGCGAGATGCGCGACGTGTTCTCGACGACCGAGGCGCTCGCGCCGATCACCGAGGCGACCGGCGGTTCCGTCCGTCGCGTCGCGGCCGAAGGCGGCCCGCCGGTCGTGCCGCGCATCCAGACTGTGCGCTCCGACACGCGGCTGTCGGGCGCGGACTGGATCGGCATCCGCCCCAGCGAGAGCGCCATCGTGCGCGGCGTCTCGGTGACGCCGCTGGCGCTCGGCTTCGTCGGTCTCGTCCTCCTGCTGGGCGCGGCGCTCGCCGGCTGGCTCGCCGAGGGCGCGCGCCGGCGCGCGTGACCCGGTCGCATGCCGGGGATGACACGGGCGGGTTCGGCGTGGAACAGTGGCTCCATGACCGAATCCGAGTTCCTCGACCTCGCCCGGACCCGGCTCTCGCCGGAGCCGATCGGGCGGCTCGCCCTCGCGCGGGGAGACCACGACCTCAATGCCGGCGCGCCCCGCGCGCGCGACCCGAAGCGGGCGGCGGTGCTCATCCCCGTCGTGCGCCGGGAGGCGGGGCCGACGCTGCTGCTGACCGTGCGATCGAGCCGCCTGCGGGCCCATTCGGGCCAGATCGCCTTCCCCGGCGGGCGCATCGACGAGAGCGACGCCTGCGCCTGGCACGCCGCGCTTCGCGAGGCGCACGAGGAGATCGGGCTCGAGGCGCGTTTCGTCGAGCGGCTCGGCTATTCGGACACCTACCTCTCGACGACGGGTTACCTCGTCACGCCCGTCGTCGGCCTCGTCTCGGAGGGCTTCACGCTCACGCTCAACCCGGCCGAGGTGACGGAGGTCTTCGAGATCCCGCTCGCGTATGCCTTCGACGAGGCGAACCAGGAGCTGCAGGTGCGCTGCTGGAACGGGCATCTGCGCCGCTTCTATGCCATCGCGCACGAGAACCACTATATCTGGGGCGTCACGGCGGGCATCCTGCGGCACCTCTACGAGCGGCTCGCCACGAAGGAGCCGGTCGCGTGACGCGCCGGACCGAGGAGCCGACATGACCCGCGTGCTGCTGCAGCAGGCAGTGATCTTCTTCCTGCCCTTCGTCGCCTTCTTCGTCTATCTCCTGCTGCGCCGGCGCAACCCGCTCGCCTTCGCGCATTGGGAGCGCTCGATCCCGCCGCTGGCTGTCGCGGGCCTCGTTCTCGTCGTCGCCGCGCTCGTCTATACGGGCGTCGTCGCCCCGCGCTCCACGGGCGTCTACGTGCCGCCCTCCTACGAGGCCGGCGAGATCAATCCCGGCCGGTTCGACTGATGCCCCTCGACCATTCCCGTCTCGATGCGCTGCTCGTGGATACGCGGGTCGCCGCGCTCCTCGCCGCCTTGAACGGGGCGGGGGAGGAGACGCGCATCGTCGGCGGCGCGGTGCGCAACGCCCTCGTGGGGCGGCACGTGCACGAGGTCGACCTCGCCACCACCGCGACGCCGGACGAGACCCGTGCCCGCGGCGAGGCCGCCGGCTTCAAGGTGGTGCCGACCGGCCTCGCCCACGGCACGCTCACGCTCGTCGTCTCCGGCGAGCCCTACGAGGTGACGAGCCTGCGCGAGGACGTGGAGACCTTCGGGCGCCACGCCGTGGTGCGCTTCGGGCGCGACTTCGCCGCGGACGCGCTGCGGCGCGACTTCACCATCAACGCGCTCTCGCTCGACGCCGAAGGGCGGCTACACGATTATGCCGGCGGGCTCGCCGACCTCGAGGCGGGGCGCGTGCGCTTCATCGGCGACGCGCGCAAGCGCATCCGCGAGGACTATTTGCGCATCCTGCGCTTCTTCCGCTTCTCCGCGGACTTCGCCACCGGCGCCCTGGACGCGGAGGGACTGCACGCGGCGATCGTCGAGCGCGAGGGGCTCGCCATCCTCTCCCGCGAGCGCGTACGCAACGAGATCGTGCGCCTTCTCGAGGCGAAGCGCGCGGTGGAGGTGGTTGGGACCATCTCGGACGCGGGCTTCCTCGGCCTCCTCCTCGGCGGCGTCGCCGATCAGGGGCGGCTCGCGCGCGCGGCGGCGGCGGGACGCGACGCCGTGGGCCGGCTCGCGGCCGCTCTCGTGCGCACCCGCGAGGACGCCGATCGGCTCGGCGAGACGCTGCGGCTCTCGAACGCGGAGCGCGCGCGGCTCGCCTCCTACGCGCGGCTGGTGGAGCATCTCCACGACGCCGCTGATCCCATCGACGAGGCCGCCCTGCGCCGGCTCGTCGCCGATCACCCGCCGGTCGCGGCGGCCGACGCCCTCGCCGCGCTCGACGGCGAGCCGCGCCTGCGCGTGCACGACGAGGCGCGCCCGGCGCTCGCGGGCTTCGAGGCCGATCCCGAGAGCATCCCCGTCCTGCCGCTGCGCGGGCGCGACCTCATCGCCGCCGGTGTCCCGAAGGGTCCCGCGATCGGCGAGGCGATGGCGCGTGCGCGCGCCCGCTGGCTCGCTCTGGGCTGCCCGACGGGCGAGGGCACGCGGGAAGCGCTGATCACCACCGCGCTCGGCGGGGCGGATCACTCGTGAGCGCGCCGGCGCGCCGTCTCGCGCCGCTCCTGCGGGCGGGGAGGCTCTTCGCCGAGCGGGACGGCCCGGCGCATGCGGCGCTCCTCGCCATGACCGCGACCTTCGCGACGCTGCCCATGTTCGTCGCGATCGCGCTCGCCGCGCGGGCGCTCGACATGCCCGACATCCTCTACGCCGCCGAGCGCGGCGTCTTCGCGCTGTGGCCGAAGGTCATCGCGCGCCCCGTGGCGCAGGCGATCGCGAGCGCGGCCGACGACCTTTCCGTCTCCGCCATGCCGGCCATGGCGCTCGCCTTCCTGCTGCTCGCCGGCAACGCCCTCGAGGTCTTGCGCCGGGGGCTCGCGCGCTTCTACGGCGAGGCGAGCGCTGCCGACGGCGCGCTCCGGCGTCGCCTGCGGGCCTTTCGGTGGGCCGGCCTCGGCGCGCTCCTCGCCTTCGCGCTGGCGACTCTCGTCGCCGTCCTCGTCGACCTGCCGCCGACGGCACCTCCCGTGGAGCCGACGACCCCGCCGCCGGGGGCGGGGCCGATCCTGTTCGCCGCACAGACGCTCGGCGGGCTCGCCATCGTCGCGGGGCTGCTGCTCGCGGCGCACACGCGGCTCTCGCGAAGCCGCCTGTCGCCCCGCGCGGCGGCGCCGGGCATCGCCGTCTCCGTCCTCGCGTGGATCGCGAGCGTCAACGCGCTCGCGCTCTACCAAACCCACGTCGCGCCGCCTCAGGCGCTCTACGGCCCCTTCGCGGCGGCGTTCGGGACGCTGCTCTTCTTCTTCGCGGGCGCTTGCGCGGTGCTCTACGGCGCGGCGCTCAACGCCGTGCTCGCCGGGCGCGCGCGGCGTTAAGCGCGCCGTTAACCGCGACGCTCTAGCCTGGACCCAGCGGCGGAAGAAGATCGCCGTGGGGGGCGTACGTGGCGAAGCGTTGCGGACATCGGAACGGGCGGACGAGGGGGACGCGGCGCGTCCTCGTGCTCGCGCTCGTGCCGCTCCTGGCGGCGCTGCCGGACGCGCCCGTGCGCGGGATCGCCCCCGCCGCCGCCCAGCAGGCCGGCGGCGAGACGCGTCCCGCCCTGATGATCACGAGCACGCAAGAGCCGACCTGGGCGCGCATTCGCCTCGACTTCGCGGCGCCCGTCACCACGGTCGCCCGCGCCGAGAACGGCGTCCTCGTCGTGCGCTTCGCCGAGCCCGTGGAGATCGTCGCGGAGCGCATCGGCGAGGAGATCCCCTCCTACGTCTCGCAGGTGCGCCGCGATCCCGACGGGACCGGCCTGCGCATGGCGCTGACGCAGAACTTCTCGGCCAGCGTGCTTCCGGCCGGCGAGATCGTCTTCGTCGACCTCCTGCCGGAAGCCTGGCGGGGCATGCCGCCGGGCCTGCCGGAGGACGTCGTGGCCGAGCTCGCCCGCCGGGCGCAGGCCGCCGAAGCGCGCTTCTCCGCCGAGCGCGCCGCGCGCCGCGAGGGCATGCCGACCCCGATGCCCGTGCGCGTCGCCGAGCTGCCCGGGCTCACCCGCCTGATCTTCGCCGCGCCGGAGGGCGTGCCGGTGGAGGCGCGCTCCAGCGACGGCTCGATCACGCTCTTCTTCGACGAGCGGCTCGACCTCGAGCCCGAGCGGCTCCTTCCCACCATCCCCGGCGTCGCCGCGGTGGAGGAGGACGACACCGGCGAGGCGCTCTACGTGCGCATCGACCTCGACGACGGCTTCGTCGCCCGCGGCTTCCGCGAGGAGGAGGGCTTCGTTCTCGACGTCGAGCCCCGCGACGCGGAAGCCGGCGGCGTCGCGCCCGTGCGCGCGGCACTCGGGCTCGTGCCGTTCCTGCCCGGCGAGGGCGACGCCGCGCCGATCCCGCCCGCGCGCCCGCGAGCGGAGGCCGCGGCCGCGAGCGCATCCATGGAGGACGACGCCGCCGCGACGCAGCTCGTGGAGGAGCCCGCCGACGAGCCGGTCGTCGAGGACGCCGCAGCCGTTTCCGAGGCGCCCGCCATCGCCCCCGTTGCGGCTCCGGCCGAGCCGGCTCCGCCACGCTCGGTGCCGGTGGTGTCGGTCGTCGACGACGGGCTGCGCGTCGTCTTCCCCTTCGGGCCGACGGTGCCGGCGGCCGCCTTCACCCGCGCCGGCGTGCTCATGGTCGTCTTCCAGACGCCCGCCACCCTCGCCGAGCCCGACCTCGGCGGTGCGGCGTCGGATTATGCGATCCTCGAATCCGTGGTGCGCGAGGGCCCCTTCGTCACCGCCCGCATGCGGCTGCCAGAGCCCCGCGTCGCGCGCCTCACGCCCGAGGATGCGGGCTGGACGCTCACCGTCGGCGGCGCGGCCGACGCGGCGCCGGACCCGATCGCGGTGGGCTCCATCGTCGACGAGGCGGGGCGCACGGCGCTCGAGCTCGACCTCCTCGACGCGACGGGCGTGCACTGGACCGACCTGCACGAGGGCGGCGAGCGCCTCGCCGTCGTCACCGCGCCGGGGCCGGCGCGCAACATGTCCTCGACCCGCCGCTTCGCCGAGCTGGAGCTCCTGCCCACCGCTCACGGCATCGCCGTGGCGGCGCTCGCCGACGACGTCGTCGTGCGCGCCGATCTCGACGGCGTGCACGTCACCCGCGGCAACGGCCTCTCCATCGCGCTCCCCTCCGGTCCAGGCGAGGGCGCGGCGGGCGTGCCGCTCGACCTCGTGATCGACTTCGATGCCTGGACGCAGGCCCAGCGCGGCGACATCCGCGACGAGATGCGCGCGCGTCTCGATCGCATCGTCGAGGCGCCGATCCCCGAGCGCAGCCGCGCCCGGCTCGACCTCGCCTTCGCGCTCCTCGCCAACCGCCTCGCGCCGGAGGCCGCGGGGATGTTCCAATACGCGCTCGAAGAGGATCCGGAGCTCGCCGCGCGCGCCGACGTGCAGATGATGGAGGCGATCCTCGCCGCCGAGCGCCGCCGCTTCGACGAGGCGGAGGCGCTGCTCTCCACCGACGCCATGACGGAGAACCCGGAGGCGAGCCTCTGGCGCGCCTATGCGGACGCCATGCGCGAGCGCTGGGTGCCGGCGCTCACCGGCTTTCGCCGCGCCGCGCGGGTGCTCGACGCCTACCCGGACGATCTGCAGGGCCGCATGCGCCTCGCCGCCGCGCGGGCGGGCCTCGCCATGCGCGATTTCGGCTATGCCGACGAGCAGCTCACCGACATCGCCCGCCTCCACCCGGGCGCCGTGGCGGCGGACGAGGTCGACCTCGTGCGCGCTCTCGTCGACGTGGAGACCGGGCGCACGGAATTCGCGCTGGCCGAGCTGACGCGCCTCGCGCAGGAGGGCGCGCGCCCGATCGCCGCCGAGGCGGAGCTCGCGCGCGTGCGTCTCGCCCTCGTCGAGGACGAGATCACGCCCGACCAGGCGATCGAGGCGCTGGAGCGCCTCGCCATCGCATGGCGCGGCGACAGCGTCGAGGTCGAGGCCATGGGCATGCTGGGCCGCCTCTACGCCGATGCCGGGCGCTGGCGCGACGCCTTCTTCACGGCGCACATGGCGAACCTCGTCTTCCCCGACCACCCGGTAACGCTGGCGCTGCACGAGACGACGGCGCAGGCCTTCGACGACCTGTTCCTCTCGGGGCGCGCCGACGACCTCGACGAGGTCGAGGCGGTGGCGCTGTTCTTCGACTTCAAGGAGTTCCTGCCCATCGGGCGGCGCGGCGACGAGATCGTCCGGCGTCTCGCCGACCGGCTCGTGACGCTGGGCCTCCTCGACAAGGCCTCCGAGCTCCTGGCGCACCAGGTCGACAACCGGCTCGAGGGCGCCGGCCGTGCGGCGGTGGCGGCGCGGCTCGCGACGATCCACCTGATGAACCGCCACCCCGCCGACGCGCTCACCACGATCGAGAACACCCGCATCGCCGAGCTGCCGCAGGCCGTGCGGCGGGTACGCAACCTCATCGAGGCGCGGGCGCTCTCGGACCTCTCCCGCACCGATCTCGCGCTGGAGGTCATCGAGGACGAGGCGGGGCCCGAGATCGACCGGCTGCGCGCGGACATCTGGTGGACAGGCCGGCGCTGGCGCGAGGCGGGCGAGGCGCACGAGGCGCTCGCCGGGACGAGCTGGCAGGAGGATCGCGAGCTCACCGACCGCGAGCGCACCGACGTGCTGCGCGCGGCGCTCGCCTACAATCTCGGCCAGGACGGGATCGGGCTCGATCGGCTGAAAGCGAAGTTCGCCGACCCGATGAACGCCTCGGCCGACGCGCGGCTGTTCGCGCTGCTCGGCGATCCCGACGCGCTCGCCACGCCGGGCTTCCGCGACGCGGCCCGCGACATCTCCAGCGAGGACACGCTCCTCGACTTCCTCGCGGCGCTGGAGGCCCGCCACCCGGAAGCGGCGCTCTCCGTCGCGCCGGTGGTCGAGGTGGGCCTGCGCACGCCCGAGCCCGAGCCCGATGCCGCCCCCGAGGCGGAGGCGCCGGCGCCGATCACCGAGCCGACGCCGGTCTCGATACCGGGCCCCGAGGCCCGCGCCGAGGCGACGCGCGAGGCGCTCTGACGGCGAGGCGCTCACGAAGCGCTCGCGCTACCCCCCGCCGTAGCTCTGCACCAGCGATCCCGCCACCAGGCTCCAGCCGTCCACGAGCACGAAGAAGATCAGCTTGAACGGCAGCGAGACCGTGATCGGCGGCAGCATCATCATGCCCACCGACATCAGGATCGAGGCGACCACGAGGTCGATGATCAGGAAGGGCACGAAGAGCAGGAAGCCGATCTCGAAGGCGCGGCGCAGCTCCGAGATCATGAAGGCCGGCACCAGCACGTGCAGGCCGAGGTCCTCCGGCGTCTCCGGGATCGGATCCCCCGACAGCTCGACGAAGAGCTCCAGATCGCGCTCGCGCACGTGCGCCAGCATGAAGGTGCGGAACGGGGCGATGCCGCTCTCGAAGGCCTGCTCGGCGCTGATCTCGTTGGCGAGGAGCGGCTGGATGCCCTCCTCGTAGGCGACGCGGAAGGTCGGCGCCATCACGAAGGCGGTCAGGAAGAGCGCCAGCGAGACGATGACGCCGTTGGGCGGCGCCGTCTGCGTGCCGATCGCCGATCGCAGCAGCGAGAGCACCACCACGATCCGGGTGAAGGAGGTGATCATCACCAGGATCGAGGGCGCGAGCGCCAGGACCGTGATGAGCGCGACGAGCTGGAGCGCGCGCTCCGTGACGCCGTCCCCGTCGCCGAAATCGAGGGTGAGGGTCTGCGCGGCAGCGGGCGCGGCCGACAGGAGGAGGGCGCCGAGCCCGGCGGCGAGAGCGAAGCCGAGCGCGACCCGTCTGGACGCCTCGATGTCGAGACCGTTCATGCTCCTGATTCGCCCATTGCCGCCACGGCCGACGACGCTGCGCAATGGGCCGCCGCTACGCAAGCGGCGCCGCGGCGAAGTCGGTGGACGAGGTCAGGACTTCTCGTCGCGGCTCGGCGCGCGGCCGAGCAGGCGGGCGAACTCCGCCTCGATCTCCTCCACCGAGAAGGGATCGATGGCGCGCGGCCGGGCCGGCTCCTCGGGGGCAGCCGCCGGGGCGGGCTCCTCGATGGCGGCGGACGCCGGGAGGGGCTCCGGCTCCGGCTCGGCGGGCGCCTCCGCGGCGCTCTCGGGCTCGACCGGCACGACGGTGGCGACCGGCTCGGGCGTGGTGGTCTCGAGGTCGGTGGTCTCGGCCTCGGGGAAGCGCTCCGGCTCGAAATCGCGCTCCGCCTCGTCGACGAGGTGCGGCTCGGGCTCCGCGTCGGGGGCCTCGGCTTCGGCGACGGTCGCCGGCAGCTCCTCGGGCGGGCTCGCCTCGGGTGTGGCGGCGATTTCCTCCTCCGGGTCCATGGAGAAGCGCGGCGGTTCGTCCGCGGCGGGCTCCCGGGCGGTGGTCTCCTCGATGGCAGGCTCCTCGATCGTCGTCTCCTCCGAGGTGGTCTCATCGACGACGACCTCCTCGACGGGGGCCGTCACCGACGCGGGCGGCTCGTCCCGCATGGTCGGCTCGTCCCGCACGGGCGCTTCGTCGTGCTGGGGCTCCTCGACGCCGAAACGCGCCAGCGCGTCGTCGGCGGCAGCCCGCTCGATCTCGACGCGCGGCGCCGGCTCCTCGACCGCGCGGGGCATCTCGGCGGGGGGCGGGGCTGCGACTGGGGGCACGACCGGAGGCGCCTGGCGCGCGGCCGGAGCGGTGGCGGGACGGCGCAGGAGGCTCGCGAAGTCGAACTCGGAGGCGGTCTCGCGCGCCGGTGCCGGCCGCGGCGCGGGGCGTGCGAGCGACACGGTGGGTTCGCTCTCGGCAGGACGGCGGGGCGTCGCGCCGTGCGGAAGGGGGCGGCGCAGCGCCTCCTCCAGCTGGCGGGCGACGTCGGAGAGCGCACCGGCATCGTCGCCACGCGAAGCCTGGGTCTCCACCGACGGCGGCGGCACGTCCGCCTCCGGGAGGGGCGCCTGCGCGGGCGAAGCGTCGAAGACGGGCTCGCGCCGCGGCGCGGGCGCGGGTTCCTGCGGCGGGACCGTCGGGGTGGCACGCGAACGCTGCGGCATCACCGGCGCACCCCCGGCCGCGGCGCGGGCGAGATCCATGAGGCCGCGACGCGCGGGCGGCACCGCGGGGGCGGCGGGGGCCGGCACGGCCTGCGGCTCGCCGGCGCGCGGGAAAGGACGGGGCTCGACGCGCGGCGCGGCGATCGGCTCCGGCCGCGCGGGCTCCGGGAGCACCGGCTCCTGGAACGTGGGCTCCTGCTGTTTCGGCAGCACCGTCTCCGGCGCGGGCGCCTCGGGCGCGACGGTATCGGGCGCGCGCGCCGCGAGCGCGGCGTCGGAGACGCCGGCGGGGTCACGCGCCTCCTCGGGGCTCGGCGCGAAGGACGGGGTAGCGACGCTCACGGCCGCGACACCCGCAGCGGCGGCGCCGACCGCCGCCTGCACGCCGAGATCGCGGGCGGGCTCCGGAGGCGGCGGCGCGAAGGGCATCGACGCGGGAGCCGCTGCCACGGGCGGCACGGCCGCCGGCATCGGCGCCTGCGCGCCGCCGGGGCGCTGGGCGGGCCGGGGCGGCGCGCGGCCGATGCCGCTCTCCACGACGACGTCGTTGGGCCCGCCGATCAGGAGGAGGTGCTCCACACCGTCGCGCCGCAGCAGCACGAGCTGGCGCTGGCGGTCGAGGTCGTAGACGTCGACGATACCGAGCCGCGGCTGACGGTTCTTGCCCGATGACAGGTTCTGTCCGCCGATGCGCCGGCCGAGAAGCCGCGGCGCGAGCCAGGCGAACAGGGCGAGGAGCCCCATCACCACGGCGAAGGCGATCAGGTACTGGACGATGGAGGTATTCTCGAAGCCGAGCATGGCAGGTCGTCGCGCTCTCTACTGAACGGCGTCCCGTCGAGAGGCCGTCGGGGCGCGAGATCCCGTGCGGCGTCTCTCGATAGGCGCGCGGATGGCCGCGCCCGCGAGCGCGCCCTGCACCATAACCGTCGCGCGGTTAACACGAAACCACCAGACGGTGGGAGTTCTTTAACGCGCCGTTAACCAACATGCCGGCAAATTTTGCCCAAGGCGGGGCCGGAATCGGGCGCCGTCGACGCCCGAACGGCGGATCGCCCGCCGACACGCACCCGGAGCCACCGCCGTGAGCGCCGCCGGCCTGCCCCTCCTCGAGATGCTGAAGACGCGCCTGCACTGGCATCAGGCGCGCCAGAAGCTGCTCGCCGAGAACGTCGCGAACGCCGACACGCCGGGCTTCGCCCCGCGCGACGTGGCCCAACCGCGCTTCGGCGCGGACGGGCGCGCGGTCTCGACGACGCTCTCGCCGGTGCGCACGAGCCCGCTGCACATCGCCCCGGCGAACGCCTCGCGCAACGTGTCCGAGACCGACGGGGCGCGCTTCGAGGTGCGGCCCTCGGGCAATGCCGTGAACCTCGAGGAGGAGATGCTGAAGGTCGCCCAGAACCAGGCCGACTACCAGCTCGCCGCCTCGCTCTACGAGAGGAACCTCGCGATGCTCCGCACGGCCGTCGGCCGTCGCTGAGCAGGGGACGGAGACCGATCATGGACTTCCTCAGGACGATCGCGGTGGCGGCCTCGGGCCTCAAGGCCCAGTCGGGGCGCATGCGCGTCATCGCGGAGAACATCGCCAACGCCGATTCCACCGCCGCCACGCCCGGCGCGGACCCCTACCGGCGGCGCATCCCCACCTTCGTCGAGCGCTTGGACCGGGAGCTGGGCGTGCGCACGGTCGAGCTCGGCCGCGTGCAGGAGGACCAGAGCGATTTCCGCAGCCGCTTCGACCCGGGCCACCCGGCCGCCGACGAGGACGGCCAGGTCAAGCTGCCCAACGTGTCCTCTCTCGTCGAGAGCATGGACATGCGCGAGGCGCAGCGCAGCTACGAGGCGAACCTGAATCTCGTCAACGCGACGCGCCGCATGCTGAGCCGCACCATCGACATCCTGCGCGCCTGAGCCGCGAGAGGGGAGATCTGAACGATGTCCACGAACCTGTTCGCCGCCAACGCCTACGCCTCGGTGCAAGGGATCGCGCAGGGGCTCGATCGCGGTGGCGGAGCCGCCGGCCGCCTCGGCGGCGCGGGGGGCGAGCGCCCCGATTTCGGCGCCATGGTCCAGGGTGCGCTCGGCTCCGTGGCCGAGGCCGGCCGCGCCGCCGAGGCGCAGGCGAGCGCCGCGGCGGCGGGCCGCGCCGACGTCGTCGACGTCGTCACCGCCGTCGCCGAGAGCGAGGCCGCGCTCAACACGCTCGTCGCCGTGCGCGACCGCGTCATCCAGGCCTACGAAGAGATCATGCGCATGCCGATCTGACGGCGACGCGCGAGAAGACGAAACGAGAGAAAGACGAGATCCCCCATGACCGGTGCCGCCATCCTCGACATCGCCCGCGACGGCATCATGGTGTTCTTCGTCGTGGGCGCGCCCGTGATGCTCGTCGCGCTGGGCGTCGGCGTCGTCATCTCGCTCATCCAGGCGCTCACGCAGCTCCAGGAGCAGACCCTCGTCTTCGTGCCCAAGATCATCGCCGTCTTCGCGGCGCTGCTCGTCATGCTCCCCCTCATGAGCGACGCGCTCGCCGGCTACATGACCCGCGTCGCCGAGCGCATCGTGGCGGGCGGGTGAGGTGGGGGCGGTCGCGATCCCGGCGATTGCGGCCGACCCGCGCGCACGGCGCGCGAATCTCGTATCGTCCACGGCCATGGAGCTCCTCTCGCCAGCCGTCGCGACGACGTTCATGCTCGCCTTCGCGCGGGTGGGGACGCTCGTCATGCTGCTGCCGGGGCTCGGCGAGCAGCTGATCTCGCCGCGGGTGCGCCTCGCCTTCGCGGTGCTCCTGACCATCGTCGTCTATCCCGCCGTGCGCCCGCTGGTCGAGCCGCAGGGCGTCGCGGGCCCGGAGACCCTCACGCTCCTCTTCGGCGAGATCCTGGTGGGCCTCGTGCTCGGGCTCGCGGTGCGCATGGTGATCGGCGCGCTGCAGACGGCGGGCACCATCATCGCGCAGCAGATGGGGCTGGGCTTCGCCATGACCGTCGACCCGTCCATGGGCGGCCAGCAGACCGCGGTCGGCAACTTCCTCACGTTGCTCGCCATCACGCTCATCTTCGTCACCGACCTGCACCACCTCGCCATCGCCGCGGTGCGGGCGAGCTACGACATGCTGCCCCCCGGCGGCCTGCCGGAGAGCGGGGACGTGGCGCGGCTGGGCATCGAGGCCGTGGGGCGCGGCTTCGCGCTCGCGGTGCAGATCTCCGCGCCCTTCGTCGTCTTCGCGATCCTGTTCAATCTCGGGCTCGGCATCCTCTCGCGCCTGATGCCGCAGCTGCAGGTGTTCTTCCTGGCGCTGCCCGCGACGATCCTCGGCGGCTTCCTCGTCCTGGCCATCGTCGTCGGCGTGATGATGAGCGTGTTCCTGGAGGACCTGCGCGCCTTCCTCGCCCTGATCTCGGGCCTGTGAGGAGGAGGGGCGCGTGGCCGACCAGGACACCGAGCAGGACGATCGCACGGAAGAGCCGACCGCCAGGAAGCTCGAGCAGGCGATCCAGAAGGGCGACGTCGCCAAGAGCCAGGAGATCACCACCTTCTTCGTGCTCGGCGGCTTCACGCTGGCCGCCCTCCTCACGTCGGGCTGGAGCGCGCAGACGATCCTGCAGGGCGTCACCGGCTTCTTCGCCAACGCGCACCAGGTGACGGACGGAGCGGGGCACCTCGCGGTGGGGCGCGATGCCATCGCCACCGTGCTGATCGCGCTCGCGGCGCCCTTCGCGATCTTCATCGTGGCGGGCCTCGTCGGCGGCGGGCTGCAGCACCGCCCGCTCTGGACCGTCGAGCCGCTGACGCCCAAGCTCGACCGCATCAGCCCCATCGCCGGCTTCAAGCGCGTCTTCGGCATGGAGGCGTTCGTCAACTTCGCCAAGGGGCTGCTCAAGCTCGCCATCATCGGCACGCTGGTCGCAATCCTCCTGTGGAACGAGCGCGCGCGCATCGACACGCTGGTGCAGGAGAGCCCCACGCTGCTCTTCGTGGAGGTCAAGGACCTCTCGGTGAAGCTGCTCGGCGGCACGCTGGCGCTGTTCTTCTTCGTCGCGATCGGGGACGCGCTCTACCAGCGCTTCGCCTGGCTCAAGCGCCAGCGCATGACGCGGCGCGAGATCAAGGAGGAGTTCAAGCAGACCGAGGGCTCGCCCGAGGTGAAGGCCCGCCAGCGCCAGCTGCGCATGGAGCGCGCCCGCAGGCGCATGATGGCGGCCGTGCCGGAGGCGACGGTGGTGATCACCAACCCGACCCACTACGCGGTGGCGCTCAAGTACGAGAAGGGCATGCCCGCGCCGATCTGCCTCGCCAAGGGCGTCGACGCCCTCGCGCTGAAGATCCGCGAGAAGGCGCGCGAGCACGACGTGCCCATCATCGAAAACCCGCCGCTGGCGCGCGCGCTGCACGCGACGGTCGAGATCGACCGGGAGATCCCGGTGGAACATTACGCCGCCGTGGCCGAAGTCATCGGATACGTCTTGCGGCTCAGGCGGCGTCGGGCATAACCGCGTATGCGAGAAAACGAGCGAACACGAGCCATGGCTCCGACGAGCGACAAGCCTTCCCGCGCGGTCGAGCGCACCGAGAAGCCCGGCAAGATCTGGCTCCTCGTCGTTCTCGCCCTCGTCCTGCCGGCGGCCTTCTTCGGGCTCTCCTTCGTCACGAGCGAGCAGGCCCAGCCGCTGATCACCGCGCTGCTGGCGCTCCTCGCCATGGCGGGCGTGTTCTTCGTGACCGCCTACGCCATCGGCGCGCTCGGCTTCACCGGCCAGGGCGCGCGCAACGACCTGACGAAGGCGATGGCGGACTCGTCCTCCGAGGGGCTCGTCGTGGTGGAGGGCGACGGGCGCGTGGCCTACGCCAACGAGGCCTATCTCTCGTTTGCCGCCGCGACCGACCTCGCCGAGATCAAGACCGTGGAGCGCCTCTTCGTGGGCGCGCCGGAGGTCTCCGAGGCGATCTACCGCCTCGCCCAGGCCGCGCGGGAGGAGCGGGCGCTCGCCGAGGAGATCCGCCTCTCGCCCGCGCTCGGAAGCCGCGCCGATTACGGCTGGTACCGCGTGCGCGTGCGCCCGCTGCCGCGCCCCGGCGCCAAGCCCGCCGTGCTCTGGTCCATCGCCGACGTGACCCACGAGCGCGAGCGCCACGAGAACGTCTTCCAGGAGCTCCAGCACGCCATCGACTATCTCGACCACGCGCCGGCGGGCTTCTTCTCCGTGGAGCCCGACGGCTCCGTCGCCTACATGAACGCCACGCTCGCCGCCTGGCTCGACCACGACCTCGCCAAGGTCGGCTCGGGCGGGCTCGCGCTCGAGGACATGGTGCCCTTCGACGTCGCGACCCTGCTCGCCTCCGTCGAAGGCGCCCCCGGCGAGGTGCGCACCGAGATCTTCGACATCGACATGGTGCGGCGCGCCGGGCAGGCGCTGCCGGTGCGGCTCTACCACCGCGTCGCCTTCGGCATCGAGGGCGAGCGCGGCGCCTCGCGCACCCTCGTCATCAACCGCTCCGCCGGCGAGGAGGGCTCCGCCGACGCCCAGCGCGCGGCGGAGGTGCGCTTCGCGCGCTTCTTCAACAACACGCCGATCGCCATCGCCACGCTCGGGCGCGAGGGCCGCATCCTGCGCGCCAACGCGCCCTTCGTGCGGCTGTTCAACACGATGCCGCGCGCCGAGCCGGGCGGCGAGGAGGCGCATCTCGCCGATCGCATCCTGGAGCGCGACCGCGAGGCGCTGCTGGGTGCCCTCGCCGCCGCCGAGCAGGCGCGCGCGGCCGAGCCCGTCGAGATCGGCATCGTCGGCCCCGCCGAGCGCTCGGCGCGGATCTGGACGAGCCCGGTCAACGAGACCGACGGCGAGGGCGAGGTCGCCATCGTCTACGCGCTCGAGACCACCGAGCAGCGCCAGCTCGAGACGCAGTTCGCGCAAGCGCAGAAGATGCAGGCGGTGGGCCAGCTCGCCGGCGGCGTGGCGCACGACTTCAACAACGTGCTCCAGGCGATCATCGGCTATTCGGACCTGCTGCTGGCCAACCACAGGCCCACCGATCCGGCCTTCCAGGACATCATGCAGATCAAGCAGAACGCGAACCGGGCGGCGAGCCTGGTGCGCCAGCTGCTGGCCTTCTCGCGCCGCCAGACGCTGCGCCCGGAGGTGCTCGATCTCGGCGACACCATGTCCGACCTGACCATGCTCCTGAAGCGCCTGCTGGGCGAGCGCGTCGAGCTCGACCTGCGCCACGGGCGCGACCTGTGGCCGATCCGCGCGGACGTGCATCAGCTCGAGCAGGTCGTCATCAACCTCGCGGTGAACGCCCGCGACGCCATGCCCGACGGCGGCAAGCTGACGATCCGCACCGCCAACGTCCCCGCCGAGGAGGCCGGGCGGCTGGAGCGGCCGGGCATGCCGGCGGCGGATTACGTCCTCATCGAGGTGGCGGACACCGGCACCGGCATTCCGCCCGAGGTGATGGACAAGATCTTCGAGCCGTTCTTCACGACGAAGGAGATCGGCAAGGGCACCGGGCTCGGCCTCTCGACCGTGTTCGGCATCGTCAAGCAGTCGAACGGCTTCGTCTACGTCGATTCGAAGCCCGGCGAGGGGGCATCCTTCAAGGTCTACCTGCCGCGCCACGTGCAGACCTCCGCCGAGGTCGCGGCCGAGCGGCTGGAGACGCTGCGCCGCCCCGCCGCCGACCTCACCGGCCAGGGCGTCGTGCTCCTCGTCGAGGACGAGGACCCCGTACGCGCGGTGAACTCGCGTGCGCTGAAGGCGCGCGGCTACACGGTGCTCGAGGCCGCGTCCGGCGTCGAGGCGCTGGAGGCGATCGCCGAGGCGGAGACGCCCGTGGACATCGTCGTCTCGGACGTGGTGATGCCCGAGATGGACGGGCCCTCGCTCCTGCGCGAACTGCGCAAGACCCACCCCGACCTCAAGGTGATCTTCGTCTCCGGCTATGCCGAGGACGCCTTCAAGAAGAACCTCCCCGAGGGCGAGGAATTCGCCTTCCTGCCCAAGCCCTTCACGCTCAAGCAGCTGGTGGAGACGGTGAAGGAGACGATGGGGCGCTGAGGGGCCGGTGACCGCACTGCGCGCTCGCGTCGCGGAGCGGTCTTTCCTGTGGAGCGATGCGGGCCGGGGGCGCCTGCGACGCGCGTCGGAGCGTCCGAGCGTTCATGCATCCGCGCAAGGAACAGGCCGCGAACGCGCTTTCCGCCCGGCGCGTCTGCAGGCCCTGAAGGATGCCTGCTGCAAGAGACGAAAAATTCGTTCCGCTTTCGTTTTCTCCCTTGCGTACGAGAACGAAGTGCGTACATTCGGGATGTCGACGCCGCGTTGAGATTTCTCTCCACCCCGTGCAATAAGGACATCGCGATATGGCTCAGGCTACGCTGAGGCTGGTGGAAGGCTCCTCCATGGACAAGGACAAGGCGAAGGCGCTCGATGCGGCGCTCTCCCAGATCGAGCGCTCGTTCGGCAAGGGCTCGATCATGCGGATGGGCAAGAACCAGCCGCTGGTCGAGATCGAGACGGTGTCGACGGGATCTCTCGGGCTCGACGTGGCGCTCGGCGTCGGCGGGCTGCCGCGCGGGCGAATCATCGAGATCTACGGGCCGGAATCGTCGGGCAAGACGACGCTCGCGCTCCACACGATCGCGGAGGCCCAGAAGAAGGGCGGCGTCTGCGCCTTCGTGGACGCCGAGCACGCGCTCGATCCGGTCTACGCCCGCAAGCTCGGCGTGCAGCTCGACGACCTGCTGATCTCCCAGCCCGACACGGGCGAGCAGGCGCTCGAGATCACGGACACGCTCGTGCGCTCCGGCGCCGTCGACGTGCTCGTCGTCGATTCGGTCGCGGCGCTGACGCCGCGCGCCGAGATCGAGGGCGAGATGGGCGACGTGCAGCCCGGCCTGCAGGCGCGCCTGATGTCCCAGGCGCTGCGCAAGCTCACGGGCTCGATCTCGCGCTCGAAGACGATGGTGATCTTCATCAACCAGATCCGCATGAAGATCGGCGTCATGTACGGCTCGCCGGAGACGACGACGGGCGGCAACGCGCTGAAGTTCTACGCCTCCGTGCGCCTCGACATCCGCCGCACCTCGACGCTCAAGGACCGCGACGAGGCGATCGGCAACCAGGTGCGCGTCAAGGTCGTCAAGAACAAGGTCGCCCCGCCGTTCAAGCAGGTCGAGTTCGACATCATGTACGGCGAGGGCATCTCGAAGGTCGGCGAATTGCTCGACCTCGGGGTGAAGGGCGGCATCGTCGAGAAGTCCGGCGCCTGGTTCTCCTACGACAGCCAGCGGCTGGGGCAGGGGCGCGAGAACGCCAAGACCTTCCTCAAGGACAATCCCGACGTCGCCAAGCGCATCGAGGACGCCATCCGGCAGAATTCGGGCGTGCTCGCCGACCGCATCCTCGACGAGGCGACGCCGACGGCCGAGGATCTCGACGAAGGCGAGGCCTGATCCGCGCACCGAGCAGGCACGCCGCCGGGCGCGGCAGTGCAGCGCTCGGTCGGCACGGGGAGGGGACGCCGCGCACGCGCGCCGTCCCCCTCGCCCGCGCGGCCGGCGGGATCTCTCAGGCGGTCGCGCCGGCCTTGAGCAGCGTGTAGTCGATGGCGTCCGTCAGCGCCTCGAACGACGCGTCGATGATGTTGGGCGACACGCCCACCGTCGTGAAGCGACTGCCGTCGCCGTCGCGGAACTCCACGAGGACGCGGGTCGCCGCGTCCGTGCCGCCCTGGAAGATTCGCACCTTGAAGTCGATGAGCTCGAGGCCGGCGATGGGCTCCTGGTAGCGGCCGAGATCCTTGCGGAGCGCGACGTCCAGCGCGTTGACGGGGCCGTTGCCCTCCGCGGCCGAGATCAGCACCTCGTCGCCGACGCGCACCTTGACGATCGCCTCGGCGACGGTGGTGAGCTCGCCCTTGGCGTTCCAGCGCCGCTCGACGTTCACCGAGTAGCGCTCCACGTCGAAGAAGTCCGGCACCTCGCCCATGACGCGCTTGACGAGGAGGTAGAAGGAGGCGTCCGCGCCCTCGTAGGCGTAGCCCAGAGCCTCTTTCTCCTTGAGCACCTGGAGCATGCGCCCGAGGCGCGGGTCGTCCTTGCCGAGATCGAGGCCGAGCCGCTCGAGCTCCGCGCGAAGGTTCGACTTGCCGCCCTGGTCGGAGACGAGGACGCGGCGCAGGTTGCCCACCCGCTCCGGCTCGACGTGCTCGTAGGTCTTGGGGTCCTTGAGCACGGCGGAGGCGTGGATGCCGGCCTTGGTGGCGAAGGCGCTCGCGCCGACATAGGGCGCGTGCCGGTTCGGCTGGCGATTGAGCAGCTCGTCGATGGCCCGCGAGACCGGGGTGAGGCGCGAGAGCGCCTCGGGCGTCACCCCCGTCGCGAAGCGCTCCGCGAAGCGCGGCTTCAAGGCGAGCGTGCCGATCAGCGTCACGAGGTTGGCGTTGCCGCAGCGCTCGCCGAGCCCGTTCAACGTCCCCTGCACCTGGCGCGCCCCGGCCTCGATAGCCGCGAGCGAGTTCGCGACGGCGCAGCCGCAATCGTCGTGGGCGTGGATGCCGAGATTGTCGCCGGGCACCACCTCCGACACCCGCGTGACGATGGCCGCGACCTCGCTCGGCAGCGTGCCGCCGTTGGTGTCGCACAGCACCACCCAGCGCGCCCCCGCCTCGTAGGCCGCCCGCGCGCAGGCGAGCGCGTAGTCCGGGTTCGCCTTGTAGCCGTCGAAGAAATGCTCGCAATCGACCATGGCCTCGCGCCCGCGCGCGATCGCCGCCGCGACGCTCTCGCGGATGGCGGCGAGGTTCTCCTCCGGCTCGATCTCGAGGGCGACGCGCACGTGATAGTCCCAGGCCTTGGCGACGAAGCAGATCGCGTCCGCCTCCGCGTCGAGGAGAGCGGCGATGCCTGGATCGTTGGCGGCCGAGCGCCCCGCGCGCTTCGTCATGCCGAAGGCGGTGAAGCGGGCGCGCTGGGTGCGCTTCTCGCGGAAGAGCTCGGTGTCGAGCGGGTTCGCCCCCGGATAGCCGCCCTCGACGTAATCGACGCCGAGCGCGTCGAGATGGCCGGCGATGGCGATCTTGTCGGCGAGCGAGAAGTCGACGCCCGTCGTCTGGGCGCCGTCGCGCAGCGTCGTGTCGAACAGGTGGATGCGCGCGGTCATGAGGGTCTTCCTTGGCCGCTCGTCTGCGGCGGCTCGAGCGCCTTCGTCATCGTCGTGCTGGCGAGCCATTGGCCCGCACGATGGACGGTGGCGCGTTCGCGCGGCTCGTAGCCGCGATCCATGAAGAAGGGCAGGGCGGTGTCGGAGGCCTTCACCGACAAAACCTTCGTGCCGCGGGCGCCGGCGAGCTTCTCGATCGCGTCGGAGAGCGTCGTCGCGACGCCGCGCCCCGACGCGTCGGGGGCGACGTAGAGCATGTCGAAGGTCTCGTTGCCCTCGAGCGAGGCGAAGCCCACGACCTCGCCGTCCTCCACGGCCACGATGGTCAGGGCCTTGCCGAGGCGCGCGCCGAAGGCGTCGAGATCGTCGGCGGCCGAGGCCCAGGCCTCCTGCTGCCCGACGTCGTAATCCTCTCCCGTCAGCGCCTCGATGGCGTCGCGGAAGATCTGCGCGCAGACGACGACGTCGTCGGCGAGGAGGGGGCGGAGCGCGACGGGCGGCGTGCGGGTCATCGCGCCACCTCCCATGTCGTCCCCGCCTTCGAATCCTTCACGGTCACGCCCATGCCGGCGAGAATGTCGCGCAGGCGGTCGCTCTCGGCCCAGTTCTTGGCCGCGCGTGCCGCGTCGCGCTCGGCGACCAGCGCCTCGACGGCCGCGACGTCGAGTCCTTCGGCCGAGCGGGCGAGCGATGCGGGATCGCCCGAGAAGCCCATCAGCGCCAAAGCCGCGCGCCGCCCCGCCGGCGCCGCGTGGTGCAGCGCCGCGACGGCGGCGGGCGTGTTGAGGTCGTCGGCGAGCGCCGCGAGGACCGCCGGATCCGCGTCGGCACCCGCGTCGGCATCGCCGAGATCGGCGTACCAGCGCGTCAGGTTGCGCTCGGCCTCCTCCAGCCCGCGGAAGGTCCAGTCGATCGGCTGGCGGTAATGCGTCTTGAGCATCGCGAGCCGCGCGACCTCCCCCGGCCAGTCCTTCAGGACATCGGCGATGGTGACGAAATTGCCGAGCGACTTCGACATCTTCTCGCCCTCGACCTGCAGGAAGCCGTTGTGCATCCACACGTTCGCCATCCGCGGGATCTCGAAGGCGCAGCAGGATTGCGCGACCTCGTTCTCGTGGTGCGGGAAGACGAGGTCGATGCCGCCACCGTGGATGTCGAAGATCTCGGCCTCGACGTCGCTGCAGGCGAGGCGCCCGGCGAAGGGGGCGACGAGGTGCTTCCACGCCATGGCCGAGCACTCGATGTGCCAGCCCGGCCGCCCGAGCCCCTCGATCCCCGCTGGCGAGGGCCAGCCCGGCTCGCCCCCCGAGGAGGGCTTCCAGAGCACGAAGTCCATCTCGTCGCGCTTGTAGGAGGCGACGTCGACCCGCGCGCCGGCGATCATCTCGTCGAGCGAGCGGCGCGCCAGCGAGCCGTAGCGCGGCACGCCTGAGGCCCGCTCCATGGCGGCGACCGAGAATAGGACATGGCCTTGCGCGACATACGCGACCTCGCGCGCGACCAGGCGCTCGATGATCTCGCGCATCTCGGCGATGTGCTCCGTCGCCCGCGGCTCGACGCTGGGCGGCAGGTTGCCCAGCGCCGCGACGGCGGCCTCGTAGCGCGCCTGCGTCGCCTCGGTCACCCGGCGGATCGCCTCGTTGAGCGGCAGCCCGGGGAAGTCGCGGGCGGCACGTGCGTTGATCTTGTCGTCGACGTCCGTGATGTTGCGGACATAGGTCACCGCGCCCGCGCCGTAGACGTGGCGCAGGAGCCGGAACAGCACGTCGAAGACGATCACCGGGCGCGCGTTGCCGATATGGGCGTCGTCGTAGACGGTCGGTCCGCAGACGTACATCCGCACATGGGCCGGATCGATCGGGGCGAACGGCTCCTTGGCATGGGTGCGGGTGTTGTAAAGGACGAGCGGCGTCTCGCGCGCCGGCTCCTCTCGCCTCTCGGGCATACGTTCCTCCGCGGGTCCGGCCGATGTCTCGACGCGATGATCACCCATGCGACAACCTCCGGTGCCCGCCGGCTCGGGGAGATGTCGACCTGTCGTGAGGACGTGACGGCTCCAGCCAGCGGGTGAGCGCTAGCGACAAATGGAAATGGCGATGGGACGCGCCGTCTGCATGGAACCTGATTGCCTTTTTCGCGCAAATCAGTCAAGACGCCGCCCGCGTGCGTGATGCGTTCCCGGCGGCGGGGCGACGCTTAACGAACCGAAAACCCGGCCGCGTCAATCTGCGGCATCGTCCCGCTGTAGAACCGGACTGTCCATCATGCGTCGCGTCGTTGCCCTCACCGCGTTCCTGGCGCTCGGCGCCGCTCTCTCCCTGTCCTTCATGCTCGTTCCCACCGAGGCCTCCCGGGCCGCGTCGGAGACCGGCGACTTCGTCATCCCCGCCGCCGACGGCTACGGGGCGACGCGCTGCCTGGAGCGGGGCGAGGAATGCGGCGCCATCGTCGCCCAATCGTGGTGCAACGCCCACGGCTTCTCCCGCGCGGTGCGCTTCGGCGCCGGCGAGGAGGGCGCGCTCGCGATCTCCTGCGCGCGCTGAGCCCTGATCCAGTTCGCTTCGGAGGATCGGTCGCCCGCCCGGCTCGCTCGCGGCGGGCGTTTCGATTCGTCATGGCGGGCGCGAAACAGAAAAGGGCGCGGTCGCCGAAGCGCCCGCGCCCTAGGTGCCGGCCCGTGGGGGCAGAAAGAGCCGGTTGTCGCGACAACGCACGTGCCGCAGAGCGGTTCCGCGGGTCTCAAACTTTTTTTCCAGCCGTCCTCACGCCGCCCGCACAGCTCTCGAGAAGCATCCCCTCGGGCCGCGACGCCGCAGGCGAGGAACCCCCGCGCGAAAGGAGACGTTGGCCCTGCGACCTCACCGCCGGGTCGCCGAAACCCAGACCCGGCATAGCTTTCGACACGGCCGGTAGAGCGGCCGCCGCGGACGGGACGGCGCCCATGACCACCGACACGAACCTCGGCACGACGGAGCGATCGGCGCCTCGCGCGACGGTCGACGTCCTGCTCGGTCCCACCACGGCGCTCGTCGTCGACATCTTTCGCGCGCTCGGCGATTTCGAGGCGTCCTACGACGTCGCGGTGATCGACATGCTCGAGCAGCGGCTCACCGGGGCCACGGACGGCCAGACGGCGCGCGCCGTGGTGTCCGACGCGCTGCTGCTAGGCTTCGCGCTGCGCAACCAGCGCACGGACACGAGCTGGCCGCACCGTGATTGGGACATGCACGCCATCGGCGCGCGTCGTGCGACCGCCCACGAATGCGCGACGCTCGCGCTCATCGCCGCCGCGCGCGCGGGCGACACGGCGCTCGCCGCCGACGCCGCGCGACGCCTCGGCGTGCGGCTCAACGCGACGATCGCCTCGCTGTCGCGCGACATGGGCACGCGCCTCGAAGCGGCCGGGCTCGAAGTCTCCGACACGGACTGGGCCCCGCTCATGGCCTCCCGCGACGCAGTGACGGAGGCCGAAGGGGATCCTGCGCGCCGGATGTCGATGCCGCATTGACCGGTCGTGCGAACGACCAACCAGAGCCCGTGAATATTCAAAATTTCACGCTCACCGAATGGATTTTAAGCCGGCGTTTACGTCCGGCGTCCACTTTTTAACATAAGGCAGACGCGCACGGGAACGACGCGTCCGGCAAGAGCCGACATCCGCAGCGCGCTTCGTCGGCGCGCGCGTTCGGCCGCATGGGGGCTCTCGCGGAGATCGGGAGACCGTCGGTCGAGACCGGCGCGCCGACGCCGTCGCCATCGAGGCGGCGAGCGGACGATGTCGCGTGCGCGCTCGCCACGGCGCCCCCGATCCTCGCCGGCCCATGAAACATGACCGAACCCCGGTGACGTGCCGGGCCAACCGAGGGCAAGACGATGGGCTCAATCCTGCGGGCCACTATCAAGACGAAGATCGCGCTCGGCTTCGCGATCGTGCTCGTGGCGCTCGCCGGCGTCGCCGTGAAGACGACCTTCGCGCTGCTCGACGCCAGCGCGCTCTACCAGGATTACCGCGAGGTGGCGCGCGTCTCCTCCGCCATCGGCGAGATGCGCGCGCGGATGTACGGCGTGCGCGTGGCGGCCGAGAGCTACGTGCTCAGCGGCGATGCCAGCCACGTGGAGCGCTACGACGAGCGCCTCGCCGACGCCGTCACGGCTCTGGAGCATGCGCGCGAGATCGCGGTCGACCCGTCCCTCACGGCGATCATCGCCGGCCTCGGCGAGAAGCCTGCCGCCTATGCACGCGCCTTCGAGGCCGCGCGGCGCGAAACGGGGGAGACGCCCGCCTATCTCGCGCTCCTCGAAGCCGGGCGCGATGCCGGCCGGACGATCGAGGAGGCGGGGCGGCGTCTCGACGCGAAGCGCGACGAGATCGGCCCGCGCATCGAGGCGACGATCTCGTCGGCCGCGACGCTCGCCATCTGGGCGACGGCGGGTGCGGTGCTGTTCGGCGTCGTCGTCGCCTTCCTCCTCGGGCGTTCCATCACGGGCCCGCTCGGTGCGATCACGGCGGCGATGAAGCGGATATCCGACGGCGACCTCGACACGGCGATCCCCGGGCGGGAACGCGCCGACGAGATCGGGGCGATGTCGGCGGCGCTCGAGGTCTTCCGGGGGGCGCTCCACCGCAATCGCGAGATGGAAGCGCAGGCCCGCGACCGCGACGCGCGCGCGCAAGAAGAGAAGCGTCGGGCGATGCGCACGCTCGCCGACGAGTTCGAGGCGAAGGTGGGCGGGCTCGCCCGCAGCGTCGGCGCTGCCGCGACGGAGATGGAGGCGACGGCCCGCGCCATGACGGCGTCGGCGGAAGAGACGAACGGTCGCTCGGCCGCGGTCGCCTCCGCGGCGGGGCAGACCTCGTCCAACGTCCAGGCGGTGGCGACGGCGACGGAGGAGCTGGCGGCCTCCGCGGGCGAGATCGGCGTGCAGGTCGGCGAGACCGCCTCGCGCTCGCGTCACGCGGTGGACGAGGCGCGCGCCACCAACGCGTCGGTCCAGGATCTCTCCCAGGCGGCGCAGCGCATCGGCGACGTCGTCGACATGATCAGCCAGATCGCGAGCCAGACGAACCTTCTCGCGCTCAACGCCACCATCGAGGCGGCGCGCGCCGGGGAGGCCGGGAAGGGCTTCGCCGTGGTCGCGGCCGAGGTGAAGACGCTCGCCGACCAGACGGCGAAGGCGACGGACGAGATCTCGGGCCAGATCGCCCGCGTGCAGGAGACGACCGGCCGCGCCGTCACCGCCATCGGCGGCATCATGGCAACGATCGAGGACATGAACCGCATCGCGACCGCGGTGGCCTCGGCGGTGGAGGAGCAGCAGGCGGCGACGAAGGAGATCGCGCGCAACGTCAACGAGGCGGCGCGCGGCACCGAGCACGTCACCGGGAACATCGGGGGCGTGCGCGAGGCGGCGACCGCCACCGGCGCGGCATCGGGTCAGGTCTTGAGCGCGGCCAACGAGCTCGCGCAGACGGCGAGCCAGCTCGACGAGGCGGTGAGCGCCTTCGTCCACGGCATTCGCGCGGCCTGAGGCGCGCGACGTCGCCGGCGCCCGTGCGAAAGAACCGCGCCGCGGCAGGTCTTGCCGCGGCGCCGTACGTGACCGGACGTGTGGGTCACGCGGTCCCGGACGCGGACGTCCGGGCTTCGCTCGTCACCACGATCGGGGAGCCCCGATCGCGCGTCTCGCGTGCGCCCTCAAGCCGTCTCGGCGGGACGCGGGACGGTGGAGGACTGGCCTCCCTTCCGACCGGCTTCCGACGCCAGCTCGCGGTTCTGCGAGAAGGAGCGCTTGGAGGCGGGGACGCTCTGCCCGCCCTTGCTCGCGATCTCCCGCTGCTTCTCCGGGCTCATAGACGCGAAACCGCGCTTCGACGCGGTCTTGCCAGTGGCCATGTTCGCCTCCTCGGGCCTCTTGCTTGGACGCGACCTCAACCGACAGGCTCCGGTGGGGTTCCCGCGGCGCGAAACCGCCCTAGGTGCGCGGCACCGTGAAATCGGAGAGGCTCCCATCGCCTTCCGGCGCAAAGCGCTGCGGAAGCCGGAGCGGAACGTGGACGGAACCTGGGCCGCGCGCGGGCGTTGGCCGCGCTTCGGAAGATGCGAGCCTCGAGGAGCCCCGTCCCATGCGCGTCACACTGCGTCGCCTTGCCGCACCTGTCATCTGCATCCTCCTCGCGGGATCGCTCGCGGCGTGCTCGCCCTACGGACCGGGCGCGACCACCGGCGCGACGACGGGCGCGGCGATCGGGGGCGTTACCGTGGAGCGCGGGGCGGGCGCGGGCGGCGAGCGGGTCGCGTGCGAGTTCGACGAGCTCTACGGCCGCGACGTCTGCTACCGCTACTGATCGCCACGGCGAGGATCGGAGGACGCGATGACCAACAAGGACATGGTCAAGTCGGTCGACCCGGAGAAGGCGAAGTCGCCCGGTGCGGATCTGGCCCGCGAGGAGCACGCGCGCACGACGCCGCGCGATGGCATCCGCGACGAGCAGTTCCCGGACGAGTCGGATCCGCAGGATTCCAACCAGCTCAAGCCGATGATCAACGCCCGCGCCAAGGCGGGGCTCAAGCGCGGTTGAGCGTCACGCGGCCGGCTTCGCGCGCAGCCGCTCCGTACGCCGTGCCATCACGGCGCAGGCGAAGCCCGCCCCGGTGCAGGCGAACATGATCACCACGAGCGAGGGCGCCCAGCGCGTCACGAGATCGCCGACGACGAAGGCGGCGAGCGCTCCCGTGCCGAGCTGCGTCGAGCCGGCGAGGCCCGCCGCGGTGCCTGCGAGGTCGGGCCTCACGGAGAGCGCCGCCGCCGTGGCGCTGGGGATCGAGAGGCCGTTGGCGACGGCGTTGAGGGCGAGCGGCACGAACAGCGTCGCGGGCGTCCAGGGGCCGATCAGGGCCAGCACCACGGCCGAGGCCGTCGTCACGACCGAGGCGGCGGTTCCGAAGACGATCATCCGCTCGGTCCCCATCCGCCGTCCGAAGCGCCCGGTGAGGAAGTTGCCCGCCATGTAGCCGCCGGCGCTCAGGATGAAGTAGGCGCCGTAGACGTCGGCGGGCCGGCCCATGGTTTCGACGACCACGTAGGGCGCTCCCGCGATGAAGCCGAAGAAGGCCGCCGACGTGAAGGCGAGAGCCAGCGTATAGGCGAGAAAGAGCCGGTCCCGCAGCAGGGTCGGGAAGCCGCGCAAAGTCGTGACGATGGACGAGCTCGCGTTGCGCGGCGCCGTCTCGCCGAGCAGCATCACGGTCGCGACGCCGACGCCCGCGGCCAGGATCGCGGTGGCGACGAAGATCGCGCGCCAGCCGAAGCGCTCGTCGAGGAAGCCGCCGAAGAGCGGCGCGACCATGGGCGAGACCACCATCGCCATGGTGATGTAGCCGATGAGGCTCGCGCTCTCGTCCTTCGAGGCGGTGTCGCGCACGACGGCGCGGGCGAGCGCGAAACAGGTGCCGCCGCCCGCCGCCTGGATGGCGCGCGCCAGGATCAGCGTCTCGATGCCGTTCGCCGCCGCCCCGACGAGCGATCCCACGAGGAAGAGCGCCGCGCCCGCGAGGATGCAGGGGCGACGGCCGATGCGATCCGAGATCGGGCCGACGAAGAGCTGCGTCGCCGCCACCGCGACGAGGTAGATCGTCAGCGTCAGCTGGACGGTGGCGTAATCGACGGAGAGCGCCCGCGAGAGGCCCGGCGTCGCAGGCGCGAGGACGTTCAGCGCGAAGGGCTGGAGCGCGGAGATCGCGACGAGGATCGCGAGGGGAGGGCGGCGCGGCGCCGTCATGCGGGATCTCCTCGGCGGGGGGATGCGGCCGGCTGATGCGTCGTCGCAGACGGATCGAGCGCCTCGTCGCGGCGGATGCGCTCTCGGTGCCAGGAATAGATGCCGGCGCCGACGACGAGGGCAAAGCCCGACAGCGCGACCGCGTCGGGGAACTCGCCGAAGACGAGGAAGCCGACGACGAGCGCCGCCGCGACCGAGGCGTAACGGAAGGGCGCCACGACGGAGACGTCCGCCTTCCGGAAGGCGGTGACGATGGCGATGTTGGCGAGCACGTAGAGGCATGCGGCACCAACCAGGATGAGCGTCTCGGCGCGCAGGACCGGCCGCCACTCCTCGCCGAGCGCGAGGCCGATCGCCGGTCCGACGATCGCCACCATGGCCGTCGTGCCGAGCACGACGACGATGGAGGGCACGTCCGCGTGGATCAGCCGCGTGACGAGGTCGCGCCCCGCGACCAGGATCGCGGCCGCGAGCGCAAGGAGTGCGCTCGTGTCGAAGCCCTCCGGCCCCGGACGCACGATCAGCAGCACGCCCGCGAAGCCGACGAGGATCGCCGCCCAGCGCCGCCAGCCCACCCTCTCGAGGCCGAGAACGACGAGGAGCAGCGTCACGATGATCGGCGCCGCCTGCAGGATGGCGGTGAGGTCAGCCAGCGGCGCCGTCGCCAGCGCCGAGATGAACATGAAGGCGATGACGGATTCGATCAGCGCGCGGCCCGCGACGAAAGGCTGCGCCAGGGCGCGCAGCCGGTGCGCCTCCCCCATCGCGACGACGAGGACGAGAACGAGCGCGCTGGCGAACGCGCCGCGCACCGCGAGCATCTGTCCCGTGGGGAAGTGGGCGGAGGCGAGCTTCATCGTCGCGTCGCTCACGACGAAGAGACCCATGCCGACCAGCATCGCGAGGATGCCGCGGCGATTGTCCGCTGAGGAAGCCGTGGCGAGCACGAGAGCACGTCCTGTGGGGAGCGGGTGACGTCGCCACCCGACGCTCCGACCTAGAGCGTCCGCGACGATCCGTCGACCCCGGCGCAGCCCCGCATGGCGCCGTTCCGGGCTGGGCATCCTCTCACCGCACCCTGAATGGTGCGCCCGTTCGTGCGCGCGCAACTCCGATGAGGAATTAGGCACGCCTTAAGAAAATGCGGCCAAAGTCACTTTGCGTAACCACGCGAGGTGAACCGTGCTCGGATTCCTGAAGGCCGCTTCGAACGCCAACCCCCGAGGCGTCGAGGAGACCCAGAGCCGATCCGCGCCCGCGCCGCAGCCCGAAGCCCTCTCCACGGGCAAGGCCGGTGCAGGGCTGGAAGGCGAGATCGTCGACGTGCTCGAGGCCGACGTGCTTCGGGCGATCGAAAGCGTGGGGATCTCCATCGAGGCGGCGAGCGCCGCGGCGAGCGCGGCCAAGGACGGCCTCGCGCGCATCGAGGAGGAGATGCACGGCTTCGCCGGCGCCAGCGACGCCGCCGGCGCCGAGACCCGCGCGCTCGCCGCGATCACGGAGCGTCTCGCCGGCACCGTCGCCGCGATCGACGGCGCGGTCGGCGTCGCCGACGGCCGCATCGGCGACGCCGTCGGCCTCGCCCGCGAGGCCAACGGCATGATCGGCGCGCTCTCCCAGGCGACCCGCGAGATCGTCGGCATCGTCGACACCATCGCCGCCGTGGCGCGCCAGACCAACCTGCTCGCGCTCAACGCCACGATCGAAGCCGCGCGGGCGGGCCAGGCGGGCAAGGGCTTCGCCGTCGTCGCCGCCGAGGTGAAGGCGCTCTCGGTGGAGACCGGCACCGCCGCCGGCGACATCCGCACCCGCATCGATTCCCTGCGCGAGAGCGCGGAGACGTCGATCGCCGCCGTCGAGCGCGTGGCGCAGGCGATCGAGGCGATCCAGCCGGTCTTCCTCACGGTCCGCGAGACGGTGGGCGAGCAGAACCGGGCCATCGAGGAGGCCGCCGGCCGCGCCGGCGAGGCGTCCGCGCGCGTCGGCGAGGTGGGCGAGCGCGCCCGCGGCATCGAGGTCGCCGCTGCCGAGGCGGCCGTGCGCGCCGAGGCGGCGCGTGCCGAATCCGCGAGAGCCGAGGACGGCGCCAAGGGCCTCGCGCGGCGCTTCGTCGCCGTGGTGCGCCAGAGCGAGATCGGCGAGCGCCGCGCCCACGACCGCTTCCCCGTCGAGCGCCGCGCCCGGCTCTCCGGTGGCGGGCTCGACGCCGTGACGAAGACGATCGACCTCTCGCTCGGCGGCGCCCTCGTCGCCGCGCCCGCCCGCCACGGCCTCGCCGCGGGCTCGCGGGTGTCGCTCGAGATCGAGGGCGTCGGCGCCGTTCCCGGCCGCGTCGCCAACGTCAGCGCCATGGGCGTGCATCTCGCGTTCGAGACCGCGGACGCCGAAGTGCGCGCGCGTATCGCCGACGCGGTGGGGGGCATCGAGGCCTCCTACCGGCCGCTCATCGTGCGGGCGCAGGAGGCGGCGGCCAAGGTCTCCGCCGCCATGGAGGAGGCGATCGCGCAGGGGCGCCTCTCCCGCGAGGCGCTGTTCGACGTGGATTACCGGCCGATCAAGGGCACGAACCCGCAGCAATTCGAGACGCTGGCGCGCCCGATCCTCTCCGAGATCCTCCCCGGCATCATGGAGCCGCTGCTGGGCACCGACAAGCGCATGGCCTTCTGCCTCGCCATCGACCGCAACGGCTACATCCCGGTCCACAACAAGATCTACTCGCAGCCCCAGCGGCCGGACGACCCGGTCTGGAACGCCGCCAATTGCCGCGATCGCCGCATCTTCGACGACCGCGCCGGCATCGCCGCGGCGCGCTCGACGCGGCCCTTCCTGATCCAGGCCTATTCGCGCGACATGGGTGGCGGCAAGCTCGTGATGATGCAGGAGGTCGACGCCCCGATCCGCGTCGGCGGGCGTCATTGGGGCGGTTTCCGCACCGCCTACAAGCTCTGAGGGAGGCGGCGTCGGAGCGGGTCAGTTGACCCGCTCGAGCGCCGTCGGGGGCCTCCAGGCCCGTCCCTGCGCGGCGGCGCGCACGATGCCGAGCAGAGCGTACATGGCCTCGTGCGTCTGCGGCGTCAGCGGCCAGAACGCGACGAGGCGAGGGCAGATCTCGACGAATTCCGCCCGCGTGATCCGCTCCTCGGCGGAGCGCCCGAGCGCGCCCGAGACCATCCCCCAGATCCGCGGGCCGATGCCGAGCGACAGGGCCGCGCGCTGGTCGATCTCGCCCCAGCGGGCGACGGCATCGAAGGCGGCGGGCCACAGGGCGAGGACCTCCGCGCGCGCGTCCTCGATTTCCGCCACGAGCCGCTCCTGCTCCGTGATCGGCGCGCGACTCGCATGCGCGAGGAGCGCCGCATGGAGCGCCGCCACCGGACGCTCTCCGTTCATCTCCGAGCGCAGGCGCGCCTCGGCGACGGCGAGGGTCGTCGTGCTGCGGTCGAGGATGCGTAGGCGCTCGCGCAGGCGGCGCGGCGCGGACGCCGGCTCGTGAAGCACGCGCACGAGGCGCGCCGGCGGGAGCGCGTGGAGCGCGGCGTCGAGATCGTGCGGGGGCGCGCCGACGAGGGCGCAGAGGCGCGCGACGAGTTCCGCCTCGCCGATGGCGTCGGCGCCGGGATCGAATGCGACGAAGAAGTCCGTGAGGGGCTGGTGGCTCATCCGGCACGTCCTGGGCGATCGCCTGCTGCGAACACCGGCGGAAGATGCCAAGCGTGTTAGAGATCGTCAACATATATTATTTGAACGCCGTTGTCATTAGGATTAATTATATCACTGCTTGCACCACATGATGCGCGCGACATATTCCAGCTCCGCCACCGGCAGGCTCGCCTCGCCGCCGTCGCAGACGTGCTTGACCTCCAACGTGCGCACCGTGCGCCGCACGAGCTCGCGGGCGCTCACCTTGCCCTGCGCGTCGCGCACGAGCACGCGGTCGCCCTTGCGCAGGCCGGCGCTCGGCGAGACGATGAGCACGTCGCCGTCGCGATAGACCGGCTCGTGCGCGCCGCCGGCTACCTCCACGGCGAAGACGCGCTCGGAGCCCACGTCGGGAAACTCGATCTCGTCCCAGCGCGCCCCCGACGGCATGCCGTCCTGCGCGAAGAGCGGCGGCGCGCCCGCGTCGCGCCAGCCGACGATGGGCACGGTCGCGCCGCTCTTGGGCTCGCCCGGCTCGATGAGGCTCGTGAACTCGTCGAGCCCCGCTCCCGTGGCGTTGAGAACCTTCGCGATCGATTCCGTGGAGGGCCAGCGCTCGCGTCCGTCGGGGCTCACGCGCTTGGAGCGGTTGAAGCTCGTCGCGTCGAGCCCCGCGCGCCGTGCGAGGCCCGAGGCGGTGAGCCCGTAGCGCTCCGCCAGCCGATCGATCGCCATCCAAATCTGGCCGTGCGTGAGCATGAAGCTCCCTCGTACCTGTGACCGCAAACCCAAGCCTAGGAAATCCCCGGGCCTCAGGGGAAGACAAACACCCGGGTGCGGCGCGGTTCCATGCGTTCTCGCCGCCGAGCGCCGCGATCTCGCCCGGATGCCGCCCGGATGGCGCCTGCGGCTTGCCGCGCGGGCGCCCGCGGCGTAGACGAACGCCGTTCGGCGTTGCACACGCGCCATCGCACCCGGAGACCCGCCATGGCTGAGACAGACGCCGCCTTCCCGTCGCGGGTCTACAAGATCGCGCCGAGCGGCCTCTGGGAGGAGGCGCGGGCGGCGGGCGTGTTCACCGGCGCGCCCGTCGATCTCGCCGACGGCTTCATCCACTTTTCCTCCGCCGCGCAGGTGCGCGAGACCGCCCGGCGGCACTTCGCCGGGCAGGACGACCTCGTCCTGGTCGCCGTCGACGCCGCCGTGCTCGGTTCGGCGCTCGTCTGGGAGCCGTCGCGGGGAGGGGACCTGTTCCCGCATCTCTACGGGCCCTTGCCGATGACGGCCGTCGTCTCGCAGGCGCCGCTGCCGCGCGCGGCCGACGGCACGCACGACTTCACGGGGCTCCTCCCGGAGGAGACGGCGTGATCCGCGGCGCCTTCCCGATCCTGCGCCCGCTGCTCCATCGCCTCGATCCCGAAGCGGCGCATGCGTTGACGATCCGCAGCCTCGCCGCGGCCCCGCCGCTGCGGCCGGCGCCGGACGATCCGCGCCTCGCGACGAACGTGATGGGGCTTTCCTTCCCCAACCCCGTCGGCCTCGCCGCCGGCTACGACAAGCAGTGCGAGGTGCCCGACCGGCTGCTGGGGCTCGGCTTCGGTTTCGTCGAGCTCGGCGGCGTGACGCCGCGCCCGCAGCCCGGAAATGCGCGCCCGCGGGTCTTCCGCCTCGCGGAGGACGGGGCGCTGATCAACCGCTTCGGGCTCAATTCCGACGGGCTCGCCCGCTGCCGCGAGCGTCTCGAGCGCAGGCGCGGGCGACCGGGCATCGTCGGCGTCAATCTCGGGGCCAACAAGGAGAGCGCCGACCGCATCGCGGACTACGCGACGCTGGTCGAGGGCCTCGCCGGGCTCGTCGATTTCCTGACCGTGAACGTCTCTTCGCCGAACACGCCGGGCCTGCGCGACCTCCAGGGCGAGGCCTTCCTCGACGAGGTCCTCGCCCGCGCGATCGACGCTCGCGATCGGGCCGACGCGGCGGCGGGCGGAAGACGCACGCGGCTTCTCCTGAAGATCGCCCCCGATCTCGCCGAGGACGCGCTCGACGCCGTGACGGCGACGGCGCTGCGTCGTGGGGTGGATGCGCTCGTCGTCTCCAACACCACGATCGCGCGCCCCGCCAGCCTGCGCGACGCGCGCCTCGCCGGCGAGGCGGGGGGGCTCTCGGGCCGGCCGCTCTTCGCGCTCTCGACGCGGGTGCTCGCGCAGGTGCGGCTTCGCGTCGGCGCGGCCGTGCCGCTGATCGGGGTGGGTGGCGTCGACGGTCCCGAGGCGGCCTGGGCCAAGATCGAGGCCGGCGCGAGCCTCGTGCAGCTCTATACCGCCCTCGTCTACGAAGGCCCCGGGCTGATCGCGGACATCAAGACGGGCCTCCTCGACCGCCTCGCGCGGGAGGGCCATGCGAGCCTCGCGCCGGTCGTCGGGCGTCGCGCCGCGGAGCTGGCGCGCGGCGCTTGAGAGAAGGCGGCGCGCCTCATCCCCATTCGCGCACGACGTCGGGATCCGTCTCGGTCGCGAGCCGCTCGGCGCGCACGCCACTGAGATCGGCGGGCGGCAGGAGCCGGCGCAGCGCCCACACCGCCATGGCGCGCACGAGCGGCGAGGCGTCGTCGAGCCGCTCGCGGGCGGGCGTGGCGAGCGTCGGCTCGCCGCTGTTGCCGATGGCGATCAGCACGTTGCGCACGAAGCGGTCGCGCCCCGTGCGCTTGATCGGCGTGCCCGCGAAGAGCGCGCGGAAGGCGGCATCGTCGAGCCGCGCCAGATCCGCGAGCGGCAGCGCCGCGAGGTCGCGCCGCGCGGCGAGCTTCTGCTCGCGGGCGCTTTTCGCGAACTTGTTCCAGGGGCAGACGGCGAGGCAATCGTCGCAGCCGTAGACGCGGTTGCCGATACCCTCGCGCAGGTCCTCCGGGATCGTTCCCGCATGCTCGATCGTCAGGTAGGAGATGCACCGGCGCGAATCGAGCACGTAGGGCGCGGGGAACGCGTTCGTCGGGCAGGCGTCGAGGCAGCGCCGGCAGGAGCCGCAATGGTCGCGCTCGGGCGCGTCGACCGGCAGCTCGGCGGTCGTGAAGATCGCGCCGAGGAAGAGCCAGTTGCCGAGCGTGCGCGAGACCAGCACCGTGTGCTTGCCCTGCCAGCCGAGACCGGCGGCCTCCGCGAGCGGCTTCTCCATGACGGGCGCGGTGTCGACGAACACCTTCACGTCCGCGCCGCCCTTGGAGGCGAGCACGCCGGCGAGCTCCTTCAGCCGTCCCTTGATCACGTCGTGATAGTCGCGCCCCTGCGCGTAGACGGAGACGGCGGCGGACGTGCGTCGGCGCACGGCCTCCAGCGGGTCCTCGTCGGGGCCGTAATTCATGCCCAGCATGACGATGGAGCGGACCTCCGGCCACAGCGCGCGTGGGCTGGCGCGGCGCTCGGCGGTTTCGACCATCCATCCCATCGTGCCGTGATGGCCGGCCTCGAGCCAGGCGGCGAGGCGCGCGCCGAGGTCGGGCACGGCCTCGGGGCGCGTCACCCGCAGCGCGTCGAAGCCGAGCGCGGCGGCGCGCGCGGCGAGCTCGTCCTTGAGGCGTTCGGGTCTCAGAAGTCCAGATCCGCGTAGCTGTCGGCGGGCGCCATGCCGGGGATCTTGTCGGCGAGGAGCGCGCGGAAGCTCGGGCGGCTCTTCACCCGCGCGTACCACGTCTTCGCCGCCTCGTCCTCGCCCCATGGCGCGTCGCCGAGATAGTCGACGCAGGAGATATGGGCGGCCGCGGCGAGATCCGCATAGGTCAGCGCATCGCCGGCGAGGAAATTCCGGCGCTGGGCGAGGAAGCCGATGTAGCGCAGGTGGTAGCGCACGTTCGCCCGTGCCGCGCGGATCGAGGCCATGTCCGGCGGCCCGCCGCCGGACGCGGGCGGGACGAAGCGCTTGTAGATCTTCTCGTTGACGAGATAGCCCGTCACCTCGTCCCAGAACTTGCCCGAGAACCAGGCGACGAGCCGGCGCACCTCGACGCGCGCCCGTGGATCGTCGGGCATGAGGCGCCGCTCGCCGGCGCCCGCGCCCACCGTCTCGTCGAGCCATTCGGCGATGACGCTCGCGCCGGGCACGGCGAGGCCGCCCTCGGCGACGAGAACCGGGGTCTGCCCGGCGGGATCCAGCGCCAGGAACTCGTCGCGGCGCTCCCAGGGGCGCTCCTCGACGAGATCGACCTCGACGCCGAGCTCGGCGAGGGCGAGGCGGGCGAAGCGCGAGTGCGGGCAGAGCGGATAGTGGTGAAGCGTCGACATGAGTCCCTGGGAACGCTCGGAGCCGGGCGACATTAAGGCCGCGGGTCGTTAACGGGCGGTAACCTTCTCGACCCGTCCCCGACGGGCTGGCGCTCGCGCGCGCGGACGGCTAGACAGCCGACGACGCACCGGGCCCTGCGCGACCCGGCCCCACCGACACAGCGCGAGCGGCGATCCATGACCCTCCTCGAGGCCTTCAAGGCCCTGTTCCTCGGCCTGCTCGAAGGCGCGACCGAGTTCATCCCGGTCTCCTCGACGGGGCATCTGATCCTCCTGCAGAGCCTGTTCGGGCTAGACGGGCACGCGGACAAGACCTTCGCGATCCTCATCCAGTTCGGCGCGATCCTCGCGATCCTGTCCGCTTATTTCGCGCGGCTGTGGTCGATCGCGCTCGCGCTGCCGCACGACCCGAAGGCCCGGCGCTTCGTGATCGGCGTTCTCGTCGCCTTCCTGCCGGCGGCGATCATCGGCGTGCTCGCGCGCGACTTCATCCTGGGCGTGCTGTTCGATCCGCGCGTCGTGTGCACGACGCTGATCCTCGGCGGCATCGTGCTGCTCTTCGTCGACCGCATGAACCTGCCGCAGAGGCACGAGGACGCCACGCGCTTCCCGATCTCGATGTACCTGAAGATCGGCATCATCCAGTGCCTGGCCATGATCCCCGGCGTGTCGCGCTCGGGGGCGACCATCGTCGGCGCCATGCTGATGGGGTCGTCGAAGCGTGCGGCGGCCGAATTCTCGTTCTTCCTCGCGATGCCCACGATGGCCGGCGCCTTCGTCTGGGAGCTCGGGCAATCCTACGGCGACCTCTCCGCGGACGACGCGACGATGATCGCCATCGGCTTCGTGTCGGCCTTCGTCGCGGGGCTGTTCGTGGTGCGCTCGCTCCTCGACTACGTCTCGAAGCACGGCTTCGCGCTGTTCGGCTGGTGGCGGATCATCGTGGGCAGCGTGGGCTTCGTCGGCCTCCTCGTCTTCGGCTGAGGCGGCGCACGTCATCAGCGCGTCATGACCCGTGCGCAGGACACACGGCTCGACACACGAAGGGCGAAAGCGTGAGGCGATGGGTGGGCTCGAGCTCGAAGGCGTGACGAAGGCGTTCGGCGCGAGCCGAGCCGTCGACGACGTGAGCCTGCGCGTCGAGCCCGGCGCGTTCCTCGCGTTGCTCGGCCCCTCGGGCTGCGGCAAGACCACGCTCCTGCGCCTCGTCGCCGGGCTCGAGCGCCCCAGCGCGGGGCGCATCGCCATCGCCGGGCGCGTCGTCTCCGACCCGGGCCGCTTCGTCGAGGCCGAGGAGCGCGGGCTCGGCATGGTGTTCCAGTCCTACGCGCTGTGGCCGCACATGTCGGTGGCCGAGAACGTCGCGTTCGGCCTGCGGGTGCGCAAGCTCCCCGCCGAGAAGCGTCGCCGGCGCGTCGCCGACGCGCTCGCCATGGTGGGGCTCGACGCCTTCGCCGATCGCAAGCCCGCCCAGCTCTCCGGCGGCCAGCGCCAGCGTGTGGCGCTCGCGCGCTGCCTCGCGCTGGAGCCGCCCCTCGTCCTCCTCGACGAGCCGCTCGCCAATCTCGACGCCCACCTGCGCGAGACGATGCAGCGCGAGTTCCGCCGGCTGCACCGGGAGACCGGCGCCACGTTTGTCGTCGTGACGCACGATCAGGCGGAGGCCATGGCGCTCGCCGACACGATCGCCGTGATGCACGAGGGCCGCCTCCAGCAGGTGGCGCCGCCGCAGGACCTCTACGCCGCGCCGGCGACGGAGATGGTGGCGCGCTTCATCGGCCGCGGCGCGCTCCTGCCCGTCGAGATCCTGGAGCCCGCACGCCAGGGCCGCGCGCCCGTGCGCCTCGCCGGCCGCACGCTCGTCGTGCGCAGCGCCGCCGAGGCCGCGGGCCCGGGCCGCCTCGTCCTGCGCTCGGAGACGCTCGCGCTCTCGGATGCGCCCGATGGGGTGCCGGCGCGGGTCGTGGACGCGGTCTATCGCGGGGGCTTCCACACGCTCGACATCGCGATCGACGGCGTCGAGGGCGCGCTCGTGCAGGTGGCCTCCCGCGAGGCACTCGCGTCCGGCGCACCCGTGGGGCTCGCGATCGAGGACGCGTGGGCGCTCCCCGCGTAAGCAGGGCTACGCCTCAGAAGGCCTTGAAGGTGATCACCGTCTTGGTGTCGTCGATCTCCGGGATCGTCTGCACCTTCTGGGCGACGAAATGGCCGATGTCCACGTCCCGATCGATGTGGAACTTGGCCAGGATGTCGTAATCGCCGGCGGTCGAGTAGATCTCGGACGCGATCTCGCGATCCGCCAGCTCGCGCGCGACGTCGTAGGTCTTGCCGAGCTTGCACTTGATCTCGACGAAGAAGGTCTGCACGGCGGCGCTCCCCGATGGCTCACGATCGACGCCCCTTGGTACGGCGCCCGGAGGCGCGGCGCAAGGTGGTGGTGGCGCGAGCCCTCAAGCCCCCCGCCCGTAGAGCCGCCCGCGCTCGGTGATCGCGATGACGCCGAGCGCGGCGACGCCGAGTATTGTCCAGCCGGTGAAGAGCGGCACCACCGTGCCGTCGAAGGCCTGGCCCAGCACCGCGCCGATCGTCGCCGCCATCAGCGTCGTCACCGAGCCGAAGACGGAGGAGGCCGTGCCGGCGATGTGGCCCATGGGCTCCATGGCGAGCGCGTTGAGGTTGGCGAAGATCATGCCCACGAGGAAGAGCGCGCAGGACATCAGCGCGACGAGCGGCACGATGGTCAGCACGTCGAGGAGCGCGAGCGCGAGCAGCGCCGCTGCCACGAGAACGAAGCCCGTCATGGCGGTGTGGGAGAGCCGCCGCGTGCCGAGCCGCCCGACGAGGCGCGAATTGATCAGCGAGGACACCGCCATCGCCCCGGCCATCCCCGCGAAGGCGACGGGGAAGAGCGGCCCGAGCCCGTAGAGCTGGGCGAAGATCTGCTCGCCGGTGACGAGAAAGCTGAACAAAGCGCCGAACATGGCGCCCGCCGCGACGGCGTAGCCGAAGGTCTGGCGCGTCGTGAAGACCTCGCGAAACGCGACCGCCAGCGCGCGTGGGCCGATGGCGCGGCGCCGCTCGGGCTCGAGCGTCTCCGGCAGGCGCGCCCAGGTCCAGGCCAGCATGCCGAGCCCGTAGAGCGCGAGGAGCCAGAAGATGCCCTGCCAGGGCGCGAACAGCACGATGCCCTGGCCGATCGAGGGCGCGATCACCGGCACGACCATGAAGATCGTCATCGCCAGCGACAGCACGCTCGCCATGCGCCGCCCGCCGTAGCAATCGCGCACGATGGAGGTGGTGACGACGCGCGGCGCGGCCGAGGCGAGCCCCTGGACGAAGCGCCCGATCAGGAGCGCCGTGAAGCTCGGCGCGAAGGCGCACAGGATGGCGGCGGCGACGTAGAAGACGAGGCCCACCAGCAGCACCGGGCGGCGGCCGAACCGGTCGGACACCGACCCGATGAGGAGCTGGCCGGCGCCGAAGCCGATGAGGTAGGCCGGCAGGATCGCCTGCCGGTCGTTCTCGTCGGCGACGCCGAGCGCCGCGCCGATGTCCTGGAGGGCCGGCAGCATGATGTCGATGGCGAGCGCGTTGAGCGCCATCAGCGCCGCGATCATCGCCACGAACTCGCGAAACGTCATCGGCGCGTGGCGTCGCGAATCGTCCTCGGCCGGCGCGGGGGCGGCCGCCGAGAGGCCGGCGGGGGCGGTGTCGTTCATCGGGGGATCCTCGCGAGCGGGTTTTGTGCGCCCGCCCGCGTCGCCGAGCAAGCCGGGATCGCGCATGGCAGGGCCGCGGGCCCGCGCGCGCCGATCACGGAACGAACAGCTCCACGACGAGGGTGATGCCGATGAAGAAGGCAAGCGCCTTGATCACCGCGACCGTCCGATCGGAAAAGCTGCGCGCGATCCCGGCGGACCGCTTCGGCGTGAGGTCGATGACGAAGCGCTCCGCGAAGCGCTTGGCCGAGGCGAAGCGGCCCGTGCGCTCGGGGAAGGCGTGCGCGGGCTGGAACAGGGCGACGTCCCGGTGGCGCAGCGGCACGACGAGGATCATGCCGGCCGCGAAGCCGCCCAGATGCGCCCACCACGCCACCATGGAGCCCTCGCCCGCACCGCTCAGCGCCATCAGCAGGTTGAGCGCGATGAGGAAGCCCACGAAGATCCCCGCCGGCACCGCCACGGGGACGCGGTATCCCACGAGCACGAAGACCTTCGCCCGCGGGTGGAGCATGAGGTAGGCGCCCATGACCCCCGACACCGCGCCGCTCGCCCCGACGACGGGGAGCGTGGGATCGCTCGTCATGTACGCCTCCGCGAGCCCCCCCGCGACGGCGGCCAGCACGAAGAAGAGCACGTAGCGCACGTGCCCCATCGCATCTTCGACGTTGTCGCCGAAGACCCACAGGGTGATCAGGTTGCCGGCGATGTGAAGAAGCCCCGCATGCAGGAAGGCGTAGCCGACGAGGCGCGCCCACGCCGGCACGGCGTCGATCTCCGGCCCGAGATCGGCCACGCCCGTCACCTGCGCGGGAAACAGCATCAGGCCCTCGAGCGCGGGGCCCGCGAGGAAGGCCACGATCATCACGCCGATCAGCGCATGGTTGACCCAGGCGCGGCCGATGTGCCGCAGCGGGTTGTCGTCGCCGATGACCAGCATGGGGGAGGGCTCCGAAGGCGAGGCGCGCCGCGGCTTCCCACCGGGCACCGGAGCTTGGCCGAGAGCGCCGCGAAAGGGAAGCGGCGCGGCGGAAAGGGCGCCGCGCCCGCTCGCGCAATCCTCAGTCGAGGTGGAACTTCGCCCATTCCCGGTGCTCGGCCGCGATCTTGCGCACGGTCCCCGTGGCCGAACGGTAGACCACCGTCTCCGTCTCGATCACCTCGGGGCCGAACTTCACGCCGGCGGTCAGCGCCGAATCGGTCACGCCGGTGGCGGCCACGATGACGTCGCCGGAGGCCAGCTCGCCGACGTCGTATTTCTTGTTGGGGTCCTTCACGCCCATGCCGAGGGCGCGCTCGCGCTTCTCCTCGGTGTCGAGGACGAGGCGGCCCTGCATCTGGCCGCCGATGCAGCGCAGCGCGCCGGCGGCGATGACGCCTTCGGGTGCGGCCCCGATGCCGAGATAGAGGTCGATGCCGGTCCTCGCCGGATCGGTCGTGTAGATCACGCCGGCGATGTCGCCGTCCGAGATCAGCCGCACGGCGGCGCCGGTGGCGCGGACCTCCGCGATCAGGTCGTGGTGGCGGGGCCGGTCGAGGATCAGCGTCGTGATCTCCGAGGGCGCGACGCCCTTGGCCTTGGCGAGCGCGTGGATGTTGTCGGTGGCGGAGGCGTCGAGATCGACCACGCCCGTGGGATAGCCGGGGCCCACCGCGATCTTGTTCATGTAGACGTCGGGCGCGGCGAGCAGCGTGCCGCCCTCGGCCATGGCCATGACGGCGATGGAGCCCGGCATGTCCTTGGCGCAGAGCGTCGTGCCCTCGAGCGGATCGACGGCGATGTCGACCTTCGGGCCCGAGCCGTTGCCCACGCGCTCGCCGATGAAGAGCATCGGCGCCTTGTCGCGCTCGCCCTCGCCGATGACGACGGTGCCGTCGATGCCGAGCCGGTTGAGCTCGCGACGCATGGCGTCGACGGCGGCCTGGTCGGCGGCCTTCTCGTCGCCGCGCCCGCGCAGCCGCGCGGCCGCGACGGCGGCGCGTTCCGTCACGCGCACGAGCTCCAACGTCAGGATCCGCTCGATGAAGACGTTGGGGGCGATGTGTGACGGCGGCTTCATTGAGCGGGTCTCCTCGAGAGGTCCTCGCGGGCTCTTCGCGCCCGCTTGCTTACAACGGCGCTCACTCGCGCTCGATCCGTATCACCTGCGGCGGCTCGGCCACGTGCCCGTCCGCGTCGATGCGCGCGAGCGCCTCGCGAATGGCGGCCTCGGTCGTCGCGTAGGTGATCAGCACCACCGGGACGGGGGCCCCGGAGCGCCCCGTCGGGTCGGCGTCGGCGGTGCGGGCGCGGTGCTGGATGATGCTCTCGAGCGAGATGTCCGCCTGGGCCATGCGCGTGGCGATGCCCGCGGCCGAGCCCGGCCGGTCGTAGACGGAGAGGCGGATGTAGTAGCCGCCCTCGTGGCGCTGCATCGGCGCGCGCTCCGGCGGCGCGAGCCGCGCGGCCGGCAGGCCGAAGGCCGGGCGCACAACGCCCGCCGCCACGTCGCAGATGTCGGCGATCACCGCCGAGGCGGTGGCGTCGCCGCCCGCGCCGGGGCCGATCAGGGTGAGCTCGCCGACCGCGTCCGCGTCGATGGTGACGGCGTTCGTCACGCCCATCACCTGCGCCAGCGAGGAGATGCGCGGCACCATGGTGGGATGGACGCGCTGCTCGATTCCCGTCTGCGTGCGCTCGGCGACGCCCAGCAGCTTGATGCGATAGCCGAGCTCGGACGCCATCTTCAGGTCGAGCGGCGCGATCTTGGAGATGCCCTCCACGTAGATCGCCTCCGGATCGAGCGCGACGCCGAAGGCCAGCGAGGTGAGGATGGCGAGCTTGTGGGCGGTGTCGAAGCCTTCGACGTCGAAGGTCGGGTCCGCTTCCGCGTAGCCGAGGCGCTGGGCGTCGGCGAGGCACTCGGCGAAGGAGAGCCCCTCGGCCTCCATGCGCGAGAGGATGTAGTTGCAGGTGCCGTTCAGGATGCCGGAGACCTGCGAGACGGCATTGCCGGCGAGGCCTTCGCGCAGCGTCTTCACCACGGGCACGCCGCCCGCCGCGGACGCCTCGAAGGCGAGCGCGACGCCGTTCTCCTCCGCGATGCGCGCGAGCCCCATGCCGTGCTTGGCCAAGAGCGCCTTGTTCGCCGTCACGACGTGCTTGCCGGCGGCGAGCGCCGTCTCCACCAGCGTCCGCGCGGGTCCTTCGTCGCCGCCGATCAGCTCGACGACGCAATCCACCTGCGGGTCGCGGGCGAGCGCGACGGCGTCCTCGTGCCAGGTCGCTTGCCCGAGGTCGACGCCGCGATCGCGCGTACGATCGCGCGCGCACACCGCCGTGAGCGCCACCCGCCGGCCCGCGCGCAGGGCGAGGCCCTCGGCATGGCGCGCGAGGAGACGCGCGACGCTCCCACCGACCGTACCCAACCCGGCGATCCCGACCCGCAACGGCTGTTTCATAGACGAGCTCCCTCGGCACGCCAGCCCTTCGGCCGGCCGGCGCACGGCTTGACGGTATTGCACCCTTTCGCGAAGGCTTTCAAGGAAGCCCGGCGGGACGGAAGGCGTCGCGTTCGGAAAACCGAATGTGTCCTCGCCGCCGGGCTCGACCCGACGAAGCCCCGGGCGCGCAACGTTTCGCCGCGCATTTTCCACGAATGAGGGGCTGTTGACGCCCCGGTCGCGTTCTCTTAAAAGAACGATCGTTCTTTCGTCAAGACGCCAACGAGGACGCGCTCATGACCGACCGCACCCCCGGGTTCAACACGCTCGCCATCCATGCCGGCGCCACGCCGGACCCGACGACGGGTGCGCGCGCGACGCCCATCTACCAGACGACCTCCTTCGTGTTCGACGACGTCGACCACGCCGCGTCGCTCTTCGGCCTGCAGGCCTTCGGCAACATCTATTCGCGCATCGGCAACCCGACCTGCGCGGTGCTCGAGGAGCGTGTCGCCGCTCTGGAGGGCGGCACGGCGGCGCTCGCGGTGGCGTCCGGCCACGCGGCCGAGTTCCTGACGATGCACGCCCTGATGCAGCCGGGCGACGAGTTCGTGGCGGCGAAGAAGCTCTACGGCGGCTCGATCAACCAGTTCAACCATTCCTACAAGAACTTCGGCTGGACGGTGCGCTGGGCCGACACGGAGGACCTCTCGACCTTCGAGGCGGCGATCAACGAGCGCACGAAGGCGATCTTCATCGAATCGATCGCCAATCCCGGCGGCGTCGTCGTGGACATCGCCGGCATCTCGGCCATCGCCAAGCGCCACAAGCTGCCGCTCATCGTCGATTCGACCATGGCGACGCCCTATCTCTGCCGCCCGATCGAGCACGGCGCGGACATCGTCATCCATTCGGCGACGAAGTTCCTGGGCGGCCACGGCAACTCGATCGGCGGCGTCATCGTCGACGCCGGCACGTTCGACTGGGTCGGCGACGAGCGCTATCCCATGCTCTCCAAGCCCCGCCCGGAATACGGCGGCATGGTGCTGGGCGAGACCTTCGGCAATTTCGCCTTCGCCATCGCCGTGCGCGTGCTCGGCCTGCGCGATCTCGGGCCCGCGCTCTCGCCCTTCAACGCCTTCATGATCCTGCAGGGCATCGAGACGCTGCCGCTGCGCATGCAGCGCCATTGCGACAACGCGCTCGCGGTGGCGCGCTTCCTCTCCGAGCATCCGGCGGTGGAATGGGTGTCCTATCCGGGCCTCCCGGGGGACAAGTACGCCGCGCTGGCGGAGCGCTACACGCCCAAGGGCGCGGGCGCGGTCTTCACCTTCGGCCTCAAGGGCGGCTACGACGCGGGCGTGAAGCTCGTCTCCAAGCTCGAGCTGTTCTCGCATCTCGCCAATATCGGCGACACGCGCTCGCTCGTGATCCATCCCGCCTCGACGACGCACCGCCAGCTCACGGACGCCGAGCGCGTCGCCGCGGGCGCGGGGCCGGACGTCGTGCGCCTCTCGGTGGGCATCGAGGATCCCGAGGACCTCGTCGCCGACCTCGCCCAGGCCCTCGCCTGAGGCACGGCGAGCGAGACGCAGAGGACGGGGGCGTGCGCGCCTCCGTCCTCGTAGAAAGTTCCACAGTATTATCTCTGATCTCGCTGCGTATTCGCGCACGGCATCAGCGGAACCGCCGACCGGGCGGGGCGTTGCCGGGCCGAAGCTTCCTCATGGAAGCAGATCGCAGGAGATCGTACATGCTTTCCAAGCACTTGGCTACTGCCTGCGCGCTCGGCGCGCTGATCGTGGCCGCGCCGGCTCTCGCCCAGACCGCGACCGACGGTGCCGCCGGCGCCGGGCAGGCGGGCACGTCGCAGCAGATGATGAACACGCTTCCCGCCGCTCCCGAGGGGACCGGCAGCGAGGCGACCCGCGGTGCCGGCTCCGGGATGCAGACGGGCTCGCAGCCGATCCAGGCCGAGTCGGTGCCGGTCGAGGTCGTTCCGTCCGACCAGCAGATGCAGACCGCGCAAGGCGGCTCGATGGACGTCGAGCTCCAGGGCGGCTTCATCGCCCGCCAGGGCGAGAACCATCTGCTGGGCTCCGAGCTGATGGACGCCGAGGTCCGCACCGTCGCCGACGAATCCCTCGGCAGCGTCGAGGACGTGCTGATCAGCGCGCAGGGCCGCGTCCTCGGCGTGGTCGTGGGCGTCGGCGGCTTCCTCGGCATCGGCGAGAAGCGGGTGGCGATCCCCACGGAGTCGATCGAGGTCCGCTTCGACGACGCGATGGAGATGCAGGCGGAAGCCGGCGCCGGTCTCCCGGCGGCGGACAGCGCCGAGATGGAGACCGACATGGCCGCGGCGGACGCCCGGGAGGGAGATACCCTCTCCGTGCAGCCGGGCTCGAACCTCGCCGCGACGGGCGGCGTCGACATCGAGATGATCGTCGTCGACTTCACGCGCGAGCAGCTCGAGGCGGCCCCCGATTTCACGCGCCTCGGCGAGGAGCCCGAGGCGACGGCCGAGGGCACCGTTCCGGCGACCGAGCCGGTCGAGGCCACGGGCGCCACCGGCACGACCGAGATGGAGACCGAGAGCGAGACGACGATCGTCCCGCCCGCCGGCGACATGCCCGCGACCGAGGGGCAGCCGCGCCAGTAAGCACGGCCCGAGTAGAGCGTAAGGCCGGAGGGCCGGGCGGCACGTGCCGCCCGGCCCTCATGCGTTTTCGGGAGAGGACGTCACGCCCGCGCGCGGCCTGCCGTCGACTGCGCCTGAACCCCGCCCAGCGCCGCGAACACCTTTTCGACGATGCCGTCCGCGTGGAGGCCGGCCTTGGCGTACATCTTGGCGGGCTTGTCCTGGTCGATGAAGGTATCGGGCAGCACCATGGCGCGGACCTTGAGGCCGCGATCGAGCGCGCCGCTCTCGGCGAGCGCCTGCATGACGAACGAGCCGAAGCCGCCGATCGAGCCCTCCTCGATCGTGATCAGCACCTCGTGCTCGCGCGCGAGGCGCGCGATCAGGTCGAGGTCGAGGGGCTTG
>NZ_BMMF01000006.1 GCF_014645695.1 Salinarimonas ramus | reverse complement strand
AGCCGGAAATCCGGAAAAACGCTCGACCTGTCAAAGAGCTGCCCGACACCGCTGAAGCCCCGTGAGAGCCCCTCGCCGCGTCGGGAGCCGGGGTATACGAGCCTCTCCCCACCGGGTCAAGCGCCCTTCTCCAACTTTTTTCGCATCGCGGCGGAACCTCTTCTCGGCGCCCAACGGAACCCCGGCGACCGTCTCGAACGTTCTCCCGAAGCTCTGGGCAGCCGAGGAGGTGCATGGCCATGCCGCGCTACCGCGTGACCTTCTACAAGACCGTCAGCGACGACACCGGCCACGAGCATCGCGCCGCGCAGAAGGAGCTGACGGTCCTCGCCGACGACGAGACCGAGGCTCTCGCGGAGGCGGAGCGGCTCTACGCCCTCGCCGAGGGCTGCGACTGGCGCCTGCGCGCCGACGCCGTCGAGGCGCTGGAGACCTGACAGGAGACCCGAGCGGCCTCCGGCTCCCCTCGCCGACGCTCCCGCGCGCCCATCACGGGAAGGTGACGCACGGCGAGCCCTTCGTGATCGCCCCGGTCGTTCCACCGCCATGGTGCCCCCGCTACCGTCGTCTTCCGACACGCCAGGATGCCACACGCCAGGCCGGGAGCGCGGGTGATGATCGAGGATCGATACGGCTTTCGCCACACGAGCGAGACCGACGGGGCCGTCGCCGCCTTCGCGCAGACGACCTTCGCCGTCGCCGCGCACCGGCCCGGGGCGGCGCCGGCGCTCGCCGAGGCGCTCGCGCACGACCCGGATCTCGTCGCCGCCCGTGCGCTGGAAGGCTTCGCCTGCCTGATCCTGGCGCGCGCGGAGCTCCTGGCGCCGGCACGCGCGGCCCTCGCCGCGACCGGCGCCGCGCTCGTCGCGAAGGCCGGCGGCACGCCGGAGGAACAAGCCCTCGCAGATGCCCTCGCGCTCGCGCTCGAGGGCCGCTTCCGCCCCGCCGCGGCGCGGCTCGAGGCCGCCCTCGACGCGCGCCCGGGCATGCTCCTCCCGTTCAAGATCGCGCAATCTCTGCGCTTCATGGCGGGCGACCTCCCCGGCATGCTGGCCGGCACGGAGGCCGCCCTCCCCGGCTTCTCGGACGAGCGGCCCGGCCACGGCTTCGCGCACGGCGCGCGCGCCTTCGCGCTGGAGGAGGCGGGGCGTCTCGACGAGGCGGAGGCGCAGGGGCGGCGCGCCGTGGCGGCGGAGCCCGCGGATGCCTGGGGCTTCCACGCGGTGGCTCACGTCATGGAGACGCAAGGGCGTGTCTGCGACGGCATCGGCTGGATCGAGGCGGCGCGGCCCGCCTGGTGCGCCTGCAACAACTTCGCCTTCCACATGGCGTGGCACCTTGCGCTCTTCCACATGGAGCGCGCCGAATACGAGACCGTGCTCGCGCTCTACGACACCGAGATCGCTCCGTGCCCGAGCGAGGACGTCCGCGACGCCGCCAACGCCGTCTCGCTGCTCTGGCGCCTGCGCCAGGAGGGCGTCGACGTCGGCGCACGCTGGGATGCGCTCGCCGAGATCGCACGCCGGCGCCGGCGCGACGCGACGCTGACCTTCGCCGCCCTGCACGGGATCCTGGCGCTCGCGGCCGCAAACGACCGGGCGGGCCTCGACGAGGCGCTCGCAGCGCTGGAGGCCCGCGCCGCGCAGGCTTGCGAGCAGGCCGAGGTGCTGCGCGCGGTCGGTCTCGATCTCGCCCGCGCGCTCACCCGTCCCGAGCCGCTCTCGGCCACGCGGCTCGCCGGCCTCCTCGCGCGCCTGCCGATGATCGGCGGGAGCCACGCCCAGCGCGACGTCTTCGTGCGTACCCTCGCGCTCCAGGCCGCGGACGAGACCGCCCGCGCCCGCGTCCTCGCCGTGCGGGGTCGGGTGAAGCGGCCGGACCGGTTCGCGGCGCGGCTCTCCCCATCGGAGACGGCGGCGGATATCCTCCGACCGTCGCGCCTCGCCCGCGCGGCGGGCCGGCCTTGAACGCTTCTCCCCCATCGTCCCCATCGGAGCCCCTCATGCGACGCGTCGCGGATACGATCGCCCTCACCCTCGCCGCGCACGGGGTGCGCCACGCCTTCGGCATGCCGGGAGGCGAGGTGGTGACGCTCCTCGATGCCCTCGGCGCGGCCGGCGTGCGCTTCATCCTCGTGCGCGGGGAGAGCGCCGGCGCCATGGCGGCGGCGGGGCTCGGCGTGCTCACGGGAACGCCCGGCCTCCTCGTGAGGACGCTGGGCCCGGGCCTCGCGAACGCGGTCAACGGCATCGCCGACGCCGCGCAGGAGCGTGCGCCGCTGATCGTCGTCACGGGCGTCGTCGATCGGCCGATCCGGGCGCGCTACACCCACCAGATCCTCGATCAGGCCGCCCTGCTGCGGCCTTTGGTGAAGGGCTCCTTCGAGATCGAGCCGGAGTCGGCCGAAGCCACGGTGCGGAGGGCCGTCGCGCTCGCGACGACGCCGCCCATGGGCCCCGTCCATCTCGATCTCGCGCCGGGCATCGCCGCCCTCCCGGATCCGGCGCCGGAGCATGCGATCGCAGCGGCGCCAAAGACCGCCCTCCCCCGCCCGACCCCGGACGATCCGGCGCTCGCGGCGCTGCGCGAGCGGCTCGCGGCGGCGCGGCGTCCGCTGATCGTCGCCGGCTTCGGCGCGGCGCGCGCGGGAGCCGGCGAGGCGCTCCTCGCGCTCGCGCGCAGAGCGGGCGCGCCTATCCTCACCACTTACAAGGCCAAGGGCCTCCTCGACGAGGACGATCCGCTCGCGCTCGGCGCCGCCGGGCTCGCGCCCAAGGCGGATGCGGCGCTGCTGCCGCTGGCGCGCGCCGCCGATCTCGTCCTCGGCGTGGGCTACGACCCGATCGAGATGCGCCCGGGCTGGCTCGACCCTTTCGCCAAGGACGCCCATGTGGTGGAGATCGACGAGGCCGTCGTCGATCACGGCATGCACCGGGTCGATGCGCGGATCGTCGGCGCCATCGGGCCGGTTCTGGAGGCGCTCGCCGCCGGGCTGGCCGGTCGCACCGGGATCGACCCGGAAGTGGCGGCGACGAAGGCGCGGCTGCGCGCCGCCTTCGTGGGGCCAGAGGACGGGCGCTTCGGGCCGCACGCGGCGTTCCGAGCGCTCGCCGAGGCGCTGCCGCGGGAGGCGACGGTGAGCGTCGATTCCGGCGCGCACCGCATCCTGCTCTCGCAGATGTGGAACGCGCCGCGCCCGCTCTCGCTGATCCAGTCCGCCGGCTGGTGCACCATGGGTCCGGCGCTTCCCCTCGCCATGGCCGCACGCCTCGCCCGGCCCGACGCTCCCGCTCTCGCGGTGATCGGCGACGGCGGGCTCGAGATGACGATGGGCGAGCTCGGCACCCTGCGCGACGAGCGCCTTCCGGTGACGGTCGTCGTGCTGCAGGACGCCTCGCTCGCGCTGATCGCGCTCAAGCAGGCGCAGGCGGGGCTGGCGCGTGCCGGCGTCGGTCTCGGCGCGACCGATTACGCCGCAGCCGCCCGCGCCTTCGGCGGGCGCGGGTGGAACGTGGGCTCGGCGGTGGAGCTGCGCGCGGCGCTCGACGAGGCGCTGGCGGGGGACACCTTCGCGGTCATCGCGGCACGCGTGGACGAGGCGGGGTATCGGGGAGCGTTCTGAGGCCGAGGCGGGAGGGCTCGCCCGCCGCTCACCGGCCGGCGGCGCGCAGGACGGGCTCGCGCAGGGCCGGGAACGCCACGAGGACGACGAACGCCGCCGCGACGCAGGCGTGGATCACGACGATGCCGAGGAGCTGCGAGCGGAACGGTTCCTTGCGCGTCTTGTGGCGCAGGACGCGCTGCGCCACGAGCGCCGCCGGCGAGCCGCCGAGCAGCGCGAGCCACAGCAGCGTGCGCTCCCGGATCCGCCAGGCCCCGCGCCGCGCCGCCTCCTTGTCGAGCGTGAAGGCGAGAAAGCAGGCGAAGTTCACCACCGCGAGCCACAGAGCCACGTTCGAGAGCGAGACGAGCGCGCCCGCATGATCCCAGGCACCGATCCCGATCCGCTCGGCGAGGGGCGGCTCCACGACGATGATCTGCACGGACGGTGGCTCCTCGGCTCGGCGCGGGGGCGCGCACGGGCGGGAGGATGCGCGGGATCTGCGAAGGAAGGGTGAAGACGGAAGCGACGCAACTCTGGGGTAGGTCCGTGCGGCGGCTCAGGCCATCAGCGCATGGATCAGGGGGACGGCGATCGCCGTGGCGCAGCCCATCAGCCCCATTCCGAGGGTGGCGAAGGCGGCGGCCTGGGAGCTGATCTCGAGGGATCTGGCGATGCCGAAGGCGTGGGAGGTCAGGCCGAGGGTGAAGCCGCGCACGGCCTCGTCCTCGACGCGCAGGAGCCTCAGGATGGTGGGCGTGGCGATGACGCCGAAGATGCCGGTGGTGAAGACCGACAGGATGGTGAGCGAGACGTCGCCGCCGATGGCGTCCGCGACGCCGAGCGCGATGGGGGCGGAGACGGACTTCGTCGTCAGCGAGAGCAGCATCGCCTCGTCGAGCCCGGCCAGGCGGCCGAGGAGGAGCGCCGAGAGCGTGACGGCCGCGCCGCCGACGAGGAGCGTCACGAGGAGCGGAGCCAGCGCGGAGCGGGCCTTGCGGAGGTTCTCAGCCAGGGGCACCGCGAGGGCGACGATGGCGGGCCCGAGCAGGAGGTGGAGCATGCTCGTGCCCTCCTTGTAGGTCTCGTAGGGCACGCCGGAGACCACGAGGAAGCCGATCATCGCGGCGATCGCGATGAGGACCGGCTGGAGCACCGGCAGCTTGCCGGAGCGTTCGTAGAGCAGCTGGCCGAGCTGGAAGGCGCCGACGGTCGCGCCGACGAGGAAGAGCGGGTTTGTCAGGAGGCTCGCGATCGGGATGGGCATGACGGGTCTCCTCATGCGCGGTGTGGTGGGTGGGTCAGGAGCGGCGCGCGACGAGGCGCATCACGCTCGACACGGCGAGGACGCCGACGACGAGGGCCACGACCAGGGTGGCGACGAGGCGCGCCAGCTCCGGGCCGGGATCGGCTCCCAGCCCGACGACCGCGACCCCGACGGGGACCAGGAAGAGCGGCAGGAAGCGAAGGATCAGCCGGGCCGTGGCGTCGATCTCCGCAAGGCCCGCGCGGCCGAACGTCAGGTAGCCGCACAGCAGGAGAAGCCCGACGATGGAGCCGGGGACGGGAAGGCCGGCAAGCGCGACGAGGGCTTCTCCGGCGAGGGTGAAGGCGATGATGACGATGAAACCGAGCATGGTTCGTCTCCTCCAGGCACGGCTCACCCGTCCTCGGACGCGCGGTGCACGTCCGAGCCCGCGCGGCGGGGCGCCTGTCGTGTGTGTGTCTCGTTCCGAAAGTGCCGAGGCGGCTTTCCTATGTGCGCCTCTACGGGATCGACCGCGTGTCCTCCCGCCGCACTGCCGAGTGCGATGAGAAGACGCTATCGGGCTTGCAGGGGTGGCGCAAACTAATAGAATTCAGCTGCCGATTGAGGAATTTTCAGCCAAGGATCTGCATGCGCCTGCCGCCCATGAACGCCCTGCGCGCCTTCGAAGCCGTCGCGCGACATGCCAGCTTCAAGCACGCGGCGGACGAGCTGAGCGTCACGCCGGCGGCGATCAGCCACCAGATCAAGGTGCTGGAGGACTTCCTCGGCACGCCGCTCTTCGACCGCAAGAGCCGCGCCCTCGAGCTGACGCCGGCGGGCAGCCGCTGCTACCCTGGAATTCACGCCGGCTTCGAGGCGATCCGCTCGGCGCTCGCCCGGGCGGCCCTCGTCGAGCCGCAATCGAAGCTCCTGATCACGGCGGGGCCGGCCTTCGTCGGCCGCTGGCTGGCGCCGCGGCTGCACGAGTTCGTCGCCCTCAACCCGGACGTCGACACCCGCATCGACGCGAGCCTGTCCTTCTCCTCCTTCGAGGCGGACGAGGTCGACGTGGCGATCCGCTTCGGGGACCCCCGCCGCATCGAGAACCTCGACCGCGGCGAGCTCTCCGTGGAGCGGCTCGTGGAGGATTCCGTCCTGCCTCTGTGCAGCCCGGACGTCCTGGCGCGCGCGGGGCTCGACGAGGGCCCGCAGGGCCTCGCGAGCGTCCCCCTCATCCACGACGGCTCGTTGTCCAAGATCGACCCTCAGGCGCCCGGCTGGGCCGATTGGCTCGCGGCCGCGGGCGTACGCGACGTCGACGCGACGCGCGGCCTGCGCTTCGAGATCGCCGACCACGCGCTCCAGGCCGCGTGCGACGGGGCGGGGATCGTGCTCGGGCGCCGGGTCCTCGCGACGCCCGACATGGAGCGCGGCCGCCTCGTCACCCCCTTCGGCCCGGAGCTGCGCACGGGCCTGTGGTTCCACCTCGTCTGCCGCCTCGCCGGCCGCGACAGCCCGCCGGTTGCCGCCTTCCGCACCTGGGTCCGCGACCTGCTGTCGTGAGGCGAGCCGAGCGGGCGCGCGGCGTCACCCCGCGAGCGCTCTGTGCGGGTCCATCGCGTCGGGCATCCAGTAGCTCGCCACGGCGTCGGCCGCGGCGGAGCGGGGGCCGCCATCGCGCTCAACGTAGCCGCGCAGGGCGAAGAGGAGGCGCGTCAGGCGCCTGAGCGCCGGGCCCTGCCGGCCCTCGTCGCCGAACGCGACGATCTCCGCCTCGGCGAGCGCGAGCCCGATGGCGAGGAGCGCGCCGTCGCGGGAGGCGGGCCGGTAATCGCTCGCGCGGTGAGCGATGTTCTCCAGCGTCGCGGTGATCTCGTCGACGGTCGCCTGCGCGGCGATCCGCTCGCGCGGGCTCTCCCCCCGCAATCCCCGCTCCTCGGCGGCGAGCCGCCGCCGGATGAGGTCTCCCGCTTCGGCGCACAAGGCCGCGAGCGGGCACGCGTCCGCGCCACCCGTCATCAGGGTTCTCCGTTGCTGGTGTTCGATGGGGTCGATATACTCGCGCTTGCAGAAAAAATCAACAGATAAACTATCAAAAAAGTGGCGGTGCGCGGTGGCGAAGGACCAGGGGAAGCCGAGGATCAGCAGCGAGCAGATGCGCGCGGCCCGAGGCCTCCTCCGCTGGGAGCAGAAGGATCTCGCCCGGGAGTCGAAGGTGTCCCTGCCCACGATCACGCGGCTCGAGCTCACGCCGGGACCGATCGGCGGCTGGGACCGGACCGCCGAGGCGATCCGCGCGGCGTTCGAGACCGCGGGCATCGAGTTCCTGGAGGCGAACGGCAGCGGAGAGGGCGTGAGGTTCAGGAAGTCGTGAGCATTTGGGGCGAAGGCGCCACATCGCCGCAGTAGCGACGATACGCAGATTTTAGAAGATATCGACGCGGCTAATCTTCAAACCCGCGAATTATGTACTCGACCTGACGTTCCAATCGTCTGATTTGTTCAAGGATCTTTCTTGAATGCAGTGTTGCTGCAGCCCTTCTTGCATAAGCAGGAAAGCTTCGATTTACACGTCCTTGATGAGTGAATCTCTTCCTTAGTTTACGTGTGAAGATTTTTTCGGCGGTTCCATTCTGAATTGCAGAACGACCAACCCGTTCAATACGACGCGTGACTCTCTTCATCTTGCGCCATTGCCGAGCAAGTGAACTGGCCCTCAGAAGAGCACCGTCAGGGCGCAAATCGAAACCAAGGTATTGGGCAGCGCCTTTCATGTCAATTTCGAATGATGTTCTTTCGGTCTTATCTGCTCGCATTTCGAGCTTCTCAGCATGTATTGCCTTCAGAACTTCCTCTTCGATCTCATCTGCCGCCTCGAAGGAGCATATGATCAAAATATCGTCTGAGTATCTTCGGTAGTACGCACCTCTCTTCGCGCAGAAGGAATTCATCCGAAGATCAAAGTCAATCATGTATAAATTTGCTAAAGTACTACTGATTGGTGTTCCTTGGGGGATGCCAAACCTGTCGCCTTGCTTATGAATCTCAACTCCTTCAGCTTTCAGCTCCCTCAATGTAGCAATCGGCTCCCGACTAGGAGAACGCAGACGACTTGCAAAACTTTCAACCAGAACAAGATCACTCCTATGGACGTACCTGTAATTAGTGACACTGGAGAACACACGATACCAATCTAAAGAAAGCTCTTCGTGTTCTAGAACTCTCTTCAGTCTTTCTTTCAAGAGCCCATGATCGAGGGAGTCGAAGAAACCAGTGACGTCAAATGCCAATATGCGACAAGGCATGTGAGCCTTTGCAAAACGCAATGCATCGTCCGCAAAATGGTAGTTTGCCTTCGACAGACGCCGATAAGCGATCACGCAATCAGAAAGGCCAAATTCTTCATAAGTTCTCTCTAAAGCTTCAGAAAGCATATGGGAATAATAGGACAGTATGCACGCATCACGATGAGATGCATACATAATCGCCCGATCTTTGAAAACCGTTGCATGATTCTGCGGCTTGTACCGCTTTGTTCTCTTGTTGTATCGAATGAGCGGGGAGAATGAATGAGCAGCAACGAAGTTTGGCTTAGTAGCCTTGTGCGCGAAAGATGACCCTACTGGTACGTCAAAGTGCTTGTACGCTCTCGGCTTGAACCAAGCCATAGTCTTCGCAGTGTCCGAGGGGCTGACCCGGGCCCGGGGTCCCGGCTTAGAGCCGGACGCCCCTCGAACGCACGCCATATTCGTCGCTTCGTCCTTGCTCACGCAGATCTCCGCGACCGGGCCTAGATAACGCGAGGCGGTATAGTGAAACCGAGGAAGTCCGAGCTATGCTCAGGAACGCTCTGCTCATGGTCGAGGTCGCGGCGGCGATAGTCGCAGCGGCACTCGGGCTCATGGAGCTTGACGCTCTCAACGGTCGTACCAGCCGGCCGATTCCGGTGGCACACTTCAGTTAGGAATGCGCTCCGCAGTTTGCAATACGCAGCAACGACGATTTCCCCACTTGATTACACCCCCACCCCCACCGTCACCGGGAACGTCACCTCCACCAGCGTCCCCTCGCCCTTGCGCGAGGCGATCGTCATGGCGCCGCGGTTGGCTTCGACGAGGGCCTTGGTCAGGGGCAGGCCGAGCCCCGTGCCGCCGGGGCGCCGCGCGGTGGCGAGCTGGCGGAAGGGCTCGAGGGCGGCTTCCACCTCCCCCTCCGACATGCCGATCCCCGTGTCGCGCACGCGGAAGGCGACCTCGCCGCGGTCGGTGAGCGCGGTGGAGACGATCACCTGGCCGCCGGCATCGGTGAAGCGCACGGCGTTGGAGAGGAGGTTGAGCACGATCTGGCGCACCGAGCGCTCGTCGGCGACCACCGGCGGCAGCTTGGCGAGCAGGCTCGTGCGCATGACGATGCGCTCGCGCGCGGCCTCGGGCTGCATCAGCGCGACGCAGGCGCCGACGAGCTCGTTGAGCCCCACCGAGCGGAAGGCGAGGTCCATGCGCCCGGCCTCGATCTTGGCCAGGTCGAGGAGGTCGTTGATCAGGCTCAGCACGTGCTGGCCGGACGCGTGGATGTCGGCGAGGTAGTCCTTGTAGCGCTCGTTGCCGACGGGGCCGAAGCGCTCCTCGCGCATCACCTCGGCGAAACCGATGATGGCGTTCAAGGGCGTGCGGACCTCGTGGGAGATGCGCGCGAGGAAGTCCGACTTCTGGGCGCTCGCCTCCTCGGCGGCGCGCTTGGCGTCGAGGAGAGCGGCCTCCGCGTGCTTGAAGGCGGTCATGTCGCGAAGCACGGCGCAGAAGCGCGGCGCCTCGCCCTCGCCGGTGGCCTCGCCCACGCGCCCCAGCGTCATGAAGAGCGGCATCGCCCCGCCCTGGCGCACGCGGCCGAGCACCTCGCGCCCGCTCTCGAGCAGGCTCGCGACGCCCTCGCGCCCGAGGCTCGCCAGGTAGTCGAGGGCGGCGGCGTGGCTCTCGGTCTCGAAGAGCGTGGTGAAGGGCTCGCCGGCGATCTCGTTCGTCTCGTAGCCGAACAGCGCCTGGCCCGCCCGGTTGAGCGAGAGGATGCGCCCCTCCCCGTCCACCACGACGACGCCGTCGGTGGCCGTGTCCAGGATGGCGTCGCGCTCGGAGAGCTCGGCCGAGAGGCGCGCGGCCTCGATCTCCAGGTCGCGCACGCGGTGGACCGGGTCGGTCTCCGGCAGGCGGCGCACGAGGAGCAGGCTCGCGGGGCCGTCGGCGAGGTCGACGGTGGTGAGGCGCACCTCCGCGGCGAAGCTGCCGCCGTCGCCCCCGGCCAGCGCGAGGGGCGCGGGGTCGAGCGCTTCCACCCGTGCGAGGGCGCCGGGCCGGCCGCGCACCAGGGAGGCGACGCCGCCGGCGGCGCGGAAGGCGTCGAGATCGGCCTGGCCGACGAGGTCGAGGAGGTGGCGGTTGGCGTAGAGCGTCTCCTCGCCGCGATGCACGACGACGCCGACGGGCAGGCGGTCGAGGGTGGCCTCCGCCAGAGGATCCGCGGCCGGCGCGGCGCGGGCGGGGAAGGCGGCGATCTCGCCGGCGGCGTGGGCCGCGGCGGGCTGGGCGGCGTCGGGGACGTCCTCGTCGCCGGCATAGCGGGCGCCGAGCGCGCGCGCGATCTCGCGGAAGGCGGAATGCTCGGTCGGCGAGAGCCGGGCGGGCGTCGTGGGGATCGGCTCGCGCCGGGCGGGGGCGGGCTCGGGGGCGGGCTCGAGGACGGGGGCTTCGGGCTCGTGCGCCTCGGCCGATCGCGTCTCGGTCTCTAGATTCTCGGAGGTGGGCTCGACGTCGTTGGCCGGGGCTTCGGGAGCGAGCTCGTCCGCGGGCGCCGGCTCGCCGAGGCGCGCCTCGGCCATTGTCGAGAGCGTTTCGATGGCGACGGGCTCCGCGAAGGCGTCCTGCGGCTCGTAACGCTCCCCCGCCGCCTCGGCGAACCGCGCCTGCGGGGCGGTGTCGGGGGCGGGAGCGGGCTCGGGCTCGGCTTCCGCGACCGGCTCCGGCGCGGCCATATCCTCTGCCGCCGCGACGGGCCGCTCGGGCTCCGCCTGCGCGACCGTCTCGGGCTCTGCGACCGGCTCGGCCTCGGGCTGCGGCTCCACGACCGGCTCCGGCTCCGCGACGGGCTCCGGCTCCGCGATCTCTGGCGCCTCCGGCTCGGCGACGGCCTGCTTCTCCTCGGCGACAGCCTCCGCCTCGACCGGCTCCTCCTGCGCGACCACCTCCGGCGCGGGGCGCTCGGGGAAGGCTCGGATGGCGTCGGTGCGGACGAGGCCGAAGCCGCGCATCTCGCGCACGGCGCCGCGGGGGCCGACGGGCAGGCCGGCGAGGTCGATCTCGACGCCCACCGGCATGCCGGAGAAGCGCCACAGCACGGTTCGCCCGCTGAAGGTCTCGCCGCGCGCCACGAGCTCGGCGACGAGGTCGCGCGGGTCGTGGGCGACGGTGGCGAGGATCTCCGCGAAGCTGCGGCCCACGATGGCGGCGCTCTCGCCGCCGACGACGGCAGCGAGGTGAGGCGAGACGTCCTGGACGCGCCCTTCCCCGTCCGCCCGCCAGACGAAGCGCACGACGCCGCGCCTGGCGAAACGCCGCCGCATCTCCGCGACGGGATCCGGCGGCGGAGCCCGTGCGGGCTCGGGTTCGGGAGCGGGCTCGGGTTCCGGAGCGGGCTCGGGCGCCGGGATGATCTCGGGAGCCGCCTCGGCGACCGGCTCGGCGATCGGCTCGGACGGCGTTTCGGTCTCGGAGGATGCCTGGAGCTCGGGCGCGGCTTCCGCCTCGACGGGCGCCTCCGCGGGTTCGGCGACGGGCGCGCTCGCCTGCGGGGCGTCGGCGGGAGCCTCGGCGCTCGCTTCCGCCGCAACCGCCTCCGCGACGGGATCGGCGACGGGCTCGGCGACCGCCTCCGGCGAGGGCGCGGCCTGGACATCCGGCTCCGCCTCGGCGATCGGCGGCGACGCCTCTTCCGCCCGCGGCAGCGGCGGCAGGGTCGGCAGCGCGTCGAGGAAAGCCGTCACCAGAACCGGCGTGCCGTCGGGCAGCTCCAGCCTGCGGCAGGCGAGCGTCACCTGGCGGGCGAGACGGCTCTCGACGAAGCGTAGCTTCTCGAGCCGCGCGCCGGTCGCCGGCGCGAGCCCGCCGGCCAGAGCCGCGAGCCGCGCCCGCGGCGCGAGGTCGTCGCGCACGTACCCGCTCTCGTCGATCGTGATTGCAGAGGCGAGCGCCCGCGCGCCCTCCGAGGCGAAGAGGATGCGCCCGGCATCACCGCTCCAGGCGAGGACCGGGCGCGCCGCGAACGGCCCGCCGGCCTCGGCGACGACGGTCGCGATGGTCTCGCCGAGATCTCCGCTCTGTTCGCTCACGCGCATGCCTCGCCACCCCGCGCGCGCCGAGGCCCTCGAGTGAGGCCCTTCCAAGAAGCCGTTCCGGCGCGCATACTTAATCAATCGTTTAACGCAGGTTCGGCCCTCGCGCATCCCCTGCGCGGCCCGCAAGGTTCCATCAACCTTAACGGCCCCGCCGACCTGTTGATTTTGCGCCGCACAAGGATTATGTTGCGTCGCACAATGAGCCGGGTCGCCGTCGCCGCGGCGGCTCCGGCTCGTCACCGAAAGGAGGATCGCCATGGCGAACGAGACCAACCCCCGCTTCGAGATCCCGGCCGAGATGCGCGACATGGCCGAGCGCAGCGTCGAGCAGGCGCGCCTCGCGATGGAGGGCTTCGTCAACGCCGCCTCCCGCGCGATGGAGACGTTCGACGCCCCCGCCGAGCGCATGGGCATGAACACCAAGGACATGCGCGAGAAGACCTTCGGCATGGCCGAGGCCAATCTCAAGGCGAGCTTCGAGCACGCCCACAAGATGATCCGCGCCAAGGACCCGGCCGAGGCGATGAAGCTGCAGGTCGAGTTCATGCAGTCGCAGTTCGCGCTGATGCAGGAGCAGATGCGCCAGCTCGGTGTCGATGCCACCTCCGCCATGAAGCAGGCCGGCGACGGCGCCGCGAAGGCCGCCGGCGACGCGACGAAGGCCGCCGCCAAGGGCGGGCCGAAGGCGCCGTGACCAATCAGCGGCCCCGGCGTCCGCGCCGGGGCCGCACGCTTTCGCGGCACCCTTGCGCCGAGCGGATCCGAGACCAGGAGCGAACCATGACGGACGAGACCACCACCCGCGAGACCACCCGCAAGCCGGCCCGGGCGCGTGCCGGATCGTCCCCGAAGGTCCGCGAGGTCTCGCCCCGCGGCGGCGAGGCCAAGGCGCGCGTGCCCGTCGCGCCGGCCGCCGAGACCAAGCCCGCCGCTCCCAAGCCCGCCGCTCCCAAGCCCGCCGCTCCCAAGTCCGCGGCCGCCGCCAAGCCTGCTGCCGCTGGCAAGCCGGCCGCCGCGAAGACGCAGAAGACGACCGCGCTGAAGTCCGCCGCCCTCAAGGCGGCCGCGGCACCGCGCCCCGAGAAGGCGGCGCCCGAGGCCGACGCGAGCCCCGCCGCGCCCTCCCCCGCCGCTCCCGCACCCTCTCCCGCCGCGCCGACTCCCGCTCCCGTCGCCGCGGCCGCGCCCGCCCCGATCCCCGCCCCGAGCCTCGCCCCGCGTGCGGCCGAGCCCGCTCCGGCCGTCAAGGCCGCTCCGAAGCCGGCTCCGAAGGCCGAGCCCGAGCCCTCGCTCCACGACGAGGCGTTCTCCGCCGTCGGCATCGCGCGCCTGCCCGCCGCGGACGACCTCGTGAAGCCCTATGCCCGCATGATGGAGAGCGGCACCGTCGGCGCCCGCACCGCCTATTCGCAGGTGCGCGAGAGCAACGAGGCCATGGCCCAGGCCTGCTTCGCCAGCGCCGCCGCCGCCTCGCGCGGGATGGCCACGCTGAATGCCGAGATGCTCGACCTCATGCGCGCCAACACGGACCTGACGCTCTCGGTCATGCGCTCGACGCTGACCGCCGGCTCGCTGTCGGAAGCCGTGAAGCTGCAGACGTCCGGCGCCCGCCAGGCCTACGAGACGACGAGTGCGCACATGCGCGCCATCGCCGAGGCCACGACGAAGCTCGTCGGCGAGACGACGCAGCCCATCGCCGACGCGATCACCAAGCGCTGAGGACGGCGAGCGGAGCCGCGCGCCGGGGGAGGTTCACTCCGCCGGCAGCGGCGCCTTCGCCGGGCGCGAGAGCACCGTCTCGTTGCCCTCGTCGGGGTGGCGCGGCACCAGGAAGGCGAGCGCCAGCGAGACGCATGCGATCGCCGCGCCGATGAGGAAGACCGCCGACGGGTCGCTCATCCAGATCACGCCGAAAGTCACCGGCATCGCCACCGCCGCGATGTGGTTGATGGTGAAGGCGACGGAGGCCGTGGGAGCGATGTCGGCCGGGTCGCCGATCTTCTGGAAGTAGGTCTTCTGCGCGATGGTGAGCGTGAAGAACACGCCGTCGAGGACGAAGAGCGCCCCCGCCACGAGCGCCGATCCCGTGAACGCGTAGCCGAGGAAGACGATCACGAGAACGACGTTCTCGGCGAGGATCGTCGCACGCTCGCCGAAACGGCCGATGGCGCGCCCGAGCAGCGGCGCCGCCGCGACGTTGATCGCGCAGGTCAGGAACAGGAGCTGCGCCAGCGTCGATACCTCGTAGCCGAAGCGCTCGACGAGGAGGAAGGCGCCGAAGGCCATGAAGATCTGCCGGCGCGCGCCCGACAGGAAGGTCAGCGCGTAGTAGAGCCAGTAGCGCGAGCGCAGCACGATGCCGCGGTTCTGCTTGGTCTCGCCCTGGAAGCGCCGGAAGCCCGCCATGGCGAGGAGGCCGAGCACGAAGGTCGCGCCTCCCGCGACGAGGAACATCGCCTCGTAGGAGGGCGTGAACAACAGGAACGCGCCGGCGATGCCGCCATAGGCGACGAGCTGGGCGGCGGCGTTGGCGCCGTAGATCTTGCCGATGCCCCGCGGCGCCTCCTTCTTGGAGAGCAGCTGCAGCGAGAGCGCCTGGTTCGCCGTCTCGAAATAGTGGAAGCCCACCGACATGATCGTCGTCGTCAGGATCAGGCCCCAGAAGCTCGGCAAAAATCCAGTCATGGCGACGCCGACGCCCAGCATCAGGAGCGAGAGATAGGCGAGCGTCTGCTCGCGCATGATCATGAACAGGAACACGGCGGTGAAGGCGAGGAAGCCCGGGATCTCGCGCACGGACTGGAGCACGCCGATCTGGAAGCCGTCGAAGCCCGCGGCGTCCTTGGCGAAATTGTTGAGCAGCGCCTGCCAGCTGGCGAAGCCGAGCCAGTTCACGAAGGCGAGCGTCATCAGGAAGACGACGGGCGAGGCGAAGAGGATGCGCAGCTTGTGCACGGGCGGGCTCCGGCGGGCGACCCCGCACCGAACGCCGAAACGCCGCCCTCGTCAAATGGCGGCGACGCCCTCATGCGTCTGCGCACGCCCGCCTTGCGCTCGATCAACGTGAACGAGCCGCCGCACGGTTACGTTTCTCCCGCAGGCAACGATCAGCGGTCCGAACCGCCACCCAGCCCCGAGGAGGAGCTCCCCCGATGTACAAGACGATCCTCGTTCCCGTCGATCTCGCCGAGCCTCAGGCCTCCGAGAACGCGCTCGCCACCGCCGCCCGCCTCGCGGATGTCGCCGACGGCACCGTGCGGCTGATCTACGTGCGCCCGCTGATGCCGGTGACCTACATGGAATACGTGCCGGCCTCCTTCGAGGAGGACCAGCAGCGCGAGGCGGAGGAGAAGCTCGCCGACATCGCGGCCTCGGTGGCGCTGCCCAAGGAGCGCGTCTCCGCCGTGGTGCGGCTGGGCTCGATCTATCACGAAGTCCTGGCGGAGGCGGAGGAAGCGGGCGCCGACCTCGTCGTCGTCGGCTCGCATCGCCCGACCATGGCGACCTACCTGCTAGGCTCGAACGCGACCACCATCGTGCGCCACGCGACGTCGTCCGTCCTCGTGGTGCGCTGAGACGCCTCAAGCGCGCGGGACGAGGCTGTCGGGCGGGACGAGGCTGTCGGGCGGGTCTTGCGGCGCGAAGTCCCGCGGCTTGTTGAGCCGGACCATCGGCTCGAGCTGCCAGATGCCGAGAAGGCCCACCGCCCCCGCGACGGCGGCGATCATGGTCTCGCCGATGCGCCAGGTCTCCCAGGCGAAGACCGCGAGCGCGCCGACGATGAGGAGCGAGACGACGAGCAGCACGACCCAGATGGCGAAGGGACGCCCGGCGACGAAGCGCGCCTTCGGCGAGGCCTTGGCCGTGCGCCGCAGGAGCTCGCGCACGAAGCGGCCGTAGGCCTCGTCCTGCCGGCGCGCATCGAACATGGCCCGGTAGGTGACGGAGGTGAGCGCGACCGAGCGCCCGTCGTCGAGCCTGATCTTCGTCTCGCGCCGCCCCGGCGCGAAGGAGGCGGGCGCATAGGAGAGCCGAACCTCCGCGACGCGCTCGAGCGGCACGCGATCGGTGCGGCCCATGCGCTCGACCTCGAGCGCCTTGCCCTTCAGCCGGAAGGCCACGGGAAAGCCCACGGGCCGCGGGGTCTGCTCGTAGGCGAAGACCTCGCGGGCCTGGTCGGCGGGTTCGTCGGGCATCGTGCGCGTCATGGCGGTTCCATGGACGCGCCCCGCGCGAAAGGCAAGCGGGCGAAGAGGAGCGAGCGGAGGGGAGCGGAAGGCCGTGCGCTCAGCGCGCGGCGAGATCCGCGAGGTTCAGGTCGGGCGCGGTCGTGCCCGACAGGTCCATCTCGGAGACGTTCATCTCGGCCATGTCCACCCGCAGGCGGTTTTCTTCCGCGAACGCGTCCTCGATGGCCTTGCGCGCCGAGATGCCGAGGCGCGCGTCCGCCTTCTCGCGCAGGGCCGACGCCATCTGCGCCTCGCCGAAGGGGCGGAAGTCGGCGAGCTCCTCCGGCTGCCCGTCGCGGCCGCGATAGACGAGCGGGCCCTCGTTCGTCACGACGATATCGCCGCGGCGCAGCGTCATGTCGTGGCGCATGTCGAGACGGTCGGCGACGCGCTGGTTGGGGCCCTGGCAGGAGCAGGTCGCGTCCGTCGAGGTGCGGTAGGAATAGGCCATGGGCACGTCGGCATAGCGCATGCCGTCGGCGGCGCGGGCGGACGAGATGTCCTCCTCCCCCGGCGCCAGCACGAAGAGCTTCGTCGGCGCGCCCGGGCAGCCGGCATTGCAGGAGAGGTCGTGCAGCGGCAGGTCGCGGCTCGAGGCGAGATCGCCCACGGGAAAGTAGTAGCCGTCGCACATGCGCACGCACATGGTGCGCCCCGCAGCGCCCGCGGCGACCCGCGCCGGTCGGCGCGAGGACGTCGACGCCTCGGGCGTCGTCGGCGCGGTGGGGAGGACGCGCTGCGGCTGGCCGAAGAGGCTCTCCACCGGACCCGGTGCGTTCACCCGCTGGGGCGCCGCATGGCGGGCGTCGGCGCGGAAGAAGTCGAGGGCGCCCGTCGCCTCGACGGCGCTCGGCATCACGGCGGGCGCGAGCCCCACGGCGAGGAGCGCGACGCCGAAGACGCGAGCGACGAATCGTGCGGAGCCGTTCGCGCGCGGCGTGGAGCCGGCGCGTCGGCGCGAGTTCTGATCTGTCACGGCTGTACCCCGTAGGGAGCGTTGCTGAATTCGCGTAGAGAAGCCGCAACGACGATCCGAGTTCCCGCGCCGAATTCCGTCCTAGGCGCCCGCGTTACCGCCGGACATCTCTTGGAGACGCCGCTCGAAGATCTCGCGGACCCGCTTTCTCGTCTGCGCGAGCTCGGCTTCGAGGCGTGCGGGATCGGGCACGCCCGCTTCTGCGGCGAGCCGGCGCAGGATGGCCGGCGGGGCGCTCTTGGGGTCGAAGCGCCCCTCCACGGTCAGCCGCTGCCAGTGGAAGACGCGCGAGAGCAGCGCCTGCGCGGCGACGAGGGCGTCGGCCTCCTCGGGCGTGAGGAAGCCCGCCTCCCCCGCCCGCGCCAGGGCCGCGCCGGGCGAGAGGCCCACGAGGTCGCGATCCGCATGGGCGTGGGTCAGCACGTAGGCCTGGGCGAGGAAGTCGAGATCGGTGAGCCCGCCCGCCGCGAGCTTCATGTCCCAGGGATCGCCCTCGCCCTTCTCCTTCGCGATCAGCCGGCGCATGGAGAGCACCTCGCGGGCGACGACGGCGGGATCGCGCGCGAGCCCGACGACGTCCGCGATGGCGCGCGTCGCGTCCTCGGCCAGCGCGCCGTCTCCAGCGACGACGCGGGCGCGGGTCAGCGCCATGTGCTCCCACAATTCCGCGTCCTCGCGCTGGTAGGAGACGAAGCCGCGAAACTGCGTCGCCACCGGCCCGGAGCGTCCGGAGGGGCGAAGCCGCAAGTCGACCTCGTAGAGCGCGCCCCGGCGCGTCGGCGCCGTGAGCGCGGAGACGAGACGCTGGACGAGGCGCGTGTAGTAGACGGTCGCGTCCACCGCCCGGCGTCCGTCACTCTCGCGCCTCTCCTGGTCGAAATCGTAGAGGACGACGAGATCGAGATCGGACGTCGCCGTCATCTCCCGCGTGCCCAGCCGCCCGAGCCCGAGCACGGCGATCCGCCCGCCGGGCACGCGGCCGTAATCGGCGGCGAATTCCCGCTCCACCGCCTCGTAGGAGGTCTGCACGATCGCCTGCGCGATGGCCGCATAGGCCTGCCCCGCGCGTTCGGGCGAGAACACGCCCGACAGCATGCGCGCGCCGGTGACGAAGGTCGCCTGGCGGGTGACGTCGCGGGTGCGGTCGAGGAAATCCTCGTAGGACGCGGATCGGCCGATGGCGTCGCGCACCTGCACCAGCATCTGCGCCTCGTCGACGATGGGATCGCCGAAGGCGGGATCGATGATCGCGTCGAGCACGTGCGGGCGCCGCGCCACGGTGTCGGCGAGGCGCGGCGCCGTGCCCAGGAGATCGGCGAAGAGCGTGAGCAGACGATCGTGGTTGAGCAGGATCGTCATCAGCTCGACGGCGGCCTTCATGCGCCCGAACACGGCGTCGAGCCGCTCGAGCGCACCGTCGGGATCCGCCGTGCCGCCGAGCGCCGCGAGCAGCGCCGGGGTCAGCTCGGTGAGCACCTCGCGGGCCCGCGCGCTGGTGATCGCCGGGCGACGCCCGAAATGCCAGCCGCGAACGGTCTCCGCGGCCTTCTCGGGATCGCGAAAGCCCATCTTGCGCAGCGTGCCGAGCGTCTCCGGGTCGATCTCGGCGCCCGTGAAGACGAGGCTCCCGGCCTCCGAGGCGAGCTCCGGTCCCTCCTCGAAGAGGAGCGCGTAGTGCTTCTGCACGGTGCGCGCGACGCCGGTCAGCGCCGTGCCGAAGGCCTTGGCGCTCTTGTAGCCGCAAAAGCGCGAGAAGCCCTCGAGCGTCGCCTCGTCCGCGGGCAGGCGCTGGGTCTGCTCGTCGGCGACCATCTGCAGGCGATGCTCGATGCCGCGCAGGAAGCGGTAGGCCGCGGTCAGCTCGTCGCGGGCCTCCGCCGAGATCCAGCGCTCGGCCTCGAGCTCGGCGAGCATCTCCAGCGTGCGGCGCCCGCGCAAGGACGGCCGGCGCCCCCCGAAGACGAGCTGCTGCGTCTGCACGAAGAACTCGATCTCGCGGATGCCGCCGCGCCCGAGCTTGATGTCGTGGCCGGCGACCGCGATCTCCGCGTGGCCGCGCACGGCGTGGATCTGGCGCTTCATCGCGTGCACGTCGGCGATGGCCGCGAAGTCGAAATACTTGCGCCAGATGAAGGGCGCGAGCTCGGCGAGGAAGCTCTCGCCGAGCGGGAGGTCGCCGGCGATGGGGCGCGCCTTGATCAGGGCCGCGCGCTCCCAGTTCTGCCCCACGCTTTCGTAGTAGGAATAGGCCGAGGGCAGCGCGACCGCGACGGGCGTCGATCCGGGATCGGGACGAAGCCGGTAGTCGACCCGATGGACGTAGCCCTCCCCCGTGCGCTCCTGGAGCATCTTGGCGAGGTTCTGGGCGAGCCGGGCGTAGAAGGGCGGCGCGTCGAGGGGGTCCTTCAAGGCGGCGCAGGCGGGATCGAAGAAGACGACGAGGTCGATGTCGCTCGAATAGTTCAGCTCGCGTCCCCCGTGCTTGCCGAGCGCGAGCACCACCGCACCCGTGCCCCGGCCGGGCTCCTCGGGATCGGGCAGGGTCAGCTTGCCCGCGGCCGCCGCCTCGACGAGGAGCGTGTCCGTCGCGCCCGCCACCGAGGCGTCGGCGAAGTCCGACAGCGCGGCGACGACGCGGTCGACGTCCCAGACGCCGCCGATGTCGGCGAGCGCCACGAGAAGCGCGTGCTCGGCCCGCGCGCGCCGCAGCGCCTTCGCGACGTCCTCCCGCCGGGCCTCGCCGGCGGCCACGGCCCGGAAGCGCCCGCGCTGCTCGGCGACGATGCGCGCATGGCTCTCCTCGGGCGAGGCGAGCGCGAGGCGCGCGAGGCGCTCGGGCCGGGAGGCGAGGCGCGAGAGGAAGGGGGAATGCTCGAAGATCAGGCCGACGAGGTTTCGGAACGGCCCCTCCTCCAGGTGCGGCACCAGGGCGGCGGAATCCTCGCGCGCTCGCACGGCCTCGATCAGCTCGGAGAGCCGCGTCTTGGCCAATTTCGAGACCTTGGCGATCTTGGCCGAGCGATCGCCTCCGAGGCGGTCGACGAGGGCGTTCTCGCCCGTTTTCTTCTGCGTCATGGCATCCTTCCCAGGCGCCCGACATTACCCGCTCGGGCGGACCTGTCATCCGTCGCCGCACGTTCCGCGGAAGGGCAGCTTCGGATTGACGCCGCCCCCGCGGGCGTGCTCTCTCCCCGGACACGCGGCCGGCACATCGCATGAAACGATCGACAGCCTATTCCCTGCCCAACCTCCTGACCTACGGGCGCTGCCTCGCCGTGCCGGCGGTGGTGGTGCTGCTGTTCTGGCCCAACGACAGCTGGGCGCGCTGGTGGGCGCTCGGGATCTTCGTCGCCGCCGCGATCACCGACTATTTCGACGGGTATCTGGCCCGCGCATGGAATCAGCAATCGGCGCTCGGGCGCATGCTCGACCCCATCGCCGACAAGCTGCTCGTCGCCGCGGTGCTGATGATGCTCGTCGCCCACGGCACGATCGGGGGCTGGAACATCTGGGCCGCCATCGTCATCCTCCTGCGCGAGATCCTGGTCTCGGGCCTGCGCGAGTTCCTGGCCGAGCTCAAGGTCTCCGTACCGGTCTCGAAGGTGGCGAAATACAAGACCACGCTGCAGCTCGTGGCGCTGGGCTTCCTCGTCGCGGGCCCGGCCGGCGACGAGGTCTTCGCCTGGACGACGGTGAGCGGGCTCGTCCTGCTCTGGGCGGCCGCGATCCTCACGCTCTATACCGGCTGGGACTATCTGCGCGCGGGAATGCGCTATCTCGTCGAGGAGTGAAGCATGGCTGTCCGGATCCTCTACTTCGCCTGGGTGCGCGAGCGCATCGGCAAGACCGAGGAGGTGGTCGAGCCGCCGGCGGGCGTGACCACGATCGCCGATCTCGTCGACTGGCTGAAGGCGCGTGGCGAGGAATACGCCTACGCCTTCGAGAACGAGATCGTGATCCGCGCCGCCATGGACCAGATCCACGTCCAGCGCGACGCCGTGATCACGGGCGCGCGCGAGATCGCCTTCTTCCCGCCCATGACCGGAGGGTGAGCGCCATGGACGAGCCCCGAACGGACGATCCCGCGAGCGTCGAGCGTGCCTCGATCGTGCCCGTGGTGCGCATCCAGGCCGAGACCTTCGACGCTGCCGCCGAGGCCGCGGCCCTGGTGCGCGGGCGCACCGACGTCGGCGCCGTCGTCACCTTCACGGGCCTGTGCCGCGACGAGGACGGGCGCCTCGCCGCCCTCGAGCTCGAGCACTATCCCGGCATGGCCCAGGCCGAGATCGCCCGCGTCGCCGGCGAGGCCGCGCGGCGCTTCCCGCTGCAGGGCCTCGTCGCCGTGCACCGCTACGGCGTGATCCGTCCCGGCGAGGAGATCGTGCTCGTCGTCGCCGCCTCCCCCCACCGCCGCGCCGCCTTCGAGGCCGCCGACTTCATGATGGACTGGCTCAAGACCCGCGCCCCCTTCTGGAAGCGCGAGCATCCGCTGGGCGAGCCCGACGCCGGCGGATGGGTCGCGGCGAAGGCGGAGGACGATCGGGCGGCGGATCGGTGGGTGCGCTAGGAGTGTCTGGCGATATGCACGTCCGCCCCGCCCGCGCCGAGGACGCCGATGCGCTCTGGCGCGTTCTCGAGCCGATGATCCGTGCAGGCGAGACCTACACGCTCGATCGCGACATGAGCCGCGCGGACGCCCTCGCCTATTGGCGTGCTCCGGCGCACGCAGTGTTCGTGGCGCAGGACGACGGCGGCGCAGTTCTCGGCACGTATTATTTGCGCGCCAACCAGCGCGGCGGCGGCGCGCACGTCGCCAATTGCGGCTACGTCACCGCACCGGAGGCGACGGGGCGCGGCGTGGCGCGGGCGATGGCGGCGCACTCGCTCGAGGAGGCCCGCGCCCGCGGCTTTCGCGCGATGCAGTTCAACTTCGTGGTCTCGACCAACACGCGCGCGGTGCGGCTTTGGGAGAGCTTCGGCTTCGAGACGGTCGGCCGCCTGCCGGGCGCCTTCGCGCATCCGAGCCTAGGCGAGGTGGATGCGCTCGTGATGTATCGCAGGCTGTGATTGTCATCCCGGGCGCCGAACGGCGACCCGGGACCCATGAACACAGGTGCTCGACATAGCGTGCGCGGGAGCGCGCGCGGCCACGAACGGCCTGCATCGGCGGCACGTGGACGGACGCGCTCCCGCGCGCCCTGACCCTACCCACACGTGTTCTGGGTCCCGGGTCCGCTTCGCGGCCCGGGATGACAGGGAGCGCTCACCCCTCCCCCGCCGTCTCGATCATCCGTGCCACCGCCGCCTCCAGCCGGTCGAGGTCCTCCTCGCGCGACAGGCGGTGGTCGCCGTCCTTGACCAAGGTCATCGTCACGCTGTCGCTCGCCATCGCTTCCATGGTCTCGGTCACGTGGCGCCAGGGGACGTCGGGGTCCTGCATGCCCTGGAGGATGTGGACCGGGCAGCCGGTGACGATGGGGCCGTCCATCAGCAGGTGGCGGCGGCCGTCCTCGATCAGCGCCCTCGTGATCGGCGTCGGCTCGCCGTATTCGGAAGGCGCCGCGTAGACGCCCTCGCGCTCGATGGTCTCGCGGATGGCCTTCGGGAAATGCGCCCACATCAGGCGCTCGGTGAAGTCGGCCGCGGGCGCGATCAGCACCATGCCGGCGGGCGCGCTCGCCGTGCCGGCGAGCGCGCGGGCGACGAGGAGCGCGATCCAGCCGCCCATGGAGGAGCCGACCAGGATCGGCGGGCGGCCGACGAAGCGCGCGATCACGGCGAGCGCGTCCTCGAGCCACAGCGAGATCGTGCCGTCCTCGAAGCGCCCGCTCGATTCGCCATGGCCCATATAGTCGAAGCGCACGCAGGCCCGGCCCGTGCGCGCCGCGTAGGCGTCGAGCCGCTCCGCCTTGCCGCCGCGCATGTCGCTGCGAAAGCCGCCGAGCCAGACGATCGGCGGGTCCAGCGGGCGCTCCGTCGCCGCCCGCGCCTCGACCGCGATGCGCCGGCGCGCGCCGTTTTCCCCGATCTCGATGAATTCCGCCATGATTTTACCAAACCTCAACGCTGTTCGGTGCGTTACTTTCAACCATGCGCGCAGTCCCGCGCCGCGTTTCCCGAGGCCCCCGACCATGTCCCCGCGCCAGACCCGGCCGACAAGACGCCCCCTTCGTGCTCTAGCACGTCCGGCGTGCGGCGCGCGAGGCCGGCGGGCCGCGCCGTGACGCTCATGCAGAACGCTCGCCTCGACCCCGCAGCCCATCCCCTGACCGGACGCACGATCCTGCAGGTCATCCCCGAGCTCGAGGCCGGCGGCGCCGAGCGCACGGCGGTCGACGTCGCGGCGGGGCTCGCGAATATCGGCGCGCGCGCCCTCGTCGCCACGGAGGGTGGGCGGCTGGTCGGCGAATTGCAGGCCAAGGGCGGCATCTGGGTGCCCTTCCCCGCGGCGACGAAGAACCCGCTCTCCATGCTGCGCAACGTGCGCCGGCTCGCGCGGCTGTGCCTCGACGAGGGCGTCGCCCTGGTCCACGCCCGCTCGCGGGCACCGGCCTGGTCGGCTTTAGGCGCGGCGCGAGCGCTCTCGCTGCCTTTCGTGACGACCTATCACGGCTCCTACCAGGCGAAGACGGGGCTCAAGCATCGCTACAACCGCATCATGGCGCGCGGCGACATCGTCATCGCCAACTCGCACTACACGGCGGGGCTGATCGCGGGCCTCTATCCCGAGAGCGAGAACCGGCTGCGCGTCATCCATCGTGGCACCGACCTCTCCGCCTACGCGCCCTCGGCCGTGGCGCCCGAGCGCATCGAGGCCTTGCGGGCCGAATGGGGCGTGGCTCCGCATCAGCGCGTCGTGCTCCTCGCCGCCCGGCTCACCAGTTGGAAGGGCCAGGCGGTCCTCGTCGAGGCGGCCGCGCGGCTCAAGAGCTGGGGGCTCAGCGACGTCGTCTTCGTGCTCGCCGGCGATCCGCAGGGGCGCGAGGGCTACGTGCGCGAGATCGACGGCATGATCGCCGCGCGCGGGCTCGAGGGGATCGTCCACCGCGTAGGCCATTGCACGGACATGCCGGCCGCCTTCCTCGGGGCCTCGGTCGTCACCGTGCCGTCCACCGAGCCCGAGGCCTTCGGGCGCTCGGCGGTGGAGGCGCAGGCCATGGGCACGCCGGTCGTCGTGTCCGATCTCGGAGCCGTGCCCGAGACCGTGCTCGCGCCGCCGCAGGTCGAGCCCGCCCAGCGCACCGGCTGGCGCGTCCCCGCCGGCGACGTCGACGGGCTCGCCGACGCCATCGCCGAGGCGCTGACGCTCGGCGCCAGCGCACGCGAGGCGATGGCGCTGCGCGCGCGCCTGCACGTGGAGCGCCATTTCTCGCTCGATCGCATGGTCGCGGACACGCTCGACGTCTACGCCACGCTGCTGTCGGGCGCGCGTGCACCTTGACTTATCGCCCGATTGCGCAAACATGCTCGATCACGTGGATGTTCACGTGATATCGGGCGTCCGCGCCCCGCAACCGGTCGCCGCCTAGGCGACGCGGTCATCGCGCGCATGCCGTAAACGAGGAGACATAAGCCATTCGCCGACCTATGAGAGCCATGCCGGTGCCCCAAAAGGAGGGCCCGCGCGCCAACCGTGACATTCGCGGCGTCCGCGAGGTTCAGCTCATCGATCAAGAGGGGCAGAATCGCGGCGTCCTAGCCTTCTTCGACGCGCTGCGCGTCGCGGAGGAGGCCGGGCTCGATCTCGTCGAGATCGCCCCGAACTCGGAGCCGCCGGTCTGCAAGCTGCTCGATTACGGCAAGTTCCGCTTCGACCAGCAGAAGAAGGCCTCCGAGGCGCGCAAGAAGCAGAAGACCGTCGAGGTCAAGGAAGTGAAGCTCCGTCCCGCGATCGACAAGCACGATTACGAGACGAAGATGAAGAACGTCCGCCGCTTCTTCGAGGAAGGCGACAAGGTCAAGATCACGCTGCGCTTCCGCGGCCGCGAGATGGCGCACCAGGATCTCGGTCTCAGGCTGCTCGAGCGCGTCAAGGCCGAGACGCAGGAATTCGCCAAGGTCGAGGTCGAGCCGCAGCTGGAAGGCCGGCAGATGATCATGATCCTCGCCCCGCGCTGACGCGGGGTCGCGAGGACGAGGCGAAGGCGCCTCCCCGAGCCGTCGTCCCGGATGCGCGCCGCGCCTGCCGGGACGACCGCTCTCTCGATCGGAAGATCACGACATGCGCGCGCGAACGCGATCGCTCAGGCGTCCGCGGCGTCGATCTGGTCGATGGGCACGAGCGGCTCGTCCTTGACCTGGTCGAGGGTGAGCGCGGTGCGCACGTTGCGCACGTTCGGCAGCTCGGTCAGCGCGCCGACGAAGGCCTGGAAGGCCGAGAGGTTCGGCGCGACGCATTTCAGGATGAAATCGATGTCGCCCGAGAGCGTCCAGCATTCGCGCACGGACGGCCAGTCCTTCACGTGCGCCTGGAAGGCGGCGAGGTCGGTCTGCTTCTGGCTCTGCAGTTGCACCATGGCGAAGCACACGACCTCGATGCCCAGCGGCTTGGGGTCGACGAGCGCGCGATAGCCGCGGATGACGCCCGCCTCCTCCAGCGCACGCACGCGGCGCAGGCAAGGCGGCGCGGAGAGGCCGACGCGGCGGGCGAGCTCCACGTTGGTGATGCTGCCGTCCGCCTGCAATTCGCGCAGGATCGCGAGATCTATGGAATCGAGGCGTCCGCGCACGTAAGAAGAGCTCCGCTGGCCGTTGCGCCACGACGTAGGTAGACCGCCCGCCGGCCGATCACAAGCGGCGCGGGCACGAAGGCGAGGCGTTGTCCCCCGTGCCGGCGAGCGACATGCAAGAATCGGACGAGCACGAGCGGCCTCCGCAGACGACGCGCGCGGTGATCCTCACCGACGGCAAGGCCGGCGACGAGATGCAGTGCCTGGGTCTCGCCGAGGCGCTGGGGCTCGCTCCCGACATCCGCCGCGTCGCGCCCCGCCGCCCCTTCTCCTGGCTCGCGCCCCGCGGCCCGCTCGATCCGCGCGAGCGCCCCGGCCGTCCCGACGGGCCGCTGCCGGAGCCCTTCCCCGACCTCGTCATCGCCTCGGGGCGGCGCGCGGTGCCCTACCTGCCGGCGCTGAAGCGCGCGAGCGGGGAGCGCGTCTTCACCGCCTTCCTGAAGGACCCGCGCACGGGTCGCGATGCGGCGGATTTCGTCTGGGTCGCCGAGCACGACCGGCTGCGCGGCGAGAACGTCCTCGTCACGCTCACCGCGCCTCACCGCGTCTCGGCCGCGCGTCTCGCGGCGGCGCGACACGATCCCGATCCGCGGCTCGCGTCCTTGCGCGCGCCGCGCGTCGCGGTGCTCGCCGGCGGCGACAGCCGGCACCACCGCTTCACCCCGGACGACCAGGCCCGGTTCCTCGCCGATCTCGCGCATCTCGCGCGAGAGGACGGCGTATCCCTGATGATCACCGCGTCGCGGCGCACGCCGCCCGCATTGCGCGAGGGCCTCGCCCGGCTCGCCGGCGAGACCGGCGGCTTCCTCTGGGACGGGAGCGGCGAGAACCCCTACGTCGCGCTCCTCGCGCTGGCGGACGCCGTCGTCGTGACGGCCGATTCCACCAACATGCTGGGGGAAGCCGCCGCCGCGGGCGTTCCCGTACTTGTGTTTACGCCCACGGGCGGGCATCCGAAGCTCGACACGCTCGTGCGCGGGCTCGAAGAGCGGGGCGTGGCGCGGCCGTTTCGCGGGCGGCTTGAAGGGGAGCCCTTCGAGCCCCTAGATGAGACGCCCGCGATCGCCGCCGCGCTCGGGCGGGCCTACCACGCCCATCGCGACGCGCACGGGCTTGCGAGGACCGCGCTGCCGGGCCTCGCATGAGGGCTCGCACCGAGCACGGGACCGCGGACGAGACAGGAGAACGAGGACCATGGCGCAGACGCACGCGAAGCTCGTCATCATCGGCTCGGGGCCGGCCGGCTACACCGCCGCGATCTACGCCGCGCGCGCCATGCTGGAGCCGGTGCTCATCTCGGGCATGCAGCCCGGCGGCCAGCTCACCATCACCACCGATGTCGAGAACTATCCCGGCTTCGCCGACGTGATCCAGGGCCCATGGCTGATGGACCAGATGCGCGCCCAGGCCGAGCATGTCGGCACGCGCATGGTCTCGGACTACGTCTCGAAGGTGGACCTCTCGAGCCGGCCCTTCCGGCTGGAATGCGATTCGGGCGACGTCTATCTCGCGGATGCCCTCGTCATCGCCACCGGCGCGCAGGCGAAGTGGCTGGGTCTGCCCTCCGAGGACGCCTTCCAGGGCGCGGGCGTCTCCGCCTGCGCCACCTGCGACGGCTTCTTCTTCCGCGGCAAGGAGGTCGTCGTCGTCGGCGGCGGCAACACCGCCGTCGAGGAGGCGCTCTACCTCGCCAACCTCGCCTCCAAGGTGACCCTCGTGCACCGGCGCGATTCGCTGCGCGCCGAGAAGATCCTGCAGGACCGCCTGCTCGCGCATCCCAAGATCCAGGTGCGCTGGAATGCGGCCGTGGACGAGATCTGCGGCGGCGGCACGCCCCGCGGCGTCACGCACGTGCGCCTCAAGGACACGGTGACCGGCGCCCTCGACGACGTGCCCGCCGACGGTGTCTTCATCGCCATCGGCCACAAGCCGGCGACCGAGCTCTTCGTCGGGCAGCTTCCGATGAAGCAGGGCGGCTATCTCGCGGTCGAGCCCGGCTCGACCAAGACCGCCGTGCCCGGCGTCTTCGCCGCGGGCGACGTCGCCGACGACGTCTACCGCCAGGCGGTCACCGCCGCGGGGCTCGGCTGCATGGCCGCGCTCGAGGCGGAGAAGTTCCTCGCCGAGCATTCCGCCGACCCGGCGGTCCGCGCCGAGGAGAAGAAGCACGAGCAGATGCTCGGCGCCTGGGAGTGAGCTCCATGTCGCGCGAGCCCGATCCTCTCGTCCTCCTGCCGGGCCTCGCCTGCGACGCGCGGCTCTTCCTGCCGCAGATCGCGGCGCTCTCCGCGGGACGCACGATCCACGTGCCGACGGTCTCGCGGGCGGACACGATCACGGCGCTCGCCGAGAGCGTCCTGGCGGAAGCGCCGCCGCGTATCGCGCTCTGCGGCCTCTCGATGGGCGGCATCGTCGCCATGGAGACGGTGCGGCTCGCGCCCGAGCGCGTGAGCCGGCTCGCGCTCCTCGACACGGACCCGCGCGCGGATTCCGAGGGCGTGCGGGCCATGCGCGAGACGCAGATCGCCGAGGTCGAGGCGGGGGGCCTCGCGGAGGTGCTGCGGCGCGACCTGCACCCGCTCCTCCTGCATCGCGAGAGCGCGCGCGACGACATCCGCGCGCTGATGCTCGAGATGGCGATCGATCTCGGGCCCGAGGCCTTCGTGCGCCAGTCCCGCGCGCTCGCCTCGCGCGCCGGCCAGGAGGAGACGCTGCGCGGCTATCGCGGCCCCACCCTCGTCCTGTGCGGCGAGGACGACCGGCTCTGCCCGGTCAAGCGCCACACGCTCATGCACGAGCTCGTCGCCGGCTCCGTCCTCGAGATCGTCCCCGGCGCAGGCCACCTGCCGACGCTGGAGGCTCCGGACGCCGTGAACGCGGCCCTGCGGACCTGGCTCGCCGCCTGAGGCGCGGGGGCCTCAATAGGCGACCTTGTCGGCCTTCTCCATCCAGGCCCGGAACACGGCACGCGCCTCCTCGAGCGGCAGGTGCTCCGCCGGCAGGGCGCGCGCGGCGGGATCCTTGGGGATCTCGTCGTAGATGAAGGCGTCGTCGAAGCCGATGGCGGCGGCCTCCGTGCGGGTGTTGGCGTAGACGATCCGGTCGACCCGCGCCCAGAAGGCGGAGGCGAGGCACATCGGGCAGGGCTCGCAGCTCGTGTAGAGCGTCGCCCCGCGCAGGCTGAAATCGCCCACGGCCCTGCAGGCACGCCGGATGGCGCTCACCTCGGCATGCGCCGTCGGGTCGTTGGAGGACGTCACCTCGTTCCAGCCTTCCGCCAGCACCGCGCCGTCGCGCACGATTACGGCGCCGAACGGGCCGCCCTCCCCGCGCTCCATGTGCTCGCGCGAGAGCGCAACGGCGCGGGCGAGATGGCGGCGGTCGTCGTCCGTGGTCGTCATGCGGGGCCTTCCGTCGATGCGGCCGGGAGCGCCTGCTCCCGCGCCTGGAGGAGCGCGGCCGCCGTCGCGGCGGCGATGATGGCGGGGTCCTTGCCGGCGATGCCGGGCACGCCGATGGGGCAGGCGAGCGCGGCGATGCGCGCCTCCGGCAGGCCGATCTCGCGAAACCGCTTCTCGAAGCGCGCGCGCTTCGTCGCCGAGCCGATGAGCCCGACATGGGGCAGATCCGCCCGCCCGAGCGCCTGCGCGGTCAGCGCGAGGTCGAGGGGGTGGGAATGGGTCATCACCAGCACGAACGTGCCGGGCGCGGCGCGCGCGATCTCGAGGCCCGGCTCGTCGGTGTGGACCGGCTTCGCGTTCGCCGGCACGTGAGCGGGGAACGCGTCGGCGCGGGTGTCGATCCAGCGGATCGCGAAGGGCAAGGGCGCCAGCGCCAGCACGAGCGCCCGCCCGACATGGCCCGCGCCGAAGAGAAGGAGCGGCGTCGCCCGCGGTCCGGTGTCCTCGATCCAGGTCTCGCCGGGCTCGACACCTCCCCGTAGGGGAGGTCGGCGGCTCGAAGAGCCGACGGGTGGGGGCGAAGGCTCGTCGGTCTCGCCCCCTCCGGTCCTCGCTGCGCTCGGCCCAGCTCCCCTGCGGGGAGCTATCCGCGCCCGCGCCACACGTCCGTCCTCGTCGAGCCGGGCCGTCAGCGGACGCCCCTCGGCCGCCGCCTGCGCCATCGCCCTCAGCTGCTCGAGATCGCGCGCGTCGAAGGTCTCCACCGTCACGATCGCGCGCCCGCCGCAGCATTGGCCGAGATTTGGCCCCAGCGCCATGTCGAGGCGCCGCATCGGCCCGCGTCCCTCGGCCAGAGCCGCGCGGGCGGCGGCGAGCGCCCGCCATTCGAGCTCGCCGCCGCCGATCGTGCCGAGGAAGGCGCCGTCCGCGCGTACCGCCATCGCCGCGCCGACCTCGCGCGGGGCGGATCCGCGCACGTCGGCGACGCGCACGAGCGCCGCCGCGCCATGGGCCTGCACGAGATCGGCGAGCCGGACGTAGGCCGAGGTCACGCCACGCGGCCCCCGCCGCCGGGCGCGCTCCCGGGGAGCGGGTTGCCCCGCAGCGCCTCGCAGGCGCGCAGCACCGCCTCCGGCGTCGCCGGCGCGTCGAGCGGCACGGGTCGTGCCGGATCGAGCGCGTGGACCGCGTCGGCGAGCGCGCAGAAGACGCTGTTCGCCAGCATCACCGGCGGCTCGCCCACCGCCTTCGAGCGGTAGATCGTCTCCATGCGATTGGTGTTGGGGAAGAGCGCGACGCGCAGGTCCTCCGGCACGTCGGAGGCGACCGGGATCTTGTAGGTGGAGGGCGCGTGGGTGCGCAGCCGCCCGCTCGTCTCGTCGTAGACGAGCTCCTCCGTCGTCAGCCAGCCCATGCCCTGCACGAAGCCGCCCTCGATCTGGCCGATGTCGATGGCCGGATTGATGGAGCGCCCGACGTCGTGGAGGATGTCCACGCGCGTGACCTTGTATTCGCCCGTGAGCGTGTCGACGATCACCTCGGAGCACGCCGCGCCGTAGGCGAAATAGAGGAACGGCCGCCCCTTGGCGTTCGCCCGGTCCCAGGAGATGGTCGGCGTGCGGTAGAAGCCCGCTTCCGACAGGTGCACCCGGTGCATGACGCAGTCGCGGGCGAGCTCGGCGAAGGTGAGGCTCTCGTTGCCGGCGAAGACGCGGTCGTCGCGGAAGGTCACTTCCTCCTGCGGAATGCCGAAGCGCTCAGCCGCCCGCGCCGCCATGCGCGCCTTGATCGCGCCCGCGGCGATCTTCGCGGCCATGCCGTTGAGGTCCGTGCCCGAGGAGGCCGCTGTCGGCGCGGTGTTGGGCACCTTGCCCGTCGAGGTCGCGGTGATGCGCACGCGCTCGATGGCGATGCCGAACTCCTCCGCCACCACCTGGGCGATCTTCTGATAGAGCCCCTGGCCCATCTCGGTGCCGCCGTGGTTCAGGTGGACCGAGCCGTCCTGGTAGACGTGCACCAGCGCGCCCGCCTGGTTCAGGTGCATGAGCGTGAACGAGATGCCGAACTTCACCGGCGTGAGCGCGATCCCCTTCTTGAGGATCTTCGAGCGGTCGTTGAAGGCGGCGATGGCGGCGCGGCGCGTGCGGTATTCGCTCGTGCGCTCCAGCGTCTCGACGACGGCGCGCAGCGTGTCGGTCTCCTCCACCGTCTGGCCGTAGGGCGTCACGTCGGCGCCGGGGCGATAGAGGTTGGCGTAGCGCACGTCGAGCGGGTCGCGGCCCGTCGCCCAGGCGATGCGATCCATCACGTGCTCGATCATCAGCATGCCCTGCGGGCCGCCGAAGCCGCGAAAGGCCGTGTTCGAGACGGTGTTGGTGAGGAGCCGACGCGTGTCGATGCGCACCGCCGGGAAGAAGTATGAATTGTCCGAGTGGAACATCGTGCGGTCGACGACGCCCTGGGACAGGTCCGCCGAATAGCCGCAGCGGGCATTGTGCGTCACCGCGAAGCCCGCGATCACGCCCTCGTCGTCGAAGCCGACGCGCCAGTCGCTACGGAAATCGTGACGCTTGCCGGTGAGCACGAAATCGTCGTCGCGATCGAGCCGCACCTTGCAGGGGCGCTTCGTCAGATGCGCGCCGAGCGCGGCGATGGCCGCCCATTGCGTGGCCTGGCTCTCCTTGCCGCCGAAGCCGCCGCCCATGCGGCGCACCTCGCAGGTGACGTAGGCGTCGGGGATGCCGAGCACGCGGGCGATCACGTGCTGCACCTCGGTGGGGTGCTGCGTCGAGGAGAGGACGTGGATGTCGCCCTCCTCGCCGGGCGTCGCGAGGGCCGCTTGGCCTTCGAGATAGAAATGCTCCTGCCCGCCGATGCGCAGGCTCCCCTGGAGCCGGTGCGGCGCGCCGTCGAGCGCGGGCGCGACCTCGCCGCGGCCGAATCCGTAATCGGGCAGCACGGTCTCGGCGCGTTCGAGCGCGTCCTCGACGCTGACGCTCGGCGCTTCTTCCTCGATCTCGACGATCGCCGTCTTCGCCGCGCGGCGCGCCGCGTCGCGGGTCTCGGCGAGGACCGCGAACAGCGCCTGGCCGTGGAAGCCTATGCGGGTGTCGGCGAACATCGGGTCGTCCCCCGCCGCCGGCGAGACGTCGTTCTTGCCCGGCACGTCGGCCGCCGTGAGGACGCGCACGACGCCCGGATGGGCGCGCACCGCCGTGAGGTCGATCGAGCGGATCGCGCCGCGGGCCTTGGGCGCCATGCCGATGGCGACGTGGAGCGTTCCCGCGGGCTCGCGGACGTCGTCGATGTAGTCGGCGGCGCCCATTACGTGGCGGCGTGCCGAATCGTGCGGCAACGGCTTGCGCACGTGGCGCAGCGGCTCGGCGTCGGGTCCCGTGTCGTCGAACTCGTGGCGGATGTTCATGCGGCTCGTTTCTCTCGCGGGACGCGTGCTGTCGCAAGTCACTCGGCGGCGGCGAGGCCGCCGATGCGGGGCGCGATGCGGGTGCCCTCCGCGCCGGCGATCTCGGCCAGCGCCTTGAAGAGCAGGTTTCGGGCCACGAGCGCCCGGTATTCGGACGAGGCGCGGTGGTCGGACATCGGGCGGTAGTCCCGCGCCAGCGCGTCGAGCGCCGGCGCCCAGGCGAGCTCGTCGTCGAGGTCGAGCCCCACGAGCGCCGCCTCCGTCAGCGGCGCGCGCTTGGGCGTCGCCGCCATGCCGCCAAAGGCGACGCGGGCTGAGGCGATACGCCGGCCGTCGAGCCGCAGGCGGAAGGCGCCCATCACCGCCGAGATGTCCTCGTCGAAGCGCTTCGTCACCTTGTAGCAGCGAAAGACGTCATGCTTGCGCAGCTTGTCGATGTCCACCGCCCGGACGTACTCGCCCGGCTCGCGGTCCTGCCTGCGATAGGCGATGAAGAAATCCTCCAGCGGCAGCGTGCGCGTGCCCTTCGCGCCCGCGAGATGCAGCGTCGCGCCCAGCGCGATCAGCGCCGGCGGGAGGTCGCCGATGGGCGAGCCGTTTGCGATGTTGCCGCCGACGGTCCCGGACGCGCGCACCTGCGCCGAACCGAAGCGGCGCATCAGCTCGCCGAGGTCCGGATCGATCGCGGCGAGCGCCTCGTGGGCCGCCGCATGCGAGACCATGGCCCCGAGCGTCAGCGTCTCGGGGGTCGCGTGCGTCTCGCGCAAGGCTTCGATGCGCCCGAGCCAGACGATCTTCTCGATCTCCATGAGCGCCTTGGTGATCCACAGGCCGACGTCGGTCGCACCCGCGAGGATCGTCGCGTCGGGATGGCGCGCGAGGAGCGCGCACAGGCTCTCCTCGGAGGCGGGTGCCGCGAAGAAGCGCGTCTCGTCGCCCACGAAGAGGTCCTCGCCGGCCGCCGCGATCTCGGCGAGCGCCCGCGCCGTGGCCTCCCGATGCGCCTCGAAGCGCCGGTCCCTCGGCGCGGCGCAGGCGTCGAGCGCGGCGTCGACGATGGGGCGATAGCCCGTGCAGCGGCACAGGTTGCCCGCCAGCGCGTCGTTCACCGTCGCGCGCTCCACCGGGCGCGCGCCCTCCTCGTAGAGCGTGAACAGGCTCATCACGATGCCCGGCGTGCAGAAGCCGCATTGCGAGCCGTGATGGGCCACCATCGCCTCCTGGACGGGGTGCAGCGCCCCGTCGGCGGCGATGTCCTCCACGCTCACGACGTCCGCCCCGTCGCATTGGCCGAGGAGGACGATGCAGGCATTCACGGGCTCGTAGACGACCCGCCCCTCGATGAGCCGCCCGAGCGCCACGGTGCACGCCCCGCAATCGCCCTCGGCGCACCCCTCCTTCGTGCCGGTCGCCCGTTCCTCGAGCCGCAGCCAGTCGAGCAGCGTCGCGCGCGGATGCGCGTCGCGGATCTCGCGGATGGTCCCGTTCCTGGTGAACCGGATGGCGTCTCTCATGGTGGTGTCGCGTCTCGCAGATGCCGTTCAGCCCGCAGGATAGCGAGTGGCGCCGGGATAAGGAACGGGGCATCGCGGCGCGGGTGGGGCGCGCGGCGCGCGGCGCGCCGGACCATCCGGCACGCGATTTTCGCTCCCGCCCTTGATCTCCCGCCCCATACCCGCCAAAACCCCTCCCCTGACCCGAAAGCGACACGACAGCTGGCTGGGTTCATCTGCTGGTCTTGGAGGGGCACGGGATGCGCAAAGACGCCCGCCTCGCCGAATTGGGGATGGACTTCACCCTGCATGACGCAGGTGTTCGATCCAACGAGGTGAGCAACGATCGCAAATCCGCTGCGGAGCGGGGCGAGATCGACACGAGCACGACCGCCGTGGCCGTCGCGACGACGCCGGACGTCACCCGGCACGACCAGTCGCTCGACCACTTCGTCGAGAAGGACGGCCTGCTTTTCGCGGGCACGCACCTCATCGTCGACCTGTGGGAGGCCTCGCGCCTCGACGACCTGCCGGCGGTGGAGGACGCGCTGCGGCGCGCCACGGAGGCCGCGGGGGCGACGCTGCTCAACATCGATCTGCACCATTTCACGCCCAATGGCGGGATCTCGGGGGTCGCAGTGCTGGCGGAGAGCCACATCTCGATCCACACCTGGCCCGAGCGCGCCTACGCCGCCATCGACATCTTCATGTGCGGCGACGCGCGGCCCCACGAGGCGGTGAAGGTGCTGCGCGAGGCGTTCTCGCCGGCGCGGATCCAGCTCGCCGAGCACAAGCGCGGAATGATCCCGTGCTGAGCTTCACCGAGGCGATTCACGACGGCTGGGGGCAGGTCTTTCGGGTCGACCGGCTGGTGCATTACGAGAAGACCGAGCACCAGGAGCTCGTCGTCTTCGACAATGCCTCCTTCGGGCGCGTGCTCGCGCTCGACGGGATCGTGCAGCTCACGGAGCGCGACCACCACGTCTATCACGAGATGATCGCGCACGTGCCGATCCTCGCGCACGGCGCGGTCCGCGAGGTGCTGGTGATCGGCGGTGGCGACGGCGGCGTCCTGCGCGAGGCGCTGCGCCACGAGGACGTGCGCGTCACCCTCGTCGAGATCGACGCGCGCGTCATCGAGACGGCGCGCACGCACCTGCCTTTCGTGAGCGCCGGGGCCTTCGACCATCCGCTTGCGGAGATCGTCGTCGGCGACGGGCTCGCCTACGTCCGCGACACGGACAGGCGCTACGACGTGATCGTCGTCGACTCGACCGATCCCGTAGGACCCGCGGCCGCGCTCTTCGGGGAGGGTTTCTACCGCGACTGCGCACGCTGCCTCGTCCCCGGCGGCGTGCTGGTGACGCAGGCGGGCGTGCCCTTTTTCCAGGGCGACCAAGTGGCGGCGGCGCAGGCGCTGCTCGGCTCGCTCTTCGAGCACGCGACGCTCTATCTGGCGTCGGTACCGACCTATACCGGCGGGCCGATCGCGCTCGGCTTCGCCTCGAACGCCGATCTCGTGCCCGGCGACGTGCGGACGATCGCCTCGCGGGCGCGAGCGACGGGGCTCGCGACGCGCTACTGGGCGCCCGACGTCCACGTGGGGGCCTTCGCGCTACCACCGGAGGTGCGTCGGCTGGTTGGGGCCGGCCGAGCATGGGCAGAAACGGACGACCAGCAGTAGAAGTTGCGATTGCGGTCCTTACTTAACCTCCACGCTTGTCATCCGATCACCCCTATGCAACCTTGGCCGGGAGCGCTCCGCCGTCTTCCGTTCCCGAGGTCGCACCATGGTCACCCGCGTCTCCACCGTCTCCTTCGAGGGCGTCGAGGCGAAGGCCGTCGACGTGCAGGTGCAGATCATCCCCGGCGACATGAAGTTCAACGTCGTGGGGCTGCCGGACAAGGCGGTGGGCGAGAGCCGCGAGCGCGTGCGCTCCGCGCTGATCTCGTCGGGGCTGTCGCTGCCGTCCAAACGCATCACCGTCAATCTGGCGCCGGCGGACACGCCCAAGGAGGGCAGCCATTTCGACCTGCCCATCGCGCTCGGCCTCATGGCCGCTCTCGGCGCGATCCCGATGGACGCGCTCGAGGGCTATACCGTGCTCGGTGAGCTCGCCCTCGACGGCTCGATCACGGCGGTGGCGGGCGTGCTGCCGGCGGCGATCGCCGCGCACGGGCGCGGGCGCGGGCTCATCTGCCCGAAAGCCTGCGGCCCGGAGGCGGCGTGGGCGTCCGAGGAGATCGAGGTGATCGCGCCCGAGAACCTCATCCAGCTCGCCAATCACTTCAAGGGAACGCAGGTGCTCTCGCGCCCGGTCCCCGCGATCGCCGCGCGGGCGGGTGACCTGCCGGACCTGCGCGAGATCAAGGGCCAGGAGAGCGCCAAGCGCGTGCTCGAGATCGCTGCGGCGGGCGGGCACAATCTGCTCATGTCCGGCCCGCCCGGCGCCGGCAAGTCCATGCTCGCCCAGCGCCTGCCCTCGATCCTGCCCGCGCTCTCGCCCCGCGAGCTGCTCGAGGTGTCGATGGTCCATTCCGTCGCCGGGCTGATCGAGGAGGGCAAGCTCTCCGACCGGCGCCCGTTTCGCGCGCCCCACCATTCCGCGTCCACCGCGGCCCTCGTCGGAGGCGGGGTCACCGCGCGCCCGGGAGAGGTGTCGCTCGCCCATCGCGGGGTGCTCTTCCTCGACGAGCTGCCGGAGTTCCAGCCCCAGACGCTCGACAGCCTGCGCCAGCCCCTCGAATCCGGGGAGGTGATGATCGCCCGCGCCAACGCCCGCTGCACCTATCCCGCGCGCTTCCAGCTCGTGGCCGCCATGAACCCCTGCCGCTGCGGGCAGGCGACGGAGCCCGGCTACGCCTGCCGGCGCGGGCCCAACGAGCGCTGCATGGCGCAATACCAGGCGCGGCTCTCGGGCCCGCTGCTCGACCGCGTCGACCTGACGATCGAGGTGCCCGCCGTCACCGCCGCCGACCTGATTCTCCCTCCGCCGGCGGAAGGCTCGGCGCAGGTGGCGACGCGGGTCGCGGCGGCGCGTGCCGTGCAGAGCGCCCGCTTCGCCGATCTCGGCCTGCCGGCCAGCACCACCAACGCGTCGTGCCCGGCGGCGATGCTGGAGGACGTCGCCGGGCCCGATCGCGACGGGCTCGCCCTCGTGCGCGACGCGGCGCAGACGATGAAGCTCTCCGCCCGCGGCTATCATCGCGTCCTGCGCGTTGCGCGAACGCTCGCCGATCTCGACGGCACAGCGCGAGTAGCCAGGGTGCATGTCGCCGAGGCACTATCGTACAGGTCGCATCTCGATCGCCGCAGAGTTGCCGCATAGATCACGTCTCCTCCCAGGATCGCTGCAAGATCAAGCATCGTGACGGCTGTGCCGCTTACGGTATTGATGCGCCGCGAGGAATTGCGCATGGTTCGCCTGCGCGGGGGGAAGGACGTGCCGTTCGCACGTTCGCGTCGGGTCTGTGGATCGTCGGAGGAGGCGTCGGTGACGTCGAGAAAGATTGATTTCGCCAAGGACGCCTTCGCTTTCGTGGAGGCGATCGAGAACGCCGACACGCCCGAGGCGCTGCTGGGCGAGATGCACAGGGCGCTCGGCGTCTTCGGCTTCGAGAACTTCGTGATCACGAGCCTGCCGCGCCCCGGCCAGTCCATGCGCAAGGCGATCCTGATCCACCACCTCCCGGACCAGTGGTTCGAGCTCTATACGCGCAAGTCCTACGCGGACCACGATCCCGTCATTCGCCATTGCCGCCAGACGGTGAAGCCCTTCGAATGGGGCGAGGCGCCGTTCGATGCGGACAGCGATCCGGGGGCCGTCGAGGTCATGCGGCGGGCGCGCGACTACCGCATGGAGCAGGGCTTCTGCGTGCCGATCCACGGCATCAACGGCTACGACGCCTGCATCTCGCTCAGCGGCAAGGAGGTCGACCTCTCGCCCCGCACGAAGCCCGCGATCCACCTGATGGCGCTCTACGCCTTCGACCGGGGTCGGCAGATCTCCGGCGGGACGCTTCCCGATACGCTGCTGTCGCCGCGAGAGCGCGAGGTCCTCGCCCATTCCGCGCAAGGTCTGTCGGCACCCGCGATTGCACAACGCTTGGGCATAACGGAACGTACGGTGACGGCTCATGTCGCGAATGCGTGCCAGAAGCTCGACGCCGCGAACAAGACGCAAGCCGTAGCGCGGGCTCTGCACTATCGATACATCTCTCTATGACCCTGTCATTTCCTACAATTCTATCCTAGCGCGAATTAGCCCATCTTCCCCGCAGTTCGATCGAGGCGCGGGGGCCAGGATGGCACACGTTCAGATAATCAACAGCTCCAATTCACATCTATTCGAGGATCTGCTCGAGCAGACCTACCGCTTGCGTCATCAGGTCTTCGTCGAGGAACGCGGCTGGCGCGACCTCGCCCGGCCGGACGGGCGCGAGATCGACCAGTTCGACGACGAGGCGGCGACCTACCTGATCGCCGTGGACGGCGACAGGGTGGTCGGCGGTCAGCGGCTCTATCCCTCCACGCGCCCGCACATGATGTCGGAGGTGTTCTCCCACCTCGTCCAGCGCGACCTGCCCGTCGGCCCCGACATCGTCGAGGTGACGCGCTACTTCGTCGCCAAGGAGCGGCGCTTCGGGCGGACCGACTGCATGATGCTCGCCGCCGTCATGGAATATTGCCTCGACGAGGGCATCAGCGCGATGACCGCCGTCGTCGAGATGTGGTGGCTGCCCCGTTGGCAGCAGGCCGGCTTCGTCACGCGCCCTCTCGGCCTGCCGGTCGAGATCGAGGGGCAGGACTGCCTGGCCGTGGAGATCCTGGTGCGCGAGGAGACGCTGGCGCGCGTCTCACGGCTTGCGGGCCTGAAGGGCTCGGTCCTGCGCCGGACCGGCCTCGCGACGGACGAGGCGGCCCTGCGCCTGTCGTCGCGCCAGAGCTGACGAAAAGCACGAAACGACCTTTTCCCGAGAGAGCGACCCCATGGCGACCAACGAGACTCTGTCCGCCCCCACCCGCAAGAAGCCTCGCGAGATCACGCTCAGCGCGGAGGAGGTGCGCGGGCTGTACTACCTCAAGGAGCGACACATCACCGACATCCTCGATGCGGCGGTCCTGCTCGAGGAGAGCGAGCGCAAGCTCGCCCTGCAGATGATCCGTACGATGATCGACCATCGCCGCAGCCTGCTCTCCTGAGCGGCAGCGCCTCTTCCTCGCGCGCTCAGCGCGCGAGGATCGCGCCGAGCGCCATCCCGACCGCCGCCTGGACCGGCTCGATGATCGGCACGCCGAGCTCCGCCTCCAGCGGAGCGCGGTGACGCGCCATGCCGGCGCAGCCGAGAACGAGCGCCTCGGCGCCGTCGATGTCGCGCAGGGTGCGCCCGACCTCCACGAGGCGGGCGAAGGCGCGATCGTCCGCGGCGGCATCGGCCACGGTGATCTCCAGCGCCCGGTCGCCCGCGAGACGATCGGTGACGCCGATCTCGCGCACCGCGCGCAGATGGCGGCGGATCGAGCGGGTCTGCACGGCGATGATGCCGAAGCGGTCCGCCCGCGCCAGCGCGGCGAGGATGCCGGCTTCGCGCATGCCGAAGACCGGGCCGCGCGTCGCCTCCCGGCAGCCCTGGACGCCCGGATCGGAGAAGCAGGCGATCACCGTCGCCGTCGGCTTCTCGTGCGCGACGAGGCGCGCGAGCGGCAGGACGACGCTCTCGATGTCCGCCTGCGTCTCGATGTTGAAGGGCCCCTCGCGCAGCGTCACGCAGTCGATCCGCGGGCCGCCGGGCAGGACGTAGCCGGCCAGCGCCTCGGCGAGGCCCGCGGTCACGGCCTCGTTGCTGTTGGGGTTGACGACGAGGATGCGCGCGTCGGTGCTCATGATGCATTGTGTCCTTTCGCCCCGATCGAAGCCCGCCCCGTCGTTCCTGTCCACGCCCGACGATGCCGAGGCGCAGCTCCGCAGATGCGCGCCGCGTCCCCGATCGTGCGCGTCACAGCCGCTTGAGGAAGCCCGCGAACCGCATCAGCCCCTCCGGCCACGGCCCGTGACCCGATTCGGCGTTGAGATGGCCCGATTCTCCGGCGTCCACCACGGGCGCGCCCCAGCTGCCGGCGATCGCCTCCGCCCGCTCGAAGGCGCAATAGGGATCGGTGCGGCTGGCGACGACGAGGCTCGCGAACGGCAGCGCCACGTCCGGTATCGTCATGTCGCGCAGGATCTCGGGCATGCGCTCGGCATCGTGCAGATCCGGCGGCGCGACGAGGTAGGCGCCGGCGATGCGCCCCTCGAGCCGGGGCGCGGCCGTCGCGACCACGTGATTGCCGAGCGAATGGGCGACGAGCACCACGGGCCGCGTCGCGCAGGCGACGGCGTCCTCCACCCGCGCCGCCCAGGCGTCGAGATCGGGGGCGTCCCAGTCCTCCTGGGGCACGATGCGCGCCGTCGTCAGGCTGCGCTCCCAGCGCGCCTGCCAATGGTCCGGACCGGACCCGCCGAGACCGGGGACGAGGAGAATGTCGCAATCTGCAGTACGCATGTGCTATCCTCTGCTGCGAGGCATGGTGAAGCGGAGGCGGGCCCCGACGCGCGCGACGACGCGTCCCGGCGCAAGCGTCCGCTCGAAGGTGACATCCGGGGAGACGTTCCCCTAGATGTAGTCACGAGGCGCCGGAAGGCCAAAGCCCGGATGGCCGAGCAACGGCCGGCACGGGACCATCGTACGGGACCACCGAACGGGACGAGAGCATGAGCGAGACCATCGAGACGGACGTCGTGATCGTGGGCGCGGGGCCTGTGGGCCTCTTCGCCGTGTTCGAACTGGGCCTTCTCGACATCAAGGCCCATCTCGTGGACATCCTGCCCAAGATCGGCGGCCAATGCGCCGAGCTCTATCCCGAAAAGCCCATCTACGACATCCCCGGCTTCCCGACGGTGACGGGCCAGGGCCTCATCGACAACCTGATGAAGCAGATCGAGCCCTTCGGCCCCACCTTCCACCTCAACGAGATGGTGGCGGCGGTGGAGACGCTCGGCACGCACGAGGCGCCGCGCTTCAAGCTCACCACGGATGCCGGCACGGTCTTCGACTGCAAGGCGATCGTCATCGCCGCCGGCGGCGGCTCCTTCCAGCCCAAGAAGCCGCCGGTCCCGGACATCGAGGCCTACGAGGGCGAGGGGGTGCTCTATGCCGTGCGCCGCATCGAGGCCTTCCGCGGCAAGCGCGTGCTCGTCGTCGGCGGCGGCGATTCGGCGCTCGACTGGACGGTGAACCTCCAGCCGGTGGCCGAGCGCCTCACGCTGATGCATCGTCGCGACGCCTTCCGCGCCGCCCCGGACACCGTCAACAAGATGCGCGCCCTCGTCGCCGCCGGCGAGATGGACATGCATCTGGGCCAGATCCAGGGCCTGAAGGGCACGGCGCCGAAGCTCGAGGCCGTCATCGCCCGGCGCGACGACGGCTCGACCTTCGAGATCCCCTGCGACGTGCTCCTCCCCTTCTTCGGGCTCACGATGAAGCTCGGGCCCATAGCCGATTGGGGTCTGAACCTCGACGAGCAGCTGATCCCGGTCGACACCGAGAAGTTCGAGACCTCGACGCCGGGCATCTTCGCCATCGGCGACATCAACACCTATCCGGGCAAGCTGAAGCTCATCCTCTCGGGCTTCCACGAGGGCGCGCTCGCGGCGCAGCGCATCCACCGCTACGTCCACCCCGACAAGCGGCTGACCTTCCAGTACACCACCTCCTCGTCGAGCCTGCAGAAGAAGCTCGGCGTCGGCGTCGCGGCCTGATCAAGGCGCCGGGCGTCAGCCCGCCCGGCGCAGTGTCGCGCGATAGGGGCGCTTCGGCTCCTGCGGCGGCGGATCGTCCGCATAGCGCGCGGAGATGCCGGGGGCCGGCGCGGGTGCACGCGGCGGGACCGCCCGAGCGGTCGGCGCGCCGCCGTCCTGTGTGCGCGGGCGCGTGCCCGCGGGCTCGCCGCCGCGTCCGGGGGGCGGGCCGCCGATCAGGTCCGAGCGCACGGCCCGCGGGCCGCCGAAGACGAGGCCCTGCGCCAGCGGCACGTCGAGGTCGATGAGGTCCGGCACGTCCTCCTCCCGCTCCACGGCTTCCGCCACGAGCTTGATGCCCGCGCGCGAGAGCACCGCGGACAGGTCGCTCACGGCGACGTCGAGCCCGGGTGCGGGACGCTCCGCGTGGCCGAGGATGAGCGCGGACGGCAGCTTCACGTAGCGCACGCCGCGATCGGCGAGGCCGAGCGCGTCGACCCGCAGGTCGCTCGCCCGGTCGAGCACGAAGAGCGCGCCCTTGGAGCGCAGGGCGTCGAGCGCGCCGCTCGCCTCGGCGTCGAGCATGCGCCAGGAGCGCTGCGCGATCTCGAAGGCGAGGCGCCCCGCGACGTCCGGATAGGCCTCGAGGATCCGTCCCAACGCCCGCAGGAAGCCCGGCGCGACGAGCGATTCCTGCGCGAGGTCGAGGGTGACGAAGGCGTCCGAGCCGCGATTGACGAGATGGCGCGCGATCGCCGCCGCGCGCGCGGCGACCTTGCCGTCGAGCTCCGCCGTGAGGCCCGCACGGGTGATGGCGGGCAGGAAGGCGTCGGGCATGACGAGGCTGTCGTCGTCGAGGCGCAGCCGCGCCAGCGCCTCGTAGAAGCGCGTCTTGCGCTGGGGCAGCGAGACCACCGGCTGGAGGTGGATCTCCATGCGGTCCTCACGCAGCGCGCGGAGCACCGCCTGCGCGTACCGGTCGAGCGCGGGCTCGGGTGCGGGCGGCGCGACCTCCTCCTCGAACAACGGCTCGTGGGCGGCGCGATGCAGCGGCTGCGGGGTGAAGACGCGGGGCGCGGGTGCGGGCTCCGGCTCCGGCAGATGATCGGGTTCCGGCAGAGGATCGAACTCGGGCTCCGGCTCGAGCACCGGCGCGAAGCGCGGCGGCGGAGCCCAAGCCGCGGGCTCCGGAGCCGGCGGCGGAGGCGGCGCCCCGCGCAGCGGCTCGTAGCGCTCCGGCTCGGGGCTCTCGTCCTGCGCCAGCGCGGCCTGCGCCTCGATGATCTCGGTGAGCGTGCGATCGTGCCCCGCGACGGTGCCGGCGATGTCGCGCAGCAGGCCGCTGATCAGCGCGATCTCGCCCGATACCTCGGCGACGGCGCCGCGCACGTCCTCGTCGCCGCCCTTGCGGCGCTCGGCCTCGGCGAGGCGCGATTCGACCCGCAGCAGACGGCGGGCGAGGAAGTCGAGATCGGAGGAGGCCTTCTCGGCCGTGGTCCGGGCGCGCCGCGCCAGGACGAGCGCGCCGCCTGCGAGCGCGAGGCCCGCGGCGGCGAGCGTCAGCGCCATGGCGAGCGCCACGCCCGCACCGGCGGCGATGGCACCGGCGAGCGCGAGGAGCGCCGCGCCCAGCGCCGCGATGCCGGCCGCGAGCGCCGCGCCCGGCGCTCGGCGTCGCTCGTTCGCGCGGGGGCGTCGCCGTTCCACTCTCGCCTCGTCTCTCGCCCGCGCCCGCGCCGAAACCGGGCCGGGCGCGCCTTCTTCGCTCCGCATGCGGCCTCCGACGAGCCGGACGGGCGTCCTCGTTACGACAGAACCGAATAATTCCCGCACGTTCAATATTTTCGTTCGACTATCCCCCGAGATCGACCCGCTTTCGCCCGCCCGCGCCCCGCGGGCGAACGTCGCAGCCGCCGCCGGCGTTGTCGCGGGAGACGAAGACGGAGGATTTCCCATGGACGAGCGCCACGAGCTCCTGATGAACGTGGAGGGCATGAGCTGCGAGGGGTGCACCAAGGCCGTGCGCCGGATCGTCGAGCGGGTCGATCCGCGAGCGGAGGTCGCGGTAGATCTCGAGCACGGCCGCGCACGCATCCTCACGACAGCGCAAGCGCTCGAGATCGCCGCCGCCCTCGACGAGGGCGGCTATCCCGCCCACGCGATGACGATGTGAAGCCGACAGAAGACGGCGTCCACCGACGGTCGCCGCCAACGGGAGCACGTCGCATCGATTGCTCTCGCGGGAAGACGCGGTACCCTCTCCTCGAACGCCCGGCCACAGGGCGCGCCCGAGGGAGAACGCCATGCACGGCCTGATGCAGGACTGGCCTCTGCTGATCCACAAGATCATCGACCACGCCGCCCTCCAGCACGGCGGCCGGGCGGTGGTCTCGCGCTCGGTCGAGGGGCCGATCGTGCGCACGACCTACGCCGAGATCCGTGACAGGGCGCTGCGCCTCGCCAAGCGCCTCGCCCGCGAGGGCATCCGCGAGGGCGATCGCGTCGCGACGCTCGCCTGGAACACCGCGCGCCATCTCGAGACCTGGTACGCGATCACCGGCATCGGTGCGGTCTACCACACGCTCAACCCGCGGCTCTTCGAGGACCAGATCGTCTACATCGCGAGCCACGCGGAGGACCGCCTCCTCTTCCTCGACCTCACCTTCGTGCCCTTGATGGAGCGCCTGCAGGAGCGGCTGCCCGCCATCCGGCGCTTCGTCGTCCTCACCGACGGCGCGCACATGCCGGAGACGACCCTGCGCGAGGCCGTCGCCTACGAGGACTGGCTGGCCGAGGCCGACGACGATTTCGCCTGGGCGACGCTCGACGAGAACGCGGCCGCGGGCCTGTGCTACACGTCCGGCACGACGGGCGAGCCCAAGGGCGTACTCTATTCCCACCGCTCCAACGTGCTCCACGCCATGACGGCGAACCAGCGCGACGCGCTCGGCCTCTCCTCGCGCGACGTCGCGATGCCGGTCGTGCCGCTCTTCCACGCCAACGGCTGGTCCTTCGGCTTCTCGGCGCCCATGGTGGGCGCGACGCTGGTGATGCCGGGGCCGAAGCTCGACGGCGCCTCCCTCGCCGAGCTCCTCGTGTCGGAGCGTGTCTCCATCAGCGCCGCGGTGCCCACCGTCTGGTTCGCGCTCCTCCAGCATCTCGAAGCCACGGGGACGACGCTTCCCGATCTCGATCGCGTCGTCATCGGCGGCTCCGCCTGCCCGCGGGCGGTGACGCAGGCCTTCCGGGATCGCTACGGCGTCGAGGTGATGCACGCCTGGGGCATGACGGAGATGAGCCCGCTCGGCACCGTCTGCTCGCTCAAGCCCGATTACGGCGATCTCGACGCGGACGCCTGGCTCGACGTCAAGGAGCGCGCCGGCCACGCCTTCTTCGGCATCGAGATGCGGATCGAGGACGACGAGGGGCGCGCGCTGCCCTGGGACGGCACGGCCTTCGGGCGCCTGAAGGTGCGCGGGCCCGCGATCGCAAAGGCCTATTTCCGGCGCGAGGAGCCGATCCTCGACGCCGACGGCTATTTCGACACGGGCGACGTCGCGACCATCGACCGCTTCGGCAACATGCAGGTCGTCGATCGCTCGAAGGACGTGATCAAGTCCGGCGGCGAGTGGATCTCCTCGATCGAGCTCGAGAACCTCGCGGTCGGCCATCCCCATGTCGCCGAGGCGGCGGCCATCGGCGTGCCCGACGAGAAATGGGGCGAGCGCCCGCTCCTCGTCGTCGTGCCCCGGGCGGGCGTGGAGCCCGACGAGGCCGGCATCCGCGCGCATCTCGCGGCACGGCTCGCCAAGTGGCAATTACCGGACCGGATCGTGTTCGTGGAGGAGATCCCGCACACGGCGACGGGCAAGATCCAGAAGACGGCGCTGCGCGAGCGCTTCACGGGATGAGGGCGTCGTCGGACGGGGGGTGATTTACCTGCCCGAGCTGCCATATAGAGGCGGCACCCTGGAATCGATCGAAGCAGCCTCATGCCCCCAGACGCCCAATCCTCCGCCGCCGCCGGCCGCGAGGAAGCAAGCCTCGTCGCCACCTTCTCGCGCCTCTGGCCCTATCTGTGGCCCCACGGGCGCCCGGACCTGCAGCGACGCATCTACATCGCCTTCGGGCTGCTGATCCTCGCCAAGGGCGTGACCATGGTCACGCCCTTCACCTTCAAGTGGGCGACGGACGCGCTCGTCGCCGTGACGGGCGCCTCCGACGCGACCGACACACCCGGCGGCGAGGCCTGGGCCTGGCTGTTCGGCGCGCCGATCCTGCTCACCGTCCTCTACGGTCTCTCGCGGGTGCTGATGGCGGTGCTCACCCAGATGCGCGACGGCGTCTTCGCCAAGGTCGCGATGCACGCCGTGCGCAAGATGGCCTCGCAGCTCTTCTCGCACCTGCACTCGCTGTCCCTTCGCTTCCATCTCGAGCGAAAGACGGGCGGGCTCACCCGCGTGCTCGAGCGCGGGCGAAACGGCATCGAGGAGCTGACGCGGCTGATGATCCTCACCCTGGTGCCGACGATCGTCGAGCTCGTGCTGGTGCTCGTCATCCTCGCCTGGGAGTTCAACCTGATCTATTCCGCCGTGGTGCTCGCGATGGTGACGGCCTATCTCGCCTTCACCTACCAGGCCACGAAATGGCGCATCGCCATCCGAAAGCGGATGAACGAGAGCGACACCGACGCCAACACCAAGGCGATCGACGCGCTGCTCAACTTCGAGACGGTGAAGTATTTCGGCGCCGAGAAGCGAGAGATGGCGCGCTACGACCGCTCCATGGAGGGCTACGAGCGCGCCTCGGTGCAGACCTACACCTCGCTCGCCTTCCTCAACGGCGGGCAGGCGATCATCTTCACCATCGGCATGACCACGGTGATGATCCTCGCCGTGCGCGACATCCTGGCGGGATCGGCGTCGATCGGCGACTTCGTGCTGGTCAACGCCATGCTGATCCAGCTCTTCATCCCGTTGAACTTCATGGGCATGGTCTATCGCGAGATCAAGCAGGCGCTCATCGACATCTCCGACATGTTCGCGATCCTCGACCGCGACCCCGAGATCCAGGACAGGCCGGACGCCAAGCCGCTCGCGGTGGGGGACGCCGCCGTCGCCTTCGAGGACGTACGCTTCTCCTACAATCCGGACCGGCCGATCCTGAAGGGTATCTCCTTCACGGTGCCCGCCGGCAGGACGATCGCCATCGTCGGTCCCTCGGGCGCGGGCAAGTCGACGATCTCGCGGCTGCTCTTCCGCTTCTACGAGCCGCAGGGTGGGCGCATCCTCGTGGACGGGCAGGACATCGCCGCGGTGACGCAGGAGAGCCTGCGCTCGGCCATCGGCATGGTCCCGCAGGACACGGTGCTGTTCAACGACACGATCGGCTACAACATCCGCTACGGCCGCTGGGACGCGAGCGAGGAGGAGGTCCGCGAGGCCGCCCGCCTCGCCCAGATCGACCGCTTCGTGGAAAGCCTGCCGGAGGGCTACGACACGCCGGTGGGCGAGCGCGGCCTCAAGCTCTCGGGCGGCGAGAAGCAGCGCGTCGCCATCGCCCGCACCATCCTCAAGAGCCCGCCGATCCTGCTCCTCGACGAGGCGACGTCCGCGCTCGACTCCTTCACCGAGAAGGAGATCCAGGACGCGCTCGACCGTGTGAGCCGCGGACGCACGACGCTCGTCATCGCGCACCGCCTCTCGACGGTGGTGGGCGCCGACGAGATCATCGTCCTCGACAAGGGCGAGATCGTCGAGCGCGGCTCGCACGCGCAGCTCCTCGCCGCGGAGGGCGTCTACGCCGCCATGTGGAACCGTCAGCGCGAGGCGGACGAGGCGCGCGCGCTGCTCAAGCAGGCGGAGGACGAGCGCGCGGCCTCCCTCAGGATCGCGATCGCGGAGTGACGCCGCCGCTCTCCGGGACGGGGTCGCGCGAGCGCGCGCGTCCCTCGCTCCGGCAGCGATCGGAGCAATAGCGCACCTCCCCCCAGACACGCTCCCACTTCTTGCGCCAGGCGAAGGGCCGGCCGCAGGCGGCGCAGGTCTTGGTCGGAAGATCGGCCTTGCGGCGCATGCGCGGCATGAGGAGGGGTCTCGGGCGGCGGGTCGGTCGGGGTCGTGGAGGGAGAGATGGCGCGGGAGCGGCGGCGTTCATCCCCTGCGCGACCCGTCACCGCCCGAAGTACTGCGCGGCGGTGAGCGAGACCGGGCTCCAGCGGGTGATGACGACGTAGCCGTCCTTCGCCGCGATCGTGAGGACGCGGCGGTACTGGTGCACCACGCGTCCAGGCTCGTGGTCGTGGGCGGCCTCGATGGCGTACGCCTCGCCGACATGGATCTCGCTCGGGCCGACCTTCGCCATGGTCTCGATGGGCCCGAAGGCGCGCACCTGACGCATCAGCGCCTCGATCGGCCTCGTGAAGTCCAACGTGCGATCGGCGTCGCTGGCTCTCGGAAAGTAGCTCCCCTCCCCCTGCGGCTCGGCGCGTGCGAAGGCGCCCTCGATGTCGGCGGCGATCGCGCGCGCGAGGCGCCCCGTGGCCATCTGGCAGCGGGCGAGCAGCGTCTCGTGGCGCTCCTGCGGGGAGACGGGAAAGATCTCACGCGCCAGGATCGGGCCCGTGTCGAACTCGGCGTCGAGCACGTGGGCGCTCATGCCCCAGCTGTCGAGCCCGTCGAGGACGACGCGGTAGAGCGGGTACGGTCCGCGCCCCTCCGGCAGCGGCGAGGGGTGGAAGTTCAACGCGTAGGCGACGCTCCCCGTCCAGTCCGGGATGCGCCAGGGATAGCCGGCGACGACGAGGGCGTCGCAGCCGAGATCCTTCAGCGCCGCGACGTCCGCGGCGCGGATGCGCGACATCTGGATCGGCAGCTTGCGCCGCGCCGCCTCGCCGACGATCGCGACGTTGACGTCGTGGACGCCGTCGCAGGGGCGCGTGAACAGCTTCACCGGCTCCCAGCCCTGCGCGACGAAGCCGTGGAAGGCGTCGGCGAGGAAATCGATCCCCGCGAAAGCGAACCGCATCGTCGTCCCCCTCCCCTGCCCGGCACGAGCGTTCCCGCAATCCGCGACCTGCGACCCGCGGCCACCCGCAAAGCGGTCTTTACGCGCGGGCGCAGCGCCATAGCTAGCGCGTCACGGCCGGAATTGCAGCCGCAAACGAAACCGAGGATGGAGAATTTCGGGCGATGAGCGCACGCGTTCTGATCTGGGGCGGCACCGGGGGCGTCGGATCCGCCGCGGCGCGGGCTCTCTCCGCCGCCGGCTGGCGGGTCCATCTCGCGGCCCGCGACGAAGCCCGGCTCGCGGAGGTCGCCCGCGAGGTGGACGCGACGGGGACCAGCGTCGCCGACGTCGGCGATCCCGCCGCCATCGCCCGCGCCACCGAGGAGGCGAGCGCCGGAGAGGGGCTCGCCGGGCTGGTCTACGCCGTGGGCTCGATCAACCTCAAGCCGTTCGGCAAGCTCACGCAGGAGGACTTCCTCGCCGATTTCCGCCTCAACGCGCTCGGTGCGGCGCAGGCGGTGCAAGCGGCACTGAAGCCGTTCCGGCAGGCGAACGGGGCGAGCGTCGTCCTGTTCTCGACGATTGCCGCCAACCAGGGCTTCTCCGCCCATGCCAGCGTCGCCATGGCCAAGGGCGCCGTGCAGGGCCTGACGCTTGCGCTCGCGGCCGAGCTCGCGCCGAAGGTGCGCGTGAATTGCGTGGCGCCCTCGCTCCTCGACACGGATCTCGCGCGCCCCATCACCTCGAACGCGACGATGGCGCAGGCGATCGCGGGCATGCACGCCATCCCGCGCCTCGGCACGGGCGAGGACGTGGGCGCGCTCGCCGCATTCCTGCTTTCGCCGCAGGCGAGCTGGATCACCGGGCAGACCATCGGCGTCGACGGCGGGCGCTCGACCCTGCGCGTCAAGGGCTGAAGGGGAGGTCTGCAGGTCGATGGGCACCTTGCGCCTCCTCCTCGGGGACCAGCTCACCCGGGCGATCTCCTCGCTGAGCGATCTCGACGCCGAGACCGACGTCGTCCTCATGGTCGAGGTCGCCGAGGAGGCGACCTATGTCCGCCACCACAAGCAGAAGATCGCCTTCCTCTTTTCCGCCATGCGCCATTTCGCGCAGGCGCTGCGGGTCGAGGGGATCACCGTCGACTACGTGCGCCTCGACGACCCGGAGAATGCCGGGTCCTTCGGCGCCGAGCTCGCGCGGGCGGTCGAACGCCACCACCCCGAGCGGGTCGTCGTGACCGAACCCGGCGAATGGCGCGTGCTCGAGATGATGCGAGACTGGCGCGAGGAGCTGGGCCTGCCCGTCGAGATCCGCGAGGACAACCGCTTCCTCGCCACGAAGGCGGAGTTCGGCGCCTGGGCCGGCGAGAAGAAGCATCTGCGCATGGAGTACTTCTACCGCGAGATGCGCCGCAAGACCGGCTTCCTCATGGAGGGCCGCGAGCCCGTGGGCGGGCAGTGGAATTTCGACGCGCAGAACCGCAAGGCCCTGCCCAAGACGATCACGGTCCCGCCGCGCCGCCGCTTCGAGCCGGACGCGATCACGCGCGAGGTGCTCGACCTCGTGGCGCGGCGCTTCGGCAACCATTTCGGCGATCTCGAGCCCTTCGGCTGGGGCGTAACGCGGGCGCAGGCGCTCGAGGCGCTGCGTTTTTTCGTCGAGGAGGCGCTGCCCACCTTCGGCGACTACCAGGACGCGATGAAGACGGGCGAGCCCTTCCTCTTCCACGCCGTCCTTTCGCCCTACCTGAACGCCGGGCTCCTCACGGCGGAAGAGGTCTGCGTCGCGGCCGAGCGCGAATGGCGGGAGGGCCGCGCGCCCTTGAATGCCGTCGAGGGCTTCATCCGCCAGATCATCGGCTGGCGGGAATACGTGCGCGGGCTCTATTGGCTCAAGATGCCCGCCTATGCGGACACCAACGCGCTCGAAGCGACGCGCCCGCTGCCGGATTTCTACTGGACCGGCGAGACGGAGATGAACTGCCTCGCCCAATGCGTCGGCGACACGCGCCGGCACGCCTACGCGCACCACATCCAGCGGCTGATGGTGCTCGGCAATTTCGCCCTCCTCGCGGGCCTGCGCCCGGCCGAGGTGGAGGAATGGTACCTCGTCGTCTATGCCGACGCCTACGAATGGGTGGAGCTGCCCAACGTCCACGGCATGATCCTCTATGCCGACGGCGGGGTGCTCGCCTCGAAGCCCTACGCGGCGTCGGGCGCCTATATCGACAGGATGAGCGACTATTGCGCCGCCTGCACCTACTCGCCCAAGGTGAAAGAGGGCGAGCGGGCCTGCCCGTTCAATTATCTCTACTGGAACTTCCTCATCGAGAACGAGGCGCGCCTCGTCGGCAATCCACGCATCGCCATGCCCTACCGCACGCTCGCGAAGATGAGCGACGACCGCAAGGCGGCGATCCGCGAGGACGCCGACCGCTTCCTCGGCTCGCTCACGTCCTCCTACGGCACGTGACTGGCGGGCTCACATGCCGCCGCCGACCACCGGCACGCCGATGAGGATCGGGTGGAGCCAGAAGGCGAAGGCGACGTAGGCGACGAGGCCGACGACCACGGCAATCGCGTCGTTGCGCCAGCCCGCCGGCTTCGCGGCCGCGGCCTGTGCCGGCGCCAGCGGCGAGACCGGGCGACGCTTGAGCGAGATGCGCGCGACCACGGCCCAGGCGAGGAAGGAGACGAACAGGATCATCGAGGCGAGATCGCCGTTGGCGAGGAGATGGGCCAGCGCCCAGATCTTCACCGCCGCGAGCATCGGATGCTTCGCCCGCGCCTTGATGTGGCCGGGCAGGTAGGTCGCCACGAACAGGATCACGGCGAAGACCATCAGGAGAAGCGACAGGTGCGACAGGCCCGCGGGCGGGGACCAGATCTGCACGTTCGCGGCGCTGTAGCGCGCCTCCCCGTAGCCGATGCTCACGAGCACGATGCCGACGAGCGACGCGATGGAATAGGAGATCTTGTAGCCGCCCTCCCCCAGCCGCTCGATCAACCGTGCGCGCGGCCCCCGCGCCATGGTGAAGGCGTGCGTGCCGAGGAAGAGGACGAGGCCGAGAATCAGGACGAGCATGGCGGTCTCCGGGAGGGTCGGGCCCTCTCCTCCTAGCGCAGCCGTAGGCCGAACGCACGCGCGCGTTCGGCGCGCACGCCTCACGCGCTCATGTGCCTCAGCCAGACGACGAGGTAGGTCGCGAGCGTGAACGCCGTCAGGATCGCGATGCCGACGGAGAGGATCTCGTCGAAGGGCCCCAGCGAAAACGCGAAGGCGTTCGAGGCGAGCACGGTGACGGCATAGGTGATGAGGAGCGCCGTGTTCACCTTCGACGCGAAGATCGGCTTCACGGAGATCGGCCGGTCCATGATCCAGGAGACGACGTAGGCGAGGACGATCATCACGTCGCGGGAGACGACGATGACGACGAGCCATTCCTCCATCGCGCCCACGATCGCGAGGGTCACGTAGATCGAGACGAGGAGCGCCTTGTCGGCCAGGGGGTCGATCACGGCGCCGAGCTCGGAGCGCATGTCGAAGCGCCGGGCGATCCAGCCGTCGAGGCCGTCGGAGATACCGGCGACGAGGAAGAGGACGAAGGCGGCGAGCCACTCGCCCTCGAGGATGGCGACGATCACCACCGGGACGATCAAGAGGCGGAAGACGCTGATGAGGTTGGGAATCGTCATGGGTCCGGCTCCCGGGCGGCTCGTCAATCGGGTACGAAGGCGGCGCGTGCCGGTCAAGCGCGTGTCCGCACGGCTTGCGCGCGATGCCGCGCTTCTGTAACCCGCGCGAACGAGCACAGCGGAGGCGCGCCATGGCCGAGGATCGGCAAGACGGCGGACGGGACGGAACGGCGGCGAGACCGGCCGGTCCGCAGGGGATGACCTATGCCGAGGCCGGCGTCGACATCGATGCCGGCAACGCCATGGTGGAGGCGATCAAGCCGCTCGTTCGCGCCACCCGCCGGCCGGGCGCGGACGCGGAGATCGGGGGCTTCGGCGGCCTGTTCGATCTCAAGGCCGCGGGCTTCGTCGACCCGATCCTCGTCGCCGCCAACGACGGCGTCGGCACCAAGGTGAAGATCGCGGTGGAAACCGGCATCCACGACACCGTGGGCATCGATCTCGTCGCCATGTGCGTCAACGATCTCGTGGTCCAGGGCGCCGAGCCGCTCTTCTTCCTCGACTACCTCGCCACCGGCCGGCTCGAAGCCGCCACCGGCACGGCCCTCGTCGCCGGCATCGCCGAGGGCTGCCGGCGGGCCGGCTGCGCGCTCATCGGCGGCGAGACGGCGGAGATGCCGGGCGTCTACCAGGGCGCGGATTACGATCTCGCCGGCTTCGCGGTCGGCGCGGCCGAGCGCGGCACGCTCCTCCCGCGCGACGTCGCGTCGGGCGACGTGCTCGTCGGCATCGCGTCCTCGGGCGTGCACTCGAACGGCTTCTCGCTCGTGCGCCGGATCGTGGGCGCGAGCGGGCTATCCTACGAGGACGAGGCACCGTTCGCCCCCGGCGAGACGCTGGGGCGCGCGCTGCTCGAGCCGACGCGCATCTACGTGCGCCCGCTGCTGGGGCTCCTGAAGGAGGGCCTGCCGGTCAAGGCGCTCGCCCACATCACCGGCGGCGGCCTGCCCGACAACCTGCCCCGCGTCCTGCCCGAGGACGTCGCCGCGCGCATCGACCTCGCGGCGATCGACCCGCCGCCCGTCTTCGTCTGGCTCGCGCGCTCGGGCGGTGTCGCCGAGGCCGAGATGCTGCGGACCTTCAATTGCGGGATCGGCATGATCGTCGTGGTGCCGGCCGAGGCGGCCGAGACCGTCTGCGCGAAGCTGGCGGAGGCCGGCGAGCGCGCCCGGATCGTCGGCGCGCTGGAGCCCCGCGGCGACGGCGAGCCCGTGCGCTTCGACAACGGTCTTTCGCTGTGAGCGACGACCCGCGGGTTTCGACCGCGATCCTGATCTCGGGGCGCGGCTCGAACATGGCGTCCCTCGTCGCGGCGGCCGCCGAGCCCGGCTATCCCGCGCGCATCGATCTCGTCGTCTCGAACCGCCCCGGCGCGCCGGGCCTCGCCCGCGCCGAAGCGGCGGGGATCGCGACGGCGACCGTCGACCACAAGGCCTTTCCCGACCGCGAGAGCTTCGAGCGCGCCCTCGACGCGCGCCTGCGCGAGGCGAGCATCGCGCTCGTCGTGCTGGCCGGCTTCATGCGCGTGCTCACCCCCTGGTTCGTGGCGCGCTGGGAAGGCCGGCTGGTCAACATCCATCCCTCGCTCCTGCCCGCCTTCCGCGGCACGGACACGCATGCCCGTGCGCTCGCGGCCGGCGTCGCGGAGCACGGCTGCTCGGTCCATCTCGTCACCGCGGATCTCGATGCGGGGCCCGTGATCGCGCAGGAGACCGTCCCCGTCCTGCCCGGCGACACCGCGGAGACGCTCGCCGCGCGCGTCTTGGAGCGCGAGCACGTCCTCTATCCGCGGGCGCTCGCCACGCTGGCCTCGCACATCGCGCGCAATCGCGCATGAAAGAAACTCGAAGTCGATCCAGCAACTCTTTCTGAACGAAAGCGAGAGACGATGCCGCCGTCGAACCACGGACGGCCATGCACGCACCGACCTTTCAGCCGACCCCGGCGACCCGCGTCTTCCTCCCCCGCCTGCTCTGGCCCCTCGTGGCCCTGCTCGTGGCGGTGCTGGGCGTGTCGACCGCAGCGCTCCTCTGGGTGAGCCGCGACGCCGACCGCGGCGCCGCCATCGCCGCGCGCGATCGCATGCAGGCCGTCATCGGCGTGCAGCTCGAGGCCTATGCCGAGACGCTGGAGGCGAGCCTGCGGGCCGCCACCGGCACCGAGCCGATCACGCCCGCCACGACGGGCGCCTTCCTCGCCCTCGCCCGCCCGCATTTCGACGCGACGGGCGTCTTCGCCCTCGACGGCGAGGGCCGCATCGTCTCCGCCGACGTCGCCCGCGGCGCCGGTGCGCGACCGGCGCTCTCTCTCGACACCGCCATCGTGGCCGATCTCCTGGGGCGGGCCCTTCTGGAGGCGCAGGACGTCCGCACCACCGGCAGCCGCCGCCCGGCGGCGCCCCAGCTCGCGGCCATCGACGGGCGCATCGTCGCCGTGGTGGCGATCTCGGAGATGCGGCCCGACGGCGGGGCGCTGGCGGTGGGCCTGCGCGCCATGAACCGCGACGAGCTCGCCGCGCTCGCCATCGACCAGGCCATCGGCAACTTCATGGTGGGCGAAGGCCCCATCGACGACGAGGCCCGCGGCTTCGACATCGCCGCGGTGGACGGCCAGGCCGTCTACCACGTCGCCTGGACGCCGGAGCGGCCGGGCTCGCTGTGGCGCGGCAAGGTGCTGTGGCTCGTGATCGGGCCGGCGCTCCTCGCCTTCGCGCTGCTCGGCCTCGCCGTGATGCATGCGCGTCGCGTGTCGGCCGAGCTCGCGCAGACCCAGGAGCACGTGCAGACGCTCGCCGTCTCCGATCCCCTGTCGGGCCTTCCCAACCGGCTCCTCTTCGCGCAACGCCTCGACCAGGAGCTCGCCCGCGTCACGCGCACCGGCGAGGGGCTCGCCGTGATGTTCCTCGACCTCGACCGCTTCAAGGAGGTCAACGACGCCTTCGGCCACCAGGCCGGCGACGAGCTCATCAAGCTCGTGGCGCGCCGCCTGATGACGCATCTGCGCGGAACCGACGTCCTCGCCCGCTTCGGCGGCGACGAGTTCGCCATCATCCAGCCCGGCCTCAAGAGCGCCGAGGGCGCCGAGGCGCTCGCCCGACGCATCCTCGACGCCATCTCGGAGCCCTTCGAGATCGAGCATTCCGCCGTCACCATCGGCGTCTCCATCGGCATCGCGCTCGCCCCCGAGGACGCCCTCGACCGCGAGACCCTGATGCGGCTCGCCGACACCGCCCTCTACCAGGCGAAGAACGACGGCCGGAACCGGCACTCCTTCTTCGAGCGGCGAATGGACGAGGCGATCCGCATGCGCAAGCTCGTCGCCGACGACCTGCGCGACGCCATCACCGGCGACGGGCTCGAGCTGCACTACCAGCCGATCTTCGCCGCCGACCGCGACGAGGTGGTGGCGCTCGAGGCGCTGGTGCGCTGGCGCCATCCGGAGAAGGGCCTGATCCCGCCCGATCGCTTCGTCGCCATGGCGGAGCAGAGCGGCCTCATCCTGCCGCTCGGCGACTGGGTCCTGCGCCGCGCCTGCAACGACGCGCGCCGCTGGCCGGGCCTGCGCGTCGCCGTCAACGTCTCGCCGATCCAGTTCCGCCAGCGCGACTACGTCGAGACGGTGGGGCGTATCCTGGAGGAGACCGGCTTCGATCCGACCCGCCTCGAGCTCGAGCTGACAGAGGGCGTCGTCGTCGAGGACGCGGACGCGGCGGAGGCGGCGATGATGCGGCTTCGCGCCAAGGGCGTGAACCTCGCCCTCGACGATTTCGGCACGGGCTATTCCTCGCTGATCTACCTGCGCCGCTTCGCCTTCGACAAGATCAAGATCGACCGCTCCTTCCTGGAGAGCATGGAGGCCACGGGCGAATCGGCGATCCTCGTCCATTCCATCGTGCATCTGGGCCGCGCGCTCGGTCTCACCGTCACGGCCGAGGGCGTGGAGACCCGCGAGCAGCAGCGCTTTCTGCAGGCGCTCGGCTGCCATCAGCTCCAAGGCTACCTCCTCGCGCGGCCCATGCCGGCGAGCGACATCGACGCTCTCCTCTCCGCGCGACGGCACGCCGGCGCCGCCTGATCGAGAAACCGGCACCGCTCGCGCGGAACCGCTCCCGCGCGCTCCCGGTTGTTTCGCGGGACCGGCCTCGGCGCCGGAGGAGGTGACCGATGTCCACGACCGCCGCGCGCGCGGACGATTCGCCCGCGCCTCACCGCATCCTGCGACCGGGCGACACCTGCTGGCGCATCGCCCACGCCGACCGCGCCGGCCTCGTCGTCGACGCGCAGGACTATTTCCGCGCGGTGAAGGAGGCGATGCTCGCCGCCCGCCACACGATCATGCTGATCGGCTGGGATTTCGATCTGCGCATCCAGTTCGAGCCCGACGGCGCGACGATGGAGGGGCCGAACGCGCTCGGGCCCTTCCTGCGCTGGATTTCCAAGACGCGGCCGGAGCTGCGGATCTACGTCCTCAAATGGGATCTCGGCATGATCCAGGCGCTGGGCCGGGGCTCGACGCCGCTGATGATCCTCGATTGGACGACGAGCGAGAACATTCGCTTCCACCTCGACGGCGCCCACCCGCCGGGAGCCGCGCATCACCAGAAGATCGTCGCCATCGACGACGTCTTCGCCTTCTGCGGCGGCATCGACATGACCGCCGATCGCTGGGACACGCGCGGGCATCTCGACGGCGACGAGCGACGCCTGCGCCCGAGCGGGCGCGCCTACGGCCCGTGGCACGACGCGACCATGGCGCTCGACGGCGACGCCGCGAAGTCGCTCGCCGAGCACGCCCGCCAGCGCTGGAAGCTCGCCACCGGCGAGGAGCTCGAGCCGCCGCCGGCCCGCGCGCCGATCTGGCCGAGCGGGGTCGCGCCGACCTTCGTCGACGTCGACGTCGGCATCGCGCGCACGGCGCCGCTCTTCGGCAACCATCCCAAGATCTTCGAGGTGGAGAGCCTGCTCTTGTCGTGCATCCGCGAGGCACGCGAGACGATCTATTGCGAGAGCCAGTACTTCGCATCCCGCACCATCGCGGAGGTGATCGCCGGGCGCCTGCGCGAGGCCGACGGGCCGCAGATCGTCATCGTCAACCCGATGTCGGCGGACGGCTATCTCGAGGCGGCGACGATGGACACCGCACGCGCCCGCCTGCTCAAGCTCGTGCGCGACGCCGACGTCTTCGACCGCTTCCGGATCTACACGCCGGTGACGCATGCGGGCGAGGACATCTACGTCCACGCCAAGATCCTCATCGTCGACGACCGCCTCATCCGCATCGGCTCGTCGAACCTCAACAACCGCTCCATGGGCTTCGACACGGAGTGCGACGTCGCCATCGAGGCGGTTGAGGGCGCGCCCGACGCCGCGGAGCGCCGCCGGCGCATCCTCGACGTGCGCGCCGATCTCCTGGCCGAGCATCTGGCGACGACGCCGGAGGCTGTGGAGCAGGCCATCGCCGAGCACGGCCTCGTCGGCGCCGTCGATCGCCTGAGCGGCCACGGCCGCACCCTCGCGCCCTACGAGCCGGACCCCATCGGCCCCGCCGAGGAGCTCCTCGCCGAGAACGACCTGCTCGACCCCGAGCGCCCGCCGAAATGGATCCAGCGGGCGAAGGCGACGCTGATGGCGCCGCTGCGGTGAAGCGCTTGAAGGAACGGCGACGGAATCATTCTACCCTGAGATGCTCTTCTTGTCGTGATGCGATCATCCTGGACAGGGAGGTCATACGTCTCCATAATGTCGGGAGATCGAAAGAAGCGAATAGTGGATCGGATGCCCCCCTACGCAGGCACATCGTCGACGACACGGACCGGCCGCAGACCGAGCGGCCGGTCCGCGACGATTGCTCGGACGACCTCACCGACGCCGAGATGAAGGCGGTCGCTACGCTGGCGGCCGAGGCGATCGAAGCCGAGGAGGAGTGGGAGATCGTGGATGGCCCGGCCTGGTGAGCCGGGCACCAGGATCACTGGCCAACTCTAGCCAACCGCCGCGATCCACCCACGAACTGTTCCCCGCCACCCCGATCCCCTCTACACTCGCGCCCGCACAATCAATCGGGAGAGCGGCGTGAGCGTGCTGGTCGGGTTCGGGTTCGGGTACAGCGCGGCGCAGACCGTGCGGCAGGGGGCGTTCGCGACGGTCGTCGGCACGGTGCGCTCGCCCGAGAAGGCGGCGGCGCTGGAAGCGGACGGCATTACCGCGCGGCTGTTCTCGCCCGAAAACGTCGATCCGCGCATCGAAGGCGATCTCACGCACGCCACGCACGTCCTGCTCTCGATTCCGCCGCGGGACGGGGTCGACCCCGCGCTCGCCGCCTTCGGCGAGGCGATCGCGGCGGCGCCGCGGATCGAGGCGATCGTCTATCTCTCCACGATCGGCGTCTATGGCGATGCGAATGGAGGCTGGGTCGACGAGGACACGCCGCTCGCACCGAAGCATGCCCGCGCGGACGCCCGAGCCGACGCGGAGGCGGCCTGGCTGGCGCTCGGCGCGCGCAGCGGCAAGCGCGTGTGCGTCCTGCGCCTCGGGGGGATCTACGGGCCGGGCCGCAATCCGATCCTGCAGCTGCGCGCGGGCACGGCCCGCCGGATCGTCAAGCCGGGCCAGGTCTTCAACCGCATCCACGTCGCCGACATCGCGCAGGCGGTGAACGCCGCCTTCGTGCGCGGACGCGCGGGCGGCGTCTACAACGTCGTCGACGACGAGCCGACGCCGCCGCAGGACGTGATCGCCTATGCGGGCGAGGTCGCCGGCATCGCGCCGCCGCCGGAGATCCCCTTCGAGGAGGCCGAGCTCTCGCCCATGGGGCGCGCCTTCTGGTCGACGTCCAAGCGCGTCTCGAACCGGCGCCTGCGCGAGGAGCTCGGCGTCGCGCTCCTCTATCCGACCTATCGCGAGGGGATCACGGCGCTCGCCGACGCGCCTTGATCTCGAAGCGTCACGCCGCGTGGCGGCCCGCGTCGGCGCCGAAATGGGCCACGTAGCGCGGGCTGATCGCGGAGACCGGCAGTACCACGAGCACGTCCGTCGTGCCGAACTGGCGGTCCACCACGGCGCCGTCGCCGAAGCGCGCGCCGAGCCGCAGATAACCCTTGATCAGCGGCGGCAGCGCGTGCAGCGCCGCCTTGGAGTCGACGGCGCTCTCGGGCAGGCGGTCCATGGGCACGTAGCGATCGGCCACGGCACGGGCCCGCCAATCGCTATCGGCTGCGGCGTGGTGGTGCAGGAAGGAGAGCGGCAGCGCCAACGCCTGCGGATCGGTGCCCTCCAGGCTCGCGCAGCCGAGCATCACGTCCACCTTGTGATGCAGCACGTAGCTCCAGATGCCGTGCCAGAGCAGCTCCACCGTGCGCTTGTTGCGGTAGGGCTTGAGCACGCAGGAACGGCCGAGCTCGAGGAAGCGCTTCGTCGGATGCGCCGCGAGGATCGGGGCGATGTCGTATTCGGCCTGTGTGTAGAAGCCGAAATGCCGCTCGGCCACCTCCTGGCGCAGCAGGCGATAGGTGCCGACGACGGCCGGATGCTTCGTGCGCGCCGGCACGCCGCGCAGCTTGCGGGCGGGCTCGCCGAGGTTGGAGGGCGCTGAATGGTCGAGGACGAGAAGGTGATCGCAGATCGCGTCGTACTCGTCGAAGTCGCGACGCGCGAGCGCGGAGGCCGTGTGCGGCAGCGCCCGGCCCTCCTCGTAGAACACCTTGTAGCGCAGGCGCTGGGCGGCGCGGATCTCCCGCGGCGTCGTGGCGAGGCGGACCTCGAGCGCGCCGATGCGGCCGAGCACGGGGTCGAGCGGCCGGCGCACGGGGGCGCGGTTCATGTTCGCGCCGCGCAGGAACGCGATGGCCGCCGAGCCCTTCTTACGGAAGGGACGCACGAAGTCGCCGATGGGGGGAGAGGTCAACATGAAGCCGAAGCGGCTCGGAAGCCGGCTCGACGTCGTTTCGACAGCGGGAAACGGCGCCATTTCATCCTCGTCGGGCGGTATCCTCCGCGTCGCGAATCTTTCGCCGCGTCCGCCGTGCGGCTCTTGAACCATAGCCATTCAACACGATTGTGACAGATTGGTTTCGCTCGTCACGTTAGCCGGCGCAGAAATGCGAGGATAGCCTGGAAGAGAGCGGATACGGATTCCTCCGCTTCGCTCAGCCCGCCTGGGCGAGGGACGCCTCCCCGGAGGCCGGCTGCCCGACCAGCGCGTCGCCGATGAGCGCATCCAGCATTCGCGGCTCGAAGGGTTTGGGCAGGAAGCCGTCGAGGCCGGCCGCACGGGCGGCCTCCTCGTCCTCCTTGAGCACGTTGGCGGTGAGCGCCACGATCCGGCGCGGCCGCCGCCGGCCGAGCGCCCGCTCGAGCGTGCGGATGCGCCGCGTCGCCTCGAGCCCGTCGAGCTCGGGCATGCGGATGTCCATGAGGACGACGTCGTAATCGGGGCGCAGGCCCGCGAAGGAGGCCTCCGCCAGCGCCACCGCCTCGTGCCCGTCCTTGGCCCAGTCGACCACGGCGCCGCGCTTCTCCAGCGCCTTGAGGGCGAGGAGCGCGTTGATCTCGTTGTCCTCCGCGAGGAGCACGCGCGGCGCGCCGGGTCGCGGCGCGTTGCCCCGCTCGCCCGGCAGCCGGCGCAGGGCGCGCGGCGTGCCGCTCTCCTCCTCGGCCTGCGCGGGAACGATCGGGCGCGGGGCGACGGGCTCGACGAGACGTTCCACGAGCGAGCGGGCGCGCACGGGCTTGACGAGATAGCTGTCGTAGCCGGCCGCCGTGGGCGAGCCGAGATCGCGCCGCTCGAAGGGCGAGAGCAGGACCACGGCCCGCGAGACGCCGGCCTCCCGCGCCGCCGCGGCGACGTCGCGCGCGAGATCGTCGCCCAGCGCGCAATCGACGATGAGCGCGTCGAAGCCGTCCTGCGGATCGGCCATGGCGATCTTGGCGAGCGTCTCGCCCTCCGTGCCGACGACGGAGGTGCGCGCGCCCACCTCCTCGAGCCGCCGCGCGATGAAGGGCGCCTCGAAGGGCGAGCGGGCGAGGACGAGGATGCGCTTGCCCGCGAGCGCCACGGCGGGATCCGTGGCCTCCCGTGCCGGTCGGTCGGCCGCCGGCGCCGCCGGGAGCGGCAGCCGCACGGTGAAGCGCGCGCCCTCGCCCGGTGCGCTCTCCACCGCGATCTCCCCACCCATGCCGGCGACGAGCCGCTGGGTGATGGCGAGCCCGAGCCCGGTTCCCGGATGACGGCGGGCGGCCGAGCCGTCGCCCTGCTCGAATTCCTCGAACAGCGCGGGGATGCGCTCGGGGGCGATGCCGGGCCCGGTGTCGGAGACGCGCAGCACGATGCCGCCGCCCTCGTCGTCCGGCAGCGCCTCGACGCCGACGCCGCCGCTCTCGGTGAACTTCACCGCGTTGCCGGCGAGGTTGACGAGGATCTGGCGGATGCGCGCCTCGTCGCCCACGAGCCGCGTCGGCAGCGCCACGGAGGCGAAGCCCGCGACCTCGATGCCCTTGCCCTGCGCGCGCGGTGCGAGGAGCTCGACGACGCCCTCCACGCAGGCGGCGAGATCGAACGGCGCGGGGGTGAGCGTCAGCTTGCCCGCCTCGATCCGGGAGAAGTCGAGGATCTCGTCGATGAGCGACAGGAGGGCCGTGCCAGAGGTCTTGATCGCCTGGGCGTAGGTCGTCTGCTCGGGGTCGCAGCGCGTGTCGAGGATGAGGTCGGCCATGCCGAGGATGCCGCCGAGCGGCGTGCGGAACTCGTGACTGACGGTGGCGAGGAAGCGCGACTTCGCCTCGCTCGCCGCCTCGGCGCGGGCGCGGGCGTCGGCGAGCGCCGTCTCGGAGCTGACGCGCTCCGTGATCTCGCGGCCCGCGCGCAGCGTCTCCAGGCTGCCGCGGCGGCCGGGGGCCTGCGTCTCGATCCAGCCGATCCAGCGCACGCCCTCCGCCGTCTCGATCGCCTCGTCGACGAGGCGCGCGCCGTCGGGGCGAAGCCGCGGCGGGCGGCTCTCGACCACCCGCGGCGCATGGGCCGTGCCCAGCACGGCGGCGCGCTGCATGCCGACGAGGGCGGCGAAGCCGTCGTTCGCCCAGGTGATGCGGCCCTGCGCGTCGCGCTGGACGATGGCGTCGACCTGCGATTCGGCGAGCGTGCGGAAGAAGTGCTCGCTCTCCTGCGCGCGCCAGAGCCTGTCCTGCAGCGTCTCCGTCTCGCCTTCGAGGGTGCGCAGGCGCGTCTCGAGGCGCAGGTGATCGCGCAGGATGAGGAGCGCCGCCGCCGTCGCCGCGATGGCGAGCGCGCCCGCCACGGCGAGCGCGATGGTGAGCGGCGTGACGATGAAGAGCCCGTCCATGAAACCTCCCCTTCCCGGGAGGCACCATGCACGGGCGCGCTGAAGGGCGGCTTGAGAAAGGCGGTGAACGGGAGGTGGACGAGATCCGCGGCATTCGCGCGACCGTTCGCGACATCGCCCGCTCTTGCGTCGCGCGCGTGCAGGCGGCACAAGGGCCTCCTCTCCGCCGGATGCCGCGTCACGCATGGATCCCGCCTTCCTCGTCATCCAGGGCCTCAACGGCCTCGCCAGCGCCTCCTCGCTGTTCCTGATCGCGAGCGGGCTGACGCTGGTCTTCGGCGTGACGCGCATCGTCAACTTCGCCCACGGCTCGCTGACGATGCTCGGCGCCTACGCGGCGGCGCTGCTGGCGCCGCTGGCCATGGCGAGCCTCGGCAAGCCGCTGGGCTTCTGGACGGCGATCGCGGTCGCCGCGATCGCGGTGGGGCTGCTCGGCGTGCTCATCGAGATCGTGCTGCTGCGCCGCATCTACCGCGCGCCCGAGCTGTTCCAGCTGCTCGCAACCTTCGCCCTCGTGCTCATCATCCAGGATCTCGTGATCCTGACCATCGGCCCGCAGGACGTGCTGGGGCCGCGTGCGCCGGGGCTCACGGGCTTCGTCGAGATCTTCGGGAGGCGCTTCCCGCTCTACGAGCTCTTCCTCATCGCGGTGGGCCCGATCGTGCTCGGCCTGCTGTGGCTGCTGCTGACGCGCACGCGCTTCGGCATCCTGGTGCGTGCGGCGACGCAGGACCGCGAGATGGTCGGCGCGCTCGGCGTCGACCAGGCGCGGCTCTTCACCGGCACGCTCTTCCTGGGCGCCTTTCTCGCGGGCCTCGGCGGCGCGCTGCAGATCCCACGCGCGCCGGCCAACACGGAGATGGACCTCGCGCTCATCGCGGAGGCCTTCGTCGTCACCGTCATCGGCGGCATGGGCTCGGTGACGGGCGCCTTCCTCGCCGCGATCCTCATCGGCGTGCTGCAGGCCTACGGCATCCTGATCTTTCCCGAGATCACCCTCGTCGTGGTCTTTCTCCTGATGGCGATCGTGCTGGTCGTGCGTCCCTACGGCCTCCTCGGCAAGCCCGAGCCGATCGGCGCGGGGCCGGGCGCCGCGTTCGCGCTGACGCTCAGGCCGTGGACGGGCGTCGAGAACGCGCTCGCGATCCTCGGCATCCTCGCGCTGGCGGCCGCGCCGCTGCTGCTGGACGCCTACGGCGTCACGGTGGCGACGGAGGCGGTGATCCTCGCCCTCGTCGCCTTCTCGCTCCACCTGATCATCGGGGTGGGCGGCCTCGTCTCCTTCGGCCACGCCGCCTGGTTCGGGCTGGGCGCCTACGGCGCGGCGCTCGCGGTGAAGTCGCTTTCGATCCCCATGGAAGCCGCGCTCGCGCTCGCCCCCCTCGTCGCCGGGCTCGGGGCGGCTTTGTTCGGCGCCTTCGTCGTGCGGCTGTCGGGCATCTACCTCGCGATGCTGACGCTCGCCGTGGCGCAGATCCTCTATGCCGTCGCCTTCCAATGGGTCGAGGTGACGGGCGGCGACAACGGCATCGTCGGCGTCTGGCCGGCGGACTGGGCGTCGGGCCGCATCGTCTATTTCTACCTCGTCCTCGCACTCGCCGGCGCCGCGATCCTCGCTCTGCGGCGGATCATGTACGCGCCCTTCGGCTACGCGCTGCGCGCCGCGCGCGATTCGGCCCTGCGGGCGGAGGCGATCGGCATCGCCGTGCGTCGCACGCGCTGGCTCGCCTTCGCGCTCTCGGGCGCCGCCGCCGGCCTCGCGGGTGGCCTGTGGACGTTCCTGAAGGGTGCCATCGATCCGACCGTGCTCTCGATCCCGGTCTCCGTCGACGCGCTGGCGATGCTGCTTCTCGGGGGCGCGCAGACGGTGATCGGCCCGATCGTCGGCGCGGGGCTCCTCCACATGATGGAGGACCAGACGATGCCGCTCACCGACTATTGGCGGCTGGTGCTGGGCCTCGTCCTCCTCGCCATCGTGCTCCTCGCGCCCCGCGGCGTGGTGGGCGCGATCGAGGCTCTGCGCGAGGCGCGCCGCGACGAGACGCGGGCCGCGAAGGGCGCTCCGCCATGAGCGCGCTCCTCGAGGCGAGAGGGCTCTCGAAGCGCTTCGGCGGCGTCGTCGCCGCGGACGCGGTCTCCTTTTCGCTGGCGCCCGGCGAGATGCTCGCCATGATCGGGCCGAACGGCGCGGGCAAGTCGACGACCTTCGCCATGGTCGGCGGGCAGCTCGCGCCCGATTCGGGCCGCGTCCTCCTCGACGGCGCGGACGTGACGGGCCTCTCCCCCGCCGCCCTCTTCCGGCGCGGGATCGGGCGCACCTTCCAGGTCGCGCAGACCTTCGCGACGATGACCGTCTGCGAGAACGTGCAGATGGCGCTCCTCTCCGCCGCGGGCGAGGTCTTCGGCCTGTGGCGCACGGCGCGCGCCCGCCATCGCGAGGCTGCGCTCGAGGCGCTCGCGCGCGTCGGCATGGCGCAGGCCGCCGATCGGCCGACCGCGACGCTCGCCTACGGCGACGTCAAGCGCGTCGAGCTCGCCATCGCGCTCGCGGCGCGCCCCCGGGTCTTGCTGATGGACGAGCCCACCGCCGGCATGGCGGCGCAGGAGCGCGCCGAGCTGATGGCGCTCGTCCGCACCATCGCCCGCGAGCGCGCCATCGGCGTGCTGTTCACCGAGCACGACATGGGCGCGGTCTTCGCCCATGCCGACCGCATCCTCGTGCTCGTGCGCGGCGAGATCGTCGCCGCCGGGGCGCCGGAGGCGGTGCGCGAGGACGCGCGCGTGCGCGCCGCCTATCTCGGCGAGACCGGTGCGCGCACGGCCGCGCAGGCGCTCGACGCGCGCGAGACGCACGACGGAGGCCGCCCGTGAGCGCCGGCACCACCCCGCTCCTCGTCGTCGAGGGTCTCGACGCCGCCTACGGCCGTGCGCGGGTGCTCTTCGACGTCTCGCTCGAGATCGCCGCCGGCGAGGTCGTCGCCCTGATGGGGCGAAACGGGGCCGGCAAGTCGACGACGCTCAAGGCCGTCCTCGGCCTCGTCCCGGCGAAGGCCCGTCGGCTCACTTTCCTGGATCGCTCCATCGCCGGGCTCGCGCCCCACCGCATCGCACGGCTCGGCCTCGGCTGGGTGCCGGAGGAGCGGCGGATCTTCACCGAGCTGACCGTCGCGGAAAATCTGGAGGTCGGCCGCCGCCCCGCGCCTGACGGGCGCGCGCCGTGGACGCCCGAGCGGCTCTTCGCGCTCTTCCCGAACCTCGCCGAGATGCGCGGGCGCCGCGCGGACGCCATGTCGGGCGGCGAGCAGCAGATGCTCGCCATCGCCCGCACGCTGATGGGCAATCCCTCGCTCGTCCTCCTCGACGAGCCCTCGGAGGGCCTCGCCCCCGTCATCGTCGAGCAGATGGCGGACGCCGTGCGCGCCATGAAGCAGGAGGGCATCGCCGTCCTGCTCAGCGAGCAGACCGCCGCTTTCGCCGCCGCCGTCAGCGACCGCGCCTACGGCCTCGCCCGCGGCGAGATCCGCGCGTCGGGGACGCTCGACGCGGTGAGCGCCGCCCTCGCCGTGTGAGCGCGGAATGCTCCAGCGGGCAGCTCGCGCAACCCTCGCCGCGCCGACGCCGAGCGTCATGCAGCCGACGCATGAGCCCCTGCGGAAATCGCGCGGCACGGCTCTTGTGTTTTGTGCGGCGCAATGTATATTGTGCAGTGCGGTAGGGCATGGCGTTGCCCTCCCGCATGCCCTCCTTGGGCGTTTCCTCCCTAGACTTCGGGCCGTCCTTCGGGGCGGCCCTTTTTTGTCCAGGCCCCTTGTTACCGGGGCGCCCTTTTTGGCCGCCCGCGCCGCGGGAGGGAAGACCGCCAATGGTCGAAGGCGACCCGCCGGAACGGGCCGCCTCCACCTATCCTCGACCGACCGATGCGACCCGCGGCGCCTCAGGCGACCTTCTGCGCCTTCTGCGGCATCTCGGGCAGCTCGATGTCGACCTCGAGCAGCGAGACCTGGTCGCCGCGATCCATCTTCACGCGCACCTTCTCGCGTTCCACGGGCACGTGCTTGGCGATCACCGCCAGGATCTCCTCTCGCAGCACCGCGACGAGATCGGAATTGCCGATCACCGCCCGCTCGTGCGCGAGCAGGACCTGGAGCCGCTCGCGCGCCACCGGCGCGGACGAGCGACGAGAGAACATGCTGAACAGGTTCATGCGGCCCTCCGTCCGAAGAGCTTGCCGAGGAAGCCCTTCCTCTCGCTGGGGATCACCACCGGCAGCTCCGCCCCCTCGAGCCGCCGCGCCGCGTCGAAATAGGCGCGGGCGGGCGCGGATTGCGGCTCGCAGAGCGTGACGGGGCTGCCGAGGTTCGAGGCGCGGAGCACGTCCTGGCTCTCGGGCACGATGCCGAGCAGCGGGATCGAGAGGATCTCCAGGACGTCGTCCACCTTGAGCATGTCGCCGCGCTCGGCGCGGATCGGGTCGTAGCGGGTGAGCAGGAGGTGCTTGTCCATCCGCTCGCCGGCCTCGGCCTTGAGCGTCTTCGAATCGAGGAGCCCGATGATCCGGTCCGAATCGCGGACCGAGGAGACCTCCGGGTTCGTCACGATGATCGCCGCGTCCGCGTGGCGCATGGCCAGCGTCGCGCCGCGCTCGATGCCGGCGGGGCTGTCGCAGATCACCCAGTCGAACTTCTCGCGCAGCTCGTCCATGACCTTCGCGACGCCCTCCTGCGTGAGGTTGTCCTTGTCGCGGGTCTGGGAGGCCGGGAGCAGGTGCAGCGTCTCGCAGCGCTTGTCCCGGATGAGCGCCTGGGCGAGCTTCGCGTCGCCCTGCACCACGTTGATGAGATCGTACACGACGCGCCGCTCGGCGCCCATGACGAGGTCGAGATTGCGCAGGCCGACGTCGAAGTCGACGACGACGACGTTCTTGCCCTGCGAGGCCAGGGCGGCCCCGAGCGCTGCGGTCGAGGTCGTCTTGCCGACGCCTCCCTTACCCGATGTCACGACGAGAACCTTGGCCATCGCCAACCACCTCCGTTGCTGCCCCCGCGCCGTCGGCTCTTCTCAGCCGATCGCCGCAATCTTCATCGCGTCGCCTTCGAGCCAGACTTGTGCCGCCTGGCCGCGCTGCGCCGCGCCGATGTCCTCGGCGGTCTTGTAGAGACCGTCGATCGCCACGAGCTCGGCCTCGAGCTTGCGGCAGAAGATTCGCGCCTGCGGATTGCCGGTGGCGCCCGCGAGCGCCCGGCCGCGCAGCGCGCCGTAGACGTGGATCGAGCCGCCGGCCACGATCTCCGCGCCCGACGCGACGGAGCCGAGCACGGTGACGTCGCCCTCCGTGAAGACGACGGACTGGCCCGAGCGCACCGGCTGGTCGATGATGAGGGAGGGAAGCGAGGCGGGCGCGACCGTGCCCTGCACGGCCGCGACGGCGTCCGCCGCGGCCTTCGCGGCCGCCTCGGCCGCGACCTTCGCCTCGGCGGCATCGGCGCCGGCGCCGGGCACGCTCGCCTCGGCCGCGGCCTTCTCGGCGGCGACCCGCGCCGCGGCGGCACGCTCGGCCTCCTGGGCAGGGTCGATGTCGTTCGCCGGGCGTCCGCCGCGCATCTCGGGGGGCAGGCCGGGCCCGAGCTGCGAGGGCTTGGCGTTCTCCACGCCCATGATCCGCACGCCGCGCTCGCCGAGCTTCTCCACGAGCTCCTTCAACCCGTCGCGGTTGACCGGCAGGTCCTTCAGGTCGAGCACGATGGGCCGCCCGAGAAAGAACCCCGCCGACTTCTCCGCCAGCGCGTCGAGCCGCGCGAGCCAATCGTCGAACGGCTCCTCGGGGGCCAGAACGAGAGCGACGAAGGAGCGGCCGCGAAAACGAATCGCAGCCGGAACGGCGCCCTGGGCGGGCTTCGTGGGGGATTGTGCGTTCATGGGCTCGGGCGGATCGAGAGAAATCTGATGCGCCCGATTTGGAAGGCTTAGGGTTAACGGTGAGTTAATCCACGACCCGGGTCCGGCAAGTTTTGCCGAGGTCGCGTTACGTAGCGGTAGATCGACGTGCGGAAACCGCGCGAGCGCCGGGGCGGCGGTTCGAGAGCCGCTCGTCCCGCGCCCCTCCGAAGCCGATCCCCGCCCCGTGTCCGCCGCCGATGTGATTCGCTACCTGTGCGGGTCTCACCCCCGCTTTCGGGCGAAAACGCCGTCGTAGGGCCCGAGCGCGATCACGCCGTCCTCGTCGCCGCCGGAGCGGATCTCGCCGCCGAGCCCGTGGCCGCCGACGACCTTCCAGCCGGCGCGCTCCGCCTCGGGCAGGCGCCAGGTGAAGGGGCGGTCGGCGAGGTTGAAGGCGCACAGCAGGCGCTCGCCGTTCGCCGCGCGCTCGTAGACGACGAGGGGCTCGGGCGCCTCGTCGAGCAGGCGCTGCGTGCCGCCGCGCAAAGCCGGCTGCTCGCGGCGCCAGGCGAGAAAGCGGCGGTAGGCGTTGAGCACGCTGTCGGGATCGGCCTCCTGGCGATCGACGGCGAGCGGGAGATGATCCTGCGCCACCGGCAGCCAGGGCTTCCCCTCGCCGAAGCCCGCATTGGGCGCGTCCGCCCGCCAGGGCATGGGCGTGCGGCAGCCGTCGCGGCCCTTGAAGTCGGGATAGAGGTGCAGCCCCCACGGGTCGCGCAGGTCCTCGTAGCCGAGCTCGGCCTCGGTGAGGCCGAGTTCCTCGCCCTGGAACACCACCGCCCCGCCCTTCTGCGTCGCCATGATGGCGAGCATGGTGCGCGCGAAGGCGCGCCCGTAGCCCTGCTCGCTCGGGCGCAGGCCCCAATTGCTCATGAGCCTCGTCGAATCCTGGTTGCCGGCCACCGTCATGATCGTGGCGTCGGGACGTGCGGACGTCTCCCGGATCTGCCGGCGCAGCACGCCGACGTCGAGGTCCGAGTTGATCAGGTCGAAATGGTAGGCCGCATGCAGCCGCCCGGGCGCCGTCGCCTCCGCGCAATAGGGGATCGAATCGACGTCGGAGGCCTCGCCCAGGAGGAAGCGGTCCTCGCCGTAGCGGTCGACGAGGGCGCGCATGCGCGCGAACACGTGCATGGATTGCGGCAGCCCGCGATCGAAGACGTGCTCCTGCTGGCGGAAGGGATTGTGCGGCCCGCCGCCGACCAGGATCGAGGGGCCGGTGGAGGCGACCGGCGGGTTGTCGCGCAGGTCGAGATCGCAGAGCAGGCACTGCACCGCGTCGAGGCGGATGCCGTCGATGCCGCGATCGAGCCAGAACGCCATCTCGCCGAGGATCGCATCGACCACCTCCGAATTGTGGAGGTTGAGGTTCGGCTGGCAATCGAGGAAAGCGTGGTAGCGATATTGGCTGCGCCGCGGCTCCCAGGTCCAGGCGCTGCCGCCGAAGGAGGACAGGTAGTTGGAGGGCGGCGCCCCGTCGCGACGCGCGTCCCCCCAGACGTACCAGTCCGCCTTCGGGTCGTCGCGCGACGAGCGGCTCTCGCGGAACCAGGCGTGCTCCTTCGAGGTGTGGCAGGGCGTGAAGTCCACGATCGTCCGCAGGCCCCGCTCGCGGGCTGCCATGACGAGCCGGTCGAGGTCCTCGATCTCCCCGAACACCGGATCGACGGAGCGGAAGTCGGCGATGTCGTAGCCGTAATCCTCCATGGGCGACTTGTAGAACGGCGTGAGCCACAGCGCATCGACGCCGAGCGCGGCAATGTAGTCGAGCTTCTCGGTGACGCCGTTGAGGTCGCCGATGCCGTCGCCGTTCGTGTCGCGAAAGCTGCGCAGGTAGATCTGGTAGACGATCGCGCTCGCCCACCAGGGCGTTCGGGTGCTCTCTTCGCTCGCGGTGCGTCGGGATCTGGTCCTGGTCTCGCTCATGACTATCGTCCGGCTGCTGCATGAGGCAGGCCAACGATGCGACGCGCGATCCGGTTCGAACGGAATCGAGCGCGAGCGAACGATCAGGCGAAGCGGGCGAGCGCGTATCCGGCGGCCGCGATATGGGCGAGCGTGATCGCCACCGAGAGCCCGTGCAGGCGCGCGAAACGGCCCTTGGCGCCCGCATCCGTGGCCGCGTTGATGGCCGGCATCAGGATCTGGCGCGTCGGCACGGTCGTCGCCGCGACGAGCGCCATGAGCGCGGCGGCGAGGGGATCCACCGGCCACAGCAGCAGCGCCGCGAGGACGGCGGTAGCGATGACGAAGAGGTAGAAGTGCGGGAACGCCTTGCGGATCGTCGGCCCCGCGGTCTCCGGCGGCAGCGTCGTGAACAGGAAGGCGGCGAAGCCGAAGGAATAGAGCACCATGCCCCCGAACAGGAGGGCGAGGACGAGGAGCGCGAGCGTGGCGAGCATGGCCGGGTTCCGTCTCCGCGAAGCGTGAGCCGGCGACGAGATGGCGCGCGGCGCGCCTGCGTCGATGCGGCGCGACGTCCCTGCGGGCACTCCGAGCCGGCTAGCCCGCCCCCTCTCCCGCCGGCTGCGTCGTCGCGAGGACGAGCGCGAGGGTCGCGTCCGGCGCGTCCCAGACGGGGAAGTGACCGCATTCATCGAACCAGTGCAGATGTGCGGAGGGGAACGCGGCGCAGGCGCGTGCGGCCTGCGCGGGCAAGCAGAGACGATCCTTGCGGCCCCAGCCGATCACGACCGGGCCGCTCGGCGCCGCCGCCGGCCCCTCCTGCCTCGGGCCGTCGGCGAGATCGCGGATCAGCGCGCCCACCGTGGGCGTTCGCGCGAGACCGTCGATCTCCCGCGCGGCGAGCGTCGCGGGCACCCGTGCGGGACGCGCCGAGAGCTGCGCGAGGAGGAGGCTGCGGGTCGCGGCGTTGCGCGCCAGCGGCCCGCGCAGAGGGCCGAGACCGCGCAGTGCCCCGAGCGAGGCGGTGAGCGTCCAGCGGAACCAGGTGCGCTCGCGACCCTCCCAGAAGCCACCGGGGTCGAGGGCGACGATGGGGCCGCCGAGCCCCCGGCGCGCCATCTCCAGCACGAGCCGCGCCCCGAGCGAGGCGCCGACGAGCGCGGCGCGCTCGAGCCCCTCGTCGCGCAGGAACGCATCGAGGCTGCGCGCCAGGCCCGCGAAGCTGCCGCTGTCGGGCTCGCCCGGCGTCTCGCCGTGAGCGGGCAGGTCGAGCGTGATCACCGTGCGCTGCGCCCGAAGCCCCGGAAGAATCGGATCGAAGGAGCGGCGCGTGCCGCCGAGCCCGTGGACCAGGACGATTGCGGGCCCCTCCCCGCTGCGGTCGTATCGAAGCATACGCGGCACTCCTCGCATCTCGCGCCCCGCTCCCCAAGGCCGGAGACCGGGCTCACGTTCCCGCCCGCTGGCGGGAGACACGAGGGTCGCCGCCGCCGGCCGCCCGTGCCATAAGGCCGCCGATCCCCGAGAAGCAGGCCTGCCCGTCCATGATCCGCATCGAGAACGTCACCAAGCACAACAGCCACCGCATCCTGTTCATCGAGGCCTCCGGGACGCTCCAGCGGCAGGACAAGGCGGGGCTCGTCGGGCCCAACGGCGCGGGCAAGACCACCCTCTTCCGGATGATCACCAAGGAGGAGGAGCCCGACGAGGGGCAGGTCAGCGTCGATCGCGACGTCTCCATCGGCTATTTCAGCCAGGACGTGGGCGAGATGTCCGGGCGCAGCGCGGTCGCCGAGGTGATGGACGGCGTGGGTCCGGTCAGCGCCGTCGCGGCGGAGCTGCGCGAGCTCGAGGCCGCGATGGTCGACCCAGAGCGCATGGACGAGCTCGACGCCGTCGTCGAGCGCTACGGCGAGGTCCAGGCGCGCTTCGAGGAGCTCGACGGCTACTCGCTCGAGGGCCGCGCGCGCGAGGTCCTCGCGGGCCTCGGCTTCTCCGAGGAGATGATGGATTCAGACGTCGGCGGGCTGTCGGGCGGGTGGAAGATGCGTGTGGCGCTCGCGCGCATCCTCCTGATGCGGCCCGACGTGCTGCTCCTCGACGAGCCGACGAACCATCTCGACATCGAGAGCATCATCTGGCTCGAATCCTTCCTCAAGAATTATCCCGGCGCCCTGCTGATGACCTCGCACGACCGCGCCTTCATGAACCGCGTGGTGAGCAAGATCGTCGAGATCGACGCAGGCACGCTCACCACCTATTCCGGCGATTACGAGTTCTACGAGGAGCAGCGCGCGCTCGCCGAGAAGCAGCAGCAGGCGCAGTTCGAGCGCCAGCAGGCGATGCTCGCCAAGGAGATCGCCTTCATCGAGCGCTTCAAGGCGCGCGCCTCCCACGCGGCCCAGGTGCAGAGCCGTGTGAAGAAGCTCGACAAGATCGAGCGCGTGGAGCCGCCCCGGCGCCGGCAGACCATCGCCTTCGACTTCAAGCCCGCGCCGCGCTCCGGCGACGAGGTGATCCGCCTCGAGAACGTGCACAAGGGCTACGGCAGCCGCCGGATCTACGAGGGGCTCGACCTCACCGTGCGCCGCAAGGAGCGCTGGTGCGTCATGGGCGTGAACGGCGCGGGCAAGTCGACGCTGCTCAAGCTCGCCGCCGGCGCCACCGCGCCCGACGAAGGCACGGTGACGATCGGGGCGGGCGTCAAGATGGGTTATTTCGCCCAGCACACGATGGAGCTCCTCGACGGCGACCGCACCGTCTTCCAGTCGCTGGAGGACGCCTTCCCCCAGGCCGGCCAGGGCTCCTTGCGCGCGCTCGCGGGCTGCTTCGGCTTCTCCGGCGACGACGCCGAGAAGAAGTGCCGGGTGCTCTCGGGCGGCGAGAAGGCGCGCCTCGTCATGGCGCTGATGCTCTTCGACCCGCCGAACCTGCTCGTCCTCGACGAGCCGACGAACCACCTCGACATCGCCACGAAGGAGATGCTCATCGCAGCCCTCGCCCGCTACGAGGGCACGATGCTCTTCGTCTCCCACGACCGCCACTTCCTGGCGGCCCTGTCGAACCGCGTGCTGGAGGTCCTGCCCGAAGGCGTGCACGAATATGCCGGGGGGTACGGGGAGTACGTGGCGCGCAGCGGGCACGAGGCGCCGGGGTTGCGGGGGTGAATGGGGGGCCGTGGCCGCGATGAGATTGCCTGCTGCACAACAACGGTCGCGCTAGACAAATGACGTAAGTAACCATAGGCGTGCCGAGGCGGCACGCGTCAAGCATCAGATTTCAACGCTCCCGCCGCCCGCCCCTTCGAAATCAAGTACGTGACAAAAGACGCACATGCGCCAAGCATGAACAACGCGTCGCCTTCATCGACTTTACTGTCTCCATCTAGAAGCAACGAATGACGAATGCCCTGCTCATCGCTTGCGTATCCATAGAGTTTTTCAAAGGCGGATTTCATCGCAGGATGTACATGAGACGTCTTCTGCAGCTCTGCAAGGGCATTAGCTAGGCTTTTATTTGGAGCCATGACTCGCACGACTGACTCAACCGAGCTTATGCTCTCTCGAACGCTGTCAGCGTATGACCCTTCGGACGCCGCCCCTGCAGCATTTCGCAGATGAGCTCGAGCACCCTCCAAACCTGCCTCATGCGACGTCGTCAGCGCCTGAAGCAACGCGTCTCGCTCATGCTCTGATGCGATCGGAGCGACTGTCCGACCATCGATCACTCGATAAGCAGCCCTCGCACGCTGCAGACAGAAATCGACGCCTCGAGCAAGGTTCGGCGGACAACTTGCATGCCTCAAAATCCACTGCAGGGTTCCAAAGACCAAGACGTAGTCTCCTTCCCAAAAGATCTTCTTCAAACTCTCCATCTGAAAATGAAAATCAGAATCAAATTCGTCGATCGGTAAATGATCCCGTAAAACGTGCTTATCTCTAAGTATGCGCCCCCATGCGCTCTGCGCGGAGAACACAAGAGTGGTTCCCATGTACCCGGTCATCGCTTCGGTCGCGCTACGCTCGGTCGAATTAACAATGACCGCCCAGAGCAACGCCCTTAACTCTTGGGTTAGCTGCTTAAGCTGCAACTGGGTCGGCAGCGGCTCCACGCCTTCTGCCTGCTCAAAGGACACAACACTCCGATCCATCCGAACGCCCCGGAAGTCAAACTATCTTGATATAGCAGCAAATAATCAATTCTGCCACACCCTCTCGTGTAGGGCATGGCAAGCCTCTCGTCGCAAGCCGAAGATGTGAGCGCTCAACCGTACTGGCTTTGAACTAATGGTCTAGAGATTGAAGTGACGCCTGTCAGCCAAAGTTGTTCGCTGTGACCGTTATCGATTTCTTTCATCGAAGTTTCGGCCGGAACGATGCGCAGAAGCTAAGCTACTTCATCACTCGGAAAATCTGGTGGGCGCGACAGGGATTGAACCTGTGACCCCTACGATGTCAACGTAGTGCTCTCCCGCTGAGCTACGCGCCCTCTAGAGACCGGCGACTTCGGGTGAGCGCCGCCGGTGAGGAGGGCCGTATAGCGGAGGCGTTCGAGGGATGCAAGCGGCAAAATACGCCGATCTCGCTGTCTCCCGCACGGCCCCCGCGGACGGCCGCAAACGGGCCGGCGTCAGGCCGCGAGCAGCTTCTCCACCTCGTTGACGAGATCCTTGAGGTGGAAGGGCTTGGAGAGGACCTTGGCGTCCTTCGGGGCCTGGGTGTCGGGGTTGAGCGCCACCGCCGCGAAGCCCGTGATGAACATCACCTTGATGTCGGGGTCGAGCTCGGTCGCGCGGCGCGCCAGCTCGATCCCGTCCATCTCGGGCATCACGATGTCCGTGAGCAGGAGCTCGAAGGGCTCCTCGCGCAGGCGATTGTAGGCCGAAAGGCCGTTGTCGAAGCTCACCACCTCGTAGCCCGCGTTCTGCAGGGCCTTGGCGAGGAACCGGCGCATGTCGTCGTCGTCTTCCGCGAGGAGAATCTTCATCTTCGGTCCGGATGGGCTGTCGCGCGAATCGGGTATCGTTGTTCCATAAAGCCGCGGGGCCGTAAACAGCCCGTGAAGCCGTTGCGCGCGTGGAGGCTCTCCACCGCGTTCTTCGTGGCCGCCGCCGCGCCCGCGCGCAAACGTGCCATGGACAGATGGCGGAGGAAGCCCCATCTTCAAGCGTTCCGCGAGCGCCGGGTCCTCGGCCTCTCGCCCGCCCGACCATCGGAGATCCGCAAGGCCGCATGCCCGCTCGCCTCGACATGGAAACCGGCCATCGCGATCTCGGCACCGACCTCGTGCGCGACGCCGATCTCGATCCGGACTTCGCGCCCGCCTTCGTGGTCGACGCGCCGGCGCACCAGAGCGCGCCCTTCGTCTTCAACGCGCCCCATGCGGGCGACGTCTATCCCGCCTCCTTCCTCGCGGCGGCGCGGCTCACGGGCCTGGCGCTGCGCCGCTCGGAGGACGCCTATGTCGACGCGCTCTTCGCCGACGCGCCGGTGCTGGGCGCGCCGCTGCTGCGCGCACGCTTCCCCCGCGCCTACCTGGACGTCAACCGCGAGCCCTACGAGCTCGACCCGCGCATGTTCGACGGGCGCCTGCCCGGCTTCGCCAACACGCGCTCCATGCGCGTCGCGGGCGGGCTCGGCACCATCCCGCGGCTCGTGGCCGACGGGCACGAGATCTATGCGCGCAAGCTCTCCGTCACGGAGGGGATGGCGCGGGTCGAGGCGCTCTACAAGCCCTACCATCGCGCCCTGCGCCGGCTGTTCGAGCGCACCGTCTCGCGCTTCGGCGCGGCGGTGCTGATCGATTGCCATTCCATGCCCTCCTCCTCGCTCGCCCGCGAGGAGATGGGCGTCGCCGACATCGTGCTGGGCGACCGCTACGGGACGAGCTGCGCACCGCTGATCACGGACCGGGTCGAGGAAGCTCTGCGCCGGCGCGGCTACGGGGTGGCGCGCAACAAGCCCTATGCGGGGGGCTTCATCACCGAGCATTACGGCGAGCCGAGCGCGCACCGCCACGCGCTGCAGATCGAGATCAACCGCGCGCTCTACATGGACGAGCGCACGCTCACCCGCAGCCCCGGATTCGACGCCATCGCCCGCGACCTGATCGCCGCCATGGCGGAGGTGCTCCCCGAGATCGCGCTCGCGATCGGCGCGGGCGCCGCGGAGCCGGGGCTCGCCGCGGAATGAGCGGGGCCGGCGCGGCCGGTGCGGCGGCGGGCGGCCTCGAGGAGGCGGAGCGCCCGCGCCCCGGCGAGACGCAGGCGCAGCAGGCCTATCGGCAGCTCGAGGAGATGATCGTCACCCTCGCGCTCGCGCCCGGCAGCCGCATCTCCGAGAACACGATGGCCCAGCGGCTGGGCATCGGCCGCACGCCGGTGCGCGAGGCCATGCAGCGCCTCGCGCTGGAAGGCACGCTGCGCATCCTGCCGCGCGCGGGCGCCATCGTCTCCGAGATCGACCTCGCCGACCAGTTCAAGCTCATCGAGGTGCGCCGCGGGCTCGAGCGCATCATGGCAGGGCGCGCCGCCCGCCTCGCCGACCGCGAGACGCGCACGCGCTTCTCCGCGCTCGCCGAGCGCTTCGCCGCCGCCGAGGCCGCGAGCGACGAGGCCTTGTTCATCCCCGCCGACCGGGACTTCAACGCGCTGCTCGCCGCGAGCGCGCAGAACAAGTACGCCGCCGCCGCCATGGCGCCGATCCAGGCGCAGACGCGTCGCTTCTGGTTCCTCGCCTTCGAGCGCTTCGGCGACATCCCGCGCGTGAGCCGCCTGCACGGCGCCATCTGCCGCGCCGTCGCAGAGGGCGACGAGGCACGGGCGCAGGCGGCGTCCGACGCCCTCGTCGACTACGTCGAGGACTACACCCGCCGCACCCTCGACGCCCTGATGTGAGCGTCCCGCCCGGGGAACGCGGCGGCGGGCGAACTGACATGTCAGTTCCATAGCAAGTGCATGCGAGACGAGCAGAGGCCGTCGCCTTTCGCGCCATCGCGCGGGAGCGCGACGGCCTACGTGCTTTTCCGCAGGCCGGACGCGTCAATTGGCATCCTGCGTGCAAGAGCAGCCTCCGACGAGAGACGGCCTCCCGTAGAGGAAGGTCGCGAGGGGAAGAGACGGCCGGGGAAGAAGCCCGCATCGCGAGGTGCGGGCCTCGGGGCGGAGCGACGCGAAACCGGAGGATCCCGAGATGAACAGACGCGATTTTCTCACCCGCGGCGTCGCGGGCGGCGCCATCGCCGCCGGCGCGAGCGTGGCGGCGCCCTCCATCGTGCGGGCGCAGGAGAGCTTCACCTGGCGCATGACGAACGCCTACGGCCCGAACTCGCCCTTCTACACGACGGGCCCGGGCAGCCCGGACGCCTTCATCGAGAAGGTCGAGGCCATGTCCGGGGGGCGCCTCTCGATCCAGCACTTCGCCGCCGGCGAGCTCGTGCCGGCGCTCGAAGGTTTCGACGCGGTGGTCTCCGGCGTCGTCGAGGCGAACGCCGCCAACTCGTATTTCTGGTCCGGCCGCAGCTTCGCGGCGCAGTACTTCACCACCGTGCCCTTCGGCATGAGCTTCCTCGGCCACATGGCCTGGCTCTATCACGGTGGCGGCCTGGAGCTGTGGCAGGAGGTCTACGAGCCCTTCGGCCTCGTCGCCTTCCCGCTCAACAATACCGGCGTGCAGATGACCGGCTGGTTCCGCGAGCCCATCGAGACGGTGGAGGACTTGAACGGCCTGCGCATGCGCATCCCGGGCCTCGCGAGCCGCATCTACGGCGAGCTCGGCGTCGACGCGCGCCTCCTGCCCGGCGGCGAGATCTTCCCGGCGCTCGAGCGCGGCGTCATCGACGCGGCCGAGTTCGTCGGGCCCTACCAGGACCGTCGCCTCGGCCTGCAGAACGCGGCGAAGTTCTACCACACGACCGGCTGGCACGAGCCGGCCACCACCGGCGAGCTCGCCATCTCCCGCGCCGCCTGGGACGCGCTTCCCGACGACCTCAAGGCCATCGTGCGCTCCGCCGCGCAGGCGACCGTGCTCGAGAGCGTCACCTGGTCGGAGGCGGTGAACGGCGAGGCGCTCACCGACCTCGTCACGAACCACGGCGTCACCGCCGCCGTGCTGCCCCAGCCGGTCGTCGACCGCCTGCGCGAGGTGACGGCGGACGTGCTCTCCACCGAATCGGCCAAGGATCCGGTCTCGCAGAAGGTCCACGACAGCTACATGGCCTTCAAGGCCGACCACGATCGCTGGGCGGGCATCTCGGAAGGTCCCTGGCACGGCACGATCCTGGGCGGCTGACCCGTGCACGCGCTCGAACGCCTCGTCGAGGCTCTGGAGGGGGCGGTCGCGTTGTTCGGCCGCCTCGCCGCGCTCACCTGCATCGTCCTCGTGATCCTGGTCGCGGGGAACGTGCTCGCGCGCTACTTCCTGTCCGCCGGCGCGATCTGGCTGCAGGAGCTCGAATGGCACCTGATCTCGCCGATCGCGCTGTTCGGCATGTCCTACGCGCTCCTCGCCGGCGAGCAGGTGCGCGTCGACGTCTTCTACGAGCGCTTCCCGGCCTGGACGAAGCGCGCGATCGAGGTGCTCACCGGCGTGCTGCTCGCCGGCTTCGCCGCGTGGATGGTCAAGCTCTCGATCCCCTTCGTGGCGCAGTCCTGGCGGCTCGGCGAGGGCTCGCCCAATCCCGGCGGGCTGCCCTGGCGCTTCGCCCTGAAGAGCCTCTTGCCGCTCGGCTTCGCGCTGCTGGCCGTGCAGGGCCTCTGTCACGCGCTGCGCCACGCCTTCCTCACGCGATCCCGAGGCTGACCCGATGTCGCCCAACGAGATGCTGGCGCTCGCCATGGTCGGCGCCTTCTTCCTCCTGATCATGATCGGCATCCCCGTCGGCATCGCCATCGCGACCGCGGCGATCGTGTTCGGCTATGCCGGCTTCGGGCCGATGCTGTTCAACCTCGTGCCGTCGCGCATCTACGGCGTGGTGACGAACTACACGCTGATGGCGATCCCGCTCTTCGTCTTCATGGGCGTGATGCTCGAGAAATCGCGCCTCGCCGAGGAGCTGATCGACGTCATCGGCCACCTCTTCGGGCGGCTCAACGGGGGCATGGGCGTCGCCATCGTGCTCGTGGGCGTGCTGCTGGGCGCGGCGACGGGCATCGTCGGGGCCACCATCGTGACGCTGGGGCTGCTCACGCTGCCGGCGCTGATCCGGCGCGGCTATTCCACGCCGCTCGCCTGCGGCGTGATCTGCGCGTCGGGCACGCTCGGCCAGATCATCCCGCCCTCGCTCGTGCTGATTCTCCTGGCCGACGTGCTCGGCGAATCGGTAGGCACGCTCTTCGCCGCCGCCATGATCCCCGGCCTGATGCTCTCGGGCATCTACGTGATCGCGCTCCTGGTCACGGCGCGGGTTCGCCCCGATCTCGCGCCCGCGATCCCCGCCGAGGAGCGCCACGCCATGTCGGGCGGCGCGCTCGCGAAGAAGACGCTCCTCGTCGTCGTGCCGCCGATCGGCCTCGTCGTGGCGGTGCTCGGCTCCATCGTCGGCGGCGTCGCCGCGCCCACCGAGGCCGCCTCCATGGGCGCCATCGGCGCGCTGCTCATGACGCTCGTCGCGGGCAAGCTCTCGGCGCGCCTCCTGTGGGAGGTGGCGCGCACGACGCTGCTGATCTCGGCGATGGTATTCTTCATCCTGATCTGCGCCCAGCTCTTCGCCCTCGCCTTCCGCGGGCTCGGCGGCGAGCATCTCGTCGAGCGCATGTTCGAGTGGGTGCCCGGCGGGCTGACGGGGAGCCTGATCTTCCTGCTCGCCCTCGTCTTCCTGCTCGGCTTCTTCCTCGAATGGATCGAGATCACCTACGTCGCCCTGCCGCTGTTCCTGCCCTTCTTCATCGCGGAGGGGGTGGACATGGTCTGGCTCGGCATCCTGATCTGCATGAACCTGCAGACCTCGTTCCTCACCCCGCCCTTCGGCTGGGCGCTGTTCTTCCTCAAGGGCGTCGCGCCGCCGGGTGTGACGACGGGGGCGATCTACAAGGGCGTCCTGCCCTTCATCGCCCTCCAGCTGCTGGCGCTCGTGATCCTCTTCTCGGCACCCGGCCTCGCCACCTGGCTGCCGGACGCCATCGGCTGGTGAGGCTCGCGCCTGGAGCCCACCTCACTCGCCCGGCGTCGCGTGCTGCGGCTCCCAGAAGTGCTCGCGCGAGCCGGTGAGGAGGAAGGCGAGCTCGTCGATGTTGGCGACGACACGATCGGCCCCCGCCCGCGACACCGAGCGGCGCGGGAGCCGCTCGGCGGCATGCACGAGCGCCTTTCGCGCCTGCGCCAGGGTGAGCAGCAGCTCGGCCTGCTCCGCCTCGTCGAACACGCGCTTGCGCACCACCATCGCCCGCCCTCCCCTCGCTCCGAGTTCCGCCTGAAGTTCCGCTTTCGTTCTGTGCCGGGACCTTGATGCCAAGCCTGCGCGCCGGACGCAAGAGGAGGCTTTTCCTCCGATGCTCCCCATGCACATGCGGGCGTCACGCTTTCGAGAGCCGGGGGTGCGCGGGGGCGGCGATGGGGCTAGGGTCGGCGCGTCCGCAATGCGAGGGAGAGCCGCCATGGCCGACGCCGCCGCCCCGATCGAAGTCACCGTCGTCTCCGACGTGATCTGCCCCTGGTGCTGGCTCGGCGCGGCACGCCTCAGGCGCGGCGCCGAGGAGGCGGGCATTCCGGTGACGCTCTCCTGGCGGCCCTTCGAGCTCAACCCCGACATGCCGTCCGAGGGCATGGAGCGCGCCGCCTATCGCGCGGCGAAGCTCGGCGCGGAGCGTTCGGACGCGCTCGACGCCGAGATGACGCGGCTCGGCGCCGAGGAGGGGCTCGACTACCGCTTCGGCGCGCAGACGCGCACGCCCAATACGCGGCGCGCCCACGCGCTGATCGCCTTCGCCTCGACGCAGCAGCTCGACGACGCCGTCTCCGACCGGCTGTTCCGGGCCTATTTCAACGAGGGCGCCGATCTGACCGACGAGGCCGTGCTCCTCGCCTGCGCCGTCGAGGCCGGGCTCGATGGCGAGCACGCCCGCCGGGCGCTCGCCGACGATCAGTTGGCCGAGCTCGTCGCCCGCGAGGAGGAGCGCGCCCGCGCCATCGGCGTGACGGGCGTGCCCTTCTTCATCGTGGCCGGGCGCTGGGCGATCTCCGGCGCGCAGCCGGCGGAGCTGTGGCGCGAGGCGCTCGTCGAGCTCTCCGGAAAGATCGCCGCGGGCGACGGCGCCCCCGAGGGCCAGAGCTGAGCGCGCCTCACGCCGCCTCGGCGCTCTCGGGCGCCGGCTCGACGAGGCGGCGGTAGAGCCGCCAGGTCGCGTGCCCCAGGGCCGGGAGCACGATGAGGAGGCCCAGGAAGAACGGCACGATGGCCAGCACCAGCGTCGCCACGATGAAGGCCGCCCAGCCGAGCATGGGCTTGGGGTTGGTCACCACGGCCTTCACCGAGGTGATCATCGCCGTGATGAAGTCGACGTCGCGGTCGAGCAGCAGCGGGAACGAGACCACCGTCAGCGAGAAGAGCGCCGCCGCGAGCACCGCGCCGACGAGGTTGCCCACGACGAGGAACATCAGCCCCTCGGGCGTCGTGAACACCACGGTGAGGAAGTCGCCCAGCGTCGCGAAGGACTGGAAGCCCAGGAAGATCGCCAGCAGCAGGCGCACCTGGTACATCCAGATGATCATCACGAACAGCGTCACGAACGCCATCCAGCCGAGCTCGCGCTTCGACTGGCTGAACACGACGCCGAGCACCGGGCCGAAGGCCAGCGCCTCTCCGGTCTCGCGCCGGCGCGAGACCTCGTAGAGCCCCACCGCCACGAACGGTCCGATCAGCGCGAAGCCGGCGGCGAGGGGATAGGCGAGGTAGCCCATGCCCGAATAGGCGGTGAGGATCACGAGGGCGATGCCGCCCAACGCGTAGACCGCCCCGAAGAAGAGCCCGAATCGCGGGGCGGCGCGGAAATCGCTCAGGCCCTCGGAGAGGGCGGCGCGCACGTCGTCGCGCGTGATGGTGCGCACGATCGGCTCGCTGCGCGGGCGCGCGGCGTCCGCACGATGCGGCGTGGCCGTGAAATCGGCGTCTGTGGTGTCGGCCATGGCGTTCCCTCTACCCGTACGGTTCGCATCGTCTCGCATGCATGGTCGGTATCGGGGGAGAGCCGAGAGTGACCGATTTTTCGCCCGCCGCCTAGGCCCGTGTCGTTGCGGACGTGGAGACGTCGTGTGCCCGCACGCGGGCAGCTGGCGCGAGGCGGTTGCGGAGCGCGCGGCGGCGTGTCTTCACTCGGAGGAGACGCGAAGTCGGGCGATCAGCGCCCCTCCGCGCGCGAGGGGGAGCGACGCCATGACCTTCGAAACCTGGGCCGCCTTCACGGCCGCATCCGCGATCCTGCTCGTGATTCCCGGGCCGACCGTGCTCCTCGTCGTGTCCTATGCGCTCGGCCAGGGCTGGCGCGTGGCGCTGCCGATGGCGACGGGCGTCGCGCTCGGCGACTTCACGGCGATGACGCTCTCGATGCTGGGCGTCGGCGCGCTGCTCTCGGCCTCGGCCACGGCCTTCCTCGTGCTGAAATGGGTGGGCGCCGCCTATCTCGTCTGGATGGGCATCCAGCTCTGGCGCGCCGGCGGCGCGGGTGCGTCCCTCCCCGAGCGCGGAGGCGCGAGCCGGCCGGGACGCATGCTCGCCCACGCCTGGCTCGTGACGACGCTCAACCCCAAGAGCATCGTCTTCTTCGTGGCCTTCCTGCCGCAATTCCTCGATCCCGCGGGCGATTTCCTGGCCCAGCTCCTCGTCTTCGAGATCACCTTCCTCGTCCTCGCCTTCGCCAACGCCTTCGGATACGCGCTCCTCGCCGCGCGCGCCCGCGGCCTCGTGCGGCGCCCGGGCGTGCTGCGGATCGTCAACCGCGCGGGCGGCACCGCCCTCGTCGGCGCGGGGGTCGCGAGCGTGGCGGTGCGCGCGCCGTGAGGGTGCGAGAAATCCACTCGCCGACGCCCCGGCGCGACCATACGCCTTTCGCGGGGGGTTCCCCTGGCGTGCCTCTTGCCTCTACGCTCGCGATTGCGACCCGCGGCGAACGCGGGCGCTCGGAACGACGAGGGAGCGAATGGCGGCGTTCGACGAGATGCATGGCGGCCAGGGCCCGGATGCCTGCCGGGCGGCCTACGGGAAGCTGAAGCGCTGGCTCGACACCACGCCGCGCGACGTGTTCGACGCGCGGCGAAGCCAGGCGGAGCTGTTCTTCCGGCGCATCGGCATCACCTTCGCCGTCTACGGCGACGCCGAGACGACGGAGCGGCTCATCCCCTTCGACATCATCCCGCGGGTGATCACCAAGCCCGAATGGGAGAAGGTCGAGACGGGGCTCAAGCAGCGCGTCAAGGCGCTCAACCTGTTCCTGGCGGATCTCTACGGGCCGCAGACGGCGCTCAAGGCCGGCATCGTCCCGCCCGAGCTGATCCTCAAGAACGAGCATTATCGGCTCGAGATGCAGGGCATCGCGGTGCCCCACGGCATCTATTGCCACATCGCCGGCATCGATCTCGTGCGCGTCGACGAGGACACGTTCTACGTCCTCGAGGACAATGCGCGCACACCCTCGGGCGTCTCCTACATGCTGGAGAACCGCGAGGTGATGATGCGGCTCTTCCCCGAGCTGTTCGCCCAGCATCGCGTCGCGCCGGTGGAGAACTATCCCGACGCGCTGCTCGCGACGCTGCGCTCGGTGGCGCCCAATTCCGGCAAGAAGGACCCCACCGTCGCGCTCCTGACGCCGGGGCAATTCAACTCGGCCTATTACGAGCACTCCTTCCTCGCCGACCAGCTCGGCGTGGAGCTGGTGGAGGCCTCCGACCTGTTCGTGCGCGAGGATCGCGTCTACATGCGCACGACGGAGGGCCCCAAGCGCCTCGACGTGCTCTACCGGCGCATCGACGACGACTTCCTCGATCCCCTCGCCTTCCGCCCCGATTCGGTGCTGGGCGTGCCCGGGCTCTTCAGTGCCTATCAAGCGGGCAACATCACGCTCGCCAACGCCGTCGGAACCGGCATCGCCGACGACAAGGCGGTGTACACCTACATGCCGGAGATCATCCGCTTCTTCCTCGACGAGGAGCCGATCCTCAAGAACGTGCCGACCTGGCGCTGCCGGGAGGAGGAGGCGCTGAGATACGTGCTCGACCACCTGCACGAGCTCGTCGTCAAGGAGGTCAACGGCTCTGGCGGCTACGGCATGCTGGTGGGCCCGCACGCCACGAAGGATCAGATCGAGACCTTCCGGCGCAAGCTCAAGCACGATCCGGCGGGCTTCATCGCCCAGCCGACGCTGGCGCTCTCCACCTGCCCGACCTTCGTCGCCTCCGGCGTCGCGCCGCGGCACGTGGACCTGCGCCCCTTCGTCCTCTCGGGCGCCGACGAGATCCGCGTCGTGCCCGGCGGGCTCACCCGCGTCGCGCTCAAGGACGGCTCGCTCGTGGTGAACTCGAGCCAGGGCGGCGGCACCAAGGACACCTGGGTGCTGGACGGCTGAGGCCGTCCCCCGCCCCCACCCTCTCTCGCGTCACGCGTCACCCACGGACGAGGCCATGCTCTCACGCACCGCCAACAGCCTGTTCTGGCTCTTCCGCTACACCGAGCGCGCGGACTTCATCGCCCGCATCCTCGACGCGACCGTGCGTCTCGCGGCGCTGCCGACGAGCTACGGCGAGCGCAACGAATGGGAGAGCGCGCTCGAGGCGGCGGGCTCGGCGGAGATCTTCCGCCAGCATTACGGCGCCGTGACCGAGGACACGGTGCGCGACTTCCTCGCCTTCTCGCCGCACAACCCCTCCTCCATCCGCAACTGCCTGGAGCGCGCGCGCACCAACGCCCGCGCGGTGCGCACCGCGTTGACGCTGGAAATGTGGGAGACGATCAACGGCGCCTGGCTCGAGCTCAAGCGGCACCGCAACGCCGCCGACATGAGCCGCGAGGACTTCGCCCGCTTCCTGGAATGGGTGAAGAGCGTCTCGCTCGACTTCGACGGCTCGGCCTACCGCACGATGCTGCGCAACGACGCCTATTATTTCACGCGGCTCGGCGTCTCCATCGAGCGCGCCGACAACACCGCCCGCATCCTCGACGTGAAGTATCACGTGCTGCTGCCGCCGACGGAGCGCGTGGGCGGCTCGCTCGACTACTTCCAATGGACCACGATCCTGCGCGAGGTGCAGGCGCACACGGCCTACCATTGGGTCTATCGCGAGAGCGTGAAGCCCTGGCTCGTGGCCGACCTGCTCATCCTCAACAAGCAGATGCCGCGCTCGCTCGCGTGCTGCTACGAGAGCCTGGTGCGCCATCTCGACCTGATGTCGGACCTCTACGGCCGGCGCGGCCCCGCGCAGCGCCACGCCAGCGATTGCGCGGCGCGGCTCTCCTCCATGCGCATCGAGGAGGTGTTCGGCCGCGGTCTGCACGAATGGGTGACGGAATTCATCATCGACAACAACAAGCTCGGCTCGGCCATCGCGGAGCAGTACCTCACCTGAGGGGCTCCCGTCCGGGATCGGGCGAGACGCCGGGAGGCACGCCATGCGCATCCGCATCGAGCACGAGACCACCTACACCTACGAGGAGCCCGCGCGCGGGCTCATCCAGATCCTGCGGCTGACCCCGCGCCCGCACGTGGGTCAGCACGTCGTGCGCTGGCGCATCGAGCCCTCGCTCGACGGGGCGCTGCGCCAGAGCGAGGACGCGCTCGGCAACATCGTCCACCGCTTCGCCGCGGAAACGGCCGAGGAGCGCCTGACGATCCGCGTCACAGGCGAAGTGGAGACGCACGAAGCGCACGGCGTCGTGCGCGGCCTCGTGGAGCGCGCCCCCGACCTCTACTTCCTGCGCACCACCGAGATGACGACGCCCTCCGAGGCGCTCGCGACCTTCGCGGAGGAAGCGGCCGGCGCGCAGGCGCGCACCGACCCCCTCGCCGCGCTGCACGCGCTCAACACCGCTCTGTGCGAGCGCATGACCATGCGGCGCGGCCCGGCCGGAACGGCCGTCGGCGCGGCCGAGGCCTTCGAGGCCGGTCGCGGGCTGCCGCAGGACGTCGCCCACGCCTTCGTCGCCGGGGCGCGCCATCTCGGCATTCCCGCGCGCAACGTCTCGGGCTATCTCTATCGGGGCGACGACACCGACGAGGGCGAGAACGCGGATGACGGCCGGGTCATGGACGAGACGCACGGCCACGTGCACGCCTGGGCGGAAGCGCTGGCGCCGCGTCTCGGCTGGGTCGCCTTCGATCCCTCCTTCGGCGTCTGTGCCGGGCCAGCGCACGTGCGCGTGGCCATGGGGCTCGACGCGCCGGGCTGCGTGCCCGTGCGCGGCGCGCGCTACGGCGGCGGAGCGGAGACGCTCTCCGTTCGCCTCGTCCTCACAGACATGCGCGGCGGCGACGCGGGCGGTGGCGGCGGGCGCAACCAGCCGCCGTCTTCCTCGCAGTCCCAGTCGCAATCCTGACGCCGCCCGCGGCTCCGCCGCCTCTCTCCGGACGCCCCGCCAATGACCTATTGCGTCGGCCTGCTCGTCGAGCAGGGGCTCGTGATGATCGCCGACACCCGCACCAATGCGGGGCTCGACAACGTCTCCACCTTCCGCAAGCTCACGGTCGTCGAGCGGCCCGGCGAGCGGGTGCTGGCGCTCGCGAGCGCGGGCAACCTCTCCGTCTCTCAAACGGTGGTGAGCCTGCTCGAGGAAGGAATCGAGGATCCCGAGACCGGGATCGTCGCCAAGCTCGACAACCAGCCGAGCCTGTTCAAGGCCGCCGAGCTCGTCGGGCGCGCCATCCGCGAGGTGCGCGCCGTCCACGGCCCGGCGCTGGCCGAGGCCGGCGTCACATTCGACGTGTCCTTCCTCTTCGGCGGCCAGATCCGCGGCGGGCCCATGCGGCTCTACATGATCTACGCCGCCGGCAACTTCATCGAATGCGGGCAGGACGCGCCCTTCCTGCAGATCGGCGAGCACAAGTACGGCAAGCCTATCCTCGACCGCGCGGTGCGATTCGGCGGCGACCTCTACGACGCGCTCAAGATCGGGCTGATCTCGATGGATTCGACCATGCGCTCGAACATCGGCGTCGGCCTGCCCGTGGACGTGCTCGTGCTGCGTCCCGGCGCGCTCGCGCCTGAGGTGAACCTCCGGATCGAGGCGGGCGAGCCCTATTTCCACGACCTGCGCGAACGCTGGTCGGCAGCCTTGCGTGCAGCGCACATGGCGATCCCCCGTCCGCCCTACGGTCCGAAGCGGGCGGGTTGATCGGCGGCTCTCGCCGAGGTTGCGTTCTTAACGTGCGTGGCGGAATATTGGCAACTCACCGTCAAAAAGCGTCCCGCTCAGCGCATCCGTAAATGATTTGTGACCGATTCTCGGCTGGATCATGCGCCGGGCGCATGGCTGATTTCGACTTTCTCCACCTACTCCCAAGGTCGAACAGAGCATATTGCAGTGCACAACACGACGCGCTTCCGGCCCGCTCCCGCGGGACCCGGCTGCGGGTCGCGCAATCCCTGTTCCTCCCCTGGAGTCCGTACCATGTTCCTCACCTGGGTCCTGTCCCGTATCCGCGCCTACCAGCGCTATCGCCAGACCGTGCGCGAGCTGCAGCGCCTCTCCGATCGCGAGCTCAACGACGTCGGCCTCTCGCGCTCCGACATCGACCACGTCGCGAAGCGCTTCGCGCATGCCTGAGACGCGACGCATCGCTGCGCCGCCGCGAACGCCGGCCGGGGTGACCCGCGCCGGCGTTCTTGCTTTTCGGCGTCGCGTCCGCTGAGGCGTCGCGCACCGCATGCCGCGGACGGGAGCGTTTGTTCGCCGGCGACAGAAATGCTAGATTGCCTGCGATGGACATGCCGCGCCGCGATTCGTCGATCCTTCGCCTCGTGCCTCACGAGGACGCCGCTGCGCTCGGCTGGATGCCCGCGGCGTCTGCCGCGACGCGCGAGCACAACAGCGGCGCGGCGCCCGCCGGCTTCGCGGACCACCAGGCACCCGCGCGCCGCGTCCCCGCCATCCAGGCCGAGATCGCGCCGGAGCCGATCCGCCGGGCGATCGCCCGCGTGATCGCGGCAGACGCATCGCTGGAGGAGGCCGCCTTCACCTGCGACAGGCGCCCGCGCAATCACCCGGCTCTGCGCGGCCGCGCCGGGCGCGTCTCGATCGCCGGTCCCGATGCGCCGGTGCGCGCGACCGTCGCCCTGGAGCCGGAGCTGCGGATGCTCGGCGCGAACTATCGCGACGGCTGGCACGGCATCGCGCCCGACGCCTTCTCCCGCGGCGTGCTGGCGCGCACCCTCGCCGAGAAGGCGCTCCTCGTCGCCGCACCGGCCCTGCCGCAGGCGCGCCGCGAGGCGGTGGCCGAGCATCTCGCCTACGAGGCGGCAGGGCCGCATTGGGCGTTTCGCGCCTTGATGGGCGTGCGCGCCGCGCACGGCGATCTCCTCGCCGGGCGTCGGCCGGGGGAGCGCTCCCTCCTCCTCGGCGTCGCCGGCCTCGCCATGCACGAGGCGCTGCAGCCGGCGCTCGCGTCGGGGGCGATGACGCAACGGCGCCCGATCGAAGCCGGCATGGAGACCTGCGGCGCCTTCTTCGCCTGGCTCGCGGTGCCCGGCACCTTCGAGACGCATCCCTCCTACCCGGAAGCCTTCCGCACGTTCCTGGAGGAGACGTTCGGGCTTTCTCCCGTCACGGCTCGCGCGGCAGCGAGCCGCTTCGTCTCGCGCATGGCGCACGGCAATGCGACGCTCGCCCGCTCCATCCTCGCCGAGGCGCAGGCCGCCGCGCCCCGAGCGCCGTGACCCGAACGCCTTGACGCACAAGGAGCGCTCGCGCATCTACGAGAGATGACGAACACCTCCGACACCAAGCCCGTCCACGTCGTCGGCGGCGGCCTCGCCGGCTCCGAGGCCGCCTGGCAGATCGCGAGCGCCGGCGTGCCCGTGATCCTGCACGAGATGCGCCCCGTCCGGATGACCGAGGCGCACAAGACGCACGGCCTCGCCGAGCTCGTCTGCTCGAACTCGTTCCGCTCCGACGACGCCGAGGCGAACGCGGTGGGCCTGCTGCACCAGGAGATGCGCCGGCTCGGCTCGCTGATCATGCACACCGGCGACCGCCACCAGGTGCCCGCGGGCGGCGCGCTCGCGGTGGATCGCGACGGCTTCTCGGAGGCGGTGACGGCGGCGCTCGAGGCGCACCCGCTCGTGACCATCGATCGCGGCGAGGTCGCAGGCCTGCCGCCGGAGGACTGGGACAGCGTCGTCGTGGCGACGGGCCCCCTCACCTCCCCCGCGCTCGCCGAGGCGATCCGCGACCTCACCGGTGCCGACGCCCTCGCCTTCTTCGACGCCATCGCCCCCATCGTCTATCGCGAGAGCGTGGACATGGGGATCGCGTGGTTCCAGTCGCGCTACGACAAGCCGGGCCCGGGGGGCACCGGCGCGGACTACCTCAACTGCCCCATGAACCGGGACGAGTACGAGGCCTTCGTCGACGCGCTCGTCGCCGGCGAGAAGACCGCGTTCAAGGAGTGGGAAGCGACCACGCCCTATTTCGACGGCTGCCTGCCCATCGAGGTGATGGCCGAGCGCGGCCGCGAGACGCTGCGCCACGGGCCGATGAAGCCGGTGGGCCTCACCAACCCGCACAAGCCCGACGAGAAGCCCTACGCCGTCGTGCAGCTGCGCCAGGACAATGCGCTGGGCACGCTGTTCAACATGGTGGGCTTCCAGACCAAGCTGAAATACGGCGCGCAGACCGCGATCCTCCGCATGATCCCGGGCCTCGAGAACGCGGAATTCGCGCGTCTCGGCGGCCTCCACCGCAACACCTATCTCGACAGCCCGCGCCTGCTCGACGGGACGCTCCGGCTGAAGGCCGCGCCGCGCCTGCGCTTCGCGGGCCAGATCACGGGCTGCGAGGGCTACGTGGAAAGCGCGGCGGTCGGCCTCATGGCCGGGCGCTTCGCCGCCGCGGAGCGGCTGGGCCGCCCCCTCGACCTCCTGCCGCCGACGACCGCCATGGGCGCGCTCATCGCCCACATCACCGGCGGGCACATCGCCGTCGAGGACGAGGTGGACGACGAGGCGGGCGACGCCGCTGCGCCGGCGGCCGAGATCAAGGCCGCGAAGCCCCGCTCCTTCCAGCCGATGAACGTCAATTTCGGCCTCTTCCCCCCGCTGGACGCCGCCCTTCCCAAGGCGGAGAACGGCAAGCGCCTGCGCGGCTCGGCCAAGGCCATCGCCAAGAAGAAGGCGCTGACGGACCGGGCGCGCGCGGATCTCGCGGCGTGGCTCGCGACGACGGGTGGAGTGGGGGCACAGGCGGCGGAGTAAGGCCGCCGACGCTCACCCGCGCCCCTTCCCCTCGCGCACGCGCCGCACGATCACCGGGATCAGCGCCAGCACGGCGAGGCCGACGAGAGCCGTGATCACCTGGGGCGTCAGCACGCCCGAGGCGGAGAGCTCTCCGCCCTGGGCGATGACGCTCTCGAAGCCCGCGCCGACGGACGCGAAGACGAAGGCGCCGGGGATGATGCCGACGAAGGTCGCCGTGACGTAGGTGCGCAGGCCGACGCCCAGGAAGGCGGGCGCGAGGTTGACGACGAAGAACGGGAAGGCCGGGACGAGGCGCAGGAAGAGCAGGTAGCTGAACGCGTCCTTGCGGAAGCCCTCCGCCATCCGCGACACCGCGCCGCCGGCCTTTTCGCGCAGCGTGTCGCCGAGCGCGGTCTTGGCGATGAGGAAGATGCCCGTCGCGCCGATGGTCGCGCCCACCACCGCGAAGGCGGTGCCGGCGAAGACGCCGAAGAGGAAGCCGCCCGTCATCGTCAGCACCGCGCCGCCGGGCAGCGAGGCCGCCACCACGATCGCGTAGAGCGCGACGTAGGCGAGCGCCGCGACGACGAAGCTCTGCGCGACGAAGTCCTGCAGGCGCTCGGAATTGGCGCGCAGCGTCTCGAAGGAGATGTACTCGTCGAGGCCCAGCGCGAAGGCGGCGGCGATCATTGCGGCGAGCCCGACGAGGGGACCAAAGCGCCTGAGCGGGCTTCGCGCCTTCGTGGTCTCGGAGGCGGCGGCGCCGACGCGATCGTCGTTCGTGTCCTGCATGGCGGTCATCGGTCTCTTCTCCCGTTGTCGCCGCTTCTTCGCGCCGAGATCGGGATCGTAACGCGGGAGGCGATCACGCCGTGCTCACGTTCCCGCGGGCACGGCGTGACCGACGAAGGCGGCGATCGCGGGATCGCGCGCCGGATCGAGCGCGCGCCGCGGCGCATCCTGCACGAGGACGCGGCCCTGCGCCACGAAAGCGAGGCTGGCGGCACGATCGAGCACGTCCTCGGGCGTGTGGATCGTGATCAGGACGGTGATGCCGCGGGCGCGGCGCAGGTCGTCGACGATGGCGATCATCTCGCGCCTCAGCCCCGGATCGAGGGCGCCGAAGGGCTCGTCGAGGAGAAGGAGCGGCTTCTTCGAGACGAGCGCGCGGGCGAGCGCAACGCGTTGTCGCTGGCCGCCGGAGAGCTCGCCCGGACGTCGCGCGCCGTATCCGTCGAGATCCACCGCCGCCAGCGCCTCGGCGACACGGGCGCGCTCGGCCTCGTCGAGACGCAGCGAGGGGCGGATGCCGAGCCCGACGTTCTGCGCCGCATTGAGATGGGGGAAGAGGTTGTTGTCCTGGAACATCATCGCCACCGGGCGCTCGGCCGGAGCGAGGGGGAGGAGATCGCGACCGGCGAACGACATACGCCCGGAGAGCGGCGTCTCGAAGCCGGCGATCATCGAGAGGAGCGTCGTCTTGCCCCCGCCCGACGGCCCGACGATGGCGACGAGCGCGCCCGTCTCGGCGCGCAGGCTGTAGCGCGCCTCGAAGTCCGGCCACAGGAGACGGCATTCATCGACGATCAGCATCGGCCATCCGGGTCGCGAGGGCGGAGAGGGCGAAGGCGGCAGCCACGAGGAGGAGCCCGATCGCGGCCGCCTCGTCCAGGCGATAGGACCCGAGCCGCTCGTAGAGCAGGTAGGGCAGCGTGCGCAATTCGCCCCCGCCGAAGAGCGCGACGATGCCGAAATCGCCGAAGGAGAGCGCCGCCGCCACCGCGAAGGCGCCGGCGAGCGGGCGCCGCGCCATCGGCCAGTCGACGACGACGAGACGTCGCCAGCCCGTGAGGCCCAGCAGCGCGCAGACGCGGCCGTGCCGCTCCGCGCTCGTCGCCAGCGCCGGTGCGAGGAAACGATAGGCGAAGGGCAGCGCGCCGATGGCGTTGACGAGGGGGAGCAGCAGGAAGCCCGCCTGCGCCGGCGAGACGTGGCCGCGCAGCGCCAGGAAGAGCCCCGCTGTGAGCGCGAAGGGCGGCACGGCCAGCACGAGGGCCGGCAGCACGTCGTAGGCGGCGGCGAGACGCGTTCGGCGTCGCGCCTGCGCCGCCTGCGCCGCGCCCGCGAGCGCGATCGCCATGGCGCACGCGAGGCCGGCGGAGACGAGGGCGACGACGAGGCTCGTCGCGGCAGCGTCGGCGAGGTCGGCGTCGAGGATACGCGGGAGCGCGAGAACGCCCTCCAGCGTCGCGAGGAGGAGCGGCGCGATCAGCGCGCCCGCGATCGCGAGCACCATGCCGTCGAGGATGCGCAGGCGCGGATCGGCGGCGTCCGGGCGGGCGGCGGGCAGGCGCTCGGTCGGCGCGACCGGCGCCTTCGTCACGGCCCAGTGCAGGAGAAGCGTCAGCGACAGGCAGATGGCGAGCTGCAGCCCGGCGAGCATCGCCGCGCGGGCGAAGTCGAGCTCGACCCGCAGCGCGGAGAAGATCGCGACCTCGAGCGTCGCCTTTCCCGGCCCGCCGCCGAGCGTCAGCACGATGGCGAAGCTCGTGAAGCACAGGAGGAAGACGAGGCCGGCGAGACCCGGCAGCTCGCTCCTGAGAATCGGCCAGTCGAGATGCGCGAAGGTCGCGCGCGGCGAGAAGCCGAGGATCGCCGCGAGCCGCCAATGCTCGGCGGGCGCCCGCGCCAGCGCGTCGAGGAAGATGCGCGCGGCGAAGCTCGCGTTGAGGAAGACGTGGGCGAGGAGGATGCCGGGCCAGCCGAACGGGTCCGGACGGCTCGCGAGGCCGAGCGCGTCCATTGCCGATGCGATCCAGCCGGAGCGGCCCCACACCGCCACCACGCTGAAGACGACGACGATCGCCGGCATCACCGCCGCCGCGCCGAGCGCCGCGAGGACGAGGTCGCGCCCGACGAAGCGTCGCCGCGCGAGCGCGAGCGCGAGAGCCGCCCCGAGCACGAGCGAGAGCACCGTCGAGAGCGCGGCTTGCGTCAGCGAGAAGACGAGGACGCGGCGCAGATAGGCGTCGAGCGCGAGCGTCGCCGCGCGTCCCTGCGCCGCCTCGAGAAGCGCGCCGAAGGCGAGCGCCGCGAGCCCCGCGAGCGCGAGGGCGACGAGCGCCCCCGGATGCGGGGCGCGCACACCCGCGAGGCGCGTCACCGCGTCGTCGCCTCGAGCCAGGTGTCGATGAGCGCCCGCCGCTCGGCGGAGACGCGCTCGGCGTCGAACAGGAAGGCCTCGCCGGGCTCGATGAGGCCCTCGAAGCTCTCCGGCAGCCCGCTCGACGGCAGGTTCGCCGGATACATCCAGTTCCCCTCGGGGATGAGGGACTGGAAGTCCTCCTCCAGCATGAAGGCGAGGAAGTCGCGGGCGAGATCGGGCACGTCCGTCGTCGTCGTCATGCCGGCGATCTCGACGTGGAGGTAATGCCCCTCGGCGAAGCGGGCGGCTTCGTAGCGGGTCTCGTCCTCCACCGCGCGGTGGTAGGCGGGGGAGGTGGAATAGGAGAGCACCATGTCCGCCTCGCCCTCCAGGAAGAGGCCGTAGGCTTCGGACCAGCCGGTGGTGAAGGTCACGACCCGCGGCGTCAGCGCCTCCCAGGCGTCCGCCATGCCCTCCCCGAAGACCGCGCTCGACCAGAGCAGCAGGCCGAAGCCCGGCGCGCTGGTGCGCGGATCCTGCAGAACCACGCTCGGCCCCGCCGCATCCGTGAAGAGCGCCTCCAGGCTCTCCGGCGGGCTATCGAGGCGCGTCGTGTCGTAGACGAAGGCGAGGTAGCCCCAATCGTAGGGCAGGAAGGTCTCGTCGTCCCAGGCGACGGGCATGTCGAGCTCGCCCGTCTCGACACCGTGGGGGGCGAACAGGCCGAGGTCGCGCGCCTCGCCGGCGAGGTTCATGTCGTGGCCGAGCACGACGTCGGCGGTCGTGCTCTCGCCCTCGAGCCGCAGGCGGCCCAGCAGCGAGCCCGCGTCGTCGGCGGTGACCCATTCGAGATCGCAGCCGCAGGAGGCCTCGAAGCGCTCGGCGATCGCCTCGCCCGGCCCGTAGCGGCCGACGAAGGAGGAATAGGTGTAGACGGTGAGCGTCGGGCGCTCCTGCGCCGCCGCCGGGGGAGCGGGGAGGAGGGCGGCCCCGAAGAGGGCGGCGAGGGCGAGAGGATACGCGTTTCGCATCGGCGGCTCCGTTGAGTGCCGGGCCGCTCTCGAGAAATGTGCGGGGGGACGCCGCGCTGCGCGGCCATCGTCGCTCATCCCTACGCCGGCACGACCCGGATCAGGTTCGACGGGTTGGCGCGTCGGCGCCTCTCAGCTCCCAGATGGAGCACCCCGTGAGACGTCTCGGGTCTAGACGAGCGCAGCCGGCGAAGCAAGCGGGGCGGCGGGCTGCCCAAAAGTGATGCAATCTCGCAACAGCTTGAATCGATCAAGCAGCACGAAGCGGCGCTGGTGACGTTTTCACCAGCGCCCCACTTGCCGCGGGAATGGGCATGAGCTACCATTCAAAACGTGGCGTTGCCGTTATGCAGCTCCACGTAGCCCGGATGCGGGCTCCCTTCTTGGGCGTTTCCTCCCTAGACTTCGGGCCGCACTCGCGGCCCGTTTTTTTAGGGCCGCGCGAGCCTCTTCGTCTCGGCGGAAGGGACGCTATCTCAGCAATTTCCGGGAATCAAGAGCCTCTGCGGGCCATCCGCGGCCTCATCGCGCCGATTCGGCCAGCTCTTCGCCGATTCGCTGCGCGAGCGCGGCGCGTGCGTCCTCGGGCAGGCTCGACCAGAGCGCGCGGGCGCGTTCGCTCTCGCCCTCCGCGGCCGCGAGCAGCGCCGCGAGCGAGGCGCGGTCGAGCTCCGGGAGCGGTCGCGCGGCGACGTCGCCGGGCGTCGGCGCCTCGGGCTCGGAGGCAGGACCCGCCCCCTCGCGCAGGGGCGAGAACCAGAAGATCACCGCGATCGCGGCGAGGATGCGCAGGAGCGGCATGGCTGTCTCGACCTCGTCCGCCCTCCCATGCGCGAGCGCCCGTGAAGGGAGCGTTTCCCGCCGCCGCGTGTCCGCGGACATGGTGAACGGGACGTACCGCCCCGCCCCCACGTTAACCATGCGTTGGCCATACCGCCCTGCGGGACGACCTCGGGTCCGTTCGCCTTAGGTTTCGTTTAAGCGGCGGCTGCGACAGTCCCCGGCAACGAGGACAGGGAGCGGCGCGCCACGCGCCGTGAGAGGCGGACGTGTTCGGGTCCATCAGCGTTCGGACGATCGAGGGGCGGCTCGCCGAGCTCGTGCACGAGCGCGTCCGGCGCGACGCGACCGAGCGCGAGCGCCATGCCCGCTTCATCGTCTCGCGCATCCTGATGGGCGCCGCCGCGCTGGTGCTGGCGCCCATCTACCTCGCCCTGCGCGGCCCCGCCTCGCCCCAGGAATATCTCGCGCTCGTCTTCCTCGCGGCCCCCTTGATCGCGGGCGTGACCCTCTCGCGGACGGGCCGTCTCGCCCTCGCCCACGCGATCTCGGCGGCGGGCTTCGCCGGCCTCGTCGCCTGCGTGGCGAGCGCGTCGGGCGGGCTCGCCTCGGCGGCGACGATCTGGCTCGTGGCCGTGCCGCTGGAGGCGCTCGTCTCCGGCTCGAAGCGCGCGGCGGTGAGCGCCACCTTCATCGCCGGCCTCGCCGTGATCGCGCTCGCGATCCTCGACCTCCTCGGCGTGCCCGCGCAGGTCGATCCCTGGCCGGCGGCCCTGTCGGCCCCGATCTTCGCCCTCTTCGCCATCGCCCATGCGGGCTCGCTGGTGCTCGCCGTGTCGCGGGCCCGCGACGCGCAGGCCGATGCCATCCGCCGCCGCGACGCGCGCGATCGCTCGCTCCTGCAGGTGATGGACGATCTCGTCGTCTGGCACGACGCCCACGGCCACGTGCTCTCCGCGAGCCCGGCGGCGATGAAGCTCGTCGGCGCGCCCTCCGGCGCGCTCGAGGAGCGCGGCCTGTTCTCGCGCGTCCACGTGCAGGACCGTCCCGCCTATCTGAAGGCGCTCGGCGACGCGGCCTCCGGCGGCGTGCCCGTGACGGCGCAGTTCCGGCTGCATTTCGGCGACGCGCTCGCCGGCGAGGCCGGGCGCGTGGTCTGGGTGGAGATGCGCGCCTATAGGGTCGAGACCGCCGACGACAAGGCGAAGCTCGTCTCCATCCTGCGCGACGTCACCGCCCAGAAGAGCCACGAATGCGACCTCGAGCGCGCGCGCCTCGAGGCGGAGCGCGCCGGCGCGATGAAGGCGCGCTTCCTCGCCACCGTGAGCCACGAGCTGCGCACGCCGCTCAACGCCATCATCGGCTTCTCGGAGATCCTCTCCACGGAGACGATGGCCGGCGTGGGCCCCGACCAGCGCCGCAGCTACGCCAAGATCATCCACGACAGCGGGCATCACCTGCTCGAGGTGGTCAATTCCCTCCTCGACATGTCGCAGATCGAGAGCGGGAACTTCGAGTTCGCGCCGGCCCCCTTCGACATCGCGCCCCTCGTCCAGGGCTGTGTCGACCTGATGCGCCTCAAGGCGCAGGCGGCGGGCATCGCGCTGGAGGCGAGCGTGGAGGCGGGGCTGCCCGAGCTCGTCGCGGATCGTCGCGCCTGCCGGCAGATCCTGATCAATCTCGTCTCGAACGCGGTCAAGTTCACGCCCAAGGGCGGGCGCGTCCACGTCGTCGTGAAGCGCCGCGCGGGCATGATGGCGCTCGTCGTCTCCGACACCGGCATCGGCGTGCCGGAGGCGGCGCTCGCGAAGCTCGGCGATCCGTTCTTCCAGGTGAACGCCGCCTACGATCGTCCCCACGAGGGCACCGGGCTCGGGCTCTCCGTGGTGCGGGGGCTGGTGGGCCTGCACGAGGGCACGCTCGCCATCGAGAGCGCGCCCGGAGAGGGCATGATCGTCACGGTGGAGCTGCCGATCGCCGGCCGTCCCGCCCGCGCCGTCGGCGAGACCAAGGCGCACGCCGCCGCCCCGATCCCCATCACCGTGCGCGCCCGCAGGCGCGCGCCCGCCGCGCTCGAGCTCGAGACGGCGAACGAGGTCACGGCCCCGCGCGAGGGGGGCGGCAACGAGGAGTTCAAGCGCAGTGCCTGAGGTCATGGCGGCCCGTTCCGGACGCGACACCACACTGAGGAGCGCGCCCGTGCGGCGGCGCGCGCCGACGCCGCCCTCGCCCTTCGCGGCGACGGTGCGCCAGCTCTTCGCGCGCCCGGGTCGGCTCGTCGTGGGGGCGCTATTCGCCTCGGCGGCGGGCTACATCGCCCTGAACGCGCTGGCCTTCCAGACGGCGCGCCACCCCGCGCCGCTCTTCGCGGACCCGGCGATCGTCGCGGCGCCGCAGCCGGTGCCCGTGCCGGCGCCGATCGTGGCCGCGCGCCCCGCGCCCGCGCCACAGGCGAGCCTGCCTTCCGGCCTCACCGTCGATCTGGGGCCCGCGCCGCTGCCGCCGGCCCGCGGTCCCGCCGAGACCGCGACGACGCGGCTCGCACCGCCCGCGCCGCCGCCGGCCCCGACGCTTCTGGAGGACGGCGACCCCATCGGCGCGCTCATCCGCGAGAACGCGGCCGCGACCACCGCCTCGGTGAGCCTGCCCGAGCCCGATCCGCGCATCATGGCCGTGCAGGAGGCGCTCGTCGCGCTCGGTCACGGCCCGATGAGCGTGGACGGCCTCGTCGGCCCCGCGACGCGTGCCGGGATCGAGGCGTTCGAGCGCAGCGAAGGCCTGCCGGTGACGGGCGAGCTCGATCTCGTTACCCTGCGCCTCCTGGCAGTGCGCTCCGGCGTTCCCATCGACTGAGCCGCCGCCGGCCCGCCGCCCGCGGGGGCCGCCCGCGCGCGGAGACGTATCATGCGCCTGACGTCCGACTTCGTCGTCTCCGCCCTCATCCGCCAGGCGGGCGTCGCGCTCGTGCCCGCGATGCTGCGCCGGCGCGGCGCTGCGGAAGCCGGCGCCATCTTCGTGAAGGTGGACCGGCTCGACGGCACCGCCGACCTCTACGGCCCGGCGCCGCAGTCGCTCGTGGACGAGGAGGCGACCGGCGAGCGCCTCTTCTCCCCGCTCCTCGAAGGCGCGACGCCGCTCGACGTAGAGGAGCGCATGATCAAGGAGATCCGCTTCGACCCCGATCTCTGGCTCGTCGAGATCGAGGACAGGGAGGGGCGCCCCTTCGTGCCGCTGGCCCGCGACGCGGGCTGATCCGCACGCGACCGCCAGACGAACGAGGAAAGCCGGCGGCCCCGAAGGACCGCCGGCTCCCGTTCGTCAAGGCGTGTGACGCGAGGCTTACTGCTCGACGATCACGTCGACGTCCTCGTCCGCACCGAGCGGCTGGGCGTCGGGATAACGCATCTCGTAATCCTGCATGCCCTCGATGTCGGCCTCCGTGATGCCGCGGACCATCAGCTGGTCGCCGCGCATGGAGAGACGATCGAGCGGCAGCGCCACGGTGTCCTCGGCGAGGCCGAGGAAGCCGCCGGCACCGATGACGACGAGGAAGTCGTCATCCGGCGTGGCCACGATGCGCTCGACGTCGCCGAGCTCCTGGCCGCGAAAGTTGTAGACCGTCTCGCCCTCGAGCTCGGAGATCGCGATGGGACGGGTCTGGGCGTTCACGGCGCCCGTCGCCTCGACCTCACCTTCCTCCATCAGCATCTGGCGGGCCTGATCCATCTCGCCGTCCATCTGGGCGGTCTGCTGGGTCTCGACCTGCATGCGCTGCTGCTCGGACTGATCGGCCTGCGCCGTCTGCATCCGCTCGTAGCGCACCGTCGGCGCGCCCTGCGCCTGCAGGAACTCGACCTGCGGCTCGCCGGTGCGTTCGAAGGTCACCTCCGGACGGCCCTGCGACGTGGCGATCTGAGCCTCCTCGCCGTCGTCCTGGATCGTCACCTGAGCCTGGGACTGCTCGACCGCGACGGCGGCCTGCTGGTCGGGCTGCTGGATCTGGACCTGCGGACGACCCTGGCGGACCATGACCTCGGGCTGACCCTGGGCCACGTCGACCTGCGGCTCGGGCATGCGCACGATGATCTCGGGCTGCGGCTGCTCGATCGTCACCCGCGGCGGAGCCTGGCGCACCAGGATCTGCGGGTTCTGCTGGCGAACCGTCACCTCGGGCTCGGCCGGATCGACCATCACCTGCGGCGTGGGCTGCTCGATGCGAAGGCGCGGCGCGGTGCGCTCGACGACGATCGCGGCGCCGTCGGCCTCGGCCATCTGCTGCTGCGTCTGCTGCTGGCCGCCCTGCGTGCCGGTCTCCATGGCGAGCACGAGAACCTGCTCGTTCTCGGCCTCCTGGAACTGGTTGCCCTCGGCCTCCGTCGCGGAGCGCAGCTGGGCCACCTCCTCGCGGGTGATGTCCTGGACGTAGAGACGCCCGTCACGCAGGACGATCGCCTGCGTCGGCAGGAGACGGTTCTGCCCGCCCTGGACCTGCACCACGGCGTAGCTCTGGCCGGAGCGACCGATCACGATCTGGTCGACCGTGCCGATGCGGTTGCCGTTGGCGCCGAGAACCGGCTGGCCGCGCATCTGCTGGGCCGTGACGCGGCCCTGCTGGCCCTGGCTCTGCTGAGCCTGCGTCATCTGCTGCTGCTGACCCTGCGGCTGGTTCTGCTGCGTCGTCTGGGCCATGAGAGCTGCGGGCGCGAGGGCGGTAGACCCCACGAGCGCAGCGAGGAACATGCGTTTCATCGCTGGCATCCTTTCGTGTCTGCCGGGTTTGGCTGCCCCGGAAACACGCCAGCGCCAGATCGGTTCCTCACATCGATGTGAATAGACATGCTTCTTGGAAGACTAGCGTCTTGATCAACCAACATCTCTCTTTGTCGACCAAGTCGAGAAGCAGGAAATATATCTTAGAACGAAGCGTGACGTCTCATGTAGCGCGACCGTTCTTCCTGTCGAGCTTGTCGGAGCGTGGCTGCAAGACTTGGGTAAAGCGTGGCCGGTGCGTCGAGTCGGGGGCGAGCGTGGGAATATACGTCGCCGCAGCAGGGCGTCGCGCGCCGACGCGCACGCCGTAGACCGCCTCGACGATGCGAGTCGCCACCGAGCGCGGCACGCCGCGCACGAGGCCCACGAGGCGGAACACGATCTCAACCGAGCGCGCGATGCCGGGATCGAGGGTCAGGAAGATGCGGATCGTCTCCTCCTCGCCGAGCCCGGAGGCCCTGAGCGCGTGCGCGAGGAGGTCGTGACGCTCGGGACGGTCGAAGCGCCAATCCGGGCGGGTCTCGAGGCCGAGCGCGGCGGCGAGGGCGGAGCCGAACAGCGCGCGATCCCCGCGATCGGCGGCGGCGAGGAGCGCCTCGATCGTCTCGGGGCTCGGGCGCGGGCGCATCGCGGGGCGCGTATCCGCCCGCGGGGCGGCGGAGAGGCGCACGAGGAGGCGCGTGCGCATCGGCTCGTCCGCGTGCGGATAGAGCCCGGCCGCGTCGTCCGCGGGAAGGTCGTCGCGCGCGAGCAGCGCGCGGGCGAGCGGCGTCACCGCGCGTGCCCGCGCCACGAGATCGGCAAGCGCGCGCCCGCCGAGCGCGAGATCGGCATTCTCGGCGAGAGCGCGGTCGATGGCAGGATCGTCGCGGGCGACGAGGGCGGCGATCTCGCTCGGCGCGAGGTCCCCGCGGCGCGCGCGGGCGAGCGCGACGAGGGGCTCGGTCCGGTCCGTCGCCACGGGCAGGTCGGGCGCCAGCGCCGCCACGAGACGCCCGGCTTCGCCGCCATGCGCGGCGAGCGCCTGCAGCACGGCGGGCGGCGTCTCGGGGAGTGCCACGACGCGCCGGGCCACGTGCGCGGCGACGTCGGAATCCGCCTTCGGCAGGAGCCGGATCGCGAGCTCGGCGAAGGCGTCGGCCTCCTCCTCCCGCCGCCGCGAGGCCGCGAACAGGTCCGCCTGCACCCGCAGCAGCACGGGTGCCACGGCCCCGCCGTCGCGGGCGAGCGCGGAGAGCCGGGCGATGTCCTCGTCGAGGGGCGGCGGGGGTGGCGTCATGCGAGCGATCGGCGCGAGAGGCGGGATCGAACGAATAATCCGGATCGCGTAAAGGCCGCGTTAACCGTGGCGGCTCGCGCGCCGGGAAGGCGGGACCGCAAAAGGCGAGCCCGCCGGGAGGCTTCCCTCCCGGCGGGCTCTACGATGTCTCGCCGTGCTAAGCACCGAGGTGCTCACGCGTGAGGCTCGAATGAGGGTCCGAAGACCTCAGCGGGCAGCCCCGGCGAGGTGACAGCGCTGACAAAGAGACACTGGACCACCTCCTTTCGCTTGTTTCGACCAGAACCAAGATAGGCGGCGATCGGGCGGGGGGAAAGAGGTCGGGCGCCCGCTCGCGCACGAAAATTGGGCAGGCCCTGCCGATATGGCGTTCGCCCCTCAGTCCCACTTGCGCTCGTCGACGATCGCCTTGCCGTCGTCGGGCAGGCTGCCCGCCGCGACGAGGGCGACCTCGCCACGCAGCTTCGTCACCGCCTGGAGCGTCGCGGCGATCGCGTCCTTCAGCGCCGGCGTCGCGGCGGCGGCGTCCGCCACCTCCGCGTCGAGCGTCATGGCGTCGGCCTCGCCCACGCGGCGCACGACGAGCCGCGCCCGGCCGATCTCGGGATGGCGCCGGGCGATCTCGGCCACCTGCTCGGGGCGCACGAACATGCCCTTCACCTTGGTCGTCTGGTCGGCGCGGCCCATCCAGCCCTTGATGCGCATGCCCGTGCGCCCGCACGGGCTCGGCTCGGTCAGAGCCGCGGTGAGGTCGCCGAGGGCCAGGCGGATGACGGGATGGCGGGGCTCCAACGTCGTCACCACGATCTCGCCCACCTCGCCGGGCGCCACCGGCAGGCCGTCGGGCCCGACGATCTCGAGGATGACGTCCTCGTTGACGATCATGCCCTCGGGCGCGGGCGTCTCGTAGGCGATGAAGCCGATATCGGCGGTGGCGTAGGCCTGGCGCGCGACGATGCCGCGCTGCGCGAGCTCCGTCTGGAGCGATTTCGGGAAGGCGGCGCCGGAGACGACGGCCTTCGTCAGCGAGGACGCGTCGCGGCCCTTCTCGGCGGCGGCGTCCAAGAGGATCTTGAGGAAGTCGGGGGTGCCGGCATAGGCGACCGGGCGCAGCGTCTCGATCAGGTCGAGCTGCGCCTCCGTATTGCCGGGGCCCGCCGGGATCACCGAGCAGCCGAGCGCGCGCGCGCCCGAATCCATGATGAAGCCGCCGGGCGTCAGATGATACGAGAAGGTGTTGAGCACGATGTCGCCCGGGCGCAGGCCGATGGCGTGGAGGCCACGCGCGGCCCGCCAGGGATCGGGCCCCTCCCCTTCCGGCTCGTAGATCGGGCCGGGCGAGGTGAAGAGATGCGGCAGGCCGTGCGTGCCGTCCGGCAGGAAGCCGCCGAAGGGCGGGCTCTCCTTCTGCAGCCGCGGCAGGTCGGACTTGCGCAGGACGGGCAGGCGCGCGAGCGCCTCGCGGGTGCCGACGCCAGCGGGGTCGACCTGCCCGAGATGCCGCCTCCAGCCGGGCGCCCGCAGCGCCGCTTCGAGCACGCCGGGCAAGCGCGCGAACAGGTCGCGCTCACGTGCGGCGGGGTCTTGCGTGTCGCGCGCGTCGTGGAACTCGCTCATCGGGCCGTCTCCTCCGGGATCTTCACGTCCCCGGCCCCATAAGACCGACGCTTGCCCCGATCCGCAAGGCGCCACACGCACCGTCTGCTCCGCGCCTCTAACCCCAGAGCGCGCGCTGCGGCGGGTGAACGAGCGAGCCGTCGAAGGTGAGCGCGTGGTCGCGGTCCTTGGCGAGCAGCAGCGGGCCGTCGAGGTCGACGAAGCGGGCGCGCGGCGTCAGCAGCATGGCGGGAGCCATGGCGAGCGAGGTGGCGAGCATGCAGCCGACGAAGATGCCCATGCCCCGCGCCTGCGCGTCCGCGGCGAGCGCCAGCGCCTCGGTGAGGCCGCCGGTCTTGTCGAGCTTGATGTTGACGAGGTCGTAGAGCCCCTCCAGCCGCGGCAGGCTCGCGCGGTCGTGGGCGCTCTCGTCGGCGCACAGCGGCACCGGACGGTCGATGCCGCGCAGCGCCTCGTCCTTCGAGGCATGGAGCGGCTGCTCGACGAGGGCGAAGCCGGCATCGGCGCAGGCCGCCATGAGGGCGGGGAGCGTCTCGGCGCTCCAGCCCTCGTTGGCGTCCGCGATGAGCGTCGACTCGGGCGCGCCGCGGCGCACGGCGGCGATGCGTTCCGCGTCGCCCTCCGGCGCGCCGAGCTTGATCTTGAGGATCGGCCGCGCCGCCGCCTTCTGCGCCGCTTCGCGCATGGCGTCGGGCGTGTCGAGCGAGATCGTGTAGGCCGTCGTCGCCGGCGCGAGGCGATCGACGCCCGCGGTGACGGACGCCGGAACGCCCGAGCGATTGGCGTCGAGGTCCCACAGCGCGCAATCGACGGCGTTGCGCGCGGCGCCCGCGGGCAGCGCGTCCTGCAGCGCCTCGCGGCTCATGCCCGATTCGAGAGCGGCGCGGACCGATTCGATCTGCGCGACGACGCTCTCCACGCTCTCGCCGTAGCGAGCATAGGGCACGCATTCGCCGCGGCCGATCGCCCCGCCCTCCTCGAGCGTGACGAGGACCACGACGGCCTCCGTGCGGGAGCCGCGGGAGATGGTGAAACGGCCGGCGATGGGGAACGCTTCGGCCGCGACGGTGAGGCTTCGCTGCATCATGCCCGCAGGAATAGCCCGAGCGGCCTCGACTCGGAAAGGGCGTACGGGCTATCACCGATTCACCATGCGTATTGGCAATTGACGGAAGTGCCCGTGGCCGCGACCGACGCGCCTGAGGCGAGATCTCCCGACGAGGGGACCCGGCCGGCTCCGCAGGCGGACGCCGCGCGCGGGGCGTTGGCGCTTTCGGGCGACTGGACGTCGGAATTCGGGGACACGCTGGAGCGCGCCGCGCGCAGCCTCACCGAGGGCGCGACGGGCGGCGAGGCAGGGGCGAAGGGGCCCGTCGTGCTCGACCTGTCCGGCATCGGCCGGCTCGACACCGCGGGCGCCGTCGCCATCGAGCGCGCCCGCCGCGCGATCACCGCGCGGGGTGCCGAGCCGCGCATCGAAGGTGCGAGCCGCCCGCACGCGCGCCTGCTCGACGAGGTCTCCCAGGCCGGGCTCGAGCTGCCCGAGCACACGCGCACCTCTCCCTTCGTGGACTTTCTCGTCGACGTCGGCCGGGTGATGGTCGATGCCGGGCGCGATCTCGTCTCCGGCATCGTCTTCCTCGGCGAGGTCGTGGCGGCGCTGGGGCGCGTCGCGATGAGGCCCTGGCGCTTTCGCGGCACCTCGCTCGTCAACCAGATCGACCAGATCGCGCTGCGCGGCCTGCCGATCATCCTGCTGATCTCCTTCGTCGTCGGCGCGATCATCGCCCAGCAGGGCATCTTCCAGCTGCTGCAGTTCGGCGCGGCGACCTTCGCCGTCGACCTGATCGGCATCCTCGTCCTGCGCGAGCTCGGCGTGCTCCTGTCCGCGATCATGGTCGCGGGCCGCTCGGGCTCGGCCTTCACGGCCGAGATCGGCGCGATGAAGATGCGCGAGGAGATCGACGCGCTGCGGGTCATGGGTCTCGACCCGATCGAGGTCCTCGTCGTGCCGCGCATCCTGGGGCTCGTCATCTCCCTGCCGCTGCTCGCCTTCTGCGCCTCCATGTCGGCGATCCTCGGCGGCGGGCTCGTGGCCTGGGCCTATGGCGGCGTCTCGCCCGACGTGTTCGTGGCGCGCCTGCGCGAGGCGATCGACCTGTCGACCTTCATGGTGGGCATGATCAAGGCGCCGTTCATGGCGGTGATGATCGGCGTCATCGCCTGCATCGAGGGCCTCGCGGTGAAGGGCTCGGCCGAATCGCTCGGCCAGCACGTCACGGCGTCGGTCGTGAAGGCGATCTTCATGGTGATCGTCCTCGACGGCGTCTTCGCGATGTTCTTCGCGGCCTTGGATTTCTGAGCCATGGACGAGCCCCGCCGCATCGACGAGGCAGCCGAGCCGCCCCCGGGACGCGATGCGATCATCCGCGTGCGCGGGCTGGAGGTCGGCTTCGGCGAGAAGACGATCTTCAAGAACCTCGACCTCGACGTCTATCGCGGCGAGATCCTCGGCTTCGTGGGCGGCTCGGGCACGGGCAAGTCGGTCCTCACCCGCGCCATCCTCGGCCTCCTGCCGACGCGCGCGGGGACGATCGAGGTGTTCGGCAAGGACCGGGCGACCATCACGGCGCGGGAGCGGCGCGACATCGAGACGCGCTGGGGTGTGCTCTTCCAGAACGGCGCCCTCTTCTCCGGGCTGACCGTGAAGGAGAACGTGCAGATGCCCATGCGCGAGCACCGTCATCTCTCCCAGGCGATGATGGACGATCTCGCCATGCTCAAGATCGAGATGGTGGGGCTGCGCCCCGACGCCGCCGACAAGTACCCGTCCGAGCTCTCGGGGGGCATGATCAAGCGCGCCGCCCTCGCCCGGGCGCTGGCGCTCGACCCCGACATCGTCTTCCTCGACGAGCCGACGTCGGGCCTCGACCCGATCGGCGCCGCCGATTTCGACGACCTGATCGCCACCTTGCGCGACACGCTGGGCCTGACCGTGTACATGGTCACCCACGATCTCGACAGCCTGTTCAGCGTCTGCGACCGCATCGCCGCGCTCGCCGAGCAGCGCGTCATCGCGGAGGGGCCGATCGAGACCATGCTGGCCTCGGATCATCCGTGGCTGAGATCCTACTTTCACGGCAAGCGCGCGCGCGCCGTCGCGAACGAGAGCGCTTGAGGGGCGAGACGATGGAAACCCGGGCCAATTACGCCATCATCGGATTGTTCACGCTCCTCGTCCTCGCGGCGGCGTTCCTGTTCGTCTACTGGTTCGCGGTGAGCGAGAGCGCGGGCGAGCGCGCGCAGATCCGCATCGTCTTCGAGGGCTCCGTCGCCGGCCTCTCGCGCGGCGCGCCGGTGAACTTCAACGGCCTGCGGGTGGGCGAGGTGACCGAGCTCGCCATCTCCGAGGAGAACCCGAGCCTCGTCGTCGCCCGCGTCACCGTCGACCCTACGATCCCGCTTCGTGAGGACACGACGGCCCAGCTCGAGTTCCAGGGCCTCACCGGCATCGCGAGCGTCGCGCTCTCCGGTGGATCGCCGCAGGCCGATTCCCTGTTCGACCCGCAGGAAGCGGGCATCCCGACGATCGAGGCGGAGGCGTCCGACTACCAGGACCTCATCGAGAGCGCCCGCAACATCGCGCGGCGCGCCTCCGACGTGTTCGACCGCTTCGACGCGCTGGTCTCGGAGAACGACCAGGCCATCGCGTCGACCGTGCAGAACGTCGAGGCCTTCTCCCGCGCGCTCGCCGAGAACGCGCCGGCCATCGACCGCTTCCTCGAGCAGGTGGGCGCGGCCGCCGAGCGGATCGGGCCCTTGGCCGACAGCCTCGACGAGCTCTCGCGCAACGTGAATTCCGTCGTCGCGGCGGTGGATTCCGAGAGCGTCGCGCGCTCGGTGGAGAACGTGGAGGCCTTCACCCAGACGCTGGCCGACGCGCAAGGGCAGCTCGCCCAGGTCTTCGACGACGCGAGCGGCATCGTCTCGCGCCTGAACGAGACGGCGACGAACGTCGAGGCGACGGTGGCGGACGTGCGCGCCTTCGTCGGCGCGCTGGACGCGGAGGCGCTCGACGCCACCGTCACCAACGTGCGCGCCTTCTCCCAGACGCTCGCGGACAATCGCGAGGAGCTGGCGAGCGTCATCGACTCGACGGCGACGCTGACGCAGAACCTGGCGCAATCCTCCCAACGCCTCGACGCCACGCTGTCGAACGTCGAGGGCGTCTCGGAGACGGTGGCGGCCAATCGCGACAACATCGACCGCATCCTGAACCAGGCGGGCGAGCTGACGACGCGCCTCAACGCCGCCTCCGACACGCTGCAGACCACGCTCTCGCAGATCGACGGCCTCATCGGCGCGGTCGATCCGGCGCGGGTGGAGACGACGCTCGCGAACGTCGAGGCCTTCTCCGACGTGCTCGCGCGCAACACGGACAACGTCGACGCCATCATCGCCGACGCGCGCACGCTCACCACATCGCTGGAGGCGACCGCCGGCCGGCTCGACGGCACGGTCGGGCGCGTGGACGCGCTGGTCTCGGCCGTCGACCCCGCGACCGTAGCGGCGACGCTGGAGAACGCGCGCAGCTTCTCGCAGACGCTGGCGGACACCCGCGCCGACCTCGTCGCCACGCTGGCGGAGGCGCGCGACATCGCCGCCGCCATCGATCCGGCCATGATCGAGGCCACCATCGGCAACGTGCAGGGCTTCTCCCAGACGCTCGCCACGAACCGCGAGGCCGTCGATCGCGTCATCGCCAACGCCGAGAGCCTGACGCAGACGCTGGCGCAGACCTCGACGCGCCTCGACGGCGCCATCGACAGGGTGGAGACGCTCGTCGCCGCCGTCGATCCCACCGCCGTCTCCGAGACCGTGGCCAACGCTCGCGCCTTCTCGCAGACGCTCGCCGACAACAGCGGCAACGTCACGCTGGCGCTGGAGGAGATCGGCCGCATCGCGCAGGCGATCGACGCCGAGCGGATCGAGCGGGTGATCGCCAACGTGGAGAGCTTCTCGCAGACGCTCGACGCCAATTCCGACGAGGTCGACCTCATCGTCGCCAACGCCGTTTCGATCTCCGAGCAGCTCGAGGCCTCCGCGGGCCGCGTCGACCGCGTGCTGCAATCCGCCGAGGACTTCCTCGGCACGGCCGCGGGCGAGGAGGGCGAGGCTTTGTTCGACGAGATTCGCCAGGCGGTGGAGGCGATCCGCACGCTCGCGACGAATCTCGACGAGCGCACGCAGACGCTCACCGACGACATCGGGCGCTTCACCGGACCCGGTCTCCAGGAGGTCCGCGGGCTCGCCGAGGAGGGCCGCCGCACGCTCGAGGACATCGGGCGGGCGGTGCGCTCCATCGAGCGCGATCCCTCGCAGGTGATCTTCGGCGGCGACGGCGGCGGCGGCGGCGTGCGCGAATATCAGGGGCGGCGATGACGATGCGGGCTGAACCGGCTATCGATCGAGACGGATCGACGACGAAGAACGTGTGGGGGCGCGGAGCGATGAGCGGATCACGGAGACGGGCCGGCCGGCGCGTGCTGGCGGCGGGGCTCGCGCTGGGCGCGCTCGCCGGGCTCGCGGGCTGCGCCTCCGCGCCGGCGCTCGTGACCTACGGGCTGGCCGCGCCGGTGGAGCAGGTGTCGGCGCCGATGCGGCTGCCGGGGCTGATCCTCGTCGTCGAGCCCTCGGCGATCGAGCTCTACTCGTCCGAGCGCGTGGTGGTGCGCGAGGCTGACGGCGCTCTGTCGTACCTGCCGGGCGTGCAGTACGCCGATCAGCTCCCCGCGCTCGTGCAGACGCGGCTCGTCGAGACCTTCGAGAACGCGAGCCGCCTCGGAGGCGTCGCCCGTCCGGGCGACCGCGTCTCTCCGGACTGGCAGCTCAACTCGTCCATCCGCACCTTCTGGGTGGATGCGCAGACGAACCTCGCCGTCGTCGAGATCGCGGTGCGGGCGGTGAACGAGAGCGACGGCAGCGTCGGCGCCGCGCGCGTCTTCACCGCGCAAAAGCCCGTTGCGGCGATAGAGGGCCGCGCCGCCATGCTCGGCCTCGAGGCCGCGCTCGCGGAGGTGATGCTGGAGATCGTGCGCTTCGCGGGCACGGGCCGCGGGGCGGCCTGAGGCCGCCCCCTCACCGGGGATCATCCCCGGCCGCGCACCTCAATTGAGGTGCTGCGAAAGGTACTTGTTCATCTCGAACATGGTCACGCGGTCCTTGCCGAAGACGGGCTTGAGCTTGTCGTCGGCGATGATCTCGCGCTTGTTCTGCGGGTTCTGCAAGTCGTTCTTCTTGATGTAGTCCCAGACCTTGCTCACCACCTCGGGGCGCGGCAGCGGCTCGGATCCCACCACCTCCGCCAGCTGCGGCGAGGGGGTGAGCGGCTTCATCAGGGCGGAGTTCGCTTTCTTCTCGGCCATGGGTCAGTCCTCCTCTTTCGCGTCGGCGGTCTCGGCGCCGTCGGCCTCGACCTTCTCGGTGTCGGCCGTCTCGGCCTCGGTTCTGTCGCTCGCGAAGCTCGCATTGGCGCCGCGCGGCGGGCGATTGGTGCGACCGGCATACCGCTCCCGTCCACGCGGCTCGGGGCGCTCCTCGAGGATGCGCTGGCCGCGCGCCACGGTATCCGTGATGCTGACGCCTTGCGCCGCTCCGGTGATGGGATTCCCACGCATGGTGATCGCGCCTTTCGGTCTTCGTGTGGATGGAGGCGCGCGCCCACGGCACGCGCCGACAGTCGGGAACGGGTAGGGGCGCCCTCGCGTTCCGGGGCTCGCCACCTTCGGCGCGCGCGTACCGCTCTCATCGAGATGGGGTGCGTCGAGGCGAACGTCCAGTCGGTGGGACGACGCATCTCTCCACCCGAGCGCGAATCACGCGCCCGGACGACTTCCGGTGACGGCGCCAGACGTCGTGACGAACCGGCTCAAAGGGAGCTCGCCGCCGCCGCGCGGGGGATCATGGCGTGGCCGCCCTCTTCCCCCCGGCTCGCTCCGGCATCCACCATTCCGCCCGCCAGCCAATGGTCGAGGAAAGCGTCGAGCCAGGCGCGCACCGGCGCGTCGTGGATGAGGCGACCCTCGAGATGCGCCTTGCGCGGCTGGGCGTTGGGCAGCGACAGGCGCTCGTGCGCCCGCGTCGTCCAGCGGCAGGTCATGGCGTAGGTGACCTCCGGGTGGAACTGGAAGCCGTAGGCGGCGGGGCCGACGCGGATGGCCTGGACGGGGAAGTCGTCGCCGGTGGCGAGCGTCACCGCGCCGGTGGGGCAATCGAAGCCCTCGCGGTGCCAATGGTAGACGTGGCCCGGCCAGTCGACACCGATGCGCGCCGTGAGCCGCATCCCCTCCTGCGTCGGGCGCAGCGGGTAATAGCCGATCTCGGCGAGGCCGTTCTCGTGCGGGTAGACCCGCCCGCCGAGGTGACGCGCGAGCAGCTGCGCGCCGAGGCACAGGCCGAGGAAGGGCTTCTCCTCGCGCAGAGCGACGCCGCACCAATCCATCTCGCGGGCGAGGAAGTCCTCCTCGTCGTTGGCGCTCATAGGCCCGCCGAAGACGACGGCGCCCGCGTGATGCGCGAGCGTGTCCGGCAGGGGATCGCCGAAGCGCGGGCGACGGATGTCGAGCGGGTGACCGCGCTCGCGCAGCAGCGTCCCCACCCGCCCCGGGATGGAGGTCTCCTGATGCAGGACGATCAGGACGGGCTGCTTCGGCGCCACGGCGGGGGTGGCGTCGTCGCTCTCCACGGTCGCGTCGGACCGGCTCCTCGCGATGTCTGTCATGGCTCCATGATCGACCCTCGCGCGCTCGGTTTCAACCCCGCGATCGTGCGCGGCGGCCGTGCACGATCGCACGCGGGCCCGACGCTCAGAGCGCGACGAGGAGGATCGCCCCGGCGCCCAGCCCGAACAAGGCGAGGCCCGCGAAAGCGAGGACGGCGGACGCCGTGACGAGGCTCGTGACGACCAGCCTCATCGCGTGTCCGCCGTGAAGGTGCGGCGCGCCCGGCTCTCGCCTTCGAAACGAGGGTGATCAGGCCTGCTTCTGGGTCGCGTCGATCTGTTCATGAGAGGAGGGTCGCCCGGCAGGGTTAACGCTGGGTTAACGCCACCTCGCCCACGCCGCACCCTTGACGTGCGCGACGCCGCGCGCCCCTATTGCACAGGGCGAGGAACGTGGGGCGAGCACGAGGCGCGCGGCGGCGCGGGAGGCGCGAGGCGATGCGGATACACGGGCGGCACTACCGGACGATCTTCCCGGCCGAGGACGGCGCGGGGGTGAGCATCATCGACCAGACGAAGCTCCCCTTCGCCTTCGAGATCGCGCGCCTCTCCACCGTGGAGGAGGCGGCCACCGCGATCCGCGACATGCAGGTGCGCGGCGCGCCCCTCATCGGCGCCACCGCCGCCTACGGAATCGCGCTGGCCATGGACGCGGACGCCTCCGACGAAGCGCTCGCGCAGGCCGTGCGCGTGCTCGGCGCGACGCGACCCACCGCGGTGAACCTGCACTGGGCGCTCTCGCGGGTCGAGAATCGCCTCGCCCCGCTGTCGGGCCGCGAGCGCGTGCGCGCCGCCTGGACCGAGGCGGAGGCGATCTGCGACGAGGACGTGGAGCAGAACCACGCCATCGGCGCCAACGGCGCGCGCCTCCTGGCCGAGATCCACGCGAAGACCGGGCGCACGGTGAACGTGCTCACCCATTGCAATGCGGGCTGGCTCGCGACGGTGGACTGGGGCACGGCCCTCTCCCCGATCTACCAGGCGCACGACGCGGGCATCCCGGTCCACGTCTATGTGGACGAGACCCGCCCGCGCAACCAGGGCGCGGCACTCACCGCCTACGAGCTCGGCGCCCACGGCGTGCCCCACACCGTCGTCGTCGACAATGCCGGCGGGCACCTGATGCAGCACGGCAAGGTCGACATCTGCTTCGTCGGCTCGGACCGCACCACGGCGTCGGGCGACGTCTGCAACAAGATCGGCACCTATCTCAAGGCCCTCGCCGCCCGCGACAACGACGTGCCCTTCTACGTCACGCTGCCCGTCACGACGATCGACTGGTCGCTGGACGACGGGCTGGCGGAGATCCCCATCGAGGAGCGGTCCGCGCGCGAGGTGACGAACCTCGTCGGCATCGACGAGGATGGCGCCGTCCACGACGTGCGCGTCGTGGCGCCCGGCAGCCCGGCGGCGAACCCGGCCTTCGACGTCACGCCCGCGCGGCTCGTGGCGGGGCTCGTCACCGAGCGCGGCATCTGCCCGGCCTCCCGCGAGGGCATCGCCGGGCTCTACCCGGACTACACGCGATCGGCGGCGGAATGAGCGCAGAAGACGACACGGCGGGGAACGAGCACGATCTGCGCGCACGCATCGTGCGGGTGGCGCAGGCCATGGACCAGGCGGGCTTCTGCCCCACGAAGTCCGGCAACGTCTCGGCGCGCGTCGGCGATGGGCTGATCATCACGCCGTCCGGCCTGCCCTATGCCGAGACGACGCCCGCCGATCTCGTCGCCATCGCCCTCGACGGCAGGGCGCGGGACGAGGGCTCGCGGCGCCCCTCCTCCGAATGGCCGTTCCATACGGAGATCTACAAGGCCCGGCCCGACGTCCACGCCATCGTGCACACGCACAGCCCGAAGGCGACGGCGCTCGCCTGCGCGCGCCGGCCGATCCCGGCCTTCCACTACATGGTCGCCTATTGCGGGGGCCGGGACATCCGGGTCGCGGACTACGCAACCTTCGGCTCCGCCGATCTCGCGGCGAACGCGGTGGCGGCGCTCGAGGGCCGCAAGGCGGCGCTCTTGGCCAATCACGGCGTCATCGCGGCGGGCGCGACGCTCGAGGGCGCGCTCGCCATCGCCGGCGAGGTGGAGAACCTCGCCGGCCAATACCTCGCCCTGCTGGCCGCCGGCCTCGACCCCGTCATCCTCGACGACGACGAGATGGCGCGCGTGGCGGCGAAGTTCTCGGGCTACGGCAAGGTGGGGTGACGAGGGGGGCGCACCCCCTCCCCTCATTCGGCCGCCTGCTTCACCCCCGCGGCCTCGGCCTTGAGCTCGGCGCGGGTCTTGGGCTTGCCGCGGATCTTGAGATCCTCGAGGTCGGCCCGGTCGCGCACGGAATTGCGGAAGATCTGGTCCTGGCCGGGCTGGTATTGGGGCGGGCAATGCTGCTTCACGCCGTACCAGGCCGAGGCCTTCATCACGAAGGACGGATCGACGAGGTGCGGGCGCCCGAGCGCCACGAGGTCGGCGCGGCCGGCGGCGAGGATCGTGTTGATCTGGTCCGCCGTCGTGATGTTGCCCACGCACATGGTGGCGACGCGCGCCTCGTTGCGGATGCGGTCGGAGAACGGCGTCTGGAACATGCGCCCGAAGACGGGGCGCGATTCGCGCACGGTCTGGCCGGTGGAGACGTCGATGAGGTCGACGCCCGCCTGGGCGAAGGCGCGCGAGATCGCCACCGAATCGTCGGGGCTGAGGCCGCCCTCGGCCCAGTCGGTGGCGGAGATGCGCACCGACATCGGCTTGTGCGCCGGCCAGGCCGCGCGCATGGCCTCGAACACCTCGAGCGGGAAGCGCAGGCGGTTTTCGATCGAGCCGCCGTATTCGTCGGTGCGGCGGTTGGTCAGCGGCGAGAGGAAGCTCGCGAGCAGGTAGCCGTGGGCGCAGTGCAGCTCGACCATGTCGAAGCCCACGCGCTCGGCGCGCTCCACCGCGGCGACGAAGTCGGCCTTCACCTTGTCCATGCCGGCGCGATCGATCTCGCGCGGTACGGCGCTGTCGGGGAAGTAGGGCAGCGGCGAGGCCGAGCAGACCTCCCAGCCGCCCTCGGAGAGCGGCCGGTCCATGCCCTCCCACATCAGCTTCGTCGCGCCCTTGCGCCCGGCATGCCCGAGCTGGAGGCAGATCTTGGTCTCGCTGTTGGCGCGCACGAAGGAGACGATGCGCGCCCACTGGGCCTCCTGCTCGTCGGTCCAGATGCCGGCGCAGCCCGGCGTGATGCGGGCCTCGGGTGAGACGACGACCATCTCGGTGAACATCAGGCCCGGGCCGCCGATGGCGCGCGAGCCGTAATGGACGAGGTGGAAGTCGTTGGGCACGCCGTCCGTCGCCGAGTACATGCACATCGGCGACATCACGGCGCGGTTCGCCACCACCATGTCCCGCAGCCGGAACGGCTGGAACATCGGCACGTGGGGGTTCTCGACGTCGACCGCGAAACCCGCCTCGCACACCTCCCGGGCGAAGAGCCGGTCCACCTCGGCGACGAATTCGGGGGCGCGCAGTCGCAGGTTGTCGTAGGTGATCGCCTTGGCGCGGGTCATCAGGCCGAAGGCGAACTTCACCGGGTCGAAGTCCCAGAAGCGCGCCACGTGCTCGAACCAGACGAGCGACACGTCGGCGGCGTGCTGGGTCTTCTCGGTCTCCTCGCGGCGCACCGTCTCGAAGGCGGCGAGCGCGGCGGGCACGTCGCGCGGCTGGCGGCGGACGCTCTCGTAGAGCGCGATCGCGTCCTCCATGGCGAGCTTGGTGCCCGAGCCGATGGAGAAGTGCGCCGTCGACTTGGCGTCGCCGAGCAGCACGATGTTGTCCTTCACCCAGCGCGTATTGCGGATCATGGGGAAGTTGCGCCACAGCGAGCGATTGGTGATCACCTCGTGGCCGTCGAGATGCTCGGCGAAGACGCGCTTCATCAGGGCGGCGCTCTCTTCCTCCGTCATGGAGGCGAGGCCGGCGCGGTCGTAGGTGTCCGGATCGGTCTCGAAGACCCAGGTCGAGCGGTTCTTCTCGTACTGGTAGGCGTGGGCGATGAACGGCCCCCACTGCGTCTCCTGAAAGATGAAGGTGAAAGCGTCGAGCGGCTTCGTCGAGCCCATCCAGGCGAACTTGTTGGGGCGCAGGTCCACCTGCGGCGCGAAATGCTCGGCGAATTTCTCGCGGATGCGCGAGTTGATGCCGTCGGCGGCGATGATCAGGTCGGCGTCGGCGAAACGGCTCTCGTCGTCCACCTCCGCCTCGAAGACGAGCTCGACGCCCAGCTCACGGGCGCGGTCCTGCAGGATGAGGAGCAGCGTGCGCCGCGAGCAGCCGCAGAAGCCGTTGCCGCCGATGCGGTGGACGTCGCCCTTGAAGTGGATGGCGATGTCGTCCCAATACGCGAATTCCTGGGTGATGCGGCGATAGCTCGGCTCGTCGTAGCGCTCGAACCCGTCGAGCGTCGCGTCCGAGAACACGACGCCGAAGCCGAACGTGTCGTCGGGGCGGTTGCGCTCGTAGACGGTGATCTCGCGCGCGGGGTCCTGCTTCTTCATCAGGATCGCGAAATAGAGGCCGGCGGGGCCTCCCCCGATGATGGCGATCTTCATTGCGCGCTCTCCGCTTCAATCGGCGGAAATGATTTAAGCTTAAAATAATTGGGCCCGCAAGACGGGCTCCCCCGGACCGTACGTCGCGGCCGCTCACACGCGCTGATGACCGGGATGGGCGTCGCCGAGAAGGCCGCCGGGGCGAAGCGCCAGGAGCAGAGCGAGCGCGCCGAAGACGGCGACGTCGCGATAGGCGCCGGGCAGGAAGGCGGACCAGAGGCTCTCGCCGAGCCCGAGCAGCAGCCCGCCCAGGAGTGCGCCGGGCAGCGAGCCGATGCCGCCGAGGATCGCCGCGACGAGGGCCTTGAGCCCCAAGAGCAGCCCGCCGGCGAAGGAGATGTTGCCGTAATGGGCCACGACGAACCAGCCGGCGAAGGCCGCGAGCGCGCCCGCGAGCGTCACCGCCGTCACCAGCGTGGCGCGGGCGTCGACACCCATCAGCGCGGCGGCGTGCGCATCGTCCGCCACCGCCCGCCAGGCGCGGCCGAAGCGCGTGCGCGCGACGAGGAGCATCGCCGCGAGCGCGCCCGCGAGCGCGAGGGCGATGGCGACGCCCTGCGTGAGGGTGATCGTCGCGGTCGCCCCGTCGGGATTGGTGGCGAGGACGAGCCCGCGCACGCGCCCCGGCGCGATCCAGACCTCCGACCCGCCCTGGAGGAGCCGCAGGCCCTCGGACAAGGCGATGACGAGGCCGAAGGAGGCCACGATCATCGCGTATCCAGGCCGATGCGCCAGCGGGGCGACGACGCCTTGCGCCAGCATTCGCGCGAGCGAGCCCGCCACGAGGGGTGCGAGCACGAGCCCGAGGCCGAGCCCGGCATAGACGCCCACCTCCCCCGCAATCCCGCTCGCCGCGAGGACGACGCCGACCGCGATCGCGACCGCGTAGCCGCCGACGATGGCGATCTCCCCGAAGGCGAGGAAGACGCGGCCCACGAGCCCGTAGACGAGGCAATACGCGACGGCGAGCAGCGCGTAGAGCGAGCCCGTGGTCACCGCGGCGGTCGCGACCTGCACCGCGTGCACGCCGCCGTGGGAGAGCGCGAGACCCGTCCCCGCGAGCGCCGTCGGCCGCGCGGGCGCGGCCCCCGCCGCGAGAGGCCCGCGGCCGGTCCAGTAGCGATCGAGCAGGAAGAGCGCCGTCGGCGAAAGCGCGACGCCGTCGTGCACCACCGTCGTGAGCGTCGGCGGCCCGCTCTCGGCGAGCGAATCGTCGGCTGCGTTCGCGAATCGGCACGACGTCCGCACCCGCCGCGGCGGCTCGCCGGGGAGCGCCGCGTCGTGGACGAGGGTGAGGCCCAGCCCGTCGGCGTCGGGGATCTCGCGGGCGATATCGAGGCGCGCACCCTCCGGATGCAGCGCGACGATGGCCGTGCGGCAGACGAGCGACTGCCCCGGATCGACGCGTGCGCCGCACGCGGCGACGAGGCTCGCCGTGAGGAGGACGAGCCCGAGCGCGCGAAGCCGCACGACGAGCCCGCCCGGCGATCCGCCCGGCGATCCGCACGGCGATCCGCCCCTGCCCCGCCCGCCCGCCATGCCACGCCTCCAAGCCCGACGCCTCCAAGCCCGACGCCTCTCACCGGGGATTGAGGCACGCCCGGCGGCGCACCGACAAGAGGCACGGCGAAGCGAGGCGACGATCGCGCGAACGCATCGCTATCGGATGGCGCCGGCTACGCCGCCGGGCTATGAGGGCACCTCGATCATCGGAGCCCCTCACCGGAGCCTTCCCATGGACCTCGCCGCGCTCGTCGCCTTCGCCGCGATCCTCTTCGTCGCCGCCGCCTCGCCGGGGCCCGGCATCGCCGCGATCGTGGCGCGCGTGCTCGGCCGCGGCACCGACGGCGCCGTCGCCTTCACCGTCGGGCTCGCCATCGGCGACGTGGTCTGGCTCACATGCGCCATCTTCGGGCTCGCGGCCCTGGCGCAGAGCTTCCACGGCGTGTTCGTGGCGGTGAAGCTCGCGGGCGCGGCGTACCTGCTGTGGCTCGCCTGGAAGTTGTGGACGACGCCCGTCGTGGCGCGCGAGATCGCGGCGCAGGCCCCCAAGGAGGGCGTCCTGAAGCTGCTCGCCGCCGGCCTCGCGGTGACGCTGGGCAACCCCAAGACCATGGTGTTCTACCTCGCCCTCCTGCCCACCGTGCTCGACGTCGCCTCGGTGACGGCGCTCGGCTATGCGGAGCTCGTCGGCGTGACGCTCGCGGTACTCGGCATCGTCTTCGCCGGCTACATCCTGCTGGCCGCCCGCGCGCGACGCCTGTTCACGAGCCCCCGCGCCATGCGCGTGCTCAACCGGGTGACCGGGACGGTGATGGCCGGCGCGGCGGCGGCGGTGGCGACGCGCTAGCGCCGCTCCCTGAAGAACGCCCGCAGCATTTCCCCCGCCTCCACCTCGCCGATGCCGGAATACACCTCCGGCGCGTGGTGGCAGGTGGCTTGCGCGTAGAACCGCCCGCCGTGCTCGACGCCGCCGCCCTTCGGGTCCGTGGCGCCGTAATACAGGCGGCGGATGCGGGCAAACGAGATGGCGGCGGCGCACATGGCGCAGGGCTCGAGGGTCACGTAGAGATCGCAACCAGGCAGGCGCTCGTCGCCGAGCGCCGCGCACGCGGCGCGGATGGCGACGATCTCGGCGTGCGCGGTCGGATCGTTGCCCTCGCGCGTGCGATTGCGGCCGGTGGCGAGGACGCGCCCGTCCTTGACGATCACGGCGCCGATGGGCACCTCGCCGCGCGCCGCCGCGGCGCGGGCCTGTTCGAGCGCCTGCTCCATGAAGGTCGCGCCCGCCGTCTTCGCGCCGGCTTCCGATCCGCTTTTCGCCCTCATCGCGCCCTCGCATCGCCGTCGACGAAGTGCTATCAGGCGCGCATGGCGAACACCACAGACGACACGAACATGCCCCGGGGTCCGCGCGGGCGCGGCGGCGAGCGCGGAGGCCCCCGCGGCGCGGGCGCGCGCACGGGCGAGCGCGGCGGCGAGGCCCGCGGCCCGCGCGGCGAGGGCCGCCCGGCCGGCAAGGGGCCTTCGAAGGGACCTTCCAAAGGGCCTTCGAAGGGGGGCTTCTCCAAGGGCCCCGGCGGCAAGGGGCCCGGCGGCAAGGGCCCCGGCGCCAGAAGCTCCGGCGGCAAGGGACCCGGCGCGCGCAGCTACGGCGAGCGCCCGGCCCGCGCCGACGCGCGCCCCCGCACGGAGCGCGCCGAGGGCGAGGGCGGGTTCGCGCCCCGCGCCGGCAAGCCCTTCGGCGGCAAGGCCCCCGACTACAAGACCCGCGCCCGCGCCGAGCGCCCCTTCCGCGATGGCGAGCGGCCGGCCCGCGACGGCGAGCGCCCCGCACGCGCCCGCCCCGTCGGCGCAGGACCTCGCCCGACAGGCCCTCGCCCGGCAGGAGCACGCACGGCGGGAGCACGCCCCTCCGGCGCCCGCCCCGCCGGCGGCGCGGATCGTTTCCGCGGCAAGCCGCCCGGCCCCAAGGTCAAGGCCGGCTTCGCGCCCCGCGGCGCCGGCCCCTCGCGCCTGGCGCCCGTCGCCCCGCGCGACGACGAGCGCATCGCCAAGGCGATCGCCCGCGCCGGCATCGCCTCGCGCCGCGACGCGGAGGAGATGATCGCCGCCGGTCGGGTCACGCTCAACGGCACGGTGCTCGCCTCGCCTGCGGTGAACGTGAAGCCCGGCGACGACATCCGCATCGACGGGGAGAAGCTCCCCGAGCGCGAGCGCACGCGCCTGTGGCTCTACCACAAGCCCCGCGGCCTCGTGACGACGGCGAAGGACCCCGAAGGGCGCGCGACCGTGTTCCGCGACCTGCCCGAGGACATGCCCCGCGTCGTCACGATCGGGCGCCTGGACATCAACACCGAAGGGCTCCTGCTCCTGACCAACGACGGCGGTCTCGCCCGCGTGGTCGCCCATCCCGAGACCGGCTGGCTGCGGCGCTACCGCGTGCGCGCCTACGGCCAGGTCACGCAGGACCGGCTCGACGCGCTGCGCGAGGGCGTCGTCGTCGACGGCATGGAATACGGGCCCATCGAGGCCAAGATCGACCGGGCGCAGGGCGACAACGTCTGGATCACCATGGGCCTGCGCGAGGGCAAGAACCGCGAGGTCAAGCGCGTGCTCGAGGATCTCGGGCTGCAGGTCAACCGCCTCATCCGCCTCTCCTTCGGCCCCTTCCAGCTCGGCGACCTGAAGGAGGGCGCCGTCGAGGAGGTGCGCACCAAGGTGCTCAAGGACCAGCTCGGCACGACCTTGGCCGAGGCGGCGGGCGTCGACTTCGAGAGCCCGGTGCGCGAGCCCGTGGACGAGCGCCCCGCGCGCGCCGCCAGGGGTGGCAGCGCAGGGCCGGCGCGGCCCGCCTCCCGCCAGCAGCAGGAGCGCGATCGCGCCCGCTACGCCGAGCCCGAGCAGGCCCGCGGCCGCGGCAAGCCGGAGCGGGGCGCTCCGCCCGAGCGAGACGGCCGGCCCGAGCGTGGCACCCGCCCGGCACGCCCCGGCGGCGACCGGGGAGAGGGCGAGAAGCGCCCCGACCAGCGTCCCGCCTGGGACAAGCCGCGCACCAGCGTCTGGCGCGCGGAGGAGAAGCCGGACGAGGGCAAGCGCATCAAGCCCCGCCGCGGCGCCGAGACGGCGAAGGCCGACCGCGCCGCCGGTGGCGAGCGGGTGCGCGAGCGCGTGGGCAAGATCGCCGCCAAGGCCGGCCGTGCGGGCAAGATCCTCGTCGAGCGCGTGAAGGGCGGCAGCGGCGAGGGGCGTCGCGGGGGCAACGAGCCGCGCGGCAAGGGGCCGTCCCGAAGCCCGCGCAAGGGCCCTGGTTCGGACGAGCGGGGCTGATGCGCATCGTCGGCGGCCGCTTCAAGGGCCGCGCCCTCGCGGGCCCGCGCTCGGACGCCATCCGCCCGACCTCGGACCGCCTGCGCGAGAGCCTCTTCAACGTCCTCGCCCACGCCTACGACGATCCCGTCGAAGGCGCGCGCGTCATCGACCTCTTCGCCGGCACCGGTGCCATGGGGCTCGAGGCGCTCTCCCGCGGCGCCGCCTTCGCGCTCTTCGTCGACGACGGCGCGCAGGCGCGCGGGCTCATCCGCGAGAACGTCGAGGCGCTGGGGCTCGGCGGCGTGACGCGCCTGTTCCGCCGCGACGCGACGCGGCTCGGCGGAGCGGACCGGTTCGAGCCCTTCGACCTCCTCTTCTGCGACCCGCCCTACGGCCGCGACCTCGCCCCCGCGGCGCTGACCTCCGCGGCCGGCGGCGGCTGGCTCGCGCCGGGCGCGCTGTGCGTCGTGGAGGAAGCCGCCGACGCGACGCTCGCCCTACCATCGGGCTTCGAGGAGATCGAGCGGCGGGTGTATGGGGACACGCAGGTGGTGTTCGGGCGCTTTGCCGGCTCCTGAACATTCGCGTTGACATCCCGCCCCTTTCCCCCCATCTGTGCAGTGCAGCGTCGGCGCTCGCTCATCGAGCGCCCTGGCCCGGCTGCGTGAGGCCGCTCCGTTCCAAGGGGGCGTGACCGACCCGGGCCTTCGGACGTGCGCTTCCCTCGTTCGCCCCATCACGCGGGTCGTTCCCGATGATACGAGCTTCGCTCGGGTCTCGGCGCGTCCCGCGATCGTTCGCGTGCGCCGGTCCGATGCCGGGCTCCCCGCACGTGAAAGCACAATCGACTTGACCACCTTCTCAGACCTCGGCCTCTCCGCCCCGATCCTCGAGGCGCTCGCCCGCGAGGGCTACGAGCACCCCACGCCGATCCAGGCTCAGGCCATCGCACCGGTTCTCGCCGGCCGCGACCTGCTCGGCATCGCGCAGACGGGCACCGGCAAGACCGCCGCCTTCGCGCTGCCGATGATCCAGCGCCTCGCAGCGGACAAGCGCCCGGCGCCGCGCCGCGGCTGCCGTGCGCTCATCCTCTCGCCCACCCGCGAGCTCGCGAGCCAGATCGAGGAGAGCTTCCGCGCCTACGGCCGCGGCTCGAAGCTCACCTCCACCGTCGTCTTCGGCGGCGTGCCCGTGCCGCGCCAGGAGCGCGCGGTCGCCAACGGCGTCGACATCCTCGTGGCGACGCCCGGGCGTCTCCTCGACCTGATCGATCGCCGCTCGCTGTCGCTCTCGGGCGTCGAGATCCTCGTCCTCGACGAGGCCGACCAGATGCTCGACCTCGGCTTCATCCACGCGCTGCGCCGCATCGTGACGCTGCTGCCCAAGCAGCGCCAGACGCTGTTCTTCTCGGCGACGATGCCCACCACCATCGCCTCCCTCGCCGACGGCTACCTCTCCGACCCGGTGAAGGTGTCGGTGGCGCCCGTCGCCACCACGGCCGAGCGCGTCGAGCAGCGCGTCACCTTCGTCTCGCAGACGAGGAAGCCCGCTCTCCTGGAGCGCGTGCTGCGCGACACCGATGTGGACCGCGTCCTCGTCTTCACCCGCACCAAGCACGGCGCCGACAAGGTGGTGCGCGGGCTGGAGAAGGGCGGCATTCCCGCCTTCGCCATCCACGGCAACAAGAGCCAGGGCCAGCGCGAGCGTGCGCTCGGCGCCTTCAAGAACGGCTCCTGCAAGGTGCTGGTGGCCACCGACATCGCCGCGCGCGGCATCGACGTGGACGGCGTCTCGCATGTCGTGAACTTCGACCTGCCGAACGTGCCCGAGCAATACGTCCACCGCATCGGCCGCACCGCGCGCGCCGGCGCGTCGGGCATCGCGCTGTCCTTCTGCAACGAGGAAGAGCGCGCGTATCTCAAGGACATCCAGAAGCTCACGCGCCAGACGGTGCCGGTCGAGCCGGCGCCCGCCGGCTTCGACGCCGGCGGCGTCGCGCCGCTCTCCGACGAGCCGGCGCACGCGTCGCGTCCCGCGGGGTCTGGCCGCAACCGTCGCGGCGGTCGCGGCGGCGGCCAGGGTGCCGGCGCTTCCGGCGGCGCGCGTCCCGCGCATGCGGGTGGCGCGCAGCCGAAGAGCGATCAGGCCCGCCAGGGTCGCCCGGCCGGCAACGGCCAGGGCCGCCCCGCGGCGAACGGTCAGGGCCGTCCGGCCACCGACGGCCGGGTGCAGAAGCAGGCCGCCAACGGCGGCGGCGGTCGGCCGAAGCCGGCGGCGGCGCCGCGCGCCGACAATGGCGGTCGCGACGGCTCCGCCATCGCCTGGCTGTCCGGCGGCGCCCGCCCGGAGGGCTCGCGCCCGCGCCGCGGCCGCTGAGCCACACCGCTCGGATCCTTCAACGACGAAGGGGCGGGTCCCGCGCGGGACCCGCCCCTTTCCTTTTCGTGCGCCGGTTCGCGCGTCGCTGCGGCTCAGACGAGCACGTCGCCGCGCCAGCCGGGGACGATGGCGTCCTGCCAGAAGGTGCCGTAGCCCGTCAGGCGTCGCGGCAGGGCGGGCATGACGATCGCCGCCGCGTCCGCGTAGCGCGCGGGCAGGAGCGCGCCCGCCGGCGCCTTGGGCTTGCGCACGTGCGTCACGGCCGCGCCGGCATCCGCGGCGATGGCGGCGAGCGCCTCGACCTGGTCCTTCGATGCCGACCCCACGACGGTGACGCTCTCCACCGCCCACAGGCGCGTGGCGATGGCCCAGGCGGCGAGGCGCTGCGCGCGCCGCTCCCCGTCGTGCATGACGACGAGGCGCCCGCCCGCACCCGCCTCGCAGCCGACGAACAGCGTCGGCCCCTCGTGGCGGTGCGACACCGCGAAGAGCTTGTCGGCGAGCCGCTCCTCGAAGACCGGGAAGGTGACGCCCGCGCCGTGATGGCACCAGCCGTCGGTCGGCAGGACCAGGAGCTCGCGGCTCTCCGCCGAGAGCGCCGGGATCAGCGCCAGCGGATCGCCCTCCTCGTAGGCGAGCGCCAGCGGCTGGGGCGCGCTCGCGGTCTCGCGGCGCATCTCGTCGATGGCCTCGGCGAGCTTCGCCTTGATGACGTCGCGCGCCTCCGGCACGCGGGCGTTCTCCACGCAGTCCCGGTCGATGACGGCGACGGCGGTGAGCGGCACGCCGGCGGCGCGCGCGAGCCCGATGGCGCGGCGCGTCACGAGCCCCGCATGCGGGGCGATGACGGCGAAGCGCACGCCCGCGAAACCGCGGTCGAAGGGCATGTCGAGCTCTTCCGGCGCGGGGCGCTCCGCGGGCGGTGCGACGGGCGTCTCCTGCACGAGCGTCTCCTTCACCCGCGCCTGGCGCTCGGCGACACGCGTGCCGCCGCCGAAGCCGCCTCCCGCCACGAAGCGAAGCGCCTCGCGCTCCTCGAGCGGGCGCGGTGCGCGCGGCAGGATGCCGGCCAGCGCGTCCTCGCGCGAGTCGAGCCGCGCGCCGGAGACGTAGGCCGCCCGGCCGAGCAGGTGCCCCGCCACCGGCATCGTCCCGATGAGGAAGATCAGCGTCAGGAACGAGACCACGGTCGCATCCATCGTGCCCTTGGTGAGCATCACGCCCAGGAGCACGAGGCCCGCGCCGAGGGTGCCGGCCTTGGTCGCCGCATGCATGCGCTGGAACGGGTCCTCGAAGCGCAGCACGCCGACGGTGGCGACGACGAGGAAGCCCGTGCCGACGAGCTTGAGGGCGAGAGCGAGGAGCGCGGTCATGACGTCTCCCTTTCCTTCTTCTCGAGGAAGGCCGCGAAGGCGATGGTCGCGACGAAGGCGATGAGCGCGAGGCCGAGCCCCACGTCCAGGAATTCTCGGCGTCCGGTCACGACGGCCGTGAGGCCGCAGGCGGCGACGGCGATGCCCGTGAGCATGTCCAGCGCCACGAAGCGATCGGCGTAGCCCGGCCCCACGATCATCCGGAAGGCGGCGCCCGCGATGGCGAGCGCGAGCAACACGGTCAAAGCGAGCGCGACGGTGGTGAGCGCGGCGTCGATTGCTTCGATCATCCTTCGATCCTCCTGATGAGCCGCTCGAACGTGCCCTTGATGTCCGCGACGACGGCGTCGGCGGAGGGGCTGTCGAGGACGTGGACGTAGAGCGTGTCGCGGCTCTCGGAGACGTGCAGCGACGTCGTTCCGGGGGTCAGCGTCACGAGGTTGGCGAGCGTGGCGATGCCGAGATCGGTCTTGAGCTCGATGGGCACCGCGACGACCGCGGGGTTCAGCGTCGGGCGCGGCGCGAGCACCGCGCCGGCGACGCGCACGGCCGACTTCACGAGCTCGGCGACGAAGGTCACGAGCAGCTGCGCGAAGGCGAGAAGCCGGGCGGGCGAGAGGAGAATGCTCATTCGACGGCTCCTTCGATGGCGATGACGGGGACCTCCGTCTCGACGGTGCGCACGGGGGCGTCACCGGGGAAGACGGCGGCGATGTAGTCGGTGGGGTCGACCAGCACGGCGGTGGCCGTGCGGGCGTACTCGACGAAGGGGTCGGCGAAGAGGCCGATCGTCAGCGTCACCGCGCCGAGAAGCGCGATGGGCACGACGAAGGCGACGGGCACCGTGCGAGGCGTGGCACGCACGAGGGCGGGCTTCTTCCAGAACGCCTCCATCCAGATCTTCGACATGGAGAAGAGCGTCAGGGCGCCGACCGCGAGCGCCACGGCGGCGAGCCACCAGACCTCCTCGCGCAGGCTCGCGTCGATGACGAGGAACTTCGCCCAGAAGCCCGAGAGCGGCGGCAGGCCGGCGAGCGACAGAGCCGGGATCAGGAAGAGCACCGCGAGCCAGGGGTGGGACCGGAGCAGGCCGCCGGCCTTGCGCAGATCGTCCGTCCCCGCCGCGTGCTTGATCGCGCCCGCGAGCAGGAAGAGGTTCGCCTTCACGATGATGTGGTGGACGATGTAGAAGACCGCGCCGGCGATGGCGACGGGGGTCGCGATGGCGAGCCCCATCAGCATGTAGCCGATCTGGCTGATGATGTGGAAGGACAGGATCCGGCGCACGTTCCACTGGACCGCCGCGCCGAACACGCCCGTGATCATCGTCATCGCCGCGACGACCGCCACGATCTCGCGAAGCGCCCCGCCCTCCATCTCGAACATGAGCGTGAAGACGCGAAACGCCGCGTAGACGCCCACCTTCGTGAGCAGGCCCGCGAAGAGCGCCGCGATGGCGATGGGCGCCGTGTGGTAGCTCGCCGGTAGCCAGAAGAAGAGCGGGAACACGCCAGCCTTGATGCCGAAGGCGGCCAGGAACAAGAGCGCCGAGGCGGTGAGCCCGGGCGACATCTCCATCTGCGGCAGGATGCGCGCGAGATCCGCCATGTTCAGCGTTCCGGTGGCCCCGTAGAGCAGCGCCACCGCGATCAGGAAGAGGATCGTGCCGAACAGGTTCATGGCGGCGTACTTGAGCGCGCCGTCGATCTGCGCCTTGCCGCGCTGGACCACGAGGAGACCCAGCGTGGTGATGAGCATCACCTCGAACCAGACGTACAGGTTGAAGATGTCGCCCGTCAGGAAGGCGCCGTTCACGCCGGCCATGAGGCCGTGGAAGAGCGGGTGGAAGCCCGCGCGCTCGTGGCGCTCCTTGATGTCGCCGAGCGCGAAGATGCCCACAGCGAAGGCGAGGATGCCCGAGATCGCGATCATCGCCGCAGACAGCGGGTCCGCCACGAAGGAGATGCCGAAGGGCGCGTCCCACGCGCCGAACTGCTTGGCGATGACGCCCTCGTGCATGACCTCCATCGTCAGCGCCAGCGACGCGACGAGGAGGAGCGCGAGGCTCGCGAGCCCGACCCGGCGCTGCGCCACGGGGCTCGACCACAGGAGCGCGGTCAGCGCCGCCGTCGCGATCGGGATCAGGACGGGCCAGAGGACGAGGAGGGTCGAGGCGTCAGCCATGGGTCTTCACCGAGGTGGCAGGAGACGGGTCGGGGGCGCCGAGGCGCTCGGCGTCGCGCATCTCGCGCACGTCGAGCGTGCCGAGCGAGCGGTGCGCCTCGAGCACCAGCGCCACCGCGAAGGAGGTGAGCGCGAAGCCGATGACGATGGCGGTGAGCACCAGCGCCTGCGGCAGCGCGTTCGCGGCGTCGGCGGCGAGCGCCTCCGCGCCCTGCGGGATCACCGGCGGCGTCGTCGTGCCCACGCGGCCCGACAGGAAGATCAGGAAGATCGCGCCGTTGGTGAGGAGCGTGAGGCCCAGGATCATGCGCACCGCATGCCGCGAGAGCATCATGTAGAGCCCGCAGCCGACATAGGCCGCGATGGCGAGGGCGTAGATCAGCGTCATCGCGCGTCCTCCGCATAGAGACGGAACATGAAGGAGAGGACCCCGCCCACGACGACGAGGTAGACGCCCACGTCGAAGACGATGGTCGTGCTGAGCTTCACCCCGGCGAGCGTGCCCCACTGGTGGGTGAGGAAGGACGCGTCCGTGAGGATGCCGGGGATGCCGGAGACGAAGGCGAGGAAGAGGCCGAGCCCCATCACCACGACGGGATGGAGGACGAGCGTGCGCCGCGCCGCCTCGACGCCGGCGGCGAGCGCCAGCGTCGCGAAGCCGGCGGCGCCCACGAGGCCTCCGATGAAGCCGCCGCCCGGCTCGTTGTGGCCGCGCAGCAGCACCCAGACGGAGCCCGCGAGCATGATCGCGAAGAAGATCCGCGCGACGGAGGAGAGGATCAGCGAGCGCATGGTTCAGGCTCCCTTGCCGGTGCGGCGGATCGCGCTGCCCGAGCGCAGCAGCGCCCAGGCGCCGAGCGCCGCGAAGGCGACGACCGCGATCTCGCCGAAGGTGTCGAGCGCGCGGAAATCGACCAGGATGACGTTGACGACGTTGCGACCGAAGCCCTCCGGCACCGAGGTGACGGCGAAGTACTCGGTCAGCTGCGTGTTGAAGGGCTTGGCCTTGATCCACAGCGTCGCGACCAGCACGCAGGCGGCGAAGCAAGTCGCGACCGTCGCGTCCACCCAGCGCTCGCCCGGCGTGCGCGAGGAGCGCGCGACGGTGGGGAGCTTGAGCAGCACCGCGGTGACGATGACGACGAAGAGCGTCTCCACCGAGAACTGGGTCAGCGCCAGATCCGGCCCGCCGTTGAGCAGGAAGACGAGCGCGAGCCCGTAGCCGGAGAGGCCGACCGCGACGATCGCCGTGACGAGAGAGGGCACCACGGCCGCGACGACGCAGCCCGCGACGATGAGCGCGCAGACGACGACGAGGTAGGGCCGCAGCGGCTCGGCGCCGACGTTCGGCAGGAGCGGCCCCTCGCCCGACATCAGGCCGTAGGCGAGGAGGCCCGTGACGCTCGCCGCGACGACGGCGCCGTAGACCCGCAGATCGCCGTTCTGGAGACGGTTCGTCGACCAGCGGGCGAGCGCGAGGGTGCGCTCGAGCACGACCTCGTAGCCGCGATCGGAAAACACCTCGTCGAACACGCGACGACGGCGCAGCGCCAGATGGATCGGGTCCCAGAACCAGGCGAGCACGGCGCCCAGCGCCACGACGAGGCCGGACAGAGCGAGCATCGGCGTGAAGCCGTGCCAGAGCTTGAACGACACCTCGAAGGGCGCGCCGTGGATGGCGATCGCCGCGGGCGTGATCAGCGCGTAGGAGACGAGCGAGGGCACGAGGCCGAAGGCGACGCCCGTCACCGCGAGCAGGATCGGGCCGATGATCATGCCCGGCTGCTCGCCGTGCGACACGTGGATCGGCTTCTTCGCCCGCCCGAAGAAGGGCTTGAGCGCCAGCACGCCCGCGATCGCCACCATCACGGCGTTGACGAGGACGCCGATGATCACGGCGATCGTATCGAGCGAGGATTCGAGCTTGGCCTCGAACAGGTACTCCTTCGAGATGAAGCCGATGAAGGGCGGCAGGCCGGCCATGGAGAAGGAGGCCAGCAGGGTCGCGCCCGCCGTCACCGGAAGGAGCGCGGCCAGCCCGCCGAGCGAGCGCAGCTTCGTCTCGTGGGTCGCGTGGATGACGATGCCCGCGCAGAAGAAGAGCGTCGCCTTGTAGAGGGCGTGCGCCAGGATGAAGCCGACGACGGCCACCGACGACACCGGCCCGTCGAGCCCGATGAGCATCACGAGCGTGCCGAGCGAGGCGACCGTCGAGAAGGCGAGCACGGCCTTGAGCTCGACCGCGCGCAGCGCCTGCAGGGCGGCGATCAGCATGGTGACGCCGCCGAAGGCGACGAGCGTCGCGCCGACCCAGGGCGCGCCGGCGAAGACCGGGTCGAGCCGGGCGAGCAGGTACACGCCGAGCTTCACCATGGTGGCCGAGTGGAGGTAGGCGGAAGCCGGCGTCGGCGCCTTCATGGCGTTGGGCAGCCAGAAGTGGAAGGGGAACTGCGCCGACTTGGTGAAGGCGCCGATCAGCACGCAGACCACGATGGCCGGCAGGAGGGGGCTCTCGAGGATCGGCGCGGGGTTCGCGGTGATCGCCGCGAGCGAGAACGTGCCCGCCTCGACGCCGATGAGGATGATGCCCGCGAGCAGCGCCAGCCCGCCGCCGGCGGTGACCAGCAGCGACTGCAGCGCGGCCTTGCGCGCCTTCGCGTCCTCGCTCTGGAAGCCGACGAGGAGGAACGAGAGCAGGCTCGTCATCTCCCAGAAGACGAAGAGCGCCACGAGGTTGTCGGCGGTGACCGTCGCCAGCATCGCCGTCATGAAGAGCAGGATGTAGAGGAGGAACTGCGCCCGCGCGAAGGGCGGCTTCGCGCTCATGTAGGACGCCGCATAGAGCGTCACGAGCGTGCCGATGCCGGTGATCAAGAGCGCGAAGAGCAGCGAGAAGCCGTCGAGGCGAAACGTCAGGTCGATGCCGAGCGAGGGCACCCAAGGCAGGACCTGCACGATCGGCGCGGTGCCGACCGCGTCGATCTGCGCGAAGAACCAGGCGAACAGGATCGCCGGCAGCGCGGCGGCGAGGGGGCCGGCGAGCACGCCGGCGCGTGCGGCCACGAACGGCGCGATCACCGCGCCGACGAGGCTGACGAGAAGGACGGTCGAGAGGTCCACGAGCAGAGCTCCTCCGTGAGATCACGGATGGCTCCGCAAGCGGCGTGCCAAAGGCCTAAGTGCTTGAATTCTATGAAGGCATCACCGCGGCGGGCGTCCCGTCGTCCGGACTTCCGAACCGCCCCCCCCGGATCGCGCGTCCGGATTTCCGAACGCCGGCGCGCCGCGTTCGGAAAGCCCGTCGCGCGCGCACTCGCGCCGCGTGTCAGTGCCCGCCCTGACTCAGCCGCACGTCGCGGGGGGCGCCCAGGATCTCGGCGAGCGACTGGGAGATGTGGCGCGCCTCGTCGTCCTGCAGGCGCAGCATGATCGGCGGCAGGCGACCGGCGCGCAGCGCCACGACGGCGTGCCCCTCCTGGTCGAGCCCGATGTCGATCGTCGGCGAGGTCACGTCGACGACCTCGCCCTCGATCGTGTCGGGGACGTCCTCGCCGTCCTCCTCCGCGAGCTGGCGGGCGAGTTCCTCGGTCAGCTCCTCGTCCGTGAAGGCGTCCTCGAGCTCGTCCTCGTCGAGATCCTCGTCCATGACGTCGAGCAGCTGGGTCAGCGCGGACGCGAGCGTGCGCGCCGCCCCGGCGTCCATGACGATCGCCGTCGACTGGTCGTCCTTCTGAAACGACAGCTGGATCTTGTCGCCTTCGACGGAAAGAGAGATTCCGGCCATGATGCTCCTTTCGGGCAATACGGCCTATATGGGTGCGCAGCAGGCGTTCTGTCCAGTGGCTGGACCGAACGGAGCCCGTCCCGCCTCCTCCGCCGACGAACGCCGCGTCTCAGGCGGCGCCCATCGTGGCACGCACCTGGGCGCGGAACTGGTCGATCACGACGAGGGAGCGCTCCCGCTCCGCGTGCCAGAAGGTCCAGCCGTTGCAGGCGGGCAGCCCCTGCGCGAGCGCGCCGATCTTGTGGATCGAGCCGACGATGCCGCCGAGGGACAGCGTCCCGTCGGGGCGAACCACCGCCTCGTGACGGCGACGCCCGCAGATCAGCCGCTCGCCGGGGCGCACGAACCCGCTCTCGACGATGGAGAGGAAGGGCACACGCGGCTCGGCGCGCTTGTCGGGCGCGGGTGCGATCGCGTCGGGCGAGAGCGGCTCGACGGCGTCGATGCGCGCCTTGGCGGCCGCGGCGTAGCCGGGATCGCGCTCGATGCCGACGAAGTGGCGCCCGAGCTTCTTGGCCACCGCGCCCGTCGTGCCCGTGCCGAAGAACGGGTCGAGCACCACGTCGCCGGGATTGGACGAGGAGAGCAGCACGCGCGCGAGCAGCGCCTCGGGCTTCTGCGTCGGGTGGAGCTTGTCGCCGTTCGCATCCTTGAGCCGCTCGCCGCCGGTGCAGAGCGGGATGAACCAGTCCGAGCGCATCTGGAGGTCGTCGTTCCCGCCCTTCAGCGCATCGTAATGGAAGGTGTAGCCTTTCGCGTCCGCGCCCTTGGCCGCCCAGATCAGCGTTTCGTGGGCGTTGGTGAACCTCTTGCCGCGGAAGTTCGGCATCGGGTTCGCCTTGCGCCAGACGATGTCGTTGAGGACCCAGTAGCCCTCGTCCTGCAGGGCCGAGCCCACACGGAAGACGTTGTGGTAGGAGCCGATCACCCACAAGGTGGCGTTCTTCTTCATCACGCGCCGCACGGCCTTGAGCCAGGCGCGGGTGAAGGCGTCGTAGGCGTCGAAGCTCGCGAACTTGTCCCAGTCGTCGTCGACGGCGTCGACGAGGCTCTGGTCGGGACGCGTGAGCGCGTTCTCGAGCTGCAGGTTGTAGGGCGGGTCGGCGAAGACGAGGTCGACGCTCTCCGCCGGAAGGCTCTCGATCGCGGCGATGCAATCCCCGACGTGGATCGTGTCCACCGCGAGGGCGTCGGCGAGATCCGCCCGACCGCGCGGGGCGACGCGCCCCGGAACCGCAATGCTCTTCGTGGGATGCGAGATCCCCATCCGAGGCGCCGACGCGGACCGCCCGGTACGCGAAACAAGTTTCCGGGCGGCGGCGCCGGCGGCCCCGGTACGCGAGGTACCCATGGCCATGCACCGTGTACTCGACTGAACGGATCGGAGGATGCGGCGATCAGGGTAAAGATCGCGTTGCCGCGGTGGATAAACTGCGTCTCGGATTGGGGCTGCAGCTTTTGCCTAGTTCTTGATTTGCTTGAGATTTCTTGGTTAAGGGCCGTTAAGGCGCCCCTTGGCGGCAGGCTTTTCGCCACGTTCCTTCAGCGAAGCGGCTTCAGCCGCGTGCTGCGCATGGGCAGCTCGACGTCGAGTGCGAAGGCGACACGACCGCGTCGTCTCCCCCGATTGGCATCGCTCCGCCTTTTGGATTATGACGGGCGCCGTTCGAGCGCATCAGCCCACCGCGCCATCCCTTCGCTCATGCCGGCGCGCGAGGAAAGCCTGTCCATGAACTGGATCTCCGACGTCGTCCGACCGCGCATCAAGACGCTGTTCAAGCGCGAGACGCCCGACAACCTCTGGATCAAGTGCCCCGACACCGGCCAGATGGTGTTCCACAAGGACGTCGAGGCGAACCTGTGGGTCATCCCGGGCTCGAACCACCATCTGCGCATGGGCGCGCAGGACCGGCTGGCCAGCGTGTTCGACGCCGGCTTCGAGGAGATCGCGCTTCCCGACGTCGTGGCCGATCCGCTCAAGTTCCGCGACGAGAAGCGCTACGTCGACCGCCTCAAGGAGAACCGCGCCAAGACCGGCATGCAGGACGCCGTGCGCGTCGCCGTGGGCCCCGTCGGCGGAATCGACGTCACGGTTGCGGTGCAGGACTTCGCCTTCATGGGCGGCTCGCTCGGCATGGCCGCGGGCGAGGCCATCGTCGTCGCCGCCGAGACGGCGCGCACGCGCGCGACGCCCTTCGTGCTCTTCGTGGCCTCCGGCGGCGCGCGCATGCAGGAGGGCATCCTCTCGCTGATGCAGATGCCGCGCACGACGGTGGCGCTGCGCCGCCTGAAGGAGGCGGGGCTGCCCTACATCGTGGTCCTCACGCATCCGACGACCGGCGGCGTGTCGGCGTCCTACGCCATGCTGGGCGACATCCACATCGCCGAGCCAGGCGCCGTCATCGGCTTCGCGGGCGCACGGGTCATCGAGCAGACGATCCGCGAGAAGCTGCCGGAAGGCTTCCAGCGCGCCGAGTACCTCAAGGAGCACGGCATGGTCGACATGGTCGTCGACCGGCGCGAGCTGAAGGGCACGCTCGTCACGCTGGTGCGGCTCCTCACCAAGGCGCCCGCGCTCGAGATCGAGGCCGCGCCGCAGCCGGCGGGCGTCTCGCTCGAAAAGCGCGCCGGCGCCGCGCCGCTCGCGATCGAGCGTCCCGAGGGCGACGGTGACGAGCCGGCGGAGGCGCCCGACGCGAACGTCCGCTCGGAGCCCGCCGCCGCGGAGACCGCGCGCGGCTGATCGCGCCCCCGCCAGACCTCTCACGAGACAGGCCGTCGCCATGGAGTCGTCGGACGCCATCCTCGCGCGCTTCTTCGCGCTGCACCCGAAGTCGATCGACTTCTCGCTGACGCGCATCGAGCGCCTGCTCGCGCGGCTCGGGCATCCCGAGAAGCGCCTGCCGCCGACGATCCACGTGGCGGGCACGAACGGCAAGGGCTCGACCATCGCCTTCATGCGCGCGATCCTGGAAGCCGCTGGGCTCGTCGTGCACGTCTACACCTCGCCGCATCTGGTGCGCTTCCACGAGCGCATCCGCATCGGGCGCCCCGGCGGCGGCGTCTTCGTGCCGGAGGAGCGGCTCGTCGAGGTGCTGCGCGCCTGCGAGGCCGCCAACGAGAGCGAGCCGATCACGGTCTTCGAGATCACGACGGCGGCGGCGCTCCACCTCTTCGCGGAGGAGCCGGCCGACGTGCTGCTGCTCGAGGTCGGCCTCGGCGGGCGTCTCGACGCGACGAACGTGGTCGCCGAGCCCGCTGCGGCTCTGGTCACGCCGATCGGGCTCGATCACGCGGAATATCTCGGCGACACGATCGAGAAGATCGCCGGCGAGAAGGCCGGCATCTTCAAGCGCGGCGCGCCGGCGATCATCGCGCGCCAGGACTACGACGCGGCCGAGCGTACCCTCGTCGAGGCCGCCGAGCGGGTGCGCGCCTCGCGCATCCTGGTGGGCGGGCAGGACTTCACGACGCACGAGGAGAACGGCCGGCTCGTCTTCCAGGACGAGGACGGGCTCCTCGACCTGCCGATCCCGCGGCTGCCGGGCGCGCACCAGCTCGTCAATGCCGGCCTCGCCGTCGCAGCGCTCCGGGCCGCCGGCTTCGCGCGCCTCGCGCCCGACGCGTTCGAGCGCGGCATGCTGAACGCCGAGTGGCCCGGGCGCCTCCAGCGCCTCACCCGCGGCGTGCTGCCGGCGCTCGCGCCCGAAGGCTCGGAGGTCTGGGTCGACGGCGGGCACAATCCCGACGGCGGACGCGTCGTCTCCGCCGCCATGGCGGATCGCGCGGAGCGCGCCGACGCGCCGCTCGTGATGATCGTGGGCATGCTCGGCACCAAGGACGCGGCCGGCTTCCTCAAGAACTTCGCCGGCCTCGCCCGGGAGGTGATCTGCGTGCCGATCCCCTCCCAGATGGCCGCGCGCCCGCCCGAGGAGGTCGCCGCCATCGCGGCGTCGGTGGGCCTCGTCACCTCGACGGCGCCGAGCGTCGAGGCGGCGCTCGCCGTCCTCAACGACACGATCTGGGAATCTCCGCCGCGGGTCCTGATCTGCGGCTCGCTCTACCTCGCGGGCAGCGTGCTCGCGGCCAACGGGTCGCTGCCGGCATGAGGTTTGGCGGCCCGCGCTGGAAGCGGGGTCAGTTCGCCGCGGCCCAAGGATCGATAATCTCGATCCCGCAGCCCTCGAAATCTCGCACATTTCGGGTCGCGATCGTCGCGCCGTACGAGCGGGCAATAGCGGCGATGAGTCCGTCGAAGCCCGGAAGCGGGCGACCGAGCTTGCGACGGCTCGCCACGATGACCGGATAGAGAGTAGCGGCAGCATCGTCGAAAGGCAGAACCCGGCCTGCGAGCCGCTCGACGAACAGCTTGTCGGCCAACATCTCGACCGCCGAGCGACGCCGTCCCGCGGGCATCGAAGAAATGCCCGCGAGGATCTCCGCCCGAACGATGGTGGTCGTGAAGATCGAGGTCGTCGGCAGAGTGTCGATGAAGGTTTCGACCGCCGCGTTCGGGGTGGGTCTCATCAGCTCCGAAAGAACGTTCGTGTCGAGAATGATCACTCGAAGCTCGGCAGCTCGCGTGCCGGACCCCGCGGCAGTTCCGGAAGATCGACTCCGCCGATCGGTGCGAACAGCTCGCGCACGTCCGTGGCGAAGCCTTTTTCGTCGGTGCTGGGAGTTGCCGAAGTCTCGACACTGCCATACGGCGCAAAGGGCCGCCGATTCACGGCCGCGAGACCATCCTGGCGATCGAACGGCTCCGCGCGTACGGCCGCGCGAAGGATCTCGCGGACCTCCTCCTCGAGCGAACGGCCGTTGCGCTCGGCGCGCGCGGCGAGCGCCCGTGTCTCGTCGTCGGGAATGTCGTGGACGGTCAACGTCGTCATCGGCTCCGCCCTCCTCGCTCGTTCCGTCGATGATAGGATAGTGCGCCCCCTCTTCCGGAGCAACGCGGGAGGTCCACGCCCCCCCGCGACCCCGATGCGCTTGCCCCGGCCATCCGCCCCGCGTAGGTTCGCCCCCATGCTGAAGACCGAAGATCCGGCCCATCCCGCTCATCTCAACCCGCTCGTCAAGCTCGCGCTGGAGCTCGGGCCGCTCGGGCTGTTCTTCTTCGCCAACCAGCGCTTCGACATCATGACGGCCACCGGCGTCTTCGTGGTGGCGACGCTGGTCGCGCTCGCGATCCACTACGTGCTGGTGCGCCGCCTGCCGATGATGCCCCTCGTCTCGGGGGTCGTCGTCGTCGTCTTCGGCGGGCTGACGCTGCTCCTCAACGACGAGCTCTTCATCAAGCTCAAGCCCACCATCGTGAACTCCCTCTTCGGGGCGGTGCTGCTGGGTGGGCTCTATTTCCGCAAGTCGCTCCTCACGATCGTGCTCGATTCCGTGTTCAAGCTCACGGACGAGGGCTGGCGCAAGCTGACCTTCCGCTGGGGCCTGTTCTTCTTCTTCCTGGCCGCGCTCAACGAGGTCGTCTGGCGCACGCAGACGACCGACTTCTGGGTGAGCTTCAAGGTCTTCGGCATCATGCCGATCACCCTCGCCTTCGCGCTGGCGCAGACGCCGCTGATCCTGCGCCACGAGGACAAGAGCGGCGAGGGCGAGAGCGCCGCCTGAGAGCGCCGCCTGAGAGCTTGCCCGAGTGCACGGCCCGAGTGCGCGGCGACCGCCGGCGCGGTCGATCGACCGGAACCGTCGCGCCGTCGCAGGACTTGCCCGTGATCACGACGGGAGGTCACGGACCATGAGCGGCACCAACACGCTGGAGACCACGGCACGGGTCGGCTACGCCGCACGCGGGGTCGTCTACATGATGGTGGGTGGGCTCGCGGTGCTCGCCGCCGTCGGACCGGGCGGGCAGACGGGCGGCAGCCGCGGGGCCCTGAGCACGCTGGTGGGCGAGCCTTTCGGGCAGGCGCTCCTCGTGGTCATCGCGCTCGGCCTCGCCGCCTTCGCGGTGTGGCGCGAGGTGGCGGCCATCAGCGATGCGGACCATCGCGGCAGCTCCGGCAAGGGGCTCGCCATTCGCGGTGCGCACGTCGTGAGCGGTCTCATCTATCTCACCCTCGCCTTCTACGCCCTGAGCCTCGCCATGGGCTGGAGCACCAGCGGCGGCGGCGGTGGCGGCTCGGGCGACGGGGGCGCGCAGAGCTGGTCGGCCTGGCTGATGGCCAAGCCTTTCGGGCGCTGGCTGCTCGGCATCGTCGGGCTGGGCGTCGCCGGCGTAGGGATCGGCTTCGTCGTGCGCGGCTGGCGCGGCGACGTGACGAAGCACCTGCATTACGCTCCGAACGCCGAGAATTGGGTCGTGCCGCTCGGACGCGCCGGGTTCGCCGCGCGCGGCATCGTCTTCATGATCATCGGCGGCTTCCTCGTCGTCGCCGCCTGGCAGTCCGATTCCTCGGAAGCGCGAGGCCTGGGCGGCGCGCTGCGCACGCTCCAGGAGCAGCCCTACGGCTGGATCCTGCTCGGCCTCGTGGCCGCCGGCCTCTTCGCCTTCGGCGCCTTCGGCATCGTCCAGGCGATCTACCGGCGCATCGACGCGCCCGACATGGACGCCGCCGCCGGCGACGCCAAGCGCGCCGCCCAGCGCGGTGCGCGCAAGGTGAGCTGACACGGGCGGGGTGCGGGCGAGCCTCAGAGGATCGCGTCGATCCCCTTCTTGTCGACGAGGGCGAGCAGCTTCAGCGAGGGGCCGCTCGGCCGCTTCTCGCCCCGCTCCCACTTGCTCACGATCGACGGCTTCACGTTCAGCGCCATGGCGAAGGTCGCCTGGCTCATGCGCGCGGTCTCCCGGATACGCCGGATGGCGGCGGGCTCCAGATCCTCCACGATGGTGAGGCAGCGCACGTCGAAGTCGCGCATGGTGGCCTTGTCGATGGCTCCGACCTTCAGCAATCCGCTCATGGTCTCATGGATCGCTCCCAGAGCATCGCTCTTGTACCGTCTACTTTTCATCAGGCTCGACCTCTATCCATTCGTCGATCGCGAGAAGTCGTTCGATGTCTCTTTCGTCCAGATCCGCGAGCAGCTTCGCCGTATCGCGGAACCCTGCCGTCTCCGAATCGGACAAGGCTTCCGTGTCGCTCTTCGCGAACGCGAAGAGAAAGACCGCGCGCGTTCCGATCATGTGAAAGATGATGGTGCGTGCGGCACGAGCCTTTCCCATCCCAGAGACGCGAACGCGTTGCTTGATCAGAAGGCGCCCCAGACCGGCGTCGACCGACCCCTGCTCCGCACGGCGTCGACGAGATCTCGATCGCCGATCTTCAGCTTGCGTGCAATTCGCTGAAAAGCCTTGACCTTGAAGACTCGCATCCGTGCAGAACCATCCCGACTATGGTACTGAGTACGTCACAAAGCAAGCCCCGGTCAGGGGGCGCGAGACGCCGCGATCAGATCCCGCAGCGTCGTGATCGTGGACGCGTCCGCCACGCCGTCGACGCGCTCGGGGCGGAAGTGGCGCTGGAAGGCGCGCACCACCTGCTCCGTCGTCTCGCCGAAGACGCCGTCGATGGGCACGCCGTAGCCGTAGAGCGCGAGCATGGCCTGGAGCGCCTCGATGGGCGGCCCCTCCTCGCCGCGCTGGAAGAAGCGCCCGTCGCGGATCGGCGTCGGCGCCACCCAGTGGCCGACGCCCTCGGCGGCGAGGCGCGCCCACGGGAAGCTCTCTCCCGGATCGCGCTTGCGCCCCGGCGCGACGTCGGAATGGGCGAGGACACGCTCCTTGGCGATGCCCCAGCGCCCGACGAGATCGCGGGCGAGCGCGACGACGGCCGCGATCTGCACCTCCGGATAGGGCGCGAGCCCGCCCGCCTCGTCGTGCCCGGGATGGGCGATCTCGACGCCGATGGAGGCCGAGTTCACGTCGCTCTCCCCGGCCCAGGACGAGACCCCCGCATGCCACGCCCGCCGCGCCTCCGGCACGAGCTGCAGCACGCGCCCGTCCTCGAACACGAAATAGTGGCACGACACCTGCGAGACCGGATTGCACAGCCATTGCAGCGCCTGCCCGGCATCCGGCATGCCGGTGTAGTGGAGCACGAGCATGTCGGGCCGCCGCCCGTCCTTGCGCTCGCCGTGATTGGGCGAGGGGAAGACCTTGGCGGCGGCGGGGGACTCGGGGGTGGGATGGGTCATTCTCCGCCTCTCGCGCTCACCCGATCCCGCGCTCGCGCGCGATCCGGTCCCACGCGGCATTGACGGCGGCGAGGCGGCGGGTGGCGATGGCGATGGCTTCGGGGGGAAGGCCGCGGGCGACGGCGCGGTCGGGGTGGACCTCGGCGACGAGGCGGCGCCAATGGCTCTTCAAGGCCGCGTCGTCCATCTCCCGCGAGGCGCCGAGCACGGCGTAGGGATCGTCCTTCAAGGCGACGTGGCGAGCCGCGACGCGCTCGAAGCGCGCGGCGTCGAAGCCGAAGATGCGCGCGACCTCGCCCAGGAAGGCGAACTCGCGCTCGTGCACGGCGCCGTCGGCGGCGGCGATGAGGAAGAGGCCGTCGAGCACGTCCTCGAGCAGAGCCGGCTCGTCGGCGAGGAGCTCGTGCAACTGCCGGGCGTAGGCCTCGTAGCCGTCGGCGGTGCGGCTCGCCAGGTCGAACAGGGCCTCCACGCGGGCGCGGTCCGCTTCCTCGACGACGACGATGCGCCGGAACGCCTCGCGCTCGGAGCGCATGACGACGCCGTCGGCCTTGGCCATCTTGGCGGAGAGCGCGATCAGGCCCGTCGTGAACACGAGGTCGCGCGGGGTCGGGCCGAAGGGCGCGCCCTCCCGGTCGACGAGGACGTGGCCGAGCGCGGCCCCGATCAACGCGCCGATGGGCCCACCGATCAGGAAACCGACGCCGAACCCGCCGAGCTTGCCCCATACGCTCATGTCGCGCCTTTCGAATCGCCCGCGACGCTAGCGCAAAAGAAAGAGGCCCGGGAGTGCTCCCGGGCCTCCGCGACGCCGTGTCCGGCGCGGCGATGCGTGACGATCACGCCGGATAGCAATAGCCGTCGCGGGCGAGGTAGTAGCCGCGCGGGCAGCCGCCGGAGCTGGGGGCCGTGCCCGCGCCGATGATCGCCCCCGCGCCGGCGCCGAGCGCACCACCGACGAGCGCACCCTGACCGCCGTCGACGGCGGCGCCGACGGCTGCGCCGGACGCGCCGCCGATCAGGGCGCCGCCGACCGCGCGCTCGCCCGGCGTCGTGCAGGCGCCGACGGACAAGGCCAGGGTTCCGGCGGCGAGCAGGGTAGCGAAGCGTTTCATCATGGGTCTCCTCCCTCGAGGCCCGGCACGCCCGGGCGGACGAATCGGTGTTCCGAACGCAGAGGAAAGGACTCCGTTCCCGAGCCGCGGCCGAGTTTTCGCCGCCGCGATGCCGCCGCTCGACCTTCGGGCGCTCGACGCGGCGGGCACTTGACGGCGCGGGTCCCGGCACGCCACATGCGCCGGCGTCAGTCGGCCGGGCGGCCGCTCCGCCTCGCGGCGGGGAGGAAAGTCCGGGCTCCACGGAGACACGGTGCCGGATAACGTCCGGCGGGGGCGACCCCAGGGACAGTGCCACAGAAAGCAGACCGCCGCGGCCCGCGCCAGCATGCGCGTCATCCGCGGTCAGGGTGAAAGGGTGCGGTAAGAGCGCACCGCGGGGCCGGCAACGGTGCCCGGCACGGCAAACCCCACCGGGAGCAAGACCGAATAGGGACGACACGGGGCCTCGCGTCCCAGGGCCGCTCCGGCCTCGTCGTCCGGGTTGGTTGCACGAGGCGGCCGGCGACGGCCGTCCCAGATGAATGGCCGCCCATCGCGGGGAGACCCGCGTGGACAGAACCCGGCTTACAGGCCGGCTGACGCTCCGCTCTCGCCGCGGCTGATCGGCTGCGCCCCCTCGCGCGTACACCGAGCCGAGGAGGCGCGGAGCATGAACGCGGCTGAGATCTTCACCCTGGGCAAGGCGGGCTTGTGGCTTCTCCTGCCCATCGCCTTCGGAATCTGGCAGCTCGTCTCGGTGAGGCGCGAGATCCGGCGCGACCGCGAGAAGGCGGCCGCGACGAACGCCCGCGCGAGCGAGGCGACGCGCGAGCCTACCAGCTGATCTCGAACAGGCAGGCGGGGTCGCCCATCCCCTCGCAGGCGGTCTGGACGCAGCGCGCCCGCGGGTGAACGAGCGTGCGGTAGAGCGCTTCGAACGTGCCCGCGTAGAAGGCGCAGCCCGGCCGCGCGAGCCGAACCCCCGCGACGAGCGGGCAAGACGTGATGCGCACACGCGCCGGCGCCCTCGCGAGGATCGCGAAGACGCCCGAGCCGGCGAAGGTCCAGGAATGGCGGGCGATCGCCGCGAGCAGGATCCGGCTCGCGAGCGGCGCCGGCGACAGCCTCAGGACCAGGCGGACGGGCGCCGGGATGCGGTTCTCGACGAGGTAGCGCCCGGTGCGCAGGCCCGCCTCGAAGCCGAGCTGTGCCGCCCTTTCCTCCCCGACGCCCGCGCGCAGCGCCGCGTGGAGCGCCGCCACCTCGCGCTCGTCGACCATCGTCGCGGGCGGCGCGAAGACGTAGGTCTCGAGCCCCGCCTGGGCGAGGACGCGCCCCGCCTCGCGCCGGCCGAGCGCCTCGATCATCACCGCGCGCATCTGGATGATCGCGTTGGGGCCGATCCGCGCCGGCGCCGTCGTCGCGGGCGACGGTGCGCGCGGGTCGAGCGGGGTCGCGGGCGCGCCCATGGCATCAGGCCTCCTGCGCCAATTGCTGCTTGCCGCCGCCGCAGGCCATGACGGGCGCGCTCGCCGCCGGATCGTCCATTTCGGGGCCGGAGAGCACGCCCGGCGCCGTCTCGCGCACGTCCGCTCGCGCCGCCTTCGCCACCGCGGCACGCTCGCGGAGGGCCGCGCTCTGCTTGGCCTTGCGATGCGCCGCCGCGCGCTCGGCCGCGGCCTCCCAATCGTCCGCCTGGGCGGGGGCGATGCGGCGGGTCTCGTCGAAGTGGAAGTCGACCTTGCCTTTCGACTGCGGGCCCCAATAGTTCACCTTGCCGAGATCGTAGAAGGTGCGCTGGAAGCCGGCCTTGAGAAACGCCTTGAGGCAGCCGAGCAGGTAGCGCCGCCGGAAGCCCTTGCCCTTCCAGGGATAGTCGAAGAGCGCCTTCTTCATGTAGAAGCGCCGGTAATTGTTCATCACCCGGTCGAGCAGCTCGCCGCGCTCCAGTGCGTCCGGCTTGATGATCGGCGTGACGAAATTGTACTTCTCGAAGTCGTAGATCTCGACCTTGTCGCCCAGGTCCTGGAACAGCGGCGTATAGGGCCAGGGTGTGTACATCGACCAATTGGCGAGATCGGGATCCCAGTCCCGCGCCATCCGGTAGGTCTCCTCCAGCGTCTCCGCCGTCTCGTTCTCCAGCCCGACGATGAACTGCGCCTCCACGAAGATGTCGGCGTCGCGCAGCGCCTGGATGGCGCGGCGATTGTCGTCGATCGTCGTTTCCTTGTTGAAGCGGTCGAGCTTCATCTGCGCCGCCGCCTCGGTGCCCAGCGAGACGTGGACGAGGCCGGCCTCGCGGTAGAATTTCAGGTCGTCGATGTCGCGCAGGATGTCGGTGACGCGGGTGTTGATGCCCCATTTCACCTTGTCGGGCAGGCCGCGATCGATCAGCTCGCGGCAGAAGGCCATGAACTTCTTCTTGTTGATGGTCGGCTCCTCGTCGGCGAGGATGAAGAAGCCCACCTGATGATCGCGCACCAGCCCCTCGATCTCGTCGACGACCTTCTTGGGCTCGCGAACCCGGTAGTCGCGCCAGAACTTCCACTGGCTGCAGAAGGTGCAGGTGAAGGGGCAGCCCCGCGCCATGTTGGGGATCGCGACGCGCACGCCGAGCGGGATGTAGACGTACTTCTCCCATTCGAGCAGCGACCAGTCGGGCGAGATCGCGTCGACGTTCTTGACGGTGGGCGCCGCCGGGCTCGCGACGATGGTGTCGCCCTCGCGGAAGGCGAGGCCGCGGATGGCGTTGCGGTCCGCCGGCCAGCGCCCGTTCAGCACCGCGGTGCACAGGTCGACGATGATCTCCTCGCCCTCGCCGCGCACCACCGCGTCGATCCAGGGCGCCTCGGAGAGGACCTGCTTGTACATGAAGGTGGCGTGGACGCCGCCGATGATCGTGACGATCTGCGGGTTCACCTCCTTGGCGATCTCGAGCACCCGCTCGGCCTTGTAGATCGAGGGCGTGATCGCGGTGGTGCCGACGATGTCGGGATCGACACGGGCGATCTCCGCGCGCAGCGCCTCGTCGGAGAGGTGGTTCGTCATCGCGTCCACGAAGACGATGTCGGTGAAGCCCGCGCCCTTCAGCGATCCGGCGATGTACGCGACCCAGGCGGGCGGCCAGTTGCCGGCGATCTCGGCGCCGCCCGAATGATAGTTGGGGTGGATCAGCATGATGCGCATGGGGGAGCCTCCCGACCAATCGTCAGGAGAGGCTGACACATCGATGCGTCAATTCATGTGATCTGGATCAAGGTCCGTGCTCGCCCGCAGGCGCATGGATCGGCCGCCCCGGCGCGTCGGCCGAAGCGCGCGTCACTCCACCACCCGCAGCGCCTTGCCTTCGAGCACCTCGAGAACGCGGCGCAGCTCCTGCCCGCGCTTCATCACGAGGCCGGAGGCCGCGACGACGGAATAGGCGCCCTGGCGGCGGGCGAGCTTGGGGTCCTTCTCGATGCGGTAGAGCGGCATCTCGGAGCTGCGGCGGAAGACGGCGAAGACGGCCTTGTCCTTGCGGAAGTCGATCGCGTAGTCCCGCCATTCGCCGGCCGCGACCATGCGGCCGTAGACGTTGAGGATGGCGCGCAGCTCGTCGCGATCGAAGGACACCTTGGCGTCCTGGGCGCGGGCGACGGGAAAGGCGACCACCGTCCCGCCGCGCTGCTTGTGCGCCGTCTCGCTCTCGCTCATCGCGCCTCCTCGCCTCCCGGGTCTGCGCCCGGGGCTCTCGGCGGCCTTCGCGGCCGCACGTCATGGTCCCGTCATGATGGAGACGCGTGACGCGCGACGCAAGGCGAGAGCCGCCGCGCATCCGCGTCAGCGGCGCGGCGCCGCCGACGCGATGGCGAGGAAGTCCGACGCCTTCAGGCTCGCTCCGCCGACGAGCGCGCCGTCGACGTTCGCCACGGCGAGTATCTCGGCGGCGTTGGAGGGCTTCACCGAGCCCCCGTAGAGGATGCGCATGGCGGCGACCTCCGCGGCCTCGGCTTTCGCGGCCAGCGCCTCGCGCACGGCGGCGTGCATCTCGGCGATGTCGTCGAGCGTCGGCACGAGGCCGGTGCCGATCGCCCAGACGGGCTCGTAGGCGATGACGGTGCGCGCCGCCGTCAGCCCCTCGACGAGGGAGCCGTCGAGCTGGCCGCGCACGATTTCGAGCGCACGCCCGGCCTCGCGCTCCTCCTTCGTCTCGCCGACGCAGACGATGGCGACGAGGCCCGCGCGATGGGCGGCCTCGAGCTTGGCGCGCACGTCCGCGTCGCTCTCGCCGTGGTCGGCGCGGCGCTCGGAATGGCCGACGATGACGTAGGCCGCGCCCGCGTCCGCCAGCATCTCGGCGGAGACGTCGCCGGTATGCGCGCCCGTCGCCTTGGCGTGGCAATCCTGCCCGCCGACGCCGACCGCCGAGCCCGCGAGGCGCTCCGCCATGCGGTGGACGAGGGTCGCGGGCGGGCACAGCGCGAGATCGACGGCGCCCGCGAGGGCGGCCGCGCCCTCCTTCACGGCGTCGGCCTCGGCGAGGGCGGCGGAAAGGCCGTTCATCTTCCAGTTTCCGGCGACGAAGGGTCTGGGCTGCGGCATGGTGTGCGTGCTCCTGATCGGCTCGTGAGCGGGCTGGTGCGTGCGTTCGCGCCCGTCCTACAGGCTAACGCCCGCAGGCTCAAATCGCAGGCCCCGCGAAAGGCGCCCCGCCGCGTTGATTTGCGCGAGCGGCGATGCTACCTCGGACGCGTGGCCCCTGTGGCGGAATTGGTAGACGCGCTCGACTCAAAATCGAGTTCCGCAAGGAGTGCTGGTTCGATCCCGGCCAGGGGCACCACGACCCCGTTCCTCACTCGCTCGACCGCGCGAATCTCCGCACCGCCTCCGGGCCGCCGGCGATCTCGGTGAGGAGCTTGCGGCGGGCCGCCACCTCGAAGGGACGGCGCTCGTCGGCGATCTCGACGAAGGCGCCCGGCCCGCCGATCAGCTCGCGGGCGAAATAAACCTCCAGCGTCATGCCGCCGGCCAGCCCCGGTCGTCCTCCGGGGCGGGCGATGGCGAGGCCGTTGATGGTGAAGCCGGCCGCGAGCGCGTCGGCGCGCGCGGCGGCGAGCTGGCGTCCGCCGCGATTTCCGCTGTCGGCCGTCACGTCGATGATGCGTCGCGTGCCCTCGATGGCGTTCTCCTCGACGAGCCGCACCGAGAAGTCGATGGCGTTCGAGATCGAGTTCCAGCCGAAGGCGCCGCGGGGCGCCGCCATGAGCTCGTCGGCGAAGGCGCGCGCGCTCTGCGGCCCGTCGATCACCCGCCAGTCGACGACGAGCACCTGCGAGGACGGCCCGCCCCATTCCACGTAGGCGACGGCGATGGAGCCGAGCATGCCCTGCGAGATCGCCGAGAGGACGTCCTCGCTGGCCAGCGCCTCGCCCCAGCTGCGCCGCTGGAAATAGAGCTCGTCGTCGTCGATGGAGCCCGAGCCGTCGGCGGCGAAGACGAGCTCGAGGTCGACGTATGTCGGGTCGGCGGCCGTGCCCTGCGCCCGTGCGGGCTGCCCCGGCAGCATCGACACGGCGAGGAGAAAGGCGGTGGCGCGCAGGGTGGCGGCGATCGTCCTCGTCACGGGCGTCTCCTCGGCGGTGCGGTCATGCTCGAAGCGACATAGACCGCGCGCGGGGAGAGGAAAGGGGCGGCTGGACGCGGCGGTGCTCGGCCGCTCGCGGGCTCGGCGCGGGGGCGATCTCCTCGCCCGGCCTGCTGCGACCAGTCGTCCGTGCAGGGAAACCGTGGCGGGCACCGGTCGTTCGCAAGAGGAAGCAAAATCGAAAATCGAGGAGATGCCGTTTGAAGCCGAGAACAGACCTGATCAGTTCCACGACTCTCGTTCTCCTGCTGGCTTCCGCACCGGCAGCCGCACAGACCGACATGATCGCACCCGACGGCGACGCCGAGGGCCTCTCCGTCTTCGGGCGCGTCGCGCCGCTCAACGACGCGCAGACCACGATGCAGGCCCCCCACGGCGAGGTGCGGATCGCACCGCTCGGTGACCGGCTGGAGATCGCCGTCTACGCCCGCGGGCTCGAGCCCGGGATGCATCGCACCCTCGTCCACGGCTTCGCCGACGCGTCTCCGCGCGAGGCGCGCTGCCCGACGCGCGACGCCGACATCAACGACGACGGCTTCGTCGATCTCGCCGAGGCCCGGCTCGTCGCCGGCATCGCGCTCATCCCGCTCACGGCCGACACGGTCGCGCTGCGCTACGAGAGCGAGTACTTCCCCGAGGCCGAGACCTGGGGCGTCGCCGATTTCGAGACGCGGGTCCGGATCGACGAGCTCGCGCAGGCCGTGCGAATGCGCCACGAGACGCCGCTGGCGCTCGAGACCCGCGTGGTCCTGATCCATGGCGTCGCCGAAGGCACCCTGTTGCCGCCGACCGTCTACGCGCCCGCGGGCCTGACGCCGCAGGAAGCGCTCCCCGTCGCCTGCGCGGAGCTCGCACCGTCGAGCGAACGGCTGCTGTGACAAGCACGGCTCATCGCAGCGCGCATGCGCGGAGGCTCGTGCGCGCAGGTCGAGCCCTCGAGGCGGTCTGCCGCCGGTGGCAGCCGCTCAGCCGAACGCCGGACGCGACGGAAGACCCATCCGCTTGAGCGCCATGACGACCGGGCACAGACCGGTGAACGACGCCTGGACGAGATGCGCGCCCATGAGCCCGGTGACCCAGAGCCAGGCGATGTCGTGGAAGACCGCCAGCAGGACGGACCCCAGGACGACGAGGCCGACGACGAGAAGGATGGTGCGTTCGATGGTCATGCTCTCCTCCCTGACGAGGACAGCATCGCGCTCCGGCGACCTTCGAGCAAGCGTCGTGTCGCGAGCGGCCGCCGACGATCGCATGCCCAGTCGAGGCGCAGGCGACGATGCCGGATCTCTCAGCGCGCTCCCGCAGTGGCGGCTCGCGCCTCGGGGAGCATCGCGCGGATCGCCTCGATCCGGTCCTGCGGCGCGGGATGCGTCGAGAGGATCGCCGGCGGGCCGCCGGCGGACGCCGCGTCCATGCGCTGCCAGAGGCCGACGGCCTCCTCGGGATCGTAGCCGGCCCGCGCCATCATGAAGAGGCCGAGCCGATCGGCTTCCAGCTCCTGCGCACGGCCGTAGGGACGCGCGAGGCCGAACTCGACGCCGACCCCTAGCGCTGCCGCGATCTCGCGGGCGAAGGCCACATCGCCGATGTCGAGGGCGAGCGCGACGAGCCGAACGCCGACCTGCTGCGCCACCTGCGCGGCGACACGCTCGCGGGCGTGGTCCGCCGCGAGATGCCCGATCTCGTGACCGACGACGGCGGCGAGCCCGCCCTCGCTCTGCGCGACCGGGAACAGCCCTTCGAGAATGCCGATCTTGCGGCCCGGGAGCACGAAGGCGTTCACGCCGGGCGCGGCGAAGACCTCGACCTCCCACGCGGACGGATCGGCGCCCTCCGCGACGAGGAGCCGCTCGGCGACGCGGCCGGCCGCCTCGCGCAGCGCGGGGTCACGCGTGGCCGGCATCTCGGCGCGCAGGCGCGACCATGCCTCCAGCCCGAGCCGCTCGATCGTCTCGGAGGGAACGAGGAAGGACGCCGCACGCTCGCAGCCCGACAGGCTGGGCGCGATCGCCGTGCAGGCGAGCCCGGTGACGAAGCGGCGGCGGGTCGGCGAGGCGAGATCGGAGAGGCGGGAGCAGGAGCGGCACATCGGTCGCGTCAACGCGCGCCAAGCTCGCGCGGTTCGCGTCACTCCTCGCGCGCCTTCTCGCGCGCCTTCTCGCGCGTCTTCTCGCGCACCTTGGGCCCGGCATCCGCGACGGGCCGGAGGTGCTCGACGGCGGTGCCGATCTCCTCGCAGATCATGTCGGCGACGATGCGCCGGTGGCAGCCCGCCGCGCAGGCCTCGAAGCACAGCAGCGCGGCGCGGCGGCCCCTGGCGATGGAGATCGCCCGGGCGAGGCCGTGCTGGGCCTCCAGCGTCTCCATGTGCGCGCCGAAGATCTCCTCCATCTCGCCGACGCGCCCCTTGCGCGCGGCCTCGCGCCCGGCCTTGGGCGTGCCGAGCGAGCGCAGGTGCTCGTAGGCGATCCCCTCCGCCTCGAGCGACGTGCCGAGGATCGTCTTGGAGAACCCCGCCCGCCGCGACGCCGCCACCGCGCGCACGTCGACGACGACCTCGACGCCCGCCGCGCGCAGCTCGGCGATCAATGCCGACAGCGTCGCCGCTTCGTAACCGATGGTGAAGAGCACGTCGCTCATGGCCTCGTCCGTCGTGCTGGTGGCGAATCCGCGCCTGCGAGACGGCGCAGACCGAGTTCGACACCGGCGGCGCGGCTTTGCAAGCTCTCGCTCGCGAAGCAGGCACGGGCTGCGCACGAGAGATGCGCCCGCTTCGGTCGCGTCGCGCTCGACATTCGACCGCGCATCGGCAACGATCCTGCCACATCGGGGGAGATCGAGAGAGATGGCGGGCACGCGGGTCAAGGCTCGAGCGGCGCCGACGTCTGGCCGCACCTTCGCGATCGGGCTCGGCTCGGCCGTCGCGGCCATGATCGTCCTGCAGATCGGAGCGGCGCTCTCGACGCCCGTCATGAAGGTGCACGGCGCGCTCGAGATCACCTGGCTCAGGCTCGCCTTCGCCGCGGTGCTGATCTGGATCGTCGCGCGTCCGAAGATACGGACGTACTCCGCCCTTCAGTGGCGGACGGCGCTCGCGCTGGGCGCCGCGATGGCTCTCGTCAACGTGGGCTTCTACCAGTCGCTGGTGACGATCCCCATCGGCGTCGCGGTCGCCATCGAGTTCCTCGGACCGCTGACGGTCGCGGCCTTGTACCTGATACGCACGGACCCGAGAGCGGTGATCTGGCCGATCTGCGCGGCCGCCGGGGTTCTCTGCCTGACGGTCGGCCCGCTCGGAGACTTTCCGTCGGCTGCCGGCCCGACCGCCGAGCAGGCGATCGGCATGGCCTGGGCCGCGAGCGCCGCGATCGGCTGGGGCGCCTACGTCGTGTTCATGCGGCGGACGGGGCATGCTTTCGCGGGCCTCGACGGCCTCGCGATGTCGCTCGCCGCGGCGACGCTGATCACGACGCCCTTCGCCCTCGCGACCTCGGACGGCCCGCCCTCCACGGACGCGCTTTTCGCGGGGCTATGCCTCGCCGTGCTCGTGCCGCTGATCCCCTACGCGCTGGAGATGGCGGCGCTCAAGCGCATGCATGTTCGGGAATTCGGCGTCTGCACGAGCGCGGAGCCGGTGATCGCGGTCCTGGTCGGATGGTTCGTGCTCGGTCAGATCCTCGGACCGATGCAGCTCGTCGGGGTCGTGCTCGTGACGCTCGCCATGACGCGCGTGATGCAGCTTCGGCGCCTCGAATGAGCCCGGCCGGCTCCACCTCGTGTTTTCGTTGACACGCGGGGGTTCTCACCTAGAATTCGGCGCCGCGGCCGCCCCTCCTGGGCGGCGCTTTCGTTTGGGCGCGCGGGATCCGCGCGCCGTGTCCCTGAGAGGATGGAGCCGTGACCTCTGCGATCCTGCCGACCTACGCACGTGCCGACGTGGCCTTCGAGAAGGGTGAAGGGGCCTGGCTCGTGTCGCGACGCGGCGAGCGCTATCTCGATTTCGGCGCGGGGATCGCGGTGAACGCGGTGGGGCATTCCCATCCGCACGTCGTCGGCGCGCTGGTCGAGCAGGCCCAGAAGCTCTGGCACACCTCGAACCTGTTCCAGGTTCCCGAGGGCGAGCGGCTCGCGCAGCGCCTCGTGGACAATACCTTCGCGGACTACGTCTTCTTCTCGAACTCGGGCGCGGAGGCGAACGAGGGCGCGATCAAGATGGCGCGCCGCTATCATTACGTGAACGGCAATCCCGAGCGCTTCCGCGTGCTCACCTTCGAGGGCGCCTTCCACGGCCGCACCATCGCCACCATCGCCGCCGGCGGGCAGAAGAAGTACCTCGAAGGCTTCGGCCCCAAGGCAGAGGGCTTCGACCAGGTGCCCTTCGGCGATCACGAGGCGATGCGCGCCGCGGTGGGTCCGGAGACGGCCGCGATCCTGATCGAGCCGATCCAGGGCGAGGGCGGCATCCGCTCCGTTCCCCACCAGTGCCTGCGCGGCCTGCGCGCCCTGTGCGACGAGGCGGGCATCCTGCTGATCTACGACGAGGTGCAGACCGGCGTCGGGCGCACCGGCAAGCTCTTCGCGCACGAATGGGCGGGTCCGGAGGCGCGCCCCGACATCATGTCCGTCGCCAAGGGCATCGGCGGCGGCTTCCCCATGGGCGCGATCCTGTGCACGGAGGAGGCCGGCAAGGGCCTCGCGCCGGGAACCCACGGGACCACCTTCGGCGGGAACGCGCTGGCCATGGCCGTGGGCAACGCCGTCCTCGACGTCGTGCTCGCCGACGGCTTCCTGGAGAACGTGCGCCGCACTGGCCTCTTCCTGAAGCAGCGCCTCGCGGAGCTGCGCGATCGCCATCCCGCGGTGCTCGAGGAGATCCGCGGCGAGGGCCTGATGATCGGCCTGCGCTCCAAGGTGCCCAACGGCGACCTCGTCGCGGCCATGCGCGACGAGAAGCTCATCGGCATCGCCGCCGGCGACAACGTCGTGCGCCTCCTGCCGCCGCTCATCGTCGGCGAGGCCGAGGCCGCCGAGGCCGTGCGCCGGATCGACGCCGCCTGCACCGCCATCGAGCGCAAGCTCGCCGGCGAGACCGACACCCCCGCCGCCGCCGTCGCGGGAGCCCGCTGATGAACGCCCCGATCAAGACCGCGACGCCCGCCGTGCGGCACTTCACCGACCTCACCGCGCATTCTGCGCAGGAGCTGCGCGGCATCCTCGACCTCGCCGCGCGCATCAAGGCCGGGCGCCGCCGCGGCGAGCGCCAGGCGGATCGTCCGCTCGAGGGCAAGACGCTGGCGATGATCTTCGACAAGCCCTCGACCCGCACCCGCGTCTCCTTCGACGTGGGCATGCGCGAGCTCGGCGGCGAGACCTTGATGCTCACGGGCCAGGAGATGCAGCTCGGCCGCGGCGAGACCATCGCCGACACGGCGCGGGTGCTCTCGCGCTACGTCGACGCCATCATGATCCGCATCCTCGATCACGACATGATGCTGGAGCTGGCGCAGAACGCGACGGTGCCCGTGATCAACGCGCTCACCAAGCTCTCGCATCCCTGCCAGATCATGGCGGACGTGATGACCTTCGAGGAGCATCGCGGGCCGATCGCCGGGCGCACCGTCGCCTGGGTGGGCGATTCGAACAACGTCCTCGCCTCCTGGGTGCATGCGGCCGCGCGCTTCGGCTTTCGCCTGCGCATCGCGACGCCCGCCGAGCTCGCGCCGCCCGCCGACCTGATCGCCTGGGCGAAGGCGGAGGGCGCGGACGTCGTCGTCGGCACCGATCCAGAGGCGGCGGTCGCCGACGCGGACGCCGTCGTCACCGATTGCTGGGTGTCGATGGGCGACGAGGAGGAGGGCCGCCGGCACAATCTCCTCCAGCCCTACCAGGTCAACGAAGCCCTCATGGCGAAAGCGAAATCGAACGCCATATTCATGCATTGCCTCCCCGCCCATCGCGGGGAGGAGGTGACGGACGGGGTCATGGACGGGCCGCGTTCCGTGGTGTTCGACGAGGCGGAGAACCGGCTGCACGCGCAGAAGGGCGTTCTCGCCTGGTGCTTCGGGATACAGGAATGACGCAGACCCAATTCGATGGTGCCGACGACATCGTGCTGCCCTTCGCCGTCGAGGCCCTCGACGTGCGCGGGCGCGTGGTGCGCCTCGGCGATGCCGTCGACACGCTGGTGAACCGCCACGGCTATCCGGACGCCGTCGCGCGGGTCGTCGGCGAGGCGGCGGCGCTGACCGCGCTGCTCGGCTCCGCGCTCAAGTTCGACGGCCGCTTCCAGCTGCAGACCAAGACCGACGGCGCGGTCGAGATGATCGTCGTCGACTACGACGCGCCCGACCGGCTGCGCGCCTTCGCCCGCTTCGACGCGGACAAGGTGGCGGCGACGGGCGCGGATTCCGGTGCGCTGCTCGGCCAGGGCCATCTCGCGATGACGATCGACCAGGGCCCCTCGACGAGCCGCTACCAGGGCATCGTGCCCCTCGAGGGCCAGGGGCTCGAGGAGGCGGCGCATCAGTATTTCCGCCAGTCGGAGCAGATCCCCACCCGCGTGCGCCTCGCGGTGGCGGAGGAGCTGACCGGCGGGGAGACGCGCGCCTATCGCGCGGGCGGGCTGATGGTGCAGTTCCTGCCCACCTCTCCCGAGCGCCAGCGCCAGGCCGAGCTGCCGCCGGGAGACATCCCCGACGGGCATCCCGCGCACGCGGCGGGCGCAGCCTCCGAGGACGACGCGTGGGTCGAGGCGCGCTCCCTCGTCGACACCGTGGAGGATCACGAGCTGATCGATCCCGCGCTGTCGAGCGAGCGCCTGCTGTTCCGGCTCTTCCACGAGCGGGGCGTGCGCGTCTTCGAGGGCCAGGGTATTCGCGAGGCCTGCCGCTGCTCGCGCGAGCGCGTCATGGACGTGCTCACCCGGTTCGACGCGGACGAGCGCCGCGAGATGGTCGCCGACGACGGCCGCGTGCAGGTGACCTGCGAGTTCTGCTCGCGCAAGTACGCCTTCGACCCGAGCGAGATCGAGGCGAAGGTCGAGGGGTGACGTGACGGGTGCGGACGGTGGTCGCGCGGCGCTCAGCGCTCGCCCGGCCGCCTACCGCGCGCGTGGTCGGCCAGAACCTCCGCCATGCGGCGCTCGAAGCCCTCCGGGTCCTGGCGCCGGAACCATGCGACCACGTCTTCGTCGACCGGCACGCGGACCGCGACGATGCGACCCCGCTCGTCGAGATCCACCTTCGGCCAGTCGACGCGGGTCAGATCGGGAATGTCGGAATAGTCGATATCCTCGTCCCGAATGCCGTCGAACCGCCGCGCCGCTTCGCTCGAGAGCGCAGGACGTCCGTTCGGATCAAGCCTCTTTCGGACCAGCGCCATGGCGCGCGACCTCTCGACTGTTCGCCTTTCGGGCCGAGATGATGCGAACGGTACCGCGACTTGCGCAGATTGCTCGCGGCTTTCGCCTCGTCCCACTCGAACTCCATCGGGCTCGCGCCCCCGGAACGCGATGCATTCCGGAGACGCGTACGCGATCACGGTGCGCGCGTCGAGCTTTGCGCGCATTCGATTCAAGATTCCATTCTAGGCTGCAGCGCTACGCCACCGCGCCGATACCCAGGATCGCCAGCAGCAGCAGGATCACGAATATCGCGATGAAGATGAAGAACAGCACCTTCGCAATGGAGGCCGCGCCCTTGGCGATGCCGGTGAAGCCGAGCGCGCCGGCGACCAGCGCGATGACGAGGAATATGAGGGCCCATTCGAGCATGAGAGTACTCCTGTTGGCTCGGTGAAGGGTGGATGCGGGGGAAGCGCGGGAGGCCGGCTCAGAGCCGCGCCGCCTGGAGCGCGTGGGCGACGCGATCGTCGCGCTGGTGCGGACCCGGCCCGATCGGGCCGTAATCGCCGCGCAGCGCCTTGAGCGCGTGGCGTTCGGTGTCGATCTCGCGCTCGGTGCGGATGTCGAGCGCGCGCAGCACCGGGACCGGCGGGCACCAGCCCTGGAGCGCGTGCTGCAGGAGGAAGGCCGTCACCGCCATCGGCAAGGCGAGGAAGCGGCGGTCGACGAAGGCGCCGAGCAGCGTGCCGCCGAGCGCCAGGGTCGCGGCGTTCGCCTCCAGAACGCGCTCGACGTCCCATTCGGCGTCGAGCTCCGCGAGGCGCGCGTCGATGCGCTCGGGATGGCGGGCGTGGTAGCGCACGCTGGCATTGGTCGCGTGATCGATGCGTGCGTTCGCCTCCTCGCTGGAATGGAGGCGCACGCGATTGGCCGTATCGCTGAGCATGTGGGCTCCTCGCGCGAGGCTGCGGGTTACGTCGTCGCACCCGGAACGCACGAGGCGATCGAATCGATCCCGGACGCTCAGCCGCCCGGCGTCTCGCTCGTATCGCCGGCCTTCGGCCGCAGAACCGTCTCCCGGCGCCCGACGAGGCGGCGCAGCCGCGATTTCGCCTCGGCATACCCGCTCTCGAGCCGGCCGAGCCGCGACGCCGCGCGGGCGAGCTCCGTCGCGCCGCGTCGGGGCGAGAGCCCGATCAGGAGGTCGGCGAAGACGAGCCGATCCGTCCACAGCGATTCCAGCGGGTGCCCCGGCAGGGCGCAGGAATCGAGCCGCACGAGCCCCACGTGCTCGACGCCCGTATGCGCGCCTGCGAGGATCTCCTCGCGCGTCCAGGCGTCGAGGAGCTGGCCGGGCGAGGCCTTGGCGTAGCGCTCGTCGTAGGCGCCCTTGAAGCTGCCGCCGCGATCGCCGGCGAGGATGTGGATCGCCGCCGCCACCGGCTCGCCCGCGACGCGCAGGACGTCGAGGACGACCCGCGGCGCCGTCGCCCGCGGCGAGAAGGCCGCGCGTGCGAAACGCTCCGTCTCCTCCGCGCAGGCGAGCGCCGTTCCGGCCGCGCCCTTCCAGCCGGCCTTCTCCAGCGCGAGGAAGACCTCGAGCCCGTCGCGCACGGCCTCGCCGGCCAGCGTCGCGTAGACCGGCTCGCCCCATTGCGAGAGCGTCTTCGCCGAGCGCCGCAGCTCCTTGCGCTTGCGCGTCGTGAGATCCTCGCCGGCGCCAGCGCGCACGATGGCGGCGCGCGCGATTTCGCGGACGGTGCCCTGTGCGAGCCCGGCGCGGAGCGCCGCCGCGTCGAGCGCGGTGCGCGTGCGCCCGGCGACGCACAAGGGCAGGTGCAGGAGCGCGCGGTGCTCGTGGCCGACGAGCGTGTCGATGAGGGCCGACGCGGCGCCGTCCGGGTCCTCCGCGTCGAGGAGGGGCGTGCCCTCCATGATCATCGGCCCGGTGAGCGCGCCGATGCGCGCGGGGAGATAGCCCGGGAGCGCCCGGCGCGGCCGCAGGGGCAGGAAGGCGAGCATGCGCAACGCCCCCTCCCCGTCCGTCGTCGTGACGACGGCGCAGGGCGGGTCCTTGCCGGCCATCAGCGGCACGAGGAAATCGGGACCGTAAAACGGGTTCGGATCGGCGGCGCCGTGGAGGAGGCGTGCCCACGCCGCGCGCAAGGCGGGATCGGCGTCGATCCGGGAGAGCGGCAGCACGGCCCCCTGCGCGACGCGTGCCGCACCCGTTCTCTCGCGCCATCCGCCCATGCCGGCCTCCCTCGCCCGAGCCACCGGGCGAGCACTCTACCGGGAGGGCTTTAAACGCGGGTTACGCAGCGGCGGGTTCAGCCGTCGGCGTCGGCGCGGCGCAGGCGCTCCCAGGAATTCGGCTGGGCGACCATGGTGCGGATCGCATCGAGATTGGCGTCCACCGCCGCCGGCGCGAGGTCGCGGGCGAGCACCGTCTCGGCATCGTCCATCTTGCCCTGGAGGCCCAGGACGAGGGCGAGGTTCTGGCGCACGCGCTGGTCCGCCGCCGGATGCGCGGCGGCCTGGCGCAGCTTCACCTCCGCGTCCGCCAGCTTGCCGGCGAGCGCGAGGGAGAGGCCGTAATTCGAGAGCACCGTCGGCTCGCCGGGGGCGATGTTCAGCGCCGCCTCGTAGAAGCGCTGCGCGCGCACGGCGTCGCCCAGCTGATCGGCCACGGCGCCCTGGGCGGAGAGGACGCGCCAGTCCGGGTTCTGCGGGGAATGGGCGCGGGCGAGCACCTCCTGCGCCTCCTGGAAGCGCCCCGCATCGGCGAGGGCGCGGCCGTAGGCGCCGGCGAGGGCGCGATCGTCCGCGTTGCGCATGGAGGCCTGCTGGAGCACGGCCACCGCCTGCGCCCGCTGGTCCATGCGCCGCAGCACCTGCGCGTAGGCCATGGCCACGGCGGCGTTGCCGGGATCGCGGGCGTTGCGCTGGGCGAGCGTCTCGGAGACGCTGCGCAGGTCGTTCTCGGAGAGCGCCTCCAGCCGCGCCGGATCGATGCCGCCGGTGGTCGTGGGGCCGCTGCCGAAGCGCGAGGAGAGGCACCCGGCGGTGGCGAGGGCGAGCACGCCCACGAGGGCGAGCCCGGGCAGCCGCCGCAGGCGGGCGTTCGAGACGGCCTTCGCATGCATCGCCCGGATTCGTGTCGTCGTCATCCCCCGCCCCCTCGGCGCACGCTGCGCGCGGTCTCGCCGCCGCGTAGCAAGTCGCTGACGTGAATAGACTTTTAACCTTAAGGGGCCGTTAACGCCGCCCTCCTCCCTGGACCGGCGGCCCCGCGCGCGCTACGAGAGCGCGTGCCGAACGCTCCCGCCCGCTCCCTGCGCCTCGTCGTCCACGCCGCCCTCCTCGTCACGGGCGCGGCGACGCTCGCGCTGGAGCTGATCGCCTCGCGGCTGCTCACGCCCTACGTGGGTGGCGGGCTCGTGGTCTGGACGGCGATCCTGTCGGTGACACTGCTGGCGCTGGCGCTCGGCTATCATCTCGGCTCGCGGCGCTCCGGCGAGAGCCCGGGGCGGGCCTTCGCGCGCATTCCCGCCTATGCCGCCATCGTGCTCGCGCTGACCGCGGCGCTCACCCCCATGCTGCTGCCGCAGCTCGCGGTCGGCGGCGCGCTCACGGGAGCCTTCGTGGGGGTGATCCTCGTTCTCGCGCCGGCGCTCGTCCTGTTGAGCGCCATGGGCCCGCTCGCCATCGCCCTCGTCTCGACGGGCGAGGGCGACAGCGGCGCCGGCGAGGTCTTCGCCATCTCGACGGTGGGCTCCGTCGCCGGCGTCTTCCTCGCCGCCTTCGCCCTCCTGCCCTTCATGGCGCCGCCCGCGACCCTCGTCGTGCTGGCGCTCGCGCTCCTCGCCACCGCCTTCGTCGCGGCGCGCGCGCTCGGCGAGGTCCGCGCGGTGGTGGTCCTCCTGCCCGGCGCGATCGCCGCCCTCGCGCTCGCGGGCGCGACCCTGTTCGGGGAGACGCTCCTCGGCGGCCCCCGCGAGATCGCCTTCGGGCCCTATCGCGTGACGCACGTCGCCACGGAGCGCAGCGCGCACGCGACCGTGATCGTCGTCGACGTGACGAGCCCGTCGCGGGAGGGCCGCGTGCGGCTCTATCTCGAGGAGAACCAGGTCCAGAGCGCCGCCTCCGAGGGCCTGCCCGGGACGCCGCTGCTCTACGCCGCGATCACCGAGGCGCTCGTCGACGCGACCGTGCCCGCCGGCGGGCGGGTGCTCCTCCTCGGCCTCGCCGGCGGGACCATCGCCAGCGATCTCGCCCGCGCGGGCTTCGCCGTCGAGGCGGTGGACGTGAACCCGGACGCCGCGCGCATCGCCGCGCGCTGGTTCGACCTCTCGCCCGACGTCGCCGTCTCGATCGCCGATGCGCGCCGCGCGCTCGAGACCTGCGCCGGCCCCTACGACGCCGTCGTCCTCGACGTCTATTCGGGGCTCGAGATCCCCGAGCATCTCGTCACGCGCGAGACCTTCGACGCCGCGGCGGCGTGCCTCGCGCCCGGTGGCGCCATGATCGTCAACGCCGTCCTGCCGGGCCTCGACGCCCGTCCGACGCGCCGCCTCCTCGCGGCGCTCGCGGCCGCGACCGGCGGTTCGATCGCGCTCTACGAGGACGCGCGCGGCACGGACGGGCGCCTCAACCGCATGCTGCTCGCCGGCGCGCCCGCGGCCGACCCGCCGACGCTCGCCATCGACGATTATCCGAGCGACCTCTTCGCGCGCGCGCCGCGCACCCTGGCACCGACGATCGTCACCGGCCCCGACCTCGCCGACGTCGCGCCGCTGACGGATTGGAGCAACGACTTCGCGCTCGGCATCGCGCTGGCGACGCCGGCACCGTCGGTGTTCGGCATCCCGGCGAGCTGGTATTGAGGACGGCGCGCCTCACACGACCCAGTACGCGGCCCCGATGTCGCCGGCGACGGACGCGCGGTTCTCCGGCGAGAGAGCGATTCCGGCGAGCACGTCCGCGTGCGTGAGGAAGCCTGTCGCGAGCTGGCTCGCCCAAAAAGCCAGTCCGCCGAGATCCGGCGCGCGGTCGAGGATGTTGCGATAGAACTCCGTGACGAAGCTCGCCTCCGTCTGGTTCCAGAAGGCACCGTAGCGCGCGACGTATTCGGGTGCGCCGAGGAAGGCGTTCGCCACCGCTTGCAGGGAGGCGCCGCGGTCGAGCGCGTTCGTCCAATGGAGGAGCCCACCCTCGTCGGGCGTGCGCCCGAAGGCCGCGGAGTAGAGCAGGTAGGCCTCGTCCATGTTGCCGCTGCGCGGGCCGGCGAGAAACTTGCCGTCGCGCAGCTCCACCTCCTCCACCGACACGAGAGCCACGCGCTCCCCCGTGATGCGGCTCTGGAGCTCGAAGCCGGTCGTTCCACGGAAAGCGTCCACCGCGCTGCGCGCCAGATCGACGAAGAGCGTGTCGTAGCCCGGGCCGAGATCGACCCGCCTGATGCCTCTGTCGAGCGTGAACCAGTCGTTGGAGGTCGTTCCGATCGTCTCGTCGGCGCGGGCCGTCAGGAGCCGATCGTTGAAGGTCATCGCCTCCTCGAGCCAGTAGCGATGCGCGCCGAGCGCGGTAGCGGCAGCCCCCGTCGAGACGACGCCGACCGCATAGGGGCCGTCGCCGTAATCGTAGTAGATCGGCCCGCCCGAATTGCCGGGATTCACCTCGAGATCCCTGCCGATGTAGTAGACCCCGTCGACGGAGCTGCGGCTCACGCTGCCGCCGTCGTACATCAGCCGGACCCCGTAGACGCCGGGATGGCCCAGCACGCCGACGTTCCCGCCGGTGAAGCCCCAGTCGATGCCCATCCAGCCGAACTGATCGCCGAGCGGATCGCGCAGCGAGATCAAAGCGAGGTCGAGCTCGGATTCCGCCAGCGTCCCGCGGCGGAAGTCGCCGGGAAACAATCGTCCATCGCCATCCGGGTCGAAATCAGGAAAAAACTGATAGGTGAGATCGTCGTAATAGAGGTTGTCGAACGAGCTGGGATTGTAGGATGGATAGACGCGGATGTAGTCCGGCGTTCCGCCGAGCGACTGGCTGTAGATCACGTGCGAGGCTGTGACGATGTCGTTGCGGCCGACGAGGACACCGGAGCCGGTGGCGTAGGCGCTGCCCCACCACGCCTCGATGAAGACGATGGTGGTCCCAGGATAGATGTCGTCGTCAGCTTGAAAGGTCGTCGTCACGGTCGCCCCCGGGGTCGTCTGGGCCGAGATCCCGAGGCCGGCGGCTTCGTCCGTCGCGCTCCATGAAACCGTCCCTCAATTGTATTGGGAACCCTACGCAAGCGACCAGACGAGTCAAGAGCGACACCTTGGCTCAGCGAACCCGCGGCCGCGCTCGCGCTAGACTGCCGGCGATGACCGTCCTGATCCGCTTCGCCGCCGCCCTCCTCGCGATCGTCGTCCTCGCCTTCGTCCTGCCGCTCACGACCCACGCGCTCTACTGGATGTCGCGCGACGGGATGCCGGCGCGCTGGAGCGCGGCGGATTGGTCGAGCACCGGGCTCCTGCCCGCCGACGCACGCGCGGCGCCGCAGGCGCTGGTGCGCGTCTACGCCGCGCGGACGGGGCGGTGGCGGGGGATCGTGGCGCATCATTCCTGGATCGTGGTGAAGGAAGCGGGCGCGCCCGCCTACACGCGCTTCGACAAGGTCGGCTGGGGCTCGCCCATCCGCGTCAACGGCTGGGCGCCGGACGGGCGCTGGTACTCGAACCCGCCCGAGCTCGTCCTCGCGCTCGACGGCGCGGCGGCCGAGCGCGCCATCCCGGCGCTGCGCGCGGCGGTGGAGGCCTATCCGTGGAGCGGCCGGGGCGATTACCGCGCCTGGCCCGGTCCGAACTCCAACACCTTCGTCGCCTTCGTGCTGGAGCACGCCGCGCGCGAGCGGCCCGAGCTCGCCGTCTCCCTGCCGCCCACCGCGCTCGGCAAGGACTGGTCTGCGGAAGGGTGGCGCGCCTCGCTCGCGGCCGGCGGCGCGGGGTTGCGCCTCTCGTGGTCAGGCCTCGCGGGCGTGACGATCGGGCGCCTCGAGGGCGTCGAGATCAACCTCGCGGGCCTCGTCGCGGGCCTCGACGTCCTGCGACCAGCGATCAAGCTCCCCGGCTGGGGCCGGATCGGGCTCGACCCCGTGTCACCGCATCCCGACGAGAAGTGAGCAATTGGCGATCCCGGGAGGACTCGAACCTCCGACCAACGGTTTAGGAAACCGCTGCTCTGTCCTGCTGAGCTACGGGACCAGCGTCAGGCAGGCCTTCTAGCATGCGAGAGCATCCGTTTCCACCCGGATGCGCGAAGGCGCTTGACCTTCCCACCGCTGGAAGCTTCACAGAGGCGTGGTGACGACCGTTCGAGGAGAATCTCGGTGCGTACCTACACCATTCCCGACATGAGCTGCGGCGGCTGCGCCAAGGCGATCACCCGAATCCTGCAGAAGCTCGACGAGGGCGCGCGCATCGACATCGCCGTCGACGACAAGCGCGTCTTGCTCGACACGCAGGCGAGCGACGCGGCCGTGCGCGAGGCGCTCGCCCGCGGCGGCTACGCGCCCGCCCCCGCCGCCGATTGACCCCGGTTCCCATCGCATCCATCCATCGAAAGACCTCGACAATGCGGTCCCTTCTCCTCCTCGCGGGCCTCGCCGGTGCGCTGGCCCTCGCCCAGCCGTCCCTCGCCCACCAGCACGCGGCGCACGGCGCCCACGGCGCGCACGGAGCGTCGCATGCGATCCCGGCGCCGGCCGATCCCGTCGTGGACGCGTTCCGCGCGGCGAACGCGCGCATGCACGCCGACATGGACATCCCGCTCACCGGCGATGCCGACGTCGACTTCGTGCGGGGCATGATCCCGCATCATCGCGGCGCCATCGAGATGGCCCGCATCGCTCTGGAGCACGGCGAAGATCCCGAGATCCGGGCCCTCGCCGAGGCCGTGATCCGCGAGCAGGAGCGCGAGATCGCCGAGATGGAGGAATGGCTGCGGGCGCGCGGCCACTGATCCCGGTCAGAAGCTCATCGGCGGCGCGTAGAAGCAGCGCTGCCGACCGTGCAGGACGCAGCGGTGGTAGGCGCCGTCCTTGCTGGTGCGCGCCTCGTCGAACGGCACGACCGTGCCGTCGTCGAGGCGATAGCCGGTGTCCGTGATGGAGACGAGCGCGGCGGGATAGGGCGCGCAGTCGCGATCGTCGCAGCACCACGCGTCGTACCAGGAATGCGCCGAGGCGGCGCCCGCACCGAGGCCGGCGAGACCGGCGGCGAGGAAGATGGCTTTCATGCGCAAGGCGAACCCTTTCGAGGCCCCCGAGCGCCCCCTGACGATGTCGGCCCGTTCTCGCCAAGCCCGGCCTTGGTCCGCGGGGCTCGCCCCCGCGTGACCGTCCGTCAACTCGCCCGACCCGGGACGGTTCGTGGGAAAGATCCGGCCTCGAGACCCCTCGCAAGTGCCCTCGATTGCGCCTAGGCTGGCAGCGCTACCCTTCGAACCTCCGGAGGCGCCGGTGCGCCCAGACGTCCCCCGCTCGCCGCATGCGCTCGTGCGTGTGATTTTCGTCCTCGTCGCCCTCGCGAGCGCCCCCGCTGCGGCGCTCGACTGCGCGGCGCCTCCCGTTTCGGACCGGATCGTCGCGATTCCCGCGCGCGGCGAGGTTCTGCTCGCGAGCGGCGCGACGCTGCGGCTCGCGGGGGTGCGGCTCGCAGACGCAGGCGCCTCCGGCGCCACCGCCCGCGCGGCGCTCGATCGGCTGATCGGGAGCGCCGTCACCGTCCGGATCGCGAACGCCGAGCCCGACCGCTGGGGACGCCTCGCCGGCAGCGTGACCCTCGCTCCGGGGGAGGGGTCGGGCCTGGATCTGGCGGAGGATCTCGTCTCCCGCGGCCTGGCGTGGGTCGATCCCGGCCCGGACGGTGTCGTGTGCCGCCCGGACCTCCTCGATATCGAGGCGGGTGCGCGGCGCGACGGGCGCGGCCTGTGGGCAGATTCCGCCGAGCGCGTGCTCGACGCCCAGGAGACCGAGGCGCTGGCCGCGCGCGAAGGGCGCTTCGCCGTCGTCGAGGGCGTGGTGCGCCGGGTGGGCGAACGGGAGCGGCGCACCTATCTCGATTTCGGCTGGTCGTGGACGAGCGGCTTCACCGCCATCGTCCCCGACGAGGTCCGCACGGCGCTCGAGGCGAAGGGGCTCGATGCGGAGGCGCTGGAGGGTCGACGAATGCGCGTGCGCGGTATAATCGAGGTGTGGCGCGGACCGGCCCTGCGCGTCGGGGCCGCGGAGGCGATCGAGATACTCCCGATGACGAGTGCACAGCCGCGGCGTCCCCTCCCATGACGAGAGCCTCAACCATCGTGCGGCTCGCGGCCCTCGCCGCGACGGGGCTCGGCCTCGCTGGCTGCAACATGATCTTCGGCTCGGAGCCGCGCACGCCGCCGGCCGCGCCGACGGTGACGGGCGTCGACACCGAGCACGAGCAGCTGGTGGCGAGCTTCGGCGGCGCCTACAGCGCTCCGCAGACCCAGGCGCTCATCGAGGAGATGACGCGCAAGCTCGTCGCCGCGACGGAGCGGCCGGACGCGCGCTATCGCCTCACCATCCTCGATTCGCCCGCCATCAACGCCTTCGCCCTCCCCACCGGGCGCCTCTACGTCACCCGCGGCCTGATCGCGCTCGCCAACGACAAGTCCGAGCTCGCCGCGGTCATGGCGCACGAGATCGCGCACGTGACGCTCGCCCACGCCGCCGCGCGCACGGAGTTGGAGGCGCGCTCGGTCCTCGTCAGCCGGGTCGTCTCCGACGTGCTGCGCGACCAGCGCGCGAGCGCGAGCATCCGCGAGACGTCGCGCTTCGATTTCGCGAGCTTCTCACGCGCCCAGGAGCTCGAGGCGGACGCCGTGAGCGTGCGCACGCTCGCGGGCGCGGGCTTCGACCCGTTCGGCGCCGCGCGCTTCCTCACCGCGCTCGATCGCTGGGTCGCCCTCGAATCGGGCCTGCCCGACGGCGGCGACGGCGGGCCGCCGAGCCGGCTCGCGACGCATCCCTCCACACCCGAGCGCGTGTCCGAGGCCCGCAACGCGGCCCGTCGCATCGGCGCGCCGGGGCTCGGCACGGACGATCGCGACATCTACCTCGCCGCCGTCGACGGCATCGCCTGGGGCGAGGACCCGCGCGACGGGCTCGTGCGCGGATCGCGCTACGTCAATGCGCGGCTGCGCATCGCCTTCTCGGCACCCGACGGCTTCACCCTCGACAACGCCTCGCGCGCCGTCCTCGGCGCCTCGCCCGACGGCGAGCGCCGCCTGATGTTCGACGCGGTGGAGCCCGGCGACGGGCAGAGCCTCGCCGACGTCGTGCGCGCCACCTGGACGGACGCCGTCGAGACCGGGACGGTTGAGGAGACGACGATCAACGGCCTGCCGGCGGCGGTGGCCAGCTCGCGGGGCGACGCCTGGCATTTTCGCGTCGCCGCGGTGCAGGCGGGCGAGGCGGTCTACCGGCTGATCTTCGCCTTCCGCCCGAGCGACCCCGGCGCCGAGGCGGCCTTCCGCGCGACGTTGTCGAGCGTGCGCGCGATCTCGGAGACCGAAGCGACGACGTTGACCCGGCTTCGCGTGCGCGTGATCACCGCTTCTCCCGGCGACACGCTGGAGACGCTGGCTGCGCGGATGCAGACGGACAAGCCGGTGGAGACCTTCCGCACCTTGAACGGGCTGTTCGAGCACACCCGCATCGAGGCGGGGCGGCGCTACAAGATCGTGACGGGGTGACGCGTTCAGGGGTGATCTGCGGCGGGGATCACCCCGCCGAGATCTCCGGGTGACGATCCGTCAGCGCCTTCTTCAGCTTCTCCAGCGCGCGGCTCTCGATCTGGCGCACGCGCTCCTTGGAAATGCCGAGGCGATCGCCCAGCGATTCGAGGGTCGCCTGCTGGTCGCCCAGGCGGCGCGCCTTGACGATGTCGAGCTCGCGCTCGTTGAGGCACGACAGCGCCGAGCGCAACCAGGTGACACGGCGCTCCGCGTCGATCGCCTCGCCCACCGTCTCGTCCTGGAGCGGGCCGTCGTCGACGAGGAAGTCCATACGCTCCGTCGGGTTGGCCGCGTCGGCGTCCGCCACCGGCGCGTTGAGCGAGGCGTCGGGGCCCGACAGGCGGGCGTCCATCGTCGCCACGTCCTTGAGCGACACGCCGAGCGCCTCGGCGATCTCGCCGTAGACCTCCTCCGACATGCGACTGTCGCCGGTGCGCGTCAGCTTGGCGCGAAGGCGTCGCAGGTTGAAGAAGAGCGCCTTCTGCGCCGAGGACGTGCCCCCGCGCACGATCGACCAATTGCGCAGGATGTAGTCCTGGATCGAGGCGCGGATCCACCAGGTGGCGTAGGTGGAGAAGCGCACCTCCCGCTCCGGCTCGAAGCGGGCTGCGGCCTCGAGCAGACCCACGTGGCCTTCCTGGATCAGGTCCGCCATCGGCAGGCCGTAATGCCTGAACCGTGAGGCCAGCGAGATCACGAGCCGCATGTGCGCGGACGTGAGCTTGTGCAGCGCCTCCTGGTCCTGCGCCTGCTTCCAGCGCACGGCGAGCGCTTGTTCTTCCTCGCGCTCCAGGAACGGCGCCGACATGGCGGCCCGGACGAACTGACGGCGAACTCCGGCGATCTCGGCCATAGCGTTCTCCCCATGCTCTTCAAGGGGATCTACGCGCACGCCTGCCATGTGGATCATCCCGGATCGGGATCATTCGCATGGAGCCGCTTGCACGGGTGCCGACAGCGCTCGCCGCGCAAAGAAGAGCCGGCGCGCCCTCGTGGACGCGCCGGCTCGATAATTCGTCCCACGAGAAGGCGCGGAACTCAGCCGATCGGCAGGCGGAAGGCGATGAAGCGGGAGGCGCCGTCGCGCTCCACGCGCACCAGCACCGCTTCGCGGCCGCTCTCGGCCGCGGCCGAGAGCGCCGTCTCGACGTCCTGCGGGTTCGCCACCGGCTCGCCGCCGACCTCGGCGATGACGTCGCCCTCGGCGATGCCCTTCTCGAAGGCCGGGCCGTCGGGGTCGACCTCGACCACGGCGACGCCGTCCATGTCGCCCTCGACCGGCGCGAGCTGGAGGCCGAGATCGTTGAACTCCTGCGCCTCCGGCTCGCGACCGGCGGTGACGACCTCCTCGGTCGGCATGCGCCCGATCGTGACCTCCAGGGTCTGGCGCTCGCCGTCGCGGAAGACCACGACCTCGACGCTCTCGCCGGGATCCATGAAGGCCACCGTGCGCGACAGGTCGCGGGCGTCCTCGATGTCCTCGCCGGCGACCTCGAGCACGATGTCGCCCACCTCGAGGCCGGCCTCGGCCGCCGGGCTGTCCGCCGTCACCTGGCCGACGATGGCGCCGCGCGCCTCGTCGAGGCCGACGCCCGCGGCGATGTCCTCGTTCACCGGCTGGATCTGCACGCCGAGGAAGCCGCGCTCGACCTCGCCCGTCTCGCGCAGCTGCGCGACGATGCGCTGGACGGTCTCCGAGGGGATCGCGAAGGCGATGCCCACGTTGCCGCCCGTCGGCGAGGAGATCGCCGTGTTGACGCCGATCACCTGGCCGGACTGGTCGAAGGCCGGGCCGCCGGAATTGCCCTGGTTCACCGGCGCGTCGATCTGCAGGAAGTCGTCGTAGGGGCCGGCGCCGATGTCGCGGCCGCGAGCCGAGACGATGCCCGCCGTCACCGTGCCGCCGAGGCCGAACGGGTTGCCGATCGCCACGACCCAGTCGCCGACGCGCGGCGCGGAGGGCGCGAACTCGACATAGGCGAACGGGTCGTCGCGCTCCTCGACCTTGAGGAGGGCGAGGTCGGTCTTGGGATCGGTGCCGACGATCTCGGCGTCGAGCGTCGTGCCGTCGTCCATGAGGACCTCGACGGTCTCCGCGCGCTCGACGACGTGGTTGTTGGTCACGAGATAGCCGTCGCCCGTGATGAAGAAGCCGGACCCCTGCGCGCCGCGGCGCGGAGCGGGCCCACGCGGGGCGAGGCCTTCGCCGCCGCCGCGGAAGCGCTCGAAGAACTCGTTGAGCGGATGATCGTCGGGCAGGTCCATGCCGGGCGGCAGGCCGGGCATGCCGCGGCCGCCGGCGACCTTCGCCTCGTCGCCGAGGCGCGTGCGGACCGAGACGACGGCGGGGCGCACGCGCTCCACCACGTCGGCGAAGGAGGGAACGCGCGCGTCCGGCGTCTCGAGCGTCAGCGCGCCCGACGGGCTCTCGCCTTGCGTCTGGGCCTGGGCCGGCAGCGTCGCCTGGAACGGGCCCGCGCCGAAGCCGGCGGCGCCGAGCGCGCCGATGCCGACGGCGGCGAGGAGCGCGGTGCGCCGGGACGCGACGCGCCGGGTCGTCGTGCGGTCGGGGGAGTTCGTGGTCATGGAACCTCTGTCTCTTCCGCTGATGAAGCGATCTGGAGGGCGCGCGGCCCTCGTCCGGGCGAGCGCCCGTGCCTCGACGCGAACGTCGGGCCTCGCGGGAGGTTCTAGACGCGCCGCACTGTCGCGGCCCTTTCCCGAAGATTAAGTCTTGGTAACCCAACGCGAAACGGCCGAGCTCTCGCCCGGCCGTCCTCGTCTTCGCGTCGTCTCGGCGTCGTCTCGGCGTCGTCTGAGGGCTCGCGTCAGCTCGAGCCCTGGTCGGAGCGCCGCGTCCCGTGGGAGCGCGATTGCGCGGGCGTCGCGCCGCCATGATCGAGGGCGCCCGACGACGGTGCCTTCGACGAGCGGCGCGGACGCATCCCCGCATCCGAATGGCGGTGCTCGGGGATCTCCGCATGGGGGTCGTTCTTGCGCTTCAAGTCGAGCGCCTTCTGCGCGAGCGTTCGCTGCTCGGTCTTGTCACCTGGCATGGCATCTGTCCTTCAGCGCTTCTTCTGCGCCGGCTCACCAGTAACGACTCGCTCGGCATCGGACAAATCCGAGACGTGCTCGTGGCCCATCCGCGTGTCGGCATGACCGTGGCCGTGCTGATCCGGATCGTTGTCGGAACCGGGTGCACCCGGACTGTCCTGCGGGGCGTAATCCTCGGGCGGGCGGCCGTGATGCTCGCCGAACGTGTCGGGCGTGGTCGAGGGCTCGCGCGTGAGCGGGCTCTGCTTGGGCGCGTGGCCCATCTCCTGGTTCCGCTTGAGCGCGGCGCGCGCCTTCTCTTCCTGAGAGCGGGGATCGTGCATGGGATCCTCCCGTGATGGTGGGGTCTCGACGTCTCGGGGTCGTGGGATCAACGCCGCGCGGATGCGCCCCGTTCCGATGACGGCCCGGAGCGCCCCGCGGCCCTCGCGACGCTTGTCGCGGCATGAACCTGCCCCTATGGTCCGGCGCGTTCGACGAAGGATCCGACACCCCGTGCGCCACATCTCCACCCGCGGCGAAGCTCCCGCCATCGGCTTCACCGACGCGCTCCTCGCCGGCCTCGCCCGCGACGGCGGGCTCTACGTGCCCGAGGCCTATCCGCACCTTCCGCGCGAGGCGATCGCAGGCTTCGCCGGGCTCTCCTTCGCGGAGACGGCCAAGCGCGTGATGGGCGCCCTCGTCGAGGGCGAGATCGAGACGCCGGCGCTCGACGCCATGATCGACGCCGCCTATGCGAGCTTCCGCCACCCGGCGACGTGCCCGCTCGTGCAGATCGACGACAACCTCTTCGTCCTGGAGCTCTTCCACGGCCCGACGCTCGCCTTCAAGGACGTGGCGATGCAGCTTCTCGGCCGGCTCATGGACCACGTGCTCAAGGCGCGCGGACAGCGCGCGACGATCGTCGGCGCGACGTCGGGCGACACGGGCTCCGCGGCCGTCGACGCCTTCTCCGGCCTCGACCAGGTCGACGTCTTCATCCTCTACCCGCACGGGCGCGTGTCCGACGTGCAGCGTCGGCAGATGACCACGGTCGACGCGCCCAACGTCCACGCGGTGGCGCTCGAGGGCACGTTCGACGATTGCCAGGCCATCGTGAAGGGCATGTTCAACCACGCCCGCTTCCGCGACGACCTGCTCCTGTCGGGGGTGAACTCCATCAACTGGGCGCGGGTCGCGGCGCAGGCGACCTACTACTTCACCTCCGCCGTCGCGCTGGGCGGGCCGCACCGGCCGATCTCGTACGCCGTTCCCACCGGCAATTTCGGTGACATCCTCGCCGGCGACATCGCCCGGCGCATGGGCCTGCCCGTGGCGGAGCTCGTGATCGCCTCGAACGCCAACGACATCCTGCCGCGGACGCTCGAGACCGGGAGCTACACGGTCACCGGCGTGATGCCGACGACCTCGCCCTCCATGGACATCCAGGTCTCCTCGAATTTCGAGCGCCTGCTGTTCGAGCTCTACGAACGCGACGCGGGTGCCATCCGCGGGCTCATGGGCGGCCTCGCCCAGAGCCGAGCCTTCGCCATCGCCGAGGAGCCCCTCGCGCGCCTGCGCCGGACCTTCTCGGCGACGTCCGTGCCCGAGGACGTCGTCGCCGCCGAGATCGGCCGCACCTGGCGCGAGGCGGGCTACCTCCTCGATCCGCACACCGCCATCGGCGTGGTCGCGGGCCGCGAGGGCCTCGCGCGCAATCCCGGCACGCCCATGGTGGCGCTCGCCACCGCGCACCCGGCCAAGTTCCCCGACGCGGTGGAGGCGGCGAGCGGCGTGCGCCCGCCCCTGCCGCCGCACATGGCCGACCTGTTCGATCGCGCCGAGCGTTTCGAGGTGCAGCCCAACGACCAGGGCGCCATAGAGCGCTTCATCCGCGCGCGCTCGCGCATACCCGGCGCGCGCGCACCCGGCGGCGGCGAGACGGGAGCCGCCTCGTGACCCTGCCTCGTCCCGACTACCGCGAGACGCGCCTCGAGAACGGCCTCACAATCGTCACCGAGGCGATGCCCCACGTCGCCACCGTGGCGCTCGGCGTCTGGATCGGCGCCGGCGCGCGCGACGAGGCCGAGGGCGAGCACGGGCTCTCGCATCTCCTCGAGCACATGGCCTTCAAGGGCACGGAGCGCCGCTCGGCCCAGGCCATCGCCGAGGACATCGAGAACGTCGGCGGCGACATCAACGCGGCGACCTCCGTCGAGTACACCTGCTACACCGCCCGCGTGCTGGGCGAGGACACCGCGCTCGCCCTCGACGTCCTGGGCGACATCCTCACCGCCTCGACCTTCGATCCCACCGAGCTCGAGCGCGAGCGCGGCGTGATCCTCCAGGAGATCGCCGCGGTGGAGGACGCGCCGGACGACCTCGTCGGCGACCTCTTCGTGGAGACGGCCTATCCGGGCCAGCCGCTGGGGCGTCCGATCCTGGGGCGGCCCGAGACCGTCTCCGCCTTCACGCCCGACGCGCTGCGCGGCTTCGTCGCGACGCATTACCGGCCCGAGCGCATGGTGATCGTCGCCGCCGGCGCCGTCGATCACGACGTCGTCGTCGACGCGGCGCATCGATTCTACGGCGTGACGCCCGCCGGATCGGGCCCGATCGCGCCGCCCGCCACCTATCGCGGCGGCGAGAAGCGGCTCCAGCGCAAGCACGAGCAGGTCAACCTGATGCTCGGCCTGCCGGGGCGCTCGTTCCGCGACGAGGATTACTACGCGACGCAGCTCTTCGCCCAGGTGCTGGGCGGCTCGATCTCCTCGCGGCTGTGGCAGGAGGTGCGCGAGAAGCGTGGCCTCGCCTATTCGGTGGACGCCTTCCACTGGCCCTTCTCCGACACCGGCGTGTTCGGCATCGGCGCCGGCTTCGCCGAGGGCGACGCCAAGGCCTTCATGGACGTCGCGATCGACACCCTGCGCGAGACGGCGGAGACGCTGACCGAGGTGGAGCTCGCCCGCGCCAAGGCGCAAGTGAAGGTCGGGCTCCTCGCCGCGCTGGAGACGCCCGGCGGGCGCATCGAGCGCCTGGCGCGCCAGATCCTCGCCTGGGGCCGCATCGTGCCCATGCACGAGCTCGTCGAGCGCGTCGAGGCGGTGGACGTCGAGGCCACCCGCGCCGCCGGCCGCGCGCTCCTGACGGGCGCCCCGACGCTCGCCGCCATCGGCCCGCTGAAGACGCTGCCGAAGTACGCCGCGATCGCGGGGCGGCTGCGGGGGTGATGATGCTTCGAGGGACGCTAGAACGCGCGGATCGGTGAGGTCTCCGAGCCCGTCGTCGACCGCAGGCTTCATCCTGAACGCCCACACCCCCGGCCCCTCTCCCTCGTGGAGAGGGGCCGGGGGTGTGGGGCGTCGGAGGCTCTCGGGCGGGTCGTCACATGCTCCCGACACGTGATCGAGTGGGTACCGAGCCGTCGACGTCTCGCCCCCATGGCCTCACGTCCCCAAGCCTGTCCATTCCCTTGCACGACTTACGAAATCGCCCCTGCGGACCTCCGCGGGTGAGACTTCGTTAACCCTGTCGCGGTCTCATGGTCACGCAGGCTGCGGGCGCTTCGTCCCGCGGTGCTTCCGTTGACGACCATACGCGCCCATGGTATCCCAAATCATCCCGTTCACGGTGCTTCGCCAGCCGCACGGACGCCGCTCACGCGGCCCCGCGCGCTCGGCCGTGGCATGTCGCACGGGGTCCGGCGGCGTACCTGCCGGGGGGCTCGGTACGGGGAGCGTCAGGGCGGCCGATGATCCGCTTCGTATCCAATTTCACGAATCGATTGGATGCGAAGGGGCGCGTGTCGATCCCGGCGACGTTCCGCGCCGTCCTGGCCAAGGACGGGTTCGAGGGGCTGTACGTGCATCCGGCGCTGGACGCGCCGGCGCTGGACGCGGGCGGCAATCGTCTGCTCGAGGAGATCGACGCGTTCCTCTCGGGGCTCACGCCCTATTCGGACGAGCGCGATCAGCTCTCCACGGCACTCTTCGGCACGAGCGAGATCCTGAAGGTCGATACGGAGGGACGAGTCATCCTGACCGAGAGCGTGAAGGCGCATGCGGGGATCGCGGACAGCGTGACCTTCGTGGGCCTGGGCCACAAGTTCCAGATCTGGGAACCCGAGCATTTTCGTGCGCATCTGGAGGAGGCGCGCACGAAGGTGCGGGAGCTCAAGCGATCGATCGGAACGGCCGCGCTCGGGTCGTCCTCCAGAGCGGGGGACGGCGCGGCGGGAGACGGTTCTTCGGGAGCACGGGTGCGATGACGGGCCGCGGCGACGGCCTGGCCGGAGCCGCTGGCGGACCGGCCCGTCACGTACCCGTGCTGCTCGAGGAAGTCGTCGCGGCCCTCGCGTCGGCCGAGGGCGGCACCATTCTCGACGGCACGTTCGGCGCCGGCGGCTACACGCGCGCGCTGCTCGACGCCCATCCGGCGACGCGCGTCGTCGCGCTCGACCGAGACCCGAACGCGATCGCGGCGGGCGCGGCCCTCGTCGCGTCCTACGCGCCGCGGCTCGCCCTCGTCGAGACCCGCTTCGGCGAGCTGGAGCGCGTCGCGCGCGAGGTCGCGCCGGAGGGGCTCGACGGCGTCGTCCTCGACATCGGCGTCTCCTCCATGCAGCTCGACGAGGCCGAGCGCGGCTTCTCCTTCCGCGCCGAGGGTCCCCTCGACATGCGCATGTCGGGCACGGGCCCGAGCGCAGCCGACATCGTCAACGAGGCCGACGAGACGACGCTCGCCGACATCTTCTACCATTACGGCGAGGAGCGCCGCTCGCGGGCGATCGCACGCGGCATCTGCGAGGCGCGCCGGCGCACGCCCTTCGAGACGACGACGCAGCTCGCCGAGCTCGTGGCGCGCTTCGTGCGCGCGGAGCCGCACGGCCCGCATCCCGCGACGCGCACCTTCCAGGGCCTGCGCATCGCGGTCAACGACGAGCTGGGCGAGCTCGTGCGCGCGCTGCACGGGGCGGAGCGGATGCTCAAGCCCGGCGGGCGGCTCGTCGTCGTCACCTTCCATTCGCTCGAGGACCGTATCGTCAAGCAGTTCCTCGCCGCCCGCGCCGGGCGCGTCGCGGCGGGCTCGCGCCATGTGCCCGTCGGCGAGCCGCCCAAGCCGAGCCTCCGGCTCGCGACCAAGGGTCCGGTGATCCCCTCCGAGGCGGAGCTCGCCGCCAACCCGCGGGCGCGCTCGGCCAAGCTGCGCGCCGCCGAGCGCCTCGACGCGCCGGCGCAGGCGCCGCTCGCCGCCATCGAGACCCTCGCCGCCCTCCCCGTCCACACGCGACAGCGAGCCCGTCGATGATCAAGATCCTGCACGTGGCGGCGATCGCGGGACTGATCGGCTCGGCCGTCTGGGCCTATTCCATCAAGTACGAGACGATCCGTCAGACCGAGGAGCTCGCGCGCCTCGAGCGCGCCATCGAGCGCGAGCGCGAGATGATCGCGGTGCTGCGCGCCGAGTGGGCCTTCCTCAACCGGCCGGACCGGGTCGAGACGCTCGCCGACGCGCATCTGCCGGAGGTGGTGCCCTTCTCCGTGGAGCATCTCGCGCGCTTCGAGGACCTGCCGGACCGCCCGCCGGACGCCGACGAGATCGGCGCCAAGCTCCAGGCGCTGGGCCTCGGCGCGCCCACCGCGACCCCCGGCACCACCGGCTCCGTCCCGCGCGCCACCGCGACGACGCCCACGACCCGCACGCCCGCGAGGTGATCCCGTGCTCCGAGACAATCGCACCGAGAGCCGCGCCGAGCCCCGCGAGGACGAGGACGACGTCCACCCCGCCGAGGAGAGCCGCGAGGCGCGCCCCGGCTTCGTGGGGCGCCTCTTCCAGATGCGCGCCGACAAGAGCCGGGCGCGCATCGCGCTCGGCATGGTCTGCTTCGGCGCGCTGTTCGCGGTGATCGCCGGCCGGCTCGTGATGCTCGGCATCGAGCCGGACGCCGAGAGCGGCCCGCGGCGCGCGGCCTCGAGCGAGATCGGCGCCGTGCGCCCCGACATCCTCGACCGCAACGGGGAGATCCTCGCCACCGACATCACCATGGTCTCGGTCTTCGCCGAGCCGCGCAACATCATCGACCCCGACGAGGCGACGGAGCTCCTCACCGCGGTCTTCCCCGACCTCGACGCGACGAAGCTGCGCGACGAGCTCTCGACGGATCGCGGGTTCATCTGGGTCAAGCGCGAGATCACGCCTCGCCAGCAGGCGGAGGTGCATGCGCTGGGCATCCCCGGCGTGGGCTTCCTGCCCGAGAACAAGCGGGTCTACCCCAACGGCGTCGCCGCCGCCCACGTGCTCGGCTTCGCCAACATCGACAACGTGGGCATCGCCGGCATCGAGCAGTGGATCGACCGCGAGGGCCTCGTGCTCACCGCCGACGAGATCGCACCGGGCGAATCGCCCGATCTCGAGCCCGTGCGCCTCGCCCTCGATCTGCGCGTCCAGCACGCCATGCGCGAGGAGCTCGTGGCGGCCGTGGAGAAATTCTCCGCCATCGCCGCCGCGGGGCTCGTGCTCGACGTGCGCACGGGCGAGATCATCAGCCTCGTCTCGCTGCCCGACTTCGACCCGAACGTCCCCACCGACGCCCTCCAGGCGGACCGGATCAACCGGATCAACGTGGGCGTCTACGAGATGGGCTCGGTGATGAAGGCGGTGACCACCGCCATGGCGCTCGAATCGGGACGCTTCACCATCAATTCCGTGCTCGATGCGCGCGGCTCGCTGCGCTTCGGGCGCCAGTCCATCAGCGATTATCGCGGCGAGAACCGGCCGCTGACCGTGCCGGAAGTGTTCATCCACTCCTCCAACATCGGCACGGCGCGCATGGCGCTGACGCTCGGAGCCGACTATCAGCGCGAGTTCCTGCGCGAGCTCGGGCTCATGGACCGCCTGCGCACGGAGCTCGCGGAGAGCGCGGCCCCGCTGCTGCCGCCGCGCTGGGGCGACGTGACGACGGCCACCGTCTCCTTCGGCCACGGCATCGCCGTCCAGCCGCTCTCGGCGACGATGGCCACCGCGGCCATGGTCAACGGCGGCTACCTGATCCCGCCGACCTTCCTCCAGCGCTCGGAGGACGACGCGCAGGCCATCGCCGACCAGGTGATCTCGCGCGAGACCAGCGAGGCGCTGCGCTACGTCATGCGGCTCAACGCCGAGCAGGGCTCGGCCCGCTCCGCCTCCGTCGCCGGCTTCTACATCGGCGGCAAGACCGGCACGGCGGAGAAGGTGGTCAACGGGCGCTACGATTCGAACCGGCGGCTGAACACCTTCTTCGCGGTCGCGCCGGCGGACGATCCGCGCTATCTGTTCCTCACCATCCTCGACGAGCCGAAGGCGCTGCCGGAGACGCACGGCTTCGCGACGTCGGGCTGGAACGCCGCCCCGACCACCGGCAAGATCATCGAGCGCGTCGCGCCCATGCTGGACATCCCACCCCGCTTCGACCCGCCCGCCGCGCCCTTCCCCACCATGGCGCGCCTCGGCGCATGGGGGACGACGCGGTGAGCGGCCTGCGCCTCGGCGATCTCGTCGGCTGCGTCCCCGCGGAGGAGGCAGGGCGCCTCGTCACCGGCGTCTCGGTGGACAGCCGCACCGTCGGGCCGGGGCACCTCTTCGTCGCCGTGCCCGGAACGAAGGTCGACGGCCTGCGCTTCGCCGCGAGCGCAGCCGCGGCCGGTGCCGTCGCCGTTCTCGGCGAGGGCGAACGGCCGGAGGACCTGCCGGCGGACGTGACCTACGTCCGCGTGGGCGACGCGCGCACGGCCCTGGCGCGGGCGGCCTCGCGCATGTATCCGCGCCAGCCCGAGACCGTCGTCGCCGTCACCGGCACCGCCGGCAAGAGCTCCGTCGCCGACTTCGTGCGTCAGATCGAGGCCGCGCGCGGCAAGGTCTCCGCGAGCCTCGGGACGCTCGGGATCGTCACCTCGTCCGGCGCCTCCTACGGCGGGCTGACGACGCCCGACCCGGTGGCGCTCCACGAGACGCTGGAGCGCCTCGCCACGGACGGGATCACGCATCTCGCCATGGAGGCCTCCTCCCACGGGCTCGACCAGAAGCGCCTCGACGGCGTGCGCCTCGCCGCCGCCGCCTTCACCAATCTCGGGCGCGACCATCTCGACTACCACACGACGATGGACGCCTATTTCCACGCCAAGATGCTGCTCTTCCGCGCCCTCCTCGCCGCGGACCGCCCGGCGGTGGTCAACGCCGACGGCGACTGGTCGGACAGGGCGATCGCGGTGGCGCGCGAGACGGGCAGGCGCGTGCTGACCACGGGCCGCGCCGGCGAAACACTGCGCGTCGTCTCGGCCGAGCGCGCGGGCTTCTCGCAGCGCCTCGAGATCGCACACGAACGCGGCACGACGCGTGTCGACCTTCCCCTCGTCGGCGCCTTCCAGATCGAGAACGCCCTCGTCGCAGCCGGCCTCGTCATGGCGGTTGGTGCCGAGCCCGAGGAGGCGCTGCTCCCGCTCGCGCATCTCGTCGGCGTCAAGGGTCGGCTCGAGCGCGTGGGCGAGACGAACGGCGCGCTCTGCGTGGTCGACTACGCCCACAAGCCGGACGCGCTGCGCAACGTGCTCGCCACGCTCCGCCCGCTCGCCACGGGCAAGCTCGTCGTCGTCGTCGGCTGCGGCGGCGATCGCGATCCGGGCAAGCGCCCCATCATGGGTCGCGTCGCGGTGGAGGGCGCCGACGTCGCCATCGTCACCGACGACAATCCCCGCAGCGAGGATCCCGCGACGATCCGCGCCGCCATGATGGCGGGCGCGCCCGGTGCGCGGGAGATCGGCGATCGCGCCGAGGCGATCCGCGCGGGTGTCGCCATGCTGGAGCCGGGCGACGTCCTCGTCGTCGCCGGCAAGGGTCATGAAACCGGCCAAATCGTGGGCGACCGGACGCTGCCGTTCTCCGACCACGAGGAGGTCCGGGCGGCGATCGAGGCGAGGATGCGATGACGACCGAGACCGCCCCACCGCTCTGGACGGGCGAGGATGCCCGCGCCGCCACCGGCGCCATCCCGCACGGCACGCCGCCGGCGCGCATCACGGGCGTCTCCATCGACACCCGCACGCTGGAGCCGGGCGACCTCTTCGTCGCCATCGTCGGCGAGACCAACGACGGGCACGACTACGTCGCCCAGGCCTTCGCCAAGGGCGCCGCCGCGGCGCTCGTCGCGCACGATCGCGCCGAGACGCTGGCGGGCCATGGCCCGCTTCTGGCGGTGGAGGACACGCTGCGCGGGCTCGAGCGGCTCGGCCGCGCGGCGCGGGCGCGCACGCGGGCGAAGATCGTCGCGATCACGGGGTCGGTCGGCAAGACCGGCTCGAAGGAGGCGCTGCGCCTCGCGCTCTCGCGCTCGGGCCGCGCGCACGCGGCCGCGGCGTCCTACAACAATCATTGGGGCGTCCCGCTGACGCTCGCCCGCATGCCGGCGGACACCGAGTTCGGAATCTTCGAGATCGGCATGAACCACGCGGGCGAGATCGCGCCGCTCTCGCGCATGGTGCGCCCGCACGTCGCCATCGTGACGACGGTGGAAGCCGTGCACATCGAGAACTTCCGCGACATCCGCGGCATCGCCGACGCCAAGGGCGAGATCTTCCTCGGCCTCGAGCCCGGAGGCGTCGCCGTGATCAACCGCGACAATCCCTTCTGCGAACGCCTGACGATGCTCGCCTCGGCCAGCGATGCCGGGCGCATCCTCACCTTCGGCGAGGACGAGCGGGCGGACGTGCGCGCCGTCACCATCGTGACGAAGCCCGACCTCTCCATCGTCGACGCCCGGGTGCTGGGCGAGCGCCTCGCCTATCGCATCGGCATGGCGGGCCGGCACATCGCTCTCAATTCGCTGGCCCTCGTCGCCGCCGCCAAGGCGCTCGGCGTCGACGTGGCGCTGAGCGCGCTCGCGCTGGGCGACGTCGACCCGCCCGCGGGGCGCGGCGCCCGCAAGGATCTCGCCGTGCCGGGCGGCACGATCACCCTCGTCGACGAGAGCTACAACGCCAACCCCGCCTCCGTGCGCGCAGCGCTGGAGACGCTCGGGCAGATGGAGCTGCCCTGGCGCGGGCGGCGCATCGCCGTTCTCGGCGACATGCTCGAGCTCGGCCCCGACGGGCCGCGCCAGCACCGGGAGATCGCGGGCGTCGCGCTCTCCGCCGGCATCGATCTCGTCTTCACCGCGGGTCCGCTGATGAAAGGCCTCCACGGCGCCCTCCCGCCCGAGCGCCGCGGCGGCTGGGCCGAGACCTCGGATGCGCTGGCGCCCACCGTCCTCGGCGCGCTCCGGCCGGGCGACATCGTGATGATCAAGGGATCGCGCGGGGTGCGCACGGAAAGAATCGTCAAGGCGATCGAGGAGCGCTATAGCGAGGCCGCAGCGAAGACCGCAACGCCTCCCGCGGCCGCCCAGGCGGCGGGCCGAGGATAACCCGTTCCCATGCTCGTCTGGCTCTCCGAATTCTCCGACACGCTCGGCCTGCTCAACGTCCTGCGCTACATCACCTTCCGAACGGGGATGGCGACGGCGACGGGCTTCCTCTTCGTGTTCTGGTTCGGCCCCGCGATCATCGCGGCCCTGCGCATGCGCCAGGGCAAGGGCCAGCCGATCCGCGAGGACGGCCCCCAGTCGCACCTGCTCACCAAGCGCGGCACGCCGACGATGGGCGGGCTGATGATCCTCGCCGGCCTCATCGTCTCGACGCTGCTCTGGGCGGATCTCGAGAACGCCTACGTCTGGGTCGTGCTCTTCGTCACGGTGGGCTTCGGCGCCATCGGCTTCTACGACGATTATCTCAAGGTGACGAAGCAGTCCCACAAGGGCTTCTCGGGCCGCTCGCGCCTCGCCATCGAGGCGCTGATCGCGGGTGCCGCCGTCGTCGCCATCGCCTACGCCTCGACGCCGGCGCTCGCGAACCACCTCGCTCTGCCCTTCCTGAAGGACGTGCTGCTGAACCTCGGCTGGTTCTACGTGATCTTCGGCGCGATCGTCATCGTCGGCGCCGGCAACGCGGTGAACCTGACGGACGGTCTCGACGGCCTCGCCATCGTGCCGGTGATGATCGCCACCGCGAGCTTCGGCTTCATCGCCTATCTCGTCGGCAACGCCATCTTCGCCAACTACCTGCAGATCCACTTCGTGCCAGGAACGGGCGAGCTCGCCGTGATCTGCGGGGCGCTCATCGGCGCGGGGCTCGGCTTCCTGTGGTTCAACGCGCCGCCCGCGCAGGTCTTCATGGGCGACACGGGCTCGCTCGCGCTCGGCGGGCTGCTCGGCACGATCGCGGTGGCGACGAAGCACGAGATCGTGCTCGCCATCGTCGGCGGCCTCTTCGTGCTCGAGGCGGCCTCGGTCATCATCCAGGTCGTGTCCTTCAAGCTCACGGGACGGCGCGTCTTCAAGATGGCGCCGATCCACCACCATTTCGAGCAGCTCGGGTGGACGGAGCCGCAGGTGGTGATCCGCTTCTGGATCATCGCCGTCGTGCTCGCCATGGTCGGGCTCGCCACGCTCAAGCTGCGCTGAGGGGACGATCGCCATGACGCCCGCCACCACCTTCTCGGGGCGGACGGTCGCCCTCTTCGGCCTCGGGGGCTCGGGGCTCGCCACGGCGAAGGCGCTCGTCGCCGGCGGTGCGATCGTCGCCGCCTGGGACGACGCGCAGGCCAAGCGCGACGAGGCGGCCGCCGCGGGTGTGCCGGTCGTCGACCTCGCGAGCGCGGACTGGTCGGCCTACGCCGCCCTCGTGCTCTCGCCGGGCGTGCCCCTCACCCACCCCGCCCCGCACTGGACGGTGGAGCGCGCGAAGGCCGCCGGCATCGAGATCATCGGCGACATCGAGCTGTTCTGCCGCGAGCGCCGCCGGAGCGCGCCCGACGCGCCCTTCATCTCCATCACCGGCACGAACGGGAAGTCGACGACGACCGCGCTCCTCGCCCACATCCTGCGCGAGGCCGGCATCGAGGTCGCCATGGGCGGGAACATCGGCACGCCGATCCTCGACCTCCCCCCGCCCTCGGACGAGCGGGTGCACGTGGTCGAGGTCTCCTCCTTCCAGATCGACCTGACGCCCTCCATCGATCCGACGATCGGCTGCCTCATCAACATCACGCCTGATCATCTCGATCGCCACGGCACGCTCGAGGACTACGCCGCCATCAAGGAGCGCCTCGTCGCAGGCGCGCGCACGGCGCTGGTCGGCGTCGACGACGATCCGACGAACGCCATCGGCAAGCGTCTCTCGCAGCGCGAGGGGGCGGACGTCTACCCGGTCTCGGCGCAGGGCGAGCGCCCGTGGGGCTTTTTCGCGCTCGGCCGCGAGATCCGCGCACGCAATGCCGGGGAGACGCTGGAAGAGGCGCTCGTGCTCGCCGACATCGAGGGCGTGGAGAGCCTGCGCGGGCGCCACAACGCGCAGAACGCCGCCTTCGCCTGCGCCGCCGCCTGGCTCGCGGGCGTGCCGCCCGAGGCGATCCGCGCGGGCGTGCGCACCTTCCCCGGCCTCGCGCACCGCATGGAGCAGGCGGGGACGCGCGGGCGGGTGCGCTTCGTCAACGATTCGAAGGCGACCAACGCCAAATCGACCGAGGTGGCGCTCGCCGCGTTCGAGCGCGTCCACTGGATCCTCGGCGGCAAGCCGAAGGCCGGCGGCATCTCGGCGCTCGCCCCGCATTTCGGCAAGATCGCCAAGGCCTACCTCATCGGGGCGGCGACGGAGGCGTTCGCGGCGACGCTGGAGGGGCACGTCCCGTTCGAGCGCTGCGGCACGCTGGACGTCGCGGTGGCGCGCGCGGCCGCGGACGCGGCGGCGACGGGGGAGGACGAGGTCGTCCTGTTCTCCCCGGCCTGCGCCTCCTACGACCAGTTCCGGAACTTCGAGGAGCGCGGCGAGCGTTTCAAGGCGCTCGTCGCCGCCCTTCCCTGAGCAAGCGCCTCAGGCGGCCCTCTTCTGGTAGTCCTTGATGTCCGTGAAGCGGATCTGCGGCCAGCGCTCCTCGTCGTAGCGTAGCGAGAAGGGCGAGGGTGCGAGGAAGACCGGCGCGCCGTCGAGGTCGTCCGCCATGGCCGAGCGATTGGCGTTCATGAACTCGTCGAGCTTGCGCTCGTCCTCCGACGCGATCCAGCGGCACACGGAGAAGCGGGTCTGCTCGTAGTCGATCGGCAGCGAATATTCCGCCTGGAGCCGCTCCTTGAGCACGTCGAGCTGCAGCGCGCCGACGACGCCGACGATTGCGCCCGAGCCGTCGTGCGGCACGAAGAGCTGGACGACGCCCTCCTCGGCGAGCTGCTGGAGCGCTTCCTTGAGCTTCTTCGCCTTCATGGCGTCGGAGAGCTTCACGCGCCGCATGATCTCGGGGGCGAAGGACGGCACGCCGCGAAACACGAGATCCTCGCCCTCGGTGAGCGTGTCGCCGATCCGCAGCGTGCCGTGGTTGGGAATGCCGACGACGTCGCCGGCGAAGGCCTCGTCCGCCACCGCGCGATCCTGCGCGAAGAAGAATTGCGGCGCCGACAGCGTGATCGGCTTGCCGGTGCGCACGAGCTTCGCCTTCATGCCGCGCTGGAGCCTCCCCGAGCACACGCGCATGAAGGCGATGCGGTCGCGGTGGTTGGGGTCCATGTTCGCCTGGATCTTGAAGACGAAGCCCGTCATCTTCGGCTCCGCGGCCTCGACCGCGCGCCCGTCGGCATCCTGCGCACGCGGCGGCGGCGCGACGGCGCCGAGCGCGTCGATGAGATCGCGCACGCCGTAATTCCTGAGCGCCGAGCCGAAGAAGACCGGCGTCAGGTGCCCCTCGCGGAAGGCGGCGAGGTCGAAGGCGTTGAGCCCCTCGCGGGCGAGCTCCACCTCCTCGCGAAAGGTCGCGCGCTCGGCGGGATCGGGCAGGAGCTCGTCGAAGAGCGGGTCGTCGGGCCCCGACACGCTGCGGGGCACGACCTCCTCGTCGAGGCCGCGGACCGTGCTGCGCACGAGGTCGTAGGTCCCGGCGAAGGAGCGCCCGCGGCCGATCGGCCAGTTCACCGGAGCGGTGTCGAGGGCGAGCGTCTTCTCGATCTCGTCGAGGAGATCGAACGGGTCGCGCGTCTCGCGGTCCATCTTGTTGACGAAGGTGACGATCGGGATGTCGCGCAGGCGGCAGACCTCGAAGAGCTTGCGCGTGCGCGCCTCGATGCCCTTGGCCGCGTCGATCACCATCACGGCGGAATCCACCGCGGTGAGCGTGCGGTAGGTGTCCTCCGAGAAGTCCTCGTGGCCCGGCGTGTCGAGCAGGTTGAAGACGTGCCCGCCGTACTCGAACGTCATCACCGAGGTGACGACGGAGATGCCGCGGCTCTTCTCGATGGCCATCCAGTCCGAGCGCGTGGAGACGCGGTTGCGCTTGGCCTTCACCTCGCCGGCGAGCTGGATCGCGCCGCCGAACAGGAGGAGCTTTTCCGTCAGCGTCGTCTTGCCGGCGTCCGGGTGCGAGATGATGGCGAAGGTTCTGCGCGCCGAGACGGGATCGGCGGCGGGGCGTGCGGCGTCGGTCATCGCGATACGATCGGCTTTCGGGAAAACGTGACGCCTCAGATGGGGCAGAACGCGGCAAAACGCAAATCCGGCTCTGCCGGGAAGATGAACGGAAAGGTCGAGAAAACGCGGAAAACGCCACTTTCGGCTGGATCTGCGAGTGTCGAACCGCTACGTTTCTGCAATCGAGCGGAACGCCAAGGACGGGTCAGCGTCCCGTACCGGGAGATCGGCTCCCGGTGCCTGCGGGCGACAGCCTCGCTCGATCGTTGGAGGATGTGCGATGAAGTGGGACATCCCACGCATCAGCGTGTCCATCACCCTGCGCTGGACGCGGAAGACGAGCTACACCCTCGTCTTCCGCTTAGCGCTAGGGCGATGAAACGGGAGAGGAGGGGAAACCCTCCTCTCTCACTCCACGACCCGAATATAGCACGATCGGCTCCCGCGGCAATGTCGGAATGCGCCGAGCCCACAGCCGAAGCGGAGATCGAAAGTCGGCATTCTCGCCGAAGTGCAATTCACATCTGGCAACCCCGAGCAAGAACCGCTACGCTCGCGCAATCGAGCGGAACGCCAAGGACGGGCCAGCGTCCCGTGCCGGGAGATCGGCTCCCGGTGCCTGCGGGCGACAGCCTCGCTCGATCGTTGGAGGATGTGCGATGATGTGGGGCTTTCCACGCATCAGCGTGTCCATCACCCTGCGCCGGACGCGGAAGACGAGCTGGAACCTCGTCTTCCGCATAGCGCTGGGCTGATGAAAAGGAGGGGGAGAGGAAACTCTCCTCCTCCACTCCACGAACGCAACATAGCGCCGAAACGCGCCCGCGGCAACGTCGCCGCGAGCGCTCCAGCGACTTACGCCGCGGCTTCCGTCGGCCGCGCACCGGCGCGCACGCGGTCGATCTTCGTGAACTGCTCGCGGGTGACGGCGGCCCAATGCCCGAGGTCGTAGGTCGCGACCTCCTTCGCCATGGCCGCCATCGCCGCCGCCGCCTCTTCCGGAGGCGTGGCGAGCGCGGTGTCGAGCGCGTTGTCGAGCGAGCGGTTGGAATACGGGTTGGTCAGCATCGCCTGCGGCAGCTCGACGGCGCAGCCGGCGAATTCCGAGAGGATGAGGACGCCCGGATTGCCCGCCTTCGAGGCCACGTATTCCTTGGCGACGAGGTTGAGACCGTCGCGCAGCGGCGCCGTGAGGCACACGTCCGCGATGGCGTAGTAGGCGACGAGCTTCTCGAAGGGGATCGCCTGGCCGAACAGCACGACGGGCGTCCAGTCCAGCGTCGAGAAGCGGCCGTTGATGCGCCCGACCAGCCCTTCGATGTCGCGCTGCGTGCCCTCGTAGACGGTCATCTGCGCGGCGGCGCGCACCGACGTCGCGAGCATCTTGACCTTGCCGATCAGCTCGGGACGGCGCTCGAGCAGCCGCTCGAAGGCGCACAGGCTCTCGACCATGCCCTTCGTGTAGTCCGTGCGACCGACCGTCATGATCAGGCGCCGCCCGTCGAGCTCGGAGAGCAGCTGCGCTTGCAGGGCCTTGTTCTCCTCGGTCGCGAGGATCGAGTCGACGAGCGAGGCGTTGCAGCCCACCGGCGCCACGCCGAGAAGCACGTCGCGGCCCTCGAACGTGACCTTCTCGGGCACGTCGGGCTCGGAGAGCGCCATGCCGGGCGTCGCCAGCACCGGATCGACCGGGATCGCCTCGCCCATCGTCGCGCCCATCAGCGAGCGGGCGACCTCGGCGAAGTTGCGGGCGTAGCGCGGCAGGTGGAAGCCGACGAGATCGCAGTCGAGGAGCGCGTTCACGATCTCGCGCCGCCACGGCAGCACGTTGAACACGTCCGGCCCGGGGAAGGGCGTGTGGTGGAAGAAGGCGATCTTCACGTCGGGCTTGATGCGGCGCAGGTAGAGCGGCACGAGCCAGAGGTTGTAGTCGTGCACCCACACGAGCCCGTCGTCCGCGACCTCCTCTGCGGCGGCCTCGGCGAAGGCGCGGTTCACCTCGCGGAACGTCTCCCAATCCACGTTGTCGTAGCGGTAGCGATCCGGGAAGGAGTGCAGGATCGGCCACAACGCCTCCTTGGAGGTGACGTGGTAGAAGCTCTCCACCTGCTCCTTCGTCAGCGGCAGCCGCGAGACGCGGTAGTCGCCGAACGGGTCCTCCACGGTGACGACCTTCTCGAAGTCGACGCCGACCTCCGGATCGAACGTCTTCCATGCGACCCAGGAGCCGGCTTCCTCGCCCAGATGATTGAAGAAGCTCTTGAGCGTGGGCACGATGCCGTTGGGGCTCTTGTTCGTGCGGTAGTGGATCTTGCCGTCGACCATCACCTCCTCGAGAGGCTGGCGATGGTAGACGATGACGAGAGGCGATCCGCTCATGCCGTTTCTCCCGAAAGCTCGAAATGACGCAGCGCGTCGGCGATGCCGGCCGCGCCGGGATGGGGCGAGTGGTAGACGTGGCCGAGGCCCTGGATGGCGTCCACCAGCGGCTCCTCGGAATTGCCGACGGCGACGGCGTTGAAGCCCTCCGCCAGCATGGCGTAGTCGTTCATCGTGTCGCCGGCGGCGAGCACCGTGCGCGGGTCGAGGCCCAGCGTCTCGACGAAGCGGCGAAGCGTCGTGCCCTTGTTCACGCCCTTGGGCACCACGTCGAAGAACCGCCCGGCGGAGACGATGCAGTCGAAGCCCGCCGCCTCCACCTTCTCCCGGCTCGCTGGCGTCAGGTGCGCGGGGTCGTAATCGTAGCTGACGCGGTAGCGGAAGGGCGTGTCCTGGATCGTGAGGCCCGGCTCGTCGGCGAGGAGCGCGCGCACGCGCTCGCCCGCGTCTCCCCAGGCCGCGCGGATCGGCGCCTCGAAATCCTCCCACGGCTTCAGCGAGACGCCGTCGTAGACCGACGTGCCGATGTCGCCGACGATGAAGTGCGGGCGCGGCATGCCGGGCGTCTCGATCAGCTCGGCGATGAAGTCGATGTCGCGACCCGTCACGAAGACGAGGAGCGCGTCGTCGCGGGCGGAGAGCTGCTCGTAGAGGGCGGCGCGCTGCGCGTCCGAGCCGCCGAGGAAGGTGCCGTCGAGGTCCGTCGCGAGGACGAGGGCCGGGGCGGGGTTCGTCGGGGCGTTCATGCGGACAGGCGCTCCTCTTCGAGCTCGATGCGGGCGGGATGGGGGGTGGTCCAGTCGTCGCTGGCGCCGACCGCCTCCGGGTGGAGGTCGGCGAGCATCAGCTCCTTCATGGAGGCCGAGACCGGCGCGCCGTCGAGGATGCCGAGCACGGTCTCGCAGACCGGCATCTTGACGCCGAGGCGCCGGGCCAGCGCCACGACCGACTGGGCGTTCTCCGCGCCCTCCACGACCGGGCCGTCGGCGCGGCGCACGGCCTCCTCGCCGGCGCCGAGCGCCTTGCCGTAGCTGAAGTTGCGCGACTGGGTCGACGAGCAGGTGAGCATCAGGTCGCCCGCGCCGGCGAGGCCGAGCAGCGTCTCCAGCCGCGCGCCGATGGCGAGGCCGAGCTCGGTGATCTCGGCGAGACCGCGGGTGATGATCATCGCCCGCGCGTTCGAGCCCAGCCCGAGCCCCTCGGCCACGCCGCAGGCGATGGCGATGACGTTCTTGGCCGCGCCGCCGATCTCGACGCCGCGCACGTCGTCGGAGACGTAAGGCCGGAAGGATTCGCTCGCGAAGGTGACGGCGACGCGCGCGGCGAGATGGTCGTCGTGGAAGCCGTCGCGAGTATCGTCCTGCGCGGCGGCGACGGTGACGCCCGTCGCCATGTCCTGCGCGACCTCGCCCGCGAAGGTCGGCCCGGAGAGCACGGCCATCTCGCGGCCGGGCATGACCTCCTCGATCACCTCGCCCATGAGGTAGCCGGTCTCGCGCTCGATGCCCTTGGCGCACACGACCACGGGGACCGAGCGCGGGATCAGCGGCTCGACGCGGCCGGCGACGGCGCGCAGATGCTGCGAGGGGCTCACCAGCACCACGAGGTCGGCGCCCGCGAGGGCCTCCTCCATCTCGTTGGTGACGAGGAGCTCCTCGGGGATGTCGGCGTGGGGCAGGAACGGATTGCGGCGCTCGCGGGCGACCGCGTCCACCACGTGCTCCTCGCGCGCCCACAGCCTGACGCGCCGTCCGGCGCGCCAGGCGGTGAGCGCCAGCGCCGTGCCCCAGGAACCCGCGCCGATCACGGCGATGGTGTCGAATACCGCTGGTCTCTGCTCGTCGAGCGACCGTGCGGCTGCATGCTCGAGTGTCAAGGCAGCCCTCCGGGGTTGGGACGCGCGGCCGGATCGGGGCGCCGCCACGTAGATGTGGCGTGCCGCAGCGAGGCGCGTTCCGTGATGATGTCCGTCTAGTTAGGGCATCGCAGCGCAAAAGGCAAATCCCCGGGAGAGCGCGGCGGGCTCGTGTTCCCAGCACCGAAGCGGATATGCTCGGAACTGTTCTCGCAGGGAACTTTCGCTCTCGTTCGTTCTACCAATCCTCTTGCCTCAAGGCCAAGCTTGGTGCCGAGTCGATGCTTTTACTGCCGAAAAATGCGGCAGCGCAGCGAAAATCTGCGACCGTTCGACTCTTCCATGTGAAATAGGCGTCGGCGGGCGCAACCGCGTGCTCGCACGTCGACGGTCTTGGCGTGCGCATGCGTTCTCCGCTATGACGCATGCATGGAGCTGATCACCGACACCGACGCCCTCGCCGCCGCCTGCGCGCGTCTCGCCTCGCATCCCTTCGTGACGGTCGACACGGAGTTCATGCGCGAGACCACGTATTATCCCAAGCTCTGCCTCGTTCAGATGGCGAGCCCCGACGAGGGCGTCCTCGTCGATCCGCTGGCGCCCGGCATCGACCTCTCGCCCTTTCTCTCGCTGATGGCGAACGAGCGGGTGGTGAAGGTCTTCCATTCCGCGCGCCAGGATCTCGAGATCGTCTGGATCCTGGGCCGGCTCATCCCGGCCCCGCTCTTCGACACGCAGGTCGCCGCCATGGTGTGCGGCTACGGCGATTCGGTCTCCTACGAGCAGCTCGCCAACGACCTCGCCAAGGCGCGCATCGACAAGTCCTCCCGCTTCACGGACTGGTCGCGCCGGCCGCTGTCGGACGCGCAGCTCGCCTACGCGCTCTCGGACGTGACGCATCTCATCCCCGTCTACGAGGCGCTGGAGGCGCAGCTGGCCGAGACCGGCCGGCGCGCCTGGCTCGAGGAGGAGATGGCGGTCCTCACCTCGCCGGACACCTACGCCTCCGACCCCGAGAGCGCCTATCGCCGGCTCTCCGGGCGCGTGCGCAAGGCGCGCGAGCTCGCCGTCCTCATCGAGGTCGCCGCCTGGCGCGAGCGCGAGGCGCAGACGCGCGACGTCCCGCGCCAGCGCGTGATGAAGGACGACGCCGTCGTCGAGATCGCCGTCACCGCCCCGCGGGACGCCACCGCCATGGGCCGCCTGCGGGCGCTGCCCAACGGCTTCGAGCGCTCCCGTCACGCGGACGGCGTGCTCGCGGCCGTCAAGCGCGGGCTCGACCGCGATCCCTCCACCATCGCCATGCCCGAGCGCCGCGGCAATCGCGGCCAGACCGGGGCCACGGTCGATCTGCTGAAGGTGCTGCTCAAGGCCGTGTGCGAGGACGAGGGCGTGGCGACGAAGATCGTCGCAACCGTCGACGATCTCGAGGCCATCGCCGAGAGCGACGACGCGGACGTCCCGGCGCTCCATGGCTGGCGGCGCAGCCTGTTCGGCGAGCGCGCGCTCGCGCTCAAGCAGGGCGCGCTGATGCTGGGGCTGCGCGACGGCAAGGTGATCGTCGAGGAGAGCCGGCCCGGCTGACGCCGGCGCGGGAACCGGCCGGGATCACGCCTCGCGCGCCATCTCCCGCAGTCGGAACTTCTGGATCTTGCCCGTCGAGGTCTTGGGGATCTCCGAAAAGACGATGTGGCGCGGGCACTTGTAGTGCGCCAGCCGCTCGCGGCAGAAGGCGACGATCTCCTCCGCCGTCGCGCTCGCGCCGGGGCGCAGCTCCACGAAGGCGCAGGGCGTCTCGCCCCACTTCTCGTCGGGCTTCGCCACGACGCCGCAGGCGGCGACCGCGGGATGCTTGTAGAGCACGTCCTCGACCTCGATCGAGGAGATGTTCTCGCCCCCCGAGATGATGATGTCCTTCGAGCGGTCCTTGAGCTGCACGTAGCCGTCGGGGTGCTTCACGCCGAGATCGCCCGAGCGGAACCAGCCGCCGGCGAAGGCCTTGGCCGTGGCGCTCGGGTTCTTGAGATAGCCCTTCATCACGACGTTGCCGCGCATCATCACCTCGCCCATCGTCACCCCATCGGCGGGAACGGGCTCCATCGACTGCGGGTCGAGCACATCGAGCGCTTCGAGCGCCGCGTAGCGCACGCCCTGGCGCGCCTTCTTCTGCGCGTAGGCGGCCCCGTCGAGCCCGTCCCAGTCCGGGTTCCAGTCGTTGACGACGGAGGGGCCGTAGGTCTCGGTCAGGCCGTAGAGGTGCGTCACGGAAAAGCCCGCCTCGCGCATGGCGGCGAGCACCGATTCCGGCGGCGGCGCGGCGGCGGTGAAGAACTGCACCTCGTGCGGCAGCGGGCGCTTCTCCGCCTCCGGCGCGTTGAGCAGCGTCGCCATGACGATGGGTGCGCCGCACAGATGCGTGACGCCGTGCTCGGCGATCGCGTCGTACATGGGCCGGGCGCGCACCTGCCGCAGGCAGACATGCGTGCCCGCCACCACCGAGATCGACCAGGGGAAGCACCAGCCATTGCAGTGGAACATGGGCAGGGTCCATAGATAGACCGGGTGCTTGCCCATGGCGCAGGTGACGATGTTGCCCGTGGCGAGAAGGTAGGCGCCGCGATGGTGGTAGACGACGCCCTTGGGGTCCCCCGTCGTGCCGGACGTGTAGTTCAGCGTGATCGCGTCCCACTCGTCCTGCGGCGGCACCCATGCGAATTCCGGATCGCCCTCGGCGAGGAGCGCCTCGTATTCGGTCGTGCCGAGCCGCTCCCCCTCCCCCGCATATTCGGGGTCGTCCACGTCGACGACGAGGATGTCGTGCTCGACCTCGGCCAGCGCCTTTCGGATCACGCCCGCGAATTCGCGATCGACGAGGAGCGCCTTCGCCTCGCCATGGCGCAGCGAGAAGGCGATGATGCCCGCGTCGAGACGGGTGTTGAGCGTGTTGAGCACGCAGCCGGCCATTGGCACCCCGTAATGCGCCTCGAGCATCGCCGGGATGTTGGGCAGCATCGCCGCCACCGTGTCGCCGCGGCCGATGCCGCGCTTCGCCAGCGCCGAAGCGAGGCGCCGGGCGCGGGCGTAGAACTCGGCATAGGTCCGGCGCAGCCCCCCGTGCACGATCGCCACGCGATCGGGAAAGACGTGCGCCGCGCGCTCCAGGAAGCCGAGCGGCGTCAGCGGCTGGAAGTTCGCCGGGTTACGGTCGAGATCGCGGTCGTAGATCGAGGCCATGGCGCATCCTCCGCGCTGTCGTTCCGCGAAGCCTAAGCGTGGGAGGCGCCCTCCCGCAATCGTCCGCTCGTCGGGGCGCGCGCCGCGACCGATCGACTCCCTCCTGTGGACCGGGACGTGCGCGTCCTTGCCGACCCCGTCCCGACATGGAACAAGCGGGAGGCGAAACCGACACCACGAGCGGGCGTTGCGCGTCGCGTGCGCCGCCCGATCGGAGAGCGAGAGACGAGCTTGATGCCCGAGGCCGCCCTGCGCCTACCGGTCGCCGCCGCGGCGGACGCCCCCCGCGCGGTGCTCGACGTCGCCCGCTCGGTGACCGGCCGCCCATGGCACGAGCGGCTCGACGCGCAGACGCGTCTCGTCGCCACCGCCATCGCGCAAGCTCACGGCGTGCCCGACGCCCTCTCCCGCGTTCTCGCCGCGCGCGGCGTGGCGCTCGACGAGGCGCCCGGCTTCCTCGCGCCGAAGCTGCGCGACCTGATGCCCGATCCCTCGACCCTCGTCGACATGGACGCCGCCACCGAGCGGCTCGCCCGCGCCGTCCTGCGGGGCGAGCGCGTGGCGGTCTTCGGCGATTACGACGTCGACGGCGCCTGCTCGGCGGCGCTCGCCGCGCGCTTCCTGCGCGCGCTGGGGCTGCGGGTGGACATCCACATTCCCGACCGCATCACCGAGGGCTACGGCCCGAACGTGGGCGCGATCCGGGCCCTCGCGGAGGCGGGGGCGACGCTCCTCGTCTGCGTCGATTGCGGCACGGCGAGCCACGAGCCCTTCGCCGAGGCGGCGCGGCTGGGCATGGACGTCGTCGTCCTCGACCACCACCAGGCCCCCGAGCAGCTGCCCGCGGTCGCGGCGCTGGTGAACCCGAACCGGCAGGACGACCTCTCCGGGCTCGGGCATCTGTGCGCGGCGGGCGTGGTCTTCCTCGCCCTCGTGGCGCTCGCCCGGCGGCTTCGCGGCGAGCCGGCGCTCGCGCGGCGGCTGCCGGACCTGATGGGCGAGCTCGACATCGTCGCGCTCGCGACCATCGCCGACGTCGTGCCGCTCGTCGGCCTCAATCGCGCCTTCGTGCGCCAGGGCCTCGCGGTGATGCGCGGGCGCGGACGTCCCGGCCTCGCGGCGCTCCTCGACGCGGCGGGCCTCACCGCCGCGCCGGAGGCCTGGCATCTCGGTTATCTGGTGGGTCCGCGGATCAATGCCGGCGGGCGCGTCGGCGACGCCTCGCTCGGCGCGCGCCTCCTCACCGAGGACGATCCCCACGAGGCCGCGCGGATGGCGGAGGCGCTCGATCGGCACAATCGCGAGCGCCAGGCCATCGAGGCACTGGCGCTGGAGGAGGCGGTGGCGCAGGCGGAGCGCAGCCTCGGCGCGGCGCCGGACGCCCCCGTGCTCGTCGTCGCAGGTGCCGACTGGCATCCCGGCATCGTCGGGCTCGTCGCGGCGCGGCTGAAGGAGCGCTTCAGGCGCCCCGCCTTCGCCTTCGGCGCGCCCTCGCCGGAAGGGCTCGCGACGGGATCGGGCCGCTCGGTTCCCGGCGCCGACATCGGCCGCGCCGTGCGCGCAGCCGTGGAGGCGGGGCTCGCGGCGAAGGGCGGCGGCCACGCCATGGCGGCGGGCGCGACCGTCCCGCTCGACGGCCTCGCCCGGTTCGGGAGCTTCGTCGCAGAGCGCCTCGCCGATCCCGTCGCGGCCTCTCTGGCGAGCGATGCGCTCCCCATCGACGCGCGGCTCACCGCCGGCGGCGCGACGACCGATCTCTTCGACGCGCTGGAGCAGGCCGGCCCCTTCGGCTCCGGCTGCCCGGAGCCGGTCTTCGCCTTCGGCGCGCATCGCGTGACGCGCGCCCTCGTCGTCGGCACCGGGCACGTGAAGGCGACGCTCTCGGCCGGCGACGGCCGCACCGTCGAGGGGATCGCCTTCCGTTGCGCGCAGGAGCCGCTCGGTCGGGCGCTGCTCGCGGCGGAGGGACGCCCGCTCCACGTGGCGGGCTCGCTCACGCGCAACGCCTGGGGCGGACGCACCCGCATCGAGGTGCGGATCTCCGACGTCGCCGAGCCGACGAGCTCCGGCTGACCGCTCACGCGATCGCCGCGCCCGGCACGAGGACCGGTAGCGCGGCGCGCAGGTCGTCGAGCACGAGATCGGCGCCGCTCGCCCGCAGCGCCGCCGCATGGGAGCCGCGCTTCGCACCCGCCTCGCGATCGACGCCGATCACGAGCCCGAAGCCACCGCGCCGCCCCGCCTCGACGCCGGAGACCGCATCCTCGAAGAGAGCCGCACGGGCGGGCTCCGCACCCAGCCGCCGCGCCGCCTCGACGGGCATGGCGGGATCGGGCTTGCCCGGCAACGCGAGCGCGCGGGCGACCTCCCCGTCGACGATCGCCTCGAACAGGTCGGTCACGCCCGCGCTGGCGAGCACCCGCGCGGTGTTTCGGCTCGCCGAGAACAGACCGACGCGCACGCCCCGCTCGCGCAGAGCGCGGATCAGCGCGATCGTGTCCGGATAGGCGGGAACGGCGCGGCTCTCGAGCCATGCACCGAAGCGCCGGTTCTTCGTCGCGGCGATCCCCTCGACGCTGTCGAGATCCGTTTCGCCCGGTACGCCCTCGGGCAGGGCCATGCCGCGGGCGGCGAGGAGGCGGCGCACGCCGTCGAGGCGCGGCACGCCGTCGACATGAGCGTGGTAGTCGGCCTGCGTGAACGGCGCCGCCGCCGCACCCGATCCGTGGCGCGCGAGAACCGGATCGAAGGTCTCCTTCCAGGCGGCGAAATGCGCCTGCGCGGTATCCGTCACGACGCCGTCCATGTCGAACAGGGCGGCGGTGACGGGCTCTCTCGGGTGCGTATCCTTCGCCATGACGCGCCGAGGCTACGCCCGCGCGGCGCGCCGGCGCAAGGGACCGCCGGGGCTCGTCAGACCCCGTAGGCGGCGCGCAGCGCGGGATCGAGGCGGGCCGCTTCGCGCTCCACGATGGGCGCGCAGGCGCGGCGGAAGGCGGCGAGGTCGAGGTCGTCGCCCGCGAGGATCGCCGCGCCTTCCGCTCGCAGGAAGGCGAGATCCTCCGCCTCGCGAGCGCGCGCCTGCGCCCGCTGCACGCCCGTCGCCTCCGCCGCGGCGGTGTGCACGTGCGCGCGCAGCTCGTGCGGCAAGGAGGCGAGCCACGGCGCATGGCAGACGAGGAGCGCGACGCCGAAGACGTGCCCCGTGAGGCTCACGTGCGGATGATGCTTGTGAGCGTCGAAGCCGATCGTGTTCGTCAGCGGGTTCTCCTGCGCGTCGACCCGCCCCGTGACCACCGCCTCGCGCAGTTCGCGCACGTCGGTGACGATCGGCGTGAAGCCCATTCCCGCGAGCGCCTCCTGGTAGATGGCGTTGTCGAGGGTGCGGATCACGAGGCCGCGGCAATCCTCCGGACTTCGGATCGGCCGCGCCCGGTTGGTCACGTGGCGCACACCGTTGTCCCAGAAGCCGAGCACGCCATAGCCCGTCCTCGCCTCCACGGCCTCGCGCAGGAGCGTTCCCGCCCGCCCGTCGAGGGCGGCGAGCGCGCTCTCGCGGTCGCGCACGGTGAAGGGCAGGTCGAGCACCGCGAGCTCCGGCACGCGGGCGGTGAGGTAGCCGGACGCCATGTAGCCGGCTTCCGTCCGGCCGGCCTCGATGTCCGCGAAGAGCGCCCCCGCGCTGCCGCCCGCGGCGGTGACGTCGTCGGTGCGCTCGATCGCGAGCGCGTCCCCCGCGATGCGCTCCAGCGCCGCCGCGAAGGCGGCGATGCCGGCGGTGTGGACGGAGCGCGGGCCCTGATAGCCGCCGATCCGCAGGGTCGGGACGGTTCGCGTCATTTCGCTGTCTTTCCAGCCGGTGCGCGCCGCATCAGCCGGACGCCGCGAGCGCCGTGCGCGGCTGCGTCTCGAGCACCGCCGCCCAGCGCGCGTTCAGGTCCTGCGCGGAGGCGAGCAGCAGCTCCTCGAACAGGGCGGAGGCCGGCGAGCGCTCCCGCCGCGCGGGCTCGATGAGGGTGAGGTCGAGCGGCAGCTCCGGGTCCGCGATGGGGTTCACCGTGAGCCCGTGCTGACCGCGGCGGGTGTCCATCATGATCGCGGGGAGCACCGCGACGAAGCGCGTGCGCGCCACGAGATCGAGGGTGCCCAGCATGGCGTCGAGCTCCACCACCCGGGCGATCTCGATGCCGTGGGTCGTGCAATAGGTCTCGATGGTGCGCCGTCGCGTGTTGCCGGGGCCGGGCAGGACGAGATCGAGGGGGCCCAGCGTGCCGAGCCGCACGGGCGCGAGATGGCGCAGGCCGCTGTCCGGCCGCGAGACCAGCGTCTCGCGGGTGCGCACGAAGTGGCGCGCCCGCACGCCCGGCGCGCCGGCGAAGGCGGGGACGACGGCGAAGTCGAGCTCTCCGCCCTGCACCATCTGCGTCAAGGCGGCCGAGTAGCCCTCCACCACGTGGACGGCGACGTTGGGCGCCTGCCCCACGAAGGCGTCGAGCGCCGGCGCCAGGACGCGGCTCGTCATCGTCGGCATCAGCCCGACGCGCAGCTCGCCGATCGGGCCCTTGCCGAAGCGCGCGACGTCCCGGCGCGCGGCGTCGTGCGCGCGCATCACCTCCAGGCAGCTGCGATAGAAGCTCGCCGCCGCGGGCGTGGGGATGACGCCGCCGCGCTCGCGCACGAAGAGCTGGACGCCCACGACGTGCTCGAGATTGCGGATGTGCTGCGAGACGCCCGATTGCGTCGCGTTCTCCCGCTGCGCGGCGGCGGTGAAGGAGCGCTCCTCGTAGGCGGCGACGAAGATCGCCATGTCCCTGAGACTGCACTGCATGCCCGGACGTCCTCCCTCCCCGACCTGCTCTTGATATATCACACGCGCGCACGAGAACGCGACGAGCTCGCATAGAGGAGCCTAGATCGGCCTCAGATCGGGGTCAACGCCAATGGCATAGCGCCGATCTCGCACGAGCGGAGCGACGTCTTGACAGCTATGCTCACCAGCAGTGACATATCACGAGAGCCGATCGAAGGAGCATGCCGTGACGCGCGTGGCGATCGTCGGGATGGGATGGTGGGGCCGGACGCTGGCGCGCTCGCTCGCCGACAGCGAGACGCTTCGGCCGATCCTCGCCGTCGACCCGCATCCCGCCGGCCGCGAGGCGGGCGAGGCGCTGGGCCTCGCGGTCGTCGACGATCTGCGCGCGGCCTGCGCGCGGGCGGACGTCGACGCCGTCCTCTTGTGCTCGCCCCACCGCTTCCATGCCGAGCAGATCGAGATCGCGGCGGCCGCGGGCAAGCACGTCTTCTGCGAGAAGCCCCTGTGCACGACGGCCGCGGAGGCCGAGCGGGCGCTCGCGGCCGTGCGGCGCGCGGGCATCGTGCTCGGCATCGGCCACGAGCGGCGCTTCGAGCCGGCGATCCGCAAGCTTCGAGAGCGCATCGCGGCCGGCGAGATCGGCACGATCCTCGCGGTGGAGGGCAATTTCAGCCAGGACAAGTTCCTTTCGCTCCCGCCCGACAATTGGCGTCTCTCGCCGAGCGAGGCGCCGGTCGGCCCGCTCTCGGCGACGGGCATCCACATGGTCGACCTCGCCATCGCCGTCCTGGGACGTCCCGATCGAGTCTGGGCAAGGCTCGCGACTCGCGGCAGCAGCTTCGCCAACGGCGATACGCTCAGCGTCACCGTCGCCTTCCCCGGCGGGGCGAGCGCCACGATCACGGCGCTCCTCGCGACACCCTTCGTCGGACGCTTCGCCGTCTACGGCTCGCGCGGCTGGATCGAGATCCGCGACCGCACCCATCCCGAGAGCCCGAGCGGCTGGGACGTCGAGGAATGCCTGCGCGGGGGCGAGCGCGTCTCCACCTTCTGGCCGCCGCATCCGGCCGTGCGCGACAACCTCGACGCCTTCGCCGCCGCCTTGCGCGGCGAGGCGCCCTACCCCGTCACCCTCGACGAGATGGAGGCGAACGTGCGCACCTTCGAGGCCGTCACCCGCTCCGCCGCGAGCGGGGCGATCGAGACCGTCTGACCGGGAGATCCTTCGCAAATGACGGACGAAGTCGGCTTCATCGGGCTCGGGGTCCTGGGCTCCGCGATCGCCAAGAACCTCGTCGAGGGCGGCTTTCGCGTGCGCGGCGCCGACACGAGCGAGGCGGCGCGCCAAGCCGCCGCAGACGTCGGCGTCGAGATCGTGGAGGATACACGCGCCGCCGCGGACGCGCCGATCGTCTTCGTCTGCCTCGCGTCCGCCGCGGCGCTCCAGGCGGTCGCGGCCGATCTCGCCCGGATGCCCGGCGAGGGCCGCATCCTCGTCGAGCTCGGCACCTTCTCCGTCGCCGACAAGGAGCGCGCCCGCGAGCCTCTCGCGCGCAGCGGCTGGGGCGTGCTCGATTGCCCCGTGAGCGGCAACCGCATCATGGCGCTCGAGCGCAAGCTCACCGCCTTCTGCAGCGGGGAGCGGGCAGATTACGAGGCGGTTCGCGGCGCGCTCTCGGCCTTCTGCCGCAAGGAGCTCTACGTCGGTCCCTTCGGCAACGGCATCAAGACGAAGCTGTGCGGCAACATCCTCAACCTCGTCCACAACACGGTCGCGGCCGAGGCCATGGTGCTCGCCATGAAGTCCGGCCTCGACCCGGTGGCCTTCCACGAGGCCATCGCCGGCTCGGGCTCGAGCTCGGCCATGTTCGACGTGCGCGGCGCGATGATGGCCGCCGGCGACTATGCCCGCGAGGGCATGAACATGTCCGTTCCCTTGAAGGACGCGCCCCTCATCGCCGATCACGCGGCGAGCGTCGGCGCGCCGATCCCGCTCTACCAGCTCGCGGTGCAGTTCTACCGCGCGGCGCAGGCGCAGGGGCTCGCCCATCTCGACGCCGCGGTCGTGTGCAAGGTGATGGAGCGCCTCGCCGGCTGCGAGCGGCCATGAGCGCGGCACGCAGATGACGCCCGAGCGCAGATGACGGCCGAGCGCCCATGATCCTCGAGATCCTCGCGACCGTCGCCCCGGTCCTCGCGATCATCGCGATCGGCTTCGCCTGGGCGCGCCTCGGCCTGCCCTTCGACAGCCCGACCATCGGCTCCCTCGTCCTGCGCATCGGCACGCCCTGCTTGATCTTCTCGACGCTGACGACGGCCGAGGTCTCGCCCGCGGCGGTGGGCGCCATCGCGCTCGCGGCCGCCTGCGTGATCGCGGTGGCGACCCTCGTCGGCATCGTCGTCCTGCGGATCGCCGGCCTGCCGCTCCACACCTGGCTGATGACGGCGATGTTCGGGAACACCGGCAACATGGGCCTGCCGCTCTGCGCCATGGTCTTCGGGCCCGACGGGCTGACCTTCGGGATCGTCGTCTTTCTCGTGACATCGATCTCGCAGAACACGCTGGGCCTCGTCGTCAGCGCCGGGCGCGTCGAGGTCGCCTCGCTGGTGCGCCAGCCGGTCGTGTGGGCGAGCGCGGTCTCGGTGGCGCTCCTTGTCGCGGATCTGCGCGCGCCGACCTGGATCGAGCGCACGACGACGCTCGTCGGCGGCATCGTGATCCCGAGCATGCTGCTCCTGCTGGGCGTCTCGCTCGCCAAGATGAAGGTGGCGGACCTGCGCATCGCCTCGGGCATGGCGGTCCTGCGGCTCTCGGCCGGCGCCGTCGGCGCGCTCGCGACCATCGCGGCGCTCGGCCTCGAGGGCGCCCAGGCAGGCGTCGTCTTCGTCATGGCCACCATGCCTGCGGCGATCGTGAGCGTGATCTTCGCCGAGCGCTTCGGGCGATCGCCCGAGCGGATCGCCGGCGTCATCGTGGTCTCGACGCTGGGCACCCTCGCCGCGCTGCCGGTGATCGTCTTCGTCGCGTTGAGGATAGCGGCCGCAACGGGCTGAGTATCAGGAAACATGCAAGTCGCCATTACCGAATATAATCGGCGAGCGCCGTAGCGTCATGTGAAGCTTGAGCTAGTATCGATCGGGCGCGAAACAAATAACGAGCCGCGGCATATCGCGGAGGGGAGGAGCGCTTGAGCCAGCCGAACGCCGGACGGGAACGCGCGGCGCGTCCCGCCGCGAACATCGACACCCTCGTCGCGCTCGGGGTCGTGGCTCTGGGCGTGGGCATCTTCGTGGCGATCCCCAGCGAGATCGACGAGCCGCCGCGCCTCTTCGGGCTCGAGCCCACGGGCCTGAGCCCCGAGCTGTTTCCCTCCCTGGTCGCCGGCGCCTTCGTCGCGGTGGGCCTCGTCTACGCGGTGGCGAGCCTCAGGATGGGCTCGACGAACCCGTTCGCGGCGCTCCCCCGCGGCGCCTGGCTCAACCTCGGCGTCGTGCTCGCGGCGATGATCGGCTACGTCGCGCTGCTGCGCCCCGTGGGCTATGTCGGCGCGAGCGCCGCCGTCGCGGCGATCGTCTCGTCCTATTACGGCTCGCGCAGCGTCGTCGGCATCGCCCTGGTCTCGATCGGCGCGCCGGTCGCGATCTACGTGCTGTTCACGCGCGTGCTGGGCGTCTCGCTGCCGCCGACCTTCGGGTTCTGAGCCATGCTCGATACGCTCCTCGCCGCGACCGAGCTGCTCCTTCGCCTCGACGTGCTCCTGATGATCTGCGGCGGGCTCGTGCTCGGCATGCTGGTGGGCGCCCTGCCCGGCTTCACCACCGTCATGGCGATGGCGATCGTCCTGCCGATCTCCTTCTTCCTCGAGCCGATCGTGGGCATCCCCTTCCTCATCGGCGTCTACAAGGGCGGCATCTTCGGCGGCTCGATCCCGGCGATCCTCGTCAACATCCCCGGCACGGGCGCCTCCGTCGCCACCACGTTCGACGGTCCCGCGCTCACGCGCAAAGGACAGTCCCGCAAGGCGCTCGAGATGGCGCTCGTCGCGTCCGCGGTGGGCGACTTCCTCTCCTCCTTCGCGACGATCCTCGTCATCGGCGCCATCGCGGCGATCGCGCTCCTGATCGGCCCGCCGGAAGTGGCGGCGATCCTGCTGCTGAGCCTCCTCGTCATCGCGGTGACCGCCTCGGGCTCGCCGATCAAGGGGCTCGTGATGCTCCTCGTCGGCGCCTTCCTGGCGATGATCGGGCAGGACCCGATCGGCGCGCTCGCGCGCTTCGATTTCGGCTTCCACCAGCTCCAGGCCGGCATCGACCTCCTGCCGCTCATCATCGGGCTGTTCGCCATCCCCGAGATCCTGCTCGCGCTCGAGAGCCGCAAGGCGAGCTTCGTCGAGGCCCGCCAGACCCGCGCGGAGGGCGATCCGCTCACCTGGCGCGAGATCACGGCCTCGCGGCGCACGATCCTGCGCTCGACGCTCATCGGCGGCACGATCGGCATGATCCCCGGCGTCGGCCAGGTGGTCGCCGCCTTCATGGGCTATTCCGCCGCGCGCAACGCGGCGAAGGACCCCTCGCGCTACGGCAAGGGCGAGCTCGACGGCGTCGCGGCGCCCGAAGCGGCGAACAATGCGGTCAACGGCCCCACCATGGTGCCGCTCCTCACGCTGGGCATCCCCGGCGACAACATCACGGCGATCCTGCTCGGCGCCTTCGTGGCGCAGGGGCTGCGCCCCGGGCCGCAGCTCTTCGAGGAGCAGGGCGTGCTCGTCTACGCCATCCTCGGCTCGATGCTCATCGCCTGCGTGCTGATGCTGCTCATCGGCTGGGTGCTGATGCCGCTGTTCGCGCGCATCGTGAGCATCGACAAGGCCTATCTCGTGCCCCTGATGCTGCTCTTCGCCGTGGGCGGTACCTACGTCTACCGCTCGAACCCCATGGACCTGTGGTTCATGATCGGCTTCGGCGTCGTGGGCTACGTGGCGCGAAAGCTCGCCTTCGACGTGAGCCCCCTCGTCATGGGCTTCATCCTCACGCCGCCGCTCGAATACGCGGTGGGGCAGACGGTGCTCCTCGCACGCGGGGACGTCGCCGGCTACCTCGTCGGCGAGCGCCCCATCACCATCGCCGTCCTCCTGCTCGCGCCTCTCCTCACCGCATGGATCCTCGTGCGCCAGCACCGCCGCATGCGCGCGCTGGGCCGGGAGAGCGCGAGCAAGGTGGACGCCAACGCCCCGCAAGAGGGCACCGAGACGGACGGAAACGCCCGCGTCGATCTCAATCGAAGCACAGGAGGACAGGGATGAGACTTCTCGAGACCACTTTCGTCGCGCTGGCCGCGATGGTCGGCCTCGCCGCCACGCCGGCGACGGCGCAGACCTTCCCCGAGCGCCCGATCACCATGATCATCCCGCTCGGCGCCGGCGGATCGCACGACCTCAACGCCCGCGTGATCACGTCCGTGCTGCCGGGCATCCTGGGACAGCCCGTCGTCGTGCAGCTGATGCCGGGCGCCGGCGGCCAGACGGGCACGGCCGCCGCCGCGCAGGCGCCGGCGGACGGGCACACCCTCATCTTCACGCACAACTTCATCGACCAGCTGCAGCAATTCGTCACCGACCTGCCCTACGAGCCCAACGAGGACTTCGTCTCGGTGGCGCGGCCCAACACGGCGCAGCCGATCCTCGTCGTGCGCGGGGACAGCCCCTTCGCCACCTTCGAGGATCTCGTCGCGCACGGGCGCGAGAACCCGGGCGACCTGCGCTTCGGCCACAGCGGCAATTGGGGCGCGTTCATGGTGCCGGGGCTGGCGCTGATGCAGGCGGTCGAGGTGCAGCCGACGCTGATCCCCTACCAGGGCGGCGGGCCCGTGATCCAGGCGCTGCTCGCGGGCGACATCGACTTCACCTTCGCCTTCCCCTCGGTGCTCTCGGGCCAGGACCTGCGCCCGCTGCTCGCCGTCGGCGAGACCTCGCCGGTCGAGGGCGTTCCGACCACCGACGAGCTCGGCTACGGCGACGTCTCCGAGATCGGCATCATGCACCGCGTCGTGCTCGCGCCCGCCGGCGTGCCGGAGGACCGCCTCGCCGTGCTGCGGGACGCCTTCTCCAAGCTCGACGAGGACCCGACCTACCAGACGCTGATGGAGCGGCTCGGCGAGAACACCGACCTGATGGGCGGGGCCGAGTACGACGAGGTCCGCGGTCGTCAGGCCGAGCGCTACCGCGCGCTGGTGGACTCGTTCTGAGGCGCCGACGGCGCGGCGGCATGACCGCCGCGCCGGTCTCAGCGCTCCGGCTCGTCCTCGAGCGCGGCAGCGAGCGCGTCGTAATGCGGGTAGAGCCGCGTGAAATCCTCCTCGGCCATCCCCTGCTCCCGGGCCGCCGAGAGGAGCGCGGTCGCGAGACGCGCATAGGGCGCCGCCCGCCCTCCCTCGCCGATGAGATCGGCGCCCATGGCGAGGTCCTTGTCGAGATTGGCGACGCGCGAGCGCCCGTCGAAGCGTCCCGAGAGGACGTGATCGGGAAAGCGCCGCTCGCTCACGAAGCTGCGGGCGTTGCCCGCGTTGATCACGGCGAGCGCGGTCTCGAGCGGAATGCCGGCGCGCTCGGCGGCGCGGCAGCCCTCGGCGGTGGCGAGGAAGATCGTGTGGCAGATCATGTTGTGGACGAGCTTCATCGTCTGGCCCGCGCCGACTGGGCCGACATGGACGATCGTGCGCGCGATCGGATCGAGCGCCGGTCGCGCCCGCTCGAGGATCGCAGCCTCGCCCCCGACCATCAGCGTCAGGGTGCCCGACGAAGCCGCTGCGGCGCCGCCGGTCATGGCCGCGTCGAGATAGCCCGCACCGCGCGCCGCGACGCGGGCGGCGAGGCGCCTGCCGTCGCGGGGATGCGAGGTGGTGAGATCGACGAGGACGCGGCCCTCGTCGACCGCCTGGAGCAGATCGGGCTCGACGTCGAGCACCGTCTCGATGTCGGCGGTGGTCGGGGTGGCGAAGAGGAGCACGTCGCAGGCGTGGAGCGCCTCCGGCCGGCCGCGCGCCTCGCCGAAAGCCGCCGTCGCCGTGCGGTCGAGATCGCGTACGGCGTGGAGGAGACCGGCCTCGTCGAGCACGCGCGCGATGCCCGCGCCCATGCGCCCGAGCCCCACCACCCCGACCCGCGGGTGCACGCTCATCGCCGCGCGGCCGCGTTCATGTCGGCGATGGCGGCGATGCTCTCGTTGGAGAGCGGCAGGTCGACGGGCGCGCCCGTCTCCGCCGAGAGATCGGCGGCGCGGTAGGTCTCCATGACCATGCGCGCATGCTCCGGGGCGACCATGACCGGCTGGTCGCGCAGCACGCATTCCAGGAAGTGGATGGTCTCGGGGCCCATCTGCCCGGCGAAGACGTGGTCCACCCGCTCGCCCGGCATGGTCGACATCGGGTAGCGCGTGCCCTCCGAGACGGTGTTGAGCCAATTGTCCCGATGCGTGTCGTCGAGGAAGAGCGCGCCCTCGGTCCCCGTGATCTCCATCCACGTCGAGCAGAAGTTCGGGTAGCTCGGCGGCAGGTTCCAGCCGCCGCCGATGACGACGAGGGAGCCGTCGTCCATCGTCACCGTCGACCACATGCAGTCGTAGGAGCCGTTGACGTCGCGCATGGTGCCGTAGGCGCCTTGCGAATAGACGCGCACGGGCTTGGCCGGCTCCAGCATCCAGAAGACGAAGTCGAGGTCGTGGGTCGATTCCATTGCCGCAGGGGAAAGCTTCACGCGAGAGGCGATCTTCTTGCCGAGCCCGCGGGCGAGATGGCGGCTAACCATGACGTTGACCACACGCCCCAGCGTCCCGTCCGCGATCCGCGCCTTGGCGTAGGCGACCTTCGGGTTGAAGCGCTGGGAATAGCCGATGGTGAACTTCAGGCTCTGCCGGCGCGCGAGCGTGATCAGCTCGTCCGCCTCCCAGAACTCCATGGCGATAGGCTTCTCGAGGAGCACGTGCTTGCCGGCGCGCAGGCAGTCGCGGGCGATGGGGTAGTGCGTCGATTCGGGCGTCGTCGAGATGTACACGACCGAGATCGCGTCGTTCTCGACGATGTCGCGATAATTCGTGGTCGCCGTCGCGGGGCGGGTCGACTCCTCCACCTCGGCCAGCCGATCGGACCTGATCTCGCACAGGTGGAGCCTGTCGACGAGGGCGGAGCGCGCGAGAGTCTCCGCGCGGATGCCGCCGCACCATCCCGTTCCGATCACCGCGACCTCGACCGTGCGCACGTCGCCATCCTCCCGCTCCAGACGGACCCGCCTTCCCGTCTAGCGGATGCGGGAGGGCGCCGGAAATCATCGCTGCGACAGGCGCGCATCAGCATTCCTGATGACCCGCACGGTGCAAGGGCGGTGCGAGGGCGGCGGGAGGCGCCATCAGGAAAGGCGATGCTCTCGTGCAGCGATGATAATTTCCCACGCCCGCGACCCCGCCCCTATCAAGTTAAGACGCAAGGTCAGGCACCGGAGGCCAGGGATCCGCGATGCAGCTCGGCTTCTTCACCATGCCGATCCACCCGCTCGACAAGGATTGGCGGCAATGCCTGCGCGAGGACCGCGCGGCCTTCGTGCTCGCCGACGAGCTCGGCTTCACGGAGGGCTATGTCGGCGAGCACCTGACGGACGCCGCCGAGAACATCACCTCCTGCATGATCTTCATCGCCACCCTCATCGAGGCGACCCGCTCGATCCGTCTCGGCACCGGCACGGTGAACCTGCCCAACACGCATCCCGCCGCGGTGGCGGCGCACGTGGCGATGCTCGACCACCTGCTCGACGGGCGCCTCATCTTCGGAATCAGCCCCGGCGGGCTCCTGTCGGACGCCGAGGTCTTCGGCAATCTCGACGCCAACCGAAACGCGATGTTCCTCGAGGCCATCGACCAGGTGCTCGCCATCTGGGCGGGCGAGCCGCCCTACGATCTCGCGGGCGAGTACTGGACGGTCTCGACGGCGCGCACGATGATGCGCGAGATCGGCCAGGGCCTGCTGCCGAAGCCGCTGCAGCGCCCGCATCCGCCCATCGTCGTCACCGCCGTCGCGCCGTTCTCCAAGGGCGTGACCGAGGCCGCCGCGCGGGGCTGGGAGCCGATCTCGGCAAACTTCCTGATGCCGGCCTGGGTCGCGAGCCATTGGCCGAAATACGCGGAGGGCTGCGCGCGCGTGGGCCGCCCGGCGGAGCACGCCGCCTGGCGGGTGGCCAAGAGCGTCTTCGTCGCCGACGACGCCGCGACGGCGCGCGCCTACGCCACCGACCCGGACAGCCCCTACCGCTATTATTACAAGCAGCTCCTCACCAAGCTGAAGAAGAACGGCCGTATCGAGCTGTTCAAGAAGGACCGCGACATGCCCGACGAGGCGGTGACGCTCGACTACGTCTGCGAGGAGCTCGTGATCCACGGCACGCCGGACGCCGTCGCGGAGAAGCTCCTCGCCTTCCGCGAGGAGGTCGGGCCCTTCGGCACGCTCCTCTATGCGGGCCACGACTGGGCCGACTTGGCGCTGGCGCGCCGCTCGATGGTGCTCCTCGCCGAAGAGGTCCGCCCGCGGATCGAGGCGGCCGAAGCGGGACGCACGCCATGAGCGGCGCCCCCCTCGCGACCGAGGAGCGCCGGATCGAGGTTGGTCGCGGCGTGCGGCTGCGGGTGCGCCGCGATGCCTGCGCGACGCCGGACGCGCCCACCATCGTCCTCTCCAACAGCCTCGCGGCGAGCCTCGAGATGTGGGACGCGCAGGTCGCGCTCCTTCGCACGCGCTTCCACGTCGTGCGCTACGACACCCGCGGCCACGGCGGCAGCGACGTGCCGGCGGGGCCGTACGGTTTCTCGGACCTCGTCGGCGACGTCGTCGGGCTGATGGATGCGCTCGCCATTCCCCGCGCGACCTTCATGGGCCTCTCGCTCGGCGGCATGACGGGGCTCGGTCTCGCCATCGCCCATCCCGATCGGGTCGAGCGGCTCGTGTGCTGCGCCGCGCGCGCGGACGCGCCGGCGCCCGTCGTCGCGGCTTGGGAGAGCCGCATCGCGACGGTGTCCGAGGGCGGCGTCGACGCCATCGCCGACGAGACGCTGGCGCGCTGGCTCTCCGACGACTTCCGCGCACGCGACCCGGAGCGCGCCGCCGCCATCCGCGCGATGATCGCCGGCACGCCCGCCGACGGCTGGATCGCCTGCGCCCGCGCGCTGCAGACGCTCGACTACGCCCGCTCGCTCGGCACGATCAAGGCGCCGACGCTCTACGTCGTCGGCTCGGACGACGCCGCCGCGACGCCGGACGTGATGCGCGCCATGGCGGAGGCGACGCCCGGCGCGCGGCTCGCCGTGATCGAGGGTGGCCGGCACCTGCCCAACGTCGATTCCGCTGCGGAATTCGACCGCGTCCTCGCCGGCTTCCTCGGCATCGAGGCGGCGTAATCGCGCGGCTTCGGCTCTCAGGCGAGCCCGTCCCAGAGCGAGGCGAGGTCGCTCGACGCGTCGACGTCGCGGGGCAGCGGCGTCGCGACGCCGTAGCGGCCGGCGCTGAACAGGAGCGGCGCCCCCTCGCCGTAGCTCGCCCGCCGGACGCGGCCCACCAGGATGCGGTGGTCGCCGCCCTCGACGTCCTGCGCGAGGGCGCATTCGAAGGTCGCGAGCGTCCCCTCCAGCATCGGCAGCCCGTCGAGGCCGTCGCGCACGGCGAGCCCCGCGAACTTGTCCTGCGCGGGCGTCGCGAAGCGATGCGAGAGATCCGCCTGATCATGCGCCAGCACGTGGATCGCGAACGCCCGCGCGGCGCGGAACGTCGGCAGCGAGGCCGCGCTCGTCTTGATGCTCCACAGGACGAGCGGCGGGTCGAGGGAGAGCGCGGAGAACGAGTTCGCGGTGAGCCCCTCGCGCTTCCCGTCGGGGCCGCGCGTGGTGATCACCGTCACGCCCGTGGCGAAGCGCCCGAGCGCCGTGCGCAGCTCCCGCGGGTCCACCGGACCCGTCTCGAAGGACAAGATCTGCCGCGTCATCGCCGCTCCGACACTCCCAGCGAGCCGATGCTCGCGAGCGGGAATGGTGACAGAGGAGGGCTCGCGCGGGAAATCATTTGCGCTACTCCCCTCCATCAGGAGCGCACGCGCGGCGAGCCCTTACTGCCCCGCCGCCTCCAGCGCGTCCTCGAAGGTGCGCAGCCCCGTGCGCGGGGCGCCGACGAGCACCGCCATGTTGCCCGGCGCGTGCTCGTTCTTCCACATCTTCTGGTGGGCGAGCGGGATCTTGTCCCAGGAGAAGACCTCCGACATGCACGGGTCGATGCGCCGGTCGAGCACGAACTGGTTCGCGGCGGAGGCCTGCTTGAGATGGGCGAAGTGGGAGCCCTGGACGCGTTTCTGGCGCATCCAGACGTAGCGCGCGTCGAAGGTCAGGTTGAAGCCCGTCGTGCCCGCGCAGAACACCACCATGCCGCCGCGCTTGGCGACGAGGCAGGAGACCGGGAAGGTGCTCTCGCCGGGATGCTCGAAGACGATGTCGACGTCCTTCTTTCCGGTGAGCTCCCAGATCGCCTTGCCGAAGCGCCGCGCCTCCTTGGCCCAGGCGTTGTACTCCTCGGTCCCGACCTGGGGCATCTGGCCCCAGCAGGAGAAATCCTTGCGGTTGATCACGCCCTTGGCGCCGAGCGAGAGCACGTAGTCGCGCTTCGTCTCGTCGGAGATGATGCCGATGGCGTTGGCGCCCGCCGCCGCGCAGAGCTGGACGCCGAACACGCCGAGACCGCCGGACGCGCCCCAGACGAGCACGTTGTCGGAGGGCTTCAACGTGTGCGGCTGGTGGCCGAAGAGCATGCGGTAGGCGGTGGCCAGCGTGAGCGTGTAGCAGGCGCTCTCCTCCCAGGTGAGGTGCCTGGGCTTCTCCATGAGCTGGCGGGACTGCACGCGGGCGAATTGCGCGTGCCCGCCGTCCGGCGTCTCGAAGCCCCAGATCCGCTGGGAGGCCGAGAGCATCGGGTCGCCGCCATTGCACTCCTCGTCGTCGCCGTCGTCCTGATTGCAGTGGACGATGACCTCGTCGCCGACCTTCCAGCGCTTGACCTTGGCGCCCACCTTCCAGACCACGCCGGCGGCGTCCGAGCCCGCGACGTGGAAGGGGTTCTTGTGGAAGTCGAGGACGGAGACGGGCTGGCCCAGAGCCGCCCAGACGCCGTTGTAGTTGACGCCGCCCGCCATCATGAAGAGCAGCACCTCGTCGTCGCCGATCTCCCAGGTGGGCACGCGCTCGACGACGAGGCTCTCCAGCGGCGGGCCGTGGCGGTCCTTGCGGATCGTGTAGGCCAGCATGGTCGCCGGCACGTGGCCGAGCGGGGGGATCTCGCCGATCTCGTAGGCGTCCTTGAGGGTCTGCGCGCCGCTGGCCATGGTCGTGATCCCGTCTGTTGGAGCGGGCGAACGGTACAGCGTGGCGCGCCGCGCCGCCTATAGAACCATCGGCGCATGCGAGGCGCGCCCGGGCGCGCGCCTCGCCGATCGTGTGCGCGATCAGCGCAGCTCGTTCTCCGGCAGATCCTAATCGCGGCTGGGCACGGCGTTCTCACCCCTCGTGGACGGCGGGAACAAATCGATGATGGCCTGGCCGCGTCCGACGCCGGTCTCCGACGGAATGGCTTCGCCGAACGAGGCGATGCCCAACACCGCATCCGTGCCCGCGACCAGCGCCGCTCCATCGAGAGACAGCGGCCCGTCGCCCTGAACGACGGTGAACGCGTTGGAACCGACCTCCGTGTCCCGGACCACCCAGACGCTGGAGCCGGGCGGCAGCGTCGCGAAGAGATCCGCAGCGAATTGCAGCGCGGCGTCCCCGTTGTCGGTTCGCAACGCCACCTCGGCATTCGCGGCCGGCGTCTCGACCGGCGGCGCCCCGACGACCGGCGGCGTGACCACCGGAACGTCGCCCGGCGGTACCTCGACGCCGTCGAAGTCCTCTCGGACCTGCTCGCCGCGGGCCGCATCGACGGCGGCGATGAAGCTTGCCAGCGCTTGAAAGGTCGGTCCTGTCGGAGGCGTGGTCGACTGGTCGACGACGGAAGGGTTGGTCGATATGTCCATGATGAACCTCTCCTTATCCGAGCGCCTCTCGCGCGTTCACCTGCCGGGCCTGTTGGTGTCGAGATCGACGCCGACCGACCCGTCGGGCGAGGTGACCGCGCCGAAGCCGGCGACGGACACGACCGTGCCGTCGAAGTATTCCGCCGCATCCTGGATGGAGAGCGGGCCGTCCGCCTGGATGACGTGCACGTCGCCGCGATGCTCCACCACCATGACGCTCCAGCCCGGCGGCAGCGTCTGGAAGAGCTGCTCGGCGCTCTCGATCGCCAGGTCCCGACCGCTGGGGCCGGGCACCGGGAAGCCATCGGGCCCCATCATCATGCGACCGGGGCTGTCGCGGAAGGTCTCGAACCGGCCGATCGTCACGGACGGAGGCTCGACGGGGGGAGGCGCTACGATCGGCTGCTCGACGATCGGCTGCTCGACCACGGGGGTCTCCTGCGGCGGGATCTCCTGGCCGCCGAAATCGTCCTGCAGCTGCCGACCGCGCGCGGGGTCGAAGGCCGCGACGAAGGCGATGAAGTCGGCGAGGGCCGCCTGACGCTCCGGCGAGATCTGCTCGGCGGAAACCGGCCACTGATTGCTCACATTCTCCATGGGACACTCCAGCTCGGAGCCATCGCTCCAGTGCAATGCATATTACGCATATATAATGCAACAAAATTAGAGTTAATCAATTGCTCGATGCATAAGGAGGAATTAGACAGATTGTCGCACCCGCTACGAAGGTCCCCGTTCAGCCGCGGACGGCGCTCCGCTACGCTGCTCCGATCCAGGATGGAGACATGCAGCGATGCCCGAGGCGCCGAGCACGACCACGATCGCAAGCACGACACCGATCGACGGCGCGGCCCGCCGCCACCGCGACAAGCCGTGGATCTTCCGCACCTATGCGGGGCACTCGACGGCGGCGGAGTCGAACCGCCTCTATCGCGGCAATCTGGCCAAGGGGCAGACCGGCCTCTCCATCGCCTTCGACCTGCCGACGCAGACGGGCTACGACCCCGACCACGAGCTGGCGCGCGGCGAGGTCGGCAAGGTCGGCGTCTCGGTGGCTCATCTCGGCGACATGCGCACGCTGCTCGACGGCATCCCGTTGTCGACGATGAACACCTCGATGACGATCAACGCCACCGCGCCCTGGCTGCTCGCGCTCTACGTCGCCGTCGCCGACGAGCAGGGCGCGCCGCGCGACGCGCTCACCGGCACGACGCAGAACGACATCGTCAAGGAATACCTCTCGCGCGGGACCTACATCTTCCCGCCCGAGCCCAGCTTGCGGCTGACCCGCGACACGATCCTCTTCGGGCGCGAACAGATGCCGAAGTGGAACCCGATGAACGTCTGCTCCTACCACCTGCAGGAAGCGGGGGCGACGCCGGTGCAGGAGGTCGCCTTCGCGCTGGCGACCGCCTGCGCGGTGCTCGACCGGGTGAAGGCCGTGGGCGTGCCGGAGGCCGACTTCGCGCAGATGGTGGGGCGCATCTCGTTCTTCGTGAACGCGGGCATGCGTTTCGTCACGGAGATCTGCAAGCTGCGCGCCTTCGCCGAGCTGTGGGACGAGACGGTGCGCGACCGCTACGGCGTCGCCGACGAGAAGCATCGGCGCTTCCGCTACGGCGTGCAGGTGAACTCGCTCGGGCTCACCGAGCAGCAGCCGGAGAACAACGTCCACCGCATCCTCATCGAGATGCTCGCCGTCACGCTCTCCAAGAAGGCCCGCGCCCGCGCGGTGCAGCTGCCGGCCTGGAACGAGGCCATGGGCCTGCCGCGCCCGTGGGACCAGCAATGGTCGCTGCGCATGCAGCAGATCCTCGCCTTCGAGACCGATCTCCTCGAATACGAGGACGTCTTCGACGGCTCCACCGTGATCGAGCGCGAGGTGGGGGCCATCAAGGAGGCGGCGCGCGCGGAGCTCGACGCCATCGAGGCGATGGGCGGCGCGGTGGCTTGCGTCGAGAGCGGCTACATGAAGCGCGCGCTCGTCGAGTCCAACGCCGCGCGCGTGTCGGAGATCGAGGAGGGCGAGCGCGTCGTCGTGGGCGTCAACCGCTACGTCGAAGGCGAGCCCTCGCCGCTCGTGACGGGGGACCGCGCCATCCTGACCGTGTCGGAGGACGTCGAGCAGGGCGCCATCGCCGCGCTGAAGGAGTGGCGCGCGGCCCGCGACGAGGCGGCGGCCATGGCCGCGCTCGACGCGCTGGAAGCGGCGGCGCGCTCCGACACCAACGTCATGGAGCCCTCCATCGCCTGCGCCAAGGCCGGCGTCACCACCGGCGAATGGGGCGAGCGGCTTCGCGCCGTGTTCGGCCAGTACCGCGCACCCACCGGCGTCACGCTGGAAACGAAGGTCACGCCGCGCGAGCGCGAGGTGCGGCTCCTCGTGACCGAGCTCTCCGAGAAGCTCGGGCGCACGCCCACCATCGTCGTCGGCAAGCCGGGCCTCGACGGGCATTCCAACGGCGCCGAGCAGATCGCGCTGCGCGCCCGCGACGTCGGCATGGAGGTCGCCTACGACGGCATCCGCCAGACGCCCGCCGAGATCGTCTCGCGCGCCGCCGAGACGAAGGCGCACGTCATCGGGCTCTCCATCCTGTCGGGATCGCACGTGCCGCTCGTGCGCGAGGTGATGGCGCGGCTGCGGCTGGAGGGGCTCGACCACGTCCCCGTCGTCGTCGGCGGGATCATCTCCAACGAGGACGCGCTCGTTCTCTCCAACATGGGCGTCTCGAAGGTCTACACGCCCAAGAACTACGAGATCGACCGCATCATGGGCGAGATCGTCGGCGTCATCGATCGCTCGCTGGACCGCCCGCCGGCCCCGGAGACGCCGCCGGCGCCCGGCACGACGAAGCGCGACCGCCGCGCGGCGCGCGGGAGCTATTGACGCGCGCTGGCGTCCAGATCATCGCGGCAGGGAGGGAAGTCTGCTGATCACGCTGCCGAAGGGTGCGTCACGCGACCTGGTCCCTGGCGACGATCGACCCGCGAGCTTTGGACCGCTTCCTCGCCTCTTCGATCAGCGCGACGACGTCCTTCCCCACCACCTTCGCTTCGGGAGAAATGTCCGATCGCACCAAGTGGTGAGCATAGATGGCGAAGAGCGCAGTCCCGAGAACTTCATGCGCGCGGTCGGTGCTCAGCATTTCCTCGTATCGTGCGACGAAGGCATCGATCTGCTGAAGATACCGGTCGCGGTCGCTCACCGGAGCGGAGAGATAACCGGATACGCCACCGAAGCGCTCCAGCAAGGCGCTCCACAGCAGATGGGCCTGATCACCGACCACGTCCCGGCGGTTCGCGTCGAGAGCCGAGAGCATCTCGACCAGTTGCCGGCAGCGCACGACCTCGGGATCCGGCTGATGTCGAGCCAGTCTACCGAGGAGCGGCCTCAGTCGGGCCTGAACGGCGGGTAGGATGACGGCCACGGCGCGCTCGGTCAGCTCGACCGCGGCCCGCTCGGACGCTTCAAGGATGCGACGCATGTCTGTTCTCGTTTCGTGGACGCGACATCCTTTACGAGATTGTCGGAAACGAGGCGGCTCGACCGTTCGTCGTCGGAAACGGCGCCTGCGCCGCGCAGGTTCGGACGCGGCGGGCGCCCCCCGTTCAGAACTTGCGCTCGACGAAGCGCTCCGCCGCCTTGCGATCGCCGTCCTCGCGGGGCGGGCGGTGGGCGGCGGCGGCCTCGAGCATCGGCACGACCTCGCTCGGGCGCTCGGCGACGAGATACGCGAGCTCGTGCCCCGCGCGGATGAAGCCCTGCTCGCGCATGTGGCTGAGAAGCGTCAGCAGCGGCTTCCAGAAATCGTCCACCGAGAGGAGCAGGATCGGCTTCTGATGGCGGCCGAGCTGGGCCCAGGTCATCTGCTCGACGAGCTCCTCCAGCGTCCCGATCCCGCCGGGCAGCGCGACGAAGGCGTCGGCGCGCTCGAACATCAGGCGCTTTCGCGTGTGCATGTCGGGGACGACGATGGTCTCCTGGACGTCGTCGAGGAGCTTCTCCTTGCGCGTGAGGAAGTCGGGGATGATCCCCGTCACCTCGCCGCCGGCCTCCACCACGGAGCGGGCGACGGTGCCCATCAGCCCGAGCGCGCCGCCGCCGTAGACGAGCCGGATGCCGGCCTGCGCCATCTCCCGGCCGAGCGCCGTCGCCGCGGCGCGATGGGCCTCGTCCCGCCCGTCGGCGGAGCCGCAATAGACGCAGATCGACTCGATACGACGCATTGTCGCGCCACCCTCTTCAAAAATGTTGCGATTCGCCCTTGCCGGCTCGACGATTCTGGTTTCCGTCGACGCACAGGGAAAGTAAACCGTTTCAGGGTCGGTGCGCCAGGGTGCGCGCCGTGAGTGCAGAGGACGGATCGGCCGTGTCAGTCCAACGGCGTCGCGCCATCGCGATCATCGTCACGCTCCTGCTCGTCGCGGGCGGGATCGGTCTCCACTGGTCGAGCGAGCGCCGCACCGACGCCGCCGTCACCGCGATGGAGGACGTCTCCGCGCGCGAGAGCGCCGCGGCGAATCCCGCGCCGGCTCCGGCCGAGCCGGTCGTCGAGACGCCCGCGGTGGCGGACGCGGTCGTGGACGAGGCTCCTGCCGCCGAGACGTCGGTGGCCGACATGCCGGTCGCCGAGACCGCCCCGGAGACGCCCGTCGTCGAGACGGACGTCGCCGAGACGGTCGCCCCTGAGGTCGCCGCGGCGGCCACCGATACGCCGCCTGTCGAGACCGAGGTGGCCGCCATCGATCCCGTCGAGCCCCTGCCGACCCTGCCGCTCGCCGACGAGGCCCCCGTCGCCGAAGCCGATCCCGAGGCGGCGAACGACGTCGCGGAGGACGCGGCCTCCTTCGATCTCGTGCGCGTCGAGCCCACGGGCGACGCCGTCATCGCCGGGCGCACCCGCGCCGGCGCCACGGTGGAGCTCCTGCGCAACGGCGAGACGCACGACATCGTCGTCGCCGACGCCTCCGGCGCCTTCGCCTTCATCCCGCCGCCGCTGCCGCCCGGCACGCACGAGATCGCGCTCCAGGTACGCGACGAGGACGGCTCGGCCCGCCGCGGTCGCCAGAGCGTCACCGTGGTGGTGGCCGAGACGCAGGACGCCGCCCCGGTCGTCGCCCTCGCCGAGCCGGGCGCCGCGACGCGCATCCTCTCGCAGCCGGAGGCGCCCGAGAGCGCCGCGGCAGCGGACGCTGCTGCCCGAGACGATACCACTGCCGAGACCGAGGTCGCCGACGCGCAGGCCGAGCCTGCGGCGGACGAGGCGCCCGCGGTCCAGGTCGCCCGCGCCGACGCGGCGGCACCTCCACCGACGCGCCCGGGCGTGCGCATCGCGAGCGTCGAGGCCGAGAGCGGCGGCGGGCTCTACGTCTCCGGCGAGAGCGCGCCCGGTGCCGACGTCCGGCTCTACCTCAACGAGACCTTCGTCGGCGGCGCCGAGGCGGGCGCGACGGGTGCCGTCTCCTTCGCCATCGGCCGCGGCGTACGGCCCGGCCTCTACCGCGTGCGCCTCGACGAGATCGACGACGGCGACGGCCGCGTGACCTCCCGCGCCGAGGTGACCTTCGAGATGCCGGCGCTGCCCGAGGTCGCGCAGGCGGCCGACGAGGCTCCCGAGGCGGCGCTCGAGACAGACGTCGCGATCGAGACCGCGGCGGAGGTCGACGTCGCCGCCGCCGATCCGTCGGCGGATCCCTCGGCCGAGGCGCCCGCCGTCGCGGCGGACGAAGCCGTGATCCTCGAGGGCGAGGGCGAGGCGCGCACCGCCACGCTGACGATCCCCGAGATCAACACCGCCCTCGTCGTGCGCGGCGACAGCCTCTGGCGCATCTCGCGGCGGATCTACGGGAACGGCATCCGCTACACGGTGATCTTCGACGCGAACCAGGATCAGATCCGCAACCCGAACCTGATCTTCCCCGGCCAGGTCTTCGTCCTGCCGACGATGGAGCCGGGCGCCGAGGCCGCCGACGCGCGCTGAGGCGTCGCGGCGCCGCACGCGAGCACCGCGGGCCCGGCGGGGCGTAACCGGCGGGGCGGAACCGGCGCGGCACTTGCGCCGTCGTCCCGTCGCACCATCCTCTCGCAGCCTTTCCGAAAAGGAGACGAACGCGCCATGCGCTCCGCCGCCCGCATCGCCCTCGCCACGGCCCTCCTCGCCGGGGCTGGCTTCGGCTTCCTCCTGTGGCGCGGGCCCGAGCCCGGGGGCATCGACGACGTCTACACCGCCCTCTTCGGCCCGGCCGATCTCGGGCCCGTCGACTTCGAGCGCATGGCGCGCAGCGACAGCCCCAACGACGCGCTCGCCTGCCCCGAGGGCGTGTGCGCGGCGCCCGTCGACATCGTCACGCCGGTCTACGACGTGCCCGGCGCGCGTCTGCGCGAGATCGTCGTCGAGGTGGCGAGCGCCGAGCCGCGCACGGACATCGTCTACGCCTCGATCCGGGAGGAGACGGACCGCTTCGTCGCCCGCACGGGGCTGATGCGCTATCCCGATACGATCGCCGCGCGGATCTACGGCGCCGGCCCCGGGCGCTCGCGCCTCGCGCTCTATTCGCGCTCGCAGATCGGCTATTCGGACATGGGCGTGAACCGCGCGCGGCTCGAGCGCTGGCTCGAGGAGATCGAGCGCCGCGTCGCCGCGGAGGCGGGCGTCGCGTCCTGAGGGCGCGCCGAAGCCGCTCAGCCCGCGGCGACAGTCGGGCCGAAGATCTCCTCGAAGGTCGCGCGCATGACGGCGTCGACCTCGGGCATCGTCACCGGCAGGCCGAGATCGACGAGGCTCGTCACCCCGTGCTCGCGCACGCCGCAGGGCACGATGCCGTCGAAATGGGTCAGGTCCGGCTCGACGTTGAGCGCGATGCCGTGGAACGTCGCCCAGCGCCGCACGCGAATGCCGATTGCGGCGATCTTGTCCTCGACGCCCGCGCCCTTCTCCGGGCGGCGCACCCAGACGCCGACCCGGTCCTCCCGGCGCTCCCCGCGCACGTTGAATTCGGCCAGCGTCGTGATCAGCCATTCCTCCAGCGCGGCGACGTAGGCGCGCAGGTCCTGGCGCCGACGGGTGAGGTCCAGCATGACGTAGGCCACGCGCTGGCCGGGGCCGTGATAGGTGTATTGCCCGCCCCGCCCGGCGACGTGCACGGGAAAGCGCCCCGGCGCGACGAGGTCCGCCTCCTTGGCCGACGTGCCCGCGGTGTAGAGCGGCGGGTGCTCCACGAGCCACACCCGCTCCGCCGCCTCGCCGGCGGCGATGGCGGCGGCGCGGGCCTCCATCGTGGCGAGCGCCGTCTCGTAGGGCACGAGCCCCTCCGCGATCGCCCATTCCACCGGCGGAGAGCCCGGCGCCGCACGGAAGCCGCCGGCGGGCGCGGCGCGATCGTTAACCGGGCGTTCACCATGATCGGCAAGCATCGAGACGGTCTCTCTCGTGCGGTCGCGGTCGTTCGGGGTCATACGTCTCATGTCGGGGAGTTCGCGCCGCGTGTCCAGTCTCGAAGGCCTTCATGTCGATCTGACGATCGTGCTCGGGCGCACGCACATGCCCGTGCACATGCTGCTGCGCATGGGCCGCGGCGCGGTGATCGAGCTCGAATCCTCCGACACGGACATGGTCGAGATCCGCGCCAACGACCATCCCATCGCCCGCGGCCAGGTGGTCGTCACCGGCACGCGCATCCAGGTGGAGATCACCGAGATCATCCCCAAGCCCGCGCGCATCTCCGATCCCGGCACGACCATCGGCGACGCGCTCTCGGTGAGCGATGCGCTGGAGGAAGCGGCCGCGATCATGGCTCGCGAGGCCGGTGCGGAGCCCGCGGAAGGCGCTTGAGAGGCGTTTGCGGACGTTTCGCCGAATTTTTGCCGGCGTCCAGAAATGCCGCTTGTCGCCCCCGATTCGATCTGTTACACGCTGCGCACCCCGGGGGCGGTGCCCCCGAAACGGGCTCCGCGGCCGTGGCGGAATTGGTAGACGCGCTAGCTTGAGGTGCTAGTCCCGGAAACGGGGTGGAGGTTCAAATCCTCTCGGCCGCACCAGACATGGTGCGGGGCGTCGGAGCCGAAAAGGGTTGTCACGAAAGGCCGTCGGGGCGACCCGGCGGCCTTCGTGCTTTCGGATCCCACCTCTCGCATCCCCGCCGTCTCGCCTACCCGCGCTGCCGCTCGGGCAGCCGTCGCGCCGGGTGGTCGATCGCGGCCTTTCCCCCGGCCTCCACGCTTGCTAAGGAACCCTGCAGGAGACGCGGGAGCCGCTATCATGGATGCGTTCAAGCCCTATCTCGCCAAGGTCGCGACCGGCGCCGCCCTTTCGCAGGACGAAGCGCGCGCGGCCTTCGACGCGCTTCTGTCCGGCGAGGTGACGCCGGCGCAGGCGGGGGCGTTCCTGATGGCTCTGCGCGTGCGCGGCGAGGCGCTCGACGAGATCGTCGGCGCGGCCTCCGCCATGCGCGCCAAGATGCTGCGGGTCACCGCGCCGGCGAACGCCATCGACATCGTCGGCACCGGCGGCGACCATTCGGGCTCCTACAACATCTCGACGCTCGCGGCCTTCATCGTCGCCGGCTGCGGCGTGCCGGTGGCCAAGCACGGCAACCGCGCCGCCTCCTCGAAATCCGGCGCCGCCGACGTGCTCGGCGCGCTCGACGTGACGCTCGGCCTCGACCCCGCGGCGCTGGCGCGCTGCCTCTCGGAGGCGAACGTGTGCTTCATGTTCGCTCAGGCCCACCACGCCTCCATGCGCCACGTGGCGCCCTTCCGCGTCGAGCTCGGCACGCGCACGATCTTCAACCTTCTGGGTCCCCTCTCGAACCCCGCCGGCGTGAAGCGCCAGCTGCTCGGCGTCTTCTCCCGCGCCTGGATGCGGCCTCTGGCCGAGACGCTGCGCGCGCTCGGCTCCGAGCGCGTCTGGGTCGTGCACGGCTCCGACGGGCTCGACGAGCTGACGACGACTGGCCCGAGCGAGGTCGTGGCGCTGGAGGACGGCGAGATCCGCTCCTTCCAGATCGACCCGCGCGACGTCGGCCTGCCGATCGCCCGGCCGCAGGACCTCAAGGGCGCCGATCCCGCCCACAACGCGGCTGCCCTGCGCGCCGTGCTCGACGGCGAGAAGACGCCCTATCGCGACGTCGCGGTCCTGAACGCGGGCGCCTCCCTCGTCGTCGCGGGTGCCGCCGCGGATCTCACCGAGGGCGTCGCCATGGCGGCGAAGGCCGTGGACGACGGCGCCGCGAAGCAGGCGCTCGCGCGCCTCGTGCGCGCCTCGCAGGCGTGAGGCCGGCCATGAGCAAGAGCGACATCCTCGCGAAGATCGAAGCCTACAAGCGCGAGGAGATCGCCGCCGCCAAGGCAGCGATCCCGCCCGCCGAGATCGCCGCGCGCGCCCGCGACGCGGCCTCGCCCCGCGGCTTCGCGGACGCGATCCGCGCGCGGATCGCGGCGGGGCGCCCGGCGCTCATCGCCGAGATCAAGAAGGCGAGCCCGTCGAAGGGCCTCATCCGGCCCGATTTCGACCCGCCGGCCCTCGCCGCCGCCTACGAGGCGGGCGGCGCCGCCTGCCTCTCCGTCCTCACGGATACGCCCTCCTTCCAGGGCCGGCCGGACTACATCGCCGCCGCCAAGGCCGCCTGCGCGCTGCCGGCTCTGCGCAAGGACTTCCTGTTCGAGCCCTACCAGGTGGCGGAGGCGCGCGCCTGGGGCGCGGACTGCATCCTCGTCATCATGGCGAGCGTCACGGACGCGGAAGCCCGCGCCCTCGTCGAGGCGGCGCACGAATGGGGCATGGACGCCCTCGTCGAGGTGCACGACGCCCCCGAGCTCGAGCGCGCGCTGGCCCTTCCCGCGACGCTGATCGGCATCAACAACCGCAACCTGCGCACCTTCGAGGTCTCGCTCGCCGTCGCCGAGAGCCTCGCACCGCTCATCCCGCACGACCGCATCGTCGTCGGCGAGAGCGGCATCTCCGCCCCCGCCGACATCGCGCGCCTGCGTGCGGCGGGGATCGACACCTTCCTCGTCGGCGAGAGCCTGATGCGCCAGGCGGACGTCGCCGGCGCCACCCGAACCCTCCTCGGAGAGGCCGCGTGAGCGAGCTCAGCCACATCGACGCCACCGGCGCCGCCAACATGGTCGACGTCTCGGAGAAGGACGTCACCTCCCGCACGGCGATCGCCGAGGGCGTCGTGATCACGAAGCCGGAGACGCTGGCGATCATCCGCGCCGGCGACGCCAAGAAGGGCGACGTGCTCGGGGTGGCGCGCATATCGGGCATCATGGCCGCCAAGCGCACCCACGAGCTGATCCCGCTGTGCCATCCCCTGATGATCTCGAAGGTGCGCGTCGACTGCGCCATCGACGAGGCGCTTCCGGGCGTGCGCGTCACGGCGGAGGTGAAGGTCGCGGGCCAGACCGGTGTCGAGATGGAGGCGCTCACCGCCGTCTCGGTGGCCTGCCTCACGATCTACGACATGGTCAAGGCCGCCGACAAAGGCATGCGCATCGAGGGCGTTCGCCTCCTCGAGAAGACCGGCGGGCGCTCGGGCACGTACCGAGCCGAGCCGTGAGCGGGGGGCGCGCGCCGTGATCTCCGTCGCCGAGGCCCGCACCCGCATCGTCGCCGCCGCCGGCGCGCCGCTCGCAACGGAGACGGTGCCGCTCGCGGAATGCGCCGGGCGCACCTTGGCGCGCGATCTCGTCGCGATGCGCACGCAGCCCCCCTTCGCCGCCTCCGCCATGGACGGCTGGGCGGTGCGCGCCGCCGACGTCGCCTCGGCGCCGGTGGAGCTTCGCGTCGTCGGGACCTCGGCCGCCGGCCGGCGCTTCGCCGGCACGCTCGGCGCCGGCGAGGCGGTGCGCATCTTCACCGGCGCGCCGGTGCCCGAGGGTGCCGACACGATCGTCGTCCAGGAGAACGCCGAGGCGCTGGACGAGGGTCACGTGCGCATCCGCGAGGGTGCCGCGGCGGGCCGGTTCGTGCGCCCGCGCGGCCTCGATTTCGAGGAGGGCGACGTCCTCGTCCCCGCAGGCCGCAGCCTCGACGCCCGTTCGCTGGCGCTCGCCGCCGCGATGAACCATCCCGCGCTCCCCGTGCGCCGCCGGCCGATCGTGGCCGTCATCGCCACCGGAGACGAGCTCGTCATGCCCGGCGAGACGCCGGGGCCCGACCAGATCGTCGCCTCGAACCTCTTCGCCATCGAAGCCCTCGTGGCGGCCGCCGGGGGCGAGCCGGTCTCGCTCGGCATCGCGCGCGACACGAAGGACGCCATCCGCGAGAAGCTCGCGGCGGCGCGGGCGGCGCAGGCGGACGTCATCGTGACGCTGGGCGGCGCCTCCGTCGGCGCCCACGACCTCGTCCAGGAGACCCTGCGCGAGGCCGGCATGCGGCTCGGCTTCTGGAAGATCGCCATGCGCCCGGGCAAGCCGCTGATGCACGGGACGCTCGACGGCACGCTCTTCCTAGGCCTGCCCGGCAACCCGGTCTCCTCCCTCGTCTGCGCGCTGCTCTTCCTGCGCCCCGCGATCCGCGCCCTCGTCGGCGACCCGCACGCCGACGGCCTCGCCACCGAATGGGCGGTGCTGGGCGCGCCGCTCCCCGAGAACGACGGCCGCGAGGACTACGTCCGCGCCACCCTCGCCCCCCGCCCCGGCGCGCTCCCCGAGGTCACCCCCGCCCCGATCCAGGATTCCTCCATGCTCGGCATCCTCGCCCGCGCCGACGCCCTGATCGTCCGCCCCGTGAAGGCACCGGCGCTGGAGCGAGGGGAGGTGGTGGAGATCGTGCGGCTGGACGGGGTGATGTGAGGCGTGGGGCGCGATGACGCGCGCCACCTCCCCGCAGGGGAGGACGACGGCCCGAGGGCCGGAGGGTGGGGAGGGGGCGAGCCGGCGTGCAGGATGATCGGTACCGCCCCACCGCCCGCGCCGAGGCGCGGACTCCTCCCCTCCGGGGAGGATGCGAGGTCGGCGGAAGACGCGAACGTCGAGGACGGAGACGCCTGAACCTCGCCGCCGAGACACCGACGTCGAGCCACCGACGCCGATGACGCAAACCGACCGCCACCTCCCCGCAGGGGAGGACGACGGCTCGTGTCCGGACCGGATAGATCCTTGACGGAATGGACCGGTTGAATGGTTGACAGTTCAGTTCTGGCGGCAGGGGGACCTGCCGATGGCTTGGAACGAGAGCTGTGTGATGAAGCAGCGGATGCGGTTCGCGCTGCTCGCGGATGAAGGCGAGCACACGATGACGGAGCTGTGCGCGTTGTTCGAGATCAGTCGCCAGACGGGCTACGAGTGGCTTCGCCGGTACCGGGCTCTGGGAGCGGCGGGTCTCGTGGATCGCCCGCGCGGCCCGCATCGGCACGGTCGTGCGACGCCGGATGCGGTCGTGGAGGCGATCGTGGCGTTGCGGCGGGAGCGGCCGACATGGGGCCCGCGCAAGCTCGTGGCGAAGCTGCGCGCGCGCGCGCCGGAGACGCCCTGGCCGTCGGCCTCGACGGTGGGGGAGATCCTCAAGCGGGCCGATCTGGTGAGCGGACGGCGCCTGCACCGTCACGCCCCGCCGCGGCTCGAGGAGCTGACCCGGCCGCAGCGGCCCAATCACGTCTGGTGTGCCGATCACAAGGGCTGGGTGCGGCTCGGCGACCGGGAGCGACTCGAGCCGCTGACGGTGACGGACGGCTTCAGCCGCTTCCTGCTGGTGCTGGGCGCCACCGCCTCGACCCGCACGGAGGAGGCCGAGCCCTTGTTCGAGCAGGCCTTCCGCGAGCACGGGCTGCCCGACGTGATCCGCACGGACAACGGCGCGCCCTTCGCCTCGAGCGGGGCGACGGGGCTGACGACGCTGGGCGTGCGGTGGATCAAGCTCGGCATCCGCCACGAGCGCATCGATCCCGGCCAGCCGCAGCAGAACGGCGGCCACGAGCGCTTCCACGGCACGCTCCTGCGCGAGGCCATGACGCCGCCGGCCGCCGACAGGGCCGCGCAGCAGGCGCGCTTCGACGCCTTCCGCCACGACTACAATCACGAGCGTCCCCACGAAGCGCTCGGCCAGACGCCTCCGGCGCACCTCTTCCGGCCGACCCCGCGCCCGCTCCCCGACCGCCTGCCGGAGCCGGACTATCCGCCGGAAGCGGCGGTGCGCAAGGTCCGCCAGGCCGGCGAGATCAAGTGGGACGGCAGCCTCGTGCACATCACCAAGGCTCTGGTCGGCGAGCCCGTCGCCATCGAGGAAACGCACGACGGCGAGTGGGTGGTCCGCTACTTCGACGTCCCCATCGGCATCATCGATCGACGAACCCGAAAGCTCCGCCGCCGGCCGGTCCCCCGGCCGGGGGACCGGCCGGCGAAAACGACCGATCAGGTGCCGTGATGTGTCAACCATTCATCCGGTCCAATCTGTCAGTCATTTATCCGCTGGACACTCGAGAGCCGGAGGGTGGGGAGGGGGCGGGCCGGCGAGCAGGAAAATCGCACGGCCCCACCGCCCGCGCCGAGGCGCGGACTCCTCCCCTCCGGGGAAGATGCGCCGCCTCGTTCACCCTCCCGCGACGTCGCGTCGCGCGAGCGCTGCTCGTGGGGTTGCGGAACGCATGGGGAACGGGTATAAGTTCCTCGTTTGTTTTCCGCGACACCGTCGAAGCGATTCGCGCAGCGAGTCGAAAGGCAGCCAATCGGCCGACGGCGCGGGGGGATCGGAGACGGGAACGCCCATGCTCACGCGCAAGCAGCACGAATTGCTTCGATTCATCCACGAGCGGGTCCGCGAGACCGGCGTGCCGCCCTCCTTCGACGAGATGAAGGACGCGCTCGATCTCAAGTCGAAGTCCGGCATCCACCGGCTGATCACCGCGCTGGAGGAGCGCGGCTTCATCCGCCGCCTGCCGAACCGCGCGCGCGCGCTCGAAGTGGTGCGCCTGCCCGAGGGCATGGGCGTGACGAGCGCCCGGCGCTTCTCGCCGAGCGTGGTGGAGGGCGGCCTCGCCGCCAAGCCCAAGGCCGCGCCCCCGCCCGCCCCCGTCGTCGCCGACGAGGAGCGCGGCATCCAGATCCCGGTCATGGGTCGCATCGCCGCCGGCGTGCCGATCTCGGCCATCCAGTCGCAGAGCCATTCGATCACGGTCTCGCCGGATCTCGTGGCCTCGGGCGAGCATTTCGCGCTGGAGGTCCGCGGCGATTCGATGATCGAGGCCGGTATCCTCGACGGGGACATCGTCGTCGTGCGCAAGCAGGACGTGGCCAATACGGGAGACATCATCGTCGCGCTGATCGACGACGAGGAGGCGACCTTGAAGCGCTTCCGCCGCCGCGGCTCCTCCATCGCGCTCGAAGCCGCCAACCCGGCCTACGAGACCCGCGTGCTCGGCCCGGACCGGGTGAAGATCCAGGGCAAGCTGGTGAGCCTGTTCAGGCGGTATTGAGGACGGCGGAGCGTCCGCGATCACAGCCGGCGTTCGCTGCCGGCATCGGCGAGGATCGCGTTGGCGAGATGACGGCTCAGGAGGTTGCGCGGCACGATCAGGAGCCGCCCCTCCTCGTTCGCCCACTTCTCGTGCGAACCCGTTTCTCGTGCAGTTTCTTGGCATTCTTCACGTAGCGGAAGCCGAGACGCTTCAGCTCGGCGGCGACGATCTTGTAATACCCGTCTACCACGTCATGCGGCCCTCGGGCGTTCGAGCACGATCATCGGGATGAGATCGGCCAGCGGGCGGCCGATCAGGTCCGGCTTCGTCATGTGGTTGGCGACGATGAGATCGGGTGCGAGCTCCAGCACGAGCGCCTCGACCTCGTCCAGCGTGCGCGCCTCGACGTGAAGGCCGACGATGTCGCTCTTCGTGTAGAAGACGCCCGCATCCGGATCGTAGACCGTGCGAACCGTGAAGCGTCGGTTGGACATGATCGCCTCTCTCGTCGGCCGGGACCCTCGGCCTAGCCGGTCACATGATGAGCCGGCCGCAGCGCCGGCGCAACGCCCCCTCACCGCCGCAGCAGCCACATCGCCCCGCCCGCGAGAAGCCCCCAGAACGGGGCACCGATGCCGAAGAAGGCGACGCCCGACGCCGTCGTCACGAAGCAGACGAGGGCCGCCATGCGCGCGCGCTCGTCGGCGAGCGCGGCCTGGATCGCGCCGGCGAAGCTCGTCAGCAGCGCGAGGCCGGCCACCGCTTGAATCAGGACCGGGGGCGAGGCCGCGATGAATGCCGCCGCCGCGCCGGCCGAGAGCCCGAGCGCAACGTAGACGGCGCCCGCCGCGGCGGCGGAGACCCAGCGCTTGGCGGGATCGGGGTGCGCCTCGGGCCCGGCGCAGAGCGCGGCGGTGATGGCGGCGAGGTTGACGAGGTGGCCGCCGAAAGCGGAAGCGATGGCGCTCGCGACGCCGGTTCCCACGAAGATCGGCCCGACCTTCGGACGATAGCCGTTGGCGCCGAGCACCGCGAGCCCCGGCACGTTCTGCGAGGCCATGGTGACGAGGAAGAGCGGCAGCGCCAGCCCGATCATCGCATCGAGCGAGAAGACGGGCGCGACGAGGATCGGGCGCGGCGCGAGCGTCGCCCAGGAGGCCTCGGGCAGCGGCGTCGCCGCGAAGACGAGCCCGATCGTCACGAGAACGGCGAGCGGCACGGCGTAGGGCCGCGCGAAGCGCAAAGCGAGCGCCCAGACGACGACGATGGGCAGCGCGAGCGTCGGCTCGGCGAGCGAGGCGCGGGCGGGCGCGAGGCACAGATCGAGCAGGATGCCCGCCAGCATGGCCGCGGCGAGCGGCATGGGGATGCGCTCCACCGCGCGGCCGAAGGGGCGGATCACGCCCGCCAGGATCACGAGGCCGGCCGCCGCGAGGAAGGCGCCCACCGCCACGGGGAACCCGCCGGGATAGGCGCCCGTCGCCACGAGCAGCGCCGCGCCGGGCGTCGACCAGGCGATGGAGATCGGCAGGCGCGTGCGCCACGACAGCCCGATGGCGAGGAAGCCCTTGACCAGGCACACGGCGAGCAGCCCCGAGGCCGCCTGCGCCGGCGTGGCGCCAACCGCGACGAAGCCCTGCAGCAGCAGCGCGAAGGTCGAGGCGAAGCCGACGAGTGCGGCGAGCGCGCCCGCGGAGAGCGGCTGGATCAGCCCTCCCCCGCCCGCCGCCGCCGTCGTTGCCGTGGTCTCGCCCGCCGTCCCGCTCATGCGTGCCTCCGCTCGTCGGCGCCACCATGCCGTGCCGCCGGCGCGAGCGCCAGGGACGCGAACGCCGAGAAGGGTTGCACTCCACGAGGGCCGCACCGCGGCGCCCGCCGCTTCACGCCGGGTCGACGAGCTCGAACTCGAGCAGCAGCGTGCGCTGGAAGAGCGAGTAATTGTCGTCGGCGACGAGCGTCAGCAGCGTCTCGCCGCCGGGGCCGCGATGGATCGCGAGCCCTTCCATGTTGTCGACGGCGTTCGTCCAGTCGGCCTCGAAGATCACCGGCCCGTCGAGGGTCGCGTCGGGCACGAGATCCGCGCCGGCGATTCGCCGGATGCGGGCCGCGACGCCGGAGGTGAGCGCGTAGCGCCGCTCCAGGACGAGCACGTCGCCCCCGGGCAGCACCGCGCAGTCGGTGATCTCGAAGCCGCCTTCGCGCGACAGCGCGAAGGTCGTGCCCGCCGCCTCGCCCGTGAGCACGACGCCGACCGTCGGCGCGTCGGCGCCCCGCACGGCCCGCTCGGCCACGGCGACGAGGGCGCCGGGGAAGGCCGAGGGCGCGGGCGCGACGAAGATCGCTTCCATGCCCTTGTTGCCGGGCCAGGGGTCGAGCGCAGCGCGCACGCGCGGGGAGAGCGCGATGCGCGCGCCCGGCGCGGCGATGCCGGCTGCGAGATCGTAGGCGAAGACCGCCTGCTCCTGCTCGACGCCGACATAGGCGGTCCCGCCCGCGAGCGTCAGCGCCTCCGCGTCGTAGAAGCCCGAGCGCCACAGGAGCCCGCCGTCGGGACCCTTCAGCGGCACGAGGACGGCGTCGCTCGCCCCCACGATCTCGCCGGCGAGCCCGCGCAGCAGGTCGGCCGCGAGGAAGTAGCCGTGGTCGGACACCGCCAGGAGGGAGGCGCCGCCCTCCACCATGACGAGGCCGGAGAGCCCGCCGAAGGCCTCCTCTCCCGCCTGCAGCTCGAGCCCGGCCCGGTAGCGCAGGCGGCCGTAGAGGCCGTCGACGAGGCCGCGGGGCCCGAAATGCGCGATCGGATAGGTGCGCAGCGAGAGCGGCAGGGGGCCCGGCAGGTCCGCGCGCGCCCGCGGGCCGGGCGCGAGGGCGCCCGCCGCCAGGGTCGCGGCTCCCGCGAGGAACCGCCGCCTCGTGAGCCTCAACGCAGGCCCCTCAACGCGAGCCCCTGCGCCCGCCGGCGGCGCGGCGCGGCATCGGGGCTGCCTGCGCGGGGCCGTCGTCCTCGAACAGCTCGGCGAGCTTCTCCGTCATCACGCCGCCGAGCTCCTCGGCGTCGACGATGGTGACGGCGCGGCGATAGTAGCGCGTCACGTCGTGGCCGATGCCGATGGCGATGAGCTCGACGGGCGAGCGCGTCTCGATCTCCTCGATGACGAAGCGCAGGTGCTTCTCGAGGTAGTTGCCCGGGTTGACCGAGAGGGTCGAATCGTCCACCGGCGCGCCGTCGGAGATCACCATCAGGATGCGCCGCTGCTCGGGCCGCCCGAGAAGCCGCTTGTGCGCCCAGTCGAGCGCCTCGCCGTCGATGTTCTCCTTGAGCAGCCCCTCGCGCATCATCAGGCCGAGATTGCGCCTGGCCCGCCGCCAGGGCTCGTCGGCGGACTTGTAGATGATGTGGCGCAGGTCGTTGAGCCGGCCGGGGTTCGGCGGCTTGCCGGCGCCGAGCCATTGCTCGCGCGACTGTCCGCCCTTCCAGGCGCGCGTGGTGAAGCCGAGGATCTCGACCTTCACGCCGCAGCGCTCGAGCGTGCGCGCGAGAATGTCGGCGCAGGTGGCCGCCACCGTGATCGGGCGCCCGCGCATGGAGCCCGAATTGTCGAGGAGCAGCGTGACCACCGTGTCGCGGAAGTCGGTGTCCTTCTCCTGCTTGAAGGAGAGCGGCGTCATCGGGTCCATGATCACGCGCGGCAGGCGTGCGGGATCGAGGATGCCCTCCTCGATGTCGAAGAGCCACGAGCGGTTCTGCTGGGCGAGAAGCCGGCGCTGCAGCCGGTTGGCGAGGCGCCCGACGACGCCCTGCATGTTCGAGAGCTGCTTGTCGAGATAGGCGCGCAGCCGGTTGAGCTCCTCCGCCTCGCAGAGATCCTCGGCGTGGATGATCTCGTCGAAGGCGCTCGTGAAGGCCTTGTAGTCCGGCATGCGCGGCTCGTTGGCGCGCGGCGGTGGCGGGCGCCAGCTCTCGTTGGCCTCCTCGCTGTCGGCCTCGTCGGCCTCCTCGGGCATCTCGCCGGACGGGCCGTCGGAGGCCTCCTGCGAGCCCTCCTCCATGTCGTCGGTGGCGTCGTCGGAGATCTCGATCTCGGCCTGCTGGCCTTGCGCGTCCTCCTCGGTCTCGCCCTCCTGGCTGTCGTCGGACTGGTCCTCGCCCTCCTGCTCCTCGTCGTCCTCGCTGTCCTCGGGGTCGAGCTCGCTCTGCTCGACCATGTCGAGGGAGACGAGGAGGTCGCGCACGCCCCGGGCGAAGCCGCGCTGGTTCTCGATGGTGGAGAGCAGCCCGTCGAGGTCGCCGCCGGCCTTGGCCTCGATGTGCTCGCGCCACAGGTCGACGATCTTCGCCGCCGCCTTGGGCGGGCGGCGCCCGGTGAGCCGCTCGCGCACCATGAGCGCGAGGGCGTCCTCGATGGGCGCGTCGGCGCGGTCGGTGATGTCCTCGTACTTGCCGCCGCGGTGGTAGCGGTCCTCGAGCATGGCGTCGAGATTGTCGGCCACGCCCTCCATTCGCCGCGAGCCGATGGATTCCACCCGCGCCTGCTCGACGGCGTCGAAGACCGCGCGCGCGGCCGCGCCGTCGGGCGTCAGGCGGCGGTGCATCGCGCTGTCGTGGCAGGCGAGGCGCAGCGCCATCGCGTCCGCGTGGCCGCGCATCACGGCGACGTCGTGCGAGGACGCCTTGCGCGGCGGCTCGGGCAGGCGCGCCCGGTCCGAGGTGAGCAGCGGCCGGTCGGAGGCGTAGGTCACCTCCAGCTCGGGCTTGCGGGCGATGGCGCGCAGGCATGCGGCCACCGAGCGCTTGATGCCCTCGTTGGGCGCTTCCTTCTTCTCGCCGGGCTTTCGGTTGGAGATCGCCATGCGGACGCTCAGGTGAGCACGACGTTGGCGGCGCTCTCCGGCAGATCCTTGCCGAAGGAGCGCTGATAGAACTCGGCCACCAGGTTGCGCTCGAGCTCGTCGCACTTGTTGAGGAAGGTCAGGCGGAAGGCGAAGCCCACGTCGCCGAAGATCTCGGCGTTCTCCGCCCAGGTGATGACCGTGCGCGGGCTCATCACCGTGGAGAGATCGCCGTTGACGAAGGCGTTGCGGGTGAGGTCGGCGACGCGCACCATCTTGTTGACGGTGTCGCGGCCCTGGTCCGTGCCCTGCCAGGACTTCACCTTCGAGAGCACGATCTCGACCTCGCGGTCGTGCTCGAGATAATTCAGCGTCGTGACGATGGACCAGCGGTCCATCTGCGCCTGGTTGATCTGCTGCGTGCCGTGATAGAGGCCCGACGTGTCGCCCAGGCCGATCGTGTTGGCGGTGGCGAACAGGCGGAAGGAGGGATGGGGGCGGATGACGCGGCTCTGGTCGAGCAGCGTGAGCCGGCCCGAGCTCTCGAGCACGCGCTGGATCACGAACATCACGTCGGGACGGCCGGCGTCGTACTCGTCGAAGACGAGGGCGACGTTGTGCTGGTAGGCCCAGGGCAGGATGCCGTCGCGGAATTCCGTGACCTGCTTGCCGTCCTGCAGGACGATGGCGTCCTTGCCGATCAGGTCGATGCGCGAGACGTGGCTGTCGAGGTTGACGCGCACGCAGGGCCAGTTCAGCCGGGCGGCGACCTGCTCGATGTGGGTCGACTTGCCGGTGCCGTGATAGCCGGTGACCATCACGCGGCGGTTGTAGGCGAAGCCGGCGATGATGGCGAGCGTCGTCTCGCGGTCGAAGATGTAGTCCGGATCGACCTCGGGCACGTGCTCCTCGCCCGAGGAGAAGGCCGGCACCTCGAGATCGCTGTCGATGCCGAAGGTCTGGCGAACGGACAGCTTCATGTCCGGCATGCCGGAGGTGGTGTCGGCTCGGGTCTCGGTCGTCGCCTGCATGAACGCCTCTTTCTCGCGGACCTCGCGCGGGCGCCCAACTCGGCGCCGCCTCGCGCGCTCGCGGTCCTGGTTACGCCCCGTCGCCGCGCCATGCAACGTCGAGGCCGGTCTCGGCGCCTCGCGCGCCGCATCACGGTGTCGCCGGCACTCCTAGCACAGGCCGGCGGTCTTGAGGGTGTCGTGGGCGCGGATGATGTCGCGCAGCCGCTCCTCGTAGGAGCGATCGCCGCCATGCGCGTCGGGGTGGAACTTCTTCACGAGCGCCTTGTAGGCGGCCTTGATCGTCGCGGGGTCGGCTCCTTCCTCGAGCCCCAGCACGTCGAGCGCCTGGCGCACCGGGCCGGAATAGCGCGGGCGCGGGGGCTCCGGCGCGCGGCGCGTCTCGCCCACGCCGCCCTCGCGCAGCACGTCGAAGGGATCGTGGTAGGCCCAATCGCGCTTGTAGCCCGCGCCCCGCGCGCCCTTGGCGGCGCGCTCGCGCGCGGCCGGGTTGACGCCCATCGACCAGGTCGGCCTGTGGCCGATGATCGATTCCTTCTGGTAGGCGGCGACGGCGTCGTCGGGCATGTCCTTGAAGTAATTGTAGGAGGCGTTGTAGGCGCGCACGTGGTCCATGCAGAAGCGCCAGTACTTCCCCTCCTGCCCGCGGCCCTTGGGCGCGCGATAGAGCCCCTGGCCGGTGCAGCCGGGATGCTCGCAGGCGGGGGACTGCGAGGTCTTCGCATCGTCGGCGGCCTTCTCGGCCTTCGGCTTGATGCGGATGCGGTCGAACAGGGGCGAGTTCAAGTCCATGGTCCCGTGATTATGAGCCATGACCGCGCGCGGGCAAGGGCAGAGGTGTGCGCGCGAGGCGCAAACGGGGCTTGACGCGGCGACACGGCGCAGGCGACGCAGGGCAGGCATTCCACACGCGCGGAGAGCCGGCCCGGCATGAGCGACACGCCCAGCATGAAGAGCCTGATCGAGACGCGGCTTTCGGACGCGTTCGCGCCCGTGCGCCTCTCGGTCGTCGACGAATCCCACCTTCACGCCGGTCACGCCGGTTGGCGCGAGGGCGGCGAGACCCACTTCCGCATAGAGGTGGTCTCGAACGCCTTCGCGGGCAAGAGCCGCGTCGAGCGTCATCGCATGGTCAACGCCGCCCTCGCGGAGGCGTTCGCGCGTGGGCTCCACGCGTTGGCGATCAAGGCGGAGCCGGGCTGAGCACGACGTCCGCATAGCTCCGGGCGTCTGCGAGGAGGGCGGCGCGATCGGCGCCCGCGCGGGCCCGCAGGGCGAGCCCCTGCATCGCGTCGAGCATCAGCTGCGCCCGGGCCGCCGCCGGGAAGCCCCGCGGCAGCTCGCCGTCGGCCGACGCCGCCTCGAACCGCGCCACCAGGGCGGCGTGCGCCGCACGCGTCCCGTCTGCGAGGAGCGTTCCGACCGCCGCCTGGCTCTCCGCGAGCGGAGCGGCGGAGCACGCGAAGAGGCACCCGGTCGGCCGCCCCGGCGTCGTCTGCCCCTCGACCGCGGTCCGGAAGAAGGCGCGCACCGCGGACGCGATGTCCCGCTCGGCCGCGAAGGCCGCGAGCGGCTGCGTCCCGTGCCCGCCGGCGTACCGCTCCAGCGCCGCCAGGAACAAGCCCTCCTTCGAGCCGAAGCGGCGATAGAGGCTCGGCTTCGCGGTGCCCGCGGCCGCGGCGACGGCGTCGATGTCGGTCGCCGCGTAGCCGCGCCGCCAGAACGCGTCCAACGCCGCGTCGAGCGCGCGCTCCTCGTCGAGCGTGGAGGGGCGGCCACGGCCTCGCGCACTTTTTCGTACCTGCGAGTTCGTTTTTTCTTGCATGGCGATCCGCCCCGATCTATTTCGGACTCATCGGTACTTATAACCCTGGAGAACGACCATGTCACGGTTTTCGATGAAGAAGGTCCTCGTCACCGGCGGGACCAGCGGGATCGGGTTCGCCGCCGCGCGGCGCTTCCTCGCCGAGGGCGCCCGCGTGACGATCACGGGCGCGGACGCGGGCCGGCTCGCCGAGGCGGAGCACGCGCTGGGCGACGTCGTCGCCCTCGCCGCGGACGCCCGCGACGTCGGCGCGACGACCGCCGCGGTCGACGAGGCGGCGCGACGGATGGGCGGGCTCGACATCGTCTTCCTCAACGCCGGTGCCGCACGTTTCGCGTCCATCGAGACCGCGGATCAGGCGCTCTTCGACGACCTGATGGCAGTGAATGCGCGGGCCGTCCTGTTCACGGCGCAGGCCGCGGCACGCCACCTGCCGCGGGGCGGCGCCATCGTCGTCAACACCTCGGTCAACGGCCGCATGGGCATGCCGGGGACGCTGGTCTACGGCGCGACGAAGGCGGCGGCGCGCAATCTCGTGCGGACCCTCGCCGGCGAGCTCGCGCCCCGCGGTATCCGCGTCAACGCGATCAGCCCGGGGCCGATCGAGACGCCGATCTACGGCAAGCTCGGGCTCTCGCCTGAGCAGCTCCAGGGCATCGCGCAGACGCTCGCGGCCAAGATTCCGCTCGGCCGCTTCGGCACGCCGGACGAGATCGCGGGGCCCGCGCTCTTCCTGGCCAGCGACGACGCGTCGTACATCACCGGCACCGAGCTCGTCGCCGACGGCGGCTGGACGGACGTGATGTCCTGACGTGCCGGACGCGGCCGGCGCCTCACTGCACGAGGCGCGGGCCGCCCATGGGGACGCCGTCGGTCTCGGCGAGGATGCCGAGGCGGCGCGCGACCTCCGTGTAGGCCTCGATGAGGCCGCCGAGATCCTTGCGGAAGCGGTCCTTGTCGAGCTTCTCGGCGGACTTCATGTCCCACAGCCGGCACGAATCGGGGGAGATCTCGTCGGCGACGACGATACGCATCATGTCGCCCTCCCAAAGCCGGCCGCACTCGATCTTGAAGTCGACGAGACGGATGCCGACGCCCAGGAAGAGACCCGACAGGAAGTCGTTGACGCGAATGGCGAGCGCCATGATGTCGTCGATCTCCTGGGGCGTCGCCCAGCCGAAGGCGGTGATGTGCTCCTCGGACACCATCGGGTCGTCGAGCTTGTCGTTCTTGTAGTAGAACTCGATGATCGAGCGGGGCAGCTGCGTGCCCTCCTCCAGCCCGAGGCGCTTGGCGAGCGAGCCGGCGGCGACGTTGCGCACCACGACCTCGAGGGGGATGATCTCCACCTCGCGGATGAGCTGCTCGCGCATGTTCAGCCGACGGATGAAGTGCGTGGGCACCCCGATGTCGTTGAGGTGCTGGAAGACGAACTCGCTGATGCGGTTGTTCAGCACGCCCTTCCCGTCGATCACCTCGTGCTTCTTGGCATTGAAGGCGGTCGCGTCGTCCTTGAAATGCTGGATGAGCGTACCGGGCTCGGGCCCCTCGAACAGGACCTTCGCCTTGCCCTCGTAGATCCGACGGCGGCGATTCATTGGCGTATACCGTGGTTTGTTGAAGTCCATGGGAAGGCCTGAGGCTCCTGGCTCTCGAACGGGCCCGCCGGTGAAGGAACGTGGAGGTGGCGAGCGCGGTCGAGCGGCAATGAGGGCCGCCCGTTCGCCGGGGACCCTATCCGAAGAGATGGGGATTCACAACGAACGTTTCACCCGCGTCGCGCTCCTGCGTGAACGACGCATGCGACCCGCGCGGGGCGCCTTCGCGTACGCAGCATGCCGGGTGGCGCGCGCCGGGCCCCGGCGATATACCCGCAGGAGCAGGGCGCGAGCGCCCTCCCCCAGCTCAACGCGCACGGACCCGGACCATGACCACCTTCGACGACCGCGAAGCCGCCTTCGAGAACAAGTTCGCGCACGACGAGGCGCTCCGCTTCAAGGCGATCGCCCGCCGCGATCGGCTCGTCGGCCTGTGGGCCGCGGAGATCCTCGGCAAGACCGGCGAGGACGCCGAGGCCTACGCCCGCTCCGTCGTCTCCGCCGACCTGAAGAAGCCCGGCGACGCCGAGGTCTACGAGCAGCTGCGCGCCGACCTGCCGGCCTCCGTCTCCGACGCCGAGATCCGCAAGCAGATGCTCGACCTCCTAGCCCGGGCGGTGCACGAGGTGGAGAGCGCCTGAGGCGCGCCCTACGAGACGTGGCCCGGCAGATCGAAGCCGAGGCGGAACGTGACGCGCGCGGCGCGCTCCAGGCAATCGGGCACCGGCGCCGCCGCCTCGCGGACATAGAGCGCGATGGCGCGCCCGCGCGCTTCCTCCGCCGTCCGGGGCTCGGTCGTCGCGAGCCGGGCGGCGGCTTCCTCCTCCAGCTCGGCGCCCAGGCCGCCGAGCGCGAGGCGCGTGGCGTCGAGCGCCTCGACGGCTTCCGGCGATGCGTCCGCGGGTGCGCCGGCGCGCTCGCGCAGGAGGCGGCCGATCTCGTGGAGCGCGAGGAGGTCGCCCACCGTCCGCGCCCGGGCGACGAGGGCCTGCGTCTCGATCGTCGCGAACAGACGCGGCACGTCGAGCGGCGTGTCGCGATGGTCGGGGGCGAGACAGTCCGAGATGCCCCCGGCGAGGAAGGTCATCACGTCGGCGACGAGGCGCGCGTGCGGCTCGTCGTCCGCCGACGTCGCCCCGGAATCGAGCCACAGGAACGCCGCCGCCTTCGCCTCCAGATCGAGGAGCGTGCGCGACGCCCGCCTGGCGATCCGCCCGGCCAGCGCATCGCACGCCGCCCACGGCGCGCGCAGCCGCGCATCGCGCGCGTCGTCGTCCACCCCCTCCCGCGACAGCCGCTCGCCCAGCGCCTCGACCATGGCCACCCGCGAGCGCAACTCGGTGGCGAGGGCGGAGAGCGGGGGCTCGGAGGGGGTGGGGTTCTGGGTGGCGGGGTCGGACGGGGACGAATCGGTATGCGCCGCGCCTGCGGGCGCGGTATAGGTAGGGTCGGCCATGGCGCTGTCCTCGGAGCCGCGACGCGCGCTCTGATGCGTTCGGCTTGCAGGATTATTGATTAGCAAAAACCGGGCGCGGATGTCAATATCTGATGATCAAAAAAGACGCGGCCGTCCCCCGACCGGCATCCGTCCCATGGTCGGCTTCCGCGCCGGCAAGGAGATCACGGACGCCCTCGACGAAGCCGCGCGCCTGGAGACCGACCAGCCGAACCGGTCGGAAATGATCCGCCGGATCGTCACGGCTTATTTGAAGGAGCGGGGGTTGTTGTGAGGTGCGAGACCTCCTGTCGACGCGGATTTGATCGGCGAGGCTGTCGAAGACCTAACGGCCTTCCTTTCTCTTCCGCTTCGTTCTGTCCGCACGATCCTTCTCGGTCCTGTAGACCATATGATCGGGATCCCACCAGAGAATGCGCATGATGTTGCGCTCCCGAACGCACCAGAGCCGGTGCGCGCCCGCGACGCGAAACGACATCAGCTCGTCGAGATCATCGCGCTGGATGGCTCGAAGACGGTCACGAGCCTCCTTCTCGAGGCGGTACACCTCGATCGGGTGACACCCCGCTCCAAGCAGATCATTCCACGACTTGGTCTCGAAATCGTGGAGGCGATCGATCACCTCCTTGAACTTGTCTGCGGTTTCGAAGGCGATCCAGCTGAACGGTCCGTCCCGATCGCAAGCACTGAACCTCCACGCGAGCGGCAGCCCCTCGATTTCCGGTTCCCTGTATTTGGGTGTCTTGGTCGGCTCGGGCTCGACGACGTGCTTCGCGATCTTCGGCGACTTTCCCACGGCGTGCGGCCTCAGAGATTGCCGTAGAACTCGGCCATCGAGGCGTGGGTGATCTCGCGATTGCCGCGTTCACCGTCGGCTAGGCCGTGTCTCGCGTCCCGCCACGGGTCTTCACGGTGAGTCAGGTCGCTCAGCCAAGCGGCTGCTTTATCGCCGTAGTGAGCAAGGACGGCGTCGATCGTCTCGCGCTGCTCGTCCGACAGATTGTTCCGGTCCCCTCTCGGCTCGCGGGAGACGACGTACTCGCCCTGGTGCGCCTGAAAGAGCAACGGCACGACGGGGCCGTTCGCCCACGCTTCGATCTTGGCGTCGAAAAGTGGCGCCTCGTCCCAGACCAAGCCCCAGGCCTGGCTGTAGTAGACGAGCTTCTGGAGCTTCATCGCCGTCATCTCGCCCTTCTGGTGGAGGATGTAGTCTGCTACGTCGAATACTGTAGCCACGGCAATTTCCTCAACTCCAGATTTTCTATTTGCGCGCGTCGGCATCTTCTAGCACGTCTTCGGACGGCCGTCACCGGAGCACACCGGCAAAAAGCGACATAAGCCCGGACTTCACCTGGAGAAGTCCCCCTTGCGCTCGATCAAGGCGCTCCCCCGCCCTCGGCTTCCATCATGCCCCGCATCGCAACGGAGGCGCGCGTGATGAAGAGCATGATCGAGGGGCTGCGGCGGGCAGCGGAGCGGCCGCGGCTGATGGGGGAGATGATGGCGCGGCTCGGGGTCGCCCCCGAGGGCCAGGACGACCCCGCCGCCGACCTCGCCCTCGCCCAGGCCGCCCGCCGCTGCGCCGGGTGCGGGCACGAGGGGGCCTGCCGCTCCTGGCTCGCGGAGACCGAGCGCGCGGAGCACGCGCCCTCCTTCTGCGCCAATGCGGGCGTGCTCGAGAGCCTCGCGCGGCGTTGACGCCCCCTCGCCAGCCCGTCCGATCTGTGCTTTAGCTGCGGCCCTCGAACGTGGGAGGGGTCGGATGCGTGCGGGTCGGGCGAGCGTTGGTCTCATTCTCTTGATCGCGACGGCGCTCACGCTCTCCGCCTGCGGCCGTCGCGGCGCGCTGGAGCCGCCGCCGGGGGCGGGCCCCGCGCCGCTGGCGGACGAGGCGGCGGTGCCCTCCGATCCCCTCGTGAACGTCCCCGTCGGCGGGCCGCGCCAGCCCGAGAGCGTGCCGGTGGCGCAGCCGGACCGGCCCTTCCTCCTCGACATCCTGCTCTGAGAGCGCGACTATGCATCACTTCGCCCATCGCGACGGCGTCCTGCATGCCGAGGACGTCTCGCTCGAAGAGATCGCGGCGGAGGTGGGCACGCCCTTCTACTGCTATTCCACCGCCACGCTGGAGCGGCACTACGACGTCTTCGCCGCCGCCTTCGCGGACATGGACGCGCTCGTCTGCTACGCCATGAAGGCGAACTCCAACCAGGCGGTGCTGCGCACGCTCGCGCGCCGCGGGGCGGGCATGGACATCGTCTCGGAGGGCGAGCTGCGCCGCGCGCTCGCCGCCGGCGTGCCGGGCCGGCGCATCGTCTTCTCCGGCGTCGGCAAGACGCGCACCGAGATGGCGGCGGCGCTCGCGGCGGGCATCCTGTGCTTCAACGTCGAGAGCGAGCCCGAGCTCGAGGCGCTCTCCTCGGTGGCGACCGAGATGAGCGTCGAGGCGCCGATCTCGATCCGCGTCAACCCGGACGTCGACGCGCGGACCCACGCCAAGATCTCGACGGGCAAGTTCGACAACAAGTTCGGCATCCCGATCTCGCGCGCCCGCGAGGTCTACGCCCGCGCCGCCGCGCTGCCGGGCATCGCCATCACCGGCGTCGACATGCACATCGGCAGCCAGATCACGGATCTCGCGCCCTTCGACAACGCCACCGCCCTCGTCGCCGAGCTGGCGCGCGACCTGATGGCGCAAGGGCACCCGCTGCATCACATGGATCTCGGCGGCGGGCTCGGCGTGCCCTATCGCGAGGACGTGGAGCCGCCGCCGGCGCCCGCGCTCTTCGCGCAGACGATCAAGCGCCACACCCGCGATCTCGGGCTCACGCTGCTCTTCGAGATCGGCCGCATGATCGCCGGGAACGCCGGCATCCTGGTCTCGCGCGTGGTCTACGTGAAGGAGGGCGAGGGCAAGACCTTCGTCATCGTGGATGCCGCGATGAACGACCTCATCCGCCCCACGCTCTACGAGGCGCATCACGAGATCAAGCCGGTGCGCGCGCCGGCAGCCGAGGCGCCGCGGCGCCTCGTCGACGTGGTGGGGCCCGTCTGCGAGACCGGTGACTACCTCGCGCTGGCCCGCCCGCTGCCGCCCCTCGCCCCGGGCGATCTCGTCGCCGTGATGACGGCGGGCGCCTACGGGGCGGTGCAGGCCTCCACCTACAACACCCGCCTCCTCGTGCCGGAAGTGCTGGTGGGCGGCGCGCGGATGGCGGTGGTGCGACCCCGCGAGCGCTACGAGGACCTCATCGGCCGCGACCGCGTGCCCGATTGGCTCGCCTGAACGCGAGGGCCGCCGCGGCGTTGGCGTCTCACATTGGAGGCGCACATGTCCGCGACACCCGAGTCCCGCCGCGCGCGGGATCGTTCGAACGACCCCGCGACCGGCACGCTCCGCACCGGGCGCCGTTCCACCCCAGCCGACGCGACCGAGAAGCCGCCGACGCCCGACATGGTGCCCCACGCCTCGTCCGAGCGCATGACCGGCGACCACGCGCCCACCGACGACGCGCGGCCGAACCCGGCGCTGCTCAAGGCGGACGTGGATTCCGGACGCACCGGCGACAAGAACGCCGTGTTCGATCCCGGCACGTCCATGCTCGGCACCGACGACGAGGTGGCCGGCAACCCGCCGTCCCCCGAGCGCGTGCGCCTCGCCCGCGAGGAGGCCGCCAGGAACGCGCCGAAGGTCGACGCGCCGGCGGGCACGGACATCTCCCGAACCGGGAACGGTCGCGTCGTCGTCGGCTTCGTCGCGCTCATCGTGGTCTTCGGCATCGTGGTCGCCGTGGCCCTCGCGATGGTCTGAGGACGGCGCCGCGAGCGGCATCGCGGACACGGCGCGCGCGCTGCGCGCGTTCTCGCGCATCCGTGGCCTTGCGCGGGGGCGGCGCATGGGGTTGATGGGTGCTCCGACCGATCACGAGCGCCCGCCAGATGCTTCGCCCCCTCCGCCACGCCGCCGCCTTCGCCGCTCTCGCTCTCGCCCTCGCAGCGGCCCCCGTCTCGCCGGCTTCGGCGGCGAGCCTCGACGGGCTGGCCGTCGCGATCGAGAACCGCACGGTGCCCGCGCTGTGCGCCGGGGCGCGCAACGTGGCGCTGACCCTCGCCTCCGAGGAGGCGCGGCGCTTCACCATCGTCGCCGCTCATCCCGCCTTCCTGCCCATGCTCGGCGCGTCGGACGCGCCCGCCGCCGATCTCCTCGCCTGCGCGAGCGAGGCCGCGCCGGCCGCTGCCCCCGCCGAGCCGCCCGTTCGCAATACGCTCTACGAGGATGCGGGGCTCAGGCTGGTCGGCGTCAAGCGCCCCGGCGGGCTCTTCGCCGCGGCCGAGGTGCCCGTTCGCGTCGGCGACGCCCAGCCGGGGGGCTACGCTCTCGTGGAGCTCTGGGTCACGCAGGACGGGCGCTCCGAGCCCGTGCTCACGCTGGAGACGGCGACGGGCCTGTGGCGCATGCGCCCGCTCGCCCCCGAGGGCCGCGGGACGACCTCCTTCGGCGCGGGCGCCGTCATCGGCCCTCTCCAGGATCTCGACGAGGGCAAGGGCGAGCGCCTGCGCACCCGCATCGAGAGCGTCGTCTTCGCGCCGCGCGCCCGCACGATGCAGCTCGCCTTCGTCGAGGGCGGCGGCGCCGCCGTGCGGCTCGCCGAGCTCGACCGCGAGCGGCTCGTGCTCGAGGTGGTGTTCGACCGCCCCGTCGTCGGGCGCCCCTTCACGGCGATCGTCGGCGACCACGTCACCCGCTCGGTCTCCGAGATCGCCGAGATCGCCGTTCGCGACGCGGACGCGCCGGGCTGGCGGGAGGCGCCGATCACCGCCTTCGAGAGCGGGCTCGCCACCGATCTGTGGGTCGGACGCACGGCTCCCTCGCGCCGGGCCACGAGCGCGCCGGATCTCGCAATCGGCCGCTTCGAGCCGCGCTGAACCAGACACTTCCAGGAGACGGGCCATGCGGATCGCCGGATTGTATCGCTATCCCGTCAAGGGCCTCTCCCCGGAGCCGATGGCGCGCGTCGCGCTCGAGGCCGGCGCCTACGTGCCTGGCGATCGGCTCTATGCGGTGGAAAACGGCCCGTCGGGCTTCGACCCGCGAAACCCGGTCCACCGGTCGAAGCGGCACTACCTCATGCTCATGCGCCACGAGGCTCTGGCTCGGCTGGAGACGCGCTACGACCACGACACGCACGTCCTGACGATCCGCGATGGCGGCGCCGAGGCCGCGCGCGGCGACCTCTCGACGGGCGAGGGACGCGCGGCGATCGAGGCGTTCTTCCTCGCCTACATGGGCGACGCCCTCGACGGCATGCCCAAGGTCCTCGCCGCGCCCGAGGGCTTTCGCTTCACGGATTCGCCCACGGGCTACGTCTCGCTCGTCAATCGCGCGAGCCTCGCCGAGCTCGAGGGACGCGTCGGCACCCCCGTCGATCCGCTGCGTTTCCGAGCGAACCTCGTCGTCGAGGGTCTCCCGGCCTTCGCCGAGCTCGACCTCGTGGACCACGTCCTCGCCGGGCCCTCGGGGCTGCGCCTGCGGGTACGCGAGCGCACCGTGCGCTGCGCGGCGACGAACGTCGATCCCACCACCGGCATCCGCGATCTCGCGATCCCGAAGACGCTGATGCAGGCCTACGGCCACGCCGATTGCGGCGTCTATGCCGAGATCGTCGCGGGCGGATCGCTCGCGGTGGGCGAGCGGCTGACGCTGGAGCCGGCGCGGGCGGCGGCGAGCGCGAGCCTGCCGTTCTGACGACGCGGCTCGGCGGCGCCGCGTGAGTCAGCCCAGCTTCTGGTCGACGGTCGCGAGGTAGCGCTCGACCTTCTCCTTGCCGCTGTCGGTGAGCCGCACCAGGATGCGCCGCCCGTCGGAGGGGTCGCGCCGTCGCTCGATCAGCCCGGCCGCCGCCATGTCGTCGAGGCGGCGCAGGGCGGTCGTGGTGGAGACGCCGGAGACGAGGCACAGGCTCGTCACCGCCACCTCCTCCCCGCGCGAATCCGCATGGGCGAGGTCGAGCAGCATCTCCCAGACGGGGTCCTCGAACAGCGACGCACCGAAGATGCGCTTGCGCTCCTTGCGCACGGCCAAGAGCGAGGCCAGGCGCTCTCCCGGCGTCGTGCACGCCTTGGGAGCTTCCTCGCGCGCGGGATCGGGGAGCGCGATCGTCGGCGGCGTCTCGTCCCGGCGCGCGGCGGCGGCGCGCACGGCGGCGGCGATCTCGTGGGCATCGACGGGCTTCTGCAGGAAGTCGTGCGCCTCCACCCGCAGGGCCGCGACGGCGCGCTCCAGCGTCGCCTCGCCGGTGAGCACGATCGCCGGCAGCGGCCGCTCGCGGCGGCGCGCGCGCAGCTTGCGCAGGAGCTCGATGCCGTCGATGCGCGGCAGGCCGACATCGACCACGAGCACGTCGATCCGCGTCGGCCCCTCGACGGCCGCGAGCGCCTCCGTCGCGTCGCGCGCGCACACGACGCCGACGCGCAAGCGTTCCAGCCCGTCGGCGAGCTCCTCAAGGAAGTCCGCGTCGTCGTCGACGAGGAGCGCCGTGAGGGTCTCCTGGTCCGGCGCGTTCTCGCGCACGAAGGCCGTCGCCATGATCGTCATCCGCTCGTCGGCTCCTGTCCCTCCCGCACAGGTAGACGACAAATCTTCAAGTTTCGTGAGCGTGAGCGTGACCGTGAAGCGCCGCGAGCAGCGCATCCGCGCCGAAGGGCTTGTGCAGCACGGCGGCGGCGCCGGCCTCGAGCGCATGGACGAGCCCCGCCTCGCCCTCGTGGCCGGTCATCACGAGGAAGGTGCGGTCACGCCGCGCGCACGGGTCGCAGCGCGCGGCGCGCATCAGGGCGAGCCCGTCGAGCCCGGGCATGCGCCAATCGGTGACGACGACGTCGATCTCGGGGTGCTTCGCGAGGAGGTCGAGCGCGGCGCGCGGGCGGCTCTCTCCCACGACGTCGAGCCCGGAGCGCTCGAGCATCTCGACGAGCTCCTCGAGCAGATCCTCCTCGTCGTCCACGACCAGGATCATCGGTTGGCCTCCTCGTCAGGCCGCCGCGGCGGCGAGGCGGGTCGCCGCCAGCGGAACGCGCACCTCGAAGCGCGCGCCGCCATTGGCGGTCTCGCCGGTGATGCGCCCGCCCATGTCGACCACGATCTTGCGGGCGAGCGCCAGGCCGAGCCCGGTGCCCTGCCCGGCGGGCTTCGTGGTCACGAAGGGCTCGAACAAGCGCTCGACGATCTCCTCCGGCAGGCCCCCGGCATTGTCGCGCACCTCGACGACGAGCGCGTCCTCCTCGATGCGCGCGGCGATGCGCACCCGCGGCGCGGGCGCGTCGGCGGCGCGGGCGGAGAGCGTCCCGAAGGCGTCGTGGGCGTTGACGAGGAGGTTGACGAGCACCTGCTCGAACAGCGTGCGATCCCCAGCGACGACGCCGCCGCGGGCGTCCTCGACGCGCAGCGCGAGCGCGATGCCGGCGCGCTGGTATTGCTCGGCGACGGCGCCGACCGCGAGTTCGATCGCCTCCTGGGGCGCGAACTGGGTCTGCGGCCGCTCGTCGCCGCGGCGCACGAGGCGGCGGATCTGGTCGGTGATGCGCTTGGCGCGGTCGACCTGCGCGTCGATGCGCGCGAGCTTGGGCCTGAGCTTCTCCGGCGGTGCGCCCTCCTCCAGAAGGGCGATGGCGTTGGAGGAGGCCATCTTCATGGTCGCCAGCGGCTGGTTGATCTCGTGGACGATGGCCGCCGCCATCTCGCCGATGGCGGCCAGCGTCGAGGCCTGCATGGCCTCGCGCTCGGCGGTGCGCGTGCGCGTCGTCTCGACCAGCGCATAGAGCCCCTGCTCGCGCCCGTTCCAGACGATGCGGGCGTAGAGGACCGTGCAGCTCATCAGCCAGCCGCCGGGATGGCGCAGGGTGACGGGCACCGCCGTCTCGGCGCTCTCGCGGCCGAGCGCGTCGCGCGCGGCGACGGCGCGCCGGCACTGGCCGATGGCGGCGCGCCAGGCGCCGTCGCGGGGATCGGCGGCGACGAGGCCGGCGGCGCTGCGGTTGATGAAGACCGCGGCGTCGGTGTGCGGATCGGCGACGACGAAGGCGACGGGCGCCGCCTCGACCACGCGCCGCAGGCTCGCCTCGTTCTCCGCCGCCTGGGCGCGTGCCGCGCGCATCTCGTCGAGCCCGCTCTCGGCCCGGCGCACCTGGGTGATGAGCAGGATGACGAGGAGCGCCCCCGAGATCACGAGGGAGCCCAGCGGCAGCATCGCCGTCGCCTCGCGCAGCTCGCTCTCGCGCTTGTAGAGGCGATCGTTGTAGGCGACCGTCGCCTGGAGCATGGCCTGGAGGTCGACCTCGTAGGCCGCGAGCCGCTCGTTCCAGCCGTCGAGCAGGCCCGGCAGCGCCGGGTCGTCGTGGTCCGTGGCGTAGAGCCCGTCGAGGATCGCGGCGACGTCGCGCTCCATGCGCGCCGCCATCTCCGGCACGCCCTCGATCTCGCGCAGGAAGTCGCTGTCGTCGGACTTGCTGATGAGCGGGAGGCGCGAGAGCAGGATCTCGAGCCTCAGGCTCGCCTCCTGGAGGTGGCGCGCGTCGGGGGCGGCACGGGCGAGATCGAGGGCGGCGAGGCTTCGCACGTGCTCGAGCTTCGCCTGGTAGGCCGTCCAGCCCGAGCCGCGGATCGACTCGGTGAGGAGCGCCTTCTGCTCGAGCTGGCGCACGTAGACCGCCGCCGTCGCGGCGATGAAGACGGTGCAGGCGAGGATGAGCAGCGAGACGAGGGCGACGCGGCGCCGGCGCGTCATCGGCGCGCGGGAGCGGAGGGCGAGGCTCATGGCGTGTCCACGACGAAGACGACGTCACGCACCTGCCAGATCATCTGGGCATGGTAGCGCTGCGTCTGCAGAGCGGGATCGGAATCGAGATCGTGCACGAGCCAGAGCGGCCCGCGATCGCGCACGCGCATGCGCTCGCCGGCGAGCCGGCTCGCGAGGATCGGCTCGTGCGCGACGATGTCCTCGGCGGGAATGGAGATGGCGTAGTCGTTGAGCGCGGTGAGGCGCGCCTCGACGAGCGCGCCGGGCTCCAGCGCGGCGATCGCCGACAGGCGCGGCCCGTCGAACCGGGTCACGCCCTCGGTCCAGGGCGTGCTCGTCTCGATCGTGCGTCCGTCGAGCCCTTCGAGGACGTCGAGGTCGACGGAACGGCTCGCGAGCTCCGCGCCGTCCCGATCGACCCAGCGCGCCAGGAGCGACTGCGCGGACGCCGCGCCCGCACCGGCGCACACGACGAGGAGAGCGAGCGTCGCCACCATGAGACGGTGCGCGAGACGGGTCGGCAGGAGATCGTGTACGCCACTCATCGCAAGGCTCCGCAGGGCAACGAGACGGGCTCGGGACGCCTGCGGCGCCTCGCCCGGTTTCATGCGGCACACGAAAGCAGGAAAACCTTGCTCGTTTCACCGCATCGCCTCTCCGAAACGATGGCGAGCGCGAAAATCCGCTCCATTCTGGAGCGAACCTCGAGAAGGCCGTACACCATGATCCTCGACGAATTCACCGCGATGCCCGACGCGCCGCAGAGCTGGCGCGCGATCTCGGATCGCGTGATGGGCGGGGTCTCCGACGGGGGTCTCGCGCGCGAGATGGTCGCGGGACGCGCGGCGCTGCGCCTGACGGGCCGCGTCAGCCTGGAGAACGACGGCGGCTTCCTGCAGATGGCGCGCGATCTCGCGCCCGACGGCGCGGCGATCGACCTCTCCGGCCATGCCGGGCTCGAGCTCGACGTATTCGGCAACGGCGAGACCTACGGCGTCCACCTGCGCACGGCGGAGGTGACGCGGCCGTGGCAATCCTATCGCGCGAGCTTCGTCGCCCTGCCGGAATGGCAGCGGCTGCGCCTGCCGTTCGCGGGCTTCGCGGCGCATCGGATCGAGGCGCCGCTCGACCTCGCGCGGGTGCGGCGCGTCGGCCTCGTCGCCATCGGGCGCGCCTTCACGGCCGATCTCGCGCTGGCGCGGCTCGCGCTTTATCGCTGAACGACGCCCTCGGCGCCCTCGCGATGGGCGTGGCGGACGCGATTGCGGACCATGCGCTCGTGGAGCTCGGTCACCGTCTTCGAGCCGGTCTTCGTGAACAGGAACGGGAAGATCCCGTGCACGAGGCAGGCGAGCCCGGCCGCCAGCATGCGGCCGCCGAAGGAGAAGGCGACGCCCATGTGCTCGACATAGCTCTCGCCGACGGAAGCCGGGTGGGCCGTGAAGGAGAAGCGGCTGTCGGTCTCGTTCGGCATCGGGGGCTCCTGCGGCTTGCGAACACGACCGAAGGATGGCACCGAGCGGCGGAAATCGCTTTGCGAAGTTCGGCGCCGTTCGCTAGCGTCGCGGAAGAATTTTCTGCGGAGTAGGCGAATGGCGGAAACGATTACCCTGGACGCGATAGACCGCAGAATCCTCGCCTGCCTGCAGGAGGACGCGACGCGCCCGCTCGAGGCGATCGCCGCCGCGGTGGGGCTCTCGCCCTCCCCCTGCTGGCGGCGCATCCGCAAGCTGGAGGAGGCCGGCGTGATCCTGCGCCGGGTCGCGCTGCTCGACCCGGACAAGCTCAACGTCGGCGTCACGGTGTTCGTGATGGTGCGCACGAGCCGCCACGAGGCCGACTGGGCGAAGCATTTCTGCGAGGCGGTGGCGAAGATCCCGGAAGTGGTGGAGCTCTGGCGCATGAGCGGCCAGGTCGACTACCTGCTTCGCGTCGTCGTGCCCGACATCGCCGCCTACGACCGGGTCTACAAGCGGCTCATCGCGGTGGCGGACCTCTACGACGTGTCCTCGTCCTTCGCCATGGAGCGGATCAAGAACACGACGGCGCTGCCGCTCGACTACGCGTGAGCGGCAGCGCCGGAAAGGGACGCATGAGGCAACGGGCGCGATCAGGCGCCGGCGCCACCTTCGAGGACGGTGACGCCGCGGCGGTTCTGCGACTGGCAGGACGTGTCCGCACAGGCGGCGACCGGACGCTCCTTGCCGTATGACACCGTGCGCAGGCGGTTCGCGTCGACGCCGCGGGCGACGAGGTAGTCGCGCACGGCCTGAGCGCGGCGAGCGCCCAGCGAGAAATTGTACTCGCGCGTGCCGCGCTCGTCCGCGTGCCCCTCGATCAGGACGGCGTAGCGCGGATAGCGGGCGAGCCACTGCGCCTGCAGATCGAGCGTCGACTGGGCGGTGGAGGTCAGGGTCGACTGGTCGGTCTCGAAGAAGACGCGGTCGCCGACATTGACGGTGAAGTCCTGCGCCGAGCCCGGCGTCGCCGCACCGGCGAGGCCCGATCCGGCGCCGGCGCCGCCGCCGAGCTCGGAGCCGGGCGGGGTCGCGGCGCAGGCCGCGAAGGCGAGGGGCATCGCCACGATGGCGGCGAAGCGCAGGGCGCGAACGGAGGTGAGCGACGCGAGCATGGCGGGATGAAACTCCTGGAGGACGTCTGCGGGCGGCGCGCGCGTGCCCCGGCGCACGTTTCACCCGCCCCTACGTGATCGCTCGTCTTGGTTGACGGAGCCTTACCCGGGACGACGCGAATCGACGATGCCGCGCCGCGTTTCGGTCAGGGTTAATCGAGCGTGAATGCGGCGGGACGGGGGCGGGTCCCGCCGCCGAGGCCACGCTTTCCGATCACGGGCTCGCGAGGTCGGCGAGGATCGGGCAGTCTGGACGGTCGTCCCCCGTGCAGCAGCGCGTGAGGTGCTCGAGCTGGTCGACCATGCCCTGGAGATCGCTTATGCGCGCCTTGAGATCCGCCACGTGGCGATCGGCGATCTCCTTCACCTCCCGGCTCGGCCGCCCGCGATCGCGCCACAGGGCGAGCAGGCGGGCGATCTCCTCGATGGAGAAGCCGAGCGCCCGCGCCCGGCGGATGAAGACGAGCTCGTGCACCTCGCGCGCATCGAAGTCGCGATACGAGTTGCCCGCCCGCCCCGCCGGTGCGAGGAGGCCGATCTCCTCGTAATAGCGGATCATCTTCGCCGAGACGCCGGAGCGCTTGGCCGCCTCGCCGATCTTCATGACGCCCTCCCCGCGCTCGAGGACGCCTTCGGCTTCCAGCGCCGCAGGAGGAGCGCGTTCGAGACGACGCTGACGCTGGAGAACGCCATGGCGGCTCCCGCGATGACGGGGCTGAGCAGCCCCAGCGCCGCGAGCGGGATGCCGGCCGAATTGTAGGCGAAGGCCCAGAACAGGTTCTGGCGGATCTTCGCCTGGGTCGCCCGGGCGATCTCGATCGCGTCCGCCACGGCTTCCGGATCGCCGCGCATCAGCGTCACGCCCGCGGCCTCCATGGCGACGTCGGTGCCCGATCCCATGGCGATGCCGAGATCGGCGGCGGCGAGCGCCGGCGCGTCGTTGATGCCGTCGCCCACCATGGCGACCTCGCCGAAGCGCACCTTCAGCTCGGAGACGATGCGCGCCTTGTCCTCCGGCAGCACCTCCGCGACGACCTCGTCGACGCCGATGGCGCGGGCGACGGCGCGCGCGGCGCCCTCGTTGTCGCCGGTGAGCATGATCGAGGCGATGCCCATCTCCTTCAAGCGCCGCACGGCGTCGGCGGCGCTGGCGCGGGGCGTGTCGGCGAAGGCGAGCAGCGCCAGGAGCCGCGGGTGCTCGTCGAGCGCGGCGAGATAGGAGACGGAGCGCCCCTCCTCGGCCTCGCGCCGCGCGCCCTCGGCGGCGGTCTCGACCGCGATGCCGAGATCGGCCATGTGGCGGGCGCTGCCGATGGCGTAGCGCGCTTCCCCGACACGCCCCTCGAGCCCGCGTCCGGCCACGGCGCGGACGTCCTCGGCGCGGGAGGGCGCGAGGCCCTCTGCGGCGGCCGCCTCCACGACGGCGCGGGCGAGCGGGTGCTCGCTCCCCGCCTGCAGGCCCGCCGCGACGGCGAGCGCGTCCGCGCGCTCCCCGTCGAGGGCGACGAAGCCGGCGAGGCGCGGACGGCCCTCCGTCAGCGTCCCGGTCTTGTCGAAGGCGACCGCGCGGATCGCCTTGGCGCGCTCGAGCGCCTCCGCGTCCTTGATCAGCACGCCGCCGCGGGCTGCGGCTCCCGTGCCGGCCATGATGGCGGTGGGCGTGGCGAGGCCGAGCGCGCAGGGGCAGGCGATGACGAGCACCGCCACCGCGGTGACGATGGAGAGCTCGAGATCGCCGGTCGTCAGGTACCAGGCGGCGAAGGTGAGGAGCGCGATGCCGACGACGATGGGCACGAAGATCGCCGCCACCTTGTCGACGAGCTTCTGGATCGGCGCCTTGGAGGCCTGCGCGTTCTCCACGAGGCGCACGATGCGTGCGAGCGTCGTGTCGCCGCCCACCGCCACCGCCTCGGCGACGAGGACGCCGGTGCCGTTCACCGAGCCGCCGATGATGCGCTCGCCCCGCTCGCGGGTGACGGGCAGGCTCTCGCCGGTGACCATGCTCTCGTCCATCTCGGACGCGCCCTCGCGGATCGTCGCGTCGACGGGCACGCGCTCGCCGGGGCGGACGACGATCGTGTCGCCGAGCGCGACCTGCGCGACGGGCACCTCGACCTCGCTCCCGTCCGCGCGCCGCACGCGCGCCGTGTCGGGCCGCAGCGCCATCAGCGCGCGCACCGCGTCCGCCGTGCGGCGCTTGGCGCGCGCCTCGAGGTGCTTGCCGAGCAGGACGAGGGTGATGATCACGGCCGACGCTTCGAAATACAGCTCGGGCGCGTGATGCGCGGGCGCCGTGAGGAGCAGCCAGATCGACAGGAAATAGGCCGCCGACGTGCCGATGGCGACGAGGAGCTCCATGTTGCCGGTCTTCGCCCGCAGCGCCTTGAAGCCGGCGCGGTAGAAGCGCCAGCCCAGCCAGAACTGGACCGGCGTGGCGAGGAGGAGCTGCACCCATCCCGGCGCCATGGCGTGGACGCCGAAGGGCATCGCGAGCATGGGCAGCGCCAGGGGCGCGGTGAGCGCGAGGCCGACGACGACGAGCGCCATCTCCCGGCGCTCGGTCGCCGCGATCTCGGCGTCGCGCGTCGCCTGCGCCTCGTCGGCGACGGGCTTGGCGCCGTAGCCGGCATCCTCCACCGCGCGGATGGCGAGCGCCTCGATATCGCGGCCGTAGCCCGTGATCGTCGCCCGCTCGCTGGCGAGGTTGACGGAGGCCGCCGTCACGCCGGGCACGGTGGCGAGCGCCTTCTCCACCCGCGAGACGCACGAGGCGCAGGTCATGCCGTCGATCGCGAGCGCGAGGGTGCGCGCATGCGGCTCGTAGCCGGCGTCCTCGATGGCGGCCGCGATGGCGGAGGCGTCGGTGCGGGCAGGGTCGAAGTCGAGGCTCACGCGCTCGGCGCCGAGATTGACGGACACGTCGGCGACGCCGGGAACCGCGCCGGCGGCGCGCTCGACGTGGCGCACGCAGGAGGCGCAGGTCATGCCGCCGACGTCGATGTCGAGGCGCGTCAGAGCGGTGGCGGGAGCGGCGCCTTGCGGCGTCTTCTGCTGGAGGTTCATCATCGGTCTCCGGGAGAGGCGGCGTCGAACGCCGCATCGCATGTCCCGTCCTCGATAAAGTCTCCCATCATGGGAAGGTCAATGCGGGTTTTCCCGCGATATGACCGTGCGGCGATGCCCGCGGCCGCGTCTCAGAGCGACGCTGCTTCGTCTCGGCGCGACGGCGCTTCCCGCGCGGCGTCCGCGGCGGCGTCCGGCGAGGGCCGGGTCTCGCCGGAGCGGGCCTTTCGCGCGACGAAACGCTCGCGCATCCGCGCGCCGAAGCGCCCGGCGATGCCGTGGGGGCCCTCGCGGCCATCCTCCTCGAACTCGACCACCGCCTTGGCGACGCGGTCGTCGCGAATCGCGGTGGCGAGGAGATAGGCGGGCTCGATGGCGATGCGGTCGCCGATGTCCACGCGGTCCTCGAAGCGCTCGGCGAAGCCGTCTGCCACGGTCAGCCCCTTGAGGTCGGCGGGCACGTGCAGGCCGTAGAGCGTGCAGACGTCCTCGATCGGCGCATCGCCCGCGAACGAGAACGTGCCCACGCCGAAGGCGGTGGCGCCGTCGAGCGTGGCGAAGAGGCGGTCGAGGCGAGCAACGCGCGCGGGCGGGGCGAGGACGTAGACGTAGTCCCCCACCTGCAGGTCTCCCGCCCCCTCGGGCGTGAGGACCTCGCCACGGCGCACGATCATCACGATGCGCATCCAGGACGGGAAGACGGCGCCCGCCAGCACCGGGCTCTGGTCGGCGACCGGGTAGCCGACGAGCTCGAGCTCGAGCTGGCCCGGCAGGTCGATCTCCAGGCGCTTGATCTCGGGCCCGGTGTCGCGGACCTTGAGCCCGAGCCGCCCCGCCGCCCAGGCGATGCTCCAGCCCTGGACCAGCAGCGAGACCAGGACGACGAAGAAGGCGACGTTGAAATACACGTCCGCGTTCGGCACGTCCGCCAGGGTCGGGATCGCGGCGAGGAAGATCGACACCGCCCCACGCAGGCCGACCCACGAGACGAAGGTCTTCTCGCGCCGCGAGAAGCCGAACGGCGTGAGGCACAGCCACACCGCCACAGGCCGGCCCACGACGATGAGGAAGGCGGCGACCAGCAGCGCCGGCAGCGCGTAGTCGATCAGCGTCGAGGGCGTGACGAGCAGGCCCAGCACCAGGAACATCACGATCTGGGAGAGCCAGGTCGTGGCGTCGTGGAAGGAGAGGATCGTGGGGAAGGCCCGCACCGGACGATTGCCGAGGATCAGCCCCGCGAGATAGGCGGCGAGGAAGCCCGAGCCCTCCAGCACGCCGGTGAGCGCGAAGATCAGCACCGCGGCCGCGACGACGAGAAGGGGGTGGAGCCCTTGGGGCAGCGTGACGCGGTTGAGGACGTAGGCGAGCGCCAGCCCGCCCGAGACGCCGATCGCGGCGCCCACCAGCGCCTGCTGGGCGAGGATGAGCGAGATCTCGACCCAGCCATTCCCCTGCGGCGCGAGCACGAGCTCGACGAGCACGATGGTGAGGAAGACGGCGACGGGATCGTTCGTGGCGCTCTCGATCTCGATGACGTTGGCGACGCGCCGGCGCAGCTGCACGCCCTTCGAGCGCATCAGGAAGAACACCGCTGCCGCGTCCGTGGAGGCGACGATGGCGCCGACCAGCAGGCCTTCGAGGAGGCCGAGATCGAGCACGAGAGCCGCGACGAGGCCGGTCACCCCCGCCGTGATCACGACGCCCACGGTCGAGAGCATGACGGCGGGCACGAGCACGCCGCGAAAGCTCGAGAAGCGCGTGCGCAGCCCGCCGTCGAACAGGATCACGGCGAGTGCCAGCGAGCCGACGAGATAGGCGACGCGAAAATCGTTGAAGACGATGCCGCCGATGCCGTCCTGGCCGGCGATCATGCCCAGGCACAGGAAGAGGAAGAGCAGCGGCGCGCCGAAGCGCGAGGCGACGAGGCTCGTCGCGATGCCCAGGACGACGAAGAACGCGCCGAAGAGCAGCACCAGGTTCGCGACTGCCAGGCTGTCCATCTCGCGTCTCGCCGCCTTTGCGCCTCGTACGTGCCGAGTGACGATGCTTAGCGGAGAGCGGGGGCCTCGCGAAAGGCGAAAACGCGGGATGCGGGCATGCGCCGGGGGCGGGCTGCCGGCGCCGGGGCGGCGCCGGGCGAAATCGCGTCGGCCTTCAGACCCGGCGCACGATGGCGCCGTACCAGCCGAGCCCCGCATAGGTCTCGTAGCCGGGCGTCGCGTGGAAGGCGACGAGGCTGCCGTCCTTCATGTGATCGAAGCCGGCGCGGCGCCCGCGCAGCGGCAGCGCGAGGCGCTCGGAGAGGATTCCCTTGCCGTCGGAGGCGGCGATGACGCGCTGCTCGGCGTCGAGCAGGAGGACCCGCGTCCTCTCGCGCTCCTCGGGTGCGATGCGCACGCCCTCGACGATGGCGCGCGCCTGCGGCTCCCAGTCGAAATGGATGGCGAGCACGCCGAGCGGGCGCCCGTGCGCCTCGCCGCCCTCGCGCACGCTGGCGCAATAGGTCGCGACCTGCGCGTCGCCGAGATGATGCTGGCGCGAGACGTCGGCGGCGACGTAGTCGTCTCCCGAGGAGAGGTTCGCGGCGCGCCGGAACCAGGGCTCCTGCGCCACCGAGCGCCCGCGAACGGGATAGCGGTCGGGCCGGCCGTTGGCGATGACCCGGCCGTCCATGTCGCAGAGCCACAGGTCGAGATAGACCGTGTAGGCGTTGAGGATGACGCCGAGGCGCTTGGACGCGTAGCGGGCGGCCTCGTCCGTGGGCTGGGCTGCGGCGTCCACCACCGCGGAATCCGTCGCCCACCAGCGCACGTCGCAGGTACGTTCGTAGAGATTGCGGTCGATCAGCTCGATAGCGTTGAGCGCGAGGTCGACGTAGCGCTGCCCGGCGGCCTGGTCGGCCAGGGTCTCGACCTCGGACTGGAGATCGTGGATGCGCTGGGCGAGGTGATCCTCGAGCTCGCGGGAGACGGCGGCGACGATGTCGCCCACCGAGCGCACCTCCTGCGCCACGACGGAGAAGCCCCGCCCCTGCTCGCCGGCGCGCTGCGCCTCGATCATGGCGTTGAGGGCGAGAATCTTCATCTGCCCGGTGATCTGCTGGATGCGCCGGGTCTTCTCGACGGCGACGCTGCGCAGCTCCGCCGTCCGCGACACGATGCCGGACAACGACGTATCGGGATCGGCCTTGGTATCGACCTTGGTGACGGCGACGGGCATGGGCTTGGTCATTCTTCCCCTCCGGTAGCGGGGACGATTATGACGAACAGCCCTAAGGAAAGATGAACGATGCCACTTTGACGCGCATCGTGGTTGCGGCCGAATTCGCTGGCGCGGCGCGCGGCGCAGCGTGCTAAGACGCGTGCTCCGCGCCGGGCGAGACGCGCGCTCCGCGCCGGCCGCCACCGCGCACAGCCCGATCCGCCGATACGCCATGAGCCCGATGCCCACCCGCCGCCTCCCCGCCGACGATCTCGCCGCGATCGCGGACGCCGCCGCGCTCCTGCGCGAGGGCGCGGTCGTGGCTTTTCCCACGGAGACGGTCTACGGGCTCGGCGCGGACGCCACCGACGCCGATTCGGTGGTGCGAATCTACGCCGCGAAGGAGCGTCCGCGCTTCAATCCGCTCATCGCGCACCTGCCGGACGCGCGAGCCGCCATGGCGGAGGGGGTCTTCGACGCGGATGCGCGGCGCCTCGCGGAGGCGTTCTGGCCGGGTCCGCTGACCCTCGTCGTGCCGCGTGCGGACGGGGGGAGCGTCTGCGACGTGGCCCGCGCCGGGCTCGACAGCGTCGCCCTGCGCGTGCCCGCCCACCCGGTGGCGCAGGCGCTGCTGAGGGCAGCGGCGCGTCCGATCGTCGCACCGTCGGCGAACCGCTCGGGACGTGTGTCTCCGACGACCGCCGACCATGTCCTGGAGGATCTCGAGGGCCGGATCGCGGCGGTTCTCGACGGTGGCGAGACACGGGTGGGGGTCGAATCCACCATCGTCGCCTGCCTCGACGGGACGCCGCGCCTGCTGCGCCCCGGCGGCGTGCCGCGCGAGGCGATCGAGGCCGTGCTCGGCCGTCCGCTCGACGGCGCCCGTCCCGAAGGCGGGGTGCAGGCCCCGGGCATGCTCGCCTCGCATTACGCGCCGCGCGCGCGCGTGCGCCTCGATGCCCGCGAGATCGGGCCCGACGAGGCGGCCCTGCTGTTCGGTCCGGACGAGCCCGCCGGAGCGGACCGCGCCCTCGCCCGCGAGACGCTGAGCGCGAGCGGCGATCTCGCGGAGGCGGCGGCGCGCCTCTTCGGCGCGATGCGACGGCTCGACGCGAGCGGGGCGGAGACGATCGCGATCGTCCCCATCCCCGTCCACGGTCTCGGGGAAGCCATCCGCGACCGGCTCGCGCGCGCGGCCGCGGAGCGCTGAGGGGTCAGCCCGCGAGCTTGCCCGCGATCTGGGCCACGTGGCGGCCCTGGAAGCGGGCGCCGTCGAGCTCCACCGCCGAGGGCTGGCGCGAGCCGTCGCCGGCGGCAATCGTCGAGGCGCCGTAGGGCGAGCCGCCCTTCACCTCGTCCACGCCCATCTGGCCGGCGAAGGCGTAGGGCAGGCCGACGATCACCATGCCGTGATGCAGGAGCACGGTGTGGAAGGACAGGATCGTCGATTCCTGGCCGCCGTGCTGCGTCGCCGAGGACGTGAAGACCGAGCCCACCTTGCCGACGAGCTTGCCCTGCGCCCAGAGCGCGCCGGTCTGGTCGAGGAAGTTCTTCATCTGGGCGGCCATGTTGCCGTAGCGCGTGGGCGTGCCGAAGATGATCGCGTCGTAATCGGCGAGCTCGTTGGGGTCGGCGATCGGCGCGGCCTGGTCGAGCTTGTAGTGCGCGCTCCTTGCGATCTCGTCGGGGACGAGCTCGGGCACGCGCTTGACCACGACCTCGGCGCCGGCCTCGCGCGCGCCCTCGGCGGCGGCGTTCGCCATCTGCTCGATGTGGCCCCAGGTGGAGTAGTAGAGGACGAGAACCTTCGCCATGGCGGTATCTCCTGATTTCGGGGGCCGCCCGGAGCGGCCGTCGCGGCGAAACTTAGTCTTTCCTCCACGCAACGCCACATGTATGTTCAAAAGCCTCAGTTTGCGCGGACGCAAGAGATCATGACCACAAGCCAGCTCGCCTGGGACGATTTCCGGCTCGTGAAGACCATCGCCGAGGCCCGCGGGCTCACCGGCGCGGCGGCGGCGCTGGGCGTGAACCATTCCACCGCCTTCCGGCGGCTGGGCCAGCTGGAGAGCGCGCTGGGCGTCAAGCTCTTCGATCGCCACCGCACCGGCTACGTGCTCACCACGGCGGGCGAGGAGATGTGCGCCATCGCCGAGCGGATGGACGAGGACATCAACGGCTTCGCCCGCAAGATCGCCGGCCAGGACATCGCGCCCGCGGGCGAATTGCGGGTGACGACGAGCGATTCGCTCCTCGTCCACCTGCTGATCCCGATCTTCGCCGACTTCCGCGAGCGCTATCCCGAGATTCGCCTCGACCTCGTCCTGTCGAACCAGGCGCTGAACCTCTCGAAGCGCGACGCCGACGTCGCCATCCGCGCCACCGATTCGCCCCCCGAGACGCTGGTGGGCCGCCGGCTCGCCACCATCAACTGGGCCTTCTACGGCCGCCGCAGCGACTTTCCCGACCCGCACGTGCCCGACCTCGTGACGCTCTACGACCGGGACTGGGTCTCGCTGGGCGACAACCTGTCGGGCCTCAAGGTCGCGAAGTTCGTGCGCGACCACGTGGCGCCGGAGAAGGTGGCGGCGAAGCTCTCCACCGTGCTCGGCCTCGCCGAGGCGATCGAGGCCGGCATCGGCATCGGCGCGATCCCCTGCGTCATCGGCGATCCGCATCCGGGCCTGCGCCGGCTCTCGGACATCCGCCCGGAATTCTCCGCGAGCCTGTGGCTCCTCACCCATCCGGATCTGCGCCGCTCGGCGCGGGTGCGCGTCTTCCTCGACTTCGTGGCCGGCGAGATCGGCTCGCGCCGCGCGCTGATCGAGGGCTGAGATGCGTCGTCTCATCGTCGAGGACCCGATGTCGGGTCCCGCGACCTGGTCGCTCAGGCTCGGCTGGCTCGCGCTGACGGTCTTCGTGCTCGCCGGCGTGCTCACGCGCTGGCGGCGGGTGGAGCTCGAGCCGGGCCTCGCGGCGTTGGCCGCCGCCTGCATCGTCGCGGGGCTGGCGCTGCTGCTGGCGCTCTTCGCCTTCGTGCGAATCTGGAACGAGGGGCATCGCGGCTTCGGGCGCGCGGTGGGCGGGCTCGTGCTCGCGGTGCTCACCCTCGCCTACCCGGCGGTGCTGGCGGGCCTCGCCTTCGCCGGCCCGCCCATGCTCGACGTGACGACGCGCCCGGTCCCGCCGCTCACGTTCTCCGCCTCGCGCCCCGCGAGCGTCGCGCGCGAGGGCTGGCGCCCGCCCCCGCCTTTACCCGGGCTTCGCGAGCGCCAGCGCGCGGCGGCGCCGCCCGTCGCGCCGCTCGATCTCGCGCTGCCGGAGGACGCCGCCTTCGCCCTCACGAGAGAGGCGGCGGAGGCGCTCGGCTGGGAGATCGTCGAGGCGGCGGCACCCGGTGGACGCAGCGCGGCGGCGCGGCTCGAGGCGACGACCGCCTCCCTCGTCCTGCGCCTGCCGGTGGAGCTGACGATCCGCGTCGCGGCGACGAGCGAGGGCGCGCGGGTCGACGCCCGCGCCGTCACCCGCGCGCCCTTCGCCGATCTCGGCGGCAGCCGCTGGCATATCGAGCGGCTGCTCGCCGAGATCGACGCCCGCGCGAGCCTGCTCTGAAGCGCGTCAAAGCGCGCCGTGGCCGAGATCGCCGCGGGGCCGCTCCGGCAGCACGAAGGGCGGGCCGGCGTCGCCACGGCGATGGACGGGCAGCGGCACGCGGAACACGTCGCGCAACAGACGCGCATCGAGGACGTCGGCGGGCGCGCCGGCTGCGGCGAGCCGCCCGTCCGAGAGCGCGAGGATGCGGTCGGCGTAGAGCGCCGCGAGGTTGAGGTCGTGGAGCACCGCGAGCACGCCGAGCGGGCTCTCGGCATCGTCGGCCAGCGCCCGCGCCGCCTCGAGCAGCGCGATCTGGTGGCCGAGATCGAGGCTCGAGACCGGCTCGTCGAGGAACAGGACCTGGCTCCCCTCCCCCGCCGCCCGGCCCGCTTCGAGCTGGGCGAGCGCCCGGGCGAACTGGGCGCGTTGCCGCTCGCCGCCCGAGAGGCTCTGCACGTCGCGCGCGGCGAGGTGGACGATGTCCGCCCGCGCCAGGGCCGCGAGGATGCGCCGGTCACGCGCCTCGCCCCCGAGCCGGCCCGCCGCGCCGTCGAGGCCGATGCCGACGATCTCCGCGACGGTGAAGGGAAAGGCGAGCGCCTCCGACTGCGCCATCACCGCGCGCTTGGCGGCGAGCCGCCAGGGCGTCCAGGCGCGCGCGTCGCGGCCCTCGTAGAGGACGCGGCCCGCACTGGGCGCCAGCTCGCCGGAGAGGAGCTTGAGCAGCGTCGACTTGCCGGCCCCGTTGGGTCCGACGACGACGACCATCTCGCCGGCGGCGAGCGACACGTCGATCGGGTGGAGCAGCGTTCGGCCGGCCGTCGCATAGGCGACGCCCTCGGCGGCGACGAGGGGATGCGTGTCGTTTTGCGTCACGGGAAGAACCCTCGCCGGCGCAGCAGGAGCCACAGGAAGAACGGCGCGCCGATCGCCGCCGTGACGATGCCGATGGGAAGCTCGGCGGGCGCGACGAGGGTGCGCGCCACGATGTCGGCGAGAACGAGCAGCGCGGCGCCGAGCAGCGCGCAGGCGGGCAGCAGCACGCGGTGGTCGGGCCCGATGGCGAGGCGAAGCAGATGCGGCACGACGATGCCGACGAAGCCGATGACGCCCGCCGCCGCGACGCTCGCCCCCACCGCGGCGGCGACGAGAATCACGATCGCGGTCTTCACCCGCTCCACCGCGATGCCGAGGTGGTAGGCCTCCGCCTCTCCGAGGACGAGGGCGTTGAGCGCGCGCGCCAGAATCGGCGTCGCGAGGAGCGTCGCGCCGAGGATCGGCGCCACGATTGCGAGCTTGCTCCAGGTGGCGCCGCCCAGCGAGCCGAGGGACCAGAAGGTGAGATCGCGCAATTGCCGATCGTCGCTCATGAAGGCGAGGACGCCGCTCGCGGCACCCGCCAGCGCGCCGAGCGCGATGCCGGCGAGGAGCATCGTCGCGATCGACGTGCGCCCGCCTCGTGTGGCGATGGCGTAGAGGAGCAGCGTCGTCGCGAGGCCGCCGAGGAAGGCGCCGACGGGCAGGAGCGCGAAGGGATCGATGCCGAGCGCGGCCGGCACGAGCCGTTCGCCGAGCACGATGGTGATCCCCGCGGCGAGCCCCGCGCCCGAGGAGACGCCGACGAGGCCGGGATCGGCGAGGGGATTGCGGAAGAGCCCCTGCATCAGCGCGCCCGCCACCGCGAGCGCGGCGCCGACCAGGATGCCCATCGCGACCCGCGGCAGGCGGATGCCGGTGACGACGAGGGCGTCGCGCGCGCCGTCTCCCGCATCCGCGCCCGCCCCCGTCGCGGCCTCCCAGAGGATCGCGACGACGCGGCCCGGCGGGATCGCCACCGCGCCCGCGCCGAGAGCCACGATCGAGATCGCGGCGAGGACGACGACGAGAAGGCCCGTCCCGAGCCGAGCCCGGCGCCGGCGCGCCGCGAGCGCGCTCGGCGCGTCCGCGAGCCGGCCCGCGGCGAGACCCGCGCTCATCGCGTCGCCTCGGCGCGCAGAAGAGGCGCGATGACGGGCGCGATGACCGCCTCGGGATGGAGAATTTTCATCAGCTCCGCCGCCGCCTGCGGCGTGCGCGGGCCGAAGCCGAGGAGCGCGAGGCCGTCCATGGTCACGAGCCGGCGCTCGGCGGCGGCGGGCGTCATGGCGAAGGCGGGCAGCGCGAACACGTCGTCCGGCGAGAGCGCGTGGTCGCCGCGACCGATGGAGAGGATCACGTCCGGCGCCGCCGCGATGATCGCCTCGTCGGTGACGGGCTTGTAGCCGTCGACGCCCGACACGGCGTTCTCGCCGCCGGCCAAGGTGATGATCGCGTCCGCCGAGGTGCCCGCACCGCCCACCATCGCGCGCCCGTTCTGGAGCGAGAGCACGAAGAGCACGCGCACGGGCGCCTCGATGGTCGCGCGGGCCTGCGCCAGGGCCGCGAAGCCGGCCGCGACCTCGTCCGCCAGCGCCCGCGCCGCTTCTTCCGCCTCGACGAGCGCGCCGACCTCGCGGATGCGCGCGAGGACGCCCGCCTCCGTCGGCTCCTCGCGCAGGATCTCGACGTCGACCCCCGCCTGGCGGATCAGGTCGAGGGCGTCCGCCGGCCCCGCGGCGTCGGTGGCGAGCACGCGATCGGGCGCGAGCGAGAGCACGCCCTCCGCCGAGAGCGCGCGCAGGTAGCCGATGTCGGGATGCTCCTCCAGCGCTCGGGGCGGATGGAGGCTCGTCGTGTCGACGCCCACGATCCGGTCCTGCGCGCCCAGCGCGTAGAGGATCTCGGTGAGGACGCCGCCGGCGACGACGAGGCGCTCCTCCTCGGCGGCGAAAGCCGCGCCGGGCGCGCAAACGGGAGCGCACACGAAGGCGGCGAGCGCCGCGGCGCGGGCGAGGGTGGCGAGCATGGAGATGTCCTTCGCGCGGGTCATTTCGTCAGGATCAGCTTGTTGGCGGCGGTGATGCGCAGGCGGTAGCGCTCGCCGTTGTGGCGGATGATCGCCTCGCGCCCGGTGCCGACGAGGTCGCGCACGTCGACGACGGGCGGCTCCGCCGGCGCCGGGGCGCCGGGCGTATTCGGCTCTGCCTTGGAATTCATCTACTCGAGCCTTCCGAGTCTTCGTACAGTCTTCCTTGTTTGTAATCTGTCGAAAGAGGATCTGTTCAAGTTTTCGATTGACGTTGTTTGACGCCTCGCATAGACGGCGTCAAGCGTTCCCGTGAAGAATGGAACGTGCAGCCAGCCAGCCCCCGCCGCGAGCACGATCGCGAGGGGCCCGCCAGCCATCGACGACACAATCGACACTTCAGGATGGATGGCGATGCGTAGGCTCTTTGTGGGGGCGGTCTCGCTCGGCGCGCTGGCGCTCGGCGCGGGCGCGGCGGGGGCGCAGGACGAGGGCGTGACCCTCGATGCGATCACGGTGACGGCGACGAAGGACGAGACCCGCGCCGTCGACGCGCTCTCGGCGACGAGCGTCGTGACGCGAGACGAGATCCGCACGCGCTCGGTGCAGCGCATCGGCACGATCCTGAACACGCTGCCGAACGTCGCCACGCAGGAGAACCCGGACGATCCGGCCACCGCGGTCAACATCCGCGGCCTGCAGGATTTCGGCCGCGTCGCGGTGACGGTGGACGGCGCGCGGCAGAACTTCCAGCGCTCCGGCCACAACGCCGACGGCGCCTTCTTCCTCGACCCCGCCTTCGTGCGCGTCATCGACATCACCCGCGGGCCGGTGGCGAACGTCTACGGCTCGGGCGCCATCGGCGGCGTCGTCTCCTTCCAGACCGTCGATCCCGACGACGTCCTCGTCCCCGGCGAGCGCCTGGCGCTCTCGCTCGATTCCACCTTCGTCATGGGCTCGCAGACGGGTCTCATGGGCTCGGGGATCGCCGCCATGCGGCCGACCGAGGCCTTCGGCGCGCTGGTGGGCCTGAGCTTGCGCACCCTCGACGATTACGACGACGGCGACGGCGCCCTCGTCTCCGACAGCGGGCAGGAGCTGGTGTCGGGCCTCGGCAAGGTGGTCTTCGAGCCCGCCCCCTTCCACGAGGTCGAGCTCTCCGCGCAGCTCCAGCGCTTCGACTTCGCCAACGGGCTCGGCAACGCCCGCGAGCCGCGCCGCGACAACGAGGTCGTGACCGAGACCTATGTCGGCCGCTGGAGCTTCGCCGATCCCGGCAATCCGTGGGTCGACGCCACGGTCCAGGCCTGGTCGACGCGCACGCGCACGGATCAGGTCCAGACCACCGGCACGCCGCCCTCGCTCGGCGCCGAGCGCTCCTTCGAGATCGTCACGACCGGCGTCGACGCCTTCAACACGTCGCGCTTCGACGTGGGGCCCGTCGCCTTCGCGCTGACCTACGGCGTCGACGCCTTCCGCGACGAGGTGACCGTCCGCGATCCCATCGGCTCGGCCGACCTCTACACGCCTTCGGGCGAGCGCACCGTGTGGGGCGGCTTCGTGCAGAGCCAGGCCTCGTGGGGCATGCTCGACCTCGTCGGCGCCGTACGCTTCGACGCCTACGAGCTCTCCGGCGGGGGGCTGACGTCGCAGGGCGACCGGGTCTCGCCGAAGCTGACGATCGGCCTTCGCCCGATCGAGGGCCTGCAGATCTACGGCACCTACGCCGAAGGCTACCGCGCGCCGTCCGTCACCGAGACGCTGGTCGCCGGCGTGCATCCCTTCCCGGCATCGTTCAGCTTCATCCCCAACCCGAACCTGCGCCCGGAGGTCGGCAAGACGCTGGAGGCCGGCGTCAACCTCTCCTTCGACGACCTCTTCGTCACCGGAGACCGGCTGCGCGGCAAGGTCTCGGTCTTCCGCAACGACGTCGACGACTACATCGAGAGCATCTATTCCGATCCGGGCCAGCCCTGCGGCAACCCGCGCTTCCCCGCCGCCTGCGCCGACGCGTCCTTCCGTTACGACAATATCGCCCGCGCCCGCCTCACCGGCGCGGAGATGGAGCTCGCCTACGACGCGCGCCGCTGGTTCGCGAGCGTGTCGGGCGGCATCACGCGCGGCGACAACCGCGTCACCGACGAGCCGCTGACCTCGATCTACCCGGACCAGCTGACGCTCGGGGCGGGGCTGCGCTTCCTCGAGGAGAAGCTGACGCTCGGCGGGCGCGTCACCTTCGTCGGCGCGCAGGACCGGCTGCCGCTGGCCTCCGCGAGCCTCGAGAGCGACGCCTATACGCTGGTCGACCTCTACGGCTCCTACGACATCACCCCGGACGCGCGCGCCTACGTCACCCTGGAGAACGTGGGCGACGTCCAGTACCGTCGCTTCCGGGACGGCGCCGACAGCCCGGGCTTCGTCGCCAAGGTCGGCTTCCAGGCCAGGCTGGGCATGTGAGCGCCCGGCGCGAGAGCCCCCCGAGCCGGAGCCGCTCCGACATCACGCACAGGAGAACGCCATGTTCGTCGCCATGAACCGCTTCAAGGTCGCCAAGGGCCGCGAGGGCGATTTCGAGACCGTCTGGTCGAGCCGCAAGACGCGGCTCGACGAGATGGCCGGCTTCGTCACCTTCCATCTGCTGAAGGGCCCGGAGCGCGAGGACCACACGCTCTACGCCTCCCACACGGTCTGGACCGACCGGGCGAGCTTCGAGGCCTGGACGCGCTCCGAGCAGTTCCGCGATTCGCATCGCAACGCGGGACAGAACAAGGGGCTCTATCTGGGGCATCCCGAGTTCGAGGGCTTCGAGAGCGTGCTCGGCGAGAGCGCCGACCAGGCGGCGAAGGTCGCGTGATGAGCGCGCTCGCCGATACCGGGACGAGCCTCCTCGCGGCGATCCGCGAGAGCCTCGCGGAGAAGCCCGACGGCGTGCTCGAGGAGGTGGCGCGCCGTCACGGGGCGCCGCTCCTCACCGTCGTCGAGGCGCTGCCGGAGGGCGAGCGCCTCGTCCTCTCGGGCGAGCGCTTCGGCGAGGTCTGGGCCTCGATGACGACGTGGGGCGAGGTGCTCTTCCTCGTGCACACCTCCACCATCGTGCTGGAGGTCGTGGGGCGCCTGCCTCCCGGCACCGTCGGGCGCGGCTATTTCAACATCCACGGCGACAGCCCCATCGGCGGCCACATCCGCGCGGACGCGTGCCGCGCGATCGTCCTCGTCGACCGCGCCTTCCACGGCCGGCGCTCGTGCTCCGTGCAGTTCTTCGACGAGACGGGCGCCTCGATGTTCAAGATCTTCGTTCGCCGCGGGCCGGACCGGGAGCTCGATCCCGCGCAGCTCGCCGCGTTCGAGGCCCTGCGCGAGAGGCTCGCCCTGCCATGACGCCGCTGGCCCTCGCGCCCGAGGCGGCGCCCGCCGCGCACGATCTCTCGCCCTGGGGCATGTTCCTCGCCGCCGACGTCGTGGTGCAGGGCGTGATGATCGGGCTCGTCGCGGCCTCGATCCTGGTGTGGACCATCGCCCTGGTGAAGGGCCTCGAGCTGGCGGGCGCGTCGGCGCGCGCGCGCCGGGCGCTGCGTCTCCTCGACGACGCGACCTCCCTCGAGGAGGCGCAGCGCGCTTTCGCCGGGCGCGGCGGGGTGCCGGCGGCGCTGGTGCGGGCGCTCGGCGAGGAATGGCGCGAGAGCGAAGCGCTCGGGCCGAGGCGCGATCCCGCGGGCGTGCGCGAGCGCCTCGCGATCCGCTTCGCGCGCATCGAGAAGGCGGCGGCGCGCCGCCTCTCGGCGGGGACCGGCCTCCTCGCCATCACCGCGTCGGCCGCGCCCTTCGTGGGGCTGTTCGGCACGGTGTGGGGGATCATGAATTCCTTCATCGGCATCGCCGAGGCGCAGACGACGAACCTCGCCATCGTGGCGCCGGGCATCGCGGAGGCGCTGCTGGCCACCGGCATCGGCCTCGTCGCGGCGATCCCGGCGGCGATCCTCTACAACCTCTTCGCCCGCGGCCTCGCCGGCTATCGTGGCGGGCTCGGCGACGTCTCGGCGCGGCTCGCCCGGCTCGCGAGCCGCGAGCTCGACGCAGCCCGCGCCGCCGAGACGCCGCGGCTTCGCTTCGCGGCGGAGTAGGAGCGCTTCGCCATGGCCTTCGCCACGCGCCCGGACGGGGACGAGGATGCGGCGGACGAGCTCGCCGAGATCAACGTCACGCCCTTCATCGACGTGATCCTCGTCCTCCTCATCGTGTTCATGATCGCGGCCCCGCTCGCGACCGTGTCGGTTCCCGTCGACCTGCCGGCCTCGAACGCCGCGCCGCAGCCCGCCCCCGCGCAGCCCGTGGTGCTCACGCTGGATGCCGAGGGCGCGCTCTCGCTCGGGGAGGAGACCATCGACCGCGCGGCCCTCGCCTCCGCCCTCGACGCGGCGACGGGGGGCGATCGGACGACACGGGTCTTCCTGCGCGCGGACCAGACGCTGCCCTATCGCGCGCTGATGGACCTCTTGAACGAGCTGCGGGCGGCGGGCTATCTCGCCGTCGCGCTCGTGGGGCTCGAGACGAGCCCCGTGGACGTCCCGCCGGGCGCGCCATGAGGACGAGCGGGCGCGCCGTGCGGCTGGGCGGCTGGATCGCCGCGGCCGGCATCGCTGGCGCGGCGCACGCGGCTTTGGGGCTCGCGCTGGCGCCGATCACGCCGCCGCCCGTGGCCGAGCCCGAGCCCGCGGGTATCCTCGCCCTCGAGCTCGCCGCGCTCCCGAGCGCCCCCGAACCCGAGCCCGTCGTCGAGGAGGCGCCCGCGCCGGAGGCGATCGCGGGGGAGAACGCGCCCGCGTCGGAGAGCGTCGAGGAGCCGCTTCCCGAGTTGGTCGAGCCGGAGCCCGTTACCGAGCCCGAGCCGATCGAGCAGCCCGAGCCCGAGCCCATTCCCGAGCCCGACCCGGAGCCCGAGCCCGAGCCGGAGCTCGCCGCGGAGCCCGCACCCGAAGCCCCCTCCCCGCTCGTCTCCCTGCCGCCGGCGCGCCCGCGCGACCTGCCGCCGCCTCCGGCCCCGCGCGAGCGCGTCGCGCGATCCGCGCCTCAGGCCGCGAGCCCGGGCCGCGACGCCTTCGATTCCGCGCCGGCCCGTCAGCGCGCGCCCGCCCGTGCGGAGCGCACGGCCGCGCCGGAGCCGAGCCGCGCGGCGGCGGCGAGCCCGGCGGAGACCGCGCGCTGGCAGGCGCGCCTCCTCGCCCATCTCGAGCGCCACAAGCGCTACCCCTCCGCGGCGCGCTCGCGGCGCGAGGAGGGCGTGGCGCAGGTGACCTTCGGCCTCGACGCATCCGGGCGCGTGACGAGCGCGCGGATCTCGCGCTCGAGCGGCTCGGCCGCGCTCGACGAGGCGGCGCTCGCCATGGTGCGCCGGGCCTCGCCCACGCCCGCGCCGCCGGCCGGCGCGATCACGCTCACCGTCCCCGTGCGCTTCGACCTGCGCTGACGCGGCCAGCCGTCACGCCGCCTCGTCGATGCGCCGCGGCGGCGCCTCCTCCTCCTCGGCGCCGACGGGCGCGGGCTCCACCACCTCCGGATCGCTCGCGACATGGCCCACCGTCTGGCTCATGCGCTCGTTGAGGATGACGAAGGGGCGCTCGCGCTTCTCGGGCCCTTCGACGCGCAGCGCGCGCCAGATCGCGAAGGCCATGAAGGCCGTGCCGATCGCCGCGACGAGCGCGAAGACGCCGTCGAAGCCGGTCTCGCCCATGAGCCCCGTGCCGATGATCGGCCCCGCCGCCGAGAACAGGCCGTTGACGAGGATCAGCTGGCCGCTCACCGCCACCGCCTGGTCGGGTCCGGCGCGATCGTTGGCGTGGGCGACGCAGACCGGGTAGATCGTCGACAGGAAGCCGCCGAACAGGAACGTGACGGGAAAGAGCGCGTAGGAGAGCGGGATCGCCATCAGCGCCAGGCACGAGAGCGCCATGCCCGCCGCCACGCCGGCGGCGACGAAGCGCCGGTCGAGCCTGTCCGAGAGCCGCGCCACCGGTACCTGGAAGGCGAGGCCGCCCATCACCGCCGTCGCCACGTAGCCGGCGATGTACCAGCGACCGATGTCGATCGACGTCGCGTAGGCCGGCACGAGGCCGTAGAAGGCGCTGCCCGCGAGCCCCGCCGCCGCCGACCCCGCCACCGAGACCGGGGCGATCTCGCGCAGCCGCGCGAGGCTCAGGCTCGGCCCCACCGGCATGGCGGGCGGGACGGAGCGCGTCATCGCCACGGGCACGAGGGCGAGGCAGAACAGGGCTGCGGCGAGCGAGAACAGCTCGTAGCCGAGCGGTGCGGGCAGGTTGATGAGGAATTGCCCGGCGCCGAAGGCGAAGCCCGTGGCGACCATGTAGACGGCGAAGATCGTGCCGCGGTCCTTGGGCGCGATCGTGCCGTTGAGCCAGCTCTCGGCGGTGACGAAGAGGCCCGCGAAGCCGAAGCCCATGACGATGCGCAGCGCGAGCCAGGCCGGCGCGCTCTCGAGGATGGGCATCATCACGCTCGATGCCGCGATCAGCCCCGCGAGCGCGGCGAAGAGGCGGATGTGTCCGACCCGCCGCAGCAGTCGATCGGCGAAGGCGGCGCCCGCGGTGTAGCCCACCGAGAAGCCGGCGAGGACGAGGCCGATGGCGAGCGGCGAGAAGCCGCCGGAGGAGGCGCGGATCGCCACCAGCGTCCCGAGGAAGCCGTTGGCGATCTGGACGAGCACGACGCCGAGGATCGTGCTCGCGACGGAGACGAGCGCTAGTTTCATGAGAAGCGGTGACCGGTGATCGTAGACAGGTGGGTGTGCGGGCGAATCGGTCGGCGGCGGGCTCGATCCGGCGCACCGCCCTGGAAGCGAATGGTGCCCACAGTGAGGCGCGCCCGTCGCCTCGGCGGACCTGTCGCGAACGGGAAGGCCCCCGCGCCGGTTCGCCGCCTTTCGCATGCGCCGGCGGCATAGGCGTATGCCGCGGCGGGGATGGGCAAAACGCGCCTTCACCCGGCGTCCGCGAGAGGCCATCGTCTGGCGCAGAGACACGCGCACCGCAGAGGAGAACGAGAATGGACACGCGCAACGTCGATCCCGTCTGGGATCTCGTCGAGGCCAAGCGCGAGGATTTCGAAGGTCTCGCGGACCGCGTCTTCGACGCGCCGGAGATCGCCTACACCGAGCGCAAGGCGGTGGCCGAGCACACCGCCATGCTTCGCGCGCAGGGCTTTCGCGTCACCGAGACCATCGCCGGCATCCCAACCGCCGTGATGGGCGAGTGGGGCGAGGGCGGGCCCGTCATCGCGATCCTCGGCGAGTACGACGCGCTGCCGGCGCTCAGCCAGAAGCCTGGCGTCGCCACCCACGACCCCGTCGAGGAGAACGGCCACGGCCACGGCTGCGGCCACAACCTGCTGGGCTCCGCGGCCATCCTCGCCGCCACGGCCGTGCGCGACTGGCTCGAGGCCGAGGGCGTGCCCGGTCGCGTGCGCTATTACGGCTGCCCCGCCGAGGAGGGCGGCGCGGCCAAGACCTACATGGTCCGCGACGGCCTCTTCGCCGACGTCGACGCCGCCATCACCTGGCACCCGGCGTCCTACACGGGCGTCGACCCGGCCCGCTCGCTCGCCAACACGCGCATCGACTTCACCTTCCACGGCAAGGCGGCCCACGCCGCCGGCGCGCCGGAGCTCGGGCGTAGCGCGCTCGACGCGGTGGAGCTGATGAACATCGGCGTCAACTACCTGCGCGAGCACATGCCCGACGAGGCGCGCGTGCACTACGCCTATCTCGACGCCGGCGGCATCGCCCCCAACGTCGTCCCGGCCCGCGCCACGGTGCGCCAGCTCATCCGCGCCCGCGACCTCGCCGGCCTCGCCGATCTCGTGACGCGGGTGCGCGCCATCGCCGACGGCGCCGCGCTGATGACGGGCACGCGCGTGGAGAGCCGCGTCCATTCCGCGGTGTCGAACCTCATCGGCAACGACCCGCTCGAGGAGGCGCTCCAGCGCGTGCTCGACGGCCTCGGCCCGGTGCCCTTCGACGCGGCGGACCGCAGCTTCGCCGAGGAGATCCGCAAGACGCTCTCGCGCGGGGACGTCGAGGCCGCCTTCCGCGACATGGGCCGCAAGCCGGACTACGCGCTGCCGCTGTGCGACTTCGTGCTGCCGCTCGATCGCCCGAAGCTCGGCGGCATGGGCTCGACGGACGTGGGCGACGTCAGCTGGGCGGTGCCCACCGTGCAGGCGCGGGTCGCGACCTGCGCCATCGGCACGCCGCTCCACACCTGGCAGATGACGGCGCAGGGCAAGGCGCCCGCCGCCCACAAGGGCATGGCCCACGCCGCCAAGGCCATGGCCGGCCTCGCGCGCATGCTGATGCGCGACGAGCGCCTGCGCGCGGCGGCGAAGGCGGACCATGCCGAGCGGCTGGCGCAGAGCCCCTATTCCTGCCCGATCCCGGCGGACGTCCGCCCGCCGGTTGCGAAGGTCGCCTGAAGACGACCGCTCGCCGAGAGCGGCGTGGCGCGACACGCCATGCCCGGCGCCGGTCGCCGAGCGCGACCGGCGCCCTCCCGATCCCTCTTGAACGGCAAGCCCACGCTTCCCATCTCCCGGATGCGCCGGCCGAACGGCGGCGCGTCAGACCCGGTCCGGCCCCTGGCGGCGGACCGATCGCACGAACCTGCATGTCGCTTCAGCGAAAGGATATGCCATGCGTCACTTCGATCTCTCCCCCCTCTACCGCAACACGGTCGGCTTCGATCGCCTGTTCTCCACGCTCGACCAGCTCGCCGGCGTCGACGGCGCTCAGGGCTACCCGCCCTACAACATCGAGCGGACCGACGAGAACGCGTACCGGATCACCGTCGCGGTCGCCGGCTTCACCGAGGACGACCTCGCCATCGAGGTGAAGGAGCACACGCTCGCCGTTCGCGGCAAGAAGGCCGACGAGGAGCGTCGCTCCCAGTTCCTGCATCAGGGCATCGCCGCGCGCGCCTTCGAGCGCCGCTTCCAGCTCGCCGACGGCGTGCAGGTGACGGGCGCCACCCTGGAGAACGGGCTCCTGCACATCGACCTCGTGCGCGAGATCCCCGAATCCAAGAAGCCGCGTCTCGTCCCCATCGCCTCCGCCGACAAGGCGCCGAAGACGCTGGAAGCCGCGGCCGCGTAAGCCGCGCGCCCCACGCACCGAATGACCGACGCCTCCCGCGCACGCCGCGCGGGGGGCGTTTTCGTGTGGAGAGGCGCGGCACGCGCGGCGCGCGCGGCTTTACTCCGGCTTCATGCGACACTAAGACCTCCCTCGGCGACCCGGGCGCGAAGTACGGGCGCGATCACACGGGGAGGACGCCATGCTGCGACGAATGGGGCTCGGTTCCGCACGGATCGTGGAGCGCTGGCTGCCCGATCCCTTCGTCCTCGTCCTGATCCTCACGCTCTTCGTCTTCGCGCTGGGCATGGCGGTCGAGGGCGAGACGCCGGTCGCCATGCTGCAGCATTGGGGCGACGGGTTCTGGAACCTGCTCGCCTTCTCCATGCAGATGGTGCTCATCCTGGTCACGGGCTGGGTGCTCGCCTCCACGCCCTTCGTGCGACGCATCCTGGCCGCGCTCGGCGGGCTCGCGAAGACGCCCGGTCAGGCGATCGTGCTCGTGACGCTCGTGTCGCTCGCGGCGGCATGGATCAACTGGGGCTTCGGCCTCGTCATCGGCGCCATGTTCGGCCGCCAGCTCGCCCGCACGGTGGCGGGCGTCGACTACCGCCTGCTGATCGCGAGCGCCTATTCCGGCTTCGTCGTCTGGCACGGCGGGCTCGCCGGCTCGGTGCCCCTGGTCATCGCCACCGAGGGGCATTTCATGGCGCAGAGCATGGGCGTCGTGCCGACGAGCGCGACGATCTTCTCGGCCTTCAACCTGCTCATCGTAGCCTGCATCTTCGTGGTGCTGCCGCTCGTCAACCGGCTGATGCTGCCCAAGCCCGAGGAGACCGTCACCGTCGATCCGGCGATCCTCGAGGAGACGCCCCCCGCCACCGCCGCGCAGGACGCGCGCACGCCGGCGACGCGGCTCGAGGAGAGCGTGCTGCTCGCCCAGGCCGTGGGCGTCATGGGCATCGTCTTCGCCGCCTACTACTTCCTGGCGGAATCGGGCGCGCTCAACCTCAACATCGTCAACTTCGTCTTCCTGTTCCTGGGCCTGATGCTGCACGGGCGCCCGGTGCGCTTCCTCGCCGCGCTGCAGGAGGCTGCCAAGGGCGCGAGCGGGATCATCATCCAGTTCCCGTTCTATGCCGGCATCATGGGCATGATGATCGGCTCGGGGCTCGCCGCGAGCCTGTCGCAGGGCTTCGTCGCCGTGGCGAACGAGACGACGCTGCCGCTCTTCACCTTCCTCGCGGCGGGCATCGTCAACATCTTCGTGCCGTCCGGCGGTGGGCAATGGGCGGTGCAGGCGCCGGTGATGATCCCCGCCGCCCTCGAGCTCGGCGCCGATCTGCCGCGCATCGCCATGGCGGTCGCCTGGGGCGACGCCTGGACGAACCTGATCCAGCCCTTCTGGGCGCTGCCGGCACTGGCCATCGCGGGCCTGCGCGCCAAGGACGTGATGGGCTTCTGCCTCGTCGCGCTCGTCGTCACGGGCGTGGTCATCGCCATCGGCATCACGGTCTTCCCGTGATGCCGATCATCGCTCAGCCCGTGTAGAGATCCGCGTAGCGCTCGCGCAGGGCCGCCTTCTGGACCTTGCCCATCGTGTTGCGCGGAAGCTCGGGCAGGACGATGACGCGCTTGGGCTGCTTGTAGCGCGCGAGCCGATCCGCGAGCGCCGTGAGGACGGCGCTCTCCTCGATCGCGGCCCCGGGCTCGGCCACCACCACCGCCGTCACGCCTTCGCCGAAATCGGGATGGGGCACGCCGAAGACGGCGCTCTCGACGATGCCCGGCAGGAGGTCGATCTCGGTCTCCACCTCCTTGGGATAGACGTTGTAGCCGCCCGTGATGACGAGGTCCTTGCCGCGCCCGACGATGTGGACGTAGCCCCGCGCGTCGATCTTGCCGAGATCGCCCGTGACGAAGAACCCGTCCTCGCGGAACTCCGCCTTGGTCTTCTCGGGGTTACGCCAGTAGCCCTTGAACACGTTGGGCCCGCGCACCTCGATCATGCCGATCTCGCCGTTCGCGAGCGGCGCGCCCGTCTCCGGGTCGACGACGCGCAGATCGACGCCCGGGAGCGGGAAGCCGACCGTGCCGGGCACGCGGTCCCCGTCATAGGGGTTCGACGTGTTCATGTTCGTCTCGGTCATGCCGTAGCGCTCGAGGATGGCGTGTCCCGTGCGCGCGGAAAACGCCTGATGCGTCTCCGCCAGCAGCGGCGCCGAGCCCGAGACGAACAGGCGCATGTGCGCCGTCGCCTCCCGCGTCAGCCCGGGATGCTGCAGGAGCCTGACGTAGAAGGTCGGCACGCCCATCATCGTCGTCGCCCGCGGCATCAGCCGCATCACCTCGTCCGCGTCGAAGCGCGGCGCGAAGAGCATGGAGGCACCCGAGAGCAGGATCGTGTTCGTCGCCGTGAAGAGCCCGTGCGTGTGGAAGGTCGGCAGCGCGTGGAGCAGCACGTCGTGCGCCGTGAAGCGCCAGATCTCCTTCAGCGTGCGCCCGTTGGAGGCGAGGTTCTCGTGGGTCAGCATGGCGCCCTTCGAGCGCCCGGTCGTCCCGGACGTGTAGAGGATCGCGGCGAGATCGTCGGGCCCGCGCATCGCGTCCGCGAAATCCGGCGAGGCGGCGGAGGCCGCCTCCCGCAGCGAGCCGCCGCCCGCCGCGTCGAGCGTCTCCACCGCCTTCACGCCGCGCGCCTGCGCCATCTCGGCGAGGGCGCCCTTCGCCTTCGGATCGCAGACGAAGAGGGCGGGCTCCGCGTCCTCGATGAAATAGGCGAGCTCGGCGGGCGTGTAGGCGGTGTTGAGCGGCAGGAAGACCGCGCCCGCACGCAGGCAGCCGAGCAGGAGGAGGATCACCTCCGGGCTCTTCTCCACCTGCACCGCCACGCGGTCCCCGGGCTCGACGCCGAGCGCGCGCAGCGCGGACGCGAAGCGGCCGGCCTCGGCGAAGGCGTCGGCATAGGTGATGCGCCTCCCCGTCGGCGTCTCGATGAAGAGCCTCGCCGGATCCGCGATGCCCCGCCTGATCTCCTCGTAGAGATGCGCGCCCATGCCGCCTCGTCCTCCCTTCGTCTCTTCTTTCGTCTGCTCGTCGTCTCAGGCTTCCTCGAGCCCGGCGATCGCCCGGGCGAAGTCGCGCGCGGCGAAGGGCTCGAGGTCGTCGACCCCCTCCCCCACGCCGATGAAGTGCACCGGCAGGCCGAAGCGCTCTGCGAGCGCGACGAGGATGCCGCCACGCGCCGTCCCGTCGAGCTTCGTCATCACGATGCCGGTGACGCCCGCCGCCTTCTGGAACAGCTCCACCTGCGAGAGGGCGTTCTGGCCCACCGTCGCGTCGAGGACGAGGAGCACCGCGTGGGGCGCGGTGTCGTCGACCTTCTTCATCACGCGCACGATCTTCTCGAGCTCGGACATGAGCCCCGCCTTGTTCTGCAGCCGGCCTGCCGTGTCGACGAGGAGCACGTCCGTGCCGTCGCGGCGCGCCTGCGTGAGCGCGTCGAAGGCGAGGCCGGCGGCGTCCGCGCCCTGCTCGCGGGAGATCACGGTCGATCCCGTGCGCTCGCCCCAGACCTTGAGCTGCTCGATCGCGGCGGCGCGGAACGTGTCCCCCGCCGCCATGGTGACGGAGAGCTTCTGGGCGCGGAACTTCGCCGCGAGCTTGCCGATCGTCGTCGTCTTGCCCGCGCCGTTGACGCCCACCATCAAGAGCACGAAGGGCTTTCGCCCGCGGTCGATGGAAAGCGGATGCGCCACGGGCGCGAGCGAGCGCTCGACCTCGGCGGCGAGCACGCGCTTGACGTCGTCGGGCGGGATCTCCTTGTCGTAGCGCCCCTTGGCGACGGCCTCGGTGATGCGCGTCGCGGCAGGCACGCCGAGATCGGCCTGGATGAGGATGTCCTCGAGATCCTCGAGCGTCGTCGCGTCGAGCTTGCGCTTGGTGAACAGGCTCGTGATGGCGCCGCCCATCGAGGAGGAGGTGCGCGCCAGGCCCTGCGTGAGACGCTTCCACCAAGAGACCTTCGGCGCCGGCGCGACGGCGGCCGGCGGCGCCGGTTCCGGCTCGGGCTCGGGCTCGGGCTCGGGTGCCGCCTCCCGGGCGACGTCCTCGCGCTCGATCGGGGAGAGGGGCCGCTGCTCGGGCGCCGGCGCGCCGGCGGGGCCGGGCTGGCGGGCGAGCTCCTCCGCGACGGCCGCCTCGCGCGCCGCCTCGCCGGCAGGCTCGATCGGCTGGAGATCGGCGCCGGCGAGCTCGCCGGGCACGTGCGCGGCGGCGTCGGGCGAAGGCTCGGTCACGGTGGAGGCGGCGGGGGGAGCCTCCTCGGCGCGCTCTTCCTCGCGCTCGCTCTCGCGCTGTTCATCGACCGCGCGCGCGGTCTCCTCCCGCGGCTCCTCGGCGGGCGCTTCGCCCTTCCTGCCGAACAGCCGCGAGAAGAAGCCGCGTTTCTCGGTCTCGTCAGCCATGCCTCGGCGCCTCCGTACGCGTCGCTTGCGGTTTCGCGTCGTCCGCTCTAGCGGATTTCGCATGAGATCCGAAGAGATAGTGTCGCGCATCCTGTATCGCGACGGCCTCGTCCTCGTCCTCGACAAGCCCGCGGGCCTGCCGGTGCATCCCGGCCCCGGTGGCGGGGAGACGCTGACGCGCCACCTCGACGCCCTGCGATTCGGCCTCAAGTGGCGCCCCGAGCTCGCGCACAGGCTCGATCGCGACACGTCGGGCTGCCTGGTGCTGGGACGCCACCCCAAGGCGCTGCGCAAGCTCGCCGATCTCTTCGCGACGGGACGGGTCGAGAAGACCTATCTCGCCCTCGTCTCCCCGGCGCCGGCGGCGGACCGGCGCGAGATCGAGCTCGCCATGGGACCCGCGGCCCCGGACACGCCCTGGCGCATGAAGATCGACCCCGACGGGCAGCCGGCGCTCACGCGCCTCCAGGTCCTCGCCCGGGCCGCCGACGGCGAGCGGGCGCTCGTCGCGCTGGAGCCGGTGACGGGCCGCACGCATCAGCTGCGCGTCCATTGCGCGGCATCGGGCTTTCCGATCGTGGGGGACGCGATCTACGGCGGCGTGCCGCGCGGGGCGCCGCTGCACCTCCATTCCTGGCGCGTCGGCCTGCCGCTCTCGCGCGCGAAGCCGCCGATCCGGGTGGAGGCGCCGCTGCCCGAGCCGCTACGCGGCGCTGCAGCGGCGCTCGGCTTCGATGTGAACGGTTGGAAAGATTCGGCCGACGAGACGTTTTCCTGAGTGACGCGGAACGATTCCGTTTTTCGGAACCGGATTGGACCCGAACTTGCATGACGATGGAACCGCAGCAGGTCAGGTGCGTTGTTCATCCGCCGTTCATGGAGGGACCTCATGCACTTCTTCAGACTCCCCAACCGCGATCTGATGCCGATCGTGAGCCTGTCCTTCGTGTTCGCGGCCGTGGGGCTCGGCGCCGTCGCCGCGCTGCTCGCCATGCCCGGGCCGGAGCTCAGCCTCGCCGCGTTCATGCCTTGAGGTTCACGCCTCGAGCGAGGCTGCCGGCTTCGACGGCCGTGGCTGCCGGCTTCGACGGCACGGTGAGCGGACATCGAAGCGGTTGACTGTCTGGGAGGCGGCGAGAGCCGCCTCTTTCTTTTTGCGTCGAGCAGTGAGTGACGATCAGCCGTGCGCCGCGCGCAAAGCCGCGTCGAGATCGGCGAAGAGATCCTCGACGTCCTCGCAGCCCACCGACAGGCGCAGCAGGTCCGGCGGGCAGGGCGTGTCCGGACCCTCGATGGAGGCGCGGTGCTCGATCAGGCTCTCGACGCCGCCCAGCGACGTCGCCCGCGTCCACAGCGCGACCTTCGCCGCGGTGGCGATCGCCGCCGCCTCGCCGCCGGCGGCGCGGATCGAGAGCATGTAGCCGAAGCCGTTCTCCATCTGCCGCCGGGCGATGTCGTGGCCGGGATGGCTCGCGAGCCCCGGATAGAGCACCTCGGCCACGTGCGGATGCGCGGCGAAACGCTCGGCGAGCGTCATGGCGGAGGCCGCCATCGCCGCGGCGCGCAAATGGAAGGTGCGCATGCCGCGCATCAGCAGATAGGCCTCGAACGGCCCGAGGATCGCCCCGCCGCCCTTGCGGATCGTCGCGAGGCGCTGCCAGAAGGCGTCGTTCTCCCGCCCCGCGAGCACGCCCGCCACCACGTCCGAATGCCCGTTGAGGATCTTCGTCGCCGCATGCATCACGACATCCGCGCCGAGCGCGAGGGGGCGCGTGTGGTAGGGCGAGGCGCAGGTCGAATCGACCGCGAGCCGCGCGCCCGCCGCATGCGCGATCTGCGCCACTGCGGCGATGTCGGTGAGCGTCCAGAGCGGGTTCGCCGGCGTCTCGATCCAGACGAGCTTCGTCTCGCCGGGGCGGACGGCCGCGCGCAGTTCCTCGAGATCGGAGGTCTCGACGAGGGTCACGTCGAGGCCGGCGCGAACGCCCTCCGTCATCAACCACTGGCGCAGCGCCCAATACATCACCTTGGGCGCGACCACGTGATCGCCGGGATCGAGGGCGCGGAAGACGGTCGTCGCCGCCGCCATGCCCGAGCCGAAGAGGAGCGCGCCCGCGGCGGCCTCCTCCAGCATGGCGATCACCTCCTCCGCCTCGCGGATGGTGGCGTTGTCCGGACGGCCGTAGACGTAGCCGGAGGAATAGGCGTTGTCCTCGTCGCGCACGAAGGTCGTGGCCACGTGGATCGGCGGCACCACCGCCTTCGTCACGGAATCGATATGGCCCATGGCCTGGACGGCGAGGCTGCGCTTCGAGACGGAACGCTGATCGGACATGCGGGGCTCCCTTCGCCCCGCCCTTGAACCAGAGCCGCCGCGCGCCGGCAAGCGGGCGGCGCGCGAAGCCGGTCAGCCGCAAGCCGCACCGGATGCGGCCTCGGCGAACGCTGCGTCAGAGCGGGGCGCAGGCGCCCGCGAGCCAGTCCCGCGTCGCCTCGTCCACCAGCGGGCCGAGCGTCTCCAGCACGCGCGCGTGATAGGCGTCGACGAAGGCGATCTCGTCGGCATCGAGCAGCGCCGGCGCGATCAGCGCCCGCGCGTAGGGCGCGAGCGTCAGCGTCTCGAAGCCGCGCATCTCCCGCTCCCCGCCCGCGATCTCGCGTGCCTCGACGAGGATCAGGTTCTCGATGCGGATGCCGTAGGCGCCGGTCTTGTAGTAGCCGGGCTCGTTGGAGAGGATCATGCCCGGCTCGAGCGGCGTCGTGCCGGTCTTGGCGATGCGCTGCGGCCCCTCGTGCACGGAGAGGAAGCTGCCGACGCCGTGGCCCGTGCCGTGGTCGTAGTCGAGCCCCGCTTGCCAGAGCGGCGCGCGGGCGAAGCCGTCGATCTGCGCGCCCGTCGCGCCCTTGGGAAACACCGCGCGGGAGATGGCGAGGTGGCCCTTCAGCACCCGCGTGTAGCGATCACGCATCTCGTCGGTGGGCTCGCCCACCGGCAGCGTGCGGGTGATGTCCGTGGTGCCGTCGCGATATTGCGCGCCCGAATCGATGAGGAACAGCTCGCCCGTGGCGAGCGCCCGGTTCGAGGCCGCGGTGACGCGGTAGTGCACGATGGCGCCGTTGGGTCCGGCGCCGGCGATGGTTGGGAACGAGACGTCCTCCAGCGCGCCGGTCTCGGCGCGGTAGGCCTCCAGGCGCTCCACCACGTCGATCTCGGTGAGCCCGCCGGGCGCATGGTCCTCGAACCAGGCGAGGAAGCGCGCGAAGGCCGCGCCGTCGCGCACGTGCGCCGCGCGGGCGCCATCGATCTCGGCGGGCGTCTTGACCGCCTTCATGCGCGCGATCGGATCGGCGCCCACGTCCGGCTCGGCGCCCGCCTCGCGCACCACGTCGGACAACGCCTTCGCCGCCGTGTCGCGGTCGAGGCGGATCTTGCCGCCGCGCGCGGCGAGGTCGGCGAGGGCGGGGGCGAGCGCGTCCGGCGCGCGGAAGGTCGCGAGCGCGCCCACGGCGTCGCCGGTCTCGTTCGTCACCTTGGCGGGATCGAGGAAGAGCGTCGCGGTCCCCTCGCGCGGCAGGAGAGCGTAGCCGAGCGGGAGAGGCGTGTGCGCCACGTCGCCGCCGCGCAGGTTGAACAGCCAGGCGAGCGCATGCGGGTCGGACACGACGAGGGCGTCGAGCTTCTCGGCGGCGAGGGTCTCGCGCAGGCGCGCGAGCTTCTCGGAGCGCGAGAGGCCGGCGAGCTCTTCCGGGTGCGGGCGCACGGGCGCCTTCGGGCGCGCCGGGCGATCCTCCCAGATGGCGTCGATCGGGTTCGGGGAGAGCGCGACGAGCCGCCCGCCCGCGGCCTTCGCGGCGGCCTCGAGCCGCGCCACCTCCCCCGCCGTGTGGAGCCACGGGTCGTAGGCCAGCGCCGCGCCCTCGGCGAGGTTCGCCTCGACCCAGCGCGCGGGCGACGTCTCGCCGGAATTCACGACGGTGATCACGCCCGTGTCGGTCTGCGAGGGCGCCTGGAGCGTGTAGCGTCCGTCCACGAACAGCGCGGCGCGATCGGCGAGGATCACGGCCGTCCCGGCCGAGCCGGTGAAGCCGGTGAGCCAGGCGAGACGCTCGTCGCAGGGCGGGACGTATTCGGATTGATGCTCGTCCGAGCGGGGCACGACGAAGCCCTGCACGCCGCGCCGCGCCAGCTCGGCGCGGAGCGCCGCGATGCGCGGTGCGGTGCGGGCGGGATCGGCGCGGTCGTCGAAGGTCTGGAAGCGGCTCATGGCGAAGAGGTACGCGAAAAGAGCGGCACTGCGCAACGGCGCGGCACGGTGCTGCTCACGCGCTATGCACCATGCGTACGCCTTCGGCCGATCGGACGCCGAGCCCTGCGCGTCATGCATATCCGCTCCGGCGCCTACGGCGTAGCTAGGACAGGGGTACTGACCTAGATTGCGCTGCAACAACGGAAACGCTCGGGCCACACCGACAGCCGAGATCCAACCGACCAGGAGATCGTCCCATGGCCTATGCCCTCGACACCTTCGGCTCCGCCGCGCGCAACGCCGGCACCGCCGCAACCGAAACCCCTCGTCCGGGCCTCTTCACCCGCGTCCTGCGCCGCATGCAGGAGGCCCAGCTCGAGCGCGTGCGTCGCGAGCTTCGCCTCTACGCGCCGCATCTCGAGGCGCGCATGGAGAACGAGGGCGTGCGCAAGGTCTCCCTCTCCGACGACGCGCGCCTGCCTTTCGTGCGCTGAGCGCATTTCGCGTGCGCCGATCAAAGCGCACGTGTCGGATCAGCGAAGCGGCCGTGCGGCCGCGCCGCCCCGCTCGAGGGTGAGCGCGGCCCAGCCCTCGAGATCGCGCCGCTTCGCCAGGGCGAAGCCCTGCGCGCGGTAGGCCGAGAGGACGCCGGGCACGTCGCTGGCGAGCAGCCCCGAGAGGACGAGCGTCCCGCCGGGCGCCGTCACCCGCGCGAGATCGGGCGCGAGGCGCCGCAGCGGCTTCGCCAGGATGTTGGCGAAGACGAGATCGAAATGCCGGGTGCGCGCCGCCTGCGCCGCCCGGATGCCCGGCCCGACATAGAGATCGAGCCAGGGCGCCACGCCGTTCGCCCGCGCGTTGTCGCGCGCCACCGCGACGGCGACCGGATCGATATCGCCGGCCACCACCTTGCGCTTCGTGCCCTTCGCCGCCGCGAAGGCGAGGATGCCCGTGCCCGTGCCGACGTCGAGGACGCGCATGGGCCGGCGCCGCTTCGTCTCGTCGACGAGCGCGAGCAGGCAGCCGCGCGTCGTGCCGTGATGCCCCGTCCCGAAGGCGAGCGCCGCCTCGATCTCGATGGCGAGATCGTTGGGCGCACGCGTATGACGATCGTGCGAGCCGTGCACGAGGAAGCGCCCGGCCCGCACGGGCTTCAAGCCCTCGAGCGAGGCCGCGACCCAGTCCTTCTGCGCGATCGCCTCGAACAATGCGCGATCCGCCTCCTCGCCGATGACGGGGCGGATCATGGCGCGAACGGCGTCCTCGTCCGGCGGCGAGGCGAAATACGCCTCCAGCAGCCAGGTCTTGCCGTCCTCCGCCTCGAAGGCGGCGACCGCCGTCTCGGCGGGGTCGAACATCTCCCCGATGACGTCGGTCGTGGCGCGTGCCGCGCGCTCGCTGGTGGCGAGGCGCATGACGTGGGTCGGGCGGTTGGGGTGCAGGCCTTCGAGCATGGCGAGGCTCTAGCACCGTCCTCGCGCTTCGCAAAGCGGGCGGGTGCGTCTCACGAGCGTGCGTCTCACGAGCGTGCGCGATGCCGCGCGCGCCGCGGTGGCTCCGGCTCCAGCACGAGCCGCCCGGCGGCGAGCGTGACGAGCGCGCCGCCGAACGTCTCGCGGAACGACGCATCGGTCGCGATCGCCGAGGCGAGGCGGCTCCAGAAGTCTTCGAGCCGCGAGAGCCGCTCGTAGCCCTCGCGCGCGCCGACGTGGCGCACGGCGCACGCCAGGACCCTCAGCGCAATCTCCTCCGGCTCGGCCAGGAGGCCGCGGGCGTCGAGGGCGAGCGGCGTCTCGGCGAGCACGAGCCGCCGGAAGGCCGCCTCGGCGACGGCATCGAGCGCGTCCTCCGCCCGCGCCGCGCGCGCCGCGAGGCGCGCCAGGCGCTCGGGGCCGAGCCCCTCCTCAGCGAGGAGCGGCGCGACACGGCGCAGCCGGGCGCGGGCGAAGCGCTCGGCCGCGTTCGAGGGGTCCTCGACGAAGCCCCAGCCGTGCGTCTGGCAGGTCGCGACGAGCCGCGCCTTCGGCAGGTCGAGGAAGGGCCGCGCCAGCACCAGCCCGTCGAGATCCGCCCGCGCCCGCATGCCCGCGAGCCCGCCGGGGCCCGATCCGGCGCACAGGCGAATCAGCACGGTCTCGGCTTGGTCGTCCCGATGGTGCGCGGTTAGAACGGCGCCGGCCCCCGCCGCGCGAGCGGCCTCGGCGAGGAGCGCGTAGCGCGCGGCGCGCGCCGCGTCCTGGATGCCGCTCGCGGGCTTCTCGCCGTCCCAGGTCCGGATCTCGTGGGGAAGCCCGGCCTCGCGCGCCCATTCGCCGACCCGGCGCGCCTCCTCGGCGGAGCCGGGGCGCAGCGCGTGATCGATCGTGACGACGGCAACGGCCGTGCCGATCTCGCGCGCGACCGGCGCGGCGAGCCGCATCAGAGCGACGGAATCGGGCCCGCCGGAGACGGCGAGGATAAGGCCACGATCCTGGAATTCGTGGAAGAGCGGCGCCAGGCGCGCCCGCGCCTCGTCGTCGACGAGGGGGTCGGCGTCCGTCGCGGCCATTTCCTTCGCGGCCATCTCCTTTACGGCCATGCGGGGCGCGCGGCGTCAGCCGCAGGAGGCGCGGCGGCGCTCGCGCTCGACCGCTTCGCGCACGGGCGCGGAGGCGTCGTCGTAGCGGCGCGTCAGCTCGGCGAAGGTGGCGCAGGCCTGCTCGCGGGCGCCGAGCTCGATGAGCGAGGTGCCGAGCTTGAGCATGGCGTCGGGCGCCTTGGGCGAGGTCTCGAACTCCGTCGAGACCTTGAGGAACTGCTCCGCCGCCTCGCGATGGCGGCCGCGCTGGGCATAGGTCTCGCCGAGCCAGAAGGTCGCGTCCGGCACCAGCGCGTCGCGCGGATGGGACTGGAGATATTGCCGAAAGCCCATCTCCGCGCGCTCGTATTGGCGCTGCAGCAGGTAGGCGTAGGCCGAATCGTAGTCGAAGCGCGGGTCCTCCGAGCCGGTGGCGGCGATGGACGGGCCGGAGCGCTCGACGCTCGGCAGCGGCGCCTCGCCGCGCAGGATCGCGGCGATATCGAGGGGTGCGCCCCCGCCTTCCGGCGGGGGAGCGTCGGCGGCGCCCAGCGGCGTCGAGGGCGTCGTCGTGCCCAGCGGCTGCGGCGCGCCGGGTGCCGCGGGGCTCGCGGAGGGGTCGAACACGTCCGAACGCTGCTGCGGCGTCGGCGATGCGGCGGGGGGCAGGGACGAGCCGGGCCCGCCCATCTCCTGGAAGCGGAAATCGACGTCCTCCTGGAAGCGCTGCAGCTGCTCGCGCAGCTGGCGGTTCTGGAAGGTGAGCTCCTCCACCTGGCCGGAGAGGCGGCGCACCTCCTCCTCGAGCTGGTTGAGGCGCACGACGATCTCGGTCGCGCTCTGCGCCCGCGCGGGCGAGGCCCCGCCGACGAGCGTCGCGAGCGCGGTCACGACGCCGAGCGCGAGGAGAGCGAGCGCGAGAAACGGCGCGCGGGTGTCACGAGTGAGCTGCATGGATGGCGATACCGATCGGTGCGGGAAGGTCCCCGTACCACAGGGCCGCCCTTCGGCCAAAATATGGCGGAAGCCGGCTTACGGCCGCGCTTCGCGCGAGGCTCGCCTCACGCCCGCGCCGGCCCCTCCCCCCGCGCCTGCTGCTCCGCCTCCACGGCGCAGGCGAGGATCGCGAGCGCGATGCCCTCGGCGGCCGCCCTCACGTCCGCCAGAGAGGGGAAGCTCGGGGCGATGCGCAGGTTCTCGTCCTTCGGGTCCGCGCCGCCGGGCCAGGTCGCGCCGGCGGGCGTCATGGCGATGCCGAGCTCCCGCGCCAGCGCGACGACCTTGCGCGCCGTGCCCGCGCGCACGTCCACCGAGACGAAGTAGCCGCCCCGCGGGCGCGCCCAGCGCGCGGCGCCGGTGCCCGAGAGCCGCGCCGTGAGGGCCTCCTCGACGGCGGCGAACTTGGGTGCGAGCAGGGCCCTGTGCTTGCCCATATGCACGGCGAGCCCCGTCTCGTCGCGAAAGAAACGCACGTGGCGCAGCTGGTTGAGCTTGTCGGGGCCGATTGTGCGCAGCCCCGCATTGGCGAGGTACCATTTCACGTTCGCCGGCGAGGAGCCGAAGAAGGAGAGGCCGGCGCCGGCGAAGGTCACCTTCGAGGTCGAGGCGAAGACGAAGGCGCGGTCAGGGTTGCCCGCCGCCGCGCAGGCGTCGAGGACGTTGGCGAGCGCGTCGCCCTCCTCCTCGAGGTCGTGGACGGCGTAGGCGTTGTCCCAGAACAGCCGGAAGTCCGGCGCCGCCGTTTCCATGGCGGCCAGCGCCTCCACCACGTGCGGCGCGTAGGTCTCGCCGGTGGGGTTCGCATATTTCGGCACGCACCACATGCCCTTGACGGCGGGATCCTTCACGGCCTCGCGCACCGCGTCGAGGTCCGGCCCCTCGCCGGTGAGCGGCACGGGGATCATGCGCACGCCGTAGCCTTCGGTGATGGCGAAGTGGCGGTCGTAGCCCGGCACCGGGCACAGGAAGGCGATGCCGCCGGGCTCCTGCCCCCACGGCCGGACGCTGCCCGGTACGCCCTTGATCAGCGCCCAGACGAGGCAATCGTGCATCAGTGCGAGCGAGGCGTTCTCGCCGACGACCACCTGGTCCGCCGGCGCGCCGACCATGCCGGCGAAGAGGCTGCGCGCCTCGGCGATGCCCTGCAGGCCGCCGTAATTGCGCGCGTCCTCGCCGGCCTGTGTATGGAAGTCGCCGTTGCCCGGCAGCGTCAGCATCGCGTTGGCGAGATCGAGCTGCTCGGGCGCGGGCTTGCCGCGCGTCATGTCGAGCTTCAAGCCGCGCGCACGGAAGGCCTCCACGTCGCGGGCGAGGTCGGCCGCGAGGCCGGCCAGATCGGCGTTCGAGAGATCGGCGAGAGCGGGCACGGGCGGCCTCCGGGGCGGCGATGGAACCCGGTCGTTAAGCGGCGAGGCGGCGGCGCTGTCAAGCGCCGCCGTCTCACGCCCCAGTCTCCCACCCAAATCTCACGCCGCCGTCCCGTCCCGCGGGTCGCGCTTCGATTCGAACTGGCCGAACCTGCGGAAGCGGCGCAGGTAGGACGGCACGATCGCCTCGACCGACGTCGGGGAGATGCCCATGCCCTCCAACGTGCGCCCCTGCGCCTTCGCCGCCTCCGAGACGACGTTGTCGACCTCGAGCATCTTCAACTGGTCGCGGGTGAGCACGATCTCGTCGGGGATGAGCCCCATCGTGATCTTGTCGAGCGTCTCGGTGAGGGCCGCCTGCATGCGGGCGAGGCGCCCGGGCAGCGTCACGATCATGCGGCGGCGCTCGGTATAGCGCAGGACGTGCTCCACCACCTCGCGGAAGGTGAGCACCTCGGGCCCGCCGAGCTCGTAGACCGTCCCGCCCTTCAGCGTGCCGTCCATGGCCCGCGCGATCGCCTCGGCGACATCGGCGACGTAGACGGGCTGGAAGCGCGTGTCGGCGGCGGCGATGGGCATCACCGGCAGCGCCCTGGCGAGGACGGCGAAGCGCGTGAAGAAGCCGTCGCCGGGGCCGAAGACGATGGAGGGGCGCAGCACCACCGCGTCCGGGCAGGCCTCGAGGACGAGCGCCTCGCCCTCGGCCTTGGTGCGGCCGTAGGCGGAGGGGCTCTGCGGATCGGCGCCGATCGCCGACACGTGGGCGAGCGGGATGCCGGCTTCCGCGGCGGCGCGGGCGACGGCGGCGGCGCCCTGCGTCTGCACGGCGGAGAAGGTCTGCTTGCCGCTCTCCTGCAGGATGCCGACGAGGTTGATCGCGCCGTCGGCGTTCTTGAGCGCCGCCTTCACCGAATCGGGATAGCGCAGGTTCGCCTGCACCGGCATGATCTGCCCCACCGTGCCCAGCGGCTGCAGGTGATAGGCGAGATCGGGCCGGCGCACGGCCACGCGCACGCGGTAGCCGCGGCGCGCCAGGACCTGGCACACGACCTTGCCCAGGAACCCCGAGCCGCCGAAGACGGTGATCAGTTTCGCGCTCGGCCAGCCTGCCGCCTGCATGGTCCCTCACCCCTCAGCTCGTCTAAGCCGGGGTTCTCTAGAGCGTTCCGACGCCGGGGAAAAGGGTGCGGCGCGAAAATGCGCCGCACGACGGGGTGGAGAGAGGCGAGACCGGCTCACCCATCGCGCGGGATGCGCGGCACGCCGTGCCGGCCGCGGGCCTGGACGCGCACCGGGATCGGTCGCAGCGCGGTGGTGTCGAAGCGCTCGTTCCCGCCGCCGCCGCCGCCGGAACCGCCGCGCGGCCCGTCGCCGTCCTCCTCGTCCTCCCAGGGGAGCAGCATCACCGCGGTGGCGATGGCCGCCCCGCCGCAGGTGACCGAGAGCCCGAAGGCGAGCAGGATCACGGCGACGAAGCCGTCGGGATCGGTGAGCGCGAGGGTCGCCACCCCTCGGAAGTCCACCGCGACGAGGGTCGCGGCGATGGCGAGGCCGAAGCCGATCCCCAGGATCCCGTTCGTGACGAACAGGCGGATCAGCGGCTGCTTCATCAGGGCACGCATCTCACGGCCCTCCTTCCTGTCTCGGTCCCATGGGGGAGAATACGCACCCCGGACCATCCTGGATCCCTTCCCCTGAGAATTCCTTTCACGAGGCGATTGACGCGCGGCCCGGACCTGCTATGAAGCGCTCCACCGCGCGAGCGGGCCCAGGTGGCGGAATTGGTAGACGCGCTGGTTTCAGGTACCAGTGGTTAACAGCCGTGGAGGTTCGAGTCCTCTCCTGGGCACCAAGCGGTGCTCTTCCCAGTATTGAGGGCCGACCTCGCCCTGGCGGCAGCCCCCCTTACGGCAAGCTCACCTGCACACCCACCAGCACGTCGTGCCTGTCCAGCCCGTCCGCGCCCGCCTCGCCCGAGAGCGTGCGCGCGTAGCGCCAGGAGAGGTCCAGCGCCAGCGTGTCGGCGAGGGCGTAGCTCGCGCCGGCGCCGAGGGAGAGCATGGCGACGGTCTCCGAGCGGTGCGTCGGGACGACGGCGGCGGGCGGGACGTCCGCGAGCGGGTCGAGATCGAGCGCGGCGACGCCGATGCCGGCGCCGAGCCAGGGCGTGACGCGGCCGAAGCTCGGCAGGTCGAGGGCGAGGGTCGCCATCAGCGGCAGGGCGACCGCGCGCAGGCCGGCCGGGGCGCGATCGAGGCGCATGCCGGGCAGGTCGAGGGTCGCCTCGAGGCGCAGGTTCGGGGCGATCCCGGTGCCGAGACCCAGCGAGAGGCCGGAGCGAAAGTCCTCCCCGCCGCCGCCGAGGCCCGTGCGCGTCGAGAACCGCGCGTAGGGGCGTGGCGCCCGCGGCGCGGGGTCCTGCGCCGCCACCAGCCGGGCGACGAACGGGTCGAACGGCGCGTCCGCCCCGAAGGCACGCGCCAGCGTGACCTGATGCGCGTCCTCGCACACCTCGTAGGTGCGCTCGTCCGCGGCCCGTCCGAGGCGGCAGCCCGCCCGCGCGCCGATCTCCGCCCCGCTGACCGAGCCGGTCCGCGCGACGGCGTCCGAAGCGACGACCTCTACGGAAGCCGGTGCCGCTGCGGTTCCCGTCACGGGAAGAAGCAGCGACAGGGTCGCGACCAGGGCGGCGAAAAGGGGCTGTCGCATGGCGGTGGCGCTCACGATCATGGTGAGCGAACCGTAAATGGACGTGGTTAACGAAACCTTCCCCCCCTTCGGCCTGCCGTTTCGGCTCCCGTTCGTGAAGGCTTATTAACCTAAACCAATTGTTATCGTTCAGAATTCATTAGTTCTGATCTAAGCGTAACATGTCCGCACTAGAAGGTGCGGGCATAACCAGAGAGGAGTCGTCATGATCCTGAAGACCGTAGCGGCGACTGCCGCGGCGCTTCTCGTCGGGACGGTCGCGGCCCAGGCCGAGACCTACACCGTGCGCGAGGCGCAGAGCCGGTACATCGCGTGCTATGAGCGCGTGTACGTTCCGGCGACGATCGAGGTGAACACGCGCGGCGAGCTCGTCCGCGAGGGTGGCGAAGCCTGGCAGACCTCCGGCAACCACTGGAATCGGGTGCGCGAGCTCCCGGTCTACATCCAGAGCCGTACGGTGATCGAGCCCGATCACTACACGCTCGTCCGGAAGTCTTGCCCGCACTGAGCGGGTCTCCCGTGCCGCGGCGTCGAACGCCGCGGCATGGTCTCACCCAGAGGAGCACGACCATGCGTCACGCAGCCATCGCCTTCGCCTCCGCCGCCCTCGTGGCGCTCGTCGCCGCGCCCGCGCCCGCCCACGAGCCGGCGCTCTCGCCCGAAGCCCAGCTCGTGCACGATTTCGAGGAGCGCTACGGCTTCCGCAACGTCTTCTGGTGCGCCGACAACGCCGCCGGCATGGCGGACGCGCTCTCGCGAGCGGCGTCGGGCTCGACGCTTCCGGCAATCGCCTTCGAGGCGCCGCTCTATTGCCGCGCGCGCCACTTCCCCACGGCCGACGACGCCGCCTGCGAGCAGTCCGTCGACGCCGTGATCCGGCTCGACGCGGTCATCCCCGGCTTCAAGGGCAGCGAGCTCGCCCGCGGGATCGCGGAGGCGTGCGGGACCATCGTCATCTGAGGGTTCCGCGTCATCCGAGGGTATCCCGTCACCCGAGGCTCTCGGCGTCCCGCAGCTTCCCCTTCACCGTCTCGTACGTCTCCACCGCGTGGATCGCCGGGCTGCCGTCGGATTTCGGCGTCGTGTAGACGAGCGCGCCGGTGGCGTGGGGGTGGGCCTCGACGCGGACCACGTGGGCGGTGTTGACGAGCACCCGCGGCTTCTGGACGGTGGCCATGGTCAGCTCGATGAAGGGCATGTCTCTTCCTTGCGCTCGGACGCGTTCGCTCGGGGTCGGGAAACCTGCCACGCGAACGGTTTATCGCTGCTGAAAAGCGGGCGCGATCACGCCTCGCCGCCCGCGCCGCCGCTGCCACCCTCGTCGAACCCGTTCTCACCCGTGTAGCGCCACGTCATCGCGCGCGGCAGCGGGCCCTTGTTGCGCGCGCCCTCGAGCGATTGCTCGTAGGCGTGCGAGAGGATGCCGATCGAGCGCGAGAGGATGAAGAGCCCGCGCGCCAGCGGCCCGGGGAAGCCGAGCTCGCCGTAGACGATCGCGGTGATGCCGTCGATGTTCATCGGCACGGGCTTTTCGCGCCCGCGGGCGAGCACGGCCTCGACGGCGCGCCCCGCTTGCGCGTGCCGCCCCGCGACGACACCCTCCGCCACCGCGCGATCGACGAGGGAAAGGAGGCGCGGCGCGCGCGGGTCGAGGGGATGGAAGCGATGGCCGAAGCCCGGCATGTAGTGTCGCCCGGCCGCCTTCTCCTCGGCGATCACCGCCTGCGCCGCGGCCTCGACGTCGCCGTCGAGGGCGTCGCTCACCGCGATGATGCGCTCGTAGAGGCCGAGCGCCTGCTCGCCCGCGCCGCCATGGACGTCGCCCAGCGTGTTCACCGCCGACGCCATGGCACCGTTGATGCCCACCCCGCAGGTGATCGCCATGCGCGCGATGGCGATGGAGGGCGCCTGCGGCCCGTGGTCGACGCCCGCCACGAGGGCGGCTTCGAGCAGGCGCGCTTCCTCCGGGCGCGGCAGGCTCCCGCGCGTCATCAGCCAGATCATCGAAACGAGATCGACGTTGCCGATGAGGTCGCGCACGTCGTGCCCGCGAAGCCGGATCTCGCCGGGCCGCATGGCGATGATCGCGGTCGACCACCAGGCCTCGGCTTCGTCCCGTGTCCGATCCCCGCTCATTCCGCCGCCTCCTCGTGCCCGCGGCCGATCTCGCGCAGGATCTCGCGCGTGTGCGCGCCGAGCCGCGGGGGCGGGCGCGTGGGCACGGGGCGCACGCCGTCGACGAGGAAGCCCGCGCCCATCACGGCGACATCGGCGAGCGCGGGGTCGTCGCTGCCCGCGAAGGCGTGGACGAGGCCACGCTCGGAAACCTGCTCCTGGGCGAGCGCGCCCGCGACGTCGAGCACCTCCCCCGCCGGCACGCCGGCATCCGCGAGGAGGCGCGCCCAGTCCCGTGCGGGCTTCGTCGCGAGGGCGGCCTCGAGCTCTGCGGTGAGCGCGGCGCGATTCTGCTTGCGCGCCTCGCGCTCGGCGAAGCGCGCGTCCTCGAGCCAGTCCCGGCGCCCGACGAGGCGGGCGAGCGTGGCGAACTGCTCCTGGCGGTTCGCCGCGATGTTGAGGAGCCCCTCCCCCGTGCGGAAGGTACCCGACGGGCTCGCCGTCATGTTGTCGTTGCCCATGGCACTGGGCTCGACGCCCGCGACGAGCAGGTTCGAGACCGCCCAGGCCATGACGCTGAGGCTCGCGTCGAGCATCGAGACGTCGAGCGTCGCCCCCTCCCCCGTCCGCCCGCGACCCGCGAGCGCGGAGACGATCGCGAAGGCCGCGGTCAGCCCGCCCACCGTGTCCGACACGGGGAAGCCGACGCGCAGGGGCGCGCTCTGCGGCGTGCCGGTGACGCTCATGATCCCCGAGAGGCCCTGCACGATCTGGTCGTAGGCGGGATCGCCGGCGAGCGGGCCGGTCTGGCCGAAGCCGCTGATGGCGCAATAGACGAGGCGCGGGTTCCTCGCGCGCAGCCGCGCGGCGTCGAGGCCGAGCCGCGCCATGACGCCGGGGCGGAAGTTCTCGACGACGACGTCGGCGGTCTCGACGAGGGACAGGAAGGCCTCCTTGTCGGCCGTCTCCTTCAGGTCGAGCACGATCGAGCGCTTCGCCCCGTTCTGCGCGATGAAGGAGGCGCCCATCAGGTCGCGGTTGAGCGGCACGGAGGCGCCGAGCTGGCGGGCGAGGTCGCCGCCGTCGGGCCGCTCGACCTTGATGACGTCGGCGCCGAGCAGCGCGAGCTGGTAGCAGCAATAGGGCCCGGCGAGGACGTTCGTCAGGTCCAGGACCCGGATGCCGGAGAGCGGGGCGGGATGGGTGCGCTGCGCGTTCATCAGGGGACCAGCTCCGCGGGCGTGTCGACGCCGGGACGACTCGCGCCGGAGGTGCGCCCGGCGCTGCGCAGGGCGAAGCCCGCGATCAGCAGAACGAGCCCCGCCCCCGCGAGGTTCGCGCTCGTCGCCGGCGCGAGGGTCGCGGCCGCGCAGGCGACGAGGGCGAGGCGCACCACGATCGGCAGCGGCCGGAACAGCCAGCCGATCTGCGCCGCCGCCAGCGCGACGATGCCGAGCATGAGGATGGGCAGGATCAGCAGCGCATCGAGGAGCCCGGTGCCCTGCGTGCCCACCACGATCTCGGGATGGTAGATCCAGGCGATGGGCAGGACGAAACCCACGAGCGCGAGCCGCATCGAGGTCAGCGCCAGCGGGATCGGATGCTCCTTGGCGATCGCCGCCGCCGCGAAGACGGCGAGCGCCACCGGCGGCGTGATTGCGGAGAGGACGGCGTAGTAGAACACGAAGAGATGCGCCCCGAGCTCGGAGATGCCGAGTTCCATGATGGCGGGTCCCGCGACGAAGATCACCATGAGATACGACGCCGCCGTGGGCAGGCCCATGCCGAGCACGATCGAACAGATCGCGGCGAGCACGAGGGCGAGGAACAGGTTCCCGGCGCCCAGAGCCGTGATCTCCTGGTTGAGCGTCACGCCGAGCCCCGTCGAGGTGATGGCGGCGATGACGATGCCGATGGCCGCGCAGGCGAGGAGGACGGAGAGCGCGTCGCGCCCGCTCTCGACGACGAGACGTGTCCAGTCGGCGAGGCGAAGCCGCGTGTCGGGCAGGATCGTGGCCAGCGCCAGGATCGCGCCGGTGGCCAGCAGGCCCGAATAGGTGGCGGGGTAGCCCGAGAACAGGAGCGCGAGGAGCGTGCCGAAGCCCGTGGCGAGGAGCGCCGCCTGCGATATGCGCTTTCGCGTCCAGCGCGGCGCGTCCTCGGAGAGCGGCGCGAGCTGCAGGCGCCCGGCCTCGAAGGTGACGGTGACCGACAGCGAGAACAGGTAGAGCAGCGCCGGCACGAGGGCGGCGAGCATGATCTCGACATAGGGAATGCCGGTGACGTCCGACATGATGAAGGCGCCCACCCCCATGACGGGGGGCATGATCTGCCCCACGCACGAGGCCGTGGATTCGACGCCGCCCGCGAAGCGTCCCGAGAAGCCCACGCGCTTCATCATGGGGATCGTCAGCACGCCGGTGGAGGCCACGTTCGCCGGCGCCGAGCCGTTGATCGAGCCGAACAGCGCGGAGGCGACGATGGCGCATTGCGCCGGGCCGGAGCGCCGCCCGCGGGTGAGCATGGTGGCGAGGTCGTTGAAGAGATCGCCCGCCCCGGTGATGCGCAGAGCCGCGCCCAGGATCACGAAGACGAGCACGATGTCGACGACGGAACCCAGCGCGATGCCGAAGATGCCGCGATAGCCGTAGGAGATCTCCAGCACGCGCTCGATGGAGAAGGGGCGGTGGGCCAGCAGTCCCGGCATCAGGTGGCCGAACAGCAGGTATCCCACGGCCGCGAGCACGACGAGGGTGAGGATCCACCCCTCCGCCCGGTGGGCGCCGGCCACGACGACGAGCGTCCCGATCGCGTAGCACCACAGGTCGAGCCGGTTCGGCAGGCCCTCGCGAAAGGCGGCGATGTCGGCGTAGTTCGCGGTGTAGTAGCCCCAGGCGAACAGCGCGCCGGCGACGAGGAGCGTGCTCGCCGTCAGGTCGAGCGCGCCGCGCGCCGTGCTTCCGCCACCGGCCGGCCGCAGGGCGAAGATCGCCACGAGGCCGAGCAGCAGCGCCGTGCCGTACTGCACCTCGCTCGGGAAACGCCCGAACAGCAGCGTGTAGACGACGAAGAGCGGCAGCGCCGCGCAGGCCGCGACGCCCAGCGCCTGGAGCGCGGCGACGGCCGGCCGCGCATCGAGGGCGACGCCGGTGAGGTGCTCGAAACGATGGCTCGACCACTGGCCGGGCATGGGGCTGGGCATCTGCCGCTCCTCTCGACGGATCGTTCGCGGACGAGCCGCCGGCGAAGGACGCCGGCGGCGGCGCGATGGGTCAGAGGCGGCCGATCTCGCGATAATAGCGTGCCGCACCGGGATGCAGGTCGGCGGAGATCGAGGAGAGCGCGTCCTCGAGCGTCACGAGCGAGAGGGCGGCGGAGGCGCCGTTCACCGTCTCGATGTTCTCCCAGAGCGCCTTGGTGAGGGCGTAGACGGTGTCCTCGTCGACGTCGCCGCGCACCATGATCTGGTAGGGGAAGGTCCAGAAATACGCGTCCTCCTCGGCGACGACGCGGCCTTCGTAAGCCTTCTCGATCGCGGCGGCGGGGATGCGCTGGTAGACGTAGTACTGGCCGTTCGAGACCTCCTCGCGGAAGGCGTCGAGCGTCGCCGGGTCCGGCGAGACGAAGCGCAGCCGCGTCGCCCGCGACGCGTTGTCGATTGCGGCCGTGGGGATCGAGCCCCAGACGAGCGTCGCGTCCATCGTGCCCGACGCGATCTGCTCGAGCGCCGGGCCGTACTCGATCGCCTGGCCGTCGACGCTGTCGGCGATGCCGTGGATGCCGAAGAGCGTCTGCGTCACCCGCCCCGCATTGCCGCCGGGGCGGCCAATGCCCACCGTCTTGCCGGCGAGATCGGCGAAGGCGCGGATGTCGCCGTCCGCCGGCGCCACGTATTGCGCCATGCCGACGGGCAGCGCGAGGATCGCCTTCATGTCGCGATAGCCCTCGCGCAGCGCCTCCGGATCCTCCGTGTAGGCGCCGGTGCCGCCGACCGCGTCGAGGTAGTGCGGCGCGCCGACGCCGACGATGTCGACCTCGCCCTGCGCCGCCTTGCGCATGCCCGCGACCGTGCCGTTCTCCACGACCGTCATGCGCAGGCCCGCCTCGCGGGCGATGCCCGACCAGACGACGCCGAGCTGGTAGTCGTCCGAGGTCGGCGAGACCCCGGAGAAGACGAGCTCCTGAGCACCGGCCGCGCCGGCGCTCACCGTCGTCAGGGCGATGGCGATCGCCGCGTTCCTCATCCACCTCATGGCGTCCTCCCGTTCGTGTCTGGCGTTTTTCGCTTGCGTTCTGCTGTATGGAACGATATTCAATCTAGCAGAACGCTTTGCACGCGTCCAGTGCCGCCGTCCAGCCGGAGATCGCCTGCGCATGCCGAGAACCCGCGACGCCGCCCGCCCCGAAAACGGTCGCCCCGAAGACGGTCGCCCCGAAGCCGCCGCCTCTCCCGGAGGAGTCGAGGCCGTGGAGCGTGCGCTGACGCTGCTCGATTGCTTCGACGAGACGAGCGAGAGCCTCACGCTCGCCGAGCTCGCCCGGCGCTCGGGGCTCTACAAGAGCACCATCCTGCGCCTCGCCACCTCGCTGGAGCGGTTCGGTCATCTCGTGCGCGGGTCGGACGGACGCTTTCGGCTGGGGCCGGCGCTCTGGCGGCTCGGCTCGCTCTACCGCCGCGCCTTCGATCTCGCCGAGACCATCCGCCCGGAGCTGAAGGTGCTCGTGGACGAGACCGGCGAGACGGCGTCGTTCTACGTGCGGGAGGGGGACGCGCGGGTGTGCCTCTATCGGCGCAACTCGCCCAAGGCCATGCGCCACCATCTGAGCGAGGGCGCGCGGCTCTCGCTCGAGGGCGGTGCCAGCGCGAAGGTGCTCCTCGCCTTCGGCGACGATCCCGCCGACCACGACGCCGGAGTGCGCGCGTCCGGCCACGCCATCTCGCTCGGCGCCCGCGATCCCGAGATCGCCGCGATCGCCGTGCCGGTCTTCGGGCCGGGGCGTCGCCTGCGCGGCGCGCTCGCCGTCTCGGGCCCGCTCAGCCGCTTCGACGAGGCGCTGCGCACGCGCGCGCTCGCGGCGCTCGAGGCCGCGGCGGCGCGCCTCGAGGCCCGCACCCCGCCCCCGCACGAATGAGAAACGGCTCGGAAGGAAACGCCATGTCCCTTTACCCGCCCCCGAAGACGATCGAAGCGCGAATCTTCTCGCGCATGCCCGACGACCTGCGTGTTCCAGACACCTCCCCGCCCTGGGCGGCGGCGAACAAGCCCGGGCGCAAGGTCGATTGCTTCCTGGAGGGGCCGAGCTTCGACCGGGAGGGGAACCTCTGGCTCGTCGACATTCCCTACGGGCGCATCCTGAAGGTGTCGCCGGCGGGGGAATGGTCGGTCGCGTGCCGCTACGAGGGCTGGCCCAACGGGCTCAAGATCGACGCGGACGGGCGGGTCTACATAGCCGACTACATGCACGGCATCCTCGTGCTCGAGCCGGGCGCGGACGCCCCGCGCCCGCTCGTGACGCATCGCCATTCCGAGCATTTCCGCGGCTGCAACGACCTCTTCCTCGCCCGCGACGGGTCGATCTTCTTCACCGACCAGGGCCAGAGCGGGATGCACATGCAAAACGGCCGGGTCTACCGCTACGACCCCGGCACGAGCCGCCTCGATCTGCTGATCGACACCGGCCAGAGCCCCAACGGGCTCGTCATGGACCTGCACGAGGAGGTGCTCTACGTGGCGATGACCCGCGGCAATTCCGTCTGGCGCCTGCCGATCATGGCCGACGGCGCCGTCTCGAAGGTGGGGGTGTTCGTGCAGATCTCCGGCGGGCTCTCGGGGCCCGACGGCATGGCGCTCGACGAGACCGGCGGGCTGTGGGTCGCCCATGCGGGGAACGGCTGCGTGTGGGGCTTCGATCGCCTCGGGCATCCCAAATGGCGCGTCGTCTCGCCCACCGGCGGGCTCACGACGACGAACATCGCCTTCGGCGGGCCGGGCAATCGCGATCTCTACATCACCGAGAGCGACACCGGGCACGTGCTCGTGGCGACGCTGCCCGTCGCCGGCAAGCCCATGCGCTCGCACCTCTGATCGGAGGCGGGGCGAGCGACCCGAGGGGGAGAAGGCGGGGCGGACGCCGCCGCCTCCCCTCCTCGGGCGAGGCGGGGACCGCCTCAGCTGTGGTCCTCGGCATTGCGCCGGATCGTCTCGCGCAGCTGCCAGACGTCCTTGCCGCCCATCACCGGCGCGCCGATGGAGCCGGTCGCCTCGACGTCCAGCGGACGCGACTGCGCCTGCGGCTTGAAGAAGCCGTCCTGCTGCTGGGGCTGGTCGTAGATCGTGATCTCGCTCGGCAGCGAGGCGAAGGCCGGCGAGGACGCCGCGAGAGCGAGGGCGGCGGCGACGAGGGTGCGCGTGATCCTGGTCATGATGGTCTCCATGCGTTTCGTTGAGAGCACCGGGCCGGCACCGTGCCGCACCCGGGCCGACGCGCCCTCGCTGCTGCGATCGGCCGTGTCGACGGGGCGCACTCTGGCCCCGCCGCTTTTCGCGACGTTTTCGCGCGACGAGAATCGGGTTTCGTGCCGAGGCGCGACGGTTTCGCGCGGGAAACCGGATCGTCACACGGATTTCGTGGAGCGCGCACGCGCGGACGGCGACCCTGTCCCCTCGTGCGCGTCCGAGATAACGAGCTTCACGCCCCGCAGGCCGCGCCGGGCGAGCTTCCTGAGGAAGGCCGTCCAGAAGGTCTCCGCCTCGAAGGGGCCGACGTCCATGCCCAGCACCTCGCGCCGGCCGTCGGTGTTGACGCCCACCGCGACGATCACAAGGTGACGATGATTCCGCCGGCGACGGTGGCGGAGTCATGCTTCTCCTCTCAGCCGGTCCAGCTCGTCCTGGCTGCCGACGAGAAGGCTGACGTTCTCCGGATCCGGCGCCGACGTCTTCTCCGCGCCTCGCCGAGTAAGCTCCAGAGCAATCAGCTGCTCACCACGTGGCGTGGAGTAAAACCAATCAGCGTCGCTCGCCCGCATTCTCTTCGCGAACATTGCGGCTCCGTCGATACCTCCGGAGGTAATGAATGCGATCTCGAAGGCTTTCTGTAGAGCCACGAGGCGCCCTGAAGCACGCGGACGAGAAAATGAATAGTTATTGACTAAACTTTGCCGCGCTCGTCTTGTCGATTGCTCGCCTAAAGCCAAGCCGCTATACATCGAAATCTGATTCGTCTGGCGAAAGTGGATGACAATTATGTCTACTCTTTATGGTATCGATGTAAATCTGACATTTGAGATTTCTGGATTCTTCGAAGACGCCACGAAGGTTGTTCCCGTCAATGTCTCGGCCACTGTCGGCGACGGTGCTGAGCTGACCACGGTTATCTCAGCACGGATCATGTCAGACACGGATGGAAACGGCGACCAAGAGCCGGTGCAAGGGCCGAACGGATTGCTGACGGGCACCGTTACGATCGACATTACAGAAAACGAGATCTTTGCCCGCTTCGAGGGTCAAGCTCAACCTGCTTCATTTAGAATCTATATTGATGATCTCGCACCCCAAGGTGTTGCGCCTGGAACGATTATTGACCAGGGGGGAATGAGTGGCGTCAACACGATCAACGCTCCAACATATGATGTGACGACGACGCGCCTGACGCTGGATTGGACCTTCCTGGGCTTCCAACCTGGAACTATCGTCAGCCAGACGGTCTTCTATGATAATCAGCTCGAGGATAGTCCAACTGCTGTAGATGATGCGTTCATAGTCGATGCAGATAAAGTCCTCACCGGCAACATTCTTACGAATGATTTCGACCTCGATAATTCTGGTAGCATTGGTGTTGTAGATCCTTTGAGTGTCTCCGAAGCAAACGGTGCACTTGTCGGAGTATGGTCTGACATTGCGGACGGCGGACGGATAAGAGTGTCAGCGAATGGAACGATCGAGTTCGATCCAGACGGAGATTTTGACCAGCTGGCGCAGGGCGAAACACGACAGGTACAATTTAGCTACACATTATCTGACTCGACGGGTCGAACAGACAATGGCACAGCAACGATAACAGTCACGGGCGTGAACAAAACGCCAGTCGTCACGCCAAGCGCTGGAACAGTTTCTTATCTTGAAAATGGATCATCCTTTACAATCGACCCTGAGATAATTGTCGTTGACGACAATCTGACTCTTTCTCAAGCCAATTTTAGAATAATCGATAACTATTCTCCCGCTGAAGATATTCTAATATTCAATAATGACGGGTCTTCTATGGGCAACGTGTCGGCATCTTTCGATGCTGTCACAGGAACGCTGACGCTTACCTCTGCAGGAGCAACTGCGACGCTCGCAGAGTTCCAGGCGGCGTTGCGCGCTGTGAGCTACGCCAACACGTCGGATGCTCCTAGCACAGCGGATCGGACGATCGCCATCACCGTCGGCGATGGCATGGCGACGAGTGCGCAGGTGACAAAGATCGTTTCGGTGACTGCGGTCAACGACGCCCCCGTCGTCGCCGGCGATCTCGCGGCGACCCTCGCCGAGGGCGCGACCTACGCCTTCACGACGGCCGACATCGACGAGCTCGATCCTGACGATTCTGGCGACGATCTGGTCTGGACCATCGGCACGGCGCCCGGCCTCGGGACCCTCTTCCAAGACCTCGACCTTGACGGCGCCGTGGATGTCGGCGAGGCCTTGGGCGCGGGCGATACCTTCTCCGCGCAGGACGTGATCGACGGCACGCTGAGATACGCCCATAACGGCACGAGTGGCGGGCTCGACCAATTCACGGCGAGCCTCGCCGACGGCGGTGAGGACGGCGCCGCGGCGACGACATTTGCGACAATCGCGCTGACCATCACGGAGGTCAACGACGCGCCGATGCTCGACACCTCCGCGTCGCCGGCGCTCGCGGCGGTGAGCGAGGACGCGCCGGCGCCGACCAACGGCTCGCTCGCGGGGGCGACCGCCGTGTCCGACCTCCTCGGCGGCGTCTCGGACCCGGACACGGGCGCGCTCGCGGGCATCGCCATCATCGCGACGAGCGTACAGGGCACGCTTCATTGGTCGATCGACGGCGGCACCACCTGGACGCAGGTGCTCGGCCTGTCGCAGGCCGCCGCGTTGCTCCTGCGCAGCACGGACCACGTCTACTTCCGCCCCGCCGCGGACGTGAACGGCACGATCGCGGACGCCATCACCTTCCGCGCTTGGGATCGGACGGTCGGGGCCGCAGGTGGCGCCGCGGACGTCACGACGAACGGCGGCACGAGCGCCTTCTCCAGCGCATTCGATACGGCCTCCGTCGCGGTGACGGCGGTGAACGACGCTCCCACCATCGCGGGGAGCGTCGACACCACGGCGCTGACCGACGAGGCCGGGGCGCGGACCCTCTTCTCCGGCGTCGTTCTCGGTGACGTGGACACCGGCGAGACGGATCTCGTCGTCGAGGTCCGCCTGTCGAATGCGATGGCCGGCACGCTGGCGGGCGGCGGCTTCACCGACCAGGGTGGCGGAGTCTACCGTCTCTCGGGTGTCTCGGCGGCCGCGGCGACGGTGGCGCTCGATTCGCTCGCGTTCACCCCGGCGAGCACGCTCGCGGCCAGCGAGAGCCTCTCGACCGGCTTCACCATCGCCGTCGACGACGGGACGGCGCCCGAGGTGACGACGACCTCCGCGTCCCTGACGATATCGGGCGTCAACGACGCCCCGGTGGTGGCGAACGTCTCCGGCGAGACCGCCAGCGTCGTCGCCGGCGCAGGGCTCTCCAACGTCGCGCTCTTCGACGATGCGAGCGTGACGAACCCCGATTCCGCCGATCATGCCGGCGGCTTCCTGCGGATCGCGCAGACGAGCGGCGTCACGACGGGGTCCTTCGGCCTCGACGGCACGAGCGCGCTCGCGGGCACGGACGGGATCATCGCGGCCGGTGAGACGGTCTTCGTCGGCGGGGTGGTCATCGGCACGATCAGCGCCACGGAATTCGGCGCCGACGGCGCCGCGCTCACGATCGACTTCGACACGAACGCAACGCCTGCGCGGATCGAGACGCTGCTGCGGGCGCTCGCCTATTCGGCACCGACGGGGCTCGGCGATCGCGGCTTCGTCTACGTGCTCGACGACGGCGACGGGACGGCCAACGGCGGCGTTGCCGACGCCACCGGCACGTTCACCATCACGGTCGCGCCCAATCCGCCGGCGATCGCGGATCTCGCCGGCACGATCACGGTGGCGACGGGCTCGTCCGCACGCTTCGACGCCGGATCGGATGCGACCGTCACGGATGCCGACAGCACGACTTTTTCCGGAGGATCGCTCCGGATCGACCGCGTCTCGACGACCCTCGCCGGCGACTTCTCGCTCGACGGCGCCACCGTGGCGGCGGGCGGCGACGGCGTCATCGCAGCGGGCGAGACGATCACCGTCGGCGGAACGCCCGTCGGCACGGTCGATGCCGTCGCGGACGGCCAGGGGCTGAACGGGCTCCTCGTCGCGCTCGCCGCGAACGCGACGCCGGCCGCGGTCTCGACGCTGCTGCAGGCCATGCGCTACGGCTCGAGCGTCGTCGGTGAGCACGTCTTCGACGTGACCCTCACCGATGCGGCGGGCGGCGCGACCTCGGTCGCGTCGCGGGTGACGGCGACGGTCGCGACCCCTCCAGCGCCGCCGACGCCCCCGACGCAGACCGGCACGATCGACGGCGCGACGGTGGAGGAGCAGACGACGACCGCGCCCGACGGCACGCCGCAGACGCAGCTCGTCGTCACGCCAACGACGCCGGATCGGGTCGAAGACTCCGAAACGCCGCAAAACGATCTCGCGGACATCCCCATCGGTCCCACCATCGGCACGGACGACGATACGCCCGCCCTGCGCGCCGGCCTGCCCACCGGTGCCGGCCTCGTCGTCGAGGGCAAGCCCGGTGCGCTCACGCCGGAGAACGGCCTGGCGGATCTCCTCGCCCGCATCGGCGACGACGTCCCGGCCGGCGCCGACCGCGACGCCATGAACGCGGCCGCGTCCCGGTATACCNTCCGGCCCAAGGCGCCCAAGCTCGCGGGCCTGATGGACGAGGCCGAACACGACGTCCTCGCCTACATGGACTTCCCGCTGCGGCATCGGGCCAAGCTGCACTCGACGGATGAGATCGACAAGAGCCTTGTTCGCCTGCTTCTCGTTCGAGGGATCGCGACCAGCGCCGTTCCTCGCGCCCGTCGGAACGGCTTCGATCTTCGTTCCGACCTGATTGCGCAGGAGCGCCGCGCGCAGGGGCGGTCAAGGATGCCCGCAGGGCACCGCGCAGCGGCGCGCAGCGTCCTTGACCGGCCCGAGCACGGTGCTGGGATGCTCGGGGTCGGGGATGCCAGACAACGCGCTGGCATCCGGTGCGGCTGGATCGACGCTGTCGCCCGGCGCTGCTACTCTTCGTGCGCGCGAGCGACCTCGTGGCGAAGAGCGGCGTGACGGCCGAGAGCGCCGCCGGGTGCCCTATTCCTGCCTTGCCGGATTGAGGCGCTCGCGCGCCCCGTGCTGCGAGGGGCGCTGTTTCCAGCCTGCGACGAACCGCTCGTAGCTTCTCTCCGCCTGCTCGGCGAGCTTCCGCTCCTGGTCGCGAAGAGCCTTGACGTTGTAGGCATAGGTCGGGCCGCGCCGATTGCCCTTCTTCTGAGGGAAGCCGGCCTTCAGTTCCAGGTCGCGGGTCTTCTTGGCGACCAGCGCCGGGCGCGCCCAGAGGTAATCCTGCTGCTTGGTGAGCAGGTGCCAGCACACGACCGCGAGCTTCCGGGCGAGGGCGACCGCCGCGACCTGGTGGCCGCGCTTGGCGCGGATGCGCACGAAGAAGGCGTGCAGCGGCCCGGGCGCCTTCGCCGCGGCCCACGCAGCCTCGACCAGCATCGCCCGTGCGTGGCTGCGTCCCACCTTGCTGATCCGCCCGTGATGGGCGGCGCCGAGGCCGGACTGCCTCACGCGCGGGTTCAGGCCGAAGTAGCTGACGAGCTTCTGCGGGCTCTTGAACCGCGCGATGTCGCCGATCGCGGCCATGAGGCCGGCGGCCACGGCCAGATTGACGCCGGTGATCGTCAGCAGCCGCCTGACCGCGGCGTCGTCCATCACCGCCAGCGAGATCTCGCGATCGATCTCGGCGAGGTCCTCCGCCGTTCGGTCGAGCTCGCGCGTGTTGCGCTCGATGGCCGCGCGCTCGTCGTCCGGCAGCGGCTGGCGGGTCAGCCATGCCCGTCCGCGCCGGTTGAACAGGTCCGCATGCGGGCACTTCGGAACGAGATGGGCGTGCAGGATCGCGTGCACCTCGTTCTTCAGCCGGGTGCGGTGGCGAACGATCTGGTGGCGCCGCGCCACGAGCCGACGCAGCCTCTCGGTCGCGGCATCGGGCGTCCAGATCTCCGGGAGGAAGCCCGCCGCGTGCAGGCTCGCCAACGTCCCCGCATCGACCTTGTCGGTCTTCACATGAGCATGCGCGATGGCCTTCACCTGCAGCGGGTTCGCGATGACGACCCGCGCCGCGAACGGCGCCAGAACCCGCGCGACCGCCATGCTGTTGCCGGTCGCTTCGATGACGACCTCGTCGGTTGCCTCCAGCGTCTTGCCGAAGCCCTCGAGAGCGGTGCGGGTCATCTCGACCCGGCCAACCCGCCGGAGCACACCCTCGTCCCAGATCACGACCTCGCCGAACGTGCGGTGGAGGTCGATACCGATCACGCGTCGCATGTCTGCCTCCCTCGATCCTGTGGACACGAAACGGGAGCGGCGGGCGACACGACACCTACGGATCCGCGCTCACGGCGCAACCGGGCGAGTCGCAGAGGCGGCCAGCTACTAACACGAGCTCGCAGCTCATCGAATTTAGCGGCCTGCCCGCACCTTACGTGCTCCCGGAGCCTCCGTCCCGGATGCTCGCAGCATACGCCGCAGCCGAGAAAAGCCGCAGCGGAACGTCGGCTCCGCGATCATCATGCCGGTTACCAACCCGCTCGAGCGCGTCAACGGCGAGATCAAACGCAGGACCGAGGTCGTCGGAATCTTCCCCAACGAGGACGCCATCGTCCGCCTCGTCGGCGCGATCCTGCTCGAACAGAACGACGAATGGGCCGTCCAGCGCGCGAGATACATGACCCTGGAAACCATCGCCGGCATGAGCGATGATCCCGCCGTCAGCCTGCCAGCGATGGAGCCCTGACGAACGATCCGGCCACGCCCAGGATCGTCCATGGCACCGCGTCAGCTACACCACGCCTCGGGACATGATCGGATGCCCCCGCTGATGCAAGCGGTTTTTCGCCGTTATGGACATGCGATCGGGTGCGGTCGTGTGTCCAGCCTCGTGATGCGGCCTCTTCGACGCCGCGGCCCCGTATGGAGATGTGCGGATCACGACCCTATCGAGTTTGCGTGCTCGGAGCGCTCGGAGCGGTACAGGTTTCTCGCGATCCCGTCTCTTCGACCCATGTCCCGTACCTTTCGTGAACCTCTCGCATCGCCGGACCATAAACGGGGTCAGGACCATATTCTTCATCTGCTCCCGATCGCTAATGCTGGGGTGCTCTGATGAAGACGAACGACGAAGGCCTCCGGAACGTGCTGCCACGCGAGCCGGCGAGGCTGCGATCCGCGCTGCCGGCGGACGGGTCGGCCATGCCCAGGATCGCCATGGCCCCCAAGTCAGTTACACCACGCGGCGGGGCACGATCTCGTTCTCGACGAGCACGGGCGCCCTCGGATCAAGGACGCGAGCGGCCGGCTGATGACGGTCGGGAATTTGTCGCCGAAACGAAGCAAGACCCGGACTTCGCGCCGGCCTGCGAACAGCGACCGCCGATGCCCGACGCGCGGCTTGCAAACGACCAAAATTCCTTTCTCGCCGAGAGCGTCAACCTCATCGAACAGAGCCGGCTGATGCCGACCGACCCCGCGCGGGCTCATCGCGCGCTCGATCGTGGGCGACACGCAACATCCGGAGCGCAATTGGGGCGATCAGCGGCGCACGCTTGACGAGGGCACCCGCGTCGATCCGGGCCCGCTGACCGTGAGGTATCCCGACTTCACAAGGCGCAGCTTGCCGAGCGCGCAAAGCGCCTGCGGGGGGCGCAGCGTCGCGACCGTGGCGCCGACTCGGCGGTTACAATGGTCGGACCTTCATGCCCTCTCGGGCGAAGGTGGATCGGCGCCGGGCTCCCGGGCAGACCAGCGTGACGTCACCGACCGGAAAACCCCTCGAACGAGACGGCCGTCCCCACAAATCGGCTTCACCGCGAGTCGAACTACATCTTTAACGCGATAGGGATATTTTCTTGAAACGAGAGGGGTGGATAATCGGCAAGGAGTAATGCGATACTGGAGGCGACTCTTGTGCCGCGTTCCTAAACGTCAGCGGCAACATTGGAAAAATGCAATGGCGACTTTCACCTTCACGCATTTCATCGACTACGAGGGCGACGGTGATGGTGCCACCGGTCCCCTCACTAGTTTGGTCGGCGGAACCCTGATTGACGGGGACGCCGATACGACATTCGAGATCGGCGATACGGTGTCGGCGGGAACGATCGGCGATTCCACCCCAACCACGGGCACGTATCTTGGTACTGCCATCGTTGATGGAGCTGAATGGCCCGTCTTCTTTTTTTCCCGGGACGACGTCTCGATCGTCTTTCTCGATCAAGAGCCCATGATTATCCCCAACACCCTGGTCGTCGACGAGGCCGACACATTCGATACGGCCCCACCCAGCCCTCCGACCGCTACTAATCTTCATCAAACACGATCATATCTTGAGGATCCGGGTGGCGCGGTCGAGCTCGACGACATTGTCGTCACCGATCTAAACGGTGGGGAAACGATCACCGCGACGCTCACGCTGGACAACACCGCCGCGGGCTCCCTCACCACCGGCACTTTCGGCTCCGTCACCTCGACGTACAATGCCGGCATGGGCCGGTGGGAGGTTACGGGCTCGGTCGCGGACGTCAACGCAGCGCTCGCCGCCGTCGCCTTTACGCCCGCGGCGAACTACGACCAGGACGCGACGATCACGACGCGCATCCGCGACGCGGCGGGCACCGGCCCGGCGAACGGCACGATCACGCTCAACGTGACGCCGGTGAACGACGCGCCTACGGCGACGGGCGTGCCGGCGAGCGTGACCTTCACCGAGGATACGCAAGGCAATCTCGACCTCTCGGCCATCACCTTCGCGGACGTCGAAACGGCTTTTGTCATCTTCCGCATAGCCGCCAGCGCAGGCACGCTCGCGGCGACGAGCGGCGGAGGCGTGACGGTCGGTGGCACGGCCTCGGTGCTGACCCTAACGGGCACCGCCGCGAATATCGACACGTTCCTGAACACAACCTCGAACATCCAGTACGCGCCGGCGGCAAACGCCAACGGCTCCGCCGCTGCGACCCTCACGCTCACCGCAGACGACGGCGCGTTGACGAGCGTCGCGCTCGGCAGCGTCGCCATCGACGTCACCGCCGTCGACGACGCGCCGTCTGCCACCGGCATTCCCGCCTCCGTCACCGTGACGGAGGACGTGGCGAGCGACTTCGACCTCTCGGCGATCTCGTTCGCCGACCCCGATTCGGCCTCGGTGAGCCTCGTCCTCACCGCGGGAGCCGGCACCTTCGCCGCCACGAGCGGGGGAGGCGTGACGGTGACGGGTTCCGGCTCCGGAACGCTCACGCTCGCGGGCGCGGCCGCCGTCATCGACACCGTCCTGAACACGCCCGCCACCATCCAGTACACCACCGCGCCGAACGCCAACGGAACGCCGGCGACGACGGTCGACCTCAGCGCCAACGACGGCAGCGGTCCCGTCAATCTGGGCACCGTGAACGTCAACGTCACCCCGGTGAACGACGCGCCGACGACGAACCCCGCCTTCGGCTACGTCAACACCGGCGTCTCAACGGAGACCGGCGGGCTTGTGACCATCGCGGACACGAACCTTCACGAGGGCGACCCGGACGACGACGGCGCCGGCATCACCTATACGGTGACGACCGCGACCGCGAACGGCACGCTGTTCTCGGACGCCAACAGCAACGGCTTGGTTGACGGCGGCGAAGCGATCGCTAACGGCGGGACCTTCACCCAGGCGGACATCGACGCGGGTCGGATCAAGTATGAGCATGGCGGCGGCGCGGGCGCGTCCGATTCCGTCACGTTCGAGGTTCGCGACGGCGGGGAGAATACCGCCGCGGCGCTCACCGGGCTGACCTTCGCCATCACCGTCGCCGCGCGGCCGGTGGTCACGATCGGGGGCGGCGCGCCGGCTCACGTCGAGGATGCGGGCGCGACGGTCGTCGCCCCGAGCCTGACGCTCACGGATGCAGACAACGCGAACCTCACGGGTGCGACGATCACGATCACGGCTTTCGCCACCGGCGATTTGCTCAACTTCACGACCCAGAACGGGATCAGCGGGAGCCTCAACGGGTCCGGCATCCTGACCCTCGCAGGCACGGCGTCGGTGGCGGACTACCAAGCGGCGCTGCGCTCGATCACCTATTCGACGACGAACGACAACCCGGCGACGGGCGCCGGCAACGGCGACCGCGAGATCTCCTTCGCCGTCACGGACGGGTCGCTCGCGTCGGTCGCGCGGACGCAGACGGTGAGCATCACGAACGCCAACGACGCTCCCGTGCTGGACGCGACGTCGTCGCCCGCGCTGACCGGGATCGCCGAGGATCGCGGCGCGCCGACGAACGCCTCGCCGACGGGCTCGACGCTGGTCTCGGCGCTCGTCGGCGGCATGAGCGACGTCGATACGGGCGCCGTGCAGGGCATCGCGATTACCGCGACGAGCTCGCTCGGCACGCTGTGGTATTCGACCGACGGCGCCAACATCTGGACGCAGGCTCCGGCCGTGTCCTCGAGCGCGGCGCTGCTGCTGCAATCCGATGCGCTCGTTTACTTCCAGCCAACGCCGGACGTGAACGGCGCGATCCCTAACGCGCTGACCTTCCGCGCCTGGGATCGGACCAGCGGCACCAACGGCGGCACGACGGACACTACGACGAACGGCGGCGGCACGGCCTTCTCGACCGCGACGGATCTCGCCTCGGTGGCGGTGAGTGCCGTAAACGACGCGCCGGACCTCACCGTACCGGGCACCATCGCGGTGACGGAGGGCGTCGCGACCGCGCTGACGGGCATCACCGTGTCCGACATCGACGCGGGCCTCGGGTCGGTGACCGTGACGCTCTCCGTCCCGAGCGGCACGCTCGCGACGACCGGGAGCGGCGTGACCGTCGGCGGCACGCCGACGGCGCTGACGCTCACCGGCACCGTCACGGCGATCAACGCCTTCATCGCCACGAGCAACGTCCGCTTCACGACGGATCCGGCCGTGTCGACGGACGTGACCTTGACGGTGGCTGTCGATGACGGGGGCAATACGGGCTCGGGCGGCGCTCTGGGCGACAACGGAACCGTGACGCTCGACGTCAGCCCACCACCCCCTCCCGGCGGCGGCGGCACGCCTCCGCCCCCGACGACGGGGACGATCGACGGCGCCACCGTCGCGACCACCACCAACACGGGCCCGGACGGCGCGCCGCAGACGCAATTCGTCGTGACGCCCACCACGCCCTCGCGCATCGAGGACGATTCGACCCGCAACGACGGCCTGGCCGACATCCCCATCGGCCCCGGCGAGGGGACGGCCGCGCTCCGCGCCGGCCTGCCCACCGGTGCCGGCCTCGTCGTCGAGGGCAAGCCCGGCGCGCTCACGCCGGAGAACGGCCTCGCCGACCTCCTCGCCCGCATCGGCGACGACGTCCCGGCCGGCGCCGAGNGCACCGTGAACGTCAACGTCACCCCGGTGAACGACCCGCCGACGGCGACGGGCGTGCCGACGAGCGTGTCCTTCACCGAGGACACGCAGGGCAACCTCGACCTCTCCGGCATCACCTTCGCCGACGCCGACTCGGGTGCAGGCAATGTCGTCTTCCGCATTGCAGCGGACGCCGGCACGCTGGCGGCGTCGACGGCCGATCCGAACGTGACCGTCGGCGGCACGGCCTCGGTGCTGACCCTCACCGGCACCGCCGCGAACATCGGCACCTATCTCGGCACGGCCACCAACATCCAGTACACGCCGGCGGCGAACGCCGACGGCACCAACGCTGCGACGCTCACGCTCACCGCCGACGACGGCGTCGCCACCAACGTCGCGCTCGGAACCATCTCCGTCGACATCACGGCCGTGAACGACGCGCCGACGATCGGCGGCGCCGTCGTCACCACCGGGCTCCTGGACAATGTCGGTGCGCAAGCGCTGTTCGGCGGCGTCACCGTCGCCGACGTCGACACCGGCGAGACGGATCTCGTCGTGGAGGTCCGCCTGTCCAACGCGGCAGCGGGAACGCTCTCCGACGGGGGCTTCGTCGACCAGGGCGGCGGCGTCTACCGCCTGAGCCCCACCGATGCGACGGCCGCGACGACGGCGCTCGACACCCTCGCGTTCACCCCGGCGAACCTGCCCGCGGGCACGACCCGGGACACGACGTTCACGGTCTCCGTGAACGACCAGACGGCGGCCGAGGTCACGCAGGTATCAGCCGCCCTCACCGTCACCGCCGTCAACGACCCGCCGGTCATCGGCAACGTCGCCGGCGAGACCTCGCAGGTGGTCGCCGGGGCGGGCGCCGCCAATGTCGCGCTCTTCGACGATGCGAGCGTGACCAACCCCGATTCCGCCGACTACGACGGCGGCTTCCTCGTGATCGCGCAGAGTACCGGGGCGCCGAACGGCTCGTGGGGCTTCGGCACGGGCGTGACTTCGGGCGTCGACGGCGTCATCGGGGCCAGCGAGATCGTTTCGGTGGGCGGGGTCGCGATTGGCACCGTGAGTGCGACGCTCGCCGGGCAGGGAACAGCCCTGGAGATCGGCCTCAACGCGGACGCGACCAGCGCGCGCATCGAGACGCTCCTCCAGGCGCTGACCTATTCGGCCCCCTCCGTCCTCGGCAGCCGCGGCTTCACGCTGACGCTGAACGACGGCGACGGCACCGCGAATTCCGGCGACCAGGACGACCTCGCGAGCTTCACCATCGAGGTGACGCCCAACCCGCCCGTCATCGCCGACCTCGCCGGGACGGTCTCCGCCAATACGGGTGCCGTCGTCGGCTTCGACGCGGGCGCGAACGCGACCGTGACGGACCCGGACAGCGCGAACTTCGACGGGGGCGCGCTGACCATCACCCGCGCCTCGACCGGGCTTTCGGGTGACTTCTCCCTCGCCGGCACCGTGCTCGCGGACGGCGACGGGGTGATCGACGTCGGCGACGCCGTGACGGTGGGAGGCACGGCGATCGGGACCATCGCCGCCGCCGGTGCCGGCACGAACGACCTCGTCGTGAGCCTGAACGCGGCCGCGACGCCCGCGCTCGTCTCGACCTTCCTCCAGAGCCTGCGCTACACCTCCACCGAGCTCGGCGCGCACGTGTTCGACGTGACGCTGCGCGACGCCGCAGCGGGGGCGACGTCGGCGACGTCGCAGGTGACGATCAACGTCGCCGACCCGCCCCCTCCCGGCGGCGGCGGCGGCACGCCTCCGCCCCCGACGACCGGGACGATCGACGGCGCCACCGTCGCGACCACCACCACCACGGGCCCGGACGGCGCGCCGCAGACGCAATTCGTCGTGACGCCCACCACGCCCTCGCGCATCGAGGACGATTCGACCCGCAACGACAGCCTGGCCGACATCCCCATCGGCCCCGGCGAAGGGACGGGCGCGCTCCGCGCCGGCCTGCCCACCGGTGCCGGCCTCGTCGTCGAGGGCAAGCCCGGCGCGCTCACGCCGGAGAACGGCCTGGCGGATCTCCTCGCCCGCATCGGCGACGACGTCCCGGCCGGCGCCGACCGCGACGCCATGAACGCGGCCGCGTCCCGCTACGCGGGCTCGCTTTCGGGCGACGCACCCCTCGTCGTGCGCACCGTCACGCCGACGGTGGCGCAGGGCACGACGACCCTGCCCGAGCCCATCCTCATCGCCGGCGGCGCGGGGACGGGCGCGCCCGAAGCCCTCGTCATCGACGTGAGCGGCCTGCCCTCGGGCACCGTGATCACGCTCCAGGACGTGGACTTCGCCGTGATCGTCGGCGCCGTGACGGTCCAGGGCGGCGCGGGTCCCAACGTCGTCTTCGGCGACGACGCGGCCCAGATCATCGTGCTGGGCGAGGACGACGACGTTCTGAACGGCGGCGGCGGCAACGACACGATCGGCTCGGCCGGCGGCAACGACCGCATCACCGGCGGCATGGGCGACGACACGTTGTTCGGCGGCGACGGGACGGACTTCGCCTACTATTCGGGCGCGCGGGCCGACCA
>NZ_BMMF01000005.1:2500-434023 GCF_014645695.1 Salinarimonas ramus | reverse complement strand
ATCCCGCCGTCAGCCTGCCAGCGATGGAGCCCTGACGAACGATCCGGCCACGCCCAGGATCGTCCATGGCACCGCGTCAGCTACACCACGCCTCGGGACATGATCCCGGGATACGAAGAGCACGAGACGGCGAAGCTGGTGGCGGAGCACCTGCACGCCAGCGGCGTCGACGAAGTGCACACCGGCATCGGAGGCACGGGCGTCGTCGGCGTCGTCGCGGGCAGGAAGGTCGGGGCCGGACGATGCATCGGCCTCCGTGCGGAGCTCGATTGCCTCGCGCTCGACGAGACGACGGGACTGCCTTGGGCCTCGCGGCGTCCGGGCCTCATGCACGCCTGCGGACATGACGGCCACGTGGCGATCCTTCTCGCGGCCGCGAGCTATCTCGCGACCACGCGCGACTTCGCGGGAACGGTGTGCTTCGTCTTTCAACCCGCCGAGGAGGGCGGCGCGGGCGCGAAGGCGATGATCGACGACGGTCTGCTGACCCGCTTCCCCCTGGAGGCCGTCTACGCCATCCACAACGCCCCATGGATCCCGTCCGGCGAGATGGCGGTCAACCCGGGACCGATGATGGCCGCGGCGGACCACTTTAGGATCACCGTCGCAGGCTCCGGGGGGCACGGCGGCATGCCGCATCTCGGCGCCGACGCGATCCTCGCCGCTGCACAGGTTGTGGTGGGCGTTCAGAGCATCGTCGCACGCCACGTCGATCCCTTCGAGGCCGCCGTGGTCAGCTTCGGCGCTATTCAGGCCGGCAGCATGCGCCAGCACAGTGTCATGCCCGCCCGGGCCGACCTCATCGGCACGGTCCGTACCTATTCACCGGATGTCCAGGAGGCGATCGAGTCTCTCATGGGCAGGGTGGTCGCGCATACGTGTGAGGGGCTCGGCGTCTCGGGAGCGCTCGAATATGCACGCTGGTACCCCGCGACGATCAATCACCCGCGGGAAGCCGGCATTGCTCTGGAGGCGGGAGCGGACGTATTCGGCGCCCGGAGCTGCAGGAGCGGCGTCAAGCCGAGCACCGCGGGTGAGGACTTCGCCTTTCTCCTCCGTGAGCGGCCCGGCGCGTATGTCTGGCTCGGACAGGGTCGAACGGGGTCGGCGAGCCTCCACAGCCCGAACTATGATTTCGACGACCGCCTGATCCCGCCGGGGGCCGCCCTGTTGGCCTGCATCGCCGAGCGAGAGCTCGCCGTGGAGGGGAGCGTCGTCCGAGCATGACGTTGCGCGAGATGGCCGGGTCGATCTCTCATAATTGAAACTAAAAATTGTTCAAAAGATCGCTTGCATGATCGATTGCCTTGCAGTCGGTGTCATACTACACCTGCAACATCCTGGAGGCCGCGAAGATGGGCTTATACTCAAATTCTGCTCGGTATAGCTGCAGTTCAATTCTTCGCTGCGGCCAGTCCCGGACCGAATTTCATCATCGTCACCAATTATTCGATCAGCAGGTCCCGTACGTATGGGCTCCTTGCCGTGAGTGGGATACTGGCTGCCCGCGTAACATGGGCACTCATGGCCACCCTCGGGCTCCGCGTCCTTCTAACCAGCTATCCGAACCTCTACGCGGCAATGCAGTACGCATCCGCTGCTTACCTGATCTGGCTCGGCGGAAAGATACTCCTCGGCGCCGTACGCAAGACATACGGCAAGCCGGCATCCGCTGATCTCGATCGGCTCACGGCTTGGGAGGCGGTTCGGGCGGGCTTCGTGACGAACATGACGAACCCGAAGTCAGTCGCCTACTAATCCAGCCTCTTCGTGGTCATGATTCCTCCGCATGCTCCGCTCGATCTCTTCGCCGCGGGCGTCGCGGTTGCGCTGCTGGTCTCGACGCTTTGGTGGGTCTCGGTCGCGACGTTATTCGGCGTAGGCGCAGTGCGCCGCGCGTACGAGCGGTCGAGACGCGCGATCGACCTCCTCATTTGCGGCCTTCTGATCGCCCTGGGAATTCGCATTGCGGTACTTCGCTGATCGCGCGGCCGGGCGCGGTATATCCGCGGTTCCCACCGCCGGTCCTCGACCGTCTCTTCCACACTGCGCATCATCCCCGCGCACGACGAGAGCTCTCAGGGAAGTTCGGACATCAGTAGGGACTTTCACCCCCGCGCCGGTGAGCCTCCGCCATCATCACCCTGCCCGCGGACTTCAGGCACGGCTTCAGTCCTCCTCGTCCAGCCGCTTCCCCTCCTCGATGGACCGGGCGATCCGGCGCTCCGCGTCCTTCAGTACCTCCGCGTAGAGCGCACAGGCCGGCGACAGCCGCGACAGCCCGGCGAGCACCCTCCGCGCGGCTTCGCGTGTCTCGAGGTCGCGGGGCATCGGCTCGCCGGCCGTTCCGGACCAGGAGCCGGACGTCGCCGCGGCGGAAAGCTCTTCGACGGCGTCCTCGATCAGCTTTCCCTCGACGCTCCTGCAGCGATCGGGATATTGTACAGCGAAGGGTTCGCAGGCGAACATGAACGTGTGGTACACGTGCCGGCGGAGCCAGAGCCAAGCGTGCTCAATGTTTCAGCCGCCACGGTGTCGAGCCCGAAAACTGAACCGCGCCGGGTTTGCCGGAGACCGGTTGCTTTGAGTAGCTACGCGGCCTCGGCCTGGTCTTCCAGCGTGGCGTAGTAGCGGGCTTCCGCCTCGGCAGGCGGGATGCTGCCGATCGGCTCGAGCAAGCGGCGATGGTTGAACCAGTCGACCCACTCGAGGGTGGCGAACTCGACGGCGTCGATGTTGCGCCAAGGGCCGAGGTGGCGGATCACCTCGGTCTTGAACAGCCCTATGACGCTTTCGGCCAGAGCATTGTCGTAGCTGTCGCCGACGCTGCCGACGGAGGGCACGATGCCGGCCTCGGCGAGCCGCTCGCTGTACTTTATGGACACGTATTGAACCCCTCTGTCACTGTGATGGACGAGGCGGCTTTGTTCGGTCGGCCGGCGGGCGTGCAACGCCTGCTCCAGCGCGTCGAGCACGAAGCCGGCATGCGCGGTCTGCGAGACGCGCCAGCCGACGATCCGGCGCGCGAAGGCGTCGATCACGAAGGCGACGTAAACGAAGCCGTTCCAGGTCGCGACGTAGGTGAAGTCCGACAGCCAGAGCGCGTTCGGGTTCGGAGCACGGAAGTTCCGGTTCACCCGGTCGAGGGGGCAAGCCGCCGATTTGTTGCTGACCGTGGTCCTCACGCGAGCTCCCCTGACAATGCCCTGGACGCCCATCTGGCGCATCAGCCGCGCCACCGTGCAACGGGCCGCGCGGATGCCCTCGCGGGCGAGCTGGCGCCAGATCTTGCGGACGCCGTAGACACGGAAGTTCTCCTCCCAGACCCTGCGGATGTGGCCTCGCAGAACGGCGTCGGCTCGGGCACGCGCGGAGGCCTTCGTCGGATCCGCACGGCGGGCGAGATGCGCATAGTAGGTCGACGGGGCGATCGGCAGCTCGCGGCAGATCGGCTCGACTCCGTACGCACCTCGATGATCGTCGACGAACGCGATCATGTCTTCGACCGGCGGTCGAGCTCCGCCATCGCGAAATAAGCCGAAGCCTTCCTGAGTATCTCGTTCGCCTGGCGCAGCTCGCGAACCTCGCGCTCGAGCGCCTTCAGCCTGGATCGCTCGTCGCTCGTGAGGCCGCCGCGGCGCCCTGCGTCATGCTCGTCCTGGCGAACCCAGAGACGAAGCGTCTCCGCGTTACAGCCCACCTTCTCGGCCACCGAGCGGATCGCCGCCCATTGCGAGGCGTGCGCCCCCTCGTGCTCGCGCACCAGCCTGACCGCGCGCTCGCGCAGCTCGGGTGGGTACGACTTCGTGATCTTCTTGCCTTCCATGGACCCCATCCTTCCAAACGTTGGGGTCTCCGGCAAACCCGGCGCGGTTCAAACGCCTCGGCGATGAGAATGCTCGATAGCCCGAAAGGCGCTCGGACACGCGCTTGCGAAACCAGTAGATGTTGGTCCTGGGATGCTTTTGAGGCGATGCCGTGGGGGGAGTGACTGTGTAGCACCTTTGCGCAGCACAAAGGCGACCCGAAGGCCAAGCTACGCAGCGGACCTGTTGGCCGACAACACTTTCGAGGTCGTCGTGGCGGAGAGGGGGGGATTCGAACCCCCGATACGGTTGCCCGTATGCCGCATTTCGAGTGCGGTGCATTCAACCACTCTGCCACCTCTCCGAACCGAGGTGGGACGTCGGGCGAGAGCCCGGTCCCGTGAGCGGTGGCGGACGCGATAGCACGGGGGCGCGGGGGCGGCAAGGGGATCTTGCGTGAGCGCTAGGGCAATCGCCTCAGGTTAACGGGCGTGCATCTCTTGACGTGGCGTGATTCCTGGAGGGCTCCCGTGATTCGGAGCCTGCCATGTCCGAGCCCTTTCTCACCCGCTCGCTACTCGACCACTTTTCCGCACTGAAGGACCCTCGTCAGTCCTGCAAGGTGGCCTATCCGTTCCGAGAGATCCTGCTTCTCGTCCTGTGCGGCACCATCGCGGGCATGGAGGATTTCGTCGAGATCCGCGCGTGGGGCGAGCTCCGGCTGGCGTTTCTGCGTCGTTTCCTGTCGTTCGAGCGCGGAATCCCCTCTCACGATACGCTCAACGACATCTTCAATGCGATCGACCCCGAGCTGTTCAAGGCCTGCTTCCTGGAGTGGGTGTCCACGCTACGCGACGACGAGAAGGAGGTCATCGCCATCGACGGCAAGACCTCGCGGCGCACCCATGCGCGCGGCCGGGGCCGCGAGCCGCTGCATCTCGTCTCCGCCTGGGCGACGCGTCAGCGCCTGGTGCTCGGCCAGGAGGCGGTCGCGGACAAGTCCAACGAGATCACGGCCATCCCGCTGCTGCTCGAGCGCCTCGAACTCACCGGAGCCATCGTCACCATCGACGCCATGGGAACCCAGGCGCAGATCGCGAACACCATCGTGAAGCGGGGCGGTGACTACCTGCTCGCGCTCAAGGGGAACCGGCCGGCCACTCATGCCGACGTCGTCGACTTCTTCGCCAATCCACCGCCCGAGATCGCCTTCGACACGCACGTCACCGTCGACGGCGATCTCGGCCGCATCGAGGAACGCCGCCACAGCGTCTGCCACGACGTCGCCTGGCTCGTGTCCGACCGACGCTACCCCGACGAGCCGAGCTTCCCCCACCTCGCCGCCATCGCCATGGTCGAGAGCCGCGTCGAGCAGGCCGGAAAGCCGCGCGTCGAGAGGCGATACTACCTCTCCTCCGCCCTCCTCGACGCCAAGACCTTCGCCGCCGCCGTGCGCGCGCATTGGGGCGTCGAAAACCGCCTCCACTGGGTCCTCGACGTCGTCTTCCACGACGACCTCGCCCGGCTGAGAACCGGTCACGGGCCGCAAAACATGGCCATCGTCAAGCACATGGCCATGAACATGCTCCGGAACCCGAAGGACAAGCACTCCCTCAAGGTCCGCAAGAAGATCGCCGCAATCGACGAGGATTACATGGAGGCGCTCGTTCGTCAGGCCCCGCCGTTAACCTGAAGCGATTCCCCTGGCGTGAGCGCGCGCGCCCGGCTCGGCCGCCGCCCGCGCCACTCTCAGCGGGCGAGGACGACGAGGTGGCCGGGCACGGGGACGCCGGCGTCGCAGCGTGTCGTCGCGGGCTCGATGGCGACGACGCGCAGCCCCGCGCCGGCGGCGCGCGCGCGCAGGAAGCGGGCGGAATGGGAGAAGCGCGCGTCCGCGCCGATGGCGTAGCCCTCCCCCGCGATCTCCTCGTCGAGCGCCTGCACGGAGAAGGCGAAGAGCCCGCCCTCGGCGAGCGCCGCGCCCGCCGCGGCCAGGACGTGGACCGGATCGCCCACGTAGACGAGGACGTCGGCGGCGAGCATCAGGTCGATCGAGGCGGGCGCCATGCCGTCGAGCCAGGCGGTGAGCTCGGCCACGTCGAGCGCGTCGTAGACGCCCTTCTCGCGGGCCTTCTCCACCATGGCCGGCGCGAGGTCGCAGCCGGCGAGACGCGCCACGCGGTCGCGGATCGCCTCGCCCATCAGCCCCGTGCCGCAGCCGAGATCGAGGGCGTGCGCGAAGCGACGCCCGGGCGCGTGGCGGTCGAGCGCGTCGCGCAGGAGCTGTGGGCCGCGATAGCCGAGATCGCCGGTGAGATGCTCGTCGAAGCGCTCGGCGTAGCTGTCGAAGAGGGCGCGCACGTAGCCCTCGGCGATGGCGTCGGCGGCCGGGAGCGCACCGAGCCGCGCCAGCGTGACGCCGACGCCGAGCGCGTCCTCGGGCTCGAGCGTGCGCGCGCGCTCGAGCGCCGCGATCGCGCCTTCGACGTCGCCCTGCGCCGCGAGCGCCTCGCCGAGCAGCGCCCATGCGGGCGCGAAGCCGGGGGCGCGCTCCAGCGCCTGGGCCGCGAGATCGGCGGCGGCGGCGAGATCGCCGTCCTCGAGATAGCCCGCGGCATAGGCGTAGCGGCGATCCGCGAGAATGTCGCCGGTGGAGCGATGGACGAGGAGCGGGCGCGCCGTCACGCGTGCGGCCTCCGAGAGCGGCAGCGGCGCGGTCACGCCCGCCCCCGCGCGCTTTTCGCGGGCAGGACGACCCGCTCGATGAAGTTCGTGATCTCGCGGGTGCGCCGCCGCGGATCGAGGATCTCCGCGTCGAGGCCGTGCCGCCAGGCGAGATCGCGCCGGCCGGGATCGGCGTCGAGCGCGCGCAGGTCGGCGACGTAGCTCGCGGCGGCGCCGAGATCGGCGCACAGGCCGTCCTGCACCAGGCGCTCGCCGTAGCGATCGAGGATCGCGGCGAGCTCGCCCAGCGAGAATTCGGGATGGTACTGCACGCCCCAGAAGAGCCCGCCATCGTGGCGGATCTCGGCGGCCTGGATGCCGGCCATGGCGTTCGCGGCGAGGATCGTCGTACCCTCGGACGCCGTCTCGACGATGTCGAGATGGATCGCCGGCGCGTCGTATGAAGCGGGGCGGCCCGCGAGGAGCGGATGCTCGGCGCCGGCGGCGGTCGGCACGATGCGCCGGGCGAAGCCGACCTCGCGCCCGGCGGGATTGCGCGCCACGACGCCGCCGGCCGCGGCGGCGCCGACCTGGATGCCCCAGCACGAGCCGAAGGCCGGCGTGCCCGAGGCGTAGACGGCGCGCATCAGCTCGATCTGGCGCGCGATCGCGGGGCCGCCGTCGTAGAGGTTGAGCGCCGACCCCGTGAGGAAGACGCCGTCGTAGCCCTCGAGCCCATCGGGACCCGGCAGGTTCGCCCCCTCGTCCGCCGGATGCGCGATGTCGCAGGCGGCGCCCCGCGGTGCGAGCGCCTCCACGAGGGCCGCGTAGCTCTCGCCGAAGGTCTTTCCGAAATCCCGTCTGTGCGTCTCGCGGTCTGCGCGCACGTTGCCCTCGACGACGAGAAACCTTAGAGCCATGGACGGGGTGCCCTCGAGGGTTCCACGAGCCGGACGCCTCGGTGCTCCGGGAGCCCGAGACGAGATCGCGGTGACATAACGCAATGGCGGACGCCCGCAAGCGAAACCAGCCGCAGGCGCCTGCGGCGAAGACGCCGCGCCTGCCGGCCGGCGCAACGTCCCAGGCCTATCTCTTCCTGACGATCACGGCCCTGTCCTGGGGCGGCAACGCGGTGGCGGGACGCCTCGCCGTGGGCGAGGTCTCCCCCATGGCGCTCACCGCCCTGCGCTGGCTGTGCGTCGTCACGATCCTGGTGCCGCTCGCCTGGCGCGACCTGCGCGCCCACGAGGCGACGATCCGCGCCCATTGGCGGCGCATCGCGCTGATGGCCGTGGCGGGCTTCACCTCCTTCAACGCGCTGCTCTACGCGGCCGCGCACTATACGAGCGCGGTGAACCTGACGATCATCCAGGGCGGCATCCCGGTCGTCGTGCTCGTCGGCGCGCTCGTCGTCTACGGCACGCGCATCACGACGCTCCAGGTCGCGGGCATGCTGGTGACGCTCGCCGGCGTCGCCACCGTTGCCGCGCAGGGCAGCCTCGCGACGCTGCTCTCGCTCTCCTTCAATCCGGGCGACGTGCTGATGATGGCGGCGGGGCTCGCCTATGCCGGCTACACGCTGGCGCTGCGCTCGCGCCCGGCGATGCCGCAGCTCGCGTTCTTCACGGCGATGGCGGCGGTGGCCTTCCTGGCCTCGCTGCCGCTGCTCGCCTTCGAGGTCACGACCGGCAGCGTGATCTGGCCCGGGCCGACGGGCCTCGCCATCCTCGCCTTCGTCGCGGTCTTTCCCTCGCTCATCGCGCAGCTCTTCTTCATGCGCGGCGTCGAGCTGATCGGGCCCGGCCGCGCCGGGCTCTTCGTCAATCTCGTGCCCGTCTTCGGCGCGATGCTGGCGGTGGCGATCCTCTCGGAACCCTTCCACCTCTACCACGCGGTGGCGCTCGCCCTCGTGCTCGGCGGCATCGCGCTGGCGGAGCGCGGCAAGGGGAAGGTCGAGAGCACCGCCGGCGCGCGGCGCTGACGGGTTCGCCCGTCAGCGCGCCCGGTCGATGTAGCTCTGCACCTCCGAGGAGAGCTGCGCCGTCTGGCCGTCGAGATCGCTCGAGACCCGGCTGACGGAGGATGCCGCACGCCCGGTCTCGGCGGCCGCGTCGGACACGCCCGTCATGTTGGACGTGATCTCGCGCACGGCGACGGACTGCTCCTCCACCGCCGCGGCGATCTGGTCGGAGGTCTCGCTCAGCGTCGCGATCTGGTCGCGCACGGAGCCGATCACGTCGACGGTCTCGCCGGTCATCGCCTGGATCCCGGCGATGCGCTCCTTGATCTCGTCCGTCGCCTTGGCGGTCTGGGTGGCGAGCTGCTTCACCTCGGCTGCGACCACCGCGAAGCCCTTGCCGGCCTCGCCCGCCCGCGCCGCCTCGATCGTGGCGTTGAGCGCGAGCAGGTTCGTCTGCGCGGCGATGGTCTGGATCACCTCGGTGATGCCGCCGATGGAGGCCGCGGCCTCCGCCAGGCGCTTGACGAGCCCGTCCGCGCCCGTCGCCTGGGAGGTGGCGTTTCGGGCGAGCTCGGTCGCACTCGTCACCTGCCCCGCGATCTCGCCGATGGAGGCGGCCAGCTCCTCCGTCGCCGCCGAGACCGAGGACGCCATGGCCTGCGCCCGCTCGGCGATCTCCGCCATGGAGGAGGCCGAGTGCGCCATGGAGGCGGAGGAGCCCGCCATCTGCTCCACCGCGTGCGTGACGCTCTCGGCGAGGCGCACGTTGTCGGAGATGATCGACCAGGAGACCATCGGCCCGAGATAGGCGCCATCGGAATTGCGGATCGCCGTGACCTTCAGGTTCAAGGTCTCCGGCCCGACGCGGATGTTGGAGTTCATCGGCAGGCGCGCGGGATCGCGCAGGATGCCGTGCTGGTGGGCCGGGTTCTTGTGGAACACGTCGACGGTCGAGCCCATCATCTGGTCGATCTTGATCGGCAGATGCTGCTCGATCTTCTTCAAGGTCTCGCGGCTGGTCTTGTTGAGGTAGTTGATCTTGAAGTCGACGGGATCGCAGGTCATCACCGCGATCGGCATCTCGTCGATCATCTGCAGGAGGCGCTGCGTCTGCGCCTCCTTCTCCAGGATCTTCGTCACGACGTTCCAGGTCAGCGTCGCATGGGTATAGCGCCCGCGCGCGTCGAAGACCGGGGCGATGTGGAGCGACAGGCGCTCGCTGCCGAGCTTGATGTTCGCCGTATGCGGAAGGCGGCTCGGGTCCGAGAGGAGCTTGCGCTGATGCTCCGGGTGCTTGTGGAACACGTCGATGGAGAGCCCGACGATCTTCTCGACGTCGATGTTCAGCTCGTGCGCGATCTCGCGCAGGAGCTGACGCGAGGCGTCGTTGGCGTAGATGATCTCGAAGCTCGGCACCTCGCAGAGCATCACCGCCTGGGGCAGCCCGTCCAGGACGTAGCGGGCGTCGACACCGAGCGAGGACGAGAAGGCGGGCTTGGTCTTGAGGGCGAACATCGTGATGCTCTCCGGCGGGGATCAGTGTCTGACGGGGACGGCGCTCGTGCGGGCGGGGGCGGATCCGAAGCCGCTGCCTCGAGCGAATCCGCTCCCGGGCGCGTGGCCCGCGCGCCCGAAATGGAGGCCGGGGACGACCTCGCTCGCGAAGAGCGCCGTGGAGACCACCCGGCGCCAGCGTCCGAAAGGCTCGGCGCTGGGGCGACCGCGGCGGCGCTCCACCTCCATCTCGAAGGCGGCGAAGCTCGTGATCCGGCCCTCGCCGTCGTGCACCGGATGGATCTCGACGGCGCAGAGATAAGGCGAGCCGTCGGCGCGGTAGTTCAAGAGCACGTCCCGGCAGGCCCGGCCCTCACGCAGGCTCGCGCCCAGGGCGTGGGTATGGCGGCGGTCTGTGTCGCGCCCCTGCAGAAGCCGCGGGCTGCGTCCGATCGCCAGCTCGCGCGCGAGCCCGGACATCGCGACGAAGGCGTCGTTGACGTAGCGGATCGTCGGGCCGGGAGCGTCGAGATCGGCGTCCGTGACGACGATCGCGGTGTCGCGCATCCGGTCGATGAGGTTCATGAGGTCGAATATGGTCATGCACGAATCCTCATGCATGATCCCTTAACGTCAGCTTAAACGAACGGCCCCTTTGCACGTAGTTCTGCTGTAAAAACTCTTAATTAGGCATAAACCCCTTCCGCAAGCTGGTAATACGGGCGCTTGCGTCGACTTGGTCGCTGCCAATTCACCGACAATAAAGACATTGCTGCGTAGAAAGACGTACGACCACTCGGATCGGGAGCATTCCAATGGTTGCCAAGGCTGACAAGACTGCGCGTATGCGTGCACGCTCGATCGCGATCTCGGCGTCGCTGCTCGAGCTGAAGACGCTCTCGGCGGAGATCCGGTCGAACGCCCACGCCTTCCGGGAGAACCTCGACCGCGTCGCCGGCTCGGACGCCCTGTCCAGCATGCGCCACCTGCTCAACACCATCCGCTGAGGATCGGGAGCCCGGCGGGCTCAGCCGTCGAGCCCCGCCAGCGCGTGCAGCGCGATGCCGCTCGTCACGGCGACGTTGAGGCTGTCGAACTCGCCCGCCATGGCGATGCGCAGCGTCCGCGCGCGGGACATGACGGCGTCGGGCAGGCCCGGACCTTCCGTGCCGAGCACGAGCGCGGCACGGGCGGGGGGCCGGAGCGTCGCGAAGGTGTCCGCGCCCCGCGGCGAGAGCGCGAGCGACGTGAAGCCAGCCTCCTCCAGGAGATCGAGGAGCGCCGACGGATCGCCGGCGCGGGCGAAGGGCACGACGAGGGCGCCGCCGGCGGAGACGCGGATCGCCTTGCGATAGAGCGGATCGCAGGTCTCCCCGTCGAGGATCACCGCGTCCGCGCCGAAGGCGGCGGCGTTGCGGAAGATGCCGCCCACGTTGTCGTGGTTCGTCAGCCCCACCAGGGCGACGACGAGAGCCCGCGGCGGGAGGGCGGCGAGCAGCGCGCGCGGATCGGGCGCGTCCCCGCGCACACCGACGGCCAGCACGCCGCGATGGATCGGAAAGCCCGTGACGGAGTCCATCACGGCCTGCGGCGCCACGTAGACGGGCACGCCGGCGGGGATCGTCTCGGCGAGACCGGCCCGCTTCTCGGACAGGAGCGCGGAAGCCAGCGGGAAGCGCCCGCGCGCGACGGCGAGGCGCAGCACCACCTCGCCCTCGATCACGAAGCGACCCATGCGCCCGACGAGGTCGCGCTCGCGCACCGCGCGGTAATCGGCGATGCGCGGGTCGTCGGCGTCGGTGATCGCGATCATGCCGCCTCGTGGGCGATCGCGCCGTCGACGATGGCCATCGTGCAGGCGGTGTCGCGTACGCGGTCCGGCTCGGCGAGGAAGTCGTGCGTGAACACGGCGATGTCGGCCAGCATGCCGGGCGCCAGGCGCCCGCGCGCCGCCTCCTCCTTCTCGACGAAGGCGCCGTACTCGGTGAAGGCCGCGAGCGCCACCTCCGGCGAGACGCGCTCGCCCTCGTCGAGCACGCGCCCGGTGCGCGTGCGCCGGGTGATCATCGCCTCGAGCGAGAGCCGCGGATCGAGCGCGCAGACCGGCGCGTCCGAGGAGGCGGCGGGATGGAGGCCGGCCTCGATCCAGGTGCGGGTCGGGTAGGAGGGCGCCGCGCGCGCCTCGCCCAGAACCTCGACGTAGAGATCGCCGAAATCGTGCAGGAAGACCGGCTGCGGCACCGGCTCGATGCGGAGCCGCGCCATGCGCGCCGTCTGGTCCGGGCGCACGAAGCCGCAATGCTCGATGCGGTGGCGCCGGTCCGGATCGGGCGCGCCCGCGAGCGCCGCCTCCATGGCGTCGAGCGTCTGGTCGATGGCGGCGTCGCCGATGGCGTGGACGGCGAGCTGCCAGCCCTGCTCGTGATAGCGGCGGGTATGGTCGCGCATCTCGGCATCGGTGAGCGACAGGAGCCCGCGCGTCTCGGGCGTGCCGAGATAGGGCTGCGTCATCGCGGCGGTGCGCCCGCCGGCGCTGCCGTCCGTGAAGATCTTCACCTGCTTGGCCATGAGCCGCGTATCGCCCCGCCCCGGCCGCCAGCCGGCGTCGTACGCCGCCTCGGCGATGCCGCCGGGTCCGCCGAGCAGGCATTGCGAGACCCGCACCGGAAGCCGCCCCGCCGCATGGGCCGCGTCGTAGGCGTCGAGCTCGGCGAGCCCCGCGCGCATGCCGACCGCCGCGTCCATCACGCCGACGATCCCGTGGGCGAGGCAGGCGCGCCCTGCGCGCTCGATGGCGGCGACGAGTTCCTCGCGCGTCGGCGCGGGGATCGCGGCGCGCACGGGATCGCGCGCGGTCTCGGCGAGGAGGCCCGTGAGACGCCCCCGCGCGTCCGTCTCGATGAGCCCGCCCTGGGGCGCGACGCTGGTCTCGTCGAGCCCCGCCAGCGCGAGGGCGGCCGAGTTGCAGATCGCCACGTGCCCGCAGGCGCGCACCACGTAAGCCGGGTGATCGGGGGCCGCGCGGTCGAGCTCGTCGCGCGTGGGATGGCGCCCGACGTCGAGGCGCGCCTGGTCGTAGCCGCGCGCCAGGATCCAGGCGCCCTTCGGAAGCTCCGCCGCGCGCGCCGCGATGCGCTTGAGCAGCGCCTCGAGCGTCGGCGCCGCCTGCGGCGTCAGGTCGAGCTCGACCATGGTCATGCCGAGCGGCAGGAGATGCATGTGCGCGTCGATGAGCCCCGGCGTCGCGAGCCGCCCTGCGAGGTCGATCCGGCGGGTGGCGGGGCCGGCGAGCGCGGCGATCTCCCCCGTGGTGCCGACCGCCAGCACGCGGTTTCCGGCGATGGCGATCGCTTCGTGCACGCCCTCGCCGAGCCCCGCGAAGACGCGGCCGTTCGTCAGGATCAGGGTAGGGGCGTCGCGCATGGGGCGTCCTCGTCTCGGGGCCTCCCCGTATAGCGCGCCCCCGAGCCGCCGCAACGCGCATCGCCGCACGCATCGCCTCTTGCCCGGCCTTCGCCGATCGGGTACCAAAGCCGCACGGCAGGCGCCCGTAGCTCAGCTGGATAGAGCGTTGGATTCCGATTCCAAAGGTCAGAGGTTCGAATCCTCTCGGGCGCGCCACGATCCTCTCGGACTTGAATCGCATAGGGCTTGGGGTATCCGGGCTTCTGCGCTGTCCTGAGCCTAGGAGCGCACGAAGAAGATTCGCTTATGTCGGCAATCTGATCTGACCGCGATGAGCGATGAGTGGGATGCAGCAGAGGCGAAATATGAGCCAGCACGCGTAGATCGCGTCTCCACTAAATGGACTGTCATCGTTGAGACGACCATGTGACAGGGCATGGCGAATGGTCGGCCCTGGTTTCGAGAGGAAGACATTATCAATGTCGGCAGTGATGGCCTTTCCAAAGGTGGCCTCCAATTCGGGCCGCATTTGATCGAAGAGCACAGAGATCGACCGGTCCTCCTGCACCTGTTGAGCGTCGTCGAAGCTCGTCACATCGTTGCCGCTCATTTTCAGTACGTGCCGCAACGAATTTTCAAGCATGGGCGTCAGGATGTAGAGGGCGCTTGCAAAATCGCCCTCAAAAAACCTTGTGAATCCGCGGCTAAAAGTTGCGAGTCGGTCCGACGGTACGAAAGGGCTGCCTTGAAGAAGCACATGGAACGTGTCATCGTTGATGTAAAAGCGACCCATGATGTGCTGTCTTGCCGGCTCCATTGTACCAATGGCGTATACGTGACGTCTGATGCCTTCCTGCCGGCTGATCTGTACCCGAAGCGCATCACCATTGTTGTTATCCTGAAAACCCCCGCCCTCGGTTTTGTGGATGACTTTGCCCTCGTGGTCGTGGAACGATGCCCCAAATAGGGAGGACAGTGGATGCTCCCTTATCGATTTGATGGCATCAGCCATAAGCTTGTCCGGATCAGGCGACCGCCCGAGCCTCGCAAACATCAGCAGCACGTCGATCAGCTCCTGTTGTTCGCCGAGCAGCTTCTCCGTCCGCTCGACGGCATCCTTTAGGTCAATTGGATACGAAAAGGAGGACATCTCTTCGGCGATGCCTGATTGGACATTTACCAGCTTGTGGCGAAGCTCAGTCCGACGATCCCGCTTGCCGGGTACGCCGTGATATTCGGCTATCGCTTGGCTGAGCCAATGCGACGCCAGCATTGCCGAGTTGTGACCTTCGGCCTCGGTCACAAGGGCTTCTGCGGCGGCCGTGCGGCACCGGTATTTGCCGTTGTCATCCTTCGCAATGTGGTACGCTCTCACCGCCAGCCGCCAGAGTTCAACCACAATATGCGGATTCGCGAAATCGTTTCGGCTTGTCAGAAACTGTTCGATTTCAGCGGCGAGGTCCTCCGGCGCGGAAATATTGAAGTCCAGGTCCATTTCGAAAAACCAGTGCACGGGAACCGGATTCCCGTCCTTTAACGCGCGCTCTCGAATGGCAATCACCCAATCTCGACACGTTGCAACCTCATCGTTATTCCAACCGACAGCTCTACCGATGGTAAGAGCGCGTCTCAACGCATCGCGCGTTGCGAGCCCGAGCACCGGATCGCTACGCTCCAACCGGTCTTTGAGGCGACGTGCATCTATTCCCTCGACTATACCGGCGTATGCCTCGACGGCGGCTCGTCCAAGCCCTTGTCGCTTTCGTTCGAGCAACCAGCATGTATCAGATAGCCGCGCTTTCAATACCGGGTTTGAGGCTCGCAAAGCGGCGTTCGCCAATGTCTCAACCGGTTGACCCCGGAAGTCCGCGGGAATGGCAGAGCGTCCACTTTCGCTTACCATCATCGGACCAAAAGGAGCGTTTTTCTCGTTTGGCTTGAAATGAAAACTCGTTACGTCCGCCAGCATTGCAAAGACACGGGCAGCAGGGGCGGCGGCCTCATTTCCAAGCTTTTCGTGAAGGTCGGCTGCCTTGCGATAAGCGGTGCTTAGGTCACAGCAATCCGCAGAGTTGCAGCCCTCTATCGGCCCTTCAAACTCCAGGTCGCATATGTCCTCCAATGTGGCCCGCAGCCAGATGGGGATCTGCGTACCTTCCCCATCCGGGGCGACTGACCACTCTGCTTCACGCTCGGTCATAGCTGCGGTCCATTAGCGGCTTGGCACATTCCAGCAATGCCGCGTCGGTGATGATGATTCAAGGCCCCCCCGGTGCCGAAGTGGCCGATATCGCGTACGTCGCGCGTGAAGCCCGTCTCGAGCTGGACTGCGTTAGAGTCCACGTTGACGAAGACTCTAATGTGCCGCCGTGTAGGGCGCTCGGAGGTTGAGGTCACTGCGCACTCTCCCGCCCGGCGGAGCGGCCCGATACCACCCAGTACACCAGCCCCGCGACGGCGCCCGTGACGAACAGGATCGCGGTGAGCCGGCCTTCCGCGGCGAGCGCAGCGGGGTCGCCCGCGCCGCCGCGCAGGAGCCAGGGGATGCCCGCCGTCAGCGTCGCGGTGAGCCCGCCGTAGAGCACGAGGGAGCGCGCGCCCGCGATCTCGCCGAGCGCCGAGACGAGCGTCACGGGGGCGACGACGAGGACGCAGGCGAGCATCCAGAAGCCGAGGACCATCGTCTCGACCATGGGCGCGGGATCGCCGCCGGCGGCCGCCACGCGGAAGATCGCGGCGAAGGCGGCGAGGCCCACGCGCCCGATCGTCTCGCGCGCGGCCGCATCGTTCAGGACGCCGAGCGCGAGCGCGATCGCCCCCGCGGGGATGGCGAGGACGAGGCCGACGAGCCAGAAGACGAGGCGCGAGAGCGCGTGCAAGGCAGCCTCAATCCCCGCTCTCGGCGGCCGCCGCGGCGTAGACGCCCTCCGCGCCGATGCCGCTCTCGAGCATCATGCGCGCGCGGGCACGCAGCTTCTCCGTCTCGCTCTTGAGCTGGCCGCAGGCGGCGAGGATGTCGCGCCCGCGCGGCGTGCGCACCGGCGAGGCGTAGCCCGCGCGGTAGACGATCTCCGAGAAGCGCTCGATCCGCTCCCAGGAGGAGCATTCGTAGCGCGAGCCGGGCCAGGGGTTGAACGGGATCAGGTTGATCTTGGCGGGGATGCCCTGGAGGAGCTTCACCAGCGCGCGCGCGTCGGCGTCCGAATCGTTGACGCCGTCGAGCATCACGTATTCGAAGGTGATGCGCCGGGCGTTGGAGAGGCCCGGATAGGTCCGGCAGGCCTCCATCAAGGCGGCGATCGGGTACTTCTTGTTGAGCGGCACGAGCTCGTTGCGCAGCTCGTCGCGCACCGCGTGGAGCGAGATGGCGAGCGCGCTGTTCGCCTCCTCCCCGAGCCGTCCGATCTGCGGGACGACGCCGGAGGTCGAGACGGTGATGCGCCGGCGCGAGAGGCCGAGCCCCTCGTTGTCCGCGAGGACGCCGATGGCCGCGACTACGTTGTCCGTGTTGTAGAGCGGCTCGCCCATGCCCATGAACACGATGTTCGTGACGAAGCGCCCGCCGTCGGACGGCACGAAGGCGCCCTCCGGCGGGCTCGCGTCCGGCCAGTCGCCGAGCCGGTCGCGGGCGACGACGAGCTGCGCCGCGATCTCGGCCGAGGTGAGGTTGCGCACGAGCTTCTGCGTGCCCGTGTGGCAGAACGAGCAGGTGAGCGTGCAGCCGACCTGGCTCGAGACGCACAACGTGCCGCGATCGCTCTCGGGGATGTACACGCACTCGATCTCCGCGCCCTTGTCGAAGGGGCCGGTGGAGGGCATGCGCAGCAGCCACTTGCGGGTGCCGTCCTTGGAGACCTGCTCGGAGACGACCTGGGGACGCACCAGCGTGTAGTGCTCCGCCAACGTCGCACGCAGGTGCTTGGAGACGTTGGTCATCTTCGAGAAGTCGTCGGCACCGCGAAAATAGATCCAGTGCCAGATCTGCGAGACGCGCATCTTCGCCTCGCGCTCGGGCACGCCGGCCTCCACGAGGCGGGTGCGCAGCTCCTCGCGGGTGAGGCCGACGAGGGAGGGCTGGCCGGCCTGGGCACCGGGGGCGAGCGTCAGCTCGGCGGCCTTCTCGATGCCGCCGGGAGCGAGCCCGGGCGCGTTCGGGTTATGGCGCGCGATGTCGAGCGCGTGGGACATGGTCGGATCGATCCTCTGCGTGATCCGCACCATATAGGGGAAAATCACGGCGAGCGTGAGTCCTCCTCGCGCGCGGCGCGTCGCTCGCGCGAGGGCGCGACCCTGCGCCCCCCTCGCGCCGCCCTCCGTACTCGGCTACAGCTAGAGGCCTGATCACCGCCTGCGATCACCGTCCGCGCCCCGGGAGCGTCTCTCCATGTCCGTCCACGCCACCTCTCCGCACTTCAAGGAGAACGCCCACCACGCGCTGCGTGACGTGCAGCTCCAGCGGGCCATGGGCAACGTGCGGGTCGGGTTCATCGACAAGCGGGCGAAGGCGGCCGCGAAACTGCCCGAGTTCGAGGCGCTGCGGGATTCCGCGCGCGACATCAAGAACCACACGCTCGCCCATCTCGACCTCTATCTCGAGGCCTACGTCGCCAAGGTCGAGGCGTCCGGCGGCATCGTCCACTTCGCCCGCGACGCGGCGGAGGCGAGGCGGATCGTCACCGACATCTGCCGCGAGGCCGGCGCGCGCACGGTGACCAAGGGCAAGTCGATGATCTCCGAGGAGATCGGACTCAACGAGCACCTGGCGGGCCAGGGCATCGAGCCGGTGGAGACCGATCTCGGCGAGTACATCATCCAGCTGCGCCACGAGGCGCCCTCGCACATCATCGCGCCCGCGGTCCACGTCAACGCGAGCCAGGTGGAGGAGGAGTTCCGCCGCGCACACACCCATCTCGATGCCGCGCGCGACCTCTCCGAGCCCGTGAACCTGCTGACCGAGGCCCGCGGCATCCTGCGCGAGCGCTTCCTCGCCGCCGACGTCGGCATCACGGGGGCGAACTTCCTCGTGGCGGAGACGGGCACGTCGATCATCGTGACGAACGAGGGCAACGGCGACCTCACCCAGATCCTGCCGAAGACGCACGTCGTGCTCGCCTCCATCGAGAAGCTGGTGCCGACGCTCGAGGACGTCTCGCAGCTCTTGCGCGTCCTCGCCCGCTCCGCGACCGGCCAGGAGCTGTCCGTCTACACCACCTTCTCCACCGGCCCGCGCCGGGTGGGCGACGTCGACGGGCCGGAGGCGTATCACGTCGTCCTCATCGACAACGGGCGCTCGTCGATGCTGGGCACGAACTTCGAGGAGATGCTGCGCTGCATCCGCTGCGGCGCCTGCATGAACCATTGCCCGGTCTACCACGCGGTGGGCGGGCATGCCTACGGCTGGGTCTATCCCGGGCCCATGGGCGCGGTGCTGACGCCGTCGCTCATCGGCGTCGACAAGGGCGGGCACCTGCCCAACGCCTCCACCTTCTGCGGGCGCTGCGAGAGCGTGTGCCCCGTGCGCATCCCGCTGCCCAAGCTCATGCGCCATTGGCGCGAGCGGGAGTTCGAGCGCCACCTCTCGCCGGCCACCGTGCGCTCGGGGCTGAAGGCCTGGGCCTTCTTCGCCAAGCGCCCGGCGCTCTACCGGCTGGCGACGCGGGTGGGCATGAACCTCCTGGCCTTCGCGGGGCGCTCGAAGGGACGCTTTTCGAGCCTGCCCTTCGCGTCGGGCTGGACGAAATACCGCGACTTCCCGGCGCCACAGGGTGGCACCTTCCAAGAGCGCTTCGCCCGCGAGCGCGCGGCTGGCGCCGGGCGCCGCAAGGTGGCGTGAGGACGAGACGATGAGCACCGCACGTGACGAGATCCTCGCCTCCATCCGCCGCTCGCTCGGCGTCACCGGCGCCGAGCGCCCGCGCCGTGCGATCGTCGAGGAGCGCCTCGCCCGCGCCCCGGCCGGAGTCGTGCCCGCCCGCGGCGGGGTGACCGGCCGAGCGCGCATCGAGCTCTTCATCGCCCAGGCCGAGGCGGCGCTCGCGACCGTCGCGGAAGTGGACGCGCCGGCGGACGTGCCCGCGGCCATCGCCGCCTGGCTGCGCTCGCACAACCTCCCCGCCACGTTGCGCCGGGGCACGGATCCGCGCCTCGCCGCCATGCCGTGGGAGGATACGCCGCTCGCCCTCGACGAGGGGCCGAGCGACGGCTCGGACCTCAACGCGGTCAGCCACGCGCTCGGCGGCGTCGCCGAGACCGGGACCTGCGCGCTCGTCTCCGGGCCCGAGAACCCCTCGACGCTCAACTTCCTGCCCGACAACCACATCGTCGTCGTCGATGCGGGCGAGATCGTCGGCGATTACGAGAGCCTCTGGGCGCGCGTGCGCGAAAAGGCGGGCAAGGGCGCCATGCCGCGCACCGTCAATTGGATCACCGGCCCGTCGCGCTCGGCGGACATCGAGCAGACCATGTTCCTCGGCGCCCACGGCCCGCGGCGCCTGCACATCGTCGTCGTCGGCGGCGGCAAGGCGGCGGGCTCGGGCGAGACGGCGGAGAACGCGCCGCCGGCCTGATTCCTCCGGCGCGACGCCTGGCTCGAATCGGCACGCACCGTCATAACCCGACAGGGACGCAAGCCGCGCGCAAGCACCGCAGCGGAACCTCGCTCGTCCGGGCGCGGAACGGCCGCGCCGGGTCGAGGATGCGGCCATGCGCAGCGACGACGCCTATTCCCCCTTCCACGTCGACCGGCGGCGCGCCGAGCGTCTGCCGCTCGCCCTCTCCTGCCGCATCCTGCTCGGCGACGGCAGCGCGCATGCGGGCGAGACCTTCTGCGTCTCCGCGGACGGCGCGGCGATCCGCACCACGGCGCCCGTCCTCGACGGCGAGATCCTGAACGTCGCGATCTCCGACCTCGGGCTCGCCCGCGCACGGGTCGCGCGCTTCGTCGAGGACGGCATCGGCGTCGCCTTCGAGCGCGACGGTCGCGACGCGCGCGTCGCCGCCCTGATCTGGCTCGAGGAGCGGCTCGAAGGCCGGCGCGCGGAACTGCGCGCGCATCCGCGATCGCTGCCGCCGCCGGCGAGCGCCCTCGTCACGCTCCTCGACGATCCGCCGACGAGCGCCCCCGCCGCCCTCGCCGACGTCTCGCTCGGCGGCGCGCGGCTCGTGACCGAGCTCAAGGCGGGAATCGGCGCGCCGGTGCGCCTCGGCAGCCTTCCCGCACGGGTCGTGCGGGTGCTGCCGGACGGCTTCGCCATCGCGTTCACGCGGGCGTGATCGCCGCGCCACACGGCCCAAGCGCCTCTCGCATCGGCGCAATTTCGATCCGCGCCGGTTCGCGGAGGCGAGCGGGTGCGCGTCGGCGGTTTTCCCGGGAATGGATTTCCCTATAGTGCGGCCCTGCCGCCGGGATTCGCCGGCGCGCCCCACCCCGCCCGACACCATCCTCCCCCGGGATCATGCGACAGCATTCCTCCCTCATCGTCTTCGTTCGCTCCCACACCCGCCTCGCGGCCGTGGCCCTCCTCGTCTCCCTCGCGCTGGCCATCCTGGTGCTCGCGAGCGCGGCCGCCCAGGCGCAGATCCCGGGCCTGAGCCTGCCCGGCGCGGCGGCCCAGGAGGAGGCGCCGCCGGCGGAAGGCGAGGCTCCCCCCGAGGGCGAAGGCGCTCCTGCAGGCGAGGCGCTCCCGCCGGAGCTGGAGGCGCTGCGTGCCGTCATCGCCGACGACGCGGCGCGCGCCCGCCTCCTCCAGGCGCTGGAGGCGACGGCGCCGGACGCGGCCGCCGCCGCGGCGCTCGTGGCCGAGGCCGTGGAGGAGGAGGCGCCGCTGCCCTTCGCCACGATGATCGCCGAGCAGACCCGCGGCGTCGCCGAAGAGATCGCGGGATTGTTCGCGGTGACGGGACGGGCGCTCGAGACCATCACCGCGCTCTGGGGCGACGTGAACCGGGACGACCTGGAGCAGCTCGGCCGCGTGCTGGCCTCCCTCGTCCTCGTCGTCGCGGTGACGATCGCGAGCTATCTCGCGCTGCGCTGGCTCGCCGGGCGCGTCACCGACCGCTTCGCGCGCAGCCGCCAGACCGAGCACATGGTCGGGCGCGTCGTCTTCTCGCTGGCGACCTTCCTCGTCGAGGCGCTCACGCTCGCGGCCGCCTGGGCGATCGGTACCTTCGTCGTCACGAATTTCGGCGGGACGGGCCGCAACGCGATCAACCAGCAGCTCTTCATCAACGCCTTCGTCATGGCCGAGGGCATCAAGCTCGGCGTGCGCGCGATCCTGCGGCCCCGCCGCGGGCGACTGCGCATCGTCCAGCAGATCTCGGACACCGCGGCGGCGTACTGGTACTTCTGGATCGGCCGCACGACCTCGATCGTCGTCTACGCCTTCCTGTTCGTGGCGCCGATCGCCGCCTGGAACGTGTCGTTCACGGCAGGCCAGGCGGTGCGCACCCTCGCGATCCTCGCGGCCTGCCTCGTCGGCATCCTCGTCACGCTGCAGAACCGCGAGGCCGTGCGCCGCCTGATGACGCGCCGGGCCGTCAACGGCAACGGCAACGGCAAAGCCGACGCCACCGCACGCTTCCTCGCGGCGCTCGGACGCGTCTGGCACATCCTCGCCATCGTCTATTTCGTGGCGCTCTTCGTCATCTGGTCGACGCGTCCCCGCGAGGCGCTGAGCTACATGCTCTCGGCGACCTTCGAGAGCGCCATCGCGCTGGCCGTGGGCGTGGGCATCGCCGTCTTCCTGTCGCGCTTCATCACCGGGGGCATGCGGCTCTCGGACGACGTGAAGCAGCGCCTGCCGCTGCTCGAGTCGCGGCTCAACGCCTTCGTCCCGAAGATCCTGCACGTCATCCGCCTCGTCGTGCTCATCGGCATCCTCGTCGCCGTGGCGCAGGCGTGGGAGCTGTTCGACTTCCTCTCCTGGGCCTCCTCGGGCGTCGGGCTCGCGGTGACGACCTCGCTGATCTCGGCCTTCCTGATCGTGCTCGTGGGGATCGCGCTCTACATCCTCGTCTCGTCCTGGGTCGAGTACCGGCTCAACCCCGATTACGGCACGCCGCCGACGGCGCGCGAGCGCACGCTGCTCTCGCTCTTCCGCAACGCCTTCACGGTCACCCTCGTCGTGGTCATCGCGATCATGGTGCTCTCGGAGCTGGGCGTGAACGTCGGGCCGCTCCTCGCCGGTGCCGGCGTCGTCGGCCTCGCGGTGGGCTTCGGCGCGCAGAAGCTCGTGCAGGACGTGATCACCGGCGTGTTCATCCAGCTCGAGAACGCCATGAACGAGGGCGACGTCGTCTCCGCCGGCGGCATCTCGGGCGTGGTCGAGCGCCTCACCATCCGCTCCGTGTCCATCCGCGACCTCCACGGCGCCTATCACCTGGTGCCGTTCTCCTCGGTGGACATGGTCACCAACATGATGCGCCACTTCGCCTATTACGTCGCCGACATCGGCGTCGCCTATCGGGAGAACGTGCCGGAGGTGAAGCAGGCCATGCAGGACGCCTTCGACCTCCTCACCCAGTCCGAGGAGCACGGGGCGAACATCATCGGGCCCTTCGAATTGTGGGGCGTCGAGGCGCTGGCCGATTCGGCCGTGGTGATTCGCGCCCGCATCAAGACGGCGCCCGGCAAGCAATGGTCGACGGGCCGCGGCTATCTCGAGGTCGTCAAGCAGGTCTTCGACGAGCGCGGAATCGAGATCCCCTTCCCGCACCTCACGCTGTATGCCGGCGAGGGCAAGACCGGCACGGCGCCGCCGCTGCGCATCCTCACGGAGCGCGCGCCGGCGAACGCCGAGCCCGCACCCGCGCCTCAGCTCTCGACCGCGAAGGAGGCGGTGGAGAGCATCGCCGCCAACACCACGGCGGCGCCGGAGGAGACCGGGGCGAAGGCGAGCTGAGCCGAGCCGCGTCGGAGTGCGGGGCTCACGCCCGCATCGCCGCCGACGCGTCGTCCGACGAGGGCAGCCGATCGCGGAGCGCCCCGATGGTCTCGTCGAGGAGCGGCGCGAGGGCGTCGATCGCCGCATCGTCCGGCAGCGTGCCCGCCTCGCGCGCCGCGGCCTCGATCAGGGCGAGGCGACGGGCGAGGGCGGCAGCACCCACGTTGAGGCTCATGGATTTGAGGGCGTGCGCCGCGCTCGCGACGCGGGCGGGCTCCGCGCCGTCGCGCACGGAGGAGGCGAGCTCGGCGAGCGCCGGCGGGGCGTGCTCGAGATACAGACCGAGGATGCGCTGCAGGAACCCGGCGCCGGCCCCCGCCGCCATCTCGACGATGCCGGCGACGACCTCCTCGTCGAGCAGCGGCGCGTCGCCGTCCCCGCCGCCGATCGAAGCCGCGGCGGGCCCGGCCGCTGCCACGCCGGCGTCCACGTCCTCCACCGCCTCGCTCGGCGCGAGGTGCTCGGCGAGCGTCCGCGCGAGCGCCGCGAGGGTGAAGGGCTTGTGCAGCACGCCGTCCATCCCCGCCTGGCGCCAGGCGTCGGCGCCGGCGCCGACCACATGGGCGGTGAGCGCCACGATGGGCAGGCGCGGTGCGCCGGTCTCGGCTTCGCGCGCGCGGGCGAGACGCGTCGCTTCGAAGCCGTCGAGCTCGGGCATCGAGCCGTCCATCAGGACGAGGTCGATTCCGCCCGCGGCCATGGCATCGAGCGCCTCGCGGCCGTCCGCCACCGTGCGCGCGACGATGCCGAGCCGCGCCAACGCCTCGCAGGCGACCTCGCGATTGACGGCGCTGTCGTCGGCGACGAGCACCCGCGCGCCGGGAAAGCGCGGCAGCGCCGCGTCCGCGGAGGCCCGCCCCGCCTCCTCGCGCGGGAAAGGCTCGCCGGAAACGAGGCGCGCGAGGGCGAGCGTCCATTCGCTGGGCGCGAGCGGGCGCCTGAGCAGCGCGTCCGCGAGCCCGCGCGCACGCGCCTCCTCGCCCGCGCGCTCGCCGATGGGCGAGAGCGCCAGCACACGCCGCGCGCCGACGGGTCGGCCCTTGCGCAGGAGCGCGTCGGCATCGACGATCCAGTCCGCGTTCTCGGGCGTGGCGTCCGATCGCGTGAGGACGAACCCCGCCGCCGCCAACGACGCTTCGAGCGCGGCGCGCGTCGCCTCGCCGGCGCAGGCGACGACGGCCGGGCGCGGCGCTTCCAGGCGCGCGCGAGTGCCGGCCTCGTCGTCCGCGGCGATGCACGGCAGCAAGACCGTGAAGCACGAGCCCTCGCCGACGACGCTCTCCACCCCGATCGTGCCGCCCATGGCGGCGACGAGCCGCTGAACGATCGAGAGCCCGAGCCCGGTGCCGCCGTAGCGCCGCGTCGTCGACTGGTCCGCCTGGGAGAAGGCCGAGAAGATCGTGCCGAGCTTCTCCTGCGGGATGCCGATGCCGGTATCCTCGACGCGGATCGTCACCCGCTCACCCTCGCCCGCGATCCGCACCAGGACGTGGCCCTGCTCGGTGAACTTCAGCGCGTTGTTGACGAGGTTCGCCACCACCTGCGTGATGCGCACGGGATCGCCGAGGAGGCGCGGGACGGCGGGGTCGATCGCGGCCGCGAGGTCGAGGCCCTTTCCGGCGGCGCGCTCGCCGAAGAGCGTCACCACCGTCTCCGCCGCCTCGGCGAGGTCGACGGGCACGGCCTCGAGCTCGAGCTTGCCGGATTCCACCTTCGAGAAGTCGAGGATGTCGTTGATGATGGCGAGCAGCGACTGGCCGGATCGGGCGATCACCTCGGCGTAGCGCCGCTGGCGCTCCGGGAGGTCGCCGGCGGCGAGGAGCTCGGCCATGACGAGCATGCCGTTCATGGGCGTGCGGATCTCGTGGCTCATCGTGGCGAGGAACTCGGACTTGGCCCGGCTCGCCTCCTCCGCCGCGTCCTTGGCGACGACGAGGTCGCGGGTGCGGTCCTCCACGTCCTGCTCCAGGCGCTCGCGGGCCTGCGCGAGCCGCGCGTCGCGCCGCCTGATCTCGCTCAGCATGGCGTTGAAGCCGAGCGCCAGCTGGCCGATCTCGTCGTCGCTCTCGACGGGGCAGGCCTCGTCGTAATCGTGCGACTCGCGCACGCGGCTCATCGCAGCGGAGAGCGTCACCAGCGGGCGGGTCAGCGCGCGCTGGAAGCGCACCGCGATGGCGAGCCCGATCCCTCCGGCGATCACGGCCGCGCCGAGCCCGACGCCGAGCACCTCGAGCAGCCGCCCCCAGAGATCGCCGGTCATGGCGACGATCTCGAGCGATCCGATCGGCATGCCGCCGTCCACCACCGGCACGCGCACGAGCACCATCGGGGATGTCACGAGCGCGACCACCGAGATCGGCGCGTCCTGCTCCAGCACGAGGGCGTCGGTGAGGCGCACGCCCGTGCCGACCTCCTCGACGATGCGGCCGTCCATGTCGGTGACGGTGAGCGTCGTGATGCCCGGCAGCTCACGGATGGCGCGTCCCGCCTCGAAGATGGCGTTTCCGTCGCGCCGCGCCACGGCCTCCGCGCTCGCGGCCGCGAAGACCTGCGCGACGGCGAGGAGCCCCTCGCGCTTCTGCTCGCCGTAGCGCTCGACCTCGAGGACGAGGCTCGCGCCGGACCCGAGCGCCAGAGCGACGAGGATCGAGGCGACCACCAGACGGCCGAGCTTTCCGACGATCGACGTCTTGGGTTGCAAGCGGCATCTCCTGGGAGGGATTCGTCCCGCGTCTCGGCGGCGATGACGATTATTCGGAGAAACCGTGAGTGTCGGCTTAACTAACCGATTTAATCGGGGATTCAGAGGTCGTGCGTACGGTCGGGGCAAAGAGGGTCGAACCATGCTCCTCGGCAAGACGAACGCCGGCTTTCTCTACGTCTTCGACGCTCCCACGCGTCTGCTCGTCGTCGACGACGACCCCATCATGCGCGAGTTCGCGTCGGGCCAGCTCGACCATCCCGGCGGCGAGGTCGTCACCGCCACCGACGGCGAGGAGGCGCTCGCGATCCTGCGCCGCGACCCGCGCTTCGACCTCGTGCTCAGCGACCTCGAGATGCCGCGGATGAACGGCTTCTCGCTCCTCACGGAGATCCGGCGCGACGCGCGCCTCGCGCATCTGCCGGTCGTGGTGATCACGAGCCGCGAGGACATGTTCGCCATCGATCGCGCCTACGAGGTGGGCGCGACCTCCTTCGTGGCGAAGCCCGTGAACTGGCGCCTCGTCGGCTACCAGCTCCGCTACGTGCTGCGCGCGGCGCGCATGGAGGCGCAGGCCCACGAGGCGCGCGCGCAGGCGCAGGCCGCGAGCCGCCTGCGCGAGAGCCTGCTGGCGCTCCTCCAGCACGAGACCCGCACGCCGCTCAACGCCATCATCGGCTATTCCGAGCTCCTCCAGGCGAGCCTCGCGCCCGATGCCGATCCCCGCTCCTATCTCGACAACGTCATCGAGGCCGCGCGCGGGCTGAACGCGACGCTCCAGCGCGTCTTCGCCTTCGCCCAGCTCTGCGCCGGCACCGTCCATGTCGAGCCGGAGACACTGCGTGCGGCGGATCTCGTCGAGGACGAGGCCCATCGCCGCCGGCGCGCCGCGGAGAGCGTCGGCGTGCGCCTCGTCGTGGAAGCCGACGCGGACGCGCTCGTGCGGGCGGATGCGCGCCTCCTGACCTCGGCGCTCGGCGAGCTGACCGCGAACGCCCTCGCCCACACGCACGCGGGCGACACGATCCGGCTCCTCGCGCGGCGCGCGGAGGGCGAGGTGGTGATCGCCGTCGCCGACACGGGGCCCGGCCTGGACGCGCCGACGCTCGCGCGCGTCACGGAGCCCTTCGTCCAGGCGGAGAACGCCCTCGTGCGCCATGCGAGCGGGCTCGGCCTCGGCCTGCCCACCGCACGGCGCATCGCAGAGATGGCGGGCGGGCGCCTGGCCCTCGCCTCCAGCCCTGGTCACGGTCTCCTCGCCGAGATCCGCCTGCCCGACGCCGCGCTCGCGGACATGCCGTTACGGGAGGCCGCCGAATGAGATCAGCCGTGAGAGAGCGCCTGTCCGCGTTCGGCCGGCGGCTCGCCGACGAGACCGGCGCCGTCGTCGTCTTGTTCGGGCTCGCCCTCGTGCCGATGCTGGGCGCCGCCGGCCTCGCGGTGGACGCGACGAGCTGGTACGGCGCCCGCGCCGCGCTGCAAGCGGCCGCCGACGGCGCGGCCATCGCCGCCGCGCGCGAGATGCGCCTCGCCAACACCCCCGCCGATCAGCTCCAGGCGGGCGCCGAGAACGCCGCCCGCGCCGCCGTTCAGGACCGTGGCTTCGACCCCGCCGCCGCACGCGTGCGCGCCGTCGTCGATTCCCGCGCCCACACCGTGCGCATCGACATCGCCACGCCGCTCGAGCGCATCTTCAGCCGCGTCGTCACCGATACCTTCGTCGAGGTGGCCGTGAGCGCCACCGCACGCATCAGCGGCAGCGCGCCCATCTGCGTCGTCGCGCTCGACGAGAGCGGCTCGAAGGCGCTCCACCTCGAGAAGCGGGCAGCCATGGAGGCCTCGCGCTGCGGCGTCTTCTCGAACTCCACCCATCGTCAGGCGCTGCGCATGGACGACGACGCGCGGATGCAGGCCGCGCTGATCTGCTCCGCCGGCGGCCATCACGGGCGAGGCACCGCCTTCACGCCGACGCCGCGAACCGATTGCCCGCCCATCCCCGATCCGCTGGCGGGCCGCGCGCCGCCGAGCGTCGGGCCGTGCACGCACCAGGACCTCGTCGTGCGCCGCAACGCGACCCTCCTGCCCGGCGTCTATTGCGGCGGCATCCGCATCCGCGACGGCGCCGAGGTGACGCTCGCCTCGGGCCTCTACGTGATCAAGGACGGGGAGCTGCGCGTCGACGATGCGGCGGTGACGGGCGAATACGTGTCGCTCTACTTCACGGGCAAGAACGCGGCCATCGACTTCCGCAAGGAGTCGCGCATCGACCTCTCCGCCATGCGCGACGGCGCGCTGGCCGGCATCCTGTTCTTCCAGGACCGTGATGCGGAGGAAGGGCGCGACTTCAAGATCGCGAGCGACGACGCCCGCACGCTGCTGGGCACGATCTACCTGCCGCGCGGAGACCTGTTCGTGAACGCGGAACGCTCCGTGGCGGACCATTCGGCCTACACCGTCATCGTCGCCCGCCGCCTCGAGCTGTCGGCCGGACCCGTCCTCGTGCTCAACACCGACTACCACGCCACCGACATCCCCGTGCCCGAAGGTGTCGGGCCCACCGGCAACGTCGTTCTCTCGCAATGAGGCCGCGCTCGCGCCCGGGCGACGTCTTCGAGACCAGCGAAGACCGCCAGGCTGCGCAGTAAGACATGGTTAACCACGATGTTTCGACTTCGCTTAAAGGTCGAGCGATCGGGAACTCGGCATCTTTCGGCAGGTTGAGCCGGCAAGAGGACACACGAGAAGGAGCCCCGAGATGCGCTCCGGCGGTGCCGGAGATCGGGCGGCGGCGAGGTGAGAGACGTGAGCGTGCGTATCCTGATCTGCGAGGACAATCCGTTGATCGCCCTGGATCTCCAGGCGATCGTGGAGAGCGATGGCCACGAGGTGGTCGGCGTGTGCGACAGCACGGAGGCCGCCCGCGCGATGCTGGCCGCTCCCGTCGACTTCGCCCTCCTCGACGTCGATCTCACCGACGGGAAGAGCTACGCGGTGGCCCAGGCGCTCGCCGCCCGCGGCGTGCCCTACGCCTTCGTCTCCGCGACGCGCCCGAGCGAATTGCCGGAGGACCTGCGCGACGCGACCTTCGTCGCCAAGCCCTATCGCGAGGACGCCATCCTGCGGGCCGTCTCGCGCCATTGAAGAGACGATCGGTGAGCCGGTCTCGGCCGGATCACCGTTCCTCGCCGCCGCCGCGCGCGGCGATGAACTCGGCGACCAGCTCCTGGCGGATCGTGACCGCCTGGTAGAGCGAGGCCTCCAGCATCGGCAGGACGAGACGCGCGAACTCGCGCACGTCGTCCTCGGACCCGAACCTGCGATAGAAGCTCGTGAGCGCGATCGCCTCGCGATGCGCCTCGATCATCGCGTCGATATAGGCTTCCTCGAACACGATCGCCCGCGTCTCGTCCTCGAGCGCGGCGAGAATGTCCGCGTCCTCGCGGGTGAGGAGGCCGGCGGCCGCGCTCTCCGGCAGCGTCTGCGCGGCGACGCCGCGGCCCGCTTCGTGCGCGGCGAGGATGTCGCGCGCGACGTTCGTCGTGCGCTCCCGCGGATCGCGCGACAGGACGAGCTCGGAGGCGCGCATCACGAAGGCATCGAGATTGGCGAGGCGATCGACGTAGGTCTGCGCATCGAGATCCTCGAGCGTGCGCCAGTCGAGGTCGGCCGCGGGCGCGAAGCGCCGAGCGGCGTCCTCCTGCGAGAACGGCGCCGATTCGACCGCGGGAGGCCCCTCGGGAGCGACCGCCTCGCCGGTTCCACCGCCCGCTCCGGTCTGGGCGAGGGCGGGTGCGGCGACGAGGAGGGCGGCCACGGCGAGGAAACCGGGAAGGGCGCCGGCGCGCGGGAAGGTCGGGAGCACGGTCTCACCTCTTGGGATCGTCCGTTCGCATGAACGGCCCGATCCGGGAACGGAGGCCTCGTGCGCACGGTTCCCGCGGCGGCGAGACGCGCCGCTCCGATCCGCGCCGCGGCCTCAGGCTCCGCGCAGATCTCCCGCGCGGGCGTCGTGGCGGGCCAGCCGGGCGAGGAGATAATCCACCTCGCCGCGCGTCTTTGCCGAGACGCCGCCGCCTGGCTTGCGCAGCGCGGCCGAGCCGATGATGCCGCGGCGCATGAGCACGTACTTGCGCACGGCGAGCCCGGCACCGGGCTGCTGCTCGTAGCGCATGTAGGGCAGGTGGGCGTCGAAGAGGTCGTGCGCCGCGTCGCGCTCGCCGGCGGCCGAGAGGCGCACCACGTCCGCCAGCATGTCCGGGAAGGCGTAGCCCGTCATGGCGCCGTCCGCGCCGCGCTCCGTCTCGAAGTCGAGGAACATGCCGCCGTTGCCGCACAGGATCGAGATCGGCCGCATGGAGCCGTCCGCCTGGAAGCCGCGCAGCGTCGAGATCTTCTCGAGGCCCGGCCAGTCCTCGTGCTTGAGCATGACGGCGCCGGGATTGTCGGCGACGATGCGACGGATGACGCCCGGCGTCATGACGATGCCCGTGGAGAGCGGGTAGTCCTGGATGACGAAGGGCACGTCCGCGCCGATCGCCTCCGCCGCGTTGGCGTAATAGCCCACGATCTGGTCGTCGGTCTTCAACGAGGAGGGCGGGGCGATCATCACGCCCGCGGCACCCTTGTCCATCACCGCGCGCGTGAGCGTGCGCATGGCGGCGAAGCCGGGCGCCGAGACGCCGACGACGACGGGCACGCTCGCCCGCTCGATCACGCGCGCGGCGACCGCCAGCGCCTCCTCCGCGTCGAGCTTTGGGGCCTCGCCCATCATGCCGAGCACGGTGATGCCGGTGGCGCCCGCGCCGAGGAAGAAGTCCGTCATCGTGTCGATGGACCGCTCGTCGACGCGCCCGTCCTCGTGGAAGGGGGTCGGGGCGATGACGTAGACGCCTTTCGCGGACGCGTCGAGCATGATGGGGGGCTCCTGGCCAGGTGGATGGAACGAAGGGATCGAAAGATGGATCGAACAGGGTTCGAACGGGGGATCGCAGCCCCTCGGGGCCGATCGGTCGAGTGGATGCGCGCACGCTAGGGCCGGCATCCGGCAGGCGCAAGCGCGCCCACGCCCATGCGCGTTTCGGCCCGCTTGCAGGAAGGCGCACGGCCGTGGTGTGCTGCGCGCGATGAACGAGATCACGAGAGGTCGCGATAGATGTCCCGTACCGTCTTCCTGAACGGAGACTTCGTCCCCTTCGAAGAGGCCCGCATCCCCGTCATGGATCGCGGCTTCCTGTTCGCGGACGGGATCTACGAGGTCGCGGCGATCATCGACGGCAAGCTCGTCGACGAGGTCGCCCACCTCGCCCGGCTCGACCGCTCGCTGCGCGCCATCGAGATCGCCAATCCCTACACGAGCGAGGAGTGGATCGCGCTCATGCGCGAGCTCGCCGCCCGCGACGAGGTGCGCGAGGGTCTCGTCTACATCGAGGTCACGCGTGGGGTCGCCGAGCGCGACTTCCCCTTCCCGCCCGAAGGCACGCCGCCCACGGTCGTCATGTTCACGCAGGCCAAGCGCATCCTCGGCGCGCCCGCGGCGGAGAAGGGCGTGGCCGTCATCACGGTGCCGGACCTGCGCTGGAAGCGCCGCGACATCAAGTCGGTCGCGCTCCTCGCCCAGGTTCTCGCCAAGCAGGAGGCCGCCCGCGCGGGCGTCTCCGAGGCCTGGATGGTCGAGGACGGGCACGTGACGGAGGGCGGCTCGTCGACCGCCTTCATCATCACGCCGGACGACCGGCTGGTGACGCGCCCCCTCTCGAACGCCGTCCTGCCCGGCATCACCCGCATCGCCGTGATGCAGCTCGCGCGCGAGATGCAGCTGACGATCGAGGAGCGGCTGTTCACGGTGGAGGAGGCGCTCTGCGCCCGCGAGGCGTTCTACACCTCGGCCTCCGCCATCGTCATGCCGGTGGTGACCATCGACGGCAAGGCGATCGGGGACGGCAGCCCCGGCCCGATGACGAAGCGGCTGCGCGAGGTCTACCTCGCGCTCGCCCGCGACGGCGCGCTGGCGAGCGGCTGAGCATTTACACGGCGCTCGAGAACGAGAGCGCCCCGCCGTCCGGGAGGACGGCGGGGCGCTTCGTTTCCGGGATCTGCGCGACGCCGCGAGATCAGAACTTGTAGTTCACGCCCGCACGGACGGTCGAGAACTCGAGGCCGGCCTCGCGCTGGACGTCGAGGTCGTAGGTCTCGTCGTCGAGGTCGGTGTAGAGATACTCGACCTTGGCGGTGAGGTTGTTCGTGAAGGCGTGCTCCACGCCGCCGCCGAGCGTCCAGCCGACATGCGTCTGATCGTCGGAGAAGGTGCGGCCGGCGACCACCGCCGTCACGTCCGCGCCGCCATAGGCGAGACCGCCGGTGGCAAAGACGAGGGTGCGGTCGAGCGCGAAGCCCGCGCGGCCGCGCACCGTGCCGAAATAGTCGAGCTGGGCCTCGCTGACCGTACCGGCGAGCGCGCCCGGGACGGCCGGGCCGCCCTCGAAGTTGGTCCACTGCAGGTCCGTCTCGAGACCGACGACGAACGAGCCGAACTGAACATTGTAGCCGAGCTGGCCGCCGCCGACGAAGCCGTCACCCTCGTCGAAGAGGACGCCGCCGGTCGCGCCGGTGAAGTCGCCCCAGCCATAGCCGAGGTTCACGCCGGCGTAGAAGCCGGTCCAGCTGAACACGGGGGGCGCGGAGGGAACGAAGGGGGCCGGCTCGGTGCGCACCGGCAGGTCGGCGGCGACGGCGGCCGCCGTGAACGCCACGAGCGCGGTGGAAGCGATGAGCAGACGTTTCATGGGTTTTTTGTCCTCTGTTTGGGATGACGGACACATAGCGCTTTCGCGGGTGCAGCGAAAGTCGCGCCGAGAAGTTACCGAAGCATTGAGAGACTTCGTTGTATTTCTGCAACTTAATCAAGCATTAAACATACTCGCGCCGTCTTCCCGACTACTTCATGGCGGAAGTGTGGCATCGCCGATTACACGATGCCGTGAAGTCTTCGGTCGCTAACGAACGCTTCACCATGTTCGCAGAGGCCCTCGCGCGCACCGGTCGCGTTGACACCTGTGCGCCCGCTTGCGATCTCCCTCGCCATGCCGACCATCCACGTCTGCCCGCTCTCGCGCCTCGACGACATCGTGCTCGAGACCCGCGCCTCCCACCTCGTCACCCTGGTGAAGGTGGGCACGCCCTTCACGCGCCCCGTCGCCATCGCCGAGGCGCGGCATCTCTCGCTGTTCATGAGCGACATCGTCGAGCCGATGGACGGGCACGTCCTGCCCGGGCCCGAGCATGTCGAGCCCTTCCTCGCCTTCGTGCGGGAATGGGATCGCACGGCGCCGATGGTGATCCATTGCTGGGCGGGCATCAGCCGCTCCACGGCCGGCGCCTTCGTCGCCGCCTGCGCCCTCGCACCGGAGCGCGACGAGGCGACGATCGCCCGCGCGCTACGCGCGGCTTCGCCCATGGCGACGCCGAACAAGCGCATCGTCGCCGTGGCGGACGCGCTGCTGGGGCGCGAGGGACGCATGGTCGAGGCGATCGCCGCCATCGGGCGCGGCGAGGACGCCTACGAGGGCGTCCCCTTCACGCTCTCCCTGCGGGACTGACGGCAGAGCCGGGAGGCGACGCCCTCAGCGGGCGCAATCGTCGAGATCGCCCGGCTCCACCGTGCCTGCGGCAGCGAGCAGCCCCGCGGCGGCGAGGGGCACCGGGCCGGCGCTCGGCGCGGTCGCGGCGAGCGAGCCGTCCTCCTCCAGCGTCTGGACCGCGCCGACGAGCGGCGCCGTCGTCAGCCGCGCCACCGGGGCGGGCAGGCCGGCGATCTCCTGTACGAGCGAGGCGGCGATCTCGCCGGCCATCTCCGACAGGGGCCGCCCCGCGAGATCGCTCACGATGTCGACGAGCCCGTGATCGACGATGGCGACGCGCATCTCGCGCGCCCGCGCCCGGGCGAGGTCGCGCACGCCGAGATCGGCGATGTCGGCCTCCTCGGCTATCTCGAGATCGAGCGCGGCGGTGGCGTCGGCGAGGCCCGGCGCGTCGAGGCACACGAGCCGTACGCGCAGGCGCCCCGGCCGCAGGACGGCGTCCGCCTCGACGTCGAGGCTCAGATGCGGGCCGCCTTCGAGCCCGGCCGCGCCGCCCTCCGCCGTCACGGCGGCGGCGATGGTGCGGGCCTGCTCCTCCGCCGGCGTGCCGGCGAGGAGCGCCGCCGAGGCCTTGAAGCCCTGCAGCGAGGCGTTGGCGCGCGACGCCGAGGAGCCGAGGCTCACCCGCAGCGCGCCCTCGTCGGCGACGATGACAGCGGGCTCGGAGCCGGCGCGGCGGGCGCGCAGCAGCAGGTCCTCGAACGAGAGCGAGAACAGCCGCGGCGCGTCGTCCTCTTCCGGATCGGCGAGGCCGAGCGCCGCCTGCGCGAGGCCGGTGAGGCTGCGCGGCGAGCCGTCGAGGGTGAGCGCGCCGAGCGAGAACTCGGCCGAGCCGGCGAAGCGCGCCGCGCCCGAGAGGTCCCGCGCGGAGAAGCCGGCGATGTCGAGCGCGGGGATCGCCGCACGGTCCTCCGCATCGTCCGCCTCCGCCCGCGCCACGAGCCCGGTGAGCACGAGGTGGTCGGCGGCGAAGCGCGACGCGAAGCTGCCGCGCGCGGCGTCCGCCACGCCACGGCGCACCTCGACGACGAGGTCCTGCACCACGACGTCCGCGGGCTCGGCCGCCGCCGGCATCTCGCCGGTCGCGGCGGCGCCGAGCGTGCGCAGCGCGTCCGCGGAGAGGACGAGGATGTCGGCCGCCAGCGTGCCGCCCTCGTTGGCGAGGGTGAAGCCCTCGAGCACGAGGTGATCGCCCACGAGATAGGCGTTCGCCGCGGCGAGACGCGTGTCGCGCCAGCCGATCGGGAGCGACAGGCCGCTCGCGACGAGCTCCGGCTGGAGCCGCACGCTCTCGCCCGTCGTGCCATCGGCGAGGGGATGGCCGGCGGGCAGGCGCACGGTGACGGGCGCGCCGTCCCAGGCGATGCCGGTCCAGGTCGCGAGCCCGAAGACGGGGTGCGCGTCGAGGAAGAACTGCGCCAGCGTCCCGTCCGGCGCGGCCGCACGCGCAGGCGGGGTCACCTGGGCGGGGTTGGGCTGACCCAGGACCGGCGGCGCGGTCTGCGCGCTCGCGACCTGGGGCACGAGGCCCGCGCCGAGCACGAGCGCGAGAAGGCCGACGCCGGCGCGGAGTCTCGCGCTCGAGAGGAGGTTCGCTCCGCGATGTCCGAACGTACCGCTCATTGGGCCCAACCCGGCCTCCATGCATCGGCCGGCGCCGCGCCGGCATAGGGATCCGAGCGCTGGCCGTTCCAGCCGCCACCGCCGCCGGCCCACCAGCCGCCGCCGCGCGGATCGGGCTGCGGCTCGGGCTGCGGCTGCTCGGGCTCGATCCAGTAGGGCGCCTCCTCGCGGGCGAAGAGCGAGGTCTCGATCTCCTCGGAGATGATGCCCGCCGCCCGCGCGTCGCGGATGAAGGAGGCCGCGATGGGTGCCGCGAAGGAGCCGCCGGTGGCGCGTCGGCCGTTGATGGAGGGCAGCGGATCGTCGTCGTCGCGGCCGATCCAGACGGCGAAGGCGATGTCGCCCGTGCGGCCGACGAACCAGTTGTCGCGATGCTCCTGCGACGTACCGGTCTTGCCGATGACGCCCGAAGGACCGTTGGCGAAGGCGCCCGCGGCGGTGCCGCGCACGACGACGCCGCGCATCATGCTCTCCAGCGCCTCGAGGTTCTCGCGGCTCGAAATGTCGCTGCGGCGCGGATCGAGGTTCGCCATGGCGAGTGCCATGCGATAGGGCGAGGTCTCCACGGCGCCGATGGAGGCCGAGGGGAAGAGCAGCCCGCGCTCGTCCGGCGGATAGAGGCTCGCGGAGACGGCGACGCGGCGCACCTCCTCCATGCCGACATGCATGGCGAGGCGGGCGGCGACCTGGTTGTAGCTGCGCTCGAGCGCCGTGAAGACGGGCACGTAGCTGCCGCCGCCGCCGTCGTAATTGCCCGGCGACCAGACCTCGGTGCCGATGGTGACCGCGATGGGGCCGTTGAGCACCCAATCCTGCGGGCGCACGCCGCCGTCGAGGGCCGCGAGCCACACGAAGGGCTTGAACGAGGAGCCCGGCTGGCGCTGCGCGCGGGTACGATCGAAGCCGCTCGCCCAGCTGCGCGTACCGCCCACGGAGGCGATGGGCTCGTTCGTATTCAGATCGATGGCGACGAGCGCGCCCTGGACGCGGGGGCGCCCACGCACCTCGCCGTCGGGGAAGAGCGCGAAGACGTCGCCGAGCTCCGCGCCGCGGGGCACCTGCGGCGTCGGCGCGGCGGGGGCGTCCGCCTGGGTGGCGCCCGTCGTGTCGACGGTCTCCCGCGGCTCGATGATCAGCCCGTCGCGCCCGACGATCACGCGCACGACGCCCTCGGGTAGGCGCGCGACCACGCGGTCGGCGGCGAGCCAGAGCGAATCGGGGTTGCTCGCGGCGCGATCGAGGGCGCGCTCCGGCAGACGCCCGAGCGGCGCGTCCGGCAGGCGGCGGTTCACCGGCTCGAGCACGGCGTCGAGGGCGCGCTGCGCGATGGCCTGCGCCTCGGCGTCGAGCGTCGTGACGAAGGGCCGGCCCTCCGGCTGATCGAGATAGGGGCCGATGCCGATGAAGCGCCGCGCCTCGGACAGGGCCCAGTAATCCGGATCGGACGGCGAGGGGCCCGCCTGAGGCGGGGGCGGGGGCGGCGCGACGGCGATGGGCTCCGCCTGCGCGGCGTCGCGCTGCTGCGGCGTGATGAAGCCCACCTCCGCCATGCGGTCGAGCACGTGATCGCGACGGGCGCGGGCGCGCTCCTCGTTGCGCAGCGGGTCGAGGCCCGACGGCGCGCGCAGGACGCCGGCCAGGAAGGCGTTCTCGGAGAGAGCGAGGGCGTCCCAGTCGCGTCCGAACCAGTTCTGCGCGGCATTCGCGGCGCCGTCCGAGCGCCGGCCGAAATAGACGGCGTTGGCGTAGCTCTCGAGGATCTCCTCCTTCGTCGCGACGCTCTCGGTCATGACGGCGGCGATCGCCTCGGCGACCTTCCGCTCGAGCGTGGCGGAATCGCCCACCAGCGCATTCTTCGCGAGCTGCTGCGTCAGGCTGGAGCCGCCGCCCGCATCCGATCGACCGCCGAGCGCGCCGACGACCGCGCGGCCGATGCCGGCGGGATCGAGGCCCATGTGGCGCTCGAAGCTCGCGTCCTCGACGGCGACGAGGGCCTGCACGAAGTCCTCCGGCAGGTCCTCGAAGCGCACGGTGGCGCGATCGACGCCGAGGCGCCCGGCGGTCTCGCCGTCGCGATAGGCGATCTCGATGGAGCGCGAGGCGCCGGCCTCGGCGGTGCCGTGCAGCGCGATGACCGGATCGGCGTCGACGACGCCCACCGGCCCGGCGACGAGCGGCGTGCCGAGCGCGACGAGCGCGGCGAGGGCGGTGAACGCGTCAGACATGATGCGACGTCTCTCCGGGACCGGTCATGATATCGGCTTTTCGCCTGAACGCGTACGCGCGAGCCGCTTCGTTTTCATTTGCACCCTAACATCGGTTACGTCCAGGTTGACGTTCGCCCCGGGGGAGGTCCGCCGTCGCATTCGTCACACGGTGTGGAGAACGGGTGACGGACATGACGCGCGGCCATGCGAGAGCGTTCCGCGGCCATCACGCCGCCGCGAAAGACGGCGAATCCCCGCTCGGCGGCTTCGTCGCGCGCCGGTGTGGCGGAAAGCGGGCGCCCGCCACGCGGCATGCGGAAAGGACCGCCTGTTTCCCGTGAAACAGCCCCCGGACGCAGGATGCCGCGGCGACGCACGCACCTTCACGGGCCCCCTTCCGCGGCCTCGTGCGTTGTGACTGCGGTGCGGACGGGCTATCGACCCGCTCGCAAGGAGGCGCCGTCCCATGTCCCTCACGACCGGCTCGTCGCAGACGCCCCGCAGAGCTCTCGTCACCGGCACCGCCGGCTTCATCGGCTACCACGTCGCCGCACGCCTCCTGGCGGAGGGCTGGCTCGTCACCGGCATCGACGGCATGACGCCCTATTACGACGTCGCGCTGAAGCAGGCGCGACACGCGCGCCTTCGCCGCTCCAACGCCTTCGTGGCCCACGAGATCATGCTGGAGGACGAGGCGGCCATCGCCCGCGCCTTCGACGACGCGAGGCCGGACGTCGTCGTCCACCTGGCTGCGCAAGCCGGGGTGCGCTATTCCCTCGACAACCCGCGCGCCTATGTCGACGCCAACCTCACGGGGACCTTCAACGTCATGGAGGGCGTGCGCCGGCACGCGCCCGCGCATTTCCTCCTGGCCTCGACCAGCTCGGTCTACGGCGCCAACACGGCCATGCCCTTCGGGGAGCGCGACCACGCCGACCACCCGCTCACCCTCTACGCCGCGACCAAGAAGGCGGCGGAGGAGATGACGCACGCCTATGCCCACCTGTGGAAGGTGCCCACCACCGCCTTCCGCTTCTTCACCGTCTACGGCCCCTGGGGCCGGCCGGACATGGCGCTCTTCAAGTTCGTGCACGCGATCCTGGAGGGCCGACCCATCGAGGTCTACGGCGAGGGCGCGATGCAGCGCGACTTCACCTATATCGACGACCTCGTCGAGGCCATCGTGCGGCTGATCGACGTCGCGCCCCGGGAAGGCGAGCCCGTGACCGAGGGCGATTCGCTCTCGCCGGCCGCACCCTGGCGCGTGGTCAACATCGGCGGCGGCCAGCCCGTGGGGCTCCTCCCCTTCATCGAGACCATCGAGGCGTCGCTCGGCGTCGAGGCGAAGCGCACGCTCCTGCCCATGCAGAAGGGCGATGTCGTCGCGACCTTCGCGAAGGCCGATCTGCTCGAGGCGCTGACCGGCTATCGCCCGGCGACGCCGGTGGAGGAGGGCGTTCGCCGCTTCGTCGCCTGGTACCGGGAGCATTATCGCTCGCCTGCGACCTGATGGCGCGCCGGGCGATCTTGCGGTAAGCGTGGCCCCGGCCGGCAGGGAGCGAGGTCGGCTCGGCGCGGTCACTTGGGGGCGGGCGATGGACGACGAGATCCTGTTCATCCTGATCGGGCTCGCGATCCTGGCCCTGCCGATCCTCGCCATCGTCGCCTTCGTGATGGCCTACAACACCCGCCAGCGGGTGCGGGCGCTGGAGAGCCGCCTCCGGCTCGCGGAGAGCGCCCTCGTCCAGCTTCGGCGCGAACCGCCGCCCGCCTCCGCGCCGACGCCGGTGGAGACGGCCGTCGAGACGCCGCCGGCGGTGGAAGAGCAGGCGCCTCCCGAGCCCGAGCACGCTTCCGACGCTCCCGCCGACACGGCGCCCGAAATGCCGCAGGAGCCCGCCGACCTGCCGATCGCCGCCCGGCAGGGGCTGGAGGAGCGATTCGGCACGCGCTGGGCGGTGTGGATCGGCGGCCTGGCGCTGGCGCTCGGCGGCGTCTTCCTCGTGCGCGCCTCGATCGAAGCCGGGTTGCTCGGGCCCGGCGCCCGCGTCCTCCTCGGCGCGCTGTTCGCGGCGGCCCTGATCGCCGGCGGCGAGGTCCTGCGCCGGCGCACGGCGCCGATCCCCGCCTTCGGCTCGGCCTACGCGCCCGGCGCGCTGACCGCGGCCGGCGCGACCACCGCCTTTGCCGTCGTCTACGCCGCCTTCGCGCTCTACGGCTTCATCGGGCCCGCCCTCGCCTTCGTGCTGCTCGGCGCCATCGCGCTCGCGACCATGCTGGCCGCCGCCCTGCACGGGCCGGCGCTCGCGGCGATCGGGCTGCTCGGCGGCTTCGCCGCGCCGCTCCTCGTCTCGAGCGCGGATCCGAGCCTGTGGCCGCTGCCGATCTACCTCGCCTTCGTGGCGATCGCCGCCTACGGCGTGGCGCGCCTGCGCCGCTGGCGCTGGCTGGCGATCGGCGCCGCCGTCGGCGCCGGCCTGTGGGCGCTCGTGCTCACGGTCCTCGCCTTCGGCGACACGGCGCCGGGGCTCGTCCACGTCCTCGTCCAGACGGCGCTCGCCGCCGGCGCCTTCGTCGCCCTGCCCTACGGCCGCGACCGCGCGCCGCGCCCGTCCCTCGACCGCGTGGCGACGGGCGTCCTCGCCGGCTTCGCCGGTCTCGCGGTCCTGGCGCTCTCGAGCGGCGACGTCGGACCCACGGCCCGCATCGCCTTCGCCGGCGCCATGGCCGCGCTCCTGACCGCTTGCGCCGTGCGCTACGCTCCCGCCGCCGGCGCCGCGCTCCTCGCCGCGGGGATCGTCGCCGGCAGCCTCGTCACCTGGCCCGTGGCCTACGAGATCGCGGAGGAGCCGCGCCGCGTCGTGCCGGGCGGCGTCGCCCGCGTGCTCTGGCCCGAGGCGCTCGAGACCTTCCTCGCCTTCGGCGCGATCGCCGCCCTCGCCATCGCCGCCGCCGCGGGCGCGCGCCTCCTGCACAGCACGCCGCTCCTGCGCCTGCCCGCGGCCGCCCTCGCCGCCGCGGCGTCGGGAACGCCCCTCCTCGTCCTCGTGACGATCTACTGGGCGCTCACCGACGAATTCCGCAGCCTCGACGCCGCGCCGGCCCTGCCCTTCACGCTGGGCGCCGCGGCGCTCGCCGTCGCCTACACCGCGCTCGCCGTGCGCCTGCAGCCGCTCGTCGGGGCCGAGGACGGCGAGACGCCCGGACGTCTCCTGCTCGCCGGCGCCGCGGCCGCCGCCCTCGCCGCGCTCTCCGCCGGCCTCGTCTTCACGCTCGATCGCGGCCTCCTCACGGTCGCGCTGGCGCTCTCGGCGGCGGGAAGCGCGTGGGTCGCGGACCGCACGCGCATCCCGACGCTGCGCTGGGCCGTCGGCGTGCTCGGCTTCGTCGTCCTGATGCGCCTCGTGGAGGATCCGACCGTCGCGGATGATCCCGGCCGCACGATCCTGCTCAACTGGCTCCTCGTCGGCTACGGCGTGCCGGCCGTGGCCTTCGCGCTGGCCGCGCGCCTCCTCGACCGCACCCGCCGGGACGGGATCTCGCGCTTTTCCGAGAGCCTCGCCTTCGTCTTCGGCGCCTTCCTCGTGTTCTTCCAGATCCGCCATGCGCTCCACGGCGGCGATCCCCTGGCCGAGACCACGAGCCACGTGGAGATGGGGCTCCTCGCCACCGCCTCCCTCGCCTTCTCGGTTCTCGCAACGCGCCTCGACCTCGCTCGGCGCGACACGGTGACGGGCGTCGCGAGCCTCGCCTTCGCGGCGCTCTCCATGGCCTTCGTCGTCTTCGGCCTCGCCTATGCGGCAAACCCGCTCGTGACCGACGATGCGATCGCGGGAGCGCCCCTCCTCAACGATCTCGCCCTCGCCTACGCGCTCCCGGCGATCCTCGCGGCGATCCTCGCTCGCGCGGCGCGCGCCGTGCGTCCCGCCTGGTTCGTCGAGGCCGCCGGCTGGCTCGCGTTGGCGCTCGGCAGCGCCTGGATCGCGCTCGCCATCCGCCACGCGGCGCAGGGCGCGCAGATCGGCATCGATCGAGTACCGACCGAGGGCGAGATGTGGGCCTATTCCGCCGCCCTCGTCGCGCTGGCGCTGGCGGCGCTGGCCTACGGCCTCCTGCGCGACGTGCGCCGCGCCCGCCTCGTGGGCGTCGCCTTCCTCGCGGCGGCGGTGGTGAAGGTCTTCCTCGTCGATCTCGCGAACCTCGAGGGCGTCATGCGCGCCCTCTCCTTCATCGGGCTGGGCCTCGCTCTCGTGGGCATCGGGCTCGCCTGGCAGCGTCTCGCCGCGCGGCGCCCCGCCGCGGCGGCGGGCGGCGCGCCGATCGATTAGGCGCTCGCGCGCGTTCACGAGGGATGGAACCGCGCGCCGTGATCGCTATGCTGCGCGCGAAGAGCAACCCACCACGGGAGATCGCATGACCATCGCCGTCGAGACCGTCGAGACCACCCCCTTCCAGGACCAGAAGCCGGGCACGTCGGGGCTGCGCAAGAAGACGGCGGCGTACCGCCGGCCGCATTACGTCGAGACCTTCGTGCAGGCGATCCTCGACGGCGTCGAGGACAAGCCGAACGCGACCCTCGTCGTCGGCGGCGACGGCCGCTATCTGGTGCGCGAGGTGGTGCAGACGATCATCCGCATGGCGGCGGCGAACGGCGTCGGGCGCCTCGTCGTCGGCGCGGAAGGTCTGCTCTCGACGCCGGCCGCCTCCGGGCTCATCCGCAAGCGCAGGGCGGCGGGCGGCATCGTGCTCTCGGCGAGCCACAATCCCGGCGGGCCCGACGGCGATTTCGGCATCAAGTTCAACGTCTCCCACGGCGGCCCGGCGCCCGCGAGCGTCACCGAGGCGATCTACGCCCGCACCAAGACGATGAACGCCTACCGCATCGTCCGCACGCCCGACCTCGACCTCGGCTCGCTGGGCGAGATGCGCGTCGGCGACACGCTCGTCGAGATCGTCGATCCGGTGGCGGACTATGCCGAGCTGATGGCGCAGTTCATCGACCTCGACGCCATTGCCGCCCTGTTCGCCCGCGGCTTTCGCATGCGCTTCGACGCGATGAGCGCCATCACCGGACCCTACGCCAAGGCGATCCTCGAGGAGCGTCTGGGCGCGCCGGAGGGCACGGTCGTCAACGGCACGCCGCTGCCAGATTTCGGCGGGCACCATCCCGACCCCAACCCCGTGCACAACGCGGAGCTGGTATCGCTGATGACCGGGCCCGACCGGCTCGACTTCGCCGCGGCGTCGGACGGCGACGGCGACCGCAACATGATCGTCGCGCCCGGCATGTTCGTGACGCCCTCCGATTCGCTGGCGATCCTCGCGGCTCACGCGCATCTCGCGCCGGGCTATGCCGACGGCGTCAAAGGCGTCGCCCGCTCCATGCCGACGAGCCGCGCCGCGGACCGCGTGGCGGAGGCGCTCGGCGTCGAGGCCTACGAGACGCCCACCGGCTGGAAGTACTTCGCCAATCTCCTCGACGCCGGCATGATCTCGATCTGCGGCGAGGAGAGCGCCGGCACCGGCTCCTTCCACGTGCGGGAGAAGGACGGGCTGTGGGCCGTGCTGCTCTGGCTGAACATTCTCGCGAAGACGGGCGAAAGCGCCGACGCCCTCGTGCGCGCGCACTGGTCGCGCTACGGCCGCGACTATTACCAGCGCCACGATTACGAGGAGGTCGACGCCGAGGCGGCCTCCGCGCTGATGGAGCACCTGCGCGCGCGCCTGCCCGCGCTTCCCGGCAGCGAAGCCGCCGGCTTGCGCATCGAGGCCGCCGACGACTTCGCCTACACCGATCCGGTTGACGGCTCGGTGGCGGAGAGCCAGGGCATCCGCATCTACTTCGCCAATGGCGGCCGCGCCGTCTTCCGCCTGTCGGGCACCGGCACGGCGGGGGCGACGCTGCGGGTCTATCTCGAGCGCTACGAGCCGGCCGACGGCCGCCACGACCTCGACGTCGCGGACGCGCTGGCGGAGGTCGTCGCCGCGGCCCGCGCCGTGGCCGAGATCGAGCCCCGCACCGGCCGCGCCGAGCCCAGCGTGATCACCTGAGAGACGAAACGAGCACCCCCTCCCCGCAGGATACGAGCGCCTCCTCCCCGCAGGGGAGGACGACGACCCGAGGGTCGGAGGGTGGGGAGGGGGCGGGCCGCCCGATCGGCGGTCTCTCCCACCTTACCCCGCACTACTCCTCCGCTTCCCGTGTAGCCGCCTCCGGCCGCGCATCCGCCAACGGGTGCAGGTCGCGCACCATCGCCGCGACGCGCTCGTCGAGCACGTGGGTGTAGATCTGCGTCGTGGCGATGTCGGCGTGGCCGAGCAGCTCCTGGATGACGCGCAGATCCGCGCCGTTCTGCAGGAGGTGGCTGGCGAAGGCGTGGCGCAGCACGTGCGGGCTGACCAGCCGCGCCGGGATTCCGGCGGCGCCGGCGAGCGCTTTGAGGTCGCGGGCGAAGGCCTGGCGGGTGAGGTGCCCGCTCTCGCTGTCCGCCGGGAACAGCCACGGCCCCGCGGCCCCCGCCTCCTCGAGCGCGGCGAGATAATCCTGCGCCGCCGCCCGCGCCGGTTCCGTGACCGGGACGAGCCGCTCCTTGTTGCCCTTGCCGCGCACCACGATGGCGCGCTCGCGGGCGCGCGCGGCATTGCGCGGAAGCGCGACGAGCTCGGAGACGCGCAGCCCCGTGGCGTAGAGGAATTCCAGCAGGCAGCGCATGCGCAAGCCTCGCAGCCGCTCCTTGGGCGTCGCGTCGGCGCGCTCCGCGGCCTCGCTCGCGACGGCGAGCAGCCGGTCGACCTCGTCGATCGAGAGCGTCTTCGGCAGGCCGCGGGCGAGCTTGGGGCCGTCCACCGCCGCCGTCGGATCGTGCGCCGCGTGCCCGTCGGCGAGGAGGAAGGCGTGGAACTGCCGCACCGCCGAGAGCCGCCGCGCGCTCGACGACGCCGCGAGCCCGCGCTCGGCGATGGAGGCGAGGAAGCCGCGGATCGTCTCCGCCCGCGCCTCGATCGCGGCGGTGCCGGTCTGCGCGAGATAATCGAGATAATCGTCGAGATCGCGGGAATAGGCGTCGAGCGTGTTTCGCGCGGCGCCGCGCTCGGCAGCGAGCATGTCGAGAAAGAGCCCGACGAGCCGCCAATCGCCCGCCTTGCGGCGCGTCGCGGCGGGGCGCGCGCTCATCGCGGGGCGAGCCGCGAGGGCGGCACCGTCGTCGAGATCTCGCGGATCTCCGGCTCGACGAAGAGCGCGAGCGCCCACATGCCGGCATAGACGAGGCCCGCGAGGAGGCCGATCAGGACGACGAAACGGAACAGGGTCGGCAAGGTCGGGCTCTCGAGGTCGGTTGCGGCGTGATCGGGGCGGGCAGGCGCGGCGCTCGGGCACCGCACGCCGCCGTCCCGCCGCACGAGGACGCTACGCTCGCATGTCAGCCTATGCGGCGGACGCCGTCTTGCCTAGCCCTGCGTCGCACCCGCGCTCAGCCCTGCGGCTTGGTGGCCTTGCCCTTCTCGATGGCCTTCGAGACCATCTGCAGCGCTTCCTCGGCATCGCCCCAGCGCACGATCTTCACCCACTTGCCGGGCTCGAGGTCCTTGTAGTGCGTGAAGAAGTGCTCGATCTGCTCGAGCGTGATCTTCGGCATGTCGGTGATGGTCTTCACGCTCTCGTAGCGACGCGTGAGCTTCGTCGTCGGGACGGCGATGATCTTCTCGTCCTGGCCCGCCTCGTCCTCCATGATCAGCACGCCCACCGGCCGCACGGCGATGATCGCGCCGGGCACGATGGCGCGGGTGTTGGCCACGAGCACGTCGACGGGATCGCCGTCGTCGGAGAGCGTGTGCGGGACGAAGCCGTAATTCCCCGGATACCGCATCGAGGTGTAGAGGAAGCGGTCGACGACCAGCGTGCCGGCCGCCTTGTCCAGCTCGTACTTGATCGGCTCGCCGCCGATCGGCACCTCGATGATGACGTTCACCTCGTGGGGCGGGTTCTTGCCGATGGACACTGCATCGATGCGCATGCCGGTTCTCCCTCTCGCGGGCACGTCTCGCGCGCCGCGGGTCTTGTGGGCGCGAGTCTTGCGGTCGCGCGCTGAGTAGCGGCGGACGCCGCGCCGCACAAGGACGACTTTCGCCGGTTCGCGTCGGGCGTGGTGCGATCAGCGCTCGAACAGGTAGGCCTGCTTGGGCAGCGCATCGGGTCCGATGCGCTCCTTCCCGCGGGCGACGAGCCGCCCGCCCATGTGCTCGTAGAAGGCGCAGGCCCGCTCGTTCTGCGAGAGCGACCAGACCGCCACGCTGCGCGCACCGCGATGGTCGAGATCGTTGAGCACCGCCCGGAACAGCCGCCGGCCGAGACCGACGCCCTGGTATTCCGGTGCGAGGTAGAGCTCGTCGACCTCGCCCTCGGCGGGCAGCGCGCGGTCGCGGCAGCGGCCGTAGGAGGCGTATCCCACGATCTTCTTGCCGACGTCGAGCACGGCCAGCGGTCGCCCGCGGCGCAGCGAGAAGGCCCACCAGCGCGGGCCTCGCCGCTGGATCATGCGCTCGAGCGCGACGCCCGGGATGATGCCGCCATAGGCTTCCCGCCAGGCCGCGTCGAAGACCCGGGAGATGGCGCCGGCGTCGGCCGGCTTCGCATGCCTGATGCCTGTGACGAGCTCGCTCATGAGGAAAGTCTATGCCGCGTCGCGCGCGCTGGGAAGAGGTGCGTTCGTCGAAGCGGACGGCGCGCGCTGCGCCGTCGCGTCGCGGCGCTCGATTCTCCGCCTCGCAATCTCGGCCTGTGCGTTCCCGCCGCACCCGCGCGGTCGCGCGGCGCGCGGCACGAGCCTTGCCAAGCGCGGCTGGGCTCGCGAGGATGCGAGCCGGCGCGATGGGCATGCCCACGCCTTAGGCATTTCGAACTGGCAGGGATAGGCAACGATGACGCATTCACCCGCCGCGGCGCTGGCCGCAGCCGTCTCCACGCTCGCGCTCTGTGTCCTCGCGGTCCCGATCCTCGCGGTCCCGGCGAACGCCCAGGACGGCGACCTGCGCGAGGTGCGCTTCGGCACCAACTGGGTCGCCCAGGCCGAGCACGGCGGCTATTACCAGGCCGTCGCCGACGGCACCTACGAGGCATGCGGCCTGTCCGTCGAGATCGTCCCCGGCGGGCCGCAGGCGAACAACCGCATGCTCCTGCCGGTGGGCCGCATCGACTTCTACATGGGCGGCAACATGATCCAGTCCTTCTCGGCGATCCAGGAGGGCATCCCCACGCTCGTCGTGGCCGCCTCCTTCCAGAAGGAGCCGCAGATCCTGATGTCGCATCCGGGCGTGCACGACACGTTCGAGAGCCTGAAGGACTCCCAGTCGATCTACGTCGGCCGCGAGGGCCTCGCGACCTTCTATCAGTGGCTGATCACCGAGTACGGCTTCACCGAGGAGCAGACGAAGCCCTACACGTTCAACCCGGCGCCCTTCATCGCCGACACGGACGCGGTGCAGCAGGGTTACCTCACCTCCGAGCCGTTGGCGGTGGAGCGCGAGGCGGGCATCACGCCCAACGTCTTCCTGCTCGCGGATTACGGCTTCGACACCTATTCGACCATGATCGAGACCCGCCGCGAGCTCGTCGAGAACGAGCCGGACGTCGTCCAGTGCTTCGTCGACGGCTCGGCCATCGGCTGGTACAATTATCTCTACGGCGACAACGCCGCCGCCAACGAGATGATCAAGGCCGACAACCCCGAGATGACGAACGACCAGATCGCCTATTCCATCGAGAAGATGAAGGAATACGGCATCGTCGATTCAGGCGAGGCGCTGGAGCTCGGCATCGGCGCCATGACGGACGAGCGGATGAAGAGCTTCTTCGACAAGATGGTCGCCGCCGGCCTCTTCCCGGCCGACCTCGACTACACGCAGGCCTACACGCTCGACTTCGTCAACAAGGGCGTCGGCCTGGAGCTGCGCCCCGCGCAGTGACGGGAGACCGGGTCCGCGAGACCGGGGGCGAGACGACGACCGGCTCGCCCCCGGTAGACGGCGACACGATGCGAGACGGGAGCAGAGACCCGAGCCGATGAGCGCGATACAGGCCAGGCCGGCCCCCGACCAGCCACCGAGCCGGGCACCGTCCCTCGTCGCCCTGGAGGGCGTCGACAAGACCTTCGCCAACGGAACCGTCGCGCTCTCCGGGCTCGACCTCGACATCCGCGAGAACGAGTTCGTCTCGCTGCTGGGCCCCTCGGGCTGCGGCAAGTCGACGGCTCTGCGCATCCTCGCCGGCCTCGTCGCACCCTCGACCGGCCGCGTCGCCTGGGCCGGCGGCGGCACGGGGGAGGACCATCGCGGCGAGATCGGCTTCGTCTTCCAGGAGCCGACGCTGATGCCGTGGGCGAGCGTCGCCGACAACGTCTTCCTGCCGTTGCGCCTGCGCGGCGTCGCACGCGCCCGCGCGCAGGAGGCGATCGACGCATCCCTCGCGCTCGTGGGCCTGTCGAAATTCGCCCACGCCTATCCGCGCGAGCTCTCCGGCGGCATGAAGATGCGCGTCTCCATCGCCCGCGCGCTGTCGCTGCGCCCGCGCATCCTCTTGATGGACGAGCCCTTCGCCGCGCTCGACGAGATCACGCGGTTCAAGCTCAACGACGACCTCCTGCGCCTGCAGCAGGAATTCGGCTGCACGATCGTGTTCGTCACGCATTCGGTCTACGAAAGCGTCTACCTCTCCACGCGCATCGTGGTGATGGCGGCGCGGCCCGGACGGATCGTCGCCGAGATCCCCGTCGAGGAGCCGATCCCCCGCGACGAGACCTTTCGCACGACGCCGCTCTACGGCAGGCTCTGCCGGGAGGCGAGCGCCGCACTCCACGGCGCCATGGGCGCGCAGGAGCATCTCTAGTGCATGACGTGTCAGTGAGCGGAGCGTGGGCGTGAGCGAGACCAGAGCCGTCGTCGGCGGCACCGTGAGCGATGCGCGGGGCGAGACCCGCGAACATACTCGGGCCGAGACCCGCGGCGCGGCCGCCCCCGCGGCGGCGCGGGATCGCTCCAAGATCCTGCGCATCGCCCTGCCGCTCGCGGTCTTCGCCCTCGTGATCGTGGGCTGGGAGCGCTACGTCGTCGCCTACGAGGTGCCGCACTACATCCTGCCCGCCCCGACCCTGATCCTGAAGACGCTGATCTCGGACTGGCCGGTGCTCGCCACCTCGCTCGTCCAGACGCTGCAGACGACCTTCCTCGGCCTCCTCCTCGCCGTCGTGGGCGGCGTGGGGCTGGCCGTGCTCCTGTCGCTGTCGCGGCTCGTCGAATACTCGCTCTATCCCTACGCGGTGGTGCTGCAGGTGACGCCCGTCGTCGCGATCTCGCCGCTGCTGCTCATCTACATGCCGCAGGAGGCCGCCGTCCTGACCTGCGCCTGGATCGTCGCCTTCTTCCCGATCCTGTCGAACACGACGCTCGGCCTCCAGTCGGTGGATCGCAACCTGCTGGAGCTGTTCGACCTCTACGGCGCCACGAAGCCGCGCTGGGCGCCGCCCTGGCTCGGGCGCTTCCTCTCGCGGGTGAAGGCGCTGTGGTACCTGCGCCGGCCCGCCGCGCTGCCCTACTTCCTCGCCGGGCTCAAGATCGCCGGCGGCCTCGCGCTCATCGGCGCCGTCGTCGCGGAGATCGCCGCGGGCTCCGCCGGCGCCGGCTCGGGCCTCGCCTATCGCATCCTGGAGAGCCAGTTCCGGCTCAACATCCCCCGCCTGTTCGCCGCCCTCGCGCTTCTCTCGGCCACGGGCGTCGTCATCTTCCTCGCGCTTTCCACCGTGTCGCATCTCCTGCTGCGGCGCTGGCACGAGAGCGCCCTCTCGGAGGAGCGCTGATGCCCGATCCGTTCGCGTCCCACGCGCCGGCGCTACCGCCCGAGATCGCCGGCGCGCGCGCCTGGCGCATCGAGAACGCGCGCTCGCCGCTCTGTCTCGTCCAGGCCTCCGGCATCGCGGGCGACGCCGACGGCTTCGCGCGCATCGACGTCGTCGTGGAGGACGGGCGCATCGCCGGCATCGGTCCCGCCGGCGGCTTCCATCTCGACGGGGACGACCTGCCGCGCGTCGATCTTAACGGGCGCATCCTGCTGCCGCGGCTCGTCGACGTGCACACCCACATCGACAAGGGCCACATCTGGCCGCGAAAGCCCAATCCCGACGGCACCTTCGCCGGTGCGCTCTCCGCGGCGGGCGAGGATCGCGAGGCGCGCTGGAGCGCCGACGACCTCGCCCGGCGCATGGACTTCTCGCTGCGCTGCGCGCTCGCCCACGGCACGGGCGCGCTGCGCACGCATCTCGATTCGTTCGGCCGGCAGACGGCGATCTCCTGGCCCGTCTTCGCCGAGATGCGCGAGACCTGGCGGGGGATCCTCACGCTGCAGGCGGCCTCGCTCTTCCCCCTCGACCTGATCCACGACGATCCCGGCGCCTTCCACGAGATCGTCTCGACGACGGCGCGCTACGAAGGCGTGCTCGGCGGCGTCACCTTCCTGGGCGAGGCGCCGGGCGAGCGCCTCGACCTCGCCCTCGACATCATGATGAAGGCGGCCGCCGCCGAGGGCCTCGACCTCGACCTGCATGTGGACGAGAGCCTCGCCCCCGAGGCGCGCACGCTCGAGCGCATCGCGGATGCCGCGATCCGCAACCGCTTCCCCGGGCGCATCCTCGCCGGCCATTGCTGCGCGCTCGCCACGATGGACGACACCGAGTTCACCCGCGTGATCGACAAGGTGGCGCAGGCGCGCATCGCCGTCGTGTCGCTGCCGATGTGCAACATGTACCTCCAGGACCGCGCGGACGGCCGCACGCCGCGCCATCGCGGGGTCGCGCCGCTGCACGAGCTCAAGGCCGCGGGCGTGCCCGTCATGGTCGCCTCGGACAACACGCGCGATCCGTTCTACGCCTACGGCGACCTCGACCCGATCGAGGTCTTCCGCGAGGCGACGCGCATCCTCCATCTCGATCACGCGGGGCGCGACTGGCTGCGCGCGATCGCGGCGACGCCCGCCGACATCATGGGTCTCGATCGTGCCGGCCGGCTGGAGGCGGGTGACGCCGCCGATTTCGTCCTCGTGCGCGCCCGCTCCATGGACGAGCTCCTGGCGCGCCCGCAATCGGATCGGCTCGTCGTCCTCGCCGGCCGCCCCCTCGACGCGCGCCCGCCCGACTATGCCGAGCTCGACGACCTGATGCACCGCTGAGAGACGACGACGCGCCCGAGACGACGAGCCCCCTACAGGAGTGACCATGAGCGCCCGCTACGACATCGACGGCCTGGTATCGCGGCTGGACGGCATCAAGACCGAGACGAACCCCGCGCTGGTCAAGCAGAAGAGCCGCGACTTCTACTGGTACTCGCCGACGCTCAAGCGCCAGCTCGACGAGGTGAGCGGGGACGTCGTCGTCTCGCCGAAGAGCCGCGACGAGGTGGTGCGCACGCTCGAGGTCGCCTTCGCCCTCGGCATCCCGGTGACGCCGCGGGGAACGGGCACGGGCAATTACGGGCAGGCCATGCCGCTCTCGGGCGGCATCGTGCTCGACCTCTCGCTCTTCAACGCGGTCACCGAGATCCATCACGGGCGCGTCGTGGCCGAGCCCGGCGCCGTCGTCGCGGCCATGGACAAGACGACCCGCGCCGATTCGCGCCAGGAGATCCGGCTCCATCCCTCGACCTACCACACCGCCTCCATCGGCGGCTTCATCGCCGGCGGCTCCGGCGGCGTCGGCTCGATCCGCTGGGGCGGGCTGCGGGACGCGGGCAACATCATCTCGCTCGAGGTGGTGACGATGGAGGCGAGCCCGCGGGTCCTGACCCTCACGGGCGACGACCTGCACAAGGTCTCGCACGCCTACGGCACCAACGGCATCATCACCAAGGTCGAGATGCCGCTCACCCCCGCCTATGCCTGGGTCGACGTCATCCACGGCTTCGACACGCTGCGCGAGGCGACCGAGTTCGCCAATTCCGCGGGCGAGCAGGACGGGCTCCTCCTCAAGGAGCTCGCCGTCGTGGCGGCACCCGTGCCGCACGACCATTTCAAGCGCCATCGCAAGTACCTGCCGCGCGAGAAGCATCTGGTGCTCGCCATGGTCGCGGATTTCGCGCTCACGCCCTACCTCGCCTTCGCCGCACGGCATCGCGGCTCGGAGCTGCTCTTCCGCAACGACACGCTCGCTCCGGAGGACGCCAAGGGCTTGCCGCCGGTCTTCGAGCTCGCCTGGAACCACACGACCCTGCGCGCGCTGCGCGACGATCCCACGATCACCTATCTCCAGGTCCTCTACCCGTTCCCGAACCAGGTCGAGCTCGTGACGAGGATCCACGAGCGCTTCGGCGACGAGCTGCCGGCACACCTCGAGTTCGTGAAGTTCGACGGCAAGGTCACCTGCTTCGGCCTGCCGCTCGTGCGCTTCACGAGCGAGGAGCGGCTCGACGAGATCATGGCGATCCACGAGGAGATGGGCGCGCCGATCTTCAATCCCCACCGCTACACGCTGGAAGAGGGCGGCATGAAGCAGACCGACGAGGTCCAGCTCGCCTTCAAGCGCGAGGCGGACCCGCAGGGGCTGCTCAACCCCGGCAAGATGATCGCCTGGGAGGACCCGAGCTACGACTACCGCTCCGGCAAGACCTTCCTCTTCCGCGGCTTGGCGGAGGCGTGAGGATGATCGCGACGCAGAGCGCTGCGCGCCCCTCTCTCCTTCCCGGTAGGGGAAGGTGGATCGCCGCGAAGCGGCGAGACGGATGGGGCGCGGCGCGCAGCGACGCGTTCCGCGCAGCGGAAGCCTTGGTTTGCGGCATCGAACCGTCTTTTCGGCTGCGCCGAACGCGCGTCCCGCGCGCCCCATCCGTCACCGCGCTACGCGCGGCGCCACCTTCCCCTACAGGGAAGGAGAAGGGCGGGAGCGCCTGACATGCGCATCCTCGTTCTCTACGCGCATCCGGACCCGGAGAGCTACGTCGCGGCCCTCCATCGCACCGTCGTCGCAACGCTCACCGCCGCGGGTCACGAGGTCGACGATTGCGACCTCTACGCGGAGGGTTTCGACCCGGTGCTCTCGCTCGCGGAGCGGCGGGGCTATCACGAGACGCCGACGAACCGCATGCCGGTCGAGGACTACGTGCGGCGGCTCGAGGCCGCGGACGGGCTCGTTCTCGTCAACCCGGTCTGGAACTTCGGCTTCCCCGCGATCCTCAAGGGCTTCCTCGACCGGGTCTTCCTGCCGGGCGTCAGCTTCGTCATCGCCGACGGCAAGGTCGCGCCGGCCTTGCGCAACATCCGCCTGCTCATGTCGGTGACGACCTACGGCGCCTCGCGCTGGCGGGCCTTCCTCATGGGCGATCCGCCGCGGCGCTGCGTCATGCGCATGCTGCGCGTGCTCGCGGCGCCCGGCGCGAAGGCGGCCTATCTCGCCCATTACGACATGAACAACGCCACGCCCGAGAGCCGCAAGGCCTTCCTCGACCGGGTCCAGGCGACGCTCGCGGGGGTCTGATGCGCGTTCTCCTCGTCTATTGCCATCCGGTGCCGGAGAGCTTCAACGCGGCGGTGCGCGACCGCGCCGTCGGCGCTCTGGAAGCGGCGGGGCATTCGGTCGATCTCCTCGACCTCTACGCCGAGGGCTTCGACCCCGTCCTCTCGGCGGACGAACGGCGCGCCTATCACGAGCCGGGCGTCAACGAGGCGCCGGTCGCCGCCCACCTCGCGCGGCTGAAGGCCTGCGAGGCGCTGATCTTCGTCTACCCGACCTGGTGGTACGGACCGCCGGCCATGCTCAAGGGCTGGGTCGAGCGGGTGTTCGTGCCCCACGCCACCTTCGGCATGCCGGAGAAAGGCAAGCCGATCTCCCGCCTGCTCACGAACATCCGCGTCCTCGGCGCGATCTCGACGCTGGGCGCGCCGCGCTGGTGGTGGTGGTTCATGGGCATGCCCGGACGGCGCATGCTGCTCACCGGGCTGGGCGTCCTCTTCGCGCCGCGCTGCGAGACCTTCTGGATGGGCCTCCACGAGATGGACTCGGCGAGCCGGGAGGAGCGCGAACGCTATCTCGACCGGGTGAGCGCGCGTTTGAAGCGGCTGCGCTGACGCGGGACCGGGCTCATCGCCGGCCACTTTTCACGTGAAAACATCGTCGCACGCTTGGAACCGCAGGCGGGCTTCGGCGTTGTCTCTGGCCCGTCGCGCGTCCTGCGCCGACCGGGCTGCGAACCCGACCGGTAGCGATCGAGACGAGACGGATGAACGACATCAACGCCGCGCGGCGTCACGACGCCCGCGAGGCGAAGAGCCGGGGGCTTCTCGCGCGCTTGCCGCGCCTGTCCGGGCGCAATCTCCTCGCACCCGCCGCCGTCTTCGTCATCGGCCTCGCGAGCACGATGCTCGCCGGCTTCGCCTACGACCGCATCGCCGCCGAGCGGGACGAGCAGCGCTTCCAGTCGCTCGTCGCCCAGCGGGTCATCTCCATCGACGAGCGCATGCGTCTGTATGTCGGGCTCCTGCGCGGCGTCGCGGCGCATTTCGCGGCCGAGGGCACCGGCGACCGCGCCGATTTCGCGGCGCTCATTCGGCGCATGCGCATCGAGGACGAGTATCCCGGCGTCCAGGGCGTCGGCTTCACGGCGGTCGTCGAGCCCGGCGAGGAGGCGGCGCTGGAAGCTTCCCTCCGCGCACAGGGCGTCGAGGGCTTCGCCGTCTGGCCGAGCGCCGACGAGACCGATCCGCAGCGCGATCTGCGCACGGCGATCGTCTACCTCCAGCCGGAGGACGCGCGGAACCTCCAGGCCATCGGCTTCGACATGGCCTCCGAGGAGTCCCGACGCGCCGCCATGGCGCGCGCCCGCGACCGCGGCCGCTCCACGGCGTCGGGCCGCGTCACGCTCATCCAGGAGATGGAACAGGACGTCCAGCCGGGCTTCCTCATCTACCTGCCGGTCTTCGCCGGCGGCGCCATTCCCGAGACGATCGAGGCGCGCCGCGCCCTCCTGGAGGGCTTCGTCTACGCCCCCTTCCGCGCCCGCAACCTCTTCGACCGTGCGCTGTCGCAGGGGCTCGGCACCGAGCTCGACTTCGCGGTCTACGACGGCTCGTCCACGTCTCCCGACGCGCTTCTCTACCGCACCGGCGAGACCTTCGACCGCGGGCGCCTCGGCTTTCGTGCCGTCGAGGAGATCGTCATCGCCGACCAGCCCTGGACGGTGGTGCTCGAGACGACCCCCGTCTTCGAGGGCGCCTCGCCGCGCGTGTTCACGCCCTTCATCTTCCTCGCGGGCCTCCTCGCGACGGGACTGCTGACGGCGGCGAGCGTGCGCCAGGCGCGCGCGGTCGATCTCGCCGAGAAGGCGCAGGTCGATCTCGAGGAGCTGAACCAGACGCTGGAGCATCGCGTCGAGCGGCGCACGGCGCAGCTCGAGCGCGCCCGCGCGCGGCTGGCCGAGCTCAACGTCAACCTCGAACGCGCCGTGCAGTCGCGCACCGCGGAACTGTCGGCGGCGAACGAGGAGATTCAGCGCTTCGCCTACATCGTCAGCCACGATCTGCGCGCGCCGCTCGTCAACGTGATGGGCTTCACCGCGGAGCTCGACGCGGTGCGCCTGGACGTCGAAGCCTTCCTCGCGGACGTCGCGGAGAAGGCGCCGGAGATCGCGAGCGACGACGCGCGGCGCGCCATCGAGACGGATCTGCCGGAGGCGCTCGGCTTCATTCGCGCCTCGACGCAGAAGATGGACAGGCTGATCAACGCGATCCTCAAGCTGTCCCGCGAGGGTCGGCGCGTGCTCGTGCCCGAGACCGTCGATCTCGGCCAGCTCGTCGGCAACCTGCGCGACAGCCTCGCACACCAGCTGGTGGAGCGCGACACCGAGCTCGAGATCGGCCCCCTGCCGACGATCTCCTCCGATCGGCTCGCTCTGGAACAGATCTTCGGCAATCTGGTCGAGAACGCGGTGAAGTATCTCGACAAGTCGCGTCCCGGGCGCGTGCGCGTCCACGCGACGGATGCCGGGCCCCTCGTGGAGATCGCCGTCGCGGACAACGGGCGCGGAATCTCGGAGAACGATTTCGAGCGTATCTTCGACCTCTTCCGCCGTGCCGGTCGTCAGGACGTGCCGGGCGAGGGGATCGGCCTCGCCCATACCCGCGCCCTCGTGCGCCGCCTCGGCGGCACGATCGAGGTCGCCTCCAAGGCGGGAGAGGGCTCGACTTTCACCGTCACACTGCCGAAAGTGCTGGAGGACGCGGCCGAGCGTCCCGCGCACGAGAAAGAGGAAGCGGCATGAGTGCCCAGCCGGTCACCATCATCATGGTCGAGGACGACGAGGGCCATGCGCGCCTCATCGAGAAGAACGTCCGGCGCGCGGGGGTGAACAACGAGATCGTCCATTTCGTCGACGGAACCTCGGCGCTCGCGCACCTGATGCAGGAGCACGTGCGCGCCAACGGGCCGCTCCTCGTGCTCCTCGACCTCAACCTGCCCGACATGAGCGGCATCGACATCCTCGCTCAGCTCAAGGCCGACGAGCGTCTGCGGCGCGCACCGGTGATCGTGCTGACGACCACCGACGACCAACGCGAGATCCAGCGCTGCTACGATCTCGGGTGCAACGTGTACATCACCAAGCCCGTGGAGTACGAAACCTTCGCCCAGGCCATCCGCCAGCTGGGCCTCTTCCTTTCCGTGATGCAGGTGCCCGAGGCCTGACGACCGTGCCCTACAAGCTCGAAGGCGTCCGCCTTCTCTACATCGACGACGATTCCGCCTTCGGCCGCTTGGTCGAGCGCACGCTCTCACGCAAGGGCGTCGCGGTGACCGTCGCGCTGGGCGGGGAAGCCGGTGTCGCCGCGCTGGCGACCGGGCGCTTCGACGTGGTCGCGCTCGATCATTTCATGCCCGGCAAGGAGGGGCTCGAGGTCCTCGCCGAGATCCGCGCCGTCGACGACCCGCCGCCGGTCCTCTACGTCACCGGCGCCGACGAGGGGCGCATCGCGGTCGCGGCGCTGAAGGCCGGGGCCGCGGACTACATCGTCAAGGACGTCGGCGGTGCCTTCTTCGACCTGCTCGTCGCCGCCATCGGTCAGGCGCTCAGCCAGGAGGCCGTGCGCCGCGCCAAGGAGGCGGCCGAGCGCGAGGTGCGCGAGCAGCGCGACCGCGCCGAGATGCTCCTGCGCGAGGTGAACCACCGGGTGGCGAACTCGCTGCAGCTCGTCTCCTCCCTCGTCTCCATGCAGAAGTCGCTGGTGACCGATCCGGGCGCGCGCTCCGTGCTGGTGGAGACGCAGTCGCGGATCACCGCCATCGCGCAGATCCACCGCCGGCTCTACACGTCGCCGGACATCCGCGCCGTGTCCATGGACGCCTATCTGCGCGGGCTGATCGAGGAGCTGGGCGCCGCGCTCCAGGCGCAGGGCGAGCATCACGTGCTCAAGGTCACCGCCGACGGCGTGCCGATGCCCACGGACAAGGCCGTGTCGCTCGGCGTCATCGTCGCCGAGCTCGTCACCAATGCGGTGAAATACGCCTATCCCGCCGGTGCCGGCGGCGAGGTCCGCGTTCTCCTCGCCCGCGAAGGTACGGGCATCGCCCGGCTCGTGGTGGAGGACGACGGCGCCGGCTGGCGCGGTGAGGAGCCGCCCACCGGCAGCGGCCTCGGCACCCGCATCATCAAGTCCATGGCACACGCGCTGCAGTCGCGCCTCGAGTTCGACCCCACGCACCGCGGCACCCGCGTCATGCTCCGCTTCGCCCACGACGACGCCGAGCCGGAGCCCGCACTCCAGGTGGGGTGAAATCCCGCAGACCGCTCTCGCCCCCACCCGTCTCGCTGCGCTCGCCGACCGCCCCGTGGGGCGGTATCGGGTCGGTGCCCGTCATCGACGTCGATGCAGAGCGCGATATCGATACATCCCCTACGGGGCCCCGGAGGGGACCCCGCAGGGGAAGTGGGCCGCGAAGCGGACCGGTGGGGGCGAGCGGAAGGGCGCCGCGAGATGGCTGCCGGTCAGGCGACGGTCTACTTCGCCAGATGCTCCAGCGCGCTGCGCATCTCGTCCGGGATCGCCACCGGACGCCCATTTTCACGTGAAACGAAAACGTGGGTGAAGCGCCCCGCTGCCGCGGCGCAGGGCGCGCCCGCCTTGAAGATCCCCACTGCGTAGGTCACGGACGACGTGCCCAGCCGCTCCACCGCGATCCCCGCCTCTAGCGCATCCGGAAACGCGACGCTCTCGAAATACGAGCAAGCCGTCTCCACCACGAGCCCGATCACCGGGCTCGTCGCGATATCGAGCAGTCCTTCATCGACGTACCAGCCGTTCACGGCCGTGTCGAAATAGCTGTAATAGACGACGTTGTTCACGTGACCGTAGACGTCGTTGTCCATCCAGCGCGTCTGGATCGGGCGGTAGATCGCGAAGGCGTCGCGGTTCGGGCGCTGTGCCTTCGCCATGATGCCCTCGCCCGCCGATCAGCGCCCGCCGCGCAGGGCGCGGCAGAGCATGTCGAGCTGCTCCAGGCTGGCGTAGCGGATACGCACCTCTCCGTTGGGCGCACTGGGCTTCGCGGCGATGCTCACTTCGAGGCCGAGCGTCTCCGTGAGCGCCTGCTCCAGCGCTCGCGTATCCGCGTCCTTCTCCGAGCGGGGACGGCCGCCACGGGCACCGGAGCCGGGTACCGCCTCCTCCTCGCGGGCGAGGCGCTCGACGTCACGGACGTTGAGCCCGCGCTCGACGATCCGCTCGGCCGCGGCTTCGGGGTCCTTCACGGCCAGCAGGGCGCGGGCATGCCCCGCGCTGATCAGGCCGGACGAGAGCTTGTCCTGGACGCTCTGCGGCAGCTTCATCAGCCGCAGCGTGTTCGCCACGTGGGAGCGGCTCTTGCCGATGACCTGCGCGAGCTCGGTCTGCGAGTAGCCGAAATCGGCGATGAGCTTGTCGTAGCCCGCCGCCTCTTCCAGCGCGTTGAGGTCGGTGCGCTGAACGTTCTCGACGATGGCGTATTCCAGCGCCAACCGGTCGTCCGCCTCGACGACGACGATCGGGACCTCGTGCAGGCCGGCGCGCTGCGCCGCCCGCCAGCGCCGCTCGCCGGCGATGATCTCGAAGGCGTCCTCCAGCCCGCGCAGGGAACGCACGACGATGGGCTGGATGATCCCACGCTCGCGGATGGACTGCGCGAGATCTTCCAGGTCGCTCTCGGCGAAGGTCTTGCGCGGGTTGCGGGGGTTCGGCCGCAGGAACTCGATGGGTACGCGCCGTTGGCCGCGGCCGCGATCGACCACCGCCTCGTCGTCGTCCCCCATGTCGCCGATGAGCGCGGCGAGGCCGCGTCCGAGGCGAAGGCGCTGTCCCTCTTCCGCCATTCTCGTCTCTCCCCCGGACCTTGCCTCAGGCCGCCTTGAGCGTGCGTTCGCGCTGGATGATCTCGGACGCGAGCCTCAGATAGGCCTGGCTGCCCGAGCATTTGAGATCGTAGAGGAGGACCGGCTTGCCGTAGGACGGCGCCTCCGAGACCCGTACGTTGCGCGGGATCATGGTCTCGTAGACCTTGCCGCCCATGAAGGAGCGCACGTCCGCCACGACCTGGTTCGACAAATTGTTGCGCGGGTCGAACATGGTGAGCACCACGCCCTGGATCGACAGGCGCGGGTTCAGGTTGTCCCGCACCTGGTCGACGGTCTTCAGGAGCTGGCTCAGGCCCTCCAACGCGAAGAACTCGCATTGCAGCGGCACGAGCACCGAATCGGAAGCCGCCAGCGCGTTGATCGTCAGGAGATTCAGCGAAGGCGGGCAGTCGATCAGCACGTAGGTGAAGGGCTCGGCCCGCAGCGCGTCGCCCAGCGCCAGCCCGTCGATGGCGAGCTTCAGGCGATGGGCGCGGTTGCGCGCGGAGGCGATCTCGAGCTCGACGCCGAGCAGATCGAGGGTCGAGGGCGCGAGATGCAGGCGCGGCACCGCCGTGTCGCGGATGGCCGAGCGCAGCTCCGCCTCGCCGGTGAGCACGTGGTAGGTCGAGACCCGGCGCTGCTTGCGCTCGATGCCGAGCCCGGTCGATGCGTTACCCTGCGGATCGAGGTCGACGACGAGGACCTTCTCGCCGATGGCGGCGAGCGCCGTGCCGAGATTGATCGCCGTCGTGGTCTTGCCGACGCCGCCCTTCTGGTTGGCCAGCGCGATGACGCGGGGGCGGCCGTGCGGCCGGCGCGTCTCGCGGTAGGGGGCAGGATTCGAACGCTCCGCCTCGGCCATCGCGGGGGCCTCGGCCTCCAGCATATCGACGGCCGGGTCGTCGCCCGAAAGCGTTTCGATGGTCATGGTCGGTCCATCCTGGACGTGTCGTCCCGGGTGAGCTGGCGAATGCGCAGGATACGGGCGCGCGAATCGGTCCGGCTCGGGATCTCCTCGATGTCGACTGTCCGGGATTTCACCTGTGGGGTCAATTCACTGTCGACACCCGCACCCTTGGGAAACAGGGCCATGGCACCGGTTTTCAACAGCTCGTCGGTCCAGTCGAGCAGCGTCTCCAGCGGGGCGAGCGCGCGGGCGGAGACCACCTGGACGTCGCCGGCGAAGCTCCCGACGACGTCCTCGATGCGCGTGTCGTGGACGCGCGCCGGGGCGCCCGTCAGCCGCGCGACATGGCGGAGGAAGGCGCATTTGCGGGCGTTGGATTCGACGAGATCCATGTGGAAGCCGGGGCGGCTCTTCAGCGCGATCGCGACGACGAGCCCGGGGAAGCCGGCGCCGGAGCCGAGATCGGCCCAGCGCGTGGCGTCCGGCGGCGCGAAGTCGACGAGCTGCAGAGAATCGGCCACGTGACGTGTCCAGACGTTGTCGAGCGTCCCCGGCCCGACGAGGTTCTTCGCCGGCTGCCAGCGGCGCAGCTCGGCGACGAGCGTCTCCAGCCCGGAGCGCGTTTCACGTGAAACGGAGTAGGGCGCGAGAGCGGCGTCGCGTGATTCGGGTATCGGCATGACGCCTATGTGCCGCGGAGGCGCCCGCAGGTAAAGGGATCGAGCTCATGCCGATCGCCGACCCGCCACCTCCCCGAAGGGGCGGTCGACGAGCGGAGCGAAGCGGGTGGGGGCGAGAGCCGACGACCCTGTCCCTTCGCTCAGCCCCGCATGCCGAAGATCGCGCTGCCCACCCTCACCATCGTCGCGCCCATCTGGATCGCCGCGGCGAAGTCTGCGCTCATTCCCATGGAGAGCTCGCTGAGACCGTTGCGGCGGGCGATCTCGGCCAGGAGCGCGAAATGCGGGGAGGGCGGGTCCTCCGCGGGCGGGATGCACATCAGGCCCGCGATGGCGAGGCCGTGCTCCTCCCGGCAAGCAGCGATGAAGGCGTCGGCCTCTCCCGGCACGACGCCGCCCTTCTGCGGCTCCTCGCCGGTATTCACCTGCACGTAGAGCGTCGGCACGCGCGCGCCCTCCTCGCGCGCGCGAGCGATCTCCTTGGCCAACGCCTTGGCGAGGGAGGGGCGGTCGAGGCTCTGGATCGCGTCGAACAGCGCCACCGCCTCGCGTGCCTTGTTGGACTGGAGCGGCCCGATCAGGTGGACGCGGGCATCGGGATAGGCGGCGCGCAGGCCGGGCCACTTCCCCTTCGTCTCCTGCACGTAGTTCTCGCCGAAGACGCGGTGCCCCGCGGCGAGGACGGGCTCGATGGCGGGCGCATCGTAGGTCTTCGAGACGGCGACCAGCGTGACGTCATCGGGGTCGCGGCCGGCGTCGCGGGCCGCGCGGGCGATGGCCGCCTCGACCCGGTGCAGCCGGGCGACGCTCTCGGCCCCCATCTCGTCGCGCGCCTTCGCGAACGCGTCCGCATCCATCGCCATTCCCATCCCTCCCGCGCGCCCGGACCCGTTGACCGGCGGGCGCATTCGTGCCCAATTGCCCCGGCACCGCCGTGCGCCCTGCGTCGACGGTTCGCGGCAGCGCGCGCCGTCGCGGCCGCGTCGTGAACCGGCATCTTGCCACATCTCCCACAGGACACGCCAGATCGACCCCGCGATGAAGGCCGAGCGCTACAATCCCAAGGATTCCGAGCCCAAGTGGCAGGCGGAATGGGCGAAAGCCGAGACGTTCCGTACCCGCAACGACGATCCTCGGCCCCGCTACTACGTGCTGGAGATGTTCCCCTATCCGTCGGGGCGCATCCATATGGGGCACGTGCGCAATTACGCGATGGGCGACGTCGTCGCGCGCTACAAGCGCGCCAAGGGCTTCAACGTCCTCCACCCGATGGGCTGGGACGCGTTCGGCATGCCCGCCGAGAACGCGGCCATGGAGAACAAGGTCCACCCCAAGGAATGGACCTACAAGAACATCGCCACCATGCGCGGGCAGCTCCAGTCCATGGGGCTGTCGCTCGACTGGTCGCGGGAGATCGCCACCTGCGATCCCGCCTATTACAAGCATCAGCAGGCCATGTTCCTCGACTTCCTCGAGGCGGGCCTCGTCGACCGCAAGACGGCGAAGGTGAACTGGGACCCCGTCGACCAGACCGTGCTCGCCAACGAGCAGGTGATCGACGGGCGCGGCTGGCGCTCGGGCGCCCTCGTCGAGCAGCGCGAGCTCACCCAGTGGTTTCTCAAGATCACCGACTATTCCGAGGACCTGCTGCAGGCGCTCGACGGGCTCGAGCGCTGGCCGGACAAGGTCCGGCTGATGCAGCGCAACTGGATCGGCCGCTCCGAGGGCCTGATGGTGCGCTTCGGCCTCGACGCCGCGACGGCGCCGGAGGGTGCGTCCGAGCTCGAGATCTTCACGACGCGGCCGGACACGCTGTTCGGCGCGAAGTTCATGGCGCTCGCCCCCGACCATCCGCTGGCCAAGGCCGCGGCCGCGCGCGATCCCGCGCTCGCCGCCTTCGCGGAGGAGTGCCGGCGCATGGGCACCTCGGCGGAGGCGATCGAGACCGCCGAGAAGATGGGCTACGACACGGGCATCCGCGCGGTGCATCCGTTCGACCCGTCCTGGACGCTTCCCGTCTACGTCGCGAACTTCATCCTGATGGAGTACGGCACCGGCGCGATCTTCGGCTGCCCGGGTCACGATCAGCGCGACCTCGACTTCGCTCGCAAGTACGATCTCGGCGCCACCGCCGTCGTCTGCCCGCCCGACGCGGACGCGGCGTCGTTCGCCATCGAGGACGAGGCCTATGTGGGCGAGGGGCGGATCGTCAATTCGCGCTTCCTCGACGGCCTGACCATCGCCGAGGCCAAGGAGGAGGTCGCCCGCCGGCTCGAGGGCGAGACGCTCGCCGGCCGTCCCGTGGCGACGCGCAAGGTGAACTTCCGCCTGCGCGACTGGGGCATCTCGCGCCAGCGCTATTGGGGCTGCCCGATCCCGGTGATCCATTGCGAGGCCTGCGGCGTCGTGCCCGCCGCCCGTGACACCCTGCCGGTGACGCTGCCGGAGGACATCACCTTCGACAAGCCGGGCAACCCGCTCGACCGGCATCCGACCTGGCGCGACGTGTCCTGTCCGAAATGCGGCGGGGCGGCGAAGCGCGAGACGGACACGATGGACACGTTCGTCGATTCGTCCTGGTACTTTGCCCGCTTCACCGATCCGCATCTCGCGGACCGGCCGACGGACCCGAAGGAGGCCGACGGCTGGCTGCCGGTGGACCAGTATATCGGCGGCATCGAGCATGCGATCCTGCACCTGCTCTATTCGCGCTTCTTCACCCGCGCCATGCGCAAGTGCGGGCATCTGAACCTGGACGAGCCGTTCCGCGGCCTCTTCACCCAGGGCATGGTGGTGCACGAGACCTACAAGGACGCGGCCGGGCGCTGGGTCATGCCCGTCGATGTGCGCATCGAGACGGTCGAGGGCGAGCGCCGGGCGTTCCACGTGAAAACGGACGAGCCCGTCACGATCGGCTCCATCGAGAAGATGTCGAAGTCGAAGAAGAACGTCATCGACCCGGAGCACATCCTCGAGAGCTTCGGGGCGGATGCCGCGCGTTGGTTCGTGCTCTCCGATTCGCCGCCGGAGCGCGACGTGATCTGGACGGAGGAGGGCGCGCAGGGCGCCTATCGCTTCGTCCAGCGCGTCTGGCGCCTCGTCAACGAGACGCCTCTGGGACCAGCGGACGGTGCCCGTCCCGAGACGATCGGGGACGACGCGCTCGCTTTGCGCAAGGCGACGCACCGTACGCTCGCCGCCGTCGAGGAGGCGATCGAGGGGCTGCGCTTCAACGTCGCCGTCGCCAAGATCTACGAGCTCGCGAACGCCGTCTCCGGCGCCGCACCCAAGGACGGCACGGCACCGACCGGCGATCTCGGCTTCGCGCTGCGCGAGGCGCTGGGCGCCCTCGTCCAGCTCGTCGCGCCGATGATGCCGCACCTCGCCGAGGAGAGCTGGCGCGTGCTCGGCCGCGAGGGCTTCGTCGCCGATGCGGCGTGGCCGGCGGTCGAGGCCGATCTCCTCGTCGAGGACACGATCGTCATGCCGGTGCAGGTCAACGGCAAGAAGCGCGCCGACATCGCCGTCCCGCGGGACGCCGACAATGCGGCGATCGAGGCGCTCGCGCTCGCGCACGAGAACGTGCAGCGCGCCATGGAGGGCCGGCCCGTGCGCAAGATCATCGTCGTGCCGCAGAGGATCGTGAATGTCGTCGCCTGATCCGCGCGCCCGCAGGGCGCCGACCCGTCGCGCGGTCCTCTCGGGGCTCGCCTGCCTCGCGGCCCTGCCGCTCGCAGGCTGCCTGACGCCGCTCTACGGAACCGCCGCGTCTAACGTGGCGCTGGAGCAGCAGCTGCGCGCGATCGTGGTCGAGCCCGTCGCCGTCGCCGCCGGCGAGGAGGAGGTGCTCGGCCATTACCTTCGCCAGGAGCTCGTCTTCGCGCTCGACGGGACCGGCTCCGCCACGACGGCGGGCCCGAAGGCCTACCGGCTCTCCGTGCGCGCCAACGCCACGGTCTCGACGCCCATCGTCGATTCCGTGACGCTGCGCGCGAGCGTCGCCAGCCTCACGAGCTCGGCGACCTACACGCTCGCCACCATGGACGGCAGCGTCGTCGATGCCGGCACGGTGACCGGCGTCGTCACCTACGAGCGCACGGTGCAGCGCTTCGCCTCCGTCCGCGCTGGACGCGACGCGCGCATCCGCGTGGCCAAGCGGCTGGCCGAGGAGATGCGCACGCGTATCGCCATCGCCCTGCGCACGGCACCCGCGACGGCCGCGGCGAGCCTCTCCCCTCGCCCCGCCTCCTGATCGCGCCATGGTCGCGGTCAAGCCCGCAGAGGCCGACGCCGCGCTCGCGCGGATCGATCCGCGGGTCGCGCTCGTGCTCGTCTACGGCCCCGATACGGGCCTCGTCGCCGAACGCGCCAAGCGCGCAGCCCGAGCGGCGGTGGAGGACCCCGAGGACCCGTTCCAGTTCGTGAAGCTCGACGGCGACGGCGTCGCCGCCGATCCCGGCAAGCTCGCCGACGAGGCCGGCACCGTCGCCATGTTCGGCGGGCGGCGCGCCGTCTGGGTGCGGCCGACGTCGAAGAACCTCGTTCCCGCCGTGGAAGCCGTGCTCTCCCTGCCGGGATCGGACGCCCTCGTCGTGATCGAGGCGGGCGACCTCGCGAAGTCGGCGCCGCTGCGCACTCTGTGCGAGAAGGCACCGCGCGCGCTGGCCATCCCCTGTTACGCCGACGAGGGGCGAAATCTCTCCCAGGTCGTCGACGAGGTCCTGCGCGAAGCGGGCCTCGCCATCGATCGCGACACGCGCACGCTGCTCGTCGAGAGCCTCGGCGGCGACCGGCTCGCCACGCGCTCGGAGCTCGACAAGCTCGTCCTCTATTGCCACGGGCAGACCAATGTGACGCAAGCCGATCTCGAGGCGGTGCTCAGCGACGTCTCGGGGCTCCAGGCGACGGCCGTCACGGACGCCGCCTTCGCAGGCTCCGTGCGTGAGGCGGACGAGGCGTTGCGGCGCCTGCGCCAGGAGGGGACGAGCGTCACCGGCATCCTCACGCCGCTCCTGGGACACGCCACGACGCTGCTTCCGCTGACCCTCGACGTCGCGTCGGGAAGCCCACCGGCAGTGGCGGTGGAAGCCTGGCGCGGGCTGCACTTCAAGCGCAAGCCGCTCGTCACGAAGCATCTCGGCCTGTGGACACCCGACCTGCTGCGCCGGCTCGTCGGGCGCATCCAGGAAACCGTGCTCGCGACACGCCGGGCCGCGGATCTCGCCGATGAGCTCACCGAGAAGCTCGTCGTCGACATCGCGCGCATGGCCGCCGCTCGCGCGAGCCGCCGGGGCTGATCCCGCCGCCCTCTTACTCCGCCGCTTCCGCCGTCGGCAGGTAATCGCGCCAGACCATCTCGCCCTTGAAGCCGGCGATGAAGGCGGCGTGCGCCGCGCGCTCGGCGTCGCTGAGGCGCGAGGGTGCCGGGCGCCGCTCCGCCCGCGCGCCCGCCGCGACGAGGGGCCCGCGCGAGAGGCTCGGGGCGGCGAGGCCGAGATCGACCTGCTTGCCGCCGATCAGCTCGATATAGACCTCGGCCAGCAGCTCGGCGTCCAGGAGCGCGCCGTGCTTGGTGCGCTTGGTGTTGTCGATGGAGAAGCGGCTGCAGAGCGCGTCCAGGCTCGCCGGCGCGCCGGGGAACTTGCGCCTCGCCATCATCAGCGTGTCGAGCACCTGCGCGTCCGGCCAGCGCGGGCGGCCGATCCGCTCGAATTCCATGTTGAGGAAGCCCATGTCGAAGGGCGCGTTGTGGATGACGAGGCGCGCGCCGTCGATGAAGGCGAGGAACTCCTCGCACACCGCCTCGAACAGAGGCTTGTCCGCGAGAAATTCGTCCGACAGCCCATGCACCTGGAAGGCGCCCTCGGACATCCTGCGCTGCGGGTTCAGGTAGACGTGGTACGAGCGTCCCGTCGGGATGTGGTTGAGGAGCTCGACGCAGCCGATCTCGACGATGCGGTCGCCGAGATCCGCGTCGCGTCCCGTGGTCTCGGTGTCGAGGACGATCTCGCGCAAGGCGTCTCTCCGGCGTGCTCTCTCAGGCCCCGCGGCCACCGTCACGGCCGGCGAGGGCGCGCAGGATATCGCGCACCTGGCGCTCGGCGGAAGGGAAGCCGCAGCTCGTATCCACCACGAAGTGCGCGCGGCGGCGCTTCTCCGCGTCGGGTATCTGCCGCGCGAGGATGCCGTCGAGCTTCTCCGGGCTCATGCCCGGGCGGGCGAGGACGCGGGCGCGCTGGACGTCCGCGGGCGCCGTGACGACGCAGACGGCGTCGCAGTGCCGCTCGCCGCCCGTCTCGAAGAGGAGCGGCACGTCGAGAACGGCGAGGCTCGCACCGGCGGCGCGGGCGCGCGCCAGGAAGGCCTCGCGCTCGGCCGTCACGAGCGGATGGACGATGGCTTCGAGCCGCGCCATGGCCTCGGGCTTGCCGATGACCATCGGCCCGAGCAGGGCGCGATCGACGATGCCGTCACGCGTCGCACCCGGGAAGGCGGCCTCGATCGGCGCCGCGGCGGCGCCGGCATAGAGGGCGTGGACCGTGGCATCGGCATCGTGCACCGGCACGCCGGCGGCGCGAAACATCGCGGCCGTGGCCGACTTGCCCATGCCGATCGATCCCGTCAGCCCGAGGACGAAGGTCATGCCTCGCGCGACTCCGGCGTCGGCGCGGCCCGCGCCGGCTCGAGATCGGCCTCGACCAGCGCCCGCAGCTCCGGCCCGACCCGCGGGCGCACGCCGAACCAGCGCTCGAAGCCGGGCGCCGCCTGGTGGAGCAGCATGCCGAGCCCGTCCACGGCGGCGAGACCGCGGGCGCGGGCGTCGCGCAGGAGCGGCGTCTCGAGGGGCGCGTAGACGATGTCCGCCACGGCGGCGTGGGCGGGCAGGGGCGAGAGGTCGAGGTCGAGGGGGTCCTTGCCCGTCATGCCGAGCGAGGTGGCGTTGACGAGGAGGTCGGTGCGCGCGAGCGCTCGCGGCACGTCGGTGAGCAGCATCGTCGTCACGCGCGCCGGCGCGAAGGCGAGGAGCGGGGCCGCCTTGTCGAGGTCCCGCGCGGCGACGACGACCCGCGGTATGCCGCGATCGAGGAGACCCGCCACCACCGCCCGCGCCGCCCCGCCGGCGCCGAGCACCAGCGCGCGACCGGTCTCCCAGCCCCGTCCCAGAGCCGCGTCGAGGCTCTCCGCGAAGCCGGTGACGTCGGTGTTGTCACCATGCAGAACGCCGTTCTCGAGCCAGACGGTGTTCACCGCCCGCAGCCGCTGCGCCCGGTCGGTCGGTGCGTCGACGAGGCGAAAGGCCGCCTCCTTGTGCGGGATCGTGACGTTGCCGCCCACGTAGCCGTTGCGGCCGAGAGCCCGCAGGAAGCCGGGAAAGGCGTCGGGCGTCACGTCCACACGTTCGTAGGAGCCCGCGATGCCGTGCGCGTCGAGCCAATGGCCGTGGATCAGCGGCGAGCGGGAATGGGCGATCGGATGCCCGGCGACGAAGGCTCTCTTGGTCATTGCTCCCTCGGCCATAGGGTCATCGGCACTTTCGGTCTCTGCTCACAGGGCGAGCGCCCCCAGATCGCGCAAGGCTGCGAGAAGCGGGAAGATCGGCAGGCCGAGGATCGTCGCATGGTCCCCCTCCACCGTCTCGAAGAGATGCGCGCCCACGCCCTCGAGCTGGTAGCCGCCGACGCTCGTCGTGACGACGTCGCCCGCGAGATCGAGATACAGCGCGATGGCCGCCTCGTCGAGCGGGCGCATGGTGAGATGCGCGCTCGCGAGGAGATCGCAGACGATCTCGCCGTCGCGCGCCAGCGCCACGCCCGAATGCAGCGCGTGCCGGCGCCCGGCGAGGGCCGCGATCTGCTCGTTCGCCGCCTCGCGGGAGGTGGGCTTGTGGAAGAGACGGCGCTCGAGCGCCAGCGTCTGGTCGGCGCCGATGACGAGGGAGCGCGGACGCGTCCGCGACACGGCGCGCGCCTTCTCCCGGGCCAGCAGCACGGCCAGCGCCTCCGGGCTCGCCCCGTCGGCGAGCGCGCGCGCCTCGATCGCGCGCTCGTCCACCTCCGGCCGCGCGGTCTCGAAGGGCAGGGCCGTGGCGGCGAGGAGCGCTCTTCGCGTCGCCGAGGTGGAGGCGAGGACGAGGGGCGCGGGCTCGCGCCAGAGCGCCGCATCGGGAGAGGGGGAGGGAGCGTTCATGAGCCGGCTCAGGTCGCGATGAACTTCATGCGGTGGGCGCGATAATGCTCCAGGATCGCCGCCGCGGTCTCCTCGATGGAGCGGCGCGTCACGTCGATGACCGGCCAGCGCTTCCTGGCGAAGAGCTTACGCGAATAGGCGATCTCCTCGGCTACCCGGTCGCGGTCGGTATAGTCGGTCTCGTCCGACGCGTTGAGCGACAGGAGCCGGTTCTGGCGGATCTGGACGATGCGCTCCGGGCTCGCCACGAGGCCGACGAAGAGCGGCTTTTTCGCGTTCTCGATCTGCGGCGGCAGCGGCATGTCGGGCACGAGCGGGATGTTCGCCGTCTTCAGCCCGCGATTGGCGAGATAGATGGCGGTGGGCGTCTTCGAGGTTCGCGAGACGCCCATGAGCACCACGTCCGCCTCCTCGATGTCGGTGGGCAATTGCCCGTCGTCGTGGAAGAGCGTGAAGTTCATCGCGTCGATGCGCTTGAAATAGTCGGCGTTGAGCATGTGCTGCGCACCCGGCCGCGCCACGGATGCGGTGCCGAGATAGGATTGCAGCAAGGAATGGACGGGCGAGAGCACGGAGAGCGCCGGCGAGGCGTTCTCGCGGCAGGCCTCCTCCAGGCGCTGCGCCAGGTCCTGCTCGACGAGCGTGAAGAGCACGATGCCGGGCGCCGCCTCGATCTCGGCGATGACGCGCTCGAGCTGCGTCGCCGAGCGCACCAGCGGGTAGACGTGCTCGATGGCCGAGACGCCCTCGTACTGCGCGGCGACCGCGCGGGCGACGGTGATCAGCGTCTCGCCGGTGGAATCCGAGACGAGGTGGAGGTGGAAGTAGCTGCGCGCCACGATGGGCCTCCCGGCATCGCGATCCCCAGGCCGGCGACCGGGGGAGTCGACGAGTGTGGATAAAGCGCATGGCGCCCGGGGTCCAGCCGGGGGCCTGTGGAGGACCCCTCCATACCGTCAACACCGGATTTTCTGGGGAAGCGTGCGGCGGCTATGGTGGGAATCGGGTGCAGCAGGCTCTGCCCGGTCCGGCCCGGGATGCGGAAACGGAGCGTTAACGTCTTGTTAAGGTTTGGCCTTTCGGATCCGCCATGCGACTTCGGTAACGCTTTCTTCACCCTTCGCCGGGAGGCCCCCCGATGTGGAGAGGCTGTGGACGGCCTTGCGGCAGCCCTGTACCCCCGTCCAAGAGAAACAAGATTCGATTCTAGAAAGAAAATCTGATTTGAGAGGGATGGGGGAGGAACGCGGATGACATCCAAGCCGGCGCGCACGCTGCTACGGGTACTCGACGGCGAGGCGGTCTGGCCGCAGCCGATCTGGCTCATGCGCCAGGCCGGGCGCTACCTGCCCGAATACCGGGAGACGCGCGGCGAGGCCGGCGGGTTCCTGGAGCTGTGCTACAACCCCGATTTCGCGGTGGAGGTCACCCTCCAGCCGATCCGGCGCTTCGGCTTCGACGCCTCGATCCTGTTCTCCGACATCCTCGTCGTCCCCCATGCGCTCGGCCAGCACGTCTGGTTCGAGGAGGGGGAGGGCCCGCGTCTCGACCCGATCGCGACGCTCGACGACGTGAAGCGGCTGGGCGACACGAAGGATCCCCTGGAGCATCTCGCCCCCGTCATCGAGACGGTGCGCCGCCTGCGCGCGGAGCTGCCGGCGGAGACGACCCTGCTCGGCTTCTGCGGCGCGCCCTGGACGCTCGCGAGCTACATGATCGCGGGCCGTTCGAGCCCCGAGCAGGCGCCCTTGCGCCTCGCCGCCTATCGCGACCCGGCCTTCGTCGCGGCGTTGATCGAGCGGCTGGTCGAGACCTCGATCCGCTACCTCGTGGCGCAGATCGACGCGGGCGCCGACGCGGTCCAGATCTTCGAGAGCATGGGCACGAGCCTGCCGCCGCCGATGGTGGAGAGCCATTCGCTCGGCCCGCTCCAGCGGATCGTCACCGGCGTCAAGGCGGCACGCCCCGAGGCCAAGGTGATCGTCTTCGTGCGCGGGGGCGGGCACCTCCACAGGCTGGCGCAGGCGGGCTTCGCGGACGCGGTGGGTATCGACTGGCAGACGGACATCGCGCAGGCCGTGGCGGGCCTCCCCGCGGGCTTGGCGAGCCAAGGCAATCTCGACCCGTGGCGTCTCGTCGCCGGCGGGCGGGCGCTCGAGGAGGGGATCGACGCGATCCTCGACGCCACGCGCGGCCGGCCCCACGTCTTCAACCTCGGCCACGGCATCGAGAAGACGACGCCGATCGCCCATGTCGAGGCCATGATCGCGCGCGTGCGCGGAGCGTGACGGGTCGCGATGCTCGACGGATATCTCTGGCTGAAGAGCCTGCACGTCATCGCCATCATCGCCTGGATGGCGGGCCTCCTCTACCTGCCGCGGCTGTTCGTGTATCACACGAGCGCCGAGAAGGGCTCGGTGCAGTCCGAGACCTTCAAGGTGATGGAGCGCCGGTTGCTGAAGGCGATCACCACGCCGGCCATGATCGTCGCCGTGGTCACGGGCCTGTGGCTCGCTTTCGACGGCGGCTGGTGGAGCCAGGGCTGGCTGCACGGCAAGCTGCTGCTCGTGCTCGGCCTCCTCGTCTCCCACCACCTCATGGCGCGCTACGTGAAGGCCTTCGCCGGCGACGCGAACCACAAGTCTTCGAAATTCTTCAGAGCCTTCAACGAGGTGCCGACGCTGCTGATGATCGGCATCGTCATTCTCGTGATCGTGAAACCTATTTTCGCCTGAGCGCGTTTTGGGGGTTGAGCCGCGTGTGAAAACACGATAATCAGCCCCCTACCCTCCTCAGAGCGACTGGTCACGCTTCCCGATCGGGAGACGCGGTCCCCGGCACCCCGCCGGCCACCGTCCCACGAAGCGGCTCGTCAGAGCACCACACGCGAGCCCAGACCGGTCCCTCACGCCTCGGCGCGAACGTCCCATGATCGAAGACGACATCCTCAACGCCCCCATCCGCGAGACCGACGGCACGCCCGCGCCCATGCGCGAGATCAAGCTGCAGGATCTCAAGTCGAAGACCGCCACCGAGCTCACGACCTTCGCGGAGGAGCTCGAGGTGGAGAACGCCAGCACCATGCGCAAGCAGGAGCTGATGTTCGCGATCCTCAAGCAGCTCGCCGCCCGCGACGTCGAGATCATCGGCGAGGGCGTGGTCGAGACGCTGCAGGACGGCTTCGGCTTCCTGCGCTCGTCGGATTCGAACTACCTGCCGGGCCCGGACGACATCTACATCTCGCCCTCGCAGATCCGCCGCTTCGGCCTGCGTACCGGCGATACGGTGGAGGGCCCGATCCGCGGTCCCAAGGAGGGCGAGCGTTACTTCGCGCTCCTCAAGGTCAACACCGTCAATTTCGAGGATCCCGAGAAGATCCGCCACAAGGTCCACTTCGACAACCTGACGCCGCTCTACCCGACGGAGCGGCTCAAGCTCGAGCAGCAGGACCCCACGCGCAAGGATTACTCGGCGCGGATCATCGACATCGTCTCGCCCATCGGCAAGGGCCAGCGCGGGCTGATCGTCGCGCCGCCGCGCACCGGCAAGACCGTGCTGATGCAGAACATCGCGCAGTCGATCACGACGAACCATCCCGAGTGCTACCTCATCGTGCTGCTCATCGACGAGCGGCCGGAGGAGGTCACCGACATGCAGCGCTCGGTGAAGGGCGAGGTCATCGCCTCCACCTTCGACGAGCCGGCGGTGCGCCACGTCCAGGTGGCGGAGATGGTGATCGAGAAGGCCAAGCGCCTCGTCGAGCACGGCCGCGACGTGGTCATCCTGCTCGATTCGATCACCCGCCTCGGGCGCGCCTACAACACGGTGGTGCCGTCCTCGGGCAAGGTGCTCACCGGCGGCGTCGACGCCAACGCGCTGCAGCGGCCCAAGCGCTTCTTCGGCGCGGCGCGCAACATCGAGGAAGGCGGCTCGCTGACCATCATCGCCACCGCGCTGATCGACACCGGATCGCGCATGGACGAGGTGATCTTCGAGGAGTTCAAGGGCACCGGCAATTCCGAGATCATCCTCGACCGCAAGGTGGCCGACAAGCGCACCTTCCCGGCGCTGGACATCACGCGCTCCGGCACCCGCAAGGAAGAGCTCCTCGTTCCGCCCGACCAGCTCAAGAAGACCTACGTTCTGCGCCGCATCCTCAACCCGATGGGCACCGTGGACGCCATCGAGTTCCTGCTCGACAAGCTGCGCGCCACGAAGTCGAACGGCGAGTTCTTCGATTCGATGAACACCTGAGGACGGGGCCCGCGGCCCGTACTCCTATATCGGCACGGAAAAGCAAAGGGGCGAGCGTCGAGCTCGCCCCTTTTTCGTCTGCCGGTGCGGCTCGTCTCGCTGGATGCGAGATCTCGTCGCCCGCTCAGCGGGCGACGAAGCCGACGATCTCCTTGACCGCCTTCATCGTGACCTCCGCCATGGCGGACGCCTTCTCGGCGCCCTCCGCCAGGATGGCGTCGATGTGGCCGGGATCGGCCGTCAGGCGGCGCATCTCGTCGGTGATCGGGGCGAGCCTGTCCACGGCGAGGTCCACGAGCGCGCCCTTGAAGGTGGAGAAGTTGGCGCCGCCGAACTCGGCGAGCACCGCCTCGCGCTCGACGCCGCTGAGCGCCGCGTAGATGCCGACCAGGTTGTCGGCCTCGGGGCGCGCGGCGAGGCCGGCGGTCTCGGTCGGCAGCGGCTCGGGATCGGTCTTGGCCTTGCGGACCTTCTGCGCGATCGTGTCGGACGTGTCGGTGAGGTTGATGCGCGAATAGTCCGACGGGTCCGACTTCGACATCTTCTTCGAGCCGTCGCGCAGGCTCATCACCCGCGTGGCCGGGCCCTGGATCATCGGCTCCGGCAGCGGGAAGAACGCCTCGCCGTGCCCGCCGGCCGCGATCTCCTCGGCGAAGTCGTTGTTGAACTTCTGCGCGATGTCGCGGGTCAGCTCGAGGTGCTGCTTCTGGTCCTCGCCCACCGGCACGTGGGTGGCGCGATAGACCAGGATGTCGGCCGCCATCAGCGCCGGGTAGGCGAAGAGGCCCACCGAGGCGTTCTCGCGGTCCTTGCCGGCCTTCTCCTTGAACTGGGTCATGCGGTTGAGCCAGCCCATGCGCGCGATGCAGTTGAAGATCCAGGCCAGCTCCGCGTGCTGGGGCACTTGCGACTGGTTGAACAGGATCGAGCGCTTCGGGTCGATCCCGCAGGCGATGTAGGCGGCCGTGACCTCGCGGATGTTGCCGCGCAGCGCCTTGGGGTCCTGCGCCACCGTGATCGCGTGCATGTCGACGACGCAATACATGCACTCGTGCGTGTCCTGCATCCGCACCCAGTTGACCATCGCGCCGAGATAATTGCCGAGATGGAGGGTGTGCGTCGGCTGCATGCCGGAGAACACCAGATCCTTGAAGTGCGTCATCGTCTCGTCCTCGGGCGCCGCACGGGGGTGCGTCTCTCGCGCGGGGCTCTATCGGGTCGAGGGCGTGGAGGCAAGCACGAAGCGGGTCGCAGGCGCTCGATGCGGGGATCGCAGCCCGTCCGCGTCAGGCCTTGATCACGTAGGTGTCGGCGATCATGTCGTGCAGCGCCCGCTTTCCGCGCGTCCACCCCGCCATGAAGTAGCCGATGAAGAGGATGAGCGCCGAGATCGCCTTGGCGAAGTAGCGTCCCGTCGCGCGCCCGAACCCGATCCGGCCGCCCTCGGAATTCACGACCTTGAGCCCGAGCGCCCGCTTGCCGAGCGTGCCTTGCATCGACGAGCTCTCCATCACGGCGAAGTAGAGCCAGGTCACGCCGAAGCCGATGATGTTGCCGAGGAGCGCGATCTGGTCGGTCGATTGCGCGATGGAGGCACCGTCGAGCACGAGAAGGAAGCCGAGAGTGAAGCCGGCGAGCGCGCCGAAGACGACGGCGAGGATCATGGTGACGATCGTGTCGATCACAAGCGCGACGGCGCGGACCCAGAATCCGCCGAACGCGACGGTCCGGCTCTCCGGAGGGTGGCGGACGGATGCGACGGCGTAGTCGTACGCGCGGTCCATGCGGGCGATATCGGGCATGAGAACCTCTACAGACGGCTGGCATGGCATGCGGCGCCGTGCGGATGCACGCGCGCTGCGGCTCAATTCCAAGCTGCCGAGGTCGCGCGAGATTGCATGCGTACTCTTGCGTATGGCGGGTCCGGCGACGGTCGATTTCACGTGCTCTCACCGTGTTTCCTGCAAACATCGTTAAGAGCCATTGCCGCATCGAGCCGCTTCTTCCGCACCCTCGCTTCACCTTTCTTCACGTTCGCCGCGAATGCGAGACACGTCGGCGGGTCATGGTCTCCCCATCGCAGCCCCTACCGCGGCCGCACCCCTCCACGGGAGACGAGACCCATGACGACGGACAAGACCCCCATCGAGAAGACCCCCACCGACGACGCCACCTCGCGGGTCGCGGCCCCCCGCACCGGCTTTTCCCGCCCGATCCTCGCGGTCGCGCTCGGCGCGCTCGCGCTCGGAGCGGTCGGCGCCGGCTTCGCGGCGGCGCAGGACGCGCCGCTCGTGCGCCACGCCGCGGGCGAGGGTCCGCACGGCAGGATGATGCACGCTCGCTTCGGCGATCACGAGCGCGGCGAGCGCGGCGCCATGGGCGCCTTCATGGAATGGCGCCTCGAGCGCGCCCTCGACGAGGTCGAGGCGACCCCCGAGCAGGTGGAGCGGATCAAGGCCATCGCCGAGGACGCGCGCGACGAGATCATGCCGCTGGTGCAGGGCTTCCGCGACACCCGCGAGGACCTCGCCGGCATCCTCGGCGCCACCGAGATCGACCGGGCCGCCGCCGAGACCCTGCGCGCCGAGCGCCTCGCCGCCATGGAGACGGCCTCCGCCCGCGGCCTCGAAGCGCTCCTCGACGCCGCCGAGGTGCTCACTCCCGAGCAGCGCGCCGCGCTGATCGAGGAGATGGGCGAGCGCCGTCGCGGCCACGGCCGCTGGTGATAGGATAGCCGCATATCCCGTCGAAGAGGACGCGCGAGACATGCCGGACGAGATCCTGATCGTCGACGACGACGTGCGCCTGTCCGGCATGCTGCGGGACTATCTCGACCAGAACGGCTTTGCCGCCCGCGCCGCCGCCACGGCGCGGGACGGCCTCGCCGAGCTCTCCCGGCGCCCGCCCGCGGCGATCGTGCTGGACGTCATGCTGCCGGACCTCGACGGCTTCGAGACGCTGCGCCGCATCCGCGCCGCCTCCGACGTGCCCGTCGTCATGCTCACCGCCAAGGGCGACGAGACGGATCGCATCGTCGGCCTGGAGATCGGGGCGGACGATTACGTGCCCAAGCCCTTCAACCCACGCGAGCTGCTCGCGCGGCTGAAGGCGGTGCTGCGCCGGCGCAACGGCGGCGTCGGCCAGGCCGGCCCGCCGCCGCTGCGCTTCGGTCGGCTCGAGATCGACCGCGGGGCGCGCCAGGTGCGCGTCGACGGCGCGGAGCGTGCGCTCACCTCCTACCAGTTCGACCTGCTCGTGGCGCTCGCCGAGAACGCCGGGCGCGTCCTCTCCCGCGAGCAGCTGATGGACCTCGTGCGCGGCGCCGAGCTCGAGGCGTTCGACCGCTCCATCGACGTCCACGTCTCGCGCATCCGCGCGGCGATCGAGGACGATCCGAAGCATCCCCGCCGCGTGCTGACGGTCCGTGGCGCCGGCTACGTCTTCGCCCGCTCCCAGGACGAGGGCGCCTGATGGCTCTGTCGCTGCGCCGCCCCCGCGGCCTCTCGCTGTTCTGGAAGGTGTATCTGACGGTCGTCGCCGCCGTGGCGCTCGTGGCGCTGGCGGGCGCGATCGTCTTCCGCATCACCGCCGCCGCCGAGCGCGGGCCCTGGGCCGAGCGCGGGCGCATCTTCTTCGAGCGCACGCTGCCCGCCGACGATCCCGGGCCGACGCTCGATCGTCTCGCCGACGCGCTCGGCGCCGATCTCGCCCTGCGCGACCCCGGGGGCCGGCTCGTCGCCGGTGATCCCGGTCTCGACCGGCGCGGGCGCGTCTTCGTCTTCACGCTGAGCGACGGGCGCGTCGTCCAGGCGCGCTTCGGCCGCGCGGACTCGTCGGGCGAGGGAGGCGACGACGATCGCAATCCCTTGATCCCCATCGCCATCATCGCGATCCTGATCGCGCTCGTCGCCTACCCCGTCGTCGGTCACCTCACCCGCCGCCTCGAGCGCCTGCGGGCGGGCGTCGAGGCCTGGGGTGCGGGCGACCTCTCGGCCCGCATCGGGTTGTCGGGCGCCGACGAGGTCGCCGCCGTGGCGAAGAGCTTCGATGCGGCGGCCGCGACCGTGGAACGCCTCGTCGCCTCTCATTCGGCGCTCCTCGCCAATGCCAGCCACGAGCTGCGCTCGCCGCTCGCGCGCCTGCGCATGGCCATCGACCTGTTCGAGGAGGATCCGCGCCCGGCTCTGCGCCAGGAGATCGTCACGAGCCTCTCCGAGCTCGACGCGCTCGTCGAGGAGATCCTGGTGGCGAGCCGGCTCGATCACGTGGCAGGCCTGGAGCGTCGCGAGCGCGTCGATCTCCTCGCCCTCGTCGCCGAGGAGGGCGCGCGGGTCGATGCGACGGTGGAGGGCGACGCAGTGGAGATCGTGGGCGATCCGCGGCTCCTGCGCCGGCTCGTGCGCAACCTCTTCCAGAACGCCGCCCGCCACGGCGCGCCTCCGATCGAGGCCCGCGTCGAACGACGCGACGCAGGCGGCGTGCGGCTCGTCGTGCGCGACCACGGCCCGGGCCTGCCCGACGGCGAGGCGGAGCGGGTGTTCGAGGCGTTCTATCGGCCGGCGGGGCGATCGGAGGCGGCGGGAAGCTGGGGCCTGGGCCTGGCGCTGGTGCGCCAGATCGCGCGACGTCACGGCGGAGAGGCGCTCTACGCGCGGCCGAACGGCGAAGGAGCCGCGTTCGTGGCGGAGCTGCCGGGGGTCCCCGATGGGGAGCGTCTCTGACGTCTGCGGATGCGGGAGGTGTCGGGAGCGTCGTCCCGTGTGGCGCGCTCGCGAGGGAGCGTGTGGCGCCGGTACCAGCTCGTGATGCGAAACGGGTGGATGAAACGGAAGCGACCGAAACGGCCGTGGAAGCGCGGAAGAAAGAGCGGATCAGGAGAACATGTAGCCGAGGTAACGCTTGGAATCGATCGGATCGTAGCCGAGGCGCCCGCGTAGCTTCTTGCGCAGCTTCGAGATGTGGCTCTCCACCACCGCCTCGTCGACGTTCTCGTTGAACACGCCGTAGACGGCCGAGAAGATCTGCTCGCGCTGCACGCGCTTGCCCTTGTTCTTCACGAGATATTCGAGGATGCGGCGCTCGCGCCGGGGCAGGGTGAGCACCTCGCCGCGGACGATCGGGTCGCGCCCGTCGAAGAAGACCTGGAGATCGTGCTCGGTGGGCGCGGCCTCGTCTTCCACCGGCGGGACGATCCGGCGGTTGAAGGCGCCCACGCGGGCCATGATCTCCTTCACGTGCACGGGCTTGCGGACGACGTCGTCCACCCCGGCCGCGAAGAGCCCGAGCGTCTGCTCCAGGCAATGGGTGTCGTTCATGGCGATCACGGGCGCCTTGCAGCGGCTCTTGACGAGACGCGGCAGGGTCTCGCGCGCCTGGCAATCCCCGATGAGGATGGCCTCGACGGCGCCGAGATCCTCCTCGGCGGCGCCCGAGATCCAGTCGTTGAACTCCGACGGATCGAACCCGACCGCGCTCACGCCCTCTCGGTCGAAGCCGGATCGGTACCCCGTTGTGACGAGCTCTCTTTCGTCGACGATGATGTACACGTCATTACCCCCGTTCTAAGCGGACGCTCTAGGGGTAGTTCCGGAGGCCGTGACGAGCAACGCTCTTGTCGTGAATCACAGCTAGCAAATGTTGTCACCGTCAAGGGTACGTTACTTGCCCGCCGGTAAATCCGAATTCAAATTAGCGGCGATTACCAGCTGTTGGTAAGGTCTCGTTAGGAACTCGAATACTCCGGAAAAATCAACGCAAACGCCCGGCTTCCCGTCAATCTCCGGGTCCGACTTCGGCTCCGAAAGCGCCTCTCGCCGCGAGATCGACGATGCTGGCGGGATCGAGGCCCAGCACCTCCGCGAGCACCGTGTCGCGATCGGCGCCCAGCCGCGGCGGTGCCTTGTCGTAGGACGCGGGGGTGGCGCGGAGCTTGAGCGGATTGCCGAGGAGCCGCAGCGTCTCGCCGTCGACGATCGGGGAGGGCATCTCGATCACCATCTCGCGGGCGCGCGTATGCGGGTCCGAGAGGGCTTCCGGCACGCTCGCCACAGGGCCCGCGGGCACCTGCGCGCGCTCGAGCCGCGCGACCCAGGTCGCGACGTCGGCGCGCGCGACGATCGGGTCGAGGGCGGCGTTGAGCGCGTCGAGATGCTCGAGCCGCCCGGCATTGGTGGCAAAGCGCGGATCGCTCGCGAGCTCCGGCGCCTCGAGCGCCGCGCAGAAGCGGCGGAACTGCCCGTCGTTGCCCACCGCGACGACGAGGTGCCCGTCGGCGGCGCGGTAGGTCTGGTAGGGCGCGATGTTGGGATGGCGATTGCCGAGCCGCCGCGGCGCCTTGCCGGACACGAGGGTGTTCGTCGCCGCGTTCACGAGCCAGGAGATCTGCGTGTCGTAGAGCGAGACCTCGAGGAACTGCCCCTCCCCCGTCGCGTCCCGGTGGCGAAGCGCGGCGAGGATGCCCACGCTCGCATACATGCCGCACATGAGGTCGGAGATGCCCACGCCCACCTTCATCGGCTCCCCGTCGGGCTCGCCGGTGATGCTCATGATCCCGCCCATGGCCTGGACGAGGAAGTCGTAGCCGATGCGCTCGGCATAGGGCCCGTCGTGCCCGAAGCCTGTGATGGAGCACCAGACGAGATCGGGCTTGATCGCGCGCAGGTCCTCGTAGCCCAACCCCCGGCGGGCGAGGTCGCCCGGCTTGTAGTTCTCCACCACCACGTCCGCCTTCGCCGCGAGCGCGCGCACGATTTCGACGCCGGCGGGCGTCGTGATGTCGAGCACGATCGAGCTCTTGTTGCGGTTGGCCGCGAGGAAATAGGCGGAGAGGTCGGAGGGTGCGCCGGTCTCGTCGGGCACGAAGGGCGGGCCCCAGGCGCGGGTGTCGTCGCCCGATCCGGGCCGCTCGACCTTGATCACCCGCGCGCCGAGATCGCCTAGGAGCTGCGTCGCGCTCGGGCCTGCGAGGACGCGGGTGAGGTCGAGCACGGTGATGCCGGCGAGGCTCTTCGCGGACGTCTCGGGACGCGAGGCGGCGGTATCAGTCATCGAAAGGACCTCGGCGGCGCGGATGGGGCCGTCCTTCGGCTTACCCGCTCGCGCCTCCCGCGGGAAGCGCCGCACGCGCATGCGGCATTTCACGCTTCCGCGACGTCGGCCGGGGCGCTACCCTCCGGCCGGCCCGCATCGAGCCGTCGCGCGTGCGTGCGGCCGAGAGCGTGTGAGAGCGGGGGAAGCGTCGATGCGAAACGCGACTGTATGGAGCCTCGCCGCCGGCTGCGGCCTCGTGGCGATCCTCGCCGTCGCCGTGGCCACGCCTGCTTCGGCGCAGGCCGTCTCGCCCGATTTCGACTGGGGCGACGATTCGAGCCCCTTCGCCAACGACCGCGAATGCGACGACCCGCGCTTCGTGGGCCCGGGCATGGTGGGCTTCTCCGACGAGGAGCATCGCGGCGCGGACGCGACCGATTGCTTCCTGATGTTCAAGCGCGGGCGAATCACGCTGGCCGACGGTGCCGGTAGCGACGGCGCTGCCGCACCGCGCACCGTCGTCGGCGGGATCGATTACGGCGACGACACGGGGCGCTGGGCCAACGACGGCGAATGCGACGATCCCCGCTTCGAGGGCGAGGGGATGGCCGCGGTCCTCGTCGAGGAGGATCGCTTCAAGGACGCCAGCGATTGCCGCCGGCTCGTCGAGGCGGGTTCCATCGCGTTGCGCGCGGGCGAGAGCGGCGGCGCGCCGTCCCGCTCCGCGCCGGCGCCGGCGGCGGCGGGAGATGTCGATTTCGGCGACGACACCGGTCGATGGGCGAACGACGGCGAGTGCGACGATCCCCGCTTCGAGGGCGAGGGCATGGCCGCGGTGCTCGTGGAGGAGGATCGCCTACGCGACGCGAGCGACTGTCGACGCCTCTACGAGGCGGGCTCCATCGCGTTGCGTGCGGGCGAGGGCGGTGCGGCCTCCGCTCCCGCGACGGCCGTTCCCACGGCTCCCGCCACGCCCCCGCCTCCCGTGACACCCTCCGGGCCGGTGGACTTCGGCGACGACACGAGCCGCTGGGCAAACGACGGGGAATGCGACGACCCGCGCTTCCAGGGCCGCGGCATGGCGGCCGTGCTGCTCGACGAGGACGCGATGCGCGACGCGAGCGATTGCCGCCGGCTCTACGAGGAGGGCGCGATCGACCTCGTCGGCCGCTCCCGCGCGGACGTCGCCCCCGCAGCGCCCGCAGCGCCGGCGGCGCCGCCTGCCTCCTCCACCGCCGGCATCGATTTCGGCGACGATTCGAGCCGCTGGGCCAACGACGGCGAGTGCGACGATCCCCGCTTCGACGGCGAGGGCATGGCCATCGCGCCGCAGGGCGAGGACACGATGCGCGACGCGACCGATTGCCGAAATCTCCTCGCCGAGGGGCGGATCGAGCTGCGCTGAGGCGCGTCGGTCTTTTCCGCCGCGCCATTCCTCCCCATCTCTCGTTCGATGCCCCGTCTCGTCACCTACAACGTCCATTCCTTCATCGGTACCGATCGCCGCCGCGAGCCCGAGCGCATCGCGCATGCGATCCGCGAGAGCGGTGCGCGGGTCGTCGCGCTCCAGGAGGTGCGCTGGAGCGCCCGCAGCCAGGGCGCGCACGCGCTGCAGGCGCTCGCCCGCGGCCTGGGCATGGACTGGCACTTCCAGCGCACGGCGACCTTCGGCGGCGAGCAGTTCGGCCTCGCGATCCTGTCGGATCTGCCGATGCGCCCGGTGAAGGGCGGGCCCCTGCCGCGGCTCGGCCCGGCGCTGCCGGAGCGGCGCTCCGCGCTCTGGGTCGAGGTCGACACCGACCAGGGCCCGCTCCAGGTGATCTGCACGCATCTCGCCGTGCTCTCCCGGCGCGACCGCATGGCCCAGGCCGAGGCGCTGCTGGGGCCGGACTGGCTCGGCGCGGCGCCGGGGCCGGCGGTGCTCATGGGCGATCTCAACGCCGGCATGCGCACCGCCGCCTATCGGCGCCTGGCCGGCGAGCTCGACTGCGCCCGTTCCGTCCTGCCCGACAGGCACCCGACCTATCCCTCCTGGATGCCGCTGACGCGCATCGACCACATCATGGGCGCCAACGGCGCGCGTCTCGTGGCGGCGCAGGCCCTGCGCACGCCGACGACCCGCGTCGCCTCCGACCACCTCCCCTTCGTGGCGGAGGTGGTGCTCGACGATGCGGGCCGCGAGGCAGCGGATCAGCGGTCGGCCGGAGCCGGCCTCACTGGATGACGAGGTCGGCCTGGAGCGCGCCGGCGGACTTGATCGCCTGGAGGATGGCGATGATCCCGGCCGGCCGCAGCCCGATCTGGTTGAGGCCGGCGACGAGCGTCTGCAGGCTCGAGCCCTGTAGGATCGCGAGGCGGCCCTCGCCTTCCTGGACCTCGACGCGGGTGTCCGGCAGGACCACGGTCTGGCCGTCGGAGAAGGGTGCGGGTTGCGACGCCACGGGCATCTCCGTGATGCGCACCGTCAGGTTCCCGTGGGTGACGGCCACCGTCGAGACCCGCACGTCCGCGCCGATGACGACGGTGCCGGTGCGTTCGTCCAGGACGACGCGGGCGGGCGCGTCCGGCGTCACGGGGAGATCGCCAATCTCGGCGAGGAAGCGCACGGGGCTCACGTCGGGCGGGTTCACGAGCAGGATCGAGCGATAGTCGCGCTCGTAGGCGCCACGCCCGCCGAAGCGCGTCTGCGTGTAGACGTTGATGGCGTCGGCGATGCGCACCGCGGTACGGAAGTCCGGGTTCCGCAATTCGAGGATCAGCGAGCGCATGTTGCCGAAATGGTCCGGCAGCTCGCGCTCGATCAGCGCGCCGTTGGGCACGCGGCCGACCGTCGGGACGCCCTGCGTCACCGTCTCGGCCTCGCCCGCGGCGGAGAAGCCGCTCACCGCGACGGGGCCCTGGGCGACGGCGTAGATCTGCCCGTCCGCGCCCATGAGCGGCGTGATCACGAGCGTCCCGCCGAGCAGCGAGCGCGCGTCGCCCAGCGCCGAGACCGTGACGTCGATGCGGTTGCCGCGCCCGATGAAGGGCGGCAGCTCCGCCGTCACGACGACGGCGGCGACGTTGCGGGCGCGCAGCTGATCCGAGCCGACGTTCACGCCCATCCGGTCGAGCATGGACGTGAGCGACTGCTCGGTGAAGGGCGCGTTGCGCAGGGTGTCGCCGGTATTGGCGAGGCCGACCACGAGGCCGTAGCCGACGAGCTGGTTCTCGCGCATGCCCTTGAGGGTCGTGATGTCCTTGATGCGGGTCACGCCGCCCGCCATCGCGTCGGCGGCGGCCGAGCTCGGCATCAGCGTGGGCGCGAGGGCGGCCATCCCCAGAGCGAGGGCGAGGGCGAGAGGGCGGAGCATGCGACGAGGCATCAGGGCGCTCCCACGCGCAGCGAGCCGTCGTCCTGGACGATGCCCACGATGACGAGGCCCGAATCGAGGTTGCGCGCCCGCACGCGATCGCCGGCGCCGCCGTTCTCGAGCGGCGTCACGAGCGTCGAGATCACGAGCCCGTCGGCGGCGAAGACGACCTGCGTCGTCTCCCCGCGCACGACGAGCTTGGCGTCCTCCACGGCGTTCTGCGGCACGACGCGCCCGGGCAGCAGCGTGCGGCGCGCCACCTTGCCGACGAGGGCGCGCGCCTCGCGGATCACGGCGAGATCGCCGGTGCTGGCGGGAAAGTCGCGCTCGACGATCACCGTGTCCTTGATGGTCTCGCCGGGATAGATCGTGATCGTGGGCACCGGGAGGGTGACCGGGCCGGCGGCGAGGGCGGGCGCGCTCGCGGCGGCGGCGAGGGCCGCCACCGCGAGGAGTGCCGAGCGGGCTCGCGCGCGGCGGTGTCGTGTCGAGAGAGGCATGGCGGCGGATCTCCGGTCGGTCCGGCGGCGTCAGCGGATGCCGTTCGTCACGGTGGAGGCCATCTGGTCGGCGGCCTGGATCACCTTCGAGTTCATCTCGTAGGCGCGCTGGGCGGAGATCAGCTGGGTGATCTCCTTGACGGGATCGACGTTGGAGGCCTCGAGGTAGCCCTGGTGGATCTTGGCGTAGCCGGGATCGGCGGGCACGCCCACGACCGGCTGGCCGGAGGCCTCGGTCTCGCGGTACAGGTTGCCGCCCATGGGCGCGAGGCCGGTCTCGTTGGCGAAGTTGGCGAGCGTCAGCTGGCCGAGCTCCTCGAGCGCCTGCTGGTCGGGCACCCGGGCGAAGACCTGGCCGGACTGGTTGACCACGACCTCCACCGTGTTCTCCGGCACCTGGATCGCCGGCTCGACGAGGTAGCCCTCCATCGTCACGAGCTGGCCCTCGGCGTTGGTGTTGAAGGAGCCCGCGCGGGTGTAGAGGATCTCCCCGTCGGGGCCCTGCACCTGGAACCAGCCGCGCCCGTCGAGCGCGAGGTCGAGGCGGTTGCCCGTCTGCGAGAGCGCACCCTGCATGTGCAGGTTCCGGATCGCCGCCGTGCGCACGCCGAGCCCGAGATTGGCGCCCTCGGGGATCGCCGCCTCGCCGCCGCGCATGGGCACGCCCTGGAGCCGCTCGGTCTGATAGAGCAGATCCGTGAACTCGGCCCGCGCCCGCTTGAAGGCGGTGGTGTTGATGTTGGCGATGTTGTTGGCGATGACCTCGACGTTGAGCTGCTGGGCGTTCATGCCGGTGGCGGCGATGGCGAGCGCTTTCACGGGGTCTCTCCTTCATCTGTGGCCTGTGGCCCGGCGTTCTCGGCCGAGCCGGGGAGGGCCGAGCGCACGCGGCGCTTCTGTCTCGACTGGATGGCAGGGTTTCACGTGGAACCTGCGCGAGGCTTGTCGGTCCGCGCAGGGCCGCGGGACGCCGGCTTTACGTACTTGACAAAAACCGTCCGCTTCCGATCTCCTGTCGATCGACAGTCTTCGAGAATCCAACGACCGTTCGAGGCGTGCCGTGGCGAAAACCGGAACCTTGACGACCCGAGAAGCGCGGGATCTCGCGGACGATCTCCTGCGAGCCGTTTCCGACGCGCGTCGCGAGAGTGTCCGCACCGGCGAGACCACCCGTGTCACGATCACGGTCCATCCGGACAGGGCGCCGGAGATCGTGCGAGACGAAGGAAACGCGGGACGACATGCGGCCCTCCAGGAGGCACTCGAGCGCGCACGGGCACGCGGGCGAGTGGCTGCGTCGGAGGTGCTGAGCGGTGCGGACATGCTCAGCGGCGACGAGATGGCGCGGCGGCTCGGGGTGAGCCGCATGACGGTGAACACTTGGCGGCAGGAAGGGCGATTGGTCGGTATGGCGGGCGTCAAGCGCGGCTATCGCTTCCCGGAATGGCAGCTCGATGCGGAGGGACGGCCTTTCGCGGAGCTGCCGAAGCTGCACGCGCTCCTCGGCGGTGCGTGGGCGGTGTGGCGCTTCCTGAGCATGCCTCACGCGGAGCTCGGCGGCACGACGGGGCACGACGCCCTCGTCGCGGGCCGTTCGGAGGATGTTCTCGGGACGGCGGAGAGCATCGCGCGCGGGACCTTCGCCTGACGGATGCCGAGCGTGCCGATCGCGCAGCCGCCGCACGGCTTCGAGCAGCGCCGGGTCTTGACGAGCGAAATTCCAAAAGGCCGGCGATATCGGCGCATCTATCGCAGCGAGTTTCCCGACCCTCTCGGGTACGCGAAATCACCGAGCCGCTTCAGCGACCCGCGAGCGCTGAGCGACGACGATCGTTTCGGTGTCGTCTATTTCAACGAGACATCGACATCGTGCTTCCTGGAGGCTGTGCTGCGCGACCGTCGAGACGGCATCCTGGGCAGAGCGCTCCTGGACGAGGAGGATCTCACGCAGCGGTCGATCGCAACGATCGAGATCGTGGAGACGCTATCGGTGCTCGATCTTCGAGGCGACGCGCCCGTGAGAATGGGCGTGCCGAGCGAGGTCGTGCGTGGCTACGATCATCGCAATGCGCATCTCTGGGCCGTCGCCTTTCACGAGCACGCGTCGACGCTCGATGGCATCGTGTATCCCTCCCGTCTGGACCTTTCACCGAACCTCGCGATCTACGATCGCGCAATCGGCAAGGTTCGGGTCCTGGAGGTCTCTCCGCTGATCGAGGATCCCGACATGCCGTACATTCTCGAGCGATTCGACATCGCGCTGACCTCGTGATCGGGCAAGGCCGCCTTTCCTCAAATCTGCATCCGGCTGATTTCCTGGTACGCCTGCACGACCTTGTCGCGGACGGCGACGGCGGTCTGGAGGGTGCGCTCGGCGTTCATCACGGCCTCGACCACCTGCTGGACGGAGGCCTTGCCGTTGATGCCGGCGAGCGAGGCCGCCTCGGCCTCGCGCAGCGCGTTGACGCCCTGCGAGGCCACGTCGGAGAGGACCGCGCCGAAATCCGGCATGCTCGTCGCGGAGGACGGCGCGACGGGTGCCGCCTGCGCCGCGGTCGCGATGCGCTCGGCGGCACGGGTGGCGCCGGTCCCGGCGAGGCTGGAGAGGCTGTCGACGGCGTCGATCATCACGAGCTCCTCAGGAGGTCGATGGTCTGGGCGACCATGGAGCGGGTCTGGCGGATGACGGCGAGGTTGGCCTCGTAGGCGCGGTTCGCTTCGCGCATGTCGGCCATCTCGACGAGCATGTTGACGTTGGGCAGCTTGACGTAGCCGTTCTCGTCGGCGGCGGGGTGCGACGGGTCGAATTCCGTGCGGAACGGCGCACGGTCGGCGCCCACGCCGTCGACCTTGACCATGCTCGCGCCCGAGGCGCGGTCGATCTCGCTGTCGAAGGTCACCGTCTTGCGGCGATAGGGGTCGGTGCCGGCGGCGTCGCCGGTGGCGTTGGCGTTGGCCAGGTTCTCCGCGATGATGCGCATGCGGGTGGACTGGGCCTCGAGGCCGGAGCCCGCGATGCGCGAGGCGGAGGTGAGCGGGTCGATCATCATCGTCAGCCTCGGACGCTCTGCAGGATCATGCGGTGGAAGGACTTCACGACGGAGGTGGCGAGCGAGTGCTCGCGGCTCGCCGAGGAGGCCTTGATCAGCTCCTCCTCGATGCTCACCGAATTGCCCGAATGGCTGATCGCCAAGCCGTCGCGCGTACGTGTCTCGGAGACGCGCGCGTCCTGCGCCGGCAGGAGGTGATCCGGGCTCGTCGCCGCGAGCCGCAGGCTCGTATGGTCCATGACGTCGCGGAACGCCTCGACGTCGCGGGCGCGGAAGCCCGGCGTGTTGGCGTTGGCCACGTTCTCGGCGATCGTCGCCTGGCGCACGGAGAGCCATTCGGACTTGCGCGAGGCGAGGCTGAAGAGGTGGATGCCGTCGACCACGGGCGAAGCTCCTCGTCGTTGCTGACGATGGCGAGGATGATCGGGCTGGCTTGCGTCGAGCTTGCGCCGGGGACGGCGGGGCGAACGAAGCGGCGTTACAAACGCTTACGGAATGTGAAGCACTCCCGTGGCAGGCTCGCCTTGACGTCGCGCGCGGCGCGGGTGTTCTGAACCGCATCCGTTCTGAACCACACGAGCGGCGCGATGCGTCGCTCGACGATCTCGGAGCACGTCCCTTGCGCAAGCATTTCGGTACCGACGGCATCCGCGGCCGCGCCAACCTCAAGATCACGCCGGAGCTCGCGCTGCGCGTCGGCCAGGCGGCGGGCCTCGCCTTCCGTCGCGGCGATCACCGCCACCGCGTCGTCATCGGCAAGGACACGCGGCTGTCCGGCTACATGATCGAGTACGCCCTCGTCGCCGGCTTCACGTCGGTGGGCATGGACACGCTGCTGCTCGGCCCCATGCCGACGCCGGCGGTGGCCATGCTCACGCGCTCCATGCGTGCGGATCTCGGCGTGATGATCTCCGCCTCGCACAATCCTTACGAGGACAACGGCATCAAGCTGTTCGGGCCGGACGGCTACAAGCTCTCCGACGAGGTGGAGCTCGAGATCGAGGCCTTGATCGACGGGGACATCTCGCGGCGCCTCGCCGTGTCGGAGGGCCTGGGCCGCGCCCGGCGCGTGGAGGGCGTGCACGCCCGCTACATCGAGTTCGCCAAGCGCACGCTGCCGCGCCTCCTCGACCTCGAAGGCCTGCGCATCGTGCTCGACTGCGCCAACGGCGCCGCCTATCGCGTGGCGCCCGAGGCCTTGTGGGAGCTGGGCGCGGAGGTGATCGCCATCGGCGTCGAGCCCAACGGCTTCAACATCAACCGCGAGGTCGGCTCGACCGCCCCCGAGGCGCTCGTCGCGAAGGTGCGCGAGCTGCGGGCCGACGTCGGCATCGCGCTCGACGGCGACGCGGACCGCGTCATCATCGTCGACGAGAAGGGCCGCCTCGTCGACGGCGACCAGCTGATGGCCGCCATCGCCCGCAGCTGGCACGAGGACGGGCGCCTCTCGCGCCCGGGCATCGTGGCGACCGTCATGTCGAATCTGGGCCTCGAGCGCTACCTCCAGGGGCTGGGCCTTACGATGGAGCGCACGGCGGTGGGCGATCGCTACGTGCTCGAGCGCATGCGGGAGGAGGGCTACAATCTCGGCGGCGAGCAGTCGGGGCACATCATCCTCTCGGACTACGCGACGACCGGCGACGGGCTCCTCGCCGCGCTCCAGCTGCTCACCGTGGTGAAGCGCTCCGAGCGTCCGGTCTCGGAGGTCTGCCAGAGCTTCGAGCCGCTGCCGCAGATCCTCAAGAACGTGCGCTACAAGAGCGGGCGCCCCCTCGACGACGTCTCCGTCGCCTCCACCATCGAGGCCGGGCGCGCGCGTCTGGGGGAGGGCGGGCGCCTCGTCATCCGCCCGTCGGGCACCGAGCCCGTGATTCGCGTCATGGGCGAAGGCGACGACCGCGATCTCGTCAGCGAGGTCGTGGAGGAGATCGCGCTCGCCGTCACCCGCGCCGCCGCCTGAACGGCGCCGGCGCGGCGCGGATCGCCTTCGTCCGGTGAGATGCGCTTAACCGTGTCTCTTAAGGTTAAGCCCCGCTTAAGGAAGTTCTGCGATCGTCCCTATCCGTGAGAGCCGCGGGCCGTTCGCCCGCGCCGACGAGAACGGGGACCATTCGCCATGATTCGCCTCGAGCCGGCCCTCGTCGTCGCCGTCGCCGCCCTCGGCGGCGTCGTGGCGACGAGCGCTCAAGCCGCCGACCTTCCCACGCTTCCGCCCGCCCCCGTGCCGGTCCACGTCGAGAGCTTCGGCGGCTGGTACCTGCGCGGCGACATCGGCATGTCGAACCAGAAGTCCGACGAGCCGGAGAATCCCGAACTGGAGCGCCGGACTCCTGCGGACGCGGTCGAGTTTCTGCACTCCGATTTCGCGGCTTCACCCTTCGTCGGTGTGGGCGTCGGGTACCGCTTCAACTCCTGGCTGCGCGCCGACGTCACTGGTGAGTATCGCGGTCGTTCGCAATATCGCGGGTTGGATCGCGTACGCCAGACCGGGGCCGCCGCCTTCAATCAGGCCAACGAATTCTACTTCGACAAGACGGAATGGGTCGGCCTCGTCAACGGCTACCTGGATCTCGGCACCTGGCACGGCGTTACGCCGTTCGTTGGGGCGGGCGCCGGCTTTGCTCATGTGACGATCGACAATTTCCGTGACGTGGTGACCCTGCGAAGCGGACATAGCGGCGTTGCCTACGCTGACGCCGATTCGCGCACCAACTTCGCTTGGGCGCTCTATGCCGGTCTCGGCTACGAGGTTTCGCCGAACCTGTCCCTGGAGCTCGGCTATCGCTACCTCAACATGGGCGATGGAGGCACCGGCGAGACCTACCAGCTCGACGGGGTAAGCGGTGGCGAGGACAAGTGGGAGATCGGCAACATCCACTCCCACGACCTGAAGGTCGGCATGCGCTGGAACCTGCAGGCGCCGGCGCCCGTGCACGCCGGCCCGATCAGCCGCAGCTTCTGATCGACGAGGAGCCGACCCATGAGCCGCCTCATCCATTCCCGTCCGATCCTTCCGCTGGCCGCGGCCGCGCTCGCCGCCATGGCCCTCCTGCCGGGCACCGCCTCGGCCGCGGACGTGCTGCCGCCGCTGCCCGCCCTCGACGGGCCGGCGCCGGCCTCGGCGCCCGTCGGCTCGGGATGGTACCTGCGCGGCGACATCGGCTACACCGCCTACCGCGATCCGGAGACGCGTGCCCGCGTGGGCGGCGTCTCCGCACCCCTCGACGGCGCGGAGCTCGACCCCGCGCCGTCCATCGGTCTCGGTGCCGGCTACAAGTTCAATTCCTGGCTCCGCGCCGACGTGACGGCGGATCACCGCTTCGCCAACACGGCGACGGTGTTCTCCGGCGTGCCGAACGCGGCGGCGTTCGCGCAGGGCGATCTCTCCGCCTCGACCGTGCTCGCCAACGTCTATCTCGACCTCGGCACCTGGCACGGCTTCACGCCCTATGTCGGCGGCGGCGTGGGCTATGCCTGGACGCGGCTCGACGACTTCTCGGTCACGAATTGCGTCGCGCCCTGCGCCATCGGCGGCATCGGCCTCGGCACCCGCCTGCGGGACGACGAGGAGATCGGCGGCGACTTCGCCTGGGCCCTGATGGCGGGCGTCGCCGTCGACCTCGGCCGCAGCCTCTCGCTCGACATCGGCTACCGCTACGTCGATCTGGGCACGCCCGAGTTCGAGACCGCGGCAGGCACCACGTTCGAGGTCGACGACCTCACCGCGCACGAGGCGCGGATCGGCGTACGCTGGACCTTCGCCGCGCCCGAACCCTCCATCGTCCCGATCTCGCGCTCGTACTGAGCGCGGGCTCGCGCTTCCCCGCGACCTCCGCCACACCCGACAGAGACGACGAACCCTCTCGAGGATCGATCCCATGCGCATCCCGCTCGCCGCCACCGCCGCGCTCGCCGCGGGCTTCCTCTCGACCGGCGCCGCCGCCGTCGATCTCGGTCCCCTGCGCGGCGGCTACGGATCGGGTGGGCTCGAGCCCGTCGTCACCTGGCAGGGCGGCTATTTCGCCGGCTTCGCAGGCCAGACGAACGCGTCCTTCCAGGCGGACAAGGCGCTCGGGGACCTCATCGCTTTCGGGCTCCGGCGAACGATCGTAGAAGAAGAGATGCAGGTCTCGGAATGGCTGAATCCGCAGATTCCGGACGCGAGCGACACGACCTTCGGGGTCCTGGCCGGCTATAACTTCCAGTTCGCGGAAACTATATTGGGTATCGAAGCTGATGTAACCTTAGGAGCGCTCAGTTCAAGTGGGTTGGATACTCTCAGTAGGGTCCAAACATTATCGAACAATGAGCGTTACAATGTGACGGCCAAGGGGAACATCGATGCCAAGCTCGAGAATTGGGCGACGCTCAGAGCTCGAGCGGGATATACGCTCGGCGCGTTCCTTCCCTTCGTCACGGGTGGCATCGCACTGGCCCAGTATGAAGTCGTTCGCTCGGCGGGCGTTGACGGCAGCCGCGAGCGAGTGGATGACGATGGGCTTCCCATCACCGGCGCCGTACCCCTCCAACCGGTCTCCGAGACCGGAACCGACAGCGGCATCGCGCTGGGTCTCGCAGCCGGTGCGGGCCTCGACGTGGCGCTGACGCAGAACGTCTTCCTGCGCGGCGAATGGCAATACCTGTTCTTCCCCGATCTCGCCGGGGTGGAGATGAGTGTCAACACCTGGCGCGCCGCCGCCGGCGTGAAGTTCTGATCCACCAGCGCACCATGCCGGCGGGCCTCAGGCCCGCCGCGCCTCCAGGATCATCGCGCAGGCCTTCTCGGCGATCATGATCGTCGGCGAGTTGGTGTTGCCGGACGTGATGCGCGGCATGGCGGAGGCGTCGACGACGCGAAGACCCGCCACCCCGTGCACCCGAAGCCGCCCGTCGAGCACCGCCGACGGGTCGCTCGACGGCCCCATCTTGGCCGTGCCCACGGGATGGAAGATCGTCGTGCCGATCTCGCCCGCAGCCTGTGCCAGCGCCTCCTCCCCGTCGATCTCGGGTCCCGGCCTGTATTCCGTCGGCCTGAAGCGCGCGAGCGGCGCCTGCGCCACGATACGCCGGACGAGGCGGATCGAATCGGCCGCGACCCGGCGATCCTCGTGCGTGTCGAGATAATTCGGCTGGATCGCCGGCGGGGCGTGCGGGTCCGGGCTCGTGGCGTGGACCGACCCCCGGCTCGACGGACGCAGGTTGCACACGCTCGCCGTGAAGGCCGGAAAGGGGTGGGGCGCGTCGCCGAACTTGTCGAGCGACAAGGGCTGGAAGTGGAATTGCAGGTTCGGCGTCTCGTAGTCCGGCGAGGAGCGCGCGAAGGCGCCGAGCTGCGAGGGCGCCATGGTCAGCGGCCCGCGCCGGAACAGCGCGTATTCGAGCCCCATCCAGGCCCGCCGCCAGAGCTTGCCGTAATCCTCGTTGAGCGTGCGCACGCCCTCCACCTTGAAGATCGGGCGCAGCTGCAGATGGTCCTGCAGGTTCTCGCCGACGCCGGGCGCGTGATGCTTCGTCTCGACGCCGAGCGCCTGCAGGCGCGCGCCGTCGCCGATGCCGGAGAGCTCGAGCAGCTGCGGCGACTTGATCGCGCCGGCACACAGGATCACCTCGCCGCCGGCATGCGCCACGCAGGTCTCCCCGCCCTGGCGGAAGACGACGCCCGTGGCCCGCCCGTCCTCGATCACGACGCGCTCCACGGCGATGCCGGTCTCGAGCCGCAGGTTCGGCCGGCCGAGCGCCGGCGCGAGGAAGCCGCGGGCGGAGGACCAGCGCCGGCCGCCCTTCTGGTTCACCTGGAAGTAGCCGACGCCTGAATTGTCGCCGCGATTGAAGTCGTCCGTCGCCGGGATGCCGGCCGCGACGCAGGCCTCGATCACCGCGTCGAGCAGGTCCCAGCGCACCCGCGGATAGTCGACGCGCCATTCACCGCCGCCGGCATGATGCGCGTCCGGACGGGCGTGGTCCTGGTGCTGGAGGAAGATCGGCTTGACGTCCTCCCAGCCCCAGCCATCGAGGCCGAGCTGGCGCCAGCCGTCGTAGTCCTGCGCCTGGCCGCGCATGTAGATCATGGCGTTGATGGCCGACGAGCCGCCGATCACCTTGCCGCGGGGATAGGCGAGGGTGCGGCCGTTCAGCCCGGGGACCGGCTCGGTCTTCAGCATCCAGTCGGCGCGCGGGTTGCCGATGGCGAAGAGGTAGCCGACGGGGATGTGGAACCAGATCCAGTCGTCCTTGCCGCCGGCCTCGAGCACCAGCACCCGGGCCGAGGGGTCTCGCGAGAGGCGGTTCGCCACGACGCAGCCGGCCGAGCCGGCGCCCACCACGATGTAGTCGAAGGTCCCGAAATCCCTCAAGGCCGCCCTCCCGTTCCGCTTTCTCGTTCTTCGCGCGCGGTCCTCGGTGTCCGCTGCCACACGCGCGAGGGGAAGCCTAGCGCGTCGGGGCCCGGCTGACGACGGGGCAGGGCCCGGTCGAGCCGCGATCGGCACGTTTCGCCCCGCGCCGCGCCCTTCCATCGAGCGCCCGCGTCGCATAGATAGAGCGGGCGACAGATCGGAGAGCGAGCCGCCGCGTGAAGAAGGTCTACGTCAAGTCCTACGGCTGCCAGATGAACGTCTACGACGCCGAGCGCATGACCGACGTGCTCGCGCCGGAGGGCTATGTCCAGACGCAGGTGCCGGAGGAGGCCGATCTCGTCGTCCTCAACACCTGCCACATCCGCGAGAAGGCGGCGGAGAAGGTCTATTCCGAGCTCGGCCGCGTGCGCCGGATGAAGGAGGCGCGCACGCTCGAGGGGCACGAGACGAAGGTCGTCGTCGCCGGCTGCGTGGCCCAGGCCGAGGGCGCCGAGATCCTCAAGCGCGCCCACGTCGTCGACGCCGTCGTCGGCCCGCAGAGCTATCAGCGGCTCCCGGAGATCCTGCGCGCGGCCAAGGCCCGGCGCGTGGTCGACACGGAGTTTCCCGTCGAGGACAAGTTCGACGAGCTGCCCGCGCTCGACGCCAAGCGCGTGCGCGGGCGCGGGGTCACCGCCTTCCTCACCGTGCAGGAGGGTTGCGACAAGTTCTGCGCCTTCTGCGTCGTGCCCTATACGCGCGGCGCGGAGGTCTCGCGCCCCGTGGCGAAGGTGCTCGCGGAAGCCCGCACCCTCGCCGCGGCCGGCGTGCGCGAGATCACCGTCATCGGCCAGAACGTCAACGCCTATCACGGCGAGGGGCCGGACGGGCGGACCTGGGGTCTCGCGCGCCTCCTCCACGTGCTGGCCGAGATCGAGGGCGTGGAGCGCCTGCGCTACACGACGAGCCATCCCCGCGACATGGACGATGCGCTCGTCGCCGCCCATCGCGACCTGCCGGCCTTGATGCCCTACCTGCACCTGCCGGTGCAGGCGGGCTCGGACCGGGTGCTCGCCGCGATGAACCGCAAGCACACCGCCGACGAGTATCGCCGCATCGTCGAGCGCGTGCGCGCGGCGCGGCCGGACATCGCGCTCTCCTCGGACTTCATCGTGGGCTTTCCCGGCGAGACCGACGCCGAGTTCGAGGACACCATGCGCCTCGTCGCCGACGTCGGCTTCGCGTCGGCCTTCTCGTTCAAGTATTCGCCGCGCCCCGGGACGCCGGCGGCGGAGGAGGCGGAGCAGGTGGCCGAGGCCGTGAAGGTCGAGCGGCTCGCGCGCCTGCAGGCGCTCCTCGAGGAGCAGCGCCAGGCCTTCAACCGCGAGACGGTGGGGCGCACCGTGGACGTCCTGCTCGAGAAGCCCGGCCGCCATCCGGGCCAGCTCGCGGGCAAGTCGCCCTATCTCCAGGCCGTCGTCATCGAGGATGCGACCGGCGCCGTGGGCGACATCGTGGCCGCGCGGATCGTGCGGGCCGGATCGAACAGCCTGTTCGCCGAGACGAACGCGTCCGCCGCGACGCCTTCCGTTTCGTCGAACGTTTCCGCAGGAGAACCCGCCCTTGCCGTCGAGTGACCGGCCGTCGAACGACCGCCCCCGCGGCGAGGCCCGGGATGCCGCGAGCCATCCCGGCGTCGAGGAGATGGCGCAGATCAGCCTGACCTTCGACGACAACCGGCTGGCGAGCCTCGTCTTCGGGCATTACGACCAGAACCTCGCGCATCTCGAGCGCCGGCTCGGCGTGCTCGCCAACGCCAACGGCAATTGCGTCGTGCTGCGCGGCGCGCCGGAGGCGGCGGAGCAGGCCCGCCGGGTGCTGGAGAGCCTCTACGAGCAGGTCCGCTCCGGCGCGCCGCTCGCCGTCGGCGACGTCGACGGCGCGATCCAGGAGAGCGCGATGCAGGGCCAGCTCTTCCCTTCGGGCGACGAGCCGGCCGCCGAGCCCGGCACCGCCGGCTTCGAGGGCATCGCCACCCGCCGGCGCGGCTTCGTGAAGGCCCGCAACCGCGCGCAGGACGGCTATCTGCGTGCGCTCAAGGCGCACGAGCTCGTCTTCGCGGAGGGGCCGGCCGGCACCGGCAAGACCTGGCTCGCGGTGGGCTTCGCGGTCTCGCTGCTCGAGCGCGGGGACGTCGACAAGATCATCATCACACGTCCCGCCGTGGAGGCGGGCGAGCGCCTCGGCTTCCTTCCGGGCGACATGCGCGAGAAGGTCGACCCGTACCTGCGCCCGATCTACGACGCGCTCTACGACTTCATGGAGGCGCGCCACGTGGAGCGCGGCCTCGCGACCGGCATGATCGAGATCGCGCCGCTGGCCTTCATGCGCGGCCGCACGCTCACCTCCGCCCTCGTCCTCCTCGACGAAGCGCAGAACACCACGACCATGCAGATGAAGATGTTCCTCACCCGCCTGGGAGAGGGCTCGCGCATGATCGTCAACGGGGACCCGACTCAGATCGACCTGCCGCCGGGGCAGGCCTCGGGCCTCGTCGAGGCGTCGCGGGTGCTCGCGAAGGTGGAGGGCGTCGGGCGTATTCGCTTCAAGGACGAGGATGTCGTCAGGCACGATCTCGTGCGACGTATCGTCGCGGCTTATGATGCCGACTTCCGCGCACGCCACCCCGTCGACGCGTCGGGCGAGCCGCTGGCGCCGCAGCGCGGGCGCGGCGGCCCGCGTCCGGGGACACCCTCGTGAGTGCTGTCGACCTGACATTGGAGATCACCCGCGAGGCGGGCGCCTGGGATACGCTCGAAGACGTCGAAGGGCTGTGCGTGCGCGCCGCCGAGGCCGCCCTCGTGGTGGCCGGGGTGGAAGGGCTCGTCTCCCTCGAGCTGCTCCTGACCGACGACGACGCCATCAGGGCGATCAACCTGGAGTGGCGTAATCTCGACAAGCCGACGAACGTTCTCTCGTTTCCGGCGGCGCCGACCCCCGGCTTTCCCGGCCCGCGGCCGCTCGGCGACGTCGTCCTCGCCTACGAGACGCTCGCCCGGGAGGCCGAGGAGGAGGGCAAGTCCCTCGCGGATCACGCCGCGCACCTCCTGGCGCATGGCGTTCTGCACTGTCTCGGGTATGATCACGACACCGACGCTGCCGCCGAGGAGATGGAGGCGCTGGAGACACGGGCCATGGCCCTCATCGGGATCGCCGATCCCTATGGCGGGGCGACATGACGCCTCCTCGCAGCGCGAACGACACACGATGACCGACGGCTCTCAATCACCGACCCGCCCTGCCCCGTCCGCCTCCGAGCCCGCCCGCGAGGGCCGGGACGGCGATCGAAGTCCCGCCGCGCCCCGCCCGGCGGAGACGACGGTCGACGGCCATTCCGCGCCGAGCGTGCCCCCACGCGAGGGGTTCGTCGACCGCATGCTCGTGCGGCTCGGCCTGCGCCAGCGCGAATCGACGCGGGCCGATCTCGAGGATCTCCTCGCCGTGACGGCGGAGAACCCGCACATCTCCGCGCGCGAGCGCGCCATGCTCAAGAACGTGCTGCGTTTCCACCGCATGCGCGTCTACGACGTCATGGTGCCGCGCGCGGACATCGTCGCCGTCTCGCACGAGACGACGCTCGGCGAGATGCTGAAGGTGTTCCGCACCGCCGGCCATTCCCGCCTGCCCGTCTACGGCGAGACGCTCGACGACCCCAAGGGCATGGTCCACATCCGGGACTTCCTCGACTTCCTGGTGGCCAAGGCGGAGAGCGCCACGCGCCGCCGCCGCGCCCGCAGCGCCGAGCACAAGGCGGCCGGCAACGGGCGCGCCACGGGCGAGGCCAGGGCCGACGGCAAGGGTGAGGGCAGGGGTGAGGGCAAGGAGGCCCGCGGCGACCTCGCCCGCGCGCTCGACGGCGTGAGCCTCTCCAACATCGACCTCTCGGCGACCCTCGCCTCCGCGCGCATCCTGCGTCCGGTCCTGTTCGTGCCGCCCTCCATGCCCGCGGTCGAGCTCCTCGTGCGCATGCAGACGACGCGCACGCACATGGCGCTCGTCATCGACGAGTACGGCGGCACCGACGGCCTCGTCTCCATCGAGGATCTCGTCGAGATGGTGGTCGGCGACATCGAGGACGAGCACGACCTCGCGAGCCAATCGATGATTCGCCCGAGCGGGGCGGACACCTGGGTCGCGGACGCGCGCGCCGATCTCGAGGAGGCCTCGCAGGTCATCGGCTACGACTTCACCGAGGGCGAGGTGGCCGAGGACGTGGATACGCTCGGCGGCCTCGTCGTGGCGCTCGCCGGCCGCGTGCCGGCCCGCTCCGAGCTGATCGCGGGGCCGGAGAGCTTCGAGTTCGAGATCCTCGACGCGGATCCGCGGCGCCTCAAGCGCGTGCGCGTGCATCGCCGCGACCCGAGCCTCGCGCTCGTGCCCGCGGGTGTCGCCACCGGCTTGGCCGCGCGTCGCGGTGCGGACGCGACGGGCGCGTCCGCGGAGCGCGAGACCGGGGCCGGGGCCGGGGACGGCGAGGCGCCGGTGGAGAGAGAGACCCCCGGCGACACGACGGCGTCCGGCGACGCCCCGCGCTCGGCGCCGGGCGAGAGCGCGCCCGATCGGCCGCCATCCGCATGAAGACCCTGGCGCATCGCGTCGTCCTCGCCTGGGGCTGGCGGCGCGCGGCGATCGCGTTCGTCGCGGGCGCGATCGGGGCGCTCGCCATGCCGCCCTTCGGCTTCTTCCCGGCTTTGATCCTCGCCCTCGTCCCGGCCGTGTGGCTGGTCGACGGCCTCGGCTCGCGGCGCGACGTCCGCACGATCGCCGCCGCGGCGGGGATCGGCTGGCTGTGGGGCTTCGGCTATCTGCTGGCGGGGCTGTGGTGGCTCGGTGCGGCCTTCCTGGTCGAGGCCGAGCGTTTCGCCTGGGCGATGCCGCTCGGCGTGATCGCGCTTCCGGCTGCGCTGGCCTTGTTCTACGCGGCCGGCTTCGCGCTTGCGCGCGCGCTCTGGTCGCCGGGCGCCGCGCGCGTCCTGGCGCTCGCGACCGGCCTCGCCGCGGCGGAATGGCTGCGCGGGCACCTCTTCACGGGCTTTCCCTGGAACGCGCTCGGCATGGCGTTCGGGCAGAGCCTTCCGCTGATGCAGGCGGCCTCGCTGGTCGGGCTCTACGGGCTCGGGCTTCTCGCCGCGGCCATCGCCGCCGCGCCCGCGACCCTCGCCACCGGCCGCACGCCGACGGCGCGGCTCGCGCCCACGTTCGTCGCCACCCTCGCCTTCGGCGGGCTCCTCGCCTTCGGCGTCGCGCGCCTGCCGGCCGCGCCGATGCCGGAGGTCGCGGGCGTCGCCCTGCGCATCGTCCAGCCCAACCTGCCGCAGGACGTGAAGATCGACCCCGCCCGGCGCGAGGAGATCATGCGCACCTATCTCGGCCTCTCGGACCGGACGACCTCCCCCGAGCGCGCGAGCGTCGCGGACGTCACGCACGTGATCTGGCCCGAGAGCGCCTTCCCCTTCCTGCTCCACCGCGACGCGCGGGCGCTCGCGCAGATCGCCGGGCTCCTGCCGGCGGGCACGACCCTCGTCACGGGCGCCGCGCGGGTCGACGAAGGCTGGCTGCCGGGAGAGGAGCCGGTCTTCTACAATTCCATCCAGGTCGTCGCCGACGACGGCACGATTCTCGACACGTACGACAAGGTCCACCTCGTTCCCTTCGGTGAGTACCTTCCCGAGATGTTCGCCGCGATCCTCGACGGCGTCGGGCTGCGTGCCTTCGTCGCCGTCCCCGGCGGCTTCGCGGCCGGGACCGAGCGGCGGACGCTCGCCGTACCCGGTCTACCGTTGATTGCGCCCGGTATCTGCTACGAAGCCGTGTTCCCGGGCGCCGTCACGCCGCGGGGCGAGCGGCCCGGCGCGCTCCTGAACGTCACCAACGACGCCTGGTTCGGCGACACCCCCGGCCCACGCCAGCACTACGCCCAGGCCCGCCTGCGTGCCGTCGAGGAGGGGTTGCCACTCGTGCGCGCGGCCAATACCGGGATCTCGGCCATGGTCGATCCCTATGGTCGCGAGACGGGCCGGCTCCCGCTCGGAACCGCCGGACTTATCGATGCGGGGCTGCCACAGGCGCTCCGGCCCACCCTGTACGCGCGTTTCGGAGATGGCGTTTTTGCAATCATGCTTCTAACGTGTTGCGTGTCGGCGCTGATGCCGGGGCTTCGCGGGTCTCGGAGCGGCGTCGGCTGAGAGGCGCGCCGGAGGTCTTCCCGGAGCTTTCCCAGCGAAGGCTCCTTCCCGAAGGTTTCTCGGCCGCAGATGTCCAGTCCGAGGCATTCGCCGCCGGTCGTTCGCCGAAGGTCCCCCGCAGGAGCGATGCGTTGAAGAAGACTCCCAACCCGATCGACAAGCATGTCGGAAGCCGCGTGCGCATGCGCCGCATGATGATCGGCATGAGCCAGGAGCGCCTGGGCGATGCGCTGGGGCTCACCTTCCAGCAGGTGCAGAAATACGAGAAGGGCACCAACCGGATCGGTGCGAGCCGGCTGCACCAGATCGCGTCTATCCTGGGCGTGCAGGTGGAGTTCTTCTACGAGGGCGCGCCCCAGGCCGAGGGAGCGCCGCCCGTCGTGTCCGACGGGCTCTCGGAGACGCCCACCCCGCCCTACGTCGCGGACTTCCTCTCGACCACCGACGGCCTGCACCTGATGCGCGCCTTCATGAAGGTGCGCGACCCGAAGGTCCGCAAGCGCGTGGTCGAACTCGTGGAGGCTCTGGCAGGCGACGACGAGGAGCAGCCGGCCGAGGAGCTGGAGGCGATCGAGGCCGTTCGGTAGATCGGACACGTTCGCCTTTTCGGGTTGACCCGACCGAGAGTAGGTGTCATCTAGGTTCCGTTCAGTCCGTTTTACCGGACGGCGCCGGCCGTGCACCGTCCGCGCGAGGAATGAAAGGATCCGACGCCGTGGCCCGCTCCTCCTATCTCTTCACCAGCGAATCGGTGTCCGAAGGACATCCGGACAAGGTCTGCGACCGGATCTCCGACGAGGTCGTGGACGCCTTCCTGGGCGAGATGCCCGAGGCGCGGGTCGCGTGCGAGACGCTGGCCACGACGAACAAGGTCGTGATCGCCGGCGAGGTGCGCGGTCCCGCCACGATCACCAAGGAATACGTCGCCCACCTCGCGCGCCTGGCCATCAAGGACATCGGCTACGAGCAGGACGGCTTCCACTGGGACACGTGCGACATCGACGTCCTGCTGCACCAGCAATCGGCCGACATCGCCCAGGGCGTCGACGCCGAGGGCGCGGGCGACCAGGGCATCATGTTCGGCTATGCCTGCGACGAGACGCCCGAGCTGATGCCGGCGCCGATCTTCTTCGCGCACGAGATCCTCAAGACGCTCGCCGAGGCCCGCAAGACGGGCGAGTCGAAGGTGCTCGGCCCCGACGCCAAGAGCCAGGTCACCGTGCGCTACGAGAACGGCAAGCCCGTGGGCGTGACGCAGATCGTCGTCTCCACCCAGCACCTCGACCCGCATCTCACATCCCACGACGTGCGCGCCATCGTCGAGCCCTACGTCCGCCAGGCGCTGCCCGAGAACTGGATCGAGCCGACCTGCGTGTGGCACGTCAATCCTACGGGCAAGTTCCTCATCGGCGGCCCCGACGGCGATGCCGGCCTCACCGGCCGCAAGATCATCGTGGACACCTACGGCGGCGCGGCGCCCCACGGCGGCGGCGCCTTCTCCGGCAAGGACCCGACGAAGGTCGATCGCTCGGCGGCTTACGCCGCGCGCTACCTCGCCAAGAACGTCGTCGCCGCGGGCCTCGCCTCGCGCTGCACGATCCAGCTCTCCTACGCCATCGGCGTGGTGAAGCCGCTGTCGATCTACGTCGACACCCACGGCACGGGCAAGGTCGAGGAGGCCAAGCTCGAGGCGGTGCTCATGGACGCCATGGACCTCTCGCCACGCGGCATCCGCAACACGCTGGGCCTCGGCCGCGCCATCTACGCCCGCACCGCCGCCTACGGCCATTTCGGCCGCGCGGCCGAGGCGGACGGCGGCTTCTCCTGGGAAGCGACGACCCTCGCCGACGGCCTGAAGCGCATGTTCTGAGACGGGCACTCCGCTCGCGAGCGTTTTAGAGATGGGCGGCGATCCACGGGGATCGCCGCCCTCTTCGCGATGGTGCTCGCGCCGCCGACCCGCTCCTTCCCTGTAGGGGAAGGTGTCGCCGGCGAAGCCGGTGACGGATGGGGCGCGCGGCACGCGCGTTCGGCGGAGCCGAATTGCGACGGGGCCACCGACACGTCGGCTTCCGCTTCGCGGAACGCGTCGCTTCGCGCCGCGCCCCATCCGTCTCGTCGGCTTCGCCGCCGATCCACCTTCCCCTACAGGGAAGGAGACACCGTTCGGTCCTTCGGAGCGGAACCGCCGAACGGCTCTCGGCTCCGTCATGGCGGGAGGCGATCAGGCGTAGACGCCGGCGTCGACCGCGTCGATGTACTCCATCACCTCGCTCGCTCGGCCCTCGCGCACGAGCTGCATCGCCGTCTCTCCGCCGAAGCCCGCCAGCGGCTCCGAGCGATACCAGGCATAGGCGATAAGCGTCGATCCGAAGCAAGCCTCGGCGCGGTCGAGGATGTCGACCAGCTCGCGCAAGCGCTTCTGGGTTTCGGCACTCGCGATACGTTCGGGCCGTAGCATCGCGTCACGGCCCACGCCGACGGCGTGGGCGACCTCGTCGCGCGTCGTGCGCAGCTGTTGGGCAATGCGATCGGGCGTCAGCAGCCCGTGTTCTACGATTGCTTCGAGACGCATGCCGTTCTCCACCGCGGCTGAAGCGACATAGCGCCGGGGTGATTGGCCGAAGACGGGCCCGGCGGGGCTTCAAGGGCCCCCCCGCAGGCCGCACCCTCACCCGGCCTTCGGCTGGAGGAGCTTGCGGTTGATCAGCGCTTCCGCGATCTGCACGGCGTTGAGCGCCGCGCCCTTGCGCAAATTGTCGGAGACGCACCAGAACGAGAGGCCGTTCTCCACCGTGATGTCCTCGCGGATGCGCGAGACGTAGGTCGCGTCCTCGCCGGTGGCCTCGTGGGGCGTGGCGTAGCCGCCGGGCTCGCGCTTGTCGATCACCAGGATGCCGGGCGCCGAGCGCAGGATGGCGCGCGCCTCGTCGGCGCTGATGGGCCGCTCGAACTCGACGTTCACCGCCTCCGAATGCGAGACGAAGACCGGCACGCGCACGCAGGTGGCGGTGAGCTTGATCTTCGGGTCGAGGATCTTCTTCGTCTCGGCCACCATCTTCCACTCCTCCTTGGTCGAGCCGTCCTCCATGAAGACGTCGATCTGGGGGATGAGGTTGAAGGCGATGCGCGTGGGGAACTTCTTGGGCGCGAATTCCTGCAGCGAGTAGACCGCGCGGGTCTGGCGGTCGAGCTCCTCCTCGCCCTCCTTGCCGGCGCCGGAGACGGACTGGTAGGTCGCCACCACGACGCGCTTGATCGTCGCCGCGTCGTGCAGGGGCTTCAATGCCACCACGAGCTGCGCGGTCGAGCAGTTCGGGTTGGCGATGATGCCCTTCTTGGCGTACCCCTCGACGGCGGCGGCGTTCACCTCCGGCACGACGAGCGGCACGTCCTGGTCCATGCGCCAGGCGCTCGAATTGTCGATGACGACGCAGTTCTGCGCGGCGATCCTGGGCGCCCATTCCTTCGAGACGTCGCCGCCCGCCGACATCAGGCAGATGTCGACGTCGGAGAAGTCGAACGTGTCCAGCGCGCGCGTCTTGAGCGTCCTGTCGCCGTAGGACACCTCGACGCCCTGGCTGCGGCGCGACGCCACCGGCACGACCTCGTCGGCCGGGAAGGCGCGCTCGGAGAGGATGTCGAGCATGACCCGCCCGACATTGCCCGTCGCTCCGACGACGGCGACCTTGTAACCCATGGGTATTCTCCTCGCGATGGAACCGGGCTCCCCGGATGTCGCGGCGCCCGGGGAGCCTCGATCGGCTCTGCCTGGGCTTCCGGCCTCCCGCCCGGCGGGGAGAGGTCCGGGAACGAGAGGGCGTTCAGCGGAGCGTGGTGCCCGCCGTCGTGGACGTCGTCGTCGTTTTGCGCGTGGTGCTCACGGCCGGACGCATCGTCTCGCTCTCGTCTCCGCCCGGCCACCATTGCCGGAGCGTGGCTCGTGCTTGCGTCGAAACGCGAGCGGTGTCAAGCGCGCCTCTCGCCGACATCGCCCCTGCCGCCATCGCAACGATGGATTCACGAAACGCCGAGAAAGCCCGCTCGCTCCGGTGCGCCGGTAACCCCCCGTTCGGCCCCGCGGGCGGAGGGTCGCCACGGGAGACGAGAGGGACGGCGTCATCATGCACGCGGCGGGACGGTTCCGCGAGGCGGAGCTGTTGGAGATCGGGGCGGACTGGGAGCGCGACGCGCACGAGCGTCGCGAGCGCGGTCTCGCGCGCACGCTCTCCGGCGCCCTCACCGCCGCCGCCGCCTGCGGGCTCGTGGCGCTCGCGCTGATGCCGGCGCCGCCGCCCATGCAGGAGGCGCCCCGCGACATCGCCGAGCTGGTCGCGCGGCCCGATCCCGTCCTCACCGCACCGCCGCCGGACTGGCGCGCCCTCGAGATCCCGCAGATCGTGCTGGGCCTCGACGCGCCGGGCTTCTCCGGCCTCGCCTCGCGGCACGTGGCGCGCATCCATGCCGACGGCGCACGCGAGGACGCCCTCGTCTTCGGCGCCTTCGCGGAGCCGGGCACGCACATGCGTCTCGCGCTGCGGCGCGACGGGCCGGGCACGACGCCGGAGGCGGAGCGCAGCTTCTTCGTGGAGGCCGCGCTCGCCGCCGCGCAGGCCGGCCTCGCGATCGTCCGCACCGGACCGACGCAGGCGGTCGCCACACGCTTCGGCACGCTGGAAGCCGCCGAGCTCGTGCTCGAGAACGGGCCTGTGCGCACTTGCCTCGCCTTCCGCGGCGGCGTGAGCCTCGGGCTCTCCGGCTGGCTGTGCGACGCGCATGCCGCTCCGGAGACGCTCGCCTGCGTCGTCGACGGGCTCGTGCTCCTCGATCCCGGCGGCGACACGGCCCTCGCCCGCGCCTTCGCGGCGCCGGCCGGCGCGCACGGGTGCGCGCCGGCGGGTGACGATCCGGCCTCCGTCGCGTCCATCGCGCCCGCGCCGCCGACGCGGGGCGGTGGCGCACGTCCGCAGGCTCTGCCGCAGATCGTCGTGCCCATGCCGGTGCCGCCGCCGCGCCCCGCGCATCTGGGATTCTCCTCCTGACGGGAACCCGGATCGCGCGTCTCGCGTCGTCGATCCATGATCGTGGCACGAAGAGAGGCCTCACCATGACGCGAACTGCTCTCGCGGCCGCCTGCGCCGCTTTCCTCCTGGTCCCCGCCTCCGGCGCGAACGCGCAGGACGGGCTCGCCGTCGAGGTTCGGCCGTCGGGCCCGCCGGCCTGGCTCGATCCGCCGAACGTGACGCTGCCGAACAATCTCGAAGGCTCCATGCAGCGCTACGTGTACCAGCAGATGGTGCTGAGCGAGCCCTCCGCGCTCGGCGCGCACCGGGATCGCTACGGCCATCATCTTCTGCCGCGCCGCCGGGAGCTCGGCGACCTGCCGCCCTTCATCGAGACGCAGTGAGACCAAGACCGAGTGAGACGTCTCGCGCATTTCGGCCCGGCTCGCCCTTGACGAGCCGGGCCGCACGGCTTAGCTAGAACGTATGAGGAACGAACGCGCCCTGTTCTGGAGAGAATCGCTGCGCGACCTGCGCGGTGCGGCTCGTGGCGTCGGCCCCGCCCCGTGCGACGGGGAGGGGGACGTGCGCGAGGAGCGCCTGCGTGCGACGGCGCAGGCGGGAGACGGGCTCGGCCTGTCCTCCTGGCGCGGACGCTCGGGGCGGCGCGTCGTCGTCGCGGTGCACGCGATCGCCTCCGTCGACGCGGACGATCTCGACGGCACCGTGGCCCTCGCCGTCGCGCGAGAGCCGAGCGGTGCCGGCGAGGGTGCGGCGGCGCGCGCGCGGATCGTCGGCGTCACCCTCGCGGACGCCCTGCCGGACACCGCCCGCCGCGGCACGTGGCTCGCCCGTGCAGCCGAGCGCGGCGCGAGCGAGATCCATCTCCACCGCCTGGCCGAGACGCCGCAGGCCCGCGCCGCCGTGGCACGCGATCTCGGCGGGTCGCCCTCGCGATCGGGTGTCGACGGCTCGCGGGAGGTAGCCTACGCCGCGCGGGACATCGGCGCCCGCCGCCGCCCGGCCCGACGCCGCGGCGCGTCCGACGAGATGCTGGACACCATCACCGGCGGCCTCCAGGGCGGAGGCGGCACCGGCCGACGCCCCGCGCGGCGGTGACGCCCGGCTCGCCCGCGCTTCCGGCCGGGCGTTGCCGAAAGCGGCATTCGTATCCCCAGCGCGATGGCGCGAAAATAACGCCGGCTCTCCCCCTTCCCCCGGCCCCCGCCCCCCATTACATTGTTCCTTGCGGGGCTGTGGGGTTCGTCAGGAGGACTTTTCCCCGGGGCCTTATCGATCTCGAAGGGAGCTGTCCCTGACCCGGTCCGTGGACCGGGACATACGGCGCCCACCTACTGTGTAGGTATCCCGGGATCGACTCTCCAACGGCCTTCGCGGCTCCGCGCTCGATTACATGACGACGTCGCCTCTCGCACCATCGACCTCTGACAAGCCGGCGCTGCGGCGCGAGGGGCTCGCCCGGCGCGACGCGCTGGCACCCGAGGTGCGCGAGGCGGCGGCGCGGGGGCTCGTCCATACGCTGCTCGCCCTGCCCGAGCTCGCCGGCATCGGCACCATCGCCGGCTATTGGCCGCTGCGCACGGAACTCGACGTGCGCCCCGCCCTCGTGGCGCTCGCCGAGCGCGGCCATCGCATCGCGCTGCCCGTCGTCACCGATCCGAGCCTCGTCTTCCGCGCCTGGACGCCCGGCACGCCCCTCGTGCGCGGCGCCTTCGGCGTCGAGGCGCCGGGGCCGGAGGCGCAGATGCTCCATCCGCAGGCGCTCCTCGTGCCGCTCTCGCGTTTCGACCGCGCCTGCCACCGCATCGGCTACGGCAAGGGGCATTACGACCGTGCCCTCGCCGCGCTCGAGCGCGCGGGCCCGGTTCTCGCGATCGGGGTGGCTTTTTCCGTTCAGGAAGCGCAAAGCATTCCCGCCGAGGATCACGACCGTCGTCTCGACCTCGTCGTGACCGAGGCGGAGATCATCCGCGCGCCGCGGGACGCGGGCGCGGCACGGGAGGCGTGAGCGCATGCGGATCCTCTTCCTCGGCGACGTCGTCGGCCGGCCGGGGCGCCAGGCGGTCACCGAGGAGCTGCCCCGCCTGCGCGCTCGCTGGAAGCTCGATTGCGTCGTGATCAACGCGGAGAACGCCGCCGGCGGCTTCGGCATCACCGAGGCGATCTGCGACGAGCTCCTCGGCGCGGGCGCCGACGCGCTCACGCTCGGCAACCATTCCTTCGACCAGCGCGAGGCCCTCGTCTTCATCGAGCGGCAGGACAGGCTCGTGCGTCCCGCGAACTATCCCGCCGGCACGCCGGGGCGCGGCGCGACCCTCGTCGAGACGGCGCAGGGCGCGCGCGTCCTCGTCGTCAGCGTCATGGGGCGGCTCTTCATGGACGCCATGGACGACCCGTTCGGCGCCGTCGAGCGGGCGCTGTCCGACTGCCCGCTCGGCGCCGCCGCGGACGCCATCGTCGTCGACATGCACGCGGAGGCGACGAGCGAGAAGCAGGCCATGGGCGTGTTCTGCGACGGGCGCGCGAGCCTCGTCGTCGGCACCCACACCCACGTTCCCACGGGCGACCACCGCATCATGCCGGGCGGCACGGCCTACATGTCGGACGCCGGCATGTGCGGGGACTACGATTCCGTGCTCGGCATGGCCAAGGACGAGCCCCTGCGCCGCTTCCTGCAGAAGACGCCCGGCGCGCGGCTCGAGGTGGCGTCGGGCCCCGGCGCGCTCTCGGGGATCGCCGTCGAGACCGATCCGCGCACCGGGCTCGCCACGAAGGTGGCGCCGGTGCGGATCGGACCCCATCTCGACGAAACCAAGCCCGTCTTCTGGGATTGATCCGCACGTGGACCCGATGAGCGCGCACGATCCCCGAGAGACGACACGCGAGACCACCGCAGAGCCCGGCCTGGATGCCGGCGCCCGGCCGGAGGCGTCCGCGGCCGAGACGCCCGGCACGGAGGCCGAAGGCGTGGAGACGCCCGGCACGGAGGCCGAAGGCGTGGAGACGCCCGGCACCGAGGCGGCCGAGCGGCGCCGGCGCCTGCGCGAGGCCATCGAGCGTCTCCAGCAGCGCCGTGCCGAGCGTCGCGCGGCCAAGGCCGCGCGGCTCGCCGCGGAGGCCGACACGCCTCAGGCGCGGCGCGCCCGCGCGCTGCACGAGGCGATGGAGCACAAGCGCATCACCCTCGTCCTGCGCGCCGTCGTCGACACGGTGGAGGGCGACCGCATCTCCATTCGCGAGATCGTCGAGGCCTTCGGCGAGCGCGCCTTCGGCTTCGTCATCATCCTGTTCTCGCTGCCCAACTGCATCCCGGCGCCGCCGGGCATGAACTCCGTCTTCGGCCTGCCCGTCCTGCTCTTCGCCGTCCAGATGGCGCTGGGCAAGCGCCGCCCCTGGCTGCCGCGGCGCCTGATGGACAAGACCTTCGCGGTCTCGACCTTCCGCAAGATCATCGACCTCGCGGAGCCGCGGCTGCGCTGGGTGGAGAGCCTGTGCCGGCCCCGCTATACCGGGCTCTTCGGCGACCGCGGCGACCGCCTCATCGGCGTCTTCGCCGTCCTGCTGGCGGCCTGCGTGATCATTCCCCTTCCCGGCACCAACTTCGTGCCCTCCATCGCACTCGTCGTGCTCGCCATCGCGATCATGCAGGAGGACGGCGTGATGCTCGGCATCGGCGGCCTGCTCGGCCTCGCCGGCATGGTCTACACGGTGGGCCTGTCCTGGGCGATCGTCGGCGTGGCGCTGTTCGCCGCGGAGAAGGCGGGGGGGATGTGAGCAAGGCCCGGGCGGAGGGGGAAGGCCCTCGGCACGACGGTGCGCTTGGCAAGAGCGCCCTCTCCCGCCTATATCCGTGCTCCAGCGACACCTGATGAACAGCAACCAGGCCGCCGCCCTTCGGCCGGCGCCGCGCGAGGACGGATACCGCATGGCCGGACACAGCCAGTTCAAGAACATCATGCACCGCAAGGGGCGCGTCGATGCGCAGCGCTCCAAGCTCTTCTCGAAGCTCGCCCGCGAGATCACGGTGGCGGCCAAGATGGGCATGCCCGATCCCGCCATGAACCCGCGCCTGCGCGCCGCCGTGCTCGCGGCCAAGGCGCAGTCCATGCCCAAGGACAACATCGAGCGGGCCATCAAGAAGTCCCAGGGCGGGGACGCGGAGAACTACGAGGAGATCCGTTACGAGGGCTACGGCCCCGGCGGCGCGGCGATCATCATCGAGGCCATGACGGACAACCGCAACCGCACCGCCTCCGACATCCGCTCCTACTTCACCAAGTCCGGCGGCAACCTCGCCGAGACGGGCGCCGTCGCCTTCATGTTCGACCGCGTCGGCATCGTCGAGTACGGGCCCGAAGTGGCCGATGCCGACGGCATGCTGGAGGCCGCCATCGAGGCGGGCGCCGACGACGTCGTCTCCTCCGAGAACGGCCACGAGATCTACTGCGCCGACATCGCGCTCGGCGACGTGACCAAGGCGCTCGAGGAGCGCTTCGGCGAGGCGAGCAAGTCCGCGCTGATGTGGAAGCCGCAGAACGCGGTCGCCGTCGACGACGAGACCGGCGAGAAGCTCATGCGCCTCATGGAGACGCTCGAGGACCACGACGACGTCCAGAACGTCTACGCCAATTTCGAGCTCTCCGAGACGCTCATGGAGAAGCTCTCCGCCTGACCCGGGAGACGGGCGCCCTTCTCCTTCCCCTACAGGGAAGGAGCTAAGTGGAATTCGCGTCGCCGCCCTCCGCGCTCTCCCCGGCTTCCGCCGCCGCGGCTGCGGCGCCGCTCGCGACGGTGCGGGTGCGCACCTGCGGCAGGGCGCCGGGATGGGTCTCCTGGAGCCAGGCGACGAGGTCCTCGCGGACGGTGCAGCGCAAATCCCAGGTCTCGCCGGGGGTGCGCGCGCTCATCAGCCCGCGCACCGTGATCGAATCGCGCCCCGCGTCGATCACCTGAAGCCCCACCGTCTCGCCGTCGAAGAGCGGGGAGGCGCGCACCAGAGCCTCGAAGCGCGCGCGGATCGCCGCGATGGGTGCGGTGTAGTCGAGATGGAGCACGACGGACCCGATCAGCCGCGCCTCGCCTCGCGTCCAGTTCTGGAAGGGCTGCTCGATGAAGCGCTTGAGCGGCACGACGAGCCGGCGCAGGTCCCACAGCCGCACCACCACGTAGCTCGTGCGGATGTCCTCCACGAAGCCGAACTCGCCCTCCACGATCACCGCGTCCTCCAGCCGGACGGGCTGGGTGATGGCGAGCTGCAGGCCGGCGATGATGTTCGACAGCACCGGCTGGGCGGCGAGCCCGATGACGAGGCCCGCGACGCCCGCCGACGCGAACAGGCTCGTCCCGTATTGCCGCGCGACGGGGCTCGTCGTCATCAGCGCGGCGACCGTGAGGACGCCGATGACGATGACGGCGATGCGCCGCAGGAGCCGCACCTGCGTCGTCGCCTTGCGGGCGAGCGTGGTGTCCTCGGATTCGCGCGGAAGCCGGCGCAGGTAGACGTCGGCGGCGACGTCGACGACGACCATCGCGGCCCAGCCCAGCACGACGATGAAGGCGAGGAGCAGGAGCCAGGCGAGCCAAGCCCGCGTGTCGCCGTCGAGCGGCACGGCCGGCAGGGCCCCGCCCACGAGGACGATGACGAGCGCGAGCCGCGTCGGGCGCCGGATGCGCGCCAGGATGCCGCGTCCGAGATCGCCGAGCCGCCGCCCGAACGTCGCGCGCACGATCGAGACGACGAGCCCGTGCAGGAGGAGCGCCGCGACCGCGAAGAGCGCGAGCACGACGGCCGCCTCGGCCCAGTCCGGCCAGGCCGCGAGGATGTCGCCCGCCTCGTCGGCGAGCCCTGCGATCTGTTCCACGAAAAGAAAACCCCGCGTGCTGCCTCGTCGAGGCGGCGAACGCGGGGGCGAGCGCGGCGGTTCCTGCCGCGATGGTCGGGGAGTAGGGGGGGGTCAGCGCGTCAACGCCACGCGCCGCTCGTAGATGTCCCGGGCGATGGTCTCGAAATGGGCGACCAGCGTGTCGACCTCGGAGGTGAAGACGTGGCGCGGCGTCGAGGCGCAGCCGCCGAGCAGCTTGTGGGCATCGGCGCTGGAGAGCGCGAAGGCGACGGTGAACACCTCGACGTCCTCCGCATGCAGGTTCTCGCACACCGTTTCCATGCGCTCGTTCAGGAGCCTCTTGTGGTTCGAGCGGTTGAAGGTAGCGCTCTCGGACATGCGTCCGTAGGCGGTGTAATCGCTGTCGTTGGAGGGCGCGTGGCCGGTGTAGAAGCCGTTCTCGCCGTCCGTCATGAAGACGAGGATGCGCTCGACCTTGGCGTGGGGCGGGGCGTCGGCCCAATGGTCGGGACCCCACAGGCCCTGCCATTGCGGGGAGACGAGGCGCCAGCCCCAGAGCAGGCCGACATGGCCCATCGTGCCGCCGCGGTGCCAGGCCTCGAAATCCTCGATCTCGCCGAGAAGCAGGTCGCGGTCGGCGGTGAAGGGGACGACGGCGTTCTTCGGGCAGCCGAGATTGGGGCCGCGGCCGTCGTTGGACGTGGCATTGGTGTGCCAGCTCTCGTCGACGGAATTGGGCAGCCAGGAATTGAAGCGGTTGCTCGGCGAGCCGTTGCCCGTCCAGGACTGCCAGTAATAAGGCCGGAAGGCCGCGGTGCTCGGGGGCGCGTCGGTGAGCTCCCCGTCCGAGCCGGCGCGCTCCATGACGCAGCCCGCCCAGGCGTTCGCGACGTAGCAGGTGTCGCCGCGGATGACGCCCGGGCAATCGTCCACGTCCTCGAACGCGCTGAGCGTGCCCATGTAGCAGAGCTGCTTCTGGCCGTCCCAGACGACGTTCGTGCCCTTGCACAGGTTCGCCGGCACCTCGCTCGAATCCCAGACGTAGCGGTTCTGGGCGATGGCATCGAGGCCGGCGTCGTCGAGGGCGCCGTTGCCCGGGGTGAGCCAGCCGGAGCGCGAGGTGCCGACGTTCACGGTGGCCGAGTAGGGCACGATCGCGACCCGCAGACGGTCGCTCGAGGCGCCCGCGGGCAGGAGCGTCTCGACGAACCGGGTCGCCGATTGCCGCAGCGCATTGATCTTGCTGTCCTTCATCGAGCCCGTGACGTCGACGACGAGCACGACCTCGTAGAGCTTGCTCGCCGCCTGCGCCTCGCTCTCGAGCGTGAAGGGGATGCTCTCGATCCCGATGACGCGGGAGATGTTCGCCGTCACGCGGCCCGACGCCTCCACGTGCATGGTGCGCGCGCCGGTGGACGCGTCGACCACGAGACGCGGGACGACCTCGTCGATGACGACCCCCTCCGGCAGCTCGGGGATGAGCTGCTCGACCATCTCGCGGGCGTAGTCCTCGGCGCCGTATTCCTCCTCGCGGCTCACCGCGGCGAGGGCCGCGCGGTCGAGCATCGAGAGCACCTGCGGCCGCACGTTGGCGACTCGGTTATAGTCGACGGCGACGCCCGCGAGCCCGAGCGTGGGCAGGAGGCTCAGCGCGAAGGCGACGGCGACCCCGCCTCGGCGATCCTCGATCAGTCTGGACAGCATGTCGACGCTCGCTCTCGTTCGCGTAACGGCAGGTGAGGTGAGACGTAGCAGCGAAGTTCTGCAATCGGGCCAAAACGATCGCTCGAAGCGGAGGCGTCGCGGAAAGCTCTCGGTAACCCTCCCGGTGCAGTGCATCGGCACCTCGCCACGGGCGCTGCGATGGCTTAGGGATGGAGCATGGCCGCTTTCGACGACGAGGATCTCCGCGACGACGAGCGCCTGCGCGAGGTCCTGATCGCCCTCCTCGATCTCGACGTCGCCGCGGGCGTCGATTGCGCGCTCGACGAGACGCCGCACGATCGCTTCGCGGAGGAGGCGGCGCGGCGCGAGGAGGCGCGCGCCGTCCGGCCGGCGCCGGAGCCGGCGGCACGACGCGAGGCGCCGCCGCGATCGCAGCCGGCCTCACCGCCGCCCGCGCGCCCGGCGGTCTCGCCCGGCGCGCTCGACCCCGATCAGGCTGCGGCGAGCGCGCGGATCGCCGCGGAGGCGGCGCAGGATCTCGCGGCGCTCGAAGCCGCGCTCGCGGCCTTCGAGGGCTGCGCGCTCAAGGCGTCGGCCCGCAGCCTCGTCTTCGTGGACGGGACGCCCGGTGCGCGCGTGATGATCGTCGGCGAGGCGCCCGGCGCCGACGAGGACCGCACCGGCAAGCCCTTCGTCGGGCGCGCCGGCCAGCTCCTCGACCGCATGCTCGCGGCGATCGGGCTCGTGCGCGAGGACGTCTACATCGCCAACGTCGTGCCCTGGCGCCCGCCGGGCAACCGCACGCCGACCCCACAGGAGGTCGCCGCCTGCCTGCCCTTCACGCGTCGGCAGATCGCGCTCGCCGATCCCGACATCCTGGTGTGCATGGGCGCGCCGGCGACGCAACACCTGCTGGGCGTGCGCGAGGGGATCACCAAGGCGCGGGGGCGCTGGCTCGACTACGACACCGGGCGGCGGACGATCCGAGCGCTGCCGATGCTGCACCCGGCCTACCTCCTGCGCCAGCCCCTGCAGAAGCGCCTCGCCTGGCGCGACCTGCGCGCCCTGCGCGCCGCGCTCCGGCAGGAAGACTCTCAGATCTCCGAGAAGCCGCCGAGATAGGCGCGGGCGTCCGGATCGTGGGCTGCGTGCAGCCCCGCGGCGGCGGCGCGGGCGAAGCGCAGCGTCAGCGCCTTGCGCCTGGCCGGGGCGAGGGGATGGTGCGGCGGCTCGCGCAGGATCTCGGCGCCGAAGCCGTCGGCCAGGATCAGCCCCGCCTCGATGGGCAGGATGTCCAGCGGCGTGGCCGCATCGACCGCGAAATAGAGGCGGTCGCAGAACTCGCGGTAATCCGGCCATTTCCGGTCCGCCCGGAAGTCGCGCACGCTCGACTTGATCTCGACGATGGAGACGCTGCCGTCGCGCGAGAGCGCGATGACGTCCGCCCGGCGGCCGGAGCGCAGGGTGAACTCGCAGAGCGTCACGCAGTCGTGCGCGGCGAAGAGCCGGCGCACGCCCCGCTGGATCGCGAGCGCGCTCGGCGATTGCCGCCCGTCCGGGCGCAGGGCTGTCGCGGCCATGGTCATGCTTCGTTCCTAGCACGACGCGACCGAAAAGGGAACATCCGCTCCGATGGCGGCGGAGGCGGCACGGATGCCCGCGCCGCGCTCCGCCCCAGGGCCGGTCCCCGCTGCGTCAGCCCCGGCCGAGCGCGGCGACGATGGCGTCGCCCATCTCCGAGGTGGAGACGGCGTTGGCGCCCTCGCTTGCGATGTCCTTGGTGCGCGAGCCCGACGCGAGCGCCTCGGTGATCGCCGCCTCCAGCCGATCCGCCGCCTCGATGAGGCCGAAGGAATAGCGCAGGCACATGGCCAGCGAGCCGATCATGGCGATGGGGTTGGCGAGCCCGCGCCCGGCGATGTCCGGGGCCGAGCCGTGCACCGGCTCGTAGAGCGCCTTGCGCTTGCCGGTCTGCGGATCCTCGGCGCCGAGCGAGGCGGAGGGCAGCATGCCGAGCGAGCCCGTCAGCATCGCTGCGACGTCGGAGAGGATGTCGCCGAAGAGATTGTCGCAGACGATGACGTCGTATTGCTTGGGGTAGCGCACGAGCTGCATGGCGCAATTGTCGGCGAGCACGTGCTCGAGCGTCACGTCGGAGAAGTCCTGCGCGTGGACGCGGGTGACGACCTCCTTCCACAGCACGCCCGACTTCATGACGTTGTGCTTCTCGGCGGAGGAGACCTTGTTGCGGCGCTTGCGCGCGAGGTCGAAGGCCACGCGCGCGATGCGGTCGATCTCGCCCGTCGTGTAGAGCTGCGTGTCGACGGCGCGCTTCTCGCCGTTCTCGAGCGTGACGATCTCCTTGGGCTCGCCGAAATAGACGCCGCCCGTGAGCTCGCGCACGATGACGATGTCGAGGCCCTCGACCAGCTCGGGCTTGAGCGAGGACGCGCTCGCGAGCGCCGGGTAGCAGATCGCCGGGCGCAGGTTGGCGAACAGGCCGAGATCCTTGCGCAGCCGCAGGAGGCCCGCCTCCGGGCGGTGCTCGTAGGGCACGCTCGCCCATTTCGCGCCGCCCACCGCCCCGAACAGCACGGCGTCCGCCGCGTCGGCGAGGCGCATGGTCTCGTCCGAGATCGACTTGCCGTGCGTGTCGTAGGCCGCGCCGCCGACGAGATCGCGCTCGGTCTCGAAGGAGGCGACGCCCTCCTTCGACAGCCAGGAGACGATCTTCTCGACCTCCCCCATCACCTCGGGGCCGATCCCGTCGCCGGGGAGGAGCAGGAGCTTGTGCGTCGCCATGGCGTGCCGTCCGGTTTTCGTTGCGTCGGCAGCCTTGTGGCGAAAGGAACGCGCGGGGGCAAGGGGGAGGCCTGCCGGACGCGTGTGGGCGGGACGCGCGAGGGCGACGCCGCCCGTGGTCAGGCACCCTCGTGCAGGAGACGCGCGACCGTCTGCGGGTCCGACGCAATGACGCGCAGATAGGCCGTCAGCGTCGGATCGGGATCGCCCCGCCCGGCTGCCACGACCTCCAGCCGGTCTGGATCGATCCCGTAGCGCTGCGCCAGCTCGCGAACGTTCGCGCCGGTGCGCTCCTGGGCTCGCCTGAGGAGCGAGAGCGCCTCCAGCCGATCCAGCATCGCGTCCGACAGGAGCGGGTTGTCCGGGTCGTACGCGGCACCGGCGGCGATCGCCTCCTCGCCGATCGCCTCGAGGCCGGCGCGCACGGCCGGATCGTCGCGCGCCGCCTGCGCGCGGATCTCATCGAGCGTCTTGCGGACGATCGCCATGGAGGCGCCTCTCCTTTTGGCTTGCCTTTCGCGCCGAGATGATGCGCACGGCGTCGGCTCGTATCGTGTATACCACAGCCAGCACGACACCTCTAACGCGCCCGAAGCAGATCCGGCGCGGTTCGCCGTACGCGAAGCGATCGTCCGGCAGATCCAGACGACGCGGGTCGAGAAAGACCTCGGACGCGACGTCGAAGGAGATGCCGTGCTTGACTTCGTTGCTGGCGGCCTTGGCATCATCCCAATCGAAGCGCGTTGCGAGCACCATGCGGCAACTCTCGACAATCATGCTCGTATCGTCAAGCTTGTCTCGCTGGCGCATGCCTATGCCCGTGCTCCCGCGTGCACCCCGCCTGCGCGCGGCGGGCGCTGGCTCTCCGGGCACGCCCTCGCTAGGCTCGCCTCTCCAGGAGACGAGACGCAACGGGAGGGCACGGACATGGCGAGGATCGCGGTGGTGACGGGGGCCGGGTCGGGGATCGGGCTCGCGTCGGCTCTCGAGCTCGCGCGCACGGGCTTCGATCTCGTGCTCGCCGGGCGCCGGCCCGAGCCGCTGGAGGAGGCCGCCGCACGGATCCGCGATCTCGGTCGCGAGGCGCTGTGCGTGCCCACCGACGTCGCCGACGAGGCGCAGGTCGACGCGCTCTTCGCCCGCGCGGTGGAGCGCTTCGGCCGCGTCGACCTCCTGTTCAACAATGCCGGCCTGTTCACCAAGGGCGCGGAGGTGGACGCGCTCTCGGTGGCGGACTGGAAGCGCTCCGTCGACGTGAACCTCACCGGCGCCTTCCTGTGCGCGCGAGCCGCCTACATCCAGATGAAGCGCCAGGACCCCAGCGGCGGGCGCATCATCAACAACGGCTCGATCTCGGCCCATACGCCGCGGCCGGGCTCCGCGCCCTATACGGCGACGAAGCACGCGATCACGGGGCTCACGAAGTCGCTCGCGCTCGATGGGCGCCCGCACGACATCGCGGTGGGCCAGATCGACATCGGCAACGCCGAGACGGAGATGATCCGCGGCATCAACGCCGCGCGCGCCGCCGAGCCCGGCGCCCCGCCGCCGCAGCCCACCATGGACGTCGCCCACGCCGCGCGCGCGGTGGCGCACATGGCGAGCCTGCCGCTCGACGCCAACGTCCTGTTCATGACGGTGATGGCGACCAAGATGCCCTTCGTCGGCCGCGGCTGAGGCGAGAGCGGCGATCCGCCGCGCGCCGGTGCGGGGCCTTGGTGCCCTATCCTGGATCTTCCGAGACGCGTCGCCCGCATCGAGGAGATCCGCCATGCCCAGGCCCGAGTCCGTGTTCGAGACCGCCCCCGCACCACGCGTGCCGCACGCCTCGACGCACGCGCCGCCGACGCGCGAGGAGGGGCTCGCGCGCCTCGCCCGCTTCGTGCCGCTCGCTGGGAGCGCCTACGCGGCGAGCCGCAACGAGGATCGCGGTCCGCAGAACCGCGACAACGTGTCGACGCTCTCCCCCTACATCCGCCATCGCCTCGTCTCCGAGCGGGAGGTGCTCGCCGCGACCCTCGCGGCGCATTCCCTGGAGGACGCGGAGAAGTTCGTGCAGGAGGTGCTCTGGCGCACCTATTGGAAGGGCTGGCTCGAGCAGCGCCCCGCCGTCCGGAACCGCTACGACGCGCGGCTCGCCCAGGACATGCGCGCGCTCGAGGCCGACCTCTCGCTGCGCCGGCGCTTCGAGGAGGCGGTGGAGGGCCGCACCGGCATCGAGGGCTACGACGATTGGGCGCGGGAGCTGGTGGAGACCGGCTACCTGCACAATCACGCGCGGATGTGGTTCTCCTCCATCTGGATCTTCACCCTGCGCCTGCCCTGGGCGCTGGGGGCGGACTTCTTCCACCGCCACCTGCTCGACGGCGACCCGGCCTCGAACACTCTTTCCTGGCGCTGGACCGCGGGGCTGCAGACGCAGGGCAAGACCTATCTCGCGCGGCGCGACAACATCTCCCGCTACACGCTGGGACGCTTCTCGCCCGACGGGCTCTCGGGGAGCGCCGAGCCGCTCGTCGACGCGCCGCCTCCCCCGGCGGCGGGCATCCCCGCCGCGGACGCGCCCCGGGCCGTGGACGCGGCGCTCCTCCTCACCGAGGAGGATCTCACGCCCGAGCAATGGCATCTCGGCGCGATCCGGCCGAAGGCCATCCTGCTCGCGCACGCGGCCGCCTCGCGCTCGCCCTGGCCGAGCTCCGTGCCCGTCCTCGCCTTCACGGAGGGTGCGCTCGGCGACGCGGGGAGGCGGGCGAGCGCGCATCTCGGCGTCCCGGCGGAGCGCGTGGCGCTGACGCCGCAGGCGCTGACCGACGCCGCCCGCCGCCTCGGGGTCGGTGCGCTCGTGACCGGCTACGCGCCCGTCGGGCCCGCCGCGGACGCGCTCCATCGGGCACGGCCCTCCCTCGCCGATGCGGGGGTCGTGCTGCTGCGGCTGCGCCGGTCCCTGGACGAGCGCGCCTGGCCCTACGCGACGCGCGGCTTCTTCGCCTTTCGCAAGGCCATCCCCGACCTCCTCGCCGCGGAGGGGCTCGTCGCCCCCGGCACCGCCGCGTGAGGCGTAGCGCCGAGGTCGTTCAGAGCTCGCGGCAGACGAGCGGGCGCGCCGCGGCGGCGAGCGTCGCGCGGTAGCGCGCGCTGGCGTCCTGCGGATCGGCCGTCCGGCGCTCGCGATAGGCGGGGAGGCGGCGCTCGCAGGCGATCAGCTGGGTGAGAAAGCCCGCGTCGGCGCGGCCGCTGCGGAGCGCGGGCGGCGCCAGGCGAGGCTCCAGCGGCACGAGCGCGCGGCATTCTCCCCCTCGCGTTAATGTCTCGTTATGCAACGCGGCGACCTCCGTCGTGGACGACACCGCATTGCTAGCAAGTCGCGGGCCGTTCTTCACGCTTCGTTAACCGTCCGCCTCGATCCTGGTTCGGTACGCCCCTCGCGATCGGTCGCGCGGCGCCCTGCGCGGCGGGGGGCGGGGACGAGGACCGCATGCATTCCAAGGGCGCGCGCCCCCAGACCGGCCAGCTCGACAAGCCCCGACGCTCGACGCGCGGCCCGCTCGACCCACGCACGGTGCTCACCTCCATCGGCGAGGTCGTCTACGACTGGGACGTCGAGACCGACGCTCTCACCTGGAGCGCCAACGCCCGCGAGGTCTTCGGGCTGCCGGACATGGCGCCCTTCGCCACCGGTGCGGGCTACGGGCTCGCCTGCGAGGACGTTGGCGGGCGCACGCGCCACGACGCGGTGCTCGACGCCGGCACCTCCGAGGGCGAGACCGACCATGGCGCGGGCGTCGCCTACCGCGCCACCTACCTGCTGCGCCTCCCGGCCGCCGCGCGGGGCGCGCACGGCGCCGACGCGGACGGCTGCGTGCAGGTGGAGGACACCGGGCGCTGGTACGCCGGGAGCGACGGGCGACCGGCCTTCGCCCACGGCGTCCTGCGCCTCGCCCCGCCCGCACGCGACGAGCAATCGGGACCGGTGGCGCGCAACGGCTTCCTCGCCAAGATCTCGCGGGAGGTCGCCTCCGCCGCCCGGGCGAACCGGCCCATGACCCTGCTGGTCATGTCCATCGAGGGGCTCGACCGCATCAACGAGGACCACGGCTTCGAGGTGGCGGACCGCGCCATCGAGGAGGCCATGCGCCGCGCCGTCGTGGTCATGCGCCGCCGCGACGTCTTCGCCCGCTACGCCTCGAACCGCTTCGGCGTCGCCCTCCTCTCCTGCCCGCTGGAGCAGGCCGAGATCGCGGCCGAGCGCCTGCGCGCGGGCGTCGAAGGCGTGCCGCTGGAGACGCGGCGCGGGCCGCTGACGATCCGCGTCGCCATCGGCGCCGCCTGCGCGCCCGAGCACGCGAGCGAGGCCTCGGGCCTGCTGCGCCGGGCCGAGGACGCGCTGACCGCGAGCCGGCGCACCGCCGCCGGCTACCAGGTCTACCGTCCCGGCACGCTGCGCGCCGACCGCTCGCCGAAGCGGGCCGAGCGCGAGCTCGACATCGTCGCCGCCTTGAACGAGCGTCGCGTCGTCGTCGCCCGCCAGCCGGTGGTCGAGGCCTGCGGCGCGCGGGCGACCGCCTTCCACGAGGCGCTGGCGCGCATCCGCGAGCCGGAAGGCCGCATCGTCGGGGCGGGGGACATCATCCCCCTCGTCGAGCGGGCGGGCCTGGTGCCGCTCCTCGACGCGCGCATGCTGGAGCTCTCCGCGCGGCGGCTCGCCGCGAACCCGACGGAGCGGCTGTCCATCAACGTCTCCCCGCTGACGCTGGAGACGCCCGACTGGCTCGGCATCCTGGCGAGCACGCTCGGCGCCCATCCGGGCATCGCCGAGGGGCTCATCGTCGAGGTGACGGAGACCGTCGCCGTGCGGGACCCCGAGGCCACCCGCGCACGTCTCGACGCGATGAAGGCGCTCGGCGTCGCCATCGCGCTCGACGATTTCGGCGCCGGCCACACCTCCTTCCGCCACCTGCGCGACTTCCCCGTCGATCTCGTCAAGATCGACGGCGCCTTCGTGCAGAACCTCTCGCGCTCGCCGGACGATCGCTTCTTCGTGCGCACCCTCGTCGACCTCGCCCAGCACCTGGGCATCCCCACGGTCGCGGAATGGGTGGAGACGCAGGAGGCGGCCGACATGCTCGCCTCCTGGGGCGTCGACTACCTCCAGGGTGGTCTCTTCGGCATGGCGGCGATCGACGAGACGTCCCAGCCCCTGACCATCGCCGAGCCCGTCCGTCGCAGCGCCGTCGGCTGAGGCCCGCCTGCGCCGATCAGGCCGCGCGCGCCCGGCGTGCGGAGCCCGCATAGGCCGGGACCGTCTCGGGTGCGGCCTTGGCGAGGACGAAGCCCACGATCGCTGAGCGCGGGATGCTCGCACGCCGGAGGGCCTGCTCGACGTCGTCCGCTCCGGTCCGCTCCGCCTCGACCACGAGGAGGACCTTCACGCCCGCGCGGGCGAGCGCGCCGGCCTCGACGCCGCCGGCGCAGAGCGGGGGCGCGTCGAAGACCACCTGGTCCCAGCCCGTGGCGAGCCGCTCGACGAAGCCGCCGAGATCGGCGTCCTCCATCAGGTCCGCGAGCGTCGCCAGCGCCTCCGGCGAGCCGGCCGGGATGGCGGCGGGCTCGCCGTCGCGACCACGCACCAGCACTTCGCCGAGCGTCGCCCTGCCCCGCATCAGGTCCGCGAAGCCGTTCTCGCCCGCGATCCCGAGCGCGGTGCCGAGGCCCGCGCCCTCGCCGTCGGCGTCGATCGCGAGCGTCCGCCGTCCCTTCACCGCGAAGGCGCGCGCGAGGGCGAGCGCGAGGGTGGACTTGCCCTCGCCGGGCGAGACGGAGGTGACGACGACACGGGTCGCCCCGGCCTCGCGCAGGCGCGCGCGGATGCCCCGAAGCGCCGCGCGCGTGATCTCGTCGCTCGCCGCCTCGGCGCCGCGGCGGCGGTTGCGTCCCCCGCGAGCGCCGCCGGAGCGGGGCAGCGCACCCAGAGCGGCGAGGCCGAGCGCGGCCTCCGCCTCGTCGGGCGTGCGGAAGCCGCGGCGCGTCGCCTCCGCGAAGAGGGCGAAGGCGAGCCCGGCGAAGAGCCCCACGACGCCGCCGGCGGCGAGCATGACGGAGCCCTTGGGCGCGCTCTTGCGCAGCGGCGGCAGGGCCGGCGACACGAGCCGCGCGTCGGCGATGCGCAGGTCCTCCTGCTCGCCGGTCTCGCGCAGGCGCAGCAGTGCCTGCTCGTAGACGGCGCGGTTCGCCTCCGCTTCGCGCTCGAGCTCGCGCAGGCGCACGCTGGCCGAGCCGATGTCGCGGTAGCGCCCCTGCAGGTCCTCGAAGTCGCGCTGGAGCGAGGCCTCACGGCGAAGCGCCGTCTCCAGCTCGTTCTCGACGCCCGCCGAGATGCGCCCGATCTCGCTGCGGATGAGCGCCTCGGCCCGGTCGGCGCGGGCCTGCGCCTGACGCAGGGCGGGATGGTCCGGGCCGTAGACGAGCTCGAGCTCGGCGGCATTGCGCTCGAGCTCGGCGTATTCGACGCGCAGCTCCGCGACGACGGGCGACTGGAGCGCCTCGCCGAGGCTGCCGAGGTCGCCCAGTCGCTCGCCGACGAGGGCGAGCTGGTCGCGCCGCGCCTGCGCCTCGATCACCCGCGCCCGCGCGGCGGCGAGGTCGGCGCCGAGCTGCGCCACACGGCGATCGAGCAGCGTATCGCCCTGGCCGACGTCGAGGATCTCGTTGGAGGAACGGAAATCCGCCACCGCTTGCTCGGAGATCTCGAGCCTGGCGCGCAGGTCGTCGATGCGGTCGGCGAGGAAGTCGTTGGCGGTGCGGGTGGCGTCGACCCGCGCACCGACTAGCTCCCCGAGGTAGGTCTCGGCGACGGCGTTGGCGAGGCGGGCGGATTTCTGCGGGTCGCCGGTCGTGACGCCCACCTCCAGGATGTAGGTCAGGCCCCGGCGCTGCACCCACAGGCTCCGCGCGAGGGCGGAGAGCGCGATCTGCGCGTCGCGCTCGGGCGAGGAGGCCTCCGGTGCGGAGAGCCCGAGCGCCTGCATGACGCGGCCCCTCAAGCCGGCGGAGACGAAGTCGGGATCGCTCGCGAGGCCCTCCTCGGCCACCACGCGGCCGAGCACGGCCGTCGAGGTGATGAGCTCGACCTGGCTCTCCACCGCCGCCGCGTCCTGCCCGAAGCCCGAGAGGACGCTCTCCGAGGAGAGCACGTTCTGCTGGCGGGGATCCACCAGCAGGATGGCGGAGGCGGCGTAGCGCTCGGGGCTCAGGAGATAGGCGCCGAAGCCGAGCGCGACGCCGACGAGGGTCGTGGCGACGACGACGGGCGCGCGGCGGCGGACGAGGGCGAGATAGACGCGCAGGTCGAGCCACCCCGCCGGGAGCCGTGGCGCGGCCGCGGGGAAGGGATCGTCGAGAAATTCGGCTGCGTCCCGAAACGGTTTCATTTCGTCTCCAATCGACACATCCGGCTTAACGGAGGCGTAACCCTCCCACGCACGCGCAAGCGCGATGCCATGCGGTGCAAGGCGTTCGCGCGCATCGCGGCCTCACCGTAGGCTGGCATGCCTTTCGCTCTCGTTTCCGCAGCGACACGTCGATGTCGCACGCCCGCGCGGACGGCGGGCCCGCGTGCGGCGGAGCGAACGGGGAGGACGAGGAGCGGATGACGAGCGCCGCGTCGACGAGAGGAGGCTTCCCGGCGAGCGCCCATGGCGCGTTCGCGCCGCGTGCCCGTGCGGCGAGCCCCGCCACGGCACCCGCCTGGGCCGGCGCCGTCGTCACCCTCGCGCTGGGTCTCCTCGTCGTGGCCGTGCCGGTCCTCGTCTTCCAGGCGAGCTTCGTCCTATCGGTGGCGATCTGCGCCGTCGCCTGGGCGCTCGTCGCGAATTTCGCGCCGGGCATGCTGCCGGCGCATCTCGCGCTGGTCTTCGTCTTCCAGAACGTCTTCGTCTCGCTCGTGGCCGGCGAGCTCTCCGGGCAGCGGGACTTCACGCTGATCCGCGCCTATTCCTTCGTGGCGACGGTGGTGGCGTGGGGCGTCGTCGTCGCGGCCGTCCTGCCGACGCCGGCGCTGCGGCTGCCGTCGGCGCGCGGGCCGCTCCTCGCCTCCTCCATCGCCATCGCGGCGATCTTCGCCTATGCCGGACTGGGCTTCGCCGCGGGCGCGGGCGAGGGCGCGGTGATCTACCTGCGCAACGCGCTCACGCCCTTCCTCGTCTTCCAGATCGCCTTCCTCGTCGCCCTCGCGGGCCCCTTGCAGCCGACGCGCACGCTCACGCTGATCTGCGCGCTCGCGGTGGGATACGGCTATTGGGAGGCGATCGGCCACGAGAGCCTGTTCGCGCTCGTGAACGGCTACGACTATGTCGGCCTCGCCTTCGCCGACGTGCTCAATTCCGGCGCCCTCGTCGAGGAGATGCGCGAGACCGGCCGCGTCATCCGCGATACCCGCGACATGATGATGGTCAACCTGTTCAACTCGACCTTCTTCCCGGACATCCGCCTCTACCGCCTGCTTGGCCCGAACTTCCACGCGATCAGCTACGCCTACGCGGTGGCGATCCTCGCCCTCGTGCTCTTCGCCGCCGGCAGGCGGATCGTGCCGCTCCTCGCGTTGCCCGTCCTCGTCCTCGTCGGCTCGAAGGGCGCGATGATCCTCTTCGTCCTGTGCCTGATCGGCCTCGCCGCCTGGCGGCTCCTGCCGCCGGGACTCGTGCTCGCGGGGTATCTCGGCGTTCTCGGGCTCTATGCCGGGGTGGCCTTCGTCGTGGGGCTCAGCGTCGGCGACTACCACGTCATCGGCTTCCTCGGCGGCGTCGACGGCTTCGTCGCGAACCCGATCGGACGCGGGCTCGGCATCGGCGGCAATCTCAGCGGCGACATGACCCGCATCGACTGGAGCCGCGCGCAGAGCCTCGGGCGCACCGAGGGCGCCTTCGAGAGCGCGGTGGGCGTGCTGCTCTACCAGATGGGGATCGGCGCCCTCGTCGTGCTCACGGCCACCGTGCACCTCGCGCTCCACGCGTGGCGCGCGGCGGCGCACCGGCGCGATCCCGCTCTCGCGCTGGCGGCTCTGATGATCCTCACCATCCTCGTCAACGGCGTGTTCCAGGAGGAAGCCCTGTTCTCTCCCCTCGCCTTCGGCCTCGTCCTCCTCGTCGCCGGGCTGGCCATGGGCCGGGCCGTGCGCCCGGTGGAGCCCTCGCGCCGCGCCGCGCACAGCGCGAGAAAGGTCGCCCCGTGAAGACCGGCGAGAAGATCGGCCCGGACCTCCGGCCTCCGGCGCCGGCGCTCGGCGGGCGCCTCGGCATGCTGCTGGCGCGCCTCCTCGACGGGGCCATGCGCGACGCCGCGCGCGCCATCGCCTTCAAGGCGGCGGGCGCCGTGCTGATGCTGGCCGCCTTCGCGCTGGCTGCGCGCGTGATGGACAAGGCGGGCTTCGGCACGCTCGTCGTCTGGTTCAACGGGCTCAGCTTCGTCGTCGTGGTGGCGCAGGTCGGCCAGGAGACCTGGATCGCGCGCAGCTGGCACGAGCATCTCGGCGCCGGCCGCGACGCCGAGGCTCGCGGCGCCCTCGCTCGCGCCTTCGCCACCGTCCTCGTCACCGGTACGATCATCGGGCTCGGAGCGGCGATCTTCGCCGTCATGACGGGGCAGGGCGCCTATCTCGCGGCGAGCGCCTTCCTGTTCGTCCTCGCGCTGACGGTCTTCGCCGTCTCGATCCCCGCGAGCCGGACCATCGTCGGCATCGGCGCGGGCGACGGGCACGGCGAGGTGACCTGGCGCTCGCTCATCCTCGCCGGCTGTGCGCTGCTCGCCGTCTCGGGCGCCACCTTCGAGGCGCCGGACTTCCTCCTGATCGCGGCGCTCGCGGGCTTCGCCAGCGTCGCGCTCCAGGTCTCCGCCATCCGCCGCGCCCTGCCGGAGAGCGTGCGCCGCGCACGCGGCGTCGTCGACGGCCCGGCCTGGCGGCGGCGCTCCGCCTCCATGTGGGCCTCCTCCCTCATCGACGCGACGAGCCAATTCCTGGAGGTCCTCTTCGTGGGCCTCCTCCTCGGTCCGGCCATGGCCGCGGGCTACTTCGCCGCCGGACGGCTCGCCGCCGCCTTCGCCATGCTGTCGGGGGGCATCACCAACTTCGCGCTGCGCGCCATCGCCAAGGATTTCTTCGCCGGGCGCGCGGTGCAGGTGCAGGCGACGCTGCGGCGGCTCGCCGTCGCCGTCGCGGCCGCCGTGGCGATCGGGCTCGCCGGCATCCTGGCGGTCGGTGGCCATCTGCTGACGCTCTTCGGCGCGGATTACGCGGTCTATCACACGACGCTCGTCCTGCTCTCGCTCGGCACCGCCGCCGTGGCGCTCGGCGGACCGGCGTCCGCCGTCCTGGTGCTGACCGGTCACGAGCGGCTGCACGCCGTCCTCCTCGGCGCGTCCGTCGCGGCGCGCCTCGGCGCCGTGGCCATCGGCGCCCTCGCCTTCGGAGCCGTGGGCGCGGCGGCCGCCTATGCCGCGACCATCGCCACGACGACCATCGTCCTCGTCGTGGTGGCGCGCCGCCTCGTCGGCCTCGATCCCTCGATCTTCTCGCTCTTCGCGCGCTCGCGCGTGGAGATCCGGGACGGAGCACACTGATGCGACACCGCCTCGCCCCCGTCGTCCTGCTGCAGACCCAGTCCGAGAACGCCGGCGCGCAGGAGGTCTCGCGCCTCGTCGGCGAGCGGCTGGCGGCGCGCGGATATCCGGTCCACCACGTCTTCCTGTATCGCAAGTCCTCGGACTGCGCCTGGCTCGGCGACGTGCGCTTCTGCGCGCCGGCGCGGCCGCGGGGCCCGCTCGGCGTGGCGCGGCTCCTCGTGCGTCTCTACGAGACGCTGCGCGCGATCCGCCCCGCGACGGTGGTGACCTTCCAGCATTACGGCAACGTGCTGGGCGCCGTGCCCGCGCGGCTCGCGGGCGCGCGCGTCATCGCCAACCAGACGACCTCGCTGCGGCAGGTCGCGCGCCCGCTGGCGCGGGCGGATCGGCTTCTCGGTGCGCTGGGGATCTACGACCGGGTCGTCGTCAATTCCGCGCAGACGCTGAGCGAGTACGGCGTGCACCCGGCGTCCTACCGGGATCGGCTCGTCCTCGTCGAGCACGGCTTCGACCTGAAGGCGCGCACCCTCGACGCGCAGGCCGCGCGCGCCGCGCTCGACCTGCCGGCGGGCCCGCTCCTGGGCTGCGTGGCGCGGCTTCATCCGTCGAAGAACCTCGAAGCCGCCATCGGGCTCCTCGCCCGCCGGCAGCACTGGCGGCTCGCGCTGGCGGGGACGGGGCCGCACGAGGCGGTCCTGCGCGCGCACGCCGACAGGCTGGGCGTCGCCGATCGGGTGACCTTCGTGGGCGAGCTGCCGCCCGCGCGCATCGGCGACTTCCTGAGCGCGCTGGACGTCTTCGTCTTCCCCACCCGCATCGAGACCTTCGGCCTCGCCGGCGTCGAGGCGGCGCAGGCGGGGGTGCCCGTCGTCGCCAACGACATCCCGATCCTGCGCGAGGTGCTCGCCGTCGACGGCGCGCCCTGCGCCGCCTTCGTCGACGTCGACGACGCAGCCGCGCTCGAGAGCGCCGTGGCCGAAGCGCTCGAGCGGACGCCCGCCGTCGCGGCGCGGGTCGCGCGCGCCGCCGGGCTGGCCGAGCGCTATTGCGCCTCCGCCATGGCCGACGCCTACGCGGCGCTCGTCGAGGCCGTCGCCGCGGAGCGCGCGCCGCCCCGCGGCGCCGGGCGGGTCGAGGCCACCGACGACGCGCTCGCCGCCGAGCGGGGGAATTCGCGATGAAGCCCGACGATTACAGCGCGCTGCGCGTCGCCGGCGAGACCCGCCATCTGGCGATCCTCGCCGATCGCGGCGCGACGCGCTCCTGGATCGGGCGGCTCGCGGAGACGCTCGCCCGCGAGCCCGGGCTCGCCGTGACGCTGCATCCGGCCGGGCGCCGTCCCGGCGTGCTCTCGCGGCTCGATCTCCTGCAGGATCTCGAGCGCATGGTCCTGCGCGCGAGGCCGCGCGGCAGCGTGCTCGTGCCGCTGCAGCAATCGGCGCCCGCCCGCGAGACGCATCCCGCGAGCCTCGTCCTCGACCTGCGCTCGGATTGCGCGCGCGACCCCGACGCGGCCCTCGTGCCCGCGGACGCGCTCCTGGTGCGACCGCTCTACGACGGTCATGCCGGGGAGGAGCAGCTCGCCGCCTGCCTCCTCGCCGGGCACGCGCCCCGCGTCGATCTCGTGGAGGTGCGATCCGGCGCCGTCCTGTGGAGCGGACGCCCGTCCATCGAGGCCGCGCGCAGCGTGACGGAGGCGCTCGAGGCCGTGAGCGCCCGCACCGCGACCATGCTCCACGCGCTCGCCGTCGCCCCCCGCGCCAGCGTGAAGGCCGCAGCCGGCCCCGCGCGGCGTCTCGGGGCGCCGCTGGTGGCGCGCCATCTCGGAAAGCGCCTCGCGAGCCTCGTGGCGCGGGCGCTCTACCACGCCGCCTGCCAAGCGCCGCATTGGCGCGTGGGCTGGCGGCTCGTCGAGGGGCCCGGCGTCGCCGAGCGCCTCGACCTGTCGGGACCCGCCTGGCAGACCCTGCCCGATCCCGGCACGCGCTTCTACGCCGACCCGTTCCCGCTCGTGCGCGACGGGCGCCGCCACCTCTTCGTGGAGGATCTCGACCACCGCACGGGCAAGGGCATCGTCTCCGTCGTCGAGATCGACGAGAGCGGCCCGCGCGGGCTGCCGATCCCCGTGCTGGAGGAGCCCTGGCACCTCTCCTATCCGTTCCTCCTGGAGCACGAGGGCGAGGTCTACATGATCCCTGAGAGCTCCACCGCGAACGCGGTCCATCTCTACCGGGCGGACCCCTATCCCACCCGCTGGGTGCGCGAGGCGACGCTCGTCGAGGGCGCCTGCCTCAGCGACGCCACCCTCGTTCGGGAGGGCGGGCGCTGGTACATGCTCGCCACCGAGCACGACGGCGTCGGCGCCCATTCCGACATGCTCGTCGTTCATCACGCGCCCGACCTCTTCGGGCCGTGGACGCGGCTCTCGCGGGAGCCGGTCCTGATCGACGCCGAGACCGCGCGTCCCGCAGGCGCCTTCGTGCGCGGGCCGCACGGGCTCCTGCGACCGGTGCAGGACTGCGCCGGCGGCTACGGCCGCGCGCTCGGCCTCGCCGCGATCACGCGCCTCGACGAGGAGGGCTTCTCGCAGCGCCTCGTCGCGCGCATCGCGCCAGGGCCCGCCTGGCCGGGGCGCAGGCTCCACACGCTCAATCGCGCCGGCGACCTCGAATGCATCGACGGCTCGGCGCTCTCGCTTCGTGGCTGGGGGACCGTGGCCCATGCATGAGATTTTCGACGTCGCCCTGCGCTCCGAGATCGATCTCGACGGCGCGGCCTACCGCGACCTCTTCCGCCGAGCGGGGGAGCCCTGCTTCGGCCACCCGACCTGGCTCGCGGCGCTCGCCCGCATCTTCCCCGCCTCGCGGGGCGGTGTCGTGCGCTTCCTCGTCGTGGAGGAGCGCGGGACGGGGCGCCTCGCGCTCGTCCTGCCGCTCTTCCGTCGCAGCCGTCTCGGCGTCGAGCTCGTCCAGTCCGCCGATTTCGGGGTGAGCGACTATACCGGCCCCATCGCCGAGCCGGCGGAGATCGTCCGTCTCGCCGCCGATCCCGGTATCCGCCTGGCGATCGCCCGCGCGGTCGGCCGGCCGGCGCTCCTGCGCCTCGCCCGCGTACGCGACGGCGCGGACGACGTGGCGCACCTGATCGGTGCGCGAACCTCCCCCGCCCCGCACGCGGCGCACGCGATCGCTCTCCCCCGGACACATGCGCAATGGCGCGAGAGCCTCTCGCGCTCCACGCGCCAGGCGCTCAAGCGCCGGCGCCGGCAGGCGGAGGCCATCGCGCCGCTCGCGCTCGAAGTCGTCGACCGGGCGGGCGTCGACGCGGCCCTGGAGCGCCTCCTCGCCTTTCGGGCGGTGCGCTTTCCCGCGAGCGACGACGCGCTCCAGCGCCAGGACGGCCACGCCTTCTATCGCGAGGTCGCCCGGCGCGGCGTCGAGGACGGCTTCGTGCGGATCTACGCGCTGCGCCACGGCGAGCGCATCGTCGCCGTCGACTACTGCATCGTGTCGGGGGGCGTGACCTGCCTCCTGCTGCGTGGCATCACGCCGGACGCGGACCAGGCGCTCTCCTTCGGCAACACGCTCTTCGACGAGATCGTCGGGCATTGCATCGCCTCCGGCGACCGCGTGCTCGACCTCGCGGCGGGGGACGAGGCATACAAGACACGCTTCGGCGCGATCGCACATCCCCTCGCCATCGTGGACGCCCATGCCGGCCCGGCGGGCCTCGTCATCCACGGGGCCGCGCGCAGCGCACGGCTGCGCGCGGCCCTGCGCCGGCTAGCGGTGGCGCCCGGCGCCCGTCGCGCCGCCGCCCCGTCGATCGTCCGCGACGCGTCCTGAACGGGCGAAATCATGCTTAAGCGTTCCTTAATCGGAGCGCGACACACTGCGCCCTGCCGACGGATGACGCGGTCGGGAGCGGGATCGGGATGCGGGGCGCACGGGCGTTCGTACTGGCCATCGCGGGCGGCGCCGTCGGGGCGCTCGCCGGCGTCTCGGCGCATACGGGCCTGCGCCTGTGGCTCGGCGAGCCCTGGCAGGCGTCCTACCTCGTCGCGCCCCACGCGCAGACGCTTCCCCCGGCGAGCGCGCTGCCGCAAGGCGTGCGCCTCGCGGGCGATCCGCGCACCGGACTCCTCCTCGTCGAGGCGCGGGGCCCGAGCGCGGACGCGGCGACGGCTCTGGGCGCCGCCGCCGCCCTCGCCGTCGCCTCGGGGAGCGCATCGTCGAGCATCGGTCCACTCGACCCGCACGCTGCCGCCCCCGTGCCGGCGACGACGGGCTCGCTTCCGTCCTTTTCCACGGAGAGCGCGCGGCTGCGCGCGGAGCTCGCCTCGGCCGAGATCACGATCGCGGCGCTCGATGGGCGCGGGGACGCCCGCGCCCTCGCCTCCGCGCCCGACCTGCCCGAGCCGCTCGGCGCCCTCGCCTCCGCCTTCCGCGAGATCGACATGCGCTTCGCCGACGTCGAGGCGGATCTCGGCCCGCGGCACCCGGCCTATATCGAAGTGGCGCGCCGGCGGGAGCTCGTGGGACGCCAGCTCGTCGACGCCGCCGAGACCGGCCTCGCGCAGGCACGCGCGACGCAGGAGCGCGCGCAGGCCGCGCTCGCGGCGATCGAGGCGGCGAGCGCGGTGCGGGCTCCGTCCGAGGGCGATGGTGTCGCGCCCTCCGATCCGATGCCCGCCGGGACCTCGCCGGCGGAGATCCCCCTCGCCGCGCGCTCGGCGCCCCGCCACCTCGGCACCGCTCTCGCCTATCCCGCCGCGACCATGCCCCAGGCCGCGGGCCTCGGCGCGCTCGCCGGCAGCCTCGCCTTCCTCCTCGCCGGCATGGCCAGCGCGCCCGCGGGCACGCGCCGACGCCCGGCGGACGAATCGACCGAGGCGCGCGCGCCCGCGGCGAGCCCCGCGGTCGCATCCGGCGTGCCGGCGGAGCAGGCGCAAGCCGACGAGCGCGCGCTCCTCCACGCCGAGAGCTCCGAGCCCGAGCCCGAGCCCGAGGAGCCGGAGACCTCCGAGGATGAATCCGATCCCGGCCTCTCCCCCCAGGCGCTGGAGGCCCTCCTCACCCGCACCGCCGAGGCGATCGTCGCGCACGACATCGACCGCGTCGTCGCGCTGGGCGACGAGGCCGGCGAGCGCTCGCTCGGGCCGCTCCTCGCCGTCGCCCTCGCCGATCTCGAGCGGCGCGTCCTCCTCGTCGACGCGACGCCCGACGCCTACCTGTTCGAGGAAGCTTCCGGCGAGCCCGCCCGGGCGCTCACCGTGAGCCCGGTGCTGCCCCTCGACGAGGACGGCTTCATCGCCGCCGTGCGCCTGCGCTACCTCGTCGATCCCGCCTGCGACCCCTGGCGGACCGAAGAGGCGGCCTGCCTCCTGGCGCTGGCACGCGCCTCCTTCGACACGATCGTCGTCATGGCCCCGAGCGACTGGCGCAGCGACGCGCTCGAGCCCTCGGCGGAGGAGACCGGCCGGGCCGGCCTCCTCGTCCTCGATCCGGAGGGACGCGCCGTGGCGCACGCCGGGAGCGCGGCGCGCATCGACGACCCGGATACCACCGACCCCCGCTCGGCCGAGGCGATCGCTCGCAATCGACGCGCAGTTTAGTCGAATTGTCGGCATCGCGCTTGCTGTCCTGATCCGCACGCCCCTCGCACGGTCCCTTCCGTAGCGAAAGGCGTGTCGGAGCTGGACGCGATGGATCATTCCGAGACAACGGCGCCGCCGCACCTCACGGCGAGCGCCATGAGTCCCCCCGAGCGGACGGTGCGCCTGTCCTCGCTCTTCCCGGCGCGAGACCGGTTCCGTGCACGGCTCGCGCTGTCGAGCCTGCTCGCTCTGTGGGACCTCCTCGCCACCTACTCGATCGTCTACGCGGCGGAGGCGCTCTACCACCTCGTGGTGCTCGGCGTATCGCCCGACGAGGTGAACGCGGGACGGCGCGCCGTCGTCTTCGCGGTGAGCTTCGTCGCGATCGTCACGGCGCTTCGCGGCTATCGCCCGGGCCCGCACGCCCGCGAGAGCATCGGCCACGTCTTCGCCGTGTGGGAGATCACGGTCGTCGCCTTCATCGTCCTCGCTTTCCTGCAGAAGGACGCGGAGGCGCTCTCGCGCGGGGCGCTCGGCCTGGTCGCGATCGGCGGGCCCTTCCTGCTCCTGCCCGTGCGGCGTGCGCTCGTCTCCGTCCTCCAGGACTACGCGACGAGCCGCCGCATGCTCGATTCCACCGTGCTCGTCGTCGGCGTCGAGGAAGCCGTGCGGGGCGTCGAGAAGGCCATCGGCCGCGACGCCCACGGCCGCCGCGTCGCCGCCGTCCTGCAGCTGCGCGACGTCGAGACCGGTCCCGCCGCCGAGGGCGAGACGCCGCCGGCAGCGACGCTGGAGGAGGATCTCGCCTTCGCCGTGTCGCTGGCGCGGCTCACGCGCCCGGAGGAGATCGTCATTGCGCTCGGCCGCGTGCGCCCGGGCATCCTGGCGCGCACGGTGGAAGCGCTGCGGGCCATCCCCTGCGAGGTCTACGTTTCCTTCGAGGACGTCCTCGCCGAGGTGCCGCAGGTCGCCGGAACGCGGCTGGAGGACCGCTCGCTTCGCCTCATCCGCCCGCCGCTGACGCTGAGCGAGCGCGTGTCGAAGCGCCTCCTCGACGTCGCGCTGGCGGGGACGGCGCTCGTCCTGCTCGCGCCCCTCCTCGCCCTCGTCGCCCTCGCGATCCGCCTCGACGGGCCCGGCCCGATCCTGTTCCGGCAGCGTCGCTACGGCCTCAACCTGGCGCCGTTCCGCATCCTCAAGTTCCGCACCATGACCACGCTCGAGGACGGACGCGTGGTGCGCCAGGCGGAGCGGAACGACCCGCGCGTGACGAAGATCGGGCGCGTGCTGCGGCGCTGGAACATCGACGAGCTGCCGCAACTCTGGAACGTGCTCGTCGGCGACATGTCCCTCGTCGGACCGCGCCCCCACGCCATGACCCACGACCAGTCCTTCATGCGCGAGGCGACGAGCTACGTCTATCGCCACCGCGTGAAGCCCGGAATCACCGGCTGGGCCCAGGTGAACGGCTGCCGCGGCGAGATCCGCTCCGAGGACGACATCCGCCGGCGGCTCGCCCACGACCTCTACTACATAGACAACTGGAGCCTGTATCTCGATCTCCAGATCATGATCCTCACCCTCGTCTCCCCCCGTGCCTACAGGAACGCGCGATGACCGGCTTCGACCCCACCCATCCCGCCCTGCCGCCCGTCGTCCGGGAGACCGCCCCGCCCGTGACCGCCCCGCGCCGGGCCGACGCCTCCCTCGTCGGCGGCCTGCCGCTGCGCGTCGTCGACCGGAACGCCGCCGCCGACATCCTGCTCGCGCAGGCGGCGTCGCGGCAGGCGGCGAACGCACGGCCCTTCCTGTCCACCTCGGCCAACGGGCAGGTGCTCTCCCTCGTCGCCTCGGACCCGGAGCTGCGCCGGCTCGTTCTCGACTTCGACGAGATCCACGCCGACGGGATGCCGCTCGTCTTCGCCTCGCGGCTCCTGTGCCGGGCGCCCCTGCCGGAGCGGGTGGCGACGACGGACCTCTTCCACGACGTCGCGACGCGGGCGCAGGCGCAGGGGCGGACCTTCTACATGCTGGGCGCCGATCCCGAGAGCCTCGCCGCCGCCGAGCGGGAGGTGCGCCGGCTCTACCCGGACCTGCGGCTCGTCGGCACCCATCACGGCTACGTGGAGGGCGCGGCGGCCGACGAACGCGTCGCGGAGATCGCGCGCTTGCGCCCCGACGTGCTGTGGCTCGCCATGGGCTTTCCCCGCGAGCAGCGCTTCGCGCTGCGCTACGCGGACGCCCTGCGGGGCGTGGGCGCGGTGAAGACGTCGGGCGGGCTCTTCGACTTCCTCTCGAAGCGCCGGGCGCGTGCGCCCATGCCGCTGCAGCGCGCGGGCCTCGAATGGCTCTGGCGCCTCGCGCTCGAGCCGCGGCGGCTCGGCGCGCGCTATCTCGCGACGAACCCCCACGCCGCCTGGCTCCTCGCCACCCGCACCCGCCGCGAGCCGCTCGGCCACGCGGCGACGGCACGCGAGATCGAGGTCGCGCGTCCATGAGCCTCTCGCGTCGTCGCCTCCTCGCCGGCGTGGCCGCGGGATCCGTGGCGTCCGCAATGGCCGCACGGCCCGGGCTCGCCGGGACCGACGCCTTCGCCGGAGACGACGATCTCGCCATCGACGTCTCGCGCCTCGCGCGCGGCGTGAATCTGCCCGGCTGGCTCGATGCCGGGCTGCCCGAGACGGATGCGCTGGCGACGCTGGTCCGGCTCGGCATCACGCATATGCGCCTGCCCGTCCCGCTGGAGCGCGTCGGGCCCGATTTCGCCGACGGAGCCACGGCGGCCGCGACGATCCTCGCCGTCCGGGACGCCGTGAACCGGCTGCGCGCCGCGGGATGCGTCGTCTCCGTCGACCTCCACCCGGACACGGGCGCCTTCAACGCCCTGCACGAGGCGCGCCGGGAGGAGGGGCTCGCGGCCGCGATCGCCGCCTGGGACGCGCTGATCCCCTTCCTCGCCGACCTGCCGCCCGCCGAGGTCGCGCTGGAGATCCTCAACGAGCCGGTCGTCTCGGCGGAGATATGGCTCGCCCAGGCGCCGCGCCTCGCGGCAGCCGTGCGCGCGCGGGCTCCCGCCCACACGCTCGTCTATCCGCCGCACCTCTATCAGCGCATCGAGGCGCTGGAGGAGACGCCGCCCCTCGACGACCCGAACGTCGTCTACGCCGTGCATTACTACGACCCGATGGCCTTCACCCATCAGGGCGCGGACTGGAACGGCGACGGGGATCCGCTCGCGCATCTGCGCGGGCTCCCCTTCCCCGCCGGCCCCGAGGACGCCCGCCTCGACGGGTTCGTCGACGCCTCGAGGCGCGCGGGCCGGGACGAGGCGGCGGACATCGTGCGCGAGGCCTATGCCGACCCGTGGGACGCCGAGCGCATCGCGGCGGATTTCGCGCGCGCGGGCGCCTGGTCGCACCGGACGGGGCGGCGGGTGATCGTCAACGAGTTCGGCGTCCTGCGCTGGCACGCGCATCCGCGCGACCGCGCAGCCTGGCTCGCGGCCGTGCGCCGCGGCGCGGAAGCGGCCGGCATCGGCTGGGCGCATTGGGACTACGCGGACGGCTTCGGCCTCGCGGAGCGCACGCAGAGCGGCGATCGGCTCGATCCCGACACCCTCGACGCGCTCCTCGCCTGACGCCGCAGCCTCACGCCCCTCGGCCCGCGTACGGCGGGTGGAGCGCCGCCTCCGGATGCTCCGAGAGGAAGTGGCGCAGCGCGCCGTTGAGCCGGCGGGCGTGATCGAGGTCCCGGCGGCGGATCGCGGCGCGCAGGTCGTCGAGCATCATGTCGCGGATGCGCTCCGCACCGTGCGCCTCGTGGAGCAGATAGGCGCCGAGCGTCGCGGCGACGATCTCGGGCACGTGCTCGTGCTCCGCGAGGGCGGCGATCTCCTCCTCGGTGAGGTCCGAGAGGCCGATGGCGTCGATGAGGCTGATCATGGGGCGTCTCCTCGTCGTGTTTTGCGACGAGAATGCCATGTCCGGAGAGCCGACGCATTGACGAGACGCAAAGCCGGCGAAGCGTCTCGCCGGCGCCCGCGAAGCCGGCGCCCGCGAAGCCGTCGCGCTCAGGCGAGCGAGCGCGCCTCCTCGGGCAGCATGATCGGGATGCCGTCGCGGATCGGGTAGGCGAGCTTCGCCTGGCGCGACACCAGCTCCTGCGCCGCGTGATCGTATTCGAGCGGCCCCTTGGTCAGCGGGCAGACCAGGATCTCGAGGAGCTTCGGGTCGACGGCGATGGGATCGGCCGCCGCGCTCTCCGCGGGAGTGCCGCTCGGCTGGTTCTCGGGCGTGGTCTCGTCGGTCATCGGGTGGTCTCTCGAAGAACCCGCCGCGTCCGCGGGCGGGCTCATTGCAGGGTCGGCTCGCCGTCGTCGTCGCCGGAGCGGGCGATCTCGATCTCGGTGAGGGCGATGAGGACGTCGGCGCGGGTCTTGAGGTCGGCGGCCTCGAGCAGCGCCTGCTTCTCGCGCACGCCGAAGGGCGTCATCATGCACAGCGCGTTCACGAGCGCCTCGTTGGGCGCCTGCTCGACGCCCCGCCAATCGACCTCGACCTCCATGGCGTCGACGAACTGGCGCAGCGCCTTGAGCACGCCCTCTCGGTCCACCTCCTCCTCGCCGGCGCGGGCGACGAAATCGCGCGCGAAGGGCGCGAAGTCCGCCTCCACCTGGCGGTAGGCGGTCATGGCGGAGAGCTCGGACGCCACGCGGAAGCGCGCGATGCCCGTGAGCGTGATGAGGTAGCGCCCGTCCCCGGTCTCGGCGAGCTGCGTGATGCGTCCCGCGCAGCCCGTGCCGTAGAGGCTCGGCGGGCCGCCGGCGGCGCCGGCGTCGGCGTCCGGCTGCACCATGCCGATGATGCGCTCGGTCCGCAGCGCGTCGTCCACCATGGCGAGATAGCGCGGCTCGAAGATGTTGAGCGGCATCTGCCCGCGCGGGAGCAGCAGCGCGCCGGGCAGGGGGAAGACCGGGATGATGCCCGGGCAGTCCTGCGGCCCGCGATAGGTGGCGTTCATCGCCATGACCTCGTACTCCCGCGCTCGCGATCGACCCTCGCCCGGCGGAGGCGCATCGCTCCCCGCCGCCGCCCGCTCCCGCCGATCATCAGCGGAAGAGGACCGAGGAGAGCTTGCGCCGACCCACCATCGTGGCCTCGTCCTTGGGACCCCACGCCTCGAAGAACTCGACGAGCTGCTTGCGGGCCCCGTCCTCGTTCCAACTACGGTCCCGGCGCACGATTTCAACCAGCGCCTCGGCGGCGCGCACACGTTCGTTGCGCGCGTTGAGGGCGAGCGCGAGGTCGAAGCGGGCCTGATGGTCGTCCGGGTTCGCGGAAACGCGCGCCTCGAGCTCGGCCACGTCGCCCAGAGCCGCCGCCTGGCGGGCGAGCTCGATCGCCTTGCGGGCGGGGACGAGGGCGGGGTCCTGCGCCTTCTCGGGCGGCGCCATGGCGAGCATCTGCTCGGCGCCGTCGACGTCGCCGAGATCGACGTGGAGCTTCGCCATGCCGCCGAGCGCGACCATGTTGTCGGGCTCGCGCTGGAGCACCGCGGCATAGAGCTCCGCCGCGCCCTGCGCATCGCCCTTGCCGGCGCGGGTCGCGGCCTCCTCCAGCGCCTGCTCCACGGGGGAGGGGCCGGCGGCGCCCGAGAGCTTGTCGATGAAGGCCTTGATCTGGCTCTCGGGCTGGGCGCCCATGAAGCCGTCGACCGGCTGACCCTGGACGAAGGCGATCACGGCCGGGATGGACTGGATGCCGAGCTGGCCGGCGATGGAGGGGTGCTCGTCGATGTTCATCTTGACGAGCTTGACCTTGCCCTTGGCGGCGCGGACCACCTTCTCGATGACGGGCGTGAGCTGCTTGCAGGGACCGCACCAGGGCGCCCAGAAGTCCACGAGGACCGGGGTGCGCATGGAGGCGGCGATCACGTCCTCCCGAAACGTCGCGGTCGTCGTGTCCTTGATCAGGTCCGCCGGCGCGCCGTCGGGCAGGCCGCCGCCGAGATTCGATCCGTCTGCCAGCATGTCGGTTCGGCTCCTGTCGTCCGGGGCCCTTTTCGATGGGGCGCCCGTGCTTCTCGTGCTCTGGTGCGGGAGATGGGGTGCGACACCACGACCTGCCAGGGGGCGCGGGCCTTCAGGGGGAGGGCGCCGACGCCTCCTCCTCGGGTGGTGTCGGCAGGTCGACGATCGTCGGCGCGTGCCCGATCGCCGCGAGGAAGGCGACGAGCGCGGGCGTGGGGATCGCCGTCGTCATGGTGTTGACGAGCGGATGGACGTTGATCGTCTCGAACCCGGCGAGGGTGCGGTCGAGGAAGAAGCGCACGCGCCCCGCGCGATCGTTGGCGAGGGCGAGCGGCGTGACCGAGCCCGGCTCGACGCCGAGCGCCTCGCGCAAGAGCTCGGCGGAGCCGAAGGAGAGCCGGCTCGCCGCCCCGAGCGGGACGTGCAGCCGCTTGAGGTCGACGCGCGCATGGGCCTCCGCCGTCACCAGGAAGAGGCTGCCCTTCTTGTCCTTGAGGAAGAGGTTCTTCGTGTGGCCGCCCGGCAGGTCGCGCTCGATCGCCTGCGACTGCGCGACGGTGAACACCGCCTCGTGCTCCACCGTGCTGTGCGGCGTGCCGTGCCGGTCGAGGAGCGCGAAGAGCGCCTGCGGGTCGAGGGGGGCGTGCGTGCGGTCGTCCATGGCCCACCTCTTACGCGAAGGGCGCCGGTGCGCTCAAGCCTGCGGTAGCGTCCGCGGCGCATGGGACAGGGTGCCGGCGAGGCCGCCGAAAAGATCGTCGGAAAAAGATCGTCCTCGGCCCGAAATTTTCCCCTTGCATTCCCTTTTCGCCTGGTTCATATCACCGGCCTCGACGGCGGGCGACGCACCGCGGTCCGGAGCGAGCGGGTGTAGCTCAGGGGTAGAGCACAACCTTGCCAAGGTTGGGGTCGAGGGTTCGAATCCCTTCGCCCGCTCCAGTTTTCCTACCAGGTGTCCGAAAGCAGCGCCGCGTCGTCGAGCGATACGCGGCCCTTTGCCGTGCCGAGGGTCGTCCGGCGACGAGCGGACCGCGCGCGCCGAAAACGCATGATCGGCCGATCGGCATCGCCCCGTCGGGAGCCCGTCTTGACCGGATCCGCCTCGCCCGACCCGTCTTCATCGCAGACCGACACGATCTTCGCCCCGGCTTCCGGCTGGGGCCGCGCGGCGATCTGCGTCGTGCGCGTCAGCGGACCCGCGACGCGCGCCGTGCTGGAGGCGCTGGCCGGCGGCGTGCCCGCGCCCCGGCGGCTCGCGCTTCGCGACCTGCGCGCGCCCGCCACCGGCGAGGTGCTCGACCAGGCCCTCGTCGCCTACTTCCCCGCTCCGCATTCCTTCACCGGCGAGGATCAGGCCGAGCTCCACGTCCACGGCGGGCTCGCGACCCGCACCGCCGTGCTCGACGCCCTCGCCCACGTGCCGGGCTGCCGCCACGCCGAGCCCGGCGAGTTCACCCGCCGCGCCTTCCTCGGCGGGCGCATGGACCTCTCCGCCGTGGAGGGCCTCGCCGACCTGATCGAGGCGGAGACTCAGGCCCAGCGCCGCCAGGCGCTGCGGCAGCTCGAAGGCGGGCTCGGCCGGCTGGCGGAGGATTGGCGCCGGCGGATCGTCGAGGCTCAGGCGCTCCTCGAGGCGGCCCTCGACTTCTCCGACGAAGGCGACGTCGCGGACTCTGTGGAGGCGCAGGCCGCGGCGGCGATGACGGCGCTCGGAGGCGAGATCGCCCGGGCGCTGGCCGATGCCGGGCGCGGCGAGCGCCTGCGCGACGGCTACGTCGTCGTCCTCGCCGGCCCGCCCAATGCCGGCAAGTCGACGCTGATGAACGCCCTCGCCCGCCGCGACGTCGCCATCGTCTCCGCGACACCCGGCACCACGCGAGACGCCATCGAGGTGCGCCTCGATCTCGGCGGCCTGCCGGTGACGCTCATCGACACCGCCGGCCTGCGCGAGACGAGCGACACGATCGAGGCCGAAGGCGTCGCGCGCACCCGTGCCAAGATCGCCGGCGCGGATCTCGTCGTCTGGCTCGACCCCCGCGACGCGCCCGCGCCGCCGGAGCCGGCCGCTACGCCCCACCTCCACGTGGCGACGAAGGCGGATCTCGTCGCCGCGCTTCCGGCCGCCGCGCCCCCCGTGGCGGCCGATCTCGCCGTCTCGGCGGCGACGGGGGAGGGGATCGATGCGCTCCTCGCCGCGATCGAGGCGCGTGCCCGCGACACGGTCGGCGACGGGTCCGACGCCGTCGTCACCCGCGCGCGCCACCGCATCGCCCTTCAGACGGCCCACGACGCGCTCGCCCGCGGCGCGCGCGCCCTCGAGGCGGGCGACACCGAGCTCGCCGCCGAGGACGTCCGCCTCGCCGCCCGCGCCGTCGGCACGATCTCCGGCCGCGTGGACGTCGAGGACGTGCTGGACGCGCTGTTCGGGGCGTTCTGCATCGGGAAGTGAGGCTCCATGTCCGCCACCCCGCCCCTGGATGCGCGGGCCCAGCCTCTGTATATCGGACGCGACCCTCAAAGCCCGGACCGCACCACCATGCCCGCCCTCATCGGCCCCGACGATCCTCTCGACCGCTACGACGTCGTCGTGGTGGGCGGCGGACATGCGGGTGCGGAGGCCGCCGCCGCGGCGGCGCGGACGGGGGCGGCGACCGCGCTCGTGACGCACAAGGCCGCGACCATCGGCGCGATGTCCTGCAATCCGGCAATCGGCGGGCTCGGAAAGGGCCATCTCGTGCGCGAGATCGACGCCCTGGACGGGCTGATGGGCCGCGTCGCGGACGTGGCCGGCATCCAGTTCCGCCTGCTCAACCGCCGAAAGGGGCCCGCCGTACGCGGTCCGCGCAGCCAGGCCGACCGCAGGCTCTACGCCCGCGCCATGCAGGCGGCGCTCGCCGCGCAGGCGAACCTCGCGATCGTGGAGGGCGAGGCGCACGACATCGAGGTCGTGGACGGGCGCGTCGCGGCGCTGCTGCTGGCCGACGGCCGGCGCATCCGCGCGGGCGCCGTCGTGATCACGACCGGCACCTTCCTGCGCGGGCTCATTCATATCGGCGAGCGCAAGATCCCCGCCGGGCGCGTGGACGAGGCGCCTTCGCTCGGGCTCTCGGCGACGCTCGAGCGCTTCGGCTTCGCGCTCGGGCGGCTCAAGACCGGGACGCCGCCGCGCCTCGACGGGCGCACCATCGACTGGGCCGGGCTCGACGTGCAGGAAGCCGACGACGATCCCGTGCCCTTCTCCGCGCTGACGACGCGCATCACCACGCCGCAGATCGCCTGCGGCATCACCCGCACGACGGCGGCCGCGCACGATCTCATCCGCGCCAACCTCCATCGCGCGCCCATGTATTCCGGCGACATCGCCTCGACGGGCCCGCGCTACTGCCCCTCCATCGAGGACAAGGTGGTGCGCTTCGGCGATCGCGACGGCCATCAGATCTTCCTCGAGCCCGAGGGGCTCGACGACCCGACCGTCTACCCCAACGGCATCTCCACCTCCCTGCCGGAGGACGTCCAGGCGGGCGTCGTCGCGGCGATCCCCGGCTGCGCGCGCGCGCGCATCCTGCGGCCGGGCTACGCCATCGAGTACGATTACGTCGACCCCCGCAGCCTCGCGCCGACGCTCGAGACGAAGCGCATCGCCGGCCTCTTCCTGGCCGGGCAGATCAACGGCACGACGGGCTACGAGGAGGCCGCCGCGCAGGGCCTCGCGGCCGGCCTCAACGCCGCGCTCTTCGCCGGCGGCGGCGAGGGCGTCGTCTTCGATCGCGCGGCGTCCTATCTCGGCGTGCTCGTCGACGACCTCGTGACCCGCGGGGTCAGCGAGCCCTACCGCATGTTCACCTCGCGCTCCGAGTACCGGCTGAGCCTGCGCGTCGACAATGCCGACGAGCGGCTGACCGCGCTCGGGATCGCCGCCGGCTGCGTCGGGCCCGAGCGGGCGCGGCTCTTCGGACAGGCGAGCGATCGGCTGGCGGCCGCCCGCGCGGCGCTCGAGGCGCGCAGCGTGACGCCGGCGGAGGCCGCCCGCGCCGGGCTCGCGCTCAACCAGGACGGCATCCGCCGCTCCGCCTTCCAGCTCCTGTCCTACCCCCACGTCTCCTTCGAGGATCTCGCGCGGGTCTGGCCGGAGCTCGGCGAGATCGAGCCCGTGCTTCGCGAGCGGCTCACGACGGACGCGACCTACGCCGTCTATCTCGACCGGCAGGCGGCGGACATCGCCGCCCATCGCCGCGACGAGAGCGTGGTGCTGGCCGACGACATCGACTTCACGGCGCTGCCCGGGCTCTCGAACGAGATCCGCACGAAGCTCGATCGCGTGCGCCCGCGCACGCTCGGCCAGGCGGCGCGCATCGAGGGCATGACGCCGGCGGCGATCACGCTTCTCGCGGCGCATGCCCGCAATTCCCGCCGGCGCGGGCACCGAGAGAGCGCCTGCGTCAGATGACGTTGCGCTCGACGACCCGCCGCCCTTCTGCGATCCGTGCGAAGGCGAGGTCGGAGAGGTCGAGCGTCGCGTAGCGCCCCTCCACGATCCATTCCGCGAGCCCGCGCCCGACGGCGGGGCTCTGCTGCAGGCCGTGGCCGGAAAAGCCGTTACAGAGCAGGAAGTTCTCCGGCCCCTGCGGCGCGGCGGGCCCGAGCAGCGCGTTGTGGTCGAGCGCGCACATGTCGTAGGGACCCGCCCACGCCGCGCCCGGGCGGATGGCCTCGAAGGCGGGCACGCGCGCGGCGAGCGCGGGCCAGATCCGCTCCTCGAAATAGGTCCAGTCGACGTCCTGGCTCGCCGGGTCCTCGTCGCGCCAGGACAGGCCCTCGTCCTCCACCGCATCGGGGGAGACGCCGCAGATGAATTGCCGCCCGTCCGCGCTCTCGCCCTCCGGGCGGACGTAGACGCCGGACGTGTCGATCATCAGCGGGCAGTTCGGCACGTCGCCGCGGCAGGAGAAGGTGAAGACGTAGCGACGGCGCGCGAAGACCGGCAGGTCGACGCCGGCCATCGCGGCAACCGTGCGCCCGCCCGCGCCGGCGCAGTTCACCAGCGTCCCGCAGGCGATCCGTCGCCCGTCCGCGAGGACGACGCCCGTGACGCGCGGGCCCCCGCGCAGGACGTCCACCACCTCGCCGGCGACGTAGTGCGCGCCGAGCGCCTTCGCCTTGCGGCGGAAGGCCTGGAGCAGCCCCCAGCCGTCGAACCAGCCCTCCCCCGAGAGCCCGAGCGAGCCCATCACGACGTCCTCGCCGGGATTGAGCCAGGGGAAGCGCGCGACGAGCGTGTCGGGATCGAGGAGCGCGACGTCCGCGCCCTCCGCGATCTGGACGGCGTGGTTCTCGCGCAGGACGTCCGCGCCGGCGGCCGTGGCGAGATAGAGGTAGCCGCCCTCCTTCAGCCCGATCTCCGGCACCTCGCCCTCGACGGCGAGATGCTCCGCGATCGCGCGCAGGAAGCGGATGCCGTGGAGCGAGATGCGCACGTTCACCGGGCTCGAGAACTGGCTCCTGATCGAGGCCGCCGACAGCGCGGATGCGCACAGCCGGTAGGTCGGGTCCTTCTCGACGACGACGACTCGCCCCGAGAAGCCGGGATGCGCGAGGAGATGATAGGCGAGCGAGGAGCCCATGGCGGCGCCGCCGACGACGAGGACGTCGGCGGTCTCGGAAGTCGGGATCTCTGGCGACGTCACGGGTCTGGTCTCTCGTCGTGTCTTCGTGCGCGCGCGTGCTCGCGCCGGGCGCGGAGCGGACACGAGCACGTTCGCAAATCTGCCGAAAGAGGCGATTTCGTCGCCTCCGCTTGCGATCGCGCGCGGTCGTGCCCTCGCCCTTTGCACGACGGGGGCGGGCGCGCTAGGGTCACGCCCGGCGAGGCGGGCAGCGGAGCGGACATGGCCGAGAGGACGAACGAGCGGCTCGTGCGCGTCGTGCTCGACGAGGCCTCCATCGGCCGCGGCAATCCCGACCAGGAGCACGAGCGGGCGGTGGCGATCTGGGACATCGTCGAGACCAACCATTTCGCGGTGCCCGGGCGCGACGACGGGCCCTACGCGCTCAAGCTCGGCCTGGTGGAGGCCAAGCTCGCCTTCGAGATCCAGACGGAGGCGGGAGAGCCGCTGATGACGCATCTGCTCTCCCTCACCCCGTTCCGGCGCGTGATCCGCGACTATCGCACGGTCTGCGAGAGCTACTACGCCGCCATTCGCACGGCCTCGCCCCAGAAGATCGAGGCCATCGACATGGGCCGGCGCGGCCTGCACAACGAGGCCGCGGAACTGCTCGTGGAGCGCCTCTCCGGCAAGGTCGAGATCGACTTCGACACGGCGCGGCGCATCTTCACGCTGATCTTCGCGCTGCACTGGAAGGGCTGAGCCCGTGGCCGCGGACGGCTCGCGCGTGCACTCGGTGCTGTTCGTGTGCAATTACAACGCCGTTCGCTCGCCGATGGCGGAGGGGCTGGCGCGGCACTTCTTCGGGCGCTCGACCTACGTCCAGTCCGCGGGCGTGCGCAAGGAGGACGAGCCCGATCCATTCATGATCTCGGCCATGGACGAGCTCGGCATCGACGCGTCGCGCCACCGCTGCCGCACCCTCGACGAGCTGGAGGAATACGAGGGCTTGAGCTTCGACCTGATCGTCAGCCTCACGCCCGAGGCCCACCACGCCGCGCTCGAGCTGACCCGGTACATCGCCGCCGACGTGGAATATTGGCCCACGCCCGACCCGACGCTGGAGACCGGCACCCGCGAGCAGCGCCTCGACGCCTATCGCGCGACGCGTGACTGGCTGGCGGAACGGGTGAAGGCGCGGCTGCGGTGATTTTCGTCTGCGTCTCCTCACTCGGCCGTCGGGCGCTTCTCGCCGTCGGCGATCTGCTTCAGCGTTTCGGCCAGCTTCGGCAGGTCGTCGGTGACGACGTTCCAGACGATCCTGCCGGAGACGCGATGATACTCGTGCAGCAGGACGTTGCCCAACGCGCGAACCGCCTGCCAGGGTATGTCGGGGTATCGTGCCTTGACCTCGTCCGGCAGGTGGCGCGACGCCTCCGACACGATCTCCAGACCACGCTCGATGGCTCTCGCGAGAACCCAGTCGCTCTCTAGGTCGGCGACAGTCTTGCCCGCGCATGCGCGCTCGATCTGCGCGATCGCGTCGAGCATCTCGTCGAGGACGATATCGAGCGATCGGTGGGTCAAAACACGCGCACCGCATCCCACTCGATATCCCCCCGCAGCTTCGGGTGCAGGCTGTCGCGGGTGGTGACGTCGACCGGGCGCCGCAGCACCTCCTCGAGGTAGAGCTTGATGCCGACGAGGTCGAGGAGGGAGAAGCGCCCCTGCGGATCGTAGTCGAGGAAGAGGTCGACGTCGCTGTCCGGGCGGGCGTCTCCGCGGGCGAGGGAGCCGAACAGCCACATGGACGCGGCGCCGCGGGCCTTGACGGCATCGGCGTGGCGCGAAAGGTCGGCGATGATCGTGTCCCGCTCCATGCCGTGCATGATGCACCAGGACGGTCGGTCGGAAAAGCATCCGCTCCAGCGCCCGGGGCCACCTTGGAAGCAATCCGAGCTAGTAAGTACTCCCCCGCATGAGCGAATCCCAGGGTCGTGATAGCGTGGCCATACACGCATCTAGCGCGTGTGAAACTCTGGGGGATCTCCATCATGCCGACCCGCTCGCCGACGCGTCCGCCGGGACCGTCACGCTCGCTCTCGTGGGCGGCCGCGCGCGCCGCCGCGCTCGCCGTCACGCTCGTCGCCGCACCCGCCGCCGCGCAGACGGTCCATGTCGACCAGGGCGACGCCTGGACGCCGGCCAAGCGCGACGCCTTCTACACGCAGGACCAGGGCTCGGTCATCATGCCGCTCGCCTGGATGCAGGCGCTGACGCTGCCCGACGGCACGCCCTTCATGGACGCCAGCCTGTCGCGCTACGGCTACCTGCCGAACCCCAGCGCCACGACGCAGAACGTGCCCATCGGCTTCACCGTCGCCAACTACGCGGGCGCGCCCGCCATCGGCATGACCTGCTCGGCGTGCCACACGCGCCAGATCGACGTCTCGGGCACGAACTACCGCATCGACGGCGGGCCCGGCATCGTCGACTTCCAGCCCTTCCTCGCCGATCTCGACACGGCCGTGAAGGCCGTGCTCGCCAGCGACACGGCCTTCGACACCTTCGCCGGTGCCGTTCTCGGCGCGGATGCGACCGCGGTGGAGAAGGAGACGCTGCGCATCGACGTCGAGACCTGGGAGCTGCGCTTCGGCACGCTGATCGCGCGCTCCCTGCCCGATCCGGCCTGGGGCCCCTCGCGCCTCGACGCGGTGTCGATGATCTTCAACCGGCTCGCCGGCCTCGACATGGGCGAGGCGCCGAGCTACCTCATCGCCGACAACATCGCCCTCGCCGACGCGCCGACCCGCTATCCCTTCTTGTGGAACGCAGCGCGCCAGGACAAGACGCAATGGCCGGGCTTCGCCGACAACGGCAACGACATCCTCGGCCTGTCGCGTAACCTCGGCCAGGTCTACGGCGTCTTCGCGGTCTTCCACCCGATCCCGCAGAGCGGCTTCCTGCAGCTCGACCGCGACTACATCACGAACAATTCCGCGAACTTCACGGGGCTCAGAGCGCTCGAGACGCTGATCTGGGACATCGGCGCGCCGAAATGGCCCTGGGAGGTGGACCATGCGCTCGCCGCGCGCGGGGCCGAGATCTTCGATCGCGCGACCTCCGATGGCGGCTGCGTGGAATGCCACGGCATCACCCGCGGCGCCTTCCGCTCGATCCATCACGAGACCTGGGCGACGCCGATCGTCGACGTCGGCACGGACGCGCGCGAGTGCTCCGTCCTGCAGCGCACGGTGCAGACCGGCGTGATGGAAGGCGCCAAGATGCCCTTCGGCACGGCGCTCGGCGCGACCGACACCGCCTTCAACCTGCTCGCCACGACGGTGATCGGCGCGATCATCCAGGACTTTTTCCGCAGTCACGGCACGAGCGACGTGCGCACGATGAACGCCGCTTCCGCCGACGGCACGCCGCGGACGCTCGAGCAGAGCCTGCCGGACGAGCTCCAGCATCTCTCCGGCGCCTTCCGCAACACCGACGCGGCGTCGCAGCTGAGCGCCATGGCCGCGGCGGCGCCGGAGACGGCGCCGGCGAACCAGCCGACCTCGGGCTGCGCCTACGAATCGCGGGTGCTCCACGGCATCTGGGCGGCGGCGCCCTACCTCCACAACGGCTCGGTCCAGAGCCTGGAGGAGCTCTTGAAGCCGGCGTCCGAACGCAAGGCCTCCTTCGCGCTCGGCCCCACCTACGACATCGAGGCGGTGGGCCTCGCCGACACGCAGACGCGCTTCGGCTACACGCTCGTGACCACCGGCTGCGACGATCTCTCGTCGGGCAACAGCCGCTGCGGCCACGAATACGGCACCGACCTCTCCGATACGGAGAAGGGCGCGCTGCTCGAGTACCTGAAGACGCTCTGAGGCGCCACGCGTCAGAGACCGGCGAGCCGGGCGAGCGACACCGCTGTCAGCCCGGCCGCCACGCCGGCCAATTCGAACCGAACCAGCGCCATCGTCGCGACCGCCGCGACGAGGCCCAGGATCGCCGACGGGCCCGCTTGCGCCGCCACCGGCAGGATCGTCGAGACGACGATGGAGCCCGGCAGGGCGCGCAAGGCCCTGTCGATGGGCGGGGTGATTCGCAGCCGGCTCATGAACAGGATTCCGGAGGCGCGGCAGAGGTAGGTGGCCAGAGCCATCATCGCCACGGCGAGGTAGTCCGCCGCCGGATGCGCGAAGAAGCCGGCGAGGATGCCGGAGAGGGCGCCCTCAGCCATCGCGCAGCGCTCCCGCGGCGGCGCCCGCCAGCGCGCCCACGATGATGAAGGCGTAGCCGTCGACGAGGACGCTGGTCAGGAGCGCCACCGCGCCCGCGACGATCCACGGGATCGCCGGGGCGAGCCCCTTCCAGAGCGGCACCAGCATCACGGCGAAGAAGACGGGCATGACGAGATCGAGGCCGAAGGCGCGCGGATCCGTCACCAGCGCCCCGGCGAGGAAGCCGGGTATGGTGGCGAGCACCCACAGCCCCCACAGCATCGCGCCCGCGCCGAGGATGACCCCGAGGTCCCGCCCGCCGTCTGCGTGGTAGCGCGTCGCGACGAGCCAATTGGCGTCGACGAGGACGTAGAAGTTGAGGAGACGGATGCCCCGCGGCATGGCCTTCACGTGCGGCGCGATGGCCGCGCCCATGAGCACCATGCGCCCGTTGATCGTCGCCGTCACCATCATGAGGTAGAGCAGCGTCGGCCAGGACCACACCTCCCGCCAGAGCTCGAGCGCCACCATCTGCGAGGCGCCGGCGAAGACGAAGGCGGAGAGCGAGAGCGTCAGCCAGACGTCGAAGCCCTTCTGCGCCGCCGCCGCCCCGAAGGCCGTGCCGAACACCACGACGCCCGGCACGAGCGGCAGGGTCAGCCGCATGCCGGTGAGCGCGCCGGCGAGCGTGAGCGGCGGCGCCTCGGCCTCCTGTCGCGACGGATCGGGCATGGGTCTCGTCGTCCTCCAGCGAGACCTACTCGCTTAGACGCCGGGACGAAGCCGGGCAATCGCGGCCGACGCGCACCCGCCATGCACGAGACAAGACGGCATTCGCCCCCGCCCGCCTCGCTGCGCTCGTCCACCGCCCCTTGGGGCGGTGCCGCCGCCCCCTCGGCCGCCGCCTGCTCAGCCGGTCAGGCGCGCGATCTCTCGGCGAAGCGCCGGCCCGAGCTCCGGGTCGTCGAGGCCGTAGGCCAGGTTCGCCACGAGGAAGCCGATCTTCGAGCCGGTGTCGTGGGTCGTGCCCTCGTAGCGCATGCCGTGGAAGTCCTGCGTGCCCATCAGCGTCTTCATGGCGTCGGTGAGCTGGATCTCCCCGCCGGCGCCGGGCTCCTGGCGCTCCAGCACCTCGAAGATTTCCGGCTGCAGGATGTAGCGCCCGGAGATCATCAGGTTGGAGGGCGCGTCCTCGACCTTGGGCTTCTCCACCATGCCGGAGATCCGGAAGGTCCGGCCGTGGTCCTCCGCCACCGAGAGGATGCCGTACTTGGAGGTCTCCTCCATCGGCACCTCCTCGGAGGCGATGATGTTGCCGCCGTGGCGCTCGTAGGCCTCCAGCATCTGCGTCATGCAGCCCCTCGACAGCATGTCGGGCAGGATCACCGCGAAGGGCTCGTCGCCGACGATCTCGCGGGCGCACCAGACGGCGTGGCCGAGCCCGAGCGGCGCCTGCTGGCGGGTGAAGCTGGTGGCGCCCGCCTTCGGCAGGTCGGCCTTGAGCCCGTCGAGCGCCGGCTTCTTGCCGCGGGCGTCCAGCGTCGCCTCAAGCTCGTAGGCGATGTCGAAATGGTCCTCGATGGCGCTCTTGCCGCGCCCGGTGACGAAGACGAAATGCTCGATCCCGGCCGCCTTCGCCTCGTCCACCACGTGCTGGACGACGGGCCGGTCCACCACGGTCAGCATCTCCTTGGGCACCGCCTTCGTGGCGGGCAGGAACCGGGTGCCGAGCCCGGCGACGGGCAGGACGGCCTTGCGGATTCGCTTCATGACGTCTGGTCCTCGCTGTTCTCGCCCCCGCGCCGACGTCCGACGGCCGGGTGGCCCCGGCCGGCTTAACGGCTCCTTGAGCCGCTCCGTTGCATCATCTCCCGAACGGGGCGCGCGGGCACAATGCCCCAGCCTCGCGCACGACGTAAAGCGGGAGAGGTCCCATGGCGGTCTTGGTCACTGGCGGTGCCGGCTATATCGGGGCGCACGCCGTCCTCGCACTCCTCGACGCGGGAGAGGCCGTGGTCGTCCTCGACGATCTCTCCACGGGCGTGCGGCCGATGGTGCCCGAGGGCGTGCCCCTCGTCGTCGGCGACGTCGCCAATTCCGCCCTCGTGACGCGGGTCGTCGGCGAGCACGGCGTGAAGGAGGTCATGCATTTCGCCGCCAAGATCGTGGTGCCGGAATCGGTGGCCGATCCGCTCGGCTATTACGACGCCAACACGATGAAGACCCGTGCGCTCCTCGCCGCGGCGCTGGCCGCCGGGGTCGAGCGCTTCGTCTTCTCCTCGACGGCGGCGGTCTACGGCGAGCCGGACCTCGCGATCATCGACGAGGACGCCCCGCCCGCGCCGATCAATCCCTATGGACGCTCCAAGCTGATGAGCGAGTGGATGATCCGCGACGCCGCCGCGGCGCACGGGCTCGACTACGCCATCCTGCGCTACTTCAACGTCGCGGGCGCCGATCCGAAGGGCCGCGCCGGCCAGAGCGCGACGAACGCCACCCACCTGATCAAGGTGGCCTCCCAGGCGGCGCTGGGCCTGCGGCCGGCGCTCTCGATCTACGGCACCGACTACGCGACGCCCGACGGCACGTGCCTGCGCGACTACATCCAGGTGACGGACCTCGCCGACGCGCATCTCGCCGCGCTCCGGAACCTGCGCGAGCGAGGCGGGCGCCACACGTTCAATTGCGGCTACGGCCGCGGCGCCTCCGTGCGGGAGGTGGTGGAGACGGTCAAGCGCATCTCCGGCATCGACTTCCCCGTGGCCGAGGCCCCGCGCCGCGCCGGCGATCCCGCCGCCCTCGTGGCCGATGCGACGCGCATCCGCGAGACGCTGGCCTGGGAGCCGCGCTTCGCCGATCTCGACACGATCGTCGCCCAGGCGCTCGCCTGGGAGCGCCGGCTCGGCAACGGCGCGGAGCCGGTCCGCGCGACCGGGTGACGCGGGGGGCGCGACGGGGCCGGTGCGGCCGCCCTTAATCCGATCTTCACCACGATCTGGTGGCATCCGCGAGAACGGGTTAACCTTTCTCTCGGAAATGAGACCAGACATGCCGCGCACCACCTCAGCCCTCGACACGCGTCGGCGCCTCGCGCGCGCCGCCGCGCTCGCCGCGCTGGCGGCGACCCTGCCGCTCGCCGGCTGCACGGTCGCGGGCGCCGGCACCGGCATCGGCGAGCCCGTGGGCATCGCCACCGCGAGCCTCGATCCGGGCGCGGCGCAGGAGGGCGTGCCGCAGGGCACGTTCGACGCCTTCGTCGCCGGGCTCTGGCCGGAGGCGCAGGCGCGCGGCGTCTCGCGCGCGACGTTCGACACGGCCTTCCGCGGCGTGACGCCCAATCCGCGCATCATCGAGCTGACGCGCCGCCAGTCGGAGTTCACCCGGCCGATCTGGGAGTACATCGACAACGCCGTCTCGGCCGAGCGCGTGCGGCTCGGCGAGCGGGCGCGGGCGCAATATTCCTCGATCCTCTCCTCCGTCGAGCGCGCCTACGGCGTGCCGCAGGCGATCGTGCTCGGCGTGTGGGGCATGGAGACGAATTTCGGCGGCTTCACCGGCGACATGGACGTGATCCGCTCGCTCGCCACCCTCGCCCACGTGCGCCATCGCGGCGACTTCTTCCGCGGCGAGCTGCTCGCGGCGCTCGAGGTGCTCGAGCAGGGCAAGATCTCCCGCGGCGAGCTCGAAGGCTCCTGGGCCGGCGCCATGGGCCACACCCAGTTCATGCCGACGAGCTACCTGCGCTACGCGGTGGACGGCGACGGCGACGGCAAGCGCGACATCTGGCGCTCCATCCCGGACGCGCTCGCCTCCACGGCGAACTATCTGCGCGAGCACGGCTGGCGGCCGGGCCTCGACTGGGGCGTGGAGGTGAGCCTGCCGTCGGGCTTCGACTACGCCCAGCAGCGCATGCCGATGGCGAATTGGGCGGCGCTCGGCGTGCGTCCCGCCAACGGCGGCGCGCTTCCCGGTGGCGGCGCGGAGGCGACGCTGTTCCTGCCCGCCGGCGCCTCCGGGCCCGCCTTCCTGGTCACGTCGAACTACGACGTGATCAAGCGCTACAATTCCTCCGACAGCTACGCCATGGGCGTCGCCCTGCTGGGCCAGCGCCTCACCGGCGGCGGCGGCGTGCGCGGCTCCTGGCCGCGCGACGAGCGCATGCTCAGCGGCGACGAGCGGCGGGAATTGCAGACGCGCCTCGCGGGGCTCGGCCTCTACGACGGCACCGTCGACGGCAAGATCGGCTCGATGACCCGCGAGGCTGTTCGTCGATTCCAGCTCTCGCGCGGGCTGACGCCGGACGGCTATGCCGACGTCGCCCTGCTCGAAGCGCTCAGGGGGCGCTGACGCCGTCGATGAGGCGCTGACGCGCGGGCCGAAGCGCGCTATCATGGCAGACCATGACGCGCGCCCCTCGCCCGTTCGTGACCGCTCTCCTCGTCCTCGCGGCGCTGCTCCTCGGCGCCGCGACGAGCACCCGTGACGCCCGCGCCAACGACGACGAGCGGCGCATCTTCCTCGAGATGTTTCGCTCGGACCCGGCGCCGGCGGCACAGGCCGCCCCCGCGCAGCGCGAGCGCCCGCGCCAGAGACGCGTCACGAGGCCCGCGCCGGCCTCGGCCGCGACAGCTCCGCCGGAGAGCGCCGCAGCCGCCGTCGCCCCCGGCGAGGTCCTCGTCACCCATCGCGTCGTGGTCTTCGGCGATTCCCTCGCGACCAATCTCGGCGACGGGCTCGCCGACGTGCTCTCCGACCAGCCGCAGGTGATGGTCGCGACGCGCGCGCAGGGCTCGTCGGGTCTCGTGCGCGACGATTTCCACGATTGGCGCGCCGAGATCGAGCCCTTCCTCACGGGAGACGAGCGTTTCGACATCGGCGTCGTGCTCGTGGGCCTCAACGACCGCCAGGACATCGCCACGCCGGACGGGCGGCTCGAGCGCCTCGGCGAGCCCTGGAAGGAGGCCTACGCGGCGCGCGTCGACACCATCATCGAGCGTTTCGCCCAGGCGCGGATACCGCTGATCTGGGTCGGCCTGCCGCCCATGCGCTCCTCGCGTCTCTCCGCCGATCTCCAGGCGATCAACGAGATCGTGCGCGGGCGCGTCACCCGGGCCGACGGGATCTACGTCGACATCTGGCAGGCCTTCGTCGACGACGACAACCGCTATTCCGACAACGGCCCGACGCTGGAGGGGCAGATCGCGCGCCTGCGGGCGGGAGACGGCATCCACTTCACCCCGGCCGGCGGACGCAAGGCGGCGCATTTCGTCGACGTCGAGATCCGCCGTCTGCTGACGCGGGACGTAGGCCCTCTCGCCCGCGAGAGCCGGGAGGTGCCCGCCGGCGCCGTCGGCATCGCCGCGATCGAGAACCTGGAGAACCTCTCCGTGGACGAGATCGTCGCGCGCCTCACCGCGGCGGGCGTCGAGATTCCGGAGCTCGACGAGCCGGCGCCGGCGCCCGCCATCGGCCCCGTCCTGCCCCTCACCGCGTCCGCCCGCACCCAGGGCGCGGCGCTGGCGACCGCGCCGCCGCTGGCGGATCGCTCGATCCGGCTCCTCAACGAGCGCGTCCTGGCCGACGGCGTCGCGCCGGGGCCCGTCCCCGGCCGCGCGGACGATTTCAGCTGGCCCGGATCGGCGCCGGCGGGGACCACGGGAACCACGCGATCCCGTTAAGCCTTCCTTCGCGGCATGCGGCTAGGCTCGGTCTTCGGAAGGACCGTTCCGATGACCGAGACTGCCGATCCCGCCGACCACCGCACGGCTCCCCGCCGCCGCGCCCTCATCGCCGCGAAGCTCAGCTACGGGGGCGGCGCGGTGACGGTGGACTGCGTCGTGCGCAACATATCCCAGACCGGCGCGAAGCTCGCGCTCTCGGAAGGCATCACTATCCCGCACCATTTCGAGATCGTGATCCCGCAGCTCAACGCCGTGCACCGGGCCGAGCTGCGCTGGCGCACCGGCGGCGAGGCCGGCATCACCTTCCTCGACGCGCAGGGCGCAAGCCCGTCGGGCGACGGCGAGGAGGCCTTCGCGACGCAGCAGACCAGCATCGCCACCCCCGGCGAGGAGGCGCTCAAGGCGCGCATCCGTCGGCTGGAAGCCGAAATCGTGCGCCTTCGCGCCCGCGTGGCCGAGCTCGGCGGCACCTGAGGCGCGCCGCGCCTGCGGCCTCACTTCACGATGAGGACCTGCTTGTCGGTGACGCGCTCGCGCACGGGGCAGTTCACCACGAGACGAATGTCGTCGTAGTCTCGGTCGGTCCAGCCCAGGCCCGGCGGGCGGTCCTCCCAGCCGAAATACATGTACATGCCCTCCTGGCAGGCCGCCGTCGCCGTTCGCGGATCGCGGCCGGTCCTGCGATTGGGCACGATGCCGCCCTGCGAGACCGGCTTGCACTCGGCGAGCGTCGCGCATCGGATCGTCTCGAGGATCGGGCTCACGCTCATGTCGATCGGCGTGCGCGTGCTGCCGCCGACGACCCGATAGCCGCGCACGTCGTGCACCATCACCCGCGTCTCGGGATCGAGCACGGTGTCGGCATAGTACTCGTAGACCTCCTGGGCGGGATCGTCCCAGCGGTTCGGGTAGCGCCGCGCGCTGCGCACGTTGCGCAGCATGTAGCTGACCACCTCCCCCGGTCCGCAGGTGGGGAGCGCGAACCCTTGCGCCGCGTAGTCCGTCGGCGGCGAGCCGTTGTCGGCGATGGGGGTCAGCGCGCGGCGCCCGCGGTCGGGCTCGTCGGCGCGCTCGTCGTCGTAGCAATAGAGGTAGATGCGATTGTAGTCCGCCGCCTCCGGCTCCAGGAGCGACTGGTGCGGCGGGGTCGTCGCGTAGGTCGGCGGGATGCGCTTCGTCACGCTCTCCAGGCTGAACGCGATCTCGCGCGGCATTCCGGGCACCGCCGCGAGGATGCGCGTGTCCACCGCCGCCTCGATGCGCACGGAATAGTGCGCTTCGTCCAGCCACTGGCCGGTGACGTCGAGCGCCTCCAGCTGGTCGCCGTAGCGCTCCTGCAGCAAGGCCTTCGCCCCGCCCAGCGCCTGCGCGGCGATGTCGTCGTCCGCCGACGCGATCCGCACCGCCGTCGCGTCGCCGACGCTGCGAGCAAATTCCCGCGCGGCGCCGACACGCGTATAATCCACCGCCGCTCCCGTGAGGCCGAGCATGGGGACCACCATGAGGGCGAAGGAGAGGGTCACGTTGCCGCGTTCGTTCTTCCCGAAATTGAACATAGGGCTCCTCCTCGGTTTCAGGAAAGCTTAAGGCTCAGATCCAAAAGCGAGGTTTGCACGAATGCTCCATTTCGGGATTTTGTGAAGCGGCCTAATATACCTTAGGGAAACCATAGTAATCACATAAGGGACCTCCGATGCTCGACTTCACCGACCGGATCGCCTTCGTCACCGGCTGCGGCTCCCGCGCCGACGGCTCCAAGGGCGAAGGCTGGGGCAACGGCCAGGCCATCGCCACGCTCCTCGCCCGGCGCGGCGCGCACGTCGTCGGCTGCGACCGCGATCCGGACGCGGCCGAGGTGACGCGCCGGATCGTCGAGGCCGAGGGCGGCTCCTGCGAGGTGCATACCTGCGACGTCACGAGCCGGGCCGAGGTGGAGGCGCTCGTCGCCGCCATCGTCGAGCGTCACGGGCGCATCGACGTTCTCGTCAACAATGTCGGCCGCTCCGAGCCGGGCGGTCCCGTGGAGATGGACGAGGCCGTCTTCGACGCGCAGATGGATGTCAACCTGAAGAGCGCCTGGCTATGCTGCAAGGCGGTGCTGCCGATCATGGAGCGGCAGGGCAAGGGCGCGGTCGTCAGCGTCTCGTCCGTCGCGGGGCTGCGCTACATCGGCAAGCCGCAGGTGGCCTATGCCGCGGCCAAGGCGGCCCTCCTGCAGATGACGCGCGCCACCGCGGTGCTCTATGCGCCCAAGGGTGTGCGGCTGAACGCCGTCGTGCCCGGGCTCATCGGCACGCCGCTGGTGCGGCGCCTGGCGGACAAGTATGCCGGCGGCGACTACGACGGCTTCGTCGCCACCCGCAACGCGCAGGTCCCCATGGGCTTCATGGGTGACGCCTGGGACGTCGCGAACGCGGTGGCGTTCCTCGCCAGCGACGAGGCGCGCTACGTGACGGGGACGGAGATCGTGGTGGACGGGGGCTTCGTCGCGGCGACGCGATGAGGAGGTTCGGCGTGCGCAGTCTCCCGCTATCGTTGCATCCGCGGGTGCCGGCTGCTATATTGCTCTTGGAGTGGCAGGGAGAGGTTTCCCCCTCCCCGCCCTTTTTCAGCCGCCGATGGCCACGCGGAAGACGAGGTGCAAGCTCGTCTTCCGCACCATGCGGAAGCTGAAGGACACGCTGATGCGTGGAATGATCCACGACATGGCACATCCCTCCTCACGAACGAGCGCGGCACGCGCCCGATGATGCGGAGAACCGACCTCCGCATGGGGCTCGTCTGCACAGCCCTGGCATTCCCTCGGTCGTGAACGTGGCGCGTGCGCCACAGCTCGTTCGTAGACGTTCGTGCGTCGGCAGACAAGCAAAACGTATCAAGATCGCGTAGATTCAACCTATCGCTGAATTTCTTCAACCGCTCGCCAGGCGATCCATCTCCTGCGCCAGGGTCACGTCGAGCTTCGTGAGGCCGCCCGCGTCATGGGTGGAGAGGGTCACCTCCACCGTCTTGTAGACGTTGAACCATTCCGGATGGTGGTCGTGCTTCTCGGCGACGATCGCCACCTTCGCCATCCAGCCGAAGGCGGCGACGAAGTCGGCGAAGACGTAGCTTTTGTGGATCGCGTCGCGCCCTTCCACCATGGTCCAGCCGGTGAGCCCCGGCAGCATCGCGTCGCGCTCCTCTCGGGTGAGCAGGTTGGCGGCCATGTCGTCCTCCTGGATGGCTGGTTCTCGTCGTATCGCGTGCTCTCGAAACTAGGGCATCGGCGCCCCGAGTGGAATGCCGCCGACGGGCGCGAGACGCCGCCGCCCGGCGCCGCGGAAATCGTGCGCCGGGCACGTTTTCGGGGTAGGCAAGCGCGCCGGGAGCGTATATAGACCGCGCCTCGACCCAGATACCCGCCGGCGGGCGCGGACGCACGCGCGCGCCGGCGCATGCCGTGACCGGAGACGAACCATGGCCGTTCCGAAGAGAAAGACGTCGCCGTCCAAGCGCGGCATGCGCCGCTCCGCCGACGCGCTGAAGGCCCCGACCTATGTCGAGGACAAGGACTCGGGCGAACTTCGCCGCCCGCACCACATCGACCTGAAGACCGGCATGTATCGCGGTCGCCAGGTCCTCACGCCGAAGTCCGAGGACTGATCGCCCGCGGCGGTCCTCCGGGACCGCCCGGCGTCGCGCCTCGCTCGAGCAATCGAGACACGAAAAGGCCCGCGCACGACGCGGGCCTTTCTGCGTTCTCGCACCCATCAGCGATGCCTGCCCCGCGAGCGCGCACGCCAAAAGCCCGGCCGGCACGGGGTGCCGACCGGGTCTTCTTTTACTCGGAGCGTGAGCGCGGACGTGCCGCCTCAGAGGCTCATCGCCACCCGCATCCCCTCCAGCATCGCCGCATGCATGTTGCGCGAGGCGACCGCGTCGCCGATGCGCGCGAGGACGAAGCGGCCCGACGGGTTCGCGACGGGGAAGTCGAACCGGTTCTCGTCGATGCGCTCCAGCCCCAGCACGCCCGCATTGGAGGCGTGGGGGACGAGGCCGTGATAGACCTCGTCGAGCGGCACGGTGCCGTTCTCGACGACGAGCGCGTCCGCCTCGATCTCCTCGGCGACCCCCGTCAACGTGTTCTGGACGCGCACGCCCACGCCGTTTCCGCGCGGCGCGAGGCCCGCGAGCGAGCGGTTCGGCACGATGGCGACGCCAAGCGTGAAAAGCGCGCGCAGGGCGACGGCGCGCGTCGTCGGCCCGAGCTCCTGGAGCGGCATCTCGTCGGGCGTGAGGAAGGTGACGCGCGCTCCCTTGCGGGCCGCGACCTCCGCGGCGATGGCGGCTGCGTGCGTGCCGATCTCGTCGTAGACGACGACGTGCCCCTCCGGACGCGCGCCGCCGCCCAGCAGGTCCCACACCGAGCCGATGCGCTCGGTGCCGGGCACGTCCGGGATCGCCGGCAGGCCACCGGTGGCCAGCACGATGGCGTCCGCCTCCTCGGCGAGGAGATCGGGCGCCTCGACGTAGGAATTGAGCCGCACCTCGACGCCTTCGCGCTCCACCGCCTCGACCAGCCATTCGACGACGCCGAGCGTCTGGCGCCGTACCGTGCCGGCGCCGGCGAGGAGCAGCTGCCCGCCGAGCCGTGGTGCCGCCTCGTGCAGGACGACGCGATGGCCTCGCGCCGCGGCGACGCGCGCCGCCTCGAGCCCGCCCGGACCGCCGCCGACCACGACGACGCGCTTTCGCGCGCCCCCGGCACGGGGGATCACGTGAGGCAGCGTCAGCTCGCGGCCCGTGGCCACGTTGTGGCCGCACACGGCGGCCTTGCCCTGGTTCACCCGATCGACGCAATAGCCGAGCCCGACGCAGGGGCGGATCAGCGCCTCCTCGCCGGCCGCGAGCTTCGTGACGAGGTAGGGATCGGCCATGTGCGCGCGGGTCATGCCGACCATGTCGACGAGCCCTTCCTTGATCCCGTAGCGGGCCGTCGCGAGATCGGCGACCCCGCCGGCGGCGAGGACCGGCACGTCCACGGCGGCGCGGATGCGCCCGGCGCTCGCCAGATGCCCCGCCTCGTCGAGCCCCATGGGCGGCACCCATTCCGCGAGCCCGAGATTGTCGTAGGGCGCACCGGCGACGACGTTGAGGAAGTCCACCGCGCCGGTCTCCGCGAGGCCGCGCGCGATCGCGACGCATTCGTCGTCGGTCAGCCCGCCGGCGCGGCTCTCGTCGCCGCTGATGCGCAGGCCGAGAGCCGGCTCCGGCCCGATGGCCTCGCGCACGGCGTGCACGATGTCCACGACGACGGCGAGGCGCCGCTCGAGCGGGCCACCCAATGCGTCCTCGCGGCGGTTGGCATGGGGCGTCAGGAACTGGCCGAGCAGGTGCCCGTGGGCGAGGAGCTCGATGCCGTCGAAGCCCGCCTCGACGCAACGCCGCGCGGCGCGCGCGAAATCGGCGCGGATGCGCGCCACGTCGGAGGCCTCGATCGCCTTGGGGATCGCGCGATGTGCCCGCTCGCGCAGGGCGGAGGGCGCGACCGTGGGCAGCCAGGCGCCGTCGTCCCAATGCGTGCGCCTGCCCATATGGGTGAGCTGGCACATGACGGCGGCGCCCTGCGTTTTCACGCCGGCCGTCAGGGCGCGAAACCAGGGGAGGATCGTGTCGTCGCCGGCATGGAGCTGCCCGAAGACGGACGGGCTGTCGACGGAGACGTTCGTGGAGCCGCCGATCATGGTGAGCGCGAGCCCGCCCTTCGCCTTCTCGACGTGGTAGGCGGCGTAGCGCTCCCGCGGATGGCCGCCCTCGGCGAAGGAGGGCGCGTGGGCGGTGGAGAGGATGCGGTTGCGCAGGCGAAGCCGCCCGATCATTACGGGGGTGAGCAGCGGGTCGGCGGGTCCCTGCCCGCCCGCAGCCGCGTCGTCGAGCCGGTCCGTCGTCATCGTGCTCTCCCCAGGCCTCAAGCGGTGTAGAGCATGGCGGCGAGGATCGCCTCCGGTGCGTCCTCCTGGACGAGGTGCCCGGCGCCGGGCACCGGCACGAGCCGCGCGCCCGGGATCATCCCGGCGAGGCGCTCGCCCTGCGAGAAGGGGATCCACGCGTCCGCCTCGCCCCAGAGCAGGGTCACGGGCAGGTCGAGCCGGCCGAGCATCGGCTCGATCTCGTCCGTGTAGCGCTGGTCCATCTGCGCGATCTGGGCATAGAAGGCGGGCTTGCCGGCCGCGCCGAGCCAGGGGCGCGCATGCACGTCGAGCGCCTCCGCCGAGAGCGGCCGGTGCGCCGCGCCGGCGATGTAGGCGCGCAGCATCGCCTCGTGCGCGTAGTCCGGCAGGCCCGCGAAGGCGGGTTCGTGGACGCGCACGTGCTGGACGAAGGGCGATCCCCAGGGCGCGATGGCGACGGGATCGACCAGCGTCAGCTTGGAGACGGGCAGGCCGTCGAGCAGCATGGCGCGCAGAACCGTCGCACCGCCGAAGTCGTGGGCGAGCACCTCCAGATCGGCCGTGAGGCCCCATTCGCGCACAAGCGCTGCGAGCACACCGTTCTGCACCCCGAGGGAGACATCGGCGCCCGGCGTCATGGCGGAGCTGCCGTAGCCCAGCAGATCGAACCAGTACACCTTGCGATTGCTTGCTAGCCACGGGGCGATCCGCCGCCAGACTTGGCAGGAGAAGGGCGTCCCGTGGACGAGGACGAGCGGCGAGGCGCCGATGCCGTCCTCGCCCGCGCTGCCCCAGGCGACCGACCGACCCTCGTGGACGAAGCGATGCGGTGTCGGCAGCTCCGACGGGAACGTGGCCATCTCGGTCCTCCTGGGATGCGCGGGTGGCGTGACGATCCCGGGGCGTGCCCGGCGGACGCTGGGGGGCTGGCCGGACGCCGCACCCGGGATCGCCGGAACGGGCTCGCGCCGGGGGCTGACCGACGTCCCCTCGTTGCCCCGAAAGACGCCGGCCGCCTCGACCTGCCCGACGCGAGGAACCGTTCCGTTCTTGACAGATATACGCGTGGCCGCTTTCCCTGTAGCGAATCCTAGTCACCCCTGCGTACGCCGCGTGGAAACGGGGCCATTCCGGACGAGCGAGAGATGGGGAACGCCGAGCCCTCCGCCGCGATCAGGCAGATCCTGCGCTCGGACGCCATGCGCGTCGCGCTGGCCGTCGTCGAGCTCGGCTCCGTGCGCCGGGCCGCGTCCGCCCTGTCGATGACGCCGTCCGCGGTGTCCAAGCAGCTCGTGCGCATCGAGCGCCAGCTCGGCCGCACCCTCTTCGTGCGCTCGCGCGACGGGGTGCGACCCAACGACGAGGGATTGGCGCTGGCGAGCTACGCGCGCCGCTTCCTCGCCCTCGTGGCGGAGGTGGGCGAGCGCTTCGAGACGGATTTCGCCTCCCCGCGCGTTCGCCTCGGCGTCGCCGACGACGTCGGCCTCACGCGCCTGCCCGCCGCCCTCGCCCGCGTACGCGAGACGGCGCCGGACGTGGCGGTGGAGCTCACCGTCGCCTTCTCCTCCGAGCTCATCGCGCTGACGGAAGCCGGCAAGCTCGACCTCGCGATCCTCTCCGACGGCGGCCCGCCCTTTCCCGCCGGCGCGCGCCGCCTGCGGCCCGAGCCGATGAGCTGGTTCGGCCGACGCGACGCGTTGCCGCCGGAGGGGCCGCTGCCGCTTGCCGTCGCCGCCGAAGGCTGCCCCTGGCGGGCGCGGGCGATCGCGCTCCTCTCCGCGGCGAAGGTGCCCTGGCGGATCGCCTGCACGAGCCCCTCCGCCGCGGGCCAGCTCGCCGCGGCGCGCCTGGGGCTCGCGCTGGCGCCGCTGCCGGAGGCGGTCGCCGCCGGATACGACGATCTCGCCCGCGTCACGCAGGGCCTTCCCGATCTCCCCGCCTGCGATCTCGCCCTCCTCGCGCCGGCGCGGCCGAGCCGCGCGGTCCGCGCCGTGACCGAAGCCGTGCGCGTCGCCTACGGCTGAGCGCCGCAGGCGCGAACGGCCCCGCCCGCCCCGTCGTTGTCGACCGGTCGCCGACCTTCCCGGCGACGCGATGGAGAATGCGCGATGGGCTCGGGCGGCGACGTCATCCTCGTCGGCTTCCTCGCGAGCCTCGGAGCGGGGCTCGTGACGGGGCTCGGCGCGATCCCGGTCCTGTTCGTGAAGAGCCTGCCGCGGCGGCTCGAGGACGCGGCGCTCGGCTTCGCCGCGGGCGTGATGCTGGCCGCGTCGTTCTTCTCGCTCATCGGCCCGGGCATCGCGTACGGCACGACGGTCTTCGGCGTGGGCGAGCCGGTCTCGGCGGCGATCGTCGTCGCCTCCGTCCTCGCCGGCGCGTCGGCCATCGACGTCCTCAACCGCCGGGCGCCGCACGAGCATTTCGTCGGGGGCCGCGAGGGGCCGAACGACGACGAGGGCGCCAAGCGCGCGCGGATCTGGCTCTTCGTCACGGCGATCGCCCTGCACAACCTCCCCGAAGGCCTCGCCGTCGGCGTCGCTTTCGGCGGCGACACGATCGCGGAAGGCGTGCCGCTCGCCCTCGCCATCGGCCTGCAGAACGCGCCCGAGGGCCTGTCCGTCGCCCTCGCGCTGGCGGGGCTCGGCTATTCGCGGCCCGTCGCGCTCGGCATCGCCACGGCGACGGGGCTCGTCGAGGGCGTCTCCGGCCTTCTCGGCGTGAGCGTGGTGACCGTCTCCGAGCCGCTCCTGCCGATCGGCCTCGGCTTCGCGGCGGGGGCGATGCTCTACGTCATCTCCCACGAGATCATCCCCGAGACGCACCGCGCCGGGCACCAGCGCCTCGCGAGCGCCGGCCTGATGATCGGCCTCGCGGTCATGACCTTCCTCGACACGGCGCTCGGCTGAGGCTCGCGGGAGCACTTTCGTCCAAGACGCGGCGGGTCGGGGCGCGCGAGACAGGCGGCCCGACCCTTCGCGAGACCGGGCCATCATGCACGCATCCCAATCGACCACCACGCGCCGGGAGGAGATCCGCGCCGCGCTCTCGGACATCGCCGCGCCCAGCCTCGCCCTCGTGCCGATCGGGGTGCTCTTCGGCGCGGTGGCGACGGCCGAGGGGCTCTCGGCCGCGGAGACGATGCTGATGTCCGGCTTCGTGTTCGCGGGCGGCGCGCAATTCGCGGCGATCGAGATCTGGGCGGACCCCGTTCCCGTCGCCGCGATCGTCTTCTCGACGCTGCTGATCAACCTTCGCCACGTCCTGATGAGCGCGTCGCTCGCCCCGCGCACGGGCGCCTTCGCGACCTGGCAGCGGATCGTGGGCTTCCACTTCCTCGCCGACGAGACCTGGGCGCTGGCCGAGCGCCGGGCCGCCGCGGCGCGGCTGACCCCGACCTATTACTTCACGATGATCGCCCTGTTCTTCCCGACCTGGCTCGTGACGATCTCGACGGGCGCCGTGCTCGGCGCGCGCATCGGCGACCCGCAGACCTACGGCGCGGATTTCGCCTTCCCGGCGCTGTTCATCGCGCTGATCGCGGCGCTCTGGAAGGGGCCGGCGACGGGCGTCGTCGTCGCGGCGAGCGCCGTCGCGGCCGCGTGCGCCGCCTGGCTCTTCGGACCGCCCTGGCACGTGCCGGCCGGCGCCGTCGCCGGCATCGCCGCCGCGGCGCTCGCCTGGCGTCCCGACCCGCTGAAGGAGAGAGAGACGTGACGAGCGCGTTCCTCGACGTCGACCCCGCGGCGTTCGCCGCCATCGCCGGCATGGCGATCGTGACCTACGCGACGCGCGTCGCCGGGCTCGCGCTCGCCGGGCGCCTCGCGCTTCGCGGACGCGCCGAGGCCGCCTTCGAGGCGATCCCGCCGGCGGTCCTCACGGCGGTGATCGCGCCGGCGATCCTGCTCGCGGGCTGGCCGGAGGCGGTGGCGGGCGCGCTGACGGCGCTCGCCGCGATCCGCCTGCCGCTCATCGCGTGCGTGGCGGTGGGCGTGGGCGCCGTCGTCGCCCTGCGGGCGATCGCCGGCGCCTGAGCCCGTCCGCTCAGCGAGCCGCGATCACCGCGATCTCGACCTTGTACTGGGCGGCGGCGAGCTTCGCCTCGACGGTGGCGCGCGCCGGCGCGCAGCCGGGAGCGACCCAGGCGTCCCAGACGCCGTTCATCTCGGCGAAGGTCGCCATGTCGGACAGCCAGATCGAGGCGGAGAGGAGCTTCGTCTTGTCCGTGCCGGCCTGGGCGAGGAGCGCATCGATCATCGAGAGGATCTCGCGGGTCTGGTCGGCCACCGAGCCGCCGGCGGTCTCCTTGGCCACCTGGCCCGCGGTGTAGACGGTGTCGCCGTGAACGACGGCCATGGACATGCGCGGGCCGGGCGCGATGCGGGTGATCTCGGTCATGGGAGGTCCTCCTTCTCTCGTCGTCGTCTCATGGCCGAGCGCCGCGCCGGGGGCAAGGGCCCAGACGCCCGCCCGACGCGAAAGCCGGCATCGCATCTTTCGTGGCATCTTGCTCCGAATCACCGGCACGGCGATGATGCGGGGATGGTCCTCTCGCTCCTCCGCCGCACGCTCGTCGATCCCGCGCCCGAGCCCGACGCGATCCGCGTCGCGTTCGGGGCGAGCCGGTTCGACGTCGCGGTGAAGCGCTCGGCACGGGCCCGGCGGATGACGCTGCGGGTGTCCTCCGCCACGGGCGAGGTCGTCCTCACCATCCCGGCACGCACGGCGCTCGCCAGCGCCGAGCGGTTCGTCGGCGATCATGCCGGCTGGATCGCGACGCGGGTGGCGAAGCTCCCCGGGCGCGTCGCCTTCGTGCCGGGAGCGGAGGTGCCGCTTCGGGGCGTCCCGCATCGCATCGTGGCGACCGGCGGGCGGCGGGCGCCCGCGCGGGTCGGCGTCGACGAGCACGGCGCGCCGGCGCTCCTCGTGCCGGGCGATCCCGATCTCGTCGCGGCGAGGGTGCGCGACCTCCTCCTGCGCGAGGCCCGCGCCGATCTCGCCGCGGCGGTGGCACGCCACACCGCGACGATCGGCATTCCGGCGAAGCGAATCACCCTTCGCGACACGCGCAGCCGCTGGGGCTCCTGCTCCGCGCGCGGGCACCTGTCCTTCTCCTGGCGGCTGATCCTGGCGCCGGCCTTCGTGCTCGACTATCTCGCCGCGCACGAGGTGGCGCATCTCAAGGAGATGAACCATTCCGCCCGCTTCTGGCGGCTGACGGAGCGGCTTTGCCCCCGCACCGACGAGGCGGAGGCCTGGCTCCAGCGCAACGGCGCCTCCCTGCACCGCTGGGGTGCGTGAGGCGCCCGCCTGCTCTCGGGGCGACTCGTGCGCCCTCGATCACTCGCCGATCGACCATTCCATGCCGATGCGGGCAGTGAAGGTGAGCTGCGCCGGCGGGACGATCGGCACGGCGGGCGCCGCGGAGGCGCGCATCATCACGCGATCCATCTCGGGCATCGGGCCGCCGCCGACATCGCCGTTGCCGATCTGCCGGATGGCGCCGAGCGCGACGCCGGCGGCCTGCGCCAGCACCTCGGCCTGGCGGCGCGCGTCGGCGACGGCGAGGCGCATGGCCTCCTCCTGCGCCTCCTCGCTGCGCTCGAGCCCCCAGCCGATCGACTGGAAGGTCATCGCCTCGAGCGCGAGGATCTCGCCCGCGAAGGCGCCCACCGTGTCGACGTCGCGCAGCACGATCTCGAGCTGGTGCGTCGCCGTGTAGGGCGGAACGGTGCGAGGATTGCCGTTGCGGTCGTATTCCTCGGGCGTCTCGTAGACCTGGAAGTTCGAGGTCGAGACGTCCTCGCGGGCGATGCCGCGCGCCTCGATGGTCGCGAGCGCCTCCTCGGTGGCGAGCCGGTTCGCCTTCACCACCTCGGCGACGCTGTCGCCGCGATTGGTCACGGCGACGAAGACGCGGGCGAAGTCGGGCGCGCGTTCCACCTCGCCGATGCCGGTCACGACGATGCGTCCGGCCTGCGCGGCGACGCCTCCCGAGGTCTCCTGCGCCGACGCCGGCAGCGGCGTCGCGACGGCGAGCGAGAGGGCGAGGGCGAGGCCGGCGAGCGGCGGGGCGGCGCGAAACATGGGGCACTCCTGGTGAACTCTTCGGAGCGCGACACTCTGACCGCTTCTGTGGCCAAGTCGAGGCGGGAAGCCGAGGCGGGGCCCGCCCTCAGCCGGCCCGCACCTGTGCCGGGTCGACGAAGTTGAACTCCTCCACCATCAGCTCGCGCACCACCGCCTCGCCGATACGGGCGTTGACCGCCTCCGTCAGGCCGGTGAGGAAGCCGCGCATGTCGAAGGCGCGCAAATCGGCGAAATCGATGGTCTCGTCCGCGAACAGACGCTGGAAGGTCTCGTCGAGGATGAAGCTCTCGGGGGGCACGCGCAGCCGGCGCAGGTCGTCCGTGTCCACCGTGTAGACGAACTGGGCGACCACGTAGCCGGCTATTCTTCCGTCGCGCAGGATCGGCACGGAGAGCGCGCGGGTCTTCTCGTAGGAGACGCCCTGGAAATAGGTCGGCTCGCCGGTGACGTCGGCGGCGCGCTTGGCGCGCCAGTCCGCGACGAGGTGCGAGGAGACGAAGACCGTGGCGCACAGCCACAGCCCGGCGACGAGGAGGCGCGCGATCATCGCCGCGCGCTCCCGCCGGCCGCGGGCGCGCCGACACGCACGGGGACCGGCCGCTCGGCGTAGGTGCCGTCGGAATCGCGCGCCTCCATGGCGCCGGCGATGGTCGCCGCGATCTCGCGCACGGCGTCGAGATGGGTGGTGAGAACGGCCTGGTTGCGGGCGATGGCGTCGCGCAGGCGCCCGAGCCGATCGCGCAGCACCTCCGAGACGGTCTGCTCGGCCAGCGGGCGCGCGGCGCGGGTGAATTCCAGGAGGCACAGGCTCTTGCGCCTGTTGAGGTCCTTCATCTCGCCGGTCGAGAGCCGGCCGATGGCCGCGGTCTCGTGCTCGAGCACGGCTTCGAGCCGGTCGATCGCGGCGATCATGCCGGTGGCGTCGCCGTAATCGGGATTGAGCACGGGCGGCGCGAGAACGGGCGCGAGCGCCGTCGGCAGGGGCTCGGCCGCGGCGGCGAGGAGCGCCTCGGGGGCGGCCTCGTCGGTCGCGGCGCTCTCGTGCGCGGCGCTTTCGTGCGTGGCGCTTTCTAGCACCGGGTCGGCTTGCGCGGCGGGCAGGGCGGCGTCGGTCATGATCGATCCGTGTCAGGTGCGATAGAAGCCGGTGAAGTAGGGAGCGTCGGAGGCGGGCAGCGCGGCCGAGGCGGTGGCGTGCTCGGGCCAGAGCGTCGCCTTGGCGGCGTTCACCTGGTCGAGCTCGGGATGGGCGGCGGCCACCGCGCGGGCGATGCCCACGCCGCCGGCGCGGGCGAGCTCGGCGCCGATCTCCTCGGCGAGGAAGCCGCGCCAGACGGAGCCGGCGGTGCCTTCGCCGAAGACGCTCGCCTCCTGGGGCATCAAGGTCTCGACGACCTGGCGCAGGAAGGTCGCCTCGAAGGCCTGGGCCGGCGTCTCGGCCGCGCCGGTCGCCGAGCGCGTCGAGCCGCTCGCGAGGTCCGGGCCCGCACCGATCCGCGCCGATTGCGTGGGCGGCGCGAGGGCGGCCAGCGTCTGCTGCAGGCGCTCGGGGGAGGGCGGCGGCATCGGCACCGGCGGCGGCGCCGGCGGGCGCGCGGCCTCGGCCACCATGGTCTCGAAGCCGTCACCCGTTCGACCGCGGGCGGCGGCGATGTCGCGCAGGCGCTCCGTCGCCGCGGCGAGCGCGGTGGGATCGGCGGCACGCGCCACTTCGAGGATGATGTCGGAGGGCGGTTGGATGGTCATGTGCGGGCCTCCTCCTCTCCTGGTTCGGTCGATCGTCAGGCTACAGAGCCGCCCTTGCCCGAGGCTTGCGGCGAGGAGGCTTGCGTGATGGGGGCTTCCTTCCGCAGGCTCCCGATCTGCGCCTCCCCGCCGCCGGCGAGGAAGGCCTCGAGGATGTCGAGGTCCTCCTTGCGTCGGCGCTCGTCCTCGACCTGGCGCGCGGCCTCGGCCTTGAGGATGCCCGCCGCCTTCTCGCGCCGCGCCTCGACGCGCACGGCCTCCTCCTGGCGCTCGCTCGCCGCCTCCAGCTGCCGGCGCTGGCGCGCGAGGCTCTCGAGACGCTTGGCGCCGCTCTCGACGAAGAGCCCCTTGAGCGGGGTGTCGGCGTTGAGCGCGGCGATGGTCTCCTCCTGCGCCTGCGCGACCGCGCGCGTGCGCCGGGCGAAGTCCGCGAGCTTCCATTCCTCGAGCTTGCGCTTCGTCTCCTGCAGCGCATGGATGCGCACGAGCGAGGCGTGGCGGGCGCGGGCGTCGGTCATGCGCTCACCCCGTCCTGAGCCAGTCGGCGAAGCCGGCGGCGAAGAGGGCGAGGTACTCGCCGACGAGGAAGTAGACGATGAACAGGCCGGCCATCAGCACCGCCGGCATCGCCACGAAATAGATCGGGATCTGCTGGGCGAGCTTGTTCATGACGCCGATGGCGAAGTTCGCCAGGAAGGCGAAGATCACGAAGGGCGCGGAGATGCGCAGCGCGAGCAGGAAGGCCTCGCCGATCCGGTCCGACACCGCCACGAGCGAGGTGCGCGCGTCGAAGCCGGCCGCCGGCGGCAGCGTGTCGTAAGAGACGACGAGGCCGCGGAAGACCTCCCAATGCAGGTTCGCGATGAAGAACAGAGCCGTCGCCGACATCATCACGAGCGAGCCGAGCGCCGGGATCGGCTCGATCTCGTCGATGGGCGCGCCCGGCATGGCGCCGAAGCCGATCAGCATGGCGCTCGCATGCGCCAGCGTCTGCAGGGCGAGATAGAAGATGCGCCCGATGATGCCGATCTGCGCGCCGATCAGCGTCTCCGTGACGATCAGCGAGAGGATGCCCGCCTGCGAGGCCGCGCCGACGGTAGGCAGGAGCCCCGGCACGACGACCGGCGAGAGCGCCAGCGTGATGCCGAAGACGATGAACAGGCGCACCTGCGGCGGCACGCGCAGCGACGAGAAGCCCGGCATCAGCATCAGGCACGCGCCGATCCGGCAGAAGACCAGGAAGGTCGACAGGATCAGGTCCGGCGCGAGCAGGCTCACCCGACGGTCCCCAGGCTCTCGATGTCGACGCCGCGGGGGATCTCCACGTGCGAGAGGACGGGGAGCGTCGGGAACAGCCGCTCGACGACCATGCGCACGTAGGGCCGCGCGTCGGGCGCCGTGACGATGGCGAAGGGCTTGCCGCCTTCGAGCCGCTGCTTGATCGCGGCCGACGCCGCCTGGCCGAACTCCTCGAGCAGGCGCGGGTCGATGTCGAACTCCACCACCTCGCCCTTCGCGTCGCGCTTGACCGACTGGTGGAAGGCGAGGTCCCAGCGATTGCCGAGCCGCAGCACGCGCAAGGAGCCGCCCTCGGTGAGGTCCCCGCAGATCTGCTGGGACATGCGCATGCGCACGTGCTCCACCACCTGCTCTGACCGGCGCACGTGGGGCGCGATCTCCGCCACCGCCTCGAGGATGAGGTTGAGGTTGCGGATCGAGACGCGCTCGGCGAGGAGCAGCTTGAGCACGCCCTGGAGGCCGGAATACGAGATCTGCGAGGGCACGATGTCGTCGATGAGGCGCTTGTACTCGGGATCGAGGCGATCCATCAGCGCGCGCATGTCCTTGTAGGACAGGAGCTGGGGCAGGTTGTTGCGGATCACCTCGGAGAGGTGGGTGAGCAGGACGGAGAGGTTGTCGATGGGCTGGAAGCCCTCGCGCTTCACCTCCGCGGCGTAGCTCTCGGCGATCCACATGGCGGGCATGCCGAAGGCGGGCTCGCGCGCCTCGTCGCCCGGGACGTCGGGCTTCGACTGGCTGGTGATGACCATGACCTCGCCGATGCGCAGCTCGCTCGCGGCGATGGTCGTGCCGTGGATCTTGATCTCGTAGGTCTTGCGCGGGAGCGTGAGCGAATCCGACAGCTTGATCTCGGGCACGACGAAGCCGTACTGGCGCGCGAACTTGCGGCGCATCTTCGAGACGCGGTGGGCGAGCTCGCCGTGGGCGGTGAGGAGCTCGGCGGAGAGCTGCTTGCCGAGCACGAGCTCGATCTCGGGTGTGCGCAGCTCGTCCTTGACCGAATCGCGGCTCTCCTCCTCGACGCGCGCCTCCTCCTCGGCCTTCAGCATCTCCCGGCGGCTCTCCTCGGCGGCGATGCTGCGGGGGATGGCCCAGGCGCCGAACGCGAGGATGGCGGCGAGGATGGCCAGAGGGAAGAACGGCAGGCCCGGCGTGACCGCGAGCAGCAGCATGACGCCGCCCGCCATGACGAGCGCGCGGGGATAGCCCGAGAGCTGGGTCGTCACCGTCTCTTCCGCCGAGCCGCGGGTGCCGCCCTTCGACACGAGGAGGCCCGCCGCCAGCGAGACGATCAGCGCCGGGATCTGGGTGACGAGGCCGTCGCCCACCGAGAGCTTGACGAAGGCGTCGGCGGCGTCGGCGAGCTCCATGCCGTGGCGCGTCGTGCCGATGACGATGCCGCCGAACAGGTTGATCGCCGTGATGATCAAGCCGGCGATGGCGTCGCCGCGCACGAATTTCGAGGCGCCGTCCATGGCGCCGAAGAAGGAGCTCTCCTCCTCGAGCTCCCGCCGGCGGCGCTGCGCCTCCTTGTCGTCGATGAGGCCCGCCGAGAGGTCGGCGTCGATGGCCATCTGCTTGCCGGGGATGGCGTCGAGCGTGAAGCGCGCGCCGACCTCCGCGATGCGGGTCGCGCCCTTGGTGATGACGACGAAGTTCACCGTCACCAGGATGCAGAAGATGATCAGGCCGATGACGAAGTCGCCCGACATGACGAGACGCGAGAAGCCGTCGATGATCATGCCCGCGGCGTCGCCGCCGCTGTCGCCCTCCGAGAGGATCATGCGCGTCGTCGCGATGTTGAGCGCGAGCCGCAGCATGGTGGCGATGAGGAGGACGGTGGGGAAGGCGGAGAAGTCGAGCGGCTTCTGGATCCACAGCGCCACCATCAGGATGAGGACGGAGAGCGCGATGGAGAGCGCGAGCCCCGCATCGATGAGGAAGGCGGGGATGGGCAGGAAGAGGATCGTCAGGATGACGACGATGCCGAGCGCGAACCCGATGTCGCGCATGCCCCGTGCCCGCGGCGCTCCCCCTGCCGTCCTCGCCCCGCCGGCCGCGATCGCCTTCGCCATCTCGCCTCTCTCGTCCCGTGATGGATGATCCATCGTGGAGGATGAGCGCGGGACCTTGCGCGAGGATGGTGCGGGGGTGGGGGCACGGGCTCGAACGAGATCGGCGGGGAAAACATTCGCCGTTTGTTCCAATGGCCTCGTTTCCCTGCTATGGCTCGGATGCTCGCCTCTTGACGGAACCGGCCATGCTGCACGAGACCGACGACCTCTTTTCGTCCGCATGGCCGGACGGGCCGGCCGCTCCGAAGCTCGTGGGCGCGGCTCCGGCACGGGCACTCGCCTATCCCGAGCTGCGCTACATGGGCTCCAAGCGGCGCCTTCTGCCATGGATCCACGCGGTGCTCGACGAGCTCGACTTCGAGAGCGCGCTCGATCCCTTCTGCGGCACCGGGTGCGTCGCCTACCTCATGAAGGCGATGGGCCGGCGCGTGACCGCGTCGGACTTCCTGCTCTTCCCGAGCATCATCGCCGCTGCGACGGTGGGCAATTCGAGCGCTATGCTCGATTCCGGGACGCTCGGACGGCTCCTCTCCCACGCGCCGGACGACGACTTCATCGCTCGTACCTTCGACGGCGTCTTCTTCACCGCCGCCGATCGCGCGTTTCTCGATCGCGTCAGCGCGGGTCTCCGCGCGCTCGACGATCCCGATCGTCGCGCCGTCGGCTATGCCGCCTTGTTCCGCTCCTGCCTCAAGCGACAGCCGCGCGGCGTGTTCACCGTCTCCGGCGACCTCGCGCGATACGACGACGGCCGGCGCGACCTGCGCCTTTCCCTGGAAGAGCATTTCCACGAGCAGGTTGAGGCGTTCAACGCGGTCGTCTTCTCGAACGGCCGCGACTGCGGTGCGATGCGTGCGGATGCGCTTGCGATCGACCCGTCCGATTACGACCTCGTCTACCTCGACCCTCCCTATGTGCCGCGGTCGGATGACAACTGCTACGTGAAGCGCTATCACTTCCTCGAAGGACTGGCATCCTATTGGAAGGACGTCGAGCTGATGCCGCAGACGAAGGTCAAGAAGATCGCCAAGCGCTACACCCCTTTCAGCTATCGACGTACCGCGCTGGCGGCTTTCGAAGCGCTGTTCGAGAGGTTCGCCCGTAGCACGATCGTCCTATCGTATTCGTCCAACGGCTATCCGGATCTCGCGACGCTGGAGGGCCTGCTCTCTCGCTACAAGTCGCGCGTCACCGTCCACGAGCGCCCTCACCGCTATCACTTCGGTACTCACGGATCGGTCAAGCGCGCATCGGTGACCGAGTACCTGATCGTCGGGCGATGACGCGCGATACCGATCAGACGCTGGAGGAGATCGTCGAAAGCCTCGGCCCGCTCGCCGTCGAGTGGATGGACGACGTCGCCGCATCCGCGATCGCGGCTCTGCGAGCGCTGCCCGAGAAGGGGGCCTACGCACGAGAGGACGTCGTGACGCTGCTGGAGGATGACTTCGAGCGCGGTCTCCTCTGCGCGCGGCTGTTCCTGGCCTTGTCCAAGGATGCGATGGAGGCAGAGCTTCGACGCCTCCTCGGGCCGGGCGGGATCGGAGTGCGGCGCTTCGAAACCGATCGGGTTCGCTTCCTCGATGCGCTGGACGCGCTCGGATTGCCCGCGGCGATGAGCGATGCGGTCAACACTGTTCCGGTGTGGAGCGACATCCTGGTGGAGCGTCTTCGCGCCGGTCGCGGATCGGCCATTCAAGGACAGCGTCGCGGCCGGGGCCTCGAGGACTTCGTCGAGACGGCTCTCGTCGAGGTGTTCGGAGCGAACGCTTACGAGATGCGCGGCGTGTTCGCGGGCGTCAGAGGACGTACCGCGAAGTGCGACTTCGCGGTACCCGGCCGCCAGCGCGCGGACATCGTGATCGAGGCGAAGGGCTACGGGGCGACCGGGTCGAAGATGTCCGATATCATCGGCGATCTCGATGCGATCATCGACGCCAAGCGGCACGATCAGGTTCTCTTGTTCGTCACCGACGGCGTCACGTGGAAAGCGCGCCTCTCCGACCTGAGAAAGATCGTGGAGCGGCAGAACGACGGGAAGATCATGCACATCTATACGATGAGCATGCGTGACCGGCTCGTCTCCGACCTCCACGTTCTCAAGGAGCGCTTCGGCCTGTAGGCCGTCTCCGCCCCGGAACCGTCGGCCGTCGACGGTTTCAGGCCTTTGTTCATCTCTGCCGTCTATCGTCCCCCTTCCGATAGGGAAAGGGACGGTGCGGGCATGCAGGCATTGCAGGCCATACAGAACGAGATCCTCGAGCTCGTCGCGCGGGGCGAGCCGCTGCGGGCGCTCGCGGAGCGGCTGTGCCGGCTGGTGGAGGCGCACGACCCCTCCGTGGTCTGCTCCGTCCTCTCCGTCGACGACGAGCGCCGCCTGCGGCCCGTCGCGGCGCCGAGCCTGTCGCCGCGCTTCTCCGCCTCCGTGGACGGCGTTCCGATCGGTCCCAAGGCGGGGTCGTGCGGGACGGCGGCCTTTCTCGGCCGCGAGGTCGTCATCGAGGACATCGCCACCGATCCGCTCTGGGAGGGCTTCGCGCATCTCGCGCTCGAGGCCGGGGTCGTCGCCTGCTGGTCGCGGCCGATCCGCGGCTCGGACGAGAAGGTGCTCGGCACCTTCGCGCTGTATTACCGCGAGCGGCGCGGACCTTCGCCGGCGGACCGCGCGATCATCGAGCGCTGCACGCATCTGTGCTCCATCGCCATGGAGCACGACCTCCTCATCGCCAGGAACCGCCGCCTGGCGCTCGCCGACCAGCTGACGGGCCTGCCCAACCGCACGGCCTTCGAGGAGGACCTCGCGGCCATGACGGGCCGGGGCCCGTGCAGGACGGGGCTCCTCCTCGTGGACGTGGACGGGCTCAAGATCGTCAACGACACGCTGGGCCACGCCTCCGGCGACGCGCTCGTCGCGACGGTGGCGGCCGCGCTCTCCGAGCTCGAAGGTGGCACGCGCGTCTACCGCATCGGCGGTGACGAGTTCGCGCTCCTGCGTCCGGACGGCGCCTCGCCGCAGGCGCTGCGCGCGCTCTCCTCCGCGATCTTCCGGCGCCTGCGCGCGCTGCCGCAGAATGCGACCGCGCTCGGCGCGCCGAGCGTCACCATCGGCGGCGCCATCGATTCGGAGATGTGCAAGCTGCGTCGCAAGGCGGATCTCGCGCTCTACCACGCCAAGGCGTCGCGGCGCGGCTCCTATCTCCTCTTCAAGGAGGGCATGCGCACCGCCATCGGCTCGCGGCTCGACGCCATTCGCGAGGTCGGCGCGGCGCTGGCCGAGGAGCGGATGACGACGTACTTCCAGCCCATCGTCTCCCTCGCCGACGGGCGGATATTCGCCATGGAGGCGCTCGCGCGCATGCGTCGCGAGGACGGCAGCGTCGTCACCGCCGGCGCCTTCCAGCCCGCCCTCGACGACGCGGCCATCGCCTGCGCCATCACCGACGCGACGCTCGCCCGCGTGGCGGCGACGATCCGCGCCTGGGACGACGCGGGCGTCGTCGCGCCGAAGATCGGCGTCAACGTCACCGCCTTCGATCTCGCCCGCGGCGGGCTCGACCGGCGCCTGGCGCGGGCCTGCGACAAGGCCGGCATCGCGCATCACCGGATCTCCGTCGAGATCACCGAGAACGCGGTGCTGCGCGCCGGCGACCGGGCGGTGCGCACCACGCTCGCGGCCTTGAAGCGGCGGGGCGTGCGCATCGCGCTCGACGATTTCGGCACGGGCTTCGCCTCGCTGACGCACCTCCTCGATCTGCCCGTCGACGTGATCAAGATCGATCGCGCCTTCGTCTCGCGCATGCGAACGGACGCGCGGGCGCGCACCATCGTCGAGGCGCTGCTCTCGATCTCGCGGGGGCTCTCGCTGAACCTGATCGCGGAGGGCATCGAGACCGAGGCGCAGGCGCAGGACCTGCGCCGGATGGGCTGCCCGTTCGGCCAGGGCTTCCTGTTCGGGCGCGCGGAGGCGCCGGAAATCGCCATGGAGCTCTACCGGCGTCTGGGCCGGCGCGACGCGGACGCGGCTCAGCGCACTTCGGCCGAAGCCACGGCGAGGCGCATGTCGGCCGCGTGAGCTCCGCGCACGCGTCATGCCGAGATAGGCCGTGACCGGGCGGGCGTTGCGCCCTAATCTCCGGCTCCGATCGAGACCCGGAGACCGAGCCAGATGACCGCCACGTCGACCCGAGAGACCAGCCCCGTCGCCGCAGCCCCCCTCGGCGCGGGGGATCGGCTGATCCTGGTCGACGGCTCGTCCTTCGTGTTCCGCGCCTTCTTCCAGTCCATGAACCAGGACGCGCGCTACAATTACCGCTCGGACGGGCTGCCGACGGGCGCGCTGCGCATGTTCTGCGTCAAGCTGCTGCAATTCCTGAAGGACGGCGCCGCCGGCGTCACGCCGACCCACCTCGCCATCGTGCTCGACAAGTCGGAAGGCTCGTTCCGCCGCGAGGTCTATCCCGAGTACAAGGGCCACCGGCCGGACGCGCCGGAGGATCTCAAGGCGCAGATGCCGCTGATGCGCCACGCGGTGCGCGCCTTCGGGCTCGAGCCCGTGGAGCTCGAGCGCTACGAGGCGGACGACCTCATCGCCGCCTACGCCAAGCAGGCCGCCGAGCGCGGCGCCGACGTGCTCATCGTCTCCGCCGACAAGGACCTGATGCAGCTCGTCGGGCCCAAGGTGCGCTTCTACGATTTCGAATCGGGCGTGAAGGGCAAGCCCGGCTACCGCCCCGAGCGCGACCTCGACGAGGCCGCCGTGATCGAGCGCTGGGGCGTGCCGCCCAAGCAGATCGCCGATGTCCTGGCCCTCATGGGTGACACGTCGGACAACGTGCCCGGCGTCCCGGGCATCGGGCAGAAGACCGCCTCGCAGCTCATCGTCGAGTACGGCGACCTCGAGACGCTGCTCGCCAAGGCCCCCGAGATCAAGCAGCCCAAGCGCCGCGAGGCGCTCATCGCCAACGCCGACGTGGCGCGGCTCTCCAAGCGCCTCGTGCTCCTCGACGACGAGGCGCCGACGCCGGTACCCATCGACGACCTGCGCGTCGGCGATCTCGACGCACGCCGCCTCATCGCCTTCTTCAAGGCGATGGAGTTCACCACGGTGACGAAGCGCGTCGCCGCGGAATACGACGTCGACCTCAACACGGTGGAGCCCGATCCCGCCCTCGCTCGCGCCGGCGCGGCGACGAGCGGCGACGAGGCCGGCTCCGGCGAGGCGACGCCCGGCGGCGAGGACGCGACGCCGGCCGCCTCCGCCGACGAGGATTCGACGCCCGCCCGCATCGTGGCCATGCGCCTCAAGGACGCCGTCGACCAGAAGATCGACCGGGATGGCTACGAGCGCGTGACCACGCTCGCGCGCCTGAAGGAATGGGTGGCCGAGGCGAGCAGCATCGGCATCGTCGCCTTCGACACCGAGACGACGGCGCTCGAGGCGCACAAGGCCGATCTCGTCGGCGTCTCGCTGGCCACGGGCCCGAGCCGCGCCTGCTACGTGCCGCTGCAGCACCGCGACCCGGCGAGCGACCTGTTCTCGGGCTCGGGCCTCCTGCCCGACCAGATCCCGATCGCCGAGGCGCTCGCCGTGCTGCGCCCGATGCTGGAGGACCCGGGCGTCCTCAAGGTCGCGCACAACATGAAGTACGACTGGCTCGTGATGCAGCGGCACGGCGTCGAGGTCGCGCCCTTCGACGACACGATGCTGATGTCCTACGTGCTCGACGCCGGGCGCAACAATCACGGCATGGACGACCTCGCCCAGCGCCATCTCGGCCACACCTGCATCGCCTATGCCGAGGTCGCGGGCACGGGCAAGGCGCAGGTCTCCTTCGACCGCGTGCCCATCGAGAAGGCCACGACCTATGCCGCAGAGGACGCGGACGTGACCTTGCGCCTGTGGCGCGTGCTCAAGCCGCGCCTCGTCGCCGAGGAGAAGACGACCGTCTACGAGCTTCTGGAGCGCCCGCTCGCTCCGGTGCTCGCGCGGATGGAGGGACGCGGCATCAAGGTCGACAGGCAGGTGCTGAGCCGGCTCTCCTCCGACTTCGCCCAGACCATGGCGCGGCTCGAGGAGGAGATCCAGGCGGACGCCGGCGAGCCGTTCTCGGTGGGCAGCCCCAAGCAGATCGGCGAGATCCTGTTCGGCAAGCTCGGGCTTCCCGGCGGCAAGAAGACGCCCTCGGGCCAATGGGCGACGCCTGCCGCCGCGCTCGAGGAGCTGGCCGAGGCCGGGCACGAACTGCCGGCGAAGATCCTCGAATGGCGCCAGGTGCAGAAGCTGAAATCCACCTACTCGGATTCGCTGCCCGGCTACATGGACGAGGGCGGGCGGGTCCATACCTGCTTCTCGCTCGCCGCGACGACGACGGGGCGGCTGTCCTCCTCCGATCCCAACCTGCAGAACATCCCCGTGCGCACGGAAGCCGGCCGCAAGATCCGCACGGCCTTCATCGCGGAGCCCGGCCACCGCATCGTCTCGGCCGACTATTCGCAGATCGAGCTGCGGCTCCTCGCCCACATCGCCGACATCCCGCAGATGCAGGCGGCCTTCGCGGAGGGCGTCGACATTCACGCGACGACGGCGTCGGAGATGTTCGGCGTGCCCCTCGACCAGATGACCTCGGACCTGCGCCGCCAGGCGAAGACCATCAATTTCGGCATCATCTACGGCATCTCCGCCTTCGGCCTCGCCGCGCGCCTCGGCATCCCGCAGGGCGACGCCGCCGCCTTCATCAAGCGCTATTTCGAGCGCTTCCCCGGCATCCGCGCCTACATGGACGAGACGAAGAAGTTCTGCCGTGAGAACGGCTTCGTGACGACGCTGTTCGGGCGCGTGTGCCACTACCCCGCGATCCGCGCCGGCAACCCGGCGGAGCGCGCGGCGGTGGAGCGCCAGGCGATCAACGCCCCGATCCAAGGCTCCGCCGCCGACATCATCCGCCGCGCGATGACCCGCATGGAGGACGCGCTCGCGGAGGCGAAGCTCTCCGCGCGCATGCTGCTGCAGGTGCACGACGAGCTCGTCTTCGAGGTGCCCGAGGACGAGGTGGAGGCGACGCTCCCCGTCGTCGCCCGCGTGATGGAGGAGGCGCCCCATCCTGCGCTGACGCTCAAGGTGCCGCTCGCCGTCGAGGCGCGCGCCGCGAGCAATTGGGAGGAGGCGCATTGAGCGCCCCTCGCGCCCGCCTCGCACGGCCGGCCCGCCCGTGCGCCTGACGGGGCCCGCCGCCGTGACGCCGCCGCGCCCCCCCGTGGAGACCGCCACCGACGTGCGCCTCCTGCGCATCGCCGCCGACCACCTCGCCCGCTTCGGCCCGCGCCGGCTCACCGTAACGGGCGTGGCGGAGGAGGCGGGCATGACGCACGCCAACGTCTACCGCTACTACCCGTCGAAGGCCGACCTGATCGACGCGGTGGCCGGGCAATGGCTGCGCGATGTCGAGGCGGAGCTCGCCAACGTCGTCGACGGGCCGGACCCCGTGGAGGACAAGCTCGAGCGTTTCGTCACCGCCATCGCCACCTCCTACCGCGCCTGCGCCGTGGAGCAGCCGACGCTGTTCGAGGTCTACGTGTCCGCGGTGGAGGAATCCCGCGGCATCGCGCGCAAGCACCGCGGCCGCCAATTGCGTCTCCTGGAGCGCATCCTGGAAGAGGGGATCGCGACGGAGGCCTTCGCGCCCAAGGACCGCGACCGGGCGGTCGCCTTCGTCATCGACGCCGTCCAGCGCTTCGTGAACCCGGTCATGGTGCGCGTCGACGCCCGCGTCCCCTCCGGCGTCATGGAGACCCGCCTCGGCACGATGATCGAGGTCGTGCTGCGGGCGCTCCACGGCGGCTGGGTGTGATGAGCGCGTCTTTGATCGTGTCGCAAAGGGCTCGTTCGCCCTGCTGCGCCTGAGGTCTGACGGCGATAATCTCTTCATCATGACGAATGACATTTCTCGTCATTCGTCATTGCAGCCTCTCCGTGCGACCCCGGCCCCGCGCCGGGGTCTTCGCATGTGCACGAAGCCCTTGGGGAATCGCGCTAATTCGCGTTCCGCTGCGTCGGCGCCGCGTCGGCGCGGCGGGCAAAGCCCCGCCCATGAACGGAGAGCTTAAGGTTTTCAACGGGTTGAACCCCGATCCGTCTTGCGCTTACAAGGCCCCGCAAGCCGCGTCGGGCGTCGGCGACGTCGTCTCCACGCGACAGAACGGTCAACACCTGCAAGAGGCCTTTCCCTCATGGCACGCAAGAAGATCGCGCTCATCGGCGCCGGCCAGATCGGCGGCACGCTCGCCCACCTCGTCGGCCTCAAGGAGCTGGGCGACGTGGTCCTGTTCGACATCGCCGAGGGCGTGCCGCAGGGCAAGGGTCTCGACATCGCCGAGAGCGCGCCGGTGGACGGCTTCGACGCCGCCTACAAGGGCACGCAGGACTATGCCGATCTCGCCGGCGCCGACGTGGTGATCGTCACCGCCGGCGTGCCGCGCAAGCCCGGCATGAGCCGCGACGATCTGCTCGGCATCAACCTCAAGGTCATGCGCGCGGTCGGCGAGGGCATCAAGGCGCATTGCCCGAACGCCTTCGTGATCTGCATCACGAACCCGCTCGATGCCATGGTCTGGGCGCTGCAGAAGTTCTCCGGCCTGCCGGCGAACAAGATCGTCGGCATGGCCGGCGTGCTCGATTCCGCGCGCTTCCGCCACTTCCTCGCCGAGGAATTCGGCGTGTCGGTGGAGGACGTCACCGCCTTCGTGCTCGGCGGCCACGGCGACGACATGTGCCCGCTCGTGCGCTACTCGACGGTGGCCGGCATCCCGCTGCCCGACCTCGTGGCCATGGGCTGGACCACGCAGGAGAAGCTCGACGCCATGGTCGAGCGCACCCGCAAGGGCGGCGGCGAGATCGTCAACCTGCTCAAGACCGGCTCCGCCTACTACGCGCCCGCGGCCTCCGCCATCGCCATGGCCGAAAGCTACCTGAAGGACAAGCGCCGGGTCCTGCCCTGCGCCGCGCACCTCACCGGCCAGTACGGCGTCTCCGACATGTTCGTGGGCGTGCCGATCGTCATCGGCGCCAACGGCGTCGAGAAGATCGTCGAGGTCTCGTTCACGCAGGAGGAGAAGGCGATGTTCGAGAAGTCCGTCGCCTCCGTGAAGTCGCTCGTCGAGGCCTGCAAGGGCATCGAGCCGGCGCTCGCCTGAATCCCGCGCTCGCGCGCGGCGGCGAGGGCATCGCCGCCGCGGGTCTCCGACCCCGAGCTGATCCCGATCCCGAGAGAGGGTGGACCGATCTCATGAACATCCACGAATACCAGGGCAAGGCGCTGCTGAAGGAGTTCGGCGCGCCCGTCTCCCGCGGCGTCGCCATCTTCAAGGCCGAGGAGGCCGAGGCGGCCGCGCGCGAGCTCGGCGGTCCCCTCTGGGTCGTCAAGAGCCAGATCCACGCGGGCGGCCGCGGCAAGGGCAAGTTCAAGGAGGCCGCCGCCGGCGAGAAGGGCGGCGTGCGCCTCGCCAAGTCGATCGAGGAGGTGAAGGAATTCGCCTCCCAGATGCTCGGCAACACGCTCGTCACGGCCCAGACCGGCCCCGAGGGCAAGCAGGTCAATCGCCTCTACATCGAGGACGGCTCGGACATCGAGAAGGAGTTCTACCTCTCGGCGCTCGTCGATCGCTCGACCGGCTTCGTCGCCTTCGTGGTCTCGACGGAAGGCGGGATGGACATCGAGGAGGTCGCGCACGAGACCCCCGAGAAGATCCTGACGCTCGCGGTCGACCCCGTCACGGGCGTGATGCCCCATCACGGCCGCTCGGTCGCCAAGGCGCTCGGGCTCTCGGGCGACCTCGCCAAGCAGGCCGCCGACCTGATCGGCAAGCTCTACACGCTCTTCGTCCAGAAGGACGTCGAGATGCTCGAGATCAACCCGCTCATCGTCACCAAAGACGGCAAGCTGCGCTGCCTCGACGCGAAGGTCTCCTTCGATTCGAACGCCATGTTCCGTCACCCCGAGGTCGCCGAGTTGCGCGACCTGACGGAGGAGGACGACAAGGAGATCGAGGCCTCGAAGTACGACCTCGCCTACATCGCGCTCGACGGCACGATCGGCTGCATGGTCAACGGCGCCGGCCTCGCCATGGCGACGCTCGACATCATCAAGCTCTACGGTGAGGAGCCGGCGAACTTCCTCGACGTCGGCGGCGGCGCGAGCGAGGAGAAGGTCACCGCGGCCTTCAAGATCATCACCGCCGACCCGAACGTGAAGGGCATCCTCGTCAACATCTTCGGCGGCATCATGAAGTGCGACGTCATCGCCCGCGGCGTCATCGCGGCGGTGAAGGCGGTGGGCCTGCAGGTGCCGCTCGTCGTGCGCCTCGAGGGCACGAACGTCGAGGAGGGCAAGGAGATCATCCGCTCGTCCGGCCTCAACGTCATCCCCGCCGACGACCTCGACGACGCGGCGCAGAAGATCGTCGCCGCGGTGCGCGGGCAGGGCTGATGACGCTCCACGGCGCCATCGTGCTCGCAACTCCCGTGGTCACGGGCGCCGCGGTCGCGGCTCTGCTCGTGGCCATCGAGCGTTACGTGCTGCGCGATTGGCGTACGGGTCTGCGGCCACGGCTCTGGGGCTGCATCGCCGCCCTGTCGCTGCTGCCGCTCCCGGCGATCTTCATCTTCCACGCCTGGTATGTCACAGGCCTTCCGGAGGAGCTCGGCGCGCCCGCGTCCGACCCGATGGTCGAGCACGAAGCGGACATGGCGTCCTTCGCCTTCGCCGCGCTCTTCGGGGCCTACCTTCTTTTCTCGCTTCCGGTCTTCCTCACCGCGCTGTTCCGGCACGGCATGTGGCAGGACCGCAATGAGCTCACGCCGCTGGAGAGTTGAGCCGATGTCCATTCTCATCGACGCGAACACCAAGGTCATCTGCCAGGGCTTCACCGGCAAGAACGGGACCTTCCATTCCGAGCAGGCCATCGCCTACGGCACCAAGATGGTCGGCGGCACCTCGCCCGGCAAAGGCGGCTCGACGCATCTGGGCCTGCCCGTGTTCGACACGGTGCGCGAGGCCCGCGAGGCGACGGGCGCCGACGCCTCCGTGATCTACGTGCCGCCCCCGGGCGCCGCGGACGCGATCCTCGAGGCGGTCGACGCCGAGATCCCGCTCATCGTCTGCATCACCGAGGGCATCCCCGTCCTCGACATGGTGAAGGTGAAGCGCGCGCTCTCGGGCTCGAAGTCGCGCCTCGTCGGGCCCAATTGCCCCGGCGTCGTCACGGCGGGCGAATCGAAGATCGGCATCATGCCGGGCAACATCTTCAAGAAGGGCTCGGTGGGCATCGTCTCGCGCTCGGGCACGCTGACCTACGAGGCCGTGTTCCAGACCTCGAACGAGGGCCTGGGCCAGACGACGGCGGTGGGCATCGGTGGCGACCCGGTGAAGGGCACCGAGTTCATCGACGTGCTCGAGCACTTCCTCGCCGACGACGCCACGCACTCGATCGTGATGATCGGCGAGATCGGCGGCTCGGCGGAGGAGGACGCGGCGCAGTTCCTGCAGGACGAGGCCAAGCGCGGGCGCAAGAAGCCCATGGTCGGCTTCATCGCCGGCCGCACGGCGCCTCCGGGCCGCCGCATGGGGCATGCCGGCGCGATCATCTCCGGCGGCAAGGGCGGCGCCGAGGACAAGATCGCGGCGATGGAGGCGGCGGGCATCGTCGTCTCTCCCTCGCCCGCGCGCATCGGCAAGACCCTCGTCGAGGTCCTCAAGGGCTGAGACGCTTCGCATCGGGCGGGAGCGATCCCGCCCCGCGTTGGTTAACGCTACAGGAAGGCAGGCCGCGGTAGGATTCGCGTCCTCCACCTGACCCGGTCGGGGCCACGCGCTCCGGGGGAGACCGGGTCGAGAAAACCGGGGGCGTTCGCGCCCTCACCAGATCCCGGCGCGGGGTGCACCGCGCTGAACCGGACGAACGAACGCCATGGCACGCCAGACCGACGCCAACGAAGGCTTCCTGCAGACCTCCTTCCTCTCGGGCACGAACGCCGCCTACATCGAGGACCTCTACGCCGCCTACACGCAGGACCCGCGCTCGGTGGACGCCGAGTGGCAGGCCTTCTTCGGCGCCATGAAGGAGGAGAGCGCCACCGTCGCGAAGAACGCGAAGGGCGCCTCCTGGAAGCGGCCCAACTGGCCGATCCCGATGAACGGCGAGCTCGTCTCGGCCCTCGACGGCAACTGGATCGAGGTCGAGAAGCACATCGGCGACAAGCTCAAGGGCAAGGCTCAGGCGAAGGGCGTCGAGATCAGCCAGGCCGACGTTCAGCAGGCGACCCGCGACAGCTTGCGCGCGCTCATGATGATCCGCGCCTTCCGCATGCGCGGTCACCTGCACGCCAACCTCGACCCGCTCGGCTTCGAGAAGCGCGTCTCCGACGAGGAGCTCTCGCCCTCGCATTACGGCTTCACGCCGGAGGACTACGACCGCAAGATCTTCCTCGACATGGTGCTCGGCCTCGAGTTCGGCACCGTGCGCGAGATCCTGGCGATCCTCGAGCGCACCTATTGCCAGACGCTCGGCGTCGAGTTCATGCACATCTCCGATCCGGTGGAGAAGGCCTGGCTGCAGGAGCGCATCGAGGGTCCGGACAAGGAGATCGCCTTCACCCGCGAGGGCAAGCGCGCCATCCTCAACAAGCTCGTCGAGTCCGAGGGCTTCGAGAAGTTTCTCGACCTCAAGTACACGGGCACGAAGCGCTTCGGCCTCGACGGCGGCGAGGCGCTCATCCCGGCGCTGGAGCAGATCATCAAGCGCGGCGGCAATCTCGGCGTGAAGGAGATCGTGCTGGGCATGGCCCATCGCGGGCGCCTCAACGTGCTCACCCAGGTGATGGGCAAGCCGCACCGCGCGCTGTTCCACGAGTTCAAGGGCGGCTCCTTCGCCCCCGACGAGGTCGAGGGCTCGGGCGACGTCAAGTACCATCTCGGCGCCTCGTCGGACCGCACCTTCGACGGCAACAACGTCCACCTCTCGCTCACCGCGAACCCCTCCCACCTCGAGATCGTCGATCCCGTGGTGCTCGGCAAGGTCCGCGCCAAGCAGGACCAGCACAAGTGCCCGCCGGACCTCCGCACCGCGGTCCTGCCGCTGCTGCTGCACGGCGACGCCGCCTTCGCCGGCCAGGGCGTGGTCGCGGAGTGCCTGGGCCTGTCGGGCCTGAAGGGCCACCGCACCGGCGGCTCGATCCACTTCATCATCAACAACCAGATCGGCTTCACCACGAACCCGCGCTACTCGCGCTCCTCGCCCTATCCGTCCGACGTGGCGAAGATGGTCGAGGCCCCGATCTTCCACTGCAACGGCGACGATCCGGAGGCGGTGGTGTTCGCCGCCAAGGTCGCGACCGAGTACCGGCAGCGCTTCCAGAAGCCCGTCGTCATCGACATGTTCTGCTACCGGCGCTTCGGTCACAACGAGGGCGACGAGCCGTCCTTCACCCAGCCGCGGATGTACAAGATCATCCGCCAGCATCCCTCGACGCTGGAGCTCTATTCGAAGAAGCTCGTGGCCGAGGGCGTCGTCACCGAGGCCGAGATCGACGAGATGAAGGCGGAGTTCCGCCGCACCCTCGATTCCGAGTTCGACACGGCCACCGCCTTCAAGCCCAACAAGGCGGACTGGCTCGACGGCCGCTGGGCCGGCCTCAAGGCGGTCAAGGAGGACGTGGACGATCCCCGTCGTGGGCGCACCGGCATCGAGTTCGACCAGCTGGAGCGCATCGGCGACGCGCTGACGAGCGTGCCGGAGGGCTTCGCCGTCCACCGCACGATCAAGCGCTTCCTCGACAATCGTCGCAAGATGATGGAGAGCGGCGAGGGCATCGACTGGGCCATGGGCGAGGCGCTGGCCTTCGGCTCGCTCCTCGTCGAGGGGCACCGCGTGCGCCTCTCCGGCCAGGATTGCGAGCGCGGCACCTTCTCGCAGCGCCATTCCGTGCTGCTCGACCAGGAGAACGAGGAGCGCTACACGCCGCTCAACCACATCTCCGAGGACCAGGCGCATTACGAGGTCATCAACTCGATGCTCTCGGAGGAGGCGGTGCTCGGCTTCGAGTACGGCTACTCCCTGGCCGAGCCGAACGCGCTGACGCTGTGGGAGGCGCAGTTCGGCGACTTCGCCAACGGCGCGCAGGTCGTGTTCGACCAGTTCGTCTCCTCGGGCGAGCGCAAGTGGCTGCGCATGTCGGGCCTCGTCTGCCTGCTGCCGCACGGCTACGAGGGCCAGGGGCCGGAGCACTCCTCCGCGCGCCTGGAGCGCTTCCTGCAGATGTGCGCCGAGGACAACATGCAGGTCGCCAACGTCTCGACGCCGGCGAACTACTTCCACATCCTGCGCCGGCAGCTCAAGCGCGAGTTCCGCAAGCCTTTGATCCTGATGACGCCCAAGAGCCTGCTGCGCCACAAGCGCTGTGTCTCGACGCTGGCGGATCTGGGACCGGATTCCACCTTCCACCGCATCCTCGTCGACGACGCCGAGCGCGCCGGCTCCGAGATCCAGCTCGTGCGCGACGACAAGATCCGCCGCGTGGTGCTGTGCTCGGGGAAGGTCTACTACGATCTCTACGAGGAGCGCGAGAAGCGCGGGATCAACGACGTCTACCTCCTGCGCGTCGAGCAGCTCTACCCGTTCCCGCTCAAGTCGCTGCAGCAGGAGCTGTCGCGCTTCAAGAACGCGGACGTGGTCTGGTGCCAGGAGGAGCCCAAGAACATGGGCTCCTGGACCTTCGTCGAGCCCTATCTCGAATGGGTCCTGCGGCATGCGGGCTCGAAGGTCTCGCGTCCGCGCTATGCGGGCCGGCCGGCCTCCGCCGCCACCGCGACGGGCCTGATGTCGAAGCACCTCCACCAGCTCCAGGCCTTCCTCGACGAGGTCTATGCCGGCTGACGCCGGTCCCCTTCCGCCCGCCGCCACCGCGCGGCGGGCGCCCCCGCCCTTCCTCTCCCGTCCGACCGACGAGACCCTGACCGATGGCCACTGAGATCCGCGTTCCCACCCTCGGCGAATCCGTCAGCGAGGCGACCATCGCCCGCTGGTTCAAGAAGCCCGGCGAGGCCGTCACCGCCGACGAGCCGCTCGTGGAGCTCGAGACCGACAAGGTCACGCTCGAGGTTCCCGCACCGGCCTCCGGCGTGATCGCCGAGATCGCCCAGGCGGAAGGCGCGACGGTGGAGCCCGGCGGCGTGCTCGGCACCATCGACGAGGGCGGAACGGCCTCGGCCGTGCCCAAGGCGGAAGAGAAGAAGGCCGAGGAGAAGCCCGCAGCCGCTCCGGCGCCGGCGGCGCCCGCGGCTTCGACACAGGGCTACGGCAACGCGCCGAAGACCGGCATCGACACGCAGGACCACGGCCCGGCGGTCGGCCGTCTCGCCCGCGAGAGCGGCGTCGATCCCGCGCAGGTCGCGGCCTCCGGCAAGGACGGGCGCGTGACCAAGGGCGACATGCTCGCCGCGATCGCGCAGGGCGGCTCGTCCGGCGGCGCCCAGGCTCCCGCGCCCGCGCCCGCGCAGATGCGCGCTCCCTCCGCGCCCGACGACGCGTCGCGCGAGGAGCGCGTGCGCATGACGAAGCTGCGCCAGACCATCGCGCGCCGTCTCAAGGACGCGCAGAACACCGCCGCCATGCTCACGACGTTCAACGACGTCGACATGACCGCCGTCATGGAGATGCGCAAGACCTACAAGGACGTGTTCGAGAAGAAGCATGGCGTGAAGCTCGGCTTCATGGGCTTCTTCACCAAGGCCTGCGTGCAGGCGCTCAAGGAGCTGCCGGCGGTCAACGCCGAGATCGACGGGCAGGACATCGTCTACAAGAACTACTACCACGTCGGCATCGCGGTCGGCACGGAGAAGGGCCTCGTCGTGCCGGTGGTGCGCGACGCGGACCAGATGACCATCGCCGAGATCGAGAAGCAGATCGGCGTCTTCGGCAAGAAGGCGCGGGACGGCAAGCTCTCCATCGACGAGATGCAGGGCGGCACCTTCACGATCACCAACGGCGGCATCTACGGCTCGCTGATGTCCACCCCGATCCTCAACGCGCCCCAGTCCGGCATCCTCGGCATGCACCGCATCGAGGAGCGCCCCGTGGTGCGCGGCGGCCAGGTGGTGGTGCGCCCGATGATGTATCTCGCGCTCTCCTACGACCACCGCATCGTCGACGGCAAGGAGGCCGTGACCTTCCTCGTGCGCGTCAAGGAAGCGCTGGAGGACCCGGCGCGGCTCGTGCTGGATCTTTGATCCGCCTCTGAGCACCGTTTCTTTTTCCGGCGCGCGGGCCGCCGCGCGCCGCCTCCAATTTCGAGGCTTGCTCCATGTCCACCTACGATCTCATCGTCATCGGCACCGGCCCGGGCGGGTACGTCTGCGCCATTCGTGCGGCCCAGCTCGGCCTGAAGACGGCCGTCGTCGAGAAGCGCAAGGCGCATGGCGGCACCTGCCTCAACGTCGGCTGCATCCCCTCGAAGGCGCTGCTCCACGCCTCGCATCTCTACGAGGAGGCCGCGCATCATTTCGACGCCTTCGGCATCGAGGTGGGCACGCCCAAGATCGATCTCGCCAAGATGCGCGCCTTCAAGGACGAGGCGATCGCCGGCAACACCAAGGGCGTCGAGTTCCTCTTGAAGAAGAACAAGATCGACGCCCATCACGGCACCGGCAAGATCCTCGCCCCGGGCAAGGTCGAGGTCACCGCCGAGGACGGCGCCACCACGACGCTCGAGACGAAGTCGATCGTCGTCGCCACGGGCTCGGAGGTCGTCTCGCTGCCCGGCATTGAGATCGACGAGAAGAAGATCGTCTCCTCGACCGGCGCGCTGGACCTCGAGCAGGTGCCGGGCCACCTCGTGCTGATCGGCGGGGGCGTCATCGGCCTCGAGCTCGGCTCGGTCTGGCGCCGGCTCGGCGCCAAGGTGACGGTCATCGAGTATCTCGACCGCATCCTCGCGGGCATCGACGGCGATACGGCGAAGCAATTCCAGCGCATCCTCGGCAAGCAGGGCATGGAGTTCAAGCTCTCGTCCAAGGTGACGAGCGCCAAGGCGACCGCCGACGGCGTCAGCCTCACCGTCGAGCCGGCGAATGGCGGCGAGGCGCAGACGCTTCACGCGGACGTCGTGCTCGTCGCGGTCGGGCGGCGGCCCTACACCGACGGGCTCGGCCTGGAGGAGGTCGGCGTCGCCAAGGACGAGAAGGGCCGCGTCGTCACGGATGCGCATTACGCGACGACCGTGCCCGGCATCTACGCCATCGGCGACGTGATCACGGGCCCGATGCTCGCCCACAAGGCCGAGGACGAGGGCGTCGCGCTCGCCGAGCAGCTCGCGGGCAAGGCGGGCCACGTGAATTACGGCGTGATCCCCAACGTGGTCTACACCTATCCCGAGGTCGCCGCCGTCGGCGCGACGGAGGAGGACCTCAAGGCCGCGGGTATCGAATACAATGTCGGCAAGTTCCCCTTCACGGCCAACGGCCGCGCCAAGGCGAACCTGATGACGGAGGGCTTCGTCAAGATCCTCGCGGACGCCAAGACCGACCGTGTGCTCGGCGCCCACATCGTCGGGCCGGAAGCCGGCAACCTGATCCACGAGATCGCGGTGGCCATGGAGTTCGGCGCCTCCTCCGAGGACGTGGCGCGCACCTGCCACGCCCACCCGACGCTGGCCGAGGCGGTCAAGGAAGCGGCGCTCGCCGTGGAGAAGCGCGCGCTCCACATGTGAGCGCGTAGACTTCTCAAGAGGACACGCCGGCGCCCGCCGGCAGCCGCCCGCCCGCATTGCGCACCAGCGCCTCGATCCGGTCCTCGATCGGCGGGTGGGTGGCGAGCAGCGCCGTGAAGCCGCGGCGCGGGTTCTCGACGCACATCTCCATCACGCTCGCCGGCGCGCGGGCGATGTCGGCATTGCCCTTGATCTTGAGGAGCGCGGAGATCATCGCGTCGGGGTTCTTCGTCAGCTCCACCGCGCCCGCATCCGCCATGTATTCCCGCGCGCGCGAGATGGCGAAGCGGATGAGGAGCGAGGCGATCCAGGCGACGAGGATGATGACGATCGCCACGACGATGGCGATCGCCGCCCCGCGCCCGCCGCCGCCTCCCCCGCTCCCGCGCGAGCGCGAGGAGCCGCGACGCAGGCTGCCGAAGCGCAGCGAGCGGAAGACGATCTCGCCGACGAGCCCGATCACCCCCGCCACGACCACGGCGACCATCATCAGCCGGACGTCCTCGTTGCGGATGTGGGTGAGCTCGTGCGCCATCACCGCCTCGAGCTCCGCCTCGTCGAGGCGTTCGACGAGGCCGCGCGTCAGCGTCACGGCGTATTGCCTCTGCGTGATCCCCGAGGCGTAGGCGTTGAGCGCGTCGGTCTCGACGATCTTGAGCCGCGGCGTCGGCATGCCCCGCGAGATGCACAGGGTCTCGAGCATGCGGTAGAGCCGCGGGTCGTCCTCGCGCGTGATCGTGCGCGCGCCGGTCGTCGCATCGACGATCCGCCCGTTGAGCCCGAGCGAGAGGCCGACCCAGGCGAGCGTGCCGAGCACGAGGAAGGGGCTCCACAGGAGCGCCGTGTCGAGGGCCGCGCGCGCGATCACCTCCGGCGGCGCGCCGGCGGCGTCTCCCAGGGCGACGAGTGCGAGCGCGACGGCGTAGCCGACGAGCAGTACGAGGACGAAGAGCCCGGCCACGAGCAGCACCGAGCGGATGCGGTTCGCGCGTATGTGCGTGTAGAGCCCGAAGACGGGTACCATCGGCGCCACTCCGCGAGAGCGAGCGGGCGCGGGCCGCTCAGAATTTCACCTGCGGCGCCACGTTCATCTCCGCCCGGCGCTCCTCGCCGACGTCGAAGAACTCGCGCTCCGAGAAGCCGAGCGAGCGGGCGAACAGGACGGCCGGGAACGATTGGATCGCCGCATTGAACTCGCTCACAGCGTTGTTGAAGAAGCGCCGGGCCGCCGCGAGCTTGTCCTCGACGGCGGAGAGCTCGCTCTGCAGGGAGAGGAAGTTCTGGTTCGCCTTGAGGTCCGGATAGGCCTCGGCCAGCGCGAAGAGGCGCCCGAGCGCGCCCGTGAGCATGCCCTCCGCCGCCGCCTGGTCGGCGGGGCCGCTCGCCTGCGTCGCGCGGTTTCGCGCCGCGACGACGGCGTCGAGCGTCTCGCGCTCGTGGGCGGCGTAGCCCTTCGCCGTCTCGACGAGGTTGGGGATCAGGTCGTGGCGCTGGTGGAGCTGCACGTCGATGTCGGCATAGGCCTGGTCCACACGCTGACGCATGGCCACGAGGCCGTTGTAGGTCACGATGCCGTAGACGACGAGCACGGCGACGACGCCGAGGATGATCCATTCCATGTGCCGACGTTCCCCCGCTGACGAACGGCCGCGAGCCTAGCGGGAAATGCGCGGAAGGAAAGGGGAAGCGGCGGGCCCGTATGCCCGCCGCGACCTCTGATCGGCGAGCCCTCAGGCGAGGCGCGCGTCGAGCGTGACGGAGATCGCGCCGAGCGCCTTGGAGACGGGGCAGTTCTCCTTGGCCTTGGTGGCGAGCGACTGGAAGGTCGCCTCCTCGATGCCGGGCACTGTGGCGACGAGGGTCAGCGCCGAGCCGGTGATGCCGGTCCCGGGGATCAGCTCCACCGCCGCGCTCGCCTCCAGGCGCTCCGCCGGCGTGCCGTTCTCGGCGAGGAAGTGGGAGAGCTGCATGGCGAAGCAGCCCGCATGCGCCGCCGCGATCAGCTCCTCGGGATTGGTGCCGGAGCGGCCGCTCTCGTCCTCGAAGCGGGTCTTGAAGGAATAGGCCTGTCCGGCGAGGACGCCGCTCTGCGTGTCGAGCGTGCCGGTCCCGTCCTTCAGGGCGCCGCTCCAGACGGCCTTTGCGGTGCGCTTCATGATGTGCGTCTCCTCGGTGGTTCTCGTGTCGGCCCCCGAGGAGCGAGATAGTCACGAGATGGGCTGGCGCCAGGGGCCCGCTCACCTACGCCCGAACAGCTTCTCGATGTCGGCGAGCTTCAGGGAGACGAAGGTCGGGCGACCGTGATTGCACTGGCCCGACAAAGGCGTCGCCTCCATCTCGCGCAGGAGCGCGTCCATCTCCTCGGGCTTGAGCCGGCGCCCGGAGCGGATCGAGCCGTGGCAGGCCATGCGCGAGAGGAGCGCGTCGCGCCGCCGCGCCAGGAGGTCGGCGCCGGCGAGGCCGTCGCTCTCGGCGAGCGCGTCCGCGAGATCGCGCACGAGCGCGCGCACGTCCGGGCGCCCGAGCGCCGCAGGCGTCTCGCGCACGCATACCGCGCCTTGGCCGAAGCCTTCGAGGACGAGGCCCAGCGTCTCGAGCGCGTCGGCGGCGTCGGCGAGCCGGGCGGCGTCGTCGGGGTCGAGCTCGACGATCTCGGGGACGAGCAGCATCTGGCGGGCGACGCCGGCACCGCCGGTCTCGCCCGCGCGCTCGCGCTTGAGCCGCTCGTAGACGAGCCGCTCGTGGGCGGCGTGCATGTCGACGAGCACGATGCCGTCGCGGGTCTGGGCGAGGATGTAGGTCTCGTGCAGCTGCGCACGTGCCGCGCCCAGCGGATGGTCCTCGAAGCCGGCGGCATGCTCCGGCGCATCGTCCGGCCGCGCCGCGGCGCGGGCGTCCGCGGAGGGCGCGAAGCCGAAACCGGTCTGCGGCGGCTGGTACCGGGCCTGCGGCAGATCGAAACCGGCCTGCGGCGCTTCGCCGAACCCCGATTGCGACGTCGCGTCGGGCGCCTGCCAGCTCTCGCTCCAGTGCCCGTGGAGCGGCTGCGGGCGGACGGGGGCGTGGCGCGAATACGCGCTCGCGCCCGAATGCGTGCGCAGGGCGGCGAGGGCGTCGGTGCCCAGCGTCGTCGAGGCGCGGTGCCCCGCGCGCGCCAGGGCCTCGCGGATCGCCGAGACGACGAGGGCGCGCACGAGCCCGGGATCGCGGAAGCGCACCTCCGTCTTCGCGGGATGGACGTTCACGTCGACCATGCGCGGGTCGCAATCGATGAAGAGCGCGAGCGCGGGATGGCGATCGGACGCCATGACGTCGGCATAGGCGCCGCGGACCGCACCCAGCAGGAGCTTGTCGCGCACCGGCCGGCCGTTGACGACGAAATGGATCTGCGCGCCCGTGCCGCGATGGAAAGTCGGCAGGCCCACGAGCCCGGCGAGCGCGAAGCCCTCGCGCGCGGCGTCGACGCCCACCGCGTTCTCGGCGAAGTCCCGCCCGATCACCCGCGAGAGCCGGCGCGCGAGCCCCTCCTCGCCGGGCGGCTCCGGCGGGCAGGTCAGCGCACCGACGCCGTCGCCCTCGAGCGAGAAGCGGATCTGCGGATGCGCGACCGCGAGACGCTTCACCACCTCGGAGACGGCGAGCGCCTCGGCGCGATCGGATTTCAGGAACTTCAGCCGCGCCGGCGTCGCGTGGAAGAGATCCGCGACCTCGACACGCGTGCCCGGGCGCGCCGCCGCCGGCGCGATCTCGCCCCTGCGGCCGGCATCGACGAGGAGGGAGAGCCCGCTCTCGGCGTCGCGGGTGCGGGTGGTGATGGTGAGCCGGCTCACCGCGCCGATCGACGGCAGCGCCTCGCCGCGAAAGCCCAAGGTCCCGATCCGGGAGAGATCCCCGTCGGGTAGCTTCGAGGTGGCGTGACGCTCCACCGCCAGCGCCAGATCGTCCGCATCCATGCCGCGCCCGTCGTCGGTGACGCGGATCAGGCGACGCCCGCCGCCCTCGATCTCCACCGAGATCGCCCGCGCGCCGGCGTCGATGGCGTTCTCGACGAGCTCCTTCACCGCCGCGGCGGGACGCTCCACCACCTCGCCGGCGGCGATGCGGTCGACGAGCACGGGGTCGAGCCGGCGCACGGCGAGAGGCGCAGCCGCGTGCGCCTCGGCGCCGGGGGGCGGGGCGTCGCTGCCGGTCTCGTCGTCGAACAGGCGGGGATCGGCCAGAGGCATGTGCTGATTCGGCTCCCAGGCGCAGTCTAGGGCGCGGGACGGCGTGCGGGGAAGGGGTCGGCCGAGCCGGGTCCCCAGGAAGCGGATCCTCGAGAAGCGCGTCTCACCACGCCGCCTCGTAGATCGCCAGCGTGTCGGCGAGGGTCACCTCGCGGGGATTGTTCACGAGGAGGCGGGTCTGCTTCATCGCGTCCTCGGCGAGACGCGGCAGCGCGTCCTCCGGCACGCCGACGTCGCGCAGCCGCCGGGCGAGGCCGATCTCGGCGCACAGGGCTTCCAGCCGCGCGATCAGCGCCTCGGCGTCCTTCGGGCAGCCGGGGAAGACGTCGGGAGCGAGCGTCGCATACGCCTCGCGCGCCGCGGGCAGGTTGAAGCGCATCACCTGCGTCAGCACGAGGGCGTTCGAGAGACCGTGGGGGATGCCGAAATGCCCGCCCAGCGGATAGGCGAGCGCGTGCACGGCGGCGACGGGGGAATTGGCGAAGGCCTGGCCTGCGAGCATCGAGCCCATCAGCATGGCGCCGCGCGCCTCCCGGTCCGACCCGTCGCGGCAGGCGGCCACGATCGCCCCGCCGAGCATCCGCAGCGCCTCGCGGGCGAGCGCCTTCGAGACCGGGTTGGCGTTGGGGCTCGCCGAGGTGAAGGCCTCGATGGCGTGGACCATGGCGTCGACCCCCGTCGCGGCGGTGACGGGGGCGGGCAGGCCCAGCGTCAGGTCGGGATCGAGGATCGCGACGTCCGGCAGGAGAAGCGGCGAGACGACGCCCATCTTGGTGTGCGCGCCGGTGGTGACGATGGAGATCGGCGTCACCTCCGAGCCCGTCCCCGCCGTCGTCGGCACGAGGACGAGGGGGAGGCGCGGCCCCTCGGCGTTGCCGACGCCGTAGGCCCTGGCGAGCGCCTCGCCCGAGCCGGCGAGGAGAGCGGCCACCTTTGCGACGTCGAGGGAGGAGCCCCCGCCGAGCCCGACGACTCCGCTCGCGGAATGCGCCCGCACGGCCGCCGCCGCCGCCTCGACGACGCTCTCGGGCGGGTCCGCGACCACGCCCGTGTAGAGCGCGACGCTCGTGCCGGCCGCCTCCAGCGCCGCGATGGCGGGCGCGACGAGCCCGGCTTCGACGAGGCCGGCATCGGTGACGAGAAGCACGCGCGGACCGAGCCGCCCCGCCGCGAGCTCGCCGAGCCGCCCGATCGCGCCGGCGCCGAAGACGATGGAGGGGGTCGTGGCGAAGGTGAAGGGTGTCATCGCAGGGCGCTCCTCGTCGCCGGAGCGTGCCCGCCGGGCGCCGCATCCGTCAACCATCTCCCCGGTCCGGCCCTCCCCTGCGCCACCTCCCCGCAGGGGAGGACGACGGCCCGAGGGCCGGAGGGTGGGGAAGGGGCGGGCCGGCCTGCAGGACGATCGTAACGGCCCCACCGCCCGCTTCGCGGACTCCTTCCCTCCGGGGAGCTAGCCTCAGCCCAGCCGCTCGGCGACGAGCGCCTTCAGCGAGCGCAGGTCCGCGACGAAGCCGCGGATGCCCTCGGCCAGCTTCTCGGTGGCCATGGCGTCCTCGTTCAACGCGAAGCGAAAGGCCTTCTCGTCGAGGGTCATGCGCGCGGGCGCCTCGCCGGCGGTCTCGGGGGAGAGGCGACGCGGCAGCGGGCCCTCGTCGGCGGCGAGCGCTTCCAGCAGCGCGGGCGAGATGGTGAGCCGGTCGCAGCCCGCCAGAGCCTCGATCTCGCCGGCATTGCGGAAGGAGGCGCCCATCACCACCGTGTCGATGCCGTGCGCCTTGTAATAGGCGTAGATGCGCCGCACCGAGAGCACGCCCGGATCGGTCTCGGCCTCGTAGGGCCCGCCGCCGGCTTTCACGTGCCAGTCGAGGATGCGCCCGACGAAGGGCGAGATCAGGAAGGCGCCGGCATCGGCGCAGGCCGCCGCCTGGACGAGCGAGAACAGGAGCGTGAGATTGCAGTCGATCCCCTCGCGCTGGAGGATCTCCGCGGCGCGGATGCCCTCCCAGGTGGAGGCGAGCTTGATGAGGATCTTCTCGCGGGGCACGCCGCGCGAGGCGTAGTCGGCGACGAGCGCGCGCGCCTTCTCCACGGAGGCCTGCGTGTCGAAGGAGAGATCGGCGTCGACCTCGGTGGAGACGCGGCCCGGCACGATGCCGGCGAGCTCGGTGCCGAAGGACACCGCGAGCCGGTCGCACACGGCGCTCACCACCGCGTCGCGCGCACCACCTTGCCCGCGGCCCCAGGCCAGCGCCTCCTCGACGAGATGGGCGTAGGCCTCGTCCTTCACCGCCTTGAACAGGAGCGTCGGGTTCGTGGTGCAGTCCTGCGGCGCGAGGCGGCGCACCGCCTCGATGTCGCCGGTGTCGGCGACGACGACGGTCATGTCGCGCAGCTGCGCGAGCTTGGAAGCCATGGGCGTGTGCTCCGGTTCGATGCGGCGTCTCGCGCGCCGCTGCTGATCATGCGCGCTTCTAGCGCTGGAGGCCGCCATTCCGCAACGCGACAGCGGACGAAACGGTCACGGCCGCACCGCGGGGGCGGTCCAGGGCTCCGCCCGCAGGATCGGCCCGCCGATCGGTGCCTCGACGACGACGTGGACGGGGCTCGGGCCGATCGCCCAATCGGGCAGGACGAGGACCTCCGAGAGGACGCCCGTCGCGTCGACCTGCGCGCGGTGGAAGTAGAGCGCCGCTGCGGGCCCCGGGCCCGCGCCGACGAGGACGCTCGCGCCGGGAGGCAGGCCGCGGGCGAAGACGCGCACCCGCGGATCGAGCGGGTTGCCGGCGGGCAGGATCCGCACCGGCGCCACGCCCGACCCGCTCGCCCCGGGCACGGGCGCCGCCTGCGTCGGTGACGGGGCCGCGCTCCCGCCGGGAATGGCGATGGTGGTGCCCAGCGGCAAGATGTTCGGGTCGCTGATCTGCGGGTTCGCCTCGAGCAGCGCCTGCGGCGTGATCCCGCAGCGTTGCGCGACGTTGGTGAGCGTGTCGCCGATCGCAACGACCCGCTCGGCCGCGCAGGCGGCCTCCTGCGCGATCGCGCGGGGTGCTGCCTGCGTGGCGAGAGCTACGAGCAGAGCCGACAGGACGGCGAGGGCGATAGCGCGCGGCATGCCCGGCAACGGCACCGGCGGCGCGGCCGTTCCGTCGGCCGCCGACGCATCGTCCTCGAACATGCTGGCACAGGCGATCTCGGCATCCCCGCGCTTGCGCGAACGGTTCGGCTGCGCTTTCAGTCGCAGCATGGACATCCTCGTCATCGGTGCCGGCATCGTCGGCCTCGCCACCGCCCGCTCCCTCGCTCGCCGCGGCCACTCGGTCGTCGTCGCCGAACGCACGACCGGGATCGGCTCGGGCATCTCCTCGCGCAACAGCGAGGTCGTCCATGCAGGGCTGTACTACCCGGCGGGTTCGCTGAAGGCGCGACATTGCGTCGCCGGCCGTCGGATGCTGTACGCCTATTGCGCCGAGCGTGGCGTGCCCGCCCGCAAGCTCGGCAAGCTGATCGTGGCGACGAGCGAGGCCGAGATCGCCAAGGTCGAGGCCATCGCCGCGCAGGGTGCGGCGAACGACGTGGAGAACCTCGCGCTGATCTCCGGTGCGCAGGCGCGCGCCATGGAGCCCGCCCTCGCCTGCACGGCGGCGCTCCTGTCGCCGGAGACCGGCATCGTCGACAGCCATGCGCTGATGCTGGCGCTCCAGGGCGAGATCGAGGATCACGGCGGCGCATTGGCGCTGCTCACGCCCATCGAGCGCCTCGCCGTCCGCGCGGGCGCCTGGGAGGTCCACGTCGCCGGCGAGAGGCTCGCCTTCGACGCCGTGGTCAACGCCGCCTCGCTGGGCGCGCAGACGATCGCGGCGGCGACCGAGGGCTTCCCGGAGGCGGCGATCCCGCGCCTCCGTCTCGCCAAGGGCAGCTACTTCGCCTGCACCGGGCGCCCGGCCTTCTCCCGGCTGATCTATCCCGCCCCGGTGGACGGCGGGCTCGGCGTCCACCTCACCCTCGATCTCGGTGGGCGCATGCGCTTCGGGCCGGACGTGGAATGGATCGAGCACGAGGAGTACGACGTCGACCCGCGCCGGGCCGACGCCTTCTACGCCGCGATCCGCCGCTACTGGCCGGGCCTGCCCGACGGCGCGCTCACCGCCGATTATAGCGGCATCCGCCCGAAGCTCTCGGGCCCCGGCGAGCCGGCGGCGGATTTCGTGATCGCGGGGGAGGCCGAGCACGGCCTGCCCCGCCACGTCGCCCTCTTCGGCATCGAGAGCCCGGGGCTGACCTCGGCGCTCTCGCTCGGCGAGGCCGTGGCGGAGGTGCTGGAGCGCTGAGGCGGGTCAGCCGAGCCCGTCGTCAGCCGAGCCCGTCGGCGATGGCCCGCTCGGCCGCCCGCAGCAGGAAGCCCGAGCGCGACAGGCCCTGCGCCTCCGCGTAGCGGTCGACGCGCTCCAGCGCGTCCTCGGGAAAGGTGACGTTGATGCGCACGGCGCGCGTCGGCCGCGCCGGCACCTCGACGAGGATCGCCACCCCGTCGCGGTTCTGCGCATCGCTCATCACGGCGTCGAGGGACGAGGCTTCGGGTGCGGGCAGCCCGTCCTCGTCGAGACCGTCGAGATGCAGCGCGAGCGCCTCCTGGGCCATCGCCCGCGCCTCGTCGAGCGTCCGGCCCGCGGTGACGCAGCCGGGCAGGTCCGGAAAGGACACCCCGTAATCGCTGTCGCCGTCCTTGTGGATGAGGCCGATATACCCGCGCATGACGATCATCTCCGCTCGAGTCCGGACTGCCGCTCGATGCTCTCGAGCATCCCGGTCGGGAGGTCGTGCTCCGGGACCGACCGGGATGCCTCCGCAGGGCGCGATCACTCCGCCGCCGGGGCCTCCTTGTCCTTCTTGCCGAACATTCCGGAGAACCAGCCCTTCTTCGGCGCGTCCTCGCCGCTCGTGCCGGAGATCGTCTCGCCCTCCTGCTCGGGCGGGGGAGGCGCGACGACCTCGCCGAACTTCGTGAAGAACTCGCCGGCGAGCTTCTTGGCGGTGGCGTCGATGAGGCGCCCGCCGAGCTGGGCGATCTTGCCGCCGACCTGGGCCTTCACGTCGTAATGGAGGATCGTCTCCTCGGCGCCGTCCTCGCCCTGCGCCGCCTCGAGGTCGACCTTGGCCGAGCCCTTGGCGTGTCCCGCGGCGCCGCCGGCGCCTTCGCCGGAGATGACGTAGCCGTTGGGCGGATCGAGGTCGGAAAGCGTCACCTTGCCGTTGAAGGTCGCCTTCACCGGGCCGATCTTGAGCGTGACCTTCGCCGTCATCTCGGTGTCGGAGACCTTCTCGATGGTCTCGCAGCCGGGAATGCACTGCTTGAGCACCTCGGGATCGTTGAGGCCGGCCCAGACGACTTCCCGGGGCGCGGCGATGCGCTGGCTGTCCTTCATGTCCATGGCGTCTTCCTTCCTCGTTCTTCGGGTGTTTCTTCGATTCTCACGCCGCGCGTTGGCCGCGCCGGCGCAGGACGGTGATCTCGGCGAGGATCGACATCGCTATCTCTTCGGGCGTAATCGCCCCGATGTCGAGCCCCGCGGGGGCGTGCAGGCGCTCGAAGGCGGCTTGCGGCAGTCCCGCGCGGATCATCTCCTCGCGCAGAGCCGCCGCCTTCAGCCGCGAGCCCACGAAGGCGACGTAGCCCGCATCGCTCTCGAGCGCGGCGCGCAGCGCGGTCGCGTCGCCCGCGCCCTGGGTCGCGACGACGACGAAGCGCGTCTGCGCCGCCTCGCGGTCGACGGCATATCCCGCGACCCGCCGATCGGGCGCGGCGAAGGCGTCGAGATCGGCCTCGGGGGCGTGCACCACCGTCTCGTAGCCCATGCGCCGGCCGAGATCGCACAAGGCCTTCGCCACCGGCGTCGCCCCGCAGATCACGAGCTGGGCGCGCGGCAGCACCGCCTCGACGAAGACGTCCATCGTGCCCTTCGACGGGCAGCGATTGGCGGCGAAGCGTACGCCGTCGCGCTCGTCGCCGGGCGCGATGCCGAGATCGGCGAGGAGCTCCTCGGGCTGCACCGAGACGAGCCGCGCCTCGCCGTCGGCGATGACCTGGCGCGCCGTGCGCAGCACCGCGCCGCGGGCGCAGCCGCCGCCGATCCAGCCGCCGGTGATCGTGCCGTCGGCGCGGATGATCGCCTTGGCGCCGGCCTTCGCGGCGGTGAGCGAGACCGTGCGCACCACGGTCGCGACGGCGAAGGGCTCCGCCTTCGCCCGCATGGCGGCGACGAGGGAGAGGACGTCCTGGGGATCGGTCATCGGCATCGTCTCCGGCGGTGGGGTGATCACGGGCGCGTTCACAGGCGGGCGAGCTCCGGCTCGAGAGCCGCGAGGCTCGCGAGATCGTGGGCGGGGGCGAAGAGATCGACATGCGGCAGCGCCGCGCGCATGCCGCGGGCGGCGGGGGCGTAGTCGCGCCAGCCCAGCATCGGGTTGAGCCAGATCACGCGCCGCGCGCGCCGCCGCAGCCGCGCCATCTCGCGGGCGAGCACCTCGGGCTCGCCGGTGTCGTAGCCGTCCGACACGATCATCACCGCCGTGCGCGAGGTGAGCGTGCGCGAGGCGTAGGCGCGGTTGAAGGTCTCGAGCGCCGCCCCGATCCGGGTGCCGCCGCCGAAGCCCTGGGCGAGGAGCGCGAAGCGCTCGGCGGCGCGCACGGGGTCGCGCTCGCGCAGCGCCTGCGAGACCTGGATGAGCCGCGTGTGGAAGACGAAGGCGTCGGCGCGGGCGAAGCCGGCCAGCACGCCGTGCATGAAGCGCACGAAGGTCGCGGAATAGACGCTCATGGAGCCCGACGCGTCGAGCAGGATCACGAGCTTGAGCGGCTTGGCGCGCGGGCGCCGGCGCACGAGGTCGATCGGCTCGCCCCCGTGCTCCACGGCCCGGGCGAGGGTGCGGCGCAGGTCGATGCGCCGGCCGCGCCGGGCGATGCGTTCGCGCCGCACGAGCCGCGTGCGCATGCGCCTCGCGAGCCGCTCGGCCAGCGCGTGCGCCGCCTCGATCTCGGCCGGATCGGTGAGGTGGCGGAAATCGGTGTGGGCGAGGCTCTCGACCCGCGAGCCGCCGGCGCGGCGGCTGCCCGCCTCGTCCCCGCTCTCCGCCGCGTGGTCCTCCGCCTCGTCGGTCCGCGTGACGCGATCGGGCACGCCCTCGATCGCGGGCTTCGCCTGCGGCCCCGGCCAGGAGCGGATGTCGAGCCCGCCCGTGCGCGAGGCGCCGGACGTGGTCACGCGCATGCCGGTGCGGCGCGCGCGCCAATAGGCGGCGTAGATCTCCGGGAAGCGTTCCCAATCGGACGGGCGCGAGGCGAAGAGCGTGCGCAGTGACGGCATCAGCGCGGCGGGGCGCGCGAGATCGGCCTCGGCGAGGATCGCCAGCGCGTCGCGGCTCTCGGCGAGGCCGACGGGAAAGCCGTTCATCCTCAAGCTGCGCACGAAGCCGGCGAGCCGCCCGCGGATCGCTGCGGGGACGTCGATCTCGGGCATGGCGGCGGGAGCGGGCCTCACGCGCTCGCCTCCACGAGGCGCGCGATCACCTGGGGCGCGAGGCGCGCGCGGTCCTCGCGCGTCTTGAGGAGCGCGATCAGCGCGTCGCGCACCGCGTCGGGATCCTCGCGCAGGTCGGCGAGGCCGACCAGGCTCGCCGCGAAGTCGAGGCTCTCGGCGACGCCCGGGACCTTGGCGAGGTCCTCCTTCCGCAGCTTGGCGAGAAAGCGGGCGATCTGGGTGGCGAGCGCCGTATCGATCGCGGGAAGCCGCGCGAGCAGGATGCGCGCCTCGCGGTCGGGCGCGGGATAGTCGACGTAATGGTAGAGGCAGCGCCGCCTGAGCGCGTCCGAGAGCTCGCGGGTGGCGTTCGAGGTGAGGATCACGTGCGGCACGCTCGTCGCCGTGATCGTGCCGAGCTCGGGGATGGTCACCTGGAAATCGGAGAGGAGCTCGAGCAGGAAGGCCTCGAACTCCTCGTCCGCCCGGTCGATCTCGTCGATGAGGAGCACGGGCGCCGTCTCCTGGCGGATGGCGGCGAGCAGCGGGCGCTCCAGCAGGTAGGCTTCAGAGAAGATCTCCGCCTCCACCACCTTCGCGTCGTGCCCCTCCCGCGCCTTGATGGCGAGGAGCTGGCGCTGGTAGTTCCATTCGTAGAGCGCGGCGGCGCGGTCGAGCCCCTCCCAGCATTGCAGCCGGATCAGGCGCGTACCGTGGATCTCGGCGAGCGCCTTGGCGATCTCCGTCTTGCCGACGCCCGCCTCGCCCTCGAGCAGGAGCGGGCGCCCGAGCCGCTGCATCAGCGCCAGCGCGGTCGCGAGGTCGCGATCGGGCACGTAGCCGGTCGCGGCGAGACGCTCCGCGATGGCCTCGCGGTCGAGGGGGGCGGTCACGGATTACTCTCCTCGAAACGGTGGTTGGCCGGCGCGCCGTTTGCTCTCCTTCCACTACAGGGAAGGAAAGACGACGCGCCTCGCTTCACCGACCTCCGCGTCACGCGCCCAGCGCGCGGGCGGCCTTCCAGATGCGCCAATGGTCGTGGGGCATCTGGATGTGCGTGCTCCCCAAGAACGCGAAGGCGTCGTTCACCGCGTTGGAGAAGCACGGCACGCCGCCCACGTGCGGGCTCTCGCCGACGCCCTTGGCGCCGATCGGGTGGTGCGGCGAGGGGGTGACGGTGTGGTCCGTCTCCCAGACCGGCGTCTCCACCGCGGTGGGCAGGAAGAAGTCCATGAAGGACGCGCCCATCACGTTGCCCTGCTCGTCGTACCGGATCTCCTGGCCCATCGCGACCGCGAAGGCCTCGGTGAGGCCGCCGTGCACCTGGCCCTCGATGATCATCGGGTTGATGCGCGTGCCGCAATCGTCGAGCGCGTAGAAGCGCCGGACCTTGTACACGCCGGTGTCGACGTCGATGTCCATCACGCAGAGATAGGCGCCGAACGGGTAGGTCATGTTCGGCGGGTCGTAGTAGGACACCGCCTCGAGGCCCGGCTCCATGTTCGGCGGGGGCTGGTTGTAGGCCGCCCAGACGATCTCCTTCATGGACTTGCGCTTCTCGGGCAGGCCCTTCACGCGAAAGCCGTCGATGTCGAACTCGACGTCGTCGTGGTGCACCTCGAGCATGTGCGCCGCGATCATCTGCGCCTTCGCCTTGATCTTGCGCGCGGCGACCGCCGTAGCGGCGCCGGCGACGGGCGTCGAGCGCGAGCCGTAGGTGCCCAGGCCGTAGGGGGCGGTGTCGGTGTTGCCCTCCTCGATCATGATGTCGTCGGCGGGGATGCCGAGCTCGGTGGCGATGATCTGGGCGTAGGTCGTCTCGTGGCCCTGGCCCTGGCTCTTCGTGCCCATCCGCGCGATCACGCCGCCGGTGGGATGGATGCGGATCTCGGCGGAATCGAACATGCCGATGCCGAGGATGTCGCAATTGCGCGTCGGGCCGGCGCCGACGATCTCGGTGAAGAACGAGATGCCGATGCCCATGATCTCGCGGGTCTCGCCGCGGCGGAAGGCGTCGCGCTTCGCCGTCTGCTCGGCGCGCAGCGCATCGTAGCCCACCGTGTCCAGCGCCTTCCTCATGGCGGTGTGGTAGTCGCCCGAATCGTATTCCCAGCCCAGCGCCGACTGGTAGGGGAATTGCTCCGCCTTGATGAAGTTCTTCATCCGCAGCTCGGCGGAATCCATGCCGAGCTTCTGCGCCAGGATCTCGATGGCACGCTCGATGGCGTAGACCGCCTCGGTGACGCGGAAGGAGCAGCGATAGGCGACGCCGCCGGGCGCCTTGTTGGTGTACACGCCGTCGACCGCGAGATGCGCCACCGGGATGTCGTAGGAGCCGGTGCAGATGTTCATGAAGCCCGCCGGCCACTTGGACGGGTCGGCGCAGGCGTCGAAGGCGCCGTGATCGGCCAGCACGTGGACGCGCATGGCGGTTATCTTGCCGTCCTTCGTCGCCGCGAGCTCTGTGGTCATGTGGTAGTCGCGGGCGAAGGAGGTGGTGGAGAGGTTCTCCATCCGGTCCTCGACCCACTTCACCGGCACGCCGAGCACGATCGAGGCCACGACCGAGCAGATGTAGCCCGGATAGGCGCCGACCTTGTTGCCGAAGCCGCCGCCGATGTCGGGGGCGATGACGTGCACCTTGTGCTCGGGGATGCCCGCGAGCATCGACGCCACCGTGCGGATGACGTGGGGGGCCTGGAACGTGCCCCACAGCGTCAGCTCCCCGCGGATCTTGTCCATCGAGGCCACGCACTGGCAGGTCTCGAGCGGCGAGGGATGCGTGCGGTGGTAGGAGAGCATCTCCTTGATCGTCACGTCCGCGCCCTGGAAGGCCGCGTCCGTGCCGGTCTTGTCGCCGATCTGCCAGTCGAAGATGTGGTTGTAGTGCTTGCGGGGGCCGTGGGCGCCCTCGGTCTTGTCCTTGATGTCCTCGCGCAGGAGCGGCGCGTCCTCGGCCATGGCTTGGAACGGGTCGACGAGGGGCGGGAGCTCCTCGTACTCGACCTCGACGAGCTCCGCCGCGTCGGCGGCGACGTAGCGGTCCTCGGCGATGACGAAGGCCACCTCCTGGCCCTGGAACAGCACCTTCTCGTCGGCGAGCACGGCCTGCACGTCGCCGGCCAGCGTCGGCATGTAGTGCAGGTTGAGCGGCTTGAGGTCGGCGGCCGTCAGCACCGCCTTGACGCCCGGCAGCGCCAGCGCGGCGGAGGCGTCGATCTTCTTGATGCGCGCATGCGCGTAGGTCGAGCGCACGAAGTCGCCGAAGAGCATGCCGGGCAGCTTCAGGTCGTCGACGTACTGGCCGCGCCCTTGCGTGAAGCGCACGTCCTCGACGCGCTTGCGCTTGCAGCCCATGCCCTGGAGCTTGGCTTCGCGCTCCTCGCGGGTGGGGGTCATGTCGTTCATTCGGCGGCCTCCTGGAAGGGCTCGCCCGCGAGCGTCGCGGCGGCGTGCTGAATGGCTTTGACGATGTTCTGGTAGCCCGTGCAGCGGCACAGGTTGCCGGCGATGCCGGCGCGGATCTCGGCTTCCGTCGGGCGCGGGTTCTCCTGGAGCAGGCGATGCGCGCGCACGATCATGCCGGGCGTGCAATAGCCGCACTGGAGCCCGTGCATCTCGCGGAAGCTCTCCTGGAGCGCGTGCAGCGTGCCGTCGGGGGCGGCGACGCCCTCGATCGTCAGGATGTCGGCGCCGTCCGCCTGGACGGCGAACATGGTGCAGGACTTCACCGACATGCCGTCGATGTCGACGGTGCAGGCGCCGCAATGGCCGGTCTCGCAGCCGACATGCGCGCCGGTGAGGTTCAGATCCTCGCGCAGGAAATGGACGAGGAGCGTGCGCGGCTCGACCAGCGCCTCGTGCGCCTTGCCGTTCACGGTGAGCTTCACGTGGACCTTGGACATGGTCTCTCCCCTCAGCCTTGCGCGCGAGACGCGGCGCGGGCGAGCGCCCGGCGCAGCATGATCCCGGCCATGGCGGTGCGGTACTCGGCGGGGCCGCGCCCGTCGGAGGCCGGGTTGGTGATCGCCTCGGCGGCGGCGACGGCGCGGTCGACCACCTCCGGCTCGAGCCGCGAGCCGGCGAGGATGGTCATCGCGTCCTGCGCGAGCAGCGGCGTCTCGGAGACGTTGGTGAGGCCGATGGCGATGGTCTCCACCGTGCTCGCCTTCATGGTCAGCTGCACGGCGGCGGCCGCCGTGGCGTAGTCGCCGACCTTGCGCTTGAGCTTCTCGTAGGCGTATCCGGCGCCCGGCGCGGGCGTGGGGATGCGGATCTCGGTGAGGATCTCGCCGGGCTCGGCCGCGGTGAAGTACGCGCCCTCGTAGAAGCCCCGCGCCTTGACCGAGCGCGTCCCGTTGGGGCCCGCGAGCACGTAGGTGGCGTCGAGCGTCATCATCACGGCGGGCATGTCGTTGCCGGGATCGCCGTTGGCGACGTTGCCGCCGAGCGTGCCGCGATAGCGGATCTGCGGATCGGCGATGACGGCGGACGTCTCCGGGATCAGCGGCACCTTGGCCGCGATGATCGGGTCCGACATCAGCTGATGCTGCGTGGTCATGGCGCCGACGACGATCTCCGGCCCCTCCTCGCGCACGCCCTTCAGGGCGGCGATGCGGGAGAGGTCGACGAGCGCCTCGGGCGCGGCGAGGCGCAGCTTCATCATGGGGATGAGGCTGAAGCCGCCCGCGAGCGCGCGGGCCTCCTCGCCGAGCGAGGCGAGAAGGCCGACGGCCTCCTCGATCGTGCTCGGCCGGTGATAGGCGAAATTGGCGGGTATCACGCCGGTCCTCCTCAGCTGTTCCAACCCTTGCGTGCGGAGCATGCTCCGTCTTTTTCGAAAGGGTCCAGAGAGGAGAGGGGTGGTTCAATGGCTCGTGCACGAAAACCCGAGGCCGCGCACGAAATGCGGGGTCGGCTGCACGAAGTGCGTCAGGGAGCTTGACCTATTCCGCCGCATCCAGCGGTCGCGCGCGGCGGGCCTCCCCCTCCTCGAATCGCCGCCGCAGGCCCGCGAGGCGCGCGCGGGCGACGGGGAGCGTGCCGCAGCCGTCGAGGACGACGACGCCGTTGTCGCCGGCCTTGCGCACGGCGATCACGTGATCGAGGTTGACGATGTGGCTGCGGTGGACCCGCAGGAAGCGCGCCGGATCGAGGGCCGCCTCGGCCTCGCCGATGGACAGCCCGCAGAAATAGTCCTGCGTCTCGTCGCGGACGTAGGTGTAGTGCGCGTTCGCCCGCACGCAGCGGATCGCGGCGACGGGGAGCGCAAGGGCCGCGCCGTTGCGCTCGACCGTGATCGTGGACAGGGGTCGGCGGGCCGGCGCGCCCGCGCCGCCCAGCGGCGTCGCCCGAGAGGCCGGCTCGCGCGCCGCAGGCTCGGAGGTTGGCTCGGGCTGAAGAGAAACGGCAGCCTCGGGAGCAGGGCCGGCAGATGCGGCGACGGGGGCGCTCGCCTCGGAAGCGGCCTCGACGGTGTCGGCCGGCTCGGGTGCTCTCGCCGCCTCCGGGGCGCGCCGGCGGTCGGGAGTGAGCGTCATCAGGAAGGCGCCGGAGACGGCGAAGGCGACGAGGGCGACGGTGAGCGCGAGCCCGTCCGGCGAGAGGCTCGAGGCGAAGCGGCTCGGCGCCGCCGCGGCCTGCGCATGCACGCTCATGCCGGCCATCGCCGTGTAGTGCATGCCCGATACGGCGAGCCCCATGGCGACGGCCGACGCTCCGAGCGTCTGGCGCGGCGCCTCGAAGCACAGCCACAAGGCCGCCATGGAGGCCGCGACCGCGAGCGCGACGGACAGCACGACGGCTCCCGCCGCATGGCTCATGCTCATGGCGCCGGCGAGCGCGCCCATGCCGATGTAGTGCATGGACGCGATGCCGGCCCCCATGCCGAGCCCGCCCGCGCCGATGCGCAGGCTCGCCGGCAGGTCGGTGGCGGCGAGCACCATGGCTGCGCCGATCACCGTGACGCAGACCAGGAAGGAGACGACGGTGGGCACGACGAGATAGTCCACCGGCACGGGCATGGCGGCGGCGAGGATGCCGATGAAGTGCATCGACCAGATGCCCACGGCCAAGGTCGCGGCCGCGCCCCCGATGAACACGCGCCGCCGCACCCCCTCCGCCGCCGCGACCCTCCCTGCGAGCGCGAGCCCGACATACGCCCCCTGCATGGCGACGACGATCGAGAGTACGACCAGCCAGGGGTCGTGCTCCACTTGATGCGAGATCGCCTGCACGTCGAGCCCAGCCATCCGTGTCCTCCCCGCGGCACCGGTGGTGGTGGTTCATCGGGCGCGCAGAGTGCCCATAAATGCGCCGCGGAGCAACGGGCGACGCGCGCGAGGGTCGTCCCGGGCAATGCGACACTGCATCATCGTGGCGGGTGGATCGGGACGTGCGTTTGCGTTATGGCCGAGCTTACAGTCATGTCTCGACATCGCCGGGGCTCCGCCATGCTCGCTCATCCGCGTTTCCATAAAGGGTCCATCGCCCGCGCCGCCGCCGCGTCGGCGCTCCTCCTCCTCGCCACCCTACCTACCACCGCCGCGAAGGCCGCCACCCTCGACGACCTCGCCGAGGCCGAGGCGGCGCTCGTCGCGGTGTGGGAGGAGCTGCCGCTCACCTTCCGCACCGCGACGTTCGTGTCGGAGCGTCCCGTTGGATTCGGCGTCTACGAGGCGCGGGAGACGAGCGTCTTCGCGCCCGGCGAGCGGCTCGTGGTCTATGCCGAGCCGCAGGGCTATCTCTGGGAGGAGACGGGAGACGGGCGCGTCGTCTTCGGCTTCGACGTGGATCTCCTGATCAAGCGGCCGGACGGGGAGATCGTCGGCGGGCGGGAGAACTTCCAGCGGCTCGCGCTCGAGAGCCGCGAGCGCAATCGCGAGTTCATGCTGACGCTGACGCTCACCCTCGACGGCATCCGGCCGGGGGACTACGTGCTCGAATACCGCGCGCGCGACATCGCCTCCGACAAGGCGGGCACCATCGCCCTGCCCTTCACCATCGCCGCCGAATAGGCACGGCGCGCGTCAGAACAGCGGCGGCACGCTCACCCGCGGCACCGGGATCGGGCCCACGAAGACGCGGCCTTCGGCGATGCGCAGAGGCGGGAGCGGGCGCAGCTCCGGGGCCGGCTCGCCGTCGGCGGCCGGGGGCGCGTCCCCGCCGAGCGCGGCGACGATGGCGTCGACCATGAAGTCTCCCCGCCCGCCGAGCGCCGCCTGCACGATGGGGCCGAGGCCTCGGCCCGACGCCTCGATGCGGCCCTCGGGCCGGTCCATGGCGTCGAGCGCCAGCTCACCGGAGAGCTGCAGCGCCGCACTCCCCGTCTCCACGGCGACGACGCCGATCTCCAGCCGCCCGCCGGCGTCGCGCCAGGCGCGGGCGGCGAGCGCGGGATCGTCCCCGCCGCGGGCGAGGGCGCGGGGCGCATGCAGGCGCAGCTGTACCTCGATGTCGGCGGGGCCGCGGGCGGCCTCGGGGAGCGCGACGGCGAGGCCGGGCACCTCCAGCGCCTCGGCGCGCATGACGGCGTCCAGGGCGCCGGTCGCGAGCGTCGTGCCGGGGCTCGGGCGGGCGTAGAGCTCGGCGCGCGCGGCGTTCGCCTCCACCGGCGCCGGCAGGGCCGGCGCGGAGATCGTGGCGCGGGGCGCCTCGACGACGATGGCGAGCTGCTCCGTGCCGCGCCCGAGATTGCGCACGGAGGCCTCCAGCAGCTCCCATTGCGCCGCCACGCGGCCCTCCGGCGTCTCGACGCCGAGCGGGCCCGCGACGTTCACGATCGCATGACGCGGCTGGTAGATCTGCGCCAGCGCCTGCGCCGGGCCGAGATCGAGGGTGAGCCCGTCGGCGGTGGCGAGCGCGAGGCGCCCGCACGAGACCTCGATGCGGAAGGGGAATCCCGCCACGCGCCGATCCGCGCAGGTCCAGGAGCGGCCGAGCGTCTCCTCGACGCCGAGCAGGCCGTCGAGCTCGACGACGACGCGCTCGCGGATGGCGAACCAGGCCGCGCTCCAGCCGATCACGACGAGGGCGAGGAGGACGAAGGGGGCGAAGAGCCAGAAGCGCGAGCCCCGGCGGGTCGCCTTGCGGGCCGGGGCATCCGGCGCGTCGCCGTCGCGTGTCGTCATCCTGTCTCGCTCCTCCGAGCCGGCCGCTGCGCTGCGTCGCCAAGGCCGGCGGGTCCTAGCCGAAAAGCCTCAGGCCGGCAAATGGCGCGCGTGGCATGCGTGGTAAAGGGCGCGCGAGCAATGGCCGCGGCGGGTGGTTGCCTCGCTCCTCCGGGGAGCGTAGGGGTCGCGCGCGGTGCGAGCGGAGAGCGGGATGAGCGCGGACGGGGACGGCGAGACACGAGGCGACGATCTGTGGGTGTTCGGCTACGGCTCGCTGATGTGGCGACCGGGCTTTCCCTTTCACGAGAGCCGTCCCGCGCACGTGCGGGGCTATCATCGGGCGCTGTGCGTCTATTCCCACGTCCATCGCGGCACGCCGGAGCGGCCCGGCCTCGTGCTCGGCCTCGACCGCGGCGGCTCGTGCCGCGGCGTCGCCTTCCGCGTCGGCGCGGCGGACGCGGCGGAGACGATCCGCTACCTGCGCGCCCGCGAGCAGGTGACGTCGGTCTATCTCGAGCGGCGGCTCGACGCGCGGCTTGCCGACGGGCGGATCGTGCGGGCGCTGACCTACGTGGTCGACCGCGCGCATCTGCAATATGCCGGGCGCCTCGACGATGCGCGCACCCTCGAGATCGTCCGCGGCGGCGTCGGCCAGTCCGGCGCGAACCCGGACTACGTGCTCTCCACCGCCGCCCACCTCGTCGAGCTCGGCGTGCACGATCCCCATCTCGCGGCGCTGGCGGCGGCGCTCGCCGCCGACCCGGGCGAAGCGTCCGCCGCGGATGCGCCGCCGCTGGCCGCGTCGCGCTGATGGTCGCAGCCGGCAGGTTCGGCGCGGTCGATGTCCTGGAGCGTCCGGTACGTCAGCCTTCCCCATTGAACCCGCCTCCGTCCGGCGCTAAAGCCCTTCTCCCGTGACGAGACCCGTGCCCTCTCCCGATCCGAAGCGTCCCGTGTCGCGTGCCTACGAGGCGCGCGTCGCGTCGGGCTCGATCGAGCGCGATCCGGCGCAGGTGGGGCTCCTGCGGCGGCTCGATGCGCTCTCGGCGGCGCTCGCCGAGCGGCGGCTCGCGCGAAAAGGGAGCGCGCTCGGCTGGCTGTTCGGGCGCAAGGGCGCGGCGCAGGCTCCCGTGAAGGGGCTCTACGTCTGGGGCTCGGTCGGGCGCGGCAAGACCATGCTGATGGATCTCTTCTTCGAGACCCTGCAGGTGCGCCGCAAGCGCCGGGCGCATTTCCATTCCTTCATGGCCGACGTGCATTCGCGCATCCATGCCTTCCGGCAGGACCTCAAGGCCGGGCGCGTCAAGGGCGACGACCCCATCGCGCCGGTGGCGAAGGCGATCGCGGACGAGAGCTGGGTGCTCTGCTTCGACGAGTTCACCGTCACCGACATCGCCGACGCGATGATCCTGGGGCGGCTGTTCAAGGCGCTTTTCGCGCAGGGCGTGACCGTGATCGCCACCTCGAACGTGGAGCCCGCGCGGCTCTACGAGGGCGGGCTGAACCGGGCGCTGTTCGAGCCCTTCATCGGCATGATCGGCGAGCGGATGGAGATCGTGCGCCTCGACGCGCGCACGGATTTCCGGCTCGAGAAGCTGTCGGGTGCCGAGATCTGGCACGTTCCCGCCGACGAGAGCGGCCGCGCAGCGCTCGATCGCGCCTTCCAGGCGCTGACCGGCAAGACCCGGGGCGAGCGCATCGAGATCGCCGTGAAGGGGCGCTCCGTCGTCGTGCCGCAGGCGGCGGCGGGCGTCGCGCGCTTCTCGTTCGCGGATCTGTGCGAGGCGCCGCTCGGCGCCTCCGACTATCTCGCCGTCGCGCGCGACTTCCACACCGTGATGATCGACGGCGTGCCGGTGATGGACGCGACGAAGCGCAACGAGGCCAAGCGCTTCATCACGTTGATCGACGCGCTCTACGACGAGCGCGTCAAGCTGCTGGCCTGCGCCGCCGCCCAGCCGCAGGAGCTCTACACGGCGACGAGCGGGCGCGAGGCCTTCGAGTTCGACCGCACGGTCTCGCGCATCATGGAGATGCGCTCGCACGAATATCTCGGCTTGCCGAAGGGACGCCCGGACTCGCGGGCGTCCGACGACACGACGGGCCTCGTCGAGACCTGAGCGGCGCGGGCGCCGCTCGGGTCCGCCCCCTCGCTCAGAGCCCCTCGAACAGCGCGCTCGAGATGTAGCGCTCCGCGAACGAGCAGGCGATGGTGACGATGGTCTTGCCCTTCATCTCCGGGCGCGACGCGATCTCGAGGGCCGCCGCCACGTTGGCGCCCGTCGAGATGCCGCCGGGGATGCCCTCCGCGCGCGCGAGCGCGCGGGAGGTGTCGAAGGCGGTCTGGTTGCCCACCGTCACCACCTCGTCGATGAGGCCGCGCTCGAGCACGTCGGGCACGAAGCCCGCGCCGATGCCCTGGATCTTGTGCGGGCCGGGCTGGCCGCCGGAGAGGACGGGGCTGTCCTCGGGCTCCACCGCGATGACCTTCACACCGGGCTTCTTCTCCTTGAGCACCTTGCCGATGCCCGTGATGGAGCCGCCGGTGCCCACCGCCGAGACCAGCACGTCCACCTCGCCGGCCGTGTCGTTCCAGATCTCCTGGGCCGTCGTCACCCGATGGATGTAGGGGTTCGCCGGGTTGGAGAATTGCTGCGGGATCACCGCGCCGGGGATCTCCCGGGCGAGCTCGTTGGCGCGGGCGACGGCGCCCTTCATGCCCTGCGGGCCGGGAGTGAGCTCGAGCTCGGCGCCCAGGAAGGCGAGCATCTTGCGCCGCTCGGTCGACATCGTCTCGGGCATGACGAGGATGAGGCGATAGCCGCGCGCGGCGGCGACGAAGGCGAGCGCGATGCCGGTATTGCCGGAGGTCGGCTCGATCAGCGTCGCGCCGGGCGCGATGCGGCCCTGCGCTTCCAGATCCTCGATCATGGAGACGCCGATGCGGTCCTTCACCGAGGCGATCGGGTTGAAGAACTCGAGCTTGAGAAGCACGTCGGCGTCGATCCCGCGCTCCTGCGGCAGGCGCGCGAGGCGCACGAGCGGCGTGTCGCCGATCGTCTGGGTGATCGAGTCGTAGACCCGGCCGCGCCCGTGGGTGCGCGGCGTCTCGTCGGTGCGGGTGGGCTGTGCCATGGGAAGCCTCCGTTCGGTTCGGCGCCCCTTCTAGCCCAATTCACGCAGCCTGTCGCGGTTCTTTTCAAATCACACGTCAGATGGCGAAATCCAGCGCCCCGTCGGTCCCCGCGTCCGGTCCGGTCATGCTCTCGGCGCGATTGCACAGGTCCTCGATGGTGATGCCGTCGAGCTCGCCCAGGAAGGCCTCGCCCGCGCTCTTGACCACGGGGCCGACGACCTCGTCGACGAGCTGGCTCTCCGGCAGCGGCGGCAGCCCGTCCTCGCCGGTGACGCTCATGGCCGCGCGCACCACGTCGCCGGCGGTGATGCGGCGGCGCTCCTTGGCGAGCTCGTAGCCGCCGCGCGGGCCGCGCACGCCCTTGAGGATGCCCACGCGCACCAGCGCCTGCAGCACCGTCTCCAGATGGCGCGGCGGCAGGTTGTGGCGCTGGGCGAGCACCTTCGCCGCGACGGGCGCCGGCCGGGCGTGGAGCGCGATGTCCACCACGGCGGCGATGGCGAGCAGCGAACGGCGAGACAACAGGATCATGACCGTGATTACCCCCTGGCGGCCGACGAGGCCGCTCGTGTCCTCCCGGACCGTCCGGCCCTCAGACGCCGGTCGACCCGAAACCACCGCCGGCACGGGGTGTCGTCCCCAGCTCGGCGACCTCGACCAGGGTCGCGCGCGTCACCGGCGCGACCACCAGCTGGGCGATGCGCATCCCCCGGTGGATCCGGAACGGCGCGTCGCCCAGGTTCACGAGGAGCACCATCACCTCGCCGCGATAATCCGCGTCGATCGTGCCGGGCGCGTTGAGCACGGTTATCCCGTGCTTCGCCGCGAGCCCGGATCGGGGCCGAACCTGCGCCTCGTAGCCCGGGGGCAGCTCGAGCGCGAAGCCCGTGGGGACCAGGGCCCTTTCGTGAATACCCAACTCGATATACGTATTTTGCCCGATCGCCGCAACAAGATCCAGGCCCGCGGCACCCGCGGTCTCGTATCGTGGCAGCGAAAGATCGCCGCAATGGGGCAGGCGCACCACGCGCACGCTCACGCTCACTGCGAAGGCTCCTGGGCTTTCTCCTGCGACGACGCCGCGAGCCGGCTCGCGAGATGGGCGACGAGCCGGCGGGCGACCTCGTCCTTGGCGGCGCGCGCCCAGGTCTCGACCCCCTCGGGCGAGACGAGGTGCACGGCGTTGAAGTCCCCGCCCATGACCCCGCCTCCGGCGGCGGAGACGTCGTTGGCGACGACGAGGTCGCAGCCCTTGCGCGCGAGCTTGGCGCGGGCGTTCTCGACGACGTCGTCGGTCTCCGCCGCGAAGCCGACGACGAGGGCGGGGCGCCCGCTCCCGGGCTCTCGCGGGCGCCTGGCGATGGTGGCGAGGATGTCCGGGTTGAGCGCCAGCGCGAGCGGGGCGGGCGTCGTGCCGTCCTTCTTGAGCTTCGAGGGCTTCGCCTCGGCCGCGCGCCAGTCCGCGACGGCGGCGGCGAAGATCGCGACGTCGGCGGGCAGCGCCGCCTCGACGGCGGCGAGCATCTCCCGGGCGCTCTCCGCGCGCACGACGGCGACGCCCGGCGGATCGGCGATCGCGACCGGCCCGGAGACGAGCGTCACCCGCGCCCCCGCGGCGGCGGCGGCGGCTGCGATGGCGTGGCCCTGCTTGCCCGACGAGCGATTGGCGATGTAGCGCACGGGGTCGATGGGCTCGTGCGTCGGCCCCGACGTCACGAGGACGTGGCGACCGGCGAGCGGGCCCCGAGCGCGGGCGCTCTCCGCGCGCGCGGCGACGAGCCGCTCGACGGCGTCGGCGATCTCGACCGGCTCGGCGAGGCGCCCGGGGCCGCTCTCCGGCTCCGCCATGCGCCCGGAGCCCGGCCCGACGAAGGCGACGCCGTCCGCTTCCAGCGTCGCGCGATTGCGCCGCGTCGCCGGGTGGCCCCACATGGTCGGGTTCATCGCCGGCGCGAGGAGGATCGGCGCGGTGGTGGCGAGAAGCACGGTGGTGGCGAGGTCGTCCGCCTGGCCCTGCGCCATGCGCGCCATCAGGTTCGCGGTCGCGGGCGCCACGACGACGACGTCCGCCTCCCGCGCCAGCCGGATATGGCCGATCGCCGCCTCGTCCTCGCGGTCGAACAGGTCGGTGAAGGCCTTCTCGCCCGACAGCGCCGCCGCCGCGAGCGGCGTCACGAAAGCTTGCGCGCCGGCGGTGAGGATGCAGCGCACCCGCGCGCCGCGCTCGCGCAGCCGCCGGATCAGGTCGAGCGCCTTGTAGGCGGCGATGCCGCCGCCGACGACGAGGAGGATGCGGGTTCCGTCGAGGGTCATGGCCGCCCGGATCAGTCAGTCCTGACCGATCACTAGCACGGCCGCGGGTGCGTGCGGAACGCGGAGCGCGCGCGAAATGCGCGGCATTCTCCCCAATTCGTGAACGCCCGGTCGACCGTCCGCGCCGATTGAGCCTCTCTCAACCACGTTCGCTCAGGAATCGGCGAGCCGCCGCGCGCGAGAACGCCCCTCATGGTCCGAGAGGGAGCCCGCCCGATGCCGCAGCGTCTCACGATGATCCTCGTCCTCGCCGCCTGGTTCGCCGTCGCGCCCGCGCCGCTGCAGGCGCGCGAGCGCGTGGCCTTCGATCTCGACGTGCCCGCGGGGGCCATCGTCGTGCGGGCCGCCGAGCGCGCGCTCTATCTCGATCTCGGCGACGGCACCGCGATCCGCTACCGCGTGGCGGTGCCGCGCGCCGACAAGATGTGGACGGGCTGGCGGCGCATCGACGGGAAGCACGTCGCACCGGCCTGGACGCCGCCTGCGGACGTGCGCCGCGACCTGCCGCATCTGCCGGACGTGATCCCCGGCGGCCATCCCTCGAACCCGATGGGCGCCGCCGCGCTCACCCTCGACGACGGCCTCACCGCCATCCACGGCACGACCCGCACGATGCGCGCCTCCATCGGCTCCGCCGCGAGCTACGGCTGCATCCGCATGCGCGACGAGGACGTGATCGACCTCTTCCAGCGCGTGCGCGTGGGCACGCCGGTGGTGATGATCCGCTGAGCGAAGGTGGAGGCAGCGGCGTTGGCGGCGTCTCGATGCGGTGGTAGCCTCGCGCGCGATGACGACGACGTCGACCTCTCCCGTGATCGAGCCCGCCATCGAGGCGGCCGTCGCGCGCCTGCGCGGCGCGGCTCCGGTCGAGCGCGTGATCCTGTTCGGCAGCCGGGCGCGCGCGGATCACGATAGAGACAGCGATTGGGACCTGCTCGTCGTCCTCTCGGACGACATCCCGGCCGGCGTCTACACGCCGCTCACGCTGTGGCCGCTGGTCGCGGACCTCGGCCCCGCCATTCAGGTCTTCCCCGTCCGTCGCAGCGTCTTCGAGGCGAAAAGCCACGACGTGAACGCCCTCGCCTACGACGCGGCGAGGGAGGGGATCGTGCTGTACGAGGCGGAGCAGGCGGCCATCTCGTCACTGAATTGATTTCCTCAGCGCGACTTATTCAGGCGAGCACATTCCTGACATAGCGGCTTGCCGCCAGTACCCTGGCGAATGTTCTCTTTTTCGATGTTGTTGCCGGTGTTACAATTAGTATCGTTGTGATGCACTCCGGCCTTGATCGAATGCCACGGCGACTTCTTTGCCATCGAACTCTCCTTCCTTCGGATGCGCGAAAGATTTCCGATTCGCACCCCTGAGTCGAGTCAGAAAATGCCAATCTGAATCCGATAGCTGTTAGTACCTCTATTCTTAGTCGCTATGATTGAGAATCGGGCAATTGAGCGCAATTTAAAGTAGCCCTTGGAGCTAATCGTCTTAACGCTCCAGGTCCACTCAACCCGACCGTTTCACCCCGCCTTCCGCCGCCCGCCCGCGCGGCGGCGGGCGCCGGCGAGCTCGGCGAGCGCCTCGGCGCGGGTCGCGGCGTAGGCGGCGGGGTCGTCGAGGATGGTGCGCACCGCCTCGGGGATGGTGCGCGCGGCGACGTCGGCGCCGGCGGGGGCGGCGATGAGGTAGCCCTGCACCTCGTCGCAGCCGCGCTGCATGAGCCGCAGGAGCTGGTCGGGCGTCTCCACGCCCTCCGCGACGACGCGCACGCCGAGCCCCTCCGAGAGCCGCAGCACCGATTCGACGATGTGCCAGGCGCTGTCGTCGTCCTCCATGCCGCGGATGAAGGAGCGGTCGATCTTGATCGTGTCGAAGGGAAAGCGCGTGAGATAGCTCAGCGAGGAATAGCCCGTGCCGAAATCGTCGAGCGCGATGCGCACGCCGGCGCGCTCCAGCGTCTCCAGGATGGCGATGGCGCGGCGGTCGTCGTCGACGAGGACGCTCTCGGTGATCTCGAGCTCGAGCCGATCCGGCGGCAGGCCGGAGGCTTCGAGGGCGTCGAGAACGGTCTCGAGGAACTCCGGGTCCCGGAACTGGCGGGGGCTCACGTTGACGCTCATCCCCGTCTCGGGGAAGAGCCGCGCCGCGGCGGCGCAGGCCTCGCGCAGGACGAAGGCGCCGATGGGGACGATGAGGCCGGTCTCCTCGGCCACGGGGATGAAGTCGGCGGGCGAGATCGAGCCGTCCTCGCGGTGGCTCCAGCGCAGAAGCGCCTCGTAGGAGACGATGCGCCCCTGCGCGAGATCGAGGCGCGGCTGGTAGTGCAGCGCGAGCTCGCCGCGATCGAGGGCGCCCGCGAGCTCCGCCTCGATGCGCTGGCGCCGGCGCTGGGCCTCGCCCATGCCGGGCTCGTAGATCGCATAGCCGTTGCGCCCGGCGTTCTTGGCCGCGTAGAGCGCCGTGTCCGCCTGCTGGAACAGGCCGGCGGCGTCGCCCGCGTGGTCGGGGAAGAGCGCGAGCCCGATGGAGCAGCACGGGCGGATCTCCTGGCCGCTCGGCAGGAGCACGGGCTTGCCCACCTCGTGGAGGATGCGCAAGGCGAGATCGCTCGCCTGCGCCGCGAAGACGATCCCGGCCTGGAGGACGGCGAACTCGTCGCCGCCGAGCCGCGCCGCGCAGTCGCTCTCGCGGCACAGGCCGCGCAGGCGCGCCGCCACGGCGGAGATCACCGCGTCGCCCGCGGGGTGGCCGTAGAGGTCGTTGATGTCCTTGAAGCGGTCGAGGTCGACGAGGAGGAGCGCCGCGCCCGGCGTCGCGCCCGCGCTCGCCTCGGGCCGCGGCTCCGTGCGCTTGGCGAGCTCGCGGTTGAAGAGCGTGCGGTTCGGCAGGTCGGTCAGCGGGTCGTGGAGGGCGAGATGGTAGATGCGCGCCTCCGCCTCGTGGCGCTCGCGCTGGTCGGCGATGGCGAGGACCTGCGCCTCCACGCCCTTGACGACGATGGAGCGCCGGCGGATCTCCACGGGCACCGGCGCGCCGTCGGCACCGCGCACGCGCATCTCGCAGGGCGCGCCCGCGTCGGAGCCCGCGAGCGCCCGCGCGAGATCGCCCCAGTCCGTGGCGGGAACGAGATCGCGTAGCGGGCGCCCGCGCAGGCCGTGCGCGTCGGCGCCGAAGAGGGTGCCGGCGGAGGTGTTGGCGTCGACGACGACGCCGTCGCGCACGATGAGGATGCCCTCGAAGGTCGCGTCCGCCAGGGCGGCGAGCCGCGAGGCCTCCTCCTCCGCGCGCCGGCGCTCGGTCTCGTCGCCGCGCCGCTCCTCCGCCCGCTGAAGCGAATCCATCAGGCCGTTGAACAATTCGGTGAGCCGCTGGGCGTCGTCGCCGTCGACCACGGGGAGGCGGGCGGCGAGGTCGATGTCGCCGCGCACCAGCGACTGCATGGCGTCCTCGACGTGCCCGGTCCCGAGCCGCGTCGCGTGCTCCGCCACGTTGAGCCCCGCCGCCTCGTCGCTCGCCGAGACCCGGACGGGGAGCGCGCGGGCGAGGAGGCGCAGCGCGACGTAGGCGATGCCGAAGGCCCACAGGGCGTTCGTGCCGACGCCGAGCGCCTGGACGCCGAGCTGCGCGACGCGGTCGCCGGCGGGGAGCATGTCGACGGGTGCCAGCAGCGCGAGCGCCAGCGTGCCGAAGGCGCCGGCCGCGCCGTGCACGCCCACCGCGCCGACGACGTCGTCGAGGCGCGCGCGGGTCTCGAGGAGGTGGTTGACGGCGTTCGCCACGAGGCCGCCGAGGAAGCCCACCAGCATCGCCGCGCCGGGATCGAGGAGGTGGCAGCCGGCGGTGACGGCGACGAGCCCGCCGATCACGCCGTTGATCGGGCGCTCGGGCGGGAGCCTCCCGTCCCGCGACCAGCCCGCGACGTAGCCGCCCGCGCCGCCGGCGGCGCCCGCGAGCACCGTCGCGAGGACGATCGCGGGCACCTCCGCGGAGGCCGCGAGCGTCGAGCCGCCGTTGAAGCCGATCCAGCCGACGAAGAGCACGAGCGCGCCCGCGGCCGAGAGCACGGGGCTGTGGCCCGCGATCCGCACGGGGCGGCCGCGCGCGTCGAAACGCCCGGCGCGCGGGCCGAGGACGAGGCAGGCGGCGAGCGCCACCCACGCGCCGGTGGCGTGGACCACCGTCGCGCCGGCGAAGTCGACGAAGCCGAGATCGGCGAGCCAGGCGCCGGAGGCGGGCGCGAGCGCGTTGCCCCAGGCCCAGTGGACGAAGACCGGGTAGATCAGGGCGGCGATGACGACGGTGCAGACGACGTAGGCGGACAGCCGCATCCGCTCGGCGACCGCGCCGGCGACGATCGTCGCCGCCGTGCCGCAGAACATCACCTGGAAGACGAAGAAGGGCACCTCCTCCGGCGCGAGCCCGCTCAGCAGGAAGAGCCGCGCCTCCGAACCCACGGGGAGGAGCGTCGACGACGCCCCGAAGGCGAGCGCGAAGCCGATCGCCGCGAAGGCCAGGGTGGCGAAGACGAAGTCGAGCAGGTTCTTCTGCGCGACGTTCACCGCGTTCTTGGTGCGCACGGCGCCGGCCTCGAGCAGCATGAAGCCGATCTGCATCAGGAAGACCAGGGCGGCGGCGACCATGATCCAGGTCGTGTCGAGCCGCGCGCCGAGCTCGGTGACGGGCGCCGCCGACGCGGAAGTCGCCCAAAGAAAAGGCATGATGATGCTCAGATGAGCAATATGCAGAGCCTTGTACTTCATTGCATTCGTTCCGACGTCGTCGATGACGTTCTAGCGCGAAGCCCGTTAACGCTACGTTTGCCGCACGGATGTTCACCGGGACCTCTCGGTCCGCCAGAGCGCCACGAACCCTTTCCGCGCATGGGATTCGCGGCTGCGTCTCAACACATCGCTTACGAAAGGGCATTAAGGTGCATTCGACGCGACGACGCGAGAAGGCGCTCGCGGCCGGGAAGATCGTGCTCATGGACATGCTGACCTCGCTCGTGTCGGACGTGGAGGACGCCGTCGCCAACGGCGACCCGTCCCGGCGCGTCGAGACGTTGCGGCGCATGACCGACCTGTTCATCGAGCAGGCGCCCCACCTCGCCGACCTGCACGTGGCGGTGTTCGACGAGGTCATCCTGCGGCTCGCCCGGGGCATCGAGTTCCGTGTGCGCGTGGAGCTCTCCGAGCGCCTCGCCGACATGATCAACGCGCCCCAGGGCGTGCTGCGCGACCTCGCGCTCGACGACGAGATCGCGGTGGCGCGCCCGGTGCTGGAGCGTGCGGCGCGCCTCGACGAGGACGATCTCGCCCGGGTCGCCGCGCTCAAGAGCCAGGAGCACCTCCTGGCGTTGAGCCGCCGCGCGAGCCTCTCCGAGCGCATCACCGACATTCTCGTGGATCGCGGCGACGAGCGCGTGGTCAGCGCGGTGGCCGGCAACGAGGGCGCGCTGCTCTCCGAGCGCTCTCTGGTGGCGCTGGTGGAGAAGGCGCGCGGCGACGAGGACCTGCAGACGCAGCTCGAGGCGCGTGCGAGCCTCGGCAACGAGCAGCTGCGCCAGCTCGTCGCCATCGCCCGCGAGAAGGCGCGTGCGACGATGCGCGATTCGCTCGCGCGCCTCGACGGCTTCTCCTTCGACACGGCCGCCTTCGACGACGCGGTGGACGGTGCCGCCGAGGACCTGGCGCGCACGTCGAGCTACAAGGCCCTCGTCGACGACTTCGCCGACGCGGCCCGGATCGTCTCGGAATGCGCGGGCTCGGGCGCGCTCGACGAGGAGACCATCGCCGCCTGGGTGCGCGAGGGGCGCATCGAGGACGCGCTCGCGGCGATCGCGCATCTCGCCCAGGTGCCGACGCCGGTGGTGGCGCGCGCCTACCACTCGAACCACTACGACCCGCTGCTCTTCTTCCTGCGCTCGCTGCGCTTCGGCTGGGCGACCTTCAAGGCCTTCCTCGTCGCCAAGGCGGGGCGCGAGCTCACCGACGAGGTCCACCGCTCGGCCTTCGCCGCCTTCCAGCAGCTCTCCGTCTCCACCGCCCAGCGCATCGTGCGCTTCACCGCCATGCGCGAGCGCACGCTCGAGGCCGAGGCGATCTGAGCAAAACCACCTCCTCGGGTGATTCCAGGCCGGCGCGGCGCGTGCGGGCGTACGTCACGCACGCCCGGCGCAGGTTTCGCGCCGTATTTCGTCTCCCCACGCCGCTTTCCCGTCGGCTTCCCGCCAGACCCGGACAATTCGAGCGATCGATCTAACCTCGCGCTTCATCGGCTCGCCTAACGTCGCGTCGGGAGGCACGAGGGAGCCATGAACGCGATGCCCGCATTGATGAGGGAGGTCGACGACGCGATCGCACGTGGAACGAGCACGCGGCGTGCCGACCACCTGCGCCAGGTCACCGACCTCTTCCTGCGCGACGCCCCGGCGCTCACCGACGAGCAGGTCGACCTGTTCGACGTCGTCATCGCGCGCCTCGCGGCGGCGATCGAGGCGCGGGCCCGCGTCGAGCTCGCCGAGCGCCTGGCGGACGCGCCCAACGCGCCGCGCGGCGTGATCCGCTCGCTCGCCCACGACGAGATCGCGGTGGCGCGCCCCGTCCTCGCCCGCTCCGAGCGACTGTCGGACGAGGATCTCGTGGCGGTCGCCATCGCCAAGGGGCGCGAGCACATGCTCGCCATCAGCGCGCGCACGACGCTCTCCGAGCCCGTCACCGACGTGCTGGTGAAGCGCGGGGACCGGCGCGTGGTCCATGCCGTCGCCGCCAATCCGGGCGCGCGCTTCTCCGACGGGGCGATCGGGGATCTGATCGATCGCGCGCGCATCGACACGCCGCTGCACGACGTGCTCTCCGAGCGCGTCGACCTGCCCGAGGAGCACGTCCGCCAGCTCGTCGCCATCGCTCAGGAGACCGCGCGCAGGCGCCTCGCCGAGGACGCGCCGTCGGAGGGCGCCATCGTCACCGAGGTGATCGAGATCGGCGCGAGCTCGGTGCGCGCCGCCGTGCTGCCGGGCGGGCGCGATCTCGCGGCGGCCTACGCCGTGGTCTCGCGGCTGGCCGCGACGCGCCCGATCACGGAGGGCGACGTCGCGACCTACGCGCGCGACGGCAAGGGCGAGGAGGCGATCTGCGCCATATCCTTCGCCGCCGATTTGACGCTCTCGACGGCCGAACGCCTGTTCAAGGCCGGCGACAGCGAGCTGCTCGTCGTCGTCGCCCGCGCCCAGGGCTGGTCCTTCACCACGGTCGAGCCGCTGCTCGCGCTGCGCGATCCCGAAGGCGCTTGCGCGCCCCATGTCCTCAAGCGCTCCCGCGACGCCTTCGAGCAGCTGCGCCCGCAGACGGCCCAGCGCGTCGTCCAGTTCCTCAAGGCCCGCGAGGCCTCCCAGAAGCGCGCGGCGGAAGCGGCCGCCCAGCGCCAGATCGCGGCGCGGCGGCGCTAGCGTCGCGTCCCGTCGCGCTGCGCGCGCGGCCGTGCTAGAGGGCGGGACCATCCCGTTCCCGAGCCGGAGCCGCCCGATGAAGCCGCTCAATTCCGTTCTCTCAGGCCTGCCGACGACCATCTTCGAGGAGATGTCGCGCCGTGCCCGGGAGACGGGCGCCGTCAATCTCGGCCAGGGCTTTCCGGACGATCCCGGCCCCGCCGACGTGCGCGAGGCCGCGGCGCGCGCCGTGCTGGAGGGCTGGAACCAGTATCCGCCCATGCTCGGCCTGCCGGAGCTGCGCGCCGCCATCGCCGCGCATTACGCCCGCTGGCAGGGCCTCGTCCTCGATCCCGAGCGCGAGATCATGGTGACGTCGGGCGCCACCGAGGCCATCGCCGGCGCGCTGATGGCCATCCTGGAGCCCGGCGACGAGGTGGTCCTGTTCGCGCCGATGTACGACGCCTACCTGCCGCTCGTGCGCCGGGCCGGCGGCGTGCCGCGCGTGGTCACGCTCCAGCCGCCGCTCTTCGGCCTGGACGAGGCGGCGCTCGAGGCCGTCTTCTCGGAGCGCACCAAGGCCGTCCTGTTCAACGATCCGTTGAACCCGACGGCCACCGTCTTCTCCGACGCCGACCGCGCGCTGCTCGCCCGCTACTGCGTGCGCCACGACGCCATCGCGATCTGCGACGAGGTGTGGGAGCACGTGATCTTCGACGGCCGCCGCCACCGTTCGCTGATGAACGAGGAGGGGATGCGCGAGCGCACGGTGAAGATCGGCTCGGCCGGCAAGATCTTCAATCTCACCGGCTGGAAGGTGGGCTTCGTGAGCGCCGCCGCGCCGCTGCTCGGCACGCTCGCCAAGGCCCACCAGTTCCTCACCTTCACGACGCCGCCCAACCTCCAGGCGGCGGTGGCCTACGGGCTCGGCAAGGACGACGCTTATTTCGAGGGGCTGCGCGCCGACCTGCAGCGCTCGCGCGACCGCTTCTGCGACGGCCTCGCGGGGCTCGGCTTCTCGGTGATCCCGGCCGCGGGGACCTATTTCGTCAACGTCGACATCGGCGCGCGCGGCGAGGACGACGTCTCCTTCTGCCGCCGGCTGGTGAGCGAGCACGGCGTCGCCGCCATCCCGGTCTCGGCCTTCTATCCCGGGGGCGAGGTGACGAATGTGGTGCGCTTCTGCTTCGCCAAGCGCGACGCGACGCTGGATGCCGCGCTGGAGCGGATGCGGGGGGTGTGAGCGTCACACACCCTCGTGCGAGGCGACCACGCGCTCGACGTGGATCTCGGCCGCATGCTCGAGCGCCCGCGCCATGTCGTACGCCGCCTGCATGCGGTACCAGGTCTCGGCGCCTCCGCCGAAGGCCTTGTCCAGCCGGATGGCCATCTCCGGAGAGATGCCGGAGCGCCCGTTGACGAGGTCCGAAAGCTGCCTGCGGCTCACGCCGAGCCGACGTGCGGCCTCGGTCACGCCCAGCCCGAGAGGCTCCAGGCAGTCGTGGCGTACGGAGAGGCCGGGATGGGGCGGTCGCTTCATCGGCATGTGGATGGCCTTCAGTGATAGTCGAGCAGGTCGAGATCCCACGCGTCTGCGTCCTCGAACCGGAACACGAGGCGCCAGTTCGCCGAGATCGTGACCGACCAGAAGCCTGCCAGATCCCCCTTCAGCGGATGGAGCCGGTATCCGGGCAGATCCATGTCGCCGGGGCGAGACGCCTGGTCGAGCCGAGCGAGCACGCGTTCGACCTTCGCCACGTGCTCCGGCGCGAGCCGGCGGCGATCACCGGTCTCGTAGAGACGCTCCAGACCCTTGTGGCGAAAAGACCGGATCACGCGAGCAGTGTAACCACACACCGCTCATCGTGGCAACGACGTTCCCCTCGCGTAAGCGCTTGCACCCCACCCCCCTCTCCCCTACGTTTCCTCGCGCGCCGGCACCGCTGCCGCGTATTCCTCCACCCGCACGAACCTGAGATCGGGAGACCGCACGCGATGGGTCGTTTCCTCCCCACCCGCCGGGCGCTGGGCGCGCTCGTTTCCGTGTCCGCGCTGGCGCTCGCCACGGGCGGCGCGCTCGCGCAGGAGCGCGTGGTCAACGTCTACAATTGGTCGGACTACATCGACCCGCAGGTGCTCGCGGACTTCACCGCCGAGACAGGCATCGAGGTGGTCTACGACACCTACGACAACAACGAGATCGTCGAGACGAAGCTGCTCGCCGGCCGCTCGGGCTACGACATCGTGGTGCCGTCGGGCCCGTTCACGCAGCGCCTGATCCAGGCGGGCGTGTTCGCGCCCCTCGACAAGGCGCAGATCCCCAACCTGGAGAACGCCTGGCCGCAGATCGCCGATCGGCTCGCGGTCTACGATCCCGGCAACGCGCATGCCGTGAACTACATGTGGGGCACGACGGGCATCGGCATCAACGTCGAGGCCGTGCGCGAGCGGCTGGGGCCGGAGGCGGACCTCGAGACCTGGGATCTCGTATTCGACCCCGAGGTGGCCTCGAAGCTCGCCGATTGCGGCATCCACGTGCTCGACGCGCCGGAGGACATCTTCCCCACCGCCCTCAACTATCTCGGGCTCGATCCGGATTCGAAGGACCAGGGCGACTTGCAGCAGGCGGCGGACCTGCTCGCGACGATGGCGCCGAGCGTGCAGAAGTTCCACTCGTCGGAATACATCAACGCGCTCGCCAACGGCGACATCTGCGTGGCGGTGGGCTATTCCGGCGATGTCCTGCAGGCCAAGGCGCGGGCGCAGGAGGCCGGCAACGGCGTCGAGATCGCCTACATCGTGCCCGACGAGGGTGCGCTGTTGTGGTTCGACTCGTTCTCGATCCCCGCGGACGCGCCGAACGTGGAAGAGGCGCACGCCTTCATCGACTACATGATGCGCCCGGAGGTCGCCGCCGCCAACGTGAACTACGTCGCCTACGCGTCGGGCAACCTCGCCGCCAAGGAGTTCGTCGACGAGGCGGTGCTGAACGATCCCGGCGTCTACCCGAGCGACGCCACGATCGAGAACCTCTTCATCAACACCGCCTACGACCCGCGCTCCCAGCGCTTCGTCACCCGCGCCTGGACGCGCGTGAAGACCGGCCGTTGATCGGGCGGTGATTCGTTCTCAGTGGGTCGTGACCGGCGGTCGCGGCCCACGGGGATGCGTGGCGGCGCGCTCGCGACGCAGCGGGCGCGCCGCACGCCAGGCATCGTAGCGGCGATCCTCGGTCAGCGGATCACGCGCGCCTCCGTCTCGCACGGGACCGCGCAGGGCGATGGCGAGGCCCGCCACCGCCAGCCCGCCGGCGGCGACGAGAGCCGCCGCCGCGAGCGGATGAAGCTGCGTCTCCAGAAGCCCCGTCGAGACCCGTGCCGACATTCCGCCGCCGGCGAGCGTCCCGCCCGTGACGACGAGGCTGCGGCGCGGATGCTCCGCCGCGTGGAGCGCCGCACGCGCGATGCGCGCCGCGTCGTCGGGATCGCCCGCGACGAAGTGGGTGCGCACCAGCGTCACGGAGATCGGCGCGCGCTCGGCGGCGAGGTCGCGCCGCAGCCCGGAGATCGCGCCCGACAGCGCACCGCGCGCGGCGCCGACCGGCCCCGCGTCCCGCACCGGACGATCGAACGGCTCGATGGCGATCAGCGCGCCGCCGCGCCGGCGCAGATGCCGCGCGGCCTCGTAGGCGCCGTCGATGGCGGCCCAGGCGAGGGCGTCGAAGCGGCGCCGGCGCTCGGAGGGGCTCGCGGCGGCGAGCGCGCTCGTGGCGCCGTCACTCTCGCCGTCGAGCGGGGCCGCGATCCAGGTGTCGAAGCCGCCGAACGCCGCCTCGGCCACCTGCGCCGTCCGGCGCGCGTCGTCCGCGTCGGCGCGGGTCGTCTCGACGGTGAGAATCCGCGTGCCGGCCCCGCCGAGCGCGTCGGCGAGGCGCGCGAGCGTGGCTCCGTCGCGTCCCGCCAGCACGAGGCGCGCACCTCGCGCCGCCGCCTCGTGCGCGATCGTCCGGCCCACGGCTCCGTCGGCGCCCGCGACGACGACGATCTGATGCGCGAGCGGCTTCAGGCTGACGGACATGGGATTTGGCTCCTCGGCTTTCGCGACGACACGCGGGGTCGGGTCGTCGGGAACGGGGGCGGCCAAGCTCCGGTTCCGCACCGGCGCGCGCGAGTCATCATCGATGTCGATGGGCGCCATGCATGCCATGCGCTTTCCACGCGCGCGCGGCGCGATATTCTCACGCTCGAGAAACGCTCCGAGAAAGAGGCACGCTCCATGTCCGGCCCCGCAGCATCGCCGCGCGAGAGCCGCGTCGCACCCGAGGTCGTCATCGCCGCCGGCTGCCTGATCGCGCTCGTGACCTTCGGCCCGCGGGCCTCGGCGGGCCTGTTCCAGGTGCCGATGACGACGGATTACGGCTGGGGGCGCGACACGTTCGGGCTGGCCATCGCCATCCAGAACCTGCTCTGGGGCATCGGCCAGCCCTTCGCCGGCGCGGTGGCCGATCGCTTCGGCACGGTGCGCGTCCTGATGATCGGCGCCGTGCTCTATGCGCTCGGGCTCGTCGTCATGGCCTGGGCCTCGACGCCGCTCATGCTGCACATGGGAGCGGGCGTGCTCATCGGCTTCGGGCTCGCTGGCGCCTCGTTCAACCTCGTGCTCGGCGCCTTCGGCAAGCTGCTCCCCGAGGAATGGCGGCCGATGGCCTTCGGCATGGGCGTCGCCGCCGGCTCCTTCGGCCAGTTCCTGTTCCCGCCCATCGGCAACGCGCTCATCAACGCGGTCGGCTGGCAGGACGCGCTCCTGTGGTTCTCCGCCATCATGCTCGTCGTGCTGCCGCTCTCGATGCTGCTGGCGACCCGCGGCTCCGGCGGCGGCGCCAAGGCCGATGCGGGGCCCAGCCAGTCTATCGCGCAGGCGCTGGCGGAGGCCTTCCGGCACCGCTCCTACGTGCTCCTCGTCACGGGGTTCTTCACCTGCGGCTTTCAGCTCGCCTTCATCACGGCGCACCTGCCGGCCTATCTGAAGGACGCGGGCCTTTCGGCGGCGGTGGGCGGGTGGACGCTCGCCGTGATCGGGCTCGCGAACGCCGTGGGGTCGCTCGGCGCGGGCTGGCTCTCGACGCGCATGCCCAAGCGTTACCTGCTCGCCTGGATCTATCTGGGGCGCGCCATCGCCATCGCCGCCTTCGTCCTGGTGCCGGCCTCGCCCGCCTCGGCGCTCGTCTTCGGCGTGACGATCGGGCTCCTGTGGCTCTCCACCGTGCCGCCGACGTCCTCGCTGGTGATGGTGATGTTCGGCACGCGCTACATGGCGATGCTCTACGGCTTCGCCTTCTTCTCCCACCAGCTCGGCGGCTTCTTCGGCGTGCTGCTCGGCGGCGTGCTCTACGAGGCGACCGGCGGCTACGCCATCGTCTGGTGGTTCTCGGTGGCGCTGGGCATCGCGTCGGCGCTGATCAACCTGCCCATCGTGGAGAAGCCCGTCGCGCGCCTCGCTCCGCAGCCGGGCTGACGTTGAAGAGCCCCGGGTCCGCCTCGCGAACCCGGGGGGCCGCGTCAGGCCTTCAGGTTGAACACCCGGTGCGGCAGGAACTCGCCGCGCTCGATCGTGCCGGTGGAGACCAGAACGCCGTTGAAGGTGGCGTAGGCCTGGCCCTCGATCGGCGCGTCGCGCCCGCGCAGGATCACGGATTGGCCGCGCATCAGGCGCGCGGCGGCGTCGCGCGAGACCGGAACCTGGTCGATCTCCCCGAGCGCGGTCTGGACCGGCAGGACGAGGTCCTCGAGCACCGGGTTCTCGCCCGCCTCGAAGGCGACGCGGAAGGCCTCGAGATCCTCGGCCTCCACCGTGTCCTCCTCGGTGAAGGGGCCGACGCGGGTGCGGCGAAGCGACGAGACGTGGCCGAGGCAGCCGAGCCGGCGCCCGAAATCGCGGGCGAGCGCGCGGACGTAGGTGCCGCGCCCGCATTCGGCCTCGAACACGGACGTGTCGCCCGTATGCGCCACGAGGGAGAGCCGGTCGATCTCCACGGGACGCGCCACGAGCTCCACCGCCTCGCCGTCCCGGGCGAGGTCGTAGGCGCGCTCGCCCGCGATCTTGATGGCCGAGAAGCGCGGGGGCACCTGCATGATCTCGCCGATGAAGTCGGGCAGGATCGCCTCGATTTCGGCCGGCGCCGGACGCGCGTCCGAGCGGCCGACGACCTGCCCCTCGGCGTCGTCGGTGTCGGTCTCCACGCCCCAGCTGACGGTGAAGAGATAGGCCTTGCGGCCGTCCATGACGAAGGGAACGGTCTTCGTCGCCTCGCCCAGCGCGATCGGCAGGATGCCCGACGCGAGCGGGTCGAGCGTGCCGGCGTGGCCCGCCTTCTTGGCGTTGAAGGCGCGCTTGACCATCGCCACGGCCTGGGTCGAGGTGATGCCGACCGCCTTATCGAGGACGACCCAGCCGTTCACGTCCCGGCGCTTGGGCCGGTCGGGCCGCGGTCCGCGGCGGTCCCTCTGGCGCGCGGGACGCTCGTCGGTCGTGGCGGCGCTCTTCGTCTCGTCGGTCATCTCGTAATCCATGATCGGTCGGTCTCGGCTCGGCCGCTGACGGCTCGCACGCGGGGTATCGTCGCCGGCTCGGGCCGGTCGTTCAGGCACCGGAATCGGGGTCGGCGTCGAGGTCGGGCTCGTCCTCGTCGCCCTCGCGGCCGGCCTCGACGTCGCGACGCACGGTCTCGGAGCGCAGGAGCGCGTCGATGCGCGCCGCCTCGTCGAAGCTCTCGTCGCGACGGAAGCGCAGGTCCGGGGCGAACTTGAGGTTCACGCGCCGTGCCACCTCGCCGCGGAGCAGCTTCTTCGAGCGGTCGAGGGCGTCGAGCACGGCCTTCTCGTCACGCCCGCCGAGCGGCATGACGTAGGCGGTGGCGAGCTTGAGGTCCGGCGACATGCGGACCTCGGGGATGGTGACGACGTGGGTCGTGAGCACCGGATCCGTCAGGTCGCCGCGCGTGAGCACGTCGGAAAGCGCGTGGCGAACGAGCTCCGCGACGCGCTGCTGGCGCTGGGACGGACCGGCGGTCTCGAAACGCTTCGCCATGGCAATGCGCCTCCTCGGCGGGCGAACGCGGCCCGCGAATGCGCTGCGCGGCCCCGCCGCTCACGCGTGGAGGCCGAACGCAGCAATGGATCGAAAACGGCCCGCGCGGCGCGGCGGTTCGGACGCGGGCCGCCGCGCGGGTGAGGTCTCGCTCGGCCGCGCGCCCCGTGCCGAGGGCACGGAGCGGAGCCGAGATGGACGCGCGAGGCGTCAGAGCGTGCGTCGCACCTCGTGGACGAGGTAGCACTCGATGACGTCGCCCTTGCGCATGTCCTGGTAGTTCTCGAAGGCCATGCCGCATTCCTGGCCGGCCACCACCTCGCGCGCGTCGTCCTTGAAGCGCTTGAGCTGGGAGAGCTTGCCCTCGTGAATGACGACGTTGTCGCGGATGAGGCGCACGTGCGCCCCGCGCTGGACGATGCCGTCCTGCACCCGGCAACCCGCGACCTTGCCCACCTTGGACACGGCGAAGACCTCGAGGATCTCCGCCTCGCCCAGCCGCTCCTCGCGGAGCTGCGGGGGGAGCATGCCCGACATGACGGCTTTGATGTCGTCCACCAGGTCGTAGATGATGTTGTAGTAGCGGACCTCGACGCCCACGCGCTCGGCGCTCTCGCGCGCTTCCTTGTGGGCGCGTACGTTGAAGCCCAGGACCACGGCGTTGGACGCTTCCGCGAGGGTGACGTCCGATTCCGTGATGCCGCCGACGCCGGCGTGGATGATGCGGGCCGCGACCTCGTCGTTGCCGATCTTCTCGAGAGCGCCCTGGATGGCCTCGACGGAGCCCTGCACGTCGCCCTTGACGACGAGCGGCATCTCCTTGCGGCCGACACCCTCCTTGAGATCGCGCATCATCTCCGCGAGCGAGCGGGTGGCGCCGCCGGTGCGGGCGGAGAGCCGCTCGCGCTTCTGGCGGGCGCGGTACTCGGTGACCTCGCGGGCGCGCGCCTCGTTCTCGACGACCGCGACGCGATCGCCGGCCTCGGGCGTGCCGTTGAAGCCGAGCACCTCCACCGGGACCGACGGCCCGGCTTCCTTCACCTGCTCGCCGATGTCCGACACGAGCGCGCGGACGCGACCCCACTCGGAGCCGGCGACGACGATGTCGCCGGTACGCAGCGTGCCGCGCTGGACGAGGACCGTGGCCACGGGGCCGCGACCGCGATCGAGCTTCGCCTCGACGACGGTGCCTTCCGCGGCGCGGTCGGCGTTCGCCTTCAGGTCGAGGATCTCGGCCTGGAGCGCGAGGCCCTCGAGCAGCTCGTCGAGACCCTGGCGGGTGAGGGCGGAGACCTCGAACTCGAGGGTCTCGCCGCCCATCGACTCCACCTGGATGTCGTGCTGCAGGAGCTCGGTACGCACCCGCTGCGGATCCGCGGAGGGCTTGTCGATCTTGTTGATCGCCACGATCAGCGGCACGCCGGCCGCCTTGGCGTGGGAGATCGCCTCGATCGTCTGCGGCATGACGCCGTCGTCGGCCGCCACCACGAGGACGACGATGTCCGTCACCTTCGCACCGCGGGCGCGCATGGCCGTGAAGGCCGCGTGACCGGGGGTGTCGATGAAGGAGATCTTGCCGCCCGACGGGCTCGTCACCTGGTAGGCGCCGATGTGCTGCGTGATGCCGCCGGCCTCGCCCGCGACCACGTTGGTCTTGCGGATCGCATCGAGGAGCGACGTCTTGCCGTGGTCGACGTGGCCCATGATGGTCACGACGGGCGGGCGCTGACGCAGGGTCTCGGCGGCGTCGGCCTCGGAGAACAGGCCCTCCTCGACGTCGGATTCCGCCACGCGCTTGACCGTGTGGCCCATCTCCTCCGCCACGAGCTGCGCCGTGTCGGCATCGACCACGTCGGTGATCTTGTACATCTCGCCCTGCTTCATCAGAAGGCGGATGACGTCCACGGCGCGCTCGGCCATGCGGTTGGCCAGCTCCTGGATGGTGATGGTCTCGGGCACGACGACCTCGCGCGAGATCTTCTCGCGGTCGGCGGACTGGCCCTTGCCCTGCAGGCGCTGCATGCGGCGCTTGAAGGAGGCGACGGAGCGCGTGCGCTCCTCGTCCCCGGCGAGCGCCTTCGTCACCGTCAGGCGGCCGCGGCGGCGATCCTCGCCGCCCTTGGTCGCCTTGGGAGCCGGCGGCGCCTTGGGCGCGCCCTTGCGGCCGCGGGGCGCCTCGTCCTCGGCGGGAGCCGCGGCGGGACGACCACGCGCGGGCGAAGCCGCGCCGGGGGTCGCCCGGGCGGTCGCGGGAGCGTCCGCCTTCGCGGCGGGCTTGGCGGCGACGGCGGTGGGCTCGGCCTTCGGCGGCTCCGGCTCGGGAGCCGGGCGGGCCATGTGGTCGAGGCTCGCGGGCTTGCGGGCGTCCACGCGCGGGATGACGGTCCGCGTGGGCATGCCGGGACGCGGCGCCGTGGCGCGTACGGCCGGACGCTCCGCGGCGCTGCGGGGAGCGGGACGCTGCGCCGGCGTGGCGGACGCGGACGCCCGAGCGGCGGGCGCGGGTGCCTGCGCGGCCGGGGCCTGCGTGGCCGGAGCGTCGGGCGCGCTCGCCGGAGCGGCTTCGGCCCCGGTGGCCTCGGCTTCGCGGCGGGCGTTCTCCTGAGCGCTCTCTTGCGCCTCGCGAGCACGGGCCTCCTCGGCGCGGGCGGCCTCGGCACGCGCGGCCTCGTCGCGCGCCTGGGCGTCACGGGCCTCCGCCTCGGCGCGGGCCTTCGCCTCGGCCTCGCGACGGCGCTCCTCCTCCTGCCGGCGACGCTCGTCCTCCTCGCGACGACGCGCGTCCTGGAGCGCGGCCGCGCGGGCGTCGCGCTCGCTCTCGGAGAGGGTGCGCAGCACCTGAGCGCCGGGGCGCGTGGGCGTTCCCGGGCGTGCGGGCTTGGCCGCCGGCGCCTGCGGCGCGGCGGGCTTGGCGGCGGGTGCCGCCGCCTCCTTCGCCGTCTCCGCGGGCGGGCGGGTGCCGCGCTTGCGCTCGACGACGACCTGCTTGGTGCGGCCGTGCGAGAAGCTCTGACGCACCGTGCCCTGCTCGATGCGGGGCTTGATGCTCAGGGTCTTCTGCGGCGCGTGCAGCGTCTTGTCGCCCGGGGTCTTGGTATCACTCATTCCGCTCACGATCCTGCGGGTTCGTCTCGTCGTCGAGGCCGGCGCCCTCGGGGTCGAGGGGCGCGGCATTCATGGCGATGGTTCCGCGATAGACGCATAGCCGCCGCCAGCGCTCCAGGAAGATACGACTTCCGGCGCCCGCGACGAGGGCTGCATGTATCACATGAGACCGCCCCAAAGCCAAATCCAAATCGTGGCCGGCGAGCGCCGTCACGATCGGGACCCGCTCGGAAGCGTCCCCCAGGCGCCGTCGCAACGCCTGCGCGATCTTTCTCTTGCCGTCCTCGGCCGCCTCGGAGGCGTGGACGAGGACGACGACGGTCTTCGAGCCGACGGTCTTCACCACCGTGTCGAAGCCCGTGACGACCCGCCCCGCCTTGTTGGCGAGGGCGAGCCCCTGGCGGAGGTCCTCCACGAGCGCCGCGTCGATCGCGGCCGCGAGGTCCTCCGGAACCGTGACGGAGGCTTTGAGCCCCCTGGCGAAGAGACGGCGCTTCACCGCCGTCTCCACCGCCTCGCGCCTGGCCGAGACCCACACGCCCCGGCCGGGCAGCTTGCGCTTGAGGTCCGGCGTCACCACGCCGTCCGGCGAGGCGACGAAGCGGACGAGCTCGTCGGGGGAGCGGACCTCCCGGGTCGCGACGCAGGTGCGCCGCGGCGCGGCCCTGCCGGCCTTCTCGCCGGCATGCGCCCGATCCTGACCCGTCGTCTCGCTCACGTCGCGCGAACCCCGCTCCTCGTCTCCTCGCCCGTGCCGTCGGCACGGACCCGTTCATGTCTCGACCCCGAGAGAGAGCCTCAGCCCTCCTGGCGGGCCTGCGCCTCGGTGTCGCCCGTCTCGTCGGTCGCGGCGTCGGCCGCCTCCGTCTCGGGCTCGTCCGCCTCGGCGTCGGTCGTCTCGGCCTCGGTCGTTTCGCCGTCGCCGGCCTCGGCGAAAACCTCCTCGGCCGCGCCGCCGTCGGCGTAGTCGTCCTCGGAATATTCCTCCTCGGGCTCCTCCACGACCGGTGCCTCGATCCAGCCGGCGCGCACGCGCGCGTCCATGATCATGGTCTCGGCGTCGGTCCGCGACAGCTCGAAGCCGTCGAGGAAGCCCGGGTGGCGCTTGGCCTCGGCCCCGCGCCCTTCGGTGTAGCCGACGAGGTCGTCGGTGGCGCAGCCCGCGAGGTCCTCCATGGACTTCACGTCGTTCTCGCCGAGCGCGACGAGCATGCCGCTCGTGATGCCCTCGACCTCGCGCAGCTCGTCGGCGACGCCGAGCGCGATGCGCTTCTCCTCGTTCTCGGCCTCGATCTTCTCCAGATGCTCGTTGGCGCGCATCTGGATCTCCTGCGCCGTCTCCTCGTCGAAGCCCTCGATCGAGGCGATCTCGCCGAGATCGACGTAGGCGATCTCCTCGATGTTGCGGAAGCCCTCGGAGGCGAGGAGCTGGCCCACCACCTCGTCGACGTCGAGCGCATCCATGAAGAGGTTGGTGCGCTCGGTGAATTCCTTCTGGCGGCGCTCCGATTCCTCGGCCTCGGTCAGGATGTCGATGTCCCAGCCGGTGAGCTGCGAGGCGAGGCGCACGTTCTGGCCGCGACGCCCGATCGCAAGACTCAATTGGTCATCGGGGACCACGACTTCAATACGCTCGCTGTCCTCGTCGAGCACGACCTTGACCACTTCCGCCGGCTGGAGGGCGTTGACGATGAACGTCGCCTCGTCCTGAGACCAGGGGATGATGTCGATCTTCTCGCCCTGCAGCTCGCCCACGACCGCCTGCACGCGCGAGCCGCGCATGCCGACGCAGGCGCCGACGGGGTCGATGGAGCTGTCGCGCGAGATCACGGCGATCTTGGCACGCGACCCGGGGTCGCGGGCCACCGCGCGGACCTCGACGATGCCGTCGTAGATCTCCGGCACCTCCTGGGCGAACAGCTTCGCCATGAACTGCGGATGCGTGCGCGACAGGAAGATCTGCGGCCCGCGCGTCTCGCGGCGCACGTCGTAGAGATAGGCGCGCACCCGGTCGCCGGGGCGGAAGGTCTCGCGCGGGATCAGCTCGTCGCGGCGCACGATCGCCTCGGCGCGGCCGAGATCGACGATGACGTTGCCGTATTCGACGCGCTTGACGAGGCCGTTGACGATCTCGCCCACGCGGTCCTTGAACTCGTCGTACTGGCGGTCTCGCTCGGCGTCGCGCACCTTCTGCACGATGACCTGCTTGGCCGATTGCGCGGCGATGCGGCCGAAGTCGAAGGGTGGCAAGGCCTCGGAAATGAAGTCGCCGATCATGGCGGCCGGGTTGCGGCGGCGCGCCTCGTCGAGCGTGATCTCGGTGGCGTCGTTCTCCACCGCCTCCACCACGTGGAGCAAGCGCGAGAGGGCGATCTCGCCGGTCTTCGGGTTGATCTCCGCGCGCACCTCGGTCTCGCTGCCGTAGCGCGAGCGGGCCGCCTTCTGGATGGCGTCCTCCATCGCGGCGAGCACGATCTGGCGGTCGATCACCTTCTCGCGGGCCACCGCGTCGGCGATCTGCAAGAGCTCGAGCCTATTGGCGCTGACGGCCATCGCGTATCACTCCTTCACGGAAGGGTCGTTGTCGTTGTCCACGGAAGCGGGGCTCTCGGCCTCGTCCTCCTCCTCGCCCTCGATCGTCTCGTCGGCGCCGTCCGCGGAGGGAGCGGTGCCGCGCCGGAGCGATTCGCGCACGAGGTCGTCGGTGAGCACGAGGCGCGCCTCGCCGATGTCGTCGAGCGGCAGGCGCGCGATGCGGTCGACGCCGTCGGGGGCGTCGGCAAGCTCGATGAGCGCGTCGTCGCCGTCCACGCCGCGAACGAGGCCGCGGAAGCGCTTGCGGGCGCCGACCGGGCGGGCCATCTCGACCTTCGCCTCGTGGCCGGCCCAGCGCAGGAAGTCGCCCGGGCGCACCAGCGGCCGGTCGATGCCGGGCGAGGAGACCTCGAGATTGTACGCCGTGGTGATCGGGTCGTCGACGTCGAGCGCCGGCGAGATCGCACGGCTCACCGCCTCGCAATCGTCCACGCCCATCGTGCCGTCCGGCCGCTCGGCCATGATCTGCACGGTGCAGCCGTTCTGGCTCGAGATCTTCACCCGCACGAGGCGGTAGCCGAGATCCACGATCACGGGCTCGACGATCGCGGCCACGCGGGCGGCGAGGCCGGTCTCGGTGATGAGGCGTTCTTCAAGTCTGTCCGCCACGACGGCGCGCTTCCTCTCGCGTACGAAAGATCGTGTCTCGCGGGAGGGCCCCGCGCGTCGCTCCGGTGGCCTCCGGGACGGGAGATCGTCCCGCCGCATATGAGAAAGGAGCGGACCCGGTCAGGGCCCACTCCCGCGAGGCGACGCTCTCACGCCGCTACCAGAGCTGACGACGCGTGATATACCCGCGTGCGCCGAGAGATTCAAGCCCGCATTCGGCCCGTCTGCCGCTCAGGCCGGAACGAGGCGTCGTCCCCGGCGCATCAGCAGCATGGCGATGACGCCCATGTTGAGGAGGTTCCAGGCGAGCCCGTTGAGGAAGGCGTAGGAATAGGCGCCGGTCGCGTCGAAGATCGCCCCCGACAGCCAGCCGCCGAAGGCCATGCCCAGGATCGTCGCCATGAGGACGAGCCCCACCCGCATGCCCGCCTCCGCCGGCGGGAAATATTCGCGCACGACGATGGCGTAGCTCGGCACGATGCCGCCCTGGAACAGCCCGAACAGCGCCGACACGACGTAGAGCGCGGCGAGGCCGTCCACCAGCATGTAGAGGAGGAGCGCCAGGGCCTGCAGCGTCGAGCCGAGAAGCAGCGTCGCGAGCCCGCCGATCCTGTCGGCGATGAAGCCGGACGCGATACGGCTGACGATGCCGAAGAGCATCATGAGCGAGAGCATCTGCGCGCCCGCGCCCGTGCCGAAGCCGAGCTCCGCGCAATAGGCCACGATGTGGACCTGCGGCATGGCCATGGCGACGCAGCAGGCGATACCCGCGACGAAGAGGAGCGCGGTGAGCGCGTTCGTCGAGAGCCCCAGCGCCGCGCGCCCCGGCGGAGCGACGTGCGCCTCGCTCTGGGCCGCGACGGGCGCGCGCCGGCGCAGCGTCAGCGCGAGCGGGATCATGGTGCATAAGAGCACGCCCGCGACGACGAGATGGGTGGTGCGCCAGCCGCTCGTCTCGACGAGGCTCTGGACGATCGGCGGCCAGATCGCGCCGGCGACGTAGTTGCCCGCCGCGCAGATCGCCACGGCGATGCCGCGGCGGCGCCGGAACCAGTGCGAGACCTCGGCGATGAGCGGGCCCAGCGTCGCCGAGGCGCCGAGCCCGACGAGGGCGTGCGACGCCACGAAGAGCAGCAGCGAGGGCGCCGCCGCGCTCGCGGCGTAGCCGGTCGCCAGCAGGAGCGCCCCCGCGATCAGCGGCGGGACGATGCCGGTGCGGTCGGCGATGCGCCCCATGGCGACGCCGCCGCCGGCGAAGGCGAGCATCAGGACCGTGTAGGCGAGGGCGGACGAGGCGCGGCTGGCCTCGAAGGTCGCCTCCACCGCCGGCATCACCACGACGACGGACCACATCCCCACCCCGCCGAGCGAGGACAGGCACACGGCGATGGCGAGCCTGATCCAGGCGGGGCGTGCGTCGATGACGTCCGAGGAGGCGGGGGAGGTGGCGGCGTTCATGCCACAGCGCTACCACGCCGCGCCCCCGCCCGGCGAGGGCGCGGAGCGCGAAAGCGCGCGTGCACTCCCTCACCCGTCGAGCGGCACGGTCTCGTCCAGCGCGATGCCGAAGCCCGCGAGGCCGACGTAGGAGCGCGAGGAGCTCGCGAGGTTGCGGATCGAGGTGACGCCGAGGTCGCGCAGGATCTGCGCGCCGAGGCCGACCTCGCGCCAGGCGGTGTTGCGCTCGGCCTCCGAGCGGCTCGCGTCCTCGGAGAACGAGGTCAGCGGCACGCCGGCCGTGCCCTCGCGCAGGTAGACGAGGACGCCGCGGCCCTCCGCCGCGAAGCGCGCCAGCGCGCGATCGACCGAGCCGGTGGGCCCGAACACGTCGGAGACGACGTTCGCCCGGTGCAGGCGGGCAAGCACGCCCTTGCCGTCGCCGATGCGGCCGTGGACGAGGGCGAAATGCTGCACGGCGTCGAAGGGCGTGGTGTAGGCGTAGCCCGTCATCTGGCCGTAGCGGGTCTCGACGGGGAAGGTGCCGACGCGCTCGACCAGCCGCTCCCGGCGCTGGCGATAGGCGATCATGTCGGCGACGGAGACGCGCTTGAGGCCGTGCGTCTGCGCGAAGGCGACGATCTGGTCGCCCTTCATCACCGTGCCGTCGTCGTTGGCGAGCTCGCAGATCACGCCGACCTCGGGCAGGCCCGCGAGCTTGCACAGGTCCACCGCCGCCTCGGTGTGGCCCGAGCGCATCAGCACGCCGCCTTCCTTGGCGACGAGGGGGAAGACGTGGCCCGGGCGCACGAAGTCCTCGGCGCCCATGTTGCCGTTGGCGAGCGCGCGCACGGTGTTGCAGCGCTGCTCGGCGGAGATGCCGGTGGTGAGCCCGTGGCGGACGTCGACGGAGACCGTGAAGGCGGTGCCGAGCGGCGCGTCGTTCGTCGCCACCATCGGGTCGAGCCGCAGCCGCCGGGCTTGCGAGCGCGTCAGCGGGGCGCAGACGATGCCGCAGGTGTTGCGGATGATGAAGGCCATCTTCTCGGGCGTGCAGAGCGAGGCGGCGACGATGAGGTCGCCCTCGTTCTCGCGATCGTCGTCGTCCGTGACGATGACGATCTCGCCGCGGGCGAAGGCTTCGATGGCGTCGGTGACGGATTGGGGCATGGTGCTCTTCCCGGACGGGCCGCTTCGCGGGCCGCGCTCGTCTTAGCCGAAGGGACGCTCGAGAGGCCAGTCGCGGACGGCGCCGACCTGTCCCCTGTGGCGCAAATAATGGTCGGCGAGGACGCATGCCACCATCGCCTCGCCCACGGGCACCGCGCGGATGCCGACGCAGGGGTCGTGGCGGCCCTTGGTGAGGACGTCGGTCTCGCCGTTCTGCCGCGTCACGGAGGCGCGCGGCGTCAGGATGGAGGAGGTGGGCTTCACGGCGAAGCGCGCCACCACCGGCTGGCCGGTGGAGATGCCGCCGAGCACGCCGCCGGCCCTATTGGAGAGGAAGGTCGGCGCGCCCGCATTGCCCGGGCGCATCTCGTCGGCGTTCTCCTCGCCGGTGAGGGCCGCGGCGGCGAAGCCCTCGCCGATCTCCACGCCCTTGACGGCGTTGATCGACATGAGCGCGCCGGCGAGCTCGGCGTCGAGCTTGCCGTAGATCGGCGCGCCGAGCCCCGGCGGCACGCCCTCCGCCACGATCTCGACGACGGCGCCCACCGACGAGCCGCTCTTGCGGATGCCGTCGAGATAATCCGCCCAGAGCGCCGCCGCCTTCGCGTCCGGGCAGAAGAAGGGGTTGCGGGAGACCTCCTCCCAGTCCCACGCCGCGCGGTCGATTGCGTGCGGGCCGATCTGCACGAGCGCGCCGCGCACGACCATGCCGGGCACGACCTTGCGGGCGATGGCGCCGGCGGCGACGCGCGCCGCCGTCTCGCGCGCCGAGGAGCGCCCGCCGCCGCGATAGTCGCGCACGCCGTACTTCACGTCGTAGGCGAAATCCGCATGGCCCGGGCGGTAGCTGTCGCGGATCTCGGAATAGTCCTTGGAGCGCTGGTCGACGTTCTCGATCACGAGGGCGATCGGCGTGCCGGTGGTGACCTGGGCCGCCATCCGCTCGTCCTGGAAGACGCCCGAGAGGATCTTCACGGCGTCGGGCTCGCGGCGCTGCGTCGTGAAGCGCGACTGCCCCGGCCGACGCCGGTCGAGCTCGGCCTGGATCTCCTCGGCGGTGAGCGCGAGGCCCGGCGGGCACCCGTCCACCACGCAGCCGAGCGCCGGCCCGTGGCTCTCGCCGAAGGTGGTGACGCGGAAGAGATGGCCGAACGTGTTGTGGGACATGGGCGCGCGCTCCTGGGAGAGGTCTTAGGGGAGAAGCGCGGCCGAGGGAAGGGGGAGGACGAGAGGGTGGGAGCGGCCTGTGCAGCGCCCCCTCACCGAACCACCAGCACCGGCTCGCCGAGCACCTCCATGCGCGGCGTGACGCCGAGCCCCGGGCGGTCGGCTGCCGTCATGGTGCCGCCGACGCGTCGGGGCGCGCCCTCCGCGATGGAGGTCGTCACGTAGCTGTTGAAGTCGGTCGCGGAATAGGTGAGCTCGGCGGGCGTCGAGCGGGCGAGGTGGGCGATCGCCGCGGTCACGATGTCGCCGCCCCAGGTGTCCTCGATCGTCATGGGCAGGTTCGCGGCGATGCAGGCGTCGCGGATCAGCCGGGCTTTGGTGAGGCCGCCGACCTTGGAGATCTTCAGGTTGATCGCATCCGCCGCGTCCTCCGCGAGGAGGCGCATCAGGCTGTCGAAGCCGGTGATCACCTCGTCGAGGACGAAGGGCAGGCGCGTGCGCCGGCGGATCGAGAGGCATTCCTCGAAGGTGGCGCAGGGCTGCTCGATGACGACGTCGAGATCCGCGACCGCCGCCGCGACGCGGGCGGCCTCGGGGCGCGTCCAGCCGGTATTGGCGTCGGCGATGAGGAGCTCGCCGCGATCGAGCACGGCGCGGCAGGCGCGGATGCGGGTGATGTCGTCCTCGACCGCGCCGCCGACCTTGAGCTGGAACTTCGTGTAGCCCTCCGCGCGATAGGCGGCGACGGAGGCCGCCATGGCGTCGGGCGTGTCCTGCGAGATGGCGCGGTAGAGCGCGACCTCGTCCTGCTCGGCGCCGCCGAGGAGACGGTAGACGGGCAGCCCCGCGACCTTCCCGAGAACGTCCCAGCAGGCGATGTCGACGGGGGCCTTGACGTAGGGATGGCCGCGCAGCGCCGCGTCCATGCGCCGGTTCAGCGTGCCGAGATCGCGCGGGTCGAGGCCGACGAGCTTGGGTGCGATCTCCGCGAGGCCCGCGCGCACGCCCTTGGCGTAGGCCGGCAGATAGGCCGAGCCCAGCGGGCAGCATTCGGAATAGCCCGTAATGCCGGCATCGGTCTCCACCGCGACGACGGTCGAATCGAAGACCTCCACGGAATTGTCGTTCGACCAGCCGTAGCGGCCTTCCTTCAAGGGCAGGTCCACCTGCCAGGCGAGGATGCCGGTGATCTTCATGGGTCCGTCCTCAAGGTCTCGAAGGCCGCGCACCGCCAGCCGGCGGGCTCTCGAACAGAGCGACGAGCGCGCCCCGTGCCGTGTCGATGTGGCGTGCGAGGAGCGCGCAGGCCTCCTCGACGGCGCCCGCGCGGCACAGGGCCACGAGGGCGGCGTGGTCCGCCTCGGCCCGCGCCCGCCCGTCGGCGAAGGCGATGTCGATGCGGGTGTAGCGGTCGGTGCTCTGCAGGAGCGTCGCGACGATCGCCTCCGTACGCGGCTGATCGGCACGGCTGTAGAGCAGCCCGTGCAGGCGCGTGTTGAGCGCGCCCCAGCGGCTGGGGTCGTCGGTGCGCATCTCCTCGCAATATTCGGCGAGGATGGCGTCGAGCGCGGCGAAATCCTCCGCCGTGAGCCGCGGGGCCGAGCGGGCGAGGAGGCGCGGCTCGATGAGCGCGCGCAGGTCGAACAGCTCCTCCACCTCCGCCGCCGAGAGCTCGGAGACGACGGCCCCGCGATGGGGTGCGATGCGCACGAGCCCCTCGCTCTCGAGCTGGACCAGCGCCTCGCGGATGGGGATGCGGCTGACGCCGAGCTCGCTCGCGAGCGCGTCCTGCTTGAGCTGCACGCCGGCTTCGATCTCGCCCGCGAGGATGCGCCGGCGCAGCTCGTGGGCCACGCGCGCGGCGATCGTGCGGGCGCCGAGCGGACCGGCGGCGTCGCGGGTGCGCAGGGCGGTGGTCGCGCTCATCCGCTCGTGTCCGCGAGCGAGAAGCCGGCGACGAACGGGTCGCGATCGTCCAGCGTGATGGCGTTCTGCCCCGTGATCCGCGCCCAGCCCTCGATCGAGGGCACGATCGCCTCGCGCTCGCCGACGCGGGTGCGGCCCTCGATGCGCCCCGTGAAGATCGAGCCGATGATGCTCTCGTGCACGAAATCCTCGCCCTCCCGCAGGCGCCCCGTGGCGGCGAGCTGGGCCATGCGCGCCGAGGTGCCGGTGCCGCAGGGCGAGCGGTCGATGGCCTTGTCGCCGTAGAAGACGGCGTTGCGGGCGCTGCCTCGAGGCGTCTTCGCCGCACCCGTCCAGAGCACGTGGGTGAGCCGGTCGATCGCCGGGTTCTCGGGATGCGCGATGGCGTAGCGCGCGTTGAAGGCGGCGCGCAGGCGCGGGCTGTGGCGCAGGATGTCGGAGGGCTGGAGGTCCTCGAGGTCCCGGAAGAGCGGCTGCGGCTCGACGATGGCGTAGAAATTCCCGCCATAGGCGACGTCGACGGCGAGCGTGCCGAGCCCCTCGACCTCGACCTCGTAGCCGCGCCCCAGCAGGAAGGACGGCACGTTCGTGAGCTTGACCGAGGCGACGTAGGGCCCGTCCATGACGTAGCGCGCCTCGACGAGGCCGGCCGGCGTGTCGAGGCGCAAGAGCCCCGGCTCGCGGGGCGTCACGAGCCCGTGCTCGATGATGGCCGTGACCGTGCCGATCGTGCCGTGGCCGCACATGGGCAGGCAGCCGGTCGTCTCGATGAAGAGGAGGCCCACGTCGCAATCGGGCCGCGTCGGGGGATAGAGGATCGTGCCCGACATCATGTCGTGGCCGCGGGGCTCGAACATCAGTCCCGTGCGGATGAAGTCGAACTCGGCCTGGAAATGCTGGCGGCGCGCGAACATGCTCGCGCCCTCGAGCCGCGGAACGCTGCCGCCGGCGACGACGCGCACCGGGTTCCCGCAGGTGTGACCGTCGATGCAGTAGAAGGTGTGGCGCGCCACTGTGAGTCCTCTAGAACGGGGTGTCAGAGGCCGACGTCGGGAAGCGCGGGGCGCGTCTCGAGCGCCCGGCGCATGATCGCCTCGACCTCGCCACGCTCGGCCTGCGTGAGCGGCAGGCGCGGCGGGCGGGTGACGTGCGTGCCGCGGCCCATCACGTGCTCGCACAGCTTGATGCACTGGACGAGATCCGCCCGCGCGTCGAGGTGGAGGAGCGGCATGAACCATTCGTAGAGCGGCATCGCCTCCGCGTAGCGCCCGTCGCGCGCCAGGCGGAACAGCGTCTCGCCTTCCTTCGGGAAGGCGTTCGACATGCCCGACACCCAGCCCTCGGCGCCCAGCACCACGCTCTCGAGCACGGTGTCGTCGAGCCCGGCGAAGAGCGTGAAGCGGTCGCCGACGAGATTGCGCAGGTCGACGAAGCGGCGGGTGTCCCCCGACGATTCCTTGAAGGCGACCACCGTCTCGCAATCGGCGAGCGTGGCGAGGATCTCTGGCGTGACGTCGTTCTTGTAGATCGGCGGGTTGTTGTAGACCATCACCGGCAGGTCGACGGCCGTGGCGACGCCGCGGAAATGCGCCGCCGTCTCGAAGGGCTTCGCCGAGTAGACCAGAGCCGGCATCACCATGATGCCGTCGACGCCCGCGGCGCGGGCCTCGCGCGCGGTCTCGACGGCGAAGGCGGTGGTGAATTCGGCCACCCCCGCGATCACGGGCACGCGCCCGCCTGCGGCGTCCTTCGCCACCTCCATGATGGTGCGCTTCTCCGACGGCGTCAGCGAGCAGTTCTCGCCCACCGTCCCGCCGACGATGAGCCCGGACACGCCGTCCTCGACCAGCGCCGCGATCACGCGATGCGTCGCGGGCGCGTCGAGCGAGAAATCCTCCCGGAACTGCGTCGTCACCGCGGGAAAGACGCCCCGCCACCCGATCCTGCCGCCCATCGCACGCTCCTCCCGAGACGTGCGAAGTAGATTGTATAAAATCTACGACGTCAAGATCCGGCCGTCCGGGCGGGCCGGCGCGGCCTTCGCCCCGCGCACCAGCCACGCGCAAGCTCCCCGGCGTCTCATCCGGGGCAACGATCCTCTTCCATGCGTGGAGAATGAACGATGAGCCTCTACGGAGTGATGCGCACGGGCGTGTCGGGCATGGCGGCGCAGTCGTCGAAGCTCGCGACGGTCGCCGACAACATCGCCAACGCCAACACCAACGGCTACAAGCGCGCGCAGACGGAGTTCTCGTCGCTGATCCTCGGCAACGGCTCGGGCCAGTACACGTCCGGCGGCGTGACGCCGAACGTGCGCTACGCCATCAGCCAGGAGGGGGCGAAGGTCTTCACCACCTCCTCCACAGACCTCGCCATCGAGGGCCGGGGCTTCTTCGTCGTCTCCGACGGCGACGGCACGCCCTACCTGACGCGCGCCGGCTCGTTCGTGCCGAACGGGGAGGGCGAGCTCGTCAACGCGGCGGGCTTCAAGCTGATGGGCATGCCCATCGACGGCACGGCGGCGCCCGTCGTGATCAACGGGCTCGGCGGCCTGCAGCCGGTGAACATCGGCCAGACCGCCCTCGAGGCGACGCCCTCCACCACGGGCGTGTTCTCCGCCAACCTCGATTCGGGCACCGCGGTCGGCGCCACGCCGGTCGTGTCCTCCCTCGTGACCTACGACAATCTCGGTAACGAGCGGATCTACGACATCTCGTTCGAGAAGACCGCCGAGACCGCCCCGCCCAACGTCGTCAGCACCTGGACGGCCACCGCGACACGCCGGGACAACGGCAACACGGCGAACGTCACCTTCGACTTCGATCCCGCCACTGGCCGCGTCGTCGGAAATCCCGTCATCGCCATCCCCGCGGTGGGCACCGACGCGCCCGCGATCGATCTCGATCTCTCCGGCATGACGCAGGTCGCCTCCGATTACACGGTCATGCAGGCCTCCGTGAACGGCAACGCGCCCTCCGCCATTCGCGACGTCGAGATCTCCGACGAGGGCATCGTCTTCGCCGTGTTCGAGAACGGCGAGCGTCGCGCCACCTGGCAATTGCCCCTCGCCGACGTGACGAGCCCGGACAACCTCACGCCGGAGGCCGGCAACGTCTACTCGCTCGGGCTCGAATCGGGCGACGTGAAGCTCGGCACCGCCGGCCAGGGCGGGCTCGGCGGCGTCGTCTCCGGCGCGCTCGAGCAGTCCAACGTCGACCTCGCCGCGGAGCTGACCTCGATGATCGAGAGCCAGCGCTCCTACACCGCCAATTCCAAGGTCTTCCAGACCGGCTCCGAGCTCCTCGACGTGCTCGTCAACCTGAAGCGCTGACGGCCCTCCCGCCGTCGACGCCCTCTCACCAGAGGCCCGACCGATGTCCCTCTCGCTCGCGCTCAACTCCGCCCAGACCGCGCTCTCCGTCACCTCCCAGCAGACGGCGATCACGGCGCGCAACATCACCGGGGCGAACGATCCGGCCTATTCGCGCAAGGTCGCGAACGTGGCGACGAGCGCGTACGGCTCGACCTATGTCGCCTCCATCGGTCGCGCCCAGGACCAGGCGCTCTACACCCGCATGCTCGAGGCACGGTCGGATGCGGCCGCCAGGTCGGCGCATCTCGACGGGCTCGAGCGCCTCGCCCAGACGATCGGCGACCCGCAGGACGATTATTCCGTCGCCGGGGCGCTCGGCGCCTTCCAGAACGCGCTGCAGATGCACGCGGACGGGCCGAGCGATCCGATCCTCGCGGGCGAGGTGCTCGGGCGCGCGCACGATCTCGCCGAGCGCCTCGACCTCGCGACGCAGACGGTCCAGGCCGCCCGCGCCACGGCGGACGGCGAGATGGTGACCTCGGTGGCGCGCATCAACGACCTGCTCGCGCGCTTCGAGACGACCAACCGCGCCGTCGTCGCCGGTACGGCGGCGGGGGCGGACGTCACCGACGCGCTCGACACCCGCGCCAAGATCCTCACCGATCTCTCCCAGGAGATCGGCGTCACGACGATCGTGCGCGGCGACAACGACATGGTGATCTACACCGACTCGGGCGTGACGCTCTTCGAGAAGACCGCGCGCGAGGTGAGCTTCACCCGCACCTTCGCCTACGACGCGGGCATCGACGGCCAGGCGGTCTTCGCCGACGGCGTGCCGATCACGGGGCCCGGCGCCACGATGGGCATCAAGTCGGGCGCGCTCTACGGCCACGCGATGCTGCGCGACGAGACGAGCGGCGTCTACCAGAAGCAGCTCGACGAGATCGCGCGGGGCCTGATCCTCGCCACCGCCGAGACCGACCAGATCAACGACCCCGCGGTGCTCGCGCCGCAGGCGGGCCTCTTCACCTGGGGCGGCGGGCCGAACCTGCCGCCGGGCACGACCGCCATCGACAATCTCTCGGCGAGCCTGCGGGTCAACCCCGCGGCCGATCCCGGGCAGGGCGGCGATCTCTCGACGATCCGGGACGGCGGCATGAACGGTGCGGCCTACGACTACAATCCGGCGGGCGCCGCGTCGTTCTCCGGGCGCATGCAGGGCCTGATCGCGAGCCTCGAGGCGTCCCAGCCCTTCGACGCGACGGCGGGCGTGAACCCGAACACCTCGCTCGGGCGCTTCGCCGCCGGCTCCGTCGGCTGGCTCGAATCGACCCGCAAGCAGGCCGACAAGGAAGCCTCCTACCAGATCACGTTCCTGGAGCGCACCCAGGAGAGCCTCTCCAACGAGACGGGCGTGAACCTCGACGAGGAGCTCGCCCTCATGCTCGAGCTCGAGCGCAGCTACGGCGCCTCGGCGCGGATCATCACCGCCGTCGACACGATGCTCGCATCGCTCCTCCAAGCCGTGAGGTGACACCGATGAAGACCTCTTTCGTCTCCACCCTCGGCGTGTCGACCGCGACCCGCCTCTCCCTCGTGAAATCGCAGGCGGAGCTGGCGCGTGCCTCCCACGAGCTCTCGTCGGGACGCCATGCGGACGTGGGCCTCACGCTCGGCGCCCGCACCGGGACCTCGGTCGAGCTGCGCCAGGAGCTGGCACGCATCGGCACGATCATCGACACGAACGGTCTCGTCGGCGCGCGCCTCGACACGATGCAGGCGGCGCTCTCCAACGTGCAGGGCACGGCGGAGGACCTGCTCGGCGTGCTGATCGCGGTGAAGGAGGGCTCCGAGGCGGCCGAGGTGGTCGCGCCCCAGGCGGCGCTCAACCTCAAGAGCCTCGTCGGCACGATGAACGCGAACCTCAACGGGCAATATCTCTTCGCCGGCATCAACACCGACGTGCCGCCCATGGAGGAGTATTTCGGCCCGCCCCCCTCCGCCGCCAAGACGGAGATCGACGCGCGCTTCGTCACGGCGTTCGGGCATCTCCCCGACGATCCGCTCGCGGCGACGATCACGCCCGCGGCGATGGCGGCCTTCATCGACACGCAGATCGCGCCGCTCTTCGCCGACCCCGGCTGGGGCACCTACTGGTCGAGCGCCTCCAACGAGAACCTCTCGAGCCGCATCTCCGGCACGGAGACGATCGAGACCTCCGCCAACGCCAACGAGCAGCCGTTCCGCGACCTGACGATGGCCTACATGATGCTGTCGGCGCTCGGCGGCGAGACCCTCTCGCAGGGCGCCTATCGCGAGATCGTCGATCGCGCCATCGGGCTCGTGGGCGGCGCGATGCAGGACGTCACCACCGTCCAGGCGCGCCTCGGCGTCGCCCAGAACCGCGTGGGCGACGCCTCCGACCGCATGGCCATTCAACGCGACATCCTCACCCGGCAGGTCACGGACCTCGAGAACGTCGATCCCTTCGAGGCGGCGACGCGCGTCAACGCGCTCATGTCCCAGGTCGAGGTCTCCTACTCGCTCACCGCGCGCATCCGCGAGATGAGCCTCCTGCGCTACCTCTGACGAGAAACGAGGCGACCATGTATCAGTTCTCCTACGCCGAGATCGTCGAGGACACCTTCGCCGACACCCGCGCCCGCGAGCGCGAAGCGGTCGAGCGGGCGGTGGCCCTCCTGCGCAAGGCGGAGGCCGCCGGCGCGGCCTCGCGCGAGACGGTCGAGGCGCTGCACTTCGTGCGCCAGCTCTGGGCGATCCTCATCGAGGATCTCGCCAGCCCCGAGAACGACCTGCCCCAGAAGCTGCGCGCCGACCTCATCTCCATCGGGCTGTGGGTCATGCGCGAGGCCGAGGCGATCCGCCTCGGCCAGACGGAGGACTTCACCTCCATCATCGAGGTCAACCAGACGATCGCGGAGGGGCTGAAATGAGCGGCACCATGCGCCTGACGCTGCGCGCCGGCGAGCGCGTGTGGATCAACGGGGCCGTCGTGCGCGCCGAGCGCAAGACCACGCTCGAGATCCTCAACGACGCGACCTTCCTGCTCGAGAGCCACGTGCTCCAGCCCGAGGAGACGACGACGCCGCTGCGCCAGATCTACTTCGCGGTGCAGACCATGTTCGTCGACCCCTCGGCGACCGAGACCGCGCAGGTGCTCTTCGAGCGCTTCCTCGGCGCTGCGCTGCGCGCCTTCGCGAGCCCGGACATCCTGGGCGGGCTGATGCGCGTGCGCGACCAGATGGAGGCGGGCCGCCGGCTCGACGCCATGAAGACGCTGCGCGCGCTCTTCCCCGCCGAGGACGCGATCCTCGCCGCCGCTTCCCAGCGCCGCGACGCGGCCTGACCCGCACGAGGAGCCCGAAGACCATGGACGTCGCATCCGCCACCGCCGCCCAGCCCGGCACGCAGGCCGACAATGCCGGGCGCGCCGGCGCTTCGAGCCCGGGCAGCATGGACTACGACAGCTTCCTGCGCCTGCTCATCGCGCAGATGAAGAACCAGGACCCCCTCAACCCCATGGACCCGTCCGAGCAGGTGGCCCAGCTCGCCACCTTCTCCATGGTCGAGCAGGCGATCATGACCAACAAGAAGCTCGACGGGCTCCTCTCCGCCACCTCGCTCGCGCAGGCGAGCGACCTCATCGGCCGCACCGCGACGTCCGCCGACGGGCGGATCTCCGGCGAGGTCACGGGCGTGCGCCTCACCGACGAGGGGCCGCTCGCCACGCTCGACGGGGGCGAGACGCTCCTCGTCGGGCCGGGCGTGAGGCTGACCTGATGAACGCCGTCGACGCCCTCGACCTCGTCCAGGCGGCGATCTGGACCGTCATCGTCGCGTCGGGCCCCGCCGTCGCGGTGGCGATGACGGTGGGTATCGTCATCGCGCTGGGCCAGGCGCTGACGCAGATCCAGGAGATGACGCTCACCTTCATCCCGAAGATCGTGGCGATCCTCCTGATGATCCTCGTCACGGCGCCCTTCATGGGCGCGACGCTCTTCGCCTTCACCGAGAGCGTCTACGCACGCATCGAGACGGGCTTCTGACACGGGCTTCTGACACGGGCGAGCGCGGCTCTCGACGGGCTTGATCGGGCGGGCTATGCCACCACATCCTGAGAGGTGACATTCCCGCGTTCGTGCACGGAACGCCGACGCTCGAGACCGCGTCGGCCCACGCGCCGAGAGACCGACGAGACCCGCCATGTTCATCCAGACCGAAGCGACCCCCAATCCCGCGACGCTGAAGTTCCTCCCCGGCCGCGTGGTGATGGAGCGCGGCACGTTCGACGCCCGCGCCGCCGAGGGTGCGGAGGGCTCGCCGCTGGCGCAGCGCCTGTTCGCCATCCCCGGCGTCGCCGGCGTGTTCTTCGGCTACGACTTCGTGACGATCACCAAGGGCGAGGGCGAGTGGCAGCACCTCAAGCCCGCCATCCTCGGCGCGATCATGGAGCATTTCATGTCGGGCCAGCCGGTGATCGCGCAGGCGGGCGCGCAGGGCACCGAGGACGGCGAGGAATTCTTCGAGGAGCGCGACGCCGACACGGTGGCGACCATCAAGGACCTGATCGAGACGCGCGTGCGCCCGGCCGTGGCCGGCGACGGCGGCGACATCACCTTCCGCGGCTATCGCGACGGCATCGTCTACCTCGCGATGAAGGGCGCCTGCGCCGGCTGCCCCTCCTCCACGGCGACGCTCAAGCACGGCATCCAGAACCTCCTGCGCCACTTCGTGCCCGACGTGCAGGAAGTGCAGCAGGTTTGATGTTCGGGGCTCGCCGATGAGCAGCGAGATCCCCGTGTGCTCCGACGACGAGATCCTTCTCGAGCACGCGGGATATCGCGCGCGTGTACTGCATGACGCCGAGGACGCGATCTTCGTCGGTCGCATTCTCGGCATCCGTGACATCGTCAGCTTTCACGCCGCGAGCCTTTCGGAGCTGAAGGTCGCCTTCGAGGAGGCGGTCGACGATTACCGGGAAACCTGCGCGCGGATCGGAAAGGTGCCGGAGACCGACGCGTCGATCGGTCAGGCCTCGGAAGCTGCCGGCCGCGCGCTGGCCTGAGCTTCCCGCCCCTCGAAATCGCCGCCCGCGCGGCCTATCTCCAGCGTCCAGACGGATGCAGGAGGATCGACGAGAGCGATGGACGAGCACGCACGCGGCACGGCAGAGGATTCCTTCGCCGACAAGCCCTTCTCGAAGCCCCCGTCCCATCCGCTCCCGGACGCGGCGCTCGATCAGCTCTTCCGCGAGGCGCGCACGCACAATGCCTGGCGCGACGTGCCCGTCTCGGAGACGACGCTGCGGGCGCTGGCCGACCTCCTGAAGATGGGGCCGACGAGCGCCAATTGCTGCCCCGCCCGCATCGTCTTCGTCGCCTCGCCCGAGGCGAAGAAGCGGCTCGAGCCGCTGATGTCTGCCGGGAACCGCGCGAAGACCATGGCGGCGCCGGTGACGGCCATCGTCGGCTACGACCTGCGCTTCTACGAGAAGCTGGGCACGCTCTTTCCGCACGAGCCCTCCGCGCCGTCCTGGTTCGACGGGTCGCCCGAGAAGATCCGCGAGAACGCCTTTCGCAACGGCACGCTCCAGGTCGCCTACCTGATCCTCGCGGCGCGCTCGCTGGGCCTCGATTGCGGGCCGATGTCGGGCTTCGACGCCCCGGGCGTCACGCGGGAGTTCTTCCCGCAGGGGGACGTCGAGGCGAACGTGCTCGTCAACCTCGGATACGGCGATCCCGCGGGGGTGAAGCCGCGCCTGCCGCGTTTTTCGTTCGAGGAATTCTGCGCGATCGCGTAATGCTCTGCGGGACGAACGAGACCCGAACCGACGCAAGTCGACGTCCCTACGAGGCTGACCCGTGCGTATCCTCGCCATCGACACGGCGCTCGAGGCCTGCTCCGCCTGCGTGCTCGACGCGGGCCAGAGCCTGCCGATCGCGCGCGAATCGCTCACCATGCAGCGCGGCCACGCGGAGGCGCTGCTCCCCCTCGTCGAGCGGGTGATGTCGGGCGTCGAGGGCGGCTTCACGAGCCTCGACCGCATAGCGGTGACGATCGGGCCCGGCAGCTTCACGGGGCTGCGGGTGGGGATCTCGGCGGCGCGCGCCATCGGGCTCGCGGCGAAGGCGCCCGTGGTCGGCGTCTCGACGCTCTCGGCGCTGCTCGCGCCCCTCGTCGCCTCCGGCGATCGCCGCCTTCTCGCCGCCGCGATCGACGCGCGCCACGGCGGTGTCTACTTTCAGGCCGTCGCGCCCGGCGGACGCACCGTGGTGGCGCCGGCGCACATGGCCGTGCGCGACGCCGTGCGCTATCTCGGCTCGGGGGCCGTGATCAGCGGATCGGGCGGGCCGATCGTCGCGGCCGAAGCCATGCAGGTCGGCATCGACGTCATGCTCGCGGACGCGGAGCCCGCGCCCGAGATCGCCTGGGTCGCCCGGCTCGGGCTCGCGGCCGATCCGGCGGGCGCGCTGCCCAAGCCCCTCTACCTGCGCGCACCGGACGCCCGTCCGCAGGACGGCGCGCGCATCGCGAGGCGCTGATGTCCTCGCTCCTGCCGCCGCTCCCGCCCTCCTGGCCCTTCGCCCGCGAGAGCCGCCCCACCATCGCGCCGCTCGCACCCGCGCACGCCCCCGCTTGCGCGACGATCCACGCCTCCGGCTTCGCCCGCGGCTGGAGCCCCACCGACATCGAGAGCCTGATCGCCGATCGCGGCGTCGTCGGCGACGGCCTCTTCCTCGCCGGCGACCAGAAGCGGCCCAGAGGCTTCGTCCTCTCCCGCGCCGTTCTCGACGAGGCGGAGATCCTCACGATCGCGTTGGAGCCCGCGATCCGGGGGCGCGGCTTCTCGCGCGTCCTGCTAGAGCGCCATCTGGAGGCTCTGCGGCGCGAGGGCGTCGCGCGCCTCCATCTCGAGGTGGACGAGGCGAACGTGCCGGCTCGCGCGCTCTACGCCCGCCTCGGCTTCGCCCAGGTGGGCCGGCGGGAGGGCTATTACCAGCGCGCCGACGGCAGCCGCGCGTCCGCGCTGACGCTCTCGCTCGATCTCTGAGAGGAGCGGGACGCGTTTCATGGCGAGCCTGATGAAGGCCCTGCGGCTCCTCGTCCTCGTGTGTGCGCTGGTGATCCTCATCGGCCCGCAGGCGCTGGGCGTGCGCTTCCATTGGCGGATCGCGCGCACGATCCCGATCCTGTTCCACCGCACCGCCCTCTGGGCGCTGGGCGTGCGCGTCACGCAATTCGGCCACCGGCCCAAGGCGACGCCGACGCTCGTCCTGTCGAATCACGTCTCCTGGCTCGACATCGTCGTGCTCGGCAGCCTTTCGCCCCTCTCCTTCGTGGCGAAGTCGGAGATCGCGGGCTGGCCGCTCTTCGGCACGCTCGCGCGGCTGCAGCGCTCGATCTTCATCGAGCGCGAGCGCAAGGCGTCGACGGCGGAGGTGAACGCCACCATCGCCCGGCGCCTGGCGCGCGGCGAGCTCATCGTGCTCTTCGCCGAAGGCACGACGGGCGACGGGGCGCGCATCCTGCCCTTCCGCACCTCGCTCGTGGGCGCGGCGCGCCTCGCGCTCGCGGATCATGCGCTGGACGAGATCGTCCTGCAGCCGCTGTCGCTGGTCTATGCCCGGCGCGACGGCCTGCCGCTCGATCGGCGCGAGCGCCCGGAGATCGCCTGGTACGGTGACATGGATCTCGTGCCGCACCTGAAGGGCGTGCTCGCCGGCGGTCCGATCGACGTCGAGATCCGCTGGGGTGCGCCGATCCCCTTCGACGCGAAGACCGACCGCAAGCGCGCCGCCGCGCGGGCGGAGGACGAGGTGCGCCGCGGGCTCAATGCGGGGCTCGGGCGCCGCGGCGAGCCACCGGCGCCTCATCCCGCGCGCTGAGGCACGCCGTTCGCGCGCTCAGTGGCGGAAGTGCCGGTGGCCGGTGAAGACCATGGCGAGGCCCGCCTCGTCGGCGGCGGCGATCACCTCCGCGTCGCGCATGGAGCCGCCGGGCTGGATCACGGCCGTCGCGCCGGCCTCGGCCGCCGCCAGGAGGCCGTCGGCGAACGGGAAGAAGGCGTCCGACGCCACGACCGAGCCTTTGGCCAGACTCTCGGCCAGCCCCAGCGCCTTCGCCGCCTCGCCCGCCTTCCAGGCGGCGATGCGCGATGAGTCGACCCGGCTCATCTGCCCCGCGCCGACGCCCACCGTCGCCCCGTCGCGGGCGTAGACGATGGCGTTCGACTTCACGTGCTTCGCCACCCGGAAGGCGAAGGCGAGGTCCTCCATCTCCCGCGCGGTGGGCTGGCGCTTGGTCACGACCGACAGCGTCATGTCCGAGACCACTGCGTTGTCGCGATCCTGCACGAGGAGACCGCCTGCGACGGTGCGGACCGAGAGCCCCTTCGCGCGCGGATCGGGCAGGCCGCCGGCGAGGAGGAGCCGCAGGTTCTTCTTGGCCGCGACGAGGGCAATGGCTTCCTCGGTGGCGTCGGGGGCGATGATCACCTCCGTGAAGACCTCGACGATCTTCGCCGCCGCCTCGGCGTCGAGCGTGCGGTTCGTGGCCACGATCCCGCCGAAGGCCGAGACCGGGTCGCAGGCGAGCGCACGCTCGTAGGCGTCCGCCAGCGTCGCGCCCGTGGCGACGCCGCAGGGGTTGGCGTGCTTGACGATCACCACCGCCGCGCTCGCCGCCGGGTCGAACTCGCCGACGCACTCGTATGCCGCGTCGGTGTCGTTGATGTTGTTGTAGGAAAGCGTCTTGCCCTGGACCTGGCGCGCGGTGGCGACGCCGGGGCGCGCCTCGCCGGTGCGGTAGAAGGCGGCCTTCTGATGCGGGTTCTCGCCGTAGCGCATGGCCTGGGCGAGCGTGCCGCCGACGGCGCGGAAGGTCGGCGCCTCGACCTCGAGCGCGTCCGCGAGCCAGTTCGAGATCGCCGCGTCGTAGGCGGCGGTGCGGGCATAGGCCTTCTGCGCGAGGCGCTTGCGCAGGGTCAGCGTGGTGGCGCCCTCGTGCTCGGCGAGCTCGGCGAGGATCGTCTCGTAATCGCCGGGATCGACGACGACGGCGACGCTCTCGTGGTTCTTGGCGGCGGCGCGGATCATCGCCGGGCCGCCGATGTCGATGTTCTCGACGCAGGTGTCGTAATCCGCCCCGCCGGCGAGGGTCGCCTCGAACGGATAGAGATTGACGACGAGGAGATCGATCTCGGCGATGCCGTGGGCGAGCATGGCCGCCTGGTGCTCCGGGTCGGAGCGCCGGCCCAGCAGCCCGCCGTGCACCTTCGGATGCAGCGTCTTCACCCGCCCGTCCATCATCTCCGGGAAGCCGGTGAGGTCGGAGACCTCCTGCACCGGCAGGCCCGCCTCGACGAGCGCCTTGTGCGTGCCGCCCGTGGAGACGAGGGCGACGCCCCGCGCGTCGAGCGCGCGGGCGAAGTCGACGATGCCGGTCTTGTCGGAAACGGAGATGAGCGCGCGCGTGACGCGCTCCTTGCGGCTGGGCATGATGGGTGTATCCCGCGAGTGTCTGGCGTTCGCGGGCGGTTAGCACGGTTCGGCGGCGGGGGGAACCGGCAGGAACCCTACCCCACCTCCACCACCACGCGCCCGCGCACCCGTCCAGCGAGGATCTCCTCGGCCGTGCCGATCACGTCCTCGAGCGGGATCGTCGTCGTCATGGCGTCGAGGATCGCGGGGTCGACGTCGCGGGCGAGCCGGTCCCAGGCGGCGCGGCGCAGCGGGATCGGGGCGGGGACCGAGTTGACGCCGAGCAGCGCCACGCCGCGCAGGATGAAGGGCGCGACCGAGGTCGGCAGGTCCATGCCGCCGGCATTGCCGCAGGCGGCGACGGCGCCGTCGGGCTGCGTCATGGCGAGCACGTTGGCGAGGACGCCGCCGCCCACCGTGTCGACGGCGGCCGCCCAGCGCGCCTTGGCGAGCGGCTTGGGCGGACCCGCGAGCTCGGCGCGAGGCAGGATCTCGGCGGCGCCGAGGCCCGTGAGGTAGTCGGCCTCCTCCGGCCGGCCGGTCGCGGCGATCACCCGCCAGCCGGCTTTCGCGAGGAGCGCCACGGCCACGGAGCCGACGCCGCCGGCGGCGCCCGTCACCAGCGCCGGGCCGGCATCGGGCGCGAGCCCGTGGCGCTCTAGCGCCAGCACGCAGAGCGCCGCCGTCAGCCCCGCGGTCCCGAAGGCCATGGCGTGCGCCGCGTCCATGCCCTCGGGCAGCGGCACGAGCCAGTCGCCCGGCACGCGCACCTTCTCGGCATAGCAGCCCAGATGCGTCTCCCCGACGCCCCAGCCCGTGAGGATCGCCGCGTCGCCGGGCTTCCAATCGGGATGCGTGGATGCCTCGACGATGCCTGCGGCGTCGATCCCCGCGATCATCGGAAAGCGCCGCACCACGGGCATCCTGCCCGTGATCGCGAGCCCGTCCTTGTAGTTCACGGTCGAGTGGGAGACGGCGAGCGTCACGTCCCCCTCCATCAGCTCGCTCTCGGGAAAGTCCTTCAGCGCGGCGACGGTGCCGGCCTCGCTCTTCTCGATGACGATGGCGCGCATGGTGGTCCTCCCGGGCCCGCGTTCGGTTCGGTAGAGTTCACACCAGGGGAGGGGCGGGGGGCAAGGGGGGCGAGAAACGTCTCAGCGATCGGGCGAGAGATCGGCTGCTTCGGCGTCGTCGGAGGTGGACGAGGCTCGTGCGGCGCGCTCTTCCGCTTCGATGCGGTCCTTCATGCGCGTGGCGTAAGCGCGTATCGCGTCGCGATCGATGTGCTTCTCGAGCGAGGACTCGAAAGGAGGTGGGTCCTTGTCGACGAGCTCGAGCAACTGCCTTGCGAACCAACCGCGTTCGAAGCTCGCGCGCTGAGCCATGTCGATCTCCCGTAGCAGCTATTGTTTTATACGCGAATCAGGTTAGCAGATTCAGAAACGTCCGGCATGCCGGAATGTGCCGAACTCACACAGAAGCGACGCCGCACGCATGCCGCAGCATGAACCGAAGAATGCTCCCGAACTGGTCTTCTGTCTCTGCGCTCCCGTCGGCTCCGACCTCGATGCCGTGCAGGCAGAGCTAACGGAGCAGCTTCACCGCGTCGGTTACGACGCGGTGCAAATCCACATCACCGATTATCTGCGAGAGATCCGTCCGTCGCCGAAAGCGGGCGAGGGCTTCGGCGATCGCGTTATGCGCTTGATCGAGGAAGCGAACGCGTTGCGCGAGCGTATCGGCGTCATGGCGGCGATGGCCTACGCGGCACTCACGATGATCCGCAGGGAACGCTTTCGCATCAGCGGCTCCGAAACGACCCTGAAACCGGGTGTCGCCTACATCGTGCGGCAGCTGAAGCGGCCGGAGGAGATCGCGCTTCTGCGCGAAGTGTACGGCAAGCGCGTCTTCCAGATCTCGGTCCATTCGGAAACGAGCCGGCGTCGGACCCGCCTCGTCGAGCGCATGCGCGACGCCGACCCCGCCGCCACGCGGGGCCGCCAATTCGAGAACAAGGCGGGCGAGCTTCTAGACCGCGACGAATTCGAGGGAAAGGTGGAGCATGGCCAACGTCTCCGCGACGTCTTTCCGCTCGCTGACGCCTTCATCGACAGCGATCGAACGCGGGATATCGGCAAGACCGTCGAGCGCCTCGTCCGGCTCGTATTCGGCTACAACTACGCCTCCCCGACCCGCGACGAGCACGGAATGTACCTCGCGAAGTCGGCGGCCCTTCGCTCCCTCGATCTCTCGAGGCAGGTCGGCGCCGCGGTGTTCTCCGCGGAAGGAGAGGTCAAGGTTCTCGGCACCAACGAGGTCCCCAGCCGCCACGGCGGGACCTACTGGGACGGGGACGAGCCGGAATCGCGCGAGTACGTGCGTGGCACCGACACCAACGAGGAATTCAAGCACAAGCTCCTCTCCGACGCCCTCCACCGTCTCGCCGAGGTCGGCGTCGTCACGGAGGAGTACGGTGCGCTCGACTCACGCTCGCTGCTCGCCCGCATCAAGACCGAGAAGGGTGTCGATCTCGGCAAGCAGCTTCTGCTGATGGACATGATCGAGTACGGGCGCATCATCCATGCGGAGATGAACGCGATAACCGACGCGGCGCGCCTGGGCATCTCGCTGAAGGACGCGACGCTCTTCTGCACCACGTTCCCCTGCCATCTCTGCGCCAAGCACATCATCGCCGCAGGGATCAAGCGCGTGGTCTACATCGAGCCCTACCCGAAGAGCTACGCGACCGAGCTCTATCCCGACGAGATCGTGCTCGGCCGGCCCGACACGACGACATCGCCCGAGTGCGATCATGGCCGCGTCCGCTTCGAGCCGTTCATCGGCATCGCGCCGTTCCGGTATCGAGACTTCTTCGAGAAGCAGAAACGTAAGGGCCCGGACGGCCGGGCGCAAACGTGGATGGCCGGCACTCCCGTCCCGATCGTGGGAAGCGACGTCGAAGCCTACATCGTGACTGAGGAGCAGAAGGTCCTTCATTTCGCGAGCCTGCTCGCCGCGACCACGCCTCTCGAAGACTCCGAGGGCGGATCGCTCTGACTGCTCACCCCACCCGCGACACGTACACGTCCGAGAACGCCGTCATCACGCGGTCGCGGCCGTTGGCCTTGGCGTCGTAGAGCGCGAGGTCGGCGCGCTTGAGGAGGCCCTCCACGGTCTCCCCGTCGGACCATTCGCCGACGCCGAGGCTGGCCGTGAACTTCACCGGGCCCGAGCGGCCGCGCACCCGGATCTCGGAGATCTTGCCGCGCAGGCTGGATGCGACGTCGGAGGCCTCCATGCCGCGCATGCCGGGCAGGGCGAGCGAGAACTCCTCGCCGCCGACGCGCCCGGCGAAGCCCTTGTGCTCGCGGGCGACCTCGGCGAGCACCTCGCCGGTGGCGCGGATGGCGGCGTCGCCCACCGCGTGGCCCTGCCCGTCGTTGATCTTCTTGAAGAAGTCGAGATCGAGGCTCACCAGCGCGAGCTTGTTCTGCGGGCCGAAGCGGCGCGCGGCGTCGCCGAGGCGGTGCATGAAGGCGCCGCGGTTGAGGAGGCCCGTCAGCGAATCGGTCTCGGCCAGCCGGATCAGCTCGCGCTGGAGCGTTGTGAGCCGCTGGGCGGCGCGCAGGCGCGCGTTCAGCTCCTCCGCCACGGGGGGCTTGGAGAGGAAGTCGTCCGCGCCGGAATCGAGCGCCTCGGAGAGGTTGCGCGCATTGTCGGTGGAGGACATGGCGATGATGTAGAGCGGGCGGCGGTCCTCCGCGAGCAGGCGCGCGGACCAGCAGAGCTCGAAGCCGCCGATGGGGCGCGTCTCGAGGCTCGTGATCAGCGCGTCCACGCTTGCGGTGTCGGTGACGAAGGCGAGCGCCTCGCGGCTGTCCGTGAACGTGTCGACGCGGTGCCCACGCGGTTCGAGCAGGCCGGCCACCATCTTGAGCACGACCCGGCTCGAGTCCACGACCACGATATGCATGTGCCGCCCCATTCCCGTCCGGAAGATATGAGCAGCAATAGAGCGGACGGCTTAAGAAGCCTCTAACGCGACAGGATGGCCTCGCGCGCGCGGCGCACGTTCAGGTCGAAACCGCCAGGCGCATCTCCGCCTCCCGGTGCGCCTGCGGATCGCCCACGTGCAGCCACGTCCCGTCGAGGCGCAGGCCGTGCAGGCGGCCCTCCCGCTCTGCGCGGTCGAAGAGCAGGTTGAGCGAGAACGGCCCCTCCGGCGTATCCGCGAAGAGCGCCGGCGAGAGGATCGCGACGCCCGCATAAGCGAAGGGCGCGACGCCCCGCTCGCGCCGGCGCGCGAGGCGCCCCGTGGCGTCCATCTCGAAGTCGCCCGGCCCGTCGAAGCCCACCGATGTCGCCGTCGCGGCGAGGAGGAGGGCGATGTCCATGCGCGCGGGGTCGAAATGGGCGACGAGCCGCGCGACGTTGCTGCGCGGCCCCTCGATCCAGACGGAATCGGTGTTGTGGAGGAGGAAGGGCCCGGGCCCGAGATGCGCGAGCGCGGCCTTGACGCCGCCGCCGGTGTCGAGGAGCCGCTCGCGCTCGTCGGAGATCACGAGGGCGGGCGGGCCGCTGCGGCGGGCGCAATGCGCCTCGATGAGGTCGGCGAGGTAGTGGACGTTGACGACGGCCTTCTCCACGCCCGCCGCGGCGAGCCGGTCCAGCGCGTGGTCGAGCATCGCCTTGCCGCCGAGCCGCACGAGGGGCTTGGGCGTCGTCGTCGTCAGCGGGCGCATGCGCCGGCCGTAGCCGGCGGCGAGCACCATGGCGGTGGTGGGGCGCACGAGGGAGCGATCGGCGGCGTTCATGTCTCGTCGGATCCGGCCGCCGGCGCGAGGAGGCGCGGCGCGTGGGTCTCGTACCACGCCTTCAGGCGCGCCAGCGCCGGATGGGCGAGATTGCGGGCGAGATAGGCTTCGAGCCGCGGCAGGTGGGCGAGGTAGCCGGGCTTGCGGTCGCGCCGGTCGAGCCGCACGAAGATGCCGAGGATCTTCGTCGCCCGCTGCGCGCCGAGGATCGCGTAGTCCCGCGCGAAGGCGGCGACGTCGAAGGCAGGATCGCGCGCCCGGCGCTCTCGGGCGTAGAGCGAGAGCAGCTTCAATTCGAGCTCCGGCGCGACGTCGACCCGCGCGTCCTGCGCCAGCGAGACGAGGTCGTAGGCCGGGTGGCCGAGCACCGCGTCCTGGAAGTCGATGAGGCCGAGGCGCGCGACGCCCTCGCGCTCGGGGAGCCAGATGAGGTTCGGCGAATGGTAGTCGCGCAGCGTCCAGGTGGCGGGCGCGGCGATGACGTCCGCGAGCGCCTCGCGCCAGGCGTTGAGGAAGTCGGCGCGCGCCGCGCTCGACAGCTCGTGGCCGACCCGGAAGCGCAGGTACCAGTCGACGAAGAGCTCGACCTCGATGGTCAAGGCCGCCTCGTCGTAGGGCGGGATGACGTGCTCGATCTCGTCGGCGACGGGGAGCACGTGGGGGAGCGTCGTCGCGTGGATGCCGACGAGGAGCCGCGCCGCCTCGGCGTAGCGCTCCGGGATCGGGCCGTTCGCGTCGACCACCGGCTCGGCGCCGAGATCCTCGAGCAGGAGCAGGCCCTCGTCGAGCGCCTCGCCCAGGATGCGCGGGGCGGAGAGGCCGAGCGAGCGCAGGCCGCGATCGACGGCGACGAAGGCGTGGACGCTCTCGGCGAGGCGCGCGATGGCGCTGTAGGGCTTGCCCTGGCGGATCGGCGGGCCGTCGGGGCGGCGCGGCGCGATCATCAGGACCGCGTTCTCGCCGGTCTCGCGGGTGAGCCGCTCGTAGGCGCGGGTCGAGGCGTCGCCGGTCATGGGCGTGCGGCGCGCGCCGGTCCAGCCGGCTCGTGCGAGGAGCCCCTTGAGGGCGCGCGCCCGCACCAATCGCTCGCCGAAGGCGCCGACGCCGACGAGGATCGCCACGCGCGCCTGCGCGCCGTCGGCGGAGACGATGTCGAGGGTGATGTCGAGGCGCGAGGCGGAGAGCGCGCCGGCGGCCCGGTCCGGCCATTCGACGAGCGTGACGGCGCCCTCCGTCGCCTCCTCCCAGCCCATCTCGACGAGCTCGTCGGAGGAGCCCAGCCGGTAGAAGTCGGCGTGGACGACGGGCGCCTTGCGCGTGTCGTAGGTCTGCATGAGCGTGAAGGTCGGGCTCGGCACCTCGAGCCCGGGATCGCCGGCGAGCGCACGCACGATGGCGCGCGCCAGCGTGGTCTTGCCGGCGCCCAGCCCGCCCGAGAGCGTCACCACGTCTCCCGGCTTGAGCTCGTCGGCGATGAAGCGCGCCATGTCGCGGGTCGCCTGCTCGTCGTCGAGCAGGACCTCCCAGACCGGCAGGCGCGGGTCGGGACCCGGGGGCAACCCCATCAGGCCTCTGTCGGGCATCGCATCCTCGCTCCAGCGTGCGAAAAACGGAAAAGCCCCCAGCCCCCGTCCGCGCGGCCTCGGCAGCGCCGTCATTCCGCCGCGAGGCGTTGCGGGCCGTCGGCCGGGAAGACGCACGTCACCGTCGTTCCCGATCCCGGCCGCGAGGTCAAGGACACCCGCCCTCCGTGCAGCTCGACGAAGGAGCGCACGATGGCGAGGCCGAGCCCCACGCCGCGGTGGCGCGTGCCGAGCGTATGGCTCTCGAACCGGTCGAAGACGCGCTCGACCACGTCGTCGGGGATGCCGCGACCCTGGTCGGCCACCTCGAACACCACCTCCCCCGCCTGCCGGCGGGCGGAGAGGCGCACGCGTGCGCCGGTCTCCGAGAAGCCGACCGCGTTCGAGAGGAGATTGAAGAGCACCTGGCGCACCCGCTTGGCGTCCGCGACGAAGCTGCCGATGCCCGGATCGACGTCGATGACGAGGGAGAGCTTGTGCTCGGCGATGCGGTCGTCGAGCCCGCGCACGGCGGCGTCGATGGTCTCGCGGATGTCGACCTCCTCCGGGTCGAGCTCGAGCGAGCCCGTGTCGATGGAGGCGAGGTCGAGGATGTCGTTGATGATGGCGAGCAGCGCGCCCGACGAGCGCATGATCAGCCCGGCATATTCGCGCTGGCGGTCGTTGAGGCCGCCGACCGTCTCGTCGCCGAGGAGCTGCGCGAAGCCGATGATCGTCGTGAGCGGCGAGCGCAGCTCGTAGGAGACGTGGTGGACGAAGTCCTCGCGCAGCCGCGCGGCGGCCTCCAGCGCCTCGTTCTTCTCGATGAGCGCGCGCTCGACGTTGACGCTCGCGGTCACGTCGACGAAGGCGATGAGCGTCGCGCCGTCGGGCAGCGGCTGGACGGCGCAGTCGAGGTGCACCCCGTCGCGGCGCGCGAGGCGCAGCGCGATCTCGGTGCGCTCCTCGGCGTCGCCGGCGATGGCGCCGCGGATGCGCTCCCACGCCTCCTCGTCGGGCGCGAGCGTGCGGCAGGCGGTGACGACGCTCTCCAGATGCGGCTCCTCGCCCTTCGCGGGCTCCGGTAGGCGCCAGAGGGCGCGGAAGGCGCGGTTGGCGAGCTTGAGGCGCCCGTCCGAGCCGAACACGGCGACGCCCTCCTCCAGCGCGTCGAGGGTCTCGCCCTGCACGCGCATGAGGGAATTGTAGCGGCTCTCCAGCGAGAGATGCTCGGAGACGTCGTCGAACAGCCAGGTGAGCCCGCCCTGCGGGTTGGGGTTGGCGACGACGTGGAGCGTGCGCCCGTCGGGCAGGTGCCACCAGGTCTCCTGGGGCTCGATGGCGCGGTAGGCGGCGAGCACGTCCGCCTTCCAGCGCCGCCAGTCCGCCTGCTCGGGCAGGCGCCGCTCGGCACGCAGCCGGTCGAGGATCTCGCCCTCGGAGGGGCCGCTCTCGAGATAGGCGCGGTCGAGGCCCCACAGGGCGCGATAGGCGGAATTGTGGAAGACGAGGCGCTGGCGCGCGTCGAAGATCGCCACGGCGTTGGGCAGGTGGTCGAGGGTGCGCACGTGCGCCTGCATCTGGCGCTGCAGGTCCGAGCGCATGTCCTCCAGATCCGTGACGTCGACGGCGATGCCGACGAAGCCGCCGGGCGAGGGCGTCTCGGCGACGTCGATGGTGCGCCGCGCGCCGGCGACGATGGCCGTGGTGCGCGTAGCGAAGTGCGCCTTCTCGGCGCGGGCGGTGGCCGCTTCCTCGCGGGCCGTGCGATCGAGGAGCTCGAGGCCGCGGGCGCGGGCGTCCTCCAGGCTCTGCGCTTCCACGGCGGCAAGCCAGGCGGGATTGGCCCAGGCGACGGCGCCCGAGCCGTCGCGCAGCCAGACCGGCTGGCTCATGCCTTCCAGGAGCGCGCGCAGGTTCTTGAGGTCGTCGCCCTGGCGCAGCAGCGTCTGGCGGGCCTGGAGCAGCTCCAGCCGGTCGCCGGTGACGTCGCGCAGGCGCAGGATGGCGCGCCCGCCGAGCGCGCGCCCCTGCGCCTCGACGAAGCGGTCGCGCTGCGCGCGCAGCGTCAGGCGGAAGGCCTCGCCGCGCTCGCGCAGGCGCTCCAGCGCCGCGTCGAGGGCACCGGCGTCGGCGGGCACGAGCCAGGCGCCGAAGGCGAGGAGGCGCTTGCCGGCGGCTGCGGGGCCGAGCGCGGCGGGATCGCCCTCGATCCGCGGCTCGGCGTCGCGCCCGTCCCAGGAGACGATGATCTGGCTCTCGGCGCCGATGACGGTCTCGGCGCGATCGGCGGCGGCGCGCAGCTCGGCGAGCTCGGCGCGCAGTCCCGCCTCGCGCTGCGACCAGCGGCGGTGCTCGATGCGGTACACGAAGGCGGTGGTGAGCGCGAAGATCAGCGAGCCGGCGACGAAGGCGAAGCTGATGGCGTTTTGCGGATCCAGCCGCGCGAGCAGCGACTCCGGCGCCATCGCCGCCACCGCCGGCCCCGCGAGGAGGAGGCCCGACGTCAGCGCGCTCGCCCCGAAGAGCGTTGCGCGCAGGGGTAGCGACGCGCACGAGGGTAGCGACGCGCGCAGGCCCCGCCGCGCGGGCCTCTCGTCGTGCGTGCCGTCGCCCTGCCCGTATCGATCGCCCATGAGCCGCCGAAACCCCCGCTCGTCGCAACGCGCTCCGCAGCCGGATCATCCCGGCGCGGGGCGGCGACGCTGTCACGATTCGCGTGCAGTGTACCCGTCCCCCGACTCCGCCAGGAAGAGGGTTAATGTCCGTTTAAGCCCGGGTGTCGCGGCGGGGACTCAGGCATGGCAGACGCCGATTCGCCCCCGAATCGTGGCGCGTGCGGTGGCCGCGGCAGGCCTCCGCGACGCCGCGGCGGGAACCCGGCTGTTGCCAAACGCCGCCCGCGTCGGCACATGTGGCGACGTCATGACCGCCCATCCCACGAGACACGCCGGATTCGGCGTCTACGTGCACTGGCCCTTCTGCGCCTCGAAGTGCCCGTATTGCGACTTCAACAGCCACGTGCGGCGCGAGCCGCCGGACGAGGCGCGCTTCCGCGCGGCCTTCGAGGCGGAGATCGCGCACCAGGCGGCGCTCGCGCCGGGGCGCACGGTGACGAGCGTCTTCTTCGGCGGCGGCACGCCCTCGCTGATGAAGCCGCAGACGGTGGGCGCGATCCTCGATGCCATCGGCGGCGCGTGGTCGGTCGCGCCCGACGTCGAGGTGACGCTGGAAGCCAACCCGACGAGCGTCGATGCCACGCGATTCGCCGGTTATCGCGCGGCGGGCGTCGAGCGCGTGTCGCTCGGCGTCCAGGCGCTCAACGATCCCGACCTGCGGGCGCTGGGGCGGCTGCACACGGCGCGCGAGGCGCTCGATGCGGTCGCGGTGGCGCAGGCGCATTTCCCGCGCTCGTCCTTCGACCTGATCTACGCCCGCCCCGGTCACGATCCCGCCGCCTGGGCGGCGGAGCTGCGCGAGGCGATCGCGCACGCCGCCGAGCACCTCTCGCTCTATCAGCTGACCATCGAGCCGGACACCTGGTTCGAGAAGCTCCACCGCGCCGGCAAGCTCGTCATCCCCACGCCCGACGAGGCGCGCGTCCTGTGGGACGTGACGCAGGAGGTCTGCGAGGCCGCGGGCCTGCCGGCCTACGAAATCTCGAACCATGCGCGGCCGGGGGCGCAATCACGGCACAACCTCGTCTATTGGCGCTACGGCGAATATGCCGGCGTCGGGCCGGGCGCGCATGCGCGGCTCGTCACGAACGAAGGGCGCATTGCGCTCGCCACCGAGCGCCATCCGGAGACCTGGCTCGAGCGCGTGGAGCGCGACGGCAACGCCACGGTCTCGCGCGAGGTGCTCTCGGCCGAGGAGCAGGGCGACGAGTTCCTGCTCATGGGCCTTCGGCTCACGGAGGGCGTCGACCCGAAGGTCTACGAGGCCCTGTCCGGCCGCCGGCTCGATCCGCGGCGCATCGCGGATCTCGTCGGCGACGGCCTGATCGAGAGCCGCGGCGACGGGCGCCTCGCGGTGACGCAGGCGGGCTTTCCCGTGCTCGACGCCGTGGTGGCGGATCTCGCGGCCTGAAAAGCCGCCGACGGCTATTCGCCCGAGGCGAGGATCGCCTCGACGAGCTCCTGCACCGCGAGCGCCTCCGAGAGGCTCGCGAGATCCTGCGGCTCTCCCCGCGCCATGGCGGCGACCTTGGCGAGCTGGCGCGCGAGCGTGATCGGGCGCGCCTCCTCCTGCGGGATCGCGTCCGGCGCCGGCTGCCACGCGCCGTCGACGAGGCGCTCCGCGATCGCCCAGTCCCGCAGGCGGATGGCGCCGTTCGAGCCGTGCAGGGTGAAGCCGTTCGTGTCGGGCGTCTCGGTCTCGCCGACGAGGCCGCGCACGCGCACGGGGATCGTGCCGCAGGTGAGCTCCGCCGCGATCGCGCGCTCGCTCGCACCGTCGACGGGATAGCGCACGCTCGCCGGGCCGAGCGCCGCGGGACCCACGAGCCGGAGCGCCAGGAAGAGGAAGTGCGAGAGCACCTCCCGGGTGAAGCCGCCCTGCAGGCGCCGGTCGAGCCAGGCCGCCGCGTCCTCCTGCCAGGGACGAGGCCAGGCGGCGAAGCCGACCTCGATGTCCGCCTCGCGCAGGGCGCCGAGCGTCCCGTCCGTCATCCAGGCCTCGAGCTGGTCCACCGCGAGCGAGGAGGCGAAGGGAAAGTTCACCGCCGCGCGCATGCCGGCGGCGTCGGCGTCGCGCACGAAGGCGCGGGCCTGCGCCACGTCCACCGCGAGCGGCTTCTCGCAGAACAGCGCCTTGCCGGCGGCGAGCGCGGCGCGGGCGTGGTCGAGATGGGCCGCGGGCGGCGAGGCCACGTAGATGCAGGTGCACGTCTCGATCAGCGCCGCGACGCTCTCGAAGCGCGGGATCTCCGGGAAGCTCTCGGCGAGGCGCGCCATGGCGGCGGGCGAGGGATCCCAGACGCCGCAGACGGAGACCGAGCCCGCACCCGGGCCGAGCGCCGCCCGCAGCAGGCGCTCGCCCATGATGCCGTATCCGATGATCCCGAGCCCGATGCCGTCGACGCGATCCATTGAGCTTTCCAGAGAATGTGCCGCCAAAGAAGATGATGCTGGCAGCCTGCTTGCCATGGCGGCTGCGTTTCGCCAAGTGGCGAAAAAGGGATAGCGCCGGGCGTCCGCGCTCGGGCAGGATGCGGCCGCGTGGCCCTGGACGTGCGGGGTCGGCGCGGGGACACTCCCCCTCCCGGAGGAGACGCCGCGCCCGCGGGGCGGGACGCGTGAAAAGGCGAGAGCGAGATGCGCGAGAACGCACCGGCAGATACGCCGCATGCGGGAGAGACGGTCGACGAGCGAGCGCGTGGCGCAACTCCTGGCGCAGCTCCTGGCGAGGGTCCGCCTCGGCGGGGCCGCACGCCCCGGCCGCGCCCGCGCGGCCGGCCTCTCGACGAGGCGGCGCTCGCCGAGGTCCAGGCGCTCGTCGGCCCGATGGAGCGTCGGCGCGACCTCCTGATCGAGGCGCTGCATCGCCTGCAGGACGGCGTCGGGCACCTCGCCGCGCGCCATCTGAAGGCGCTGGCGGAGGAGTTCCGCATCCCGGAGGCGGAGGTCTACGAGGTCGCGAGCTTCTACCACCATTTCGACATCGTGAAGGAAGGCGAGGCGCCCCCCGCGCCGCTGACGATCCGCGTCTGCGACGGCGTCGCCTGCATGCTCGCAGGCGCCGAGCGGCTGACCAGCGCCCTGCGCGAGGGCGTCGACCCGGCGGCGATCCGCGTCCTCTCCGCGCCCTGCATCGGGCGCTGCGCGGGCGCGCCGGCGGCCCATGTCGGGACGCGCGCCGTCGAGCACGCGACGCCCGAGCGGCTGATCGAGGTCGCCCGGGCGGGGGACGTCGTCGAGCCGATCCCGCGCGAGGCGATCGGCCTCCAGGCGTACCGTGCGCAGGGCGGATACCGCCTCCTCGACGAGTGCCTGTCCGGCACGCGTGATGTGGAGGACATCGTCGCGACGCTTTCCGATTCGGGCCTGCGCGGGCTCGGTGGCGCCGGCTTCCCCGCCGGACGCAAGTGGTCGATCGTGCGCGCGCAGCCCGGCCCGCGCCTCATGACGGTGAACGGCGACGAAGGCGAGCCCGGCACCTTCAAGGACCGCTTCCACCTGGAGCGCGACCCGCACCGCTTCCTCGAAGGCGCGCTCGTCGCCGCCTGGGCGGTGGAGGCCGAGCGCCTGTTCATCTACCTGCGCGACGAATATGCCGGCGTGCGCGCGCTCCTCGAGCGCGAGGTCGCCGCGCTGAAGGCGGCGGGGCTCGACCAGCATGCGCCGATCGAGCTGCGACGCGGGGCGGGCGCCTACATCTGCGGCGAGGAGAGCGCCATGCTTGAATCGATCGAGGGCAAGCGCGGCCTGCCCCGCCATCGCCCGCCCTACATCGCGCAGGTTGGCCTGTTCGGCCGCCCGACGCTCAACCACAACGTCGAGACGCTGCTGTGGGTGCGCGACGTCGTCGAGAAGGGCCCCGCCTGGTTCGCCGGGCTCGGCCGTCGCGGGCATGCGGGGCTGCGCTCGTTCTCGGTCTCGGGGCGCGTGCGCGAGCCCGGCGTCAAGCTCGCGCCCGCGGGCATCACCTGCCGGGAGCTGATCGACGAATTCTGCGGCGGCATGGCTGAGGGCCATACGCTGGCCGCTTACCTGCCCGGCGGCGCCTCGGGGGGCATCCTGCCCGCGCGCATGGCCGACCTGCCGCTGGATTTCGGCGTTCTGGAGCCGCACAAGGCCTTCGTCGGCTCGCATGCCGTCGTGGTGCTGTCCGACCGGGACGATGTGCGGGCCGTGGCGCTCAACCTCGTGCGCTTCTTCCGCCACGAGAGCTGCGGGCAATGCACGCCCTGCCGCAGCGGCACGCAGAAGCTCGAGGCGCTGCTCGACGCCGGCCGCTGGGACCTGCATCTCCTGGGCGACCTCGAGCAGGTCCTGCGCGACGCCTCCATCTGCGGCCTCGGCCAGGCCGCAGCGAACCCGGTGGCGAGCGTGCTGAACTTCTTCCCGGAGGGGCGGAGGTGACGGGCCAGAAATGGAGCACGCCACGGGTCTCCCCTCTCCCTCGTGGAGAGGGGTCGGGGGTGTGGGGCGTCGGGAGCTCTCGGACGGGTGGCCAAGGGCTCCTCGGACGGCATCGGCGGCGTGTCCATTCCTGCACGCCCCACACCCCCAGCCCCTCTCCACGAGGGAGAGGGGAGCGCGTCGTGCGTGATCGCTCTCGCGTGCACGTCCTTCGCCGAATCGAATTCCACCCCGGAGCCTGCCCATGACCATCCGCTTCACGCTCGACGGGCGCGCGGTCGAGGCGCGCGAGGGGGAGACGATCTGGGAGGTCGCCCGCCGCGAGGGCACGACCATCCCGCATCTGTGCCACCGCCCCGAGCCCGGCTATCGACCGGACGGCAATTGCCGTGCCTGCATGGTGGAGATCGAGGGCGAGCGCGTACTCGCCGCCTCCTGCATCCGCACGCCCGCCGAGGGCATGGCGGTGAAGAGCGCGTCCGAGCGGGCGCGGACGGCGCGCAAGCTCGTCATGGAGCTCCTCGTCGCCGACCAGCCGCCCCGCGAGACGGCGCACGACGCCGCCTCCCCGCTCTGGCGCTTCGCCGATGCCCAGGGCGTGACGCACGCCCGCTTCCCCGGGCGCGACCATCCGGCGGCGCCGGACCTCTCGCACCCCGCCATGGCGGTGAACCTCGACGCGTGCATCTCCTGCACCTTGTGCGCCCGCGCCTGCCGCGAGGTGCAGGTCAACGACGTCATCGGCATGGCCTATCGCGGCGATCACCATCGCCCTGTCTTCGACCTCGACGACCCGATGGGCGCCTCGACCTGCGTCGCCTGCGGCGAATGCGTCCAGGCCTGCCCCACGGGCGCGCTGATGCCGGCCTCGATCGTCGATCGCGAGACGCAGGTCGGCAGCCGCGGGGCGGACGAGAGCGTCGATTCGGTGTGCCCCTATTGCGGCGTCGGCTGCCAGATCTCCTACAAGCTCCGCGACGGGACGATCGCCTATGTCGAGGGGCGCGACGGCCCGGCGAACGAGAGCCGGCTGTGCGTGAAGGGCCGCTTCGGCTTCGACTACGTGGCGAGCCCGCAGCGCCTCACCGTGCCGCTGATCCGCCGCGAGGGCGCGCCCAAGAACCTCGATGTCGATCCGACAAACCCGTTCACGCACTTCCGCGAGGCGAGCTGGGAGGAGGCGCTCGATGCCGCCGCGAACGGTCTCGCGCGCATCCGCGACGCGCGGGGCGGCCGGGCGGTCGCCGGCTTCGGCTCCGCCAAGGGCTCGAACGAGGAGGCCTACCTCGTCCAGAAGCTGATCCGCCAGGCCTTCGGCCACAACAACGTCGACCATTGCACGCGGCTGTGCCACGCCTCCTCCGTCGCCGCGCTGATGGAGGGCATCGGCTCGGGCGCCGTCACCGCGCCGTTCAACGACGCGCTTCTCGCCGACGTCATCGTCGTCATCGGCGCGAACCCCACCGAGAACCACCCCGTCGCCGCCACCTACTTCAAGCAGGCGGTGAAAAGCGGCGCCAAGCTCGTCGTCATGGATCCGCGCGGCAGCACGCTGATGATGCGCCACGCGACCCATCGCCTGCGCTTCCGCCCCGGCACGGACGTCGCGCTGCTCAACGCGATGATGAACGTCGTCGTGACGGAGGGCCTCGTCGACCGCGACTACGTCGCGACCCATACCGAGGGCTTCGAGCGCATGGAGGCGCATCTCGCCGCCTACACGCCGGAGGCCATGGCCGAGCGCTGCGGCATCGAGGCGGGCACGATCCGCGAGGTGGCGCGGCTCTACGCGACCGCCGAGCGTGCAATGATCTTCTGGGGCATGGGCGTGTCGCAGCACACGCACGGGACGGACAACGCGCGGTGCCTGATCTCGCTCGCGCTGATGACCGGCCAGGTCGGGCGCCCGGGCACCGGGCTCCATCCGCTGCGCGGGCAGAACAACGTCCAGGGCGCCTCCGATGCGGGGCTGATCCCCATGGTCCTGCCGGACTATGCCCGTGTGGGAGACGAGGCCGTGCGCGCCCGCTTCGAGGCGGCCTGGGGCTTCCCGGTCTCCGCCCAGCCGGGGCTCACGGTCACCGAGATCATCGACGCGATCCACGCGGGCGACATCCGCGGCCTCTACGTCATGGGCGAGAACCCGGCCATGTCGGACCCGGACGTGGTGCATGCCCGCGAGGCGCTGGCCGCGCTCGAGCACCTCGTCGTGCAGGACATCTTCCTCACCGAGACGGCGATGTACGCCGACGTGGTGCTCCCCGCCTCCGCCTGGCCGGAGAAGACGGGCACGGTGACGAACACCAACCGCCAGGTCCAGATGGGCCGCCCGGCGCTGCCGCCACCGGGAGAGGCGCGCGAGGATCTCGCCATCCTCGTCGATCTCGGCCGGCGCCTGGGCCTGCCGTGGGACTACGCGCATGCGCGCGACGTCTTCGCCGAGATGGCGCGGGTGATGCCCTCGCTCGCCAACATCACCTGGGAGCGGCTGGAGCGCGAGGACGCGGTCACCTATCCCTGCCCGGCGCCGGACGCGCCCGGCCAGGCGGTCGTCTTCGGCGACGCCTTCCCGCGCGCGGGCGGCAAGGCGCTCTTCGTGCCCGCCGGCCTGCGCGATCCCGCCGAGACGCCCGACGCCGACTTTCCGATGGTGCTCACCACCGGCCGCCAGCTGGAGCATTGGCACACCGGCGCCATGACGCGCCGGGCCGGCATCCTCGACGCGCTCGAGCCCGCACCGACGGCGAGCCTCAACCCGCGCACCCTCGCGCGGCTGGGGCTCGGCGCCGGTGAGAGCGTGCGCGTCGAGACCCGCCGCGGCGCCATCGTGCTCGACGCCCGTGCCGATGCGGCCCTGCAGGAGGACATGGTGTTCGTGCCCTTCGCCTACGTGGAGGCGGCGGCGAACGTGCTGACGAATTCCGCCATCGATCCCGACGGCAAGATCCCGGAATTCAAATATTGCGCGGCGCGGGTGGTGCGCGCCTGAGCGGCGCGCACGTCCTCAGGCGTCCGTCACGCCCGCGTCGTCCTGCGCCTTGAGGATGTCGGGGCGGGGCATCGAGACGATGTTGTAGCCGCTGTCCACGTGGTGGATCTCGCCCGTGACGCCGCCGGAGAGGTCGGACAGGAGGTAGAGGGCCGAGCCGCCGATCTCGTCGAGGGTCACCGTGCGGCGCAAGGGCGCGTTCGCGGCCTGGTGCGCGTACATGAGGCGCGCGTCGGCGATGCCGGCGCCCGCCAGCGTGCGCACCGGCCCGGGCGAGAGCGCGTTGACGCGGATGCCGTCCGGCCCGAGATCGTTGGCGAGATAGCGCACGGAGGCTTCCAGCGCCGCCTTGGCCAGCCCCATCACGTTGTAGTTGGGCATCACGCGGGTCGAGCCGCCGTAGGTGAGCGTGAGGAGCGCCCCCCCGGGGCTCATGCGCTTAGCGGCGCGCTGGGCGATCTCGGTGAAGGAGAAGGCGGAGATCACCATGGTGCGGGTGAAGTTCTCCCGCGTCGTGGCGTCGATGTAGCGCCCCTTCAGCTCGGCCTTGGCCGAGAAGCCGATGGCGTGGACGACGAAGTCGATCTTGCCGCCCCAGGCCTCGTCGAGGCGCGCGAAGGCGGCGTCCACGGAGGCGAGGTCCTCGACGTCGCAGGGGATCGAGAGGTCCGAGCCCACCGATTGCGCGAGCGGCGTCACCCGCCGGCCCAGCGCCTCGCCCTGATGGGTGAAGGCGAGCTCGGCTCCGTGCGCGGCCAGCGTGCGGGCGATGCCCCAGGCGATGGAATGGTCGTTGGCGACACCCATGATCAGGCCCCGCTTGCCCTTCATCAGCCCGGTCATGGTGTCGGTCTCCTGCTCGTCGTTCTGGTCGTTGCTCGAAGGATCGTCGGGGCGTGTGAGGGCAGCGTCGGGCTCTTCACCCACCGCCCCACAGCTCCAACACCTCTCCACGAGGGAGAGGTGTTGGAGCTGTGGGGCGTGCAGGACATGGCGCGTCGTCGACGGCGATCGCCGACGGCGCGCGACATCACGCCTCCAGCCGCTTCATCACGATGGTCGCGTTGGTGCCGCCGAAGCCGAAGGAGTTCGAGAGCACGCAGCCGAGCGAGACGCCGTCGCGGCGCTCGCGGACGATGGGCATGTCGGCGAAGGAGGGGTCGAGCTCCTCGATGTTCGCCGAGGCGCAGATGAAGTCGTTGTTCATCATCATCAGCGAGTAGATCGCCTCCTGCACGCCGGTGGCGCCGAGCGAATGGCCCGTGAGCGACTTCGTCGCGGCGATCGGCGGGCACTTCTCGCCCGCGCCGAAGACCTCGCGCAGCGCCTCGATCTCCTTCTCGTCGCCCACCGGCGTCGAGGTGGCGTGCGGGTTGACGTAGTCGACGGGCACCTTCACGCTCGACAGCGCCTGGCGCATGCAGCGCACCGCGCCCTCGCCCGAGGGCGCGACCATGTCGTAGCCGTCCGAGGTGGCGCCGTAGCCGACGATCTCGCCGTAGATCTTGGCGCCGCGCGCCTTGGCCCGCTCGTATTCCTCGAGCACGAGCACGCCCGCGCCGCCGGCGATGACGAACCCGTCGCGATTGACGTCGTAGGCGCGCGAGGCGACCGCCGGGCGGTCGTTGTACTTGGAGGACATGGCGCCCATGGCGTCGAACAGGTTCGACATCGTCCAGTCGAGATCCTCGCAGCCGCCGGCGAAGATCACGTCCTGCCGGCCCATGGCGATGGTCTCGTAGGCGTTGCCGATGCAATGGTTCGACGTCGCGCAGGCGGACGAGATCGAGTAGTTCACGCCCTTGATCTTGAACCAGGTCGCGAGCGTCGCGGAGGCCGTGGAGGACATCGCCTTGGGTACCGCGAAGGGGCCGATGCGCTTGGGCCCCTTGTCCTGGGTGATCGCCGCGGCCTCGACGATGGTGCGCGTCGAGGGGCCGCCGGAGCCCATGATGATGCCGGTGCGGTCGTTGGAGACCTCGTGCGGCTCGAGCCCGGAATCGGCGATCGCCTCGTCCATGGCGACGTGGTTCCAGCCGGTGCCGCGGGCGTGGAAGCGCATGGCGCGGCGGTCGACCTTCTCCTCGGGCACCACCCGGGGAGCGCCGTGGACATGGCAGCGAAAGTTGCGCTCGGCATAATCCTCGGCGAAGACGATGCCCGACCGGCCGAGGCGCAGGCTCTCCAGCACCTCGGCGCAATCGTCCCCGATCGAGGAGACGATACCCATCCCGGTGACGACGACGCGCCTCATTCGCTCCATCCTCCCTCGTGCGGCCCGCTCTGTCTCTCTCGCCCGCGATGTCGCGGCGAGGGCGGGCTCAACTCCCGCGATCCGGCTTGGAACAGGCCGACTCGCGAGGTCCTCAGCTTCCTGCGGCCTCGGCCTGGAACAGGCCGACCCGCAGGTCCTTGGCCTCGTAGATGCGACGTCCGTCCGCCTCCAGCCAGCCGTCGGCGATGCCGAGGACGAGCTTCGAGCGGAAGACGCGCTTGAGATCGACGCCGTAGACCACCTTGCTCACGCTCGGCAAGACCTGGTCGGAGAACTTCACCTCGCCCACGCCGAGCGCGCGGCCGCGGCCGTGAGCGCCGAGCCAGCCGAGATAGAAGCCGGTCAATTGCCAGAGCGCGTCGACGCCCAGGCAGCCGGGCATCACGGGATCGCCCTGAAAATGGCAGGAGAAGAACCAGAGGTCCGGGCGCACGTCGAGCTCGGCGCGGATGTGACCCTTGCCGTACGCCCCGCCGTCCTCGGCGACCGCCGTGATGCGGTCGAACATCAGCATGGGCGGCAGGGGGAGCTGGGCGTTGCCGGGGCCGAACAGCTCGCCGCGTCCGCAGGCGAGCAGCTCCTCGTAGGAATATTCGGGCTTCTTGGCGAGCGTCTGGCTCATGTCGTGCGGCCGGTCCTTCGGTGTGTCTCTCGACGGTTCGCCCGGCGCACGCGCGATGCTCCGGGCCACGGGAGCGTTCTGGTAGCACACGTTTCGGACGACGCGAAAGCGCGGATCGGGACGCCGCTGCCGGATCGCCGCCGAGCACGACCCTGGAGCGCCACCGCAGATTTTCGTTCCTAACGTTTCATACGCGTGCGCGTCGTGTCGTCCCGGCGCGTCGCTTCCGTGCTTCACCGGGTTGCGGCGAGGCCCCGCAACCCGTACATAGGAGAGAACGACCGCCCCTGCCGGGCGTTCCGGTGCTCATCGAACGAGGCGTCACGGCTCCGCCATGGATCACAGCGCTCCTTCCGCCCTCTCCACCGCCAGCCAGGCGGGGCGCAACGGCTGCCCGCTCTCGAACCTGCGCGACAAGCTGCGTCGGGTCGGGCTGCGGCCCACGCGCCAGCGCGTGTCCCTCGGCTGGCTCCTGTTCGGCAAGGGCGACCGCCACATCACGGCGGAGCTGCTCTACGACGAGGCCATGCGCGCCCGCGTGCCGGTCTCGCTCGCGACGGTCTACAACACGTTGCATCAGTTCACCGAGGCCGGCCTGCTGCGCCAGCTCGCGGTGGACGGTTCCAAGGCCTATTTCGACACGAACCCCACCGAGCACCACCATTTCTTCGTCGAGGGCGACGAGGAGCTGATGGACGTGCCGGCCGAGGGCGTCACCGTCTCCGACCTGCCCGAGCCGCCGGACGGCTACGAGATCGCCCGCGTCGACGTCGTCGTGCGCCTGCGGCGAAAGGATGCACGCGCCCGCGGCTGAGCGCCGGCGCGACGCGTTCCTCCCCACGATCTCGCGTGCTGCGACCCGGCTCGGTCTCGAGCCGGGTTTTTCGTGTCTGCGCCGCTCACGCGCCTCGCGCGGCGATGGCGTCGGCCAGTGCGACCGTGCGCTTCGCCATCTCGGCATGGAGCCGCTCCACCATCCGGCCGTCCAGCGAGATGGCGCCGCGCCCGGCATTCTCCGGCGCCTGGAAGGCCGCGATGATCGCCCGTGCGCGGGCGACCTCGTCCGCGTCCGGCGCGAAGAGGCGGTTGGCCGGCTCGATCTGCTTGGGGTGGATCAGCGTCTTGCCGTCGAAGCCCATGTCGCGCCCCTGCGCGCATTCCGCCTCGAAGGCGTCCGCGTCGTCGAGCCCGTTGAAGACCCCGTCGAGGATGTCGAGCCCCTCCGCCCGCGCCGCCGCCAGCGCCTGCATCAGCCAGGGGAGCATGGCCGCGCGCCCGGGCAGGAGCCGCGCGCGGGTCTCCTTGGCGAGGTCGTTCGTGCCCATGACGAAGCAGGCGAGCCGGTCGAGCGGATCGCGGGCGGCCGCCGCGATGGCGGCGATGTGGAGGAGGGCCGCCGGCGTCTCGATCATCGCCCAGACGCGGGTCGTGTGCGGGGCGCCCATGGCGTCGAGCCGCGCGCCGACGCGCCCGAGATCCTCCGGCGCGGAGACCTTGGGCACGAGCACCGCCGCGGGCCGGCAGGCGGCCGCCGCCTTCAGGTCCTCCTCGCCCCAGGGCGTGTCGAGGGCGTTGATGCGCACGACGACCTCGCGCGGGCCGAAGCCGCCGGCATGGACCGCCTCGAAGATCTGCGCCCGCGCGGTCTCCTTCGCGTCCGGCGCCACCGCGTCCTCGAGGTCGAGGAGGACGACGTCCGCGTCGAGGCTCTTCGCCTTCTCGAGCGCGCGCGCGTTCGAGCCCGGCATGTAGAGGGCGCTGCGGCGGGGGCGGATCGGAGCCATGAAGGGTCTCTCGGCTGGTGGGCGACGGGTCCGGCGGCGATCCTACCGCCAGCGCCGCCGCACGCCACCCCGCGAAAAGGATGAGCCGAGAGCCCTTCCTCGCCCGCCCGCTAGGCGGCGGCGAGGATCGCGGCCGCCTGGTAGCGCTCGACGATGGCGCCCATGTCGCTCGCGATGCGCAGGCCCGCCTGCGACTTGGACGCCCACGCGATCTCGCCGTCGACGCGGGTGCCGTCCTCCCAGGCGATGCGGGCGCGCAGGCCCGGTGCGAAGATCGGGCGCCGGCCGCCCGGATCGGGATCGAGGGAGAGCTTCAGGCCCGTCCGGCAGACGTCGACGAGATTGCCCCGGTGCTCCGCTCCGTCGACGACGAGCACGATACGGTCGCGCGCTGGGATGCGCGTCTCCCGCCGCCGGTCCTCGACGTCCTGCGCCACGCCGCCGACGAACTCCTCCACCGCCCGCGCCATCTCGGAGGCGACCTCGGCGACGCGGTCGGAGACCGCGCGCACGCGATCGGCCTCCTCGCGGGTGTCGTCGATGGCGTGGGTGACGACCTCGAGGCTCTTCGCCACGCCGGCCGAGCCCTCGCCGGCGCGTGCGAGCGCCCCGGCGATGCCGCGGGTCGATTCGTCCTGGGTCGCCACCGCGCCGGCGAGCGACTCCGCCAGCGACGAGATCTCGCCGATCGTCGTGGCGATGGTCTCGATGGCGCCCACGGTCTCCCCGGTGGCGTCCTGGATGCCGGCGATCTGGGCGGCGATCTCCTCGGTGGCGCGGGCGGTCTGCTCGGCGAGCGTCTTCACCTCCGCCGCGACGACGGCGAACCCGCGGCCCGCTTCGCCGGCGCGCGCCGCCTCGATGGTCGCGTTCAGCGCCAGCAGGTTCGTCTGCTCCGCCACGTCGCGGATGAGCGCGACCACCTCGCCGATCGTCTCGGCGCCGCGCGCGAGCGTATCGACGGTGGCGGTGGCGTGGCGGGCGTTGGCCTGGGCGTGCGCCACGCGCTCGCTCGTCGCCCGCGCCTGCCCCGCGATCTCGCGGATCGAGCCCGCCAGCGCCTCGCTGGAGGCGCCCACCGAGCGTACGCTCTCGTCCGCCTGCGAGGAGGCGATGCCCGCGGCGCGGGCCTGGTCGGCGGCGCCGGCGCTCACCTCCGTGAGGCGCGTCGCCGTCTGCGACATCGCCCCGGTTTCAGCGGCGAGCGCGCTCTCCACCCGCGCGGCGGTGTCGCGGAAGCGCTGGACGAGGCCCTCGATGCGGTCCTGGCGCATCAGCTCCTTCTCGCGATCGGTGCGCGCCTGCGTCTCGAGGCGTGCACGGTCGACGGCGTTCTCGCGGAAGACGGCGAGCGCGCGGGCCATGTCGCCGACCTCGTCGGAGCCCTTCAGCGGCTCGAGGTCGAACTCGGTGGAGCCGCCGGCGAGCACCTTCATCGCCAGCGTCGCCTGGATGATCCTTCGCACGACACGGACCTGGAAGTAGCGCACGGCGAGGCCCGTCGCGACGAGGCCCACGAGGGTGAAGGCGAGGATGACGAGAAGCTTCGTCTGCGCCGCGGCGCGCAGCTCCCGCGCCATGGCGAGGTTCGCCGAGCCGGCGGCGACGACGACGTCGACCGCCGAGCCGAGCGCCTCCGAGGAGCGGGCGAAATAGGTTTCGAAGTCGATCGAGTAGGCGCCGCTCTCCGCTGCGGCGTAGAGCTCCTCGCGCAGGGCGACGTAGTCCTCGAAATAGACGCGGCCCATACGCTCGAGCGCGGCCTCGACCTCGGGCGCCAGCGCGGTGCGCGAGGCGAGGCTCTCCGTCAGGCCCCAGGACTGGAGCACGCGCCCGTGCGATTCGAGCATCTCGGGCAGGTTGCGCGCGTCGACGGGCGTGCCGAGCGCGGTGGCGATGGCGAAATAGGTCCGCTCGCGCCCGCCGTATTCGCGGATGATCCAGGCGCGCTGGGCGAGGAGGTCGTTCGCCGCGATGGCGGCCGGCGTCTGGCTCGACGGAGGCCGCACGAGATCGCCCAGCCCGTTCATGGCCGCGATCGTCGCCTTGAGCCGGTCGATCGTGCCCACGTCGGTGTTGCGGCGCTCCTCGGCGGGGAGCGCCAGATCGGGATCGACACGCCCGCGGATCTCGTCGAGCGCGCCGCGCAGGCGATCGAGCTCGGCCACGAGCGCGGGCTCGCCCGGCAGATCGACGGCGGCGAGATGCGTGTCGAAGGCGGCGAAGAGCGCGTCCGATTTCTCGCGCTGCGCGTCGAGCATGGCGCGGAAGCGTTCGGGAAAGGGCCCGGGAAGCGCGAGGCCCACCTGCGAGAGCGAGCGTTCGAGCGAAATCTCGATGGTCGCCTTGCTCAGGTAGGACAAGGCCGTGATGGCGTCGCCCTTCTGGATCGAGGCGCTCAGGCGCCGCCATTCGGCGCTCACGGTGATCGCGGCGGCGACGACGACGGCCGCGGCGACGGCGCAGGTGAAGAGGAGGCTGGTACGACGAATGGACATGAAGCACACCGCTCGGCTGGTACGGCTCGGGGGCGGCCGATGGGCGGACGTGCGGATCTTGAATGGAGTTGCGTTACTCGCGCGTTAAGAGCACGGGCATTTCGGTCGTGAATCTGACGAAATACAGTAAAGCCGTGTCAATTCATGGCGGGCGTCGATCAACACGCAAGTCTAGTGGATTGGATCGACCGAAGAGCGGCTCCGAGGCCGTCCGCGGCGCCGATCAGAGCAGCGTGTCGATCAGCGTCGCGACGAGGGGCTCGTCGGCTGGCGGCATGGGGTAGTCGCGCAGCGCCCGCGGCGCCACCCATTTCAGCGCCGCGTGCTCGCGCGCCTGGGCGAAGCCCTGCCAGCGGCGGCAGATGTAGAGCGGCATCAGGAGGTGGAAGTCCTCGTAGGCGTGGCTCGCGAAGGTGAGCGGCGCGAGGCACGGCTCCTGGGTGACGATGCCGAGCTCCTCCTCGAGCTCGCGGATGAGCGCCGCCTCCGGCCGCTCCCCGGGCTCGAGCTTGCCGCCGGGGAATTCCCACAGGCCGGCCAGCGCCTTGCCCTCGGGGCGCTGCGCGATCAGCACGCGATTGTCCGCGTCCACGAGGGCGACGGCGACGACGAGGAGGATCTTCACGGCGGGCTCCGGCTTCATGCGCGAGAGCGTCATAGCCGAGCGGGCGCAAGCTGTCAGCGCGTGCGACACGGCGCCCCGTTGCCGCCCTGCGCGCTTTCCGCGCCTCGCCGATGCGCTAGTTCCCCGGGACGGCGCAAGATGCGCCCGCAGCGCGAACCAGACGCGCGCTCGCGACTTGCACGACGCGAGGCCGTGCCCGGCCGCCTGGCGGAAAGGAGCCCGCGTGAGCAACGCAGCCGTCGCGCACGTCAACGCCATCGGGCGGTCGAGGCCGCCGCACGAGGTCCACGACGCCTTCCTGGCCTTCGCCGAGACGACCCTTTCGGCGCCGCGCGACCGTGCGCTGATCCGGCGCATGGCGGCGCGCTCGGGGATCGGGGCGCGGTACTCGACGCTGGCGCCGGCCGAGCCCGGCGGCTCCGCCGTCGACGTCGAGGGCTTCTACGCCCGCGGCCGCTTCCCCGGCACCGGCGCGCGCATGCGCCGCTACGCCGAGGCCGCGCCGGCCCTCGCCGAGGCGGCCGTGCGCGATCTCGGGCCCGATCTCGACCCGGCCGGCGTCACGCATCTCGTGCTCGCCTCCTGCACCGGCTTCTGCGCGCCGGGCGTGGACCAGCGTCTCGTCGCGCGGCTGGGGCTCGATCCCGACATCGAGCGGATCGTGCTCGGCTTCATGGGCTGCGCCGCCGCGGTCAACGGGCTGAAGACCGCCCGGCACATCGTGCGGTCGGACCCGCGGGCGCGGGTGCTCGTCGTGTGCGTGGAATTGTGCACGCTGCATCTGCAGGAGGCGGACGACCTTTCCATGCTGCTCTCCGCCATGCTCTTCGGAGACGGCGCGGCGGCGGCGCTCGTCAGCGCCGAGCCCACGGGCTTCGCGCTCGATCGCTTCCGCGCCGTGACGATACCCGGCACGGCGGACCGCATCACCTGGGACGTCGCCGACACGGGCTTCCTCATGCATCTCTCCGGCGCCGTTCCCGCGGCCATCGAGAGCGCGCTCGCCGCGGAGCGGCATCGAAACCACGCGGACGGCGTTCTCGGCGGCATGCCGGTGGAGGAGATCGCGCTCTTCGCCGTGCATCCCGGCGGGCGCACGGTGCTCGACGCCGTCGAGACCGGGCTCGCGCTCGACGACGACGCGCTCGCCCCGTCCCGCGCGGTCCTGCGCGAGGGCGGCAACATGTCCTCGCCCTCCATCCTCTTCGTGCTCGCGGACATGCTCGATTCGCCCGGCCGCCCCGGCGAGGCGGGGATCGGCATGGCCTTCGGGCCGGGCATGGTGGCGGAGACCTTCCGCTTCGCGAGGGCGGCCGCGTGAGCGTGCGCTTCGACGCCTCGCGTCGCGCGCCGGGTCCCGAGATGATGGACGACCCCGCCGTCGATTCCGCCATCCTGCGCGCCTGCTACGAAGATCTCGCCGGCGTGACGACGCTCACGCTGGGGCGCCGCCCGGTCCTCGACTTCGTGGCGCGCGCCGCCCGCGCCGTGCCCGGCCGGCGGCTCGTCGTGCGCGATCTCGGCTGCGGCGACGGGGACATGCTGCGCGCGCTCCACGCGCACGCACGCCGCCGCGGGCTCGATCTGGCGCTCGAAGGCGTCGATCGCTCGCCCGTCGCCATCGACGCCGCGCGAGCCGCGACCCCGCCCGAGGTCGGCATCGCCTTCCATGTCGGCGACGCCCTCGCCGAGGGCGGGCCGCGGCCGGACCTGATCGTCACGTCCCTCGTCGCGCATCATCTCGCGGACGAGGAGGTCGTGGCGCTCTTGCGCGGCATGGAGAGGCGGGCGCGCCTGGGCTTCCTCGTCAACGACCTGCGCCGAAGCCGGCTCGCCTTCCACGGCTTTCGCGCGATGGCGACGCTGCTTGGCCGCCATCCCTTCGTGCGCCACGACGGCCCGCTCTCCATCGCCCGCGGCTTCGTCGAGGCCGATTGGCGGCGTTACGCGAAAGCCGCCGGGCTCGCCGACGTGCTCACGGTCGAGCGGCGTTTCCCCTTCCGCCTCGTGGTCGAGCGGCTGCGCACGGAGCTCGTGCCGTGAATGCAAGCGCGACCGGATGCGACGTCCTCGTCGTCGGCGGCGGCCTCGCCGGCGGGGCGTGCGCGCTGCGCCTCGCCGAGGCCGGCGCCGACGTGCTCCTCGTGGAGCGCGAGGCGGGCGCGCACGACAAGGTCTGCGGCGAGTTCCTCTCGGGCGAGGCGGCGTCGATGCTCGACGATCTCGGGGTCGGCGCGCTCCTCGCCGACGCCCCTCGAATCGCGCGCCTCGAGCTCGCCCACGGGCGCGCCGCCGCGCGGGCGGACCTTCCCTTCCTCGCCCGCGGGCTCTCGCGGCAGCGCCTCGACGAGGCGCTCCTCGCGCGCGCGGGCGAGCGCGGCGCGCGGATCGTCCGCGGGCTCGCGGTGCGGGCGCTGGAGCGGGAGCCGGAGGGCGGGCTCATGGCTCGGCTCTCGGACGGGTCGCGGGTGCGGGCGCGACGCGTCGTCCTCGCCACGGGCAAGCACGACCTGCGCGGTCACCGCCGCCCGCCGCCGGAGCGCGATCTCGTGGGCCTGAAGGCGCATCTCGCGCTCGCGCCCCAGGCGGCGGCGTCGCTGGCCGACCTCGTTCATCTCACGCTCTTCGCCGGCGGCTATGCCGGGCTGCAGCGCGTGGAGGGCGGGCGCGCCAATCTCTGCCTCGTCGCGCCGGCCCAGCGCGTGCGCGCGGCGGGCGGGTTCGAGACGCTGGTGGCGGAGATCGCGCGCGAGACGCCCTCCCTCTCAGCGCGGCTCGCGGGCGCGCGCCTGGCGAGCTCGGCGCCGGTGGCGATCGCGCGCATTCCCTACGGCTTCGTGCATCGGCCGGGCGACGCGGAGCATCACGACCTCCTGCGGGTGGGCGATCAGGCGGGCGTCGTCCCCTCCTTCTGCGGGGACGGCATGGCGATGGCGCTCTACGGCGGGCTTTCCGCCGCGCAGGCGCTCGCGGAAGGCGCGCCGGCGCAGGTCCATCACGCCCGCCTCGCGCAGGCGATCGGCCCGGCGATCGCGCGGGCGCGCACGCTCGAGCAGGTGGGTGCGGGCGCGCTGGGGCGAAGCCTCGTCGTCGCGGCGGCGCGCCTCGTGCCCGGCCTCGCCGCGCGGGCCGCGGCCGCGACACGCGTGCCCGAGCCCGCCTGGCGCGCGCTCGTCAGAACGCGTCCATGACCTGGATGACCGCCGGCGTCATCAAGACGGCGAAGAGGATCGGCAGGAAGAAGATGATCATCGGCACGGTGAGCTTCGGCGGCAGGGCGGCGGCCTTCTTCTCCGCCTCGTTCATACGCTGGTCGCGGCTCTCCTGCGCGAGGACGCGCAGCGCCTGGCCCACAGGCGTGCCGTAGCGTTCCGCCTGCAGGAGCGCCGTGACCACGTCCTTCACCGGCTCGAGGCCCGTGCGTCGGGCGAGGTTCTCGTAGGCGGTCCGGCGATCGTTCAGGTATGCCATCTCCGCGCTCGCCAGCGCCAGCTCCTCCGCGAGGGGGATGGAGTTCGCGCCGACCTCCATGCTCACGCGCTTGAAGGACTGCTCGATGGACATGCCGGATTCGACGCAGATCAGCATCAGGTCGAGGGCGTCGGGCCAGGCGCGGCGGATGGAGAGCTGGCGCTTGGAGCGCTGGTTGCGCAGGTAGATCTCCGGCGCCTTGATGCCGATGTAGGCCGCCGTCATCACGGCCGCGACGCGCAGCGTCGGCTGGAGACCGTGATCGTTGACGATGAAGAAGTACAGGAGCGCGAAGAGCAGGAAGGCGATCGGCGTGACGAGGCGGAAGAACAGGAACGTGTATTCCGCCCTCTGCCCACGATAGCCGGCTTGCGCGAGCTGCGCCTTCGCCGTCTCGGTGCCCAGCCAATCGGAGAGCTTGAAACGCTCGACGATGTCCTTGAGCCGCGTCTCCGGGCGCTGACGCAAGGTGGCGCGCTGGCGCTCGCTGTTCATGCGGTCGCGCTCGCGGGCGCGGATGCGGTCGCGCTCGACGGCGACGGCCTTGAGGCGCTTGTCGAGCGTGTCCGCCGGCAGGAGCGGCATCGCCAGCGAATAGACCGTCGCGGCCGCGGCGACGCCCGCCAGCAGCATGGGGAGGAGGTTGGGGTGCGACATGAGCTCCAGCATGGCCGCCTCAGACGTCGAAATTGATCATCTTGCGCATGACGAGCACGCCGATCGTCATCCACACGGCGCACACACCGAGCACGATATTTCCGATGAGCGTCGTCCAGAGCAGGGAGATGTAGTCGGGGCTGGTGAAGTAGGTGATCAGCGCCACGCCGAAGGGCAGCGCGCCGATGATCGCCGCCGAGGTCTTCGCCTCCATGCTCATGGCCTTGACCTTGTCGCCCATCTTCTTGCGTTCGCGCAGGACGCGGGAGAGGTTGCCGAGCGCCTCGGAGAGATTGCCGCCGGCCTTGGACTGGATGCCGATGACGATGGCGAAGAAGTTCGCCTCGGGCACCGCGATGCGGTGGGCGAGCTTCTGCACCGCGTCCGAGAGCGGCACGCCGATGGCCTGGCTCTCCATGACGAGCCGGAATTCGGTGCGCAGCGGCTCGCGGGCGTTGAAGGCGATCTCGCGCAGGCAGTCGCCGAGCGGCAGGCCCGAGCGGATGCCGCGCACGATGATGTCGATGGCGTTGGGCAATTCGGCCACGAAGCCGGCGATGCGCCGGCGCGAGAGATGGCCCAGCACCCAGCGCGGCAGGCCGAAGGCGCCGGCGAAGGCGGCGAGCAGCGCCACTACGAGCGAGCCGGAGAAGACCAACGCGAGGATCGCGACCACGACCCCGGCGCCCGCGCTCGCGAGCCAGAAGCGCGACGGGGTCCAGTCGAGACCCGCCTGCGCGAGGCGCTGCTCGAGCGTGAGCTTCTGCGGCTTGCCGAGGCCGCGTGCCTCGAGCTCCTTGAGGCTCTGGGCGATCTGGTCGCGCCGGTTGGCGGTATTGACGCGCTCGAGCCGGGCCTCCGGCGAGCGCGTGACGAGGTTCTGCTGGCGCTTCTCCGCGCGCCGCTCCCCCGACAGGATCGGGTAGAGGAAGACCCAGGCGACGCCGCCGACGCTCGCCGTCGCGAGCGCGGCGACCGCGAGCGTGGTCAGGTCCATGGCGCGCGCCTCCCCCTCATTCGCCGTCCTCGACCTCGAGCTTGTCCAAGGCGGCGGCCAGCGCCGGCTCGCAGCCGTAATAGCGGGCGCGCTCCCAGAATTGCGGGCGGCCGATGCCGGTGGAGCGGTGGCGCCCGATCAGGCGGCCGTTCGCGTCCTCGCCGACGATGTCGTAGAGCACGATGTCCTGCGTGATGATCACGTCGCCTTCCATGCCCACCACCTCGGTGATGTGCGTGATTCGGCGCGAGCCGTCGCGCAGGCGCGCGGCCTGTATGATCACGTCGATGGAGGACACGATCATCTCGCGGATCGTGCGCGAGGGCAGGGCGAAGCCGCCCATGGTGATCATGGATTCGATACGCGACAGGCACTCGCGCGGCGAGTTGGCGTGGAGCGTGCCCATCGAGCCGTCGTGGCCCGTGTTCATCGCCTGCAGGAGGTCGAAGGCCTCCGGTCCGCGCACCTCGCCCACGATGATGCGCTCGGGGCGCATGCGCAGGCAGTTGCGCACGAGATCGCGCATGGTGATCTGGCCCTGCCCCTCGAGGTTGGGCGGGCGCGTCTCCAGGCGCACCACGTGCGGCTGCTGGAGCTGCAGCTCCGCGGCGTCTTCGCAGGTGATGATGCGTTCGTCGTGCTCGATGTAGTTCGTCAGGCAGTTGAGCAGCGTCGTCTTGCCCGAGCCCGTGCCGCCGGAGATCACCACGTTGGCGCGCACCCGGCCGATGATCTTGAGGATGTCGGCGCCCGGCGGCGAGATCGCCCCGAACCGCGTGAGCTGGTCGAGGGTGAGCTTGTCCTTCTTGAACTTACGGATGGTGAGCGTCGGCCCTTCGAGCGAGAGCGGCGGGGCGATGACGTTGACGCGCGAGCCGTCGGGCAGGCGCGCGTCGCAGATCGGGCTCGACTCGTCGACGCGGCGGCCGACCTGGCTGACGATCCGCTGGCAGATGTTCATCAACTGCTGATTGTCACGAAAGCGGACGTTCGTCAGCTGGATCTTGCCGCTCACCTCGATGTAGGTCTTGTTCGCGCCGTTGACCATGATGTCGGCGATGTCGTCGCGGGCGAGAAGCGGCTCCAGCGGGCCGTAGCCGAGCACGTCGTTGCAGATGTCCTCGAGCAGCTCCTCCTGCTCGGCGATGGACAGGACGACGTTCTTGAGCGCGATGATCTCGTTGACGATGTCGCGGATCTCCTCGCGCGCCGATTCGGCGTCGAGGCGCGAGAGCTGGGACAGGTCGATGGCCTCGATGAGGGCCCCGAAGACCATGCTCTTCGTCTGGTAGTACTTGTCGGACTTCTGCCGCTCCTCGACGACGACGGGCTTCTCCGGCGTCGCGCGGGGCTCGAGCGAGGCCGCCGGCACGTAGGCGCCGTCGGAGAAGACCGGGACCGCGCCGATCTGGGGGGGCGCGGCGCCCGTCGGAGCCGGAGCCGGCGCCGTGTCCGGCACGGAGGACGCGGGCAGGGGAGCGGGCGCCGGCATCGCGGGGCGCGGTGCCGCCTGGCTCTGGGCTCCCGTCGTCGATCTCTTCCCGAACATGCCTGCGGTCTCTCCGGTTCGCCGCGCGTCAGGACGCCTTGCGGCGGACGAGCTTGGACAGGATCGGGTCGAGGAGGCCGCCGCGCGCGCGCCGCTCCGCGGGCCGGCCCGCGATGTCCTGCGCGAGCGCGTCGAACGCTTCCGCCGCCTTCGAGCCCGGCTGAATCTCGGCGACCATCTGCCCGTTGTTCGCCGCCGTCCCGAAGAGCTGCGCGTCGAAGGGCAGCGTCGCCGAGAGGTCGACGCCGATGGCCTTGGCGAAGTCGGCCGTGGCGATCTCGGGGCGCTTGGCCACGCTCGCCTGGTTGATGACGACCCGCGGCGGCTTGTCGTTGGGGCGGTTCTGCCGAAGCAGGTCGACGAGGTTCTTGGCGTTGCGCAGCGACGCGAGCTCCGGCCCCGCCACCACGACGACGTCGTCCGACGACACGAGGACGCGGCGCGACCAGGCCGTCCAGACGTGCGGCACGTCGAGGACGATGGCCGGCGTCGAGGCGCGCAGGATGTCGATGAGCTGGTCGAACGCCGTCTCCGTGAGGTCGCAGGTGCGATCGAGCACGGCCGGGGCGGTGAGCAGGCTCAGCTTGTCCGAGCACTTGGAGAGGAGCCGCTCGACCACGTTGGAATCCAGCCGGTCGGGGGCGAAAATCGCGTCGGCGATGCCCTGCGGCGGGTCCTGGTTGAAGTCGAGGCCCGCCGTGCCGAAGGCGATGTCGAGGTCGACGATCACGGTGGCGAGCGCCAGCTTGCGCGAGAGCGACCAGCCGAGATTGTGCGCCACCGTCGATGCGCCGACGCCGCCCTTGGCGCCGACCACCGCGACGGTGCGCCCCACCGGTGGTGCGCCCGGCGCCGCGTAGAGGCCCGAGATCGCACGCACGAGATCGATGGGCTCGACCGGGGCGATGAGGTACTCGCTGACGCCGCGACGGATCAGCTCGCGATAGAACACGACGTCGTTGACGTGGCCCACGACCACGACTTTCGTGCCCGCGTCGCAGACCTCGGAGAGCGCGTCGAGCTGCCCGAGGAAGTCCGGCAGCGAGGTGAGCCGCGTCTCGAGCAGCACGACGTTGGGCGTGGGTGCCTGCGAATAGGCGGCGACGGCGGCCGGCGCGCCGCCGGTCTGCACGCGCACGTGCGCCTTCGCCATGCGCCGATCGGCGGACGCCGCCTCCAGCGCCGCGGCGAATTCCGCCGTGTCGCAGAAGGCCTGCATCGTGATCCGCGGCACGGGCGGGATCATGTCGTCGCGCATCGGGCTCTCGGTCATGGCGTCTCGTTCCCTCTCGCGGCCACGATCAATCGTCGAAGCTCGTCGCCGGCGACTCCGCCTCGCGCACGGCCTCGATGTCGGGCGTGCGCGCGTTCACGTCGATCGACCCGCGCGTGCGACCGCGCACCAGGTCGACCGGGTCGGCGACCTGCGCCGCGACGTTGGTCTGCATGGCGCAGCCGAAATTCCAGTGCTGCTCGTTGCGGATGTTGACCGCCGCGTCGCTGACCCCGAGATCCTGCGGCCAGAGCCCGCAGCGGCTCTGCACCCGCGCCTGGAGCGAGCGGTAGGAGAGCCGGATCGCGGCGGCGACGTTGCGGTCGCCGGGCGTGTAGGTCGAGATCGAGAGGTAGGTCGCCGGCACGCCCGAATCGTGCAGCGTCGCGCGCACGGCGTCGAGGGTGCGGCGCGTGCCCACCTCGTCCCCGCCCTGGGGCACCTGCACGTGCAGCGCACCCGACGCGCCCTCGCGATAGCCGGCGGCGAAGGCGGCGACGTCCGCGCGCTGGCGCGGATCGAGGCCGACGCCGCGAACCAGCACGTCGAGAACCTCGGGGGATTGCTGGAGCGCGATGGGGTGGCGCTCGCGGTAATCGTGCGGGTAGCCGGTCGAGCCGGTCTCGACGACGCGGTCGGCGCAGGCGCCCAGCGCGGCGGCGAGCGCACCGGCGCAGGCGAGCCGCGCGAGGCGCGTCGTGCGGGCCGAGGCTCTGCCGGCCGAAGCTCTCGAGGTCGGGGCCATCTTATCGTCGTCCTCTCTGGAGGCGTCCTCTCGCGGGGCTCGGCCCCGTCAGTCCGCGATGAAGCCGAAAGTGCCCCGCAGGCCGATCGGGTCGACCGGCTCCGCGGTGCCGTAGATGCGATTGAGCCGCCCGAGCAGGACCGCCTGCGGATCGAAGGCGTCGACGAAGCCGTCGTCGGGCCGCGCCACCTCCGTCGGCTCCATGGCCTGCGCGATGAAGGGGGTGACCAGGATCATCAGCTCGGTGTCGCGCCGCTCGTAGGCCTGGGAGCGGAACAGCGTGCCGAGGATCGGCAGGTTGAGCAGGCCCGGCATGCCCGCGACGCGCCGGTCGGCGCGCGACGAGATGAGGCCCGCCGTCATGATCGTCGAGCCGGAGGCCATCTCCAGGCTCGTCGCCGATTCGCGGGTCTTGAAGCCGAAGCGCGCGCCAGAGCCCGTCTCCACCTCGACGCTCGGGTCGAGCTCCCGCACGCGGGTCGCCACGCGAAGCGAGATCCGGCCGCTCGAGAGGACGACGGGCGTGAAGGCGAGGTTCACGCCGTAGTCGAGGAGCTCCGTCCCGCAGCGTAGCTCGCCGGCGTCGTCGTTGCAGACCCGCACGGCGATCTCGCCGCCGGCGTTGAACTCGGCCGATTCGCCCGAGATCGCAACCAGCGTCGGCTCCGCGAGAACGCGCAGGAGGCCCGCGCTCTCGAAGGCCTGGAGCGTCGCCTGGACCGTGAACCCGCCGCCGCTGAGGCCGGCCGTCACCGTTCCCCCGGCGCCGGAGCTCGCGAGGCTCAGTCCCTCGGTGATGGCGGCGGGCGTCGGCGCCCAGCCGGCGGTCGTGTCGATGCCGAAGCGCTTGAGGACGGCGCGCTCGACCTCCACCACGGTGACGCGCAGCATCACCTGGTCCTCGCCGCCCAGCGTGAGCGAGTTGACGACGGCGCCGGTGGCGTCGCCGCTGGCGCCGACGAAGGCGTTGGCGATGTCGACCGCGCGCTGCGCCTCGAGCGCGGAATCGACCTCGCCCGTGAGGAGGATCGAATCGCCCGCGGCCTGCACGTCGATGCGGGCGTTGGGGATGGAGTTGCGCAGGGTCTGGCGCAGGGCGTCGAGATCGCGGCCGACGTCCACGTCGAGGGAGGCGATCTGGCGGCCTTCCGCGTCGAAGGCGAAGACCGAGGTCGCGCCGGGCTCCTGGCCGATGAGGAAGATCTTGCGCGCGGAGCGCACGACGGCGTTGGCGACGGCGGGGTTCGCGACGAACACCTCGCGGGCGTCCGCCGGCAATTCGACGATCACGGACTTGCCCACCGCCACCGCGACGCGGCGAGAGAGGGCGCCTTCGCCGGGCGCGATGCGCACGATCGGGGCCGTGGCGGGCTGGGAGGCGACGACGGCACCGCCGCCGCCGCGCCAGTCGGCGGCCTCGGTGGCGGGAGCGCCCGCCATCAGGGCGGCGGCGAGCGCGAGGGCGGAGACGAGCCCGGTGCGCGGGCGGAGCGTCGCGGGGAAGGTGGGGGCGCGGGTCATCCTGCCGATCTCCTCAGGGCACGGGGGTCGGCACGGACACGCCGAAGCGCACGATGTTGAGCGAGCCGAGCTGCTCCTCGGGCTCCTCCTCGAGCGTCGCGGGCGCCGCGTCGGCGAGGCTGCGCAGGGCGAGCGAGAGCTGCCCGGTGCGCTGGGCGAGCGTGATCGCTTCCGCCTGGCGGGGGCTGAGCTCGAGGGTGGCGTGCTCGCCGTCGACGAAGGAATTGCCCTCGTCGTCGACCTGGACGTTCTTGCCGATGGCGAGGACGCGCACGTTGCGCAGGATCGTCTCCGACACCATCACGTCGCCGGCGCCCTGAGCGGCCGCCGACTCGTCGCGGAAGGTGCGGATGATGTCGACCCGGTCCTCGGGCAGGATGAAACCGCCCGCCGAGCTCGACCCGCGCGAATCGATGGAGATGGAGACCGCCCGCATGCCCGCGGGCAGGATCGCCGACATGAAGCCGCCGTCCTCGGAGCGGATCAGCCGCTCGCGCCGGATCGGCTCGCCGGAGAGCATGCCCTGGCGGGCGATGGCGCCGGTGGCGATCTCCATGCCGTCGGCGCGGGTGATCATGCCCTGGGGGACGGCGTCGGCCGGCCAGTCCTGCCAACGCAGGTCCGATTCCGCCAGCGTCTGGCCCATGGGAATGGGCGCGGCGGCGACGAGGACCGCCGTCGTCTCGATGGCGGCGGGCGCCGTGACGATCTGCACCTCCGGGGGAGGCGGCGGGTCGCCGCTCATCAGCAGCATCGCGCCGGCGCCGGCTGCCAATGCGAGACCGAGGACTGCCAATTGTGCTCGCTTCATGGTTCGACGTCCCGAACGCACCGAGGAATCCGTTGCGTCGGATGTGACCAGTGAATCGTCAAATTATGGTTAAGGGAACTTTTCGACGGCGTCGCATCCGCGGCTCGACCTCGGTCAGGCCGGCATGACGAGGCGCCACACCTGGCTCTGCGGCAGGACGAGGAAGGCGCCGGCGGCGATGGCGATGCCGTAGGGGACGCCCACCGTCTTGTCCTGCAGCCGCGTGAGCCACAGCCAATTGCCGACCACGACCGGCACGGGCATCGAGCGCAGGGCGACGATGCCGAGCGTCAGCACGCCGCCCGCGATCGCCGTGGCGAAGAGGAAAGCGCCGACATCGGCCATCCCGAACCAGATCGCGGCCGCCGCGACGAGCTTGGCGTCGCCGCCTCCGATCCAGCGCAGCGCGAACATCGTGAACGTCACGAAGAGGACGCCGAGCCCGACGAGCAGATGGATGCCGATCGTCGCGAGGTCCAGGCCGGCGAGGAGCCCGAACGGCAGGAAGGCCGCGATCAGCCCGAGACTGAGGCGGTTGGGAATGCGCATCGTCCGCGCGTCGCTGATCGCGGCGGCGGCGAGGAGGCCGACGAAGGCGGCGAGAAGGGCGGTGGCGATGCCGGTCATGCGCGGTCTCCGTCGCGAGCCGGTCCGGTGGAGCCGGCCCTGGTCGGCACCCGATCGGCGCCGGTTGTCATTGGATCGTGGTGATGCCGTTCGTGGCGTTCAGCTGGTTCGCGATCGCCTGGAAGGCGATGCCGAACGGGTCCTCGATGAGCGCGAAAGAGGCGAGCAGCAGGATCGCCATCATCGCCGCGATCAGGCCGTACTCGATCGCGGTGGCTCCGCTATCGTCCGTGAGGAAGAGCTTTATCGTCGGGCTGAGGGACATCTGTGCTCTCCTCTGGCAAGTCGGGCGGCACCGGCCTCCGGGTGGCAGAGCCGCCCGGAAGCCGATGAGCGTCGTGGATCAGCCGCCACCGCCGCCACCGGCGCCAGTGATCGGCGTAGCGTCACCCGCTGCATTCAGCTGGTCGGCGACTCTCTGGAATGCGCGACCCATCGGTTCGTCGATGAGGCCGAACACGGCCAGCAGCAGGACGGCCATCACGGCGGCGATGAGGCCGTACTCGATCGCGGTGGCGCCCGACTCGTCCTTGACGAAGCGCTTGAAGAGGTTGGTCATGGTGTGCTCCTGTTCGACTTTGCTTCGACGCGCGCCCCCGGCTCTCTCGCTTCTGGTGCCGAGCGGCGATGTGGTCACCCTACAGCGGCACATCTTGCCAGCCGGTTAAGCGGACCAAGCATTCCCGAAGATCCGAGCTAGTTTCAGCCGATGGTTAATCTTTTCTGATCCCTGGATTTCCCAAGGAGACCGTGAGAAACACTGTATCGTTTTTGGATCGAAGCAGAATTCGATGGTGAACGACGCTTCATATTCGTGCACTGCCGACCCGGATGCTGTCGCGATCCGGATCACTTGCGAGGCGGGCTCCAGCGCGCCGTCGGTGGGACGACGGTCCTCTTCGTTTCGCGACAAGTCGAACCCGCCGAATTTAGGCATTCTTCACCATTTTCGGCTGTCCTGTGACCGAGCCGAGCCCCGGCCGCCGGTCTCGAGCCGGTGTCTCGCGACGGCAATTCGAGAAGAGACCTCGACCATGCGCATCCGCCCCGGCCGCGTCGCCGCCCCGATCATCGCCGTCACGGCGGCTCTCGGTTTCGCCTTCGCGCCCGCACCGGAGCTTCGCTCGCAGGAGGACGGCGCGGCGCCGCGGGTGGTCACGCAGGAGCCGAGCGCGCGCGTTCCGTCGCAGGCGCCGATGCCGGATCCGACGCCCGAGCCGGCGGTGGGGATCGCGGCGCCCTCGCCCCGTATCGTCGCCGTGAACAGCCCCGCGCCCGGTGGCCCCGTCGTCGATCCGGCGGCGGTCGCGGACGAACCGATGCCGGTCGCGCCCGGAGCTCCGGCCGCCGGCGGAGAGGCGCTCACGGTCTTCCTCGATCACGCCAAGGTCATCCGCCTGCCCGAGCGCACGCAGACGGTCATCGTCGGCAATCCGTTCATCGCCGACGTCACGGTGCAGCGCAACGGGATCCTGATCGTCACCGGCAAGAGCTACGGCGCGACGAACCTCATCGCGCTGGACGGCCAGGGATTGCTGCTCGCGGAGAGCATGGTCAGCGTCCAGGCGCCCGATTCAGACGGCGTCGTCGTCGTCCAGCGCGGCCTCGCCCGCGAGAGCTACGCCTGCACGCCCAATTGCCAGCCTTCGCTGCGGCTCGGCGATTCGCCGGAATATTTCGGCGCCGTCGGCAGCCAGGCGACCCAGCGCTCGGGCTTCGCCGTCTCCAACTGAGCGCGGCTCACGCCTCGCCGATGGCGGGCTCGTCGGTCATCCCGGCGAGCACCTCCGCGACATGGCGCACCTTCACCGCGCGCCCGTCGCGCTGCAGCTTGCCCGCCATGTTCATCAGGCAGCCGAGATCGCCCGCGAGCAGCGTCGGCGCGTTCGTCTCGACGATGGTCTTGGCCTTCTCCTCCACGATCTTGCCGGAGATCTCGCCGTACTTCACGGCGAACGTCCCGCCGAAGCCGCAGCACACGTCGGAATCGGTCATCTCGACGAGCTCGAGCCCCTCGACACTGGCGAGCAGCCGGCGCGGCTGGGCGCGGATGCCGAGCTCGCGCAGGCCCGCGCAGCTGTCGTGATAGGTCACCGCCCCGTCGAAGCGCGCCTCGACCTCGGTGACGCTCATGACGTCGGTGAGGAAGGAGACGAGCTCGAAGGTCTTCTGCGCCAGCGCATGTGCCTTGGGCGCCATGTTCGGGTCGTCGGCGAAGAGTTCGGGATAATGCGCCTTGATCTGCCCGGCGCAGGAGCCGGACGGCGCCACCACGTAGTCGAAGCGCGCGAACTCGCGGATCGTCTGCTCCGCCAGCGCCCGCGCCGTGGCGCGATCGCCGGAATTGAAGGCCGGCTGGCCGCAGCAGGTCTGCGAGGGCACCTCGACTACGCAGCCCGCATCCTCGAGCAGCTTCACCGCGGCGAAGCCGACGGAGGGGCGCATCAGGTCGACGAGGCAGGTGACGAACAGGCCGACGCGCGGCGCGCGCGCGGGGCGGGTGGGCTCTTGCGGCATCGTTCTTCCTTTTCGGGCGCGCGCATTGTCCCGCCCGGCGCTCCCGCGTCAAGCGAGACCCACCGCCGCGTCCGCTCAGCCCCGCTTCGCGAGCGCCGCCTCCCTGAGCCCGGTGAGCGTCGCCGTGGGCGTGATCGTCTCCGGATCGACGAGGAGGTGGAGGATGGCCGGCTTGCCCGAGGCGAGGGCGCGCTCGAGCGCCGGCGCGAAGTCCTCGGTACGCGCCACCGTCTCGCCGTGGCCGCCGAAGGCGCGGGCATAGGCCGCGAAATCCGGGTTCTTCAGGGCGGTGGCCGTCACGCGGCCGGGATATTCGCGCTCCTGATGCATGCGGATCGTGCCGTACATGCCGTTGTCGACGACGATCACGACGATCGGCAGGTCGTGCTGCACGGCGGTGGCGAATTCCTGGCCGTTCATCAGGAAGCAGCCGTCGCCGGCGAAGGCCACGACGGTCTTCTCTGGCTGGAGGCGCTTGGCGCCGATGGCGGCGGGCACGCCGTAGCCCATGGAGCCGGACGTCGGCGCGAGCTGCGTGCCGTAGGCGCCGAACCGCCAGAACCGGTGGATCCAGGTGGCGTAATTGCCGGCGCCGTTGCACATGATCGCGTCCCGCGGCAGAGCCTTCGCGAGATGCGCCATGACGGCGCCCATCTGCAGCTCGCCGGGATGGCGGATCGCCTCCGGGTCGGACCAGGCCTCGTAGGACGCGTGCGCCTCCTCCGCCGCACCGGCCCAGGAGATCGTGGTCGGCGGCTGGACGCCTTCCAGCGCCGCGGTGAAGGCGGCGGGCGCGGCGTTGATCGCGAGGTGCGGGCGGTAGACGCGGCCGAGCTCGTCGGAATCCGGGTGGACGTGGACGAGATCGACGCCCGGGTCGGGGATGCCGAACAGCTCGTAGGACTGGCTCGGGATCTCCGAGAGCCGCCCGCCCACGGCCAGGACGAGGTCCGCCTCGCGGATGCGCGCGAGGAGCTTCGGGTTGACGCCGAGCCCGAGATCGCCGGCGTAGCAGCGGTGATCGTGGGGAAACAGCATCTGCCGGCGGAAGGAGCAGGCGACCGGCAGGTCGAAGCGCTCGGCGAAGCGCACGAAGCGCTGCACCGCGGCCGGGCTCCAGCGTGCGCCGCCGAGGAGCGCGATCGGCCGCTTCGCAGCCCAGAGCAGCTTCTGCAGCTCCGCCATCTGGGTGAGGCCGGGATGCGTCTCCACCGGCACGAACGGCCGCGCGTCGGGAACGCTCGCGACCTCGGTCAGCACGTCCTCCGGCAGCGCGATCACCACGGGCCCGGGGCGCCCCGACGTCGCGATGTGGTAGGCGCGCGAGACGATCTCCGGGATGCGGGCGGGATCGTCGATCTCCGTCGCCCATTTGGCGATGGTGCCGAAGACGGCGCGGTAGTCGAGCTCCTGGAAGGCCTCGCGCTCCTTCATCTCGCGGGCGACCTGCCCGACGAAGAGGATCATCGGCGTCGAATCCTGGCGCGCGATGTGGAGGCCCGGCGAGGCGTTGGTGGCGCCGGGCCCGCGCGTGACGAAGCAGATGCCGGGCATGCCGGTGAGCTTGCCCACCGCCTCCGCCATCATCGCCGCCCCGCCCTCCTGGCGGCAGACGGTGATGGCGATCTTCGCGTCGTGCATCGCGTCGAGCGCGGCGAGGTAGCTCTCGCCGGGCACGCAGAAGACCTGGGACGTGCCGTGAAGGGCGATCTGGTCGACGAGGATCTGCCCGCCGGTGCGCGTGGGTTGGGTCATGGGACGGCTCCGAAGATTCTCGGCAGTATGAGCGGGCGCGGGCGCGAGGGGAACGGGCGGCGTGCGGATCGGGGATGGGGTGCGATGCGCCATCTCGTCCTTCCCTGCCGGGGAAGGAGACTGGTCGCGCTCTCACCCGGCCCCGCCCCAATCCGGATCGGCGAGGACGTCGTTCGTGTGGGCACCCAGCCCCGGCGAGGCGCGGTTCGCCACCTGGGGCTCGCCGTCGATGACGATGGGCGAGCGCACGGAGGGTACGGTTCCGCCGGCGACGTCCTCGGCGGGGAGGTCGAGGCGCATGGCGCGGGCGATCACCTGCGGATCGGCGAAGACGTCGGCGATCGTGTTGATCGGCCCGGCCGGCACGCCGGCGCGCTCGCAGGCTGCCAGGAGGTCGGCGCGGGTCATCCGCGCGGTCAGGCCCGACAGCAGCGCGACGAGCACGGTTCGGTTCGCCACGCGGTCGCGGTTCGTCAGGAAGCGCGGATCCTCGCCCAGCGCGGGATCGCCGAGCAGCGTGCACAGCCGCCGGTACTGCCCGTCATTGCCGGTGGCGATGATGGCGTGGCCGTCGCTCACGGGGAAGACCTGGTAGGGCACGATGTTGGGATGCGCGTTGCCCATGCGTGTCGGCGCGTTGCCCGAGACGAGGTAGTTCAGCGCCTGGTTCGCCAGCACGCTCACCTGCGTGTCGAGAAGGGCCATGTCGACGTGCCCGCCCTCGCCCGTGGTGTCGCGCCGGCGCAGGGCGGCGAGGATGCCGATCGTGGAATAGACGCCCGTGAAGATGTCGGCGAAGGCGACGCCGATCTTCTGCGGCTCGCCGTCGGGGGCGCCGGTCAGCTCCATGATCCCGCCCATGCCCTGGATCATGAAGTCGTACCCCGCCCGCGAGGCGTAGGGCCCGTCCTGGCCGAAGCCCGTGATCGAGCACACGACGAGGCGCGGGTTCGCCGCGCGCAGGCTCGTCGCGTCGAGGCCGTATTTGACGAGGCCGCCGACCTTGAAGTTCTCGATGACGACGTCCGCGTGCCGCGCGAGCCGCCGCACGGTCTCCTGTCCCTCGGGCGTCGTGAAGTCGATGGCGACGGAGCGCTTGCCTCGGTTCGCGGCGTGGAAATAGGCGGCCGCGTGCGGCGCGCCGTCCGCGCCCTCGACGAAGGGCGGGCCCCAGGCGCGCGTGTCGTCGCCCTCGCCGGGACGCTCCACCTTGACGACGTCCGCGCCGAGATCGGCGAGAAGCTGCCCCGTCCACGGCCCCGCGAGGATACGCGCGAGCTCGAGGACCTTGATGCCGGAAAGGGGTTTCATGGTGACGCTCCTCCTCGCGCGAGGAGCGTCGTGCTCACCCGGGATCGATGGTGATCGTGACCGCGCCGAAGCCGAGCGCGACGAGCAAGGTGATCGCCATGGTGAGGACCCAGGCGACCACGTTCCAAAGCACGATCGTTCGCCAGGACGTACTCGCGTGAACCGCATCGATGATGCGATCTCGTGCGGCGATGATCTCCGCCTTGCGCGTCCATTCCTCTATCTCGGGGCGCGCATGCTCGATGGCGCGCTCGCCGTAATCCTCCAGGCGCATAAGAGCATGCTCGCGGTAGCGCGCGCGAACGCTCGGCGTCAGGATGGCATGATAGCTGCTGAGCTGCTCGGCGGTCGCACGCTGCGAGATGATGAGCTCGCGCTTGTCTCGCTTGTAGAAGGCGTAGGCCAGAAGACCGACGAGATCCTCGTTCGGATGTACGCCGTCCCCTTCCACCAGCCTCTCGAACGCGGTGGAGTAGGTCGGCTCCAGTCGCTCCAGCGCTTTCATCGTGTCGCGGATGCGCGGATCGCCGCCAGGACGACATTGCGGTCGATCCGCGTGCGGACCACGCCGTCCGGCCCGAGGATCTCGCGCATGAGCGGGCGGCCTGCACGGGTGAGCGGCTGCTCCGAACGAGGCTGGCGGCGCGGAGCGTCCCGGCTCTCGACCTCGATCTTGCGATGCGCGATCCGCACGCCGTCGTCCATTGCGTCGCCTCCCTGGCTACGCAGCAGAAATTAGTATCGGTCGACGGTTGACACAAGATGTATTTTCGCGTTCTGTTCGACAACCTGCGCGCGTCCATCTCATGTGCCTCAGCGTCTCACCGCCAGCGGCATCGCCGCGAACGCCACCTGCCCGGCGAGGCCCAGCTGCGCCGGGAGGGTCGCGTAGGCGGCCCAGTGCTGTCCCGGCGTGCGGCCGAGCAGATGCACGGACAGCGTGAGCTCGGCCACCATCAGGAGCGCGAAGGCGAGGGCGCCCATGGCGGCCCGCATCCCGAGCGCCGACGGCACCGCGAGGCGCCGCACGGTCCACCGCGCCGCGAGCCAGGCGACGGCGAGGATCACCGGAAGCTCGACCAGTACCGCGCCCACGTGCCCGAGAGCGGGCGCGAGGAACAGGCTCCGCACCACGCCGAGCGCGAAGCCGGCGGCGAAGACGAGGGCGAAATAGGCGCAGCCCGCGAGAAGCGCGCGTCCCATCCCGCTCTCCCTCGCCCTCGCCCTTGCCCTCTCCTCAGAAGAACGCCTGCAGCCCCGTCTGCGCGCGCCCGAGGATGAGCGCGTGGACGTCGTGGGTGCCCTCGTAGGTGTTCACAGTCTCGAGGTTCGCGGCGTGGCGCATCACGTGGTACTCCTCCATGATGCCGTTGCCGCCGTGCATGTCGCGGGCGACGCGGGCGATGTCGAGCGCCTTGCCGCAATTGTTGCGCTTGACGAGCGAGATCATCTCCGGGGCGACGCGGCCCTCGTCGAACAGGCGCCCGACGCGCAAGCTCCCCTGGAGGCCGAGCGCGATCTCGGTCTGCATGTCGGCGAGCTTCTTCTGGACGAGCTGCGTCTGCGCCAGCGGGCGGCCGAACTGGACGCGCTCCAGCGTGTAGGAGCGGGCGCGGTGCCAGCAATCCTCGGCGGCGCCCATCACGCCCCAGGAGATGCCGTAGCGGGCGCGGTTGAGGCAGCCGAAGGGACCCTTCAGGCCCGAGACGTTGGGGAGCAGCGCGTCCTCGCCGACCTCGACGCCGTCCATGACGATCTCGCCCGTGATCGAGGCGCGCAGGCTCAGCTTGCCGCCGATCTTCGGCGCGGAGAGGCCCTTCATGCCCTTCTCGAGCACGAAGCCGCGGATCTTGCCGTCGTGCGCCTCAGACTTCGCCCAGACGACGAAGACGTCGGCGATGGGCGAGTTCGAGATCCACATCTTGGCGCCGTTGATGACGTAGCCGTTCGCGGTCTTCTTCGCGACCGTCTTCATGCCGGCGGGATCGGAGCCCGCATCCGGCTCGGTCAGGCCGAAGCAGCCGACCCACTCGCCGGAGGCGAGCTTGGGCAGGTACTTCTTGCGCTGGCTCTCGTCGCCGTAGGCGTAGATCGGATACATGACCAGCGAGGACTGCACGCTCATCATCGAGCGGTAGCCGGAATCGACCCGCTCGATCTCGCGCGCCACGAGGCCGTAGGCGACGTAGCTCGCGCCGGCGCACCCGTAATCCTCGGGAAGCGTGACGCCCAGGAGCCCGGTCTCGCCCATCTTCTCGAAGATCGCGCGGTCGGTCTTCTCCTCGCGATAGGCCTCGATCACGCGCGGGGCGAGCTCCGCCTCGGCGAAGGCGCGTGCCGCGTCGCGGATCATGCGCTCCTCGTCGGTGAGCTGCTCCTCGATGAGGAAGGGATCCTCCCAGGAGAAGGCTCCCGGGTTCGGGGCGTCCTTGGAAGCGGTGGCGGGGGAATTGGCGAGAGCGGTCATGCGTGTCGTCCTCTTCGTACTGCGCCGCGCCCGCTCCTTCCCTGTAGGGGAAGGTGGCGCCGCGCGAAGCGCGGTGACGGATGGGGCACGCCGAAGGCGTGCTCGGCGAAGCCGAGGGCGGTCGGCACGCCCACCGGAGCCCCACGGACCCCATCCCTCGCTCGCTGCGCGAGCGTTCCCCTCCCGTCAAGGATGGGATTACGCGTCGATGTCGAACTTCACGCCCTGCGCGAGCGGGAGCGTGGTGCCGAAATTCACGGTGTTGGTCGCGCGGCGCATATAGGCCTTCCAGGCGTCGGAGCCCGCCTCGCGGCCGCCGCCGGTCTCCTTCTCGCCGCCGAAGGCGCCGCCGATCTCGGCGCCCGAGGGGCCGATATTGACGTTGGCGATGCCGCAATCGGAGCCCGCGTCCGAGAGGAAGCGCTCCGCCTCGCGCATGTCGAGGGTGAAGATCGACGACGAGAGGCCGGCACCCACGCCGTTGTGGAGCGCGATCGCCTCGTCGAGATCGCGGTAGCGGGTGACATAGAGGATCGGCGCGAAGGTCTCGTGCAGCATCGGGCCGGCCTGGGACGGCATCTCGACGAGGGCCGGGCGGGCGTAGACGCCCTCGCCCGGCATCGGCGCGCGCCCGCCGCCATGGACGGTGCCGCCGGCGGCCTTCGCCTCCTCCAGCGCGCGGTCCATCATGGCGAGGGCGTCCGCGTCGACGAGCGGGCCGACCAGCGTGCCGTCCTTGCGCGGATCGCCGATCGCGACGGAGGCGTAGACCTTGGCGAGCTTCGGCACGAGGGCGTCGTAGACGCTCTCGTGGACGATGAGGCGACGCAGCGTCGTGCAGCGCTGGCCGGCGGTGCCCATGGCCGAGAAGGCGACGGCGCGAAGCGTCAGGTCGAGATCGGCGGAAGGCGCGACGATGGCCGCGTTGTTGCCGCCGAGCTCGAGGATCGCCCGCGCGAAGCGCTTTGCGAGCCGGGGGCCGACCTCGCGGCCCATCCGCGTGGAGCCCGTCGCCGAGACGATCGGCACGCGCGGATCGTCGACGAGCGCCTCGCCGACGGCGCGTCCGCCGATCAGCACGGAATGCAGGCCCTCCGGCGCGTCCTCGCCGAAGCGAGCGATGGCGCGCTTCAGGATGGCGTCCACCGCGAGCGCGGTGAGCGGGGTCTTCTCCGAGGGCTTCCACACGACGGGGTCGCCGCAGACGAAGGCGAGCGCCGCATTCCAGGACCAGACCGCGACGGGGAAGTTGAAGGCGGAGATCACGCCGCACACGCCCAGCGGATGCCAGGTCTCCGCCATGCGGTGATGCCGGCGCTCGGTGGCGATGGTGAGCCCGTAGAGCTGGCGGGAGAGGCCGACCGCGAAATCGCAGATGTCGATCATCTCCTGGACCTCGCCGAGGCCCTCCGAGACGATCTTGCCGGCTTCCAGCGTCACGAGGAGGCCGAGATCCTCCTTGGCGGCGCGCAGCTCCTCGCCGAGCAGCCGCACGAGCTCGCCGCGGCGGGGTGCGGGCACCTCGCGCCAGCGCAGGAAGGCTTCGTGCGCGCGCCCGATGATCTCGCGCGTCTCATCCGGGGTCGTCTCCGCGAGGGCGGCGATCGTCTCGCCGGTGATGGGCGAGCGCGCGGAGAGGCCGGCACCCGTCGTCGCGCCGTCGGCGAAGGCCGAATGGGCAACGCCGAGCCGCTCCAGGATCGCGAGGGCGTCGGGGCGGGCGGGCGCGAGATCCATTCCTGTCTCCTCGTCATCGAAACGGGCCGGAGGATCGGCCTTTTCGGTCGCGCGCGCAACCGATATGTTCTCACCACTTCATGAGGAGATCGCATGATCGAGGCCGCCGGAACCCGTCCCCTCCTGCCCTCGCTGGGCGCGCTCGCCGCCTTCGAGGCGGCCGCGCGGCACGGCTCCTTCACCCGTGCGGCGGAGGAGCTGGCGCTGACACAGGGTGCGGTGAGCCGACAGGTCGCAGGGCTCGAGGCGCAGATCGGGGTCAAGCTCTTCGAGCGCGTGCGTCAGCGCGTGGCGCTCACGCCCGCCGGCGCCGCCTACGCCGCGGAGGTGCGCGGGGCGCTGCGCACCCTCACCGGGGCGACGCTCAACGTCATGGCCTTCCGCGGCGCGGGCGGCGTCCTGAACCTCGCGATCCTGCCCACCTTCGGCACGCGCTGGCTGATCCCGCGCCTGCCGCGCTTCACCGAGGCGCATCCCAACGTCACGATCAACTTCGCCACCCGCGTGCGGCCCTTCGACTTCGCGCGGGAGGGGCACGACGCCGCGATCCATTTCGGCGGCCCGAGCTGGCCCGGCGCGAAGCTGCATCGGCTCATGGGCGAGGAGATCGTGCCCGTCGCCTCCCCGGCGATCGTCGCGCGCCATCGCCTGGCCGAGCCCGCGGACGTGCTCGGCGTGCCGCTCCTCCAGCAGGCGACGCGTCCGCGCGCCTGGGAGCAATGGCTGACAGAGGCGGGCCTCGACCCGGCGCGGGCGACGCCGGGGCCGCGCTTCGAGCAATTCGCCATGGTGGCGCAGGCGGCGATGGCGGGGCTCGGCCTCGCCATCGTGCCGCGCTTCCTGGTGGAGGAGGAATTGCGTTCGGGCGCGCTCGTCATGCCCTTCGACCGGCCCTCGCGCTCGGAGGAGGCCTATTGGCTCGTCTATCCCGAGGAGAAGGCGGCGCTGCCGGCGGTGAGCGCCTTTCGCGACTGGCTGCTGGCCGAGACGGCGGGGAGCGCGCTCAGCCCTCCGGCAGGAGATCCGGCCGGCGCGCCTTCGTGAGCGCCCGGGCCTGCTCGCGGCGCCAGCGCGCGATGCGCCCGTGATCGCCCGACAGCAGAACGTCGGGAATGGCGCGGCCCTCCCAGTCCCGCGGGCGGGTGTAGTGCGGGTATTCGAGGAGCCCGTTCTCGAAGCTCTCCTCCTCGCCCGAAGACGCCGCGCCCATGACGCCGGGAAGCAGCCTCACCACCGCGTCGAGCAGAACCATGGCGGCGATCTCCCCGCCGGAGAGGACGTAGTCGCCGATGGAGACCTCGCGGAGGCCACGCCCCTCGATCACCCGCTCGTCGACGCCCTCGAAACGCCCGCACACGACGATTGCGCCCGGGCCGCCTGCCAGCTCGCGGACGAGGCCCTGCGTCAGCGGCTCGCCGCGCGGGCTCATCAGGAGCCGCGGTCGGGGGTCGTCCGGCGGCGAGGCGGCGTCGATCGCCTCCGAGAGGACGTCGGCGCGGATCACCATGCCGGGGCCGCCGCCGGCGGGGGTGTCGTCGACGGCTCTGTGCCGGCCTCGGCCGAATTCGCGGATGTCGCGGGGCTCGAGCGACCAGGTGCCGCGCGCGAGCGCCTCGCCGCAGAGCGATACGCCGAGCGGACCCGGGAACATCGCGGGATGGAGCGTCAGCACGCTCGCGCGCCAGGGCGCATCGTCTGGACGGGACGCGCTCACGCGCCGTCCTCCGGATCGGCGTCGTGCGCGGGCGGCTCGTCTCCGTCGTCGGGCTCGGGCCGCGGGGGCGCGAGGAAGTCCTCCGGCGGCGCGATGGTGACGATCCCGGCGGCGACGTCCACCGCCGGCACGAACGCCTTGGTGAAGGGCAGGTAGACGCTCGTGCGCGAGCCGGGCGGGGCGATCTCGAGGAGATCGCCCGCCCCGTAATCGGGCACGGCGACGATGCGGCCGAAATCGGTGCCCGCCGCATCGCGGACGGCGAGGCCGATCAGGTCCTCGACGAGCCATTCGTCGGGGTCCACGGCCGCGCCCAGCGCCTCGCGGGGGGCGTAGAGCGCGAGACGGGTGAGCGCCTCGGCGGCGTTGCGGTCGCTCACACCCTCGATGCGGGCCACGAGCATGTCCGGCGCGGACCCGGGGGCGCGCCGGACGTCGGTGACGACGATCCGGCGCCCGTCCGCCGCGACGAGGGGGCCGAGCCGGCCGAGCGTCAGCGGGTCCTGCGTGAAGGACTTCACGCGGACCTCGCCGCGCACGCCGTGGGCGCGGCCGAACTCGCCGACGCGTACGCCGTCGGGCGTCGGCACGGCGCGCGCCGGCGGCGCGGGAACGCGACCCGGCTGTGCGTCGGATCGCGGCGGACGCGGTCCGCCGCGACGCGGCCCCTCGCTGCGACGCCCGCCGCGCACGGTCGATTACGCCTCGGTGCCGGCGGCCTCGGCCGCGTCGGCCTCGCGCTGGGCGCGCTCCGCGGCACGCTCCTGCGACTTCTTGCCGGGCTTGGCCTTTTCGGGGTTGTTGCGCTCGGGGCGCTTGGCGAGGCCGGCCTGATCGAGGAAGCGCAGCACGCGGTCGGTGGGCTGGGCGCCCTTCTCGAGCCAGGACTTCGCCTTCTCGACGTCGATCACGACGCGATCGGCGGCGTCCTTGGGCTTCATCGGGTCGTAGGAGCCGATGCGGTCGATGAAGCGGCCGTCGCGCGGCGAGCGGGCGTCGGCGACGACGATACGGTAGTAGGGGCGCTTCTTCGCGCCGCCGCGGGTGAGGCGGATCTTGAGGGCCATGGTCTTGGTCTCCGGTCTGGTTGGTCTTGGATGGTCGGTGGTTTTCTCGAGGACGGGCCGCTCAGCGGCCCGCGAGCTCTGCGGGGCCCGGGTGACGCCAGACGTCGACCATGGAGCCCCGAAGATCGATCTGCCGCCCCTCCGGCACGGCGCCGAGGCGCTCGGCGAGGCGGCGGGACGGGAGGTTGTCGGGATCGATGTAGCTGACGAGGGTCGTCAGCCCGATCGTGCGATAGGCGAAATCGCGCGCCGCACGGGCGGCCTCCGTGGCGAGGCCGCGTCCGTGGGCCGCGGGCGCGAAGGCGTAGCCGAGCTCCGGCTCCGGCCAGCCCTCGGGCCGCGAGACGCCGCACCAGCCGAGATAGGCGTCGCTCGCCTTGTCGGCGACGCAGAACTGGCCGTAGCCGCGCAGCTGCCAGGCGCCGACCTGCATGGCCATGAGCCGCCACGCGTCGTCGCGCCCGCGGGGGCCGCCGACGTAATGCGCGGCCTGCTCGTCGGCGTAGAAGGCCGCCAGCGCGTCGAGGTCGTCCTCGCGAAAGCCGCGCAGCACGAGCCGCGCGGTCTCGATCCGCGGGACGATCACGGGCGCCGCGCTCGCGAGAACGCCGTCCATCTCGGGAAGCGCGCTCACTTCTTCTTGCCCCCGAACGGGAAGCCGCCGCCGAGGCCCGGCAGGTTGCCCGGCAGGTTCCCCGGCTTGCCGAGCCCCGGCAGGCCCGGCGCGCCGGGCTTCGCGCCGGGACCGCCGAGGCCGGGGGGCATCGGCGGCAAGCCGCCACCCATGCCGCCACCCATGCCGCCCGCCTGGCCCATCTTCTTCTGCATCTCGGCGATCATCTCGGGCGTCGGCTCGGGCATGCCGCCCATGCCGCCCATCGGGCCGCCGCCGATGCCGAACATGTTGCCGAGCGCGCCGGCGATGCCGCCCTTCTTGTTCTTGCCCATCATCTTCATGACGTCCGCCATCTGGCGGTGCATCTTGAGGAGCTTGTTGACGTCCTCGACCTTGGTGCCCGAGCCCGCCGCGATGCGCTTCTTGCGCGAGGCCTTGAGGAGATCGGGGTTGCGCCGCTCGGCCTTCGTCATCGAGGAGATGATGGCGCGCTGGCGACCGATGACCTTGTCGTCGATCTTGGCGCCTTCGAGCTGCTTCTTCATGGCGCCCATGCCGGGCATCATGCCCATGAGCCCGCCGACGCCGCCGATCTTCTCCATCTGGCCGAGCTGCTCGGAGAGGTCGTCGAGATCGAACTTCCCCTTGCGCATCTTCTCGGCCATGCGCATGGCCTTGTCCTGGTCGATCGTCTCCGCCGCCTTCTCGACGAGGGAGACGATGTCGCCCATGCCGAGGATGCGGTTGGCGACCCGGCTCGGGTGGAATTCCTCGAGCGCGTCGACCTTCTCGCCGGTGCCGATGAGCTTGATCGGCTTGCCGGTGACGGCGCGCATGGAGAGCGCCGCGCCGCCGCGGGAATCACCGTCCATGCGGGTGAGCACGATGCCGGTGAGCCCCATTCGCCCGTCGAAGGCGCGGGCGGTGTTCACCGCGTCCTGGCCGGTGAGCGCGTCCGCGACGAGGAGCACCTCGTGCGCCTCCACCGCCTTGCCGACGTCGGCGGCTTCCGCCATCAGCTGCTCGTCGACGGTGACGCGGCCGGCGGTGTCGAGCATGACGACGTCGTAGCCGCCGAGCCGGGCGGCCTGCATGGCGCGCTTGGCGATCTGCACGGCGGACTGGCCGGCGACGATGGGGAGCGTGTCCACCGAGACCTGCTTGCCCAGGATGGCGAGCTGCTCCATCGCGGCGGGGCGGCGCGTGTCGAGGGAGGCCATCAGGACCTTCTTCTTCTCGCGCTCGGAGAGCCTCTTTGCGATCTTCGCCGTCGTCGTCGTCTTGCCCGAGCCCTGGAGGCCGACCATCAGGATCGGCACCGGCGGCAGCGCCCGCACGTCGATGGTCTCGGCCTCGGCGCCGAGCATCTCGACCAGCGCGTCGTTGACGATCTTGACGACCATCTGGCCCGGCGTGACCGACTTGACCACCTCGGCGCCCACCGCCCGCTCGCGCACCTTGTCGGTGAAGGAGCGCACGACCTCGAGGGCGACGTCCGCCTCGAGCAGCGCGCGGCGCACCTCGCGCAGCGCCTCGGAGACGTCCGCCTCGGTGAGCGCGCCGCGGCGGGTGAGGCCGGAGAGGATGCCGGAGAGGCGGTCGGAGAGGCCTTCGAACATGATCAGTCGAGCCCTTTGGCGATGAGGGGCGTGTCGTCCGCGTCGATCGCGGCGTCGAATTGGGCGATCGCCGCCGCGAACTCGTCGCGGCAGCCCGGATTGCAGAAGCCGACGACGCGGCCGCGATAGCGCGTGAGCGAATCCGCCGCGATCGGCTTTCCCGACCACGGGCAGGTCTCGTTCACGGCCTGCGCGATGTCGAGGGTCTCGCCCTCGCGCGTCGTCTCGCTCATGCTCGCCCCGGCTCGATATGGGGATCGTGCCCCCGCCTCGCCAACGTCCTTCGTCGCCAACGGTCTTCGTCTCAGGGCGCAACGCGGATCGCGCCCGAGGGCGCGACGCGCTGTCGGGCGTTGACCTCCGGCCTCGTGGGACCGGTCGGCGGATCGAGCGTTCGTCTGCGACGAAGTGCTGGAGCCGTGCGCGTACAGGGGGATGGGCGGTGAGTCAAGGATTTGCGGGCGGGGTGATCAGGCGCACCTGGGGGAAGTAGCGGCGGAAGGGGCCGTCAGAGCGGGTCCCCGGGAGCCCTGCCCCGCGTCAGCCGCATGATCTCGTCCGTGCTCATGCCAGGCCCCGCGTGCCCGCGCAGGCTCTCGAGCGGAACGCGCCGCGAGGCGTCCATCTTCCTGATGACGACGCTTCCGTCCTCGGTTCTCGCGAACTCCACCTCGCTCCCGGGCTCTAGCCCGAGGAGGCGACGCACGTCTTCGGGGATGGTGCCGGCGCCCTTCGCCGTGACGCGGCTCGTGACCTTGCTCATGACGTCGACCTTCTCGGCGCTGCGCTCGAGCTGGAATATGGCGTGTTCCGACGTCTTCTGCAGCCGTCGCGGCAGGCTTTCGATCGTGCCTGCCGCTATGGTCGGGCGGGATCACTCCGCCGGGGCCACCGCCGGGCGTTTCTCCCCGAGGCGCGCCCAGGCGGGGCGCTCGAACAGGAAGGAGAGCGGCGTGTGGCGCACGATCCGCTCGAGCACGAGGGGGGCGATCACGGCGCTCAGCGTCACGATCGCGGACACCGTGCCGATGTCCTCGACGATGCCGAGCCTCAGCAGGATCTCGCGGGTCGCCGCCATCGGCACGAAGAAGGCGAGATAGACCGCGATCGAGTGCTGCCCCGCATAGGCGAAGGGCCTGCCCGCGATCGTGCCCGCGACGAGGGCCGACACCGTCACGATGGCGACCGCACCGGCGATACCCAGCGCGAGGCTCACCACCGGCAGGGCGGCGAGCGTCGTCGTCTGGCCGAGGAGCGTCACCTCGTTCAAGGCGAGCGCGCCGTTCACCACGGCCCAGGCCGCGAGGAAGGCGAGCGCCGCGCCCTTGCGGGCGAGCGCCGCCTCGGCCAGGCGGAAGATCATCGGCGCGAGATGCCAGCCGGCGAGGAAGTAGACGAGGCGTCCGCAGAACTCGTCGAGCAGGAACCAGCCCGTATGGATCGGCGCGATCTCGAGGGCGGCCGCGACCGCGAGCACGAGGACCGGGTTCACCTTGCGCACGAGCTTGGCGACGATCGAGAAGACCGCCAGCATGTAGACGAACCACAGCGTCGAGAACGGCTCGACGAGCGAGAAGGCGAGGTGCTCGACGAAGCCCGCGAGCGTGCCGTCGCCGATCGAGCCCGACTTCATCACCGATTGGATGAGGAGCCAGAGCAGGTAGAAATAGACGAAGTGCAGGATGCGCTTGTCGCCGTAGGTGCGCCAGTCGCGGTCGACCACGCGGGCGAGGAAGAGCCCCGAGATCAGGAAGAAGTCCGGCATGCGGAAAGGCGCCGCGAAGGCGACCACCGTGTGCATCCAGCCCTCGCCGCCCATGTGGTTGCCCACACCCAGCGTCGAATGCATCATCACCACGAACACGATGCAGATGCCCTTGGCGGCGTCGACCCATTCGACCCGCTCGGGCACCGCCGTCGTCCCGTTCCGGTGCATGGTCATCACCATTGCCGATCTCTCCGTCGTCTCGTCCGCGCCGCGAGCGTGCCGTCGTGAGACGGGTGCGCGGCATTCGCGACGAATTGCGCAGAACTCGGGCCAGACGGCCGTCGCGATGGCGAGGTTCGCGCGCGCAGGGTTAAGGCCGGCCCTCCAAGGCACCGCCGTCCTGCGCGGATGGTTGACGTTGCGGCAACAGAATCGTCCGCCTCAGCGCGCCACGAGCACGCGTCGGCAGGCGTCGGGGAGGTCGGCGAGCGTCTTCTCCCGCCGGCCGCCACCGGAGGAGGGCGCGGGGTTCAGCACCTCGTCGGAGAACCACCAGTCGAGCGTCGCGTCGCAGCCGTCGCCGGGCGGGACGGCGGCCTGCGGCTCGCAGCCGGCCTGGCCGGGCGGGCAGGTGATGCGCACGTGCATGTGGTAATCGTGCCCCCACATGGGGCGCACCTTGGAGAGCCAGGAGCGGTCGCCCGTCGTGTCGCGGCACAGAGCGCGCTTGATCGCGGCGTTGACGAAGATGCGCTCCACCCGCGGCTCGCGCGCGGCGAGCGCCACGAGGCGGGCGTGCGCCGGCGTCCAGATTTCCGGGTCGACGTCGCGGCGATCGGGCCGCACGACGGAGGTCGCCATCATCGTCTCGCGCTCGGCGGGCGAGACGCCGCGCTCCGGCATCGGGGTCAGCCAGACGTCGGCGTCGAGCCCGATCTGATGCGAGGCGTGGCCCCAGATCATCGGGCCGCCGCGGGGCTGGGAGAGATCGCCGACGAGGAGCCCCGGCCAGCCCACCGCCTGCGGCGTCGCGGCGGCGAGGCGCTCGAGCAGGGCGACGAGATCCGGATGGCCCCAGTTGCGATTGCGCGAGAGGCGCATGACCCGCCAGCCCGGCCCGTCGACGGGAAGCGCCATCGCGCCCGCGAGGCACCCGCCCGCATACGAGCCGAGCGCCCGTGCTTCCAGCGGTGCCGGCTCGGCGGCGCGGCCGAACAGCTCCTTCGCGGGGAGCGCCGGATCGTCGGGGTTCGCCAGCGCCGGGAGCGGGCGCGGGTCGAGGCTGCCCGGCGTCTGCGCCATCGCGGCCGGGGAGGCGAGGGCGAAAGCGGTGGCGGCGGCCGCGAGGAGGCGGCGGAGGGTGCGTGCGTGTCTCATGGGGAGAGGATCGGGCCGCATGGTTGACGAAACCTTGCGGCCCGGCTCGTTCCGCTCGATCGGACGCCGAGCGGCTCAGTCGCCGACGGCCAGGCCTTCGCGGCGCGGGTCCGCCCCGCCGAGGAGCCCCGCCGGGGTGACGACGATGGCGTGGATGCCGGACGTCATCTCCGCGATGCGCGTCTCGTGGCCGCGTGCGGCGAGCGCGTCCGCCCAGGAGGCGGCCTCGGTGCCCTCCTCGAGCTCGGTGGGTCCGTTGCGCGACAGGAAGCCCGGGAAGGCCGCCGCCTCCTGCGGGTCCATGCCCCAGTCGAGGATCGCGACGAGGGACTTCGCCACGTAGCCGATGATGCGGCTGCCGCCCGGCGAGCCGGTGACGACGTAGAGGCGCCCGAAGGCGTCGAGCACGATCGTCGGCGCCATGGACGAGCGCGGCCGCTTGCCGGCCTCCACGCGGTTCGCCACGGCGCGCCCGTCGACCTCGGGGCGGAAGGAGAAGTCGGTGAGCTGATTGTTGAGGAGGAAGCCACCGGCGGTCATCAACCGTGCGCCGAAGGCGCTTTCTATTGTCGAAGTCATCGAGACGGCGTTGCCGTCCGCGTCCACGATGGAGACGTGGCTCGTGCCGGTCGACCGGTCGATGGAAGGCGCGAGGCGCCCCTCGCGCTGGAAGGGCGGCTCGCCGGGCTCGGCCTGGCCGAGCGAGCCGTCGTCCGCGATGAGCCCGGCGCGCTCGTCGAGGTAGCTCTCGTCGAGGAGGCCGCGCACCGGCACGGAGACGAAGTCCGCGTCAGCGACGAAGTGGTTGCGGTCGGCGAAGGCGAGGCGGCTCGCCTCGGAGACGACGTGCGCCGCCTCCGGGCCGGGACCCATGGCGGCGAGGTCGAAGCCCTCCAGAAGCCCCATGATCTGCCCCACCGCGATGGCGCCGGACGAGGGCGGGCCCATGCCGCAGACCTCGTAGACGCGGTAGTCGACGCAGACCGGCTCGCGGGCGATCACGCGATACTCGGCGAGATCGGCGAGCGTCATGTCGCCGGGATTGCTCGGGTGGCTCGTCACCGTGTCGACGATGTCGCGCGCCACCGCGCCCTCGTAGAAGGCCGAGACGCCGTCCGCCGCCATGGCGCGCAGGGTCTCGGCGAGCGCGGGATTGGCGAGCATGGTGCCCACGGGGACCGGCGTGCCGCCCTCCTGGTAGTAAAGGGCCCGCGCGCGCGGGTCGTCGCGCAGAGCCGGGTCCTCGTCGAGGAGCGCGTGCAGGCGCTCCGAGACCGGGAAGCCGTCCTGCGCGAGCGCGATGGGGATCGTGAACAGGCTCTCCCAGGGCAGCCGGCCGAAGCGGGCGTGCGCCTCCGCCAAGAGCGCCGGTACGCCCGGCACGCCGACCGAGAGCCCGCCGACGACGGCCTCCATGAAGGGCCGCGGCTCGCCGTCCGCGCCGAGGAAGCGCTCCGGCGTCGCGGCGGCGGGCGCGGTCTCGCGGCCTTCCAGCGTGATCATGTCGGCCCGGTCCGCGTCCCAATGGACGAGGAAGGCGCCGCCGCCGATGCCGGAGCTCTGCGGCTCGACGATGTTGAGCACGAGCTGCGTCGTGATCATGGCGTCGACCGCGCTGCCGCCCGCGCGCAGGATGGCGAGGCCGGCTTGCGCCGCGATGGGGTTCGCCGCCGCCACCATCTGCCGCTCGGCGCGCGCGAGGTCGCGCGCCTGCGTGCCGGTGCCGGCCTCCGGCGCCGGCGGGAGCTCGGTCGCGAGATCGACGGCCTGCGCCCGGGCGGCGGGGGCGAGGACGAACGCGTGGGCGCCGGCCGCGGTGGCGAAAGCCGCCAGGAACCGGACCACGAGGGGCGTGTGCCGCATGGGGGCGTCTCCTTCCGATCGGGGATGTTCTGCGATCCGGCACCCATGGTAGCAGCCGCGCCGCGCTTGCGAAGCGCCGATGCCTGCCCTTCGACGTGCCCGCCGGTTCGCGCGACGGGCGAGCGCCGACGCCGTCAGCGTTTCGTCAGTTGGAGGTCCGTATTCCTACCCATGCCGTGCGCACAGCGCGCGCAGCCGCCACGACGAGGAGATCGAACCATGCAGAACGCCGACATCCGGACCCCCGCCCTGGAGAGCACCGCCTCGAACGCCCGCGAGAGCGGCGCGCCGCGCCTCGACGCACGGACCGCGCGCGAGTGGCTGCGCCAGGAGGTGGAGGTCCGCGTGCCGCGGCTGTGGCTCGTGGCCGGCGCCGCCGTCGTCGCCGCGCTCGGGCTCGTCGCCCTCGATTGACGGGAGGCGCGCCTCAGCGCGCGTCGCTGCGCCCGGCGCCGAGGATCGCGCCGGGCTCGCCGTCGGCGCGCTTCTGAAGCAGCACGACGTGGAAGTCCCCGCGCCCGGCGAGGCCGTGGCGGAAGCTCTCCGCGTCTCCTGTCCAGTCCCCGACCTTGGTCATGGCGCGCACGACGTTGGCGTAGGTGGCGTGGCGCCCGGAATTCTCGCCGCGCCCGATGGCCACTTCCTCCTCGCGATCGATGGCGAGGAGCCAGACCTCGGCCGGCGCGTCCTCGCCGGCGGCGACGCGGATCTCCGCCTCGCCGGCGGCGACCTCCACCGAGACCGCGACGGGCAGACGCGTGCCGGAGGTGCGGTCGAGGGCGTCGGACACCTCCTCCGACTTCGAGCCGATGCAGGCGATGGTGCCGTTCACCACCATCTGCGGCGTGAACACCATGCGGTCCCCGCGCGCCTGCGCATAGCCGCGCTGGCGCGCCGTGTGGGCGGGGTTCGCCAGCGTGTCGGTCCAGCCGAGATAGTCCCAGTAATCGACGGGCAGGGTCAGCGCGAGGAGATCGGGATCCTTCGCCAGCTCGACGAGCTTGGCGTCAGCGGGCGGGCACGACGCGCAGCCCTGGCTCGTGAACAGCTCGACGACGGCCCGCGGCGTCGCGTCCGCGGCGAGGCCGCGTGCGTGGAGCGCGCTCGTCACGAGGGCGCCGATCGCGAGCGCGAGGAGGACGTTGGCGGTTCTCATGGGCCCGTTAAAGCACGAACGGTGTAAACGGCGAATTCACGTTGCCTTGAGCCCCGGGCGAGCGCCGCCGCCCCGTCTCACCGCCGTTTCGGCACCGGGCGCCAGCGGCGGTGCTGCCAGAGCCATTGCTCGGGATGCTCGCGCACCCAGCTCTCGACCACGTCGGTCATGGCCTGCATGGCGCCCTGTACGTCGATCTCGCCCTTCGCGTCCCGCGGCAGGTCGAGCGGCGGGGTCAGCTCCAGGCGAAAGCGGCCCTTGGGCAGGCGCACCACCCGCACGCCGTGGACGGGGCACTCGAAGCGCTTGGCGAACTTGGCGAGGACGGGGTTCGCCTTGGCCGGCATGCCCATGAAGGTGACGTCGACGCCGCGGGTGAAGTGCTGGTCGACGAGCATGCCGAGATGCCCGCCGCGATCGAGCACGCCCGCCATGGCGAAGGCCGCGCCCTGGCGCGCCGCCTCGAGCCCGCCCATCGTCTGCGAGCGCACCTCCATCACGGCCCGCGCCACGGCGGCCGTGTTCGGCGCGCGGAACACGGCTGTGGCGGAGAGCCCGTAGCGATGCGCGCAGATCGCCGGCAGCTCCCAATTGGCGAGATGGGCGGAGAAGATGATGCCGGGACGCCCGTCGTCGCGCAGCGCCTCGAAATAGGGGATGCCCTCCACCTCGATGCGCCCCGCGCCGGGGTTCTCGGGGTCGAAGTCGAAGATCGTGTCGAGATGCGCGTATTCCGCCGCCGTGCGCCCGAGATTGTCCCAGGCGCCGCGCACGATGGCCCGATGCTCGGCCGCCGACTTCTCCGGGAAGGCCGCGGCGACGTTCGCCATCGCCGTGCGGTGCGCCGGCACGAGCGGCCCGAGCGTGCGCGTGAGCGCGGCGCCCACGCGCCCCGCGCGATCGGGCCCGAGCGCGCGCGCGAGCGCGAAGACCGAGCGCACCGCCGCGACGCTCAGGCCTTCGAGAGCATGCCCGGCGAGCCGGGCCAGACGAAGACGGAAACCGGACACCGGGACCTTCGGGTTCAGCGAGAGCGCGCTCGTGTGACCGATCGCGGACGCGGGGTCAAGCGGGGTGGGATGGCACGGGTCTCCCAGACCGAACCGCCACCGCCGTCCGGGAGCGGTATTCGGATATAGACTGCACCCGGTCTGGCTCGGCCGCAGGACTCAGGCCGCGGTACGGCGCGTCTCGTCGAGCATCTTCCGAACGCCGGTCGGATCCCGCTCTATAATCATGAGGTACGCGCGAACGCCTCCGAGCGGACGAGAGCGCCCCTGCTCCCAATCCCTGATCTGATTGACGGTGAAGCCGAAGGTGGACGCGAAGGCATCCTGCGACAATCCGGCCTTGGCGCGGATCGCCTTCACGTCGAGAGCGGCGGGTTCGTGCACGTGCGCCGGCTCGATCTCACCGCGCACGATCGCCTTGACCTCCTGTGCGGCAGCAATCAGACGCTTACCTGCTTTGCTCATTTCCGCTTCTCCCCGATGTGTCGGCCACGTCCCATGGAGTAGGTTCGGTAATCATCGGCGATGTCGGCGAGAAGCCGTGCGAGCTCGTTTCGCTCGGCCTTCGTAAGGTCGATCTTCTCGCCTTTGGAATACATGTCCAGCAAGAATACAGGCACATCCTCTGCTGCGAAGTACGTGATGACGCGGTATCCTCCGCGCTTGCCTCGATGCGGTGGTGCATAGCGGAACTTGCGAGCACCGCCGGTGCCGGGGATCGTTGCGCCGAGCATCGGATCCTCGGAAACGAGCGTCGCAATCGCGATGCGCTCCTCCTCGGAAAGGCCGACGTCTTCGGCGGCGCGCCTGAAGGCGTTGGTCTCGACAACCGTATGCATCGTGCCGCCGATCGAACAATGAACGTAAACTACGTATCTTACGTATGCGCGTCAAGCGTCTGAACGACAGGCGCGCCTCACAACGTCACCACCACCTTCCCGAACACCTTCCTCCCCTCCAGCCGCTCCAGCCCCTGGGCGAAATCGGCGAGGGGGAAGGTCGAGTCGATCACGGGGGTCATGCCGGCCGCCATCTTCTCCAGTGATTGCGCGATGTTGCGCATGGAGCAGCCGAAGGAGCCGAAGATGCGGTATTGCTGCTGGAAGAGCTGCATCAGGTTCATCTGCGTCGTCACGCCCGAGGTCGAGCCGCAGGTGACGAGGCGCCCGCCGCGCTTGAGGCAGAGCAGCGACCCGTTCCAGGTGTCCGCGCCCACGTGCTCGAAGACGACGTCGACGCCCTTGCGCTTGGTGAGTCGGCGGACCTCGCCCTCGAAGCGCTCCTCGCGATAGTTGATGACGTGGTCGGCGCCGAGCGCGCGCGCCTTCTCGCCCTTCTCGTCGTCGCCCACCGTCGTGTAGACCGTGCAGCCGATGGCCTTGGCCATCTTGATCGCGGCGGTGCCGATCCCCGAGCCGCCGGCATGGACGAGGATCGTCTCGCCGGGCTCGAGCTTGGCGTTGTCGAAGAGCATGTGCTGGACGGTGCCGAAGCCGATCGCCGCGCAGGCGGCGTCGGTGAAGGGGACGCCGGCGGGCACCTTCACGAGCAGCCGCTCGGGGCGGTTCATCAGCTCGCGGGCCATGCCGTCGACGTGGAAGCCCATGATGCCCCGGACGTTCTCGCACAGATTGTCGCGCCCCTCCCGGCAGGCGCGGCATTCCCGGCAGGTCTCCGCGCCGTAGGGCACGACGGCGTCGCCGAGGGAAAAGCGCGTCACGCCCGGGCCGATGGCGACGACCTCCCCTGCGGCCTCCACGCCCGCCACCTGCGGCAGCTTGCGCTTGGCGAAGGCCATGCCGCGATAGCCCCACACGTCGAGGAAGTTGAGCGCGACGGCGCGCACCCGCACCTGGACTTCCCCGGCAGCGGGGGCGGGCGGATCGTCGAGGGTCTCGAGCCTGAGGTCGCGGTCGCCGTGGAGACGCAGAGCGCGCATGGGATCTCCCTTGCCGTGTGCCGTCGGACGAGCGGTCGAGACGGGCAGGTCGGCGGCTTAGCGGGTGGGGGCGGGGATGACAAGCGGGGGTCGGTGCCGGCGCAATTCTCACGCCAGCCCCTCCCGGATGTCGTCGAGCGACATCGGCGGAAGGGGCTCGCTCTGCAAGGCTCGAACTGCTCGGCTCATCGCCAGACGTTCCGCCGGCTGCATCGCGCGGCGGGTCCGGTCGGGCTCCGGCGGCATCTCCTGCGCCAGGTGCGCACGCGCGTCTATCCCGGCTTCGTTTCGCGGAACGGCGAGATCGTCGTCCATGTCGCCACAGGCCATTTGCATCGCTCCTCGGCGGGACGCGCGAGGATAGCGCATCCCGCCGAGCGCATCACGACCTCACTGCATCGTCGGGATCACGAACTCCGCGCCCTCCTTCACGCCCGAGGGCCAGCGGGCGGTGACGGTCTTGGTCTTGGTGTAGAACAGGATCGCGTGGGGGCCGTGCTGGTTCAGGTCGCCGAAGCCGGAGCGCTTCCAGCCGCCGAACGTGTGGTAGGCGAGCGGCACGGGGATCGGCACGTTGATGCCCACCATGCCCACCTGCACCTTGGCGGCGAAGTCGCGCGCCGCGTCGCCGTCGCGGGTGAAGATGGCCACCCCGTTGCCGTACTGGTGGTCGTTGGCGAGGCGCAGCCCCTCCTCGTAATCCTTGGCACGCACCACGGAGAGGACCGGGCCGAAGATCTCCTCCTTGTAGATGCGCATGTCCGGCGTCACGTCGTCGAACAGGCAGCCGCCCATGTAGAAGCCGTTCTCGTAGCCCTGGAGCGAGAAGTTCCGGCCGTCGACGACGAGCTTTGCGCCTTCCTGGACGCCGATGTCGACGTACTTCTTCACCTTCTCGAGGTGGGCGCGCGTCACCATCGGCCCGAAATCGGCGGAGGGGTCCGTGGAGGGGCCGACCTTGAGGCTCTCGACCCGCGGGACGAGCTTCTCCATCAGCCGGTCGGCGGTGCCCTTGCCCACCGGCACGGCGACGGAGACCGCCATGCAGCGCTCGCCGGCCGAGCCGTAGCCGGCACCCACCAGCGCGTCGACCGTCTGGTCCATGTCCGCGTCGGGCATGATGATCATGTGGTTCTTGGCGCCGCCGAAGCACTGGGCGCGCTTGCCCGTCGCCGCCGCGCGCGAGTAGACGTAATGCGCGATGTCGGAGGAGCCGACGAAGCCCACGGCCTTGATGTCGGGGTCCTCGAGGATGGCGTCCACCGCCTCCTTGTCGCCGTTGACGACGTTGAGGATGCCCGCCGGGAGCCCCGCTTCGATCATCAGCTCGGCGAGGCGCATGGGCACGCCCGGATCGCGCTCGGAGGGCTTGAGGATGAAGGCGTTGCCGCAGGCGATGGCGGGCGCGAACTTCCACATCGGGATCATGGCGGGGAAGTTGAAGGGCGTGATGCCGGCCACCACGCCGAGCGGCTGGCGCATCGAGTACATGTCGATGCCGGGCCCCGCGCCCTCGGTGTACTCGCCCTTCTGCAGGTGGGCGATGCCGAGCACGAACTCGCACACTTCGAGGCCGCGCTGGATGTCGCCCTTGGCGTCGGGCACGGTCTTGCCGTGCTCGCGGGCGAGAAGCTCGGCGAGGGCGTCGTAGTCGCGGTGGAGCAGCTCGATGAACTTCATGAACACGCGGGCGCGGCGCTGCGGGTTCGTCGCCGCCCAGGCGGGCTGCGCCTCGAGCGCGTTCTCGACGGCGGCACGGACCTCGTCGCGGGTGGCGAGCGCCACCTTCGCCTTCACCTCGCCCGTCATGGGCTCGTAGACGTCGCCATACCGTCCCGAGGAGCCCTCGACCTCGCGTCCGCCGATGAAATGACCGACCGTGCGCATGTTGCACGCCTCCCTTGCTCTTACGGCATACCGATAGCATTTGCGATATTTGCACAGCTATAGGAGAAATCGAAGCAACGACGTGCGGAACTGCGCGCGTGCTTACCCTGGGGAAACGCCACCTGACGAGGCCGTGCCGCTCGTCCGTGACAGATGCTTGGTGGAGTCTATCATGAGTCGCTTCGATTGGGACGACCTGCGCTTCTTTCTCGCCGTCGCGCGCGTCGGCCGCCTCACCGTCGCCGCGCGGCGGCTCGGCGCCGACCACGCCACCGTCTCGCGACGAATCACGGCGCTCGAGGACGCGCTCAAGGCGAAGCTGTTCGAGCGACGCCCGCAAGGCTACGCGCTGACGGAGCACGGCGAGCGCCTGCTCGCCAAGGCCGAGGCCATCGAGACCCAGGCGCTCGCGGTCTCCTCGGAGATCGGCGGGGCGGACCTCGCGCTCTCGGGCACCGTGCGCATCGGCGCGCCCGACGGCTTCGGCACGATGTTCCTGGCGCCGCGCACGGCGGACCTCGCCAAGCAATACCCGGATCTCGAGCTGCAGATCGTCGCCATGCCGCGGCTCCTCTCGCTCTCCAAGCGCGAGGCGGACATCGCCATATCCCTGGCGCCGCCCAAGGAAGGCAAGATCGTCGCGCGGCGCCTGACGGACTACAAGCTCGGCGTCTTCGCCACGCAGGACTATCTCGACCGGGCCAAGCCCATCGAGACGCCCGAAGACCTGCAGGACCACCCGATCATCGGCTATATCGACGACCTGATCTTCACCCCCGAGCTCGACTATCTCGACGAGGTCAACAAGGGCCTGCGGGCGAAGATCGCCTCGTCCTCCCTCGTCACCCAGATGCAGGCGACGCTGGCGGGGGCGGGCGTGTGCATCCTGCCCTATTTCGTCGCAGCCCAGGACCCGCGCCTCGTGCAGATCCTGCCGGAGAAGACGAGCTTCTCGCGCTCCTACTGGCTCATCGTCCACGCCGACCTCAAGGACATCGCCCGCATCCGCGCGACGATGGACTTCCTCGTGCGCGAGGTGAAGGCGGCGCGCGCGGACTTCATGCCCGACGACCGGCCCTGACGCGAGACGCCGTGCGCCGCGCCCGAGCGCCGTCCTCTCGGTAGCCGTCGCTCCCGCAGGTCGGTCCCGCGGCAGCCTCCGCTCGCGAACGCGCCGCGTAGCCACGTCGATCGCGACGCCCCGTCGATCGGGCTCGTCCGGCAGGACGGGGCCGCGCTGGCGCGCGCGATGGACGCCCATGCCGTCACGGTCATGCAGGCGACACCGGCGACCTGGCGCATGCTGCTCTTGTCCGGCTGGACGGGATCGCCGGGGCTGAAGGCGTTGTGCGGCGGCGATGCCCTCGATCCCGACCTCGCCCGCCGGCTCGTCGGCGCGACCGGCAGCCTCTGGAACATGTACGGCCCGACGGAGACCACGATCTGGTCGACCTGCGGACGGATCGCCGATCCCGGAGCGCCGATCCACGTCGGGCGCCCGATCCGCCGGACGACGATCAGGCTGATCGGCGACGACGGCGCGCCCGTGCGCCCGGGTGAGCTCGGGGAGCTGTACATCGGGGGAGCGGGGCTGGCGCTCGGCTATACCGACGTCGCGCGCACGCGCGAGCGTTTCGTTCCCGATCCCCTCGCCCCAGAGACCGGCGAACGCTTCTATCGAACGGGGGATCTCGCGCTCCTGCGGCCGGACGGGACGCTCGTAATGGCCGGCCGAACGGACGACCAGGTCAAGGTCCGCGGCCACCGGATCGAGCTGCAGGACGTGCAGGGCGCGCTCGCGGGGGTGCGGGGGATCGATCATGCCGCGGTCGTCTGCCGGCGCGACGCGATCGGAGAGAACGAGCTGGCCGCCTACGTGGTGCCGAAGACGGGAGCCGAGCTCGACGCGTCCACGATCCGCGAGCGGCTCGCATCCGTGCTGCCGGCCTACATGCTCCCCGCCACCGTGACGATCGTCCGGGCGCTCCCGCTCACCCCCCAACGGCAAGGTCGATCGAGCGGCTCTCGCCGCGATCGACCCGCGATCGGCCATCGCTGATATCGACGCTCCCGCCGGCTCCACGCCCCGGGAGAGCTTCCTCGATCTGCTGCGCGAGGTTCTCGGGCCCGCCGAGATCGAGGGGGGCGCCGACCTGTTCGCTCTCGGCCTGACGTCGCTCCAGGCCAATCACGTGGTAGCCGCCTTCGCTCGCCGTACCGGGGTTCGCGCGAGCGTCGCCGACCTGTTCCGCCACCCCACGGTCGACGGGTTCCTCGCACGGGTCGAGACCGACGTCTCTGCGATCGAGCGGGTCGAGCGGATGCCGGCGCCGCGCGGCCCGGCGCGCGAGCGGGCCCGCGCCAACGCGAGGAGCCGCGGATCGTGGGAGGACGAGGCCGTCGCCGTGATCGGCATGTCCGTTCGCGTCCCGGGTGCGGAGAGCCTCGAGCGCTTTCTCGAGATCATCGCCGCCGGTGCCGACACGGTGACGCGCTTCGCCGAGGCCGACGACGATCCGGTCCTCGAAGCCGAGACCCGTCAGGACCCGGGCTACGTCCGGGCGCGCGGCATGATCGGCGACCCGGCCAAGCGCCGACTTCTTCGGGCAACGCGAGCCCGCCTTCGCGCGCAACGTGAGAGCCTACCACGCGCACGTTCGCGACCGCGACCTGTGCCTCACGCACACGCTCCTCAACCCGCGCCCCAACAAGCACGTGGGGGCGGCGCGCCAGGACATCCCCGAGATGGCCGCTCACGTGGTGCGCGAGCGAGACGACGGCATCGTCCTGCGCGGCGCGCGCCTGCTCGCGACGCTCCCCATGGCCGACGAGATCGCGGTGTTCCCCGCACGCATGGTCGAGCCGGGCGAGGAGAGCGCGCGCTTCGCCTTCGGCGTGGCGATCCCGACGGCGTCGCCGGGCCTCCGGTTCGTGTGTCGCGACAGCGTCGATCACGGCTTCGATCGCCGCGATCATCCCCTCGCGTCTTGCTTTGAGGAGATGGACGCCGTCGTCCTGTTCGACGACGTGCACATGCTTTGGGAAAGGGTGTCCTGCTATCGCGACGTCGAGGCCTGCAACGGCGTGTATCCGGCGACCGGGGCGAACGCTCACATGGCCCACCAGGTGGTCTGCAAGACCATCGCGAAGACGGAATACCTGCTCGGCCTCGTCTCGCTGCTCGTCGAGGGAGCCGATCTCGGCGCGTTCCAGCACGTGCACGAGAAGCTCACGGAGATCTGGGTCAACCTCGAGGTCGTCAAGGCGCTCAAGCTCGCGGCCGAAACCGGCGCCGCGCGGAACGAGTTCGGTCTCGTCGTGCCGGCCTGGGACCCGTTGGACTCGGTCCGCAACCTCTACCCGCGCCTGTATCCGCGGATGATCGAGATCGTGCAGCAGATCGGGGCGAGCGGCCTCGTCGCCATGCCGACGCGCGCCGACCTCGACGGTCCGCTCGGGGAGGAGATCCGCTTCTACTATCAGGGCGCACGCCTGGAGGCGCAGGAGCGGATCCCCCTCTATCGGTCGGCCTGGGACACCGCCGTCTCCAGCTTCGGGAGCCGCCAGGTGCTCTACGAGAGATACCGCGTCTGCTTCGCCCTTCGCATCACCGGCGCGCTCGATCGTGAGGCCCTGTGCCGGGCGCTCGACCGCCTGCGCGCGCGTCACGAGAGCCTGAGGGCAGGTTCGTCGTCCACCTGATGGGCCGGCCGGAGGAGACGCGCCATCTCGTCGTCCGCGACGAGCAGGTCGTCATCGTCCCGAGCTGGTCCATCCATTCCGAAACGACGAGTACGGCGGCGTGTTCACGACGCCTCTTCGGCAGGCCGCGGCGAACGGTCGTCGAGGCCCGAGGCGAGGTCGTCCGTCCGGCCGCCTTCTCGAGAGCGGCGTCAGGGCTTGCGCGCGCCGTCGCGGGGCACGAGATGGCGGTCGAGCCATGTGGCGGCGCAGGCGACCAGCAGGTCCGTATGAAGCGGGTCGCTCAGGGAATGGTCGCCGCCCTCGATCCGGACGAGGTCGGCCCGTCCGCCCCAACGCTCGCGCAAGGCGAGCGTGTCGTTCATGGGCACCGTGTCGTCCTCGCTTCCCTGAAGGAGGAGGAGCGGAGCCGTGCGCGCGGTCGCCTCGGCGAAGAGATCGAGGCGCAAAGCCTCCTCGTGGAAGGCGTAGGGCGTTTCGCGCCCGCGGGAGATCAGGCCCGCGATCCGCCCTTCGCGCGCCCAGAGAGCGAGCCGCTCGGGCCCGAGCTGCCGCGCTCGAACGCTCGCATAGTCGCAGACCGGGGAGCGGAGAACGAGGGCGTCTGCCGTCCGCGAGGCGTGCGCGGCGAGGATCGCGGTGGCGCCGAAGCTCGCGCCCACGAGCCCCAGGGGACATGGCGGCAGGCGCTCGCGCATCAGCCCGACCATGGCGTCGACCGTGCGCGCTCCGAGCCCGATCGTGAGGTCGAGCGTCGAGCCGCCGCTGTCGCCGTGACCGGGAAAGTCGAAACGCAGCGTCGCCAGGCCCGCCGCGGCGAGGCGCGGCACGAGAGCGGAATGGGTCTCGCTGTCCTTCCGGCCGCCCAGCCCGTGGACGAGGACGACGCCTCCCCGGACGTCGCCGGCCGGGCGATGCAGGACGCAGGCGAGGTCGACGTCTCCCGCGCCGTGGACGATCGGCTCCTCCCCCGCCATCAGGCCGCTCCCGGATATCTTGCCGCTTCGTCGCCCCATTGCCGCGAGAGCGCCTGTGCGAGCGCCGCGTCCGCCGTCTCGAAGGCACGCGCGCGGCTTCGAGGCGAGGGCAGGTAGTGGTTGAAGTAGGTCGCGCCCTCGGTCGGCACGCCGAGCACGCTCAGCCCCGGCACGGGAAGCCCGGTCGCGTCGATCGGCTGGCCGGTCGAATCGACGCGAAGGTACCCGGTCGCGGTGCCGCCGTTCAGGGGGCACAGGCCGCTGCGATGAAGCTGGGCGCACAGCGGAGACACGACCGGGTCCGTCGGGGCCGTGTCGACACGCGCCCGCACGACGGCATCGAGCTGCACCGTCGCGGGCGCGTCGAGCGCCGTCGATCGGGCGACGACCGCGCCCGTGTCGTAGTCCCGGCTCAGCTCCGGTGCGGGACCCAGATCGACGCGCACGATCCCTGCCTCGATCAGCGCCAGCCATTCTCGCCCGCGCGACAGAGGCGGGCCGACGACGAGCCCGGATATCCGCGGGGCGACGGTGCGGAAGAAGCGTCGATGCGAGGCGGGCGCCAGCCGGTCGGGCCGGACGTGATCGCGGATGAAATCGCGCAGGACGCGGAGCATCTCCACCGCATGCTTGTAAGGGCTCGCGGCCTCGCCCTCGCGCGCCTCGGCGACATCGTAGGCAAGCCGCATGCGGAAGGCCTCGCGGAACGCCGTCGCGTGCGGATAGCGGCGCGGGCGATCTCCAACGATCAGGGCACGGGGGTCGAAGCTCTCGCCCGGTCGCAGCGCCTCCCGAGCGAGATCGACGGCATCGGCGGGCGAGAGGCGCGCGAACCGGGCGCGCAGGGCGGCCTGCGCCTCCTCGCCGAGGTCGAGCAGCGCGCGGCGCATCGCGAACGCGGCCCAGAGCTCCGCCGTCAGGAGCGGCAGGAGGTCGGCGTCGAAGTCGAGCCCATCCCCGCGTGCGATCGCCTCGCTCCGGCAGAAGATCGGCGTGTAGATCGTCGCGAGGTCGAGCGTGCTCGACGGCCGGCAGGCGAAGGGCGTTCCCGTGCGCGAGAACGCGAAGATCGTCGGCTCGAGACCGGACGGACGGTAGGACAGCGTGCCCTCCGGCGTCTCCTCGAACACCCCGCCCCGCCCTTCGGTGAGGCTCGCGACGACGTCGACGGCCACGAGCCCCATCCCCGCGACCCCGACCGCCGTTCCCGGTGCCACGGCCTCCTGCAGCCGAGCGACGGGATAGGGCGGGATCGTCGCGTCGTCGGGTTCCGCCGCGGCGCGCTCCGCGAGGCCGTGACCCGTGCAGACGAAGACGTGGTCGGCGCTCGGACGCTCGCCGTCCTCGAGGCGCAGCGCGAAGCCGCCGCCGGGCAGGGGCTCCAGGCCGATCGCCACCGATCGGTGCCGGTGCAGCCGCGTGTTGGCGGGCAGGTTGTCGCGGAGCACCTCGTGGACGAAGCGCAGATAGGCGCCGTAATGGCGTCGCGGCAGGAAGACGTTCGCGCCGATGGCCGGATCGATCTCGCGCCGCGCCCAGTCGAGGAAGGGCAGCGCCCCGCGCAGCGGCGGCTCGCCGAAATGCCGCGCGCCGAAGGCGTCGATCTGCCCGGCGACCGTGTTCAGGATGAGGTGCGGCTCCTGCTCCGGGTCGTGAAGCCCGGGGCCGGGCTCGCGCGGGTCGACGAGCACGACGTCGAAGCGCGTGGCGGGATGGGCGCGGGCCCGTGCGATCACGCGGTCGAGCACCGCGAGACCCCACGGACCGGCGCCGACGATGGCGATGGCGAGACGCGTCACGGGCTTAGCTCGTCGAGTTGAAGGCCGGCATAGGCGATGGCGCGCGATACGGCATCGTCGCGCATCAGGCGTTCGAGCCAGGCGATCACCGGGCGCGCCTCGGCGCGGCGTCGCAGGGCGGCCTCGCGCATGTAGACGACGGGAAAGTGCGCGTAGTCGGCGACGCTGGGGGTCGGGCCGCACAGAAACTCGTTGCGCGCCAGCGGCTCGAGCGCTGCGAGGAGCGCGGATATCGCCCTTTCGAAGACGAAGCGGGACGCCTCCGGCGCGAAGGCGAGGTAGCGTGCCAACGCGTTCTGGACGGCCACGTCGCTGACGGCGCAGAGCACGCTCGCGCGGCACGCCGCCCGCGCCGATGCGTCCTGCGGCCACAGGTCGGGGCGGGAGCGATCGACGAGGTGCTCCAGGATCGCGCCGGACTGGGTGAGCACGAGCGGTGCGTCGGGCGGACCCTCGACGAAGGCGGGCACGGTCCCCGCGGGATTGACGGCGAGGTAGTCCGGCCGCTTGTGCTCGCCCGCTGCGAGATCGATCTGCCGCCGGGTGACGGAGATGCCCGCGAGCTCCACCGCGATGGCGGCGCGCAGGCTGTTGCCGGAGCGCGCGTGGTAGAGGACGGCGTCAGGCATTGCCGGCCTCCCGCGGTCGAAGCCGGTCGGTGACGAGGCGGCGGAACTGCCCCGTGACCATGAAGACACCGAGGAAGATCAGCACCGTCGCCGCCGCGATCGACCAGGTGAACGGCTCGGAGAGCAGCACGATGCCGAGGAGAATGCTGAAGAGCGCGCGCAGATACGCGTTCGACGTCGTGGCCAGCGAGCCGAGCGTCTTGATCAGGCGAAAGTAGATCAGGCTCGCCAGCGCCGTCGAGAACAGCGCGAGCCCGAGCAGCGCCAGCGTCGGCGCCAGCGCGGGCTGCAGGTCGAACGGGTCGTCGAGGAGATACGCGAACGGAGCGATCAGCGCCGCAGCGAGCAGCAGCGACGTGCTCGCCGTGACGAAGACCGACTGGTCGGCGAAGCGTCGGCCGTAGATCGCCCCGCAGGCGTAGGACAGGCTCGCGCCAGTGACCGCGAGCACCGCGAGCACGCTGCTGTCGTCTGTCCCCGAGGCCGTCGCGGTGGCGATGAGGGTGACGCCACCCAGGCCCAGGACGATGCCCAGCAGCTTCTGGGCGTCGAAGGGCGCCGTTCTCAGCACGAAGACAGTGAGCAGGAACACGAACATCGGCGGCGTCGAGTTCACGATGCCCGCGACGCTCGAGGCGACGTGCTGCTGTCCCCAGCTGATCAGGAAGAAGGGCAACCCGCCCTGCAGCGTGCCCTGCACGAGCAGCTCGGCCCAGGTGCGCCCTGTTCGCGGAAAGGTCTCGCGCCTCGCGAGCGCGATGATCAGGAGCACGAGCCCGCCCAGCCCGATGCGGCACGCCACGATCGTCGCCGGGGGGAAGCTCGCGAGCGCAACCTCGATGAGCGTGAAGGAGCCGCCCCAGAGGAACGCGAGCAACAGGAGAAGAGCATACTCGCCGGGCCCGGCGGAGCTTCGTTCGTCAGTCATGGCGGCAGATCAGCCTCACGTGTCGTTCGAAGGCGTCGAAGACGCCGGCGACCTCGCTCGCGTCGTAGATGCCCGTTCGGTACTGGATCTCGACGTTCACGGCGTTGGTGAAGTCGCGCACGAGGAAGAGCAGGTCGTACTTCAGCTTGTAGCCGCGATCGGCGTGCTCGCCGTGCCGCACCGGCCCGGGCACGCCCTGAGGCATGTAGTTGAGCGAGAAGCCCGTCAGCGGGTTCCGGTCCGCCTCGAAGCGCAGGCCGATCGCGTCGATCACGCGATCGAACTGCTCCTCCTGACGCCGGGCCGCCTCTCGCACCTGCTCGCGCAGCTGCGTCGCGAGCGCCTCGGGCGTTCGCCGATCGAGGTCGTGCACCCGCAGGCACACGAGGTTGATCAGATCGCCGATCACGTCCCGCAGCCCCGGATGCTCGCGTCCTGCGAGGGGCGTGACGACGCACAGGTCCGTTCGCCCGGTGAGCGCCGCCAGGCTGCGCATGCAGCCGCCGAGCAAGAGGACGTAGGGCGTGCACCGCAGGTCGCGCGCCCTCATCCGCAGCGCCTCGACCGTATCCGCCCCGAGGCTCTTCTCGTAGGCGTGACAGCGCTGCGGGTCCGCGACCGGTCGATTCTGCGGGAGATAGGCGTGGCGGTACGGGACGGGCTGCGTCAGCAGGGTCGGAAAATAGGGGCCGAGCTCGTGCGGAGCGCGGCCGCGTGCGAAATGGACCACGTCGCGTATCGAGGGAAGCGCCGCGTTGCGGCGGCGGAACGCCGTCTTGTCCGCGAACCATTCCGCCAGCGAGCGGGCGAGGATGCCCTGGCTCGTCCCGTCGCTCACGAGGTGATGCACGTTCCACAAGAGCTTGCGGGCGCCCCCGGGCAGGAGGACGAGCGTGGCGCGGAAGCAGGCTCGATCCGAGAACACGTCGATGGGCTCCTCGCCCTCGCGCCGCTTCATCGCGGCGACGGCCTCGTCCACGGCCTCGGAGGAGAGCGACGCGAGATCCGCGGTGCTCAACGTGAAGGCGGAGGTGGGGTCGATGCGCTGGACGACGGTGCCGTTCTCGTCGAGGGCGAAGGCGAGGCGCAGGCTGTCGTGGTGCACGGCGATGTCCGCGATCGCCTGCTCCACCGCGAAGGCCTCGACGCCGTCCGGGAGATCGATCAGCGCGACCATGTTGCACCAGCTCCGGTTCCCGCTGGCGCAGAAGGTCCGGAAGTAGCGCTGCTGCTGGGGCGAGAGGGGAAACCACAGCGTGTCTGGAGCCGGGGGGATCGGCCCGGCGGCGGGTTCGGTGCGGCTCTCCAGCAGCGCCGCCAGGCCGGAGGGCGTCGGCGCGTCGAGGAAGGCGCCCGGCGACAGGGTGCGTCCGTCCTGCTCGGCGAGGAGGGCGCAAACGCCCGCCGCCGCCAACGAATCCCCGCCGAGCGCGAAGAAGTCGGCATCCGCGCCGACCCGCTCGACCCCGAGCACCGACGCGAAAGCCGCTGCGAGGAGCGCCTCGAGGCAGTCGGAGGGAGCCACGTAGGTCTCCGGCTCGGCCGGAGGGCGCACGAGCCGGGCCTTGTCCACCTTGCCGTTGGGCGTCAAGGGAAACGCGTCGCAGCGAAGGAGGTGCGCCGGCACGCCCGCGGCCGGCAGCCTGGCCGCGAGGAAGCCGCGCAGAGCCGCGGGACCCGGGTCCGTTCGCGCCGGCGCCGTGTACCAGGCGACGAGGCGCTTGCCGCCGCTCTCGTCGTCCTCCGCGATCACGACCGCCTTCTCGACCTCGGGATGGCTCTCCATCGAAGCGGCGATGCCGGCGAGCTCCAGGCGTACGCCCATGATCTTGACCTGATCGTCCCGTCGCCCGCGCAGATGGAGATGCCCGTCGGCGTCGCGAAAGCCCAGATCTCCCGTCCGGTAGCAGTCGAGGCCCTCGACGGGCGTGGTGATCGGCACCAGGGATCCGTCCGGGCGCGCATAGCCGAGGCTGCGGTGGCGCGTCGCGATGGCGACCTCCCCGAGCTCGCCCAGCGGCAACCGCGCCCCGTCGGGCCCGACGATCAGGTACGTCGTCTCCGGCAGCGGCACGCCGCAGGACTGGATCCCCTCCGGTGCGGGATCGGGAACGCGGGCGTGGAACTTCGCCAGCGTGGTCTCGGTGGGACCGTAAAGATTGTGGATCTGCGCGTGCGGGAAGCGGCGGCGCCAACGCGTGACGAGGCTCGCGTTGAGCGGTTCGCCGGCAAACAAGCTGTGGCGCAGAGCGCGCGCGGCCGGTCGATCCGGGCTGGCCGCCAGCATCGCGTGCGCGATCGAGGGGACCGTGTGCAGCACGCTGACGCCGGCCTGCGCGATCCAGTCCATCATCCCCGCGGCCGTCTCGGCCTCCCCCGGGGCGGGGATGACGGACATGGCGCCGGAGACGAGCGGAAGGAGGACGTCGCGCAGGACGACGTCGAACGAGAAGCGGGTGAGCAGGCCCACGCGATCCGACGGCTCGAGCGCGAGCAGCTGCGCCTCCCACGCGACGAAATGCGCGAGGCCGCCCCGGCGCCCGACCACGGGCTTCGGCGCGCCCGTCGACCCGGAGGTGAAGAAGACGTAGGCGGGAGCGTCCGGCTCGACCTCCGGAGCGGTGTCGCGAGCCGCCGGCGCGGTGCCCGCTGCGAGGTCGACGCGCACGAGCGCGGCCGGGGCGTCCAGCCCACCTACGGTGTCGAGCACGGCCCGCACCGGCGCGAGCTCCAGGATCTGGGCCTTGCGATGGCTCGTCAGCTGCGGATCGACGGGGACGACGACGACCCCGTCCACGAGCGCCGCGACGAGCGCGGCGAGGATCTCGGGAGCGGGAGCGCCATGCAGCGCCAAGCGCTCGCCCGCCCGGACGCCGGCCCGCGCGAGCGATGCGCGCGCGCGCTCGACCATGGCGCGGGCCTCCGGACGCGTGACCGTTCGCGATCCCTGGATCCAGAGCGGCCCGTCGTGCCGTGAGAGGCCGTCCAGGAGGAGGCGCGCCAGCGAGGCTCGATCCGTCGTCTCCGGGATCATGCCGCGCGCTCCGGCGCGGTGGGCGCCTCGGCCAGCGCCGTCGCGCGATCTGGATGATAGAGCTCCGCCATCTCGGGCGTTCCGCCGCGCAGGGCTTCGAGCACGGCTTCGGCGACGGCCGGCGCCTGGGCGAAGCCGCCGGTGTTGTGCCCCCCGGTCACGACCGCCGCGCCACCGCCGGCCGTCTCGCGGCGCACGAACACGCCGAGCCCGGAGGACGTCCACGGCCGGATGCAGGAGGCGGGCGGAACGTCGAGCATGCCGCGCCGACGCGCCTCGCGCACCTTGTCGGGGAAGAGCTCCTCCGCCGTCTCGCGGATGCAGCGCGCGAGCTCGTCGAGGTCGCAGGCGTCCGCACGAAGGGGCGTCTTGCCGACGAAGCCGTGGCCGGAGCTGCAGTAGATCACGGGCCGACCGTCCGGGCCGTGGCCCGGGATGACGTTCGCACCCTCGGCGGCCTCGCTCGCCGCGAACCCGCGGCGCCTGACCTTCAGCGGCGTGGCGAGCGGCACGTCCTCGTTCGGCAGCGTGATCCACATGCCGATCACGGAGGCGACGTCCGGAAGCGTGTCCTCGCCGCCGCCTCCGAGCCGCGCGTAGGCTCCCGGGCTGACGACGACGTGATCGGCGACGACCTCCTCCTCGCCGAAACGAAGCGAGGCGATCCTGCCCGCCGCGTCCGTGCGCATCGCGGTGAGCGCGCGTCCCCAGTGGAAGCGCACGCCGCGTGCGGCGAGCAGCCGGACGATGTTGCGCGAGAGCGTCTTGACGTTGATCGAGAAGCCCTCGACCCGCAGTGCTCCGGCGACCGCTCCCGATCGCGCCGCATCCGCGAAGCAGGGCTCCGCCGCCACGAGATCCGACGCCGACAGGATCTCGCGGCGCGCGCCCAGGATGCGCTCCGAGCGGCTGGCTGCGGCGAAGGCGGCCTGCGTCTGGTAGACGCGCAGCAGGCGGTCGACGAGATTGGCGCCCCGCAGCAGCGCCGGGAAGACGCCGAAGATCTCGTGCCAGCGTGCGAGGCTCGCGCGATTGTAGTCGAGGATGCAGCGATTGTAGACGCCCGCCAGCCAGGGCGGCACGGCTTCCAGGCGATCGATCCAGCCGCGCTCCTCGTCGTCCAGCGTGTCGAGGTCGCGCGACAGCCAGCCCGCGTCCGAGATCCGGTGCCGGAAGCGGATCTCCGAGCGCGTGGCGACCCCCCGATAGAGATGGTGGCGCGATTCGTTGTAGGAGAAGATGCGGGCATCGAGGCCGCCGAAAGTGGCGCCCACCGCGTCCGCCGGAAAATCGTCCGTCTCGAGCGGGTCCGGCATGCGGTCGAAGACGTCGACCTCGTAGCCCGCCCGGGCGAGGCGTAGCGCGGTGACGAGGTTGACCGCTCCCGCGCCGACCATGGCGACGCGCTTGCCCGGCACCCTGCCGACCGCGGGCGCCGTGGGGACGGGACGCAGCCGCCGCTCGGCTTCCGCGAACGCCGCACGCTCCGCCTGCGCCTGCGTGGCAGCGAGTGCGAGGGAAACGCCGGGGTGGTCGAGCGTGCCGGGCTCGATCGCGTCCGCCGTCGTGGCGAAGACCACGATCCGTAGATCCGGGGTGTTCCCGACGGCGTCGAGCAGAGCCTGATCCGCCGCGCAGACGATGATCAGGTCGGGCGCGATCCGCGCCACCTCCTGCCGGACGAGGACCGGATCGCGACGTCGCAGGTCGGGCCTGTAGAGCACGTTCGCCGCAAGGTATCGTTCGGTGCCGTCCTGCGTGAGGTGAGACGTTACCAGAATGCGCCGCATCATCGCTTCCGCTTCGCCCACGCGTCTCGCCGTGGTGCAGGCGTGCGGGGAAGGCGATCACTAGTAGATCAATCGAAAGCTGTCAACGATTCTTCGCCCTATCCGAAGTAATGCATTGTTTCCTCTCCGACCGTCGCACGGGGTGTTTCAGGTGCGTGGCTCGCGGCTGCAGAGATAGGCGCCCGACAGCGCGATGCCGCCTCCGAGCATGGCCAGGGTCGTCGGCAGCTCGCCGATGAGCACGAAGCCCATCGCGATGGTCACGAGCGGAAGCGCGTAGAGCGTGGCCGCGGTGCGGGAGGCGCCGAGCGCATTGATCGCATAGCTCCACAAGAGGTAGGCCACCGCCGCGGGGAAGATGCCGAGATAGACGACGACGCCGATCGCCGCCGCATCGACCACCGCTCCGGCGACCGTGAGATCGAGCAGGAACGGCGCCATGAAGACGACGGCGAAGAGGGTCGTGTAGAAGTTCAGGCCGAACGGGGTGAAACGGCTGAGCGCACGCTTCTGGTAGATGAAGTACAGGCTCTCGGAGACGATCGCCATCACGATCCAGAGCACGCCGAAGTCGATCGACAGCCCCTCGGCCTCGCCGACCAGGATCATGCCCGTCCCCGAGAGGCCGACCACGAGCCCCGTGGCGCGCACCGGCGTGAGCCGCTCGCCGAACAGGGCCGCGTTCAGCACGAGCGTGACGAGGGGGATCTGCGCGACGAGAAAGCTCGCCGTGGCCGCCGTGACGGTCTGCTCGCCGATGTTGAGGCCGACATGGTAGCCGACCACGCCGAGCAGGGCGAAGGCCGAGAACATGAGGACGTCGGCGCGGTTCGGCTTCATGCGATCGCCGAGATCGAGGAACGGCAGCAGGCACAGGAGCGACCCCGCCGCGACGACGTAGCGGAGGAGGGCGAGTCCGCCCGGCGTCCAGGTCTCCAGGGCGACGCGTATGCCCACGAAGGACGACGCCCACAAGGACAGGGTGACGACGGCGGCGGCGTAGGCGCCGAGCTCGTTCGACCGCATGCGGGATTGCTCCTTGATCGATGCCGGCACGACTAGAAGCGCGCGCGATCGGCGAGGATGGCGGCGCTCAGGATCTCGAGGAGGTCGCGCTCGGAGCGATCTTCGAGGGTGAGGCTGTCGTAGGTCTGCAGGTGCGCCGACAGACGGACCTCGCGCTCGGCCGCGCGCGAGGCGAACACCGGAAGCCAGCGCTGCCGCGACCCGCTGCGATGGGCGCTCGCGACGCGCGCCAGCTCCGTTCCGAAGGCGCGGTCCTGCCAGCCGGCGGAGCGCGACCCGAAGACGGGGACGTGGAGCGCGACGGGATCGCCGTCGTCGCCGGTGTCCGTTCGGCCCGGCCGGTGGCGAACGGCACGATGGCCCAGCGCCTCCACGAGATCGACGATCCGTTCGGCGACGTCGTCGTGCGCGTCCTCGGCGAGGATCGACACGAGGGGGATGCGCGCGGCCTCGACGCCGCGCAAGGCGCGCGTCGCGTCGCGATCTCGGCCGAAGGTCATCGCCGCCTCGAGGAGCCCCGGTGCACGGGGAGGACAGGGCTCGCACGCCAATGCGAGCTCGCCTCGGCATGCGTCGTGGACGAAGCGGGGCGGAAACTGGTCCAGCAGGGCGAGCGCGCGCGCGGGAAACGCCGCCTCGAGATCTCCGGGAGGGGTGCTCGCATCCCACTCCAGGAAGATGTCGTCGCCGGCCCAGCCGATCGCGAGCCGTGCGCCGTCCGCGCTCGTCAGCTCCGCTGCGGTGGCGCAGACGCGCAGGTGCGAGAACAATCCGCTCTGCAGCCCCAGCGCCGCGATCCGGCGCTGCGTCAGGGCGGCGTCCGGCCGCGGGACGCGGATGCCACGGGGCCTCGGCAGCGGTGCGGAATGGGGGATCACCACGACACGCCCGTCGCGGTGGACGGCGCACGCGTCGAGGACGAGCGCGGCGAGCGCCCATCCCGTTGAATGATCGTCCCGCCTCTCGCGTCCGTCCGGACCGGCGGCGTAGAGGCTGCGGATGCGGTCCTGGATCGCGGCGAGGTCGGTCGCGATCCGTCGCCCGTCCGGTGATCCGATCGCCTCCCCCACGGCGATGCGGCGGCGATTCGCCAAGCGGACGGATGGTCGGGATCTCGACGGATGCAGCTCCGTAGTGTCGTCGCCGTCCCAAAGGATCTCGGCGACGGCCACGGCCCCGCCGCTCGGCTCGACGTGGGCGACACGCGTGCCGGGCGCGTCGACGGCGAGCGTCGCGGCCCAGCCGGGATAGGACGGGTGCGCGTGCAGGACCGCGCCGTCGGGGGAAAGCGCGCGCACGCTGTCGTCGTGGCACAGCGCGAGGACGGCGCCGTGAGGTGTCGCCCGCAGGGCCGCGACCGCGCCGGCGGCCACGTAGGCGGTCTCTCCCGTGAGGCCCGAGACGATCTGTCCGTCGTCTCCGCCCGCGAGCCAGCTCTCGCCCGCGGTCGTCACGCTCCAGAGAGCGCGTGGTGCCGTGAGCAGGATCTGCGGCTCGCCGGACCCGAGTCGGTAGAGCCGACCGGAATAGGTCGAGGCGAGCAGCGCACCGTCGCCCGTCACCGCGAGGGCGAGGATCGGGCCCGAGAGGTCGCTCGTGCGCAGCACCCGACGTTCCCGCATGGAGATCTCGTGGACGCGTCCGGTCTCGCCGGCGACGGCGAAACGATCTCCTGCGTCCAGCCAGAGGTTTGCGTTCAGGAAGCGGTCGGTCACGCTCAGCGAGAGCGCGACTTCGAGATTATCGTCGTGAACGACGACCTCCGAGCTCTCGCCGCAGGCCACGAGCAGCGTGCCGTCGGGCGAGGGGCTGGTCGCGCGCGGGCAGAACGGCGCCGATGCCTGACGAACGAGACGTCCGAGCCGGTCGTAGACGACGTAGTGCCGCGATCCGGTACCCACGAGGATCCGATCGCCGCCGGGGAGGAAGGCGATGCTGGACACCCCGCTCACGCCCGTCGGAAGCGCACAGGAGGCGATCCGCTCGAGCCGCGCTCGCGCCGGCGCCTCGCTCATGCGTCGCCGCCCCAGTCGACGAACGTGGCGCTGCCGCCGTTCCGGTACCGATCCCGTCCCAGGAGGACGTTGGCGATCGTCGCGCTGCGATAGGACGTCCCGCCCAGATTGGGATCGACCCAGCCGTAGGTGTCGACGGACGCGTTCTGGGCGAAGATGCGCACGCCCTCGATGCCCGGCCGCAGGCGCAGCGTGTAGTCTCGCTCGAAGACGAGAGCGCCCTGTGCGTCGCGCTGCGCGAGCGTGTCGAGCGCGGGCTCCAGCGCGCCGAAGCCGGTCTCGTAGCCGGTGGCGAGCACGACGATGTCGGCGGTGATCCTCTCCGCCCGGCCGGTCGTCGCGTCCTCGCAGGTGATCTCCACCTCGCCCGTCCCCGCGTCGGCGAGATCCTGCATCGTGCGTCCCAGCAGGATGCGCCTCTCGGGGTGCGAGGCGCCTTCGCGGTCCAGCACGTAGAAGCGCCGGAAGATCGACAGCATCAGGTCCGCGACGATGCCGTCCGAGGAGCTCTTGTAGGTCTCGTTGAGCCGTGCGCGCACGGGGGCCGGGCTACCGAAGAAGTACCGCGCGAATTCGGGCGTATAGATGTCGTTGCACAGCACGGTCTCGTCGAACATTCGGAAGGCGAGCCCGCGCGAGAGCCAGGTCAGGCGCCGCGGCATGTCGTCGTCCGAGACGAGATCGAGGAGGATCTCCGCCGCCGACTGGCCGCCGCCGACGATGGCGATCGAGCGTCCGCGCAAGTCGCCGAGATCGCGCCTGCGCTCCCGGTAGCGGCTGGAATGGAAGACGCGCTCGTCGCTGGGGTCCAGGCTCGTTCGGGGGATACGTGGGGTGTGTCCCATCCCCAGGACGACGTCTCTCGCCGCGAGCGTTCGCCTGTCGGTGGACAGGACGAGCCGTCCGTTCTCGTAGTGGAGGCCCAGGGCGGCCTCGCCGAGCGACACGCGCTCGCCGAGCTTGAGCAAAACCCACTGGAGATAGCGATCGAAATCACGCCTCAGCGGAGTCGAATACTCGGCATGGATGTAGCGATAGAGGAGCCCGTGCTCGTGTAGGTAGCTGAAAAAGGTGAACGGGCTCCCAGGATCGCTCATGAAGACGAGATCCTTGAAGTGCGAGCTCTGCAGGCGCGCGTCCGGGAGCAGCATGCCCTCGTGCCAGCGCGGCTCGGCCCGTCGCTCCAAGAGTGCCCAGTCGAGCCCGGGATCTCCCTCCAGATGCGCGGCGAGGCTGAGGTTGGAGGGTCCCGCTCCGACGAGAGCGACGTCGCAGGTCTGCATCAGCGGCCTCCAGCGGTGCCGGTGGAAGGGGGAGGGGCTTGCCGGCGCGCTACCGGCGCCAGGTCCTCCACGGAGAGATCGTCGCCGAGCGGGCTCGGCAGGACGGCGTCGCCGCCCGGCCCGAAGCGCGCCACGATCTCCGCGGAGAGCCTCGGCAGGAGAGGCGTCGCGACGCACGCGAAGCGCGAGAGCCACCGTGCGTCCGCCTCCGACGGCTCCTCGAGGAAGGCGAGATAGTCGCTTGCGAGGCGCGCGGGGCTCGTGTCGGCGTGCTCCGGAGCGAAAGGCTCGACGTCCGCGCCGCGCGCGAGGCGCGAGAGCGCCTGCCGCAAGGCGCCGCGATGTCGGTTCACGAAGGCGACGCAGTCGCGAAGGTCGAAATCGGTCTCCTCCGAGACCGGCAGGATCGTCGCCAGGTAGAGGCGCAGCTCGTCGGGGTGGACCCGATCGAGCGTCGCCAGGTCTCGGAGCCAGACCCCGTGCACGCGGCTGGTGGAGAACTTGCGCTTCTCGAAGAGGAGGAATTTCGAGAGGCGCACCTCGTCGAAATTGCGCAGCTCCGGGACGGCATTCGCGATGTTGGCCGGCCCGATCAAGGCAGCGGCGAGATTGTCGATCCCGGCGAAGACGCACACGCGCGTCTCCGCACCGGCCGCGGTGAGCGGGTTCGGCAGGTCCCGGCGCGCCGCGAACACGGAGGCGAGATAGTGGCAATAGCCGTAGAAGGTGTTGCAGATCGTCGCGCCGTGCCCGTCGACACGGTTGGGAATGCCCCACGCGTCGGGCGCGGTGAGGCGCGTGCGCGGTGCCGCACCCTCCGCGTAGGCGAGGGCGAGCGATCGGAACTCCTCCTGCGGGACGCGGCGGGCGAGCTCCTCCGCCAGCGCCGCCGGAGAAGCGCTCGCCGTGTACCAGGATCGCTCCTCGCGCCAGTCGAGATCCGTCTCGCCGTCGCGCGAGCGCGGCTCGAGGATCTCGTCGGGCTGGTAGTGATAGCCGCAATTTTCGCACGAGTTTCCGCCGGCCGGCTCGCGGCAGCCCGGGCAGACGCCCTGCAGCCAGACGCCGTAGACCGGCGTGCCGGTGCGACGCGAGTACGGGACGCGCTCCGTGCGCAGCTCCAGCCCGCCGGCGGCGATCGCCTCGCCGAGAAGCCGGTTGTGCAGCTCCTCGTAGGGCTCGCGATCGGCGCGCGAGAGAGGGTTCGCCCAATACGCGAGATCGATGCCGAAATAGGCGAGGTCCCTGCGGATCTGAGCGGCGTTGTCCTCGCACAATTCCGCAGGGTCGACGCCGGCCTGCCGCGCCGGCAGGAGGACCCAGTTCTCGTAGACGTCCGCGCCGCACATCACCGTGACGTCCGCCCCGAGCTGGCGCAGGCGACGTGCCACGATATCGGATTGCAGGAAGGGCCCCGACATGTGTCCGAGATGCAGCGCACCGTTCGGGGTGGGCTGCATCGGCAGGAGAAGGTGGCGCTGCCCGCCCGTGATCTGCGCGCCGGCGGTCATCAGTGCTGCCCGAGGACCGTGGCGACGGGGGTGAAGTCGACCAGCACGATGTCGCGCACGCCGCGCGTGGCGCTGGGTGCGAGCCGCACGTCGGCGAGCGCGTGGCTGACCCGCAAGTCGTCGACGCCGAAGCTCTCGAGCTCGCGCTCGAGCACGAACTTGGCCAGGATCTCCTCCTGCGACAGCGTCTCGGGATCGCGACCGGCGGCATCGGCCGCGGCGATGTAGTTCTCGCCCCCGACGACGCTCTCGCGATGGACGAGATGCGCGAACGTGTAGGGCTCGCCGTCGCGGTGCAGGCAGTCGGGCGACACCGTGGCCACGGGGTGCTGCGGGTCCACGACGAGGCGGACGAGGTGAACGCCGACGCGGTATAGGGAATCGAATTCCCTTGCGAAATGCGTCCTGTGAAAATCGTTGTCGATCAGAAGCTTCAAGACAGGGTTGCGAAGTATTTCCCGCGGAATCGAGGGGAAGCGTCGCGCTTGATTTCGATGCTCTGGATTGTACTCGCCCTGATCGTAGATGACCTCGCTTCCGAGGGAAGACTTCATCCAGTCAAGCTCGTTCAGGTAGGCTTTGTAGAAACCGCACCCATAACGACGCTGCCGAAGGACACCTTGGCTCGCGTAGGGGTCGCGCGGAAGGTCGTTGAACGCGTTCTTCAGCTCGACCCATGCATCACGGTAGTTCAACATGTCCAGAGCCGGCGAAAGATCGTAGTGGCAGTAGCCGGCTTGATGAAAGTCCTGCATGACGTCCGATCCTCTGTCTGGGCGCCTGGGAGACAACCCTCGGTGACGGGAAAATAGGCAGCACTTACAACCAAGTCAACAGCTGATCACGTTACGACAACTTTCAATTTTGCAAGCATATTGCGGCTCTTTCGAGCCGGAGCAACCTGATTTTGCATTGATGCAATTTAGAGCGGTGTCGACCCGCTCCTCACCGGGCGTCCGCCCCTTACCGAGCGTTTCGCCGACGTGCGGAGAACGGCGGCGAGGACCGTCGCAGCGCTCGCCCGACGCTCACGCCTGGCCGTGGTCCTGGACGGGAGAGAGGAGGATCTTGCCCCGGCGACCGGCGCTGCCGGCCCCGCGCAAGGCGCCGATCGCGTCCTCGAGCGGATGCACCGCCTCGACGGCGCTCGCCAGCACGCCGCGCGCGATGAGCCGCCACGCCTCGCCGAGCCGCTCGGCGACGACCGCGCGCGGCTCGTCGTGGACCCATCGCCTGAGCCAGAACAGCTCGAACGAGACGTCCGGGCGGCGTCGCGGCAGGTCCGGCGGCAGCGGGCGGCCGGACAGGAGCCCGTAATGAACGAAGCGCCCGCCGGGTGCGAGAACTTCGTGGAGAGCTTCTCCGAGCGTGCCGCCGACGGCGTCGAGGACGGCGTGCGGTCGCGTGGTCCCCAGCCGGTCGCGCAGCATCCGGGCGAGCGTGACCGCGTCTGCATCGTGCGGCAGCACGAGCGCCTGCGCGACGCCGAGCCCGTCGAGCAGGGGTAGCGTGCGCGCATCACGCACGATCGCGAGCGGGTGCGCGCCGGCCTCCGTCGCGAGGCGCACGAGCATGCGCCCGATCGCCGAGCCGGCGGCGTCGATCGCGACGAGCATCCCGGCTCGCACGCCGATGCGGTCGTGCATCATCAGGAGCGCCGTGAGCGGGTTGACGTAGCTCGTCGCGGCGGAAATGTCCGGCAGTGCGTCGGGGACGCGGAAGCACCAGGAGGCGTCGACGCATCTCGCCTCCTGCCAGCAGCCGGCGCTCCCGATCGGCAGGACGCGGTCTCCCGGGCGCAGATCCGCGACCTCCGATCCGACGGCGTCGATCACGCCCACGCCCTCGAAGCCGGGCACGAAGGGCAGCGTCGTTCGCGACGGGTAGGCGCCGGCGATCGTCACGAGGTCGGACGGGTTGATCGCGGAAAGGAGCATCCGCACGCGCACCTCGTGCGCACGCGGCCGTTCCAAGGCGCGACGCTCCAGACGGACGACCTCCGCGGGAGGGCCGAAGGCATGCACGACGAGGCGGCGACGATCATCCATGGCGGCCTCTCCGCCGGACGCGGGATCAGTCGCCCGCCTTGTCCGCGAAGACGACAGTGACGCCGCGCTTGCGGAAGTAGGACTGCATCGTCTTGCGGCCGCTCCTGTTGTTCTGCGCGAGCCGCACGGGATCGAACGTCGCCTGCGTCGCGCCTTCCCGCGCCAGCGCCTGCTTGAGGCGCGCGATGTGCAGGTCGATGTCCTGGTTGTCGTTCGCGAGCGACGCGTAGATGTCGGCGGTCACCGCCTCGACGCTCTCGGCATTCATCGTGTGTCTCCCCGTGGGTGGCGTGAGGGCTGAGGTATACGCAGACGACGGGGGCGTCGAGCCCCGGCGGCCGTGCCGGCGAGGGCCTCGGGCGGCCACGATGCACCGTCCCCGAGCGGCCCGCCGCCCACCCCACCCTCCGACCCTCGGGTCGTCGTCCTCTCCTGCGGGGAGGTGGCGGCTGCATTGCGGTGACGGTTTGTATTGCGTTTCGTCCGCCGCGTTTCGAGACGAGGTTCCCCGCGTGCGACGGACCGCGTACGCAGGCGGTTCGACTGACGATGATGCAGGGTTCGATGGTGCTGCCGGAGAGGATTGAACTCTCGACCTCTCCCTTACCAAGGGAGTGCTCTACCACTGAGCTACGGCAGCCGAGGCCCTGCGCGGGCGGGCCGGCGGGCGTGGGGGGTGCATAGAGGATCGCGGGCGGGGACGCAAGGGATAATCGGCGCGCGCCGGCCCCGCCCGGCGCCCCTCATTCGGCCGCCTGCGCGCGCTCCTCGAAGGCGAGACCCAGCGCCGTCCAGACCTCGACGAGGGCGTCGCGCAGGTGCCGGATGTCGGCCTCGCCGTGGAGCGGGGTCGGCGTGATGCGCAGGCGCTCCGTGCCGCGCGGGACGGTGGGATAGTTGATCGGCTGGATGTAGATGCCGTGGCGCTCCAGCAGGCGGTCGGAGGCCGCCTTGCAGGCCTCCGGATCGCGCACCATCACCGGGACGATGTGGGTCGGCGTCGGCATGACCGGGATGCCGGCCTCGACCAGCACGGCCTTGGCGCGCGCCGCCTGGCGCTGCTGGCCCTCGCGCTCCGCGCGCGAGTGCTTGAGATGGCGCACGGAGGCCGCCGCGGCGGCGCAGATCGCCGGCGGCAGGGCGGTCGTGAAGATGAAGCCCTGCGCGTAGGAGCGCACCGCGTCGATCACCGCCGTCCGACCCGTGATGTAGCCGCCGAGCACGCCGAAGGCCTTGCCGAGCGTGCCCTCGATCACGTCGATACGGCCCATCACCCCGTCGCGCTCGGCGATGCCGGCGCCGCGGGCGCCGTACATGCCCACGGCATGCACCTCGTCGAGATAGGTCATGGCGCCGTAGCGCTCGGCGAGGTCGCAGATGCGGCCGATGGGCGCCACGTCGCCGTCCATCGAATAGACGCTCTCGAAGACGATCAGCTTCGGCCGGTCGCCGGCGGCGCGCAGCAGCTCCTCCAGGTGGGCGAGGTCGTTGTGGCGCCAGATCTGCTTCTCGCAGCCGGACTGACGCACGCCCTCGATCATGGAATTGTGGTTGAGCGCGTCCGACAGGATCAGGCAGTTCGGGATGAGCCGCGCGATCGTGGAGATGCCGGCCTGATTCGAGACGTAGCCCGAGGTGAAGACGAGGGCGGCGTCCTTGCCGTGCAGGTCGGCGAGCTCGCGCTCGAGCTCGACGATCGGGTGGCTCGTCCCCGAGATGTTGCGGGTGCCGCCCGCGCCCGTGCCGCAGCGGCGCGCGGTCTGCGCCATCGCCTCGATCACGTCGGGGTGCTGGCCCATGCCGAGATAGTCGTTGGAGCACCACACGGTGATCTCGCGCGGGCCGCCGGGCGCGCCGTGCCAGGTGGCGCGCGGGAAGCGACCGGCGATGCGCTCGAGATCCGCGAAGACGCGATAGCGCCGCTCGGACTTCAGGGCGCCCACGGCGCTCTCGAAATAATGCGTGTAGTCCATGGCCTCACCGGGGGACGAGGGTCGCGGGGGATGCGAGCCGCCGCCATCGAACCTGCATATTCGGCTTTCTGCCTTGACGTTGATCAACACGTCCAGGGCTAATATAGCCGCATTCGGGCGCCGCGCAGGGCGGGTGCGACGCCGCGCCCGGGTCTGCGACCCGCCGATCACCCCACCGCCGCGGAGAGGGCCGGGCCATGGCCGACGACGAGCGCGCCGCGCGCCTGCGCGCGGCCCTGCGCGAGAACCTCAAGCGCCGCAAGGCCCAGAGCCGCGGTCGCGCCAAGGGGGAGGCCAAGCCGGGCGACGCCGGGACACCGCCCGTCGCGACGAACGAGGACGCGCCGCCCGAGAATTGACACGGTCCTGTTACCAATCCTTCAATCATCACCCTCAGGTTCTCGCGCAAGGCGTTCGCGCAGGACGAGCCAGCCCCGTGCGCATCGGCGCACGCCAGCATCGGGAAGAGATCTCATGGACCGTATCGTCATCACGGGCGGCGCGCCCCTCTCGGGCGTCCTGCCGATCTCGGGTGCGAAGAACGCCGCTCTGCCCTTGATGATCGCGAGCCTGCTCACGGGCGACACGCTCGAGCTCGCCAACGTGCCGCGCCTCGCCGACGTCCAGCTCCTCCTGCGCATCCTCGGCAATCACGGCGTCGACCACACGGTGGTGGGGCGTCGCCCCGGCGAATCGGCCGAGACCGGCCAGACGCTGCGGCTGTGCGCGTCCACCGTCATCGACACGACGGCGCCCTACGAGCTCGTCTCGCGCATGCGCGCCTCGTTCTGGGTGATCGCGCCGCTGCTGGCGCGCTTCGGCGAGGCGCGGGTGTCGTTGCCGGGCGGCTGCGCCATCGGCACGCGTCCCGTCGACCTGCTGATCATGGCGCTCGAGCGGCTCGGCGCGCAGATCGACATCGACGCGGGCTACGTCGTCGCCAAGACGCCCAAGGGGCTCAAGGGCGCCGAGATCGACTTCCCCAAGGTGACCGTGTCCGGTACGCACGTCGCGCTGATGGCGGCGGTTCTGGCCAACGGCACGACCGTCATCGAGAACGCCGCGCGCGAGCCCGAGATCGTCGACGTCGCCGACTGCCTCGTGAAGATGGGCGCCAAGATCACGGGTGCCGGCACCGCGCGCATCGTCATCGAGGGCGTGCCGCGGCTCTCGGGCGCGCGCCACGAGGTGCTGCCCGACCGCATCGAGACCGGCACCTACGCCATGGCGGTGGCCATGGCCGGCGGCGACGTGCTGCTCGAGGGCGCCCGCGCGCCGCTCCTCCAGAGCGTGCTCGACACGCTGGTCGCGGCCGGCGTCACCGTGGAGCCGACGAACGAGGGCATCCGCGTCGCCCGCAACGGCGCCGGCATCGCGCCCGTCGACGTGACGACGGAGCCCTTCCCCGGCTTCCCGACGGATCTGCAGGCGCAGCTCATGGCGCTGATGACCCGCGCCGAGGGCGCCTCGCGCATCCGCGAGACCATCTTCGAGAACCGCTTCATGCACGTGCAGGAGCTCGCACGGCTCGGCGCGAAGATCCGGCTCGACGGCGACGTCGCCATCGTCGAGGGCGTCGAGCGCCTGCGCGGCGCACCGGTGATGGCCACCGACCTGCGCGCGTCGGTCTCCCTCGTCATCGCCGGCCTCGCCGCCGAGGGCGAGACCACGATCAACCGCGTCTACCATCTCGACCGCGGCTTCGAGGCGCTGGAAGCGAAGCTGACCCGCTGCGGCGCGCAGGTGGAGCGGGTGCGGGGGTGATTAGAGGATCGCCCCCATGCGCCCCGTCCTCCTCGGCATCGTCCTCGCGAGCGCCCTCTTCGCGCTCTTCCACTATGCCGGACCGCTGTTCTTCCTCGACACGACACGGGCCTTCCAGGCGAACTTCGTCGCCGGTGGCGTGCTGGGGCTCGCGCTCGGGCTCGTGACGCCCGCCCTCGCCGGGCGGCCGCGGGCGAAGGCGGTGCGGGCGGCGGCGCTGATGCTCGTGCCGCTGCTTCTCGTGATGGCGGCGGTGACCTCCCATTTCGCGGTGTTCTTCCCCGCGCTCGATCCGGCCCTCGACAAGGTCTTCGGCTCGTGGATGCTGTGGGTCGCCGGCTTCGCCCTCGTGGGGGCGCTGGCGGTGGAAAAGAGAACGACACGGGGAGAGACGTCATGACGAGGATCGCCTTCATCGGGCTCGGCAACATGGGGGCGCCGATGGCCGGCAATCTCGTGGCCGCGGGCCACGCCGTCACCGGGTTCGACCTCGCGCCGGCGGCGCAGGAGGCGGCGCGGGCCGCGGGCGCCACGATCGCCGCGAGCGCGGCGGAGGCGGTGGCCGACGCGCAGATCGTCGTCACCATGCTGCCGGCCGGGCGTCACGTGACGGCGGTGTGGGAGGCGATCCTGCCGGCCTGCGCCAGGGGCGCGCTGCTCATCGATTCCTCCACCATCGACGTGGAGAGCGCGCGCGCCGCCCACGCCATGGCCGAGGCGGCGGGGTGCCTGTCGCTCGACGCGCCCGTCTCCGGCGGCGTCGGCGGGGCGAGCGCGGGAACGCTCACCTTCATGGCGGGCGGCTCGGACGCCGCCTTCGCGGCGGCGAAGCCGGTGCTGGAGGCCATGGGCAAGAAGGTCGTCCATTGCGGCGGCCCGGGCGCCGGCCAGGCGGCGAAGATCTGCAACAACATGATCCTCGGCATCTCGATGATCGGCGTCGCGGAGGCCTTCGCGCTCGGCGAGAAGCTCGGCCTGTCGCACCAGGCGCTCTTCGACGTCGCCTCGACCTCCTCTGGCCAGTGCTGGTCGCTCACGACCTACTGCCCGGTACCGGGCCCGGTCCCGACCTCGCCGGCGAACAAGGGCTACGCGCCGGGCTTCGCCGCCGACCTCATGCTGAAAGACCTGCGCCTCGCCCAGGCCGCCGCCAACGCCTCCGGCGCGGCCACGCCGCTCGGCGCGGAGGCGGCGCAGCTCTACGCGCTCTTCGCGGGGCAGGGCAACGGCGGGCGCGACTTCTCCGCCATCATCGAATGGCTGCGCGGGCAGGCGCAGGCAGACGGCGGAAAGGCCGGCTGATCGCGCGCCTTGAGCGGACCGGCGGCGATGCCTAGATCGGGCCGGTCGAAAGCCTCGCCGCAGCACGCCCGGGAGCGTCACCCCCATGCCCGTCGTCCATCTCGCCGATCGCGCCGTCCTGGAGGTCTCCGGGCCGCAGGCGGCCTCGTTCCTCGACGGGCTCGTCACCTGCGACGTCGACGCCGAGGGGTGCGCGAGCCCGCTCTTCGGCGCGCTGCTGACGCCGCAGGGCAAGATCCTGTTCGACTTCCTGATCCACAGGGTCCCCAGAGGCGGCGCCGAGGGTGAGGGCGAGGACGGGCAGGCGTTCCTCCTCGACACGCCGGCGGCCTTCGCCGCCGATCTCGCCAAGCGCCTGACCTTCTACAGGCTGCGCGCCAAGGTCGCGATCGCAGACGTGTCGGCCGAGCGGGCGGTGCTCGCCGGATGGGACGCACCGCCGCCCGTGGGCGAGGCGATCGTCGCCGGCACCGACCCGCGCCTCGCGGATCTGGGATGGCGCGCGATCGTCCCGCGATCATCCGTCGCAGGTCTCGCCGATGCACAGCCGCAGGACTACCATGCGCACCGGATCGCGTGCGGCGTGCCGGAGGGCGGCAAGGACTATCTCTTCGGCGAGACCTTCCCGCACGAGGCGCTGATGGACCAGGTCGCCGGCGTCGACTTCGAGAAGGGCTGCTATGTCGGCCAGGAGGTGGTCTCGCGCATGCAGCATCGCGGCACCGCGAGAACGCGCATCCTGCCAGCGACTTACGAGGACGATCTCGCTCCGGAGACCGGCGCCGACGTCCTGGCCGGCGAGCGCACGATCGGCAAGGCCGGTTCGTCCGCGGGCGGGCGCGGGCTCGTGATGGTCCGTCTCGACCGCGTCGGGGACGCGCTCGCCGAGGGCGTGGAGATCCGCGCCGGCGGGCGAAAGCTCACGCTCTTGCGGCCGCGCTTCGTGCGCTTCGAGACGCCGGCGGGGATCGAGGCGTTAACGAAGGATTGACCGCTTTCCTTCAAGTCTCGTAGACGCTCCTCCAGTCGCGTCTCACGGAGTCCCCGACACGATGCCCGTCCGCCCGCTCGTCCTCGCCGCCGGCGCAGCTCTCGTCGTCTGTGCCGCCACGCCCTCCCACGCCTTCGACTTCCTGCGGGGAGACTGGACCGTGACCGTCGGCGCGCGCGGCGTGGCCGCTCCGGTCTTCGAGGGCTCGGACGAGATGCGCTTCCGGCCGCTGCCGATCTTCTCGGTTCGCCGCGCCGGCACCGCCGCCACCTGGAAGGCGCCCGACGACGGGCTGCGGCTTGGCCTCCTCGAGCACGATCGGCTGCGCGTCGGCATCGTCGGCGCGTTCCGCGGCGCGCGGGACGAAGACGATTCGCGCGACCTGCGTGGGCTGGGCGACGTGGATTGGGCGGGCGAGATCGGCGTGTTCGCCGAGATCTGGGCCTCCGACGTCCTGCGCCTCTCCGCCGAGGTGCGTCGCGGCTTCAACGGGCACGAGGGCATCCTCACCGATCTCGGCGTCGACTACGTCGTGCGCCCTGAGCCGACCTGGACGCTGTCGGTGGGCCCGCGCGTCCGGCTCGCCAGCGACGACTACATGGACACCTATTTCGGCGTCGACGCCGCGCAATCGGCGCGCTCGGGCCTGCCGACCTACGATCCGGATGCCGGCCTGCGCTCCATCGGCGTTCTCGCCTCGGCGCAGGTGGCGCTCACCCAGTCCTGGACCGCGCTCGGCTATGCCCGCTACGACCGCCTGATGGGCGACGTGGCGGAGGCGCCGCTCGTGCGCTTCCGCGGCTCGCGCGACCAGTTCGGCGCGGGCGTCGGCCTGTCCTATTCCTTCGACGTCTCGCCCTTCGGGCCGCGGCGGTGAACGCCGACGGCTCCCTCGTCCGTCACGCGGACGGGCGCGATCGCTGCTGGTGGCCGGGCACGGACCCGCTCTACGTCGCCTATCACGACACCGATTGGGGCGTGCCCGAGCGGGACGATCGCGCGCTGTTCGAGAAGCTGATCCTCGACGGCTTCCAGGCGGGCCTCTCCTGGATCACGATCCTGCGCAAGCGCCCGCATTTTCGCGCGGTGTTCGACGGGTTCGAGCCCGAGCGTATCGTGCGCTGGGACGAGGCGAAGATCGCGGACCTGATGGCGGACCCCGGCATCGTGCGCAATCGCGCCAAGATCGAGGCGACGATCCGCGGCGCGCGGGCCTGGCTCGCCATCCAGGAGCGCGGCTCCTTCTCGACCTTCCTGTGGGATTTCGTCGACGGCACACCCGTGCAGCCGTGCCTCCGCACGCGCGCCGAATCGCCGACGAAGACGCCCGCCGCCGAGAAGATGGCGAAGGCGCTCAAGGCCGAGGGCTTCGGCTTCTGCGGCCCCACCATCGTCTACGCCTTCATGCAGGCGACCGGCATGACCAACGACCACCTCGTGGGCTGCTTCCGCCACGCGGAATGCGCGGCCCTGGCGACGCCGCGCTGAAGGCCATGGCCCGCACGCCGTCCTCGAAGCCGCGCCGAGAGGCCGCGCCGCGCGCCTGGCAGCGCATGCTCTCGGGCCGGCGCCTCGACCTTCTCGACCCCTCGCCGCTCGACGTCGAGCTCGACGACATCGCCCACGGCCTCGCCCGCGTCGCGCGCTGGAACGGCCAGACGCGGGGGGACCGGATCTTTTCCGTCGCCCAGCATTCGCTGCTCGTCGAGGAGATCGCGCAGGCGCTCGCTCCCGAGGCGCGGCCCGACGAGCGGCTCGGCATCCTCCTGCACGACGCGCCGGAATACGTGATCGGCGACATGATCTCGCCGTTCAAGGCCGTGATCGGGGACGTCTACAAGGAGGTGGAGGCGCGCCTCCTCGCCGCCATCCGCCTGCATTTCGGCCTGCGCGCCACGCCCTCCCAGGCGCTCGTGAAGCTCACCAAGCGCGCCGACCGCACCGCCGCCTACCTCGAGGCGACGCGGCTCGCCGGCTTCGCGGACGCGGAGGCCCGCGCCTTCTTCGGCACGCCCGACGGCGCGCCGGCGGACGTGCGGGCCTGGCTCGCGCCCTGGCCGGCCGAGGTCGCGCAGGCGCGTTTCGCCGAGCGCTGCGCGGCCCTGGCGGCGGCGTGCCGAGGCGCGTGACGGGCCGCGTGACGCTTTCGTCGCAGACAGGCCCGCGCGAAGGCGCTACCGTGCCGATCATGCCGCCCGCCGAGCCGCTCCACGATCTCGATCCCGCGCTCGCCGCCTCCGGCGACGTGGCGCGGTTCTGGCGCGTGGAGCGCTATGCCGGGCTCGATTGCCTGGCGGCGCGCTTCCGCCGGCACGCCTATGCGCGCCACACGCACGAGACCTACGCCATCGCCGGCATCGTCGCGGGCTGCGAGACCTTCTGGCGACGCGGCGTGCAGAACTACGCGCCCGCGGGTTCGCTGTGCCTCGTCTCGCCGGACGAGGCGCACGACGGCGCGCCGCACGGCGGCTATTTCGTCTATCGCACGCTCTACCCCTCGGCCGCGCTGATGCGCGAGGTGGCGGAGGACGTCGCCGGGCGCACGCTGCCCCGCGCGCCGTGGTTCGCGCCCTCCGTCGTCGAGGACCCCGCCCTCGTGGCGGAGCTCGCCGCCCTGCACGACGCGCTCGGTGCGGCCGATCACGGCGCGGGCACGCTCGAGACCGACGAGCGGCTCCTCGCCTTCCTCGGACGCCTGATCGCGCGCCACGGCGATCTCGACGGCGCGCCGCGTCCCGCGACGGGCGAGCGCCGGGGCGTCGGGCGGGCCCGCGCATTCATCGACGCGCGCTTCGCCGAGGAGATCGGCCTCGACGGGCTCGCCGCCGAGGCGGGGCTCTCGCGCACGCATCTCATCCGCGCCTTCAAGGCCGAGACGGGGCTCACCCCCCACGCCTACCAGGTCGATCGCCGGGTGCGGGCCGCACGTCGCCTGCTGATCGCGGGGGAGCCACCGGCGGCGGTGGCGACGGAGGCGGGCTTCTACGACCAGAGCCACCTCAACCGCGTCTTCAAGGCGCGCATGGGCATCACGCCGGGCGCCTACGCCGCCCTCGCGGCGTGAAGTCGGCGCGGCCGGCGGCTCAGGCCTTCTTCACCCAGCGCCCGCTCTCGTCCTGCGCCCAGTACGAGGCCTGGTGGCCCGCGGACTTCACCGCGCGCCAGCGCTCGCGCGCGGCGGCCAGCGCCGCGTCGTCGTTGCCGTCGAAGATCAGGATGACGCGCTGGTAGCGCGCGGGATCGTCGGGCATCGGCGCGCCGTCGACGAGGAGCACGGCGTCGGGCGCGTTGAGATCGGCGCCGGACGCTTGGATCAGCACCGTCTCCGCGGCGGCCTGCGGGTCGGCTTCCGTGGCGTGGGGCAGGAAGCCGTCGTCCTCGAAGGTCCAGAGCAGGTCGTCGAGGGCGTCGCGCCGCTCCGGGCTCGTCGTGCGGATCGCCACGCGCCAGCCCGCGCCGCGCGCCTTCGTCACGAGGCGCGGCAGCGTCTCCTCGAGGCTCGCCCGCTGGAGATGGTAGAACCAGACGTCGCTCATGCCGCGTTATGGCAGAGCCCGGCGGCCGCGTCACCCGCGCCGCCGCCGCGCTCCTGGCCGAAGGGGCCGGGCCGCCTCAGCCCTCGTAATGGTCGCGCACGAGGCGGTCGAGCAGGCGCACGCCGTAGCCGGAGCCGAAGGTGCGCGAGATCTCGGTCTGCGCCGCGCCCATGCCCGTGCCGGCGATGTCGAGATGCGCCCACGGCGTGTCCTCGACGAAGCGCTTGAGGAACTGCGCAGCCGTGATCGAGCCGGCATTGCGCCCGCCGCCGACGTTCTTGATGTCCGCGACCTTCGACTCGATCATCTTGTCGTAGGCGGGCCCGAGCGGCATGCGCCAGACCTTCTCGCCCGTCGCGAGGCCAGCGGCGTGGAGGCGCTCGGCCAGCGTGTCGTCGTTGGAGAACAGGCCGGCGTGCTCGTTGCCGAGCGCGACGAGGATCGCGCCCGTCAGCGTCGCGAGGTCGATCATGAAGGCGGGCTCGAACCGGTCGCGGACGTAGGTGATGACGTCGGCGAGGACGAGGCGGCCCTCGGCGTCGGTGTTGATCACCTCGACCGTAATGCCCGAGAGCGTCTCGACGATGTCGCCGGGGCGCTGGGCGCGGCCGTCGGGCATGTTCTCCACGAGGCCGATGGCGCCGATCACGTTGGCCTTCGCCTTGCGCGAGGCGAGCGCATGCATGAGGCCGACGACGCAGGCCGCACCCGCCATGTCGCCCTTCATGTCCTCCATGCCGCCGGCGGGCTTGATCGAGATGCCGCCGGTGTCGAAGACGACGCCCTTGCCGATGAAGGCGATGGGCTTGTCCTTCTTGCCCCCGCCGTTCCAGCGCATGATGGCGACGCGGGCGGGACGCTCGGAGCCCTGCGCGACGCCGAGCAGCGCGCGCATGCCGATCTTGGCGAGCTGCTTCTCGTCGAGGATCTCGACCTCGACGCCCACCTTCTCGAGGGACTTCGCCATGTCGGCGAATTCCACGGGGCCGAGCACGTTGGCGGGCTCGTTGACGAGATCGCGGGCGAGCGTCACGCCCTCGGCGAGGCCTTCGCGGATCTTCGCGGCCTTCTTCGTCGCCGACGGATCGGCGCAGGCGAGAGAGAGGCGACCGCCGGTCATGTCCTCGGCGTCGTCCCCGCCCTTCTCGTCGGCCTTGCTTTCGCTCTTGCCCTCACCCTTGGACTTCTTGCCCTTCTTCGACTTGTAGCGGTCGAAGGCATAGGCCCGCAGGCGCGCGCCGAGGCTGATCTCGGCGACCTCCTCGGGGCCGGCCGCGACCTCGGGGAGATCGCAGATCACGGTCGCGGTGCGGCCCGCGGTGCGCCCCGCGACGACGCCGCCGAGCAGGGCGAAATCGAGCTCCGCGCGCTCCTTGGCGCCGCCGATCCCGACGACCACGAGCCGGTCCACCGCGAGCCCGGCGGGCTGGGCGATGGACATCACGCTCTTCCACTTGCCCTTGAACTTCTCCGACTTGGCGGCACGCGCGACGAGGGAGGCCGCCTCGCCCAGCGTCTCCGCGGCCACCGGCCCGAGCGCGAGATCGTCGCCGACGAACACGACGAGATCGCCGCTGTCGGGCAGGGCGGGGGAGATGAAGTCGATCTTCAGCGGCTCGGCCATGGAAACCTCGTGTGGGGATGCGCGCGCGAGCGGGGATCGCGCGATTCGCGACGCTTTCGCGACGCTTTCGCGACAAGTTAGCCGATGGCTCGCGCAGGACAAGTGCGCGGGGCGCCGTCTCGCCATGGCATCCGTGGGCATGGCATCCGTGGGCATGGCATCCGCGGGCATCGGCGGAGGCTCGCCCTCGCCCTCAGCGCAAGACGCCGTCGAGCGAGGGCAGAGAGACGATCGCCGCGAGCGCGATCAGCGCGTAGCAGATGCGCCGGAACAGCGTCTCGGAGGCGAGCCCGAAGAGCCGCGAGCCGAGGAACAGCCCCGCCCCGTAGAACGGCGCGATCACGAGGGCGGTGGCGAGGATCGCCGGCGTCAGGAGCCCGCCGGCGACGTAGGCGACCGCGGTGCCCAGCGCCGCGAGGACGACGAAGACGACGAGGTTCGCGCGCACCTGCGCGGCCTTCGCCTGCGAGCCCAGCCAATAGGCGATGGCCGGCGGCCCGCCCACCTGCGCCGCCGCGGAGAGGAAGCCCGAGAGGACGCCCACGCCCGCGGTGAGCGGCGGCTTCGGGCGCCCGCGATAGCGGAAGCCCGAGACGAGGAGCGCCAGCAGCGCGACGATGAGCGCGACGAGGAGCCAGCGCATGGTGATCTCCTCCACCCACACGAGCGCCGCCGCCCCCGCCGGGACGCCGAGATAGGCGCCGAGCGTCATCACCGAGACGGCGCGCCTGTCGCAGGCGCGCCAGGCCGCGGGGACGAAGGGGGCGATGAGCACCGTGTCGAGGAGGAGCAGCACCGGCGCCGCCACCTGCGGACCGAGCGTGGCGGAGGCGAGCGGCATGAAGATCAGCCCGGCGCCGAAGCCCGCGAAGCCACGCGCCGTCGCGGCGACGAAGGCGGCGACCGCCGCGAACCAGAGCGGGAAGCCGGCGAGCTGCGCCGGCACGCCGATATTGACAAGCACGTCCGACACGCGCGACTCCTTCGTTCGCGCGACGTTCCCGCGCCCCTCACCGAATCGGCCTTCCCGACGATGGACATCATCCGCATTCTCGGCATCGACCCCGGCTTGCGCAAGACGGGCTGGGGGCTCGTCGCGGTAGAGGGCACGAAGCTGTCCTACGTCGCCTCCGGCGTGATCCAGTCCGACGGCGACCTCGATCTGGCGCTGAGGCTCAAGCAGCTCCACGACGGGCTCACCGCCATCGTGCGCGACTTCACGCCCGACGAGGTCTCGGTGGAGGAGACCTTCGTCAACAAGGACGCGCAGGCGACGCTCAAGCTCGGGCACGCCCGCGCCATGGCGCTGCTCGTGCCGGCGCTCGCGGGCCTGCCCGTCGCGGAATACGGGGCGAACCAGGTGAAGAAGACGGTCGTGGGCGTCGGCCATGCGGAGAAGGCGCAGGTCGCCGCCATGGTGCGCGCGCTCCTGCCCAAGGCGAACCCGAAGAGCGCGGACGCCGCCGACGCCCTCGCCATCGCCATCGCGCATGCGCATCATCGCAAGGCGCGCACGCTGAAGGCGGCTTTGCTGGGGGCATGAGGGGATGATCGGCAAGCTCAAGGGCGTGGTGGACGCCTACGGCGAGGATTTCGTGATCCTCGACGTCCACGGCGTCGGCTACGTGGCGCATTGCTCGTCGCGCACGCTCCAGCGCCTGCCGCCGGTGGGCGAGGCGGCGGTGCTGTCCATCGAGACCGTGGTGCGCGAGGACATGATCCGCCTCTACGGCTTCCGCTCCGACCCGGAGCGCGAATGGTTCAGGCTGCTCCAGCTCGTCCAGGGGGTGGGTGCGCGGGTCGCGCTCGGCATCCTCTCCGTGCTCGAGCCCGCCGAGCTCGCGACCGCGATCGCGTCCGGCGACAAGGCGGCGGTCGCCCGTGCGCCGGGCGTCGGCCCCAAGCTCGCCCAGCGCATCGTCGCCGAGATGAAGGACAAGGCGCCCGCCTTCGCGCCCATCGACCCGGTCATGGCCGGCCTCTCGGGCGGCGACGGCGCGCCGGAGCCCGGCCCGGCGCAGGACGCGGTCTCCGCGCTCGTCAATCTCGGCTACGGGCAGTCGCAGGCCGCCGCCGCCATCGCGGCCGCGCTCAGGGCCGCAGGCGAGGCGCCGACGACGGCGCAGCTGATCCGGATGGGGTTGAAGGAGCTGGCGCGGTGAGGAAGCCGCGGCGGTTTCGAGGCCGCCTATGAGCCCGATCAGCGCGCGGCGAGGGTCGGCCGGCGCGCCGACGCATTCCGCCGGGCGGCGCGGATGGCGCGCTCGACCTCGCGCGGATCGTCCGCGCCGACGGCGTCGAGATCGACGGTGACGCGGGTCTCGTCCAGGTCGAGGACCAGGCGTCGGCGAGCGGTGTCCGCGGTGCCGGGCCGCTCGTGCCGGCGCAGCGCCTGCGCGGCGACGATCATCAGGGAGAGCACGATCGCGGGAAACGCCAGAACAGCTACGATCTCGGCCATGGGCCGTCCTTTCGTCCGATGAACGAGAGTCGCGTCTGTTTAGATTTGTTTATAGGACTATGAGCGTGCACGGTTCGCGAGTCAATGCCGATGCACGCTTCAGTTCCTTCCGCGTGCCCCGCCACGATGCCGCCATCGCGAGCGCGGAAGAGCGAGCTGGACAAGCTGCCCCACCCGCCGGAAGACTGCCGGCCGATCGCCTCCTGGAGACGCCCATGCCGACCCGTCGCGCCACCCTCGCGGGCCTCCTCTCGGGGGCCGCCCTCGGCGCGCCGCTCGCCGCCTCGTTCGCCTCGCGCGCCGACGCGCAGGAGGCCGTGGTGCCGCGCCGAATCCCCGGGGAGCTCGCCGAGCAGGCGCGCACGCGCCCCGCGCTCGTGCCCGTCGGCGACGTTTCCGGCGACGTGATCTTCGTCGAGTTCTTCGACTACAATTGCCCCTGGTGCCGCGCGTCGGCGGGGCACCTCGACGCCCTGGCCGCGATGCCGGGCGTCGGCGTCTTCCTCGCCAACTACCCGATCCTGTCGGACGCCTCGCAGGAGGCCGCCGCCATCGCGCTCGGCGTCCTGGCGCATGCGGGGCCGGACGCCTATCGCGGCTTCCACACGGCGCTCTTCGCGGCGCGCGGGCTCGTCGACGGGGCGCGCGCCCTCGCCGTCGCCGAGGAGCGCGGGCTCGACGTCGACGCGGTCGGGCGCGCGGCGGCGCTGCCGGGGATCGCGCCGGCGCTGGAGGACATCGTCGTCACCGGGCGCCTGATCGGCTTCGACGCGACGCCCTCGACCCTGGTCGGCCCATGGGCGTGGGAGGGCTATGTCGACCTTCCCGAGAAGAGCCGCATCGTCGCCGACCTGCGGGCCTGACGAGGAGAAAGGCGCCGCCGTGACCCGCACCGAGTCCGCCCGCGCCGCGACCCTCGTCGTCTCCCTCGCGACCCTCGCCTCGCGGGTGCTCGGCTTCGTGCGCGACGTGCTCGTCGCGGCGACGCTCGGGGCCGGGCCGGTGGCGGACGCGTTCCTGGTGGCCTTCCGCCTGCCGAACCTCGCGCGCCGCGCGCTCGCGGAGGGCGCGCTGACCGCGGGCTTCGCGCCGCTCTACGGCCGCGTTCTCGAGCGCGACGGCGCGCGTGCCGCGGCGCGGCTCGGCGGCGAGGCGTTGAGCGGCCTCGCGCTGCTGCTCGCGCTCGCCACCGCGCTCGCCATGATCGGCGCCGGCGCGCTCGTCCTCGCCGTCGCCGCCGGCTTCGCGGACGACGCCGCCCTCGTGGCGCGCACGACCGAGCTCGCGCGGCTCGCGCTGCCGGGGATCGTGGGCTTCGGCTGCGCGGGGCTTCTCGCCGCGATGCTCGCCGCGCGCGAGCGGGTCGCGGCGCTCGCGCTCGCGCCGCTCGCGACGAACCTCGTGCTGATCGCCTCGCTCCTGCTGCTGCCCCGCCTCACGGCGGACCCGGAGCTCCTCGCCCGCCCGCTCGCAGGGAGCGTGGCGCTGGCGGGCTTCGTTCAGCTCGCCATCGTCGCCGTCGCCGCGCGACGGATCGGGGCCGTGACCCTCGCCCTCCCGCGGCTCGGGCCGGAGCTGCGCACCGCGCTCGCGCTCGTCGGGCCGGCGCTCGTCACGGTGGCGAGCGTCGAGCTCGTCTTCCTCGCGGCGACGCAGGCCGCCTCCTTCACGCCGGGCCTCGTCGCGCGGCTCTATTATGCGGAGCGCCTGGTGCAGCTGCCGCTCGGCATCGTGGCGAGCGTGGCGACGACGGTGCTGCTGCCGCGGCTCGCGACCCGCGTGCGCGCGGGGGATTCCGGCGGCTTCGCGGCGGCGCAGAACCGGGCCCTCGAGGCGACGGCGATCCTCGCTCTGCCCGCCGCGACGGGGCTCCTCGTCCTCGCCGAGCCCATCGTGCGCGTGCTCTTCGTACGCGGCGCCTTCGGAGAGGCCGACGCGATGGCGACGGCGGCGATCCTCGCGGGCCTCGCCCTCGGCCTGCCGCTGGCGGCGGCGGCGAAGATCCTCCAGCAGGGCGCCTTCGCCCGCGAGCGCGCCCGCCCGGGCCTCGTCGCGACGATGGCGGCGATCGCCGCGACGCTCGCGGCCTGCTTCCTGCTCACGCCCGCCCTCGGCCCGCTCGGTCTCGGGCTCGGCGTCGCCGCCGGGCTCCTCGTCCAGGCCGGCGCGCTCGCCATCGTCGCCATGCGCGTCGAGGGCTGGCGGCCGGACGCGCGCCTCGTGGCCCGCCTGGGGCGTGCTGCGCTCGCCAGCGCGATCATGGCGGGCGCGCTCGTTCTCGCGGCGAGCGCAGGAATCGATCTCGGCCGGCCGCTTCCCCTCGCCCTCGCCTGCATCGGCGGCGGCGCGCTCTACGCGCTGGCGGCCGTCGCGCTGGGCGCCGTGACCCGCGCCGATCTGGCCGGCGGGCCGAGGAAATCCCCGCCCGAAGCCCCGTGACACGCACGCTCCCGCCAGGAGCAGAGCGGAACGGCGAAGCCTGCCCCCGCGTTCGTCCCGCATCTTCCCGGACGCGGCGCCCATGGGCGCGGTCCGGCCGTGAACGACACGAAAGGGTACATCATGGACCGCAAAGTCGACGACGTGAGCGCGCGCCAGGGCTGGCGCGGCCGGCCCGTCCTCGCGATCCTGGTCATATCGATGGCGCTGGCGACGCTCGCCTTCCTCGTCTTCGTGGGCTGGGTCTGGGACACGTCTCCCGACATGGACACGCCGAGCGAGACGCCGGCCGTCAACTCCCCGGCGAACGAGGTCAACCCGGCGCCCACCGCGAACCCGAACTGACGAAGGCTCAGCGCGTGCGGCGCAAGACGAGGATCATGTTGTTCGCGGGCATGTCGATGCGTTCCGCGAGCACCAGCCCCTCGGCCTGCGCCGCCGCGGCAACGTCCGCCACGTCGCGGATGCCCCAGCGCGGATCGCGCGCCTTGAGCGAGGCGTCGAACTCCGCATTCGAGGGCGCGGTGAAGCGCCCGTCGACGTTGAAGGGCCCGTAGAGCACCAGCGGCCCGCCCGGCGGCAGGAGCCGCCCCGCGCCGGCGAGGAGGCCGAGACCGGCTTCCCACGGCGCGATGTGGATCATGTTGATGGACACGACGGCGTCGGCGCGCGTCACCGGCCAGGTCGGCGATGCGGCATCGAGCGCCATCGGCTCGTCCAGATTCGAGAGCCCCGCCTCGGCGCGCCAGGCGGCGATGCTGATGCGGGCGTCCGGATCGGGGTCGCTGGGCCGCCAGACGAGGCCGGGGAGGGCGCGCGCCATGTGGATCGCGTGCTCGCCCGTGCCGCTCGCCACCTCCAGCACGACGCCCGTCTCGGGCAGGACGCGCCGCAGCACCGCGAGGATCGGGTCGCGATTGCGTGCCGCCGCCGGCGCGACGCGCGCGCCCGGTGGCGGAACGACCGCATCTCCCTCCATGCCGCGCGTCAGCTCGCGACGGCGCGGGGCGCCGTGCGCCGGCGCGGGGCGGCGAGCGCGTCCTGCCGGCGCATGAAGCCGGCGATGGCGGGCGCGACCTCGGCGCGGAAGCGCGAGCCGTTGAACACGCCGTAATGCCCGACGCGCTTCTGCAGATGGTAGAGCTTCTTCTCGTCGGGCAAGTTCGGCGCGAGCTCGAGGGCGGCGAGCGTCTGGCCGACGCCGGAAATGTCGTCGCGCTCGCCCTCGACCGCCATGATCGCGCAGCGCGTGATGGCGGTGGGGTCGACCCGCCGGCCGCGATGCAGCATCGTGCCCTTGGGCAGCGCGTGCTCGACGAACACGGTCTCGACGGTCTGGAGGTAGAATTCCGCCGTGAGGTCCATCACCGCGAGATACTCGTCGTAGAACTCGCGGTGCTTCTCGGCGGAATCGCCGTCTTCCTCGACGAGGTGGTTGAACATGTCCCAATGGGCGGTGATGTGCCGGTCGAGGTTCATCGCCATGAAGCCCGACAGCTGGTAGAAGCCGGGATAGACGTCGCGCCAGAAGCCGAGGTTCGGCGGCGGCACCTTGACGATGCAGTTGCGGCGGAACCAGTCCGTGCCGCGCTCCTGCGCGACGAGGTTCACGGCGGTGGGCGAGCGGCGCGTGTCGATCGGCCCGCCCATCAGCGTCATCGAGCGCGGCACGCAGGGCTCGTCGGCGTCCTCCATCAGCGAGATCGCGGCCAGCACCGGCACCGCCGGCTGGCACACGGCCATGACGTGCACGTCGGGGCCGAGCATGCGGCACATCGAGATGACGTAGTCGATGTAGGTGTCGAGGTCGAACGCGCCCTCGACGAGGGGCACCTCGCGGGCGTCCGCCCAGTCGGTGATGTAGACCTCGTGATTCGGCAGGAAGGCCTCGACCGTGCCGCGCAGGAGCGTGGCGTAATGGCCCGACATCGGCGCCACCATGAGCACCTTGGGGTCCTGCGCCCGCGAGTTGTCGGCGATCTTGCGGTCGAAATGCAGGAGCCGGCAGAAGGGCCGCTCCCACACGACTCGCTCGGTCACCGGCGTCTCGACACCGTCGACGATCGTCGTGTCGAGCAGGAAGGCCGGCTTGCCGTAGCGCCGCGTGACGCGCTCGAACAGCTCGCACGTCGCCGCCATGGTCTTGCCGTAGGGCGTGTGCGTCAGCGGATTGACGGGATTCTTGAAGGCGATGCGGGTCGCGTCGGTCGCGGCGCGAGCCGGCGCGAGCATCATGTGGCCGGCTTCGTACCAGAAGTAAGCGAGGTCCATCGTCTGCCCACCTTTCGCGAACGACGCCCGGCTCGGGCGGCGGCGCGCCGACGGCGCTCCGCTCTCCGGGTCTAGTGGCGAACCCGAACGGTCGCCTGCCGTTCCACAGCTTGACGGCAACGCGGCGATCGGTCGACCGGATTCCTACCTAGAACGTCTTATCACATCGTCACGGCGCACAGACACCTCGCCTTCCGTCGAAGGCGAGAGGATCGCCGTGAACCTGTTGCACGGGCGACACCGACCTCGGCGACAAACCCTCGCGACGGCGCGGCCTGTTCGGATCGGCCCGCGCACGCTATCTCAGTCGCCGTGAGGACCCCGTGAACGCCATCGAGCCCCAACGCCTGACCGGAAGCGCGCGGCGCCTGCGCCTCGACACCCTCGTGCGCCTGCGCTGGCTCGCGGTGATCGGCCAGAGCGCGGCGGTGTCGGGCGTACAGTTCGGGCTCGGCCACGATCTGCCCTTCGGCGCCTCCTTCGTGCTCATCGCCGCGTCGGCCTGGCTGAACCTGGCGCTGCGGGTGCGCTACCCGGCGAGCCATCGGCTCTCGGACGACGCGGCGACCTTCCTGCTGGCCTTCGACATCGCTCAGCTCGCGGCGCTGCTCTTCCTCACGGGCGGCCTGCAGAACCCCTTCGCGCTGCTCTTCCTGGCGCCGGTCCTGATCTCGGCGACCGCGCTCACGCCGAGGCGCACGCTCCTCCTGGGGCTCCTGGTCGTCGCCTGCGCCACGCTGCTCGGCTTCTTCCACGAGCCCCTGCCGTGGCGCGACGGGGAGGTGCTCGACCTGCCCTTTCTCTACATCCTGGGCGTCTGGGCGGCGATCCTGCTCGGGACCGGCTTCATCGGCGTCTACGCCTGGCGCGTGGCGGAGGAGGCGCGCCAGCTGGCCCAGGCGCTGGCGGCGACGGAGCTCGTCCTCGCCCGCGAGCAGCACCTCTCCCAGATCGACGGCCTCGCCGCGGCCGCGGCGCACGAGCTCGGCACGCCGCTCGCCACCATCGCCCTCGTCGCCAAGGAGCTGTCGAAGCGCCTCGCGAACGATGCCGAGGTCGCCGACGACGTGACGCTCCTGCGCGAGCAGGTGGAGCGCTGCCGCGCCATCCTCGGCCAGCTGACCTCGCGGGGCGAGGAGGCGGACGGCGAGTTCCTGGAGCGCATGACGCTGATGCATCTCGTGGAGGAGCTCGTCGACCCCATGCGCGGCATCGGCGTGGGCATCCGCATCGCCCGCGCGGGCGAGGGCACCCCGCCGCGGGGGCGGCGCAATGCCGGGCTCGTCTACGGGCTGACCAACCTCCTCGACAACGCGGTCGACTTCGCCGAGGACGAGGTCGTCGTCGAGGCCGGCTGGGACGAGCGCCAGGTCTGGATCGAGATCCGCGACGACGGGCCGGGCTTCCCCGCCGACGTGCTGCTGCGGCTCGGCGAGCCCTACGTCACCACGAGAGGCCACGACAAGCGCGGGCCCGACGAGGAGGCCGCCGGCCACGGGCTCGGCGTGTTCATCGCCAAGACGCTGATCGAGCGCACCGGCGCGCAGCTGAGCCTGACGAACGGCCCCTCCCCGGAGGTCGGCGCCATCGCCCGCGTGGCGTGGTCGCGCGCGGAATTCGAGGCCGGCGGCTGAGCCGGGCGGTCAAGCGCGATCCGATCACGAACACGTGATCGACGCGCCTGCGCTGGAATGCGCTCTCGCGCGTCCTACATCACGTGTCGACGGCAGGACGCCGCTCGGACCGGCGCGCATCCGGACTTCCCTTCGGGTGCGGGCCTCGGTCGAGGCGGCTCTCGCGGGCCGCAGCGCCCGCGCCGCCGAGCGAGGAGTACGAGCACGATGATCGAAGCGCAGAGCCCGGAGGTCACCATTCAGGCGCAGGGGGACATGTCGCTCCTGATCGTGGACGACGATCGCCCCTTCTCGACACGGCTGGCCCGCGCCATGGAGCAACGCGGCTACGCCGTGCGCGTCGCCGAGAGCGTGGCGGACGGTATCGCCGCCGTGGACGGCGCCCCGCCGGCCTTCGCCGTGATCGACATGCGCCTGGGCGACGGCAACGGCCTCGACGTGATCACGCGGCTCAAGGAGAAGCGCCCCGACGCCCGCGGCGTGGTGCTCACCGGCTACGGCAACATCGCCACCGCCGTGACGGCGGTGAAGCTCGGCGCCTTCGACTACCTGGCGAAGCCCGCCGACGCGGACGAGATCGATGCGGCCCTGCGCGCGGAGCCCGGCGCCCGCGCCGACCCGCCGGAGAACCCGATGTCCGCCGACCGGGTGCGGTGGGAGCACATCCAGCGCGTCTACGAGCTGTGCGGGCGCAACGTCTCCGAGACCGCGCGGCGCCTCAACATGCACCGGCGCACGCTCCAGCGCATCCTCGCCAAGCGCGCGCCGCGCTGACGAAGGGCGCGCAAGCGCTCGGACGCCGATCCGCCGCGCAGGGCGTGCCAACCCCGCACGAACCGTGCTAGACGCCCCGCCGGAGGCGCCAGCACGCTCATGGCCGACGAGACGACACGCAAGCCGAGAAAACGCCAGCTCCTGTCGGGGGACACCTGGCCGATCATGCGCCGCCTGTGGCGCGAGCGGATGCGCGCGCATCGGCGAACGCTCGCTCTCGTGCTCGTCCTCATCGCGGTGGGCGCCGGCGCCACGGCGCTCTACCCGCTCCTGATCCGCGAGGCCTTCGACGCCTTCGACCGGCGCGACCTCGACCTGATCTACTGGGCGCCTCTCGTCGTCATCGTCGTCACCTCGATCAAGGGCTTCGCGCTCTTCGGCCAGACGGCGCTGACGCAGCGCACCGTGGCGCGGATCGAGGCCGACATGCAGGCCGCCCTCTACGCGCGCCTGCTCTCGCTCGATCTCGCCCAGCTCGGGCGCGAGAGCCCCGCCTCCCTGACCCAGCGCTTCACGACGGACTTCACCTACATCCGCGAAGCGATGGTACGCATCTTCACGGTGTTCTTCCGCGACATCGCCACCATCGCGGCGCTCGTCGTCGCCATGCTCGTCATCGACCCGTGGATGACGCTCGTCGCCGTCCTGGTCGCGCCCTTCGTGGCGCCGCCCATCGCGCGCATCGGCAAGCGCCTGCGGCGCGTGTCGACGGCGACCCAGGAGCAGATCGGCGACATGGCGGGGCTCGTCACCGAGAGCCTCGCGGGCGTGCGCGTCGCCAAGACCTACCGGATGGAGCCCTATCTCGAAGGCCGCGCGCGGGGCGCCTTCGACCAGGTGCGCGACCTCAAGATCAAGGCGGCGACGCAGCGCGCGCGGCTCGATCCGCTGCTCGAGATCGCCGGCGGCGCGGCGGTGGCGGGCGTGCTCCTGCTCATCGGCGTGCGCATCGGGCGTGGCGAGACCACGATCGGCGACTTCACCGGCTTCGTCACGGCGCTGCTCATGGCGGCGCAGCCGATCCGGGCGCTCGGTAACCTCAACGCCATCGTGCAGGAGGCCATCGCCGCGCTCCACCGGCACTGGGCGCTCCTCGACGAGCGGCCGCTCATCGCGAGCGCTCCCGGCGCCGTGCCGCTCGCGGTGGGCGCAGGCGAGGTGCGCTTCGAGGACGTGCGCTTCCGCTACCGCGCGGACGCGCCGGCGCTGGAGGGGATCGACCTCGTCGTCCGCCCCGGCGGCACGACCGCCCTCGTCGGGCGCTCGGGGTCGGGCAAGTCCACCCTCGTCGCCCTCGTGGCGCGCCTCTACGACGCCACGCACGGCCGCGTCCTCGTCGACGGGCAGGACGTGCGCACGGTGACGCTCGAGAGCCTGCGCGACGCCATCTCCGTCGTGTCGCAGGACGCGGTGCTGTTCGACGACACGATCCGCGCCAACATCGCCTTCGGCCGTCCCGGTGCGAGCGAGGACGAGATCGTCGCGGCCGCCCGCGCGGCGGCGGCGCACGACTTCATCGTGGCGCTGCCGGAGGGCTACGACATGCGCGTGGGCCCGGCCGGCGGGCGGCTCTCTGGGGGCGAGCGCCAGCGCGTCGCCCTGGCGCGCGCCTTCCTCAAGGACGCGCCGATCCTGCTCCTCGACGAGCCGACCTCGGCCCTCGACGCCCAGTCCGAGCGCCTCGTCCAGGACGCGCTGGGGCGCCTGATGGCCGGGCGCACGACGCTCGTCGTCGCGCATCGGCTCTCGACGGTGCGCGACGCGGACGAGATCGTCGTGATGGAGGCCGGCCGGATCGTCGAGCGCGGCCGGCACGCCGAGCTCGTCGCCGCCGGCGGCGCCTATGCGCGGCTCGAGCGGCTGCAGCGCTCGGATGCGCCGGAGGCCGCCGAGGGTTGAGGCCGTCTGCAAATGTGATCGATTACAGATTGGGGATAACCGACACCCTCGGTTTCCTTGAGAGCGCGACTCACGCTATCTCGGATCAACGGGAGCGGGAGGCGCACATGCTCGATCAGCTGACCTACGAGGATTTCAAGGACGAGATCGGCAAGACCTTCGTGCTCGAAGGCGTCGGCGGTCGCGTGGAGATGGAGCTCATCGCCGCCCGGCTCTCGCCCTATCCCGGCCTGCCGGCGCGGCGCCGGGCCTTTGCGATCCTGTTCGTCACGGCGCCTACGCCGATCCTCGACAACCAGATGTACAACATTCGCCACCCCAGAAAGGGCCTGATGGAGGGCGTGTTCATCACCCCTGTCATCCCGGCGATCTCGGACATCGAGAAGCTGAACGGCAAGCGCGTCTACGAGGCCGTGTTCAACTGAGGCTGGCGTTCGAGGCCAGTGTCGCCTCAGTCGGAGGCTTCCGTGGCGGGCGCCTCGGCGACGCGCAGGCTCGCATCGGGGCGCGCGGGCGGGAGAGGCGCCGGCTGCTCTGTCGGCCCGAGCGATCCCGTGGCGTCGGCGCGCGCCCGGCGCCATTGCGCGGCGACCTCCTCGCGCAGGCTGATGCCGAGACGTTCGTCCACCTTGGCGCGCAGGGCGCCCGAGACGCCGGCGCCGTCGCGGAAGTCGACGAAGCCTCGCCCGTCGAAGACGAGGGCGCCCGCATTGGTGACGAGGACGTCCCCGCGCCGGAGCGTCGGATCGCCGGCCCGCCACAGCTCGTCGGGCGTGCGCTCGCGCGTGCAGCCGCATTCCGCCACCCGCTCGCGACGATGGCGCAGGGCGTTCTCGAGCGCCGCGTAGGGGCGCCCGCTGTCCAGCGCGCGGGCCGCGGCGAAGCCCGCATCGCGCGAGCCGACATAGAGCTCGGTCGCGGCGCCGGGGCACGCGGCGGCGCAGGCCGCGCGGTGCAGGTCCGCGTCGCCGCGCCCGCGCAGCGTGCCGAGGGGAAAGGCGTAGCCGTCGCAGGTGCGCACGCAGAAGCTCGTGCCGATCCCGGCGATCGCCGCGGGCGCGGACTCGCTCGTGGTGGCGCGGGGCGTCGCGGGAGCGGGCGCGCGCGTGGGTGCGGGGCTCGGCGCAGCACGGCGCGGGGCGGGCTCCGGGGCTAGCGCGCCGCCGCGGCCGAACAGCAGCTCGATGAAGCCGCCGCCGAGATCGGCGGTCACGATCGGCGCCTCGTGCGCGTGCGGCGCCTCTTGCGCGTGCGGCGCCGCGCGCGTTGGCACGATGCCCGCCGCCACGAGCAGCGCCAGCGCGCCGAGCGCACATCCCCATTCTCGGTACCGATCCCGGACCGTCCGTCGCATGCCTCGTCCCCGTTCCCTCGAGACCGGGGGACGATGGCGCGGGCAGTCTTGCCGACCGGTGAGTCGCGCGCCGTCGCGGGGCACGATCCGGAATCGTGCTCAACGAAGACCCAACAAGATCGGTTAACGACGCTTCGCCGCCCGCGCTTGATCTCCCTCAACGCGCCGGATGCCGCGCGCGGCCAGGATCGCGCCGACAAAAGGAGCCTCCACCCATGCTCAAGCTCGCGATCCTCGTCTTCATCCTGTGCGCGCCGACCTTCGCGGGCACGCTCGTGATCGGCGTCCTCACGGCGAACATGGCGCTCGACAGCGCGGCGCCGATCCTGATCGCGGCGGCGCTCGGCGTCCTCGCCGCGTTCCCCGCGAGCTGGTGGATCGCGCGCGCGATCCTGCGCAACCAGGAGCCGCGTCGCCACGGCGCCTGACGCTCGGGTCGCCGGGCGGCTCGCGCGCCGGTCGCTTGCACGCGGACGATCCCTGCGCCACGTTGCGGCCATGGACGCCGCCTCGCCCGCTCCCGCCTCGCCGTATCGCTTCGTGCCGCCCGCCCGGCGCGGGTCGCGGGCATGGCGCGGGTCGCGGGCTTGGCGCGGCGTGCTGGCGCGCATGGCGGAGATCGTCTACCCGCCCGCTTGCCCGGCCTGCGCCCGCGCGCTCGCCGAGCCGCTCGGCTTGTGCGCGGCGTGCTGGCGGGAGCTGACCTTCCTCGAGCGGCCCTGGTGCGCGCGCCTCGGCATCCCCTTTCCCGTGGAGATGGGGGAGGGCGTGCTCTCGGCGGAGGCGATCGCCAACCCGCCGCCCTACGATCGGGCACGTGCAGCGGTGGCCTACGAGGGCGCGGCACGGGTCCTCGTGCACAAGCTCAAATACGGCGACCGGATGGACCTCGCCGCGGTGCTCGCGCGCATGATGCTGCGCGCAGGGCGCGAGATCCTGGCCGACGCGGATCTCCTCGTGCCCGTGCCGCTCCATCGCGGGCGTCTGTGGCGGCGGCGCTTCAACCAGGCGGCGGCGCTCTCCGCCGCCCTGTCGCGGGCGAGCGGCGTGCCGGCCGACCCGCTCCTGCTGCGCCGCGTGAAGCCCACGCGCACGCAGGTGGGGCTCACCCGCCCGCAGCGCGCCTCGAACCTGTCGGGCTCGCTCCTGGTGCCCAAGCCCCTGCGCCCGCGCGTCGCCGGGCGCCGCGTCGTCCTCGTCGACGACGTGCTGACAACCGGCGCGACGGCGGACGCCTGCGCCCGGGCGCTGCGCCGCGCCGGCGCCGCGCGCATCGACGTCCTCGCCTTCGCGCGGGTCGTGCCGGAGGCGTGAGCGGACGCGCGCCCCGCGTCGGCACGGCGTGCGAGAGCCGGGGATAACCCTCCGTTCACGATAGCTAAAATCGTCCGGGTCGGCTTTACGGGCCGTTCAGCGTGGCCGGCGTCTTCTCGTTCCCGTGATCGAGCCCGCCGACGACGCGGGCTCCAGGAGCGGAGAGCCGAGATGAGAGCCGGCACGGCGCGTAGCGGGACTGGAACCGAGGCGAGCGTCCTGCGCATGCGGGGCTGCGCGGAGGCCGTGCAGGGCTACCGTTCGACGGCCCGCGCCTCGCTTACCGCGGCCGCCCTCGCCTGCGCCGGCCTGCTCGGCGGCGTGGCCATGGTGGCGCTGTCCCTGGTGTGACGGGAGCGCGGCCCTCAGGCCGCCTTCGCCATGGCCGCGTTGAGGCAGGAGATCTCCACCGGGCGCCCGGGGCGGGCGATCAGCGTGCAGCCGCGGGGCATCTCGCGCCAGCCCTCGCGCTCGGCGTCGATGGGCTCGGAGACGACGAGGAGCCCCGTGGCGCTCTCGCGCCAATAGAGCGAAGGCGGGCGGTCGTCGCAGGCCCAGCGATAGGCGACGAGGCTCTCCCCGTCGGTATAGGCGGCGGTGAAGCGCAGGGGCTCGTCCACGTCAGCCGATCGCGTCGCCGCACGCACGATGGCGAGGGTGCGCGCCATCGCCGCGAGGGGCTCCTCGGCGAGGCCGTTCGCCAAAGCGAGCAGGAAGATCGCCTCGGAATCGGTGTTGCCCTGGCGCGCCTCGAAGAGATCGTCCGGGATCAGGGCGTCGAGCTTGCGGCGGATGCGAGCGTAGCCGCCGATCTGCCCGTTGTGCATGAACAGATGCCGGCCCTGCTTGAAGGGATGGCAGTTCGCCCGCGTCGTCGCGGTGCCGGTGGAGGCGCGCACATGCGCGAAGAAGAGCCGCGAGCGCACCTGCTCGGCGAGGCTCGCGAGGTTCTCGTCCGACCAGGCCGGGCGGATCTCGCGATAGAGCCCCGGCTCCGGCCGCTCCCCGTACCAGCCGATCCCGAACCCGTCCCCGTTCGTCTCGGTCTTCGCCTCCTCGGCGTGGAGCGACTGGTGCACGAGGGAGTGCTTGGGCGCGCAGACGAGATCCGCGACATAGACCGGATCGCCCCGGTAGGCGAGAAAGCGGCACATGGCCGGCGGGCTCCTGGAGGCGCGAATCACCCCGATGGCGAGCGCGCGCGGATGAGCGGAAGAATGACGAGGACGAGATTAGCGGGACGTGAACGCCCTGTCAGCCGCCGGCCCTCATTGTTTTCCGACGCACCCGCTCACAGGATGAACCGGCTCAGGTCCGCGTTCTTCGCGAGATCCGCGACGCGCGAGCGCACGTAGTCGCCGTCGACCGTCACCGTCTCGCCGCCCTTCTCGGGTGCGGCGAAGGAGATCTCGTCGAGGACGCGCTCGATCACCGTCTGCAGGCGCCGCGCGCCGATGTTCTCGACGTTGGAATTCACCTCCACCGCGATGCGCGCGAGCGCGTCGATGCCGTCCGCCGTGAAATCGAGGGTGACGCCTTCGGTCTCCATCAGCGCCACCGACTGCTTGATGAGGCTCGCCTCGGTCTCGGTGAGGATGCGTCGGAAATCCTCCACGTCGAGGGAGGTGAGCTCGACGCGGATCGGCAGGCGGCCCTGCAGCTCGGGCAGGAGGTCGGAGGGCTTGGAGACGTGGAAGGCGCCGGACGCGATGAAGAGGATGTGGTCCGTCTTCACCGGGCCGTGCTTGGTGGCGACGGTGGTGCCCTCGATGAGGGGCAGGAGGTCGCGCTGCACGCCCTCGCGGGAGACGTCGGCGCCGGAGCGGCCCTCCCGGGCGCAGACCTTGTCGATCTCGTCGAGGAAGACGATGCCGGCGTTCTCCACCTCGCGGATGGCGTCGGCGACGAGCGCCTCCTGGTCGAGGAGCTTGTCGCTCTCCTCGGCGATGAGCGGCTCGTAGGCGTCCTTGACGGTCATCCGGCGCGGCTTGGTGCGCCCGCCGAAGGCCTTGCCGAACATGTCGCCGAGCGAGATCGCGCCCACCGAGGCGCCGGGCATGCCCGGCAGCTCGAGCATCGGCATGCCGCCGGAGCCCGCCTGCATCTCGAGTTCGATCTCCTTGTCGTCGAGGAGGCCCTCGCGCAGCTTCTTGCGGAAGGAATCGCGCGTCGCCTGGCTGGCGGCCGGGCCGACGAGCGCATCGAGCACGCGGTCCTCCGCCGCCATCTCGGCCTTGGCCTTCACCGAGCGGCGGCGCTCCTCCTTGACGAGGCCGATGCCGATCTCGACGAGGTCGCGCACGATCTGCTCGACGTCGCGCCCGACATAGCCCACCTCGGTGAACTTCGTCGCCTCGACCTTGAGGAAGGGCGCCTTGGCGAGCTTGGCGAGGCGGCGCGCGATCTCGGTCTTGCCGCAGCCGGTGGGCCCGATCATCAGGATGTTCTTGGGCATCACCTCGTCCCGGATCGGGCCGGTGAGCTGCTGGCGGCGCCAGCGATTGCGCAGCGCGATCGCGACCGCGCGCTTGGCGTCCGTCTGCCCGACGATGTAACGATCGAGCTCGGAGACGATCTCGCGGGGGGAGAAGGTGGTCATGCCGGATCCTGTCGTGATCGGTACGCTGTGAGAAGGAAGACGGGATGGCTCCCAGGCTGTGGTTGATCGCCGGGGCGAACGGCGTGGGCAAGACGACCTACGCCTTCCGGCACATCCGCGCGGTGTCCGGCTCCGCGGCCTTCGTCAACCTCGACGAGATCGCCCGCGGGCTGTCGCCGCTCGACGTGGAAGCCGGCCGGGTCGCCGCCTCGCGGATCGCCATCGCACGCATCGCGGAATTCATGCAGGCGCGCCGCTCGTTCTCCCTGGAGACGACGCTGGCCGGCCGCACGCATCTGCGCACCATCGAGGCCGCGCACGAAGCCGGCATGGAGGTGGCGATCCTCTATTTCGCCGTCTCGCGGGTCGAGATCAGCATCGAGCGGATCGCGCGGCGGGTGCGCCAGGGCGGGCACGACGTCCCGGAGGCCGACGCGCGCCGTCGCTTCGCGCGCTCGCTCGCCAATTTCGCGCTCTACGCGTCGCGGGCGGACCAGTGGAGCGTCTTCGACGCCGACGGTCAGCCGACCATCGTCGCGGAAGGGCGGCGCGGTTGCATCGCCATGCGCGGCGAGACGGCGGGCCTGCCGCGCACGCTCGTCGATGCGCTCGACGCCATGCCCGCCTGCGCGGAGGGATGACGGCTGCGCTGTCGCCGGCTCGCCCGCCATCAGACGGCGCTCTCCAGGCTCTCGATGACGAGGTTGCCGTTGGTGTAGACGCAGATGTCGGCGGCGATCTGGAGCGAGCGGCGCACGACCGTCTCCGCGTCGAGATCGGTGTCCATCAGCGCGCGGGCGGCGGCGAGCGCGTAATTGCCGCCCGAGCCGATCGCCATGACGCCGGCCTCCGGCTCGAGCACGTCGCCGGCGCCCGAGAGGAGCAGGCCCACGTCCTTGTCGGCGACGAGCATCATGGCTTCGAGCCGGCGCAGGTAGCGGTCCGTGCGCCAATCCTTGGTGAGCTCGACGCAGGCGCGCACCAGCTGCCCGGGATATTGCTCGAGCTTGCCCTCGAGCCGCTCGAACAGCGTGAAGGCATCGGCGGTGGCGCCGGCGAAGCCGCCGATCACCGAGCCCTTGGCCAGCGTGCGCACCTTGCGGGCGTTGCCCTTCACGATCGTCTGCCCGAGGCTCACCTGCCCGTCGCCGCCGACGACGAGCTTGCCGTCCTTGCGGACCATGAGGATCGTCGTGGCGTGCATGCGCGGCGCGCTGTCGTCGGTCTGGGACACGGGGCGGGGCTCCGGTGAGGTGTCTCGTCTGGAAGGTCTCGTCGGTCTCGACATGACTTAAGCTGCGGGTCGGAGATTTCCAACCGGGGCAGGAGCGGTCTCACGTCTCGCGTCTGGCCATCCGGCCCGGCGCTTGCTAAAACGCGGCCCCAACCAGCGAACGGGACGACATGCCATGCGCGCCGCGCGCGTCGAACGCCGGACCTCCGAGACCGAGATCGCCCTCGCGCTCACCCTCGACGGCGAGGGCAAGGCCGCGATCCAGACCGGTGTCGGCTTCCTCGACCACATGCTCGATCTCCTGGCGCGCCACGCGCTGATCGATCTCGAGGTCTCGGCGAAGGGCGACACGCATGTCGACGACCACCACACGACGGAGGACGTCGCCATCGCGCTCGGCCAGGCGTTTCGCGAGGCGCTGGGCGACAAGCGCGGCATCGCGCGCTACGCCACCGTGCATCTGCCCATGGACGAGGCGCTGACGCGGGTCTCCCTCGACGTCTCGGGTCGTGCCTTCCTCGTCTTCCGCACGACGTTCCCGAGCCAGAAGATCGGCACGTTCGACACCGAGCTCGTGCGCGAGTGGTTCCAGGCCTTCGCGTCGAACGCGGGCGTGACCCTGCACGTGGAGACGCTCTACGGCGACAACAGCCACCACATCGCCGAGAGCTGCTTCAAGGGGCTCGCGCGGGCGCTGCGCGCCGCCATCGCCGTCGACCCGCGGGAGGCGGACCGCATCCCCTCGACCAAGGGAGCGCTGTGAGCATGCGCACCTACACGGTCCATCTGCCGGGCGACGCCCGCGTCGGCGATCCCGCCGCATACGAGCGCGCCGTGCTCGTGCGCGACGGCTTCGTCTGGCCCGCCTTCTTCTTCTCGGTGCTCTGGATGCTCTGGCACCGGCTCTGGCTCGCGGCGATCGCGAGCGTCGTGGCGCTCGCGGCCTTCTCGTGGGCGCTCGGCGCGCTCGGCGTCGATCCCGGCGCCGCCGTCCTGGCGAACCTGCTGGTCTCGGTGCTGATCGGCCTCGAGGCCTCCTCGCTGCGGCGCTGGACCTATGCGCGCCGCGGCTGGCGGATCGTCGACGTGGTCTCGGCGCCGGGCTACGACGAGGCCGACGCGCTCGCCTGCGCACGCTGGATGGCGCTGGCCGCGCGTCCCGCTCCCGCTCCCGCCCTAGTGGCGCCGGGCAGGGACGAGACGCCGCGCGAGATCGTGCCCTTCGGCTTCGCCGGCGCGGAGGGCGCACGATGAGCGTCGCCATCGTCGATTACGGCTCGGGCAACCTGCACTCCGCCCACAAGGCCTTCGAGCGCGCCGCCCGCGAGGCCGGCATCGCCATCGCCGTCAACGTCACGAGCGATCCCGCCGATGTCCTCGACGCCGAGCGGGTCGTGCTTCCCGGCGTCGGCGCCTTCGCCGATTGCCGGCGCGGGCTCGACGCCGTGCCCGGCATGGTCGAGGCGCTGACGGAGACGGTGAAGGGCCGCGGACGGCCCTTCCTCGGCATCTGCGTGGGCATGCAGCTCCTCGCCTCGCGCGGGCTCGAGCACGAGACGAGCACGGGCCTCGGCTGGATTCCCGGCGACGTCGCCGCGATCCGCCCCGCCGACCCGGCGTTGAAGATCCCCCACATGGGCTGGAACGTGCTCGCGCCGCGGCGCGCCCACGCGCTCCTCGACGGGATCCCCACCGGCGAGGACGGGCTGCACGCCTATTTCGTCCATTCGTACGCGCTGACGCCACGAGACCCCGACGACGTCGTCGCGACGACCGACTACGGCGGTCCCGTCACCGCGATCGTCGGCCGCGACAACGTCGCCGGCGTCCAGTTCCATCCCGAGAAGAGCCAGGCGCTCGGGCTCGCCCTCATCGCCAACTTCCTGAGGTGGCACCCGTGATCCTCTTCCCCGCCATCGACCTCAAGGACGGTCGCTGCGTGCGCCTGATACAGGGCGACATGGAGCAGGCGACCGTCTTCAACGACGATCCCGCCGCGCAGGGCCGCGCGTTCCAGGACCAGGGCTTCTCCTGGTTGCACGTGGTGGATCTCGACGGCGCCTTCGCCGGCAAGCCGATGAACGCGGCCGCCGTCGACGGCATCCTCGCCGACGTCACGATCCCGGTGCAGCTCGGCGGCGGCATTCGCGACATGCGCACCGTCGAGGGCTGGCTCGCCAAGGGCGTCGCTCGCGTCGTCATCGGCACGGCGGCGGTCCGTGACCCGGCCTTCGTGCGCGAGGCGGCGCGGCTCCATCCGGGCCGCATCGCGGTGGGCATCGACGCCAAGGACGGCTACGTCGCCGTGGAGGGCTGGGCACAGACCTCGACCCTGACGGCCGAGGATCTCGGCCGGCGCTTCGAGGACGCGGGCGTCGCGGCGATCGTCTACACCGACATCGCCCGCGACGGCGTCCTCAAGGGGCTCAACATCGAGATGACGCTCGCGCTCGCCAACGCCGTCTCGATCCCGGTCATCGCGTCGGGCGGCCTCGCCTCCATCGACGACGTCGCCCGGCTGCTCGAGCCCGATTGCGCCGCCCTCGCCGGCGCGATCTCCGGCCGGGCGCTCTACGACGGGCGCATCGACCCGGCCGAGGCGCTGGCGATGATCGCCGCCGCCCGCGCCGAGCGCGCGTCGGCGTCCTGATCGTCGGCCGGCGTCCCGCGCATGATCGTCGCGTCCGCTTTCGCCGCCCTCCGTCAGGTCCTCTCCCCCGGCCTGCGCGGCATCCTGTGGAAGTCGATCGGCCTCACGATCCTGCTGCTCGCCGTGCTCTGGGCGGCGGCGACGCGGGGCGTGGACTGGCTGCTGGCGCAAGAGACCTACACCGACGCCTATCCGTGGATCGACACGCTGGGCGTCGTCCTCGCCGGCGCGGGGCTGCTGGTGGGCGCGCTCTACCTGATCCCGGCGGTCTCGGCGCTCGTCGCGTCCGTCTTCGCCGACGACGCCGCGGCGGTCGTCGAGCGCACGGACTTTCCCGGCGACGAGCCGGGGCGGGAGGTGGCGCTCCTGCCGTCCATCCTCTACGGCCTGCGCTTCTTCGCGCTGACGCTCGCGGTCAACCTCGTGGCGCTGGCGCTCCTGCTGGTGCCGGTCGTCAACATCGCCGCCTTCTTCGTGGCGAACGCCTACCTGCTCTCGCGCGAATATTTCGAGCTCGCCGCGAACCGCCACCTGCCGCGGGCGGAGGCGACGGCGATGAGGAAGCGCAACGCGGGCCGCGTCTTCCTCGCCGGCGCCATCGTCGCGGCCTTTCTCCTGATCCCGATCGTCAATTTGGCGACGCCGCTCTTCGGCGTCGCGCTGATGACGCATCTCTACAAGCGGATCGAGCGGGCGGAGGGCGCGCGCGGGCGCACGATCGCCGCGCGCTGAGACGTCACTCGTCCTCGCCGAAGCGGTTGGCGAGGAGCGCGTCGAGCGCGTCGATCACCTCGGCCGCCTGGGCTCCGGTGGCGGCGACGTGGATCGTCGTGCCCTTGGCGGCGGCCAGCGTCAGGAGCCCCATGATCGAGCGCCCGCCCACCGTCTCGCCGCAGCGGGTGACGGTCACCGCGGCGTCGAAGCGCTCCACGGTCTGCACGAACTTCGCGGAGGCGCGGGCGTGCAGGCCCTTGCGGTTGACGATGGGAAGGACACGCGCGATCGCCCCGTCCGGCACCGTTTCGGGCCCGTTGGGCTCGGGACAGTCGTCCGGGTCGACCTCCACGGGATCCACGGCTTTCATGTCATTTCCCCGCGAGAACGTGGGAGGCCACGTTGATGTACTTGCGCCCCGCCTCCTGCGCGTGGAGCACGGCCTCGGCCAGGGGCTCGAGGTCGCGCACGCTCGCGAGCTTGATGAGCATGGGCAGGTTGATGCCGGCGACGACCTCGACCATGCGGCCGTTCATGCACGACAAGGCGAGGTTCGACGGCGTGCCGCCGAACATGTCGGTGAGCACGACGACGCCCGCGCCGCTCTCGACGCGGCGCACGGCGTCGAGGATGTCGCCGCGGCGCGCCTCCATGTCGTCCTCCGGGCCGATCGTGATCGTCTCGATCTGCTCCTGGGGGCCGACCACGTGCTCGAGGGCTGCACGGAACTCCGTCGCCAGCTGGCCGTGGGTGACGAGCACCATTCCGATCATGTGGACCTGCATCCGTCGCTCGGCTGAGCGGAGCCGCTATCTTGTGCACTGCGAAGCCGAACGCAAGGGCAAACGCCACATCGCTCGGCGGTCACGTCACAGGCGTGACAGATAATCCTTCTAGACTGTCCATGGCAATCGTCGCGATTCGGCCGTCCGCTGCGGCGGGAAGGCGCGGAAGCCGCACGCCGAGGATCGTCGTCTCGAAGGCGGAGGGCTCCGGCAGGCGTTCGGGCGGCGTCTCGGACAGGTCGACGACGAGCCGCACGATCGCCGCCGGCAGGTGCGGGCGGGCGAGGAGGCCGATCCCGCGCGCTTCCACGAGACCGGCGATGGAAGGATGCGGACGCGCCACGAGGCGCCCGCCGGAGGCCTGGAGCCTGAGGCGATCGTCCCCCACGAGGCGCGCGAAGCGCCCACGCGCGCGGGCGACCTCGACGAGATCGAGCGCGAGCCGCGACTTGCCCGCCCCCGACGCCCCCCGGATCAGCACCCCCGCCTCGCCCACGACGACGCAGGTGGCGTGGATCGTGTCCTGGGTCGCCTCGTGGCGGGTCACGTCACCCGCGCTCCTTCGCGGCGGGCAGGGTCACCACGAAGCGGGCGCCGAGGCGGCGGGGCTCTCCGTCGGGGCCGAGCGCGCCGAGCCGGTTCTCCGCGCGGATCGTGCCACGATGGGCCTGCACGATCTGCCGGGAGATGGAGAGGCCGAGGCCGGAATTCTGGCCGAAGCCCTGCTCCGGCCGGTCGGTGTAGAAGCGCTCGAAGATGCGCTCCAGCGCGTGGTCGGGGATGCCCGGCCCCTCGTCCTCGACGACGAGGCGCACGATCTCGCCCTCGCGCTCCACCGCCGCGCGCACCCGCGCGCCGGGCGGGGAGAACGAGCGGGCATTGTCGAGAAGGTTTCGCACGACCTGACCGAGACGGCTGTCGTGGCCGATCACGACGAAGGTGCGCGCGTCCCGCTCCGCCGCCTCGCGCGCCGGCTGGCCGGTCGCGGGCTGGGCGGACGCGCTCTTGCCTTGCGCGGACGCGCCCTTGGCCAGCGCAGCCGCGCTCTTTCCTTGCGCCGCTGCGTTCTTGGCCTGCGCCGTCGGACCCTTGCCGGCGGGGCGGCGGATCTCGAGATCGATGGGTGCGTCGTCGGGCCGGCGCACGTCGTTGGCGATCGAGACCACCGCCTCCATCAGGCGGGACATGTCGACGGGCCGCGCCTCCGAGCGGGCGAGCTCGGCGTCGAGGCGCGAGGCGTCCGAGATGTCGGAGATCAGCCGATCGAGGCGGCGCACGTCGTGCTGGATGATGTCGAGGAGGCGCGCGCGGCTGTCGTCGGAGCGCGCCAGCGGCAGGGTCTCGACGGCGCTGCGCAGGGAGGTGAGCGGGTTCTTGAGCTCGTGGGCGACGTCGGCGGCGAAGCTCTCGATCGCCTCGATGCGGTCGTAGAGCGCCTCCGTCATCTCGCGCAGCGCCCCCGAGAGGTGGCCGATCTCGTCGGAGCGGCCGGTGAAGTCGGGGATCTCCTGGCGGGACTTGATGCCTCGGCGTACCCGCTCCGCCGCCTCCGCGAGGCGCGAGACGGGGCCGGCGATGGCGTTGGCGAGGATCAGCGAGAGCACGATCATCACGCCCGCGGCCACCATGAACACCTGCAGCAGCGCGAAGCGCTCGGAGGCGATGATGGCGTCGATGTCCCCGCCCTGCGTCGAGAGCAGGAGGACGCCGCGCACGGCGCGCTGGCGCTGGATCGGCACGGCGACCGAGACGATGGTCTCGCCGGCGGGGTTGAGGCGCACCACGCTCGAGCGCTCGCCGGCCAGCGCCTGGCGCACCTCGGGGAAGACGCGCCCGTCGGTGGGACCGATCGTCTCCAGCGAGGGCGCGCTCGACGGCACGAACACGTCGCGCAGCGCGTCGACGGCGCGCTCGAAGAAGCCCGGCGGCGCCGTCTCGATGGGCGGCAGGTCGAGACGCAGGATGTCGCCGCGCGAATAGAGCGCACGGGTGTCGAGCAGCAGGATCGATTCGCGGTCGTAGACCCGCGCGCGGGTCCGCGTCGGCGTCACGAGGCGCCGCAGCAGCGGGGCGACCTGCTCGGGATTGATGGAGAATTCGAGCGGGGAGAACAATTCGTCGGTCAGCACCGAGCTCTCGCCGGTCTGCATCTGCAGCAGGCGGTCGGGGTCGATGAGGATCGTGTCGGAATCGACCGTGGCCGAGGCGGCGATGGCGCCGGCGATGATCTCGCCCTGGGTGAGCAGGCTCTGCACCCGCGCCTCGATCAGCCCCTCGCGGAACTGGTTGAGGTAGAGAAAGCCGAAGAAGAGCGCGACGAGCCCCGCGAGGTTGAGCACCACGATGCGGCGCACCAGGCTCGACGAGGCGCGCCCCGCCATCGCCCGCCACAGGCCGCGAAGCCGCACGAGGAGGCCGAGCCGCACGCGTCGGCTGGTCCCGGCCTTGGCGAGCGCCACGACCGCGGCGGGCGAGGCGAGGCCGCGGGGCTGGCTCGGAACGGCGTCCGCGGACGACCCCGCCTCCGCGGCGCCGCCCTCCCGGCTCGCCTCGTTCGCGTCGGATCGTCCGTAGCCCTCCCGGCGTGCGTCCACGAAGGCTCCCTCAGGTTTCCTTGAAGCGATAGCCGACGCCGTAGAGCGTCTCGATCATCTCGAAGGACGTGTCGACCGCCTTGAACTTCTTGCGCAGCCGCTTGATGTGGCTGTCGATGGTACGGTCGTCGACATAGACCTGGTCGTCGTAGGCGGCGTCCATGAGCGCGTTGCGGCTCTTCACGACGCCGGGGCGCTGCGCGAGCGATTGCAGGATCAGGAATTCCGTGACCGTGAGCGTCACCGGCTCGCCCTTCCAGGTGCAGGTGTGGCGCTCGGGATCCATGACGAGCTGGCCGCGCTCCAGCGCCTTCGTGTCCGGCTCGCGGGGCGCGGTGACGTCCTTGGGGGCGAAGCGGCGCAACACGGCCTTCACGCGCTCCACCAGGAGGCGCTGCGAGAACGGCTTCCGGATGAAGTCGTCTGCGCCCATCTTCAGCCCGAACAGCTCGTCGATCTCCTCGTCCTTCGAGGTGAGGAAGATCACCGGCAGGTCGGATTTCTGCCGCAGGCGGCGCAGCAGCTCCATCCCGTCCATGCGCGGCATCTTGATGTCGAAGATCGCGAGGTCGGGGGGCGTCTGGCGCAGGCCGTCCAGCGCCGAGGCGCCGTCGGTGTAGGTCTGGATGCGGTAGCCCTCCGCCTCGAGCGCGATGGACACCGAGGTGAGGATGTTGCGATCGTCGTCGACGAGGGCGATGGTGGGCATCTAAGCTCCCGATGGTCTCTTGCGGCCGCTGCTCCGGACGGCCGATGATCCGGGTCCCGAGGCGGCGATACGCGGGAACGCGCGAGGCCGGCGCGGGATGCGCCGGACGAGCCGCCCACCGCCCAGGCCTCGGAATTCGGACGAATTCATGACGGTTTACCACGTCTTGCCGCATGTGGGCAAAGCGTGCCGCGAACGGAAGGGGACGAGTGCATGACGCAAGGGACGCGAGGCGGGCCCAATCCGGGCGAGAGCGGGATCTCGGAGGAGGCGAAGGCGATCCTCGAGCGGGTGGGGCCCGACCCCTCCTACGACGGCATCGCGGTCGCCAAGGACCTCCTGCGCCGCATCCGCGCCGGCGCGCTCGCCACGATCGACCGCGTGGCGGGCTTCCCCTCCGCGACCCTGGTGACGGTCGCCACCGACCAGGACGGCGCGCCGCTCTTCCTGATGTCGCGGCTGTCCGGCCACACGGCGAACCTCGCCGCCGACCCGCGTGCCTCCGTCCTGCTCGCCGAGCGCGGCAAGGGCGATCCGCTGGCCCATCCGCGGCTGACCGTCATCGGCCGCATCGCGCCCACCGACGCGCCGCGCGCCCGCGCCCGCTTCCTCGCGCGCCACCCCAAGGCCGACCTCTATGCCGGCTTCGGCGATTTCGCGGTCTTCCGCATGGAGGTGGAGGGCGCCCACCTCAACGGCGGCTTCGCCCGCGCCATGGCGGTCTCGCGCGCGGACCTCCTCACCCGCGTGGACGACGCGGAGAGCCTGCTCGCGCTGGAGGAGAGCGCCGTCGCCCACATGAACGAGGACCATCGCGACGCGCTCGCCCTCTACGCCACGCGCCTCGCCAAGGCGCCGCAGGCCGAGTGGCGCGCCACCGGGCTCGACCCCGACGGCATCGACCTCGCCGCCGGCGACCTCGCGGCGCGCGTCGCCTTCCCCGAGCGGGTGAGCGAGGGCGGGCGCCTCAGGCGCGTGCTGAAGGAGATGGCGGACCGCGCGCGGGGGACGGAGGGGTGAGCCCGACGCTGCGCATCCGCCCCGCGACGCCCGCCGATGCCGAGGCGGTCTCCGCCGTGCTCGCGGCGTCCTACGGGCGCCTGTTCGCGGGCTGGTACGCGCCCGACACCCTCGCCGCTGCGCTGCCGCTGATGACCCGCGCCAATCCCGCGCTCCTCGAAAGCGGCACCTATCATGTCGCGCAGGGCGAGGACGGCCGCATCGTCGCCTGCGGCGGCTGGACGCAGAGCGCCCCCGGCGGTGCCGAGAGCCCGCCCGGCACGGGCCACGTCCGCCACGTGGCGACGCATCCCGACGCGCTGCGAAGGGGCGCGGCCCGCCTCCTCGTCGAGACCGCCCTCGCCGAGGCGCGCGCCCGGGGCCTCGAGCGCATGGAATGCCTCTCGACGCTGCCTGCGGAGGCGTTCTACGCGCGCATGGGTTTCCGGGCTCTCGCGCACGTCACCGTGCCGATCGGGCCTCTCGGCTTCGCGTCGGTGCGGATGACGCGCGATCTCGCGGCCGGCTGACGCGGGTCGCCGCCACCACCGGCCCCCAGAGGCGCGCCACGCGACCCTGCCAGAGCGCCAGGGCCGGGGTGACCACGAGCTCCATGGCGAGCGCGGCCGTCATCGGTATGTCGGCGGGGCCGTCGATCACGATTCCGAGCAGACGAGCCAGGCCGCCCGCGACGACGATGCCGGCGAGGAGCCGCACGCGCCGGCCGTGCGCCTCGATCCGCGGGACCGCCGCCCAGAAGGCAAGGCCGATGCCGAGGAGGAGGCCGGAGAGGTAGCGCACGTGGCTCTCCACCGGCACGCTCGCGCTCGCGCTCGCGCCGATGCCTCCGCCGCCGCGGCCGATGAACTCCGTTCCCGTCACCACTCCGGCGAGCCCCGCCAGCACCGGCACGCAGCCGGCGACGAGGATCGCCCCTTGGAGCAGGCGCCGCTCCGTCGAAATTTCGATCACACGCGTCTCCGTCTCTTTCACGAGCGGGAGATACGTGGCTGAGGGGGGAAGCGTTTCAGGGCAGATCCCTTTGCTCATCGCACGAGTTCGATCACTTCCAGGCTGCCTTTGACGATCAGGAATGCGCCAACCAAGAAGAGGCCGGTAGCGCTGAACAGGCTGTGGCGGACAGACGAAAACAAGCGCGATCTTGCGATCGTCAGGCCCAGAATTGCATAGAGCATGATCGACAAAGCGTCCAAGACAATAAACACGATTCCATAAACGAAGGATTGAAGAGGGATATTGTAACTAGGGTCGATAAATCCCGGGAAAAGAGCAATAAAAAATATGACTGCCTTTGGATTGCTCAGGCATGTAACAAAACCTATGAAAAAAGCTTGCTGATCATCCGGGTTCGCGGCAGTATTGTTTTGATCTCGCGTATCTCTCCAGCTTTTAATACCCAGATATGCGACATAGATTCCACCGATGATTTGAACGAAGGGTAAAACAAACCCAGCGATACCGATGAGGATCTGCAAGCCGAGCGTAGCAATTATGATGTGTACCGTAGACCCTAGCGCATCGCCAGCGACCGTCAGCGCCGCCGCTCGTGGGCCGTGGCGGATAGCTTGACTGGCAGCAAGCGCGCATGACGGGCCGGGTGCACTCAGCAGCAGGGCCGTCGCCGCGAGAAAGCCGAAGAACAAGGTTTCGTTCAACCCACCCTCCCAACTGTCAATATCTTTGCACGAGGCTCCTCTTCAGCCACCTATCACGGCCATTGTATGCTGCATTAAAATGACTTCGAGAATGGACGACACGTTTATTGTCAATAATGATCAACTGGCCATGATTTAGCTTGATCGAAGTGCGTACTGCAACCAAGGCTCTCAGAAGATTATCAAATGCTCGATCTGCTCTACTTCCAGTACGCTTATATAAGTCCACATCATATCGCATGAGGCGCATAGCGACCAGATCGACGATTGATCGATCAATCACCGATGTATCAAGATTCTCCGTGACGTTTATATCTGTCCCGAAGCAAAATTGATCTTTACTCAGCTCAATCATATCCTCACAGCCAATAGTGTTAAATGCGTCAAAGGCATCAAAGAGATACGTCTCAGCTTCCGCGTTCGGGTCCTGACGCACGCAGAATAATAGTACGTAGTCTGGGGGGTCGTCGACGAACGCCAGTTCGGTATGCATTTCAAGCGTGACGCTTGAGCTTGCTGAGGACTGTTGGTCATGCTGTGAGGCAATAGGCATGATGTCGTGAAAGAGGCGCCCATTATTCTGGTGAGGAAGGCTTTGAACTTTCCCCAACATAGATCCAACAAGCCCAAGAATTGCTTCTCCAAAATAAGGTCCTGGGTAAAATGCGTCAGACGTATTGGGAGTAGGAGGCGCAAAATTGACGATGTCAGTTGAAATGATGGCATAACCTCTATTATTTAACTCTGCTCGCAAGCGTAATGATAAGGGGTATACGTCGCGTGGCCAGGATACGCTCTTGGCGAACAAATGTGCTAATTCACTATCGACGCACTGTGGATTTAGTGCGCTTCCGTAATTACCACGGTAGAGGAACTCACATAGGTTCAAGCATAACATATCAATCTCTCCATTGATTCCGTGTTATCGAATGGTAACACTTCGAGTAGGCGTCCTTAGCGTCGCTCGATACAAAAATTCTTTGCCAAACACCACCTTGGGGGCGTTTTCCAAGCCAATCTCCTCGTATAGAAAAGTGACATCATCCGGTGAAGGGTGCTCGATTGTAAAATCATCAAGAATAATGCTCTGGTCGTCCAAGCTCACCGCGGTCGGGACGGCATTCTGGACGTCGATGATGGAGGGTAGGACGCCGCCAAGCGGAAGCTTGCCTTCGTCCGGAACCGAGAAGTAGAAATGCCCGTCGAGCCACCGCTTCGTGCCGAGAAGGTGTCCATGGGTCGCCAGCACAGCATCGATTTGGTTGGTCCTCGCCACCCAGCCCCTCAGGCGCCTGCCCTGCGACCATGCAGCACGGACGTCCTCGATTTGATCTAATCCGAACCAGCGAGCCTGCGCAGGAGCGTTGGCTTGTGGGTCCGGCGCAATTACCTCGAGATAACAGTCTACGCCGAGCTTGATGCGGCGGTTATGTGTCGCCATGTCGACGTGCTTGGCGCCGTTCACGAGCTCGATTCCCACCATGTCTTCCAAGTACGAGATGCCTTCTTCCAATGAAGGTGCGACCATCGTCATATGATCAAATATTGGCATTTAAGCCTCCATTCGGCTGCTTAGGCTACATTCGCAATCTGAATCTGCTGGGCATCGAGCGACAATTAAGCCGCGGACAGGTACGTGCGTATATGTTGAGCGCCGGCTTGATCGCCGAATGCGTACCAAAGTACGTCAGGGCCGATGCCGTATCCAAGTTCGAGTTCATCATAGATGCGTCTTGCGCGATCCCGGTAGAATTCCTCAAGCGTACGGGTCGGCATCTCGCACGAATCAGAGCCAACTTCGTACCAAGTCGCAATGCTATGCTGCGCATATTCCTCGATAGATTCGTCCACGGTCCTTGTGACGATTGCGGAGCGCGTCGGCTTGACGATTGCCCCGAGGGGTCCTGGCTTTCCCTCGATCTCGTCTGCTACGTGCGTAGCTAGAAGCGGAGCGCCATGGTACCCGTCGCGGAATGTCCCTGTCATAAGATAGAGACCAGGAATCGGTAGCCAACCTACGAGTGGAAACCCGTCAAACGTGATCGGCCGATTCCCGCGAAGCCAGTGTTCGACTTGGTGGTGTGCGATATTTTCATCAAGTTGCTGCATAGAATATTTCGATAAGTATCGCAGGTCTTCAAGCCAAGAGACATTCATGACTTGGTGAACGACACGGTTTGTAGACCCGAGGTACTCTCGATTATTTCCCTGCGGTACGACATGGAGTCCGCAACCGAAGCCGCGGTTGGGTGTTCGCACGACGCTATCAAAAGCGCTACCTCTGGAGCGTCTGGCGAGCATGCCGAGACCGAGGCCGGGGAACGTCGGCATCAGATTTATGTCCGTCGAAGCCGTGCTGAGAAGGGCTTCGCTCTGAGCGCCTGCAGCCAGGACGACGGTGCTCGCCTCGATTGTCCAGCCGTCTTGAAGCTCCACCCCGGTAGCAGTGCCCTGCTGCGTGATGATCTTTCGCACGCTGTGATCGACAAGATGGATGCCCTCATATTTGAGCTTCTTTTCGAGTGCGGAGAGAACAGCCCGAGCATCGATAGCTCCCTCATCGTGAAGCCGAATGCAGCCGAAAGCGCGGCAGTCTGGCCGAGGATTGAAGCCCACGATGGTGTCAGGATCAGCCTCCGACCACGGCTGTTGGTATTCGTTCAACGCCGCGATTATCGCTTTGAAATTGTGCGAGTCGAGAACGTGGCCGATTGAGTTCAGCACGACGTACGTGTCGCTCGACACCTTCAGAGAGCTGCCGCTCGGCGCGAACTCCTGCAGGCGAGCGATCGTCTTGTCCCAGAGCTTGTGCGCTTCCACTCCGATTCCGAACCGCTGGCGGCCTGCATCGGTGCGTAGGGTGTCAGTAGTGACTTCGCCGAAGCACCCGAGCATTGCTCCGGCTGCCTGGCTTGCTCCTGCTTCGCGATCTGCCGGGCCTACGACGGCGATCTTGCGTGTTGGGGCACGCGATGCGAGCGCCTCCGCTGCGAACAGCCCAAGCGCTCCGTTTCCGATGATCAAGATATCCGCCTCGGTAATCCGACGGTCTGCATCAGCCTGCATGGCGGCTCTCCATTCCGAGGTTTCGGCGCTCACCGACGCGCGCCCTTCGTCGGTATCAAGTATGCGCGTCGGAGGCGAAGAAGCAATCAAAAAGTGCTACATTACTCAGGTAAGTTCTTTTCGTTGCGCAAGTTAGAGCCTTGCCGACATCCTTCGCATCTCTGTTCCTAGTTGCTTGAACAGCTGGTGCGAGAGTCGTTGCTCATGTCAGGCGAGACATCGACGACCACGGTTCATGGATGCCCCCGATGGACAATGCTCTCATTGGGCGCTCTCCCCATCCCAAAGTCGCGAGCCCGCGATGTTGCAGGGATGTGACGGAGCCTCTAAACCCTCGGGTGACGTGCGGAATGCGCGCGCCAAGTGCGTGTCCGCTCGCTCGACGGGGGCGTCGGGCTCCGCGGCGGGTGCCTTCGGGCGCGCGCCGCGGCCGAAGAAGCAATGGAGGCTCGTCCGGTGGAGAATCTCGGCGTCTACAACAGCGCTCAGGGCGCGGACACGATCGGCTTTTCCGATCTCGCGCGCGTGTACTGGAACTTCGAGGCGCCGGCGCTCTACGAGCGGTCCATCGCGCGCGGCGAGGCGCGGCTCGCGGCCGGCGGGTCCCTCGTCGCCGAGACGGGCGTGCATACCGGGCGCTCGCCCAAGGACAAGTTCCTGGTGCGCGACGCCACCACCGAGGACACCGTGTGGTGGGACGCCAACGGCGCCATCACGCCGGCCCAGTTCGACACGCTGCTCAAGGACATGCGGGCGCACGCCAAGGGCATGGAGCTCTACGCGCAGGACCTCTTCGGCGGCGCCGACCCGAACCACCGCGTGCGCACGCGGGTCTACACGGAATTCGCCTGGCACTCGCTCTTCATCCGCAACCTGCTGCGCCGCCCCGAGATCGACACGGTGCGCGCCTTCGTGCCCGAGCTGACCATCATCGACCTGCCGAGCTTCGAGGCGGACCCCGCCCGGCACGGCTGCCGCTCGAAGACGGTCATCGCCATGGACCTGACGCGCAAGATCGTGCTCATCGGCGGCACGTCCTACGCGGGCGAGATGAAGAAGTCGGTCTTCACCTACCTGAACTTCGTCCTGCCCGAGAAGGGCGTCATGCCGATGCACTGCTCGGCCAACATGTCCGACCCCAAGGACGTGGCGCTCTTCTTCGGCCTCTCCGGCACGGGCAAGACGACGCTCTCCAACGACCCGGCGCGTCCGCTCATCGGCGACGACGAGCACGGCTGGGCGCCCCAGGGCGTGTTCAACTTCGAGGGCGGCTGCTACGCCAAGACGATCCGCCTCTCGGCGGACGCCGAGCCCGAGATCTACGCCACCACGCGGCGCTTCGGCACCGTGCTGGAGAACGTGGTGCTGGACCCTCACACCCGCGAGCCGGATTTCGACGACGCCTCGAAGACCGAGAACACGCGCTGCGCCTACCCGCTCGACTTCATCCCCGGCGCGGTGGAGAGCGGGCGCGCGGGCCAGCCCAAGAACATCGTCATGCTCACCTGCGACGCATTCGGCGTGCTGCCGCCGATCGCCAAGCTGACGAGCGCGGAGGCGATGTACCACTTCCTCTCCGGCTACACGGCCAAGGTGGCGGGCACCGAGAAGGGCGTGACGGAGCCGCAGGCGACGTTCTCGACCTGCTTCGGCGCGCCCTTCATGCCGCGCCCGCCGTCGGTCTACGGCAACATGCTGCGCGAATTGATCGCGCGCCACCACGTCGATTGCTGGCTCGTGAACACCGGCTGGACCGGGGGCATGCACGGGGTGGGGCGGCGCATGCCGATCCGCGTGACGCGCCGCCTCCTCTCGGCGGCGCTCGACGGCTCGCTGGCCAAGGCCGACTTCCGGCAGGACCCCTATTTCGGCTTCGCCGTCCCGACCTCGGTGCCCGGCATCGAGCCGCACATCCTCTACCCGGTGAAGACCTGGCAGAACAAGGCGCAGTTCGCGCAGACGGCGAAGAAGCTCATCGGCATGTTCGAGGAGAACTTCAAGCGCTTCGAGGGCGACGTCGACGACGACGTGCGCGCGGCGGCGCCCTCCATGTCGATCGCGGCCTGACGCCGCTCTTCACGCGATGCGGGTGAGCCGTGTAAGGGTCGGCGCACGAACGCCGACCCGAACGAGCCGATGAGCCGAGATCAGCACGACACCACCCGCATCGACACCGAGAGCCGAGAGGACCACGACGGGCCTGCCAGCGCCTTCTTCGGGCGGCGCAAAGGCAAGCGCCTGCGCGCCGGCCAGGAGGCGCGGCTCGCCACGCTCCTGCCCGAGCGCCTGCTGCCGGACCCGCGGGCCGAGCGCGCCGCCTATGCCGACCCGCGCGCCTTCTTCCCGCATCGGTCGGAGCGGCTCGTCCTCGAGATCGGCTTCGGCGGCGGCGAGCACCTCGCGCACATGGCGCGCTCCGAGCCGGGCACGGGGTTCGTCGGCGTCGAGCCCTTCGTCAACGGCATGGCGAAGATGCTGGCCGCCATCGACGAGGAGGACCTCGCCAACGTGCGCCTGTTCGACCAGGACGCGGCGCTTCTCCTGCCCGCGCTGCCCGACGCGTCGCTGGACGCCGTCTACCTGCTCTATCCCGATCCGTGGCCCAAGCGCCGCACGCGAAAGCGCCGCTTCGTCTCCCCCGAAACGCTTCGCGAGATCGCCCGCGTGCTGAAGCCCGGCGGCGTCTTCCGCTTCGCGAGCGACATCGACGACTACGTCGGCTGGACGCTGGTTCGCGCGGCGGCCGAGCCGCGCCTCGCCTGGCTCGCGCAGCGGGCGGAGGATTGGCGAACCCCCTATCCCGGCTGGCCCGGCACGCGCTACGAGGCCAAGGCCGTCCGCGAGGGGAGGGTGCCGAGCTACCTCACCTTCGAGCGGGTCTCGGGCTGACGCGCGGGTCTCTGGTTGACCGGCGACGAGCCGTTTCAGGGGTGCCGGAACGCCGCATCCGGCGTTGACACGCGCGTCGTTTGCGACTAACTCCCTCGCTTCCCGCAGCGCGTCCGCGCGCGGGGAAGCCGGAAGCTGCAAAGAAGCCGGTCCCGTCGGTCCTCCTCGCGAGGGGGCGACCGCGCGGTGAGCCGGGCCGAACACGAGGATGAAAACGATGTTCGCAGTGATCAAGACCGGCGGCAAGCAGTATCGCGTTGCCGCTTCGGACGTGATTACGATCGAGAGGCTCGGCGCCGAGCCTGGTCAGACCGTCGAGCTCGACGTGCTGATGGTCGGCGAGGGCGACGACGTCCAGGTCGGTGCGCCGACCGTGGCGGGTGCGTCGGTGAAGGCCGAGGTGGTCGCGCTCACGCGCGGGCCGAAGGTCATCGCCTTCAAGAAGCGCCGCCGCCAGAACTCGAAGCGCAAGCGCGGCCACCGTCAGGACCTGATGTCGGTGCGCATCGTCGAGATCTCGGCCAACGGCAAGTCCGCCAAGGCGGATGCCGCGCCGAAGAAGAAGGCGACGAAGCCGAAGGTCGAGAAGACCGAGGGCGAGCAGGCCGAGGCCTGATTCGGGTTTTCGGGCGCGAGAGCGCTCGGGCGAGAAACGGAATTCCTCGCGGCTCGTGCGGCGCAAAAGGCGCCCCGGGTCGTGCGATCGAGAGATGAGACGGGAGTAGACCCATGGCTCACAAGAAGGCTGGCGGTTCGTCGCGCAACGGCCGCGATTCCGAGGGCAGGCGCCTCGGCGTGAAGAAGTTCGGCAACGAGGCCGTCGTCGCCGGCAACATCATCGTGCGCCAGCGCGGCACGCGCGTGAATGCCGGCGTCAACGTCGGCATGGGCAAGGACCATACGCTCTTCGCCCTCACGGACGGTCGCGTCCTGTTCGGCAAGCGAGCCGGCAAATCCTTCGTATCCGTTGTGCCCGCCCAAGAGGCGGCCGAGTAAGCGGCGAGAGCGAGCGTTGATCCAGAAGCTCCCGCCGGTCCCACCAGACCCCAGCGAGAGCTTCGAGAGAAACGCCACACCCGCCACAGGCGGGATCGGCTCTCGGAGAGACCGACGAGGGGAGGTGGGGCGCCACCTCCCCTTCGTCGTTTCTCTCACGGCGCATCGGCGCTCCCGGACGGGGGCCGGCGCCAGGACCCGGAGCCGAGACATGTTCCCCGAGCTGACCCGCGACGACGTCTTCCGGTTGGAGACCAGACGGCTGTGGCTGCGCTGGCCGCGCCATTCCGATGCCGCCTCCATCGCGCGCCTCGCCGGCGAGCGCGAGGTTGCGGAGATGACCGCTCGCATCCCGCATCCCTACCCGCCCGACCTGGCTGCGCCCTACGTTCTCGAGACCCGGCGCGCCGCCATGGAGGGCGCGAGCCTGCGCCTCGCCATGGCACCGAAGGCGCAGCCGACCAGGCTCCTGGGCATGATCGGCATCGAGCCGGGCGCCGCCGGCGAGGCCGAGATCGGCTATTGGCTCGGGCGCCCGTTCTGGGGCCAGGGCCTCGCCACGGAGGCGGCGCGCGCCATGATCGACGCGTTCTTCGCCTTCACCGACGGCGAGGCGCTCGCGGCGTCCGTGCGCGTCGGCAACCCGGCTTCGCGGCGGGTTCTGGAGAAGTCGGGCTTCGTCTTCGAGGGGCCCGGCTTCCGGAACTCGACCCTGCGCGGCAGCTTCCCCGTGGACACGTTCCGCCTGACGCGCCGGGACTGGGCGAGCCTGAAGGCCTGGAGCCGCGACGGCTGGGCGCCGGCGCGGCCGCAGGCGCCGGAGCTCGTCCTCGTCGCCGGCGAGGCCGACGACGGGGAGGACGCGGACGCGCCACGGCACCGCGCCTCCGGCTCCGCGGCGGCGACCGCGACGGGCCGCCCCCTCTTCCTCGCGGCGGAATGATCCGCCGCGGGGCATGAAAGACCAGGACCGACCCCGATGAAGTTCCTCGACCAGGCCAAGATCTACGTGAAGGCGGGAGACGGCGGCGCCGGCGCCGTCTCCTTCCGGCGCGAGAAGTTCATCGAGTTCGGCGGCCCCGACGGCGGCGACGGCGGACGCGGCGGCGATGTCGTGATCGAATGCGTCGAGGGGCTCAACACCCTCATCGACTATCGCTACCAGCAGCACTTCAAGGCGCAGAAGGGCGTGCACGGCATGGGCCGCAACCGCACCGGCGCGTCGGGCGAGGACGTCGTGCTCAAGGTGCCCGTCGGCACGCAGATCCTCGACGAGGACGGCGAGACGCTGCTCGCGGACCTCACCGAGATCGGGCAGCGCGTCGTGCTGTGCCGCGGCGGCAACGGCGGCTTCGGCAACGCCCATTTCACGACGTCCACGAACCGCGCGCCGCGCCGGGCCAATCCGGGCCTCGAAGGCGAGGAGCGCTGGATCTGGCTGCGCCTCAAGCTCATCGCCGACGCCGGCCTCGTGGGCCTGCCCAACGCCGGCAAGTCGACCTTCCTCGCCGCGACCACGGCGGCGAAGCCGAAGATCGCGGACTATCCCTTCACGACGCTGCATCCGGGGCTGGGCGTCGTGCGCAGCGACGCGCGCGAGTTCGTTCTCGCCGACATCCCGGGGCTGATCGAGGGCGCGCACGAAGGCGCGGGCATCGGCGACCGCTTCCTCGGTCACATCGAGCGCTGCCGGGTGCTGCTCCACCTCGTCGAGGGCACGAGCGAGCATGCCGGCCAGGCCTACAAGACGGTGCGCGGCGAGCTCGAGGCCTATGGTCACGGGCTCGAGGACAAGCCCGAGATCGTGGCGCTCTCCAAGGTCGACGCGCTGGACGCCGAGACGCTGAAGAAGCAGAAGGAGCGCCTGCGCCGCGCCTGCGGGAAGACGCCGCTCCTGCTCTCCGCCGTCGCCGGCACCGGGGTCGAGGCCGCGCTGCGAGCCCTTCGCGCGGAGATCGACGGCATCGCGGAGGACGAGCGCCTGGAAGCCGCGCCGGAGGCGGAATGGCGGCCGTGAACCACCGTGAGTCGACCTATGCCGGGTAGCGCACGTTCATCTTGACCTTTCGGTTGCGTCTGCGTAGCTTTCGCACGATGGAGGGCGCGATGGGCAAGGAGCTGAAGGTCCACAGCGACGCCGCCTACGAGGCGGCGCACAGGCTCGCCGAAGAGACGGGCGAGAGCGTGGACGTGGTCGTCGAGAAGGCTCTGGGCGCCATGGCCTCGCGACGTCGCGCGCCGGCTGGGGAGCCTCCGCCGATCCGCCGATCGAGCGATTGCGGCGATCTGTCGGCCGCCGAGATCATCGAGGCCGGGATGAGAGACATCGCGGCTCGCCGCCGCGCGATGACCGTCGACGGCGAGGACATCTTCTCCGAGGCGGCGATCGCTCGCCGGCGGGAGCGGCGGCGCGCGATCGTCGACTGGATCAATCAGGACGATTGCGGGGCAACGATGGCCCAGGAACTTAATGTCAGTGATCGGACCTACGCGCTCGCGCAGGACGTCGCCCGCACGACCAATCGAACGGTGGACGAGGTGGTCGCCGAAGGGCTGCGGCGTCTGTGCGATGCGGAGCACGGCACGCGAGCGAACCCCCGGCCGCCCGTGCGTACCCCTTCGCCCGAGGAAATCGCGGAGCGTCGTGCAGCGATCCGTGCGATGCAGGAGGAGATCGCGCGCATGAAGCCCCCCGGCGTGACGTCGGATCATTCCGACATGTACGACGAGAACGGGTTGCCGAAGTGACCGACGACTCGCGGCGCGTATACGTCGATACGTCCGCTCTAATCGCATTGGCCTTCTCCGAGGAGGAGAGCGCCGCATTCGAAGCTCTGATCGTCGCGAACGGCTGTCGCGTCGGAGCGCCGACGCTCGTCGAGGTGCACAACGTCCTCGTGGGCAAGCTCGGCGAGGCGAGCGGCCTGGCAGCGATGGACAGGCTGACCACGACCCTCGACATCGAGGTCGTCCCCTTCGACGAGAGCCACTTCCTGCTCGCCGCGTCCGCCTTTCGGCGTTTCGGCAAGGGCCGCGATCACCCGGCGCGGCTGAATTTCGGCGATTGCCTCGCCTATGCGGTGGCCAAGGGCGCGGGCGCGCCGCTCCTGTACAAGGGAGACGATTTCGGGCACACCGACCTGGCCTAAGCGCCAGGATCCCACTCGTGACCGCCGCCGCAGACACCGCCTCCCGCACCCGGGCCCCGGCCCTCTCCTCCTTCCGCCGCGTCGTCGTGAAGGTCGGCTCGGCGCTGCTCGTCGATCGCGCGCGCGGCCGGCTGAAGGCGGCCTGGCTCGCCGCGCTCGCCGAGGACATCGCCGAGCTGCATGCCGGCGGCGCCGACGTGCTCGTCGTCTCCTCGGGTGCCATCGCCATGGGCCGCTCCGTCCTGGGCCTGCCGAACGGTCAGCTGCGGCTCGAGGAGAGCCAGGCGGCGGCCGCCGTGGGGCAGATCGCGCTGGCTCGGGTCTGGGCGGAAGTGCTCGCGCATCACGGCGTCACGGCCGGGCAGATCCTGGTGACGCTCGGCGACACCGAGGAGCGGCGGCGCTACCTCAACGCCCGCGCCACCTTGAAGAAGCTCCTCGAGATGCGCGCCGTGCCCGTCGTCAACGAGAACNCGAGATGCGCGCCGTGCCCGTCGTCAACGAGAACGACACGGTGGCGACCACCGAGATCCGCTACGGCGACAACGACCGGCTCGCTGCCCGCGTCGCCGCCATGATCGGCGCGGGCCTGCTCGTCCTGTTCTCCGACATCGACGGCCTCTACACCGCCCCGCCGACGAGCGACCCGTCGGCGCGGCACATCCCCTTCGTCGAGCGGATCACGCCCGAGATCGAGGCCATGGCGGGCGGCGCCGCCTCCGAGCTCTCGCGCGGGGGCATGCGCACCAAGATCGAGGCCGCGAAGATCGCCACCGGCGCGGGCGCGACCATGCTCATCGCGCACGGGGGCGCGAAGAACCCGCTCTCGGCCATCGCGGCGGGTGCGCGCTGCACCTGGTTTTCGCCGCAATCCTCGCCCGAGCGGGCCCGCAAGACCTGGATCGCCGGCGCGCTCGAGCCCCGCGGGACGCTCGTCGTCGATGCCGGCGCGGCCAAGGCGCTGCGCGCGGGGGCGAGCCTGCTGCCCGCCGGCGTCACGCGCATCGAGGGCGCCTTCGCCCGCGGCGACGCCGTGTGCGTGCGCGACGAGGGTGGACGCGAGGTCGCCCGCGGCCTCGTCGCCTACGACCGCGAGGACGCGAGCCGCATCGCCGGGCGCAAGACGAGCGAGATCGAGGCGATCCTCGGCTTTCGCGGGCGCGACGCCATGGTGCACCGGGACGACCTCGCCTTGTCGGCCGAGCGCATCCAGGGCGATTGAGACGAGGCCCCGAGCGCGGCCCCCTCCCATTTACCGATCCCGCCCCGCTTGACCCCGGCGCCCGGTGCGCGCGAGATCGGGCACGCGCGCGCAGCGCCGCACACGTGTGCCGGAGGTCGGATCATGAAGACGAACCAGGGTCGCTTCTTCGAGGATTTCACGCTCGGCGAGACGATCCGCCACGCGACCCCGCGCACGCTGACCACCGGCGACCAGGCGCTCTACACGGGCCTCTACGGCTCGCGCTTCGCCGTGAATTCCTCGGCGCCCTTCGCCGAGGCGATCGGCTACGACGGCGCGCCGCTCGACGATCTCCTCGTCTTCCACACGGTCTTCGGCAAGACGGTGCCCGACGTCTCGCTCAATGCGGTCGCCAATCTCGGCTATGCGGAGGGGCGCTTCCTGGCCCCGGTCTATGCGGGCGACACGCTCTGGTCCGTCTCCGAGGTGATCGGGCTCAAGCAGAGCTCGAATGGCGAGACGGGTGTCGTCTACGTGCGCACCACCGGCTTCAACCAGAAGGGCGAGCGCGTGCTCTCCTATTGCCGCTGGGTGCTGGTGAGGAAGCGCGATCCCGCCTCGCCGGCGCCGGAGGCGCAGGTGCCCCAGCTCGCGAGCGTGGTTCCCGCCGACGAGATCGCACGCCACGCCCCGCGGCTGACGATCGACAGCTACGACTTCGATCTCGCCGGCTCGGCCGATCGCTTCGACGACTACGAGGAAGGCGAGCGGATCGACCACGTCGACGCCATGACGGTGGAGGAGGCGGAGCACCAGATCGCCACGCGCCTCTACCAGAACACGGCGCGCGTCCATTTCGACCAGATGGCGGCCTCGGCGGGCCGCTTCGGCAAGCGGCTGATCTATGGCGGGCACGTGATCTCGCTCGCGCGCGCGCTGTCCTTCAACGGGCTCGCCAACGCGTTCACGGTGGCCGCGATCAACGCGGGGCGTCACGTGGCGCCGCTCTTCGCGGGCGACACGGTGAGCGCCTGGAGCGAGGTGATCGCGACCTGCCCGCTGAAAGGGCGCGACGACATCGGTGCGCTCCGGCTGCGCACTGTGGCGGTGAAGAACCGCGGCTGCGCCGACTTCCCGCTGCGCGAGGGGGAAGGCTATGCCGAGGGTGTGATCCTCGATCTCGACTACTGGGCGCTGATTCCCCGCTGATTTTCCATCGAATACAACGGAATCTCACAATCGAGCGCAACCGAACGGAAAGCTTTGCGCGCTAAGCCTCGGTCAAAGGCGCGGTGCGCCCATACGGCACCGCGAGCTCTGGTCATCGAGGTGCAGCCATGCCGCTCGAGCACGGTCCGTCCCGCCGCCGGTTTCGGCTGGGTTTCGTCAAGCGATTCCGTCGAGACGAGGACGGCGCCACCGCGATCGAGTTCGCCTTCGTGGCGATCCCGTTCTTCGCCCTGCTGTTCGCAATCGTCGAGAGCGCCATCGTCTTCTGGACGCAGCAGGTCCTCGAGACCGCGTTGCACGATTCCGCCCGGCGGATCTACACGGGGCAGTTCCAGAACGACAATCCCGGCGTCAACGATCCGGCGCAGCTGGAGGAGGCCTTCCGCGCCGAGGTCTGCTCGCGCGTCGTCGCCCTGTTCGACTGCGAGGGCACGCTGCGGCTCGACGTGCGGAATTTCAGCGACTTCAGCGGGATCTCGTTCGGCTCGGTGGTGACCGACGAGGGCGAGTTCGACGACGACGCCTTCACGTTCGAGCGCAGCCAGGCCGGGCAGGTCGTCATCGTACGCGCGGCGATCGCGTACCCGGTCTTCACGGGCGTGCTCGATTCCTCCGGATCGCGCCTCGCGGACGGACGGCGCCTGCTGATGGCATCCGCCGCCTTCCGCACCGAGCCCTTCGCGGAATGAGGAGGGACGTCATGACGAGAATTCCCGCCCGCCTCGTCGACCTCGTGCGCCGCTTCGCCCGCGCGCGCTCCGGCGTCGCCGCCATCGAGTTCGCCTTCGTGCTGCCGGTGATGCTCCTGCTCTTCATCGGGCTCTCGCAGACGACCGTCGCGCTGAGCATGGATCGCAAGGTGACGCTGCTCTCGCGCACGACGGCGGACCTCGTGGGCCGCATGGGCTCGACCACGATCGCCGAGATCAACGGCATCATGGAGGCCGCGTCGGTCGTGCTGGAGCCCTACGACGATGCGGAGGTCTCGATCGTGCTCTCGAGCGTCGTCGTGCGCGATTCGAACCCGGACCCGGATTCGACCAGCCTCGAGGCCCGGGTCTGCTGGAGCCGCGCCAACGCCAACGGCACCGCGCGCAGCCCGAACCAGACCGTGCCCATCCCGGCCGGGTTCGATCAGGACGGCGCGTCCTTCGTCTTCGCCGAGGTGCGGATGCCCTATCGTCCGCTGTTCAGCCTCGACAACCTGTTCACGACGATCAACCTGTGGGACGACACCGCCTGGCCGGTGCGCAGCGGCGGCCAGGTGCAGCTCTCCGGCGTCGCGCCCTGCTGAGCGCAGGCGCGCGCTCAGCGGGTGCCGAACATGCGGTCGCCGGCGTCGCCGAGGCCCGGCACGATGTAGCCGTGATCGTTGAGGCGCTCGTCGATCGCCGCCGTCCAGATGCGCACGTCCGGATGCGCCTCCTGCATCTTGGCGACGCCCTCCGGCGCGGCGAGCAGGCAGACGAAGCGCAGATCCTTCGCGCCGCGCTGCTTGAGGCGATCGATCGCCGCGATTGCGGAATTCGCCGTCGCCAGCATCGGATCGAGGACCATGACGAGCCGGTCCGCGAGGTCGGACGGCGCCTTGAAGTAATATTCCACCGCCTGCAGCGTCTCGGGATCGCGGTAGAGGCCGATATGGGCGACGCGCGCCGAGGGCACGAGATCGAGCATGCCGTCGAGGAAGCCCACGCCGGCGCGCAGGATCGGCGCGAAGACGAGCTTCTTGCCGGCGATCTGCGGCGCGCGCATCTCCGCGAGCGGCGTCTCGATGGTGATGTGCTCCATCGGCAGGTCGCGGGTGACCTCGTAGCAGAGCAGCATGCCGATCTCGTTGAGGAGCTGGCGAAAGCCCTTGGTGGAGCGCTCCTTGGCGCGCATCAGGGTCAGCTTGTGCTGGACCAGCGGATGATCGACGATCGTGACGCCCTGCATGCTGCGCGCTCCTCATCTCGACGGCTCGGGTGCCCCTTCTCCTAGCCGATGCCGGCTTGTATGGGAACGCGTCTCGGCGCCCGTCCACCGGGAGCCGCGCGGCAACGTTCGCCGCGCCCGGGCGTTCGCGGGGTGGGGTGTCTCGTCGCAAGGAGCGGGCTCATGGTGATCGAAGCGGTATTGCGGGGCCTCGCGCGGGCAAGGCCCGTCCTGGCGGGAGCGCTCGCGCTCGCGGCGCTCGGCGCGGTCTCCGGCGCGCAGGCGGAGCCGGCCCGAACCACCGCCGACCTGAACCTGCGCCAGGGGCCCGGCACGCAATACGCCATCGTCGCCTCCATGCCGCGGGGCAGCCTCGTCGACGTGCGCGACTGCGTGCGGTCCTGGTGCGAGGTGGGCTATCGCGGCAGGATCGGCTGGGCGAGCCGGCGCTTCCTCGCGCTCGGCGCGGTGCCGGGACCGATCGCGCCGAGACCGATCGCGCCGGGGCCGGTGATCCCCGGGCCCGTCGTTCCCGGGCCGGTGCGTCCGGTGCCGGAGGCGGCGCCGCCCTTCCCGTTTCCCTTCATCGGCGACGGACCGCGCCGGCCGGCGCGGGCGGAGTGCCGCGAACGGCCGGTTTTCTGGCTCGTCGGCGAGCGCGCGACGGAGCGGCGTCTGCAGGAGGCGCTGAACGCGTCGGGTGCGCGCACGCTGCGGGTGGAGGAGCCGGGGCGGTTCTACACGCAGGAATACCGGCCGGACCGGCTCTCCGTGCGCGTCGACGTCCGCAACGTCGTCGTCGACGTCGCCTGCCGCTGAGGCCGAGCAGAGAGAGCGCCGGCGCGGATCATTCCGCGGCGGCGCGCCCGTCCCCGCCGCCGTTGCCGCCGCCGTCGCGGGCGCGCTCCACGAGGGGCACGGCGAGGCGGAAGGTCAGGCCCTCGGGATCGAAGCGCATCTCGACGTCCGAGCTGAGCTGCCCGCCGAGCATGTGGCGCAGGAGCCGCGTGCCGAAGCCCTGGCGCGAGGGCGGCGTCACCGTCGGGCCGCCGCGCTCGACCCAGGAGAGCCGCAGCGCCCGGCGCCCGTTGCCCGTCTCCACGGACCAGTCCACCGCGAGCGTGCCGCTCGGCACCGACAGCGCGCCGTACTTCACGGCGTTGGTCGCGAGCTCGTGCGCGGCCATGCCGATGGAGAGCGCGACGTCGGAGGGCAGCGCGACGTCCGGCCCCTCCATGCGCACCCGCGGCGTCGCCTCGGGACCGGTCGGGCCGGTCTCGTAGGGCGCGAGCTCGGCGACGAGGAGGTCGCGCAGCGGGATCACGCCCCAGGCGTTCTCGGTGAGCAGCGTGTGGGTGCGCGCGAGCGAGACGATGCGCGCGTTGAAGGCCTCGCGGAAGGCGGAGATGTCGGTGGCCGTGCGCGCGGTGGCGTTGGCGATGGCCTGGACGGTGGCGAGCGAGTTCTTCACGCGGTGGTGCAGCTCGCGCACCATGAGCGATTGGCGCTCCTCCGCGCGCTTGCGCTCGGTGATGTCGCTGGCCACGCAGACGAGGCCGGAGACGCGCCCGCGCTCGTCGCGCATGGGCGTCTTCGAGACGAGATAGGTGAGCCGATGCGCCTGGGGCGGCGTCGCCGCCTCCTCGACGGCGCGGCCCTCGCCGGTTCCGATCACCTCCATGTCGGCCTCGAAGCCGGCGATGCCGGGGAGATCGCGGGAGGCGTCCGGATGGCCGGCGGTGTCCGGCTCGCCGGGCGGCGGGGGCAGCGCGGGCGCCGTCTGGCCGACGAGCTCGGCCGGGTCCGCGCCGAGGAGGCGGGCCAGCGCCGGGTTGACGAAGGCGAAGCGGCCCTTGGCGTCGCGCACCCAGATCGGGTCGGGCGCCGTCTCGCCGATGACGCGCAGGAGATCGACGGCGCGCTGAAGCTCCTCCTCCGCGCGCCGCTCCTCGGTGACGTCGAGATGCACGCCGATGACGTGCTCGGCGCGCCCGTGCGCGTCGCGCTTGATCACCGCGCTCGAGGCGACGAAGCGGATCTCGCCGGAGGGACGCACGACGCGAAACGTGGTGCGGTAGGGCGCGTCCCCCGCGATCGCCGCGGCGAGCGCCTCCTGGATCGGCACGCGGTCCTCCGGCAGCACGAATTGCAGCCAGTCCGCCTGCAGGGCGAGCGCCTTCGGCTCGACGCCGAAGATCTCCGCCGTGCGCTCCGAGACGAGGCAGCGGCCGGTGTCGAGGGCGACGTCCCAGGAGCCGAGGCGCCCGGCCTCGACAGCGAGCCGCAGCCGCTCCTCGCTCTCGCGCAGCGACGCGCTGGCGCGCTCGCGCTCGGTGACGTCGAGCGCCGAGACGACGAGGCGCGAGACGGTGCCGTCCGCATCGTGGAGCGGCGCCACCTGGAGATCGAGCACGATGCGCGAGCCGTCGCCGCGGGGCGCGTCGATGTCGATGCGCGACGCCTCTCCGCGGGCGGCCTGGGCGACGAGGCGTCGGAGCGCTTCGCGCACGGGCGCCTCCGCCCGCCAGGGCAAAGCGTCCCAGAGCTTCGTGCCGATCACCTCGCGGCGCGCGCGCCCCACGGCGCGCAGGGGGGCGCGGTTGATCTCGACCACGGTGCCGTCGGGCTCGAGCACGGCGACGAGGGTGATCAGGTTGTCGAGCATCTCCCGCAGGCGCCCTTCCGAGCGGGCGAGCGCGGCGGTGCGGTCGCGCAGGTCGCGCGCCGCCTGGGCGAGCGCCTCGCCGACCTCGTTCGCCTCGCGCACGGAGGTCGCCACGGGATCGGGCGTCTCGCCCTCGCCGACGAGGCGCGCCATGCGGCGCACGCGCCGGATCGAGGCGGCGGCGCGGCGCCCGAACAGGGTCGCGAGCACCCCCGAGAGCGCCGCGAGCCCGAGGCCGAGCACGGCCAGCGTCGCGATCAGCGTCTGCAGGCTCGCCCGCGCGACGCTCTCCGGCACCATGGCGAGGACGATCCATTGGCCGAGCCGCGTGCGGGCATAGCCGAACAGCGTCGGCTCGCCGTCGCGGGTAAGTCCGCGGAAGGTGCCCGCGCCGTCGGCGGTGCGATCGAGCAGCGTTCGCGGTGCGCGATCACCGACGAAGGCCTCCTCGTCGCGTGTGCGTGCGAGGACGGTGCCGCGGCGATCGAAGAGCGCGGCGACGAGCGGCGGCGAGATGCCGCGATCCGACAGGAGCGCCGTCGTCGGCAGCGCGATGGAGACGAGGACGGGCGTGCGCCGCTCGATGAGGGCACGCGCGTTCACGGCGAAGACCGCGACCGGCGCCGGCCCGTCGGCGCCGAGCGCCGGCGGCCCGGCCTCGGGATGGATCAGGTCCGAGACGATGGCGCCCCCGGGTGAGAGGTGGTCCCAGGCGTATTCCGGATCGGGGGGCGCGGGCAGGGCGCCGCGCGGCAGGCGGGTGTCGAGGAGGCGCGTTCCGTCGCGCGTGGTGACGATGACGTCCGCCTCGGCGGCGCCGACGGCGGCCATGGCGCGGCTCGCGAAGACGTCGAGCCGCCCGGCGTCGAGGGCGGGATCGGTGGCGAGCGCGCGGGCCGCCGCGGCGAGCCCCGCGAGCTCGCGGTCGACGGCGGCCGCGATCTCCAAGGCGCGGTCGGCGGCCTCGTTCTCGTATCGGGCCTGCTCCGACGCCGCCACCCACCACATCAGGATGGCGACGAACACGAAGACGGGCACGGTCAGCGCCGCGCCGAAGGCCGCGAGGTGCCAGACGAGCGGTCGCCCGTGTCGCGTGGCGCTCCCCGTCACGCTCAATCGATCCCCCGTTCCGATCCCTTGGCCCCCGGCCTGCGATTCACCATGCGGGGCGGCGCCTCGTTTGGCAACACGGGGCGAGCGCGGCGCGCCCCCTCATCAGAAAGTCTAGACTTGCACGGGCGCGTCTCGCGGGTACTAATTGGCGAAGAAACGGAGAGAACGCGGCGAACCGCGCCTTCGGAGAGGGAACAATGCACGCGAACGAGGCCGAACGGCCCGGCGCGCGCCTGGACAGGGAGAGGCCCGTGACGACGTCCGTCGCCGCGCGCGAGGACACGTTTCCGAAGCTGATCGTGCGCAACGCCCGCGTCCGTCCGCGGCGCACCGCCTTCCGGCACAAGGACCTCGGCATCTGGCAGTCCTGGGACTGGGGGCGCGTGCACGAGAGCGTGCGCGGCTTTGCGGCCGGCCTGCACGGGCTCGGCGTGCGCAAGGGCGACAAGGTCGCCATCGTCGGCGCGAACCGCCCGCGGCTCTACTGGGCCATGGCGGCGGCGCAGTGGATCGGCGCCGTGCCGATCCCGGTCTATGCCGACTCGGTCGCCGAGGAGATGGCCTACGTCCTCTCCCATGCCGAGGTCGTGACCGCCGTGGTGCAGGACCAGGAGCAGGTCGACAAGCTCCTCCAGGTCGCCGACCAGGTGCCGACGCTCGGCCACGTGCTCTACGACGAGCCCCGCGGGCTGCGCGACTACGACCATGCGCGTCTCCACCCGCTGACCGAGTTCATCGCCGAGGGCGAGGCGCGGCTCGCCCGCGAGCCCGAGCTCGCATCCGTGATCGACGGGGCGCTGGAGGCGGGACGCGGCGAGGATCTCGCCATCATCCTCTACACGTCGGGCACGACGGGCCGGCCCAAGGGCGTGATGCTCACCCACGACAACGTGCTCGCCGCGGCGCGGATGGGCTGCGACTTCGACCGGCTCGACGAGACCGACGAGATCATCGCCTACCTGCCCCTCGCCTGGGTGGGCGACCACATCTTCTCCTACGCGCAGGCGATCCTCGCAGGCTTGTGCGTCAATTGCCCCGAGAGCCCCGAGACTATCGTCGAGGACCGGCGCGAGATCGGCACGACCTACGCCTTCGCGCCGCCGCGCGTCTTCGAGAACATGCTGACGCTCACCATGGTGCGCATGGAGGATGCCGGGCGCATCAAGCGGGCGATGTTCAAGTACTTCATCGACCACGCCGGCAAGGTCGGCGAGAAGATCCTGAACGGCGAGCGGGTCGGCACGGGCGACCGGTTGCTCTACGCCATCGGGGATTTCCTGGTCTACGGGCCCTTGCGCAACCGCTTCGGGCTCACCGGCATCAAGGTAGGCTACACGGCGGGCGAGGCGATCGGGCCGGAGATCTTCCGCTTCTACCGCTCCATCGGCGTCAACCTCAAGCAGCTCTACGGGCAGACGGAGGCCTCGGTCTACGTCACCATGCAGCCCGACGGCGAGATCTACGCCGATACCGTTGGCCGGCCCGTGCCGGGCGTCGAGATCAAGATCGACGAGAACGGCGAGGTGCTGTTCCGCTCGCCGGGCGTGTTCCTGGCCTACTACAAGGACGACGCCAAGACCGCCGAGACGAAGACGCAAGACGGCTTCGTGCGCTCGGGCGATGCCGGCTTCTTCGCCGAGAACGGGCACTTGAAGATCATCGACCGCGCCAAGGACGTGGGCAAGATGAACGACGGCTCGCTGTTCCCGCCGAAATACGTGGAGAACAAGCTGAAGTTCTACCCCAACATCAAGGAGGCGGTGGCCTACGGCAACGGGCGGGATTTCGTCGGCGTGTTCGTCAACATCGACCTCACGGCGGTGGGGAACTGGGCCGAGCGAAACAACGTCATCTACGCGTCCTATCAGGAGCTGGCGCAGAACCCCCAGGTCTACGAGATGATCGCGGGTCACGTCGACGAGGTGAACCGCTCGCTCGCGGCCGAGCCGATGATGGGCGGCGCGCAGATCAAGCGCTTCCTCATCCTGCACAAGGAGCTCGACGCCGACGACGGCGAGCTCACGCGCACGCAGAAGGTGCGCCGCGGCTTCATCGCCGAGCGCTACCAGCCGCTGATCGACGCGCTCTACGACGGCTCGAGCGAGGCCGACATCCGTACCGAGGTGACCTTCGAGGACGGCCGCAAGGGCGTCATCGCCGCGCGCGTGAAGATCCGCGACATGCAGGTCTATCCGGTCGAGACCCACGCCCCGGTGCGGGAGGCGGCGGAATGACGAACGCTGCGACGAGCCGCGCGACCTGCTCCCCTCTCGCTGGTGACACGTCGATTCACACATCGTCCCGCGCCGCGGCGAGCCTTTTCCTTCCCTGCAGGGGAAGGTGGCTCGGCGAAGCCGAGACGGATGGGGCGCGCAGAAGGCGCGTTCGGCGCAGCCGAAACGATGCAGGGCTGGACGGGGCGCGGATGCCCGATTTCCGCTCCGCGGAACACGCCTCCGGCGTGCCCCATCCGTCCCGCCGCTTCGCGGCGGGCCACCTTCCCCTACAGGGAAGGAGAGAGGAGACCGCTCGATGAGCGCCGACCACGCCCACAGCTTCGCGGCCGCCGACGCGCTCGAGGAGACCGCCGCGCCTGCCGGTGGCGGCGCGCCCGCCGCCCGCGCCCGCTCCGACGAGGTGCTCCTCTCCGTCGAGAACGTCTCGCTGGGCTTCGGCGGCGTGAAGGCGCTCACCGACGTCTCCTTCGACATCCGGAAGGGCGAGATCCGCGCCATCATCGGGCCCAACGGCGCCGGCAAGACGTCGATGCTCAATTGCATAAACGGCTTCTACCACCCGACCGAGGGGCGCATCACCTTCAAGGGCCAGACGCGCCCGAAGATGCGCCCGCACGAGGCGGCGGCCGGCGGCATCGCGCGTACGTTCCAGAACGTGGCGCTCTTCAAGGGCATGTCGACGCTCGACAACATCATGACCGGGCGCTCGCTGAAGATGCGCACCAACGTCTTCTGGCAGCTCGTGCGCTTCGGCCCGGCGACCCGCGAGGAGGTCGAGCACCGTCGCAAGGTCGAGGACATCATCGACTTCCTGCAGATCCAGCACATCCGAAAGACGCCGGTGGGCAAGCTGCCCTACGGCCTGCAGAAGCGCGTCGAGCTCGGCCGCGCGCTCGCCATGGAACCGGAGCTGCTCCTCCTCGACGAGCCCATGGCCGGCATGAACCTCGAGGAGAAGGAGGACATGAGCCGCTTCATCCTCGACGTGAACCAGGAATTCGGCACCACGATCGCGCTGATCGAGCACGACATGGGCGTCGTCATGGACCTGTCGGACCGCGTCGTCGTGCTCGAATACGGCCGCAAGATCGCCGACGGCACGCCCGACGAGGTGAAGGCGAACCAGGCCGTCATCGACGCCTATCTCGGCGTCCCGCACTGAGGAGCGACGCGTATCCATGGACCTCCTCTCGCAGATCTTCGTCGAGCCCTTCGCGCTCATGGTCGAGATGCCCGATCTCCTGGTGCAGACGCTCTGGGAAGGCTTCGTCTCGGGCGTGCTCTACGCGCTGATCGCGCTGGGCTTCGTGCTCATCTTCAAGGCGTCGGGCGTGTTCAACTTCGCCCAGGGCATCATGGTGGTGTTCTCGGCGCTCACGCTGGTGGGCTTCTACGCCATGGGCGTGCCGGCGATCCTCGCGCTCGTCCTCGCCATCGGCGTGATGTTCGTCCTCGCCTGGACGGTGGAGCGCGTGGTGCTGCGCCCGCTGGTGAACCAGCCCGACATCATCCTGTTCATGGCGACGTTCGGGCTCACCTACTTCCTCATCGGCTTCGGCGAGCTCGTCTTCGGCGGCGAGCCCAAGCAGATGATCACCGACGAGCTGTTCCTGCCCACGGGCGCGACCGAGTTCGACCTCGGCGGCGGCTACGTGCGCATCCAGCATCTCGACGTCGCCGCGGCGGTGATCGCCTCGATCATGATCGCGGTGCTCGGCGTCTTCTTCTCGAAAACGCGCATCGGGCGCGCGCTGCGGGCGGTGGCGGACAGCCACAAGGCGGCGCTCTCGGTGGGCATCTCCTTGAACCAGATCTGGGTCATCGTCTGGTTCGCCGCCGGCGTCGTCGCGCTGGTGACGGGGATCATGTGGGGCGCGCGCTCGGACGTGTCATTCGCGCTCCAGATCATCGCGCTGAAGGCGCTGCCGGTGCTGATCCTCGGCGGCTTCACCTCGATCCCCGGCGCCATCGTCGGCGGCCTGATCATCGGGCTCGGCGAGAAGATCGGCGAGTTCTACTGGGGGCCGGTGGTCGGCGGCGGGATCGAGACCTGGTTCGCCTACGTCATCGCGCTGATCTTCCTGCTGTTCAGGCCGCAGGGCCTGTTCGGCGAGAAGATCATCGAGCGGGTCTGACGCGCCCCTTCGGCGCACGCCGTCCGCCACCGGCTTTCGCCGGCGCCACCAACCCCTCGAGGGAAGGAAGTAACAGGTGAGGAAACGATCGTGATCTATCGCGAGGCAGGGCAGTACAAGACGAGCTACGAGGCGGATCGCGCGGTCTTCCCGCTGAGGCAGGACCGGATCGGCATCGCGCTCATCATCGTCGCCGCCTATGCGGCGGGCGTGTTCGGCTCGGACTTCCTGCTGCAGGCGGTGCTGATCCCGTTCCTGATCTTCTCGCTCGCCGCCATCGGGCTCAACATCCTCGTCGGCTATGCGGGCCTGCTCTCGCTGGGCACCGGCGCCTTCATGGGGGTCGGCGCCTATGCCTGCTACAAGCTGATGACCGCGTTTCCCGAGGTGAACGTCGTCGTCTGGATCCTGATGTCGGGCTTCTTCTCGGCGGCGGTGGGGGTGTTCTTCGGGCTGCCGAGCTTGCGGATCAAAGGCTTCTATCTCGCGGTGGCGACGCTCGCGGCGCAGTTCTTCCTGCAATGGAGCTTCAACCGCATCCCGTGGCTCTACAATTACAACATCTCCGGCGCCATCGAGGCGCCGCTGAGCACGCTCTTCGGCGTGCCGATCACGGGGGCGACGGCGACGTCGGAGGCGCGCTACTTCGTCGTGCTCACCCTCGTCATCGGGCTGACCTGGCTCGCCTCGAACCTGGTGCACGGGCGCATCGGCCGGCAATGGATGGCGATCCGCGACATGGACATCGCCGCCGAGCTCATCGGCATCCGGCCGCTCACCGCCAAGCTCATGGCCTTCGCCTGCTCGTCCTATTTCGTGGGCGTGGCCGGGGCGATGATGGTGTTCCTCTGGTACGGTGGGGCGGAATACAACGTCTTCAACATCGACCAGTCGTTCTTCATCCTGTTCATGATCATCATCGGCGGGCTGGGCTCGCTGATCGGCTCCTTCATGGGCGCCGCCCTGATCTTCATGCTGCCGATCGGGCTCGGCATCGTGCTGCCGGCGATCACGGAGCCGTTCGGGCTGACGGTGGGCGCCGCCACGATCGAGCACCTGCGCTTCATGATCGTGGGCGCGCTGATCATCTTCTTCCTCATCGTCGAGCCGCACGGACTAGCGCGGCTCTGGCAGATCGGGAAGCAGAAGCTCCGGGTCTGGCCGTTCCCCTATTGAGGGCGGCGAGACAAAGACAAGAGGACCCGGACGCGAGAGAGGGAACGGGCCGGTGAACCGGCTCCTCGAGAGGATTACGGGAGGACAGTGACGCCATGTCGATACGCCACCTGACCATCGCCGCGATCGCGGGCGCGATCGTGTCCACGACCGCGCTCGTCGCACCGGCGAGCGCGCAGACCGAGGAGGGCATCTACGTGCCGCTCCTCACCTACCGCACCGGCGCCTTCGCCGGATCGGGCATCCCCATCGCCGACGGGATGCACGACTACCTCACCATGCTCAACGAGCGCGACGGCGGCATCGGCGGCGTGCGCATCATCGTCGAGGAGTGCGAGACCGGCTACGACACCAAGAGAGGCGTCGAGTGCTACGAGTCGGTGCGCGCCAACGACCCCGTGATGGTCAATCCGTACTCGACGGGCATCACCCTCCAGCTGATCCCGCGCGCCGCGGTGGACAAGGTGCCGGTGCTCTCCATGGCCTACGGCCTCTCGGCCTCCGCCGACGGCGAGACCTTCCCGTGGGTGTTCAACCCGCCGGTGACCTATTGGGACGGCGCGTCCGTCTTCGTGAAGCACATCGCCGAGCGCGAGGGCGGCTTCGAGAACCTCGCCGGCAAGACCGTGGGCCTCCTCCATCTCGACGCGCCCTACGGCCGCGAGCCGATCCCGGTGCTCGAGGCGCTGGCCGAGGAGCACGGCTTCGAGCTGAAGCTCTACCCGGTCGCCGCGCAGGACATGCAGAACCAGGGCTCGGTGTGGCTCAACATCCGCCGCGACCGGCCGGACTACATCTACCTGCAGGGCTGGGGCGCCATGAACCCCACCGCGGTGCGCGAGGCGATCCGCACGGGCTTCCCGATCGAGAACATGATCGGCGTCTGGTGGGCCGGCGGCGACGAGGACGCGCGCGCGGGCGGCGCCGACGCGGCGGGCTACAAGGCCCTGTCGTTCAACGGCGCGGGCGCGGACTTCCCCGTGATGCAGGACATCATCACCCACGTGCACGACAAGGGGCTGTCGCAGTTCCCGCGCGAGCGCGTCGGCGACATGCTCTACAATCGCGGCATCTACAACTCGATGCTGATCGCCGAGGCGATCCGCACCGCGCAGGAGATCACCGGCAAGGACGTCGTCACCGGTGAGGACGTGCGCCGCGGCCTCGAGAACCTGAACGTCTCCGAGGAGCGTCTCGCCGAGATGGGCATGACGGGCTTCGCGGCGCCGCTCAACGTCACCTGCGAGAACCATTCGGGCAACCACCAGGTCTTCGTGGCCGAATGGGACGGCGAGAAGTGGACGGTGGGCCAGGACTGGACCGAGCCGATGACGGATCGCGTGCGCCCGCTCATCCTCGCGGCCGCGCAGGAATACGCCTCCGCCAATGCCGGCTGGCCGATGCGCACGGAGACCTGCGACAATTGATGTGACCTGCGACAATTGATGTCGCTCCCTGCTCCCTCCCTGCAGGGGAGGGGAATGCTCGCGAAGCGAGCTCGGGGTGGGGTCCGTCGCCTGATCATCGGGCGCCGGCTTCGGCTTCGCCGAACACGCCTCCGGCGTGCCCCATCCGTCTCGGCGCTGCGCGCCGATCCACCTTCCCCTACAGGGAAGGACATAGGAGCGGCCCGCACGCGGGGCGCTCCGCCTCTTCTCCAGCGACGAGCGTCTTCCTCCACCGACGAGAGTCTTGCCGATGACCGCACTCGCGACCCCCGCCTCGACCGAGACGCCCGCTCCCGAAGCGGCGGCGCCGATCCTGTCGGTGAACAACATCGAGGTCATCTACGACCACGTCATCCTCGTCCTGAAGGGCGTCTCGCTGACCGTTCCCAAGCGCGGCATCGTCGCGATCCTGGGCGCCAACGGCGCGGGCAAGACGACGACGCTCAAGGCCGTCTCGAACCTGCTGCGCGCCGAGCGCGGGGAGGTGACGAAGGGCTCGATCGAGTTCGACGGCAACCGCATCGAGAAGCTCTCGCCCAACGAGCTCGTGCGCCGCGGCTGCATCCAGGTGCTGGAAGGCCGCCATTGCTTCGGCCATCTCACGATCGAGGAGAACCTCCTCACCGGCGCCTTCACGCGCCGCGACGGCAACGCCGCGATCAAGGAGGACATGGAGAAGGTCTACGCCTACTTCCCGCGCCTGCGCGAGCGCAAGAATTCGATGGCCGGCTACACGTCCGGCGGCGAGCAGCAGATGTGCGCCATCGGCCGCGCGCTGATGAGCCGCCCGAAGATGATCCTGCTCGACGAACCCTCCATGGGCCTCGCGCCGCAGATCGTCGAGGAGATCTTCGAGATCGTGAAGGATCTCAACGCCAAGGAGGGCGTGTCCTTCCTGCTCGCGGAGCAGAACACCAACATGGCGCTGCGCTACGCCACCTACGGCTACATCCTCGAGACGGGTCGCGTCGTCATGGACGGCGACGCCAAGATGCTGCGCGAGAACGAGGACGTGAAAGAATTCTACCTCGGCGTCTCGGGCGCCGATCGCAAGAGCTTCCGCGAGGTGAAGAGCTACAAGCGCCGCAAGCGCTGGCTCGCCTGATCGTCCGCGCCGTCCGTCGGCGTCTCCACCGTGGCCAGCGTCGAGCGCCCGGCATCGGGCGCGGGCGCGCTCGAGAGGACGGAGAACGAGCCGTCGGTCTCCAGGATCACGGCGCCGACGTCCGTCAGGTCCGTGGCGCCCGACGAGCGCACCACGGCGAGCACCTCTTCCCGGCTCACCCGCTCCTTGCGCAAGGCGTCCTCCAGGATCGCGCCGCGATGCACGAGCAGCGTCGGCGTCGCCTTCACGAGCGTCTGGAAGGGCTGCGAGCGCACCGAGGCGTAGGTGACGACCCATTGCAGGAGGATCAGCAGCGCGAAGGCGGTCAGCCCCTCGACCAGCGCAACGTCGCGGCTGAGCAGGATCGTCGCCAGCGTCGAGCCGAGCGCAACCGTGACGACGAGGTCGAAGGCGTTGAGCTTGGTGAGCGTGCGCTTGCCCGTCACCCGCAGGAAGACGACGAGCCCGACATAGGCCAGCGCGCCCACGACGAGGATGCGGGCGATGTCGCTCCAGGGCGCGAGGAAGGCGTCGGCGGACATGGTCTGATCCCGTGGCGGCTCCCGCATGACGTCGGGCGGGAACGAAAGCCCCGCGGGACGCGCACGGTTCCGCCGCCGCGGGCGATCACAGGCGCACGCGCCCCCAGCCGGCGGGGATGTCGAGGGCGGCCTCGGCGCCGATGCGCGCGATCATGAGCTCGGCCTCGCGCTCGGCTTCCAGGACGATGGCGACCGGATCGACCCTGGTGGGGCGCCCGCCCTGGAGCAGGATCTCGCCGTCCACCATCACCGTGTCGACGTCGTTGCCGTTGGCGAAGGCGACGAGGCGATGGACGGGCATGTTGGCCGGCGCGAGATGGGCCCGGCGCATGTCGACGAGGATCGCGTCCGCGCGCTTGCCGGGTTCGAGCGAGCCGATCTCGGCCTCCATCCCCAGCGCAGTGGCGGCGTCGATCGTGGCCATCTCCAGCGTCTTGCCCACGGGCAGGACGGAGGCGTCGCGATAATGCCGGCGGTGGTAGTGCATCGCCTGCTGCATGTGGCGGAACATGTCGCTCGATCGGTCCGGCGCCGTCGCGTCGGAGCCCAGAGCCACCACGGCGCCGGCCTCCATCAGCTCGATCGCCGGGCAGCGGCCCTTGATCGAGGCGACGGCGGAGGGGTTGTGGGCGATGCGCGTGCCGGTCTCGGCGCACATCGCGATCTCGTCCGCGTCGAGGTCGATGGCGTGCGACAGGAGCGCGTCGGGTCCGAGAAGCCCCAGCGCGTGCGCGCGGCGCACGGAGCCGCGCCAATGGCCGTCCTGCGTGAAGAGCAGCTTCGCCTCGCGCGAGAGCGCGCGCACGAGCCCGACCTGGCGGATCGCCTCCTCGTAATCGGCGGGCGCCATCGTGCGCTCGTGCTCGTCGCGCAGGACGGGGTAGACGAGCGCCATGCGGATGCGCCCGTCGGCACCGCCGTGCCAGGTGTCGATCAGCGCGCGGCAGGTGCGCATCTGCCGGTCGAAATCCACGGGATAGACCTCGCGCCCGCCGTCTTCGGTAATCGTGGCGTAGGTCCAGGGATGCGGCGCCCGCGTGGGGCCGACGGCCACGACGGAGCGCGTGCCGATCTCGGCCACGCCGCGGCAATGGGCGTCGCCGTAGGCGGGGTCGTCCGTGCGCATCACGGTGTCGCCGCCGCCGAGCAGCGAGACGCCGCAGGTCACCCCGAAGCGCAGACGCTCCAGGGAAGCGAGCCGCGCCTCCGCGTACCAGAAGCCCGGCGTCGAGCCGGTGGTGTAGACCTCCCCGCAGATCCGCTCCCAGGCGTCGCCGTCGGTCATGCCCATGGACTTGATCAGCCCGTGCCCGGCATGGGCGTGGACGTCGATCAACCCCGGCATCAGCACCTTGCCGCGCCCGTCGACGATGCGGGCGACGGGGTGGGAGGCCTCCACCTCCTCGCGCGGCCCCACCGCCACGATCCGCCCGCCCGACACCGCCATGGCGCCGTCGGGAATGACGCGCCTGTCGGCGTCGAGGGTGAGGATCGTCGCGCCGGTGACGAGAATGTCTTCCATCGTGTCGCTCCCGTGGACCCGCGAGGCTCGGCTCAGCGGAGCGGCGGCAGGCGCGCGACGTCGAGCACGGTGTCGACGGGAAGCGCGAAATCGGGATGATTTCCCGAAATGCCGGTCGCTTTCAGTGGATTGTAGAGGCACAGCCAGGCGGGGTCGTCCTGCAGCAGCGCATAGGCCTGCGCATAGAGCGCAGACCTCGCGGCGCGATCGACCGTGGTGCGCCCCCGGTCGATCAGCGCCTCGACCGCGGCGTTGGAATAGCCCTGCCACCAGGAGCCGCGCACGCGCGCGTCGAGCTTCTCGACGAGAACGCGATAGGTCGACATCGGGCTCGAATCGAAGACGCACAGGTCCCGGATCTCCTTGCGCCGGACCATGTGGGCATAGGCCTCGCGGTCGGCGTGGAGGTGGACGTCGAGCGTGACGCCGATCGCCGCGAGCTGGCGCCCCAGCGCCTGCGTGAGGCGCTCGGCCTCGTCGGGCAGACGCGCCGGGCAATCGAGGCCGAGCGTCAGGCCGTCGGCAAAGCCCGCCTCGGCGAGGAGCGCGCGGGCGCTCTCGGGGTCGCGCTCGCGGGCGGGGGCGTCGCCGGCGCCGTAATGGAGCGGGCTGACGAAGCCGTGGAGCGGACGCGCCGCGCCGGGCACGACCTCCTCGATGAGCGCCTCGCGATCCAGCGCGAGCGCCAACGCACGCCGCACGCGGGCGTCGGCAAGGGGACCGCTCGCGGCGTTGAGGAGGTAGATGATGGCCACCGGCGCCAGCGAGACGACCTGCGTCGCGCCGTCCTTCGCCAGGTCCGCGCTCGCGACGACGTCGAGATTGGTCGCGACCTGCGCCGAGCCCGCGCGCACCATGGCGAGCCGACGCGCACGATCGGGCTCGCGCACGAAGCGGATGCGATCGTTCGCGGGCTCGCCGGCGAAGTGCCCCGGCACCCGCGCCATCAGCGCGTGATCGTCGGACGCCTCGATCAGGCGATAGGCCCCGGTGCCGCAGGGCCGGTGCGTGTCGCCGGCATCGTAGGCCGGGAGCGCGGAGGGGGCGACGACGTAACCCTGGACGAGGACGTCGAGGAGGTCCGCCATGGGCGCGCCCAGCCGGATCGTCAGCGTCGCGGCGTCGGGCGTCTCGATGATCGCGTCGCCTAGATATTGCCGCCACACGCCCGGCGCGCCGAGCGTATAGCCCTTGTCCTCGCGCGCCATGCGCTCGAGCGAGCGCCGCACGGCCTCGGCATCGCATAGGCTGCCGTCCTGGAAGGCGACGCCTTCGCGCAGGCGGAAGGTCCAGGTGCTGGCGTCCTCCGACATCGCCCACGAGACCGCGAGGCGCGGGACGTAGTCGCGTCCCTCGCGCCGCACGAGCGTGTCGTAGAGCGCCTCGTAGAGGGACAGCTCGTCGGCGGCGTCCGTGCAATCGTGCGGGTCGGCCAGCGGCAGGCGCGCCTGCGCGATGATCACGTCTTCAGTCACGGGCGGTCCCTTTCCGGTTCGTCGACGAGGTGGCAGGCGACGCTCTGGCCGTCGCCGACGTCCTGCAGGCGCGGGCGCTCCGCGGTGCAGCGGTCGAAGGCGAAGGGGCAGCGCGTGCGAAAGCAGCAGCCCGACGGCAGCGCGAGCGCGCTCGGCACCTCGCCTTCGAGCTCCATCTCCACGGCCTTGTCGGCGGGGTCGATGGTCGGCGCGGCCGAGAGCAGCGCGCGGGTGTAGGGATGGCGCGGGGCCGAGAACAGCCGGTCGCGCGGGGCGGTCTCGACGAGAAAGCCGAGATACATCACGCCGATCCGGTCGGCGATGTGGTTCACCACCGACAGATCGTGGCTGATGAACAGGTAGGCGAGGCCGAACTCGTCGCGCAGGTCCATCATCAGGTTGAGGATCTGCGCCTGGATCGAGACGTCGAGCGCGGACACCGGCTCGTCGGCGATGATCAGCCCCGGATTGACGGAGAGCGCCCGCGCGATGCCGATGCGCTGGCGCTGGCCGCCGGAGAACTGGTGCGGGTAGCGCGTCGCGTGCTCCGCGTTGAGGCCGACGCGTTCCAGCAGCGCCAACGCCGCCTCGCGCGCCCTCGCCTTCGCGTTGCCCTCGCCGCGGGCCTCGAGCTGCTCGCGCAGCGGCTCGGCGACGATGTCTCGGACCTTCTGGCGCGGGTTGAGCGACGCGAAGGGGTCCTGGAAGATCATCTGCATCTTCGCGCGCACCGGCAGCATCTGCCGATGGCCGTAGCCGCCGACCTCCTCGCCGTCGATGCGGATGCGCCCGCCGCTCGGCGTGTAGATGCGCGCGATCGACTTCGCGACGGTGGACTTGCCGCAGCCCGATTCGCCCACGAGCGCCAGCACCTCGCCCTTGGCGATGGAGAAGCTGACGCCGTTGACCGCATGCACGACGCTGTCGACGAGCCGCGGGCGCCCGCCCTTGAAGGTCAGACGGTCGATGATGCCCGAGCGCAGCGGGAAGCGCTGCTCGAGGTTCTCGACCTCGAGCATGGGGGTGGCGAGCGTCGTGTCGGCGCGGGTCGTCGTCATGCCCGCTCTCCGCCGGTCGTCGCCATCGCGGCGGCGACCTCTTCGAGGATGGGGAAGTGGCAGGCGGCCGAAAGCGTCCCGCGGGTGGGGGCGAGCGCCGGCGAGACCTCGGCGCAGCGCGCCTGCGCGCGGGGGCAGCGCGGACGGAAGCTGCAGCCGGAGGGGAGGTTGCGGATGTCGGGAACCGCGCCGGGGATCTGCGCGAGGCGCGGCTTGCGGTGCTTCGGGTTGGGGATCGAATCGACGAGACCGCGCGTGTAGGGATGCGAGGGGTTGGCGATCACCTCGCGCGCCGGGCCGGTCTCGACCACGCGCCCGCAATAGAGCACGACGATCTTGTCGACCATTTCCGAGACCACGGCGAGATCGTGGGTGACGAGGATCATCGCGGCCCCGGTCTCCGCGATGCGCTTTCGCATGAGCTTGAGGATCTGCGACTGGATCGTCACGTCGAGCGCGGTGGTCGGCTCGTCCGCCACGATGAGGCGCGGGGAGGCGAGGAGCGCGATGGCGATGACGACGCGCTGGCGCATGCCCCCCGAGAATTGATGCGGGTAGGCGCGCAGCCGCTCGGCGGCGCGCGAGATGCCGACGCTCTCCAGCATGGCGACGCAGCGCGCCTTGCGCGCTCCCTCGTCGAGATCGGTGTGGAGGCGCAGCATCTCGTCCATCTGCGCGCCCACCGTCTTCACCGGGTTGAGCGAGGTCATCGGGTCCTGGAAGATCATGGCGATCTCCCGGCCCCGGATCCGGCGCAGCCGCTCCTCGGAGGCGCGGGCGATGTCCTCCCCGTCGAGCAGGATCTCCCCGCCCTCGATCCGCCCGGGCGGATCGATCAGCCCGAGGAGCGAGAAGCCGACGACGGACTTGCCGCCGCCCGATTCGCCCACGAGCCCCATCACCTCGCCGGGGGCCAGCGTGAAGCTCACCCCGTCGACGGCCTTCACCGTGCCCGAGAAGGTGTGGAACCACGTGCGCAGGTCGCGGACGTCGAGGAGCGGCGCCGTCGCGCTCTGATGATCCATCGCGCGCCTCATTTCAGCCGCGGGTTCAGCTCGTCCCGGAGGAAGTCGCCGAACAGGTTGATGCCGAAGACCATCGCCATGATCATCAGGCCCGGGAACACGGAGGTCCACCACAGGCCCGAGAACAGGACGTCGAAGCCGTTCTTGATGAGCAGCCCGAGCGAGGGCTGCGTGATCGGCACGCCGACGCCGAGGAAGGAGAGCGAGGCCTCGATGAGGATGAAGGTGCCCACCTGCACCGTCGCGATGACGATGAGCGGCGTGAGCACGTTGGGCAGGACGTGCCGGCGGATGATCTTGGCGTCGCGCAAGCCCGCGACGCGAGCCGCCTGCACGTATTCCTTCTGGATCTCGCCCAGCGTCGAGCCGCGCACTGTGCGGGCGTAGACGACCCAGCCCACCAGGGTGAGCGCGATCAGCACTTTGTCGATGCCCGTGCCGAAGGCGCTCATCAGGAACAGCGCGATCAGCATGGAGGGGAACGACAGCTGGATGTCGGCGACGCGCATGATGAAGGCGTCGAGCCGCCCGCCGTAGAAGCCGGCGAGGAGGCCGAGCGTCGTGCCGATCGTGCAGGCCATGAGCATCGCCGCGATGCCGATCAGGGCCGAGACGCGGGTGCCGTAGAGGATCGAGGAGAGCACGTCGCGGCCCTGTCCGTCGGTGCCGAGCAGGTAGCGGGGGTCCCCGCCCTCGATCCAGGCCGGCGGCTTGTAGCTGTCGAGCAGGTTGAGCTGGGTGAGGTCGTAGGGGTTCTGCGGCGAGACGAGGGGACCGAACAGCACGATCAGCACGCACACGAGGATGATCGCGCTGCCGGCGATGGCCGAGAGGTTGCGCCGCCAATTGTAGAAGAATTGCGAGGCGAGGAGCTGACCCATCATGTCTCTCTCCTCACTTCACGGTGATGCGCGGGTCGATCGCCGTGTAGACGAGATCGACGACGAGGTTGATGACGACGAAGATCAAGGCCACCAGCATCAGGTAGACGACGATCACCGGCCGGTCGGCGCGGTAGATCGAATCGACGAGCAGCTTGCCCATGCCGGGCCAGGCGAAGATCGTCTCGGTGATGGTGGCGAAGGCGATGAGGTCGCCGATCTGCAGGCCGAAGATGGTGACGACCGGGATGAGCGCGTTGCGCAAGCCGTGGCCGTAGAGCACGTCCTTGCGCGAGGCGCCCTTGGCGCGGGCGAACTTGATGTAGTCCTGGCGCATCACCTCCATCATGCCCGCACGCGTGATGCGCAGGATGATGGCGAGCGTGCCCAGCGAGAGCGTCACGGAGGGCAGGATCACGTGCGTCCAGCCGTCCCAGGTCAGGAGCGAGGTCTCGATGCCGAGCACCTCCACCGTGTCCCCGCGCCCCGAGGAGGGCAGGAGGCGCCATTCCACGGCGAACAGGAAGATCAGCATCATGCCGACCCAGAAGCCCGGCAGCGAGATGCCGACGAGCGAGCCCGACATGATGAGCCGGCTCAGCGGCTTGCCCGGATTGGCGCCGGCGTAGACGCCGAGCGGGATCGCGACGAAGGCCGCGATGAGCATGGCGACGATGACGATCTCCAGCGTCGCCGGCAGGCGCTCCAGGATGAGGTCCATCGCCGGCTGGCGGAAGACGTAGGAGCGGCCGAAATCGCCCTGCACAAGGTTCTGCAGGAAGAGCCAGTACTGCTCCGGCATGGAGCGGTCGAGGCCGAGGATGCGCCGCGCCTGCTCGATCTCGGCGTCGGTCGAATCGATGGGGATCACCATGAAGACGGGATCGCCCGTGAAGCTCATCATCAGGAAGACGATGACGGACACCGCCCAGAGGACGATCGCCATCTGGACGAGCCGCTTGATCGCATAGGCCAGCATCGCGGTTCCTCGGCGCCTGGAACGACGCGCGGCGCCGGGCTCCCCCGGCGCCGCGCCATGACGGACGGGACGATCAGTCCTCGATGTCCATCTCGTAGGCCCACAGGAACTTGTCCGTGCGCGGCTCGAAGACGACGCCGTCGCGCGCCGCGTAGATGTCCTGCTCGTAATGGACGGGGATCATCGGGATGTCCTCGAGCAGGATCTTCGTCGCCTCCTGGAGGTGGGCGTCGCGCTCCTCGATGCGCGGGGTCGAATCGGCGGCCTCGACGAGGCGATCGACCTCCGGGTTCGAGTAGGAGCCGCGGTTGACCTGCCCGTAGCCCTCCTTGACGCCGCGGGTGTAGAACATCACCGCGTACATCGAGCCGGCATCGCCCGAGGGCACGTCCCAGCCGGACATGATGAAGCTCGACTGCTCGGACGGGACGCGGATGTAGCCGAAGAAGTTCGCCCGCGGCATCAGGTTGAGCTCGAGATCGATGCCGATCTGAGACAGCATGGAGGCGAGCGCCTGGGCGATCTGCGCGTCGTTGACGTAGCGGTTGTTGGTGGCGTCCAGCGTCATCTCGAAGCCGTCCGGATAGCCCGCCTCGGCCATCAGCTCGCGCGCCCGCTCGACGTCGAACGGGTACATCTCGCGGAAGCTCGCGCCCTCGACGTAGCCGATATGGGTTTCGGGCACGTATTGCTCGGAGGGCGTCGAGAGGCCGTTCATGACGACCTTGGAGAGCGTGTCGACGTCGATCGCCCGGGCGATCGCCTCGCGCACGCGCCGGTCCTGCATCGGGTTCGTGTCGAGGGGGATCGTCGGCGACTTCTCGCGCATGTCGAGGGCGAGGACGAGGTTGAGCAGGCTCGGGCGGGTGATGACCTCGAAGCCGTCCTCGCGGCGCACGCGCTCCACGTCGCGCACGGAGAGGTCTTGCACGATGTCGAGCTCGCCCGTCAGCAGCGCGGCGGTGCGGGTCGCCGGGTTGGTGATGGGGCGGAAGACGACGCGGTCGATCTCCGGCGCGCCGGCCCAGTATTCCTCGTTGGCCTCGAGGACGAGACGGTCCTCCTTGACCCATTCCTCGAGCTCGTAGGGGCCGGTGCCCACGGGCTGGAGATCGACCTGCTCCTCGCCGACGCTGGTGACGTGCTCGCGGTTGAGGATGAGGATGGCGGCGAGGTCGTTGGGCAGCGCCGCATAGGGCTGGAAGGTCTTGATCTCGACGGTGTGGTCGTCGATCGCCGAGAAGCTCTCGATGTTCTTGGCGAGGTTCGCCATCAGCGAGGCCTTGAGGCGCTCCAGCGTGAACACGACGTCGTCGGCGGTGAAGGGCTCGCCGTTGTGGAAGACGACGTCGTCGCGAAGCGAGAAGCGCCAGGTCGTGTCGTCGACGAGCTCCCACGATTCCGCGAGACCGGGGCCGAACTCGAGGTTCGCGTCGCGCCGGATCAGCGGATCGTAGATGTGGTAGAACATGATGTTCGAGGAGAGCTCCTCGCCCGCCTGCGGGTCGAGGTGGACGGCGTCCGCGGTGAGGCCGACGGTGAGCGTCTTCGTCTCGTCCTGCGCCAGCGCCGGCGTGGCGAGCACGGTGAGGAGGGCGGCGCCGGCGAGGAGGTGCCGCAGGGGCGTACGGGCATGCATGGTCATGGGTCCTCTCTGGTTCGTCTCGCGAGGCGTTTCCCGCCTTCTTCATGTGAAATCAGGTCCCGCTCCCGCCGCGAAAGGCGGGGAGGGGCGGGCGGCTCAGGCCGAGGCCAGGGCGGTCTGCACCTCGATCTGGTAGCCTTCGGGATCGTCGAAGACGAAGGCGCGGATCCCGAGCGCGGTGGAATCCTTCGGAGCCGTGAGGCCGGCGACGCCGTTCGCCGCGGCCCAGGCGTGCCAGGCGTCGACGTCCGGCACGCGGATGCACAGCTGCACGGGCTTCGTATCGGCGGCGCGGTGCATGCCGCGGGTCTCGTCGACGAGGCCGACATGCGCGCTGCCCGCGATGCGGTAGATCTTCGACCAGCCCTGATCGATGGCCAACGTGAAGCCCATCACCTCCTCGTAGAAGGCGATCGCCCGGGGCAGGTCGCGATAATAGAGGAAGGTGATCGCCAGCTCGACGGGCGCCTGCGGGCGCGCTGCTGTCGGCGCTTCGTCTGTCATGCGTCGTGATCTCCGATCGGCTGACGTATGGTAATGGTATACACGGTGTGTGCGCTGTCAACGACACGGTCGCGGCAGCGTGGCGCTTTTTCGGGCAGGCCTCAGAACAGGCGCGACAGATGGGTGAGGATGCCCGCGCGCACGTTCTCCAGATGCGTGCGCATGGCCGCCTCTGCCCGCTCCGGGTCGCGGGCGATGATGCCGTCGAGGATGGCGATGTGCTCGTGGCAGCCGGGCTCGAAGCGCTCCGGGATCGAGCCCTTGTCGTACATCCGCGTCTTCAGCTTGAGGCCGAGGATCATGTCGTGCAGCAGCGTCGAGCCCGACGCGCGGGCGATGAGCCCGTGCAGATCCTCGTCGACGCGCATGTGGGTCTGCGGGTCCGGGCGTGTGGGACCGAGGAACTTCTCCACCCGCGAACGCAAGGCCAGGAAGGGCTCGGGCGAAATGACCACGGTGGCCGCCTGGCGGGCCGCCTCGCATTCGAGCAGGCGGCGCACGTGCAGGATCTCCATGATCTCGGTGACCGAGACGGTGCTGACGGTCGGCGCCCCGCCCACGGCGCGCGACACGAGGCCCTCGCTCGAGAGCCGCGCGATGGCCTCGCGCACGGGGGTTCGCGAGACGCCGAGACGCTCTGCCAGAGGCTTCTCCTGCAGGCGGGTGCCGGCCGGCAGCTCGCCCGAGAGGATCATCGCGCGAAGCCGCTCGTGCGTCGCCTCCCCGAGCTTGGGGCTCGCCTCGCCGGTGGCGAGGAGCGTCGTCTGCTCTCGGCTCGCTTCCTGCCGCAGATCCTGGCGCATGACGCCGGCCCTCCCTGCGCGTTCCGCTCTCGACCGTCGTGGATCGCGGCCGCTTGTCACGAGTGTATACACGCCGTATCCTGATGCAAGCGAAACGAAGCCGGTGAAAAAGAAGGGGAGCGCGGGATGCACGACGTCGTGATCACAGGGGGCCTGCTCGCCACCGGCGCCGGCAGCGTGCATGCCGATCTCGCGATCCGGGACGGCACGGTCGCGGCCATCGGCGCCGATCTCGGCCCCGCGCGCCGCGAGATCGACGCCACGGGCCGCCTCGTCCTCCCCGGCGGCGTCGATTCGCACTGCCACATCGAGCAGCTCTCCGGCGCCGGGCTCATGAACGCCGACACGTTCGAGACGGCGACGTGCTCGGCGCTCATGGGCGGCACGACGTCGACGATCTCGTTCGCCGCCCAGCATCCCGGCATGCGCCTCTCCACCGTCGTCGCGGACTACGAGGCGCTGGCCGAGCGCGGCGCCATGACCGACCACGCCTTCCACATGATCGTCTCGGACGTCTCGGGCGAGACCCTCACCCACGACCTCCCGGCGCTGATGGCGGCGGGGCATCGCTCGATCAAGCTCTTCACCGTCTACGACAAGGTGCGCGTGGGCGATGCCGAGATCCTCGACGTGCTGTGGACGGCGCGGGAGCACGGCGGGCTCGTCTGCGTGCATGCGGAGAACGACGGGCTCATCCGCTGGATGGTGCGCCGTCTCGTCGAGAGCGGACGCGTCGCGCCGCATCACCACCCGATCTCGCATCCGCGCGCGGCGGAGATCGAGGCGCTCTCGCGCACGTGTCGCTTCGCGGAGTTCACGGGCCAGCCGGTGATGCTCTTCCACGTCTCCTGCGCGGAGGGCGTCGGCGTCGTGCGCGAGGCGCGCGGGCGCGGCGCGCCGGTCGTGGCGGAGACCTGCCCGCACTATCTCTTCATGACGGCCGCCGACTTCGCCGATCCGCCGGTGGAGCCGGCGGGGCTGATGTGCTCGCCGCCCCAGCGCGAGAGCGCCGACCAGGAGGCGCTCTGGGCAGGCCTCGCCCGCGGCGATCTCGACCTCGTCTCCTCAGATCACGCGCCCTATCGCCTCGACGAGAGCGGCAAGTACGCCAACGGGCGCGACGCGCCCTTCACGCGCATGGCGAACGGCATGCCGGGGCTCGAGACCCGCCTGCCGCTCCTCTTCGACGCCATGGTCTCGAAGGGGAGGCTCGGGCTCGACCGCTTCGTGGCGCTCACGTCGACGAGGCCCGCCGAGATCTTCGGCCTCACGGGCAAGGGCCGGCTCCTGCCGGGCTACGACGCCGACGTCGCGATCTGGGACCCGGCGGCGACGCGCACCTTCGGCGCGAACGATCTCCACGACAACACGGGCTACAACCCCTTCGCCGGGCGCAGCGTCCAGGGCTGGCCGGTGACGGTGCTGCGCCGGGGCGAAGTCGTCGTCGAGGACGGCGTGCTCGCCGCGCGCGCGGGGAGCGGGCGGCGCATCCCGATGGCGGTCTCCCCCGCCATGACCCCGCAGGCGAACCCGCCCGCGGCGCGCCTCGATCCGTGATGCCGTCTCGGGGCATGCCTTTGCGGCATACCCCGTTGCGCGGCCCCGTCGTCGACCCCGTGGGCCCGATCTGCTAGGCCGGACCCGCTCGCAGAAGAACGGGACCCGACGATGCGCTCTCCTCCGACCCTCGCGGCAGCCCTCCTCGCGACCGCCCTCGTGACGGCCGTCGCCGTCGGCCCGGTGCCGGCCTCGGCGCAGGCGCCCTCGCCGCCCCCGATCGACCCGCAGGCGGCGGCGATCCGTGTGGCCGAGCGCGTCCTCCTTCCCGGCTACGACGATCTGGCGGGCGCCACCGCGGCGCAGGAGGACGCCTGGCGGACGTTCTGCGCCGGGGCGACGCCGCGGGACGCGGCCACCCTGGACGATGCCTTCGACATCGCCGCGGACGCCTATGCGCGCATCGAGCCCGTGCGCTACGGCCCTGTGGCGGAGGATTTCCGATACGAGCGCCTGGCCTTCTGGCCGGAGCGCCGCGACGCGGCGGGCCGCGCGCTGGCGCAGCTGGAGGGCCTCCCCGACGAGAGCCTGCTCGCGCCGGAGCGCTTCCCCGACACCTCCGTCGCCGGCCAGGGCTTCACGGCCATGGAGCGGCTGCTCTACGAGGAGGACACCCGCGCGGCCCTCGTCGAGGGCGGTGCGCGCGAGGCGCGGCTGTGCACGATCGGCATCGCCATCGCCCACGCCCTCGCCGAGACCTCGGGCGAGATCGCCGACGCCTGGCGCGACGAGGCGCTCCCCGCGCTCGTGGCGGATGCGCAGGAGGGAAGGCGCGCCGCGACACGTCTCGCCACCGACCTCCTGTCGGGGCTCGAGGCGATCGAGACCCTGAAGCTCGGCCTTCCGCTCGGCGAGAGCCTCGATGACGCGCGCGCCAGCCGCGCCGAGATGTGGCGCTCGGGGCGCTCGGCCCGCCAGATCGCGCTCAATCTCGCGGGACTCGAGGCCACGGCCCGCGCCCTCGTCGACGAAGACGCGGCGCTCGCCCCCGATACGCTGCGCTACCTCGCCCAGGCCGAGCGCCTGGCGGCGCAGGGCCCCGCCGACATCGGCGAGGCGGCGGCGGACCCGGAGCGGCGTGGGCGCGTCCTCCTCCTGTCGGCCGCGATCGCGACGGCCCGCACGGCGGCGGCGGGGGAGATCCCGCCGGCGCTCGGCATCGTCACGGGGTTCAACGCGCTCGATGGCGATTGACCGCAGATCCTTCCTCGCCGGCATCGGCGCCGCCGCCGCCCTCGCTCTGTCCGGCGGGAGCGCGCGCGCCGGCTCGCCGGCGGTCTACGTCGCCTGCGCGCGAGCCGGCGACGGCTCGCAGCGCGTGTGCGGCTTCACCGGCGAGGGCCGGCTCCTGTTCTCGACGGCGCTGCCCGAGCGCGGGCACGACGTCGCCGCGCGGCCTGGGAGCGACGAGCTCGTCGTCTTCGCGCGCCGTCCCGGAGACTGGATGGCGGTGGTCGAGCGCGGGAGCGGGCGCGTGACGCGCGTCGTCCTCGCCGCGGAGGGACGGCATTTCTACGGCCACGGCGCCTTCTCCGCGGACGGGCGCGTGCTGTGGGCGACGGAGAGCCGCATCGAGACCGGCGCGGGCGTGCTCGGCGCCTACGATTGCGCGGCGGGCTACGCGCGCATCGGCGAGGTCGAGACGGGCGGCATCGGCCCCCACGACCTCGCCTTCCTACCGGGCACGGACCGGCTCGTCGTGGCGAACGGCGGCATCCGCACGCATCCCGAAACCGGGCGCGAGATCCTCAATCCCGGCGCCCTCGCGCCCTCCCTCGCCGTGCTGCGGCCCGAGAGCGGGGAGGTCGAGGAGGTCGTCGAACTCGGGCCCGACCTCGCCGATCTCTCCATCCGCCATCTCGCGGTGGCGGGCGACGGCGCGACCGTGTTCGGCTGCCAATATGCCGGCGATCCGCTCGCGGTGGTGCCGCTGGTCGGCGTGCGCGAGACGTCGGGGCGCGTGCGCCTCCTCGAGATGCCCGAGGACGACCTGATCTCCATGGAGAACTACGTCGGCTCCGTCGCGCTCGATCCGTCGGGCGCGATCCTGTGCGCCACGAGCCCGCACGGGTCGGTCGCCGCCTTCTTCGAGCGCGCGTCGGGCCGCTATCTCGGCCGCCGGCGCATGTCGGACGTGTGCGGCGCGGCGCCGGGGGACGTGGCGGGGACGTTCCTCGTCACGTCGGGCAACGACGGCGTCGCCATCGCGCGGGTGCCGCCGGGCGATCTCGCCGATCTCGGCGCTGAGCTCGCCGGGATGGTGTGGGACAACCACGCGCTCCGGCTCTGATTCGTGCCCGGACGCCCACGGGACGCGTGCGGGATCGAAGCGGCGCCGTTGCGCGTTTCTCGAGGGTTCCTATCTCAGCTCCATGACGACGGAGCCCGGCGCGACCATGCGCGCGAGACGATGCGAGACGGAGGAGACCGGGATGCGCCTCGACGAGCCCTTCACCGCCGAGGAGATCGAGGCGATGCGCCGAGCCGGCCGCGGAGACACGGAGCGCACGTTGTCCGACGCCTTCGACAAGGCGCGCGCCATCGGCAAGCGACTGCCTTTCGCGCAGGACGTGCTCGCGGCGTATTTCTGCGTGCGCGATCCCGGCACGCCGCGGCGGGTCAAGTGGATCCTGCTCGGCGCGCTCGCCTATTTCGTGCTGCCCACCGACATGGTCGCGGATTTCCTGCCGGTCGTCGGCTTCACCGACGACGTGGCGGTGCTCACCGCGGCGTTCGGGGCCGTGGCGGCCTCGATCAGGCCGGAGCATCGGGAGGACGCGCGGCGCGCCATCGAGGAGGCGTGAGGCGCGTTCGCTTTCAGCCTGCGGCGCCGCGCGGATCCGCCGCCGCCACCGCGTCCAACGCGAGCGCCAGGCGCGCGACGAACCGCGCCGTCGCCACGGGCAGGACGCGGCCCTTCAATTGCCCGAGCAGAAGATGCCCCGGCGGCACGTCCTGGTCGGCGATCGGGCGCACGACGAGCCCGCGCCCGGCCCGCGGATCGAGGCCGATCGGGATCTGGAAGCCGACCACGCCCTCGTGCAGCACGTAGTGGCGAATCAGCTCGAAGCTCTCCGTCTCGACGATCGGCTGCACCCGCCGCCCGCTGCGGTGCGCCGCGCGATCGAGGAGGTAGCGCACGCCGAACTGCTCGGACGGCGAAACATGGGGGATGTCGAGGCATTCGCGTAGGCGCAGCGTCGGACGGGCGGCGAGGGGGTGATCCGCGGCGAGCACCGCGCAGACCGGCTGCGCGATCTGATGCAGGACCTCGAAATCCACCATGAAGGCGGGCTCGAACACGAGCGCGAGATCGCTGCGGAAGGCGGCGAGCTCCTCCTCCGCGCGCGCCCGGTCGCGGACGTTGACGGCGAAGGTCACGCCGGGGTGCTCGCGGCGATAGCGCGCGATCTCGGCGGGGAGGAAATACGGCAGGAGCGCCTGGCTGCAGGCGACGGTGACGTGGCCGCGGCGCACGCCGCTCAGGTCCGCCACCTGGCTGCGCACCCGCGCCAGATCCGAGCGCTGGCCGCGATAATGCTGCAGGACGAGCTCTCCGGCGGGGTTGAGGCGCACGCCCCGCGCCAGCCGCTCGAAGATGCGCGCGCCGAACTCGTCCTCGAAGCGGGCGATGCGCCGGTTGAGCGCGGAGGCGGTGAGCCCGGCGTCCTCCGCCGCCTTGCGGATGGAGCCCGCCCGCGCCACGGCCTCGATCAGGCGGAAGGTCTCGAGATGCCGCATGCGACGCGCCCTCCGAGTGGTGCGCTGAATTCACCGATCCGGTGAAAACATAGCATTTCACGAACACCTCGCGAGCCCGCATTCTCGGCATCCGGCGTCGCAGCGACGCCGCACGAGCAACCCGCCAGCCGACCCGGAGCCGCCCATGCCCTCCCTCGATCGCCGCGCCTTCCTCGCCTCGGCCGCCGCCGGCGCGGGCGTCCTGCCGTTCCTGCGTTTCCTGCCGGCGCAGGCGCAGGGCCGCGACACGCTCGTCACGGTCTTCGGCCAGACCATCAACAGCCTCGACCTGCACCGCGTCGGCACGAACCGCGCGAGCTATCAGGTCGCGATCAATTGCTACGATCGGCTCGTCGGCTTCGGCGCCAAGCAGCTTCCCTCGGGCGAGATGTCCTACGATTACGACACGATCGTCCCCGAGCTCGCCGAGAGCTGGACGATCTCCGAGGACGGCCTCGCGATCACCTTCAAGCTGAAGCCGAACGCCACCTTCTGGGACGGGCGCAAGGTGACGGCCGAGGACGTGAAGTGGTCCTTCGACCGCGCCGTCCTCGCGGGCGGCTTCCCGACGACGCAGATGCGCGCGGGCGGCTTCTCGCGGCCCGATCAGTTCGAGGCGCTCGACGAGGAGACCTTCCTCGTGAAGCTCGACTACCCCTCGAAGCTCTCGCTGCCGAACCTCGCCGTTCCCGTGCCCTTCATCATCAACTCGGCCATCGCCCGCGAGAACGCGACGGAGGCCGATCCGTGGGCGATGGAATACCTGCACACCACGCCCGCGGGCTCCGGCGCCTACCGCGTCACGCGGTGGGACCAGGGCCAGCAGCTCGTCTACGAGCGCAACGATTCCTGGGTCGGCGGTGATCTCCCCGCGATCCGCCGGGTGATCGTGCGCGAGGTGCCGAGCGCGGCGACGCGCCGTGCGCTCGTCGAACGTGGTGACGTGCAGGTCTCCTTCGACATTCCGGACCGCGACGCGTCCGAGCTCGCCGATCGGCTGACCGTGCACTCGACGCCCATCGAGAACTGCATCCACGCGCTGTGCCTCAACACCCGCTTCGCGCCCTTTCAGGACCCGGACGTGCGCAAGGCCATCGCCTTCGCCGTGCCCTACGAATCGATCTTCCAGGCGGCCGCCTACGGCCGCGGCGCGCCGCTCTGGGGCGGCGACGAGGAGATCGCGGACATCGCCTGGCCGCGGCCCTTTCCCTACGCCACGGACCCGGAGCGTGCCCGCGAGCACCTCGCTCGTTCGGGCTTCGCCGAGGGTTTCGACGTGACGCTCTCGATCAGCCTCGACCTCGTGTCCTGGATGGAGCCGACGGCGCTCCTGATCCAGGAGGCGCTGGCACCGCTCGGCATCACCGTGACGATCGACAAGATCCCCGGCGCGAACTGGCGCACCGTGGCGCTCGTCGACAAGACGCTCGACATGCACCTCGAGAATTTCGGCGGCTGGCTCAACACGCCCTGCTACTACTTCTTCTGGGCCTACCAGAAGGACCGGCTGTTCAACTCGTCGAACTACGCCAGCGACGTGGTGCACGACCTCACCGACCGGGCGCTGCACATGCCCGTCGACGATCCGGGATACGCGCCGCTCATCAAGGAGATGTTCGCCCACGCGATCGAGGATCTGCCGCGCATCCCGCTCTATCAGCCGGCGCTGAACGTCGCCATGAACGGGGCGTCCGGCTACGAGTTCTGGTTTCACCGTCAGCTCGACGTCCGCCCGCTGACGGGGGCCTGAGCCATGGCCGGCGCCGGGCACCCCGTCCTGTGGCGTATCGTCCAGACGATCCCGGTCCTGATCGGGGTCGTCGTCGTCAGCTTCGTCCTGACCCGCGCCTTGCCCGGCGATCCGGCGGTGTACTTCGCCGGCGCCATGGCCACGCCCGAATCGATCGCGGAAGTGCGCGCCGCGCTCGGGCTCGACCAGCCGCTCGTGCACCAGTTCTTCCGCTATTGCGCCGCGCTCCTGCAAGGCGATCTCGGCCGCTCGGTCTCGACCGGGCAGCCGGTCGTCGAAGACCTCGCGACGCGTCTGCCCGCCTCGCTCGAGCTCACCTTGTGCGCGCTCGTCCTCTCCTGCGCCGTCGCGATCCCGCTCGGCATCCTCGCCGCGGTGCGCCAGGGAGGCCCGATCGACCACCTCTGCCGGATTCTCGTGACGGCCGGCGTGTCGCTGCCGACCTTCTTCACCGGCATCGTTCTCATCTACGTGTTCTACTATCTCCTCGGCTGGGCGCCCTCGCCGCTGGGGCGGCTCGATTTCGTCTACCTGGAGCCGCCGCGGGTGACGGGCTTCCTCCTCGTCGACACGCTGCTCGTCGGCGACATCGAGACCTTCTTCGGCGCGGCGCGGCAGCTGATCCTTCCCTCCGTGACGCTCGCGCTCTTCACGCTGGCCCCGATCGCGCGGATGACCCGCGCGGCGATGCTCTCGGCACTGTCGGCCGACTACGTGCGCACCGCCCGCGCGGCCGGGCTCGCGCCGCGCACCGTGCTCCTGACCTACGCGCTCAGGAACGCGCTCCTGCCGGTCGTGACGACGCTCGGCATGGTGTTCTCCTTCGTGCTCGGCGCCAACGTGCTGGTCGAGAAGGTCTTCGCCTGGCCGGGCATCGGCTCCTACGCGGTCGAGGCGCTGGTCGCGTCCGACTACGCGGCGGTGCAGGGCTTCGTGCTCGCCATGGCGGTTCTGTTCGTCCTCCTCAACCTCGTGATCGATCTCGCCTACGCGCTGATCGATCCGCGCATCGGGTTCTCGGCGAAATGAGCGGCATCGTCTCCCCCGCGCCCACTCCCGCGCCCGAGCGCGGCGCGCTCGCGCATGTCGGGCACGTCCTGCGGGAGAACCCGGTCACGGCCGTCTCCTTCGCGATGTTCGCCGTCATCGTCCTGATGGCCGTCCTCGGCCCGGCGCTCGTGCCCTACGATCCGCTCGCGACCAACGCCGCGCGGGCGCTGGAGCCGCCGTCCGCCGCACATTGGTTCGGGACGGATCATCTCGGCCGCGACGTGTTCTCCCGCGTGGTCGTGGCGACCCGGCTCGACCTGACGATCTCGGTCGCGGCGGTGGCGCTCTCCTTCGTGATCGGCGCGACGCTCGGCGCCATCGCCGGCTATCGCGGCGGCTGGGTCGACGCGGTGCTGGCGCGGGTGCTCGACACGATCATGGCCTTCCCGCTCTTCGTGCTCGCCATGGGCATCGTGGCTGCGATGGGCAACACGATCGAGAACATCGTCTACGCCACAGCCATCATCAACATCCCCTTCTACGCGCGCGTGGTGCGCGCCGAGGTGAACATCCGCCGCGAGGCCGGCTTCGCGCTGGCGGCGCGGCTCGCGGGCAATTCCCATGCCCGGGTGCTCGCCTCCCACATCGTGCCCAATGCGCTGCCGCCGATGATGGTGCAGGTGTCGCTCAACATGGGCTGGGCGATCCTGAATGCCGCCGGTCTCTCCTTCATCGGGCTCGGCGTGCGCCCGCCCACCCCGGAATGGGGGATCATGGTGGCGGAGGGGGCGAACTACATCGTATCCGGGCATTGGTGGGTCGCCTTGTTCCCGGGGCTGTGGCTGATGCTCGCCGTCTTCACCTTCAACCTCATGGGCGACGGGCTGCGCGACATCGTCGATCCGCGCCGGAGGACCTGACATGCTCTCGGTCCGCGATCTCGCCGTCACCTTCCGCACCCGCCGCGGCGACGTTCCCGCCGTGTGCGGCGTCGGCTTCGACCTCGCGCCGGGCGAGACGCTGGGGATCGTGGGCGAATCCGGCTCCGGCAAGTCGGTGACGTCCTACGCGCTCATGCGCATCCTCGATGCCGGCGGCGAGATTCGCTCCGGCGCCATGACCTGGAACGGCACCGACCTGCGCAACGCCCGAGAGGCGGCGATGCGCAAGATCCGCGGGGGCGAGATCTCGATGATCTTCCAGAACCCGCGCGCCGCCCTCAACCCGATCCGCAAGGTCGGACGCCAGATCGAGGACGTGCTGCGCCAGCACGGCCGCGCGACGGATCGCGACGCGATGGGCAAGGCCATCGCCGCGCTCGAGGCCGTGCGCATCCGCAACGGGGCGGAGCGCTACCACGCCTATCCGTTCGAGCTCTCGGGCGGGATGTGTCAGCGCATCGTCATCGCCATCGCGCTCGCCTGCGAGCCGAAGCTCGTCATCGCCGACGAGCCGACGACGGGTCTCGACATCACAACGCAGAAGGCCGTCATGGACCTGATGCGCGATCTCATCCGCGCGCGCGGCATGTCGTCGATCGTGATCACCCACGATCTCGGGCTCGCGGCCGAATATTGCGACCGGCTCTGCGTGATGAAGGACGGCGAGATCGTCGAGACCGGCCCCTCGGCGGCGCTCTTCGCGCGCCCGTCGCACGCCTATACCCGCAAGCTCGTCGACGCGACGCCGCGCCCCGGCGTCGGCGTGCGCGACCTGCTGCCGGCGGAGGCCCGCACGCCGCTTCCGGTGCACGAGCCGAAGGCGAAGAAGCTCCTCGAGGTCGTCGATCTCGTGAAGACCTATGCCGGCAAGTCCGGCCCAGTCCACGCGGTCGAGGGCGTGAGCTTCTCGATCCGCGAGGGCGAATCGGTCGGGCTCGTGGGCGAATCGGGCTGCGGCAAGTCCACCACCTCCGCCATGCTGGTGCGCCTCCTCGATCCGACGTCGGGCGCCATCGTCTTCGAGAACGAGGACATGGCCGCGATCCCGGCGGACCGCTTCGCGCGCGATCCGCGGCGCGGGCGCATCCAGATGGTCTTCCAGGACGCGACCGACAGCCTCAACCCGCGCCATACGGCCGCCGACGCCATCGCCGAGCCGCTGCGCCGCATCGCGGGCCTGCGCGGCAAGGCGCTCGACGCCCGCATCGACGAACTCGCCGATCTCACCGGGCTACCCGGGCACCTGCTGCGGCGCTTCCCGCACCAGCTTTCCGGCGGCCAGAAGGCCCGTGTCGGCATCGCCCGCGCCATCGCGCTGGAACCGCGCTTCCTCGTCCTCGACGAGCCCACGGCCGCCCTCGACGTCTCGATCCAGGCGACCGTGCTCAACCTGCTCGCCGACCTGCGCGCGAGGCTCGGCATGACCTACCTCTTCGTCAGCCACGACCTCGCCGTCGTCCGCCTTCTGTGCGACCGGGTGATCGTGATGCAGTCCGGGCGGATCGTGGAGGAGGGCGCGGCCGATGCGGTGCTCGAGGCGCCGACGCATCCGTACACGCGCGCGCTCGTCGAAGCGGCGCCGAAGCCGCCGCGCTCGGAGGTGGTGCTGCGGGCGGTGGGGTGAGGAGACTGCGATCGGCGCGTCTCGTCAGGTCCGACGCCACGCCTCTATGGACCGCGGAGAATTCCCGAACGCGCGGATCAGCATGACGGATCAGCGGCGGCGCATCCATGCGCGCGGGTCGCGTCTTCGACCGTGGCGATAAACTCAGAAAAGTGGTGGAGTTCGGAGATTTGGTGGAGCCAGGCGGAATCGAACCGCCGACCTCTTGAATGCCATTCAAGCGCTCTCCCAACTGAGCTATGGCCCCACTCTCGTCCTGCGGCTTGGGCCCCATGTCCGGGTCCGCAGGGTGGTTCGTGGCGGGGAGGTCGGTGCCGATCTCCCCGCGACGGAGCGCCTGTTTAGACGGTCCGGAGGGGATGTCAACCCTCTTCTTCGTCCTCGATATCGCTGTCGATGAGGCCGGAGACGTCGTCGTCGTCGCCCTCCTCTTCCTCGGCCAGGAAGGTGTCGTCGGCCTCGTCGTCGCCGAGGTCGATGTCCTCGTCGCCGTCGGCCTTCTTCTCCTCGCCCTCGGCCTCCTCGAGGGAGACGAGCTCGACGTCGGCCTTCTCGACGACCTCCTCCTCGTCCTCCTCGACCTCGGCCACGGGCGCGACGCGCCCGCCCTTGGTCCCCACCGCCTCGAAGGCCGAACGGGGATAGGCGATGCCGGTATAGGGGGAGACGACGGGGTCGCGATCGAGGTCGTAGAACTTGCGCCCGGTCTCGGGGCAGGTCCGCTTGGTGCCGAGTTCCGGTCTGGCCACGGGTGGTCCCTTCGTGTGTGGGGGAATTCTTGAACAGGCGCGGCTAGCGCCTCGCAGGGCGCTTGTCAACGGGTGCGTCGGAGGATCGTTCGTGCGGCGGCATCCCGCGGGCGGATCGTGACGGCGCGTGCGCGCGCGTGCTAACCCTCGGGCGCCGCAGAAGACCCCGCGAGACCCGTGCCCCACGCTCCCGCTTCCGAAGACGCCTCGACGCTTCTCACCGTGCGCCCCTCCGGCGGGCTGCGCGGGCGCCTGCGCGTGCCCGCGAGCGCGGCCCTCGCGCATCGTGCGCTCGTCGTCGGGCTTCTTTCGATCGGCGAGACGGTGATCGAGGGCGTCGGCGAGACGCGAGCGGAGATCGCGGCGCTCGCGCGCACGGCGCGGGCCTGCGCCGCTCTCGGTGCGCGGGTGGAGATGTGCGGGGAGGGCCGCGTCGCCGTCGCGGGGGTGGGGATCGGCGGGCTCGTCGCGCCGCGCGAGGCGCTCGTCGTCGATCGCATCGCGCTCGCCCCGCTGCTCGGCGCCTGCGCGGGCCACCCGATCGCGTCGCGCTTCGCCGCCGCCGCGCCGCTGCCGGAGGGCCTCGCCGAGGCGCTGACGCGCCAAGGCGCACGGCTCGTGCGCGGGGGCGCGGATCTCCTGGTCGAGGGCTCCCGCGAGGTGATCCCGATCGTGGTCGACGGCTCCGCCGACGCCGCGACCCTTGCGGCCGTGCTCCTCGCCGGCCTGAACGGGCCGGGACGCACGACGATCGTCGAGCCCGCCGCGACCGGGGACGCGATGGCGTCCCTCCTCGCGCGCGCCGGCGCGACGATTCGGGTGACGCCGCAGGGGGAAGCCGGCCGTAGCATCGCCCTCGACGGCTGGCCGGAGCTCGTCGGCCGCCCGCTTGCGCTCCCCGCCGATCCGGCCCGCGCCGCCGCCCTGGCGCTCGGCGCGATCGTCGTGCCCGGCTCCGACATCGTCCTCGACGGGCTCGATCGCGACGGGCCCGCGGGCGCCCTCGTCGCATCGCTGCGCGCGATGGGCGCCGCCATCGCGGACGAGCCCAGCGCGATCGCCGACCTCGCGTCGCTGCGCGTGCGCGCCGGCGCGCTCTCCGGAGCCGTCGTCGCGGCGGAAATCGTGCGCGCTCTCGGTCCCGCGCTCCCGGCCCTCGTCCTCGCCGCCGCCTGTGCCGCGGGCGAGAGCCGCCTCGCGGGGATCGCGCGCCGCGCCGATGCGTCGCGCGTCGCGGCGCTCGGAGCGGCTCTCGCCGGGCTCGGCGTCGCGCACCATGTCGCGGGGGAGGATCTCGTGATAGAGGGCGCCGGCGGCGACGTCGCGCGCCCGCCGCGCGGTGGCGCCCGCATCGATGCCGGGGGCGACCCGGCGCTCGCGGCGGGCCTCGCCGCGCTCGGCGCCGCCGCCGAGCCGGACGGGCTCGCGATCGATAACGTGGGCGACGACGATGATCTGCCGGGGTTCGTCGCGCAGCTGCGCGCCCTCGGCGCGGACGTGGAGGAGTGCGCCCGATGGGCTTCGTGATCGCCGTCGACGGACCCGCGGCATCGGGCAAGGGGACGCTGTCGAAGCGGATCGCGGCGCATTACGGCTTCGCCCATCTCGACACGGGCCTGCTCTACCGCGCCGTCGCGCGCCTCCTCCTCGACAAGAATCGCCCCCTCGACGACGAGAAGGCGGCACAGGCCGCGGCCTTCGCCCTCGAGCTCGCCTACATGGACGAGAGCCGGCTTCGTGGAGCGGAGATGGGCGAGGCCGCCTCGCGGGTCTCGATCATCCCCGCCGTGCGCGCGGCGCTCCTCGACCGCCAGCGGGAGTTCGCGGCCCAGGCGCCGGGCGCCGTCCTCGACGGGCGCGACATCGGCACGGTCATCTGCCCGGACGCCGACGTGAAGCTCTTCGTCACCGCGAGCGCGGAGGAGCGCGCCCGCCGCCGCCATCGCGAGCTCGAGAGCCGCGGCGCCGCGCCGGCCTACGAGAGCGTGCTCGCCGACATCCGCGCCCGCGACGCCCGCGACGCGGGGCGCTCGTCCGCGCCGCTGCGGCAGGCGGAGGACGCGGTGCTCCTCGATACCACCACGCTCGGCATCGAGGAGGCCCTCGCCGCGGCGCTCGCGGTCGTGGATAAGGTACGCGGCGCTTCGTCGCTCCCGTAGCCGGCCCACTAGCCCGATACACGCCCAGGCTGGCATGCTCCTCGCTTGATCTGCGCTCGGGGGGCTCTCCGTCACGAGGAGGCCAGGCGATGAGAGCGTTGCGTGTCCGCGGGAGACTGTCGTCCCGCACGGGTGGCTGGACCGCCCTGTTCCTCGCGACCGCGATCGCGAGCTTCTGGCTCGCGCCCTCGGCGCGCGCCGAGACCGAGGTCGACGTCGCCCTCGTTCTCGCGGTGGACATCTCCTTCTCCATGGACACGGACGAGCAGGAGTTGCAGCGGGCCGGCTTCGTCGAGGCGTTGCGCTCGCCGGAAGTGCACGAGGCGATCGGGCGCGGGCTCATCGGCCAGATCGCCGTCACCTATTTCGAATGGGCGGGCGTCGCCGACCGGCACGTCATCGTGCCCTGGACGCTCATCGACGGGCCCGAGAGCGCCATCCGCTTCGCCGAGGACCTCGAGTTCGAGCGGATCAACCGGGCGCGGCGCACCTCCATCGCGAGCGCCATCGATTTCGGCCTCGACCTGATGGAGGAGAGCGGGGTGCGCGCCCTGCGGCGCGTGATCGACGTCTCCGGCGACGGGCCGAACAACGAGGGACCCTTCGTCACCGCCGCCCGCGACCGCGCCATCGCGCGCGGCGTCACGGTCAACGGCCTGCCGATCATGCTCAAGCGGCCGGGCTATCTCGATATCGAGCATCTCGACCAGTACTACATCGACTGCGTCATCGGCGGCCCCGGCGCCTTCGTCGTGCCGGTGCGCTCGCCCGGCGAGTTCATCGACGCCATCCGCACGAAGCTCGTCCTCGAGATCGCCGGCGAGATCCCGCCCCGCCCCCTGATCCGGCTCGCCCAGGCGGAGGCCCCGGCCGACTGCATGATCGGCGAGCGGCAATGGGAGTACAGGAATCGGTTCTGAAGGGGAGGGGGCGCGTCGCGGTGTGCCATCACGAAGCGATCGTCCCCTGCTCGTCGCTCCCCGCTACATGTAGACGCCGTCGCGCGATTCATCGACGAGGCGTCGCACGTCGTCGATACGGCCTTGGCGGATCGCGTCCACCGGCGTTGCTCCGTCGAGGAGCTTTTGCGGCGAGAACAGCCATAGTCGTGCTTCGGCAGGCTCGTAGATGCCTGAGAGTTGCTCGACCACATATTCGAGTTGCAGGATCATCCGCTCGGCCTCAGGCCGCGGGTGTGCACGGCCCTGTCGCCACCGGGAGACGGTCTCGGGGCTAGCATCTATAATTTTGGCTAGATCCGCGCTGGGGATCATCCCCTTGTCACGGATCACATCCAGCCTGCCACAAACTCCGCGCGCCATCTGTCTTTCCTTGCTCGAGCGAGATAGACGCCGTCGGCCGAGCTTGTCACTTTTCCGGTGCCAAGTCACTTTTCCCGTGACAACCAACGCGGCGTTCGCGATGAATTGGGCCGGCGACGACCCCAACCCGTCTGTCGCGAAAGGCACTACAAGTTCGTGCCGATCGGAACGAAGCCCATGTCCCCCCTCGCCAACCGCCGCTTCCTGAAGATGAACGGTCTCGGCAACGAGATCGTCGTGCTCGACCTGCGCGGAACGGACGTGCGGGTGCGGCCGGAGGAGGCGCGGGCGATCGCCGGGAACGCGCTCTCGCGCTTCGACCAGCTGATGGTGCTGCACGATCCGAGCCTCGCCGGCGTCGATGCCGACATGCGCATCTACAACACCGACGGCTCGGAATCGGGTGCCTGCGGAAACGGCACGCGCTGCGTCGCCTGGGCGCTCGTCGCCGATCCGGAGATGGGCATGCCGGGGAGCGAGACGCTGACGCTGCGCACCCGCGCGGGGCTGCTGCCGGTCGTCGTCGAGGGCGAGCGCGTCTTCACCGTCGACATGGGCGCGCCCAAGCTCGCCTGGCAGGACATCCCGCTGCGCGATCCCTTTCCGGACACGCGCTACATCGAGCTGCAGATCGGGCCCATCGACGCGCCGATCCTGCACTCGCCCGCTGCCGTCAACATGGGCAATCCGCACGCGATCTTCTTCGTGGACGACGTCGACGCCTACGACCTGCCGCGCATCGGCCCGCTGCTCGAGAACCACCCGATCTTCCCCGAGCGCGCCAACATCTCGCTGGCGCAGGTGCTCTCGCGGACGCGCATCCGCCTGCGGGTGTGGGAGCGGGGCGTCGGCATCACGCAGGCCTGCGGCTCGGCCGCCTGCGCCGCCCTCGTCGCCGCCGCGCGCAAGGCTCTCACCGGCCGCGAGGCGACCGTCGCGCTGCCCGGCGGCGAGCTGACGATCCGTTGGCGCGAGCGCGACGATCACGTGCTCATGACCGGGCCCGTCGCGCTCGAGCACGAGGGGCGCTTCGACCCGGCCCTGTTCACGGGTCTCGCGGAGCCCGCCTGATGGCGTTGCCCGATCAGGACGCCGCTTCCGCGCTCGCGCGCATCCGCACCTTCGGCTGCCGTCTCAACCTCTCCGAGACCGAGGCGATGGCGCGCCGCATGGACGAGGCGGGGCTCGACGACGTCGCGCTCGTCAACACCTGCGCCGTCACCGCGGAGGCGACGCGCGAGGCGCGCCGCGCCGTGCGCCGCCTCGCCCGCGAGCGGCCCGGCGCACGCATCGTCGTCACCGGCTGCGCCGCGCAGGTCGAGCCCGAGACCTTCGCCGCCATGCCCGAGGTCGCCCACGTCCTCGGCAACGAGGAGAAGCTCGCGCCCGAGACCTGGGCGCGCCTGGCGGCGCGGGACGCGCCGCGCGTCCTCGTCTCGGACGTCATGGCGGCGCGCATCATGAGGGCGCCCGACGCCGCGCCGCCGCGCGGGCGCACCCGCGCCTTCCTCCAGGTGCAGACCGGCTGCGATCATCGCTGCACCTTCTGCGTCATTCCCTTCGGCCGCGGCAATGCGCGCTCCGTCCCCGCTTGCGACGTGATCGCGGCGGCCCGCGCCCAGGTGGAAGCGGGGGCGCGCGAGATCGTGCTCACCGGCGTGGACCTCACGAGCTGGGGCGCGGATCTCGACGGCGCGCCGCGGCTCGGCACCCTGGTGAAGGCGGTGCTCGCCGCCGTGCCCGACCTCGTGCGCCTTCGCCTCTCCTCCATCGATTCGGTCGAGATCGATCCGGACCTGATGGAGGCGATCGGCACCGAAGAGCGGCTGATGCCGCACCTTCATCTCTCCCTGCAGGCGGGCGACGATCTCGTCCTCAAGCGCATGAAGCGTCGCCACACCCGCGCCGACGCGATCCGCGCCTGCGCGGCTCTGCGCGCGGCGAGGCCCGAGATCGCGCTCGGCGCCGACCTGATCGCGGGCTTCCCCACCGAGACGGAGGCGATGTTCGCCCGTTCCCTCGATCTCGTCGCGGAATGCGGGCTGACGCACCTCCACGTCTTCCCCTATTCGCCCCGTCCCGGCACCCCCGCCGCGCGGATGCCGCAGGTGCCCGGCGAGATCGCCCGCGAGCGGGCGCGCCGCCTGCGCGATGCCGGCGCCGCGGCGCTCGACGCGCATCTCGCCCGCCATGTCGGAACGCGTCGGCTCGTGCTCACCGAGCGGGGCGGCACGGCGCGCACGGAGGATTTCTCCCTCGTGCGCTTTTCGGGTGCGGCGCCGGAGCCGGGCCGGCTGGTCGACGTGACGATCACGGGAAGCGACGGGCGGGAGCTGACGACGGGTTGAACCGTACGGCGCCACGGCCGGGAGCGAATCAGCTCTCCCCCGTGCCCGCCCGCCCTGTCACCCGCCGGTAATGCGCCCAGAGCAGCTTCGCCGCGACGCCGCGCCAGGGACGCCAGGCCTCGGCCATGGCATTGAGCGCCTTCGCGTCGGGGCGCGTCTCGAGCCCGTAGACGAGGCGCGCCGCCTCCTGCAGCGCGAGATCCCCCGCGGCGAAGGCGTCCGCATGGCCGAGGCAGAAGAGCAGATAGACGTCCGCCGTCCACGGCCCGATTCCGTGCACCGAGACGAGCCGTGCGTGCGCTTGGTCCGCGGGCATGGCGCCGAGATCGGCGAGCGGCAGCGCGCCCGAGGCCACCGCCTCGGCGATCGCGCGCAGCGTGCGGACCTTCGGCCTCGAGAGGCCGACCGCACGCATTTCCTCGTCGCTCGCCGCGAGCAGCGCCTGCGCGCTCATCTCGGGAAAGGCCGCCTCGAGCCGCGCGTTGATGGCGGCGGCGCTCGCCACCGAGACCTGCTGGCCGACGACGATCCAGGCCAGCCCCGCGAGCCCTTCCGGGCGCTTGCGTAGCCGCGGCACCGAGCCCTCCGCCAGCGCCCGGGCGAGCGCGGGATCGCGCGCGACGAGCTCGGCGAGGCCGAGGCGCAACCGCTCCTCGCTGTCGAGACGCGCGTCCATCGCCTATCTCCTGGTATGAGGACGCCAACCCTTCGCCGAGGCAGGCCCGTGACGCAACCCGTCTTCCGCTTCGCGCCGAGCCCCAACGGCCGGCTGCATCTCGGCCACGCCTTCTCGGCGCTGGAGAACGCGCGGCTCGCCGCACGCTTCGGCGGTCGCCTGCTGCTGCGCATCGAGGACATCGACACGACCCGCTGCCGGGAGGATCTGGTCGCGGCCATGATCGACGATCTCGCCTGGCTCGGCCTGCCCTTCGAGCCCGAACCCCTGCGCCAGTCCCTCCGCTTCCCGCTCTACGAGGCGGCGGCGGATCGGCTGCGGGGCATGGGTCTCCTCTACCCGTGCATCTGCTCGCGCAAGGAGATCGCGGCCGCCGTCGCCGCCCGCGAGGCCGAGAGCGGCAGGCCCTCGCCCCGCGATCCCGACGGCGCGCCGCTCTATCCAGGCACCTGCCGCGCCCGCGACCCCGCCGCCGTCCTGTCCGAGGCGGCGCGGGAGGGTCTCCCGATCGCCTGGCGCCTCGACATGGCCCGCGCGCTCGCCGCGGTGCCGGGACCCTTCGTCTACGAGCGATTCGCGCAGGGAGGGGAGGCCGAGCCGGTACATGCCGATCCCGCCCGCTGGGGCGACGCGGTGATCGTGCGCAAGGAGATCCCGACGAGCTACCACCTCGCGGTCGTCGTCGACGATGCGGCGCAGGGCGTGACGCACGTCGTGCGCGGCCAGGATCTCGAGGCGGCGACCGATCTCCACGTCCTCCTCCAGCGATGTCTCGATCTCCCGACGCCGCTTTATCTCCATCACGGCCTCGTGCGCGACGAGGCGGGCGAGAAGCTCGCGAAGAGCCTCGGCTCGAAACCCCTGGCCGAGCTGCGCGCAGCGGGCTGGACGCCGGCGGACGTCCGAGCGGCGCTCTACGCTCGCTGAGGAGAGTCCCGTCAGGGCGCGACGAGCGCGAGCCAGCCCGCCATGGTCAGCACCGCGAGCGCGGTGGAGAGCGCGACCGTGCTGGACGCGAGCGCCACGCCCGATCGGTAGGTCTGCGCCAGGAGGAAGACGTTGATGCCCGCCGGGCAGGCGGCGAACATCACGGCGACGGGTATCCAGGCCGGCGGCACCGGGAAGACGAAGCTCGCCAGCAGCCAGACGAGCAGCGGGTGGACGACGAGCTTCGCCGTCGTGATGGCGATGGGCAGGGGCCAGCCCGCCTCGAAGCCGTAGCGCGCCAGCGCGACCCCCATGGCGACGAGCGCCGCCGGCGCGGCTGCGTCCGCCAGCATGCCGGTCATGCGCCAGGCCGGCTCGGGCACGACATCCGCCACGGGCCGGATCGCCGCGCCGATGGCGATGCCGATGATGATCGGATGCGTCACGAGCTTGCGCACGATGGCGAGGATCGAGGCGCCGCGGCCCTCCACCAGCAGCGTCGCGACGCTCATCGTGATCGGCAGATGCACGGCGACGAGGAGGAAGACCGGCACCGCGGCCGCGTCGCCGAAGGCCTTGAGGATCAAGGGCACGCCGATCAGCACCGTGTTCGACTGCGCCGAGGAGAAGCCCGCGACCACGGTCTCGACCCCGATCCGCCCGAAGGCGTGGCGGGCGAGGAGGCCCGTGGCGAGCCAGACGAGGCCCAGCGCGACGAAGTAGGAGGCCCAATAGCCCCACGGCTCGGCGATCGGCAGGTCGCCCCGCGCCAGCGTGTCGAGGATGAGGCAGGGGAGCGCGATGGCGAAGACGAATTGCGAGAGGCCGGCGCCGGCCGCCTCGTCGATGATCCCGCCCTTGCGCGCCGCGAAGCCCACGAGCACGAGGCCGAAGATCGGCAGGACGACGAGGAGGGCGGCGAGCATGCGCGAGGGGGATCCGAAGGGCGTCGGGCGCGGCTCAGCCGCCGGTCGTCTGGGCGAAGCGCACAGGCCCGCCGGCCCGCTGGAGCAGGCTCTCGATCTGCTCGCGCTGGCGGGTGAAGTCCGCGAGCGCGCGCCCGTCGAGCTCGCGCGAGCGCGGCACGCGGATCTTCAGCGGATCGACGAAGCGGCCGTTGACCATCACCTCGTAATGCAGGTGCGGGCCGGTGGAGAGGCCGGAATTGCCGAGGTAGCCGATCACCTGGCCTTGCGTCACACGGGTGCCCGGCGAGATGCCGTCGCCGATGCGCGACATGTGCGAATAGGTGGTGACGTAGCCGTTGGCGTGCTGGATCTCGACGCGCCGGCCGTAGCCGCCTTCCCAGCCGGCGACGGTGACGGTGCCCGCGCCCGCGGCGAAGATCGGCGTGCCGACCCGGTTCGCCCAGTCGACGCCGGTATGCTGGCGCGCGTAGCGCAGGACCGGATGGCGGCGCATGCCGAAGCCCGAGGTGAGCCGCCCCTCGGCGATGGGCTTGCGCATCAGGAACATCTTGAGCGAGCGCCCCTCGGGATCGAAATACTCGATCGCCCCGCTCTCCGGGTCGTGGAAACGGAAGACGCGCGTCGTCTCGCCGCCGATCGTGAGCGCCGCCGACAGGATCTCGGGCGCGGTGTCCGCCTCCGGCTGCGTGAAGAACACGTCGATGGCGTCGCCGGGCTGCACGCGGCGCTGGAAATCGACGTCGTAGGCGAAGACCTGGACGAGCTCCTCCACCGTGTCGCGCGAGAGGCCGTGCTTGAGGCCCGTCTCGAACAGGCTCTCGTAGAGCCGCGCACCGCCCTGCCCCTCGTCCGCGGCGGCGACGCGGACGTCTTCCTCCTCCTGCGGCTCGGCGCGGACGGGAACGGCGACGAACGCGTGCGCGTCGGTGACGGCGGCGATGGCCTCGACCCCGTTCTCGCCGTAGAGCACGACGCGAAGCAGCCGGCGGGGATCGCCCGGGCGCATGCCCTCGCGCACCAGCGCCCGCAGCGGCTGGCCGGCGGGGAGCGCGCCCACGGCCTCGGCCCCGCCGAGCGCGGAGACCGCGCCGGCGATGTCCTCCGCCGCGATGCCCTGCGCCGCGAGGAGCTGGGGCAGGCTCTCCTCGCGGCCGAGCGCGAGGACGATGTCCTCGACGTCGTCGTCCTCCTCGCGCGGGTCGCTCTTGGGGAGCGTCGAGACGTTCTCGGGGATGACGCGCACCTCGATCGAATCGAAGGGTGCGGTCTCGTCCACCGCGGCGTAGGCGGAGAGGCCGGAGAGGGCCGCGGGGCGGCTGACGGTGCGCCCCAGCATCGCCTGCGCGGGGAGCGGCAGCGCCCGGCGCTGGCCGGCGGCGAGCGCGATACGCCGCTCCTCCGCCACCTGGGCGG
>NZ_BMMF01000004.1 GCF_014645695.1 Salinarimonas ramus | reverse complement strand
TGCGCAAGGGCAGCTACTTCCCGGGCTTCCTGGAGCCGCGGCGCATGGCCGAGAAGGCGCTCACCGCCGTGATCCAGGAGGCCTACATCCAGGGCGTCTCGACGCGCTCCGTCGACGACCTGGTCAAGGCCATGGGGATGAGCGGCGTCTCGAAGAGCCAGGTGAGCCGGCTCTGCGGGGAGATCGACGAGCGGGTGAAGGCCTTCCTCGACCGGCCGATCGAGGGCGATTGGCCGTACCTCTGGATCGACGCGACATACGTGAAGGTGCGCCAGAACGGCCGCATCGTCTCGGTGGCGGTGATCGTCGCGGTGGGCGTCAACACCGATGGCCGGCGCGAGGTGCTCGGCATGGACGTCGGCCCCTCCGAGGCGAAGGCGCACGCCCTCTTGATCCTACTCGACCGCACGGTCGGTTCGCACGAGGGAGCAGTTGTCCCTCGCGATCTTGCAAATGCACTCGAGAAGATTGAGACACTCGCGCCAAAGCTGGTTGGAACTCCGGCTTTTCGTCGCCTATCGACGGCGGCACGTCGGTAATCTCTTGTTGTGAGACTCTGGGTGAGGGCTGCGGGCGCCCCTCGAAGTAGGTACCGAAGCTGTTGTGGACTGGCACCGGTGTTTCCAGTGCGACACAAACGGCAGGTGCGCACCCTGCACCGACTTCCTCTACTTCGCTCAAGCGAAAGAACGCTAGAAAAACTCATTGAATTTCTTTCGGCACGCGAAGCGGCGCCGGTGAGGACGGCCGCCGTGTGTAAGAAGACCAATCCGAAGCTCTCTGAAGTCGACTTTGGATCGGCGGCGTAGTTCCGCGCCGATCGGCGTGGGGGCCCGGTGCTAAAGGGCCTAACCAGAAGGCGCTCGTCACGCGCAAGGGGTCCCGGCGTGAAGCCGAGCGACAGGGGGATGCGAACTCCCAATCCGGCTGCCCGTGTGTCGCATTTCGAGTGTGGTTCTCACTCGCCGGAGTTCGCAGCGGTGAAGAACTTTGGGGACAAAGCGCAAAGCTTTGGGCAAAACGAAGCACTATGCGCAAACCTACACCTACTCACACGTCGAGGTTCGAGACGCTCAGCGCGTTGTCCTGGATGAACTCGCGCCGTGGCTCGACGACGTCGCCCATCAGCTTGACGAACAGGTCGTCGGCGTCCGCCACGTCCTTCACGCGCACCTGCAGCAGCGAGCGCACGTCGCGGTCGAGGGTGGTCTCCCAGAGCTGGTCCGGGTTCATCTCGCCCAAGCCCTTGTAGCGCTGGAGCGTGATGCCCTTCTGGCCGACGCTCATCGCCGCCTCGAACAGGGCCGAGGGCCCGTAGATCGTGCGCGTCTCGGCCTTGCGGACGAGGTCCACCGGACGATCGTAGATCTCCTGGAGCTTGGCGGCGCGCTCGTCGAGGCGCTTGGCGTCCTGGCTGTCGAGGAGGGCCGCGTCGAGCACCTCGACCTGCGTCACGCCGCGCAGCGTGCGCGTGAAGACGAAGCCGTGGTCGCGGACCTCGCCGGTCCAGCCGCGCTCGGTCTCCTCGGAGATGGCGTCGAGCCGGCGGGCGACGTATTGCGCCGCCTGGAGCGCGTTGTCGGGATCATCGACCAGCTGCGGGCGCAGCACGCCGGCGATCGCCGCCTGCTCGACGATGAAGCGCCGGTAGCGGCTGTGCAGGCCGTTCAGGATGTTGCGGACCGTCCGCGCCTCGTCGACGAGCGCCTTGAGCTGCTCGCCCTGGAAGACGACGCCGGTCGCGAGCTTGAGCTGCGCGTCCGCCATGCCGGTCTCGATGAGGTAGTCCTCGAGCGCCCGCTCGTCCTTGGCGTAGATGGAGCTCTTGCCGCGCCCGACCTTGTAGAGCGGCGGCTGGGCGATGTAGAGGTGTCCCCGCTCGATCAGCTCCGGCATCTGGCGGAAGAAGAAGGTCAGCAGAAGCGTACGGATGTGGGAGCCGTCCACGTCCGCGTCCGTCATGATGATGATCTTGTGGTAGCGCAACTTGTCGGGGTTGAACTCCTCGCGCCCGATGCCGGTGCCGAGCGCCGTGATGAGCGTGCCGATCTCCTGCGACGACAGCATCTTGTCGAAGCGCGCGCGCTCGACGTTGAGGATCTTGCCGCGCAGCGGCAGCACCGCCTGGTACTCGCGCGCGCGGCCCTGCTTGGCCGAGCCGCCCGCGGAATCGCCCTCCACGATGAAGAGCTCGGCCTTGGCCGGGTCGCGCTCCTGGCAATCGGCGAGCTTGCCCGGCAGCGAGGCGACGTCGAGCGCGCCCTTGCGGCGGGTGAGCTCGCGCGCCTTGCGCGCGGCCTCGCGGGCGGCCGCGGCCTCCACCACCTTCGAGGCGATGGTCTTGCCCTCGGCGGGATGCGTCTCGAGGAAGTCGCGCAGGGCCTCGTTGACGACGTTCTCGACGGCGGGGCGAACCTCGGAGGAGACGAGCTTGTCCTTCGTCTGCGACGAGAACTTGGGATCGGGCACCTTCACGGAGACGACCGCGGTCAGCCCTTCGCGGCAATCGTCGCCGGTCAGCGTGACCTTGTCCTTCTTGGTGAGGCCGGTCTGCTCCGCATAGGACGTGATCTGCCGCGTCAGCGCGGCGCGAAAGCCCGCGAGGTGGGTGCCGCCGTCACGCTGAGGGATGTTGTTGGTGAAGCACAGCACGTTCTCGTGGTAGCTGTCGTTCCACCACAGGGCGACCTCCACCGCGATGCCCTCGCGCTCGGCCTTGAGCATGATGGGCTTTTGCAGGAGCGGCGTCTTCGCCCGGTCGAGATAGCGCACGAAGGCTTCCGTGCCGCCCTCGTACATCAGCTCCTCGCGCTTCTTCTCCGCATGGCGATTGTCGGAAAGGACGATGCGCACGCCGGAATTCAGGAAGGCGAGCTCGCGCAGGCGGTGCTCCAGCGTGCCGTAGTCGAACTCCACCATGGTGAAGGTCGCGGGCGAGGGGAGGAAGGTCACCTCCGTGCCGCGCTGGCCGTTGGCGTCGCCGACGACGGCGAGCGGCTCGACCGGCACGCCGTCGCGGAACTCCATCGCATGCTCCTTGCCGGCGCGCCAGATGCGCAGGCGCAGCCAGGTGGAGAGCGCATTCACGACGGAGACGCCCACGCCGTGCAGGCCGCCGGAGACCTTGTAGGAATTCTGGTCGAACTTTCCGCCCGCGTGCAGCTGGGTCATGATGACCTCGGCCGCCGACACGCCCTCGCCCTGATGGATATCGGTGGGGATGCCGCGGCCGTTGTCGGAGACCGTGACCGATCCGTCGGCATTGAGCGAGACGTTGACCGCGCTGGCATGGCCGGCCAGCGCCTCGTCGATGGCGTTGTCGACGACCTCGTAGACCATGTGGTGCAGGCCGGACCCGTCGTCCGTGTCGCCGATATACATGCCCGGCCGCTTGCGGACGGCGTCCAGCCCCTTGAGCACCTTGATGGATTCGGCGCCGTAGGCGTCGGTGTCGAGATTGGTCGCAGGCTCTGCCATGAACGGGTCCCTGGGACGCGCCGCGGGAAGCGGCGGGAGCGCCCCCGCACGAGATTGATTCGTCTACCCTATTTAGGCGCTGCGAGCCGAATTTTCACCCGCCGCGCCGCACGCGCGCGCGCCCGAGAGCCGTCTATACACGGGTTTTTGTAGCGATGCACGGGTCGGCATGTGCGAGGGCGTCGCGAGAGCTGCGCTGCCGATCCTGCTCACGACGCGCCGTTCACGTGGCTCGGGGAGCCTGCTGCCCGCGTCCGCCGGAGGATGGCGACCGCGAGGGCCGTCGCCACCACGCTCATCGCCGTGCCCGCGAGAGCCCAGTTCCCTGCGATCGACCAGAGCCCGTGCTCGATGGCGAGCCCGGCCGCGAGCGCGAGCCCGGCCGCTGCACCGAGAGCCTCGAGCGTGGCGAGCCGCCCGAACCCGCCTCCGAGGCTCCCGCCGGCCGTTTCCGCGACGATGGTGTCGAGCGTAGGCACCGTGAGCGCCTCGCTCACGGCGATGATCATCGCGACGACGAGCGCGACGACGAGGGCGCTCCCCACGGGCGCGAGCCCGAGTACGAGAAGGGCGACGGGGACGCCGGTCGCGGCCGTCGCGAAGACGATCGTCCTGGCGTGGAGGTCCGCGCGAGCGAGGACGGCACCGGCCGCGACCAGCAGCACCGCCGACAGCAGGGACTGTACGACGAAGAAGGTCGCCGCGGCACGCAGATCGTCGTGGTGGACCGCGAACAGCGTCGCGAGACCCACCGTGATCGCGTTCAGGCCCGTCCAGACGAGAAGCCAGATCGCAGCGATCATGGCGGGCACACCGACCGGAAGCGCGGCTCCGCCTCGCGGTCGGCCCTGCACGGTACCCGGCTGCACGCACCCGTTCGCACGGTTCGCCCCCGGCAGGAGAGCCAGGGCGAGGGCCAGGGAGGCGAGCGCGGTGCCCACGATCACGTTCCAAGCGTCCGGCGCGAAGAGCAAGCCGACGAGAGCGGGGCCGGCGGCGATGCCGATCGTCTTGGCGCTGCCGAGCAGTCCGAACGCCAGCGAGCGCCTGCGCGGTCGGTTGCTCGTCGCGACGAGCACGCGCAGAGCGATGTTGGCGGTCGGGTTGAGCGTGGCGAGGCCGAGCAGGAAGGCGAGCGCGCTCCCTGCACTGGGCGCGACCAGAGCCCAAAGGCCGATCGCCAGGGTGGCGGCCGCGACCCACCGAAGCAGAGACCCGGCGCCGACCCGGTCCGTCAGACGGCCGATCGGCCAGGACAGGAGGCGACCGGCGAGCGCCGCGAGGGCGACCAGCCCGAGGCTTCCCGCCGGCGCGAGGCCGAGCATCGGCCCGGCAGCCACCGCCGCGAAGGGAACGACCGCATAGAACGACATGGAGACGAGCGCGCGAGTTCCGAGCAAGCGTGCGTTCCGCGCGGCGACCTTGCGCACCGGTGCGGACCAGCTCCCCGCCTTCGTCCCCGATCGTGTCGTCATGACGCAGCCGCCGCGGCTCCGCTCGCCAGCCCGTATGCCTCCACGACCCGCTGCGCCGCCTCCAGCGCCTGCGGCGGGTAGGTGAAGTCGCCGATGCGCTGGACGAGGGCGAGCGCCGTGATCGCGTTGAGAACATCGTCGTCGCGGAGATTCTGGAGGCTGAAAGCGGGCACCGAGCGACCTCCCACTCCGGCTTTTCGCGCCGCCGCGATCAGCTCGGCGATGCCGGGGAGGTCGCGTACGACAATGCGATGCAGTAGAGGATCGCGGAAATAAGCCGATCTCATCTCGTCCCAGGAGTGATCGAGAAAGCGCATTCGCAGGTCCGTCGCCTGCGACTCGAGAATGTTCACCGTACCACAGGAATGAATCTCGAGGTCGATCCTCCGGTGGGTGACGGTCAAGCGAGCGGAGAACGGGCGCCCGACGCCCCGGCCGTCCTGATCGGGGATCACCCGTGCGAGCGTATCGCGCTCCGGCTCGGGCAGCGTCAAGCCGCGGCTCGCGAGAACGTCGAGGCTCCCGCGATTCTCGAGCACGAAGCCCTTCCATTCGCACAGGAGCTTGCGTCCGGAGCGCAGCGTCATCCAGCCGGTACCTTTGGCCGACCTTTCGAGCTCGGCGCCCAGCCGTGCGGCCAAGCGCTCTATGCTCCCGTCGCCGACCACGCGTATTCCCCGCAGCGACAGCCGCCATTCGGGGGCGAGCCGCTCCTGATCCTCGATCCACTGTGCGACCGGCTCCAGTCCGATCCGCTCCTCGTGAAACGCATCGACGCTCAGCCGCACGGCGAGCGGCGTGGTCGCGCCCGCATGGGCGCGACGGAGCCCGGCGATCACGTCGGCTGCGGGCGTTCGATGAAGGAGCGAGATGCCGGCCGTGTACAGCTCCACAGGCAACGATCGCTCCGCGCAGCGACGAAGCGCATCCTCGACGAACGCCGGCTCGTCCAGCGGCTCGCCGCCGCCGCAGATGACGAGACGGCGGGCTTTCGCCGCCACGAGCCACTCGACGAGACCGTCCGCGTGCTCCGCCACCCGTCGCGTCTCGGGCCTGCCGGTCCGACGCGCGCCGAAGCTGCAATGAGCGCAGCCGATCGAGCACAGGCGCGTCGGCCAGGCGAACGCCGTGTGCGGATGAGAGGGGAGCGGCTGCGCTTCGGGATCGATCAGCGGCAGGACCTGCGACCTCAGCGCTCGCAGCGCCGGTACGGTCTCACCCCGCATGGCGCAGCTCGACCACGGAGTACACCTCGTATCCCACGTCGTGCGCGAGCGCCGTGCGGGCGACGAGACCCGCATCGCGGGCAAGCGCGTCGATGTCGTTGCCGACGCGGGCGAAGACGTCCGACAAAAACAGGTAGGCGCGCCCCTTGCTCGCGAGAACGCGGGGGAGTTCCGAAACGAAGCGATGGGTCGACCCGAGCCGCTCGTCGAACAGCGCGCCCTCCAGCGGCCCCTCAGGTCGCCCGGGCAGCAACGGGGGGCATGCTGTCACGATATCGAAGCGGCCCTCGTCGAGCACGGCCGAGAGCCCGTTTCCGAGAACGAAGCTGGCGCGATCGCCGAGGTTGTTCGCAGCCGCGTTGTGCTGCGCGCAGCGAACCGCTTCGGGCAGGATGTCGACACCGAGCGCTCGGCAACCGCGCGCCGCGAGGTAGAGAGCGAAAACGCCGGACCCGGTGAAGATGTCGAGCGCTCGCGCCTCACGGGGAAGTTCGATCCCGTCCAGGCATTCGAGCATGATCGCAGAGGTCTTGGTATGCCGGGGGCAGAACACGTTCTCGTCGATCCGCAGGTCGAGCCCCGCGAAGGAGACCTGATAGGGGTGGGCGCGCTCGCGGAGCCGAGACAGCAAGCGCTCCGCCGGGGCGGGGTCGAACGACATACCGTCTTTAAGTTGCATATCTATTCTCTCTCTGGTTGAAACGAGCGCTGCGACACCCGAACGCTCTCCGGCGTCATATAACCTTCACGTGTTTTTTATACAAGCCCAGGAGATATCAACGGCGGGAAAAAACCGAGAACTGTGTCGAAGGCACTGGAAGATCAGAAGGAGCGTGGAATGGTTGACCGACTAACGACAGTGATATCGGGATCTTTCAGAGAGCATCTTAGCCATCTATACCTTTTGCGTGAGGAGCTCGAGAATCGAAGAGTCGATGTTTTGTCACCAATCGGGCATTCAGCTGTGAATCCGGGAGAAGAATTCGTAATCCTCGATGCAGATCCGGTCACGGACCATAGGATTTTGCAGGATGGAGTGTTTGCATAGATCAGAAGATCATCATTTCTGACCGTTTGTAACGTCGACGGCTATATTGGCAAGGCCGCGACGCTCGAGATCGGTTACGCAGTTGCAAGTGGCCTTCAGATATTGACGTTGGAGCCTGCTGACGACCCGAACATTGCTGCGTATTCTCGATTGTTGTCAGACGTTTTCGGGTCGGATATCGTGACGAAGGTCAAGCACGGATCGCTGCATGCGCACTATCGTTGATTTCGGAAGTCGATCAATCAAGATCTTTATCTCTGATTGCGTCGGCCGTGGGTCGCAGATCGCATCCGTGAATCGGTGCCCCTTGGAGGAGGCGCCTGGAGAAAGCGATGTCGCCGCCGCCCTGGACGAAGTCGAGCGCCAGGTCCGCAGCGACGCCGGGCCGGTGCTCGCGATCGGGACGGCCTTCGCACGCCGTTCTCCTCGCTTGCGAACGCTGATCGAGGCGTTCTGCTCGGCTCGCGGTTGGCGATACGAGACGCTGACGCAGGCGGCCGAGCTCGATCTCATTGCCCGCGCTTTCTCCAGCGCCGCGACGGGTCGCGACATCTTCAATGCCGGAGGCGGCAGCATCCAGATCGCCGCCGCCGACGGCGCTCACGTGTTGCTGGACTTCGGCATCTCCGATCTGAATGCGCGATTCGGGCTCTCCCGATCGGTGGCGGAACGGGACGTCGCCGCATGCGTGTCGTGGCTCGCGGAGCAGATGCCACGGTCTCGGGCCGCCTTCGTCTACACGGGCGGTGAGGCGACCTATCTCGCGGCCATGGGTGTCCACCTCGGCGCGGACGGTCGGTGCGAGGCGGGTGCATTCGAAGCCATGGCGGCTCGGCTCGCCAGGATGGAGCCGGATGCGCTGGAGCGTTCGTCGCCGTTCGGCCGGCGGTGGATGACAGGCGCCGTCGCCTCCAATTGCATCGTTCTCGCCGCATTGCGCACGAGGGAGCTGGCGCACTTCTATGCGAGCGACGCCAACGTGGCCGATGGTCTAGCGCTCGCGCACGCGGAGGACGGACGTGGCTGAACCCCTCATCTTCGACGCGGACGATACCCTCTGGGACGAGCAGCGAACGCTTCAGGCGTTCGAGCGTGAGATCGATGCGATCGTCACCCGCATAGCCGGGCCGGACGTCGCGTTCATCGCTCGATTTCTGGAGGCGGAAGAGCGCAACATCCCTCACATCGGCTACGGCTTCGCCAGCTACACCTACAGCCTCGCCGAGACCCTGGCGACGTTTCCCGATTATCCGAGCCTGCGCGAGGAGGTGCTGTCGGCATATCGTGGCTTGTACGATCGCCTCGCCAACGAGCCGCCGCCGCTCCTCCCCGGCGTCCGAGAGACGTTGGAAGAGCTGCGGCGCCGCGGCCATAGGATGTTCGTGCTCACGCGAGGTATCCCGGCCGAGCAGAAGCACAAGATGGAGCTGTCGGGACTGGAGCACGTCTTCGAGGCCGTGCGCATCGTGCAGCGCAAGGACGTCGACGCGTACCGCGGCTTGTGCCGTGATCACGGTCTCGATCGAGTGAAGACGACCATGATCGGAAACAGCCTACGCTCCGACGTCCTGCCGGCGCTGCATGCAGGTCTCGCGGCCGTCTGGATACCCGCAGACACCCCGTGGCAGCACGACGCGGCGTCAGAGCCGCTTCCGAACGGTGCGCGACGGGTCGCGCGCTTCTCGGATCTCGCCGCACTGCTCGCGACGAGCTGACGGGCGCGGCGAACCGTACCAACAGGTCTCACGACCGATCCGCCGTCTCGCGCGTTGCCTCTCGACCTCGACGAGGATCAGCAGATGGAGGCGATCATGGCCGACCACGGCACAGCGCAAGCGCAGAACAACCCGCAGACCCCGCCGCCCTTGTCCGACAAGGCGCTCGCCGTCTTCGCCTTCGCGGCCTATCACCAGCTCGAGAGCGGCGAGCCCGTGACCGGCGTGGTGCGGCGCGACGGGGCGGGGCACAAGGCCGACGAGGCGGCGATCGAGGAATTGCGCGAGGCGGGCCTCGCCACGATCGAGGAGACCCGCGTCGAGTTCACCGATCAGGGCGAGGCGGTGCTCGCCGCCCTCGTCGGCGCGCTGCGCACGGTGGGCGGGCCTTCCTGACCCGCGCCCGCGCGGGCCGCATCGTCCAGGGCCGGACCGAGGCGCGTCGCGACGACCCACCAGCCCGGGTGTGCCTCGGCGAGGCTGCGGGCGGCCGCGTGCGCGCTCGCGTCGTCGTGATAGAGGCCGAAGCAGGTCGCGCCCGAGCCCGACATCCGCGCGAGGGCGCAGCCATTTGTGCGCGCGACGGCGTCGAGCGTCCGTGCGATGATCGGCGCGACGGAAATGGCGGGCGCCTGGAGGTCGTTGCCGGCCGAGGCGAGCGCCGCGATGACGGCGGCGACGGACGAGCCCGGCATCGGCGCGGGGGAGGGCGGCACACCGCGCGTCTTTCCGGGCGCGAGGGCGAGCGCCCGGAAGACGGCGCGCGTCTCCACCGGCACGCCCGGATTGACGAGCACCGCCGGAAGTGCGGGGCAGGGGAGGGACGGCCCCAGCCGCTCGCCGATCCCCTCCATGAGGCAGACGCGGCCCGCGAGGCAGACGGGTACGTCGGCCCCGGTCTCGGCCGCCGCCGCGACGACCCGCGGATCGTCCGTGGCGATGTCGTTGGCACGCGCGAGGAGGCGCAGCGCCGCTGCCGCGTCCGCGGAGCCGCCGCCGATGCCCGACGCGACGGGCAGGCGCTTCGTCAGGCAGAACGCGCCCGTCACGAGGTCTGGAACGCGCGTCGCGAGCGCACGCGCGGCCTTCAGCACGAGATTGTCGTCATCGACCGCGAGCACGGCGGCGCCCGGCCCGTCGATCGCCAGCGACGGGACGGGACCGGGCGTCAGCGTGAGATCGTCGCCGACCTCCGCGAAGGCGACGAGGCTCGACAGCAGGTGATAGCCGTCCGCTCGCCGTCCCGCGACGGCGAGCGTCAGGTTCACCTTCGCCGGGGCGAAGGCGGCGCGCGTCGACGATCCCTCCATCGCGGACGAGCCGTCAGCCGCCGTTCGGCTGCGTCGGCGGTGCCTGCGCGGCTTCCGACGCGGGCGTGTCGGGCAGGCCTTCCTCGAGCTTGCGTACGATCTCCTCGCGATCCTCCGGCTCGGGATCGGCGTCGAGCGCGTGCTGCCACTGGAAGCGCGCCTCGAGCCGCCTTCCGACGCGCCAATAGGCGTCGCCCAGGTGATCGTTGATCACCGGATCCTCGGGCTTGAGCTCCACCGCCCGCTCCAGCTCGCGCACCGCGTCCTCGTAGCGGCCGAGGCGGTAATAGGCCCAGCCGAGTGAATCGATGATCATCCCGTCCCGCGGCGAGAGCGAGACGGCCTCCTGGAGCATCTCGAAGGCCTCGTCGATGTTGATGCCCATGTCGACCCAGGAATAGCCGAGGTAGTTGAGCACCTGCGCGCGCCCCAGCGGCGAGGCCTCGGGCACGAGGGCAAGCGCCTGCTTCAGGTCGGCCTCGGCCTTCGGCCATTGCTTGGCACGCTCGTAGGAGGCGCCCCGGAAGTAGAACATGGTCCAGTGCGCGGAGGTGGGCTCGCCCACCATCTCCAGCGCGCGGGTGTAGTAGTCGGCCGCGTCCGCCCATTGCTGGCGCACGCGCAGGATGTTGGCGAGGGCGGTGACGACCTCGAGATCGTCCGGGCGCTCGGCCATCAGAGCGCGCAGGCGCGACTCGGCCTCGGCGTTGCGCTCGAGCCGCTCCAAAGCGTGGGCGACCTCGATTTCGGCGGTGACGTGGAGCGGGGAGCCGAGGGGCACCTCCTCGTAGAGCAGGATCGCGTCCTCGAGCCGCTCCATGCGGCCGAAGACGTCGGCCAGCGTGATCAGCGACATCTCGTGCACCGGCGCGAGGTGGAGCGCGAGGCGCAGGTAGATGATCGCGGGCATCTCGTCGCCCTGCGCGTTTCCGGCGGAGCCGAGCGCGTAGAGCACCTCCGCCGCGCCCTCGGCGACCGAGTTCGCGGGACGCTCCAGCCGCTCGCCGGCTTCCAGCGCGGCGATGCGTGCCTCGGCCAGGGGATGGCCCGGCACCTGCGTGAGGAAGCTCTCGTAGATGCCGATGGCCTCCTCGCTGCGCCCGCGCCGAGCGACGTGGCGGGCATAGGCGTCGACCACGGAGAGCGCGGTGGGCTGCATCTCGTAGGCGCCGGCGAGGCGCGCCTCCGCCTCCTCCGGCATGCCGAGATAGGAGGCGAGGAGCCCGCCGTGATAGAGGCGGAAGATCTCGAAGGCGGGCTCGCCGTCGAGGCGATCGATCGTCTCGAGCGCCGCGTCGTCGTCGCGCGCCCCGGCATGGGCCCAGGCCGCGAGCAACGTCGCGGTGAGGTCGGAGGCGCGGCCGTCGCCGCCCTCGTCGAAGCTGCCGAGCGCCGCGTCCCAACGCGCGTCGCGCAGGGCGCCGACGCCGAGCGCGAGGCGCGCCAGCCCGTTCTGCGGCTCCGCCTCCACGAGGCGGGCAGCGACGCGCAACGCGTCCGTCATCGAGCCGTCCGCGAGGAAGGCGACGAAGGCGCGCTCCATCAGTTCCGCATTGGCGGGATCGCCGATCAGCGCCTCGCGCAGGAAGGTCGCCGCCGCGGCGGGGTCGCGGGCGAGGCCGGCGACGTAGCCGGCGAGGAAGTTGCCTTCGAGCGAGCGCGCGGGCTCCACGGGATCGCGCGCGAGCGCCGTGCCGCCGGCGCTGGCCGCGATCGTCGCCGCGAGGAGGGCCGTCGCGAGGGCGCGAAGCGGGCGTCGCGAGGGGTGGCGTCTCGTATGGTGAGCGAGCAAGGGCGAGCTCCGATGTCGCGCGCCGGATCGAACGGTCGGGCGCGCTTGTCCGCAACGGGAGGGACCATGCCCGCTCCACGCGGCGGGAGCAAGGCGGGATGAGGTCGCGGCGAAACGCCCCGTGTTCACACGCCTCGCAGCGTGCCGAGCGCGTTCGCCATGGCGACGAAGCCGGAGACGCCCACCTCCTCGGCCCGCGCCGTGGGCGGCACGCCGGCGGCCTCGCAGAGCGCCGCGGGATCGACGCCCACGGCCTTCAGGCTCTGGCGCAGCATCTTGCGGCGCTGACCGAACGCGGCACCCGTGACCGCCTCGAGCGCGCGCACGTCGCAGGGCTCGGGCGTCTCGCGCGGCGTGAGCTGCACGATGCTCGACGTCACCTTCGGCGGCGGCACGAAGGCGGAGGGCGAGACGTCGAAGAGGATGTGCGCCTGCGTGCGCCAGCCGCAGAGCACGCCGAGCCGGCCATAGTCCTCGCGCTCGTCCGGTGTCGCGACGATGCGCTCGGCCACCTCGCGCTGGAACATCAGCGTCAGGCTCTCCCAGAAGGGCGGCCAGTCGCGCGCGGCGACCCAGCCGGTGAGGAGCTGGGTGCCGACGTTGTAGGGCAGGTTCGCGACGATGCGCGGGCGGCCCTCGCCGGGGCCGCTCTCGAGGAGCGGGCGCGGGTCGAAGGCGGTGGCGTCGGCCTCGACCACCGTGAGCCGCCCGGGATAGCGCTCGGCGATCTGGGCTAGCGCCGGCAGGCAGCGGGCGTCGCGCTCGACGGCGACGACGTGCGCCGCGCCGCCCGCGAGGAGCGCGCGGGTGAGGCCGCCGGGCCCCGGGCCGACCTCGAGCACCCGCGCGCCCTCCAGCCGCCCGGAGGCGCGGGCGATGCGGCTCGTGAGGTTGAGGTCGAACAGGAAGTTCTGGCCGAGCTGCTTCTTCGGCGCGAGGTCGAATTCCTGCACCACCTCCCGCAGCGGAGGCAGGTCGTCGATGGCGCTCACGTGGGCACTCCCGCCCCGGCACCCGCGAGACGTCCCGCGAGCCGGATCGCGGCGATCAGGCTGTCGGGCCGCGCGATGCCGCGCCCGGCGATGTCGAAGGCGGTGCCGTGATCGGGCGAGGTGCGCACGAAGGGCAGGCCCAGCGTGACGTTCACCGCCTCGTCGAAGGCGATGGTCTTGATCGGGACGAGCGCCTGGTCGTGATACATGGCGAGCGCCGCGTCGTAATTCTTCCGCGCCCGCGCATGGAAGAGCGTGTCCGCCGGATGCGGGCCGGTGGCGTCGATCCCCTCGGCGCGTAGCGCCGCGATGGCCGGCGCGATCGTCTCGATCTCCTCGCGGCCCATGGCCCCCGCCTCGCCCGCATGCGGGTTGAGGCCGGCGAGCGCGAGGCGCGGGCGGGCGATGCCGAAGCGCGCACGCAGGTCGCGATCGACGATGCGCGCGGTGGCGAGGATGCGCTCGCGGGTGAGCGCGTGGGGCACGTCGGCGAGCGCGATGTGGACCGTCACCGGTACGACGGCGAGGCCCTCGCTCCAGAGCATCATGACGGAGAGCGGCGTCTCGCCGCCCGGCGGCGTCGCGAGCGCGGCGAGGTATTCCGTGTGGCCGGGATGGGCGAAGCCGGCCTCGTAGAGGACGGACTTGGCGATGGGCGCGGTGACGACGGCCCCGGCGCGCCCGTCCTGCGCCAGCGCCACGGCGCGGTCGATCGCCTCGAGGATCGCGGGCGCGTTCTCCGGGTCCGGCCGGCCTGGCTCGGCCGCGACGCCGGCCGCGAGCGGCAGGACCGGGAGCACCTCGCCGAAGGCTGCGGGCGCCTCCTCGATCGACGCGATCGCGCGCACGGGCACGGCGAGCCCGAGGCGGCCGGCGAGCCGCTCGGCATGGGCGACGTCACCCAGGAGCGCGAAGGGAGGCAGATCCTCGTCCGCGCGCCGCAGCCAGGCCGCGAGCGCGAGCTCCGGGCCGATGCCTGCGGGATCGCCCATGGTGAGGGCGAGGGGACGTGTCTTCATCGTGCTCATCGGGTCTCCGGCCGCTCGGAGCTGGCGATCATCGCAGGACTGCCGTCAGAGCGGGCGATCTTGCCCGTCCTGGTTCAGCCGCTGCTCGAAGCCGACCTCGCCCAGCGTGAAGAACTCGAGCCGCGCGAGGATCTTGCGATTGTAGCGGTCGCCCGTCGTCGCGCCCGAGATCGGCGTGGAGCTGAGCGCGACGGTGAAGGACGTGCACTCGTCGATGTAGCCCGCACCCACGACGAGCGAGGTGAAGGCGTCGCTCGACAGGCCGCTCTCGGGATCGTCGCGATAGCGCGCGATGTCGAGGGCGACGCCGCCGGTGAGGTACCAGTTCTCGTTCAGGTTCAGCCGCGCCGAGGCGTTCACGCCCTCGCGGGCCTGCGTGAAGCCGAGATCCGGCTGCGGCGCGAGGCGCGCGTAGAGCACCGACGTCGTGAGATTGCCGATACGCCCGGTGAGGTCCGCCTCGATGCGGTCGACGGAGAAGTCGTCGCGGTCGAACCGCGCGCGGGCGCCGAGCCGCAGGCCGGAATAGGGGCGCACCTCGATGCGGCCGACATAGTCGGATACGCGGTCGTCGAGCCCCGAGCCGGCGCCGACGTTGAGGAGGCCGCGCTCGTCGAACGAGTTCTGCCCGGCGAGCTGCACCGACTGGCCGAACAGCGCGTGGACGTACACGCCGTTGTCGCCGTTGAACGTGTACTGGATGCCGTAATTCGCGCGCACGCCGCCCTCGGCGCGGTCGAAGCCGGAGAACTTGTCCCACTCGAACAGGTTCGTGTCGTCGAAGACGAGGCTCTGGGCGTCCTCGTTGGGGTACTGCCCGACGTGCATCTCGTTGGGGCGCGCGATGATCTGCGCGATCGGCTCGATGACCTGCGTGCCGCCGGCGATGCGACCGGCGAGCGGGTATCGGTATTCCAGGCCCACCGCCGGCATGGCGCGGCCGTAGAAATCGTCCTCGCTGCCGGTGAAGGAGGCGACGCCGGCGTTCTCGTAGCCGCGCAGGCTCGGCGAGAACCACACGCCGTCGGTGCGCAGGTAGGCGAAGGGCGTCCAGGACTGGCCGAAGGCGTCGATGAAGCGCCGCCGCCAGCTCGCCTCGGCGCTCACGCGCGTATAGCTGCCCGACAGGCCCATGGCGAGGCAGTCGCCGTCGAAGCTGACGCAGGTCGTGTAGTCGGCCGCGAGGCCCGGCGTCGTCACCGTGCGGGAATTGGCGCCGAGCGGCTGGAACATCGCCGCCTCGCGGGTGAGGCTCGTGAAGTTCGCGGTGATCCCGATCTCGCCACCCAGAGCGCCCGGCCCGGCGAAGCGCCGGTCGTAGTCGACGACCGGATGGACCACGGGCTGGTGCTTCTGGAAGTCGGCCTCCGACAGGCCCTCGAAATAATAGCCGCGCGCGTCGAAGAACGAGCGCTCGCCCTGGCCCGTCATGTAGACGGTGGAGACCGCTTCCGTGCGGAAGGTGGAGGTGACGTTCTCGCTCGTGAGGTCGTAATCCTCGAGGAAGAAGCGGTCGGACAGGAGCGTCACGTCCCAGCCGAAGTTCCAGCGCGGATTGATGGAGAAGCGCCCGACGCTCTCCACCATGCCGCGGGCGTCGTCGTAGCCCTCCGGCGGGCGCACGCGGTTGAAGGCCTCGGGCTCGTTCTCGAAGATGCCCACCGCGCGGATCGCGTAGGAGCCGGTGAGGAGCCGATGGCGCCACTCGACGTCGGCGAGCACGCCCTGGCGCGACAGGTAGGCTGGGCGCAGCGTCAGGTCGTAGTTCGGCGCGAGGTTGATGAAGAACGGCACGCGCGCGCCGTTGCCGAGCGTCGAGGAGACGATCGGCGTGGGCGCGAGGAAGCCGGTCTTGCGGCGCACGGAGGGATCGGGCGACCAGAAATAGGGCAGGTAGGCCACGGGGACGCCGGCGAACTCCACCGTCGCGTTCTCGTAGTAGATCGTGCGCTCCACGTTGTCGTGGATGATGCGCGCCGCCTTCACCTGCCAGAGCGGTGGGCGGCTCGGATTCTCGGCGCAGGGCTCGCAGGTCGTGTAGGTGCCACGCTGGAAGACGACTTGGCGTCCCTCGATCCGCTCCGCGCGGGGCGCCGTGAAGCGGCCGGTGCCGGTCCTCCCGGCCTCCACCACGGGCTGCTCCACGCGCAGCGAGTCGATGAAGCCCGAGCTGAAATCGTCGGTCAGCTCGAAGCGCTCGCCCACGACGATGGTGCCGTCCGCCTGCGTCAGGCGGGCGTTGCCCTCGGCGAAGACGCGGCTGGTGTCGCGATCGTAGACGACGCGGTCGGCCTGCAGGGTGCGGCCGTCGTAGTTCATCTCGACGTTTCCGACGGCGGAGACGGTGTTGCTGTCGTTGTCGTAGACGAGCTCGTCCGCCTCCACGAGGAGGCGCGCGTTCGGATCGGTCGAGACCTGGGAGGCGAGCGGATCGGCACCCTGGGCGTATGCCGGGGCGTGCAGGAGAACGACACCCAGCGCCGTCGCCAGGGCCATGCGCGCAAGTCCGACCGTCACCCTTCCGTCCCCGTCACGCCGGCGGGCCGTGAGAACGCGCATCAGCCGTCCTCCTTGTGCAGAAGCACCAGCACGCCGAGCAAACTCCCTACCACTGCCGGGAACCAGGCGGCGAGCGTCGTCCCCACGAGGCCCGAGCCGCCGAGATCCTCCATCAGCTCGGTCGCCACATAAAGCAGGAATCCCGCCGCGACGCCACCCAGAACCATCTGGCCGACGCCACCGAACCGGAAGAATCTTAAGGAAACGGATGCGGCCACCAAGATCATCGCTACGAACAGCAGCGGGCGCGCCATCAGCGCCTCGCGCTGCAGGCGATAGCTCGTGGCGTCGAGACCGGCGAGCTCGGTCTGCTCGGCGATCTCGTCGAGGCGCCAGAACGGCACCGATTCGGGCGGCGTGAAGCTCGTGCGCAGCTGTCCTGGATCGAGGCTGGAGGCGAGCTCGTAGCGCGGCACGAGGCGTGGCTCGACGTCGAGCGCGGTGACGCGCGCGTCGGTGAGCTCCCAGGCGCCCTCGCGCAGGACGCCCTCGCGCGCCTCGATGCGCTCGACGAAGCGGCCCTCGCGGTCGAAGACGAGGATCATCGGGCGCGCGAGCCGCGTCGTGCCCTCGACGACGCCTTCCGCGCGGATGATGGCTGTGCCGTCGGGGCTGCGCTGGCGGATCCAGACGTTGCGCGCGGAGGCGAAATCGGCGTCGCGCGCGAAGAGAACGGCGGAGCGCGCGCTCGCCTCCTGCTGCAGCATCGCGGCGAGCGGGTTGTAGACGAAGACGGCGAGGATCCCGATCCCCGCTGCGACGACGATACCGGGCTGCAGGAATTGCCAGGCCGACACGCCGGCCGCGCGCGCCACGACGAGCTCGAGCTTCCGCGACAGCCCGAGCAGCGTGATCATGCCGCCGAAGAGCACGGCGAACGGCAGGACCTGCTCCGCCACGGCGGGGGTGCGCAGGAGCGAGAGGAAGGCGACCTCGGCCGCGCCGACGTTCTCGGCGTCGCCCGCTTGGCGCATCTGCTCCACGAAATCGAGCGTGTAGACGAGCACGAACACCGTGAGGAACACGCCCCCGATCGTGCGCAGGAAGCGCAAGCCGAGATACGAGCCGAAAGTGCGCCCGAGCAGCATCAGGCTCTCCGCGCCGCGGGCAGGAGGTGCAGCGGGTTGAGCGCGGAGAGCGCGCCGCCGATCCGCGCGCCGACCGCGGCGCTCTGCTGCGGACGAAGCGCCACCCAGAGCGCGAGCGCGATGCCCCCGACGGGGGCCGCCCAGACGGCGAGAACCGCGGCGGGCGTGCCGACCGCGGCGCTCGAGGCCGCGAAGCCCGCCACGCGCACGACCACCATGGCGATCACAGCGCCGGCGACGGCGGTGCCGCGTCCCTGGCGCGTCGTCACCGCCTGGCCCAGCGCCGCGAAGGCGATGGCGATCCCTGCGATGGGATAGAGCCAGGCGGTGAGGCGGTCGTGCAGCTCCGCGCGGAAGCGCCCCGGCACGGTCTGGTAATAGGGGTCGTCCGGATCGGGCGCGATCAGGGCGGCGGTGGATTGCTCCCGCGGCTTGTAGAGGATCGCGCCCTGCTCGGGCCCGAAGGCGGCGAGGTCGACCGCATAGCGCTCGAAGGTGACGATGGAGCCGTCGCCGCGATCCTGCTCCATGCGGTGGATGCTGCCCTTCTCGAGGAGCAGGTAGCTGCCGTCGTCCACGTCCGCGGCGATGCCGCGCTCCGCGATGTAGACGACGGTGCGCTGCGGGTCGCGCCGATCCTGGAGGAAGATGCCGAGCAGCGCGTCGCCCGCCCGGTCGCGGTAGGAGAAGGTGATGCCGTCGTCGAGCTCGGTGAAGGTGCCTTCGCGCACGAGATTGGCGACGAAGTCGGCGCGGATCTGGGTGATCAGGTGACGCAGCTGCGCGAAGCTCGCGGGCATCAGCCAGATCGTGTTGAGCGCCACGACCAGCGCGACGATGCCGCCGAGCAGCGCGAAGGGGCGCATCAGCCGCGCGGGCGACATGCCGGCGGCGGCGGCGACCACCCATTCCGAGTCGCTGTTGAGCTTATTCAACGTGTAGATCGCCGCGATGAAGAGGGCGACGGGCGCGATCACGGTGACGAGCGCCGGGAGCGAGAGCCCCGTCACCACCAGGAAGACGACGAAGGTCTGACCCTTGCCGGTGATCAGGTCGAGCTCGCGCAGCGCCTGCGTGATCCAGATCACGGCGGTGAGGCCGACGAGCAGCGAGAGGAAGGCGTTCAGCGCCGTCCCGAAGATGTAACGTTCGATACGCGTCATGCGGCTGGCTCCGGATCGGGATCGCTACCCCCGACGCGCCCCGCTGGCAAGACGCATGCCCGTCACGCCCGCGTGAGCGGGGCCACCCGAGCCGCGCGATCTTCACCCGCGTGCGAGCGCGTGCTAGGGCGCACGCTCCGCCGCCCGAGAACGTGCCGCCGCCGCGAGAGGAAGTCCCCATGGTCCCGCGCTATTCCCGCCCCGAGATGGTCGCCCTCTGGTCGCCGGAGACGAAGTACCGGATCTGGTTCGAGATCGAGGCGCACGCGACCTCGGCGCTGGCCGAGCTCGGGATCGTGCCGAAGGAAGCGGCGGCGATCGTCTGGGAGAAGGGCGCCGCCGCCACCTTCGACGTCGCGCGCATCGACGCCATCGAGCGCGAGACCAAGCACGACGTCATCGCCTTCCTCACCCACCTCGCCGAGATCGTGGGGCCGGAGGCGCGCTTCGTGCACCAGGGCATGACCTCCTCCGACGTGCTCGACACGACGCTCGCCGTGCAGCTCGCGCGGGCCTCCGACATCCTGCTGGCGGATCTCGACGCGCTCCTCGCCGCATTGGAGCGGCGCGCGCACGAGCACAAGCTCACCCCCACGATAGGGCGTTCCCACGGCATCCATGCCGAGCCCACGACGTTCGGCGTCAAGCTCGCGCAGGCGCACGCCGAATTCGCCCGCTGCCGGGCGCGGCTCGTGGCCGCTCGGGCCGAGATCGCGACCTGCGCCATCTCGGGCGCGGTGGGCACCTTCGCCAACATCGACCCGCGGGTGGAGGAATACGTCGCGCAGAGGATGGGGCTGTCGCCCGAGCCCGTCTCGACGCAGGTGATCCCCCGCGACCGCCACGCCATGTTCTTCGCGACGCTCGCCGTGATCGCCTCCTCGATCGAGCGGCTCGCCACAGAGATCCGCCACCTGCAGCGCACCGAGGTGCTCGAGGCCGAAGAGTTCTTCTCGGAAGGCCAGAAGGGCTCCTCCGCGATGCCGCACAAGCGCAACCCCGTCCTCACCGAGAACCTGACGGGGCTCGCGCGGATGGTGCGCGCCTATTGCGTGCCGGCGATGGAGAACGTCGCGCTCTGGCACGAGCGTGACATCTCGCACTCCTCCGTGGAGCGCATGATCGGCCCGGACGCGACGATCACGCTCGACTTCGCGCTCGCGCGCCTCACCGGCGTCGTCGACAAGCTGCTGATCTATCCCGAGCGCATGCAGGCCAATCTCGACCGCCTCGGCGGGCTGATCCACTCCCAGCGCGTGCTGCTGGCGCTGACCCAGAAGGGCGTCTCCCGCGAGGACGCCTATCGGCTCGTGCAGCGCAACGCGATGCCGGTGTGGAGGGGCGAGGGGGACTTCCTGACCCTGTTGAAGGCCGACGCGGAGGTCTCCGCGAAGCTCGACGCGACGGAGCTGGAGAGCCTCTTCGACCTCGGCTACCACTTCAAGCACGTCGATACGATCTTCCGCCGCGTCTTCGGCGAAGGCTGAGCCTGCACCGACGGCGGAGCGTCTCGAAACCGTTCGCGTTTCGCAGCGTTGATCCCCCATGCGACGACGAAGCGCGGGGGACATCATGGAACTCCTTCTGCGGAAGCTCTGCGATCTCGCCGTTCGCGGCGGGCGGCTCGAGGTGATCACGGCGCGCGGCACGCGCTTCGTCGCCGGCGACGGCCCGAGAGACGGCCCGCCGCCGGTGGCCATGCGCTTCACCGACAAGGCGGCGGAGCGCGCGCTCGTCCTCTTTCCCGAGATGAAGCTCGGCGAGCTGATCACGGACGGCCGGCTCGTCATCGAGCGCGGGACGATCTACGACCTCCTCACGCTCCTCATGCGCGGGCGCCCCGGCGGACGGGGCGTCTGGGGCTCGCGGCTGATGCGCAAGCTGCGGCGTGCGGCGCTCGCAGTCTTCGCGCGCAACGACGAGCGGCGCGCGCGGGCGAACGTCGCCCACCATTACGATCTCGACCACCGGCTCTACGATCTCTTCCTCGACGCCGACCGGCAATACAGCTGCGCCTATTTCGAGACGCCGCGCACGAACCTCGAGGAGGCGCAGCTCGCCAAGAAGCGGCACGTCACGGCGAAGCTCCTCGTCGAGCCGGGACACGAGGTGCTCGACATCGGCTGCGGCTGGGGCGGGCTCGCGCTCTACCTCGCGGGCGTCGCCGGCGCGGGGCGCGTGCGCGGCGTGACGCTCTCGGAAGAGCAGCACCGCATGGCCGGCGAGCGCGCCCGGCGCGAGGGCCTCGCGAGCCGCGTCGAGATCGCGCTGCAGGACTACCGCCATGTCACGGGCGACTTCGACCGGATCGTGTCGGTGGGCATGTTCGAGCATGTGGGCCCGGCGCATTATGCGGAATTCTTCGGCACCACGGCTCGGCTGCTGCGGCAGGACGGCGTCATGCTGCTCCACACGATCGGCTCCACCGCCGAGCCGGGCCCGACGAACCCCTGGATCACCCGCTACATCTTCCCCGGCGGGCACGTCCCGACGCTCTCGGAGATGATCCCCGCGATCGAGCGCTCCGGCCTGCAGGTCGCCGACGTCGAGGTGCTGCGGCTGCATTATGCGCAGACGCTGCGCGCCTGGCGCGAGCGCTTCCTCGCGCGTCGCGAGGAGGCGGCGCGGCTCCTCGACGAGCGCTTCTGCCGCATGTGGGAATTCTACCTCGCCAGCTGCGAGGCCGCCTTCCGCTACGAGGACCTCGTCGTCTTCCAGCTGCAGCTCACCCACCGCAACGACGTCGTGCCGCTGACGCGCGATTATGTCGGCGAGCGCGAGCGCATGCTCAAGGGGCTGGAGGCGGGGACGACGCACCGGGAGGCCGAGCGGCGGACGGGGTGAGGCCCGGCGCGGGGACGAGGCGCCAGTCGAGGATCTCCATCAGGTCCGCGAAGCGGGTGGACGAGAGGTAGAACAATTCCCGCCCGCGCCGCTCGCTCAGCCGGTCGAGCGCCTCCAGCGTCGCGTCCGGGTAGGCCGGGCGCGTGACGAGGAGCGGCGCGCGCCCCGGCGCCTGGGCGAGGCGCTCGTAGGCGGTGGGGATGGCGAGGTCGCGCGTGCCCGGCAGGAAGCCGGCATAGCCCTCGTTGGTCACGTAGCCCCGGCGCCGTGCCGCCGAGGCGAAGCCGGTCGCGAGCGCGCTCGCGCTGCCCGCGCGCAGGGACGCGAGCCCGCGCCGCACACGGGCTGAGAGGCGCTCGGAGGGATCGCGCAGCCAAGTGCGACCGGCGAGGCCGTAGACGTCGAGGGCGAGGAGGAGGGCGGCGCGCACGCCCGGCGCCACGTGGAGCTCCCCGGGCGCTCCGAGGAAATCGGGCGTGCGCCCCACGCTCTGGGCGAACAGGTCGATCTCGGCCGTGATCGCGGCGACGAGGGCGTCGCGATCGAGCCGTCCCGCGAGGGCGTTCGCGAGGAAGCGCGCCGGCCGGCCGTTCGCGAGATCGAGCGCGAGCCCGGTGGCGATGCCGCGTGGCAGGTCGGCGAGCTCGCCCGCGCGCGTCGCGAAGGCCGCCCCGCGAGGCCGGGCGGCGATGGCGCTCACCCGGCCCATGGCGACGAGGTCGAGCGCGGCGTCGCACACGCCGTGAGCGACGCCGTAATCCTCCACCGCGACGACGATCGGCCTGCCCATCCCGCGCCCCGCCCGTTGCGCTCCGCTTCTCGCGCCCGCGATCGATTAGCGCGACGCCCGCCGCCGCGCTACCGTGACGCAGCGTCAAGGGAACGGCACATGAGCACGAGCGAGACACCCGCCTTCAAGGATCACTTCTCCGGCACCTCCGCCGGCTACGCGAGCCATCGCCCCACCTACCCGCCGGATCTGGCGGACGCGCTGGCGCAAGCGGCACCGGTGACGGGGCTCGCGATCGACGTCGGCTGCGGCAACGGGCAGCTGACGCGCCTCCTCGCCGAGCGCTTCGAGCGGGTGATCGGCGTCGACGCCAGCGCCGAGCAGATCGCGCGGGCGACGCCGCATCCGCGCATCACCTATCGCCGGGCGCCCGCGGAGGCGACGGGCGCCGAAGCCGGGAGCGTCGATCTCGTCGTCGCAGCGCAGGCGGCGCACTGGTTCGATCTCGACGCCTTCTACGCCGAGGCGCGGCGCGTGGCGCGCCCGGGCGCTGCGATCGCGCTCGTCGCCTACGCGACGCTCGACCTGCCGGAGGACGCGGCGGCGAACGCCGTCGTCGCGGATTTCTACCGCCGGGTCGCCGGCCCGTACTGGCCGGCGGAGCGCGCCCACGTGGAAGCGGGCTACGCGACGCTGCCCTTCCCCTTCCCGGAGATCGCCCACGCGCCCCTCGCCATCGTCGTGCGCTGGCCGCTCGCGGCGCTCCTCGGCTACGTCGGCACGTGGTCCGCCCTCGCGGGCCTGCGCGGCGCGCAGGGCGAGGCGCCGATCGAGGCGTTCCACGCACGCCTGGCGGAGGCCTGGGGCGACCCCGCCGTGCCGAAGGCGATCCGCTGGCCCATCGCGCTGCGGCTCGGGCGCATCTGAGGAGCGCGCTTCGCGCTCGCACGCATGACACGCGCGCGGCGCCGCGCTAGAGCCATGCCGGAACAACGTGGACCCAGCATGCTCAAGAAGATCGTCTCCGTCGGCGGCTGGACGCTGGTCTCCCGCGTCACCGGCTTCGCGCGCGACGTCGTGATGGCCGCCGTGCTCGGCGCGGGGCCGATCACGGACGCGTTCGTCGTCGCGCTGCGGCTGCCGAACCACTTCCGCGCCATCTTCGGCGAAGGCGCCTTCAACGCCGCCTTCATCCCCACCTACGCCCAGGCGCGCGCCGCGCGGGGCGACGCCGACGCGCGGATCTTCGCGGGGCGGATCGCGAGCCTCGTGCTGGCCGTGCAGCTCCTGGTTCTGGCCGGCGCGCTCGCCTTCATGCCGCAGCTCGTGGGGCTGCTCGCGCCCGGCTTCGTCGACGATCCGGAGCGCTTCGAGCTGACGGTGACGCTGACGCGCATCACCTTTCCCTATCTCCTCTTCGTCACCCTGGTGACGCTCTTCTCGGCGGTGCTGAACGCGCACGACCGCTTCGCCGCCGCTGCCGGCGCGCCGATCCTGCTCAACGTCTCCCTGATCGCTGGGCTCCTCGCGGCCTCGTTCTTCCCGAGCGCCGGGCACGCGGCGGCGTGGGCGGTGGCGGTGGCGGGCGTGCTCGAGCTCCTGCTCGTGTGGTGGGACGCGGCCGCGCGGGGCATCGCGCCCAAATTGGCGCGCCCCGGCCTCGACCCCGACGTGCGCAAGTTCTTCCGCACGCTGGGCCCGGCGCTGATCGGCTCGGCGGGCGTGCAGATCGCGATGTTCGCGGACACGATCATCGCCTCGCTCCTGCCGACGGGGGCGGTTTCGGCGATCTACTACGCGGACCGGCTCTACCAGCTGCCCGTCGGCGTCATCGGCATCGCGGCCGGCACCGTTCTCCTGCCGGAGATGAGCCGGCGCATCGCCGAAGGCGATACTGCGGGCGCGCACGCCTCGCAGAATCGGGCGGTCGGGCTCGTCCTGGCGCTCGCTCTGCCGGCGGCGGCGGCCTTCGTCGTGGTGCCGGACCTGATCATGCTCGCGCTCTTCGGCCGCGGCGCCTTCACCGCCGCCGACGCCGCCGCGGCGGGCGCGGTGCTCGCCGCCTACGCCACCGCGCTGCCGGCGGTGGTGCTGATCCGCGCGGGGCTCGCGAGCTTCCACTCCCGCTCGGACACGGCGACGCCGCTCATCGCCTCGCTGACGGGGGTTGCCGTCAACGTCGTCTTCAAGATCCTGCTCACGGGACCGCTCGGCGCGCCCGGCCTCGCCTTCGCCACCGCCATCGGGGCGTGGGTGAACGTCGCGCTCCTGTTCTTCCTCGCCTGGCGGCGGGGCTGGACGGCGCCCGACGCGCGGCTCGGGCGCACCCTCGCCGTCTGCCTCGCGGGCATGCTGGCGCTCGCGGGCGCCGTGATGGCTTTGCGCGAGCCCGCCCGCACGCTCGCGGCGAGGCTGCCCGCGCTCGACGCGGAGGCGCAGCTCGCGATGCTGGCGGTGGCGGGCGGGCTCGTCTACGGGCTCGTCGTCCTCGCCGGCCTCAGGCTCGCTGGCGTGCGTCTCGCGCGGCGGTGAGGACCGCGAGCGAAAGGCTCAGTAGCCGCCGATGACCGGCAGGATCTCGCCCGTGATGTAGCTCGCCGTCTGGGGCGAGGCGAGGAAGACGTAGGCCGGCGCCAGCTCCTCGGGCTGGGCCGGGCGGCCCATCTTCGATCCGCCGCCGAAGGTCTCGACGATGTCGGCGGGCGAATCCGCAGGGTTGAGCGGCGTCCACACCGGCCCCGGCGCCACGACGTTGGCGCGGATGCCGCGCGGGATCAGCTGGCCCGCGAGCGCCCGCGTGAAGGAATGGATGCCGCCCTTCGTCATCGAGTAGTCGAGGAGCGACTTGCTGCCCCGGATGCCCGTGACGGAGCCGGAATTCACGATCGATCCGCCGTAGGGCAGGTGCGGCACCGCGGCCTTGGTCATGTTGAAGTAGCCGCGCAGGTTCGTCCGCAGGGTGCGGTCGAAATGCTCCTGCGTGATGTCCTCCAGCGCCATGGCGTGCTCCTGGAAGGCGGCGTTGTTCACGAGCACGTCGAGCCGCCCGAAGGTCTCCAGCGTGCGCGAGACCGCGAAGCGGCAGAAGGCCTCGTCGGAGACGTCCCCCGAGAGCACGAGGCAGCGGCGGCCCTCGGCCTCCACCGCGCGCCGGGTCTCCTCGGCGTCCTCGTCCTCGGCGAGATGGACGACGGTGACGTCCGCGCCCTCGCGGGCGAAGAGCACGGCGACGGAGCGGCCGATGCCGGAATCGCCGCCCGTCACGATCGTCGCCATGCCCTCGAGCTTGCCGGAACCCTTGTAGAAGGGCGCGTCGTAGAGCGGGCGCGGGTCGAGGTCGCTCTCCGAGCCCGGCTTGTCCTGATGCGTCTTGGAATAGGGCAGTTCCGGGTAGGGCCGCGCGCCCGCCTGCATGGCGCCCTCCTTGCCGCCCTTGCCACTTGCGCCGGTGGCGTCGGCACGGTCGATGCGGGATTGGATCGAACGGTATTCCTCCGCCACCCGGGCGGCGTTCTCGCGGAAGGTCGTCTCGTCGCTCATGATCTCTCCTGTCGGGATCCGCGTATCGTTTGCGCTCGCGAATGCCGCAGCGTCCGGCGGGTTCCTTCGTGGCAACGCACCTGCCGGTTGGAGAGATCGCGCGGGGGGCTCAGGCGGCCGCGTCGAGGAGCGCGACGAGCTCGGCGGGCGTGAAGGCGATGGCGCTCGCCTTCATCGAGGAGGACGTCGCCGCCATGTCGGCCAGCGTCGCGAAGTCGTCGCGCGCCACGCCGAGAGCGACGAGGCCCGGCAAGCCGCTCGCGCGCGCGAAGGCGGCGAGGGCGGCCTGCGCGTCGTCCGGTGCGACCCCGAGGGCGGCTCCCACGATCGCGCGAACCTCGGCGACACGCGCAGCCAAGGGCGATCCGGGCTCGGCCCGTGCCGCGAGGGCGTCGAGCGCATGCGGCAGGAGCGCGCCGCACACGGCGCCGTGGGGTGCGTCCGACAGCCCGCCGATGGGCCCCGCGAGGCCGTGGACGACGCCGAGCCCGGCATGGGCCAGCGCCAGCCCGCCCGAGAGGCTCACGAAGGCCATCGCGTCGCGCGCGTCCGCGTCCTCGCGCGCCATCAGCGTCGCCAGCGCGGGCAGCGCCAGCGGGATCGCCGCGCGGCAGAGCGCATCCGTGAACGGATTGGCGCGCGCGCTGAGATAGGGCTCGATCACCTGCGTCAGCGCGTCGAGTCCGGAGGCGAGGGTCACCGCCCGCGGCAGGCCGTCGGTGAGCGCCGGATCGACGATGGCGAGGCGCGGCACCATGCGCGGATCGCGCAGGCTCACCTTGCGGCGATGCTCCGGCACGCCGACGACGGCGTTCTTGGTGACCTCCGCGCCGGTGCCCGCGGTGGTGGGGAGCGCGATGCAGGGGAGAGGATCGCGCGCGAGCGGCAGGCCGCGCCCGACGACCTCCAGATGATCGAGCGGCGCGCTCTCCTGCGGAATCAGCGCGGCCAGAGCCTTGCCGAGATCGATTGCCGCCCCGCCGCCGATAGCGACCACCGCGTCCGGCCGCGCGGCGCGGGCCGAGGCGAGCGCCTCCTCGAGGAGCGGCAGCGTCGGCTCGCCGGGGCAGGCGACGGCGGAGACCGTGACGCCCTCGGCCCGCAGCCCCTCGACGAGCCACGCCGCCCGCGCCGGATCGCGCCCGTGCACCAGGACGACACGCCGCGCCATCCCCGCCACGAGCCCCGCCGCCTCCTGGCCCCGCCCGCGACCGAAGAGGATCTGGCCCGAGGGGCCGAAGGTGAAGGGGGGGAGGAGCATGGTCAGGTCGTCTCGGTCAGGTGATCGATGGTTCTGGGGACGCGTCGGGGATGCATGAAGCAATCGAGATGATGCGTTCGTGTGTCGTGCGCGAGAGGTCCTCCCAATCCGGGAGGATGTCGAGCTCTTGCAAGGATTGCCGTACGAAATCCGGCGCGAACCGCCGAATTGCCGCCTCGATCGCAGGCTTACGGTGCGACACTAGGTGGAGGTGCGACCGCAGTGTCTCCGGGAAGATCTGGTCCACCACGCAGATGTCGAACGCATCCCTGATCAAAAGGTATGAGCCGCGATAGAAGAGCTTCTTCAGGGCGATCTCGACGGGGTGCTCGACGAGAATCTCGGTCGAAGGCGATCCTCCTTCACGAGAAAGATCAAGCGTGATGCGTTTTGCCGGTAATTGGCTGACGGCAACAGCCGCGATGAAGTCGATCTCGCCCTCGGAGAAGCGCAGCTTCAGAAAATTCGCGGACTCGTCGTAGGCGGCGCAGTTCCAAACTGTTTCACCGCCGAGCCGCGGTGACAAGTACGTCAAATACTCTGGCGAATCGATGAATACGTCGATGTCGCGACTCAGGCGATGCTCCGCCGCGATCATCAACGCGGTCCCGCCCCCGAGCGTCCAGTCTCCGAGAACGAAGCCCCGCCCTTCCAGGACCCGTAGTCCCGCCAGCAGACGCTCAAGAAGAATGGGCCATTGCGTCAAAGCGAGCCTCGAGTTCCGGATTGACCATGCCGGTTCGCGACCTCGTCGCGGCATAAGCTCGCTCGAGCTGCGCACCGTCCACGTCGTGCACGTGCGCGAATTCGAGAATGAGATCCGTCGACAGCTCGTTGAAGTAAGCAGCGACGTGGACCAGCCACGGGTCCGGATCTGCGGAAACGAGGCATCGCGAGAGATCGCTGGCCGAGATCTGGCGCTTCAAGGGCGCGTTCACGGTCCCCAGCACGAGAAGATCGGTCTGCTGCGGAGAACGGGACACGATCGGGTTCCTGGTCGAAGCTTCACGCCTGCAGAATAGCCATGGGGCAGGCCGCCGACAACGTGTCCTTGGAAGGGAGGCGGGACCTCGCGGCCCCGCCTCCCCGAACCGAGCCGTCTGGCTCAGTTGTTCTGCCAGCTCTGGATCAGCTCGTCGTAACCGATGGTGATCGGCTGCGGATCCTCGTTCTCGAGCTCGGGCTTGGGCGCGCCCGGCTGGTCGAGCCAGTATTGCGGGTCGCGCTCCTCGTTGAGGACCGGACCGAGATCGCCCAGCACGCCGGCGCGCTCGAGGCGCGAGAGCACCTGCTCCTGCTCGCGGCAGAGGTTGTCCATGGCCTCCTGGGCCGACGCCGCGCCGGAGGACGCGTCGCCGATCGCCTGCCACCAGAGCTGCGCGAGGCGCGGATAATCCGGCACGTTGGTGCCCGTCGGGGTCCACTGCACGCGAGCCGGCGAGCGATAGAACTCGACGAGGCCGCCGAGCATCGGCGCGCGCTCGGTGAAGCTCTCGTGCTGGATCGTCGATTCACGCACGAAGGTGAGGCCGACGTGCGACTTCTTCACGTCCACCGTCTTCGAGGCGATGAACTGCGCGTAGAGCCAGGCGGCCTTGGCGCGGTCCTCGGGCGTGGATTCCATCAACGTGACGGAGCCGGCGTCCTGATAGCCGAGCTTCATGCCGTCTTCCCAATAGGCGCCGCGCGGCGAGGGGGCCATGCGCCACTTGGGCGTGCCGTCCTCGTTCACGACCGGCAGGCCGTCGGCGACCATGTCGGCGGTGAAGGCCGTGTACCAGAAGATCTGCTGCGCGATCTCGCCCTGGGCCGGGACCGGGCCCGCCTCGGAGAAGGTCATGCCGGCGGCCGCCGGGGGCGCGTAGGCCTGCAGCCAGTCGACGTACTTCTCGACCGAATAGACCGCCGCCGGGCCGTTCGTCGCGCCGCCGCGGGCGACGCACGAGCCCACGGGCCGGGAATTCTCGTCGACGCGGATGCCCCACTCGTCGACCGGCAGGCCGTTGGGGATGCCCTGGTCGCCGGCGCCCGCCATGGAGAGCCACGCGTCGGTGAAGCGCCAGCCGAGCGAGGGGTCCTTGCGGCCGTAATCCATGTGGCCGTAGACCTCCACGCCGTCGATCTCGCGACCGGTGAAGAACTCGGCGATGTCCTCGTAGGCGGACCAGTTCACCGGCACGCCGAGCGGATAGCCGTACTCCTCCTCGAAGGCGGCCATGATCTCCGGATCGGTGAACCAGTCGTAGCGGAACCAGTAGAGGTTCGCGAATTGCTGGATCGGCAGCTGGTAGACCTTGCCGTCGGGGCCGGTGGTGAAGCTGATGCCGACGAAATCCTCGAGGTCGAGGTTCGGGTTCGTCACGTCGGCCGCCGGGCCGGCCATCCAGTCGGTGAGGTTGCGGACCTGCTGGTAGCGCCAATGCGTCCCGATCAGGTCGGAATCGTTGACGTACATGTCGTAGATGTTCTCGCCGGTCTGCATCTGCGTCTGCAGCCGCTCGATCACGTCGCCCTCGCCGATGAGATCGTGCGTGACGTTGATGCCCGTGATCGCCGAGAAGGCCGGAGCGAGGACCTGGCTCTCGTATTCGTGCGTCGTGATCGTCTCCGAGACGGCGCGGATGTCCATGCCGCGGAACTGCTCGGCCGCGTCGATGAACCATTGCATCTCGGCTTCCTGCTCCTCGCGCGTGAGGCTCGACAAATCGCCGATCTCCGCGTCGAGGAAGGCGCGCGCGGCCTCCATGTCGGCGAAGGCGGGGCCCGCCATCACCGTCAGCGCCGCCACGGCGACGCTCGTCGTCAAGTACTTGCGCATTCTTGGTCCTCCCGAACCTTTTCGTTGCTGTTTGGCCCGCTGGGCGTCGCGGGCCCGGTTGCTGACCCGATCAGACGAGGCGGAAGACCGCCGCGGCATAGATCAGGCAGGCGATCAGCGCGCCCCAGAGGGGCGGGCCGAACAGTCCGAGCCAGGCCAACGAGATGAAGGCCGACCCGAGAAGGCTGATGAACAGGCGGTCGCCGCGCGTCGTCTCGATGCGCAGGATGCCGATGCGCGGCGTCTCCGGGCGACGCGCGGCGATGATCGTCATCGTCGCGAGCAGCGCGGCGATGACCACGAAGAAGATCGCGGTGGGCCAGGTCCAGGCCATCCAGTCCATGAGCGGTTCCTCCCCGTCAGACGCGGCCGAGCGCGAAGCCCTTGGCGATGTAGTTGCGCACGAACCAGATCACGAGCGCACCCGGCACGATGGTGAGGATGCCCGCGGCGGCGAGCACGCCCCAGTCGAGGCCCGACGCCGAGACGGTTCGCGTCATCGTGGCGGCGATGGGCTTGGCGTCCACCGAGGTCAGCGTGCGCGAGAGCAGCAGCTCCACCCACGAGAACATGAAGCAGAAGAAGGCCGCGACCCCGATGCCGCTGGCGATGAGCGGCATGAAGATCCGCACGAAGAAGCGCGGGAACGAGTAGCCGTCGATATAGGCGGTCTCGTCGATCTCCTTGGGCACACCGCGCATGAAGCCTTCCAGGATCCACACCGCCAGCGGGACGTTGAAGAGGCAATGCGCGAGCGCCACCGCGATGTGCGTGTCGAACAGGCCCACCGACGAGTAGAGCTGGAAGAAGGGCAGCGCGAACACCGCGGGCGGCGCCATGCGGTTCGTCAGGAGCCAGAAGAACAGGTGCTTGTCGCCGAGGAAGCGGTAGCGGCTGAAGGCGTAGGCCGCCGGCAGCGCGACGGAGACCGAGATCACCGTGTTCAGGACCACGTAGATCATCGAGTTGACGTAGCCCATGTACCAGGACGCGTCGGTGAGGATCGTGCGGTAATTGTCGAAGGTCAGGTCCTGCGGCCACAACGAGAACGAGGAGAGGATCTCGCTGTTGTCCTTGAGGCTCATGTTGAGGAGCCAGTAGATCGGCAGGAGCAGGAAGACGAGGTACAGCGTCATGATGACGGCCGAGGTCTTCACCCGCGGACCGGCGGCCGCCTTGGTGCGCGCGAGCGTCGCACCCTGGGCCTGGACGAGAGCGGCCTGCGCCATCACACGCCCTCCTTCTTCTCGAGGTTCACCATCACCGTGTAGAAAACCCACGAGATCAGCAGGATCACGAGGAAGTAGATCAGCGAGAACGCCGCCGCGGGACCGAGATCGAACTGGCCGATGGCCGTCTTCACGAGGTCGATCGACAGGAACGTCGTCGCGTTGCCCGGCCCGCCGCCCGTGAGCACGAAGGGCTCGGTGTAGATCATGAAGCTGTCCATGAAGCGCAGCAGGATGGCGATGAGCAGCACGCCCTGCATCTTCGGCAGCTCGATGTAGCGAAACACCTTCCAGCGGCTCGCCTGGTCGATCTTGGCGGCCTGGTAGTAGGCGGACGGTATCGACACGAGGCCGGCATAGGCGAGGAGCGCGACGAGCGAGGTCCAGTGCCAGACGTCCATGACGATGATGGTGATCCAGGCGTCGAGCGCGTCCTGGGTGTAGTTGTAGTCGATCCCGAGCTCGGAGAGCGTGCGGCCGAGCAGCCCGATGTCGACGCGGGCGAAGACCTGCCAGATCGTGCCGACCACGTTCCACGGGATCAAGAGCGGCAGCGCCATCAGGACGAGGCAGACGGAAACCCACACGCCCTTTCGCGGCATGCACAGCGCGATCAGGATGCCGAGCGGCACCTCGATGGCGAGGATGATCGCCGAGAACAGGATCTGGCGCCCCAGCGCGTCGCGGATGCGCTCGGAGGCGAGCACCTCCTCGTACCACTCGAAGCCGGCCCAGAAGAAGACGTTGTTGCCGAACGTGTCCTGGAACGAGTAGTTCACCACCGTCATCAAGGGGATCACCGCCGAGAAGGCGACGAGCACCAGCACCGGCAGGACGAGGAACCAGGCTTTCTGGTTGACGGTCTTGTCCATCACGCGGCCCGCCCTTGCATCATCTGCCCCTCGACGAGGCGATCCTCGACGTAGACCCCGATCCGCTCCGGTTCGAGGACGACGCGGTTCATGTCCTTGGACACGCTCACGCCTTCGGGCACGACGACGTTGATCTCGCGCCCGAAGAAGGCGAGCCGCACGATGCGGTGGCGCCCCACGTCCTCGATGCGCTCGACGCGCACGGGCAGGCCCGGACCGTCCTTCGAGAGCGTGACGAATTCGGGCCGAATGCCGATCTCGACCTTGCCCGACAGCGCGGGATAGGCGGCGCCGAGCGGGATCTCGACGCCTTCGACCATGGCGCTCGTGCCCTCGACGCGGGCGGGGAGCACGTTCATGCCCGGCGAGCCGATGAAATAGCCCACGAACGTGTGCGCCGGGCGCTCGAACAGCTCGGCCGGCGTGCCGGTCTGCACGACCTGGCCGTCGTACATGACGACGACCTTGTCGGCGAAGGTGAGCGCCTCGGTCTGATCGTGCGTCACGTAGATCATCGTGTGGCCGAACTCGCGATGCAGCGCCTTGAGCTGCGTGCGCAGCTCCCACTTCATGTGCGGGTCGATGACGGTGAGCGGCTCGTCGAACAGGATGGCGTTGACGTCCTCGCGCACCATGCCGCGCCCCAGCGAGATCTTCTGCTTGGCGTCGGCGGTGAGCCGCTTCGCCGGCCGGTCGAGCACGTCGCTCATGCCGATCATGTCGGCGATCTGCTCGACGCGCCGACGGACGTAGTCGCGATCCGCGCCGCGATTGACGAGCGGGAAGGCGAGGTTCTCGCGCACGGTCATCGTGTCGTAGACGACGGGGAACTGGAAGACCTGCGCGATGTTGCGCGCCGCCGTCGGCAGATGCGTCACGTCCTCCTCGCCGAAGAGGATCTTCCCCTCCGAGGGGGTGATCAGCCCGGAGATGATGTTGAGCAGCGTCGTCTTCCCGCACCCGGAGGGGCCGAGCAGCGCGTAGGCCGAGCCGTCGTCCCAGACGAGATCGAGCCGCTTCAAGGCGTAGTCGGCCTCGGAGGTCGGGTTCGCCGAGTAGGAATGGGCGAGGTTCGAGAGATGGATGCGGGCCATCTTGCGCCTCCTCAAGCCGCGAGCGCGTAGGAGGCGGGCGCCGCGAGCGCGCCGTCCTCGGCGAAGACGTAGACGTGAGCGGGGTCGACGTAGACGTTCATGCTGCTCCCGTGCCGGAGCGAGCGCACGCCGTGGACGAGGCCCACCCAGCGCTCGCCGCCGTGATCGATGTGGACGTAGGTCTCCGAGCCGGTGATCTCCGTCTCCGACAGGATCGCCGGGAAGGTCAGGCAGCCGGCATGAGGCGGCTCGAGCTCGAGATGATTCGGCCGGAAGCCGGCGAGGTAGCGCCCGTCCCGCAGCCCGGCCAGCGTGCCGAGCGCGGGCACGCTCTGCCCCTCGCCGAAGAGCAGGCGGTCGCCGGCCTTGGCGATCTTCAGGAAGTTCATCGGCGGGTCCGAGAACACCCGCGCCGTCACGGCGTCGGCCGGGCGCCGATAGACCTCGGGCGTGGGGCCGAACTGGGTGACGCGGCCCTCCCACAGCGTCGCCGTGCTGCCGCCGAGCAGCAGCGCCTCCTCCGGCTCCGTCGTGGCGTAGACGAAGATCGCGCCCGATTCCTCGAAGATGCGGGGAATCTCCGCGCGCAGCTCCTCGCGCAGCTTGTAGTCGAGGTTCGCGAGCGGCTCGTCGAGGAGGACGAGGCCCGCGTCCTTCACCAGCGCCCGGGCGAGGGCGCAGCGCTGCTGCTGGCCGCCGGAGAGCTCGAGCGGCTTGCGGTCGAGCATGCCGTCGAGCTTCATCAGGGCCGCGGCCTTGTGCACGGCCTCCTCGATCTCGCCCTTCGGGCGGCCGGCGACCTTGAGCGGCGAGGCGATGTTCTCGCGCACGGACAGCGTCGGGTAGTTCACGAATTGCTGGTAGACCATGGCGACGTTGCGGTCTTGCACGCGCCGGTCGGTCACGTCCTCGCCGTGCCAGAGGATGCGCCCCGTCGCCGGCTTGTCGAGGCCGGCCATCAGGCGCATCAGCGAGGTCTTGCCGGCGAGCGTGGGCCCGAGCAGCACGTTCATCGTGCCTTTCTCGAGGGTGAGCGTCGTCGGATGGATGTGGGTGCGTCCGTCGACCACCTTGGACACGTTGTCGAGCACGAGCGCCATGCGCCTAGAGCCTCCTCATTCCGCCGCGAGGCTGCGGGTCCGCGCGCCGCGGTCGCGCATGAAGGCGTCGAGAGCGTCCGCCTCCTCGCGCGTCAGCCGCAGGCCGAGCTTCGAGCGTCGCCAGATCACGTCCTCGGCGCGCGCGGCGTATTCGCGCTCCATCAGCCAATCGATCTCGCGCTCGGTGAGCGTCGCCCCGAAGGCGCGCCCGAGATCCTCCGCCCGCGTCGCGTCGCCGAGTAGGGTGCGCGCCTCGGTGCCGTAGGCCTTGACGAGCCGCCGTGCCCAGAAGGGCGTGAGGAAGGGGTAGTCGCGCGCGAGATCGGCGACGAGACGATCGACCGCGTCGACGGGGAAGTCGCCGCCGGGAAGCGGCGCGCCCGCCGTCCACGGGCCGCGCGCCTGCGGGAAGAAGCGCCCGAGCTTGGCCATGGCCGATTCCGCCAGCCGGCGGTAGGTGGTGATCTTGCCGCCGAAGACGTTGAGCAGCGGCGGGCCGTTCTCGTCGAGCGAGAGCACGTAGTCGCGCGTGGCGGCGGTGGCCGACTTCGCACCGTCGTCGTAGAGCGGGCGCACGCCGGAATAGGTCCACACCACGTCCGCGCGGGAGATCGGCGTCTTCAGGTATTCGCAGACGAAGCCGCAGAGATAGTCGATCTCGTCGTCCTGGGCCCGCGCCTCGCTCGGCCCGCCCTGGTGGTCGCGGTCCGTCGTGCCGATGAGGGTGAAGTCGGTCTCGTAGGGGATGGCGAAGACGATGCGCCCGTCGCCGCCCTGGAAGATGTAGCAGCGATCGTGCTCGAAGAGCCGCTTCGTCACGATGTGGCTGCCGCGCACGAGGCGCACGCGCTCCGACGAGTTGATGCGCAGCACGCCGGAGATCACGTCGGCGACCCACGGACCGCCGGCATTGACCAGCGCCCGCGCGCGCGCCGTCTCCCGGCGCCCGTCCTGGTGGGCGATGTCGATGGCCCACAGATCGCCCTCGCGCCGGGCCGACGTCACCTTGGCGCGCGGCAGGATGCGCGCGCCGCGCGCCTCCGCGTCGCGAGCGTTGAGGACGACGAGGCGCGAGTCCTCGACCCAGCAATCCGAATATTCGAAGCCCTTGGCGAAATCGTCCTTCAGCGGCTTGCCGGCGGGGTCGCGGGTGAGGTCGAGGCTGCGGGTCGCGGGCAGGATCTTGCGGCCGCCGAGATGGTCGTAGATGAACAGGCCGAGCCGCAGCAGCCAGGCCGGGCGCAGGCCGCGATGGTGCGGCAGCACGAAGCGCAGCGGCCAGGAAATGTGCGGCATGGCCCGCAGCAGCGTCTCGCGCTCGATCAAGGATTCCCTGACCAAGCGGAATTCGTAATACTCGAGGTAGCGCAGCCCGCCGTGGAAGAGCTTCGTCGAGGCCGACGAGGTGGCCGACCCGAGATCGTTCATCTCGGCGAGCGCCACGGACAGGCCGCGGCCGGCCGCATCGCGGGCGATGCCGCAGCCGTTCACGCCTCCGCCGACGATGAAGAGATCGAAGACCTCGCGGCCTTCGGCTGCCACTGACACGACGTTCCATCCCTCTCGTTTATTTTCGCGGATGGTCGACGTTTGGCTTCGCTCTGTCAAGTCTCGCTTTCGTTTCGTTTCGCAGATCGTATGGTGCAGCGCGAAAGGGCGTTGCTCTCGCTGGGGAAGTCGCGCGTCGTGCACCGCTGCCGCGCAGTGGCGCACGGCGCGGGCGTGTCTCGTGCGCGTTGCCTTTCGCTCCTGCCCCTGCCAGGGTCCCGCCCGTACGCGAACGAACGAGCGGGGCAGCGTCGGGATGGCTCAGAACTTCCGCCAGAAGGAGATCCTGGACCTCGCGCGCCAGCACGGCAAGGTGGTGGTCGAGGATCTCGCGGCGCATTTCGACGTGACGGTCCAGACCATCCGCCGCGACCTGACCGAGTTGTGCGAGGCGGGCGAGCTGACGCGGGTCTACGGCGGGGCGATCCTGCGCTCGGGGGTGGCCAACATCGGCTACGAGGACCGCCGCGGCCTGATGGCGGAGGAGAAGGACGCCATCGCGCGGGCCTGCGCGCGCATGATCCCGGACGAGGCCTCGCTCTTCCTCAACATCGGCACGACGACGGAGGCGGTGGCGCGCGCGCTTCTGTCGCATCGCAACCTCATGGTCGTGACCAACAACATCAACGTCGCCAACATCCTCTCCGCCAACGAGAGCTGCGAGGTGGTGGTGGCGGGCGGCGTCATGCGCCGGCCCGACGGCGGGCTCGTGGGCGACGTGACCCTCGAGATCGTCAAGCACTTCAAGGTCGACGTCGCCGTGATCGGTGCTTCCGCCCTCGACGTGGAGGGGGACCTGCTCGACTTCGACTTTCGCGAGGTGCGCGTCTCGCAGGCGATCCTGCGCCAGGCGCGGCGCGCCCATCTCGTGGCGGATCACTCCAAGTTCGAGCGCAGCGCGCCGGTGCGCATCGCCTCGCTCGAGGACGTCGACACCTTCATCACGGATGCGGCTCCGCCGGAGCCCGTGCGCAAGCTGTGCCGCGACTGGGGCACGGATATCGTCGTCGCCGGCGCGGCGGGCGGCTAGGCGGAGCGCTCGAAAAGAAGGCGCGCCCCGGTTTCCCGAGGCGCGCTCGTATGCCTCATCCGGTCGCGGGCGCGCCGCGAGGGAGGACGTCAGATGTCGAAGAGGCCCTCCTCGCCGATGTCGTCCTCCCACAGCCCGAACTCGGTCTCGTCGATGCCGCCGCTCGTGTCGGCGTCGTAGGCCGAGTACATGCCCGCCGAGAGCTCCTCGTCGTTCAGCATGTCGTCGTCGTTCGAATCCCAATCCTCGAAGGCGGTCTCTCCGTAGCGCTCGGTGAAGCGCGCTTCGTCGCCGCGGGCCTCCTCGAACTCGGTCTGCGTGATCGAGCCGTCGCCGTCGGCGTCGATGGAGCCGGTGAGGCCCTGGTTCGCCCAGCCGGTGTTCCACTCGGTCTGGTCGATCATCGAATCCGAATTCGCATCCCAGTCGTCGTAGGCCTGCGCGGCGACGGGGCCGGCGAGGAAGGCCGTGGCGAGGGCGGCGGCGGCGGTCGTCTTGAGCCAATTGCGGGTCATGAGCGTCTCCCTATGGTTGTCTCGGACTTGGTGGTCTCGAACTTGATGGTCGGACGGCTCCACGAATGCGCGGTGACGCCGTTCGTTCGAGCGTGGCGTTGAAGAATTTGGCGTACCTGTGCGGTCGGCTCGGATTGGGAAAGCGCGTCCTGCCGGCGCGCACATGACCCGAGCGTTGACCACCGCCGCCGCCGGGCGCATCGTCGGCCCACGCCCTTCGACGACGCCGAGCGGCGTGGACCAGGGAGAGACGACTTGCCGACGTCGGTGCGCGATCTCTTCTATCTCCTCGCGCTCGGGGCGCTGATCGGCGCGGTGCTGCATCTCGGGCGCACCGTGCTCGTCCCCGTCGTCGTCGCCATCATGCTCACCTACGTCATCGTCGGCGCGGTCGATGCGCTCGGCCGCGTGCCGTTTCTCGGGCACGCGCCGGTCTGGTTGCGCTACGTCGCGGCCGTGGCGACCTTCCTCGCCGCGCTGGCGCTCATCGGGCTCCTCGCGGCGGCGAACCTGCGCGGGCTGACCGAGGTGCTCCCCGCCTACGAGGCGAACCTGCGCACCCTCCTCGACCGGGTGGCGGCGCCCTTTGGGGCAACCGGCTCGGCGGCCTGGGAGGGCCTGCGCGCGCTCACCATCGATCGCATCGACGTCGGCCCGGCCGCGCTGTGGATCCTCAACACGCTCGCGAGCGCGGGGGCCTACCTCGTGCTGATCGTCACCTACGTGGTCTTCCTCCTGCCCGAACGGACGCTGATGCCCAAGAAGCTGCGCGCCATCGCGGGAAACCGGGCGCCGAGCGGGCGCCAGCAGGAGCTGCTCGCGCAGATCAACGCGCAGATCACCTCGTATCTCTCGGCGAAGACGGCGATCAACGTCGTGCTCGGCGTCCTCTCCTTCGCCATCCTGGTCGTGCTCGGGGTCGAGTTCGCCGTGTTCTGGTCGATGTTCATCGCGCTCGCGAACTACGTGCCCTATATCGGCTCCCTCGCGGCGGTGGCGCTCGTCGTCCTGCAGATCCTGGCGCAGACCGGCTCGCTGGAGACGACCCTCCTCGGCCTCGGGCTGCTGGTCGCGGCGCAGGTCTACGTGGGCAACTGGCTCGAGCCGCGCTGGCTCAGCCGCTCGTCGAACCTCGGGCCCTTCGTGGTGCTGCTCTCGCTCGTCGCCTGGAGCGCGCTGTGGGGCATGCCGGGGGCGATCCTCGCCGTGCCGCTGACCTCCATCTTGATGATCGTCCTCGCCGCGGCTCCGCAGACGCGGGCGATCGCCATTCTCATGTCGCGCGACGGCCGGATCTCGTGAGCGCGCACGGCGAGCGCTTCATGTTGCCGGGCTGCGCGATTTAGGGTAGTTGCGGCCGACCCATCCGGCATACGGGAGATCGACGTCATGCGCGTGGGAGACCCCCTCGACACCTGCCTCCCCGGCGGCGATGCCGCGACGGACGCCCTCGCGCGCACGGTCCTCGCGCTCGCCGGAGCCGCGGCGGAGCTCTCGCATCTCGTCTCGCGGGGCGCCCTCGAAGGCGCGCTCGGCGCCGAGATCGGGGAGGGGCACGAGGCGGGGGACGCGCAGCGCGCCCTCGACGTCGTCGCCGACGACCTGTTCTTCCGCGCCCTCGCCGACGCGCCGGTGGCGGCCGTCGCCTCCGAGGAGCGCGAGGGCGTCGTCGTCCTGGACGAGCGCGCGCCCCTCGCCGTCGCCGTCGATCCCCTCGACGGCTCGTCGAATATCGACATCAACGCGCCGGTGGGCGCGATCTTCTCGATCATGGACGCCGCGCGCGATGCGCCGGCCGAGGCGCCTTTCCTGGCGCCGGGCACGCGCCAACGCGCCGCCGGCATCGTCGTCTTCGGCCCGGCGACGACGATGCTGCTCAGCGTCGGGCGCGGCGTCGATCTCCACGTGCTCGATCGCGCGTCCGGAGCCTTCCGCCTCGCCCGCGCGGACGTGCGGGTACCCGTCTCGGCCAAGGAATTCGCGATCAACGCCTCGAACCGCCGCCACTGGGAGCCGGGGCTCGAGGCCTGGTTCGAGCATTGCCTCGCCGGACGGGACGGGCCGCTCGCGCGCGATCACAACATGCGCTGGATCGCGTCGCTCGTCGCCGAGACCTTCCGAATCTTCACCCGCGGCGGCGTCTATCTCTATCCGGCGGATCAGCGGAAGGGCTACGAGCGGGGCCGGCTTCGCCTCGTCTACGAGGGCAAGCCGGTGGCCTTCCTCACCGAGCAGGCCGGCGGCCTCGCCACCGACGGGCGCCGGCGCATCCTCGATCTCGAGGCGGGCTCGCTGCACGAGCGCTGCCCCTTCGTCTTCGGCTCGCGCGAGATGGTGGAGACGATCGGGAGCTATCTCAGCGGATCTCGCCCGGGTTGAGACCGCCCTTGAGCTCGGCGAGCACCTCGGCGGCCCGCAGGAAGCGGTGCGGATCGACGGCGCGGCCGTCGAGGCGGGTCTCGTAATGCAGGTGCGGCCCGGTGGAGCGTCCGCTGGAGCCCGCACGCCCGATCAGGTCGCCGGCGGCGACCTCCGCCCCGTCGGCGACGGAGATCGCCGAGAGATGCGCGAAGCGCGTCGTCAGCCCGTTGCCGTGGTCGATCTCCACCATCCGGCCGTAGCCCCCCGCACGGCCGGCGGAGATCACCCGCCCCGCCGCCGTGGCGTAGACCGGTTCGCCGGTGCGGGCGCGGAAGTCGATGCCCGAATGGAACGCAGGGCGGCGGGTGAACGGGTCCGAGCGGACGCCGAAGCGCGAGGTGATGGCGATGTCGCCGTCGACCGGCCGCTCGAAGGGAATGGCGATGGTCGTGCGGCGCAGGCGATCGCGCGCGACGAGGCTCTCCTGGAGCCCGGCGACGAGCGCCTCGAAGCCGCCGGCCTCCGCGTCGATGCCGATGGGGATGAACGGCCCGCCGATGCCCTCCGCGGCAAGCATGTCCGGGTGCGCAGGCTCGAGGGCATGCGGATCGAGGCCCGCCGTCTCGATGGCGTCGCGCATGATGCCGGCCTCGAGCTCCACCTGCAGGCGGATGCGCTCCAGCGCGCGGATCTGGCCGTCCTCCACGAGGGAGAGGGAATATTCGGCGGCATCCAGGCTCGCCCCGAGGCTCGCATGCGCCGGCAGCGTGCCGGGGGAGGGGAGCGACGCGGTGCCGGGAACGGCGGCGTCGTCGGCGTCGCTGCGCAGGCGCAGCTCCAGCGGCGCGGGAACCGGCGTCGGACGCGGACGCTCCACGGCGAAGGGGTTCTCGCCACGAGCAGGGGACGGGGAAACCGGGGCGAAGGCGGAGGCCGCGTCCGGCAGGACCGGCGGGAGCGGGACGGTCGCGGTCGTGGCGGGGCCGAGCGAGCCGGTGACGGCGGCCGCGGGCGCGATGCGCTCCGTCAGGTCCGCGAGCACGGCCTGGCGCGTCTCGAGCTCCACCTGTCGGCTGACGAGGGCGGCGACGCGCTGCTCGACCGTGTCCTGCTCGATCAGCTTGCGGCTCGCCACGCGGTCGAGGCGCGCACGGAGCGCGCCGAGATGGTCCTCGTAGCGCGCTTCCGCCTGGGACTGGCGCCGCAGCAGCTCGGCGACGAGATCCTCCCGCGACACGATGTACCAGGTCGCGCCGGCGGCCCAGGCGGCGAGCAGGCTGAAGGCGAGGGCGCAGCCCGTCGCCGCCAGCGGCCCGACGGCGAAGAGCGTGCGGGGCGGCGCGCCCAGGCGCGTCGCGACGTCGCGCTCGTGCGGCACGCGTTCTCCCCGCAGGCGTCCTCGTCCGTCGTGCATGCGTCGCATCTCCTTGCGGAAACCCGACGCCATTCAACGCCCGTTAGGGTTAAGATCCGGCAAACGACGCGCAGGCAATGCCGCGCGCCCCGCCGCTCAGAGCACCTTCACCGCGTCGAGCACCTCCTCGGCGTGACCCGGCACCTTCACCTTGGGCCACACGCGCGCGACCTTGCCGTCGGCGTCGATGAGGACGGTGGTGCGCTCGACGCCCATGTACTTCTTGCCGTACATGCTCTTCTCGACCCACACGCCGTAGGCCTCGAGCATGCCCTTCTCCTCGTCGGCGAGGAGGTCGAAGCCCAGCTCGTACTTCGCCTTGAACTTGTCGTGGCTCTTCGGCGAATCGGGCGAGACGCCGACGATCACGGCGCCCTCGGCGGCGAAGGCGTCGCGCATGCCGTTGAACGCCTGCGCTTCCTTCGTGCAGCCGGAGGTGTCATCCTTCGGATAGAAATAGAGGACGACTTTCTTGCCCTTCAGATCCGCCAGCGACACCGTCCGGCCGCCGTCTGCGGGGAGGGTGAAGCCGGGAGCGGGTTCGCCGATGACGAGCGCCATGTGCCATCCTTTCGTCGGTTTTGCGGTATGGTCGTCGCGCGGAGAGCGCGCGTCGTCTACGGCGGGCAATGAAGCAGGGATCACTCCTCCGGGGAAGCCTCGCGCGCGCATGCGCAAGGGGGCCCGGAGACCGGGGCGTGGGGCGGGTTGCGCTTGAACGAGGAGGTCACGCATCTGCGGCCGAGCGCCTTGCGCGGCGACCGATTTGGGCCGAGCGCGGGCCTGCGCTCGCGCAGCTGGAAGCGACGGCGGCTCGGCCGGCGGCTGATCCGCGCCAAGCTGTGGCTCCTCGCCGCCCTCGCGGTGCTCGGCGGGCTCCTCTACCTGCGGCTCGATTCGGGACCGATGGAGGTCGAGGGCCTCTCCGAGCGCGTCGCGGCCGCACTGGAAGAGCGGCTCGGCGCGGCCTGGCGCGTGACGCTCGCCGATTCGGCGCTGACGCTGCACGAAGGCACCCCGGCCCTCGCCGTCGACGGGCTCGATCTCTCCAATGCCGAGGGCGAGCGCATCGCGCACGCGCCGCGGGCGCTGGTCGCTGTAGGCCCGCTCTCCCTCGTCGCCGGCGATCCCGCGCCGCGGGCGCTCGTGCTCTCGGACGTGGAATTGCGCGTGCGCGTGGCGCGCGACGGATCGCTCTCGCTCTTGCCGCCGGACGCCGCCGCCGAGCCTGATCCGGCGCCGGTGCCGGTGCCGGCTTCCGCCGAGGACGGCGCGCCCGTAGGCCCGGTGCGCGCCCTCGCGGCGGCGCTCGCCGGCCTCCTCGACGACGCGAGCCCCATCGGCGCCCTCGGCAACGCGCGCCTCGACAGCGCCCGGCTGACGCTGGTCGACGCGGACGGGCGCGAGCGCGTGGGCTTCGCCGACGTCGACCTGCGCATCTGGCGCGAGCGTGGCGCGCGGCGCATCGCCGCCTCCTTCGACGGGCCCGGCGGCCCCTGGAGCTTCGAGGGCGCGCTGGCGCCGGACGGGGAGGGCGGTCGCGTGGCGCGCCTCGCCGTCGACGCGATGCCGGTGCGCGACCTCACGCTGATGACCGGCCTCTCGGAGGCGTTCGGCTCGGAGGATCTGACGCTCACCGGCTCCGCCGAGATCGCGCTCGGTCCGCAGGGCGACGTGCGCCGCTTCGAGGCCGCTCTCGAGAGCGGCGACGGCTGGCTGCGCACGAGCGATCCGTTCATGCCCCTCGTGCCCGTCGAGCGCCTCGCGGCGCGGGCGACGTGGGATCCCGAGGCGGGCGTGCTCGCGCTCGACGATGTCGAGCTCTCCGGCGGGCGCACGCGCGTGCGCCTCGCCGGTGCGCTGACGCCCGCGGAGGAGGGGGGCGGCTGGGCGCTCGCTCTGTCCGGCGAGGACGCGGTCGTGCGCGGCGCGACCGATGCGGAGCCGACGCTCGCCCTGTCGCGCATCGACATCGCCGCCCGCGGCGGGCCCGACGGCATCGTGGTCGAGCGCGCCGCGCTCGAAGGGCCCGGCATCGACCTCGAACTCGACGCCTCCTTCGGCGGCCCCGCGCACGGGGGCGGGCTGCGGGTCGGGCTCGAGACCGGCGACATGCCCGTGCGCACGGCGCTGGCGCTCTGGCCCGATTTCGTCGCCCCGATTCCGCGGCTCTTCCTGCGCGACGCCGTGCAGGAGGGGAACGTCGCGGATCTCGACGTCGCCGTCGCCCTCGACGCCGCGCAGCTGGCCGGCCTCTTCGAGGAGGAGCCGCTGCCCGCCGAGACGGTGGACGTGCGCTTCGCGCTCGACGGCGTGCGGCTCGTGCTCGGAGACGACTTCCCCGCTTTGCGCGACGTCGCGGTCAGCGGGTGGGTGTCCGGAGACAGCGCGTCGGTGGACGCGCACGACGCGCACGTGATCCTCCCCGAGGGCCGGCGCCTCGACGCGCAGGCCGGGACGTTCCGCCTGGAGAACTACTGGGAGCCGACCTCGCCTTCGCGCATCGCCTTCACGGCGACGGGCGGGCTCGACGGGCTCGCCGCCTTCCTCGCCGCGCCGGCGCTCGCGGGCGCCGCCGATCTCGCGCTCGATCCGCAGAGCGTGTCCGGCGACGTCGCTCTCGACGTCGCCTTCTCCTTCCCCATCGGCGAGCCCGTCGAGGTGGCGCGCCTGCCGATCAGCGCCGAGGGACGGCTCGAGAACGTCTCCGCGCCGCTGCTCGGCGACGTCGAGCGCCTGGAGAACGGCTCGCTCGCCCTCGCCTTCACGCCCGACGGCACGCTCACCCTCGACGGCACGGGGACGCTCGCCGGCGGCCCCGTCGAGATCTCGCTGGTCGATCCGCGCATCGGCGAGGGTCGCGCGCGGCTCTCCGGCACGATCGGCGCCGCCGCGCTCGCCGAGCGCGGGATCGTGCCGCCGGGCACCCTCGCGGGCGAGATCGCGGCGAGCATCGAGGCGACGCTCGGGCCCGGCGAGGACGTCTCGGCCCGCATCGAGGCCGACCTCGCCCGCGCGCGGGTTACGGACCTGCTGCCCGGCTGGCGCAAGGAGCCCGGCGCCGCGGGCATGCTCGCCCTCGACGTCGCCACGAGCGCCGACGGGCTCGCCTTCTCGAACCTCGCCCTCGATTCGGGCGCCGTCTCGCTCAGGGGTTCGGGGCGGCTCGACGCGAACGGCGATCTCGCGAGCCTCGACCTCGCCCGCGCGCGGCTCTCGCCCGGGGACGACGCCGCCTTCGCGCTCTCGCGCGGGGCGGGCGGCGCGCTCGCAGGGCGGCTCGCCGGCTCGGTCTTCGACCTGCGCCCCGTCCTCGCCGCCCTGCGCGAGGACGACGACGAAGGCGGCGGGGCCGAGGCGCGCGACGACCTCGACGCCACCCTCGACCTACGCCTCGACATCCTCGGCGGCTTCGGCGAGGAGGTCCTCACCAACGTGAACGCCAGCCTCGCCGTCGTCGACGGCGCGGTGCGTGCCGGCTCGCTCGACGCACGCTTCCCCGACGGGCCGCTCACCGTGCGCATCGCCGACGGGCGGCTGAGCGCCGAGAGCGCGGATGCGGGCGCGACCCTGCGCTTCCTCGACCTCTACGACCGCATGGTCGGCGGGCGGCTCTACCTCGCCGCCGGCCTCGGCGACGAGCGCGGGCCGGGCGAGCTGATCCTGTGGGACTTCGTGCTGCGCGACGAGCCGGCGCTACGCAGCGTCGTGGGGCGACAGCTGCCGCAGGCGGCGGGCAACGACGCGCGCTTCGGCCTATCCGGACCCGCCGTCAACCCGAGCGAGGCGCTCTTCACCAAGGCGCAGGTGGACTTCATCCGCGACGGCCCGGTGCTGACGCTCGCCGACGCGCGGATGTGGGGGCCTCAGGTCGGCTTCACGCTGGAGGGCTGGGTCGATCTCGAGGGCGAGCAGCTCGACATCGCCGGCTCCTACGTGCCGGCTTACGGCCTCAACAACGCCTTCGCCCAGGTGCCGGTCTTCGGCACGATCCTCGGCGGGAGCCAGTACGAGGGGCTGTTCGCGGTGAACTTTCGCCTCTCCGGCGCCATCGACGAGCCGGCGCTGAGCGTCAATCCGCTCTCGGCCATCGCGCCGGGCGTGCTGCGCCGCCTCTTCGGCGCCGGCGCGCCCACCCAGCGCGGCCCGCGCCTGGAATCGCCCCCGCCTGCGCCGCCGCTGGACATCACGCCGGGCTGAGGGCGCGCGCAGCCCGCCTCAGCGCCCGGTGTACCGGGGCGCGCGCTTCTCTCGGAAGGCGGCGATGCCCTCGGCGAAATCCTCCGAGAAGCCGGCCTCGCGCTGGAGCGCGGCCTCGAGCACGAGCTGGGCGTCGACGTCGTTGTCGAAGCTCTTCGCCAGCGCCTGCTTGGTGAGGCGGTAGGCGAGCGCCGGCCCGGCGGCGAGGCGCTCCGCGAAGGCGCGGGCCTCCCCGGCGAAGGCGGCGTCGTCCCACACCGCGTGGACGAGGCCGAGCGCCTTCGCCTCGTCCGCCGGCACCGGTTCGGCCGTGAGCATCAGCGCCATCGCGCGCTTGGGGCCGACGATCCGCGGCAGCAGCCAGGTGCCGCCCGCGTCCGGGATCAGCGCGATCTTGGCGAAGGCCTCCTGCAGGTAGGCCGAGCGCGCGGCGACGACGATGTCGCAGGCGAGCGCGATGTTCATCGACGCGCCGACCGCGGGCCCGTTCAACGCGGCGATCGTCACCTTCGGGTAGTCGATCAGCGTGCGGATCAGCGGGTTGTAGTCGCGCGCGAGCGGCGGCCCGAGATCGATGCGCCCGGCCTCGTCCCGCGGCAGGTCCTCGGTGAGATCCTGGCCCGCGGAGAAGGCGCGCCCGGCGCCGGTGAGCACCACGACGCGCACGCTCTCGTCGTCGGCGCATTGCGCCAGCGCATCGCGCAGAGCCGCGTGCAGCTCGGCGGTGAGGGCGTTGAGCTTGTCGGGGCGGGCGAGGGCGAGGGTGGCGACCCCGTTCTCGCGGGCGATTGTCAGGACCTCGGTCATGCGGCGTCTTCCTCCCGTGCGCGGTCGCGCGCGCTCTCGTCGAGGAGACCCTGCACCCGCTCCCGCAGGACGGGCAAGAGGTCGGCCTCGAACCAGGCGTGCTTCTTGAGCCAGGCATTGTTGCGCCACGACGGATGCGGCAGCGGCAGCACCTTGGGCGCGCGCGGCGCATCGAGGATGGCGCGCCAGTTCCGGACGGTGTCGGTGAGGCCGGCCTTGGCGTGGTCCGGCAGGTGCCAGCTCTGGGCGTAGGAGCCGATGACGAGGATCAGCTCCAGGTTGGGCAGCCCGGCGAGGACGCGGCTGCGCCAGGCCGGCGCGCATTCGCGCCGCGGCGGCAGGTCGCCGCCCTTGGAATCGTAACCCGGGAAGCAATGGCCCATCGGCACGATGGCGACGAGCGCGGGATCGTAGAACGTCGCCTCGTCGAGGCCGAGCCAGGCGCGAAGCCGCACGCCCGACGGATCGAGGAAGGGTATGCCCGCCACGTGCGCGCGGTTCCCCGGCGCCTGGCTCGCGATGCACAGCCGCGCGGAGGGATGCGCCTGGACGATGGGGCGCGGCTCGTGGGGGAGCGCCGGCCCGCGCATGGGCGCGTCGCGGCAGATGCGGCAGGCGCGCAGCGCGGCGAGGGTGTCGTCGAGACGGGTGTCGGCGGTCATGCCGAGGGCTCTAGGCCCGCCGTGCGGCGAAGGCGAGGCGGCCTCACGCCGCGGCGCTGGGCCGGCTCTTCAGGCGCGCGTGATAATCGCGCAGCGCGCCGAGCTCGTCGGGAATCGGGATCTTCACGAGCCGCAGGAAGTCGAGTGCGACCAGCGCGGTGATGTCGGCCACCGAGAACGTCTCGCCCGCGAGGAACGGGGTCTCGCCGCAGCGCCGGTCGAGGAAGGCGAGGGCCTCCGTCACCCGCGCGCGGTTCGCCACGCCCCATTCGGGCACCTGCGGCACCTCCATCTCCGCCATGGCCGGGTGCGTGTGGCGGAAGATCGCCGCGATGGCCGACAGGAGCCCGAACTCGACGCGCCGCTCCCACATGGTGACGAGCGCCGCGGACAGCGGGTCCGTCCCGAAGAGCGGCGGCTCGGGATGGAGCGCCTCCAGGTAGCGGCAGATGGCGATCGATTCGGTGATCACGATGCCGTCGTCGAGGACGAGCGCGGGCACGCGCTGGAGCGGGTTCACGGCCGAGAACGCCTCGCCCTTGTGCTCGAGCCGGCCGAGATCGACGGGCACGATCTCCACCGAGACGCCCTTCTCCGCGAGAAAGATCCGCACCCGCCGCGGATTGGGCGCCCGCCCGCCGTCATAGAGCTTCATGGCTGCCGCCTCCCGTGTCGTTGGGGAAGGAGGCGAGCACGGGGGTGGGGGAATGGTCAAGCGGGGGGCGCGAGCGGCGGGGCATCCAGTACTCGCACACGCGCTCCGGCAGGGCGGCGTCGCGTTCGAGCGCGCGGCGGATGGTCCAGAGGTGGCGCACGAGGCGGTCGAGCGCCGGGCCGGGGGCGTCGTCGGAGACGGCGAGCGTCTTCGCCTCGCCCGCGGCCAGCACGAGGGCGAACAGCGCCCCCTCTCGCGACCCCGCCGCAAGCCGCGCCGCCCGCTCCGACAGCCGATCGAGCCCCCGCCCGACCTCGTCCATGGCCGCGTTCGCCGCCGCCCGCTCCCCGGACGTGTCCGCCGCGCCCGCCCGCTCGTCCAGCGCATTCGCCCGCCCGATCATCCCCTCCGCCTCGAGGGCGAGGGCGTGGAGGGGGCACGCGGGGGCGTTCGCGCGCGCGAACGGGCTCGCGGCCGCGGCGGCGGCCGGGATGGGGGAGGGGACCATGAGGGCTCCTTCGGGACGAGCGGGAGGGTTCGCGCGCCGGGGGCGCGCGGGGGTGGCGGGGGGAAGGTGGGACCTTTAGTATCAAGTCGGCCGGACTGGCTGACTGACCCCTTGTATAGCACCTGAGCGAAAATAGCGCAAGATGGACTCGCGTTCAACCCGCATCACCAGCGAGCAGATGCGCGCCGCCCGCGGTCTGCTGGGCTGGACGCAGCAGGATCTCGCCGGCAAGTCCGAGATCTCGATCGCCACGGTCAAGCGCCTCGAAGCCGAAGCCGGCCCCCTCGGCGGCCTGAAGATCACCGCCACCGCCATCCGCCGCGCCTTCGAGGACGCCGGCGTGGTCTTCATCGACGCCAACGGCGGCGGAGCAGGCGTCCGCTTCCGCGACCCCCCTCCTTCCCTGTAGGGGAAGGTGGCGCGCCGCGAAGCGGCGTGACGGATGGGGCGCGCGAAGCGCGTTCGGCGGAGCCGAAACGACCCGGCTCGCCCAGCCGCCCCGCAATTCGGCTTCGCCGAACACGCCTGCCGGCGTGCCCCATCCGTCTCGTCGGCTACGCCGCCGATCCACCTTCCCCTACAGGGAAGGAGAGGGTGCCCGCGGTTCCGGCAATTCTCCTTCCCTGTAGGGGAAGGTGGCGCGCCGCGAAGCGGCGTGACGGATGGGGCGCGCGGGACGCGCGTTCGGCAAAGCCGAACCCCCCCGGCTCGCCCAGCCGCCCCGGAATTCGGCTTCGCCGAACACGCCTGCCGGCGTGCCCCATCCGTCTCGTCGGCTACGCCGCCGATCCACCTTCCCCTACAGGGAAGGAGAGGGTGCGCGTGGTTCGGTGAGGCGGGCGAAGATGGTGTCCATGACGGAACCGAGCTCGCGGTCGACCTGGTAGTTCCAGAAGCGCGCCACCAGGAAGCCGCGCTCCGCCAGCCACGTATCGCGCAGCCGGTCCTCGGCGCGGTGCGCGTCGAAGCCGTGCTGGCTGCCGTCCACCTCGACGACGAGGCGCGCCTTCAGGCAGGCGAAGTCGACGACGTACGGGCCGATCGGCACCTGCCGCCGAAAGGTGAAGCCCGCCGGACGCAGGCGGCGCAGGGCGACCCACAGCTTCGCCTCGTGCCGCGTCATCCGCTTGCGCAGGTCGCGAGCGAGCTGCGTCGAAACGGTGGTGCCGGGGCGCTTGTGATAGCCGCTGCTCATGGTCGGGCTTCCCAATGCGAACGAAGTAAGAACATGATGCCCCGACCCGTGCCACTCCTGCATCCTTAAGAATACAGGTGTATGAAGATACATGTAGGGGTAGGCGCCACTCCTTCCCTGTAGGGTAAGGTGGCTCGGCGGAGCCGAGACGGATGGGGCGCGCAGCGTTCGGCGGAGCCGAAACGACCCGGCCCGTGCAGCCGCCGCACGACAGCTTGAGTGTTGACAGGTTGTGAGCGCCACGGTAGTGTCAAGCTCTCTTTACGCGAACGGGGGGCTACCCCCCTGCCGGGCGTTTCGCCAGGCAATCGAAAATTGATCGAGTTTAACGGCGCGGACGACGGGCTTAACTGCACCGAAGTCTCGGCGCAGTTAAGCCCGTCGTCCGCGCCTTCTTTAGGTAAAGAGCTGTGTTGCACGAGATCGCGAGTTTTATCGACGCTATTAATTTGCAACAATGGAGGCTTAAGCGTCCGCATAGATTCGTATTTCTGTGTGGTGGAAAACTGAATGAGGGTGCAGAAACGCCCTGCTCTGTGCGGGAACATTTTCTTAGACGGTGTCATACGCGCAAAGAGCTTGCCGCAGGCATTCCGATCGTCCTTGCAGAAGACGTTAATCAGAGTTTTTCACCTGCCAAATTCAATGACTTGCTTGAATTGGAGAAGTACGTCGCCTCATTGTCTGAGGTCAATATACTTATCTTGGAATCTGCTGGATCTATAGCTGAGCTCGGTGCATTCTCTCAATCGTCGGAGATCGCATCTAGATTATTTGTTGCAGTGAAGGACGACAGGCATCCTGTTGACTCCTTTATAAGCAACGGACCACTGCTCTTTCTTGAGAAATCCTTTGGTGAAGAGGTAGTTTCAAACTATCCATTTATCTCGGAGGGAGAGACGTTGAGGGCTTCATCTCCGGTTGTGGGTGATCTGTACCAGGATGTATTTGGTATAGTTTCATCGAGGAGTATTGAGGAGAAATTCAAGCCGAGAAGTAAGTCGCATATCATGAATTTGATTGCACAACTCGCATACCTATTTTATGGCGTGACAATTATCGAAATGCAGAGTTACTTGAATAGGCTCGACATCGATTTAGATGATCGTGAAATGAGACTGATGTTTCATGCGCTACAGCTTGTTGGATGGATCCAGCGCCGCAAATACAAGCAGTTTTATTATTACGTCGCAACCAAAGGGTTTTCCCCAAGTGCTGTTGCATATAAGCCGAAGAAGAAGAATGACACCTTGCGCTGGAGATTTGACATCTTCCAGGAATTGAAAAAGAAGAACGACTTTCGCGTTGATGTATTTAGAAGAAGCTTGGGGGAGGCGGCTGATGAAGTTGCTGCGTGAGGTTGCAATCGAGAACGGGTTGGCGCCCGAAGAGTTGATCTACATTGGCCCAAGCCTGCCGAGCCGATACCGTGAATTCGCGATCATGAAGCGCGACGGTACTCCTAGGTGGATTGCACATCCCGCACGGGAGTTGAAGGGTATTCAGCGTTCAATTGTCCGTTCGCTAATTTCGCAATTTCCGATTCACGACTCTGCGACTGCATATAGGCTCGGATTCAACATTAGGAAGAACGTAGAGCCTCATGTCAGACAAGAGTTTATCGTCAAGATGGATTTCGCAAATTTCTTTCCATCGATTCGGCCGCATGATCTTATCTCATACTTATCCAATACTCAGTTTAAACTGAGTGATACGGAAATTAAGTTTCTTACACATGCCCTTTTCTGGAAGCCAAAGAAGGCATCCGATTTACGCTTATCGATAGGAGCGCCTTCATCGCCGCCACTTTCTAATGCATTGCTCTATGATTTTGATGTACATGTGGATGCGTTATGCCGCGTGAATCAGGTAAAGTACACCCGCTACGCGGACGATATGACCTTTTCTGCGACAAACACACAATCGCTTGAAGTTGTTCATAAGCAAATTGTTCGATTCGTCAAAGAAATGAAAAGTCCGTCATTGCGCTTGAATACGACGAAGACTATTTGGCTTTCCAAGGCGCATAGACGGAATGTGACTGGCTTGATCGTGACACCGAATGGTGAGATCTCGATCGGGCGAGATAGAAAAAGGCTCATTTCTGCTAAACTGCACCATTATTCACTTGGCCGATTAGGTGTAGCTGAAACGAAGCACTTGCATGGGCTCCTCGCCTTCGCAAATGCGATCGAACCACAGTTTGTTGACAGAATGAGGAGGAAATACGGAGTTGAGGTTCTGGCACTCCGTCATCAGAAGTAAAGCTCCCCCCTCACCCCCTTTTCTCCTTCCGCCCCCTGTACTTCGGCGCCTGCCCCGGCCGTCCCTCCATCGACCTCCCCGCCGGCCGGACGCCCACGGCCCCGGCCCCGAGCGGCCGCTCGCGGTCCGTGCCCGGGCCCATCTCCCCCGGAACCGGCTTCGCCACCCGCGACCCACCCTTAGGCCGCCCCCCGCGCGCGTCCCCCGCGCCGTACCGCCCGGCACCGGCCTCGATATCCGCCTGGCGGGCCATGGGGTCGTCGCCCACGAGCAGCTCCGTCTCCTGGAGCCTCTTCAATTCGTCGCGCAGCCGGGCGGCTTCCTCGAATTCCAGGTTGGCGGCGGCCTCGCGCATGCGCTTCTCGAGGTCGGCCATGATGGCCTTGAGGTTGTGCCCCACGGTGGCGCCGGCTTCTGCGAGGCCCGTGTCGACGCGCACGTGGTCGCGCTCGTAGACGCTCTCCAGGATGTCGCCGATGGCGCGCTTCACGCTCTCGGGGGTGATGCCGTGCTCGGCGTTGTAGGCGAGCTGCTTCTCGCGGCGGCGCTCGGTCTCGGCCATCGCGCGCTGCATGGAACCGGTGATCGTGTCCGCATAGAGCAGGCAGCGGCCGTCGACGTTGCGGGCGGCGCGGCCGATGGTCTGGATCAGGGACGTCTCGGAGCGCAGGAAGCCCTCCTTGTCGGCGTCCAGGATGGCGACGAGGGCGCATTCGGGGATGTCGAGGCCCTCGCGCAGGAGGTTGATGCCCACCAGCACGTCGAAGGCGCCGAGCCGCAGGTCGCGGATGATCTCGATGCGCTCCAGCGTGTCGATGTCCGAATGCATGTAGCGCACGCGCACGCCGTTCTCGTGCAGGTACTCCGTGAGGTCCTCCGCCATGCGCTTGGTGAGCACGGTGGCGAGCGTGCGGTAGCCGCGCGCGGCCATGTCGCGCACCTCGCCGAGCAGGTCGTCCACCTGCGTCTTGGCGGGGCGGACCTCGACGATCGGGTCGACGAGGCCGGTGGGGCGGATGACCTGCTCGACGAAGATGCCGCCGGTGCGGTCCAGCTCCCAATTGCCGGGCGTGGCGGAGACGTGCACCGTCTGCGGGCGCATGGCGTCCCATTCCTCGAAGCGCATCGGGCGGTTGTCGAGGCAGGAGGGCAGGCGGAAGCCGTACTCGGCCAGCGTCGCCTTGCGGCGGAAGTCGCCGCGATACATGCCGCCGATCTGCGGCACGGTGACGTGGCTCTCGTCGGTGAAGACGAGCGCGTTGTCGGGCAGGTACTCGAACAGGGTCGGCGGCGGCTCGCCGGGGCGGCGCCCGGTGAGGTAGCGCGAATAGTTCTCGATGCCGTTGCAGGCGCCGGTGGCCTCGATCATCTCCAGGTCGAACTGGGTGCGCTGCTCCAGCCGCTGCGCCTCGAGCAGGCGGCCCATATTGGTCAGCTCCGCGAGGCGCGTGCGCAGCTCCTCCTTGATGCCCTTGATGGCCTGCTGGAGGGTGGGGCGCGGGGTGACGTAGTGGGAATTGGCGTAGATCTTGACGAACTCGAGGTCCGCCGTCTTCTGCCCGGTGAGCGGGTCGAATTCCTGAATGGTCTCGATCTCGTCGCCGAAGAGGCCGATGCGCCAGCCGCGGTCCTCCAAGTGGGCGGGGAAGAGCTCGATGACGTCGCCGCGCACGCGGAAGGTTCCGCGGGTGAAGTCCGACTGGATGCGCTTGTATTGCAGCGCCACGAGGTCGGCGATGAGCTGGCGCTGCTCGATGCGCTCGCCCTGCTTCACCGAGAACGACATGGCGGTGTAGGTCTCCACCGAGCCGATGCCGTAGATGCACGACACGGAGGCGACGATGATGACGTCGTCGCGCTCGAGCAGCGCCCGCGTGGCCGAGTGGCGCATGCGGTCGATCTGCTCGTTGATGGACGATTCCTTCTCGATGAACGTGTCGGAGCGCGGGACGTAGGCCTCCGGCTGGTAATAGTCGTAGTAGGAGACGAAGTACTCGACCGCGTTCTCGGGGAAGAAGGACTTGAACTCCCCGTAGAGCTGCGCCGCCAGCGTCTTGTTCGGCGCCAGGATGAGGGCGGGACGCTGCGTCTCCTCGATGACCTTGGCCATGGTGAAGGTCTTGCCCGAGCCGGTGACGCCCAGCAGCACCTGGTCGCGCTCGTTCTCGCCGACGCCCTTCACCAGCTCCTTGATGGCGGCGGGCTGGTCGCCGGCGGGCTGGAAGTCCGACTTCATGACGAAGCGCCGCCCGCCCTCGGACTTCTCCGGCCGCATCGGCCGGTGGGGCGTCCAGAGCTTGCCGTCCTTGAAGAGCGGGTTGCCGGAGGTGAGGAGATCCTCCAGCGCCTGGACGGTCGCCGAGACGCCGCCGCCGGCGAGATCCTCCGGCGGGGGCAGCTCGGAGGGCTTCTTCGGGCGCCCGCCCTTGCGCGGCGGCCCGCCGGGGCGCTCCGCGAGGTCGCGGGTGGCGGGGGAGGCGAGGTCGGGGTCGAGCTCGCCGACAAAACCCGTCTCGTATCCCGTCTCGAAGCCGCGCTGGGGCGCCTCCGCGAAGCCGGTCACGGCGGAGCCGCCGGACTTCTTCTTGGACAGAGCGGGGTTGAGCAGCTCGGCGAGGTGCTCGTCGAGCGGCTTCAGCTCCGGCTTCTGCGCCTTGGGCCGCGCGCCCTTGCGCGCGGGAGCGCCGGAATCGGAGGTCGGGGCATTCGAGGAGGTCTTCGGGGAGCGCGCCATGGCGGCAATATGGGCGGAGTCGCGCCCGCCGAAAAGGGCGTCAGGCGACGCGCCCCGCGAAGCGATCGCGCCAGGCCGGCGGCGTCTCCGGGAAGGGCAGGGCTGTCGCCTCGTAGACGCCCCGCGCCACCGCCCGCGCCAGCACGTCGGCGGCGACGCAGCCGATCTCGGTGAGATCCGCCGCGGGCATCGCACCGAGCGGGCGACGGCCGGTGGCGGCGCAGAAGACGGTGTCGCCGTCGAACGGGGCGTGGGTGATTCGCAAGGCGCGCGCGAGGCCGTCGTTCGCCTGCACGGCGACGCGGCGCGCCTGCGGCTTCGTCAGCGTCGCGTCGGTGGCGACGAGGGCGATGGTGGTGGAGGGCGGCGGGCCGCCCTTCCAGGCGAGACGCCGGCCGCGCGCGGCGACGTCCGCGGGCAGGCCGAGCCCGCCGTATTCGTCGTCGACCTCCCAGGGCGCGGCCCAGAAATGCGGGCCCTCGCCCACGATCACCGAGCCGATGGCGTTGACGATGACGAGCGCGCCGACCGTGTGGCCCGACGACGTGACGGCGGAGGCGGAGCCGAGCCCGCCCTTCAGGTCCACCGTCGTCGCGCCGTAGCCGCCGCCGGCGGTGCCCAGCGCGAAGTCGGCGCCGGCCGCCTCGCAGGCGGCGTGGCCGAGCTCGCGATAGGGCGGATAGAGGCCCCAATCCTTGTCGCCGCCGTTGAGGAGGTCGAACACGATCGCCTGCGGCACGATCGGAACGAGCGCCGGGCCGATGGCGAAGCCCCGGCCGCGGGCCCGCAGCCAGGCCTGCGCGCCGCCCGCCGCGTCGAGCCCGAAGCCGGAGCCGCCGGAGAGGACGATGGCGTCGACGCCCTCCACCGTGGCGTCGGGCTCGAGGCAGGCGGTGTCGCGGTTGCCGGGCGCGCCGCCCAGCGTCGCGACGGAGGCGACCGTCGCGCGGTCGAACAGGGCCACGGTGACGCCGGAGGCGAGGCGTTCGTCGTGGGCGTTGCCCACGGTGATCCCGGCCACGTCGGTGATGAGATTGCGCCTCCGCGACATCGGATACCTCTCGCATGATCTCGCGCAACGCGCGTTCGATCGCCATGCTGTATCACGCGCCATCACGAGCCCGCGAGAGCGGGTGCGGCGCGCTTTCCCGCAAGCCGCTTCCCTTGCTACACGATGGCCATGACCGACGTCTCGCTCTACGCCGCCCTGCTCGGGGGCCTCATCAGCTTCCTCTCGCCCTGCGTGCTGCCGCTGGTGCCGCCCTACCTGTCCTATCTGGCGGGCGTCTCCGTGGAGGAGATGCAGCGCGAGGACGATTGGGCGGTGCGGCGCAAGGCGCTGCTGACCGCGCTCGTCTTCGTGGCGGGCTTCGCGACGGTGTTCACGGCGCTCGGCGCGACGGCATCCCTGTTCGGGCAGCTGGTGCGGCAATACATGGACGTGTTCGCGACGCTGGCGGGCGTCGTCATCATCGTGATGGGGCTGCACTTCCTCGGCGTCTTCCGCATCGCGCTGCTCTACCGCGAGGCGCGCTTCCAGGGCGGATCCTCCGCGGGCTACGGCGGCGCCTACGTGATGGGGCTCGCCTTCGCCTTCGGCTGGACGCCGTGCATCGGCCCGATCCTCGCCGCCATCCTGGCGGTGGCGGGATCGGAGGCGAGCGTGGGGCGCGGCGCCTTCCTGCTGGCGGTGTACTCGGCTGGGCTCGGCATCCCCTTCATCCTCGCCGCCTTCGCCATGAAGCCCTTCGTCGCCTTCCTCAAGCGGATGAAGTCGCGCTTCGCCTACGTCGAGAAGGGCATGGGCGTGCTGCTCGTGCTCACCGGCATCGCCTTCCTCACGGGCGGCATCCAGACGGCCTCGTTCTGGCTGCTGGAGACCTTCCCGGGGCTGGCGACGCTGGGGTGAGGGCGTCGTTTGCGGAACGTTGACCGCCTTTGGGCTTTCATGCTCAACATGCAGTCGCGCATCCCGCCGGCGGCGCGAACGAGGGAGGACGGCATGACCGGGCAGAACGGACGATCCGCGTTCTGGCGAGGGGTCCTCCAGGGCCTAGCCGGGCCCGCATCCATGTTCCTCCCCGATCGGACGCCGCTCGCGGAGCGGATGGACCAGGTCTCCGTCAAGCGTGCATGGAGCGATGTCGGCGGGTATATGTGGCACGGAATCAGCGAGGAGTCGCGCCGTGGCCACGGACGTGGCCGCGTGCGCACGACCGGCTGACCGTCGGCGACCGATTCTCTCCGTCAGAGAATGATGTTCTCGTCGAACTTGTCCGGCGAGATCGGCAGCAGGAATTCCACCGCGATCCCGTTCTGGAAGTGGCGCACCACGCGGGCGGGGGTGGAGCCGACGAGCAGGCCCGCGCCGATGGCGGGGCGCTTGTCCATGGCGATGCCGGCGCCCGAGATCGAGACGTCGATGAGGCTCGCCTCGAGGACGATCCCCTCGTCGAGCTTGAGCACGACGTGCTTGTTGGTCGGGGTGATGCGCTCGTGCCGGCGATCCTCGGGCAGGCCCAGCTCGTGGCGGTTGGCGAGCCAGGTCAGCTGCGAGGCGAGCTTGTCGCGCTTGCGCGCCGTCGCCGTGATGGAGATGGCGAAGCCCTTGTCGGTGTGGCGCGCGATGACGCCCTCCACCCGGCCGATATGCTCGAAGTAGCACACGACGCGCTCGCCGATGAGCCCGCGCACGGGCGCCACCAGCGCGACGCCGCCGGGGGAGAAGTCCACCGTCTGGCAGGGATATTCCTGCCGGTTCTGCAGCATGTAGCGGCCCAGCAGGATGACCTTGACGCGTGCGTGCAGGCGCCGATCGGAGCGGCGCAGCGGCTGGGCCGCTTCCCTCTGCAGCATCATGGGCGAGCCGGTCATCGCGACGTGTGTCCTCGTGCTTCAGCTGTGCGCGAGGGACCGTAGACCCGTTTGGTTAAGGCTCGCTTTCCACGGATGCGCGACGCACGAGAACGCTGACGTGCGGTTTCAGCCGTGAGCGCGGCCGCCGTCGTGGACCACGAAGCGACGGCGCCGCTCGATGGCGTCGAGGGGCGGCTGCACCACGTCCAGCGGCCGGCCCGAAGGCCACACGACCCGCATGGACACGGTGGTGAGCGTCGTCACCGAATGAAAGCCGATCCAGGTCGGGACGATGCGCGCCGAAAGGCAGCCGAGGGCGCGGGCGTTCGGGCGCCCGCGATGGCGCAGCGGCAGGACGAGGAGCTCGAGGTCGACGGTCTCACCCTCGCCGGTCGCGCCGACGATGCCGCTGACGATCCCCGCCGTCTCGTCTACGACGATGTCGAGGTTGCGGCGCACGTCGTGGCGGGCGCGCTCGGGCCAGAGGTCGACGAGGCGGGTGTCGCGCAGCTCGCGGCCGAAGAGGGCGCACATGCGGGTGCCGGCGAGGCGGAAGCGGGCGTCGCGGTCCTCGTCGAGCTCGAGCACGAAGGCGTCCGCCAGGACGTGGCGGATCTCGCCGGGCTCGATCTCCCCACGCTCCGGGGCCGCGCGCTCGCCGCGCAGAGCGTCCCAGTACGAGAACAGCATCCGTGTCGCCGGGTGCTTCATGCAGAGCTCTCCAACACTATCGTCCGCGCGCGCCGGCCGATTCATCCCGAACCGCTCGTGCGCACGAACCGTCTCGCAACGGGGCGATGCGGTGCGTTCCGCGACGCGTGGCCCGCGCCCGTCCTTCATCGACGAGTCGCAACGCGAAGGCCATGCCCCGCGACCGCGGCGCACGCTGAAAGGTTCGGTTAACCTTAACGGAAGCTTACCCTTGCCGCGCCGCCGGCCGGCGGGCATGTTTCACGGGCTTCTGGACTTTCGCTTCGACGGGGAGGTCGGGACGGGACTTGCGCCGCCAAGAGCGCATATGCGGGCCACGCTCGCAGCCGGGACGAAGAACCGGCGTTTCGAGCCTCGAAACGAAACGGGGGAGGGCGACGAGCCCTCCCCCGATTTCGTTCTGACGACGAGCCGCGAAGCTCCGCCTCACCGCATCGCGTGGTCGTGCTGCCCGTCGAGCTGGACGCCTTCGCTCGCCACCCAGTCCTCGCGATGAGCCGCGTTGGCGCGCTTGACGTCCGGCGGCACCGCCTCGGCGGCGAGCGCCGCGAGGGCCTCGTCGAGTGGCATCGAGACCTGCTCCTGAGAGCCGAGCCTGCGGATGTTGACCGTACGCTCCGCCGCCTCGCGCTTGCCGACGACGAGGATCACCGGGATCTTGGCGTGCGAGTGCTCGCGCACCTTGTAGTTGATCTTCTCGTTGCGCGTATCCGCCTCGACCTTCAGGCCGGCGCGCTTGGCCGCCCTGGCCACCTCCTCGGCATAGCCGTCGGCCTCCGAGGTGATGGTGCACACCACCGCCTGCGTCGGCGCGATCCAGAGCGGGAAATGGCCCGCGAAATGCTCGATGAGGATGCCGAGGAAGCGCTCCATCGAGCCGCAGATGGCGCGGTGGACCATGACGGGCATCTTCTTCGTGCCGTCGGCGTCGACGTAGAAGGCGCCGAAGCGCTCCGGCAGGTTGAAGTCCACCTGCGTCGTGCCGCACTGCCAGTCGCGCCCGATCGCGTCGCGCAGGACGTACTCGAACTTCGGCCCGTAGAACGCGCCTTCGCCCGGGTTGATCGCGGTCTTCACGCGCCCGCCGGCCTTCTTCTCGATGTCGGCGAGCACGCGCGCCATCACCGCCTCGGCGTGATCCCATGAGGCGTCCGAGCCCACCCGCTTCTCGGGGCGGGTGGAGAGCTTGACGACGATTTCCTCGAAGCCGAAATCGGCGTAGGTCGAGAGGATGAGGTCGTTGATCTTCAGGCACTCCTCGGCGAGCTGCTCCTCCGTGCAGAAGACGTGCGCGTCGTCCTGGGTGAAGCCGCGCACGCGCATCAGCCCGTGCATGGCACCCGACGGCTCGTAGCGATGCACGGTCCCGAACTCGGCGAGCCGCAGCGGCAGGTCGCGGTAGGATTTCAGCCCGTGCTTGAAGATCTGCACGTGGCCCGGGCAGTTCATCGGCTTCAACGCGAACCAGCGCTTGTCCTCGGCGTCCTCGCCGGCGGACTGCACCGCGAACATGTTCTCGCGATACCAGCCCCAATGTCCGGACGTCTCCCACAGCGACGCATCGAGCACCTGCGGGGCATTGACCTCGTCGTAGGCGTCCGCCAGGCGACGGCGCATGTAGGAGACGAGGCCCTGGAACATGCTCCAGCCCTTGGCGTGCCAGAACACGACGCCGGGGCCCTCCTCCTGGAAGTGGAAGAGGTCCATCTCGCGCCCGAGCCGGCGATGGTCGCGCTTCTCCGCCTCCTCGAGCTGCTTGAGGTAGTGCTCGAGGTCCTCCTTCGAGGCCCAGGCGGTGCCGTAGATGCGCGTCAGCATCGGGTTGTTCGCGTCGCCGCGCCAATATGCGCCGGCCACCTTCATCAGCTTGAAGGCGTCGCCGATCCGCCCGGTGGAGGGCATGTGCGGGCCGCGGCAGAGGTCGAACCAGTCGCCCTGGTAGTAGATCTTCAGGTCCTGGTCGGCGGGGATCGCCTCGACGAGCTCGACCTTGAAGGCCTCGCCCTTGGCGGCGAAGACTTCCCTCGCGCGGTCGCGCGACCAGACCTCCTTGGTGAAGGGCCGGTCGGCCTTGATCAGCTCGCGCATCTTCGCCTCGATCGCGGCGAAGTCCTCGGGGGTGAAGGGCTCCTCGCGGGCGAAGTCGTAGTAGAAGCCGTTGTCGATCACCGGCCCGATCGTCACCTGCGTGCCCGGAAAGAGGCTCTGCACCGCCTCGGCGAGCACGTGCGCGCAATCGTGGCGGATCAGCTCGAGGGCGCGCGGGTCCTCGCGCGTGACGAACTCGATGCGGGCGTCCGCGCGGATCTCGTCGGCGAGATCGCGCAGCTCGCCGTCGAGCGTCATGGCGACGGCCTTCTTGGCGAGCGACTTGGCGATGGCCTCCGCCACCGCGCGGCCGGTGACCGCGTCGGGGAACTCGCGCTGCGCGCCGTCGGGAAAGGTCAGGGTGATCATCGTGGGCTCCTTGCTCACTCCTGCGTACGAGGCAGGTAAGCGGGGATGACGGCGTCGTCGGTGCTCAGCCGCGGGTCGCGCCGCCGTCGTCGGGCGCGCCCTCGCCGGTCGGGGCGTCGGAAACGGGTCCGTTGACGCCCCGCCAGCGGCCGAAGGCCCACGGCCTATACCACCGGCCCTGCGCGGGCAAGGTGTCGGGCACGTTGTCGATGCCGTGCGTCCCGAACGGCCCGCACCGGCAGATCCGCGCGAGCCCCATCCAGCCGCCGGCCCACAAGCCGTAGCGCTCGATGGCCTCCGCGACGTAGCCCGAGCAGGAGGGCAGGTGGCGGCAATTCGCACCGAGCAGCCCCGAGAGCGTCAGCTGATACCCCCGGATCGCGCCGCGCGCGGCCACGCGCGGCGCCCGCCGCGCGGCGTCCTTCGCGGCGTCGAAGAGGGTGTCGAGGGAGGTCCGGGATCGCTCGTCCGCCATGCGGGGAAGATGGGGGAGGGGAGGCGCGCGTGCAAACGGGGGGTTCGTCGTCATCCCGAACCGCGCATGCGGACCTGGAATTCAGAGCATGTGAAGTATGTTCAGGGAGAGCGCGAGCGAGTCCGTTCGCTGGAGGGCGACGCAGGCGTTACGTGGCCGCGCGCGCTACTGCGCACGCTATATCGACAACCTGTGGCTCTGGGTCCCGGGTCGCCGTTCGGCGCCCGGGATGACAGTTTTTTGCTCGGGCTCACCCCTGTCATCCCGGGCCGCGAACGCGGACCCGGGACCCAGAACACGCATGGCCAGCCTCAGGGCGCGCGAGAGCGCGTCCGTCCACCGGGAGATATGCAGGCCGTTCGCGGCCGCGCGCGTAAAGGACGTCACCCTGAACGCAGCATTCAGGCCCGGTTCAGCGCGGGGCTGGCATGAAACCTCCCACGATCGAGCCGGTTTCCGATGAAGGACGACCGGAGAGTGCGTCGCTTTCGAATTCGCTCGATCGCGTTTCGACGACGGCGCACGTGACGACGAGGACAGAACCATGCCCGCCAAGAGCTTTCCTTCGAAGACCTTTCTCGGCCGCCTCGGCCTCGCCTCCGCCGCCTGCCTGATGAGCGCGGCCGCGTGGGCGTATCCGGCGCAGGTCGCCACCGACCTCAACATGCGCGCCGGCCCGGGCACGGGCTACGGCGTCGTCTCCGTGCTGCCCGGCGGCGCCGTCGTCGACGTCGAGGGCTGCCGCGGCAGCTGGTGCCGCGTGCATTATCGCGGCCGCGAGGGCTGGGCGAGCGCCCGCTATCTCGCCGACGCGCCGCGCCGCGGCGTCCAGGGCCGCTACTACGACGACCGCCCGCCGGTTCTCTCGGCGCCGGGTTACGACTACCAGGTCGAGCGCCCCGGCTTCTCCTTCGAGTTCGGCATCGGGCCGCGCTACGACGATCGCTACGAGCGTCGCCGCCGGGTCCATCCCGATCGCGGGCCGGTGACGCGTCGCGATCGCGACGGCGACGGCTACGTCGACACGATCCGCCAGGTGCGCCCGGACGGCTCCGTGGTGGTGCGCCGCGATCGCGACGGCGATGGCGAGTTCGACACCGTGCGCATCCGCCGCCCGGACGGCTCGGTCGTCGTGCGCCGCGACTGACGCCTGCGCTTCGCGCCGAGATCCACCGGAGGCCCCGCGTCGGCGACGGCGTGGGGCCTCTCGCATGCGCCCGCGGCGCGCTGTATGGTGCGCGCCATGTCCGACCTCTTCGCCTCCGCAGGTCTCCCGAGCGGCGAGCCGCCCGCCGCGCGGCCCGATGCCGTGTCCGAGCAGGCCCCCGCACGTCCGCTCGCCGATCGCCTGCGCCCGCGCGTCCTCGCCGACGTCGTCGGGCAGGAGCATCTCGTCGGGCCCGACGGGGCGCTGACGCGGCTGATCGCATCGGGCTCGCTCGGCTCGCTCGTGTTCTGGGGGCCGCCGGGGACCGGCAAGACCACGGTGGCGCGCCTGCTCGCGGGCGAGACGAAGCTCGACTTCGTGCAGATCTCGGCCATCTTCTCGGGCGTCGCCGATCTGAAGAAGGTCTTCGAGGCCGCCCGCCAGCGCCGCGCCATGGGGCGCGGCACGCTGCTCTTCGTCGACGAGATCCACCGCTTCAACCGCGCCCAGCTCGACGCCTTCCTGCCAGTGATGGAAGACGGCACGATCACGCTCGTGGGCGCGACGACGGAGAACCCGAGCTTCGAGCTCAACGCCGCGCTCCTGTCGCGCGCCCGCGTCCTCACCTTCCGCTCCCTCGACGAGGCGGCGCTCGAGCGTCTCCTCGCCCGCGCCGAGGACGCGCAGGAGCGCCCGCTGCCGCTCGACGCGGACGCCCGCGCGGCCCTCGCGCGCATGGCGGACGGGGACGGACGTGCCGCGCTCACCCTCGCCGAGGAGGTCTGGCGCTCGGCGCGGGAGGGCGAGACCTTCGACGCGAAGGCGCTGGTCGAGATCGTGCAGCGCCGCGCGCCGCTCTACGACAAGGGGCAGGAGGGGCACTACAACCTCATCAGCGCGCTCCACAAGACGGTGCGGGGCTCCGATCCGGACGCGGCGCTCTATTATCTCGCACGCATGCTGGATGCCGGCGAGGACCGGCTGTTCATCGCGCGCCGCCTCGTGCGCATGGCGGTGGAGGACATCGGCCTCGCCGACCCGCAGGCCCTCGTCGTGGCGAACGCCGCCAAGGACGCCTTCGACTTCCTCGGCTCGCCGGAGGGCGAGCTCGCGCTCGCGCAGGCGACTGTCTACCTCGCCACCGCGCCGAAATCGAACGCGGTCTACGTGGCTTACAAGGCGGCGACGCGCGCGGCGAAGGAGCACGGCTCGCTGATGCCGCCCAAGACGATCCTCAACGCGCCCACCAAGCTCATGAAGAACGAGGGCTACGGGGCCGGATACGCCTACGATCACGACGCGCCCGACGCCTTCTCGGGCCAGGATTACTGGCCCGAGGCGCTCGGCCGCCAGCGCTTCTACGAGCCCGTGGACCGCGGCTTCGAGCGCGAGATCGGCAAGCGCCTCGACTGGTGGGAGAAGCTGCGGCGCGAGCGGCGGTAGGCGCGCAGTTCGATCTCACCCGATCTCGGTCGCCGCCGCCTCGGCAGCCCCGAGGACGTCGGCCACGAGGTCTTCCGCGTGCTCGAGGCCCGCGGAGATCCGCAGCATGCCGTCGCCGATGCCCATGGCGGCACGCTCGTCGGGCGTGAAGCGCTCGTGGGTCGTGGTGGCGGGGTGGGTGACGAGGCTCTTCGCGTCGCCGAAATTGTTGGAGATCTTCATCACCCGCAGCGCGCGGCCGAAGGCGAAGGCGCCCGCCTTGCCGCCGGCGACGTCGATGGCGAGCACGGTGCCCCCGCAGGTCATCTGGCGTCGGCACAGGTCGTAGTCCGGGCCCGACGGCAGGCCGGGATAGCGCACGCGCACGATGCCCGGCGCACCTTCCAGCGCTTGCGCCATGGCGAGCGCGTTACGCGCCTGGCGCTCGACGCGCAGCGTCAGCGTCTCGAGGCTCTTGAGCATCACCCAGGCGTTGAACGGCGAGAGCGCCGGGCCCGTATGGCGCAGCCAGGGCTGGATCTTCTCCTCGATGAAGGCTTTGCTCGCCAGCACCACGCCGCCGAGGCAGCGGCCCTGGCCGTCGATGTGCTTCGTCGCGGAATAGGTCACGACGTCCGCGCCGAGCGCGAGGGGGTTCGAGACGGTGGGGATGCCGAGCGCGTTGTCGACGACGAGGAGCGCCCCGCCCGCATGCGCGATCTCGGCGATGGCCGCGATGTCGACGAGGTCCATCGTCGGGTTGGCCGGGCTCTCCAGGAAGAGGAGCGCCGTCTCCGGGCGCATCGCCGCGCGCCAGGCCTGCGGGTCGGTCGCGTCGACGAAGGTGGTGGTTATGCCGAACTTCGGCAGGATCTCGGCCAGGATGAATCGACACGAGCCGAACAGCACCGAGGCCGCCACGACGTGGTCGCCCGCCTTCAGCGGGCCCATCAGCGCGGCCGCTACGGCGGCCATGCCGGTGGCGGTGGCGCGCGCCGCCTCGGCGCCTTCGAGCGCGGCGATGCGCTGCTCGAACATGGCGACGGTGGGGTTGCCGAAGCGCGAATAGACGAACCCGGCGCCGCTCTTGTCTTTGAACCGCGCCTCGGCCGTCTCCATGTCCGGGTAGACGAAGCCCTGCGTGAGGAACAGGGCCTCCGACGTCTCGCCGTAGGGGGAGCGATGCGCCGCCGTATGGACGGCGAGTGTGTCGGGATGGAGCGGGCGGGTTGTCTCGGTCATCTGACGATCGGTCCGTTCTGTATAACGAACGGGTTTTGCCCGAGGCTGCTCGCCCGCGCAAGGTTTTTCGGGCCCGAGCCCTCGCCGCGGCAGGTAACGGAGCGTCGCACCCCCGAGCTGGCGCGGGTATCGGCGTGCGCGATGAAGCTTGTGCGTGCGTCGGAACGGGAGCACGGTCCCCGCGGTTTGAACTGACGGGAGGAGCCCCGCGTGACCCTGTTCGCCCATCCAGACTTCGACGACCACGAGCGCATCCTGTTCGCGCACGACGCCGCGAGCGGCCTCGAGGCCATCGTCGCCATCCATTCCACCCGCCTCGGCCCCGCCGCCGGCGGCTGCCGGATGTGGCCGTACGCGAGCGAGGAGGAGGCGATCGCCGACGCGCTGCGGCTCTCGCGCGGCATGACCTACAAGAACGCGGTGGCGGGCCTCGATCTCGGCGGCGGCAAGGCGGTGATCATCGCCGATCCGCGCACGCAGAAGACGCCGGAGCTGTTGCGGGCCTTCGGCCGCGCGGTGGAGACGCTGGGCGGGCGCTACGTCACGGCGGAGGACGTGGGCGTCTCGGTCGAGGACATGGAGATCGTGCGCGAGACGACGGCGCACGTCGCCGGCCTGTCCAGCGGCGCGCATGCGTCCGGCGATCCCTCGCCGGTCACCGCGCGCGGCGTGTTCGAGGGCGTGCGTCGGGCGATGAAGGTCGCCACCGGCTCGGACGATCTCGCCGGGCGCACCGTGGCGGTGCAGGGCCTCGGGCACGTGGGGCGTCATCTGTGCGCGCTGCTGCACGCGGCGGGGGCCCGCCTCGTCGTGAGCGACATCGACCCGGCGCGCATCGCCGACGCCGAGCGCGTCTTCGACGCACGCGCGGTCGCGCCCGATGCCATCGTCGCGACGGAGGCGGACGTGTTCGCGCCTTGCGCCCTCGGCGGCGTCCTCGACGACGTGAGCATCCCGCGGCTGAAGGCCCGCATCGTCGCGGGCGCGGCCAACAACCAGCTCGCTCGGCCCGAGCACGCGGATGCGCTGCACGCCCGCGGCATCCTCTACGTGCCGGATTTCGCCTTGAATGCCGGGGGCATCATCAACGTCGCCCGCGAGATCGAAGGCCGCACGGACGAACGCTGGCTGGATGAGCGGCTCGCCCGCATGGTCGACAACATCGAGGCGATCCTCGTCGAGGCGCGCGATCGCGGGGTCTCGCCGAACGGCGTCGCGGAAGCCTTCGCGCGCGCACGGCTCGCCTGAACGCTTTCGCGCGACGACCGTTGCACCCGCGTGCGAGCGAGACGATCGTGAGCCGGCGCTGCTCGTGAATCGATGCAAACTAATGCCGGTTGCGGTCTTGCGCCCGCCGCGCCTCTTGCTTAGCTTGCGCCCGCCTGGGAACCCGCGCCTAGACGGCGTGTTGTCCCGTAATCCCAGGGCCCTCGTTCGCAGGGTCGACCGCGCGAAGATTCGACCCCGTGACGGGCGGTCCCGCCGCTCACCCGAACCCGCGTGCGCACCTTTCGCGCGCGCTCCGGCAGACGCAACGACGAGACGCGAGGGACGATGGCCGAGACCCCCATCCAGACAGCGCCGCGCATTTACTACTTGCACCACCGGCTCGTCGGCCCGCTGGGGCGCTTCGTGGAGCATTTCGACCGCATCGCGCGGCTCGGCTTCACGCACGTGCTGGTCTCGCCGATCTACGCCCCCGGCCGCTCCGGGGACACGTTCTTCCCCGCCGACCACGAGGCGGCCCATCCCGCGCTGGAGACGGAGTACGGCGCGCACGACGTCGTGCGCTGGCTGGTCGAGAAGGCGAGCGAGAAGGGCCTCGCGCTCATGCTCGACGTCGCGCCGCAGAGCTTCGCCCTCGAGCACCCCTTCGTGGAGGAGGCGCCGGACTGCTTCACCGTGCGCCGCGAGACGCCCTTCGGCATCATCGACCCGCGCCATCCGGCGAGCCCGCAGGGCACCGCCATGTCGCGCATCGCCGACAATTGCGGCGAGCGGCTGGAGGGCTTCTGGACGCCCAAGCTCGCGGCTTATGCCGAGCTCGGTGTCGCGGGCTTCCGCGCGCTCAAGCCGGCGACGCCGACCGCTCATCTGTGGGGCCGGCTGATGCAGGCCGCGCGCAACGTGAAGAGCGACACGCTGTTCATCGCCGACACGACCGGCGTGCCGCGCCCCGACGTGTTCGGGCTGCGCGGGCTCGGCTTCGACTACACGCTCTCCTCTCTGGCCTGGTGGGACTTCCGCGCGAGCTGGTATCTCGAGGAGCACGACGCGCTCTCCACGATCGCGCCTCCGATCGCGACGGTCGAGGCGCCGTTCTCCACGCGTCTCGCCGAGCGGATCAAGGACAATCGCGGGCTTCGCCCGGCCTACGAGCGCGCGTTCCACGCCGCCGCGGCGCTGGGCTCGGGGTTCCTCGCGCCCATGGGCGTCGAGGTCGCCGCGCGCCGGCCGATGGATGCGGTCGTCTCGACGCCGGAGGATTACGACCGCGCCGCCGCGGAGGCGCCTTTCGACCTCACGGAGATGGTCGAGCGTGCGAACCGGCTCGTCGCGGACACGCCGCTCCTGCGCAAGGCGCCGCTGCTGCGCCCGCTGACGGGGCCGTCCGCCCGCGTCACGGGCGTGCTGCGCACCGCCGACGATCCGCGCTTCGCGGACGAGGCGCTCCTCGTGTGCATCAACCCGGACCTCTACGAGCCCAACGACGTCTTCGCGGCGAAGCTGCGCGGGCAGATGGGCGGCACGTTCGGCGCCTTCGCGCCGGTGGAGAGCGGCTCGGCGGACGTGAGCGCGTCGGCGGGCGACCTCATCGCGCTGCATCCGGGCGAGGCCTACCTCGCCAAGGCGTTGCGCGCGACGCCCGTGAAGATCAATCGCCAGCCCGGCAAGCGCGCGGTGACGACGGCCGCCACCAAGTGGCCGCGCATCCTCGTCGACAACCTCGCGCCCTCCGTGGACCAGGGGCTCTACGCCATCAAGCGCGTCGTCGGCGACGCCGTCGTCGTGGAGGCCGACGCCCTGATGGACGGGCACGAGGTGCTCGGCGTCGAGCTGCAATGGCGCGCGCTCGACGAGGAGACGTGGCGGCGCGCGCCGATGCAGCCCATCGGCAACGACCGCTTCCAGGGCATGCTCTTCCTCGAGCGCATGGGACGGCACGAATACGTCGTCGAGGCCTGGTTCGACGTCTACCAGACCTTCTGCCGCGACCTGACGAAGAAGTTCGACGCCAAGGTCGACTATGCGCTCGACCTGGTGGAGGGCCGCCAGCACGTCGAGAAGGCGCACGGCCGCTCCACCGGCGAGCTGCGCGCGGGCCTCGACGAGATCCTCCAGCGCTACGACCGCGCCGAGGGCGACGATCGCGTGCACGTGCTGGTCTCGCCGCAGGCGCGCGCGCTGATGCGCGAGGCGGACGATCGTCCGCACGCGTCGCGCTCCTACGCTCAGCCCATCGAGGCGGAGCGGACGCAGGCGCATTTCGCGAGCTGGTACGAGCTCTTCCCGCGCTCCATGAGCGGCGACGTCCATCGCCACGGCACGCTCCGCGACGTCATCGCCCATCTGCCGCGCGTGCGCGACATGGGCTTCGACGTGCTCTACTTCCCGCCGATCCACCCGATCGGCAAGAAGAACCGCAAGGGCAAGAACAACACCCTCACACCGGGGCCCGACGATCCGGGCTCGCCCTACGCCATCGGCGCGCCGGAAGGCGGGCACGACGCGATCCATCCCGAATTGGGCACGATCGACGACTTCCGGGCGCTGCGCGCGGCGGCGGAAAAGCATGGTCTCGAGATCGCGCTCGACTTCGCCATCCAGTGCTCGCCGGACCATCCGTGGCTGAAGGAGAACCCCGGCTGGTTCGACTATCGCCCGGACGGCTCGATCAAGTACGCGGAGAACCCGCCCAAGAAGTACGAGGACATCGTCAACGTCGACTTCTACAAGCCGGAATCCATCCCGGACCTGTGGGTTACGCTGCGCGACATCGTGCTGTTCTGGTGCAAGGAGGGCGTGAGGACCTTCCGCGTCGACAACCCGCACACCAAGCCGCTGCCGTTCTGGCAATGGTTCATCGCGGACGTGAAGGCGCAGTATCCCGACGCGATCTTCCTGTCGGAAGCCTTCACCCGGCCGAAGATGATGTACGGGCTGGCCAAGATCGGCTTCACGCAGTCCTACACCTACTTCACCTGGCGCAACACGAAGTGGGAGCTGCGCTCATACTTCGAGGAGCTGGCGAACGATCCGCCGAAGGACTTCTTCCGCCCCAACCTCTTCGTCAACACGCCGGACATCAACCCGTACTACCTCCAGAGCTCCGGGCGCGCCGGCTTCCTCGTGCGCGCCTGCCTCGCCGCGACGCTCGGCGGGCTGTGGGGCGTCTATTCCGGCTTCGAGTTCCTCGAGGGCGAGCCGATCCCCGGCAAGGAGGAGTACAAGGATTCGGAGAAGTACGAGATCAAGGCGCGGAACTTCGACATGCCGGGCAACATCGTGCCCGACATCACGCGCCTCAATCGCATCCGGCGCGCCAACCCGGCGCTGCACACGCACACGAACGTGCGGTTCTACAATGCCTACAACGACGAGATCCTGTACTACGGCAAGCCGTCTCGGAACGGCGACGACATGATCCTCGTCATGGTGAACCTCAACCCGCACGTGGCGCACGAATGCGACTTCGAGGTTCCCCTATGGGAGTTCGGCTTGCCGGACGACGGCGCCGTCGACGTGGACGACCTGATCGCGGATCGGGCCTTCACCTGGCACGGCAAGCTGCACCATACTCGGCTCGATCCGTACGAGCATCCTTTCGTCATTTGGCGTATCCGACCGCACCAGGGGGCCTGACGTGGCGCGTAAGAAGTCGCTCATAACCAACACCGATCCGGTCTGGTACAAGGACGCGGTCATCTATCAATTGCACGTGAAATCGTTCTTCGATTCCGACAACGACGGCATCGGCGATTTCGCGGGGCTCATGCAGAAGCTCGACTACATCACCGAGCTCGGCGTGACCTGCATCTGGCTGCTGCCGTTCTACCCGTCGCCGCGGCGCGACGACGGGTACGACATCGCGGATTACCGCGACGTCCACCCGGAATACGGCAAGATCCGCGATTTCAAGCGCTTCGTCGAGGAAGCGCACGCGCGCGGCCTGCGCGTCGTCACCGAGCTCGTGATCAACCACACCTCGGACCAGCATCCCTGGTTCCAGAAGGCGCGGCACGCCAAGCCCGGCTCGGCGGCGCGGGACTTCTACGTGTGGTCGGACGACGACAAGAAGTATTCCGGCACGCGCATCATCTTCCTCGACACCGAGAAGTCGAACTGGACCTGGGATCCGGTGGCGAACCAGTATTTCTGGCACCGCTTCTACAGCCACCAGCCGGACCTCAACTTCGACAACCCGCGGGTTTTGAAGGAAGTCTTCTCGATCATGCGCTTCTGGCTCGACATGGGCGTCGACGGGCTGCGGCTCGACGCGGTGCCCTATCTCGTCGAGCGCGAGGGCACCAACAACGAGAACCTCCCCGAGACGCACGACATCCTCAAGAAGATCCGTGCCGAGCTCGACGCGGCCTATCCCGACCGCATGCTCCTCGCCGAGGCGAACCAGTGGCCGGAGGACACGCAGGACTATTTCGGCGACGGCGACGAATGCCACATGGCGTTCCACTTCCCGCTGATGCCGCGCATGTACATGGCGATCGCGCAGGAGGACCGCTTCCCGATCACCGACATCATGCGCCAGACACCCGAGATCCCCGAGAACTGCCAATGGGCGATCTTCCTGCGCAACCACGACGAGCTCACCCTCGAGATGGTGACCGACAAGGAGCGCGACTATCTCTGGAACACCTACGCGTCCGAGAAGCGCGCGCGCATCAATCTCGGCATCCGCCGGCGCCTGGCGCCGCTGCTCGAGCGCGACCGTCGGCGCATCGAGCTGATGAACTCGCTGCTGCTCACCATGCCCGGCACGCCCGTGATCTATTACGGCGACGAGATCGGCATGGGCGACAACATCTTCCTGGGTGACCGCGACGGCGTGCGCACGCCGATGCAGTGGACGCCCGACCGCAACGGCGGCTTCTCGCGCGCCGACCCCGCGCGCCTGACGCTGCCGCCGATCCAGGATCCGCTCTACGGCTACGACCGCGTCAACGTGGAGAGCCAGGAGCGCGACGCGTCCTCGCTGCTCAACTGGACGCGCCGCATGCTCGCGGTGCGCAAGCAGCACGCGGCCTTCGGGCGCGGCACGATCCGCTTCCTGCGCCCCGCCAACCGCAAGATCCTCGCCTATCTGCGCGAGCTCGACGGCGACATCATCCTGTGCGTCGCCAACGTCTCGCGTCAGGCGCAGGCGGTGGAGCTCAATCTCGGCGAGTTCGCCGGCAGCATCCCGGTCGAGCTCTCCGGCGGCGCGGCGTTCCCGCAGATCGGCCAATTGCCCTACCTGCTGACGCTGCCGCCCTACGGCTTCTACTGGTTCCAGCTCTCGCAGACGGTCGAGCCGCCGAACTGGTCCACCGCGACCGCCGGCATCGAGCCCGAGCACCTCACCTTCGTGCTGCGCCGCGGCGTGGCCGAGATCGTGGAAGGCAAGAACCGCGAGCAGCTCGAGCGCGACGTGCTGCCCGGCTATGCCGCGAATCGCCGCTGGTTCCAGCGCAAAGACGAGGCGATCAAGCGCGTCTCGCTCTTGAGCGCGCTGCCCCTGCCCAACGCGGGGCGCGACATCCTCATGGCGCTCGTCGAGATCGAGACCGCGTCGGGGGCGGAGCGCTATGCCCTGCCGCTCGCGATCTCGTGGGACGACGAGACGCCGGCGCCCTTCGCTCCGCAGCTCGCCATGGCGCGGGTGCGGATGGGACGGCGGGTGGGCTATCTCACCGACGGCTTCGCCATGCCCGGCTTCGCCCGCGCCCTGACGCAGGGGCTCGGGGAGAACGCGGTGATCCGCACGGAGACGGGCGAGATCCGCTTCCGCGCCACCTCGCACTTCACCGACAACGCGCCCGAGTCGGAGTCCGAGATCGAGTGGCTCACGGCCGAGCAGTCGAACTCGACGCTCATCGTCGGCCGCAAGGCGGTGTTCAAGCTCCTGCGCAAGCTCACGCCCGGCATCCATCCGGAAGCCGAGATGAGCCGCTATCTCACGGAGAACGGCTTCGCCAACGCGCCGCCGCTCCTCGGCGAGGCGGTGCACGTGGGCGAGGACGGCGCGCAGACGACGGTCTCCATCGTCCAGGGCTTCGTCCTCAACCAGGGCGACGGCTGGCAGTGGACGCTGAACTATCTCGACCGCGCCATCGACGAGATATCCGCCCATACCGAGGAGGAGAACGGCGAGAACGGCTACCGCTTCGAGACCTATGCCGCCTTTGCCGGCAATCTCGGCCGGCGCCTGGCCGAGATGCACGCCATCCTCGCACGCGACACCGACGATCCCGAGTTCCGTCCCGAGACCGCGGACGCGGCCGAGGTGGAGCGCGTTCGCACCTCCGTGCGCGGCCAGCTCCAGGCGGCCTTCGCCGCCATCGAGGCGTACGGCGAGTGGGATCACGAGGAGGACGCCGCCCAGGCGCGCGGGCTCCTCGAGAAGCGCGACCGCCTGCTCGCGCTCGTCGACGAGAAGGCCGGATCGCTCCTGGGCACGCCGCGCATCCGGGTGCACGGGGACCTGCATCTGGGCCAGATCCTGGTGGCCGGCAGCGACGTCATGATCATCGACTTCGAGGGCGAGCCGGCGAAGTCGCTCGACGAGCGCCGCGCCAAGGCGAGCCCGCTGCGGGACCTCGCCGGGGTGATCCGCTCGTTCGACTACGCGGCGTCCAACCTCAAGAAGCATCGTCACACACCGCAGGGGCCGCTCACGGAAGCGCGCGGCGCCCAGCTGCGGTCCCTGTTCCGCCAGATCGCGGAGGAGGCCTTCCTCGAGGCCTATGGCGAGGTCGATCCGGCGAGCGTGAAGAACCCCGCGCTCCTCGACCTCTTCATCCTCGAGAAGGCCGCCTACGAGATTTCGTACGAAGCGGCGAACCGGCCCGCGTGGCTCGACGTACCCTTGAACGGGTTCGCCCACGTGGCCGAGCGCCTGCTCAACGCCAACGAGGAGCCATCCTGATGAATCAGACGACCCACGCGCCTGAGATCGAGGGAGTGGAAGCCGCTGCCATGGAGGCGCTCGCCGGGCGCCTCACGGATCCCTTCGCCTTTCTCGGCATGCACGAGACGGGGCAGGGGCCCGTGGTCCGCGCCTTCCTTCCCGGTGCGAAGGCGGTCGAGGTCGTCTCGCGCGAGAACGGGGAGGTCCTCGGTCGCCTCAACGAGGTGCGCGAGGGCCTTCACGCGGGGCTGGTCAGCCGCCGCGAACGCTACGTCCTGCGCATCACCTGGCCGGGCACGGTGCAGGACACGGAAGACCCCTATTCCTTCGGGATCGTGCTCGGCGAGCTCGACCTGCACCTCTTCTCGGAGGGGGCCCACTGGGATCTCGCCGAGCGCTTCGGCGCGCAGCCGACGGAGCACGAAGGCGTCCACGGCGTCGCCTTCTCCGTCTGGGCGCCGAACGCACGGCGGGTCTCCGTCATCGGCGACTTCAATTCCTGGGACGGGCGTCGCCATCCCATGCGGCTTCGCCATTCGGCGGGCATCTGGGAGCTGTTCGTGCCGCGGATCGGCCCGGGCGAGCGCTACAAGTACGAGATCGTGGGCGCCAGCGGCGAGACGCTGTCGCCCAAGGCCGATCCGCTGGCGCGCCGCACCGAGGCGCCGCCCGCGACGGCCTCCATCGTCGCCGCACCCCACGCCTTCCGCTGGACGGACGAGGAATGGATGGCACGTCGCGGCGCCCGCCAGGGCCCGACGAAGCCGATGGCCGTCTACGAGGTGCATCCCGCCTCCTGGCTGCGCCCCGAGGGCGAGCCGCACGGCATCCTCGACTGGGACAAGCTCGCCGAGACGCTGATCCCCTACGTCGCGGATCTGGGCTTCACCCATATCGAGCTGATGCCGATCATGGAGCACCCCTTCGGCGGATCCTGGGGCTACCAGCCGCTCTCGATGTTCGCGCCCTCTGCTCGCTACGGCACGCCGGAAGGGTTCGCGCGCTTCATCGACGCCTGCCACAGGGCGGAGATCGGCGTCATCCTCGACTGGGTGCCCGCGCACTTCCCTACCGATCCGCACGGGCTCGCCCGCTTCGACGGCTCGGCGCTCTACGAGCACGAGGACCCGCGCGAGGGCTTCCACCAGGACTGGAACACCTACATCTACAACATGGGCCGGCGCGAGGTGCAGGGCTTCCTCATCGCCTCGGCGCTGTGGTGGGTGGAGACCTTCCACGTCGACGCGCTGCGCGTGGACGCCGTGGCTTCCATGCTCTACCGCGACTATTCCCGCGCCCATGGCCAGTGGGTCCCCAACCGCTTCGGCGGGCGCGAGAACCTCGAGGCCATCGACTTCCTCAAGCGCATGAACCAGATCGTGCAGGAGCGCGCGCCGGGCGCCATCACGATCGCGGAGGAATCCACCGCCTTCCCGGGCGTGTCGCAGCCGGTCTCCCAGGGCGGGCTCGGCTTCTCCTACAAGTGGAACATGGGCTGGATGCACGATACGCTCCACTACATGGAGCGCGAGCCGCTGTACCGCTCGTATCACCACAACGAGATGACGTTCGGGCTCGTCTACGCCTTCTCGGAGAAGTTCGTCCTGCCGATCTCCCACGACGAGGTCGTGCACGGCAAGGGCTCGCTCATCGGCAAGATGCCCGGGGACGAGTGGCAGAAGCTCGCCAACCTGCGCGCCTATCTCGGCTTCATGTGGACGCATCCGGGCAAGAAGCTCCTCTTCATGGGCTGCGAGATCGGCCAGCATCGCGAGTGGAGCCACGACGGCGAGATCGAGTGGGCGCTCCTGCAGAACCAGAGCCATGCCGGCCTGCAGATGCTCGTGCGCGACCTCAACAAGCTCTACGCCCGCGAGCCCGCGCTCCACGCCACCGACGCCGAGCCGTCGGGGTTCGACTGGATCATCGGCGACGATGCGACGAACTCGGTCTTCGCCTACGTCCGCAAGGGCGGGGAGGGCGGCCACCCGCTCCTCGTCGTCCTCAACATGACCCCCGTGCCGCGCCACGACTATCGCATCGGCGTGCCGGAGGCGGGGACGTGGCGCGAGGTGATCAATTCGGACGCGCAGATCTACGGCGGCTCGAACCTCGGCAATGCCGGCGGCGTTGAGAGCCAGCCCGTGGAGACCCATGGGCGGCCCAATTCCCTGAGCCTCACCTTGCCGCCGCTCTCCGCGTGCGTCTTCCGACACGAAGGCTGACCATTCCCATGCCGCTTCTCCCCGACCGGCTGTCGCCGGGTTCCGCCTACCCTCTCGGCGCGACCTGGGACGGTCTCGGCGTGAACTTCGCCGTGTTCTCCGCCCATGCCGAGCGGATCGAATTGTGCCTGTTCGATCCGTCCGGTCGGCGCGAGATCGCGCGCTACGACCTGCCGGAATGGACGGACGAGGTCTGGCACGGCTACCTGCCGCACGTGAAGCCGGGCCTGCTCTACGGCTTTCGGGCCTACGGGCCGTACGAGCCGCACAACGGCCACCGCTTCAACCCCAACAAGCTCCTCGTCGATCCCTACGCCAAGGCGCTGCACGGCGAGACGCGCTGGACGGACGCGCTCTTCGGCTATCGCGTGCTCTCGCCGCGCGGAGACCTGTCCTTCGACCGGCGCGACAGCGCGCCGGCGGTGCCCAAGGGCGTCGTCGTCGACGATTCCTTCACCTGGGGCGACGACCGGCCGCCCAACGTCCCCTGGTCGGAGACGGTGATCTACGAGGCGCACGTGAAGGGGCTCACCAAGCTCCTCGACGACGTGCGCATCCCCGAGCGCGGCACCTATTCCGCGCTCGCCCATCCCGCCGTGATCGAGCATCTCAAGCGCCTCGGCGTGACGGCGGTGGAGCTCCTGCCGATCCACGCCTTCCTGCAGGACCGGTTCCTGCAGGAGAAGGGGCTCGTCAATTACTGGGGCTACAACACGCTCTCCTTCTTCGCCCCCGAGCCGCGCTACATGATGCCCGGCGGCGACAACGACGACCTGCGCATCGCCATCCGCCGCCTGCACGCGGCCGGCATCGAGGTCATCCTCGACGTCGTCTACAACCACACCTGCGAGGGCGACGAGCAGGGGCCGACGATCTCCTGGCGCGGCTTCGACCACGCGAGCTACTACCGCCTCCTGCCGGACAACAAGCGCCATTGCATCAACGACACCGGCACCGGCAACACGGTGAACCTGTCGAACGCCCGCGTCCTGCAGATGGTGATGGACAGCCTGCGCTATTGGGCGACGTCCTACCGGGTCGACGGCTTCCGCTTCGATCTGGGCGTCACGCTCGGGCGCGAGCCGCACGGCTTCGACCCCGGCGCCGGCTTCTTCGACGCGTTGCGCCAGGATCCGATCCTGTCGCGCAAGAAGCTGATCTCCGAGCCCTGGGACATCGGCCCCGGCGGCTACCAGCTCGGTCATCATCCGCCCTCCTTCGCGGAATGGAACGACCGGTTCCGCGACGGCGTGCGCCGCTATTGGCGCGGCGACGGCGGGCTGCGCTCGGATCTCGCGGCGCGGCTGTCGGGATCGGGCGACGTCTTCGACCGGCGCGCGCGCCGTCCCTGGGCCTCGGTGAACTTCCTCGCGGCGCACGACGGCTACACGTTGGCCGACATCGTCGCCTACGAGCAGAAGCACAACGAGGCCAACGGCGAGGACAATCGCGACGGCCATTCCGAGAACTACTCCCGCAACTGGGGTGCGGAGGGGCCGACGGACGACGAGGGCATCAACGCCGTGCGCGGTCGCGTCATGCGTTCCATGCTGACGACGATGTACGCCGCGCTCGGCACGCCGATGCTGGTCGCGGGCGACGAGTTCGGCCGCACCCAGCACGGCAACAACAATGCCTACGCCCAGGACAACGAGATCTCCTGGCTCGACTGGTCGGTGGCCCGATCGGAGACCGGCCAGGCGCTCACCGCCTTCACGGCGCGGCTCGCGGAGATCCGGCGCGACCACCCGATCATCCGCTGCCGCCGCTTCCTCTACGGCCAGGAGATCGCCGACGGCATCCGCGATCTCGAATGGTTCGACGAGAACGGCGGCACGCCCTCCCCGGACGATTGGAACGACCCGGAGAAGCGCGCGCTCCTGATGCGCCGGGCACAGCTGCGGGACGACGGTGCGGTCGAGATCGTGGCGCTTCTCCTCAACGGCTCGGAGGACACGATCCGCTTCACGTTGCCCGGGCCCGGCGACGATTGGCGCCTGCTGCTCGACGCCGCCGATCCCGAGCGCGGCGAGGAGCCGATCGGGGCGGCGAGCTACGAGGTCACGGACCATTCCGCCGTGCTCCTCGCCGCGACCTTCGTGCCGGGCGAGGGTGCGTGATGGGCGCCGACCGGCGCCGGCACCGCCCCTCGGGGCGGTCGACGCCCGCAGGGCGGCGGGTGGGGGCGAGAGCGATCGCCGGTTCGCCCCCTCCGGGCGGCTGCGCGGCCCACCTCCCCTGCGGCGAGGTTTCGACGCCGACACTCGATTGAACCCGAACTCCCGACGAGGAGACGCAATCCATGGCCCGCCATGCCCATCCCACGCTCTGGGGCGCGAGCCTGGTCTCACCGGGCCGCACGTGCTTTCGCCTCTGGGCGCCGATCCAGCGCCAGCCGCACCTCGCCATCGAGGGCCGCGAGCCCGTTCCCATGCGCAAGCAGGACGCCGGCTGGTTCGAGGTGGAGGTCGAATGCGGAGCGGGGACGCCCTACCGCTATCGCCTCGACGACGGCAAGCTCGTGCCCGATCCCGCCTCGAAGGCGCAGGCGAAGGACGTGCACGACCCGTCCATCGTCGTCGATCCGCACGCGTTCGACTGGCGCAACGACGGCTGGCGCGGTCGCCCGCTCGAGGAGCTCGTCCTCTACGAGGCCCATGCCGGTCTCCTCGGCGGGTTCGAGGGCGTGCGCGGGCATCTGAAGGCGCTCGCAGATCTCGGCATCACCGCCATCCAGCTGATGCCGATCGGCGCCTTTCCGGGGTCGCGCAACTGGGGCTACGACGGCGTGCTTCCCTACGCGCCGGATGCCGCCTACGGCACGCCCGACGACTTGAAGCGCCTCGTCGACGAGGCGCACGGGCTCGGGCTGCAGGTCTTCCTCGACGTGGTCTACAACCATTTCGGGCCCGACGGGAACTACCTCCACGCCTATGCGGAGCCCTTCTTCCGCAACGACATCCATACGCCCTGGGGCGCGGCGATCGACTTCCGGCGCCACGAGGTCCGGCGCTTCTTCGCCGACAACGTCCTCATGTGGCTGATGGAATATCGCGTCGACGGCCTGCGCTTCGACGCCGTCCACGCCATTCCCGAGCGGGACTGGCTCGACGAGGTCGCCGCCGAGGTGCGCCGCACGATCGAGCCCGGGCGCCACGTCCACCTCGTCCTCGAGAACGAGGAGAACGATCCCGGCTATCTCGGCCGCGAGATCGACGCGCAGTGGAACGACGACTTCCACCATTGCGTCCACGTGATGCTCACGGGCGAGGACCAGTCCTATTACGGCAACTACGTCCGCGACACGGCCGGCAAGCTCGCCATCGCGCTGGAGGAAGGCTTCGTCTACCAGGGCCAGGCGCCGGAGAACGGGATCGGGCACCCGCGCGGCGCGCCCTCGGGACACCTGCCGCCGACCGCCTTCGTCGCCCACATCCAGAACCACGACCAGGTCGGCAACCGCGCCTTCGGGGACCGGCTCACGACGCTGGTCGAACGCGAGGCGCTGGACGCCGCCACCGCGCTGCATCTGCTGTGCCCGCAATTGCCGATGATCTTCATGGGCGAGGAGACCGGGGCGAAGGAGCCGTTCCTTTTCTTCACCGATTACCACGACGATCTCGCCGACGCCGTGCGCGAAGGGCGCCGGCGCGAGTTCAAGGACTTCCCGGAATTCGCCGACCCGCAGATCCGCGCGCGCATCCCCGACCCGAACGCGCCCGAGACCTTCGCGCGCTCGCGCCCGGCGATCGCCGGGGAGGGCGGCGATGAGGCCGTGCTCGCCCTCTATCGGCGGCTCCTCGCCGCGCGGGCGCAGCAGATCGTCCCGCGCCTCGCCGGCGCGCGGGCGCAGAGCGCGGAGGTCGTGAACGAGAAGGCCGTGATCGGCCGCTGGCGCATGGGCGACGGTGCGCACCTGGTGCTGCTGTCGAACCTCGGCGCCGATCCCGCGCCGCTCGGCGTGCTCGCCGTTCCGACGATCGAGCCCTTCGTCGTCGTCGGCCGGCCGATCGCCGCGGGCGCCGTGCCGGCCCACACCACCATCGCCTGGCTCGAGGAGGCCGCCTGATGGCCGACGCCCTGCACGCATTGGCGGAGGAGGCGGGCCTCCACATCCGCTGGGAAGACTTCAAGGGCCGCCCCCAGGAGGTCTCACAGGAGACGCTCCGGCGGGTGCTCGCCGCCATGGGCCTGCCCGCCGACGGCGAGAGCGACGTCGCGGACAGCCGCGCGCGCCTGCGCGAGGAGGCGGGCTCCGGCCTCTCCTTCCTGACGACGGAGGTGGGGCAATCCACGCTCCTGCCGCCGGCCTTCGTCGATCACGCGGTTGCGGTTCTGCGCCACGAGCACGGCGGGCGTCGCGAGATGCGCCTCGCGCCCACCGCCGGGGGCATGGCGCTGCCCCCGATCCTGGAGCCCGGCTATCACGGGCTCGAGATCGGCGACCACCACATCACCCTCGCCGTCGCGCCGGCGCACGGCGTGCGCATCGAGGATCTGGCGCGCGGGCGCGACGTCTTCGGGCTCGCCGCGCAGATCTACTCGCTGCCGCCGCGCGACGGCGAGGAGTTCGGCGATTTCGGCTCGCTGGCGGCCTATGCGGAGGCGGCCGGGCACGCCGGCGCGGACGCGGTGGCGATGAGCCCCACGCACGCGCTCTTCGCCGCCGACGCGAGCCGCTTCAGCCCGTACTCGCCCTCGACGCGCCTGTTCCACAACGTCCTCTACGCCGACCCGACGCCGCTCTTCGGCCCGCTCGACGACCTGCCGGCGCCCGAGGCGCCGCCGCGGGCCGAGCTCGTGGACTGGTCGGCGGGTGCGCGCATCAAGCTCGCGCGACTGCGGGCGCTCTACGAGCGCTTCGAGCAGGCCGGCGACGTGCGGCTGCGGGGCGACTTCGCCGCCTTCCGCGCCGAGGGCGGAAGCCTGCTCGAGCTCCACGCCCGCTACGAGGCGCTCCACGCCCGTCACGGCGGTGGCGGCTTTCACGATTGGCCCCAGGCCTTCCGCGATCCCGCGAGCCCGGAAGTGGAAGCCTTCTGCCGCGAGAACGTGCGCGAGGTGGCCTTTCACGCCTTCCTGCAATGGCTCGCCGAGCGCGCCCTCGCGGACGCCCAGCGTCGCGCGAAGGGGGCCGGCATGGCGATCGGCCTCGTCGCCGATCTCGCGGTGGGCATGGACGGCGGCGGCAGCCACGTCTGGTCGCGCCGCGAGGACGTGCTCGACGGCCTCTCCATCGGCGCGCCGCCGGACCTGCTCGGGCCCACCGGGCAGGATTGGGGCTTGACCAACTTCTCGCCGCGCGCGCTGCAGGCGACGGGCTTTGCGCCCTTTCTCGCCACCCTGCGCGCGGCCCTGCGCTGCGGTGGCGGCGTGCGCATCGACCACGCCATGGGGCTTCGGCGCCTGTGGGTCGTGCCCGAGGGCATGACCCCGCACGACGGCTGCTACATCTCCTATCCGGAAGAGGACATGCTGCGGCTCGTCGCGCTGGAATCGCATCGTTCCGGCGGGCTCGTCATCGGCGAGGATCTCGGCACCGTCCCGCCGGGCTTCCGGCCCAAGCTCGATCGCGCCGGCGTGCTCGGCATGCGGGTCCTGTGGTTCGAGCGCGGGGCGCACGGCGCCTACACGCCGCCGGCGGACTATGCCCGGCATGCGGCCTCGATGACGACGACGCACGACCTCCCCACCGTCGCCGGCTGGTGGCGCGGCAACGACGTCGACTGGCGCAAGCGCGTCGGCCACGGAGACGCCGATTTCCACGAGACGCAGCACGCCGAGCGCGAGACCGATCGCGGCAAGCTCTGGGACGCCTTCGTCGAAGCCGGCACCGCCGAGGGCGCGCCCCCGGCGATGGAGGACACCGACGCGGTGGTCGACGCCGCTCTGGGGTTCGTGGCGAAGACCGCGTCGAACCTCGCCATCGTCCCGGCGGAGGACCTGCACGGCCTCGTCGAGCAGCCCAACCTGCCGGGAACCCTCGACGAGCACCCGAATTGGCGTAGACGCCTTCCGCCGGACGCCCTCGACGATCCCGCCGCCCGCCGCCGGATGGCACTCCTCGCCAAGGCCCGGCCCAGGGGGACTGAGTGAGGCTCTTCGTTCCTCCTTCCCTGTAGGGGAAGGTGGCGCCGGCGTAGCCGGTGACGGATGGGGCGCGGCGAATGCCGCGTTCCGCGCAGCGGAAGGGATGGCGGGCGATCGGACGCGCCGCATCGATGCCGACGCACCCCACCCCTCGCTCGCTTCGCGAGCATTCCCCTCCTCTACAGGGAGGGAGTTACGAGGCCCGAGCGATGACGAACGACACCCCGATCGCCCCGCGCGTGCCGCGCGCCACCTACCGCCTGCAGCTGCGCCGGGAATTCCCGTTCGAGGCGGCGGAGCGCGTGGTGCCGTACCTCGCGGCGCTCGGCATCAGCCATCTCTACCTCTCGCCGATCCTCGCCTCGCGCAAGGGCTCGGTGCACGGCTACGACGGCGTCGACTTCACCCATGTCGATCCCGAGATCGGCGGCGAGGAGGGGCTCGCCTCGCTCGTCGCCGCGGCGCGCCGGCACGGGATGGGGATCATCGCCGACATCGTGCCCAACCACATGGCGGTCGGCGGGGCCGACAACCGCTTCTGGCTCGACGTGCTCGAGAACGGCCCGTCGAGCCGCTACGCGCATTTCTTCGACATCGACTGGAAGACCCCCGATCCCGTGCTCGAGGGCAAGGTGGCGGCCCCCTTCCTCGGGGCGCCCTACGGCGAGGCGCTGGCCGGCGGCGAGATCACCCTCGTCTTCGACCCGCACATGCGCCGCCTCTGCGCCGCCTACTACCACCATCGCTTTCCGCTGAACCCCGGCGATTACGGCGAGATCCTGCGGGGCGGCGACGCCTCGCTCCACGCCCTCGCCGATCGGTTCGACGAGGCGCGCACGCCCGAGGCCTACAAGGAGGCGCGCATCGAGCTCGCGCGCGAGGCCGGCGAGACGCTGGCCGCCGCCCTGGAAGCCGCCTCGAAGCCCGACGTCCTCCATCCGCTCCTCGAGCGGCAGAACTGGCGCCTCGCCTGGTGGCGCACCGCCGGCGACGAGATCAACTGGCGCCGCTTCTTCGACATCACCGAGCTCGCGGGCCTGCGCGTCGAGGACGAGGAGGTGTTCGAGGCGGTGCACGCGGAGATCTTCCGGCTCTACGAGGCGGGCCTGATCGACGGGCTGCGCATCGACCACGTCGACGGCCTCGCCGATCCCGCGGGCTACGGCCGGCGCCTGCGCGAGCGCCTGGACGAGATCGCCGCGCGTCGCCCGCCCGAGGCGACGCCCGGGCCGGCCATCGTCTGGGTCGAGAAGATCCTCGCCCACGACGAGAGCCTCGCGGGCGACTGGGCTGTCGACGGCACGACCGGCTACGAGTTCATGGACGCTGTCTCGGGGCTCCTCCATTCGCCCGAGGGCGAGGAGATGTTCACCGACCTCTGGAGCGAGATCTCCGGGCGCTATCCGGATTTCGCCTCCGAGGAGCTCGACGCGCGAAACGAGATGCTGGTGCGCTCCTTCGCGGGCCAGCTCGACGCGGTGGCGCACGCCTTCCACGACCTCGCCCGGCTCGATCTCGAGACGCGCGACGTGACCTACCACGCCATCCGCCGCGCCCTCGTGGCGCTCGTCGCGGCCTTTCCGGCCTACCGGACCTACGCCACCGCCGGCGCGGCTCCGGGCGCGGACGCGCCGATCCTGGAGCGCGCGGTCGAGGCGGCCAAGGACATGGCGGCACCGGGCGAGGCGGGCATCGTCGATCTCCTTGCCGGCTGGATCTCGGGCATCGGCGTGCCCGACCAGGAGGTCCGCGCCCGCGCGGTCACCGCCCTCCAGCAGCTCTGTGCGCCGGTGGCGGCGAAGTCCGTGGAGGACACCGCCTTCTACCGCTACGGCCGGCTCGTCTCGCGCTGCGAGGTGGGCTCGGATCCCGGGCGCTTCGCCATCGCGCGCGAGGCCTTCCACGCGCAGGCGATGGAGCGCGCCGAGCGCTTCCCGCACGGGCTCCTCGCCACCGCGACCCACGACCACAAGCGCGGCGAGGACCTGCGCGCGCGCCTCGCGGCGCTCTCGGAGCTGCCGGCTGAATGGGCCGATCGCGTCGGCACCTGGCTAGATCTCAACAAGCGCCACACCCGCGACGCGATCGATCCCGCGGACGAGTACGTCTTCTACCAGATGCTGCTCGGCGCCTGGCCCTTCGGCCTCGCGCCGGACGATGCCGAGGGCGTGGCGCGCCTTGGCGCCCGGCTCGTGCGTTGGCAGGAGAAGGCGCTGCGCGAGGCCAAGCTCAACTCGTCCTGGACGGAGCCGGACGAGGCCTACGAGACCGCCTGCCGGACCTTCGTCGAGGCAGCGACGGACGTCTCGAAGTCTTCCGCCTTCCTCGCCTCGATCCACGCCTTCGCCGAGGCGCTCGCGCCCGCGGGCGCCGCAAACGGTCTCGTGCAGTCGGCGCTGCGCTCGACCGCGCCGGGCGTGCCCGACTGCTATCAGGGCCGCGAGTTCTGGGACTTCTCGCTGGTCGACCCCGACAATCGCGACCCCGTCGACTACGAGGCACGGGAGGCGGCGCTCGCGGACGCCGCGCCGATCGCGGATCTCGCGGCGTCCTATCGTGACGGGCGGGTGAAGCAGCGCGTGATCGCGCGCTGCCTCGAGGCGCGCCGCGCTCTGCCGGAGCTGTTCGCGCAGGGCGAGTACCTGCCGCTCGCCGTGCGCGGGCCGCGCGCCGCGCACGTCGTCGCCTTCGCGCGCCGGCATTCGTCCTCGGCGGCGATCGTGGTGACGGGCCGGCTGCTCGCCGCCCCGCTCGTGGGCGGCGACGCCCTCGTGCCGCGCGCCGAGTGGTGGGGGGAGACGCGCATCGTCCTGCCCAACGACCTCGTCGACGCGGAGATGAGCGACGCCCTGGAGGGCGGGCGCCGCGGCTTCGGAACGGAGGTGCCCGTCGCAGAGCTCCTGCCGACCGTTCCCGTCGGCCTGTGGACCATGGGCTGATCGCGGCCGTGGACGCGCGGGGCGCCCTGCGCTAGACGAGCGCCATGAACGTTCTCCTCATCGGATCGGGCGGGCGCGAGCACGCGCTCGCCTGGAAGCTGTCTCAGAGCCCGCTCTGCGAGACGCTCTATTGCGCGCCCGGCAATGCCGGAACGGCGGAGGTGGCGGAGACCGTCGTCCTCGACGTCGCCGACCATCGCGCGGTGATCGACTTCTGCCGGGTGACGGCGATCGGCCTCGTCGTCGTCGGCAACGAGGCGCCGCTCGTCGCGGGTCTCGTCGACGACCTCGCGGCGGCGGGGATCAAGGCCTTCGGCCCGACGCGGGAGGCGGCGCGCCTCGAAGGCTCGAAGGCCTTCACCAAGGCGATCTGCGACGAGACCGGCGCCCCCACGGCGGACTATGCCCGCTTCGACGCCGCCGAGCCGGCGCTCGCCTACGTCCGCTCCCGGGGTGCACCGATCGTCGTGAAATACGACGGCCTCGCCGCCGGCAAGGGCGTCGTCGTGGCGACGACGCTCGCGCAAGCCGAGGAGGCGGTGCGCGCCATGCTCGCCGAGCCCGGCGACGCGCTCGTGATCGAGGACTTCCTCGAAGGCGAGGAGGTGAGCCTGTTCGCCTTGTGCGACGGGACGACGGCGCTGCCGCTCGCCTCCGCGCAGGACCACAAGCGGGCCTTCGACGGCGATACGGGGCCCAATACCGGGGGCATGGGCGCCTATTCGCCGGCCCCGGTGCTGACGCCCGCGCTCCAGGCGCGGGCCATGGCGGAGATCGTCGAGCCGACCCTCGCCGCCATGCGCGCGCGCGGCACGGCCTTCGTCGGCGTGCTCTATGCCGGGCTGATGATCGGCGCGGACGGCCCGAAGCTCGTCGAGTACAACGTGCGCTTCGGCGATCCGGAGGCGCAGGTGCTGATGCCGCGCCTCGACGGCGACCTCCTCGCCGCCATGCTCGCCGCCTGCGAGGGGCGCCTCGACGAGGTGTCGCTCGGATGGCGCGACGAGGTGGCGCTCGTGGTGACGCTCGCCGCGAACGGCTATCCGGGCGCCGTGGAGAAGGGCAGCGAGATCCGCGGGCTCGATCGTGCATCCGCCCTGCCGGGCGTGCGCGTCTTCCACGCCGGCACGAAGCGGGACGGGGAGCGCCTCCTCGCCGCCGGAGGGCGCGTGCTCTCCGTCGTCGGCACCGGCGCCGACGTGGCGCAGGCGCGCGAGCGAGCCTATGCCGGCGTCGACGCCGTCGACTGGCCGGACGGATTCTGCCGGCGCGACATCGGATGGCGGGCCCTCGCGCGTTAGGGTAGGAGAGACCCACGACGCATCGCGGAGGCGCGCATGTCGGACCTGTTCCCAGGCTTCACCTCGCACTGGCTCGACATCGAGGTCGGGCGCGCCTTCGTGCGCAAAGGTGGGGAGGGGCCGCCGGTCCTCCTCCTTCACGGCTTCCCGCAGACGCACGTGATGTGGCACCGCGTGGCCGCCGAGCTCGCGCGCACGCACACCGTCGTCCTGATGGATCTTCGCGGCTACGGCTGGTCGAGCGCGCCCGCGGGCGACGGGGGGCACGAGACCTATTCCAAGGCGGCGATGGGCCGAGACGCCGTGCGGGTGATGTCCGATTTCGGCTTCGCCAGCTTCGCCCTCGTCGGCCACGATCGCGGCGCGCGGGTGGGCTATCGGCTCGCCCTCGACCATCCGGGGCGCCTCTCGCATCTGGGCATGCTCGACATCCTGCCGACCTTCCACGTCTGGCGCGAGATCGACGCCGGGCGCTTCCCCGCCGCGCATTGGGAATTCCTCGCCCGCCCCGCGCCGCAGCCGGAGGAGGCCATCGGGCGCGACCCCGCCGGCTTCTTCGACAAGCTGATGGCCGGCTGGACCCGCGACGGCACGCTCCACGCCTTCGACGCACGCGCGCTCGACGCCTATCGCAAGGGCTCGAACGAGCCCTTGCGCATCCACGCCATGTGCGAGGATTACCGCGCCGGCGCGTCCCTCGATCGCGACGCGGACGAGGCGGACCTCGCGGCGGGCCGCGAGATCGCCTGCCCGGTGGCGCTGGCCTGGGGCACGTTCTTCCTCACCGGGCGCGACGAGGGCGGGCCCACCCCGCTCGACGTCTGGCGCGCGAGCTTCGCGCCGCAGGCGACCGGCCGGCAGGTGGAGGCCGGGCACTTCGTCGCCGAGGAGGACCCCGCCGGCACCCTCGCCGTGATTCGCAGCCTCCTGGAGACGCCCGCGTGAGCATCCGGCCGACGCGCGCCCAGGCCGCCCGCCGTCGCGCCGCCTTCACGCCCCGCGAGCGCGAGGGCCGGCTCGTGGCACGCCGCGACGGGCCGTCGATCGGCCTCGCGCTCGGATCGGGCGGGGCGCGCGGGCTCGCGCACGTCGTGGTGCTCGAGGCCCTCGACGAGATGGGCATCCGCCCGTCCGCGATCGTCGGCTGCTCCATGGGCGCCGTCGTCGGCGCCGCCTATTGCGCCGGTATTCCCGCCCGCGCCCTGCGCCAGCACGTGCTCGACGCGATGGAGGACCGCGCGCGGGTGATGGCGCGCCTGATGGAGGCGCGGGTCGGGCGGCTCGTCGACGTCTTCAACGGGCTCGGCAACCCGCTTCTCCTCGACGGCGAGAAGATCCTCGACGCCTTCTGGCCCGGGGGCGTGCCGGCGCGGATCGAGGATCTCGACATCCCCTTCGAGGCGGTCGCCTGCGATTTCTTCGCGCGCTCGGAGGTGATCTACGCCCGCGGGCGCCTGGTGCCGGCGGTGGCGGGCTCGATGGCGATCCCCGGCCTGTTCAAGCCCGTCGCCTTCGAGGGCCGCACGCTCGTCGACGGCGGCGCGGTGAACCCGTTGCCCTTCGACCTCCTCCTCGGCAAGGCCGACGTCATCCTCGCCGTCGACGTCGCCGCCGGCCCAGCGCTCGATCCCTCGCGGCTCGTGAGCGGCATCGACGTGTCCTTCGGCGCCGTCGAGATCATGCAGGAGGCGATCGTGCAGGCGAAGCTCAAGCTCGCACGCCCGCAGATCATGCTGCGCCCGCCCGTCCAGGCCTTCCGCGTGCTGGAATTCTTCGAGGCGCAGGCGCTGTTCGCCGCGGTGGATCCGATCAAGGATGCGCTCAAGCGTGAGATCGAGCGCCAGCTCGCGCTGGTGGCCTCGGGCGCCGACGCATCGCCGGAGACGCTAGGCCCGCCGCCGACGGGCGGCGAGCCGCCCGCTCCTTCCCTGTAGGGGAAGGTGGATCGGCGGCGAAGCCGGCGAGACGGATGGGGCACGCCGTCAGGCGCGTTCCGCGCGCCCCATCCGTCTCGGCTGCGCCGAGCCACCTTCCCCTACAGGGAAGGAGAGGGGGCGCCACGCACGCTCGCCCCGCCGACGAATGCGCCGCAGCCGCCCGACCGCCCCTCCGTGTAGGCGAGGGCGGACGGGTCTCTTCTGCTCGGGCTACCCGGTCGCCCGCTCGAGGGTCTTCGTCACCCATTTGTTGAGGCTGAGCCCGGCGCGGCGGGCTGCCGTCGCCACGTGCCGGTGAAGCTCCGGCTCGAGCCGGACCACGAACTGGCCCGAGAACGGCTTTTCCGGCTCCTCGCCGCGCTCCCGGCAGAAGGCGATATAGTCTTCGATGGAGTCCTTGAACGCGCCCTTGAGCTCGTCCACCGAACGGCCCTGGAAGGTGACCACGTCGCGCAGGTTCATCACCTCGCCATGGAACAGCTCCGCGTCCTCGTCGAACTCGACGACAGCCTCGTAGCCCTTGTAGGTCATGGTGGTCATGGCTCGACTCCCGCCTCGTCGAGGAAGCGCCGGACGGACTTCACCGCGCCCTTGTCGGTCTCCTTCTGCGGGTGCGGTGGGTGGAACACCGCGCGCACGCCGTTCAAGGCGACACGGACGCGGGAGCCGCTCCCTTCGGAGACCTCCGCCCCCACGGCCTTGAACAGGGCCTCGATGTCGCGCCAGGCGATGTCGGCGCGGACAGGGTCGGCGAAGATCGCACGAATCGTGGCCCGATGCTTCCCGCTCAAGGTCATATGATATCAGGTTCCAGTATCATTATCCAGCGTGCTGACACCGGCGTCCTTGGTGGCGCTGCCGTCCCGGCGTCGTCGCTGCTATTCGGCTTCGCCGAACGCGGCTTTCGCCGCGCCCCATCCGTCTCGGCTTCGCCCGAGCCACCTTCCCCTACAGGGAAGGAGAAGGGCGCCCACGGCTACGTCCTCGTCCCCCGCCTCAGCCCTCGGGCTGGACCGATTGCAGATACGCGATGATGTCGCCGACGTCCTCGGGCGAGAAGGCGAATTGGGGCATCTGCTGCACGCCCTCGTGCGCGACGAGGATACCCTCCCCGAGCGCCTCCTCCAGCGCCTCGACGGGGTAGTTCTCGGACAGGGTACGGAAGGGCGGAGAGGCGGGGTTGGGGCTGTCGCCGGTTGCGCCGATGGCGTGGCAGGCGGCGCAGTTCTGCGCGAGGATGCGCTCGCCGCGCTCGATATCGCCTTCGCCGACGCCTCCCGGGCCGACGCCCTGCGCGCGGGCGAAGGTGATCACCATCGTCCCGCCGACGAGGACGACGAGCATCGCTCTGATCAGGGGTCCGGCGCGCATGACGGCTTCTCCTCGGCACCGACGCCCGCTCCGGGGCGTCGGCTCGCACGGTGGTCCGTCATGGTTAACGTATGTTTAACGCGGCGAAATTCAGGCGGCCGGCGCCTCGGCGCGCATGAGCGACACGAAACGGCCGAACAGGTAGTGGCTGTCGCGCGGGCCGGGCGAGGCCTCCGGGTGGTACTGCACCGAGAAAGCCGGCGCGTCGGTGAGGGCGATGCCGCAATTCGAGCCGTCGAAGAGCGAGACGTGCGTCTCCTCGACGCCCGCCGGCAGCGTGTCCGTATCCACGGCGAAGCCGTGGTTCATGGACACGATCTCGACCTTGCCGGTGGTCTTGTCCTTCACCGGGTGATTCGCCCCGTGATGGCCCTGCATCATCTTCTTGGTCTTCGCGCCGATGGCGAGCCCGAGCATCTGGTGCCCGAGGCAGATGCCGAAGGTGGGGATCTTCCGCTCGAGGATGGCGCGGATCGTCGGCACGGCGTACTCGCCCGTCGCCGCCGGATCGCCCGGCCCGTTGGAGAGGAAGACGCCGTCGGGCTCGAGCGCGAAGACGTCCTCCGCCGTCGCCGTGGCGGGAAGGACGGTGACCTTGCAGCCGGCATCGGCGAGGAGGCGCAGGATGTTGCGCTTCACGCCGTAATCGATGGCGACGACGTGGTGCAGCGCCTCGCCGCGCCGGCCGTAGCCGCGGCCGAGCTCCCAGGTGGTCTCGTCCCACTCGTAGCGCTGCGTCGCGGCGACCAGCGGCACGAGGTCGAGACCCGCCATGGAGGGCAGCTCGCGGGCGCGGGCCTTCAGGTCGTCGAGATCGAACGCGCCCGCGGGATCGTGCGCGATGATGGCGTTGGGCATGCCGTGATCGCGGATGAGCGCGGTGAGCGCGCGCGTGTCGATTCCCGTGATGCCGGCGATGCCGCGCGCCTTCAGCCAGGCGTCGAGGTCGCGGCTGGCGCGCCAGCTCGACGGGTCGGTGATCGGCGCCGCGATGACGACGCCGCGCACGCCCGAGGAGGCGGCGGCGTTGACCGTCTCGGTGTCCTCGTCGTTGACGCCGACATTGCCGATGTGCGGGAAGGTGAAGGTGATGATCTGGCCGGCATAGGAGGGATCGGTCAGGATCTCCTGGTAGCCGGTCATGGCGGTGTTGAAGCACACCTCGCCCGCGGCCTCGCCGACGGCGCCGATGCCGTAGCCCTGCAGCACCGTCCCGTCCGCGAGGACGAGCACGGCGGTCGGCGTCGGCTCCTCCCAGCCCTGGGCGGAGGTCGTGTTCGGCGTGGTGTCTTGCGGCATCGACGGGTTCTCTCGTAGATACGGGCCGAGATCGAGGCCGGCCGGCCCCGCGGCTGATGCACTTAGTTAAGTGCGCTAACTAGGTACCTAGTTAGGTGACATAGCCAGTGACCTAAGCGTGGTGCAGGGCGGCGTCAATCGTCATGGCCCGCTTCGCTGATCAGGAGACGAGACGATGACGCTGCGCGAGCGGTTCACCCAGGAGCTGAAGGACGCCATGAAGGCGGGCGACAAGCGCAAGCTCGGCACCGTGCGCATGATCCAGGCGGCGGTGAAGGACAAGGACATCGAGGTCCGCGGCGCCGGCCGCGAGCAGGCGAGCGACGAGGAGATCCTCGCGCTCCTGCAGAAGATGATCAAGCAGCGCCAGGAATCCGCGGAGGTCTACGCCCAGAACAACCGCGAGGAGCTCGCCGTCCAGGAGCGCGAGGAGGCGGCGATCGTCCAGGAATTCCTGCCCCGCCAGCTCGACGAGGCGGAGACCCGCGCCGCCATCGAGGCCGCCATCGCGCAGACCGGCGCGTCCTCCATGAAGGACATGGGCAAGGTCATCGGCAAGCTGCGCGGCGAGTACGCCGGGCGCATGGACTTCGCGCGGGCGAGCGCCCTCGTGAAGGAGATGCTCCCCAAGGGGTGAGCGAGGAGCCGCCGGGGGCGGCTCGCGCCTTCATCACGCCGTCATGCCCGCGTGATGTGAGAGCCGCGCGAGGGCGAGGAGGCGGCGGATGAGCGATGTTCGGGTAGGCGAGATTGCTGTCGGGATGAGCGCGGACGTCGAGCGCGGCGACGGGGGCGACCTCGCCGCAGAGCTCGACCGCATGGAGCGGCTCGGCGTCGACATCGTCGAGATCCCGTTGCTGGGTCTCGACGTCATGACGCGCGCGCGGCTCCTGGCCGGGCCCATGGGGCGGCTCGTCGAGGCCTGCTCCGGCCGGCCGTTCGCGCTGAGCGTCCACGCCGCGATCGGGCTCAACTTCTTCAACGCGCCCGAGCACCTGCCGCTGCATTTCGACGTCCTGCGCGCGAGCCTCGACGTCGCCGCGCGCATCGGCGCGCGCCACGTCGTCATGCATACGGGCTTCTGCCCGGGGGACGCGGCGGACATCGAGGACCGCTACGCCCGCCAACGCGAGTGGTTCGCCCGCGCGGCGGTGGAGGCGGCGGCGCGCGACTGCGTCATCTGCGTCGAGAACGTCTTCCCCTTCGGCACGGGCGTGCACACCGCCTCGCCGGCGCGGCTCGCCGCGGAGATCGCGGCGATCGACGATCCGCACCTGCGCGCGACCCACGACGTCAGCCACGGCTATCTCCATGCCGGCGCCTGCGGCGGGGACGCGTTCGCGGAGGCGCTCGCCCTCTCGGCGGTCGCGGCGCACGTGCACCTGCACGATTCCTTCGGCGTGCCGGGCGAGACCTTTTGGGCCTACACCGAGGCCGAGAAGATGCATTTCGGGCTGGGCGACCTGCACCTCCCGCTCGGCTGGGGCGACATCCCCTTCGATCGGCTGATGGGGGAGGCGCGCTACCCGCAGGGCTGCGTCTTCATGATCGAGCTGCCGAACCGCTTCGTCGGCGAGGCGGCGCAGACGCTCGCGCAGGCGCGGCGTCTCGCGCGGATCGCCCGCGAGCGCTGATCAGCGGGTCGCGCGGCGCAGCTCGCGATCGAGCGCCGCGCGGAAGGCCGAGCGGTCCTTGGGCGCGAAGGGCTTGGGCCCACCCGTGACGGCGCCCGCCTCGCGCAGGTCGCTCATCAGGTCGCGCACCGCGAGCGCCATGCCCACCGAGGCGGCATCGAAGACCTTGCCGTTGGGCGCGATCGCGACCGCGCCCGCCTTCACGCAGCGATCCGCCAGCGGGATGTCGGCGGTGACGACGACGTCGCCCGGTGCCGCACGCTCCGCGATCCAGTCGTCGGCCACGTCGAGGCCGCCGGGGACGAGGACGAATTCTATCCCGGGATCGCGCGGTACGCGCAGGAAGCTGTTCGAGACGACCTTCACGGGGACGCCGAAGCGGGCTGCGACCGCGTAGGCTTCGTCCTTCACGGGGCAGGCGTCGGCGTCGATGTAGAGGATCGTCATCGGCGCGGGCTCGTGGGCACGGCGCGGGTCATGCCCGGTCGCCCTCGCCCTCGCCCGGCTGGTTGGCGGCGCCCGCGGGCCAGGGCGCGACACGCGCGTCCGCCAGCGCCTCGGCGAGGCGGCGCGTGTTCTCCTGGGGCGAGCGGGGCGGACCCTCGAAGGTGACGGCCTGGATGTCGACGCCGCCGTTGAGGGAGCCGAGGATCAGGTTGAAGAACACCGTGACGTCGAGGTGGGAGAACTCGAGATCGAGCGACACCGCGGGCATGCCGCCCCAGCGCAGGTCGACATCGGCCTGGAGGCCGTAGCGCAGCGTGCCGGGCTTGAAGAACAGCTCCGTCGATGAGCAGACGAGATCGTCGATGTTTCCGTGCTGGCCGGCGTGGACGTAGCGCGCGAGAATGGCGAGATCGACGAGACGCAACTCGGCCGCGACGCCCTGGATGGCGTCTGCGAGAATCTTCTCGCGCTCCTGCAAGCGCGGCCGTTTGCCGGTGCGACTCATAGAGTTGACGCTTCCTTAACTCGCTCTTTCGGTTTGTCGATAGTAGAAGAAGTACAGCAGCTCCGCAACGACCCGGTAGAATTCCTGCGGGATCGGGCGGTCGACCTCCACAGCGTCGTACATGGACCTTGCCAGGGGCTTGTCCTCGATGACGGGAATCCCGTGGCTCTCGGCGATCTCGCGGATCTTGAGCGCGACGAGGTCCTGCCCCTTGGCGACGACGACGGGTGCACCGCCCTCCTCGCGGACGTAGCGCAGCGCGATGGCGAAATGGGTCGGGTTGGCGATGACGATGGTGGCGCGGGGCACGTCGGCGATCATGCGCCGCCGCGCGCGGTCGCGGGCCAGCGAGCGCATGCGGGCCTTGACCAGGGGATCGCCCTCCGCCTGCTTGTGCTCGTCCTTCATCTCGCGCCGGGACATGCGCAGGTCGCGGCGCCACTTGAAGCGCACGAAGGCGATGTCGGCGATGACGAGGACGATGATGGCCACGCAGATCGCCGCGAGGAGTCGGATCGTCAGGGAGAGGATGATCTCTGGGATCAGGGTCGGATCGGCGTACATGGCGCTCACCACGCGCCAGGCGTCGGCCCGCGCGAGGAGCGCGAGGACGGCGGCGACGACGAGGAACTTGAAGACGGCCTTGGCGAGCTCCATCCAGCCCTGCGCGCCGAACAGGCGCTTGAAGCCCTGCATCGGGGACAGCCGCGAGAGCTTGGGCTGGATGCGGTCCTTGGCGAAGCGCGGCGGGGTCTGCAGCACGTTGGCGGCGAGCCCGTAGACGAACAGGATGCCGACGATCGGCGCGAGGAAGGCGCCCATGCCGAGGGCGACGACGTGCATGAGCTTCGTGGCGTCGGTACCGTCATGGATCGCGAACCCTCCCGGATCGTCCATCAAGCGTCCCAGGAGCTGGACGAGCTCTCCGGCGCCGTTGCCGATGACGAAGTGGGCGAGCGTGAGCGCCGCGAGCACGGCCGCGAAGGTCGAGGCCTCCTTGGAGACCGGGACGTTGCCCTTGTCGAGCGCGTCCCTGATCTTCTTCTCGCTCGGCTCCTCCGTCTTGGAATCCTTGTCCTCTTCGTCCGCCATCGCAGCCTCCGACCGGCGCCGCGGACGGACCGCGCCTCGTCTCGGTCACGAGAAGTAGGCGCGATCCTCCTGGTCCGAGTTCAGCTCGATCTCGCCGCGCCCGGCCATCTCGAGGGCGAGGTCGGTGATGGCGCGGCGCGCCTCGATGACGTCGCGCTGCGGCACCGGCTCGCCCGAGACGAGCTCGTGCTCCACCATGCGCCGCGCCCGCGAGCCCAGCGAGGAAAGGATCGCGTCGCGGAAGGAGGCCTCCGTGCCCTTGAGCGCGGTAACGATCCGGTCTGTCGGGATCTGGTCGAGGATCGCCATGCGCGCGCGGGGCGTGAGCTTGATGACGTCCTCGAAGGTGAAGAGCAGGCCCTTGAGCACCTCCGCCGTCTTCGGCCGCGTGTCGGCGAGGGAGGACAGGACGTCCTCCATCTGCTCGCGCTCCATCTTGTTGATGATGTCGGCCATGCGCGCGTGGGTGTCGGTGCCCATGTTGCGCGCGAAGTTGAGCATGAAGTCCTCGTGCAGCGTCTTCTCGACGATGCGCATCGTGTCCTCGACCACGGGCTTGAAGGACAGCATCCGGCGCATGAGGGAATTGCGCAGGTCGTGCGGCAGGAGGCCCATCACCTTGGCCGCGCAGCTCGGCTTGACCTTGGAGAGGATCATCGCCGCCGTCTGCGGGTGTTCCTTGGTGAGGTAAGCCGCCAGGATCGATTCGGAGACGCCCGAGATCCGCTCCCAGATGGAGCGGTTGGCGTTGCCGAGCACGTCCGACATGATCTCGGAGACCTGGTCGGGCGGCAGCACGCCGGTGAGCAGGCGCTCGACCTCGTGGGCCGTGCCGTAGAGGCTCGTGCCGTTGGTGATGTCGTCGGCGAACTCCTCCACGAGCGCCTCGAGCTCGGGTGCCGAGATCGGCCCGAGATCGGCAGCGGCGCGGGAGATCGTCTTGAGCTCCTCGGGCTCGAAGCGGGCGAGGAGGCGCCCCGCCACGTCCTTGCCCAGCGCGAGCAGCAGAGCTGCGACCTTCTCGGGACCCTGCAGCACGCGCGGGCCGGGGAGCGTGTCGCCCATCGTCGCGGGGATCGCCATGATGCCGCCTCCGCTCAGGCGCCGGGCGCGTTGGCGCCGACGATCTCCGTCAGCGACACGCCGAAGCGGGAATTGTCGTCCTCGACGACGACGACCTCGCCGCGGGCGACGACGCGGCCGTTGACGACGACGTCGACGGGCTCGCCGACGCGGTGATCGAGGGGCACGACGGCGCCGCGGCCGAGCTTCATGAGGTTCGACACGGGCATGGTGGCCGAGCCGAGCACCACCTGGAGCGAGACGGGAATGCGCATGATGGCGTCGAGATTGCCGCGGGCGCGCGCCTCGCCGATGGTCTCGGCGGCGGCCTCGGCGGCGCCGCCGAGACCGGCATGACCGCCCGTGGGAGCGCCCGCCTGCTTGGCGAGGTCGATCGCGTCGTGCCCCGCGGTCTCGAAGGTGGCGTCGACGGGGGCGAATTCGGCGGGCTTCGCGGGCTTCTTGGTGGACATGATCGTGTCTCCGTGATGCGCGAGATCGGGGATGCGAGAGAGCGAGAGAGCGAGAGTGCGAGAGTGCGGGTGCGCGTCGGACGATGGTCTCAGGCGTCGTCGGGCAGGCGCTTCACGACGACGGTGGGCCAGGCATATGCTTTGGGTTTCTGGTCGGGGCGCGGCCGGAAGGGCGCCGGCGTCTCGGCGGGCGCGGCCGCGGCGAAGGCGGGCGCCGCCGCTGCGGCCTCGGCGATCGCCTCTGCCGCTCCCGTTGCGAGCCGTGCGGCGCGGGCGCGGCGCGGGCTCTCGACGGCGGGCGCCTGGCGGGCGGCCTCGAGCCGCTCCATCACGCTGCGCGCCTCCTCGATGCGCTCGCCGAGCGCCGCGAGGACGCTCGCGCCCTCGGTCTGGACGCTCTCGACGGCGCGCTCGACGCCCTCCATGGCGCGCCCGGTCTGGGCGAGGATCTCGGCGTATTCCGCGTTGTAGCCGCGGAAGCGCTTGAACTCGCGCCGCAGCCCGATGGCGTAGGCCGCCGTCGCGAGGAGCGCGACGATGAGCACGACGTCGAGGATCGAGAGCGCGTCAATCGGAAGCGAGGTCATCGATGAACTCCTGATCCTCGTCGATCACGTCCTCGACCTTGAGCATGTAGGCGCCCTGGGACTGGCCGAGCTGACAGCGGAAGAGGGCCTGGCCGTTGCACTCGAGGCGGACCTGGGTGCGCGGCGTCGCCTGCAGCTCGAGCACCTGCCCGATCTCGAAGGCCGCGACGTCGCCGAGGTCGACGGTGCGCTCCTCGAGCACGGCCTTGAGCGAGACGCTGGTGCGCGAGACCTCCGACTGCATCTGCTTCGACCAGCGCGGATCGGCGGTGGCGACGTCGCCGGAGACGACGTGGGCGAGGCTCTGGCGCATGGGCGAGAGAGCCGATTGCGGGATGATGACGAACATCTCCCCGCCGCGGCCCAGCGCCTGGATGAGGAGCTTCGCCACGACGGCCAGGTTGTTGCGCCGCCCGATGATGGCGAAGTCCATGCGCGTCTCGGTGCGCTCGAGCTTGAGCTGCGTGCGCGAGATCGGTGCGAAGGCCGCCTGCACGGCCTTGCCGGCTTCCTCGAAGAGCGCCTGGGCGACCTTCATCTCGATGTTGGAGAAGCCGCGCTCGTCGTCCACCGGCGGCTCGGAGCCGTCGGCGCCGAACAGGACCTCGATCATCGTGAAGACGAAGTCGCGGTCGAAGCCCACCAGGATGCGCGTGTCCCAGTCGCTCGCGTGGTACATGGCGGCGACGGCGTTGGACTCGTAGTCCTCCAGGATGTCGCCGATGCGCCCGCTCTCGATGTTCGACACCGAGAAGTAGGAGGGCGAGGCCGACATGTGGCGCAGCCCGTCGGCGCAATAGGTGGCCACGCGATCGAAGATCACGTGCAGCATGGGCAGCCGGTCGATGGTGATGCCGGCGGCGTCCAGCAGTCGGTCGGAGACGCCGCCCGCGGCGGCTGCGGTCTGGAAGCTCTCGACGTTCATCTCAGGCGGCTCCCTGCATGGCGGCGCGGTCGTTGGCCGGGGCGCCGCGGGCGGATTGCGAGATCGTCTCGCTCTCCACCTCGTCGATGGTCGGCCGGTCGGAGGCGGCGATGGCCTTGCGGCCGTGCTCGACCGCGATTTGCGGCAGCGCCCCGTTCATGAAGGCGAGCAGCGTCTGCTTGGTGATGAGGTAGAGCCGCATCTGATGCTCGCGGGTGTGCTTGATCTTCAGCGCCAGCGGCCCGACGAGGGCGTAGCTCATGAAGATGCCGGCGAAGGTGCCCACCAGCGCCGCGCCGATGAGCGAGCCCAGCAGCTGGGGCGACTGGTCGAGGGCGCCCATCGCCTTGATGACGCCGAGCACGGCGGCGACGATGCCGAGCGCGGGCAGCGCCTCGGCGACCGTCATCAGCGCGAAGTAGGGCTTGAGCTTCTCGCGCCGATGGGTCTGGATCTCCTCGTCCATGAGCGCCTCGATCTCGTGGGGGCGCGCATTGCCGATGATCATCAGCCGCACGTAGTCGCACACGAAGCTCGTGAGCTCGGGCCGGGCGAGAACCCGCGAGAAGCGCTTGAAGATCTCGCTCTCGTTCGGGTCGTCGATGTGCGGCTCGACCTCGTTGCGGCCCTTGGCGCGGATCTCGCGGGTGAGCACGTAGAGCAGGCCGAGCAGATCGAGGTAGTCCCGCGATTTCGGGATCTGCCCGCGCATGGCCTCGACCGTGGCCGCGCCGGTGTCGCGCACGGTCTTGAGCGAGTTGGCGATGATGAAGGTCCCCGCCGCGGTGCCGCCGATGATGACGAACTCCCACGGCTGCCAGATGACCGGAATGTGCCCGCCCATGGCGGCGAAGCCGCCGAGCAGCGAGGCCATCGTGATCACGATGCCGATGAAGACAGCCAAGGCCCGAGCCTCCCCTTTGGTTCGCAGCGTGGGGAGAGGTGTAGGCGGGGAAGCTTGCGCGAGGGTGGTGGGGGAGGGAGGGGTGGGGAGGGCGAGGAGATCGGCGTCAGCGATCCCAATTCATGTAGGCGAGGCGCGGGTCGGCTGCGAACGTGTCGCGCGAAAAGCCGATTCGCTCGGGCGGGAAGGCACAGAGGGCCTGCGCTCCGGATGCGGAGAGATGGAGGCGCCACGCGCGCGTCTCCACGGGACGAGCCTCCGAGAACGCGGAGCAATCGAGAACCGCGACGTTTGCGCGGCGCTCGGGATCACGAATGGACTCGTAGCGGATCAGACGTCCGCCCGCGTCGCGCGCCACGTCCGCCAACGCTTGGGTGGCTGCGTAGTCCAGCGGATCCGTCCAACGGGCGCGATCCCGGGCGAGCGGCGGCTCGGTGAGATCGAGGGCAGCCTCCGTCCGAAGCGCCGTTGAGAAGAGCGTCAGATCCGTCGGGTTCGTGGGCCACGGCGTCCCACGTGAGGCCGCGAAGAACAGGATACGGTAGAATGCCGCTTCCGCGAGTGCCGTCGCCGGCACCTCGGCAGCATAGAAGACGCCGGGTGTCCGGCCGGCACGTCGGAAGCGCGAGCCGTGCGGGTAGAGGGAATCGTAGCGAAACGGCGTCGCGAGCAAGTAGTGCAGGCCGCGACAGGCGGCGGGAACCGGCGGCTTTGCGCTCTCTACGAGATCCTCCAGGACGGCTTGCTCGTCGAGCGTGTCGACGAGCTTCATCGTGGAGACGAGCGACTGCGATTCCACCGCCCGCCAGACGCGGCCGTCGTAGGGCCTCCGCTCAGACGCGAGCGCGTCTGGCGTCCAGGTAGGCGACGACATCCACGAGTCCCGTAATGGTGGTGATCTGCTCGGCCGGAACGCCATCGAGATCGCTGTTGGCCGCGTGGAGCCAGGATCGCGCGACGGCGTCGTCGCCCCCCACGATCGCATCGAGCGACCGATAGAGCCGCACGAGCATGATCGCGAGCTCGAACGGTTTCTGCCCCGGCTCGAGCCGATACGCCCCGCTCTTCATGCGCGAGACAGTCGGCTCGCTGACGCCGATTATGCGAGAGAGCGCCCGTGCCGAGAGACCGAGGCGCGAGGCCGCGTTCAGCGCCGCCTTAGTCAGGACCAGCCCGGGATCGGGACGTTGAGCGGTTTCCAAGGATGCAGCCATGGCGATCCCCTTTCTGCTGAAAACATAGTGCAGAAAGCTCTCAATGGAAAGTCACCACACCAGGATCTCCATCGCCGCGTCGGGCTGGTGCGCCTGCTCGGCGAACCAGGGGGCGGCGATGGCGGGGTCGAGGCCGTTGCCCGCCAGGCGCAGGTCCTCCGCGTGGATGCCCTTGGCGATGAACAGCGCGCTCGCGCCGATGCCGCGGGCGCCGGCGACGTCGGTGCGGATGGCGTCGCCGATGGCGATCACGCGGGAGACGGGCACGTCCTCGGCCCCGCGGATGCGCGCGGCGCGGGCGAGGGCCTCGCGGTAGACCGGCTCGTGCGGCTTGCCCATGTAGGTCGCCGCCCCGCCCATCTCCTCGTAGAGCGTGGCGAGGGCTCCGGCGCAATAGACCAGCGTGTCGCCGACCTCGACCACGATGTCGGGATTGGCGCAGATCATGGGGAGGTCGCGGGCGCGCAGCCGCTCGAACAGCCCGCGATAATCCTCCGGCGTCTCGGAGCGATCGTCGAGCAGCCCGGAGCAGACGACGTAGGCGGCGCTCTCGCCGTCGGCGAAGCGCACGGGCAGCCCCTCGAAGATCGGCAGGTCGCGCTCGGGCCCGAGATGGAACACGGGCTCGTCGAGGCGCGCCTCGACCTGCATGCGCGTCATGTCGCCGGAGGTGACGACGTCGTCGTAGGCGGTGCGCGGCACGCCCAGCCGGTCGAGCTGCTCCATCACCTTCGTCCCCGGCCGCGGCGCATTGGAGACGAGGATCACGGTCCCGCCGGCGCGGCGAAACCGCGTCAGCGCGTCGGACGCGCCCGGATAGGCGGTCAGCCCGTTGTGGAGGACGCCCCAGACGTCGCACAGAACGACGTCGTAGCCCTCGGCGATCGCGGAGAAGCCGGAAGGGAAGGCGGTCTGCACGGCTGCCGCGCGGGCGGCGGAGGCGTTCGTCTCGGACATCGGGGAGCTCGCGATCGGTGGGTCGCCCGGCGGGTAGGCGCCGGGCGACGTCCTGTCAACCGCGCCCACGGTCGCGCCGGTGCCGGGCCCGGCTCACGTGCAGCTCATCCCGAGCCCGGCGAGGCCTTCGTCGAGCAGGTCGCCGAGGTTGGGAATGCCCATCAGGTAGTCCGATGGCTTGAGGCTCCCGGCGGCGAGCCGCTCGTGGGCGAGGCGGAAGGCGTCCGGCCACTCGGCGGGCTCCATGTCCCCGCGCCCGACAAAGACGAGCGCGATCAGCGAGGCCTGCTCGTCGACGTCGAGGCCCTCGATGACGAGGCGCATCTCCTCCTCGCCGCGATCGGTCCCGCCCTCGGCGAGCGAGCCGAAATTGCGGTCGTCCGTCTCGTTGGAGCCCGAATCGGGGTCGGTCGGACCTTCCTTCACGTCGTAGGCGCGGGCGTGGACGATCAGGTCGCAGACCTTCTCGAGGGCGATCTCCATGGGCGGCTCTCCGGGTTGGGATTCGTGTTTGCGTGGAATGTCTCGCCACGGCAACGATCGAGGGGAGCCGGCGGTTCGCGAGCCCCGCGCGGCGTGCATGGGAGCCGCGCATGCAACGCCGCTTGCGCGCGGGCGCGAACGGACCGAATGAGGAGGCTTCGCCGCCCGTCGAGGCACGCATCCCCATGTCCATGCTCCCGTCGTTCGAGATCGTCGGTGCGCTCGCCGCGACGTTGACCACGATCTGCTGGCTGCCGCAGGCGTTTCGCACGATCCGCACCCGCGAGACCCGCGCCATCTCCGCGCTGACGCAGGCGATCTTCGCGCTGGGGCTGGCTCTGTGGCTCGTCTACGGGCTCGCCATCGGATCCTGGCCGATCATCGTGGCGAACGCGCTGACCTTCGTGCTGGTCTCGACCATTCTCGCGCTCAAGCTCCGCTACGGCTGAGGCGCGAGCGCGGTCCGTCCGCGCTGTCAGGCTCGGGCAAGCTTCGCCCGCCAGGGTTCCCGTCGAGGGCGGCCTCTCGTGCCGCGCCGAACGTGGATACCAGGGCAGGACATGACCGCTTACCAGCATGCCGACCGCCTGTGGGGCAACCTCCTCGAGCTCGGCACGAGGCGCCTCCTGGCGCTCGCCGCGATCGGGATCGCCGTGATCGTCTCCGTCGTCGCCGGCGCCTATTATCTCGGCCGCCCGGAGATGACGGTGCTCTATGCCGGGCTCGAGCGCGAGGACGTCTCGCGCATCGGCTCGGCGCTCAACGACGCCGGCATCGACTTCGACGTCTCCGCCGCCGGCGACACGGTGATGGTGCGCCACGCCCAGACGGCGCGGGCGCGCATGCTGCTCGCCGAGAAGGGCCTGCCGTTCTCGGCCAATTCCGGCTACGAGCTGTTCGACAATCTCGGCTCTCTCGGCATCACCTCCTTCATGCAGGAGGTGACGCGCGTTCGCGCCCTGGAAGGGGAGATCGCGCGCACGATCCAGCAGATGCGCGGCATCGTGGCGGCGCGCGTGCACATCGTGCTCGCCGATCCGGGCTCCTTCCGGCGCGAGGCGCAGGCACCCTCGGCGTCGGTCGTGGTGCGCGCGGAGACCGCGGACGTCGCCGGCCAGGCGCAGGCGATCCGCCATCTCGTCGCCGCCGCCGTGCCGGGCATGAATGTCGCCGGCGTCACCGTGCTCTCCTCGGACGGGACGCTGCTCGCATCGGGTGACGATGCGGCAGGCGCGTCCTCCGGGCGCATCACGGCGCTCAACCGGGAGCTCAACCGCGAGCTCGAGGACAGCGTGCGGCGCACGCTCGCGCCCTATCTCGGCCTCGACAACTTCCAGGTCAGCGTCGCCGCGCGCATCAACACCGACCGCCGCGTCGTCTCCGAGACGATCTTCGACCCCGACAGCCGCGTGGAGCGCTCGATCCGAATCGTGCGCGAGAACGAGGCGGCGACGAACCTGTCGCGCGAGACGCCGGTCACCGTCGAGCAGAACCTGCCCGAGGAGGAGGTCGCGGCCGACGGCGGCGAGCAGTCCAGCGAGGAGATGCAGCGCCGCGAGGAGCTGACCAATTTCGAGATCTCCTCGCGCCAGGTGCAGGTCTCCTCGGACGGGTTCGCCATCGAGCAGCTCTCGCTCGCCATCCTCGTCAACCGCGCCCGCCTCGTGGACGCGATCGGGCCCGACGCGACGCCCGAGCAGATCGAGGCGGAGATCGCCGAGATCGAGGCGCTCGCCGCCTCCGCCGCCGGCGTCGATCCGGCGCGTGGCGACAGCGTGAAGGTCTCGGCCGTCGCCTTCCTCGACGGGGGCGTCGACATGGAGCCGGTGCCCGAGATCGGCATCCGCGACGTGCTCATGGCGCAGGCCGGCAACATCGTGAACGCGCTCGCCATCCTGCTCGTGGCCATGACGCTGATCTGGTTCGGCCTCAAGCCCGCCATGGCCGCGATCCTCGACCGCCCGAAGGCGTCCGCCGAGATCGAGGAGAGCATGGCGGCGCTCGCCGACGCCTCCGAGGCGCAGGGCCGCGAGGCGCAGCCCGCCCTCGCCGACGCCTCCGGCACGGCCCTGCCGCACGCGGCCCAGATCGAGGCCGCCACCGCCGCCATCGCCGCGCTGCCGACGTCGGTGAGCGCCGCCACCATCAAGCGGCTCGAGCAGATCGTGACCCGCAACGAGGACCAGGCGGCGCACATCCTCAAGCAGTGGATGCACGGGGAGAACGCCTGACATGCCGGCCTCCCTCCTCGATGTCCTGGCCGAGATCACGGCGCCCGGCCCGGCGGCCCTTCCCGCGCCCGAGCGCATCGGCGGTCCCTCGGCGAAGCACCAGCCCTCGACGCCGGAGCCGATGGCGTCCGCCTTCCCGCATCGCGGCCCGAGCGCGGAGGAGGTCGAGGCGCGCATCGCCCGAGCCGCGGCGGACGCCGCGACCCAGGCGCGCGCCGAGGCGGAGGCGCGTCACGCCGAAGCGCTCGAATGGATGCGCGCCGAGGCGGTCTCCGCCCACGAGAGGGCGCTCGCCGAGGCGCGCGCCGCCTGGGTCGCCGAGGAAGGCGAGCGGCTCGCCGAGCTGATCCGCGAGGGCCTCGCCGCCATCGAGGAGCGCGCCTGCGAGGCCGCGGCCCGCGCGCTCGCCCCCCTCGTCGACGCGCTCGCCCGCGACAAGGCGCTCACCGACCTCGCCGAGAGCGTCGCGACGCTGATGCGGGCCGAGCCCGCCCTCGTGCTCCGCGCCCGCGGCCCCGCCGATCTCGGCGCGGCGCTGATGGCGCGGCTCGGCGACGCCGCCGCCGCGATCCGCTTCACCCCCGACGACAGCCCCGACCTCGTGGTCGAGGGCGAGGACGTCGTCATCGAGACCCGTCTTACGGACTGGACCCGGCGCGTCGCCGCCGAGGCCGCCTGAAGGAGCCCGCGCCGTGCAGGAGAACCAGGGCCACGAGCTCGTCATCATCCGCCGCCGCCCGGACCCGGAGGCCGACGAGCCCAAGGGCGGCGTCTGGAAGATCGCCTATGCCGACTTCATGACGGCGATGATGGCCTTCTTCCTGGTGATGTGGCTCATCAACGCCACCGACCAGGAGACCCGCGAGGTCGTCGCGAGCTACTTCAACCCGATCCGCCTCGCCGAGGCGACGACGGACCGCAAGGGCCTGCGCGATCCCGACCAATCCTCCGAGGGCGTCGACCTCGAGGAGCGCTCGGACGCGCCGGTGACGCAGGCCGACGACGTGGTCGAGGCCGATCCGGTCGTGCAGCCGGTGGAGCGGCGCTATTCCGAGACGGCGCTTTTCCAGGACCCCTACGCCGTCCTCGCCGAGCTCTCGGCGCAGGCCGCCTTCGCGCCGCCCTCGCCGGCGGCCGGCATCGACGTGACGCCGGGCGAGCGCGGCGAGCCCGGGCTCGTGGGCGGCGACGCCTTCCGCGACCCGTTCGACCCGGTCTATTGGCAGCTCGCGCCGCAGGTGAACGTGGGCCGCGCCGACGGCGACGGCACGGGCGGTCCGATGGGCCTGCCAGACGCCGCCGCGCCGCTCGGTCTGGGCGGGCCGGAGGGATCGCAGCCGCAGGCGATGGCCGCGTTGCCGCTGCCCGACGCCGAGACCTTCGCGGTCGCCGGCGAGATCGCCCTCGACGGCGAGGCGCAGGCGATGGCGGGTGCGGCGGCGCGGGCCGTGGCGGACGCCGAGGCCGCGCTCGAGCTCGCCGTCGCCGAGGTCGAGGCGGCCGAGGAGGCGATGGAGGCCGAGGTCGCCGCGGTCGAGGTCGCCGTCGAGGAGGAGATCGCGGCGGGAGAGGAGGCCGCCGAGGTCGCCGAAGCCGTTGCGCTGGAGGAGACGACGGAGGAGGAGGCGTCGGAGGACCCCGCCCTCTCCCGCGCCGGCGCTCTCCGCGCGCGCATCGCCGCGGCGATGGCCGAGGCGACCGGCGCGCCGGCGCCGGCGAACGCCCCTGCCATCGAGGTCTCCGCGACGTCCGAGGGGCTCCTCGTCTCGCTGACCGACGCCGCCGATTTCGGCATGTTCGCCATCGGCTCCGCCGAGCCGCGGCCCGAGCTCGTGCGCGTCATCGAGGAGATCGCGCCGATCCTCGCGGAGGAGGCGGGCGCCATCGTCATCCGCGGGCACACGGACGCGCGACCCTTCCGCTCGGAGGACTACGACAATTGGCGGCTCTCGTCCGCGCGCGCCCACATGGCCTATTACATGCTCGTGCGTGGCGGCTTCGCCGAGGAGCGCATCCTGCGGGTGGAGGGCCATGCTGACCGCCTCCTGAAGGTCGCCGACGATCCGTTCGCCGCCGAGAACCGGCGCATCGAGATCCTGCTCCGCGAGGAGGCGCGCTCGTGACCGCCAAGGCGCCCTTCCTCCTCGCCCTCGCCGCGGGCGTCGCGCTCGGGCTCGCGCCCGGGCCTGCGGGGGCGGTCACCGATCCGCCCTCGACCCCGCCGGCGCAAGCCGCGCCCGCGATCCCCGCCGCGCCCGAGCCCTACGCACTCGTCCGCACGCTCCAGGCGCTGCAGGAGCGGGTGGCGGAGGGCGACGTCGACGCGCACCGGGCGCAGCGCGGGCTCATCGCCCACATCGCCGCGCGGTTCGCGGCGGCGCCCCCGAGCGCCTGGGCCGATCGTCGGAACGCCGAAGCCGCGATCGCCTTCGTCCTCGGCGGCGGCCCGCCGCAGAGCCTCGCGTCGATCCTCGCGAGCGGGGCCGAGTTCGGCACGCCGCGCACCCTGGCGCAGGGCGCGCTCGCCTTCCTCCAGGGCCGCGAGACCGAGGCGCGGGAGGCCTGGCGCGAGGCCGATCCGCTCGCCGTCGGCGGCATGCTCGGCGCACAGCTCGCGCTGGCGCAATCCGCGCTCGCCGTGCGCGACGATCCCGGCGAATCCATGCGCCTCCTCGCCGTCGCGCGTCTCCTCGCGCCGGGCACCCTCATCGAGGAGGCGGCGCTTCGCCGCGAGGTCTTCGTCGCGGGCCAGAGCGGGGAGATCGAGCGGCTGGAGCACCTCGCGGTGCAATATCTCACGCGCTTCCGGCACTCGATCTACGCGGGCAATTTCCGCCAGCGCTTCGCGAGCCTGCTCACGGCGCTCGATTTCGGCGGCGATCTCGATCGCTTCGCTCGGCTCGAGACCATGCTCTCGCGCTTCGACGGCGACAGCCGGCGCGACCTCTACCTGTTCTTCGCCCGCCATTCCCTCGTGCACGGTCGCTCCGAGGTGGCGCGGCGCGCCGCGACGCTGGCGCACGAGCTCTCCGCCGGCGGGTCCGACGAGGAGGAGCGCGCGACCTTCTACGCCGCCGCCTCGCAGGTGACGACGGACCGCTTCGGGCTGGCCGCCGACAGCCTCGTCGACATCGACCCCGAGCGCCTGCCGGAGCCCGACGTGCTGCTGCTCGAGGTCGTTCTCGACGTCGCTATGCAGATCGGCGCGCCCATCGCCCTCGCCGCGCCCGAACCCGTGCGGGAGATCGCGCCGGAGATCGCCGAGGAGGACGCCGAAGCTGCGGTGCCCGCGGCGGAGGTGGCCGAGGCCGACATCGACACCGAACCCGTGGCCGACCCCGCTCCCGCCTTCACGCCCCCCGATCCGACCCCCGTGATGCGCCGTGCGAACGCGGCGCTCGCCGAGATCGACCTCATCCTCATGGAGGCCCGTCGATGATCCCCGCAGACCTCTCGGCCCTGGTCCAGACCCGCGGCGGCGGCGAGCGCGGCGGCGGCAAGGCGGGCGGCGACGCCGGCGGCCTCGGTGCGCTGTTCGGGAAGGCCCTCGACGGCCTCGCCGGGCGCAAGGGCATCGCTGGCGGCGAGGACGGCCGCAGGCCGTCCGGCGACCCGACCAGCGGCAACGCACAAGACGGCGCGTCCGGCGACACCGGCGAGGGGCGCCTGCGCTCGCTCCTGCTGGGCCAGACGGCCTCGTTGCCGATCCGCCCCGGCGCGTTGGCGCTCCAGGGGCAGGCGAATCCGACGGGCGAGGGGAGGGTCCTCGCCGAGGGAGAGCTCGACCTCGAGGGCGAGCCCGCCGACGATACGTCCGCGGAGACGCAGGATGCCTCGCGCGATCCCGCGAGCCTGCTCGCCGCCCTCGCGGGCATCGGCACGAAGGACGCCCGTTCCGCGCAGGGTCGCGTCGTGCGCGACACGGCGGACGTGCCGCGACCGGCGGTTCCCCAGGCGGGCCCGGCTACCGGCGACGCGGACGGTGCTGCGGCCGATGCTGCCGACGTTCCCGTCTCGCGCGCCCGCGCCCTCTTCCCAGAGCGGCAGGACGTCTTCCTCGCGACCAAGGCCGAGCCGAGCGTCGGCATGGCGCTCAAGGCGACGGTGGTGTCGCAGGCGACCCACCTGCCGCCGGCACTCGGCGCCGCCAACCTCGCGGCCGTCGTCGACGGCGCGACGAGCCTGCTCGGCGACGGCCGCACGGACGGCAGCGGGCGGGCGACCCTCGCCTTCTCCCCTGATCTCGCCACCACCGGCGCGCATGCGAGCCTCGCGGCACGGCCCGTGAAGGTGCTCACCGTCCAGCTGCAGCCGATCTCGCTCGGCACGGTGACGATCGCGCTGCGCATGACGGCGGACGGCGTCGCCATGGAGATCACAGCGGCCGATTCGAAGGCGGCGGCGATGCTGCGCGCCGACGAGAAGCTCATCGTCGACGCCGTGCGCCGCTCGGGCCTCGCCGGCGAGGTGGTCGCGATCCACACCGCCGACGCGCCCCGTGCGGCGGCGCAGGCCCAGGCGGGCGGCGATGCGTCCGGCCAGACCGGCAACCAGGCGAACGGCCACTCGAACGGTCAAGCGAACGGTCAGGCCGGCGGCGACGGCCAGGCGCGCGGGGAGGGCGGTCGCCAGACCGGCCGCGATTTCACGCTGGAGAGGAGATCCGACGATGATGCGCAGAGCGCTTCTCATTCTCGTCGCGGCGGCGACGCTGACGGCGGGGTCTATCTCTGACGTCTCCCCCGCGCGAGCGGAGGAGAACATCTGCGAGGCGGAGATGATCCGCGCCGCGGCGGCGCACGACGTGCCGCTCGCCGTGCTCTTCGCGGTGGGCCTCACCGAGACCGGCCGGCGCGGCACCCTGCACCCCTACGCCCTCAACATCGCGGGACGCTCCTTCTTCGGCACGAGCCGGGCGGAGGCGCTGGCGGAGTTCGAGCGCGAGCGCGCCGCCGGCGTGAAGCTGATCGACCTCGGCTGCATGCAGATCAACCATTATTGGCACGGGCAGGAATTCGACACCGTCGCCGACATGCTCGACCCGGAGAAGAACGTCACCTACGCGGCGCTCTTCCTCAAGCAGCTGCGCGCCCGGCACGGCTCCTGGACCCTCGCGGTGGCGCGCTATCATGCGGGTCCGCGCAACACGCCGGCGCAGAAGCGCTACGTCTGCGCCGTGATCCGTCACATGGTCTCGAGCGGCATGGGCGCGTGGACGCCCAACGCCCGCTCGTTCTGCGGGTGAGGGCGACCGGAGGCGAAACCTCGGTCGTGATGAACGGAAATGGTGAATCATTCCGGGCGGACAACGAAATATTTACCAGTTCGGTCAACCTTAACGCATATCGCTTCATGCGCGTCGTTGAGGTACGCCGATGTCTCAAGTTGCTCTGTCCGCGGGTATCCGCGACACCCTGCTGACCATTCAGCGAACCACGCGGTCCGCCACCATGGCCGAGCAGCGGCTCGCGACCGGCCTCAAGGTGAATTCCGCCATCGACAATCCGCTCGCCTTCTTCACGGCGGCGGGTCTGCGCGATCGCTCCAACGATCTCTCCGGCCTGCAGGATTCCATGCAGCAGGCGACCCGGACGATCGCGGCCGCGAATTCCGGCATCGAGGGCATGAAGAAGCTCTTCGAGACGGCGCAGGGTCTCGCGAACCAGGCCGCCGCCGAGCAGGACGGCGCGGTGCGCAATACGCTCCAGAGGCAGTTCAACGAGATCATCCGCCAGGTCGACGACCTGATGCGGAACTCGGGCTACGGCGGCGTCAACCTGCTCAACGGCGGTACGCTGAACGTCCGCTTCGATGGCAACGACACGACGGCGTCGCTGGCGCTGACGGTCAACGGCGGCACGGTGCTCAACGCGGCGACGCTGGGCGTCACGACGGGTGCCGTCGGCTCCTGGTCGAACGCCGACACGACGGTGACCGGTGGCAACGCCAACATCGCGTCGGCGCTCACCTCGATCCGCACGGCGATCACGACGCTGCGCTCCGAGGCGAGCCGGCTCGGTGCCAACAACGCGATCATCACGACGCGTCAGGAATTCACCGAGAACATGATCAACACGCTGCGCGCCGGCGCCGACGACTGGACGCTCGCGGACCTGAACGAGGAGGGCGCGAAGCTCACCTCGCTCAACACCCGCAACCAGATCGCCCAGACGGCCTTGTCGCTGGCCTCGCAGCGCGACCAGTCGGTCCTGCGGCTGTTCGGCTGATCCGTCGGCCCCGGAGCGAGACGAAGGAGATCCGCACGATGTCGCTCGCGCTCGCCCACCCGCTCGACGATCCCCAGCTCCAGGCGCAGTACGAGGCGGCGCGCGCCCTGCGTGCCGCCGACGATCCGGAGGTCTTTCCCGAGGGCTGGGGCGAGGGGCGCATCTTCGTCTCCGTCGCCGCCTTCCGCGACCCGGAATGCCAGAAGACGCTCGTCGATCTCTTCGAGAAGGCGACGCACCCCGAGCGCGTCAGCGTCGGCCTGATCTGGCAGCACGATCCCGTCGAGGACGAGGCGTTCTTCGCGCTGCAGCCCGCGCGGCGCGGCCAGGTGCGCGAGATGCGCTTCGACTGGCGCGACGGGCTCGGCGTCTGCTGGGCGCGCTTCCTGGCGCAAGCGCTCTGGCGGGGCGAGGCCTACTACCTCCAGATCGATTCGCACATGAAGTTCGAGCCCGGCTGGGACGAGATCCTGATCGCCGACCTCGACGCCTGTCCGAGCGACAAGGCGATCCTCGCCTCCGCGCCGCCGCCCTACCTGACGCCGGGCGACACGCTCTCCGACCTCTATCCCGGCGTGCTGCGCACCGACGGCTTCGAGCAGAGCGGCGCCCTGCGCTTCACGGGCCTGTGGCTCCCCAAGGCGCTCGAGCGCTACGTGCGCATGCCCTTCCTGCTCGCGGGCGCGCTGTTCGCGCCGGGCCGGCTGATCGCCGAGCTGCCTTACGACCCCTACGCCGCCTTCTCCACCGAGGAGGTGACCTACGCGCTGCGCGCCTTCACGCACGGCTGGGACATCTATGCCGCCCCGCGCCGTTCCGTCTGGCACCAATACAAGCGCGACAACCGGGTCAAGCGCGGCGACATGGCCGATCTCGGATTCCAGAACCGCAACACCGAGTGGACGACCCGCGCTTTCCACCGCTTCAACCACATGACCGGGCACACCACCGTGCTCGACCAACCGATTCTCGTCGATCTCGACCTGTTCGACCTCGGTACCGAGCGCACGCTGGCGGAGTACGAGGCCTGGACCGGCATCGACTTCCGCTACAAGCGCATCACGGTGGATTGCGCCCGGGCCCGCTTCATCCCGGACATCGACGACATCGCGAGCTTCTCGGTCCCCGTGCTCGACGATCCGGCAAAGGTGCGCCCGGCGCTCGTCGAGCCCGAGGAGATGCGGCTGCGCGAGGCACTCTCCGGCTGGGAGGTGCCCCAGCTCGCGGAGGAGCTGGCGAGCCTCCTGATCGAGCTCGATCGGCAGCGCCACCTGCGCGCCGGCAAGAAGGTCGGCGCCGTCTACGCGCCGGACCGCGCGAAGCTCGTCGCGGACTTCTCGAGCTGGGAGCGCTACGCGCTCGCCTGCGAGCTCGCGAAGCTGTCGTGGACGGTGCACCTCCTCAACACGATCGACGACATGCAGAGCGGCCTCTCCGGCGGCGCCGCCGCCGCGGGCTGAGGCGCCGGGAAGGGGCGAGGCGATGAGCAAGCGCGAGATGCAGACCGCATCGGAGGCGAGCGCCGGCGGCGCGCGCCCCGACGTGACCATCCTCCTGCCCACCTACCAGCGGCCGACGTATCTCGAGACCTGCCTGAAGCACCACGTCACGCAGTTCGACGAGGCCGGGCTCGATTACGAGATCCTGGTCTGCGACAACGCGTCGGGCGCCGAGACCCGGGCGGTGATCGAGCGCTGGCAGGCGCGCAGCCCGCGGGTGCGCTGCATCGTGCAGCCGAAGAACCTCGGCTATCTCGGCAACTTCCTCTACGGGCATCGCCACGCCAAGGGCCGCTTCATCGTCACGACCGGCGACGACGACCTGCTCATCCCCGAGAGCGTCGCCGCCTACCCGGCGCTCTTCGACGCCGATCCGAGCCTCGTGATGATCCAGGCGCCGTGGTTCGTGATGAACGAGCGCGAGCGCAACAAGATCCTGGGCACGGCCTACCAGCTCGACGGGCCGCTCACGATCGCGCAGGGCGATTTCCGCGCAGCCGCCGACCTCGTCCTGACCAGGCGCATCTTCCCCGAGATCTTCGCCATCCGCGCCGACCTCGTGCCGGAGATCATCGGCCCCGCCGAGAGCACGGCCTACCACTTCTTCGTGACCCTCGCCCGCGCCGTGGAGGCGGGGCGGGTCATGTTCACGGATCGGCCGCACGCCATCGTCACCGGCATCTCGCGCCACGGCAAGCACCAGGGCAACAGCGAGGCGGCAATCGGCTGGGACATGTATCGCGGCGGGCTCGAGCACCTGATCGGGCGCGCCCGCGACGCCGAGCCCGAGGCGGACTGGTCCGAGACGTTGAAGCGGCTCGAGGCCTTCGTGCTCGACCGGATGCACGTCGCCGTGCACATGCAGCTCGGCGCGCGCAATTGGGAGAAGGCCTGGCACCTGCATCGCCGGCTTCGCGCCTACGCGTCCTCGCCGATCTCCGAGCACACGGCGCAGGAGCTGCTCTCGCTCGCGGCCATGGATGCGAGCCTGCGCGAGGCGGTGCTGCTGGGGGCGGAGCGCGCGGTGCTCTCCGACGAGATCTACGCGATCTATCTCAACGTCATAGACGTCGAGCGCCACGGCATCGAGCTCGTCTGCGCCTCGGACCACGACGGCGCCCGGGACGGCCGCACGGCCCATATCGGCATGAACCGCACGCGCGGTCCGCAGGACCATCCGGACGATCTCGTCATCGATCTCGCGGCCGCCATGCGGCGCATCTCGGTGTAACGCCCACGCGTCGAAGATCGGCGCAAGACATCGTTCACTCAAATGCGAGGGTCCGCTTCGTCGCGGGCCCTTTTTCTTTGCGTGGCCAGGGATTAACGCGCGTTAGGCACGTTTTTGAACCCGCCTTTTACGGATGTCGGGCCAATGTCCGCCCACGGGCCAGAACAGCCTTCAAACGACGACACAGAAGGAGATCGTCATGCAGATCGCGCTTTCCTCGGGCATCCGAAACACGCTGCTCACCATCCAGCAGACCACGCGGGCCGCCAACCAGTCCGAGCAGCGTCTCGCTACCGGCCTCAAGGTCAACTCCGCCATCGACAACCCGCTCGCCTTCTTCTCGGCGGCCGGTCTGCGCGATCGTGCGGGCGACCTCGCCGGCCTCCAGGACTCGATGCAGCAGGCGACGCGGACGATCACCGCGGCGACGAACGGCATCGAAGGCATGAAGAAGCTCTTCGAGACCGCCCAGGGTCTCGCGAACCAGGCCGCTGCCGAGCAGGACGGCGCGGTGCGCAACACCCTGCAGAGGCAGTTCAACGAGGTGGTCCGGCAGGTCGACGACCTGATGCGGAACTCGGGCTACGGCGGCGTCAACCTGCTCAACGGCGGTACGCTGAACGTCCGCTTCGACGCGAGCGACACCACGGCGTCGCTGGCGCTCTCGGTGAACGGCGGTACGGTGCTCAACGCCGCCACGCTCGGCGTCACGACGGGTGCCGTCGGCTCCTGGTCGAACGCCGACACGACGGTGACCGGCGGCAACGCCAACATCGCATCGGCCCTCACCTCGATCCGCACCGCCATCACGACGCTGCGTTCCGAGGCGAGCCGCCTGGGCGCCAACAACGCCATCGTCACGGCGCGCCAGGAATTCACCTCCAACATGATCAACACCCTCCAGGCCGGCGCCGACGACTGGACGCTCGCGGACCTGAACGAGGAGGGCGCCAAGCTCACCTCGCTCAACACCCGCAACCAGATCGCCCAGACCGCCCTGGCGCTGGCCTCGCAGCGCGACCAGTCGGTCCTGCGACTGTTCTGATCGCTCTCGCGACGACGAAGACCCGAGCGCCGCGCTCCCGCGAGGGGGCGCGGCGCTCGCCGCTTAAGCCGGCGTTAACCACGCGCGGCCTACCGTTCGCGACGGACAACTCGAAAGGGGCCTGCCATGGCTTTGCGCATCGAGCTCAAGCCGAACGAGCGGATCATCATCGGCAAGGTCGCGCTCACCAACGGCCCGAGCCGCACCACCTTCGTCGTGGACGGGCGCGCGCCGATCCTGCGCTGCAAGGACGTGATCACGCCCGAGCAGGCGGACACCGTCTGCAAGAAGCTCTACCTCGTGCTCGAGCAGGTCTATCTCGAGGAGATGAGCTTCGAGGAGGCGTCCGGCCCGTTCCGCGAGATCGCCGCCCAGATCGTCGGCGCGGCGCCCTCGACGAAGCGCTTCCTCGAGGCGATCGCCGAGCGCTTCGTCGCCGGCAATCTCTACGGCGCGCTCAAGATCTGCCGCAAGCTGATCGGCTACGAGGCGTCCGTCATCGCCCACGCGCAGAAGGCCGCGTGATTCTTCCCCGGCGTAGAAACGCACCCTTAAGTTCGCACCGGCATCATCGAGCCGGCAGTCCAGTCGGGGGTTCTTCATGCACAACGCCGCCCAGGCCTACGCCAGCACGGCGAAGACGGCGAAGGTCGACCAGCGCGAGCTGGAGGCCGATCTCTTCATGCGTGCCGCCGCCAAGCTGCAGGCCGCCCGCGAACGCTTCGCGGAGACGAGCCTCCTCGACGAGGCGCTCGAGTACAACAAGCGCATCTGGTCGGTCTTCCTGCCGTCCATCGTCGACGTCGAGAACCCGCTGCCGCGGGAGCTGAAGAGCAATCTCGCGAGCCTCGGCGTGTTCGTCTTCCGGCGCATGGACGAGGTCTACGAGAAGCCGGCGCCCGAGCGCCTCGACATCCTCGTCTCGATCAACGTCGACATAGCCGCGGGCCTGCGCGGACAGCCGGCCGGCTGATCCGACGCTCGCCAATGCAAACGACGAGAGGCCGGGCCGCCGAAGGGGCGGGCCCGGCCTTCTCTCGTCGAAGGGTCGGCGAAGCGGGAAACGCCTCAGGACGAGCCCGGCGGGACGCCGCGGATGTAGGCGCGCAGCTTGAGCAGCATCTCGGCCGGCACCTGCTCCACCACCTCGCCGGAGCGGGTGTCGACCTTGCGGGTGACGACGGTGTTCGTGGGCTCGTCGATCTCGGTGCGCCGGGCGAGGACGCGCTTCATCGCCGCGTCGAGGGCGGCGCGCTCCTCCGCGCCGGGGCTCGTGTCGAGGCGAACCGCCTCGCTCTCGGCCACTTGCGTGACGCTGCGGGACGGATCGAGCTCCGTCGCCACCGGTCTCGCCGGGGCGGCGCTGTCGGGTCTCTGAACGGCGCTGACGGCGGAGAGATTGACCGCCTGCCGCGGGCTCGGAGCGGCTTGCGCCTTCTGAACGCTGCCGACGTCCATGACGGGCCTCCTGTCGATACGGCCTTCTGGCCATGGACGAGCCTAGCCGGCGCCGCTGAACGGGAGGTTTAAGGAAACGGTAAACGCGAGCACGTTTTTTCCGCTCCAAAGCATCGGTATCTCGGCCGCTCCGGCGCGCTCGGCTCCGCGTGCGTCAGAGGCTGCGGGAGACGACGAGCGGCGAGCCGCCGCGCGCGGGGCCCTGGCCGTAGGCCGCACCGGGGCGGGCGCCCTGCGGCCCGTATCCCGAAGGCGAGGCGCCGCCCGACAATTCGCCGGAGAGCGAGCGCACCAGCCCCTCCGAGACGGCGCGGGCGGTGGCGAGCACCACCTGGTTCGTCTCGATGGTGCGCTGGAAGGCGGCGTGCTCGGCCTTGAGCCGCTCCAGCGCCTCCGGCACGAAGCGCGCGAGGGCGACCGCGTTGGCTTTGAGCGCCTCCAGCCCCTGCACGTAGCGCGAGGTGAGCGCGCCCTTGCGCGCCTCGTCCGACAGCCCGTCGCGGATGCGCCCGGCGCGCAGGTGCGCGGTCTCCACCTCGAGCAGCTTCTCGAGCTCGCGCATGGTCTCGCGCACCTCCTCGACGAGGGCGCCCGCGGCCTCGCGCGTGGCGACGCGCGGCGCCGGCGCGCCGGCTCTGTTCTGTTCGTCGGCCCACATGTCAGGCGGCCTCCTGCAGCTTGAGGATCTCGGAATAGACCTGATCGGCGAGGCCGATGCCGCCGCTCTTCGCGATCATGCCCGCATATTCCTTGACGAGCATCGAACGATACATGCCGGCACCCGGCCCGGCCTCGCCGAAGAAGCCGGTGTCGCCGACGCTCTCGAAGACGCGCCCGAGCATCTCCTCCAGCAGCATCGATTCGAACTCCTCCGCGGTCTCTCGGGCGCGGGAGGCACGCTCGGGGGAGACGTCGCCGCCCGCGGCGCCGGCGCGCTCGATTCCGGCGCGAGCGCTCTCGAGACGCTGGGCGAGGCCGCCCTGGGTCGCGGCGTAGGTGGTGAGCGCCGTGTTCATCACATCACCTCGATCTCGGCCTGGAGCGCGCCGGCCGCCTTGATCGCCTGGAGGATGGCGATGAGGTCGCGCGGTCCGACGCCGAGCGCGTTGAGCCCGTCGACGAGCTCGCGCAGCGAGACGCCGGTGTCGACGATGGCGAGGCGCTGGTCGCCGTCGACGTCGACCTGCACGCCCGTGCGGGGCACGACCACGGTCTCGCCCAGCGAGAGCGGATCGGGCTGGGAGACCTGCGGCTGCTCGGAGATCGTCACCGTCAGGTTCCCCTGCGCCACCGCCACCTGCGAGACGCGCACGTCGCGTCCCATCACGATGATGCCCGAGCGCTCGTCGATGACGACGCGAGCGGGCTGGTCGGGCTCGACGCGCAGCTGCTCGATGTCGGTGAGGAGCGCGACGATGTTGCCGGGATAGTTCGCCGGCACGCGGATCGCGACGGAGGAGGGGTTGAGCGGCTCGGCCGTGCCCTCGCCCATGAAGGCGTTGATGGCCGCCGCCATGCGGCGCGCGGTGGTGAAGTCGGGGTTGCGCAAAGCGAGCCGCAGGCCCCTCTGCACGTCGAGGCGGAACTCGATCTCGCGCTCGATGAGCGCGCCGTTGGCGATGCGCCCCACCGTGGGGACGCCCTGCGTCACCGAGGCGGCGGCGCCCTCCGCCGAGAAGCCGGCGATGGCGACGGGGCCCTGCGCCACCGCGTAGACCTCGCCGTCGGCGCCGAGCAGCGGCGTGACGAGCAGCGTGCCGCCCTGGAGCGAGGAGGAATCGCCCAGCGCCGAGACCGTGACGTCGAGGCGGGTGCCCTGCGTCGAGAAGGCGGGCAGGTTCGCCGTCACCATCACGGCGGCGACGTTGGCGGTACGCAGGTTCTCGCCGCGGGTGTTGACGCCCAGCCGCTCCAGCATCGCGGTGAGCGACTGGCGGGTGAAGGGCGAATTGTTGAGCGTGTCGCCGGTGCCGTTGAGGCCCACGACGAGGCCGTAGCCGACGAGCTGGTTCTGGCGCACGCCCTCGATGTCGGCGAGGTCCTTGATCCGCGACAGCGTGGTGAGCGGGCGCACCGCGTCGGCCTGCGCCGGCGGGGCCGCGAGCAGGGGAGGGAGCGCGAGCGCCAACGTCGTCAGCGCGACGAGCGCGAAGCGGACGTGAGCGAACCTGCGGGCGAGCCGGACCATGGTGCCTTCCTCCTGGACACGCACGGTCTCGCGAAGTCCGTGCCAGGCGTAAACGCCATACGGCGCCGGGCTTTCGTGGATGGGGAGCGCGGCGGAAGGCGGCGGGCCGCCGGGCAGGACCGGCCGTCCCCGGCAGGTTCTGCCGATGCGTCAACGCTTCGTTAACCATGATGCGGCGAGGATCGTCCGGACGCCGACGGGGCGAGGGGACCGGAGGACACGACCATGCGCATCGAGGGCAAGCCGGGCGTGCCGATGCCGTCCGTCTCCGGGTCGCGCCGCTCGAGCGGGTCGAGCGGCTTCTCGGTGGACGAAACGCCGGCGAGCGCCTCCACCGCGCGCTCCTCGGCGGTCGGCCCGACGACGAGCCTCGACGCCATCCTCGCGCTCCAGGGTGAGGAGGATCCCGGCGAGCGCCGCCGCCGCGCCGCGCGACGTGGCCAGGAGCTGCTCGACGGGCTCGACCGGCTCAAGGCGGCGATCCTGTCGGGGCGCGTCGGCCCCGAGGACATGAAGCGCATCGCCGAGCGCCTGACCGAGCGCCGCGAGACGAGCGGCGACCCGCGCCTCGACGCCATCCTTTCCCAGATCGAGCTTCGCGCCGAGGTGGAAATGGCCAAGCTCGCCGCCCGCGAGGGTCGCGACGGGCGGATTTGAGTGTCCCTACGGCAGGTCGGCGCGAAGTCGGCTTCCGAATCGGTTGAAATCGCGCCGACCGGCTGATGTTGCAGTGCAAACCTAGCGATTGCCGACGAAATTCCTCGGCTTTTGTCGATTGTCCCGCTGCGGTCGCTCCGCTATAAGGAGCCGCGCCCGAGGGCGGGTCCGGCGGGCGCAGGTTCAGCGCGGTCTAGGGCGCGACGGCAGCGAGAAGTGTCATCATGTCGAACACCCTCATCGACCAGGGTTACCGTCCCACCGAGGACGAGCCCTTCATGAACGAGCGGCAGCGGGAATATTTCCGTCGCAAGCTCCATCAGTGGAAGCAGGACATCATCCGCGAGTCGTCCGAGACGCTCGCCACGCTCCAGAGCGAGAACGAGAACCACCCCGACATCGCCGATCGCGCCTCCTCGGAGACCGACCGCGCCATCGAGCTCCGCGCCCGCGATCGCCAGCGCAAGCTCATCTCGAAGATCGACGCGGCGCTCGCCCGTATCGAGGACGGCTCCTACGGCTATTGCGAGGAGACCGGCGAGCCGATCTCCCTGAAGCGCCTCGAGGCGCGACCGATCGCGACGCTCTCGCTCGAGGCGCAGGAGCGCCACGAGCGCAACGAACGCGTCCACCGCGACGACTGACCGATCCCCACGCCGCCGCAGAGCGGCGTTTTTTGTGAGTGGATCCAAGCCGCCGGCGGCTTTTCCGCGCATCAGCGGACGCCGCCGGCCGATGTGCGTCCGTTCTCCTTCCGCGCACCGGCAGTCGCCGAACGTCATCTCGCCCGTCAGCGCCTCGCGTCGTCGGGAGCCGGGACGAATTCCACGGAAACGGGGTCCAGCTCTCGGGTCGTGAGCTTGGCATTGAGCTGGCGGGCGGCGCAGCCGGCGCGAAGCCATTTCTGGATCGGAGCGACGTCGAAGCGCGGGCGTCGTCTCCCCGCCTCCGGCGTCGTTGCCTCGATCAGTGCGGCGGCGATCTCGTCGATCCGGTACAGCCCACCGAGGCTGGGGGGTGGCATCCTGCGCTGCGCGAGCGCCTGCCTCTTCACGTTCAGCTTCTCGGCGACGTCCGCGAGGCTGACGAGGTCGGGCCGGATCTCGCGAAGCCGCGTTCCCGGCGGGAGCGCCTTCGACAGACGACGGGCGGCATCGAGGATCACGCTCTGCGCATCTTCGCCCTCCGCCTCCAGCTCCACGCCGACGAGGCCGGGTATACCGGTGCCTACCAGAGCGTCGTCGAAGCCCGCCTCGAACACGGCATCGGTGAGAGCGAAGGCGTCGTGATCGCCCTCCGGAAGGCTGAAGACGAGCTCGAACTCGAACGGCTCCGTCATGATCATCCTACTTCTCGTCGAGCTTCGTGCAGGCGAGGGCTTTCTGCCTCAGCTGCTTGGCGTGCCGCTCCGGATCCCGGGGCGTCGACCAGACCGACATCTGGCAGAAGCGGCCGCATCGGCATTCCGTGTTGTTCGTCGGGCACCGGAGCAGGCCCCAAGCGTGGCCCTTGCCTTCGATCACCGTCCACCCGAGCGCTTCCAGTTGTTCGAGGACCGCTTCGATCTCTTTCGACGGATGCCGCTTGCGTGCCAAGCTAGGCCTCCCCAGAAATTTGTCAATCGTCAATTTAAGCCGGTTCGACCATCGTCGAGCGCTCGTATTAATTGCAACAAAACTGTATCATAAGCAAATGAATGTGCGAGGTTGAGCTTCTTTCCGACGTTCGGCTCGGAGTGGTTCGTGCAGGCTTGTGTCCGCGAAGGGAAGAGAACTTTCGCGTCCCACCCGCCATCACCCCTCCAGCTCCTCCCGTAGCATCTCCAGCTCCAGCCAGCGCTCCTCGCTCTCGGCGAGCCTGGTCTGGGCGTTGCTCATGAGGGTCGTGAGCTTCTCGAAGCGGGCGGGGTCGCGGGTGTAGAGGTCGGGGTCGTCGAGCGCCGCCTGGAGCTTGGCGATGTCGCGCTCGAGCGCGGCCATCAGGCCGGGGAGCGTCCCCAGCTGGTGCTTCTCGCTGCCGGAGAGCTTGCGCTTCTTCTCCTTGGGCTCGGGTCTCGCCGCCGCCGGCTTGGCCGGGGCGGCCGGCTTCTCGGGTGCGGGGGAGACCCGGCGCGGGCCGATGCCATGGCCGCGCTGCGCCACCATGTCCTCGTAGCCGCCGGCATATTCGACGAACCGCCCGTCGCCCTCCGCGACGAGGGTGGAGGTGACGACGCGGTCGAGGAAGTCGCGGTCGTGGCTGATCAGGATGAGCGTGCCCTGATAGTCGGCGATCAGCTCCTCGAGGAGGTCGAGGGTCTCGAGGTCGAGATCGTTCGTCGGCTCGTCGAGCACGAGGAGGTTGGAAGGCTTCGCCAGCGCCCGCGCCAGCATGAGGCGCCCGCGCTCGCCGCCGGAGAGGACGCGCAGGGGGGTGCGCATCTGCTCGGGCGAGAACAGGAAGTCGCGCATGTAGCCGACCACGTGCTTCTGCTGCCCGCCCACGGTGACGTGGTCGCCCCGCCCGCCGGTCATCGCCTCCGCGAGGGTCCAATCGGGGTCGAGGCTCTCGCGGCGCTGGTCGAGGGTGACCATCTGCAGGGAGGCACCGAGCGTGACCGTTCCGGTATCGGGTGCGAGCCCCCCGGTGAGCATGTTCAGCAGCGTCGTCTTGCCGGCTCCATTGGGCCCGACGATGCCGAGGCGATCGCCGCGCGCGATGCGGATCGAGACATCGTCCACCACCGCGCGGCCGTCGTAGCTCTTGGAGACGCCCTTCGCCTCGATGACGATCTTGGAGGAGGTCTCCCCCTCGGACGCCGTCATCTGCACCTGACCGACGGCGCGGCGCTCCTCGCGCAGCTGCCGGCGCATGTCCTGGAGGAGCCCGACGCGGCGCATGTTGCGCTTGCGGCGCGCGGTGACGCCGTAGCGCATCCAGTCCTCCTCGGCCGCGATCTTGCGGGCGAGCTTCTGGCGGTCGCGAGCCTCCTCCTCGAGCACGGCGTCGCGCCAGGCCTCGAAGCCGGAAAATCCCTCCTCCATGCGCCGCGTCATGCCACGGTCGAGCCAGACGGTGGCCTTCGAGAGCGTCTCCAGGAAGCGCCGGTCGTGGCTGATGAGGACGAGGGCGCCGCGCAGCGCCTTCAGCTCCGTCTCCAGCCATTCGATGGCCGGCAGGTCGAGGTGGTTCGTCGGCTCGTCGAGGAGCAGGATGTCGGGGGAGGGGGCGAGGGTGCGTGCGAGCGCCGCGCGCCGCGCCTCGCCGCCGGAGAGGGACCCGGTGGGCTCCTCGCCCGTCATGCCGAGCTCCTCCAGCAGGTAGCGCGCGCGATAGGGGTCGTCGCCCTCCGCGAGGCCGGCCTCGACATAGGCGAGCACGGTGTCGTGGCCGCCGAAATCGGGCTCCTGAGGCAGGTAGCGGATGGTGGCGCCGGGCTGGACGAAGCGCATGCCCGCATCCGCCTCGATCAGGCCGGCGGCGATCTTGAGCAGCGTCGACTTGCCCGAGCCGTTGCGCCCCACGAGCGCCACGCGCTCGCCGGCCGCGACGGAGAGCTCCGCCTTCGTGATCAGCGGCGTGCCGCCGAAGGTGAGGGCGACGTCTTGCAGGGAGAGGAGGGGAGGGAGCGCCATGCCCGGCATGTACGGCGTTTTGCGCTCCCGGTGAAGGGGTGGCCGCTCAGCCGGAGGGAGGCGCGTCCGCCGCGTGCCCGAGCCGCACGAGGGCCGCCTGCGGGTTCGCATAGGCTTCCTGGCGCGGCACGCTCCAGTACCGCAGCTGATCCAGCGGAATAGCCGCCCCCGTGACGCCGCAGCGCACGAAGGTGCCGGGCTTCACCACGCGGAAGGTGGAGTCCAGATATTCGACCTGAGCCTCGCCGCCCGGCCGCTCGAGCTTGTTCATCGCATCATCCGTGTCGCGCGCGGGGCCGCGCGCCGTCGCACGAGCAATAGCGGAAAGGGGGGCGGGGGTTCAACTCGGGGCGGAGACGGCGAGCACGATCCGTCCCACCTCGCCCGCGACGCCATGGTCCCGCACCACGATGTCGACGTCCTTGCCGAGCGCAGTCAGCCAGGTGAGCAGCCGCTCGACCGGAAGCTGACGGAATTGTCCGCGAAAGACACGATCGAGCTCGTCTCGCGAGACGCCCAAGGCCCGCGCTGCCTCCGCATCACCGATCCCGGGCTGCTCGACGATCCTGATCAGCTCCGTGACGATGCGCGCCTTGAGCGCGTGGGCGCTGGCATCTGCGCTGCCCAGGTCCGCGAACACGTTGCCGCTCGAGGGCCGGATGTCTTCGCTCGCTTCGATCATCGTCATCTCCCGTCGAACCTGTTCGCGTAGTCCGCCTCGGCTTCCCTCAATCTATACTTTACGCGATCGAGTTCGATCGAGGGAGTCGAAATGCCGCTTCTCGATTTCTTCACGAAGGTATGGAGCACATAAACGCATTGCTCGAACCGTGCCACATAGACAGCCCGGAAAGCTCGACCTTCGTGCTCCTCCCGTAGCTCCATGATGCCCGGGCCGAGCCCGCGGAGATTCTTCGCTCCTCTCGGATGAAGTCCCTCTTGGACGAGATGCAGGGCGAAGCCGAACGCGTCCTGCACATGAGCCGGAAACCCACGGAGGTCGCGAAGGCTCGATCCAACCCAATAGAGCGGGCGTTGCTCTGATTCATCCGAGGCCATGAGGCTCTATGGCGGAAGAAATCAAAGCATTCAAGTCGTAACTTTATACTATCTCCCGCTGCCCTCCAGCATGCGCGACAGCAGCTTGGCCGTGTAGTCCACCATCGGCACGATGCGGGCGTAGTTCAGCCGCGTGGGGCCGATGACGCCGAGCACGCCAACGATCTTCTGCGCGCCGTCGCGGAAGGGGGCGGCCACCAGCGACGAGCCCGAGAGCGAGAACAGCTTGTTCTCCGAGCCGATGAAGATGCGCACGCCCTCGCCCGCCTCGGCCCGGCCCAGCAGGTCGATGACGTCGGTCTGGGTCTCGAGATCCTCGAAGAGGAGGCGGATGCGCTCGAGATCCTCCAGCGCCTGGAGGTCGGCGAGGAGGTTCGCCTGGCCGCGTACGATGAGGTGACGCTGGTCGACGCCCTGCGAGGGAAAGGCCACGCCCGCCTCGATCAGCCGGGCGGTCAGGGCGTCGAGCTCGCGCTCCATCGATTCGCGCAGCACGCGGGTCTCGTCGCGCACGTCCGCCAGCGTCTTGCCGCGGATGCGGGCGTTGAGGAAGTTCGCCGCCTCGGTGAGCGCGGAGGCGGGCAGGCCCGGCGGCAGGTCGAGGAGGCGGTTCTCCACCGAGCCGTCCTCCGAGACGAGGACGACGAGGGCGCGCATCGGATCGAGCCGCACGAACTCGATGTGCTTGAGGGTGGGGTCCTGCTTGGAGGTGACGACCACGCCGGCGCCGCGGGAGAGGCCCGACAGCATGGCGGAGGCCTCCGCCAGCGCGCTCTCGAAGTCGCGCCCCTGCGCGGCCGCGCGCATCTGCGCCTCGATGTTGCCGCGGTCCTCCACCGAGAGATCGCCGATCTCGAGCATGGCGTCGACGAAGAAGCGAAGGCCCGTCTCCGTGGGCAGGCGCCCGGCCGAGGTGTGGGGGGCGAAGATCAGCCCGGCATGCTCGAGGTCCGCCATGACGTTCCTGACCGAGGCCGGCGACAGCGGCGCGTGCAGGAGCCTGGAGATGTTGCGCGAGCCCACGGGCTCGCCGGTGGCGAGGTAGCTTTCGACGATCTGGCGGAAGATCTCGCGCGAGCGGTCGTTCAGCTCCGCGAGGGCGCGGGCCTGGGAGAGGGGATCCGAGCGGGAGGGGCTCTCGCCGTTCATGGGATGCGCAACTTCGCTGGTGGCGTGGGCGGCCGGGATGACATCGCCCAGAACGATTATGTGCCCACCGAGCCCCGCCTGCGCAAGCCGATCGGCCCGAGCCGGTCAGTTCGAGGCGCGCCGCGCGACGCCGCCGCCGTCGATGGAGACGCGGGAGGCCTCGATGATGCTCATGCCGATCTGCGTGCGCACCTCGATGCGCATGGGCAGGAGCACGCGGCCCTCCTCCAGCGGCGCGAGCCACACCGCCATGTCGCGGTTGTCCTCCATGAAGCGCACGGCCTCCCGGCCCTCGCGATGGCCGGAGACGGCACGGAAGCGCGCGTTGCAGACGAGGACGGGGCCGCTGTAGCCGGGCTTCTCGATGGTCCGCTCGCCGCCGTAGCTGAGCACGATGTCGAATCGCGAGGCGCCGTCGAAGACCGGAATGGTGCGCTCGCACTGGCCGGGATCGGTCGCCGCCAGGCGATTGCGGGCGGGGAAGAGGAAGGCGCTCACCGGGTCGACGACGCCGCGGCGATGGGCGGCGCGCACGGGAACGCGGTCGGGATGCTCGGGGAGCGGCGGCAGGATCTCCACCGCCGAGACCGAGCCGCCGGAGAGGCCCATGCGCACGGTGCGGCTCGCGCGGCTCGAGGCCGAGTTCACCGCAAAGGAGGCCGGCGCCACGCGCTCGCCGTCGACGCGGCCCGTCGCCGTCGCCGCGCCGCGGCCGTCGGTGACGAGGCCGGCGAGCCCCACGAGGCGCGCCTGGACCTCGATCTGGTAGCGGCGCCCGTCGGAGGAGGACGTCACGTCCGCCTCGCCCACGGGGAACCCTGCGAGCCAGATGCCGTAGGTGGCGTCGAAGGTCGAGCCGCGTGCCTGCGCCGCGTTCGGCACGAGGGTGCCGAGCGCCATGGCGGCGGCGAGGAGAGCGGAGGCGAGGCGGGGCGCACGCATGGCGTTTCCTTGGGTCCCGTCGGGTCCGGTCGCTCCGGGAGCCCGCCCACGAGGGGGTCGTCGAGAGGCTCCTCGGCGAATCGGGCGTTGTCGAGGCGGAGTCGACCATCGACCCTGATGGTTAACGCTCTCCTATCCTTGACGCGACCCGGGGTCTTCGCCTATAGGCTCCGACCTTCAAGGGACACCGGTGTCCGGTCGCCCCGCATCCGTGCGCGTCGCGCGCGGGAGCGTGGGAGAGAGAAGCGGCCGCACCTCCATGGATAGGACGAACAAGACCATGTCGCGCCGCTGCGAACTGACCGGCAAGGCCGTTCTGACCGGCCACCTCGTGAGCCACTCGAACCGCAAGACGAAGCGGCGCTTCCTGCCGAACCTCGTCAACGTGACGCTCCAGTCCGAGACGCTGGGCCGCTCGGTGCGCATGCGCATCTCGGCCGCGGCGCTCCGCACCGTCGAGCATCGCGGTGGCCTCGACGCGTTCCTCGCCAAGGCGAACGACGTCGAGCTCTCGCAGACGGCGCGGACCGTCAAGCGCGAGATCGAGAAGAAGCAGCTCGCCGAGACCGCCGAGGCCTGAGGCCCGGCGCAAGATCGGTCGAGCCGATCGAGGGGCGGCCCGCGCGGCCGCCTTTCGCCGTTTGGAGCGGCAGGACGCCGCTCGACGCAGAATCCGAAGGATTGCAGGGCCATGAACGCCATGCGACGCGACACGACGCGCCCGGACGACCGCACGCTCCTCCTCGTCGCCGTCGCGGCGATGGCGGTGGTGGTGCTGTCGTCGAACATCCTGGTGCAGCACCCGATCCAGGCGCTCGGCCTGCAGGATTGGCTGACCTGGGGCGCGTTCACCTATCCCTTCGCGTTCCTGGTGACGGACCTCGCCAATCGTCGCTTCGGCCCCGCGGGCGCGCGCAAGGTGGTCTATGCCGGCTTCGCGCTCGCGGTGGCGCTGTCGATCTACCTCGCGACGCCGCGCATCGCCATCGCGTCGGGCATCGCCTTCCTGTCGGCGCAGCTCGTCGACGTGGCGATCTTCAACGCGCTGCGCGCGAAGGCGTGGTGGCTCGCGCCGCTGACCTCCTCGATCCTGGCCTCGGCGCTCGACACGGCGCTGTTCTTCTCGCTGGCCTTCTATTGCGGGCCGGTGCTCGGCGGTGAGACGATCTCGGGCCTTCTCGGCTCGGTGGGCATCGCCGACGAATGCATCGCCCTGCCGTGGCAGACGCTGGCGCTGGCGGACTGGGCGGTGAAGCTCGCCATCGCGGCGGTCGCGCTCGTGCCATACGGCGCCATCGTCTCGCGGATGCGGCGCTACGAGGACCTGCACGGGGCGGCCTGAGCCGCCCCGATCGAGCAGGCGATGAAGGGAAGAGGGGAGAGGCAGGCGCGGGCGCTCAGCCCTTCTCCTTGAGGATGCGCGACTTCTCGCGCGCCCAATCGCGCTTCTTCTCGGTCTCGCGCTTGTCGTGCAGCTTCTTGCCCTTGCCCAGGCCGAGCTCCACCTTCGCGCGTCCGCGATCGTTGAAATAGACCCGCAGCGGTATGACCGTGTAGCCCTCGCGCTGCGTGGCGCCCAGCAGCCTGTCGATCTCGCGGCGGTGGAGCAGCAGCTTGCGCGGGCGGCGCGGCTCGTGATTGAAGCGGTTCGCCTGCAGATACTCGGGAATGTAGGCGTTGTAGAGCACCAGGTCCTCTCCCGAGGGCCCGGCATAGCTCTCCCCGATCGTCGCCTTGCCCGAGCGCAGCGACTTCACCTCCGTGCCGGTCAGAGCGATGCCGGCCTCGTAGGTGTCGGAAATCTCGTAGTTGAACCGCGCCTTGCGATTGTCGGCGACGACGCGGTGGGAATGGGCGTTCTTCTGCGCCATCGAACTCTCAGGTGTTGATCAGCCCGGCCGCCCGCATCGCGCCCCGCACCAGCTCGCGCGCCGCCTCGGAGGCGGGCACGAGCGGCAGGCGGACCTCGTCGGACATGCGGCCGAGCACCGACAGAGCGAACTTCGCCGGCGTCGGGTTGGTTTCCACGAACAGGTGCTGATGCAGCGGGAACAGGCGGTCGTGCAGCTTCAGCGCCGTCGGCATGTCCCCGGCGAGGCTCGCCGCCTGGAACTCGGCGCACAGGCGCGGCGCGACGTTGGCCGTCACCGAGATGCAGCCGTGCCCGCCATGGGCGTTGAATCCGAGCGCCGTCGAATCTTCGCCAGAAAGCTGTACGAAATCGGGACCGAGCACGGCGCGTTGCTGGCTCACCCGCACCATGCTGGCGGTCGCGTCCTTGACCCCGGCGATGTTGCGCAGCTCGTAGAGGCGCGCCATGGTCTCCACCGACATGTCGATCACCGAGCGGCCGGGGATGTTGTAGATCAGGATCGGGATCCCCACCGCGGCGTCGATCGCCTTGTAATGCTGATAGAGGCCCTCTTGCGTCGGCTTGTTGTAATACGGCGTCACGACGAGGAGCGCGTCCGCACCGGCGCGCTCGGCGTGGCGCGCGAAATCGATCGCCTCCGTGGTGGAGTTGGAGCCCGCACCCGCGATGACGGGGACGCGGCCCTTCGTCTCGGCGACGGTGATCTCCACGACACGCTTGTGCTCGTCGTGGGAGAGGGTGGGGCTCTCCCCCGTGGTGCCGACGGGGACGAGACCGGTGGACCCGTTCTCGATCAGCCAGTCGACATGCGCGCGCAGGGCCTCCTCGTCCACCGCGCCGTCCTCGAAGGGCGTGACCATGGCGGGGATCGAGCCGCGAATGCGAGAGAGGACGGCATGGGCGGACATCAGAGCGCTCCGAGCGATGCGGGGAGGGCCGCGCGGCGCAAGGCGCCGAGCGGGCCGCAACACATAGCGCGCGGACGCGCCCGGCGCAAACGCGTGATCCTCGCCGGAGCGACCGTGGTTTCGCTCCTCGCGGGACTGCCGGCCTTCGCCGCGGCCCCGCTGCCGCCGCCGCGGCCCGACCGCGCGGACGCGGCCGAGGTCGTCGACACGCCGGCGGCGTCGGACATCGCCGAGGCGGCGCGCGCCGTCGCCGAACTCGACCCGCGCGAGGTGGCGCTGCGGGAGATGCTCAACGCCTATGCCGACGGCCGCCTCCTCCTCGGCGACACCCTCGCCGCGGCCTGGGAGACGCTGGTCGACGGCGATCCGGCGGCGCGGATCACCGGCGAGTGGCTCGCCATCCGCGCCGGCGCCGTGCGCGAGTTCGAGCGTCTCTCCGCCTTCCTGAGCGACAATCCCGGCTGGCCCGAGACCGGCGTCGCACGGCGCCGGGCCGAGGAGGCGTTGTTCGACACGCGCGAGCGGCCCGACGTCGTCATCGCCTTCTTCGCGAGCGAGCGTCCCCGCACCGCGGAGGGCGCCATCGCGCTGGCCCGCGCCTTCCGCCAGGACGGCGCGGAGGCCGACGCCCGCGCCCTCGCCCGCGCAACCTGGCGCGACGAGCGCCTCGGCTCGGCGGAGGAGGACGCGCTGGAGGAGGAGTTCGGCGCGGCCCTCACGCTGGCGGATCATCGCGTGCGCTTCGAGCGCTTCCTCTTCCGCGAGGACTGGAGCGGGGCGCAGCGCATGCTCGCCCGTTTCCCGGAGGACGCGCGCGAGGATCTGGAGAGCCTGATCGAGACCCGCCGGGCCGTCCTCGCGCGGGCGCGCGACGCGGAGCGGCGGCTCGACGCGCTGCCGGCGCGGCTGCAGGCGGAGCCCTCCGTCCTGTTCTCCCGCCTCAAGCATCTGCGCTACGAGGAGCGGTTCGACGAGGCCGCGCGGCTCCTGTCGGGCGCGCCCAAGGAACTCGGCATCGTCATCGACGGCGACGCCTGGTGGAACGAGCGCCGCATCGTCGCGCGCTCGACGCTCGAGGCGGGCGACGCCGCGCGCGCCTACGCCATCGCGGCCAACCACGCGGCGGAATCGGCGAGCGACGTCATCGAGGCGGAATGGACCGCCGGCTGGATCGCGCTGCGCTTCCTCGACGCGCCGCAGGTCGCGGCCCAGCACTTCGCCCGCGCGGCGGAGGAGGCGACGCTGCCGATCTCGATCTCCCGCGTCGCCTATTGGCGCGGGCGCGCGGCCGCCGCCGCCGGGGAGGCGGAGGAGGCGCGCACGCATTACGAGACCGCGGCCGCTCACCCCATCGCCTATTACGGCCAGCTCGCGCTGGAAGAGATGGGCGAGACGCGCCTGCCCCTGCGCAGCCCCGGCGAGATCGACATGGAGGCGGCGCGCGCACGCCTCGCCGAGATCCCCGCCGCCCGCGCCATCGGCCTCCTCGACCGGGCCGGGCTCGAGGAGCAGACGATCCCGCTCTATTACGGGCTCGGCGCGCAGCTCGAGGATCCGGAGGCGATCGCGGCGCTCGGCGAGGCGGCGGTCGAGCGCGGCGACGCGCGCGGGCTCCTAGCGCTGGGGCGGGCCGCCGTCTATCGCGGCCTGCCGCTCGATCTCTACGCCTATCCGACGCTCGGCATCCCGCCCTTCGAGCCGGCGACGGAGGAGGTCGATCCGGCGCTCGTCTACGCCATCGCGCGCCAGGAGAGCGCCTTCCATCCGCGCGCGGTCTCGCATGCGGGCGCGCGCGGGCTGATGCAGCTGATGCCGGCGACGGCGCGGGCGACGGCGCGACGCTTCGGCCTCGCCTACGCGCCCGAGCGGCTCCTGTCGGACCCCGCCTACAACGCGACCCTCGGCTCGGCGCATCTCTCCGAGCTGATCGACCGCTGGGGCGGCTCCTACATCCTCGTCTTCGCCGCCTACAATGCCGGCGGCGGCGCGGTGTCGCGCTGGATCGAGCGCTTCGGCGACCCGCGCGGGGACCGCGTCGACGCGATCGACTGGGTGGAGATGATCTCCTATCCGGAGACGCGCAACTACGTGCAGCGCGTGATGGAGAACTATCAGGTCTATCGCCGCCTGCTGCACGAGGACCGCCCGCTCTCCATGCGCGCCGACCTCGCCCGCGGCGATCCGCGCTGAGCGCCGCGCCCGACCGGATGCGAAGAGCCCCGCCGGGACGGCCGTCCCGGCGGGGCTCTCCTTTCGTGCGGGCGGCCGCATCACTCCGCGGGGACGATGGCGGGGGCGCGCATCATCGCGATCGCAGCGAGGCCCGCGACGGTGAAGCCGGCTGCCACCGCATAGACCGAGGCGAGGCCGCCGAGGTCGAGGATGAAGGCGCCGACCATTGCGCCGAGCCCGATGGAGCCGTTGAACAGGGCGACGTAGATCGCCGAGGCCGGCAGGGCGTCGGCGCCCGCTTCCTTCAGGATCCAGGTCTGGAAGCCGACCAGGATCGCCGCCACCGCGCCGCCCCACAGGACGAGCATCGCCGCGATACCGACGATCCCGAGCTGGGGTCCGAGCGTGCCCAGCGCCAGGAGCGAGCCCGAGGCCGCGACGAGCGAGAGGACGAGGATGGCCTTGAGCTTGCCGTCGATGAGCGCGCCGGTGAGCACGTTCGCGGCGATGCCGGCGGCGCCGAAGGCGAAGAGCAGGGGCGCGATCGCCGCCGGCGCCATGCGCGCCGTCTCGCCGAGGTAGGGCTCGACATAGGTGAAGGCCATGAAGTGCGCGGTGATCGCGAGCAGCGTCGCCACGAAGATGCGCGAGAAGCGCTGATCGCGGGCGATGCGCACGAGCGTGCCGGCACCGATGCCGCCGCCGCCGCGGATCGTGGGGACGCTCGCGAGCACGGCCAAGGCGACGACGACGGCCAGCACGCCGATGGCGGCGAAGGCGGTGCGCCAGTCGCTCGCCAGCCCGATCGCGTTGGCGAGCGGCACGCCGATGACGCTCGCCGCCGACACGCCGCCGAAGATGATCGAGGTCGCGAGCCCGACCTGGCGCGGCGGCACGAGCTGGGCGCCGAGCGTGCCGATCATCGCCCAGAAGGCACCGTGGGCGATCGCGCCCACGACGCGCGCGACCATGAGCGCGCCGAAGCTCTCCGCCATCGCGGAGGCGCCGGCGGAGACGGCGAGCACGACGAGTAGGCCCGCGAGCAGCGGGCGACGCGGCGCGCGCCCGAGCGTCACCACGGAGACGAGCGCCGCTCCCGCCGCGATCCAGGCGTAGAGCGTCACCACGAGGCCCACCTGCTGGGGCGGGCGGTCGAGATCGCCGCCGATCTGGGAGAGCAGCCCGATCGGCGCGAGCTCGGTCGTCACGATCGCGAAGCTCGCCACGCCGAGCGTGGCCACGGCGATCCATTCGCGCCAGCCGGCGCGTTGCGAAACGTCAGTCATGGGATTGCCTCTGGTGAGTCTCAGGTTGTCTCGGGCGCGCGGGCCTCGGACGCTCCCGCTTCGGAGGTCCGGGCGAACGCCGCCTTGGCGGAGGTGATCGCGTTCATCGCCGCGGGCACGCCGGCATAGACGGCGACCTGGTAGACGATCTCGACGATCTCCTCGCGGGTGACGCCGGTGTTCATCGCCGCGCGGATGTGGAAGTCGAGCTGTCCGGACGCCGTGCCCATGGCGGCGAGCATGGCGACCGTCATCATCTCGCGCGTCTTCAGGTCGATGCGCGGGTTCGACACGACGTCGGTGAAGGCGAAGCCGAGGACGATCTCCACGGCGCGCTCGTCGAAGGCGTCGAGATTGGCCGCGACGCGCGCGGGCGCGCCGGGCTCGAGGCGATCGAGCAGCGCCAGCGCGTCGGCGCGGCGCTGCGAGGCGGGGGAGGCGGGCGATCCGCTCACGCGTTCACCCCCTTCATGCCTTCGGGCGTATAGCGCTCGCCGACGACCGGCACGCTCGACACAGCCTGCTCCAGCGCCTCGCACTCGTCGTCCGAGAGTCGGATCTCGGCGGCGGCGACGTTCTCCTCGAGGTAGCGCAGGCGCTTCGTGCCCGGGATCGGGACGATGTCCTCGCCCTTGGCGAGCAGCCAGGCGAGGGAGAGCTGGGCCGGCGTGCAGCCCTTCTCCTCCGCCATCTCGGTGATCACGTCCGTGATGCGGCGGTTCTCGCCGAGCGCGCCGTCGGCGAAGCGCGGCAGGCCGGCGCGGAAGTCGCCTTCCGCGAACGCCTCGCCGGCCTGGAAGCGACCGGTGAGGAAGCCGCGCCCGAGCGGCGAATAGGCGACGAAGCCCACGCCCAGCTCGCGGCACGCCGGCAGCACCTCGTCCTCGACGCCGCGGCTCCACAGGGAATACTCGGTCTGCACCGCGGTGACCGGATGGACCGCGTGGGCGCGGCGCAGCGTGCGCGCGCTCACCTCGCACAGGCCGATGCGGGCGATCTTGCCCTCCTCGACGAGGCGCGCGAGCCCCTCCATCGTTTCCTCGATGGGCTGGGCCGCGTTGACGCGGTGGACGTAATAGAGGTCGATGCGCTCGACGCCGAGGCGCCGAAGCGAGGCTTCGCAGGCGGCGCGCGCATAGTCCGGGCCGTTGTCGAGGCTGCGCTCGTAGGCGCCGGGCTTGCGCACGATGCCGAACTTGGTGGCGACCTTCACGCCCGCCCGCGCCGGGCCGTCGAGGCCCTTCAGGAAGGCGCCGATCAGCTCCTCGTTGTGATGGGGGCCGTACATGTCGGCCGTGTCGAGGAAGTCGATGCCGAGGTCGACGGCGCGCTCGAGCACGCGCACCGACTCGCTGTCGTCCCGCGGGCCGTAGAACTCGCTCATGCCCATGCAGCCGAGCCCGATGGCGGCAACCTCGAGATCCTCTCCGAGCCTGCGCTTCTCCATGGTTTTTCTCCTTGTCCGTACGGCCCGGACTGTGGCACGCCGGAACAATGGAAAAATCAGAGATTATCGGTAACTCGGTTTCCATGAGCGGAAAGCGCACGGTGCGTCCCATCGTCTGGGACGACGTGCGCGCGCTCCTCGCCGTGTCGCGGCACGGCACGCTCAGCGCCGCCGCGCTCAAGCTCGGCGTGGGCATCGCCACCCTGTCGCGGCGCATCGATCGGCTGGAGGCGGCGCTCGGCGTGCCCCTCTTCCTGCGCCAGCAGACGGGCTACCAGCTCACCGAGGACGGCGCCGACCTCCTCGAGAACGCCGAGGCCATGGAGGCGGCGGCCTTCGCCCTCGAATCGGGGGCCGACCTGCAGGCGCAGCTCACCGGGCGCGTGCGCCTCGCCACCGCCGAGAACCTCGCCACCGCGCTCATCCTGCCGAGCCTGCCCGCCTTCCACGCGGCCCACCCGAACATCACGGTGGAGCTCGTCACCGACATCACCACCGTCAACGTCCATCGCCGCGACGCCGATCTCGCCATCCGCATGGTGAAGCCGGAGCGTGGCAACGTCACGCTCAAGCGCCTGGGAACGCTGGGCTACGGCCTTTACGCGAGCCCGGCCTACCTGGAGCGCCGCGGCGAGGCCCGGCCCGGCGTCGCGGCCTGGGAGGAGGACGCCTTCGTCGCCTGGAGCGAGGTCTACGCCCACCTTCCCGCGGCGCAATGGGTGGAGCGGATCCTGCGCGGCCGAAGGCCCGCCATCACCACGACCTCGCTTTCCACCCAGGTCGCCGCGACGGCGGCGGGGCTCGGCCTCGCCGTCCTGCCGCATTTCCTCGCCCGCGACGCGGGGCTCGTATGCGTCCAGGACGACATCGGCGTCGACCAGCCGATCTTCCTCGTGCTGCAGTCCGACCTCTCCCAGTCCCGCCGCATCCGCGCGCTCGCGGACTTCCTCGTCGACCTCGTCACGAGCAATCGCGAGCGGCTGCGCGGCTACTGACCGCACCCGACGAGCCGCACCGAACGGACGCGCCGGGCGCGAATCCGAGGCGTGCCATGCTGCAGCGCACCATCTTCCGTTTCCGGAAAATCGCTTGCCGCCCTTCGGCATCGCATCCCGTTTCGGAACGTGGGTTAATCAACCTGCGATCTGGACGACACAGTGTCACCACGCAGCCGCTGGTCGGATCCGGAGCGCCCACGAACCAACGGAAGGTGTCCCATGCCCGCCGACATGATCCTGATCTCGCGTTTCCCCACGAAGCCCGGCAAGGCCGGCGGCCTCGCCGCGGCGATGCCCTCGACCCCCGATCGCCGCATCCTCGTCGCGCTCGAGGGCGACGAGGTCGTGACCCTCGAGCCGATCTCCGCGCACGACAGCCTCGCGGCGCTGCGCGACACCGTCTCCGGCCTCGCCGGTGACCTCGCCAGCTGGCTCGCCGGCGACATCCGCCGCGAGCTGCTCGCCTTCGTCGAGGCGCCCAAGCCCTGCGAGGGGCTCCTGCCGGACACGCCGTTCCTGCAGCTGCGCCATGTCGAGGTGAAGCCGGACCGCATGGGCGGCTACCGCAAGTGGCGCGACGAGACGATCTTCGACGTCGTCCGCGGCGCCGAGGAGGTGGAGAGCTTCCTCGCCTACCACTCCACCGTCAGCGGCCAGCCCGGCGTGATGTTCGTGTCCGGCTTCTCCGTCGATCCGACGACCTACGGCGCCGTCTTCGCCTCGGAGCGCTACCGCACCATCGTCCAGGAGGCGGGCGACCAGTTCATCACCGGCGGCACCGACGGCCTCTACACCAAGATCTACCAGGCCCCCACGCAGCTCGCGGCCTGAGCGCGCCGCATCGCACCAGGAGACGAACATGAGCCCCGAAACCCTCGTCGTCGTCGCAGACAAGTTCGTCGAGTTCGCCGCGGGCAAGCGCGCGGTCACCGCGAGCCAGCTGCGCGCCATGATCGAGCTGCCCGAGGAGATCCTCCCCGGGCACACCGCCCTCGTCCGCGGACAGGGCCTCGCCGACACGGAGGTCGTCGAGATCGTCCGCCGCATCGAGGTGCGCGATCCCGCCGGCCGCCGCTTCGACGTCGACGGCCTACGCGCCGCGCCGCCGCGAGCCGACGCGAAGATCTCCCACAAGCACCGCACCTGCAACACGCTGATCTCGCGCCCCGAGAAGATCGAGGAGGACCTCTACGCGCTCGAGGTCTGCATCGACCAGGATTGCGAGCTGATGGGCGACCACCAGACCGGCCAGCACGTGCAGGGCATGATCCTCGTCGAGGCGGCCCGTCAGGCCTTCCTCGCGGTGACCGAGACCTACTTCCCGCACGCGGGCGCCGAGAAGACCTACTTCGTCATCAACTCGATGACGACGGACTTCCTCGGCTTCGTCTTCCCGCTCCCGGCGCGGATCGACTACCGCGTGCTCGAGAAGGACATCAACGAGCGCCGGCAGAAGTTCAGGATCGAGACGGACTTCGTCCAGGGCGGGGAGGTGCGCACGCGCGTCGGCTTCTCCTTCACGGTCTACCCGCACGAGGTGATCTCCTCGAAGGAGGCCGCCCTCGCGCAGGAGGCCTTCGCGGCCGCGATCGCGAGCATCGTGTCCGATCCCGAGCTCGGCCGGGCCGTGGCCTGACGGGCCTCGCGGGGCCCGCGAGGTGCGGGCCCCGTCCACCGACACGCGCGAGGAGACGAACGAGCCATGCGTTCATCCACCTTCACCCTCGACCTCACGACCCAGGGCCCGCTCTACCCGCCGAGCGAGGTCATGGACGAGGACGGCAACTTCATCCTCATCGGGGCGGTGAACCGGGAGGGGCCCGACGGGGTCGAGACCGGCTGGGGCGGGGCCATCGTCGCCGCCGACAGCCCGGTGCCGCCCTTCGGCGAGCGGGCGCCCTACCGCATCCTGGAGACGTTCGACCCGGCCACCCCGCCGCCGCACGTCGCCCGCAAGGTCCTGCACACGCTGCCGATTCCCCTGCCGTGCAATAATTACCACATGCTGTTCGCACCCGAGCAGGCGCCCGGCGCCCGCGAGGACGTGCGGCCGAGCTACGGCTTCCACGAGACGCCGATCCCCGATCTCGCGCGACCCGAGGACCGGCAGCTGCGCCGGCCGGTGACGCTCGGCGACTGGATCGGGGCGCGCGGCAGTCTAACCGTCGACATCCCGGACCACTGCCGCTCGGGTCGCTTCCGCTTCGCCATGGAGGGGCTCCTGCCGCGCTCGCTCTACACGATCATGAGCCTGCGCTCGGGCGATCTCGATCCCGGCGGGCCGACAAGGCCCGAGCCGCTCGGCGTGCCCAACGTCTTCGTCACCGATGCCGAGGGCCGCGGCGCGTACGACGTCGAGATCGCCGATCCGTTCCCGGCGCCCGGCTCCGGCGGCAACCGCATCGTCAACGTCGTCGTCCTGTTCATGTCCTACCAGCTCAGCCACGGCGGCGCGATCGGCCGCTATGGGCTCGGCGGCGACATCCACGCTCAGCTGAAGTTCGCGCGACCCGTCTTCGGCGATCTCGTCACGCGTCGCTGAAGAGCCGGCCGCGCCACGCATCCTCCGACACGAAAGGAAAGCACCTCATGCCCGTCATCCAGATCTCGACCTTCGAAATCAAGGACCAGGAGAAGGCCCAGGCCCTCCTCGAGGAGGTCACCGCCGCCATGCACCGCGTCACCGGCGTGCCGCTCGACAAGATCAGCTGCTTCCTCACCGAGGTGGCACCCGCGCGCTGGGCGGATGCCGGGGTCGTGGGCAGCGCACCCGATTTCCCCACCCGCAGCCGCCGCAAGAGCTACGACGAGGAGCCCGGCTCGTGAGCGCCGCGGAGCCGCGCTTCGCCTTCTTCGATGTCGACGACACGCTCGTGCGCATCAAGAGCATGTTCGACTTCTTCCGCTTCTTCGCGGCGATCCATCGCGGCAGCGAGACGCTGCTCGCCCGCTTCGAGGCGGAGTTCGCCCGGATGCGCGCGGACGGGCTGCCGCGCACGGAGCTGAACCGGGCCTATTATCGCTGGTTCGCCGGCCTCGCTCCGGCGGAGCTGGCGCACGCGGCGGAGGTGTGGGGCGAAAGGCGCCTGCGCGATCCGGCGCGGCTCTTCCTGGAGGAGCCCGTGCAGCTCCTCGGGCGCCTGCGGGAGGAGGGCTACGCGCCGGTCTTCGTCTCGGGATCGTTCCCGGAGATCCTCGCGCCCATCGCCGCGCATCTGCGCGTCGAGCACGTGCTCTCCACGCGGCTCATCGTCGGCGAGGACGGGCTCCTCACGGGAGAGATCGACGCGCCGCAGACGATCGGCGAGGGGAAGGCGGAGGCGATCCGCCTCTTCCTCGCGGAGGTAGGCGGTGATGCGGGTGCGTGCGTCGCCGTAGGCGACGACGTCTCCGACCTCGCGATGCTCGACAGCGTCGGCGCGCAGGTCGCGGTGGGGGAGGGCGGAGCGCTCGCCGAGGTCGCGCATGCGCGCGGCTGGCCCGTCATCCCCGGCGTCGAGGCCGGGATCGAGGGATCCCGGCTCCTCGCCGTCAGGTGAGGCCGCAGACGATCTCGCGCTCGCGGAAGACGAGCGGGCGCGAGGCCGGCCGTCCGGTCTTGCGACGCGTGAGGAAGCGCGGGCGCCTGTCCGAGAGGAGCCCGTGCCGGCGGCGCTGGCGCGTCTCGCCGAGCGCCAGCGGCCCGATCTGCGGATAGGGCGCGCTCAGGCTCCCGTCGGGGTTCTGGAGCATCAAGGGGAGGCCGCTCGCCTGGCCGAGACGACGCCACACGGCGACGATCTCCTCCTCGGTGAAGCGCCCGAGTACCGTCGCGATCTCGCCGGTCTCGGCGATCGCGGCGATCTCGAAGGCGGGGGCCGCGCCCGTCGCCTGCTCGCCGCGTGCTGCCTCCTGGTCCTCGTCCCGCTCCGCGATGCGCATCGCGATCCCGACGAGGCGCCCCGGCGCCACGCACAGGCCCAGCGTGTCGAAAGCGCTCTCGTCCGTCTCGGGGAAGCCGGAGCCGTCCTCGAGGACGGCTCCGGCTGCGCGTGATCTGTCCGCCATCATGTTCGACGCCCTGTCAGCGTTGGGTGGACGGCGGCTTGTTCTTGGATGATCGCCGCTCGTTCCATGCGCCGATCATGCGGATGCTTCGTCCGCGGGGGCTTAAGCTTTTCGGTTAAAAGACGCTCAATGGGAGCGATGCTGAATCAATGCTTGCGACGCTTGTGGAAAAGCGCGCGCATCGGATCAACGTCTCGTCGACGTCCTTGCGCGGGAGGGGCCGCGCCCCTACCTTCGTCGTCATGACGGGCGCGCCCGCCGCCGCCCGAGACGAGATGTTCATGCCCCTCGATCCGCAGACGACAGCCCACCTCGCAGCCGCGCTCGAGGACGCCGCCCGCGAGGCCGGCGAGATTGCGCGCGGCTATTTCCGCGAGGGCGGCAAGACCACGGCGCGGGTCTGGAACAAGGCCGGCGGCTCGCCGGTGACGGAGGCGGACGTCTCCGTCGACGCCTTTCTCAAGGTGCGCCTCTCGCAGATCCTGCCCGAGGCCGGATGGCTCTCGGAGGAGACCCGCGACGATCCGGCGCGGCTCACCCGCGACCTCGTCTGGATCGTCGATCCCATCGACGGCACGCGGGCTTTTCTCAACGGCATTCCCGACTGGTCGGTGGCGATCGCACTCCTCGTCGACGGCCGCCCTCGGCTCGGCGTCGTGCACGCCCCGGCCCTGTCCAGCTTCTACGCCGCCCGCGCCGGCGCGGGCGCGACCTTGAACGGCGCGGCCATCGTCGCGAACGCCCGCGACGCGCTCGCCGGCTCGCGCGTCGCGGGTCCGCGGCCGATGGTGGACGCGCTGGAGCGCCGGGCCGGGCCCTTCGCTTCCGTGACGAAGGTGCCCTCGCTGGCTCTGCGCATCGCGCGGGTCGCGGCCGGAGACGTCGATCTCGCCCTCGTCACCGCCAACGCGCGGGACTGGGATCTCGCCGCCGCCGACCTCGTTCTCGCCGAGGCGGGCGGCGCGCTGACGGATCCCGCCGGCATGGCACCGGTCTACAATCGGCCGGAGCCGGTCCACGGCGTCCTGGTCGCAGCCTCGCACGCCTTGCATCCGCGTCTCGTTGAGGCCATGACGGGCGACGAGACCGACGCGCGACGCTCCGCCGCCGCGGGCTGAGCCCACGCGAGCGCGCCGCGCATCCGACGAAAACCGGGAGCCCGGCGAAGGCCGGGACATAACGAGCATGACCGAGATCAAGCAAGGCGTCCCCTCCGCCGCCGAGACCAAGCCTGCCGGCGACACCCAGCTCCTCCACCTCGTCTTCGGCGGCGAGCTCGACGATCCCAAGCACGTGCGCTTCCGGGATCTCGACGCGCTCGACATCGTGGGCGTCTATCCCAATTACGCCACCGCGTTCTCGGCCTGGAAGGCCAAGGCGCAGGCTACTGTCGACAACGCGCACATGCGCTACTTCATCGTCCATCTCCATCGCCTGCTCGAGCCGCCGGTCGGCTGACGGGCGCGGAAGAAGCCACGGGCATGTCCCTCCTCAAGCGCATCGGCAAGCATCCGCGGGTGAGAGCCGCGGCCGGCTACGCCTTCGCGCGCTATCTCGGCCTCGTGCGCCGCACGAACCGGTTCGTGATGGAGCCGGCGGACGCGCACGAGCGGATCGGGCCGCTCATGCCCGTGATCGCGGCGATGTGGCACGGCCAGCATTTCCTCGTGCACCTCGCCAAGCGCCCGCAGGATCCCACCGCCTGCCTCGTCTCGCGTTCCGGCGACGGCGAGCTCAACGCGATCGCGCTGGAGCATCTGGGCGTGCGCCCGATCCGCGGCTCGGGCGATCGCGGGCGCGGGCGGGTACGCGAGAAGGGCGGCGCCCAGGCGATGCGCGCCATGCTGCGGGCGCTGGAGGGCGGCGAGAGCATCGTCATGACCGCCGACGTGCCCAAGATCGCCCGACGGGCGGGGGAGGGGATCGTCACCCTGGCCAGGCTCTCGGGCCGCCCCATCGTCCCCGTCGCCGTGGTGACGAGCCGGCGCAAGATCTTCCGCAGCTGGGATCGCGCAACGCTGGGCCTGCCCTTCGGCCGCGGCGCCATCGTGATCGGCGACCCGATCTTCGTCGCGCGCGACGCCGATGCGGACGCGGTCGAGGCGGCGCGGCGCGCGGTGGAGACCGGCCTCGACGGCGTCCATGCCCGGGCCTACGCCCGCATCGGCGCCGACGATCCCGGCGCGGACCTGCGCACGACGTCGATGGCGGCCGCGGGAGGCGGCGCATGAAGCGCGGCTCGTCGCTCCTCACCTCCTACCGGATCGGCGTCTCGCTGCTCACGCCGGCCGCCTCCGGGCTGCTGCTGTGGCGGCGCGGCAAGGGCAAGGAGGACCCGACGCGGCTCGGCGAGCGCCGCGGCCATGCCGGCCGCGCCCGGCCGGACGGCCCGCTCGCCTGGCTCCACGGGGCGTCCATCGGCGAGACGCTCGCCATCCTTCCCCTCGTCGAGCGCCTGACGCGCCGCGGCGTGTCGGTGCTCGTCACGTCGGGCACGCGCACCTCCGCGCAGCTCGTGGCGCGGCGCCTGCCGCCCGGCGCGATCCACCAGTTCGTGCCCCTCGACGTGCCGCTCTTCATCCGCCGCTTCCTCGATCATTGGCAGCCGGATCTCGCGCTCTTCGCCGAATCGGAGCTGTGGCCGAACTTCGTCCACGCTCTCGACCGGCGCGGCGTGCCGCTCATCCTCGTCAACGGACGCCTGTCGGAGCGCTCCTTCCGGCGCTGGATGCGCGCGCCCAAGGCCGCGGAGGCGCTGCTCTCGCGCTTCGCCTTCTGCCTCGCCCAATCGCCGGCGGACGCCGAGCGCCTGGCGCGGCTCGGCGCGCCGCGGGTCGCCGTGGCGGGAAACCTCAAGTTCGATTCGCCCGCCCCGCCCGCCGATCCGCGCACGGTGGCGAGCCTGCAGGCGCTCACGGCGGGCCGGCCGATCTGGATGGCGGCCTCCACGCATCCCGGTGAGGAGGAGATCGCCATCGCGGTGCATCGGGCGCTCGCCAAGCGCTATCCGAGCCTCCTCACCATCGTCGCCCCGCGCCATCCCGATCGCGGTCCCGAGATCGCGGCGATGGCGCAGGAATCCGGGCTCGCCGCCGCACGGCGCGCCGACGGCATGCAGCCGGACCGGGCGATCGACCTCTACGTCGCCGACACGATCGGCGAGCTCGGCCTGTTCTATCGGCTCTCGCCCGTGGTCTTCATGGGCGGCTCGCTGGTGCCGCACGGCGGGCAGAACCCCATCGAGCCGGCGAAGCTCGGCGGCGCCATCCTTCACGGGCCGCACGTTCACAATTTCACCGACGTCTACGCCGCCATCGACCGCGCCCGCGGCGCACTGCCGGTGAACGACGCCCGCGCCCTCGCGGGCGCGCTCTCCGAGCTGCTCTCCGATCCCGGGCGGATGCGCACCATGGGACGCGCCGGCATCGGCGCCGTGGAAGCGCTGGGCGGCGCGCTCGAGCGCACGATCCGCGCCATCGACCCCTTCCTCGTCGACCTGCGCGGAGGCGCGTCGGGCTGATGCGGGCGCCCGGCTTCTGGACGGCGCCGGAGCCGACGCTGCCCGCCCGCCTGCTCTGGCCGCTCGGTGCCATCGTCGGTACGATCGGCGCGCGGCGCATGCGCAAGCCCGGCGCCCGCGCGGCCCTGCCGGTGATCTGCATCGGCAACTTCACCGCCGGCGGCGCGGGCAAGACACCCACCGCGCTCGCGCTGGCGGCGCTGCTGCGCCGCGCGGGGAGGAGCCCCGTCTTCCTCACCCGCGGCCATGGCGGGCGGGCGCGCACGCCGCTCCTCGTCGATGCCGCGATCCACGACCATCGCGCGGTCGGCGACGAGCCGCTCCTCCTCGCCCGCGCCGGGCCGACCATCGTCTCGCCGGACCGCGTCGCCGGCGCCGCGCTGGCGGCGACGACCGGCGCCGACGTCATCCTGATGGACGACGGGCTGCAGAACCCGTCGCTGAAGAAGGACCTCGTCCTCGCCGTCCTCGACGGCGAGACCGGAGTCGGCAACGGGCTCTGCCTGCCGGCGGGCCCCCTGCGCGTGCCGCTCGAGGCGCAATGGCCCTTCGTCGACGCCCTCGTGCTGATGGGCTACGGCGCCGCCGGCGCGCGGGTCGCGGCGGAGGCGGCGCGCAGGGGCAAGCCGGTCTTCCGCGCGCGCCTCGCCCCCGATCCGAGCGTGCTCGATCGCCTCGACGGCGCGCGGGTTCTCGCCTTCGCGGGCATCGGGCGGCCGGAGAAGTTCTTCCGCACGCTGGAAGATTGCGGGGCGAGCCTGATCGAGCGCGTGGCGCTGCCCGATCATCACGTCTACCGGCCGGGCGAGGTGCAGGCGCTGATGGCGCACGCGACGGCGCGCGGTCTCGTGCCGGTGACGACGGAGAAGGACGCAGCACGGCTCCCGGCGCTCGAGGGGCTCCTCGCCCTGCCCGTCACCGCCCGCTTCGAGGACGAGGCGGGGCTCGCCGCGCTCGCCGCGGAGCGCATCGCGCGACCGTGAGGCTGAGGTCAGACCCAGCGCCAGGCGCCGTCCTGGATCACGAGCACGCGACCCTGCCAGATGTCGAAATGCGGCGCGCGTTCCGTCGCCGCGTCGGCCATCAGCGTGAGCAGCGCGCGGGCGACGCCGCCATGGGCAACCATCACGGTGTCGCGCACGAGGCCTTCGACCACGGGTGCGAGACGCCTCGCGAGCATGGCGTAGCTCTCGCCCTGCGGCGGCACGAAGCCCCACTTGTCCGCCTCGCGCGCCGCCGCGCCGGCGGGATCGCGGTCGCGGATCTCGGGCCAGGTGGAGCCTTCCCAAGAGCCGAAGGAGATCTCGACGAGCCGCTCGTCGAGCCTGTAAGCATCGCGCGGCAGGCCGAGCGTGCCGCGCAGGATCTCCATCGTGTCGCGGGTGCGGCGCATCGGGGAGGCGACGAAGTCGAGCCGGGCGAGATCGCCGCGCACGAGGGAGCGCAGGGTGCGCGCCGCCGCCTCGGCCTGGACGCGCCCGAGCGCGTTCAGGTCCGTGTCGCGCCCGCCCTGCAGGCGCCCTTCGGCGTTCCAATCCGTCTCGCCGTGGCGGACGAAGTAGAGGACGGGTCCGGCCAAGGCGCGCTCCTCCGCTCGCGTCGCGCGTGCCGGCGGCACGCGGGGCGCGCTCAGTCCTTGTCGAGGGCGATGTCGGGGGCGTCGGGGTTCTTCATGCCGACGATGTGGTAGCCCGAATCGACGTGCACCGTCTCGCCGGTGATGCCGCGCGACATGTCCGACAGGAGGAAGGCGGCGGTCTCGCCGACCTCCTCGATCGTGGTGTTGCGACGCAGTGGGGAGTTGTATGCGTTCCACTTGAGAATATAGCGGAAGTCGCCGATGGCGGAGCCCGCCAGCGTCTTGATCGGCCCGGCCGAGAGCGCGTTGACGCGGATGTTCTGCGGGCCGAGATCGGCCGCCATGTAGCGAACGGACGCCTCCAGCGCGGCCTTGGCGACGCCCATGACGTTGTAGTGCGGCATCCACTTTTCGGCGCCGTAATAGGTCAGCGTGAGCAGCGAGCCGCCGTTGGGCATCAGCTTCTCGGCGCGCTGGGCGATGGCCGTGAAGGAATAGCAGGAGATGGCCAGCGAGCGCGTGAAGTTCTCCTCCGACGTGTCGACGTAGCGACCCGTCAGCTCGTCCTTGTCGGAGAAGGCGATGGCGTGGACGACGAAATCGATCGTGCCGAGCGCCGCCTCGGTCTGGGCGAACACGGCGTCGATGGTGGCGCCGTCGGTGACGTCGCAATGCCCGACGACATGGGCGTCGAGCTCCTTCGCCAGCGGCTCGACGCGCTTCTTGAGCGCGTCCCCCTGGTAGGTGAAGGCGAGCTGGGCGCCCTGCTGGCGCGCGGCCTTCGCGATGCCCCAGGCGATGGAGCGATTGTTCGCCACGCCCATGATCAATCCGCGCTTTCCGGCAAGGATGCCGGAACCTGTCTCGTCCGCCATGAAACACCCGACTGAGGTTCGAAGGCCCGGGGCCGTTTCCGGCCTCTTTAGCCGACCGGACGGCCACAGGAAAGCGTCAATCGCGCACTACGCGCGGGCGTTGCGCCCCGAGCGCGGGTTTTCCACGGCCGAGGTCCTCACCCTGCGGCCTTCACGCCCTTCTTGCGCTTCGCGTACTCGACGAGCGCCTCGTCGGGCTCCTCGGGAAGGCGGATCTCGAGGACGGCGAGCAGGTCGCCCTGGCCGGACTTGGACGGCAGGCCCTTGCCGCGCAGCCGGAAGGTGCGCCCGCCGGACGACATCGGCGGAACCTTCATCTCCACGGCGCCGGTGAGCGTCGGCACGCGCACGGGCGCGCCGAGCACCGCGTCCTCGAGCGGGACGGGGATGCGCACGCGCAGGTCCGCGCCATCCTTCGTGAAGCGCTCGTGCGGGGCGATCTCCACGGTGAGCATGACGTCGCCGGGCTCGCCGAGCGCGCTCGCCTGGCCGAGGCCGCGCAGGCGGATCACCTGGCCGTCCGACACGCCCTTGGGCACCATCACCTCGACCTCGCGGCCGTTGGGCAGGCGCACGCGCTTCGTCGCGCCCGCCGCGATCTCCTCCAGCGTGACGGTCATCGTCGCCTCGAGGTCGGCGCCCTTGGCGGCGGCGCGCCGGGCTCCGCCCGCGCCGGCGCCGGGGCCGCCGCCCGGTCCCGCGCCCGAGAAGCCGCCGAAGCCGCCGGGGCCGGCGCCCGTGCCGCGGGCCTCGGCCTGCCGGAAGGCCTCGCCGAAGATCTGCGAGAAGAGGTCGTCGGCCGACCCGGCGCCCCGCGCGCCGCGGGCGAAGCCCTCGAACCCGCCGAACCCGCCGGAGCCCGCGCCCGCACCCGCACCCGCGCCGCGCCCGGCGCCTCCGCCGAACCCGTCGAAGCCGCGGAAGCGCGGCTTGCCGTCGCCGTCGATCTCGCCGCGGTCGAACTGCTTGCGCTTGTCCGCGTCGCCGAGGATCTCGTAGGCGGTGTTCACCTCGGAGAACTTGGCGCCCGCCTTGGGGTCCTTGTTCTGGTCGGGGTGGTATTGCTTGGCGAGCTTGCGGAAGGCCTTCTTGACATCGGCCTCGCTCGCCTGGCGGGACACGCCGAGGACGTCGTAGGGATCGCGCATCGCTCGTACCTGGTGGGCTCTTCGTCTGGCGGCTCGGCGGCGGCCCGGTCGGCGCCGCTTCCGTCCAAGGATATGGGAGAGGTGTTGCGCGCGCGCAACTACCCGACGGGCATTACCCGGGAAGCCGGGGCATGAGATCGGCGGGGAGCGCCTCTGCCGGAAGAGGTGCCTCGGCGGGACTATCGGACGGCGCTTGCGCGAGGCGGGCCTCCTCGATGCGCCAGCGCCCGGCGGCGATCCGGCAGGCGCGCCCCTCGTAACGCGCGGGCGGCGCAGTCTCGCGCAGGGTCTCGGCGGCGAAGCGCCGGCAGACGAGGGCGCCTTCGAGATGCGGCGGCGCCGCGGGCGCGATCGTGCCGCGGGTTTCGCTCGCGGGATCGGCGAAGGCGATCGCATCGCCGGGTCCGAGAGGGTCGAGCGCGCGCATCAGGGCGGCGTTCGCTTCGGCGAAAGCGCCGCCGGCCAGGCCCAGCGTCAGCGCATCCGCCGAGGGGAGCAGCGGGGTGATGGAGCCCGTCGTCGTCGGCTCGCCGGTCGACAACGTCGCCAGCGGGCCGGCGCCGGCGCAGGCGCCGAGCGCGAGCGCGACCACGAGCGCGCCCGCGACGACGAGCGTTCGCGCCGCTTCTGGGCCGCGCGTCGCTTTCGCCCTATGATCCGTCTCGAACAGCCCGTGCGGGAGGGGGCCCATGCGTCACTCCCGTGCGACCACCACGCGCGGAGAGTGAAACGTGGACGAGTTAACGGCCGGTGACTTCACGCAAGCCGACGAGCCCTATTCCCTGTTCGAGGCCTGGTTCGCCGAGGCCGCGGACAAGGAGCCGGAGGATCCCAACGCCATGGCGCTCGCCACCGCGGACGGCTCGGGGCTGCCGAACGTGCGCATGGTGCTCCTGAAGGGGCACGATCCGCGCGGCTTCGTCTTCTACACCAACACCGAATCGCAGAAGGGCGAGGAGCTCGCGGCGAACCCGCAGGCGGCACTCTGCATGCACTGGAAGAGCCTGCGCCGGCAGGTGCGCGTGCGCGGCGCCGTGGAGCGCGTCAGCGACGCGGAGGCGGACGCCTACTACGCCTCGCGCCCGCGCCAGAGCCGCATCGGCGCCTGGGCGAGCCGCCAGTCGCGCCCGCTCGAGAGCCGATTCGCGCTGGAGAAGGCGGTGGCGACGAACGCCGCCAAGTTCGCGGTGGGCGAGATCCCCCGCCCGCCGCACTGGACGGGCTTCCGCATCCTGCCCGCGCGAATCGAGTTCTGGGCCGACCGCCCCTTCCGCCTGCACGACCGCGTCGTCTTCACGCCGCAGGAAGGCGGCGGCTGGGCCCGCCAGCGGCTGTATCCGTGAGCGTCGTGCGCGTCGCGTCGTGGCCGATTGACGGCGGTGGCGCGACGCGCAGGATGGACGGGCGCAGCTGCACGAGCGCGACGGCTAGCCCGTGGCGCCGCGTTCGGGGCATGCTCCGCGCCATCCGTCGTCGATCGCGATCGACGCCGCCGGCGTCGCGCCGGCCAACGAACAGGGAAGGATCAGGGTCTATGAGGACCTCGCATCGTCATTCGCTCGCGCTCGCTGCGAGCCTCCTCGCGCTCGCCGCCGCCGGCGCGCTCACGGCGCCGGAGGCGCTCGCGCAGGAACGGGACACGCTGCGGCTCGGCATGCAGCTCGAGCCGCCGATGCTCGACCCGACCGCCGGAGCCGCGGCGGCGATCCGCGAGGTGACCTACGCCAACATCTTCGAGGGCCTCGTGCAGATCGCCGGCGACGGCGCCGTGGTGCCGGCGCTCGCCGAGAGCTGGGAGGTGTCCGAGGACGGGCTCGTCTACACGTTCGACCTGCGCGAGGGCGTCACCTTCCACGACGGCACGCCGTTCGACTGCTCGATCGTGCAATTCTCCTACGAGCGCGCGGTCGCGCCCGATTCGACCAACGCCCAGAAGGGGCTGTTCGAGCCCATCGCCTCGACCGAGTGCCCGGACCCCTACACGGCGGTGGTGACGCTGAGCCAGCCCTCCTCGCGCTTCCTGTTCAACATGGCCTGGGGCGACGCGGTGATGGTGGCGCCGAGCTCCGCCGAGACCAACAAGACGAACCCCGTCGGCACGGGGCCCTACCGCTTCGCGCGCTGGGTGCAGGGCGACCGGGTGGAGATGACCCGCAACGCCGATTACTGGGGCGACGCGCCGGCGATCGAGAACGTGGTCATCCGCTTCATCTCCGACCCCTCCGCCGCCACGGCGGCGATGCTGGCGGGCGATCTCGACGCCTTCCCCAACTTCCCCGCGCCCGAGGCGCTGCCGCAATTCGAGAACGACGATCGCTTCACCGTGGCGGTCGGCGCGACGGAGGGCGAGGTGCTGCTCTCGCTCAACAATTCCCGCGCGCCCCTCGACGACGTGCGCGTACGCCGGGCGCTGGCCCACGCCATCGACAAGCAGGCCATGCTCGATGCCGTGCAGAACGGGCTGGGCACGACGATCGGCTCCTTCTCGACGCCGGCGAGCCCGGGCTACGTCGATTTCTCCGACGCCTATCCGTTCGACCCCGACCAGGCGCGCGCGCTTCTCGAGGAGGCCGGCGCCGCGGGCGCGACCATCACGATCCAGCTTCCGCCCCCGGCCTACGCCCGGCGCGGCGGTGAGGTGGCGGCGGCCTACCTGCAGCAGGTCGGCCTGAACGTCGAGCTCGTCCCGATCGAGTGGGCGCAATGGCTGGAGCAGGTCTTCCGCGGCTACGATTTCGACGCGACCATCGTGGCGCATACCGAGCCGCGCGACCTCGATATCTTCGCGCGCGACGAGTACTACTTCAATTACGCGAGCGAGGAATACCGCGAGACCTACCAGCGCTATCTCGCCGCCACCGACCAGGACGAGCAGGCGCAGATCGCGGGCGAGCTCCAGCGCATCCTCTCGGAGGACCAGCCGGCGGTGTTCCTCTACGCGCTGCCCAAGATCGGCGTGTGGCGCGCGGACCTGGAAGGCCTGTGGACCAACCAGCCGATCCCCGCCAACGACGTCACCGAGGCGCGCTGGGCTCGGTGAAATGAGAAGGGGGGCGTTCGTCAGGGAGCGCCACCCATGTCATCCCGGGCCGCGAAGCGGACCCGGGACCCAGAACCGCAGGTGCTCGACGGAGCGGCGTGCCGACGCCGCGGCCACCGAACGCCTGCATCGGCGGGACTTGGACGGACGCGCTCTCGCGCGCCCTGAACCAGGCCTCTCGTGTTCTGGGTCCCGGATCGCCTTCGGCGTCCGGGATGACATTCTTGGAGAGGATCGACACCCCGTGTCCCGCTACCTCCTCGGCCGCACGATCGCGCTCGTCCTCACCGCCCTCGCGGCGAGCCTCGTCGTGTTCGTGGCCATGGCCGTGCTGCCCGGCGATCCCGCCGCGATCATCCTCGGCACCGGCGCGCGGCCCGACACGCTGGCCGCGCTCAGGGCCGAGATGGGGCTCGATCAGCCGGTCGCATGGCGCTACCTCGAGTGGATCGGCGGCTTCCTCGTCGGCGATCTCGGCACCAGCTACACCTATTCCGTCCCCGTCGCCGATCTCGTCGCGCAGCGCGCGGCGGTGAGCCTGCCGCTCGCGGTGCTCGCCCTCGTGCTCTCGACGCTGATCGCGATCCCCGTCGGCGTCTACGCCGCCTCGCGGCGCGGGAGGGCGGGAGACGTCGCGACGATGGGCGTCGCGCAGGTGGGCGTCGCCGTGCCGAACTTCTGGCTCGGGCTCATGCTCGTGATCCTTTTCGCGCTGACGCTCGGCTGGCTGCCGGCCTCCGGCTTCCCCGGCTGGGAGGCGGGGCTCCTCGCCGGGCTCGAGGCGCTGATCCTGCCCGCGCTGGCGCTGGCGCTGCCGCAGGCGGCGATCCTCGCGCGCGTGACGCGCTCCTCCGTCATCGAGACCCTGGGCGAGGACTTCATCCGCACGGCCCGCGCCAAGGGCCTGTCGGGCGAGGCGGCCCTGTGGCGCCATGCGGTGCCCAACGCGCTCATCCCCGTCGTCACCATCATGGGCCTGCAATTCTCCTTCCTGCTCGCCGGCACGATCATCATCGAGAACGTCTTCACCCTGCCGGGGCTCGGGCGCCTCGTCTTCCAGGCCATCGCGCAGCGCGACCTGATCACCGTGCAGAGCCTCGTGACGCTGCTCGCGATCTCCGTCATCGTCGTCAACTTCCTCGTCGATCTCGCCTACGCCGCCCTCGATCCGCGGCTGTCGCGAGGAGGCGCGCGATGAGCGGCGTCGTGCGCAAGACGGGCGGGCGACGGCTTCCGGCCGCGAGCCCGAGCCTCGTCGTCGGCCTCGTGATCACGGCGATCTTCGTAGCCATGGCGCTCGTCTCCCTCGTCTGGACGCCCTACGAGCCGACCGCGCTGAACATCCTGAACAAGCTCGAGGCCCCCTCGCTCGCGCATCCGCTCGGCACCGACTTCTTCGGGCGCGACGTGCTCTCGCAGATCATGGCGGGGGCGCAGGTCTCGATCGTGGTGGCCGTCGTCGCGGTGCTGGTGGGAGCCGGCATCGGCGTGCCGCTCGGCGCGCTGGCCGCGGCGCGGGGCGGGCTCGTGGACGACGTCGTGATGCGTTCGACGGATCTCGCCTTCGCCTTCCCGGCGCTGCTGACGGCGGTGATCATCACCGCGCTCGCGGGGCCGGGCGCGGTGAACGCCATCGTGGCGATCGGGATCTTCAACATTCCCGTCTTCGCGCGCCTCACCCGCGGCGCGGCGCTCGGGCTGTGGAAGCGCGACTTCGTGTTGGCCGCGCGCTGCGCCGGCAAGAGCGATCTCGCCATCACGATCGAGCACGTCCTGCCCAATTGCACGGCGGTGCTCGTGGTGCAGGCGACGATCCAGTTCGCGCTCGCCATCGTGGCCGAGGCGGGGCTCTCCTATGTGGGGCTCGGCGTGCAGCCGCCGCAGCCGTCCTGGGGCAAGATGCTGTTCGACGCGCAGACCTACATCTACACCGCACCCTGGCTCGCGATCTTCCCGGGCCTCGCCATCACGATCGCGGTGCTCGGCCTCAACCTCTTGGGCGACGGGCTGCGCGACGCGCTGGACCCCAAGGTGAGGCGCGCGCGATGAGCCGGCTCCTCGAGATCGAGAACCTGCGCGTCGAGATCCCGGCGCTCACCGGCGCGGCGCCGATCCTCGAGGGCGTCGACATTGGCCTCGACCGGGGCGAGAAGCTCGGCATCGTCGGCGAATCGGGCTGCGGCAAGTCGATGACGGCGCTCGCGATCATGGGGCTCCTCCCCGGCGCCGCGCGGGCGACCGGTGCGATCCGCCTCGACGGGCGCGACCTGCTCGCGACGTCCGAGCGCGAGATGCAGGGCATCCGCGGGCGGCGCATCGCCATGGTCTTCCAGGAGCCGATGACGGCCTTGAACCCGGTCAAGACCATCGGCGCGCAGATCGCCGAGAGCCTGATCCTGCACCTGCGCCTCCCGAAGGCGCAGGCCGCCGAGCGCGCCCGCGCTCTCCTCGACCGCGTGGGCCTGCCCGGGCCGCGCTTCTCGCTCGATCTCTACCCCCACCAGCTCTCGGGCGGGCAGCGCCAGCGCGTCGTCATCGCCATCGCGCTCGCCTGCGGGCCCGACGTGCTCATCGCCGACGAGCCGACGACGGCGCTCGACGTGACGATCCAGGCGCAGATCCTCGATCTGCTCGAGGATCTCGTCGCCGAGATGGGCATGGCGCTCGTCCTCATCACCCACGATCTCGGGGTCGTCGAGGAGACCTGCGAGCGCATGATGGTGATGTATGCCGGGCGCGTGGTCGAAAGCGGGCGCACGGCGGACGTCTTCGCTCACATGGCGCATCCCTATACCCGCGGGCTCTTCGCCGCCTCGCCGCGCTCCGCGCTCCTGACCAGCGCGCGCGAGCCGAGCGGGCGCAAGCGCCGGCTCGCCGCGATCCCGGGCCAGGTGCCCGATCCGCGCGCGCGCCCGCCGGGCTGCGCCTTCGCGCCGCGCTGCCCGCGCGCGCAGGACGATTGCCGAGCCGCACCCCCGCCGCTCGCGCCGCTCGGCGCACCGGGCCGGGCCGATCACGCGGCGGCGTGCCTGCACCCGCATCCGCCGAGCGGGATGGCGGGGGACGTGGCGGCGTCCGCTGAGGGTGCACGATGAGCATCCACGAGGACGCCCCGCCGCTCGTCGAGGTGCGCGATCTCGTGCGCCGCTACCGCCTGCCGCGGCGCACGCTGTTCGAGCCGGCGCCCACCTTCACGGCGCTCCACGGGGTGAGCCTGACGCTTCGTCCCGGCGAGAGCCTCGGCATCGTCGGCGAATCGGGCTGCGGCAAGTCCACGCTGGCGCGCACCGTGATGGCGCTCGAGACGCCCCAGGAGGGGAGCGTGCGCTTTCGCGGGCGCGACCTGTTCGCGCTCTCGCGGGCGGAGCTGCGCGCGGAGCGCAAGCACTTCCAGGCGATCTTCCAGGACCCGTACGGGTCGCTCGACCCGCGCCATTCGGTGGGCCGCATCGTCGCCGAGCCGATCCGCTCGCTCGAGCCCGACGTCGACGCCGTCGCGCGCGAGACGCGCGTGCGCGAGGCGCTCGACCAGGTGGGTCTGCCGGCCTCCGCCGCGGAGAAGTACCCGCACGAATTCTCCGGCGGCCAGCGCCAGCGCATCGCCATCGCGCGGGCGCTCGTCACCCGCCCGGCGCTGATCGTCTGCGACGAGCCGGTGTCCGCGCTCGACGTCTCGGTGCAGGCGCAGGTGCTCAACCTGATGATGGACCTGCAGGAGGAGCTCGGCCTCGCCTACCTCTTCATCAGCCACGACCTCTCGGTGGTGCGGGTGATCACGGACCGGGTCTGCGTCATGCGGGCCGGGCGGATCGTGGAGGAGGGCGCGACGGACGCGGTCTTCGACAACCCGGCCCACGACTATACGCGCACGCTCCTCGACGCCGTCCCGGGCCGCCGTCGGCGTGCCCGCGCGGGGGAGCGCGTGCGCGCCGACGAATGAACGACGAAGAAGAAGGAATGCTCCGATGACCGCCGCCTCCCCAGCCTCCCCAGCCTCTCACGCCCTCGCCGACCTCACGGCCTGCGACCTCGTCGCCGCCTACGAGGCGCGGCGCCTCTCGCCCGTCGAGGTCACGCAAGCGGTGATCGCGCGCATCGAGGCGGCGGAGCCGACCCTGCACGCGCTGTGGGCCTTCGATCCGCAGGCGGCGCTCGATGCGGCGCAGGCCTCCGAGGCGCGCTGGGCGAAGGGCGAGCCCGCCGGGCCGATCGACGGCGTGCCGGTGACGATCAAGGAGAACATCGCCACGAAGGGGCTGGGCATGCCGCTCGGCACCGCCGCGCGCGACCTCGTGCCGTCCGCCCTCGACGCGCCGCCGGCGGCGCGCACCCGCGAGGCGGGCGGCGTGATCATGGCGCGCACGACGATGCCCGATTACGGCATGCTGTCGTCCGGCCTGTCGAGCTTCCACGATCTCGCGCGCAACCCGTGGAACACGGACCTGAACCCCGGCGGCTCCTCCGCCGGCGCCGGCGCCGCCGCCGCGGCCGGCTATGGCCCGCTGCATATCGGCACCGACATCGGCGGCTCGATCCGCCTGCCGGCCGGCTGGTGCGGCGTCGTCGGCCTCAAGCCGAGCTTCGGGCGCGTTCCCATCGATCCGCCCTTCCTCGGGCGCGTCGCCGGCCCGATGACGCGCACCGTCGCCGATGCGGCGCTCTACATGAGCGTCCTCTCGCGACCCGACACGCGCGACACGATGTGCCTGCCGCCGGCGGACCTGCCCTGGCTCGACCTCGACCACGGCGTCGCGGGCCTGCGCATCGGGCTCGTGCTGGATTGCGGCGTGGGTGCCGACGTCGAGCCGGAGGTGCGCGCGGCGATCGAGCGGGCGGCGCACGCCTTCACGGAAGCGGGCGCGATCGTCGAGGAGGCGGGTCCGTTCCTCACCCGCGAGATGCTCGACGGGCTCGATCGCTTCTGGCGCGCCCGTGCCTGGTCGGACATCGGGAGCCTGCCCGAGGCGAAGCGCGCGGCGATCCTGCCCTACATCCGCTCGTGGGCGGAGAGCGGGGCGGCGCTCTCGGGGGAGGAGGTCTATCGGGGCTTTGCGCAGATCGACGCCATGCGCAAGGCGACCCTGACGGCGAGCGCGCCCTACGATCTCTTGATCTCGCCGGTGGCGCCGATGCCGACCTACCCGGCGGACCGGGCCTCGCCGACCAACGACTGGCAGCGCCCCTTCGAGCACATCGGCTTCACGGTGGGCTTCAACATGTCCGAGCAGCCGGCGATCTCGGTGAATTGCGGCTACACGACGAGCGGGCTGCCCATCGGCCTGCAGATCGCCGGGCCGCGCTTCGCCGACATGGCCGTGCTGCAGGCGGCTGCGGCGTTCGAGCGCATGCGCGGCCCGCAGCGGGCATGGCCGGTCTTCGGGTGAGGTGAGATTCGGGGTGAGGCCGAGGACGATCGCCCGCGCCGTGGCTCACGGCGCGGGCGATGCGATCAATCCTCGTACTCGTCCTCTTCGTCCGGCGGTCCGCCGATCGGGCCCTGGCCCTGACGGATGCCGTAGCGGCGCTCGAGGCCGGGACCGCCGGGGCCGGGACCGGGACCGGGGCCTTGCCCGGGTCCGCCCTGGAAGCGCTGCGGACGATCGGAATAATCGCGCTGCGGCCGGTCGGCCGGGTCGCGGCCGATCTTCGGCAGGAGATGCGCGAGATCGATGAACTCGTCCGCCTGGCGGCGCAGCTCGTCGGCCACCATGGGTGGCTGGGTCGAGATGGTGGAGACCACCGACACGCGCACGCCTTTGCGCTGGAGCGCCTCGACCAACGACCGGAAGTCGCCGTCGCCGGAGAACAGGACGATGTGGTCCACGTGCTGGGCGAGCTCGAGCGCGTCGATGCACAGCTCGATGTCCATGTTGCCCTTCACCTTGCGGCGGCCCATGGAGTCGACGAACTCCTTGGTGGGCTTGGTCACGACACGATAGCCGTTGTAATCGAGCCAATCGATTAGCGGGCGGATCGAGGAGTATTCTTGGTCCTCGACGAGCGCCGTGTAATAGAACGCCCGAAGCAGGTAGCCGCGCGATTGAAATTCTTTCAAAAGGCGCTTGTAGTCGATGTCGAAGCCGAGCGTCTTCGTGGTCGCGTAGAGATTGGCGCCGTCTATGAATACGGCAATGCGTTCTTGGTCCTTCATGACTTCAATATCTCCGATCGAAATCGCGCAAAACAGGCCGAACCGGCAATGATGCGTGGCCGTTCGGCCGTCCACGCGTGTCTAACGTTACGGTAGTCTAGGTGCCACGTATGGCCACCTCGCTCGAATAGACGCGCGACGGCGGGTCGTGTCAAGGCGAGTGTCGGAAAGCGCCGAAACGCAGCCCGCGCACCGGCATTCGCCTATTTTCGCGCGAAGCCCGGTGGTAGCCGCGCTCACCCCTCGCGACGCTCCCCGCGAAGCGCCGCCGCATAGGCGGCGACCGCGCCCTCGAAGCCCATCACCAGCGCGTCCGCCGTGAGCTCGTGGCCGATGGAGGCCTCGGCGAGGTGGGGGATGGCGGCGACGAGGGGCGGGATGTTGTCGAGGTTGAGGTCGTGCCCCGCATTCACGACGAGGCCGTGCGCCTTCGCCGCGAGCGCCGCCTTGGCGGCGGCGTCGAGGAGGGGCGCGTGGCGGCCCGCCTTCCAGGCCTCGGCGTAGGAGCCCGTGTAGATCTCGATGCCGTGCGCGCCGATCTCGGCTACGCGGGGGACGACCGCGGGGTCCGGATCGATGAACAGCACGATGCGCGTCTCGATCCCCTCGAGCGCGGCCAGCGCCTCGCGCACGAGCGTCGTCTGCGCCGCGTCGAGCTCGAAGCCCTTGTCGGAGGTGAAGACGTCGGGGGCGTCCGGCACGAAGGTCACCTGCTCGGGACGCACGGCGCGCACGATCTCGAGAAAGCGCGCGTCCGGGTAGCCCTCGAGGTTGAGCTCGCAGGCCGGGCGCATGCCCTCCATCGCCGCGGCGATTGCGTCGACGTCGGTGCGGCGCACGTGGCGCTCGTCGGGGCGCGGATGCAGCGTGATGCCCTGCGCGCCCGCGCGGGCCGCGAGCGGCACGAAGGCGGCCGGGTCCGGCACGCCGGTCTTCCGCGAGTTGCGCAGGAGGGCGATCTTGTTGAGGTTGACGCTGAGCCTCGCCATGGCCGTGCTCCGAATTCGACGAGCGCGGACCATAACGCCGCCCGCGCCGATGTCGAGCATGCCGATGGCGCGCCGGTGGGGCCGCCGCGACGCCGGGTCGCGCCGCAGAGCGTGCATCGTCTCTCCCCGAGAGCGAACGGAATGGCCCGCTTGTTCGTTGGCCGCCCGATCGAACCGGGGCGGTGGGTCCGCGGACGCGGCCCGCGCAGGTCGCATGCTCGCCTCCCGCGATGCTTCTCCCAGAAGAACGGGCCGGGAGGTCTCATGCCCAATTACGAAAACTTCCTCGAATACGGCTATTGGCACTTCGACGTCATACGCCACATCTTCGCGCTGACGGTGGCGGCCTTCCTCGCGGGGCTCGCCTATTTCATCATGACGATGAACAACGTCGCGCCGCGCTACCGCCTCTCGAGCGTGATCTCGGCGGTGGTGATGGTCTCGGCCGCGCTCGAGATCTTCCAGCTCTGGCTGCTGTGGAACCGCACCTTCACCTTCAACGAGGCGAGCGGGCTGTGGACGCGCGTCGACGGGATGATCTTCTCCAACGGCTATCGCTACGCCAATTGGTCGATCGACGTGCCGATGCTGCTCACCCAGCTCCTCGTCGTGCTCGGCTTCTCGGGCCGCGCCTTCTGGGCGAACTGGGGGAAGTTCACGCTCGCCGGCCTGCTGATGATCTGGACCGGCTATGTCGGCCAGTACTACGAGCCGGCGGTGGCCGGCTTCTCCGATACGCAGGCGGTCGCGCCCTTCTGGATCTGGGGCGGCGTCTCGACGGTGTTCTACCTCTACATCCTCTGGCTCGTCTATGCTGTGACGCATCGCCCCCCGGAGACGCTCTCGGCCCGCGTGGCGGGCGAGATGAACCGCATCTTCCTGCTGCTGCTCGTCGCCTGGACGCTCTATCCCATCGCCTACCTGATCCCGGCGGTGTGGGTGTCCGACGAATCGGTGCTCGTGCGCCAGGTGCTGTTCACGACGGCCGACATCACCTCGAAGCTCGTCTTCGGCATCATGCTCTCGCGCGTCGCACGCCACCGCTCCATCGAGGAGGGCTACGGTCCCGCGCTCGCGGTGCAGGGCGAGATCTATCCCGACCGCATCGAGCGCCCGCATCGGGTGCGCGAGCCGGCGGAATAAGGCGCGAGCCATGCGCCTCGATCGCGATCTCGTGATCCTCGGAGGCGGCTGCGCGGGCCTGAGCCTGGCGCAGCGCCTCGCGGACGCCGGGCCGCGCGCCCCGCGCACCCTGGTGCTCGAGGCGCGCGAGACCTATCGCGACGACCGCACCTGGTGCTTCTGGCGCACGCGCCCGCACCGCCACGAGCGAATCGTCGCGCATGCATGGCCGCGCGTGCGCGTCGCCACCGCGAGCGGCGGGAGCGCCGTCGCCGAGGCGCCGGGCATGCCCTACCAGATGATCCGCGGCGCGGACTTCTACGCCGCGGCGCAGGCCGCGATCGCGGCGAGCCCGGATGTCGATCTCGCGCTCGGCGCACGCGTCGGAGCGGTCGCGCCGCTCGCCGGCGGCGGGTTTCGCGTGGAGACCGCCGCAGGGCCGGTGACGGCGGGCGCCGTCGTCGACACGCGTCCCGACCGGCGGCCCGCACCCGGTGGCGCGCGGCTCTGGCAGAGCTTCCGCGGGCGCGAGATCGCCTGCGACACCGCCTGCTTCGATCCCGGCACCGTCGAGCTCATGCGTTTTTCGCCGCCGCGCGCCGATCGCGTGGTCTTCACCTACGTCCTCCCCCTCGCCCCCGACCGGGCGCTCATCGAGACGACGGCCTTCGCCCGCGATCCCCTGCCGGCGCCGGCGCTGGCGGAGGATCTCGACGCGGCCGTCGCGGCGGTGACCTTCGGGCGAGGCGGGCGGGCTCTTCGCGAGGAGCACGGCTGCCTGCCCATGGGGCTCGTCGCGCCCACGCCATCGCGGACGCCCGGCCTCGTGCGGGCAGGGCTGATGGCGGGCGGCGCGCGGCCGTCGAGCGGCTACGCCTTCCGCCGCATCCAGGCCTGGGCCGACGCTTGCGCGGACGCGCTCCTCGCCGGGCGCGGACCCGTCCCGGCGGCGGCGGACGGACGGCTCCTCGCCTTCATGGATCGCCTGTTCCTGCGCGTTCTCGCCGCGGATCCTGCACGGGGACCCGACCTGTTCGCGGCGCTCTTCCGGCGCACGCCCGCGCCACGGCTCATCCGCTTCCTCTCCGACGAGCCGACGCTCCTCGACGCGGCGGCGCTCGCCGCCGCCCTGCCGCCGCTGCCGTTTATCCGCGCGCTCCTCACGCCGGACCGTGCGGTCGCCGGAAAGACCGCGCTGCCCGCGCGCGTGAAGGAGGCGGCGCGATGACCACCGACGACGCGCTGCGTATCCAGGGCGTCGCCTACGGCGCCGTCGCCCTCGTCGTCGCCTTCGGCGCCGCCGCGCTCCCCGCGCTCGCAGCCATGCCGACGACGACGGAGATCCTCGTCGTCGCGGCCCTCGTCCTCGTGCTCGGCGTGCCGCACGGGGCTTTCGACGTGCTCTGGGCCAAGCGCACGCTGGGTCTGTCCGGCGTGAAGCGCTGGCTCGTCTTCGGCCTCGCCTACTGGGCCGCCGCCGCGCTCGTCGTGGCGGTCTGGGCGTTCGCGCCGATCCTCTTCCTCGCCGTCTTCCTGATCGCCTCGGCGGCGCATTTCTCCGGCGATCCCGAGGGTCATGCGGCGTTGGGCACCCGTGCCGCGGCGGGCATGGCGCCCCTCGTCGCACCGACGCTGCTCCACGAGGAGGCGGTCGCACGCCTGTTCGGCCTGCTGGTCGGGCCCGAGGCCGGCGCCTTGGTGGCCGGCGGGCTCGCGACCCTCGCCTGGCCGGTCGTGCTCCTCGTCGTGGGCGCGGTCGTCTGGGAGACGCACCGCGACCGCGGCCGCACCGCCTTCGAGGTCGGCGCGACGGCGACGCTCGCTCTCCTCGCGCCGCCGCTCGTGGCCTTCGCCGTCTATTTCTGCCTGATGCATTCGGCCCGCCATGTGCTCCGCACCGCGCGCGCGGCGGGCACGACGTCGCCGGCCACCCTCGTCGCCATCGCGGCGGCGCCGATGGTGGGAACGCTCGCGCTCGGCGGGGCGGCCTGGGCGCTCCTCGCCGAGGCGGCGCTCGATGCGCGGACGATGCAGGTGCTCTTCGTGGGGCTCGCCGCGCTCACCGCGCCGCACATGGCCCTCGTCGAGCCGGTACGCGCCCGCGGCTGGGGCTTTCCGAGCCGCGTGCGCGCCACGCTGGAAGAAGGCTGAGGTCAGCCGGCGCGGCTCTCCAACGCGAGCCGCGTGCGCAGGACCGCGAGCACCGCCGCCTCCTCGGGCTCGAGCCCGTCGAGCTCGCGGGCGAGCGCACGCTCCGCCTCGCGGGTCACCTCCTCGGCGAGCGAGCCTTCGAGATAAGCCGAGAGCACCTCGGGGTGGACGTAGCACTTGCGGCAGATGGTCGGCGTGTTGCCCAGCCGCGAGGAGACCTGCTCGATGGCGGCCTTGAGATTCTTCTTCGCCGCCGCCTTGGTGTCGAAGGCCTCGAACTCGCGCAGCGCCACGGCGGCGAGCACCGTGCCGCCCCAGGTGCGGAAGTCCTTCGCCGTGATCTCGCGCCCGGTGATCTCCCGCAGATAGGTGTTGACGTCCGCGCTCTCGACCGCGTGGCGCGTGCCGTCCTCGTCGACCCATTGGAAGAGGCGCTGGCCGGGCAGGTCCTCCAGCAGGCGCACGGTGCGCGCGACGCGCCGGTCGCGCACCTTGAGCCGCCATTCCTTGCCGCCCTTGCCGCTGAAGACGAAGCGCAGGTTGTCGCCCTCCACGTCGACGTGCTCGTCGCCCAGTGTGGTCAGGCCGTAGGTCTTGTTGCGGCGCACGTAGTCCGCGTTGCCGACGCGGATCAGCGTCGTCTCGAGCAGATGCACGATGGTGGCGAGCACCTTCTCGCGGGTGAGCGTGCGCTTGCGCATGTCCGCATCGACCCGCTCGCGGATCTGCGGCAGCGCCTCGGCGAAGGCGACGAGATGCTCGAACTTGGTCGAATCGCGCACCTCGCGGAAGCGCGGATGGTAGCGGTATTGCTTGCGCCCGCGCGCGTCGCGCCCCGTCGCCTGGATGTGGCCGTTCGGGTCGGGCGAGATCCACACGTCCGTGTAGGCCGGCGGCACGGCGAGCGATTTCAGGCGCGCCAGCTCCGCCTTGTCCTTGATCGTGCGGCCCTTGGCGTCGGTATAGGTGAAGCCCTTGCCCGAGCGCTTGCGGCGTATGCCGGGCTCGTCGTCGGTGACGTAGGTGAGGCCGGCGCTCTCGGCGGCGTCCGCCGGGTCGACGACGCCGCTCTCCGCGAGGCTCTCCTGCGGGGCCGGCTCGGCGTGAAGCGCGCTCACGGGCGAGCCTCCGCGCCCGCGGTGCGGCGCCGGCGGCGGCGCAGGTTGCGCAGCTTCATCACGAGGACGGAGCCAGAGAGCACGAGGCTCAGCGCGTTGAAGATGATGATCGGCAGGCTCCAGATCAGGAGCCCGTAGGCGATCCACAGCGAGAAGGCCGAGACCGTCACCACGTACATGCGCTTCGAGATCGCGCCGGTGTCGCCCTCGCGCCAGGATTTCCACACCTGCGGCAGAAAGCTCGCGGTGGAGCACATGCCGGCCACGGTGCCGATCAGGGTCGGAAGATACGCCTCCATCGACGCTGCCAAGCCTCCTCGTCAGGGAGCTGTGGCAACGGCGATGCTCGTGCGGCGTTCCGCGGGCGCCCTGCGGCAGCCCGCCGCTTCCGCCTCAGGGCAGCATCATCTCGCAATTGGGAGCGGCGTGCAGCAGCCGCTCGACGCCGATCACGCACCATTCCACATCGTGAGAGCTCTGCAGGAAGACGCCGAGCTCCTCGCGGATGAGGTAGTTCACCCGGTGGTGGCGCACGACGGGGCCGCGCTGGACCGCCGCGGTCGCCGTGCAGAAGCGCCGCGGGATGAAGCTGTCGCCCCAGGGACGGAACGCCACCGGCCGCACGTGCTCGATGCCGACGATGCGCAGCCCCGAATTCCAGAAGCGAGCCTCGCGGCGATTGAACTCGCCGGAGATCGTCGAGAGGATGGTGGGCGCGTCGCAGGAGGGGACGGTGCCCGCGAAGGGGCTCACGCGCTCCTCGGCCGGCGGGGCGCCGTAATACCAGCCGCCGAGGCGCTCCTCGGCGATGTCGCCGCGGGCGTAGTCGGCGGCGATCGCGGGCGCCGCGAACGTGATGGCGAGCGCGCCCGCGAGGGCGAGGAGCGCCGACTTCATCGTCGTCTCGGCCGGAATCGTCTTGCGCATCGCCGTTCATCCTCCGCGGGTGCGTATTCGCGGGCGACGATGCGCAAGCCGACGGGGGAAATCAAGCCGCGGGGCACCTCCCGTCCACCGCCGGCGCCGCGCCGTGTCCTCGCGGCGACAGGTCGCATCGCGATACGTGCGCCGGCGCGAGGCGACGATGCGGAAGGTGAAGGATCGGTTAACCCGATCGATCTATCCTCGCGCGAGGGGAGGGCGTATGCGCGTCGACCGGCAAGGGCTCAGCGAGGGCGATCCGACGCTCGACGCGGAGGCGGTGGAGACCGCCGCCTTCGTGCTGGCCCTGCGCGCCAAGGGCTATCGCGACAAGGCGGTGCTCGGCGCCATGGAGCGCGTGCCGCGAAACCTGTTCGCGCCCCGGCGTTTCGCCGACCTCTCCCGCTCCGACGTCGCGCTGCCGCTGCCCTACGGCCAGACCATGTCCGCGCCCACCACCGTCGCGGCGATGCTCGTCGCGCTGGCGCTCGAGGAGGGCATGGCGGTCTACGAGGTCGGCACGGGCTCGGGCTACGTCTCGGCGCTTCTCGCGCGCCTGGGTGGCGTGGTGGAGAGCGTCGAGCGCATCGAGGCCTTGTGCGACGCGGCCGCGCTGCGGCTCGGCCAGCTCGACGTGGCCGCTTCGATCGGGCTCGGCCACGGCGACGGGCTCCTGCCCCGGCGCAATCGCGAGCGCTTCCCGCGCATGCTCGTCAACGGTGCGCTGCCGGCCTTCCCCGACACCCTGCTCGAGCGCCTCGCGCCCGGCGGGCGCCTCGTCGGCGCGCTCACCGTCGACGGCTTCCCGCGCCTCGCCGTCGTCGAGAAGAACGAGGAGGGCGTGACGACGCGCCGGCTCGGCACGTCGCTGCGCATCGCGCCGCTGGTGATGCGGTGATCTCCGCACCTGACGTAAGGGCGGCTGCGGGACGTAATAAGCCGATCGGGCGCAACGCTTGCTTAACCTGAATGCCCTTTTAATCGTTGCACAGGTCGTTTCGAGTATCAGGTGCGTCGATGCGCTATCCCCAGGCTCTCCAGGGTCGATTCCGTTCCTTCGTGCCGGCGAAGGTGGCGCTCGTGGCGCTCGCGGCGAGCGCGCTCGGCGCCTGCAGCGCCGACACGATGCGCTTCGCCGATCCCTTCGGCAATCCGTTCGCCCCCGGCGGCCAAAGCCCCGTGATGACGGGCAGCGTCGAGCCGGCATCCGCCGCGCCGACGACGGCGGTGGCCAGCGCGCCGCTGCCGGCGCCGACCGGCGCGCCGATCGCGTCTCCGCTTCCCCAGCCCACGACGACGGCGAGCGTCGCCTCGGCGCAGGCGGCCCAGCCCATCTCCCGGGCGACGGCACAGGCGGGATCCGGCCAGCCCGGCTGGAGCGCGCTCGGCGGCACGCCCATCGTGGTGCGCCAGGGCGAGACGGCGTCGTCGCTGGCGGGGCGCTACAACGTGCCGATGGATGCGCTGCTTCGCGTCAACGGCCTCTCCTCCGCGGGCGACGTCCAGCCCGGACGCGCCCTGGTCGTGCCGGTGTACAGCGCCGGCGGCGCGACGCAGGTGGCCTCGGCCGCGCCCGTGGCCTCACCGACGGTGATCCCGGCATCCGCCGGCGGCGCCGCCCCGGTGCCGCCGCCTGCTCCGACCCGCGCCGCCGCGCCCACGCCGACCCGTACCGGCGCCGTCGCGTCCGGCGCCGCGCCCGTCCCGCCGAGCGCGCCGACGCGCGCCGCGAGCGCGGCCCCGACGGCGCCTCAGGCGGCTCCTCAGGCCCAGCCCGCCGCGCAGGCGGCGGCTCCCGCTCCGGCGGCCCCGGCCGCCGCGCCGCAGCAGGTCGCGAGCCTGCCCGATCCCGCCACCGGACTCGACTTCCGCTGGCCGGCCCGCGGGCGCGTGATCTCGGGCTTCGGCACCGCCGGCAACGAAGGCATCAACATCGCGGTCCCCGAAGGCACGCCGGTGCGCGCCGCGGAGGGCGGCACCGTCGCCTATGCCGGCGAGGAGCTGCGCGGCTACGGCAAGCTCGTCCTCGTGCGCCACGACGACGGCTACGTCTCCGCCTATGCGCACAATTCCGAGCTCCTCGTGAACCGCGGCGACGCCGTGCGGCGCGGGCAGGTGATCGCGAATTCGGGGCGCACCGGCAACGTCACCTCGCCCCAGCTCCACTTCGAGATCCGCAGGGGCGCCGACCCGGTCGACCCCATGCCCTACCTCACCAACTGAGCTTCCCGGGACCGACCGGCGACGTCGTTCGAGACCCGTCGTACGGATCGGGCGGGCGGAGGGGAGACCCTCCGCCCGTTCTACGTTTCGGGGGGCGAGCAGCGGGTGCCGATCACGCGTCGCTGGACGCGAGCGCGATCGCGGGCACGTCCGCCTCCGCCGGGTCGTGCCGGCGGAAGGGGCGGGCGGCGCCCGTGCCCTCGACATAGGCGAGATGCGAGACGAGCCGGCGGCCGTCGTAATGCAGCAGGCGATAGGAGGCGGGCTCGCGGGAGAAGCCGCCCTCGCCGCCGGGGCGCAGATCGAGGCTCACGGCATAGGCGAGGGAGGGCGCGACCCAGCAGGGGCGCCCGCCGAACTGCGTCTCCATCGCGCGGTGATGATGCCCGCACAGGACGGCCAGCACCTGCGGATGAGCGGCGACGATGCATTCGAGCCGCACTGCCCCGTCGACGAGACGAATGCGGTCCATGTAGCCGACGCCGCAGCGGAAGGGCGGATGGTGCACGACGAGGAGTGTGGGGCGCGCGGGCGCCTCCGTCAGCGTCGCGTCGAGCCAATCGAGCTGCGCGTCGTCGAGGCCGCCGGCGCTGGTGAGCGGGATCTTCGAGGAGAGCCCGATCACCCGCAGCGCCGCGAAGTCGCGCACGCTGCACAGCTCCGGCGCGGGAATGCGGCTTTCCCCGCCGATCTCGTGCATGAAGCAAGCGAATCCCGCAGGATCGTCGTGATTCCCGGGCACGGCAACTATCGGTCGCTTGAGCACACGCAGCATCTCGGCGGCGCGTCCGTAGGCGCGCGGGCGCCCCGCATCGGCGACGTCGCCGGAGACGATCACGAGATCGGGGCGGGGGCTGAGCGCCTGCAGGGCCGCGAAAGCCTTGTGCAGTGCAGCATTGACGTCCGCGGCCCCGGGCACGGGCTCGCCCGTGGCAGGGACGTGGAGGTCGCTGAGGTGGGCTATGAGCATCGGATCCTGGCGCGGCGCTTCTGTCGCGTCGGAGGCAGCAAGAAGCTTGCCAGTCACGCCTCGTCGCTCCAGCCATACAGCCAGGCATAGCGCTCCGCCATGCCGCCCGCGCCCATGCTCCGCAGCACGAGATCGCGCCCGAGCGCCATCGGACCGCCCGCGTGATACACCCGACCGTTCGAGCGGGCCGCCTTCTGCACGCGCAGCGCCCGCGGAACGCGCGCGGCGGCATAGGCGGTGAGGGCGCTCGCGATCGCGTCCTCTCCGCCGGGGCTCGCGGAGCGCGCCGCCTGCGGGCCCATCTCTTGCGCAGATGCGAGCCTACGCGCGAGGCAGGCCGCGTCCTCGACGGCGAGGGCCGCGCCCTGCGCGAGGAAGGGCAGGACGGGATGGGCGGCGTCGCCCACGAGCGCGAACCGGCCCCGCGCCATGCGCGCGGCGGAGCGGTCGTGCAGCGACCAGAGCAGCCAGCCCCCGGCCGCGTCGAGGAGCGCGCGCAGGTCGGGCGCGAGACCGGGCAGCGCCGCGAGGAGCGCGCGCGCCTCGCCGGGCGTCGCCCAGCCGTCGACGGGCTCGGGGCGCTGCACGATGCACACGATGTTGACGAGCGCGCCGCCGGCGATCGGGTAGTGCACCACGTGCGCGCGCCGGCCGAGCCACAGCCCCGTCTCGTCCCCCGCGAGCGGCGCCGGCGCCCGCGTGCGGGGCAGGGTGGCGCGCCAGGCGACGTAGCCCTGATAGCGCGCCGGCACGTCGCCTGAGCGCCCCTCCACCGCCCGGCGCGTCTTCGACCAGACGCCGTCGGCGCCGATGCCGATATCGGCGGCGAGCGTCTCGCGCGCGCCGTTCTCGCGGGCGAGCGAGAGGCGCACGCCGTCTTGCGCGAGGGCGACCTCGTCCACGGCGCGGCCCATGACGAGGCGCACGTCCGGGCGCGCGCGCACGGCGTCGAGCAGGATCGTCTGCAGGTCGGCGCGGTGAATCACCCAATAGGGCGCGCCGAAGCGCTTCTCCATCGCCGGAGCGAGCGGCATCTCGGCGAGCGTGCGCCCGCGCGCCATGTCGCGAATCACCACCCGCTCGGGCGCCGTGACCCGCCGCGCGAGGGCGGCGCCGAGGCCCAGATCGAGGAGGATGCGGCTCGCGTTCGGCGAGAGCTGCAGGCCCGCGCCGACCTCGGAGAAGCCGGTCCGGCGCTCGACGAGCGTCACCGGATGGCCCGCGCGCGACAGCGCGAGGGCGGCGGCGAGGCCTGCGATGCCGGCGCCGACCACGGCGACCGACGCCTTCGTCATGTCAGCGCGCGCGGCCGCTATCGGCGATGTCGAGCGCGCCGCCGGTCCACAGGCACTCGGCGGGCTCGGACTGCGTCGGCTTCAGCGTCGCCTTGTAACGGTAGAGCGTCGAGCAATAGGGGCAGATGATCTCGGCCTCGGCCCCCATGTCCAGGAATTCGTGGGGATGGTCGAAGGGCGGGCGCGCGCCGATGCACATGAATTCCTTCGCCCCGATCTCGATGACGGGAACGCCCGCGTCGTTGGCGAAGTGGGGTGTCGTCTTCTCGGCCATCTCGTGTCCGTGATCCTGTCGTCTCGAGCGGGCGGACCATAGTGCGCCGCGACGCGCGAGGCCAGAGCGAATGCGCGGCTGCCGGCAAAGGCCGCTCGAAGTCCCTCTTGCGGCCCGGCGCGAACCCCATTATGCAGACCCCTGCCGCAGGCCCCGCGCCCGCCGGCCCGCGCCCTTCGTCTAGCGGTCTAGGACGTCGCCCTTTCACGGCGAAAACACGGGTTCGAGTCCCGTAGGGCGCGCCAAGCTTCCTCTGATCAAAGATACCCCACCTGTTCATCGTTTTGCGATTGGCGCTCGACAGGAGTGTCCCCTAGAATATCTCAGACCTGTCCCCACGTCGGCATTCAATCGATGAGAGGTCGTGGGAGATTGTCGGTGGTGCGCGCTTGCCGGGCGAAATAATGAAAGATGAAACACCGCTCGGCTGGTTTAATCTGGCGCATGCGTACCTTTTCGACGCCGCCGTGCTGTACACAGCGAAGGACCGCCCCCAAGGCGGGCATTACGAGACACCTGTCCGATTCCTCTACCGCCAAGCCATTGAGTTGTTCGTGAAGGCGTATCTCCGAACGACGGGCATGTCGGACAATGAGCTCAGCAAACGGCCGTATGGACACGATCTAGTCAGGCTCATTGATGAGGCCGAGACTCGCGGAATGCTGGTCACGAAACGTATAAAGCGGGTGCGCGACAGTGAGGGTGCCGGTGATCGGCAACTGGAGACACGATACCTGCGCACCGGTCGCGCCCGCGTCCTACCGCCTGAACGTCTTCACGAGGCAGCGCGGGACCTACTAGCGCTTCTTCAGCGTCGTCTCCAACTCACGGGGACGGCTATTCCGCCTCTCCCGCGTCTTCCCGTTGTGCACCGATCCCGCAGGCTGACGGTCGCGCAGGCTGCACGACTCCTTCGCCGGCTGTAGGTCTGCATCCGGCAAGCATCTTGTGAGGCGATGATACAGTGCCGAGCGGGCTCTCAGCAGGCGCAGCTTATCCGGGCACCGTTCCCCTGACCTTACGCGAGTGCAAGGCCCTCCCCACCTTGCCCCCCGCCCGCCCCACCTGCCATACATCCCCCATGCCACCACCTCCCGCCGACCCCGCCGCCTCCCCCAGCCTGCGCATCCGCATCGTCTTCGGGGACGAGGCCATGCTGGGGCCCGGCAAGGTTGATCTCCTGGAGGGGATCCGGGCGAGCGGGTCCATCGCGGCCGCCGGGCGGGGGATGGGGATGAGCTACAAGCGGGCGTGGTCGCTGGTCGAGGAGATGAACCGCGTCTTCCGCGAGCCGCTGGTCTCGTCCGCGCGCGGCGGGGCGCAGGGCGGCGGGGCGCGGCTCACCGCGGCGGGGGAGGCCGTGCTCACGCACTATCGCAGGCTCGAGGAGATCACGGCATCGGCGGGGGAGGAGCCCATCGCCGCATTGCGGGAGATGCTCGCCGATATGTCCGGCGGAAAATAGCGCTTGCCGCGCACGGCCGCGCTTGCGATATGTTTTGCCGAACATAACCGACCCGGGGACATCCACCATGCCGCGCACGCCCCTCTCCGCCGCCGCGCTCCTCGCGCTCGTCGTGGCGACGACCGCCTCGCCCGCCCGCGCGCAGACCGTCACGGTCTTCGCGGCGGCGAGCCTCACCAACGCGCTCGCCGAGATCGAGGCGGGCTTCGAGGAGGAGACAGGGCACGACCTCGTCGTGTCGCTCGCGGGATCGTCGGCCCTGGCGCGGCAGATCCAGCAGGGCGCGCCGGCGGACGTGTTCGTCTCCGCGAGCCCGGACTGGATGGACGTGCTGGAGGCGGAAGGCCTGATCGAGCCCGGGACGCGGGTGGATCTCCTCGGCAATGCGATCGTGCTCGTGGCGCACGGACGGGACGGCGAGCCCGTGGAGATCGGACCGGGCCTCGATCTCGCGGGGATGCTCGGGGACGGGCGCCTCGCCATGGCGCTCGTCGAGGCGGTGCCGGCGGGCATCTACGGCAAGGCGGCGCTCGAGAGTCTCGGCCTGTGGGCGTCGGTGGAGCCGCTCGTGGCGCAGGCCGACAACGTGCGCGCCGCGCTCGCCCTCGTCGCCGCGGGCGAGGCGCCCTACGGCATCGTCTACGCCACGGACGCCGCGGCGGAGGACGACGTGACGGTGATCGGCACATTCCCATCCGACAGCCACCCGCCGATCGTCTATCCTGCCGCCGCGATCGCGGGGCGCGACGGGGCGGCGACGGCCGACTTCCTGGCATACCTGCGCACGCCGCCGGCGCGCGAGGCGTTCGAGCGGCAGGGCTTCGTCGTTCTGGGCGAGTGAGGCGCGTGCGCGTCCGAGGGGAGGGGGGATGGACTGGCTCGGCCTTCGGGATTGGCTCGGCCCCGACGAATGGCGCGCGGTCGCGCTCTCCCTCCAGGTGTCGTTCTGGGCGACGCTGGTGAGCCTGCCGCTCGGCGTGCTCACCGCCTACGCGCTGGCGCGCTGGAGCTTTCCCGGCAAGCAGATCCTCAACGGGCTCGTCCACCTGCCGCTGATCCTGCCGCCGGTGGTGACGGGCTACATCCTGCTCCTGACCTTCGGCACGCGCGGACCAGTGGGCAGCGTGCTCGCGGAGGTCGGCATCGTCTTCGCCTTCCGCTGGACCGGCGCGGCGCTGGCGGCGGGGATCATGGCGTTTCCGCTGATGGTACGCGCGATCCGGCTCTCCATCGAGGCGATCGACCCGAAGCTCGAAGAGGCGAGCGCGACGCTGGGCGCTTCGCCGGCTTGGGTCTTTCTCACCGTGACGCTGCCGCTCGTCCTGCCGGGCATCGTGGTCGGCGCGATCCTCGCCTTCGCCAAGGCGATGGGCGAGTTCGGCGCGACGATCACCTTCGTCTCGAACATTCCCGGGGAGACGCGCACGATCCCGTCGGCCATCTACGCCTTCCTGCAGGTGCCGGGCGGCGAGGGTGCGGCTCTGCGGCTCGTGATCGTGTCGATCGTCGTCGCCATGGGGGCGCTGCTCTTGTCGGAGGTGCTCGGCCGGCGCGTCGCCGAGCGCGTCGGAGGGCGCTGATGCTCGAGATCGCGCTCGCCCACCGCTTCGAGGGCTTCACCCTCGACGTCGCCTTCGCGGCGCCGCCGGGGATCACCGTGCTGTTCGGCCGCTCGGGATCGGGCAAGACGACCATCGTCAACGCGATCTCGGGCCTCCTGCGCCCCGATGCGGGGCGCATCTCCACGGCGGACGCGGTGCTGCTCGATACACAGAAAGGCATCGCGCTGCCCCCGCATCGCCGCCGGATCGGCTACGTCTTCCAGGAGGGGCGCCTCTTCCCGCATCTCACCGTGCGCCAGAACCTGCGCTACGGCGCCTGGTTCGCGCCGAAGGACGCGCCGCGGGAGGATCTCGGGCGGGTGGTGGACCTCCTCGGCATCGGGCATCTGCTCGAGCGTCGCCCGAGTGCGTTGTCGGGGGGCGAGAAGCAGCGCGTCGCCATCGGCCGCGCGCTGCTCTGCGCGCCGCGGCTGATCCTCGCCGACGAGCCGCTCGCCTCCCTCGACGACGCGCGCAAGGCGGAGATCCTGCCCTATCTCGAGCGTCTGCGCGACGAGACGGCGATCCCGATCGTCTACGTCAGCCATTCGGCCTCGGAAGTGGCGCGGCTCGCCACCACGGTCGTCGTCCTGGAGCGCGGGCACGTGGTGCGCAAAGGCTCGGCCGCGGAGGTGATGGGCGATCCGGCGGTGACGCCGACGGGCGCGCGGGAGGCGGGGGCGATCCTCGCGGCGCGTGTCGCGCGCCATCACGAGGACGGCCTGACCGAGCTCGACGCCGGCGGCGAGACGCTCCTCCTGCCGCGCCTCGCCCGGCCGCCGGGCGCGGCCGTGCGGGTGCGGGTCGCGGCCAACGACGTCCTTCTCGCCCGCACCCGGCCGGAGGGGCTCTCGGCGCTCAACATTATCGAAGGCGTCGTCGCCGAGGTGCGCACGGGGGAGGGGCCCGGCGCGCTGGTCGCGCTCGACACGGCGGCGGGGCGCGTGCTGGCGCGCATCACCCGCCGCTCCGTCGCGGCGCTGGCGCTGGCGCCGGGTGTGCGGGCCTTCGCCGTGCTCAAGACGGTGGCGATCGCCGCCGCGGATGTCGGCGCGGGCGACGCCGCACCTCGATCGGCGAACGGCGATCCGCTTGCCTGACGCAGGCGCGGTGCTAGGCTCGTTCGATGTCCGCCGACCCGCCCGCCGACGACGATCACGTGGAGGTCCGCCTGCGCCTCGCCGGACGGGCGCTCGACGAGGGCTACCGCGCCTTCGCCGAGGAGCGGCTCTTTCGCTACGGGCTCGCGGGCGGCGTGCGCGTGGAGCCGGGCGCGCGGGAGGCGACGATCGTCGCGCGCGGTCCGGCGGCGCTCGTCGACATGCTGGAGGTGGCCTGCCTGCTCGGGCCGGCGCGCAGCCTGGTGGAGAGCTGCGTGTCAGAGGACGCGACACTCGGCACGGCGCTTGCCTGACCGCGGGACGTGTCGACGCGGGGAGAGGGCCGTGCGGGGTGGATGGTGTCCGATCGGCCTGTCGCAGGATCTGCCCGCAGGCATCGCGGCGCCGGTGATCCTCGACGGGCGCGAGCTCGTCGCCTGGCGCACGGGCGAGGGCGTCCTTCGACTGTTCGAGGATCGCTGCCCGCATCGCGGCATGCGCCTCTCCTTCGGCTTCGTGCGGGGCGATGCGCTCGTGTGCCTCTATCACGGCTGGCGCTGGGGCGCGGACGGCGGCTGCCGGGCGATCCCCGCCCATCCGGAGCTGACGCCGCCGAAGAGCCTCGTCGTGCCGCGTTTCGCCGTGCGCGAGGCGGGCGGGCTCGTCTGGGCGGCGCTCGGCGACGGACCCGACGATCCGCCGCCGGAGACGCCCGCGGACGTGCGCCCGCTCGCGACGCTGGCCATCGATCTGCCGGCGGACGTGGTCTCGGCCGCGCTCGGTGCGGGAGAGGAGCGCCTCGTCGAGAAGGAAGAGGCCGGGTTCGCGCTCCTCCTCGCGATCCAGCCGGTGGATGCGCGCCGTTCGTCGCTCCACGTCCTCCTGCGGGGCGCGGACGCCTCGCCGCTCGCGGCGCTCGATGCGGCGGAGGCTCTGCGGATGCGTATCGAGCGAGAAGGAGCGCCCGCATGACCCGCGACCTCGAGCCGGCGGTCCGTGACGCCTGGCACGTGCTCTGCCGCAGCGCCGACCTCGCACCCGGAGCGGCCACGCGCCTTCGCCTCCTCTCGCGCGACGTCGAGGTCGCCCGGAATGCCGCCGGCACGGTCTCTGCGCGGCTCTTGGACGGCGAGGCAGTCGCGACCCGGGAGGCCTACGGACACGTCTTCGCCTGCCTCGGCACGCCCGCTGCCCCGCTCTTCGACATCGCGGAATTCGCCGAGGACGACCGGCGGCTCGCCACCTGCGGGGCGGTGCGGGTGCGGGCCTCGGGGCTGCGGCTCGTGGAGAACTTCCTCGACATGGCGCATTTCCCCTTCGTCCACACGGACCTGCTCGGCGTCGAGGAGCGCCCCGAGGTGCCGCGCTACGACATCGAGATCCGCCGGGACGTCGACGAGGTCTGGGCCACGAATTGCCGCTTCTGGCAGCCGCGGGCGGCGGCCTCCTCCGCCGAGGGGCAGATGAGCGAGTATCTCTACCGCGTGGCTGGCCCCTTCGCGGTGATGCTCTACAAGACCTGCCCCGCCGACCCTTCGCGCTTCGACGTCATCGGCCTCCTGATCCGACCGGCCGAGCCGGATCTCTCCTACGCCTACGCCTTCGTGCTCGTCCTCGACGAGGCGAGCAGCGAGACGGCGATCGTGCATTTCCAGCAGACGATCTTCCTGCAGGACCGCATCGTGCTGGAGAACCAGCGCCCGCGCCTCCTGCCGCTCGCGCCCAATGCCGAGACGCCGACGCGCGCCGACATGTCGTCGGTGGCCTATCGCAGATGGCTGAAGGAGAAGGGCGTGCGGTACGGCACGGTGGAAGGTCTGGCCGGGCACGGTGAAGCGGAGGGCGTGCCGTGAGCCTCGTCCTCCACGATTGGGAGCTCTCGGCCGACGCCTATCGCGCGCGCCTCGCGCTCGGCATGCTCGACTTGCCGTACACGAAGGTGCCGGTGGACGTGGTGCCGGGCCGCGAGACGGACACGCCCGCCTTCCGCGCCCTCTCGCCGACCGGCGCGATGCCGGTCCTCGTCGAGGGGGATCTCGTGCTCAGCGAGATCGGCGCGATCCTGATCCACCTCGCCGAGCGGCACGACCCTGCCGGCACCTGGCTGCCGCGCGAGCCTGCGCGGCGCGCGCGCTGCCTCGATCGCCTGCTCTTCGCCCTGGGATCGCTGCGCGCCTGCGACGCGGCGCGGGACGCGGCCTTGTTCGAGACGCCTTCGCGGATCGCCGATCCTTTGGCGGAGGCGCGGGCGGCCTTGCGCGTGCTGGAGAGCCTGCTCGCTCGTCGGGCGCTCGCGGGCGAGGCGTTTCTCGCAGGCGAGGAGCCCACCATCGCCGACCTCGCGGCCTTCCCGGCCGCGGCGCTCGCCGTCGATTGGGGCGAGGACCTCGCGCTCCTGCCCAAGACGCGGCTGTGGACGCGACGCGTGCGTGCGCTGCCCGGCTTCACGACGATGCCGGGCGTGCCGGAATTCCTCTGAGGCGTCGCCCGCCGATCCCCCACCGCCGCGTCTGGCGCGAGACTTGCTGCGCTGCGTCCCGTAATCGACAGCGGGAGCGTACCATGCGGCTTTGGATCGAGAACCCCCTCGCCATCCTGGCGGAGGGGGCCGGCGGGGGGATCGTCGTGGAGGGCTCGCGGATCGTCGAGCTCGTGCCCGCGGGAGGGGCGCCGTCGACGCCGGTGGACGAGCGCTTCGACGCCTCGCGGCACGTGGTGCTGCCGGGGCTGATCAACACGCACCACCACTTCTTCCAGACGCTCGCGCGGGCGCACCCGCAGGGCATCGACAAGGAGCTCTTCCCCTGGCTGCAGAGCCTCTACCCGATTTGGGGGCGCATCGACCCGGACATGTTCCGGCTCGGCGTCAGGCTCGCGCTCACCGAGCTCCTGATGTCGGGCTGCACCACGGCGATGGACCACCATTACCTGTTCGCGCAGGGTCTCGAGGACGCCATCGACATCGAGGTCGAGGAGGCGCGCGCGCTCGGCATTCGCGCCGTGATGGCGCGCGGATCGCTGACGCTGAGCGTCAAGGACGGCGCGGCGCCCCCCGACCATTGCGTGCAGGACGAGGACACGATCCTCGCCGATTCCGAGCGCCTGCTGAACCGCTACCACGACACCTCGGACGGGGCGATGACGCAGATCGCGCTCGCGCCCTGCGCGCCCTTCGTCGTGGGCCTCTCCTTGATGCGCAAGTCCGCGCAGCTCGCCGAGCGCTTCGATTGCCGGCTGCACACGCATCTCGCCGAGACCGTGGACGAGGAGGAATATTGCCTCGAGCGCTTCGGCATGCGCCCCCTCGACTGGCTGGAGGAGGCCGGCTGGATGGGCAAGCGCACCTGGCTCGCCCACGGCGTGCACTTCACCTGCGAGGAGTGCGAGCGGCTCGGCCGCGCCGGCGTGGGCGTGTGCCATTGCCCGACCTCCAACGCGACGCTCGCCTCCGGCTTCTGCAAGACCCGCGAGCTGGAAGCCGCCGGCAGCCCCGTCGGGCTCGGCGTCGACGGCTCGGCCTCGAACGATTCCTCGAACCTGATGGAGGAGGTGCGCCACGCGGTGATGGTGAACCGCCTGCATTACCGCTCGTCGTCCGCCGTCACCCATCGCGACGCGCTGCGCTGGGCGACGGAGGGCTCCGCACGCTGCCTCGGGCGCGAGGACATCGGCACGATCGCGCCGGGAAAGCAGGCGGATCTCGCACTGTTCACCATGGACGAGCTGCGCTTCTCGGGCGCGCACGACCCCATCGCCGGGCTCGTCCTGTGCGGGGCGAACCGGGCCGACCGGGTCATGGTGGCGGGCGTCTGGCGCATCGTCGACGGCGTCCCGCCGGGCGTCGATCTCGTCGCCCTGCGCGAGGCGCATTCGGCGGCGGCACGGAAGTTCGCCTGATCATCTTGTATACAACAAGGCTTCGTCTGCTGCATCGTTGAGCAGATGCGCAGGCGATCGCCGGGGCGTGCGTCACGCGGACCCATGGTTCACAAGGCGTTACGCGCCGCGCGCCGCTGGCACGGGCATTGCAACATTCGCTGGAACACGGCGCTGGAGAAGAGCGCCGGCCGCCTGTCTCGAGGGGAGCGCAACCATGCCGAAGATCGAATTCTCACGTCGTTCGTTGCTCAAGGCCGGCGCCGCCGGTCTCGCCGCCGCGACGCTCCCCGCCGGGCTCGCCCGGGCGCAGGGCTCCGTCGTCATCGGCTCCGTCTATGTCGGCCCGCGCGCCGATTTCGGCTGGAACCAGGCGCACGCGATGGCCATGGACATCATCAAGGGCGTTCCCGGCGTCACGGTCATCGAGGAGGAGAACGTCCCCGAGACCGACGCCGTCGCGCAGACGATGGAATCGATGATCAACCTCGACGGGGCGAACGTCATCCTCGGCACGTCCTTCGGCTATTTCGAGCCGTTCATGGTCGATCTCGCGGCGAGGTACCCGGACGTCCAGTTCCGCCACGCCGCGCCGCTCTGGTCGGCGGACAAGCACCCCGCCAATCTCGGCTCGTACTTCTGCTACCTGAACCAGGCGCACTACGTGAACGGCGTCGCCGCCGGCCTCTCCTCGGCGTCGGGCAAGATCGGCTTCGTGGCGGCCAAGCCCATCCCGAGCGTTCTGTCGAACATCAATTCCGTCCTGCTCGGCGCGCGCTCGGTGAACCCGAACGCCACCGTGCAGCTGATCTTCACGGGCGACTGGTCCATGCCCGTGCGCGAGGCCGAGGCGGCGAACGCACTCGTCGATGCCGGCTGCGACGTCATCACCTGCCACGTGGACGGGCCGAAGGTGGTGATCGAGACGGCGGAAGCGCGCGGCGTGAAGAGCTGCGGCCACAACGCCTCCCAGGCGGCGCTGGCGCCGAACGGCTTCATCACCGGCGCCGAGTACAAGTGGGAGACGATCTACCGCCTCTACGCGGACAACTTCGCCAAGGGCGAGGCGCTGCCGAACGTGGTCGTGGGCGGCTACCACAACGACATGGTCCAGAACACCGCCTTCGGCGCCGGTGCGACCCCGGAGGCCATCGCCGCCGCGGAGGCTGCGATCGAGGGGCTCAAGGCCGGCAAGCCGATCTACGTCGGGCCGCTCAACGACAATGCCGGCAACCTCGTGATCGAGGGCGAGAAGGACAATTACGACCCCGAGCTCGACGGCATGAACTACCTGCTCGACGGCGTGGTCGGCTCGATCACCTGATTTCGGCGAGCGCTGCCGCCTCTTCTCCCCTCTCCCTCGTGGAGAGGGGAGACGTCGCGGGCTCCGTCGACGTCCAGCGACAGCGTCACCACCGGGAGGGATCCGCCATGGCCGAAACCGCCGCCGCAATCCCGAAATCCGCGCCGCGCGCCCGCGCCGCCGGGCCGAGGCTCGGGCCGGCGGCGGAGGTCGTGTGCATCGTGGCGCTGGCGCTGATCGCGTCCGCGATCCTGTTCTCGCTCTTTCTCCTCGTGATCGGCGCCTCGCCGATCACCTTCTTCCAGCTCGTCTGGCTCGGCGGCTTCGGGACGGCGTTCTCCTTCCAGAACACGCTCCAGCGCGCCGCGCCGCTGATCCTCACGGGGCTCGCCTTCGCCATCCCCGCGCGGATCGGGCTCACCATGATCGGCGCGGAGGGTGCGCTCGTCATCGGCGGCTTCGCCTCGGCCGCGATCGCGATCCCGCTCGTGACGAGCGGCGCGCCGCCCGTCCTGACGCTCGCGATCATGGCGAGCGCCGCGATGATCGCCGGCGGGCTCTGGACCGCGCTCGCCGGGTGGCTCAGGCATGCGCGGGGCGTCAACGAGACGATCTCGTCGCTGCTCCTCACCTACATCGCCATCGCGATCATGTTCTTCTTCGTCGAGGGCGCGCTGCGCGATCCCGGCTCCGCCAACCGGCCCTCGACGCTGCCGATCGGACGCGAGACGATGATCGGCGACATTCCCGGCACGAGCGTGCATTGGGGGCTCCTCGTCGGCATCGCGCTCGCGGGCGCCTTGTGGGTGCTGATGTCGCGCACGACCTTCGGCTTCGCCGCGCGGCTCACCGGCGGCAATCCGCGCGCGGCGCTCGCGCAGGGGCTGCCGGTGGGCACGCTGATCGTGGCGTGCGCCGCCATAGCGGGGGCCTGCGCCGGGCTCGCCGGCTTCTTCGAGGTCGCCGCCGTGCACGGCCAGGCGAACGCGGCGCTGGTCGCGGGATACGGCTTCACGGGCATCCTCGTCGCCTTCCTCGCACGGCAGAACCCGCTGGCGGTGGTGCCGGTGGCGATCCTGTTCGGCGCGCTCGCGGCGGCGGGCGGGCTCGTCCAGCGCCGCATGGACCTGCCGGACGCGAGCGTGCTCGTGCTCCAGGGAATCATCTTCGTGGTGCTGCTCGCCTCCGAGACGCTCTACGGACGCGCCAAGATCTTCCGGCCGGCAGAGGAGGGGCGCTGAGATGGACGCCTTCGCGGACACCGCGCTCTTCACGCTGCTGGTCGCCATGCTCGGCGGCGCCATCCGGGTGTCGACGCCCTTCATGTTCGTGGCGCTCGGCGAATGCCTCACGGAGAAGTCCGGGCGCATCAATCTCGGGCTCGAGGGCAACCTCGTGCTCGGCGCCATGATCGCCTACGCGATCTCCTTTCACACGGGCTCGCCCTGGACGGGCGTGCTCGCGGCGGGGCTGTCGGGGCTCTTCCTCGGTGCGATCCACGGCTACGTCTGCAAGCTGCCGCGGGTGAACGACATCGCGGTGGGCATCGCCATGATGGCCTTCGGCACGGGCCTCGCCTTCTATCTCGGCAAGCCGTACATCCAGCCCTCCGCGCCGCGGCTCGAGGCGATCCCGCTCGGCGAATGGACCGGCATTCCGAGCCTCGCGCAGGCGCTCGCCATCAACCCGCTCTTCTTCGTCGGCATCGCGCTAGCGGTCGGCATGTCGTGGTTCTTCCGCAACACAAGGATGGGGCTCGTGGTGCGCACGACGGGCGACAGCGCGCCGGCGGCGAAGGCGATGGGCGTCTCCGTCGATCTCGTGCGCTTCCTCGCCACCGCCGCGGGCGGCTTCCTCGCGGGCGTCGGCGGGTCGTTCCTGTCGCTGTCCTATCCGGGATCGTGGAACGAGGGACTCTCGTCGGGCCAGGGGCTGATGGCGGTGGCGCTCGTGATCTTCGCGCGCTGGGACCCGATCCGCTGCGTATGGGCGGCGCTGCTCTTCGGCGCCGCCGGCGCCATCGGCCCGGCGATGCAGGCAATCGGCGTGACGCAGGGCTTCTACTTCTTCAACGCCGCCCCCTACATCCTGACGCTGCTCATCATGGCGTCCTCCGCCCGCTCCCGCTTCTCCGGCCGCGACGCGCCCGGGGAGCTCTCCATCGTCAAGTGAGGAGGGACGCCATGCGCCTCGTCGACGCCGATCCCTATCCCTGGCCCTACGACGGCTCGCTCTCGCCCGACACGACGGCGCTCGTCGTCATCGACATGCAGACGGATTTCTGCGGGCGCGGCGGCTACGTCGACGCCATGGGCTACGACCTCTCGCTCACCCGCGCGCCGATCGAGCCGATCTCCCGCGTCCTCGCGGCCATGCGCGCGAAGGGCTACACGATCGTGCACACCCGCGAGGGCCACCGGCCCGACCTCGCGGACCTGCCGGCGAACAAGAGATGGCGCTCGCAGCGCATCGGAGCGGGCATCGGCGATCCGGGCCCCTGCGGGCGCATCCTCGTGCGCGGCGAGCCCGGCTGGGAGATCATCCCCGAGCTCGCGCCCGAGCCCGGCGAGATCGTCGTCGACAAGCCCGGCAAGGGGTCGTTCTACGCCACCGACCTCGAGCTCGTGCTGCGCGCGCGCGGCATCCGCAACCTGATCCTCACCGGCATCACGACGGACGTGTGCGTCCACACGACCATGCGCGAGGCGAACGATCGCGGTCTCGAATGCCTGATCGTCGCCGATTGCTGCGGGGCGACGGACCGCGGCAATCACGAGGCCGCACTCAAGATGGTGACGATGCAGGGCGGCGTCTTCGGCGCGGTGGCGACGGCGGACGCCGTGATCGCGGGGCTCGCATGACGGCGCTCTCCGCCCCCGCTCCCGCGGCCCCGCCCGCCGAGACGGCTCCGCGCCGCGCGCCCTCGCTCGAGGCGCTGGGCATGACGAAGGTCTTCGGCGGGCTCGTCGCGCTGGACGACGTCTCCCTGGCCGTGCCCGCCGGCACGGTCCACGCGCTGCTCGGCGAGAACGGCGCGGGCAAGTCGACGCTGGTCAAGTGCATCATGGGCTTCTACCGGCAGGACCGGGGCGATGTGCTGCTCGACGGGACGGCGACCGCGATCCGCTCGCCGCGGGACGCGCAGGGTGCGGGCATCGGCATGGTCTACCAGCACTTCACGCTGGTGCCCTCGCTCACCGCCGCGGAGAACCTCGTCGTCGCGCGCGCGGACGCGCCGTCGGTCATCGACTGGGCGGCGGAGAAGGCGAAGCTCGCCGAGTTCATGGCGCGCATGCCCTTCCAGGTGCCTCTCGACATTCCCGTGGCCGACCTCTCCGCGGGCGAGAAGCAGAAGCTCGAGATCCTCAAGCTCCTCGCCCTCGACCAGCGCTTCCTCATCCTCGACGAGCCGACGTCGGTGCTCACGCCGGACGAGGCGGACGAGGTGCTGGGGCTGCTCGGCGCCATGGCGCGGCGCGGCGAGTTCACCGTCTTGATGATCACCCACAAGTTCCGCGAGGTGAGCGCCTATGCCGACGACGTCACGGTGCTGCGCCGCGGCAAGCGCGCCGGCGGCGGGGCGACGGCCGCGCTGAGCGTGGAGGACATGTCGCGCCTCATGATCGGCGAGACCACCATCCGCGAGCGCGCCGCCCGCGCGCCGGTGGGTGAGGGGACCGTGCTCGAGCTCGCCGGCCTCTTTGCGGACAACCCGGACGGCTCGCGCGCCTTCGCCGAGATCAGCCTCAAGGTGAAGGGCGGCGAGATCGTCGGCATTGCGGGCGTCTCGGGCAACGGGCAGTCCGCCCTCGTCGAGGCGCTCGCCGGCCAGCGGCCGCTCGCCGACGGGCGCATCTTCATCCGCGACGAGCCCTTCGAGCCGACGCGGGAGAACTACCACAAGTACAAGGTCTTCGGCCTGCCCGAGGAGCCCTTGAAGAACGCCGCCGTGCCGCGCATGTCGGTGGCCGAGAACATCGCCTTCCGCTCCTTCGACCGCCCGCCCATCGCGAGCCTCGGCTGGTGGCTCTCGCCCGGCCCCATGCGCGAGAAGGCGCGCGACCTCATCGCGCGCTACCGCGTGAAGACGCCCTCGCCGGACACGCCGATCGAGCATCTCTCGGGCGGCAACGTCCAGCGTGCCATCCTCGCCCGGGAGCTCTCCGGCGACGTGGACGTGCTCGTCGTGGCGAACCCGTGCTTCGGGCTCGACTTCGCCTCCGTCTCCGAGATCCGCTCGCAGATCCTGGAGGCGCGCAACCGGGGTGCGGCGGTGCTGCTGGTGTCCGAGGACCTCGACGAGATCCTCGAGCTCGCCGACCGCGTGGCGGTGATGTCGGAGGGCAAGATCGCCTACGTCGCGCCCGTCGGCGAGACCGATCGCAACACGATCGGCAAGCACATGGCGGGGCACGGCGCGGGTCATGCGGCGGCCGGAGGGCAGCGATGATCCCCGTTCCCGCCGAGCCGCACCCCTATCCGCTGGCGCCCGGCGCCACCGCGCTCGTCGTGATCGACATGCAGCGCGACTTCGTCGAGCCCGGTGGCTTCGGCGAGGCGCTCGGCAACGACGTGACGCGCCTCCTCGCCATCGTGCCCACGGTGGCGCGGCTCATCGCGCTCTTTCGCGCCAAAGGCTGGCCGATCGTCCACACCCGCGAGGCGCACCTGCCGGATCTCTCCGACTGCCCGCCGGCCAAGCGCCTGCGCGGCGACCCGCCGCTGAAGATCGGTGACGTAGGCCCGATGGGGCGCCTGCTGGTGCGCGGCGAGCCGGGCAACCAGATCATCCCCGACCTCGCGCCGATCGACGGTGAGATCGTCGTCGACAAGCCCGGGAAGGGCATGTTCTGGGCGACGGGGCTGCACGAGACGCTGCAGGCGCGCGGCATCACCCATCTCGTCTTCGCCGGCGTGACGACGGAGGTCTGCGTGCAGACCTCCATGCGCGAGGCCAACGATCGCGGCTACGACTGCCTCCTCGTGGAGGACGCGACGGAGAGCTACTTTCCCGAGTTCAAGGCGGCGACGCTCGCCATGATCCGCGCCCAGGGCGGCATCGTCGGCTGGACGACGCCGTTCTCGGCGCTGCAGGAGGCGCTGCAAGAAACCCTGGACGAGGCGCTGCGATGAGCGATCCCGCCGACCCGAACGCCGTCATCGACGCGCTCGCCCCGCTCCTCGGCCTCGAGATCGCGGACGAGGATCGCGCGGGCGTCGCAACCCATCTCGCCACGGCCGCGCGGCTCTATGCCCTCGTCGAGGCCGTGGCGATCCCCGACGCGGAGGAACCGGCCGCGATCTTCACGCCAGCTCCGATCGGGGAGGGCGTGACATGATCGCGAAGGTCTCCTCTGCGACCAGCATCGCCGCTCGTGTCCGCTCCGGCGAGACGCGGGCGCGCGATGTGGTCGAGGCCGCGCTCGCGACGATCGCGGCGACGCGTTCGCTCGGCGCCTTCACGGACGTCACGGCGGAGCGCGCCCGCGCGAAGGCTGCGGCGCTCGACGAGGCGGTGGCGGCGGGCGCCGATCCGGGCCTGCTCGCGGGCGTGCCCTTCGCGGTGAAGAACCTCTTCGACGTCGAGGGGCTCGCGACCCGCGCCGGCTCGAAGATCAACCGCGACGTCTCCCCTGCGCTCGCCGACGCGACCCTCGTGGCGCGGCTCGAGGCGGCGGGCGCGGTGCTCGTCGGCGCCTTGAACATGGGCGAGTACGCCTACGACTTCACCGGTGAGAACGTCCACGACGGCGCCTCGCGCAATCCGCACGACCCGGCCCACATGTCCGGCGGCTCGTCGGGCGGATCGGGCACCGCGGTCGCCGCCGGCCTCGTGCCGCTGGCGCTCGGCTCCGACACGAACGGCTCGATCCGCGTGCCCTCGGCCCTGTGCGGGACCTTCGGCCTCAAGCCCACCTACGGCCGCCTGCCGCGCTCGGGGACCTTCCCCTTCGTCGCGAGCCTCGATCATCTGGGGCCGATGGCGCGGTCGGTCGCGGACCTCGCGCTGGCCTACGATGCGATGCAGGGGTTCGACGCGGGCGACCCGGCCTGCGCCCGCCGTCCCGTCGAGCCGACGCTGCCCGCGCTTCCTCGCGGCGTGGACGGCCTTCGCGTCGGCGTGCTCGGCGGCTATTTCGCCAGCGGCGGCCGGCCGGAGGCATACGCCGCCGTCGCTCGCGCGGCGGAGGCGCTCGGCGCGCGCGAGAGCGTCGAAATCGCCGACATCGAGGCGGCGCGCGCCGCCGCCTACGTCGTCACGATGCAGGAGGGCGCGGCGCTGCATCTCGAGCGCCTGCGCACGCGCGGTCCCGACTTCGATCCGGCGGTGCGCACGCGCCTGATCGCCGGCGCGATGCTGCCGGGCGCCTGGGGCGTGCGGGCGCACAAGCTGCGGCGGCTGATGGCCGAGCGCTTCGTGCGCGTGTTCCAGCGCTACGACGCGCTCCTCGCGCCGGCCACGCCCTGCCGCGCGCCGCGTATCGGCCAGGAGACGATGGTGCTCGAGGGCGTCGAGATGCCGGTGCGGCCCAATCTCGGGCTCTACACGCAGCCGATCTCCTTCGTCGGCCTGCCCGTCGTGGCGGCGCCGCTCTTCGAGGAAGGCGAGCGCCTGCCGCTCGGCGTGCAGATCATCGCCCCGCCCTGGCGCGAGGACGTCGCCCTGCGCCTCGCGGCGGCTCTCGAGCAGGCGGGCGTCGCGACGGCGCCCGTCGGGGAGGGCACGTCATGAGCGAGAGCGCGAACGCCATCGGCCGCTGGGCCGGGCGCAACCCGGACAAGGACGTGGTGCGCGCCGCCGCCTGGGCGCGGCTCGAGGAGAACGAGGTGGACATCGGCCCGCTCGTCTCGCACATCCCCAATTTCGTCGGCGCCGACGTCGCCGCCTGGCGCCTCGCGCAGACGCCGGAATGGAAGGCGGCGCGCACGGTCAAGTGCAATCCCGACCCGCCGCAGATCCCGGTGCGCCTGCGCGCCCTCTACGACGGCAAGATCCTCTACGCGCCGGTGCCCTACCTCACGAAGGACTTCCCCTATCTGCGCATCGACCCCGCGCGGCTCGTGGAGAAGGGCGTCTCCTTCGAGCTCGCCGCGACGTCGGAGGGCTATCTCCTGCACGGCGAGCGGATCGGTTTCGAGGAGGTGGAGCCCCTCGATTTCTGCGTCGTCGGCTCCGTGGCCGTGAGCCGCGCCGGTGGGCGAACAGGCAAGGGCGCGGGCTTCGCGGATCTCGAGACCGGCATCTTCCGCGCGCTCGGCCTCGTCGACGAGCGCACGCCTCTAGCGACGACGGTGCATTCCGTCCAGCTGGTCGCAGACGGCGACGTGCCCATCGAGGCGCACGATTCGCCGCTGGACTACGTCGCAACGGAAGCCGCGCTGATCGTCACGGGCAACGTCGATCCCCGCCCGGCCGGCGTCGACTGGGATCGCGTGCGCCCGGACCAGCTCGCCGACATCCCCTTCCTCGCGGCGCTTCGCGATCGCATGACGGGAGCATCCGCATGAGAGGAGCCTGCGCATGAGCGACCTCGCCATCGACATCCCGGAGGTGAAGGCGGAAGTGGAGGGCGTGTTCGCGGCCTACGAGGAGGCGCTCGTGACGAACGACGTCGAGACGCTCGACGCGCTCTTCCTCGCCGACCCGCGCACGATCCGCTACGGCGGGGGCGAGAACCTCTACGGCATCGAGGAGATCCGCGCCTTCCGCCTCGCACGGCCGGCGGCGGGGCTCGCACGCACGCTCTCCCGCACGCAGATCACGACCTACGGCCGGGACATGGCGGTCGCCGCGACGCTGTTCCACCGTGAGAGCGCTCCGGGCAAGGTGGGGCGGCAGATGCAGACCTGGATGCGCACGCGCGACGGCTGGAAGGTCGTCGCCGCCCACGTCAGCGTCATCGGCGAGGGCTGAGGCGACGCGGCGAAAAGAAAAGCGGGGCGCCCGATGGACGCCCCGCCTCTCCTGTCACCGACATGGTCACCGCTCAGTGGCGGCTGGAATAGCCGCCGGGGCCGGTGCGGCGGACCGCCTCGTCTTCCGAGCTGCGCTCGCGGCGCCACTCGTCCTCGTGGACCGGATGGCCGCCCTCGTCGGCGAAGGCGTGGTGCGCCGCGTCCCGACCGCGATGGATCGCGTCGCGGGCATAGTCCATGCCGCGCTCCTGCGCGTCGCGGGCGTAGTCGTAGCCGCGATGACGCAGGTCGTCCGCGTAGGGGCCGTAATAGCGGTCCTCCTGACGCGTGCGCGGGAGCAGCGCGCCCAGCGCGAGACCGGCGGCGAGGCCGAGAACGCCGACGAGGAGCGGGTTCTCGCGGATCACCCCGCGGCCTGCCTCGTACGCCTCGCGGCCGTACTCCACGGCGCTGTCGTAATATTCCTCGCCGTAATGGCGGGCCTGCTCGTAGTAGCCCTCGCCGCGACGACGGGCCTCGTCGTAGTACTCGCCGCCGCGGCGTCGAGCCTCCTCGTAATAGCCCTCGCCGCGGGCGCGCGCCTCGTCCATGCGTTCGCGGCCGTGCTCGCCGGCCTCCGAGGCGCGGTGACGCGTCTCCTCGTAGGCGCGGCTGGCGCGGTCACGCACGCTGTCGGTCGAATGCGACGAGCCCTGCGTGTGCCCGCCCGCCGGCGGCGTCGCGTAGGTGGGGCGCGGCGCGTAGGTGCCGGCGGCGGGAGCCGGGCTCGGCGTGTAGGGCGGGGTCGCGGCGGCGCCGGGCGTCGCCGGCATCGGCGTCGGGCTCATGCCCGGCGTCGTGCCGGGAGCGACGGGCGAGACGGGGCTCGCGGCGGTCGCCGGCTGGGCCGGGCGATCCGTGCGGGTCTCGCCGATAGCGCCGATCGGCTTCTCGTCCTTCTTGATCTCGGCCATGGATTGCCTCCTTTCGCGAGGATTTCTCCTCGACGTGAATGGTTCGCGGACCGGAATGGTTCGCGTCGTGCGCTCAGCGGCGCACTCCCGACGTCGTCCCCGTCACCGGTTCGTAGGGCGTGGGACGCGCGGGCGTGATCGGGTCGACCGGGGGCGCGCCGATGGGCGCCGCGCCTTCGGTGCGGACCATGTCGGGCGGGACCGTGCGGCCGCGCGAGAGCGGATCGACGTCCGTGTCGCGGATCGTCGGGTCGCCCGCGACGTGGCGGCGGGGCGGCCGATCCATCAGCCCCTTTCGGCGCAGCTCCTCGCGCGCCTTGCGGCGCTTGGAACCGTCGGTCATCGACAGCGCCAGCCAGCCGATGCCGGCCGCGACCAGCAGGACCGGGATCGGGTTGTTGCGGATCGCCGCCGCCGCCTGGTCGAGCTGGGAGCCGTAGCCGTAGCGGCGCGCGGTCCCCAGCACGTCGTCGGCCACGCCGGACGCGTTCATGCGGTCCTGGAGCTTGTCGATCGTGCGATCGAGACGAGCGCGGCTCTCCTCGATGTCGCGCTCGAGATCGTTCATCTTGGTCATCTCGTCTCCCTTCCGGTCAGTGCCGGCGGTGCGAGAGCACGTCGCCGTCGCGCTCCACCGAGCGGATCGTGTGCGTGGGCTCGAGCGTCGCGGAGGACAGCTTCGAACGGCCGTACATCACGAGCGCGATGGTGATCACGAGCATCACGCCCGCGACGATGAGCGAGGCCAGGGCTTGCGACTCGACGACGACGGCGAGCCAGTCGACGAAGGCGTCGGTGAGCAGCACCAGCGTCGCGATGGCGAACACGCTGGAGGCCAGCAGCGCCACGATGCCGGCGACGAGCAGCTTGACGTTGTGGCTCATCTCGGCCCGGAAGAGCGCCACCTCCTTGCGGGCGAGGTCGGTGGCCTCGCGCAGAGCCTCGGCGACGAGGCTCTGGATCGATGCGCCCTCGCGCGCGTTGCGGCGCGCGAGGTCGGCATCGACGGCGGGATCACGATGGTCCATGGCGCGCCTCCTCAGCTCTCGCCGCGCGGACGCGCGGCCGCGTTGGCGGCGGCCTGCGCCGAGGCGGCGTTGGCCGTGCCGGGCTGCGAGCCCGCACGATCGGGCGTGCGGGTGCCCGACACGTCGCTACCCGCATGCGAGCTCGACGTCGCCGACGAGTTGCTCCGCCCGGACTCCGTTCCGGTGGGACCCGTACGGGTCTCGCCGGGCGGCGTGCGCTCCGCGGCATGGCCGCCGGTGGGCCTCAAGCCGGCCGCGTCGGCGCCGGGCGCGTAGTCGCCGCCGCCGTAGCGGCGCGCGCTGCGACGCGCGCGCATCTCGTCGCCGTAGACGGCGCGCGCCTCGACCTCCTCGGCCGAGCTCTTGAGGAAGCGCGCGAGCATGAAGCCCGCCACGCCCGCCGCCGCGGCGAACACCGCGGGACGGCGACGCGCGAACTGCTCCACGTCGGCATAGACCTCGATGAAGCTGCGGTCGCGGATCTCCTCGGCGAGGTTCTCGAGCCCGTCCGCCGCACTGTCCACGAAGAGGCGCAGGTTCGGCCGGTCGTCGAAGTTCTCCGAGCTCTCGCGCAGGGAATGCGCGACGTCGTCGATGGATTGGACGGCGCTCTCCTTGCGCCGCTCGAGGTAGTCGGCCGCACGATCGCGCGCGCCATGGACGAAGGCGTAGCCCGCATCGCGGGCTTCCTCGGCCGTGTCGCGCGCGGCATCCGAGGCCTCGCGCTTGAGATCGTCCCAATCGGCGCGGGCGCGGTCGTCGCCATTCTGAGCGCTGACGGTCATGAATTCGCCCTCCTGTCTGTGTGGCCACTCAACCGCGCGAGAGACGACAGGGTTCCGCGGGCTCGAGTCGGCAATGGCGACGCTTCGTCACGCGCGACGAACGGTTTCCATCGCGGGCGCGTTCGCACAAGGTCCGCACACGGCCGCGCCTCGCGGAAGGCTGCAGGCCCGATCCGGTGCAACGAAGACGGAGCGACCTCGTGCGCGAAGGAGACGACGACCGAAGCCAGAGCGGTGCCGATCGCAGCCACGTCGACGATCCGCCGCCGCCGCGCCGCCACAGGCGGCCAGCGGGCCGCGGGCGCGAGCCGCTGACGATCTCGCAGGCGCGTGCCCGCGAGGACGGGCGCGGCCGCGACGCGACGAGCCCGTGGGCGATCCCCCGGCGCGGGCTGAGAGACGTCTTCTGGCGCGTGATCGAGGGCTACACGCGCGACCGCATCGCGCCCAACGCGGCGGGCGCCGCCTTCTTCCTCGTCTTCGCCATCGTGCCCTCGCTCGCCGCCCTGGTCGCGCTCTTCGGGCTCGTGGCGGACCCGCAGGTGCTCTCGCAGCAGCTCGACGATCTCGAGGGCTTCCTGCCGACGGGCCTGCTCGAGCTCCTCGCGAGCGAGCTCGATAGGCTCATCTCCGCGCAGACCGGGACCTTGAGCTTCACCCTCGCCATCACGCTGGCGGTGGCCCTGTGGATCATCAACGGCGCGGTGCTCGCGCTCTTCGACGCGCTCAACGTCATCTACGGCGAGCAGGAGAAGCGCTCGCTCGTCTCGCTCTACGGGCGCTCGTTCCTGTTCACGCTCGCCACGCTCGTCTTCACGATGATCCTCGTGAACGTCGTCGTCGGCGTGCCGGTGGTGCTCGCGGCTCTTCCGCTCGGCGGGATCGGGCGGCTCCTGATAGCCGTGTTCCCGACGCTGGTCCTGTTCGTGGTCGCGAACATCGGCATCGCCGCGCTCTACCGCTACGGACCGAGCCGCGTGCCCGCGCGCTGGGCCTGGATCACGCCGGGCTCGCTCACGGCGTCCGCGGTCTGGCTTATCGGTTCGGCAGGATTTTCGTACTATGTTTCGAACCTGACCGACTTCTCCGCGACCTACGGGTCGCTGGGCACGATCGCGGCGGTGATGATGTGGGCCTGGATCTCCACGGTCATCCTGCTCGTCGGGGCGGAGCTGGACGCCGAGATGGAGCATCAGACCGCACGAGACACCACCCGCCGACCCGAATCGCCGCTGGGCGCCCGCGGGGCGGTCGTCGCCGACCAGGTCGGGCCCGCCAAGGTCGACACGCAAGGTGCGGAGGCGCGCCGATGAAGGGCCTGCGCGCGCTCACCTGCCTCCTCGCCGGCCTCGTGCTGCTCCTCGCGGGCGCGCTCGGCGAGAGCGGCGGGACGCGCGCGCAGATTCGGGCGGCGCCGGACGGGCCGTCCGCCTACCCGGTCGAGACCGTGATCGTCGCCGAGATCGACGGCCCCATCGGCCCCGCGACGACGCTCCTCGCCGAGAACGCGCTCGCCGAGGCGCGCGACGCCGAGGGCGGCATGCTGCTCCTGCGCATCGACACCCCAGGCGGGCTCCTGGACGCGACCCGCGACATCGTCGCAGCGATCCTCGCGTCGCCCGTGCCGGTGGTGACGCACGTCGCCCCCGCCGGCGCGCGGGCGGCCTCGGCGGGCACCTACATCCTCTATGCGAGCCATCTCGCCGCCATGGCGCCGAGCACAACGCTCGGCGCCGCGACGCCGGTGGGCATGGGCGGCGACATCGGCGACGACCTGCGCGCCAAGGCCGTGAACGACGCCGTCGCCTGGATACGCTCGCTGGCCGAGCTGCGCGGGCGCGACGTCGGCTTCGCCGAACGCGCGGTGCGCGAGGCCGCCACCGCGACCGCCGCGGACGCGGTGCAGGACGGCATCGTCGAAATCCTCGCCGCGGACACGAGCGACGTCGTGCGCGAGGCGGCGGGATACGTGGTGCGCCTGGGCGAGACGGACGTGCGGCTCGACACCGACGGGGCGGCCATCGTGGAGCACGAGGCCGGCTTCCTCGTCGAGGCGCTGACGCTGCTGACGAACCCCAACATCGCCTACATCCTGCTGCTCATCGGCGTCTACGGCATCGTCTTCGAGTTCGCGAACCCGGGCATGATCTTCTCGGGCGTGGTCGGCGCGATCTCGCTGCTGCTGGGCCTGTTCGCGCTCAACTTCCTGCCGATCGACGTGACGGGGGTGCTGCTGCTGGCTCTCGGCCTCGCCTTGATGGTGGCGGAGGTGTTCGTGCCCTCCTTCGGGGCGCTCGGCATCGGGGGCGCGGCGGCCTTCGCCTTCGGCTCCTTCATCCTGTTCGATACCGACGCGCCGGGCTTCACGCTCTCGCCCGCGGTCGCGCTCACCGCCACGGCGGCGACCACCCTGCTCCTGACCCTCGTCCTCGCCGCCGCGGTGCGCGCCCTGCGCCGGCGCCCCGCGAGCGGCGACGAGGCGCTCGTCTCGGAGGTCGCGCGGGTGATCCACTGGGAGGGCTTCGCCGGCGAGGTCGAGATCCACGGCGAGCGCTGGCGCGCCCGCGCCGACGAGCCGATGGCGACGGGCGAGCGCGTCCACGTCCACGCGCGCGACGGGCTCACCCTCACCGTGTCCCGAACGCCGTTCCGCACCGACGCGGCAGCGGGCGCGCCGCGCTCCGCAACCACCCGCCCCGAACCCTGAGGAGCACCGGATGCTCGGTCTCGACCTCGTCGCCTATCTCGTCATCGCCCTCGTCGTGCTGGGCATCGTCGCGAGCGCGATCCGCATCATGCGGGAATACGAGCGCGCCGTCGTCTTCACGCTGGGCCGCTACACGGGCGTGAAGGGGCCGGGCATCATCTTCGTCATCCCCTTCCTGCAGCAGGCGGTGAAGGTGGACATGCGCACCATCACCATGGACGTGCCCTCCCAGGACGTGATCTCGAAGGACAACGTCTCGGTGAAGGTCAACGCGGTGATCTATTTCCGCGTCGTCGACGCCGATCGCTCCATCATCCAGGTGGAGGACTACATGATGGCCACGAGCCAGCTCGCCCAGACGACGCTGCGCTCGGTGCTCGGCAAGCACGACCTCGACGAGATGCTGTCGGAGCGCGACAAGCTCAATTCGGACATCCAGGAGATCCTCGACAGCCAGACCGACGCCTGGGGCATCAAGGTCGCCAACGTCGAGATCAAGCACGTCGACATCGACGAGAGCATGGTGCGCGCCATCGCCCGCCAGGCCGAGGCCGAGCGCAACCGGCGCGCCCGGATCATCGACGCGGAGGGCGAGATGCAGGCCTCCCAGAAACTCTCGGAAGCGGCCGGCATCCTGGCGCAGACCCCCGAGGCGATGCAGCTGCGCTACCTGTCGAGCCTCTACGACATCGCCGGCGACAAGAACTCGACGATCGTCTTTCCCGTGCCCATCGATCTCCTGCGCGGGTTCATGTCGAAGGTCGGCGGTGGCGAGAGCGGCGCCGCGGCGAAGCCGGCGCAGCCGCCCTCCGGGGATTGGCAGAAGCCCGTGGGCTGAGACGGCACCCGACCTCGTCTCGTGCGTTCATGACCAAATCGTCATGTTCCGGCCACCTCGTGCGGAGCCGGGGCCTGCGACATTGCGTCTCGAAGCGCGCGCATCGCAGCGCGCCCCGTAACGAACGAGGACAGCCATGACACAGTCACGCCGCGCCACCTTCCTCGCCCTGGCGACCGTCGCCGCCCTCGCCGGAGCGCCGGCGCTCGCCCAGCAGCCGGGTCCCGGGAGCGGGCCGGGCATGATGGGGCAGGGGATGATGGGCCAAGGTACGATGGGTCGAGGCATGATGGGCGGGCACGAGATGATGCGCGCTGACGAGATGCGGGGTGAGGCGCGGGGCGTCGACCGCGGCGCGATCCTCGACGCGCGCCTCGCCGGCATCCGCGTCGGGCTCGACCTCACCGACGAGCAGGCGGCCCTGTTCGAGCCGGTGGCGCAGGCCTGGCGCGCGGCGGCGCAGGCACGCGAGGGCCGTCGCGAGGCGATGCGCGAGGAGCGCCGGGAGCGCTGGGAGGCCATGGCCGAGCGGCGCGACGCCATGCGCCGCGGCGAGGGTCGCCCGGGCGCGCCCGGCTTCGGGCCGATGATGAGCGATGAGGAGATGCGCGGCGCGATGCGTGAAGGCGCGCGCGGCGACTTCATGGAGCGCCTCGAGCGCCGCGCCGCCGGCGCCAGCGCCCGGGCCGAGGAGATCGGCGGGCTGGCGCAGGCCATGCGGCCCTTCTGGGACAGCCTCGACGCGCAGCAGCAGGAGCTCCTGCCGGTGCTGGTGCGCGAGCTCGGCGGCTTCGACATGCGTCCGCGCCGCGCCGGCATGGAGCACGGGATGCACGGGGGCATGTACGGGGGCATGCATCACGGCATGCACGGCGGGGGCCGCGGCTGGCACTGAGCGCCCCTGCCGCGCACGGCTCGTGAAACGAAAGAAGCCGCCCGGTCTCCCGGGCGGCTTCGTCGTTCTCGGCTCTCGGCGCGACGCCCGTGGGCGATCAGCGCGAGTAGAACTCGATGACGAGGTTCGGCTCCATCTGCACCGGATACGGCACCTCGGAGAGGGTCGGGATCCGACCGTAGGTGGCGACCATCTTGGAATGGTCGACGTCGATGTAGTCCGGCACGTCGCGCTCGGCGAGCTGCGAGGCCTCGAGGACCACGACGAGCTGCTTGGAGGCCTGCTTCACCTCGATGACGTCACCCGGCTTCACGAGGTAGCTCGGGATGTTCACCCGGCGACCGTTGACGCGGATGTGGCCGTGGTTGACGAACTGGCGGGCGGCGAACGGGGTCGCCACGAACTTCGCGCGGTAGATCACCGCGTCGAGACGGCGCTCGAGCAGGCCGACCAGGTTTTCGCCGGAATCGCCCTTCTGGCGGATCGCCTCGGCGTAGTAGCGGCGGAACTGCTTCTCGGTGATGTTCGCGTAGTAGCCCTTGAGCTTCTGCTTGGCGCGCAGCTGCGTGCCGAAGTCGGACATCTTGCCCTTGCGGCGCTGTCCGTGCTGGCCGGGGCCGTACTCGCGACGATTGACGGGGCTCTTGGGACGGCCCCAGATGTTCTGACCGAGGCGGCGGTCGATCTTGTACTTCGCCTCAATGCGCTTCGACATCGCGGTTCCTCTTTGCGTTGTCTGGTCTTGCGAGGAACGCGCCCTCCTCTTCCCTCGCGGCGAGCCGCGTGCGCGGCGAACCGATCGGGACGACAGGCCCGACCTGCCGGCCGGATCCACGGGTGCGTGAACGAGAACGCGGGCCTCGTGGCGAGACCCGCGCTTCGGGGTGCGGCATAGACGAGGACGGCGCGGGTGTCAACGAAGGCGGGGCGCCTGCCGCCGCGGCGATATCGCCGTGGACATCCCCCGCGCGTGCCTCGACCGCCCGCGCGTCACGCGCTACATCCCTCCCATGCATGCACGCGCTCCCCTCCACCTGCTCAAGCTCTGCGTCGGCGCCGAGTCGATCGCGGATCTCGAAGGCTGGATCGAGGAGAACCGGATCTGGGCGAAGCGCGCCGGGCGCGCCTACGAGCAGCGGCACACGACGCGCATGGTGCCCAAGCGCATGGACGAAATCGCCGGGCGCGGCTCGCTCTACTGGGTGATCAAGGGCCAGCTCTGCGCGCGCCAGCGGCTCCTCGAGATCCGCCCCTTCACCGACGAGGCCGGGATCGGGCGCTGCCACCTCGTGCTCGAACCCGTGGTGGTGCCGGTCCAGCCGCGACCGTGCCGCCCGTTTCAGGGCTGGCGTTACCTCGAGGAGAAGGACGCGCCGGCCGACCTCTCGGGCGAAGCGGCCGCGGGGCTCGCGGAGATGCCCGAGGGCTTGAGGCGGGAGCTGGCGGAGCTGGGGCTGCTCTGAAGGCGCGACCTTCCTCCCTCCCTGTAGGGAAGGGGAATGCCGCCGCAGGCGGCCAGCGGTGGGGTGTGTCGCCTGATCTGGTTTCGCCTCGTTTCGGCTTTGCCGAACACGCGCGTCGCGCGCCCCATCCGTCTCGGCTGCGCCGAGCCACCTTCCCCTACAGGGAAGGAGAGGGAGGCGCTCCTGCTTTCGCGGTCGGTGTCGCATGCGCTAGGCTCGCGCCATGGCGGATCTTGCGATGAACATTCTCGTCCTCACCGGCGCCGGGATCTCCGCGGAGAGCGGGCTCGGCACGTTCCGGGACGTGGGCGGGATCTGGGCGAAGTTCGATCCCATGAAGCTCGCGACCCCGCAAGCCTTCGCGCGCGATCCGCAGACCGTGCAGGCCTTCTACGACGCGCGTCGGGAGAACCTGCTGGCGGCCGAGCCGAACGCGGCGCATCGCGCGCTGGCGCGGCTCGAGGCGGGGCTCGCCGAGCGGGGCGGGCGGCTCACCCTCGTCACGCAGAACATCGACGACCTGCACGAGCGCGCCGGCCATCGCGAGGTGCTGCACATGCACGGCGAGCTCCTCAAGGCGCGCTGCACCGCCTGCGAGGCGGTTGCGGAGGTGCGCTGCGATCTCGCGGGAGGATCGCGCTGCTCGGCCTGCGGTCGCGAGGGGACGCTGCGTCCGCACGTCGTCTGGTTCGGCGAGATCCCCTTCCACCTCGACGCGATCGAGGAGCGGCTGATGGCGGCGGACCTTTTCGTGGCCATCGGCACCTCGGGCGCGGTCTACCCGGCGGCGGGGCTCGTCGGCGCCGCGCGGCAGGCGGGGATCGCCACGCGCGAGATCAACCTCGATCCCTCCGACAACGCGTATCTGTTCGACGAGACGGATTACGGACGGGCGAGCGAGACGGTGCCGCGATGGGTGGAGGCGGTGCTCGGCATGTAGGAAAGCACGCCCTTTCCTTCACTGTAGGGGAAGGTGGCTCGGCGAAGCCGAGACGGATGGGGCGCGCGGGACGCGCGTTCGGCACAGCCGAAACGGACGTGCGTCGCTGGACACCGAGGCTTCCGCTTCGCGGAACGCGTCGCTTCGCGCCACGCCCCATCCGTCACGCCGCTTTGCGGCGCGCCACCTTCCCTTACAGGGAAGGAGAGTGGGGTCCTCCCGCGTCACGCGGCGAGTGCCTCCGGCGGCTCCTTGGCACCGGTCATGAAGGCGACGGCGTCGGACATCGAGACGTCGCCGGGGCGCACGACGCATAGGCGCCGGCCCAGGCGGTGGACGTGGATGCGGTCGGCGATCTCGAAGACGTGGGGCATGTTGTGCGAGATCAGCACGATGGGCAGGCCGCGGGCGCGCACCTCCAGGATGAGGTCGAGCACGCGCCGGCTCTCCTTCACGCCGAGCGCCGCCGTCGGCTCGTCCATGATGACCACCTTCGAGCCGAAGGCGGCGGCGCGGGCCACCGCCACGCCCTGGCGCTGGCCGCCCGACAGGGTCTCCACCGCCTGATCGATGTCCTGGATGGTCATGAGGCCGAGCTCGGAGAGCTTCTGGCGGGCGATCCGGCGCATGGCGCCGCGGTCGAGCGCGCCGAGGAAGCGCCCGAGCGGGCCGCTCTTCTTGATCTCGCGGCCGAGGAACATGTTGTCGGCGATGGACAGAGCCGGCGAGAGGGCGAGCGTCTGGTAGACGGTCTCGATGCCGGCAGCTCGCGCCTCCATGGGCGATCGGAAGAGCATGGGCTCGCCCATCAGCCGCATCTCGCCCGCGTCGGGCTGCACGGCACCGGAGAGGGCCTTGATCAGCGTCGACTTGCCGGCGCCGTTGTCGCCGATGACGGCGAGGATCTCGCCCGGGTAGAGGTCGAAATCGGCGCCGTCGAGGGCGACCACGCGGCCGTAGCGCTTCGTCAGCTTGCGGGCGAGAAGGACGGGCTCGCTCATGACGCCACCTTCCGGATCCATTGGTCGATCGCCACCGCCACGATGATCAGCCAGCCGATGGCGAAGACCTGCCAGAGCACGTCGACGCCGGCCAAGCGCAAGCCCGACTGGAAGACGCCGACGATGAGCGCGCCGATCAGCGCGCCCATGATCGACCCGCGCCCGCCGAACAGGCTGATGCCGCCGATCACCACGGCGGTGATGCTCTGCAGGTTGCCCTCGTAGAAGCTCTGCGGCGAGATCGAGCCGAGCCGTCCGATGGCGGCCCAGGCGCCGACGGCGCAGACGAGGCCGGCCAGCGCATAGACCGAGATCAGCACGCGGTCGGTGCGGATGCCGGCGAGCTCGGCGGCGTCCTTGTCGTCGCCGACCGCATAGACGTGCCGGCCCCAGGCGGTGCGGTTGAGGAGATACCAGAGCGCGCCGAAGATCGCGAGGAGCAGGATCGAGCCGAAGGTGAATTGCGTGCCGAAGAGCCCGAAGCTCTGCCCGAAGACCTTGAGCATGGGCGCTTGCGCGTCGATCGCCTGCGAGCGGATGGACTGCGCGCCCGAGATCCAGAGGTTGAGGGCGAAGAACACGTTCCACGTGCCGAGCGTCACGATGAAGGGCGGGAGCTTGAGGCGCGTCACCAGGAGGCCGTTCAGCGTGCCGCAGGCGATGCCGACAGCCATGCCGAGCGGTATTGCGATGCCCGCCGGCAGGCCGAGCTCCACGGCGAGCTGGCCCATGGCCACCGTGGTGAGCACCATGATCGCCGCCACCGAGAGATCGATGCCGGCCGTGAGGATGACGAGGCTCTGCGCCGCCGCGAGGATGCCGATCACCGTAACCTGCTGCATGATCAGCGACAGGTTGAAGGGCGAGAAGAACCGCTCCCCGGCGATCAGCCCGAAGGCGACGAGGGAGAGGCCGAGCACCACGACGGGCACCATGGTGGGGTAGGCGTGCAAGAAGGCCTGCACGCGACCGAGCGCGGTGCGCCGCTGCTCGAACGAGGCGTGGCTCTCGGCCGTGGTGTCGGGGGGATGCATGCGGGTCCTCGTCACGCGACGTCGAGACGGCAGGAGCGGCACCGCCCCGTGGGGCGGTGCCGGCGCGGTGGTCCGCGCCTCAGCCCCAGCAGCGCTCGAGGCCCTCGGCGGCGGACATCGACTCCAGGCCGTCCACCGGCTCGTCGGTGACGAGCTCGACGCCGGTGTTGAAGAAGTCGAGGCCGGGCGAGGGCTCGGGCAGGGTGCCGTCGGCGGCGTATTGCGCGATGGCGTCGATGCCGAGGGAGGCCATCAGCAGCGGGAACTGCATGGAGGTGGCGCCGATGACGCCCTCCTCGACGTTGCGCACGCCCGGGCAGCCGCCGTCGACCGAGACGATCATCACGTCGCCCTCGCGGCCGACCGCACGCAGCGCCTCGTAGGCGCCCGCCGCCGCCGGCTCGTTGATCGTGTAGACGACGTTGAGGTCGGGATGGGCCTGGAGCAGGCTCTCCATGGCGGTGCGCCCGCCTTCCTCGTTGCCGTTCGTCACGTCGCGGCCGACGTAGCGCGGGTCGTCCTCGTCGCCGATGACGTCGGGGTCCTTCACGTCGATGCCGAAGCCGGCGAGGAAGCCCTGGTTGCGCAGGTAATCGACGGTGGGGACCATGGCGTTGAGGTCGAGCGAGACGATCTTCGCGTCCGCCGCCGCGTCGCCGAGCTGCGCCGCCGCCCAGCGGCCGATGAGCTCGCCCGCGAGGCGGTTGTCGGTGGCGAAGGTGGCGTCCGCCGCGTCCGCCGGCTCGAAGGGGGTGTCGAGCGCGATGACGAGGATGCCCTGGTCGCGGGCCTGCTGGACGAGGGGGACGAGGCCGGCGGAATCCGACGGCGTGATCAGGATGCCGGCGGCGCCGGCCGCGATGCAGCTCTCGATCGCCTGGATCTGGCTGTCGACGTCGCCGTCGATGCGCCCGGCATAGGATTGGAGCTCGATGCCGTGCTCGGCGGCCGCGGCCTCCGCGCCCTCGCGCATCTTGACGAAGAAGGGGTTGGCGTCGGTCTTGGTGATGAGGCAGGCCGTGGTCTCCTGCGCCGCCGCGGGCGTGGCGATGAGAGCCGTCGTCAGAGCCGCGCCGGCGACGCTCGCCAGCGCGAGCGCGATCGTATTGCGCATCGTCGTTCCTCCCGTGTGTTCTCGATCGGCCGTTCGATGCGGCCGTGAGGGGAGTGCACACCCGCCGCGATCGCGTGTCAATAATTAAATCACTGTGAATTATCAATTGACCCCTGCGGCGCCCCGACGCATCCTGGAGCGAGGGGGCGTTGGCGACCATGCGGGCCGAGACCACGAGAGAGGCCGCCGCGGTGCTGCACCGGGGCTCGAACCAGACGGGCGTGCGCGCCTACAACGAGCGGCTCGTGCTCTCGCTCCTGTGGCGCGGCGCGCCCTTGACGAAGACCGAAATCGCGCGGCTGACGGGGTTGTCGGCGCAGGCTGCATCCGTGATCGTGAGGCATCTCGAGGCGGACGGGCTGGTGCGGCGCGGAACGCCCCAGCGGGGACGCGTGGGCCAGCCCTCCGTGCCGATGTCGCTCGATCCCGACGGCGCCTACGCGATCGGGGTGAAGATCGGGCGGCGGTCCACGGACGTCGTGCTGGTCGATTTCCTCGGCCGCGTGCGGGCTCAGCACGCGATCGCCTATCCCTATCCGCAGCTCGCCGCGGTTCTCGGCTTCATCGACCGGACGGTGGACGACCTCGTCGCCGGCCTTGGTGTGGGGGCGCAGCGCCTCGCGGGGGCGGGGATCGCCACGCCCTTCGAGATCTGGAGCTGGAGCGACATCGTCGGCGCGCCGCCCGGCGCCATGGACGATTGGCGCGAGGCCGACGTGCGCGGGCATCTGGCGGAGCGCCTCGCGCGGCCCGTCGGGCTGCACAACGACGCCAATGCCGCCTGCGCCGCGGAGATCCTGTTCGGCGGGCGCGAGCGCGTGGGGGACGCGCTGACGATCTTCGTGGGGACGTTCGTCGGCGGCGGGCTGGCGCTCAACGACGGGCTCTTCGTCGGGCGGAACGGTAATGCCGCCGCCATCGGCTCCCTGCCGCTGCGCGGGCCGGACGGGCGCCCCCGCCAGCTGCTCGACGAGGCCTCCCTGCTCCACCTCGAGCGGAAGCTCGAGCGCGTGGGCATCGACACGTCCGGGATCTGGCGCGCGCAGGGGGACTGGAGCGCCTTCGAGCCGCATCTCACGGCCTGGATCGAGCAGGCGGGAGCGGGTCTCGCGATGGCGATCGTCTCCGCCGCGGCGCTGGTCGAGATCGAGACCGCGGTGGTCGACGGTATCTTCCCGGCCGCCGTGCGAGACCGGCTCATCGACGCGACCGCGCGCGAGATGGCGCGCCTGCCGGCCACTGGAATCGTCATGCCGGCGCTGCGGGCGGGCGCCGTCGGCCCCGTGGCGCGGGCGCTCGGCGCCGCCGGGCTCGCGCTGTCGGAGCGCTACCTCATCGATCAGAACACGCTGATGCGGGCGAGGGTCGGTGGATGACGACGATGTCCGATCGACCGAGCCGGAGCACCGCGATCGGCCGAACCGGCAGCCCGCCGCTCGAACCGGCGGGGGCGGAGATGCCGCTCCACGAGGAGCCTGCCAGGAGACGGTCCTGGCGCGTCCGCGCGTCGTCACCACGCTCGAAGAGGGGGCCTTCCGACCCTTGGCGGGTCGGAAGGCCGGTACTGCCGCTGCCTGTCGAGAACCTCGTCAGGCTTCCCGGTCCAACGCCGCCACGGCGTCGGCACCTGCGGGGAGCCTCATGGGGCAGTTCGGGTCCGTGGCGGCGCGCCAAACAGCCTCGGCGACGTCCGTCGAACGGGTGACGGGGCCACTGGGCTGCTGGACGTTCGCGACGACCGCGGCGGTGTAGTCCGCATAGGCCGCCGGAAACCCGCCCACGCCCTGGATGCGACCGAACGCGGTCTTGCCGAAGCTCGTCTCGGGCGCGAGGCCCGGCAGCACGATGCGGACCGCGATGCCGAAGGGCTCGAGCTCGAGCGCGACGGATTCGGTAAAGGCATTCACCGCAGCCTTGCTCGCCGTGTAGACCGACAGAAGCGGAAGCGGTTTCACCGTGACGGTCGACGTCACGTTGACGATCGTGCCCGAGCGACGCTCGCGAAACTGCGGCAGGACCGCCTGCATGGTGCGCATCGTCCCGATCGTGTTCGTCTCGAAGATGTCGCGGGCGATGCTCATCGGCGTGCCTTCTAGGGCATTGAGCCAGCCGATGCCGGCATTGTTGACGAGGACATCGATCGAACCTGCCGCCTCGACCGCCCGATGGACGCTCTCGTCGCTGCGGACGTCGAGGGGGAGGATGCGCAGGTTCTCCGAGGAGGGGAGGACGCTCGCGTCGGGCGTGCGCATGGTCGCGACGACGTTCCAGTCCCGATCGAGAAAGTGCTTGGCGATATCGAGCCCGAAGCCCGACGAGCAGCCGGTGATGAGGACGGTGTTCATGCTGTCTCCTTTGGTGCCTGTGGCGGGAGACATGTGGACGTTGCTCGGCAGACTGCCTATCATCAGCCGTCCAGTTGGCTTTCGCGAGCGTCCTGAAATGATCGATCCGTTCGCCGACGTCGTGGCGCTGCTTCAACCGAGCCTGCCGTTCTCGAAGCAGGCGAGCGGCGCCGCGTCGTGGCGCATCGACGTCTCGGTGGCCGCGGATCCTCTGTTCTGCGCGATCATGGAGGGAGCCGTGCTCCTGTCCGCCGATGGGCGGTCGCGGCTCTTGCTCGAGCAGAACGATTTCGTGCTCGTGCCGGCCGCTCGCCACATCACGATGTCGAGCCTCGACGGCGGCCCGCCCAAGGGGCAGTCGGTCCATACGACCCTCGACGACGAGGTGAGGCACGGCGATCCGGAAGGGCCGGCGAACGTGCGCATGCTGGCGGGCCGCCTGGCTTTCGGCTCGCCGGATGCCGGGCTTCTCCTTTCGCTCCTCCTCCCCGACGTCATCCATGTCCGGGGGCTCGCGCGGATCGCGACCTTGGTTCAGCTCGTCAGGAACGAGGCGCAGGACGAGCGACCAGCGAGAGAGATGGTTCTCGGGCGCCTGCTGGATGTGCTGCTCATCGAGGCGCTGCGGGCGGCCTCGGGCACCGCTGCTCATCCGGGATTGCTCCGCGGGCTGGCCGACGCCCGGCTGGCGAGCGCGATCCGCTGCATTCACGCGGACCCGCGACGTCGCTGGACGGTGACGCAATTGGCCCGAGAGGCATCCCTCTCGCGCTCGGTCTTCTTCGACAGGTTCCACAAGGAGGTCGGGCTGCCGCCGATGGAATACCTGCTGTCCTGGAGGATGGCCCTCGCCAGGGACATGCTGCGACGCGGGGAGGGTAGCGTGAAGGCGGTCGCGGAGACCGTCGGCTATGGATCCGCCAGCTCCTTCAGCGTTGCGTTCACCCGGTTCGTGGGCATCCCGCCGATGCAGTTCGCACGTCAGCACGGACGCGCGGCAGGATCGGCCCGCGAAGGCGCCGACGGCGGAATGCCCGAACGTCCGAGCCGCCGCGGGTCATGAGCCCGAGGGACGAGACAGGTGCGAGCGCCGGAACTCCTCACGGAGCGCCCGATAGAGCGCCCGCCAGCGCGGCAGCTGCGCGGCGTAGGCGTCGCGCAGCGCAGGATCGGGCGGGGTGACGTCGAGCACCGGCGGCGGTGTCGCGACCGCGGCGATCGGGTCGCCGGTCGCGGCGCAAGCGGCGAGGCGGGCGGCGCCGAAGGCTGGGCCGGTCTCGGCGCCGCGATGGCGGACGAGGGGCGTGCCGAGCGCGGATGCGAGCAGGCTGGCGAGGTAGGGGCTCCTCGCCCCGCCGCCGATCAGCCCGGCGGTCTCGATCGAGACGCCGGCGGAGGCGAGGGCGTCGCGGCCGTCCACCAGCGAGAGCACGAGACCGTCGAGGACGGCGCGCACGATGTCGGCGGGGCTCGTGTCGTGAGAGAGCCCGACGAGGACGCCCGTCGCGTACGGGTCGTCGTGGGGCGTGCGCTCGCCGGCGAGGTAGGGCAGGAAGAGCACGCGGCCGGGCGCCGTCGTCTCGCGCTCGGCCAGCGCGAGCGCGTCCGCGACCGAGAGGCCCAGCAGCCGCGCCGCCCAGGCGATGACGCTCGCGCCGTTGAGCATCGCCGCCATGGCGAACCAGCGCTGCGGCACGCAATGGCAGAAGGCGTGGACGAGGGCCTCGGGCGCGGCGCGATACGCGGCGCTCGCCACGAAGATCTGCGCCGAGGTGCCCAGCGAGACGAAGGCGTCCCCCTCGCCGACGGCGCCGATGCCGACCGCGCCCGCCGCGACGTCGCCCCCGCCGCCCGCGACGATCACCCCCTCGGGAAGCCCCAGCTCCGCCGCGAGCGCGGGGCGGACCGTTCCGGCGGTTTTTGTGCCCTCGACGAGGCGCGGCAGGCGCGTGCGCTCGAGGGCGACCGCGTCGAGCGCGGCGTCGCACCAGTCGCGCCGCGCCTGGTCGAGGAGCCAGGTGCCGGCGGCGTCCGACATGTCGGTGGCGTGCTCGCCCGTGAGATGCAGGCGGATCACGTCCTTCGGCAGGAGGAGCGTGCGGATGCGGGCGAACGCCTCCGGCTCGTGCGCCGCGAGCCAGGCGAGCTTCGGCGCGGTGAGGCCGGGCATCGGCTTCACGCCGACGATCGCCGCGAGGTGCGGGTGTTCTCGCGCGAGCGCCGCGGCTTCCTCGTGCGCCCGGCCGTCGTTCCACAGGATCGCCGGGCGGATCGGCCGGTCCGCGTCGTCGAGGAGCACGGCGCCGTGCATCTGGCCCGAGAGGCCGATGGCCCGCGTGGCGGCATAGGCCTCGGGCGCTTGGGCGCGGAGGGTAGCCAGCGCGGCGAGGGTGGCGTCCCACCAGGCGTCCGGGTGCTGCTCCGACCAGAGCGGCTTCGGGCGCTGGGTGCCGAGGGGGACCTCGGCGGTGGCGAGGACGCGCTGGTCGGCGTCGACGAGGACGGCCTTGAGGGCGGAGGTGCCGAGGTCGAGGCCGATGGTGGTGGGGGCGTCCACGATCGCGCTCAGTCGAACGGTGCGGCGACGTTCAGATCCGACGCCGCGCGCGCCAGCCGCTTGTCGCGCGTCCAGAGCTTCGCTCCCGGCGTGAGGCAGACGCCGGCGAGCAGATGTGCGTCGACGAAGCCGATCCCCCGCCCGAAAAGCCGCGATCGTTCTATGAACGGAATGATCTCCGTGTCGCCCGCGACGATGAGCTCGGGCAAATCCTCCAGCATTTCGCGAACTGCATGACGGTTGCGCAGGCTCCCCAGCATCAGCTCCGCGATCACGAAGGGATGCATCCCGATGCGCTCTTCGGCCAGCAGCGCCATCAGCCGCTCGTCCCCCGCCCGGAAATGATCCACCCAGACGGAGGTGTCTGCGCAGATCATTCCGGTTCGCTACGGCGGCGAGGCGGAGCTTCGAGGTCGGGTTCGGATCCACCGAGCAGCGCCAAGCGGCGCGCGCTTTCACGCGCGACGAGCGCCTTCAGCGCCTCACGCATCAACGCGGGGTGTTCCTTGATGCCGGTGAGGGACTTCGCTCGTGCGACGAGGTCGTCGTCGAGCGCAATCGTCGTGCGCATGGGGGCCTCCAATGACGCACGGAATATCGCATCAGATGATGCTGATTTCAATGCTAGAACAACGACAGCACCAGCGCGATCGCGATCACCCACACGCCCAGCACGACGGCCCGCCCGCGGCCCGCCGCGGCCTCGCCGGCGCGCTCGATCGAGGACGGCGCGAGCGCGATGCCGCGCTCGGTCCCCTGCTCGAGCTGCACCAGCAGCCGCTCGGCGCGGACTGCGATGTCGGGCAGGTCCTGGAGCACGCCGAACAGCGTGCGCGCGCCGCGGCCGACGTCCTCGATGCGGCCGATGGGGCCGAGATTGCGCTCGATCCATTCGCGCACGACGGGCTCCGCGATGGTCCACATGTCGAGATGCGGGTCGAGCCGACGGGCGACGCCCTCCACCACCACCATGGTCTTCTGGAGCATGACGAGCTCGGTGCGCGTCTGCATCTCGAAGATGGCGGTGACCTCGAAGAGGAGCGCCAGCACGCGCGCCATGGAGATCTCGTCGGCGCGCCGGTCGTGGATCGGCTCGCCGATGGCGCGGATCGCCTGGGCGAAGTCGAGCACGGAATGGCGTGGGGGCACGTAGCCCGCCTCGAAATGCACCTCCGCCACGCGGACGTAGTCGCGCTGGATGAAGCCGAGCAGGATCTCGGCGAGGAAGCGCCGCTCGCGATGGCCGAGCCGGCCCATGATGCCGGTGTCCACCGCGACGAGCCGTCCGCTCGCGTCGACGAAGAGGTTGCCGGGGTGCATGTCGGCGTGGAAGAAGCCGTCGCGGATCGCCTGGCGCAGGAAGCTCTGGATGACGATGCGCGCCAGAGCCACGCGGTCGTGGCCGGCGGCGTCGATCTCGTCGAGCTTGTTGAGCTTGATGCCGTCGATCCATTCCAGCGTGAGCACCTCGCGGTCGGTGAGGTCCCATTCGGGCTTGGGCACGCGGAATTCAATGTCGTTCTTGGTGTTCTCGGCGAGCTCGGAGAGGGCGGCGGCCTCGAGGCGCAGGTCCATCTCGATGATGACGGAGCGCGCGAGCGTCTCCACTACCTCGACGGTGCGCAGGCGCCGGGCCTCCGGCGCGTAGCCCTCGAAGACGCGCGCGGCGAAGCGCATGTCCTGGAGGTCGCGCGAGAAGCGTTGGCGCACGCCCGGGCGCGCCACCTTCACGGCGACGACCTGCTCGGTGCCCTCCGGCGTCTTCATCACCGCGCGGTGGACCTGGGCGATGGAGGCGGCGGCGACGGCCTCGCCGAAATGCGAGAAGATCGCCTCGATCGGACGCCCCAGCGCCTCCTCGACGACGCGCACCGCCTCCTCGCGGGGGAAGGGCGGCAGGCGGTCCTGCAGGCTCTCGAGATCGCGTGCGGCCTGGAAGCCGACGATGTCGGGGCGCGTCGCCAGGAACTGGCCGAACTTCACGTAGGAGGGCCCGAGCCGCGTCAGCGCCGCGGCGAGCCGGCTCTCGGAGGAGCCGGCGTCGCGGCGCTCCACGAGGCGGGCGAGCTTGAGACCGAGCCGCGGCAGGGGCGGCAGGACGGAGGGATCGACGAGCGCGAGCGCGCCCTCGCGGGCGAGCACGAACCCGGCACGCGCCATGCGCGCGATGTGGACGGCGGCTCCGATCACGAACGCACGCCCATCAGATCTTCCAGCCCGAATGCAGGCGCACGATGCCGCCCGTCATGGCCCGGTGCGTGACGCGCCGGAAGCCGGCCTCCTCGATCATGTCGGCGAAGACGCCCGGCGTCGGGAAGCGGCGGATCGATTCGACGAGGTAGCGATAGCTCTCCGCGTCCCCCGTCACCGCCTTGCCCAGGCGCGGGATGACGTTGAAGGAATAGGCGTCGTAGATCCGGTCGAAGCCCGGCATGTCGGGCATGGAGAACTCGAGGCACAGGAAGCGCCCGCCGGTCTTGAGCACCCGGTGCGCCTCGGCGAGCGCGGCCTCGATGCGCGGCACGTTGCGGATGCCGAAGGCGATGGTGTAGCCGTCGAAGCTCCTGTCCTCGAAGGGCAGGCTCTCGGCGTTGCCTTCGACGAACTCGGCGCGCGGGCCGTAGCGCTCGCCTGCCCGCTCGCGGCCCACCGCCAGCATGTCCGGGTTGATGTCGAGCACGGTGACGTGCGCCGCCGGCCCGGCCTCGTCGAGGACGCGAAAGGCGATGTCGCCCGTGCCGCCGGCGACGTCGAGATGGCGGTAGGGGCGCGTGCGCGGCGGACGCAGCGCGGACACCATGGCGTCCTTCCAGGCGCGGTGGAGGCCCACCGACATCAGGTCGTTCATCAGGTCGTAGCGGGAGGCGACCGAGCGGAACACCTCGTCGACGCGCCCCTGCTTCTCGCCGAGCGCGACGGTCTCGTAGCCGAAATGGGTGGTGCCGGGATCGGTGCGCGCCTGGGTCTCGTCGGCCATGCTTCTCGTCCGTTCTCGAAGGTCGCCTGCCGGCCCTCGTCGTCGTCGTCGCGGGGAGACATAGCGAAAGTGCCCGCCCGAGGCTATCTGATCTAGGCGGCCGGCCCGCTTTTCCCACCCGCACGCCCCGCGCAACGCCATCCGCCCGAGATCAGCGACGAAATGCCCGAGCTTCCCGAAGTCGAGACCGTCCGCCGTGGCCTCGAGCCCGCCCTCGTGGGGGCGCGCTTCGCGTCGGTCGAGCAACGCCGGCCGGACCTGCGGTTTCCGTTCCCCGAGCGCTTCGTGGCGCGGCTCGAGGGCGCGCGGGTCGAGGCGCTCTCCCGGCGGGCGAAGTACCTCGTCGCGGACCTCTCGACCGGCGAGAGCCTGATCATGCATCTGGGCATGACGGGGCGCTTCACCGTGGCGCTGCCGGAGCGCACGATCGTGCCGGGCGAGTTCCACCACGATCCGGGCACGATGCCGATCCACGACCACGTCGTGTTCAAGCTCGATACGGGCACGCGCATCACCTACAACGACGTGCGGCGCTTCGGCTACATGGACCTCGTCGCCTCCGCCGAGCTCGCCTCGTGCAAGCACTTCGCCGCGCTCGGCATCGAGCCGCTCGGCAACGCGCTCTCGGGCGAGACGCTGGCGCGGCTCTTCGTGCACAAGATCGCCCCGCTCAAGGCCGCGCTCCTCGACCAGCGGCTGATCGCGGGCTTGGGCAACATCTACGTCTGCGAGGCGCTCCACCGCGCCGGGCTGCATCCGGAGGCGCCGGCGGGCTCGATCGCGACGAAGACCGGGCGCCCACGCCCGAGCGCGCATCGGCTGGCGGAGGAGATCCGCGCCGTGCTGAACGAGGCGGTCGCGGCCGGCGGCTCGACGCTTCGCGACTTCGCGCACGCGGACGGCTCGCTCGGCTATTTCCAGCACGGCTTTCGCGCCTACGACCGCGAGGGCGAGCCCTGCCGCAACGCCGGCTGCGGGGGCACGATCGCGCGCATCGTGCAGTCGGGACGCTCGACGTTCTATTGCGCGGATTGCCAGACGCGCTGAGGCGTCACCCGCCGAACCGCCGCGCGACGGAGCGCGAGAGCCGCTCGCCCTCGACGAGGTAGCCCGCGATGGCGCGCTCGGCGGCGGGGGTGCAGACGCGATAGGTGAGCGCGAAGGCGCGGTAGCCGCGATTGTACGCGCCGGCGAGGCGCTCGGCGCGGGTCTCGCCTTCGGCCTCGATGAGGCGCTGCATGCGAGCCGGCCATTCGGGCGCGTCGGCGTCGCCGCACAGATCGCGCAGGAACGCGAGCGCGCCCATCACCTCCGACAAGCGCATGAGATCGGGCTCGTAGGCGGGTGCGGGTGTGGGCTCGACGGGGGGAGGGGCGTCCTGCGCCAGGGCGGGCGCGACGAGGCCGAGCGCGGCGGCGAGGAGGAGCGCGCCGGCGCGCGCGCGGGCACGGCTCATCGGGCGGCCTCCGCCATGGCGATGGCGGTGCGCACGATGGCGGGCAGGCCCGGCGTCGTGGGGAGGCTCTCGACCTCGGCTCCGTCGACCCAGCGGATGGCGGTCGCCTCCGGCCCCGTGACGCCCTCGCCCTCGCGCCAGCGCGCGGCGTGGGCCTGGATGACGAAATGCGCGGTGACGCGTCCGCTCCCGTCGCGCTCGATGATCTCGACGGGGCGGATCGGGCCGATCATCTCGGCCGTGACGCCCACTTCCTCGCCGAGCTCGCGCAGGGCCGCCTCGGCGAGGGTCTCGCCGGTCTCGACGAGGCCGCCGGGGAGGGTGAAGATCCCGCGCATGGGCGGCTTGCCCCGGGCGGCGAGGAGCACGCGGCCGTCGCGCACGACGGCGACGCTGGCGGCGAGGAAGGGGCGGGAGGGATTGTAGCGGTCGTCGGTCACGGCTGCGTTTGTCGCCAATCCCGCGCGGAAGGGCAAGCGGCGAGACGCGGAAGCGCGTGACGCGGGCACCGTCACGAGACCGTCGGACGGGCGCGCTAGGGAGCCCGCTTCCGTCGTCGCGCTACGAGCCCGCCCCGAGAGCCCGCCAGAGGAGCCGAGACCCGTGAAGCGCCTGTCCGAAACGCCCCTCGTCCACGAGGGCGCCCGCATCGTCGACACGCGGCTCGGCCGCTATACCGAGGTGGGCGCGCGCACGCGCCTGACCGAGAGCGTGCTCGACGATTACTCCTACATCGTCGAGGATGGCGAGGTCGCCTACACGACGATCGGCAAGTTCACCTCGATCGCCCGCATGGTGCGCATCAACCCCGGCAACCATCCGATGGAACGGGCGAGCCAGGCGCACTTCACCTACCGCGCCTCCGCCTACTGGCCCGATCTGGAGGAGGACGAGGCGGCGTTCTTCGAATGGCGGCGTTCGTTCCCCGTGACCATCGGCCACGACGTCTGGATCGGCCACGGGGCGGTGATCCTGCCCGGGCGCACGATCGGCACCGGGGCGGTGGTGGGGGCGGGCGCCATCGTGACGAAGGACGTCGCGCCCTACACGATCGTCGTCGGAAACCCCGCCCGCCCCATCCGCCGCCGCTTCCCCGAGGACGTCGCCGAGCGCCTCCTCGCGCTCTCCTGGTGGGACTGGGACCACGAGCGCCTGCGCCGCGCGCTGCCGGCTTTCAGGGGGCTCGGGGTTGAGGCGTTTCTGGAGCGGGAGGGGATTTAGTCGTCCGCTTTTCGTTCGACGAAATTCGCACCATCGGCTATTCTACCCCCATCGACTACTCATCGGATGAGGATGATCATGCCCGAGGGCGATAGTGGAGCGGCTAAGACCCGCGTCCAGCTCGACCTTTCTCCCGAAGAGGTCGCGCGTCTCAACTGGATGATGGAGGTCTGCGGGATCGCGACGCGCAAGGACCTCTTCAACAACGCGCTGACCTTGATGGAGTGGGCGGTGGACGAGATCGTGGACGGTCGCCGCATCGCATCGCTCACGGACGAGAACGGCGATCGGCATTTCGTCACCATGCCCGCCCTGCGGAATGCGGAGCGGCAGAAGAACCAGTGGGTGCCTAAGCAGAGCCGAAAGCACGCGCTCGGATAGCGTCCGAGATTTAGATTTGACCCCTGGTCGAGCTTTAGGCTAAGGCGCCCTCGCAGAAGCGGGGGCTGCGTATGGCAGATCATTTCCGTGAGATCGGTATCGCGCCATTCGTCCAGGAGACGGATGTCGCTCCGCCACCCCCGGAGCGGCTCGTCGTCGTCTTGCATGGCATGCGGGACGACGGGTTCTGGCGCCACACGTTCCAAGCCGAAGCGGACCGGTTCGTCAGCGGGCGGGTCGCCATCGAGGCCGTCAACTTCGGTCGTCTCGACACGTGGGCGTTCCTCACCGGCTCGAAGGCGCGGCTCATCGAGGAATTCGTTCTCGGAAGGATCGCGACGATCGTCGCCAGGCACCCCGACGCGCGCCTCTTCTTTTTCGCCCACAGCTACGGTACGAGCGTTCTCGCGCGGCTTGTGCCCAGGATCGAACGCCGGATCACCGGAGTCTTTCTCGCCGGAGCAATCTGTCACCCTATCGATGCGGGGCTCTTCGATAGCGTCGAGACTTTCGTCGTGAACGAATGTGGCGTCCACGACGTGTGGCCGCTCGTGGCGGCGACGGTGAAGCCGAGCGTCTACGGACCCGTGGGTACATGCGGCTTCAATGGCGCGCCGATCGTCGATCGCTTCTTCCGATACGATCATTCGGGCGCGCTGACCCAGGAGCATTTTCGCCACTGGGTTCTTCCTGCCATCGTGACGGAGCGCCTCCGTCGATCGAAGCCCATCGACCCGGGCTGGCGCAAGCACGTTCCCGTCTACGCCCGTCGATGCCTCGTCATAGCCGTCGCGGCACTCATTCTCGTCGTCGCTCTCCAGCTGGGGTGACTCACCACTCCACCACCATCTCCACCCGATCCGCCGAAAACAGCGCGCGGGTCGCCTGAATGCGGGTCCCTTCCGGGTCGGTGTTGACGTTGTCGAGGACGAGGAGGATGCGGCCCGGTGCGAGGTCGAGGGCGGCGGCCTCCTCGGGCGCGGCGGGGCGGGCGGTGACCGTGCTCGTGAGCCGGCGATAATCGGGTATGCCCATGCGGCGATAGGCGAGGGTGAGGGAGCGCGTCTCCCTGAAGAGGGCGTCGAGCCCCGCGAAGCGCGGCAGCGGGAAGGTGCTCGTCGCGAGCGAGATCGGCGTGCCGTCGGCGGCGCGCATCGTCACGAGCTCGAGCACCGGCGCGCCCGCGGCGAGGCCCAGCCGCTCGGCCGCCCACGCGTTTGCCGCGGTCTCCCGGGCCGAGATCAGCTCGCCGGAGGCCTGGCGTCCCGCGCCGGCGACGATCTCCGTGAAGCGGGTGCGCGGGCCGATCGGGTAGGCGAGCGTGCGCGCCTCGACGAAGGTGCCGCGTCCCTGCGTCGCGCGCACGAGGCCGCGGGCGGCGAGCTCCGAGAGGGCGCGCCGCACGGTGTGGCGGTTCACGCCGAAACGCTCGGCGAGGCTCGTCTCCGGCGCCAGCCTGTCCCCCGGCGCCAGGCGCCCGGAGGCGATGTCCGCCTCGATCCCGTCGACGATCTGGCGCCAGGCGGCGACGCCGGCGCCGCGGATCAGGGACGGGGATGCAGGCGAGGGCGGGGGCGAGGGCGAGGGGTCGGGCATCTGTCACCGAAACTTCATTTGACCGGCTTGGCGGATTGTCTATATCACTAGACAACTTTTCGGCCAACCCGTTCGGAGCGGTCATGACCTCCTCTACCACGAGTGCCGCAACCCCGCAGGGCGTCCGCGCCCGGCAAGCGGCGATGCGGCTGTGCGCCTTGGCGCGCACCGACGAGCTCGACGCGGCGCTCGCCGCCCTCGACGCACCCGCCGACGTCGCGGACCTTCGTCGGCCCGAGACCGGGCTCGTGATGACGCGCGGGCGCATCGGCGGCGACGGGCGCCCGTTCAACGCCGGCGAGGCGACGGTCACCCGCGCCGCCGTGCGCCTGCCCACCGGCGAGGCGGGGTTCGCCTACCATCTGGGGCGTGACGCCGTCCGCGCTCGAAAGGCGGCGATCCTGGACGCGCTCTTCCAGGCGCGACCGGACGCCGTCGAGGTGGCGCTGGCACCTGTGGCCGACCGGGTCGCCGCCGAGCGCGCCCGCGAGGCGCGCCAGGTCGCCGCGACGAAGGTCGATTTCTTCACGATGGTCCGCGGGGAGGACTGAGATGGATACGCTCGCCCTCGCACCCGGCTTCGCCGATCCCGTCATCGAGGCGCAAGGCGCCTTCCGGGCCGTGATGGAGGCGCTCGCGCGCCCCGGCACGCTCCAGCGCCTGCCGGTCGCCATCGCGCCGCCTGCGCCGCTGACCCCGGCGCTCGCCGCGATCGCGCTGACCCTCGCCGACCACGAGGCGCCGCTCTGGCTCGACGTGCCGCTGGCGCGCGTGCCGGCGGTGGCGGACTGGCTGCGTTTCCACACCGGCGCGCGGATCGTCACCGACGGGTGCGAGGCCGCCTTCGCGCTGATCGCCGATCCGGCCGGCATGCCGGGCTTCGAGGCCTTCGCGCTCGGCGAGCAGGCCTTCCCCGACCGCTCGACCACCCTCGTGCTCGCCTGCGAGCGGCTGGAGAGCGGCGCGGGGCTCCACCTGGAGGGGCCCGGCATTCGCGAGAGCGCGCGCCTCGCCGCTTCGCCTCTGCCGAAGGATTTCCTCGCGCGCTTTCGGGCGAACGGAGCGCTGTTCCCACGGGGCGTCGACGTGCTCCTCACGGCCGGCGATCGCGTCGCCGGCCTGCCGCGCACCACCATGATCCGGGAGTGAGCCCATGTACGTCGCGGTGAAGGGCGGCGAGGCCGCCATCGACAACGCCCACGCGCTCCTGGCGGACGCGCGGCGCGGCGACCGCTCCGTGCCCGAGATCGGCACGGACCAGATCGCCGAGCAGCTCGCGCTCGCCGTCGACCGGGTGATGACGGAGGGATCGCTGTACGATCGCGAGCTCGCCGCGCTCGCCATCAAGCAGGCGCGGGGAGACCTGATCGAGGCGATCTTCCTGCTGCGCGCCTTCCGCACGACGCTGCCGCGCTTCGGCTATTGCGAGGCCCTCGACACGGGCGCCATGCGGGTGCGCCGGCGCATCTCGGCGACCTACAAGGACCTGCCGGGCGGGCAGGTGCTGGGGCCGACCTTCGATTACACGCATCGCCTCGTCGACTTCGCCCTCGCGGCCGGCGTCGAGCCGCCGCCGGCGCCGGAGGCCGCCCTCGACGCGGCGCGCGAGGAGGACGCCGCGCGCATGCCGCGCGTCACCGATCTCCTCGCCGGCGAGGACCTGATCGAGCGCGAGAGCGCCGACGCCGATGCGCCGGTCGCCGACCTCACCCGTGCGCCCCTGGGCTTCCCGGCGTCGCGCGACCTGCGGCTCCAGGCGCTGACGCGGGGCGACGAGGGCTTCCTCCTCGCGCTCGGCTACTCGACGCAGCGCGGCTACGGCAAGAACCATCCCTTCGTGGGCGAGGTGCGTATCGGTACTGTCGAGGTGGGCTTCGTGCCCGAGGAACTGGGCTTCGAGGTGCCGCTGGGCGAGATGCTCGTCACCGAGTGCCAGATGGTCAACCAGTTCAAGGGCTCCGCCGAGGTGCCCCCGCAATTCACCCGCGGTTACGGCTTGGCGTTCGGCCAGAACGAGCGCAAGGCCATGGCCATGTCCCTCGTCGACCGGGCGCTGCGCGCCGGCGAGCTCGACGAGGAGCGCCGCAATCCCGCCCAGGACGAGGAATTCGTGCTCTCGCACGCCGACAACGTCCAGGCGACGGGCTTCGTCGAGCACCTGAAGCTGCCGCATTACGTGGACTTCCAGGCGGAGCTCCATCTCGTGCGCGGCATGCGCGCGGAGATCGCCGTGCGCCGGGCCGCGTCGGCGCAAGGCGAGAGCACGCAGGACGAGAGCGCATCCGAGACGAAGGAGGCCGCGGAATGAGCGCCGAGACCACGATCGAGACGGCCGGCGCTCCGCGAGGAGCCGCCGACGCCGCCACCGGCTACAACTTCGCCTATCTCGACGAGCAGACGAAGCGGATGATCCGCCGCGCGATCCTCAAGGGCATCGCGATCCCCGGATACCAGGTGCCCTTCGCCTCGCGGGAGATGCCGATGCCCTACGGCTGGGGCACGGGCGGCGTGCAGGTGACGGCCTCCGTCATCGGCCCCGACGACGTGCTCAAGGTCATCGACCAGGGCTCGGACGACACGACGAACGCGGTCTCGATCCGCAAGTTCTTCGCGCGCACCGCCGGCGTCGCGACGACGACGCACACGGCCGAGGCGACGATGATCCAGACGCGCCACCGCATCCCGGAGGCGCCGCTGCGCGAGGGGCAGATCCTGGTCTACCAGGTGCCGATCCCCGAGCCGCTGCGCCTGCTCGAGCCGCGGGAGACGGAGACGCGCACGCTCCACGCGCTCGCGGAGTACGGCGTCATGCACGTGAAGCTCTACGAGGACATCGCCCAGCACGGGCACATCGCCAAGACCTACGACTATCCCGTCGAGGTGAACGGGCGCTACGTCATGGCGCCCTCGCCGACGCCGAAGTTCGACAACCCGAAGATGGAGATGTCGCCGGCGCTGCAGCTCTTCGGCGCGGGGCGCGAGCAGCGCATCTACGCGGTGCCGCCCTACACGCGGGTGCGCTCGCTGGACTTCGAGGACCACCCCTTCACCATCCAGCGCTTCGCCGAGCCCTGCGCGCTCTGCGCGGCGACGGGCGTGTATCTCGACGAGGTCGTCCTCGACGACCGGGGCGGGCGCATGTTCGTGTGCTCGGACAGCGATCATTGCGAGGAGCGGCGGGCGGCGGGGCATCGGGGGACGATGCTCGCGGGAGCGGCAGGAACGGAGAACGATCATGCGTGAGGGCGCCCTCCTCGAGGCCCGCGGCCTCACCAAGCTCTACGGCCCGCATGTCGGCTGCGCGGACGTGTCCTTCGATCTCTTCCCCGGCGAGGTCCTCGCGATCGTGGGCGAATCGGGCTCGGGCAAGTCGACGCTGCTCTCGGTGCTCTCCACCGAGATGGAGCCCAGCGACGGCGCCGTGTCCTACCGCATGCGCGACGGCGCGGTGGAGAGCCTGTTCGACCTCGACGAGGCGCGCCGCCGGGTGCTGATGCGCACCGATTGGGGCTTCATCCGCCAGGACGCGGCGCAGGGCCTGCGCATGCGCGTTTCCGCCGGCGGGAACGTCGGCGAGCGGCTGATGGCGGTGGGGCAGCGCCATTACGGGAAGATCCGCGCCAGCGCCGAGGACTGGCTCGCGCGGGTGGAGATCGACGTCGCGCGCATCGACGACAAGCCGACGACGTTCTCGGGCGGCATGCGCCAGCGCCTGCAGATCGCCCGCAACCTCGTCACCCATCCCCGCCTCGTCCTCATGGACGAGCCGACGTCGGGCCTCGACGTGTCGGTGCAGGCGCGCCTCCTCGACCTGATCCGCGGCCTCGTCGCGGAGCTCGGCCTCGCCGTGATCATCGTGACGCACGATCTCGCCGTGGCGCGGCTCCTGTCGCACCGGATCATGGTCATGCGCCACGGCCGCGTGATCGAGACGGGGCTCACCGACCAGGTGCTCGACGATCCGCACGAGCCCTACACGCAATTGCTCGTCTCGTCCGTGCTGGCGGCGTGAGGAGGGGCCCGACATGAGAGAAGACCTCGTCTCCCTGGAGCGCGTCTCCAAGACCTTCACCCTGCATCTGCGCGAGGGCACGCGGCTCGACGTCGTCGAGGACGTGACCTTCGCGGTGGAAGCCGGCGAGTGCGTCGTCCTCGGCGGGCCGTCGGGGGCGGGCAAGTCCTCGCTGCTGAAGATGATCTACGGCAATTACCGCTGCGACGCGGGCGCGATCCGCGTGCGCTCGGCCGACGGCGAGATGGTCGACGTCGCGAGCGCCTCACCGCGGGAGGTGATGCGGCTGCGGCGCACGACCATGGGCTACGTCAGCCAGTTCCTGCGCGTGATCCCCCGGGTGGGCGCGCGCGAGGTGATCGCGGCGGAAGGTCGCGAGGGCGGCCTCGACGCCGCGCGCGCGGACACCCGCGCCCGCGACCTCCTCGCGCTCCTGAACCTGCCCGAGCGGCTCTGGGACTTGCCGCCCGCGACCTTCTCGGGCGGCGAGCAGCAGCGCGTGAACATCGCACGCGGGCTCATCGCGCCGCGCACCGTGCTCCTCCTCGACGAGCCGACCGCATCCCTCGACGCCGCGAATCGCGCCGTCGTGATAGAGCTGATCCGCGAGAAGCGGGAGGCGGGCTGTGCGCTGGTCGGCATCTTCCACGATGCCGACGTGCGCGACGCGGTCGCGACCCGCGTCGTCGACGTGACACGCTTCAAGTCTAGACACGCCGCCTGAGCCACCGCCCGAGAGCCCGAGAGATGCACACCGACAGCCCGAAGAGCTACGTCATCGAGAACGCCGAGATCGTCTTGCCGGACGCGGTCATCCGCGGCTTCGTCGCCGTGGAGAACGGCACGATCGCCGAGGTGGGGGAGGGGCGCGCGCCCGAGACGGGCTTCGACATGGGCGGGGACATGCTGATCCCCGGGCTCGTCGAGCTGCACACGGACCATCTCGAGAGCCATTACGCCCCGCGCCCGAAGGTGCGCTGGCATCCGCTGGGCGCCGTGCTCGCCTACGACGCGCAGATCGTCACCTCGGGCATCACGACGGTCTTCGATTCGCTGCGGGCGGGCACGGATCTCGACGCGCCGAGCCTGGGCGGCGAGCTCTTCACCATTGCCGAGGCGCTCGACGAGGCGCGCCGCCACAAGCTCTTCCGGGCCGAGCACTACACGCATCTGCGCTGCGAGATCCCCTCGCCGGACATCCTCGAATCGGTGGAGAACTTCGCGGCCGTGTTCCCGGTGGGCCTGCTGTCTCTGATGGACCACACGCCGGGGCAGCGCCAGTTCCGCGATCTCGAGAAGTACTTCGTCTATTACAGCGGCAAGAACGACAAGAGCCGCGAGGAGACGGAGGCGCTCGTCGCCCGGCGCGTCGCGCGCAACGCCGCCGCGGTGGCGGCGAACCGGCCCGCCCTCGTCGCCATGGCGCAGGCGCGCGGCATTCCCATGGCGAGCCACGACGACACCACCCGCGAGGACGTCGACGCTTCGTACGAAGCGGGCGTGTCGCTGGCGGAGTTTCCCACGACGGTGGAGGCCGCGCAGGCCTGCCGCGCGCGCGGCATCACCGTGATGATGGGCGCGCCGAACCTCATTCGCGGTGGCTCGCATTCCGGCAACGTCGCCGCCCAGACCCTGGCGCAGGAGGGGCTCCTCGACATCCTTTCCTCGGACTACGTGCCGGCGAGCCTGCTGATGGCGGCGTTCCGCCTGCCGGAGCGGGTCGAATCGATCTCGCTCCCGCAGGCGATCCGCACCGTGACGCTCAACCCGGCCCGCGCCACGGGGCTCGGCGATCGCGGCGCGATCGCGAAGGGGCTGCGCGCCGATCTCGTGCGCGTGCGCATCGCTGGCGAGACGCCGGTCGTGCGCCAGGTCTGGCGCGAAGGGGAGCGGGTGGCGTGAGCGGGGCGGCAGACCGGAGCGGGCCGGGCGCCCTCGTCCTCGTCGTCGGCCCCAGCGGCGTCGGCAAGGACACGCTGATCGACGGCGCGCGGGCGGCGCTCGCGGGAGACGAGCGCATCCGCTTCCCGCATCGCCTGGTGACGCGGCCTGTGAGCGCGCACGAAGCGCACGACACGATCTCGCAGGCCGATTTCGACGAGGGCGTCGCGACCGGCCGCTTCGCGCTGTGGTGGCGCGCGCACGGGCTCGGCTACGCCATCCCGCGCAAAGTGACGCAGGCGGTGGAGGACGGCGCGGTGTGCGTCGTCAACGGCTCGCGCTCGCGGGTGGAGGCGGCGCGCGCGGCGCTGCCGGGGGTCGTCGTCGTGGAGGTCACGGCGCCGCGGGAGGTGCTCGCAGCGCGCATCGCCGCGCGGGGGCGCGACGAGGACGCGCAGGCCCGCCTCGCCCGCTCCGACGGCCTCGCGCCGATCGAGGCGGACGTGACCATCGTCAACGACCGCTCGCCGGAGGAGGGTATCGCGGCTCTCGTCGCGGCGTTGCGCGGGATCGGGACGCGGGGCGTCGCGGGCGCTCTCGAAGAGGTCGGCGCACGACAGTGAGGCTTGCTTCCGCGCACGCCTTGCGCCACCATCTCCGATGGAGGACCCGCGCGTGCGCAACAACCCGCTCGACCGTACGCTCGCCGACGTGGCGGCGATCGACAGGGCTCGGACGGAAGCCGAGCTGCGTGACGCGCTCATCGGCGTCGCTCGCCGCTGGGGCTTCGAGCGCGTTCTCGCCGGGACGCTGCCGGCGCCCGGTGCCTCTCGCACGGAGCAGATCGAGAACGTTCTGGTCTCGGACTGGCCCGAGGGATGGGTGCGCCGCTATTTCGGCCGCGGCTACCTCTTCACGGACCCCGCGATCCGGCGTGTCCGCGAGCAGAGCCGACCGTTCCTGTGGAGCGAGCTGACGCCGCTGTGCGTCCAGGACTGGGCGGCGCAGCGCGTGATGGACGAGGCCGGCGATTTCGGCCTTCGCCACGGGCTCACGGTCCCTTTGACGACGCTCGACGGGCGCCTCGCCGGCGTGTCCTTCGCCGGAGCGCAGGTCGAGGTCGCACCGGAGACCCGCGGCACGCTGGCGCTCCTCGCCACCTATTCCGTCGCTCACTCGCAGAAGCTGCGCAACGCACAGGCCTCCGCGCCGGTGCTGGACGCGGAGGTCGAGGAGGTGGTGCGGCTGTCGCCACGCGAGCTCGAGGCGCTGCAATGGGCGGCGGAGGGCCGCACGGAGGACGAGATCGGTGACCTGATGACGATCTCCACGCACGGCGTCGAGAAGCACATGCGCGCCGCACGCCGCAAGCTCGGTGCGCGCAACCGAACCCACGCGGTGGCCGAGGCCATCCGGCGGGGCATCATCCGTTGAGGAGTACGGAAACCCGGACTGATCGTTATCCGTAGCTTCCCCTAGCGTGCCGGGCCGCGCGCACGCGGAAGGACGCAGACACGGAAGACCATGGCTCCGAGCACTCCCGAAATCTCCAAGGCAGAGCTTCTGAAGGCCTTGCGCGAGGCCGCCGGGGAGGCGCAGGCGCGCGAGCGGGTCGCGGCTCATACGCCCGACGTCGGCGACGAGGCGACGCTCGCCGACGCCTGGCGCCGGGCGGACGACGCGGCCCGCGCGATCCTCTCCGAGGACGCGCACGAGAGCGAGGCCTGTCGTGCCCGCTACGAAGCGCGGCTTTGGCTCGACGGCAGCCTGCCGGGGCCTGGAGCCGGCACGACGCCCGGGCTGCCGCAGCCCGTCCCGGGGTCGCTCGCCGGGGTCTCCGCGGCCGGGCTCGTCTCGGCGGTGGACACGATCGAAGGTCTCGCGGAGATCACCCGTACGGCGATCGGCGTCGGCGACCTCGTCCGCCAGGCGGAAGAGCGGCTCGCCGCGCGCGACCCGCAGGCGGCCTGCGCGCTGCGGCTCCTGGCCGAGCTGATGGACGCCATCGCTGCGGCCTCGGTGGAGAGGCTCGACGCGCGCGAGCCTGCGACCCGCGACGCGGCGCGACGACGCGCGTCGGCGCTCGTCTGCCAAGCGCTGGCGCGGGGAGACGCCCGCGCGCTGGAGCGTGCCGGCATGATCGCCATGCGCGCGGGGCTGGAGCTGTTCGAGCTGGAGTGACTGAGGCGGCGGGCGTGGCGGGCCCGGCGGCCCGCCTTCACCGCACCGCCGCTTCCAAGAGCTTGCGCGCGGCGGCGCGGGCTTCGTCGGTGATGGTGGCGCCGGCGAGCATGCGGGCGATCTCGTCGCGCCGCGGCGCCTCGCGCAGCGGGGTGACGCGGGTCGCGACCCGGTCCGAGCCGTCCACGGGCTCCTTCGAGATGAGGTAGTGCGCGCCGGCGCGGGCGGCGACCTGGGGCGCGTGCGTCACGGCCATGACCTGCACGCGCTGCGACAGGCGCGCGAGGCGCTGGCCGATGGCGTCCGCCACCGCGCCGCCGACGCCGGTGTCGATCTCGTCGAAGACGAGGGTCGGCGCCGAGCCGCGATCGGCGAGGACGACCTTGAGCGCCAGCATGAAGCGCGAGAGCTCGCCGCCGGACGCGACCTTCATCATCGGGCCCGGCCGCGTGCCCGGATTGGTGCGGGCCCAGAACTCGACGCGGTCGATGCCGGCGGCGTCGCGGCTGTCGTCGTCCACCGAGATCTCGGTGATGAAGGCGGCGCGCTCCAGCTTCAGCGGCGGCAATTCGGCGAGAACCGCCTGATCGAGCGCGTGAGCCGCCGCGCGGCGCTTCTCGCTGAGCACCCGTGCCGCGGCGACGTAGGCCGTGTCCGCCTCGGCGAGCGCCGCCTCGAGGCGATGCAGCGTCTCCTCGCCGGCGTCGATCTCGGCGAGGTCCGCGGCCTGCCGCTCGGCGAGCGCCGCGAGCTCGTCGGCGGGAACGTCGTACTTGCGGGCGGCGGCGCGAAGCGCGAAGAGCCGCTCCTCCACCCGCTCGAGCTCGTGCGGATCGAACTCGGCCGCCCGGATCGCCTCCTCCAGCGCGGCGCGCGCCTCGTCGAGCGCGACGAGGGCGGCGTCGAGGGCCTTCACCGGCGGGTCGACGAGGGCGGGCGCCTGGGCGCCGCGGCGCTCGAGCCGGCGGACGGCGGCGGAGAGAGCGGCGACGGGGGAGGCGTTGCCGGCGACGGCGTCGAACGCCTCCTGCAGGTCGCTCGCGACCTTCTCGGACTGCATCATCGTGGCGCGGTGCTCGGCGAGCGTCTCCTCCTCGCCGGGCTTGGGCGCGAGCGCGGCGAGCTCCTCGACGGCATGGCGCAGGAAGTCGGCCTCGCGACGCGCGGCCTCGATGCGCGCGCGGTGGCGCTCGAGCGTGCGACGGGCGTCGCGCACGCGCTCCGCGCAGGCGGCGACCACGGCGACGTCCTGCGAGAGGCCGCCATAGGCGTCCAGAATCTCACGATGGGTCGTCGGGTCGACGAGGGCGCGGTCGGCGTTCTGGGCGTGGATCTCGACGAGGGTCGCGCCGATGGCGCGCAGCACCTGCACGCTCGCGGCCTGATCGTTGATGAAGGCGCGGGTGCGCCCGTCCGCCATCTGGACGCGGCGCAGGATCAGCTCGCCTTCGGTGTCGATCTCCGCCTGCGCCGCGACGGCGCGGGCGGGATGGTCGAGGGGCACGTCGAAGATCGCGGTGACGACGCCCTGCTTCTCGCCGTGGCGCACGAGCGCGCCGTCGCCGCGGCCGCCCAGCGCGAGCGAGACCGAATCGAGCAGGATCGACTTGCCCGCCCCGGTCTCCCCGGTCAGGACCGACAATCCCTCTCCGAACTGGAGCTCGAGCCGGTCGATCAGGACGATGTCGCGGATCGAGAGCTGGACGAGCATGGGGCGCGCCGGCTCAGCCGCCGACGCCGACCACCGCCCGCGTGAACCCGCGGAAGGCGCGGCTGATCCAGGAATCACGGTTCTCGCGCGGCTCGAGCCCACCGGACTGCAGGAGGGCGTAGCTGTCGCGATACCATTGCGATTCGGGGAAGTTGTGGCCGAGGACCGCGGCTGCCGTCTGCGCCTCGTCGACGATGCCCATGGCCATATAGGCTTCGGTGAGGCGCGCGAGCGCCTCCTCGGAATGGCGGGTGGTCTGGTACTCGGCGACGACGGTGCGGAAGCGGTTGATGGCGCCGGTATAGTTGCGGCGTTCCAGGTAGAAGCGGCCGACCTCCATCTCCTTGCCGGCGAGCTGGTCGCGGGCGAAGACGATCTTGGCGCGGGCGTCCTCGACGTAGTCCGAGTTCGGATAGCGGTCGATCAGCTCCTGGAAGGCGCGCAGCGCCTGGGCCGTCTGGGTCTGGTCGCGGGTGATGTCGGGAATCTGGTTGTAGTTCGACATCGCCAGGATGTACTGGGCGTAGTCCGCGTCGTCCTGGCCCGGATAGAGCTGCAGGTAGCGCTGGGCGGTGTTGCTGCTGTCGTCGTAGGCGCCGCCCGCGAACTGGGCGTAGGCCTGCATGACGAGCGCGCGGCGCGCGAAGTCGCTGAAGGGATAGGCTTCCTCGATCTCCTCGAACCGATCCGCGGCGGACTGGTACTGCCCGCGGTCGATGAGGGAGAGGCCTTCGTTGTAGAGCTCCGCGGCCGGGCGGGTCTCGACGATCTCCGGCTCGTAGGTCTCGCCGCCGCCGAAGGGATTGAGGGCCGAGACGGTCTCGCAGCCCGCGAGCGTCAGCGCGAGCCCCGCGATGGCGAGGGAACGGACGGCGCCCGCTTTCGCGCCTCGATACGCATTCGCGAAAGACATGCCCCGATCAACCTCCGGAAGGATTCGCGTCCAGGCGCTTCGCCGCGCCGTCGTCTCGTTGCCGCGCTGTTTACCTCAGACCCGCGGATCCGCAAAGCGGGTTCGCGCGCGTGCGCCTCGTGGTCGCGAGCGGGGAGGGAGCGTGTCAGCCGGCGCGGCCGCCGAAGGCCGCCACCTGCAGCGGCAGGATGGCCTCGACCGGCTCGCGGCGCGTCCCCGCCTCGACGATCTCGTAGTTCGCACGATCGGCGAACAAGGCTTCCAGGACGGCGAAATTGAGGCGGTGGCCGCCGCGATGGGCGCGGTAGGTGGCGGCGAGGGGATAGCCGGCGAGGGCGAGGTCGCCGATGGCGTCGAGCAGCTTGTGGCGGGCGAACTCGTCGGCGAAGCGCAGGCCCTCCGGGTTGATCACGCCGTCCTCGCCCACGGCGACGGTGTTCTCCAGCGAGGCGCCCAGCGCGAAGCCCGCCTTCCAGAGCGCCTCGACGTCGCGCATGAAGCCGAAGGTGCGCGCGGCCGCGATCTCGCGGCGGAAGGTCGCCGGGGTGAGGTCGCACACGCGGCGCTGGCGGCCGATGGCCGCATCGGCGAAGTCGATCTCGACGTCGAGCTTGAGGCCCTTCTCGGCGGGGAGCAGCTCGACGAAGGAGGCGCCCTTCTCCACGCGGACCGGGCGGCGGACCTTGAGGATGCGGCGCGGGGCCGCCTGCGCGATGGTGCCGACGCTCTCGATGGCGGCGACGAAGGGCGCGGCGGAGCCGTCGAGGATCGGCATCTCGGCGCCGTCGATCTCGACGAGCACGTTGTCGATCGCGAGGCCGGCGAGGGCCGCCATCAGGTGCTCGATCGTCGCGACCGCGCCGCTCTCGCGGGACCCGACGACGGTGCACAGCTCGGTGGCGGAGACGTTGATGTGCCGCGCCTCGATCAGGCGGTCGATGCCGTTGGGGAGGCCGGTGCGGAGGAAGACGATGCCGTGGCCGGGTTCGGCGGGATGCAGGGTCACCGAGACGCTCTCGCCGGAATGGACGCCCACTCCGCTGATCTCGACGGGTGCGCGCAGCGTGACCTGGTGCATCTGGCTCATCGTTCTCTTCCCGGACAAAGCGTCCTCGTCGCGGGCTCTGAGAGCCCTCGGCCGGTGATCCGCCTGTCCGTCTGTGTCGCCCCTGGGCGGACCGCGTGGGAGCGCGACCGCCTCTTCCTGTATGCGGCGCACCATAGTCGCGGCTTTCGCCCCGGCCAAATCACGTTGTCTAACGTTCTGTTACAAGTCGCCGCGCTTTCGCCGCAAAGTCCTATCGTCTTGTATTTCTTGAGTTCTTCGCCTCGGGTTCCGCAACGCGAACGCCCCGGACGCGGGGCGTCCGGGGCGCTTTCGGGCGGGAATCGGGCAGGGCCGGCGGCGGTGGCGAGAGGGGACTTGCGGACCGCCGCCGGGAGACGTCGTCAGTTGGCCTGACGACGCAGGAAGGCGGGGATCTCGAGCTGGTCGTCGTCGAGCGAGCGCGGCTGCGCTGGCGCCGGCGTACGGCCGTGGGGATCGAGATTGCCCTGGGCCGGGCGATAGCCCTGAGGCGCCGCCGGACGCTTGGCGTATTCCGCGTGGACCGGGGACATGCCCGGCTCGCGCGGCTGGACCGGCGCGGCCGGCGCGCTCGCCTGCGGGGCGGGCGCATGGCCGTGGGCCGGAGCCTGCGGACGCACCGCCGGGGCCTGCTGGCGCGGGGCGGCGGCGGCCGGGGCCTGCTGGCGCGGCGCCGGAGAGGGCGCCGGCTCCTCGCGACGGCCGAAGCCGACGGTGGCGAGGCGGTGCAGCAGGCCGCGCTTCTGCTCGGCCTCCGGCTGGGCCTCGCGGGCACGCAGCTGGTTCTGCGCCGGCAGCGGCAGCTCGTCGACGCGCGGCATGCGCGGCGCGCGATGGACGCGCTCGGCCTGCGGCGGCACGAAGATGTCGTCGTGCGAGGGCTCCGCCTGGGCCTCGGCCTGCATCGGGGCCTGAACCGCTGCGTGGACGGGAGCCTGCGCCTGCGGCTGGGCGGCGAGGCCCGCCATCGCCTCGGCGACGGCGCGCTCGGCCGCGGTCACCGCGGGAGAGGCCGGACGCTCGGCGGCGATCGCCGGGGCGGGAGCCTCGACGCGCGCCTCGGCGACGGTCTCGGCATGCGCCTCGATGACGGGCTCGGCACGCGTCTCGACGACCGGCTCGGCGGCGGGCGCCTGGACGGGAGCCTGGACGGGAGCCTGGACCTGCGTCACCGGAGCGGCGGCGCGCTGGGCGGGGACCTGCGGGACGACGGTGGTCGTCGCGGGCTGGGCCGGAGCGACGGTCTGAGCGGTCTGCGCCGCCTGGGCGGCGCGGGCGCGGGCCTCGGCGCGAAGCCGCTCGGCGACCTCGGCGATGCGCTGCTCGGTGGCGGAGACCTCGAGGGCCGCCTGCGCGAACTCGTGGTCGATGCCGGTGGCGACGACGGAGACGCGGATGACGCCTTCGAGGGTCTCGTCGAAGGTGGCGCCCAGGATGATGTTCGCCTCTGAGTCGACCTCCTCGCGGATGCGGGTCGCCGCCTCGTCCACCTCGTAGAGGGTGAGGTCGGGGCCGCCGGTGATGGAGATCAGCAGGCCGCGCGCGCCCTTCATCGACACGTCGTCGAGGAGCGGGTTGGCGATGGCCGCCTCGGCCGCCTGGAGGGCGCGGTTGTCGCCGGACGCCTCGCCCGTGCCCATCATCGCCTTGCCCATGCCGCGCATGATGGCGCGCACGTCGGCGAAGTCGAGGTTGATGAGGCCTTCCTTCACCATCAGGTCGGTGATGCAGGCCACGCCCGAATAGAGCACCTGGTCGGCCATCGCGAAGGCGTCGGCGAAGGTGGTGCGCTCGTTGGCGACGCGGAAGAGGTTCTGGTTGGGGATGACGATGAGCGTGTCGACGTTCGACTGCAGCTCCTCGATGCCCGATTCGGCCAGGCGCATGCGCCGGGAGCCCTCGAACTGGAAGGGCTTGGTGACGACGCCCACCGTGAGGATGCCCATCTCGCGGGCGGCCCGCGCGATGACCGGAGCCGCGCCGGTGCCGGTCCCGCCGCCCATGCCGGCGGTGATGAACACCATGTGCGCGCCCGAGAGCTGATCGCGGATCTCGTCGATCACCTCCTCGGCGGCGGCGCGACCGACGTCGGGCTGCGAGCCCGCGCCGAGGCCTTCCGTCACCGCCACTCCCATCTGGACGATGCGGCTCGAGCGCGAGGAGGCGAGCGCCTGCGCGTCCGTGTTGGCGACGACGAACTCGACGCCCTGGAGGCCGGAATCGATCATGTTGTTGACGGCGTTGCCGCCGGCGCCGCCGACGCCGAACACCGTGATGTGCGGCTTGAGCTCCCGGATGTCCGGAGCCTGCAGATTGATCTGAGCCATAGGCTTGCCCTCTCGTGCCCTGTCCCGTGTCCCGCGGCGCCTGGTTCGCGCCGCCCCTGTCTCGTGTCCCCGAGCCCGTTACGCCGGCCCGGACGTGTTCACACTCAGAAGCTCTCGCGCAGCCATCGCCCGACGCGCGAGATGTAGCCCTGTCCCTCGGCGCCGCCCGCCTGCCCGCCGCGCGCGTCGAAGCGCTCGGCGTGGGAGACCTGCGGGTAGACGAGGAGCCCCACCGCCGCCGTGAAGGCGGGACCCTTGGCGGCCTCGGGGAGACCCTTGATCCCGAGGGGGCGGCCGATGCGGACCGGTCCTTCGAGGATGCGGCGCGCCGTCTCCGGCAGCCCCGCGAGCTGGCTCGCACCGCCCGTGAGGACGATGCGCCGGCCCGGCCGCGGCCCGTGCCCGGCTTCCGCCAGGCGGTCGCGCACGAGCTCGAGGATCTCCTCGACCCGCGGCCTGACGATGCGCACGAGGTGCGACTTCGGCAGGTGGGCGGCGACGTCGCGCTCGTCCTCGTCCACGGTCGGGACGTGGATGAGGTCGCGCTCGTCCGCGGCGGAGGCGATGCAGGCGCCGTGGAGCGTCTTGAGGCGCTCGGCGGCGGAAAGCTTGGTGGCGAGCCCGCGGGCGACGTCCATCGTGACGTGGTGCCCGCCGACGGCGAGCGCGTCCGCATGCACGAGATGGCCCGCCTCGAAGACGCCCACGGACGTGGTGCCGCCGCCGCAATCGACGACGACCACGCCCATCTCGGCCTCGTCGTCCGACAGAGCGGAGAGCCCCGCGGCGTAAGGCGTGGCGACCACCGCCTCGACGTCGAGGTGGCAGCGCTCGACGGCCAGCATCAGGTTGCGCGCGGCCGCGCCCTGGGCGCCGACGACGTGGAGGTCGACGGAGAGCTTCTCGCCGAGCATGCCCGTGGGATCGGCGATCCCGGCCTGGGCGTCGAGCGTGTAGGAGAGCGGGATCGAGTGGAGCGTGATGCGCCCCTGGCCGACGCCGCCGGCGGTGGCCAGGCGCAGCGTGCGCTGGATCTCGGCCTCGCCCACGGTGCCGCGGGCGGTCACGGTGGAGGAGAGGCGCTGGGAGGCGATGCGCCCGCCCGTCAGGTTGACGATGACGGACTGGATCTCGACCTTCGCCATCCGCTCCGCGGCGTGGACCGCGTGGCGGATCGAGGCCTCCACGGCCTCCAGGTCGACGATGGCGCCGCCCTTGAGGCCCACCGAGCGGTGGTGCCCGATGCCGAGGATGCGCGCGAGATGCGTGCGGTTGGTCAGGCCCTCCGCGCCCTCCCAGGGCTGCAGCTGGGCGACGAGGCAGACGATCTTCGAGGTGCCCACGTCGAGCACCGAGAGGATCGCGCTCTTGCGGGCGGAGAGCGGCTTGAGGCGGGGGAGGACGACGGGGGCGGTCACGTGCGCACCCCCCGGCCGCGCAGGACGCGGTCCTCCATCTCCTCGGCGCGCGCGGCCGCCGCCTCCTCGGTCAGGCGAACGACGATGCGATCGGGCATGCGCAGATCCACGGCGATGATGTCCTTCTCCAGGATCGCGTGATCGCGTTCCAGCGCGACGAAGCGCTCGAGAGCCGCCATCGGGTCGCGCTCCGGGAGGCGCAGGTCGATGCCGCTGTCGAGGGTGAGGGTCCAGCGCCGCTCGGCGACGAGGCTGCCGGCGCGGATGCGCGCACGCAGCGGCCCGGCCGCGTCGACGATGGCGAAATAATCCTCGAGCCGCGTGTTCGCGCCCTCGCCCACGACGTGGGGCAGGACGCGGTAGCGCGGATCGTCGTGGAAGACGTCGATGATCTGGCCGTCGGCGGCGATGACGTAGACGCGTCCGTCCACCTGCCAGAGCGCGAAGGGCTCGCGCTCGACGATGCCGATCGTCACCTGGTTGGGGAAGAGCTTGCGCACGGAGGCCTCGCCCACGAGGGGCAGGCTCTCGAGCTGCTCGCGGGCGATGCCCACGTCGAGGAAAGGCAGGGAGGCGCGCGGATCGATGCCCGCCGCCGAGAGCACCTCGCGCTCGTCGAGGCGCCCGATGCCGGAGATGGTGATCGCCTCGATGCCGAAGCCGAAGGCGCGCGCGACGATGTCGCGGGGGGAGCCGTTCTGCGCGAAGAAGGCGTCGAGGCGCCCGCCCGCGGAGAGCCCGGCGAAGGCGGTGGCGCCGAAGAAGGCGCACAGCAACATGGAGCCGGCGAATCGCGGCAGGCGGCGCTCGAGGCGGGCGATGGGGCCGCGGCGGCGGAAGGCCGCGGGCAGGACGGAGCCGAGCGCGTCGAGCCGCAGGCCCCGCAGGAACCCGGCGCGCGCCTCCGCGCCGCCGGGCGATCCGGCGGTCAGCGGTTCAGCGAGGCGTCCTCCACCATCCATCGTACAAGCTCACCGAAGCTGTGGCCCGCATGGGCCGCGATCTCCGGCACAAGGCTCGTTTCGGTCATGCCGGGCTGGGTGTTGACCTCCAGCGCCACGAGCTTGCCCGTCCCGTCGGGGCGGTCGTCGTAGCGGAAGTCGGTCCTCGTCACCCCTCGACAGCCGAGAGCTTGATGCGCCGTTAACGCCGACTCTTGGACCTGATGGTAAATTTTCGGTTTAAGGTCTGCGGGGAGGACGTGGATGGATCCGCCCGCGGCGTATTTCGCATCGAAGTCGTAGAAGGCGCCGGTGGCCGGGCGTATGTCGATGATGTCGAGCGCCCGGTCGCCCATGACGGCGCAGGTCAGCTCGCGCCCGGCGATGAATTCCTCCGCCAGCAGCAGGTCGCCGTAGGGCCAGTCCTCGCGCCCCACCTCCTGGGGCGGGTGGGAGCGGTCCTCGCGCACGATGACGACGCCGAAGGAGGAGCCCTCGCTCACGGGCTTGAGCACGTAGGGCGGCGGCAGGACGTGCTCGCGCGCTGCGTCGAATCGCGAGCAGACGAGCCCCGTGGCAACGGGCACGCCGGCGGCGGCCATGATCAGCTTGGCCTTGTCCTTGTTCATGGCGAGCGAAGAGGCGAGGACGCCCGAATGGGTGTAGGGGATGCGCAGGTACTCGAGCAGGCCCTGAATGCGCCCGTCCTCGCCCATCGGCCCGTGCAGGCCGTTGAAGACGACGTCGGGAGCGAGCCGCTCGAGATCGCGGGCGACGTCGGGCGTCACGTCGACCTCGGTGACGCGATAGCCCACCTCCGCGAGCGCGGCCGCGCAGGCGCGGCCGGTCTTCAGGCTCACCGGCCGCTCGGCCGACCAGCCGCCCATCAGGACCGCGACGTGCTTCATCGAATGTTCCTCGTCTCGCGCGTGGTGCTCCCCCGGCTCCGCGAGGGTCGACCTTCGTGCTGAACGCCCGGTAAACGGCGACGCTCGAATGCCGTCGATCGGCTCCGGGGTACCGCGGGCGGGTCGCGCGTGCAAATCGGGCGCGGTAGGATCGGGGCCTCGTCGGGCGATTCGCGCCCGTCGCCTTCGGCTGGTCCCGAGAGCGGCCGAGAGGAGCCCATGTCGACGATCGTCGCCCGGACCCGTGCCGCGCAGAAGAGCCTGCCCCGTCTCGACGGGCGGCGGGAGCGTGCGCTCGCGCCGGGGGCGCTGGTCGCGGGGATCGACGAGGCCGGGCGCGGGCCGCTGGCGGGGCCCGTCGTGTGCGCGGCCGTGGTCTTCCACGGGCCCGTCCCGCGCGGGCTCGCCGATTCGAAGAAGCTCGCCGCCGAGCGGCGGGACGCGCTCTACGAGACGATCCTCGCGCGCGCCCACGTCGCGATCGCGAGCGCCGGGCCCGCCGAGATCGACCGTCGCAACATCCGCGGCGCGACGCTCGCCGCCATGTGCCGCGCGCTCCTCGCGCTGCCCTGCGCGCCCGACCTCGCCCTCGTCGACGGGCGCGACGTGCCGCCGGGGCTCTCCTGCGAGGGCAGGGCGGTGATCGGCGGGGACGGCGAGATCGCGGCGATCGCGGCGGCGTCCATCGTCGCCAAGGTCATGCGCGATCGGATGATGCGCCGCCTCGACCTCGTGCATCCCGGCTACGGTTTCGCGCGCCACATGGGCTACGGCACGCCCGAGCATCTGGCGGCGCTCGCCGCGCGCGGCGTCTGCCCGGCCCATCGGCGCAGCTTCGCGCCGGTGCGCGCGCATCTCCCGGAGGCGGACGGCGCGACGCATGAGCACGGCACGGCGCATGCGAAAGAGGCCGGCGACGTCGCCGGCCTCTTCCTGATCTGATCGGTCATCAGCGGCGCGAAGCGCCCGCGTCAGCCCTGGGGCTGGAAGACCTGGCCGTCGAGCATCTCGCAGGACGACGTCTCCGCGGAGATGCGGAAGCCCTCGCCCTCCTCGGTGATGTTGCAGGTCATCGGGAAGCTCGCGTCGCCCGTGGCGCCGGACGCGTTCGACAGCGTCAGCGTCTGGTCGAAGACGCGCCAGTCGCCCTCGACGGCGTTTCCGTCCGGACCGGTGAGGCTGAACGTGCCGCCCTCGGCGAGCTCGAGCGAGAGCTGATCCGAGGTATAGGTGCCCGGCTCGACCATGGCGGCGGTCGTCGCGCTGATGGCGCCGGTGGCCTCGCCCGCGGTGGAGAGCGTGTCGGTGCCGGTGCCCGTCGTGCCGCCCGCCTGCGCTGTGGTCTGGGTGTCCCCGCCCTCCGGCGTGATGACCGTGACCTCGGCCTCGCCGGTATCCTCGACGATGGGCTCGATCTCGGTGCCGGCGGTCTCCGTTTCGGTCGCGGCGCCCGTGGTGGTCTCGGGCTCGATCACGGTGACCTCGGTGTCCGTCTCGGTCTCGACGGGCTCCTCGACGACGGCCGCGGTGTCTTCCTCGACGACCGGGGCGGTGTCCTCGACGACGGCCGTGTCCTGCTCGACGATGGCCTCGTCCTCGATGACCGGCGCCTCGGCGGTGGTCGTCTCCTCGCCGCAGGCGGCGAGAGCCAGGATGGCGACGACGGGGGTCAGCTTCGCGAAGCTGGTGTAGCGGTTTCGGGTCGTGCTGCGCATGGTGGCATCACCTCTCGTGAGTTCGAAAATCGGCCTGACAACGAGCGAGGCGGCCAAGCGTTCGATCACGATTGATGACAGACGGATTCACGACCGGCTGAGCAGGAAGACCCCCTGTTCGCCGAGGATGTTCCAGGCCCACCAGGGCAGCGGCAGCCGTACGGGCTCGCCGCGGCCGTCGAGCGCGTAGGCCCGCTCCACACGCGCGCCGACGATCTCGCACAACCCGACGAAGTCCCGGATCGTGCAGAAGTGGATGTTGGGCGTGTCGAACCAGGTGTAGGGCATCGTCTCGTTCACGGGCATGCGCCCGCGCAGCGCGATGTCCACCCGCACCCGCCAATGGCCGAAGTTCGGGAAGGACACGATCGCCCGCTTGCCGATGCGCAGCATGTGCTCCAGCACCTCGCGCGGGCGGCGCGTCGCCTGGATGGTCTGCGAGAGGATGACGTAGTCGAAGGCGTCGTCGGGATAGTCGGCGAGGTCGGTGTCGGCGTCGCCCTGGATCACGGAGAGGCCGCGGGCGAGGCAGGCGGCGACGTTGTCGCGCTCGATCTCGATGCCCCGGCCGTCGGCGCCGGTGCGGTCGCGCAAGAGCGCGAGGAGCGCGCCGTCGCCGCAGCCGACGTCGAGGATGCGCGCGCTCGGCGTCACGAGCTCGGCGAGAAGCAGGTGGTCCTTGCGCGGGGCGACGCCGGGCGCCGGGGCGGCGGAGACGAGCGGCGGGGGCTGGTGCGCGGTCATCTCAGATCCCCCGCGCCGCGGCCGCGCCGTCGATGAAGCCCTTGGCGGCGGCGAACATGTCGGGCTCGTCGAGGAGGAAGGCGTCGTGGCCCTTGTCGCTCTCGACCTCGACGAACGAGACCGACGCGCCCGCCGCGTTGAGCGCGCGCACCACGGCGCGGCTCTCCTCGGTGGGGAAGAGCCAGTCGGAGGTGAAGCTCATCACGAAGAAGCGGCTGCGCGTGCCGCGGAAGGCGTCGGCGAGCTTGCCGCCGTGCTCGTCGGCGAGGTCGAAATAGTCCATCGCCCGCGTCACGTAGAGATACGAGTTGGCGTCGAAGCGCTCCACGAAGGTGATGCCCTGGTGGCGCAGGTAGCTCTCGATCTGGAAGTCGGCGTCGAAGGAGAAGGTCGGTGCGTCGCGGCCTTGGAAGCGGCGGCCGAACTTGCGGTGGAGCGCGCTCTCGGAGAGGTACGTCACGTGCGCGCCCATGCGGGCCACGGCGAGGCCCTTGCGGGGCCGCGCGCCCTCCTCGAGATAGCGCCCGCCGCGCCAGTCCGGATCGGCCATCACGGCCTGGCGGCCCACCTCGTGGAAAGCGATGTTCTGCGCGGAATGGCGGGCGGAGGCGGCGATGGGCATCGCCGCGAAGACGCGGTGCGGGTAGAGCGCCGCCCATTCGAGCACCTGCATGCCGCCCATGGAGCCGCCGGCGACGCAGAAAAGGTCCTCGACGCCGAGCCGGCTCATCAGCATCGCCTGCGCGCGTACCATGTCGCGGATCGTCACGAGCGGGAAGTCGAGCCCCCAGGGCGCGCCGGTGTCGGGATTGGTGGAGGCGGGGCCGGTCGAGCCCATGCAGCCGCCGATGACGTTGGCGCACACGACGAAGAAGCGGTCCGTGTCGAGAGGGCGGCCCGGGCCGACGAAGCTCGTCCACCAGCCGGGCTTGCCGGTGACCGGGTGGTCGTTCGCCACGTGCTGGTCACCGGTGAGCGCGTGGCAGACGAGGATCGCGTTCGTGCGATCGGCATTGAGCGTGCCGTAGGTCTGGTAGGCGAGCTGCCAGGGCGCCAGCGCCGTGCCGCAATCCATCATCAGGGGCTCGTCCCGACCGAAGCGGGCGACGTGGCTCTGGGGCTCGTCGGCCTGGTTGCGCGCCTCGCGGGCGAGCGTGGAATCGGCGATCGGGGCGGGGGCGGTCATCTCTCGGCGATCTCTGACGCGACGTACGGGTATAAGGATCTACCGATTGAACGATCGAATTCGTTCGTTACGGCGAACGCAGCATAATGCCGGGATGCAGTTCGAGCAATGGGGTGGGCGAAGGCAGCCGCACGCACGCGGCGTGGCGCCGCGTGGCGTCTCCGGGCGGGGCGGTGCGTCTATTCCGCGGCCTGGCGCGGCTCGTAACCGAGGCGACGGTTGAGCTCGTAGAGCAGCTTCTCGGCGGCCTCCGCGATGACGGTACCCGGCGGGAAGACCGCGGAGGCGCCCATCTCCAGGAGGGTGGGCACGTCGTCGGGCGGGATGACGCCGCCCACGACGATCATCACGTCGCCGCGGTCGTAGGCTTCGAGCGCCTTGCGCAGCTCGGGCACCAGGGTGAGGTGGCCGGCGGCGAGCGAGGAGACGCCGACGATGTGGACGTCGTTCTCGATGGCCTGGCGCGCGGCTTCCTCGGGCGTCGCGAAGAGCGGGCCGATGTCCACGTCGAAGCCGAGGTCGGCGAAGGCGGAGGCGATGACCTTCTGGCCGCGGTCGTGGCCGTCCTGGCCCATCTTGGCGACGAGGATGCGCGGGCGCCGCCCGTCCTCCTCCTCGAAGGTTTCGACGAGGGTGCGCACGCGCTCGACGGCAGGGGACATGGCTCCGACCTCCCGCTTGTAGACGCCCGAGATGGAGCGGATCTCGGCGCGATGACGGCCCCAGACGGTCTCCAGCGCCGCGGAGATCTCGCCCACGGTCGCCTTGGCCCGCCCGGCCTCGACCGCCAGCGCGAGGAGATTGCCCTCGCCGGTCTCGGCCGCCTTCGACAGCGCGGCGCAGGCGGCGTCGACGGCGCCCTGGTCGCGCTCGGCGCGAAGGCGCGCGAGCTTGTCGAGCTGGAGCTGGCGGACGTTGGCGTTGTCGACCCTGAGCACGTCGACCGGCCGCTCGTCGAGGGGCTTGAACATGTTGACGCCGATGACGGCCTGGTTGCCGGAATCGATCCGCGCCTGGGTGCGCGCGGCGGCCTCCTCGATCTTGAGCTTGGGCACGCCGGCCTCGATGGCCTTGGCCATGCCGCCCAGCGCCTCGACCTCCTCGATATGCGCCATCGCCTTCTTGGCGAGCTCGGCGGTGAGCCGCTCGACGAAATGCGAGCCGCCCCATGGATCGATGATGCGCGTCGTGCCGCTCTCCTGCTGCAGGAAGAGCTGGGTGTTGCGGGCGATGCGGGCGGAGAAGTCGGTGGGCAGCGCCAGCGCCTCGTCGAGCGCGTTGGTGTGGAGCGACTGGGTGTGCCCCTGCGTCGCCGCCATCGCCTCGATGCAGGTGCGGGTGACGTTGTTGAAGACGTCCTGCGCGGTGAGCGACCAGCCCGACGTCTGGGAATGGGTGCGCAGAGCCAGCGACTTCTGGCTCTGCGGCTCGAATTGCTTGACCAGCTTGGCCCAGAGCAGGCGGGCGGCGCGCAGCTTCGCCACCTCCATGAAGAAGTTCATGCCGATCGCCCAGAAGAAGGACAGGCGCGGAGCGAACGTGTCGATGGTGAGCCCCGCCGCGAGGCCGGCGCGGATGTACTCGACGCCGTCGGCGAGCGTGTAGGCGAGCTCGAGGTCCTGCGTCGCGCCCGCCTCCTGCATGTGGTAGCCGGAGATGGAGATCGAGTTGAACTTCGGCATGTTCGCCGAGGTGTAGCCGAAGATGTCCGAGATGATCCGCATGCTGGCCAGGGGCGGGTAGATGTAGGTGTTGCGGACCATGAACTCCTTGAGGATGTCGTTCTGGATCGTGCCGGCGAGCTTGTCGGCGGACACGCCCTGCTCCTCGGCGGCGACGATGTAGAGCGCCATCACCGGCAGCACCGCGCCGTTCATGGTCATGGACACGCTCATCTGGTCGAGCGGGATGCCCGAGAACAGCGTGCGCATGTCGTAGATGGAATCGATCGCGACGCCTGCCATGCCGACATCGCCGGCGACGCGGGGGTGGTCGGAATCGTAGCCGCGATGGGTGGCGAGGTCGAAGGCCACCGAAAGGCCCTTCTGGCCCGCCGCGAGGTTGCGGCGGTAGAAGGCGTTGGAATCCTCCGCCGTGGAGAAGCCGGCATATTGGCGCACGGTCCACGGCTGGGTGACGTACATGGTCGGGTAGGGGCCGCGCAGGTAGGGCGCGATGCCGGGCAGGCCGTCGACGAAGCCGAGCCCCGTGCGATCCTCCGGGCCGTAGGCGCCCTTCACGGGAATGCCCTCCGGCGTCTCCCAGGGCGCGCCGGCCTCGGCGCCGGCCGCCGCTTCGCCGCGCGTGGCGTGGGCGAAGGGGAGGCTCGTGAAATCCGGCAGGGTGCTCGGGGATGTGGTGCTCGGGCTTTCCGTCCTCATCGTCTCACCTCCACGCAGCGGCCTTCCGGCAGCACGCTTCCCTTGTCATCCCGAACGCAAAAGGCGATCCGGGACCCAGAACACGTGGAGGTAGGATCAGGGCGCGCGAGAGCGCGTCCGTCCACGTGTCGCCGATGCAGGCCGGTCGTGGCCGCGCGCGCTCTCGCGCACGCTATAGCCGGCACCTGTGGTTCTGGGTCCCGGGTCCGCTTCGCGGCCCGGGATGACAGGGAGAGCGCGGCCGCTCGGAACGAGCGATGATGTGGGCGCTCGGCCGTTCGATCAAGCACGGGCGGCCTCCTCTGCGCGGCGGAGCGCGTCCTCGAGCAGCCCGAGCAGGTCGACGCCCATGAAGACGAAGGCGTCGATGCCGGCCTCGCGCCAGGCGGCCTCGTGGGCGCCGGGGCGGCCCGCGAGGTAGAGCCTGGTGCAGCCCGCGTCCTTCATCGCCTTCGCGGCGGCGGGTGCGTCGGTCTCGTAGAGCGCGTCCGACGAGCACAGGCAGGCGATGGTGGCGCCCGAGGCGCGGAAGGCCTCCGCCATGGCGGCGTGATCGGGAAAGCCGTCGTTGCCGAGCGCCGCGATGCCGCCGGCCTCGAAGGCGTTCTTGGCGAAGGTGGCGCGAGCGTTGAAGGCGGAGAGCGGGCCGATATTCGCGAGGAAGATCGCCGGCCGCTTTCCGTGGGCGGCGAAGAGCGCGTCCGAGCGGTCGCGCAGGCGCTCGTAGGGCTCGGCGTCGCGCCGCCGCGGGAGTGCGCCGAGCGTGACCGGCTCGATTCCGGCCGGCGCGGCGAGGAGGCGGGCGAGGCGCGCGCCGGACGCGGCCTCCGCCACCAGGTCCGAGAAGGCGGCGACGGGCGGCGCGGAGGCGTCCGCCTCGGAGGGCGCGGCCGGCGGCGGGGCTGCGTCGGCGTCCATGGCGACGGCGACGGGCTTCTCGTCGAGGAAGGGGAATTCCGAGACGCCGGTGATGGCGTCCTTGCGCTTGGCGATGGCCGCGTCGCGGGCGGCGCGGGTCGCGCGGATGCGCTCCTGCAGCGCGCCGGCGCGCAGCGCCTCGACCATCCCACCCTCGCGCTCGATCTCCTGGAAGAGCGCCCACGCTTTCTCGCAGAGCGCATCCGTGAGGCCCTCGAGCGCGCCGGAGCCGGCGGCGGGATCGGCGACGCGCCAGAGATTGGATTCGTGCAGGAGGACGAGCTGGGTGTTGCGCGCCACCCGCCGGGCGAAGGCGTCGGGCAGCCCCAGCGCGGCGGTGAAGGGCGTGACGACGAGGGAATCCGCGCCCCCCACGCCGGCCGAGAAGGTCGCGACCGTGGCGCGCAGAAGGTTCACCCACGGATCGCGGCGGGTCGTCATGCGCCAGGCGGTCTCGGCGTGGAGCCGGATCGGCTTCGGGGTGAGGCCCGACGCCTCCTCGACGCGCGCCCACAGCGCGCGCAGGGCCCGGAACTTGGCGATGCCGAGGAGCTCGTCCGCGTCCGCCACGAGGAGGAAGGAGAGCGCGTCGCGCGCGACATCGAGGGAATGCCCGCCGGCTTCGAGCGCGCGCAGGTAGGCGAGGCCGGTCGCGAGCACGCAGGCGAGCTCCTGCGCCTCGCTGGCGCCGGCCTCGTGCCAGGGCCGCGCGTCCGCGAGGAAGGTGCGGCCGGTGAAGCCGCGCGCCGCGAGATCGTGCAGCGTCTGCGCCGAGCGCTCGGCGACGATTTCCCACGGCGCAGACATCCGTCCCGCCGCCGCCGCGGCACCGATCGGGTCCAAGGCGAGGTCGATGGAGAGGTCGGCGAGCGCGTGCCCGCGGCGCTCGGCGAGCGCCACGAGGAGCGCCGCCGCCTGGCGCCCCGCGCCGCCGGCGTCGAGGCGCAGGTGGACGAGGTCGAGCATGACGCCGCGCAGAGCCGCGTCGAGATCGTCGAGCGTCTCGATGCGCAGGCCGAAGCCGCGGGCGGACGAAGCCTGCGGCAGGACGAGGACGAGGGCGTCCGCGCCGCCCTCCAGATCCTCCAGCGCCTGGCCGGCGGCGCTCTCGATGCGCGGATCCTCCACGCGCTGCGCCACGCGCCAGGGGCCGTGGGCGGCGCGGCCGGGACGCGGTGCGGCATCGGACTTGCCGTAGAGCGGCTGGACGGCGAGACCGTCGTATGTCCTCGAGACGAGCCGCTTCTCGAAGTCGGCGCCCTTCAGCACGCCCTCGACGAGGGCGAGCCAATCCTCCCGCGAGGGGAGGGGGAAGTCGGCCGAGAGGGCGGCGTCGTCGATCATGGTGTCGCTCCGCAAGACGTCCTCATCGGTCTACCGCCAAAGCCGGGGGAGACGGAAGCGCCACTTTGGTCCGGTCGCGCACGGAGGGGCGTCTTGCTCCCGTCACGCCTGCGTGCGAAGCGGCGGCGTTCGAACGCCACCGGAGCCCGCCCCGTGACCATCCTCGTCTTCGACGTCGGCAACGTCCTCATCCGCTGGGACCCGCGCTTCCTCTACGAGCGCATGTTCGAGGGGGACGTGGCGCGCATGGAATGGTTCCTCGCCAACGTCTGCACCAATGCGTGGAACCTCGAGATGGACCGCGGCGCGCCCTATGCCGAGCACGTGGCGGCCTTGAGCGCGCGGTACCCCGAGTGGGAGCCCTACATCCGCGCCTTCGACACGCGCTGGCAGGAGATGGTGCCCGGCGACATCGCGCCGAACACGGCCCTGTTCGAGCGCCTGCTGGAGCGGAGCGAGCCGGTCTACGGCATCACCAACTTCTCGCGGGAGAAATGGGCCGACGCGTGCGCGCGCTTCCCGCTCCTGACCCGCTTCACGGGCGTCGTCGTCTCCGGCCACGAGGGGGTGATCAAGCCCGATCCCGTGATCTACCGCCTGCTGCTCGACCGCTACGGGCTCGAGGCGGGCGCGTGCTTGTTCATCGACGATTCGGAGAAGAACGTCGCCGGCGCTCGCGCCGTCGGCATGCGCGCGCTCCATTGCCCGCTGGGCTTCGATCTCGAAGCCGGGTTGCGCGCCGAGGGCGTCGAGGTCTGACGCGGGCGTCAGCCCGGGCTTCATTCGCGCGCCCTGCGATGCGATAGAGGGGCGTGAACGAGGCTCGCGAGGAGGCGCGCATGATCCTGGTCTGCGGCGAGGCGCTGATCGATCTCTTCGTCGGTGCGGACGACGGCACGGCGCTCGATGCGCGCGCGGTGCCGGGGGGCTCGCCCTTCAACGTGGCAATCGCGCTGGCGCGGCTGGGGCGGAGCGCCGGCTTCTGCGGCGGGCTCTCGACGGATCGGTTCGGGGACGTGCTGGCGAGCCGGCTCGCGCGCGACGGTGTCGACCTCGCGCTCGCCCCGCGTCTTACCGCGTCGACGACGATCGGCGTCGTGGCGCGGCGCCCGAACGGGGACGTCTCCTACGCCTTCCACGGCCACGGCGCCGCGGACCGCGTGATCACGAGCGCCGACCTGCCAGCAGCGCTGCCCGAGGCCGTGCGGGCGCTGACCTTCGGCTCGTTCTCGACGGCCGTCGATCCCGCGGGCGCCGCCTACCTCGCGCTGGCGCGGCGCGAGGCGGGACGGCGCGTGATCTCGCTCGACCCCAACCTGCGCGCCATGGTGACGCCGGACCTCGCCGCTTGGCGGGAGCGCATGGGCGATTTCCTGGCGCTCGCCGACATCGTCAAGGCGAGCGCGGAGGACGTCGCCGACGGCTTCGGCGTCGCGCACGGGGACCGCGCGGGCGAGGCGCGGCTCGCGGAGAGCTGGCTCGCCGGCGGGGCGCGCCTCGTCGTCGTGACTCACGGGCCCGACGGGGCGCGGGCCTATCTGGGTGGATCGGGCGGGACGGTGGTCGTGGAGGCGCCGGGACGTGCGGTGAGCGTCGCGGACACGGTGGGCGCCGGCGACACGCTCCATGCGGGGCTGCTCGCGCGGCTCGACGAGCGGGGGCTCCTCGACCGGGACGCGCTCGCGCGCCTCGACGCCGGCGCCGTTTCCGACGCCCTCGCCTACGCCATCGCGGCCGCCTCCATCACCTGCGAGCGCGCGGGCGCGAATCCGCCGAGAGCCGAAGAGGTGGAGGCCCGGCTCGGCTGAGCACGCGCCGCTACCTGCCCGCAGGGGAGGACGACGGCCCGAGGGCCGGAGGGTGGGGCGGGGGCGGGCCGGCTTGCAGAACACTCGTAACGGCCCCACCGCCCGCGCTGCGCACGGACTCCTCCCCTGCGGGGAGGTGGCGGGGTGGCGGGGTGGCGGCCTGCATTCCCGTCAGCGGCGGAGCATGCCGCCGAGCACGCCGCGGACGATGGCGCGGCCGACGCTGGAGCCCGTGCGCCCGCCGATGGAGCGGCCGATGTCGGCGGCGACCTGGCCGGCGACGCGGTTGACGACGGTGCGCGTCACCTCGCGGGCGACGCGCTGGCCGGTGGTGAGCCGCCCGCGCCGAGATCCGCCGCCGCCACCCGCGCTCCCGCCGGTGCCGAAGAAGTCGCCGAGCGCGTCGAGGAGGCCGCCCTTCTCCTCCGGGATCTCCTCCTCGCGCAAAGCCTCCTCGGCGCGGCGCGCCAGGATCTCGTAGGCGCTCTCGCGGTCGATGTTGGTGTCGTAGCGCCCGGCGAGCGGGCTCGTGCGCAGGATGCGCTCGCGCTCGGAATCGGTGGCGGGGCCGACGCGCGCCATCGGCGGGGCGACGAGGGTGCGCTCCACCACGGTCGGCGCGCCCTTGGCGTCCAGCGTCGAGACGAGCGCCTCGCCCACGCGCAGCTCCGTGATGGCGGTCTCGACGTCGAAGGCCTCGTTCTGCCGAAAGGTCTCTGCGGCGGCCTTCACGGCGCGGCGATCACGCGGGGTGAAGGCTCGCAGCGCGTGCTGGACGCGGTTGCCGAGCTGGCCCAGCACGGCGTCGGGAAGATCGAGCGGGTTCTGCGTGACGAAATAGACCCCGACCCCCTTCGAGCGGATGAGCCGCACCACGCGCTCGATCGTGTCGAGGAGGGCCTCGGGCGCGTCGTCGAAGAGCAGGTGCGCCTCGTCGAAGAAGAAGACGAGCTTGGGCTTGTCCGGGTCGCCCACCTCCGGCAGGCGCTCGAACAGCTCCGAGAGGAGCCAGAGCAGGAAGGTGGCGTAGAGGCGCGGCGTGTTCATGAGCCGCTCGGCGGCGAGCAGGTTGATCGTGCCGCGGCCGGAGCGATCCGTGCGCATCAAATCGAGGATGTCGAGGGAGGGCTCGCCCAGGAAGGCCTCGCCGCCCTGGTTCTCGAGGACGAGGAGCTGGCGCTGGATGGCGCCGACGGAGGCCTTCGAGACGTTGCCGTAGACACCCGAGAGCGCCGAGGCGTTCTCCGAGACGAAGGCGAGGAGGGCGCGCAGGTCCTTCAGGTCGAGGAGGAGCAGCCCCTCCTCGTCGGCGAGGCGGAAGGCGATGTTGAGGACGCCCTCCTGCGTGTCGTTGAGGTCGAGGAGGCGCGACAAGAGCAGCGGACCGATCTCGGAGATCGTGGCGCGGATCGGGTGGCCGCGCTCGCCGAACAGGTCCCAGAAGACGGTCGGGTAGTCGTCGGGCTCGTAGGGCACATCGATCTCGGCGGCGCGTTCGACGAAGGGCCTGGCGCCGTCGCCGGGGACCGCGATGCCGGAGAGGTCGCCCTTGATGTCGGCGGCGAAGACCGGGACGCCGGCGTTGGAGAAGCCCTCGGCGAGCGTCTGCAGCGTCACGGTCTTGCCCGTGCCCGTGGCGCCGGCGACGAGCCCGTGACGGTTCGCGCGCCTCAGGAGGAGGGTCTCCGCCTTGTGGCTCTTGCCGATGAGGATGTGATCGCGCTCGCTCATGCCGCCCCGCCCCGGATCTCTGCTTCGTCCCGCGTGTCATTGTGGCGCGGGCGCGACGCGGGTGCCAGTGCGCGGACGTGACGAAAACGGCCGGGGCTCGCGCTCCGGCCGTCTTCGAGGTGCTGGGGTCAGCCGCCGATCACGTGTGGCGATCACTTGCCGCGCAGCGTGTCCTTGATGCTGCCGGCGGTGTTCTGGGCCTTGCCCTCGGCCTGCTGCGAGCGGCCCTCGGCCTGCGTCTTCTGGTCTCCGGTGAGCTTGCCGGCGGCTTCCTTCGCCTTGCCGGCCATGTTCTTGGCGGAGCCCTCGGTGCGATCCTTGTCGACGGACATTTTTCGTCTCCTCTCGTCGGGACGGTACCCGTACGCCCACCGAACGGGCGGGCGGAGTCGGAGTTCCGGCGAACGAGCGGCGTGGCTGGCGCATTGTCGCGGCGATCCCCCTCCTCGGCGCCGGGCTTGCGCAACGGGGGCGGCTCTGCGACCCATACGCACGAGGCGTGCCCGCGACGAAGCCGCGGCCGCGACACGGACGAGTTCCACACGGAGACGACCATGGACGATCTCATCGCGCGCATCACCGAGCGCACCGGCCTCGACGCGGAGACCGCGCGCAAGGCCGTGGGCATCATCCTCGCCTTCCTGCGCAAGGAAGGGCCTCCCGAGGAGGTGAACCGCCTCATCGCGGCGATGCCGTCCGCCGAGCAGGCGATCGCCGACGGCGAATCCGCCTCCGGCGCCGGCGGGCTCATCGGCTCGCTCGGCGGGATGATGGGCGGCGGCGTGATGCAGCTGGGCGGCAAGCTCATGCAGATCGGCGTCGACATGGGCCAGATGCAACCTCTCGGCAAGGAATTGTTCGCCTACGGCCGAGAGAAGGTGGGCGAGGACACGCTCGGCCCCATCGTCGGATCGATCCCGGGCCTTCAGCAGTTCGTGTGAGGCGGGCACTCGTCGCGGGCCTTTTCCGGCCTGCGACGGATGTCGCGGAGCGCCGCCCCTGGCGAAGCGGGTGGGGGGACTATACATTGATGCTCGATCGCGCTTTCATCGATCTCGGGCGCGTCGCCCGAGCGGGGCGTCCGGTCCAGCTAGAGAATGGATGACCCGGCTGTCATGGTTCGGTTCGACTTCGAAAGGGGAAGCGTGAGCGGCGCGTGGGGGTCACGCGCGTCGCGGGTCGGTACGCTCGGCGTCCGATCAGGCGTACGATCACCGATCATCGCCGCCGGCTCGGACGAGGGCGGCGGTGACGACGGCGGGCGTTCGGGCACGGCGATCATCACGCGTACCAAGCCGCGCACGAAGAAGCCCAACCTTTATCGCGTGCTGTTGCTCAACGACGACTACACGCCGATGGAGTTCGTCATCCACGTCCTCGAGCGCTTCTTCCACAAGTCGCGCGAGGACGCCACGCGCATCATGCTGCACGTCCATCACAACGGCGTGGGGGAATGCGGCGTCTTCACCTACGAGGTGGCGGAGACCAAGGTGACCCAGGTGATGGATTTCGCCAGGAAGCACCAGCATCCGCTGCAATGCGTCATGGAGAAGAAGTAGCCTTTCCCTCACGAACTCGTAGAGGCCAGCCTTGCCGAGCTTTTCTCGCTCTCTTGAACAAGCGCTCCACCGGGCTCTCGCCCTCGCCGGCGAGAGGCGTCACGAATACGCGACGCTGGAGCACCTTCTCCTCGCGCTGGTCGACGACCAGGACGCGGCCGCGGTGATGCGGGCCTGCAACGTCGACATCGAGGCGCTCCGGCGCAATCTCGTGGAATACGTCGACAACGAGCTGGCCAACCTCGTCTCGGACCACCGCGCCGACGCGAAGCCCACCGCGGGATTCCAGCGCGTTATTCAACGTGCGGTGATCCACGTCCAGTCCTCGGGCCGCGAGGAGGTGACGGGCGCGAACGTGCTCGTCGCCATCTTCGCCGAGCGCGAGAGCCATGCCGCGTACTTCCTGCAGGAGCAGGACATGACGCGCTACGACGCGGTGAACTACATCTCGCACGGCATCGCCAAGCGCCCCGGCGCCGCCGAATCGCGCCCGCCCCGCGGCGTGGAGGAGGAGAGCGGCGAGCGGCCCTCCGGCGAGGAGGGCGAGGCGCGCTCCAAGAAGAAGGGCGATGCCTTGGACGCCTATTGCGTCAACCTCAACAAGAAGGCGCGCGAGGGCAAGATCGACCCGCTGATCGGCCGCGAGGCCGAGGTGCAGCGCACGATCCAGGTGCTCTGCCGCCGCCAGAAGAACAATCCGCTCCTCGTCGGCGATCCCGGCGTGGGCAAGACCGCCATCGCGGAGGGTCTCGCCCGCAAGATCAACGAGGGCCGGGTGCCCGACGTGCTCGCCGACGCCACCGTGTTCTCGCTGGACATGGGCGCGCTGCTCGCCGGCACGCGCTATCGCGGCGATTTCGAGGAGCGCCTGAAGCAGGTCGTCAAGGAGATCGAGGCGCACCCGAAGGCGATCATGTTCATCGACGAGATCCACACGGTGATCGGCGCCGGTGCGACCTCGGGCGGTGCCATGGACGCCTCGAACCTGCTCAAGCCGGCTCTGGCGGCGGGCACGCTGCGCTGCATCGGCTCGACGACCTACAAGGAATATCGCCAGTATTTCGAGAAGGATCGCGCGCTGGTTCGCCGCTTCCAGAAGATCGACGTCAACGAGCCGTCGGTCGCGGACACGGTCGAGATCATCAAGGGCCTCAAGCCCTATTACGAGACCTTCCACAAGCTGCGCTACTCGAACGACGCCATCAAGGCGGCAGTGGAGCTCTCCGCGCGCTACATCCACGACCGCAAGCTGCCCGACAAGGCGATCGACGTGATCGACGAGACGGGCGCCTCGCAGATGCTGCTGGCGGAATCCAAGCGCAAGAAGACGATCGGCGTGAAGGAGATCGAGGCCACCATCGCCTCCATGGCCCGCATCCCGCCCAAGACCGTCTCGAAGGACGACGCGGAGGTGCTCGCCAACCTCGAATCCTCGCTCAAGACGGTGGTCTACGGGCAGGATCAGGCGATCGGCGCGCTCACCTCGGCGATCAAGCTCGCCCGTGCGGGCCTGCGCGAGCCGGAGAAGCCGATCGGCAACTACCTCTTCGCCGGCCCCACCGGCGTCGGCAAGACGGAGGTGGCCCGCCAGCTCTCCAAGGCGCTCGGCGTCGAGCTCCTGCGCTTCGACATGTCGGAATACATGGAGCGCCACACGGTCAGCCGGCTGATCGGCGCGCCTCCCGGCTATGTCGGCTTCGACCAGGGCGGGTTGCTCACGGACGGGGTGGACCAGCATCCGCATTGCGTGCTGCTCCTCGACGAGATCGAGAAGGCGCATCCGGACCTGTTCAACATCCTGCTACAGATCATGGACCACGGGAAGCTGACGGACCACAACGGCAAGCACGTCGACTTCCGCAACGTGATCCTGATCATGACCACGAACGCGGGCGCGGCGGACCTCGCCAAGGCGGCGTTCGGGTTCACGCGCACCAAGCGCGAGGGTGACAATACGGAGGCGATCAACAAGCTGTTCGCGCCGGAATTCCGCAACCGTCTCGACGCGATCATCTCCTTCGGCAACCTGCCGCGCGAGGTGATCTACAAGGTGGTGGACAAGTTCGTCCTCCAGCTCGAGGCGCAGCTCGCCGACCGCAACGTCACGATCGAGCTCTCGCAGGGCGCGCGGGACTGGCTCGTCGATCACGGCTACGACGAGAGCATGGGCGCGCGGCCGATGGGTCGGCTCATCCAGTCCTCGATCAAGACGCCGCTCGCCGACGAGGTGCTGTTCGGGCGCCTGAAGGACGGCGGCGCGGTCAAGGTGATCGTGGAGAAGGACGTCGACGGGCTCGACAAGCTCGGCTTCGAGTACATGCCGCCGGAGGCGAAGCCCGCCAAGGTGAAGCTCGAGAAGCCGACCGACCCGCCCAAGAAGGCCAAGCGCAAGCTGCGCGCGGCCGCCAAGAAGCCCTCGCCCAAGAAGCCGGGTGACGGCCCGGACGGCGGTGGTGGCAACGGCGGTGGTGGCGTGCGGACCGTTCCGAAGGTGCCTCTGGTGCGCGCATGACGCAACGCGATCTCGACGAGGCGGTGGCGCGTCTGCGCGCCGCCTCGTTGCGCAACGACCCGGCCGCGGGAGATCTCGCGCCCGATCTCGGCCCACCCCGCGGCCGGCCGGAATCGGCCGGGCAGGGCCCGCTCGACCCCGACATCGTGGATGCCCACGCGCACGTGGTCGACGGCCACGAGGCCCCGACCGCGGGCGGGACCGTGCTGCCGCGCTCCGACTTCGTGCAGCCGCTGCCGAGGCAGGGACAGGCGCAAGGACAATGGCACGGTGACGCGCCGCTGCAGGCGGCGTCGCCAGAGGCCGTGCGGGCGCGCGCGGTGCCGCGGGAGAACGTGGCGCCGGCACCCGTGCTGGAGCCGGACGATCGCCGGGCCTATCGACAGGCGGGCGAGGACGACGATTACGAACGCTTCGCGGCGGACGGCGAGAGCGAGGGCGGCTTGCGCGCGCGGCTGCCGGCCTTCCTGCGACGCGGCGGGCGCAGCGGCGTCGGCGGCGGGCGGCCCGCTCCCGAGGCGCATCCGTCGGAGCCGCCGCCCGCCTACGAAGAGCCTCCGGCTCCCGCTGATGCCGCCGACGAGCGCGCGCCGCGCTCGCTCCTGCGGCGCGGACGCTCGCGCGAAGCCGTGCGCGAGAAGCCGGTGCGTGGGCGCGCCGCTCTGCGGCACCAGGGCCCGCTCAGCGAGCGGGAAAAGCGCTGGGAGCGGCGGCGCAAGCGCCACGTCCTCGAGGAGATCCTCGGCTGGGTGCTGGTGCCGGTGATCCTCGTCGGTCTCTACTGGGCCGTGATCTTCGGCCTGTCGCTCCTCGGCCTCACGCTGGACGATGTGGTCGCCGGCGCTCAGCAGGCGTGGGACGCGCTGCAATAGGTCGATCGAACAGGTCGTGGATACGAGAAGGCCGCCTCGGGTGAGGCGGCCTTCTTCATGTCGGAGCCCGGGGCGGAGGGGATCACTCCTTCTCTTCCGGCGGGAACTCCTCCTCGAACTGCTCGATGTCGATGTTGATGCCGCCGAACAGATCCTTGTAGAAGGCCGCCATCTCGGAGCGCGTGATGACGCTGCCGGACGTGTTGATCTCGTCGAACTCGACGCCGAGCATCTCGCCCAAGCCGAGCTCGTAGAACTCGTCCTCGTCCATCGTCGAGCCGACGTCGTTCTGCTCGAACGTCGCCTTGGCAGCGGTATTGGCCGAGATGATGCCGTTCTCGTTGCCGTCCGCTTCCGCGAAGTCGAACGGAGCGAGCGTCTCCATCTCCTCCTGCGGCGGATCCTCTCGCTCCTCGACGATGCCGCCGGCATCCATCCACTCGTCCTCGGAGATCGAGCCGCTGGACGAGCCGCCGTTGATCTCCTTGAAGAGGTTGTTGGCGATGAGATTGGCGCTCACCTGGCCATCGCCGTTCTTGTCGAGATCCTCGAAGGACATCTCCGAGAGCTCGCCATCGAAGCTCGACACGAGCTCGTAGAACATCTCCTCGTCGAGGTGGGTGCCGAAGTTCTCCTTCAGGCCCTCGCGAAACTCGCTCTTGGTGATGGAGCCGTTGCCGTTTCCATCGAAATCCTGGAAGCCATAGGCCATGACGCCCTCCGCTTGGTTGAGGTGATCGGCTATGACGCTCGCCGCACAAGCGCTGCTGCCATCTGCCATCAACATACCAAGCATGAATGGAGTGTCAACAAAAAATCATATACTATGCGATACGAGAATATTCATGATAAAATATTATGTTAACAACACAGATCAATAACCTCAGAGGCGCGCGCGTATCCGCGCCGCCTGCTCCGCGAGCAGGGCCTGATCCGCCATGTCGCCAGTGTGCGGCCGGAGCGAAACGCCCTCGAATCGGGGAATGACGTGGACATGGAGGTGGAAGACGACCTGTCCGCCGGCGCTTTCGTTGAATTGCTGCACCGTGACCCCGTCCGCGCCGAAGGCGGCCATGGCCGCGCGCGCGACCTTCTGGGCCGTGATCATCACGGCCGCCAGCGCCTCCGGCGGCGCGTCGAGGAGGTTGCGGCAGGGCGTCCTGGGGATGACGAGGACGTGCCCGTCGCCCCGCGGCATGATGTCCATGAAGGCGAGGGTGGCGTCGTCCTCGTAGACCTCATGGGCCGGCAGCTCGCCGCACAGGATCTTGGCGAAGACGTTCTGCGGATCGTAGGCGGTCATGATCGGCTCCCCGAGGCTGGCGGCGGCAGGAGACGACGGCGCGGCCCGCGGGTCAAGCGGTCGGCTCGCCCCCGCCGCGCTTGAACGGCAGCGCCGCCTCGAGCTCCTCGCCGATCTCGCCGACATAGGCCCGCTCGCGCTCGAGGTAATCCGCGACGGCGCGCGCCAGCCCGCGATCGGCGATGTGATGGGCGGAATAGGTCTCCACCGGGCGATAGCCGCGAAGCAGCTTGTGCTCGCCCTGCGCCCCCGCCTCCACGCGCTTCAGGCCGTTGGCGATGGCGAAGTCGATGGCCTGGTAATAGCAGACCTCGAAATGCAGGAAGGGGTGGTCCTCGATGCAGCCCCAGTTGCGGCCGTACAGCGTCTCGTCGCCGATGAAGTTGATGGCGCCGGCGACGTGACGGCCCTCGCGCCGCGCCAGGATCAGCAGGACGCGCTCGCCGAGACGCTCGCCGACGAGGGAGAAGAAGCGGCGGTTGAGGTAAGGCCGGCCCCATTTGCGCGAGCCGGTATCCATGTAGAAGTCGTAGAACGCGTCCCAGTGCGCCTCCGTGATCTCGGCGCCGCGGACCCAGTCGATCTCGATGCCGGGCGCGAGCGCGTCGCGCCGCTCGCGCCGGATGGTCTTGCGCTTGCGCGAGGCGAGCGTGTCGAGAAAGGCGTCGAAGGTGGCGTAGCCGTCGTTCAGCCAATGGAATTGCTGGTCGATGCGCTGCAGGAAGCCCTCGCCCCCGAGCCGCTCCCAATCGGCCTTCGGCAGGAAGGTGAGGTGGACGGAGGAGGCGCCCGCCTGGGCGCGAAGCGCCTTCAGTCCGGCGACGAGGGTCGCGCGCGCCTCGTCGGACCGCGCGCCCGGGCGAACCAGGAGGCGCGGCCCCGTCGCGGGCGTGAAGGGCACGCTGATTTGGACCTTGGGGTAGTATCGCCCGCCGGCGCGCTCGTAGGCGTCCGCCCAGGCATGGTCGAAGACGTACTCGCCCTGGCTGTGGCTCTTCAGGTAGGCGGGCGCGCAGGCGAGGAGCGCTCCCGCGCCGTCCTCCACCAGGACATGCGCGGGCGCCCAGCCGGTCTCCGCCCGCACGCAGCCGGATTCCTCCAGCGCCGCGAGGAAGGCGTGGGACACGAACGGGCAATGCGGATCGACGCCGAGCGCCCCGGCCTGGGGCCCGAGCGCGCAGGCATCCCACTCAGCGGCGTCGACGGCGGCGATCCGTCCGGCGATCTTGACGACGAGGTCGGACAGAAGCTCCTCCCGTGCGCTCGCGTGAGAGATAGGTGCGGGCGTGCGTCTGACAACGGCGGCGCCTTGCTTTCCGCGGCGGTCTACCGCAGCCGATCAGGCACCACGGTGACCCTGAAGCGATCGAGCACCCCGATCATGTCCGTATCCTGCAGAAGCGGGCGCGTGTCCATGGCGACGAGTCCGTCTCCGACGGCACGGTCGAATACGGCGAGGTTGCTCTCCCCGTTCAGACGGGACGGGTAGAGGATACCGTCGAGACGTGCGGGATGCTCGTGAATGGCGAGGGACCAAGCTTGCCCGATTCCCTGGTCGGATGCGCGCACTGCATCCGTCGGGACACCCGCCAGCACGAGACCGTCGCCGGTGAGGTCGAGGACCGCGAGATCACGCGCGGCGTCGATCGTCGCGATCACCCTTTCCCTCAGCTCGCCGAGCCCGATGGCGAAGCCGGCGAAAGAGCCGACGGCGCGATCCCGCTGAATCGCTTCGAGGAAGCAGACGCTCGTCGAGCTGCCCAGATAGACGACGCCGTATCGATCCGCCTCGGGGAGAGACGTGCGCGGATCGCTGAAGCGGCTCGGGCTGCGCCCGCAGCCCAACGGATCGGTGAAGTGTCGCCAGATGATCCGCTTGAACCGTGTTCCAGCTGGAACCACGGTCGTCTCGAGAGCGGCATCCGCGAATTTCGGCGGCGGTAGCGAGGACGGCACGTCAGGCGAAGTCCCCAGCCGCCATGCTCCGTGCGGCTCGCAGTGCCTCTGCTCCGAGGTCCGCGTCCAGCGCCTCGCGGCCCGTGCGTCCGCCGAGTGCGCCATGGGGCTGGACGAGGAAGCGGTGCACGGTCCAGGGCTCGTCGCCGAGGATCTCGAAGAGCTGCGGCAGCGCGGGCCACGGCCGGCCGTCGGAGCCGATCTGCCAGGACGGGTATCGGTAGCCCCGGCGCGCGCCCTCGAGCGCCAAGAGGCGCCTGCGCTGGCGCCATACGTTCACGGTCTCACGAGACACGTCGAGACGTCGTGCCAGCTCGTCCGCGCTGAGCATGTCCTCGGCGTCGAGCGTGCGACCCGCGAAGGTCCGTCCGCGGTCCAGCGCCCGCGACAGCGCATCTTCGATGGAGCCGGACGGCTCGTCGTCGGCCGGGCGTAGGCGCACGGACACCGTTCCGGCGGGCGCGACGGTAACCTCGAAAGCCTGGCTGCGCCCGGTGCTGCGGCTGAGCCCGGCGAGATGTGTCGTGATCTGCGCGAGCGTCGCGTCCGGGTCGATGACGAGATCGGACGGCTCGGCGCGCATCCGATCTCGATCGCGGGGTCCGCTCGACTTGATGCCGTTCGCCATGCGCCGCCTCCGCCTCTGAAGCTGGGATACCCGCCGGTCTTTGTCAAGTTCGTCAGGTGTAAGGTGGCCGACCTCATGCCGCGCGCCAGCGTGCGTCGAGGCCCGCGCCGTCGGCGCGCGCGAGGGCGCGGGCGTGGAGGTCCTCGAGGTGGGCCAGCACGTTGAGCGCGGCGGCCGGCTTCAGGGCGGGGGAGAGGCCGCGATAGACGGTCTCGACGAGGGCGGGGATGGTCTCGTCGCCGGCGCGCAGGCGCGCGAGGATCGCCTCCTCACGCTGGCGGCGATGGGCGATGATCGCGCGCACGAAGCGGGCGGGCTCGGTCACGGGGCCGCCGTGGCCGGGCCAGTAGATGCTCTCGCCGCGCGCCAGCACCTTCGAGAGAGAGGCCATGTAGGGGCCCATGGCGCCGTCCGGCGGGCCGATGAAGGTGGTGGACCAGGCCATGACGTGATCGCCGGAGAAGAGCGCGTTCTCCTCCTGCAGCGCGAAAGCGAGGTGGTTCGCCGTGTGGCCCGGCGTCGCGACGGCCTCGAGCGTCCAGCCGGAGCCGTGGACCCGCTCGCCGTCGCCGAGAACCTGGTCCGGAGCGTAGGAGCGGTCTCCCGCCGCCTCCATGCGGTTGGCCTCGCCCGCGGCGAGGGCGCGCGAATCGCGGTGGGGCGCGCAGCCGACGACGCGCGCGCCGGTGCGTTCGCGCAGGATCGCGGCGCCGGGGGAATGGTCGCGGTGGGTGTGGGTGACGACGAGATGGGTGATGCGCTCGCCCGCCGTGGCGGCCAGCAGGGCGTCGAGATGGGCGGGGTCGTCCGGGCCCGGATCGACGATCGCGACCTCGCCGTTCCCGACGACGTAGCTGCACGTGCCCGTGAAGGTCACCGGCCCGGCATTGCCGGCGAGAACGCGACGCACGAGCGGGGAGAGCCGAAGGCAGGTGCCGGGCTCCTGGTCGAAGCTCGTGTCGAAGCGGGGCGTCTCGCTCATGGGTGGCGCTCTCCGAAGCTCTCGCCGACGCGCTCTTCCGAGCCCTCGGCGATCGGGGCCGGCCATCCGCCGGCTCGGGGGAAACCCCGCCCTCGACGCGAAGCCGCCGCCGGCTGGGGCCGGCGGCGGCGAAACCGTTCGGGGGGATGACCTCTTCTCGTGTCTTTGCGTCGCCGAATGTCCGGCGCGTGTCTCAAATGGCTCCGACGACGATGGCGCCCACGAAAACGAGCGCTGCACAGAACGCCGCGATGTTCAACTTCGGTACGAGATGAAGCTTCGCGTAGCGGCTCATGTCATATCCTCCCTGCCGAGGGACCACACATAATTTAGCAGGCAACCGGCGTACCGCAAGCGGCGCCGCAGGCTTTGTGGAGTGCAGGGTCGGTGAAAAGCGGTTAATCAAGGGTTAAAGCATTGAAATGCTTGATATTGCGGCAAATTCTCCGCTGACGCTCATCGCCTCGCCGCGATCGCCGCGGCGACGAATGCGCCCGCCGCCAACGCCTTTTCGTCACGTCCGAACCGCGAGATCGTCTGCACGCCCACCGGACGGCCGTCCGCGCTCTCGAGGCCGGGGACGGCGACGCAGGGGTCGCCCAGCAGGGTCCAGAGCCGGTTGAAGCGCGACGAGCCGGTGGAGGCGTATCCGCGGGGCGCGGGACCCGGCGCGGCGAAGGTGAGGATCGCGTCCACCTCGGCGAAGATCCCGCGGGCTGCCTCCCGGGCGTGGTGGACGATTCGGCGCGCGTCGTCGTAGAGCGCCGCGTCGACGCTCTGCGCCTCGTCGAGGAGCCCGCGCAGCTCCGGCGGCAGCGCGTCGCGATGCGCGTCCCATTCCCAGGCGAGCGCCTGGGCCGCCTCGAAATTCTGGATGATCCCGTGCAGCCGCCAGGCGTCGGCCAGCAGGGGAGGGCTCTCGAGCGCGACGAGCCGCGCGCCGGCGCGCTCGGCGGCGCGGGCGGCCTCGTCGAGGGCGGCTGCGGCCTCCGGCTCGGGGTCGCCCGCGAAGTCCTGGTGGAGGATGCCCAGGCGAATCCCCGCGTGGTTCGTCAGCGGATCGCCCTCGGGCAAAGCGAGCTCGGGGCGGCGGGCGAGGGCGGCGAGGGCGTGGGCGACGTCCTGGACGCTCGCCGCGAAGAGGCCGACGGTGTCGAGCGTCCACGAGAAGCACTTGACCCCGACCGTCGGCAGGAGCCGGGCGGAGGGCTTGATCGCGGCGACGCCGCAATAGGCGGCGGGGCGGATCACCGATCCGCCGGTCTGCGTGCCGAGCGCCAGCGGCAGCATGCCGGCGGCGACCGCGGCGGCGGAGCCCGACGAGGAGCCTCCCGGCGTGCAGTCGGGCACGGCTGGGTTTCGCGTGCGCGTCGGGTCGAGATAGGCGAAGGGCGTCGTCGTCGTCTTGGCGAGCGGGATCGCGCCGGCGCGCCGCGCCATGGCGACGATCGCGGCGTCCGCGCGCGGGAGGTTGCCCTCGTAGAGCGGCGAGCCCATCCGCGTGGGCAGGCCCGCCACGTCGATGATGTCCTTCACGCCGAGCGGGATACCGGCGAGCGGGCCGCCGGCGGCACCGGGGCGCGCGGTCTCGTCGAGATGGACGAGCGCTTCGACCTCGGGCTCGCGGGCGGCGATGGCCTCGCGGCAGAGCGCGAGGGCGCCGTCGGGCGGGAGCGTGCCGGCATCCATGCGGCGCAGGAGGTCGAGGAGCGAGAGCATCGGCGTGCTTTTCCGGTTTGGGCGGCGCTAGTCGGCGCGAAGCGTAGCACGCCGCCGGGGCGGGAGCCTCCCGGCGAAAGTACAGGATCGGTCTTTCAAGCGGGCACAGGCGTCACCATCTCGCACTCATCGACATCTGGAGAACGACATGAACGCCACTACGACCTTCAACGCGTCCGAGCTGCTGCGGCGCTTCAAGACCTGGGAGATCGTGGCGATCGTCGCCGGCCTCGTCGTGTTCTGGCCGATCGGCGTCGCGTTCCTCGTCTGGAAGCTGTGGAAGCTCAAGGACGAGGGCGCCTGGGACTTCCCGGCCGGGCTCGGCGGGGGGCTGGACCGCGCGCGCTTCGACCTGGGCGTCGGCGGCACGGGCAACGCGGCCTTCGACGCCTACAAGCGCGAGCAGCTCGCCCGCCTCGAGGAGGAGCGCCGCAAGCTCGAGGACGAGCAGCGCGCCTTCGCCCGCTTCCTCGACGAGCTCAAGCGCACCCGCGACCGCGAGACCTTCGATCGCTTCATGGCCGAGCGCCGCAAGACCGACGGCGCGTGATCGACACGACGCGCCGGGAGCGATCCCGGCGCGTCCCGTTTCGGGGCGGCGCGGCCCGCACGTGCTCAACGCGCCCTTAACGCGATCCACGGCATCCTACGGGCATGTCGCGTCGCGTATCGACATGCCTCCTCGCCTCCTCCCTCGTCCTCGCGCTCACGGGCTGCGGGTGGTTCGAGATCGAGGAGCGCGAGGAATGGCGCTCCCAGGCCGAGGCCGCCTGCCTCGCCCGCGAGGACGTGCGCCCGACGGCCTACATGTCCCAGCGCCCGCGCCTCGACGGCCCCGGCACCTGCGGCATCGACACCCCCTTCGCGATCACGGCCCTCCTCGACGGCCAGGTGCGCCTCAAGCAGCAGATGACGCTCGGCTGCCCGGTCACCGCCATGACCGAGCGCTGGCTCTCCGAGATCGTGCAGCCGGCGGCGTGGCTCTATCTCGGCTCGCCCGTGGTGGAGATCGAGTCGGGCTCCTACGCCTGCCGCACGCGCAACCATCGCCCCGGCGCGAAGCTCTCCGAGCACGCCTTCGGCAACGCGGTGGACGTGATGTCCTTCACGCTGGCCGACGGGCGCAAGGTGACGATTCGTGGCGGCTGGCGCGGCACGCCCGAGGAGCAGGGCTTCCTGCGCGAGGCGTTCGTGGGCGCCTGCGAGCGCTTCCGCACGGTGCTCGGGCCCGGCTCCGACGGCATGCACGAGAATCACTTCCACATGGATCTCGCGATGCACGATTCGCGCGGGGAGCGGCACTATTGCCGTCCGCAGATCGAGTTCGATTCGCGTCTCGACGATCCCCAGCCCCTGATCGGTGCGATGCAGCCGATGGTGCTGCCGTCCGCGGCGCCGGGCACGACGGGCGATCGCCGCGCGCTACCGCCCCTGCCGACGCTCCCCGGGGGAGGCGGCTCGCCTGTGCAGGCTTTTCCGCCGCCGGGCCTGCCGCCGATGAGCACGAGCCTCGCACCCGTCGGCACGAGCCTGACGCCGCGTACGACGAGCGGCCTCGGCGCTCCCCTGGTGCCGCCGGCGCCGGTCGGTGGCGTCTATTGACGCGCGCGGCGGCCGATCAGCCGCCGCGCTCCTCGCCCGCGGGGAAGTCCTGATAGGTCATCGGGAGGAGCTGCTCGAAGCGCCCGCGCACGACGTCGTAGCATTCGCACGAGGTCGCATGCAGGCCCGGCAGGTCGACGCATTCGATGAGGCCGCGGCGGTAGCGGATCAGGCCCTGGTTCTGAAGAGCGCGGGCCGCGGCGGTGACGGTGGTGCGCTGGACGCCCAGCATCTCGGCCACCGCCTCCTGCGTGAGCGGGATGACGTCCGAGCCGGTACGGTCGCGGCAGGTGAGGAGCCAGCGGCAGAAGCGCTGCTCGACGGAATGGAGCGCGTTGCAGGCGACGGTCTGCAGCACCTGGGCGAGGAGCGCTTCGGTATAGCGGTCGACGAGGTCGCGCAGAGCGGCGCTGCGCTCCAGCGCCTGGCGGAAGCGTGCGACCTCCATGCGCCGGGCGCGCCCGGGGATCTGGACGACGCCGCGTGTCGCCGCCTGGCGGGTCCCCGAGCCGGTGATGAGCCCGACCGCGCCCTCGCGGCCGATGGTCCCGGCCTCGACGCTGGACCCGTCGCGCATGAGCGTGACGAGCGAGACGACGCCGCTCTGGGGAAAGTACACGTGCTCGATCGTGTCCTGGGCGTCGAACAGCACGTCGCCCCGCAGGAGCGCCGCGGGCGCCAGATGCGGCTTCAGCAGTTCGAATTCTTCTTGAGGCAACGCCTTCAGGAGCCTGTTCTCGTCGTCGCGGAGCCGCAATACGGAGCGCATCGTTGGATGTCCTCGAACTAGTCCGGACGGCGCCGCATGCTCGGCGGCAGGCCGTCCACCCCCCTCGGTCTGATCGTCACGGCCATTCGCCTTGCGTCATACGGTGACGGCACGGCGAGGCGACCCAACGCCAGTCACAACCAGATTTGCAAGTTCGTCTGTCACGCAGACGACTATTAGCGGATGTATCCCGTCCCTATCTATGCGAAAAACAGGAAGCTGTCGCCATTCTGCCGGACGACGCTGCGCAAGGCTAGAGGTGGCAGCCTTCGGTGGCCGAAAAGCGAGGGGCCGGTGCGAATCGCGCTTGACAGCGTGACGTTGTGCAGCTAGAGTTTAAGCACGGTCGATGAGTGTATCGAACATCTACCGCCAGAGAAATGCAACGCCTCGGTCGCAACCGGGGCGTTTTTCGTCTGTGCGGCAGCCGTCGGTCTCGCGCCGGCTCCGAGCCGGGATGCGGCTCCCCGCACGCTATCGAGGATATCGAACGATGGTCCACGCCACCGCGACGCCGCGCGCCGGGCTCGATGCGGCGCGGCTCGCGGCGGGCCTGCGGCGCTTCGTGGGCGAGCGCCTCGACGCGTTCGCCTGCTCGGAGGAGAGGCACGACCCGAAGGCCACGGCGCGTGCCGTGGGAGACCTCACCCGCTGCCTCAAGGAGCTCGTCGCGCTCGAGCGCGCGCTCGGCGCGGAGCGGCAGGCCAGGGGGGAGGACGAGGATGACGGGGCGGATCTGGACGCCGGAACGGCATCTCGCCTGGCTGACGTCGTTGCGCGCGAGGTTGAGCGCCTCCACGAGCGAGAGCGAGAAGGAGGCGATCTGGGGGGCGTATAGCCCGCGGCTGCGTCGCTATCTCGAGGGCACGCGCCGTGCGCCGGGCTGGGCGCTCTCGGCGCGGACCGATCAATTGCCGCCCGAGCGGGCGCGGGACGGAACGGACTGGACGATCTGGCTCGTTCTCGGCGGGCGCGGGGCGGGCAAGACCCGCACCGGTGCGGAATGGGTACGCGGCATGGTGATGGGCGCGCCGTGGCTGACGCGACGGCGCGTCGGCAAGATCGCGCTCGTCGGCGAGACCTTCGCGGACGTGCGCGACGTGATGATCGATGGGCCCTCGGGGCTCCTCGCCATTCATTCCAAGCGCGAGCGCCCGATCTGGACCGCCACGCGCCGCCGGCTCGAATGGCCGGCGACGGGGGCGGTGGCGCTCGCCTTCTCGGCGGAGGATCCCGAAGCCCTGCGCGGCCCGCAATTCGAGGCGGCCTGGGCGGACGAGGTCGGCAAGTGGCGGCACGCCGACGCGACCTGGGATCAGCTGCAATTCGGCCTGCGGCTCGGCGAGCGCCCGCGGGAGGTGGTGACGACGACGCCGCGCACCATCCCGCTCGTCAAGCGCCTCCTCGGCGACGAGCGCGTGGCGTTGACCCGCGCCTCGACGGACGCCAACCGCGCCAACCTCGCGCCGTCCTTCCTGCAGGCGGTGGTGGACCGCTATGCCGGCACGCGCCTCGGGCGCCAGGAGCTCGACGGCGAGCTGATCGACGATCGCCCCGACGCGCTGTGGACGCGCGACGGGATCGAGGCCGCGCGCGAGGAGCACGCGCCGGCGCTCCGGCGCATCGCGGTGGCGATCGATCCGCCGGCGACGTCGCGCAAGGGTGCGGACGCCTGCGGGATCGTCGCCGCCGGCATCGACGCGGCGGGCGTGTGCCACGTGCTCGCCGACGAGAGCGGGGAGGGCATGCGCCCGGAAGTCTGGGCGTCGAAGGCGACGATGCTCTATCGGCGGCTCGAGGCGGACGCGCTCGTCGTCGAGGTGAACCAGGGCGGCGAGATGGCCGCCGCCGTCATTCGCGAGGTCGATCCGGGCTGCGCCATCGTCTCGGTGCGCGCGACCCGCGGCAAGCACATGCGCGCCGAGCCCGTGGCGGTGCTCTACGCGCAAGGTCGCGTGAAGCATGCCGGCACCTTTCCGGCGCTGGAGGACGAGATGGCCGATTTCGGGCCGGAAGGGCTCTCGGGAGGGCGCTCGCCGGACCGGCTCGACGCGCTCGTCTGGGCGATCACGCATCTCGCGCTCGGGCCGAAGCCCGCGAGCCCGCGGGTGCGGATCGTGTGAGGATCGTGGTTCAGCGTGGGGCGCCCTTTCGGCTTCGCCGAACACGCGTTCCGCGTGCCCCATCCGTCACGCCGCTTCGCGGCGCGCCACCTTCCCCTACAGGGAAGGAGGGAGACGGCGGCCTTCATTCAACGAGGGAATCTCCTCATGACAACGTTCCTGCAACGCCTGGCGCAGCTCGCTGCGCCGGGGCAGAAGGCGTCGCGCGCGGGTGCGGCGCTCGCCTTCTACCATGGCGGGCGCCCCGTCTGGACGCCGCGGGACTACGCGGCGCTCGCGCGGGAGGGCTATCAGCGCAACGCCGTCGTCCATCGCTGCGTGCGGCTCGTGGCGGAAGCGGCGGCGTCGCTGCCGCTCGTGCTGCTCGAGGGCGGGCGCGAGCGGCGCGAGCATCCGCTGCTCGCGCTCCTGCGCCGCCCGAACCCGCGCGAGGAGGGCGGGCGCTTCCTCGAGAGCGTGTTCGGCCACCTGCTGGTCTCGGGCAACGCCTATGTCGAGGCCGCGGCGATCGAGGAGACACCCCGCGAGCTCTATGCGCTCAGGCCCGACCGTATGCGCGTCGTCCCCGGCGCCGACGGCTGGCCGGTGGCGTGGGACTATCAGGTCGGCGCGCAGACGGTGCGGTTCTCCCGCGGCGACGGGGCGATCAGCCCGATCCTGCATCTGACGCTCTTCCACCCGACCGACGACCATTACGGCCTCTCGCCCATGGAGGCGGCGGCGGCGGCGCTCGACGTGCACAACGCCGCCTCCGCCTGGAACAAGGCGCTCCTCGACAATGCGGCGCGACCCTCCGGCGCCCTCGTCTTCACGGGCGACACCAACGTGTCCGACGCGATCTTCACCAAGCTCAAGGGCGAGCTCGAGGAGAGCTACCAGGGTGCGCGAAACGCCGGGCGGCCGATGCTGCTGGAGGGCGGGCTCGACTGGAAGCCGCTCGCGCTCTCGCCCAAGGAGATGGACTTCGTCGAGGCCAAGGCCGCGGCGGCGCGGGAGATCGCGCTCGCCTTCGGCGTGCCGCCGCTGCTGCTCGGCCTGCCGGGCGACGCGACGCATTCGAACTACGCGGAGGCGAACCGCGCCTTCTACCGCCAGACGGTGATCCCGATGGCCAAGCGCACGGCGCAGGCCCTGGCGCTGTGGCTCGCGCCGGCGTTCGGCGGCGATCTCGCGCTCGAGCCCGATCTCGACGCCATCGAGGCGCTCTCCGAGGAGCGGGAATCGCTCTGGCGGCGGGTCTCGGCGGCGAGCTTCCTCACCGACGACGAGAAGCGCGAGGCCATCGGCTACGGGCGGGCCGGGACGTGAAGGTGCAAGAATCGATGACCGATCCGATCCTCGTCGTGCCGGGGATGCTCGAGCGTCTCCTCGCGGCCGTCGCGACGCGGGGCGATCTCGCCCATCTCGCGCTTCTCGCCTGGGCGCTCGCCGCGTCCTTCTTCGCCCTCCTCCTGCTGCGCGAGGCCGCCCAGGCGAGCCGGCGCTTCGACGCCTTCGTGCGCGAGCTCGCGCGCTTCAACCGCCGTTTCTCGGGAGACGACAGATGACGAAGCTGCTTCATGCGCTCACCCGCCGCGTGCCGCGGCCAGACCCCGCGCGCGAGACGATGCGCGTCTTCGTGCGCACGCTCGCGCGCCTCGCCCGCGACCCGCGAGGCGCCATGACGGAGGGCGCGCGATGAGCGGGCTCGCGACGCGACGCACCGCGCTCGCGAAGGGCGCGGCCGGCGGGGCGCCGGAGACGAAGCTCCTGCCCGCCAAGCCCGACATCGTCGACGCGAGCGGCGTGTTCGAAGGCTATGCGAGCCTCTTCGGCGTGACCGATCTCGCCAAGGACGTGGTCCAGCCCGGCGCCTTCGCGAAGAGCCTCGCGACCCGAGGGGCGCGCGGCGTGCGGATGCTCTTCCAGCACGATCCCGGCGAGCCGATCGGGACCTGGCTCAAGATCGAGGAGGACGCCTGCGGGCTGCGCGTGCGCGGGCGCCTCAACCTGGCCGTAGGCCGCGCGCGGGAGATCCACGCGCTGATGCGCGAAGGCGCGATCGACGGCCTCTCCATCGGCTACCGGGTGACGAAGGCTGGCGCCGAGCGTGCGAGCGGGCGACGCCTGCTGCACGAGGTCGACCTGTGGGAGATCTCGATCGTCACCTTCCCCATGCTCCCCGCGGCGCGCGTCGCCGCGGTGAAGGGCGTCCCGCCCTCGCTCGCGGAGACGATCCGCAAGGCGGCGAAGAAGCTCCTCCCCGGCGCCGTGCCCGCGGCGGCGTGAACCCGCTTCTTCTTCGAGACCCAACGAGAGGACACGTCATGCACGACATCGAGACCAAATCCGCCGATGCGCAGGCCGCTTTCGCGGAATTCGCGCAGGCCTTCGAGACCTATCGCCAGGAGAACGACGGGCGCCTCGCCGCGCTCGAGACGCGTGGCGGCGTCGACGTGCTCGTCGAGGAGAAGCTCGCGCGCATCGACGCCTTTCTCGACGAGCAGAAGGCGCGCTCCGACCGCGCCGCGCTCGCCCGCCAGCGCCCGCCCCTCGGCGGGAGCGGGGAGGAGAAGCGGTCCGATCCGCTGGCGGTGGAGCACAAGGCCGCCTTCGACCTCTACGTGCGCACCGGCGAGAGCGCGGGCTTGAAGCGCCTCGAGGAGAAGGCGCTCTCGGCCGGGTCCGGGCCCGACGGCGGCTATCTCGCGCCGCCGCAGGTGGAGCGCGAGGTGATCCGCCGGCTCTCGTCGCTGTCGCCGATCCGGGCGATCTCGGCCAACCGCACCATCTCGGGCGGGCTCTACAAGGTGGCGCATGCGATCAGCGGCGCGGCCTCGGGCTGGGTGGCGGAAACCGCCGCGCGCCCGCAGACCGACAGCCCGACGCTGGCGGAGCTCTCGTTTCCCGCGATGGAGCTCTACGCCATGCCGGCCGCGACGCAGACGCTGCTCGACGACGCCATCGTCGACATCGACCAATGGATCGCCGACGAGGTGGAGACCGCCTTCGCCGAGCAGGAGGGCGCTGCCTTCGTGTCGGGTGACGGCAACGCCAAGCCGCGGGGCTTCCTCGACTACACGGCGGTGGCGGACGCCTCGTGGTCGTGGGGCAATCTCGGTTTCGTGGCGACGGGTGCGGCCGGCGCCTTCCCGGGCTCGGACCCCTCCGACGTGATCGTCGACCTGATCTATGCGTTGAAGAGCGGCTATCGCCAGAACGCGACCTTCGTCATGAACCGCAAGACGCAGGCCGTGGTGCGCAAGTTCAAGGACGCGCAGGGCCATTACCTCTGGCAGCCCCCGGCGGGCCCCGGCCAGGCGGCGAGCCTGATGGGCTTTCCCGTCGTGGAGGCCGAGGACATGCCCGACATCGCGGCCGGCGCCGACGCCATCGCCTTCGGCGACTTCAAGCGCGGCTATCTCGTCGTCGATCGCGCCGGCGTGCGCATCCTGCGAGACCCGTATTCCGCCAAGCCCTACGTGCTCTTCTACACGACGAAGCGCGTGGGCGGCGGGGTGCAGGACTTCGCGGCGATCAAGCTCCTGCGCTTCGCGGCGTGAGGTCAGTTCGTCCCCAGATAGACCCCGCGCGCCGGCGGCGTGATGTCGAGCGGCGCGGGCGGGGCGGAGGGGACGGCGCGGTCGAGGTCGCCGATGCGCGCCTCGATCCAGCGCACGTGGGGGGCCACCGGCGTGATCGCGGTGAGCCCCCCGCAGGCCGTGCCGCCGGCGTCCGAGAAGGCGCCGGAGGACCACGAGACGATGCCGTCGAGCCGGTACGAGCCCGGCCCGCCGGCGAGGAGGGGGCCGCCGGAATCGCCCTGGCAGGCCCCCGCGCCCTCGCTCTCGCCGAGGCGCTCGGGATCGGCGGCCATGATCATGCGGTTGCCGAGCCGCGCCTCGCCCATGACGACGACATAGGTGTAGCGCAGCGTACGCGCCGTCGACTTGGCGCGAAACCGCGTGGTGCCGAAGCCGGCGATGGTGGCGTCCTGGCCGGCGCGCGGCATCTGCGCGGCGGAGACGGCGAAGGGTGCGAAATCCGCGCCGAGGCGCTGGTCGAGCTTGAGGAGCGCGAGGTCGACGCCCGGCTGCTCCCGTGGCGGGATGCCGGGCTGGAAGCTCGGATGCAGGATCGCCGCGGCGACGCCCGTGCGCACGGGGCCGAAGCCGTAATCGAGGGCGGTGACGCGGTAATTGACGGGATCGAGGACGCAATGGGCGGCGGTGAGCACGATGTCGTCGCGCACCAGCACGCCCGTGCACAATTCCCCGTCCGAGCTGTCGATGCGCACCACGCTCTCGCGCAGGCCCGTATTGGCGTCCGCCGCCCGCCCGCGGGTGATGGCGCTCGCGGGATCGAGGCACGCGAGAACGCCCGCGATCGACGCGGCGAGGGTGACGAGTGCCGCGGCGAGGCGCGGGAGCGGGCGAGCGCGAGGCGTCATCGGGAGAGTGTGCTGCGGGGGCGCGTGGGGTGCAAGCGCGGGGGATGCCGAAGGATGTAGTGGGGATCATTGCGTTCGCGCTTTAGCCCACGGTTGCTATGCGCGACGAGATCGTGCATCGAGGGGCCATACACGCGGTTCGGAAGCTTGCGTTGTCGATCGGTCCTTACGCCCGCTATTACCTTTTGAAGCGTCACGCGCGTGAGTTGGTGGCTGAGGACATCAACGAGCGCATCCAGGCCGCCGGCGCGCGCGCGAACTGGCGCGGTATGCAGCTCGCGACGATCGACGACGACGCTATCGAGTTCGCCCGGCTGGAATGGGTCCGCTACTACGGCGAAGGAACGCATTCGGGCTTCCCGCACAGCTGGGAAACGCTCCTGAAGAAGCATCGAGCGCGACCATCGTTCTTTGATCTCGCCGTTTGGCAGATCGTCGACGGGCGTCGCGTGCTTCAGGCGCTCGCACTGGGCAAGCCCTCGAACGCGAAGACTCACTTGTCCCTTAATTGGGTGGAAAGGTCGTTTGCGCCTACCTATCTTCGAGGGGCGCTGGTGCCGATCTTGGCCTGCGCCGAGGAGTATGCGAAACTCCTCGGATCATACCGTGTTGTGATCAAGGACCCGGTTGACCCTGGTAAGTACCAAAGATACGGGTACGCGCCTTTCCGCATCAAGGGTGCGAAGGGGAACTATCTGAGCAAGGAGCTGTGACATGACCACGATCGAGAAGGATCTCGGCGTCTCCGTTGGCGATACGGACGAGCTGATGGATGCGATCGCGGCGGCTCAGGCTCGCATCAAGGAAGTGTACGCCTCCGGTCAGCGTTCCTTCATTTCACGCATCCCCGACGCCGAGTGGAAGACCTGGCACGAGGTTGACGAAAAGTGCCTCGTACAGGATCCGTGCGGCCTCGGCCCCGATCCGCTCGACGACGATGAAGAGGCGAGCCGCAACGCCGCCTGACATTCGATCACGATGATTTACGAGGAAGGCCCGCTCTAGCGGGCCTTTTGCTTTTTCGGCCTCCGATTCACCGCCAGCGCGCGGCGCGGTTCCAGCCGGCGAGCGTCGTGTCGATGAAGCCGCGTTGCGGGCCGACGAGGACGCCCTGGCTGATGTCGCCGCAGGCGGCGCCGTTCGTGCCGCGGGTCCAGGAGGTGACGGCGACGACGGTGTCGTCGCGCGCGATCGGTCCGCCGGAATCGCCGTGGCAGCCGCCGGCACCCGCGCCCGAAAGCCAGACCAGGATGGAGGAGGGGCCGTAGGGCTCGACGACGGAGAGGCGCGCGCGCCGCAGCGTGCCGCCGCTCAGGCGTCCCGCCTCGCCCTCCTGCGCGACGCCGTAGCCCAAAAGATCGAGCGCCTGGCCCGCGCTCGCGGTCTCGGCCGCGAGCGTCGCGGGGCGGAAGGCTTCGGGCAGCGGTGAGGCGAGGCGCACGAGCGCGAGATCGATGGAACGCCGGCGCGCCTCGATGGCCCCGGCATCGTAGCCGGGATGGACCGCGATCGCCGCGATCTCGGCGAGGATCGGGGCGCCGGCGGGATCGCGCCAATGGGCCCGATGGTCGGCGGCGCCCGTCACGCAATGCGCGGCGGTGAGCACGACGTCGGGCGCGAGGACGACGCCCGAGCACGCGGCTCCGCTCGACGACAGGATCATCAGGGTGGACGCGGCGAGCGGCCCGGTCTCGGGCGCGCCGCCGACGACGGCCTTCGCCGGCGCGAGCGCGCCCGCGAGCATCAGGAGAGCCGCCGCGAGCGCGGCCTTCGCACGAGACGACACCGAAGAACTCCAGACGCGAGAACTCCAGACGAGGAGCGCTGACATGACCCCCCTATACCTCGCCGGCCCCGCCGTCGAGCCCGTCGGCGTGCCCGAGATGCGCGCCTTCCTGCGGCTCGAGCACGAGGACGAGGACGCGCTCGTGGGCGCGCTCCTGCGCGCGGCGCGGCTCGTCATCGAGGCGACGACGCGGCTCGTCGTGCTCGAGCAATCCTGGCGGATCGCGCTCGCGCACGTGCCGGAGGACGGCGTCGTGCGCCTGCCGCTGGCACCGATCCTCGCGGTCGCCGAGGTGCGCGCCTACGACGCGAACGGGACGGCGAGCGTCGTCTCCGCCGCCGACTGGCGCCTGGAGCGCCGGGCCGATCCGGCGCGGATCGTCCTCGCGGGCGCGGCGCTGGAGGCGGCCGACGGCGTCGAGATCGACCTGACGGCGGGCTTCGGCGCGAGCGCGGCGGACGCGCCGGCGCCGCTCGTGCAGGCGATCCGGCTGCTCGCCGCCCATTGGTTCGAGAACCGGGGAGACGGCCCGCCGCCCACGGAGCGGGCGAGCCTGCCCCTCGACGTCGCGGCGCTGATCGCGCCGTTCCGCCGCTTGCGGATGGGGTGAGGCCATGCGTGGAGCGAGAACCGCCATCGGCGCGCGACGCCGCCTCTTCACCCTCGACGTGCCGCTGGAGACACCCGACGGCTTCGGCGGCGTGGTGCGGATCTACCAGCCGGGCCCGCGGGTCTGGGGCGCCATCGAGGCCGTCGCCCTCGACGAGCGCGAGCGCGGCGGGCGCCCGGAGGACGCGGTGACCCATCGCGTGCGCCTGCGCCACCGCGCCGGTATCGACGGGCGCATGCGGCTGATCCTCGGCGCACGCCGCTTCGCCATCCGCGCCGCCAGCGACCCGGACGGGCGCGGGCGCGAGACGCTCTGCCTCGTCGAGGAGATCAAGCCGTGAGCGCGCCCGGACCCATCCTCGCGCTGCGCACGGCGATCCTCGCCGCGCTCGCGGCGGACACGATCCTCGCCGACCTCTTCGGCGGATCGCTGCGCCTCCACGACGAGCCGCCCCGCGGGGCGCGGCCGGTCTACGCGACCTTCGGGCGAGTGGTCGCCCGCGACGCCTCGGGCGAGGGCGTGCGGGCGCACTGGCAGGAGGCGGAGATCGTCGTGTGGTCGCGCCCGGGCTCCGCCGCGGCGGGGCTCGCCGTCGCCGACCGGATCGCGACGCTCCTCGACGATTCCGATCTCGCCCTCGTCGGGCACCGCCTCGTGCGGCTGCGCGTCGCCGAGAGCGGCGCGACGCGGGATGCGGCGACGGGCGCCGCCCGCGCCTGGCTGCGGCTCGCGGCCTTCACCGAAACCACCAGCTGACGGAGGCGCCGCGATGGCCGCGCAGAAGGGCAAGGATCTCCTCGTCAAGATCGACGAGGGAACGGGCGCGTTCGTCACGATCGCCGGGCTGCGCGCCCGGCAGATCGGGCTCAACGCCGACATGGTCGACACCACCAACGCCGAGAGCGTGGGGCGTTGGCGGGAATTGCTGGCGGGCGCCGGCGTGCGCCGTGCCGCGGTTTCGGGCTCGGGCGTGTTCCTCGACGGGACGTCGGACGCGCTCCTGCGCGCCGTCTTCTTCGCCGGCGAGATCCGCGCCTACCAGGTGATCGTGCCGGATTTCGGCACGCTGACCGGGCCCTTCCAGATCGTCTCGCTGGATTATCGCGGCGAGCACGCGGGAGAGCTGACCTTCGACGCCGCCTTCGAATCGGCGGGCGAGATCGCCTTCGCGGCGCTCTGATCACGAGAGGAGGACATCCATGGCGAACGCACGACGCGGCGATGTCGCCGTGACCATCGCGGGGCGGGAGCGCACCTTGCGCATCACGCTCGGCGCGCTGGCGGAGCTCGAGGACGCGCTCGGCGCGCAGGATCTCGGGGCTCTCGCGGCGCGGCTCGCGGAGGGGCGGCTGAAGGCGCGCGACCTCGTGGCGATCCTCGGCGCAGCGCTCCGTGGTGGCGGGGAGGCGATCGACGACCGGGAGGTCGCGGCGTTCGCGCTCGAGGAGGGCGTCGAGCCCCTGGCGCGGGCGGCGATGGAGGCGCTGGCGAAGGCGTTCGGGGCGCCGGCACAAGGAAATCCGATGACGGAGACGGCGCCGAACCCTCCGTCGGCGCGGGCGTGACCGGCGCCGCGCCCGCGCCGTTTCCCTGGGACGACGCGCTCGAGACGGCGCTCGGCCCGCTGGGCTGGACGCCCGACACGTTCTGGCGTGCGACGCCGCGCGAGCTCGCGGCGGCCGTCGCCGGCCGTCTCGGACGCGCGCGCGCGGGCGCACCGACACGCGACACGCTCGCCGCCCTGATGGCGGCCTTTCCCGATCGATGAGGCAGGAGGAGACGACCCATGCTGGAGGATCGCGACGATCCGTTCTCGCGCGCCCTGATCCCCCCGGAGCGGGCGCAGGAGATCGAGCGGCTGACCCGTCTGACGGAGCGGCTAGGCGCGAGCTTCACCGCGACCTTCGCCAAGGGCGTCGCCGACGGCAAGCGCTTCGACGCCATCCTGCAGCAGATGGGGCGCTCGCTCGTCGAGATCGGGCTGAAGGCGGCGCTCGCGCCGCTGCAGCAGACGCTCTCGCGGGGCGTGGCGGGCCTCCTCGGCGGGATCTTCCACGGCGGGTCGGGGGCAGGCGGACTCGCAGGCGGCGGCTTCCCGCCGCTGCCGCCGGTGCGGCCCTTCGCCAAGGGCGGGGTCGTCGCGGCGCCGACCTACTTCCCCATGGCCGGGGGCCTCGGCCTGATGGGCGAGCGCGGCGCGGAGGCGATCCTGCCGCTCGCGCGCGGGGCCGACGGGCGGCTGGGCGTGCGCGCCGGCGCGGGCGAGGGCCGCGCGCCGACGATCGTCGTCAACATCCAGACGCCCGACGCGGAGAGCTTCCGGCGTTCGGAAGCGCAGGTCTCCGCGAGCCTCGCCCGCGCCGTGGCGCGCGGGCGGCGGGCTTCTTGAGCGTCGCCGTCTCGAGCCTCACGCGGCGGCCGACAGCATCGCGGCGATCTCGTCCTTCAGGGCGAGGCGCTTGCGACGCAGGTCCTGCTCGACGTCGTCCGACGCCGGCTCGACCCGGGTCTCGATGCGGTGAATCGTGCGGTTGAGCTCGTGATACTCGTCGGCGAGCTTCGCGAAATGGGCGTTGTCCTGCTTGAGCGCGTGGATGCGCTCGGCCGCTTCCGGGAACTCCTCGGCGAGCTCGTGGGGGACATGGCTCATCGTGCTTCCTTCCTCTGTGCACTTGCGGCCGCCTGCGCGACCGCTCGGCGCTACCTGACCCCGAAGCCGCCGGCCGCGCCTTGAGCGAGGTCAAGGACGCCTCACCCGAAGGCTGCCTCATCGGAGGACGACCATGGACGATTTCCACGAGGTGCGCTTTCCCCTCGACGTGGCGCTCGGCAGCCGCGGGGGGCCCACCCGCCGGACCGAGATCGTGACGCTGGGCTCCGGACGCGAGCACCGGCACCATCGCCGCCGGCACGGGTCGGCGGGGCGTGACGCTGCAGGTGCCCTGGGAGGCCTGGTCCGACGTGCTCGTGCGGCTCGACGCGGCCGTCGAGACGACCTTCCGGCGCGTCCAGCTCGAGGTCGCGCCCGTCCCCGGCGCCTGGGAGCGGCGGCCGCCGGCGATCGAGGAGAGCCTGTGCCGGCGCTACTTCTGGATGGCGGGCCTCGACGCGGCGAACCGCTCCATCGGTACGACGGCGGGCCTCGACGACACCCATCACCAGGCGCTCGTCGCCTTCCCCGTCGCCATGCGCGCGGCGCCGACCTGCGTGCCGAGCGGCCCGGGCACCTTCGCGCTCGCGGTGGACGACGGCACGGGTTGGGCCGAGCGCGCGCTCACCCTCGTCGAGTTCCTGGAAGCCAGCCGCGAGAACGCGCGCTTCCGCCTGTCCACGGGGATCGTCACGCCCCGCGGCCGCGCCGGCCAATGGCGCGCCTACGGCACCGGGCGCCTGCCCTTCGATGCCGAATTGTGACGCCGCAGCCACCCGAGCCAGGAGAACAGCTCAGATGACCGAGACCAAGACACCGTTCGCGAGCCGCACCGTCTGGGCGAATTTCGTGGGGCTCGCCGCCCTCGTCCTGCCCTTCGCGGGCTTCGACGCCGCCGCGCTCGATCCCGAGCGGCTCGCCGAGGCCGGTGCGACCCTCGTCGCCGCCGGCAGCTTCATCGCCTCGACCGTCTTCCGCGTGGTCGCGACGCGCCGCATCGGGGGCTGAGGCGCGTCTGGACCCGAGGCGCGTCCGGACTTGACGCGCGCCTTGCCGGCCGCGGGCGGGAGATCGAGGGAGCTCGATCAGGCCCGCTTGCGGCCGGTGATCATCGCGCCGACCAGGTTCTCGCGATGAACGACGCCCGCGACGGCGACGCCGCCGAGGTGCAAGAGCACCAGCGCGAGGTCGAGATTGGCGAAGAGCTCGTGCGCCTCGCCGATCACGCTCTCCTCGCCGCGCTCGCCGCCCTCCCATGCGTCGTCGTCGTCGGCCCTTGCCGGTGCGACGAAGGCGATCGTCGGCAGCGCCGGCAGGCTCTCCACCTGCGCCGACACGGGCGCGACGAACGGCGCGAGCGGCCCTTCTCCCTCCTCGACCGCGAGTCGGGCGACGCCCGTCACCGCCGTGCCGAGGATGCAGACGAGGAGCGCCAGCGTCATCGCGCCGCCAGCCGGGCTGTGACCGACGTAACGCGGTGCGGTCCCCGTCGCGAGACCCTTCAGGTATCGCAAGACCGCGCCCGGACCCGCGACGAAGTCGGAGAACCGCGCCCGGCGCGGACCGACGAAGCCCCAGCCGATGCGCACGACGACGATGAAGAGGGCCGCGTAGCCCGCGACCTGATGCACCGACATCGGCTCGCCCTCGGAGAGGTACGCGACGAGGAAGGCCGCCGCGAGAGCCCAGTGGCCGATGCGCACCAGCGGATCCCAGACCCGGATCGTGCCGGGGACGTCGGAGGCGGCGCGCGCCGCCTCCGGATCGTCGGTTTTCGCCCCGGCGCTCATCAGTCGCGCTCCCGATGCAGCACCTCGGCGGTCCGCGGATGCACGCTCATCTCGTAGCGCACGCCGTCCTCGATGATGTACACCTCGTAGATGCCGTCGTCGGCCTCGACCTTGGTCACGCGCCCGCCGTTCGCCTCGAGCCGCTGGGTGATCTCTCCGATGGAGAGCCAGTCGGCGGCGGGAATCGTGGAGCCGCGACGCTCGTCGTCGTCGCGATCCGAGGAGGCCAGCGCGGGGCCGGCGATCAGGGCCAGAGCCAGAGCCGGGACGGCGAGGCCGAGGGAGCGGAGCGGGGTGATCGGGGTGCGCATGGGGCTCGTCCTTTCTCGTGTCGCGCCGCAGGCTCGTCCCGCGGCGTCGAGGGGACCATCGCGCATCGGCGCTGATGCCCGCCTGACGCCCGCCGTCAGCGTTCCGTCAGCACGGCCGTGGCATGAGAGCGGGATGACCCGCACTCGCGCCCTCGCTTTCGCGCTCCTCCTCGCCCTGCCGCTGGCCGGGGGTGTCGTCACGTTCGGCGCGCACGCGGACGATCACCGCTATTCCGACGACGACGACCACGTGCGCGCCCGCGAGGCGGTGCGCTCCGGCGCGGCGCTGCCCCTCGCCGAGATCCTCGCCGCGCTGGCGCCGCGCTTCGGCGGCAAGGTGATCGAGGTCGAGCTCGAGCGCGAGGACGGGCGCCCCGTCTACGAGCTGACGCTGGTGGGGGCCGACGGCGTCGTGCGCGAGATCCTCGTCGACGCCAAGACGGCGCAGGTGCTCGAGCTCGAGATCGACGACGACCGGGACGACGACTGACATGCGGGCCTTGTGCGTCGAGGACGATCCCCGCATCGCCGAGGATCTCGCCGCCGCCCTCACGGGCGCGGGCTTCCTCGTGGAGATCGCGCGCGACGGCGAGGACGCCTGGTTTCGCGGCGACACGGAGGATTACGCGCTCGTCGTCCTCGATCTCGGCCTGCCGCTCCTCGACGGGCTCACCGTGCTCAAGCGCTGGCGGGCGGCGGGGCGCACGATGCCGGTCCTCGTGCTCACCGCGCGCGGCTCCTGGGTCGAGCGCGTCGAGGGCATCGACGCCGGCGCGGACGACTACCTCGCCAAGCCCTTCCGCATGGAGGAATTGGTGGCGCGCGCCCGCGCCCTCGTGCGGCGCGCGGCGGGGCAGGCGGCACCCGCCATATCGATCGGCGACATCGTCGTCGACCCCCGCCGCATGAGCGTCACCCGCGCCGGCGCGCCGCTGGCGCTCTCCCCCCTCGAATATCGGCTCCTCGCCTATCTCGCGCATCATCGCGGCCGGGTGGTGCCCGCGGGCGAATTGATGGAGCAGCTCCACGGCGACGACGACGCGCGCGACCAGAACGCGCTCGAGGCGCTCGTCGCGCGGCTGCGCCGCAAGATCGGGCCCGGCGTGATCGAGACTCGCCGCGGCTTCGGCTACGTCGTCCCGGACGCGCCCGCATGAGGAGCGCGACCTCGCTGCGCACGCGCCTCGTCGCGGCGGGGCTCGCCTCCATCGCGCTGGCGCTGGCGCTCTGCGCCTTCGGCCTCGGGCTCCTGTTCGAGCGCCATGTCGAGCGCCGGCTCGTCGCCGAGCTGACCGTGCAGCTCGACCAGCTCGTCGCCGGCATCGACCGCGCGCCGGACGGCGGCTTCGTCGTCGCGCGGTATCCCGGCGATCCGCGCTTCGTGCAGCCGCTCTCGGGGCTCTACTGGCAGATCGAGGTGGCGGGTACGGAGCTGCGCGCGCGCTCGCTCTGGGACGAGCGCCTCGACCTGCCGCAGGACGTGGTCGGCGACGGGGCGGTGCACGTCCACCGCATCTCCGGTCCCCTCGACGCGAGCCTGCTCGCGGTGGAGCGCGAGGTCGTGCTGCCGCCGCGCCTCGGCGAGACCCGCGCGCGCGTGGCCGCTGCCGTGGACCGCGCCGAGGTGGCGCGCGCGACGGCCGCCTTCCGCGCCGATCTCCTCCCCTACCTCCTCGTCATCGGCCTGCTCCTCGCGCTCGCGAGCGTGGCGCAGGTGCGGGTGGGCCTGCGCCCGCTCGCCCTCGTCGCGAAGCGCGTCGCCGCCGTGCGCTCCGGCGTCGCGACCCGCGTCGGCGCAGACTTCCCCGCCGAGGTCGCACCGCTCGCGGGAGAGCTCGACGGGCTCATCGCCGCACGCGAGGTCGACGTCGCCAAGGCCCGCGCCCGCGCCGCCGATCTCGCCCACGGCCTGCGCACGCCGCTGCAGGCGCTCGAAGGCGACGTCGCCCGCTTGCGCGAACGGGGAGAGGACGCCCTCGCCGACGACGTCGCCGCGATCCTCTCCGCCATGAGCCGCACCGTGGAGCGCGAGCTCGCCCGCGCCCGTCTCGCCGGGCGCTCGAGCGCGGCGCGGGCGGAGGTACGCGCGATCGCCGAGCGCGTCGTCGCCGTCGTCCGGCGCACGCCCGACGGCGCGGCGAGGGACTGGGCCGTCGAGATCGCGCCCGCGCTTGCCGCACGCATCGACCCCGACGACCTCACCGAAGCCTTGGGGAACCTCGTCGAGAACGCCGCGCGGCACGCGCGCACGCGCATCGTCCTCTCGGCCGAGCGGGAGGGCGCGCGCATCCGCCTCGCCGTCGCCGACGACGGGCCCGGCATCGCGGCCGAGCTCGTCGAGACGGTGCTCGCCCGCGGCGGGCGCCTCGACGCTCGCGGCTCGGGCGCGGGGCTCGGCCTCGCCATCGTGCAGGACGTCGCCGAGGCCTGGGGCGGATCCTTCGCCTGCGAGACGAGCGAGGCGGGCTTCACCGCCGCCCTCGACCTGCCGGCGGCGGCGTGAGGCCGCGCCCGCGCATGCCCCTTGCGTCCGCGCCGGCCCGTCGCCACCATGCCCCCATGCTGACGACGTTCTTCGCAGAGCTGCGCGCCGCGCGCATTCCCGTGTCGCTGCGGGAATACCTCACCCTCCTGGGCGCGCTCGACCGCGACCTCGCCGACAAGCGGGTGGAGGATTTCTACTACCTCTCTCGCGCGGCGCTGGTGAAGGACGAGCGCAACCTCGACAAGTTCGATCGCGTCTTCTCCCGCGTCTTCAAGGGGCTCGGGACCATGGGCGAGGCGCTCGAGGCCGCCGAGATCCCCGAGGAATGGCTGCGCAAGATCGCCGAGCGCTACCTCACGCCCGAGGAGAAGGCCGAGATCGAGGCCAAGGGCTGGGACCGTCTGATGGACGAGCTCAAGCAGCGCCTCGCCGAGCAGAAGGGCCGCCACCAGGGCGGCTCGAAGTGGATCGGCACGGCCGGAACCTCGCCCTACGGCGCCTACGGCTACAATCCCGAAGGCATCCGCATCGGGCAGGACGGCAACCGCAACTTTCGCGCGGTGAAGGTCTGGGACAAGCGGGAGTTCAAGGATCTCGACGACCAAGTCGAGCTCGGCACCCGCAACATGCGCGTCGCGCTGCGGCGCCTGCGCCGCTTCGCCCGCACCGGCGCCGCCGACGAGCTCGACCTCGACGGCACGATCCGCGAGACGGCGCGCCAGGGCTTCCTCGACGTGAAGATGCGCCCCGAGCGCCGCAACGCGGTGAAGGTGCTCCTCTTCCTCGACGTCGGCGGCTCCATGGACTGGCATGTCGAGCGCGCCGAGGAGCTGTTCTCGGCGGCGCGGGCCGAGTTCAAGCATTTCGAGCACTTCTATTTCCACAATTGCCCTTACGAGGGCCTGTGGCGCGACAATCGCCGCCGGCATGCGGAGACGATCCCGACCCTCGACGTGATCCGCACCTATCCCGCCGACTATCGCTGCGTCTTCGTCGGCGACGCCTCCATGAGCCCCTACGAGATCCTCGTCCCCGGAGGCTCCGTGGAGCACTGGAACGAGGAGCCCGGCCAGGTCTGGATGGAGCGCCTGACCGCCCATTTCGGCCGCGCGGTCTGGCTCAATCCCGTCCCGCGCTCGCATTGGGGCTACACCCACTCCATCGGCCTCGTCTCGCAGCTGATGAGCGGGCGCATGTTCCCCCTGACGCTGGAGGGGCTCGACGGCGCGATGCGGGAATTGGTGCGGTGAGGTGAGGCGGGGGCGAATGGTCTGCTACCCAGGCGAGAACCTTTCAGAGCGGCTTCGGCTCTGGACGATGCGTTATTCGGGTTTGCGAACGCTTTCCCGATCTCCTAGCTTGTCGAAAGGAGACGAGCGATGACAACGTCTGAAACGGAAGGCCAGCTGCGCTTCGCGCGTCGCGCGGCAGAGGCGCTGCGCCGGCTCGGGGACGATCCCGTTGGACGCGAGCTCCTGGTCGGCCGTCACGCTGCCGGCGAGGATCTTCGTCGCGAGATCGATCGCGATCGTCAGCACGGCAAGGAACGAGACGACGCGTGCGAAGCATCCTCATCACGCTCGTCGCGCTGATTGCCGCGCCGCTGGGCGTCTCGGCGCAGCCGGCCCCGACGCCCGAGGCGCCCTGCGTGCCGCGCATGTTCGACGGCGCGCGCTTCACCGTGTGCGCCATCGATCCGGACGTGCACGCGCTGCGGCTCTATTCGGCGGACGCGGCCGGCGAGCCCTACGGGCGCTTCTCGCGCATCCCGGAGGAGGCGGGCGGGGCGCCGCTCGTCTTCGCCATGAATGCGGGGATGTATGCCAACGACCTCTCGCCGGTGGGCCTGCACGTCGAGGCGGGGGAGACGCTGAACGCGCTCAACACCAACGACGGGCCGGGCAATTTCCACCTCCTGCCCAACGGCGTCTTCCTCGTGGAGGACGGGCGTGCGCGGGTGATGGAGACGCAGGCCTACCGCCGCTCCGGCATCGCCCCCGATCTCGCGACGCAATCGGGGCCCATGCTCGTCATCGACGGCGCGTTGCATCCGCGCTTCCTCGAGCGCTCCACCTCGCGAAAGCGACGCAACGGCGTCGGCGTCGCGGCGGACGGGACGGTCTGGTTCGCCATCTCCGAGGAGCCGGTGACCTTCCACACCTTCGGGCGGCTCTTCCGCGACGAGCTCCGCACGCCCGACGCGCTCTTCCTCGACGGCGGGCTCGTGCCCAGCCTCTACGCGCCGCATCTCGGGCGCACCGTCGACGGCTGGGCGCCGCTCGGCCCCATCGTCGCCGCCTATCTCCGCGGGGCCGATTAAGCGGGGAAAACGGCGCGAAAGCGCGCCGACATTGCGCGTTCCGTAGAGAAAGTGCACGTTTCCGGCGCGATTTTCCGGGGAGTTCGCCCAAAGGCCATGAAATTGCCCCGTTGCCGCCCGCGCGACGACTGGCTAACGTGGCGGCGAAGAACGAGGCGCCGGGGATCGCAACGCGCGGCGCCGCGGGGAGGACGATGGACGGCAACGGACAGGCGGAGGCGCAAAAGCGCGCACTCGCTCTCGGCTGCATCGCGGACGACCATACCGGCGCGACCGATCTCGCGAACACGCTCGCGCGCGCCGGGCTCTCCGTGGTGCAGACGATCGGCGTGCCCGATCCCGATCTCGCGATCCCCGCCGCCGAAGCGCTCGTCGTGGCGCTCAAGATCCGCTCCGTGCCGGCGCAGGAGGCCGTCTCCCGCGCGCGGGCCGCGCGCGAGATGCTGGTCGCGGCGGGCGCCGGGCACGTGCTCTACAAGATCTGCTCGACCTTCGATTCGACGGATGCCGGCAATATCGGCCCCGTCACGGACGCGCTGCGGGCCGATGCCGGCGCGGCGATCGTGCCCGTCTGCCCAGCCTTTCCGGGCACGGGGCGCACGGTCTACCAGGGGCATCTCTTCGTAGGCGACCGGCTCCTCTCGGAGAGCCCGCTCAAGGACCATCCCCTCAACCCCATGCGCGACGCCGATCTCGTGCGCGTGCTCTCCCGCCAGAGCGCGGCGCCGGTCGGGCTCGTGGCGCATGCCGACGTTCGCGCCGGCGCGGAGGCGATCGGAAAGCGCCTCGCGGCGCTCGCGGGCGAGGGGAGGGGGGCTGCGATCGTCGATGCCGTCTGCGACGACGACCTGATCCCGCTCGGGCAGGCGGCGCTCGCTCATCCGGTCTCCACCGGCGCGTCGGGCCTCGGCCACGGTCTCGCGCGGGCGCTGATCGCGTCCGGCCGCGCCAGCGAGAGCGTCTCCTCCGCCCTGCCGCCCGTCGGCGGGCCGGCCGTGATCCTCGCGGGCTCCTCCTCCGCGGCGACGCGCGCGCAGCTCGCGGCGGCGCAGGCGTTCATGCCGGTGATGCGCATCGACGCCGCGGCGGCGATCGCAGATCCCGAGCGGGCGCTCGCCGACGCGCTCGCCTTCGCCCGCGAGAAGCTGCCCTCGGGCCCGCTCGCCATCGCGACGAGCGCGGAGCCGGAGGTGGTCGCGGCCGTGCAGGCGCGCTTCGGCGCGGGCTTCGCGGGCGCGGCGCTCGAGGGGCTCCTCGCGCGCATCGCCGAGCACCTCGTCGCCTACGGCCTGCGCCGCCTCGTCGTCGCCGGCGGCGAGACCTCGGGCGCCGTCGTCGAGGCGCTCCAGATCAAGGCTTTGCGCATCGGCGCGGAGATCGCGCCCGGCGTGCCGGCGACGCTCGCGCTCGGCGCGCCGGCCGGTGCGCTCGCCCTCGCTCTCAAGAGCGGCAATTTCGGAGGAGAGGATTTCTTCGCCCGCGCGCTAGAGGCCCTGCCCTGAGCCTGCGGACGGGAAGAGGACGCGCGCGGCACGCCAGCCCGCGCGTTCGGGTCACCGCAACGAGATCAACCAAGGACCGGAGGAAATCGACCCCATGTTCCACACCACCATCAAGGCCGCGCTCGCGGGCGTCGCCCTCGTCGCGCTCGGCATCTCCGGCGCCCAGGCGCAGCAGGCGCTCAAGCTCGGCTACTCGCTGGCCCCCACCTCGCATTACGGCGTGGGCGCAACCGCCATGGCCGAGGAGCTCGAGCGGCTCTCCGACGGCAAGTTCACGATCGAGCAGTTCCCGGCCAACGCGCTCGGCGGCGAGCGCGAGATGGTCGAGGGCGCCCAGATCGGCACCGTCGACATCGTCATCACCTCGACGGGCCCCGTCGGCAACTTCGTGCCCGACACGCTGATCACGGACATCCCCTTCCTGTTCCGCGACTACGAGCACGCCCACGCGGTGCTCGACGGCCCGATCGGCCAGGAGATCCTCGCGCAATTCCCCAATCACGGGCTCATCGGGCTCGCCTGGGGCGAGAACGGCTTCCGCAACCTCACCAACAACGTGCGCCCCATCCGCACGCCCGAGGACACGCAGGGCCTCAAGGTGCGCACCATGGAGAACCAGGTGCACATGCGCGCCTTCCAGGAGCTCGGCGTGCTGCCGACCCCGATGGCGTTCCCCGAGCTGTTCACCGCGCTCCAGCAGGGCACGGTCGACGGCCAGGAGAACCCGATCGGCGTGATCCTGTCGGCGAACTTCTCGCAGGTGCAGGACCATCTGACCCTGACCCAGCACGTCTACTCGCCGGCGCTGATCATCCTCTCGCCGATCGTGTGGGACGGCCTCACCGACGAGGAGAAGGGCTGGTTCGAGGAGGCCGCCGCCGCCGGCGCCGCCGCCATGCGCGAGAAGGTGCGCGAGGACGCCGACAACGGCGTCGCGACCTTGAAGGAGCAGGGCATGCAGGTCGTCGAGGACCCGGACCGCGCCGCCTTCGAGGCCGCGCTGCAGCCGGCCTTCGCCGAGTTCGCGGAGCGCTTCGGCCAGGACAAGATCGACGCCATCCGCAACACCGGCATGTGAACGCCGGTCGCCCCTCTCCCGCACGGGAGAGGGGCACCCGCCTCGCGGCGTCGCTCTCCTTCCCTGTAGGGGAAGGAGACGGCTCGGCGCCTCTCATGAACGGACCCTCATGCTCACCGCCCTCAAGCTCGTCGACCGCGCGGTCTTCCACGTCACGCTCACGCTGGCGATGATCCTGCTCGTCACCATGGCGGCGGTGTCGTTCTACCAGGTGACGACGCGCTTCGTCTTCGAGCAGCCCTCCACCTGGTCCGAGGTCACCTCGCGCTCGCTCCAGATCTGGATGGTCTATCTCGGCCTCGTCGCGGCCTTCCGCACGGGCTCGCTCATGGCGGTGGACATGCTCCAGCGGCTCGCGCCCAAGACCCTCAAGATCGTCGTCATCTGCGCCATCGCCGGGCTCAACCTCGGCGTGCTCGCGGTGATGTTCTGGTACGGCTGGTCCATGGCCGAGCGCGTGCGCTTCCAGACGCTGGCGGGCGTCGACAACCCCTTCACCGGCGGCGGCATCTCCATCGCCATCGTCTACACCGCGATCCCCGTGGGCGCGGCGCTCTCCATCGTCGCCGTGATCGCGCGCTTCGCCGAGGAGGTCTCGCGGGCGTCGAGGGGCGAGCCCGTCAACGAGGCCGAGGCGCGCGCGCGGCTCGAGACCGAGGGAGCCTGATCCGCCATGTCGACCTTCATGCTCGCCGGCATGGTCTTCTTCATCGCGCTCGGCGCGCCGATCGCCATCGCCATCCTGGCGGCCTCCATCGGCGGCATCGCCTTCTTCACGCCGCTGCCCCTCGTCCTCGTCGCGCAGCGCCTGATGACGACGATCGACTCGTTCCCGCTGATGGCGATCCCGTTCTTCATCCTCGCCGGAAACCTGATGGAGGCCGGCGGCATCTCGCGGCGTCTCGTCGAATTCGCCAAGGCGCTGGTGGGCGGCGTGCAGGGCGGGCTCGCGGCCTCGTGCGTGCTCACCTGCATGATCTTCGCCTCGGTGTCGGGCTCCTCCGTCGCCACCACCTTCGCCATCGGCGCGATCATCATTCCGGCGATGATCAAGCACGGCTACCCCAAGAGCTTCGGCGCGAGCCTGCAGGCGACGTCGGCCGAGCTCGGCGTGATCATCCCGCCCTCGATCCCGCTCATCCTCTACGGCGTCGCGGCCGAGGTCTCGATCGGCGAATTGTTCGTGGGCGGCATCGGGCCGGGTATCCTGATCGGCGCGGCGCTCATCCTCTTCGTGCTCGTCTATTGCCGCATCAACGGCTGGGGCAAGGAGGACCACGTGGGGCGCCTGCCGCTCCTGTCCGCCACCAAGGAGGCGGCGTGGGCGCTCGCCATGCCGGTGATCATCATCGGCGGCATCTACCAAGGCGTCTTCACGCCGACGGAGGCCTCGGTGGTGGCGGTGGTCTACGCGCTCCTCGTCGGCACGATCGTCTACCGGGCGATCTCGTGGCGCGACCTGATCGGCGTGCTGCGCCGCTCGGTCATCGCCTCGACGATCATCATGTTCATCATCGCGGCGGCGGGCCTGTTCTCCTTCCTGATCACCCGCGCCGGCGTGCCCGCGGCGATCTCGGCGTGGATCACGAGCGTCGTCTCCGATCCGGCGATGTTCCTGCTCGCGGTCAACGTCTTCCTGTTCCTGGTGGGCATGTTCATCGAGACGTCGGCGGCGATCATCGTGCTCGCGCCGATCCTCGCCCCGGTGGCGATCTCGTTCGGCGTCGACCCGGTGCATTTCGGGCTGATCATGGTGGTCAACCTCGCGCTGGGCATGATCACGCCGCCATTCGGGGTCAATCTCTTCGCCGCATGCCAGGTGGCGCAAGTTCCCCTGGAGCGGATCATCCGTCATCTCGTACCCTTCGTCCTCGTGATCGTGACCTGCCTCATGATCATCACCTACGTGCCCGAGCTGACGCTGTTCTTCCGAAACCTCGCCTATTGAGAGCGCACATGACCGTTCCCGCGCCGAAGCTGCTGATCGGCGGCGCCTTCCAGGACGCCGCCGGGGGCGAGCGCATCCCCGTCCTCGACCCCTCCACCGGCGAGCCGCTGGCGGAGCTCGCGCGCGGGCGCGCCGCCGACATCGACGCCGCGGTCAAGGCGGCGAAGCAGGCGCTCGACGGGCCCTGGGGCCGCATGACGGCGACGGAGCGCGGGCGGGTGCTCACGAAGATCGCCGAGGGCATCCTTTCGCGCGCCACCGATCTCGCCATCCTCGAGGCCCGCGACGTCGGCAAGCCGCACGCCCAGGCCAAGGCCGACGCGCTCGCCTGCGCACGCTATTTCGAGTTCTACGGCGGCGCCGCCGACAAGGTCCACGGCGACACCATCCCCTACCAGGCGGGCTATCAGGTGATGACCTGGTACGAGCCCCACGGCGTCACAGGCCACATCGTGCCGTGGAACTACCCGATGCAGATCATCGGGCGCTCGGTGGGCGCGGCGCTGGCCATGGGTAACGCCTGCGTCGTCAAGCCGGGCGAGGACGCCTCCCTCACCGCGCTGATGATCGGCAAGATCGCGCTGGAAGCGGGCCTTCCCGAGGGCGCGCTGAACATCGTCACGGGCTACGGCGAGGAGGCGGGCGCGCCGCTCGCCTCCCATCCGGACGTCGCGCACGTCTCCTTCACGGGCTCGGTGCTCGTGGGGCAGAAGGTGCAGGAGATGGCGGCGCGGAACGTCGTGCCCGTCACCCTCGAGCTCGGCGGCAAGTCGCCCCAGCTCGTCTTCGCCGACGCCGATCTCGAGGCGGCGCTGCCCTTCCTGGTGCGCGCCTCCGTGCAGAATGCCGGGCAGACCTGCTCGGCGGGATCGCGCATCCTCATCGAACGCCCGATCTGGGACGAGGTCGTCTCCGCGCTCGTGGAGCGCTTCTCCGCGCTCACCGTCGGCCCCGCGCTCGACGATCCCGACGTCGGCCCCATCGTCAACGCCCGCCAGCGCGACCGCGTGAAAGGCTTCATCGCGCGCGCCGAGGCGGGCGGGGCGGCCGTGCTCGCCCGCGGGCGCGTGCTCGACGATGCGCCGTCGGGAGGCTTCTACGTGGCGCCGGCTTTGTTCGGGCCGGTGGACGCCGACGCCGAGCTGGCGCGCGACGAGATCTTCGGGCCGGTCCTCTCCCTCATCCCCTTCGAGGGCGAGGAGGAGGCGGTTCGCATCGCCAACGGCACGGAATACGGCCTCGTCGCCGGCGTGTGGACGCGCGACGGCGGGCGCCAGCTGCGCATGGCCAAGCGGCTGCGCGCGGGCCAGGTCTTCGTCAACAATTACGGCGCCGGCGGCGGCGTCGAGCTGCCCTTCGGCGGCGTCGGCAAGTCGGGCCACGGCCGCGAGAAGGGCTTCGAGGCCCTCTACGGCTTCGCCCAGCTCAAGACGGTGGCGGTGAAGTACGAGTGAGGAGGCCGAGGGTCGGCGCGGCCATTCTCCTTCCCTGTAGGGGAAGGTGGCGCCGGCGAAGCCGGTGACGGATGGGGCGCGAAGCGTTCGGCGGAGCCGAAAACACCCGGCTCACCCAGCCGCCTCCGGATTTCGGCTGCGCCGAACGCGCGTTCCGCGCGCCCCATCCGTCTCGGCGCTGCGCGCCGATCCACCTTCCCCTACAGGGAAGGAGAGGGAGCGGCGGTTCACCCTGGTTTCTGGTGAGAAAGGACAAGAACATGCGTCTCTCGGGTAAGGTCGCCATCGTCACGGGAGCCGGCTCCGGGTTCGGGGAGGGGATCGCCAAGACGTTCGCGCGGGAAGGCGCGAAGGTGATCGTGGGCGACATCGCCGAGGAGGGCGGGCGTCGCGTGGCCGCCGAGATCGGCGAGGCCGCGCGCTTCGTGAAGGCGGACGTGACGAAGGCCGCCGACGTCCAGGCCATGGTCGACGAGGCGAAGAGCGCCTTCGGGCGCCTCGACATCCTCGTCAACAATGCCGGCTTCGCGCATCGCAACAGGCCGATGCTCGAGGTCGACGAGGAGACCTTCGACCGGATCTACGACGTCAACGTCAAGGCGATCTTCCGCGGCGCGCACGCGGCGATCCCGGTCTTCCGGGAGCAGGGCGCGGGCGGCGTCATCCTCAATATCGCCTCGACGGCGGGCGTGCGGCCGCGCCCGGGCCTCGTCTGGTACAACGGCTCGAAGGGCGCGGCGATCACGCTCACCCGCGCCATGGCGGTGGAGCTCGCCCCCGAGAAGATCCGCGTCGTGGCGATCAACCCCGTCGCGGGGGAGACCGGCATGCTCGCGACCTTCCTCGGCGAGGACACCGAGGAGCGCCGCGCCCAGTTCCGCGCCACGATCCCGATGGGCCGCCTGTCGCAGCCCACGGATATCGCCAACGCCGCGCTCTTCCTGTGCTCGGACGAAGCGGAATTCCTGACCGGCGTGTGCATGGAGGTCGACGGCGGGCGCTGCATCTGACGCGGAATCTACGTTAAGATGTGTTAGCATCCGACCTGGGGTCGTGCATGTGCACGACCATCAGCAGGGAGGGTACGATGACCGCACAATGGGCCGCATTCCTCAACAAGATGCCGCCGCCGCCGGACAACTTCTACGTCGTGGGGGCGGTGACCGTCGGGAACCCGGGCGTTCGCCCGGTGCTGACCGCCGCGGAAGACGCCCTCGGACCCGACGGTACGCTGCAGCTGGATCTGCACCTGGTCCAGGAGCCGGGCATGTGGCCGATGGTGATCACGACGAAGGACGTCCGCTACGACCGCGTCGTCCTGCCGGGTGCGCCGGAGATCAAGGCGATCCGGATCATCGGCAACGGGCGTCAGATCGCATTCATCGACAACGTGCAGGTGGTCGTCTGAGGAGACCGCCGTCGCACCTCACCAAAAGGAAGCGCCCGGCGAGCTCTCGCTCGGCCGGGCGCTGGCGTGATCGATCCACCCTGCGTGATCTTTTGTTCGTACCGGATCGCTCGTATTCGGGCTCGGTTCGCAACGGGCCGCATTGTCGCGATCGAGAAGAAGCTGTACCTCTCTCGTCGCGCCCGCCGGCAGGCCGTGCCTGCCGGTACGGACCGTGCCCGCGGAGGATCAGCCGCCGAAGAAGACGGCTGCCGCCAGAAACGCGCACGCATATTGCATGCCGCGCGCATGAGCGATCCAGGGGGTGCGCTGCGAACGACGGGATCCGTCGTCGCTGGGCAACCACGGGAAGAGGAAGGTTGCGGGGATCATGGCTCAATCTCCTACTTGTGTGAGCCTCTCGGTGTCGGCCTGGCTCGATTCCGGTCGTTGCCTCTTGAATCGATTCAGGCACAGGCGGGATATGGACTCGACGCGGACACCCGTCAAGGGGTCCTTGAATCGGTTCATCGATTTGGTATACGAGGTGTGATGAAGAAAGCACGGCTGAAGGACGTGGCGGTGCTCGCGGGCGTGTCGCAGGGCACGGTCTCGAACGTGTTCAACCGCCCCGAGCTGGTGCGCGAGGAGCTGCGCGAGCGCGTCCTCGCCGCCGCCAAGAAGATCGGCTTTCGCGGGCCCGCCCCCGCGGGCCGCGTGCTCCGTTCGGGGCGCTCGAACCTCATCGCGCTCGTGGTCGACGCGAGCCTGCACTACATCCTCAACGACCCCTTCGGCCAGAAGCTGCTCTCGGGGATCGCGGAGGTCTGCGACGCCGAGCACATCGGGCTCACCATCGTCTCGGCGGACGCCGAACGGCGGGACGGCTGGTCCATCGAATCGGCCATCGTCGACGGCTTCATCCTGTTCTGCATCACCGAGGACAACACCCTCGTCGAGCTGGCGCGGCGGCGCGGCCTGCCCTTCGTCGCCGTCGATTCGGGCGAGGTGCCCGGCGCCGGCGCGGTCGACGTCGACGATCGTACGGCCGCCGCCGAAGCGGCGCGCCACCTCACGGGCCTCGGCCATCGCCGCATCGGCATCCTCTCGCTCGAGATGGACGACAAGGAGCGCACCGGCCTCGTCGACGAGGCGCGCTTCGCCACGATCAGCTACACGACGCCGCGCTCGCGCCTCCTCGGCTATCGCGACGCCTTCGCGGAGGCGGACGTCGATCCCGCGGACGTCGTCGTCTACGAGTGCCTCAACGACGCGCCCTCCGTCGAGGAGGCGATCCGCGTCATGTTCGCGCCCGGCCGCGAGCACCCGACCGCGCTGCTCGCCATGTCCGACACGATGGCGCTCGCCGCCTGCGGCGCCTTGGCGCGCATGGGGCTCTCCGTGCCCCACGACGTCTCCATCGTCGGCTTCGACGACGTGCCGGAGGCCGAGCGCGCGAGCCCGCCGCTGACCACGATCCGTCAGCCGGTGGAGGAGAAGGGGCGTGTCGCGGCGCGCATGCTGCTCGCCGGCGAGCGCGAGCATCGCGTCCTGCCGACGAGCCTCGTGGTGCGCGCCTCGACCATTCCCGCGCCCAGCGAGAAACGCAGCGCGCGCGCCGCGCGCGAGCCGGCGCCGGTGCAGGACCTGTGAGGCCGCGCTTACCGCGTGGGCTGCCTCAGGAGGCGTCCTCGAAGATCCCCAGCCCGCCGGCCTCCTCGCCCCACAGGGCCTCGACGCGCGCGTCGCGGCCGCAATTCCAGCGATAGAAGCGATAGGCCACCGGGTTCTTCTCGTAATAGTCCTGGTGGTACTCCTCCGCCGGCCAGAAGGTGGTGGGCTCCTCGATCGTGGTCTCGATCGGTTCGTCGAAGCGCGCGGCGACGGCCTCCTTCGACGCCTCGGCGAGCCGCTCCTGCTCGGCGTCGAGCGGGAAGATCACCGGGCGGTAGGACGAGCCGACGTCGCAGAACTGCGCCCCTCCGGTCAGCGGGTCGTGCGTGCGCCAGAAGACGTGCAGGAGCTCCTCGTAGCTCACCCGGTCCGGGTCGTAGACGATCTCCACGGCCTCGGCATGCCCGGTCTCCTCGCTGGAGACCTGCTCGTAGGTCGGGTTCTCGAGCGCGCCGCCGATATAGCCGGAGGTGGTCTCGAGCACGCCCGGCACCTTGTCGAAATCGGCCTCCACGCACCAGAAGCATCCGCCGCCGAAGACGGCGCGAGCGGTCTCGTCGGCGTCCTGGGCGGCCGCGGGCGCGGCCAGCATCGTGGTCGCCGCGAGCGCGGCGAGGATCGTGCGGGTCATGATCGGGTCTCCTCTGTCACGGGCTCCTGCAGGTCTTCTCGACGTGGTTGGCACCCTCCCGGGGTCAATGACCGACCCGATCTTTGCGTTCGATCGCGGCGATGCCCGAGGCGAGCAGCGCGACGAGATCCTCGCCCGCACCCGCGAGGTCGAACGCGCGATCCTTCGACCATTGCGACAGGAGCCCCGTGAGCGTCACGATCAGGATGCGGGCGAGGCGAGCGGGCTCGACGGTGGGGCGGATGTCGCCGGCCGCGATGCCGTCGGCGATCTGGCGCTCCAGCTCCCGGACGGTGAAGGCGCGCAGCTCGGCGATCTGGCCGGGCACCGTCTCGCGCCCCTCGTCGAGGTCGGTGGCGGACAGGATCAGTGTCGCGACGCACACGCACAGCGGATCCTTCGACATGTCGCAGAAGCCGCGCACGAGCTGGAACAGCCCGTCCAGGCCCGGCGCGCGCTCCAATCCCGCGATCTCGCTCTGGTATTGCGCGTTGACGAAGGCGAGCAAGGCGGCCTCGTAGGCCGCCTTGGTGCCGAAATGGTGCCGCGGCAGGCCCCGGCTGTAGCCGGCCTCGACGCCGACCCTGTCGAGCGTCAGGGCGATCATGCCGCGTTCGGCGACGATGCGCACGCCGGCCTCCAGCATGCGGCGCTCGGAATCCTCCCGCCGTTCTTCCTGCGTGCGTCGTGCGACCTGCGCCATGCGCTCTCGTCCCGGCCTTCTACCTGCGTCGATGAGAGCGGGGATGGCTCTCACGGGTGAGCGACGAGCTTACCCAGGACCGAGCCGGCTTCCAGCGCCCGATGCGCCGACGCGATGTCGTCGAGGGCGTATCGCGCATGGACGACCGGGGTCAGTCTTCCCTGTTCCGCCAGCGCGAAGACGCGTTGCGCCATCGCGGCCTTCTCGTCCCGGCTAAGGGAATCGAGGCTCAGCGTGCCGATGGTTCGAGACCGGGAAAAGCCGGTCAGCAACGCCGCCGCGAAGTCCGCGGGCGGAAAGCCTCCGGCGGCGCCGCACACGATCAGCCGACCGTTCGGGGCGAGCCGCTCGACGAAATGCGGGAGGTCGGGACCCGCGACCGGGTCGACGACGACGTCGAATGTGTCGTCCGTATGATGGGACCGACCGACGACCGCATGCGCTCCGAATTTCTGAAGGTCGTGCCCGGCACCGGAGGCGGCGGTGACGATCCCTCCGAGCGCCCGCGCGAGCTGGACCGCCATCAGCCCGATGCCGCCGCTGGCGCCGCGAACGAGGACCCGCTCTCCATCCGTCACGCGCGCCCGCTGCAAAGCGGCCATGGCGACGAGCGCGTTGACGCCCGTCGCCACCGCCGCGTCGAAGCCCACGGCACGGGGAAGCGCGATGACGGACGTCGCGTCGACGACCACGTGGCTCGCATAGCCGCCGGAGCCCACGATGGCGTAGACGCGCCGGCCGACCAGGTCGGCGCTCACGCCGGCGCCGACGCGCTCGATCGTGCCGGCGATCTCGACGCCCGGCGTGAAGGGCAGGGAAAGCCCGGGAAACGCGCCCTGGCGCATCAGCACGTCGACGAGGCCGATGCCGATCGCCGCGACCGCGATGGACACCTGGCCAGGGCCCGGGGTGGGAGGGGCGGCCTCGGCGAGCTCGAGGACATCGGGGCCGCCGAATGACGTGACGCGTACGTGTCTCATGTCGGTCTCCTGCTGTGGAGAGGGCACCTCATCATTTACTTGCGTGCCTAGCAAGCAAATTTTTAAATCGTCTATGGCTCTCGCAAGGGCTCCTCGGCGTGCGCGCAAGCGAACTTCCTGGCATCTGCAGGGTTCATTGCGTACACGAAATCGAACGAACATCACGCGAAAGGACGGGACCATGGGCCTCCTCGTCGACGGCCGCTGGCAGGACCAGTGGTACGACACGAAATCCACGGGCGGGCGCTTCAAGCGCTCCGTGTCCGCCTTCCGCAACTGGGTGACGCCCGACGGCGCGCCGGGGCCGTCGGGGGAGGGCGGCTTCGCAGCCGAGCCCGGGCGCTACCATCTCTATGTCAGCCTCGCCTGCCCCTGGGCCCACCGCACGCTGATCTTCCGCGCGCTGAAGGGGCTCGAGGGCATGATCTCCCTGTCCGTCGTGCACTGGTTCATGGGCGAGGAGGGCTGGACCTTCGAGCCCGGCGAGGGCGTCGTGCCGGACGCGATCAACGGCGCGCGGGTGCTGCATCAGGTCTACACGGCGGCGGATCCGGCCTATACCGGCCGCGTCACCGTGCCGGTCCTGTGGGACAAGCAGCGCGGCACGATCGTCTCGAACGAGAGCGCGGAGATCATCCGCATGCTCAATTCCGCCTTCGACGGCGTGGGCGCCACGCCCGGCGACTACTACCCGCGCGAGCTGCGCGAGGAGATCGACGCGGTGAACGCGCGCGTCTACGACGACGTGAACAACGGCGTCTACAAGTCGGGCTTCGCCACCACGCAGGAGGCCTACGAGGAGGCGGTGCGCCCGCTCTTCGAGACGCTCGATTGGCTGGAAGCCCGGCTCGGCGAACGGCGCTACCTCCTGGGCGATCGCATCACCGAGGCCGATTGGCGGCTGTTCACGACGCTGGTGCGCTTCGATCCGGTCTATGTCGGGCACTTCAAGTGCAACATCCGCCGGATCGTGGACTACCCGAACCTGTCGGGCTACCTGCGCGAGCTCTACCAGGTGCCCGGCGTCGCCGAGACGACGAACTTCACGCACATCAAGCGCCACTATTACGAGAGCCACGAAAGCGTAAACCCGTCCCGCGTGGTGCCGCTCGGGCCGCAGATGGACCTCGGCGCCCCGCACGGGCGCGGCTGAGGCCGTGCTGCCTGCGCCGGCTCACACGAGCCGGCGTCGCGCGCTCGCGGTGTGCTCCTTGACCACCATTTCGGTCTCGGGATCGACCTCGCGCATCAGCACGTCGTAGCCCCACAGGTCGGCGAGGTGCTGGAGCGTGCGGCGCGTGTCGCTCTCCTCGAGCCCGACGCGATTGAGCATCGTGTGCTGGAGGATGAGGCGGCGGTCCCCCGCGAGATCGACGTCGACGATCTGGATGTCGGGGTCGGTGTGGGCGATGTCGTATTGCCGTGCCATCGCGCGGCGAAGCTTGCGATAGCCGCGCTCGTCGTGGATCGCGCGCACCTCGAGATCCGGCTCGTCCTCGTCGTCGACGACGTGGAACATCTTGAGCTGTCGCATCAGGTGCGGCGAGAGGAATTGCAGGATGAAGCTCTCGTCGCGATAATTCGCCCAGATGTCGCGCAAAACGGCCATGTGATCGCCCTTGCCGGCGATGTCGGGGAACCACTCCCGGTCCTCGTCGGTGGGGGTCTCGCAGATGCGCTCGATGTCCTGCATCATGGCGAAGCCGAGCGCGTACGGGTTGACGCCGCCGTAATGCGGCTCGTCGAATTGCGGCTGGTAGACCACGTTCGTGTGCGAGCGCAGGAATTCCAGCATCGATCCGTCCGAGATCCGCCCGGTCTCGTGAAGCCGATTCATGATCTTGTAGTGGACGTAGGTGGCGCAGCCCTCGTTCATGACCTTGGTCTGGCCCTGGGGATAGAAATACTGCGCGATGAGCCGCACGATGCGCAGAGCCTCGCGCTGCCAGGGCGCGAGCTTGGGGGCGGTCTTCTCGAGGAAATAGAGGATGTTCTCCTGCGGCAGCTGCAGGAGCGCGTGGCGGCGCAGGAGATCGGCGTCGTCGGGCGTGCCCTTGTCCTTGGTGGGGACGGTGCGCCACAGATCGTTGTACATCCGCTCCTCGTGGAGGCGCCGCTCGCGCTCGCGCTTCTCCTCGGTGCGCAGGTCGGGGCGCACCTTGCGCGGATAGCGATGCACCGCCTGGCCCATGAGGGCGTGCGCGGCGTCGAGCACCATCTCCACCGGCCCGTGGCCGTAGCGCTCCTCGCAATCCGAGATGAAGCCCTTGGCGAATTCGAGATAGTCGAGGATGCCGTCGGCGTCGGTCCACTGCTTGAAGAGGTAGTTGTTCTTGAAGAAGTGGTTGTGTCCGAAGGCGGCGTGGGCGATCACCAGCGTCTGCATCGTCGCCGTGTTCTCCTCCATGATGTAGGAGATGCATGGGTTCGAGTTGATGACGATCTCGTAGGCCAGCCCCCGCATGCCCTTGCGATAGCTCGCCTCGTGCGAGGCGAAGTGCTTGCCGAAGGACCAGTGCTTGTAGAAGAGCGGCATGCCGATCGAGGAATAGGCGTCGAGCATCTGCTCGGCGGTGATCACCTCGACCTGGTTGGGGTAGACGTCGAGACCCAGCTCGTCGATGGCGATCTCCTCGCAGGCGTCGAACACCCGCTGGATCGTGTCGAAATCCCAGTCCGCTCCCTCGAAGAGCAGGCCTTCGGGCAGGTTCCGCCGCGTGCCGGTCCGCATGCCGGGCTTGGCGGTCTTCTGGTCGGCCAGGCTCATGCGCGTGTCCCCCGCATTCCGGTGTCTGGTGCTCAGGCGGTCTTCTGCTCGCCCTTCTTGGCGAAGAGCTCGCGGAAGACCGGGTAGATGTCGCGGCGGTGACGGACCTTGCGCATGGCGATCTGCGCGCCGGCGGTGCGGGCGAGATCGTAGGTGCGCCACAGGTCGCTCTGGCGGTAGCCGAAGCCCATCGGGCTGTCGTCCTCGCGCCCGACCTCGAGATAGGCGAAGTACTGGCAGGCGGGGAGGATCTCCTCCGTCAAGAGCGCCGCCGTCTTGGCGTTGTCGGAGGAGGTGTTGTCGCCGTCCGACGCCTGGGCCGCGTAGATGTTCCAGTCGTCGGGCCTGTACCGGTCGCGCATCACGCGGATCATCTCCTCGAGCGCCGTCGACACCACCGTGCCGCCGGTCTCGGGGGAGTAGAAGAACGTCTCCTCGTCCACCTCCGACGCCTCGTGGGTGTGGCGGATGAAGACGATCTCCACGTGCTTGTAGCGGCGCTTGAGGAAGAGGTAGAGCAGCGTGAAGAAGCGCTTGGCCAGATCCTTCATGTGCTCGGTCATGGAGCCCGAGACGTCCATGAGGCAGAACATCACCGCCTGCGCCACCGGGCGCGGAACGGCTTCCGAGCGACGATAGCGCAGGTCGATCGGGTCGATCCAGGGGATCGCCCGCGTGCGCTTCTTCATGCGCGCGAGCTCCTCGCGCGCCTCTTCCAGCCGGATGGGATCGTCCTTCGTGCGCTCGAGCTCGGCGATCTCCTCCTCCAGCGCCGCGATGGCGTCCGGCCGAGGCCGGCGCAGCGCGATGCGCCGGGAGAGGGAGTTGCGCATGGTGCGGGTCAGCGCGAGGTTCGCCGGCGAGCCCGTCACCGAGAAGCCGGCGCGCCGCCAGCTAAGCTGCTCCGTCGTCGCGAGCTTGCGCTTGGCGAGGTCGGGCAGCTCCAGGTCCTCGAGGAACAGGTCGACGAATTCCTCGTGGGTGAGCGCGAAGCGGAAATCGTCCTCGCCCTCACCGCCGGGAGAGCCCTGCGAGCCGCCGCCCCCGCCGCCTCGGGGCGGACGCGGAATGCGCTCGCCCTCGATGTAGTCCTTGTTGCCGGGGAGCACGTAGTCGCGCACGCCCCCTTCTCCCGAGCGCCGCAGGCGCGGCTCGCGCACCCCGTCGAGCGGGATGGAGACCTCGCCCCCGGCCTCGAGATCCTTGATGCTGCGCTCCTTGGAGGAATCGCGCACCGCACGCTTCACCAACGCTTTCGCTCGGCGCAGGAAGCGCTGACGGTTGGCGAGGCTCTTGCCGCCCGGATTGAGGCGGCGGTCGACGATATGCATCAAGGCGCCTCTCGTGTGCGGGCCGTCCTCAGCCCGCCTGCTTCACGCGCATGTACCATTCGACGAGCCGCCGGACCTGACGCTCGGTGTAGCCGCGCTCGGTCATGCGGTCGACGAAGTCGGAATGCTTCTTCTCGGTGTCCGAGTCCTTCTTCGACCCGAAGCTGATCACCGGCAGGAGCTCCTCCACCTGGCTGAACATCCGCCGCTCGATCACCTCGCGGATCTTCTCGTAGGAGGTCCACGAGGGGTTCTTGCCCCCGTGGCTCGCCCGTGAGCGCAGGGCGAACTTGACGACCTCGTTGCGGAAGTCCTTCGGGTTGGCGATGCCGGCGGGCTTCTCGATCTTGGTCAGCTCCTGGTTGAGGAGCTCGCGATTGAGGAGCTGGCCGGTGTCGGGATCCTTGAAGTCCTGATCCTCGATCCAGGCGTCCGCGTAGTCCACGTAGCGGTCAAACAGGTTCTGCCCGTAATCGTGGTAGCTCTCGAGATACGCCTTCTGGATCTCGTTGCCGATGAACTCGGCGTAGCGCGGCCCGAGCTCGGCCTTGATGAACTCGATGTAGCGCTTCTCCTGCTCGTCCGGCAGCTGCTCGCGGCGAACCGTCTGCTCGAGCACGTACATGAGGTGCACGGGATCGGCCGCGATCTCGATCGTGTCGTGGTTGAACGTCGCCGCCAGCACCTTGAAGGCGAAGCGCGTGGAGATGCCGTCCATCCCCTCGTCGACGCCGGCGGCGTCGCGATATTCCTGGATGGAGCGGGCCCGCGGATCGACCTCCTTGAGGCTCTCGCCGTCGTAGACGCGCATCTTGGAATAGACGTTCGAGTTCTCGTGCTCGCGCAGCCGGGACAGCACCGCGAAGCGCGCCAGCATGTCGAGCGTGCCGGGCGCGCAGGGCGATTCGGCCAGCTCCGAGGAGCGGATGAGCTTGTCGTAGATCTTCTGCTCTTCCGTGACGCGCAGGCAGTAGGGCACCTTGATCACGTAGATGCGATCGATGAACGCCTCGTTGTTCTTGTTCGCCCGGAAGGACTGCCACTCCGCCTCGTTCGAGTGCGCCAGGATGATGCCCTGATAGGGGATCGCGCCGATGTTCTCGGTGCCGACGTAATTGCCCTCCTGCGTCGCCGTGAGCAGCGGGTGGAGCATCTTGATGGGCGCCTTGAACATCTCGACGAACTCGAGCACGCCCTGGTTCGCGCGGTTCAGACCGCCCGAATAGGAATAGGCGTCCGGATCGTTCTGCGAGAGGGTCTCGAGCTTGCGGATGTCGACCTTGCCGACCAGCGAGGAGATGTCCTGGTTGTTCTCGTCGCCGGGCTCGGTCTTGGAAATGCCGATCTGGCGCAGCCGCGAGGGGTTCACCTTCACGACCTTGAAGCGGGAGATGTCGCCGCCGAACTCGTCGAGGCGCTTGAGCGCCCAGGGGCTGAGCAGCCCCGAGAGCCGCCGGCGCGGGACGCCGTAGCGATCCTCGATCATGTCGCCCATGCGCTCGGGATCGAACAGGCCGAGCGGGCTCTCGAAGACGGGGCTCATCTCGCCGCCGGCCTTGAGCACGTAGATCGGGTGCTTCTCCATCAGGGCCTTGAGCCGTTCGGCCAGCGAGGACTTGCCGCCGCCCACGGGGCCGAGCAGGTAGAGGATCTGCTTGCGCTCCTCGAGCCCCTGCGCCGCATGGCGGAAGAAGGACACGATCCGCTCGATCGTCTCCTCCATCCCGTAGAACTCCTCGAAGGCGGGATAGATGCGGATCGTCCGGTTCATGAAGATGCGGCCGAGACGCGAATCGCGGCTCGTGTCGACCATCTCCGGCTCGCCGATGGCCGCGAGGATGCGCTCGGGCGCGCTCGCATACATCATCGGATCCGACTTGCAGCCTTCGAGATAGTCCATCAGGGACATCTCGGTCTCGCGCCGCTGGTCGTACATCTGCGCGAATGAGGTGAAGAGGTCGTCGTTCGGATACATGCTCGCTCGCCCCATCATGCCGTCATCTTGACTTTAACCCCCGACCCTTGTCGAAGGTTGCCCAGAGAATTCGCCGGCGGATAGACGGGCATCGCGTCGCACGCGGCGCGGGAGCCCGTCGAATCGCTTGGCGCCTCTCGGTCTCGCGTGGCGCCGATGCCAGTGTGACGGAGCCGGGTCGGCGCGCCTATCCGCGCTGAGCCGGATGCGGTCACATGGCCGCGGTGCCGGGCGAGAGCCCGCCTCGGCGACCTCCTCGCGGAGGCCCGAGGGGAGGTAAGCAAGACGCGTACCCGATGCGGGGTGCGGATCGGGGAGATCGCCCCCGCGCCACGCCGTCGCCTCGATCCACAGATAGCGCGCGCCCTTTCGGCGCACAGGGGCAGAGCCCCGCGCTTCGTACCCCGTGGAAGGCTCATGACCCGTACCGTCCAGCCCGTCCTCGCGCTGCTCCTCGCGGTGATCCTGCTGATGGCGGGCTCCGGCCCCCTCGGCACCGTGGTCAGCGTGCGCCTGGGCGAGACCGACGCCTCGACGCTGGTCATCGGCCTCGTCATGGCGGCCAACTTCCTGGGGCTGACGCTCGGCGCGCTCTTCGCCTTCCACATCGTCACGCGGGTGGGCCACGTGCGCGCCTTCGCCGCCTTCGCCGCCATCATGGCGGCGGCGACGCTGGCCTATCCCGTCGTCGTCGACGAGCCGCTCTGGGCGCTCTACCGAATCACGCAGGGCTTCTGCGCGGCGGGGCTGTTCGTCTGCATCGAGAGCTGGCTCAACGATTCGGCCACGCCGGAGAATCGCGGGACCATCCTCGCGGTCTACATGACATGCCTCTATTTCGCGCAGGGCGGCGGACAATTCGTGCTGACGGTGCCCGACGAGAGCGGCTACCTGATCTTCAGCCTCATCGCGATGGTCATCATCCTCGCCGTGGTGCCCGTGGCGATGACGCCGCGCGCGCCGCCGATGATCCCCAACGTCTCCTCGTTGAGCTTCAAGCGCCTGTGGATCGCCTCGCCGCTGGGCATCTTCGGCTGCATCTCCTCGGGCCTCGTGCTTGGCGCCATCTACTCGCTGGCGCCGGTCTACGCCTCCGGCTTCGGGCTCGACCTGTCGGACACGGCGACGTTCATGTCGGCGATCATCTTCGGCGGCGTGCTGCTGCAATGGCCGCTGGGGCGGCTGTCCGATCGCTACGATCGCCGCCTCGTCATCGTGGGCACGATGGTGGCGGGCGCGCTCGTGTCCTTCCTGATGCTGCCGACGCCGGCGCTCGGCTTCTGGGCGATGCTCGTCGTCGGCGCGCTCTACGGGGGGATCGGCTTCGCCATCTATCCCCTGTGCGTCGCCCACACCAACGATCACCTCGAGCGCGAGGAGCGCGTGGGCGCCTCCGGCGGCCTCGTTCTCACCTATTCGGTGGGCGCCACGGTGGGCCCGCCGATCGCCGCGGCGGTGATGGGGGAGATCGGGCCGTCCGGCCTGTTCGTGTTCTCCGGCGTCATCGGCGTCGTCTCGATCGCCTTCGCGATCTGGCGTCTGCGCGCCCGTCCGTCGGTCCCGGCCGACCAGCAGATGCGCTTCCAGACGCTGCCGCGCACCACGCCGGTCGCCGCGCCCCTCGATCCGCGCGCGGAGGAGGTGGTCGAGAGCGTCCCCACCGTCTCCCATGCCCATGCGGCGGAGACGATGGAGGCCATCGAGGCCGCCGCCGTCCAGGCCGAGCAGGCGGAGTTCCTGGAGCTTCAGGGGGAGCTCGATTTCGGCCACCCGGCGGCGGAGCCCGCGCCGGCAGAGACGGCCGACGCGGACGATCGGGCGCACGCGCCTCAGAGCATAACGGGAACCGAGCGGTAACCCTCGCCCGCCGCGACGATGCGGCCCACGCCCGGGAAGGGGAAGTGGTAGGCGAGGACCGGCCAGGCATCGCTCGCCGCCATGTCGAGCACCCGCTTGCGGGTGGCTGCGGCCGTCTGCGGGTCCGCGTCGAAGACGAAGCCCCAATCCGGCCGCGACAGCGAGACGATCGGATGCGTCGCCACGTCCCCGATGACGAGGAGCTTCGCGTCGCCCGACGAGAGCGCCACCGCCATGTGGCCGGGCGTGTGGCCCGGCGTCGCCATCAGCGTCACGCCCGGCGCGACCTCGCGCCCGTCGGCGGCTGCCGTCGTCGAGCCCTCGATGGCGGAGAGGACGCGCACGTTGCCGTCCACCAGGAAGTGGAAGGCCGCCGGGAAGGCGGCGCGGGTGGCGGGGTCGGTCCAGAAGGCGAGGTCCGCCTCGCCGATCACGTGCTCGGCGGCGCCGAAGACCGGCGCGCCCGCCTCGTCGACGAGACCCCAGGCGTGATCGGGATGGACGTGGGTGACGACCACCGTGTCGATCGTCTCCGGCGCGACGCCGGCGGCGGCCAGCGAGGCGGGAAGCCGGCCGGCGGTCGGCTGGAAGCCGCTGCCGGAGCCCGCATCGAGCAGGATGCGCCGGTCGCCGGTCTCGATCAGCACCACGTTGGCGGCGGTGGCGAGAGGACCGGCCTCGAGGCCGTTCTCCGAGAAGAGCGCGGCGACGGTCTCCGCATCGACGCCGGGCACCGTGTCGCCGACGGGGCCGAGCTCGAGGCGGCCGTCGCCGAGCACGGTGACGCGGATGTCACCGACATTGAAGCGGTACGCGCCCGCGCCGGGCTCGAGGGCGGTGGCGGGAGCTTGCGCGCGTGCAGGCGAGAGCGGGCTCGCGGCTGCGAGGCCGGCGCCGGCGGCGAGGCCGCCGAGAAGGGTGCGGCGAGAGAGAGAGGTCATGTGGATCGCTCCTTGGACGGTCGCGACCCGCCGTCACCGCCGATGCGGCGCGGGATCGCGACGGCGCGAACGTCGCGCCTGCCGCCGAGCGTTGCAATGGCTCTCGCGCAAGCTCGCGCTTTCGTCACCGCCGGTCACGAACGCGTCATCGAGCCGCGTCAGCGCCGCGCGCGCGGGCCGCGGAAGACGCCCACCAGCTCGACGTGCGGCGCGTGCGCGAACTGGTCCACCGGCGTGACCCGCTCCAGCGCATAGCCGGCGCCGACCAGGATCGCCGCGTCGCGGGCGAAGGTGGCGGGGTCGCAGGAGACGTAGGCGATGGTCGCCACCGTCGTCTCCGCGAGCCGCTCGGCCTGCGCCTGCGCACCCGCCCGCGGCGGATCGAGCACCACGGCGTCGATCTTGGCGAGCTCCGTCGAGAGGAGCGGCCGGCGGAAGAGGTCGCGCACCTCCGTCGTCACGTGCCGCAGGCCCGGCGTCGCGCGCGAGGCGCGATCGAGCGCCATGAGCGCCGCACCCTCGCTCTCCACCGCATGCACCTGCGCGCGCGCGGCGAGCCTGAGCGCGAACGGGCCGGCGCCGGCGAAGAGGTCGAGGACGCGCTTGGCCTTCCCCACGGCCGAGCGGACGAGCTCGGCGAGCGCCGCCTCGCCCGCCGCCGTCGCCTGCAGGAAGCCGCCGGGCGGGATCGCCACCATGGCCTCGCCCATGCGCACGCGCGGCGCGCGGCGCTCCACCAGGATCTCGCCGTGGAGCGAGAGCCGCGCGAGGTCGAGGAGGCCCGCCGCGCCGACGAGCTTGGCGCGCAGCCCCTCGTCCACGGGGCCGTGGCCGCGCAGGTCGACGTCGAGCCCTCCCTCGGTGAGCGTTACCTGGATGTCGAGGGGCTTCGCCTTGCCGCGCATGAGATGGGCGAGCGCGTGCGCCGCCCGCGGCGCGCCGGCGAGGCCGGGCTCGGCCACGGGGCAGGCGTCGATCGCCACGAGATCGTGCGAGCGCGCCGCCATGAATCCCACGCGCGCCTTGCCGTCCGGGTAGCGCGCGTGGAACGTCAGCCGCCGGCGCCCGGCGCCGTGCGCGTCCACCGTCGGCGCGATCTCGCCCGCCTCGACGCCCGCCGCCGCGAGGGCGTCGACGACGATCTCTCGCTTCCAGGCGCGCGCCGGCGCGCGGGCGAGATGCTGCGTCAGGCAGCCGCCGCAGGTGCCGAAATAGGGGCAGAACGGCGCGATGCGATCGGGCGAGGGCGTCTCCACCGCGACGAGCCGGGCGCGATCGCCGTCGCAGAGCGCCACCCGCACCCGCTCGCCGGGAAGCGCGTAGGCGACGTAGAGCGGCCCGCGCTTCGTCTCGACGATACCGTCGCCGCGCGCGCCGAGGCGGGCGACGTCCACCGCGATCACGTCCGTCTCGCCGGGAAGGAGGTCAGTCACGCACCGCTCCGATCAGGGTCTCGCGATTGCCGTCCCCGCCGGCGATGGGGGAGGGGAGGCGCCCGAGGATGCGCCATCCGCGCGCCTCGAGCCAGGCGGCGATGTCCTCGACGACCCGCTCCCGCGTCGCCTCGTCCCGGACGATGCCGTTCTTGTCGAGCGCCGCGCGACCGGCCTCGAATTGCGGCTTCACCAGAGCCACGAGCCGCGTCCCCGCCGCCGCCTGGTCGAGGATCGGCGAAAGCGCGATCTTCAGCGAGACGAAGCTCACGTCGCACACGACGAGCGCGACCGGCGCGGGGAGGCCGGCGAGATCGAGGCTTCGCGCGTCGCAGCCCTCGCGGGAAACAACCCGCGGATCGGCGGCGATGCGCGGATGCAGCTGCCCGCGCCCGACGTCGATGGCGAGCACGGAGCGCGCGCCGCGAGCGAGGAGCACGTCGGTGAAGCCCCCCGTCGAGGCGCCGACGTCGAGGCAGTCGAGCCCCGCGGGGTCGATGGCGAAGGCGTCGAGCGCGGCCGAGAGCTTCACGCCCCCGCGCGACACCCACGGATGCGGCGCCTCCGCCACGATGGCGGCGCCCTCGGGGATCGTCTCGGACGCCTTGCGCAGGGGGGCGCCGTCCACCGTGACGAGGCCGGCGCGGATCGCCTCCTGCGCCTTGGCGCGGCTCTCGAAATGGCCGCTCGCGACGAGGACGAGATCGGCGCGTCTCGCGTTCATCGGGCGCGTGCTCCAGGTTCGGGCGGTGCCTCTAGCACGGCGGGCCGCGCGACGCCACGCGCGTCACGATGCTGCGGAACACGTGATCTCGGAACAGGTGGCTTCGGAACACGTGGCGACGCGCTCCGTTCGCAGGGTCGACCCATCGCAGGAGGAGACCACCATGACCCGCACCCTCACGCTCACGACGGCGCTCGTCGCCGCGACCGCGCTCGCCGCCCCGGCTCTCGCGCAGGAGAGCGAGATCGAGACCTTCGAGGCGCCGATCGTCGGCACCGAGGGCTCGCAGATCGGCACGCTCGCGCTCCGCGGCGGCCCCAACGGGGTCGTCGGCACCATCACGATCGAGGAGGGCGGCCTGCCCGGCGGCTGGCACGCGGCCCATTTCCACCATGTCGGCGATTGCTCGGACGCCCCCGAGTTCCAGGCCTCGCAGGGCCACATCACCTCCGAGGGCGCCATGCACGGCTACCTGCATCCGCAGGGCCCCGAGGCCGGCGATCTCGCGAACTTCTACGCCGGCACGAACGGCGCGGCCATCGCCGAGGTCGCGACCTCGCTCCTGACCTTCGACGGCGACCAGGCGCTGTTCGATGACGACGGCTCCGCACTCGTCGTCCACGAGGGTCGCGACGACCACGTCACCCAGCCCATCGGCGGCGCCGGCAGCCGCCTCGCCTGCGCGGTGATCGAGCGGCAGTGACGCGCTTCATCTGAGTGCGAGCGAACGGGAGCCGGGTGGCGCGAGGCGTCACCCGGCTTTTTGGTGGGCGCGGGAGATCCCGTCCTCGAGCGCCGCGATCTCCCGCCCCAGCAGATCCCCGATCCGCCCCAGCGCCGCGCTCTCCTCCCCGGGTTCGAGCCCCTCGATGGCGAGCACGAGCCCGTGCGCCAGCGCCCGCGCGGCATGCGCCGCATCCGCCAGATCCAGGAGCGACGGCGCGGGCGAGGGCACCGCATCCCGCTGCGCCCCGACGAACGCCTCCGCCATCCGCCGCAGCCGATCGATCTCCCGTGGGGAAAGATCCTCCACGAGCGCCGCCCACCACGACGCGAGACGCGCGGGATCGTCCGCGGATGTGGTATCCGTGGGAGAGGACATCTGGGGGTCTCCGGGTGTGCCTGCCTCGCCTGTTTATGTGACACGCAAATCCGAATGTCGATTACCGTGACACCGAAAAAGCGCGGCCGCCCGCCGACCGGCACGGATCCCCACCTCTCCTTCCGCTCCCCGCAGAAGGTGACGCAAGCGATCGAGCGCGCCGCGCAAGCCGAGCCGGACCGGCCGAACCGCTCGGAGATGATCCGGCGGATCGTCACGGAATGGTTGCGGGAGCGGGGGCATCTGGACGATGAATGACCCCGCCACCGGCAAGCGCCGCCGCGGCCCCGCACCGACCGAGGTCGGCACCCTCGTCGGCGTGCGCCTGCGCTCCGATCTCCTCGGCGCGCTCGACGCGTTGATCGCCAACGAGCCTGACCCGAAGCCGAGCCGGGCGGAGATAATCAGGCGGGTGCTGCGGGAGCGGCTTGAGTAAAGAAATGCCCGGGGTGTAGTCCAGGAAATGCTGAGGAATAGCGACTACGTTTGTAGCCGGCTGTGATATACTACCATGATGCTTTCGCCGGAGAATGCAAATGCACGTCAATGAATTTTTCTTCAACAAATCTGAAGAGCGAGTCAGCGACGAGTTGGAGGAGATCGCAGCCCAAAACGGATTGCGTGTTCGAGCAAAGGTCCGGCTTTCTGACGTAATATCGAAAGGGAAAACAGTCTTAACGAGGCGTGAGTTCGATTTTTATACAAGATCTCACTGTGATTTTCTAATCACTGATCGACGACACCGTCCGAGGTTTATCGTTGAATACGACGGTCCCCTACATCATAGCGATATCCAAAAATGGCGAGATCAAATCAAAAATGATCTCTGCCAAAGAGCTGGCATAGGCCTTCTGCGCATAAATGATAAGCATGTTACAAGAACATACCGTGGAATGACTGTTCTTAGGTGGATTATTGAAGTTTCTGAGCTTGAAAAGCAATTTTACGAGGCGCAATCAAAAGGTCAGATTCCGTGGGATGAGCCGTTTGATCCCGCTTTTGTAGACACTGGTGCTGAAAAACGTTTCCCGTACTGGCTGTCCGCAGAAGCTATTGATATGTTTCATTCATTCTTCGCAACTTTGGATCGGAAGACTCCTAAAGGATGGTCAGGTCTTATCGGATCCGACGAGGAAGGAAAATTATATCGGCTTTCGTATCTGTATTTCGGCGGTAATATAATCTGGACAAAATGTGCCATTCGACGTCAGAATTTCGAATTTCCAGAGTCAGATCTATTGGCGGAGATAGATGTATGCGAGCTAGGTTTGCGACTTGCAGAATTTCGACGTGGTAATATCAATGCTATCTCGACGCAAGAATTTCGAGGCGTAGCGGAGCGCTTTTGCACACGATACAATGCAACGCCGTCGTTTTTCGTGGGAAATGGTAGTCCAGTGAACACCAGTTGGGACTTCGAACGTGGATGGGACTGGAGATAAAGAGATTGACCAAGTAAAAATAAACAACGTCGGAGAAATACTAGATGTCAGCCCTCACCCAGCCCCCAACGTCCTGACCGCCGCATCCCGCGAAAACAAATACAGCAGCACCCGCAACGCCTCTCCCCGGGGCCCTTCCAGCTTCGGGTCGCGTTCCACCACGAGCCGCGCGTCGTCACGCGCGGTCTCGAGCAGCCGCCCGTCCGTCTCCGGGCGTAGCAGCTTGAACCCCGGCAACCCCGACTGCCGCGTGCCGAGGACCTCGCCTTCGCCGCGCAGCTTCAGATCCTCCTCGGCGATGCGGAAGCCGTCCTCGGTCTCGCGCATGATCTCGAGGCGGGCACGGGCGGTCTCCCCCAGGGGCCCCTTGTACAGCAACAAGCACGTCGAGGCCTCGGAGCCGCGGCCGATGCGGCCGCGCAGCTGGTGGAGCTGGGCGAGGCCGAAGCGCTCGGCGTGCTCGATCACCATGATGGTGGCCTCCGGCACGTCGACGCCGACCTCGATGACGGTGGTGGAGACGAGCAGCGTCGTCTCGCCGGCCTGGAAGCGGCGCATGGCCTCGTCCTTCTCGCGGCCGGGCATGCGCCCGTGGATGAGGCCGACCTTGTCGCCGAACCAGCGGGCCAGGTCCTCCGCGCGATCCTCGGCGGCGGCGAGGTCGATCGTTTCGCTCTCCTCGACGAGGGGGCACACCCAGTAGATGCGCGCACCCGCCTCCATGGCGCGGCCGAGCCCCTTCACCACCTCGCCGATGCGCCCCTGCGCCACGAGCTTCGTCTGGATCGGCTGGCGGCCGGGCGGCTTCTCGTCGAGGATCGAGACGTCCATGTCGCCGAAATAGGTGAGCGCCAGCGTGCGCGGGATCGGCGTCGCGGTCATGACCAGCACGTCCACCGCCTGGCCCTTGGCGCCGAGCGCGAGGCGCTGATGCACGCCGAAGCGGTGCTGCTCGTCGACGACGGCAAGGCCGAGATCGTGGAAGGCGACCTCCTCCTGGAAGAGCGCGTGGGTGCCCACGGCGATCTGGATCGAGCCGTCCGCGAAGCCCGCGAGCGCCGCGCGCCGCTCCGCCCCGCGGTCGCGCCCGGTCAAAAGCGCGATGGTGAGCCCGGCCTCGTCGGCGAGCGGCTGCAGCCGCGCGTAATGCTGGCGCGCCAGGATCTCGGTGGGCGCCATCATCGCCGCCTGGCGCCCCGCCTCGATGGCGCTCGCCATGGCGAGGAGCCCCACCACGGTCTTGCCGGCGCCGACGTCGCCCTGCAGCAGGCGCAGCATGCGCGTGTCGGAGGCCATGTCGGCGCGGATGTCGTCGAGCGCGCGCGCCTGCGCGCCGGTGAGCGCATAAGGCAGGCGCTCCGTGATCGCGGCGACGAGCCGACCGTCGCCGACGTTCGAGCGCCCGGGCTTTCGCCGCTGGCGGGCGCGCACGAGGGCGAGCGCCAGCTGGGAGGCGAGCGCCTCGTCGTAGGCGAGGCGCCGGCGCGCGGGGTGCGCGAGCCCGGCCTCGCCCGCCACCGTCTCGACGCTGTCGGGCCGATGCAGCGCGCCCAGCGCCTCGCGGAAGGAGAGGAAGCGCTCGCGGGCGAGGAAGGCGGGGTCCTGCCATTCCGGCAGGTCCGGCACGCGCTCCAGCGCCGCGCCGACGAGGCGCGCGAACATGCGCGAGGTCAGCCCCTCCGTCTGGCCGTAGATGGTCTCGACGGCGGGCAGCGTGTCGATCTCGTCGAGATCGACGACACGGTCGGGATGCACCATCTGCCGGCGCCCGTCATAGACCTCGATCTTGCCGGAGACGACCTTGCGCGCGCCGATGGGGAGCAGCCGCTCGATGCGTGCGCGCGGCATGTTGAAGAACACGATGGCGATGTCGCCGCTGTCGTCGTCGGCGACCACCCGAAAGGGCGCCTTCGAGCGGTTGAGCGGCCCCGGCTGGTGGTGCGAGACGGTGACGACGAGGGAGACCGGCTCGCCGACCGGCGCATCCGCGATCTTGCCCGCCACCTTGCGCGACACGCCGCCGGTGGGGAGATGGAACAGGAGGTCGACGATCCGCGCCGGCTGGCCGGGCTCGGCCACCAGCCGATCGACGAGCGGCGCGATCTTGGGCCCCACGCCGGGCAGGCCGGTGGCGGGAGCAAACAGCGGATCGAGGATCGAGGGGCGCACGGGTCGAACGTCTCGCGGGCCGGTGAGCGGGGGGAGACGTTGGCCGATCGCGACGGGCGGGGCAAGCGCATCCTTGCCTGTCAATGTGCGTCGCCGGACGGATCTGCTACTCTTTCGATTGCATGCGGAGGCGTTACTGTCTAGGTTGCCATCCGTTGATCGGCGAAACGCCAGGGCGGTCCAGCGCCCCGTGCCGGGCTTCCTCCCGGCACCCTTGGGCGAGGATCGCCCGATCACCGGAGGACTGAGCGATGACGTGGAGATTTCCGCGCCTGAGCGTGTCCGTCAGCTTCCGTTGGGTGCGGAAGGCGAGCTGCAACCTCGCCTTCCGCTTCAGCTTCGGAGGCTGACGAAAAGAAGGGGGGAGGGAGACCTTCCCCCTTCACTCCGAGCGGGAAAATAGCACGACCGGCAGAAATGACAATGCCGCCGAGCGTCTCCGCCGTCATACGCCCTCGATTTCATCCCGCGGGTTCGGGAGGGGACCCTCTCGGAACGCCCGCGCGCCCGCGTCGTTGGCGAAGTCGCGACGACCAAGAAGCGCCACGGGAGGAGCGTCATGATCGCCGGCACGAGATGGTGGCAGCGCGGCATCATCTACCACGTCTATCCCCGCTCGTTCCAGGACACCGACGCCGACGGCATCGGTGACCTGAAGGGGATCGAGGAGCGCCTCGACCACATCGCCGGGCTCGGCTGCGACGCGGTCTGGATCAGCCCCGTCTATCCCTCGCCCATGAAGGATCACGGCTACGACGTCGCCGACTACACGGGCATCCACCCGCTCTTCGGCACGCTCGAGGATTTCGACCGGCTGGTGGCGCGGGCGAAGGCGCTCGGGCTCAAGGTCATCATGGACTTCGTGCCCAACCACACGTCCGACCAGCACGCCTGGTTCCTGGAGAGCCGCGCCTCGCGCGAGAGCCCGAAGCGGGACTGGTACGTCTGGCGCGACGCCAAGCCCGACGGCTCCCCGCCCAACAACTGGATCTCGGTCTTCTCCGGCCCGGCCTGGAAATGGGACGAGGCGACGGGGCAGTACTATCTGCATTCCTTCCTGCCCGAGCAGCCGGACCTCAATTGGCGCAACCCCGATGTCCGCGCGGCGATGTACGACGCCATGCGCTTCTGGCTCGACCGCGGCGTCGACGGCTTCCGGCTCGACGTCGTCTATTATTGCATGAAGGACCCGGAGCTGCGGGACAACCCGCCCAATCCCGGCTGGAAGCCCGGCATGCCGGAGATCGACACGCTGCTCCAGGCCCATTCCAACGATCACGAGGACATGACGATCGTCATCTCCGAGATGCGCGAGCTCGTCGACGCCTACGACGACAAGCTGCTCATCGGCGAGATCTATCTGCCGCTCGAGCGGCTGATGGCCTATTACGGGCGCGACCTCTCCGGCGCGCATCTGCCCTTCAACTTCCAGCTCATCCTCACCCCCTGGGAGGCGCGGGAGGTCGACGCCCTCGTGACGCAGTACGAGGGCCTGCTGCCGCCGGGCGGCTGGCCGAACTGGGTGCTCGGCAACCACGACCAGAAGCGCGTCGCGGCCCGCGTCGGCGAGGCGCAGGCGCGGGTCGCCGCCATGCTGCTGTTCACGTTGCGCGGCACGCCCACGCTCTATTACGGCGACGAGATCGGCATGCCCAACGTCGAGATCCCGCCGGGGCGCGGCGAGGACGCGTGGGGCCGCCACGAGGCGGGGTTCACCCGCGATCCGCAGCGCACGCCCATGCAATGGGACGACACGGACCACGCCGGCTTCTCGTCGGTGGAGCCCTGGCTGCCGCTCTCGCCGGACTGGCGGGCGCGCAACGTGGCGGTGCAGGACCGCGATCCGGGCTCCATGCTCACCCTCCACCGCCGGCTGATCGCCCTGCGCCGCGCCTCGCCGGCGCTCGCCATCGGCGACTGGTCGGGCATCGAGAGCAAGGGGAACGTCTTCGCCTACAAGCGCCATCACGAGGGCGACGAGATCACCATCGTGCTCAATTTCGGCGCGGGGGAGGAGGTCGTGCGCGATCTCCGCCTCGCGGGCGGACGCGGGCGCATCACCCTCTCGACGCATCTCGACCGCGACGACGAGGAGGTCGGCGACGACCTGCGCCTGCGCCCCAACGAGGGCGTGATCATCGTGGCGTAGGCGCTCTGCCCGCACCCTCCCTGAAGGGGAGGGGAACGCTCGCAAAGCGAGCAAGGGGTGGGGTCCGAATCCTTCGGCCGACCCACCTTCCCCTACAGGGAAGTACCTCGAGAGGATCCCTCGATGCTCGATCTCTGGTACAAGAACGCCGTCGTCTATTGCGTCGACGTCGAGACCTTCATGGATGCCGACGGGGACGGGTGCGGGGACTTCCAGGGTCTCGCCGATCGTCTCGACCACATCGAGGCGCTAGGCGCCAATTGCATCTGGCTCCTGCCCTTCTACGCCTCGCCCAACCGCGACAACGGCTACGACATCTCGGATTTCTATCAGGTCGATCCACGGCTCGGCACGCTCGGCGACTTCGTGCGCTTCGCCCGCGAGGCCAACGGGCGGGGCATCCGGGTGATCGTCGACCTCGTGGTCAACCACACCTCGATCGACCACCCCTGGTTCCAGCACGCCCGCTCGGACCCGAGCTCCCGCTTTCGCGACTATTTCCTCTGGTCGAAGGAGAAGCCCGAGGGCGCCGACGAGGGCGTCGTCTTCCCCGGCGTGCAGGACACGACCTGGACGTGGGACGAGACGGCGCAAGCCTACTACTTCCACCGGTTCTACGCGCATCAGGCCGACCTCAACCTCGCCAACCCCGCGGTGCGCGAGGAGATCGAGAAGATCATGGGCTTCTGGCTCGAGCTCGGCGTCTCGGGCTTTCGCCTCGACGCGGTGCCCTTCCTCATCGAGGACCGCCCGCGCTCGCCCTTCCGCAGCGCCGACCCGAACGCCGATGCCGACCCCCACGCCTTCCTCACCTATCTGCGCCGCTTCCTCTCCTGGCGAAAGGCGGAGGCGATCCTGCTCGCCGAGGCGAACGTGCCCATGGACACGATCCCCGCCTATTTCGGCGAGGACGGCGAGCGGATGACCATGGTCTTCGACTTCCTGCTCAACCAGGCGACGTTCCTCTCGCTCGCGCGCGGGGACGCGCGGCCCATGGCGAGCCTGATGCGCGAGCGCCCGCCGATCCACGAGGTGGCGCAATGGGCGACCTTCCTGCGCAACCACGACGAGCTCGACCTCGGCCGCCTGTCGGACGAGGAGCGCGAGGAGGTCTTTTCCGCCTTCGCGCCCGAAGAGCGCATGCGCCTCTACGAGCGCGGCATCCGGCGCCGTCTCGCCCCCATGCTCGGCGGCGACGTGCGCCGCCTCGCCATGGCCTACAGCCTGATGCTGGCGCTGCCGGGCACGCCCGTCTTCTGGTACGGCGAGGAGATCGGCATGGGCGAGAACCTCGATCTCGAGGAGCGCTCCGCGGTGCGCACGCCCTTCCAGTGGACGGAGGGGCCCACCGGCGGCTTCTCCACCGCGCCCGAGGACGAGCTCGCCCGCGCGGTCGTCACCGATCCGGACTACGCGCCGAAGTCCGTCAACGTGGCGCAGCAGGGCGAGAACGCGGATTCGCTGCTGGAGCGCATCCGCCGGCTCGTGCGGGCGCGGCGCGCGGCGCCCGAGATCGGCTGGGGCCGCACCGACATCCTCGAGACCGGCGACCCCGGCGTGCTCGCGCTACGCGCCACCTGGCGCGGCGCGAGCATGATCACGCTCCACAACCTCGCCGCCCGCCAGGTCACCGTCACCCTCGACATCGCCGACGCGCACGAGATGCTCCGCCCCGTCCTGTGCGATTCCGGCGGCCGCCTCCCCCAGAAAGCCGACGACCCCATCGCCCTGCCGCCCCACGGCTACGCGTGGTTCAGGGCGGACGAGGAGCGGCGGTGAGGGGGGAGGGGGGACCTTTCCGGTCAGCTCTGGCGGTGCGGCGCCTCCAGACCGGGCGCCTGCAACGGCTCTCCACGAACGAAAGCGTCGAGATGTCGTTCGAGCTCTTCCCCCTCGACCAAACGCCCAGCCGCGACGTCCGCCCGCGCTTCCTCGAGCAGCGCGCGCTCGTAGCCGATGCGCGCCGTCCGCTGGGCCGCTCGTTCGGAAAGCGCTTCGTCGCGCTCGTTCTCGGCCATATGACTTTCCATTTCACAGCCGCCTGAGCGCGGCGCGGGCGGGGCGCCTTCCGCCTCGCCCCCCACCTCACCCCCGCGACGCCTCCGTCACCACCGCCTCCACGAACCGCCCGCAGGCCTCGAGCTCGCTCTTGGCGATCCATTCGTTCGCCTGGTGGGCCTGGGCGATGTCTCCGGGGCCGATGACGACGGTCGGGATGCCGCCGATCTCGGAGAAGAGGCCCGCTTCCGTGCCGTAGGCGACCTTGGAATGCTCGTTGCGGCCGGCGAGGCGCTTGACGAGGGTGACCACCTCCGCGTCCGGGGGCGTGTCGAGGCCGGGGAAGCCGGCATAGACGTCGAGCGCGATGCCGGCCTCGGGGCGCACCGCCTTCATGCGGGGCTCGAGCACGTCGCGGGCATGGGCGGCGATCTCGGCCAGTACGGCGTCGGGATCGTCGCCGCCGATGGCGCGGACCTCGAACAGGATCTCGGCGCGGTCGGCGACGATGTTGAGCGCCGTGCCGCCCTTGAGCACGCCCACATGCGTCGTCGTGAAGGGCACGTCGTAGAGCCCGTCACGGGCGCCGCTCTGCGCGAAGCGGTCGGCGATCTCGCGGATCTTCGCCACCAGCAGGGCCGCGAACTCCACCGCGTTGACGCCCTGCGGCGCGAGCGAGGAATGGACCGTGTGGCCGCGTACCGTCACCGCCACGGAGCGCTTCGCCTTGTGGCCGACGACGACGCCCATGGAGGTCGGCTCGCCAACGAAGCAGGCGAGCGGGCGCACGGATTTCTCGGCGAGGCGCGCCACGAGCCCGCGGGCGCCGACGCAGCCCACCTCCTCGTCGTAGGAGAAGGCGAGATGGATGGGGCGCTTCAGGTCCGCCTTCGCCATGGCGGGCGCGGCCGCGAGGCAGGCGGCGAGGAAGCCCTTCATGTCGCACGAGCCCCGCCCGTAGAGGCGCCCGTCCTTCTCGGTGAGCACGAAGGGGTCGCTCGCCCAGTCCTGCCCATCCACGGGCACGACGTCGGTGTGGCCGGAGAGCACGTAGCCCGGCACGTCCTCGGGGCCGATCGTGGCCCACAGGTTCGCCTTCGTGCCGGTCTCGTCGAAGACCCGCTCGCAGGTGAAGCCGAGGGGCGCGAGATACGCCTCGACGTGGTCGATCAGGGGCAGGTTCGAGTTGCGGCTCGTCGTGTCGAAGGCGACGAGGTCGCGCAGATGCGCGACGATGGCCTCGGGCGTCATGAACGGGCTCCTCGCGCCGCCCGCATCCCGGCGGGCGCGCGTCGTGTCGATCGAGAAGGTAGGGCGCCTCAGGCGGCGGGCACCAGGGCGGATTGCTCGGTGCGGACGAAATCGACGAAACGCCGCGCCACCGGCAGGTTCCCGCCCACCGCCGGGAACAGGAACGACGATTCGTAGTCGATCTGCGGCGTGAAGGGCCGGAAGGCGATCTGCGCGCCGGTGACGTAGGCGATGGGGAACGGGTTGACGATGGCGACGCCGAGCCCGCCGCGCACCATCTCGGTGAGGAATTGCACGGTGCCGGCCTCGAGCACCGTGCGCGGCTCGATGCCGTAATCGGAGAAGGCGCGCTCGACCCGGGCGCGGGCCGAGAAGCGGCGCGTCACCTGGATGAGCGGCGTCTCGCCGATATCGGCGGGCGTCACCGTGTCCTTGGCCGAGAGCGCGTGGTCGGCGGGCATCATCACGTGGGCGATGGACTGGCGGAAGGGCTCGGCGCGCACGCCGAAATGGCTCGCCGGCACGTCGACGACGCCGAGATCCGCCGTGCCGTCCGCCACCGCGTTCACGGCGTCCGGCGAGCGGCCGATCTCCATCTGGATGCGCACGTCCGGCTCCACCTTCATGAAGCGCACGACCAGCGGCGCGAGGAAGGTGTGGGCGATGGTCGGCGGCGCGAGAACGCGCAGCACGGTGCCCGCCGTGCGCACGTTCGGCCAATCCGCGAGGCGCTCCAGCGCCGAGAAGATGGGCGCCGCCTCGGCGTCGAGCGCGAAGGCGTCCGCGGTGGGCACGAGGCGTCCGCCGTCGCGGATGAAGAGGTCGCGACCGAGCCGCGCTTCCAGCGCGCCGATGGCCCGAGACACCGCGGGTTGCGAAACTCCCAACCTTTGGGCGGCAGCCGTGGTCTTGCGCGTGGTGATCACCGCGTGCAGGACCTCGAGCTCGCGCACGCTCGGCCTCGACGAGCGGCCGGTTTCGTCGTCGCTATCCATCTCGCGCATTTTGCTATTACCGTCTTTGATGCGGTTGTGTATCGACAATGTTGGGGTCGAATATTAGCCTCACACGAGCGGCAATCAAGCCTTTCCCGGAGCGCGCTCCGGGGGGCAGGATGGCCCAAGAAATGCCTCCGGGTTGACGTAGCGTTTTTTGCCCGGCGGGCACCAGAGGAGACGTGACGACATGCAACGTACCGCCAAGCGGCTCGCCCTCGCGAGCCTGCCTCTCGCGATGATCTTCGCCACCCCGGCGCTGGCCCAGGAGCTCACCATCGGGCTCACCTCGGAGCCGACGGCCGTGGATCCCCACTTCCACAATCTCGGGCCCAACAACGCGCTGCGCTCCCACATCTTCGAGGGGCTGACGCAGGCCGACGAGAATCAGCAGAACGTCGCGAGCCTGGCGAGCGACTGGGAAGCGGTGGACGACACCACCTGGCGCTTCAACCTGCGCGAGGGCGTGACCTTCTCCGACGGCACGCCGTTCGACGCGCAGGACGTGATCTACACGATCTGCCGCGTGCCGACCGTGCAGGATTCGCCCTCGTCCTTCACGGGCTTCGTGGCCGGCATCGACTCCATCGAGGTCGAGGACCCGCACACGATGGTGTTCCGCACGGCCTCGCCGCTGCCGCTCCTGCCGACGAACTTCGCGAGCGTGGGCATCATCTCCGCCGAGGCCTTCGGCGGCGAGAACGCCACCTACGCGCCAGACGGCTGCGAGAACATGGGCACCCCCCCGCAGGCGGCCGACTTCAACGATCCCGAGAAGGCGATCGGAACCGGCCCCTACAAGCTCGAGAGCTACGTGCGCGGCGATTCCATCGTGCTGTCGCGCAACGAGAACTACTGGGACGGCACGCCGACCTGGGAGCAGGTGACGATGCGCCCCATCGCCAACGAGGGTGCCCGCGTCGCGGCGCTGCTCGCGGGCGACGTCGACGTCATCGAGACGCCGCCGATCCAGGATTTCGACCGCCTGCGTCGCGACGGCTACCAGATCGCGCAGGGCCTCTCGAACCGCGTGATCTACCTGCACCTCGACAACAACGCCGAGGAGGGCCACGTGCCTCCGGGCGTCGAGGGCACCAACGGCGAGAACCCCTTCACGGACGTGCGCGTCCGCGAGGCGATCTCCAAGGCCATCGACCGCCAGGCGATCGCGTCGCGCCTCATGGGCACGCTCGCCGTCCCGGCCGGCGACCTGCTGCCGTACCCGATGTTCGGCACCCGCGAGGACACCCCGGTCGACCCCTACGATCCGGATCGTTCGCGCGAGCTCCTCGCCGAGGCGGGCTATCCCAACGGCTTCAGCCTCGTCCTGTCGGCGCCCAACGATCGCTACATGAACGACGAGAAGATCGCCCAGGCGGTCGCCCAGATGCTCGCGCGCATCGGCATCAACACCACCGTCGACGCGATGACCGCCTCGACCTTCTTCTCGCGCCGTAACAACTACGAGTATGGCATGTGGCTCGCCGGCTGGGGCGCCGCCACGGGCGAGATCTCGAGCCCGCTGATCGCGCTCGTCGCGACCCGCAACGCCGACACCGGCATGGGCGCCACCAACCGCCAGAACTACTCGAACCCCGAGATCGACGCCCTGGTCGAGGAGGCCATGCGCACCGTCGACGAGGACGCCCGCGAGGCGCTCCTGCAGGAGGCGGCGACCATGGCGATGGCGGACTACGCGACCATCCCGCTCCACTTCGAGGTGACGCCGTGGGCGTTCCGCGAGGGCCTGAACCTCACGCCCCGCGCGGACCAGTACACGCTCGCCATGGAGATCGAGCCGGCGAGCTGAGGCTCGCCCAGAGCGATCCGACGGCGGCCGCGCGCGGCCGTCGTCACCCTCCGGCGGGCACGGCGCGTGACGCGCGCGCCGTGCCTTCGCGCTTCTCGCCCCTGCGCCCGAGACACCCATGCTGGTTTACCTGATCCGCCGTATCGGCCAGTCGCTGCTCGTGATCGCCGTGATGGCGGTCCTCGTCTTCCTCGCGGTCTACGCGGTGGGCGATCCCGTCGCGATCCTGGCCAACCCCGAAGCCACCCAGCAGGAGCTCGACGCCATCGCCGCGCGGCTCGGCCTCGATCGGCCGCTGTGGGAGCAGTTCGCGATCTTCGTGTGGAACGCCCTGCAGGGCGATCTCGGCACCTCCTTCGTCTATTCGGAAAGCGCGCTCACCGTCATCCTCGAGCGCTTGCCGGCGACGATGGAGCTCGCCTTCGTCGCGCTCGTGCTCTCGATCCTCATCGGCGTGCCGCTCGGCGTCATCGCCGGCCTCAAGCCCGACGGGCTCGCGGGCCGCACGATCATGTCCACCTCGATCCTCGGCTTCTCGCTGCCGAACTTCTGGATCGGGCTGATGCTGATCCTGCTCTTCGCGGTGGAGCTGCAATGGCTACCGGCGAGCGGGCGTGGGGACACGGTCGACGTGCTCGGCGTGCCGCTCTCGATGTTCACCCTCGACGGGCTCTCCCACCTGCTGCTGCCCGCCTTCACGCTGGCGCTCTACAAGTCCTCCCTCGTCATCCGCATCGCCCAGGCGGGCACGCGCGAGGTGATGCTGCAGGACTACGTCCGCTTCGCCCGCGCCAAGGGCCTCTCGCCCCGGCGCATCGTGATGGTGCACGTGCTCAAGAACATGATGATCCCCGTCGTCACCGTGCTCGGCCTCGAGCTCGGCTCGATGATCGCCTTCGCGGTGGTGACGGAGACGGTGTTCTCCTACCCCGGCATGGGCAAGCTGCTCATCGATTCGATCAACCGCCTCGACCGCCCGATCGTGGTCGCCTACCTGATGCTGACCGTGTTCATCTTCGTGATCATCAACCTCGTGGTCGACATGCTCTACGCGGCGATCGACCCGCGCGTGCGCCTGTCCGAGGCGAAGGGCTGAGGAGGCTCCACCGATGACCGACCTCACCCCCCACGCCGCCGCGCGCCCCGTCGCCGGCCCCGCCGCGGGCATGCCGCAATCCGCCGGCAGGCCCGGAGAAGCCGCGGGCGCGTCCGACAAGGGCGTGCCGCCGCCGGCTCCCGACAAGGGCGAGAGCCTGCTGCGCCGCCACGTCTCCTCGTTCTTCGAGAGCTGGAGCGCCATCATCGGCCTCGTGCTGCTCGTCGCCTCCGTGGCGGCGGCGCTGCTCGCGCCCTGGTTCGCGCCGCAGGATCCCTACGACCTCGCCAACCTGTCCATCATGGACAACATGCTGCCGCCCGGCGAGATCTTCGGCATGGGCCAGACGGCCTATCTCGGCACCGACGACCAGGGCCGGGACATGCTGTCGGCGATCCTCTACGGCCTGCGCGTGTCGCTGACCGTGGGCGCCTCCTCGGTGCTGATCGCCGCCGTCATCGGCGCCTCGCTGGGCGTGCTCGCCGCCTATGCGGGCGGGCGCGTCGAGAGCTTCGTCATGCGCGTCGTCGACCTGCAGCTCTCCTTCCCCGCGATCCTCGTCGCGCTCGTCCTGCTCGCGGTGTTCGGGCGCGGCGTCGACAAGGTCGTCATCGCGCTCGTCGTGGTGCAATGGGCGTACTACGCCCGCACCGTGCGCGGCTCGGCGCTCGTCGAGAAGAGGCGCGAGTACATCGAGGCGGCGCGCTGCCTCGCGCTGCCGCGCCGGCGCATCGTCTTCCGCCACCTGCTGCCCAATTGCATCCCGCCGCTGATCGTGGTGGCGACCGTCCAGATCGCCAACGCCATCGCGCTCGAATCGACGCTCTCGTTCCTGGGCGTCGGCGTGCCGGTGACGGAGCCCTCGCTCGGCATGCTCATCGCCAACGGCTACGGCTACCTGCTCTCGGGCAATTACTGGATCTCCACCTTCCCCGGCGTCGCCCTCGTCATCGTCATCGTGGCCATCAACCTCGTCGGCGACCGTCTGCGCGACGTGCTCAACCCGAGGCTCGCGAAATGACGACGCCCGTACTCGACGTCCGCGACCTGCAGGTCACGTTCTCCACCCGCGAGGGGCTCGTCACCGCCGTCGACGGCGTGTCCTTCCGCGTCGACGCCGGCGAGGTGATGGGGCTCGTGGGCGAATCCGGCTCGGGCAAGTCCGTCACCGGCCTCGCCGTGCTCGGCCTCATCGATCCGCCGGGGCGCATCGCGGCCGGGTCGATCAAGGTGAAGGCGACCGAGCTCGTCGGGCAGAGCGAGAAGGCGCTCCAGAAGGTCCGCGGCAAGGACGTCGCGATGATCTTCCAGGATCCGATGACGACCTTGAACCCGGTCCTGCGCATCGACACGCAGATGATCGAGGCGATCCGCGCCCACGAGCAGGTCTCGGAGAAGGCGGCACGCGAACGGGCGCGCGACGCGCTCGCCAAGGTCGGCATCCCCTCGCCCGAGGAGCGGCTGAACGCCTACCCGAACCAGTTCTCGGGGGGCATGCGCCAGCGCGTGGCCATCGCCACCGCGCTCTTGAACCGTCCCGCCGTCCTCGTCGCCGACGAGCCGACGACGGCGCTCGACGTGACGATCCAGGCGCAGATCCTCTCCGAGGTGCAGGCGCTGTGCGCCGAGACGGGCACGGCGCTCGTGTGGATCACGCACGACCTGTCCGTCATCGCCGGTCTCGCCGACAAGGTGGCCGTCATGTATGCCGGCCGGGTCGTCGAGGAGGGCCCGGTCGCGGACGTGCTCGAGCGGCCGATCCACCCCTACACCGCGGGCCTCATCGGCTCCGTGCCCAGCCGCAACAAGCGCGGCGTGCCGCTGGCGCAGATCCCGGGCATGACGCCCCAGCTCTCGAAGCTGCCTCCGGGCTGCCCCTTCGCCCCGCGCTGCGGCTATTCCACCGATCCGTGCCGCACCATCCGGCCGGAGCGCACGCCCTATCCCGGCGGTCGCGCCGCGCGCTGCCACAATCCCCTCGACGTGCCCCCGAACACGCCCAAAGCCGACGCGGCGCGGGAGCTCACGCCATGAACGCGACCATGAATGCCGACGCGACCGCTCCCGCCGTGAAGCCGATCCTCTCCCTCGAGCACGTGCACAAGCGCTTCGTGAAGTCCCTCGACGCCGCCGAGCGCGTGGCCAACCTGTTCGGCGCCGGCTTGCAGGACCAGGTGGTGCGCGCCGTCGACGACGTGACCCTCGACATCGCGCCGGGAGAGGTCGTCGGCCTCGTCGGCGAATCGGGCTGCGGCAAGTCCACGCTCGGGCGCATCATCGCCGGCATCCTCGATCCGTCGGACGGCCTCGTGCGCTTCGAGGGCGCGGACGTGGCGAAGATGAACGGCGCCGATCGCCGCAAGGCGGACCTCGCGGTGCAGATGATCTTCCAGGACCCCGCCGCCTCGCTCAACCCGCGCATGCGCGTCGTCGAGATCATCGGCGAAGCGCCCGTCGTGCACGGGCTGATCGCGGCCGAGGAGATGGACGCCTACGTCTGCGGCCTGATGGAGAAGGTCGGCCTCGACCCGGCGACGCGTCGGCGCTACCCGCACCAGTTCTCCGGCGGGCAGCGCGCGCGCATCAACATCGCCCGCGCGCTCGCGGTGCAGCCGCGGGTCCTGGTCTGCGACGAGTCGACGGCCGCGCTCGACGTCTCGATCCAGGCGCAGGTGCTCAACCTCTTCCTCGAGCTGCGGCGCGAATTGAACCTCACCTACGTCTTCGTCAGCCACGATCTGGGCGTCATCGAGCACATCGCCGACCGCGTGGCGGTGATGTATCTCGGGCGCATCGTCGAGCTCGCGAAGACCGACGAGATATTCGAGGCGCCCAACCACCCCTACACGCAGGCGCTGCTCGAGGAGGTGCCGCGCCTCGAGGCGAAGAAGCGCGCTTTCACGGCGCTCAAGGGCGAGATCCCCTCGCCGCTGCGCCCGCCGCCGGGCTGCCATTTCCACCCGCGCTGCCCGCACGTCTTCGCGCGCTGCTCGGTGGACCGCCCGGGCCTCAAGCCCATCGCCGAGAGCCGCCTCTCCGCCTGCCACCTCAACGACGAGACGGCCGCGAGACCCGGGCGGACGCGCTCCGCGGAGACCGTGAGCATGGAGGCGGCGCAGGGGTGAGCGAACCATGCGCGGGCGCGCCCGGCGCCTGCGCCATCCGTCCTCAGGACCGCCCCCAATCTCCCCGCGCCGCCTGCACCAGCGCCAGCGCCGCGACGGCGGCGGTGTCGGCGCGCAGGATGCGCGGGCCGAGGGAGAGGCGCACGATGCGGTCTCGCGCGAGCAGCGTCTCGCGCTCGGCGGGGTCGAAGCCGCCTTCGGGGCCGATCAGCACGGCGAGCGGGCCCTGCGGCGCCGCGGCGAGCGCCGCGAGCGGGTCGGCGACGGGTGCGTCCTCGTCGCAGAAGACGAGCACGCGCTCGGGCTCCAGCGCGTCGAGGGCGGCGTCGAGCTTCGCCTCCTCGTGCACGGCGGGGAGCGCGATGATCCCGCACTGCTCGGCGGCCTCGACGACGTTGGCCCGCATGCGATCGAGGTTGACCCGCCCGGACTGCGTGCGACGCGTGAGCACCGGGCGCAGCGAGCCCGCCCCCATCTCGACCGCCTTTTGCGCCATGTAGTCGAGCCGCGCGTGCTTGAGCGGCGCGAACAGCCAGGCGAGATCCGGGGGAGGGGTCTGCGGGCGCGTCTGCTCCAGCACCAGCAGGGAGGCGCTCTTGCGGCCCTCCGGCTGGATCTGCGTGCGCCATTCGCCGTCGCGCCCGTTGAAGACGAGGACGTCGGCGCCGGGGCCGAGCCGCAGCACGTTGAGGAGGTAGTTCGCCTGCGCGCGATCGAGCGCGTGGCGCTGCCCCAGCACGAGCGGGGCGTCGACGTAGAGGCGCGGGGCGGCGAAGTCGTAGGCGGCCAAGCGAAAGGCTCCGGGCGAGAGGGGCGCGACGATCGCGCCGCGGGCGTCGGACCGGGCGAAAGCCAATCTCGCCACATTGACGTGGTGTGGAGAGGCCGGGACCGCGACGGGGCGCCGGCTGGCGTGCCGGTCCGGGATCTGATATGCGCGGAAGACGCGTTGACGCAAGAGAGCGTGCGCGCTCGGCCATCCAGGCCGGCGTGCCGAAGGGGCAGGGGCGAGGAGCCTCTGGCGACGAGCATGGCGACGAAGACCACGATCTCTTCCGGGATCTCCTTCACGAGGCGGCTCGCACCGGCGCTCGCCGTCGTGGCGGCGGTGACGCTGGGCGCGCTCGCGCCGACGCAGGTCTCCGCGCAGGCCAACGTCTGCCAGAGCGTCGGGCCGCTGCTCGAGCAGCGCCGCGCCATCGTGCAGCGGCTGGAATCGCTCGGCTCCGAGAACGTCGATCCGCGCCCGGCCTGCTCGGCGCTGCGCGAGCTCGAGGCCAACGGCCAGACGCTCGTCGACTTCATCGACCAGAACCAGGCCTGGTGCCAGATCCCCAACGACTTCGCCCAGAACGTCCGCCAGGACCACGAGCGCGTCGGCGGCATGCGGGCGGACGCCTGCCGCGTCGCCGCCCAGATCAACAATGCCGAGCGCCAGGCGCGCGAGGCGGCCGAGTCCAATCAGTTCGGCGGCCCCGGCCTCACCGGCCGCTTCCCGATCCCGCAGGGCGCGCTGTAAGCCGCGATGCGCAGAGGGGGGCTCTTCCGCGGCGGGGCGGACCGGTCGCTGCCGGACGCCGTCACGGGCCACTGGGCGGACCGGCTCGCGCCGCTCTCCGCACGGCCCTACCTGCGCCTCGCCCGTGTCGAGCGTCCCATCGGCTGGTGGCTGCTGCTCCTCCCGTGCTGGTGGTCCGCGGCGCTCGCCGCCCTCGCCGCCGGCGCGCCCTATCCGGACCCGTGGCACCTCGTCCTGTTCCTCGTCGGCGCCGTCGCCATGCGCGGCGCGGGATCGACCTACAACGACATCGTCGACCGCGACCTCGACGCCCGGGTCGCGCGCACCCGCGACCGGCCGCTGCCGTCCGGCCGCGTGAGCGTGAAGGGCGCCTTCGCCTTCGTCCTCGCGCAATGCGCCGTCGGGCTCGCGGTGCTGCTCCAGCTCAACTGGTTCGCCGTCGCCACGGGCTTCGCCTCGGTGGCGATCGTGCTGACCTACCCGTTCATGAAGCGGGTGATCTGGCTGCCGCAGGTCGTCCTCGGCCTGTGCTTCTCCTGGGGCGCGCTGATGGGCTGGGCGGCGGCCTTCGGCTCGCTGTCGGCGGCGCCGCTGCTGCTCTATGCGGCCGCCATCGCCTGGGTCGTCGGCTACGACACGATCTACGCGCTCCAGGACATCGAGGACGACGAGATCGCCGGCATCAAGTCCTCCGCCCGCCTCTTCGGCGCGCGCGTGCGCCTCGCCATCGGCCTGTGCTACGCGACGACGATCGCGCTCATGGCCGGGGCGCTCGCCCTCGTCGCGCCCGGGCCGATCGCCTGGCTCGGCCTCCTCGCCTTCGCCGCCCACCTCGCCTGGCAGGTCGCGACCCTCGACCCCGCAGGCGGCCGGCGCGCGCTGATGCTGTTCCGCTCGAACCGCGACGCGGGGCTGATCCTGTTCGCCGGTATGGTGCTCGACGCGCTGATCTGACGTCGGCGCTGCGCGGGGCTGCCGTTTCGCGCGCGCCGCCCCATATCCGCGTCATGAGCTCATCCTCGCCGCTCCGCGCGACCGACATCCTCACCCAGACGCCGCAGGGGCTCTATTGCCCGCTCGGCGACTTCCACGTCGACCCCGTGCGCCCGGTGCCCCGCGCCCTCGTCACGCACGGCCATTCGGACCACGCCCGCGCGGGCCACGGCGCCGTGCTCGCCACGAGCGAGACCCTGCGCATCATGGCCGCGCGCTACGGCGAGGACTTCGCGGACGCGACGCAGGCGGCGCGGCTGGGCGAGACGATCCGGCAGGGCGACGTCGCCGTGCGCTTCGTGCCGGCGGGGCACGTGCTCGGCTCCGCGCAGATCGTCATCGAGGCGGGCGCGACGCGGCTCGTGGTCTCGGGCGACTACAAGCGCGGCTACGATCCCACCTGCCTTCCTTGCGAGATCGTGCCCTGCGACGTCTTCATCACGGAGGCGACCTTCGGGTTGCCGGTCTTCCGTCACCCCGATGCGCGAGCGGAGGTCGACAAGCTGCTGGCGTCCCTCGCGCTCTTCCCCGAGCGGGCGCATCTCGTGGGCGCCTACGCGCTCGGCAAGGCCCAACGCGTGATGGCGCTCCTGCGCGAAGCCGGCTACGACCGCCCGATCTGGGTTCACGGCGCCATGGAGAAGCTCTGCGCGCTCTATGCCGAGCTCGGCGTCGATCTCGGCGAGGTGGTGAAGGTGCAGGCGGGCGACCGGGCGAAGCTCGCCGGCGAGGTGATCGTCTGCCCGCCCTCCGCCATCCAGGAGGTCTGGGCCCGCAAGTTCCCCGACCCCGTCGCCGGCTTCGCCTCCGGCTGGATGCGCGTGCGCGCCCGCGCCCGTCAGAAGGGCGTCGAGCTGCCCATGGTGATCTCCGACCATTGCGATTGGGACGAGCTGCAGGAGAGCATCCTGGAGACCGGGGCGGGGGAGGTCTGGGTCACGCACGGGCAGGAGGATGCGCTCGTGCATTGGTGCGGGACGCGGGGGATCCGGGCGCGGCCGTTGCACCTGCTGGGGTACGGGGACGAGGGGGAGGATGCGGGAGACCTCGCGGCGCCGGCGGCCGCGGTGGAGACGGGAGCGGCCTCGTGAACACCTTCGCCGCCCTCCTCGACCGCCTGGTCTACGAATCCCGTCGCAACGCCAAGATCCGCCTCATCGCGGACTACCTGCGCGCGACGCCCGATCCCGAGCGGGGCTTCGCGCTGGCCGCGCTCACGGGCGAGCTCTCGTTCCGCGAGGCCAAGCCGAACCTGATCCGGGCGCTGATCCAGGAGCGCTGCGACCCGGTCCTCTTCGAGATGTCCTATTCCTACGTCGGCGACCTCGCCGAGACGACGGCGCTCCTCTGGCCCGCGCCGATCTCTTCGCGTCCGGAACCGCCGCGGGTCTCCCCTCTCCCTCGTGGAGAGGGGCCGGGGGTGTGGGGCGTTCAGGACGAAGCGTCGTCGTCGATGCAGGCGGGGCGTGCGGGGGCGAGCGGCGAGCCCTTCACCCGTCGCCCCTCACCCCCTACCCCTCCCCACGAGGGGGAGGGGAGTGCGTCGAGCGTGTCGCAGGCGGCGGCCTCCCTCGTTGAACGCAACGAAGGCATCGGCCACAACCGCCCGCCGCCCTCGCTGTCGGAGGTGGTCGAGGCCCTCGCCACGACGTCGAAGTCCGATCTGCCCGCACGCCTCGCCGCCTGGCTCGACGCGCTCGACGAGACCGGGCGCTGGGCGCTGCTCAAGCTGATCACGGGGAGCCTGCGCATCGGCGTCTCTGCGCGGCTCGCCAAGACGGCGCTCGCCTCGCTCGGCGAGATGGAACCCGACGCCGTCGAGGAGGTCTGGCACGGCCTGCAGCCGCCCTACGTCGAGCTCTTCGCCTGGGTCGAGGGGCGCGGCGAGCGGCCCGTCTCGCGCGATCCCGCGCCCTTCCGCCCGCCCATGCTGGCGCATCCCCTCGAGCTCGAAGATTTCGGCAAGCTCGACGCGGGCGACTTCACCGCCGAATGGAAGTGGGACGGCATCCGCGTGCAGGCGGTGTCCTTCGCGGGCACGACGCGGCTCTATTCGCGCACCGGCGAGGACGTTTCCGCCGCCTTCCCGGACCTCGTCGTCGCCCTCGACGGCATGGAGGCGGCGATCGACGGCGAGCTGCTCGTGCTCGTCGAGGGGCGCGTGCAGAGCTTCAACGTGCTCCAGCAGCGGCTCAACCGAAAGAGCGTGTCGAACGCGCTCATGACGAAGTATCCCGCGCATCTGCGCGCCTACGACCTCCTCGGCGAGGGCGAGGAGGATTTGCGCTCGCTGCCCTTCGCCGAGCGGCGCACGCGCCTGGAGGCCTTCGTCGCGCGCGGCGCACGCGAGCGCCTCGACCTCTCGCCCCTCGTGCCCTTCGCCGATTGGGACGCGCTGACCGCGGCGCGCACCGATCCCGCCTCGCACGGGGCGGGAGACGATGCCGACGCCGTCGAGGGCGTCATGGTCAAGCGCGCCGACAGCTCCTACGTGCCGGGCCGCCCCAAGGGGCTCTGGTTCAAGTGGAAGCGCGAGCCCTACACGGTGGACGCCGTGATGATGTACGCCCAGCGCGGGCACGGGAAGCGCTCCTCCTTCTATTCGGACTACACGTTCGGCGTCTGGCGGCCCGGGGCCGAGGGGGGCGAGGAGCTCGTGCCCGTGGGCAAGGCCTATTTCGGCTTCACCGACGAGGAGCTGGCGCAGCTCGACCGGTTCGTGCGCAACAATACGACGAACCGCTTCGGTCCGGTGCGCGAGGTGGTGCACACCGCCGAGAAGGGGCTCGTGCTCGAGATCGCCTTCGAGGGTCTCCAGCGCTCCACCCGCCACAAGTCCGGCGTCGCCATGCGCTTCCCGCGCGTTGCGCGCATCCGCTGGGACAAGCCCACCGCCGAGGCCGACCGGCTGGAGACGCTCACCGCCATCCTGGCCAAGGGCGAGACCGAGCAGCATCCCACCGGGTGACGCGCGCGTGCCCGGTTTGCTTATTTTTTGAGCAGAGATCGCTGCTCTCGTTTTCAGCAGATCCTCCGCGACCCGAACGGCCCGGCTGCGCGTTGCCCTCGTCGGCTTGCAGCGGGGCCCGGTCGTCCGTAAGCCTTCGCGCGTCGCGTCCACGCGATGCCCGCTCCCGTGCTCCTTTGCGTGCACTGCCGCACGAAAGCCGGCTCCGCGAGCGGCTCGGCACCGGCCGAAGACCCTCGAGACACGCCGTTTCCACTGTGCGGGCCCGGTTGGCACGCCCCTTGATTAACGACCGGTGACCACGCGGAGCCCTCCCGCTCCGCGGTTCGCGCAACCGGCCGGCGGGGACACCCCGTCGGGATCCAAGGGGGCTTGCCCATGAAGATCGTGATGGCCGTCATCAAGCCGTTCAAGCTGGAGGAGGTGCGCGACGCGCTCACCGCCCTCGGCGTGCACGGCCTGACCGTGACCGAGGTGAAAGGTTACGGCCGCCAGAAGGGACACACCGAAATCTATCGCGGCGCGGAATACGCCGTGAGCTTCCTGCCCAAGATCAAGATCGAGGTGGCGGTTTCCGCGGACCTCGTCGCCTCGGCCGTCGAGGCGATCGCCAACGCCGCCCGCACGGGACAGATCGGCGACGGCAAGATCTTCGTCGTGCCGCTGGAGAAGGCGGTGCGGATCCGCACCGGCGAGACCGACGGCGACGCTCTCTGAGCGCGCGCCGTGCTCGCGTTCGACCATCCGATCGGAGGAGTTTTCCGAATGATGCCTTCCATCCTGACCAAGGCGGCCGCCTCCACTCTCGCGCTCGCCGTGCTCGCCACGGCCGCGGTCGCGCAGGACGCCGCCCCCGAGACCGCCGAGGCGGTCGAGTACGCGCTCGCCGGTGACACGGCCTTCGTCTTCAACACGCTGCTCTTCCTCATCGGCGGCTTCCTCGTCATGTGGATGGCCGCCGGCTTCGCCATGCTCGAGGCCGGCATGGTGCGCTCGAAGAACGTCTCCATGCAGTGCCTGAAGAACATCGGCCTCTACTCCATCGCCGGCCTGATGTTCTGGGTCGTCGGCTACAACCTCATGTACGACGGCGTCGACGGCGGCTTCCTCGGCTCCTTCACGCCCAAGGCCATCCCGGCGCCCGACGCCGAGGCGGCCGGCGACGGCTATGCCGCGGCCTCCGACTGGTTCTTCCAGATGGTGTTCTGCGCCACCACCGCCTCGATCGTGTCCGGCACCATCGCCGAGCGCACGAAGATGTGGCCGTTCTTCATCTTCGTCGCGATCCTCACCGGCATCATCTACCCGATCACCGGCTCCTGGCAGTGGGGCGGTGGCTGGCTCGCCGAGATGGGCTTCTCCGACTTCGCCGGCTCGACGCTGGTGCACTCGGTCGGCGGCTGGGCCGCGCTCGCGGGCGCCCTCATCATCGGCGCGCGTACGGACAAGTATTCCGCCGACGGCAAGGTGATGCCGCTGCCGGGCTCGTCCATGCCGCTCGCGACGCTGGGCACCTTCATCCTGTGGCTCGGCTGGTTCGGCTTCAACGGCGGCTCGCAGCTCGCCATGGGCACGATCGCGGACGCCTCCGCCGTCTCGAAGATCTTCATGAACACCAACCTCGCCGCCGCGGCGGGCGTGGTGGCCGCGATGATCCTCTGCCAGGTGGTCTACAAGAAGGTCGATCTGACGATCGCGCTCAACGGCGCTCTCGCCGGTCTCGTGTCGATCACGGCCGGCCCGCTCGACCCGTCGGTCCCGCTCGCCATCCTCATCGGTGCCGTCGGCGGTGCGATCGTGGTCTTCGCGGTGCCGCTCCTCGACAAGCTGAAGATCGACGACGTGGTCGGCGCGATCCCGGTCCACCTGCTGGCCGGCATCTGGGGCACGATGGTGGTTCCGCTCTCGACGGACGGCACGAGCTTCGTGACCCAGTTCATCGGCGTGGTCTCCATCGGCGCCTTCGCCTTCGTCGCCTCGGGAATCGTCTGGTACGTGCTCAAGATGGCCACCGGCCTGCGCGTCACCAAGGAGGAGGAGATGGCGGGCCTCGACAAGCTCGAGGTCGGCGTCGAGGCCTATCCCGAGTTCGCGGGCGCCGGTCGCATCTGACCCGGCATCGCTCATCTCGGACGACCTACGCAAGGACGCCGCGCCCCTCGGGGTGCGGCGTTCGCGTTCTCGGTGGGGGGCGAGCCGTCGTCGTCCGAGACAGCCACGAACGAAGAAGCCCCGGCGCGCGGCGCCGGGGCTTCTTCGTTCTATCTGGCGTGAGAGGGTGCGAGCCGCCCGCTCAGCCGCGGCGGACGATCACCCGGGCACCGACCGGCACGCGCTCGTAGAGGTCGACCACGTCCTCGTTGAGCATGCGCACGCAGCCCGAGGAGACCGCCTCGCCGATGGACCAGGGCTCGTTCGTGCCGTGGATGCGAAACAGCGTGTCGCGGTCGCCCTGGTAGAGGTAGAGCGCGCGGGCGCCGAGCGGGTTCTCGAGGCCGCCTTCCATGTAGGTCGGCAGGTCCGGGTTGATGCGCAGCATGTTGTCGGTCGGGCCCCAGCCGGGCCACACGCCCTTGCGGCCGACCCGCGCCGCGCCGCGCCAGGAGAAGCCGTTGCGGCCCACCCCGATGCCGTAGCGCATGGCCTTGCCGTCGCCCTCGACGAGGTAGAGGAAGCGATCGTCGATGTCGACGACGAGCGTGCCCGGCGCCTCGCCGCCCGTATATTCGACGCGCTGGCGCATCAGCTCGGGGCGCATCAGGGCGCGGTTCACGAGGGGGATGTCGTGGGGCTCGTCGTCCTTGTAGCCCGTGTACCAGGCCGCGGTCCCGTCCAGCGCGACCGACTGCGCGAGCACGGCGGGGGAAACCCAGGATCCGCGCGAGCCGTCGGCGCCGTCCGCGACCGTCGTGGCGTTGTTGCAGGCGGCGAGGGCGCCGATCGACGTGACGAGGAGAAGGCGCGCGAGCATGAGCGAGGACATCCGGTGAGGCCGACGAACGAGCGCTCGCAAGGGAATCGCGAGCCTCCGCATGGTTAACGAACGTGCTTAAGGATCGCTTACCGCACCGCAAGAGCGGGCTCCGGTGCGGACGGTTTTCCTGTCGGTCTGTGGCCTTATTGCCTCATGTAGAGGATGCGCGCGCGGATCGTCCCCTCGAGCGCACGGAGGTCCGCCAGGATCGCGCGGCTGTCGTCGGGCACCCCGTCGACCTCGACGACGACGTAGCCGATCTCGCCGTCCGTCTGCAGGTATTGTCCCGCGATGTTGATGCCGCGGTTCGAGAACACGCCGATCAGCCCCGAGAGGATGCCCGGCACGTTCTTGTGGACGTGGATGTAGCGGGTGCCCTGGGCGCGGCCGGGCAGCTGCGCCTGGGGGAAGTTCACCGCGCCCAGCGTGGCGCCCATGTCGGAATAATCGACGAGCTTGCGGGCCACCTCGACGCCGATGCGCTCCTGCGCCTCCATCGTCGAGCCGCCCACGTGCGGGGTGAGGATCACGTTGGGGATGCCCTGGAGCGGGCTCTCGAAGGGCTCGTTGTTGGAGCCCGGCTCCTTGGGGAACACGTCCACCGCCGCGCCGCGCAGGTGCCCATCCTTCAGCGCCGCGGCGAGCGCGTCGAGATCGACGACGGTGCCGCGGGAATTGTTGATGAGGTACGCGCCGGGCTTCATCGCGCGGATCTCGCGCTCGCCGATCATGCCCTCGGTCTCGGGCGTCTCGGGCACGTGCAGCGTCACCACGTCCGACTTGGCGAGGAGCTCCTGGAGCGTGTCCACGGGCTCGGTGTTGCCGTGGCGGAGCTTGTCGGTGCGGTCGTAGTACATCACGCGCATGCCGAAGCTCTCGGCCAGCGTCGAGAGCTGCGAGCCGATATTGCCGTAGCCCACGATGCCGAGGCACTTGCCGCGCACCTCGTGGCTGTCCGTCGCCGACTTGTCCCAGCCGCCCTCGTGCGCCGCGTTGGAGCACGGCACGATGCGACGCATGAGCATCACCACTTCCGCGAGCGTCAGCTCCGCCACCGAACGGGTATTCGAGAACGGCGCGTTGAAGATCGGGATGCCGCGCAGGCGCGCGGCGTCGAGGTCCACCTGGTTCGTGCCCACCGAGAAGCAGCCGACCGCGAGCAGCCGGTCCGCCGCCTCGAAGATCTCCTCCGTCAGCTGCGTGCGCGAGCGGATTCCGAGGATGTGGACGCCCTTGATCGCGTCCTTCAGCGCCGCGCCGTCGAGCGCCGTCTTGACCCGGGTGATCGAGACGTAGCCGGCCGCCTCCATGAGCGCGACCGCGCTGTCGTTCACGTTCTCGAGCAGCAGGATCTTGATCTTGTCCTTGGACAGGGAGAGGGGAGCGGTCATGGGGGCAATCTCCGGTCGGCGCTCGCGCCACGCGCCACGCCGCCCCCATGTCGCAGCCGCGCGCGGCGGAATCAAGCGGGGCGCGTGCATGGGGGGCTTGCGGCACGCGGCGTCAGGAGGTCGGTGGGAGGCGGGAGCGTACTGCGCGTGTCCAGTCGGATCCTGCGTAGGAAACGCCCACGATCAGGACGGTTCGGTCGACATCGTTCACGCGGAAGACGATCACGGCTCTACGGCCGGCCGGAATGGCACGGATGCCGTTCCGGACGTGGTTGCGGACGGAGCCTCGGTGCGGAAAGGTGGTCAGCTCGGCCGCCGCATCTTCGATCTCCGCTATGATCCTCGCCGCAGTCTCGGCAGACGAGCGCTTCGACACCCAGCCTTCGATGCGTGCAAGGTCACCGGGAACGGCTGGATGGTAGCGTAGGCGGTATGTCACGCGTGGCGATCAACGTGTACGCGGCGGGCGTCCGAAGACCTCGGCATGGTCGAGGTACTCGGATTCCGGAGTATCCAAACGAGCTCGAATTTCGTCGTCGAAACCCGCCAAAGCGAATTCCTGATCCGCATCGTCCGCGATCAGACGCTCGATGGCCTCGACCACGGCATCGTCCGTTGAAGCGAAAGCGCCGGATTCGATCTTGCGCTGCAGAAAAGCACGCTGCCGGTCAGGCAAGGTCACAGTCGTCTTCGCCGACATTCGCCTGGTCCTCCACGACCCTACTCTATGCAATCTCCCGCCCGCGCGCGAGTCCGCATCCGCGTCATCCCGAAGCGACGATCCGCCGCCTTCCGCGGCGCCGCCGCGCTCGGCATTCGGGAGAGGCCTATCCCAAGCAAGAAAAGCCGGACCCCGCAATGACCGCACCCGCTCCGCAGCCCCACGTGAAGACGCTCTACGACGCGATCGGCGGGGCGCCCGTGGTCGAGCGGCTCGCGGCGCGGTTCTACGCGCTCATGGACACGCTGCCGGAGGCGCGGGCCTGCCGGGAGATCCATCCCGAGACGCTGGAGCAATCCGAGGAGATGCTGCGGCTCTATCTCACCGGCTGGCTCGGCGGGCCGCCGGTCTATGTCGAGCGGCGCGGGCCGCCGATGCTGCGCCGGCGCCACCTGCACGCGCCGATCGGCACGGCCGAGATCGAGGGCTGGCTCGCCTGCTTCGAGCGCGCCTGGACGCAGAGCGTCGCGGATCGCGCGCTCGACGAGGTTCTGCTCCCGAAGGTGCGCGCCCTCGCCTGGCACATGCGCAATCGGGACGGCTGAGGGGCGGACGAGTCGAGCCGGCCCCGCGCTCAGTTGTCCATCTTGAGGGCGGCGATGAAGGCCTCCTGCGGGATCTCCACGCGGCCGAACTGGCGCATCTTCTTCTTGCCCTCCTTCTGCTTGTCGAGGAGCTTGCGCTTGCGCGAGACGTCGCCGCCGTAGCACTTGGCGGTCACGTCCTTCCTCAACGCGCGGATGGTCTCGCGGGCGATGATCTTGCCGCCGATGGCGGCCTGGATCGGGATCTGGAAGAGGTGCTGTGGGATCAGGTCCTTGAGCTTCTCGCACATGACGCGCCCGCGCGCCTCGGCGCGGGTGCGGTGGACGAGCATCGAGAGCGCGTCCACCGGCTCGGCGTTGACGAGGATCGACATCTTGACGAGGTCGCCCTCGCGATAGTCCGTGATCTGGTAGTCGAAGGAGGCGTAGCCCCGCGAGATCGACTTCAGCCGGTCGTAGAAGTCGAACACGACCTCGTTGAGCGGCAGGTCGTAGACGACCATGGCGCGCTTGCCGACGTAGTTGAGGTCGATCTGCACGCCGCGGCGGTCCTGGCAGAGCTTGAGCACCGCGCCGAGATGATCGTCGGGGGTGAGGATCGTGGCGCGGATCCACGGCTCCTCGATCGTCTCGATCTTCATCACGTCCGGCATGTCGGCCGGATTGTGCAGCTCGATCGTCTCGCCGTCGCGCAGGACGAGCTTGTAGACGACGGACGGGGCCGTGGAGATGAGGTCGAGGTTGAACTCGCGCTCGAGCCGCTCCTGGATGATCTCGAGATGGAGCAAGCCGAGGAAGCCGCAGCGGAAGCCGAAGCCCAGCGCCGCCGAGCTCTCCATCTCGTAGGAGAAGCTCGCATCGTTGAGCCGAAGCCGGCCCATGGCCGCGCGCAGGTCCTCGAAATCGGCCGCGTCCACCGGGAAGAGGCCGCAGAACACCACCGGCTGGGCCGGCTTGAAGCCCGGCAGCATCTGGGCGGTGGGGCGCTTCGTCTCGGTGATCGTGTCGCCGACGCGGGTGTCGGCCACTTCCTTGATGGCGGCGGTGATGAAGCCGACCTCGCCGGGCCCCAGCTCGTCGAGCTTCTGCATCTTGGGCCGGAACACCCCGATCGTGTCGACCTCGTATTCCGCGTCGGCGCCCATCATCTTGATGGCCATGCCCTTGCGCAGCACGCCGTCCATGACGCGTACGAGGACGATGACGCCGAGATAGGGGTCGTACCAGCTGTCCACCAGCATCGCCTTGAGCGGCGCCGCGCGGTCGCCCTTGGGCGGGGGCAGCCGCTTGACGATGGCCTCGAGCACGAGGTCGATGCCGATGCCGGTCTTGGCCGAGATCGGCACGGCGTCGGACGCGTCGAGCCCGATCACGTCCTCGATCTGCTCCTTGACCCGCTCGGGCTCGGCGGCGGGGAGGTCGATCTTGTTGAGGACGGGGACGATCTCGTGGTCGGCGTCGAGCGCCTGGTAGACGTTGGCGAGCGTCTGCGCCTCGACGCCCTGGGAGGCGTCGACGACGAGGAGCGAGCCCTCGCAGGCCTTGAGCGAGCGCGAGACCTCGTAGGCGAAGTCGACGTGCCCGGGCGTGTCCATCAGGTTGAGGATGTAGGTCTTGCCGTCCTGCGCCACGTATTCCAGCCGGACGGTCTGCGCCTTGATGGTGATGCCGCGCTCGCGCTCGATGTCCATCGAGTCGAGCATCTGCTCCTGCATCTCGCGCTCGGACACGGTGCCGGTCGCCTGGATCAGACGATCCGCCAGCGTCGACTTGCCGTGGTCGATATGCGCGACGATGGAGAAGTTGCGGATGTTGTCGAGGGTCTCGGTGGTCATGGGAATCCGGGCCGGGCGCGCTCTCGCGCGCGTGTCGCGATCGTCAAGGGGAGATAGCAGCGGCCGGGAGGTTCGCCAAGGGGAGGCGGGGACGCAGGGCGCCGAAGCGTTCCCGCGTCCCCGAGGGCTCAGAGCCCCTGCTGCGTCACGAACTTGGTGGTGACGTAGGCGTCGAGCCCCTCGATGCCGCCCTCCGAGCCGTAGCCCGAATCCTTCATGCCGCCGAAGGGCGTCTCCGGCAGGGCGACGCCGTGATGGTTGATCGAGACCATCCCGCTCTCGATGCGCGCGCCCAGCGCCGACGCGGTCTGCGCCGAATTCGTGTAGGCGTAGGCCGCGAGGCCGTAGGCGAGGCGGTTGGCCTCCGTGATCGCCTCGTCGTGGTCCTTGAAGCGGTTGATCGAGGCCACGGGCCCGAAGGGCTCCTCGTTCATGATGCGCGCGTCGAGCGGCACGTCGGTGAAGACGGTGGGCTCGTAGAAGAAGCCCTGGTTGCCGATGCGCTTGCCGCCGGTCTTGAGCGTGGCGCCCTTCTCGACGGCGTCGGCGACGAGGGTCTCCATCGCCTCGATGCGACGGGAATGAGCGAGGGGGCCCATCTTCGTCTTCGGGTCGAGGCCGTTGCCGACCTCGAGGTTCCTCGAGATGTCGACGAAGCCGTCGACGAAGCGGTCGTAGACCGCCTCGTGCACCAGGAAGCGCGTCGGCGCGATGCAGACCTGGCCGGCGTTGCGGTACTTGTTGGCGGAGAGCACCGAGAGCGCCTTGTCGATGTCGGCGTCCTCGAACACGATCGCGGGCGCGTGCCCGCCGAGCTCCATCGTCGCGCGCTTCATGTGCTGGCCGGCGAGCGCCGCCAGATGCTTGCCCACCGCCGTCGAGCCCGTGAAGGAGATCTTCCGGATCACGGGGGAGGGGATCAGGTATTCCGAGATCTCGGAGGGCACGCCGAAGACGAGCTGCAGCGCGTCGCCGGGCACGCCGGCGTCGAGGAAGCAGCGCACCATCTCCTGGCAGGAGGCCGGCGTGTCCTCCGGGCCCTTGAGGATCACCGAGCAGCCCACCGACAGCGCGGCCGCGACCTTGCGGATGGCCTGGTTGATGGGGAAGTTCCAGGGCGTGAAGGCGGCGACGGGGCCCACCGGCTCCTTGATCACGAGCTGGAGCACGTCGCCCGAGCGCGGCGGGATCACCCGGCCATAGTTCCGCCGGCCCTCCTCGGCGAGCCAGTCGCAGGTGTCGGCGGCGCCGTTCGTCTCGATGCGCGCCTCGTAGAGCGGCTTGCCCTGCTCGATCGTCATGATCGTCGCCACGGTCTCCGCGCGCTCGCGCAGGAGATCGGCGGCCTTGCGCAGGATCTTGTAGCGCTCGAAGGCGCCGACCTTGCGCCAGGCGGCGAAGCCGCGATCGGCGGCGGCGAGCGCCTCGTCGAGATCCGCGGTGGAGGCCTTGGGCAGCTCGCCGATGGTCTCGCCCGTCGCCGGGTTGATCACGGGCAGCGTCTCGCCGTCGGCGGCGGGGCGCCAGGCGCCGGCGATGTGGAGGGCGAGCTTCGGATAGGCGACGTCGGACATAGGGGGCGCTCCTTTTCGGCTCTCGTTCTGGTCCATCGGTCATCCCTAGCAAACGGGGAGGGCGGGCGCGAGGGGCGCCGCCGTGCAGGGGGGCACGGCGATCGTGCACGCGCGCGCGTCCCGGCTCGGGGTTCGCGGCCGACGGAACCGCCGCCCGGGCCGCCGCGTCGTCGAGGCATGAACGCTCCCGCTCCGCTTCTCGTCGCTCCCGGCGCGCTGCTGCGCCCCGGCGACACCGTCTGGCGAACGCCGCCCGCTGGGAGGGCGGCGCTCCTCCTCGACAACGCCGGCTACTTCGCCCTCGCCAAGCAGGCGATCCTGGAGGCCGAGCATCAGGTGATGTTGCTCGGCTGGGCCTTCGATCCGCGCACGCGGCTCGACCCGCGCAACGCGCGCGCCGGCGAGCCCGACGCCATCGGCGAGGTGCTGAACGCGGCGATCGCGCGCAATCCCGCCCTCGACGTGCGCCTGCACGTCTGGGACATGAACCTCGCCATCGCGGCGACGCGCGACCTCTTCCCCCAGCGCGCGCCGTTCTGGCTCGATCCGGCGATCCGCCTCGCGCTCGCGAACGACCTGCCGCTGGGCGCCTGCCATCACCAGAAGCTCCTCGTCGTCGACGACGCGCTCGCCTTCGTCTCCGGCGACGATTTCTCGCCCGATCGCTGGGACACCCGCGCCCATCGCGGCGCGAACCGCTTGCGTGCCGCCTCCACGGGTGCGGGCCACCCGCCGCATCACGGCGTCGCCATGCTGCTCGACGGCGAAGCGGCGGCGAGCCTCGGCGAATTCGCCCGTCGACGCTGGCACGCGGCGACGGGCGAGCGCGCGCCCGTACCGCTGGCGCCCGCCCGCGATCCATGGCCCGAGAGCGTCGTGCCCGATTTCGAGACCGTCCCCGTCGGCATCGCTCGCGCCGCGCCGCGCCATCACGGCCGGCCGGGCGTGCGGGAGGTCGAGCGGCTCACGCTGGAGGCGATCCGCTCGGCGCGGCGGCTGATCTATCTCGAGAACCAGTATTTCGCCGCGCCCGCCATCGGCGAGGCCATCGCACGGCGGCTCGCGGAGCCCGACGGGCCGGAGGTGATCGCCGTCCTCTCGCCGCACGCGCCGAGCTTCTTCGACCGCATGGTCATGGATTCCGCCCGCGACGCCCTCGTCGCGCACCTGAACGCCAACGACCCGTTCGATCGCTTCCGCGCCTTCGCCCCGCACGCGCCGGACGGGCGCCCGACCATCGTCCACGCCAAGCTCATGCTGATCGACGACCGGCTGATCCGCGTGGGCTCGGCCAATTTGAACAACCGCTCCTTCGGCTTCGACACGGAGCTCGACGTCGCCGTCGAGGCGCAGCCCGGCGCGGCGGGGGAGGGGACGCGCCACGCCGTCGACGGGCTCGCGGCGCGCCTCGTCGGGCATTTCATCGGGCGCGACGCCGGCATCGTCGCCGCGATGCGTCGCGAGCGAGGCGGGATGATCGGCGCCATCGAGGCGCTCGACGCACGCCGTCGCCTGCGCCGTCTCGCGCCCCGTGGCGCGGGGCCGCTCGGAAGCCTCACGGCCGCGCACCATCTGGGCGATCCGCCATCCGCTGCCGCCTCCTGGAAGCCTTGGCGCCGCAGGGCTGGCCCGGCGCGGCTCTCCGCGTGGCACTGGCTCGCCTTCGGTGCGCTGGCGACGCTCGCCGGCTATGGCATGGCGCGGGGGGGGCGAATCCTAGAGCGCCGCCACCTGCGCGACGCCGACGAGGAGCGCTAGGCCGACGACGAGGACGAAGGCGCCGGCCATCAGCTCGAGCGCGCCCAGGGCGAGGCTGCCGCCGAGGCCGCGTCCGCCGGCGAGGCCGAGCGCGAGGCGCTTCGCCACCACCGCGAGGGTGGCGACGAGCCCCGTCGTCAGCGCGGTGCCCAGCGCCATCGCGAAGGTCGCGGCGATGCCGGCCCAGGCGAGGCCCTGCGAGAGGGCGAAGACGAGGACGACGACCGCGCCCGCGCAGGGGCGCAGGCCCGCGGCGAGGACGATGCCCGCCTGCTCGCGCAGGCTCGTCATGCGTGAGAGCGTCGTCGGGTCGGGAAGATGCGCGCAGCCGTCCCCGCAGCCGGGAGCGGCGATCGGCCCGCCGCGCGAGGCGGCGACGAGCGCCGACAGCGCGCCTGCCTTTCGCCAGACGACGAGCGCGCCCATCACGGCGACCGCGGCGAAGCTCGCGATCTCGATCGCGCGCGTCGCCGCGTCCATCTCCCGCGCCGTCGCGGAAAGGAGGAGGCTCGCGCCCAGCACGAGCACGATGGCGACGAGGGCCTGAAGCAGCGCCGCCGCGAGCGAGAGGGTGAAGCCCTTGGCCAGCGCGCGGCCGTCCGCGACGAGATAGGCCGCGATCACCGCCTTGCCGTGCCCTGGCCCGGCGGCGTGGAACACGCCGTAGGCGAAGCCCAGCCCGACGAGGGCGGGGAGGGCGGCGCCGCTCTCCTTCAGCGCCGCGACGCTGCCGCGTAGCGCGTCGTAGAAGGCCGATTGCAGCGCCGCGAGCCGCGCGCCGATGCCGCCGAGCGCGGGTGCGGCCTCGCGCACGCCGACGCCGAAGGGCACCGGGCGCGGCGGCGGGGGAGGGGGCAGGAAGAGGTGGACGAGGAGCGCGCCGAGCCCGGCGACGAGGATCACCGCGCCGAGCGCGAGGGCGATCCGCGCCCATTGGCGCGGGCGCGGCGCGGTCTCGACGAAGGCGGGGCTCTGCGCGTCCATCGGCTGAGGCCTCACGGGCAGGCGACGAGGGCGCGGTTGACGATCTCGACGCCCAGCGTGTCCGGCGCCGTCATCGCCTCGAAGAACGCTTCCGACAGGTTCTGGAACTGGTCGAGCCGCACCTCGGTGGCGCGGGCCACGTCGATGGCGCAGCCCTCCGGCCCGCCGGCCAGCGCGACCGCGTCGTCGCTCTCGTCCATGCGGAAGGAGACGAAGAAGGTCGGATCGTAGACTTCGAGCACGAGCGCCGCCTCGGCCTCCGCCGGCGTCTCGAGCGGCAGCGTGAAGTGCAGCGTCGCGTGCGCGCCGTCGTGGGTGAGGCGATAGTCGACCGGAGGCGCGAAGATTTGGCCCGCGCCGTCGGCCTTCAGGTAGGTGAAATACTCGAAGTCGGCGAGGGAGGTGGCGTTGAGCTCCGCGAGCTCCGCCAGCTCCTCGGAGGAATAGGCGCCGTCGCCGTTCGCATCGAGGCCCTGGACCAGGAAGGACGTGTAGCCTTCGTCGAAGGTCCAGGCGTGGCGCAGCGCCGAGACGCGGCCCGCGCTGTCGAAGGCGATGTCCGTCTTGGTCGTCACCCACACGTGGGGGTGCGCCGCAGCCGGCTGGGCGAGCGCCAGCGTCGCCGCGAGGGCGGCGAGTGCGGGATAGACGAGTCGGCGGGGCGGCATCGGCAAGAGGAGACGTCCTTCTGGCGCGCGTCCGCAGGCTGGGGGCGGCATGGTTAACGAAGGCTGAAGACGGGCGATCGCGCGCCCGTCCTCCCGCATTCGCCCTGCACGCCAAATCCGGCGAAAGCCGGGCGTGCCGTTCCGCTCATCGCGGCAGCGTGGACGCGCCCGTCAGGAACTCGTCGATGGAGCGGGCGGCCTGGCGGCCTTCGCGGATCGCCCACACGACGAGGGACTGACCGCGGCGCATGTCGCCGGCCACGAACAGCTTCTCGCTGGAGGTGCGGTAATCGCGATCGTCGGCCATGACGTTGCCGCGCCGGTCGAGCGCCACCTGCGTCTCCGCGAGCAGCCCCTCCTTCACCGGGCCGGCGAAGCCGATGGCGAGGAAGACGAGGTCGGCCTTGATGACGAACTCGGTGCCGGGGATCGGCTGGCGCGTCTCGTCGACGCGCGCGCACCGCACGCCCGTCACCTTCCCCTTCTTGCCCTCGATGGCGAGCGTCGCCGCCTGGAACTCGCGCTCGGCGCCCTCGGCCTGCGAGGAGGAGGTGCGGAACTTCGTCGGCCAATAGGGCCACACCGTCAGCTTGTCCTCGATCATCGGGGGCTTGGGGCGGATGTCGAGCTGCGTCACCGCGAGCGCACCCTGGCGGAAGGAGGTGCCCACGCAGTCCGACGCCGTGTCGCCGCCGCCGATGACGACGACGTGCTTGCCGGCCGCCGTGACCTGCTCGACCTCCTCGGGGATGCCCTCGTCGTTCACCCGCTGGTTGGACTGGGTGAGGAAGGGCATGGCGTAGTGCACGCCGTCGAGGTCCTGGCCCGGCAGCTGCGGATCGCGCGGGTTCTCCGCGCCGCCGGCCATCAGGACGGCGTCGAACTCGTTGTGCAGCGAGGCGAAGGAGCGCGTCTTGCCGATCTCGACGTTGCAATGGAAGACCACGCCCTCGGCCTCCATCTGCTTCACGCGCCGCTCGATGTGGTACTTCTCCATCTTGAAGTCCGGGATGCCGTAGCGCAGCAGCCCGCCGGGCTTCGCCTGGCGCTCGAAGACGTGCACCTCGTGCCCCACGCGGGCGAGCTGCTGGGCGGCGGCGAGGCCGGCCGGCCCCGAGCCGATGATCGCCACGCGCTTGCCGGTGAGCGTCTTGGGCGGCTCGGGCTTGATCCAGCCCATGTCCCAGGCCTTGTCTGCGATGGCCTGCTCGATCGTCTTGATGGCGACGGGCTGGTTCTCGAGGTTGAGCGTGCAGGCCTCCTCGCAGGGCGCGGGGCAGATGCGGCCCGTGAATTCCGGGAAGTTGTTGGTGGAATGGAGGTTCCTCGCGGCCTCCTCCCAGTCGCCCTGGTAGACGAGGTCGTTCCAGTCGGGGATCTGGTTGTGCACCGGGCAGCCGGACGGCCCGTGGCAGAACGGGATGCCGCAATCCATGCAGCGCGCCGCCTGCTTCTTCAGGTCGCCCTCGTCGAGGGGGAGCGTGAACTCCTTGAAGTGCCGGATGCGATCGCCCGCGAGCTCGTACTTCTGCTCCTGGCGGTCGTACTCGAGAAAGCCCGTGACCTTACCCATCGTTTCGTCCTCGTCACCCGCGCGATCGGCGCCCCCGGCCACGCTCTTCGTTTCCTCACACCCGCTCGGGATGCGTCTCGTCGTCGTTCGCCCGGCGCCCGCGCCGGATCAGGCGGTCGCCTTCGTAGAGATCGGCGCGTTCGAAGAACGCGTCGTCCAGCTCTGGAACCTCGGCGTACTCTTCCGCCGTGATCTCGTGCGCATCGATCCGGGCGAGGTCGCTCCGGATCGGGCGCGCCTCCTCAGCGCTCATGTGGACGGCTCCGCTCAGACCCGCTCGGGATGTTCCGCGATGTATTGCTTGAGCGCGGCATCGATGCGCGTCTGCCAGCCGGGACCGGATGCCTTGAAGCGCTCGATCACGTCCGGCGACAGGCGGATGTTGATCGGCACTTTCGGTGCCTCCGACTTCGGCCGCCCGCGTCTGATGAGGCGATCACCCTCGTAAACGTCGGCACGCTCGAACATCTCGTCGGTCCATTCCGGCGAGTCGTCCGGGTCAATCCAGGTGCCGCCGGACTCTTTGCCTTTCTCGATCATTCGCGTACCTCATCGAAATGATCCGCCGCCCTTCGGTCCTGGACGTCCAGACGAGCGCGACGACGCGCTCGTCCAGGATGCCGAAGGTGATGCGTCCGCAATCAATTCGCTGGTTCTCAGCCGATCCGCGTAGATTATTTGTATCCACGCTTATTCGCCGTCAAGTCCCTCACTCCGCGGCGGCCGGCATTCGCGCCCGCTCCATCTCCCGGAGCGCCCGGCGGTACTCCACCGGCATGACCTTCACGAACTTCGTCCGGTACGTCGCCCAATCGGCGAGGATCGCCTCGGCGCGGGCGGAGCCCGTGTACTGGAAGTGGTTCGTGATGAGCTGCATCAGGCGCTCCTCGTCCTTGCCGGACATGTTCGCCATCACGTCGATACGGCCCTTGGTCTCCAGGTCCCCGCCGTGGTGGTGGAGGCGGCGCATGAGGTCCTCCTCCTCCTCCACGGGCTCCAGGTCGACCATGGAGAGGTTGCAGCGCTTGCCGAAATCGCCCGCCTCGTCGAGCACGTAGGCGATGCCGCCCGACATGCCGGCCGCGAAGTTGCGCCCGGTCTGGCCGATGACGACGACGACGCCGCCGGTCATGTACTCGCAGCCGTGGTCGCCCACGCCCTCGACCACCGCCACCGCGCCCGAGTTGCGCACCGCGAAGCGCTCGCCGGCGACGCCGCGGAAATAGCACTCGCCGGAGATCGCGCCGTAGAGCACCGTGTTGCCGACGATCATCGAGCGCTCGGGCACCGCCTTGGTCTCGGCCGCCGGCTTGATGATCAGCTTGCCGCCGGACAGGCCCTTGCCGACGTAGTCGTTGGCCTCGCCCTCGAGCTCGAGGGTGACGCCGCAGGCGACCCAGGCGCCGAAGCTCTGGCCGGCGGTGCCCTTCAGGCGAACGGTGATCGTGTCGTCGGGCAGCCCCTCGTGGCCGTAGCGCTTGGCGACCTCGCCCGAGAGCATGGCGCCCACCGTGCGATCGACGTTCTTGACCGACGCCTCGATCGTCACCGCCTCGCCGCCGGCCAGCGCCGGCTCGGCCTTCGCGATCAGCGTGCGATCGAGCACCTCGGCGATCGGGTGGACCTGACGCTCCACATGGCGGATGGCGACGCCCTCGCCGGCATCGACCTTGGTCAGCATGCGGGTGAAGTCGATGCCGCGCGCCTTCCAATGCGCGACACCCTCGCGCTTGCAGAGCAGGTCGGTCTGGCCGACGACCTCCTCCAGCGAGCGGAAGCCCATGGCGGCGAGGTGCTCGCGCACCTCCTCCGCGACGAAGAAGAAGTAGTTGACCACGTGCTCGGGCAGGCCCTTGAAGCGCTTGCGCAGCACCGGGTCCTGCGTCGCGACGCCGACGGGGCAGGTGTTGAGGTGGCACTTGCGCATCATGATGCAGCCCGCCGCGATCAGCGGCGCCGTCGAGAAGCCGAACTCGTCGGCTCCGAGCAGCGCGCCGACGATGACGTCGCGCCCCGTACGCAGGCCGCCGTCGACCTGCAGAGCCACGCGCCCGCGCAGGCGGTTCATGACGAGGGTCTGATGCGTCTCGGCGAGACCCATCTCCCAGGGCGAGCCCGCGTGCTTGATCGAGGTGAGCGGGGACGCGCCCGTACCGCCCTCGAAGCCCGAGATCGTGATGTGGTCCGCGCGCGCCTTGGCGACGCCCGCGGCCACCGTGCCCACGCCCACCTCCGAGACGAGCTTCACAGACACGTCCGCCGCCGGGTTGACGTTCTTGAGGTCGAAGATCAGCTGCGCCAGATCCTCGATCGAGTAGATGTCGTGGTGCGGCGGCGGCGAGATCAGGCCGACCCCCGGCGTCGAGTGCCGGACCTTGGCGATCTTGGCGTCGACCTTGTGGCCGGGCAGCTGGCCGCCCTCGCCGGGCTTGGCGCCCTGCGCCACCTTGATCTGCATCATGTCGGAATTGACGAGGTATTCCGTCGTCACGCCGAAGCGGCCGGACGCGACCTGCTTGATGGCCGAGCGCTTCGAGCGCCCGTCCGCCAGCGGCTGGTAGCGCTCGGGCTCCTCGCCGCCCTCGCCGGTGTTCGACTTGCCGCCGAGCTCGTTCATGGCGAGCGCCAGCGTCTCGTGCGCCTCCTTCGAGATCGAGCCGTAGGACATGGCGCCGGTGGAGAAGCGCTTGACGATCTCGACCGCCGGCTCGACCTCGTCGAGCGGCACCGGCGCGCGCCCGGTCTCGGCGGCGTCCTTGATGTGCAGGAGGCCGCGCACCGTGGTGAAGGCGTTCTCCTGCTCGTTCACGAGGCGCGCGTATTCGCGATAGCGCTCGTCCGCCTTCAGGCGAACCGCGTGCTGCAGCGTCGCCACCGTGTCCGGGTTCCAGGCGTGCGTCTCGCCGCGCAGGCGGAAGGCGTACTCGCCGCCCACGGCCAGGCTGTCGCGGTAGATCGGCGCGTCGCCGAAGGCGTCCTCGTGGCGCGACACCGCTTCGCGCGCGACCTCGGGCAGGCCCACGCCCTCGATCGTCGTCGCCGTGCCGAAGAAGTACTTCGCCACGAAGGCGGAGGAGAGGCCCACCGCGTCGAAGATCTGCGCGCCGCAATAGGACTGGTAAGTCGAGATGCCCATCTTCGACATGACCTTGAGCAGGCCCTTGTCGATCGCCTTGATGTAGCGCTGCACGACCTCGGTGGAATCCACCTCCGCCGGCATCTCGTCCATCATGGCGGCCAGCGTGTCGAAGGCGAGATAGGGGTTGATCGCCTCCGCGCCGTAGCCGGCGAGACAGGCGAAATGGTGCACCTCGCGCGCCTCGCCGGTCTCCACCACGAGGCCGACGGAGGTGCGCAGCCCCTTGCGGATGAGGTAGACGTGCACCGCCGCCGTCGCGAGCAGCGCCGGGATCGGGATGCGATCGGGGCCCACCTGCCTGTCGGACAGGATGATGATGTTGTAGCCGCCACGAACGGCCGCCTCGGCGCGGTCGCACAGGCGCTCGAGAGCGCCCTCCATGCCCTGCGCGCCCTGCTCGGCCGGATAGGTGATGTCGAGCGTCTTCGTGTCGAAGCGGTCCTCGAAATGGCCGATGCAGCGGATCTTCTCGAGGTCCTGGTTCGTCAGGATCGGCTGGCGCACCTCGAGGCGCTTGCGCCGCGCGGTGCCCTCGAGGTCGAGGATGTTCGGACGCGGCCCGATGAAGGACACGAGGCTCATGACGAGCTCCTCGCGGATCGGATCGATCGGCGGGTTCGTCACCTGGGCGAAGTTCTGCTTGAAATAGCTGTAGAGCAGCTTCGACTTGTCGGAGAGAGCCGAGATCGGCGTGTCCGCACCCATCGAGCCCACCGCCTCCTGGCCGGTGACGGCCATGGGCTGCATGAGGAGCTTGAGGTCTTCTTGCGTGTAGCCGAAAGCCTGCTGACGGTCGAGCAGAGACACGTCCGTGCGCGACTGGCGCGGCTGGACGGGGTTGAGGTCCTCGAGCACGATCTGGGTGTGCTCGAGCCAATCGCGATAGGGGTTGGCGGTAGCGAGCTCGCGCTTGATCTCCTCGTCGGCGACGATTCGGCCCTCCTCGAGGTCGATGAGCAGCATGCGTCCGGGCTGCAGGCGCCACTTCTCGACGATCTTCTCCTCGGGGATCGGCAGCACGCCCATCTCGGAGGCGAGCACGACGAGATCGTCCTCGGTGACGAGGTAACGCGCCGGGCGAAGCCCGTTGCGGTCGAGCGTCGCGCCGATCTGGCGGCCGTCCGTGAAGGCGATGGCCGCGGGGCCGTCCCACGGCTCCATCAGGGCGGCGTGGTACTCGTAGAAGACGCGCCGGTCCTCGTCCATGAGCGGGTTGCCCGCCCAGGCCTCGGGGATGAGCATCATCATGGCGTGCGCGAGCGAGTAGCCGCCCTGCACCAGGAACTCGAGCGCGTTGTCGAAGCAGGCCGTGTCGGACTGGCCCTCGTAGGAGATCGGCCAGAGCTTGGAGATGTCGTTGCCGAACAGCTCCGAATCGACGCTCGCCTGGCGCGCCGCCATCCAGTTGACGTTGCCGCGCAGCGTGTTGATCTCGCCGTTGTGGGCGACCATCCGGTAGGGGTGCGCGAGCTGCCAGGTCGGGAAGGTGTTCGTCGCGAAGCGCTGGTGGACGAGCGCGAGCGCGCTCTCGAAGCGCGGGTCGACGAGGTCCTTGAAATAGGCGCCGAGCTGCGTGACCAGCACCATGCCCTTGTAGACGATGGTGCGCGAGGACATGCTCACCGGGTAATAGCCGGCGCAGCGCTTGTCCTCGAGCGCGTAGACCGCGTTCGAGATCACCTTGCGCGCCAAGAACAGCCGGCGCTCGAAGGCGGCCTCGTCCTCTTCCTTGGTCTTGCCGACGAAGACCTGCCGGTGCAGCGGCTCCGTCTGCTTCACCGTCTCGGACAGATCGGAGGGATCGACGGGAACCTCGCGCCAGCCGAGCAGCGCCAGGCCCTCGTCGTGGATCGCCCGCTCGACGATCTCGCGGACGATCTCGTAGCCTTCCGGATCGCGCGGCATGAACAGCATGCCGACGCCGTACTCGCCGGGCTCCGGCAGCCAGATGCCGAGCTTGGCGCACTCGCCGGCGAAGAAGCGATGCGGAATCTGGGTCAGCATGCCGCAGCCGTCGCCCATCTTCGGATCGGCGCCGACGGCGCCGCGATGGTCGAGATTGCGCAGGATGTCGAGGCCCATCTCGACGATGGCGTGCGTACGGCGGTTCTTCATGTCGGCGACGAAGCCGACGCCGCACGAATCCTTCTCGTGACGCGGATCGTAGAGGCCCTGCGGAGCCGGCAGGCCCGGATCGCGGACGACACGCCACAAATCCGCCTGTGACGGATCGGCCTTGGCAGGCGTGCCGCTACCGGTCGCAGTGTTCATGCTCGTCATCGCTCGATCCTCGCTCGGACCGGGGCCCTCGACGCCCCGTCGCCGCACTCCGCCATACGGCGGAAACCTGCCGCCCGGATCGCTCGCGAAGCCGGGCGTGCCGCTCGTTCAAGGAGGTACGGAAGCCGGGGGAGGGGGCGCCCGCACCTCAGGCGGGCGTCCGGCGGCTGGGTTTCAGCCGCGGCGCGCCCGCATCGCCCGCGTCGTCGCGCGGGCGGTGGGTTTCGGATCTCGGTCGCGCGTGGCGCGGGCGTTCATCGTCTCTCTCGCCTTCGAGAAGTGTTGCCTACGAGATCGGGTGACGGCATCGGCCGCCGGCGATGGGACAGCCTTGCTGTCCTAGTTGCGCCGGACGTTGCCAGATTTCGCCCCGCCGCACAAGTGCATTTTGGAGGCGTTCGAGAACGATCGTTGCCGAGGGGAGGCGCGACGGCGCAACAATCGACCAATTATCGAGGGCAGCCTTCGCTTAGGTTGCGACGGCGGCGTCAGGCCGCATACGGCGTCCGCTGCCGCGCGCGCTCGATCATGTCGCGCAGGCGCACGTCGATAGGCTCGTCGGCGAACAGCTTCTTGCTGAAGAACCTCGGTCGCTTGCCGCCGACGGTGATCAGCCCGGTGGTTCGGGAACGCTCTCCGATCTCGACCGAGCCGAGCTCGTCGAGCGGGATCGTCCAAAGGATTTTCGGGGAGGCCTCGTTCGTGTGGTCGACGACGAGATGCAGCGCACCACCGGCTGCGACGAACCAGCTCTGCTGCTTCTCGGTGGAGAAGAACAGCAGAGCGTGGAGGGGGCCACGGCTTTCCTTTGCCTGGGCCACGTGCCGCTTGATCTCGTCCGGCGTCGCGAACTCACGCTCAACGACGAAGAAATCCGTCAAACGAAGGTTCAGCATCACGCTTCCTCGCGTCTTTCCTCGGCTTTCGATTTCGACATCGGTGCGACCACTCGTTTGGGTTACACCTAAGGTTTAGGCTTTGCAATGAGGTGAGGAACTCCGCGCACCGGCATAAGGTCCTCGGCGACCTTGACGCGCGCTCCGCCACCCTGTCCGGTGCGGGCGTGGAGGAGATCCGTTCATGAATTTCGCCAGCGACAACATCGTCGGCGCGAGCCGGCCCGTGCTGGACGCGCTCGTCGCCGCCAACGAGGGGGCGGAGGGGGCCTACGGCACCGATCGCGCGACCAAGGCCGCGATCGAGCGGCTCGGCGCGCTGTTCGAACGCGACTGCGCGATCCAGCTCGTGGCGACCGGCACGGCGGCGAACGCCCTCGCGCTCTCGGCTCTCGTCCCGCCCTATGGCGCGGCCCTGTGCCACGTCGAGGCGCACGTGATGGAGGACGAGTGCGGCGCGCCCGAGTTCTTCGCCGGCGGCATGAAGCTCCTCGGGCTCCCGGGCGCCGGCGGCAAGATCGCGCCGCGCACGCTGGCCGACTACCTCGCCGCCCTGCCGCGCCACGAGAAGCAGATGCCGCCGCGCGCGCTGACGCTCTCGCAGGCGACCGAGTACGGCCTCGTCTACACGCCCTCCGAGATCGCGGCGCTCTGCGAGGTCGCCCACGAGGCGGGGCTCAAGGTGCACATGGACGGCGCGCGCTTCGCCAACGCGCTCGTGTCGCTGAACGTCACGCCCGCCGAGATGACCTGGAAGCTCGGCATCGACGTCCTCACCTTCGGCGCGACGAAGAACGGCTGCCTCGCGGCGGAAGCCGTGATCTTCTTCGATCCCGCGCTCGCGGAGGCGATGCCGTACTTGCGCAAGCGCTCGGGCCACACGCTCTCCAAGGGGCGGCTGCTCGGCGCGCAGCTCGAGGGCTATCTCGGAAACGACCATTGGCTCGACAACGCCCGCCACGCCAACGCCATGGCGGCGCGGCTGGCGGAGGGCGTCGCGGCGCTGCCCGGCGCGCGGCTCGCGGTGCCGCGCGAGGCGAACGAGGTCTTCCCCGTCCTTCCCCGTGAGACCGTGGAGCGCCTGCGCGCGGCGGGCGCCGTCTTCCATCCCTGGTCGGAGCGCTCGCTCCCGGAGGGCGAGCGGATCGCGCCGCACGAGATGCTGGTGCGCCTCGTCGCCTCCTTCGCGACCACCGAGGCGCAGATCGAGGCTTTCCTGCAGGCCGCGAAAGGCTGAGCCGCGTCAGCCGACCCGCTTCAGCCAGGCGCTCGGCCAGGCCGTGATCGGGCGGTCGAGGTCGCTCTCGTTGAAGCGCCAGGCCGGCGGCGCCAGCGCGAAGTCCGCGCGGCGCGCGGCGAACTCCTCGGCGGCCGCCGCGGGGTTGTCGTGCGTCCAGTCGGGCTTGCCGCGGGGCGTGTCCGCCACCTCGCGCATGATGCCGTCGGTGGCGACGATGTAGCTCCCCGGCGTCACGAGCGAGGCGTAGGCCTCGAGCTCGCGGGCGACGTGGGCCTTGGTGTGGTTCGAATCGAGAATGACGAGCACGCTCTCCCCGGGGCGGATCAGCGCGCGCACGGCGTCGACGATCTCGGGCGCGGCCGAATCGCCCTCGACCAGCGCGATCATGGGGGCCAGCGGATGCGCCTCGATGGCGGCGCGGTTGTGCGGGCGCACCTCGATGTCGACGCCCACGACGAGCCGCCCGAAGCCCATGGCCTTCATCAGCCCCGCCGAGAACACGAGCGACCCGCCATGGGCGACGCCGGTCTCGACGATGACGTCCGGACGCAGCGCGCAGATCGCCTCCTGCGTGCGCACCATGTCCTCGGGATGCTGGATGATGGGCCGGTCGAGCCAGGTGAAGGTGTAGGGGTACTTGGCGTTCCAGCTCGTGCGCAGCCAGACGTCCGAGATCAGCTCGAATGCCTCCTTGCCCCACAGGTCGAGGGTGCGCGTGCCCTCGGGGCCATCCGCGACGAGGCTTCGCGCATCGGTGTCGATGGTGATCTTCATGGGCGGGCCTCCTCCGGCTCCGTCTGTTCGTGCCGCATGCGCGACGCGAGGGCGGCGATGGTGCGCGCGAGCCCCTCGTCGAGCGGGATCGCCGGGCGAAAGCCGACCTCCCTTGTGAGCCGCTCCACCGCGGCGACCATGCTGTCGGGATCGTGGGGCGGGCGGGGGCGCGCGCCGAAGGCGACGCGCTCGCCGCCTCCGGTGAGGGCGGATATGCGCGCGATCACGTCGCGCAGGGAGACCGCCTCGCCGGAGCCGACGTTCACCGGCCCCTCGACGCCGCCGTCCACGAGCGCCGCGATCGCCTCCGCAACGTCCTCGACATGGAGGAAGTCGCGCAGCTGCGTGCCCTGCGTGGTCTCGACGGGACGCCCCGCGAGGAGCGCGCGCGCCACCGACCCGACGAGCTTGCCCTCCGGCTCGTCGGCGCCGTAGGGCGTGAAGACGCGCGCCCAGGCGAAGGAGACGCCGTGCGCCATCGCGGCGGCCGTGCCCGCATGGAAGAGCGCGGCCTTCGCCGCGCCGTAGAGCGTCGCGGGGCGAAGGGGCGTCGTCGCCTCGTCGAGCCGCTCGGCGCCGGCCTCGTATTCCGCGCACGTGCCGAGGCCGACGGCGCGCTCGCCGCCGGCGGCGCCGAAGGCGTCGAGGAGAGCGATGCCGCCCTCGAGCCAGGCGAGGTTCGCCGGGTCCGCCCAGAAGCGGCCGGGTGTCGTCGTCCAGGCGGCGTGGACGAGCGCGTTGGGCCGCACCCGCGCGATCAGCGCGCGGGCGGAGGCGGCGTCGGTCAGGTCCGCGCGCTCCATCGCGGCGATTCCGGGGACCTCCGCCGGTACGGCGCGGGCGGTCGTGCCCACGACCCGCCAGCCGCGGGCGGCGAGGCGCGCGGCCAGCGGGCGGCCGATGAAGCCCGTGGCACCGGTGAGGAGGAGCGTTCCGCGCGCGCTCACGGGAAGGCGTCCTCGTCGTCGAAGGCGCCCGGCACGAGCAGCGGCCACGCCTCGTCGCTCTCGGAGAGGATCGGGGTGCGGATCGGCCACTCGATGGCGAGCATCGGATCGTCCCAGCGCAGCCCCGCGCCCGCGCCGGGCACGTAAGGCGTCGTCATCTGGTAGAGGATCTCGGTCTCGTCCACGAGCGTGACGAAGCCGTGGGCGAAGCCCTTCGGCACGTAGAGCGCCGCCCGCGAGGCCGCGTCGAGCGGCTGCGCATGCCAGCGCCAGCGCGTCGGCGAGCGCGGGCGCATGTCGACGATCACGTCGAGGATCGCGCCCGCGGTGACGCGCACGAGCTTGTCCTCCGCATGCGGCGCGCGCTGGAAATGCAGGCCGCGCAACGTGCCCGCGCGCGCGTTGAAGGAGACGCTCGCCTGGACGAAGTCGGCGTCGAGCCCGTGCGCGGCGAACGCCTCGCGATCCACGGTGCGCGCGAAGAAGCCGCGGGGGTCGGCGATGGGCTCGGGCTCGATCAGGAAGGCTCCGGCGAGCGGCGTCTCGGAAAAGCGCATCAGACGATCCGCACCTCCGGCACCGGGACGACGAAGCGCCCGCCGGCGTCGCGATAGGCCGCCTGCTGCGCCATGATCTCCTCGGCGAAATTCCAGGTGAGGAGCAGCGTGTAGTCGGGCATCGCCTCTAAAAGGCGCTCCGGCGGCACGATGGGCAGCTTCGTGCCAGGCCCGTGCAGGCCCTGCTTGGCGGGGGAGCGGTCGGCGATGAAGTCGAGCACGTCCGCGCCCAGGCCGGCATGGTTCAGGAGCGTCGCGCCCTTGGCGGAGGCGCCGTAGGCGGCGATGCGCGCGCCGCCGGCCTTGAGGTCGCGCAGCGTCTTCGAAAGCGTGGCGGCGAGACGCTCGACCCGCGCCGCGAAGCCGGAATGGTACGGCTCTTCCGTCATGCCGAGCCGGCGCTCCTCCTCCAGGAGATCCCGCGCGGCCGGGCTCGGCAGGGCGCCCTCGTGCGCCGCGACGGCGCGCAGGGTGCCGCCGTGGAAAGGCGTGTGCTCGACGTCCGCGAGGACGAGGCCGTGGCGGGCGAAGAGCGCGGCGAGCGCGCTCGCGGAGAAGTAGCACAGGTGCTCGTGGTAGATCGTGTCGAACTCGCACTTCTCGATGAAGTCGCGGGCGTAGGGCACCTCGATGACGCACACGCCGTCTGGCTTCAGGAGCCGCTTCATGCCGGCGACGACGCCGTTGAGGTCCGGCACGTGCGCGAGGACGTTGTTGGCGTGGATCACGTCGGCCGCGATCCCCTCCGCCGCGAGCGCGTCCGCCAGGTCGCGCCCGAAGAAGGCGACGCGGGTGGGCACGCCCTTCGCGATCGCCGCCTTCGCCACGTTCTGCGCAGGGTCGATGCCGAGCACGGGTACGCCGAGCGCCTGATAGCCCTGGAGCAGGTAGCCGTCGTTCGACGCGATCTCGACGACCTGCGAGCCGGGCCCGAGGCCGCGCGCCTCGACGAGCCGCGCCGCGAGCGCCCGCGCCGCCGCGGTGAAGCTCTCCGACACCGACGAGAAGTACGGATAGTCCGAGAACATCAGGTCGGGACGCACCGACACGGTGAGCTGGAGGAGCGTGCAGTCTAGGCAGAAGACGAGCTCCAGCGGGAAGCGCGGCTCGGGCTCCTCCAGGCGATCTGGCGCGACGAGGGCGTTGGCGAGCGGCGTCTCGCCCAGCGACAGGACGGGCGCGAGATGCGTGCCGCCGCAGGAGCGGCAGCCCGTGATGCGCGTCATGGCGGGCGCGTCACTCATCGGGCGAGCCTCTCGCGGTACCAGGCGATGGTGCGGTCGAGCCCCTCCTCGAGCCCGTAGCGCGGCGCCCAGCCGAGCTCGGCGCGGGCGCGCGACGCGTCGAGATATTGCTCGGCGATCTCGTGCGTCGCCTCGCCGAGCACGATCGGCTCGAGGTCGCTCCCCATCCGCGCGAGGACGAGGTCGACGAGGGCGCGCGCCGAGAGGGGGATCTCGGTGGAGAAGTTGAAGGCGCGCCCGGCGAGCGCGCGGTTCTCCGCGAGGCGCTCGGTGAGCGTCATGTACGCTTCCACCGCGTCGCCGACATAGATGTAGTCGCGCACCAGCGTGCCGTCCGAGCGGATGACCGGGCGCTCGCCCGCGAGCACGGAGCGGATCGTGCCGGGCACGATGCGGCTCCAGTTCAGGTCGCCCCCGCCGAAGAAATTGCCGCAGCGGGTGATGGCGACGGGCGTGCCGTAGGTGGCGGCATAGGATTGCGCGATGAGATCCGCGCAGGATTTCGACGCGTCGTAGGGGTAGAGCCCCGCGAGCGGCGTCTCCTCCGTGTAGGGCAGCACGGCCGCCTGGCCGTAGGCCTTGTCGGAGGAGGCGAGCACGAACTCGCTCACCTTGGGCGAGCGCCGCGCCGCCTCGAGCAGACGCCAGGTGCCCGCGACGTTGGTCTCGAAGGTGGAGACCGGGTTGCGGTTGGCGATGGGCACGATGGTCTGCGCCGCGAGGTGGACGACGCTCGCGATCTCGTGCTCGCCGAGGATGCGCTCCATCGCCGCCTGGTCGCACACGTCCCCGCGAACGAGGGTGACGGCGCCCGCCCATTCTTCCGAGAGAAGCGGGCTTCCCGGCACCCAGTCCCGCACCAGCGCGACCACGTCGCAGCCCAGCGACACGAGCTCGCGGGTGAGGTGCGAGCCGACGAGCCCCGTGGCGCCCGTGACGAGCACGCGGCGGTCGCGCCAGAAGCGTTCGCGCGGGCTCATTCCCAGATCCGCCACGGCGCGTCTCCCGTCTCCCACATGTCGTTCAGGATGCGCCGGTCGCGCAGCGTGTCCATGCACTGCCAATAGCCTTCGTGGCGATAGGCCATCAGCGCGCGCTCGCGCGAGAGCGGCTCCAGCACGTCGCCTTCGAGCGCGGAATCGTCGCCCGGGATGCGATCGAGGATCTCGGGCTCCAGCACCATGAAGCCGCCGTTGATCCAGCCCTCGCCGATCTGCGGCTTCTCGATGAACTCGCGGATCTCGCCGTTCTCGCCGAAATCGAGCCCGCCGAAGCGTGCGGGCGGGCGCACCGCGGTGATGGTGCCGAGCCGGCCGTGGGCGCGGTGATAGGCGAGGAGCGCGTTGAGGTCGATGTTCGACACGCCGTCGCCGTAGGTGAGCATGAAGGGCTCGTCGCCCAGGAAGTCCTTGAGCCGCTTCAGGCGCCCGGCGGTGAGCGTCTCGCGGCCCGTCTCCATGAGATGCACGCGCCAGCTCTCGCGCAGGCTCCCGGGATCGCCGGCGTGGGGGCGCAGGTCCCCGCCGGCGAGATCGATCGTCAGCGAGCCGCGCAGCCGGCCGTAATCGTAGAAGAAGCGCTTGATCACGTCGCCCTTGTAGCCGAGCGCCACGACGAATTCGTCGAAGCCCTGAGCGGCGTAGATCTTCATGATGTGCCACAGGATCGGCATGCCGCCGATCTCCACCATGGGCTTTGGGACGTTCACCGTCTCCTCGGAGAGGCGCGTGCCGAGACCGCCGGCGAGTATCACGACCTTCACGACGCACCTCCGGGCCGCGATGCGCGGGGACGCCGGGCGAGGGCGAATCGCGCGCTTTCCTGTCGCAGCATAACGGTGCCGGCGCGCGCGGCCAAACCCGGCGATCGGGCTCATCGTGACGGGGCGGGGCACGAGGAAACTGCCGAGCTTGGATAACCTATGTAAGTAGATGGAACTGGTTCCATCCGCATGAAGATAAATCGAAGCAAATAATCGTGATCGAGCCTGTAACATACGTGCAGCTTGACAATAAGCTTCCCGTAGCTGATGCATGGAAGCAACAGCATCTTCAGCGCTTTCCGCGTTATGGTGGTGGCTCATCCGAAAGAGGTGCTCTCATGATCAGAACCATCCTTCTCGCGAGCGCAGCGTCTCTCGCCCTCACGGGCGGGGCGTTCGCTGCGGATCTCCCGGCCCGTGTCCAGGCCCCGGCTCCTGTGTTCGTGCCGCCGGCCTTCACGTGGACCGGCTTCTACGCCGGTGTGAACGCGGGCGTCGGCTTCAACGCCGGCGACGACCGCGACGACACCGTCGTCGTGGGGCCGAACGGCTTCATCCCCACGGGCACCGTGATTCGCTACGGCGACAACAGCGAGGACGCTGCGTTCACCGGCGGCGGCTTCATCGGCTATAACTACCAGTTCGCGAACAACTTCGTGCTGGGCGCCGAAGCCGACCTCCAGTTCGTCGGTCTCGACGACGACGACATGCGTGGCCCGCTCTCGGTCACCCCGGCGGCTCCGGGCTTCGCCCCGCTGCGTCGCGGCATCTCGGGCGTCGATTGGTTCGGCACGGCGCGTATCCGCGCCGGTTACGCCTTCGATCGCGCCCTGATCTACGCCACGGGCGGTCTCGCCTACGGCGGCGGCGACGCCGCGCGCTTCGAGACGGCGACGGGCGACCGCGTCCTGTTCGAGGACGACGACGTCGGCTTCGGCTGGACGCTCGGCGCGGGTGTGGACTACGCGTTCACGAACAACCTGATCGTCGGTATCGAGGGTCTCTACGTGAACCTCGACCGCGACACGGACACGAACGGCCTCGCCGGCTTCGTCGGTGCGAACCCGATCCCGGCCGCCAGCGAGTCGAACGACGACAACGTCGAGTTCGGCGTCGTCCGCGCGCGTCTCAGCTACAAGTTCTGATTCGCCGCTCCCCCGGGAGCGACGAATGACGAGCGAGCCGGCCCCGCTCCCGCGGGGCCGGCTCGTTGCGTTTGGGGTCAAACGAGACGGACAACCGCGCTGTAACGCGCGAGAACAGCGTCGCGGGTAAGGAACGCGAGATCCTCGGCGATCGCCTGCGCGACGAGCAATCGATCGAACGGGTCTCGATGGATCGCCGGAAGACCCGCGACGGCAAGCACGTGCGCGGCGATGATCGGAAGCTCCTCGTAGCCATTAGCGAGCAAGCCAGCGCGCAGCTCGGACGCGTCGAAGTCGAAGTCGCTTCTCAGTCGGCCTTTGATAGCGACCTCCCAGAGGCTCGCTACGCTGAACACCAGCAAATTCGCAGCGTCGGTCAGAATGGATCGCTCGGCGGTCGAGAGCATCTCCGGCCGGTAAGCCGCCCAAAGCAGAACGTGGGTATCGCAGAGCACGCGCACTCAGCGGCCCTCGAACAGCTCGGCTATCTCGTCCTGCACGGCTGTATCGAAATCGTCCGGGATGTTCGCCCGTCCGCGCAGGAAGCCGATCCGTTCCTCGCGCTTGACGGGAGCCTCTTCCAGCGGTGACAGCTTCGCCAAGGGGCGACCGTCGCGCGTGATCACGACGTGCTCTCCGGATGCGGCCGCCTCGACGGCGAGACGGAGCGCCGCGTCAAGCTCCTTGATGTCGACCGTTTTCATGGCGCGTCTCATTGCATCAGGGCGTAGGGCTCGTGCCCGTCACCGAAGGCAGGGTGACGGACGTTCGCGCGACCGTCAACGCCCCTCAAGCAGCCCCGGTCCGCAAAAGGTCCAGCACGTGGACCAGCCCCACGGGGCGCGCGTCCTCCACCACGACGAGGGCGGAGATCTTGCGGCTCTCCACCAGCTCCAGCGCCTCGCCCAGCAGCATGTCGGGGCCGATGGTGAGGGGACGCTTCGTCATCACTTCCTCGACCCGGCGGGAGAGGAGGTCGTTGCCCATGTTTCGGCGCACGTCGCCGTCGGTGACGATGCCCGCGAGGCGCTCCGCCTCGTCCACCACGATGACGCAGCCGAAGCTCTTCTCGCTCTGGATCGCGAGCGCCGCCGCCATCGGCGTGCCGAGCCGCACCAGCGGCAGGCGCTCGCCGCGATGCATGATGTCCTTGGCGGTCTTGAGCAGCGCGCCGAGCTTGCCGCCGGGATGGTAGAGGCGGAAATCCTGCGCCGTGAAGCCCCGCGCCTCGAGCAGCGCCACCGCGAGCGCATCGCCGAGCGCGAGCTGCATCGTGGTCGACGTCGTCGGCGCGAGACCGTTCGGGCAGGCCTCCTTCGCCTTGGGCAGCGCGAGGCAGATGTCGGCGGCGCGCCCCAGCGTCGAATCCGCGTTCGAGGTGAAGGCGACGAGGGGCACGCCGTGGCGCTTGGCGTAGGCGATGAGGTCGGAGAGCTCCCCCGTCTCGCCGGACCAGGAGAGGGCGAGGATCGCGTCCTCGCGCAGGATCATGCCGAGATCGCCGTGCGACGCCTCGCCCGGATGCACGAAATAGGCGGGCGTGCCCGTGGAGGCGAGCGTCGCCGCGATCTTGCGGCCAACGTGCCCGGACTTGCCCATGCCCGACACGATGACGCGGCCGGGCCTGTCCTTGATCGTCTCGACCGCCTCGGCGAAGGCCGCCCCCAGGCCGTTCGCCAGCGCCTCCTCCAAGGCGACGAGGCCCTCGCGCTCGGTCGCCAGCGTGCGCAAGGCGGGCGCGAGGACATCGCTCTTCGCGTCGAGGGCGGCGTCGGCCCGCACGGCGTTCATCCCGCGACCCCACGGCGCTTCGCCAGCGCGTCGAACGCCATCAGCTCGGCGATCAGCGCCTCCATCTGCGAGAGCGGGACCATGTTGGGTCCGTCGGAGGGGGCGCGCTCGGGCGCCTCGTGCGTCTCGATGAAGACGCCCGCGACGCCCACCGCCACCGCCGCGCGGGCGAGAACGGGGACGAATTCGCGCTGGCCGCCGGACGTCGCGCCCTGGCCGCCGGGCTGCTGCACGGAATGGGTCGCGTCGAAGATGACGGGTGCCCCGGTCGTCGCCATGATCGGCAGCGCGCGCATGTCGGAGACGAGCGTGTTGTAGCCGAAGGAGGCCCCGCGCTCGGTGGCCATGACGTTGGGATTGCCGGCGCCCACGACCTTGTCGATCACGTTCGCCATGTCCCAGGGCGCCAGGAACTGCCCCTTCTTGACGTTGACCACGCGGCCGGTCTTCGCCGCGGCGACGAGGAGGTCCGTCTGCCGGCAGAGGAAGGCGGGGATCTGCAGGACGTCCACAGCCTCGGCCACGGGCGCGCACTGCGACGCCTCGTGCACGTCGGTGAGGGTGGGCAGGCCGAGGCTCTCGCGGATCTCGGCGAAGACCGGAAGCGCCGTCTCGAGCCCCATGCCGCGGGCCGAGCCCGCGGAGGTGCGGTTGGCCTTGTCGAAGCTCGACTTGTAGACGAGCCCGATCCCGAGCCGCCCGCAGATCTCCTTGAGCGCGCTCGCGGTCTCGAGCGCATGCGCGCGGCTCTCCATGGCGCACGGGCCCGCGATCAGCGCGAGCGGCAGGGCGTTGCCGAAGCGCACCGATCCGGCGGCGACGACGGGGGCGGGAGCGGGATTCACCATGCGGCGGCTCTAGCGCTTTTCACGACACCGGTCAAAGCGTGACGGGCCACGCTCCACGTCTTCATTCCGCGGGATGCGCCGCCGGATGGGCGCCGGGCGCGAGGCGCTCGCCGTTCTCGTCGAGCTCGCCCTTCAGCTCGCGCCGCGAGAGCAGCGTGTAGAAGGTCGGCACGACGAAGAGCGTGAACAGCGTGCCCACCGTTATCCCCGAGAAGATCACGAGGCCCATGGAGAAGCGCGCCGCCGCGCCCGCGCCTTCCGCCGTCATCAGCGGCACGACGCCCAGCGCCGTCGCCGCCGTCGTCATCAGGATGGGGCGAAGCCGCAGCTTGGCTGAGGCGACCATCGCCGCCTCGCGGGTCAGGCCCTTTTCGCGCCGCAGCTGGTTTGCGAACTCCACGAGCAGGATGCCGTGCTTGGTGATGAGCCCGATCAGCGTGATCAGCCCGACCTGCGTGTAGATGTTGAGCGTCGAGAGGCCGAGGTTGAGCGGCACGATCACGCCGAAGATCGACAGCGGCACCGACATCAGGATCACGAACGGGTCGCGGAAGCTCTCGAACTGCGCCGCGAGCACGAGGTAGATCACGACGATGGCGAGCGCGAAGGCGATGGCGATGGTGTTGCCCTCGCCGACCTCGAGCCGCGACTGCGCCGCGTAGTCGATGTAGAACCCGTCCGGCAGGACGCGCTCGGCGATGGAGACGATCTCGGCGAGCCCGTCGCCGGTGGAGACCCCCGGCAGCGGCAGCGCCGAGATGGTGGCCGAGTTGAGCTGGTTGAACTGCTCGATCGTCGCCGCCGCGACGCCGGTCTCGATGTTCGAGATCGCCGAGAGCGGGACCATGTCGCCGCCTCGAGAGCGAACGTAGAGCTCGCCCAGGCGTTCGGGATTGTCCCTGTATTCGGCCGGCACCTGCATGATCACGTCGTAGCTGTTCGAATCCCGGTCGAACTGCGAGATCGCCCCGCCGCCGACGAGCAGGCCCAGCGTCGCGCCGACCTGGGAGGCCGGCACGTCGAGCGCCGCGGCGCGGTCGCGGTCGATGGTGACGACGACCTCCGTCGTGTCGAAGGACAGCGAGTTCTGCACGACGATGAAGCGGCCCGACGCCTGCGCCTCCTGGCGGATCTGCTCGGCCATCTCGTAGACGTCGGCGGGCGAGCTCGTCGTCTGGATCACGACCGAGATCGGCAGGCCGCCGCCGGCGCCGGGCAAAGTGGGCGGCGCGAAGACGAAGGCCTCGACGCCGGTGATGCCGGCGATGCGGCCTTGGAGGTCCTGCTGGATCTCCGCCTGGCTACGCTCGCGCTCGGCCCAGTCGTCGAAGGCCCACAGCGCGATGGCCGAATTGGTCTGCCCGCCGAAGCCGACGATGGAGAAGTTCGCGGACAGCTCCGGCAGGTCCTGCGTGCGCACGCGCATCTCGTCGACGTAGGCGCGGGTGTAATCGGAGGTGGCGTAGGCCGGCGCGTTGACGATGGAGAACAGCGCGCCGACGTCCTCCTCCGGCGCCAGCTCGCCCGAGGTCTTGGTGAACAGGAAGCCGGTGACGCCCACGAGCGCCACGACGACGAAGATCGTCACCGCCCGGAAGCGCAGCGAACCCGCGACGCGGCGCTCGTACCAGCCCTCGAGCTTGCCGAAGCCGTGATCCAGCGCGTTCTGGAAGCGGCTGTGGCCGGCCTTGAGCACCCGCGCCGCCATCATCGGCGAGATGGTGAGCGCGACGATGCCGGAGATGAACACCGCGCCGGCGAGCGTCACCGCGAACTCGCGGAAGAGCGCTCCCGTGAGGCCGCCCGTGAAGAAGAGCGGCGTGAACACGGCGACCAGCGTCAGCATCATCGCGACGATGGAGGTGAACAGCTCCTTCATCGACACGAAGGCGGCGCGCGCGGGACTCATCCCCTCGTCGACGTGGCGCTGCACGTTCTCGACGACGATGATCGCGTCGTCGACGACGAGGCCGATGGCCAGCACCATGGCGAGCAGCGTCAGGAGGTTGATGGAGTACCCCATCAGGAGGAGGATGAAGAGCGTGCCGACGAGCGAGAGCGGGATCGCGACGAGCGGCAGCGACACGGCCCGGAACGAGCCGAGGAAGAGCAGCGTGATCACGGCGACGATCACCGTCGCCTCGACGATGGTGCGGAACACCTCGTCGATGGAGGCGCCGATCTGCTCGGTCGAATCGTACATGAGCGTGAGGCTCATGCCGTCGGGCAGCGTCGCCTGGATGGCGGGGATCTCCTCGAGCACGGCGGCCGCCATGTCGAGCGGGTTCGCGCCGGGCGTCGGGAAGAGCCCGATGAAGGTGCCGGGCTCGCCGTTGAAGTTCACGATCGTGTCGTTCGATTCCGCCGCGAGCTCCACCCGCGCCACGTCGCGCAGGCGCACGACGTCGTCGCCCTGGCCGGAGAGCGGCAGCTGGGCGAAGGCCTCGGGCGTCTGCAGCGTCGAGCGCATGGTGATCGGGTAGGTGACGAGCTCGTTCCTCGTGCGCCCGGGGGCGGAGAGGAAGTTCGAGGCGTCGATCGCCTGGCGCACCTCCGCCGCCGTGAGGCCACGGGCTGCGAGCCGCACCGGGTCGATCCACACCCGCATGGCGTATTGCGCCCCGCCGATCACCTCGGTCTCGGCGACGCCCTCGATCGTCGACATCCGCGGGCGGATGACGCGCTCGATGTATTCCGTCACCTGCTCCGCGGTCATGTTCGGGTTCTGCAGGGCGAAATACATCGTCGCGAAGGTCATCCCCGTGCCCTTGACGATGGCGGGGTCCTCCGCCTCGGAGGGCAGCGACGAGCGCACCTCGTTGACCTTCGACATCACTTCCGTGAGCGCAGCGTCCGGGTCGGAGCCGAGCCGCATGTTCACCGTCACGACGGAGGCGGAGGGGCGCGACTGCGTGGTGACGTAGTCGACGTTCTCCGTCGTCGCCACGGCGCGGGCGATGGGGGAGGTGACGAAGCCCTGGATCAGCTCGGCGGAGGCGCCGGGATAGACGGTCGTGACGGTCACGACCGTCTCGTCGACCTCCGGGTACTGCCGCGTCTGGAGCCCGAACAGGCCCTGGAAGCCGAGCAGCAGGATGAGGAGGCCGAGCACCGTCGAGAGGACGGGGCGCTTGATGAAGATGTCGGACGGGCTCATCGCGCGGCGCTCTCGGCTGCGGGGGCGGTTTCGGAGGTGGGGGCGGTTTCGGAGGCCTCGCCCGCCCCGTCGATCACGACGGGCATGTTGTTCGAGAGCCGGTTCTGGCCCGCGGTGACGATGCGCTCGCCCGGCGCGAGGCCCGACACGATCTCGATCAGCCCGCCGGCGCGCCGTCCCGGCTGGACGAAGACCTGGTCGAGGGCGAGGCCCTCGCCCTCCTCGGCGGGCACGATGCGGAAGACGTAATCGCCGTAGAGGCTCGAGACGAGCGCCGTCTGCGGCACGGCGACGACGCCCTCCTCCTGCGGCAGCACGATGGCGATGCGCACGAACTGGCCGGGCGTGAGGCCGCCGGCTTCGTTCGACACCGCGCCGCGCACGGCGAAGAGGCGGCTCGCCGGGTCGACCCGCGGATCGATGCCGACGATCTCGCCGGTCATCTCGCCCGAGACGCCCTCGCCGGAGACGCGGATGGGCTGGCCGATCGCCACGTCGGGCAGGCGCTGCTCGGGCAGCGTGAAGTCGACGCGCATCGTGTCGAGGTCCTGGAGCGTCGCGACGATCGTGCCCGGCGTGATGTACTGGCCGAGGTCGATGCGCGGCAGGCCGATCGTGCCGGAGAAGGGCGCCACCAGCCTGCGCTGCTCGAGCACCGCCACCGCGCGGGCGAGCTGCGCCTCCGAGGAGCGCGCCGCAGCCTCGGCGTTCGACACGTTCACCTCGGTCCCGGCGCCGCGGCTCTGCAGGTCGCGGGCGCGGGCGAGATCCTGCTCGTCGAGGGCGAGGCGCGTGCGCGCGGCGTCCACGTCCGCCTGCTGCACGGCATCGTCGAGGCGCACGAGGAGCTCGCCCGCCTCGACCTCCGCGTTCGACGTGAAGGCGATCTCGCGCACGATGCCGCCGGCCTCCACCGTCAGCTCGACGCCCTGCGCGGCGTTGACCGTGCCGATCGTCTCGATGGTCGGCTGCCAGGTCTCCGCCTCCAGCGTCGTCGCCGACACGGTGGCGGGCTGGACGGGCATGTTCGCGAAGAAGTCCGCGATCATCCGGTCCCGGAACAGGTTGAAGCCGACGAGGCCGCCGCCGACGAGCGCGACGAGGACGATGGCGATGATGAAGCGCAGGATCATGGGGTCGGGCTCGATCTCGGAGTGTCACGCGTGCTCGAAGTGTCACGCTTGCACGCGGGCGGCCGCTGAGTGTACCGTCCGGACGGTTGGGAACTGGACCGTATGAGCCCGCCTGTCAAGGAGCAGCCGTGACGAAAGGGACCGAAAGCACGCGTACGCGCATCCTGCGCGCAGCCCAGGAGATCGCGCAAGAGGTCGGTCCCGCATCCGTCTCGCTGGAGGCCGTAGCCGCGAAGGCCGGCGTCTCGAAGGGCGGGCTGCTCTACCACTTTCCGTCCAAGGCGGCGCTCTTGCGCGGCCTCGTGGAGCACCAGCTCGCGCGTTTCGAGGCGGCGCTCGCCATCGAGGAGGCGAAGTCTCGTCACGATGGCGTGATCGCCGCCTATCTCGAGACCTTCGTCGCCGAGCGCCTGTGCAAGGCGCCCCCCAGCGCCGGCATGCTGTCGGCGCTCGTCGAGGATCCCGCGATCCTCGAGCCGGTGCGCGGACGCGAGCGCGGCTTCCTCGACGCCATCCGCGAGAACGCCGCCGACCCCGACCGCGCCACCATCGCGTATCTCGCCCTCCACGGCCTCGCCGCGACCCGCCTTCTCGCCATCGACGTGCTGGAGGAAGACGAGGTGGCGGCCGTGCTGGACCGGCTGAGGTCGGAGGTGGGGGAGGGGGGAGGCGGCTGAGGGATGTCGTTCCGGGCCGCGAAGCGGACCCGGTATCCGGAACGTGTGAGGGTGGGGTCACGGCGCGCGGGAGCGCGTCCGTCCACCGGGGGCCGATGCAGGCGTTCGGTGGCCACGCGCGCTATCGCGCGCGCTAGAGCGAGCACCTGTGTTCATGGGTCCCGGGCCGCCGTTCGGCGCCCGGGATGACAAAGAACGCTCTCCCCCATCCTCACCCCGCTTCCTCGTAGAGCGTCTGCGCCTCGGTCGCGGGGCCGCGGCGCTCTCCGAGGTCGAGGACGCGGATGGCGGTCGTCACGTGCGGGGCCGCCACGGTGAGGACGTCGCCGATGGCGATGCCCTTGGCCGGGTTGGTCTGGCGCTGGCCGTTGACGCGCACGTGGCCGGCCTCGACGAGCTTGGCGGCGAGCGTGCGGGTGCGCGCGAAGCGCGCGTACCAGAGCCACTTGTCGAGGCGCTGGCGATCCTCCCGCACGGCTCAGGCGCCCATCACTTCTTCTCCTCGAGCTGCGCCTTGAGCGCCGCGAGCTTGGCGAAGGGCGAATCCGGATCCGCCTGCTTCTCGCGCCGGGGCGGGCGGCCCTGCTGAGGCGCGCCGCCCTTGCCGCCGAAGGAGCCGCCGTTGCGGCCCTCCCCGCGACCGCCGCCGCCGCGCGGCTGGTCCGCGCCGCGGAAGGGGTCCTTGCGCGGTCCGCGCGGGCCGTCCTTGCCGTTGCGGCGACCCTCGCCGCCGCCCTCGCGGGCGCGACGGGCCTCGCCCTCGCCCTCGCCGCGGGGGGCCTGGTCGCCCGCACTTCCACCCCTGCCGTCGCGACGCGGGCCGCGCGCGTCGCGACCGGGGCGCTCGCCGCGGCGACCCGGCCGGCCGCGACCTTCACGGCGACCCTGGCGCCACACGACGATCGTCTCGTGCTGCGCGGCCTCCGCCGGCGCGGCCTCGCCGGCCTCGGAAGCCGGCTCCGTGACCGCCTCGGCGACCGTCTCGGCCTCCGCCTCGGCCTCCGTCGCGGACGCCTCGGCGGGAGCCTCGGCCGCTACCGGCTCGTTGGCGGTCTCGAGCGCCGCGGGGGAGACCTCCGCCTCCGCGTCGCCCGCAACCGCGTCGCTCTCGGGCGCGTCGCTCTCGGGAGCAGCGCTCTCCGGCTCTGCGCCCACGGCCTCTTCGACCTGCGGCGCCTCGGCATCCGCGGATCCCTCGACCTCGGCCGGAGCCTCGCTCGCACCCTCGGCCGAGACCGCGTCCGTGCTGCCCGCATCACCCTCCGCCGCCGGCTCGCTCGCCGCCGGCTCGGCCGCGACGGGCGCGATCGGCTGGGTCGGGGCGGGCTTGAGGATCGGCGAGGTGATCGCCGGGCCCGGGCGCTCCTCGGAGACGTAGCCCAGCGACTTCAGGATCTGCGCGAAATCCTCGCCGGCGCAGCCGACGAGGGAGGTCATCGCCACCGTCCCCACGAAGCCGTCGCCCTCCGCGGCGCCCGCCGGTGGCTCGCCGACGGACTGGCCGGGCACGTAGGCCATGGCGGGGCGGATCAGGTCGGCCAGGCGTTCGAGGATGTCGACGCGCACCGCCCGCCCGCCGCAGACGCGAAAGCCCGCGGAGCGGTAGAGCCCCTTGGCGACCTCCGTGTCGACCGGGATCGAGGTGCGGCCGGAGGAGGCGAGCGCCGCGATCTCGTCGATGCCCTTCTGGTCGAGCCCGCCGTTCTTCAGCGCCCAGAGCTGCGCCGCCAGCGTGCGCGGCGCGGGCTTCATCAGGGCCGGCAGGTAGAGATGGTAGGCGCCGAAGCGGATGCCCTTCTGGCGCAGGGCCGCGCGGGCCTGCTGATCGAGCCCGCGGACCTCCTGCACCACGCGCGCGCGTTCCAGCACGCCCAGCGCCTCGGCGATCTGGAAGGCGATGCCGCGGGCGATGCCGGTCAGGTCGGCTGGCTCCTCGAGATCGAGGAGGGGGCCGAGCGTGCGCACCACGTGCGCCTTCATCCAGGCCTGCAGCCGGGCCTCGACCTTCTCCAGCGCGCCGCCGGTGAGGTGCTCGTCGGCGATCAGGCGGATGCGCGGCTCGAACAGCTTCTCGCCCGCCTCGAGCTTGGCCACGGGCTCGCCCTGCCACCGGATCGTGCCGTCGTTCGACAGGACGAAGGACGTGTCCGCCGCGGTCGAGAAGCGGTCCGCCCGGGCCTCGATCTCGCTGGCGAGCCCCTTCACGGCGGCGTTGCGCAGGGTCTTGGCTTCGTCGCTGGAGGCGTCCGGGTCCGGTACGAAGACGAACCCGGACAGGCGCCCGACGTGCTGGCCCTCGACGCTCACGTCGCCGCTCGCCGAAATTTCCGCTTCAAGCATCGCGTTCTCTCTCAAGCGCCGCATCAGCACGCTGGTCCGCCGGTCCACGAACCGGCTCGCCAGCCGCTCGTGCAGCGCGTCCGACAGCTTGTCCTCTACCGCACGCGCCACGCTCTGCCAATGCTCCGGATCGCCCAACCAGTCCGGTCGATTGGCGACGAAGGTCCAGGTGCGCACCTGTGCGATCCGCGCCGACAACGTGTCGATGTCGCCGTCGGTCCGGTCGAGCAGCGAGACGTGCCGCCGAAACCAGTCGTCGGGAACGGCGCCGTCGCGCATCAGGAAGAGGTAGATGGCCGAGACGAGGTCGGCATGCGTCTGCGGCGACACCTTCCGGTAGTCCGGCACCTGGCAGACGTCCCACAGCCGCTCGACGTTCGCCCGGCCGTTCGCGTGGTGGCGCACCGAATCGTCGCGGGCGAGGATCTCTAGCGCCGCGACGTCCTCCGCCATCGGCGCGCGGGTCAGCCCCTGCTCCTGCGGCACCTCCGCCAGAGAGCGCTGGAGAGCGTCGAGGGAGCGGAAGTCGAGATCGGGATTGCGCCATTGGAGAATGCGCGCCGGCTCGAAGCGATGCGCCTCCACCGCCTCGACGAGCTCGACGTCGAACGGGTCGCAGCGCCCCGACGTGCCGAACGTGCCGTCGTTCAGGTGGCGCCCGGCACGGCCCGCGATCTGCCCGATCTCGGAGGGGTTGAGCTTGCGGAAGCGGAAGCCGTCGAACTTGCGGTCTGCCGCGAAGGCGACGTGGTCGACGTCGAGGTTGAGCCCCATGCCGATGGCGTCGGTGGCGACGAGGTAGTCGACGTCGCCCGACTGGTAGAGCGCGACCTGCGCGTTCCTGGTGCGTGGCGAGAGCGCGCCCAGCACCACCGCCGCCCCGCCGCGCTGGCGGCGGATCAGCTCCGCGATGGCGTAGACCTCCTCCGCCGAGAAGGCGACGATCGCCGTGCGCGCGGGCAGGCGCGAGAGCTTCTTCGAGCCCGAGAAGGTGAGCTGCGAGAGCCGCGGGCGCGTCGTCACGTGGATGCCGGGGATGAGCGCGCGCACCAGCGGCTCCATGGTCCCCGAGCCGATCAGCAGCGTCTCGTCGCGACCGCGCTGGTTGAGCAGGCGATCGGTGAAGACGTGGCCGCGGTCGAGATCGGCGGCGAGCTGGATCTCGTCGATGGCGACGAACGCGAGATCGAGGTCGCGGGGCATCGCCTCCGCGGTGCAGATCCAGTAGCGCGGGTGCTTGGGCTTGATCTTCTCCTCGCCGGTGACGAGGGCGACGGCGTCCTTGCCCGCGCGCTCGACGACGCGGGCATAGACCTCGCGCGCGAGAAGCCGCAGCGGCAGCCCGATCATGCCGGACGAATGCCCGAGCATCCGCTCGATGGCGAGATGCGTCTTGCCCGTGTTGGTCGGGCCGAGGACCGCGGTCACCCCGCGCGAGCGGGCCTGCGGCGGAAGGGAGAGGCGTGGCATCTGGCGGGGAGCTGGATCTCGGGGGCGGTCGCCTGGGAACGAGCGCACGGAACGGGCGTCGAACGAAACGGGGGCGAATCGGCGATTCCACCGGAATCCGGATTCGTTCTCGCGAGTGCGGCTCGCTCGCCTCCCCATATGGGGTCGGCTGGCGCCATTCCTAGAACGGATCGCGCGCGAGCGCGAGGGGGGCGTTGCACGGGCTGGCGGGTTGCGGGCACAATGCGTTCGCATTACCTTCTGGGCAAGTCAGCACTCATTGCGAAGAGGTTGTTCGATGTCGGCGCTCAAGGAAGAAACGTCGAAGCTGACCGATCGCTACCAAACGACCGTGCCGAGCGGGGTGCGCAGGCAACTGGACCTTCGGAAAGGCGATCAGATCCGCTACTGCGTCGAGCCGACCGGCCGCGTATACATCGAAGCGGTTCGAGACGAGGAAGTTGATCCGGCGCTCGGAGCTTTCCTCGATCTTCTCGAGGCGGACATCGCAGCGCATCCCGAGCGGCTGCGTCCGCTCAGCCGCCAATGGATGGATGAGACTGCAGCGATGGTCGAGGGCATCGAGGTCGACCTCGATGCACCGCTCGATCCGGAGGACGGTTGAGGCGACGTGGCGGCCGGGGCCGAGATTGTCGAGAACGGGTGGACGATCATCGCCCATCCGCTCTTTGCAGAGCAGCTGGAGCTGTTGCGTGGCGAGTTCCTGGAAGACAGGCGCCGCGATCCCGAGGGCTATCGACGACGTGCGAGCACCAAGCGTCTAGTGGCTGTTCTCAAGCTTGCTCGCGAGCGTATCCCCGCGGACCCTGGCCATGCGAGCTTTCGTCAGGGGAAAACACTGGGAGCGGACCGGAAGCATTGGTTCAGAGCAAAGTTCTTCCAGCAATACAGGTTGTTCTACCGCTTCGACAGTAGAGCCAAGATCATCCTCCTCGTGTGGCTGAACGACGATTCCACGCTGCGGGCCTACGGGAGCCGTACGGACGCTTACTCAGTCTTCAAGGCCATGCTCGACAGAGGCGATCCACCAAACGACTTCGACAAGCTCCTCGCCGAGGCCCGAGCGGATGCGGAACGGCGGATCGATCTGTTCCGCGATCCGGATAAGGAATAACCCCGCGCCTTGCCCCGCATTCCCGCGAGGCGTAAGACGCGAGCCGCCAACAACGGAGATCCCATCATGCGGCCCTCGAAGCGCGCGCCCGACGAGATGCGCCCCGTCACCCTCGAGCGCGGCGTGGTGCGCTACGCGGAGGGCTCGTGCATGGTCACCTTCGGCGAGACGAAGGTCCTGTGCGCCGCCTCGCTGGAGGAGCGCGGGCCCGGCTGGCTGCGCGGCACCGGCAAGGGCTGGGTGACGGCGGAATACGCGATGCTGCCGCGCGCCACCCACGAGCGCACGCGCCGCGAGGTGAATTCCGGCAAGCCGTCCGGCCGCACGCAGGAGATCCAGCGCCTCATCGGCCGCTCGCTGCGCGCCGTCGTCGACCTGCACGCCATCGGCGAGCGGCAGATCGTCGTCGATTGCGACGTCATCCAGGCGGACGGGGGCACCCGCACAGCCTCGATCACGGGGGCCTGGGTGGCGCTGCACGAGTGCTTCGCCTGGATGATGAAGCGCTCCATCATCTCGGTGAACCCGCTGCGCGACCACGTCGCGGCGATCTCCTGCGGCATCCACCAGGGCAAGCCGGTGATCGATCTCGACTATGCCGAGGATTCGGCCGCGGAGACGGACGCGAACTTCGTCATGACGGGCTCGGGCGGCATCGTCGAGGTGCAGGGCACGGCGGAGGGCAAGCCCTTCTCCGAAGAGGAGCTGCTCGGGTTGCTCCGCCTCGCCAAGGCCGGCGTCGCGAACCTGGTCGAGAAGCAGAAGCAGGCCATCGCCTGAGAGGAGCGCGAGAGATGCCCCATCGTCGCCTCGAAGGCCCCGTCGTCATCGCCACCCACAATGCCGGCAAGCTCCGGGAGATGCGGGAGCTGCTCGCCCCCTTCGGCGTCGAGGCGACCTCGGCGGGCGAGAAGGGCCTGCCCGTGCCCGACGAGACCGGCCACATGTTTTCGGAGAACGCGGCCATCAAGGCCCACGCCGCGGCGAAGGCGACGGGCATGCCCGCCATCTCCGACGATTCCGGCCTGTGCGTGCTCGCCCTCGACGGTGCGCCCGGCCTGTTCTCCGCCGACTGGGCCGTGGACCGCGATTTCGGCCGCGCCATGGAGCGCGTGAAGCACGAGCTCGACAAGCGCGCGGCGACCGACATGTCGGCCTGGTTCGTCTCCGCCCTCGTGGTGGCCTGGCCGGACGGGCACGAGGAGCTGTTCGAGGGCCGCACCCGAGGCGCGTTCGTCTGGCCGCCGCGCGGAAACGCCGGCTTCGGCTACGACCCGATCTTCCAGCCCGAGGGCGAGAGCCGCACCTTCGGCGAGATGAGCGCGCAGGATAAGCACGGCATCGACTGGAGCGACCCGCAGAGCGGCCTCTCGCATCGGGCGCGCGCCTTCCGCAAGCTCGCGACCGCGATCCTCGGGCCGCGCCGCCAAGGGTGAAGTCATGGCGCTCGCCGAGGACGAGATCGCCCGCTACGCCCGACACCTCGTCCTCCAGGACGTTGGCGGCCCGGGCCAGGCGAAGCTGAAGGCGGCGCGGGTCCTCGTGATCGGCGCCGGCGGCCTCGGCGCGCCGCTGATCCAGTACCTCGCGGCGGCGGGGATCGGCACGATCGGCATCGTCGACGACGACGTGGTCGATCTGGGCAACCTCCAGCGCCAGGTGATCCACGGCACGCCGGACGTGGGGCGCTCGAAGGTCGAGAGCGCCGCGGACGCGGTCGCGCGCCTCAACCCGCACGTCGCCGTCGAGGCGCATGCGATGCGGCTCGACGCGGCGAACGCCCGCGCGCTCGTCGCCGGCTACGACTTCGTCGCCGACGGCTCGGACAATTTCGCCACGCGCTACGCCGTCTCCGACGCCTGCTTCCACGAGGGACGCCCGCTCGTGACGGCGGCGCTCGGCCAGTTCGACGGGACGCTCACCACGATCCGCGCCCACGAGCGCGGCCCCGACGGGCGGCCGAACCCGACCTATCGCTGCCTCTTCCCCGACGCACCCCCGCCGGGCACGATCCCCACCTGCGCGGAAGCGGGCGTCCTGGGCGCGCTCGCGGGCGTCATGGGCTCGATGATGGCGATGGAGGTCGTACGCGAGATCGTCGGCTTCGGCGAGGGGCTGGTGGGGCGCCTGCTCATGGTGGACGCCCGCGCCATGCGCTTCGAGACCCTGCGCTATGCCTGGAACCCGCGAAACCCGCTGAGCGGGGAGGGCGCGGCCTCTTCCTGATGACAATGCGAGGGCGCGCTCCTAGAAAGGTGCCATGCGCATCGCCTCCTCCCGCCGCTGGCCGCTGACGCTCCTCCTGCCGCTCGGGGTGTCGATCACCATGTTCGCCGTGGCGGTGGGGACGACCCAGATCGGTCTCGCCATCCTCGAGAGCCGCGAGGTGCGCGCGCTCGAGGCCAAGGCGACGATCTTCCTCAACGCGCTCGCCGGCGTCGTCGCCCCGCGCCTCGACGGTGGGGAGGCGGCGGTGGCCGATCTCCTCGACGATCCGCTCGCCTTCCGCGAGACCATGGCCGAGGAGAGCCTCGTCGCACGCTGGCGCGGCCCGGACGGCGAGACGCGCTCGGTCTCGCGGGGCGATCCCGGCGGTGCGGACATGGCCCAGGCGCTCGCCGCCATCGCCGCCGCGCCGGCGGGGGCGGTGACCTTCACGCGCGCGGAGCCCGGCGTGCGCGCCATCATCGCGCGCGCCTACGAGGTGGAGGGCACCCGCCTCGAGCTCGTCGCGGCGCTCGACGCGAGCGACATCGTCGCCGAGCTCTCCCGCGACGAGGCGTGGGCCATCGTCATCGACCTCGTCCTGGCGAGCATCGCCGCGCTGTTCACCTTCGTGATCACCCGCCGCGCGGTGGCGCCCCTCGACGCGCTGGCGAGCGAGCTCGTGAGGCAGGACGGTTCGGGTACGGCGCAGCCGAGGCGGGTGAGCGCCGAGATCTCGCGGCTGCGCGAGGCCATCGCCACGCGGCTCGAGGCGGAGGAGGCGCGCAGCCAGGCGCTCGCGGATCTCGGCGAGAAGGAGCGCGACGCGCTTCTGGCGAAGCTCGCCGCCGGCCTCGCCCACGAGGTGCGAAACCCGCTGGCGGGCCTCCTCAACGGCGTCTCGACGCTGCGGCGCTTCGGCGACAAGGAGGAGGTGCGCGCCCAGACCCTCGATCTCATCGAGCGGGGGCTGCGCTCCATCGAGCGCGTGGCCGACGCCATGCTCTCCACCTACCGCCCGGCGCCGGGCCGCATGCGCTTCTCCCGCGAGGATCTGATGGACATCCAGCTGCTGGTCGCCCCGGAGGCGCGGCGGCGTCACGTGGCGCTCGACTGGAGCGTGGAGGACATGCGCCCCATCGCCGCCGACACGGACGCGCTGCGGCAGGTCCTGCTGAACCTCCTGCTCAACGCCTGCAAGGCCTCGCCCGACCACGGCCGCGTCGGGCTCTCGGTCGGCCAGGACGCGGGCGCGACGACCTTCGTCGTGTCCGATTCCGGCGAGGGCATGCCCGAGGACGTCCTCGCCTTCGTCACCTCGGGCCGCAGCACCACGCCGTTGACCAAGGGCAAGGGGCTCGGCCTGTGGATGGTCTCGCGGCTCATCGACGATCTCTCCGGCCAGATCCGGGTGGAGAGCCGCACCGGGGAGGGCACGCGGGTCATCGTGCGCTTGCCCGTGGGGCCGCAGGACGAGGCGATCGGGGCGCCCGCGCGCGCGGCGGAGGCGGCGTCGTGAGCGGGCGCGGCTTCATCCTGGTGGTCGAGGACGACGAGATCCTGGGCGCCTCCCTCGAGCAGCGCCTCGCGCTGGAGGGCTGGCACGTGCGCTGGGCGAAAACCTGTGCCGAGGCGCTGGAGGCGGTTGGCCGCCAGACGCCCGACGCCGTCATGTGCGACATCCGCCTGCCCGACGGCGACGGCGAGAGCCTGATGCGCGGCGTCTTCGCCCGCGCCGGCGCGGTGCCGACGATCTTCATGACCGCTTATGGCGGCATCGATCAGGCGGTGCGGCTCGTGCGGATGGGCGCGCGCGACTACGTGGCGAAGCCCTTCGAGATCGACGAGGTCGTCGACAAGCTCGGCGCCGCCACCGCGGGTGCCGATGCGGGGGAGGCCGCGGGCGCCGCGCGAGAGGAGTCCGACGCCGGCGATCCCTTCGCCTCCTTCGGCCTCTCGCCTGCAACGGCCGCGACGCGGCGCACGCTGGAGCGGGTGGCGGACGTCGACCTGCCGGTCCTGCTCACCGGCGAGACCGGCACGGGCAAGGAGGTCGCCGCGCGCTTCCTCCACGCCACGAGCCGGCGCGCGGCCGCACCCTTCCTCGCGGTGAACTGCGCGGCGCTCGCGCCCGAGCTCGTGGACAGCGCGCTCTTCGGCCACGAGAAGGGCGCCTTCACCGGCGCCTCCGAGCGCCGCCTCGGCCTCGCCGAGACGGCGGGGGAGGGGACGCTCTTCCTCGACGAGATCGGCGAGCTCGACGCGAGCCTCCAGGCGAAGCTGCTGCGGCTCGTGCAGGAGCGCGAGCTGATGCGGGTGGGCGGCACGCGTCCCATCCCCTTCACCGCCCGCCTCGTCTGCGCGACCCATCGCGACCTCGAGGCGGAGGTCGCCCGCGGCGGCTTTCGCGAGGACCTCTGGTACCGCATCAACGTGCTGACCGTGCGCATTCCCCCGCTGCGCGAGCGCCCCGACGAGATCGCGCCGCTGCTCGCCCGCTTCGCCGCGGAGGCCGGACCGCGGCTGCGCGGTGTGCGCATCGCCGTCGCGACGGATGCGGAGGCGGCCGCGCGGGGCTACGATTGGCCAGGGAACGTGCGCGAGCTCAAGAACCGCGTCGAGCGCGCGGTCGCTCTGTGCGAGGGCGCGGCGATCGAGGCCGCGGACCTCTTCCCGGACGCGCGCCCCGGCTCGCTCGCCGCAGCCTCGGCGCCCGCGGCGGCGACGGCCCCGGCGCCCGCCGAGGGCCTCACCCTCGCCGAGGTGCGCGAGGCGGCGGAGAAGGCGCATATCGAGGCCGTGCTGCGTGCCACGGGCAACGGCATCCAGGAGACGGCGCAACGCCTGGGCGTCTCGCGCACCACGCTCTGGGAGAAGATGCGCCGCCTCGGCATCTCCGTCGACGGCTGAGGCGAGCCGTCAGGCGGCCGCGAGCCAGCGTGCGGTGCGTTCCAGGCTCTCGCGATCCATCGGCAGCTGCAGCGCCGAGCGACGCGGCGAGATCTCCGCGACGCGGGCCTTGACCGTGCCGAGGCCGGGCAGCGTCACGGTCACGCTCTCGCCTGGGCGCGCCGCGAGGCCGGGATCCATCTCGACCAGCGCCGGCGACATGCGGAAGATCCGCCCGCGCCAGGTGCCGCTCTTCGTCTCGACGCTGGCCTCCAGCTCGATCGCCCGCCGCTCGATGGCGTCGCGCAGCTCCGAGGTGGAGATCCCCTCCAGGAAGGCGAGGACCTCCTCGGAGAAGTGCTTCGTCTCCGCCTGCAGCGCGCCCGCCGCGCGCTGCACGTCGTCGGAGGCGGCGCGCGCGCCCATGCCGGTCTCGCGCACGGTCTCGATCTCGGTGAGAACGCGAGCCGCCTCGTCGTTGACCTCCTGCACCGCACGGGCGATCTCGCCCGTCGCCGCCTGCTGCTCGACGGTCGCGGCGGCGACGCTCTGGGAGACGCCGTCGAGCTCGGCGATCACCTCCGCGATGCGCAGGCTCGCGGCCCCCGCGCGATCGGCGGACGCGCGCACGGCCTCGACCGCCTCCGCCACCTCCTCGGTCGCGCGCGTCGTCTGGCCGGCGAGCTGCTTCACCTCGGCCGCGACGACGGCGAAGCCCTTGCCCGCCTCGCCGGCACGGGCGGCTTCGATCGTGGCGTTGAGGGCGAGCAGGTTCGTCTGCTCGGAGATGGCGCGAATGGCGTCGACGACCGACGAGATCCGCCCGATGGTCTCGCCGAGGCGCCCGACGTCCTCGCGCACCTCGACGGCGACGCCGGCGGCGCGGCCCGACAGGCCGCTCGCCTCGGTGACGCGGCTGGAGATCTCGTCGATGGAGGCGGCGAGCTCCTGCGTCGCCGCGGCCGCCGCGCGGATGCTGTCGGCGGTGCGCCGCGTGATGGTCGCGACGACGTCGGCCTGGGCGAGGTTGCGCTCGGCGGTGTCGACCATGCCGCGGGAGGTGTCGCCCATGCCCTGCGAGGCGCGCTCCAGATGGCCGAGGACGCCGTCGACGGACTTGCCGAACATGGACACGAGCTGGTCGATCTCGTCCTGGCGCCGCCGCGCCGTATCGCCCGCGACGCGCTGAGCCTCCTGCAGGCGACGGCGCTCCCGACCGGCCTCGTCGAAATGGGCGAGCGCGCGCGCCATGGCGCCGACCTCGTCGGCGCGGTCGCGGTGGGGAATGTCGATGCCGTTCTCCTCGGCGGCGATGCGGCCCATCAGCGCCGTCATCTGGCGGATCGGGCGCGCGATCGCACGGGCGAGCCAGAGCCCCACCAAGCCGGCGAGGGCGACGCCGACGCCGATCGCGACGAGCGTCAGCCAGAACGCCTCGGCCTTGCGCGCGGAGAGGAGCGCGGCGGCGCGTGCCTCCTCGTCCTTGGCGGCGATCGCCATGTCCCGCGCGGCCGCGACGACGGCGCCCACGCGCGTCTCGAAGAAGGTCGCGGCGGCATCGCGCTCGTCGGCGACGACGGCCTCCAGGCGCTCCAGCCCATCCGCGAAGGAGGCGATGAGCGGGGCCGCCTCGGGCGTCTCCCATGGGCCGCCGGCGAGACGCTGGTGCGCCGCGATGGTGGCGGCGATCTCGGAGCGCGCCCGCTCCAGATCCTCCACTTGGAAATCGTCGAGATAGCGGTTGGCGTAGTCGCGCGCGAGCATCAGCGAGACGGCGGCCTCGACGAGGCTCGCCAGCCCGTCGACGTCGCCGGCGCGGTGGGCGGCCTCCATCGAGCCGGAGAGCGCGCGGCGCGCCGCCGTGCCGCCCTCGCGCAGCACGTCGTCGACGAGGGCGTTGCGGGCGTTGCGCAGGGCACCGAAGGCCTCGAAGCTCTCGCGGGTCGCCGAGACCTCCTCGCCGGCGCGGGCGAGGGCGGCGGCGTAGTCGCCCTCCGCCAGCGTCCCGGCCTCGATGATCGCCGTGCTCACGCCCTCGTAGACGCCCAACGTCGCCCGGAAGCGCGCCTCGCTGTTGCGCGCGACGTATTCCTTCACGGAGCCGACGAAGCCCGCCACCGCGAGCTCCAGCGCCTGCGCGCGCTCCACCTGCTCGGCGGCGCGCTCGTAGGCTGAGAAGCTCGTGCCGATGTCGTCGAGGCTCTGCAGCGTGCGGCCGCCCACGACGGCCATGATCAGGAGGATCGCGCCGAGGCCGGCGCCGATCTTCCCGGCGACGGAGAGTTCGCCGAGCCGCTTCATGTCAACGCCCGCCGACGAGGGCCGTCACCGCGGCCTCGAGCTCGGTATTGTCGAAGGGCTTGGGCAGCACGCCGTCGGCGATGGCCTCCGCCACGATGAGCGCGTCCGCCGCCGGCACGAGCGAGCCACCGCCGGAGATGGCGAGGACCTTGATGGCGCCGCCGCCGGGGATCTCGCGCAGGCGCTCGATCGTGTCGATGCCGTCCATGCCGGGCATCAGCATGTCGGTGACGACGAGGTCCGGGCGCACCCGCGCGGCCTTGGCGACGCCGTCGGCGCCGTTCGCGGCCTCCTCGACCTCGTGCCCGTGCCGCTTGAGGCTCGCGACGATGGAGCGGCGCACGCCCGCCACGTCGTCGATGACCAGGATGCGTGCCATGCTCGTCTCGCTCCTCTTCTCGTTCATTCTCGGGTGGGTCACGCGGCGCGCGCGCCCGATCGGCCGGTCTCGATGTCCTCAGGCTCGTCCGCCGCCTCGGCGAGGGGCAGGCGCAGCGTGAAGCGGCTGCCCACGCCCACCGCGCTCGCCACGTCGATGCGTCCGCCGTAGCGCGTGACGTCGGCGTGGACGAGGGCGAGGCCGAGCCCGGTGCCCTCGCCCAGCGGCTTCGTCGTGAAGAAGGGCTCGAAGACGCGCTTCGCCACGTCCGGCGCCATGCCGCAGCCGGTATCCGCCACCTCGATCACGAGCTCGCCGCCCCGGCGCGCGGCGCCCACCGACAGCACGCCGCCGGCCTTGCGCATGGCGTGGACGGCGTTGCCGGCGAGGTTGGCGAGCGCGCGGGCGAGCGTGGCCGAGCAGATGGTGAGCGAGCCCAGCGCCTCGCCGCGGGCCAGCGCACCTTCGCGCACGAGCATGATGCCCTCCGGCAGCGTCGCCGCGAGGGGCGCCAGCGCCCGCTCGATCGCCTCGCGCGCATCGATCGGCGCGTGCACCGGCGCGTCCCGGCGCGAGAAGCCGAGGATGGCGCGCACGGTCTCGCGGGCGGCGCGGGCGTGGTCCTCGATGAGGCCGAGCCAAGCCCGCTCGTCCTGCGCGCTCTCGGGGAGGGCGGGGCGGATCAGCTCGGGGAAGGAGAGCATCGGCTGGAGGAGGTTGTTGATCTCGTGCGCGACCCCGCCCGCCAGCGCGCCCAGCGCGCGCATCTTGGCGTCGTGGGTCTCGCGCTCGGCCTCGCGCCGCTTGGCGGTGACGTCGACCTGGAGCCCGACGAAGGCCGTGAGCGCACCGGCGGCGTCCCGCACCGGGGTGATCACGAGGGCGTTCCAGAACGGCTCGCCGTTCTTGCGGTAATTGAGGACCTCGAGCTCGATCGGCGCGCCGCGCGCGAGCGCCCGGCGCATGCGATCGGGCGCGTGGGGATCGGTGTCGGGACCCTGCAGGAAGCGGCAATTGCGCCCGAGCACCTCCTTCGCCGTATAGCCGGTGGTGCGGGTGAAGGCGGGATTGACGTAGACGAGAGGGCGATCCGCCCGGCGGGCGTCGGCGATCGTCACGTTGACCGGCGTCGCCTGGAGCGCGGCGAGGAGGAGGGGCGCGGCGTCGTCGATCCCTGAAAACTGCACGGCAGGCTCCCTCGATGCACGCGTGGGCGGCAGTCGGAGGAGCTTACGGTAAGGAATATTACGAATGTTAAAGTTTCAGCCCGCCCAGGAGTGAGGTGAGCGGCGCGAGCCGTTAAGCCGCGTTAACGATCCCGCGGCGCGCCTCGGGGGAGAGGGCGCGCCGCGCGTCGCCGACGCTCAGAACGCGTTGCCCGGGCGCAGGCCGAGCCGCTTCATCACGATGGCAGCCGGGCAGAAGCCGGTGAAGGCGGACTGGATCAGGTTCAGGCCGACGAAAGCCGTGAGCCAGACGAAGTGCGGCGAGACGGTGTGGGTGAGGACGAGCGACACCAGCACCATGAAGCCGGCGAAGACGAGGACGGCACGGTCGATGCTCATGAGGAGGCTCCCGAGGCACGAGATCAGTGGAAGGGGCGGCGTGCCCGCTTCGGATACGAATATTAGAATACACTGATGCATCTGCCGTACAAGGGCCGAGGGCCTCCGTGCGAACCCGCATGCGCCCCGCTGCGCGCCTTCCATGAGCCGGACAAAACATGGAGCCCGACAAAAAAGCGGCGCGACCTCTCGCGAGGCCGCGCCGAAGTACGGGGTCTCGACCCTTTGGAGGCCGATGACCGCCATATGGGAAGCCGTCCGCCCGAACGGAAGCGCCTTCGCGCGCCGATCACGAGGGCGTGACGGAGCCGCGTCTCGGGCCGGCGAGGAGCGGGTCGTAGGCGGCGCGGAGCTCGGCGATGTCGGCGAGCGTCGCCTCGAAGGCGCTCCAGTCGTCGCGCTCGGCGATGGGCGCCCACAGGCCCTCGACGGCGTCGATGAGCATCGTCACCGGCGCCTCGCGCGCGAAATAGGGGTGCGTGGCCGCCTCGTCGCGTCGCGGATGAGACGGGGCGGCGCGCAGGGCGGCGATCGCCTCGGCCCAGTCCGCTTGCCCGTAGGCGTCCGCATGAGGGCTGGCGGCGATGCGCGCGGGATCGGCGCCGAAGGCGAGGTCGAAGAAGGCCCGCTCGAAGGGCAGCCCGGTCTTCGCCAGCGCCCGGTAGAACAGGGCCGGCGCCTCCTCCGCGGCAGGGTCGTCCGGATCGAGCCCCAGCCGCGCCCGGCTCAGCCGGGAGAGATGCGCGTCGAACACGTCGCCGAAGGGCGCGAGCGCGGCGACGAGCGCGTCGTCGTCGGCGAGATGGCGCAAGCAGTCCGCGAGGCGGCACAGGTTCCAGTGCAGAGCCGCCGGCTGGCGGCCGAAGGCGTAGAGGCCGGTCTGGTCGAAATACGCGGCGGTGAAGCCCGTATCGAGCACCGGCAGGAAGCGCCACGGTCCGTAATCGAAGCTCTCGCCGGTGATCGTGGTGTTGTCGGTGTTGAGGACGCCGTGGACGAAGCCCGCCTGGAACCACTCCGCGCCCATCATCGCCACCTCGCGCGTCACCGCGCGCAGGAAGCCCACCGCCGCCGGCTCGCCGGGGGCGACGGCGTCGGGGTGGTAGGTCTCGATGGAATAGGCGAGGAGCCGCTCGAGATCGGCGCCCTCGTTGAGGAAGAGCAGGCGCTGGAAGGAGCCGATGCGCACGTGGGAATGCGAGAGCCGCACCATGACGGCGGAGCGGGTGGGGGAGGGCTCGTCGTTGCGCGCGAGCGCCTCGCCGGTCTCCACGAGGCTGAAGGTCTTCGAGGTATAGACGCCGAGCGCCTCCAGCATCTCGGTGGCGAGCACCTCGCGTACGCCGCCCTTCAACGTCAGACGTCCGTCGCCGAAGCGCGAATAGGGCGTCTGGCCCGAGCCCTTGGTGCCGAGGTCGAGGAGGCGGCCGTCCTCCGCGTCGCGCATCTGCGCGTAGAGGAAGCCGCGGCCGTCGCCGAGGTCCGGATTGTAGGTCTGGAACTGGTGGCCGTGGTAGCGCAAAGCCAGCGGCTGCGGGATGTTGTCGGGCAGCGGTGCGAAGCGCGCCATGCGCTCGATCCACTCCGCCTCGTCGAGCCCGTCGAGGCCCACCCGCGCGTCCCAGCGCCGGTTGCGGAATCGCAGCCGCGCATCGGGGAAGGCGGCCGGCGCGACGGGGTCGTAGAAGGCCGGGCCGAGGGCGAGGTGGCGGGGATCGGGACGGTAGCGTGAGGTGGGAGGCATGCGCGCCATGGTGCCTGCGGGAACGTGCCGGCGCAATGCCGCGGCGGGCGGCGCGGTTCCCCCGAAAACCGCCCTTCGCTTACGTCTGGGGCCTGCGCGCGAGGTTCATCCAGCTCTCGAGCGCGTCCGCCCGGGCGGCGTCCACCGGGCGGGCGCGCAGATGCCGCAGGATGCGCTCCGCCTCCGGCAGGTCCTCCGGGCTCGGCTCCTGCGCCAGCACCAGGTCGAGCGCCTCGTCGCGCTCCGCCCGCTGGCGGTCGACGAAGTCGCTGCGCCGCTCGGGGTCGATCCAGCTCAGGTCCGAGTCGATGAGGACGGCGATCTCGCGCACCAGCAGCAACATCTTTTCCTTGGTGAACATCGGGTCGGACACGTCAGCCTCGGTTGGATCGAAACACCTGCAAGATGCCATCGTAGCGATTTTCTGTCATCTGCGGAAAAGTTGCAAGCACTGCGATGGTTTATGCGCGCAGACCCGCTAGGCTGCATTGTGCTGGGTGCGCTTAGCAGATGTAAAAATTCAATCCGTTGAAGGGTTGTACTATCTTGACGGCGTGCTTGATCGCTGGTTGCTTGCCTCCCCGAATGGCGCTATCCTGCGAAACATGTCGAACCGCGCATCGCCTCCCGCCGCCGAGAATGCCACCGAGCCGGGCGCCGCCCGAATCTCGCGGGCCGGCGTGATTCTCCTCGCGCTCGGCGTCGCGTCGCTCGCCGGCGCCGGGTTGATGATGTGGGCCGTGCAGGGGCCGGCCGTGTTCAACGAGGTCGTTCTCGCCGCATTGGCGTGGTGCTTCTGAGGGATTACATCGGGGCCGAGCCGATGACGCACATTCCGACCCGAAGAGACCGATGACAGACCGCACCCGCCGCCTCGTCCTGCCCTTCGCCGCCTTCCTGTTCGGGCTCGTGGCGCTCGGCATCGCCGCCGTGCTGACGCTGACGCCCCAGGGGCGCGAGGTCGCGGCCTCCGACGTCGGCGGGCCGTTCACCCTCGTCGATCACGACGGGCGCGCCGTGACGCAGGCGGATTTCGCGGGCGAGCCGCACCTCGTCTTCTTCGGCTTCACCCATTGCCCGGACGTGTGCCCGACGAAGCTCTTCGAGATCGCGCAGACCCTCGACGAGGTGAAGGAGCGCTCCGGCCGCGACATCCGCGCGCTGTTCGTCACGGTGGACCCCGAGCGCGACACGCCGGAGATCATGAAGAGCTACGTCTCGAGCTTCGACGACCGCATCCTCGGCCTCACGGGCTCGCCCGAGCAGGTGGCGCAGGTCGTCTCCGCCTACCGCGCCTTCGCCCGCAAGGTGCCGCTCGATGGCGAGGACTACACGATGGAGCACACGGCCATCGTCTACATCATGGACGAGCAAGGCCGCTTCGTCGCCGGCCTCAACACGGCCCAGGCGCCGGAGGACGTGGCGCAGGAGCTGCTGGCGCGGATCTGAGGACGGGCTGGGGTGCCCTCCTCCTCCTCCTCAGCCGCAGGCGGCGCGTAGCGAGGCGAGCGCGGCGGACGAGCCGCGCAGCGGGTACTGGAGCTCGTGCTCCAGCGAGCCGCCGTGGTACACGGTGACGAAGTCCCCGCGCGCGAGGATCTCGACCAGCGGGCCGGCCGGATCGACGAGTTCGTCCGCGGCCACCGCGTTGGCACGCTCGTCGACGCTCGACGGCAGGTCGATCTCGCGCCCGACGGCCGCGAAAGTCGGCACGAGGCCGTAATCTCGATCCCATTCGCGCACGAAATCAGAAATTGCACCGTCTTCGAACATCCACTGCGCCGTGTAGCGCACGCGGATGCTCCCGCTCTCGCACGCGAGCCAGAGCGCGCCGCCCTCGAGATCCGCCACTCCCGCGTGGGGGACCGGGTCCGGATGGTAGGTCCATCGCTCGCTGGAGAAGGGGCCGTGGGCGCCGGGCGCCGCGTCTGGCTGCGGCGCCGTGGGCCCGACGGAGGCGAGCCGAACCCGCGTGTCACCCCCGCGTCCGCGCGCGAGGAACGACGGCTCGTCCGGGCGGTCGAAGGTGATCTCGTAGACGAGCCCGTCATAGGCGAGATCGTACCCGCCGTCGGAGCGCTGCACCCAGACCCGATGCGTGCAGCCCGCGGACCCGCAGAACATCATCTGGCTTCCGTCGCACAGAAGGAGCTGCGTGTTCACGACGTAGTCGGGTCGATCGTCGCCGTTGGCGTCGACCGGCGTGGCGTAGCCGTCGAGGAAGCTCGTCTCGGCGCAGAATTCGCCGATCTCCAGACGTTCGAGCGCGAGGATCGCCTCCTGCGACGCGAGCGCGGCCTGCGGCCCCGTCACCGACGCGATCGCGACGGCGATCAGCCCCAGCCGCGTCGTCACGAAATCGCGCATCGTCATCGCCGGCGTCCCCCTCATGCCCGGTGCCCAGGCTAGCAGGCCATGGCACGCGGAACTAGGCCCGTTCTCCTCCGCGCCACCGTCGGAGCCTCACTCTGCCGGGGCCCGACCACGCACGCGTCCACCGCCCAGGCGCGCGCGCAGCGCGCCGGCGTGGCGGCGCAGGCGGGGGAGGAGGCGTTCGGGCGGGGCGAGGCCGTGGGTGGTCTTGTGCCAATGGTAGGGGCGCAGCGCGAGGTCCCACACGCCGCGCCAGGCGCCGAGCGAGACGAGGACGAGGTAGACCGGCAGGAGCGCCAGCATGGGGCGCAGGTCGCGGCGCTTTCGTCGGCGCAGCGCGATCTCGGCGACGACGAGGGTCGCGGCCATGCCCACCGCGAAGGTGGTGGCGGCGAGCACGGCGACGGGGAAGGGGAGCGGCGGCGCGAGCGTCGCGATGGAGGCGTGCGTCACGAGATCGTCGAGGAGCGCCGCCTCCGGCGCGGCGCCGACGAGCGCGGCCGCGGCGGCGAGCACCATGCCGAGCCCGATGGCGAGCGAGAGCGGGAAGAGCAGCGCCGAGAGCACCGTGCCCCCCACGAGGAGCCACACCGCGATCGTCCGCGCCGGACCCAGGACCGCGAGCGTGCGCCGCGGCGCGCGTGTGTGGACGAGGAGCGTCTGCAGGAAGCCCTTCATCCAGCGGGCGCGCTGGCGCAGCCAGACGGGCAGGCGGGTCGGCGCCTCCTCCCGCGTGGCCGACGGCAGATCCCCGATGCGCAGGCCGAGCGCGCCGAGCCGCAGCCCGATATCGGCGTCCTCCGTCACGTTCCAGGCGTCCCAGCCGCCGATGGCGGCGAGCGCGCTCGTGCGGAAATGGTTCGACGTGCCGCCGAGCGGGATGGGCAGCCCGAGCCGCAGGAGCCCCGGATTGACCACGTCAAAGAGCGCCGCGTACTCGATGGCGAAGAGCGCGGCGATCAGCGCGTCCTGCGAATTGTGGATCACGAGGCGGGCCTGGAGGCAGGCGAGGTCGGGGCCCTCCCGGTCGAAGGCCGCGACGGCGAGGCGCAGCTGATCGGGATCGGGCCGATCCTCGGCGTCGTAGACGACGGTGAAGGCGCCGCGGGCGAGGGGAAGGGCGGCGTTGAGCGCGCGGGGCTTGGTGAGGGGCTCGCCGCGCGGGACGACGATCGTCTCGAAGGCGGCCGGCAGAGCCAGAGCCTCGATGGCGGCGGCCGTGGAGACGTCGTGCGCCTCCACCAGGAGCTTGATGTCGAGCTTCTCCAGCGGGTAGTCGAGCGCTGCGAGCGCCTCCACCAGCGGGGCGACCACCTCGGCCTCGTTCAGGAGCGGCACGAGGATCGTGTAGACCGGCAGCGCGACATCCGGCATGCGTGGCGTCCAGCGCAGCGGGCTCGTCGGGACGTCCTCGAGGCATGTCGCCCCCCGCAGCGCCGCCATGACGACGAAGATCAGGCAGGCGACCATTCCGGCGACGGCCAAAGTCCCGCTCACGAGGGCCGTGCCGAGGAGCAGCGCCGTCGCGAAGACGAACGGACCGTAGATCTGCCAGGCGTGCGGACCGTCGCGATAGGAGAAGTGCGGTGCCTTGTCCGGCAGCGTGTGCGCCGCGCGGCGCGCGATCTCCGCGGCGTGCAGCCCGAAGACCGCTCGGCGCAGGATAGGCGGCGTGGTGATGGCGTAGCCCGCAGGAGCCTTTCCCCGCTCGAGCAGAGCGGTCGTCTCTCGGCCGTCCGGCGTAGTGACGAGCATCGGCGTGCTCGTACCGCCGTGGGCGAGGACGGCTCGGCGGGCGACGATCGCGTCCGGAAACAGCGTCTGCGGGCCCAGGGTGACATCGGCGAGAAATGGCGCCTCGACCGCGGCCGCCAGGGCGCGGTAGAAGCGATCCTGCGAGACGAGGCCGCGCGCGAGCAGGACGTCGCTCGCATCGACGCCGCTCTCGCGCGCCGCAGCGGCGGCCGTTTCGAGGATCGGCCGGCGTACACCGTGGTCGAGGAGGAAGGCGATGTCCGTCGGCAAATCCTGCACACCCGGCGCATACCCGGTAGCGCCATCGTCGGGACAGCCGTCTCCGTTCGCGGCGCCGCCCGGCGCCTCGTTTTCATTTTTCATCGTCGACCCCCGCCCTGCCTTCACCGTCTTTCGGAGCTGCGATTATGCATGGCATACGACGGTGCGCCACGTCATAGGACGTGTATCTTGACAATGCTACTCGTAATTCGCTAGTGCGTCAGTCGAATCACTTATGCGTGCCGCTCTCATGCGCCTCCTCCTCCCCGCCCTCCTCCTCCTTCTCCTCGCCGCCCCCGCGGCGGCGCAGCCCGCGTCGGGGCTGCCCGAGCCGGTGATTCCCAATTTCTGGGATCCGCGCAGCCCGCGCGAGCCGGTCTCCGTGCCGCCCGGGCGGACCGTGCGCTTCCTCACGAGCGGGGATTTCCCGCCCTTGCATTTCCTGGGCGCGGACGGGACGCCCACGGGCTTCGTCGTCGAGCTCGCGCGCGAGGCCTGCCTCGAGGCGGGGCTCGCCTGTACCATCCAGGCGCGGCCCTTCGAGACGCTGGTGCCCGCGCTCGACGCCGCGGAGGGGGACGCGCTCGCCGCCGCCATCCGGCTCACCGCCGACCTGCGGGCCGAGCACGCGGCGACGCGCCCCTTCTTCCGCTTCCCCGCCCGCTTCGCCGCGCCCCGCGCCGCCGCCGCCGGCTTCGCGCCGGACGCGATGGACGAGGCCGCGCTCGCGGACGCGCGGGTCGCCGTCGTCGCGGGGACCGCGCACGAGGCCTACGTCGCCACCTTCTGGCCGGGCGCGACGCGCGTGCCCTTCGAGAGCCTGTCCGCCGCCCAGGACGCGCTGCGCGAGGGCGAGACGGACCTCCTCTTCGCCGACGGCACGGCGCTCGCCCTGTGGGTCGGCGGGCGGGCGTCGGAGGAATGCTGCACGCTGGTGTCGGGCCCCTTCCTCGACGCGCGCTTCTTCGGCGAGGGCATCGGCTTCGTCTTCCGCCCCGGCGACGCGCTCCTGGCGGACGCCTTCGACGCCGCCCTCGCCCGCCTGTGGGAGGACGGCACCTACGCGGAGATCTACCTGCGGTTCTTCCCGGTGGGGCCGTTTTGAGGGTGCGTAAGTTGTGATGACGTCGGTGTTGCACGCTCGTTCTCGTCTGTGCTAGGAGAAGAGAACGCAGAGGGAACGGAGATGCCGGCGATGGCTGGAGCGAACACCGGCGGCGCAACGGGCTTCGAGGCGGCCTCGACCGGCGACGCGCCGTGCCTCGGCTACACGGCGCTCGACGTCGCCAAATGGTTCGTGAATGCGACCGACCGCGAGGCGGGGGACGCCATCACGCATCTGAAGGCGCAGAAGCTCGTCTACTACGCGCAGGGCTGGGCGCTGGCGCATCTCGGCCGCCCGCTTTTCGCCGAGGATCTCCAGGCGTGGGCGCACGGCCCCGTCGCGCCGAGCGTGTTCGAGCATTTTCGACCGCACGGCTACGACGCGCTGCCGAGCCAGCGGATCACGCGGCGCATCGTGGGAGACGCCGCGGCGCTGCTCCAGGGCGTGCACGCCCGATACGGGATCTATTCCGCCAAGCGGCTCGAGGCGATGACCCACGAGGAGGCGCCCTGGCGCGACGCCCGCGGCGGCCTCGCGCCCGACGCCCGCTCCGCGGCGATCATTCCGAAGAGCGCGATGCGCGCGTGGTTCGAAGCGTTGAGGGTGGCGGCGTGAGCGAGGCGCGCTTCGGCTTTCCTCCCGTGGAGAGCGTGCCGAAGGGAGCGCCGCGGGAGATCGCTCCTGCGGTCGACGTGTCGCTGAAGCACTGGCATGCGGGCTCGCAATGCCTTTCGGACTGGCGCGCGCCCGAGCTGAAGAAGCTGCGACGGCTCGTCGACAAGGTGCAGTCGCTCACGCCCGCCCAGCTGCGCGCCGACCCGGGGCTCGGCTGGAAGCCGCACAAGGGGCCGGCGGCGCGGGGCTTCTCGCGTCCCGCGAGCCTCTCCAAGGACATCGGCCTGTGCGAGCTGCGCGTCGACGGCAAGGCACGCGTCCACGGCGCTCTGTTCGACGCGACGTTCTATCTCGTCTGGCTCGATCGCGCCCACGCCGTCTTCCCGGACTGAGCATGCGAGGCGAACGGGCGCGCTCCCCGCGCCACCCCCGCCATTGACGCCCCCGCGGCCTGCGGCGTAAGCCTCACAGCCTCGCATTCATGGGAAAACCTGAGACGATGATCGACCCGGACGTCCTGCGCTCCGCCACCGCCTGGCCCTTCGAGGAGGCGCGCAAGCTCGTCGCGCGCCTGGAGCGCACCGGCAAAACCGAGGTCGTCTTCGAGACGGGCTACGGGCCGTCCGGCCTGCCGCATATCGGCACGTTCGGCGAGGTGGCGCGCACGACGATGGTGCGCAACGCCTTCCGTGCGCTGACGAACGATTCCGTGCCCACCCGCCTCGTCGCCTTCTCGGACGACATGGACGGCCTGCGCAAGGTGCCCGAGAACCTGCCGAACCAGGAGCTCCTGCGCGGCGCGCTGGGCCTGCCGCTCACCAGGGTGCCCGACCCCTTCGGCACGCACGAGAGCTTCGGCCACCACAACAACGCGCGCCTGCGCGCCTTCCTCGACGCCTTCGGCTTCGAGTACGAGTTCCTGTCCTCGACGCAATGCTACGCGTCCGGCCGCTTCGACGACACGCTGCGCCTCGTGCTCGAGCGCTACGACGCGGTGATGGAGATCATGCTGCCGACGCTGGGCGAGGAGCGACGCGCGACCTACTCGCCCTTCCTGCCGATCCACCCGGTGACCGGCATCGTCATGCAGGTGCCGATGGAGGAGCGCCATCCGCAGAAGGGCACGCTCGTCTGGCGCGACCCCGAGACCGGCGAGCGCTACGAGACGCCGGTGACCGGCGGGCACGCCAAGCTGCAATGGAAGCCCGACTGGGCCATGCGCTGGGTGGCGCTCGGCGTCGACTACGAGATGGCCGGCAAGGACTTGATCGATTCCGTCAAGGTCTCGGGCGCCATCGCCCGCGCGCTGGGCGCCGAGCCGCCGGAGGGCTTCAACTACGAGCTGTTCCTCGACCAGAACGGCCAGAAGATCTCGAAGTCCAAGGGCAACGGGCTCACCATCGACGAATGGCTCGCCTACGGCACGCCCGAGAGCCTGGCGCTCTACATGTACAACCGCCCGCGCGAGGCCAAGCGGCTGTTCTTCGACGTGATCCCCAAGCACGTCGACGAGTATCTCTCGTTCCTCGAGCGCTACCAGCGCCAGGACGACAAGAACCGCCTCGGCAACCCGGTCTGGCACATCCACAGCGGCGCGCCGCCGAAGCCCGAGACCGTCCAGAGCGAGGGCGAGAACGCGGCCGCCGCGCAGATCACGTTCGGCATGCTCTTGAACCTCGTCGCCGTGGCGAACGCCGAGGAGCCGGGGCTGCTCTGGGCCTTCATCCGCCGCTATGCGCCGGGCGCGTCGCCGCAGACGCATCCGCGCCTCGACGTCCTCGTCGAGCGGGCGGTGCGCTATTACCGCGACTTCGTGCGCCCGCAGAAGACCTACCGCGCGCCGACCCCCGAGGAGCGCGCCGCTCTGGAGGAGCTCGACCGCGCGCTCGCCCCGCACGCCGGCTCCACCGACGCGGCCGCGCTCCAGGACGTGGTCTACGAGGTCGGGCGCACGCATTTCCCCGACACGTCCGGCAAGTCGAAGAGCCCGGACGGGCGCCCGGGCGTCTCGCAGACCTGGTTCGCCACGCTCTACCAGGTCCTGCTCGGCGAGGAGCGCGGGCCGCGCTTCGGCTCGTTCGTCGCGCTCTACGGCGTCGACGAGACCCGCGCGCTCATCGAGAAGGCGCTGTCGGGCGCGCTCGCCCGCGAGCACGAGGCGTTCCTCGCCTCGCGCTGACGCGGCCGGGACTTTCCCGCCCCATCACGCGCCCGGAGGCGGCGGCAGGAACTCGACCTCGTGCTGGGCCGAGAGCGCCACCACCGCCTCTGGGTTCGGGTCGCTCATGGAGTGGATGCCCCAGAACAGGTCGTAGAGCTTGCGCGTGGGCGTGACCCAGAACAGGCACTTCACCGGCTGGTCGGTCTTGTTGAAGATGCCGTGCGGCATGCCCTTGGGCATGCGGATCAGGTCGCCCGCCTGCGCCACCACGTCCTCGCCGCCGAGCATCAGGTCGAAGCGACCCTCGAGCATGTAGATGTACTCGTCCTGCGTCGGGTGGATGTGCGGCGGCACGAACGTGCCGACGGGGAACGTCGCGTGCCAGGAGAAGCACTGCTCGGTGACGTTCTTGGGCACGTAGACCTGGCCCAGGATGTTCAGGCGAACGCCCTCGAACCCTTCGCCGCCGGGCGTGATGCCGGCGATCTCGTCGGTACGCATGGTGGATTACCCCCTCTCGTCTCAGCGCTCTTCTTCGTCAGACGTGGAGGAAGCGATCCTTCACGCTGGCATCCGCCTTCAGCTCCGCGCTCGTCCCCATCCAGGCGACGCGGCCTTTCTCCACGACGACGTGCCTGTCCGCGAGCGGGATCAGCGCGTCGACGTTCTTGTCGATGACGAGGATGGCCTGGCCCTCCGTCTTGAGGCGGGCGAGGCAGTCCCAGATCTCGGCGCGGATGAGCGGTGCGAGCCCCTCCGTCGCCTCGTCGAGAATGACGAGCTTCGGGTTCGTCATCAACGCACGTCCGATGGCGAGCATCTGCTGCTCGCCGCCCGAGAGCTGCGATCCGAGGTTCCGGCGCCGCTCGTCGAGGCGGGGGAAGAGCTCGTAGACCGAGGCGAGCGTCCAGCGCGCCGCGCCGAAGCGCGCGGCGGAGGTGGCGACGAGGTTCTCCTCGACGGTGAGCGTGGGGAAGATCTGGCGCCCCTCCGGCACGAGGCCGATGCCGCATTGCGCGATGCGGTAGGAGGGCAGGCCGCGGATCTCGCGGCCCTCGAAGCGGATCTCCCCGGCTTTCGGTTTCACCAGGCCGAGGATCGAATTGACCGTCGTCGTCTTGCCCATCCCGTTGCGGCCGAGCAGGGTGACGACCTCGCCCTCGGCGATGTCGAAGGAGATGTCGAACAGGACCTGGGCGGGGCCGTAGCTCGATTCGAGCTTGCGCACGGACAGCATCAGGCGGCCTCCTCGCCGAGATAGGCTTCGCGCACCGCCGGGTCGGAGCGCACGGCGTCGGGCGCGCCGGTGGCGACGACGCGCCCGTAGACCAGCACGCTCACCCGGTCGGCGAGCGCGAAGACGGCGTCCATGTCGTGCTCGATGAGCACGATGGTGTAACGGCCCTTGAGGCCGAGCAGCGTCTCGACCACGCGCTCGGATTCCTCCTTGCCGGTTCCCGCCAGCGGCTCGTCGAGGAGCAGCAGCTTCGGCCGCGTGGCGAGCCCGATGGCGAGCTCGAGCTGGCGCTTCTCGCCGTGCGAGAGCTGGCCCGCCGTCACGTCCGCGCGCCCGGTGAGGCCGACGATCGCGAGCGCCTCCATCGCCTGCGCGTCGAGGTCGCGCTCGCGGGCGGGGTCGCCGAAGAAGCGGAACGAGGAGCCCGAGCGCGCCTGCACGGCGACCGCCACGTTCTCGCGCGCGGTGAAGCCCGGCAGGATCGAGGTGATCTGGAAGGAGCGCGCGAGGCCCGCACGCACGCGCTCGTGCATCGGCGCACGGGTCACGTCGCGCCCGTCGAACAGGATCTGCCCGCTGTCGGAGGGCGCGAGGCCGGAGATCTGGTGGATCAGCGTCGTCTTGCCCGCGCCGTTGGGCCCGATGATCGCGTGCAGCTCGCCGGCGTCGACGGCGAGGGAGACGTCGTCGGTGACGGCGAGCGCGCCGTAATTCTTGCGCAGGTGCTTCAGCTCGAGGATCGCGCTCATGCCTTCCTCCGGAAGAAGCCGAGGATGCCGCCCCGCGCGAACAGGGCGACGAGGACGAGGAGCGGGCCGAAGATCAGCTTCCAGTCCTGCGTGATGCGCGCGAGGATCTCCTCCAGGAAGAGGAAGGACATGGCGCCAACGATCGGGCCCACCAGCGTGCCCATGCCGCCCAGCACCACCATGATGATCAGCTCTCCCGAGCGCTGCCAGGAGATGAAGGCCGGGGAGACGAACTCGATGTGGTTGGCGAGCAGGAAGCCCGAGAGCCCGGCGATCATGCCGGCGATCACGTAGGCGACGAGCTGATAGCGGTAGGGATCGTAGCCGATGGCCTGCATGCGCACCGGGTTCTCCCTGGTGCCGCGCAGCACGCGACCGAAGCGCGAGCCGACGATGGCGCGCAAGAGCGCGTAGACGCCGACGAGGCAGGCGAGCACGAGGTAGTAGAAGACGAGGTCGTTCTCGAGCACGTCCGTGCCGAAGACGGCGCTGCGCGATGGCAGGGTCAGCCCGTCGTCGCCGCCATAGGCCGCGAGCGAGGTCGTCAGGAAGTAGATCATCTGCCCGAAGGCCAGCGTGATCATGATGAAGTAGACGCCCTTCGTCCTGAGCGAGATCGCTCCCGTGACCAGCGCGAAGAGCGCGCTCGCCAGCAGCGTCGCGAGGAGCTGGACGAAGAGGTCGCTCACCGAATGCGCCATCAGGATGCCGACGGCGTAGCAGCCGATGCCGACGAAGGCCGCGTGCCCGAAGGAGACGAGCGCGCCGTAGCCCAGGATCAGGTCGAGCGAGAGCGCCGCGATGGCGAAGATCATCGCGCGGATGACGAGCGAGAGCAGGTATCCCTCCGCGCCGACCTGGGCGATGGCGGGGGCGATCGCGAAGAACGCGAACAGCGCGAAGGCGAGCGCCTCGCGGCGGATCAGCGGGGCGCGCGCGGACGTCGCGCCGGCTTCCGGCGGCGGGGCGGCGACCTTCGCGGCGGCGGGGGAGGCGGTGTCGAGCATGGCGGAACGCCTCCTCAGCGCTTGACGGGGAAGAGGCCGGCCGGGCGGAAGAACAGGACCGCGGCCATGAGGATGTAGATCAGCATCGGCGCCACCGCGCGGCCGACCGTGGAGGCGGCGCCGGGATCCATGAACAGCCGCAGCACGTCGCCCGCGAAGGTGCGCCCGAGCGTGTCGACGAGGCCGATGATGAGGGCTGCGAGGAACGCCCCGCGGATCGAGCCGATGCCGCCGATGACGATGACGACGAAGGCGAGGATGAGGAGGTTGTCGCCCATGCCGGGCTCGACCGACAGGATCGGCGCCACCATCGCGCCGGCGAAGCCCGCGAGCATCGCCCCGAAGCCGAAGACGATCATGAACAGCCGGCGGATGTCGACGCCCAGCGCCGAGACCATCTTGGCGTTGGTCGCGCCCGCGCGCACCAGCATGCCGGCGCGGGTGTAGTTCACCAGCACGTAGAGCAGCGCCGCGACGCCGAGCCCCGCGCCGATGATGGCGAGGCGGTAGGTCGGGTAGAAGAAGCCCTCGAACAGCACGATCGAGCCCTGCAGGAACTCGGGCACCGGCACGAAGAGCGGCGAGGAACCCCAGACCACCTTCACGCCCTGGTTGAGGAACAGGATGATGCCGAAGGTGGCGAGCACCTGCTCCAGGTGGTCCTTGTCGTAGAGATGTCGGAAGACGAGCGCCTCCAAGAGGAGCCCGAAGACCAGCGCCGCCGGCAGGGCGAGCAGGAGGCCCAGCCCGAAGCTCCCTGTCCAGCTCGTGAAGGCGAAGGCGAAATACGCCCCGATCATGTACTGCACGCCGTGGGCGAGGTTGATGAAGTCCATCACCCCGAACACGAGCGTGAGCCCCGCCGCGATCAGGAACAGGATGATCCCGAATTGCAGGCCGTTGAGGGTCTGGACCAGGATGAGCGTGGTGTACATGGCGCGACCTCGCGTCTGTCCCTCCCTGTAGGGGAGGGGAATGGCCGCGAAGCGGCCTAGGGGTGGGGTCCGCAAGAGGGTCTGCGCGGCGCCCGGCGCTCCGCTTCGGCTTCGCCGAACGCGCCTGGCGGCGCGCCCCATCCATCTCGCCGCTGCGCGGCGATCCACCTTCCCCTACAGGGAAGGAGAGGGGCGCGACCGCGGCCGCGCCCGCACCGTGAGCCGGCCTCAGCCGCCCATCTGGCACTCGGAGGCGTAGACGTCGCCGTAATCGTCGAAGACCTGCTCGACGATCTGGGTCTGGTACATCCCGTCCTCGCGCTGGCCGATGTCGACCAGGTAGAAATCCTGGATCGGGTACTGGTTGTTGTTGAAGGCGAAGTCGCCGCGCAAGGACTGGAAGTCCGCCGTGCGGATGGCCTCGAGCAGCGCCTCCTGGTCGTCCGCGCCGCCGGCGGCCTCGACGGCCGCGTCGAGCAGCATCGCGGTGTCGTAGGCCTGCATGGCGTAGGAGCCCGGCACCTTGCCGTACTTCTCGATGTAGGCCGCGACGAACTCCGCGTTCCCGGGCGTGTCCATGTCGGGCGCCCAGGTCATGGCGCCGAACATGCCCATGGCGGCGTCCTGCTGCGCGGGCAGGGTCGATTCGTCCACCGTGAAGGCGGAAAGGAACGGGATGCGATCCTTGAGCCCCGCCTGGTTGTATTGGCGCACCAGGTTCACGCCCATGCCGCCGGGCATGAAGGTGAACAGCGCGTCGGGCTGCATCGCGGCGATGCGGGCGAGCTCGGCGGAGAAGTCGAGCTGGCCGAGCTGGGTGTAGACCTCGTCGACGATCTCGCCCTCGAAGTGGCGCTTGAAGCCCGCGGCGGAATCGCGCCCGGCCTGATAGTTCGGCACCAGGATGAAGACGCGCTCGTAGCCGCGGTCCTGCGCGACGCGGCCCATCACCTCGTGGACCTGATCGTTCTGGTAGGAGGTGACGAAGAAGTTCGGGTTGCACTCCGCGCCCGCGTAGGACGAGGGGCCGGCGTTGGGGCTGATCAGGATGCGGTCGGCGTCCATGACCGGCTTGTGGATCGCCTGGAGGATGTTGGAAAAGATCGGGCCGACGACGACGTCGACGTCCTCGCGCTCGATGAGGCCGTTCACGCGGGTGAGGGCGACGTCGGGCTTCTGCTCGTCGTCGGCGACCACGACCTCGACCGGCACGCCGCCGAGCTCGCCGCCGAGCTGGTCGATCGCGAGCTGGAAGCCGTCGCGCGCCTGCTCGCCGAGGGAGGCGGCGGGACCCGACAGCGTGACGATGACGCCGACCTTCATCGGATCGGTGCTCTGCGCGTGGGTGAGCGCGGTCGTTGCGAGGAGCCCCAGCGTCGCTGCGGCGAATGTCCTGGTGAAGCGCGTCATGTGACCTGTTCTCCCGATTTCGGCTGTTCCCCGCGCGTTTCCCGCGCTCGTTCCGCCGCAGGGGCACTGTACGCCACGAGCCGCTCCCGAAAAGAGCCTTTTCCGGCCCTGCGCCACGTGCATTCCCGCGACACCCGTCCCGATCCCGCTTGACGCGGCCCGTGTTCGGGCGTGATATTTGAAGCTTAAAACAAGCCGCGCGCAAATCACAAGAGCCCCTGCGCATCTTCTCGCGAAGCACCCGTCCCGGACGGCCTCGCCAGGCGCCGGGCACACGAAGGAGAGCGTCATGGACGCAGCACCCACCCACCGCACCGTGCCGAACGGCCGGCTCTCCGGGCGCCATGCGCTCGTCACCGGTGGCGGGCGCGGCATCGGTCTCTCGATCGCCCGAACGCTGGCGCAAGCGGGCGCGCGCGTGACCGTACTCGGCCGGGACATGGCGGCGCTCGAGCGTGCCGTCGCGGCGGGCTCGGCCCATCATGCGGTGACGGCGGACGTGACCATCGAGGACGCGATCGTGCATGCCTTCGGCGAGGCCGTGGAGCAGGCGGGGCCGATCGATCTCCTCGTGTGCAATGCGGGTGCCGCGGAATCCGCGCCGTTCCTGTCGAGCAACGACGAGCTCCTCGAGCGCATGCTCGACATGAACTATCGCAGCGTGATCTACGCCGCCCGCGCGGTGCTGCCGGCGATGATCGAGCGCGGCTTCGGCCGCATCGTCACCGTAGCCTCGACGGCATCGCTGCGCGGCTATCCCTACGTGACGAGCTACGTCGCGGCGAAGCACGCGACGCTGGGGCTGGTGCGGGCGCTGGCGCTCGAGACGGCGAAGAAGGGCATCACGGTCAACGCGGTCTGCCCGGGCTTCACCGACACGGACCTCGTCTCCCAGAGCGTCGAGCGGATCATGGCCAAGACCGGCCGCTCCGAGGCCGATGCCATGGCCGAGCTGACCAAGCACAATCCGCAAGGTCGCCTCGTCAAGCCCGAGGAGGTGGCGGACGCCGTCGCCTGGCTGTGCGGCGAGGGCGCCGCCTCGGTCACGGGCCAGGCGATCGCGGTCGCCGGAGGCGAGGTGTGATGCACGAGCGCGTCCATCTCGACCACGAGGCCAAGGCGCTGGAGGCGCCCGCCGACCACGCCGCCGAGCTGCGGCTGTGGCTGCGCCTCCTCACCCTCTCGACCATGATCGAGGGCGAGGTGCGCCGGCGCCTGCGCGATCGCTTCGACGTGACCCTGCCGCGTTTCGACCTGATGGCGCAGCTCGTGCGCGCGCCCGACGGCATGACGCTGTCGGACGTCTCCAAGCGCATGATGGTCTCGAACGGCAACGTCACCGGCCTCGTCGAGCGGCTCGTCGAGAGCGGCCATCTCGATCGTCGCGTCTCCGAGACCGACCGGCGCGCGCAGGTCATCCGCCTCACCGATGCCGGCCTCGACGCCTTCCGCGCCATGGCGGCGGAGCACGAGGAATGGATCGCCGAGATGCTGTCGGGCCTCGACGAGGACGAGATCGACACGCTCATGACGCTTCTCGGCAAGGTGAAGGCCTCGACCCGAACGGCCATGGAGAAGGGGCCCGCAGGCGCCCCCCAGGAGGACGTCCCCCGATGAGATCCGCCAATGCCGTCACGCTGCCCGTCTCCTCCTACGAGCCGCGCCACTTCCTCTCGTCCGTCGCGGGTGGCGTCGCGACCGTGACGCTGAACCGGCCCGAGAAGAAGAACCCGCTCACCTTCGAGAGCTACCGCGAGCTCACCGATTTCTTCGCGGCGCTCAAGAAGGACGAGGACGTCCATGCCGTGGTGATCGCGGGCGCGGGCGGAAACTTCTCGTCGGGCGGGGACGTGTTCGAGATCATCGAGCCGCTCACCAAGATGAGCACCAAGGAGCTCACCGCCTTCACGCGGATGACGGGCGAGCTCGTGCGTGAGATCCGCGCCTGCCCGCAGCCGGTGATCGCGGCGGTGGAGGGGATCTGCGCGGGCGCGGGCGCCATCATCGCCATGGCGAGCGACATCCGCCTCGCGGCGTCCTCCGCCAAGGTCGCCTTCCTGTTCAACAAGGTGGGGCTCGCGGGCTGCGACATGGGCGCGTGCGCGATCCTGCCCCGCATCATCGGCCAGGGCCGCGCCTCGGAGCTGCTCTACACGGGCCGCTTCATGCGCGCGGAGGAGGGCGAGCGCTGGGGCTTCTTCTCGCGCGTGTGCGAGGGGCCGGTGCTCGAGGAGGCGCGTGCGCTCGCCGCGGAGATCGTCGCGGGCCCGACCTACGCCAACACGATGACCAAGCGGATGCTCGCCATGGAATGGGCGATGTCGATCGAGGAAGCCATCGAGGCGGAAGCCGTCGCGCAGGCTTTGTGCATGACCACCAACGACTTCCGTCGTGCTTTTGAAGCATTCGCGCAGAAGACGAAGCCCGTCTTCGGCGGCGATTGAGGAGGACGCGTCCATGCCCGACACGAGCTTCCTCCACTGGCCGTTCCTCGAAGAGCGCCACCGCGAATTCGCGAGCCGCGTGAAGGACTTCGCGGCCGAGCTTCACGTCTCGCACGACGATGTCGACACGGCCTGCCGCACCCTGGTGCGCCGCCTCGGCGAGGCCGGGCTCCTGCGCGCCGTGGCGCCCGCGGCCTATGGCGGCGCGGGCGAGACCTACGATGTCCGGTCGCTGTGCCTCGCCCGCGAGATCCTCGCCTATCACGACGGGCTCGCCGACTTCGCCTTCGCCATGCAGGGGCTCGGCACCGGGCCGGTGACGCTCTTCGGGTCCGAGGAGCTGAAGAGCCGCATCCTCCCCGCCGTGGTGCGCGGCGAGCGCATCGCCGCCTTCGCCCTCTCCGAGCCGGAGGCGGGCTCCGACGTCGCCGCCATGGCGACGAGCGCGCGGATCGAGGGGAACGAGGCGATCCTCGACGGCGAGAAGACCTGGATCTCCAACGGCGGCATCGCCGAACATTACGTCGTCTTCGCCCGTACCGGCGAGGCGCCGGGCGCGCGCGGGCTCTCGGCCTTCCTGGTCGAGGCCGACAACCCCGGCCTCACGGTCGCCGAGCGCATCGACGTCATCGCGCCCCACCCGCTGGCGCGCCTGCGCTTCGAGGGCTGCCGCGTGCCGCTCGCGAACCGCATCGGCGAGCCCGGCGCGGGCTTCAAGGTGGCGATGGCGACGCTCGACGTGTTCCGCTCCACGGTGGGCGCGGCGGCGCTCGGCTTCGCCCGGCGCGCGCTCGACGAGGCGCTCTACCGCGCGCGCACGCGCCACCTCTTCGGTGCGCCGATGGGCGACCTGCCGCTGACCCAGGCGTCCCTCGCCGAGATGGCCACAGACGTCGACACCGCCGCGCTCCTCGTCTACCGCGCCGCCTGGACGAAGGACATGGGCGCGCCGCGGGTCACCCGCGAGGCCGCGATGGCCAAGATGGTCGCCACCGAGAATGCGCAATCCGTCATCGACAAGGCGGTCCAGATCTTCGGCGGGCTCGGCGTCACCAAAGGTGTGCCCGTCGAGGCGCTCTACCGCGAGATCCGCGCGCTGCGCATCTACGAGGGCGCCACCGAGGTCCAGAAGATCGTCATCGCCCGCGAGACGCTGAAGGGAGCGGGGGGATGACGAGGACCCTCGACGCGCATGCCGGCCCTCTCCTTCCCTGTAGGGGAAGGTGGCGCGCCGCCGCAGGCGGCGTGACGGATGGGGCGCGGCGCAAGCCGCGTTCCGCGAAGCGGAAGCCTCGGTGTCAGGATGGAAACGTCGATTTCGGCTGCGCCGTACGCGCGTTCCGCGCGCCCCATCCGTCCCGGCTTCGCCGAGCCACCTTCCCCTACGGGGAAGGAGAGGGCTTCGCCCGAGGTTTCGCCGGCGCAGCCCCGGCAGATGTCCCTCTCGCAGCCTGGAGACGCGCATGATCCCGAGCGCTCATACGGACACCTTCGCGCGCGACAACCTTCCCCCGCAGGAGCTGTGGCCGGATTTCCTCTTCACGCGGCCCGAGCTCGCCTATCCCGACCGGCTCAATTGCGTGGACGCCTTCCTCGACGTGCACGTGCGCGAGGGGCGGGGGGATCGGTCCTGCATCGTCTCGCCGAGCGAGAGCCTCACCTATGCCGAGCTCCAGGATCGGGTGAACCGCATCGCCAACGTGCTCACCAAGGATCTCGGCCTCGTGCCGGGCGGGCGCGTGCTGCTGCGCTCGGCCAACAATCCGATGATGGTCGCCTGCTACCTCGCGGTGCTCAAGGCCGGCGGCGTCGTCGTCGCCACGATGCCGCTGCTGCGCGCCCGCGAGATCGCCTATCCCGTCGAGAAGGCGCAGATCGCGCTCGCGCTTTGCGACGCGCGCCTCGCCGAGGAGATGCGCAAGGCCGAGCCGCTCTGCGACTGCCTGGAGCGGGTGATCTACTGGGGCACGCACGACGAGTTCGGGCTCGAGGCCCTCATGCGCGACGCCTCGCCGGACTTCGAGGCGGTGGATACCGCGAGCGACGACGTCTGCCTCATCGGCTTCACGTCGGGCACGACGGGCGAGCCCAAGGGCACGATGCATTTCCACCGCGACATGCTCGCCATCTGCGACGCCTATGGCCGCAACGTGCTGCGGGCGGAGCCGGACGACCGCTTCATCGGCTCGCCGCCGCTCGCCTTCACCTTCGGGCTCGGCGGCATCGTGCTCTTCCCGTTGGCGATCGGCGCCTCCACGGTGCTGCTCGAGAAGGCGGGGCCGAACGAGCTCCTTCCGGCGATCCACGAGCATCGCGCGAGCGTCGTCTTCACGGCGCCCACCGCCTATCGCGCCATGCTGCCGCGGCTTTCCGAGTTCGACGTCTCCTGCCTGCGCAAATGCGTCTCCGCCGGCGAGGCCCTGCCCAAGCCCACGTTCGACGCCTGGCACGAGGCGACGGGGCTGAAGCTGATGGACGGCATCGGCGCCACCGAGATGCTGCACATCTTCATCGCCTCCCCCGAGGAGGAGATCCGCCCCGGCGCCACGGGGCGCCCCGTGCCCGGCTACGAGGCGAAGGTGATCGACGAGGAGGGCCGCGACCTCCCCGCCGGCGAGATCGGCCGCCTGGCCGTGCGCGGCCCCACCGGCTGCCGCTACCTCGCCGACGAGCGCCAGACCAAGTACGTCCAGAACGGCTGGAACGTCACGGGCGACACCTATCTCATGGATGAGGACGGGTACTTCTGGTACCAGGCGCGCTCCGACGACATGATCGTCTCGTCGGGCTACAACATCGCTGGCCCCGAGGTGGAGGCGGCGCTCCTCACCCATTCCGCGGTGGCGGAATGCGGCGTCGTCGGCGTGCCGGACGACGAGCGCGGCATGATCGTGCGCGCCTACGTGCTCCTGCGCGAGGGCGAGAGCGGCGACGACGCCATGGCGAAGACGCTGCAGGACCACGTCAAGGCCGAGATCGCGCCCTACAAGTATCCCCGCTCCATCGTCTTCGTCGACGCGCTGCCGAAGACGCAGACGGGCAAGCTCCAGCGCTTCGCCCTGCGCCGCCAGGCGCAGGACGAGGTCGCGGCGGAGGCCGTGCGATGAGCGAGCGCCTGGTGCCGCCGGCACGCGCGAGCCTCTCCTCGGGCGTCCACGTGGCGCCCGTGAAGATCCGCTTCTCGCATTGCGACCCGGCGGGAATCGTCTACTACGCCCGCTGGTTCGACATGCTCAACGGCGTGCTCGAGGACTTCTTCGGGGCGGTCCTCGCGCTCCCTTACGACGTCCTCATCCGCGACCGCCGCATCGGGCTCGGCTACGGGCAGGCCCATGCGGACTACCTCAAGCCCGGCCTGATGGGCGATGTCGTCGACTTCGCCGTCCTCGTGGAGCGAATCGGCGGGGCGTCGATCCGGCTGCTCCTGCCCGGCTATCGCGGCGAGGAGCCCGTCATCGCGGCCCGCCTCGTCATCGTCACCACCGACCTCGACGCCCACAAGGCGATCCCCGTGCCCGACGACCTGCGCACGGCCATGCACAATTACCAGGAGAGATCTCGATGACCGGTCCGCGTGAGCGTCTGATGGGGGAGGGAGGCGCGCAGGACGGGCCGCGGACGCTGCAGCCGGCGGGCTGGCCGGCGCCCAAGGGCTACGCCAACGGCATGGCCGCGACGGGCACCCTCGTCGTCACCGGCGGCGTCGTCGGATGGGACGTGGAGGGCCGGTTTCCCGAGGGTTTCGTCGCCCAGACGCGCCAGGCTCTGGAGAACATCGTCGCCATCCTGAAGGAGGCCGGCGCCGGGCCGCGCCATCTCGTGCGCATGACCTGGTACGTGACCGACATGGACGCCTACCTCGCCTGCCAGCGCGATCTCGGGCGTGCCTATCGGGACGTCATCGGGCCGCATTATCCGGCCATGGCGCTCGTTCAGGTCGTCCGGCTCGTCGAAAAGGCGGCACTCGTGGAGATCGAGGCGACGGCTGTGGTGCCCGCGTAAGCAGAACGTCGGTGTCCGTGCCCATTTGACACGCATCCTCGTCGAGCGCAGCATCTTCGCCGTGCGAGGCGCGCGCCCCCCGAATGCGCGCTCGAGGATGATCACGTGCGTATCGTCGTCATCGGCGCCGGCGTCGTCGGCCTGGCTTGCGCCCGTGCGCTCGTGAAGGACGGGCACGCGGTTCGGGTCGTCGAGCGCGCGGTCGACGGCGACCGTGCCTCCTTCGGCAATGCCGGCGGTCTGGCCGTGAGCGAGCTCGCGCCCGCCTCCGCGCCCGGCATCTGGAAGCAGGTGCCGCGCTGGCTCGTCGATCCGCTGGGCCCCCTCTCCGTCCGGCCTGGGCACGCCTTGAAGCTCCTGCCCTGGCTGCGGCGCTTCCTCGCGACCGGCAGGCCCGAGGAGATCGCCCGGATCAGCACGGCCAACGCCGCCATCGGCCGGCGCGCCACCGAGGACATGGCCGATCTCCTCGCGGAGGTCGGGCTTCCCGGCGACCTGCGCCGCGACGGGGCGCTCACGCTCTACGAGAGCGAAGCCGGCTTCGAGGCCGATCGCGCAGACTGGACGCGGCGCGCCGAGCACGGCTTTCCCACCGAGGCCCTCAGCGGCGACGAGGCGCGGGCGATGGAGCCGGCGATCTCGACCCGCGTGGTCAAGGCCGTCTACGATCCCAGCTGGTCCCTCGTCGCCGATCCGCGCCGCGTCGTCGAGGGGCTCGAGCGCTGGCTGCGCGAGCGCGAGGTGCCCTTCCACGAAGCCGAGGCGACGGCGCTCGAGCCCGGCCTCGACCGCGTGCGCATCATGCTCGCCGACGGGAGCGCGGGGGATGCCGACATCGTCGTCGTCGCGGCGGGCGCCTGGTCGGCGCGGCTCGCGGAGAGCGTCGGCGATCGGGCGCTGCTCGAATCCGAGCGCGGCTACAACGTCACGATCCCCCGGCCGAACGTGTCGCTCACCCGCCAGCTGGTCTTCGCCGAGCGCAAGTTCGTGGCGACGCCCCTCGCGATCGGCCTGCGCATCGGCGGCGCGGCGGAGTTCGCCGGTCTCGACGCGCCGGCGCGCCTCGCGCGGGCCGACGCGCTGGCGCGGCTCGCCAAGATCTACCTGCCCGATCTCGACACGAGCGAGGCGACGCGCTGGATGGGCCAGCGGCCCTCGACGCCCGACGGCCTGCCGGTGATCGGCTGGTCCCCGGGCAAGGGCCGCGTCATCTACGCCTTCGGCCACGGTCATCTCGGGCTCACGCAATCGGCGACGACGGGACGCCTCGTCGCAGGGCTCCTGTCCGGCGACACCGGGGATGTCGACATGGAGCCGTACTCCATCGCGCGTTTCCGGCGATGAACGTGACTGTACTGAACGATGTCTTCACTGCACTTGCGAGATCTATACTTTAGAGCGATTCTCAACTGGATGAACCATCTCTCGAACGATTCTAAGCTTCGTTTTCCTGCTTGACGTCTTCGCGCGAATAGCCTTTTTAGCGCCCGTCGCCGTTGCGCGCTCCGGGCGCCGCGACGGCCCGCGAAAGTCTTCATCCGGGCGCCTTGACCGCCCGGCACAGGGAGAGATCATCGTCATGAGCAACGCCTCGCACGCTCGCCGCACCCTTCTGCTCGGGACCGTCCTCGCCGCCGGCCTCGTCGGCGTGCCGACGCTCGCCGCCGCGCAGGGTGAGCTCAACCTCTATTCGTCGCGCCATTACGACACCGACGAGGCGCTCTACGAGAACTTCACCGAGCAGACGGGCATCACCATCAACCGCATAGAGGCGGGCGCCGACGAGCTCATCGAGCGCATGATCGCCGAGGGCGCGAATTCCCCGGCCGACGTGCTCCTGACCGTCGACGCCGGCCGCCTCGAGCGCGCTCAGCAGGCGGGCCTGTTCCAGCCGGTCGATTCCGAGGTGCTCGAGGAGCGCGTCCCCGACTACCTGCAGGATCCCGAGAACTTCTGGTTCGGCTTCTCCAAGCGCGCCCGCGTGATCATGTACGCCTGCGATCGCGTCGAGAACCCGCCGCAGACCTACGAGGCGCTCGCGGACGACGAGTGGGAGGGCCGCGTGCTCAGCCGCTCCTCGACCAACATCTACAGCCAGTCGCTGACCGGCTCGATCCTCGCGGCGCTCGGTCCCGAGGCGACGGAGGAGTGGGCCCGCGGGCTCGCCGAGAACTTCGCTCGCGAGCCCCGCGGCGGCGACACCGACCAGATCCGCGCGGTCGCGGCCGGCGAGGGCGATCTCGCGATCTCCAACACCTACTATCTCGGCAACCTGATCCGCTCGGAGAACCCCGAGGATCGCGCGGTGGCAGAGCAGATCTGCGTCGTCTTCCCGAACCAGGACGGCCGTGGCACCCACGTGAACATCTCCGGCGGCGGCGTCGCGGCGAACGCGCCCAACCCCGAGGCGGCCAAGCTCTTCCTCGAGTACCTCGCCTCCGACTCGGCCCAGGCCTATTTCGCCGAGGGCAACAGCGAGTACCCGGTCGTCGAGGGCGTCGCGGCTCCCGAGTGGATCCAGACGCTCGGCGAGTTCCAGGAGGACGACCTCTCCGCCGAGACCTTCGCGCAGAACAACGCCGACGCCCTGATGATCATGGACCGCGCCGGCTGGAAGTGATGCACGGTCGGGAACCAGCGGCGGCGGGGGCTTCGTCCCCCGTCGCGATGGGCATCGCGAGAGCGAACCCCGCCCTCGCCGCATCGCGGCGGGGGCGTCGCCGTTCGGGTGCACCCTTCCTTCTCGTCGTGGCGACGACGCTCGTCGCCGGCCTCGTGCTCCTGCCGATCCTGTCCGTGGCGTCGAGCCTGTTCTCGCCGCGTACGGAGGTGATGGCGCATCTCGCGTCCACCATCCTGCCGGACCTTCTGGCCAATACCGGCATCCTGGTTCTCGTCGTCGGTCTCGGCACGTCCTCGATCGGCGTCGTGAGCGCTTGGCTCGTGACGCAGTGCCGCTTCCCGTTCTCGCGCGCCTTCGTCTGGCTGCTGCTCCTGCCGCTCGCCATCCCCGGCTACATCATCGGCTACGCCTACGCCGATTTCCTCGCCTTCGCCGGGCCGCTGCAGACGAGCCTGCGGACGCTCTTCGGCTGGACGAGCCCGCGCGACTACTGGTTCCCGGACGTCTACAATGTCTGGGGCGTGAGCGTGATGCTCACGATGGTGCTCTACCCCTACGTCTACCTCCTCGCCCGCGCAGCCTTCCTGGAGCAGACGGCGAACGCGTTCGACGCCTCGCGCGCGCTCGGCCACGGTCCGTGGAGCGCCTTCGCGCGGGTCGCTCTGCCCCTCGCCCGTCCCGCCATCGCGGCGGGCGTCGCGCTCGCGCTGATGGAGGCGCTCGCCGATTTCGGCACGATGCAATATTACGGCGTACGCACCTTCACGACGGCGATCTACCGCACCTGGTTCGGCATGGGCGATCAGACGGCGGCGGCGCAGCTGGCGACTGGGCTTCTCGTCTTCGTGCTCGTGCTGATCGCGCTGGAGCTCCATGCGCGGGGCGCGCAGCGCTACACGCAGGTGGGGCGCGGCGCGCGCAAGTCCCCCGCCTTCCGCCTGCGCGGCTGGCGCGCCGTGCTCGCCTTCCTCGCCTGCGCGCTGCCGGTCGTGGCGGGCTTCGTCGCGCCGGTTCTGATCCTGATCCGCCTGCACCTGATCGGCGGCGACCCGTTCATGAGCGAGCGCTTCTGGCGCTATGCCGCGAACTCGCTGACGCTCGCCGCTTTCGCGGCCGTGCTGCTCGTCGGCGTCGCGATCCTGCTCGCCTACGCCACGCGCCTCTCCCGGGCGAAGCCCCTGCGCGCCCTCGTGCGCGTCTCGACGATCGGCTACGCCGTGCCGGGCACCGTGGTGGCGGTCGGCGTCCTCGCCCCGCTCGGCGCCTTCGACAACGCGGTGGACGGCGTCTTCCGCGAGACCTTCGGCGTCTCCACGGGGCTGCTGCTGTCGGGCACCGTCGTCGCCGTGCTGTTCGCCTATCTCGTGCGCTTCCTCGCCATCGCCTACGGATCGGTGGAGGCGGGCTTCCTCAAGATCCCGCGCACGATGGACGACGCGGCGCGCATGCTCGGCGAGAAGCCCGGCGGCGTCGTCGCGCACGTCCATGCGCCGCTGCTGCGCGGCTCGCTGATCACGGCGGCGCTCATCGTGTTCGTGGACGTGCTGAAGGAATTGCCTGCGACGCTGATCGTGCGGCCCTTCAATTTCGATACGCTGGCGGTGCGCGTCTACCAGCTCGCCTCCGACGAGCGCCTCGCCCAGGCGGCGACGGGGGCGCTCGCCATCGTCGCCGTGGGGATCATCCCGGTGCTGCTGCTGATGCGCATGATCGCCAAGGGCGAGGGCGCGCGTTAGGCGAGCCGCTCGCCGAGCTCGCCGAGCCGCTGCGCGTCGACGTTCGCGAAGGCGACGCGCAGATGGTCCTCCTGCCCCGGCCCGAAGAAGCTGCCCGGCAGCATCAGCACGCCGCGTTCCGCCGCGAGGCGCCGGGCGGCGTCAGTGGCGGGAATGCCGTGCCAGGGGTGGCGAACGTAGGCGAAATAGGGGCCGATCGAGGCGATCTCCCAGCCGGGGAGGGGAGCGAGCGCCGCGGCGAAGGCGTCCGCGCGGCCTTCCAGCGTCGCGCGCGCCTCCTCGCGCCAGGGGCGCAGCGCGTCGATCGCCCACGCCACGGCGGACTGGCCGGCGCGGGCGGGGCAGATCTGGACGTTGTCGAGGATCTTTCCCGCGGCCTCGATCATCTCGGGACCGGCGATCAGCGCGCCGAGCCGATGCCCGGGCACGGCGTAGCTCTTCGAGAACGAGTAGAGATGGACGACGCCCTCGCGCCCGCCCTCCTGCGCGAAGAGCCCGTGCGGCGCGCCCGTGCCCGAGGGTAGGAAGTCGCGATAGGTCTCGTCGATCACGAGCCAGATCCCCCGGCTGCGGGCGAGATCGGCGAAGGCGGCGATCGTCTCGGGCGGGTAGATGGCGCCCGTCGGGTTGTTGGGCGTCACCAGCACGATGGCGCGTACGCTCTCGTCGAGGAGCGCGTGCGCGTCCGCGACGCGCGGCACGAAGCCGTCGTCGGCCCGGCAGGGCAGCGCGCGCGGCACCATGCCGAGCATGGCGAGCGACATCTCGTGGTTGAAGTACCACGGCGTCGGCAGGAGCACGGTCTCGCCCGGCGCGCAGATCGCGAGCATCGTCGTGACGAAGGCCGCGTTGCAGCCCGCCGTGATCGCGACCTCGCCCGCTTCGACCCGGCCGCCATAGAGCCGCGCCACGTCCTGCGCGAGCGCGGCGCGCAGGATCTCGTCGCCGAGGATCGGCCCGTAACGCGCCGCGTCGGCCGAGCCGGCGGCCTGCGCGAGCCGCGCCAGGAGATCGGGATGCGGCGCGCCGCCGGGCGCCGCCTGGGAGAGATCGATCAGCGGCCCGCGCGCGCCGCCATAGGCCCGCGCCCAGCCCTGCGCGGCGGGGATCGGCGGGGACTGGATGGCGGCGATGGTGGGGGAGAGGCGGGGCGGCATCGGGTCTCTTCGGGAACGGTGCGTGACGGACCCTCGCATAAAGAGCGCAAGCGGGCGTGCGACGCCAGCCTCCTCGTCGCGCGCCTCATCGCTCGAAGCGTGTGGACAGAACCACGCTCGTCTGCGTGCGCTCGACGCCGTCAAGCGCGCCGATGCGGTCGATGACGGCGTCGAGCGCGGCCACGCTCTCGGCGGCGACCTCCGCGATCATGTCGAAGGCGCCCGACACGGAGAGCAGCCGGCGCAGCTCCGGCATGGCGGCGAGCGCCTTCGTCACGGCCGGCGCGAGCTTGGGCGCGGCGACGATCATCACGTGGGCGCGCACGAGCCCCGCCTCGTAATCCGCCGCGAGCCGCGCCGTGTAGCCGACGACGATCCCCGCCCGCTCCAGCCGCTCGATGCGGCTCTGCACCGTCGTGCGCGAGACGCCCAGCCGCCGCGCGATCTCGGCGGTGGAGGCGCGGGCGTTCTCGCGCAGGAGCGCGATGAGCGCGCGGTCCTTCTGTGTCGTCGTTTCGTCGAGCATGATCGTCGGATCGTCCGGACGGGTGATCGGATCGCGCGGAACGTAGCGTCGTTTCCGCGGCGGGGGAAGCGTAAGCTGGTGCTCGAGCCAGGAACGCAGCGTCTCGGGAGCACGCAATGAAGGACATCGTCGTCGTCGGAGCCGGCAAGATCGGCCGCATCGTCGCCCGCATGCTCGCCGAGACGGGGGATTATTCCGTCACCTTGGCCGATCGCGACCGCACCGCGCTCGCCCGCGCCACGCAGGACACGGCCGTCGTGCCCGCCGCCCTCGACATCACCGACTGGGAGGCGCTGCGCGCGCGCCTGTCGGGCGCCTTCGCCGTCGTCTCGGCGGCGCCCTTCCAGCTGACCGCGCCCATCGCCGACGCGGCCGCGGCGACCGGCACGCACTATCTCGACCTCACCGAGGACGTGGCGACGACGCGGCGCGTCAAGGCGCTCGCCGAGGGCGCGACGAGCGCCTTCATCCCGCAATGCGGGCTCGCGCCGGGCTTCATCTCCATCGTCGCCAACGATCTCGCATCCGGCTTCGACACGCTCGACGAGGTGAAGCTGCGCGTGGGCGCGCTGCCGCAATTCCCGACCAACGCGCTCAACTACAATCTCACCTGGTCGACCGACGGCGTGATCAACGAGTATATCGAGCCCTGCGAGGCGATCCGCGACGGGCGGCTCGTCCAGGCGGCGGCGCTCGACGAGCGCGAGGAATTCTCGCTCGACGGCGTGCGCTACGAGGCCTTCAACACGTCGGGCGGGCTCGGCACGCTCTGCGAGACGCTGGCCGGACGGGTGCGCACGCTCAATTACCGCTCGATCCGCTATCCCGGGCATTGCGCCGTGATGAAGGCGCTCCTCGACGATCTGCGCCTGCGCGAGCGGCGCGACGTGCTCAAGGACATCCTCGAGCAGGCGGTTCCCACGACGATGCAGGACGTCGTCATCGTGTTCGTCACCGTCTCCGGCAAGAAGGACGGGCTCCTCGTGCAGGAGACCTTCGCGCGCAAGATCTACGCCGAGCGCGTGAACGGGATTGTGCGCTCCGCCATCCAGATCACGACGGCGTCCGGCATCTGCGCCGTGCTCGACCTTCTCGCGGAGGGCACGCTGCCGCAGGCGGGCTTCGTCCGCCAGGAGGACATCCGCCTCGACGCCTTCCTCGCCAACCGCTTCGGGCGCGCCTACGCCCGCGGCGAGGATGCCCGCGCCGCCGCCTGAGCGGGCGAAGGCGCGGGGCTCGCGCTCAGCCGATCGCCGGCTGCGCGAGCCCCGCGCCCGTCACCCGCACGCGGCTGCGCCCGCCGCCGGCCTTCTCCACGCGGATCTGCACGGGGATGCGCTGGTGCATGGCCTCGACGTGGCTGATGACGCCGACCTTTCGCCCCTGCGCCTGGAGCGTCTCCAGCGCGTCGATGGCGACGTCGAGCGTCGCCGCGTCCAGCGTGCCGAAGCCCTCGTCGATGAACAGCGTGTCGACGAAGGAGCCGCGGCCCTCCAGCGAGCAGAGCGCCAGAGCCAGCGCCAGCGACGTCAGGAAGCGCTCGCCCCCCGACAGCGAGCGGGTGGAGCGGCGCGCGTCGCCGAGCTCGCGGTCGAGGATCTGCAGGCCGAGATCGCCACCGCCGGTGCCGGTCTCGCCGCCGGCGCGCTCCAGGCGATAGCGCGGGGCGAGCGCGTCGAGGTGGCGGTTCGCCAGCGCCACGAGATGATCGAGCGTCACCGATTGCGCGTAGCGGCGGAACTTCGAGCCGTCGGCGGAGCCGATCGCGTCCGACACCTCGCGCCACAGGAGCTCGTCCGCCCCGGCCGCCGCGATCTCGTCCTCGAGCCGCCCCGCCTGCTCGCGGGCGCGGTCGTCCTGCTCCAGCGCCACGCGCGCGGCGACGAGCGTCTCGTCCAGTTCCGCGATCTCGGCGAGGAGCGCGGCCCGGTGCTCGCCGGCTGCTTCGGCGTCCTGCTCGGGCGCCCCCTCGCCGATCGCCTCCGCGAGCGCGCTCTCGCAATGGCCGAGCGCCGAGCGCGCCTCGCGCAGACCCTCGTCGGCGGCGGCGAGGCGCGCGCGCAGGGCGTCGCGCTCCGCTCGGGGGACCGCGAGGAGGGCGATGGCGTCGGCCGGCGCGATGCAGGCGGTCGTGCAGGCGGCGGCGAAGGCGTCGCCGGCGGCGGTTCGGTGCTCGGCGGCGCGCGCGAGGGCCACCTCGCCGGTGCGCAGCGACGCGGCCGCGACGGCGACGCGGCTGCGCGCCGCCTCGCACGCCGCCCGCGCTTTCTCGAAGGCCTCCCGCGCTGTTGCGGCATCCGCGCGATGGCGGGTGCGATGCGCTTCGGTCGCCTCGCCGTCGAGGAGGCCGCCGCGTTCGGCGACCAGCCCCGACAGCGCGCCCTCGGCCTCGGTCACCGCCGCGCTCGCCCCGGCGGCGATCTCGTGGGCCCCTTCGGCGGACGTGCGCGCGGCCGCGGCGGCGACCCGGTCCGCGGCGATCGCCTCGCGCAACGCTTCGCGCCGCGCGGCGCGCGCGCGGTAGTCGCCGGCGCGGGTCTCCAGGATGCGCAGCGCGCCCGTGGGATCGCGATCGAGATCGCCCGGCGTGATGCCGCTCGCGGCGAGGACGCGTGACCAGGCGCGATCGATGGAAGCGCGCCGGTCGGCGAGATCGCGCAGGCGCGTTGCCGCGTGCGCCACGGTCTCGCGTGCCGCGCCGGCATCGCGATCGTGGCCCGCGCGCTCATTTCGGCGTGCCTCGATCGCAGAAGCGGCCCGGTCGCGCGCGGTGCGCTCGCGCTCGATCTCGGTGCGCAACGCCTCCGCTCGGCGCTGGCTCTCGCGCACGGCCCCGCGGGCGCGCGCGATCTCCTCGGCGAGCGCCGCCAGCGCGGAAGCGGCCTCCACCACGTTTTCAGGCGGCTCGCGGAGATCGAGCGCCGGCAGCGCGCGCCAGGCGGCGTGCGCGTCGGCGAAGGCGCGCGCCGCCTCGCCGAGGCGGGCCGCCTCGACGTCCATCGCCTCGCGCGCCCGGCTGCCCTCCGCCTGCGCCGCCTCGGCCGCGGCCCGGGCCTGCGCGAGCGCGGCGCGGGCGGCGTCCTGCTCGGCGCGCAGCGAATCGCGGCGTGCGCGAATGGCGGCGACGAAGGCGTCCGGCGCGGAATCGGGCTTTTCGTCGTGCGGCACGCCGCAGACGGGGCAGGGCTCGCCGGGCACGAGCGCCGCGCGCAGGCGTCGCGCGCTCTCGGAGGCGGTGGCGTCGGCGAGGGCGCCGAGGCGCTCCACCTCCTCCGCGCGGGTCGCGAGCTCGGCGAGCGTCGCCTCCGCGCCGCGCTCGTCGTCGCGGGCGCTCTTCCACGCCGATGCCGCGGCGTCGCGGCGCGTGCGCGCCGAGGCTTGGGACGCCGCCGCGGCGGCGGCCTCCTTCGCGGCGGCGGCGAGGCGCGCAGCGATCCCGTCCGCCGCCTCCAGCGCCTGCGCGCGCGCTTGCATCGCGGGCAGGTCCATCGCCGCGAAGGCGGCCTCGTGGGTGGCGAGACGCTCCGCGCAGGCCGCACGGGACGCGACGTCGGCCGCATCGGCCGCGTCGAGGGCGGCGAGCGTCGCCGCCAGGCGATCGAGCGTCGCGGCGGCGGCATCGCGCTTTCGCTCCAGCTCCGCCGTCTCGCGTACGAAGCCGGCACGCTTCTCCAGCGCCTCCGAAAGCTCGTCGAAGCGCGTGGCGAGCGGGGCGAGGTCGGCGTCGCGCGCGAGCGTCTCGTCGAGGGCGCCGGCCTCGGTCTCGCTCGTGGCGAGGCGCATCTCGATGGCTTCGGCCGCCGTCGCGCGACGCGCCGCCTCGGCCTCGGCCGTGTCGCGCGCGCCGGCGCGCTTGGCGACGAGAGCGCGGGCATCGACGATCCGATCGTCGAGGGTCTGCGCGCGGACCCAGAGCGGCTCGAAGCCCTCGCACGCCGCCTGCGCCGCCTCGGCGCGCGCCTTCGCCTCCGTCTCGGCCGCCTCCGCGGATCCGAGCGCCGCGCGGGCGGCCTGGTCCTCGCCGCGGGCCGTTTCGAGCGCGGCCTGCGCCTCGGCGACGCCGCGCTGCGCCTCCGCGGTCCGCTCGCTCCCGGAGCGCAACGGCTCTGCCCGCTCCAGCGCCGCGTAGCGCGCGCGTTCCTCGGCGAGGGCGTCGCACGCCCCCTGCGCGGTCTCCACCGTCTTCGAAGCCGCATCGCGCCTGGCGGTCGCCGCCGCGATCGCCTCGTGACGGCGCAACACCGCGTCCAAAGCCTCGCGGGCGGCGTTCGTCCGAGCCTTGCGCTGCGTCAGGTCGTCGATCGCGTTCGCGCGCGCGGCGCGCTCCTCTGGGGAGAGGAGCCCGATGCCGTCGCGGCGCGCGCAAAGCGCGTCGACGGCCTGCTTCGTCGCCCGCCAGCGCTCGAAGGCGCGCCGCGAGAGCGTGGCGTAGATCTCCGTGCCGGTGATCTTCTCCAAGAGCTCCGCGCGCTCCTTCGCGTCCGCGCGCAGGAAGGCGTCGAAATCGCCCTGGGCGAGGAGGACGGTTCGACGGAACTGGTCGCAGGTGAGGTCGGTGAGGCGCTCGACCTCCTGGCGCACGGGCACGACGCCGGACGCCACCGCCTCCGTGACGCCCTCGGGGAGGACCTTCCACAGCGCCCGGCCGCGCTTCTGCAGCGCCCCCGTCGCCTTTCCGCGGGCGCGTGCGAGCTCGCACCGCACGCGGTACACGACGCTGTCGCGCGCGGAAAAGTCCACCTCCGCGAAGCCGCGCCCGGCGCCGCGGCGCAGGATGGTGCGCGGGTCGGTGGCGGCGAGGGGGGCGTTCTCGCCGTCGGGGATCTGCTCGTTGGCGCCCTCCGCCTTCACCCGCGGGAACTCGTCGTAGAGCGCGAGGCACAGCGCATCGAGCAGCGTCGACTTGCCCGCCCCGGTCTCCCCCGTGATGGCGAAGAGCCCCGCCGCCGCGAGCGGGGCGGCGGCGAAATCGATTTCGAAGGTCTCGGCCAGGGAGGCGAGGTTCTCACCACGGATCGCGAGGATGCGCATCTCAGCCCTCCGCCTCGTCCATCGTGAGGAGGGCGGCGAAGGCGTTATCGTGGGCGCGCGACGGCGGCACGCCGTGCTTGGCTCCGAACGCTTCGCGGAACACGTCGATGGGCTCGCGCTCGGCCAGCCGCACGCCCACGGGCGCGGCCGTCGGCGCGGCCTCGCTGCCGGGCCGCTCCAGCGTCAGGCCGGCGAGACGCACGGGGAAGCGTTCGGCGATCTCGCCGATCTCGGCGTGGAGCCCCACGGCGGGTCCGTCGACCGCGACGGTGAGCCAGACGAAGGGTCTCCGCGAGACGGGGAGGTCCGCGTCGAGCCCGAGCGCCGCCAGCGTGCCCTCGACGTCGCCCGCCGCCACGGCGCCGCGGGCGGGCAGGCGCAGGCAGGGCACGGGGCGGGGGAGGGGGACGTGGCGCAGGCGCACGGGTGCGCTCGCGCTTTCGAGATCGACGAGGGTCACGCCGTGCTCGTAGCCGCTCTCGGTCTTCGAGAGCGGGAAGAGCGAGCCCGAATAGCGCACGCTCTCGCGTCCCACCGCCTGCGGGCGGTGGAGGTGGCCGAGCGCGACGTAGCCGGCCCGCGCGGGGAAGACGTCCGGCGGCACCGCGTGCTCGCCGCCCACCAGGATACGCCGCTCCGCCCCGTCGGATTCGAGCCCGCCGGCCACGTGCAGATGGCCCGTGACGACGAGGGGGCTCTCCGGCCCGATCGCCTCGGCGGCGCGCCCGACGAGGTCCGCGTAGAGCGCGCGCACGCCCGCCACCACCGGCGAGCCCTCGCCGGGCGCGTCGAGCGGCGGCAGGTCCGCGACGCGCGGGAAGGGCACCGCGAGGACGTGGGCGCGGGTGGCGCCGGTCTCGTCGCGCACGGGCACGAGATGGCGCGCGAGATCCGGCCCGCCCGCGCGACCGCGCTCGATCGTGCCCACCACCGTCACGTTGGCGAAGGCGTAGAGCCCGCGCGGCGCCTCGAGCCGTCCCGCGGGATCGTGATTGCCGGCGACGACGACGATGGCCGCGTGCGGCCGCGCCGCGTGGAGCCGCGTCAGCGTGTCGAAGAACAGCGCCTGCGCCTCCGCGGAGGGGTTGAGCGCGTCGAACACGTCGCCGGCCACCACCACCGCGTCCACCGCCTCGCGGGCGGCGATCTCGACGAGCGCGTCGAGCGCCGCACGATGCTCCGCCTCGCGCGAATAGCCGGCGAGCGTGTGCCCGAGATGCCAATCGGCGGTATGCAGAACCCTGACCATCCGTCCTCCGGAGGCTATCTCACCGGTTCGGCGGCGATTCGCCAGGGGCGCGGCGGAGTCCGATGGGGACGGATCGTGACGGAGCCGCGAGCGGGGTTGATCGCGTCGGCCCGGCATGGCACACGCCTCGGCGGAGCGATTTTGGATTGCGATCGCCGGTCGTTCCCCCGACACCGTTCCGGATCGGCGGTCACGCCGCTCGCCGGAAGCCGGAGAGCGCGCCCGATGTCCGTCCTCGTCGATCTCGCCCGCATGGTGCTCGCCTTCCTGCTCGCGAGCCTGACCGTCTCGCAGCTCGCGAAGGTGATGACGCATTACGACGCGCTGCGGAGCTTCGCGCCCGCGGCGATGCCGGAGCAGGGGCTGCTGATCTCGATCTTCGGCATCGTCTGCATCGTCGGCGGCGTCGCCTACGACCGTCTGCGGGAGATCGTGTCGGACCGCACGCTGATGCTCTTCGCGCTCGTGCTCGGCGCGGTGTCGACGACGCTCCTCCTCGTCCCGGTGACGGCGGTCGTCGTCGTCGCGCGCGTCGGCGAATCGCTCTCGCACATCCTCTACGTGATCGCTGCGCCGGTGGTGGCGTTCGCGCTTCTGGGCCCACGGATGCGCACGGTGCTGATGGCCTCGTGGGGCACGTTCTTCACCGTCGGCTTCCTCCTCGACGAGAGCATCCTCACGCGTCTCGTCGACCCGACGGAGCGCGCCTACTGGCTGATGCCCGCGGCCGTCTTCGCCGTCGGCTTCGTGCTCACGCTCCTTCTCTTCCGCGCCGGGCCGACCGTGTCGCGCGCGAGCGGGGAGGAGACGCGCCGGCGGCCCGCCGCCGACGACGCGCTGGGCGTGCGCCGGATCGTGGCGAGCATCGCCCTCTCGGCGGCGTTCTACGTCTACGCGACGATGTTCCTCGTCTGGAAGGTCGCGCCGGAGGCGGGGCTCGTCGCGTCGGCGCAGCCGATCGACACGGCGGCGCTCTCCACCGCGGCGCTCGCGGGCAACGTCCTCGCCATCGTCGTCCTGACCCTCGGCCGCAGGGCCGCGCTCGCGCCGGCGCTCGCCATGGCGGCGTTCCTGCTCCTCGCACTGGCGCAGATCGTCCTGCCCGACCAGTCGTCGGAGCTGAAGTTCGCCCTGCTCGGCCTGATGCCGGTGGCGATATTCGGGACGGTGGGCTTCATCGCGCGCGCCGCGGCACGCGGCCCTGTCCGTCTCCGGCATCATGGTGGCCGGTAATCTCGCGACCTTCATGATCCCCGTCACCACGCCCATCGTCGATCGGATCGACGGGATGGTGGGAACCGCCGGCATCTTCTTCGTCGCTCTCGCGTCGGTCTGGCTCGCCGCCGTCCTCGCGCGGCAGCCGGCCGGCAATGAGAAAAGTGGCGAGGCGGGTGGCAAGACGGGTCGTTCGAGGCGCCTGAGCGGAACCGGCGTCGCCTAGGCCCCGTTCGGCTGGAGTCGCGGGGGCCCGCCATGCATGATGCCCCGCACGCGCCTCCGGAGCCCTCCATGCCCTCGTCCGACGCCCCCGCCCTCGTCGTCACCGGCGCCACCTCCGGCATCGGCCACGCGATCGCGCGGGAATTCCTGGCGCGCGGCTGGCGGGTCTTCGGCTCGGCGCGGCGCGAGGAGGACGCGCGCCGGCTCGTATCCGAGCTCGGGCCGGGCTTCACGCCGCTCCTCCTCGACGTGACGGACGAGGCGTCGGTCGCCGAGGCGGCCGCCATCGTCGGGCGGGCGCTCGGCACGCGGCGGCTCGCCGGAATCGTGGCCAATGCCGGCATCGGCATCCCGGCGCCGCTGGAGCACCAGGAGGTCGACGATTGGCGCCGGCAGATCGAGGTGAACCTGGTGGGCACCATGATCACGGCTCGCGCCTTCCTCCCCCTGCTCGGCACGGATCCCGCGAGGGAGGGCGCACCGGGGCGGCTCGTCACCATGTCCTCGCTGGGCGGGCGCTTCGGCCAGCCCTTCGTGACGGCCTACATCGCCTCCAAGCACGGCATCGAGGGCTTCTCGGAGGCGCTGCGGCGGGAGGTCTCGCCGTTCCGCATTCCCGTGATCGTCATGGCGCCGTCCGCCGTCGCGACACCGGTCTGGGAGAAGGTCGCGGCGCAAAACCTCCACCGCTTCGACGCCACGCGCTACGGCGGCGCCTTCCGCTGGGCGCTCGGGACGATCGTCGACAGCGCTCCCACGCACGGCCTCGCGCCGGAGGCGGTGGCGCGCGCCACCTTCGCCGCCATGACCGCGCGTCGCCCCCGCTCGCGCTACGCCCCCTCGCGACGGCCGCTCCTGGAGAACGTCCTCCTGCCGCTCTTGCCGAAGCGGCTCGTCGACGCGGTCTTCCGCAGCCGACTGTCGTCGCACATGGGTGAGCGCTGATCGAAGGTGGCCGATCCGACGGAGTCCGTGCCCCTTTTCGCAAGCTCGCCGGATCTCCGCCACGATCTCCCCCAAAACCCCGGCCACGGTCGCGACCGCCGCACTGCGACAACGACGAAATCGAACCGAATGCTCCTCTTCGCCGTTGTGCAGCGCGGAATGGAAGCGTATCTTGAGAGCGCTTCGCCCGAGAGCGAGCGGACGAGCGCACGGCCCCCACGCCGCGCGTCCGCGAACGGCCCGGGCGGACGCCTCCAGGACAGTCGGAGACGAAATCCTTGTCGGTCACTCGCCGCTCGGTGCTGGCGCTCGCCGCCGCGCTCGCGCTCGCCCCGCGTCCCGGCTCCTCGGGGCGTGCCCTCGCCGCCGCTCTCGCCTCCAGCCCCGATCATTGGGGCGAGCCCGAGCCGTTCCGCCCCGCTCTCGTGCGGGAGCGGGCCCAGGCGCTCGCCGCCGCGCCTTTCGAGCCCCCGCCGGAGACGGTGCCGGACGCGCTCGCGGGGCTCGACTACGATCAGTATCGCGACATCCGCTTCCGGCCGGAGAGCGCGATCTGGGCCGGCACGTCGAGCCCGTTCCAGCTGCAATTCTTCCATCTCGGCTTCGGCTACCGCGCGCCGGTGGCGATCCGCATCGTCGAGAACGGGGCGAGCCGCAAGCTGATCTTCGACCCGGCGATGTTCTCCTACGGACCGCTGGTCGAGAACCCGCCCACCGCCATCGAGGACCTCGGCTTCTCGGGCTTTCGCATCCACACGCCGATCAACCGCGACGACTATTTCGACGAGTTCGCGGTCTTCCAGGGCGCGAGCTACTTCCGCGCGGTCGGCAAGGACCAGGCCTACGGCCTGTCCGCCCGCGGGCTCGCCATCGCCACCGCCGATCCGGCGGGCGAGGAATTCCCGACCTTCCGCGAGTTCTGGATCGAAACGCCCGGGCCCGACGCCGACACCATCGTCGTCCACGCGCTCCTCGACAGCCCGAGCACGACGGGCGCCTACCGCTTCACGCTGCGCCCCGGCGCCTCCACCGCGATGGAGGTCGAGGCCGTGCTCTACCCGCGCGTGGAGATCACGACGGTGGGCATCGCGCCCCTGACGTCGATGTTCTACTTCTCCGGCCACGACCGGATCGGCATCGACGATTTCCGCGGGGCGGTGCACGATTCCGACGGGCTTCTGATGTGGAACGGGCAGGGCGAATGGCTCTGGCGGCCGATCCTCAATCCGCAGACGCTGCAGATCTCGACCTTCCTCGACAACAAGCCCCACGGCTTCGGCCTGATGCAGCGCGAGCGCGAGTTCGCCGTCTACCAGGACCTCGAGGCCGATTACCACCGCCGGCCCAGCCTGTGGGTCGAGCCCATCGGCGATTGGGGGGAGGGCTCCGTCGTCCTCGTCGAGATACCCACCGACGCCGAGGTGCACGACAACATCGTCGCCTTCTGGCGCCCGCGCCTCCCGCTCGCCGCCGGCGTGCCCGTGCAGATGGCGTATCGCCTGCATTGGCGCGGCGAGCCGCCGGTGCAGCACGGTCTCGCCAAGGTACGGCGCACGCTGTCGGGCCTCTCGGAGGTCGGCCGCCCGCAGGCGGATCGCGAGAAGCGCGTCTTCGTCGTCGACTTCCAGGGCGAGGGCCTCGTCCTGCCCGACGCCGCGCCGATCACGGTGCAGGCGAGCGCCTCCTCCGGCATCCTCTCGACGCCCGTGATCAAGACCGATCCCGAGATCGGCGGCGTGCGCGTCGCCCTCGAGCTCGATCCCGACGGGGCCGAGGTCTGCGAATTGCGCTGCGCGCTCGTTCGCGACGGCGCCGTCGTCTCCGAGACGTGGCTCTACAGGTGGCTTCCCGCATGACCGCGCATCCCGTGAAGGACTTCGATCCGGCGCTCCCGCCGGAGGCGCCGCTCGCCATGCCCGTGCAGGACCTCGGCCGGGTCCCGCCACGGCGCGGCCCGCTCGTCGCGACGCACGCGACCTACGCGGCTCGCGCCGCAGCCGTCGTCCTCGCGGTCGTCATCGCCGTCTTCCTGACGCGGGAGATGCACGCGGTGCTCTCGGTGGCGAAGCTCACCGCCATCGAGATCGTGATGCTCGCTCTCTTCGCGACCACGATCGCCTGGATCGCCTTCGCCTTCTCGCTCGCGGTCCTGGGCACCGGCGCGCTCGTCTACCGCCGGCTGGTGAAGCGCCACTTCCTGTCGCCGCGCTCCAAGCCGTCGACCCGCACGGCGATCCTGCTGCCGACCTACAACGAGGACCCCGCCCGCGTCTTCGCCACGGCGGTCGCGACCGCGGAATCGCTCGCGGACGCCGACGTGCACGAGGCCTACGACGTCTTCGTGCTCAGCGACACGACGGACCCGGACGTGTGGCTCGCCGAGGAGGCCGCCTTCCTCGCGATCCGTGCCGCGCGCCGGCCGCGGGCGCGCATCTTCTACCGCCGCCGCATGAAGAACGTCGAGCGCAAGGCCGGCAACGTGGCCGACTGGGTGCGCCGCTTCGGCGGGGCCTACCCGGCCTTCATCGTCTTCGACGCCGACAGCGTGATGACGCCGCGCACGCTGGTGCGCATGACGCTCGCGCTGGAGCGCCGCCCCGAGCTCGGCCTGCTCCAGACCGTGCCGCTGCTGGTGGGCCGCTGGAGCCTGTTCGCGCGCCTCCAGCAATTCGCCGCGCGGGTCTACGGACCGGTGATGGCCACGGGCCTCGCCGTGTTCTCGGGCGACGCCGGGAACTACTGGGGACACAACGCCATCATCCGCACCCGCGCCTTCGCCGAATGCGCGGGCCTGCCGCATCTTCGCGGCACGGCGCCCTTCGGCGGGCCGGTGATGAGCCACGACTTCGTCGAGGCCGCGCTGATGCGCCGGGCCGGCTGGGCGATCGAGATCGACGCCTCGCTCTCCGGCTCCTGGGAGGAGAGCCCGCCCTCCCTCGTCGATCTCGCCGAGCGCGACCGGCGCTGGTGCCAGGGCAACCTGCAGCACGCGAACGTGCTGGGCGCCAAGGGCCTGCACCCGGTGAGCCGGACGCATCTCGTCATCGGCATCCTGTCGTATCTCTCCGCGCCGCTCTGGCTCGCCTTTCTCCTCTCGGGCCTGATGCTGGCGCTGCAGGCGCATTTCGTGCGCCCCGACTATTTCGCCGCCGACTTCCTGCTCTTCCCCACCTGGCCGGTGATCGACAGCGAGCGCGCGCTCGGTCTCTTCGCCACGACCATGGCGGTGCTGCTCCTGCCCAAGCTCTTCGGGCTCCTCGTCGCGATGATCTCCGGACCGGTGCGCCGCGGGCTCGGCGGGCCGCTGCGCGCCACCGGCGGTGTCGTCCTCGAGACGCTCGTCTCGGCGCTGCTCGCCCCCGTGATGATGGCGCTGCAATCGGCGGCGGTGTTCCAGATCCTCGCCGGGCGCGACGCCGGCTGGAAGGCGCAGCGCCGCGACGACGGCTCCGTGCCGTGGTCGGAGATCGCCAAGCGCCACCGCTGGCACACCGCGCTCGGCGTGGCGCTGGGCGTGGCCGCCTTCGCGGTCTCGCCCGCCGTCTTCCTGTGGATGAGCCCTGCCGTCGTCGGCCTCGTGCTGGCGATCCCGCTCTCGGGCCTCACCGCCCGCGCCACCCCGCGCCTCGCCGCGCTGGGGCTGCTCTCGACGCCCGAGGAGCGCACCGTGCCGCCGATGCTGGTGCGCGCGCGCGTGCTGCGCCGGGAGATCGCCGCGGCCCTCGGCGCCGAGCGCGACGCCGTCGCGCGCCTCCTCGACACGCCGGCGCTCGCCGCCTTCCACACCGGCACGCTGCCCGCCCCCGCGACGCCGGTCTGCCCGGCGACCATCGACCCGCCCTTCGTCGTCGCCAGCGCCCGCCTCGACGCGGCCGGCAGCGTCGAGGAGGCGATCGCCGCCATGAACCGCGCCGAGATCGCAGCGCTCCTGTCGCGCCGCGATGGCATCGAGCGCCTCGTCGCGAAGGCGCGCCCGCAGGCGCAGGCGGCGTGAGGCGCGGGCTGCGGGTCGGCGAACGGCCCGGGACGGCGTCCTCCCCCCGCTTGTGATCCACGCGTCCCTGCCGCATAACCCGCGGGTCGTCACAGCGTCCTCGGAGGCTCCCCCGTGCCCGTCATCGCCTCGCAGATCGACCTCTCCTCGCTGGAGGTGCAGGAGAACCGTGCCGCCTGGGGCGCGATCGCGGACGAGCTGCGCGCGCGGCGCGCGGAGGTGGCCGAGGGCGGGCCGGCGCGGGCGCGCGAGCGGCATCTCGGGCGCGGCAAGCTGCTCCCGCGCGAGCGCGTCATGCGCCTCCTCGATCCCGGCGCGCCTTTCCTCGAGATCGGCGCCCTCGCGGCCTGGGGCATGTACGAGGACGCGATCCACTCCGCGGGCCTGATCGCCGGCATCGGCCGGGTCTCGGGCCGCGAATGCATGATCGTGTGCAATGATTCGACCATCAAGGGTGGCACCTACTACCCGATGACGGTGAAGAAGCACCTGCGTGCCCAGGAGATCGCCCGCGAGAACCGGCTGCCCTGCATATATCTCGTCGATTCCGGCGGCGCGAACCTGCCGCATCAGACCGAGGTCTTTCCCGACCGCGAGCATTTCGGCCGCATCTTCTACAACCAGGCGACGATGTCGGCCATGGGGATCCCGCAGATCGCCTGCGTGATGGGCTCGTGCACGGCGGGCGGGGCCTACGTGCCGGCCATGTCCGACGAGACCGTGATCGTGCGCCGCCAGGGCACGATCTTCCTCGGCGGCCCGCCGCTGGTGAAGGCGGCCACCGGCGAGGTGGTCTCGGCGGAGGATCTCGGCGGGGCGGACGTGCACGCGCGCCTGTCCGGCGTCGCCGACCATTACGCCACCGACGACGCGCATGCCCTCGCCATCGTCCGGCGCATCGTGGCGAACCTCAACGGCGTCAAGCGCGTCGATCTCGCGCTCACGGAGCCGATGGACCCGGCCTACGACGAGAGCGAGCTCGAGGCGCTCGTGCCCACCGACCTGAAGAAGTCCTACGACATCCGCGAGGTGATCGCGCGCCTCGTCGACGGCTCGGAGTTCGACGAGTTCAAGCGCCTCTACGGCACGACGCTGGTGACGGGCTTCGCCCGCATCCACGGCATGCCCGTGGGGATCGTGGGCAACAACGGCATCCTGTTCTCGGAGAGCGCGCTCAAGGGCGCGCATTTCGTCGAGCTGTGCTGCCAGCGCGGCATCCCGCTGCTGTTCCTGCAGAACATCACCGGCTTCATGGTGGGGCGCGAATACGAGGCCGGCGGCATCGCCAAGGACGGCGCGAAGCTCGTCACCGCGGTCGCCTGCGCGCAGGTGCCCAAGCTCACGCTGATCGTCGGCGGCTCCTTCGGTGCCGGCAATTACGGCATGTGTGGGCGCGCATACTCCCCGCGCTTCCTGTTCATGTGGCCCAACGCCCGCATCTCGGTGATGGGCGGCGAGCAGGCGGCCTCCGTCCTCGCCACGGTGCGGCGCGACAACATCGAGGCCGAGGGCAAGACCTGGGCGTCGGAGGAGGAGGAGGCGTTCAAGGCGCCCATCCGCGAGAAGTACGAGGCGGAGGGCTCGCCCTACCACGCCACCGCGCGGCTGTGGGACGACGGCGTGATCCTCCCCTCCGAGACGCGCCGTGTGCTGGCGCTCGCGCTCTCGGCGTCGCTCAACGCGCCGATCCCGAAGACACCCTTCGGCGTGTTCAGGATGTGATCGCGACCTCGCCCGAGGAGGCCGTCGCCATCGTTTCCCGCGGCCGCCGCGTCGCGGTGCAATGCCCCTGAGCCGCACGGCCTTTACGGTTTCTTATCCGCGTAGTGCGAGCGTGGGACCCGACGTGACGCGAAAGGCCCCATGCTCAACCGCTCCAGCCTCAGCCGGATCATCTATTTCAGCCGCTGCACCCTCGACAAGGAGTCGGTGACGCGGACGGAGCAGCTCGACCGTCTCGTACGCTCCTCGCGCCGGCAGAACGAGTTCGCGCTGATCACCTCGATCCTCGTGCTCGATCGCGGCTGGTTCGGGCACATGATGGAGGGCGATCGCGACGCCCTGAATTCCACCTTCAAGCGCATCTCGACCGATAGCCGGCACAAGGAAGTGCGGATCATAGAGTGGCGCGAGATCCCCAGGCGCGAGCTGCTGCCGTCGCTCGAGCTCCTCGAGCGCAACCTGATCAGCCAGGACGTGCTCGACAAGTTCGCGCTCGACGAGGCGTTCTCCCGCGGCACGCCCAAGCCCACGCTCGTGCACGATTGCATGCTCGCGCTGCAGCAGAACCTGCTGGCCAAGCGCGGCATCGAGGCCCTCACGTAAGGGAGGCGGTGCGATGTCCGACGATCCGTTTCCCGCAGTCCTGATCATCGACGACAACGTCAAGATCGGCCGTCTCGTGGCGGAGATCTTCTACCGGCTCGGCTTCGCCGAGGTGGAGGTGACCTCGTCCGGCGTCGAGGGCATCGAGATGATCCGCAACGGCAATTACGGGCTGATCGTCTGCGATCTCGACCTCGAGCCCGTCGACGGCCTGCAGGTGCTGCGTACGGTGAAGAGCGACGAGGAGATGTTCAAGATCGCCTTCATCCTCACCGAGACGTCGATCACCTTCGAGCAGGTCACGACCGCGCATGCCGCCGGCGTCGACGCCTTCCTGCTCAAGCCCTTCGACATCGCGCTCCTCAAGTCGAAGCTGAAGACCGTGCTGCGGCGTCAGGCAAAGCGCCGGCGCATCGTCAACGACTGGGCGCCCAAGAGCCTGCACGACGCGCTCTGACGCGCGGCGCTCACGCCTGCGCGCTCTCCTCCGCACCCGCCTCCGGCTCGCGGCAGACGTCGACCCAGGTCGCGTCCGTCAAGGCCGCCATGCGCTCGGGCGCGATGAAGACCGCCGCGTTGATCGCGCCGGCTGCGGGCACCACCACGTCGAAGGCCTTGAGCGACACGTCGCAATGGACGGGCAGCGGCGTGGCGAGCCCGAAGGGGCACACGCCGCCGACGGGGTGGCCGGTGAGCGCGGCGACCGTGTCCGCGTCCGGCATCTTCGCCTTCGCGCCGAAGGTCGCCTTCATCTTCTTGTTGTCGAGGCGCGCGTCGCCCCGCGCGACGACGAGGACGACGCGCTCGCCCACCGCCAGCGTCAGCGTCTTGGCGATGCGCGCGGGCTCGACACCGTGCGCGGCCGCGGCCTCGGCGACGGTGGCGCTCGAGGCCTCGGTGACGACGACGTCGATGTCGGGGGCGCGCTCGGCGAAAAAGGCGCGCACGCTGTCGAGGGACATGGGGGAGGGGCTCCGAGCCGGGCTTGGGGACGGGGCTTCAATCGGCTTCGGCCCCGCTTAGCGCGGGAGGGATGCGCGGTCCAGTGCAGGCGGACGGCGCGCGGCGGGGCCGGCCCGCCGTGGAACTTGTCCACACGACTTGCAATCGTGCGGCGTGATGCGGTATCGCTCGCGCATCGTCACTGCGCCCCACGCGGGCCCGCTTTCGCCCGAGGATGCGAGCCTCCGGTTGCTCCCGCAACGGCTTGCCTCGCCGGGCGCCTCCCGCCTATTGTCTAGCCGGCTCACTGTCACAGAGCCGTAACGAAGCGTCACGAAAAGGCGCTCACGTCGCGTCGCCGGCCGGACAGCCGGGGCGACGGGAAATCTTCAACGGGAGACGTCCATGTCCTTCACCCGCACGATCCTGGCCGGCACCTCGGCCATGGCTCTCATGCTCGCGGCCGGCGCCGCCAACGCCCAGACGCAGATCCAGTTCTGGCACGCCATGGGCGGCGAGCTCGGCGAGCGCACCGCCGCCATCGCCGAGGAGTTCAACGCGGCTCAGGACGAGTACGAGGTCGTCCCGACCTATCGCGGCAACTACACCGAGACGATGACGGCGGCGATCGCGGCCTTCCGCGCCGGCGAGCAGCCCCACATCGTGCAGGTCTTCGAGGTCGGCACCGCGACGATGATGGCCGCCCGCGGCGCCATCTACCCCGTCTACGAGCTGATGAACGAGCATGCCGACGGCTTCGACCAGTCGGACTACCTGCCGTCGGTCGTCGGCTACTACGCCGACTCGGACGGCAACATGCTCTCCATGCCGTTCAACTCCTCCACCCCGGTGATGTACTACAACAAGGACGCCTTCGAGGCCGCCGGCCTCGATCCCGAGATGCCGCCCAAGACCTGGGACGAGGTCGTCGAGGCTTCGCGCGCCATCGTCGAGTCCGGCGCGGCCACCTGCGGCTTCACCACCGGCTGGCAGTCCTGGGTGCAGCTCGAGAACTTCTCGGCCTACCACAACGTCCCCTTCGCCACGCTTAACAACGGCTTCGACGGTCTCGAGACCGAGTTCGCCTTCAACAGCGATCTGCACGTCCGTCACGTGTCGAACATGAAGGAGTGGGCCGACGAGGGCCTGTTCGAGTACGGCGGCCGTCGCTCCGATTCCGCTCCGCTCTTCTATTCGGGCGAGTGCGCGATCTACATGAACTCCTCCGCCGCGCAGGCGGGCGTCAACGCCAACACCGACTTCGAGGTCGGCGTGGCGATGCTGCCCTACTACGACGACGTGCCGGGCGCGCCGCAGAACTCCATCATCGGCGGCGCCACCCTGTGGGTGCTGCAGGGCAAGGACGAGGCCGAGTACGCCGGCGTCGCCGCCTTCTTCGAGTTCCTGTCGCGTCCCGAGGTCCAGGCCTCCTGGCACCAGGACACCGGCTACCTGCCGATCACGCAGGCCGCCTTCGAGCTCTCCGAGAGCGAGGGCTTCTACGCCCAGAACCCGGGCACGGACGTCTCCGTGCGCCAGATGACGCTCAACGAGCCGACCGGCAACTCGCGCGGCCTGCGCCTGGGCAACTTCGTCCAGATCCGCGACATCATCAACGAAGAGCTCGAGGCCGTGTGGGCCGGCCAGAAGACCCCGCAGGAGGGCCTGGACACGGCCGTCGAGCGCGGCAACGACATGCTGCGCCAGTTCCAGGCCGACAACAGCTGAGGCCCTGACGGGCTCTTCCCGGACGCCGCCCTCGACGGGCGGCGTCTCTCGTTCGCCGGCTTCGCGTCTCGTGCGCCGCCGGCCCGAGCCGTCGCGCTGTCGGGGCGCTCGCGACCGGATCTCCTGATGCACAAGAAAGTCACCTTCAGAGGCTTCGCGCTGCCGGTCGCGCTGCTGCTGCCGCAGCTCGTGGTCACCGCGATCTTCTTCCTGTGGCCGGCCGGCCAGGCACTCTACCAGTCGGTGCTGCGCCAGGACGCGTTCGGGCTGCGCACGACATACGTGGGGCTGGCGAATTTCGAGCGGCTGTTCTCGGACCCGCTCTACCTCAATTCCTTTCAGGTGACGGTCGTCTTCTCGCTGGCGGTGACCTTCCTGGGGCTCGCCATCGCGCTCCTCCTCGCCACCATGGCGGACCGGGTGATCAAGGGCGCGTCGGGCTACAAGACGCTGCTGATCATGCCCTACGCCGTCGCCCCGGCGGTCGCGGGCGTGCTGTGGTGGTTCCTGTTCAATCCCTCGATCGGGCTCTTCGCGCACACGTTGCGCGCGCTCGGCATCGACTGGAACCACCTGCTCAACGGCGACCAGGCGCTGATCCTCGTCGTCATCGCGGCGGTCTGGAAGCAGATCTCCTACAATTTCCTCTTCTTCCTCGCCGGCCTGCAGGCGATCCCGCGCTCGCTCGTCGAAGCGGCGGCGATCGACGGTGCGGGCCCGATGAAGCGGTTCTGGACGATCGTCTTCCCGCTGCTCTCGCCCACCGCCTTCTTCCTGCTCGTCGTCAACGTGACCTACGCCTTCTTCGACACGTTCCAGATCATCCACGCGACGACGTCGGGCGGGCCCGGCCAATCGACGACGATCCTCGTCTACAAGGTCTATTCCGACGGCTTCGTCGGCCTCGACCTCGGCTCCTCCGCCGCACAATCCGTCGTCCTGATGGCGATCGTGATCGTGCTGACCTTCGTCCAGTTCCGCTATATCGAGCGGCGCGTACAGTATTGAGGAGCGCCGCCATGGTCGAGAACCGCCCCTTCCTCACGGTGCTGCGCCACGTCGTCCTCCTCGCGGGCGTCGCCATCGTGCTCTTCCCGGTCTGGGTCGCCTTCGTGGCCTCGACCCACCCGCAGCCGACGCTGCTCTCGGGCGTCGCCCCGCTCTGGCCCGGCGATCGCCTGGTAGAGAACTACTCGCAGCTCCTCTCGGCCGGCATGGCCCAGGCCGGCGGCACGCCGGTGGGGCTGATGCTGTTCAATTCGTTCGTCATGGCGCTCCTCATCGCCACGGGGAAGATCGCGGTGTCGCTGATCTCGGCTTTCGCGATCGTCTACTTCCGCTTCCCCTTCCGCATGATCGCGTTCTGGATCATCTTCCTCACGCTGATGCTGCCGGTGGAGGTGCGCATCCTGCCGACCTTCGAGGTCGTGGCCGATCTCGGCATGCTCAATTCCTATGCCGGCCTCACCATCCCGCTCATCGCGTCGGCCACCGCGACCTTCCTGTTCCGGCAATTCTACCTGACGGTGCCCGACCAGCTCGCCGAGGCGGCGCGCATGGACGGGGCGGGGCCGATGCGGTTCTTCTTCGACATCCTCGTGCCGCTCTCGCGCACGAACATCGCGGCGATCTTCGTGATCATGTTCCTGTTCGGCTGGAACCAGTACCTCTGGCCGCTCCTCGTCACGACGGACGAGAGCTTCACGACGATCGTCATGGGCATCTACCGCATGGTGAACGTGTCGGACGAGCAGCCGCAATGGCACCTCGTCATGGCCACCGCGACGCTCGCGCTGCTCCCGCCGGTCGCGGTCGTGCTCGTCATGCAGCGGCTCTTCGTCAAGGGCCTCGTCGAAACCGAGAAGTGAGAGAGAACGAGGCCATGGCCGGCATCGGCATCCGCGACGTCGTCAAGCGCTACGGCGACACCAAGGTCATCCACGGCGTCTCGATCGACGTCGCCGACGGCGAGTTCATCGTCATCGTCGGGCCGTCGGGCTGCGGCAAGTCCACGCTCTTGCGCATGGTGGCCGGGCTCGAGGAGATCACCGGCGGCGAGGTCGCCATCGACGGGCGCGTGGTCAACCGGCTCGAGCCGAAGGACCGGAACATCGCCATGGTGTTCCAGAACTACGCGCTCTACCCGCACATGAGCGTCTACGACAACATGGCCTACGGGCTGAAGATCGCCGGCCTCTCCAAGGACGCGATCCGCGAGCGGGTGGACAAGGCCGCGCGCATGCTCCAGCTCGAGCCCTATCTCGACCGCAAGCCGCGACAGCTCTCCGGCGGCCAGCGCCAGCGCGTCGCCATGGGCCGCTGCATCGTGCGCGAGCCCGCGGCCTTCCTCTTCGACGAGCCGCTCTCGAACCTCGACGCGAAGCTGCGCGTGCAGATGCGCCTCGAGATCAAGCAGCTTCAGCGCTCGCTCGGCACCACCGCCCTCTACGTCACCCACGATCAGGTCGAGGCGATGACGCTGGCGGACCGGCTCGTCGTCATGAACGGCGGCGTCGCCGAGCAGATCGACACGCCGATGAACGTCTATCTCCACCCGGCGACGACCTTCGTGGCGGGCTTCATCGGCTCGCCGGCGATGAACTTCATGCCCGGGCGTCTCGGCGGCGACGGGCGGGCGATCACGCTCGACACGGGCGCGCCTCTGCGGGCGCTTCCGGAGCCGATCGTCGGCCATGGCGGCGAGAAGCCCGTCACGATCGGCGTGCGGCCGGAGCATCTCGCCCTCGTCGGGCAGCCCGAGGCCGAGCTGACGCTGCGGGCGCGCGTCGTCGAGACGCTGGGCGCCGACACCCTCGTCCACGGCGTCCTGCTCGACAAGGACGCGGCGATCGTGCCGGTGGCGGGGGAGGGCGGCGAGGTGCTCGCCGCGCGCCTGCCCGGGAACGTCACCGTGCGCGAGGGGGACACGCTGCCGCTTCGCGTCGCGGAGGGTGCGCTCCACGTCTTCGACCGCGAGACCGGTCGACGCCTCGCGGACGTGTGAGGTGGGTCAGGCGCGGGCGGACGAACCGACGACGATCATATCGGGAGGCCGGTCTCTTCGTCGTAGAGGAAGTCCGCGGCGCGTTCGGCGGGCGGCCCTGGAGGGAGCCGCTTGGCGGCGACCCGCGCCTGAATCTCTCTGATGATGCGATCCCGTTCGGCCGGATCCGTCGCCACGCGCGCCGGCTTGCTCCCGTAGAGCGACAATTGCGCCACGCTGCCGTCCCGCGCCTCGATGGCCACGAACTCCCCCGCTGCGGCGCGATCGATCAGTTCCTCCAGACGATCCTTGGCCTCGTTCACGTCGACACGCATGCACACCTCCCGGCGAATTCGGCGAGACTAGCGCGCTTCAGTCGCATACGCAACGCCGATGCACGTGTGGCCGTTCAGTTCGTGCCCGCCGCGGGTGCGGGCGTCGGCGAACCGCCAGCCGCCCGCTCCGCGTCCGCGATCAGCCGCTCGATCAGCCCCCAGAAGAAATCCTGCCCCGGATAGCCCTCGATCCGCCCGATCTCCGTGCCGGCGACGGCGACGACGAAGGTCGGGGTGAAATGCACCGGCAGGTCGAGTGCGAGAGCCGGCCTCTCGTCTTGATCGAGGTCCACCATCCGCACCGGATGACGCGCGCCGACGTCCGATTTCGGCCAGATCGCGCCGATCTCCCGGTCCCAGGCGTGGCACCAGGGGCAGCCCGCCCGGCGGTACATGACGACGACGATCCCGTCGTCTTGCGCCGAGGCGCGCCTCGACGACGTCGCCAGCGCGGCACCAGGTGCGAGCCCGAACATGCCGCGTCTCGTGATAGGCCCCATCGCGTCCCGCTCCCCGTTCACACGGCTGTTGCACATGGCACTTGCGCCATCAGATGGGCGGGGGCGGCCGAATGGCGACCCGCATCACATCGGAGCGGATCATATCACAAAAGCAGAATGTGAAGCGATGGCGATTCGCTGAAGCCAGCTATGGGCTCGGGCGGACGCTGCCGCCCGAGCTTGTCTTCGATGACGCGCCGAGCGCGCCTCAGGACTTGCGCATCTCCTTGTCGAGCTCCTCCTCGGAGGGCGCGACCTTGTCCGAGCGCAGGCCCGTCTTGTGCTTGTCGACGAAATCGTCCGTCTCCGGGCGGTCGGTGCGCGCGCCCGCCTGCGTCTGGCGCTGATTGTGGACGCGGACCTGGTCGTCGCCTTGAAGCTCGTTGTCGCCCATGCGCTTGGAGGCGAGCTCGTCCTCGCGGGTGACGTTCTCCGGCACGTCCTCGACGTGCTCGACGCCGCGCACCGTGTCGTGCCCCATTCCCTTGCCGGCCTTGGCCATGTTCGTCTCCTTCGTCGTCGTGACGTTTCGACGAGGCAACGGGCTCGGTGCGGACGGGGTTTCTTGCGGGATGGCTCCGGCATGTCGATCGGTGGGTTCCGGGTGGCAGCCGCCCAGCCTGTCGAAGTTCGGGATCAAGGCGTAAACTGTCACTTTTCACTTGACAATTCGGCCGCCGATGGTAACCTCACCGATATTGCAGACGGTTGTTTTCAGCGGCGGGAGTATCGATGATCCGCGATTTCAAGCACAAGGGCCTGCGTGAATTGTTAAAGACGGGTAGGAGCGCGAAAATCGACAAGAGGCTACATGATCGTATCTTGCGAAGGTTGGACGTGATCGACAACGCGCGCGAAGTCGGCGAGATCAATGTGCCGGGCTTCGACTTCCATCCGCTGATCGGCTTCGAGCCGACACGCTACTCCGTTCATGTGAACGGACCGTGGTGCATCGTCTTCGAGTTTGCGGACGAGGACGCGTCACACGTCGATCTTGTTCAATACCACTAGCTCGATGAACACGCTGACAAGGCACGGAAAATGGTAGAGATCGCTCAACGCCCCGTACGAGCACCCACGCATCCCGGAGCCGTCCTGCGCGAGGACGTCCTCCCAGCGCTCGGTCTATCGGTCACCGCGATCGCGCGACATCTCGGCGTGACCCGCCAGCAGCTGCACCGCGTTCTCTCGGAGCAATCCGGGATCTCGCCGGAGATGGCCCTGCGCCTCGGCAAGCTGTGCGGGAACGGGGAGATGCTGTGGATGCGCATGCAGGAGGCGCACGACCTGTGGCACGCGCGCCGGAAGCTCGGCGCGGAGCTCGACCGTATCCCGACGCTGCGGGCCGACGCTGCGTGAGCTCCGCGTTCCGCCTCACGCCCCACCCATCTCCAGCACCACGCGCCATTCCTCCTCCGTCACCGGCTGTACGGAGAGGCGGGAATTGTTGACGAGGATCATCTGCGCGAGCCGCGGCTCGGCCTTGATGGCGTCGAGGGTCACGGGGCGGGGAAGGGGGGAGACCGCCTTGACGTCGACCATGCCGAACTTGCCCGAGGCGTCGGTGTGGTCGGGGTAGTATTCGCGGATCACCTCGACGATGCCGACGATCTCCTTGCCCTTGTTGGAATGGTAGAAGAAGCCGCGCTCGCCGATCTTCATCGCCATCAGGTTCTGCTTGGCGACATGGTTGCGCACGCCGTTCCAATGCGTGCCCGCCTCGCCGGCCTCGACCTGCTGCTGCCAGGACCACACGTCCGGCTCGGACTTGTAGAGCCAATACGCCATTCTCTCACCCGCCCCCGTTCTCGTTCGTCGTCGCGCTCAGTCCTCGGCCTTGAGCGGCCGGCTCATGAGCGCTTCCATGGTTTCGTCGAGCCCCGCGCGTCCTGCGACGAGGGCCGCGACGGCGTCGGCGATCGGCATCTCGACGCCGCGCGCCCGCGCGAGCGCCGAGAGCGCGTTCGCCGTGAAGGCCCCCTCCACGAGCTTGCCGCCGGCCGCCTCCGCCACGCTCGCGCCGCGCCCGAGCCGCTCGCCGAAGGCGAAGTTGCGCGAGGCGGCGGAGGCGCAGGTGAGCACGACGTCGCCGAGGCCCGAGAGCCCCATCAGCGTCTCCGCGCGCCCGCCATAGGCGCGCGCGACGCGCATCAGCTCGGAGAAGCCCCGCGCCGTCAGCGCCGCGCGGGCGCTCTCACCGAGCCCGCGGCCGATGGCGGCGCCGCAGGCGATGGCGAGCACGTTCTTGCCAGCACCGCCGATCTCGACGCCGCGCAGGTCGAGGGAATGATAGACCCGCAGCGCCCGTCCCGAGAGGCGCGCCGCCAGCGTCGCGGCGAGGATCGGATCGGGCGCGGCGAGCGTCACCGCCGTCGGCAGGCCGATGGCGACGTCGTGGGCGAAGCTCGGGCCGGAGAGCGCGGCCACCGGCGCGCCCGGGCGCAGATCCGCCACGACGTCGGAGAGGAAGAAGCCGGTGTCGCGCTCGATGCCCTTGGCGCAGATGACGAGGGGCGCGTGCGTCGGCAGGACGAAGGCGAGCGCCGTCGTCACCTCGCGCACCGCCTGCGCCGGCACGACGAGGAGGATCGCGTCGCAGCCGGAGAGCTCGGTCAGCGCGCTCGTCGGGCGCACGGAGGTGGCGAGCGGGACGTCGGGGAGATGGCGGGCGTTGGCGCGCGTCTCGGCCATCTCGCGGGCATGGTCCGGATCGCGCGCCCAGAGCACCACGGGCGCGCCGGCGGCGGCCGCGGCATTGGCGAGCGCCGTGCCCCAGGCGCCGGCGCCGACGATGCCGAGCGGCGTCACGACGCGCCTCCCGCCTCCACCGGCGCGGGCGCCGCGACGAGAGGCCAGCGCGCGCGGGCGGGCGCGTCGAGATCGTCCATGAGGCCGAGCCGGAAGCGCTCGAGCCCGGCCCAGGCGATCATGGCGCCGTTGTCGCCGCACAAATCGAGGGGCGGCGCGACGAGGCGAAGCCCCGATTCGGTCGCGAGCCGCTGCAGCCCACGGCGCACGGCCCCGTTCGCCGCCACGCCGCCGGCGACGACGAGCGCGGAGGGCCGCGGCGCGATCGCCTGGAAGGCGCGCAGAGCCACGCGGGTGCGGTCGACGACGACGTCGACCACCGCCGTCTGGAAGGAGGCGCACAGATCCGCCACGTCTTGCTCGGAGAGCGGCGCGATGCGCTCGGCTTCCAGGCGCACCGCGGTCTTGAGGCCCGAGAGCGAGAAGTCCGGCGTCTGGCGGCCGAGCAGCGGGCGCGGCAGGGCGAATCGCTCCGGATCGCCCGACCGCGCGAGACGCTCCACCTCCGGCCCGCCCGGATAGGCGAGGCCGAGCAGCTTCGCGACCTTGTCGAAGGCCTCGCCGATGGCGTCGTCGATGGTGGCGCCCAGGCGCACGTAATCGCCGACGCCGCGCACGGCGAGGAGCTGCGTGTGCCCGCCTGACACGAGAAGGAGCAGGTAGGGGAAGGCGATCCCGTCCGTCAGCCGTGCGGTGAGCGCGTGCGCCTCCAGATGGTTGACCGCCACGAGCGGCTTGCCCGCGACGAGCGCCAGCGCTTTGGCCGTCGTCAGCCCCACGATGACGCCGCCGATCAGCCCCGGGCCGGCGGCGGCGGCGATGGCGTCGATCCCGTCGAGATCGGTGCCCGCCTTGGCGAGAGCGCGGGCGACGAGGCGGTCGGCGACCTCGACATGGGCGCGCGCCGCGATCTCCGGCACGACGCCGCCATAGGCCGCGTGCTCCGCGATCTGCGAGAGCACCTCGTTGGAGAGGACGAGGCCGCGCCCGTCCTCCGCGAGCCCGACCACGGCCGCCGCCGTCTCGTCGCAGGTCGTCTCGATGCCGAGCACGCGCATGGTGTTCCTCGCCGCCTGTCTTTCCTACGGCGCGGGGCCGCGGGAGGATCGTGCCTTTCCCGAGCTTCCGCACCGCGTCATGCGCACCTATAGTCCCCGCCCGCGCCGAAGGGAATGCGCGTGACAAGGGAGAGGCGAGGACATGGCAAGCGGCGCTGCGCGCGAGAACGGGTCGGCCTTCGTCATCGGCACGCGCGGGAGCCCGCTTGCCCTCGCCCAGGCGCACGAGACGCAGCGGCGCCTCTCCGAGGCGCTCGGCATCGCGCCGGAGCGATTCGCGCTCGACGTGATCAAGACCTCGGGCGACATGATCCAGGACCGCGCCCTCTCGGAGGCCGGCGGCAAGGGGCTGTTCACGAAGGAGATCGACCAGGCCCAGCTCGAGGGCCGCGTCGACATCACCGTCCATTCCGGCAAGGACTTGCCGAACGATCTCCCCGACGGGCTCGTCATCGCCGGCTTCCTGCCGCGCGAGGACGTGCGCGACGCGCTCATCTGCAAGGGCGGGCCGGAGGGGCCGACCTCGTTCGCGGACCTCGCGCCGGGGACGATCGTCGGTACCGCTTCGCTGCGGCGCCAGGCGATGGTGCGGCGGCTGCGGCCGGATCTCGAGGTGGCGCTGCTTCGCGGCAACGTCGGCACGCGGCTGTCGAAGATCGAGGCGGGCGAGTACGGCGCGACACTGCTCGCCATGGCGGGCCTCAACCGCCTCGGGCTCGCCCATCACGCCTCGGCCGCGCTCGACATCGACGACTTCCTCCCCGCCGTCGCCCAGGGGGCCATCGCCATCGTCGTGCGCGAGGCCGACGCCCTCGCCCGCGAGGCCGCCACCGCGATCTGCGACGAGGAGACCGGCATCCGGCTCGCCGCCGAGCGCGCCTTCCTCGCCGTGCTCGACGGCTCGTGCCGCACGCCCATCGCCGGGCATGCGCGGATCGTCGGCGACCGGGTGCATCTCAAGGGGCTCGTCCTGCGCCCCGACGGCTCCGAGGTCGTGGAGGGGGAGGGCGAGGCGCCGCTCGCAGACGCCGCGCGGCTCGGCGCGGAGGTCGGCGCCGACGTCAAGGCGCGCCTGCCGGCGGGCATCTTCGGGTGAGGGCTCACGACGCGCCGGTCCGCGTCCTCGTCACCCGCGCGGCCGAAGACGCCGCGCGCACCGCCGCGAAGCTCGAGGCGATGGGCTTCGACGTCCTCCTCTCGCCCCTCATCGAGACGCGCGCCACCGGCGAGGCCCCGCCGGAGGGGCCGGTCGACGCCCTCCTCGTCACGAGCGCCAAGGCGGCGGCGTTCCTCTCGCGCCTTCCCGTCGACCTCGCCCGGGCCCCGATTCTCGCGGTCGGCGAGCGCACGGCCGAGGCGGTGCGGGACGCCGGCGGCGTCGACGTGCGCGCGGCGGAGGGAGACGCCGTCTCGATGATCGCCCACGTGCGGCGGAACCACGCGCCCGGAACGCGCTTCCTCCACCTCGTGGGGCGCGACAGGAAGGTGGAGCCCGACGCCACGCTGGTCGCGCAGGGCTATCGCGTGACGCCCTGGGTCGTCTACGAGGCCGCGTCCCTCCCGCTCGACGCCGCGGCCCGCGGCGCCCTCGCTACGGGGGAGATCGACGCCGTCCTGCACTATTCGCGGCGCAGCGCCACGCTCTTCCTAGACGCCGTTTCGCGAGCCGCTGCAGGGGATCGCGCCCGCGCGTTCCTGCACGCGGCGATCTCGGCGGATGCCGCCGAACCCCTCCGGGAGGCTGGCGCGACGCGGCTCGTCGTCGCGGCGGAACCGTCGGAAACCGCCCTTCTGCGCGTTTTTGCGGACGCCGCGAGCTTGGCCTTTGGAGCAAGATGTCGCTCAGTGCGTTGAACCAATGCTAAGGTTCGAGATGCCGGCCGGCACACCGGAGGTGCCACTCGGCGCACGAACGGTGTAGACCGACCAAACGAGACGTCGCGCGTCCGCGCGGCGCGATCAGGCGGAAGGACGACGTGACGAAGAGACCCTCTTCCCGAGCGGGCCGCCAGGGGCGGTCCGAGAGCAACGCTCCGCGCAAGCCCGAGACCGAGGCGACGACGCCTCCGGCGACGGCCGCGCCGGCGTCCGAGCCTTCTGTCGGCAAGCCTTCCGCGAGCAGTGCTTCCGCAAGCAATGCTTCCGTGGGCAAGCCCGTCGAGGAAAAGCCTCCCGTGACCGAACCTTCCGCAACCGCGCCCGCTTCGTCGGCGGCTCCGTCCTCCACCACCATCGTCACGGACGAGGCGCGCGTCGCCCCGGCCCCGCCGGCGGCGAAGCCCGCGGGCGAGACTGCCGAGCCCGCCGGCACCACCGTCGCCGCCGCGACGCCGAAGGAGGAGAGCGCGTCGAAGCCGACTTCGTCGTCCTCGGCGACGGGTCCGGCCGTGCGGACTGCGGCATCGCCCGCCGCCGCGTCTCCCGCGCGGTCGTCCTCCGCGTCCGCCGGCTCGTCCGACGAGATCGCCGCGGCCGCCGCCGTCGAGGCGCCGCGGGGGAGCGCGTCCGGCCCGAGCCCTTCGACGACGTCTTCCGAGGACCGCCGCGGCGGATCGGGCGCGCTCGCCGCCGCCGTCGTGGCGGCGCTCGTCGTCGCCGGTGCGCTCGTCGCCTACGACGCCTTCTTCCGCGCCGGCGCCGACACGACGGCGCTCGAGGAGCGCATCGTCGCCGTCGAGGGCCGCGCCACCTCCGCCGAAGAGACGGCGACCGCCGCGCGCGAGCGGGCGGAAGCCGCCCCGGTCGCCGAGGACCTCTCCCAGGAGATCGCCGCCCTCGAGAGCCGCATCGACGAGGTCGCGCAGGCCGCCGACGCCGCGCCCGCGCAGGAGCGCATCGCGACGCTCGAGGAGCGGATCGCCGCCTTCGACGAGCGGATCGCGGCGCTCGCGACCCGCCTCGACGAGGAGATCGCGCCCCGGCTCGACAGCCTCGCCGCCGATATCGGCGGCGTGGACGAGGCGACGCAGGCCGCCGACGAGGCGCGCCAGGCCATCGCACAGGCGCAGGCCGACATGCAGAGCCTGCGCGAGGGCGTCGCCGCCGAGGCGGAGGCGACCCGCCAGGCCTATCTCGGCATCACGGCGGCCAACGCCATCGCCAACGCGCTGCCGACCGGCATGCCCTATCCGAGCGCGTTCGAGACGCTGCAGGCGACGGGGATGGACGAGAGCGTCCTCGCCGATCTCGCGCCGTTCGCCGAGACCGGCGCGCCCACCGCCGAGACGCTGCGCGCGCGCTTCGCCGAGGTCGCGCCCGAGGTGCATCGCTCGCTCACGCCGGAGGACCCGACGCAGGACGGCGTCGGCTCGTTCTTCGAGGGGCTGTTCGCCCGTGCCGTCCGCGTCGAGCCCGTCGACGGGCTGGACGCGCCCGGCGAGCCGGCGATCGACCCCGTCGCCGACGTCGTGCGGGCGCTCGCGCTCGGGGACCTGCCCGCGGCCTACGCCGCCTGGCAGGCGCTGCCCGAGGCCGGCCGCGCCGCCTCACAGGAATTCGCCGAGATACTCGCCGCGCGCATCGCGGCGGGCGAGGCGGCCCGCGCGGCCGTCGATGCGGCACGCGGAGCGCTCGCTCCGCAGGCACAGTAAGGAAGACCCGGACATGTGGCGCGTTCTCCTCTACCTCGCCGTCGTCGCCGCCCTCGCCGCGGGGGCCATCTGGCTCGCGGACCAGCCGGGCCGCGTGGCGTTCGTCTGGCAGGGCGTGAGCTATTCCGTCGGCCTCGCGGTCGCGGCGGTGCTGCTCGTGGCGCTGGTCTTCGTCTTCCTCCTCGTCGAGGCGCTGATCCGCTGGCTGTTCAAGGCGCCGGAGAAGATGGCGGAGGCTTCCGTCAACCGGAAGCGCCGCAAGGGCCTGCTCGCGCTCTCCCGCGGCATGGTCGCGGTGGGCTCGGGCGACGAGGCCGCGGCCAAGCGCTACGCCCGCGAGGCGCAGCGCTACCTGCGCCACGACGAGCCGCTCGTCCTGCTCCTGCGGGCCCAGGCGGCGCAGATGTCCGGGGATCGGCACGAGGCGGAGAGCGCCTTTCGCGCCATGGCCGAGAACGACGAGACGCGCGTGCTTGGCCTGCGCGGCCTGCACGTCGAGGCGCGCCAGCGCGGCGACCGTCCCGCGGCGCTCGCCTACGCGCAGGAAGCCGCGCGCCTCGCTCCGGCGGCGAGCTGGGCCAACGAGGCAGTGCTCGAATCGCACGTCGCCCGCGGCGATTGGGCGGGCGCCCTCGACGTGGTGGAGCGCCGCGCCTCGCTGGGCCTCGTCGACAAGGCGAGCGCCAAGCGCCAGCGCGCGGTCCTGCTGACTGCCGACGCGCTCTCGCGCGGGGAGAAGGACGAGGAACTCGCGCTTCAGAAGGCGAAGGAGGCGCTGCGCCTCGCGCCCGACCTGACGCCGGCGGCCGCTCTCGCCGGGCGCATCCTCGCCAAGCGCCTCGAGCTGCGCAAGGCGGCCAAGATCCTCGAGACCGCCTGGAAGACGACGCCGCATCCGGAGATCGCGGACGCCTACACGCATCTGCGCATCGGCGATTCGACCCACGACCGCCTCCAGCGCGCGGAAAAGCTCGCGACGCTCTCCACCTGGTCCGTCGAAGGCCGGCTGGCGCTCGCCCGCGCCGCGCTCGACGCACGCGATTTCGCCAAGGCGCGCCAGGCGATCGACCCGCTGCTCGGCGAGCGGCCGAGCGTGCGTGCCTGCCTGATGATGGCCGACATCGAGCGCGCCGAGCACGGCCCGACGGTGAAGGTTCGCGAATGGCTCGCCCGCGCGGTCCACGCGCCCCGAGACAAGGCCTGGGTCGCTGACGGCATCGTCTCCGACCGCTGGGCGCCGATGTCGCCCGCCTCCGGGCGGCTCGACGCCTTCGAGTGGAAGCAGCCGCCGGAGGTGCTCGGCGCCGTCGGCACGACGGTGGTCGATTCGGTGGTGGGCGATCTCGACAACCGCCCGGACGACGCGCTCGCCGCGCTCGAGCCGCCGGTCTATCACGGCGCGACCCTCGCGCCCGTTGCGAAGCCCGCGGAGCCCGTGACGGAGGAGGCGCAGATCGTGGCGCCGACGCCGAAGCCGTCCGTCGAGCCGACGCCGCGGGCCCAGGAGCCCGCACCCGCACCCGCACCCGCACCCGCTCCGCGGCCGGCGCCGCAGCCCGCGCCCGTCGTCGCGCCCGCCGCCGTCTCGCGCGGCGCGGAGGAGCCCGTGCGCCAGCCTCCGCCGGCTCCCGCGCCTGCTCCCGCGCCCGCGCCCGCCTCGTCCGGCTACGCGGCACGGTTGACGCCGCAGCCCCCGCCCGAGCCGACGCCGCCGCCCGCGCCGCAGCCGGCGCCGGTCCCCGCCGCGCCGCCGCGCCCGGCCTACGCGCCCGCTGCGGCGATCGCGCCCGAGGAGAAGCCCTTCGACCCGATCCGTCGCGAGACGCCGCCCGCGCCGGCTCCGGCTCCCGCGCCGGTCTCCATGGCCAAGGAGGACGGGTCTGCCGAGCCCGCGCTCCACGCCCAAGCCGCGCCGGAGACGGCACCTGCGCAGGCGCAAGCCGCCCCCGTTCCGGCGCCGACGCAGCCGCAGCGCGGCTCCTGGCTGCGACGCGATCGCGACGAGCTCTCCGCGGCTCTCGCCGCCGGCCGCCGCGTCGAGGCGACGCCGGCGCCCGCGCCGAGCACGCCCGCGCCCGAGAGCGGAACCGCGACCCCGGCGCCGGGTACGGGCAACGGCGCTGCCGTGCCCGCCGGCGACGCATCGTCGCCCGCGCCGGCTTCGGGAGAGTCGGCGCCGCCCTTCGCCAACCGCCCGCCGGACGATCCCGGCGTGGAGGAGGAGCGCAAGCCCAGCCGCTTCCGCCTCTTCGGCTGATGATCATCCCGCGGCGCGAAAAATCCGCCGCGGGACGCTTGCCAACCCGATCGCACCCCTATAAGAGGGGCGCCTCGGAAGTCGCCGGCGCCCCGGCGCCGACTTCTCCGCCGCAATAGCTCAGGTGGTAGAGCACGTCATTCGTAATGATGGGGTCGGGGGTTCGAGTCCCTCTTGCGGCACCACCCTTATTTTTCAAGCACTTAGCTTGAGATTATGGGCAGGTGAGGGCAGCCTTTAAGGGCAAGGGTCTGCTACTCCGCCCGACTGCGGGCATGCCAATTGGATGCTCGTCGTCAACGCCAGAGGCTCTGCCGTCGTTTTTGCAGTTTAAGAGATGTGGCAGCAGCGCCCTCCGATGGTCGCGACGCGCAAACGCTGACGCTGGCTCCGATGCAAGCGGCTTCAGCGATCCTCCAACAGTCTGGTTACGGATTGACCGATGTACCGTCGAGTGACGGGCCACTCTGTGTAGATTTTCTCCAATTTCGCCTTCTAAATTCAAGCGCTAGCTTCGCGGCAATCGAACGTGTACAATTCGATGGCAACTAAGTGCGAAGGCTCGGCGTGGACCTCCTCGAATCATTGACATCCGTTCCGCAGCGCGAGAAGGGCGGGAGTACCGCACTCGAACGCCTCGACTTTCAGACCTGTTGGGGCGTCTCCCACCTGCTGACGCTCCACCAAGCTGGAAAGGGCTATGCGGTAGCTTTTGAGTTCCACGACGACATTCTGGTTTTGGACGATGCTACCTCCCCGACTGAGATCAGGTGCTACCAACTGAAAACGGCCAAGTCGGGTAAATGGACCGTGAAGAAGCTCACAGCGAGAAAGAAAACGGATGGGATAGCAGACCAGTCGATTTCAGGGAAGATGTACGACAGTCGGTTGAAGTTTGGCGACTACGTGGTTGCTCTCGGATTTGTCAGCAATCAAGTCTGTGATTTCATCGCTGAGAGCAAGTATCCGTGTAGCTTTCAAGAGGCAGAAAAAAGCGCTCTCGCGAGTTTCGTAAAGGCTCTAGAATCTGAGGTCTCAGGTTTTACCTCGGACGAGGCGCGACTGTTCGAGTACCACTATACAGACCTGAGCTTGACATCGTTTGAGGAGACTCTTCTTGGGCGCGTCGTAAATTTTGTGATCGATGAATGTGCTCTAACGCACTGCAATCACAAAGGATTCTATTTGGCTCTAGTTGATCAGTGCCGTAGGCGCTCAAAGAATCTTAAGGATTTGGCCTCTTCTGAAGACTTGTTGGCGGGGAAATTTGTTACTCGCCAACATATGTCCCAATGGCTATCCGACCTGCATTTAAAGACATCTGCACGGCCACAGTGGGACGTAATCGTTGGCGAACTCGTAGGTGTTCCGCCAATGGAAAAGCGCGCGCTCAAAGCACAATGGGATTTGTATGCCACTAACAAGTTGGCTCGTCCCGAACTCAGTGCGGTCCAGTTTTCCGAAGCAGTTCGCCGCATCACGGACGAACTTGGCAGGCAGCCGAGTAGTACGCTTCCTCAGCTACTTGGTGCGGCCCTTCCCAAGCTCAAAGCGTACGCTTCACAGGCGGGGCTAAAGTTTGGTGACGATTATCTTCGTGCAGCCTTTCTGTATGAGTTCTACGCACCATGAAGGAAGAAGAATGCTTTCGTCTCTTGGTGAGGAACATTCGCGAGAAGAACGATGAGAAGATTGCGCTTCGAAAGATTACTTCTGATGTCCGAGAAAGAGCGGGCGGCGTTCAAACTCGTGTTCGACCCCCACGTAAACGTGATCCGGGGTGAGAACGACACTGGAAAGTCGTCTCTTCTGAAGTCTCTATACTGGGTCTTCGGTGCTAACCCTGCACAACAACACGTGCGGTGGACTGAGGCGAAAGTAACTGGCGTGCTTCACTTCAGTGTAGATGAGCAGCGCTTCGCAGTTGCACGACGTGCGAATCGTCTTTGTCTGTTCTCAGAAGATGGAGAAAAGATTCTATGTACATCTAGCCTAACTGCGGAGTTTGCTCCGGCGCTTGCAGAGGTATTAGGCACCAAGCTAACGCTTACGTCGCGCAAGGGTACTCCCGAAGTGCCTCCTCCTGCGTACCTGTTTCTACCGTTCTATATAGATCAGGATCATGGCTGGCAAAACCCTTGGCAATCGTTTGCGCAGCTTAGCCAGTACAAGGACTGGAAGAAAGATGTGATTCAGTACCACTCGGGGCTGAAGCCGGACGAATATTTCGAAGTTAAAGCCAATTTGAGCGCTTTGCGCGTTGCATGGTCTGAAATGCTGGCTCACAGAGCGGTTGTTGAGAAAGCTGCTGTTGCTTTGAGGGCAAGTGCTGTTTCGGATGCGCTCACATTGAATCAGGCTGAGTACGAGGAAGCAATTCATCAGCATCTTAACAGTCTTCGGACGCTACGGGCTCAGCGCTTTGCCTACATCGGTGAAATGCAGGACGCAGTTGCGCAGCGAGTTGTACTCAATGAGCAGCTTAAAATTGCTCGTCGCGCGCTTTCTGAGTATGACCGAGACGTAAAGTCGCTGGCCAAGCACGAGGGCGATTTTATTTTATGCCCTACCTGCGGAACAGAGCACAGAAACTCGTTTCGCAATAGGTTTTCGATCATCGATGACCGAGAACAGTGCATAGCGCTTATAAATGATCTGTTTTCTGAAATTTCGAAACTTAGTCAGAAAGTTGAGGTTACAAGGAGCCGCATAGCTCAAGTTGAAGATGTCATCGTTGAGATCGAGGAGACGCTTGCAATAAGGAATGGAGAAATTGAATTCAAGGATGTGCTGGCTGCCGAAGGACGCCGCCAAGCCTTATCCGTATTTGATGAGCAGTCGGCCTTGATAGATGCGTCATTGCGTGAGCGTGAGACGCACATCAAAGCCCTTGAAGTTCGGATTCAGGAATTGGAAGATAAGAAGAGAAAGAAAGCAATCGAGTCGTTTTTCGCGCAAAGGATTTCACGGAATTTGCGGAGCCTTGGAGTGCCTGACCTGAAGCCTGCCCAGTCACAAAAGATGTTCGCTAAAATAAAGCAGACAGGAAGTGATCAACCGCGCGCAGTGCTTGCCTATGTATTTTCCTTTCTTCAGACCTTAGAAGAATACTCAACTGCGCTTGCGGCACCTCTCGTTATTGACAGCCCTATTCAGCAGGAGCAGGATAAAGTCAATACAAAGAAGATGATTAATTTTATTTTTGCTGAGCGTCCGAAGGATATGCAGCTTGTACTAGGCACGGTTTCCTTGCACGGGGAGAACGTGTCAGGCAAATTCCTCACTTTGGAAGAGAAGTACGCTCTGCTCAGCAGAGATAAATTTGCGGAGGTGGCCGATGAACTTCAGTCGATCACGAGCGCTATGTTTTGAGATCAGCCCCGAGGTTACACGACGGCCTCTCGGAAACGCTCGTTTCCGAGGAGCTACATCCTCGTCTCGATAGCTTGGCTGAAAATGGTAGCGGCATTCTCGATTGCCTGTAGCATTAGCTCTGTCTCGAAACTGACGCAGGAGGGTGGGGATCGAGAGATGAAGGTCGGGTACGCACGCTGCTCGGTTGATCGTCAGGAGCACGCGCTCCAAGTCGATGCCCTCAAGAGCGCAGGATGTGAGCGCATCTTCGTGGAGACGGCTTCCGGCACAAAGGCCGACCGGCCCGTGCTGGCCGAGGCGCTCGCCTTCGCCCGCCCCGGCGACGTGATGTGCGTCTACTCGCTCTCGCGGCTCGCGCGCTCGATCCGCCACCTCCTCGACATCGCTGACGATCTCCGTAGCCGGGAGATCGGCCTCATCTCGCTCACCGAGCAGATCGACACGACGACGCCGGGCGGGCGGTTCATCTTCACCACCCTCGCCGCCCTCGGCCAGCTTGAGGTCGAACTTCTCCGCGAGCGAACCATGCACGGGCTGCGCGCCGCTCGTGCTCGCGGGCGTGTCGGCGGGCGTCGTCGTCTCCTCGATGACAAGAAGCTCGGCGTGGCCCGTGTCCTCCTCGCAGACGGTGCCCTCACCGTGGCTGAAGTCGCTCAGCAGGTCGGGTGCTCCCCCGCAACACTTTACCGGTCGATGCCGGGAGGGAGGAGGACGAGCGGAGCGGAGGCGCAGCGTAATGGGTGAGGCCGAGAACGTCACGCTCGACCCGCAGGTGACCGGAAACGTCGGCCTGTACTACTGCTGCTACCCTCCTCGGGTGGAACGTCATGCCCACGGCGCGTAACGCACGAGGCGTGGACATCATCGCCTACACCCGAGACGCCTCCCGCTTCATCGGCGTGCAGGTGAAGGCGCTGAGCGAGCGCACCCCGGTTCCGCTCGGGAACGGGCTGAACAAGATCATGGGCGACTTCTGGATCGTCGTGAACCGCATCGCCACCCCCAACCCCTCGGCCTACGTCTTGCTGCCGTCAGAAGTTCGCGAGCGGGCTCATCGAGGCGAGAAGGACGGGCGCATATCTTACTGGCTTCAGCCGGGCGGCTACTAGCACGACGAATTCCGCGAGGCATGGGAGCGGATCGGGCATGGAGCCATTGTCGGTCAAGCAGGTCGCGATTGACGCTCGCAGCCGCCGCGTCTTATCTACGAACATCAGAGCGGCAGTGCGGCTGCCCCCTTTCGCCGCTGTTCTGATCGAGGCCCCGCCGACCAGCGGGGCCTCTTGCGTCTCGGCATCGTGCATGAGCGGAAGTTCAGCGGACCTGCACCGTCTCGATCCCGGCGTCCGCCAATTCCTTGAAGCCGCCGACGTTGTACACCTCGCCGTAGCCCATCTCCTGAAGCGTGCGGCCACTCAGTGCGGAACGTCCGCCGGAGGCGCAATACAGGAGAACGGTCTTACCTCGCTCGAACGCTGGATCGTGGTACTGACTCTCGGGGTCGGCTCGGAATTCGAGCATTCCACGAGATACGTTCACCGCGCCCTTGATCTTTCCGGTCTCCTCGACCTCGGTCGGATCACGCACGTCTACGACCAGAACATTCTCTCCGCAAATTTTTTCAGCCGCTTCCTGCGGCGAGAGGTTCGGGACCGAACTGTTCGCGCTGGCTAGCATGTCTGCGACGCTGGTCGGCATGGTTCGCCTCCCTACCGGCTGCAAAGATATCTCTGCGGAATGTCCGCGCCATTTGGAAGAACCGGCCACATCGAACGTCCGCCGCAAGGAGAGCAAAGGCAAGCTGCGCTGTTTCCGGAGCTTGCCCTTGGTGCAAAGCAAGGCGATGATCGAGCTTGTCTCAAGGGACGACAGCATGAGCATCGAACGCACTATCCTGCTCGTCGTCGGCGTCATCGTCCTCGGTTCGGTTTTCCTCGCGGCGTTCCACAGCATGAACTGGCTTTGGGTCACCGGAGCGATGGGCGCGCACCTGATCCAAGCGTCCTTCACCGGAATGTGCCCCGTTGTCATGGCGCTGAAGCGGATGGGACTGCCCTCGCGACCCTCGTTCGGATGACCCGCCATGCATAGCCTTCTCGTTCACGTAACTTGCGGACCCGAGCACCCGACGAAAGCCGCGCTCGCGTTCTTTGTCGCTGCCACCTCTGTCGAGGCAGGTAACGAGACGCACCTGTTCCTCGCGGGCGATGCGGTTCAGCTTGTCCGCTTACCCGTCCTCGACAGCCTCGTCGGTGTCGGGACTGGTCGGCTCCGCGAGCATTTCGACAAATTCGTCGGCGGCGGTGGTCGCCTGTATCTGTCGGGGCCTCATGCGCCGCGCGCGGCGTCGATGATGAGGCCCTTCAGGCGATACAGCACGAGAAGGCGAACCCGTCCGTGCTCGTGCGGCTCGTCATGGAATGTGATCGCAACCTCTTCTACTGACGCATCTTCTAACCGAGGAGGCCGCCACTTCCGAAGTGGAGGAGCACCATGGAGAACAGCGTGACGATCACCGCAGCGCGATCCCCCGACGACTTCCTCAACGTGCGAGACCTCTGCGATGGATTTCTCTCGTGGCTCCGCGAGCGTTACGCCACCGAGACGTGGCTGATCGACGCCTACTACGCGCCCGATAAGTGGGCCGCGACTTTGGACAGCCTTCCCGAGGTCCACGCGCCACCACGTGGAGAAATCCTGCTTGCGAGACTTGGGGGCCGGACCATCGGCTGCGTCATGATGCGTCCCCTCGATGGTCGCGCATGCGAGATGAAGCGCCTCTTCGTCCGCAGCGATGCAAGAGGTTCGGGCGCGGGGAGGTTGCTCTGCGAGCAGCTCCTTCGACTTAGCTTCGAGCGAGGATACGAGGTGATGCGCCTCGATACCGGCGTCTATCACGACGAGGCGATTAGGCTGTACATGGCTCTCGGCTTCAGGATGCGGGACGCGTACTACGACGTGCCGCCACGGGTGGCCGAACTCCTGCACTTCATGGAGGCGGACCTGACCTCGGCGGCGCAGACGCGCCAGCGGTCATCTCATACAGCGTGAGGGCTGCTGTAGACGCGAGGCTCGTTCGGCTCTCCCTCGACGTTCGTGGCATGCTCTTCGAAGCAGGCGATCCCCGCAGGGATGATCGTCCCCCGCTGAGCAACGCCGAGGAAGATGTGTTTCGAGTTGCCGGGCGAGCGCTCGAACCAGTTCGGATCATCGAAGGTGCCGCCATAAACGCCCACCACTTCCGTGAAGCGCTCGAACGTCAGGAACAGCTTCGTCGCGCAGGTCGAACAGAAGTGGATGTGGATGACCTTGCCGCTGCCCTCCGAGGTGTGGTCGTAGGTGGTGGGCTCACCTTTGGTGACCTCGAAAGCTCGTTTGTCAAAGATGGGCTCAACGAGGTAGGCCGAGCCGGTCGTTCGCTGGCAGAATTTGCAGTGGCAGAAGGTGACCCGCGTGGGCGCTGTCGTCACGCTGTACCGAACCTCGCCGCAGAGGCAGCCCCCGTCGTGACGCATTACTCGAACCTCCGCTTAGTGCCCGAACATCCCGACCTTTCCAGACGCGGCTTCTTCAGTCAATGCGGCTTGCAACAGCGGTGCGCACGCCGTAAGCTCTGCGGTATCGGACAGCGGACAACAAAGATTACCAAGAAAACGGCGCGTCAAGATCGCTCCTGACGCGCCTAGAAGTTTGCGACCCGTGGGGGCATGTACGAAGTCGCGCATCAAAATCGTATTACGTCAGGGCGCGACGCGCAAGGAGTGTCCTCTGCGGTATGTTGCAGCCCTAGTCTGGTGGACGACGCCGAACGAATCACATATGTAAGAAGGTGTCCCGTGGGGTGATCACGTGGGTCTTCGAGAGCCGCGACACCGCGAAATGCGGGCGCGGCTCTTCCTTTGTTGCGGAGGGCCGCCAGCGGGCGGCACGCAGAAGCGTCCTGAGCAAGGGCAGCCTCCTGCCTATGAGCGGCTTCGAGGTCGGACACGATCCTTTCCGCCCGGCTGTTTGGGAGCGCGGCGAGGACGCGCGCTGCACGCGCGAGGAGCTTGAACGTTTCGCGGTCCGCGTCGCTGACGCCTTTCGGTTCAGAAAGCCACCAACGCTCTCCCTGAACTGACGACCTCGAACTACATCGAGCATGTTCCGAACTCCGCATGTGGTGACCTCGGGCCGAGAGCGGGCGCTCCATAGGCTACTGCGGGTCCGTTGCAATCAGCAATGCCCGTACCGGGCCGTCCGAAAAGGTTCTTCACCGCCGAGTTCCGCCGCGTGCTTCAGAGTGCCCCCCCGCCACGTCCGACACGTGCCTACGCGGCGGCTGCGCCGCCGATTTCGACCCCGTTCTGTTTGGGGTTGGGGGAATGAAACATTGCCGGTTCGAGAACCAGCAGGAGCACGCTGGTGCGCGCCAGCGGCGGGCGCTCGCCGCCCGGCGAGGAGCGCAGCAGCACCGCTGACGCCGAGCGCTGAAGGCGCGAGCGCGGGAGCGGTCCCAACAGGAAGCTCACTTTCAGGTCAGGCCCACGGGGCAGATGCGCCGTTCGCGCCAGCAGGCTGGCGCAATCGCCGCACCTTCCCCGGTGACGATGGTCGAGCACTGCCCGAGCAACTCTCATGCCGTCGCCAGACCTCGGCTCCGCCTCGGCCCGTCGTCTTCAATCGAGTTGCAGGCAGTTCTCGCCATCGTCGGGCAAATAATTGTGTCCAGAAAAATATATAGACCACACACGCGGCGGACATGATTATAGGTCATTGCTCAATCAGGATTTCTTCAATGCAAGTTCGTCAAATCATTGGACCGCCGTCTTCGGGCAAAACCTATCTCCTCATGAACGAGATGGTCAACACTCCGGGCAAGTACATTTTCGCTTCGCCTCGGACCGAGCTTATCGATGAACGGGAACAAGACCTCAATCGGCTTATGGCCGGTGCAAATTGCAAGCCGCTGATCCGATCTATCCACTCGGGCAAGAAACGGCGTCACCCGGTTAGCGTTCAGATCATCGACGCTATAGCGGAATTCGAGGACCACAGCCACGTCATCCTTCAGATCACGCACGAGGGCCTGATGTCCGCCGATCTCGCGAACATCAAGGACTGGCACGTCGTGGTCGATGAAGTCCCGAACGCCGTCCTTGCGGGCAAGCTCGATGTTCCGACCACGGTCACGCTGCTCAAGGCCAGCTACGACCTTGTGCCCGTTGCCGGTGCGAATTGGTCGCGTCTCCGCGTCCGAGACGACGCTCCCGACTCCCGCTCCTTCATGCTCGATGATCTCGGCAGGGCGCTCGTCTCGCTCGACCGCCGAGCCCGATCCCCGCAGGGTGCCTACGTCGATGTTCTCGATTGGGAGGACGCGCGCCTCCGGGGGCGAAAGCTCAGTTGGTGGTCAGCATGGACCCTGCTTGACCTCCGATCCGCTGCGAGCGTCACGATTGCGGCTGCCGGGTACGAGCATAGCATCCTCGCCAAGGTGACGCAGAACCTTCATCCCAACATGCTCCAAATTACCAAGGAGCAGGTCCAAGGACGCACGCGGCAGCCGCGAAAAGTTATTATCCGCTATTTCGCTGATATGCATCGAGGTTCCAGTACATACCTCTTGCGCAAAGGCAAGCCGGGCCTCACGCGAATTTTGAAGTACATTTCGAACCGAGAGATTGGATACTGGTCTGCTAACACAGATATCATGAAGTATTTTGAAGGCCACATCTCAGGAGAGATGGTTTCGCCTAAGGCGGAGGGCACAAACAGCCTGAGCCATTACCGGTGCTGCTTCTACATCTACAGCAGCAAGGCGACGAAGAACGATGATCCTCTCATAAGCTCTCTCGGACTGAGCCGAGAGGAAATCGAGCGCGCACGAGAAATCGAGGATGTGATCCAGTTCGCCGGTCGGGGCGACCTGCGCAATCCGGATTCGACCGACGACTACCTCGTCTTCCTCTATGATCGGTTCCAAGCGGAAGCGCTCGCCGCCTACATCGAGGAGAATGGCCTCGGGCAGCCCGTCATCGAGCCCGTCGAGGAGACCGGACTTCTCGGCTATGTCCGAGCCCCGGCGGGTAGGCCGCGCGCTGTGCCGCAGGAGACGATTACTAAGGCGCAGCGGGACGAGGCGCTCAGAGAGAAGGACAAGGAGCGGAAGAAGCGGGAGCGCGAAGCGAAGCGGCAAAAGTTGAAGGCCGAGGGCACGTACCGCGGACCCGGAGCGCCTCACCGGAAATAGCTTGCTTGCCGCGAAAAAATTGCCCCATTGGTCAACCGTCGAAACCTACCGTTCGCGCCGCTCGATTAGCTTACCAACCGCTGACCTCAAAAAAATATTGCACACCATACCGCTGTTAAATGATCATTAGTTAGGCAGTCCGAGACTTCGCCTGTCGAACAAAAGCATGGCGCACCCCCCGCTCTACGCGCGTGCTCGGGAACATCAGGAGCGTGTGAGATGAAGTCCATCTCCATTAAGGCGAAGCTTATCGCAGCTTTCTCTCTGTTGATCGTGATGCTTGGAGCAGTAGGGTTGGTATCTCTGAGGGGAACGAACAACGTAGCGGCCTCCGCCGACTATATCGGTCTAATTAGTCTTCCAAGCGTGCGGCTCGCGGGCGACATGAATATCCAGACTTCCGCCTACCGGCTCGCCATGTTGCGGCACATCATGTACGATGATCCAGCCGAGAAGCGGCGGGTTGACGAACTACTTCCCCGTCTCGTAGAGGCAGCGAACAACGCTGCGCTCGGCTATGAACCGCTGATCGAGACTCCCGAGGAAGACGCTATCTTCCGTCGTTTTGAGCAGAACTGGCAAGGCTTCTTACGCGAGGCAGAAGTGGTCCTCGATCACTCTCGCCGTAATGACTTGGTAGCGGCGCGCGATCACAACAGGGAGAAGGCACTTCCGTTCGGGCGGGGTCTCGATGAAGCGCTTGCAGAACTGGTAGCCTTCAACGACAGGAACTCCGCCGCTACGGTTGCATCAGGCGCTTCCACGCAGGAGACGACGACTACGCTGGTGATCGTCGCACTCCTTGTCGCCACGGTGCTCGGCATCGCTATGGCCGCCTTCATTGTGCGTGGCGTCTCGCGAGGCATAGCTTCAGTTGTCGCGCCGATGCGTCGGTTGGCTGATGGCGATCTCGCCGTCGAAATCCCCGCTCGGGGCGAAAAGACGGAGATCGGCAGCATCGCGGACGCGGTTCAGGTGTTCAAGGACGCGCTGATCGCCAAGAAGGCCGCTGACGAAGCTGCTGCCGTCGAGAACGCCGCAAAGATGCGTCGCGCCGAGACGCTCGACCACCTAACGAAGAAGTTCGAGGCGCAGGTGGCGTCGCTGACGCAGGGCCTTACGAGCGCAGCGACCGAGATGGAGGCGACGGCTCAGTCAATGTCGAGCATCGCTGCGCAGACGAACTCGCAGTCGGTCACCGTCGCCAGCGCCGCAGAGCAGACCTCCGCGAACGTGCAGACCGTAGCAGCCGCGACCGAGGAACTCGTCGCCTCCATTCAGGAGATCACGCATCGCGTCTCCCACTCGTCCAAGGTTGCCGCGAAGGCGCAGGACGAGGCGAAGCGAACCGACGAGACCGTGCGCGCGCTGGCCGAGCGAGCGGATCGAATCGGCAACGTCGTCTCCCTAATCAACGACATCGCCGCGCAGACGAACCTGCTCGCTTTGAATGCCACCATCGAAGCGGCGCGTGCTGGCGCTGCCGGGCGCGGTTTCGCCGTCGTCGCCGCTGAGGTGAAGGAGCTTGCGGGCCAGACCAGCAAGGCCACAGGAGAGATTGCAGAGCAGATCGGGCAGGTGCAGGAGGCCACGCGCCACTTCGTCACCGCCATTCAGGAGATCAGCGCGACGATCACCGAGATGGCGTCGATCTCGACCACCGTCGCGGCTGCTATGGAGGAACAGGGCGCAGCGACAAAGGAGATAGCTCGGAACGTGCAGGAGGCGGCGCGCGGGACGGAGCAGGTCACCGAAAACATCGTGGAGGTGAAGCGCGGCGCGACGGACACCGGCTCTGCCGCCTCGCAGGTTCTCGGGGCCGCGAAGGAGCTTGCTCAGAACTCGTCGCGCCTTGGCGATGAGGTCACGTCCTTCCTGTCGGGGGTCAAGGCGGCTTGACGAACAAAAGGGCGTCCAGTGGCTTCGCTCGGGGGGGAGATCGTGAACCAGTGTGTCCGCGACCTGCGACTGCCGTGGTCCGAGGAGGACCGGCTGCTCGCTTTGAAGAAGTACGACATCCTCGACACCGAGCCGGAGGAAGCCTTCGAAAGCGCGACGCTCTTAGCGTCGCGCCTCTTCCGCGCACCGATTGCCGTTATCAATTTCATTGACAGGGACCGCCAGTGGTTCAAGGCGGAGATCGGCCTCGGCGTTCGCGAGACACCACTCGATATCTCGATCTGCGTCCACGCGCTCTTGGCACAAGACCTCTTCGTTGTGCCCGACACGACGAAGGATGACCGCTTCTGCCATAATCCCTTGGTCGTTGGCGATCCGAGGCTCCGCTTCTACGCAGGTGCGCTGCTGAAGACGGACGAGGGGCTTCCACTCGGCACGTTGTGCGTCCTCGACTACGAAGCACGCCCCAGCGGCATCTCGGGCGAAGAGGGTCGCCTCCTTCAATCGCTCGCAGAAAGCGTGATGCGCGAGCTTGAACTGCGGGTACGCAGCAGGCTCTTGCAGGCCGCGCTCGACAATGTGGAGGCCGGTCTCATCGTCATCGATGGGCATGGCCGCTCCTCGATCACCAACCGGCGAGCCGCCGTCTTGACTGGCGGCCTTCCGGCGGCGGCTGAGCTAGGCGACGCGCCGGAACCCGTGGTGCGCGACCTTGGACGTGCCCAAGGGCGGAGCCTGCAAGTCACCTCGGTGCCGCTCGGCGGCGGACAAAAGCTTCTCGTAGCGCACGACCGCACTCAGGTTGAGGTGGCGCAGGCGGCCTTCGAAAAACGTTCGAGTGAGTACACCGCTCTGGCCGACGCCCTGCCGCAAAAGGTCTGGATTGCAAGCTCTGAAGGAAAGACGATCTACTGCAATCAACGGATGATCGACTATCACGGCAAGATCGGAACCGAGCTAAAGGAGCGCTTCTCCATCTTTCATCCCGACGACCGGGAAGCGGCGTTCCGCCTGCGTCTTGACGCCGCCAAGGACGGGCGGTCGAGAGAAATGGAGGCTCGGACGAGGCGACACGACGGCGTTTACCGCTGGCATCATGTCACCTTCGCTCCGGTCCGCACGCCTTTCGGCATCGAGGAGTGGATCGGTATCGCCCTCGACGTGCACGAATCGCGAGAGGCCGAAGCGCAGATCACGGCGCAGGCTTCGCTGCTTCGCGCAACGCTTGAGAGCATGGATCAGGGCCTCATGATGGTCGATGCTGATGGAGCGATCAAAGTTCACAATCCTCGCCTGCTCGAACTGCTGGACCTTCCGCACGACTTGATCCGCCCCGGCGTCACGTTCTCTGATGTCGTCCGCTACCAAGAGCAGGCAGGCGAGATGATCAACTATGAGGCTGATCAACCTCCTTGGATGCGCCGCAGATACGAGCTTCGCCGGGCCCCGAACATCTATGAGCGGGACAGGCCCAATGGAGCGACGATAGAGGTTCGGACGGTCCACAGAGAGGACGGGAGCGCAGTCAGAACCTACACGGACATCACCCAAAGGCGACGTGCCGAGCATAAGCTCTTCAATTTGGCATGGTACGACCAACTTACGGGCCTCGCCAATCGCGAGCTATTCCAGAGCTTGTTATCGGCTTCCTTGACGGAGACCAGCAGAACACAGCCAGTAGCGGTGCTGTTGATCGACTTGGACAACTTCAAGGACGTAAACGACACGCTCGGGCACAGCGCGGGCGACAAGCTCCTTACAGAAATCGGGAAGAGGATCGCCGCCGCCTGCCCGGCGAGCACGACACCCGCTCGACTGAGCGGCGACGAGTTCGCGGTTCTGTTGCCGGGAGTGGATGTCGCTGAAGCGGAATTTGTCGCGAAGGCGATCCTGAGAGGGCTGAAAGACGCGGTTTGCCTCGACGGGCAGAAGTTCGAGCAGCGAGCCAGCGTCGGAATAGCGGTTGCGCCGTACAATGGCTCTACGCCAGAAGACTTGATGGTCGCCGCCGACATGGCACTGTACGCAGCCAAGCGCGCTGGTCGAAATCGCTGGCTAACGTTCACTGATGATCTTCGTGTTGAGACGATCAAGAAGGTCGCGACGCTCCGGACGGCACGACTAGCTTTCTTGGAGGATCGGATAAGGCCCTTCTATCAGCCGAAAATCTGTCTTGCTACCGGGCATGTTCAAGGTTTTGAGGCGCTCCTACGTTGGCGCGATGAAAATGGGCAGCTTCGCTCTCCGGGCGAAGTAATGGCGGCATTTCAGGATACAGACCTCGCCTTCGATCTCGGCCAGCGAATGCTTCATCTTGTGGTTGATGATGCCTCCAAATGGTTGGAGGCAGAGGTTGACTTCGGATCGGTGGCAATCAATGCGTCTAACGTCGAGTTCACCCGGCATGACTACGCGTCACGGGTGGCAAGGATGCTAGAAACCTACGCTCTACCGAAGAACCATTTTGAGGTCGAGATCACGGAGAGCGTGCTTCTCGGCGCAAATTCCGAGCATGTCAAAGCGACGATCAGCACGCTTCGAGGTATGGGAATCGCCGTTGCGCTCGATGATTTCGGCACCGGTTATGCATCTTTGATGCATTTACACGACCTGCCAGTAGACTGGTTGAAAATTGACCGCAGCTTCGTTCAGAATGCTGCCATGTCCAAAAAAGCTGACGCAATCATCCGGGCAATGGTGCAGCTTGCACGGGGCGTGGACATGGGTGTCGTAGCCGAAGGCGTCGAAACACACACGCAGATGGCATACCTCTGCAAGGTTGGCTGCACGTTGGCGCAGGGATATCTCATCGCGAAGCCGATGCCTGCCGCTGATGTACCGAAATTCTGCCGCCAACAGGCTTTTTATTCGGGCAGCGGAATTGAAGCTGGCGCGCGAAGTGTTTGACGGCACCGGCATCGCTGCTATTCCTTGACGTAACGACTTGGAGGCAAACTATGTCCGAGCAAACTCATGTGACCTTGGCCGCGTCTATCGTCATCGCTTACGTCAGCAACAATCCCGTACCAGCCGCGCAGTTGCCGGAATTGCTGGGGTCGGTCCATCGTGCGCTCGTAGCCCTCAAAAAGGCCGCCGAGGAGCCGGTGCCCAGCCTTCCGCCTGTTCCGGCTGTGCCGGTGCGAAAGTCGATCACCCCGGACTACATCATCTGCCTTGAGGACGGGAAGCACTGTCGCTCGATGAAGCGGCATCTCATGACGGCGTACGGGCTGACCCCTGATCAGTACCGGGAGAAGTGGGGGCTGCCCTCCGACTATCCCATGGTCGCGCCGAACTACTCGGCCCTGCGCTCCCAGCGCGCGAAGGAGATCGGGCTCGGGCAGAAGCGCACGACGACCGCCGAAAATCGGGTGCAGGCCGCCGAGTGAGTGCGCTATCGAGTGGGCGAGGCTAGCGGTAGACGTTCACCTCGCCCCTTCGGTGATCCCAAGGCGCGACGAAGCTGCCCGCCCACAACCCACGGCGCTCGTCGCGTGCGGCAGCTTCCTCGTCCCGATAGCGCCCATCCGAGTAGCGGCGGTACTCGACCGCCCACCCCTGCCGCACCATTTCGGCGTTGATGTCGAGGCCGCCTGCTCGGCAGACCGCGACGATCCGGCCATACCGGTCCACATCCTTCCGCTCGCAGGAGACGCGCCCGGTACGCCCGATGAGGTCCGAGAGCGTCGCCGTCGCCTCTGAGCCGCAGCGGTAGCTCCGACCAGCGGCATTCCGGCACGGCTGGCCGCTCTCGGGCGCGTCGATCCCGTACAGGCGCACGCTGGTGTCGAGGCCGCACAGCCGGATGGTGTCGCCGTCGATCACGGCTGCCTTCCCGACCAGCCCGAGATGGGTGCGGTCCTCGCAGAACCAGAGCGAGGGGCTGAAGGGCGGCGACTTCGCGGAGATGAGATCGATGAAGGAGACCGCGCCGACGCCGATAAGCACGCCGACGACGGCGAAAGGGAGGACAGATCGGCCCGAGGCTCTGCCAGCAGCCCACACGCGGCTGGCGAGGCCGTTCAGACCCCGCTTGCGCTGATAGACCTTCCACTCGCTCGGGAGCTTCGCCATTCGAGACCTCCGGGCGGAGGATCGCTCGGCGGCAGCGAACACGACCTTAACAGGGCTCATGAACGAGCCGCTTCAGTCCGCCCCAATATAAACGAGAAGGAAGTCCGCTGCGCCTACGCTAAATCAATCGCCAGCGGCGGTCAGAAGCGAAGCCTAAAGTAAAACGCATCGTTCGCGTTCTCGAAGTGGTACTTCCGGCCAATTCGATCACCACTTGTATTTCTCAGTGGCTCTATGCTGTGGCGGCCCCCACATTTCTCATCAATCCATACGCGCCGTTCCCTCATTCCTTCTTCGAACGATTCGTCTCCCATGAGGGCTCTATCCAATCCGTGGCAATCAACTTCATGCGGCAGCCCTGATACGTCTCTGATGGGTTTGGCTCCCATGTCTCGGGCAACTTCTGCTGGGGTTCGCTTTTTCATGAATTTATTTATTCTAAATACATCCTGTGACGTGCTCTTCCTCGAACCGCTGCCTGTCGCTGAAATGCTCAAGATGTGTGAGACGCTACTCCTCACGACTGTCACGTCGGATAATGGCGATCACTGGCGGCCCGTTCTTCGCGGTCGAGTTCGACGTGAACCTGTCCGTCGCAGCGTTCCACGGCTGGCGCATTGCCTGCCGGAACGTTCTGGATCATCGGCGTCGCGAGAGCCGGTGGTGGCGCTCCTTCGGCCTGTGGATTTGGTTGAGCGCGGACGGTCGGCTGCGCGGGTTCGTGGCCTGCCCCGAGATCACCGAAGCTGAGTTCCTCGACGGCCTCGCGCGGCGGTGGCCGGTCAGCTTACAACTTGTGCCTCCCGGCGGGTTGCGAGATCACGTGACGGCAGTCGTTTCGCCCGGCAGGATCGCGCCTGTTGAGAGCAGCCGCTACCAGCACGTCAGGCTCGCGGTCTGGCCACGGCGGGCGCGCTCTTGTCGGGCGACACGACAAACTGCCCCCCTGCCGACCTGAGGAACTGACCCCCTGCCATCGAGCAGGAGGTCGCGATGGACGACGCATGGATGCACAGATGCCCCCAGGAGCAGATTGCACGGGGGCTGGAGATGAAGGAGCCGGACGAGGTCTCGGCGATGCTTTCGCTGAAGGCGCTCGGGTGGGGCTCGAAGCGGATCGCGGCGGAGCTGGGGTGCTCGCGCAACACGGTTCGGCGCTGGTTGAGAGCCGGCGGATGGCGGCCGCCGACATCGCCGTCGCGCTCGAAGAAGCTGGACGGGCTCGAGGACTGGATCGCCGAGCGCTTCCGGCGTCATGCCGGGAACGCCGACGTCGTGCGCCAGGAGCTGGCCGCGGAGAAGAAGGTCGTGGTGAGCCTGCGCACGGTCGAGCGGGCCGTCGCCCACCTGCGTCGTGAGCTTCGCGCCGAGGCGCGGGCGACGATTCGGTTCGAGACGCGCCCGGGTCAGCAGCTGCAGATCGACTTCGGCGAGCGGCGGGTCGAGATCGGCGGTGAGCAGCGGCGGGTGTCATTCTTCGTGGCCACGCTCGGCTACTCGCGGCGCCTCCACGTCCGCGCCTTCGACGGCGAGCGCCAGGAGAGCTGGTTCGAGGGGATGGAGAGCGCGTTCCGTGCCTTCGGCGGCGTGACCGAGGAGGTTCTCCTGGACAACGCCCGCGCCCTCGTCCTCCACCACGACCCGGCGAGCCGGGAGGTCGTCCTGAACCCGCGGCTCCATGCCTTCGCGCGGCACTGGGGCTTCCGGGTGGTCGCCTGCGCGCCGTATCGCGCCCGCACCAAGGGCAAGGACGAGCGCGGGGTCGGCTACGTCAAGAACAACGCCATCGCCGGACGTAGCTTCGAGAGCTTCGCGGCGCTCGAGGCGCATCTCGATCAATGGACGCGCGAGATCGCGGACGTGCGCGAGCACGGCACGACCGGCGAGGCGCCGATCCTGCGCTTCGCCCGCGACGAGGCCGCGGGCCTCAAGCCGTTGCCGGGCCACGGCTCGTTCCTCGCGACCCGCNTCGATGACCACCCGCGAAGCCGTCCGTCCGCTACGGCGCTATGGAGGGCGCGCGGCCGGACGGCTCCGCTCCCGTCGAGCTACACCACCATCGGGGACACGACCGGGGCATCCACACACGGCGCGGTTCAGAGAGGTGCGGCCCACTGGGTCGATCCAGGTGACGGCGCCCCTCGAGCTGATCGGTGATCGCGGCAACCGATCAGAAAGCATTGGACCGGGCCGCCGGGCACGTGCGTCGACTTTTGTGTCAATTGTCCTCGCTTTCGAGCAATGGCGCAAAGATCCCGTAAGGATCAAGAGCCATTTCGCTCCTCGCTCGGGAACGAGGAGGAAGGACGATGCGCTATTCGGTCGCCGAAAACGAGAAAGAGCGCCTGGAGCGGCTGCGAGGATTGGAAATCTTCGACGCGCCGTCCGATCCGGACATCGACGTCATTTGTCGGGACGTCGCGCGCCGCTTCGCTGTGCCGATCGCGCTCGTCTCGCTCGTCGACGCCGACCGTCAGTGGTTCTTGTCGCGCGTCGGGCTCGAAGCCGAGCAGACTTGCCGGGACGTCGCCTTTTGCAATTATACGATCCTCGCCGACGACGTCTTCGTCGTCTCCGACGCGGCCGCCGATCAGCGCTTTGCGCACAACCCGCTCGTCCTCGGTGATCCCTTCATCCGCTTCTACGCTGGCGCGCCGTTGTTCATGGGCGAGCGGATCCGCCTCGGCTCGCTCTGCTTGATCGACACGCGCCCGCGAGCCTTCGGGCCCGATGATCGAGCGGCCTTGGCCCGCGAAGCCGAGCGGGTGTCGGGTCACATCTGGGCGCATGGTGCAGCGACGGACTTCGACGCGTTCGTTTTGGACGTCGAGGATTGGGAGGCGGTGCGATGACGAACGAGGAAACGCCCGTTCTCGTCGTCGACGAGAACCGAAAGGTCACGGCGCTGCTCGAGGTGCTTCTCGACCGAATCGGGGTTCACGACCGGGTCGTCGTCCACGACGGATACGAGGCCGTGCGTGCGCTGGAAGAACGGCGCTTCGCCGCCGCTCTCGTCGACACGGCGACGGGCCCGCTCGATCCGGTGACGCTCGCCAGGGAGGGAACGGCACGGCACGGCAACGCCGCCTGTCGTCTCCTTCTCATGACGATGACGCCTGACCCCGACCGGCTGCGGCCGATGCTCGACGCGGGCTATCATTGTGCGCTGCTGAAGCCGTTCCCGCCGGCGGCGCTGCGCGCGCGTCTCGAAGGTGTGGTCCGCTTCGGCCGGCCTTTAATGAGCGCGATCCCGTTCTTGCGAAAGCCGCACACGCGCATCGAGCCGACCGTTGTTTCCACCCCACCGCAGGAAGCTTTCATGATCTGAGGGTCCGGTAGTTTACGGAGCCTTTAGGGTGTCTGAGCCTAACATTTGTGCGTCTTGCACGCGTCGATCTCTCCAGGGAACTTTGAACCATGTCGCAGATCAAGGCCGGCATCGCCGCGCGCCTCGCGCTCGGCTTCGCCTTCATGCTCGTCCTGATGGGCGGGTTGACGTTCGTATCGGTCGGTGAGGTCAACCTGCTCGACCGGAACCTCGCTCAAATCAACGAGGTCAACAGCAGGCTCCAGCGCTACGCGATCAACTTCCGCGGCAGCGTGCACGATCGGGCGATCGCGATCCGCGACGTCGTGCTCGTCGAGAATGCTTCGGATCGGCGCGCCGCCGAGCGCCTGATCGCCGATCTCGCCGCGACCTATGCCGAGAACGAGCGCGCCATGCAGGCGCTGGTCGAGGAGGTCGACGCCTCCGCGGAGGAGCGTGCGATCCTGGCCGATATCGCCACGATCCAGGCGCGGACGAACCCGCTCGTCGCCGACATCATCCGCCTGCAGAACGCGGGCGCGGTGGACGAGGCTTATGCGGTCCTCGCTGGCGAGGTGAAGGAGCTCTTCAGCGACTGGCTCGCCGCGATCAACCGGTTCATCGATTTTCAGGAGGCCGCCAACCAGCGCATCGGCGCCGAGGTGAGCGCATCTGCGGCCGGCTTCCAGACGCTCGCACTTCTTTCGCTGCTCGTCGCAGCGGGCCTGGCCGTGGCCGCGGCATGGCTCGTCGGCCGCTCGATCACGCGCCCGATCGGCGGCCTCGTCGCCGCGATGCAGGCTCTGGCCGCGGGTGACCATCGCCTCGAGATCCCGCACGCGCAACGCCGCGACGAAATCGGGGATATGGCACGCACCGTGGTCGTCTTCCGCGACAATGCCGCGGAGCGCGCGCGCCTCGAGCGCGAGGCCGATGCCGAGCGCGACCGCGAACGCCAGCGCCAGTCGCAGCTCGAAGGGCTGATCGCCCGCTTCCGGGAGATTATCGCCCGCTCGCTGGCGAGCGTGAACGACGGCACCCGCACCATGCGCGAGACCGCGGGCTCTCTCACCCAGGTGGCGGGTGCCGCGGCCGGGCAGGCCGGTGCCGCCCGCGACGCGTCGAACACGGCGGCGGCCGAGGTGCAGTCGGTGGCGAGCGCCGCCGAGGAGCTCTCCGCCTCTATCCGGGAGATCGCCGAGCAGGCCTCTCGCGCCTCGACCATCGTGCGTAAGGCGAACGACACGGCCCAGCGCACGAATGGCAAGGTCGAGAGCCTGTCCGAGGCGGCGGAGCGGATCGGCGCCGTCGTCGACATGATCCGCACCATCGCTGAGCAGACGAACCTGCTTGCGCTCAACGCGACCATCGAGGCCGCGCGCGCGGGCGAGGCCGGCAAGGGCTTCGCGGTCGTCGCCGCGGAGGTGAAGCAGCTCGCCGACCAGACGGCCAAGGCGACCGACCAGATCGCCGAGCAGATCACTGCCGTGCAGGGCTCGACCCGCGAGAGCGTCGAAGCGATCCGGGAGATCGGCGGCGCCGTCCACGAGATCGACAGCTTCATGCAGGCCATCGCAAGCGCGGTCGAGGAGCAGGATTCGGCGACGAAGGAGATCTCGCACTCGATCTCCATCGCCTCGCGCGGCTCGACCGACGCGACGCAGAACGTCGAGACCGTCACCGCGGCGATCGACGAGACGTCGGGTCAGGCCCGCAGCGTCCTCGGCGTGTCGACCACGCTGACCAAGGTCGCCGAGGAACTTTCCTCGGCGGTCGAGAGCTTCCTCGAGGGCGTGTCCGCCGACGTCCGCGATCGTCGCGACTCGATGCGGGTCAAGACCCGCACCGCGGTGGTCGTGCTCGCCAATGGCCGTCGGGTCACGACGACGATGCTCGACGTCAGCGAGACTGGCGCCCGTATCGCCGCGTTCGACGGCATTCGCGAAGGTGAGACGGTGAGCCTCGAATTGGAGACAGGCGCGGTCCGTGCCTCGATTGTCCGCAGCGCCGGCGGCGAGCTCGGGCTGCGCTTCGCCGAGCGGCTCGTGGCGCCCGAACGGCTTGCGGCATGACATCGACGCGCACTGACGGCTTTGCATCTCGGTGGAGCGACGCTGCCTGTGCTGTTTCGTGGATATCGCAAAAGTCGGCGATCTGAGCCTCGATCTCTCGACGTGCGGCGGCGGACTGCGTTTCGCCCGGCGCTTGCCCGTTTGCTGCGCATCGCCGAGGCGCAGACGCGATCGACCGAAAACGAGTAAAGCCCGATCGACTGATCCTGAGGGAAAAAGTCAATCGGGCTTTTATTTCCGCCCGTGACGGGCGATCTTCGAGCCGCTTCGCCTCGCTTTCGAGGAACGGACCCGACAGGTGACCGAAGTGGTTGAGTCGGTCTGTCCGCCCGCGATGGGGCGACATGAGGTAGCTTTTCTCAATCGGACAAGCGTGGACGTCGGCGAGGCGCGACCGCGGAACGGCGGCGCAACACTGCGCGGATGCTCGAGACGCTCTTCAAGATCGCGCCCACGCGTATCGTCGCGCTACGACCCCATCGGAAACGCCGCCAGCGAACCGAGGCACCGCCCAGGGCGGCTGACGAAGCGCAGCCTCGCAGACCTTTGCCGAGAAGCAGCCGCGATCCATCGCCGCAGGAATTGGCAACCACCCTTGGGCGAGCGTGTCGAGGTGGTGCCCACGAACGAGCGATGGTGCTTGACGACCTGCCGATTTGCCGCAAACGGGATGTGAATAGGGGCGTTGCGCTCATGCGGCGCGCCTTGGCGTTTTTTGCGGAGCCCGTATGTCGTACCAGTCCTCCACCGTCGCGCGCGTCGTCGATCAAGTCAATCGAACGTATTTCCTTCCGGCGATCCAGCGCCCCTACGTGTGGCAGCCGGACCAGATCGTGGCGCTTTTCGATTCGCTTCTCAAGGGCTTCCCGATTTCCTCCTTCCTGTTCTGGGACATCGATCCGCAGCGGCGCAGCGACTGGGAGATCTACCGCTTCGTCGAGCACTACCGCGTCGGCGAGACCGAAAACACACCTGTCGAGCCTGACGGGCGCGAGGTCGTGCTCGTCCTCGATGGGCAGCAGCGGTTGACGTCGCTCCTCCTCGGCTTGAGGGGCACGTTGTCCGTTCGGCCGAAATACAAGCGCCGCCACGATCCCGACTCCTGGAGCCGTCAGCGTCTCTACATCGACCTTCTCCAGGATCCCGACGCGGAGGACGAGGAGGAGGACGGCGGCGAGCGGGGCGTCACCTACGGTCTTCGCTTCGCAGAGGTCGAACCGCCGAGCGGTGGCGGTCGGCTCTGGATGAAGGTCGGGCGCATTCTCGATTGCGTGGGCGACGACGCCTACGATCGGCTGCGCGAGGAGATCCTCGATCGCCTGCCGCAGACCGCGACACGCGCCGACGAGCGTCTCGTTGGACGAACTTTCGATCGGCTCTACCGCGCGATCTGGAAGGACGAGGTCGTCGCCTATTACACCGAAAAACATCAGTCCTACGATCGCGTCGTCGAGATCTTCATTCGTGCCAATGACGGCGGTCTCAAGCTCGCCAAGTCCGACCTCTTGATGTCAATGATTACGGCGAAATGGGGCGGCGCGAGCGCACGCCAGGAGATCTTCGAGCTCGTCGAGCACCTCAATCGCGGTCTTTCCGCAAAGAACGACATCGACAAGGATTTCGTGCTGAAGTCTTGCCTGGTTCTGTGCGACCTCGACCAGCGCTACCGCGCCGGTAATTTCAACGCCGCCAACCTTGCGCGGATCGAAAAGGATTGGACGCGCATCAAGGTGAGCCTCGAGGCGACGTTGCGCCTCGTCAACTGCTTCGGCATCGACGCGCACACGCTCACATCGGTCAACGCTCTCCTGCCCATCGCCTATTGGCTTCACAAGGCCGATGCCGGCGGGCTCGACGGGTCCACGCCGTTCGAGACGCGCAACGCCGGAAAGATCCATCGTTGGCTCGTCGGGTCTCTTCTCAACGGGGTTTTCGGAGGCAATTCCGATTCGACGATCGGTCGTGCCCGCGCGATCCTCCAAGCCGAGCGCGGGCCAGACGCGGATTTCCCGGTGCGCCCCCTCGTGCGCGGCCTCGCCTCACGGGGACGCGTGGCCGGTTTCGACGAGGCGGCGATCGACGCGCTCCTGGACGCGACCTATGGCCGACGAACCTGCTTCTTGGCCCTGTCGCTGCTCTACGACGCGCATGCCTGGGGCGTCACGCCTCACCATGTCGATCACATCATCCCGCGCGCGCTCGCCAATCGTAAGGCGCTGATGGCGAAAAACCTCTCAGAAACCGAGATCGTGCGCATTCTCGAGGCCGTCGACCGCGTGGGCAATCTGCAGATCCTCCCCGCTCGCGAGAACCTCGAGAAGAGCGATCTGCCGTTTTCGACCTGGATCCAGACCCGCGACGAGGCCTTCCTCGAGCGTCACCTCATCCCCGCGGATTCGAACCTGTGGGACGTGCGCGCCCTGCCGGATTTCGTACGCGCGCGCGAGCGCCTTGTGCGCGCGCGGGTGCGCGCACTCGACCTCTCAGTCACGGACGCAGGCCTTGCGGTCGCCTATCCCGAGGGCTTTCGGGGAAACGCCTGAGCGGGCCGCGGAGCGAGGAAGCTCCGCGGCCCGGGTGGGAGATCGATGCTGCCTGCCCGCGGAGCCGATCGCGTCGCGGTTCGACGCACGCCGCGGCCCTGCGGCTCGAAGCGGATCGCGGCGGAGCTGGGGTGCTCGCGGAACACGGTTCGGCGCTGGTTGAGAGCCGGTGGATGGCGGCCGCCGACATCGCCGTCGCGCTCGAAGAAGCTGGACGGGCTCGAGGACTGGATCGCCGAGCGCTTCCGGCGTCACGCCGGGAACGCCGATGTCGTGCGCCAGGAGCTGGCGTCGGAGAAGAAGGTCGTGGTGAGCCTGCGCACCGTCGAGCGGGCCGTCGCCCACTTGCGTCGTGAGCTCCGCGCCGAGGCGCGGGCGACGATCCGGTTCGAGACGCGCCCGGGCCAGCAGCTGCAGATCGACTTCGGCGAGCGGCGCGTCGAGATCGGCGGCGAGCAGCGGCGGGTGTCGTTCTTCGTGGCCACGCTCGGCTACTCGCGGCGCCTCCACGTCCGCGCCTTCGACGGCGAGCGCCAGGAGAGCTGGTTCCAGGGGATGGAGAGCGCCTTCCGAACCTTCGGCGGCGTGACCGAGGAGGTCCTCCTGGACAACGCCCGCGCCCTCGTCCTCCACCACGACCCGGCGAGCCGGGAGGTCGTCCTGAACCCGCGGCTGCATGCCTTTGCCCGGCACTGGGGCTTCCGGGTGGTCGCCTGCGCGCCGTATCGCGCCCGCACCAAGGGCAAGGACGAGCGCGGGGTCGGCTACGTCAAGAACAACGCGATCGCCGGGCGCAGCTTCGAGAGCTTTGCCGCCTTTGAAGCGCATCTCGATGAGTGGACGCGCGAGATCGCGGACGTGCGCGAGCACGGCACGACCGGCGAGGCGCCGATCGTGCGGTTCGCCCGCGACGAGGCCGCGCGCCTCGAGCCGTTGCCGGGCCACGGCTCGTTCCTCGCCACGCGGGATCTCGTCCGGCGGGTCGGCGCCGATTGCACGATCGAGGTCGACGGCTCGGCCTATTCCGTCCCATGGCGGCTGATCGGCGAGAGCGTCCGGGTGACGGTGACGGGCGCGAGCGTGCGGATCGCCTACGGCGGAAGCGAGGTCGCGAGCCATCCGCCGAGCGCGCGCCGCAAGGGGCGGATCGTCGACCCCGCGCACTTCGAGGGCGTCGCCGGCGCGGGAGGGCGGGCCGTGCGGCGCATCCGCGACGAGGAGGCCGTCGACGCCCCGGAGATCGCAGCCGCGACGCTGCTGCGCCCGCTGGCGGAATACGAGGCGCTCGTCGGAGGGACATGGTGAT
>NZ_BMMF01000003.1 GCF_014645695.1 Salinarimonas ramus | reverse complement strand
CCCGCCGTCAGCCTGCCAGCGATGGAGCCCTGACGAACGATCCGGCCACGCCCAGGATCGTCCATGGCACCGCGTCAGCTACACCACGCCTCGGGACATGATCGGTGCCGGATCCAGCGACGTGTTGGCACTGCATCGACCGAGCGCCTATCCACCGGTGCGGATCCAAGGCGTATTCGAATGCGCTGGACACGCGCTGCTCGCCGTCAACGCTACTGCCGAGCTTGTAATCACCGAGGCCTGCGGCGGCGCTGTTCGAGCCGTTCGTATTTCCGCGAGATCTCCGCCGACCCATCCGGAGCGCAACGCCGTAGTTCCCGCAGTCGGGGTTTCCGCATGTGTTCACGTTGACGTCGCCTGAAGGCGGAGGGTAAATTTGCACCAAAGAAAGGTTTCGAACCCGTCCAACCATCTCGGTGCTCCGCAACGAAGAGCAAGTCTTTTGCGGTAGCGCTGTCTGCTTGACGGGTCAATGAACGGCCCGGGTGAAACCGCCGTTTGGGTAAATTTCCCCGTAGTCCGCATCCTCAACGATTTTCATGAACCCCAGAGACCGCAAGGACTCCGACAGAATGTCGGAGCCCTCGTGATGGCCGTATGTCCTCAGGCGCGGAATGCGTAAGCCTCGACCAGCGGGCCTTTCATCCTTCGTGCGGACTTTGCGTGGCTCGATCACTGAGCCTCGAGCTCGGCGCAGGCGACGGGCAGGGTCACGCGCGCCGGTACGCCCTCCAGCGAGCGGACGCTGTCCGGGAGCGGCAGATCCTCCGGCACGCCATGGATGTACACGACGCGGCGCTCAAGGGCCGGCGGCGTCGAGAACTCGGCGTCGAGCGCCTCCTCCAGCGCGGACGCCTCGACGGTGGTTTCGAAGCGGACCTCGCCCGCCTCCGAGGCCGTGGGGTAGGTCTCGCTGTGCAGCGACAGGCTCGCAGGGTCGTCGGTGAGCGGGATCATCGTCACGCCGGAGACGTCACGGGTCTCGATCAGGTCGACGAAGTCGTCGCCGTTCGCATCGGTGGCCGGGCCGGCGCAGGTCGCCTCCTGCGGGTCGCCCTCGGGAAAGCCGTGGATGTGGGCGAGGTGCATCCCGGGCGAGAGGCCGTCGACCGTGAGCGAGATCGTGTAGGTGCCGCCGTCGCGGGTGACCCGCACGTCGCCGATCGGATTCTGGCGGGTTTCGGCGCCGTTCACCGGGTCGATCGTGCCGGTATAGGTCGCCTCCTGAGCCGCGGCGGGAAGGGCGAGGCCGGCGGCAAAGGCGCCGGCGGCGAGTGCGTGCAGGTGTTTCATGGGGGTTTTCTCCCTGTCGGCTGGGTCTCGCGCCCCGAGGGGCGTCGCTGCGCGAACGTGAGGCGTGGTGGAGCGTTCCCGCCGGATCGACGCGGCGCGGGAACGGTTCGGCCGTCATCCTTGCGCTCACGTTGTTCATGCCGCTCATGGAAGTGATCCCGACCTCGGGCTCCCTCGCCTCGGCCGTGATCGCGGTGTTCGTCGCCGGACTGCTTGTCCGGGATGGAGGGCTCGTGCTTGCCTCGCTGGTTCTGCTCCTAGCCGTCCCCGTGGCCGTTTGGCATTTCGGCTTCGCGGGCTGAGCGGCGCCGGTGGAACGCGCTGCCGCCCGATCCATTGTCGAGTCGTCGTCGGATGCGCGACAGGGAGCTGCCTCATGAGCTGGAAGTCCTATCTCGCCCCGCTCGCCGCCGGCTTCGGTGTTTTCGCGCCGCTCGGTGCGGCGCCCGTCTCCCAGCTCCTGCTCGCGCCTCCCATCGTCACGGAGGAAGTCGCCGAGGTCTTCGCGAACGTGGAGGACCTCCAGGACATCGAGGTGCACGCCAGCCTCGGCGAGGTGGTCGGGGACGTTCGAGTCGTGGTCGTCGACGAGGACGGGATGCACTACATCGTGGTCGAGGTCGGCGGCTTCCTGGGGTTCGGCGAGAACCGGGTCGCCGTGCCGATGACGAGCGTCGCCGCCCGTGGCGACGTCTCGCTCGCTCTCGTCGGGATCACCGGGGATCAGCTGGAGGCGATGGCCGAATGGAACGAGGACACGCCCGGTTTCACCGTCCTCGAGGCGACGCGGTAGCGGTAGCTCCTGTCCTCCCCGCGCCACGGCGAGGCGCTGGAGGCGCGCCGGGCTCGGAACTCCGTAGGACGCAGCGTGCTTGCGTAGCATCGCCACATGAAGAGGACTTCCAATGAACCGATCAGCCAAGATGACCGCTGCAGCCGCTCTCGCGGCGATCCTCGCTTTTCCGGTCGTCGCCCAGGATGCGGACGACACCGGGACGATCGCGATCGACGGCGAGCTCGAGAACCTCACGGCCGGTTTTTTCACGGACGCCACGCGCGAGGAACTGCGCCCGCGCGAGGAACTGGAAGCCGCCTTCGCGAAAATGGACGCCGGGCAGAAGGCGCTCGTGATCGAACACTGCGGCGAGGTCGGCATCGGACCGGACGCGGACGAGTCGAGCGGTTGGGTCTACTTCTGCGACGCGGTGCTCACCGATTGAGGCCGACGACCGTCGCGCTGCCGGCCGGCAAGGCGCATCAGCCGCGATCCTCCAGGAGAGATCACCGGTAGGGGGTGAAGCCGAGATTGACGTTCCGCGGGATTAGAACCGCGTCGATGACGTGGACTAAGCCGTCGGAGTGGGAAATGTCCTGCCTTGAAATTCGTGCTCGCCCCCCTTCTTGGTCCGTGAGTTCAAGCGCGTCTCCGACAATGCGGACCGTCAACGGGTCGCCGGAAGCAGTACGCAAGGTCGTGCGGCCCCTTCTGTCGCGAACCGCTTGCGCGAGGTCGCCAGCGGTGATCCGACCTGGAACCAAATGATACTCAAGGATGCTTTCCAGCCGATCTTCGTTCTCCGGGAGGAGCAGCATTGCTCTGCGTTCCGCCGGCATTCGTGCGAAGGCCTGATCCGTCGGTGCAAACAGCGTGAACGGGCCGCCGGACAGGTCATCGAGAACTTCCGTCGAGCCGAGGGCGGAGAAAAGCTCCGAGAAGTCACCCGAGCCGCTGAGGCTCTCGATCAGTTCCCCGTCCGGCGGCGACGCTTCGGGCGCGCCATTCTGGGCCACACCGGGCGACATGGCCGCTCCGGCGAGAAACAGCATAAGCGTCCCAGACGTCAAGATTCCGCCGACGAATGACATGATTACTCCTTGGAATACTCGAGAACAGCATTATGATGCCAGGACGATTGCGGAGCATCTCACCGCACAAGCACAGCTTTATATAGTCACTGCGACCACGTTCGCAAGCAGACCCTCCAGTGCATCGGCACCGGCTCCCTAGGCGCCCGTCACGTTCAAGGGGGGGGCCGCCTTGAAGCCAAGTGACATGCTCGTCGACGGGCTCGGTGGGTAGAGCCGTTTATAGGCCGGCCCGGGATTGGTTCCCGGGCTTGCCTACGCGGGCGAGGACCTCTCGCCGGGTGGGCGTTGGCGAGAAGATCATCCTCGCCATCCACAGCGGGCGATCGCCGGAAGTCGTCGGACGCAATGCTCAGGGTGGCATGACCGCAGTGGGCCGACTCCGGACCATGCCGGTGCTCGCTCCCTCAGCCCCGCTCCGCGGTGCCCGCTTGGCGCGCGCCGATACGAGCGGTAACGCGACCGGCTAAGGCCGCCTTGCCTCCCGGACGGTCAAGGACGAAGGCCGCGCTCAGAGAATTATCGCCCAGAGAAACGACGGCCACACCCGCTGCAGGAGTGTCAAAACGTGTAACATTACGGCTAACATCGCCGTGAGCGGTCGTTGCTCAATCCTTGTTTTTGAAGGATTGTGCGACTGCGCTAGAGGGCAGACGAATCCCGCCCTGTCCGCCACCATTTCGGCTCAAGCCGTTGGTCCATGAAATGTTTTCCGCTGAGCGCAGGCGTCTTCCCCACCGCGTTCCCCACCCGGCGCGCTCGATTGCCGCGGTTTCTGCTTGGCGAACCTTCCTCAGTCGATGTTGGAGTGCCCTGTCTGGAGGCCACCATGCCCAACGCCATCCCGACGCCGCCCTGCACCGTCCGCGCGCTCGACGAGGCGTTCGTGTTAATCGATGCCGCAGTCCTATCTTTTGCCTCTACTTCGCGGAAGGTGCTCGCCGGTTGGCGATTGGGAGGCGGCCGCGCAAGAAGGCCCGCGCCATTGCCGAGCGGATCGCGCGCGGCTCCAGCAGGCGGAAAAACGTAGCGAGCAAGTTGCCTCTGTGGGGCATTACTCATCTTGACAGGCTTGTCGAGCGCTGAGAGGCTCGGGGCGCGGCTGGGGTTGTGGAACTCGAACGTTTCCGTTTTCTTGCTGGGTCGAGAGCAGCGTCAGCGGCAGTAGCCGATGCGCGGGCGTCGGTATCCACGACTCAGATGAAAGGTCGAGGTCTGACATGCCGATTATCAATGCTTACAGCCGTCCTTTGCAAATGCAGGACGGCGTATCATCGTTTCCGGTTGTTGCAGACCCAGTACTCATATCGGAGTCGACAAGTGCTGTTTTGGGGCGCGACCCGAACACGGGTATTTATATCTTAGTCGAGGGTTTTTTTGGTAGTAGTTTTGCAAGTGTAAATGCTTTTACCTTTTATGAAGCTGATCAAAGCCCTCTAGGAAAGTTGTCCGGTCTTCAGATTTCGGGATCATTTGCCCAGATCGAACAGACGCTAGCGCGCCTGTCCGACATCTCGTTCCTTCTTGGTGGAGTTGATAGTTTTTATGGCAGTGAATTCAATGATGTAATCAGAGGGTACGGCGGTAATGATTATATCAGCGGCGGATCAGGAATCGATATTGCGCTGTTCTCAGGATTTGGTGGACATTATAGCGTTTCGAGACTGGGCGGTGACATTATTGTTAGCGGCCCAGACGGATCTGATAGACTAAATCAAGTCGAACGAATCGGGTTTGCTGACGGCATTCTAGCATTTGATTTCGAAGGAACGGCGGGTAGGGCATATCGTCTTTATGAGGCTGCGTTGAATCGTGTTCCTGACCCAGCAGGCTTGGGAGCGTGGACCCGTGCTCTGGACGCCGGGACTTCACTTGCCGAAGTGGCTTGGGGATTTATCAACTCTCCAGAATTCATGAACCGTTTTTCTACAGCTCAAACAGATGCGGGATTTGTCGATGCCCTTTATCAAAACGTACTCGATAGGTTGCCTGACGCAATTGGGAAGGAATATTGGGAGTTGCAACTGAATTCCGGAGTTAGCCGCGCTGATGTTTTAATTGGTTTTTCTGAAAGCGCTGAAAATAAGAATGCAACAATCAGTAACTTTGATAATGGAGTGTGGTTTGTATGAGAATTGTTTTTGTTGCATCTTGGGTAGATTATTGAATGTTAAAGTGATCATCTACTCAAGGCCATTAGCCGTTGAGCGGCACTGCTCACCCGACCACCTCCTCGACCTTTCGGGCCTCACGGGCAAGGGCGTAGACGAGGCGACGCATCTCGATGGCCTCGCATGTGTAGAGCCCCGTCTTGAACCGGCCGTTTCTAGGGCCCATCGCAGCCCCGCCACCGGCTCCGTGCATGCGGCAAACGCACCAGCCCCGGACGGCGGGCGCGCGGCACGGCTCGCCGGTCCGTTTCGCCCTGCCGCGGCATCGGGGAGCAGCATGGGCGCTGCGCATGGGGTTGACCTCACTTCCCGCCATGCAGCCCTCCCCGTGTGCTCATCTCTCCAGCGACGACCGCCTGCCCGCCGTCGCCGACGTTGACGTGCTGGACGACCACCGTCTGCCGGCCCCGCGTCCGATACTTCGTCAAACTCTCGGCGAGCGTGCCGACCGTCCGCGCGGCCTTGTCCGCGAGCGCGAGGAAACGCGTCCTCGCTTCGAACGTCTGCTCCGGTATCCACGCCCGGCGGTACAACTCGAGCGCCGCGCTGTTGGCGGCGAGCATCTGCGCGACGAGCATCCCTTCCGTGGGGTCGGTCGGCTTCATGTCCATGAGCGCCGTGACGGCACCGATTATTTTCTCGTCCGCGTCCGCCGTGCGGTCCGCGCCACCCGGCAGCGCGTATCCGAGAGCCGTTGCGAGCAGGCGCCCGTTCCACGCGTCGTTGGAGCCGCCGCCGATGTGCTTCATGGTCGGCGTCCCGTTCTGGACCGGCAGGCGCCGCGGTTCGGGCGCCGCGGGCTGCTTCGTCTTCGCCATCTCGTCGACCTCCGGCGCGTCTGTCGGGCACGGGCGCGACCAACTCGTCGAGCATCCGCTCGCCGCCGAGCTGCGCACCTCCTATGGTAAATTATATGTGTCCCCTTAGTAAGACCGTGGAACCATCGTGAAACCGGGCAGCAGTCCGATGAGAGGGACAAAACGCGCAATATTGTTGCGCGGACCTCGCTACTGTCCCTGAGATAAGACCGGCTGTCCCTGCGGTAAGACCGGCTTTTGCTTTTCATTGGGCTGCCAGCGGGCGAAAGCACGGGACGGAAGCGCGCCCGATTGGTCGCACGAGTAGAGCGTCAGCCGGTACTCGGCGGCGTGCGGCGTCTTCCGGTGGAACGAACCCGGGCGCGTTTGCTCGATGAAGCCGCGCTCGGTCAACGCCGCGAGCGCGCGGGCCGCGGTGTCCTTCGAGCAGCCGATGCGCTCGGCGGCGTCCCGCGCGGACAGCGCGAGGCGTCCATTGTTTCCGCCGTTGTACAGCGACGCCACCTCGATGAAGGCGCATCGCGCCACCGGGGAGAGGCTGCGCCAGGCCGCGGACCGCAGCATGTAGAGCGGGAGCGCGACAAAGCGCTGTTGGTTCTTCGAGCGACCCTTCGCGTTGTGCTTCGGCATGATGTTCTCCATCGCGCCTGCAAGCCCCGTGGCGGGCGAGACGCGGTCGACCGCAGGAGGGGCGCGGCAGCGCCGTCGCCGCCGCCGCTCTCCGCGCCCCGATTGTCGATGAGCGGCTATCCGCTACGCGGCGGCCGACGACACGCCGACGTCGACGCCGATGACCGTGACCGGCGTCTCGAGCACGTATCGCGCGTGAGTGCCGCCGTCGTGTGGTTCGCGTTCGGTCCGAATGCCGAGCCCTTCGCGGCGGAGGTCGTGCACGTAGGCGCCGAGCCGGAACGCCGGCCCGCCCGGGAAGTCGAATGCGGTGACGCCGCGCTCGCCTCGCCGGACGAGCAGGAGCAGGGTCTCGGCGTCCCGTCCGACGACGCGGAACCGCTTGCCGCCGACAATCTCGGCGACGACCCGGGGGATGGCCCGCAGGCAGGTCTTCTTCTCGGTCATCGTTCGCGACTCCCGAGGCCAGCAAGTTCAGCGATGGCGAGCGCCAACGCCGGGGAGAGGCCGCGCCGGGCGACGCGCCGGACAGCGGGGTTGGAAAGGAGGTCGCGGTTACGCGACCAGTCGAACAAGGTCGGCTGCCCGAGCGGCAAGCCGGTTCCGTTCCGCCTCGCGCTGCGAGGCCGGTCGTGGTAAGTCTTCATTGGCTTAATCCTTATCGGCGGGTCGCTTCTGCGCCCGCCGCCCTTTTTCGGGCGTTCAGGTCACATGCGCGGCAGCGACGCGAGCCACGCGTTGAGGTCGTCGATGAGGATGATTGTGCGCCGCCCGAGTTTCCGGGCCACGAGCGCACCGCTCTTCAGCGCTTCGTAAACTGCGGTGCGCCCGACGCCAGCGGCTCTTGCAGCGTCCGAGACGCCGAGCCCGAGCGGTGCAACGTTGCGAGTAGATGTTGACTTATCGTTCATTTCCGTTTCGGTCCTTTTGGTACCGGCCACGTCGTCGACGCGGTCAATCCCGGCACGCACGGACTCATAGGAAACCGCGCGGGACCGATTCGGCGTTACGGACGGAATTCAAGTTGGGAAGTGCTTGCGGTACTCCTTCCAGCACTCGTCCACGAGCCGACGCGTTACGAGCACACCGAATTCCTCACTCGCGCGCCGCGAAATCTCAGCAATTATGGAGTTCCTGATGCCTTTCGGGCGCTTTAAGACTCGCTTTTGCACAGAGCCCAAAAGCTTTCGACGGTTTCGAAATTCCGCAACTTCATGCTCTAGCTGGTCGTCTTCAAATTCTTGTGTACGAGTGAAACCTTCCGGGAGCTTGCCTTCCTTTGCAAGTCTCTGAATATTTGCCCAGTGTTCTATGAAATATGCCCAAATGTCGATATCAGAAAGGCTTGGTTCAGCGGACTTCCAGCGTTGAAGGACCTCATTCCGCATCCGCGAATCAGCAGCGGCAGCCGACGCCGCGTCCTGTATCTGCTGACACCACGCGCCGACGAGCACGCGCTGTAGCGGCTCGAGCACCGGCTTGCGACCGGCGTTCGAACGCGCACCGCCGTGGCGGGAATGCGCACTCATGCCCGCCTCAGCAACTCGACAACGGAAGCCGAGCGCCGTTCGACGAAGTCGGACCATGCAGTCATCAGCGCGCGCCGCTTCTCCAGAGCATCGCCCCGCCGATAAGCCCGCTCGACCTCGTCGCCGACGAGATGGGCGAGTGCCGCTTCGGCTATCTCGCGCGGGAAAGGCGTTCGCTCGCCCGCCCAGTCGCGGAAGGCCGACCGGAAGCCGTGCACGGTGAAGTCGACCTTCATGCGCCGGAGAACCATTTCCAGCGCCATGACCGACAGCGGGCGATTCAGCTTCATGCCCGGGAACACGTACTCGCCGACGGCAGCCTTGTTCAGTTCGACGAGGATGTCGACGGCACGGTCGGTGAGCGGTACGCGGTGCGCCCGCCCGCCCTTCATGCGCTCGGCGGGCACGCTCCACACCGCGGCGTCGAAGTCGACCTCGCTCCAGCGCATCCCGAGCACTTCGCCCGACCGCGCCGCAGTGAGCACGAGGAACTCCAGCGCCCGCGCCGAGACGCCCACGCGGTCGCGCAGACGCGACATGAAGGCAGGAACGTCGTCGAACGGCATTGCCCGATGATGGCCGCGGGTCAGCTTCTTCGGACGGGGCAGAATTGCGTCGAGATGCCCGCGCCAGCGCGCCGGATTCTCGCCCGTGCGCAGCCCACGCGCCTTGGCGTAATCGAGCACCCGCTCGATGCGACCGCGGAGGCGAGACGCGGTCTCGGCCTTCGATTGCCAGATGGGCTGGAGCACCGCGAGCACGTCGTCGGTGCCGACCTCGTCGACCGGCTTGGTGCGCATTGGCGCGCAGTAGTCACGCAGCGTCATTTCCCATTGCGCCCGGTGTTTGGCGTTCCGCCACGACGCCGACATGCTGGTGATGAGCGCGTCGGCGGCTTCGCCGAACGTCATCACCTTCGGCGGCTCGCGGGCGGCGAGCGGGTCGGCTCCGTCGCGAACCATCCTGCGCGCGTCGGCGGCAAGCTCCCGTGCCTTGGCGAGCGGCACGTCACGCAACGGCCCGAGCCCCATCTCGCGCCGCTTGCCCGCCACCTTCCACATGAAGACCCACGACCGCGCGCCGGTCGGCGTGACGTTGAGGTAGAGTCCGCCGCCGTCCGAATGACGACCGGGCTTGGCGAGCGTCGCCACCGCGCGAGCGCTGAGCTTGTTGGCTTGAACCGGCATGGCGCTTCCCCACCTCGTTCCCCACCCTTCCCCACCGGCTTCCCCACCCGAAGGCGCGGATTGTGGTGAACAGCCACGGACGAAGATAACAGGAAAGCCATACAGCGCAAGGCATTCGAGCGCACATGGCGGACGCATATGAACGCCCAGAGGTTATAGTACGACGGACGCCCTGTCCGCCAGCTTTACCCGACATGAGCTTGCCGAGATCGCGTGACTCGAGCCGCGCGATGCCCAGAGCTTCTCGCCGCGGCATGCGCTACCGGTTCCCGTACTTCCGCCATTTGCTTTGCCGTGATCTTCGCTCCGGCGAGCCTCTTCTGCGCGGTCGCCGAGATCTCGGTCGACCCGCGCGCGAGACATCACGCCTCCGGCAGGCCCTCGAGATCCACGCCGCCCGCATTCGCCCAGCGCTCCAGCGTCGCGTAGAGGGCGGGGACGTCGGGGAGGCGGTGGCTCGCGCAGGTGTCGCCGTCGCCGATGCGCACGGCGACGCCGCCCAGCCGGTTCACGGTCTCGAAGCCGTTCTCGTCGGTGAGGTCGTCGCCGATGAAGACCGGGCGGCGGCCGGCATAGGGGGCGCTCTCCATGAAATGCGCGATGATCCGGCCCTTGCCGGAGAGGGCGGGCAGGATCTCGGCGACCATCTTGCCGTGCTGGATGCGGTACTCGGCGCCCAGCCGCGCGGCGAGGTCCTCCAGGAGCCCCTTGGCGCGGGCCTCCTCGGCGGGCGCCATGCGCCAGTGCACGGCGACAGAGCAGCCCTTGTCCTCGATGATCACGTTCTCGATCGGGTCGAGTGCCTCGTGCAGCTCCGCGATGCCGCGACGCAGCGCCGGGTGCTCCTCCGGGCGGCAGGGATGCAGCACGCCCGCGAGCCGGCGCTCGACGCCGTGGAGCCCGGCGGCGTCGCCGTGGAAGGGGGCGAGCTTCCCGTCGAGGAAGGCGATCGGCCGGCCCGAGACGATGGCGAGCGCGCCGCCCAGCGCCTGCGAGAGCCGCTCCAGCGTCTGCGGGACGCCGGCTCCGACGGCGACGGCGTCGGGACGGTCGACGATCTCGACGAGGGTGCCGTCGAAATCGAGGAAGAGGGCGTGGTTCGGGGGAGCGGTCATGCGGCGGGCTTCCTCCTGCGGTCGGTGGGGCGCTCGCCCTTGCGGTCGGTGCGCCGTTCCTTGGCGTCGATGAGGCGCATGATGCGCTCCTTCTTGCGCAGGCGGGCGGCGTCCAGCAGCATCTGCCCCGCCCAGCGGTAGACGTTCTTCGCCTCCACCTGCTCGCGCATCACCTTCATGCGCTCGCGCTGCTCGCCGGAATCCATGGCGAGCGCCCGGTGGATCACCTGGCCCATGGCGTAGGCGTCGTAGGGGTTGACGATGAGCGCCTCGGAGAGCTCCCGCGAGGCGCCGGCGAAGGCGGAGAGGACGAGCACGCCCTGCTCGTCGTCGCGCGAGGCCACGAATTCCTTGGCGACGAGGTTCATGCCGTCGTGCAGGGAGGAGACGATGCACAGGTCCGCCGCGCGGAAGAGCTCGAAGACCTCGTCGGGCTCGTGATGGCGGGCGAGGAGCTTGATCGGCTCCCAGCCGTCGGCGCCGTGGCGCGCGTTGATCTCGTCGGCGAGCGCCTCGGCCTCGGCCTGGAGGTTGCGGTAGCTCGCGAGCTTGGCGCGGGTGGGCGCCGCCACCTGGGCGAAGCAGAAGCGGCCCTTCCAGTCGGGATATTCCGTCAGGAAGGCGTCGACGCCGCGCATGCGGTCGAGGATGCCCTTCGTGTAGTCGAAGCGCTCGATGCCGACCCCGAGCTTGATGTCGGGGGAGAGGCCGAGGCGCTCGCGCACGGTGGTGCGGGTCTCGGGCACCGGTGCCTGGCCCTCCAGCGCGGCCGGCGGCCAGTCGATCGAGATCGGGTAGGGCCGCACGAAGGTCTCGTGGCCGGCGAGCGAGATCGAATCGCTCTCGCGGTCGATGCGGCTCTCCATGAAGCGATCGACGGTCTCGATGAAGTTGTTGCAGTGGAACTGGGTGTGGAAGCCCAGGATCGAGGAGCCGAGCAGCCCGTCGATGATCTCCTCCTTCCACGGGCAGATCCCGAACGTCTCCGAGTTCGGCCAGGGGATGTGCCAGAAGGTGATGATGGTGGCGTTGGGCAGCCGGTCGCGGATCATCCGCGGCGCGAGCGCGAGGTGGTAGTCCTGGATGAGGACTATGGGGTCGGGGCGCTTGGCCTCGGCGACCACCGCCTCGGCGAACTTTTCGTTGACGGAGCGGTAGAAGCGCCAGTCGCTCTCGCGGAAGATCGGGCGCACGAAGGCGATGTGGCAGAGCGGCCAGAGGCCCTCGTTGGCGAAGCCGTAATAATAGCCGTCCTGCTCCTCGTCGGTGAGCCAGAGCCGGCGCAGCGTGTAGGTGGGCTTCGCGGGCGGGACGCCGACGCGGTCGTCGGCGTCCACGGAGTCGCGATCGGCCGAGCCCGAGCCGTGGGCGATCCAGGTGCCGCCGCAGGCGCGGGTGACGGGCTCGAGCGCCGAGACGAGGCCGGACGCCGGGCGCTGGACCTGGATCGTGCCGTCGTCCTTGCGGTTGTGGATATAGGGCTCGCGGTTGGAGACGACGATCACCTCGGAGCCCGGCAGCTCGTTGGCGAGCGCGACCTGCAGCGTCTCCGGGTTCCAGACGGTGTGGACCGTGTCGATCTGCCGGCGGGCGAGCTCGAGCTCGCCGAGCGCGCCCTTGATCTCCTCGGCGATCTGCGTGTCCGAGGGGCCCTGCTCCTCGGTGCGGCCCTCGCGCACGTCCTCGATCGCCTGGCGCACGGAATGGCGCCAGCGCGCCAGGATGAAGATCGAGAGGACGGAAGCGATCGCCGCGCCGCCGAAGCCCACCGCGACGAGGGCGAGGACGAGCGCCATGCGCGCCTGGCCCGCGCGCTCCTCGATATAGGCGAGGTCGTGCAGGATCACGAGGCGCGCGGCGCCCACGCCGTTAGCCTCGAGGGCGTGGGCGGTGACGAGGGCGGCCTGGCCGTCGAGCGCGATGGGGCTCGGACCCGCCGCCTCGTCCGCGGGCGCGGCCTCGCAGGAGAAGCGCTCGGGCATGCCGCCGGTGGCCAGCGTCAGCGCGCCGCCCTCGCACAGGCCGATCGCGGCGATGCGCCCGTCCGCGGCGATGCGCCCGAACAGGGCGTCGAGCGCGGCCGCGTCGCCCTGCGCGCGCATCTCCTCGATCTGCTCGCGCGCGGCGGCGAAGACGAGCTGCGAGCGCAGCTCCACGTCCCGCTGCGCCCAATCGTCGACGAACGAGGAGGCGAAGGGCAGGAGTGCGAGGACGACGAGCGCCGCGATCAGGATTGCGAGCCCGCCATAGCGGATCATGGTGCGCAAAACACAAGCTCTCCTTGCGTACCCCGCCGCGGCGGCGCAGCGTTGCGTGACGAATATTCCGGGAGATCGATCCCCCTGGCAAGGAAGCCGCCGGTGCGCGGACGCAGAGGCGCGTCGACGCTCGTGAACGGCGGCTCCCGCGAGCGAACGCGGCGGCCGGGTCGTCGGTTTCGCCGGGCGGGGCGCCGATCCCGCGTTCGCGCCGTCGGCGCTTGCGCCCGAGGCGGGCTCTGGTAGGAGAAATGTCTCCGGTTGCGAGGAGGAGCGTGGTGCAGGAGATCGACGTCGCCATCGTGGGTGCCGGGGCCGCGGGCCTCGCGGCCGCCGCCGCGCTCGCCGGAGCGCCCCTCGACGTGCGGGTGCTGGAGGCGGCGCCGCGCGTGGGCGGGCGCGCCTGGACCGTGACGCGCGAGACGCTTCCCCTCGATCTCGGCTGCGGCTGGCTGCATTCCGCCGACCGCAACCCCTTCACGGTGCTCGCGGGCGAGCTCGGCTTCACCGTCGACCGCACGCCCGCGCGCTGGGGCGAGCAGACGGCGGGGGAGGGGTTCGACGCCCACGACCAGGCGGGCTTCGACGCGGCCTGGGAGGCCTTCGACGACGCGGTGATCGAGGGCGCGCGCAAGCGCGTCGACCTGCCCGCGAGCGCCTACCTGCCGCCCGAGCACGCACGCTTCCACCCGCTGCTCGACGCGATCTCGACCTATGTCAGCGGCGTCGAGCTCGACGGCGTGTCGAGCCTCGATCTCGCCGCCTATTCGCAGGCGGACACCGGCGCGAACTGGCGCGTGCGCGAGGGCTACGGCGCTCTGATCGCGGCCTTCGGGCGCGCGGCGCCCGTGACGCTCGACTGCCCGGTGACGCGCATCGACCATTCCGGCCGCTCGCGGGTGCGCCTCGAGACCGGCAAGGGCACGCTCGCGGCCCGCGCCGTGATCGTGACGGTCTCGACGGCGGTGCTGGCCCGGCGCGCCATCCGTTTCGACCCCGCGCTTCCGGAGAAGGAGGTCGCCGCGGCCGGCCTGCCGCTGGGGCTCGCCGACAAGCTCTACCTCGTCCTCGACGAGCCCGAGGCCTTCGCGCCGAACGGCCACGTCTTCGGGCGGCTCGACGACGCGCGTACGGGCTCCTACCTGCTGCGGCCCTTCGGCCTGCCCCTGATCGAGACCTTCGTCGGCGGGCGGCTCGCGCGCGATCTCTCGAAGGCGGGGGAGGGGGCGCTCGCCGGCTTCGCGCTGGAGGAGCTCGCCGGCATCTTCGGGTCGGGCGTGCGGCGCACGATGCGTCCCGTCGCGGCGACGGACTGGCTCGCGGCGCCCCACGTTCACGGCTCCTATTCCTGCGCGCTGCCGGGGCACGCGGGCGATCGCGGGGCGCTCGCCGAGCCCGTGGACGACCGCCTGTTCTTCGCAGGCGAGGCGACCTCGGCGCGCGACTTCTCCACCGCGCACGGCGCCCACGAGACCGGCCTCGCCGCCGGCCGTGCGGTCCGCGCGCGGCTCCTCGGCTGACCGACGGCGCTTCGGCACGGGCCTTGCGCTCTCTCCGGCCGACGGGGTCGGAACGAGAGGCATCGTCCCGATATGAGACATCTTCTGACGATCGGTGCCGCCGGGATCGGCGGCTGGTGGGTCGCGAACGCGGATCTGTCCGATGCGGTGACGACGCTCGCCGTCGGCGGCGTCTTCGTCGCGACGATGATCTGGGCTCTGATGCGCGACGCTTGAGACGAGAGACCGCGAGGCTCGCGATCGTCCGGCCGGGGCCGGCGCCTGGCCGGCTGCCATAATCTCGTCCCTCTTGACCCGGAGAGAGGCGGTGTCGGCGCGGAACGCGTCGGCGTCCCGGTGCCTCCCGGCGCCTCCCAGCGGCGCCCGCCCCTCCCTTCGGCGGGCACGACGCCGCGTCTCATCCCTCCCGCCGAAAGCGGGGCCAGAGATCAGATCATCGGAGAACGAGACGATGAAAATCGCTCTCGCGACCGCGCTCGCGCTTTGCCTCGCGACGCCCGCATTCATGGCGCCCGCCAGCGCCAACGAGAACCTCGCCTTCTTCCGCGCGGACGCCGCGGCGAAGGCCGAAACGGAGATCCGGGCGGCGTCCGCCGAGCCGACCGAGGCCGCTCCCGTGGAGTCCGCTCCGGTGGAGACCGCGTCCACGGCTCGGGCGGACGAGACCACCGTCGTGGAGACGCAGGCCGCCGAGGCCGCGCCGTCGGCGGCGAGCCATCCGGCGAAGTCCTTCTTCCTCATGGACGCCGCCGCCCGCGCCGACGAGGGCGAGACGCCCGAGACCACGCAGGCCGCGGCACCCGCCCAGGCCGCTCCCGCGGCCCCCGCGGGCTCGGTCCAGGCGCTCGTGACCGCGGCGGCCCTGCGCCACGGCATCGACCCCGTCCTCGCCCACGCCATGGCGCGCACGGAAAGCAACTATCGCTGCTCGGCCGTTGGTCGCGCGGGCGAGCTCGGCGTCATGCAGGTGAAGCCCGCCACCGCCCGCTCGGTCGGCGTCACGGGCAACCTGCGTGATTGCGCCACCGGCATCGAGGCGGGCATGCGCTACCTGCGCGCGGCGCTCGATCGTCACGGCACCGGCTGCGGCGGCATCTCCGCCTACAACATGGGCATCCACCGCGCGTCCAGCTTCTGCAACGGCTACGGCCGCAAGGTCATGGCCCGCATGGCGCGGGTGGAGGTCGCCTCCCTGCGCTGAGGGCGCGTGCGGATCACGGACGTGCGATCTTCTCTTGCAGTGCAGCACGGCGCGTGGTGAGCTCGGCGAGAAGGCGCGCTCCCCCCGGGGGGCGCTCCTCCCGTCGAGTTCGAGGATCGATGTCCACGCCGCACGAGATCACCCTCACCGGGGGACCGCTGAGCTTCGATACGCTCGTGCGCATCGGCGCCGGGCGCGCGGTGCCCAGGCCCGATCCCGACGGGCTCGCCCGGGTCCGCCGCGCCCGCGCCGCGATCGACGAGACGATGAAGGCGGGCCTGCCGGTCTACGGCGCGACGACGGGCGTCGGCGCCATGAAGGACGTCTCCTGGTCGGAGGACGAGCGCGACGCCTTCAACGCGGGCCTGGTGCGCGCCCACCATTTCGGCACGGGCGCGCCCTTCCCGCTCTCCACCGTGCGCAACGCCATCACCATCCGCATCAACACGGCGCTGACGGGCCGCGTGGGCTGCTCGACGGAGCTCGTCGAGGCCTTCGTGGCGCTGCTCGAGCGTGACGTCATCCCCGTCGTTCGCCGCACGGGCTCGATCGGCTGCGCCGACATCGGCCTCATGGGCCAGATCGGGGCGATGCTCACGGGGGTTGGCGAGGCCATCTACCGCGACAAGCGGATGCCTGCGGCCATCGCGCTCGAGGAAGCGGGGCTCGCGCCGCTGCGCCTGATGTCGCGCGATTCGCTGGCGGCGATCTCGGTCAACGCCATCGGTCACGCGTCGGCGGCGGAGGCGACGCGGGCCGCGGCCCACGCCATGCGCATCATGCTCGCCACCGGCCTCGCCACCGCCGGCGCGCTCGGTGCCTCGCAGGCGCCCTGGAAGGCGGTGGCGCACGTGGGCACGGAGCGCGAGGCGACGATCGGCGCCTGGCTCTACGAGAACGCGCGGGGCTGGGACTGGCCGCAGGCGACGAACGTGCAGGATCCGCTCTCGCTGCGGATGATGGCGCAGGTCTTCGGCACGCTCTTCCAGAGCCTGCTCGTGAGCGCGAGCACCGTCCTCGCCGCCACGGGGCGCACGGACGACAACCCCGTCGTCATCGACGGGGAGGTGCTCACGTCCGGCGGCTCGCTGCCGCTCGACGTCACCGTCTTCATGGAGACGCTGCAGACCGCGCTCTGCCACGCGGCGCGCAATTCCTTCAACCGCTGCGTCCTTCTCGGCAACGGCGCGCGCCGGGACCTGCCGGTGAACCTCGTGCCGCCGGGGCGGATCGCCACGGGCTTCGGCCCGGTGATCAAGCTCGCGGGCGAGCTGTTCACGCGCATCCTGTCCATGTCGAACCCGGTCTCGGCCCAGCCCCTCGTGGTCGCCGGCGGGCTCGAGGACGAGGCGGCGTTCCTGCCCCTGGTCAACGAGCGCGTGGACCGCCAGGTCCGGGCGCTGCGCCGCATGGCCGCGCTCGAGGGGCTCCTCGCCGCGCAGGCCATGGACATCCTCGGCGATCGGCCCAAGGGCGTCGCCGGTTTCGTCGTCGAGCTGGTGCGCCGGCACGCCGCCTTCTACGACGTCGACCGCCCGCTCTCCGCCGAGGTGGAGGCGATCGAGGGCGAGCTCGCCTCGGAAAGCGTGCTCGGGGAGTTGATCTCTCTCGCTCCGCTGCCAGAATTGGACGACGTCTTCGCCTTGCGGCCGATCCGATAGCCGCGCTTCCGCGTTCCACGACACAGCCGGCGCTGCGCCGGCCGAGCACAACGATCCGAAGGGAGAACCGCATGCGTCCCGTCACCACCATCCTCGCCGCCGCCGCGTTCCTGGCCGGCGGCGCGGGCCTCGCCTCCGCGCAGGTCGTCGTCTCCTCGAAGATCGACACCGAGGGCGGCGTGCTCGGCAACATCATCCTGCAGGTGCTCGACGACGCCGGCATCGAGACGCAGAACCGTCTGCAGCTCGGCGGCACGCCCATCGTGCGCGAGGCGATCACCGCGGGCGAGATCGACGTCTATCCCGAGTATACGGGCAATGCGGCGTTCTTCTTCAACGAGGCGGATTCGGACGTCTGGAAGAGCTTCGACGCGGGCTACGAGCGCGCCGCCGAGCTCGACCGCGAGGCCAACGACATCGTCTGGCTCCAGCCCTCGCCGGCGAACAACACCTGGGCCATCGCGGTGCGCTCGGAGATCGCGGAGGCGAACGGCCTGGAGACGCTGAGCGATTTCGGGGAGTGGATCGCGGGCGGCGGCGAGGTGATCCTCGCGGCCTCCTCCGAGTTCGTGAACTCGCCCGCGGCGCTCCCGGCCTTCCAGGAGACCTACGGCTTCACGCTCTCCCCCGACCAGCTGATCACGCTCTCGGGCGGCGACACGGCCGCCACGATCGCGGCGGCCGCGCGCCAGACCTCGGGGGCCAACGCCGCCATGGTCTACGGCACCGACGGCGGCATCGGGCCCTCGGGGCTCGTGGTCATGGAGGACGACCAGGGCGTCCAGCCGGTCTACGCGCCGGCCCCGCTGGTTCGCGCCGAGGTGCTGGAGGAGTATCCGCAGCTGCCGGAACTGCTGAACCCGGTCTTCCAGGCGCTCACCCTCGAGACGCTCCAAGAGCTCAACGGCCGCGTCCAGGTCGGCGGCGAGGCCGCGAGCGCCGTCGCCCGCGACTTCCTCACCCGCGAGGGCTTCGTGGAGTGACGGCTCGCTCCTTCCCTGTAGGGGAAGGTGGATCGGCGGCGACGCCGACGAGACGGATGGGGCACGCCGAGAGGCGTGCTCGGCGAAGCCGAGGGGGCGGCGGGACGTCTGCCGCCGCACCCCACCCCTGATCCGCTGCGCGGATCGTCCCCTCCTCGAACGGGAGGGACAGGCGGGAGGATCACGATGGCGCAGGGCATCTCCACCGCCGCGACGGGCGGGCGCGTCGCCCTCGACAAGCTCGGCGTGATCCTCGCCGTCCTCGTCGCGGCGGGGGCGTTCCTCCTGCCCTTCGCCACCTTCCGCGCCAACCGCATCGTGCTGGGCGAGCCTCGTAGCCTGCTCGAGGCGCTCGCGCCCGCGGAGGCGTGGGCGCTCCTCGCCCTGGTCGTCGCGGGCGGCGGCGTCGCCCTCCTGCGCATGCCGATCCGCGTGAAGCTCGCGGCCAGCGTCGGCGTGCTCTGCGCGCTGCTGGTGGCCGTGGGGCGAGCGGGGACGTTCCTCACGCCCGAGGGCAACACCTTCGCGCGCGTCTCGCCGGGCTCCGGCTTCTGGCTCCTCCTCTTCGCCTTCGCGCTGATGATGGCGGACGCGCTCTCGCGGCTCGCGCTCTCGCCGGGCAAGCGCCTCGCGGGGCTCGCCGTCGCGGCCGCGATCCTCGGCGCCATCCTGGTCTCCGGGCTCTGGAACGACCTGTCGATCCTGAAGGAATACGCCAACCGCTCGGGCGCCTTCTGGCGCGAGGCGGGCACGCACGTGCTCCTCGCCTTCGGGTCGCTGGCGCTCGCCACCGCGAGCGGCGTGCCCATCGGCATCGCGCTCACCCGCGCGCCGGGGCTGCGCGGGCCGGTGCTCAACGTGCTCAACATCGTGCAGACGATCCCCTCGATCGCGCTGTTCGGCCTCCTCATCGCGCCGATGGCCTGGATCGCGGCGAACGTTCCGGGCGCCTCCGCCATCGGCATCGCCGGCATCGGGGCGGCGCCCGCCCTCGTCGCGCTCTACGCCTATTCGCTGCTGCCCGTCGTCTCGAACACGGTGGTCGGCCTCGACGGCGTGCCGCGCCAGACGGTGGACGCAGCGACCGGCATGGGCATGACGGACCGCCAGCGCCTCGCGCAGGTGGAATTGCCGCTCGCCTTCCCGGTGATCCTCACCGGCATCCGCATCGTGCTCGTGCAGAACATCGGGCTCGCCACCATCGCCGCGCTCATCGGCGGCGGCGGGCTCGGCGTCTTCGTGTTCCAGGGCATCGGCCAGACGGCGATGGACCTCGTCCTGCTCGGCGCGGTCCCCACCGTCGTTCTCGCGGTCGCCGCCGCCATCGTCCTCGACGCCCTCGTCGAGATGAGCGAACGCCCGGGCGTCAGGGAGGCGCACGCATGATCGAGATCGATGCCGTCACCAAGGTCTACGGCACGCAGACCGTCGTCGACGCCGTCTCGATGACGGTGCCGTCGGGCACCATCGCCGTCATCGTCGGCACGTCGGGCTCCGGCAAGACGACGCTCATGCGCACCATCAACCGGCTGGTGGAGCCGACCTCCGGCGCCGTGCGCATCGACGGGGAGGACAACCGCGCGCTCCCGGCCTACGAGCTGCGCCGGCGCATCGGCTACGCGATCCAGGGCCACGGGCTGTTTCCCCACCGCACGGTGGCGCAGAACATCGCCACCGTTCCGGGGCTGCTCGGCTGGGACCAGAAGCGCATCGCCAACCGCGTCGACGAGCTGCTCGACCTCTTCCAGCTCGACCCCGCCGCCTTTCGCGAGCGCATGCCCCACGAGCTCTCCGGCGGCCAGCAGCAGCGCATCGGCGTCGCCCGCGCGCTGGCGGCCGAGCCGAACATCCTGCTCATGGACGAGCCCTACGGCGCCCTCGACCCGATCATCCGCGCCAAGGCGCAGGAGGACCTCCTCGCCATCCAGGCGCGCTTCGGCACGACGATCGTCCTCGTCACCCACGACATGGAGGAGGCGATCCGGCTCGGCCACCGCATCGCCGTCATGGATGCGGGCAAGCTGCTGCAATATTCCAAGCCCGCCGACATCATCGCCAAGCCGGCGACGCCCTTCGTGAAGGAGCTGATCGGCGCGCCGGAGCGCCCGTTCCGGCTGCTCTCCCTCGTGCGCGTCGCGGATCTCGCCGAGCCGGGGGAGGCGGCGGGCGCGCCCCTCGACGCCGGGCTCTCGGCGCGCGACGCCTATGCCGAGCTCCTCTGGTCCGGCCGCGAGGCGGCGCCGGTGGCGCGCGACGGCGCCATCGTCGGGCGCGTGCGCCTGCAGGGCCTGGCGAAGCAGGCGGCGAGGCCGTCATGAGCGCAGGCCTCGTCGTTCGCGCGATCGCGCTCGCGATCCTCCTCGCCTTCCTCGTGGCGCCGGAAGCCTTCACGCCGGTCTTCGCGCCGCTCACCGAGCGCGGCGCGCCGGCGATCTACACGCAGGCCGACATGCTGGCGCTCGCGATGAACCATCTCGGCCTCGTCGCCGCGGCGGTGGTCGCCGCGACGATCGTGTCGGTGGGCCTCGCCATCGTGGTGACGCGGCCGTTCGGCGCGGAATTCCTGCCTTTGTCGCGCTCCATCGCCAATATCGGCCAGACCTTCCCGCCGATCGCCGTCCTCGCGCTGGCGGTCCCCGCGCTCGGCTTCGGCGCGGCGCCGACCTTCGTCGCGCTCTTTCTCTACGGGCTCCTGCCGATCTTCGAGAACGCGCTCACGGGCCTCACCAACGTGCAGCCGGCCGTCCGCGAGGCGGCGACGGGCATGGGCATGACGCAGCGCCAGCGCCTCGTCCAGGTGGAGCTGCCCCTCGCCCTCCCGGTGATCCTCGCCGGCATCCGCCTCTCCACGGTGATCGCGCTCGCCACCGCCACGATCGGCTCCACGGTGGCGGCCTCGACGCTGGGCGAGGTGATCATCGCGGGGCTCCTGACCAACAACGTCGCCTACATCCTCCAGGGCGGCCTCGTCGTGGGCGCGCTGGCCGTGCTCATCTACGACGCCTTCCTGTGGCTGGAGCGCGCGCTGGCGCGCAGGATGGGGCGAACCGCATGAGCGAGGGAAGGTCGATCGAGGGGCGCGACCCGCTCCCCTCTCCCTCGTGGAGAGGGGCTGGGGGTGAGGGGCGTGCAGGACGGGGCACGCCGCCGATGCCGTCCGAGCAGCCCTTGGCAGATCATCCGAGAGCCTTCGACGCCCCACACCCCCGACCCCTCTCCACGAGGGAGAGGGGAGACCCGCGCGGCCTTCTTCGGCGGCAACGCTCGATCTCACACGGAGAGAATCATGCCCACGCGGTATCGGGATGATCCCGAGGCGGCCCCGCGGAGCCGGTCGCGCACGCTCGCGCGAGCGATGCGCAGGCAGCCGACCGAAGCGGAGAAACGTCTGTGGTGGCATCTGCGCAAGCGCATCCCGCTCAACGGGTCCTCCTTTCGCCGGCAGGTCCCGCTCGGACCCTACATCGTGGACTTCTGCTGCCTGAAGGCTCGGTTGGTCATCGAGGTCGACGGCGGGCAGCACACCACCGATGAAGCGCTCGCCTACGACGCCGCACGCACGAGGACCCTCGAAGCACAGGGCTACCAGGTGATACGCTTCCCCAATTCGGAGGTGCTCACGGCAATCGACGACGTCATGGCCACGATCTACGCCCGCCTCGCGGAACGCTGCCCGGAGCTGCTGACATGATCCACGCGAGAACGATCATGCTCGACGCGCTCCCCTCTCCCTCGTGGAGAGGGGCTGGGGGTGAGGGGCGTGCAGGAAGAGGCACGCCGTCGATGCCGTGCCCGGAGCACATGCTCACCCGCCCGAACGTCACCGACGCTCCACACCGCGCATCGTCCTGAACCGGAGCCGACACGCCATGTCCGATTTCGATCTCGTCCTCTCCGGCATCGTGGTGCTGCCGCACCGCATCCTCTCGCCCGGCTGGGTCGCCGTGCGCGGGGAGACCATCGCCGCGATCGGCGAGGGCGTCGCGCCCGCGGCGCGGGAGCGGCACGCGCTGGGGGCGGCGCTGATCCTGCCGGGCGCGATCGACGCGCAGACGCATTCGCTCTCGCAGAAGGGCCAGGAGGGCTTCGCCTGGTCGACGCGCTCGGCGGCGGCGGGGGGCGTGACGACGCTCGTCGACATGCCCTACGACGAGGGTGCCGTCGTCAACAACGCGGCCCAGGTGACCGCGAAGGCGCAGGACGCGGCGCGGGAGGCGCGGGTCGATTTCGCGCTCTACGGCACGGTGGACCCCGCGGAGGGCGCCGTGCGCATTCCCGAGCAGGTCGAGGCGGGCGTGTGCGCCTTCAAGTTCTCGACCTTCGGCACGCACCCGACGCGCTTCCCGCGCATCGCGCCGCCGCTGCTGGCGGAGTGCTTCGCCGCCGTGGCGAAGACCGGGCTCGCGGCGGGCGTCCACAACGAGGACGACGAATCGGTCCAGGCCGGGATCGCGAGCACCAAGGCCGCCGGCATCACCGATTGGCGCGCCCACGGCCTCTCGCGCCCGCCGCTGACCGAGCTCCTCGCCATGGCGCAGATCTACGAGACCGGCGCCGCCACCGGCTGCCCGGCCCACGTGGTGCATTGCTCCCTCGCCCGCGGCTACGACCTCGCGGCGAGCTATCGTGCACAAGGGTTCGAAGCCACCGCCGAGTGCCTGATCCACTATCTCGTGCTCGCCGAGGAGGAGGACATGCCCCGTCTCGGCGGACGCGGCAAGGCCAACCCGCCGATCCGCTCCGGCGCGGAGCGCGAGGGCCTGTGGCGGCAGGTGGCGGCGGGCAACGTCTGGCTCGTCTCGACGGACCACGTCTCCTGGTCGCTCGATCGCAAGACGCACGCGAACATGTTCGACAACGCGTCGGGCGTGCCGGGGCTCGAGGCCATGGTGCCCGCCTTCGTCGCGGGTGCCTTGAAGCGCGGCGTGCCGCTCACCTGGGCGGCGCGGCTGATGGCGGAGAACCCCGCGCGGCATTTCCGCATCGATCACGTCAAGGGCGCGCTGACCCCGGGGCGCGACGCCGACATCTGCGTGCTCACCCCCGAGCCGATCGTCTTCGACGCGGCGAAGACCGGCCACAACGTGGTGGGCTGGTCGCCCTACGACGGCCTCACCTTCCCCTATCGCGTGGCGGCGACGTGGTCGCGCGGCACGCGGGTCTTCGACGGAACGCACGTCGCCGATCCCGGTCGCGGGCGTTTCGTGCGCCCGCCCCTCACGCATATCCTCGCGCACGCGAACCCTGCAGAACAGAGCGCATGAAGACGAACCTCCCCGTCGACCCCGCCCGCATCGCCGCCGACATCGACGGCCTCGCGGCCCTCACCGAGCCGGACCGTCCCTGGACGCGCCGGGCCTTCACGCCGATGTTCCTGGAAGGCCGCTCCTTCCTGGAGACGCGCATGCGGGAGGCGGGCCTGGAGACGCGCATCGACGCCGCCGGCAACCTCGTCGGCCGCCGCGCCGGAGCGAGACCGGGGCTCGGCGCCATCATGGTCGGCTCGCATTCCGACACCGTCCCCTCCGGCGGGCGCTACGACGGCATCGCCGGCGTCGCCGCGGGGCTCGAGGTGGCGCGGGCGCTCGACGCCGCGGGCGTCACCCTCGACCACGATCTCGAGGTGGTCGACTTCCTCGGCGAGGAGGTGACGATCTTCGGCGTCTCCTGCGTCGGCTCGCGCGGCATGGCCGGGCTCGTGCCCGAGGCCTGGCTCGCGCGCCGCGACGCGCAGGGCCGCGATCTGCCCGAAGGCATCGCCATGGTCGGCGGCGACGCCGCGCGGCTCGCGGGCGCGACGCGCAGCGACGTGAAGGCCTTCCTCGAGCTCCACATCGAGCAGGGCCCGGTTCTCGAGGCCGAGCGCGTCGACATTGGAATCGTCTCGGCCATCGCCGGCATCACGCGCCTCGAGATCGTGGTGGATGGTCGCGCCGACCATGCCGGAACGACGCCCATGGGCGCGCGCGCCGACGCCCTCGTCGCCGCCTCGCGCATCGTCGGCGAGATCCGCGCGCTCGCCCGCGGCCTCGCCGCCTCGCCCGAGCATTTCGCGGCGACGGTGGGCGAGTTCACGATCGAGCCGGGTGCGGCCAACATCGTGCCGTCCCGCGCGCGGATGCTCGTCGACGCGCGCGCCGAGAACCGGGCGACGATGGAGATTTTCTGCGCCCGCGTCGCAAGCATCGCGGCGGAGGTCGCCGCCGCGGAAGGCGTGACCATCGCGGAGCCGACGCGGGTCTCGGACGCGATGCCGACGCCCCTCGATCCCCTCGTCGTCGAGACGCTCGCCGCCGCGGCGGACGCGGTCGGCGCCACGCGCCGCCCGATGGCGTCGGGCGCCGGGCACGACACCGGCTGGATGGCGCGCATCGCCAAGGCGGGAATGATCTTCGTGCCCTGCGCCGGCGGGCGCTCGCACGCGCCCGAGGAGAGCGCCGAGATCGCCGACATCGCGCTCGGCGCCGCGGTCCTCACCGACGCCGTCGTGCGCCTCGACCGATCCCTGCAGACCACTACGGAGACCTGACGCCATGGGCCGCATCCTCACCGAGAAGGACGTCGAGGCCGCCGTGAAGGGCGGCTCCGTCTACGCCGCCGGCGGCGGCGGCTGGGCCGATCACGGGCGCATGCTCGGCTACGCCGCGGTTTCCATCGGCAAGCCGGAGCTCGTCTCCATCGACGAGCTCGCCGCCGACGATTGGGTGGCCACCGCAGCCGCCATCGGCGCGCCGGCCTCGACTACGCCCTGGGAGATGCGCGGCGTCGACTACGTGAAGGCGGTCCAGCTGCTGCAGGAGGCGCTGGGCGCGCCCATCGCCGGGCTGATCGTCGGCCAGAACGGGCGCTCCTCGACGCTCAACGCCTGGCTCCCCTCCGCGATCCTCGGCACGAAGGTGGTCGACGCCGTGGGAGACGTGCGCGCGCATCCCACCGGCGACATGGGCTCGATCGGGCTCGCCGGCTCCCCCGAGCCCATGATCCAGACGGCGGTGGGCGGCAATCGTGCCGAGAACCGCTACATCGAGCTCGTCGTGCGCGGCGCCACCGCCAAGGTCTCGCCGATCCTGCGCACGGCCTCCGACCAGTCCGGCGGCTTCATCGCCTCCGCCCGCAATCCCGTGCGCGCGTCCTACGTGCGCGCCAACGCGGCGCTCGGCGGCATCTCGCTCGCGCTGACGCTCGGCGAGGCGATCCTCGCCGCCGAGAGGAAGGGCGGCTCGGCGGTGATCGACGCCATCGTCGAGACGACGAAGGGCGCCATCATCGCGCGCGGCACCATCTCGAAAAAGGCGGTCGTCTACACCAACGAGGCCTTCGACATCGGCACCGTCACCGTGGGCGAGGGCGACGACGCCCGCGTTCTCCACGTCATGAACGAGTACATGGCGGTGGAGGACCCGGCCGGCACGCGGCTGGCCACCTTCCCGGACGTGATCACGACGCTCGACCCGAACGGCGAGCCTTTGTCCGTGGGCCAGCTGCACGAGGGCATGGACGTCGTCGTGCTGCACGTGCCCAAGACCGTCATCCCGCTGGCCTCCAGCGTCCTCGACCCGGCGGTGTACCCGCACGTGGAGAAGGCGATGGGCATCGAGATCGCCAAGTACGCGCTGGAGACGAGCGGATGAGCACGCGCGACCTGCTCCCCTGTCCCTCGTGGAGAGGGGCTGGGGGTGAGGGGCGTGCAGGACGGGAGACGCCGTCGATGCAGTCGGCGGAGTCCTTGGCAGATCGTCCGCGATCCTTCGACGCCTCACACCCCCGAACCCTCTCCACGAGGGAGAGGGGAGACCCGCGCACGTACCCGCTCCTTCGCCTAGGATCCGTAGAGCCATGCCCAGCCCCAACCCGCGCCATCCGAACTTCCCGATCCCCGGCGGTCCCGCGCTGCGCGCCAAGGGCTGGCGGCAGGAGGCGCTGCTGCGGCTCCTCGAGAACGTGCTCGCGGTGGGGGAGAATCCCGACGAGCTGATCGTCTACGCCGCCCTCGGCAAGGCGGCGCGCTCGTGGCCCGCGCACCGCGCCATCGTCGAGACGCTGATCGCCATGGACGAGGACCAGACCCTCGTCATCCAGTCCGGCAAGCCGGTGGGGCTCCTCAAGACCCATGCCGACGCGCCGCTCGTCATCATGGCGAACTGCAATCTCGTGGGCCAATGGGCCAAGGCGGAGATCTTCTACGAGCTGGAGCGGAAGGGTCTCGTCGCCTGGGGCGGCCTCACGGCCGGCTGCTGGCAGTACATCGGCTCGCAGGGCGTGATCCAGGGCACCTACGAGATCTTCATGCGGATCGCCGAGAAGCGCTTCGGCGGCGATCTCGCCGGGCGCTTCGTCCTCACCGCGGGGCTCGGCGGGATGGGAGGCTCTCAGCCGCTCGCGGGGCGCATGGCCAAGGCCGCGATCCTGTGCGTCGACGTCGATCCGGCCCGGGCGCGCACGCGCAAGGAGATCGGCTATCTCGAGGAGATCGCGCCCGATCTCGACACGGCGCTCGCCATGGTCCAGGCGGCCGCCGCCGAGAAGCGCCCGCTCTCGGTGGGCCTCGTCGCCAACGCGGCGGACGTCTATCCGGAGATCGCCCGGCGCGGCGTCACGCCCGACGTCGTCACCGACCAGACAGCCGCGCACGATCTCGTCTACGGCTACGTGCCGCGCGGGCTCTCCCTCGAGGAGGTGCGGGCGCTGCGCACGAGCGACCCCGACCGCCTGATGCGCGAGAGCCGTGCCTCCATCGTCGAGCACGTGCGCGCGATGCTGACCTTCCAGGAGCGCGGCGCGGAGGTCTTCGACAACGGCAACCTGATCCGCTCCCACGCCGTCGACGGCGGCGTGGCCAACGCCTACGACATCCCGATCTTCACGGAAGCCTATCTGCGCCCGCTCTTCTGCCGGGCCATCGGGCCCTTCCGCTGGATGGCGATCTCGGGCGATCCGCAAGACATCCGCGTCATCGACGACCTCGTGCTCGAGACCTTCTCGGGCAACCACATCGTCACGAACTGGATCGCGCTCGCCCGCGAGCACGTGCCCTTCGAGGGGCTGCCGGCGCGCATCGCCTGGCTCGGCCACGGCGAGCGCACGCGCCTCGCGCGCGCGGTCAACGGCCTCGTCGCCGACGGCACGCTGAAGGGGCCGGTGGCGTTCTCGCGCGACCATCTCGACGCCGGGTCGATGGCGCATCCGCGGATCATGACGGAGAACCTCAAGGACGGCTCCGACGCCGTCGCCGACTGGCCGCTCCTCGACGCCATGGCCTTGTGCTCCTCGGGCGCCGATCTCGTCGCGATCCATTCGGGCGGGGGCGGCTATGCCGGCTTCATGACGTCCGCGGGCGTCACCGTCATCGCCGACGGCACCCCCGCCGCGGACGGCCGCCTCGACCGCGCGCTGACGAACGACACCTCGCTCGGCGTCATCCGCTACGCCGATGCCGGCTACGACGAGGCGCTGGACGAGGCGCAGCGTTCGCAGGTGGGGCACATCCGGCTGGGGTGAGCGCCTTCTATTCGGCTGCGCCGAACGCGCGTTCCGCGCACCCCATCCGTCTCGGCTGCGCCGAGCCACCTTGCCCTACAGGGAAGGAGGGAGGCGGGCGTCAGCTCTCGGCCGGGGCCGGGGTGGCGCCGCCGGCGAGGATGCCGCCGTCGAGCACGAGCTCGGCGCCGGTCATGTAGGTGGCCTCGTCGGAGGCGAGCATGACGGCGAGCGCCGCGACCTCCTCGGGGCGGCCGAAGCGCTTCATCGGGCAATCGGCGAGCGCCGCCGCCTCGCGGGCCGGGCGGTCGGGGCCGGAGCCGAGGACGGCCTCCCACATCGGCGTCATGATCGCGGCCGGGAGAATCGCGTTGCAGCGGATCTCGAGCCCCTGGCCCGCGCAATGCAGCGCCACCGACTTCGTGTGGTTGCGCACGGCCGCCTTGGCGGAGGCGTAGGCGGCGGCACCCGGGACGCCGACCATCCCGGAGCGCGAGGCGATGTTGACGATCGAGCCGGTGCCGGCCGGGCGCATGGCGCGGATCGCGTGCTTGCAGCCCAGGAAGACGCCGTCGAGGTTCACCGCGTGCACCGCCCGCCAATCGGCGAGCGCGGCGTTCTCGGGATCGTGCGCCACCATGCCCGCCTCGAAGCCGGTGATGCCGGCATTGTTGACGAGCACGTCGAGCTTGCCGCGGGCGGCCAGCAGGTTGTCGATGGCCGCGATCCAGTCGGCTTCCTCGCGCACGTCGAGGCGCGTATGCGCGGCGCAGGCGCCGAGCTGCTCGGCCTGGGCGGCGGCGCCCGCCTCGTCGATGTCGGTCACGAGCACGAAGGCGCCCTGCGTGGCGAAGGCCTTGGCGATGGCGGCGCCGATGCCGCGGGCGGCGCCGGTGACGAGGGCGACCTTGCCGTTGAGGCGATGCATGCGCGGGCTCCTCCGTTGAGCGTCGGGCGCGAGAGCGGGGTCTGGCGTGTGTGGCGGGGCTCATACGCGCTCGGCGCGCGCCGGTCGAGCCGCGAGCCCTGCGGAGGGGGTGAGGCTGGCATGCGCGAGGCGGGCGCGCGACGGCCGACCCGCGTTACTCGGCTTCCACGACGCCGCCGCTCTCCAGGGTGCGGCGCAGACGCGTGAAGGCGAGGCGGATGCGCGACTTCACCGTGCCGAGGGGAAGCCCCGTGCGCTCGGCGATCTCGGAATGGGAGAGCGCGTCGAAGAACGCCAGGCGCACGAGGACGAGCTGCTCCTGCGGCAGGCTCTCCATGGCGAGGCGCACCGCGGCCTCGCGCTGGCTCGCGTCGAGCTCGCCCTCGAGATCCGTGGTGTCGGCGACGTCGAAGACGGGGTTCTCCGGCTCGACGAGCGTCGTGCGGTCGCGCCGCATCAGGTCGATGCGGCGATTGCGCGCGATGCGGTAGAGCCAGGTCGTGAGGGAGGACTTCGCCGGATCGAAGAGCGCCGCCTTGCGCCAGAGCGTCACCATCGTGTCCTGGACGATCTCCTCGGCGAGCGCCTGGTCGGCGCCCTGGCGCTGGAGATAGGCGGAGAGGCGGGGCGCGTAATGGTCGAACAGGCGAGCGAACGCCTCGCGGTCGCGGTCCTGTGCGACGGCGGCGATGAGCGCCTCGTGCTCGCTCGGGGAGGGCAAGACGTCCTCGATCCTTTCCGGTGGCGTGGCCGGTGCGCGAGGACGAACCCCGCGCTATCGCGCCGCCTTCACCAGTGTTAAGGCCTCGCGACGGGCCCGGCAATGCGCCTGCGGCTGTTTCGGGCGTTCAGGCAAGGTTAACGTATTTTTGCCCATTTCTGGCCAATCTAGTGCTCAGCGAAAGCCGAGCCCGCCGCAAGGCGGAGAAACCCCGCGATCCAAGGTGAGCTTCATGAGAAAGACCCGATCGATCCGCCGCTATGCGTCCGCGTGCGCGCTCCTCGTCGCTTGCGCCGCCGCCATCGGGCTGGCGCCGGCTCCGGCGGCCGCGCAGCAGGCGCAGGCGACGCTCCTCGGGCGGGAGGGCGACTGGGCCTCCTACTCGACCGACGCGAACGGCTCGAAGCTCTGCTACGCGTTGTCGCAGCCCACGCGCAGGCTGCCCGAGGGCCTCAATCGCGACCCGGCCTACCTCTTCGTCTCCTTCCGCCCCTCCGAGAACGTGACCAACGAGGTCGCCGCGGTGATGGGCTTCCCGACCCAGGACGGGCAGACGGCGAGCGGCGTCATCGACGGCACGACGTTCAACTTCGTCACGCGCGGCGAGAACGCCTGGGTCCAGGACCCGGCGCAGGAGGACGACGTGGTGCAGGGCTTCATCCGCGGCCGCTCCTTCGAGCTGCGCGTGCGCTCCGCGCGCGGCAACGACACGACCGACGTCTATTCCCTCTCCGGCTTCACGGCGGCGGTGAACCGCGCCCGGCAGGAATGCGGTCTGTGATCGACTGATTCGGATGCGGCCCGGCCGGGCCGCATCCGTCGACGTTCAACGTCTCAGACGGACCAGAACGGGTTCGCATTCGCGAGCTTGCGATGGGCCTTCACGGCGGCGGCCATGTGCTCTTCGAAGGCCTCCTCGGCATCGGGGCGGGCGAGCTTGGCGAAGCCCCGCGCCAGCGCTTCGTCGCTCGCGTCGAAGCCCTCGCTCATCCGCGCGCCGACCGCGAGGTCGTTGAGCGCGCCGAGATCCTCCTGCAGCGTCTCGAGGAGCGAGAGCATGGCGGCGTGCCGCGCGGTCGCCTTGCGCGCGGCCTTCTTCGCCTGCTTGCGCGCCTCCTTCGCCGTCTCGCCCGCGACGTGGGGCGTCGCGAAGACGCTCTCGAAGAACTCGGTGGCGTAGCGCAGCTTCTTCACCTCGATGCGCACCTCGTGGCGGGTGTCCGCGTCGAGCGCGGCGAGGTCCGCGCCCTCCCTGGCGATGCGCTTGCGCTTCTTCCTGAGGAGCCGCGCCGCGAATTCGGCGACCGGCGCGTCGCGCTGCGGGCGCTCGCCCTCGAGCCAGGCGCCGGCCTCGATCCAGGCGGCGGTGTCGACGAGCATCAGGCGGTAGCGCTCGCCGAGCGAGGCCTCGCGCGCGTCCGCGAGCGCCGCCTCGCGCCGCGCGGCGAAGGCCGCGGCGAGATGGGCGAGGTCCGGATCGTCGGGCTCGGCCGCGCGCGCCGGCTCGACCATGGTGGCGATCTGGACGTCGAGGTCGCGCGCGGCGCCGAGCGCGTTCGCCATCCATTTCAGCTCCGCCGACACGGCGCGGCGGCGCTCGTCCTCGACCACGATCTTGAACAATGAGATCGCCGCGCGCAGGCGCCGCAGCGCCACGCGGGACTGGTGGATCGCGCCGGGAGCGCCGAGCGATCGCAGCGCCTCCTCGTTGGCGACCAGCTGCGCGAGGCACGCCCGCGCGATCGCCTGAAAGGCGGCGCCCGCCGACATGGCGGGGTCGAGCGCGACCTCGATTTTCTTGACGACCCGCGACGCCTCGCCGGCGAGGAGCGCGTAGCCGCGATCGGACTTCGTGCGAAAGCCGAGGCGGGCCGGCACGCTCTCGGCGATGCGCCGGGCGAAGGCGAAGAGATCCGCCGCCGCGCCCGCGCGCAGCTCGAGCTCGATCTCGCAGACGGGTTCGCTGCGCTCGCCCGCCGTCACGGACCCCTCGTCCACCACCATCTCGGCGACGAAGCCGCCGTCGGTGACGATCAGCGTGCGCCGACGCATGGAGACGGTGAAGGCCGGGGCGATCCCCTCGCGCACTTTGCGCTTGGAGAAGAGCGCCTCGAAGGGCGTCCCGTCGAGGAGCGCGAGATCGGGCGTCTCGCCGGCGGTCTCGGCCTCGACCTCCGTGCGGTCGAACAGGCCGGCGGCGACGCCTTCGGAGGCCTTCGCCGTCTGCACGGTCTTGGCGCCGGTGCGGCGCAGGCGCAGGCTCACACCGGCCTTTCGCAGGCGCCCGTCCGGCGTGTCGAAATAGGTGGCTTCGGTGCGCTTCGCCTTCGCCGCGGCCGCGAGCGGCTCGGCGAGAAAGGGCGCGCGGGCGAGCCGCTTCCAGTCCGCCGGGGCGAGCTCGAGCTTCAGCTCGATTTCCCGGGGCGGGGAGGGTTGCGGCGCGGGCTCCTTCTCGGGCTCGGCGGGGGTGAGGGCGGTCGTGTCCATGGTGGTCACCGGGGGATGATCGTCGTTCATGCGCCCTAGCAAGCGCAGGCGCGAGCGGGATGCAAAGGTTTCCTCCATGCAACGTTTCGCGAGCGAATTCGGGTAGCCGGCAATGGAGGTGGCCGGTTTGCCTCTCCGCCCGCCCGGCGCTACGTCTGACGTCGATGCCCTTCTCGTCCGATCCCTCCAAGCCGAGAAAGCCGCCGCGGCCGGTGACGCCCGCCGTCCTCGACCGCATGGCGCTCGCCTATCTCGAGCGCTACGCCTCCTCGGCCGAGAACCTGCGCCGCGTGCTCTCGCGCAAGGTCGAGCGGCGCTGCCGGCTCAGGGAGGAGGAGCCGCAGGCCGCGCTCGCCCTCGTGGAGGAGGCGGTGGCGCGGGCCGTGCGCGCGGGGCTCGTCGACGACGAGGCGTATGCGCAGGCGCGGGTCGCGAGCCTGAGGCGCCGCGGCGGCTCGCAGCGCGCCATCGCCGCCCGGCTCGCCTCGAAGGGTGTCGCGGCGGATGCCGTCGCGGAGGCGCTGGAGCGCCACGCCGAAGATCGGCTCGAGCTCGACCCCGACGCCGATCCCGAGCGCGAGGCGGCGCTCGCGCTCGCCAGGCGCCGACGGCTGGGTCCGTTCCGGACCACGGGACGCGCGGAGAACCGCGAGAAGGACCTCGCACGCCTCGCCCGTGCGGGCTTCACCTATGCCGTCGCGAAGGCGGTCGTCGACGAGGAAGCCGGCTAAGGATCGAAACTGATTCGCTTGCCCGCTCTCCCGCGGCTCGGCGAAACGCAATCTTCAAGGCTCGCGTGCCAGGAAGAGGCTCGTTCCAAGCCGCCGCCCGAGCCGGGAGCCGAGCCATGCCGCGTCCCATCGTCGTCGTCGCCGATCATCTCGCCGTCACCGGCGGGTCCGCGCGCGTCGCCGTGGAGAGCGCGCTCGGCCTCGCCGCCGCCGGGCACCGCGTCACCTGCGTCGGCGGCTCCGGGACGCCGGACCCGCGGCTCGCCGCGGCTGGGATCGCGGCCCGCATCGTCGCGCCGAAGGGCGGCGGCCGGCTCGACGCGATCTGGAACGCGCGAGCGGGGAGGGCCGTGGCCCAGGCGCTCGCCGAGGCCGGGCCGGGCGCGATCGCGCACGTCCATTCCTGGGGCCAGAGCCTGTCGGGCGCGGCCCTCGCCGCGATCCGGGACGCGGACACGGTGGGCGTCGTCACGCTGCACGACTACCTCAGCGTCTGCCCCAACGGCACGTTCTTCGACTTCTCTGCGGGCGCGATCTGCACGCGAAAGCCGCTGTCGGGCGCCTGCATCGCGCGGGCCTGCGACGCCAAGCCCTATCCCTTCAAGCTGATGCGCCTCGCCCGGCACGCGGCGACGCACCGCGTGGGGCGGCTCTTCGAGGCGTGCCCGGACGCGATCGTGCTGAGCGCGCTGCATCGCGACGCCATCGCGCCGCACGTGCCCGCGCATGTCCGGCTCCACAGGGTCGGCAATCCCATCGACGTCCGCGCGCCGGACGGGCCCCCGTCGCCTCGCGCGGCGGACGCGCCCTTCCTGTTCGTGGGCCGGCTCACGCCGGAGAAGGGCGCGATCGTCCTCGCCCGCGCGGCGGCGCAGGCCGGGCTTCCCGTCGCCTTCGTCGGAGACGGGCCGGAGGCCGGGGCCGTGCGCGAGGCGGCGCCGCACGCGCAGATGCTCGGCTGGCAGCCGCCCGAGCGCGTCTCCGAGCTGATGGCGCAGGCCCGCGCCCTCGTCTTCCCCTCCCTCTGGTACGAGGGCCAGCCCCTCGTCGTGCTGGAGGCACAGGCGCTCGGCACGCCGGCCGTCGTGTCCGACGCCTGCGCGGCGCGCGACGCGGTTCGCGACGGCGAGACCGGCATGGTCGTGCCCGCCGGCGACGTCGATGCGCTGGCGGACCGTCTGCGCCGGCTCGCGCAGGAGCCGGATCTCGCGTCGCGCCTCGGCGCGGCGGCCGAGGCCGCCTTCCGCGCGGACCCGCCGAGCCTCCCCGCGCACGTCGCCGCGCTCGAAACGGTCTACGAGGTGGCTTTCGCCGAGCAGGCGGGCGACGGTGCCGGCGAAACCGCCGGCGCGAAGGCGCACAGGCGCGCCGCGCGCGAAAGGGCGGTTGCGGCGAAGGCCGGTTGAGGGGAAGAATGCCCGCGGACGGCCGGCGCCGCGACGCCGGACCGAGGGGGCCTCGTAATGAAGACCGTGCTCGTACCCACCGCGCCGCACGACATGATGGACGCGACGCTGCAGACGGCCATCGCGCTCGCGCGCCGCTTCGACAGCTACGTGGAGGGTTTCGCGCTCAGGCCTCCCCTCGCGGAGATCGTCTCCGTCGACATGGTGATGGGCCTCACCTGGGCCGCCGACGAGCGGGGCGACGCGGAGGCGGAGGCGCAGGCGCGCGACGCCTTCCAGCGCTTCATGGACGCCGCAGGCCTCCTGCGCGACGCCGGCCCCGCCGACGGTCCGCGCTGGCGCTGGCACGCGGACGCGCCGGCGGGCGACGAGTTCGTGGGCGCCTATTCGCGCGTCTTCGACATCACGGTGGTGGGCCGCCCCACCCAGAGCGCCACGGGCCCGCGGATGGCGACGCTCGAATCCGTGCTCTTCGAAGGCGGTCGCCCGGCCCTCATCGCCCCGCCGCGGGCGCGCGACACGATCGGCGAGACCATCGTGATCGCCTGGAACGGCTCCACCGAGACCGCGCACGTCATCGGCATGGGCATGGAGCTCCTCGCGCGCGCCAAGCGGGTCCACGTGCTCACCGTGGAGAGCGGCATGGTGCCGGGGCCCTCCGGCGAGGCGCTCGCGCGCTCGCTGCAGCGCCACGGCCTGCCGGTGGAGCACGTCCATCTCGGCCCCGAGAAGCGCAATGCCGGCGAGGCCATCCTCGAATATTCCGAGAGCGTGGGCTGCGACCTCCTGTTCAAGGGCGCCTATACCCAGAGCCGCATTCGGCAGATGATCTTCGGCGGCGCGACGAGCCACATCCTCGCCAACGCCACCATCCCCGTCTTCATGGCGCATTGAGACCGCACGCGCCCCGACCACCCGGCGCGACGGCGCCGCGAACCGCACGAGAAGAGGACATCCATGGAAATCGCCCGCCCGTACCTGCTCTTCCTCGGCGACGCGCGCGACGCGCTCGCGGCCAAGACGGGCCTCGGCATCGTCGACTGGCGCCGCGACTGGGTCGTGGGCCAGCTGCGCCTGCCCGGCTGCGCCGCCGACGCCAAGGTGCCGGACATGAGCATCGCGGAGGGCGCGGCGGCGGGCGCGAAGACCCTCGTCATCGGCGTCGTCAACGCGGGCGGCGTGCTGCCGGACCATTGGGTCTCGGAGATCGTCGCCGCCCTCGACGCCGGCATGGACGTGGCGGCGGGCCTGCACACGCGCCTCGGCTCGATCCCGGCCATCGCCGAGGCGGCGGCGCGCAACGGCCGCGCGCTGCACGACGTGCGCCATTCGAGCGAGCGCTTCGCCACCGGCAAGGGCGACAAGCGCGCCGGCATGCGCCTCTTGACGGTGGGCACCGATTGCTCGGTCGGCAAGAAGTACACCGCGCTCGCCCTCGAGACCGGCATGCGCGAGGCGGGCTTCGACGCCGACTTCAAGGCCACGGGCCAGACCGGCGTGTTCATCTCCGGGCGCGGCGTCGCCATCGACGCCGTGGTGGCGGACTTCATCTCGGGTGCCGTCGAGTGGATCTCGCCCGCCGCCGCGGAGAGCCATTGGGACCTCATCGAGGGGCAGGGCTCGCTCTTCCACCCCTCCTTCGCGGGCGTCTCGCTGGGCCTCCTGCACGGCGCCCAGCCCGACGCCTTCGTCGTCTGCCACGAGCCGACGCGCCGCACGATGCGGGGCGTCAACACGCCGCTGCCGACGATCGGCGACGTCATCCACATGACGACGTCGCTCGGGCGCCTCACCAACCCGGCGATCCGCTGCGTGGGCATCGCCGTCAACACGGAGAAGCTCGGCGAGGACGAGGCCCGCGCCGAGCTCGCGCGCCTGGCCACGACCTACGCGCTGCCGGCGACGGACCCCGTGCGCTTCGGCGTCGAGCCCATCGTGGCGAAGGTGGCCGAGTGCTTTCGGTGAGCGTGCGGCAGCGAGTGGTTCCTCGCGGGAGGGCGGACGCTCGCTTGCATGGATGCAGACGGCTGTGAAACGATCTTAAGAACGACGCAAGACTATTGGGGCACAGTGGCAGCGGGTCGCCTCCCTGCACGCAGAGCGCGTAGCGGCGGCCCCTTCCCGGCAGAGTCGGCATCAGACCGACCGAGGAGCCCCCGCTGTGCCTCACGCTGCAACGCTCGCCACCACCACCACCGGCCGCGCCGACGCCTGCATCGCCTGCGCGACCTCGCCCGCCCGCGACTTCGCCATCACCATGGCCTTCCAGCCGATCGTGAACGTCGACACCGGACGCCCCTACGCCTACGAAGCGCTGGTGCGCGGCACCGACGGGGCGGGCGCCGGCGCCGTCATCGCCGCGGTGGGATGCGACGCGATCTACGCCTTCGACCAGGCCTGTCGCGTCAAGGCGATCGGGCTCGCCGCCGAGCTCGGCCTCGCCGACACCGGCGCGCTCCTGTCCATCAACTTCCTGCCCAACGCCGTCTACGAGCCGCGCGCCTGCATCCGCCGCACGCTGGTGGCCGCGAAGCGGCACGATTTCCCCCTCGATCGGCTGATGTTCGAGCTCAGCGAGACCGAGCGCCTCGCCGACGACGACCATCTCGCCCACATCGTGCGGGAATACCGCTCGATGGGCTTCACGACGGCGATCGACGATTTCGGTGCGGGCCATTCGGGGCTGGGGCTCCTCGCGCGCTTCCGGCCGGACGCGATCAAGATCGACATGCAGCTCGTGCGCGATATCGACGGCGATCCCGCGCGCCGCGCGATCGTGCGTTCCATCGTCTCGCTCACCCGCGAGCTCGGCGTCACGATCATCGCCGAGGGCATCGAGACCCGCGCCGAGAGCGAAGCGCTCGCGCGGCTCGGCGTCGTGCTCCAGCAGGGCTACCGCTTCGCCCGTCCCGCTCTCGAGGCGCTGCCGGCGATCGCGGCGTGAGGTACCTCTTCGGGAGCCGGGTCCGCCACAGCAGCGCAGGACAGCTAGCGACCTTGGGTTGACAAGCTGTCTTTCGCGTGAAATCATCCGATCGTGGCCTCGAGACAGTGGTCTCGGACGCATCCCATTCCCAGGACGAGCAGGCCCTCAGCGGTCGGGGCGTCGCAGCGCGGCGCCGGCCTTGCTTATCGTTGAGACGCAATCGATGAGAGCGCAGTGGTCTTCGCCGTCCGCTAATGCTGGCGCGCGAGCGGCGCCCGACGCGATCCGTGTGTGCGAAGAGCGGGTCGCGGGCGAATGGGTGGCTTACGGCCCTCACGGCGAGATCGAGCTCGGCCTCGCCTACCGCGGCGCGCCGTGCATCCCGGAGCATCCAGTCGAGCATATCGAAGGTTGCTGCGCGCCGGCACCCGGCCTGCTCGCGATATCGCATCCCCGGCTCGGGCTCGTCAGGCTCCTGGACGCCGCGAGCGGGCGCGAGCTGCACACGTGGCCGGTACCCGGCGTGGCCAAGCTGCATTCGGACGGCGAGGGCGAGATCCTGGCGGCTCGTCCTGCCTATTCGGACATCGTGCGCCTTTCGGCGACCGACGGCTCGAGCGAAGCCGTGCTCTGCCCCGGTCTCACCCCGATCCACGCCTCGCGATGGGGTGAGGAGCTTCTCGTCGTGGACCGCAGCGGGCCGGGCTTCCACCTCCTCGCGTCGACCGGCGAGACTCGGCGGATCGCCGTCGAGCAGCGCCTGCTCGCCCCCTCCGCTGCCGTACCGATCTGCGAGAACACCTTCGTCATGTGCGATCGCGACACCCATCTCGCGGCGCGCATCGCCCGCGACGGGAGGGTGCTCTGGCGCTTCGGCGTCTACGAGGACCCGTCGTCGAACACGGATCGCCTGGCGAATCCGGAGCATGTCTGCCGGATCGGAGCGCGACACGTCGCGCTCGCCGACATGCGCAACAGCCGTATCGTCTGCCTCGGGCGGCGAGTGGCGCGCGGTCGACCCGCGCCCGGGAGCCTTCATCGTGAACTTCGGTTGTGCGATGGAGATCCTGACCCGCGATACGGAGATTTCCGTCGCTGCCGTCGCTCACCGCGTCCGCGAGCAGGTCACGCGCCCGACGTCGGGGCGCGATCGGTTCTCGTATGCACTCTTCGTCGACAGCAGCCTCGACGAGAGCATCTGCCCGGGCCTGTTCCGATACGAGCCCGGGCGCGGGCTGGTCCTGCAGGCACGCTTCTCGGAATTTCTCGAGCAGATCCTGCACGACACCTATCAGCCCGACACGGAAGGTCTGTACCGAGACGAATCGAAGGACGCTATAGCAGCTCGAGGCTCTTCATGATCGTGACACGTGACGACTTCTTCGTTCTGACCGGCGGCCCCGGTGCGGGCAAGACCACCTTGATGGAGGCGCTGCGACGGCGGGGCCTCGCCTGCATGCCCGAATCGGGCCGCAGGATCATCCAGACGCAGCGACGGGTCGGTGGGCGCGCCCTGCCTTGGCTCGACCCGTCCCATTTCGCGGAGTTGGAGCTCGGCATCGGTCTCGCCACGTTCTGCGAGGCGGAGCCCACCCGCACGACGTTCTTCGATCGCGGGCTCGTCGATCCGATGGGCTTTCTCACCGTCTGCGGCTTGGAGGTGCCCGCCCATTTTCACGAGGCGGCGCGCACGTATCGATACAATTCGACGGCCTTCATCGCACCGCCTTGGGAGGAGATCTACGCGCGCGACACCGAGCGCAAGCAGAGCTTCGAGCTGGCCAGAGCGACCCACGACGCGATGGTCCGGGTCTACGGCGAGGCCGGATACCGGCTGGTGACGCTGCCGTTGGCGAGCGTGGACGAACGGGTCGCCTTCATTCTCGACACGATCGGCGCGCCGTCGCGTCGCCCGGCGTGACGTGGGCGAGGCACGCATGCTGACTGCCGTCGATCTCGTGAAGGACTACACGGTGACGCGTCGCGAGCCCGGGCTGACGGGAGCCTTGCGGGGCCTCGTCAGGCCGCGCCGGACGACCATGCGCGCCGTCGACGGCGTGAGCATCGCCCTGTCGGCCGGCGAGATCGTCGGGTTGCTCGGTCCCAACGGGGCGGGGAAGTCGACGATCCTGAAGATGCTCACGGGAGTGCTCGATCCGACGTCCGGGACAGTCTCCTTCGAAGGGCGCTCGCCGCGTGCCGAGCGCCGATGGTTCACGAGGCGCATCGGTGCGGTCTTCGGGCAGCGCACGCAGCTTTGGTGGGAGCTGCCGCTCCAGGATTCGCTCGCCGCTGCGAAGGCGCTCTATCGCGTACCGGAGAAGCAGTTCGCGGAGACGAAAGCGGCGCTCGTCGAGGAGCTGGAGATCGGCTCCCTTCTCGATGTGCCGGTGCGTCAGCTCAGCCTCGGGCAGAAGATGCGAGCGGAGCTGTGCGTGGCGATGGTGCACCGGCCGCGGCTTCTGTTTCTCGACGAACCGACGTTGGGGCTCGACCTGGAGGCACGCGCCGCGTTCCATCGCGTCCTGCGTGCCGCGAGCCTGCGTTGGGGAACGGGCGTTCTGCTGACGACGCACGACGTCGCCGACATCGACGCGCTCTGCGAGCGTATAGTCGTCGTCTGCGGCGGCAGGGTCGCCTATGCGGGGTCGATCGCCGCGGCGAAGGCGAGCCTGGCACGGCGCACGCGACTGATCTGTACCGTCCCGGCGACCGCCGCCACGCCGGCCCCGCAGACGGCGCCGCCGGGCGTCGCCATGCTGCGCGACGGCAGCCGCATCGTGCTGACGATCGACCCCGGCATGGCGACACGGGAAGAGGCGCTCGCTTGGCTCCGTGCGGATTGCGAGATTTCGGCGGCGGCGCCCGGAGACATGACGACAGGCGACGTCTTGCTCGATCTGTACGGCGCGGCGCGCGTTGCCGTCGCATGACGAGCCTCCTCGCCCTCTTCCGTATCGAGGCGGCGGCGTATCTCGCGGATCGCAAGCTCGCTCTTCTCGGAGCCGCGCACAAGCTGCTCCTCGCCGGCAGCCAGGTATTCCTGTGGTCGGCCCTCGTCGGCGCCGAAGGAACGATCGTCGATGGCGGACATCTCTCGCGCATCGATATCGTGACCTACGTCCTGCTCGCCACGGCACTGGTGAGCCTCGCCGAGTTTTCGGTCGTCGATACGATCAACGATCGCGTGCTCCGTGGCCAGGCGGCCGTCGACGTTCTGCGCCCGCCGGGCTTCCCGTCGGCGGTACTCGTGCGCGAGTTCGCCCGGTTCGTGGTCGGCTTCGCCGTGCATGCGCTTCCCGCGGTCGTCGTCCTCGGCGCCCTGTTCGGATTCACGGCTCCCGGACCCGGCCGCGTGGCGGTGGCGGTCCTTCTCGTTCTCGGGGGCTGGTTGCTCGCGACGCTCATCGGCTGGTGCGTCGGCATCGCTGCCTTGCGGCTTCTCGACACCACGCAGGTGAAGTACGCCTTTCAAGGGGTGACGGCGTTGTTCTCCGGCGCACTCGTGCCGTTGTGGTTCTTGCCCGATGCGCTGCGCGGCTTGGCGGAAGTCCTGCCGTTCCACCTGCTCTTCCACGCGCCCTTGTCCGTCTGGCTGGGGCTCGCCGGGTGGGCGGAGATCGGCGGGTACTTCGCGGGGCTCGCGCTCTGGCTGTGCTTGACCACGCCCGTGGCGGTGATCACGTGGCGCTGGTCGCGCGCCGCGATGGTCGTTCACGGGGGCTAGCATGCGCGACCTGCCATTCCTGATCGCGCAGACGAGCTTGGCCTTGCAGGCTCGGCTGCAGAATCGCTTCAACTTCGTCGTCGAGCAGGTGAGCAATCTCGTATTCTACGTCTGTGCGACGATCGGGCTCGCGATCATCGTCGCTCGGTTCGGCGAGATCGGGGGCTTCGCTCTCGCGGAGATGATGCTCGTCTACGGCTTGAACCTCGTCACCTACTTCATCGCAGGCACCTATCTCTGGGGCGTCGCTCGCACGCTCGAAGGCTTGATCCGATCGGGCGAGCTCGATCTCGTCCTGGCGAGGCCGATCGGGCCGCTCACCCTGCTCATGGCGCGCAGCTTCGAGCCGTCGATGCCCGTGAAAGCCGTGGGCGCCTTCGCCCTGTGCGTCTACGCGCTGCTGCTGCTCGACGAGGGCAACGGCCCGTCGCCGGCGATCTGGCTGTCGGTCACGATCGTCGGCGGGACGCTGATCCAAGGCGGCGTCATGCTCGCCTTCGCCAGCATCGCCTTCTGGGTCGCCGGATCGAGAGATCTCGTCGAGCTCATGATCTACGGCGTGCGGCGCACTGTGGACGTCCCGATCTCGGTCTATCCCTCACCCGTCCAGCTCGTGCTCACGGTGGCCATTCCCTACGCCTTCGTGAACTACTACCCCATACTGGGCCTCGCCGTTTCGATCGAGAACGGCGCCACGACGGTACTCGCGTCGAGTGCTCTGATCGTCGGTCTCGTCTCCGCTGCAGCGGGTACTGCGCTCTGGCGACTGGGTCTTCGCCGCTACCGAACGGTCGGAGCTTGAGCTCTCGAGACCCGGCGAGGACGGCCCCCCGCCGTGCGACCGTCCGCTCCGTCCCGACTCGGGCCGAGACCCTCGCGCCCGCGACGTCACCGAGCTGTCGCAGAGCAAGCAGTAGAGCGGGACGTGCTGATCGGCTCGCAGCGGAGATCGACGCGTGAATGACGTGCGGCGCTTCGGCGCGCCTTTCTCGAGCCGCCTGGCGTACGCGGCTCTCGTCGTCGGCTCGGGGCCGACGCAGATCGTCTCGTACGGCACGCTGTACTATGCGTTCGCGGTGCTGGAGCCGTCGATCTCCAGCGAGTTCGGCTGGTCGTCGGCCTGGAGCTTCGGGTGCTTTTCGCTCGCGCTCCTCGTCGGTGGGCTCGGAGCGCTCGCAGCGATCCCACGACCGGCGTCCTCGCGCACGTCATCGCGCCGGTGACTCTCAATCGATGCGCCGAAGCGTCGTGTCTCGGACTTGGTTGCTCCGCGGCTCTCGCACCCCATCGCGGATTTCGATCAAGTCGCAGGTGGCCTGGTTTGCTCCCTCGCGGCACTCGATCACGCCGGGAACGAAGGCCGCACCATTGCGCTCGCAGATCGCCCGCTCGTATTCGATGAGAAGACGGTCTCCCTCGCGCCGGGCTTGCATGGGGCCGCGGCAGTCGCCGTCCCGCGAGTTGAGTATCTCGACCGTTCCACTCCCATCGGATCCAGTGAAGCAATACCGAACTCGAATCGGGATGTTCGTGCCACCCTGTATGATGTTGGAGTTCTGCGGCGATTCCCAGCATCCCTGGAGGAACGAGAGGTCGCCCTCGTTGTCGGGCAGAACGAGATCATCGCCGATCTGCGGTCGGTCCGGCTCCGGCTCCGGCTCCAGTGGTGGAGGCGCCTCGGCGCGCCGCACCGGCGGCGGATCGCAGATCGGACGCGCGATGAGCGCATCCTCGAGCGCCTGAACCTGCAGCAGCAGATCGTCGAGGTCCCCCTCCGGCGTCGCCGCGGCGGCCCGCGCCGGTGGCGCGCACCAGGCCATCTCGATCGGCCCCAGCCGCAAGCCGCAGGCGGGCAGCAGCAGCGCACCCGCCGCGACGAGCAGGACGGCGAGGGCACCCCAGCCGAGCACCGAGATAGTCTTGTCGGTCATCACGTGCCCTCGCCGTCCGCGATCGCCCGACGGCTCGCCTTCGTGGGCGAAGGCGGATGCGGCAAGACGACTGCCCTCTTCGAGATCGAGGCGGGGCTGCCCAAGGGCTTGGAGATGGTGGTGTTCGACTGCTACGGCGCGGACTGATTCCTCGAGTCCGACGCGCAGCGCCACCGCCCGCACGAAGCCTTCCTCCACATCGCGAACGACCTCGCTCGCCGGCTGCGCGCGCCCCTGCTGATCCCGCGGTCCGAAACGGGGGACCGGCCGCGCATCTTAAAGCGCCGGCTCGTCCAGGCGGCCGCGCTGTTCGCCGCCCGCGATCCGCAGGCACTCCCGAAGAGGATGTAGTCGGAGCGAATCTGCGCATGCGTGCGATGATTGCGTGCGTCCTCGTCGATCTGACGGCCGAGGAAGGCGTTTGCAATGCGCGACGCGAGCGTGACGAATCGACCCGGTGACATCGCCGCCAGGAGCAGTTTGCCCGGGCTATCGAGCCCGCGCTTCGGATAATCGAAGAATTCCTTGTTGCCGGCGGTCCCGAGCAGCGCGTGGTGGCGCAGGTGCGAGAAGCGGTAATGGGAGTACGAGATGAGCATCGGCAGCCCACAGACGACCCCGAGCGCGCGGCTGACGCCTTGCGAGCGGAACGCATGGCCGTGCAGAAGCTCGTGCTGCAGTTCGGTGAAGTGCGCGTAGAACAAGCCGAGCATGATCATCGCACCAGCCACCGCCGGGATGGCCAGAGGGCCGGGGATCACATGCCGGAAGGCGATCAGCGTCCCCGCAGCCAGAATGACGGTGAGGGTGAGGGTGAACGCATAGACCGCCAGCAATCGGAGAGGTGTGCGCTCGACCGCGGCGAAGCGTGCCTGACGCTTGGCGTCGCGGTTACTTTGCGAGATCGAATCGAGCGTAGACGTGTGCGTCATGTGGGCAGTTCCTTGGAGATTGGAGACCGCCGAAAGCTAACGCTACGAATTTCGTTTGTAGAATTATTATTTCGGACATAAGGAATGCACCGTCGATCTCTCGACACCGTGCTTCACCCGGCTACCGCCGAAGCGCGCCGCGTTCGTCAGCGCCGCGCCTGCGATCGTGACGGCACCGCGGGCGACGATTCCCCAGGTCGGCAGGATGCCCCACCAAGCCACCTCGAGCCCGGTCGCGACCACCGGCATCAGGGACAGCAACCCCGCTGCGCGTCCCGCCGGCACATGCGTCAGGGCGCACGACCAGAGGACGTAGGCGACGAGCCCCGGCAGGATCGCGAGGTAGAGGATCGCGAGGGTCGGCGCGGCCGACACGGATCCGTCGACGAGGTCCACGACGCCGCGCCACCCGACGGGCAGCAAGAACGCGGTCCCGAGCCAGATGCTCCAGGCGGTCAGCTCGAAGGGGGTCCAGCGGCGTGCGAGCAGCGTCTTGGTGACGACGACGGCGATCGCCTGGAAGACCGTTGCGAGCAGGACGAACCAGGCCCCTTGCGTGAAGCGCACGCCCTCGGCCGCCGTCGTGGCGATGATCGTCACGCCGACGCAGGCGAGCGCCGTGCCGGCCCACCCGCCTCTGCCCATGCGCTCGCCCAGGAAGACGAACGCCATCGGCGCGGTGAAGACGGGCGTGGTGTTGTAGACGAGGCTCGCGGCGCTGGCGCCGAGCGTCAGCTCGCCGACGTTCAGCGCCAGCGCGTAGCCGAAGACCCCGAAGAGACCGAGACCACCCAGGGGGAGAAGGTCTGCGGGACGCCGCGGCAGGCGCGGGCGCCAGACGAGGGCCGCGAGCGCCAGGACGACGGAGGTCGTGCCGTAGCGCGCCGCCGCCATCCCGGCCGGATCGAAGGCCTCCATGGCCAGGCGGATCGCAGGGAAGACGGAGCCCCAGAGGAACACCGTGGCGGCGAGGGCGTGCGCTACGGCACGCCGCCCTTCGACGGGCTCACGGCCGCGCTGATCGAGCACGCGGCGCTCATCCCGGTGTGCACGCCCGGCCTCGCGGCCGCGCACGACCTCGCGGCCGGGCCGGACAAGCTGGCGGGGGCGGTGCTCCTGCACGATGCGCACGGTCTGTGGCCCACCTGGCTCGAGCGCTTCGCGGCCCGGGACGTCGACGCGGGCCACGGCATGCGCTTCAGCCAGACGACGCTCGCGCTCGACGCGGCGATCCGCGGCCAGGGCGTGGCCCTGGCCCCGGCCTCGCTCATCGAGGACGAGCTCGCGTCGGGCCGCCTCCTCGCGCCCTACGGCCGCGAACGCGCCCTCGTCGAGGCGGCCGGGCTCTACCTCGTCGCCCCGCCGGGCCGGCGCCCGGCCGAGGTCGAGGCCATGTGGGCGTGGCTCCTGGAGGAGGCGCACGGCGTCTGACGACGGCGGTCCCACGGGCTTCCTGCGCCGAGACGGCTCCCTCCACGCCGCCGAAGGACGTCTGGGCGCTTGGGCGCCACCTCGTCCGTGAGCTCGGCCTTGAGAACGAGACGGACACGCTCGCCCGCTGGATGGCGCATCACCTCGCCGAGCTGATGCGCGCGGCGGAGGAGGCCGAGACGGAGGAGGATCGCGTGCGCGCCCGCCGCACGGCCGAGGAGACAATCCTGCGCATCTGGACGCACCGCGCCGTCCTCCCCGGCGGCGCGGACCCGCTGGCCCGCCACCGCGACCTGATCCGCGCGCTCGCGGCGCTGAAGCCGGACGCTGTAGCGTCGAACGACTATTCGCTGCTGCAATGGCGGCCAGATTACGCTGCAGCGGACGAGCCCGAATTCTCTCGAGACCGCAGCGAGAAGCGCTTGTGGTCGTAGGCGACAACAATTTTCGTGCACCAGGCCGCCATCCCCTCCGCCTTGAGCCCCAGTCGCTGCTCGCGGGCGTAGACCAGCCGCGTCACGTCGGACGTGCGCTCCGGCTCGGGCGCGTTGGCGTCCTTGTGGTCGAGGGTGGCGCTCGCCGCACCGCCGAGGCGGTGGTCGTCGAGGAAGGAGGCGAGTGACCGGCGCGCGTCGTGGGGCGTCTACCGGCGCATGCCGTGCGCCGTCAACAGATCCGGCCCGCTTCGCTCGCCGGCGAGCGCCAAGAAATTTAGGTTGAGGGTGCTCTTCGTAAACGGCCTTGCGTGAGAGAAAGACCACCTCGTCGGTCGCGGCTGCGCCGATACTGGCCCAGGCTTCCGGCGGGATCGGCAGGGCGCGGGGGATCGGGCGATCGCGCGTCGATTTCATCACTGCCCACGGCGAGGCTACGATCATCCAGCCCGGACGTTTCGTCTCGTGGAAGACATAATCTGCGCTGGTGCCCACAAGCGTGCCGGTGCGCTGGCCCGTGAGAACGACCGCCCACAACGCGCGCATCGTACCAGCGAGGCCGCGCTCCCACGTTCGAGGCCAAAGGAGGATCCCGTCCGGCGTCGAGCTCGGCGCGGGCGTTCGCCACCGCGAGCCTCGCCCGCTGCGGGAAAAGGTTTGCCATGTCGCTGAGGCGGACGCTCTTCGTCCGAGTCCTCAGGTACCAGACGGCATACCTCTTGTTCACCCGCATGACGAGTCCGGATCCGGTAATTGCGCCAGCTCGCAGCATCACGGTGTGACGCGGTCGATCGTCGCCGCCCCGATTCGTGTCCGGTCATGCGTGTAGCCCGGCATATCCGCTTCCCCATTATACCACAGTTGCCGAGGCGTTCTCGTCAACGGCGAAGCCGGTTCGCAAGACCTGGAGGCCTTGCAAGAGCTTGAGATGTTTGAGGAAGAATGGAGCGGGCGATCGGGATCGAACCGACGACATTCAGCTTGGGAAGCTGACGTTCTACCACTGAACTACGCCCGCGTCGGCACCATAGATAGCCGTGGCCGCGGCGGCTCGCAAGCGCGTTTTCGCGTGCGCCGCCGCGGCGGGCGGGAGCTCAGAGCGGCTTCAGGCCGCGCTCGATCTCCTCGCGGCGCCCCTCCAGGAAGGGCGGGAGCGCCAGGCGCTCGCCGAGCTCGGCCATGGGCTCGTCGACGGCGAAGCCGGGGCCGTCGGTCGCGAGCTCGAACAGGATGCCGTTGGGCTCGCGGAAGTAGAGGCTCTTGAAGTAGAAGCGGTCGACGGGGCCGCTCGAGGGCACGCCGAGCCCGCGCAGGCGCGCCGCCCAGTCGGCGTAATCCGCGTCCGGGATGCGGAAGGCGACGTGGTGGACGCCGCCCGCGCCGGGGCGCGCGGTCTCGAGGCCGGGCTCCACCGCCACGTGGAGCTCCGCCGCCGGGCCGCCCTCGCCCATCTCGTAGACGTGCGTCGTCGAGCCGGGGCGCCCGGGCGTCTGGTAGGCGCGGGCCTCGCGCATGTTCATGAGGCGCTCGAGCACCATGGCCGTGGGCGCGCGGTCCGGCACGGAGATCGTGACGGGCCCCAGCCCGCGGATCTGGTGCTCGGCGGGAACGGGGCTGCGCTCCCAGGGGTGCGCCTCGCCCGCGCCGCCATCGTCGACCAGCGTCAGGCGCTGGCCCTCCGGGTCCTCGAAGTCGAGGACGACGCGCCCGTCCCGGCGCGTCGTGCCGCCGTGGCGAACGCCGCGATCGGCGAGGTGCGCCTCCCAGAAGGCGAGCGCCTCCTCGCCCGCGACGCGGAGCCCCGTGCGGGTGATCGCGTGCGTCCCGCGCCGCTCGCGCCCCACCGGCCAATCGAAGAAGGTGATGTCCGAGCCCGGCGAGGCGAGCCCGTCGGCGTAGAAGAGGTGGTAGGCGGAGACGTCGTCCTGGTTCACGGTCTTCTTCACGAGGCGAAGGCCCAGCACGTCCGTGTAGAAGGCGTGGTTGCCGGGGGCGTCCGCGGTGACGGCGGTGAGATGGTGGAGGCCGGTGAGCTGCATCGGGGTGCTCCGCTACGGAAATCGTCTGGGACTGGTCGAGGACATGATAGCGCGGATCGCGTCCGGCGGACTTGTCGCGATGCAAGCGTGCGCCTGCGTCCCTACGGAAAGCGGACGGCGCGGCGGACGCGACGTCGCGTCTGCGAACCTCCGCTGCTAGGATCGCGTTCCGTCCGGGCGCGTGCCGATGCGGCGGTGCGCCGAGGAGCGTCGTCCATGGTCTGGTCCTTTCCCGTCGGCACGATCGCCGGCACCGTCGTGAAGCTGCACGTCACCTTCGTGCTCTTCCTCGTCTGGATCGCGGGCGCGACCTGGCGATCGGGCGGCTTCGAGGCGGCGCTCGCGACGACGGTCTTCGTCGTCTTGCTCTTCGCCTGCGTGCTCGCGCACGAGTTCGGCCACATCCTCGCCGCGCGCCGCTACGGCATCCGCACGCCCAGCGTGATCCTCTCGCCCATCGGCGGCATCGCCAGCCTCGAGCGCATCCCCGACGACCCGCGCCAGGAGCTCGTCGTGGCGCTGGCCGGCCCGGCGGTGAACGTCGTGATCGCGGCCGTGCTGTTCCTCGTCCTGGGAGCCACGCTCGACACGGCGAACTTCGTGGAGATCGAGAACCCGGGTCTCTCGCTCGTCGCGCGGCTGGCCGCGGTGAACGTCATCCTCGTCGTGTTCAACCTCATCCCCGCCTTTCCGATGGACGGCGGGCGGGTGCTGCGCGCGCTGATGGCGATGCGTATGCCGCACGCCCGCGCTACCGCCATCGCCGGGCGCATCGGGCAGGCGGCGGCGGTCGTGTTCGCGATCGTGGGCTTGTTCTGGAACCCGATCCTCCTCGTCATCGCGGTCTTCGTCTATCTCGCCGCCTCCGCGGAGGTGGAGCAATCGGCCATGAAGGGCGCCGCCGACGACACCAGCGTCGCCGCCGCCATGGTCAGCGTCGTCGAGACGCTTCCCCCCTCCGCCACCCTCGACGACGCGGTGGAATGCCTCATCCGCACCTCGCAGAAGGAGTTCCCCGTGGTCGACGGGGCGGGGCATCCGCGTGGGCTCGTGACGCGCGACGCGCTGATCCCGGCTTTGCGCCACGGCACGCCGACGAGCCCCGTCCTCGACGTGATGACCCGCGACATCCCCGAGATCCGCGCGGACGCCCCGCTCTCCGAGGGCATGGGGCTCTTGGCGTCGAGCCGCGCGCCGGCGCTCTTCGTGCTCGACGGGACCGGCCGGCTCGTGGGGCTCCTCACCCGCGAGAACCTCGCGGAGGTGATGATGGTGCGCCAGGCCCGGCCCGACTGGCCGCTGCACGATCCGCGCCGGCAGGGCCCGTGGCGGGACCACACCTACGGGTGAAGGTGTGCCGGGCGTTGACTCTTCGCGAACCGGGTTGCTAGATGAAGGGGTGCGCCACGCGAGGGCGTGGCGGAACCAGAGCCGCGAGGAATGATGGACGGGCCGACGCACCAGGAGCTCGATGCGAAGATCGCCCTCGTGGAGGCGCGGCTCGACGCTCGGCTCGTCGGCCTGGACGGCAAGATCGACCGCCTGGCGGACCAGATCTCCGGGATGGTGGAGATCGGAAACGTCCGCTTCGCCGACATGAAGGCAGACGCGGACGGGATGCGCCAGGACTTCGCCATGCTCAGGTCGGAGTTCGACGATCTACGCAGCGAGACGCGCAGCGCTCGGCTGACCATCATCATCGCCGTCGTCGGCACCGGGATCGCCCTGTTCGCGGCGCTCACGGGCACGATCAGCGGCTATCTGACCGCATTCCAGGCCGGGCTCTCGGTCCTTTCGGTCTCCACCGTCGAGGCAGCCGACATGCGAACCGCGACGCCTCGCCCGTCGACGAGCCTCCTGGAGCCGCGCCCGTGACGGACAGCCTCGAAGACACCGGATCGGATACGTCCATCGATTTCGCCGAGGCGACGGCGGGGCTCGACGGGCACCACAACTTCGTGCTGGCAGGCGTGAACGACCATTGCCTGCGCATCGCCGTGTTCACGGGCGAGTATCGCTGGCACGTGCACCCGCACAGCGACGAGCTCTTCGTCGTCGTGGAGGGGCGGCTCGAGATCGATCTCGACTCGGGCTGCGTCGCCCTCGGCCCCGGCCAGGCCTACCGCGTCGCGGCGGGCGTGCGCCACCGCACCCGCGCCCGCGAGCGTACGGTGAATCTCTGCTTCGAGCGCACGGACGCCGAGACCGTGTTCGTGGACTGAGCGCCTCACGAGCGATCCCCCACCGGCCCGTATGGACCCGGCGGCGTCTCCGGCTTAGCCTGCGGGCAAAAGGGGCGTGAGCCGGAGGGGGAGATGGGGGCGAGATCGACGGCGTGGGGCGCGCGCATGCTGATGGCCGGCGCGCTCGCCATCGCGTGGCTGACCGCGCTCGCGCCCGAGAGTGCTCGGGCGCAGGACGTCGCCCTCGACGCCAACACCTGCGAATACGCCATCGACGGCGAATGCGACGAGCCGGGGATCGGCACGGGCGTGTGCGCCGCCGGTACCGATTCGTGGGATTGCCGCCGACGCGGCGTGCTCTCGGCGGACGCCTGCCATTTCGCGAACGACGGCGAGTGCGACGAGCCGAGCATCGGCACGGCGCTCTGCCCGCGACGCACCGACACCACCGACTGCCGCGGGCGCTGGAGCCCGGCCTTCTCGGGGCGCGACGACCGCGTCTTCGTGCCCTCCGCCGAGCGGCCGTGGAGCAGCATCGGCCGGCTCGAGACGGAGAGCGGCCATTGCTCGGGCGTCCTCGTCGGTCCGCGCCTGGTGCTCACCGCGGCGCATTGCTTCTTCCGCGCCGAGGATTCCAACGAGCGCGACCCAGTCCTCGTCTTCGTCGCCGGCAAGGACGGACCCAACGAGGTCGCCCGCAGCCGCGTCGTGCGCGAGGTCCTCTCCGAGCGCTTCGACAATCGCGAGCACGCCGAGACGAGCGGCATCGACGGCGAGGATTGGGGCTTCCTCGTGCTCGAGGATCCGATCGGGGACATCGCCGGCACGATGCGCATCGACGGGTCGGGGGCGCAGGGGCTGACGACCCGTTTCGCGCAAGGGCTGCTCTCCGCCGTGACGCAGGCGGGCTACAGCGCCGACAACGGCTCGAAGCTCACCGCGCACGAAGGCTGCGCCGTCACCGAGCTCTTCGACGACGGCACGTTCTTCCACGAATGCGACGCCATCGACGGCGATTCCGGCTCGCCCATCTTCACGCGCGACCCGGACGGCGGGTTCACGATCATCGGCATCATGTCGGCGACCTATCCCGAGAGCGACGAGGACGAGCGGGAGATGGCGGTCGCCGCCGAGAAGTTCTTCGACACCTGGCGCGCGCTCATGAAGGAGACGACGCGCTGATCGCGTCGCGACAGGGTCGCGTTTCGATGCGATGATGCGGTTGCCGGCCCCCACGAGATCACCACCGGGCGGCGCGCATCGCGAGAGGGATTTCGTCATGTCCGAGGATCTGCACAGGCGCATCGCCGTCCTCCTCCCCGACGGCTTCGCCGATTGGGAGGTCGGCATGCTGGCGGCGTCGGCGCGCGAGCAGTTCGGCGCCGACATCCGCTATCTCACGCCGACGGGCGAGGACGTCGTCTCCATCGGCGGGCTGCGCGCGCGGGCGGACGGGCGCTTCGGCGAGGCGAGCGAGGCGGCGCCGGACGCGCTCGTCGTGTGCGGCTCGGACGCGTGGGTCACGGGCGATCTCGACATCGCGCCGCTCCTGCGGGCGGAATACGAGCGCGGCACCGTCGTCGCCGTCATCTGCGCGGCGACGGTGCAGGCGGCGCGGGCGGGGCTCTTCGCCGATCGCGCGCATACCAGCAACGGACGCGCCTGGCTCCTCGACGTCGTGCCGGGCTATGCCGGCGCCGACCATTACCGCGAGGGCGGGGAGGCGGTGTGCGACCGCCGCGTCGTGTCCGCGCCGGGCACGGCGCCCGCCACCTTCGCGGCCGAGACGATGGCGCTCCTCTATCCCGGAGCGCCGGGCCTCGAGGAGACGCTCGCGATGCTGCGCGCGGCGCGCTGAGGCAGTGCGCGCGATGACCATGAGCGACGACGAGGCGGCGCGCGAGGCCGCGATCCGGGCCTCCTTCGCCGGCCAGGCTGACCTTTGCGCCGAGCTCGGCTCGGACTTCACGGGGCGGGTGCTGCGCGCCTTCATCGCCGTAGCGGAACGGGAGAGCGCCTTCGGGGCGGCCGTGCTCTCCTGGCCCGGACGACCGGACGCGCGCAACGATGCTCTGCCGCTGCGCGTCTCGGCGGCGCTGCACGGCCTCGCGCGATCGGGCCGGGCGCCGGCGCTCGGCGCGCTCTACCCGCCGGCGCCGAGCCCCTCCGAGGCGGCGCTGCGCGAGGCCCTCGCCGCGGCTATCGCGGCTGACGACGAGGCGCTCGTCGGCTGGCTCGCGCACGCGCCGCAGACGAACGAGGTCGCGCGCTCGGCCTGCCTCGTCCTGGGCCTCATGCAGGTGAGCGCGCGCACGGGGCTGCCCGTCCGCCTCTTCGAGATCGGCTCCAGCGGCGGCCTCAACCTGCTTCTCGACCGATACGCCTACCGCTTCGCCGGGCGGCGCTACGGCGCGGCCGGCACGCCGCTCCTGCTCGCCCCCGAATGGAGCGGATCGGACCGGGTGGGGCGCGAGCCGATCATCGTCGAGCGCCTCGGCTGCGACCTGTCTCCCGTCGACCTCCTCGATCCCGCCGCGCGCGAGCGGCTCACGGCCTACGTCTGGCCGGATCAGTCCGAGCGTCTCGCCCGCATCGAGGCGGCGCTGGCGCTCGCCACCGAGGCTCCGCCGCGCGTGGAGAAGGCGGACGCCGCCGATTTCGTCTCGCGCCGCGTGCGCCCGCGCGACGGCACCGCGACGGTGCTGATGCACTCCATCGTCTGGGGTTACGTCCCCGACGCCGGGCGGGAGGCGATCACGCGGCACATGGAGGAGGTCGGCGCGGCGGCGACGTCGGAGGCGCCGCTCGCCTGGATCGCCTTCGAGCTCGACGAGACGCTCCGACCGGTCCTGACGCTGCGCCTCTGGCCCGGCGGCGAGACGACCGTGCTCGCCCACGCCGATCCGCACGTGCGGCGCATCGACTGGCGGCTCTGACGCCGCCGGTCGCGCTTCATTCCGCCGGTCGCACCGGATCGGGCAGGGGGGCCGCGGCGCGCTCCGGGGTCGCGCGATCCTCGCGACGGCGCGCGCGCAGCTGCAGCATCAGCGCCACCGCGCCGAGCCCGATGCCGACGGCGTCGGTCCACAGGCCGGGCTTGATCAGGACGAACGCCGCGCACACGAGGAGCACGCGCTCGAGCCGCGAGGCGGCGGTGACGAGCCAGCCGTTCAGCCCCGCCGCGAGGAAGATCACCCCGATCACGGCGGTCACCGTGGTGGCGCCGATCGTCGTCCACGGCCCGATCATCAGGAGCGAGGGCCCGAACACGAACATGAAGGGGATGATGTAGCCGGTGAGCCCGAGCTTCACCGCCGCCACCGAGCTCGGCCAGAGCTGCGCCCCCGAGATGCCGTTCGCCGCATAGACCGCGATGGCCACGGGGGGCGTGATCGCCGAGAGGATGGCGAAGTAGAACACGAAGAGATGCGCGCTCTCCACGGGCACGCCCAGGCGCACCAGAGCCGGAACGAGGAGCGAGACCTGGATGATGTAGGCGGGCGTCGTGGGCATGCCCATGCCCAGGATGATGCCCGCGACCATGGTGAGGAGGAGGGCGGGCATCAGCATCTCGTTCGCCGCCGAGATGACGAAGCTCGAGAAGGTCAGCCCCGCGCCGGTGAGCGTGATGACGCCGATGACGATGCCCGCAGCCGCGCAGGCGAGCGCAACCATGATGGAGCCGACCGCGCCGGCCTCCAGGCTCTCGACGATCATGCGCAGGTTCACCGCCGAGCGGGTGGTCTTGCGGAGCAGCGCCGTGGGGATGACGGAGGCGATGCCGCACAAAGCCGCGAAGGGGGCGCTGTAGCCCGACAGCAGCACCGCGACGATGACGACGAGAGGCAGGAAGAGGTGCCCGCGCTCGCGCAGCACCTCCCCGAGCCGGGGCAGCTCGTCGCGCGGGAGCCCGCGCATGCCGAGCCGGCGCGCCTCGAAATGCACCGCGGCGAAGACGGCGACGTAGTAGAGGAGCGCGGGGATCAGCGCGTAGGTCGCCACCGTGAGATAGCTCACCCCCATGAACTCGGCCATGACGAAGGCGGCGGCGCCCATGATCGGCGGCATGATCTGCCCGCCGGTGGAGGCGACGGCCTCCACCGCGCCGGCGAAGGCGGGGCGGTAGCCCAGCCGCTTCATCAGGGGAATGGTGAAGGCGCCCGTCGTCATCACGTTCGCCACCGCCGAGCCGGAGACCGAGCCGAAGAGCCCGCTCGTCACGCACGCGACCTTCGCGGGCCCGCCGGCGGTGTGGCCCGTGAGGCTGATGGCGAAGTCCATGAACAGCTTGCCGGCGCCCGAGCGCTCGACGAAGGCGCCGAACAGGATGAAGAGCACGACGTAGGTCGCCGAGACCGCGACGGGGATGCCGTAGATCCCTTCCGTCGTCAGGTAGAGCTGCTCGAGCAGGAGCAGCGGCTCGGTATTGGTGAGAAACAGCGCGTAGCCGAGGAAGAGCACCACGGTGACTGGCAGCACGAGCCCGAGCGCCCGGCGCGCCGCCTCGATGACGAGGAGCGTCAGGATCACGCCCAGCACGATGTCGGCCGTGCGCAGCTCGTCGATGTAGATGAAGCGCGAGTAGATGTAGTCCTTCACCAGCACCGGATAGGCGGAGGCGGCCAGCGAAAGCGCGATCAGCGCCCAGTCCCAGATCCGCGGGCCGCGCCCCTCGTCGGCCTTGCGCGCCGGCAGGAGCAGGAAGGCCAGCGTCAGCGCGAAGCCGACATGGGTGGCGCGCAGCGTGAAGGCGTCCGGCGTGCCGAAGAAGCCGACATAGAGGTGGTACGAGCTCATGGCGAGCGCGACCACGAGGGCCATGCGCTTGACGATCGTCAGGTAGGTGGAGCTCTCGGGCTTGGGTCCGGACATGGCCGCGTCATCGCCTGCTCGTGCGAGGGGAGGGTGCGCCCACCGGTGAGGCGGGGGCACGCAGATCGGCGCGTTTCGTGTCGGCGCTCGGCGCCGGCGTCACATGACGCCCTGCTCCTCGTAGAAGCGCTTGGCGCCTTCGTGCATCGGCACGCCGACGTCCTGGGCCATCTGCTCGGGGGTGAGCCCCTTCATGGCGCCGGCGATGGCCTGCAGGTCGCCGAGATTCTCGACCATGCCCGCGAGCATGCCGTGGACGATCTCCTCGTCGAGGTCGCAGCGCGCGACGACGTGGGTCGCATAGCCGATGACCTGGACGTCCTCGTCCTGCCCCGGATAGGAGCCCGCCGGGATGGTGAGCTTCTGGTAGCCCGGGTTGCGGCTCTGCATCTCGTTCATCAGCGCCTCGTCGAGGCTCAGCATCTTGATGTCCGAGCCGCTGGCGAGGTCCATGATCGCGGAGGCCGGGACCGTGGTGCCCAGCGTCATGGCGGCGGCGTTGCCGTCCTTCATCAGGGAGACGCCGTCCGAGTAGGAGACGAAGTGCATCTGGGACATGTCGTCGTAGGTCAGCCCCGCCGCCTCGAGCAGGCCGCGTGTGATGTCCTCGGCCGTGTTGCCGCGCGGCTGCGTCGCCAGCGCCTTGCCCGCGAGGTCGCCGACGCTCTCGATGCCGCTGTCTGCCAGCGTGACGATCTGGAAGTATTGCGGGTAGAGCGTCGCGACGTTGCAGACGTTCTCGGCGCGCTCCTCGAAGGCACCGCGACCCTCGATGGCGTCCACCGTCGAGACCGAGTTGGCGAAGGCCACGTCGGCGCGTCCGGTGGCGATGCCCTTCACGTTGGCGATGCCGCCGCCGGGCAGGACCTGGACGCTCACGCCGTCCATGCCGTTCTGGACGATATTCTGGATCGCGCCGCCCAGCGGATACCAGGAGCCGCCCTGCGGGCCGGTCATCAGCCGCAGGTCCTGGGCGTTCGCGGCTCCGGCGACGAGCGTCGCGGCGGCGGCGGTGGCGATGAGGGTCGTGATCGACGCCTTCATGTCGTGTCTCCTCCCGTTCGGTCGCGGCCGCCTCTTCTCGCGGGCGGCCTAGGTGTCCGGGTCCTCCAGATGGAAGCCCGCACCCCGCGCCTCCGCCACCGCCTTCACGGCGGCGACGAGGGAGCGGGGAATCGGTATGCCCTCGCGCTCCCGGCGCGCGCGCATGGCGTGCTCGGGATCGCCCGGCGCGAGGACGCGCGCGGCATCGGCCGCGGGCGGCGTCTCGCGCAGGCAGGCGAGGAAGGCGTCGAGATCGGGGCCGAAGGCGTTCGGCCCGCGGAACGCCTCGGGGCTCAGCGCGAGGCAGAGATGGCCGACGTCGTAGCGCGGGGCGCCCCGATCACGCAGGGGTGCGTAGGAGGCACCCGCGAGCAGCGTCGAGAGCACCTCGACCATGGCGGCGAGGCCGTAGCCCTTGTGCCCGCCCATCTCCCGGCTGCCGCCGAGCGGCGTCATCAGCCGATCGCGCAGCGCCGCCTCCGGGTCGTGCTGCGGGCGGCCGTCGGCGTCGAGCGCCCAGCCGTCGGGGAGGCGGCGTCCCTCGCGGGCGGCGAGCTTGAGCTTGCCGATGGCGATCGTGCTCGTCGCGATGTCGAGGAGGAAGGGCGCGCCATCGGCTCCCGGTGCCGCGAACGCGATCGGGTTGGTGCCGAGCCGCGGCGCGCGGCCGAAGACCGGGACGATGGAGGCCGCATGCACCGCGCTCGTGACGAGGCCGATCATCCCCGCCCGCGCGGCGCGCAGCGCGTACACGCCGGCCGCGCCGAAATGGTTGGAGCCGCGCACGGCCACGGCGCCGACGCCGAACGCCGCCGCCCTCTCGCACGCGAGATCCATGGCCCGCGTCGCCGGCGCGTGGCCGAAGCCGCCGCCCGCGTCGAGGACGGCGATGGCGCCGAGATCCTGCACCACGCGGATGTCGGCGTCGCGCGCGATCATACTCTTGGCGACGAGCTCCTCGTAGAGCGTCACGAGGGTGATGCCGTGGCTGTCGATCCCCATGAGATCGGCCTCGACGAGCGCGTCGGCGGAGGCGGTCGCGTGAGCGGGGCCGCACCAGGCTGTGAAGAGCGCTTCGAGCTGTCGATGCAGGCGCGGGGCCGGGACGAGGATCGCCTCGCGCGCTCCCGCGCGGTCCGCCTCCCGCGAGGCTGCACCGTGCAAGACCGGACCGGCCGCGGTGGTGCCCGCGCTCGCGCTCATCCGACGTCTCCCGTCCCCAGGAATGCGCGCCTTTTCGGCGTCTGAGGAACGAGGCTCGCCGCCGCATGCGACCCTGTCAAGGTGGAAGACGGTCAGCCGGGATCGGCATCGCCGCCAGCCGCTCTCCCGGGTTGCGCGGACGACCCGATGCGATGCGAGGGCCGTCGCGCGCGGGGATGGCTCACCAGAAGCGGGTGCCCGGCCCGCCCTTGAAGGGACCCACGACCTTCGAGGTGATCCAGCCGCCGTAGAACCCGCCCTCCTGCGCGACGACGCGCTCGCCGTCGACGAAGCAGGCCTCCATCTGGCCGGGATAGAAGGTGACGTAGCCCGCCATGGGGCGGAAGGCCGGCGTCGGGCGCGGATAGGCCCAGGCGCCGCGCGCCGCGCGCACCGTGCCGGAGACCACGTCGAAATAGGCCGCCTGGCCCTTCCACTCGCACATGGAGCCGCCCTGCACCGGGACGAGCGCGCGCGCGTCGACATCCTCGGGCGGGAAGTAGTAGGATGGCGGGTGGGACGTCTCCAGCACGCGGAAGCCCCGCGTCGTGCGCGCGATGGTGCGCCCGCCGAGGACGACTTCGAGCGTCGCGCTCGTCGGCTCGCACACGGCCGGGCGAGGATAGTCCCACACGCTTTCCTGCCCGGGGCCGGGCGGGACGGGTTCGGGCCGGCGCACGGCGGAGCGGGACACCAGGTCGGTCAGGGTCGTCATGGATATGGGCTCCTCGTTCTATCCTTTGTTGAAACCGGATCGGAGTTCCCGGGCATTCGCGAGTCCCGCCGCGTGCGGGCTTGCCCGTTGCCTTACGTTTCCTGAACGGGTCCGATGCCTGCGAAACGAGCAGGAGGCGAGCCCATGTCCTTCGATTCCTCGAGGTCCTTCATCCCCTCGACGACCTTCATCCCCTCGAGCGCCGTCCGCGCCGCGCTCTCGCCGGTGGGCGTCGTGAGCGGCAAGCGTTCGCGCATCGCCGACGCTCTCGACCGGCTTGCTCCGACGATCCCGGAGTTCGAGCGCGACGCGATTCTCGACCACGCCCTCGACAGCCGCGGCCTCTCAACAGCGACGCCGGAGAACGCGGCGTGGCTCTCCATGGTCTCGTACGTGCGCCACGTGCTGACGGATTACGACGCGTTGCTCGCGGAGGGCTACGATCGCGACAGCGCGCGCCACTTCGTGGCCGCCGAGACGACGGCGATCCTCGACAGCTGGGGCTGCCGGCGGCGTATCGAGGACTGATCGAGCGAGCGCGGCGCTCGCCGCGGGCCGTCAGGCCGGCACGAGCGTCTCGCGCAGGCGCTTGGCGAGGCTCCGCTCCGAGCGCGGGGCGACGTCGGCCTGCGTGACCACGCTCCCCGCCGCGACGGGTCGCACGAGCCGCACGCCGTGCGCGAGCCCGATGGGCACCGCCCCCGCGGCGCGGCTCGCCGCCGCCGTGGTCACGCGCCCCCACACCGTGGTGCCGCCCTCGCCGTCGAGGATCTCGCCCGCCGCCAGGTCGCGCTTGGCCACCGCCACCACGTCCGCCGCGAAGGCTCGGGTCGTGCCGGTGGGCTCCCGCCGCAGCGCGGCCGAGAGGGCGGAGATCGACAACTCGAGCCCGATGAGGTGGAAGGGCTTGTACATCGCCGCATAGGTGCCGGACGGGTCCGTCGGCAGGCCGTATTGCGAAAAGCAGGCGGCGGCGTAGGGAGTGGGCGCCTTCAGCACCACGTAGACGCCCCAGCGCAGGTCACGGAAGACCGGGCGCCCGTCGCGCTCGAGCGAGGAGACCACCTCGACCATGCCGTCGCGCTCGAGCTGCCCGCCGACCTCCCGGGGGCGGAGAACGTGCGCGAGATCGTCCACGCCGCAGGGCGGGAAGGCGAGCCCGCCCTCGGGCACGGCGAGGCCGGTGGCGTTGGCGATGGCCGCGGCCTCGATGGCGGATTTCGTGCCGTCGAGGAAGGAGTTGAACATCTTGGGGTTCATGCCCGCCGCCGCGGCGGCCTCGGGCGTGATGCCGTAATGGGCCCAGACGCCGTCGGGCGTCACCGCGTGGTAGTCCGGCAGGTACTTCGTGCCCTTGCCCGCGGCCGCCACCGTGAAGCCGGCGGCGCGCGCCCAGTCCACCATCTCGCACACGAGCGCCGGCTGGTCGCCGTAGGCCATGGAATAGACGACGCCCGCCGCCCGCGCCCGCTCCGCGAGGGCGGCGCCCACCAGCACGTCCGCCTCGACGTTGACCATGACGACGTGGCGCCCGGCCTCGATCGCGGCGAGCGCGTGCACGACGCCCGCCTCCGGTGCGCCGGTCGCCTCGATCACGACCTCGACGTCCTCGGCGATCGCCGCCGCGCCGTCCGCGTGGAATCGCGTGCGCGCGATGCGCCCCTCGTCCCACCCCACCGCCCGGCAGGTGGCCCGCGCCCGATCCGGATCGAGATCGGCGATCGCCGCCGCCTCGAGCCCGGGAACGTGCGGCACCTGCGCGAGGAACATCGCCCCGAACTTCCCCGCCCCGATCAAGGCGACGCGAACGGGACGATCGTCGGCCGCACGGGCGGCGGCGAGGGCGTGGAGGTTCATGGGGCGGGGCTCCTCGAGGGCATGATTGCCCGCAGGATAGGCGACGCCCGCCCGATGTCGAGACGCCGCCGCCGGCTCTCAGCCCGCGAGCCAGCGGGCGGCGACGAGGAGGCCGCTCCCCCGCACGCGACATGCGAGTAGAAGACGCTTCTCCAGGCGGTGAGCGGCGTCAGCCCGGCTCGTCCGGGGGCGCCGAGACGATCTTGAGGGAGCCGAGCTTGATCTCGGCGCCGTCGACGACGGCTCGGACGCGCAGCCGGCTCTCCTGCTCGATCGCGAGCGGGCCGAGAACGACGTTCAATCCGATACGCACGATCGCGTCGGGAGATTCCTCCAGCTCCGCGGTGTCGCTCGGCTCGTCCCGCGTGGCTTCGACTCGTGTCTCGAACAGCAGCGTGTCGCCTGGGTCGAGCACGATGCGCAACACGATCTCGCGCGGCGGTGCAGCGCGTGGCGCATCGACCAAGGCCATGACCGCGAGCTTCGGCAGGGTGACGGGCCAAGCGTGATGCACGATCAGCTGGCCTGCATAGCATCCGATGAGCGACGTCTGCCCCGAGGCTTCGAGACGTATGTCGTCGCAGAACAGCGCCGTTCCCGCCATCCTCACCTCACCCCTCCGCCCATGCCGTCGCGATGACGCGATCGGCGGACGTCGTGCCGCTCGGCGTCGAGACACGCGACTCGAGGGTTCGTGCCGGGGGCGACGAGGTCCTCGGCGGCCGCGCACGCGCATTGGCACCCGCCGCCGCGCCGACGGGGCGCAGCTCGAGATGCGGCTCGTAGCCGAGCGCCCATGCCGTCTCGGCGAGCGACCGGACGGTGAGGTTGTCGCGCCCGAGGACGCGGCGGTTGACGACGGAGCGGTTCACCTCCAGCAGGTCCGCCACCTGCTGCTGCGTGAGCCCCCGGGTCTTCTTCTCGGCCGCGAGCGCGCCCTGGAGCTCCTCGATCACACGGGCGAGAAATCGGCTGCCGGCCCGCTTCCTAGGGTGCAAGTCGAGTCGAAACGACGTCATGCGCATCGCTCCCCTTCATATGGCCGCCGTCGATGTCGAGCTCGGCGCGCCGACGGACGACCTCGTCGACATAGCCGCGATACAGGTCGTGATCCTTGACCGTGTCCGCGAAGTTGGCGAACAGGACCACGAAGCAGTCCCTCTCCGGAAAGAAGCCGAACAGGCGCACGTCATCGGTCTTCAGCTCCCAGACGGCCTTCTGCGCGGGGCGCAGGCACTTGAACTGACGACCATGCTCCAAGGGTCTGCCTGCCACGAACCGCTCGATGAGCGCATCGACCTGCTCCACCGGGGAAAGGGCGTTGCCGATCAGCGACGACGGGCGTGTCGCCAGGTCTCTCGAAAGCCATCGCGCTACCGCAGGGGTGACGAACAGCCGACGAAAAGCCTGCTCCCGCGGTCCGAGGTCTGCATCGACCCGCAAGAGGCGTCCCGTTCGGACGTGTGCGAGGAGTGTTGGCATAAAGATCAACAGCTTGCAAGAGCAATGCGGATGGGTACCACGCCGTGCATGCTCCCGCAAATGCTCTCCTCGGGCGATCGTGGGGCAGGTGCGGACGAACGCGGCGCACCCCGGAACACCGCACCCCCGACCGCGTTCGCTCGCCCGTCAAACCAAACGGGAAGGAGAACGCTCATGCCCCGTCATCTCATGCTTCTCGCCGGCGCCGCCGCGCTCGGGTTCGCCGGCACGTTCGCGAACCCCGCCGCCGCGCAGGTCGCCGCCACCGCGACCACCGATCTCAACATGCGTGCCGGGCCGGGCCCGAACTACGAGATCGTCGACACGATCGTCGGCAACGACACGGTCACCGTCGTCGGCTGCCTGCCGTCCTCCGCCTGGTGCCGCGTGCAGTACCAGGGCACCGAGGCCTGGGCCTACGGCGACTACCTCACCGCGCAGGTGGAGAGCGCGCCCGTGATCGTCACGCAGCGCCGCGAGATCGTGCCGGAGGCGCAGTGGGATCCCGTGACCGCCACGGGTGCGGTGGCCGGCGAGATCGTCGGCTCGATCATCGGCGGGACGGTGGGCGCCGTCACCGGGGCGATCGGCGGGGCCGTCGACGGCTTCACCGCGCCGCCGCCGCCGGTGCGCACCTACGTCTACGAGAACCGCGTCGAGCCGGTCTATCTGGAGGGCGAGGTCGTCGCCGGCGCCGGCCTACCGCCGGCGGTGGGCCTGCGGCCGATCCCGGATTACGAGTACGAGTACGCCTACGTGAACGGCCAGCCGGTCCTCGTCGACCCGGCGACGCGGCGCATCGTCTACATCGTGCGCTGATCCCGTCGTGCACCGAGGCGGGCCCTCGGCCCGCCGAGCGACGCGCGCCCCAGGCCGATCCCGTCGGCTCGGGGCGTTTCGCGTCCATGCCTCACCCTACTCGCCTCAGCCGACGAGGCGCTCGACCTTCGAGATGACGCGCTTGGCCTTCAATTCGGCGATGATGCCGTTGAGGTGCTTCAGGTCCCAGACCGAGACGTCGATGATCACGTCGGTGAAGTCCGCCGTGCGGCGATGCATCGAGATGTTGTCGATGTTGCCGTCGTGATCGGCCACCACCTGCGCGATCTGGGCGAGGGATCCCGGCTCGTTGATGGTCTCGAGCTTCACGCGGGCGGGGAAGCGCTTCGTCGTGATCGCCTCGACGTCCCAGCGCACGTCGACCCAGGCCTCGGGCAGGTTCTCGAAGGCCGCGAGCGTCGGGCTCTGGATCGGGTAGATTGTCACGCCCTCGCCGGGGATGATGATGCCCACGATCCGGTCTCCCGGAACGGCGCCGCACTCGGGCGCGAAGCGCACCGGCAGATCGGCGTCGAGCCCGCGGATGGGGATGGCGTTCTTGTCGTCCGAGCCGTCCGGCAGCTTCATCTTCAACGGGTCTGCGCCGAGCGCGACCCAGCCGGCGCCCTGCGTCGCCGCCCCCGAGACCAGGCGCCCGACGTCCTTGAAGTCGGCGTAGACGGCGCGCACCACGTCGCCCGAGAACATCTCGCCCCGGCCCACGGCGGCGAGGACGTCGTCCACCGAGGTGCGCGCGAGGCGCGGCAGGGCAGCCTTCAGCTTCTCCTCGGAGAAGGCCTTGCCGGCCCGCTCGAAGGCGCGCTCCAGGATCTGCAGGCCGAGCCCGGCATATTGCTTGCGCACCGCGGCGCGCGTGGTGCGCCGGATGGCGGCGCGCGCCTTGCCGGTGACGACGAGGCTCTCCCACGCCGCCGGCGGGACCTGGTTGCCGCCCGCGCGCACGATCTCCACCTCGTCGCCGTTGGCGAGCTCGGTCAGGAGCGGGGCCATGCGCCCGTTGATCTTGGCGCCCACCGCCGTGTTGCCGACGTCGGTGTGGACGGCGTATGCGAAGTCGATGGGCGTCGCCCCGCGCGGCAGGGCGATGAGGCGGCCCTTGGGCGTGAAGCAGAAGACCTGATCGTGGAAGAGCTCGAGCCGCGTGTGCTCGAGGAAGTCCTCCGGGTTGTCGCCCTCCGCCAGCAGGTCGATGGTGCGCCGCAGCCATTGATAGGCTCGGCTCTCGCTGAGCGGCTTGGCCTCCTTGGCGCTCTCGCGCGCGGGGTCCTTGTAGAGCGCGTGCGCGGCGATGCCGTATTCCGCCACCTCGTCCATGCCGCGGGTGCGGATCTGCAGCTCCACGCGCTGGTGGCCGGGGCCGACCACGGTGGTGTGGATCGAGCGGTAGTCGTTCTGCTTGGGCGTCGAGATGTAGTCCTTGAAGCGCCCGGGAACCATCGGCCAGGTGGAGTGCACGAGGCCGAGCGCGCCGTAGCAGGCGTCCACGGTGTCGACGAGGATGCGAAAGCCGAAGATGTCGGAGAGCTGCTCGAAGGCGACCGACTTGCGCTCCATCTTCTTCCAGATGGAGTACGCGCGCTTGCGCCGCCCCTTCACGCCCGCGCGCAAGCCCTTGCCCGACAGTCGCGTCTCGAGATCGCGCGCGATCTCCTCGACGAGGCGCTCGTTCTTGGCCGACAGCGTCTCGAGCCGCTTGGTGATGGTCTCGTACGCCTCCGGGCGCAGGTGGCTGAAGGCGAGATCCTCCAGCTCCTCGCGCATCTCCTGCATGCCCATGCGCCCGGCGAGCGGCGCGTAGATGTCGAGCGTCTCCTCGGCGATGCGCGCGCGCTTCTCGGCGGGCATGAAGTGGAGCGTGCGCATGTTGTGCAGGCGGTCCGCGAGCTTCACGAGCAGCACACGGATGTCCTGGGCGATGGCGAGCAGCAGCTTGCGGAAGTTCTCGCCCTGCGCCGCACGCTTGGAGACGAGGTCGAGGCGCTTGAGCTTGGTGAGCCCGTCGACGAGGGCGCCGATCTCGGGCCCGAAGGTCTCGTGGATCTCGTCGAGGGTCGCCTCCGTGTCCTCCACCGTGTCGTGCAGCACTGCGGCGACGATGGTCGCGTCGTCGAGGCGCATGTCGGTGAGGATGGCGGCCACCTCGAGCGGATGCGCGAAGAAGGGATCGCCCGAGGCGCGAACCTGCGTCCCGTGCGCGCGCATGGCGTAGATGTAGGCCCGGTTGAGCAGGGCCTCGTCGGTGGCGGGGTTGTAGCGCTTGACCCGCTCGAGCAGCTCGTACTGACGCATCATGCGCGTGAGGGACCTCCGGGCACGCGCCGACCGTGCGCGTGCATGCATGCCCTAAGATGAGCGTTTTCGCGGGCGCTGAACAGGGCCGTGTGGCGAATTGACGGGATGCGGCCGGGGAATGGGGGAGGGGGCGGGGCGCCTCTTCGGCCTATGGGCTTGATTGCCCCCCAGCAGCTGCGCCGGCGATGAAACCTTCGAGGTCGATTTTCCGGGCGTGCTCGATCGCGTTCAGCCGTTCGGCCTGATCGACGAGTCGTTCGAGCCGAATGCCAACGCTGTTCAGCTCGCGCGCGATCCGCTCGTGCGAAGCACCATTCACGCGGAGCATTTGCAAGCTTTGGAAGAAGGACCGGCTGACCTCGCAGCGCTCGCAGATCATATCCCCGACCGTCGGCCTATCTGTTTCTGCCAACGGAGCGGCAAAAGTGTTCTGTGCCGCGTAGCCCATCTCGTAGAGAAATCTCCGAACGCAGAGTTGGTCGTGGAGATATTCAATATCTTTACGACTAACAGGATCAATCGCCAGCATCTCACGAATCGCGTCATGCAGATTCGCGAAGAGAGTAAGCGCTACCGCGTGTCGGTCTGTGAAGATGATCGACTGGCGGGCATCTTGGACATAATCGACGAGATTTATGCCGAGCGCGATGACGAAACGGATCGTCTCTGATGCTCGCCTTATGTAGTCTTGATATGCGTCGCCGTCCGTCCGAAAAGCGTTGCCGTGCTCGGCGATCTCACGCAAGACCAGCGTGCGGCGCCATAGGTCCGCAAACGTGGCCACGACGTCCTTGTCGAACAAGGCTCTTGCCAACACCCGTGTTCCGAACGCGTCTGCCCGTTTGCCCCAAATCACGAATAATGACGGCAGCTCCCGCATGCGTCGGCCGTTTTCACCTTCGAGGAAGTGCTCGGGCTCGTCGGGCAGCACCTGAAAGATAAGATCTCGCCGGGGGGCGGTGCGGTCATGCTCGAGAGATGAAAGAATGCGTACGGCTTCGACGCACAACTCGTCTTCCGGTGGAACGTCCGGCGGCCTCATGTTCGACCACAAGCCCGCCTCCGCCGACCGCGTCGCGGCCCTGATCACCAGCCAGGCCGGGCGGGCGCGGCTCTCGGCATTGTCGGGGAACGGAACTCGCTCGTCTTCGAGCTGCGACATCGCCGATCGGAAGAGCCAACCGCTCCAGCGGAGCGCGGCGGGTGCGCCATCGGATCGTGCCAGAATCGCCGCCACGACCTGTTCGGCGAGTTCCGCAAGTACCTTATCCCGGTGCTCTAGTAGGTCGTCGCGTCCTGCGGGACGGCCTACCTCAGAGCGCATCGCATGCTGAGCTGTCAGCAACAGCAAGGGTAACAACACTCGGCCGTTCCACGCACCGTCGGCTTCGAAGGCAGGCATCGCAGCTTCGATCAGTCGCAACCAATTGGCGAAACGCCGGCTCGGGTCCAGCGCGCCGTACTGCAACACAAGTGCGGGCTGATACGGATTGCCGAACTCCTCGATCAGCTCGGCAGCGAAGGCGGTGTCGACCTCAAAGAGAAGATCAAAAATGTGCTGATCGTCACGACACGGCATGATGTGTCCGAGCGCGTGCAACCCGAACCAAATCTCCTTCAGCTCCGGCTTGCTGCGCCAATGCAGCCCCATTTCAACTAAGGTGTCCTGATCGCGTAGCGTAAAGGCTTTGCCGTACTTCTCAGGCTGGCGTACTATCGCACGCGCAACCGTGCGGATGTCCTCTCGAAGCGCGGGTCGCTTCGATACCCGACGTCTGATTAAGTCGACAAGCACGCGCCGCGCCACAGGGTCGTTCTCGATGATCCTTCCGACGAGCTGCCAGTGCTTGACGTTAGGGCGGCTGCAGAACAATTTACCAGCGGCTTCCGCCAGGATTGCGCCAGTCATGGACACGCCGTTATGGGCATCGTCCTGCAGGATGACCGCGACGACATCTGTGAGGTTGTCGGCATCGAGCCAGGCGCAAAGCTGATCTTGCTTCGGTAAGTTCGGCGACTCGTTCTTTTTGGCTCTTGCGAGAAGCCTTTCGGCATGCTTCCGGGCACTCCTGACCGCCGCTTCACGCCAGGGTGCGTCTAGGTACTGCGCAACCGTCGCATCTGCCGTTCTGCGATAGCGGCCCGGATATCCGTTCTCCTCATTTTCTTCCTCTGGCCATCTCATGACGGTCGCTCTGACATGTTCCAAATCCGGTCAAAGTAGTCGACTGCCCCGGTTTCAAGCGCTGACCAGCCATGGCTGAAGGCGTTGACCTCATGGTGAGTACCGCCGACGTTTGCACCCCAATGCCAGAGTTCGTCATCGATCAGGGCGAATCGATCATGCGGCAGGCGCGCGCCGCCTCTCACCCCTGGAATGACGCGGACCTCAATCTTGAAAGCGGCTCTGTTATGTAACGGACCGCGCCGTGTATTCTGCAGATCCCGAAATCCTTTAATCTGATCGAGATATCCGTCTTTTTTCGATGTGAGCAGGCGTACGTCATCCGCGGTAGTGTGGAGGAATGCTTGATAAAATGTCTGCATAAAATTCGCTTTGTTAGCATCGATTAACTTCAGGAGAAAACAATCAACCAGCCAGATACGTATTTGGGCACTATTTAGTGCCGATATAAAATACTGCGATGAAGTACCAAACTCGCCTAACCCGAATCGCCAATTTTCTTCGTCTCGAGACGGGAAGCGATGAAGGTCGACGGGTGCATAGCCGCTATCCAGGGACGGCCACCGGAGCTTTGGTTCGAAAGCACGCGGCGCTTCGGTCAATTGCGCGGCCTTCACCTGCAAAATGGGCGGACCGAGCGTCATTTCTTCGCGTCCTCGATCGGTGCCGGCTGCGCCTGATCGAACAGACGCTCCAGCCGTTCGAGAGCGCTGCTCGGGTCCGGCAGCTTCAGTATCACGCTGGCGCGCTCACCGATGTTGTTGAGGGAGTTACCGGAAAGCCATACATCGCCCCCAATCACTAGGAAGCGGTCGTGAAGCGGTGGTGACTTCCCTCCGCGCAAAATCCTGATCTTCGGCGGTGGAACTCCGCGCTCGGCGAAACTCTGTAGCGCATTTCTTAGGCTGGCTCGCATCTTCTCATCATTTTTGAAGGCTAAGCGAGATGTCAGTAAGCGAAGCTGAATCTCTCTCCGCGAAATGAAATGTCCGAAATCGAAAAGATCCTTTCCGTCTGCATAAGGATCTACAATAAATACGTCAGTTTGCGCTCGCCCTATTTGTTCACGAATGAAACGAACGGCGGCTTCACGGTTATCGAACCACTGAAGCCCCTGCTGCTTTGCGAGCCGCTGGCGGCGGCGCTTCGCCGAAGCATGATAAAAGCGCGTTGTGGGATCGCGATCTGTAACGCTCTCTCCCTCAAGGCGGATGACGCCATTACTCGCGAGTGTCACTTCGTCGATGTCGTGCGTGACAGAGGGAGCATTCTTGCGGCGTCCATCCCGTGTGTTGATTCGAACACGACGGTTGACCATGTTCATGTTTAGCCCAATGGAACGCAGGTATGGAAGCGCCTTCTGCTGATCGACGAGACCGCGCTCGGCATGCGACAGCGCGTGGCCCGTATGCTCCAGTTGGCCCATCGCCGAGACAATCATCAAATTTTCGCTCACCGGGAAGCTCTTGAATAGATGCATGGCACCGAACCGCTCCTCAAAGAGCGTTAGGGTCAAGCCAAGCAGCGAACGACCACGGCGCGGGAGAACTTCTCCCACGAGATGCTCCCTGCCGTCGGCATCACGCGCCATGAAGGTGCGGACAGCTCGTATATCCGGATCTGGGACGATGAGGACTGCGCCGCCGACCAACTCGTCATGCTCGCCGATGTCGAAATGTATTCGTCGTCGAAGCCAGCTTCTCGCTTCTGCGTCGGCGATAACACGGTCCAACAGCGGGGACAGGTCGGCGAGCTGACGGTGCACGCGGGAAGGTCGAGCTCCCGACCCGAGGAACGGAGTCGGATAGAGATCCTCTGCGCTGCCGAACAAAGACGGATCCGCGAGCGGCGTCGAGAGCGATGGCCACTTCGGCTCGTCCGACATCAGGAACGTTTGCAGCGCTGTTCCGTCGTGACGCCCCTTGTCGGCTTCATGCTGCGGTATGGGCAAGGTCGCCTTATGCTTCAGCGCCCGGTACCAATCCACCGCATTTGCCGCATCCATCGCAACGCGCCGAAATGCGAGGTCGAGATTGGCGTCTCTGGCGCGAAATACATGAGGCACATCATTCTTTCGCAGCGGCGTGCTGTCGGGCCTCGGTCGACTCTCCGTCACCAATTCGACGCTGGCAAATAATAGGTACGGGTATCCGTTGCTGGACCGGTCACGGATGGTCGCTAAACGGACAATCGCGCTGTGGTAGCCTTCGATATCAATGGTCTGAATCTCGCCCACGTGATGCCCTCCCAGCGTCGGAGAGCATAAGGTGTTCGACTGGCGAATTGAACTAGAAATTGGACTTGATGATGGTACGAAGCGCCGCCTTGAGCAACGCTGTCGGCTCTGGCGCTCCTGACCACTGCTGCAAGCCCGCTGGCCGTTCGGCCAGAACTCCTCACTTATGCGCGCGCCCTCACCCCTCGTCGTCGTCCGTCTGGGCCGGGGGCTGGAGGCCTTCCAGGCCGCGCAGGAGGTCTTCCTCGGACATGCGGTCGAAGGTGACCTCGCCGTCGTCGCCGCCGGAGCCTTCCGCGGCGGGGGCGCCGATCATCGGCACGGCCTCGGCCTCGGGCTCGTCGACCTCGACGTACTTCTGCATGGAATGGATGAGCTGCTCGCGCAGGTCGTCGGGACGCACGGTCTCGTCGGCGACCTCGCGCAGGGCGACGACGGGGTTCTTGTCGCGGTCGCGGTCGATCGTCAGGGGAGCGCCCGACGAGATCATGCGGGCGCGATGGCTGGCGAGGAGGACCAGCTCGAAACGATTCTCGACCTTGTCGATGCAGTCTTCGACGGTCACGCGAGCCATGGGCGGCTCCTTCCGATGGGCTGGCCGGCGGGGCGCGCCGGTTTCACGGATTGCGGGCGAAGGCGGGTCGATACAGCACGACGGGCCGGTTTGCAAGAGCGTCCCGGGCCTCACGCACCTCTCGGGCCTCGCGCTCCTCTCACGCCTCGCGCTCCTTGGCGCCGCGCCCGGCGAGGCGCACGAAGAACCCGAGCCCGTCCTGCGCGGGAAGCGGCGAGAGGCTCGCCACGTGCCCCTTGCGCCTGGCCTCGAGCAGCGTGCGGCCCACGGGCTGGAACAAGGTCTCCCCGGCGCCGGGGATGGGCGCCGCGATCCGCACGGCGACCGAGATCGCCTCCCCGAAACGCGAGCGCTCGATCAGCTCGGCGAGAGAGGCCTCCGCGGCGGGGCGGGCGACGCCGCGCAGGTCGAGCACCGTGTCGGCCTGGGCGAGCCCGTGAGAGCCGCGCAGCTTGTCCGCGTAGTGAGGGTCGAAATGGGGCATCCGCGTCGGGCTCCGGGTCCGCTCCCTCGAATATGGGCGCGGACCCGGGCCGTGTCATCCCGCCGGCAGTGGCCTCGCGGGGGATATGTCGCGCGCGCGTCAGCGCACGAGGATGTTGCGGAAGAGCCAGGGGTCGGTCGTGTCGATGTCCTCGGGGAAGAGGCCCGGGCGGCCGTCGAGCGGGGTCCAGTCCGTATAGACGCCCACGACCGGCCCGAGATAGGGCGTCTGCACCGCGAGGCAGCGCTCGTAGTCCATTTCGTCCGCCTCGACGATGCCGGCCTGCGGGTTCTCCAGCGCCCAGACCATGCCGGCGAGGACTGCGGAGGTCACCTGCAGGCCCGTCGCGTTCTGATAGGGGGCGATGCGCCGCGTCTCCTCGATGGAGAGCTGCGAGCCGTACCAGTAGGCGTTCTTGCCGTGGCCGTAGAGCAGCACGCCGAGCTCGTCGATGCCGTCCACGATCTCGTGCTCGTCGAGGATGTGGAAGGTCTCCTGCGCCACGCCGCCGGCGCCGAACATCTCGTGCAGCGAGAGCACGGCGTCGTTGGCCGGATGGTAGGCGTAATGGCAGGTGGGACGGTAGGCGACGGCCTCGCCCTCGCGGACGGTGAAGTAGTCCGCGATCGAGATCGACTCGTTGTGGGTGACGAGGAAGCCGTATTGCGCCTGGGCGGTCGGCGTCCAGGAGCGCACGCGGGTGTTCGCGCCCGGCTGGAGCAGGTAGATCGCCGCGCCGCAGCCCGTCTCGTGGGAGCGGGCGTTGTCGGGCTTCCAGGTCTCGTGCGTGCCCCAGCCGAGCTCCGCCGGCTGCAGGCCCTCGGAGACGAAGCCCTCGACGGACCAGGTGTTGATGAACACGCCCTGGGGCTTGGGATCGCGGGCGCGCTGGGTGTCGCGCTCGGCGATGTGGATGCCCTTGACGCCCGCCTCGCGCATCAGCGCGGCCCAGGCCTCGCGGGAGGCGGGCTTCTCGAAGGCGATGCCGAGATCGGTTGCGACGTTGACGAGCGCCTGCTTCACGAACCAGGAGACCATGCCCGGATTGGCGCCGCAGCAGGAGACGGCCGTCGTGCCGCCGGGATTGGCGCGGCGCTCGGCGAGCACCGTCTCGCGCAGGGCGTAGTTGGTGCGCGCCTCAGGGCCGGCGTCCTTGTCGAAATAGAAGCCCTTCCACGGCTCGACCACGGTGTCGATGTAGAGGGCGCCCAGCTCGCGGCACAGCCGCATCAGGTCGAGCGAGGAGGTGTCGACGGAGAGGTTCACGCAAAAGCCCTGTCCGCCGCCCTTGGTCAGCAGCGGCGTGAGCAGCTCGCGATAATTCTCGCGGGTGACCTCGGCGTGGACGAAGGCGATGCCGCGATCGTCGAGCAGCGCGCGGTCCGCGTCGTTCGGGTCGACGACGGTGAAGCGCTCCTTGTCGAAGGTGAAGTGCCGCTCGATCAGGGGTAGCGTCCCCTTGCCGATCGAGCCGAAGCCGATCATCACGATCGGGCCGGTGATCTCGCCATGCACGGGCCAAACGGTCATCGCGCGCTCTCTCCTCAGGGGTGCGGGGAAGGCCTCCGCGGGAACGGGAGCGCGAACCTTTAGTTCGTGCGCCGCGCGCGTCAACGGCGCGCGGCGCCACGTCAGGACGAAAGTCCGCAGGCGGGCGCCGTCGCCGCGCCCGTCGGAGCCGCGCGGATCAGGCCGCGGCGACCTCGTCGAGGAAGCGGCGGATGCGCTGGTCGAGGAGCGTCGTCTGCTCGCGCACGACGCCCGTGGCGCGCACCACGCGCTCGGCCGCCTCGTCGGTGGAGACCACCACGGTGCGGACCTCCTCGATGCCCTCGCTGACGCCGGCGGCGCCCTCGCGCGCGCCCTCCGCGCTCGCGGCGATGGTCTGCGTCGCCGCCGACTGCTCCTCGATGGCGCTCGCCACCGAGGTCATGGCGGTGGCGATCTCCGCCACCCGGGTCTTGATGGAGGCGACGGCGCCCACCGCGTTGCGGGTGGCGTCGCGCATGGAGGCGATCTGGCTCGAGATCTCCTCCGTCGCCTTCGCCGTCTGCGAGGCGAGGGACTTCACCTCCGCGGCGACGACGGCGAAGCCCTTGCCGGCGGCGCCGGCGCGGGCGGCCTCGATGGTCGCGTTGAGCGCGAGCAGGTTCGTCTGCTCCGCCACCGAGTCGATCATGGTGACGATCTCGCCGATGCGCTGGGCGTTCTCTTCCAGCGAGGCGACGACCTCGCTCGTGGAGGCGGCGTGGTCGTTGGTCTCGTTGGTGACCGAGGCCGAGCGGCTGATGAGCCCGGCGATCTCGGCGATGGAGTTCGAGAGCTGCTCGGCCGAGACCGCGACGTCGCGCACCGAGCCGCCGGCCGCGCCGGCCGCGCCCGCCACGCGCTCGGAGCCGCCGCGCGCGCTCTCGGCGAGGCGGGCCATGTCCTGCGAGGCGGCCGAGAGGGCCTCCGCCTCGCCGCCGAGTGTGCGCAGCGCCTCGCCCACGGCCTGCTCGAGATCCGAGGCGAGGGCGCGCATGGCGCGCTTGCGGGCTTCGTCCTCGCGGGCGCGGGCCTCGCGCTCCTCTTCCTCGCGGGCGGCGGCGTCGGCCTGGACGCGGTCGCGGATGCCGGCGACCGCGCGGGCGATCTCGCCGATCTCGTCGCGGCGATCGTCGCCGACGATCCGGCCCTCGCCGCCCGTCTCGCTGCCGTCGGCGATGGCGCGCAGCGCCGCCGCGAGGGAGGCGATGGGCTTGGCGATGGAGCGCCCGATGAGGAGCGCGAGGACGAGGGCGCCGCCGAGCAGGGCGAGCGTCGCGACGAGGATGCCGTTTCGCGTCTGCGTCACGCGGGCGAGCGCCTCGTCCGCCTCCTGCTCGGTGACGAGCGAGAGCGGCACGTCGAGGAGGTCGAGCGGCCGCTTGTCGGCGAAGCGCTCCTCGCCGCCCTCCACGTAGTCGAAGCCGCCGGTGGCCGCCTCGATCACGGCCGGGCGGCCGAGCGGGGCGAGGATCGAGGGCTCGCTCGAAAGCGGACGCTGTGAGCGAAGCAGCCCGTCCGCGCCGACGATGTAGCTCTCTCCGGTCTCGCCGAGACCCGTGCGGTCGGCGACGACCGTGCCGAGGCTCCGCGCCGCGATCCGGTAGACGAGAACGCCCTCGACGACCATGCCGTCCGGCGAGACCACCGCGCGGGCGAGGAAGGCGGAGGGCTCGCCGCCCGCCGGCGAATAGGGCGCGAAGTCCACGGCCGCGGTACGGGCCGTGAAGAGGCCGTCGACGGCCTGCGCACGCGCCATCGCCTCCGCGTGGGCGAGCGCGAGGCCCGTGGTCGCGAGCGCCTCGTCGGCGACGTTGCCGGCGAAGTCGCCGTGCTTCGCCGCGGAGTAGACGACGTCGCCCTCGGGCGTCAGCACCAGGATGTCCGCATAGCCGCGATCGGCCATGATGGCGCGAAACGACGTGTGCACGCCCTCGTGCCGCCAGGCGTAGAGCGTGCGCTCGCCCTGGCCGGTGAGCGCCATGCGCTCCTCGACGGTCTCGGGCGTGGTGAAATAGGCGATGAAGCGCTCGCGCTCCTGGGGATTGAGGAAGTAGGCGTCCTTGAGCTCGCCCAGCGCAGAGCGCACGACGACGTTGGCCGAGAGCGCCTCGATGTCGCGCACGGTGGCGTCGAGGGCGGTCTGCAAAGCGGCGGCACGCGAGGTCGAGATCAAGGCCAGCCGCTCTCGGCTCGCTTCCGTGAGGGCCGCGTGGGCGCTGCGATAGGCGATGAAGCCGACGGCCGCGCTCGAGAGGAGCGCCATGGCGGCCACGGTCACCGTGATGACGGCTTGCAGGCCGAACGCACGAACTCTTCGCATCTGCGATCTCGCTTACGTAAAGAAAGGTGAGCAGACATTCGGAGCCCGGCCGTGAACAATTGGTTTCTCCGCGTGCCACGGCCTGTGCAAAACCGCGCAATACGTGTGGTGCACCATGCGCCGAGGCCGCTTCGGAACGGGCGGGGACCGGCCGGCCCGGATCCGCGCCGCTCTGCTCAGCACCCATGCGAAAGCGCCCGCGACGAGGGCGTCGCGGGCGCTTTCATACAAATTGGCTTTTGGCACGCCGCCCGCTTCGGACCGGCGCACCCGATCTCACACGATCACAGCACCACCACCCGGGTCCCCACCCGCACCCGCTGGTACAGGTCGATGACGTCGTCGTTCATCATGCGGATGCAGCCCGACGACATGGCGCGGCCGATGGAGCCGGGCTCGTTCGTGCCGTGGATGCGATAGAGCGTATTGCCGAGATAGAGCGCGCGGGCGCCGAGCGGGTTCGAGGGGCCGCCGGGCATGAAGGCGGGAAGCTCCGGCTGGCGACGGCGCATCGCGGCGGGCGGGCGCCAATCGGGCCATTGTGCCTTGCGGGTGATGCGCTCCGTGCCGCGCCAGGAGAATCCCTCACGGCCGACGCCGACGCCGTAGCGCAGAGCCGTGCCGCCCTCCTGCACGAGGAAGAGGAACTTGTTGCGCGTGTCCACCACGACGGTGCCCGGCGCGTGCGGGCCGTCGTAGGAGACGGTCTGGCGACGATAGACGTCGGCGACGGCGCCACCGCCGGGCGTCACCGCCGCGAGCCGGGGCGCCTCGCGACGGGGTGCCGGCGCGGCGCGGCGGGTCTCGACGGGCGGAGCGGCGCGGGCATGCCCACCGGCCGCCGGCGGCGGCGCGGCGTAGCGAACGCCCGCCGCGGCGCGTTGGGGCGTGGGATCGCGCCCCGTCAAGAGAAGCTCGATGAAGCCGCCGCCGAGATCCTGCGCCTGTGCTTGCGGCGCGGGCGCGCCGAGCGCCAGCGCGACGGCGAGCGCGGCGAGGAGGGCGCCCTCCCGCAGGCGCCGCGTGACCTGTCCGAACATGGTCTTCGTCTCCCTGTCCTGTCCCCGGCGGACGGCCCGAGGCCCCCGCCCACGGCCAGAGCCAAGGCTTCGAACGCTTGATTGTTCGTGGATGCACGCGATCTCGTTGGGCTTAACCTTAAGCTAGCCTCCAGGAACGTGGTGAACGGGAGTGCGCATCCCGATGTCCCGCGCATCGCCCGTCGTTCACGTTATCCTAAACCTTGCCGAATAATCCTGCGGTCGATCCCCTCCACCAGAGCAGCGTCGGCGACCGATGTCCTTCTCCCAAAAGCGCTACCGCATCGAGGAAACACTCCGGCACGAGCCGATCACCGTGCCGCCGGTGCTGAACGGCGGGGGCGGCTGCGCGGCGCCCGCCGTCGGAGGCGGGCCGGGGTGCTCCGATCCGCGCCTCGCGCACATCATCGAGGCCATCGGCGAATTGCGGCAGTTCCTCGACCCGTCGCAGAGGCTCGCCTCGGACGTGATCGACGCCTATCGCAAGGAGATCACCGAGGTCTACGCGCTGCGTCAGGAGATCGACCTGATGAAGGCGGCGATCACGCAGACCAAGCGCGAGATCGCCTCGCTCTACAAGTCGGATGAGGAGGGCAAGGGCATGCGCCGGGTCGCCGGCGAGCTCGACGCGGTCGTCTCCGCCACCGAGGAGGCGACGGGCTCCATCCTGTCGGGCCTCGAGGACATCGAGGCCCACGCCAACATGCTGCGGGCGTCGGGCGGCAGCGGCGCCAGCGACGAGATCGGGGCGATCCTCGACCGCGTGGTCTCCATGTACGAGGCCTGCAACTTCCAGGACCTGACCGGCCAGCGCATCACCAAGATCGTCAACGTGCTCAAGTTCGTCGAGGAGCGCCTCGACAAGATGATCGACGTCTGGGGCGGGCTCGACGCCTTCCAGGAGCTGATCCAGCACGAGGCCATCGCGCCGGCGGTGGACGACGAGAAGGCGCTGCTCAACGGGCCGAAGCTCGAGGAGGACGCCGGGCACGTCTCGCAGGACGACATCGACAGCCTGTTCGACTGATCGCATCGGAGAGAACCGGAGGGCCGGCGCGATCCGGCCTTGACGCGCGGCGCCCGATCGCGCATATGCGAGCGACTTCCGGCCGGGCTCGCCCGGCCTCATCGGTTTTGGCGGCTCAGGACGCGGGCGTGCGCGCCCCCTTCGGCCGCGACGAGGCTCAGAGGACGAACCCATGGCCAAGGCCGTCACCATCAAGGTCAAGCTGCTGTCGACCGCCGACACCGGCTTCTTCTACGTCACCAAGAAGAACACCCGCACGATGACCGAGAAGATGTCTCAGCGGAAGTACGACCCCGTGGCGAAGAAGCACGTCGAGTTCAAGGAAACCAAGATCAAGTGAGCCGCGCGGGCCGCGACGAGCGGCCCGGGTTCGCGACGATCCGTTTTTTCGTGGAAGGCGTCCTCCGGGGCGCCTTTTCGCGTTCGGTGGCCTTTTCGCGTTCGGGGGATTGGTCGTGGCGAGGACCCGCCCCGCGAGGGCGGGGGGCTCGCGAAGCGAGCGAGGGGCGGGGCCCGTCGTCTGCCGGCGAGGCGCCGGTCTCACCGTGTGCCATATGCAACGCTCGGGCGATACGGTTCCGAAATGCGACGAAAGTCGCGGGGGCGGCTTTGACTCGCAGCCGCACCATGCTAATCAGCGCGCGACCTCGCTTGGCCCCGTCGACGGGGCCGCCCCACGAGCCACGGACCCGACCTAGTGAACGAACAGCTCGACCCGGCCCGCGCCGCGACCGCCGCCGAGGCGGCCCCGACCCCGTCCGACCTCGCCAACGCCATCCGCGCGCTGGCCATGGACGCGGTGGAGAAGGCCAAGTCCGGGCATCCCGGCCTGCCGATGGGCGCGGCGGACATCGCCACCGTCCTGTTCACGAGGTTCATGAAGTACGATTCCGCCGATCCGACCTGGGCGGATCGCGACCGGTTCGTGTTCTCCGCCGGCCACGGCTCGATGCTGCTCTACGCCATCCTGCACCTGACGGGCGTCGAGGGCATGACCATCGAGGAGCTGAAGAACTTCCGCCAGCTCCACTCCAAGACCCCCGGCCATCCCGAGAACTTCGTCACCCCCGGCGTCGAGACGACGACGGGGCCGCTCGGCCAAGGCATCGCCACCGCGGTGGGCATGGCGCTCGCCGAGCGCATGCTCGCCGCCGAGTACGGCGACGACATCGTCGACCACCACACCTGGGTGCTGGCCTCCGACGGCGACCTGATGGAGGGCATCTCCCACGAGGCCATCGCCTTCGCCGGGAACCTGAAGCTGAACAAGCTCGTGGTCCTGTGGGACGACAACGGCATCTCCATCGACGGGCCGCTGTCGCTTTCGGACACGACGGACCAGTGCAAGCGCTTCGAGGCCTGCGGCTGGCGCACGATCCGCGTGGACGGCCACGACCAGGCGGCGCTCGCGCGCGCCCTCTCGCGGGCGAAGAAGTCCGACCGGCCCACCATGATCGCCTGCAAGACCACGATCGGCTTCGGCGCGCCCACCCGCGCCGGCACGTCGAAGGCGCACGGCGAGCCGCTGGGCGCCGAGGAGCTCGCCGGCGCCAAGCAGGCGCTGGGCTGGGGCTACGCGCCCTTCGAGATCCCCGCCGCGATCAAGAAGGCCTGGGAGAAGGCCGGTCGCAAGGGCCGCTCCGCGCGCAAGGCGTGGGAGCAGCGCTTCCAGGCGCTGCCGGCCGAGACGCGTGCGGATCTCGAGCGGCGCCTCGCCGGCATCCCGCCGAAGGCATTGGGCGAGGCCATCGCCGCCCACAAGCGCGCGCTGGTCGAGAGCCCGGCCGCCGCCGCGACGCGCAAGGCGAGCGAGGCGGTGCTCAACGCCATCGCACCCGCGGTGCCCGAGCTCGTCGCCGGCTCCGCCGACCTGACGCCGTCGAACAACGTCAAGGTGAAGACGTCCGTGCCGGTGAAGCCGGGCGACTTCGCCGGCCGCTACGTGCATTACGGCATCCGCGAGCACGGCATGGCGGCGGCGATGAACGGCATCGCGCTGCACGGCGGCTTCCGCCCGGCGGGCGCGACCTTCCTCGTCTTCACCGACTACGCGCGTCCCTCCATGCGCATCGCGGCGCTCGCCGGCATCCCGGCGATCTACGTGATGACGCACGATTCCATCGGACTCGGCGAGGACGGCCCGACGCACCAGCCGGTCGAGCATCTGGCGGCGCTGCGCGCGATGCCGAACCTGCGCGTCTTCCGCCCCGCGGACGCGGTGGAGACCGCCGAGTGCTGGCAGCTGGCGCTCGAGCGCACGGACGGGCCGAGCGTGCTCGCGCTGACCCGTCAGAACCTCGCGCCCTCGCGCACCACGCATTCCGACGCGAACCTGTGCGAGACCGGCGCCTACGAGCTCTCCCCGGCGCAGGGCGGCGCGGCGAAGGCGACGATCTTCGCCACCGGCTCCGAGGTCGAGATCGCGCTGGCGGCGCAGGCGCTCCTCGCCGAACGCGGCATCGCCTCGCGCGTTGTCTCCACGCCCTCGCTCGACCTGTTCCTGGCGCAGCCGGAGGACGTGCGGTCCCGCATCGTCGGGGACGCGCCGATCCGCGCGGCGATCGAGGCCGGAGTGCGCTTCGGCTGGGACGCCGTGATCGGGGACGACGGTGTGTTCGTCGGCATGCAGAGCTTCGGGGCGAGCGCGCCCTACAAGCAGCTCTACGAGCATTTCGGCATCACCGCGCAGGCGCTGGCCGACAAGATCACGGCGCGCCACAACGGCTGAGCGCGAGCGAGTGCCTCCTCGCCGCGCACAGAGCGCGCGGCGGGCGAGCGGGAAACGAGGTTTGAATCGTTATGAAGCCGCCCATCCGGCGGCAACGAAGAACAGGAGACGCGAGATGACGGTGAAGGTCGCGATCAACGGATTCGGGCGGATCGGTCGCAACATCCTGCGCGCCATCGCCGAGAGCGGGCGTACGGACATCCAGGTGGTCGCCATCAACGACCTCGGCCCGGTCGAGACGAACGCGCATCTCCTGCGCTACGATTCGGTGCACGGCCGCTTCCCCGGCACCGTGACCGTCGACGGCGACACGATCGACGTCGGCACGGGTCCGATCAAGGTCACCGCGGTGAAGAACCCGGCGGAGCTGCCGCACAAGGAGCTGGGCGTCGACATCGCGCTCGAGTGCACGGGCATCTTCACCGACCGCGCCAAGGCGGCGCTGCACCTCGAGGCCGGCGCCAAGCGCGTCATCGTCTCGGCGCCGGCGAGCGGCGCCGATCTCACCGTCGTCTACGGCGTGAACCATCAGGCGCTGACGAAGGATCACCTCGTCATCTCCAACGCGTCGTGCACGACGAACTGCCTCGCCCCCGTCGCGAAGGCGCTCAACGACGCGGTCGGCATCGACCACGGCTTCATGACGACGATCCACTCCTATACGAACGACCAGCCGTCGCTCGATCAGATGCACAAGGACCTCTACCGCGCCCGCGCGGCGGCCCTGTCGATGATCCCGACCTCGACGGGCGCGGCGAAGGCGGTGGGCCTTGTGCTCCCCGAGCTCAACGGCAAGCTCGACGGCGTCGCCATCCGCGTGCCGACGCCCAACGTGTCGGTAGTGGACTTCAAGTTCGTCGCCAAGCGCCAGACCACGATCGAGGAGATCAACGGCGCCATCCAGGCGGCGGCGGACGGCCCGATGAAGGGCGTTCTCGGCTACACGTTCGAGAAGCTCGTCTCCTCGGACTTCAACCACGACGCCCATTCCTCCGTCTTCCACATGGACCAGACGAAGGTGCTCGAGGGCACGATGGTGCGCGTGATGTCCTGGTACGACAACGAGTGGGGCTTCTCGAACCGCATGGCCGACACGTCGGTTCACATGGCGAGCCTGATCTGACGCGAGATCGCGGGGCCCGGCGGCGATGCCGGGCCCCGTTTCACGTGTTCCCCCCCCGCCGAGTTCCCCTACGCCGAGTTCCCTCGCGTAGCCTGGAGGAGATCGCCATGAGCGCCTTCCGCACCCTCGACGACGCCGAGCCGCGCGGCAAGCGCGTGCTTCTGCGCGTCGACCTCAACGTCCCGGTCGAGGACGGCCGTGTCGCGGACACGACCCGCATCGACCGCGTCGTCCCCACCATCCGCGAGATCGCCGAGAAGGGCGGGCGCGTGATCCTGCTCGCGCATTTCGGCCGCCCCAAGGGCAAGCGGGTCGAGAGCGAGAGCCTGAAGGTCGTCGTCCCGGCCCTGGCGCAGGCGCTCGGCCGCGAGGTCCGCTTCGCCGAGGATTGCGTCGGCGACCAGGCGAGCGCCGCGGTCTCCGCCCTCTCCGACGGCGACGTGCTGCTTCTCGAGAACACCCGCTTCCACGCGGGCGAGGAGAAGAACGACGCCGATTTCGCGCGTGCGCTCGCAGCGAACGGCGACCTCTACGTCAACGACGCCTTCTCCGCGGCGCATCGCGCGCACGCCTCGACGGAGGGCATCGCCCACGTCCTGCCGGCCTTCGCCGGGCGCGCCATGCAGGCGGAGCTCGACGCGCTGACGAAGGCGCTCGAGCATCCGGAGCGGCCGGTCTGCGCCGTGGTCGGCGGCGCCAAGGTGTCGACGAAGCTCGATCTCCTCGAGAACCTCGTCTCCAAGGTCGACAGCCTCGTCATCGGCGGGGGCATGGCCAACACGTTTCTCCACGCCATCGGCGTGTCGGTGGGCAAGTCGCTGGCCGAGCGCGACCTCGCCGCCACCGCCCTGCGCATCATCGACAAGGCGAAGACGACGAACTGCGCCATCGTGCTCCCCGTCGACGCCACCGTCGCGGAGAAGTTCGAGGCCAACGCGCCGCACCACGAGTACGGCGTCGACGCGATCCCCGACGAGGGCATGATCCTCGACGTCGGCTCGCTCTCGGTCGACCGTGTGCGCGCCACCATCGCAGACGCGAAGACGCTCGTCTGGAACGGGCCGCTCGGCGCCTTCGAGAAGACCCCCTTCGACAAGGGCACCGTGGAAGCCGCGCGTTACGCCGCGGAGCGCACCCGCGCGGGCGCGCTCGTCTCCATCGCGGGCGGCGGCGACACCGTCTCCGCCCTCAACCATGCCGGCGTGGCGGAGGACTTCTCCTACGTCTCCACCGCCGGTGGCGCCTTCCTGGAATGGCTCGAGGGCAAGAGCCTGCCGGGTGTCGAGGCGCTGCGTCGCTGAGATCCGTACCGTAACGATCATCATGGAAAGGAAAGGGGCGCGATGAACATCGACCAGCTCACCGAGGTCGCCTACGCGATGGTGCAGCCCGGCAAGGGCCTGCTCGCCGCCGACGAGAGCAACTCCACCATCAAGAAGCGTTTCGACGACATCAACGTCGAGAACACCGAGGAGAACCGCCGCGACTATCGCGAGTTCATGTTCCGCACCGAGCCGGCCATGAGCGAGCGCATCTCGGGCGTCATCCTCTACGACGAGACCATTCGCCAGAAGGCCAAGGACGGCACGTCCATGGTCGACCTGATCAAGGCCGCGGGCTCGATCCCCGGCATCAAGGTCGACGCGGGCGCGAAGCCCCTGCAGTGCTGCCCGGGCGAGACCATCACCGAGGGTCTCGACGGTCTGCCCAAGCGCATGAAGGAATACTACGAGCTCGGTGCCCGCTTCGCGAAGTGGCGCGCGGTGATCGACATCGCCGACGGCATTCCCACCTGGACGGCGGTGAAGTCGAACATGCACGCGCTCGCGCGCTACGCCGCGATCTGCCAGGAAGCGGACATCGTGCCGATCGTCGAGCCCGAGGTCCTCATGGACGGCGGGCACGACATCAAGCGCTGCGCCGAGGTCACCGAGTGGGTGCTCAAGACGCTCTATCAAGAGCTCTACGAGATGCGCGTCGTGCTCGAGGGCACGGTGCTCAAGCCCAACATGATCGTCCCGGGCAAGAAGTCGCCGAAGCAGGCCTCCGTCGACGAGGTGGCCGAGCGCACGATCCAGGTGCTGGAGCGCTGCGTCCCCGTGGCGGTGCCCGGCATCGCCTATCTCTCCGGCGGCCAGTCGGACGAGGAGGCGACCGCCCATCTCGACGCCATGAACAAGATCGGCGGCTTCCCCTGGCACATGACCTTCTCCTACGGCCGCGCTCTCCAGGCCGCCCCGCAGCGGGCCTGGTCCGGCAAGCCGGAGAACGTCGCCGCCGGCCAGGCGGCCTTCAACCACCGCGCCCGCATGAACGGGCTCGCCTCCACCGGCGAGTGGTCGGCGGACCTGGAGAAGCAGGCGGCCTGAAGCCGGCCTTTTCGACAGGACGACACGCAAGGGGCGCCCGGGAGACCGGGCGCCTTTTTCGTGTCACGTGCGCGTGCTCCTCACGCCCCGTCCGCCTTCAGCACGAGCTCCGCGCTCGCGCGGTTGAGCGCGAAGGGGATGTCGTAGAGGATCGCTAGGCGCATCAAGGCCTTGACGTCGACGTCGTGCGGATGGGGCGTGAGCGCGTCGACGAAGAAGATCATCGCTGCGACCCGCTCCTCCGCGATGAGCGCGCCGATCTGCTGATCCCCGCCCAGCGGGCCGGATTTCAGCCGCGTGATCTCGAGCTGCGGCAGAGCCTCGGCGATGCGCCCGCCGGTCGTGCCCGTCGCCACGAGGCGAAAGCGCGAGAGCTCCTGCGAATGGGTGCGGCAGAACGCGACGAGGTCGGCCTTCTTCTCGTCGTGCGCCACGAGGGCGACGATGGGGCGCGGATCGGCGGCGGCCTCGTTCATGGGGTCTCACTCTCTCGCGGAATGCGGCGCACCCTCGCGCGATTTGGCCGCGCGGGCAACCCGGCGCGGCTCGCAACTTCCTGCGCCGGGCACGCGTTGGCGGGCGGAATCGATCAGCGAGACGAGAGAGAGCGAGGCAGCCGATGAAGCAATATCTCATGGACGCGACGAGCCCGGGCTACACGCCCGAGCGCCTGAAGACCCGCATCCGCAACGACCGCTCGCGGGACATGGCCTATCGCCGCGCCATCGTCGCGACCTCGCTCGTGGGCATGGCCTCGATGGCGTTCGTGACGCTCTTCCAAACGGGCACGGTGCGCCGCCTGCCCGATCCCCCGACGCGCCGACCGAACTTCGACACGGCGAAGGTGAACACCTCCGACGAGGCCTATTCCTACGGCATGCCGGACGGACCTCTCACCCTCGCGATGCATGCGGCGAACCTGTCGCTCGCGGCCGCCGGTCCGCCGGAGCGCTGGCGCGAGCGCCCGTGGATCCCGGTCGCGGCGAGCGCCTTCTCGGGTGCGCAGGCGGCGGTGGCGGCGCAGTATCTGTTCTACCGCATGCCCTTCGTCGACAAGGCCTGGTGCCCCTATTGCGTCGTCGACGCGCTCGCCCATTTCGCCAGCTTCGGGCTCTCGCTGCCGGAGACGGCGAAGGCGCTCGGCGTCACGCATCCGCAGGATTCGCCGCCGCCGCGCCCGCGCGCGGCCCCGGTGCGCCACCCCGCGCCGGTGCGTACCGACGCGCCCGTCAGGGGCGGAAGCGTTCCGGCACCCGGCCGTCGCTATCGGTGAAGCCGTATTGCCGGGCGAGGTCCGCGGTCGCGACGACCCGCCCGGCATGGCGCATGACGTCCGGATCGTGCGCGAGTGCCGCGACGGCGCGCCCGACGAAGAGCGGCGTCTCGCTCGCGGCATCCGCCTCCCCCGCCTCGCGCACGCGCTCGGTGGCGACACGGCCCGGCGAGAGCGCGAGCGCCGTGACGCCGTGGGGGCGCAGCTCTTGCGCGCAGGCGAAGGCGAGGCGGTTCAGCGCGTGCTTCGCGCCGTCGTAGAAGACGTCCCCGAGATAGAAGGCGCTCGTGTCGAAGGATACGAAGCCGATGAGCCCACGTTTCGCCGAGACCATGGCGGGCGCCACCGCGCGGGCCAGCAGCAGCGCCGGGCGCACGCCCGTCTCCTGGAAGCGGCCCATCAGCCCCGTCGGGCGCCGCCAGAACGGCGTGCCCCAGCGCGACCCGTCGGGGAAGGTGTCGCCGTCGAAGCCCTCGTTGCCGCCCCAGACCGACGAGACCGCGACGTCGATGCGCCCGAAACGGCGCAGCGCCCACGAGACGAGCCCGTCGACCTCGCGCTCGTCGGTGTGGTCGCAGATGTAGGGATGGCCTCGCCCGCCCGTCGCCTCGACGTCGCGGGCGGTGTCCTCCACCGTCTCGCGGCGCCCCTCCGTGCGCGGACCGGCCTCGGACGAGCGTCCCGTGACGATGACGATCGCGCCGGCTTCCGCGAGGCCGAGCGCGATGCCGCGCCCGACGCCGCGGGAGGCTCCGGCGACGAGGGCGACGATGGGCTCCACGGCGTGCTCCCGGCTCTGATTCCGCCTCGCCGGTCTAGCACGCAGGGGGCACCGACGTCTCCCTTGCGCGCCGATCAGACCGCGAGCGCGTCCGCGGCCGGCAGCGCCGCCGCACCGGCGGTAGCGGAGCGGGCCAGCCCCTCCGTCTCGCCGAGATGCGCCTCCGCCATGTAGCGCGCCCGCGCGATCCGCGCCTCGTGGGCGGGATCGGTCTCGCCGGCGGCGAGCGCTGCTTTCGCTGCGAGCGCCTCGTCGGCCAGGCAGGCGACGCCGCGGGTCATGGCGAAGAGGCGCAGATAGGGCGTCGCGCCGGCGAGAACGTCGTCCTGGCGGCCCTCGGCCAGCGCCGCGAGCATCCATGCGGTCGCCTCGTCGAGGCGCATGGTCGCCTCGCGCAGGCGCGGGCCGAGCGCGCCGAAGCGCTCGTCCGCCTCCTTCGTCACCCGCGTCGCGCTCGCGCGGATGCGGGCGATCTCGGCGCGCACCGTGGCGCCGCCCGACAGCGGCAGCTTGCGGGTGACGAGGTCGATCGCCTGGATGCCGTTCGTGCCCTCGTAGATCGGCAGGATGCGCGCGTCGCGGTAATATTGAGCCGCACCCGTCTCCTCCACGAAGCCCATGCCGCCGTGCACCTGCACGCCGAGCGAGGCGACCTCGACGGCGATGTCGGTGGAGAACGCCTTGGCCAGCGGCGTCAGCAGCGAGGCGCGCTCGAAGGCGGCCTTGCGCGCCTCGACGTCGCCGGCGCGCCCCGCCGCGTCCAGGGAAGCGGCCGTGAGGAAGCAGATGCCGCGCGCCGCCTCCGTCAGCCCGCGCATGGAGGAGAGCATGCGCCGCACGTCCGCGTGCTCGGCGATCGCCACCATGCCCTGGCCCGTATAGGCCACCGTGCGGCCCTGGCGGCGCTCGCGGGCATAGTCGAGAGCGCGCTGCGTCGCCCGCTCGGCCATGGCGACACCCTGGACGCCGACGGCGAGGCGCGCGTTGTTCATCATGGTGAACATGCAGGCGAGCCCGCGATTCTCCTCGCCGACGAGCCACCCGACGGCTCCGCCGGCCTCGCCGTAGGACATGGTGCAGGTTGGGGCCGCGTGGATGCCGAGCTTGTGCTCGAGCCCGGCGCAGACGACGTCGTTGCGCGAGCCGTCGGGCAGGATCTTCGGCACGAGGAAGAGCGAGATGCCGCGCGTGCCGTGCGGCGCGTCGGGCAGGCGCGCGAGCACGAGATGCACGATGTTGTCGGTGAGGTCGTGCTCGCCGAAGGTGATGTAGATCTTCTGGCCGAAGATCCGGTACGTCCCGTCGTCGGCGCGCTCGGCGCGGGTGCGCAGGGCCGAGAGATCCGAGCCGGCCTGGGGCTCGGTGAGGTTCATGGTCGCCGTCCACTCGCCGGAGACGAGCTTCTCCAGATAGCGCTCCTTGAGATCCGGCGAGGCGTGCGCCTCGATCGCGTCGATGGCGCCCATGGTGAGGATCGGGCACAGCGCGAAGGCCATGTTCGCCGCGTTCCACATCTCGACGCAGGCGGTGTTGACGAGGATCGGCAGGCCCTGGCCGCCGTGCTCGACGGGGCCGGGCAGGGCGTTCCAGCCGCCGGAGATCCAGTCCTGATAGGCCTTCGGGAAGCCGTCGGGCGTGCGCACCGCGGCGCCGTCCTTGCGCAGCCCCGCGAGATCGCCCGGACGGTTGAGGGGCTCCAGCCGCTCGGCCGCGAAATCGCCCGCCGCCTCCAGGATCTGCGCCACGAGCTGCGTCGTGAGATCCGGATAGAGCCCGCCCTCGATCGCGGCGTCGAGCCCCGCCACGGCGCGCATGGAGAACAGCATCTGCGATACGGGTGCACGATAGGCCATGGCGGGCTCCTGGCGTTTCCTCTGGCGGCTCTTTTCTTCGAGCCTTCTCTCATGCGACGAAAGGCGGATGCCAGGAATAGTTCGGATATGAACGATCGGCAAGCGGATCGGTCGCAAGGCTGTCAGCCGCTCGCCCGCTTGGGTCTGCCGCCCTTGCGCCCGTTCGCGCGCGCGGCGGACGTCTTGGCGTCCGAGCGCGCGCGACCGCCCCGCGCGCCGAGCTGCGCGGCCATCCAGCTGCGCGTCCCGAAGACGCCTTGCAGGAGGTCCGGCACCGAAAGGTCGGCATCGAGCGCCGGCCAATGAAGCCCGAGCCCCGACGGGCTGATCTCGATGCGGGAGAGCGCGTCCGGGTCGGCTCCGGCGAGACCCTGCGCGAGCGACGCCGGGAAGGTGAGCTCGACGCCCGTGCTCAGGCGCACGACGACGCGGCCGCGCCTCCGGTCGTAGCGCGCGGACACGGCGTACCCTCCCTCGCGGCGCTCCTGCATCCGGGCTTCGGCTTCGATGATCGTCATGAGCTGCAACTGCCTCTCCCTACATGGCGCATCGAAGCATAACCCAAGCGCTTGGAAAAGTCCGGCCACGCGCGATTGACCCGCGCCCCCTGCCGGCTAAGCTCCTCCTGCCCGAAGGGAATGGCGAGAGGCGCCGGGACGTGCGCCAGGGAGAGACGACCATGTGCGACATCTGCGTGACGAACGCGGTCAAGAACCGCATGCTGAGCCGGCGCGACCTGTTTCGGCGCTCCGCGGGCGGCGCGGCGGCTCTGGCGGCCGTGTCGACCGGGGCGATGACGCTCGGCGCGTCCCCGGCGCGGGCGCAGATCTCGGGCGCTCCCGTCGACCTCACGCACGAGCTGCACGAGGGCTTCCCCACGTTCTTCGGGGAGCAGCAATTCTTCGTCGAGAACGTGTTCAACTATGCGGAGCACATGTTCAACCTCAACGTCATCCGCGTGAACGAGCATACCGGCACGCACGTCGACGCGCCGCTGCACTTTTCGGAGGACGGGCAGAGCGTCGCCGAGATCCCGGTGACGAACCTCGTCGCGCCCCTCGCCATCGTCGACATCCGTGCCAAGGCGGCGGAGGATGCGGACGCGCAGGTGACGCCGGACGATTTGAGGGCCTGGATCGCGCAGCACGGGCCGCTGCCCGAGGCCTGCTGCGTCGCCATGCTGTCGGGTTGGGCGGATCACCTGGAGACGGAGCGCTTCCGCAACGCGGACGGGGACGGCACGATGCATTTCCCCGGCTTCCACGTGGAGGCCGCGCAGATGCTCCTCGAGGAGAGCTCGGCCGTCGGCATCGCGGTCGACACGCTCTCCCTCGACCACGGCCCCTCGCCGGACTTCGCCACGCATTACGCCTGGCTGCCGGAGAACCGCTGGGGCATCGAGTGCGTGGCCAACCTCGATCGGCTGCCGGCGACGGGGGCGACGCTCGTCCTGGGCGCGCCGAAGCATCGCGGCGGCTCGGGTGGGCCGGCGCGCGTCCTCGCCTTCGCGTGAGACCTCAGGCGGCGGCGGTCGCGGTCTCCGCGGGCGCCTCGTCGCGCGTCGCCGATCGCGGCGGCCAGCCGCAGACGCGCCCGCGTCCCTCCGCCTTGGCCGTGTAGAGCGCTGCGTCCGCCTGCGCGACGAGCAGGCGCGCGGGCGCCTCCGGCGTCGGCGCCGCGGCGATCCCCACCGAAGCGCCGATCTCGGCGCGTCCGCCGGGCAGGACGAAGGGATGCGCGAGAGCCTCCACGATGGCCTCGCCCAGCGCGCGCGGATCCTCCGGCCCGCGGCGCAGCACGACGAACTCGTCGCCGCCCTGGCGGGCGAGGAGGTCGCGCGGGCCCACGAGGCCGCCGACCCGCGCCGCGACCTGGCGCAGGAGCTCGTCGCCGGCGGCGTGCCCCATCGTGTCGTTGACGGCCTTGAAGCGATCGAGATCGAAGCACAGGACCGAGGCCGGCTGGCCCGACGCGGCGTCCTCGGCGAGCGCCTCGTCGAGCGCGAGGCGGTTGGCGAGCCCGGTGAGGGGATCGGTCCGCGTCAGGCGCTCCAGCGCCTCGCGGTTGTCGAGGCTCGTGCGCAGCGTGCCGTAGACGAAGCGCACGAACTCCACGTACGAGAAGAAGTAGAAGCCGATGAAGGCGGCGGCCGCGGCGTAGTAGGGGTCGAGCCGCGCCAGGGCCGCGATGACGAAGGGCGCGAGCAGCAGCCCGCCGGTGATCAGCGAGATGCGCGGGCGCACCGAGGTCCGCGCCGCGAGGCCCGAGGCGTAGCACATGATCATGCCGACCCCGAGCATGTGCCCGTACGCGTCGTCGAAGGAAAGCGCCCGCGCCACCATGATCCCGAGCAGGCCCGCGAAGACGTAGGAGCCCACCTCGTACCAGCGCTCCCAGCGCGCCGCGGTCTGCGGCGTCTTCGGCGTGGGGCGGACGAGGAGGTCGTAGGCGAAGATCTTGGCGCAGCGCGCCACGCCGATCACCGTCGCGAGGGCGGCGAGCACCCACATCCAAGGGTCACCCGTGCGGATCGCGATGATCGCGCCCACGGCCCCGGAGGCCAGCGCGATGACGCTCACCGTCTTCAGCGAGGTGTAGAGGAGATCCACGAGAGCGACGTAGGCGCGGTCGCTCTCCCGGCGGCGCGTGCGCAGCATTCCCTTTCCCCGGATGGCGACGCCCGTCTCGGCGCGTCGTGTATGTGAGCACATCCGAAGTTAAGAGGGAGTTGCGCACCCGCTACCCGCACAGGTAGCCGTCTAACGTCAGCGCTCCGCGGAGAAGTGGCGCTTCAGGTAGGAGAGGACGAGCTCCTTCGTCTCGTCGTCCATCTCCGGCATGCCCTGCTCCTCCACCATCCAGTCCCAGGTGTAGTCCCAGCGGGCGTCGGTGAGGCGCTGCTGGGTGACGAGCGACATCGAATGGCAGGCGGAGCAGAGGTAGAACGTCTCCTCCGCGCCGACATCGTCCGGGATGCCGCCGAGATCCGGATTGCCGGCGATCGCGGGCTCCTCCGGCGCCGCGCGCGGTTGGCCGCTCTGCGGGAGCATGGGGTTGAAGCCGGCTCCCGGGCGCATCGGGTCGAAGCCCTGGGCCGACGAGGGCGGCGCCGCCACGGCGGCGCCGAGGGCGAGGATGGCCGCCGCGAGGGCGGCGCGGCTGGTCGAGAACGTCATCTGTCGGCTGCTCGAAGCTGTGCGAGGAGGGCGAGACGGCTCCGGGCGCCCGCTCGTCGCGGGCGCCCGGAGGGACGTGATTCGGCGCAAGATGCGGATCAGACCGCGAAGAGCGCGATGCGATGCATCATGTTGTTGCCGTAGCCGCGCGGGTTCCAGCCCGGCACGACGGGCGGCTGCATGGTGCCGTCCTTGTCCGTCGCGCGCGCCCAGACCTCGTAATAGCCGGCCTCCGGCGGCGTGACCTCCGCGCGCCAGCGCTGCCAGGCGAAGGGGTTGGGCGGCGCCATCAGCTCCGCCTCCTGCCAGGTCTGGCCGAAATCGAGGGAGACGTGCATGGCCGCGACGTCGCCCTTGCCCGACCAGGCGTGGCCGCGCACCTCCGCGGGCCGGCCGGCGGGAACCTCGGCGCCCGTCGCCGGGAAGGTGACGAGGGACTTCACCGGCATCTCGAGCATGACGACCATGTCGCTCTCGGGCACCTCGGTGCCCGGCGCGACGGGGTAGGCGGGCAGACGGTAGGAATAGCCCGTCATCTTCTCGCCGTCGTGCTCCTGGTCGCGCACCCAGATGCGGGTGAGGTACTTCTGCGAGGCGGAGCCCGGATAGCCGGGAACGACGAGGCGCAGCGGGAAGCCGTGGATCGCCGGGATCGGCTCGCCGTTCATCGCCCAGGCGATGAGATTCTCGGGGCCGAGCGCCTTCTCGATGGGCACGCCGCGGGAGATCACCACCTTGTCGGGGTCGCCCGAGAGGTGCACGTCGTTGCCGTAATGGCCGGTATAGACGGCCGTCGGCTTGACGCCGGCGCGCTCGAGCACGTCCTTGAGGCGCACGCCCGTCCACTCGGGGCAGCCGACGGCACCCGTGGTCCATTGGTTGCCCGACGCGCCCGGCTGGAAGAAGGCGCGGCCGTTGCCGCCGCATTCGAGCCAGAGCGGCGCCGTCACCGTCTCGAAATCGTTCTGCAGGTCGGCGAGGGTGAGGGTGAGCGGCTCGTCGACCTCGCCGTCGATGGTGAGCGTCCAGCCCTCGGCGTTCATGTCCATGGCGTGCTGCGGCACGAGGCCGTTGTTGCGCACGAACAGGCGCTCGTAGGGCGTGACGTCGTCGTCCAGGAGATGCGCCGGCGTCTCGGCGTTGACCGGGCGATCGCCCAGGACCACGAGCCCGTCCTTGGCGTCCATGAGCCCCATGCCGACGTCCTGCGCCAGCGCGACGGGGACGAAGCCCGGCGGCATGTTGCGCGCGAAGGGGATGGTGGTGCCCAGCAGCGCGCCCATCGTGGCGAGGCTCGCTCCCTTGAGGAAGCCGCGGCGGCCGGGCTCGGCGCCCGATGTCTCGTGGCCGGGCTCCGTGCGAGCGACGGGCTTGTCGGTGTCCTGGTTGTGGGAAGCGTCATCGAGCATGGCCGGGTCCTCCGCTTTATGGTTGCTGCGGCTGCGACGATCGTGCGCGCGTTTCGCAACGCTAGCTTCACCCTGGGACGCATGCAAGAGAGGGAATTCTTATTCGACCGTCGTGATCGCTCCATGGGCCGACTTGCGTTTACTGCACGTTGTGAACCGGGCCGATGAAGCAAGATAGATTTTATGTTGTGTTTATTCGATTGACTCGCGCAATTTTCGGAAGCGCTCGGCGGGCTCGGCAGGCCCCGGTGGTACGGAGATCATGCTGCGCCGCAACAACCGCCGCGCGCGTGCCGCCCGTAGGCTCGTTCGTGCCTGTTCAACCGGAGGTGAGGGTAACGCCCGCCAGCACGAGCCCGCTCCTCGGCAGCGCCGGCATGTCGGCGAGGTCCACCGAGAGATCCTGCTCGGCGAACGCATGCGCCCGCGAGACGGTCCGCCCCACGCCGCGATGTGCGCGCCTCAGCGCGCGGCGAGCAGGGCGAGCGTCGCCTCGTCCGCCGCGCCGCCGTAGAAGATCTCGAGCCCTCGCTGGAACAGCGCCCGGTCGGCGGGGTCCTGCGCCGCCTCGCGAAACAGCGTGAGGCACGAGCGCACCTTCCTGTCGTCGGGGCTGCCGAGGATGGCGGTCGCGTCGCGGCCCGCGTGCGAGAGAAGCAGGCCGACGCAGGCGCGAAGCCGGCTTCCGAGCACGGGATGCGCGAGATAGGCGCGCGCCTCGGCGAGATCGCCGATGCCGTAGAATGTGGCGTTGCGGCTCTTCCCCAGCGCCTCGTGCTGGGGAAAGACCCACCAGATCCAGTGCGTGCGCTTCGCGCCGGCGGCGAGCTCCGCGAGCACGATCTCGAGATCGCCCGCCTGCGCCGAGACGAAGCGGGCGAGGTCGTGGGGATCGTCTCTCGTCGTCTCGCTCATGCGCGGCTCCTTTCCGTCGAACGTCGAGCGCCCCCTTGCGGCGCACCGCCGCGCGAACGCCTGCGGCGTGCCGTGCGTTCGCTCGCCCGAAACCGTCGAGCCCGAAAGGGCTGTCCACGACACCGATCGAGGAGATCATCCATGCAGCTCGACATCGAGGGCAAGCTCGCCCTCATCACCGGCGGCGATTCCGGCATGGGTCGCGCCACCGCCGAGATCCTCCTGAGGGAGGGCGCCGAGGTCGCGCTCTGCGACAAGACCGACGACGCGCTGGCCGACGCCGCGCGCGAACTCTCCGCCCTCGGCCCCTGCGAGGCCTTCACCGCGGACCTGACGAAGCTCGACGAGGTGGAGCGCCTCAAGCGCGAGGTCGAGAGCCGGATGGGCACGCCCGACATCGTCGTCCACGCGGCCGGCACGACGGGGCCGACCGGCGAGTTCCTGGAGATCGACGACGAGGGCTGGATGGAGGTGCTCCAGGTCGACCTGATGAGCGCGGTGCGCGTCTCGCGCGCCTTCATCCCCGGCATGCGCGACAAGGGCTGGGGCCGGCTCGTCCTCGTCTCGTCCGAGAACGCCGTGCAGCCCTATCCGGAGGAGACGCCCTACAACGTCGCCAAGGCCGGCATCGACACGCTGGGCAAGAGCCTGTCCAAGGCCTACGGCCCCGACGGCGTCCACGTGAACGTGGTGGCGCCCGCCTTCGTGGCGACGCCCATGACCGACAAGATGATGGACAAGAAGGCGCAGAGCGAGGGCACGAGCCGCGAGGAGGCGATCGAGGGGTTCCTGGCCGAGAAGCGCCCCGGCATCGTCAAGGGCCGCCGCGGCCGCGCCGAGGAGGTCGCCAGCGTGATCGCCTTCCTCTGCTCGGAGCGCGCGAGCTACGTCGTGGGCGCCAACTGGCGCGTGGACGGCGGCTCGGTGATGTCCGTGTGATTCTCCTTCCCCGTAGGAGAAGGTGTCTCGGCGGAGCCGTGACGGATGGGGCGCGCGACGCGCGTTCGGCGAAGCCGAAATCCACCGCCCGCCCCCTTCGCGCCGCCGCCCGGTTTCGGCTTTCGCCGAACACGCCTGCCGGCGTGCCCCATCCGTCACGCCGCTTCGCGGCGCGCCACCTTCCCCTACAGGGAAGGAGAGGCGAGCGCGTCGAAGGGGTCTTGGGTGCGGGGCATGTAGAAGCGGGCGACGGGCTCGGGCGTGCGCGGGGCGGGCGTGCGGGGCTCCTCCTCGAGGTAGTGGCGCAGCGCGAACAGGCGGCGGCGCAGGCGGGCGAGGTGGTCGTCATGGCGCTCGAGGTCGGGCTGGGCGAGGAGCTCGGCCTCCGCCGCCGCCAGGGCGACGGCGAAGAGCGCGCCCGTGCGGCTCGCCGGCCGGTGGTCGCTCGCGCGCCCGACGATGTTGTCGAGGGAGCGCGTCGCCTCCTCGAAGGCGCGTTCCGCGGCCCGCAGGGCGGTCGCCTCCCGCGCCGGATGGAGCCTGCGCATCTCCTCCTCCGCCGCCTCCCGGCGCACGATGAGCCGTTCCGCCTCCGCGCACAGGCGCGCGAGCGGGCAATCCCCGTCGATCATGATGGGACTCTCGTTGATTGGTGGGTGGTGAGGAGGATATAATCACAATCCAGATCAGAAGGCAATCCCTGAAATATCGTCTATAGCGAGTTCTGCGTGCCCAAGCCCACACTCAGCAGCGAACAGGTGCGCGCGGCCCGCTCTCTCCTGCGCTGGGAACAGAAGGACCTCGCCCGCGAATCGGGCGTCTCCCTCCCCTCGATCCGGCGCCTCGAGGTCCAGCCCGGCCCGCTGGCAGCCTACGACCGCACGATCGATGCGATCCGAGGGGCGTTCGAACGGGCGGGCGTGGAGTTCATCCCGGAGAATGGGGGTGGGGAGGGGGTTCGGTTCAGGGAGCGGCGTCGGCAGTCGTCAATGTGGTAGATCAATATTCTTGCCGTATCCGTCAGGATTGGTGATGCTCGATAGGTCCCGTTGCATTTGCTCGATATCTTCTTCCTCTTCCCGTTCAGCCTCGTTTCGTGCCGCCTGGGCGTTAAGATCAAGTAGTCCAAGAATTCCCCTCAATACGTTCGTGAATTGTGAAATCAATAGGAAGACTAAAGCAACTAGCACGCTATTTATGATTTGCGTCGTTAAAGTAACACCGTGAACGCTAAAGATCACAATTGTCTTGCAGCTACCTAAATCTGGGCATGATGAAAACGGTTTGAAGCCAATCACAATCAGGGCCGCAAGGAATGCGATAAAGAACAATCCTGAAAGAAACAGCATCTGCTCTCGTAGTGCATCATACAATACATTCACTCGTGCACTGGAGATACCGATACCCCTAATGGATGTGGCTGTGAGCATCATTGCAGGCAGAACAGCAGCCATCAGAAATCCAAAAAAACCGATTAACTCAGCACTGACTTGCGAGATGAAACTCGCAGGTGTCAGCCACCAAGCGAGTGCAGCTCCGAACCCAGCAAACATTACATGTCTACCGATTCGCAGTGCTCTTATCATGATATGAATCCGCCTCTTCGGAAATGACGATAAGCGTCCATCAGGGCAGATGCAGCTGAGTTTCTATCAAAGAGATCTCCTACTGTCTCGACTATTGCAGGGTAACTAATGCGTCTTATACGTCCTTTTCTTTCATTACCAAGATGCGATTTCAACGTAATGCCTTCGTCTGGGACCTCCCTTAATAGCTCTGATATATCAGCGCGCTGAACTTCTTGTCTGGAACGTCCTTGCTTGAAAACAACCTCAAGTTTAACGTCAAAGTCTATCCCTTGAAGTTGCAACCTATCAAGCACGGAATCTGTAAAGCAGGCGGCTCTCAGAACATCCCACGCGATCGCACCCGCAGTGATTGTAGATGGGCCAATCGAGCTAGTCTCCGTACTTTGCGTCCGTGGCACAACTCGGCTGCGTGGTCTGAAGACAACTTCACCAACCTCCGGCAGGCCTTCTACATCAATCTCTGGCAGAAAATGTACCTTAAGATCAGAACTTGATTGCCGTGTAATTGAACTCAAAAAATCTTCGACATACAGTTCCAGTTTCGGCTGCGAGAAATCTCGCGACAACGACAGAATGTGATCCTCAATGACCGTCGCGTATGCATAACCTTTGATAAGATCATGGCCATCCGGAGTGTTTGCATTGCTTAAACTAAACCGCTGACCGATCCGTCGGGTCTCAATCAATGGAATCTGGCTCCCGGGAGCGAACCGGACGAACTCTAGAAAAATACCTCTCGATAAAGGGTTGTAATCATTCAGCACAAGCGTCCCATAATCGCCAGCTGCGTTGGACGCGCGCAGAGAAGCGTCCTGCCCAAATTGAGTACCGGCAGATTGCCTCGCCAGGGACTGCCTGATCGCTTGCTCCAGGTTTACCGCATTCAGGCTTCCATCAACAAGTCTTGAACGCAGGTACGGAATTTGCACTTCTCTCGCCACAGCACAGCCCTCAGGATTTTTGATTGTATGAACGTCGCTCTTGAGGCCGCTATCGTCAAGCGGGGCTGTGGATGGTTAGGAACAATACAGGAACGAATGCGGTTGTCAAGTCCCTCGGCGCAGTCGGTGGTGCTGTTGAAGTCGGTTGCACCACTACCTTGCACGGCCATTCGGAAGTTCAAGTCGAACGGTTCCGGTCACTGGCTGGCGCGACCCGACCCCCCCCCCACCCCTCTCCCTTGACCCCCACCCCCGCACCCCCCATCTTCCACCCTGAGGGCCGCGCCTCGGCGGGTCCCCATCCAGAAGTGCCTCTCACAAGGGCTTCGTACATGTCGCGTCAGTCGCCGTTCGCTCATCCCTTCCTGCTCGGCTTCGACGAGATCGAGCAGGCGCTCGATCGCGTCGCGAAGGCGGCGGGGGACGGGTATCCGCCCTACAACATCGAGCGGCTGCCCCGCACGGCGCAGGAGCCGGAGAAGCTGCGGATCACGCTGGCGGTCGCGGGCTTCACCCGGGACCAGCTCGAGGTCACCCTCGAGGAGTGCCAGCTCGTCATCCGCGGCCGGCAGACGGACGACAAGACGCGTCACTTCCTTCATCGCGGCATCGCCGCCCGCCAGTTCCAGCGCTCCTTCCTCCTCGCCGACGGCATGGAGGTGGTCGGCGCCGACCTGACGAACGGCCTGCTCTCCATCGATCTCGTCCGCCCGGAGCCCGAGCGGGTGATCCGCAAGATCGACATCGCGCTGAAGGCCTCCAAGGGCTGATCACACGTCCCACACCGCACCGCTCGAGAGGAGGGCGCGAGACATGACCACGATCCTGTTCCCAGACACCATCCAGGCCCCCGAAGCCCTCGCCGCGCTCGGCGAAGGCGAGGTCGCCTACGTCCGGCCGATGACCTCCGAGGAGGTCCGCACGCTCTTCCCGCAAGCCCCCGCGCTGCAGCCCGGCCTCTCGCTCTACGCGCTCCTCTCCGCGAGCGGCGCGCCGATCCTGCTCACGGGCTCGCGCGAGGCGGCCTTCGCCAACGCCCGCGCCAACCAGCTTGACGCGGTGAGCGTGCACTGAGCCGTCGACGGGGGCGTCCACGGCGGCGCCTCGACGAGACGAGCTCGACCGGCCGGGGCACGCCCCCGGCCGTGCCGTTTCGGGCCTCGTCGAGGCCACGAGGGAAACGGTCCGTTCGCCAACGCGTCGGCGGCCTTCGCAATATTGCCGCAGGCGCGCCCCCGGGGCGCCGCTTCCACTTGGCACGACAGGCGCGCGCACCTAGATTGAAGCTTGCGAATGCCTCCTGCCGGGCGAGGTGATCGCGTGGCGCGTGCATGTTGCAGGCACGCTCCGAGGCCCGGCGACGAACGGACCGCGATGAACCCGAATTTCAGAAACTTCGCCCTGTGGGTCATCATCTTCCTGCTCGTGCTCGCGCTCGTGACGCTCTTCCAGTCGCCGGGGCAGCGGGTGCAGGGGCGCGAGATCGCCTACAGCCAGCTCTTGACCGCCGCCGAGCAGGGGCGCGTCTCCTCCGTCACCATCGCGGGCCGCGAGATTTCCGGCATCTACCAGGACGGCACGGCGTTCACGACCTACGCGCCGGAGGACGCGACGCTCGTCCCGGTGCTGCAGGACAACGGCGTGCAGATCAACGCCCGCCCGCCCCAGGACAACACGCCCTGGTTCATCGCGCTGCTCATCAACTGGCTGCCGATCCTGATCTTCATCGGCGCCTGGATCTTCCTGTCGCGCCAGATGCAGTCCGGCGCCGGCCGGGCCATGGGCTTCGGCAAGTCCAAGGCGAAGCTGCTGACGGAGGCGCACGGGCGCGTCACCTTCGACGACGTCGCGGGCATCGACGAGGCCAAGGAGGATCTCCAGGAGATCGTCGAGTTCCTGCGCGATCCCCAGAAGTTTCAGCGCCTCGGCGGGCGCATCCCCCGCGGCGTGCTGCTGGTGGGCCCTCCCGGCACCGGCAAGACGCTGACCGCGCGCGCCGTGGCCGGCGAGGCCAACGTGCCGTTCTTCACCATCTCGGGCTCCGACTTCGTCGAGATGTTCGTCGGCGTCGGCGCGTCTCGCGTGCGCGACATGTTCGAGCAGGCGAAGAAGAACTCACCCTGCATCATCTTCATCGACGAGATCGACGCGGTCGGTCGTCACCGCGGCGCGGGGCTCGGCGGCGGCAACGACGAGCGCGAGCAGACGCTGAACCAGCTCCTCGTGGAGATGGACGGCTTCGAGGCGAACGAAGGCGTCATCATCATCGCGGCGACGAACCGCCCCGACGTGCTCGATCCCGCGCTCCTGCGCCCGGGCCGCTTCGATCGGCAGATCGTCGTGCCGAACCCGGACGTGACGGGTCGCGAGAAGATCCTGAAGGTGCACGTGCGCAAGGTGCCGCTCGCGCCCGACGTCGACACCAAGGTGATCGCCCGCGGCACGCCCGGCTTCTCGGGCGCGGACCTCATGAACCTCGTCAACGAGGCGGCGCTGCTCGCGGCGCGCCGCGGCAAGCGCATCGTCACGATGAGCGAGTTCGAGGACGCCAAGGACAAGGTCATGATGGGCGCCGAGCGCCGCACCCTCGTCATGACCGACGACGAGAAGCGCCTGACCGCCTATCACGAGGCCGGCCACGCCATCGTCGCGCTCAACGTCCCGGCGACTGACCCGGTGCACAAGGCCACCATCATTCCCCGCGGCCGCGCGCTCGGCATGGTCATGCAGCTGCCGGAGCGGGACAAGCTGTCCATGTCCTTCGAGCAGATGACGTCGCGCCTCGCCATCATGATGGGCGGACGCGTGGCCGAGGAGATCGTCTTCGGCAAGGAGAAGGTGACGTCCGGCGCGCAGTCGGACATCGACCAGGCGACCCGTCTCGCCAAGATGATGGTCACCCGCTGGGGCCTCTCGGAGGAGATCGGCACCGTCGCCTACGGCGACAGCAACGACGACCCCTTCGTCGGCATGCAGATGGGCCGCCAGAGCCAGATCTCGGAGGCGACCGCCCAGAAGATCGACGCGGAGATCCGCCGCTTCGTGGAGGAGGGCCTCACCGAGGCGCGCCGCATCCTCACCGAGAAGCACGATCAGCTCGAGATCCTGGCCAAGGGGCTCCTCGAATACGAGACGCTCACCGGCCAGGAGATCCGCGACCTCATCGAGGGCAAGCGTCCGAGCCGGGACGCGACGGAGCCGCCGGCCCCGATCCGCGGCGTCACGGTCCCGGTCGCCGGCAAGCCCCGCCCGCCCCGCGACGAGCCCGGCACCGGCCTGGAGCCGCAGCCGCAGGGGTGAGCGCGCACGAGGGGCGAGCGCGACGCGATTGCACGGTCGATGATGGAAAACGCCCGCCGGAGGATCTCCGGCGGGCGTTTTCGTGCGTGAGTGGGAAAGCACATAGGCTGCAGCGCTCCCCGAGCCGCCTTCAGCGCAGGATCGTGCCGTCCGGGTCGGCGAGGCGCACGCGAAGGGCGGTGGCCTCGGCGCGGTGGAGGAGTGCGGCGATGCGGGCCGAGCGCGCCTCGGCGAGAGCCGTCTCGGCGTCTTCCGCGAGGCCCCAGGCGCGCCTGTCCAGATGGACGGTGAAGAGCGCGTCCGCGCGCGCCTCCGCCCACGCCGCCCGCGCGAGGGCGGCGTCGATGTCTCGAAGGAGACGCAGGATCGAGTCTGTATCGCCGGTCATGGGCTCGCGAATTATCACGCGGACCCACGCGCCGCGAGGGCAGAAAAGACACGGTCACGAGGTCTCGCGCAGCGCCGCGCGAGCAGCCGCGAGCAAGCCGTTCGGTAACATGCGTTAAACACAGCTCAGTCGAGTGCATGGGTACGTAAAGTAAACATGCATACGGATTCGGGCGGAGATCGCAATATGCCTTAAAATGGTCGATTTCCACGGAATACTTCACATCAATAGGAAGAATAGAGACATCCGAAGGGGCGTAAGCGGGTCACCGATCACGGAGAGGACCAGATGCCGACATCGGATATCGAAGAGCTCAACGCGTCCATGAGCGAGATCGTCCGCAGCGAGGTTGCGAAGCCCAATGGCGCGCTGCCCAACGGTCACGACGCGCATCCCGCCAACGGGCACGCGGCGAACGGGCACGCGGCGAACGGCCATCCGACCCCCTCCCAGGTCCAGGTGCCGCCTCCCCCCGCGGCGGCGGCGCCCCGCGAGCCCGTGCGGCTGCCCCGGCGCATCCCCGGCGGCTTCCGCGGCCTCACCGACGATCTCGACCGCCGCGCGCGGGACTGGCGTGCCATCGTGCGGCTGATGGAGCAGCAGCGTCCGCAGCTCGAGATGGCCGAGATCGAGCGCGATCGCCTCGCCGACGCGCTGGGCCGCGTCGTCATGGAGGTGCAGGAGAGCGGCAAGAGCCTCAAGACCATGCTCGACACGACCCGCTCCGGCGACGTCTCGGGCGATCTCGCCGCGCAGTTCACGCGCCAGGTCGGCGCGCTCGAGCAGCTCGAGGACGTCACCGAGAGCCTGATCGCGAACTTCATCCTGCTGCGATCGACCTGGGAGCAATACGCCCGCAGCGTCATCCAGGCCCAGGGCCTGCGCGACGAGCTCAAGCCGAGCGCGGGCTGAGCCGTGTCCGCGCGTCCGCGGGCGGACCGGACGCGCGGCCCATGAGCTTGTCGCCTACGAACATGATTTCGTCGAGAATCTTCATGATTTCCGCGCGTGTACGTGCGCGCGCGAGGCTATAACCACGCGTATCGAGCCCCTAGCCGAGAAACATCATTGTAGTGGCCCCGTATCTGCCGTAGATTCCTATCGGCAGGGGATGTCGCACATCGCCGGTTTTGCTGTCGCGCACCGCGCGCGGACCGACCATCGTGCGGCCACGAAGACGGGAAGGGGCCAGATGTATCGCAAGATCCTCACACCGGTCGATCTCGCCCATCGCGACCGGCTCTCGCGGGCGGTGGACACGGCGGTCGACCTCGCCGGCCATTGGGGCATCCCTCTGGTGCTCGTGGGCGTCACCGAGGCGGCGCCGAGTGCGGTAGCGCACAATCCCCAGGAATACAGGCAGAAGCTCGAGGCCTATGCCGGCGAGATCTCCGGCGCCCGCGGCGTCGCCGTCGAGGCGAAGGCCTATACCGCGCACGACCCCGCGACGCAGATCGACGACACGATCCTGAAGGCCGTGGAGGAGACCGGTGCCGACCTCGTCGTCATGGCCTCGCACGTGCCGGGGCTGGCCTCGCACGTGCCGGGCCTGGGCGACGCGCTCGTGCCCTCCCACGGCGGCCGGCTCGCGAGCCACGCGGCCGTGTCCGTGTTCCTTGTGCGCTGAGCGCGCGAGACCGCGCCAATCGAAGATCGACCAAGGGGGACGACGATGAACGACGACGCGACGCGCGCGCCGGATCCGTCCGGCATCGACGCCATTCCCGCGCCCGAGGGCGCGACGGCGCTGATCCAGACCGAGTACGAGATCGGCCAGGACAACATCGAGCTCAAGGTCGGGCCCTTCGGGCTCGACATCCACAACCCGGTCTTCCTGATCTCGGGGCTGACGATCGTCGCCTTCGTGATCCTCACGCTCGCCTTCCAGAACAGCGTCGAGCCCCTGTTCAACGGGCTGCGGGACTTCCTCACCGGCACGCTCGACTGGTTCTTCATCGGCGCGGCGAACGTGTTCGTGATCCTGTGCCTCGTTCTCGTCGTGAGCCCGCTCGGCAAGGTGCGGCTCGGCGGCAAGGAGGCGACGCCGGATTATTCCTATGCCGGCTGGTTCGCCATGCTCTTCGCCGCCGGCATGGGCATCGGGCTCATGTTCTACGGCGTGTCGGAGCCGATCTCGCACTATTCCACCGCCATCGGCGGTGTGAGCGTCGAGAACGGCGTGCGCACGGACTGGGCGCCGCTCGGCGCCGCCGCGGGCGACCAGGCCGAGGCGATCCGGCTCGGCATGGCGGCGACGATCTTCCACTGGGCGCTCCACCCCTGGGCGATCTACGCCATCGTGGCGCTGGCGCTCGCCCTGTTCTCCTACAACAAGGGCCTGCCGCTCACGATCCGCTCGATGTTCTACCCGATCTTCGGCGAGCGGGTCTGGGGCTGGACCGGGCACGTCATCGACGTGCTGGCCGTGTTCGCGACGCTCTTCGGGCTCGCGACCTCGCTCGGCTTCGGCGCGGAGCAGGCCAATGCCGGCCTGTCCTTCCTGTTCGGCCTGCCGGACAACGACGGCTCGAAGGTCGTGCTGATCCTCGCGATCACCGGTGTCGCGCTGCTCTCGGTCGTCGCGGGTCTCGACGCGGGCGTGAAGCGGCTCTCCGAGATCAACATGGCGCTCGCCGCGCTGCTGCTCGGCTTCGTCATCCTGGTGGGCCCGACCGTGCTCATCGCCACGGGCTTCTTCCAGAACCTGTGGGCCTATGTGGAATACCTCCCCGCGCTGTCGAACCCGATCGGGCGCGAGGACGCGAACTTCAGCCAAGGCTGGACGGCGTTCTACTGGGCCTGGTGGATCTCCTGGTCACCGTTCGTGGGCATGTTCATCGCCCGCGTCTCGCGGGGGCGCACGGTGCGCGAGTTCATCACCTGCGTGCTGATCATCCCCTCCCTCGTCTCCGTCCTGTGGATGACGGCCTTCGGCACGGCGGCCATCGAGCAGATCGTGACGCAAGGCGTCACCGCGGTGCAGGACGCGCCCCTCGAGCTCAAGCTCTTCGAGATGCTCCAGGGCCTGCCGCTCACCGCCATCACGTCCTTCGTCGGCATCGTGCTGGTGATCGTGTTCTTCGTGACGTCCTCGGATTCCGGCTCGCTCGTCATCGACACGATCACGGCCGGCGGCAAGGTCAACGCGCCGGTGTCCCAGCGCGTGTTCTGGGCGATCTTCGAGGGCCTCATCGCCATCGCGCTGCTGCTCGGCGGCGGGCTCGCGGCGCTGCAGGCCATGGCGGTCTCGACGGGCTTGCCGTTCACGATCGTGCTGCTCATCGGCTGCTTCGCGATCGTGAAGGGCCTGATGAGCGAGCCGCGCTGAGGGAGCGTCACCCTTCCTTCCCTGTAGGGGAAGGTGGCTCGGCGAAGCCGAGACGGATGGGGCGCGGCACGCGTTCGGCGAAGCCGAAAACCACCGCCCGCTCCATCCGCCCTTGCCCGTTTTCGGCTGCGCCGAACACGCTTTGCGGCGTGCCCCATCCGTCACGCCGCTCCGCGGCGCGCCACCTTCCCCTACAGGGAAGGAGAGGGGGCTCGCGCTCCGGCTCTCGTGCGAAATGGCCATTCGGGGCAGCGCGGGTGAGATCTCCGCCCGTGTGCTACGAAGGAGCTCCCCTCGCAGGAGAGCCCCATGACCAGCCTCGCCGCCCGCGTCGCGCGGGAGTTCGGATCGCCCGCCCTCGTCGTCGATCTCGACGTGGTGGAGCGCAACGTCGCGCGCCTGCAGGCGGCGTGCGACGGCGTCGGGGTCGCCAACCGCCCGCACGTCAAGACGCACAAGAGCCCCGTCCTCGCGCGCATTCAGGTCGATGCGGGGGCGAAGGGCATCACCTGCCAGAAGCTCGGCGAGGCGGAGGTGATGGCGCAGGCGGGCATCGACGACATTCTGATCAGCTACAACATCCTCGGCACCGACAAGGTCGGGCGGCTCGGCCGGCTTCTCGCCGGGACGCGGGTGAGCGTGTGCGCCGACAACGCCACCGTCGTCGCCGGCCTGCCGGAGGCCGGGGCGATCGCCGGGCGTCCGCTCGGCGTGCTGGTGGAGTGCGACACCGGACGGGAGCGCGCCGGCGTGACGACGCCCGAGGAGGCGGTGGCGCTCGCCCGCGACATCGCCGGGCGCGAGGGCCTCTCCTTCGAGGGGCTCCTGCTCTACGCACCGGAGGACCGGATCGCGCAGACGCAGGCCTTCCTCGACGAGATCCTGGCCGGCCTTCGGGCCTACGGCCTCGTCCCGCGCATCGTGTCGACCGGCGGCACGCCGAACCTGCGCAATCTCGGCCGCATCCGTGGCGCGACGGAGCACCGCTCCGGCACCTCGATCTTCAACGACCGGATGATGATGGCCTGCGGCGCGGCCGCCCTGGAGGATTGCGCGCTCCACGTGGTGGCCACGGTGGTGAGCCGGGCCGCTCCCGATCGCGGCATCCTCGATTCCGGCTCGAAGACGCTCACGAGCGACACCGGCGGCGGGCTCGACGGGTTCGGGCTCATCCGCGAGTACCCGCAGGCGCGCATCGCCCGCTTCGCGGAGGAGCACGGCTTCCTCGATCTCTCGTCCTCGCCCGAGAAGCCGGCGGTGGGCGAGGTGGTGCGCGTCGTGCCGAACCACGTCTGCGTCACCGTCAACATGCACGACTGCTACGTGGCGGTGCGCGGCGAGGAGATCGTCGGCGAGATCCCCGTCGCGGCGCGGGGGCGCCTCGCCTGATCAGCGGCGCGACGCGGCCATGCGCGAGACGACGACGCCGAGATAGGCCGCGAAGAGGAGCGCCGTCGCATAGGCGAAGCCGTGCGGGCGCAGGAGGTCTAGCCCGCCGCCGATGACGGGCGGGCCGACCATCATGCCGACATTGTAGAGAATGACGAAGGCCGCGTTCGCCGAGGCGAGGTCCGGCCCCGAGAAGCGCGCGCCCAGATGCGCGAGCCCCACCGTGTAGAGCGCGCCGACGACGCCGCCCCAGACGAAGAGCAGCGCGCCGAACAGGATGGGCGATCCCGCAAGCACGGGCATCGCGAGCGAGCCTGCGACGCCCACGAGCGCGGCGGCGAGGAGCACGAGGCGCCGGTCCATCCGGTCCGAGAGGAGGCCGATGGGGATCTGGAGCGCCACGTTGCCGAGCGCGACGAGGCTGACGAGGAAGGCCGCGCCTTCCGCGCTCATGCCCAGCGCCACGCCGTAGACGGGCAGGATCGCGAAGCCGCCGGTCTCCACCGCGCCGAAGACGAGGGCGGCGAGCGTGGCGACGGGCGCGACGAGGATCATCGAGACGACGGATCGCGCCGGCCCATGGCCGATCGCAGGCGAGAGGCCGCGGGCAAGGAGCAGCGGCAGTGCCGCGACGCAGATGAGCACCGCGCCGGCGACGTAGGGCGCCCAGCCGCTCGTGCCCACGACGGCCAGGACGGCGGGGCCGGCCGCGAAGCCGAGCGCCAGCACGGTGGCGTAGATGCCCATGACGAGCCCGCGCCGGCCGGGCGGCGCCACCGCGTTGATCCAGTATTCCGAGAGCACGAACAGGCAGCCCACCGCCGCGGAGAAGACGAAGCGCAGCGGGAACCAGGCGGCGAAGGAGAAGAACAGCTTGAAGGAGAGCATCGTCACGGCCGCGACGAGGACCGCGCCCCAGAGCAGGGTCGAGACGCCGAAGCGCGCGGCGAGCCGCGGGGCGAACGGCACGAACAGGACCGCCGCGAGCCCGGCGATCGCGGTGTTCGCGCCGATGCCGATCCCCGACACGCCCATCCGCTCCATCTCGAGCGAGAGCAGCGGGATCGACAGCGACAACCCGACGCCGACGGCGCTGATGCAGCCGATGGCGGCGGCGATCGAGGCCACCTGCTGCCGATCCAGGCCCGTACCGGGCCGGTCCTTCTCGGGGAGCGCGGTGTCGCTCATACCTCCTCGCGAACGAAGGCGCCGCGGACCATGTGGTAGTAGGGCACGGGCAGCATCGGCGAGAAGCCGGCCGCGACCCGCGCCGCGAGCTCGTCGAGCACCACCGTCGTGATCGTCGGCAGGTCGAGGCTGCGCGCCTCCTCGAGCGACACCCAGCGCAGCTCCACGAGCTCCGACGCCTCGCCGACGATCCCCTCCACCTCGTGGCAGATCGCCTCGCGATCGACGGCGAAGAAGCGCGTGTCGAAGCGCTTGGGGCGTCGCGGGGGCGTGATGGCGCGGGCGATGAACTGCAGCACGTCGAGCTCGGGATAGACGCCCTCACGCACGAAATCGGCCCACGGCCCGTCGATCTCGATGTCGGGCGCGCCGTAATCCTTGGAGCCGAGCATCATCCCGGTCTCCTCCCAGGTCTCGCGGATCGCGGCGAGCGCCAGCGCGCGGTTCTTGGCGGAGGAGGGACGCGTCACGCGCGCGGACAGGGCGGCGTCGGCGCGGTCGTCGAGCATGCCGGCGGCGACCATGCGCCGGTCGCCGGGCTCGATGCGCCCGCCGGGGAAGACGTACTTGCCCGGCATGAACTTGTGGCCGTGGTGGCGCTTGCCCATGAGCAGGCGCGGCACCGCGCCCGAGCGGTCGATCACGATCAGCGTCGCGGCGTCGCGCGGGCGCTGGTTCGCCCATTTCTGCTCGCGCTCGGTCTTCGTCAGGCGCTCCGCGAGCGCCGCCCCGGTCTCGTCCACCTCAGCCCGTCCTTTGCGCGTCGCTGGTCTCGCCGGCGCCGAAGCCGTGCATGCCGAGCGCATATTGCAGGCCGACGACGGCCCCCTTCACCGGCTGCATCAAGGCGAGCGTCATCGCCAGCGTCAAGGCCGGCCAGATCGAGAGCGTGAGCCAGAGCGGCCAGTCGAGATTGGTCTCGGTCAGCAGGATGCCGTAGCCGACGATGTGGCCGACGATGAAGATCGTGACGTAGGGCGGCAGGTCGTCGGCGCGGTGGTGATGCAGCTCCTGGCCGCAGGCCTCGCACGCGTCCGCCACCTTGAGAAATCCGCGGAAGGCGCGACCCTCGCCGCAGGCCGGGCAGCGGCAGGCGAGGCCGCGGCGAATGCCGAGCGGCCAGGAGACGCGCCGGTCGGGCGTCGTCTCGTGCGTCGTCGCTGCCATGCATTCCTCCTTCGCCGCCTCTTGGCAGCCTCTTGGCCGCGGGCCCTGTTTCGACGAGATCGCGCGTGGGCGCAAGCGCGGCCGCGCGTCAGGAGGCGCGACCTTCCGCGCGCCGCAGCCTGTTGTGCACGTCGGTGGCGGCGATCTCGCCCTGGGCCATGGCGACGCCGAGCTGGTTCAAGCCGGTGACGACGTCGCCCACGGCCCACACGCCGTCCGCCGCCGTGCGCTGATGCGGATCGGCGGGGATGCGCCCGTCGTCTGCGAGCGGGATGCCGAGATCGCGGGCGAGCTCCGAATGCGGGCGCATGCCCATGGCGGAATAGAGCGCGTCGACGCGGATCCTCTCGCCGTCCTCGAGCGTGAGCACGACGCCGCTCTCGTCGACGTCCCGGCGTATGTCCGAGACGGGCGTCTCGACGAGGCGGATGCCTGCCGCTTCCATGCGCGCGTGCCCGTCCGCGCCGCAGGCCAGCTTCACGCCGTTCGTCAGCGCGACGATGTGCGGCGTGTAGCTGCGCAGGAACAGCGCCTCGCCCAGGCAATGCGTGCCGCGGCCGATGACGGCGAGGCTCTTGTCGATCATCTCGTAGGCGTCGCAGATGGGACAATGGCGCACCAGGCCCGCCTTCACCGCCTCGAACGCGTCGGCGATGGGCGGCTCGATGTCCGATACGCCGGTGGCGAGGACGAGCGTGCGGGCGCGGGTGATTGCGCCGGAGGCGCGCGTCAGGCGGAACGCGCCGTCCTCCTCGCGCACGACCGTCTCGACGCGATCCTGGATCGGCTGCGCGCCGTAGCCCGCGAGCTGCTCGCGTAGCCGGCTCAGGAGTTCATCGCCCGTGACGCCGCCGGGAAAGGCGGGATGATTGCGCGAGCGCGGGATCCAGCGCGCGCGGGAATCCGCGCCGTCGAGGATCGCGACGTTCCGGCGGAAGCGCGCGAGGTAGATCGCGGCCGTGAGCCCGCCGATGCCGCCGCCGACGATGGCGCAGTCGAGCATGGTCTCGGCGAGGTTCGCCATGGTCTTCTCGTCTCCGGTCCACGAGAGCGAAAGGTCGTCGCAGCCCTGCGCCCGCGACGATGCCCTGCGGCAACGCGCCGGTGTGGGAGAACGTTCGTGCGTGCCCTTCCGGAATGGGCCGTGCGACGCAAAAGTGCACGCGTTTTCGTGGAAACGGTCATTGGGCTGTTGCAAATGAAGCTTAGCCGGTTTCCTCTCTCCGGGACCCGTCCGGGTCCAAACCCTTTCGGGAGGCAACCACCATGACCTTCGCATCCACCCGCCTGACCCGGCGCACGCTGCTCACCGGCGCCGCCGCAATGGGCGTCGCCGCGCCCTTCGTGTCGCGCCGTGCCTTCGCGCAGACCCCCACCGTCAACATCTTCGCCTGGGCGGGCTACGTCACCGACGAGATGCTCGCCAAGTTCCAGGCGGACACGGGCATCACGCCGGTCTTCACGCCCTACGGCACCAACGACGAGCTCCTCAACCAGATGCGCGCCTCCAACGGCGCGGGCTTCGACGTGATCTGGCCGACGGTCGATCGCGTGCCGAACTACGTCGAGTTCGGGCTCGTCCAGCCCATCGACGAGAACAAGGTCGAGTGGGACCGCGTCATCGCCTCCGCCGTGTCCGGCTCGGAGAACATGGGCGCCGTCGTCGGCGGCAACCGCTACCAGGTCCCGTCCGACTGGGGCACCGAGGCGCTCTCCTTCGATCGCGACCAGGCGCCGCTCGAATACGGCTCGGCCTCCTACGGCGACATCTGGAAGCCGGAGATGGAAGGCAAGGCGACCGTGCGCGGCCATTCCGGCCTCGTCGGCATCGGCCTGTGGCTCGAGGGCGAGGGCCGGCTGCCGCGCCCGATGCGCGAGGCCTTCGCCTCCGAGGAGGCGATGACGGAGGTCTACGACGTCATCCTGGCCGAGGCGATCGCGCGCAAGGGCAACATCATCCAGTTCTGGTCGAACGAGAACGAGGCTCAGGGCGCGTTCCGCGTCAACGGCGCGGCCATCGGCCAGACCTGGGACTCGACCGCCGCCGGCCTCGCCCGCGAGGGCCTGCCGATCGGCTACATCGCCCCGAAGGAAGGCGCACTCGCCTGGATGGAGGGGCTCTCCATCCCCTCGCAGGCCGCCAACGTCGACGAGGCCTACGCCTTCATCAACTGGATGCTGACGCCGGAGGCCGGCGCCATGTACTCGAACGCCACCTCGATCAACTCGACCGCGGTGGGCGCCGACGCGCTGCTCTCGGACGAGGCGAAGGCCTTCTTCGCCGCCGCCTATCCGGGTGACGCGCTCGACAAGCTGTGGTGGTGGCCGATCCAGGAGAGCTGGTTCGTCGCCAAGCGCAACGAGTACCAGGACCGCTTCCTGTCGGCGTGATCGCATCGCCTTCCCTGCAGGGGAAGGTGTCGCCGGCGTGAGCCGGTGACGTGAGGGGCACGCCGAAAGGCGTGCACCGCGAAGCCCAAGCCGGGGTGGGGCGCCCGACGCACCCCACCCCCAGCTCGCTCGTGCGAGCAGCCGCGCGCTCGCGCAGCGTGAAGAGCCCGAGAGACCAACGATGTCCCATTCCGTCGCGCTCGAGCGCGTCACCATGGCCTTCGGCGAGACGCGGGCCGTCGACGACGTCTCCTTCACGGTCGAGCCGGGGGAGTTCTTCTCGATCCTCGGCCCGTCGGGCTGCGGCAAGACGACGATCCTGCGCATGGTCGCGGGCTTCCTCGCGCCCAGCGCGGGCCGCGTCCTCATCGGCGAGCGCGACATGGCGGGGCTCGGCCCCAACCAGCGCCCCACCGCGATGATCTTCCAGTCGCTCGCGCTCTTCCCCCTGATGCCGGTGTGGGAGAACATCGCCTTCGGGCTCGAGGCGCGCGGCGTCTCGAAGGAAAAGCGCCGGCGGCGCGCGGAGGAACTCCTCGATCTCATCGCGCTCTCGGGCTACGGCGAGCGCAAGATCTCCGAGCTCTCCGGCGGCCAGAAGCAGCGCGTCGCCATCGCCCGGGCGCTCGCGGTCGAGCCGCAGGTGCTGCTCCTCGACGAGCCGCTCTCGGCGCTCGATCTCAAGCTGCGCCAGCACATGCGCGCGGAGCTGCGCACGATCCAGAAGCGCACCGGCGTCACCTTCCTCTACATCACCCACGACCAGTCGGAGGCGCTCGCCATGTCCGACCGCGTGGCGGTGATGAGCGCGGGCGTCCTCCAGCAGGTGGCGGCGCCGCGCACGCTCTACGACGAGCCGGCGACGCCGTTCGTCGCGACCTTCGTGGGCGAGACGAACGCCGTTCCCGGCCGCGTCGTCGCCATCGAGAACGGCGAGGCGGCGCTCGACACGGCGCACGGGCGCTTCACCGCGCGCGCCGGCGCCGGGCTCGCCGCGGGCGCGGAGGCGACGCTCTACGTGCGCCCCGAGGCGCTGACCCTCGCGCGCCAGGGCGCGACCGCAGGGGAGGGCGCCGGCCCCAACGTCCTCGCCGCCCGCGCCGAGCGGCTGGATTTCGAGGGCGCCTTCGGCCTCCTCCACGGCGCCACCGCCGACGGCGCGCGCCTCCTCGCCGCTCTGCCCTCGACGACGCTCGGCGGCGCGCCGGCGCCGGGGGCCGAGATCGCCTTCTCCTTCTCGACCCGCGACGCCATCGCGCTGCCGGGGCATGCGCAGGCGCGGCCGGAGGAGGAGCCATGAGCGCGCTCACGGGCCGCTTCGGGCCCGGCCTCGCGGGGCTGTTCCTCGTCCTCGTCGGGTTCTGGCTCGCGGGCCTCGTGCTCGCGCCCAACCTGATGATGATCGACTTCGCGCTGCGCCCCAACCTGCTCCCGGCGGACGTCGGCGGCCCGCTCGACACCTATTCCCTGGACAACCTCGCCTATCTCGCGGGCGAGCCGGTGCACCGGGAGATCTTCCTCAAGACCGTGTGGGCGAGCGCGCTCGTGACGATCGCGACCTTCGTCGTGTGCTATCCCCTGGCCTTCTGGCTGGCGCAGACCGCGAGCCCCTCGGCCGCCTCCCTGGTGGTGCTCGCCCTCGTCATCCCCTTCTGGATCAACGAGGTCCTGCGCACGCTCGCCTGGTACATCCTCCTCGCCTTCCGCGGGCCGCTCAACGCCTTCCTGATGAACCTCGGCATCCTCGACGAGCCCATGCGCTGGTACGGCGACGGCGGCGTCCTCGCCGGCATGGTCTACGCCTACATCCTGTTCATGCTCTTCCCGATCTACAATTCGATCGAGAGCCTGGAGAAGGCGCAGATCGAGGCGGCGCGGGACCTCGGCGCCGCGACCTGGCGCATTCATCTGCGCATCGTCATCCCGCACGCGAAGGCCGGCATCGCCACGGGCTGCGTCTTCACCTTCATGCTGGCGGCGGGCAGCTACGTGGCGCCGGCCCTGCTCGGCGCGCCGGGCAGCCGCTGGTTCACGCAGATCATCTACAATTGGTTCTTCGAGGGCGGGGACTGGAACCGCGGCGCGGCCTACGCGCTCGTGCTCCTCGTGCTCTGCCTCGCGGTGGTGCTGATCACGCTGCGCGTCTTCCGCGTCTCGCTCACGGACGTCGCGAAATGAGGGGGATCGCCCGATGACGAGCGCCGTCGCTCTCCCGCCCTCGCCGGCGATGCCCGCCCGCACCCCGCTCGCCTCCCGCGCCGCGGCGGCGATCCCCAAGATCCTGTTCTGGATCTACGTCCTCGCGTTCTTCGTCTACCTGTTCGCGCCCCTCGTCGTGATGAGCGCGGCCGCGTTCAACACCTCGCGCTTCCCCACCGTGACGCCCTGGCTCGGGACGACGACGGACTGGTTCGCGCAGATGGTGGACGACGCCGCCATGTGGCGCGCTTTGTGGACGTCGGCGATCGTCGCGCTCGGCGTCGTCGCCATCGCGGTGCCGGTGGGCACGGCGGCGGCGCTCGTGCTCACGAGCCTGCACGCGCGGGCGAAGTCGGTGCTCTACGCGCTGATGGTCTCGCCGCTGCTCACGCCGGGCGTCGTCATCGGCATCGCGACGCTGGTGCTCTGGCGCCAGATCGGGGTCGGCGGCGGGCTCCTGCTCATCGTGCTCGCCCAGGCGAGCTTCATCTCGGCCTACGTCATGCTGATGGTGGCCGCGCGCCTGCAGCGCTTCGACCGTACGCTGGAGGAGGCGGCGCTGGGGCTCGGGGCCTCGAAGCTCATGGTGTTTCGCCGCGTGCTGCTGCCCTTCCTCAAGCCCGCGCTCCTCGCCGCGGCGCTGCTGGCCACGCTCCAGAGCATCGAGAACTACAACACGACGCTTTTCGTGCGCGGCTTCGAGACGCCGCTCACCGTCTACATCGCCACCAAGGTCCGCACCGGCCTCACCCCCGCGGTGAACGCGCTGGCGCTGGTGATGATCGCCATCACGATCGCGGGCGCGCTGGCGTGGGAGATCGCGAGGCGTCTGGAGGCGCGCAGGTCGGCGGCGTCGTCGAGCTGATCGAATACGCTGGTCGAGTACACGGGCGAGCGGCACAGCCGCCCTCCCCACCCTCCGCTCTTCGAGCTCCGTCCTCCCCTGCGGGGAGGTGGCGGCCGGCGCCCCGCATCGGCCATTTCCACCGATGCACCGACGCTCGCCCTATCGCCTCCTCCCCGCAGGGGAGGACGACGACCCGAGGGTCGGAGGGTGGGGAGGGGGCGGGACGCTTGCAGGATTGCGAAACGTCCGCCCAGACGGACATTACTCCGCCTTTCCGTACCCCCCACCCGTCGGCGTGATCACCGTCACCGCCTCGCCGGCATGGAGCACCGTCTGATCGCTCCCCGCGAGCTCCTCCATCGTCCCGTCGAGGCGCCGCACGCACGTACGTCCGAGCTCGCCCGGCTCGCCGCCGGCGACGCCGAAGGGGCGGACCTTGCGGTGGGAGGCGAGGATCGCGCAATCCATCCGCTCGCGGAAGCGGATCGTGCGCGCCGTGCCGTCGCCCGCCGACCAGCGGCCCTTGCCGCCCGAGCCCGCGCGGATGTGGAAGTCCTCCAGCACGACGGGGAAGCGCGTCTCCAGGATCTCGGGATCGGTGAGCCGCGAGTTCGTCATGTGCGTGTGCACGCCCGACGCCCCGTTCCAGCCGGGGCCGGCGGGGGCGCCCGAGCAGATCGTCTCGTAGTACTGGTAGGTGTCGTTGCCGAAGGTGAGGTTGTTCATCGTGCCCTGCGAGGAGCCCATGGCCTCGAGCGCGCCGAACAGGCAGTTCGTCACCGCCTGGCTCACCTCGACGTTCCCCGCCACGACGGCGGCGGGATAACGCGGCGAGAGCATCGAGCCGTCGGGGACGACGATCTCGATGGGCCGCAGGCAGCCCGCATTCATGGGGATCGCGTCGTCGACCATCACCCGGAAGACGTAGAGCACGGCCGCGCGGGTCACGGGCGCGGGCGCGTTGAAATTGTCGGGCTGCTGCGGCGAGGTGCCGGAGAAGTCGACCCGCGCCGTGCGCCGCGTGCGATCCACCGTGATGGTGACGCGGATCGCGCAGCCCTGGTCCATCGGATAGTCGAAGGAGCAGTCCTTCAGGCGGTCGAGCAGGCGGCGCACGCTCTCCGCCGCGTTGTCCTGGACGTGGCCCATATACGCCTCGACGACGTCGAGCCCGAACGAGGCGACCATCTTCTCGAGCTCGGCGACGCCCTTCTCGTTGGCCGCGATCTGCGCCTTCAGGTCGTTGACGTTCTGGACGACGTTGCGCACCGGATAGCGGGCGCCCTCGAGCATCGCCACGAGCTCGGCCTCGCGGAAGCGGCCGCGATCGACGAGCTTGAAATTGTCGATGTAGACGCCCTCCTCCTCGATATGCGTCGCGCGCGGCGACATCGAGCCCGGCGCCACGCCGCCGACGTCGGCGTGGTGGCCGCGCGAGGCGACCCAGAACAGGATCGTCTTCTTGTCGTCGGCGAAGACCGGCGTGCACACCGTGATGTCGGGCAGGTGCGTGCCGCCGTTGTAGGGGGCGTTGAGCGCGAAGACGTCGCCGGGATGGATCTCCGGATTGTGCCGGATCACCGTCTCCACGGAGCGGTCCATGGACCCGAGATGCACCGGCATGTGCGGCGCGTTGGCGACGAGGTTTCCTTGCGCGTCGAACACCGCGCAGGAGAAGTCGAGCCGCTCCTTGATGTTGACGGAATACGCCGTGTTCTGGAGCGTCACGCCCATCTGCTCGGCGATGGACATGAACAGGTTGTTGAAGATCTCCAGCATCACCGGATCCGCCTGCGTGCCCACCGCGTGGCGCGCGGCCATGGCCTTCACGCGGGCGAGGACGAGGTGGTCCTTGGCGGTGAGCCGGGCCTCCCAGCCGTCCTCGACGACGATGGTCTGGTTGGGCTCGATGATCACGGCGGGCCCGGCGATGCGGTGGCCGGGATGGATCGCGTCGCGCAGGTAGACGCGCGCGTCGTGCCAGCCCTTGGAGAAGAAGCGCGTGGTACGCTCGGCTTCCGGCGTGCCCTCCACCGTGTCGAGGCCCTCCGCCTCGGCGAACTGGGCGCCGCCGCCCACCGCCTCGATCTCGACGGCCTCGACGACGAGCGCCTTGCCCTCGTCGACGAAGCCGAAGCGGCGCTTGTGCTGCGCCTCGAAATCCGCGCGCATCGCCTGCGCCGAGGCCGGCGCGATGGGGGCCGCGAGGGCCTCGCCCGCGAGCGTCGCGGCATCGACCTGGAGCGGCGTGTCCGTGCCGGCATAGCGCACGTGCGCGCGCACCACGACCTCGATGTCGTCGTGGCGCACGCCCTGGCCTGTGAGCTCCTCGACCGCTTCGTCGACGAGACGCGTCGCGGCGACGGCGAGCGCCTGCGGCGCGTCGGCATCGAGGGCGGCGTCCACCGCGCTCTGGCGCGTGGCGCGGATGTCGGCGAGCCCCATGCCGTAGGCCGAGAGCAGGCCCGACAGCGGATGGACGATGACGGTCTTCATCCCGAGCGCGTCCGCGACGAGGCAGGCGTGCTGGCCGCCGGCGCCGCCGAAGCAGTTGAGCGCGTAGCGCGTCACGTCGTAGCCGCGCTGGACCGAGATCTTCTTGATCGCCTCCGCCATGGAGGCGACGGCGATCTCGAGGAAGCCGTCGGCGACCTCCTCGGGCGCGCGCCCGTCGCCGATCTCGTCGGCCAGCGCCGAGAAGGCCTCGCGCACGGCGTCCGCGTCGAGGGGCTCGTCGCCGTTCGGGCCGAATATGTGCGGGAAATAGTCCGGCAGGAGCTTGCCCACCATGACGTTCGCGTCGGTCACGGCGAGCGGGCCGCCGCGGCGATAGCAGGTCGGGCCGGGATGGGCGCCGGCGGAATCGGGCCCGACGCGGTAGCGCGTGCCGTCCCATTTGAGCTTCGAGCCTCCGCCCGCCGCGACCGTGTGGATCAGCATCATCGGCGCGCGCATGCGCACGCCCGCGACCTCGGTCTCGAAGGCGCGCTCGTAGGTGCCGTCGAAATGGGCCACGTCGGTCGACGTGCCGCCCATGTCGAAGCCGATCACCTTGTCGAAGCCGGCCGCGCGGCCGGTCTCGGCGAGGCCGACCACGCCGCCTGCGGGGCCCGACAGGATCGCGTCCTTGCCCTGGAACAGCTCGGCCGCGGTGAGCCCGCCCGAGGACATCATGAACATGAGGCGCGCGCCGGTGCGATCGACGTCGAGCTCGTCGGAGACCTGCGCCACGTAGCGGCGCAGGATCGGCGAGAGATAGGCGTCGACGACGGTGGTGTCGCCGCGCCCCACGAGCTTCACGAGCGGCGAGACCTCGTGGGAGACGGACACCTGGGGAAAGTCCATCTCGCGGGCGATCGCGGCGACGCGGCTTTCGTGGTCGGGATGCTTGTAGGCGTGCATGAAGACGATGGCGAGGGCCTGCCAGCCGGCTTCCTTCGCCGCCTCCAGCGCCGCGCGGGCCGCCGCCTCGTCGAGGGGACGCTCCACCGTGCCGTCGGCGAGGATGCGCTCGTCGATCTCGACGACGTCGTCGTAGAGCTCGTCGGGCTTGACGATGGCCTTGGCGAAGATGTCCGCGCGCGCCTGGTAGCCGATGCGCAGCGCGTCGCGGAAGCCCTTGGTGGTGACGAGCAGCGTGCGCTCGCCCTTGCGCTCGAGCAGCGCGTTCGTGGCGACCGTGGTGCCCATGCGCACCTCGCCGATGGTGCGCTCCGGGATCGGCTCGCCGCGGGCGAGGCCGAGATGGTCGCGGATGCCCTGGACGGCGGCGTCGCGATAGGCGTCGGAATTCTCCGAGAGGAGCTTGCGGGCGTGCAGGCGCCCGTCGGGGTCGCGCGCGATCACGTCGGTGAACGTGCCGCCGCGATCGATCCAGAAGTCCCACCTGCCGCTCATCGTCGCCTCCTCACGCTGGCCGCGCGCGACACCGCCGGGCGCGCCCGTGTCGTTCCCTGAAGGTCATCATCGCCGACATCGACAAAACGTCAACATTTTTTCGATGAGATGACGCAAGGATATTGACATGGTGTGCGCTGCAGATCACCCTTGCATCATGCGCATGATAAAGAGGGATGCGCTGGGAAGCCGCCCGGCCTCTCGCGGCCGGGGGCGAGAAGGGAGCGACATCATGAACATCTTCGCACGCGTCGTCGCGGGCGTCGGGCTGTCGGCCGTCCTGGCCGGCGCGGCCTCGGCCCAGAGCTGGGACATGCCCACCCCCTATCCGGACGCGACGTTCCATACCGTCAACATCGCGCAATTCGCCGACGAGGTCCGCGAGGCCACCGGCGGTGCGCTCGACATCACGGTGCATTCCGCCGGCTCGCTGATCAAGCATCCCGAGATCAAGCGCACCGTGCGCTCGGGCGTGGTCCCGATCGGCGAGGTGCTGATCTCGTTGCATGCCAACGAGAATCCCATTTACGGCCTCGATTCCGTGCCCTTCCTCGCCACGTCCTACGAGGACGCGCGCCGCCTCTACGAGGCCCAGCGCCCGGCGCTCGAGGAGGCGCTCTCCGAGGAGGGGCTGACGCTGCTCTTCTCCGTGCCGTGGCCGCCCCAGGGCATCTATGCCGGCCAGGAGATCGACTCGATCGAGGCGCTTCGCGGCCTGCGCTTCCGCACCTACAATCCCGGCACGGCGCGCATCGCCGAGCTCTCCGGCGCGACGCCGGTCCAGGTCGAGGTGGCGGACCTGCCCACCGCCTTCGCCACGGGGCGCGTGGAGGCGACGATCACCTCGCCCTCCACCGGCGTGAACTCGAAGTTCTGGGACTTCGTCTCGCATTACCACGACACCCAGGCCTGGCTGCCGCGCAACATGGTGGTGGTGAACACCGCCGCCTTCGAGGCGCTCGAGCCCGGCGTGCGCGCGGCCCTGCTCGAGGCCGCAGCGGCGGCGGAGGCCCGCGGCTGGGAGATGTCGCAGGCCGACACCGAGGCGGCGACGAAGACGCTCGCCGACAACGGTATCGCCATCGTCGTGCCCTCCGAGGGCCTCTCGACCGGCTTCCAGGAGATCGGCGCACAGATCGCCGACGAATGGGCCGCCAGCGCCGGCGAGGCGGGCACGGCCGTGCTCGAGGCCTACCGCGCGAACTGAGTCCGCGCCGAAACCTTCCCTTAGGGGAGGTGGGCCGCGTCGGCGGATCGGTTGGGGGCGAGTCCGTCGCGACTTGCCGCTCGCCCCCACCCGTCTCGCTCCGCTCGCCGACCGCCCCGTGGGGCGGTGCCGGGTCGGCGGCTCGCATCGACGTCGACCGCCCCATGGGGCGGCGGCATTCCTGTCCTTCGGAGGATTGCATGCGTCGCGCGCTCGATCTCCTCTATGCGGCGGGCCTGTGGCTGTCCGCCCTGTGCATCCTCGTGATCGCCTCGCTCGTCGGCCTGCAGGTCGTGGCGCGCATCTGGGACGCGATCCTGCAGGCGCTGGACCTGCCGCGCTCGGGCTTCGTCGTGCTCTCGCTCGCCGAGATCTCGGGCTACCTCTTCGCCGCCGCGAGCTTCCTCGCGCTCGCGGGCACCTTGAAGAGCGGCGCGCACATCCGCGTGACCATGCTCGTGAACGCGCTTCCCCAGCGCGTGCGTGCCCTGATCGAGGCCGCGGCTCTCGCCTTCGGCGCGCTCGCGGCGGGCTTCGGTACCTGGGCGATCGGTGGATACGCCCTCGAGAGCTGGCGCTTCGGCGAGGTCTCCCCGGGGCTCGTCCAGGTCCCCCTGGTCTGGCCCCAGGCGGCCATGGCCGCGGGTGCCGCGCTCCTCACGATCGCCTTTCTCGACGAGCTGACGATCACCGTGCGTACGGGGCGCCCGAGCTTCCGCGCCGCGGAAGACGCGGTCGCCCTCGGGCGGGAGGGCTGAGCCGTGGAGCCGACGACCTTCATGCTCCTCCTCGTCGCGCTGCTCTTCGCGATCCTCGCCTGCGGCGTCTGGATCGCGGTGGCGCTGGCGACCCTGGGCTTCGTGGCCCTCGTGGCGTCGCTGCCGCTCCCGCCGGGCGCGATACTCGCGACCGCCATGTGGCAGCAGCTCAATTCCTGGGACCTGACGGCCCTGCCCATGTTCATCCTAATGGGCGACATCCTGTTTCGCACGAAGCTGTCGGAGGACATGTTCGAGGGCCTCACGCCCTGGCTCGCACGTCTTCCCGGGCGCCTCCTCCACGTGAACGTGGTGGGCTGCACGATCTTCGCCGCCGTCTCCGGCTCCTCCGCCGCGACCTGCGCCACGATCGGGCGCATCTCGCTGGGCGAGCTGAAGAAGCGCGGCTACTCCGACGTGATGGCGATCGGCACGCTGGCGGGCTCGGGCACGATCGGCCTGATGATCCCACCCTCCATCATCCTCATCGTCTACGCCACGGCGACCGAGCAATCGGTGGCGCGCCTCTTCATCGCCGGCGTGATCCCCGGGCTGATGCTCACCGCGCTGTTCATGGGCTACGTGATCGTCTGGGCGCTCCTCAACCGCCATCGCATGCCCCCGCCCGAGCCGGTGATGCCGCTGCGCCAGCGCATATCCAAGCTGCGCCGCCTCGCGCCCGTGGTCCTCCTCATCGTGGGCGTCATCGGCTCGATCTACGCGGGCTTCGCCTCGGCGACGGAAGCCGCGGCGGTGGGCGTGTTCCTCGCCCTCGCCATCTCCTGGCGCGCCGGCACGCTGAACCTCCCCACCTTCCGCGCGGCGCTGATCTCGGCCACGAAGACCTCGTGCATGATCGCCTTCATCCTCGCGGGCGCCGCCTTCCTGACGACGTCGATGGGCTTCACCGGCATCCCGCGCATGCTGGCGGAATGGATCGGCTCCTTCGGCCTCTCGCAGGCGATGCTGCTCCTCGCCCTGACGGTCTTCTTCATCGTCATGGGCTGCTTCCTCGACGGCATCTCGCTCGTGGTGCTCACCACCTCGATCATCATGCCGCTGGTGACGGCCGCCGGGATCGACCTGATCTGGTTCGGCATCTTCATCGTGCTCGTGGTCGAGATGGCGCAGATCACCCCGCCGGTAGGCTTCAACCTCTACGTCCTGCAATCGCTGACGGGGCGCGACATCTTCCGGCTCGGGCTCTACACGGCGCCCTTCTTCGCGCTGATGTGTCTCGCCGCCCTCCTCCTCGCGCTCTTCCCCGACATCGCGCTATGGCTGCCGCGGACCATGCTGGAATGAGCGAGAGACGCCCCATGAGCCCTCCCCGCAAGACCGAGGTCGAGACCGACGGCACGCGCACCGGCACGGGCCCCGCGCCGAGCGGTGCAGGCTCCGCGCCGAGCGGTGTCGGCCCCGTCGTCTCCTCGGCCCACCTCGCCGAGACAGGCCTTCCCGCCCTGTCCGAGTTCGAGTTCGGCCTCATCCTCGCAGGCCACGCCTTCCAGCGCTGGATGACGCGCTGCATGTCGGCCGCGGGCGTGCCGGATCTCTCCGCGCTCGACGTGCTCGTGCTGCACACGGTGAATCATCGCGGGCGCCCCAAGAAGCTCGCCGACATCTGTCTCGTGCTCTCGGTGGAGGACACGCACCTCGTCTCCTACGGCGTGAAGAAGCTCGAGGCCGCCGGCCTCGTCGCCTCCGGGCGCGCCGGCAAGGAGAAGACGGTGGAGATCACCGAGCGCGGGCGCGCCGTGTGCCTGCGCTATCGCGAGATCCGCGACGCGCTGCTGACGAAGCCGCTCTCCGCGACGACGCTCGACGAAGGGCGCCTGTCCGAGATCGCGGCGATGCTGCGGGGACTCTCCGGGCATTACGACCAGGCGACGCGCGCGGCGGCGAGCCTCTGATCGCGCGGGTCATGCGCGCCGCGCCTCTTCCAAGAGGCGGCGCAGGGGCGTAGACAGGGCGCCATGACCAACGACGCGCCCTCCCTCGTCGAGCTCGTGCGCCCGGTGGATACCGGCGCGCACGTCACCGCGACCGCCTTCCTCGGCGACGTCGCCGCCTTCGCGCTCGGCGACGGCGGCGTCCTCCTGTTCAAGGACGGCGAGAGCCATCGGGTGGAGGCCCATCCCGACGGCTCCGTCCTGTCCGCGGCCAGCGACGGCGAGCGGCTCGTCACCGGCGGCGACGACGGGCGCGTGGCGGTGACCGGGCCCGACGGCTCGACGCGCACCTTCGCGCAGGCCGGCGCCTTCGCCTGGATCGACGCGCTCGCCCTGCACAAGGACGGCGGCGTCGCCTGGTCCGCCGGCAAGAAGGTCTTCGCCCGCGATCCCAAGGGCAAGGAGCGCGTGCGCGAGACGCCGTCCTCGGTGCGCGGCCTCGCCTTCGCGCCGAAGGGCTACCGCCTCGCGGTGGCGCATGTCGACGGCGCGACGCTGTGGTTCCCCAACCTCGACACCGAGCCGGAGCGGCTCGAGTGGAAGGGCGCGCATCTCGACGTCGTCTGGTCGCCGGACGGGCGTTTCGTCGTGACGTCGATGCAGGAAAATTCGCTCCACGGCTGGCGCCTGCAGCCCGACAAGGGGCACATGCGCATGTCGGGCTATCCCGGCAAGACGCGCTCGCTCTCCTGGACGGCGGACGGCAAGTGGCTCGCGACCTCGGGCGCGGACGCCGTCATCCTCTGGCCGTTCGACTCGAAGGATGGCCCCACGGGCAAGCAGCCGCGCGAGTGCGGCGTGCGGCCCGCTCAGGTCTCGCGTGTCGCCTGCCATCCGCGCGTCCCGGTGGTGGCCGCGGGCTACCAGGACGGCTGCATCCTCCTCATCCGCCTCACCGACGCATCCGAGCTCCTGGTGCGGCCGGCGGTGAAGGGCTCGGGCGTCACCGCGCTCACGTGGGACGCCAAGGGCGACACCCTCGCCTTCGGGGCCGCCGACGGTGCCGGCGGCGTCCTGCGGCTCCCGTGAGGCGCGCGTGACCGGACCGCTCGCGCGCCTCGCCCGGCGTTTCGGCCGCGCCCGCCCCGAGCGCGCGGCGCTCGACCGCGTGGCGGCGCTGGCCCGCGAGACGCTGGCGCTGCCGGAGGACGCGTCCTTGAGCGTCAACGAGATCGTCTGCGCCGATCCCGCCTGCCCGGGCACCGAGACCGTGATCCTCTTGATGATCCCCGGCGCGCGCACCCGCGCGATCAAGATCCAGGCCCCGGCGGAAGCGGTGACGCGCGATGCGATCCTCGCCGCCGCCGCGGCGGGGGAGGGGGTCTGATGGCGCTTTCGCGCATCGCCGCCATGGGCATGGGGCTCGTCGGCGCGCTCGCGGGCTCGCAGGGGCCGGAATTCGCGCAGCAATACGAGCAGCGCCTCGGTGGCGCCATCGACGAGCTCGCCGCGATCGTCGCGCGCTTCGACGACAGCGCCGCCGAGGCCGGGCTCGACCGCGAGGGCGCGCTCGGCAGGCTCGAGGCCAATCCCGACGATCTCGTGCGCCGCCAGGGCGAGAGCGCGCGCGAAGCCGCCGAGCGCCTCGCGCGGCTCGAGCGCCAGGCGGAGCGCCTGGCGCGGTCCGATGGGCTCGGCCAGGTGCTCGTCCTGGTGCGCGAGGCCGACCCGCAGATCGCGGACGCCGCCTATCGCGCCTACGAGCCGGCGGTGCCGGTGACGGTCGCCGGCGCGCTCGCCGCCGGGCTCGGCTTCGGCGCGTTCTGGCTCCTCGCCTTCGGCACGGCCAAGGGTGTCAAGCACGGGGGACGCAAGGGAATGGCCTACGCCAAGGCGCGCTTCGCCAAGCGCCGCGCACCGCCCGGCTCGGGCGAGCCGAAGGATCCCGGTGCGGGCATCGCCGGGACCGGAGGGCCCAAAGTGTTTCGCGCAAAGGAGTCGCGCCAGGATCGCGTATGATTCCCTACGACCTCCGAAGGGGTTGCTTACAGTCGCTCCAAACTGTAACCCGCCAGGCGGGATGACGCATTGTCGTCGGGGAACGCATCCGATACTTACCCTCGGCGAGAGCCTTTTGTCATTTTTGCGGCGTCGCGCCGCAGGCGTACGAGGAGCCAGCAGTCATGGCGTCAGCCGAGAGCGCACGAGCGGAAGCCAAGCGGCCTCTTTCGCCCCATCTCCAGATCTACCGCTGGACCTGGACGATGGCGATGTCCATCTTCCACCGCGCGACGGCGATCGTGCTCTACGTCGGCACGGTGTTCCTCGCGTTCTGGTTCGTGTCGCTGGCCTCCGGGCCCGAGTCCTACGCCTCCGCCGCCTGGTTCTTCGGCTCGCCCATCGGATATCTGCTGCTCTTCGCCTACACCTGGGCCCTGATGCACCACATGCTCGGCGGCGTGCGCCACTTCGTGTGGGATTTCGGCCAGGGCTTCGAGCCCTCGCAGCGCTTCCTGCTCGCCAAGCTCACCCTCGTCGGCTCGATCTCGCTGACGCTGGTGATCTGGCTCGTCGCCCTGATCGCGCGCTGAGGAGGAGACCCGATGGCCACGCGCAACTCCATCCGCACCCCGCTCGCCCGCGCCAAGGGTCTCGGCGCCTCCGGCGGGGGCACCGACCATTTCTGGCATCATCGCATCACGGCGGTGTCGAACCTGCTCCTGGTGCTGCCCTTCGTGGTGATCGTGGCGCTCGTGGCGGGCCAGCCCTACGCCGAGGCGGTCGCGATCGTGTCGCACCCCCTTGCCGCGATCCTGCTCGCGCTCTTCGTCATATCGGTCACGGTCCACATGCGGCTGGGCATGCAGATCGTCATCGAGGACTACGTGCACGGCAAGGGCGCGAAGATCGCCGCCGTGATCGCGAACACGTTCTTCGCGATCGTCATCGGCGCGGCGAGCCTCTTCGCGATCGCGAAGGTCAGCTTCGGCCCCTTGCTCTGAGGGAGTATACGAGACAATGGCGAACGACGCTTCCCCCGCGGCCGACGGCGCCGCTCCGTCCGTCAACGGCGCGGCCTATCCGATCACGGACCACACGTTCGACGTGGTGGTCGTCGGCGCCGGCGGCGCGGGTCTGCGCGCGACGGTCGGCTGCTCGCAGGCGGGCCTGCGCACGGCCTGCGTGACCAAGGTCTTCCCCACGCGCTCGCACACGGTGGCGGCGCAGGGCGGCATCTCCGCCGCGCTCGGCAACATGGGCGAGGACGATTGGCGCTGGCACATGTACGACACCGTGAAGGGGTCGGACTGGCTCGGCGACCAGGACGCCATCGAGTACCTGTGCCGGCACGCGCCCGCCGCCGTCTACGAGCTCGAGCATTGGGGCGTGCCCTTCTCGCGGACCGAGGCCGGCAAGATCTACCAGCGGCCCTTCGGCGGCATGACGACCCGCTTCGGCGAGGGCACCGCCCAGCGCACCTGCGCCGCCGCCGACCGCACGGGCCACGCCATCCTGCACACGCTCTACGGCGCGGCGCTGAAGAACGACACGAACTTCTTCATCGAGTACTTCGCCATCGACCTGATCATGGACGAGGAAGGGCGCTGCCGCGGCATCGTCGCCCTCGACATGACGACGGGCACGATCCACCGCTTCCGCGCCCAGATGGTGATCCTCGCCACCGGCGGGTACGGCCGCGCCTATTTCTCGGCGACGTCCGCCCATACCTGCACCGGCGACGGCAACGCCATGGTGCTGCGCGCCGGCCTGCCCCTGCAGGACATGGAATTCGTGCAGTTCCACCCCACCGGCATCTACGGCGCGGGCTGCCTGATCACCGAGGGCGCGCGCGGCGAGGGCGGCTACCTGACGAATTCCGAGGGAGAGCGCTTCATGGAGCGCTACGCACCCTCCGCGAAGGACCTCGCCTCGCGCGACGTCGTCTCGCGCGCCATGACGATGGAGATCCGCGGCGGTCGCGGCGTCGGCAAGGAGGGGGACCACATCCACCTCCACCTCGACCACCTCGATCCGAAGATCCTCCACGAGCGCCTTCCGGGCATCTCGGAGAGCGCCAAGATCTTCGCCGGCGTCGACGTGACGAAGGAGCCGATCCCGGTCCTGCCGACCGTGCACTACAACATGGGCGGCATCCCGACGAACTTCTACGGCGAGGTGCTGACCAAGAAGAACGGCGATCCGGATTCGGTGGTGCCGGGCCTGATGGCCATCGGCGAGGCGGCCTGCGTCTCCGTCCACGGCGCCAACCGGCTCGGCTCGAACTCGCTGATCGACCTCGTCGTCTTCGGCCGCGCGGCGGGCCTGCGCTGCGCCGAGATCGTCAAGGCCGGCGAGAGCCAGGCGCCGCTGCCGGCGGGCTCCGCCGACAAGGCGCTTTCGCGCCTCGACCGCTTCCGCAACGCCAACGGCGCGACGCCAACCGCCGAGCTGCGCCTGCAGATGCAGAAGACCATGCAGAACAATTGCGCGGTCTTCCGCACCGGCGAGGTGCTCGACGAGGGCAAGTCGCTGATCCACGAGGTCTGGGGCGGCATCGGGGACGTGTCCACCAAGGACCGCTCGCTGATCTTCAACACCGACCTGATCGAGACGCTCGAGTTCGACAACCTGATCACCCAGGCGGTGGTGACGATGGAATCGGCCGCGAACCGCACCGAATCCCGCGGCGCCCACGCCCGCGAGGATCATCCGGATCGCGACGACAAGGAGTGGATGAAGCACACTCTCGCCTGGTGCGACGAGGGCAAGGGCCAGGTCACGATCGACTACCGCCCGGTCCACACCTACACGCTCTCGAACGAGATCGAGTACATCGCGCCGAAGGCGCGGGTGTACTGAGGACATGACGGTGGCCGGGATCGGGCACAATCGCAGACGCGGAGGCAGCATGTACGCGATCGTGTTCGATCTCGACCAACAAATGCTCAGCGAGCTTTACCACGGCAACAATGCGAACAATGCTTATGCGGACATACGGCGCTTTCTTACTGCAAGAGGCTTCGAATGGAAGCAGGGCAGCACCTATTTCGGTGACGATACCGTAGATGCAGTTCGTTGCGTGACCGTCGTCCAGAAGCTCGCGAAGAAGTATGATTGGTTCACGCCGGCCGTCCGGGACATCAGGATGCTGCGGATCGAGGAGAACAACGATCTGAAGATCGCCCTCGAAGATGAAGACGCGGAGTAACACGTGGCCGAATTCTCCCTCCCCAAGAACTCCCAGTATCGCGAGGGCAAGGTCTGGCCGAAGCCCGTCGACGGGAAGCGGCTGCAGGAGTTCCGGATCTATCGCTGGAACCCCGACGAGACCGAGAACCCGCGCATCGACACCTACTACGTCGACCGCGAGGATTGCGGGCCGATGGTTCTCGACGCCCTCATCTGGATCAAGAACAAGGTCGACCCGACGCTGACCTTCCGGCGCTCGTGCCGCGAGGGCATCTGCGGCTCGTGCGCCATGAACATCCAGGGGCAGAACACCATCGCCTGCACCCGCGGCATCGACGAATGCGGCTCGGGCGCGGTGAAGATCTATCCCCTGCCGCACATGCCGGTGCTGAAGGACCTCGTTCCCGACCTGACGCAGTTCTTCGCCCAGCATGCCTCGGTGGAGCCCTGGCTGCAGACGCAGACCCCCGCGCCGGAGGCCGAGTGGCGCCAGACGCCGGAGGATCGCGTCCAGCTCGACGGGCTCTACGAGTGCATCCTGTGCGCCTGCTGCACCACGGCCTGTCCGTCCTATTGGTGGAACGGCGATCGCTTCCTCGGCCCCGCGGCGCTGCTGCACGCCTATCGCTGGCTCGCCGACAGCCGCGACGAGATGACGGGCGAGCGCCTCGACAAGCTGGAAGACCCCTTCAAGCTCTATCGCTGCCACACCATCATGAACTGCGCCAACGCCTGCCCGAAGGGGCTCAACCCCGCCAAGGCCATCGCCGAGGTCAAGAAGATGATGGTGACGCGCCACGTCTGAGGCGTCACCCTCGCGAAAGAGGAACTCGGCCGCGTGGGCGAACCCTGCGCGGCCGTTGCCGTTTCCCGAACCGCCACATTCGTGCTTCACTCTCTCGCAACCAAGATCGGCTAGGACGATGAACCTCGACCCACGGCGCGAAATCCGCGCCCTCGAGCCCCGGATGGACCCGATGACGTCGCAGAAAGCCACCCGCCTCGTCCTCCGTACGACGGTGATCGCCGCGAGCGTGCTGGCGCTCGCCGCCTGCCAGTCCTCGCGCTTCGCAGGAGGGAGCCCGCAGCCGGCGGTCGCCGCCTCACCCGGAATCATCACGACGACGCCTCTGGAGCCTGGGCTCGCCGCGCCCACCGGCGTCGTCGAGGCGGAGCCGCTCGCGCCCCCGCCGCTCGACAGCACGCAGATCGTCGCGACCGACCAGATCGTGTCGGACGTCCCCACGTCCCCGCAGGTCGCCGCGATCCAGACGCCGACCCAGGCGGCACCGCGGGTGTCGCGCACGACCTTCGTGGGCACCTGGCGGGCCAGCGAGCCGGGCGGCGGCTCCTGCCGCGTGACCCTGTCCTCGACGCCCTCGCTCGATCTCTACCGCGCCTCGAGCGCCGGCTGCCAGAACGAGGATCTCGGCCGCGTCTCGGCCTGGGATCTGCGGGGCGACCAGATCTATCTCTACCGTCAGGGCGGTGCCGTGGCGGCGCGGCTCAGCGCCAGCCCCGGCTCGATGTCGGGCGCGCTCTCGCGCTCCGGCGCCCCGGTCGCGCTCGCCCGCTGAGGGCGAGCCGTCCCTTCAGCCCGGGGAGGGCGACGTCGCGACGTCGCCCGTGTCCCTGCCGGTGCCGTGGGCCGTCGTCTCCCGCGGAGCCGACGCCTGGCGCGCCGCGGCCGCGGTGAAGCGCACGGCGAAGCTCGTCCAGCCGCCTTCCGATTCGATCTCCAGCGAACCGCCCGCCTGGTCCGCCATGGCAGCCACCATGCGCAAGCCGAAGCCCGTCGCCGTGCGCGGCGTGAAGCCCGCCGGGAGCGGCGGGCCCTGGTTGCGGATCGTCAGGCGCCAGGCCGTGTCGTCCGGCGCGAGGATCACCTCGACGTCCTCACCGCCGCCGTGCTTCACCGCGTTGGTGAGGAGCTCGTTCGCCGCGAGCGCGATGGGCATCGCCGTCTCGGCGTCGAGGACGAGGGGCATGGCGGTGACGACGCAGCGCGAGCCCTCCGGCATCAGGCCGCCCTCGACGCTCGTGCACAGCTCTTCGAGCAGGCGCGCGAAGTCGACCGAGCCCCCGCTGCTCCCCGAGCGGTGGAGATTGCGATAGGCCGCCGCCATCGCACGCACGCGCCCCGCCGCTTCGTCGAGCTCGCGGCGCGCGGTCTCGTCGCCGACGCTCTTGCGCTGGAGCGTCATCAGCGAGCCCAAGACCTGGAGATTGTTCATCGTGCGATGGGCGAGCTCGCGCAGCAGCATCTCCTTGCGCCCGAGCGTCGCCTGGAGGTCCTCCGCCAGCGCGTCGAAGGCGCGCCCGAGAGCCGCGATCTCGCCGCGGCCCGTGAGACCCGATCGCGCGTCGAGATCGCCCGCGCGCCACCGCTCCGCCGTGTCGAGGACCCGCTGCACCGGGCGACGCACGGCGCGCTGCGCCACGAGCCAGGCGGCGGCCGCGGCGACGATGCCGGCGAGCAGCATGACGAGGAGGCCGCGCCAGTTCGCCTGGTCGAGGATGGCGTAGGCCTCGTCGCGGCTGACGCCGATGCCGACGTAGAACGAGCCGAGATTGGCCGCCGGCGGCACGTAGCCGAGGATGCGCGGCACGCCGTCGACCGTCTCCGTCACGTCCGCCGTGCCCGGCGCGGCGTCGTCGAGGAGGGCGAGGAGGGCCGGCGTCATGCGCTGGCCGGTATAGGCGTCGTTGTCGGGATGACGCAGCAGGATCGTGCCCTCGCGATCGGCGACGCGCGTCGCGTGATCGGAGTTCCAGCGTCCGCGGTCCAGCCGCTCGCCCAGGGCGGCGAGGTCGATCGCCGTGATGATGGCGCCTTGGAAGCGGCCGAGGTCGTCCTGAATGGGGCTGGCGAAATGCACGACCGGCACGCCGGTCGAGCGGCCGACCGCCCAGGTCCCGATGGCGAACTCCCCCGTGCGGCGCGCCTCGCGAAAATAGTCGCGGTCGGCGACCGAATAGCTCGATAGGTCTTCCGGCTGGTGGACACCGTCGCAGACGAGCCGACCCGCCCGGTCGGCGACGAGGACGTTGTTCAGCAGCGCATCGCCGGCGACGACCCGATCGAGGATCCCCGAGCAGGACTCGCCGTCGCCCTCTCGGATCGCGGGAATCTCGACGAGGACGCTCTGCACCTGCCGGATGCCGTCGACGATCTGCGACAGCTCTCCCGAGAGGAACCGGACCTGGTGGAGCGCCTCGGCGCGGACATCCGCCTCCTGGTCGCGATAGAGCCCGCGCTGAGCCAGGGCGAGCGCGGCAATGAGCGGAAGGATCGCGGCGAGGACCAGCGCGGCGAGGCGCGCAGCGAGAGACATCGTTCTTCTTTCGGCGGACGCGAGCGATCCGCACGGGCCGCGCAGGTGCACAGCCGGCATTCACATCGTAGGCCTATTTGCCGCCCCTCGATAGGGGTGCCCCAGAATTGCCCCAAGATGGGCGGTGCGAGGCAGTGGGAGGCGGTGCGAGGCAGCGCCTTGCCCCGGGGGAGGCGCGCTCCAGCTTGCAAGGCATGGACCCGCTGATCCTCACCCTCGCCCTCGACGAGGCCTCCTTCGCGCGCTTCGACGGGGAGCGACACGCCCACTTCCCGCGAGAGCGCAATCTCATCCCCGCGCACGTGACGCTCTTCCACAAGCTGCCGGGCGAGGAGGAGACGGCGATCGCAGCCGTCCTCACGGAGGTCGCCGGGGGGCGCGGGCCGCTGCTCCTCGCCTGCACGGGCGTGCGCTTCCTCGGTCGTGGCGTCGCCTACGTCCTGGAGGGGGGCGGGTACGGCGCCCTGCGCGGCGAGCTCGCGCTCCGCTTCGCGCCCTGGCTCGGCGCGCAGGACAAGCAGGCGATCCGCCCGCACGTGACGATCCAGAACAAGGTCACGCCGCAGCGCGCCAGGGACCTCGCCGCGCGGCTCGAGGCGCGCTTCGAGCCCTTTCCCGTGAGCGGGGAGGGGCTCCTGCTCTGGCGCTATCGCGGCGGGCCCTGGGAGCCGGCGGGGCGTTTCGACTTCAACGGCGGCGCCGCTTGAAACCGACGCCCGACCCGAAAACGCTCACAGAGACGGGCGCGGGGGCGGCAGCGGCACGCCGCTGGCCGGCGCAGCGCTCGACGTGACGGCACCGTCTTCGCCGAAAGCCGGCAGGTCGGGGACGACCTGCGTGTTGGTGAGGTCGAAGGTCGTGTTCGCCAGAGGATCGAGGGGCGTGCCCTCGGAGGCGTCGATCGTACCCCGCACGGGTACGAGGGCGGCCGCGTTCGGCGTCGCGCCGGGAACGCCGCCGCTCGGCAGGCTGCCGGGTGCAGCACCGCCGGGAAGCGCTCCGCCGGGAAGCGCGCCACCGGGAAGCGCGCCGCTTTGGGGCGCCTCGTCGGGGATGTCCTCCGGATCGACCATGTCGGTTTCGCCCGAGCCGCGGCTCGCCTCGATCTCGCGCCAGCGCGAGACCGCGCGGCGGTGCTCGTCGTAGGTCTCGGAGAAGGCGTGGCCGCCGGTTCCGTCCGCGACGAAGAACAGGTCGTTCGTGCGCGAGGGGTTCGCCACCGCCTCCATGGCCGCGCGGCCGGGATTGGCGATGGGGGTCGGCGGCAGGCCGTCGATGACGTAGGTGTTGTAGGGCGTCGGCTCGCGGATCTCGGTGCGCAGGATGCCGCGACCCAGCGTGCCGCGCCCGCCCACGAGGCCGTAGACGATGGTCGGGTCGGATTGCAGGCGCATGCCCTGGCGTAGGCGGTTGATGAACACGCCGGCGACCCGCGGCCGCTCGTCGGCGCGCCCGGTCTCCTTCTCGACGATGGAGGCGAGGATCACGAGCTCGTCCGGCGTCTCCAGCGGCAGCCCCTCGGCGCGGCGCGCCCAGATCTCGGCGAGCGCGCGCTCCTGCGCCCGGCTCATGATCTCGACGACCTGCGCGCGGGTGGTGCCGCGCTCGAACTTGTAGGTGTCGGGCATCAGCGAGCCCTCGGGCGGGATCGTCTCGATCTCGCCCGTGAGCACCTCGTCGCGGCGCAGGCGCTCGACGATCTGCAGGCTGGTGAGGCCCTCCGGGATCGTCACCTGGTGGAGGACGGCGCGGCCTTCGGTCAGCGTGTCGATGGCATCGGCGATCGAGACGTTGGCGCGAAAGGCGAACTCGCCGGCCTTGAGGTTCGCCTGCTCGCGGTTGAGCACCGCGTAGAGCTGGAACAGCAGCGGCTGGGTGATGACCCTCTCGCGCTCGAGAATACGCGCGATTCCGCTCATCCCCGTGCCCTGCGGGATGGCGACGACGGTGTCGGCCTGGAGCGGGCCCGGCTGGTTCGCCTGGCGCGCCAGCACGACGAGGCCGACGAGCGCGATCAGCGCCACGACGGCGAGCATGCTGAACAGGCCCGACAGGGTAGACAGCAGGCCGCCGCGCGGGCGGCTCAGGCGCCGCGGCGGGGGAGGCGAGGCCATCTCGGGCTTGATCGCCTCGTGCGGGCTCTTGGGCGCGAGGCGCGGGGCCTCGCTCGTGCCGGCGTGCGGCGGCGCGTCGGGCGTCGCCGCTTGATCTTGTTGCCGATCCTGGCGCGTGTCTCTGCTGCGACCGAACATGGCTCACGTCTGGCGAAGGGGGCTGCGGGAGCCTCGCGGCGACCGCTGCCCGAACTGACCCAGCAATATGGCGAAAACGCGTGCCGTCGCGCCGGAAGCGCTCGTCGCGCGCGTCAGGAGACGCGCGCGAAGACCAGGGACGCGTTCGTGCCGCCGAAGCCGAACGAGTTCGAGAGAGCCACGTCGATCCGCTTCTCCTTGGCCGTATGCGGCACGAGGTCGATGGCGGTCTCGACGGACGGATTGTCGAGGTTGAGCGTCGGCGGCACCTTGCCGTCGCGCATCGCGAGGATCGAGAAGATCGCCTCGATGGCGCCGGCGGCTCCGAGCAGATGACCCGTGGCCGACTTCGTCGAGGACATGGTGAGGCCCGATGCCGCATCGCCCATCAGCCGCTCCACCGCGCCGAGCTCGATCTCGTCGCCGAGCGGCGTCGAGGTGCCGTGAGCGTTGACGTAGTCGAGGGCGGAGGGCTCGAGGCCCGCGCGCTTCAGCGCGGCCTTCATGCAGCGATAGGCGCCGTCCCCGTCCTCGGAGGGCGAGGTGATGTGGAAGGCGTCGCCCGAGAGGCCGTAGCCGACCACCTCCGCGTAGATCTTCGCGCCGCGGGCCTTGGCGTGCTCGTACTCCTCGAGCACGACGACGCCCGAGCCCTCGCCCATGACGAAGCCGTCGCGGTCCTTGTCGTAGGGACGCGAGGCGCGCGCGGGCTCGTCGTTGAAATGCGTGGATAGGGCACGGCAGGCCGCGAAGCCGGCGATGGAGATGCGGCTGATCGGCGATTCGGTGCCGCCGGCCACCATCACGTCGGCATCGCCGAGCGCGATCAGGCGGGCGGCGTCGCCGATGGCGTGCGCGCCCGTGGAGCAGGCGGTGACCACGGAGTGATTCGGGCCCTTGAGCCCGTGCTCGATGGACACGTAGCCGGAGGCGAGATTGATCAGGCGCCCGGGGATGAAGAACGGCGAGATCCGCCGCGGCCCCTTGTCGCGCAGGACGAGCGCCGTGTCGGCGATGCCCTCGATGCCGCCGATGCCCGAGCCGATCAGCACGCCGGAGGCGGCCTGATCCTCGTAGCTCTCGGGATGCCAGCCGGCATCGTCGAGCGCCTGCTTGGCGGCGGCCATGGCGTAGACGATGAAGTGGTCGACCTTGCGCTGGTCCTTGGGATCCATCCAGGCGTCGGGATCGAACGTGCCGTCCGAGCCGTCGCCCCGCGGAATCCGGCAGGCGATCCGGCAGGGGAGATCGTCGACCTGGAACGTGTCGATGCGGGACGCACCGCTGCGTCCGGCGAGAAGGCGTGCCCAGGTCTCTTCCACGCCGCATGCGAGCGGGGTGACCATGCCCAGGCCGGTGACGACGACGCGACGCATCTTCATGACGAGAATCGAGGGACGCGCCCGGGGCCCCGCTCGCGCGGAGCCCGGGCGCGGGCCCCTCAGCCGGCGTTCTTCTCGAGGAACTTGATGGCGTCGCCGACCGTGACGATCGTCTCGGCGGCGTCGTCCGGGATCTCGACGTTGAACTCTTCCTCGAACGCCATCACGAGCTCGACGGTGTCGAGGCTGTCGGCGCCGAGGTCATCGATGAAGTTCGCGTTCTCGGTCACCTTGTCCGCTTCCACGCCCAGGTGCTCGACCACGATCTTCTTCACGCGCTCAGCGATGTCACTCATCGTTCGTGTCCTCGTATCCACTCGTCGATCTGCGGCGGGCGGTGAAGAGGGGCCGCCCCCGCGGGGATGTCCGGTGCGCGCGGCGTATCGCCGGGGTGATCGTGCCGACCTGGACGCGTGCTGCAAAAGCCTCATTCGCGTCCGCGGTCAAGCCCCCCAGAGAAGCCGACGACCAAATCGTCGAAGCCGGCGACCAAATTGTCGCGGATTTCGTAACACACGGCTCGCGCCGTGGCGAGAGCCGCGCAGGGCCCGTACGCACCCATTCGCCGCGTCGTCCCCGCGATTTAACGGGTGTGTCGCCGGCGCCACCTGGGCGGGCGTCAGAGCATGGCCATGCCGCCGTTGATGTGCAGCGTGTGACCGGTCACGTAGCCGGCTTCCTCGGAGGCGAGGTAGACGATCGCCGCCGCGATCTCCTCGCCGCGCCCCAGCCGTCCCGCGGGCACGGTCTCGAGGATGGCGGCGCGTTGCTTCTCGTTGAGCGCGTCGGTCATGGGCGATTCGATGAAGCCCGGCGCCACCGCGTTGACGGTGATGCCGCGGCTCGCGACCTCCGCCGCGAGCGCCTTCGACATGCCCACGAGCCCCGCCTTCGAGGCCGCGTAGTTGCCCTGGCCGGCATTGCCGGTGGCGCCGACGACGGAGGAGACGTTGACGATACGCCCGTAGCGGCGGCGCATCATGCCCTTCACCGCCGCGCGGGAGAGGCGGAAGGCGGCGGTGAGGTTCACCGCGAGCACCGTGTCCCAATCCTCGTCCTTGAGGCGCATGAACAGGCCGTCCTTGGTGATGCCGGCATTGTTCACGAGAATGTCGAGCCCGCCCATGGCGGCCTCGGCCGCGGGCACCAGCGCCTCGACGGAGGCCTTGTCGGCGAGGTTCGCCTCCTCGACGTGGACGCGCTCGCCGAGCTCGCCCGCGAGCGCATCGAGCGCCGCGCGGCGCGTGCCGGAGATCGTCACGGTGGCGCCCTGGGCGTGCAGCGCGCGGGCGATGGCGCCGCCGAGGCCGCCGGTCGCGCCGGTGACGAGGGCCTTGCGGCCGGTCAGATCGAACATGGTCGGGTTCCTCAGCTGAAATCGGCCGTGACGGCCGCGACGTCGTCCGGCGTGCCCACGGCGCGCGCCTGCGCGCCCGACGCGATGCGCTTGACGAGGCCGGAGAGCACCTTGCCCGCGCCCACCTCGTAGAACGCGTCCGCGCCCGCGCCGGCCATGAAGGCCACCGATTCGCGCCAGCGCACCGTGCCGGTCACCTGGGCGACGAGTGCCTCGCGGATCGCCTGCGGGTCGGCGATGGGCGCCGCCGTCACGTTGGCGACGACGGGCGCGCGCGGTGCGTTCACGACGACGTCGGCGAGCGCGGCGCGCATGGCCTCCGCCGCCGGCGCCATGAGCGCGCAGTGGAAGGGCGCGGAGACCGGCAGCAGCACGGCGCGCTTCACGCCCTTGGCCTGCGCCACCGCGATCGCCCGCTCGATCGCCGGCTTGTGGCCGGACAGGACCACCTGCCCGCCGCCATTGTCGTTGGCGACGTCGCAGACTTGGCCCTCCGACGCCTCGCGGGCGATCTCGGCCGCCTGCTCGATCTCGACGCCGATGAGAGCCGCCATGGCGCCTTCGCCCACGGGGACGGCCGCCTGCATGGCGTCGCCGCGAATGCGCAGGAGCCGCGCGGTGTCGGCGACGGAGAGGGCGCCCGCCGCCGCGAGGGCGGAATACTCGCCCAGCGAATGGCCCGCGAGGAAGGCGACGTCGCGCGAGAGGTCGAGCCCGGCCTCGGCTTCCAGCACGCGCAAAGCCGCGAGGCTCGTCGCCATGAGCGCGGGCTGGGCGTTGGCGGTGAGCGTCAGCGTCTCGATCGGGCCCTCGAACATCAGGCCGGAGAGGTCCTGCGAGAGCGCCGCGTCCACTTCCTCGAACACGGCACGCGCCTGCGGGAAGGCCTCGGCGAGCGCCTTGCCCATGCCGACGGCCTGGCTGCCCTGTCCTGGAAACACGAGTGCGCGGCTCATGGACGCTCCTTCCCCCGACGACGACGTTCTCGAGAACGGCCTGCGGCTTCGCAAAGGGCGGGGCGGGTGTCAAGCGAGCGAGGGAAGGAGCTTGCGTTCGCAGGTTGCTGATCGCTCTCGGAGGAGGCATGCTGATGGCGCGCGTGACACGGTGAACCTCCAGGCCGTGGCTGGCCGGCTCGTCCGGACATGCATGATGCGGGTGTCGTGGAGTCCCCGCCGCGCACCGTCTTTCGAAACGAAACAGACCCCGCTCCCGAAGGAGCGGGGTCCGGCGGGCCCCCGGGAGGGGACCGGTCCCGATAGCCGGGCCGCCGATCAGCGGAACAGCGAGAGGATGTTCTGGCTGTTGGAGTTCGCGATCGTGAGCGCCTGGATGCCCAGCTGCTGCTGCGTCTGCAGCGCCTGCAGGCGGGTCGATTCCGCGTTCATGTCCGCGTCCACCAGCTGTCCCACGCCGCGATCGATCGAGTCCATCAGGGCCTTCACGAAGTCCTGCTGGAGGCCGATACGGTTCTTGATCGCGCCGAGGTTGGTGGCCGCGTCCGTGATCTGGCCGAGGGCTGCGTCCACTTCCGAGATGTAGGTCTCGAGCGTGGTCAGGTCGGCCGGAGCATCGGTGAGCGCGGAGATGTCGATGGTGGCGACCGACTGGCCGCTGCCGCCGACGGTGTCGAGGATGCCGGACTGGTCGGCGTCGTCGTAGAGCTCGATCGAGGTCAGATCGATGGAGATCGTATCCACCGCAACCGCACCGCCGGCACGCGAGAACGAGGCGACGATCGTCTTGGTGGTGTTGTAGGCCGGGTCGCTGGAGTCGTAGGCGAGCCAGTTCTCGCCGTTGAACACCGCCGAATCGGCCGTGTTGCGCAGCTGCGACTGCAGCTCGCCGATCTCGCTCTGGATCTTGCCGCGATCGACGCCGGGCGTACGCGCGGCGACGAGCTTGGCCTTGATCTCGGAGACGACGTCCACGGTCGCGTTGAGAGCGGTGTACATGGTGTCCACCGTCGCGGCGCCGAGGCCCAGAGCGTCCTGGACGGCGCTGAGCGCCTTGTTGTCCGAACGCATCGTGGTCGCGATCGACCAGTACGCGGCGTTGTCCGCCGCGGACGACACGCGCATGCCGGTGGCGATGCGGTTCTGCGTGGCGTCCATCTTCTTGTTCGTCGCGGTGAGGGTCTGGAGGGCCGTCATCGCGGACGAGTTGGTGAGCAGGCTCGACATGTGATGTCCCTTTCGGAAGTTCGATGAAGAGGGACATCCCGGGCTTGCACCGGGATGACGGAGCGGCGTCATGCCTCGGAGCTCTCGGGTTCACGCTCCGTCCGTCATGAGAAGGATCGTCGCCCCGCGAGCTTGCGCGGGGCTTGCGCCGATGCCGGGATCGGCGAAAGCCCGATCTCGCGCCGTCAGAGCGCGGCGCGCACCGCCTCGATCACCCGGTCCTGCGTCGCCTCGTCGAGATAGGCGTGCATGGGCAGGCTCACGACCTCGCGGGCGAGCCGCTCGGAGACCGGCACGCCGTTGCCGGCGCTGGGGAAGCGGGCGTAGGCCGGCTGCTGGTTCAGGGGCTTGGGATAGTGCACGGCGGTGGGCACGCCGCGCTCCTGCAGGGCGGCGCGGAAGCCGTCGCGGGCGTCGGGCGCGATGCGCAGCGTGTATTGCGCCCAGACGGAGGGCTCCTCCTCCGAGATCGCGGGCGTGCGCGCGACGCCCGAGAGGCCTTCGTTGTAGCGGGCGGCCACGCGGCGGCGCGCGGCGATCTCGTCGGGGAAGATCTTGAGCTTCTCCACCAGGATCGCGGCCTGCATGGCGTCGAGCCGGCCGTTCATGCCGATCTCGACATGGTCGTAGGCGGCCGCGCCCATGCCGTGCATGCGCATGGAGATGACGGTCGTGGCCAGCGCCTCGTCGTCGGTGAAGAGCGCGCCCGCGTCGCCGTACGCGCCCAGCGGCTTGGATGGAAAGAAGCTCGTCGCGGTGGCGAGCCCGATCGTGCCGACCGTGCGGCCCTTGTAGGTCGTCCCGAAGCTCTGCGCGGCGTCCGTGAGGAGCCACATCCCGGCATCCGCGACGATGGGCTCGATGCGGTCGTAATCGGCAGGGCGGCCGTAGAGGTCCACCGCGATGACGCCCACGGGGCGCAGGTTCATGGCGCGCGCGGTCTCGATGCCGCGCACGAGGCTGTCGGGGGAGAGGTTGAACGTCTCCTCCTCCACGTCGCAGAAGATCGGCGTCGCGCCGAGCCAGACCACGACCTCCGCCGTCGCGGCGAAGGTGAAGGCCGGCACCAGGATCGCGTCGCCGGGGCGCACGCCCTTGGCCATGAGCACGAGCGCCAGCGCGTCCGTGCCGCTGGCCACGCCCAACGCGTAGCGCGCGCCGGTGAACTCGCGCAGGGCACTCTCGAAGGCGTCCACCTCGCGGCCGAGGATGAAGCCGCAATGGTCCATGACGCGGGCCACCGCCTCGTCGAGGGCGGGGCCGAGCCGCCGGCGCTGGGCCGGCAGGTCGATGAAGGGGATCGGGTTCGTCATCTCTCGCCGGGGAGCGGGGTGTTTCGCGTCAGGCGCTGGCGCGGGCGGGCGCGGGATGCGCCTGGTGGTCGATCATCGAGCCGGCGGCGCGATGCAGCACGTCCATCACCGCGAGCGCCTCGGTGGCGCCGGTGATCGGCTCGGCGCCCGTGATGCAGCACTCGAGGAAGTGCGCGCATTCCGCCAGCAGCGGCTCCGCCTGCTCGATGGCGACGGGCACGGGATCGGCGCGCACGACGGTCGGCGAGCCGCCGTCGAGGGAGACCTGGTGGGGATAGATCTGCACCTTCTTGTCCCAGGGCAGGCAATCGTCGAACACCGCCATGGCCTGCGAGCCGATGACGGAGAGGCGATGCTCCTTGAACGGGTGCAGCCAGGAGACGTGTATCATCGCCTGCGGGCCGCCGGCGAAGCCCAGCCGCATGGTCACCGCGTCCGCGGTGTCCTTGCGCAGATGCCCTTCGCCGAAGGCCTCGACGCTCTCGGGCGAGCCGCCCATCAGGGCGAGCACCATGGAGACGTCGTGGGGCGCGAGGCACCACAGCGCGTCCTCCTCCTTGCGCACCGCGCCGAGGTTCAGCCGGTTGGCGTGGATGCGCTTGACCTCGCCCAGGCGCCCGGAGGCGACGAGCTGCTTCAAGGCACGAAAGCCGTTGTGGAACTGGAGGATGTGGCCCGTCATCAGGATGCGGTCGGCGCCGCGCGCCGCCTCGACCACGGCGAGCGCGTCGGGATGGTTCAGCGTCAGCGGCTTCTCGACATAGACGTGCTTGCCCGCGGCCAGCGCCGCCTCCGCCACCTCACGGTGGAGGGAGGGCGGGGTCGCGATGGCGAGCGCGCCGATCCCGGGATCCGCCAGCACCTCGTCGAGCGTCGCGCCGCGGCAGCCGAACAGCGCCGTGAGCGATTCGACGGTCTGCCGGTTGGGGTCGACCACCGCTTCGAGCACGCCGAGGCTCGAGAAGCAGCGCGCGATGTTGCGTCCCCACGCACCGCAGCCGATGACGGCGATACGCGGCTTCTGGTTCTGCGCGTCCATGAAGTCCTTTCCAGCCGCGCGCTCCCCGCGGGGAGCGTCGGGGCCCGCACGTGATCGTTCCCGCGTGTAGCGCATCTTGGCGCGCGGTGCCATACGCTAGGCGAGGCGCGGCGTGCCACCCGGCGCATGCCCGGGTGACGCCGAGCCGCACGACGAGTGGAAGGAAAAACCGCGATGAACGCTCTCGACCGCTACCGCGACCTCGCCGCCTACAATGCGTGGGCGAACACGCGCCTCTACGATGCCGCCGCCGCGCTGCCGGACGACGCCTATCGCTCGGAGCAGGGCGCCTTCTTCGGCTCGATCCACCGCACGCTCAACCACGTCCTCGTGGGCGACACGATCTGGATGGGGCGCTTCACCGGGGACGGGACGCCGCCGCCCGCCCTCGACGCCGTGCTCTACGACGACCTCGTCGCGCTGCGCGCCGCACGCGAGGCGATGGACGCGCGCATCGTCGGCTTCGTCGCGGGCCTCGACGACGCGGCGCTGGCGCGCCCCTTCACCTACCTGACGATCGTGAACCCGTCGCGCGTGGCGCAGCCCCTGGCGCCGGCGCTCGATCATTTCTTCAACCACCAGACCCATCATCGGGGCCAGGTGCATGCGCTCCTGACGCGCCTGTCCGGGACGGCGCCCTCCCTCGACCTCATCAACTACCAGCGCGAGAGCGGCCGCGGCGGCGCGGAGGTCACGCCCCTCTCCGCCGCGTGAGCGGGAGCGCGCCGCGCACTACGCAAGTCGCGCGGGTTCAGCCGCGCCGCAGCGGATGGAAGGTCGGCTCGCCCAGCCCCGCCGCCGTCGGCGGGACCAGGGACGCGTCCGCGCACGCCTCGACCATCGTGGCCAGCGGAGGGCAGCCGCGTGAAGATCCGATCGCGTCGAGGGCGACGGCGATGCCGACGACGAGCGTGAGCAGGGCCACGATCGTCGCTTGCGTGCAGAAACGGTAAGCGATCTCGGACATGGGGGCGTAACGCGAATCACCTATGTTGGTTCCCACCATCAGGGGGCCGCGTCTGGGACGCCGCGAAGGCGCGAATGAGGCGATACCGTGACGACGCTCACGCGGTCGCGAGGCCGTCCCCGTTTTCCACACCGCTTGTCAACGACCGTCGCGTGGGGGAGATAGGGCGCATGCTGCACGTCAACGATCTCACCTATCGCCTCGGCGAGCGCGTCCTCCTCGACGCCGCCTCCTTCTTCGTTCCCGGCGGCGCGCGGGTGGGGATCGTGGGGCGCAACGGCGCGGGCAAGACGACGCTGTTTCGTATCCTCATGGGCGAGATCGCGCCGGAGGGCGGCTCGATCGGCATGCCCAAGGGCGTGCGCATCGGCACCGTGGCGCAGGAAGCGCCGGGCGGGCCCGAGAGCCTGATCGAGGTCGTGCTCGCCGCCGACACCGAGCGCGCGCGCCTGCTCGCGGAGGCGGAGCACGCCGACGGCATGCGCCGGGCCGAGATCGAGATGCGGCTCAACGACATCGGCGCGCACGCCGCGCCCGCGCGGGCGGCGACGATCCTGCACGGGCTGGGCTTCGACGCGGCGGCGCAGGCGCGGCCCTGCTCGGACTTCTCCGGCGGCTGGCGCATGCGCGTGGCGCTCGCCGCCGTGCTGTTCACCGAGCCCGACCTGCTCCTCCTCGACGAGCCGACGAACTACCTCGACCTCGAAGGCACGCTCTGGCTCTACGACTATCTCGCGCGCTATCCGCACACGGTCCTCGTCATCAGCCACGACCGCGAGCTCCTCGACGAGGCGGTGGACCACATCCTCCATCTCGACCGCGGCAAGCTCACGATCTATCGCGGCGGCTATACGTCGTTCGCCCGCCAGCGGGCGGAGAAGGCGATGCTGCAGATGAAGGCCAAGGCGAAGCAGGAGGAGGAAGCCAAGCACCTGCAGGCCTTCGTCGACCGCTTCCGCGCCAAGGCCTCGAAGGCGCGCCAGGCGCAGTCGCGCCTCAAGCGGCTCGAGAAGATGACGCCGATCGCGGGCGTGGTCGAGGAGGAGACGTTGCCCTTCGATCTGCCGAGCCCCGACCGCCCGCTCTCCCCGCCGCTCGTGCGCATCGATCGCGCGGCGGCCGGGTACGGCGAGCGCACGGTGCTCAAGCGCCTCGACCTGACGCTTCTGCCCGACGATCGCATCGCGCTGCTGGGCGCCAACGGCAACGGCAAGTCCACCTTCTGCAAGCTCGTGGGCCGCCGGCTCGACCCGCTGTCGGGCGAGGTCGTCGCCTCGCCCAAGCTCGACGTCGCCTATTTCGCCCAGCACCAGCTCGACGAGCTGCGTCTCGCCGACACGCCCTACGGTCACGTGGCCGAGCGCATGAAGGGCGCGCCGGAAGCGAAGATTCGCGCCCGCTGCGCGCGCTTCGGCTTCTCGGGCGCGAAGGCGGACACGCCGATCGCGAAGCTGTCGGGCGGCGAGAAGGCGCGCCTCCTCATGGGGCTCGCCGCCTTCGACGGCCCGCACCTCCTCATCCTCGACGAGCCGACGAACCATCTCGACATCGAATCGCGTCAGGCGTTGGTGGAGGCGATCAACGATTACGAGGGCGCCGTCGTCATCGTCAGCCACGACCGCTTCCTCATCGAGGCCTGCGCCGACCGGCTGTGGCTCGTCTCCGACGGCACGGTGAAGCCCTTCGACGGGGACATGGACGATTACCGCCGTCTCGTGCTCTCGGGCGGGCTCGATCCGGCGAAGGAAGCCGCCAGGGGTGGGGACAAAGCGTCCGACAAGGGTGGCGAGAAGGCGGGCGAGCGCCGCGCCGCCGCCGAGAAGCGCGTGGCGCTCGGGCCCTTGCGCAAGCAGCGCGACGCGCTCGAGGGCCGCATCGAGAAGCTCGGCGAGCTCATCGCCAAGATCGACACGGCGCTCGCCGACGGCAGCGCCTTCCAGAAGGACCCCGCCAAGGCGGCCGATCTCGCCAGGAAACGCGCCGAGGCCGCCGACGCGCTGGCCCGCGTCGAGGAGGATTGGCTCGCGGTGTCGGGGGAGCTCGAAGCCGCGGGCGGCTGAGGGCGAAACCTCCCCGCAGGGGGCGGGCCGGCCCGCGGAACTCCCGAAACGTCCCCACCGTCCGCGCAGAGCGCGGACTCCTCCCCTGCGGTGCCGCGCACGCTCACCGCTTGCGCTTCACCTTCACCTTGGTCGCCCCGCCTTTCGGGCGATCGCGGAACCCCTTCTGCTTGGGTCCCTTCGAGCGCCGCGGGCCGCCGTCGCGAAGGCCGCTGGCGCCGCGCCCGCGCGATCCGCCGCGCGGCGGCGTGCCGGCGCGGCCGTCCGAGAGCAGCTCGAAGCGCAGCGCGCCGGCGATGGGCGCGGCCTCGACGAGCTTCACCTCGACATTGTCGCCGAGGCGGAAGGTCTCGCCCGTGCGCTCGCCGACGAGGGCGTGGCTGCCCTCGTCGTAGCGGTAGAAGTCCGCGCCGATCGTGGCGGCGGGGACGAAGCCGTCGGCGCCGCTCTGGGCGAGCTTCACGAAGAGCCCCGCCTTGGTCACGCCGGAGATGCGGCCCATGAAGGTCTCGCCCACGTGCTCGGCCATGTGGTGGGCGATCAGGCGATCGATCGTCTCGCGCTCGGCCACCATGGCCCGGCGCTCGGCCGCCGAGATCTTCGCGGCGATCTCCGCGAGCGCCGCCCCGTCCATCTCCGCCGGCAGCCCGCCGGAGCCGAAGCCGTGGGCGCGGATCAGCGCGCGGTGGACGACGAGGTCGGCATACCGGCGGATCGGCGAGGTGAAATGCGCGTAGCGGCGCAGGTTGAGGCCGAAATGGCCGTAATTCTCGGCGGTGTACTCGGCCTGCGCCTGCGTGCGCAGGATCACCTCGTTGATGAAGGTCTCGTGCTCCATCCCGTCCACCGCCTTGAGGATGCGGTTGAAGAGCGTCGCGCGCACCGGCCCGGACTTGGGCAGCTTCATCGCGATGGAGGCGAGCACCTCGCCGAGCGCGTGCATCTTCTCGAGCGAGGGCTCGTCGTGGGCGCGGTAGACGAAGGGGACACGCGCCTTCTCGAGCGCCTCCGCCGCGGCGACGTTGGCGAGGATCATGAACTCCTCGATGAGCTTGTGCGCATCGAGCCGCTCGGGGGTGAGCACGCGGTCCACGGTGCCGTCGGGCTTGAGCAGGATCTTGCGCTCGGGGAGATCGAGGGCGAGCGGGTCGCGGGCCGTGCGCGCCGTCGAGACGCAGGCATAAGCCTCCCAGAGCGGGCGCAGCACGGGCTCGAGCAGCGGCCTCGTCGTCTCGTCGGGCGCGCCGTCGATCGCGGCCTGAGCCTGGGCGTAGGCGAGGCGTGCGGCCGAGCGCATCGCGATGCGGTGGAAGGAATGGCGCAGCTTGCGCCCGTCCTTGTCGACCGTGATGCGTACCGCGAGCGCCGGGCGATCCTCGTGCGGGCGCAGCGAGCACAGGTCGTTCGAGATGCACTCGGGCAGCATCGGCACGACGCGGTCGGGGAAGTAGACCGAGTTGCCGCGAACCGCCGCCTCGCGATCCATCGCCGTGCCGGGCCGCACGTAGGCGGCGACGTCGGCGATGGCGATGGTCAGCACGTGGCCTCCCGCATTGTGCGGATCGTCGTCGGGTCGCGCGTGGACGGCGTCGTCGTGGTCCTTGGCGTCGGGCGGGTCGATGGTGACGAGGGGCAGCGCGCGCCAATCCTCGCGCCCCTCGCTGTCGAGGCGCACCGGCTCGATGGCGGCCGCCTCGTCGAGGACGCCCTTGGGGAAGACGTGCGGGATGCCGTGGGCGACGAGCGCGATGAGGCTCACCGCTTTCTCGGACTTCACGGAGCCCAGCCGCTCGCGCACCTTGGCGGTGGGCACGATGGCGCGCGGGCTCGAGGTGAGCGTCGCCGAGACGAGATCACCCTCGCGCGCCTCGCCCTCGTCGCCGGGACGGATGGCGATCTCCTGGCCCTGGCCCTTCTTCTCGATGGAGACGAGGCGCCCGCCACCGTCGGGCAGCGGCCGGAAGATGCCGAGCACCTGGGCGCGGCTCTTCTCGAGCACCTTGATCACGCGCCCGGCATAAGGCGGTCCCTCGGGATCGCCGGTCTCCGCCACGCGCACGAGGACGCGGTCGGCGAGCCCCGGCGCCGGCTGGCCCGGGCGCGGCCGGCGCTGCGGCTCGATCAGGATCTTCGGCGCCGGCCCGAGCGTGTCCGCGTCCCATTCCGCAGGCGTCGCGATCAGCTCCCCGTCGGCGTCGCGGCCCACGATCTCCGCGAGCGTCACCGGCGGCAGCCCGCCGGCCTTGAACAGGCTCTTGCGCCGGCGATCGACGATGCCGTCCTCCTCGAGGTCCTTGATCAGCTGCTTGAGCCAGATCTTGTCGCCCCCCGCGATGCCGAAGGCGCGCGCGATCTCGCGCTTGCCCACCTTGCCCGGCTGGGAGCGGATGAAGGCGACGACGTCCTCGCGGGAGGGGAGGGCGCCGGGGGCGCCCGCGGCGTTCGTCGGGTCCGTGCGTCTAGGCAATCTATGATTTCCGTCGGATGCGTGCGATGATCGACGCCGCAAGGCGCCTAAGAACAGGTTCCTGCTGTATATAAACGACGATCTCCCGATTTTCGATGCGGCCGCTCGACAAATCGGACGGTTGTGGCACTAAAGAGCCGACGCCAAATTTAAAAGAAGCGGCCTAAAGGACCGCGCTTCGAGGAGGACGCCCGTGGCATCGAGCACCGCACCCCTTCCCCATTTCGACGAGGGTCGGCCCTGGCACGAACATTATCCGCCCGCGATCCCGCCGGCCATCGACGTGACCGCCGCCGGCACGCTGGTCGACCTGTTCCGGGACGGGGTGGCGCGGTTCTCCGGGCGCCCGGCGCTGGAGAGCTTCGGCAAGGAGATGAGCTATGCCGAGCTCGGCCGTGCCGCCGAGGCGGTCGCCGCCTGGCTGCAGGCGCGGGGCCTGAAGAAGGGCGATCGCGTCGCGATCATGATGCCCAACGTCATGGCCTATCCGTCGGTGCTCTTCGGCGTGCTGCTCGGCGGATATGCGGTGGTCAACGTCAATCCGCTCTACACCCCGCGCGAGCTCGCGCACCAGCTCGAGGATTCGGGCGCGAAGGCGCTCTTCGTGCTCGAGAATTTCGGCCACACCGTCCAGGAGGCGGCGCCCTCGCTCACCACGCTCGAGACGATCGTTCTCGTCGCGCCGGGCGATCTCCTCGGGCTCAAGGGGCACCTGATCAACTTCGTCTCGCGCAAGGTGAAGAAGGCGGTCAAGCCGTTCTCGCTGCCGCAGGCGGTGCGATTCGCGCAGGTGGTGAAGGAGGGGTCGCGTCGCCCGCTCGCGCCCGTGGACGTCTCCTTGGACGACGTCGCCTTCCTGCAATATACCGGCGGCACGACGGGCGTCGCCAAGGGCGCGACGCTGCTCCACCGCAACGTCGTCGCCAACGTGCTGCAGGCGGAGGCGTGGCTTCGCCCCTATGCCGGGGAGCGCGCGGACCACGTGATGGTCACGGCGCTGCCGCTCTACCACATCCTCGCGCTCACGGCCTGTGGGCTGTTCATGGTGCGGCTGGGCGCCAAGCAGATCCTCATCGCCAACCCGCGCGACATCGAGGGCTTCGTGAAGACGCTGAAGTCGCGGCGCTTCACCATGCTGGTTCTCGTCAACACGCTCTACAACGCGCTCGCCAACGCCAAGGGCATCGAGGAGGTGGACTTCTCCCACCTCTCCTTCTGCATCTCGGGGGGCATGGCGACGCAAGCCGCGGTCGCCAAGCGCTGGAAGGCGCTCACCGGCAAGCCCATCGTCGAGGGATACGGCCTGTCCGAGACCTCTCCCGTCGTGTGCGTGAACCGGCTCGACGTCGAGGAATTCACCGGCACGATCGGCATGCCGCTGCCCTCGACCGACGTGCAGGTCTGCTCGCCGGACGGCGAGGTGCTGCCCTACGGCCAGACGGGCGAGCTTTGCGTGAAGGGCCCGCAGGTGATGGCGGGCTACTGGAACCGCGCCGACGAGACCGCCAAGGTGATGACGCCCGGCGGCTTCTTCCGCACCGGCGACATCGCCGTGCTCCAGCCCGACGGGCAGGTGAAGATCGTCGACCGGATCAAGGACATGATCCTGGTCTCGGGCTTCAACGTCTATCCCAACGAGGTGGAGGACGTGCTCGCCGCCCATCCGAAGGTGCTCGAGGCCGCGGTCATCGGCGTGCCCGACGCCCATTCCGGCGAGGTGCCGGCGGCCTACGTCGTCAAGCGCGACGAGAGCCTGACGGCCGAGGAGCTGCGCGCCTTCTGCAAGGAGAACCTCACCGGCTACAAGGTACCGCGCCACATCCACTTCCGCGACGCGCTGCCGAAGACGAACGTCGGCAAGATGCTGCGCCGGGCGCTGCGCGACGAGGTGCTGGGCCCGCGCAAGGACGCGTGAGCCCGGCGGCTGACAGCTGCCGAGAAAACGAAAGGCCGCCTCGCGAGAGGCGGCCGGAAGGTGGGGACGGGCGCGGCGCGCTGTCCCTCGGGAGGAACGGGAATATTCAGTGCGAGCCGGTGAGCCGGCACAGGCGGCAGACGTCGCCGATGGCCACCGCGTCCTGCTTGTCGTAGGCGATGATGCCGGTGCGGCGCAGCGCCGAGAAGGCGCGGCTCACCGTTTCGATGGTGAGCCCGAGATAGTCCGCGATCTCCTGGCGCGTCATGGCGAGGTCCACGCGGGTGGCGCCCTCGCCGGGCTTGGGGCCGGCGCAGGCGAAGCCGCCGCGATCGGGCACGAGACGCATGATGAAGGTCGCCACGCGCTCCTGCGCCGACTTGCGGCCGAGCAGCAGGGCGTGGTCGTGCAGCGCGCACATCTGCTGGCGCAGCCGCGCGAAGAGCCGGTCGCGCAGGGCCGCGTCCGAATCGATGACGCGCTTGTCGTAGACCGCGACCCGCACCTGCGTCAGCGCCTCGGCGGCCACGTCCGACACGTCGGTCGCCGACAGGCCGAAGACGTCGCCGACGCCGAGCACCTCGATGATCTGCCGGCGCCCGTCGGGGAGGAGCTTGAACAGGATGACGCCGCCCTCGAGCACCTCGAAAACGGAGCTCGCCTTGTCGCCCTCCTCCAGGATGAGCGCGCGATGATGGTAGGAGAAGAGCTTCGCCCGCTCGGGCTTGTGCATCGCGGGCTCGGCGGAGAAGCGCAGGCTCCAGCCGGAATCGAACTTCGCGTTCGAGAAATCGGAGCGGTCGTGGCGCGCATCCATGTGACAGATCCTCGTCAGGGTGCCCGGGGGAACGGAGCGTCGTCTGTGGGGCGAGGATTAGAGCCGGGGCCTTATCTGCGCATCGGGACATGTGCTTAAGCACGATGCCGTGGGGAAGAGCCCGCATGCGGATTTCGCCGGATTCGAGAGCCGGTTCGCGCAAGGTTCCGCGCGATCCCTCGGGCTGATCACAGATAGGCGGCGATCGCGTCCGCTTCGAGGGGCTTGCGCAGGAGCGGCGTCGCCGGCAGCTCGCGCAGCATCATCTCGATGTCGCCGAGCGGCTTGCCCGAGATCGCGACCACGCGCGCGGCGCGCTTCTGCGCCGCGATCCAGCGGATCACGTCGGTGCCGGACATGCCAGGGAGGCCGAGGTCGACGAACACGATGTCTCCCGCCGCCGGCGGGCCCGCGCTGAGGAAGCTCTCCCCGTCCGCATAGGCGCGCGCGGCGAAGCCGAAGGCGGACACGAGCTCGATGAGCGAGTCGCGTACGCCGAAATCGTCTTCGACGATGTGGATTCTCACAACGGGCCTCGCGCCTTCGAGCGACAGTCTACGCGACCATTCGGTACGGCTACCCGCATCATGTCGAAATCGCCTCGATCGGGTTCAAGTAAGCAGTTTTCCGTCGCGGCAGCGGGCGAAGGCGGGGGATACGAGGCGACTATGGCGGAGGCGCGCGGGCGGGCTCAAGCGCGCACAAGCACGTATCAGCGCTCTCCCGTAGAGGAAGCTACGTGCGACGGGCCCTGCGCGCGATGCCGCGCGCGACGAGGCGATCGGCGCGGGTGCGCCGTTTCGGGACGGCTCGCGGCGGTGCCGCAGCCCTGGTCGCGGTGTCGAGGAGGGGGCTCAGGCTCCTCCGGCGCCGTCCGTGAAGACGATGCGCACGAGGTCGGCGGTGTTGCGCGCGCCGAGCTTCTCCATGATGCGGGCGCGGTGGACCTCGATGGTGCGCGGCGAGATGCCGAGCTCGCGCCCCGCTTCCTTGTTCGAGGCGCCGTGAGCGATCTGCTCCAGCACGTCGCGCTCGCGCGGCGTGAGGAGCTCGGCGCCGCTGAAGCGGATGCCGAGCTTCGAGCCGGCCTGCGCCGACTTGCGGCGCTTGGCGACGGCCTCGCGCACGCGCCCGATCACCTCCTCCGCCTCGAAGGGCTTCTCGAGGAAGTCGTGCGCGCCCGCCTTGATGGCGTTGACCGCCATCGGGATGTCGCCCTGTCCGGAGATGATGAAGATCGGCGCGCCGTAGGAATGGCCGCCGAGCGCCTCGAGCACCTCGAGCCCCGAGCGGCCGGGCATGTGCACGTCGAGGAGCAGGCAATCGACCTTGGTGCGCTTGGCGTCGGCGAGGAACGCGTCGCCGTCGGCGAAGGAGCGCACGCGCCAGCCCTCGAGATCGAAGATCGTCACCAACGAATCGCGCACCGCCGGATCGTCGTCCACCACCGCGATCTCGAGTGTCTCGTCGCTCATGCTCTGCCCCATTCCTGTTCGCCGCGGCTCGTCTCGGCCGCATCCTCCCCGGCCCGCTCGTCCTCGGGCGCGCGAAGGGGCAGGCGCACCACGAAGCGTGCGCCGCGCCCGTCCCCGCCGGGATCCACCGACAGGTCACCGCCGTGATTCTGCGCGATGGTGCGCGAGATGGCGAGGCCGAGCCCCATCCCGCTGCTCTTGCCGCCGCCGGCGCCGCCGCCGGTGGTCTTGAAGGCCTTGAACAGGTCGGTGAGCACCTCGCGCGGGATGCCCGGGCCGCTGTCCTCGACGGAGACGAGGAGGTGGCGGTCGTCGAGGCTCGTCGAGACGACGATCCTGCCGCCGCGGCGCCCCTTCACCGCCTCGTAGGCGTTGCGCACCAGGTTGACGACCACCTGCTGGATCTGGACCGGGTCGACCCGCAGCGGCGGCAGGCCGGCCTGGTAGTCGCGCACCAGCGCGACGTTGCGGTCCTGGCCGATGACGGTGAGCTCCAGCGCGTCGTCGACGATGGCGTTGAGATCCACGGGCTTGCGCTCGGGCGCGCGCTTCTCGACCAGCGAGCGGATGCGCTGGATGATGGAGCCGGCGCGATGCGCTTCGCGCCGGGCCTTCTCCAGGATGGCGTCGGCCCGCGCGTCGGCCTCCCGGGTGTGGCCCATCTCCTTGGCGCGGGCGAACTCGCGGCCCACCGCCTGGAGGTAGAGCATGATGGCGGTCAGCGGCTGGTTCAGCTCGTGAGCGAGAGCCGATCCCATCTCGTCGAGCGCCGAGACGCGCGCGAGGCGGATGAGGTCGGATTGGAGGTCGTTCAGCCGCCGTTCCGCGTCCTTGCGGGAGGTGAGGTCGCGCAGGATGCCGACGAACTGGCGTCCGTCCGGCGTCTGCGCCTCGCCCACGGAGAGGTCGATGGGGAACATCGTCCCGTCGCGGTGGCGTGCGCGCACCTCGCGGCCGATGCCGATGATCTTGCGGTGGCCCGTGCGCATGTAGCGCTGGACGTAGGCGTCGTGATCGCCGGAATGCTCCGGTGGCATCAGCATGGCGACGTTGCGGCCCACCACCTCCTCGGCGGCGTAGCCGAACATCCGCTCGCAGGCGCGGTTGAAGATCATCACCCGCGCCCGCTCGTCGATGACGATGATCCCGTCGACGGCGGTGTTGAGGATGCTCGCCCAGCGCGCATCGGAGGTGGACCCGAGCACGGGAGGCGTGCCGGCCGGTATGCCGGGGCGCCCGTCGCCGTCGCCGGTCGTGCTCTCGTCCATGGCGTCCCCCGCCGAGCCGTTGGAGCGCTCGGTGTATTCACTAGGGTGAAGGTAACGCCGCTTGCGACCGGGATGCAAGACAAACCTCCGGAAGACTGCGTATTGCATGCCACCGGAGATGGGTTCTCTGCGGCCCTCAGCCGCGCAGGACGGGCACGAGCCGCCCCATGGCCGCGACGAGGTCCTCGTCCTTGCGTGCGAAGCACAGCCGCATGCCGTCCTCGCCCCCCGATCCGAAGGCGCTTCCCGGCGCGAGACCCACGTTCGCCTCGTCGACGAGGCGCCGCGCGAGCGCCCGCGAATCGGCGCCGGGCACCCCGAAGAAGGCGTAGAAGGCGCCGGGCGGCGGCGCGAAGCGCACGGCGTTCAGGGGCGCCAGCGCCTGCGAGACGATCTCGCGCCCGCGCCGTGCCCGCGCGATCTGATGCGCGACGAAGCCCTCCCCGTGCTCGAGCGCCGCGATCGCCGCGCGCTGCACGAAGACCGGCGAGCCGGAGGAGGAATACTGGACGAGGTTCTCGATCGTCTGCCCGAGCTCGGGGGACGCCTCGAGCCAGCCCACGCGCCAGCCGGTCATGGCGTAGTTCTTCGACAGCGTCTGCACGAAGAGCACGCGATCGCCCTCGCGCATCACGTCGTGGAAGGAGGCCGCGCGGCCCCCCACCGCCACGCGCTCTTCCCAGACGAAGCGCTGGTAGATCTCGTCGGAGACGATCCACAGGTCCCGTGCGCGGGCGATCTCGAGGATCGCCGCGAGCTCCTCGCGCGTCGCCGTCCAGCCCGTGGGATTTGCGGGCGAGTTGATCACGATCGCCTTCGTGCGCGGGCCGATCGCCGCCTCCAGGCGGGCGAGGTCGAGGGCGAAGCCCGTGTCGCTCGGCGTCATCGCGACCTCGACGATGCCGGCCCCGCTGGCGGTGAGCGCGCCGCGGAAATTGGGCCAGGCCGGGGTGGGCACGATCACCTCGTCGCCCGTCCCGGCGACGAGCCGCATGGCGATCTGCACGGCGTGCATGCCCCCCGTCGTCACGAAGAAGCGCTCGGGGGAGAGATCCTTCCCGAGCAGCGCGCTCTGGCGCTTCGCGATGGCGGCGCGCAGCTCGGGGATGCCGCGCTGGTAGGTGTAGAAGGTCTCGCCCGCCGCGAGCGCGCGCGTCGCCGCCTCCGCGATGAAGGCGGGCGTGGCGAGGTCGCCCTCGCCGACCCAGAGCGGGATCAGCCCCTCGCGGGTGCGGCCGTAATTGACGGTGTCGACGATGCCGCTCGTGGGCGCGGCCGCGGCTTCGGGGCGGATCGGGTAGGTGTCGGTCATCGAGGGCTCGTGTCGCGAAGGTTCTTCCGGTTCGTGGGCGGGACCATAGGAGGAACGGCGCGCCGCGTCGCCGCGAAAGATCGCGCGCGGGGTCTTCGTGCATCGCATGGCGCATCCCAGGGCTTCCCGAGCGGAAATGCGCAGGCGGGACTCCCCCTTGCCGCGCTCGCGAAAACGGGTCTAGTCTCGTCGTCAAACGCCCGTGAGAGGCGATCCGGAGCGCAAATCGCTCCGATACGAGGGAGGAACGGCATGACCGGGGCGACGGGCGCCATCGGGCCGGGGACGCGTGCGCGGCCGGCAGCGGCGTCGGGGCGGGTGGCATGAACGGGCCGGCCGACGGCGGCCCGCCGCCCAATCTCGATCGCGAGCGGCTCCTCCACCATCTCGATACGATGTGGCGCATCCGCGCCTTCGAGGAGGCGGCCCTGCGCGGCCTCGCCGACGGGCACGTTCGCGGCGCGATCCATCCATCGATCGGCCAGGAGGCGGTGGCCACCGCCGTGTGCCTCAACCTCGCACGCGCCGATCTCCTGCTCTCCACCCATCGCGGCCACGGCCACACGCTCGCCAAGGGCGCGGATGCGCAGGCGATGATGCGCGAGCTGTTCGGGCGCGAGGGCGGCACCTGCGGCGGCAAAGGCGGCTCCATGCACATCGCCGACTTCTCCGTGGGCATGCTCGGCGCCAATGGCGTCGTCTCGGCGAACATCCCCATCGCGGTGGGCGCCGCGCACGCGATCCGGCTTCGCGGCGGGACGGAGATCGTCGCCTGCCTGTTCGGCGACGGCGCCATCAATCGCGGGCCGTTCCTCGAAGGGCTGAACTGGGCGAAGATCTTCCACCTCCCCGTCCTGTTCGTGTGCGAGGACAATGGCTGGTCGGCGACGACGCGCACCGCCGATCTCACGGCGGGGGAGGGCGCCGCGGCGCGGGCGCAGAGCCTGGGCATCCCCGCGCAGATCCTCGACGGCAACGACGCCCTCGCCCTCGACGAGGCGGCACGTGCCGCCATCGACGACGTGCGGGCGGGGGAGGGGCCACGGCTCCTGCACGTGCGCACCTACCGCATCACCGGCCACACCGCGGCGGATGCCGCGCCCTATCGCGACGCCGCCGAGGTGGAGGCCTGGCGCGGGCGCGACCCGATCCGGCGCCTCGCCGACGCGCTCGCGCATGCCGGCGTCGATGCGGCGCGGCTCGAGGAGGCGCGCACTCGTGCCGAGGCCGAGATGGCGGACGTGCTGGCGAACGCCGCCGCCGCGCCCTGGCCGGCGCCGGAGGCGGCCTATGCCGACGTGCAGGACATCGGCGACCCCGCGGTGAGGGCCTTCTAGATGGCGATCACGACCTATCTCGCGGCCTCGACCCGCGCGCTCGCCGAGGAGATGGAGCGCGACCCCGCGGTCTGGGCGCTCGGCGAGGATCTCGGCCGCGGCGGCGTCTTCGGCCAGTACAAGGGCCTGCAGCAGCGCTTCGGCGCGGCGCGCATCGCCGACACGCCGATCTCGGAGGCCTGCATCATGGGCGCCGCCGTCGGCGCGGCGCTCGCGGGCACTCGGCCCGTGGTGGAGATGCGCTTCTCGGACTTCGCGCTGTGCGCGACGGACGAGCTGATCAACCAGGCGGCGAAGGCGCGCTTCATGTTCGGCGGACAGGCGAAGGTGCCCCTCGTCGCGCGCCAGCCCGTGGGCATGTGGCGCTCCTCCGCCGCCCAGCACTCGCAATCGCTCGAGGCCTGGTACGCCCACGTGCCGGGCCTCGTCGTGGTGGCGCCGGGCACGCCCGCGGACAATCTCGGCCTCCTCAAGAGCGCCATCCGCGCCGACGACCCGGTCGTCTATCTCGAGCACAAGGACCTCTGGGCCGCGGAAGGCGAGGTGCCGGACGCCGAGCACCTCGTGCCGATCGGCGTCGCCGACACCGCGCGGGAGGGGCGCGACCTGACGATCGTCACCTGGTCGGGCATGCGCCGGCGCTGCCTCGAGGCGGCGGGGACGCTCGCCGCGGAGGGGATCGAGGCGGAGGTGATCGACCTGCGCACGCTCTGGCCCTGGGATCGCGACCGCGTTCTCGCCTCCGTCGAGCGCACGCGCCGCCTCCTCGTCGTGCACGAGGCGGTGACGGTCGCGGGCTTCGGCGCCGAGATCGCGGCCTTCGTCGCCGAGCATCTGCACGCACGGCTCGCGGCGCCGGTCCGGCGCCTCGGCGCGCCGCGCATCCCCGTCGCCTACGCGCCGCCCCTCGAGGACATGGCGCGGGTGAGCCCCGAGGCGATCGTCGCCGCCGCGCGCGCCACGACCGCGCCGGCCGCCGCGATCGCATCGTGAGGAAAACGAGAGAAGAACACCAAGGGAGGACCTGAGGCCATGCGTATCTGGAAGCCGATCGCGGTCATCGCCGCCGCCGCCGCGCTCGTCCTGCCGCTCGCCGGCGGCGCGAGCGCGCAGGACTACAAGGACGAGTACCGCGTCTCGACGGTGGTGCCGCCGCCGTTCCCGTGGGGCATCGCCGCCCAGCGCTGGGCCGACCTCGTGGCCGAGCGCACGGACGGGCGCATCGTCATGAAGCTCTATCCGGGCGCCCAGCTCGTCCAGGGCGAGCAGACCCGCGAGTTCACGGCCATGCGCCGGGGCATCATCGACATGGCGGTGGGCTCGACCATCAACTGGTCGCCGCAGATCCCGGAGATGAACGTCTTCGCGCTGCCCTTCCTCATGCCGGACTACGCCGCCCTCGACGCCCTGACGCAGGGGCCCGTCGGCGAGCGCATCTTCGAGCTGATCGAGGAGAACGGCGTCGTGCCCCTCGCCTGGGCCGAGAACGGCTTTCGCGAGGTGACGAACTCCCAGCGCGCCATCCGGACGCCCGCCGACATGGAGGGGCTGAAGATGCGCGTGGTCGGCTCGCCGATCTTCAACGACATCTTCTCCGCGCTCGGCGCCAACCCGACGCAGATGTCCTGGGCCGACGCCCAGCCGGCGCTGACGACGGGCGCCGTCGACGGGCAGGAGAACCCGCTGACCATCTACACCGTGCTCAAGATGCACGAGCTCGGGCAGACGAACGTGACGCTCTGGCACTACGTCGCCGACCCGCTGATCTTCGCGGTCAACCAGGAGGTCTGGGACTCGTTCACCGCCGAGGACCAGGAGATCGTCCGCCAGGCCGCGCTCGACGCCGGCGCCCACGGTATCGAGGTCGCCCGCAAGGGTCTCACCGACGGTGACGAGAGCCTGATCTCCGAGATCGAGGGCTACGGCGTGAACGTGGTGCGCCTCTCGGACGAGGAGCGCCAGGCCTTCGTCGACGCCACCCGCCCGGTCTACGAGCAGTGGACGCAGACGATCGGCGCCGACCTCGTGAAGACGGCCGAGGAGTCCGTCGCCAACCGGTGACGCGAGAACGATCACGTGCGACGGCGCGGGTCGTCACCTCCCCGCAGGGGAGGTCGGCGGCTCGGCACGAGCCGACGGGTGGGGGCGAGCCCAGGGCTTCGCCTCCACCCCATCGCCCCCACCGGTCCGCTTCGCGGCCCACCTCCCCTGCGGGGAGGTATCGGCGTCGCGCTTGCCGCCAGCGCCTTCGAGCGACGACGAGCTTCCATGTCTCACGACGATCCCCTCACCGACGTGCGCGACACGACCCGTACCGAGGCGCCCGAAAACCTCGCGCCGCACGCGCGCGTGCCGGTGAAGATCGAGGAGGCGCTCGGCGCCGCCGCCATGGCGCTCATCGTGGCGATCTCGTTCGGGAACGTGGTGGTGCGCTACCTGACGAACGTCTCCTTCGCCTTCACGGAGGAGTTCTCGGTCTTCCTCCTCGTCTTCATGACCTTCGTGGGCGCGTCGGCCGCCTTCGCGACGAACGAGCACATCCGCATCACCTTCTTCCTCGAGCTGATGGGCCCGCGCACGCGCCTCCTCGCCGAGGCCGCGACGCTTCTCGCGACGACGGCGATGTTCGCGCTCATCGTCTATTACGGCGCGCAGGTGACCTGGGACGAATGGTACTGGGAGGAGACCTCGCCGGGCCTCGGCTACCCGGCCTGGATCTACACGGTCTGGCTCCCGCTCCTGTCGCTCGCCATCCTCGGGCGCGTGATCGGGCGGGCGATCGCGGTCTTCCGGGGGCGGGTGCGCTGATGGATCCCAACCTGATCCTGCTCCTCGCCTTCGCTGTCCTGCTCGTCGTCGGCACGCCCATCGCGGTGGCGCTCGGCGTCGCCGGCGCCATCGGCATCGTCGTCGGCCTCGACCTCACCGCGCTGGCGATGGTGGGGACGAACACCTACAACGCGGTGGCGAAATACCCGCTCATCGCCATCCCGCTCTTCATCCTCACGGGCATGGTGTTCGAGCGCTCGGGCGTCGCGACGCGCCTCGTCGTCTTCGCGCAGGCGATCGTCGGCCCGCGGCGGGGCGGGCTCGCGCTCGTCGCGATCCTGGTCTGCCTGATCATGGGCGGCATGTCCGGCTCCGGCGTCGCCGACGCCGCGGCGGTGGCCACCGTGATGGTGCCCTCCATGCTGAAGGCGGGCTACCCGAAGCCCTTCTCGGCCTCCGTCATCGCGGCCTCCGCCGCGACCGCGATCCTGATCCCGCCCTCCATCGCGCTCATCGTCTACGCCATCATGGTGCCGGGCGTGGACCTGCGCGCGCTCTTCGCGGCGGGGCTCTTTCCCGGGCTCCTGGTCGGCCTCGCCATCGCCGTGCCCACCATGATCCTGTCGCGAAAGCACGATTTCGGCGCGAACGAAGGCTTCGCCCGCCCGCCGTTCTGGGAGAGCCTCTATCGCGCGCTGCCCGGCCTGATGGCGCCCGTCATCATCCTCGGCGGCCTGCGCTCGGGCCTGTTCACGCCCACGGAGACGGCGGTCGTCGCCGCCGTCTACGGCCTCCTCGTCGGCACGCTGTTCTACCGCACGATGGGCGTCGCGGAGGTGTATCGCTGCTTCGTCGACGCGGCGAAGATCTCGGGCGTGCTGATGCTCATCATCTCGCTCGCGGGCCTCTTCGCCTGGGCCGGCTCGACCATGGGCGCCTTCCGCGCGGCGGCGGACCTGATCATCGCGCTCTCGGCCTCCGAATGGGTGACGCTCGCCGTGGTCATGGCGCTCCTGCTCTTGGCCGGCATGGTGCTCGACGGCGTGTCGATCTTCCTCATCACCCTGCCGCTGCTCGTGCCGGTGATGCAGACCTTCGGCTGGTCCCAGGTCTGGTTCGGCGTCGTCATGGCGATCAACATCGCCATCGGCCAGGTGACGCCCCCCGTCGCGGTGAACCTCATGGTGACGGCCAAGGTCGCCAACGTGCCCATGGAGACGACCTTCCGCTGGGTGTTCTGGCTCGTCGGCGCCATGGTGGTCGCGCTCGTGCTGGTGATCGCCTTCCCCGAGATCGCGCTGTGGCTGCCGCGCGTGCTCGGGTATCGGGTGACGTGAGCTCCCCTTTCCCGTGAGGGAGAGGGGTCGGGGGTGAGGGAATGCCGTCTGCGGGAGAGGCTCGACCTCGCCCGCTGCAGTCCGCTTCGGAGCTTCGACTCGATGCCGGACACCCTCACCCACGGCCCCTCTCCCATCCGGGAGAGGGGAGAACGGTTGAGAGAAGGAAAGGCCGAGATGACCAACGAGATGACCGGCGGCGAGGTGCTCGCGCGGATGCTGCAGGCGCACGGGGCGGGGCCGATCTTCGGGATGGGGGGCTTCCAGCTCCTGCCCTTCTACGACGCCTGCCGGCGGCTCGGGCTGTCGCATTCGCTCATCAACGACGAGCGCTGCGGCGCCTTCGCGGCGGACGCCTACGCCAAGGTGTCGGGGCGCGTCGGCCTCGTCGACGCGACGCTGGGGCCGGGCGCGACGAACCTCGTCACGGGGCTGGTCGAGGCGCTCAACGCCGGCTCGCCCATCGTCGCCATCGTGGGCGACACGCACCGCGCCCATTCCTGGAAGAACATGACGCAGGAGGCGCATCAGGCCGAGATCCTGCGCCCGGCGGTGAAGGAGGTCATCCGCGTCGAGGTGACGGCGCGCCTGCCCGAGCTCGTGCGCCGCGCCTTCGCGGTCGCGACCACGGGCCGGCCGGGACCGGTGGCGCTGATCGTGCCCGAGGACGTGTGCCACGACACGATCGCGCTCGATCCCGAGAGCCTGACCGCGAACGCCCGCTACCAGATGGCGCCGGCGCTGCGCGCGCGCCCGGACGCGCACGCGCTGGCCGAGGCCGCCGCGCTGCTCGCCGGGGCCGAGCGCCCGCTGATCCTGGCGGGAGGCGGCGTGCACATCTCGCGGGCCGCGCAGGCGCTCCAGACCTTCGCCGAGCGCTTCCAGATCCCCGTCGCGCACACGATGTCCGGCAAGGGCGCCGTCGCGTGCTCCTCGCCGCTCTCGGCGGGCCTGTTCGGCCGCTACGACCGCATCGCCAACGGCATGATCGCGGAGGCGGACGTGCTCCTCGCGGTGGGCTGCAAGCTCGGCGAGATCGCCACCAAGCGCTACACCGTGCCGCCGCCGGGCAAGACGCTGATCCATCTCGACATCGTCGCCGAGGAGATCGACCGCACCTATCCCGCCGCCGTGGCGTTGTGGGGCGACGCCAAGGCCGGTCTCAACGCGCTCAACGACGCGCTCGCCGGCAAGTCGCCGCCGGCCGCGCGCTCCGCCTGGAGCGACGAGGTCGTCACCCGCATGGCCGCCTGGCGCGAGAGCGCCCGCGAGCGGCTCGAGAGCGAGGAGGTGCCGGTCTCGATGGGCCGCCTGATCGGCGAGCTCAACCGGCTGCTGCCGGGCGACGCGATCCTCGTCGCCGACGGCGGCTTCGCGGCGCATTGGGGTGGGCTGCTGTTCGACCAGAGGCAAGCGGGGCGTGGCTTCCTGCCCGATCGCGGCTTCGCCTCCATCGGCTACGGGCTCCCCGGCGCCATGGGCGCGAAGCTCGCCGCGCCCGAGCGACCGGTGATGGCGATCACCGGCGACGGCGGCTTCAACATGGTGCTGGGCGAGCTCGAGACGGCGCGGCGCATGGGGCTCGCGGTGACGATCATCGTCGTCAACAACGCCGCTTCCGGCTACGTCAAGGCGCTCCAGCACCTGATGTACGGCGAGGGCGCCTACCAGTCCTCCGACCTCGCGGAGACGAACTACGCCCGCGTCGCCGAGGCCATGGGCTGCAGGGGCGTGCGCGTCGAGACGCCGGACGCGCTCGCGCCCGCGCTGAAGGAGGCGCTGGCGAACAAGGACGGACCCTTCGTCATCGACCTCGTCGTCACCCGCGATCCGGCAAAGATGCTGCCGGCCGCCGACAGCCGCGCGGTGCAGGTGAAGAAGGGCGACCGTGTCGCCTGAGATCCGCCCCCCGGGGCCGCTCCTGGCCGACACGATCACCCGGCTGCCGGAGGGTGCCGCTGGCGCGGTCGTCGTCACGGGCTCGCACGGGGGCGTCTACGCGGCCTACGTCGCGCGGCGCGACGGCGTGCGGGCCGTGATTCTCAACGATGCCGGAGTCGGCAAGGACGATGCCGGCATCGGCGGGCTCGCCTGGCTCGACGCCGCCGGCATGGCGGCGGCGACGGTGGCGGCCGCCTCCGCCGACATCGGCGACGCCGCCGACATGGTCGCCCGGGGGATCGTCTCGCACGCGAATGCGCGCGCCGCCGCTCTCGGCGTACGGCCCGGGCAGGCCTGCGCCGAGGCCGCCGCCCTCCTGGAGGCGGCCGCGATGCCGGAGGCGCCCTTCGCGCCCCTCGACGAGACGCGCCGGGTCGAGACGCCGCCCGGCGCGCGCCGCCCGCTCGTCCTCGTCGACAGCGCCGCGCTCGTGAAGGCGGACGCGGATCGCGGCGCGGTGGTCGTGACGGGCTCGCACGGGGCTCTGTTCGGGGGCGATCCGAGGAACGCGCTCAAGGCGGATGCGGCGCTCGCCCTCTTCAACGACGCCGGCGGCGGCATCGGCACGACGCGGTTGCCGGCGCTCGAGACCCGCGGCATAGCCGCCGCGACCGTCGCGGCGTCGAGCGCGCGGATCGGCGATGCTCGCTCGACGCTGGAGGACGGGATCGTCTCCGCACTCAACGCCCGCGCGGCGGCGCTCGGCGGGCGCGTGGGGATGCGGGCGCGCGATCTCGTGGGGCTCGCGCTGCACGCGTGAAGCCGAGGCGCGTGAGCCGCCTCAATGGGCGAGGCCGATCGCCGCCGGCGCCGCGATGGTCACCGGTGCGGCGATCGCCGGCGGCTGCGGGATCGGTGCCGCCGGGCTCGAGCGGAAGGCGTCCCACAGCTCGACGACGAGCGCGTCGAGGCCCTGGGCCGAGCGCGGGCGCCAGCTCGGGCGCCGGCGTAGCGACACCGCGATGTCGGGAAGCGGCGGCAGGCCGGCGACGTCCGTCAGCGGGCGAATACCCGCATAGGCCTGGAAATTCGGCAGCACGGTCAGCCCGAGATTGACGCGCACGGCCGCGCGCAACGCCGAGAGATCCTCGCTCTCGTGCACGCAACGCCACGGCACCGCGTCGCGCTCCAGCGCCGCGACCGCGAGCTGGCGGATGCCGCAGGGTGCGCGGAAGAGCACGAGCGGCAGGTTCTCGTCGACGGCTGTGCGTCGGTTGTCGGTCTCGCTGGCCTCCGCGCCGAACCAGGCGAGCGGCGCCACCTGCAGGCGCGTCGTTCCCGGACCCTCCAGGGGCTCGCCCACGAGGAGCGCGAGATGGAGGCGCCCGTCGTCGACCTGCTCGGCCAGGGACTGGCTGCGGCCGACCTTCACCACGAGCTGGACGTTCGGATAGCGCTCGTGCACCGCCGCGATGACGAGGGGCAGCAGCGCCTCCGAGAAATGCTCGGGCATGCCGAGATTGACGATCTCGCGCGGCTCCTCCTCGACGAAGCGGCGATAGAGGTCGTCGTTGAGCTCGAGCATGCGTCGGGCGTAGCCGAGCAGCAGCTCGCCCTGCGCGGTGAGGACGAGGCTGCGCCCCTCGCGCCGGAAGAGCGGGCGCCCAAGCGTCTCCTCCAGCCGCTTCATCTGCTGGCTCATCGCAGGCTGCGTGATCGCGAGCGTGTCGGCGGCGCGGGCGAAGCCGCCCGTCTCGACCACCGCGACGAAGCTGCGCAGGAGCTGGGTGTCGATGTTGACCCGACGCATGGCGGCCGCCTCCGGACCGATTCAACGGAAGGTTTTTCCGTCACGCATGACACATGGTCGCAGGCACCGCGTCAACAATAGGGGAAAGCGCGTAGTCGGCTCGACGGGAAAACGATAAGCGCGAGGCATGTCACGAATAGGGAGAACTCGTTTTCGAATTCCTCGGCTCGGGCGCAGGCTCCACCCATCGAAAAACGGGAGACGAGCCGTGAAATCGCACGCGACACCAAGCATGGCCTCGATGCAGGCCTCCTCCTTGCCGATGATCTTCATCGTCCTTTGGAGCTCCGGCTACATCGGCGGCGCCATCGGCATCCTCTATGCCGAGCCCTTCACCATGACCTTCCTGCGCTTCGCGCTGGCGGGCCTCATCATGCTCGGCTTCGCCTTGGCGACCCGCACGCCGATGCCGTCGAACCTCAGCCAGCTCGGGCACATGGCCGTTGTGGGCTTCTTCATGCAGGCCCTGCAGTTCGGCGGCCTCTACGCCGGCATGAAGGCCGGCGTGCCCGCCGGGCAATCTGCCCTCATCGTCGGGCTCATGCCCGTCGTCGTCGGTCTCCTCGCCGGCCCGCTGCTGGGCGAGCGCGTGGGCTGGCGGCAGTGGATCGGGCTCGCGCTCGGCCTCCTCGGCGTCGTCTTCGTGCTCTACGAGAAGGTCGGCGTCGGCATGGCCGCGCTGGGCGGCTACGCCTATACGCTGGCCGCACTGTTCGGCATCACCGCCGGCACGCTCTACCAGAAGAAGTTCTGCGGCGGGTTCGACCTGCGCACCACCGGCTTCGTGCAGATGACGATCGGCGCGGTCGTCATGCTCGGCGCCGCCTGGTTCACCGAGAGCATGGTCATCGACTGGACGCCGACCTTCATCGCCTCCGTCGTGTGGCTCGCCGTGATGAATTCCATCGGCGCGCTCATGCTGCTCTACCTCATGATCCGCTGCGGCGAGGCGACCAAGGTCGCGAGCCTCTTCTTCCTGATCCCGCCGGTCACCCAGATCATGGCCTCCGCCATGCTCGGCGAGATCCCCACCCCGCTCGCTATGGTCGGCTTCGGCCTCGCCTCGCTCGGCGTGTGGCTCGCCAACCGGCCGATGCCGAAGGCTGCCGCGCCGAAGGTCGCCATGCCCACGCCCGAGCCCGACATGACGCCCGCCGTGGCGCCCCGCCCGGTCGCCTGAGGCGGACCCCGCCTCACGCTGCCCACCACGTGTCGAGCGTAAGGAGGCGCCCCGATCCCGGGGCTCCTCCACCCCGAACCCGATGATTCCATCCAGCCCATCGATGAGACCCCCGCAGGGCGCCGCAGCGCGTCCCGCGACATCCAGAAGGAGCATTCCCATGCGCGGTCCCCAGATCATCTCCGACGTCCTCTCCGGCGGCCTCGACCACCTCGTCTTCGAGACCTACGACCAGCCCGGCCGCGAAGGCGTCGAGATCCACCGCCTCTACGACACGACGGACACGGGCCCCGTCGGCCCCGCGGCGGCCATCGTCCGCTACCGTCCCGGCGCGAAGGTCCAGCGTCACATCCATCCCGGCTACGAGCTGATCTTCGTCATCGAGGGCGAGCTCATCAACGATGCCGGACGCCACCCGGCGGGTACCCTCGAGATCTGCCCGCCCGGCTCCAGCCACGCGCTCGGCTCGGAGAAGGGCTGCACCTTCCTCGTGATCTGGGAGCAGCCGGTGCTGCTCGCCAAGCACGCCGCGGAGAAGCATGCGGCCGAGAAGGAGGCCGCGGCGCGCACGCTGCCCGCCGTCGACACCAACGCGCTCGTCGCGGCGCACTGAAGCATCGAGCGAGAAGAGGGGGCGAGACCATGCGCATCGTGACCGCGACGCAAGCAGCCGGCCTCGTCCCCGACGGGGCGACGGTCATCCCCGGGGGCTTCGGGTGCTGCGGCAACCCGGAAGCCGTCCTCAAGGCGCTGGGCGCGCGCTTCCGCGCCGAGGGCCGGCCCCGGAACCTCACCCTGCTCTTCGCGGCGGGGCCGGGGGACCGGGGCGAGCGGGGCCTCAACCACCTCGCCCAGGAGGGCCTCGTCGCGCGCGCCATCGGCGGCTTCTGGGGCTTCGCTCCGAAGCTCGGCCGCCCGGCCGAGGCCGAGGCCATCGAGGCGCACAATTGGCCGCAGGGCGTGGTGAGCCATCTCTTCCGCGCCATGGCGGCGCGCCTTCCGGGCATCGCCTCGCGGGTCGGGCTCGAGACCTTCGTCGATCCGGACCAGGAAGGCGGGCGCATGAACGCTCGCGCCGAGCCGGGCCTCGTGCAGAAGACCCGCATGCAGGGGCGGCCCTATCTGCTCTATCCCGCGCTGAAGGCGGACGTCGCGATCATCCGCGGCACCCGCGCCGACGCCAACGGCAACATCTCCATGGACCGCGAGGTCTCCTTCCAGGACGCCCTCTCCCAGGCCCAGGCGGCGCACAATGCGGGCGGGATCGTCATCGCGCAGGTGGCGGAGCTGACGCGAGCCCGGCTCGACCCGCACGCGGTCTCCGTCCCCGGCTGCCTCGTCGACTACGTGGTCGTGGCCGAGCCCGAGGACCACATGCAGACCTGGGCGGAAGCCTTCAACCCGGCCTATGTCGGTGCGGATACGGCTGCGCCCGACGGCGAGCCGCCGCTCTCGCCCCTCGTGCGGCGCATCGTCTCCCGGCGCGCCGCGCGCGAGCTCGCGCACCATCCCGGCGCCATCGTCAATCTCGGGATCGGCATCCCGGCCGAGATCGGCCGCGCGGCCGAGCAGGCGGGCCTGCGCGACTTCACGCTGACGGTGGAATCCGGCCAGTTCGGCGGGGTGCCGGCCTCGGGGCTCTCCTTCGGCGCGGCGGCGAACCCGCAGGCGAAGATCGACCAGGCCGCGCTCTTCGATCTCTACGACGGCGGCGGCATCGACGTGGCCTTCCTCGGCTTCGCCGAAGCCGACAGCCGCGGCAACGTCAACGTCAGCCGCTTCCAAGGCCGCATGCCCGGCATCGGCGGCTTCGCCAACATCTCGGGCGCCGCCAAGCGCGTCGTCTTCTGCGGATCCCTCACCGCCGAGGGGCTCGACGTCGAGGCCGGCGGCGGCCGGTTGCGGGTGCGTGCGGAGGGGCGGACGCGCAAGCTCCTGCGGCGGCTCTCGACCATCAGCTTCAACGGCCCGCTCGCCGAGGCGGACGGGCGCCGCGTGACCTTCGTCACGGAGCGCGCGGTGTTCGAGCTCGTGCAGGGTTGCCTGCGGCTCACCGAGGTGGCACCGGGGATCGACGTCGGCCGCGACGTGGTCGAGCAGATCGAGGCCGGCATCGTCATCGGCGAAGAGCTGAAACCGATGGATGCGGATCTCTTCCACTGATCCGGCAGATTTCAAGCAACGTATAGTTAGGCAGAAGCGGTCGGCATCGCCGGCCGCTTCGCGCTTTTCCGGATAGAGGTCTGATTCCGTAGCGAAATGCCTACCGCTTATGAACGGAATAAGATCATCATCAGTTGTTTTACGTACCGCCTCGGGTTTCAATCCCTCGTCAACCAAGGAGGGTATGATGAAAGAATGCGTGATCGCCATCATCGGCGCCGGGGCGACGGCCGTGTCCTTGCTCCAGGCCCTCGTCGACGAGGCCAGAGCCGAGCCCCGCTGTCCGCGCCTCGTCGTCTACTTGATCGAGACCCGCCGCCTGCGCGGGCGCGGGCTCGCCTACGAGGACGACCTCGCGTCGAACCTCCTCAACACGCGCGCGGGCTTCATCACGCCCTTCCCGCAGCGGCCGGGCCACTTCTTCGCCTGGCTGCAGGCGAACGAGGCCGCCTGGCGTCACGAATTCCCCGGGCTCGTCGTCGAGGCGGACACGTTCGTGCCGCGCCCGCTCTTCGGGCTCTACCTCGAATGCATGATGGGCGAGCTCGCCGGCGAGCTCATGCGCATCGGCGGCACCCTCGTGCCCGTGACGGCGGAGGCGACCGATCTGGAGCCGACCCCCGAGGGCCGCGTCGTCGTGAGCACCGACACGGCGCTCGCCATCCGCGCGGACAGGGTCGTTCTTTCCTGCGGCAACCTGCAGGCCCGCGAGGAGGGCGGCTGCGCAGGCTGGGCCACAAAAGAAAAAAGCAAGGCTCTCGCCTTGCTCGTGTAGGATCTCTCGTTTTCGAGATTTTGGCCGGTCTCTGGCGAACCGCCGCCCGATGAGCTGTGTCGCCCGCGGGCTTGTGCCTCGTTTCCTCCCAGACTTAGGGCCGCACCCCTCGAACACGTCGAGAACGCGTGTCTTGGTGGACGCGTTGTAGCGCGTCGTTATCGCTTTGTCACGTCCTTGTGCACTCCCTGCTCGGACTTTTCGCAGATGGGTATTCCCGCGCCACCGGTCACGGAAGCGCCATCTCCCGTGCAAGGGCGCCCGAAAAGCGCCGGAAACCCTTGTCATCGGCGTCTCATCCGTATTGTGTGCGACACGCGCGTTCGCGTCGGTGGAGCCGGCCGCGAGCGCGCGAAGCGCCCACGCCCGAGGACGACATGCGTCTTTCCCGTTACTTCCTGCCCACCCTCAAGGAGACGCCCCGCGAGGCGGAGATCGTCTCCCACCGCCTGATGCTGCGCGCCGGCCTGATCCGCCAGCAATCCGCCGGGATCTTCTCCTGGCTGCCGATCGGCAAGCGCGTGCTCGACCGGATCAGCGCCGTCGTGCGCGAGGAGCAGGACCGCGCGGGCGCCGTCGAGATCCTGATGCCGACGATCCAGTCCGCCGACCTCTGGCGCGAGAGCGGGCGCTACGACGCCTACGGCGCGGAGATGCTGCGCATCAAGGATCGGCACGACCGGGACATGCTCTTCGGGCCGACGAACGAGGAGATGGTCACCGACATCTTCCGCTCGTACGTGCGCTCCTACAAGGACCTGCCGCTCAACCTCTACCATATCCAGTGGAAGTTCCGCGACGAGATCCGCCCGCGCTTCGGCACGATGCGCTCGCGCGAGTTTCTGATGAAGGACGCCTATTCCTTCGACCTCGACGAGGCCTCGGCGCGCCATGCCTACAATCGCATGTTCGTGGCCTACCTGCGTACCTTCGCGCGGCTCGGCCTGAAGTCGATCCCGATGCAGGCCGATACCGGGCCGATCGGCGGCAACCTCTCCCACGAGTTCATCATCCTCGCCGAGACCGGCGAGAGCGAGGTGTTCTGCCACGCGGACTATCTCGACTTCGACACGCCGCCGGCGGACACGAATTTCGAGGACGTCGCCGGGCTGCAGACCATCGTCGACCGCTGGACCTCGCTCTACGCCTCCACCGACGAGAAGCACGACGAGGCGGCATGGGCGCAGGTCCCCGCCGACAAGCAGGTCGCCGCGCGCGGCATCGAGGTCGGGCACATCTTCTATTTCGGCACGAAGTATTCCGAGCCGATGCGCGCCGTCGTCACCGGACCCGACGGGCGCGAGCATCCGGTCCACATGGGCTCCTACGGCGTCGGTCCCTCCCGTGTCGCCGCCGCCGCCATCGAGGCGGGCCACGACGAGGCGGGGATCGTCTGGCCCGACGAGATCGCGCCCTTCGACGTGGCGCTGCTCAGCCTCAAGGCGGGCGATTCCGCGGTCGATGCGGCTTGCGAGGGCCTCTACCGCGATCTCCAGGCGGCGGGGCTCACCGTGCTCTACGACGACACGGACGATCGCCCGGGCGCGAAGTTCGCGGCCGCCGACCTCATCGGCCTGCCGTGGCAGGTGATCGTGGGGCCGAAAAGCCTCGCGGAGGGCAAGGTCGAGCTCAAGCGCCGGCGCACCGGCGAGCGCGAGCTCCTCGCGATCGCGGACGTGATCCCGCGGCTGACGGGACGTTGAGAACGGAGCGGGCGATGGCGGACGCGGGCGGCACGCGCCCCTTCTCGGGCTTCGAATGGATGCTCGCCGGGCGCTACCTGCGCACCCGGCGGCGGGAAGGCTTCGTCTCGGTCATCGCCGGCTTCTCCTTCATCGGCATCATGCTCGGCGTCGCCACGCTGATCATCGTGCTCTCGGTGATGAACGGCTTTCGCAACGAGCTGCTCTCGAAGATCGTGGGCATGAACGGCCACGTCTTCATCGCGCCCATCGACATGCCGCTCACCGACTACGTCGACGTCGCGAACGCGGTGGAGGGCCTGCCCGGCGTGATCCGCGCCGTGCCGACGGTGGAGGGCCAGGCCTTCGCCTCCTCCACCGTGCAGGGCGGCGGCGTGCTCGTGCGCGGCGTGCGTCCCGACGACCTGCGCCGGCTCGACCAGATTTCGCGAAACGTCAACCAGGGGTCGCTCGACACGTTCGGGGAGGAGGAGGGCGTCGCCATCGGCGCGCGGCTGGCGAGCTCGCTGGGGCTGTTTCCCGGCGACACGCTGACCCTCATCTCCCCGCGCGGCGCGGCCACGCCCTTCGGCACCGCGCCGCGCATCAAGGCCTATCCGATCCTCGCGATCTACGAGGTCGGCATGACGGAGTTCGATGCCGCCTTCGTCTACATGCCGCTCGAGGAGGCGCAGGCCTATTTCAACCGCGCGGGCGACGTCTCCGTCGTGGAGGTCTTCCTCGACGACCCCGAGGACGTGCTCGAGGCCCGCACCGCCATCGAGGACGTGGTCCAGCGCCCGATGTTCCTCACCGACTGGACGCAGCGCAATTCGAGCTTCTTCTCCGCGCTCCAGGTGGAGCGCAACGTCATGTTCATCATCCTCACGCTGATCGTGCTGGTGGCAGCGCTCAACATCGTGTCGGGGCTGATCATGCTCGTGAAGGACAAGTCCGCCGACATCGCGATCCTGCGCACGATGGGCGCGACGCGCGGCTCTGTGATGCGCGTCTTCCTCATCACCGGCGCCTCGATCGGCATCGTGGGGACGATCGCGGGCCTCGCGCTCGGCGTCGTGTTCACGCTCAACATCCAGGCGATCCAGAACATCGTCGCGACGATCACCAACCAGACGCTCTGGGACCCCACCGTGCGCTTCCTCTCCGAGATCCCAGCCGAGATCGATTGGGCCGAGGTCGGCGCCGTGCTGGGCATGGCCATGGGCCTGTCCCTGCTCGCGACCCTCTACCCGTCCTGGCGGGCGGCGCGCCTCGACCCCGTCGAGGCGCTGCGCTACGGATGAGCCGCTCTGGAAGCACGATGGACGACAGCATGGACGCCGCGGGAGAGGGCACGACGACGGGCGACGCCGCGGGCGCGGGGACCGATGCGCCGGCGCTCTTCCTCTCGCAGGTGGAGCGCTGGTACCCCCAGCGCGAGGGGCGCCTCGAGATCCTCACCGGCGTCGACTTCGCGGTCTGGCCCGGCGAGATCGTCGCCCTCGTCGCGCCGTCCGGCACGGGCAAGTCGACGCTGCTCCACGTGGCGGGCCTGCTCGAGCGCCCGGATGCGGGCGAGGTCTATGTCGGCGGCGCGCCCACCGCGCACATGGACGACACGGGCCGCACGCGGCTGCGGCGCGAGGAGATCGGCTTCGTCTACCAGTTCCACCATCTCCTGCCGGAATTCTCGGCGCTGGAGAACGTCGTCATGCCGCAGATCATCCGCGGCCTGCCGAAGGCGGAGGCGCGGGCGCGGGCGAGCGAGCTCCTCGCCTTCCTGGGTCTCGCAGACCGGCTGACGCATCGCCCGGCGGAGCTCTCCGGGGGCGAGCAGCAGCGCGTCGCCATCGCCCGTGCGGTCGCCAACGCCCCGCGGGTGCTGCTGGCGGACGAGCCGACCGGCAACCTCGATCCGCACACCTCCTCCCACGTCTTCCAGACGCTGGTCTCGCTGGTGCGCGCGTCGGGCCTCGCCGCGGTGATCGCGACGCACAATTACGACCTCGCACGGCGCATGGACCGCTGCGTCTCCATCCGCGACGGCCGCGTCGTGGAGCTCGCCCTCGACGGGGCCTGAGGGCGCCGACGCGCCGCGCCGTGTGATCACATTATCTACACATCGAACCTGGTGATTTCTGCCTGACGGAACAAGTCGTGCTTCCGTGTCCGTTAACCTTGACGGTAAGGCGTACGAAAAGAGAACTTTTGTTCCGAACGAAGATGGAACAGAGTGGAACGATCTCGAAGCGCCGAGAAAGAGCCCCGACGAGGGGCGCGGCGCCAACGCCAGAGGGAGGCCGCACCATGTCCCGTCTCGTGATCCTCACCCGCCGTGCTCGCGTGCCGCTGCGCGCCACCGCGGAGACCGCCATGGAGGTGGTCTCGCTCGCGCTCTTCGTGGGCATGATCGCCGCCTGGGCGAGCATCGGCATCCCCGGCTGAGAGGAAGAGGCGCTGAAACGCGATCCGTCGCCGTGCGTTGTCCTGCCGCGGGGGGCGTCTCGCTCGAACACGGAGGAACGCGCGGTGAGATCCTGGGGAGACGTGAACCGGGTGATGAACGGCATGGTGCGCGAGGGGCGGATCGCCTCCTTCCGCTCCAACGCGGCGGAGGCGCGCCAGACCGGCACGCTCGAGATCGCCATCACCCCCGCCGACGGCGGCGACAAGGAAGCCGCCCGCCGCGAAGCGCTGCGCGAGCTCGCCCGCCTGGGCATCACCGCGCAGGTCCACGCGGAGTGACCACGCGGAGTGATGGAGCGAGGGGAGCCGGGCCGAGGGCGCCGGCTCTCGGGAGCCGGCTCGCGAATTGCGCGGGACGCCCCAAAAAGCGGTTGCGCGGCCCCGCGCTCCTGGCTATACCCCCTCCACCAACACGGACGGCCCGCCGTCCGGAGCGCCCAGGTAGCTCAGTTGGTAGAGCATGCGACTGAAAATCGCAGTGTCGGCGGTTCGATTCCGTCCCTGGGCACCATTACTGAAAAACACCCTTGAGATCATTGCGCTTTTCTCCCGAAAGGTCCCGCCGGGTCGGTCCTATCGGCGAAAGTTGGACCCGGTGTGTTCCTAGTTTGATCGAGGAGTGCGAGCCGAACGAGGCCCTCCTCGCTGTTTGGAACGGCTGGTATGCTGTCCGCCGAGGCGCCAACGGCGGCCCGCTGGCCTGCGCTGCGCGGCGCTCCTGATGTCGCCACCTCGTGCGCCAAGAGCCGATCTCGTTTCACCTCAACATGCTGCTACGAATCCGACGCGCAAAGTCGCAGAGGAAGCAGCACTATCCTCTTGGCGCGATTTGTCGGCAATTGTTCTAAACATACGTTTACTATCAATTTGACGAGATGCTCTCTGTCATTTCGAATCAATAAATCCGAAACGAACCGCCCCCAATGGTCTTCCGAAGACCTCCCATAGGGGTGAGCCATGCGTCATTCAGTGAAGACATTCGTTCGGGACCGTCGCGGCGGCGTGGCGATCGCGTTCGCGCTCGCGCTCATCCCGTTGATCGGCGCCGCCGGCGCGACCGTGGACTATTCGCGGGCGACGAGCCTTCGGGCGGAGCTGCAGAAGGTGGCGGATTCCGCCGCCCTCGTCGCGGCGGCCGGCACCGAGGATTTCGACGTCCGCAAGGAGGAGGCGCTGCTCGTCGTCGAGAGCCAGCTGCGCGCCTATCCCGGCGTCGCCTACCGCCCCGAGATCACGCCGGTGATGGAGAACGGGCGCGAGGTGGCCGTGCGCGTCACGCTCGCGGCCGATACGCCGACGAGCTTCCTCGGCGTCGTCGGCGTGCGCGACATGGACGTCTCCGTGGAATCACGCGCGACGAGCGGGCGCGAGGAAGTCTTCGACATCGCCTTCGTGCTCGACACGACCGGCTCGATGGAGGGCGCGCGCCTCGACGTCCTCAAGGAGACGACGACGCAGCTCATCGACGACATCACCGCGCGCCGCGGCGCGACGGACCAGGTCCGCGTCTCGGTCGTCCCGTTCGGGCAATACGTCAACGTCGGCCTCGGCAACCGCATGCAGCCCTGGCTCGACGTGCCGTCGGACTACGAGCGGCCGAGCACGCGCACCTGCGAGATGGTGCGCGAGGTCGTCGGCCGGCAATGCCAACGCGTGCTCCAGCCCGCGCGGCCCGCACGCCCGCGGACCTGCTACGACGACGGGCGCGCCTACCAGTGCGGAAGCGAGGCGCGGCCGGCCCGTTGGGTCGAGCAGTGCACGCCGATCCACGGCGATGGCATGGTCGAGCAGTGCCGCACGCGCGGTGGCGGATGGGTGCGCTGGAACGGCTGCGTCGGCTCGCGCAACGCGCCGAACGACACGCAGGACGGCAATTACTCGATCCGCGTGCCCGGCCTCATGAACGTTTCCTGCGGCTCGCCCATCCTCGAGCCGACGACGAACCTCGCGAGCGCCAAGGCGCACATCCGCAGCCTGCGCACGGACGGCGAGACCTACATCCCGGCGGGCCTGATGTGGGGCTGGCGGACGCTGACGCCGCATGCGCCGATCGCCGCGCGCGAGAGCCGCCCGGGTGCGGTGGTGGAGCGCTACATGGTGCTCGTCACCGACGGCCGGAACACGCGCTCGGCGACCTATCCCGAGCATGGCGGCCAAGACAGCGAGGATGCCGACGACGTCCTGCGGGCGACCTGCCGCAACATGGCGGCGGACGAGGCCTCCGACATCACGCTCTACACCATCGCCTTCGAGGTGACGGACGTCGACGTGAAGGAGCTCCTCGAGGAATGCTCGTCGATGAACGGCGGTGCCTTCTACGACGCCGCCAACGCGGCCGAGCTCGGGGAAGCGATGAAGCACATCGGCGGGCAGATCTCCCGGCTGCGCCTGACGCATTGAGAAACCGCCGCATCGAAATACGAAAACGGCCCCGCAGCCTCCCGGCCGCGGGGCCGTCGCGCGTCCTGCGCGCGGGCGGATCACATGCCCGGCGTGAGCTTGTGGATCATGCCCTCGTCCACGGCGGCGTAGAGGCTGCCGTCGGGACCCATGACGAGGGAGCGGAAGCGCCCCTGCGGCATGGGCAGCGTCATCTCGGTGACGTCCTCCACCGCCGTGCCGCTCTCGTCGAGCTGGACCACGTCGATGCGCTGGCCGATGGGCGTGCCGCCGAAGCCGATGCCCATGATGCCGACGACGAGCGCGTTCTCCCACTCGCCCCAGGCCTCGCCTTCCAGGAAGGCGGCGGACGCCGAGCCCTGGGACCAGCCGTTGTTCTCCCAGATCGGCGGCATGGCGTCGGGATAGGTCTCGAAGTCGGTCATCGGCATGAAGGCCGCGCGCTCGAACCGGTTCATCCCCTCCATCTGGTTGGGCATGTAGCCGCAATAATCGTCCGGGCAATCGCCGCGCCCGGCCATGTTCGGGCGCGGGTCCCAGCCGCCGTTGCCGCCGTTCGCGAGGACCGTGATCTCGTCGGAATGCCACGGGCCGTGCTCGACGATGAGCGCGGCGTTCGTCTCCGGGTGGAAGGCGATGCCCTGCACGTTGCGGTGCCCGTAGGTGTAGGTGCGTGGGTCGAAGCCCTCGGGCGGGGCGTTGTCGGGGGCGGCGTTGCCGTCGGTGTCGATGCGCAGCACCTTCGAGCCCATCATGGTCGGGCTCTGGGGAATGGCGCTGTTGTGGTTGTCGCCCGTCGTGACGTAGAGGTAGCCGTCACCGGGATTGAAGCGGATGCGCCCCCCGTTGTGCGCGCCCGGGCTGCCGAACGGATGATCCGTCGCCGCCACCTTGAAGGGGATGTCGTCGACGATGTCGGTGCGGTCCGAGACGCCGGTGAAGTCCTCGTTCACGGTCAGGCGCAGCACGCGGTTCGTCTGCGGGTCCGACATGTTCGACGCCGCATAGACGTAGATGCGCCGGTTCTCGGCGAAGCTCGGATCGACGGCGACGCCGTTCATGCCGGCCTGCCCTTCGCAGAACAGGTCGTCGGCGTTCTGGGGGTAGCCCTCCGTGTCGCCCATACCGAGGAGCGCGTTCACCTCGCCGGAGGGGAGCCTCACGGAGAGGCCTTCGCAGAACTCGGTGAAGAACATGGTCCCGTCGTCGAGGAAGGCCATGTCCCAAGGGATGTTCAGGTCGGACAGGACGACCTCGTGGGCGAGGCTCGTCGTGTTCATGCCCGCCTGCTGCGCGAGAGCCGGGGCACCGGCTACGAGGCTGCCTGCGACGAGGGCGCCGACGGCGGTCGCCGTTCTCGTGATCGCTCGATTGTGCATTGCGTCCTCCCGTGTCCGCGATCGGCCGGCGGCGCGCTTTCGGCGCGTGCGTTCTCTGCCGGTACATCGCCGACGAGAAACGGCCGAGCTCCGGCCGCGGTTCCGTCGCGCGCAGACGATCCTCGCGTAACCCACGCGAAAAACGGGGGTGTGAACCCAGCGTCATCAGGGCTAAGCTCCCGCGCCCGAAAGACAAGACGAGGAAACGTCCGTGACCACGCTCGCCACCACCCGCCGCTCGGTCCTCGCCGGGATCGGCGCCGCCTCGACGCTGCCCTTCCTGCCGCGCCGCGCCCGCGCCGCGACCCCGCTCAACCTGGGCGTCCTGCGCCTCACCAGCCACGCGCCGAACTACATCGCCTACGAGCGCGGGTACTTCGCGGAGGAAGGCTTCGAGGTCGAGCTCGTGTTCTTCGAGGCGGCGCAGCCCATGGCGGTGGCGATCGCGTCCGGCGACGCCGATTTCGGCGTGACGGCGATCTCGGGCGGGCTCGTCAGCCTCGCCCAGCGCGGCGCGGTGAAGGTGATCGGCGGCGCGCTCGCCGAGGAGCCGGGCATCCCCGGCCAGGTCGTCCTCGCCTCGAACCAGGCCTACGATTCGGGCCTGACGACGGCGGCCGCGCTGCCCGGGCACACGTTCGGCATCACGACGGCGGGCTCGTCCTTCCACTACATGCTCTCGCGCGTCGCGCGCGGTGAGGGCTTCGATATCGCGCAGGTGGAGATGCGCCCGCTCCAGAAGGTGGGCACCATCGTCGCCGCGCTCGGGTCGGGCCAGATCGACAGCTGGGCCATCGTGCCCTCGATCTCGAACCGCCTCCTCGCCGAGGGCCAGGCGAAGAAGATCGCCGACATGTCGCAATACGCGCCCGACTACCAGGTGACGACGGTCTTCACCTCGAGCGCCATCGCCAACGACGATCGCGCCCGTGCGGAAGCCTTCCTGCGTGCGCTCTCGCGCGGCGTGAACGACTACAACGCCGCCTTCGTCGACAAGACGGCGAACGCCGAGGAGCAGGCGGAGCTCGCCGCTCTCGTCGGCCAGTACGTCTCCCCCGACGTGCCGGCGGAGCGCTTCCTCGAGACGATGACGACGACCTCGATGCGCATCAACCGCGACCTCGGCCTGTCCGTCTCCTCGGTGCGCGACCAGCTCGACTGGTTCAAGGCCGAGGGCATGGTGCCGGCCGACGTGACGGAGGAGATGCTGATCGACCCGTCCTTCGTCGCGACCTTCTGAGCGAGCGCCGCACCTTGGACATCCGCGTTCGGCACGCGAGCCACGCCTATGGCGGGCTCGCCGTGCTCTCCGACATCGATCTCGTGGCGCCGGCGGGGAAGATCCTCTGCCTCGTCGGCCCCTCCGGCTGCGGGAAGTCGACGCTGCTGCGGCTCATGGGTGGGCTCGAGCGGCCGACCTCGGGCGCGATCGAGCTCGTCGGCGCCCCGCCGTCGGGCTGCCTCAACGAGCTGACCTTCGTCTTCCAGCACTTCGCGCTCCTGCCCTGGGCGAGCGTCGAGGGGAACGTGCGCTTCGTCCTCGACCACCATCGCCTATCGGAGGCCGAGCGCGCGGAGATCGTCGCCGACGTGCTCGCCCGCACGGGGCTCGCCGACTTCGCCGAGGCCTGGCCGCGCCAGCTCTCGGGCGGCATGCGCCAGCGCGTCGCCATCGCCCGGGCGCTCGCCGTGCGCCCGGCGGTGCTCCTGATGGACGAGCCGCTCTCGGCACTCGACAGCCAGACCCGCGAGATCCTGATGGAGGATCTCGTGGGCTTATGGACCCGCGCGCCGTTTACCGCGGTCTACGTCACGCACAATCTCGCCGAGGCCGTGCGGCTCGGCCATGCCGTCGCCGTCATGTCGCGCCGGCCCGGCCGCATCCGCGAGATCGTCGCCATCGACACGCCGCTTTCCGAGCGCCGGCCGGACGATCCGGAGCTCGAGCGGGTGCAGGCGCGGCTCTGGTCGCTCCTGCGCGACGAGGCGATCGACGCCGACAGGGAGCTCGTCGATGGTTGATCTCTCGCCCGCCCGCCAGCCCCGCGAGGCGGATGCGCGCCCCGTGCCCTTCCGCGGCGGCGGCTTCGCGCCGGGGCGAAACCGCTGGGCGGGGCTCGTCGTCTTCGTGGCGCTGATCGCTTTCTTCGAGGTCGGCACCCGCACGGGCGTGATCTCCTCGCTCACCATGCCGCCGCCCTCGGCGGTGGCGCAGACGCTGTGGCGGCTCGTTGAGACGGGGCTCTTGTGGCAGAATCTCGGCCCCTCGCTCTACCGCCTCGCCATGGGCTCGCTCGTCGGCTGCGGCGCGGGCATCCTCGTCGGCTTCGCCATCGGGCTGTTCACGCTGGCGCGCGCGGGGCTCGTGCCGCTGGTCTCGGCGCTGTTCCCGATCCCGAAGATCGCGCTCCTGCCGCTCTTCGTCATCTGGTTCGGCATCGGCGAGGGCTCGAAGGTGGCGCTCATCGCCTTCGGCACCTTCACGCCCACCGTCGTCGCCACCTTCGGCGCGGTGGACGGCGTCGATCGCGGGCTCATCCGCATGGCGCAGAGCTTCGGCGTGCCGTGGCTGCGCATCGTCACCCGCGTCGTCCTGCCGGATGCGCTCGCCGGCATCCTCTCGGGGCTGCGTGTCTCGCTCGCCATCGGCATCGTGCTCCTGGTGGCCGCCGAGATGCTCGGCGCGCGCTACGGCATCGGCGCCTACATCCTGGAGGCGGGAGCGCTCTACGATCTCGAGCGGCTCTTCGCGGGCGTGGTGATCCTCTCCGTGCTCGGCCTCCTGGTGAGCGCCGGCATCGGCGCGCTGGAGCGGCGGCTCCTGCGCTGGCGCGGATGAGCGGGGCGCATCGGCGCGCCTCAGCCCTTTCGCCGGCTTGGAACGAGACCGAGAAAGCTCTAAGACGCGTCGAGACAGGCGGCCGCGCCGGCCGCGACGAGAACGAACGCGAGAGCCATGGCCGTCGAGACCGCTTCCCGGGACATCCCCTCCGCCACCGATGCGACCGCGCACGGCGCACCGGCGGGCAAGAACGACCTCTTCCCGCTCGGGCCCGACACGACGCCCTATCGCAAGCTGACGGACGAGGGCGTGCGCGTGGAGCGCATGGGCGAGCGCGAGATCCTCGTCGTCGAGCCCGACGCCATCCGCCGGCTCGCCGAGCAGGCCTTCATGGACATCAACCACCTGCTCCGTCCCGGCCACCTGAAGCAGCTCGCCTCGATCCTCGAGGATCCGGAGGCCACGTCGAACGACCGCTTCGTCGCCTACGACCTCCTCAAGAACGCCAACATCGCCGCGGGCGGCGTGCTGCCCATGTGCCAGGACACGGGCACCGCCATCGTCATGGGCAAGAAGGGCCGCCTCGTCTGGACCGAGGGCGGCGACGAGGACGCCATCGCCGAGGGCGTGCTCGGCGCCTACGAGAAGCGCAACCTGCGTTACTCGCAGCTGGCGCCGGTCTCGATGTTCGAGGAGAGGAACACCAAGACGAACCTGCCCGCGCAGATCGACATCTACGCGGAGGGCGAGGACGCCTACAAGTTCCTCTTCGTCGCCAAGGGCGGCGGCTCGGCCAACAAGACCTTCCTCTACCAGGGTACGCCCTCGCTCCTGACCAAGGACCGGATGACGGCCTTCCTGAAGGAGAAGATCCTCACGCTCGGCACGGCCGCCTGCCCGCCCTACCACCTCGCCATCGTCATCGGCGGGACGAGCGCGGAGCAGACGCTCAAGACCGTGAAGCTCGCCTCGACCCGCTATCTCGACGCGCTGCCCACGCAGGGGTCGGAGGCCGGCCACGCCTTCCGCGATCTGGAGATGGAGCGCGAGATCCACGCGATGACGCAGTCGCTCGGCGTCGGCGCGCAATTCGGCGGGAAGTATTTCTGCCACGACGTACGGGTGATCCGCCTGCCGCGCCACGGCGCCTCGCTGCCCATCGGGCTCGGCGTGTCCTGCTCGGCCGACCGCCAGGCGCTGGGCAAGATCACGAAGGACGGCGTCTTCCTGGAAGAGCTCGAGACCAACCCGGCCAAGTACATGCCGGAGGTGGACGAGGCGTCTCTCGGCGGCGACGTCGTGCACATCGACCTCACCCGTCCGATGCCGGAGATCCTCGGAACGCTGACGAAGCACCCGATCCGCACGCGCCTGTCGCTCACGGGCCCGATGATCGTCGCCCGCGACCTCGCCCACGCCAAGATCCGCGAGCGGCTGGAGAGGGGCGAGCCGATGCCGGACTATTTCAAGAACCACCCGGTCTACTATGCCGGCCCCGCGAAGACGCCCGAGGGCTACGCGTCGGGCTCCTTCGGCCCGACGACGGCGGGGCGGATGGACAGCTACGTCGACCAGTTCCAGGCGGCGGGCGGCTCCATGGTGATGCTCGCCAAGGGCAACCGCTCCTCGCAGGTGCGGGAAGCCTGCCAGAAGCACGGCGGCTTCTATCTCGGCTCCATCGGCGGCCCGGCGGCGCGGCTCGCGCAGGACTGCATCAAGAAGGTCGAGGTGCTCGAATATCCCGAGCTCGGCATGGAGGCGATCTGGAAGATCGAGGTGGAGAACTTCCCCGCCTTCATCGTCATCGACGACAAGGGCAACGACTTCTTCCGCGAGCTGAACCTCGGCTGAGCCGCGCGCATGACCGACACTCCCGACATCGCCGCTCTGCGCGCCGACCCGCGCGTCGCGCACGCCCGCGACGTGCTGCGCTTCTCCGATTGCGACGCGCTGGGCCACGTCAACAACGTGGTCTACGCGACCCTGTGCGAATCGGGCCGCGTCACCTTCCTGCGCGAGCGCCTGCCGAGCGTCGAGCGGCGGGGCGTCGCCTTCGTCATCGTCAAGCTCGTGATCGAGTTCGAGGCCGAGCTGCACTATCCCGGCGAGGTCGAGACGCTGACCTGGCTCTCGCGGCTCGGCCGGACGTCCTTTACGCTCTCCCAGGCGATCCTCTCCGGCGACACGCGCGCCGCGAAGGCCGAGGGCGTGTGCGTCGCCATCGACGAGGCGACGCGAAAGCCGATCGCGTTCGAGGGGGAGACGCGGGCGATGATGGAGGGGTTGGTTGTGGGGTGACCGGGGTCGGGGAGCAGCAGGCTCAGCGCGGGAAGGTTCAGCCGCGCTCGTCGTCGCCGAGAACCTCGGGGCCCTCACCGGGCCATGGCTGCCCCGTACCGACCCAGCTCAGGAAGTCGTCGGGCGCGGCATCGAGACGGGCGAGAGCGCCCGCCAGCGCCGGCGAGCGGGGAGCATCAGGCTTCTTCCGGAGCTTCGGGCGCGGCGGAACAGAAGAAACATGGGACGACGTCATGCGTCCGCCGCGCATGCCACGCATGCGCTTCGCCGCTCGACCGGTCACTTTCTTCGTCGCCTTCGTCATACCTTGCGCCTCTCTTTTACAAGATAACGCGTCAGCTCGGGCTGCGCCACTCGCTCGTATCCGAACCGGCGGTACCATTCGATGAGGTTCGGATCCGGGTCTTGCAGCAGAGTTCGCGGAGCCTCGACGGCGAGAGAGACGGCTTCGAGCAACGCTATCGCCAAGTCCGTTACATATCCCTTGAGTGGGTGGTTCTCACGTGGACTGCCTTCCAAGCGTGTCAATGTCGCTCCGCGCGACGTGACGAGCCCGTAGCTCAGTCCGCACAATTCTTCATCCACCCAGAAAGCAGCATCGATTCGCTTGGTTTCGCGATTCTTCGTGATGCCCTTCCAATCCCAAGTGACGCGACGCTCCAATCGGGGCCACGTCCGCGCTGCAGCCGTGGTCGCCTCATAATCGATCGGCCCGACCTGAAGCCCAGGGAATCGCGTCTGGCTTCGGACCGCTACGAAGTGGCGAGCGCTCCGTCGCAATTCCTGCCAATCAGCGTAGCTGAGGTCTTCCACTTGGCTTCCTGGCTCTCGGCACCGGAAGCCGGTGTAGCTGTGGGAGCGGGCATTCTCAATCAAAAATGCAGCCGGTGATGTCTTTCGACGCGCGCACGCATCCTCCAAAACCCGCCTTCGCGCATCCTCGCGAGATCGTGCGAAACCCCGGCCCCGTCCTCGCGCGTTGTCGTTCCACACGCCGCGTCGCGCGGCGCTCACCCGCGGAAGGGGAGATTACATGACCGACGACAAGCCCACCAAGCCCGGCGGCGAGCCGGACCCGAAGGACAAGCCCGCTCCCGATCGCCAGCAGGCGGGGCTGACGCCCGAGTCGCATACGCGCAAGGAGCAGGAGGACATGATCGACGAGGCGATGGAGGAGAGCTTCCCCGCCTCCGATCCCCCGGCCTACACGGTCAGCACCAAGGACTGACGGTTCCGAGCCCGCGCTCTCCCCGGAGGAGAGCGCGGGCTCTTCTCGTCAGGCCGTGCCGCGGATGCGCTCGCGGGCGCCGGGCTCGCCGAGGTCCCAGTAGAGCCCCGCCATCAGCATGAGCCCCTCGCGGGCGATCGACGTGGGCAGGTGCTCGTTCGGCGCGTGCTGCGAGCAGCCCGGATAGGAATGCGGCACCCACACGGTGGGCATGCCGAGGAGATCGGCGAAGACGTCGTTGGGCAGCGATCCGCCGAGGTTCGGCAGGATCGCCGGCGGCGCGCCTGCGGTGCGCGCGAGGCTCTGCGCGCAGAACGCCACCGCGGGGTGGTCCGGGTCCGTGCGGGTCGCCGGGAACACCTCCTCGCGGGCGCGCGAAACCGCGACGCGCTCGAAGCCGTGCGCATCGAGATGCCGGCGCAGCGCCGGGATCACCCCGTCCGGATCGACGCCGACGGGGAAGCGCAGCTGCCCGCGCGCCCACGCCCGGCCGGGGATCGCGTTCACCGGCGCCTCCGGCACGCCGGCATGCATGGCCAGAATCTCGAAGGACGACCAGGCGAAGACGCGCTCCGCCGGGCTCAAGCCCGGCTCGCCCCACCAGGGGTCGAGCGCGGGCCCGCCGGGTTGCTGCTCGGGCACGATGTCGGCGAGCGCACGCCGCACCGCGTCCGGCACCGCACCCGGCGTCCATTCCGGGATGCGGATCGACCCCGTCGGGCCCGTGAGCGAGGCGAGTGCATGGGCGAGCTCGATCGCCGGGTTGGCCAGAAGGCCGCCGAAATTTCCCGAATGATGCGCGCCCTCGCGCGCCTCCACCACGAAATCGATCGGGTATCCCCCGCGCGATCCGAGGAAGAGCGTCGGGCGATCCTTCGACAGGCGCGGCCCGTCGGAGGCGACGAGGAGGTCCGCCGCGAGATCCGCCGCATGCGTGCGGGCGATCTCGCGAAGGCCCGGCGAGCCCGTCTCCTCGCCCATCTCCACGAGGAAGGTGGCGTTGAAGCCCAGCCGTCCGCGGGTCTCGATCACGGCGGCGAGCGCCGCCATGTCGATGGCGTGCTGGCCCTTGTTGTCGGCGGTGCCGCGCCCCCAATAGGCGCCGTCGCGCTCCACCAGCGTCCAGGGCGAGAGGCCCGCCGCCCAGCGCTCGTCCTGCCCGCGCACGGTGTCGCCGTGGCCGTAGCCGAGCACGGTGGGCAGATCGGCGCCCTCCCGACGCCGTGCGATGAGGAACGGCGCCGGCGCGGCCGGGTCGCGGACGATCGCGACCTCGAAGCCGAGCGCCTCGAAGGCCGGGCGCATGGCGTCGGTGAGGTAGGCCTCGAGCGCCGCTGCGCACGCGGGGTTCTGGCTCTCGGTGGGCATGGCGACGAGGCGCGCCAGCGTCTCGGCGAAGCCGCCCTCGTCGAAATGCGCGGCCGCGCGGGCGATGGCATCGGATCGTGTGGTCATGGCGCGACCCTAGCGCGCCGCGCGGGCGCGGGAAACGCGCGGGTTCGCGAAGACGGGAAGGGGACGAGCGGGGGAGGGGCGCCCGCTTCATTGCGTTTTCCCGGGGATGCACGCATCCCATTGTTGACGTCCGGCCCGAAGTTCCGCAAGCTGTGTCAACCTGACGCGACATCTTGAAGTGTCAGGAGCGGAGGGCAGTGCGATGGACGGGCCGAGACGCGCCGCGCGGGCGGACGGCGTGCGGCGGGAGACGACGATCCACGTGCGCGCGCCCGCCCGCACACGCGACCTCATCGACAAGGCCGCCTCCTCCCTGGGGAAGACGCGGTCCGAGTTCATCCTCGAGAGCGCACGCTCCCGAGCGGTGGACGTGCTCATCGACGAGCGGCTGTTCGGCCTGGACGATTCGCGCCACGCGGCCTTCCTCGACGCGCTGGACACGCCGCCCGCGGCGCATCCGCGCCTCGTCGCGCTGATGCGGCGCCGGCCGGCCTGGGAGGCGTGACATGCACAAGACCGTCTCGGAGAGCCTGCTCGCCGCGCCGCTCACGGCGCCGGGCCGCATGAACGCTGAATGCGAGGTGGGCGCCTTCGCCTGCGGCGACCCCGTCCTCGACGACTGGATCCGCCGCCGCTCGCTCAGGCGCGATTCCCGCGGCGCGCGGACTTTCGCGGTCTGTTCGGATCGCCGGGTCGCGGGCTTCTTCTGCCTCGCCCTCGGGCTCGTGTGCGCGCCCGAGGCGGAGAGCCGCCCCACGCGCGACGGCTTCGATCCGCTGGCGGCCCGATCCGAACCCGTCCCGGTGGCGATCCTGCGCCGGCTCGCCGTCGATTCCCCCTGGCAGGGCCGCGGGCTCGGCGCCGATCTCCTGATGGACGCGCTCCATCGCATCGTCGCGACGAGCGCCGATCTCGGCATCCGCGCGATCCTCGCCCGCGCCGTCGAGGCCCCCGCCCGCGACTTCTACCGTGCCTTCGGCTTCGCGCGGATGGAGCAGGACGAGGAGATGCTGATGCTGCCGCTGGAGACGGCGGAGGCGGCGCTGCGCGGGGTGTAGGGGCTCGCGTCACGCGACGGGCCCACCCCTGGCTCGCTTCGCGAGCTTTCCCCTCCCCGACAGGGAGAGTGCGAAAGGCGGCTACGCCATTCTCCTTCCCTTTAGGGGAAGGTGGCGCGCCGCGCAGCGGCGTGACGGACGGGGCACGCCGGAAGGCGTGTTCGGCGAAGCCGAAACGACGGCCGAAGCCGCGGTCACCGTGCCGAAGCGCATTCCCGAGCCGCCCGCGCCGCGCTAGAACAGGCGGGCCGCTCTCCCGCGGCTGCCCCCGGTTCCCGCGCCCGAGTTCCCCCATGGCCCGCACGCCCGTCTCCTATGCCGATCTCGCCCCGGAGGCTCTCACCGCCCGGCAGGCGAAGAAAGAGCATCAGCGGCTCGCCGACGAGATCGCCGGGCACGACGTGCGCTACCATCAGGAGGACGCGCCCACCGTCTCCGACGCCGAGTACGACGCCTTGCGCCGGCGGCTCGCGGCGATCGAGCAGCGCTTTCCGGAGCTGATCGGCGAGGCGGAGGTCTCGACCGCGGTGGGCGCGAAGCCGGCGGAGAAGTTCGCCAAGGTCCGCCACCGCGTCCCCATGCTCTCGCTGGAGAACGCCTTCGACGACGAAGAGGTGGGCGAGTTCGTCGGGCGCGTGAAGCGCTTCCTGAACCTCGCGGAGACGCCGGTCTTCACCGCCGAGCCGAAGATCGACGGGCTCTCGCTCTCGCTGCGCTACGAGGACGGGCGCCTCGTCACCGCCGCCACCCGCGGTGACGGCACGGAGGGCGAGGACGTCACCGCCAACGCGCGCACCGTCGACGACATTCCCGCCGAGATCCCGCAGGGCGGGGAGGTGGAGGTGCGCGGCGAGGTCTATCTCTCGCACGCCGATTTCGCGGCGATCAACGCGCGCCAGGCACAGGCCGGCAAGCCGCTCTTCGCCAACCCGCGCAACGCCGCGGCCGGCTCGCTGCGCCAGCTCGATTCGCGCGTCACCGCCGAGCGACCGCTCAAGTTCTTCGCCTATGCCTGGGGCGCCATGCCCCCGCCGGCGCCGACGCAATACGAGGCCGTGCGGCGCTTCGAGGCATGGGGCTTTCGCACGAACCCCTTGATGGTGCGCTGCGCCGATCTCGACGAGATGCTCGCCCATTACCGGCGCATCCAGGAGGAGCGGCCGGATCTCGGCTACGACATCGACGGCGTCGTCTACAAGGTCGACGACCTCGCGCTGCAGGAGCGCCTCGGCTTCGTGTCGCGCGCGCCGCGCTGGGCGCTCGCCCACAAGTTCCCGCCCCAGGAGGCCTTCACGGTGGTGGAGGCCATCGAGATCAACGTGGGACGCACGGGTTCGCTGAACCCGCTGGCGAAGCTCAGGCCCGTGACGGTGGGCGGCGTCGTCGTCTCCAACGCGACGCTGCACAACGAGGACTACATCAAGGGCATCGGCGGGAACGGCGAGGCCATCCGCGAGGGACGCGACATCCGCGTCGGCGACACGGTGAAGGTCTACCGCGCCGGCGACGTCATCCCCAAGGTCGTCGACGTCGTCGTCGAGAAGCGCCCGCCGGAGGCGCAGCCCTACGTCTTCCCGACCGTCTGCCCCGCCTGCGGCAGCCATGCCGTGCGCGAGGTGAACCCCCGCACCGGCCGCGAGGACGCCGTGCGCCGCTGCACCGGCGGGCTGATCTGCCCGGCGCAGGCGGTGGAGCGCCTCAAGCACTTCGTCTCGCGCAACGCCATGGACATCGAGGGGTTGGGCGCGGAGCGCATCGAGGACTTCCACCGCGAGGGGCTCGTCATGAGCCCGCAGGACATCTTCACGCTGGAGGTGCGCAACGCCCGCAGCCTCACCAAGCTCGAGACCCGCGAGGGCTGGGGCCCGCAATCGGCGCGAAACCTCTTCGCGGCCATCGCCGAGCGGCGCGAGGTCGAGCTCAACCGCTTCGTCTTCGCGCTGGGCATCCCCCATGTCGGCGAGACCGGCGCGAAGCTGCTGGCGCGCCATTTCGGGACGTTCGAGACCCTGCGCGAGACGGCGCTGCGCGCCGCGAACGAGGATGCGGCGGCCTACCAGGAATTCATCGACATCAACGGCATCGGCGCCGTCGTGGCGGACGCGCTGGTGGAGTTCTTCCGCGAGAAGCACAACGAGGACATGCTCGACGCGCTCCTGGCGGAGGTGACGCCGACGCCTCTCCAGGAGACCATCGCCACCGACAGCCCCGTCGCCGACAAGACCGTCGTCTTCACCGGCACCCTCGAGCAGATGACGCGCGACGAGGCGAAGGCCATGGCCGAGCGGCTCGGCGCCAAGGTGGCGGGGTCCGTCTCGGCCAAGACCGACATCGTCGTCGCGGGGCCTGGCGCCGGCTCCAAGCTGAAGAAGGCGCAGGAGCTCGGCCTCCAGGTCCTCGACGAGGACGGCTGGTTCGCGCTGGTGGGGCGCGGGCGATGAGCAGGCGGCGATTGGCGCGCGGGCGCGCGATGACTATCTCCTGCACGCCATGAAGATCCTCATCGTCGAAGACGACCGCGAGGCGGCGGCCTTCCTCGCCAAGGGCCTGCGCGAGGAGGGGCACGCCGTCGATCAAGCCGAGACCGGGCTCGACGGCTATGCGCTGGCCGAGAGCGGCGATTACGACATCCTCGTCGTCGATCGCATGCTGCCCAAGCTCGACGGGCTCTCCCTCATCCGCTCGTTGCGTGAGCAGGGCGTGGCGACCCCTGTGCTCATCCTCTCCGCGCTCGGACAGGTGGACGATCGCGTCAAGGGCCTGCGCGCGGGCGGGGACGACTACCTGCCCAAGCCCTACGCCTTCTCCGAGCTCCTCGCCCGCATCGAGGTGCTGGCGCGGCGCGGCGCGGCGCCGGCGCAGGCCGAGCCGACGAGCTATCGGGTCGCCGATCTCGAGCTCGACCGCCTGGCGCGGCGCGTCACCCGCGCGGGCACGGAGATCGAGCTGCAGCCCCGCGAGTTCCGGCTGCTCGAATACCTGATGAAGAACGCCGGCCGCGTCGTCACGCGCACCATGCTGCTGGAGCACGTCTGGGACTACCATTTCGACCCGCAGACCAACGTCATCGACGTCCATGTCTCACGCCTGCGGGCGAAGGTGGACAAGGGCTTCGACCAGGCGCTGATCCAGACCGTGCGCGGCGCCGGCTACCGGCTGCGCGGGGCGGGCGAGTGAGCGCGCGGGCGGGCATCGGCGCTGGAGCGGCCGGCCTGCGCAAGCTCCTGTCGACGACGGCGTTTCGCCTGTCGCTCGTCTATCTCGGCATCTTCGCCCTCTCGATCGTGCTCGCGCTCGGCTACGTCGCCTGGAGCGCCGAGCGGATCATGACGCGCGGCATGGTGGAGACCATCGAGGCGGAGATCGCCGAGCTCGAGCAGGTCTGGCGCCGCGGTGGGCTCCGGCGTCTCGCGGGCGCGGTGGAGCGCCGCGCGCAGGCGCCCGGCGCCTCCGTCTACCTGTTCACGACGCCGCAGGGGCAGCGCATCACCGGCAACGTCGTCTCGGTCTCGCCGGGCACCCTCGACGTGCCCGGCGAGCGCGCCATCGAATACGCGCGCCTCACCGCCGAGGACGAGAGCGGCGTCGCCGTGCATCGCGCGCTCGTGCGCGTCTTCGTCCTGCCCGGCGGCTTTCGCCTGCTCGTGGGGCGCGACATGGGCGAGCGCGACCGCCTCGTGGAGGCGATCTGGGGCGCGTTCGGCTGGTCGCTCCTCGTCCTCGTCGTGCTCGGCTTCCTCGGCGGCTGGCTCGTCTCGAAGCGCGTGCTCGGGCGCATCGAGGCGATGACGGCGACGACGAAGACCATCATGGCGGGCGATCTCTCCGGGCGCCTCGGCGTCTCGGGCTCGGGCGACGAGCTCGACCGGCTGGCGCAGAGCCTCAACGCCATGCTCGAGCGCATCGGCGAGCTGATGGAGGGCATGCGCCAGGTCTCCGACAACATCGCCCACGACCTGAAATCCCCGCTCGCGCGCCTGCGCGCCCGCGCCGACGAGGCGCTGCGCACCGCCGACAGCCCGGACGCGCTGCGCGCGGCGCTGGAGCGCACCATCGAGGAGAGCGACGACCTCATCCGCGTCTTCAACGCCCTCCTGATGATCGCGCGGCTCGAGGCCGGCAATGCGGAGGCGCCCCTCGCCGAGGTCGACGCCGCCGAGATAGCGCGAGGCGTGGGTGAGCTCTACGAGGCGGTGGCCGAGGAAGCGGGCGTGCCGCTGGAGCTGCGCATCGCGGACGCGCTGCCCCTCGTCGGCTCGCGCGAGCTGCTCGGCCAGGCGCTCGCCAACCTCATCGACAACGCGCTGAAATACGCGAGCGAGGCCGCGCCCGGTGCGCCCGTGACGCTGACGGCGGAGCGCGTGGGCGAGAACGTCGTGGTCAGCGTCCGCGATCGCGGGCCGGGCATACCGGCGGACGATCGGGAGCGGGTGCTGGAGCGCTTCGTGCGGCTCGAGACCGCGCGCACGCGCCCGGGCTTCGGGCTCGGCCTCTCCCTCGTCGCCGCGGTAGCGCGCCTGCACGGCGGGACGCTGCGGCTCGAGGACGCCGAGCCCGGCCTGCGGGCCGTGCTGGTCCTGCCCCGCGCACGCACGCGTCAGAAGGACCCCTCCACCAGGATCGCGGTGGCGTCGTCGGAGCGCTTGAAGCGCGGATAGAGGTGTCCCGACGGGTCGATCCGCGTCTCGATCTCCCGCAGCCGCGCGGCGAGCGAAGAGAGCCCCTCCTCGGCGGCGCGGGCCATCATCGCGGCGACGTCCATGTCCTCGTAGAGCTCGACCAGCGCCGAGAAGCCGTCGCTCGCCAGCAGCACCAGCGCGTCACCGTCGAGCGTGACGGAGCCGCGCTCGGCGAGCGCCACGGCGTCGGGATGGAGCCCGAACACGGCGGGCGCGCTCGCGACCTGCGCCCGGCGCCGGCGCTCGCTGTCCTCGCGATAGGCCTGCGTCGTGCGCATGGTCTCGACGTCCGCGCCGGTCTCGCGCATCAGCCGCGCGGCGAGCGCGCTCTCGGCCCGGCGCAGGTCCGGCGCTTCGCCCAGCGTGTAGACCGCGCCCGCCTCGTCGCGGACATAGGCGATCGTGTCGGCGATGGTGAGCGTGTCGAGCCGCCCGATGCGGCGATGCGCCAGCGTCAGCGCCGCCACGGGCCAGGTGTGGCGTTCCATCCGTTCGCTGCGCCCGCTCGTCTCGACGCGCTCCAGGAAGCCCGCGCGCGCCTCCTCGATCACGGCGAGCGTCAGCTGCGCGGGGTCTTGCGCGTGGGGCGCGAGGGCGGCGAAGCGCGCGCTCGCGAAGCCCGCGAGCCAGGCGGCGTCGGACGGCGCGTCCATGATCGGCTCGGTGCCCGGCAGAATCGCGCCGTCGATCACCCAGGCGAAGTCCCCCGCCGCCCCGCACGCGTCCTCGTTGGGCCGCGCGGGCGAGCCGGGAAGCGAGATCTGGTCACGGATCGTGAAGGCCATGAGACGCGGCTCCGCGGGGGCACTCGGGGAGGGAAAGCGCGACTGTGGCACGGACCCGACGCGAGGTCGACGGGGCGCAGTGTTTCGGCTAAGCCCGGCCGACGCATTCCCTCGCCGCCGAGGCTCCATGATCGACGCCGACTTCCTCTGGGCCGCTTTCGTGACGCTGCTCGTCACGCTCGATCCGCCGGGCCTCGCGCCGATCTTCCTGTCGGTGACGAACGGGATGACGAAGGAGCAGCGCCGCGGCGTGTCCGTGCGCGCCTGCCTCATCGCCTTCGCGATCCTCTTGTTCTTCGGCTTCGGCGGCGAATTGCTGCTGCAGGCGCTCGGCGTCGGGCTCCCCGCCTTCCGCATCGCCGGCGGCATCCTGCTCTTCTACATCGCCTTCGAGATGATCTTCGGCGGGCGCTCGGAGCGCAAGCGCGAGACGGCGGAAACGGCGATCACCCTCGACCACGTGCGCAACGTCGCCGCCTTCCCCCTGGCTATCCCGCTGATGGCGGGACCCGGCGCCATCACGGCGGTGATCCTGCTCGCCGGACGCGCGGCCGGCGAACCGGCGATGCAGGCGGCCCTCGTCGCCGTCATCGCCGTGTGCGTGGCCACCTGCTTCCTCGCCTTCCTGGTCGCCGAGCGCGTCTCGAAGCTGCTCGGCGTCACCGGCAACATCGTGCTGACCCGCCTGCTCGGCGTGATCCTCGCCGCGCTCGCGGTGCAGTTCGCGGTGGACGGTATCACGACGCTGGTGCGCGGGGGGTGAGGTGCATGCGGCGGCTCAGCAACTCCCACGCCCGTCCTGGAGATACATGCCGCGGGTGAAGCGATAGCGGACGTTGAGGATCTCCGAGCCGCCGTCGAAGGTGAAGTTGCGCTGGATGGTGACGAAGCGCGGCGGGCGCTCGCCGTACTCGATGCAGTACGAGCCCACCACGCTGAGGATCTGCTTCCAGCCGGTCCAGCGCTGGTCCACGAAGACGAAGGTCTCGCAGCCGATGGGCGCGCAGTGCATGGACTGGCGCCCGTGGCAATCGAAGCGGTTCTCGTCGAGGACGAGATCCGGGCGGCCGTTGCCGGTGAGGTCGACGCGCTCGATCGCCATCATCGGGTCGCCCGGGCTGCCGCCCGCGCGCTGGCAGGCGTCGACCATGGCGAGCGCCCGGCGCTGGACCATCTCCGGCAGCGCGTCGAGGCGCGCCTCGACGGGCGCGGCGAGCACGGTCAGCGAGAGGACGAGGCAGGCGAGGAGCGTGCGCGCCAGGCGAGGCGGCGCCGGGAGCGCCGTCGCGTCGGGGCGCGTGAGGGTCCGGTGCGTGCGCATGTGCCAGAATGGGCACGCACCGGTTAACGCGTGGTGAAAGCGGCTCAGTCGCGGGTGAGGTCGCCGAGCAGGCTCGCGGCCACCGTCAGCTTCGAGAGCGTCAGGCCCGAGGAGACGATGCCGTCGACCGCGGTGCGGATGCGCGTCACGTCCGGCCGGCTCGCGCACCACGCCTCCACCGCCTCGCGCCCGGAGCCCTGCTCGCGGGCGATCTCGGCGGTGAGCCGGCGATGCGCGTCGGCGACGCCCGAGAGCGCGCGCTCGAGGGCGAGGCGGTCGTAATAGTCGGCGATCGCCACGTCGCGTCCCTGCGCCGCGAGCGTGCCGAGGCGGAACGTCTCGTCGAGCGCGAAATAGGTCGCCGCGACGTCGCGCAGCGAGCGCTGCGCCTCCTCGGCGATGAGGGTGATGTCCGGCGCCGCGACGAGGATCGGCAGCGCCGCGAGCCGGCTCGCGAGCGCATCGGGCACGGCTTGCGCCGTGAGCGCCTCCGTCCGCTCGCGCCACAGCGCCTGTGCGGCGTCCGGCAGGCAGTCGACGAGGGCGGCCTCCACGGCCACGACGCCCTCGCGGAAGCGCCCGACGATGGCGTCCAGCGGCTCGAGATCGAGGTCGACGTTGCGGATGAACCAGCCGATGCGGTTCATCGCGAGCTCCTCGAGCTCGGCGTAGAGCGCGAGCTGCAGCGCGCCGGCGATCTTCGTGTCGAGCGCGTCGACGCCGGCATTGAGCTCGACGAGGCCGAACGAGTCGCGCGCCGCCGCGTAGGCCGCCGCGATGGTCGGCGCGTCGGCACCCGTCGCGTCCGCGAGGCGGGCGATGACGGTGGGGCCGCCGCGATTGACGATGGCGTTGGAGAGCTGCGTGGCGATGATCTCGCGGCGCAGGCGATGGCTCGCGATCGCGTCGGCGAAGCGCTCGTGCAGCGCCTGCGGGAAATAGCGGTCGAGCTCGCGACCGAGATAGGGATCGTCCGGCACCGCGCTCGCGAGCAGCTGGTCGTAGAGCTGGAGCTTGGCGTAGGCCAGCAGCACGGCGAGCTCCGGGCGCGTCATGCCGCGTCCCGCCTCGGCGCGGGCGATCAGGCTCGCGTCGTCGGGCAGCTCCTCCACCGCGCGGTCGAGGCGGCCCTCGTGCTCGAGCCCCTGCATCAGGCGCCGCACGAAGCCGATGTCGCCGGCCCCGCGCCGCTCGGCGAGCGAGATCGAGAGCGTCTGGAGGTAGTTGTTGCGCAGGACGAGGCGCCCGACCTCCTCGGTCATGCCGGCGAGGAGCGCGTTGCGCGCCTCCGGCTCGAGGCGCCCGTCGCGCAGCGGCGTGTCGAGCGCGATCTTGATGTTCACCTCGACGTCGGACGTGTTCACGCCCGCGGAATTGTCGATGGCGTCGGTGTTGAGCCGAACCCCCGCCTGCGCCGCCTCGATTCGGCCGAGCTGGGTCACGCCGAGATTGGCGCCCTCGCCGATCACGCGGGCGCGCACTTCGGAGCCGGTGATGCGGATCGCGTCGTTGGCGCGATCGCCCACCCGCTCGTCGCTCTCGCCCACCGCGCGGATGTAGGTGCCGATGCCGCCGAACCAGAGCAGGTCGACGCGCATGCGCAGGATCGCGCGCATCACCTCGAAGGGGGTGGCGCTCGCCTGGTCGAGGTCGAGGAGCGCGCGCATCTCGGCGGAGAGCGGGATGGCCTTGAGGCTGCGCGAGAACACGCCGCCGCCCTTCGAGATCAGGCTCTTGTCGTAATCCGCCCAGGACGAGCGGCCGAGATCGAACATCCGCCGGCGCTCGGCGAAGGACGTCTCCGGGTCGGGGTTCGGGTCGATGAAGATGTCGCGATGGTCGAAGGCGGCGACGAGCTTGATCGCGTGCGAGAGCAGCATGCCGTTGCCGAAGACGTCGCCCGACATGTCGCCGACGCCCGCCACCGTCACGGGCTGCGACTGGATGTCGACGTCCATCTCGCGGAAATGGCGCTTCACCGCCTCCCAGGCGCCGCGCGCCGTGATGCCCATGCCCTTGTGGTCGTAGCCGTTGGAGCCGCCGGAGGCGAAGGCGTCGCCGAGCCAATGGCCGCGCTCCAGCGAGATGGCGTTGGCCGTGTCCGAGAAGGTCGCGGTGCCCTTGTCGGCGGCGACCACGAGATAGGGGTCGTCGCCGTCGTGGCGCACGGTGTCCGGCGGCGGGCGGATGTCGTCGCCCACGATGTTGTCGGTGAGCTCGAGCAGCGTGTCGATGAAGACCTCGTAGCTCGCGCGCCCCTCCTCGAACCAGGCCTGCCGGTCCTCGTTCATCGGCGGCAGACGCTTGGGCACGAAGCCGCCCTTGGCGCCGACCGGCACGATGACGGCGTTCTTGACCTGCTGCGCCTTGACGAGGCCGAGCACCTCCGTGCGGAAGTCCTGCGGCCGGTCGGACCAGCGCAGCCCGCCGCGGGCCACCTTGCCGAATCGCAGGTGCACGCCTTCGACGCGGGGCGAATAGACGAAGATCTCGTAGAGCGGCCGCGGCAGCGGCATCGCCTCGACCTTGGCGCAGGCGAACTTGAAGGCGATGGTGCGGCGGGGGTGCCCGCCGCGCTCGATCTGGAAGTAGTTCGTCCGCAGCGCCGCCTCGACGAGGTTGACGAAGCGCCTGAGGATGCGGTCGTCGTCGAGGCTCTGGACCTCGGAGAGCATCTCCTCGATGGCGCCGCGAGCCTCGGCCTCCGCCTCCTCGCGGGGGCGCTTGTCGGAGACGCGCGGGTCGAAGCGGGCGTAGAAATAGGCGACGATCGCCGCCGCGATCCGCGGATGGCGCGCGAGCGTCGTGGCGAGGTAGTCCTGCCCGTAGGCGATGCGCACCTGGCGCAGGTAGCGCGCCAGCGCGCGCACCATGGCGACGTCCCGCCAGCCGAGCTCGGCCTCCAGCACCAGCTTGTTGAACCCGTCCGATTCCGCGAGCCCGCGGAACAGCGCGAGCAGCGCCGCCTCGATGGGCTTCTCGATGCGCTCGATCGTGATCGGCCCGCCGGCGGCGCGGGTCAGCGTCATGTCGTGGAGCCAGACCCGCTCGTCCTCTCGCGAGCCGGCGGGGACGACGCGATAGGTCCGCTCGTTGACGACGTGGAAGCCGAGGTTCTCGAGCAGCGGCACGCGCTCGGAGAGGGGCAGGCCGGCGCCGCGGGAGAAGACCTTGAGGTTGATGCGCGTCTCCGGGTCGCCCTCGCGGCGGTAGAGATCGACGGCGCGCGGCCGCTCGGCGGAGATGCGCTCGGTGATCAGGATGTCGCGGATCGCCTCGCGGGCCGAGAAGGCCTCGCGATAGGCGGCGTTGAAGGCGTCCGCGTAGCGCGCGCCGAGCGTACGGGCGCGCGGTCCGCCGATCTCCTCGCGCAGCACGTCGCGCAGCGCGTCGCCCCAGGTGCGCACGATCGTGCCGACGCCGTCCTCCAGCGTCTGGCGCGCGACGCGGGGCGTCTCGCCCTCCTCGCGGCCGATGATGTAGTGCGTGCGCGCGAGCGGCCCTTCCGGATAGGCGGGGTAGGCGGCGGAGACGCGGCCCTGGTAGATGCCCGCCAGGAACTCGCCGACCTTGCGGCGCACCTGCGTGTCGTAGCGATCCTTGGGGATGAAGACGAGGACGGAGACGAAGCGGTCGAACTCGTCGGGCCGCGCCAGCACGCGCACGCGCGGGCGATCCGACAGGTTCATGATCTCGAGCGCGAAGGCGTAGAGCGTCTCCTCGTCGACCTGGAAGAGCTCGTCGCGCGGGAAGTTCTCCAGCACGTTGATCAGCGCGCGGCCCGCATGGCTCTGCGGATCGAACTGGGCGCGCTGGAGGATCTTCTCGCGCTTGAGGCGCAGCACCGGCACGTCGTCGGTGGATTCGATGTACGCGCTCGCGGTGAAGAGGCCGACGACGCGCAATTCGCCCGCGACCTCGCCCGTGTCCGAGAACAGCTTGATGCCGATGTAGTCGAGATGCGCCCGGCGATGGACGCTCGACTTCACGTTCGCCTTGGTGATGATGAGCGCGGAGGGCTTCTGCAGGAAGGCGCGCACCTCCGGCGTCATGGCCACGAGCTCGCGCCCGCGCCGCAGCACCTTCACGGCGGGATCGCGCAGGATGCCGAGCCCCGATCCCTCGATCGGCGCGGCGGCGACGTCGCCGTCGGGGAAGCTGTATTCGCGCACGCCCAGCAGCGTGAAATTGTCCGCCGCGATCCAGTCGAGGAAGGCGAGCGCCTCCTTCGTCTCGTCGGCGGGGAGGGGAGGAGGTGCCTGGCGGTAGCGCGCGATGGCGCCTGCGAGGCGCTCGCGCATGGGGCCCCAGTCCGAGACGGCCACCGCGACGTCCGAATAGACCCGCTCGAGCGCCGTGCGCAGCCGCTCGCGGGCCTCGTCGTCGAGGCGGTCGAGATGGATGTGGATGAGGCTCTCGCGGATCGCGCCCTCGGGCGTCGCCCCGCGGGAGGGGCCGAGCAGCTCGACGAGCCGCCCCTCGGCGTCGCGGCGCACCGTCAGGATCGGATGCGCCACGAGGCGCGGCTCGTAGCCCTGGTCGACGATCTCGGCGAGCGTCGAATCGAGCAGGAAGGGCATGTCGCCGTTCACGGCCTCGACGAGGGTGATCTCGCGGCCGTGGCCGGAGCCGCTCCCGGAGAGCTCGCGATCGACGACGACGAGGTCGTGGCGGGGCACGCCGCCAACGTCGGGGCAGGGCTTGCGCAGGTGGTCGTAGGCGGCGGCGGCGAGCGCCGCGAGCTCGCTGGGTGCGTAGCGGTCGAGGTCCTCGCTCGGGGTGCGGCCGAAGAGGTCGTCGACCATGCGGGGCGGGGCCTGCCGGCTGCGCTCCTCCTCGAGCGCGGCCATGGCCGCCGCGATCGTCCCGCTCCCGTTCGCGTCCTCGATCCGGTCCATCGCGCGCCCCCTCCTCGTGAGCTCCGCCGCCGTCTTCGCGACGATCATGGGGGAAGGCTTGGCATAGCCCGCCGCCCGCTGCAACAATTCGCCGCGCACCAACGCGCGAGCGGGAGGAGAGTGTCATGAGCGATGGAAAAGCGGCCGGATCGGGCCTCGCGCCGGCTCGGCAGGAGCCGGAGGCGCGCCCCACCGCCCTCGATCTGCCCCGGGCCGACCTCTCGCCGGAGATGCGCGCCTATCTCGAAAAGTGCGACGAGAAGATCGGCTTCGTCCCCAACGTGCTCGCCGCCTACGCCCACGACGACGTCAAGCTCTCCGCCTTCGCCGCCTTCTACAACGGGCTGATGCTCGCGCCCTCGGGGCTGTCGAAGCTCGAGCGCGAGATGATCGCGGTCGTGGTCTCGGCGGCGAACCGTTGCTACTACTGCGTCACCGCCCACGGCGCGGCGGTGCGCCAGCTCTCGGGCGATCCGGTGCTCGGCGACGTGCTCTCCACGAACTGGCGCGCGGCCCGGCTCGCGCCCCGCCACGTCGCCATGCTGGGCTTCGCCGAGACGGTTGCCACCGGTTCCTTCGCCATCGGCGAGGCGGATCGCCAGGGGCTGCGCGACGCCGGCTTCTCGGACGTGGACATCTGGGACGTGGCGGCGGTGGCCTCCTTCTTCGCCATGTCGAACCGCCTCGCCTCGGCCACAGACATGCGGCCGAACCCGGAATATCACGCGATGGCGCGCTGAGCGCCGATCTCCCTCCTTCCCTGTAGGGGAAGGTGGCTCGGCGGAGCCGAGACGGATGGGGCGCGCATCGCGCGTTCGGCGGAGCCGAAACCGACGTGCGATCGCGGACACCGCAATTTCCGCTTCGCGGAACACGCTTCGCGGCGCGCCACCTTCCCCTACAGGGAAGGAGAAGGGGCGCGGATCGATCGTCTTGCGCCCGGCTCCGCCGGTGACCATTTGAGCGACGAACGCGGTCGGCGCCTTTTCACCCTTTGCGGGGGCGGCATGACCGTGCTAGAGGCGGCGCTCATCGCAAGACGTGACGAGCGGCCCGCCGTGCGCGGGACCGCTCGAGGCTGTTTCAATGCAAACCGTTCTGATCATCGTCCACCTGATCATCGTGCTCGCGCTCGTCGGCGTCGTGCTCCTGCAGCGCTCGGAGGGCGGCGGGCTCGGCATGGGCGGCGGCTCCTCGGGCGGCGGCGGCGGCTTCATGACCGGCCGCGGCCAGGCGAACGCGCTGACGCGGACGACGGCGGTGCTCGCCGCGCTCTTCTTCGCCACCAGCCTCGCGCTGGCGATCCTCGCCGGCTACAGCCGCGCGCCGACCTCGGTGATCGACACGCTGCCGCTCTCCTCGGGCCCGAACCAGCCCTCCGCGCCCGGCGAGGCGCCGGCGGGACCGGGCGTCCTCGAGCAGCTCCAGCAGCTCCAGGGCGACCAGCCGGCGGGCCCGCAGGTGCCGCAGTCGCGCTGATCGCGCGGCGCGGGCGAGCGACGAGGACCGGCGGCAGGCGCGGGACGCTCCGGCGTCCCGGCCGCACGTGACGTTCGACAGGATGTGGATGGCATCGGCTCCGCTCGATTCGCCGCTTGCGAATCGAGGGCGTCGTCATGAAGGTGAAGGTCCATGACGCGGTACGTTTTCATCACCGGCGGCGTGGTGTCATCGCTCGGCAAGGGCCTCGCCTCGGCGGCTCTCGGGGCGGTGCTGCAGGCGCGCGGCTACACGGTTCGCCTGCGCAAGCTCGATCCCTACCTCAACGTCGATCCGGGGACGATGAGCCCCTACCAGCACGGCGAGGTCTTCGTCACCGACGACGGCGCCGAGACGGATCTCGACCTCGGCCACTACGAGCGCTTCACCGGCGTGCCCGCCTCCAAGCAGGACAACATCACCACGGGGCGCATCTACCAGGACATCATCGCCAAGGAGCGGCGCGGGGACTATCTCGGCGCGACGATCCAGGTGATCCCGCACGTCACCAACGCCATCAAGGACTTCGTGCTCACGGGCAACGAGGGCTACGACTTCGTCCTCGTGGAGATCGGCGGCACGGTGGGCGACATCGAGGGCCTGCCCTTCTTCGAGGCGATCCGCCAGCTCGGCAACGAGCTGCCGCGCGGTGCCGCGATCTACATCCACCTGACGCTCCTGCCGTTCATTCCCTCCGCGGGCGAGCTGAAGACGAAGCCGACGCAGCACTCGGTGGCCGAGCTGCGCTCCATCGGCATCCAGCCCGACATCCTGCTGTGCCGCTGCGATCGGCCGATCCCGCGCGAGGAGCGCCGCAAGCTCGCGCTCTTCTGCAACGTGCGCGAGACGGCGGTGATCGAGGCGCGCGACGTGCCCTCGATCTACGAGGTGCCGCTCTCCTACCATGCGGAGGGCCTCGACGCGGAGGTGCTCGCCGCCTTCGGCATCGAGGACGCGCCCGAGCCGGATCTCGCCACCTGGGAGGACATCGTCGAGCGGGTGAAGAACCCCGAGGGCGAGGTCACCATCGCCATCGTCGGCAAGTACACGGGGCTGAAGGACGCCTACAAGTCCCTCATCGAGGCGCTCAACCACGGCGGCATCGCCAACCGGGTGAAGGTCAATCTCGAGTGGATCGAGAGCGAGATCTTCGAGCAGTCCGACCCCGCGCCCTATCTCGAGAACGTCAACGGCATCCTCGTGCCCGGCGGCTTCGGCCAGCGCGGATCCGAGGGCAAGATCCAGGCGGTGCGCTTCGCGCGCGAGCGCGACATCCCGTATTTCGGCATCTGCTTCGGCATGCAGATGGCCTGCATCGAGACCGCGCGCTCGCTCGCGGGGATCGAGCATGCCGGCTCGACCGAGTTCGGCAAGACCGACGAGCCCGTCGTCGGGCTGATGACGGAATGGATGCGCGGCAACGAGCTCGAGCGCCGCGCGGCGGCCGGCGATCTCGGCGGCACGATGCGGCTCGGCGCCTATTCGGCGAGCCTGGCGGAGGGCTGCCGCGTCTCCGAGATCTACGGCTCGACCGAGATCACCGAGCGCCACCGCCACCGCTACGAGGTCAACATGGCCTACCGCGAGCGGCTGGAGGAGGCGGGCCTGAAGGTCTGCGGCGTCTCGCCGGACGGCCTCCTGCCGGAGATCGTCGAGCGGGCGGACCATCCCTGGTTCGTCGGCGTGCAGTTCCACCCGGAGCTGAAGTCGCGCCCCTTCGACCCGCACCCGCTCTTCCGCTCCTTCATCGAGGCGGCGCTCGTCCAGTCCCGCCTCGTGTGAGCCGGGACGCCCGCTCGGGGCGTCCCGTGAACGGCCGTCAGGCCGCGCGGACCTGAGAGACGAAGCTCTCCACCCGCGTGCGGATCGCCGCCGCCTCGTCGGCGAGCTTCCGCGACGCGTCGATGATGGCGTGGGAGGCGGAGCCGGTCTCGTCCGCGAGGCCGCCGACCACGTCGACGGCGCCGTTCACCGCCCGCGCACCGCTGGCGGCCTCCTGGACGTTGCGGGAGATTTCAGAGGTCGCCGCGCTCTGCTGGCTGACGGCGGAGGCGATGGCGGCGGCGAGCTGGTTCATCTCGTCGATCGTCGTCGCGATCTCGCGGATGGAGGTGACCGAGCCGTCCGTCGCCGCCTGCATCTCCGCGACCTTGGAGGCGATGTCCTCGGTGGCCTTGGCGGTCTGGTTGGCGAGGGTCTTCACCTCGGCCGCGACGACCGCGAAGCCCTTGCCCGCCTCGCCGGCGCGCGCCGCCTCGATGGTGGCGTTGAGCGCCAGCAGGTTCGTCTGCTCGGCGATGGTGCGGATGAGGTCCACGACCTCGCCGATGGAGCGCGCCGCCGCCGACAGGTCCTGGACGTGGGCGTCCGTCGCTCGCGCGCCGGCCACAGCTCGCGCCGCGATCTCGGAGGAGGACTGGGCCGAGCGGCCGATCTCGCCGATCGAGGCGGCGAGCTCCTCGCCCGACGCCGCGACGTGCTGGATGTTCGCCGCGGTGCTCTCCGAGCGGCCCATGGCGTCGGAGACGGACGCGCGGGTGCGTCCGGCGATGGCGGTGAGCCCGTCCGCCTGGCTGCGCATGGCGGCGAAGGCCTGGTCGAGGCTCTGCAGCGCCGCGCGGATGCCGCTCTCGAACTCCGCCGCGAGGCGATCGACGGCGGCGGCGCGGGCGGCGACCTTCTCGTTCTCCGCCTCGCGCATGGCCGCGAGCTCGCGCTCCTTGGCCGTGGCCTCCTCGGCGGCGGCGAGCCCGGCATTGGCCGAGGCGATCATGGTCTCGAGCGTCAGCACCACCCAGGTGAGCACTGCCGTCTCGAGGACGACGATCACCGCGTGCAGCAGCACGCGCCCGAAGCTCGCCCCCTCGGGGAAGACGGCGAAGGGGATGACGAAGTTGAAGCCCAGATGGTGGAGCGCGGTGACGCCGGCCGCCGCCAGGATCACCCGCCAGTCGCAGAAGCCCGCCAGCATGGCGAGCGCCGCGAAATAGTACATGTGCACGTCGATCTGCCAGGGATGCCCGGCGAGCTCGTAGACGAAGAGCGAGACCTGCGCGATCAGCCCGATCGCGACCGCCATGCGCGTCTCCATCGCGGCCGGGCGCGTCGCGGTCAGCGCGACGCCCGGCGCCGCGAGGAGCGCGGCGACGGCGACGTTGGCGACGAGCGATCCGCCGATCGTCAGCGCGAGGACAGCGGCGACGGCGACGTGGGCGACGAGGAGAACGGAGAGCGTCCTCGCGGTGGTTGCGCGGAGCGTGGAAACATCGACCATTGTGGGGACACGTCCTTGGGCGGGCGTCATGGGCGGGCGGTCTCACGGGGGACGAGGCAGCCGCCGAGCGTACGCGGATCGAGAAGCGCCCAGGCGCCCGCCGCGCGCACCGCGCTGGCGAAGGCGTCGGGCCGTTGGGCCGTGGCGACGGCTACGAAGGGGAAGGCGCCGGCGCTGACCAGCGCGCCGCCGCTCTCGCCGATGCGGGCGAAGACGTCGGCCTGGCTCGTCCACGGCGCGAACACGACGGCCGTCCCCACGCGCGCGTCGCCGGGCGCCGCCGCCGCCAGCGGCAGAACGAGCGAGACGAGCACGAACAGGACGAGCGACAGGCGTGCCATGAACTTCCCTAGCGGCGTAGCTGCCGCATACCGGAAATCACGATACGCCTGTGGGTTTTAAGCGCAGATTAATTCACGGATCTGAATTATTCAGCCGATGCCGCGCCGCGACAATTCCTGAGCGATCTCGTCGAGGATTACTGGATCGTCGATGGTCGCCGGCATGGACCATGCGTCACCGTCGGCGATCTTCTTCATGGTGCCGCGTAGGATCTTGCCGGAACGCGTCTTCGGCAGGCGCCCGACGGTGATCGCCAGCTTGAAGGCGGCGACGGGGCCGATCTTCTCGCGGACGAGCGCGACGAGCTCCTTCTCGATCTCGAGCGGCGAGCGCTCGACGCCCGCCTTGAGCACCACGAAGCCGCAGGGGACCTCGCCCTTAAGCTGGTCCTTGACGCCGATGACCGCGCACTCCGCGACGGCCGGATGGGAGGCGAGCACCTCCTCCATGCCGCCGGTGGAGAGGCGGTGACCGGCGACGTTGATGATGTCGTCCGTGCGGCCCATGATGAACAGGTAGCCGTCCTCGTCGACGAAGCCCGCATCCGAGGTGCTGTAATTGCCCGGGAAGGCCTCGAGATAGCTCTCGCGGAAGCGGTCGTCCGCGTGCCACAGCGTCGGCAGGCAGCCGGGAGGCAGCGGCAGGCGGATCACGATGGAGCCCATCGTGTTCGGCGCGACGTCCCGCCCGCCCTCGTCGACGACGCGCACGTCGTAGCCGGGCATCGGCACCGTCGGCGAGCCGTGCTTGACCGGAAGGACGCCCAGGCCCACGGGATTGCCGGCGATGGCCCAGCCGGTCTCCGTCTGCCACCAGTGATCGATCACCGGCACCTTCAGGATATCCTCCGCCCACTCGACGGTCGCGGGGTCGGCCCGCTCGCCGGCGAGGAAGAGCGCGCGGAAGGAGGCGAGGTCGTAGCGCTTCAGGTGCTCGGCGTGCGGATCCTCCTTCTTGATGGCGCGCAGCGCGGTGGGCGCCGTGAACAGCGTCGTCGCCTTGTGCTGGGAGATCACTCGCCAGAAGGCGCCGGGATCGGGCGTGCCCACCGGCTTGCCCTCGTAGAGGATCGTCGTGCAGCCCGCGATCAGCGGGCCGTAGACGATGTAGGAATGGCCCACGACCCAGCCGACGTCCGAGGCGCACCAATAGACCTCGCCGGGCTTCATGCCGTAGAGCGCCTCCATCGACCAGGCGAGCGCCACCATGTAGCCGCCGCAATCGCGCACGACGCCCTTTGGCTTGCCCGTCGTGCCGGAGGTGTAGAGCACGTAGAGCGGGTCCGTCGCGGCGACGGGCACGCAATCGGCGAGGCGGCCCTCGCGCCTGGCGGCGTCGATGGCGCCCTGCCAATCGTGGTCGCGGCCCTCGACGAGGGCGGCGTCCGCCTGCGGGCGCTGGTAGATCAGGCAGGCGTCGGGCTTGTGGATCGACAGCTCGATCGCCTGGTCGAGGAGGGGCTTGTAGGCGACGACGCGTCCCGGCTCGAGGCCGCAGGAGGCCGACAGTATCGCCTTGGGGCGCGCGTCCTCGATGCGGGTGGCGAGCTCCTTGGCCGCGAAGCCGCCGAAGACGACGGAATGCACGGCGCCGAGGCGCGCGCAGGCGAGCATGGCGAAGACCGCCTGCGGGATCATCGGCATGTAGACGACGACCCGATCGCCGGCCTCGACGCCCATCCCGCGCAGCACGCCCGCGAGAGCCGCGACCTCGTCGCGCATCTCGCGATAGGTCCAGGTCGCGGTCTCGCCGGTCATGGCGCTGTCGTAGATCATCGCCGGCTGGTCGCCGCGGGTCTCGACATGGCGGTCGAGCGCATTGTGGCAGACGTTGCAGGTCGCGCCCTCGAACCAGCGGCCGTAGACGCCCGCCTTCTCGTCGAGCACCGTCTCGGGCGGCGTGAACCAGTCGATGGCCTTCGCCGCCTCGCCCCAGAAGGCCCGAGGGTCCGCCTTCCAGGCGGCGTAGACCTCGTGATAGCGGCTCTCGCCCGACATCGCGCCCGACATGGTTCGTCCTCCCCGTGCGGCCTCGTTCTTCGCGGTCGGCGGCACGATGCGTCGCGCCCGTGCGGCGCGCAAGATCGGCCGATCCCAGACTTTCGGCCATCGGGGAGAGCGCGGATGGGGGTCTCGTGGGGGCGTCCCGACGCCGAAATGGCGCGTTCGGGCCTTCATTCCACCGTCCCGAGCCCGTAGGATCGGGAGATCGACGCTCAGCGAGAGGTTTTCATGCGGCTCCTCGTCCTCCTCGCCGCGGCCGTGCTCGCCACGGCACCGGCGCTCGCCTTCGATCTGCAGGGCCATCGCGGCGCGCGCGGGCTCGCGCCGGAGAACACGCTCGCCGCGATCGACCAGGCGCTCGCCATCGGCGTCGACACGCTGGAGCTCGACCTCGTGGTGACGGCCGACGACGTCCTCGTCGTGCACCACGACCTCACGCTCAACGGCGACATCGCCCGCGGGCCGGACGGCGCCTGGGTCACGGGCGAGGTGCCGCTGCGCTCGCTCACCCTCGACGTCGTGAAGACCTTCGACGTGGGGCGCCTGCGCGCCGGGAGCGAGTACGCCCTGCGCTTCGCCGACCAGATCACCCGAGACGGCGCGCGCATTCCGACGCTCGACGAGGTCTTCGCCCGCGTCGCCGCGCTCGGCGCCGATCACGTGCGCTTCAACCTCGAGACGAAGATCAGCCCGAGCCACCCGGCCCACACGCCGGCGCCCGACGCGTTCGCCGCGCTGCTGGCCGAGGCGATCCGCGCGCACGGGCTCGTCGAGCGGGTGAGCGTGCAGAGCTTCGACTGGCGCACGCTCGACGCCATGGCCGAGATCGCCCCGGAGATCGTGCGCGTGTGCCTCACCGCGCAGGGACGCTTCGACACGGTGCGGGCGGGGGAAGCGGGCGCGTCGCCCTGGCTCGGAGGACGCGACGTCGACGACGCGGACGGCTCGGCGCCGGCGCTCGCCGCGCAGGCGGGCTGCGCCGTCTGGTCGCCGCATCACGGGGACGTCGACGCCGATCGGCTCGCGGAGGCGAAGGGGCTCGGCCTCGCCGTCGTGCCGTGGACGGTCAACGAGATCGCCGACATGCGCCGTCTCGTCGATCTTGGCGTCGACGGGCTGATCACCGACTACCCCAACCGCCTGAGGGCGCTCCTCGTCGAGCGCGGGATCGAGACGGCGCCGCAGGTGCGCCTGCCCACGCGCTGAGTGCGTCGCGTAGAACGAAGAGCGCCGCGCCGCCGACGAACGGCGGCACGGCGAGGCGGCACGATCAGCGCACCACGTTCAGGACGTCCCGTATCATCTCCTGGGCCGTGGAGATCACGCGCGTGTTGGCCGTGTAGGCCTGCTGCGTGACGATCATCTTGGCGAATTCCTCCGAGATGTCGACGTTCGAGCTCTCGATGCCACCGGACATCACCGTGGCGCGGGCGAAGGCGACGGAGGGATCGCCGGATTCGCGCGTCGCCTCGAAAGCGCCGCCGTCCACGCGCCTCAGGGCGTTGGGCGCATAGAAGCCGACGAGGCTGATCTCGGCTACGGGCACGACCTGCCCGTTGCTGTAAGCGACCGAGACGACGCCCTCCTCGGAGACGGCGACGCTGTCGTAGCGCCCGACGCCGTAGCCGTCTTGCTCCAGGAGGCCGGGCTGGACGCTCGAGACGCTCAGCTGCCTGATGTTGCCGCCGAAGTCGATCGTCACCTCCTGGAAGTCGATGTCGTTGATCTCGACGACGGCCGGCGCGGTGGTGAGCGTCGCCGGGCCGTTCAGCGAGCCGTCGGCGTTGAAGGTCACGTCTACGCCGATCTGGCGCCAGGCATCGCCGCCGGAATTGGACTCGTAGTAGAGCTGCCACGTGTCGGGCCCGTCGGCGGTGCGGGCCCACCGAAGGTTCATGCTCTCGATGGCGCCCACTGAATTGTAGACGGTGACGCTCCCTCCCGGCAGCGTCGAGCGTAGGAAGGCTTCCGCATCCGCTTCGAGGACGTTTCCGCCGGGCTGCACGCTGGCGGGGTTCACGAAGTAACCGTGCGCGGCGGTTGTGCCCGAATCGGTGGTCGTCGGATTGGTCGGCAGGTCGACGGCGTAATCGATCGTCGTTGTCGGCTGCGGATCGAGGCGGCCCAAGAGTTCCTGCGAAATCTGGATGAAGCCGCCGTTCTGCGTCGCGACCGGCAGGCCGGTTTCGCGATCGAGCATCGTCCCACGTAGCGCATAGCCCGCGCCGTTGACGAGATAGCCTTGCCGGTCGAGCTCGAAGTCACCGCGGCGGGTGTAGAGCTCGGGGCTCTGGCGCACGATGGAGCTCGTCTGGCTCGGGCGTTGACCGACGGCGAAGAAGCCGTCGCCGTTGAGCGCGATGTTGGTGTCGAGGTTCGTGGGCAGGAACTCGCCGGAGAGCGTGTTCGTCGCGCGCGAGAAGGAGTTCACCGACCCGGAGACCTGTCGCGCCAACGGCTGCTCCGGCACGAGGTCGGCGAAGCTCGTGTCGACGCGCTTGAAGCCCGGCGTCGAGGAGTTGGCGATGTTGCCCGAGATGTTCTGCATCGAGAAGGACTGGGCGCGCAGGCCCGACACCGCGGTGAGCAAGGATCCGAAGCTGCCCATGACCGATCTACCCCTTCACTGGCACTGACTTGCGACGTCGATACGCGACGCCGTCCCGCCGCTCGTTCCGCAAGCGCCGTGCCAGGGGGAAGATGTTGAAAGATCGGCGTTTTTCGGCGCGATTCATGGCGCCGGCACGGCAGGATCGGCATGCCAGGCGGCAGGAATTGCCGGTCGCGCCCCGAAGCTTAACCGCCCGTTAACCCTCCGCGATGTGTGCTCTCCGGGCCTTGTCACGCCGCCCGGGACCCGAAGCCATGGCCGCCTCCGCCCTCACCGCCGCCAACGCCGCCGACGAGTTCGACAGCCTGCCCGGCCCCCAGCGCGCGGCCCTGTTCCTGCTGCTTCTCGGCGAGCAGCACGGCAAGCCGATCTGGGCGATGCTCGACGAGGAGGAGGTGCGCAGCGTCTCCCACGCCATGGTGCAGCTCGGCACGGTCGACGCCTCGACGGTGGAGCGGCTCATCGTCGACTTCATCCAGCGCCTGTCGAACTCGAGCGTGTCGGGCTCGGTGGAGCGTACCGAGCAGCTCCTGATGAAGGTCTTCCCGGCGGACCAGGTGGCCATCATCATGGCCGAGATCTACAACACGTCGGGCAAGCGCATCTGGACGCGCCTCTCGCAGATCGACGCCGAGATCCTGGCGAACTACCTGCGCTCGGAATATCCGCAGACCGTGGCCGTGATCCTCTCGCGCGTGCGCCCCGACCACGCGGCGCGGGTCTTGACCATGCTCCCCGACGATTTCGCCCTCGACGTCGTCAACCGCATGCTCAAGCTCGAGACCGTGCAGAAGGAGGCGCTCCACCACATCGAGGAGACGCTGCGGCTCGAGTTCGTCGGCGCCGTCGCCCAGACGGCCAAGCGCGATGCCCACGAGGCGATGGCGGAGGTCTTCAATGCCTTCGACCGCCAGACGGAGACGCGCTTCCTCTCCGCGCTCGACGACCTCAACCGCGACGCGGCCAAGCGCATCCGCCAGCTGATGTTCACGTTCGAGGACCTCACCAAGCTCGATCCCGCCTCCGCCCAGACGCTGATCCGCCAGGTGGACAAGACCGTCCTGTGCAAGGCGCTCAAGGGCTCGCCGGAGCCGGTGCGGACGTTCTTCCTCGGCAACATGTCCAGCCGCGCCGCCAAGAACCTCAACGAGGAGATGGAATCGCTCGGGCCCATCCGCATCAAGGACGTGGACGAGGCCCAGCTCGCGATGGTCAACCTCGCCAAGGAGCTCGCCGACAAGGGCGACATCATGATCTCGAAGAACCGTGCCGAGGAAGAGCTGATCTACTGAAGGCGACTCTCGGTTCCGCGCGCGCGATCGGCGTCACTCGCGCGCGAGCCAGGGCCGGGTCTCCGGCCGGCGGCGGACCGTCTCGAGGCGCGGGACGTCTGCCTCGAAGCGCAGCGTCGCGGCGCCGGTCGTCTCGAGCATGGCGCGATCGAGGACGATGCCGGCCTCGCAGCCGCGCGGCGCGGTGAGGCGCGCGACCACGACGGCGGCTCTCGCGCAATCCTCCGCGAAGGCGCCGGGCTCGCGCACGAGGGCGATCGCGCCGATGCCGGGGAGCACCGCGACGCAGCCCAGCGGGTCGCAGGCGACGCCCGCGGCGAGGCTCGGATCCGTGGGCAGGCGCGGGTCGCCGTCGGACTTGAGCCATTGCTCCAGCACGAAGTCGCCGGGATCGCCCAGGACGACGAGGCGCCCGTCGGCGGCGCGTAGCGCGACGCCGCGCCCGTCCCGGTCGACGTAGAGATCGGGGCGCGCGGGCGCCGTCGCGAGAGCGAGCCCCGCCGCGACGAGAGGAAGGGCGAGGAGGCGCAGCCGCGAGACGCTGAGCGTCACGACGAGGAGCCCGCCGACGAGGAGCCCCAGCGCGCCCACGTCGAAGGCGCGCACCACGACCTGCGATCCCGGCAGCGCCGCGACGGCTTCCGAGAAGGCGATCACCTGCCCCACGCCCGCGCCCATCGCCCGCCAGGCGAGAGCGTCGAGCCCGAGCGGCAGGAGCGCCATGCCGATGACGGCCGCGGGCATGACGAGGATCGTGACGACGGGCAGCGCCAGCACGTTGCCGAGGAGGCCGTAGGGGTTCGCGAGCTGGAAATGGTAGGCGGCGAAGGGACCCGTCGCCGCGGTGGCGATGAGCGTCGTCACGACGATGCCCATCAGATTGTCGCGCACCGCCCCGAGCGCGCGCCCGATCCGCCCCGGCGGCGGCGCGGGCGCGCGGGTGCGCGTCGCCTGCCATTCGGCGCCGGCGATGAGCCCGGCGACCGCGGAGAACGACATCTGGAAGGACGGGCCCACCAGCGCCTCCGGCTCGCGGGCGAGGACGATCAGCGCGGCCAGCGCGAGGTTGCGCATGGAGAGCGCCGGGCGGTCGACGAGGATCGCGCCGAACATGATCGTCGTCATGATCAGCGCCCGCTCGGTGGCGACGGCGGAGCCGGAGAAGACGCAGTAGATCGCGCCCGCGAGGATCGCCGCCGCCGCCGCGATCTTCTTGATCGGCCATCCGAGCGCGAGGACCGGGAAGGCGGCGAGGACGGCGCGCAGGCCGAAGAACACGGTGCCGGCGGCGAGCACCATGTGCAGGCCCGAGATCGAGACGATGTGGTAGACGCCGGCCGCGCGCAAGACGGCGTTCGTCTCCTCGGCGATGAGGCCGCGCTTGCCCGTGACGAGGGCGGCGGCGACGGCGCCGGGCTGGCCGCCGACGATGCCGGCGATGCGCTCGGTCAGCGCGTTGCGCGCCGCGTCGAGGCGGGCGGCGAGCCGCAGGGCGAGGTCCGGCGCCACGGGTGCTTCGGCGATCTCCGGATGCCCGTAGAGGCCGCCGACGGCGCCGATGCCGCGGAAATACGCCTCCTTGGCGAAGTCGTAGCCGCCCGGACGCACCGCTTCCGGCGGCGGCAGCAGGCGCACGCGCGCGACGATCCAGTCTCCCGGCGCGAGGATTGGCGCGTCCGGCGCGGCGCGCAGCGTGGCGCGCACGCGCAGGGGGCCGTCGCCGCGGACGGGCAGGTCGTGCTCGGCGATGCGAAGGACGATGCGCACGCCCCGCTCGCGGTCCTCCAGGCTCTCGACGAAGCCGGCGACCGTGCCGCTCGCGGGCGAGACGAGAACCGGCGCGGCGACGCTCGCCTGGCGATGCGCCGCCGCCGCGAAGCCGGCCGCGAGGAAGGCGAGGCCGGCGAGCACGATGCCGCCCGCGAGCGACCGATGGCGGATACGCGCCCAGGCGAGCGCGGCCGAGAGCGCGAGCGCTCCCGCGACCGCGCCGACGGGCAGGCTCGGACGGGCGTTCGCGCCGAAGAAGAGCAGGATGCCGAGCCCGAACAGGACGGCGCCCCAGGGCAGCAGCCGGCGCCGCTCGATCTCGACGAGCGCGGCCGTGGAGATACCTTTTGCGACCTCCGCCGCCGGGCCCGCCACGAGGCGGTGCCGGCGCCGCCACGTCGTGGCGAGCCATGCCGCGAGGACCCCCGCGCGTCGCTCCGCCTCGCTTCTCGCCGCACGCATGGAGCCCGTCCCGATCGCCTCGCGTGCGAGACTATCCGCCTCGGGTCACGAGTGCGCCTGCGGGAACGCACCTATATCATCAGACGCGAAGAGGGGAGTTTGCACGACCTTTACGCGTGTCGCTCATCCGGCGGCGAACAGGTCCGAGCCGCCGCTCTCCTGCGGCTCCTCCCAGGCGGCGGGGTCGCCGGGCGCGGTCTCGACGCCGAGATCGGGCAGGGCGACGATGCGCTGGCCGCGCAGGTCCGCGCGGGTCACGACGTGACCGCGGCTCTCCATGTACTGGACGAGCCGTCGCGCGCGCCCGGGCGAGCGCGAGCCGCAGGCACGGGCGATCTCGCCGTCGGGTGGGCAGGGCGCGCCCTCGAAGGCGGCGCGGGCGAGGAGGAGGTAGACGCCCTGGATGTCCTCGGGCAGGTCGGCGGCCGCGGACTCCGCGCGCGCCCAGCTCTCCTCGGGGATCGTCCCCGCCTCGACGCCCGCGCGGGCGACGGAGAGGCGCTTCTTGAAGGCGGCCAGCGTCGGCGCGTCGCCGGGCACGCGCTTGATGCGCAGGCGCACGAGAAAGTCCTGGTAGAGCACCGCCACCGAGCGGAAGGCGGCGTCCGGATCGGCGAGGAGGTCGCGCAGGATCTCGTCGATGGCGGCCGCGCGCGCCTGCGCCGCGTGGGCGAGCTCCTCCGCGCTCGGAGGCGTCGCCGTCTCGCCGCTCGCCGCGGGGCGGGCGCGCACGAGCTCGGCCAGGAGATCGTTCGTCGAGGGCGGCGGGGGAGGGGCGGGGCGACGCTCGGGGCGCGGGCGCATGGGCTCGGGCTCCAGAGGCGCGAGGATGAGATCGCGCGCGGCCTCCGCCGGCGTCTCCGGCAGGGGCATGAGCTTGGGGCTCGTCGAGCGCGCGGCGGTCTCCACCGTGCCGATGCGCACGGGCACGGGTCGGCGGGAGAGGGCGGGGCCGAGCGCGACGAAATGCCCGCGCGCGAGATCGCGGAAGCTCTCCGCCTGGCGGCGGTCCATGCCCAGCAGATCGGCGGCGCGCGCCATGTCGATGTCGAGGAACGTGCGCCCCATCAGGAAGTTGGAGGCTTCCGCCGCCACGTTCTTGGCGAGCTTGGCGAGGCGCTGGGTGGCGATGACGCCGGCGAGCCCGCGCTTGCGGCCGCGGCACATCAGGTTCGTCATGGCGCCGAGCGAGAGCTTGCGGGCGTCGTCGGAGACCTCGCCCGCCGCCATCGGCGCAAAGAGCTGCGCCTCGTCGACGACGACGAGCATCGGGTACCAATGGTCCCGGTCCGCGTCGAAGAGGCCGCCCAGGAAGGCGGCGGCGGCGCGCATCTGCTGCTCGGCGTCGAGCCCCTCCAGGCTGACGACGACGGAGACGCGGTGCTGGCGCACGCGCCCCGCGACGCGCACGAGGTCCGCCTCCGAGCGGTCCGCCTCGACGACGACGTGGCCGTACTTCTCGGCCAGCGTGACGAAGTCGCCCTCCGGGTCGATGACGCATTGCTGCACCCAGGGCGCGCTCTGCTCGAGCAGGCGCCGGAGCAGGTGCGACTTGCCCGAGCCCGAATTGCCCTGGACGAGCAGGCGCGTGGCGAGGAGCTCCTCGAGGTCGACGAGCATGCGCCCGCCGCCGGGCGCCGCGTTCTCCCCGATATCGATCCCGACCGTCATCTGCCGCCTCTCGCGCCTCCCCGCGCACCAGGTCCCCGCGGACGCCATCGATAGCACGCCGGGGCGCCCGCGCGATCCCCCGCATCCGGACCCTCCACAGCTTGCGACCATGCGCCCCGGCACCCATTCTCCGGGTCCCACCGTTCCGGCGGGTGCATCCCGCGACACTGGAAACGAGAGGAGACGACCATGAGCGGCGTCGAGACCAACGAACGTCCCTGGACGTACGAGCAGGTGCAGGAGCTCATCGCGATGGCACGCGAGAACGTGCCGGCGTCCATCATCAGCATGAAGACGAAGCGCTCCCAGCAGGCGGTGCACGCCAAGCTCTCCGAGCTCGGCCTGTCCGTGCCGCCGGAGGCCTGAGGCGCCCCTCCGCCCCGGGTGCCGGCGCCAGGCGCGCGACGCGCCCGCACGGCCGCGTCCGGGGCGGATCGTCGCAGGACCGTGACGAGAATTGAAACTATAGGTAGACTAGCTCGGTACGGCCTTGCGCCGGGCGCGGGGCCGCGTTACGGAGTGCGCCGTCGCTTCAGGGGAACGGATCGGCAGATGACCTACGTCGTCACGGAAAACTGCATCAAGTGCAAGTACATGGATTGCGTCGAGGTCTGCCCCGTGGACTGCTTCTACGAGGGCGAGAACATGCTCGTCATCCATCCGGACGAGTGCATCGATTGCGGCGTCTGCGAGCCGGAATGCCCGGCGGAAGCCATCAAGCCCGATACCGAGCCGGGCCTCGAGCAATGGCTCAAGGTCAATGCCGACCTGTCGAAGTCCTGGCCCAACATCACCCAGAAGAAGGACGCGCCCGCCGACGCCAAGGAGTACGACGGCATGGCGGGCAAGTACGAGAAGTTCTTCTCGGCGGAGCCGGGCGAGGGCGATTGACCGATCGCCCCCTGCGACGCGCGGTTTTCGTGGCCGAGCCGGGCATGCTACCGGCCCTCGGGTGTCGCAACCTGGCCATTCATTGCGATTTTCTTTGATTTATCAGCCGGCTCGTGGTACGTATGAGCCCTGCCGTTGAACGCGCCCCGCGCGCTGCAACCTCGCACGTGAAGCCATAAGCAGAACATGAGATCAGCTCACGCACCCCTCGACCGGGTCATTCCTCATCACGTCCCGGCGAGGTCGAGAGGGCGCTTTCCGTCACCGGCCGAATCTTGAAGGGGACTCCGTCGGAACCCGCGAGGGCCGGCGGAGTCGAGTCTTTTCGACCGTCGGACCCCTTTTCCGACGGCGCTGTCTGTGTCGCGGCTCGGGCTGCGGCGCGCAACAGGGAGCCTCCAACGCATGACGACCCCCAAGAAGACTGGGAAGACCTTGGGTTTCAAGGCGGGCGAAGCGATCGTGTATCCGGCCCACGGCGTCGGGCAGATCACGGCGATCGAGGAGCAGGAGATCGCGGGCTTCAAGCTGGAACTCTACGTCGTCAGCTTCGAGAAGGACAAGATGGTCCTGCGCGTCCCGACCGCGAAGGCGGCGACCGTGGGCATGCGCAAGCTCGCCGAGCCGGACCTCGTCAAGAAGGCGCTCGACACCATGTCCGGCCGCGCGCGCGTCAAGCGTACGATGTGGTCGCGGCGCGCCCAGGAATACGAGGCCAAGATCAATTCCGGCGACCTCATCTCCATCGCGGAGGTCGTGCGTGACCTCTACCGGTCCGATGCGCAGCCCGAGCAGTCCTATTCCGAGCGCCAGCTCTACGAGGCCGCCCTCGACCGCGTCGTGCGCGAGATCTCCTCGGTGAACAAGATCACCGAGACCGAGGCGTTCAAGCTCATCGAGGCGAGCCTCGCCAAGTCCCCGCGCCGCGCCAAGGGCGAGGCCGCCGAGGCCGAAGCCGAGGCGAACGACGGCGACGACCTGCAGGAGGAGGCGGCCTGATCGCCGCAGCTTTCGCGAGGACGAACTGAAAGAGCCCGGCCGAGAGGCCGGGCTTTTTTCTGCCCGTCTCCCGCTCGCATCACGGCGAGGGCGCGACGCTGTCCGCCGCCTGGGCGCCGCGGGTGCCCATCGGCGAGTCGGGCGGGACCGTGGTGTCGCGGGCGGTCTGGCGTTCCATCTCGGCGTTGAGCTCGGCGGCGAGGAGAATGATCGTGGTGGAGAGCCAGATCCAGACCATGAAGCCGACGACCGCGCCGAGCGAGCCGTAGGTCGCGTTGTACGAGCCGAAATTCGAGACGTACCACGTGAACAGCATCGAGAAGCCGACGAAGGCCACGGCGCCGATGCCTGCGCCCCACAGCACCCAGCGCCAGCGCGCGCGGGTGCGGCTCGGGCCGTAGCGGAAGATCAGCGCGAGGAGACCCGTCACCAGCACGAGGGCGATGGGGAAACGCAGCCAGCGCAGCAGCGTCTCGATCTCGGCGCCGAGCGGCACCGCGGCGAGCACCGCCGGCAGCACGGCCACCGCCGCGACGAGCCCGCCCCCGATCACGAGCGCGCCCAGCGTGAAGACGAGGGTGAGCGCGTTGAGCGTGAGGAAACCGCGCGCCTCCTCCTCGTCGTAGGCGACGTTGAGCGCGTCGAAGATCGCCTTCATGCCGGAATTGGCGCTCCACAGCGTCAGCAGCAGGCCGCCGACGAAGCCGAGCGTCAGCGATCCGCCGCCCTGCGCGGCGACGCGCTCCACCTCCCCCTCGATGACCTCGACGGCGCCGCTCGGGATCACGCCCGAGAGGGAGGCCACCTGCCGGCTCACCTCCTCGGGGGAGAAGAACAGGCCGTAGAGGGAGACGAAGGCGGCGATGGCGGGAAACAGCGCCAGCAGCGCGTAGAAGGTCACGCCCGCCGCGACCGCCATCAGGCGATCGCGGGAGAACTCGGTGAAGACGCGCTTGGAAATGTCGAGCCAGCCCGCGCGGGGGATCTGGCTCGGCGTCGCCGCATGCCGCCCGCGGGCGGGATCGCGGTCGGCTTCCCGGTCCGGGGTCTTGGAGGGGCGCGCGCGCGAACGCCCGCTCTTGCCGCTCGCGCCGTCCGCACGCGCTCCCGGGTCGCGCGGGCGTTCCCCGCGCGGGCGGTCGGGTTCGCCGGGCGCGCCGTCCCCCGGCCGCGGCGGGCGGCGCAGGAAGGCCGCCGTCGCGACGATGGCCGTCGCCGCGACGAGCCCGAGGGTGGGGATGCGCTCGCGGCGCTCGTCGGCGCGCGTGTGCGGGGCGGGGGCGTCCATGGCGTCGTATCCCGGTCGTGATCGTCGGGTATGGGAACAGGGTCGATGCTCGACGGTTCCCCGCCCGGCGCCGGAAACGGCCGCGCTCCCGCTGCGGCGTCCGGACATGCCCGCAATTGCGCAGCGCAGCGAAGTCGCCGAAGGTGGGGGCCTCACCCCGCCGTCGGGCCCGGCCTTCGCCGCACGGAACGAAAGGCCGGCCCGGACCGTCGACCGTACGACGCGCCGCTCACGACGGGCGCGCGCGAGCGAGCCCCTGCGAGCCCGCATCCCCCGAACTGCCTCGGAGTGCGCATGAAGCCCATCCTCACGCTCACCCTGAACCCCTCCGTCGACGGCGCGGCCGAGACGGACGTCGTGCGCCACACCCACAAGATCCGCACCTCGAACGAGCGCTACGATCCCGGCGGTGGCGGCATCAACGTCGCGCGGGTTCTCACCGAGCTCGGCGCGCCGGCCTGCTCCGTCTACGCCGCGGGCGGCGCGACCGGGGGCGTCCTCGACACGCTGGTCGGCCAGCGCGGCATCGCCTACACGCGCATCCCCATCCACGACGACACGCGCATCAGCCACGTCGTCTTCGAGCGCTCGTCGGGCAAGGAATACCGCTTCGTGCCCGAGGGGCCGCTCCTGCGCGAGGGCGAATGCGCGGCCGTCCTCGCCGAGATCGAGGGGCGCGACGTCGACTGGATCGTCGCCTCGGGCTCGCTGCCCCGCGGCACGCCGCCGGGCTTCTACGCGCGCATCGCGGACATCGTCGCCGCCAAGGGCGCGAAGCTCGTGCTCGACACGTCGGGCGCCGCGCTCGCGGATACGCTGGCCCATGGCGGGCTCCACCTCGTCAAGCCGAGCCAGGGCGAGCTCGAGAAGGCGGTAGGGCGCCCGCTGCCGGACGCGGATGCCATCGGCGCCGCCGCCATGGAATTCGTCGCCGCCGGCAAGGTCGACCTCGTCGCGGTGACGCTCGGCCACGAGGGCGCGATCCTCGTCTCGCGCGACGGCGTGGTGCGCAAGGCCGTGCCGCAGGTCGAGGTGCGCTCGGCGGTTGGCGCGGGCGATTCGTTCGTGGCCGGGATGACCTTCGGGCTCGCGACGGGCCTGTCCGCGAACGACGCCTTCGTGCTGGGCATGGCCGCTGGTACCGCCGCGGTGCTCACGCCCGGCACCGAATTGTGCAAGCGCGCGGACGTCGAGCGCCTGCGTACCCAGATCGGCGCCTGATTCCGGCCGTCGAGCGAAAAACGAGCGAGGACACAAAACCGCATGAAAGTCGTCGTCTTCAGCGCCAAGCCCTACGATCGCGCCTTCCTGCACGAGGCGGCACGCCCGCTCGGGCATGATCTCGTCTTCGTCGAGGCGACGCTCACCGCCGACAGCGCCGTGCTCGCGGACGGGGCGCAGGCCGTGTGCGTCTTCGTCAACGACCATTGTGACGCCGCCGCGCTCGAGCGCTTGGCAGGGCTCGGCGTGAAGCTCGTGGCCCTGCGCTGCGCGGGCTTCAACAACGTCGACCTACAGGCGGCCCGGCGGCTCGGCATCGCGGTGGCGCGCGTGCCGGCCTATTCGCCGCACGCGGTGGCCGAGCACACGCTCGCCCTCGTGCTCGCGCTCAATCGCAAGATCCACCGCGCCTACAACCGGGTGCGCGAGGGCAATTTCGCGCTCGACGGGCTTCTCGGCTTCGATCTGCACGGCAAGACCGTGGGCGTCGTCGGCACGGGGCAGATCGGCGCCATCGCCGCGGGGCTGTTCCAGGGCTTCGGCTGCACCGTGATCGCCCACGACATGTACGAGAACCCCGACTGCGTCGCTCGCGGCATCGCCTACGTCTCGCGCGAGGAGCTGTTCGCCCGCGCCGACATCGTCTCGCTGCACTGCCCGCTCACCCCGCAGACGCGCCACATGATCGACGCCGACGCCATCGCGCGCATGAAGCGCGGCGTGATGATCGTGAACACGAGCCGCGGCGCGGTGATCGACACGCCCGCGGTGCTGGAGGGGCTGAAATCCGGCCGGATCGGCAACCTCGCGCTCGACGTCTACGAGGAGGAGGGGGACCTGTTCTTCGAGGATCTCTCCAACACGATCCTCGGCGACGACGTCTTCGCGCGCCTGCTGACGTTCCCCAACGTGCTGATCACGGGCCATCAGGCCTTCTTCACGAAGGAAGCGCTCGGCAACATCGCCGACACGACGCTCGCCAACATCGACGCCTTCGCGAAGAGCGGCGCGCCGCTGCACGCGGTGTCGGTGGAGAAGATCGCGGAGTGACCTCCTTCCCTGTAGGGGAAGGAGGGGGTGCCCGCCTCGTCACCGGGGCCGAGCACGAACCGTGTTCGCCTGTCACAAGAAGCTCTGCGGATCGACATCCACCTGAACGCGGATGTTGCCCTTCGGGCGGGGGCCCGCGGCGAGCCAGTCGCGCAGGAAGCCCTGCAGGTCGCGTGTGCGGGCGGCGCGCACGAGGATGCGCACGCGGTGGCGCCCGCGGATGACGGCGATCGGCGCCTCCGCCGGGCCGAGCACCGAGAGGTCGGCGTCGATGACGCCCATCGCATGCGCCGCGCGCACGAGGGCGCGGGCGTGGGCGTGGGTGGCGTCCTTGTCGGTGCCCGAAACGACGAGGGCGGCAAGGCGCCCGAAGGGCGGCAGGCGCGCCGCCTCGCGCTGCGCGGTCTCCTCCGCATAGAACCGCTCCGCGTCGCCCGAGAGCAGAGCCGCGATCACCGGATGGCCGGGCTGGTAGGTCTGCAGATAGGCGCGGCCGGGCCGATCGCCGCGCCCGGCGCGCCCGGTCACCTGCTGCAGGAGCTGGAAGGTGCGCTCCGCCGCGCGCGGGTCGCCGGAGGTCAGCCCGAGATCGGCGTCGACGACGCCGACCACCGAGAGCAGCGGGAAATTATGCCCCTTCGCCACGAGTTGCGTGCCGATGACGATGTCGCAGGCCCCCGACGCGATCTCGTCGAGCTCGGCGCGCAACCGCTCCGCTCCGCCGGGGAAGTCCGAGGAGAGCGTGATCACGCGCTTCTCCGGAAAGAGCGCCGCCGCCTCCTCCGCGATGCGCTCCACCCCCGGGCCGCAGGGGACGATCGTGTCCACTCCGCCGCAGGAGGGGCAATGGCTCGGCGTGCGCTCCACGTGGCCGCAATGGTGGCAGACGAGCGCGCGGCGGAAGCGGTGCTCGACGAGCCAGGCGGTGCAGTTGGGACACTCGTAGCGATGCCCGCAGGCGCGGCAGAGCGTCAGCGGCGCGAAGCCGCGACGGTTGAGGAAGAGGAGCGCCTGCTCCCCGCGCGCGAGCGCCGCCTCCATCGCCGCCGCGAGGGGCGGTGCGATCCAGCGGCCCTGGGGCGGGCCGTCCTTGCGCATGTCGACGGCGGCGATCTGCGGGAGCGTACGCCCGCCGAAGCGCTCGGGCAGGCGAAGGTGCCGGTAGCGCCCGCGCTCGGCGTTCACCCGCGTCTCGAGCGAAGGCGTCGCGGAGGCGAGCACGAGGGCGGCGGGCTCGAGCCGCGCGCGCATCACCGCCATGTCGCGGGCGTGGTAGTGGACGCCGTCCTCCTGCTTGTAGCCGGCGTCGTGCTCCTCGTCGACGACGACGAGGCGCAGCTTGGCATAAGGCAGGAACAGCGCCGAGCGCGCGCCGACGATCACCTTGGCGGCGCCCGACGCGATGTCGGCGTAGAGCCGCTCGCGCTTCTTGCCGGTGACGCCGGAATGCCAGGCGGCGGGGCGCGCGCCGAAGCGTGCGGCGAAGCGGTCGAGGAAGGTCGAGGTGAGCGCGATCTCCGGCATCAGGACGAGGCTCTGCGCGTCCATCCGGAGCGCTTCCGCGATGGCCTCGAAGTACGCCTCCGTCTTGCCCGACCCGGTGACGCCTTCGAGCAGCACCGGTGCGGGGACGCCGCTCGCGGTCTCGCGCACGGCCTCGGCGAGGGCGCACGCCGCGGCGCGCTGCGCGTCCGAGAGGGCGGCGGGCGCATGATCGGGATCGGGGGCGGGGGGCTTCGGGTCGATCAGCGGGAGCGTCTCCAGCACGCCCTCGTCGACGAGCCCGTCGACGACGCCGGCGCTCACGCCCGCCTCCAGCGCGAGGTCGCGCTTCTGCCGCACGGCGCCGTCGGCGATGGCGGCGAGGACGCGCTCGCGGGCGGGCGTCATGCGCCGGGGAAGGGTCCCCGTCGGGCGCACGCCGACGCGCGTGGTCTCGGGCCGGTCCGGATCGGCGAGCTTGAGCGCCATGGGCAGGACGGCGCCGCGCGGCGCGAGCGTCCAATGCGCGACGAAGTCGAGGAGCGCACGCAGCGGATCGGGCAGGAGCGGTGCCTCGATCGGCCCCGAGAGCACCTTCAGGTTCGAGCCCTCGCCGGCCCGCAGCCCCCAGACCACGCCCACGGCCTCGCGCTGCCCGAAGGGCACGCGCACCGGCTGCCCGGGCACGAGCGTCATGCCGTCGGGGACGCGGTAGCTGAACAGGGTGTCGAGGGGCAGCGGGACGAGGACGTCCGCCAGCGTCTGAGGCATGGATCCGAGCGATGAGCGGGCGGCGTTGACGATTTGGTGAGCCTGTGCGGGGACACTTACGCGATCGACGCCGCGAGCGCCATGGCGGGACGAGACGAACGTGACCTTCGTGACCTGCACCGACCCGCTCCCTCCTTGCAGGGGAGGGGAATGCCGCCGCAGGCGGCCAGGGCTGGGGTCCGTCGCTAGACTCTCGCGGGTGGATCTCGGCTTCGCCGAGCACGCCTTGCGGCGTGCCCCATCCGTCTCGCCGCTTCGCGTCGATCCACCTTCCCCGACAGGGAAGGAGAGGGCTTGCCCATGATCGCCCCCGAAATCGACGCCGCTTTGCGGGCGCATCTCATGGCGCTCGCCACGGAGCGGCGTTATGCGCCGAACACGATCGAGGCCTATGGCCGCGACATCCGCCAATGCCTGACCTTCCTCGCCGAGCATCTCGGCGGGCCGCCGGACGCGGCGGCGCTCGTCGCGCTGCCGGCGCGCGACCTGCGGGCGTTCCTCGCCGCGCGGCGGGCGGACGGGGCGGTCGACGCCACGCTCTCGCGCAAGCTCGCCGCCGTTCGCGGCTTCGTGCGCCGCCTCTCCCGGGAGACCGGGATCGAGATGGCGGGCGTCGCCGCCGTGCGCGGGCCGCGGCGCAAGCGCGACCTGCCGCGCCCGGTCTCGCCTGCCGCCGCGATCGCGCTGACCGACCCGGATCTGCGTGCGGACGAGGACCGGCCGACCTGGGTGCTCGTGCGCGACGCCGCCGTGCTGGCGCTGCTCTACGGGGCGGGCCTGCGCATCTCCGAGGCGCTCGGCATCGCGCGACGGGACGCGCCGGTCCAGGCGGGCGTTCCTTTGCGCGTCGCGGGCAAGGGCGGGCGCGTGCGCGCCGTGCCGATCATCCCCGCCGTGGCGGAGGCGGTGGGGGCCTATCTTTCGGCCTGCCCGCATCCGCTCGCCCCGGACGCGCCGCTCTTTCGCGGCGAGAAGGGCGGGCCGCTCAACCCGCGCATCGTCCAGGGTGCCATGGCGCGGCTGCGCGGCGCGCTCGGCCTGCCGGACACGGCGACGCCGCACGCGCTGCGCCATTCCTTCGCGACGCATCTCCTGGGTCGGGGCGGGGACCTGCGGGCGATCCAGGAGCTGCTCGGCCACGCCTCGCTGTCGACGACGCAGATCTACACCCGCGTCGACGCGGGCAGCCTCCTCGCCGCCGTGGAGGCGGCGCATCCGCGTGCGCGCCGACGGTAGCGCACGCGGCTCGCCTCGCGCGATGGCTGCGGATGCGGGCGCCTCCGCCATCGGGGTAACCATATGAAAAGCATTCCCGCTTACCGTGAAATTCGTCATCCGAGACGGAAAGGAACCTCATGGTCGAGCGAGCCGCGCGCAGAGGAGCCGACGAGCGCCGTGCCGTGCGCGTTCTCGTCGCCGATCCCGCGGCGGGCGCGCGGCTGAGCCTCGCGGTCACGCTCAAGGGCTTCGACCCGGGCATGGAGGTGATCGAGGCGACCGGCGGGCGCGAGACGCTCGAGGTCCTGACCAAGAGCCGGCCCGACATCGCCTTCGTCAACGTCCACATGGAGGGCATGTCCGGCGCGGAGGCGATGGCGGTGGCGCGTCACCAGGGCGTGCGCCCGCTCACCATCCTCATGGCCGACGGCGTGATGAAGCACTGGGTCGACCTATCGGTCGAGCTCGACGCCTACGAGTTCCTGAAGAAGCCGGTGGACGTCGACCACGTCACCGCGCTCCTGAAGAACCACCGGCGCATGCGCCAGCCCCTGCGGCTGCTCCTCGTCGACCATTCGGATTCCGCGCGCGCCACCGTGCGCAAGATCTTCGAGCGCAGCCGCTTCCGCTTCGAGATCGACGAGACGGACGCCGGCCGCCATGCCCTCAAGCTCTTGCAGCTGACGAGCTACGATCTCGCGCTGTTCGACATGCACCTCAAGGGCATGGACGGGCTCGAGACCGCCTGCCAGGCCCGTGAGGTCGCGCCGAACACGAAGCTCCTGATCATGAGCGTCTCGCCCGGCGACAGCCTGCCCGGCGCGCTCAAGCATTTCGGTGTCGAGGCGCTGCTCGAGAAGCCCTTCTACATCCGCGACGTCGAGAAGGTCTTCCACAAGATCTACGGCCTGCGCCGGCCCTACCTGATGAACGCGCTGACCCCCGAGACCGAGGCGAAGGCCCGCGTCGCGGCGCTGCGCTGAGCTGGGCGGCTCAGAGCCGGAAATCCTCGCCGAGATAGAGCTTGCGCACCTCACGGTTCGCGACGATCTCGCCGGGCGTGCCCTCGGTGAGGACGCGTCCCGAATGGATGATGTAGGCGCGGTCGATGAGGCCCAGCGTCTCGCGCACGTTGTGGTCCGTGATCAGCACGCCGATGCCGCGCTTCGTCAGGTGCCGCACCAGGTTCTGGATGTCGCCCACCGCGATCGGGTCGATGCCCGCGAAGGGCTCGTCGAGCAGCATGAAGGACGGGTCGGAGGCGAGCGCGCGCGCGATCTCGCAGCGCCGCCGCTCGCCGCCCGAGAGCGCGATCGACGGCGACTTGCGCAGGCGCGCGATGGAGAATTCCTCCAGGAGCTCGTCGAGCTTCGCCTCGCGCCGGTCGCGGTCGGGCTCCACCACCTCGAGCACCGCGCGGATGTTGTCCTCGACGTTCAGCCCGCGGAAGATCGAGGCCTCCTGCGGCAGGTAGCCGATGCCGAGCCGCGCGCGGCGATACATCGGCATCATCGTGACGTCGTTGCCGTCGAGGCTGATCATGCCCCGGTCCGCCGCGACGAGGCCGGTGATCATGTAGAAGATCGTCGTCTTGCCGGCGCCGTTCGGCCCGAGCAGCCCCACGGCCTCGCCGTTGCGCACGGCGAGGGCGGCGTCGTTCACGACCATGCGGCCGCGATAGGATTTCTGCAGGCCCTTCACCGCGAGCACGCCAGGCCCACCGAGAATCGCGGCGGGCCCCTCCTCGTCGTGGTGCGCGATGTCATGCGCGCCGGCTTCGCGGCGGCGGGGCAGGAGCGTCCTCAAGCGCGAGAGCACGCTCGGGCGCGCGGGCGGCGGCGGGGGCTCCTCCAGCGCGCTCCGATCGGCCTCGGGCGCATCGGGCTCGTAGGCGTGGTGCTCGTAGGCGTGGGGCTCATAGGCGTGGGGATCGCGGGCGTGGGGATCGCGGGCGTGGGGATCGTGGGCGTGGGGATCGTGACCGTGGGGATCCCAGGCCTCCGCATCGCGCGGATCGTCGGCGTGTCGCGGCTCCTGCTGCGCGAACGCGTCCGGGCGCGGGTCATGCGTCGCGGCCCCGTCCTCGGGGCCTCGCGCGACGCCGATCCCGTGCGCCTGTCCAGCCTGCGGCCGCCTCTGATCCACGCGTCAGATCCCCCTTCGCCCCGTGGCACCCGGTCTTACTGCGCGCCGCCTGGGACGAAAAGCCCACGAACGCGCTGGTTCCCGCCGGATTCGATGTTGGCGACGCCGGCGTCGACGTCGTAGACGAGCCGCTCCCCGCGGGTGACGTTCTGCCCCTGGCTGAGCGCCACGTCGCCGGTGAGCACGACCTCGCCCGCCCGCCGATCGTAGATGGCGCGCGCGCCGGTGGCGACCTGGTCCTCGGAGAGGATGGTGACCGGCCCTTCGCACTCGATCCGGTCGATGCTCTCGGTGCCGCCGCCCTCGCCCTGGTCCTGCGCCGCCGCCCCGGCATCCTCGCCCTGGCGGGCGAAGAAGATCGTCAGCGAGGCGCAGCGCATGGTCGTGTTGCCCTGCACGGCGACGACGTTGCCGGCATAGACCGCGCGGCCCTCGCGCTCGAACACGTCGAGCCGGTCGGCGTCGATGCGAATCGGCGCCTGCGAGGTGGAGCCGAGCCCGGCGAAGGCGCCGGTGCGCTCGCTCTGGGCGAGCGCCGGGACGCCGTGGAGGCAGAGAGCACCGCCCATCGCCGAGGCGAGGACGGCGGCGAGGACGTACGAGCGGGACGGACGACGCGCGGAATGCACGGAATGGGGCTCCCTCGATCGGGCCTGGGGCCGACGGTTCGGATCTGTCACGGATCGTTGCTCCTGGAGGAAGCCGCAGGGGAGGCCGCGGCCGCGGCCGCCTCTTCGCCCTCGGCGCCGAGCAGGAAGGTGGAGGTCACGCCACCCGTGAAGGTGATGACGTCGCCGCCCTCCGACAGGGAGAGGGCGTTCGCTTCCACCGTACCCGAGCCGACGCCGACGCGCACGGGCTCGTTCGAGACGACGGTGCCCGCGCCGAAATCGATGCGCGCCGAGCGCAGGTCGGCGGTGTAGCCGAGCGTCGAGGTGATGCGCACGTCGCGCTCGAGGTCGAGGAGCTCGGCCTCGGTGTCGAAGCGCCCCTGCGCCGCCTCGACGCGCACGATGTTGCCGGCATCGTCGATGGTGATGCGCGCGCGCAGGTCGACGAGGTCGACGAGGTTCGGCTCGCGCACGTCCTGGGAGGCCTGGGTCGCCGTGACCTCGTAGGGGCGCGTGTCGTCCTGGAAGCCCGACAGGCGCGGGCCGTCCATGACGATGCGCGTGCCCGACACGTTGACGGGGCCGATGGAGAGGCCGCCCTGCGAGGCGAAGGGATTGAAGAGCGTGATCGCGACGACGAGCACCACGGCGGCCACGGCGCCCACGGGAATGGCGCGCTTGAGGACGCGCACGCGGCGCGAATGCGCCAGCGCACGCGTGTAGCTGCGACGCCCGGCGAGGGACGGCGAGCGGTCGACCGAATTCGTGGGTGCTCTCGCGTGCAAGCGGGCTCCTCGACGCAAATGCCGCGGCGTCATCGCGCCGGCTCGTGGCGAAGATGAGGCCCGTGGCCCCGAGACTTATGCCCGTCCCGGCGCGTGCGTGCAAATGCCGTGATGCGCCGCGGAGTTCAGGAATGCGCGAAGATATCGACCTCGGGCCAGCCCATCAGGTCGAGCTTGGCGCGGGTGGGCAGGAAGGCGAAGCAATCCTGCGCCACCGCGGTGCGACCCTCGCGCGCGAGGCGCAGGTCGAGCTGGTCCTTGAGCGCGTGCAGGTGCAGCACGTCCGAGGCCGCGTAGTCGAGCTGCGCCTGGGTCAGCGTCTCCGCGCCCCAGTCGGAGGATTGCTGCTGCTTGGAGATCTCCTGGCCGAGGAGCTCGCGCAGGATGTCCTTGAGGCCGTGACGGTCGGTGTAGGTGCGCGTGAGCTTCGAGGCGATCTTGGTGCAGTAGACCGGGCTCGGCATGACCCCGAGCGCGTGAAACAGCACGGCGAGGTCGAAGCGCGCGAAGTGGAAGATCTTGAGGACGTCCGCGTCCCCCATCAAAGCCGCGAGCCGCTCCGGCCGCGGACCGTCCCGCAGGATCTGCACCACGTCAGCATGCCCGTCGCCCTTCGAGATCTGCACGACGCACAGCCGGTCGCGCAGCGGGTTGAGGCCGAGCGTCTCGGTGTCTACCGCGATTGCGGGGCCGGGAACGTAGTCGGCGGGCAGGTCCCCGCGGTGCAGGCGGACGGTCATTCTCTCGTGCTCGTCGAATTCGTCGATGGTCGCGCGACGTGTTCCACGCGCGACCGGCGGATGTCAAATGGCGCGCCCGCTCAGCCCTTGTCGGCGATCTTCGAGAGCTTGGCCTGCATGTCGGCCATCTGCGCCTTGAGGTCCTGGAGCTCGCGCGCGGGATCCTCGCCGCCGCCGCTCGCGGGTGCGCCGCCGCCCTCGCCCCGCGCCTCGGCTTGGCGGCGCATGGCGTCCGCGCGCACGCCCGGGAAGGGCGAGAACATGCGCATCGCGTCCGAGAACAGGCTCATGTTGGCGCGCACCTGCTCCTCCAGCGAGGGGAAGGCCTTGCCGCCGAAGGCGCTCGTCATCTGCTCGCGCAGCTTGGCCTGCTCGCGCAGGAAGCTCTCCATCGAGAACTCGAGATAGGTCGGCACCATGGCCTGCATCGAATCGCCGTAGAGGCGAATGAGCTGGCGCAGGAAGGCGACCGGCAGCAGGTTCTGCGCGCCTTCCTTGTTCTCCTGCTCGAAGATGATCTGCGTGAGCACGCTGCGGGTGATGTCCTCGCCCGTCTTGGCGTCGGTGACCACGAAGTCCTCCCCGGCGCGGACCATGAGGCCGAGATCCTCCAGCGTCACGTAGGTGGAGGTCCCGGTGTGGTAGAGCCGCCGGTTGGCGTATTTCTTGATGACCGTCGGCTGCTTCTCGTCGCTGGCCATGGCGCCCTCGTCACTCGACTGCACGCGTGCGGGTAATCCTCGTCAATTCGTCTGACCGGCCCCGCCGAGCGTCTCCCCTCGCGCGACTGTAGAAGCTTCGCGCCGCCTCCGAAACAGCTATTTCGCATCGCACCCGGCAGGCGCGCCGCGTTGCAGCGGCGCGGACGTGCGTGCTTGCACGGCCTTGACTGGAGCGTCGGCTGCGGTTCGATAGCGCCGAGCCGGGAGCCGCGTCGCGGTGTCCCGATCCGTTTTCGAGGCAGGATCGTCAGGAAGGATTTCCATGGCCGCCCAGGACATCGTCATCGTCTCCGCCGCGCGCACGCCCGTCGGAGCCTTCAACGGCGCCTTCGCCGCCATTCCCGCCCACGAGCTCGGAGCCACCGCCCTCAAGGGCGCGCTCGAGCGCGCCAAGGTCGACGGCGCCGAGGTGGACGAGGTCATCCTCGGCCAGATCCTCGCCGCCGGCGAGGGCCAGAACCCCGCCCGCCAGGCCGCGATGAAGGCCGGCATTCCGCAGGAGGCGACGGCCTTCGGCATCAACCAGCTCTGCGGCTCGGGCCTGCGCGCGGTCGCGCTCGGCATGCAGCAGATCGCGACCGGCGACGCCAAGATCGTCGTCGCCGGCGGCCAGGAGAGCATGTCCATGGCGCCGCACGCCGCGCACATGCGCGCCGGCACCAAGATGGGCGCCCTCGAGCTCGTGGACACGATGCTCAAGGACGGCCTGATGGACGCCTTCCACGGCTACCACATGGGCAACACGGCCGAGAACGTCGCCTCCCGCTGGCAGCTCACCCGCGAGGAGCAGGACGCCTTCGCGGTGGCCTCGCAGAACAAGGCCGAGGCCGCCCAGAAGGCCGGGCGCTTCGACGACGAGATCGTCGCCTACACGGTCAAGACCCGCAAGGGCGAGACCGTGATCGCCGCCGACGAGTATCCCCGCCACGGCACCACCATCGACGCCGTCGGCAAGCTGCGCCCCGCCTTCTCGAAGGAGGGCACGGTGACCGCGGGCAACGCGTCGGGCATCAACGACGGCGCCGCCGCCCTCGTGCTGATGAGCGCCGAGGAGGCCCAGCGCCGCGGCCTCACCCCGCTCGCACGCATTGCCTCGTGGGCCACCGCGGGCGTCGACCCGGCGGTGATGGGCACGGGCCCGATCCCGGCCTCGCGCAAGGCGCTCGAGAAGGCCGGCTGGAAGGTGCAGGACCTCGACCTCGTCGAGGCCAACGAGGCCTTCGCCGCCCAGGCGCTCGCGGTCAACAAGGACATGGGCTGGGACCCGGAGATCGTGAACGTCAACGGCGGCGCCATCGCCATCGGCCATCCGATCGGCGCGTCGGGCGCGCGCGTCCTCACGACGCTGCTCTTCGAGATGGGCAAGCGCGACGCCAAGAAGGGCCTCGTCACGCTGTGCATCGGCGGCGGCATGGGCGTCGCCATGTGCCTCGAGCGCTGAGCGGCGCAACGACACGCATGCACCGGGTGCGGATGGGAGCCGCGCCCGGTGCTCCACGAGAGAACAACGGGAGGACAACGCCATGTCACGCGTCGCAGTGGTCACCGGGGGCACCCGCGGCATCGGGGCCGCGATCTCGAAGGGGCTGAAGGAAGCCGGCTATTCGGTCGCGGCCACCTATGCCGGCAACGACGAGAAGGCCAACGCCTTCAAGGAGGAGACGGGCATTCCCGTCTACAAGTTCGACGTCGCCGACGCCGCCGCCTGCGAGGCGGGCCTGAAGCAGATCGAGGGCGATCTCGGGCCGGTGGACGTGCTCGTGAACAATGCGGGCATCACCCGCGACCGCATGTTCCACAAGATGACGTTCGAGCAATGGTCCGACGTCATGCGCACGAACCTCGATTCGATGTTCACGATGACGCGCCCGCTCATCGAGGGCATGCAGGCGCGCAAGTTCGGCCGCATCATCATCATCTCCTCCATCAACGGCCAGAAGGGCCAGATGGGCCAAGCGAACTATTCCGCCGCCAAGGCCGGCGTGATCGGCTTCGCCAAGGCGCTGGCGCAGGAGAACGCGTCGAAGGGCATCACGGTCAACGTGATCGCGCCGGGCTACATCGGCACGGAGATGGTCATGGCGGTGCCCAAGGAAGTGCTCGACACCAAGATCATCCCGCAGATCCCCGTCGGCCGCCTCGGCGAGGCCGAGGAGATCGCGCGCTGCGTGACCTTCCTCGCCTCCGACGGCGCGGGCTTCATCACCGGGTCGACGCTCTCGGTGAACGGCGGGCAGTACATGGCGTGACGGGCGAGGCGGGAGGCCCGCCGCGCGCCGCGCGCGGAGAGGGCCTCTCGCCACGCGCCTCCGCGCGCGCTAGACACGGGACGCGCCCCTGATCGCGTCCCGGAGCCCCCGCATGACTCGCCTCGAGACACCGACCTTCTCGCACGCCGCCGTCGCCGCGCCCCATGCGGCCGCATCCGAGGCCGGCCGCGCGATCCTGATCGAGGGCGGCAACGCGGTGGAGGCGATGATCGCCATGGCCGCGACGATCGCGGTCGTCTATCCGCACATGAACGGCATCGGCGGGGACGCCTTCTGGTGCGTGTCCGACCCCAACGGGCGCGTCCACGCCATCGACGCCGCCGGCTTCGCCGGATCGCTCGCGACGCCGGCCTTCTACCGCGACCGCGAGCTCGAGACGATCCCCACCCGCGGTCCTCTCGCGGCCCTCACCGTGCCGGGCACCATCGACGGCTGGCGGCTCGCGGGCGAGCTCGCCCGGGCGCGCGGCGGGCGCCTCCCGCTCGAGACGCTGCTGGCGGACGCCATCCGCCGCGCCCGCGAAGGCGTCGCCGTCGCCGGCAGCGAGGCGCGGCTCTGGGCCGACGGCAAGGGTCCGAACGCGCGCGACGCGCTCCTCGACGCGCCGGGCTTCCGCGAGGCCTATCTCGTCGAGGGCGAGCCTCCGGAAGCCGGGGCGCTGCGCCGCGCGCCGGCGCTGGCGGACACGCTCGCGCAGCTCGCCCATGCGGGGCTGCGGGACTTCTATTCCGGCGACGTCGCCCGCGAGATCGCCGCCGACCTGGAGCGCATCGGCGCGCCGGTGACGCGCGAGGACCTGCGCCGCTACGAGGCGCGCGTGGTGCGTCCCCTCTCCCTGAACCTTCCCGGTCTCCAGGTCTTCAACTTGCCGCCTCCGAGCCAGGGCCTGGCTTCGCTCGCCATCCTCGGCATCGCCGAGCGCCTGGCGCTCGGGCGGGTCGACGACGTCTCCTGGCATCACGGCCTCGTCGAATCGGTCAAGCGCGCCTTCGCGATCCGCGACCACGCCGTGCGCGACCCCGCGCGCCTCGACGGCGATCCGCAGGAGCTGCTGGCGGACGCGTCCCTCGCCCGCGAGGCGGCGGCGATCTCCATGTCGCGCGCCGCGCCCTGGCCGCGGGACGGCTCGCAGGCGGACACGATCTGGATGGGCGCCATCGACGGGGACGGGCTCGCGGTCTCCTTCATCCAGTCGCTCTACTGGGAATACGGCTCGGGCTGCGTGCTGCCGTCGACGGGCATCACCCTGCAGAATCGCGGCGCGGCCTTCTCGCTGGCGCGCGACGCGGTCAACCCGCTGGCGCCGGGCCGCAAGCCTTTCCACACGCTCAACCCCGCGATCGCGCGCTTCGCGGACGGGCGCGTCGTCGCCTATGGCTGCATGGGCGGGGACGGCCAGCCGCAGACGCAGGCGCAGGTGATCACGCGCTACCGCGCCGGGGCCAATGCCGCCGAGGCAGTCGACGCCCCACGCTGGCTGCTCGGGCGCACCTGGGGCGACACCTCGACCTCGCTCAAGCTCGAGGCACGCGTCGACGAGAGCCTCGTTGCGGGATTGAGACGGCTCGGCCATAGGGTCGAGGTGCTCGACGCGCCCTATTCGGACACGCTCGGCCATGCGGGGCTCCTGGCCAAGCACCCGGGCGACGGGCGCGTGGAAGCCTCGCACGATCCCCGCTCTGACGGAGCCGCACTCGGATTATGAGCACGCGATACGCCCTCTACGTCGCCCCCGCGGCGCATTCGGATCTCTGGCGCTTCGGCTGCGCGATCCTCGGCTACGACGCCGAGACGGGTGCGGAGACGCCTCAGCTGGTGCCGCCCTCCTTCGCGCCGGACGCGTTCCACGCGCTCACCGAGGACCCGCGGCGCTACGGCTTCCACGCCACGATGAAGGCGCCGTTCCGTCTCGCCGAGGACGCGAGCGAGGATGCGTTGATATCCGAGCTGCGGGACTTCTGCGCCGCGCGCACGGCCTTGCGCCTGCCGCGTCTCGAGGTCCGTGCGGTGGGTGCCAACGACGCCGGGGACGCGTTCGTCGCGCTGATCGAGCCCGAGCCGACGCTGGAGCTCCTGGCGCTGGAGCGCGACCTCGTCATCGGCTTCGACCATTTCCGCGCGACGCTCACCGAGGCCGAGATCGCGCGGCGGCGGCCCGAGCGGCTCTCGGAGGGCGAGCGCGAGAACCTGATGCGCTGGGGCTATCCCGGCGTCCTCGATCACTTCCGCTTCCACCTGACGCTGACGGGCCGCGCGCCGGCGGCGGACGTGGCGCGGCTCGAGGCCGAGCTCGCCACACTCCATGCCGCGCACGTCCCGGACGACGGGCTCCTCGTCGATCAGATCGGGCTCTTCGTGCAGCGCCCCGGCGAGCGCTTCGTCGTGCGCGAGCGGGTTCTCTTCGTCTGACGTCGCGGCCCTTATCCGCGTCGCGGGCGCGTGCTATCGATTCTTCCTCGCCGCTGGTGGGTGATGGAGGTTTCGGCATGCCTTGGACGCTCGGCCTGATGACCGGCACGGTGCTCGACGGCAACGTCGACATCGCCGCCCTCGACACGGACGGCACGCGCATCCACGCCTTCGGGCCCTGGACGCTCGCGCCCTACGGCGTCGATCTGGGCGACCTCCTGCGGCGCACCCTCGCGGAAGCCCGCGCCTGGAATTTCGAGGGGCCTGAGCCGGCCGTCTTCGCGGAGGCCGAGGCGGCGCTGACGCGGGCGCAATCGGCCGCGGTCAACGCGTTCCTCGCGCAGAGCGGCATCGCCCCCGCCGACGTGACGGCGATCGGCTTCCACGGGCAGACGGTGCTGCATCGCGGCCCGGTCGGCGGGCGCCGCGGCGCCACGCGCCAGCTCGGCGACGGGGCGCTGATGGCCTCGCTCACGGGCATCGACACGGTCTACGATTTCCGCTCGGCGGACGTCGCCGCCGGGGGGCAGGGCGCGCCGCTCGCGCCGGTCTATCACGCCGCCCTCCTCGACACGATCGGGGCGGGGCCCGACAGCGCGGTGCTCAATCTCGGCGGCGTCGCGAACCTCACCTGGCGCGACGGCGCGGGTACGCTCCACGCCTTCGACACCGGGCCCGCGAATGCGCCGATCAACGACTGGGTCCACCGTCACAACGGCGCCGCGATGGACGTCGACGGCGCGCTCGGGGCGCAGGGCCGCGTCGACGAGGAGCGGCTCGCGCGGCTCCTGACCCACCCCTATCTCGCGGCGCCCTACCCGAAATCCCTCGACCGCTTCGGCTTCGAGGCCTCCATGGCGGACGGTCTCTCGCTCCCCGACGGCGCGGCCACGCTCACGGCCTTCACGGCGTGCGCCGTGGCGCGCGCGCTCGACCGCCTGCCGGCGCGCCCGAGCCGCATCGTCGTCAGCGGGGGAGGGCGCCGCAACCCCACCCTCATGCGCATGATCGGCGAGCGCGCCGGCGTCGACGTCGTTCCCGCCGAGGCCGTCGGCTGGCGTGGGGACGCGGTCGAAGCTGAATGCTTCGCCTTCCTCGCCGCGCGCGTTCTCGCCGGCGAGACCTATTCCTACCCCACGACCACGGGCGTGCCGCAGCCGACGCGCGGCGGGCGCGTCGCCCGGGCCGGCGGCTGAGCGCGCACCTCAGGTGCGGAAGAGGTCGCGCGCGACGCCGGCGGTCTCGAAGAGCCAGTCGCGGCTCGCCTCGAGCTCGCCGCGCAGGCGGTCGAGATCGTGGCCGAGGCGCGCTAGACCACCAGGTTGCGCGGCGTGCCGGCGAGGAAGGCGTCGATGTTGTCGACGAGCTGGTCGGCGAGCGCCTGCGTCGCCTCGCGGCTCGCCCAGGCGACGTGAGGCGTAACGAGGACGTTCTCGCGCCGCGCAAGCGCGTGGATCGGGTGGTCGGCGCCCGGCGGCTCGGGGATCGTCACGTCGAGGCCGGCACCCGAGACGAGGCCGGCATCGAGGGCACGCGCGAGCGCGGCCTCGTCGACGAGACCGCCGCGGGCGGTGTTGATCAGGAGCGGCGCGCGGCGCATCAGCGCGAACTCGGCGTCCGAGATCAGGTTGCGCGTCTGCGGCGTGAGCGGGCAATGCAGCGTGATCACGTCGGAGCGCGCCATCACCTCCTCGAAGGGCGTGTAGAGCGGGCCCATCCCGGCGACGCCCTTGTAGGAGGAGAACAGCACCTCCATCCCGAAGGCCTCTGCGATGCGCGCCACCGCCTTGCCGAGCGCGCCGTCGCCGACGACGCCCAGCGTCGAGCCGGCGAGATCGGCGATCGGGTAGTCGAAATAGCAGAACTGCCCCGCCTCCTCCCAGCGTCCCTCCGTCACCGAGCGCGCATAGGGCACGAGCGAGCGGCGCAGCGCCAGGATCAGCGCGAAGGTGTGCTCGGGCAGCGTGCGCGTCGCGTAGGCGCGGATGTTCGCCACACGGATGCCCGCCGCCTCGCACGCCGCGACGTCGACCGGATCGTACCCCGTCGCGGCCAGCGCGACGAGCTTCAGGCGCGGCGCGCCGGCGATGGCGGCGGCGTCGACGCGCACCTTGTTGGTGACGACGATGTCGGCGTCCGCGATGCGGGCCGCGACCTCGTCGGGCCGGGTGCGGGCGTGGACGACGAGGTTCGCCGGCCGCGCGAAGTCCTTCAGGCGTACGCTCGGCGGGAGCGTGTCGCGGTCGAGGAAGACGATGGTCGGTCGCTCGCTCACGGCGCGTCCCCCAGCGATGCGACGCCGACCTTGCGGGCGACGGCGTCGAGATCGGCCACCACGTTGTCCGGCAGCGCAATGCCGCGGGCCGCGACGTCGCGGGCGCGCTCCGCCTCGACCTCGCCCGGCATGCGGATGCGCTCGAAGCCTTCCGCGGGCGCGCTCCCCGTCAGCTCCGCGACGAGCGCACCCGCGCGCTCCGCGAAATCGGGGCCGAGATGGGTGCGCGAGAGGTCGACGACGAGAAGGAAGTGCCCGACGTCCTGGGTCAGCTCGTAGTCGGAATAGAGGTTGCCCATCGACTTGGCGAAGCGCCCGCCGGCGAGGACGCCCGTGAGGAGCTCCACCATGATCGCGAGCGCCGAGCCCTTGGCCCCGCCGAAGGGCAGGACGACGCCCTTCTCGGCCGCCACCGCGTCCGTCGTCGGGCGCCCGTCGCGATCGAGCGCCCAGCCGGGGGGGATGGTCTCGCCGCGCTTGGCGCCCTCGACGATCTTGCCGCGCGCGACGACGGAGGTCGCCATGTCGAGGAGGAGCGGGGCCTCGCTCGCGGTCGGCGCGCCGAAGGTGATCGGGTTCGTGCCGATCACGGCCTCGCGCCCGCCGAACACCGCCATCGAGGGCGGGGCGTTCGTCATGGCGAAGGCGAGGCAGCCGGCCTCGATCGCCTTCTCGACGTAGAAGGAGCCGGCGCCGTTGTGGTTCGAATGCGCGATCGAGGCCGCGACGACGCCCTGCTCGCGCGCCGCCGCGATCGCCGCCTCGAGCGCCCGCAGCGTCACCACCGGGCCCGGCCCGTTGTCGCCGTCGACGTGGAGGAAGCCCGGGGAAGGGCGCTCGACCCGGATCTCGGGGCGCGCTTTCACCGCGCCCGCGACGATGCGCTCGGCGTAGATCGGGATGCGGGTGAGCCCGTGCGAGCCGTGCCCGCGCAGGTCCGCGTGGACGAGGACGTCGGCGACGGTCTCGGCGTCGGCATCGTCGAGGCCGGCGGCGGCGAAGACCGAGACGGCGAAGGCGCGAAGCCGTGCGACGGAGAAGGCGCGGGACATCACGCGTCTCCCCGTGCGCGACCGTTGAGGAGGTCGTAGAGCCGGCCCATGGCCGCGCTGTCGAGCTTGGCGAAGCCGGCGTTGCAGGTCGCCTGCATCATCTCCTGCGCCAGCGCGGTGGCGGGCTGGGAGCGGCGGTAATGCGTGCCGATCGCGGCTGCGATGCCGAGGTCCTTGCGCATCAGCTCGGCCCGGAAGCCGCCCTCGAGCGCATCGTCGACATAGCGCTTGGCGTGCATCTCGAGGACGCCGCTGCGCGCCGCGCCCGTCGAGAGCACCTCGCGCATCACGTGCGCATCGACGCCCGCGGCGCGCGCGAGCGCGATGGCCTCGAAGGCGCCCATCATGTTCACCGCGACCATGAGCTGGTTGCAGGCCTTCACCGCCTGGCCGGCGCCCAGCGGGCCGACGTGATGGATCGCCTTGCCCATGGCGTCGAGCACGGGGCGGGCGCGGGCGACGTCGTCCGCATCGCCGCCGACCATGATGGTGAGCGCGCCCTCGTCCGCGCCCTTCTTGCCGCCGCTGACGGGCGCGTCGATCATCCGCGCGCCGACGGCGGCGAGCGTCCGCTCCACGGCCTGCGCCTCGAAGGGCGCGATCGTGCTGCAATCGACGAGGAGCCCGCCCTCCCACGGGGCGGAGGCGAGGCCGGTCTCGCCGGAGACCACGGTCTCGAGCGCGCTCGCCTCGGGCACGCAGGTGAGGACGATCCTCGCCTCCCGCGCCACCTCGGCGGGGCTCTCGACCACCCGCGCGCCCGCGGCGGCGAAGGCGTCGGCCTTTTCCCGCGAGGAGGTGGTGACGACGAGGGAATGGCCGGCGGCGAGGATGTTGCGGGCCATGCCCGCACCCATCACGCCGAGGCCGATGAAGCCGATCGTGTCTGTCATGCTCTGCCTTCCGATGCCTTGGCGTCCCCATCGTCGGCGGCCTTCTCGGCACTCGCCCGCGCGGCGAGCGCACGCTCGCGGCGTGCCGAGAGGAGGACGAGGAGGATCGCGACGAGCGCGAGGCCGATCGTGACGGGGTTCGTCAGGAACGGCGCGAAGGAGCCCTGGGAGCGCGTCAGCGCCTGGCGCAGCGCCTCCTCGAAGGGCGGTGTGATGATGAAGGTGATGAGGAGCGGCGCCACCGGCACGCCGGTGCGGTTGAAGACGAAGCCGAGCACGCCCGCGCCGATCATCACGAACAGGTCGACGATGTTGTTGCGCGCGACGTAGCTGCCCGCGACGCACACCAGCGCCACGCACGGCATCAGGTAGATCTTGGGGATGCGCAGCGTCATCGCCAGCGGCCGCACGGCGAAATAGCCGATGACGCCCATCAGGATCGTCGAGAGCAGCAGCGCGAAGTAGATCGTGTAGACGATCCCCGGCGCCGTCATGAAGATCAGCGGGCCGGGCGTCACGCCCTGCAGCACGAGCGCGCCGAGCAGGATCGCGGTGACGGCGTCGCCCGGGATGCCGAGCGCGAGCGTCGGGATGAAGGTCGCGCCCACGACCGCGTTGTTCGAGCTCTCCGAGACGGCGACGCCGCGCACGTCGCCCTTGCCGAAGCGCGAGGCGTCCTTCGCGGAGCGCTTGGCGTCGGCATAGGCGAGGAAGGAGGCGATGGTCGCGCCGATGCCCGGCAGGATGCCGATGGCCGAGCCGATGGCGGAGGCGCGCAGCATGGGCACCCCCATCATCTTCAGCTCCGTACGTGTGATGCGGTTGGCGGCGCGGTCCTCGGCGGCGAGCTCGACCTTCTGCGCGGTCTTCGAGAAGCCCTTCGTCGCCTCCTCGATGATCTCGGCAAGCGCGAACAGGCCCACCAGCAGCGGCACGTAGGTGAGCCCGTCCATCAGCGAGGTCGAGCCGAAGGTGAAGCGCGGGATGCCGAGCATCGGGTCCGAGCCGATGGTCGCGAGCGCCATGCCGATCGAGGCGGAGAGGAGCCCCTTCATCAGCGAGCCGCCGGAGAGGACGCCGATGATGAGGAAGGTGAAGAACAGGAGCGAGGCGATCTCCACCGGCCCGAAGCGAAGCGCGAATTGCGCGAGCTGCGGGGCGAGCATCACGAGGAGCGCGATGGAGAACACCGAGCCGAAGACCGAGGCGACGAGCGAGATCCGCAAGGCCTTCGTCGCGAGCCCCGCGCGGGCCATGGGGAAGCCGTCGAAGATCGTGGCGGCGGACGCCGGCGTGCCCGGCGCATTGAGCAGGATCGCCGAGATCGAGCCGCCGAAGATGCCCGAGCCGTACAGGCCGATGAGCATGACCAGCGCCTGCTCGGTGGGCATGAAGATCGTCAGCGGCACGGCGAGCGCCACCGCGATGTTGACCGACAGGCCGGGGATCGCGCCGATGACGAGGCCGATCACCACGGAGCCGAGCAGCGTCAGGAACACCGCCGGCGTCGTGAAGCCCCACAGGGCGAGGAGTAGCGGATCCATCGAGAGGCTCCGGCCGGCTCAGAAGACGAGACCCGACGGCAGGGGGATGAGGAAGAGCTCGCGCAGGATGGCGTCCACGGCCACGGGCACGACGATGGCGAGGATCGTCGCAACGATCCACGAGCGCGGCCGGTAGAGCGCGAAGACCGCGGCGAGGAACAGGATCGAGGCGGCGAGGAAGCCGAGGACGAGCATGCCCAATGCATAAGCGAGCGTCAGCCCGACGAAGAGGAGGCCGAGGCCGAGCCGCCCGCCTCCCGCGCCGTCGGCCGACCCGGCGGGCTTCGCCTCAAGCGCGACGGCGATGGAGAAGAGGAGGACGAGGCCGCCCGCGAGATAGGGGAGCGCGGTCGGCCCCACGGTGTAGAACCCCCCGCCACCGAGGAACGGGTCGTCGCCGAGATCGGGCACGAGCACCAGCAGGAAGGCGAGCGCCGCCGCGGCGAAGACGATCCCGAGGAGGCGGGGGGCGTTCATCAGTTGCCCTCCGGGCGCTCGCCGATGGCCTCGCGGATGGCGGCGGACATGTCGCTCATCGCCTGCTCGAATTCCTGGCCGGAGAGGTAACCCGGCTGGATGTTGGCGCGCTCGGCGAGCGTGGCGAAGGTTTCGGACTGCATCGCCTGCTCGAAGCGCTCCTGGAGATAGGCGATCGCCTCGTCCGGCGTGGCGGCGGGGGCGACGAGGCCCTTCATGTTCTCGAGGTTCACGTCGTAGCCGAGCTCGGAGAGCGAGGGCACGTCCGGGATCTGGGGCGCGCGGTCGGAGGTCGTGGCGATGGCGTTCACGTTGCCCGCCTCCATCTGCGCCATGGCGTCGCCCGGCGTGATGATGGCGAGATCGACGTGACCGCCCAGCAGCGCCGCGAGCGCCGGCGCGCCGCCCTGATAGGGCACGTGCTGCATCTCGATGCCGGCTTCCTTCTCGAAGACGAGGAAGGCCGAATGCAGGATGCCGGCGGGGCCGGAGGAGGCGTAGGCGAGGTCGCCCGGGTTCTCCTTGGCGTGCTCCACCACCGCCTCGACGCTGTCGAGACCGCTGCCGGCCTTCGTCACGATGACCATGTGCTCGCGGTTCACGCGGGCGACGCCGCGGAACTGGTCGAGGCTGTAATTGGTCTCCATGTGGTTGGGGACCGACGTGCTCTCGCTGCCGCCGCCGACGAGGAGCGTGTGCCCGTCGGGATCGGCGTTGGCGACGATCTCGGCGGCGAGCGTGCCCGAGGCGCCGGGGCGGTTCACCACGACGAGCGGCACGGGGAAGAGCTCCTGGGCCGCCGACGCGATGAGGCGGGCTGTCTGGTCCGTGCCGCCGCCGGGCGCGAAGCCGACGACGATCTGGATGGGACGGGTGGGCTCCCAGCCCTGCGCGGAGGCGGGGGCGGCGCTCAGGCCGAAGCTCAGGCCGGTCGCGGCGGCGAGGCCGAGGCCGAGCGCGGTCGAGAGCACGGTTCTCCTGGTCGAGGTCATGCGTTTTCTCCCTTGTCGTTGCGTTGTCGATGCTTCGTCGCGACGCGCCCTTGGCGGGCGTCTCGTTCGTTCGTCGGTTCGAGGGGCGAGGCGCGGCGTCAGACGCCCGCGCAGCCCTTCTCCCGAAGGATCTGGTCGACCCAGGCGCGGTCCCAGCCCGCGCCGGCGATGGCGGCGAGCGTCTTCGCCTCGCGCTCCATCTGCGCGCGCCCGGCCTCGACGAGCTCCGCCGCCTGCGCCCGCGGCACGCAGAGCACGCCGTCGAGGTCGCCGACGATTACGTCGCCCGGCTCGATCACCATGCCGTCGAGCGCGATCGGCACGTTCACCTCGCCGGGTCCGTCCTTGTAGGGGCCGCGATGGCTCACGCCAGCGGCATAGACGGGGAAGTCGTCTTGGCCGATCGCATCCATGTCGCGCACCGCGCCGTCGACGACGAAGCCGACGACGCCGCGCGAGCGGGCATGGGCGATGATCAACTCGCCGATGAGCGCGTTCGTGAGGTCCCCGCCGGCGTCGACGACGATGACGTCGCCGGGCTCTGCCATGTCGGCGGCCTTGTGGATCATCAGGTTGTCGCCGGGGCGCGTCTTCACGGTCAGCGCCGTGCCGGCGAGGCGCCCGCCGCGATGCATCGGGCGCAGCCGCGCCCCGCCCGCGACCATCCGGCCGAGATTGTCGCTGAGGACGGCGCACGGGATCTCGCCCAGCGCACGCACGAGCGCGGCATCGGTGCGGACATGGCCGGTGACGACGCGGAATCCGAGGCTCACGGAAGACCTCCCTTTCATGTTTATCGTTGGCGGGAGGTTAGGAACTGGCTTTCCGTTGTGTCCAATATATTGTCGGTACCGTATTGATGCCCGTTCGGCATCGCGAGGGGACCGGCATGCTGGAGACGCGGCTGATCCGCTCCTTCGTCCACGTGGCGGAGGAGCTGCATTTCGGGCGCGCGGCGCAGCGCCTGCACATCGCCCAGCCGGCGCTGAGCCGGCAGATCGCGCAGCTCGAGGAGCGCCTCGGCGTGGTCCTGCTCGAGCGCACCCAGCGCGCGGTGACGCTGACGGCGGCGGGCGCCACCTTCCTGGAGCGCGCCTATCGCATCCTCGCGGACATCGACAAGGCGGCGGACGAGGTGAAGCGCGTCGTCGCGGGCGAGGTGGGGCAGCTCGTCGTGGGCTTCATCCATTCCTCCACCTACGGCATCGCGCCCCAGCTGCTGCGACGCTTCCGGGAGGCCTATCCGTCGGTTCGGCTCGATCTCTACGAGATGACGATCCAGGAGCAGGTGGAGGCGCTGGCCGAGCGGCGCATCGACGTCGGGCTCCTGCGCCCGCCCATCGCCGACCCGCTCCTCGACCACGCGGTGCTCGAGGAGCAGGACTTCCTCCTCGCCGTGCCGGGTTCGCATCCGCTGGGCGCGCGCGAGCGCGTGTCCATCGCGGAGCTGTCGCAGGAGAGCTTCATCCTGTTCTCGCAGCGCAACAGCCCGCTCTTCTACGGGCGCATCGTCGCCATGTGCGAGCGCGGCGGGTTCGTGCCGCGCCTCGTCCAGAACGCGACGCAGATCCACACGGTGATGGGGCTCGTGAGCGCCAACATGGGCATCGCCATCGTGCCCTCGGTGGCGCGGAACCTGCACATGCCGGACGTCCGCTTCCTCGCCTTCGAGGAGGCGTTCGATCCCGTCGCCGTGGGCGTCGCCTGGCGCCGCGACGCGCGCTCGCCGGTGCTCGCCGCCTTCCTGGAGCTCGCCCGGGCGGGGGCGGGGGAGGGGGAACTCGAGAGCGCGTGACGCCTCAGGTCGAGGCCGCCTCGTCGGCGGCGGGGGCGAGGCGTTCGAGATAGGGGAGGTCCGGCGGGTCGAAGGCCTCGCGGATGCGCGCGATGCGGGCCATGGCGCGGGCGCGCGAGACGGTGAGGTGGGCCCGCAGGCTCGCCGCCGCCTCCTCCACGCGCCCGGCGCGCAGATGGCCCACGATCTCCCTGTGCTCGGGCAGGAAGGGCTCGACCTCGTACATCGCCAGCGTGCGCCGGTAGAGGAAGCGGTGGGCGATGAGCAGCGACTGGTGCAGCCGGATCGCCTGCAGGAGCGCCTCGTTGCCGCAATGGCCGAGCAGCTGCACGTGCATCTCGTCCTCCAACGCGTCCAGATCCGCGCCCGTCAGCCGCTCCGGCGCGGCGAGGGCGTCGGCGAGCCGATCCTCCATGCGCGCGAGGAGCGCCTCGGGCGCGCGGGCGAATGCCCGGCGCAGCGCCTCCGGCTCGAGGATGGCGCGCACCTCGTAGAGCTCGCCGACATGGCGGGCCGAGAGCGCCGGCGCGATCCAGCGCGCGCGCTCGCCCTTGCGCACGATCCCCGCCTGCTGGAGGCGCCCGACGACGTCGCGCGCGACGGTGCGGCTCACCCCGTAATGCCGCGCGAGGTCGCTCTCGACGATGCGCCATTGCGCGACGAGGGTGCGCGCCACGATCTCGCTCTCGACCTCGTCGTAGATGCGCTCCCAGGAGGCGACCGAGCGCAGCGGCTCGACGGAGGGCGGTCTGCGAAGGGGCTGCTTCGCGGCGTGAATGGAGCCCGCGCGCACCCGGTAGCCGCGCCCCTCCGCCTTGTCGAGGAGCCCGGCCTCCGCGAGACGCGCCAGCGCCTGGCGCGCGGGAGGGCGGCTCACGCCGAAGCGTGCCGCGACCTGCGTCTCCGTGAGACGCGTGCCGTCGGCGAGGCGCCCGGCCCCGATCTCGTCCGCGAGGATCGTGTAGACCCGCTCGTGCAGGCGCGGCACGGGGCCCGTGATCGGAGGCTCTCGTCGCTCGGCTGGCACCGGCACCTGTCGCAATTCCCGCACGCTGACGTCCGGGACCATGCCCGGGCACAGAGGATAGCCACGCCCGCACGCCCGCGCAATTCGCACGGCGGCGCCGTGGGTTCGCGCATTCGACGAAGATCACCCAAGGTGAGGCTTGCGCTTCGTCTCCAAAAACGTACAGTGCACACAATAGACGTTCTCGAAGGAACGCGCAGGGGAGGAGACGCGATGAGCGGACGGCTCGCAGGAAAGCGCGCGCTGGTGACGGGCGCGGGACAGGGCATCGGCCGGGCGATCGCCGTCGCCTACGCCGCCGAGGGCGCGGAGGTCGTGGCGGCGAGCCGCACCCTGTCCAAGATGCGCGACCTGCCCGAGCGCCACGCCACGATCGCCCCGGTCTCCCTCGACGTCTCCGACGAGCACGCGATCGCGGCCACGCTCGGACGCGAGGAGCCCTTCGACGTCGTCGTCAACGCCGCCGGCTGGGTGCATCAGGGCACGCTGATCGACTGCTCGCTCGCCGATTGGCGCGCGAGCCTCGAGCAGAACGTCACCTCCGCCTTCCTCGTCCTGAAGGCGACGCTGCCGGGCATGATCGCGCGCGGCGGCGGCTCCGTCGTCAACGTCGCCTCCGTCGCCTCCAGCGTCACCGGCGTCGCCGAGCGCGCCGCCTACGGCACCAGCAAGGCGGCGCTGATCGGGCTGACGAAGGCGATCGCGCGCGACCACATCCGCGACGGCGTGCGCGCCAACGCGCTGTGCCCCGGCACGACGAGCTCGCCCTCGCTCGAGGCGCGCATCGCCATGAACGACGATCCCGAGGAGGCGCGCCGTCGCTTCGTCGCGCGCCAGCCCATGGGCCGCCTCGGCACGGCCGAGGAGATGGCGGCGGCGGCGCTCTACCTCGCGAGCGCCGACGCCTCCTTCGTCACCGGCACGGTGATGGTGATCGACGGAGGCCAGACGCTGTGAGCGCGACCGGATCGGAGGGCGCGCTCGAGCGCGTGCGCGAGGCGGACCTCGCCGCGTTCTGCCGCGAGGTCCTCGCCTTCGCCGGCGCGGATCTCGAGACGGCGGACGCGGCGACGCGCGCGATGCTCCACGCCTCCCGGCTCGGCGTCGACAGCCACGGGGTGCGGCTCCTCGACCATTACGTCCGCGTCCTGCGCGGCGGGCGGGTCAACGGCACGCCGATGCTGCGCTTCGACCGCGCGGACAAGCCCGTCGCCATGCTCGACGCCGACCACGCCCACGGGGCGCGCGCGACCTACGCGGCGATGGAGCGGGCCTGCCTCGCCGCGCGCCGCTACGGCATCGGCGCGGTCGGCATCCGCAATTCCTCGCATTTCGGGGCCGCGGGCGCCTATGCGCTCGCGGCGGCGGAGGTGGGCCTGATCGGCCTCGTCGTGTGCAATTCCGACGCCTTCGTGCGCCTCCACGGCGGGGCGGAGCGCTTCCACGGCACGAACCCCATCGCGGCGGCGGCACCCAGCGGATCGGGCCGGCCCTGGCTCCTCGACATGGCGACGAGCGCCATTCCCTACAATCGCATCGTCCTCCACAGGAGCCTCGCCCGACCGCTCCCGGAGGGCACGGCCTCCACCGAGAGCGGGGAGGACACCGAGGAGCCGGATCTCGCGGCGATGCTCGCGCCGCTGGGCGGCGCCTTCGGCTACAAGGGCGCGGGGCTCGCCGGGCTCGTCGAGATCCTCAGCGCGCTCCTCACCGGCATGGGCACGAGCGCGGAGCTCCTGCCCATGACCGGGCCCGATCTCTCGACGCCGCGCGGGCTCGGCGCCTTCGTCCTCGCCATCGACCCGCAGGCCTTCGTCGGCCGCACCGAGTTCGAGGCCGGCATGCGCCGCTACGTCGCCGCCCTGCGCGGCTCCGCGCCCGCGGAGGGCGCACGCGTCCTCGCGCCCGGAGACCGCGAATGGGAGGAGGCCGAGAACCGTGCCCGGCTCGGCATCCCCATCGACCCGCATTCGCTCGAGGCCTTCCGACGCCTGTCGGAAGAGCTCGGCGTGCCCCCACCGGCGTCCATTCAGCGATAGAGGGACCCGAACCCGGCTCCAACGATCGAGCCATTCCAGCGACAAGGGAGGAAAAAGCCATGCGCGTTCACGAGAAGGCCGGAAGGCTCGCCGCACGCTCCGCCGCACGCTCCGCCGCAGCGCTCGCCATCGCCGCGCTCGCCACCGGCATCGGCGCCGGGAGCGCCCTCGCCCAGGAGCACACGCTGCGCTTCAACCACGTGCTCGGTCCCAACGAGCCCTTCCACCGCGGCTTCACCGCCTGGGCCGAGCGCGTCGCCGAGCGCACGAACGGCGGGCTCGAGATCCAGGTCTTCCACTCCGCCCAGCTCGGCGTCGAGGAGGACATCATCGAGCAGATCCGCCAGGGCGCGAACATCGGCCAGAACACCGACGCCGCGCGGCTCGGCACCTACGTCCCGGGCATCGCCGTCGTGAACGGGCCCTACTTCGTCTCCTCCGCCGAGGAAGCGTTCTCGCTCGCCGACGCGCCGACCATGCAGGGCTGGCTCGCCGAGCTCTCCGACCAGCACGGCATCGAGGTCGTGTGCTTCGACTGGGTGCAGGGCTTTCGCAACTTCTTCACCAACGAGGAGATCCGCACGCCGGCCGACCTCGAGGGCCTGCGCATCCGCACGCCGCCGGCGCCGATCTGGCAGGAATCGATCCGCGCGCTCGGCGCAGAGCCCACCGCCATGGCCTTCGGCGACGTCTATCCGGGCCTCCAGCAGCGCGCCATCGACGGCGCCGAGCTGACCTATCCGAACATCACCGCGGGGAACCTGAACGAGGTGCTCGACACCGCCAACGAGACGAAGCACATCCTGCTCGTCAACTTCCAGATCGTCTCCTCGCAATGGTTCGACGGGCTTCCCGCCGAGTACCAGGCCGCCTTGAAGGAGGAGTGCCGCGCCGCCGGCCAGGCGACCTCCGCCGAGATCGCCGCCGCCGCCGAAGCCGCCAAGCAGCAGCTCGTGGACGCCGGCATGACAATCGTCGAGGACGTCGACATGGAGGCCTTCCGCGCCGCGGGCGAGGCCGCCTACGAGGCGCTGGGCCTCTCCGAGGAGAAGGCCGCGCTCCAGGCCGAGATCGGCGGGTGACGCGGGTCGAACCGGGGCCGAGCCTGCGCCGAGACCTCTCCTTCCCCTACAGGGAAGGAGCAGGCTCGCGGCGGACCATGTGCGTACGCGTCACGGAGAGGCCGGCGGAGGCGTCATGAAGCGGATCTACGCGTCTCTCGTGAAGGCCGAGGCCGTCCTCGCCGGCTTCCTGCTGATGGCCATGGTGGGGCTGATCTTCGCGGGCGGGATCGCGCGCATGATGCGCAACCCGCTCAACTGGACGATCGACCTCGCCACCTGCTTCTTCGCCTGGGCGGTGTTCCTGTGCGCGGACATCGCCTGGCGCAACGACAAGCTCATGGCCGTCGACCTGATCGGCCCGCGCCTCCCGGCACGCGGCCGTCATGTGCTCGGCACCCTCAACTACGCGATCATCTGCGTCTTCCTCGGATACGTGATCTATGCCGGCGCCTGGCTCTCCTGGGTGAGCCGGGCGCGCTCCTTCCAGGGCATTCCCGGGGTGAGCTATTCGTGGGTGACGATGAGCCTCGTCGTCGGTGGCGCGCTCCTCCTCGCGACGACGCTGATCAAGCTCGCGCGCCATCTGCGCGGCGGCGCGACGCCGGCGAAAGGAGCGTGAGGCGATGCTCCTCGTCGTGATCGCCTTCGTGGTGCTCCTCGCCATGGGCATGCCGGTGGCCTTCGCCATCGGCATCTCGGGCGCGCTCTTCTTCGTGCAGCATCCCGAGCTGCCCTTCACCATCCCCGTCCAGGTGACGGTCTCGCAGACGCAGAACTTCGCGCTCCTGGCCGTGCCGCTTTTCATCCTGGCGGGCAACTTCCTCAACCGCTCGGGTCTGACGAGCCGGCTCGTCGATCTCGCCTCCGTGCTGACGGGGCGCATGCGCGGCGGGCTCGCGCAGATCTCGGTGACGCTCTCCGCGCTGATGGGCGGCGTCTCCGGCTCGGCCATCGCGGACGCCGCGATGCAGGCGCGCATGCTCGGCTCGGAGATGACGAGCCGGGGCATGACCCGCGGCTTCGCGGCGGGCGTGCTCTCCTTCAGCGCGATCCTCACGCCGATCGTGCCGCCGGGCATCGGCATGATCCTCTACGGCACGATCGGCAACGTCTCCATCGGGCGCCTCTTCGCGGCCGGCATCGTGCCGGCGCTGCTCTTGTGGCTCGCCTTGAGCCTCGCCGTGTGGCTCACCGCCCGTGCCCGCGGCTACCCGCCCCAGCGCACGACGCGCCCGACGCTGAAGGAGGCCTCCTTCGCGGTGCGCGCCGGGATCTGGGCGCTGCTCTTCCCCGTCTTCCTGCTGCTCGGGCTTCGCATGGGCGTGTTCACGCCTTCCGAGATCGGCGCCTTCGCCGTGCTCTACGCCATCGTGATCGGCTCCGTCGTCTATCGCGAGCTCTCCGCGCGCGGCTTCGCCGAGGCGCTGGAGACGAGCCTCTCCGACGTGGGCGCCGTCATGGTGCTGATCGCGCTCTCGGCGATCTTCTCCTACGGCATCGTCTTCGAGCAGATCCCCGCCGCCGTGTCCGCCTTCGTCGTCGGGATCTCGGGCAACCTCGAGATCGCGATGATCCTGATCGTCGCCTGTGTGATCGCCATCGGCTTCTTCGTCGACGCGACGGTGCTGATCATCATCCTCACGCCGATCCTGCTGCCGACGATCCGGGCCCTGGGCGGCGATCCGGTGCATTTCGGCATCGTCTTCATCGTGGCGGCGACGATCGGGAACTTCACGCCGCCGGTGGGGGCGGCGATGTACGCGGTGTGCACCATCCTCGACTGCAGGGTCGGCGAGTACACGCGGGAATCGCTCGGCCTCCTCGCCGCCGTGGCGCTCGTGGCGCTGGCGCTCGTCTTCCTGCCGGGGCTCGTGCTCTTCCTGCCGGACCTCCTCTTCGGCTGAGGCCCGGCGCCGGCGGAGGCGTAATCCCGCGCGGACGCGGCGCCCGTGCACGCCCTCTCTTGCATAAAACCCGCATTCCGCTTATGTGCGGCGCGACAATCCCCGTCCCATCGCGAGCGTCATCACGCGGTCATGGTCGCGCCGGCACACAGGCGCGCCCCGAGGGCGGACCTTTTCGGAAGACACCATGCAGCTGCGCAACATCGCGATCATCGCCCACGTCGACCACGGCAAGACCACCCTGGTCGACAAGCTCCTCTCCCAGTCGGGCGCGTTCCGCGAGAACCAGCGCGTGGCCGAACGCGTGATGGATTCCAACGACCTCGAGAAGGAGCGCGGCATCACCATCCTCGCCAAGGCGACCTCGGTCGTCTGGAAGGACGTGCGCATCAACATCGTCGACACGCCCGGCCACGCCGATTTCGGCGGCGAGGTGGAGCGCATCCTCTCCATGGTGGACGGCGCCATCGTGCTCGTCGACGCCGCCGAGGGGCCGATGCCGCAGACGAAGTTCGTCGTCTCCAAGGCGCTCAAGATCGGCCTCAAGCCGATCGTCGCCATCAACAAGATCGACCGTCCGGACGCGCGTCACCAGGAGGTGATCAACGAGGTCTTCGACCTCTTCGCCGCCCTCGACGCCACCGACGAGCAGCTCGACTTCCCGATCCTCTACGGCTCCGGCCGCGACGGCTGGATGGCGGCTGCGCCCGAGGGCCCGAAGGACCAGGGCCTCGCCCCGCTCTTCGATCTCGTCCTCGACCACGTGCCGCCGGCGGAGGTCGACACCGGCCCGTTCCGCATGCTGGGCACGCTGCTCGAGGCCAATCCCTTCCTGGGACGTATCGTCACGGGCCGCATCGCGTCGGGCGTCGTGAAGCCCAACCAGACGATCAAGGTGCTCGACCGAAAGGGCAACCTCGTCGAGCAGGGCCGCGTCTCCAAGATCCTCGCCTTCCGCGGCATCGAGCGCCAGCCCATCGACCAGGGCGAGGCGGGCGACATCGTCTCCATCGCCGGCCTGTCGAAGGGCTCGGTCGCGGACACGTTCTGCGACCTCTCCGTGGAGGAGCCGATCCAGGCGCAGCCGATCGATCCGCCCACCGTCACCATGTCCTTCATCGTCAACGACAGCCCGCTCGCCGGCACCGAGGGCGACAAGGTGACCTCGCGCATGATCCGCGACCGCCTGATGAAGGAGGCCGAGGGCAACGTCACGCTCAAGATCGAGGAGAGCGCCGACAAGGACTCGTTCTTCGTCTCGGGCCGCGGCGAGCTCCAGCTCGCCATCCTCATCGAGACCATGCGCCGCGAGGGCTTCGAGCTCGCCGTGTCGCGCCCGCGCGTCGTCTTCAAGAAGGACGAGGAGACCGGCGAGACGATGGAGCCCGTCGAGGAGGTCGTCATCGACGTCGACGAGGAGCATTCCGGAATCGTCGTGCAGAAGATGTCCGAGCGCAAGGGCGACATGGTCGAGATGCGCCCCTCCGGCGGCGGTCGCCTGCGCCTCGTCTTCCACGCCCCGACCCGCGGCCTCATCGGCTACCAGTCGGAGCTGCTCACCGACACCCGCGGCACCGCGATCATGAACCGCCTGTTCAAGGCCTACGAGCCCTACAAGGGCGAGATGGCCGGGCGCGTGAACGGCGTGCTCATCTCCAACGAGATGGGCGAGGCGGTGGCCTACGCCATGTGGAATCTCGAGGACCGCGGCCCCATGGTCATCGATCCGGGCGCCAAGGTCTATCAGGGCATGATCATCGGCATCCACACCCGCGACAACGACCTCGAGGTCAACGTCCTCAAGGGCAAGAAGCTCTCGAACGTGCGCTCCACGGGCAAGGACGAGGCCGTGCGCCTCACCCCGCCGATCCGCATGACGCTGGAGCGCTCGCTTGCCTGGATCCAGGACGACGAGCTCGTCGAGGTGACGCCGAAGTCGATCCGCCTGCGCAAGGCGATCCTCGACCCCAACGACCGCAAGCGCGCCGAGAAGCAGAAGGAGGCGCTGGCGGGGTGAGGGATGGTGCGGGCCCTGCCGAGGGGCCCGCATTCACCGCATGCCGAAGCCCCGAACGGGTGCGGCTCTCGCGGAGACGCGGCTGCGGAACATCGCTCCGTCGAGCCGCGGAAAGGTCGTCTGCGCCGTGAACGGCCGCAGGTGCGCGAGCTCGTCGAGGAGATCGGGACCCTCGACGAAGGCATGGTGCCGCTCGACGTCCTCGTCCTGCGTGATCGCCGAGACGGTGAACGGCGGCGGACCTGCCGGGAAGCGCGACTCGATCGTACGGGCGAGCGCTCGCCCGAGGCGCCCGAGGTCGTGCTCCTCGTAGAGCAGGACGAAGAGAGGGATCTCCCCGCTCTCGGCATGGATCTCGCCGACGATCTCCTGCGCATCGTCCGCGCAGGCTTCGCGCGCATCCGCGAGGAAGCTCTCGAGGTCGCTTTCGCGAAGGTCCATCGTCATCTCCTCCATGGGTCGAGCAGTAGCCTCAATGACGCGGATGCACAACAGAAGTTGCATCCGTGTGCTTCGAATAGCTGAGGTGAAGCGCAGCCATGCCGTTGCCGGGAACGTCCCGGCCACGCTCCGCATTGTCCGTGCGACCCATCCGCGCGGATACGCATGCTCGAGATCTGGCTGAAAGCCGCCCACATCGCCGTCCTGTCGCTCTGGGCGGCGGGGCTGGTCGCGCTCCCTGCGCTCATCGGCCCGCGGGGCGAGGCGTCGGACGACGAATACGCGCGGCGCCTGCGCTTCACGCGGCTGGCCTTCGAGCTCGTGATCTCGCCCGCGGCCGTCTTCACGGTCGCGACCGGCGTGGCGCTGATCTTCGTCGCCTCCTGGGAGACGCCCTGGCTCGCGGGCAAGCTCGCGGCCGTGGGCGGAATGGGGCTCCTGCACATGCTCGTCGGGCGCGGGCTGTCGCGTCACGCCGAGCGCCTCGAGCCGGGGCCGGCCGCGCGCGCGCTGATCACGCTGGGCGTCGTCGCCTGCATCGCCGCGGTCCTGGGCTTCGTGCTGGGCAAGCCGATGCTGCCGGAGACGATCTTCCCCGCCTTCATGCGCGACGGTCGCCCCGACGGCTTCCTCGACGGGGTCGACCTGCTCGGCGCCGTCTCAGGGCGTATGCGCGAGATCGCCGCCGCCGGCCTTCTCGTCCCCGTCCTCCTCCGGCGACGCGACGCCGAAGCGGTGCTCGAAGACGAGCTTGCCGCCGTGCCAGCCGGCGAAGCCGACGAGGAGGAGCTGCAGGCCCGACAGCGCGAGACCCCAGGGCAGCACCGCGGCCTCGAAATCCTCGATCCGGTGCGCCCAGTTCAGCGCCAGCACGGCGAGCAGCGTCATGGCGATGACGCCGTGCGTCCACGCCGCGGCGCGGCGGCGCGCGCCCGGCACCAGCATCATCTCGCCGAAGCCCGAGAGCGCGGCGGCGCAGCCCATCAGGAAGGCCGCGCCCGCGCCCCACAGGGCGGAGCGCGCGAAGAACGGATCGAGCGTCCACCAATAGGCCGCGTCCGACGCCGCGACCCAGAAGGCGCCGGCGATGGGAAAGGCGACGAGCATCGCATGGATCGGATGCCCGAACAGGGCCACGCGGCTGTCGAGGTCGCCGAGCGACCGGGGCTTGTCGAGAACGGTCTCGACGATGTTCGAACGGTCCGCGCGCATCTCGTCTCCTGGTCTGGGACCCGCCCCGCGGCGGGCCTCTCGGTTCTCGGGGCGAGCGGGCTCGCCGGCTGCGCGGGCCCGCTCTCGACGCTCGATCCCGCCGGCCCCGCGGCCGCCGACATCGCGCTCCTGTGGTGGGTGATGCTCGCCGGCGCGGTGGCGATCCTCGTCTTCGTCTGCGCGCTGGCGCTCGTCCCCTTCCTTCAAGCGCGGCGGGGGCGTCCGGTTTCATCGCGCGCGCCGCGCGATGCGGTCTGGCTCGTCGGTGGCGGCCTCGCCTTTCCCTTCGCGACGCTCACGGCGCTGATGCTCTGGGCCTTCGTCATCGAGCCCATCGACGACGCCGCGCTGACCGGCGAGGAGCCGGTACGCATCGCCGCGACGGGCCGGCAATGGGTCTGGAGCTTTCGCCACGAGGACGCGCCGGGCGGCGCGCTCGTGCTCGACGGCGTCATGCACGTCCCGGCGGGGCGGCCGGTCGAGGTCGCGCTCGCGAGCGTCGACGTCATCCACTCCTTCTGGGTGCCGCGGCTCGCCGGCAAGCGCGACGCGATCCCCGGACGCGTCAACACGATCACGATCCTCGCCGAGGAGCCGGGCACCTATGCCGGCGTCTGCGGCGAATATTGCGGGGAGGGACACGCCTACATGCGGCTCGACGTGATCGCGCACGCGCCCGAGGCGTACGAGGCGGCGCTCGCGCGTCTCGCCGCCGAGACTGCCGAGCCCGGCGGCACGACCGGGGAGGCGCCGCGATGACCGATCCCGCCACCGCCGCGCGGCGCGCCACCGCGATCCGCCTGCATCGGGCGCTCTACGCGATCTGGGACACGCCGCCGGGCCGGGCGCGTCTCGGCGCGGTGAACCATTCGATCGTCGGGCGGCGCTTCATGCTCACCGCGCTCGCCTTCTTCATGGCGGCGGGCCTGCTCGCGATGCTCCTGCGGACGCAGCTCGCGCTGCCGCTCAACGACGTGCTCGGGCCCGGCGCTTACGCGCAGGTGGTGACGCTGCACGGCACGGTGATGATGTTCCTCTTCGCCATCCCCTTCATCGAGGGCATGGCGCTCTACCTCCTGCCGAAGCTGCTCGGCGCGCGCGACCTCGCCTTCCCACGCCTCTCGGCCTTCGGCTACTGGTGCTACCTCATCGGTGGCTCGGTGGTGCTCGGCTCCATCGCCTTCGGCGCGGCGCCCGACAGCGGCTGGTTCATGTACACGCCGCTCTCGACGAGGCCGTTCTCGCCGGGCATCGGGGCCGACGTCTGGCTGCTGGGCATCACCTTCGTCGAGGTCTCGGCCATCGCCGCGGCCGTCGAGATCACGGTGACGATCCTCAAGATCCGTGCGCCGGGAATGTCGCTGGGGCGCATGCCGATCATGGCGTGGTACCTGCTGGTGACGGCCCTGATGATCCTGGGCGGCTTTCCGCCGCTCATCCTCGGCTCGATCCTGCTCGAGGTGGAGCGCGCCTTCGGCTGGCCCTTCTTCTCGCCCGAGGCCGGCGGCGACCCGCTGCTCTGGCAGCACCTGTTCTGGCTCTTCGGCCATCCGGAGGTCTACATCATCTTCGTGCCCGCCGCCGGCGCGATCTCGACGATCCTGCCGGTCTTCGCGCGCCGCCCCATCGTCGGCTATTCCTGGGTGGTCGCGGCGGTGGTGGCGCTGGGCTTCCTGTCCTTCGGCTTGTGGGTCCACCACATGTTCGCCACGGGCCTGCCGCGGCTCTCGCTCGCGTTCTTCTCGGCGGCCTCGCTGCTGGTCGCGGTGCCCACCGGCGTGCAGGTCTTCGCCTGGCTCGCGACGCTCGCGAAGGGGCGTCCGGTGCTCACCCTGCCGATGCTCTACATCCTGGGCTTCTTCTTCGTCTTCGTGGCCGGCGGGCTGACGGGCGTGATGGTCGCCATCGTGCCCTTCGACGAGCAGGTGCACGACACGCACTTCGTCGTCGCCCACCTGCATTACGTGCTCATCGGCGGCTTCGTCCTGCCGATCCTGGGGGCGATCTACTATTGGCTTCCGCAGATCAGCGGTCGGCTGCCGGTGTTCCGGCTCGGCAAGACGGCGTTCTGGCTCATCTTCGCGGGCTTCAACCTCACCTTCCTCGTCATGCACTGGACGGGGCTGCTCGGCATGCCGCGGCGCGTCTTCACCTACGAGGCGGGGCTCGGCTGGCACGCGCCCAACCTGATCTCGTCGATCGGCGCCTTCGTGCTCACCATGGGCTTCGCCCTCGTGGCGCTCGACCTCTTCCTCCAGCTGCACCACGGCCGCTCGTTCCGGCGAAATCCCTGGAGGGCGAGCACGCTCGAATGGGCGATGCCGACGCCGCCCGCGCCGTATGCCTTCGCGAGCCTGCCGCACGTGACGAGCCGCGATCCGCTCCACGACGACCCGACCCTGCCGCAGGCCCTCGCGGCCGGCGAGGGCTATCTCGGGCGCGTGCGCGAGGGGCGCATGGAGACCCTCGTCGTCACCATGGTGGACGCGAAGCCCGAGCAGATCCTCGTCCTGCCGAACCAGGACTACACGCCTTTGTGGACGGCGCTCTCGCTCGCGGTCTTCTTCGGCTGCATGCTCGCCTCGCTCTATTGGCTTGCGCCGCTCGGGCTCGTCCTGACGCTGGTCTTCGCCTGGCGCTGGGCCGCGAGCGGAGCGATGCGCGTCGATCCGCCCCCCGAGGACGCCGGGCGCGGCGTGGTGCTCCCGCTCCACGTCGCGTCGGCGCGACCGCCGACCTGGTGGGCGACGCTGTTCCTGCTTCTCGCCGACGCGATCCTGTTCTCCTCGCTGGCCTTCGGCGTGATCTTCCTCGCGGCCTTCGCCCCGGGTTGGCCCGCGCCGAGCGCCCCCGAGCTCCCGGGCCTCGCCGCCATCGTCTGCGCCGCCGCCCTCGGCGTCGCGGGGATCGCCGGCCTCGCGGCTGGATGGGCGAACCGCAGCGCGCGCGTCGCCCGCGGGGCGGCGCGCGACGGCTGCCTCGCGTTCACGGCGGCGGGGAGCGCGGTGGCGCTCGGCGGGCTCGGCTGGATGGCGCTCGGCCTCGCGCCGACGAGCCACGCGCATCATGCCGTCGTCGGCGCGCTCCTCGCCTATGTCGCGCTGCATGCGACGGTCGGCCTGATCCTGAGCGCGTTCTCGCTGAGGCTCGCGCTCGGCGGCGCGATCTCGGCGCTGCGGCGCGCGCCCGTGGAGATCGCCGCCATGTGGCAGGTCTATACGGCCGCGACGGGTCTCGTGGCCCTCGTCCTCGCGCTGTGGGCGCCCGAGGCCCTGCGCGCGCCGGAGGCTCTGCGATGAGCGCGCTCTCGCGCCCGATCGGGCTCCTGTGGCTCGTGGGGGGCTTCCTCGTCTGGTCCTCGGCCTTCCTCGTCCTCTACGGCCTGCACGCGATCGGCTGCACGTATGCCTGGGACGCGTCGACCCTGCGGATCGCGCTCCTCGGCGCGTGGGTCGGCCATGTCGTCCTCGCCGGGGCGCTCGTGCCCCTGTCGCGGCGTGCGGGGCGCGGAGAGCGTCCCGACGACCGCGGTGCGGGCTTCGTCGCGCGGGCGTCGCTCGTCCTGTCGGCGGCGGCGCTGGCGGCGACGATCTGGATCGGGCTGCCCGTTCTCGCCTATCCGCTCTGCCGGTAGAGGGCGAGATCCCCGTCGTCGTCCGCCTCCGCGGCATCCGCGCCCGGCAGGAAGGCGTCGATGGCCGCCAGCACCGGCGCGCGGATGGCGTCCACCTCGGTGAGGAGCTCGTGGCGCGCGCCGGGCACGACGAGGGCGTTGCCGGTCTTCAGCCGCGCCGCGAAGCGCTCGACCGCGGGCGTCGAGACCACGCGATCGGCGCCCGCCGCGATCACCAGCGTGGGGATGCGGATCTCGAGGGCGGCGCGCGGCTCCTGGAGACGACGCATCAGGGCGAAGGCCCCGCGTGCCCACCCGATCGTGGGATCGCCGATGGCGCCGTCCTTGAGCGCCGCGGCCGCGTCGGCGTTGCGGGCGTAACGCAGGCGATCGGAAGTGAGGAGGTTGGTCGCGAAGGGCTTCGTCGCCATGGAGGTCTCGCCGCCACCTGGTATCCAGGCGCCGCCGAAGCCCGCGAGCCAGGCGAGCGTCGTCGCCGCATGCGCGAGGCGCGGGCGCGTCACCTGCGCGAGCCCGATCATCGGGGCGAGCGCGACGATGCGCTCCGCCGGCAGCCGCCCGCGCCGGGCGAGGTCGAGGGCGATGGCCGCGCCCATGGAATGGCCGAGCACCGCGTGCGGCCCCGGGCAGTCGCGCGCGAGCACCTGAGCGGCGATCGCCTCGACGTCGCGCGCATAGCGGCCGAAGCGCCCGACATGACCTTTTCGCGGATCGCTCAGCACCCGCTCCGAGCCGCCTTGGCCGCGCCAGTCGAAGGCGACGACGGCGAAGTCGCGGGCGAGGAGGTCGCGGATCGTCTCGAAATACTTCTCGATGAACTCGGCGCGCCCCTGGAAGATCACCACCGTTCCCCGCGGGCTGGGGCAGCGCGCGGGCCAGCGGGCGACGCGCAGCGGCGCGCCGTCGCGCGCGACGATGCGCCCGACGATCGCGCCCTCGGGGATCGGATTTCCAGGCGTGGGGACGAGCTTCATGAGCCCGACCCTAGCTCAGGAGGCGAGCAGCGGGAAGGTGACGCCCAGCGCCCAGGCGAAGGCGACCGCGTTCGCCACGCCGGCCACGAGCGGATGGCCGGTTGCACCGTAAAGGAAGCGCGAGAACAGGCCGTAGACGAGGAGGAAGGCCGCGATCACCGGGACGATGATCACGAGGAAGAACAGCCGCTCGAAATCGAGCGCGACCGCGAGCGCGAGCGAGAGGACGAAGGCGAGCTTCGCCGCCGGATAGCCGAGCCGCGCTGCGCCGGGCCCGCGCGTCGCCCACTCGTCGGCGAGGAAGAAGGGCAGCGTGCCCACCAGCATGAGCGCCACGAGCCAGATCCGCTCGCGCCCCGGCACGAAGCTCGTGACGAACGTGTCGAGCGGCCAGACGATGGCGACGAAGAAGAAGGCGATCGTCGCGGCGAGCGCCAGGGCGAGCCGCCGGCGATCGACGGGGATCGCCCGGGCGGCGCTCCGGTCGCGTCGCCGGATGACGACGAGGCACGCGGCCGCGATCAGGCCGTAGAGCAGGAAATGCGCCGCGAGATAGTCGGCGACGAGGACGGGCAGGACCTGCGTCGGCACGAGCCGCAGGACGAGGGGCGTCGCGATCGCTGGAACGAGGAGGGCGATCCAGAGCCGCCGCCAGGGCAGCCCCGCGCCGATCGGCGCCGGCGCGACCCTCGGCAGGAGACGCGAGAGCGGGCGCGCCGAGACGACGATGCCCGCGAGAAGCAGCAGGATCAGCGGCCCGCGGCGGTCGACGAAGATCGGCTCCGTGCGGGCGATCCCGAAGGTGGCGTCGAGCCAGGCCACCGTCTCGGCCAGCGTCTCGCGCGCATAGAGCACGCCCACGTGCTCGACGCCCTCGGCGAAGACGACGCGCCGCCCCGTGCCGGCGGCGGGGTCGCCGACCGTGGTGCCCTCCGCCACCCGGGCCCCGTCGGCGGCGAGCGCGAGCACCCGCAACGCCTCCTCGCGCAGGCCCGCTTCGAGCCCGCCCACGACGACGAGGAGGTTCTCGGGCTCGTCCGCCGTCACGGCGGGGGAGAACATGGACACGGCGATCGTGGCGGCGACGACGGGCGCGCCGGCGTCCTCGTTCAGCGCGCGCGCCGCCCGCACCACGATGTCGGAGGCCATGGAATGGCCCAGCAGCGCGAGCCTGCCGTCGCCGAGCGCGCGTGCGGCGTCGGCCACCGCTCGCGTCTCCGCGACGAGGGTTCGCGTCGCGCCGTCCTCCTCCACGATGGACCCCGCGAGCGGGCGCGGATTGCGGCCGTGGCCGGCGTAGTCGAAGGCGATCGCGACGTAGCCGTTGCGGGCGAGCGTCACGGCGAAGGCCTGCATGAGCTGGCGCGACCCCGCGAAGCCGTGGGCGATCACCACCGCCGGCCCCGCGGCCTCGTTCGCCGGTCGGTAGACGCTCGCGGGCACGTGCCCGACCGTGACGCGCTCCACGACGAGGGGCCGCGTCGCGGCGTCGAGCCGCCACAGGGCGAACGCGATCGCCGCCGCCGCGAGGAGCGCCAGCACGCCATCGAGAGCCGAGAACCCGAAGCGCCGCGCCATCCGTCTCCCTCGTCCGCTTCCCGTGCCGTCGACAGGGCACGCCGCGACCTTCGCAGCCCGTCCCGCGGGGCGCAATCGCGGGCAGCGCGAGGTGCGTCCAGGGAAGCGCGACAATTTAAGATGATGCAACACGTGTTTATGCACTCGTTTACTTCCGCTCCGTAGAGTTCTGCGTCGGGGTCGGCCCTCCCGGTACCCCCGAGCCGATGGAGCCCGTGATGACGCCATTCGCGCCGCCGCTCGTCCGCGTCGCCGAGACGATGCGCGGGAACGCCGTGGCATGAAGCTCGCGCTGCCGGCCCGCATGCGCGCGACGCGCCCGCGCGAGCACAGGCTCGTCCCGGCGCTCCTGTGCCTGCTCGGGCTCGGCGTGATGCTGCTCGCGCTCCTCCTCTTCAAGGAGGCCGAGACGCTCCGCGGCAACGAGGAGGGCGCGACGGCGGAGCTCGCGAGCCTCGTCGACGCGGTGGGCCTCCAGGCCGCCCTCGCCAAGGACGTCGGGCTGCACGCCGCCCTCGCGGTCTCCGCGCCGGAGGACGAGGCCGCGCAGGCGGCGCTCGCGCGTGCGCTCGCCCTGCAATCCGAGACGCTCGCCGCATTCCGCGAGACCCTCGACCGCGCCCGCGACGCGAACGCCATGCGCGAGGCCTTCACCATCCTCGCCCTCGACGTCTGGGACGTCTCCCGCCTCGCCGAGGCGGTGCGCGACGGGCAGGCGGAGATCGACGCCCTCGTCGCGGCGACGGACGCCGTCGTCGTGCGCTCGGCCGAGCTCGTGGGGATCCTGCGCGACGAATCGCAGGCGATCCAAAACAGCCGTCACGACGAGCAGGCCCTGCTCGAGACGATCGCGGGCGCTCTCGTCGGCTGCCTCATCGCCGTGTGCCTCGTGCCGGCGCTCTTCCTGCTGCATCGTCAGAACCGAAACCTCCACGGCGTCTCCCGCGATCTCGAGGCGGCGGCGGAGGAGCTCACCGTCATGTCCGAGATGGCGCACGTGGCGCCCTGGCACATCGACTGCCGCACGGGCCGCGTGCGCTGGGCCAAGCGCCTGCGCGAGCTCCTGCGCATGCCCGAGGACGCGCTCGAGACCTTCGCCGGCACGCTCGCGCTCTTCGAGCCGGCCTCCGCGGAGCGGCTCGCGCGCCTCGTCGGCGACGCCCGCGAGAACGGGGTGGGCTGGGACGTCGAGCTCACGACCTGCAAGGCGGCCGGCAGCCGCCGGCTGCGCTGCTTCGGCCAGGCGATCCGCGAGGGCGAGGCGGTCGTCGCTATCGCCTCCGCCATGCAGGACGTGACCGACATCGCAAGGGCGCGCGAGCGCTACGAGACCGCCCGCCAGCGCCTCGCCATCGCCACCGAGGGCGCGAATATCGGGCTGTGGGACTGGATGCCCGGCACGAACGAGAACTGGTACAACGAGACTTGGTGGACGATGCTCGGCTATCGCCAGGGCGAGCGTCCCGACGCCATGGAGAGCTGGCTCTCCCTCGTCCATGCCGACGACGTCGCCCCCGCGCAGGAGCGCCTGCACAAGCATCTGCGCGGCGAGGCGGCGGACTACCGCGCCGAGTTCCGCATGCGCGCCGCCGACGGGACCTGGCGCTGGATCCTCGCCGTCGGCCGCGTGGTCGCCCGCGACGACAGCGGAGCGCCGGCGCGCGTCTCGGGCCTGCATCTCGACATCACCGAGCGACGCGAGGCGGAAGCCGCGCTCGCCGAGAGCGAGGGGCGCTTCCGCTCGCTCTCCGCCATGGGCTCGGACTGGTTCTGGGAGCAGGATGCGGAGCTGCGCTTCACCCTGTTCTCGCAGGAGATCAACGGGCTCTGGAAGAACCGCGAGGAGCTCATCGGCAAGACGCGGCGCGATCTGCCCATCGAGCTCGAGAACACGACCTGGGACGAGCACCTCGCCCAGCTCGCCCGGCGCGAGCCCTTCCGCAATCTCGAATACCGCGTGCAGGAGGGCGGCTTCACCCGCTGGTTCCGCATCAGCGGCGATCCGATCTTCTCCGAGGACGGCACCTTCCGCGGCTATCGCGGGGTCGGGACCGACGTCACCGAGCGGCGGCTCGCCATGCAGCAGCTCGTCGAGGCGAGCCGCTCCGCCTCCGAACGCGCGCGCCAGCTTCAGCTCACGCTCTCGCACATGATGCAGGGCCTGACCATGTACGACGCCTCGGCCCGGCTCGTGATCTGGAACGACCGCTATCTCGAGCTGATGGGGCTCGAGCCCGGCGCCGTGCGGCACGGCATGCACCTGGAGGAGGTGTTGCGTCTGCGCGTCTCCGCGGGCTGCTTCTCGGGCGACATCCCCACGACGATGCAGGCCTTCTTCGAGCGGCTCGGCCAGGGCCAGGAGACCCGCGCCGTCATCCGCACCCGCTCGGGGCGCCTCATCGCCCAGACCAACGCGCCGATCCCCGGCGGCGGCTGGGTGACGACCCACGAGGACGTCACCGAGCGCGAGCAGGTCGCCGCCCGCATCAACCACGCCGCCAACCACGACGTCCTCACCGGCCTCGCCAATCGCGGCGCGCTCAAGGTTCGCATGGAGGAGGCGCTCCACGACGACGCCGGGCGCCCCTTCGCCGTCCTCCTCGTCGATCTCGATCGCTTCAAGGCCGTCAACGACACGTTCGGCCACGCCATCGGCGACGGGCTCCTGGTGCAGGTGGCCGAGCGCATGCGCGCGCACGTGCGCCAGGACGACCTCATCGCACGGCTCGGCGGCGACGAGTTCGCGCTCCTCATCCGCGGGCGCGGCGACATCCGCGACGGCTGCGAGGCGCTCGCGCGCCGGCTGCTGGGCGCGCTCACCGAGCCCTTCTCCGTGGAGGGGCGCCAGGTGAGCATCGGCGCCAGCATCGGCGCGGCGCTCGCGCCGATCCACGGGCGCAGCGTCGACGAGCTCCTGCGCAACGCCGATACCGCGCTCTACCGCGTCAAGGCGGACGGGCGGAACGCCTGGCGCGTCTTCGACGGCGATCTCGACGCGGCGGCGCGGGCACGCCGCGAGCTGATCCGCGACCTGCGCGAGGCCATGGCTCGCGGGCAGTTCTCGCTTCACTACCAGCCCATCGTCGACATCGCGACGCGCGAGACGATGGGCGTCGAGACGCTGCTGCGCTGGACGCATCCCGAGCGGGGCATGGTGCCGCCGAGCACGTTCATCCCGCTGCTGGAGGAGACGGGCCTGATCACGCCGGTGGGCGACTGGGTCCTCGCCCAGGCCTGCCGTGAGGCGGCGCAATCCCTGCCGGACGACGTTCATCTCGCGGTGAACGTCTCCCCCGCGCAGCTGCGCAATCGCGGCCTCCTCGACGCGGTCGTCTCGGCTCTGGAGGAGAGCGGTATCGCGCCCGAGCGCCTCGAGCTCGAGGTGACGGAGACCGTCCTCCTCGACGACGACCAGGCGCTCCTCGCCGACCTGCGCCGGGTGAAGGCGCTGGGCGTGCGCATCTCGCTCGACGATTTCGGCACGGGCTATTCGTCGCTCAGCTACCTGCGCATGTTCCCCTTCGACAAGATCAAGATCGACAAGTCCTTCGTGAACGACTTCGTCGAGCGCGAGGATTGCGCCGCCATCGTGTGCTCCATCATCGCGCTCGCGCGCAGCCTCGACATGGTCTGCACGGCGGAGGGCGTCGAGACCGAGACGCAGGCCACCATGCTGCGCGCCGCCGGCTGCGACCTCGCCCAGGGCTACCTGTTCTCGAAGCCCATGCCCATCGCGGCCCTCGGCCTCGCTCGCAGCGACGACGACGACACGCGCCGCATCGCCTGACCACCCCCCGAACGCCCTCCCGCGACAGCGCGTCCCGCCGGCGCGCGCTGGCGAGGCGCGCGCGAATCGGCCATAGAGGCGGAACGGGACGCGAACGGCGAGGCGCGGGTGAGCGCGGCGGCACTGGCGAGAGAAGATCGAACAGGCGAGCGCGCGGACATCGCGCTCGGCGCTCTCGCGCTCGCCCTCGACCGCGCCGGGATCGCCTACGCACCCGACCACCGCACGCTGCTCGTCGCCGATCTCCACCTCGAGAAGGGCTCGGCGCGTGCGCGGCGCGGCTTCATGCTGCCGCCCTGGGACACGCGCGAGACGCTCGCGCGCCTCGCCGCCCTCCTCGACGCCTACCGGCCCGCGCGGGTGATCGCGCTCGGCGACAGCTTCCACGATGTCGGCGGGCCGGATCGGCTCGGCGAGGCGGAGCGCGCCGATCTCGCGGCGCTCCAGGCGGGGCGGGACTGGCTCTGGCTCACGGGCAACCACGACCCGGCTCTGCCGGCGGCGCTCGGCGGCGAGATCGCCGGAGACGTCGTGCTGGACGGCGTGCGGCTGCGCCACGAGCCCGGCGGCGCCGCTTTGCCCGAGATCGCGGGTCACCTCCATCCGGTGGCGAAGGTGCGCCTGCGCGGGCGGGCCGTGCGCGCGCGCTGCTTCGCCCATGACGGCGCGCGGTTGGTGATGCCGGCCTTCGGTGCCTATGCGGGGGGGCTCAACGTCTGCGACGCGGCCTTCGCGCCGCTCTTCCCCACGGGCTTCACCGCCCACGTCGCCGGGCGCGAGCGGCTCTACGCGCTCGCCTCCGCCATCCTGTGCGACGACCGCGGCACGCCTCAGGCGGCGAGCGCCTTCGCCTCGGCGAGGTCGCGCACGAAGTCGGCGTAGCCCTTCGCCTTCGCCTCCTCGTCGGGCAGGCGCAGCAGGTAGGAGGGGTGGACCGTGACGTAGCCCGGCAGCGCCGGCGCGTCTTCGTCGTTCGCGATGTCCCGGGCGAAGCTGGCCGGGCCGCGGGACTTGAGCAGCGGCATCTGCTTGCCCGTGAGCGCAGTGAGGGCGGTAGCGCCGAGCGCGATCACGAGCTGCGGGCGCACCAGCTCCAGCTCCTGCATCAGCCACCAGCGATAATGCTTGATCTCGCCCAGCGACGGCTTCTGGTGGATGCGCCGCTTGCCGCGCTCCACGAACTTGAAGTGCTTCACCGCATTCGTGACGTAGCACGCATCACGGTCGATCCCGACCTCGCCGAGCGCCTTGGCCAGCATGCGCCCGGCGGGCCCGACGAAGGGGCGGCCCTCCTGGTCCTCGACGTCGCCCGGCTGCTCGCCCACGAAGGCGAAGACGGGCTCGATCGGCCCCTCGCCGATCACGGCGCGGCGCGAGAAGTCGGCCGGCGGCTCGTAGGCGCGGATCTGCGCGGCGAGCGCGTCGAGCGAGGCGGGGCGCTCGCGGGCAATCATCGCGTCGAGGGCGGCGCGGGGCTCGCGTTTCGTCGGCATGGTGGGCTCCCTGTCCATCATGCCCCCAACGCGCGAGGCGGCGCCTCGGACGAGATCGGGGATGATCTCGGCCTCGGGGAGGTTCTTCCAGTATTTCTTCGGCATCTCGGCGCGCATGGCGGTGGGGTTGACCCGCGCGGGATTGAAGATCGCGCCGTAATAGTCCCGCCAGCCGTCCTCGAAGCCGTCCTTCGCCGGAGCGTCCTCCTTGCGCCCCGGCGGGCCGTAGGCGAGCCGCTCGCGGTCCCAGTGGATCGAGCCGTCGGGCGTGTAGATCGACCAGAGCATCGCGCCGAAACGGTCCCGGAAGAAGGGCCCGACGGCGCGTAGGATGTGGTGGTCGGGCTCGAACCAGGCGGCGTAGCGCTCGGGCTCGGCCCCCTCCACCTGCCGGAAGCGCACGAAGGCGTGCATCTTGTGGATGTCGCGCCCGATATTGCGCTTCATCACGTGGAGCTGATGCATCAGCGGATCGGCGACGATCTCGGCAAGCCGCCGCTCGCCGTGGAGGACGCGCCAGACGAGCTCGTAGAGGAGCGCCCAGCGCGCGGGATCGCGATGCATGGCGACGGTCGCGATGATCGGCGGCACGCTCTTGGGCAGCGCGAGGGGCGGGGCCTCGCCGATCTCGGCCTCCGGCAGCAGGCTCGCATTGCCCGCCTCCTCGAAGACGACGTCGCGCGGTGCGAGGCCTTCCGCAACGAGGGCGCGCGCGGCGCGACGAAAGCCGTCGAGATCGGGGCCCTTCTCCAGCGAGACGCGGCGCATCAGAACAGCGTCAGCTGCTCGGCCGGGCGCTGCACGAGCCGCGCCCGCAGGTCCTGCCGGTCGAGGAGCGCGCCCGGCGTGTGGTCGCTCGTCACGAGGAAGGCGCGCGCACGCTTCACCGAGCCCGCGAGCCGGGCCACGTCGTCGAGGCAGAGCCGCCTATGGCGGCGCGCGACGAGGATCTTGTCCACCGCCTTGGCGCCGAGCCCCGGCACGCGCAAGAGCGTCTCGCGATCGGCCCGGTTCACGTCCACGGGAAAGCGCTCGCGGTGCTTGAGCGCCCAGGCGAGCTTCGGGTCGACCTCGAGATCGAGCATGCCGTCGACGGCGCCGGCTGCGATCTCGTCCACCTCGAAGCCGTAGAAACGCAGCAGCCAGTCGGCCTGGTAGAGCCGGTTCTCGCGCTGCAGGGGCGGGGGCTTCAACGGCAGCATCCGGCTCGAATCCGGGATCGGCGAGAAGGCGGAATAATAGACGCGCCGCAGCTTGTAGCCGGAATAGAGCGCGGTCGAGGTCCGCAGCACGTCGGCGTCGCTGGACGAATCCGCGCCCACGATCATCTGCGTCGATTGACCGGCGGGCGAGAAGCGACGGGCGGTGCGGGAGGTCTTGCGCTCCTCCTTCGCCTCGGCGATGCGCTCGGTCATGCGGCCCATGGCGCCGCGGATCGTGCCGTCGTCCTTCTCCGGCGCGAGCGTCTTGAGCGATTCGCGCTGGGGCAGCTCGATGTTGATCGACAGCCTATCGGCGTAGAGCCCAGCCTCCTCGATGAGGAAGGGGCTCGCCTCGGGGATGGTCTTCAGGTGGATGTACCCGCGAAAGCCGTGGACCTCGCGCAGCGTCTTCGCCACGCGGATCATCTGCTCCATCGTGTAGTCTGCGTTCTTGACGATGCCCGACGAGAGGAACAGCCCCTCGATGTAGTTGCGCTTGTAGAAATTCAGCGTCAGGTCGACGACCTCCTGCACGCTGAAGCGTGCCCGCTCCACGTTGGAGGAGCGGCGGTTCACGCAATAGACGCAATCGAACAGGCAATAGTTCGTCAGCAGGATCTTGAGCAGCGACACGCAGCGCCCGTCCGGCGTGTAGGCGTGACAGATCCCGCTGCCCCCCGTCGAGCCCAGCCCATCCGTGCGCGACGTGCGCTTGGGCGCGCTCGACGAGGCGCAGGACGCGTCGTACTTGGCCGCGTCGGCGAGGACGCGCAGCTTGCGCGAAAGGGCGGGATCCATTCGGGGAGGATGGCGCGGGTTCGCGTTTCGTTCAAGGAGGTAGGATGTCGCGGGCAGGAGGCGTGGACGTCGGTCACTGCTCTCCTTCCCTGTAGGGGAAGGTGGCTCGGCGCAGCCGAGACGGATGGGGCGCGAAGCGTTCGGCGGAGCCGAATTGGACGTGACCATCCTAACACCGAGGTTTCCGCTTCGCGGAACACGCCTTCGGCGTGCCCCATCCGTCCCGCCGCTGCGCGGCGCGACACCTTCCCCTACAGGGAAGGAGAGCGCTTCGGCGACCGACCCGTCGGGGCCTCCGGCTGAGCCGTCCACAGCCCCGTCGCCCCCATCCCCTCGACACCCGCGCCCGCAGATTGGATAAGGAATGGGCGGCGGATCGGGACACGGGGAGAGCGCAGCGATGGCGATCATCAAGGACCCGGGTTTCGTCCATCTCCACGTGCACTCGTCCTACTCGCTGCTCGAGGGCGCGCTGCAGATCGGCGCCCTCGCCAAGCTCGCGCTCGCCGATCGCCAGCCGGCGCTGGCGCTGACCGATACGAACAACCTCTTCGGCGCGCTCGAATTCTCCGAGAAGCTGTCGGGATCGGGCATGCAGCCGATCGCCGGCGTGCAGCTCACGACCTGCTTCGAGACGCCCGATCCAGCGCAGCGCCAGGGCCCGGCCGCCATCGCCGCCGGGCTCGCCAACGTCGTGCTGCTCGCACAGACCGAGGAGGGCTACCGCAACCTGATGCGGCTCGTCACGCGGGGCTATTTCGACGTCCCGCTCGGCGCGAGCCCGCAGGTCTCGCTGGAGGCGCTCGCGGACCACGCGGAGGGCGTGATCGCGTTGACCGGCGGGCTCGGCGGTCCGCTCGATCGCGCCTACGCCACCGGCCGGCCCGAGCTCGCGGCGGCGCGCCTCTCCGCGCTCGAGGCGATCTACCGCGATCGGCTCTACGTCGAGATCCAGCGCCACGGCCTGGAGGAGGAGCGCGCGGTGGAAGGCGCGCTCGTGGCGCTCGCCGACGCGCGCGGCCTGCCGCTGGTGGCGACGAACGAGCCCTTCTTCGCCAAAGAGAGCGATCACGAGGCGCACGACGCGCTCCTCGCGGTGGCCGAGGGGCAGGTCGTCGCCAACACCGACCGCCGCCGGCTCTCGCCGGAGCACCGTTTCAAGACGCGCGCGGAGATGGCCGCGCTCTTCGCCGACATGCCCGATGCGCTCGCCAGCACCGTCGAGGTGGCGATGCGCTGCTCGTATCGGGTGACGACGCGAAAGCCGATCCTGCCGCGCTTCACCGCGGACGTGGAGGGCGTCGACGGCGAGGAGGCCGAGAGCCTCGAGCTCGAGCGCCAGGCCCGCGAGGGGCTCGTCGCCCGCCTCGCCGCCCACGGCATCGCGCCGGGCACCACGCGGGAGGAATACGAGAGCCGGCTCGAGTTCGAGCTCGGCATCATCCGGCGGATGAAGTTCCCCGGCTACTTCCTCATCGTCGCCGACTTCATCAAGTGGGCCAAGGACCACGACATCCCGGTCGGGCCGGGCCGCGGCTCGGGCGCGGGCTCGCTGGTCGCGTGGTCGCTCACCATCACCGACATCGACCCGCTGCGCTTCGGCCTCCTCTTCGAGCGCTTCCTCAATCCCGAGCGCGTCTCGATGCCGGACTTCGACATCGACTTCTGCGTCGAGGGCCGTGAGGACGTGATCGCCTACGTGCAGCGCCGCTACGGCGAGCCGCAGGTGGCGCAGATCATCACCTTCGGAACGCTGCTCGCCCGCGGCGTGCTGCGCGACGTCGGTCGCGCGCTCGCCATGCCCTTCGGGCAGGTGGACAAGCTCTGCAAGCTCGTGCCGCAGAACCCGGCCAAGCCCGTGACGCTCGAGCAGGCCATCGCCGACGAGCCGAAGCTGCGCGAGGCGGCCGAGCAGGAGGAGGTGGTCGAGCGCCTGCTCGCCATCGCCCAGAAGCTGGAGGGGCTCCACCGCCACGCCTCGACGCACGCCGCCGGCGTCGTCATCGGCGACCGGCCCCTGCAGGAGCTGGTCCCGCTCTACCGAGACCCGAAGACCGGCATGCGGGTCACGCAGTACAACATGAAATGGGTCGAGCAGGCCGGCCTGGTGAAGTTCGACTTCCTCGGCCTCAAGACGCTCACCGTGCTGCGCAACGCCGTCGACCTCCTGAAGGAGCGCGATGTCGCCGTCGACCTCTCGAACCTGCCCCTCGACGACGCGACGACCTACGAGATGCTCGGCCGCGGCGAGACGGTGGGCGTGTTCCAGGTGGAATCGGCGGGCATGCGCAAGGCGCTCGTCGAGATGCGGGCCGACCGCATCGAGGACCTGATCGCGCTCGTCGCGCTCTACCGCCCGGGCCCGATGGCCAACATCCCCGTCTATTGCGAGCGCAAGCTCGGCCGCGGCGAGGCCGAGAGCAAGTGGTACCCGCATCCCAAGCTCGCGCCGATCCTGCGCGAGACCTTCGGGATCATCGTGTACCAGGAGCAGGTGATGGAGGTGGCCAAGCTCTTGGCCGGCTACTCGCTCGGCGACGCCGACCTCCTGCGCCGCGCCATGGGAAAGAAGATCAAGGCGGAGATGGACAAGCAGCGCGTCCGCTTCGTGGACGGCTGCAAGGCCAACGGCATCGACGAGGCCAAGGCCGACGAGATCTTCGACCTCCTCGCCAAGTTCGCCGATTACGGCTTCAACAAGTCCCACGCCGCCGCCTACGCGGTGGTGTCCTACCAGACGGCGTATCTCAAGGCGAACCATCCGGTCGAGTTCCTGGCGGCATCCATGAACCTCGACATCGACAACACCGACAAGCTCTCGGAATTCCGCCGCGAGGCGCAGCGCCTCGGCATCCGGGTGGAGGCGCCCTCCATCAATCGCTCGCAGGTGCGCTTCTCCGTGAAGGACGGTGCCATCCGCTACGCGCTCGCCGCCGTGAAGGGCGTCGGGCGCCAGGCCATGGAGGCGATCGTCGCCGCGCGCGGGGACGTGCCCTTCGAGGACCTCGCCGACTTCGCCCGGCGCCTGCCGCCCAAGGCCGTGAACAAGCGGATCCTCGAAAATCTCGTCTGCGCCGGCGCCTTCGACGATCTCGAGCCGAACCGCGCCCGAGCCTTCGCCGCCGTGGAGCCGATGCTGTCCCTCGCCGCCCAGGCGGCGGAGGCGGAGACGACGGGCATCGTCGACATGTTCGGCGGGCTCGCGGCGGCGGAGGTCTCGCTGCGCATCCCCGATCACGAGCCCTGGACGGCGTCCGACCGGCTCCAGCGCGAATACGACGCGGTCGGCTTCTTCCTCTCGGGCCACCCGCTCGACGAATATTCCGAGCTCCTCGGCAAGCTGCGCGTCCAGCGCTGGAGCGAGTTCGTGCGCTCGGTGCGGGCGGGCGCCAGCGTCGGGCGCCTCGCCGCCACCGTGCTCGACCGCCAGGAGCGGCGCACCAAGTCCGGCTCGAAGATGGGCATCCTCCAGCTCTCGGACCAATCCGGGCATTTCGAGGCGATCCTGTTCTCGGAAGGCCTCCAGCGCTTCCGCGACACGCTGGAGCCCGGCACCGCCGTCATCGTGCAGGTCCAGGCCAGCGCGGAGGGCGAGGACGTGCGCGCCCGCATCGCCGACGCGCAGCCGCTGGAGGAGGCCATCGCCAAGCACCAGAAGGCGATGCGCATCTTCCTGCGCGACGACAAGGCCATCCGCTCCGTCCAGGAGCGCCTGCGCGCCAAGGGCGAGGGCGAGGTCTCCCTCGTCCTCATCCTGGAGGGCGGCGAGCAGGAGGTGGAGGTGAAGCTGCCGGGCAAGTACCTCGCCTCGCCCCAGATCGCCGGGGCGCTGAGGGCGGTGCCGGGGGTGGAGCACGTGGAGATCAGTTGAGCGGCGAGGCGGGTCGCCATTGCTCGGATCCCGCGAAGCGGGTAATCCACCGCGCTCGCGGGAAACCTGATCCATGCACCTCGCCCGTCTCCTCCTCGCCCCCGGCCCCGACTTCCTCACGCATCCCGTGGAGGAGGCGCGGCTCGTCTTCGGCGGTATCGAGGGCGATCTCCACGCCGGGGCGACGCGCAAGGCGGATGCGCGCACGCCGTGGCACGCGCGCGGGACGACGATCGCCAACACGCGGCAGGTGTCGCTCGTCTCGCTCGACGAGCTCGCGCTGGTCGCCGCCGCGCTGGAGGTCGAGGCGGTCTACCCCGCGCATCTCGGCGCGAACCTCGTCCTCGCGGATGCCCCCGATCTCACCGCGACGGCGCCCGGCACGCGGATGATCTTCCCTTCCGGTGCCACGCTCTTCGTGACGGAAGCCAACCCGCCCTGCCGCCAGCCCGGCCGCAAGATCGCCGCCGCCGAGGGCCGTCGCGAGCTGGAATTCGCCTTCGTCAAGGCGGCGAAGGGCAGGCGCGGTCTCGTCGCGCTCGTCGAGCGCGAGGGCGCGATCCGGGCGGGAGACGCGATCAAGGTGCTCGCGCCGACGCGGGGCTGAGGCGCCGCCTGGTCCCAGCCCGGCCGCTGCGCGTCCGCAGCGCTTGCATTCGCGCGCACGAGCCCGTATATGGCGCGCCATCCCACACGCGGAGCCATGTCGTGCCACGAGGGCACGGCGACCCCGGTGCCGGCTGATCAAGCCGGAACGCGGCTCCGCGGAGGTTCAACCGGAGAGACGAGATTATGGCCCTTCCCGATACGTCCATGCGTCAGCTGCTCGAGGCCGGCGCGCATTTCGGCCACCAGTCGCACCGCTGGAACCCGAAGATGCTGCCCTTCATCTTCGGCACCCGCAACAACATCCACATCATCGACCTCGCCCAGACGGTGCCGATGTTCTACCGCGCCCTGCAGGCGGTGAGCGACACGGTCTCCCGCGGCGGTCGCGTGCTGCTCGTCGGCACGAAGCGCCAGGCCCAGGAGGCCGTGGCGGACGCGGCGAAGCGCTCGGCGCAGTATTACGTCAATTCCCGCTGGCTCGGCGGCATGCTGACGAACTGGAAGACGATCTCGGGCTCCATCTCGCGCCTGCGCAAGGTCGACGAGATCCTCGAGGGGGGCGGCCAGGGCCTCACCAAGAAGGAGCGCCTGATGCTGACCCGCGAGAAGGAGAAGCTCGAGCGGGCTCTCGGCGGCATCAAGGACATGGGCGGCGTGCCCGACCTCATCTTCGTGATCGACACGAACAAGGAGCAGCTGGCGGTGAAGGAGGCGACGCGCCTCGGCATCCCGGTGGCCGCCATCGTCGACACGAACTGCGATCCCGACGGCATCACCTTCCCGATCCCGGCCAACGACGACGCGGGCCGCGCCATCGCGCTCTATTGCGACCTGATCGCCCGCGCGGCGCTCGACGGCATCTCCCGCTCGCAGGGTGATCTGGGCATCGACATGGGCGCCTCCGAGGCCCCGATGGTCGAGGAGCTGCCCGAGGAGGTCGCGACCTCGTCCGAGCAGACCGATCGCTTCGAGCGTCTCGCCGCCCCGCGCGGCGCGCCGGACGATCTCTCCAAGCTCAACGGCGTCGGCCCGGAGATGGAGCAGAGCCTCAACGACGGCGGCGTCTTCCATTACTGGCAGATCGCGGCGCTGACGGACGAGGAGGCGGCCGCGCTGGACGCCGACCTCAAGCTCAACGGCAAGATCATCGCCAACGGCTGGGTCGCCCAGGCGCGCTCGATGATCGAGGCCGCCGCGGCGTAAGCCTTCGACGGGCATTCGAGAGGGGCGCTTGCCGGCCCCGGCGTCATCGGACCGTCGCGTTCTTGCGATGTGTGTCGACGACGCGCCCGAGACGACATCAGCCCGGCGTGCCGACGAGGACCGCCGGGCTCCTTTCATGACGGAGACCCGAGATCATGGCGAACATCACCGCGGCGATGGTGAAGGACCTGCGCGAGAAGACCGGCGCGGGCATGATGGACTGCAAGAACGCGCTCGGCGAGACGGACGGCGACATCGAGGCCGCCATCGACTGGCTGCGCAAGAAGGGCCTCGCCAAGGCGGCGAAGAAGGCCGGCCGCGTCGCGGCCGAGGGCCTCGTCGCCATCGAGCTGCGTGAGGGCACCACGGCCGGCATGGTCGAGGTGAATTCCGAGACGGACTTCGTCGCCCGCAACGAGCAGTTCCAGAGCTTCGTCTCCACCTCCGCCAAGCTCGTCCTCGACAGCGACGGGACCGTCGACGGCCTCAACGCCGCCTCCTATCCGGGCGCCACGGGCACGGTCGGCGAGAAGCTCCAGGAGCTCATCGCCACGATCGGCGAGAACATGACGCTGCGTCGCACGGCGAAGGTGAGCGTGGCCAAGGGCGTCGTCGCCTCCTACATGCACGGCGCCGTCGCCGAGGGCCTGGGCAAGATCGGCGTGCTCGTCGCGCTCGAGTCCGAGGGCGCGAACACCGACGAGCTCGCGACGCTCGGCCGCCAGATCGCCATGCACATCGCCGCGACGAACCCCGTCGCCGTCGACGCCTCGGGAATCGACGCCGCGACGGTCGAGCGCGAGTCCGCGATTCTGCGCGACAAGAACGCCGGCAAGCCGGACCACGTCATGCAGAAGATCGTCGAGAGCGGGCTGAAGTCCTACTACAAGGAAGTCACGCTGCTCGAGCAGTCCTTCGTGCACGACACCTCCAAGAGCGTCGCCCAGGTGCTCGAGGAGGCCAAGGGCAAGGTCGGCGGTCCGATCAAGATCGGCGGCTTCGTTCGCTATGCGCTCGGCGAGGGCATCGAGAAGGAAGAGAGCGACTTCGCCGCCGAGGTCGCGGCCCAGGCCGGCGTGAAGGCCTGATCCGCACGCTCTCCGAGCCGGCATGAACGAGGGCTTCCGCCACCGGCGGGAGCCCTTTTCGCTTCCGGAGCCTCGCCCAGGCGCGGCTCAGCCGCAGCCGTCGGGACGCCGCCACATGGCGCTCTACCGGGAGCTGTCGCGCCGGCGCCGAACGGGGGAGGGGCTCGGCCGCTGACGCCCGAGCCTCCGCGGCGATGCGGGCGCAGACGACGTTCGCCCGAGACGCGCCGAAAAAAACCGTCCGGCCGCCTTGCGCCCGTGGCGGCCCGGCGGCAGTGTGCCGCCCGCCGGGCCGATCGGGCGTGAGAAGACGGGAGACTGCAGCGTGGCGATGCCCTACAAGCGAATTCTGGTGAAGCTCTCGGGCGAGGCGCTGCAGGCCCCCGACGGCTATTGGCTCGAGGCCCAGACCCTCGCGGCGCTCGCCGGCGACATCGCCCGCGCCAGCGAAGCCGGCTTCCAGATCGCCCTCGTCATCGGCGGCGGCAACATCATCCGCGGTGCGCGCATGAGCGCGGCCGGCTGGATCGACCGCGCCACCGCGGATTCCATGGGCATGCTCGCCACCGTCATGAACTCGCTCGCGCTGGAGACCGCCCTCAACGCGGCGGGCGTGCCCGCGCGCACCATGTCGGCGGTCTCGATGCCGACGATCTGCGAGACCTATGCCCGCCAGCCCGCGCTCCATCACCTCGACAAGGGTCAGGTCGTGGTGCTCGCCGGCGGCACGGGCAACCCGTTCTTCACCACCGACACCTCCGCCGTGCTGCGCGCCGCGGAGCTGCGCTGCGACGCGGTGCTCAAGGCGACGCAGGTCGACGGCGTCTATTCCGCCGACCCCAAGCGCGACCCCAACGCCAAGCGCTACGAGCGGCTCACCCACGACGAGGCCATCGCCGCCGACCTCAAGGTGATGGACACCGCCGCCTTCGCGCTCGCCCGCGAGCAGCGCCTGCCCATCGTCGTCGGCAGCGTCCACGCGCCCTCCTCGGTCGCCGCCATCCTGGAAGGCAGCGCGCCCGCCACCGTCGTCGCCCCTTGATGCGCAGCCGTCTACGGCGTAAGCCGGGTCGGAATTGGCATTGAGGCGAGAGACCGATGAGCGACGATTTCGACATCAATGACGTTCGGCGGCGTATGCAGGGCGCGGTGACGTCCCTGAAGAACGACCTGTCCGGCCTGCGTACGGGGCGCGCGTCCGCGAGCCTCGTCGAGCCGATCACGGTCGAGGCCTACGGCGCCGCGATGCCGATGAACCAGGTGGCGACGATCTCCGTGCCCGAGCCGCGCCTGCTCTCCGTCCAGGTCTGGGACCGGGGCATGGTCAACGCGGTGGAGAAGGCGATCCGCGAGTCCGATCTCGGGCTCAACCCGCAGACGGAAGGCCAGGTCATCCGGCTGCGCATCCCCGAGATGAACGAGCAGCGCCGCAAGGAGATGGTCAAGGTCGCCCACAAATACGCGGAGGAGGCCCGCATCGCCATCCGCCACGTGCGCCGCGACGGTCTCGACACCCTGAAGAAGCTCGAGAAGGACGGCCTGATCTCGCAGGACGACGAGAAGCGCCAGGCGGGCGACGTCCAGAAGGTCACCGACGAGCACGTGGCCGAGGTCGATCAGGTCGTCGCCGCCAAGGAGAAGGAGATCATGCAGGTCTAGAGCGACCGGCATGGCTTCTCCATCATGGTATCCTCCCGCGCAGCGAAGGCGGAGATCCTGGCCATCATGACGCAAGGGCGCGAGAGCGACGCCGCCATATCGGAGCACGCGCATGGCCGCTGACAGCGCCGCCACGGCCGCCCTCGCAGCCTCCGCCCCGCGGGAGGAGCCCCGCCACGGCGGGGCCTCGATCCCCCGCCACGTCGCCATCATCATGGACGGCAACGGCCGCTGGGCGGCCAAGCGCGGCCTGCCGCGGGTCGAGGGCCATCGCCGCGGTGTGGAGGCCGTTCGCCGCGCCGTCGAGCTCGCCGGCGAAGCGGGCGTGCGCTACCTGACGCTCTATTCCTTCTCGGCCGAGAACTGGACGCGCCCCGCCGAGGAGGTCTCGGACCTCATGGGGCTGCTCAAGCGCTTCGTGCGCAACGACCTCGCCACGCTCCACCGCAGCAACGTGCGCGTACGCATCATCGGCGAGCGCGAAGGGCTCGCCCGCGACATCCTCGGCGTGCTCGACGAGGCCGAGACGCTGACGCGGGCCAATACCGGCCTCACTCTCGTCGTGGCCTTCAATTACGGCGGGCGCCAGGAGATCGCGCGCGCGGCCCGCAGGCTCGCCGAGGAAGTCGCGGCCGGGCGCCTGCGGCCCGACGAGATCACGGTGGATCGCATCTCGGCCACCCTCGACACCAGCGACATCCCCGATCCGGACCTGATCCTGCGCACGTCGGGGGAGCAGCGCGTCTCGAACTTCCTGCCCTGGCAGAGCGCCTATTCCGAGCTCGTCTTCCTGCCGGACCTCTGGCCCGATTTCGGGCGCGAGGCCTTCGAGCGGGCGCTCGCCGAGTATGGCCGCCGCGAGCGCCGCTTCGGCGGGCTCGAGCCTCGGGCGCTCTGACATGCCGGCTCCCGGTCCGCAGCAGGGCGGGCGCGGCTTCCTGCGCTCCGAGACCGGCATCCGGCTCCTGTCGTCCCTCGTGCTCGTCGCGCTGGCGCTGGCGAGCGCGTGGGCGGGGGGGCCCTTCCTCGCGGCCTTCTGGCTCCTGGCGGCGGGCGCCGCCGCCATCGAATGGCGCCAGGTGGGCAAGCTCGAGCGGCCGCTGCCGATGCGCTTCGCGCTCTTCGCGGGCATCCTCGCCGCCTCGATCCTCTCCGTCGTCGATCCGCCGAGCGCCGTCGTCCTCGTCGTGGCCGCGCTGGCGATCCTCGCGGTCCTCGCCGCGGGGCGCGGCAGGCGCGACCGCGTCTGGGGCCTCGTCGGGCTCGGCGTCACCACGATCCTCGCCACGGCCCCCGTGCTCGTGCGCGAGCACCCCGCGCTCGGGCTCACCGGGCTCCTGTGGATCTTCGCCGTCGTCTGGGGCACGGACGTCGCGGCCTATTTCACCGGGCGCGCACTGGGCGGGCCGAAGCTCGCGCCGCGCATCAGCCCCGGCAAGACCTGGTCGGGCTTCTTCGGCGGGCTGGCCGTAGGCACGCTGCTCGGCACGCTGGTCGCCGCGATCGGCGAGGGGCTCGGCTGGGAGCGCCCGCTCTCATGGTTCGCGCTCGTCCTCCTCGCGGCGCTCGCCTCGGTCGTCGGGCAGATCGGAGACCTCGCCGAATCGGCGCTCAAGCGGCACTTCAAGGTGAAGGATTCGAGCAAGCTCATTCCCGGCCACGGCGGCGTGCTCGATCGCATCGACGCCTTCACCGCGGTCTGCGCCTTCGTGCTGGCCGGCCTCGCCCTCGCGGCGCTCGCGGGCTGAGGCGGCTGTCGGCGAGCGACGAACGGGCGCGCGTGACAGGCGGCGCGCTTTGTCCCATAAGGAACGCGACGCGGGAGTGCTTATGCCGTCCAACGAAACCAGCGCCGCCGCCCCTCGCCGAATCACGATCCTCGGCGCCACCGGCTCCGTCGGCCGCTCCACGGTCGACGTGGTGCGCGCCCATCCCGAGAGCTTCGTGGTGGAAGCGGTGGTGGGCGGTCGCGACGCCGCCGCCCTCGCCGATCTCGCCATCGCGCTCGACGCCCGCTTCGCCGCCGTGGCGGACGAGGCCGCGGGCCCCGCGTTGAAGGATGCGCTCGCCGGCAGCGGCATCGCCTGCGGCGCCGGCGAAAGCGCCGTCCTCGAAGCGGCCGAGCGCGAGGCGGACGTGGTGCTCGCCGCGATCTCGGGCGCCGCCGGGCTCGCGCCCACGGTCGCCGCGATGAAGCCGGGGCGCACCATCGCGCTGGCCAACAAGGAATGCCTCGTCTCCGCCGGTGTCGCCTTCATGGCGCACGCCGCGCGCATGGGCGTGACGCTGCGCGCCGTCGATTCCGAGCACAACGCGCTGGAGCAGGCGCTGCGCGCCGGGCGGCGCGAGGACGCGATCGCGCTCACCCTCACGGCCTCCGGCGGACCCTTCCGCACCTGGGAGCGCGCGCGCCTCGAGCGGGCGAGCGTCAATGAGGCGCTCGCGCATCCCACCTGGTCGATGGGCGCCAAGATCTCGATCGATTCGGCCACCCTGATGAACAAGGGCCTCGAGCTCATCGAGGCGCACCACCTGTTCGGCATGCCGGCGGATCGCCTCGAGGTGCTGGTGCACCCGCAATCGATCGTCCACGGCCTCGTCCATTGGCGCGACGGCTCGATCACCGCGGGCCTCGGCGCGCCGGACATGCGAATTCCCATCGTCAACGCGCTCTCGCTCGGCGACGCGCGTCTCGATCTCGACCTGAAGCGGCTCGATTTCGCCGCGCTCGGCGGCTTCACCTTCGAGCCGGCGGACCGCGAGCGCTTCCGCTGCCTGGCGCTGGCCGAGGCGGCGATGGCGGCGGGCGGCGGGGCGCCGACCGTGCTGAACGCGGCGAACGAGATCGCGGTCGCCGCCTTCTGCGCCGGGCGCATCGGCTTCTTCGGCATCGCGGAGGCGGTGGAGCGCACGCTCGACGCCATGAGCGCGACGACGCTGCCGGCGCCCGCGAGCGTCGCGGACGCGTTAACGCTGGACGCACAAACCCGCGCGCGCACGGAAGAAATCCTGCAAGATCCGAAAGCTCCGCGAGATCGGAGAATCTTGCAAGATCGGGCTCCGCGCCCGATCTGACGAGGATGTGACGGACGAACGGGGAAGCCCGCGCGAGGACGCGTCGGGCGGCCCACCCATTCCTGCGACGGCGCCGCGAGGCCAGCGGCGAAAAGGAGACGACGATGGAATTCCTGGGCGCGATCGGCGGCGGCGCGATCGACATCCTCTTCGGCTATCTCGTCCCGTTCATCTTCGTCCTGGCGATCGTCGTGTTCGTGCACGAGATGGGGCACTTCCTCGTCGGGCGCTGGTGCGGGGTGGGCGTCCAGGCCTTCTCCATCGGCTTCGGGCCGGAGCTGATCGGCTGGAACGACCGTCGGGGCACGCGCTGGAAGGTCTGCGCCGTGCCGCTGGGCGGCTACGTCAAGTTCTTCGGCGACGCCGGGGCGGCCTCCACGCCGGACAATTCCGGCCTCTCGCAGATGAGCGAGGCGGAGAAGGCGCTGAGCTTCCACCACAAGCCCGTGGCCCAGCGCGCGGCCATCGTCGCCGCGGGCCCGATCGCGAACTTCATCCTCGCCATCCTCGTCTTCGCCGCCGTGTTCTGGGCGAACGGCCGCACGGTGCTCGCGCCGCAGGTCGACGTGGTGCTCGAGAACAGCGCCGCCGAGCGCGCGGGCTTCCAGTCCGGCGACCTCATCGTCGAGATCGACGGGCGCTCGATCGTCAGCTTCAACGACATGCAGCGCATCGTCTCCTCCTCTGCGGAGGACCGGCTCGCCATCGTCGTGGAGCGCGCCGGCGAGCGCGTCACGCTGGAGGCCACGCCCGAGCGGCGCGTGGCCGAGACCGCCTTCGGCGCGCAGCGCATCGGCATGCTCGGCATTCAGGCGGCGAACACGCCCGACGCCATCCGCCACATCGAGTACGGGCCTATCGAGGCGATCGGGCTCGGCGCTTACGAGAGCTATTTCGTGGTCGAGCGGACCTTCGACTATCTCGGCCAGCTGATCACCGGGCGCGAGAGCGCCGACCAGCTGTCGGGCCCGATCCGCATCGCCAAGGTCTCGGGCGAGGTGGCGGAGGCCGGCGGCATCGTCTCGCTGATCACGCTCATGGCCGTGCTCTCGGTCTCCATCGGCCTCATCAACCTCTTCCCCGTCCCGATGCTCGACGGCGGGCACCTGATGTTCTACGCGGTCGAGGCCGTGCGCGGTCGCCCCTTGAGCGAGAACGCGCAGGAGATCGGCTTCCGGATCGGCTTCGCGCTCGTCATCTTCCTGATGCTCTTCGCCACTTGGAACGATATCGTTCACCTTATCGACCCGTTGACCCCCGACGGGACGTGACAGGAAGGCCACGGCAGGGCAAAAATCCTCTCGGGTGGAGGACAGAGCGGTTGCTTAGCCGCTCGACTCGGGTAGAAGCGGGATTTGACCAGAACGGTCGGCGGGCGCCTTCGGGAGCCCTTCGGTCCGCGCGGCAACCCGTGGCAATCAAGAACGAGACGGGCCTTACATGTCGATGACAGTGGAACGCCGGCGTAGAGCGGCGAAGCGCACCTCCGTCGCACTCGCGGCGCTGATGGCGACCTTCACCGTGAGCGAGGCCCTGGCGCAGCAGGTCGTCGTGCGCGGAAACAGCCGCATAGACGACGAGACCATCCGCGCCTACGTCACCGGCGTGAGCGCCGAGGAGGCGCGCAGGAACCTCGTCGCCACCGGCTTCTTCTCCGACGTGCGGGTGAGCCGCCAGGGCGGCCAGCTCGTGGTGAACGTCGTCGAGAACAACGTCGTCAACCGCGTCGCCTTCGAGGGTAACCGCCGGCTCCAGAGCGAGGCGCTGATCCCCGAGCTGCAGACGCGGGCGCGCCAGCCCTACAATCCGGCCACCGTCGCCGCCGACGTGGAGCGCATCCAGGAGATCTACCGCCGCACGGGCCGCGCCCTGGCGACGGTCTCCTCGCGCATCGTCGACCTGCCGGACGGCCGCATCGACGTGGTCTTCACCGTCGACGAGGGATCCAAGACCGGCATCCGCCAGATCAGCTTCACGGGCAACGAGGCCTTCTCGGACGGCCGCCTGCGCGACGTGATGACCTCGACGGAATCGAACTTCCTGTCCTTCCTGAAGACGACGGACGTCTACGATCCGGACCGCCTCGCGGCGGACCTCGAGCTCATCCGCCGCTACTACCTGCGCAAGGGCTACGCGGACTTCCGCGTCGTCGGCACGGACGTGCGCTTCGACGAGCAGCGCGAGGGCTACGTCATCGACATCGCCGTCGAGGAGGGCCAGCTCTACCGCGTCGGCAACGTCGACATCGATTCGCGCATCGCGGACGTCCCCACCGAGGAGCTGCGCCGGCGCGTGCTCACCCGCGAGGGGCAGGTCTACGACGCCACCGCGGTCGAGCGGACGCTGGTCGACCTCACGACCGAGGTGGCGCGCCGCGGCTACGCCTTCGCGCAGGTCCGCCCCGCGGGCGAGCGCGACCCGGCGGCCGGCGTCGTCAACATCACCTACATCGTCGAGGAGGGTCCGCGCGTCTACATCGAGCGGATCAACATCCGCGGCAACACGCGCACCCGCGACTACGTCATCCGTCGCGAGCTCGATCTCGGCGAAGGCGACCCCTACAACAAGGTCCTGATCGACCGCGCCGAGCGCCGGCTGAACAACCTCGGCTTCTTCGAGCGCGTGCGCATCTCCAACGAGCCGAGCCTCTCGCCGGACCGCGTCATCCTCAACATCGACGTCGAGGATCGGCCCACGGGCTCGTTCTCCATCGCCGGCGGCTATTCCACGGCGGACGGCTTCATCGGCGAGGTCTCGCTCTCGGAGGCGAACTTCCTCGGTCGCGGCCAGGCGGTGCGCATCGCCGGTTCCTGGGGCGAGCGGACGTCGGGCTTCGACTTCTCGTTCACCGAGCCGTACTTCCTCGGCTACCGCCTGTCGGCGGGCGTGGACGTGTTCTCGCGCTTCTCCGAGGCGTCGAACACCGGGCGCTACGACTCGCGCACCACGGGCGGGACGCTGCGCTTCGGCGTGCCGATCACCGAGCAGTTCTCGGTCACCGCGCGCTACTCGCTCTACCAGCAGGATCTCGACATCCCGGTGATCTTCCGCGACAACAACCCGGCCAACGGGGAAGCGTCGCTGGCGCTGAAGGAAGCCGAGGGCGAGACGCTGACGTCGCTCGTCGGCCTCACCTTCACCTTCAACTCGCTGGACAACGTGCGTAACCCGCGCGAGGGCCTCTACGCGGAGCTGCGTCCGGAGATCGCCGGCCTCGGCGGCGACTCGGAATTCTTCCGCATCACGGCCGACGCGCGCTACTACCACGAGATCTTCGAGGACGTGGTGGGCATCGCCCGCGTCCAGGCCGGCCACATCGCCGCGCTCGGCAGCGAGGATCTGCGCATCCTCGACCACTTCTTCCTCGGCCCGTCGCTGGTGCGCGGCTTCCGACCGTCGGGCATCGGCCCGCGTGACGTCTCGTCGGCGGACGTGGCCAACGCGCTGGGCGGAACGACCTATTTCGGCGGCTCGCTCGAGGTGCAGTTCCCGCTGCCGCTCGTGCCGCGCGACTTCGGCTTCCGCGGCGCGGTCTTCGCCGATGCCGGCTCGCTCATCGACTACGAGGGGCGCCGGGTCTTCTCCGGCGGCCAGACGATCGTCGTCGACGACAACGACGAGATCCGCTCGTCCATCGGCGCCTCACTGCTGTGGGCGTCGCCCCTGGGTCCGCTGCGCTTCGACTACGCCTACGTCCTCTCGCAGGCCGACGGCGACCGCACGCAGGCCTTCCGCTTCTCGGGCGGGACGAGCTTCTGACGCAATCCGCGTGCCGGGCGATCCGGCGCGCGGTCCGACGATGGCCGGGCGCGCGGGGGGAGGGACCCCTCCGCGCGCTCGTTCGTTCGTCCCATGCGCGCTGCACGAAGGCGCAGCGCGATCCTGCACCGCGACCCGCCGCAGCCAGGAGACGCCCCTTGCCGGAGCCGCTGTTCTTCCCCAAGGCCGCGCCGATCACGCTCGACGAGATCGCCGCGCTCGCCGGCGTCCCGCTGCCCGAGGGCGCCGATCCGCAGGCCGCGTTCGACGAGGCCGTGCCGCTCGAGCGCGCGGGACCGCGCTCCGTCGCCTACATGGACAATCCGCTCTATGCCGAGGCGCTCGCGGAGACGGCGGCGGGGCTCGTGCTGGTCTCGAAGCGCTTCGCCGAGCGCGTGCCGGCCCAGGCCCTGACGCTCGTGTGCGCCGAGCCCTACCGTGCCTTCGCCGCGGTGCTGGCGCGGCTTCACCCCAGCGCCATGCGCCCGGGCTCGTGCTTCGAATCGGTGGGCGTCTCCCACGGCGCCCTCGTCCATCCCACCGCACGCATCGAGCACGGCGCGGTGATCGATCCCGGCGCCGTCATCGGCCCGCATGCGGAGATCGGCCGCGGCACCACGGTGTGCGCCAATGCCGTCGTCGGCCCGCATTGCCGCATCGGGCGCGACTGCGCGATCTCGGCGGGCGTCACGCTGGCGAACGCGCTCGTCGGCAACCGCGTCATCCTCCATCCGGGCGTGCGCATGGGCCAGGACGGCTTCGGCTTCGCCATGGGCCCGCGCGGTCACGCCAAGGTGCCCCAGGTCGGCCGCGTCATCGTCCAGGACGACGTCGAGATCGGCGCCAACACGACGATCGATCGCGGCTCGGGACGCGACACCGTCATCGGCGAGGGCACCAAGATCGACAACCTCGTCCAGATTGCGCACAACGTCGTCATCGGCCGCCATTGCGTGATCGTCTCGCAGGTCGGCATCTCCGGGAGCGCGACGCTCGAGGATTTCGTCGTGCTCGGCGGGCAGGTCGGCGTCGTCGGTCACGTCACGGTGGGCATGGGCGCGCAGATCGCGGCCACGAGCAACGTCAACAGTGACGTGCCCGCGGGCGCGCGCTGGGGCGGAACGCCCGCCAAGCCGGTGCGCGAGTGGTTCCGCGAGATCACGGCCGTCAAGGCGCTTGCATCACGGCGCGTTTCCGCCAAAGACGAGAAGGAATGAGGCCCTGCGGGCGAGAGCGAGGAAGGGAGCGACACGCATGAGCGAGACCATCGGAGAGACGAGCCCGTCGACGCTCGAGGCCGTCGACATCGTCGAGATCCTGGAGCTCCTGCCGCACCGTTATCCGTTCCTGCTCGTCGATCGCATCCGCGACATCGACGGCGACCGCGCCTGCGTCGGCATCAAGAACGTCACGTTCAACGAGCCGCAATTCACCGGCCACTTCCCCGTGCGGCCGATCTTCCCCGGCGTGCTCATCTGCGAGGGCATGGCGCAGACGGCGGGCGCCATCTGCGTGCTCGCTCAGCGCGGGCAGAAGAAGAAGCCCGAGCAGGTCTTCTTCATGACCATGGACAAGGTGAAGTTCAGGAAGCCCGTCCAGCCCGGCGACGTGCTGGAGTACCGGATGACCAAGCTCAACCAGCGCCGCGCCATGTGGTGGTATCGCGGCGAGGCCTATGTCGACGGCACGCTCGTCGCAGAGGCCGAGCTCTCTGCCATGCTGGTGCTCACGTGAGCGCGGCGATCCACCCGACAGCGATCGTCGAGGACGGCGCCACCCTGGGCGAGGGCGTGAGCGTCGGCCCGTTCTGCCGGGTCGGTGCGGACGTGACGCTCGGCGACGGCGCCGTGCTCGAGAGCCACGTCGTTGTGGAGGGCCACACGACCATCGGTGCGCGTACGCGCATCCACCCCTTCGCCTGCCTCGGCGGCCCGCCTCAGGATCTGAAGTTCGACGGCAGCCCGACGCGCCTCGTCGTCGGCGCGGATTGCACGATCCGCGAGGCGGTGACCATGCATCGCGGCACGCCGCAGGGCGGCGGCGAGACGCGGGTGGGAGACCGCTGCTTCATCCTCGCCTACGCCCACGTGGCGCACGACAACCACATCGGGAACAACGTCGTCCTCACGAACACGGCGATGCTCGGCGGGCACGTGACGATCGGCGACTTCGCCATCGTCGGCGGCGGCGCCGGCATTCATCAGTTCGTGCGCATCGGCGCCTACGCCTTCGTCGGCGGCCTCGCGGCGGTGGAGCACGACGTCATCCCCTACGGCATGGCCATCGGCAACCGCGCCGATCTCGCCGGCCTCAACCTCGTGGGCCTCAAGCGCCGCGGCTTCTCCCGCGAGGCGATCCACACGCTGCGCCGCGCCTATCGCGAGCTGTTCGAGGGCGAGGGCACGCTCGCGGCCCGCGCCGACGCCGTCGAGGCGCGCCACGGCGAAAGCCCTCAGGTGCGCGAGGTGCTCGACTTCGTGCGTAGCGCCGGCAAGCGCTCGATCATGACGCCCGCCGCGCGCTCCGCCGCCACCGCCGCCTCGGGAGCGAGCGACTGACCATGGACGGCGCGGGGCCCGTCGTCGTCGTCGCCGGATCGGGGGCGCTGCCGGGGCAGCTCCTCGCCGCCCTCGACGCCGCCGGTCGGCCCTGCCGCGTCATCGCGCTCGGCGGCTTCGCGGATGCGCCGATCCGGCGCCGCGCCGACCGCACGATGAGCCTCCTCGACGTCTCGGGCGTCCTCGCCCAGCTCGCCGAATGGCGGCCGTCCGCCGTCACCCTCGCCGGCGGCGTCGCCCGGCCCTCGCCCGCGGCGCTGGCGAGCGGCGTCGCCGCGTGGCGCAACAGGCGCGAGCTCGCCGAGATCTTCGCGCGGGGCGACGATCACCTCCTGCGCGGCGTCGTCGCGCTCCTGGAGCAGGAGGGGCACGTCGTCCTCGGCGCCCACGAGATCGCCCCCGACCTCCTCGCGCCCGCGGGTCTCCTCGGCAGCGTCCGCCCTGGCCCCGAGCACCGGCGCGCCATCGAGACCGGCTTCTCCTGCCTCGCCGCGCTCTCGCCCTTCGACGTGGGCCAGGCCTGCGTCGCGATGGAGGGGCGCGTGCTCGCCATCGAGGGGCCGGAGGGGACGGACCGGATGCTCCGGCGTGTCGGCATGCTCGGGCGTGGCGCATTGGGGCTGGGGACGCTCGGGCTCGGCGGGATCGGGCGCGCGATCCCCTTCCTGCGCCGCGCCGAGCCCGTCGGCGGCGTTCTCGTCAAGGCGGCGAAGGCGGGCCAGGATCGGCGCGTCGACCTCGCCGCCAGCGGCCCGCGCACCGTCCGCAACGCGGCCCGCGCCGGCCTCGCCGGCATCGCGCTCGGCGCGGGCGCGACGCTGACCATCGATCGCGAGGCCATGATCGCGGAGGCGAACCGGGCGGGGCTCTTCCTCGTCGGCGTCGATCCCGCGAGACCCGGAGAGATCCCGTCATGAGCCGCGAGGCACCGCTCATCTATCTCATCGCCGGCGAGGAATCGGGGGACGCGCTGGGCGCGGGGCTGATGCGCGCGATCCGCGCGCGGGTGCCCGGCGCCCGCTTCGTGGGCATCGGCGGGCGGCGCATGGCGGGGGAGGGGCTCGACAGCCTGTTCCCGATGGCGGAGCTCTCCATCATGGGCATCCTCCCCGTTCTCGCGCGCCTGCCCTCGCTCCTGCGGCGCATCGACGAGACGACGAAGGCGGTACTGGCCGCGGAGCCGGACGCCCTCGTCCTCATCGATAGCCCGGACTTCACCCATCGTGTCGCGCGCCGCGCGCGCCGCAAGCGGCCGGACCTCACGGTGATCAACTACGTCTCTCCCACCGTCTGGGCCTGGCGGCCGGGGCGGGCGCGCAAGATGCGGGCGTATATCGACCATGTGCTCGCCTTGAAGCCCTTCGAGCCGGCGGCTCACGCCCGCCTCGGCGGCCCGCCCTGCACCTATGTCGGCCATCCTCTCATCGAGCACACGGATGAGCTGCGCCCGGCGCCCGGCGAGCGCCGCCCGATCGGGGAGGGGCCCCTCGAACTTCTGGTGCTGCCCGGCAGCCGCCGCTCGGAGGTCTCGCGGCTGATGGCGCCCTTCGGCGAGGCGATCGGCCGCCTGCGCGAGGCGCTGGGCGGGCGCGAGATCGCGCTGACGCTGCCGGCCGTCGACCACGTCCTGCCGCTCATCGAGGCGGGCGTGCGGGACTGGCCGATCGCGCCTACGATCGTCCACGGCGAGGAGGCCAAGCGCGCCGCCTTCCGCCGCGCGCACGCCGCGCTCGCGGCGTCCGGCACCGTCACCCTCGAGCTCGCGCTCGCCGCCGTGCCCATGGTCGTCGCCTACAAGGTCTCCAGGCTCGAGGAGCAGCTGAGATGGCTGCTCACGGTGGACACCATCGTCTTGGCCAACCTCGTCCTCGGCGAGAAGGCGATCCCGGAATTCGTCCAGGCGGATTGCCGCGGCGACACGCTCGCCGCCGCGCTCGCCCCCCTCGCCGCCGACACACCTGCCCGCCGCGCCCAGCTCGACGCCTTCGCCCGCATCGACGCCGCCATGGATCTCGGCGGCGAGACCCCGAGCGAGGCCGCCGCGCGGGTGACGCTGGAGACGATGGCGAAGTGAGTGCTGTGGGCGGCTTGTGGACCTCCAGCGATATTCAAGGTAGCTGTTCCGTAGGCGAGCGACCTTGATTCGTATCGCAATTCGTCTTACGTGTCGTTGGTGCGTACGGAATGGAATTCGAGTGGGACGAGGCCAAGGGCCGGATCAATCTGGTCAAGCACGGAATTGCGTTCCGCGAGGCCGTCCTCGTCTTTCTCGATCCTCGCCGGTGCACGTGGCGGGATGACCGTCAAGACTACGGCGAGAGCCGATGGCTGACGGTCGGCATCGTGCGCGGACAAGCTTGGTGCGTGGTACACACGCAGCGTGCCGGTGTGACGCGCATCATATCCGCTCGGAAGGCGAGCGCACGCGAGAGACGCCTCTATGCAGAAGGTCCGATTCACCCTCGACCCCAATGATCCTCCAGAGCTGTCGGACGAGACCGCCGCTCGGTGGGATGCGCTCGACGACGCGGACATCGACTTCAGCGACGCGCCCGAGCTCGATCCGACCTTCTGGCGCCAGGTGGAGCCGCACACGCCCGGTCCGAAGCCGACGGTGACGATGAGGGTCGATCCGGAAGTCGTCGCATTTTTCAAGCAGGAAGATCCGAAGGGCTACACGCGCCGGATGGCCGACGTTCTCGCGGCCTACGTGAAGGCCAAGGCGAAGACCTGAGAGCGGCGTCGCGGAGACCATGTGGGTCCCTTGCGCCTTGACGGCATCGCCCCCGCATGTCGCCATGCGCGCTCCCGAAGAAGCCTCGTGACCCGATCCCCATGACCGTCCGCGATCGCCTGGAGAGCGTGCTCTCCCGCCTCGAAGCCCGCGCCGCCGAGGAGCGCGTCTACACCCGCATCTACGCGCAAGCCGCCCGCGCCGCCGCGGATGCCGCCGACGCGCGGCGCAGGGTCGGCGTCTCTCTGGGGCCGCTCGACGGGGCGCTCGTGTCGATCAAGGACCTGTTCGACGTCGCCGGCGAGCCGACGACGGCCGGCTCGAAGATCCTGCGCGACGCGTCTTCCGCGGACGCCGACGCGCCCGTCGTCGCGCGGCTTCGTCGCGCCGGCGCGGTGATCGTGGGCAAGACCAACATGTCCGAGTTCGCCTTCTCCGGCATCGGCATCAACCCGCATTGGGGCACGCCGGGCAACGCCGCCGATCCCGCCCGCGTCCCCGGCGGCTCGTCGTCCGGCGCGGGCGTGAGCGTGGGGGAGGGGACCTGCGACATCGCCATCGGCACCGATACCGGTGGCTCCGTGCGCATCCCCGCCTCGCTCAACGGCGTCGTCGGCTTCAAGCCGACGGCCTCGCGCGTCCCGACGCGCGGCGCCTATCCGCTCTCGCGGACGCTCGATTCCATCGGGCCGCTGGCGCGGACGGTCGCGCACTGCGCCGCCGCCGACGCGGTGATGGCGGGCGAGGAGCCCTCCACCCTCGACGCCATGCCGGTGGCGGGCCTGCGCATCGGCGTGCCGCGGGGGCTGCTGTTCACGCAGACCGAGGACGTCGTCGCGCACGCCTTCGAGGCGACGCTCGAGCGTCTCGCCGCGGCGGGCGCGCGCATCGTCGAGCATCCGATCGACGATCTCCTGGAGGCGATGAACGAGGCGGCGACGCGGGCGGGCGCGCCCCTCGTCGCCATCGAGGCCGCGGCGGTCCACGCGCAGATGCACGAGCCCCACGCCGCCGGCTACGACCAGAACGTCCTCGCCCGCATCCGCCTCGGCGCCGGGATCGGGGCAGCGCCCTATCAGGCCTATCTCGCGACGCGCGAGGCGCTCGTCGCGGCCATGGACCGGCGGCTCGCGCCCCTCGACGTCCTCGCTCTGCCGAGCACGGCGACGACCGCGCCGCCGATCGCGACGCTGGAGGCGGATTCGGACGCGTTCCGCGCCGCCAACATCCTGATGCTGCGCAACACCAGCATGGGCAACCTCTTCGACCTCACCGGCATCAGCCTGCCGATGCCGGGCATGGCGCGTCCGGCCGGCCTCATGCTGATGAAGCGGCGCGGGCACGATCGCACGCTTCTCGAGGTCGCAGCCGGCATCGAGGCGGCGCTCGGCTGTTGACAAGAGGCGCCGCGACCGACGGCCCCGCTTCCCAGGCGCCGTCTCGCGTCGTACGCCGAAGGCGCGAACGAGGCGACCCGAGGAGGGCGGCGTGCGGCTGCGGATCACGACCTGGAACATCAACTCGGTGCGCCTGCGCCTGCCCCTCGTCCTGCGCCTCCTCGACGAGCAGGCGCCGGACGTGCTCTGCCTGCAGGAGACCAAGTGCCCGGACGACAAGTTCCCGTCCTCCGATCTGCGCAAGGCGGGCTACGAGCACATCCACTTCGTCGGGCAGAAGGGCTATCACGGCGTCGCCATCCTCTCGCGCCTGCCCTTCGAGGCGCCGGAGACGATGAGCTTCTGCGGCAAGGCCGACGCGCGCCACATGTCCGTGCGCCTCGCCGCCGGCGCCGGGGCGGCCGCGGGTATGGTCATCCATAATTTCTACGTCCCCGCCGGCGGGGACGTGCCCGATCCGGCGCTCAACGAGAAGTTCGCCCACAAGCTCCAGTTCCTCGCGGAGATGCGCGCCTGGTGCGCCACGGCCCGCCCGACCGCCTCGCCGGCCGTGCTCGTCGGGGACCTCAACGTCGCCCCGCTGGAGCACGACGTGTGGAGCCACAAGCAGCTGCTCGACGTCGTCAGCCACACGCCGGTGGAGACGCAGGCGCTGGAGACCCTGCGCGGCGAGGCCGGCTGGGCCGACGCCGCGCGGGTGCTCACGCCGGAGCCCGAGAAGATCTACACCTGGTGGAGCTATCGCTCGCCCGATTGGGCGAAGGCGAACAAGGGCCGGCGCCTCGACCACGTCTGGCTCTCGCCGGACCTGATGGGCACCTGCCGCAGCGTCGAAATCCTCCAGGACGCCCGCTCCTGGGACCGCCCCTCCGACCACGCGCCGGTGACGGCGACGCTGGAGCTGTGAGCGCTCTTCCCGCGACGCTCTGGTCCTCCCTCGCCTGCGAGACGCCGCGCCTCGTCCTGCGTTCGCTCGTGCCGGAGGACGCGCCTGCGCTGCGGGCGATCACCGACGATCCGGCGGTCGCGCCCTTCGTCTCCTTCCTGCCGCACCCGTTCGGCCTCGACGACGCGCGGGCGTTGATCGCGCGCAATCGCGAGGGGGCGAGCGAACGATTCCTCGGGATCTTGCGCGAGGCGACGCTCGTCGGCGTGATCGGGGCCCATGCGCACGCCCCGATCGACGGGCGGGAGGCGATCGAGATCGGCTACTGGCTCGCGCCGACGGCGCGCGGTGCCGGCATCGCCCGCGAGGCCGCCCGCGGGCTCGTCGCGCGCCTGCGCACGCTCGCCCCCGACGCCCGCGTCGTGGCCGAGGTGACGCCCGAGAACGCCGCCTCGCGCCGGCTCCTGGAAGACGTCGGCTTCGTCGCGACCGGCCGTTCCGGCGAGCGGCCGGGGCGGGGAGTGATGGTGCTGAAGAGCATCACCTAACGGAAGCTTCGTACCTTGCGAGAGTAGTCAATTCGAATCGTTTCGATGCGAGAGGATGAACTCGTCCGAAACCAACGCAATCTTGCCGCTCATAAACACTTGATTCATCGCTTACGTGGTGAAATCCGAACGCGCGCCACTCAGGTCCCTGCGCGCACAGGAGGTCACGACAATGCGCACGCTCGCCACTTTCGCCGCCGGCATCCTGTTCGCCGCCGGCCTCGCCACCGCGGCTCACGCCGATCTCGCGCCGATGGAGATCGACGGCGCCACGACCGTCGACGCCGACGGCGTGATCGAGCTGGTCACCTCGACGCCCAACCTCGTCATCCTCGACAACCGCAGTCAGGGCGACTACGACGCCGGCCACATCGAGGGCGCCATCCGTCTCATCGACACCGACATCGCGAGCGAGGCGGACATCGCCGCCCATGTCGGCGCCAAGGAAGATCCGGTCCTCTTCTATTGCAACGGCCTCTCCTGCGGCCGCGCCGCCAACGCCGCCATCAAGGCGGTGAACTACGGCTATTCGAACGTCCACTACTATGCGCTGGGCATGGAAGAGTGGAAGGAGCGCGGCCTGCCGCTCGTGTCGAACTGATCGCCGACCTTCTCTCGTCGTCCCCACCGGAGCCGAGCCCGCCATGACGGAGCGTAAGAAGCTCATCGCCATCCTCGTCGCGTCCGCGATACTCAATTGCGTCGCGGCGATCGGCGTGATGTCCCTCGTCACGAGCCGCTACGAGACGGCCGTCCACGACGCGACGGCCGCGCAGCTCGGCTCCATCATGAACGGCTACGTCGCCGACGTGGCCTGGGGCGAGTACACGGACACGGTCACCGCGCTCGCGGCTCAGATCGCGCAGGTCGGCGACCTGCGCGCGGCCGCCGGTGCGGGCGACGCCGCCGCGGCCCGGGCGCTCCTGCCGGAGATGCTGCGGCGGGACGCCGTCACCTCGGGCGCCGTCGCGGTGTCCGGCATCTCGCTCTACGGGGCCGACGGCGGGCGCATCGCCGAGCACGCCGTCGCCCCCGATTTCTCCGCGCCGGCCAGCATTCCCGAGCGCCTCGCCGAGCGCAGCGGCAGCGCCGCGCTGGAGACGCTCGTCGTCAAGTGGGCGCAGGACGGTGCGCCGCGCATCGCCGCGATCGTGCCGGTGGGCGGGCTTCGCGTCGTCGGCTATCTCGTCGTTCACGCCGATCCGCTGCACGCGCTCGCGCACGCCGATCGCACGCTCGGTCTCGAGCTCGCCTTCCTCGCGCGCGACGGCGCGCGGGTCCTCGCCGATCCCCAAGGCTATGCCCTGCCGGAGGACGCCGTGCCGGCCTCGGCGACGCTGCCCGTCATAAACGCCGAGGGCGAGCACACCTTCGACATCGCGGCGCGGTGGGACGTCTCCTCCTCCGCCGCGACCATGGACGCCACCAAGGTCTTCTCCATCGCGGTTCTCGTCGCCGCCGTCGCCGCGGTGAGTATCGCGACCATCGCCCTCGTCTTCCAGGTGATGCGGCGCATCGCCCGCAAGGAGGCCGAGGCCGCCGAGGCGGCCATGCAGGAGCGCATGGCCGAGGAGGAGGAGCGCCGCCGCGCGGACGAAGCGCGCCGGGCGGAGCTCACCGCCGAGCGCCGTCGCGAGATGATGGCGATGGCGGACGCGCTCGATTCCTCCGTCGCCGGCATCGTCTCCGCGCTCTCCAGCGCCGCCGAGCAGATCGAGGCGTCGGCCGGCAGCCTCGTCGATCTCGCCGCGACGACGACGAGCCGCGGGCGCGAGGTGGGCGCCGCCTCCGAGCGCGCCAGCGCCGACGTCCAGACCGTCGCCTCCGCGAGCGAGGAGCTGAGCCTCTCCATCTCCGAGATCGGCGGGCGCGTCTCGCAGGCCTCCGACATCGCCGGCACGGCGGTCACCGAGGCGACGTCGGTGAGCGACAAGGTGCGCGCGCTGGGCGATGCCACCGCCCGCATCGGCGACGTCGTCGATCTCATCGACGCCATCGCGGCGCAGACGAACCTGCTCGCGCTCAACGCGACCATCGAAGCCGCGCGGGCGGGGGAGGCCGGCAAGGGCTTCGCGGTCGTCGCCGCCGAGGTCAAGACGCTCGCCGCCCAGACCGCCAAGGCGACGGAGGAGATCACCGGCCAGATCGGTTCCGTGCAGTCCGCGTCCGGCGAGGTGGTCGCCGCGATCGAGGGGATCAGCCGCACGATCCGCGAGATCAGCGGCATCTCCACCCAGGTCGCCGCTACCGTGGAGCAGCAGCGCGCGGCGACGAGCGAGATCGCCCGCTCCGTCTCCCAGGCGGCCACGGGCGCCGCGGGCATCGCGGGCAACGTCTCGGAGGTGACGAACGCGGCTGCCGAGACCACCGACAAGGCATCCGAGCTGCGCTCCGCCTCCGGCGCCCTCACCGAGCAGGCGGACCGCCTGCGCCGGGAGATGGGGGCGTTCCTGGAGCGGCTGCGGGCGGCGTGATGCGGCTCACGCACGAACAGGCTACGGAAGAACGGGCACGTTCTCCAGTCTCGCCGCTCGCCGAAGCGCGCTGTCCCTGGTTGCGAGGGGCAGCCGTGTGCGGCACGCCAAGGCGAGATATGCGGCATCGTAGGCGGAGAGGTCGTGCATCAGAGCGTAATCCAGAACCTCTCCTGTTTCCGCAGGCTCTGCGATCTTCACGGGAAGCTGCCTCAGCTTGGATGCTGCCAGGACGAGCCGGTCGCGCTCGATCCGTCCTCTTCGATGAGCAACGACGAGCGCATTACGCACCTCGTGCATGAAGAGGTCGGGCACGAGAGCGGCTCCCTCCGCCAACAGCGATGCGAGGGCATCGACGGACTCGTCTCTCTCGTCAGGCATCAACCATGAGAGTGCGATCGAAGCATCGACGACGAAGGGCATCAGTAACGATGCCCTTCGTGCTTCCACGCTGCGATCTCGTCCGCACTCACGGGCTTCAGCCCGGGGCCGTCGCGGAACGCGAACATGTCGGCGATCGCCGCACGACGCCGTTCCTTGTCGTCGATCGGGACGAGGCGCGCGATCGGGCGCTCGCCGCGCGCAATGACGAATTCGTCGCCCGCTTCCACTTTCGCGAGAAGCTGCGAGAGATGCGTCTTCGCATCCGCGACCTTCACCGTCTCAGACATGATCACCCTCCTCCAGCTTCCCCGAAGATCGTGGTTCGACAGAAGTTAGTCAAGGGGTTGGTCAACTCGCCTCACCCCATGCGCTCCCCGACCCGCATCAGGTCCCGCGTCAGGCTCTCCAGCTCGGCGGCGAGGATGGCGTGGATGCCGGCGGCGGCCTTGGGGTATTCCTCGAGTACGCGACGCATCAGCGGTTGGGTGAGGCGGATGACGGTCGTGCGCTCGCGGGCCGTCGCGGTGGCAGGGCGGCGGGTCTCGGCGAAGAGCGAGGCGGCGCCCACGAGGTCGCCCGGGCGCGCCACGACGATCGGCTTACCGCCCTCGACGTCGAGGCCGATCTCACCCTCGGCGACGACGTAGCCGCATTCCGCGCGGTCGCCCTTGCGGAACAGGGCCTCGCCCTGGCGCAGCCGGCGCTTGTCGGCGGCGAAGGCGAGGAGGCGCAGCCCGTCGCGATCGATGAGGCCGATCAAGGGCGCGCTCGCGAGGAGCGCGATATCGTCGTCGAGGGACATCGCGCCCGGGCTCGCGATCAGGGCATGAGCTTGTAGCCGCCGCCCTCGGTGACGAGGAAGCGGGCGGCGGAGGGGTTCGGCTCGATCTTCTGGCGCAGCCGGTAGATGTGCGTCTCCAGCGTGTGGGTCGTCACGTTGGAATTGTAGCCCCACACCTCGGCGAGCAGCGTGTCGCGGGAGACCACCTTCTGCCCGGCGCGGAAGAGGAAGCGCAGGATCGCCGTCTCCTTCTCGGTGAGCTTGAGCTTCGATCCCTTCTCGGAGACGAGGAGCTTCGCGCCCGGACGGAAGGAATAGGGCCCGATCTGGAAGATCGCGTCCTCGGAGGCCGCGTATTGGCGCAGCTGCGCGCGGATGCGCGCCAGCAGCACAGCGAACTTGAAGGGCTTGACCACGTAGTCGTTCGCCCCGGCCTCGAGGCCGAGCACGGTGTCGGCGTCCGAGCCCTGCGCGGTGAGCATGATCACCGGCGAGCGGAAGCCGTGCTTGCGCATGAGCTTCACGCCCTCGCGCCCGTCCATGTCGGGCAGGCCGACATCCATGATGACGAGGTCGATGCGCTCGCCCTGGACGGCCTTGATGGCCTCGCCCGCACTCTCGGCGGTGGTGACGACGAACTCGTCGTAGAGAGCGAGCTGCTCGGCGAGCGTGTCGCGCAGATCCTGGTCGTCGTCGACGACGAGTATCCGGTTGGCGTTCGACATGGGAAGCGTTCCTCGACGAAGGAGCCGTCTCGCTCACGGCTCTAGACTAAACCGCCGCGCCTCGGCAACAAGTCGCTGCCGGGGCGCGAACGGGGTTACCCCCAGGGGAAACATGCCGCCGGCGGCGCGAGAGAGGACGAGGCGGCATGGGAACCGGGGTGATCGATCGCATCGTGGTGCGCCGCGCGCCGGGAAGCCGGCATCGCGGCTGGGTGGTCGCGGGCCCGCTCGTCCTGCCCTGCGCGCTCGGCAGCACGGGCATCACGCACGACAAGCGCGAGGGCGACGGCGCGACGCCGGCGGGGACGTTCCGCATCCTCGGCGCACTCTGGCGCGCCGATCGTGGCCCCCGGCCGGCCCTCGCCCTGCCGCTTTCCACGATCGGCCCGCGGGACGGCTGGTGCGACGCGCCGCGCGACCGCAACTACAATCGCCCGGTGCGCCTGCCCTATCCCGCGAGCGCGGAAGAGATGCGGCGCGCGGACGGGCTCTACGATTACGTCCTCGACCTCTCCGCCAATCGCGGGCCGATCCGCAAGGGCCGCGGCAGCGCCATCTTCCTGCACGTGGCGAAGCCCGGCTTCTCGGCGACGCAGGGCTGCGTCGCTTTGGAGAAGGCGGCCTTGCGCCGCCTCCTCCCGCTGATCGGTCGCAGGACGCGCGTCGTCGTGATCGGCTGATCGCCCGCGCGCGCCGGCCGCACTCGTCAATGCCCGTGGCCGCCCGGCGCCATGCGCGAGCCCATCGCACCCACCGCGAACGTCACGGGCACCTCGCCGGCATTCTCGAAGACGAGCGTGCCCTCGAAGCTCTCGCCCTCCGCGAGGGGGCGCTTCAGGCCCATGAACATCACGTGGTAGCCGCCGGGCTCCAGCGCGACGCTCTCGCCCGCCGGGATCTCGAGACCGCCTTCCACGGGCGCCATGCGCGCCACGCCGTCCACCATCTCCATGGAATGGACCTCGAAGCGCTCGGCGATTTCGGTGGCGCCGCCGAGGAGGCGATCCGCCGCCGCGCCGGTGTTGGTGATGGTGAGGTATCCGCCCGCGACCGGGGCGGCGCCCGGCGTGGCCCGCGACCAGGGCGTCTCGACGACGATGTCGCCGGCCTCGAAGGTCTCGGCGAGGACGGGCGCGGCGGAAATGGCCGTGGCGGCGAAGGCGAAGGCGAAGGCGAGCGCGGCGGCGCGCATGCGGATGAAGGTGTTCATGATCGTGTCTCTCCGTCGGATCTGTCGATCCGGATCGCTGATGCAGTCGGGATGAAGCGAGAGGCGATCAGGAAAGGGGTGGCGCGCGCGCACCGACGGGCGCTTTCGCCGTGCGGGGGCATGTCGTCTCGAACTGCACCGGCGCGCGCACCAGCGGGGCCGCCACGCGGGCGACGAGCGACGGCGCGGGGCCCGGCGTGAGAAGCGGCCCGCCGGGACCGGTGCCGAGACGGCAGGCGTGGAGGCACGGGTCGCGCGGGTCGTCGGCGGGCATCGAGCCGTCGACCGGGCACCAGACGGTGGCGCCGCCGAGCGGGCTCTGTGTCGAGAGCGCCAGCGCGCTCGACAGGCCCCCGAGGAGACCGCCGAGCACGAGCGCGTAGAGCGCGACGACCGCGATCGTCGTGCGCAGCAGACCCGGGCGTCGCGCGGTGGTGCTCATGCTCGGCATGTACGGCGGCCGTCTCCGGCGCGCAAGCGCGGTGCGTGCTCTCAGGCGAGGATCACGACGCCCCGAGGATCACGACACCCCGAGGATCACGACACCCATGGCGACGATCGTCCACACCGTGGCGTAGGCGCCGAGCGCGAGGCCGCGCGTTCCCCGCGGCATGATCCCCGTGTGCGGCGCGGCTTGCGCCGAGACGCTCGCGGGGCGGATGAAGCGCAGCGTCGCCCAAGCGCCGAAGACGCCCCAGAAGCCGCTGATCAGGAGGAAGAGGTGCATCACCCCCCAGCCGATGCTCGGCGGGCCGGCGATCAGCCCGAAGACGGGCAGCGTCGACAGGAGCGGCCAGAGCGCGAGGACCGGTGTCAGCCCGATATAGGCGAGCTGCGCGGTGAAGTTCGTCGCCGGATCGAACGAGGCCGCACGGGCGTGCCCTCCCGCGTCCACGAGTGTCCGGTGCTCCATGCCTCATGCCCTCCACGCTCGGGACGCGGCGTGCGACCCTCGCGGAACCTTACGCACAGGTCGCTCGTGCGGACCTCCCCCTCCAAGCGCGGCATTTCGACCTGCGCGAGCCGATCCGAGCGGCCCGCGACCCCACCCAAAGTGCGATATCACCCTACCTTGCCGCGCGCGCGTCCGCTCCTTTAACGTGCCGCCAACAACGCGCGCCCGGACGCTTCGTATCCAAGTCCGGCGCCACCAGCGTGATGCGGGGAGAGACGCCATGTCGGACAAGATCTACGAAGTCTCGCGGGACTGGGCCGAGCGCGCCTATGTCGACGCGGCGCAGTACCGCGCGATGTACGAGGCGAGCGCCGCCGACCCGGAGGCCTTCTGGGCCGAGCACGGCAAGCGCATCGACTGGTTCACGCCCTACACCAAGGTGAAGAACACGACGTTCGGCCCCGGCGACGTCTCCATCAAGTGGTTCGAGGACGGCACGACCAACGTCGCCTACAATTGCGTCGACCGGCATCTCGAGACCCGCGGCGACCAGGTGGCGATCATCTGGGAGGGCGACGACCCGAGCGAATCCAAGCGCATCACCTATCGCGAGCTTCACGCCCACGTCTCCCGCTGGGCCAACGTGCTGCGCAACCGCAACGTCCAGAAGGGCGACCGCGTCACCATCTACCTGCCGATGATCCCGGAGGCCGCCTACGCGATGCTGGCGTGCGCGCGGCTCGGCGCCATCCACTCCATCGTCTTCGGCGGCTTCTCGCCGGACGCGCTCGCCGGTCGCATCGAGGATTGCGGCTCTCGCTTCGTGATCACCGCCGACGAGGGCCTGCGCGGCGGCCGCAAGGTGCCCCTCAAGGCGAACGTCGACGCCGCCTTGAAGCGCCTCGCGGCGGACGCCGTCGACCACGTCGTCGTGGTGGAGCGCACCGGCGGCAAGGTCGAGATGGATCCCGGCCGCGACGTCTACTACCACGCCGCCGCCGAGATGGTGACGGACGAGTGCCCCTGCGAGGAGATGAACGCGGAGGATCCGCTGTTCATCCTCTACACGTCCGGCTCCACCGGCAAGCCGAAGGGCGTGCTGCACACGACGGGCGGCTATCTCGTCTACGCCGCGATGACGCATCAATACGTCTTCGACTACAAGGACGGCGAGGTCTATTGGTGCACCGCCGACGTCGGCTGGGTCACGGGCCACAGCTACATCGTCTACGGCCCGCTCGCCAACGGCGCGACGACGCTGATGTTCGAGGGCGTGCCGACCTACCCCTCCATCTCCCGCTTCTGGGACGTGGTGGACAAGCACGACGTCAACATCTTCTACACCGCCCCCACCGCCATCCGCTCGCTGATGGGCGCGGGCGAGGAGCCGGTGACGAAGACCTCGCGCAAGAGCCTGCGCCTCCTCGGCTCGGTGGGCGAGCCCATCAACCCCGAGGCTTGGGAATGGTACCACCGCGTGGTGGGCGAGGGGCGCTGCCCCATCGTCGACACCTGGTGGCAGACGGAGACCGGCGGCATCCTGATCACGCCGCTGCCCGGCGCCATCGCCCAGAAGCCGGGCTCGGCGACGCTGCCCTTCTTCGGCGTGAAGCCCGAGATCGTGGACGCCGAAGGCAAGGTGCTCGAGGGCGCCTGCGAGGGCAACCTCTGCATCGCCGACAGCTGGCCCGGCCAGATGCGCACCGTCTACGGCGACCACGAGCGCTTCGTGCAGACCTACTTCTCGACCTATCCGGGCAAGTACTTCACCGGTGACGGCTGCCGGCGCGACGCCGACGGCTATTACTGGATCACGGGCCGCGTCGACGACGTCATCAACGTCTCGGGCCACCGCATGGGCACCGCCGAGGTGGAGAGCGCGCTCGTCGCCCACCCGAAGGTCTCGGAAGCCGCCGTGGTCGGCTACCCGCACGACATCAAGGGCCAGGGCATCTACGCCTACGTCACGCTGATGTCGGGCATCGAGCCCTCCGACGAGCTGCGCGCCGAGCTCGTCAAGCACGTGCGCCAGGAGATCGGCCCCATCGCCACCCCCGACAAGATCCAGTTCGCGCCGGGCCTGCCCAAGACCCGCTCGGGCAAGATCATGCGCCGCATCCTGCGCAAGATCGCCGAGGACGAGTTCGGCGCGCTCGGCGACACCTCGACGCTGGCCGACCCGGCCGTGGTGGACGACCTGATCGAGCACCGGCAGAACAAGCGCAGCGCGGCCTGAGGGCTGCGAGAAGCTGAGTGACCGAAGCCCCGGTGGTCGTTCGAGACCTCCGGGGCGTTCGCGTGTCTGGTGACCCCGGCGTCCTACGAGAAAAGGGTTGCGTTCGCACCACCGATGCTCTTCCGCTTGCGCGTGTTTCTTCCGCCCGCGAGCCCTCGCCCATGACCATCCCCCTCGACCCTCACACCCGCCACAAGTCCCTCCTCGCTCCCCTGCGCCTCGCCATGCGCGATTTCGCGGAGGTGCCCGTTCGGGCGGCGCTGGATCGGGTGTTCGCGCCGGGGGCGCGGGTGCGGATGTGCCATCCGTTCGGGGATCTCGCGGGGCCGCAGGCGCTCTACGAGGCGGCGTATGCGCCGCTCGTCGCGGCCATGCCGGATCTCGAGCGGCGGGACTACATCGTCGTCGCCGGGCCGGCGCCGGAGGGGGAGGACTGGGTCGGCTGCGCGGGGGATTACGTCGGGACCTTCGAGCGGCCCTTCCTCGACGTCCCGGCGAGCGGGCACGTGGCCTCGTTCCGCTTCCACGAGTTCTTCAGGTTCGTCGAGGGCCGCGTCGTCGAGATGCAGGCGATCTGGGACCTGCCGGAGCTGATGATGGAGGCGCGCGCCTGGCCGCTCGCGCCGAGCCTCGGGGCCGAGCGGCGCGCGCCCGCGCCGGCGACGCAGGACGGGCTCGTGCCGGGGCCGTACGATGCGCAGGCCGGCGCGGCGTCCTGCGCGCACATCGTCGCCATGCTGCAGGCGATGATCCGCCATCCCGGCGAGGGCGGGCCCGAGGTTATGGAGCTCGAGCGTTTCTGGCATCCGCGCTTCACCTGGTACGGCCCCGCCGGCATCGGTACCGCGCGGGGCGTGCGCGGCTTCCGGAACTGGCATCAGATCCCCTTCCTGGCGGCCATGCCCGACCGCGGGCGGCACCCGGAGGGGACCTCGCACCATTTCTTCGGCGACGGGCCGTATGCCGCCGTCACCGGCTGGCCGAACATGCAGCAGACGCTCACCGGCGGCGGCTGGCTGGGCCTGCCCGCGACGGGGCGGCGCATCACGCTGCGCAGCCTCGACTTCTGGCGGCTCGAGGACGGGCTGATCCGCGAGAACTGGGTCCTCGTCGACCTCCTCGACGCGCACGCGCAGCTCGGCCTCGACGTCCTCGCCCGCATGCGCGCGTTCAACAAGGCCCGCCCCGGCTTCGACCGGGAGACCGGGCGCGCCCTCGCTTGAAATCGGGAGGCCGGCATGGCCATCTCCGGATCACGCCTCCGAAAGAGACCCGACCATGCCCATCGACGAGAGCCTGCCCTTCATCCCCGTGCGCATCGCGGTGCTGACCGTGTCGGACACCCGCGACCTCGCGCAGGACCGCTCGGGCGACACGCTCGCGTCGCGCGTCGAGGCGGCGGGGCACGTGCTCGCCGATCGGGCGATCGTCAAGGACGAGGTGGCGGCGATCCGTGCCCGGGTGCAGGGCTGGATCGCCGATCCGGGGATCGACGTCGTGATCACGACGGGCGGCACCGGCTTCACCGGGCGCGACGTGACGCCGGAGGCGATCGAGCCGCTCTTCGAAAAGCGCATGGAGGGCTTCTCGGCGGTGTTCCACCGCATCAGCTACGACAAGATCGGTACCTCGACCCTGCAATCGCGCGCCACCGCCGGGGTCGCGGGCGCGACCTACGTCTTCGTGCTGCCCGGCTCGCCCGGCGCCTGCAAGGACGCCTGGGACGGCATCCTCGGCCCGCAGCTCGACTACCGCCACCGCCCCTGCAACTTCGTCGAGATCATGCCGCGCCTCGACGAGCACCTGAAGCGGGGCAAGGCGCAAGGCTGAGACGGTGGGTGAGCGGGCGGGTGATTCGCGCCTGAGGTCAGGGCATCGCCTCGCGGGCGATCGTCGCGGCGAGGCGGGCGATGCGGGGGCGGGCGCCCGGCTCGAGATGGCGGGCGTGGACGAGATCGCCCGAGCGCGGGCGGCGCGCTTCCATGCCCAGGCGCGCGAGGAGGCTCGCCACGAGCCCCGCATCCGCCCGCCGCAGGCGCCCAAGCGCCTCGGGCGCGGCCGGCGCCGAGCCGGCGAAGCGCTCCAGCGGCCGGGCGAAGCCTTCGAGCGGCACGTCCCCCGACTCCAGAAGCAGCAGCCAGTCCCGACGCGCACGCGCGGCGCCGGCGCGCCACGGGTCCTCGCCCGGCGCTAGGGAGACGAGGTCGGCGCCGGCGGCGTCGGCCAGCGCCTCGTGGGCGGCGTCGGGCGTGCCGCGCACGAGCACGATCGCGTCCGCGATCGCGCCGTCCGCGACGCCCGGGACGAGGGACGCGATCGTCGCCGCGAGCGCGCCGGGCGCGCCGTTCGCCAGGATGAGGGCCGTGATCATGGCCGCTTCTATAGCGAAGCCGTGGGCCCGCGTCTCCCCGCGCGGTGGCGCGACATCGGAACATCGAGGGGCTTGCGGCGTTCCGCTTTCGTTCGTATAAGGAGTGACAGAACAGATCCGGAACGATCGTCGCAGGAGGCCCAGGATGAGCCCCATCGCCAACGCAGAACGCGCGGCGCGTCACGTCGTGATCCCAGGACCGCGGGAGAGCGCGCCGCGCGAGCTTTCCGCACGCGATCTCCAGCGCCGGGCGCTCCTGCGGGACGCGGGCCGGCCGGACGCCGTGGCCGAGCGCCTGCGCCGCGGGCGCGGGGCGCAGACGAACGAGACCGGGCGCTTCGAGCGCATCACCCGCGAGGCCTTCGAGGAGGACCGCCTCCACGACGAGGAGGAGCGCGCCCTCGCGCTCGCCACCGAGGTGATCGAGGAGCGCCCGCGCACGATCATCGCGAAGAACCAGTCGCCCGACATCGGCTTCGACTACTCGATCAACCCGTATCGCGGCTGCGAGCACGGCTGCTTCTATTGCTACGCGCGCCCGAGCCACGCCTATCACGGCCTCTCGGCTGGGCTCGACTTCGAGACCAAGCTCTTCGCCAAGCCCGACGCCGCGGCGCTGCTCGAGCGCGAGCTCGCCGCGCGGAGCTACGAGGCGAAGCCCATCGCGCTCGGCGCCAACACCGATCCCTACCAGCCGGTGGAGCGGCGCTACCGCATCACCCGCTCGGTGCTCGAGGTGCTGGCCAAGCGCGCGCATCCGGTGGGCATCGTCACGAAGTCGCATCTCGTGACGCGGGACGTGGACATCCTCGGGCCCATGGCCGAGCGCGGCCTCGCCAAGGTCGCGATCTCGCTCACCACGCTCGATCCGGTGCTGGCGCGACGCATGGAGCCGCGGGCGGCGACGCCGGCGCGGCGTCTCGACGCCATCAAGCGGCTGACCGACGAGGGCATTCCCGTGACGGTGCTCGTCGCGCCCATCGTACCGGCGATCAACGACCACGAGATCGAGCGCATCCTGGAGGCCGCCCACGCCGCGGGCGCGCGGGAGGCGGGCTACGTGCTGCTGCGCCTGCCGAACGAGCTCAAGGACCTCGCCCGGGACTGGCTCGTCGAGCATTACCCGGACCGGCTGGAGCGCGTGCTCTCCCTCGTGCGCCAGACGCGCGGCGGCAAGGAATACGACGCGACCTGGGGCGTGCGCCAGACGGGCACCGGGCCCTATGCCTGGATGATCGGCCGGCGCTTCGAGAACGCGGCGCGGCGGCTGGGCCTCAACCAGCGCCGCACGCGCCTGCGCACCGACCTGTTCGAGCCGCCGGCGATCGCGCGTAAGCGGGCCGCCGAGAACCAGCTCTCGCTGTTCGGGTGATCCCGGGCACGGCCCGGCGGAGGCTTCGCCGTGCGCCCGTCCCGAGCCGGCTTGCGCCGCCGCGCCGCACGACGTCGGCACGCTCCCTGCTAAGCTCGCCAGGAGCGAGCGACGTCACGCGAGAGAGGAGGGCCGAAGGATGCGGATCGGATGCATCGGGCTCGGGGCCATGGGACGGCCGATGGGAGGGCGGCTCGCCGCCGCCGGGCACGCGGTCACGGGCTTCGACCGAGACCCGGGCAGGCGCGCCGAGGGCGTCGCGCCTGCGGGAGGTCTCGCCGAGGCCATCGCCGGGCGCGAGGCGCTCCTCCTCTCGCTGCCGGATTCGCCCGCCGTCGAGGCCGTGATGGAGGCCGTGTACGAACAGGGCGCACCCGGCCTCCTCGTGGTGGACACATCCACAGCCGACCCGCTCTCGACCCGCGCGATCCAGGAGCGGGCGGCCGCGCGCGGCATCGGCTTCGTCGATGCACCCGTCTCGGGCGGAGCTTCGGGCGCGGCGCAGGGGCGGCTCCTCGCCATGATCGGCGGCGCCGAGCCCGATCTCGATCGCACCGAGGCGCTCCTCGCGCCGCTCACCCGCGCGGTCGTGCGATGCGGCGGGCCGGGCGCCGGCAACGTCGCCAAGCTCGTCAACAACCTGATGTGCGCCGCCCACCTGGTGCTCGCCGGCGAAGCCTTGCGGCTCGGCGAAGCGGCCGGGATCGCGCCCGAGACCCTCGCCGCCGTTCTCGCGGCGGGATCGGGCCGTTCGGCCGCCATCGAGGTGAACCTGCCGCAATGGGTCTTCAGCGGCACCTACGACAGCGGCTTCACCATGGGTTTGATGGCCAAGGACGTGCGCCTCGCTCGCGCGCTGGGGGAGGCCGTCGAGGCGCTCGGCCCGCTCGCGGAGGCGGCGGCGGAGCGCGTCGCCGAGGGCGAGGCGCGCTTCGGCGCGGCGGCCGACTTCAACCGGCTGGTCGATCTCGGACGGGGAGGGGCATGATGCGGGCGGACATCCTGGCGCGACATTGGGGCGAGCCCATCGGCAGCCTCGTCGACGGCGCCGTCGTTCCAGGTGCGGGCGAGGCCATCACCCTCGTCTGTCCCGCCACCGAGGAGCCGCTCGCGACCTATGCGGATGCCGGCGCCGAGATCGCCGACCGCGCGCACGCCGCGGCCGAGCGCGGCGGCGCCGCCTGGCGGGCGCTCACGCCCTCCAAGCGCGGCGAGATCCTGATGCGCGCGGCCGACCTCGTCGCCCGCGACGTCGACGCCATCGCCGCTGTCGAGGGGCTGGTCGCCGGCAAGCCGATCCGCGACGCACGCGCCGAGGTCGGGCGGGTGGCCGAGATGTTCCGCTACTACGCGGGCTTCGCCGACAAGATCGAGGGGCGCGTCGTCCCCGTCGCATCCGGGCACCTGACGCTGGTCACGCCCGAGCCGCTCGGCACCATCGTGCAGATCACGCCCTGGAACGCGCCGATCTTCACCGCCGGCTGGCAGCTCGCCCCGGCGCTCGCGGCGGGCAACGCGGCGATCCTCAAGCCGTCGGAATGGACGCCCGTCACCTCGCTCATGCTCGGGCGGCTCCTGATCGAGGCGGGCGTGCCGGCGGGCGCGGTCACGGTGATCACGGGCTTCGGCCGCACGGCGGGCGCGGCGCTCGTGTCCGATCCGCGCTGCGGAAAGGCGGTGTTCGTCGGCTCGGTCCCGAGCGGGCGAAAGGTCGCGTCGCTGGCCGCCGCGGCGGGGCGGCCGTCGCTGCTGGAGCTCGGCGGCAAGTCGGCCATGATCGTCTTCGCCGACGCCGATCTCGCGGCGGCCGCCACCTGCGCCCAGGGCGCGATCTTCGCGGCGGCGGGCCAAAGCTGCACGGCGGGCTCGCGCCTCCTCGTCGAGCGCCCGGTCTACGAGCGCGTGCTCGCCTGGCTCGCCGAGGGCGCGGCGCGGCTGCGCGTGGGCGATCCGCTCGATCCCGCGACCGAGGTCGGCCCGCTGCAGAACGCGCGCCAATACGCGAGCGTCGCGGCGATGATGGAGGCGGCCCGCGCGGCGGGCGCGCGGCTCGTCCTGGGCGGCGGGCGCCCGGAGGCGCTTGCCGAAACGGCGGGCTTCTACGTCGCGCCCACCATCTTCGCGGACGTGACGCCCGAGATGTCGATCGCGCGCGAGGAGATCTTCGGCCCCGTTCTCGCCGTGATCCCCTTCGAGGGGGAGGAGGAGGCGCTCGCCCTCGCGAACGGCACCGAGTTCGACCTCGCCGGCGCGGTCTGGTCCCGCGACGGCGCCAAGGCCCTTCGCGTCGCCCGCCGCCTGCGGGCGGGCTCGGTCTGGGTGAACGGCTACCGCACGCTCTCCGTCCAGGCCCCCTTCGGCGGCATGCGCGGTTCGGGCTTCGGCCGCTCGTCGGGTGCCGAGGTCATGGCGGAATACACCCAGGCGAAGAGCCTCTGGATCGAGACGGCGGAGACGCCGATCTTCCCGTTCGGCTACGCGCCCGGCGCGCCGGGCTGAGGGCACCCTTTGCTAGCGCATTCGGTCGATCGTTGACGCAATTGCATACGTGCAGTACTGCTCGCCATGAAAGAGCAGGTGGCCGTGCGTAGGACGAGACCGTGGAGCCCGAGTTTCCGTTCGAGTTCGTGGTGCTCGGCACCCCGGTGTCGTTCCAGCGCGCCAATCCCGCGGCTCGGCAGGCGTGGCGGGAGCAGGTACGTGCCGCGAGCGCCAGGAGGCTGCCGGAGGGGCACTTCGCCACGGACAAGCCCCTGTCGGTCACGATGTACTACTATCCGACGGACCGAATGACGGGGGACATCGACAACATCATCAAGCTTACGCTCGATGCTCTCGCACGGCACGTCTATCTGGACGACGATCAGGTCGAGCGGATCGTCATCCAGAAGTTCGAGCGAGACCGCGAGTTCGCGTTCACCGATCCGAGCGATGCGCTCCTGTCTTGCATGACCGGGCCGAAGCCTGCACTCTACATTCGGATCTCGACCGATCCGCACGAGGAGCTGAACCGGTGACGATCGGCACGCGCACCCGCGCCGAGCTTCTGGCCGCCGCCGGCCGCCGGCTCTCGGCGGAAGGCTACGACATCATCGTCGCGCCCGACACGAGCTTGCTCCCCGAGGCGTTGCGCGCCAGGCGACCCGACGCCATCGCCATCGGCCGCGATCCCAAGCTCGTCGTGGAGATCGCGAGCGAGGACCCGCAGAGCGCGTCACGCATGGCGGCGCTGCGCGAAGCCTTGCGCGCCGAGCCCGGCTGGAAGCTGCACGTGGTGCTCGATCGGGCATCCCCGACGTCGACAATGCCGGTCGTCGACGACGATGATATCGGCAGCGCGCTCCAGCGTGTCGCAGAGATCGCGCCTGTGGCGCCGTCCGCGGCGCTGATGCTCGCCTGGTCCAGTCTCGAAGCGCTCGTCCGCGTGCGCAGGCCCGAGACCTTCGCTCGATCGCAAGTCGCAGCACGGATCGTCGAGCATCTCGCGGCGGAAGGCATCGTGCTTCCCGAAGACGCCGACTTCCTGCGCACGATGGCGCAGTTGCGCAACGCCGTCGCCCACGGCGACCTGACGGCGGCCGTCGAACCCTCGGCCGTCGATCGGCTGGTGGCTCTCGCGCGAGACCTGGCGTCGTCACCGGATCTGGCCGATCAGCGCAACCGCGGCATCGACGCCGCGAGGCCGCACGCACCGTCACCGAGCTTCGCAGGACGCTGAACTCCCGGGCGCGCCGGGCTGAGCGTCCTCTACTCCGCCGCCACCGCATGCCCCAGATGCCGCCCCGGTGCGGCGGCGAGCAGGGTGCGCGTGTACTCGTGGCGCGGGTTCAGGAACAGCTCTCGCGTCGGGCCCTCTTCCACCACCTCGCCGCGGCGCATCACGGCGATGCGGTCGCAGATCTGCGCGGCGACGCGCAAATCGTGGGTGATGAAGAGCAGCGCGAGATCGAACTCGCGCTTCACCTGGTCGAGGAGCTCGAGCACCTGCTTCTGCACGGAGACGTCGAGGGCGGAGACCGCCTCGTCGGCGATCAGCACGTCCGGCTCCATGGCGAGCGCGCGGGCGATGGCGATGCGCTGGCGCTGGCCGCCGGAGAACTGGTGAGGGTAGCGGTCGAGCGCGTCGGGCGAGAGGCCGACGAGCCCCATCAGGCGCTGCGCGCGCGCGAGCGCATCCTCGTGGGAGAGGCCGAAATTCATCGCGCCCTCCATCACGGACGCGCCGACGGTGCGGCGCGGGTTGAGCGAGCGGTAGGGGTCCTGGAAGACCATCTGCACGCGCCGGCGATAGGGGCGCAGCGCACGCGTCGAGAGCCCGGCGATGTCCGTGCCGGCGATCTCGATCGCCCCGCTCGTGGGGTCGACGAGGCGCACGATGCAGCGCGCCACCGTGGACTTGCCCGAGCCGCTTTCGCCGACGATGCCGAGCGTCTCGCCCCGGCGCACGACGAGGTTCACGTCCTTGGCCGCGAGGAAGGCCGGCTGCGTGGCGCGCCCGAGCCAGCTCTTGCCGCCGTAGCCCTTGACGAGGTCGTGCGTCTCGACCGCGACCGGGCCCATGGCGGGCTCGCGGGACGGCGGCTCGAGGCTCGGCACCGAGGCGATCAGCATGCGCGTGTAGTCGACCTTCGGGTTCGCGAAGATCTCGGCGGCCGGCCCCTGCTCCACGATCGCGCCGTGGCGCATCACGACGACCTTGTCGGCGATCTCGGCGACGACGCCGAAATCGTGGGTGATGAAGAGCACGCCCGTGCGCCGGCGCTCCTGCATCTCCTTGATCAGCTGGAGGATCTGGGCCTGCGTCGTCACGTCGAGCGCGGTCGTCGGCTCGTCGGCGATGAGGATGACGGGGTCGAGCACCATGGCGGCGGCGATCATCACGCGCTGGCGCTGGCCGCCGGAGAGCTGGTGCGGGTAGCGGTCGTAGAGCGCCTGCGGATCGGGCAGGTGCATCGCCTCCATGATCGCGATCACCTTCTCGCGCCGCTCGGCGGGCGAGAGCGTGGTGTGGATCTGGAGCACCTCGTCGATCTGGTCGCCGATGGTCATCACCGGGTTGAGCGCGGTCGCGGGCTCCTGGAAGATCATCGCCATGCGCGTGCCGCGCAGGTCGCGCAGCCGCTCGGGGCTCGCCTTCAGAACGTCCTCGCCTTCGAGCAGGATCTCGCCGCGCTCGGCGGCGAGCTCGCCCTTGGCGAGAAGGCCCATCACGGAGAAGGCGGTGACGGACTTGCCCGAGCCCGATTCGCCGACGACGCAGACGATCTCGCCCGGCCCCACGTCGAAGCTCACGCCCTCCACCGCGTAGCGCCGGTCCGCGCCGGCGGGGAGCGCCACCGCGAGGTCGCGGATGGAGAGGACGGGGCCGTTGCCTTCGCTCGTCGTCATGACGTCTCCCTCACCTCTGGCCCACGCGCTTGGCGAGCTTCGGGTCGAGCCGGTCGCGCAGCGCGTCGCCGAGGATGTTCACGGCGAGGATGGTGATCGCGAGCGCGATGCCGGGATAGAGCAGGTTCATCGGCGCGATCTGGAAGAGCAGGCGCCCCTCCGCCACCATGTTGCCCCAGGAGGGCACGATCGGCGGCGTGCCGGCGCCCAGGAAGGACAGGATCGCCTCCGTCAGCATGGCGGAGGCCGCGACGTAGGTCGCCTGGACGATGAGCGGCGGCACGCAATTGGGCAGCACGTGGCGCCACAGGAGCTTGGGCAGCGGCGTGCCCACGGAGACCGCGGCCTCGACATAGGGCTCCTCGCGCACCGAGAGCACGACGGAGCGCACGAGGCGCACGACGCGCGGCACTTCCGGCACGACGATCGCGGCGATGACCGTGACGAGGCTCGCGCCCGACACCGAGACCAGCGCGATGGCGAGCAGGATGCCGGGGATCGCCATCAGCCCGTCCATGACGCGCATGACGATGGGGTCGAGCCAGCGGATGAAGCCGGTGAACAGGCCGATGACGAGCCCGACCACCACGGCGAGCGCCGCCACCGCCAGGCCGACGACGACGGAGACCCGCGCCCCGTAGACGAGGCGGCTCCAGACGTCGCGCCCGAGATGGTCGGTGCCCAGCCAATGGGCCGCCGAGGCGCCCTGGAGGCGCGCCGCCGGGTTCAGCGCCGTCGGATCCGTGGTACCCACCAGCGGCGCGAAGATCGCCGACAGCCCGATGATCGCGAGGACGAGGGCGGCGATCGCCGCGAGCGGATAGCGCTTGAGCGTTCCGGCGAAGCCCGCAGGGGGCGCGGCCGGGGCGGCGGGGGCCGGCTCGGGTGCGTCGCCTCGCGCGACGGCCGTCTCGGCTCTCTTCTCGACGATGGCGGTCAATAGCGGATCCTCGGGTCGAGCATCGTGTAGGCGAGATCGATCATGAGGTTCAGCACCACGTAGATGAGCGCGAAGAACAGGATCAGCCCCTGGATGATCGGGTAGTCGCGCCGCGTGATGGCGTCGACGACGAGCCGGCCGAGGCCGGGAATGTTGAACACGCTCTCCGTCACCACGACCCCGCCGATGAGGAGCGCGACGCCGAGCCCGATGACGGTCACGATCGGCACGGCGGCGTTGCGCAGCGCGTGGCGGAAGAGGACGGTGCGCTCCACCTGGCCCTTGGCCCGGGCGGTGCGGATGTAGTCCTCGTTCAAGGTCTCGAGCACGCTCGCGCGGGTGATGCGCGCGATGAGCGCGACGTAGATGCACGAGAGCGTCAGCGTCGGCAGGATTATGCCCTGCGCGAAGGCGCCGAAATCCTCGAAGGGGCTGGTGTAGCCCTGCACCGGCAGGAGCCTCAGCTCGATCGAGAAGACGTACATGAAGCCGTAGCCGAGCACGAAGACCGGCACCGAGAAGCCGAGCACCGCGAAGACCATGACGGCGCGGTCGATCCAGGTGCCCGAGCGCCAGGCGGCGAGGACGCCCAGCGGCACGGCGACGAGGACCGAGAAGACGATCGTCGTCAGCGCCAGCATCAGCGTCGGCTCGATGCGCTGGGCGATCAGCGTCGTCACGGGCAGCCCCGTGAACAGGCTCTCGCCGAGGTCGCCCTGGAGCACCTGGCCGATCCAGGCGAGGAACTGCTCCCAGATCGGGCGGTCGAAGCCGAAGGCCTGGCGCACGGCCTCGATCTGCGCGCTCGTCGCGGTGTCGCCCGCGATGATCGCGGCAGGATCGCCGGAGACGCGCAGCATCAGGAACACGACCACCGCCACGACGAGCAGGACGGGGATCGTGGAGACGAGGCGCTGCAGGACGAGCAGGGGCATGGGGGTCCTCATCGGCTGGAGCCGGCCGCGACGCGCCCGTCACCTCCCAGCCAGGGAGGTCGGCGGCCGCGGGCAGACGGGTGGGGGCGAGACGGTCCGAAAGCCCGCCCCCACCGATCCTCGCTGCGCGCGGCCCGTCTCCCTGCGGGGAGGTGTCAGGCCGCGCGCATCGTCGCGGCCTCAGCTCTTCTGGATGTTCCAGAAGAAGGGCGGCGCCTCCAGGATGCCGGAGACGTTGTCGCGGTAGCCGGTGGGCGTGAAGAACTGGCCCAGCACCGCATGGAAGTTCTGCTCGAAGAAGCGCGACTGGATCTGGCGCGCGATCTCCTTCTGGTCGTCGAGGGAGCCGGCTTCCGCGAACTCGGTGCGCAGGCCCTCGATCACCTGGTCCTCGGCCCAGCCGACCCAGGCGGTCTCGCCCGCGGCCGACATGGCGAACTGCACCACGGGGTCGAGCAGGTCCGCGCCCTCCCACCAGGTGACGAACATGTTCCAGCCGCCGTCCTCGATGGGGTTCTTGCTCGCGCGGCGCTGGAGCACGGTAGCCCAGTCCATGGCCTGGGCGTCGACGTTGATGCCCATGCGGCGCATCGTGTCGACGATGACCTGGATGTAGTTGGTCTGGACCGGGATGTCGGTCGTCGCCAGCACGACGAAAGGCTCGCCGTCGTACCCGCTCTCGGCGAGCAGGCGCTTGGCCTCCTCGAGATCGGGCTCCTGGATGAAGGAGGCGTCCGCGTCGTTGGCGAAGGTCGTGTCGCAGGGGAAGACCGAGTAGCACTCCTTGTAATAGTCCGGCGAGCCGACGGCGGCCTGGAGGAGCGCGGTCTGGTCGAGCGCCCGCACGATCGCCTTGCGCACGCCGGGATTGGCGCTGGCACCGACGAGGCTGTTGAAGCGCGCCATGCCCATGTTGCCGAGCGGGTTGAAGTTGGCGATCTGAACGCCCGGCATGCCGGCGACGATGGGCGCGAGGTCGGCGGGGACCTGCTCCCAGTAATCCACCTCGCCCGTCATCAGCGCGTTGAGCTGCGTGTTCGGGTCGGGGAAGTTGATCCACTCGACGCCTTCGAGATGCACCACCTTGCCGCCGGCGGCGTTGGAGGCGGGCTCGTCGCGCGGGACGTAGTCCGGATTGCGCTCGTAGACCACGCGGGCGCCGGGGCGGAACTCGCTCGCGACGAAGCGGAACGGGCCCGAGCCCATCTGCTCCTCCGCCGTCAGGCGCTCGGAGGTCGGCTTCTCGGCCATGCGCTTGGGCATCATGAAGGGCACGTTCGTCGAGAGCTTGCCGATCGACTGCAGCACGAGGCCGTAGGGGTTCTTGAGCTTGAGCACGATCGTGTCCGTGCCGTCGTGGGTGCAGCTCTCCATGTAGGAGAACAGCCGCCGGCCCATGCCGTCCACCTGGCCCCAGCGGATCAGCGAGAGTGCGCAATCCTCGGCGGTGACGGGGCTGCCGTCGTGCCAGGCGAGCCCGTCGCGCAGCGAGATGCGGTAGGTGAGGTTGTCGTCGGAGATCTCGACGCCGCTCGCCATCTGCGGCTTCACCTCGAGGTTCGCGTCCTGCGCGAACAGCGTGTCGTAGATCAGGTAGCCGTGATTGCGCACGATGTAGCCCGTCGTCGCCACGGGATCGAGGATCGTCAGCGAGGCGTGCGGGATGACCCGCAGGATGCCGCTCGGAGCGGCACGTGCGCGCCCCATGCCGAAGGGTAAGGCACTCATGCCCGCAGTCGCGGCGGCGCCGGCGAGAAGATCACGCCTGGTCAGCTTGAAGGTCATCTACGGTTCCCCTCTCGATTTTTCGTGTGCGGCGTCGCCGCAGACGGATCGGAGACCTGCGCGATGTCCTCCCCCCGCGCTGGGCCGCCTATCCGATGACGATGGTCATGCAAGCCGCACGCCATCAGCGCTCCCCCGCGGCGCATCGAGCGCGGGGAAACCGATCGCGGCCTCGATGGCCGCGGCGGCCGCGAGGACGAGGGCGTCCTCGCCGCGGCGCGCGACGATCTGCAGGCCGATGGGCAGGCCCTCGCGCGTGAGCCCCACGGGCACCGTCGCGGCGGGCTGGCCGGAAAGGTTGAACGGGTAGGTGAAGGGCGACCAATCGGTCCAAGGCCCGTCGAAGCCGTCCGCGAAGGCGGGGCCGGTGGGCCGCCCGTCCACGGTGGGCGCGCCCACGGGCATGGTGGGCGTTATCAGGAGATCCACGCCCTCGTGGAAGCGGCGCATGCGCTCGGCGAAGGCCGCACGGGTCGCGAGCGCGTCGACGTAGGCCGAGGCCGGGAGCCGCTCGCCGGCCTCGGCCGAGCGGGCGAAGCCGGGATCGCAGAGGTGGCGGCGGTCTTCCGGCATCTTCGCCCAGATGCTGGCCGATCCCGCGAGCCAGAAGACGTTGCAGACGTCGAGCACGTCCTCGATGCCGGGATCGCCCTCGGAAACGGCGACGCCCGCCCGCTCGAGCGGCGCCAACGCCGCGCGGCAGGTCTCCGCGACGTCCGGGTCGAGCCCCTTGGCGTAGCCGAGATCGGGGCTGAACATCGCCTTCAGCCCCGCGAGCGAGCGCCCGAGCAGCGCGCGCGCCGCCGGCGGTGCCTCGGCGGTGGCGAGCGTGTCGCGGGCGTCCGGGATCGCCATCAGCTCGAAGAGCAGCGCGACGTCGGCCACCGTACGCGCCATCGGACCGAGGATCGCGAGGACGCCCATGGGCGAGGCCGGGAAGGCCGGGATGCGCCCGGAGGTGGGCTTGAGCCCGGCGAGCCCGCAGAAGGCGCAAGGAATGCGCACCGAGCCGAGCCCGTCGGTCCCCACGTGCAGGACGCCGATGCCGAGCGCGCCCGCCGCCGCCGCGCCGGCGGAGGAGCCGCCCGACGTGCGCGAGAGGTCCCACGGATTGCGGGTGATGCCGTGGGCAGGGCTGTCGCCCAGGCCCTTCCAGCCGAGCTCGGGCAGCGTCGTGTAGCCCACGAGGACGGCGCCCGCCTCCTTCAGGCGCCGCGTCGCGGGCGCGTCGAAATCGGGCGTCATCGGCGGGAGCGCCTTCGAGCCGCGATGCATCTCCCAGCCGGCGACGGCGACATTGCCCTTCATCGTGGCGGGAACGCCGTCGGCGGAGCCGAGCGGCATGCCGGCGCGCCAGCGCGCCTCGGAGGCGCGGGCCGCTTCCATGGCGGCCTCGTCGTCGGTGTGGACGAAGGCGTTGATCGCGCCCTCGAACCGGTCGCGCCGGGCGATCACCGCCTCGGCGACCTCCACCGGCGAGCAGCGCCCGGCGGCATAGGCCGCCGTCAGCTCGGCTGCGGTCATCTCGTGGATGTCGGCCATCGCGGCGCCCTCCGCTCGGTCGTTCGAGAAGAGCGTAAGCTAGACCGAGCGTCGCGCGCGGCGAAATACGCGCATGGCCGAATGCGTATTGGCGCACGCGCAGACCCCGCGGCGTCGACGCACCCGTGCGGCGACGCTACGATTCCCCCGCGAAGCACTGCGCCGAGCACGAATGGAGAGCCGCGCCGATGGACGAGACCACGCCCGGACCGAGAGCGAAGCGGGTGGCGATCGGCGGCTTCATGCACGAGACGAACACGTTCGCCGCGACCAAGGCCGGCCTCGACGCCTTCCGCCACGGGGGCGGCTGGCCGCCCCTGACGGAAGGAGCGGAGGCGCTCGCCGCCGTGCGCGGGGTGAATGTCGGCATGGCCGGCGCCCTCGCATACGCCGAGGATGCGGGCTGGGAGCTCGTGCCCACGATCTGGGCGGCCGCGAGCCCCTCCGCCCACGTCACCCGCGAGGCCTTCGAGACCGTGGCGGAGCGCATGCTCGCCCGGATCGCGCAGGCGGGGCCGCTCGACGGGATCGTGCTCGACCTCCACGGCGCCATGGTCACGGAGCATCTCGACGACGGCGAGGTGGAGATCGTGGCGCGGGTGCGCGCCCTCGTCGGGCCCGACGTGCCCATCGTCGCGAGCCTCGACCTCCACGGCAATATCGGCGAGCGGCTCGTGGCGGACGCGGACGCGCTCGTGGCCTACCGCACCTATCCCCACGTCGACATGGCCGATACGGGAACGCGAGCGGCGGCGCTGCTCGGGCGGCTGATGGCGGGGGAGCGCTTCGCCAAGGCGTTTCGCCAGCTCCCCTTCCTGATCCCGGTGCCCTGGCAATGCACGGACCTCGAGCCTGCGCGCACGCTCTATGCGGGCCTCGCCGCGCTGGAGTCGGACGATCGCATCGCCGCGCTCTCGCTGCTCATGGGCTTTCCCGCCGCCGACATCCCCGAATGCGGTCCCTCGATCCTCGCCTATGCGGCGGGCGAGGCGGCGGCGGACGCTGCGGCGCAGGCGCTGGAGACCGCCTTCCTCGCCGCCGAGCCGCTCTTCGCGGGCGAAGCGCTCGCGCCCGACGCGGCGGTGGCGCGCGCACGCGCCATCCTCGCCGAGCGCGGCGGGACCGTGGTCGTTGCGGACACGCAGGACAATCCGGGCGCCGGCGGCGACGCGAACACGACGGGGCTTCTGCGGGCTCTCGTCGAGGCGAACGTCGAGAACGCCGCCATCGGCGTCCTGGTCGATCGCGCCGCGGCGCAGGCGGCGCACGCGGCCGGGGAGGGCGCGCGGATCACGCTCACGCTCCCGGGCTCCGGCCTGCCGGGAGACCCGCCCTTCACCGGCGCGTTCCTGGTCGAGCGCCTCTCCGACGGAATCTTCACCGCGGACGGTCCGTATTACGGCGGCACACGTATGCGGCTCGGCCCGAGCGCGGCTCTGCGCATCGGCGGCGTGCGCCTCGTCCTCGCCAGCGAAAAGGCGCAGGCCGCCGATCGTGCCATGTTCGGCTTCGTCGGCATCGTGCCCGAGGAGACGGGCATCGTGTGCGTGAAGAGCTCCGTGCATTTCCGCGCCGACTTCGCGCCGATCGCCACCGAGATCCTGGTCTGCGCCGCGCCGGGCCCCATGCCCGTCGATCCGCGCGACCTTCCCTTCACCCGCCTGCGCCCGGGCCTGCGGCTCGCGCCGCGCACGGCCGAGACCTGAGAGACGGAGACGCCGCGTGACCTCATCCCCCGCTCTCCTGCCCGACATCGCGGCGCAAGCCGAGACGCTCACCGCCTGGCGGCGCGATTTCCACGCCAATCCCGAGATCGGGTTCGAGGAGACCCGCACCGCGGGCCGAGTCGCCGCGCTGCTGCGCGAATGGGGCGTCGAGGTGCACGAGGGCATCGGCGGCACCGGCGTGGTGGGTGTCGTGCGCGGTGATCGCGAGGGCGTCCGCACCATCGGGCTTCGCGCCGACATGGATGCGCTGCCCATGGAGGAGGCCACGAACCTGCCCTACCGCTCGACGAAGCCGGGCCTCTTCCACGGCTGCGGGCACGACGGGCACACGACGATGCTGCTGGGCGCCGCGCGGCATCTGGCGCAGACGCGCGATTTCGCGGGCAGCGTCGTCCTGATCTTCCAGCCGGCGGAGGAGGGGCTCGGCGGCGCGCGCGCCATGATCGCCGACGGCCTGTTCGAGCGCTTTCCTTGCGACGAGGTCTACGCGCTCCACAACGCGCCCGATCTGCCGATGGGCGCGGTCGGCATCACGCCGGGCGCCGGCATGGCGGGGGCGAGCTTCTTCGACGTCGTCGTGCGCGGGCGCGGCGGCCACGGCGCGCTGCCGCATCTCGCCCGCGATCCCGTCCTCGTCGCCACCGCCTATGCCCAGGCGGCGCAGAGCGTGGTCGCCCGCGACGTCGACCCTCTCGAACCCGCCGTGCTCTCGATCACCAAGATCGTCTCGGGCGCCGCCTACAACGTCATCCCCGACGAGGCGCGGCTCGCCGGCACGCTGCGCTACTTCTCGGACAAGGCGCGCACGACCCTGCGCGAGCGCATGGAGAGCCTCGCGGAGGGGCTCGCCAAGGCCTACGGCGTCGAAATCGAGCTCTCGATCCGCGACGTCTTCCGCGTGCTGGAGAACGACGAGGCGGCGGTCGCCGCCGCGGCCGCGGCCGCCCGCGAGGTGGTGGGCGATGCGCTCGTGAACGCCGCGCATCCGCCGAGCCTCGCCAGCGAGGACTTCGCCGACATGCTGAAGGCGGCGCCGGGCGCCTATCTCTGGCTCGGCCACGGCAGCGGCGTGCCGCTGCACAATCCGGGCTTCCTGCTCGACGACCGCGTTCTGCCCATCGGCGCGAGCATCCTCGCGCGGATCGTGGAGACGCGGCTCGCATGACCGCGCGGCTGGCGGCTCAATAGGGCGTGCCCGCCTCGCTCTTCCTCGCCCGCGCCGCCTCGGCCCAGAAGGCGAGGTCGGCCAGGAACTTGTCCATCGCCTTGGCGAGGAAGGGCGTGCGGTCCTCGCCCTCGGGCGTCACCGCGTCCTGCACCTGGGGCACGGGGAGCAGCGTCGAGATCGTCGGCATGCCGAGCTCGGCGAGCGTCATGCGCAATTGCATGGCCGCGCGCACGCCGCCGTAGCGCCCCGCCGAGTAGCAGGCGATGCCGGCGGGCTTGAAGAACCATTCCTCGAGATAATGGTCGAGCATGTTCTTGAGCGCCGGCGGGATGCCGTGATTGTACTCGCCGGAGACGACGACCACCGCGTCGGCGCTCCGGATCATGCCCGCGAGGCGCTCCATCGGCTCGGGCGCCTCGCCGGGCGCGTATTCCTTGTACATGCGGTCGAGGAGCGGCAGCGGGATCTCCGCCGCGTCCGCCAGCCGCGCGCCGTGGCCCCGCGCCTCGATGGCGCGCACCAGGAGCCGCGCGAGGCCGATGCCCCGGCGCTGGGTGCGCACCGAGCCGTAGAGGACGAGGATCTGGAGGGGATCGGCGGCCATCGCGTGCGGCTCCTGCGAGTTGGCGGGGGAAGCTCGGCCGCGATCCTGCCCCGGCGGGCGAAGGGAGGGAACACACCATCGCGTGAGCCGGCATCGCCCAAGCCGCCGCATCGCTGTGCAAGAGCGCAACCCTTGCGCAGCCGCTTTCCGCGGTCCTGCTCGTTTCGTCGGCGAACCTCGTGAAAACCCGGACCCGAATCCGCTGGCCTCCCTCTTGCACCGCAATTCTCCCGGGGCGTGCCGCGGGGGCGGCGCGCGACCGCAACGAACAAGGGGACGGCTCATATGACGATCACGCGCAGACAGGCTCTCCAGATGGGCGCGGCCTTCGCCGGCGCCTTCGCTCTCGGCTCCCGCTCCGCCTTCGCCCAGGGCGAGCCGATCAAGGTCGGCGTCCTCCATTCGCTGTCGGGCACGATGGCGATCTCGGAGACGACGCTCAAGGACGTGATGCTCATGCTCATCGAGCAGCAGAACGCCAAGGGCGGCCTGCTCGGGCGCCAGCTCGAAGCGGTGGTCGTGGATCCCGCATCCGACTGGCCGCTCTTCGCCGAGAAGGCGCGCGAGCTGATCACCGGCGGCTGCGCCGCGACCTTCGGCTGCTGGACGTCCGTCTCGCGCAAGTCCGTGCTCCCGGTCTTCGAGGAGCTGAACTCGATCCTGTTCTACCCCGTCCAGTACGAGGGCGAGGAGAGCTCGCGCAACGTCTTCTACACGGGTGCGGCGCCCAACCAGCAGGCCATCCCGGCCGTCGACTACCTGATGGAGGTCGAGGGCGTCGAGCGCTGGGTGCTCGAGGGCACCGACTACGTCTACCCGCGCACCACCAACCGCATCCTGGAGGCCTACCTCCTCTCCAAGGGCGTGGCGCCCGAGGACATCCGCGTCAACTACACGCCCTTCAGCCATTCCGACTGGCAGACCATCGTCTCGGACATCAAGCGCTTCGGCTCGGAGGGCAAGCGCACGGCGGTGGTCTCCACCATCAACGGCGACGCCAACGTGCCCTTCTATCGCGAGCTCGCCAACCAGGGCGTGGCCGCGACCGACATCCCCGTCGTCGCCTTCTCGGTGGGCGAGGAGGAGCTCGCCGGCATCGACACCGGCCCGCTCGTCGGCCACCTCGCGGCGTGGAACTACTTCATGTCCGTCGACACGCCGGAGAACCAGGCCTTCATCGACGCCTGGCACGCGTTCACCGGCGACACGAACCGCGTCACCAACGACCCGATGGAGGCGCACTACATCGGCTTCAACATGTGGGTGAAGGCGGTCGAGGCCGCGGGCACCACCGATCCGGACGCCGTCATCGACGCCATGGTGGGCGTCGCCGTGCCCAACCTCACGGGCGGCCTCTCTGCGATGATGCCCAACCACCACATCACGAAGCCCGTCCTCGTCGGCGAGATCCAGGACGACGGCCAGTTCGCCGTCGTGTGGGAGACCGCGGGCCTCGTTCCGGGCGACGCGTGGTCCGACCACCTCGAGGGCTCGAAGGACCTGATGTCGGATTGGCAGGCGCCGATGAATTGCGGCAACTTCAACGTCGCCACCGGCCAGTGCGGCGGCGCCTGATCGGCGCGCGCATCGTCGCGGCGGCGCCCGGCGCCGCCGCGACCTCTCGCTCCCCCGTCTCGCTCTCCGGAAGGGCCGGTTCCATGGCGCATCTCGCCCGGACGTCGATCCGCCTCACGCGGTCCGTCCTCGTCGCGCTCACCCTCGCGCTCGTCCTTCTCGCCGCGCCGCTCGTGTCGACGCCGGTTTCGGCACAGCAAGCCTCGACCCAAGACGTAGAGACCATCCTCGCGGGCTTCACGCGCGGGCAGTTCCCCGCCACCCTGGCGGCCGTGGATGCTCTGGCGGCATCCGGCCATCCCCATGCGGCGCCGATCCTTCAGGCGCTCTCGGATCGCCGGCTCGTCTTCGAGACCGCCTCGCGCCGGGTGCTCTGGCAGGAAGGCGGGCAGACCTTCGACGCGCTCACCGGCGAGCCGGTCGCCGCGCCGGGCCCGACGACGGACGTGCGCGTCTCCAACGCCGTGCGCCGTGCCGTGCAGACGGCGATGGCGAGCCTCACCCTGCGCGCACCGAATCCGGCGACGCGCATCGAGGCGGCGGTCTCCATCCTGCGCGCCCGCGACCTCTCGCAACGCGCGGCGCTCGCCGAGGCCCGCGCCGAGGAGACGGACCCGAACGTCCAGCGCGCCTTCGACGACACGCTCGCCGGCCTCGCCCTCGTCGATCCCGACGCGCCGGAGGCAGAACGCCTCGCCGCTGTCGAGCGGCTGACGGCGCGCGCCGACGCCGGTGCCCGCGCGCTCCTCCTCTCCGTCCCGGCGGACGCCACGGACGCGGTGAAGGCGGCGGCCGCCGAGGGCATCGCCGCCATCGACCGGCGCCTCGAGATCCAGGGGCACGTGCAGAACCTGTTCTTCGGCCTCTCGCTCGGCTCCGTCCTGCTGCTCGCGGCCATCGGGCTCGCCATCACCTTCGGCGTCATGGGGGTGATCAACATGGCGCATGGCGAGATGGTGATGATCGGCGCCTACGCGACCTTCGTCGTCCAGGAACTGATGCGTGCCTTCGCGCCCGGCCTGCTCGACCTCTCGCTCCTCGTCGCGCTGCCGCTCGCCTTCGCCACGGCCGGGCTCGTCGGCATCGCGCTGGAGCGCCTCGTGATCCGCCATCTCTACGGGCGTCCGCTCGAGACGCTGCTCGCCACCTGGGGCGTGTCGCTCATCCTGCAGCAGGCGGTGCGCACCCTCTTCGGCCCGACGAACCGGGAGGTGATGAACCCCTCCTTCATGTCGGGCTCGCTCGAGCTCTTCGGCATCGCGCTGACCTGGAGCCGGGTGTGGATCATCGTCTTCGCGCTCGCGGTCTTCCTCGCGCTCCTCGTGGCCATGAAGGCGACGTCCTTCGGGCTGCGCATGCGCGCCGTCGTGCAGAACCGGCGCATGGCGGCCTCCATGGGCATCCGCACGCCCTGGGTCGACGCGCTCACCTTCGGGCTCGGATCCGGCATCGCCGGCGTCGCGGGCGTGGCGCTCTCGCAGATCGACAACGTCTCGCCCAATCTCGGCCAGAGCTACATCATCGACTCGTTCCTCGTCGTCGTCTTCGGCGGGGTGGGGAGCCTGTGGGGCGCGCTCGTCGCGGCGCTCTCGCTCGGCGTCGCGAACAAGCTCGTCGAGCCGCTCGCCGGCGCCGTCCTCGCCAAGATCGTGATCCTCGTCGCCGTCATCCTCTTCATCCAGAAACGCCCGCGCGGCCTGTTCGCCCTGAAGGGGCGGGCGGTCGAGAGCTGAGGGGAAGGCCGCCGTGACGTCCCGAAAGCCCATCCTCTTTCGCCTGATGGCGCCGCACATCGCGCCGGCGATCCTCGCGCTCGTCGCCGCGGCGGCGCTCGTGCCGATCGCCAATCTCGCCTTCCCCCCCGACCACGCGCTGCACGTGCCGACGGGAACGGTCGTGCTCGTGGGCAAGTGGCTGACCTATGCGCTCCTCGCGGTCGCGCTCGATCTCGTCTGGGGCTATTGCGGCATTCTCTCGCTCGGCCACGGCGCCTTCTTCGCGCTGGGCGGCTACGCCATGGGCATGCACCTCATGCGCGAGATCGGCCCGCGCGGCGTCTACGGCCACCCGGTCCTGCCGGACTTCATGGTCTTCCTCGACTGGGAGGCGCTGCCCGTCGCCTGGTGGGGTTTCGACGTCTTCGCCTATGCCGCCTTCATGGCGCTGTTCGTGCCGGGCGCGCTCGCCTTCGTCTTCGGCTGGCTCGCCTTCCGCTCACGGGTGACGGGGGTCTACCTCTCCATCATCACGCAGGCGGGCACCTACGCGCTGATGCTCGCCTTCTTCCGCAACGAGCTGGGCTTCGGCGGCAACAACGGGCTCACGGACTTCAAGGACGTGCTCGGCTTCTCGCTCCAGGCGGACACGACGCGTGCGGCGCTCTTCGCCCTCTCGGCGCTGGCGCTCGCGGGCGGGCTGCTGCTGGCGCAGGCGATCGTCACCTCGAAATTCGGCCTCGTCCTCGTCGCCATCCGCGACGCGGAGGCACGCACGCGCTTCCTCGGGTGGCGGGTGGAGCGCTTCAAGCTCTTCGTCTTCGTCGTCTCGGCGATGATGGCGGGGCTCGCGGGCGCGCTCTACGTCCCGCAGGTGGGCATCATCAACCCGAGCGAATTCTCGCCGGCGAACTCCATCGAGGCGGTGATCTGGGTCGCCGTCGGCGGACGCGGCACGCTCTCGGGCGCGGCGCTGGGGGCGATCCTGGTGAACTGGCTCGAGAGCTTCCTCACGGGCGCCTATCCGGAGGCGTGGCTCTTCGTGCTCGGCTTCCTGTTCGTCGTCGTCACGCTCTTCCTGCCCAAGGGCATCCTCGGCGCGCTGAGGAGCCTCAGGGGGCGCCGGCGCGCAGCCGATCCCGGCAAAGCTCCGGAAAAGTCGCCCGCGGGCGCCACGCAGGCCGCGGAATGAGGGTGCCGACCATGACATCCGCCGCAACCGCGCCCGCCCCGGTCGCACCCGCCGCGCGCACCACGGACGCGCTCCTCTATCTCGACGCGGTGAGCGTCTCCTTCGACGGCTTCAAGGCGTTGAATTCCCTCTCGCTCGTGCTCGAGCCCGGCGAGATGCGCGCCATCATCGGCCCCAACGGCGCCGGCAAGACGACGATGATGGACGTCATCACCGGCAAGACGCGCCCCGACACGGGCACCGTGCTGCTCGACGGCGTGCACGACCTCACCCGCCTCGACGAGGCGGCGATCGCGGAGCTCGGCATCGGGCGCAAGTTCCAGAAGCCCACCGTGTTCGAGATGGTGAGCGTCGAGGAGAACATCGTGCTCGCGCTGGCGGGCCCCCGCGGCGTGCGCGCGAGCCTCTTCCATCGGCGTACGCCGCAGGAGGCGCGGCGCATCGAGGAGGTGCTCGAGATCGTGCGCCTCGGCGACCGCCGCGACGCGCTCGCCGGCGCGCTTTCGCACGGCCAGAAGCAATGGCTCGAGATCGGCATGCTGCTCGCCCAGGACCCGACGCTGCTGCTCGTCGACGAGCCCGTCGCCGGCATGACGGACGCGGAGACCGAGCTGACGGCCGATCTCCTGCGGCGCATCAACGTCGATCACACCGTCGTCGTCGTGGAGCACGACATGAGCTTCGTGCGCGCGCTCGGCGTGAAGGTCTCGGTCCTGCACGAGGGCTCTGTCCTCGCGGAGGGCTCCCTCGACCAGGTCTCCGCCGAGAAGCGGGTGATCGAAGTCTATCTCGGGCGGTAGGGCATGCTGGACGCGCGCGACATCGATCTGCATTACGGCGCCGCACAGATCCTGCGGGGCGTCGCGCTCGAGGCCGCTCCCGGGCGCGTCACCTGCGTCATGGGCCGCAACGGCGTGGGCAAGACCTCGCTGATGCGCGCCCTCGTGGGCCAGGTGAAGCCGTCGGGCGGCACCATCACCTGGCGCGGCGAGGACGTCACGCGCCTCGAGCCCTTCGCGCGGGCGCGCCGCGGCATCGCCTACGTGCCGCAAGGGCGCGAGATCTTCCCGCTGCTGACCGTGGAGGAGAACCTGCGCACGGGCTTCGCCGCGCTCGACGGGCGCGCCGAGAAGAGCGTGCCCGAGGAGGTGTTCACGCTCTTCCCCGTGCTGAAATCCATGCTGCGCCGGCGCGGCGGCGATCTCTCCGGCGGCCAGCAGCAGCAGCTCGCCATCGGCCGCGCGCTGGTCACGCGGCCCTCGCTGCTCATCCTCGACGAGCCCACCGAGGGTATCCAGCCCTCGATCATCCAGGACATCGGCCGCGCTATCGAGACGCTGCGCGCGCGCGGCGACATGGCGATCGTGCTCGTCGAGCAATATTTCGACTTCGCCTCGGCGCTCGCGGACCGGATCGTCGTCCTCGACCGCGGCGAGGTCGTGCTCGCGGGCGAGGCGGGTAGCCTCGATCGCGAAGCGGTGCGACGCTCCGTCATGGTCTGAGCGCCCCGGCGCGTCCGGCTTGCGCGATCCCGTCAAGGTTGCGGCAAGCTTTCCGCGCTAGCGTCGCCTCGAGAGTCCCTGGATCCGTCGGGGGCTCGCGAGGTGGACGATGACAGAGGCCGACCCGCGCGGCGACCATGCGACCTACGTCGTCGCGGTGCGCTACGAGACGCCGCCCGTCGAGGGCCTGGCGCCCGGCACGTGGTCGCTGATCGAGGCGAACGCCGACGAGCGCCGCGCCCGCGACGGCGCGCGGCTGATCGCGAGCTTCGTCGAGGCCGGCGGCGGCGCCGTCGCAGTCGTTCACGAGAGCGAGGGCGCGCCCCCGCGCCTCGTCGAGATCTACGGGTCGCGCGCGCTCGGGGAGGGCATCGCCTCGGTGGAGCGCACCTCCGCCGAGACCCGCGCCGCCTTCGCCGCCGTCATGAGCGAGTACTGGACGCAGGTGCTCACCACGCGCTCGGCCGAGCGCCGCCAGCCGGCGAAGAGCCGCGAGGCGCGCCGGCCGGTCCCGCACGGGCGCCTCGTCGCCGCGGCGGCCGCCGCCGCCTGCCTCCTCGTCGTCGTCGCCGTCGTGCTCGGCTCCGGTGGTCCCGAGGAGCCGCCCGTTACCGCCGCCATCCCCGACGAGGACCTCGCCTTCCAGCGCGCCGGCGGCTTCGTGATGATGCGCCCGAGCCCCGGCGAGGAGACGAGCTGGGACGGCCAGCTCCTCTACCGCACCTATCGCGTCCATCCCGACGGCACCCGCCAATACGTGGGCCTTCGCCTCGCCGACGGCTCCGAGCCGGGCGCACCGCCCCCTCCGCAAGGCGCGGGCGGCGGCGGAGGAGGAGGCTGGGGCGGCTCCGGCTTCGGCGCCTCCGGCGGCGGCATGAACCACCTGCGCGCGATCTCGGAGAGCTTTCGGTAGAGTTGGGCGATCTTCGGCACGTCTCGATCGTGGAACTAGCGCACCGAGCTTGTTGTTGCTAGATTGAGGGCCTGAGGAGTGAACGGCCGATGATCGCAGCGCGCCACCGTTTCGAGGATGCCGTCTTCGTCGAGGCCTATGAGGCAGGCATCGACGTGCCTCTCGTCAAGCGCGGCAGCGGGCCATGGGAGCCCGAGGCGGTGCCCGCCGCCGACCTTTGGGAAAACTGGGCCGACCTGTCGGGAGACGCCGAGCGGCAGTTTGCCGTGCGAGACGCCTCTCGCGCCTGGCTCGATTACCGCGCGGCGCTCGGCAACCTGGCACTGGACGATCTCACGGTCGCGGACATCCGCACGCTCCTCGTGCGCGCCGGTGCGCTTCCCCGGCCGGGCGAGCGCGTCTATGCGGTCAGCTGACCGAGATCAGCTCTTCGAGGCCTTGGACCACGCTTCGGGCGAAGGCGGACGTCGAGACGGCCACGGCTTGGCGGGCCTCGTCCAGGTTCGCGTGTTCGGATCTGGCCGCCTCAGCGAAGATGGCCTCATTCGTCAGCCGGGAGAGACCGATCTGCTGGGCTTGCCGACGCCGCTCGCCGATCGTGAGCTCATCACCGCGATTGCGCCAGCGCTCGTACACCGCGTGCAGCATGAGATCATTCACGGCAAGGCAGTCTGCGTATGTCATGTAGTGTTCCACCAGCATGCCGCTCTGTGCTAACCGAAAATCGATGGCAATCATCCTCCAGCCATACGGATTCGGCATCATGAATTTTCTCGTATCGATTTTCACGAGCGATAACGCGCCCTGATCAGCTTGGTGAGCGAAAAACATGATCGTCTTTGCGGCGTCATGGATCGTCCGAAGCGGTGTCCTGAAACGCAGGAAATCGCGAAGGTGTGCAGCGGTGTACCATGGCTTGCCCATCAGGATCGAAGGACGGGTTGCCTTTCCTTTTGCCGACTCTACAGATTTCTCGTTGATCTCAGAGTGTCGGCTGTAGATCGCCAGCTCCCGGCACAGCTCGTCCAATTCGGGACGGGCGCGCCGACGAAGATCGACCAACTCCGCTAGGAGCTGGTCCGGGCTCGCTGAGAGATCGGCTACGGGATTGTGGATCGCGTGAGCCGGACGTGTGTGTTCTTCGATGGACGGCATGCAACTTCTCACTGAAGCAGTTCGAAGTTGAAGCTGCCTGCGCGCGCTCGGTCAAGTCGATTTTGCGATCTGCACATTGGATCTCCTCCTCGATCTGCACATAAAGATATCTTTATATCTACCTTTCCGCCGCAAGGCGTGCTATCGTGCTCCGCACGTGCCCGTCGCGCCAGCCGGAGAGGTTCGATGCCCGAGACGACGCTGACCCTGCCGAACGCTCTCGCCGCCTTGCGCGCGGCGGGAGAGGAGACGCGTCTGCGCGTGCTCTCGCTGCTGGCGCAGGGGGAGCTGTCGGTCTCGGATCTCACCGACATTCTCGGCCAGTCGCAGCCGCGGATCTCGCGCCATCTCAAGCTCCTCGTCGAGGCGGGGCTGGTGGAACGCCATCGCGAGGGGGCATGGGCCTTCTTCCGCCTGGCCGAGCGCGATCCGGCGGCGGCGCTGCTGCGGCCCATGCTCGACGCGCTCGATGCGGAGGACGCCACCGCCGCCGGCGATCGTGAGCGGCTCGCCGCCGTGCGCGCCGCGCGGGCGGAGGCGGCGCAATCCTATTTCGCCCGCCTCGCGCCGGACTGGGACCGCCTGCGCTCCCTGCACGCGCCGGCGGACGAGGTCGAGGCCGCGATCGAGGCGGCGCTCGGCGATCGCCCGATCCGCGCGCTCGTCGATCTCGGCACCGGCACGGGCCGGATGCTCTCGCTGCTCGCGGGCCGGGCCGAACGGGTGGTGGGCCTCGACGCCTCCCACGCCATGCTGTCGGTGGCGCGCGCCAACCTCGAGAAGGCGGGGGTACGCGGGGTCGAGCTGCGCCAGGGCGACATCCACGCGCCGCCGGTGGAGGCGAATTCCTTCGACCTCGTGATCATCCACCAGGTCCTGCACTATCTCGACGACCCGGCCCGCGCGCTGCGCGAGGCCGCGCGCCTCGTCGCGCCGGGCGGGCGGCTCCTCGTCGTCGACTTCGCGCCCCACGAGCTCGAGTTCCTGCGCACCGCCCAGGCGCATCGGCGCCTGGGCTTCTCGCGCGAGCAGGTCGAGAGCTGGCTCGCCGAGGCCGGGCTCGACTGCACCCTTCATCGCGATCTCGCCCCGCCGCGTGCGGGCGAGGACGCGCTCACCGTCTCGCTCTGGCTCGGCCGAGACCGCCGCCGGATCAACGACATGCCGTTTCGCACGCAGGACAGAGAGGTCGCCTGATGTCGCCCGCTTCCGCCATCGACGTCTCCTTCGAGTTCTTCCCGCCCAAGACCGAGGAGATGGACCGGACGCTCTGGTCCTCCATCGAGCGGCTCGCCCCGCTCGCGCCGCGCTTCGTCTCCGTGACCTACGGCGCCGGCGGCTCGACGCGCGAGCGCACCCACGCGACCGTGGCGCGCATCGTGCGCGAGACGAGCCTCGAGCCCGCCGCCCACCTCACCTGCGTCGCCGCGACCCGCGAGGAGGTGGACGAGGTCGTGCGCGGCTATTGGGAGGCGGGCGTGCGCCACATCGTGGCGCTGCGCGGCGATCCCATCGGCGGGCCGGGCACCGCCTACGAGGCGCATCCGGGCGGCTACGCCCAGGCCTGCGACCTCGTCGCCGGGATCAGGCGCATCGCCGATTTCGAGGTCTCCGTCTCGGCCTATCCCGAGAAGCACCCGGAGGCGACCTCGTTCGACGCCGACGTCGAGGCGCTCAAGAAGAAGGTCGATGCCGGCGCCACCCGGGCGATCACGCAGTTCTTCTTCGACAACGAGATCTACTATCGCTACGTCGACCGCGTCCGCGCGGCCGGCATCGACATTCCCATCGTGCCGGGCATCGTGCCGGTGCAGAACTTCAAGCAGACGGCGAACTTCGCGCGCCGCACCGGCGCCTCGGTGCCGAATTGGCTCGCCAAGCGTTTCGAGGGGCTCGACGACGACGTGGAGACGAGGAAGCTCGTCGCCGCCGCCGTCGCCTGCGAGCAGGTGACGGACCTGCGCGAGCACGGGGTGAGCGAGTTCCACATCTATACGATGAACCGCGCCGAGCTCGCCTACGCCATCTGCCACATGCTGGGCCTGCGCCCCGCCGAGACCCCCGCCGCCGCGGCCTGACGCCGCGACGCGCACCCGTTCCAGAGACTTCCCGCGATCCGACGAGAGAGCGACAAAACCATGTCCGATATCCGCCCCGCCGACGGCGCCGAGGTCCTCGCCGCCCTGAAGCAAGCCGCGAGCGAGCGCATCCTCGTGCTCGACGGCGCCATGGGTACCGAGATCCAGAGCCGCAAGTTCTCGGAGGCGGATTTCCGCGGGGAGCGCTTCGGCGATCACGCGCACGATCAGAAGGGCAACAACGACCTCCTGATCCTCACCCAGCCCGACGCCATGCGCGACATCCACCTGGACTATTTCCGGGCGGGGTCGGACATCGTCGAGACGAACACCTTCTCGGGCACCCGCATCGCCCAGGCCGATTACGGCATGGAGGACATCGTCTACGAGCTCAATGTCGAGGGCGCGCGCCTCGCCCGCGAGGCGGCGGCGATCGCGGCCGCCGAGGACGGGCGCCGGCGCTTCGTCGCGGGCGCGGTGGGGCCCACGAACCGCACGCTCTCGATCTCGCCGGACGTCAACAATCCCGGTTACCGCGCCGTGACCTTCGACGAGGTGCGCGACGCCTATGCCGAGCAGATCCGCGGCCTCGTGGACGGCGGGGCGGAGCTGATCCTGATCGAGACGATCTTCGACACGCTCAACGCCAAGGCCGCCATCGCGGCGGCGCGCGCGGTCTTCGCCGAGCGCGGGGCGGAGCTGCCGGTGATGATCTCCGGCACGATCACGGACCTCTCCGGGCGCACGCTGTCGGGCCAGACGCCCGAGGCGTTCTGGCACTCCGTGCGGCACGCCGAGCCCTTCACCATCGGCCTCAATTGCGCGCTCGGGGCGCGTGAGATGCGCGCCCATATCGCCGAGATCGCGCGCGTCGCCGACACCTTCGTGTGCGCCTACCCGAATGCGGGGCTGCCCAACGAGTTCGGCCTCTACGACGAGAGCCCGGAGGCGACCGCCGCCATGGTGGGCGAGTTCGCCCAGGCCGGCCTCGTCAACATGGTCGGCGGCTGCTGCGGCACGACGCCCGCCCACATTCGCGCGATCGCCGAGGCCGTGAAGGGCAAGGCGCCGCGCAAGGTCGAGGCGAAGGCGCCGCTGATGCGGCTCTCGGGCCTCGAGCCCTTCACGCTGACGAAGGACATCCCCTTCGTGAACGTGGGCGAGCGCACCAACGTGACCGGCTCGGCCAAGTTCAGGAAGCTGATCACCAACGGCGACTACGCCGCCGCCCTCGACGTCGCCCGCGACCAGGTCGCGGCGGGCGCGCAGGTCATCGACGTCAACATGGACGAGGGCCTGCTCGATTCGAAGAAGGCGATGGTCGAGTTCCTCAACCTCGTCGCCGCCGAGCCGGACATCGCCCGCGTGCCGGTGATGATCGACTCGTCCAAGTTCGAGGTGATCGAGGCCGGGCTCAAGTGCGTCCAGGGCAAGGCCATCGTCAACTCGATCTCGATGAAGGAGGGCGAGGACGCCTTCCGCGAGCAGGCGCGCATCTGCCGCGACTACGGCGCCGCCGTCGTCGTCATGGCCTTCGACGAGGAGGGCCAGGCGGACACCGCCGCGCGCAAGATCGAGATCACCGAGCGCGCCTACCGCATCCTCGTGGACGAGGTCGGCTTCCCGCCCGAGGACATCGTCTTCGATCCCAACGTCTTCGCGGTGGCGACGGGCATCGAGGAGCACGACAATTACGGCGTCGACTTCATCGACGCGACGCGCGCCATCCGCACGAACCTGCCGCACGCCCACGTCTCGGGCGGCGTGTCGAACCTGTCGTTCTCGTTTCGCGGCAACGAGCCGGTGCGCGAGGCGATGCACACGGTCTTCCTCTACCACGCCATCCAGGCGGGGATGGACATGGGCATCGTCAATGCCGGCCAACTCGGCGTCTACGACAAGCTCGATCCCGAGCTCAAGGAGCTGTGCGAGGACGTCGTCCTCAACCGTCGCAAGGACGCCACCGAGCGCCTGCTGGACGCCGCCCCGCGCTTCAAGGGCGACGGCTCCGGGGCGGTGCGCGTCCAGGACCTCGAATGGCGCTCCTGGGAGGTCGAGAAGCGCCTCGAGCATGCGCTCGTCAACGGCATCACGGAGTACATCACCCAGGACGTCGAGGAGGCCCGCGCCCGCGCCGAGCGCCCGCTCCACGTCATCGAGGGCCCGCTCATGGCGGGCATGAACGTGGTGGGCGACCTCTTCGGCGCGGGCAAGATGTTCCTGCCGCAGGTCGTCAAGTCCGCGCGCGTGATGAAGCAAGCGGTCGCCTATCTCACCCCCTTCATGGACAAGGAGAAGGAGGAGATGGGCCTCGTCGACAAGCCGGCGGCGGGCAAGATCCTCATGGCTACCGTCAAGGGCGACGTGCACGACATCGGCAAGAACATCGTCGGCGTCGTCCTGGCCTGCAACAATTACGAGGTCATCGACCTCGGCGTGATGGTGCCCGCCGCCAGGATCCTCGACGAGGCGAGGAAGCACGGCGTCGACATCATCGGGCTCTCGGGGCTGATCACGCCCTCGCTCGACGAGATGGTCCACGTCGCCGCCGAGATGGAGCGCGAGGGCTTCGACATTCCGCTCCTCATCGGCGGGGCGACGACGAGCCGCGTGCACACGGCGGTGAAGATCCACCCCTCCTACGCCCGGGGCCAGGCGGTCTACGTCACGGATGCGAGCCGCGCGGTGGGCGTGGTGTCGAGCCTGCTCTCGAACGAGCAGAAGGGGCCCTATGTCGAGACGCTGCGCAAGGAATACGCCCGCGTCGCCGACGCGCATGCGCGCTCGGAGGCCGACAAGCAGCGCCTGCCCATCGCCAAGGCGCGGGAGAACGCGACGCGGATCGACTGGACGGCGTATCGGCCGACGAAGCCCAGCTTCACGGGTGCGCGCGTCTTCCGCACCTACGACCTCGCCGACCTCGCCGCCTGCATCGACTGGACGCCCTTCTTCCAGACCTGGGAGCTCAAGGGACGCTACCCGGCGATCCTGGAGGACGAGAACCAGGGGCCGGCGGCGCGCCAGCTCTTCGAGGACGCGCAGGCGATGCTGCGCGACGTCGTCGAGAACAGGTGGTTCACGCCCAAGGCCGTGATCGGCTTCTGGCCGGCGAACAGCGTGGGCGACGACATCCGCCTCTATACCGGCGAGAGCCGGCAGGAGACGCTCGCCACCTTCCACGGCCTGCGCCAGCAACTGACGAAGCGCGACGGACGGCCCAACCAGTGCATCTCCGACTTCGTGGCGCCCGCCGACACGGGAATACCGGACTATGTCGGCGCCTTCGTCGTGACGGCGGGCCTCGAGGAGGTGCGCATCGCCGAGCGCTTCGAGCGCGCCAACGACGATTACCGCTCGATCATGGTCAAGGCGCTGGCCGATCGCATCGCGGAGGCGCTGGCCGAGCGCATGCACCAGCGCGTGCGCACCGAATTCTGGGGCTACGCGCCGGACGAGGCGCTCTCCGACGAGGAGCTGATTCGGGAGACCTACCAGGGCATCCGCCCGGCGCCGGGCTATCCCGCCCAGCCCGACCACACCGAGAAGGAGACGCTGTTCTCGCTCCTCGGTGCGGAGCGCTCGATCGGCGTCTCCCTGACGGAGAGCTACGCCATGTGGCCCGGCTCGTCGGTCTCGGGCCTCTACCTCGCCCATCCGGACGCGCATTATTTCGGCGTCGCGAAGGTCGAGCGCGATCAGGTGGAGGACTACGCCCGGCGAAAGGGCATGGACGTGCGCGAGGTCGAGCGCTGGCTCGCGCCGGTGCTCAATTACGACCCGACACGGTACATGGCCGCCGCCGCGGAATGATCCGCGGCGGGCGGCGATCCCGAGGAAGCGCTCACGCCTTCCCGGTCTTCTCGCGCAGCTCGTCGATGCGCTTCGACGCTTCCGCCTTGTCGAGCTTGGGGTCGTAGAGCTCGGGCGCGTGCGCCTGCTCGGAGAGGGTCTTGAGGTAGGAGGCCTGCGCGCCCGTCATCGGCTCGTGGCCGGTGACCCAATCCTCCGGGTCCTTCTCCTGATTGCCGGCGGGCGGGGTCTGCTTGGGGTTCTCCACCTCCGGCGGGTCCTGGTGCGCGCCGCGCGCGCGGGTATCCTCGTGGTGACGATCGTCGGCGGACATGTCGGGGCCTCCATTGGGCTCGATATCGGGGCTCGTTCTCGTTTCGTACGAGCGAGAACGGCGCGCGGCCGATCGCGGTTCCGGGCCTGCGCGGCTTTGCGCCGGGCGCCCGGGCTGCTAGAGGGGAGACGCGCAACCGAAGGCCGCCCGCCATGACGAGCTCCGCCAGCCCGCGATCCGACACGCCCCGGCTTCTCGTGATCGACAATTACGACAGCTTCACCTGGAACCTCGTCCATCTCGTGAGCCGCTTCACCCGCGAGATCGAGGTCGTGCGCAACGATTCCGTGAGCGCGGACGAGGCGCTCGACGGCGGCTTCGACGCGATCGTGCTTTCGCCCGGGCCCTGCACGCCGACGGAAGCGGGTATCTGCCTCGAGACCGTGGAGAAGGGTGCGGGGCGCGTACCGATCTTCGGCGTCTGCTTGGGCCTGCAGACGATCGGGCAGGCCTTCGGCGGCGACATCGTGCGCGCGCCCTTGCCGATGCACGGCAAGACGAGCCGGGTCCACCACACGGGCGAGGGGCTCTTCGCCGGCTGCGCGCAGGACTTCACGGCGACGCGCTACCACTCCCTCGTGATCGACGACGCCACCTGCCCGGACGTGCTCGCGGTGACGGCGCGCACGCAGGACGGCCAGATCATGGCCGCCTCGCACAGGACGCTGCCCGTCCATGGTGTCCAGTTCCACCCGGAGAGCATCCTCTCCGAGCACGGCGAGACGATCCTGCGCAACTTCATCGATCTCGCGAAGGCCTGGCGCAACGCCTGAGGCGCGGGAGGGCGCCGCTCGAACAGCGGCGCGGGAACCCGGATCGGCCTCGAAGCTTGTCATGCCAAGTTCATGTCAAGCGAGGTCCCTCGATGATCACGCGCCGCTCGTTCCTGAGCGCTGCCGCGGCCACGGCCGCCGTCGCATCGTCCGCTCCCGCGCTCGCCCAAGGCGCCCGGGGAGGCGCCTATCCGCAAGCGTCCGGCTGGTATTCCGGCTTCATCCCGGACGAGCCCTACGACATCCCCTTCGTCGACCCGCGGGTCATGCCCGCGCATCTGCGCCTCACCGAGGTGGTGTACGAGGGGGGCGAGCGCCCGGGCACCATCATCGTCGACACCGCCGACAAGCACCTCTATCTCGTGCGGCCCGGCGGGCGTGCCTACCGCTACGGGATCGGGGTGGGTCGCGACGGCTTCTCCTGGTCCGGAACGGCGCGGATCGGCCGCAAGGCCCGCTGGCCGGGCTGGACGCCGCCCGCCGCCATGCGCCGGCGCCAGCCCGAGCTTCCGCGCCACATGGAGGGCGGCCTCGACAACCCGCTCGGCGCCCGCGCGCTCTACCTCTACGAAGGCGGTCGCGACACGCTCTATCGCATCCACGGCACGAACGAGCCCTGGTCCATCGGCCAGGCGGTGTCCTCGGGCTGCATCCGCATGCTGAACCAGGACGTGCTGCACCTCTACGAGCGCGCCGAGGTCGGCGCCACGGTGAAGGTGAAGCAGAACGCCGGCGGCTTCTACGCCGCGGCCCCGGCGGAGACGGCGGCTCTCGAGCCGACCCGCCGCGGCCTGTTCTCTGGACTGTTCTGAGGCACCGCTCACCCGAGGCGCATCAGAACCCGTATTGCACGGTGACCCCGCTGCGCCCCACGCCGTGCTGGCGCACCGCGGCGCGGGCGCCGCGGCCGAACTGGAAGAGGCCGTAGCTGTTGGCGGCCCCGCTCTGCTCGAGCGTGCCCACGTGCCCGCTCCCGTCCTGGTGGACGATGCCGAGGTGGCCGCGCCCGTCCTGCAGGAGCCCGGCGGCGTTGTCGCGGCCCCTTTGCGTGATACGCCCGTTGGCGTCGATGTCCTTGGCGATCCCGTAGATGGCGAGGCCGGCGGCGAGCAGCCGTCCGGCGTCGCCGCTCGGGTTCGCGGTGACGCTGACCGTGCCGCCGGCCTGAGCCGGCGCTGTGGCCAGAGCACCGGCGAGGAGGCCGGCGGCGGCGAGAAGAATGGCTTTGCGGGTCATCGTCGTCTCTCCCGAAACGTAAGGCGTCAGCGCCGCGCGGGTGCGCGGCAGGTGGCGGTGCGATCGCCCGCCTCGATCTCGAGAACCGCGTCGTAGCGCGTGCCGGCCGCGAGGCCGACGCTGCCCAGCCGCGTCTCCTCGCCGGCGGCGAGGCTGAACCCGCCGCCCTGCTCCACGTCGCTCCTGCTGCCGCCGCTGCCGCGGCTCTCGACGCTCAGCGTGTAGCTGCCCGACGCGGCGCGGCTCGCGCGCACGATCGGCTCCAGCATCACGAGCCCGCCGCGCTCGATCGCGCGGATCTCGCACGCGAGCCTCTCGGTCGCTCCGCCGCCGCCTGCGGCGGAGGCGCCGAGCGAGGCGGCGAGGGGGCCGAGCGCGCTCATCGCGACGGCGGCGGCGGCGGCGATCTTGCCCAATCCGGTCATGGCTCTTCCTCCTCCCCTCGCGCGGATCAATTGCAGGTCTGGACGAAGGCGGAGACGTTGCCGCGGCCGTTCTGGACGACCTCCCCCGTGCAGCCGCGTCCCACCTGAACGCCCGCGGCGATGTTGCCGTTGCCGTCCTGGGTCACGACCACGGAATGGTCGTCGCCGAACTGGCCGATGCCGACCGCGTTGTCGCGCCCGCGCTGCCACGTGTCGGCGTGGTTGCGAAAGCCGCTCTGGCCGATGGCGCCGATGTTGCGCCGGCCGTGCTGGCGCACGATCGCGTCGTTGGCGCGGCCCTCCTGGAAGGTGCCGACGCGATTGCGCCAGCCGGTCTGCTCGCCGCCGACCGTGTGGTCGGTGCCGTACTGGCGGATCGAGATCTCGTTGGCGGCGGCGGGGAGGGCGGTGGCGGTGGCGAGCGCCACGAGGGCCGTGGCGAGCGTCCTGCGGGGGGTGATGAGCATCGAGAGCATGGGTCCGGTCTCCTCCGTTTCGGCGACGCCGTCCGTTCGGCGTGTCTCCGGTGTAGGGGAGCCCGGCGGAACCCAGCTTGAACCGCGCGTTCAGAAAATATTCACCGACCCGAAACGCGAGAGGGGCGCGCGGGGATCTCCCGCGCGCCCCTCGGCACGATGTCGGTGATGCGTGGCGGCGCGTGCCTCAGGCGGCGCGCACCTTGTTCACGAAGGCGTCCATGGCGGCGCGCAGGGCGGAGGAGCGCTCCTGCAGCGTGCCCGAGGCGCTCTTGACGAGGTCGGAGAGCTCGCCGGTGCGGGTCGCCTGGCCCGAGACCTCGCCGATGGTGCGGCTGACGTCCTGCGTACCCGAGGCGGCCTCGGCGACGTTGCGGGCGATCTCGCCCGTCGTCGCGTTCTGCTGCTCGGCGGCGGCGGCGACGGTGTTCATCCGCTCGGTGATGGCGCGGACCTTCTCGGCCACGGCGGCTGCGGCCTGCATGGAGGCGTGGGCGGCGCCGCGCATCTCCGCGATCTGGCTCGCGATCTCCTCGGTGGCCTTGCCGGTCTGGTCGGCGAGGGACTTCACCTCGGCCGCGACGACCGCGAAGCCCTTGCCCGCCTCGCCCGCGCGGGCCGCCTCGATGGTGGCGTTGAGCGCGAGCAGGTTCGTCTGCGCGGCGATCTCCGAGATCAGCTTCGTCACGTCGCCGATGCGCTCGACGACGCCGTTGAGGTTCGCCACCGCCTTGTTCGAGCGCTCGACGTCGCCGGCGGCTTCCACTGCCATCTGCGAGGAGGCGTGCACCTGGCTCGTGATCTCGTTGATGGAGGCGGACATCTCCTCGGCCGCCGACGCGACGCCGCGGACGTTGGCCGCGGTCTCCTCGGACGCGCTCGACGCGCCGACCGCCTGCTCCGTGGTGACCGACGCGATACCCGTGAGCGTGCCCGCTGCCTCCGAGAGGCGCGCGGTCTCCGCCTGCATCTCGTCGGAGAGCTGGAGCACGGAGGCCTCGAACTCGCGGGCGAGGCGCGCCATCTCCTCGCGGCGGCGCCGCTCGCCGCTCTCGCGGGCCTCGGCGGTCTCCGCCTCGAGGGCGCGGGTGCGGATCAGGTTCTCGCGGAAGACGCCGAGCGCGGCACCCATCCGACCGATCTCGTCGCCGCGGGCGGAGGTCCCGACCTCGGCGTCGATATCGCCCTCGGCGAGGCGCTGGGTCGCGTCGGCGAGCCGCGAGAGCGGGCCCGAGATGGTGGCGAAGTTGAGATAGGCGAAAGCGAGCGCCACCGCGGCGATGACGAAGGACGCGCCGAGACCCACGGCCTTCACCGTCGCGAGGGCGGCCTGCTGGCCGGCGACGAGCGTCTCCTGGAGACCGCCGAGCCCCTGCTCGACCTGGTTCATGGCGCCGATGACCGCCTCGAAGGTACGGTCGGCCTCCTCGGTGCTGGCGACGGCGCGGGCGAGATCGATCGACATCGGGTCACGCATGCGCTCGATCTGCGGATCGACGTAGGAGGAGCGCCACGTGCTCCAGCTCGTCTGGGCCGCGGTGAGGTTGTCGGCGACGACGGGATCGAAGCCGCGCGCCTCGCGGGTCACCTCGTCGAACAGCGCCTGGGTGGATTCGATCGTGGCTTCGTACTCGGCGAGGTGCCCGCGCTCGCCCGACAGGATGAAGCTCTGGATCGCGAACGCCTGGGCGAAGATCTTCGCGTCGAGCTCGCGGGCGTCGCCGATGAGCTCCTGCGCCTGGTTCGCGCTGTCGATCGCGGTGTCGGTCGCCGTGGCGCGATCGAAGGAGACGAGCCCGGCCGCGACGCCGACGAGCGCGAGCCCGACGAAGGCGGCGAGGCCCTTCTTGGTGACGGAGAGATTGTTCAGCATGGGTCTGTCCGGATCCTGGGCGTGGGCCTGCGCGGGTTCAGCCGCCGACGAAGCCGTCGCGGCGCATCAGCTCGGTGAGGTTGATCTCGACGGTGGCGGCACCGATGGGCGTGCGACCGCTCTCGTCGGCGATGGTGAGGTTGAGCTGGGCGCGCCAGACGCGCATCTCGTCGTCCCATTCGGGCTCGTCGATGAAGACGGCGTCCGGGCCCTTGGGGAAGGTCTCCTGGAACTTGGCTTCGTCGCCCTGCCAGAAGTCGGAGGTGATGGAGCTCTGGCCGACGTTGAGGCCGTGCGCGTCCGTCACGAACAGCTCGGCGTAGAGCCCGAGCGAGCGCGCCTGGATGCGCGTGAGATAGACGGAGAGCGGCGAGGAGAGGGTCGCGGCGATGAGCGGCTTGTCCGCCGCCTCGCGCTCGGCGACCCATTGCGCGTCGAGCGCGGAGATGCCGTTGGCGTCGAGGTCCGCGTAGCGCTCGTTCTGGTTCGTGACGGAGAGGCGCACGATCTCGGTCGAGAGCCAGGACCGCACCTCCGCGACGACGGCATCGTCGATGAGCGCCTCCGCGCGCGGCGGGACGCCCTGCGCGGACGCGGGAGCGATCGCCGCCGTCGCGGCGAGGAAGAGTAGGCCGAAACCGGTGGCTCGCATGGGTAGATCTCCGCTGGCGTTTGTAGAAATCCTACGGAGATCTTCTGAATAGGGATTTAATGCGAATGTATTTTGGAATGCGTATCTTCGGAGACTGTGCTACTTTGGATGCTTCCGATGGGTTGTCGAGCCATTAAGTTTTATTTTGCTGGTGATTGTCGTGGGATGATCGATCCCACGTCTCGGATGGTCCCGATCCGGCACGACCGAGCGGAGGTTCTTACCGTTTCGGAGTGGTGTTCTTCCATACGTCGACGAAACGAGCACGAAAAAACCCGCACCGGCGGCCGGTGCGGGTTTCTCGTATCGGCGTCTCGCCCGATCGTCGTGGGCTCGACGCGAGCGTGCGCGCTCACGCGGCGTCGGCGTGCTCCTGCTTGATGAAGGCGATACGCACCATGTTGGTCGCGCCCGGCGTGCCGAAGGGGACGCCGGCGACCACGATCACCCGCTCGCCCACCTTGGCGAGGCCCGTGCGGACCGCGAACTTGCAGGCGCGGAAGGTCATGTCGTCCACGTCGTGCGCGTCGCGGGTCATCACCGGGTGGACGCCCCAGCCGAGCTGGGCGCGCCGCGCCGCGTCGCGGCTGGGCGTGAGCGCGATGATCGTCGAGTTGGGCCGCTCACGGGCGATGCGCATCGCGGTGGCCCCCGACGAGGTCCAGGCGCAGATCACGTTGATGCCCAGCGTGTCCGCGATCCGGTGCGCGGCGGCGGCGATGGCGTCCGACCCTGTCGCCTCGGGCTCGGCCTGCTGGGAGGCGATGATCGTCCAGTAGAGCTCTTCCTGCTCCACCTGCTGGGCGATGCGGTCCATGGTGGAGACCGCCTCGATGGGGAACTGGCCCGCCGCGCTCTCGGCGGACAGCATGACCGCGTCCGCGCCCTCGTAGACGGCGGTGGCGACGTCCGACACCTCCGCGCGGGTGGGGACGGGCGCCGTGATCATGCTCTCGAGCATCTGCGTCGCGACGATCACCGGCTTGCCCAGGCGCCGTGCGCCGCGGGTGATGCGCTTCTGGATGCCGGGCACGCGCTCGAGCGGCAGCTCGACGCCCAGATCGCCGCGCGCGACCATGAGCGCGTCCGAGATCTCCATGATCTCGTCGAGGCGCGTCAGCGCCTGCGGCTTCTCGATCTTGGCCAGAACGAGAGCGCGCCCGCGGGTGACCTTCTTGACCTCGGCGATGTCCTCGGGGCGCTGCACGAAGGACAGCGCCACCCAGTCGACGCCCACGTCCATCGCCGCCTCCAGATCCGAGCGATCCTTGGGCGTCATGGCCGAGACGGGGATCTGCGTGTCGGGCAGGGAGACGCCCTTGCGGTTGGAGATCGTCCCGCCGACGACGACGCGGGTCGTCGCCTTCTTGCCGGGCACCACGTCCTCGACGACGAGGCGCAGCTTGCCGTCGTCGATGATGACGACGTGCTCGGGCTCGAGCGCCGAGAGGATCTCGGGATGGGGCAGGTGCACGCGCTTGGCGTCGCCCGGCGACGGATCGTCGTCGAGGACGAAGGTGTCGCCGACGTTGATCTCGGCCTTGTCCCCGGAGAACGTCCCCACACGCAGCTTCGGCCCCTGCAGGTCGACGAGGACCGGCACGGGCGTGCGCACGCGCTCCTCCACGGCCCGCACCATGGCCACGCGCTCGCGCAGATCGTCGCGCGAGAGATGGCTCATGTTGATTCGGAACATGTCCGCACCGGCCTCGTGCAGCCGGCAGGCCATCTCGACGGTGCTGGAGGCGGGTCCCAGGGTGGCGACGATCTTCGTCCGTCTCGATCGCGTCATCTCAGAGCGGCTCCGGGTCTGTCTGGATCTGTGAGCTGGATGGTCCAGCTGCGCTGCTGGCCCGTGTCGACTTCGAAGAAGCCGTTTCGGTCGAAGCCGCGGGCGAGGCAATCCTCGACGCCGCGGATCGTGAACTCGCGTTCGCGGGTGCACATCTCGGTGCGCCCGCCCCATTCCCCGCCGCGATCGTAGTCGATGGCGTGGACGTAGTAGAAGCGCGAGCCGAGCGCGCCTTCCAGCAGCGTCTCGCACGCGCGGGGATCGAGGTTCCACCAGCCCTCGGTGAGCCAGCCCTCCGCGTCGCGATGGCCGATGGCGACGCCGACGCGGCTGTCCGTCATGTTGCACAGGCGCAGGTCCGCCGCCGCCGGGCTCGCCGCCGCGGCGAGGCCGAGGCAGGCGAGCGCGGCCGCGGCGAGCCCGCGGCGTCGCGCGCGAGCCGAGCCGCGCCGCTCAGTCGACCAGGATGATGCGGCAATCATTGACGTTCGTGCGGGTGGGACCGGGGGAGTGCAGATCGGAGAGGGCCTCGAAGAAGCCCGTTGAATCGTTTTGCTCCAAATAGAGCGCGGCGTCGAGTCCTATCGTGGCCGCACGCGCCGGTGTCGTTTCGTCCACGAACGCGCCCGCCGGATCGGTAGCCGCGCCACGACCGCCGTCGGTGCCGTCGGTGTCGGCGGAGAGCGCGGCGATGCCGGGCGTGCCCTCGAGCGCCAGCGCGAGGGCGAGCGCGTATTCCTGGTTCGGCCCGCCGCGGCCCTGGCCGCGGATCGTCACCGTGAGCTCGCCGCCCGAGAGGATGGCGACCCGCCGGCCGGCGCGCTTCGCCTCGAGCGCGAGGCGGGCGTGCGCACGCGCGACGTCGCGGGCCTCGCCCTCGACGTCGGCGCCGAGCACCATGGGCTCGTAGCCCTCGGCGCGGGCCGCCTCGGCCGCGGCCGCGATGGCCTCCGCCGGACGGGCGATCACGGTGAACCGCGTGCGCGCGAAGCACGGATCGCCGGGCTTCGGCGTCTCGTTCGCGGGATCGTCGAGGAGGCGGCGCGCCGCGTCGGGCAGCGTGAGGGCGTACTTGGCGATAACGGCGCGGGCGTCCGCGCTCGTCGTCGGATCGGGCACGGTGGGGCCGGACGCGATGGTCGCGGGATCGTCGCCCGGCACGTCCGAGATGGCGAAGGCTTCGAGCCGCGCCGGCGCGGCGAGCGCCGCGAGCCGCCCGCCCTTGATTCGCGACAGCCGCTTTCGCACGCAATTGATCTCGCCGATGGTCGCGCCCGAGCGCAGGAGCGCCTTCGTGATCGCCTGCTTCTCGGCGAGCGTGAGGTCGCCCGCCGGCGCGATCCAGTTGGCCGAGCCGCCCCCCGAGATCAGCGCGAGGACGAGATCGTCCGCGCCCGCGCTCTCGGCCAGCCGCAGCGTCTCGCGTGTGGCGGCGACGCCCGCTTCGTCGGGCACCGGATGGCCGGCCTCGACGACGCGGATCGGCCCCGCCTCTGCGCCGTAACCGTGGCGGCAGACGGCGAGGCCGACGATCCGCTCGGGCGACACGCCGGCCTGCGCGTAATGCGCGGCGGCGGCCGCGGCCATGCTCGCGCCGGCCTTGCCGGTGGCGAGGACGACGATGCGCCCGTCGGCCGGCGGCGCGGGCAGCCGGGGCGGCAGGCAGATCGCGGGATGGGCGCGGGCGATCGCAGCGGCGAGGATCCGCTCGGCGGCGGCGCGGCGCTCGGCGACGGCGCGCGGCGTCGCGGTGGCGGCGTCTCTGGACGCGGTCACGGGCTGTCTCCCTCCCTCTCGTGCGCTTCGCGCGCATCTCGACGGTTCGCGCCCTGTCTATGCCTTTTCACGCGCGCGGTCATCCGCCATATCGAAGGAAAGCGAACCCGCCGGCCAATGCCGCGACGACATGGAGCCTTCCCGATGCGCTTCTCCGACCTCGACGACAAGACCCGCACCGACCTTGAGGCCGCCGCCTTCCGGCGTCTCCTCGCGCACCTCGCCTCGCGCCCCGACGCGCAGAACATCGACATGATGAACCTCGCGGGCTTCTGCCGGAACTGCCTCTCCAACTGGCTCGTCGACGCCGCCGGCGAGCGCGGCGTGCCCCTCGACAAGGAGGAGAGCCGCGAGGCCGTCTACGGCATGCCCTATTCCGAGTGGAAGGCGAAGCACCAGGCCGAGGCCACGCCCGAGCAGAAGGCCGCTTTCGAGAAGAGCCAGAGCGGGCACTGAGCGCGCCCGCGCCGACGCGCGCGGTGTGGCCATCCCGCTCTTGCCAGCGCCCGCGCGCTTCTCTATCGCAACCGCCTCGTCTCGCGTGCCGGCGTCGCCGGCCGCCTCGCTTGCCGTCATCACGAGAGGACATCGCCATGGTCGCCGACGTCGCCGATTCCGGGGTAGCCGCCGACGAGCTGCGCCAGTTCATCGAGCGCATCGAGCGGCTCGAGGAGGAGAAGGCCGGCATCCAGTCCGACATCAAGGACGTCTTCGCCGAGCTGAAAGGCCGCGGCTTCGACGCCAAGGCCGTGCGCCAGATCCTCAAGATCCGCAAGAAGGACGCCTCCGAGCGCCAGGAGGAGGAGGCGATCCTCGAGCTCTACATGCAGGCGCTCGGCATGGCGTGAGCGGGGCGTGAGGGCGTTCACCCCGCCGCCTTCTCCACCGGCAGGATGACGAGCTCGGAGACGTCGACGCCCGGGGGCTGGGAGAGGGCGTAGACGACGGCCCGCGCGATGTCGTCGGGGCGCAGCGCGTCGGGCTTGGCTTCGTCGAAGAAGGGCGTGTCGACCATGCCCGGCTCGATCAGCGTGACGCGCACGCCGGTGCCCGCGAGCTCCTCGCGCAGGTTGTAGCCGATGGCGGTGACGGCCCACTTGCTCGCCGCGTACATGGAGCCGGGAAGCGTCTTGCGGCCGGCGATGGAGCCGGTGATCAGCACGTGCCCGCGCGCGGCCTTCACGTGGTGGAGCGTCGCGCGCAGCGTGTGGGCGACGCCCAGGATGTTCACCTCGACGATCCGCCGCCAGCTCTCCGGCGGCGCCCCCGAGAAGCCGCCGGGCTCGCCGCCGACGCCCGCATTGGCGAAGGCCGCATCTATTCGTCCGAACCGCTCCACGACGGCGGCGGCGAGCCGCTCCTGATCCTCGTAATCGGTGACGTCGCAGCGGAACGCGGCGGCGCGCTCGGGCCCGATCTCGCGCACGAGCGCCTCCAGCTTGTCGGCCGAGCGCGCGGCGAGCGCCACGCGCCACCCGGCCTGCGCCGCAGCGCGCGCCGTTGCGGCGCCGATGCCGGTGGACGCGCCGGTGATGAGGAGGACGCGGTCGGTGGGGTTGGTGTCGGGCATGGAGGGCTCCTGTCGAAGGTCGAGCATCGCTCGGTGCGCTCTGGGCTGTCGTGAGCGCAGCTAACGCGCGAGCCGGCCTGATCGAACCCGCCCCTCCTTCACGATCCCTCGACCGCCCGCGTCTCCCCCCGCGTCTCCCTCGGCGCCTCCTCCCAGCCGAACACGCTGCGTCCGCCGTATCCGTGCGAGCGCGCCTTCTCTCCGGCCATGAACGCGTCCACCGAGGGCCCGGTCGCGTGCGCTTCCAGCCGGCGGGCCTGGGCGTCGAGGCGGCGGATCGCGTCCATCTCCTCGCGGGCGCCGAGCTTGGCGCGGCGCACGGCGGACTTCATCACGGCGATGGTGCGGTCGTAGACGGCGGTCGGGACGGGGAAGGGGTTCCTGTCCTTGCCGCCGTGGGCGAGCGAGAAGCGCGCGGGATCGGTGAAGCGGCAGGGCGCGCCGTGCACCACCTCCGCCACCATGGCGAGCGAGAGGACCGTGCGCGCGCCGACGCCCGGCGTCAGCAGGAGGTCGGGGAAGTCCACGGGGCTGCGCTCCGCCGCAGCCGCGAGCGCGCCGTGGAGGCGGCGGGCCACCACGTTCTCGGCGCGCACCTCCTCGTGCGCGGGCATGACCAGATGCGGCAGGAGGGGCTGGGCCTCCTCGCGCGGCCGTGGCGCCGGCGCGCCCTCGCGCACGGCGTCGAGCTTCGCGTATTCCGCGACGATCCCGTCCGGTCCGAGCGCCGTGAGGAGGTCGAGCTGGCCCGCACGGGATGCGTCGGCGCGGCGGTCGGCGAGGTTCACGATCGTGCCGGCTCCCGGCCCGTCCACCGCCGCGTGCGGGCTGTCGACGAAGCTGGAGAGCCCCTCGGAGAGCCAGTGATACCGCCGCGCCTGCCGGCGCTCGCCGTTCATGCCCTGCTGGATCACGGCCCATTTGCCGTCGTCGGTGACGACGAAGCCGTGCAGGTAGAGCTCGAAACCGTCCTGGACCGCGGCGGAATCGACCTTCGCCACGAGCCGGCTCGCCGTCGCCAGCGCGCCCCCGTCGATCCCGACGCGCTCCCCCACCGCCAGGAGCTCGCCCGGCGTCGCCCGCGAATGCCGCCCGCGCCCGCCGCAGACATGGATGCCGAGCTCCGCCGCCTTCGGCCCGAGCCCGCGCTTCAGCGCCCCGAGCACGCTCGTCGTGATGCCCGAGGAGTGCCAGTCCATCCCCATCACGGCGCCGAAGCTCTGGAACCAGAACGGGTGCGCGAGGCGGCGCAGGAACTCGTCGCGGCCGTATTCGAGGACGATCGCCTCCGTCATCACGGCGCCGAGCGCGGTCATGCGCTCCCCGAGCCAGCGGGGGACGCGGCCGCCGTGGAGCGGGAGATCGGCGCTGCCGGAGCGTTTCGTCATGAGAACATTTCGTGCACGAAACGCGCGGGCGCGCAAGCGCTTTCCGCGGCCCCGTGCGCTAACGCGAAGCGGCGCGTGACGCGGCACGCGTACCCCGAGACTGGCCTCGTGGGCCGCCCGCCGGTAGCAATCGCGGCGACGTGACAGGGACATCGGGGGATGGGGATGATTTCACGGAGGACCCGCCGGAGCGCGCTCGCGCTCGCCTCTCTGCTGGCATTCTGCCTGCCGGCCGCCGCGCAGCCCGTGATCGATCCCGCCGAGGTCGGGATCGTGCGCGTGCCCTGCACGGTCTTCTCGCCGCCTGACGATCCGGCCCTGTGCCTCCTCGCCTGGCTGCCGATGTCCTGGGACGCCGTCGACGCGAACGGGCGCGTGCCGGAGGGCACGCCGCGCATCGCCGTGCATCTGACCGTGCTCTCGAACCCGACCGGCAACGGCGAGCCGAACCCCGTCGTCGTCCTCTCCGGCGGCCCGGGGCAGGCGGCGTCGGACGCCATCGAGACCTGGGGGCCCGCCCTCGCGTTCCGCCGCACGCGCAGCGTCATCCTCGTCGATCAGCGCGGCACCGGCCGCTCGCTGCCGCGCCTGGGCTGTTCCGAGATCCCGGTCGCCGCGATCGACGGCAACCGCTTCAACGATCCCGGCCTCGCGGAGCCCGACGACATCGGCGCGCGCCTCGCCGGCTGCCGCGAGGCGATGGTGCGCGAGGGCATCGACGTCGCCGCCTTCGACACGCGCGCCGCCGCCCTCGATCTCGCCGCGATCCGCTCGGCGCTCGACCTGCCGCGCTGGAACCTGGTGGGCACCTCCTACGGCGCGCGCCTCGCGCTCGAGGCCATGCGCGTCGATCCGCAAGGCATCCGCTCCGTCGTCCTGAACTCGCCTTTGTCGGTGAGCCCCGATCATAATTCCGACCTCGCCACCGAGCGGGTGCGGCTCGTCGAGGCGCTCGTGTCGGCTTGCGCCGCCGATCCCGCCTGCGCCGAGACCTACGGCGATCTCGGCGAGCGCCTCGCGCGCATCCGCGCGCGGCTCGACGAGGCGCCGCTGCAGGCGAGCTTCCGCGACCCCGGCACGGGCGCGCCGGTCACGACCGAGATCGTCTGGGCGGACGTCGTCGCCATGGTCGCCGGCAAGCTCGCGACGATCCCTTCGGCCCGCACCCTGCCGCGGGCGATCGCCGCGCTCGACGCTGCTCTGCGCGGGCGCGTGTCGCTCTCCGATCGCGAGCTCGCGGAGATCTTCGACGCCGGGGACGAGTCGCTCTTCGACGGTCTCGCGGTCGGTCTCCATCTCTCGGTGCGTTGCCGCGAGGATACGCCCTTCGCCGACGCCGAGGCGCTCGCGCGCGCCGTCGGGGACGGCACCTGGTTCGTGGGCGGCACGCCGGGCGACGTCTACGATGAGGCCTGCTCCGCCTGGGACGTCCCCGCGGCTACCGCGCCGGCGGAGCCGGTGGAGAGCACGATCCCGACGCTGATCCTCACCGGCGACGCCGACCCGCTGACGCCGACGGCGTGGGCGCACGGCATCGCCGCGGGGCTCGAGAACGCGCAGCTCCTGACGTTCCGCGGCCAGGCGCACGATCTCCTCGGCGCGCTCGGCTGCGCGCGGGTGATGGCGGCGAACTTCATCGACGCGCCGGAGGAGACGCTCGACGCCGCCTGCGTCGGCGAGATCCGGCCGATCTTCGAGTGAGCGCGAGCGGCGCGCGCACGCCGCCTCAGCTGCCCGGGGCGGCGCATTCGTGGTAGCCGCGATAGCCGGCATGCAGCGTTTCGCCGACCGCGAAGGTCATCTCGGCCAGTGCGTCCTCGCCGGCGAGCGGGGAGACGACCACCGTGACGTCCCCCGCCGCGAGCCGGTACGCGGCCGCGGTCTCGCCGGCTTGCGCGTCGAGGAGGACGAGATCGCCCGCGAGCTTGACGACGGCCCGCATCGGCCGATCGTCCGCGCCGAAGCCGGTTGCAACGACGGGGCGGCTCGTGCTCGTGTAGCGGAAGACGCAGATCGTCGGCGCGTCGATTGCGACGTCGATCTCGGCCCAGGTCATCGTCGAGGGGTCGAGCGGCGGCAGGTGCACGCCGTCGAGGGCTTCCTCGGCGGGAACGATCCGCGCCGCCGCGTCTCCGCGAGCCGGGTCGAGGAGATCGTCGGGCGCCTGCGCATCGGAGCAGGCGGCGAGCAGGCCCGTCGAGACGGCGAGGGCGGTGGCGAAAGTGAGACGGCGCATCAGTCACGCTCCTCCAGGTCCTCGATCAGGTAGCGCATCTCGGAGATCTCCTTCTCCTGCGCCGCGATGATCTCGTCGGCGAGCTTGCGCACCCGCGGGTCGGTGATCTGCGCGCGCTCGGATGTGAGGATCGCGATGGAATGGTGGGGGATCATCGCGCGCATGTAGTCCTGGTCGTCCACCGTCGTCTGGCTGCGTACGAGCCACAGCGAGAGCGCGAACATCGCGATCGATCCGGCGAAGATGCCGAGGTTGATCGCGCGGCTCTTGTACATGCTCGTCATGTAGCCGAGCATGATGATCGCCATGGTCGCGCCCATGAGCAGCGCCATCCAGAACCGGGTCTCCGACCAGAAGATCTGCTCCCACGCGTAGGTGTTCAGGTACATCAGGCCGTACATCACGACCGTGGAGGTCGCGATCATCGCGGCGAAGCGCCAATAGGACATCGTGGTCTCACTCCCTGGTCTGGCCGGCGACGGGACCGGTCGCCTCGCCCGCGCCGGCGCGTGCGTAATTTTCGGCCGTCAGCCGGGGGAGCGCGCCCAGCGCCATGTGCTTCGAGTTCTCGTGCATGGGGCGGCACCTCCTGTCGCAGGGGCAATGACTCCCGCCGCAGAACCGTTCCGGGCGCGATCGCCAGCCCGGGACGAGCGAGGGCGCGCGATCGCCCGCGGCGCCTCGCCGCTCGCGGCTTGTAGGGCTCCGGGGCGGCGCCTACTCTTCGCAGACGACGCCACGCACGCAGACGAGACGAGATCATGCACACCCGCCGCGCCTTCCTCGCCGCCCTCGCCCTCACGAGCGCGCTCTCGGGCGCATTCCTCGGCACGCCCGCCTCGGCCGCCGAGGGCACGCACGGCACCATGATCGTCCACAAGGACCCCTTCTGCGGCTGCTGCACCGCCTGGGCGGAGCACATGGAGGCGGCGGGCTTTCGCGTGGAGGTGCGCGAGACCTCGTTGATGGACGAGGTGAAGGCGCGCCTCGGCGTGCCGCGCGACCTCGCCTCCTGCCACACGGCCGAGATCGACGGCTACGTCATCGAGGGCCACGTCCCGGCGGCGGCGGTCGAGGAGCTGCTCGCCCAGCGCCCGGACGTCGCCGGCCTGTCCGTCCCGGGCATGCCGATCGGCTCGCCGGGCATGGAGGTGCCGGGCGTCGCGGCCGAGCGCTACGAGGTCGTCGGCTTCGGCGAGGACGGGGCGCGGGTGGTCGGACGCTTCGTCGGGGTCGAGCGCGTGCGCTGAGCCGGCACGCCGATGCCGCGCGGCGGCGCCCGCATCGGGGCTCGTCCCGATAGGCGACGCGGGAGGCTCTGCTAGGCTCGTGGCTGCTGTCGCCGCTCGCCCCCGGAGCCCCGCCATGCTCGCTTTCGTCGTCGCCCTCGTCCTGCCTTGCGTCGCTCTCGCCATGATGGAGCGCTGGGGCGCCGCGGTCGGGGCGCTCCTGCTGCAGGCGACGATCCTCGGCTGGCCGGTCGCCACGATCTGGGCGCTCCTCGCCCAGCGCGCCGCCGACGAGACCCTGCGCGCGCCGGACGACGGGATCTCCTGACATCGCCCGACCCCGAACGCGAAGAAGCCCGCCGGACATGCGTCCGGCAGGCTCCCTCGTCATCGCGGCCCAGGGGGAAAAGCCGCGATCCGGTGAAATATGCGGGTCGCGCGACGCGCTCGGCCGTCGTCTTCAGCCGTCGTCGTCAGCCGTTGTCTTCGGCCATGACGCGAACGCGCTCGTGGGCGGCCCAGAACGGCATCTCGCTCGACTCGGCGCCGCCGACGGTCGGGGTCGCGAGGGAGCCCGTGACGTCGACGTCGACGGGAGCGCCACGCTGGGTCTGGAAGAACGCGTCCTTCTGCTGGGGCGCGTCGTAGAGCGTCACCTCGGAGGCGGCGGCGAAGGCGGGGCCGGCCAGCGCGACGGCGAGGGCGGCGATCGAGAGGGTGCGAAGGGTCTTCATGATGGGTGTCTCCTGTGGGGGCGTGTCGTCGAGGGGGAGGTCGGTCTCGGGGGCGGGTTCAGGGTCGGGAGGTCTGCCGGATCGGCGAGGAGAGGCGCGTGGCCTCTCCTCGCGGGGACCCGCTCAGTTCGTGTTCTGGGCGTTGAGGCGGATCGCCTCGTGGGCGGCCCAGAAGGGCGTGCCCGAGGAGACGGGGGCCTCGTAGGCCGGCGCGCTAGTCGAGGCGCCGATGGAGCCCGTCGCCGAGACGTCCGGGAGGACGCCGCGCTGCTGCTGGAAGAAGCCGTCCTGCTGCTGGGGCTGATCGTAGACCGTGATCGCGTCGGAGACGGCGGCGGTGGCCGGCCCGGCGGCGACGAGCGCGAGGGCGGCGGCGGCGAGGGTGCGGTTGAAGGTCTTCATCTGAATTCTCCGATGTCTTCGTGTGTTCGTCGGGGGGCCGTTGGAGTGGAGGTTCGCGGGCCCGGGCGATTTGGTTTCAGGAACGTGCGAGGGGCGGCGCGCCCGCTCGGCGATCGTCGGCTCAGTTGTGATCCTGGGCGTTCAGGCGAACCGCCTCGTGAGCGGCCCAGAAGGGCGTCTCGCCCGAGGCGGTGACGCCCGGGGCGGCGAGCGAGCCGGTGACGTTCACGTCGGCCGGCGCGCCGCGCTGCGCCTGGAAGAAGCCGTCCTGCTGCTGGGGCGCGTCGTAGAGCGTCACCTCGGAGGCGGCGGCGAAGGCGGGGCCGGCCAGCACGACGGCGAGGGCGGCGACCGAGAGCGTGCGAAGGGTCTTCATGATGGGTGTCTCCTGTCTGAGGGGGCGGGCTGCTCGGCCCGTCCGATGACCTGGATTTCGGTACGAGACGCCGAATTGCTACGGCTCGGATCGCACTCACCAACTTGCGTTCATGCAAGTAACGAAGGCGAGTCGTGAGCCGCGCCCGGAATCCACACGGGAAGCGCGACAGGCAGGAATGCTTTGAGAATAGCGGTTTAGGCGGACGATAAGAGCTCGTTCCCGAATCGGCGCTCTGCGCGCGATCCTCACAGGTCGATCACAAATCCGTGTTCACGCAAGAAACGCAGAACGCCCCCGAGACGTGTGCGAGGGCCGGGAAAGCAGCGGTTCATGCACCCGAGACGACGCGAGCGGCGGGCCGGGGGCCGCCGCTCGCGAGGTCGCTCCGAATGGGTGACGGCGCCCGGCCGAGCGGCCGGGGGCGCCTCAGGCGGCGCGCAGGCGCGCCACGAAATCGGCGACGTGGCCGGCGAGGCCGTCCGCCTGCTCCCGCACCGCACCCGTCGCCTCGCGCGAGGTGCGCGCCGCGCCGCCGGCCTCCTCGGCGACGCGAGAGAGGTCGTCGACGTCGCGGGCGACGCCGTCCGTGCGCGCCGCCGCGGCCGCGATGCGCTCGGCGATCTCGGCGGTGGCGCCGCCCTGCTGCTCGACGGCGCCGGCGATGGCGATGGAAATCGCGTCGATCTCCCGGATGACGCCGCCGATCTCGTCGACCGCCGCCACGGCGCGCCCCGCCATCTCCTGCATGGCGGCGATGCGCGCGGAGATCTCCTCCGTCGCCTTGGCGGTCTGGCCGGCGAGCGACTTCACCTCGGCGGCGACCACCGCGAACCCGCGTCCGGCCTCGCCGGCGCGGGCGGCCTCGATCGTGGCGTTGAGCGCGAGCAGGTTCGTCTGCTCGGCGATCTCGGCGATGAGCTGGAGCACGCCCTCGATTCGCCCGGCGGCGTCGGCGAGCTCGGCGACGGTGGCGCCGGTGCGCTCGGCGCTCCTGGACGCTTCCGCCGACACGCTCGCGGCGCGCCGCACGCGGCTCGTGACCTCCGACAGCGAGGCGGTGAGCTCCTCCGTCGCCGCCGCGACGCCGGTCATGACGCTTCGGCTCTCGCCGGTCTGGCGCGCCGCCGAGGCGGAGCGCTCCGCCGTGATGCCGACCGAGCTCGCCAGCGCGCCGGACGCGGTCTCCGCCTGCCCGGCCGCGGCGACGAGGCGCGCGGCGGCGGCGTCGATCGTCTCCTCGAGCGTCGCGGCGATCTCCTCGAGCGTGCGCCGGCGAGTGGCCTCGGCCTCGGCGCGATCGGCGTCCTGCGCCGCGCGCAGGCGCTCCATCTCCTCGGCATTGGCTCGGAAGATCTCGAGCGCGTCCGCGAGGCGCCCGATCTCGTCGCGCCCGGCGTAGCGCCGTGCGTCGACCCCGAGGTCGCCGGCGGCGAGGCGCTGCAGGAGGCCGGCGATGGCGTCGAGCCGACGCGAGACCCGCAGCAGTATGAACCACAGGAGGACGCCGAGCGCCACGAGGCCGACGCCGAGCCCCACGCCCGCGAGGAGCGCGTTGCGGCTCGCCTGCGCGGCCAACGCTCGCGCCGCGTCGAGCGCACCGGCGGCGCCCGCTTCCGAGAGCGCGGCGGCGGTGTCGATGAGGGCGTCCGAGCGGGCGAGGAAGGCGTCCGCCTCGAGCGGGAAGGTGCCGCTCCCGGCTTCGGCGAGCATCTCGGTGCGCAAAGCCGCGTAATCCGTGAAGAGCGCCGTCGCCACCGCCTCGGCGGCGGCCGCCTGGGCCGCGCTGGTCTCGGGATGGGCGGCGAGGCGGGCGATGGCGATGCCGGTCTCGGCGGCGCGGTCGTACTGCGCCTGCGTCGCCTGCACGGTCACCGCGTCGAGCGGCCACTTGGCGATGGCGCCGATCAGGAGCACGGTGCGGTCCCGGCTCGCGTATTCGCGCGCCTCCCAGCCGAGCCGCTGGAGCGCGAGGCCGTGCGCCACGACGGAGGGGATCGTCGCCCCCGACGGCTCGGCGAGGGCGCCGAGATCGAAGAGCGAGCGCGTGAGGGCGTCGTAGGCCGGCACGATGGTGGGCGCCGCATCCGAGCGGCGGAAGGCGCTGAGCGGCGCGTCCGCGTCGACGCCGGCGCGCAACGCCGCGAGCCGCGCGCGCACCGTCTCGATCTCCGCGGCCAGCGCGGCGCGCCCCGGGAGCGCGTCGGCCGCGGCGATGGACGCGCCGAGCGTGTCGAGGGCGGCGTCGACACCCGGGCGCTGCTCCGCGATGGCGGCGGCGCCGGGCTCGTCGATGGGGTTGCGAAGCGTCAGCGCCACCTGCGCCAGGGCGCGCTCGGCGGACAGCGCGGTGCTCGCCGCGCCGAGGTCGACGCGAATGGCGGCCACCGCCTCGATCTGGCGCGCGTCCTCGATGGCGCGCAGGTTCGTGTGCAGGACGAGGCCGAGGGCCAGCGCGAGCAGGACGGAAACGGCGAGGCAGACGGCCAGGCCGAGAGAGCGTACGGACATTCCGGTCCTCCAAGGGATATGTCCCAGGGGAACATGAATATCCTAAGGTTCTGCCAACACAGTTGCACAATCGTCGGGCAACGACTTGCACATCGTTGCGGCAGGGTGCGTGTCGGTCGGAGCCGCCGCGCTCAGGGCGCGGTGGCGATCCGGCGGACGGCGGGGCCGAGCGCGAAGCCGGACGTCGGCAGGCTCCCGTCGCGGGCGCGCGAGAAGCCCTGCGCCACGCCGGCGGCGGGGATGGCGACGAGGCCGCTCGGGCCGCTCTGCGCCACCCGTGCCGAGGCGACGTGCACCGGCGCCGCGGCGGGACGCGCGTCCGCCGGCGCGAGGCTGCGATCGGCGAAGAGGGCGCGCAGCGCGGTGCGCTCGCGCTCCGGCAGGGCCGCGACGGCCGCGGGCGGCGCGGGAGCGCGGGGCGTGCTCGCGGTGGCGACGGGGGCGGTCTGCGGAGCGGCGGTTTGGGGAGCGGTTTGCGGCACGGTGCCACGGAGCGCGGCGAAGGCCGCGTCCGCGGCGCGCGCCGGCGGGACCGGCGCGAAGGCGCTCGCCGTCGCCGGCGGCTGGATCGCGGCGGGCTCCGCCGCGGCGACGAGGGTCGGCGCGCGATCGAAGCGCGGCGGCGGCAGCGGAGCGAGCGCGACCTCGACGGTCGGCGCCTCCGGCGCGGCGGTCTCGTCGGCGCCGGACGTCCCGACGGGACCCGCGTTCCAGACGAGGCGCGGGCCATCGCTCGCGGTATCCGCGGAGGGCGTCGCGGCGACCGTGCCGGCGCCGCCGAAGGCGGCCGGCCGCGGCGTCGGAAGCGCGGCGAGGACGGTCGGCGCGGCGGCGCTCTCCGCGGCCGCGGTGTCCGTGGCCGGTGATGCCGGGTCCGCGGACGCGGCTTCGGCGAGAGCCGCGATCTGCGTGCGATCGGCCGGGGACGCGCTCGCAACAGTGGCGGGGCGCGACGGCGGCAGGATGGAGGGGATCGGCAAGGTCGGCGCCACGGCAGCGATCGCGACCGGCGCCGGCGGGACAGGGGCCGCGACAGGAGCGGGAGGCGCCGCCACCGGAGCAACGACGGGAGCGGGCGCCGGCGCGGGTGCCGCCGCGCGCACCGGCTGGGGTGCCGGCTCGGGCGCGGGCGCCGGCTGCGCGGCGGGCGCGCTCCGGAACAGGGCGTAGCGCTGATCGATCTCGGAGACCTCGGCGGGAAGCGCGGCATAGGCCTCGTCGCCCGCGGCCTCCCCCTCGTCGCCGCCGCCGAAGAGCGCCGCCCACAGGCTGCGCCGCTCGCCGCCGCCGCGTGCGACCGCGGTGCCCTGCTCGCCGCCGACGATGCCGCCGGCCGCGAGGATCTGGCGGCGCGCCTCGTCGTAGCCCGACAGCGGGCGCCCGTCCGAAGGGAGGTGGACCGTGCGGCCGTCGGGGAAGAGCGAGGCCAGCTGCCCGCGGGTCATGCGCGGCCAGTGCCGCACCGAGCCGACGTCGATATGGACGAAGGGCGTGTTCGCCCGCGGGTAGAAGCCGACGCCGCCGCGCTGCAGGCGCATGCCGATGGTGCGCAGCCGTGAGGACGGGACGTCGGGCAGGTAGAAGTCGGTCGCCCGCCCCTGGATGTGCTGGCTCGATTGCGCCACCGCGCTCGAGCGCGAGCGCAGCATCTCGTTGGTGCGCGGCGAGCGGTAGCCGGAGACGACGTGGAGCGGCTGCTGCGAGCCGGATTGGCGATGTACCTCCCACAGCGCGTCGTAGAGGCGCGGGTCCATGTCGCGCTTCTCGTCGCGACGCCAGTCTCGCAGGATCCAGTCGAGCTGGTCGAGCGCCTGGCGGTCGTAGCGGCCGTTGCGCTTGAAGGTGACGCTGAGGCGCTCGCCGGTGTGCATCTGGCGGATGGAGAGCGTGCGCGTGTCGCCGTTGGCGATGGCGTCCTGCGTGCCCGACGTGCCGGCGACGGTCAGGCCGGTGGCGAGGAGGAGGCAGGCCAGCCCGCGGGTGAAGCCACGGGACAGGCTGGTCGCGAAAAGACCCTTCGACAGGCCTCGACGGATCCGGGAGGGGCGCTGAACGGTCAAGAGCGTCTCGTCTCTCTCATTCGGCGGTTCGGGGGACCGCGGCGTGTCGGGGCGGATCATGGAAAGTGCCAGATCCGCAGCATTCGAACGAAACCGTTAAGAGCCCGTGAACCACGTCGCACGAGGAGGCGCGACGCCCGCTCCCGGCCCTGCCGGTCGAGGGGCCGGCTTGAGTTCGGAATGAGGCGCCGATGCGGCCTCGGAGGCGCGCCGACGCGGTTCTCGTCACGATTTCGCCGCGTGCGTGTCTTTCGCGCCACGGTTCCGGCGGCCACCGGATCCCTCACGGGTCGAGCCCCAGCGCCTCCCGCGTCAGCCGGTCGAAGCCGTAGATGTCCTCGTGGGGCACGATGCGCCCGTCGTCCTCGACCTCCAGCGTGAAGTAGGCGAGGTGGACCGGCACGTGCTCGTCGAGATGGACGTAGCGTTCCCGCGGGCCGACGAGGGCGCGCAGCCGCGCCTCCGGCCAGCCCTGCTCGGCCAGCAGCAGGTCCGCCAGGGCGAAGGGGTTCTCCACGCGCACGCAGCCGTGGGAATAGGCGCGGCGGATCGTGTCGAACAGGCCCCGGCTCGGCGTGTCGTGCAGGTAGACGTGGTGGCCGTTGGGGAACATGAACTTGATGTGCCCCAGCGCATTGCGCGGCCCCGGCGGCTGGCGCACCGTGATCGTCGAGCCGTTCCGGATCACCTCGTAGCCCCGCGCGGCGGCGTAATTCGGATCGGCGCGCAGGCCGGGCAGGATCTCGTTGCGCATGATCGAGGGCGGGATCGTCCAGGTCGGCGAGACGACGACGTATTCCATCTCGTCGGAGAAGATCGGCGTCTCCTGCCCCGGCTTGCCGACGACGACGCGGGTCTCGTGGACGATCGCGCCGCCGTCGAGGACCTCGAGGCGATAGCCCGGCACGTTGACGAAGATCGCCTTCTCGCCGAGGTCGCGCGGCAGCCAGCGCCAGCGCTCCATGTTGGCGAGGAGGTCGCCCTCGCGCCGCGCCGGGTCGACGGAGGCGAGCGCCGCGATGGTCTGGTTGCCCACGATGCCGTCGACGACGAGGCCGTGCTCGCGCTGGAAGTCCTCCACCGCGCCGGCGAGGGCCACGTCGTAGACGCGCGCCTCCGCCTCCGCCTGCGGCGCCTCCATGCCGAAGCGCGCGCGCAGCAGCGGCACGCGAGCGTCCCGCGCACCGGGGCGCAGGACCGGGCCCGGCGGGACGGCGACCATGGGCTCGGGCGCGGTCTCGGCCGCGCGCAGCTCGGCGAGCGCCGTGCGCAGGCGCCGATAGCCCTCGTGGGGCGGGTTGTGATCGGCGAGCGCGACGGCCGGGTCCGCGGCATCGGCGAGGCCGGACAGGATCGCCTCCGCCCCGGGAATGTCGAGGGTCGGCGTGATCAGCTCGTGCAGCCGCGTCGGCTCGAGCCGCCCGCCGCGCGCGTCCTGCGCGTAGCGCACGAGGACGGCGGAGAAGGCGATGTCCGCCTGCGCGGCCGCCGCCGGGTCGAAGGCGGGGCCGGCGGGCAGCGGCGGGAGCGGATAGGCGGCGGGGTCGAGCCCCTCGTCTCCCGCGGCGGCGAGGACGTGCGCGAGCGCGAGCGCCGCCTCGCTCCAGCCGAGGCCGTCGGCGGCAGGCGCGATCCAGGCGGGGGCGTGCGCCCGCGCCGCGTAGAAGGCGCGAAGCCCGGCGACGTCGTCCGCCCCGTACTCGAGGCCGAGATCGCCCTCGATGGCGCCGAGCCGCCCGATCAGCATGGGGCCGACGAGCGCCTCCGCGCCGATGGTCGGCGGCAGGGCGATGGGCCCGAGCGAGCCCGTGCGCGGCGGCGAGGCCTGCGGCGCGTCGGCGGGGACCGGGTAGGTCGGCATCGCGTCGAGCGGTGAGGGGACGCGCTCCTCCGCCGGCGCGCTCGCAGCCGGGAGCGGACCCGCGTCGAGCCCGGCGCGCCCGTCGAGGGCGGCGAGCCGGGTCTCGTCCGGCGCGGCCAGAGCCGGCGCCGACAGGCCGGGCGCCGCCGCGAGGAGGGCGGCGAGGGCGACCGCGTGAGCGGTGCGGCGAGCGAAGGGAATCGGGGCGTGCGCGACCATGGCGGAACTCTGCCGACCTCTCGTGGGGTGCTCAATCGCGGCGTGCGGGGCGGGGACTATTTTCCCGCCCGCTGTTGCAGGCGCGCCGCAGGCGGACGTCCGGGCGCGGCCTCAGGCCGCCGCCTCGTCCTCCAGCCCGTATTCCTTCAGCTTGCGATAGAGCGTCGAGCGCCCGATCCCGAGCCGGCGCGAGACCTCCGACATGTGCCCGCGATAGTGGCGCAGCGCGAAGCGGATGATCTCGACCTCGAGCGCTTCGAGCGTGCGCGACTGCCCGTCCTCGTCCAGCAGCGCCAGCGCGTTGGGGTCCTTCACCTCGACGTGCACCACCTCGCGCACCGGCGCCTGCGCCGTGCCGGTCTCGGCGAAGACGGGGGCGGGCGGGATGCGTACGTCGTAGCCCGCGACCTGGGAGGCGATCTGCGGGAACTCGTCGACGGAGAGCTCGTCCCCGTCGCAGAGCACGACGGCGCGGAAGAGCGCGTTCTCGAGCTGGCGCACGTTGCCCGGCCAATCGTAGCGCGAGAGGAGCTCCATCGCCGCCGGCGCGACGCCGCGCACGCGCTTGCCCTCCTCCGCCGCGATCCGCGCCACGAAGGAGCGCACGAGATCGGGGATGTCCTCGCGCCGCGCCCGCAGGGGCGGGAGCGTCATGGGGAAGACGTTGAGACGATAGAAGAGGTCCTCGCGGAACTTGCCCTGCTTGACGAGGTCGAGCAGGCTCTTGTTCGTCGCCGAGACGAGGCGGATGTCGACCTTCACCGAGCGCTTGGCGCCCACCGGATCGACCTCCCCCTCCTGGATGGCGCGCAAGAGCTTCACCTGCGCGTCCAGCGGCAATTCGCCGATCTCGTCGAGGAAGAGCGTGCCCCCGTTCGCCTCCACGAACTTGCCGAGATGGCGCTCGGTGGCGCCGGTGAACGAGCCCTTCTCGTGGCCGAACAGCGTCGATTCCACCAGGCTCTCGGGGATGGCTCCGCAATTGACCGTGACGAACGGCTTGCCGCGGCGATCGCCCGAGCCCTGGATGGCGCGGGCGAGCACCTCCTTGCCGACGCCCGATTCGCCCTCGATCAGGACGGGGATCGTCGACTTGGCCGCGCGCTCGGCCAGCCGGATGACGCGCTGCATGTCGGGCGAGCGCGACGCGAGGTCCTTGAAGGAGAGCGTGCCCTCGGCGCGGCGCTTCATGCGCCGGATCTCGTCCTCGAGCTGGTCGACGCGCATGGCGTTCGAGAGCGACACCTGCAACCGCTCGGCGCCCACGGGCTTGACCACGAAGTCGAGCGCGCCCGCGCGCATGGCCTGGACCACGGTCTCGATGGAGCCGTGGGCGGTCTGGACGATGACCGGCGTGTCGATCCCGGCCTCGCGCATGGCGCCCAGGAGCCCGATGCCGTCGAGATCGGGCATGACGAGATCGAGCACGACGACGCCGATGGCGGGCTCGGACCGCAGCGCCTCGAGCGCCTGCGCCCCGCTCTCGGCGGTGAGCGGGGTGTAGCCGAACCGCCGCACCATCGCCTCGAGCAGGCGCCTCTGTACGGGGTCGTCGTCCACGATCAGGATCGTCGAGGTCATTCTGGCATCCGGCCTGCGCGGTGGGGGAGGGAGCTGTTTCGTTTCGGGGCAGACTGGGGCCAAGGGGTTAAGAGGGTGTTGACGCGGGGCGACGGGGTTGTGGATGGCGGGTGCCATCGTCGCGCGCAGCCGATGGCCGCGGAGGCGATGGTTGCGCCCCGGCGCCGGGCGGCCAATATGGCGACGACGCTCACGCTCTCGATCACGGGGACGAACACCGCATGACGATCCACCGCCAGATCCGCCACACGGCCGCCGCCGCACCGGAGGCTCTCTCCGGCCGGGCCTTCTCGCCGAGCGTCGCCACGGCCGCCGCCGAGGCGACCGAGTTCGGGACGCTGCCCGAGTGGGATCTCGGCCATCTCTATCCCGGCATGGACAGCACCGAGTTCGCCCGCGACCTCGCCGCCGCCAAGGACGAGTGCGCGGCGTTCGCGCAGGCCTATCGCGGCAAGCTCGCGGAGATGGCGGCGGGCGAGGGCGCGGCGCAGGCGCTGCACGACGCCATCGCGCGCTTCGACGCGCTGGAGGACCTGCTCGGGCGGCTCATGTCCTATGCCGGCCTCGTCTATGCCGGGGACACCACGGACCCGAAACGCGCGAAGTTCTACGGCGACACGCAGGAGCGGCTCACCTCCGCCACGGCGCAGCTCCTGTTCTTCACCCTCGAGCTCAACCGCCTCGACGACGCGCGGGTGGACGCGCTGGTGCGCGAGGCGCCGCTCTCGCGCTACCGCCCCTGGATCGAGGACCTGCGCCGCGACAAGCCCTTCCAGCTCGAGGACCGCATCGAGGAGCTGTTCCACGAGAAGTCGGTGACCGGGCGCGGCGCCTGGAACCGGCTCTTCGACGAGACGATCGCCTCGCTGCGCTTCGAGGTCCGCGGCGAGGAGCTCGCCATCGAGCCGACCCTCAACAAGCTGCAGGACCGCGACGAGACCGTGCGGCGCGACGCGGCGATGGCGCTCGCCGACACGTTCCGCGAGAACCTGCGCACCTTCACGCTGATCACGAACACGCTCGCCAAGGACAAGGAGATCTCGGATCGCTGGCGCGGCTTCACGGACGTCGCCGACCAGCGCCATCTCGCCAATCGCGTCGAGCGCGAGACGGTGGAGGCGCTCGTCGCCGCCGTGCGCGAGGGCTATCCGCGCCTGTCGCACCGCTACTACAAGCTCAAGGCCAAGTGGTTCGGCCGCGAGACGCTCGCCTTCTGGGATCGCAACGCGCCGCTTCCCAAGGTGGAGCAGCGCACCATCCGCTGGGACGACGCCCGCGACACCGTGCTCGAGGCCTATGCCGGCTTCTCGCCGAAGATGGCCGACATCGCCCGGCGCTTCTTCGACGAGGGCTGGATCGACGCGCCGACGCGCCCCGGCAAGGCGCCGGGCGCCTTCGCGCACCCGACCGTGCCCTCCGCGCACCCCTACGTGCTGCTCAACTACCAGGGCAAGCCGCGCGACGTGATGACGCTCGCCCACGAGCTCGGGCACGGCGTCCACCAGGTGCTCGCGGCGCCCCAGGGCGCGCTGATGGCGCAGACTCCGCTGACGCTGGCCGAGACCGCGAGCGTCTTCGGCGAGATGCTCACCTTCCGCCGCCTCCTCGACCAGACGACGAAGCCGGCCGAGCGCCGCGCCATGCTCGCCGCCAAGGTCGAGGACATGATCAACACGGTGGTGCGCCAGATCGCCTTCTACGAGTTCGAGCGCAAGGTGCACCTCGCGCGGCGCGAAGGCGAGCTGACGACGGAGGATCTCAACGCCGCCTGGATGTCGGTCCAGGCGGAATCGCTGGGGCCCGCGATCACGCTCTCGGAGGGCTACGAGACCTACTGGGCCTACATCCCCCACTTCATCCACTCGCCCTTCTACGTCTACGCCTACGCCTTCGGCGACTGCCTCGTGAACTCGCTCTACGGCGTCTACGAGAACGCCGCCGACGGATTCGTCGAGCGCTATTTCGAGCTCCTCTCCGCCGGCGGCACGAAGCATTACGGCGAGCTCCTCGCCCCCTTCGGCCTCGACGCCACGACGCCCGAGTTCTGGGACATCGGCCTGTCGATGATCGAGCGGCTGATCGGGGAGCTGGAGGCGATGGAGGCCGCTTGAGCCGACGGCAGGTCCGTACGATTTCCTGCTTGAACGCGTAATCTCGGAAACCCGCTCCGCCGACCCGAGCGGACTATCGTGTCCTGCGTCCGTCTCTTCGCCGACCCGTGCCGCGAGGCGGCGACAGGCTGCGCGGCGAGACCGAACGCCGGACACGGTGACCGGGCCGAGCTTCGTGACGAGCGCACCTCGCGACGCTCCCGAGCGTTGCGGCGATGCTGGCCGGATCGACGCATATCGGTCCGTGATCGCCCACGACCAGCCTTGAACGCCGATGCATCGGCGCGCAACCAGGCCTTCCGACCACAAAAGTTTTTCGCATATACAGATCAGAATTATATTATTTCAAGTTATTTGACTGTTATTAGATTCATATATATAGTTAAAGATAATGCAAAACTGATAGACGCTAAATGCGTCAATCATCTTATCAGGAGTTGCCCCGATGGTGATCATGGGTCCTCACTTCAGCGATGCCGAAACCGATCGACCGAACCACGACACGTTCGTTCAGCCGCACTTCACGCTTGCGCAGAGCATCGGCAACGAGAGTGGCGGTACCGGCTTCTGGGAGTGGCTGGCAGGGCTGGGTGTCGCCGCCATCGGGGCGGCTGGACAAGGCGTGCAGGACTTCGTCACCTTCTTTCAACAGCGATCGAGAGAAAGCTTCACGGGCGACGAAGCTCAATCGACGTGGAATGCTCTGGTCGACCTCGTCGGTTCTGCGAATGTCGGCACCAATTCAGCCGGCAATCCGACTATATTCGGCCCAGACGGGCGCCCACTCATGGCCTACACCAACGAAGGAATTGTAGTAGACCAAAATATGACGCTTGGTCAGCTATCAGCATTACTGGAGAGGAGCAGTCCCGGCAGGACCGTGACGGTGCCAGATCTAGATCTGTCGACACCCATCGATGGCAATTTTGTCGTCGATGGACCGCTCTGGCCTCGATCGCCGACGGAGATCCGTGCCGACACCGTTTTCCAGCAGCTGACGAGCGGGCTTTCGCCGGAGGACGTGCAGCTGGTGCGAGAGCTGATCGGGCGGCAGTGGCAAGAGGACACACAAGATCCCGCAAAATCTCCCGGAACACTGCAGCAATTTATCGCGAACCTCCTCACGACGAATTCCGAGACAGGCGAATTGGCCTGGAGCAACGTCGCCGACGAGATACTGTCCGAAGCAGTCGCGCAGCGGCGTTCCGAGGCCGCGAGAAGCGTCTTCGGAGAAGAGCCGTCTGCCGAACAAATGTATGCGGTCGAACGAGCGACGACGGAGCAAATCATTGGTCCGGACGGCATGTTCTACGTCGCACGTCAAATGCAACATCTTCAGAGCATGATCGCCGACCCGAGCAGCGCAAACCCGCTCGTGCAGCGTACCTTCGAGTTCGTGAACAGTGCCGGTGACACGGGATCGAGCGCCGGTAGTGGGTCTCAGGTCGACGGTCAAACTAGAGGTAGCGAATACGACAAGCCTGCTCCAGAGATCGAGCCGGTGACAGTTCCGGCACGTGTCTTTACGCTACCGTTCATGCCGAAGAAAGAACTTGCCGGATACAGCAGAATGGCAGTCATGGCGAACAGTGCAGGTGACTGGTATTTCAACGGAAACACGAATCTGATCAAAATCGATCAAGATGTAAGCAATGAGATTGTTGGGCGCTTCAATCACAGAACGAGAGTCGGTGATAAATTTGAAACATTCGGACATGACTGGTCCCATCTGTGGGGATTCATGGGCATTCTCAACCCAATCGAAGCAGTCAAGTTGGCGGGGGGGACGAATTATCCGAATACGTGGATAAATATGATGCAAAACAACCTTTCGGAGAAGGATCAGCTGCCTCGCTCGACGCTTCATGCCGAAGATGTGAATGATGGTCTCTGGAATGCGATGCGCCCGATCATCGAAGACGTCGTCAATTCGATGGCCGGCACGAAGTATCAGCATCCAACCTCGCTCGCCTTTTTCGATGCGCGGCAGAGAACCGGCGGCGGTAGCGTGAGCATCGAGATCGAACCGGGTACAAAGCTCTTCGAGCAAGCAGAGCAGTTGCAAGCCGAGGGGTTTGGGAATATAGAGCTCCGTAATGGCGAAAATGGAGCAGATGATTACTATGTATATTCACCGAAAGATAATGCTGTTTCATACTACACGCGCGAATTCACGATGACTCTCTTGAACAATCCCCAAATACTCCAAGAAATGAAGAAAAATGTCGAGAATACAGTAATTTGGACTGCGCAGGCGGTCATCGCAGAGAAAGAAGGTCTGCCCCCGCCCCCGCCGCTGCACCTGTATCTCTCGCAGAGTGCAACCAAGGAGCTGCTCGGTGCCACGATGCGTGCCATGGAAGCCAAGATGGCGGATCACGGTCCGCAGCCGAGCCTTCTGCAAGTGTATACGATGTATCGCGATTTATACATGCGGCAAACGACTTTCGACCCGACGGTCGTACAAAAGGAAGACGAGTCCATCCTCGCGAGCGCGGGTGTCTCCGACATCGACCCGGAGCTCTACGGCTTCGGGGGCGACGGGTTGGACATCACATCCGACAAGTTCATCCCGAGCGAGCATCTGCGGGTGGACGAGCTCGGCAAGATGACGATCGCGACGGAGGGGTTGACGGTCGCCGGCGTGAACGACGCGGCCAACTTCATGACGAAGGTGCTCGGCATGCCGGCGCACGAGGTGGCCAAGGCGATGGGGCTGCCGATCAACGACGTGGTGACCGGCTTCGAGCAGGATCTGGGCCGCATCCGCAACAACCCGCATTTCAACGCGATCCTCACGAACTTTCCCGACGGGCCGATCAAGAAGGCGATCCTCACGGGCATCGTGGGAGCCGACATCGCCAACGACATCGTTACGATCGGCGATCCCGGCTCGGTGCAGGACGTCATCAAGGACGGCCTGTTCCTGGGCATGCAATTCGCCCCTCCGCACGTGCGCGACGAGCTGGGCCTCGTCGCGAGCGCGCTCGATACCTACGTCGCGAGCCAGCTGCAGCCGGGCTTCGTCCTGACGCCGGACGGCCTCCTGTCCATGTCGGTGGGCGACCGCCTGCTGCCGGCGCCCGGCGTCGACCCGATCGCGCACGGTGCGCTCGTCGACCAGGGCCTGACACCGCTCGAGGCGCTCGACGAGCTCTCGACGCCCGCGGCCGAGAGCGCCAAGAAGGCGATCGCCGAGGCTCAGTTCCAGCAGGGCTTCGCCTTCGTCGCCGACAGCGTCGCCTACCTGGCCCCCGAGACGCAGAAGGTCGTCGACGTGGTCAAGGCGGGCGTGGGCGTGTGGCTCAACCCCGACCCCACGGCGATCGGCACGCTCGCCAACGCGTTGATCGAGGCCACCGGGCTGCCCAAGGAGCTCAAGATCGCGGTGGGCCTCGCGGTGGCGCTCGGCGGCGCAGGCACCTGGATGCTCGCGGGCGCCCTCTCGGAGGTCCTGTTCGGCGAGGAGCCGCCGAAGACCTTCCCCATCGGCCAAGCCAACGTCTTCGAGGGCGCGGGCCTGTCCGAGCTGATGTTCGACCCGACCACGGGCAAGATCGAGATCGAGGGTCCCGATGGGAAGACGCACCGATTCGACCCGGCCGAGGGCGTGTCGACGCTCGCCTCCGCGGAATACGGCGCGGGCGGCGTAGCGGGCCGGCTGATCTTCACGGCCCACGAGAACGACATCGAGGAGGGCTTCGACCTGACGCGCGACTTCGCGGGGGTGGAGTACATCCAGGCCGGCTTCGCGGCGGACCTGGATTTCGAGGCGATCAAGAACGGGGCGGGCGTGCGCTGGCACATCGAGAGCCCGGACGCGCTCACCACCGTCAACGAGCACGGTGTCGACGTGCACGTGGCGATGCTGATGTCCTCGCCCTTCATCGATCCGAGCCAGACGACGCTGGAGGATCTGGAGAACGGGGACAACCGTGGCTTCTTCATGCTGACGGGCAACCTGCTCGCCAACGGGACGCCGATCATCGACGTGCCGGCGGGCACGGTGTTCTCGGCCTCGCCGACGCCCGGAGGCGAGGCCGTCCCCGTTCCCACGGCGGGCTGGAACGCCACGGCGCTCGTGACCACGGGGCGGCTGCGCTTCGCGGCGGAGTTCCTGGCGCGACCGGAGAACATGGGCTCGGCGCACTTCCCCGACGCGGTGACGGCGGACAAGAGCGACGCGCAGCTGGGCAAGGAGTTCCTCGATTCGGGTCGCTCGAGCGTCTACCACGTGGACGTGGTGCGTCCGCAGGCGCCGGAGGGAGCCGCGCCGGAGACGGTGCCCTCGCCCTATGCCGGGCTCTACCGCCTCAACCCGGACGCCACGGTGAGCGTGGAAGTGCAGAACGTGCTGCGCTCCAACGAGATCGTGACGCGGCCCGACGGGTCGCGTGATCCGGCGCCGGGCGCGAAGGTCGAGCAGATCCTCCCGCCTGTCACCTTCACCAACGAGGACGAGGCGCGCCGCTTCCTCTCGGAGGTTCCCGACCTGCTCGCGTGGATCGCCTCCGATCCGGAACGCGCGCCGCTGCTCGATACGTCGGCGGGGCTGCGCAGCGCCTACGATCAGATGATGGGCGTGAAGCTGGCGAACCCCGACGGGGATGCGGGGATCGTGTTCGACGCGATGGCGTACATGCGGGCGAACCCGGACGTGGGGGCGGCCTTGAACTACGACGCCCTCAAGGCGACGAAGCATTACGTCGAGTTCGGCCGCCACGAGGGCCGCGACATGGGCCTCTACGAGGTCGCGGGCGAGGACGGGACGCAGACGGTGCTGCGCACCCGGATGGAGAACGTGCCCGGGGCCGCGCTGCAGATGGCGGCCGAGCAGTTCGCCGTGGACGAGAACGGGCAGGCGATCGGGGTGATCGACCCGCTCTGGTCGAACCTGCAGGCGATCGGCGGGATGCCGTTGCCGCGGATCGTGTTCCGGGACCAGGGCCAGGCGCAGGACTTCGCGGCGCGCATCGACGACGTCATGGCCTGGATCGCCTCCGACCCGTCGCGGGCCGGGATGCTGTCCGCCGAGGGCGGTCTTCTCGCCGCCTACGAGGCGGTGGCGGCGGGCGAGGTCCCGAGCTTCGACGCCGAGGCCTATCTCGCGGCCAATCCGGACGTGCGCGAGACGCTGGGGTCGAGCGCGGCCATGGCGGCGATGCACTATGTCGAGTTCGGGATCGCGGAGGGCCGGCCTCTCGCCCCGCCGCAGCCGGCGCCTCTGGTGACGCGTCTCGACGGCACGGCTCTGGCGACGCCGACCCTCGACGATTCGGCGTTCGCGGCCGACTTCGCGGCGCGCCTGCCGGAGATCCTGGCGCTGGTGGCCTCCGATCCCGCCCGCGCGGCGGCGATCGGCGATCCCGCGACCCTCGCGGGCGCCTATGCCGACCTCCTGGCCGGTGCCGCCCCGAGCTTCGACGCGAGCGCCTATCTCGCCGCGAACCCGGACGTCGCCGCGGTGCTCGGAGAGGACCCTGTGAAGGCGGCCATGCACTACATCGAGTTCGGCATGGCCGAGGGGCGGTCGATGGGAGCGCCCGCGGGATCGGCCGACATCGTGGAGCCCGGGAGCGGTGACCAGCTGATCCCCGGCTTCCTCGGCGGCTCCGCCGGCATCGGCCTCCCGGCGCTCGTGGTGTCGAACGACGATCTCGTCCCGGGAGACGCCGAGCAGCTCACCGCCTGAGGCGCGCGCCCGAGGCGGCGACGGACAGGGTCGGCGCTAGGTGGCGCCGCCCGCTCCCGGCTCGGCCACCACGAGCCAGGAGCGGGCGGCGCCCGTCACCTCGCGCGGCTGGGGCGTGTAGGGCCAGCGGCCTTCGCCGGCGCCGGGCGCGCCCGGCTCCTTCACCACGAGGGGCGTCCAACCCGTGGTCTCGAGGAAAGCCTCGGGCTCGTCGGTGCCGAAGCGCCACGGGTTGCCGTCCGCCTCGAGCGTCGCCAGGAAGGCGCGGGTGAAGGGGCTGCGCAGGAGCGCTGCGCTCGTCATGTCGACGACGAGCCGGCTGCCCGGCGCGCTGAGGCTCCGGCAGGTGGAGAGCACGTGCCGGGCCTGGTCGTCCGTGAGGAAGAAGAGCAGGCCCTCGACGAGCCACAGCGTCGGCGCCTGAGGATCGAAGCCCGCGCTCTTCAACGGCTCCACCCAGTCCACCGCGAGATCGGCGGGTACGGGTGCGCGCGCCACCCGCGCGGTCGCGCCGAGCGTGGAGAGCCGCCGCGCCTTCTCGTCGAGGAGCGGGGCGTGGTCGACCTCGTAGACCCGCGCGTCCGCCGGCCAGTCGAGCCGGAAGGGGCGCGTGTCCATGCCCGCCGCGATCATCGCGACCTGGCGCAGGTCGGGCGCCTGCGCCAGCGCGGCGGCGGCCTGATCGTCGAAGAAGCGCGTGCGGATGACGACGAAATCCTGCACGCCCGCGCCGCGATAGCGCTCGATGAGGCGGAAGCCGTCCGGCTCGGAAAGGGCGCGGGCGAGGGGATCGGAAAACAGCGCGTCCTCGGCGCGCTCGGTCTCGAGCGCGCGGATCGCGGCGGTCCACTGCGCTGTGTAGGATACCGGCTGCATCGTCCTGGCTCCTCGAATGGCGGATGTCGCGGGGAGAGCGTCGGGTGCGCTCAACGTGTGGGATCGGTGGACGCCGGGCGGCGCAGCATGCGGGCGAGGAGGACGAGCGTCATGACGGGCTTCGTCTCGCCCTCGCGCAGGAGGCTGCCCAGCTTCTTCACGGTGACGAGGTCCTTGCGGAAGGGGTTGGGCACGATCTCGCCGACCTCGCACCGGCCGTGGAGGACGTCCCCCGGGCGAACCGGCGCGTGCCAGCGCAGGCTCTCGAGCCCCGGCGAGCCCTCCACCTTCGCGCCCTCGAGCATGGCGCGCACGTAGAGCCCCATCCAGATCGCGCCCGTGTGCCAGCCGCTGGCGACGAGGCCGCCGAAGAAGGAGGCCGCGCCAGCCTGCGCATCGAGATGATAAGGCTGGGGATCGTAGGAACGGGCGAAGGAGACGATCTCCTCCGCCGTGACCCTGTGCGCGCCGAGCGAATGCACCGCGCCCGTGACGTAGTCCTCCGCGTGCGGCAGCCGGTGCACCGGCGCGCCCGGCTCGGCGAAGCCGTCCGTCACGGGACGGCCTCCGCGCCGGACGACACGCCCGCGAAGAACGTCGCGCGGATGCGGTCGATGGTGCGGAACTGCTCGATGTCCACGGTGTCGAGCGGAATGTCGCGCTCGCACAGCTCCGAGACCAGCAGCACGAAGTCCACGAATTGCAGGGAATCGACGTAGCGGCCCTCGATGAGGTCGGTGTCGTCGGCGAAGGGGCGCTTCTCGCGCTGGCGTTCCTCGATGAAGGCGCGGATGCGGGCGATGGGGTCGCTCATGTCGGGTCTCCCGGTCGAGAGGGGGGCTGCTCGGCCGCGCGCGGGCTCACGAGCGGCAGGATCGCCGCGGCGCCGAGCAGGCAGGCGCCGAAGCCGAGGGATCTGGAGAGGCCGCTCGCGTCGCCGATCAGCCCCGCGGCGACGGGGCCGATCGCCTGGCCGAGCGCGAAGAGGATCGTGAAGAACGTCATGCCCTTGGCGAGATCGGCGGGGGGCATGGCGCGCCGCACGACGAGCGCGACGGAGGCCGGGGCGATGAAGACGCCGAGCCCGAAGGCGAGCGCGGAGACGACGAGGGCGAGGGCGGAGGTGTCGAGGAGGAGGATGCCCGTCCCCGCGAGGCAGGCGGCGCAGCTCGCCGCGAGGGTGTGCCGCGGGTCCCAGCGCTCCAGCGCCGGCCGCCAGGCGAAGGGCGAGATCGCGACCGCAGCGCCGAGCACGAGCCAGATCGCGGTGGCGCCGTGCCAGGACCAGCCCTCCTCGCGCAGGAAGGCGAGGATGAAGGTCATGTAGACGATGTAGCCGGCCGCGAAGAGGAAGTAGCTCGCGAGCGGCCTGAGCAGCCCCGACAGGGAGAGCGGGCCCGGGCGCGCGTCGCTCGCCGCGCCGCCGCTCCCCCGCCGCGCCTCGACGAGCGGCCAGGCCGAGAGCGCCACCGCGAGCGCGCCGAGCGCGAGCCAGGCCTGCGGCCAGCCGCCGACGCCGGTGGTCGCGAGGAGCGGGTTCACGGCGAGGCCGGCCGCCGCGATGCCGATGCCGGCGCCCGCGAAGAACAGGCCCGTCGCCGTGCCCATCACCTCGGGCCGGCCGCGATAGCGCATGGCGACGAGCGCGCCGCCGCAGGAGAAGGCCCAGGCCGCGCCGATGCCGGCGAGGAGCCGCGTCGCCGTCAGCCAGATCTCGTCGGCGAGGAGCCCCGTCGCGAGGAGGCTCGCCATCGTGAGCCAGAGCCCCGAAGCGAACAGCCGCGCCGGCGCGACGCGGCGCAAGAGCACGTATCCGGCGGCGGCGCCGATCACGTAGCCCAGCGCGTTCGCCGTGTTGAGCCAGCCGGCCTGCGTGTAGGTCCAGCCGAGATCGTCCTGCATGGCGGGCAGGACGAGGGCGTAGGCGAAGCGCGCGAGCCCGTTGCCCACCGCCACGGCGAGCCCCAGCCCGAAGGCCGGCCACAGCGAGACGGCCTTGTCTGGAGCGGAGGCTGAGAGGGCGGGCGCGGACATGCGACGACGGTATGTCGCAGGTATGATGCCTGTCAATGATTGTGTTAGCTGACGCTAGGTCATTTATGCATTGCGGCATGGCGGAGCGCGGACGCGCGCCTCACGGTATCGCCGCGCTCCGCTCAGGAGGTGCCCAGGCCTCGTCGTTTGCGGGTGGAATGGTTATCGCCGTAGAAATCATCACGGTAAACAGTAAGTTGATACGATACGACGGCTTTTCCGGCTAATTCAAATCGGACTTCAATGCGGATCTGCAAGTATCTGCCTCGGGACACGGGGAGGCGGATCAATGCAGAGCGATCTCTTTACCACGACGTTTGCTTCTCTGGCTGGGCGGGCGTCCAGCGGGAACCTGCCTTGGCATCTGCTGAACGCGCGCAACGGAGTCGATCTCCGGGTGACGCCCGTGTGGGAGGATCACCTCGGCGCGGGCGTGCGCGTCGGCATCTTCGACGACGGCTCGCGCGTGGCGAATTCCGCGCTGAGCAGCGCCTTCTCCACCGGCTCCGGCGGGGTCGACGGGCGGCACGCGACGGCGGTCGCGGGGATCGTCGCCGCCGACGGGCGCGGCGGCGCCGTCGGCATCGCGCCGCTGGTCGAGGGACGGTTCGTGCAGGTCCTCGGCACGTCGATGCTGCAGATCAGCCAGGCGATGAACGATCAGGACGGCTTCGACGTCGTCAACCATTCCTGGGGCTGGACGCGCGACCTCTACGTCGACCGCACGGACCCGCTCTTCTCGACCTTCTTCGCGGGCATCGACGAGGCCGCGCGCGAGGGGCGCGGGGGGCTCGGCACGATCATGGTCGCCGCCGCCGGCAACGACGGCGCCCGCGGGGGCGACGCCAACCTCTCCCATTTCCCCAGCGACCGAAAGGTGATCGCTGTCGCCGCCGTCACTGATGCGGGAACGGTCGCCGACTTCTCGAACACGGGCGCCTCGATCCTCGTCTCGGGCCTCTCCGGCGGTGGCGCGCGTGGCATCACCACGACCGACATCGCCGGCTCGGAGGGCTATTCCACCGGCGACGTCACGGATCGCTTCAGCGGCACCTCCGCCGCCGCGCCGACGGTGACGGGCGTCGTCGCGCTCATGCTCGACGCCAATCCGGCGCTCGGCTGGCGCGACGTGCAGGAGATCCTGGCGCTCACGGCACGCGGCGTGAGCGGCACGCGCTTCGTGGAGAACGAGGGCACCGGCTGGAACGGCGGCGGGCTCGCCTTCTCGACGGACGCCGGCTTCGGCCTCGTGGACGCCCGCGCGGCGGTGCGCCTCGCCGAGACCTGGAGCGCGCGCTCCACCTCCGCCAACGAGGCCTCCCTCGCCGGCGAGATCGACGTCGCCGCGACGCCGCTCGTCACGGGTGCGACCGTCGTCCTCGACGTCGCGCTCTCGGGCGCGGCCCTGCTCGCCGAGACCGTGGAGCTCACGCTCGAGGGCGTGCACGGGCGCATCGGCGATCTCCTCGTCGAGCTCGTCTCCCCCACGGGCACCGTCGCGAGCGTGCTCGACAGCACGCGGCTCACCGCCGCCTTCGACGGCTGGACCTTCGCGGTCAACGCCTTCCGCGGCGAGATCGCGAACGGCACCTGGAGCGTGCGCGTGACGGACCGCCTCGGCGGGACCGACGGCGTCCTCACCGGTGCGCGCATCGAGGCCTACGGCCGCGCCGAGGACGAGAACGACGTCTACGTCTACACCGATCGCTTCTCCGAGCTGCGCGGAGGCGATCGCGGCACGCTCGTCGACGGCGCGGGCCACGACGTGCTCAACGCCGCTGCCGTCTCGTCCGATCTCGTGATCGACCTCGCGCCGGGCGCGACCTCGCGGATCGCGGGGCGGGACGTCACCATGGGCTCGCAGACGCTGATCGAGGACGTGTTCGGCGGCGACGGCGACGACACGATCTCCGGCAACGACCTCGACAACCTCATCGTGGGCGGCCGCGGCGACGACACGCTCTTCGGCCACGGCGGCAACGACGTGATCCGTCCCGGACAGGGGGACGCGACCATCGACGGCGGCGCGGGCTTCGACACGGTGCGGATCGACGGCGTGCGCGCCGACTGGGAGGTCGTCCGCGCGCCCGACGGCGCGCTCGTCGCGACGGGTCGCGAGGGTGCGCGCATCGAGATGGTGTCGATCGAGCACGTCACCTTCGGCGACGCCGAGCTCGTGATGCCGACGACCTCCGCCCAGCTGCAGGTCGCCGACCTCTACGTCTCGATCCTCGGGCGCCCGGCCGACGGCGCGGGGCTCGCGGGCTGGAGCACCGGCGTCGAGCGCGGCACCCTCGGCCTCGCCGACGTCGCGCAGGCGCTGATGGAGAGCGCCGAGTTCGGCGCGCGTGCCCTCGATGCGAGCGGGATCGTGTCCGGCCTCTACCGCGAGGCGCTCGGGCGCGAGGCCGCATCCGCGGAGGTCGCTTCCTGGCTGGACGCGGTCCGCGAGGGTGGGCTCTCGCTGGCCCAGGTCGCCGCCCATGTGGTCTCTGCGCCCGAGACGAGCGGGCTGAACGCGCCTGTGGAATACTGGCTGTGAGGGCGCGCAGGCGGCGCGCGCCCGCGATGCGTGCTTGCGTGCGCCGCTGGAGCGGTCGATAAGGAAGGAAGACTTCTTTCCTGCGAGGACGCGATGATCGCTCGTCATGCTCGGATCGTGGCGACCCTGGTCGCCGCCCTCGCGCTCGGCGCCTGCGGGCAGACCGCAGCGGACGTCTCCCGCTCCCTCGACCGGCAGGCGATGCAGGCGCAGATCGGGCGCGATTATCTCGCCGTCACAGCCCGCGCCGCGCCGATGTTCCTCGCCCCCGACGCTCCGGCGCCCTACGGCGAGCCCATCGGTACGACGGTCCTGCCCGACGGGGACGTCCTCCACCGCCGCCTCGCGCGGTCCGTGGGCGAGCGGTCGTCGACCGATTTCCTCGGGATCGTGAGCACGAGCAGCGAACGGATCGTCTACCGGCTCTACTATTTCAAGGTCGACGAGACCGGCACGATCGTCGATACGGCCAACGGCATCCTGCGCGGCGAGCAGTCCGATTGCGTCGGCTACGTGGGCGGGCTGTTCCAGCGCTGCGAGGATCCCGGCGCGCTCGCGCGCGACATCGCCTTCTTCGACACGCTGGTGCGCACGCGCGCGGGCGCGCCGCTCTCCGCCTGGGGGCTCGACGGCTGAGCGCCGGTCTCAGCCGCGCGACCGCTCCTTCGCCACGGCCGCGCGCAGCACGCGGCGCGCGGTGGCGGGGCCGAGCCGCTCGAAGGTCGAGCGCGCGTCCTCCGCGAGCACGTCGGGCAGGGCCCGGCCGAGCTTGGCGTGGAGGAGGTGGTGCACCGTCTTCCAGCGGAAGTCGCAGGCGCGCGCGATGACGAGGATCGGCGCGTAGGTCGAGGCATGGTAGGCGCGTGCCACGAATTCCACGGGCACGCCCTGCATCACCGCCATGACGCACAGGGTCTCGGCGATCTTGCCGTCGAGCAGGGCGCCGAGCGCGTCGAGCTCGGCGAGGCCGGTGTCGCCGGCGCGCTCCTGAACGCTCGTCATCGCGTCGGTGAACTGGCCCAGCAGCGTGCGCTTGTCGCCCTTCTCGGCGATCTCCCCGCCGATGCGCGAGACCAGGGCCTCGATCAGCTCGGGATCGGCGCCCGTCTCCCGCGAGAGCGTCTCGCGCACTCGCGCGCGCGCCTTCGAGACGAGGGTCGCGACGCGCCCGGCGAAGGCGTCGTCGCGCGAGGCGAGGGCGCGCACCAGCGCGTCGTCGGTCTGGGCGCGGGCGACGAGGATCGCCGTCCCGTCCGGAGAGAAGGTCGCGCCGGGATTGCCGGCGGCGGTGGCGACGACGCGCCTCCCGCCGCGATCGAGCAGCACGTCGGTGACGCTCTCGGGCACGTGGGCGCGCTTGGCGATGGCGCACAGATGGTCCTGGCCCTTGGCGCGCGCGATGGCGAGGAGCGCATCGACGTCGAGGCGGCTCGAACGCTCGAGCACGGGCCCCGCCACGCGGATCTCGTCGTCGGTGCCGAAGAGGAAGGTGACCTTGCGCGGCGCGTTGGGGCAGTCCGCGAAGCGCTCGGAGAGGGCGACGCGGGCACGGAACGTCAGATCGCCGACGAGCTTCTCGAGCACGTCGTCGAAGAGCGCCACGTGCTCCTCCGAGAGCGCGGGCGCGCGCTCGAAGAACAGCTCGGCCAGCCGCTCGCCCGCCAGCGCGCGCTCCGCCGTGTCGCGGGCGGCGAGCGCGCCGTCGAGATCGGCCAGCGTCGTTCGATCGACGGACATGCGCGGTTCACTCCCTTCCGCACCGACGTTAGGGCAAGATGGTTAACGCTTCGCGACCGCGATCGGCGAGCCCGCGGCGCGCGTCCATCCGGGGAGGGCACGCGTGTGGCAAGGCGGCGACAGCGCCCGCGCGCGCCGGGTGCTACGCACGATCGCTCGCACCGCACGCATCCGGAGCCGCCCCGTGCCGACGATTCGCCAAGCCCGCGCCGAGGACCTCTCCCGCATCGCCGAGATCCGCCTCGGCGTGACCGAGAACCGCCTCGCCGATCCCACCGCGATCTCGGACCAGGAGGTGTTCTGGTATCTCGGCCAGGGCGTCTTCCTGGTGAGCGAGGACGATGCCGGCCGGCCGCAGGGCTTCGCCTGCGCCAATCCGCTCAACGGCTACGTCTGGGCGCTCTTCGTCATCGATCCCGAGCAGGGCAAGGGCCACGGTACGGCGCTGCACGACGCGATGCTGGCTTCCTTGAAGAACGCGGGTCATGCGCAGGCCTGGCTCGCCACCGGCGCCGGCACCAAGGCGATCGGCTTCTACGAACGCCGCGGCTGGCGGATGACGGGGACCGGGCTCGACGGGCAGGCGGTGCTGGTGCGCGCTCTCTGAAGGGCGTCCCTCCTCCCGATCGGGCTCGCGTCCCATGCTCCACGATCTCTCCCGCATCCCGGTCCTAACGACCGAGCGCCTCGTCCTGCGCGGCTTTCGCGCGGACGATCTCGGCGCTTTCGCCGCAATGCTGGCGGACCCCGCGGTCGGGGCACCCAAGGGCTTCCCCGCCGGCGCCGATCGCGGGCAGGCATGGGCCGGCCTCGCCAACGTGCTCGGCCATTGGGCGCTCCGAGGCTTCGGGCTCTTCGCGGTGACCCTCGGGGAGGACGGGACCTTCGTGGGCGCCGTCGGCCTGATCGCGCCGGAAGGCTGGCCTGCGCCCGAAGCGACCTGGACGATCGCGCGCCCGCACCAGGGCCGCGGCTACGCCCGCGAGGCCGCGGCCGCCGTGCGCGACCACGGCTTTCACGCGCTTCGACTCGAGCGCATCGTCAGCTTCGTTCCGCCGGGCAACGAGCCCTCCCGCAGGGTCGCCGCCGCCATCGGCATGCGCGCGGAAGGGACCGTTCGGGTATTCGGCGACGAGGCGGAGATGTGGGTGGTGGAGGCGGGGTGAGCGGGCACGCGCGCCGTGTCTCCCTCCCTGTAGGGGAGGGGAATGCCGCCGCAGGCGGCTAGGGGTGGGGTCCGCCGGCTGATCGAGCGGCGCCCGAGTTCGGCTCCGCCGAGCACGCGTTCCGCGTGCCCCATCCGTCACCGGCTGCGCCGGCGCCACCTTTCCCTACAGGGAAGGAGGAGAGAGGACGTGCTTCTCCATGTACACCCGCCGCATCGGCGGCTCGCCGGCTTCGTGGGTGGCCACGTAGCCGTGGCGGGCGTAGAGGGCGATGTTGTCGCTCATCAAGGCGTTGGTGTAGAGGCGCAGCCGCGAACGCCCGAGGCGGCGCGCCTCGTCCTCGGCGAAGGCGAGGAGGCGGCGGCCGAGCCCCGTGCCGCGCAGGTCCGGGCGCACGGCGATCGTCTCGACGAGCAGCGCGTCGGGCTCCGCGACGAGCCGGGCGACGGCGGCGAGCGCGCCGCGCGCATCCTCGAGAACCGACACCTCGCCCGCCGCGACGCAGGCCGGCCAGTCGTGGCCCATCGGCCCGGGCTCGCGGCCGAGCCTCGGCACGTGGATCGCGAAGGCGGCGCGCACGAGATCGCGCACGGCGAGGCCCTCGTCGGGGCGTGCGGGGCGCAGGCCGTTCGTCACGACGCGCCCACCTTCGCCGCCGCCTTGAGCGCGTAGAGCGCCTCCAGCGCCTCCTTCGGCGTCATCTCGTCGGGATCGAGCGCCCCGAGGACCTCGCGCAGCGCGTCGCGCGCGGGCTGAGGAGGCGCCGGCGCGGGTGCGCGGCGAACGGGCGCGGCGAAGAGGGGGAGGTCGTCGAGGCGCGCGGCGCGGGGATGCTCGCGCTCCGTGCGCTCCAGCTCGGCGAGAATCTCGCCGGCACGCGCGACGACGCTCAAAGGAAGGCCCGCGAGCTTGGCGACCTGGAGCCCGTAGGAGCGATCGGCCGCGCCCTTCACCACCTCGTGCAGGAAGATCACCTGGCCCGCGTGCTCGGCGACCTTGAGCGTCAGCGTGTCGATGCGCGCGAAACGCTCGGTGAGCCGCGTCAGCTCGTGGAAATGGGTGGCGAACAAGGCCCTGCAGCGATTGTCCTCGTGCAGGTGCTCGATCGCGGCCCAGGCGATGGAGAGCCCGTCGAAGGTGGCTGTGCCGCGGCCGATCTCGTCGAGGATGACGAGGGAGCGGCGCGTCGCCTGGTTCAGGATGGCGGCGGTCTCCACCATCTCCACCATGAAGGTCGAGCGCCCGCGCGCGAGGTCGTCCGCCGCGCCCACACGCGAGAACAGCCGGTCGCACACGCCGACATGGGCGCGCGAGGCGGGGACGAAGGCGCCCATCTGCGCCAGCACGACGACGAGGGCGTTCTGGCGCAGATAGGTGGACTTGCCGCCCATGTTGGGGCCGGTGATGACGGCGATCGCGCCCGCATTCTCGCCCGAGAGATCGCAGGCGTTGGCGATGAACGGCTTGCCCTCGCGGGCCAGCGCCGCCTCGACGACGGGGTGGCGTCCGTCCTCGACGAGGAAGGCGAGGCTGTCGTCGACCTTGGGGCGCGACCAGGCGCGCTCGCTCGCGAGATCGGCCAGAGACGCGGCGACGTCGATGGCCGAGAGCGCGTCTCCCGCAGCCAGGATCGTGGGGCGCTCGGCGGCGAGCATCGCCGCCAGATCCGTGAAGATCGACAGCTCGATCGCCACCGCCCGCTCGGACGCGGACGCGATCGCCCGCTCGAGCTCGCCGAGCTCCAGCGTGGTGAAGCGCATGGCGTCGGACATGGTCTGGCGGTGGATGTAGTCGCCCTTGAGCGGCCCGCGCAGCAGCTCCTCGCCGAAGGCCGCTGGGACCTCCAGGTAATAGCCGAGCATCGCATTGTGCTTGATGCGCAGCGTGCGGCAGCCGGTCTCCTCGGCGTAGCGCGCCTGCAGCCCGGCGATGAAGCGGCGCGAATCGCTGCCGAGCGCCCGCGCCTCGTCGAGGGCGGCGTCGATGCCTTGCGCGACGAAGCCGCCGTCGCGCTTGGACAGCGGCAGCTCGTCCGCCAACGTCTGCGCGAGGCGCGCCTCGAGCACCGGGTCGAGATCGCGCAGCGCGCGGCAGGCGGCCTCGATCTCCGCGGGGAGATCGCCGGCCTCGCCGAGGAGCGCGGCGATGCCCTTGGCGGCCGCGAGCCCGTCGCGCACGGCGGCGAGGTCGCGCGGCCCGCCGCGATCGAGCGCGAGCCGGCCGAGCGCGCGCGACATGTCCGGCGTCGAGGCGAGCCGCTCGCGCAGGCGATCGCGCAGGAGCGTGTCCTCGACGAGGCGGGCCACCGCGTCCTGGCGCGCGCGGATCGCGGCGATGTCGGTGAGCGGGCCCGCCAGCCGCTCCGCGAGGAGGCGCCCGCCGCCGGGCGTCAGGGTGCGGTCGATGGCGGCGAGGAGCGAGCCCGCGCGCTCGCCGGACAGCGTACGGGTGAGCTCGAGATTGGCCCGCGTCGCCGCGTCGATGACGAGCGAGCCGCTCGCGTCCTCCCGCGCCGGCGGGCGCAGCGCCGGGCGCGCGGCGATCTGCGTGCGCTCGACATAGGCGAGGACGGTGCCGGCGGCGGCGATCTCCGCGCGGGTGAACGCGCCGAAGGCGTCGAGCGTCGCGACGCCGAAGGTCTCCTTGAGGCGCCGCTCGGCGGAGGCGGCGTCGAGGCCGTCGCGCGGAAGCGGATAGAGCGGCGCGCCGATCTCGCGCCACACGCCCGCGAGATCGGGATCGTCGTGGAGCGTGTCTGCGAGCACGATCTCGCGGGGCTCGAGCCGCGCCAGCGTCGGGCCGAGCCCGGCGCGGGCGGTCTCCACCACCTGGAAGACGCCCGTCGTGATGTCGACGGCGGCGATGCCGTAGGCGTGCTCGTCGTCGGACACCTTGCGGCGCGCCACCGCGACGAGGAGCGAGGCGCGGGCGGGCTCGAGCAGGCGCTCCTCGGTGATGGTGCCCGGCGTCACGAGCCGCACCACGTCCCGGCGCACGACGGCCTTGGCGCCGCGCTTTTTCGCTTCCGCAGGGTCCTCCATCTGCTCGCAGACCGCGACCCGGTGGCCGAGCCCGATCAGGCGCTGGAGGTAGTCGTCGGCGCGCTCGATGGGCACGCCGCACATGGGGATGTCCTGGCCCAGATGCTTGCCGCGCTTGGTCAGGACGATGCCGAGCGCCCGCGAGGCGATTTCCGCGTCCTCGAAGAACAGCTCGTAGAAGTCCCCCATCCGGTAGAACAGAAGGCTGTCGGCGTTGGCCGCCTTGATCTCCACGTATTGCGCCATCATCGGCGTGACGCGCTCCTCCGCGGCCGGCGTCGCGGCGGCGGGCGCGCGCTTGCGAGGGGCCGGCGCGGGAGGAGGCTCGTGCGTGCGGAGCGCGGGATCGGCGGTCATGACGATGAGGTGTACCAGCGCCGATCCCACGAGGGGAGGGGGCGGGGCGCCCCGCAGGGCGGGCGTCCACAGACACGGCGCCGCGCTTCGCCGGGCGCGAAGCTTGAAGCCGGCCTCAGGCGCCCGCGCCCTCCCAGAACACGGCGCCGTCGAAGGCGAGCACGGTCTCGCCGTCCTGGTTCACGCCCTCGTTGCGATGGCGCACGAGCCCCCAGCCCGGGCGTGAGCGCGCGGCGCGCACGTCGACGATGGTGGAGGTGTAGGTGATCGTGTCCCCGGCATAGACCGGGCGCGACCAGGCGAGGTTTCGGAAGCCGGGCGAGGCGCCCAGCCGCACCGGGATGCGCCCGGCCGCGCGGGCGGCGTCCTCCTGGCGCCTGCGATGCGCGACGAGGGTGCGCATGAAGGCGGCGTTCGTATGCCAGCCCGACGCGCACAGCCCGCCGAACCGGCTCTTCGCCGCCGCCTCCGCGTCGACATGGAAGAGCTGTGGATCGAAGGCGTGGGCGAAGGCGACGATCTCGTCGGCCGAGAAGCAGTGCGTGCCGAGCACCTCGCGCGTGCCGGGCACGAGCGCCTCGAAGGGAAGGGCGGGAGCGGCCTCCTCCAGAGCGAGCGGCTCGGGCGTCGACGTGCCGGTGGGGCGTGCCATCGGCGAGGGCGCCGGCGCGTCGCGGCGGCCGAAGAGGATCCAGTTCACCTGCTCGAGCAGCGTCTCGTCGCGCTCGTCGACGAGGCGGAAGCGGAAACGCACGAGCCCCATCTGCGGCTTCGAGCGCGAGGCGCGGGTCTCGAGCACCTCGTGCGCGCCGCCGATGCGCGTGCCCGGCAGGACGGGCGCGCGCCAGCGCACCTCCTCGATGCCCGGTGCGCCCAGCGAGGTCGCGTCGAGGATGAACGCGTCGGCGATCATGCGCATCAGGATCGCGCAGGAATGCCAGCCCGAGGCGATGAGCCGCCCCGCGAAGGTCTCCCGCGCCGCCGCCGCGTCGAGATGGAAGGGCTGCGGATCCCAGTCGTGCGCGAAGGCCACGATCGCCGCCTCGTCGAGGAGAACGGGCGCGTAGCTCATGGTGTCGCCGGGGCGAAAATCCTCGAAGGCGAAGCGGGGCGTCATGGCGGCGGGTCCGGCGAGAGGAAGGTGCTTTGCGTTCCTGCCATGCCTCGGGCCCGTGCGACAGGCCCACCGACGACGCAAGGACTTGCGCAGGGCCGCCGACCCGTGCCCACTTCCGCACCGGGGGGATCTGGAGGTGAGGCCATGGCCGGCATCCTCGTCGCCTATCATTCCCGCACCGGGCACACGCGCCGCGCGGCGGAGCGCTTCGCGGCGCTCGTCGGAGCGGACCTGACGGAGATACGCCCGCGGGCGCCGGAGCGCTATCGCGGGGCGATCGGGCTCGTTCGCGCCGCCTGGGGGGCGCGCCGCGCGCGCCCCTGCGCGATCGAGCCGATGGAGGCGCCGATCGAGCGCTACGAGCTCGTCGTCGTGGCGACGCCGATCTGGGCGGGGCACGTGACGCCGCCGGTCCGCGCCTTCCTGAAGGCGAACCGCGACCGGCTGGCGGACTACGCCACTCTCTACACCCATGGCGGCGGGCAGAGCGAAGCCGGCGAGGACATGGCGCGCCTCTGCGACCGCTCGCCGCGCGCCGTCGTCGACCTGCGCAATCGCGAGGAGGGCACGCCCGCCTACGACGACAAGCTCGCCGCCTTCGTCCGCGAGCTCGCCGTCGCCCCGCCGGGCTAGGTGTCGCGTCCGAGGCGGTCACGTGCCGCGCGGCTTGGCGCGCGTGGTCGGCGCGGCGCTCGCGGGATCCTCGGGCCAGGGGTGCTTGGGGTAGCGTCCGCGCATCTCGGCGCGGACCTCGGCCCAGGAGCCGCGCCAGAAGCCCGGGAGGTCGCGGGTCACCTGGATCGGGCGATGGGCCGGCGAGAGCAGCTCGAGCACGAGCGGGCGGCGTCCGCCGGCGAGGGAGGGGTGTGTCGAGAGCCCGTAGAGCTCCTGCACGCGGATGGCGATCGAGGGCTCCTCGCCGTCCCAGTCGACGGCGACCGACGAGCCGGTGGGCGCGCGCCAATGCGTCGGCGCCTCCGCGTCGAGGCGCCGGGCGAGATCCCAGGGCAGGAGCGCGCGCAGGCCCTCGATCAGGTCTCCCGGCTCGATCTGCGCGAGCGCCGTCTTTCCCGCGAGCATGGGCGCGAGCCAATCCGCGATCGTCTGCGTCAGCGCCGCGTCCGAGACGTCGGGCCAGGGCTCGCCCTCCGCGGCGCGCAGGAAGGCCATGCGCCGGCGTAGCTGCGCCGCCCCCTTCGACCAGGGCAGCGCGTCGAGGCCGAGCCGCGCGACGCCGCGGGCGAGGATCTCCGCCGTCTCTGGCGCGGCGGAAAGCGAGATCGGCCGCTCGGACAAGACGACGGAGCCCAGCCGCCGCACGGCGCGCCCGCGCACGGCCCGCGCCTTCGCATCGAAGGCGACCTCGTCGCGAGAGACGATGCGCTCGGCATGGAGCGCCTCGATCTCGTCGGGCGTGAGCGCCGCCGCGGCCAGGACCCGGGCGTTGCCCGCCGCGCCCGCGATCTCGGCCACCGAGAGGAGCGGCTCGCGGGCGAGCGCGAGATGCGGCTCCAGCGCCGCGCCGCGACCGTTGGCGAGGACGACCTCGCCGGGGCGTCCGCGGGCGCGCGCGATGCGGTCGGGATAGGCCAGGGAGACGAGCGCGCCGATCGACAGCCCGTGCGCCTCCCGCGGCGCCACCCCGCTCGTCGCCTCGCGGGCCCAGCCCTCGGCGAGGCGGCGCATGTCGGCGGCGCGCCCGCCACGCTCGCGCACGAAACGGTCGAGGCGATGGGAGAGATCGACGTCCTCCCCGCCGAGCCCGCGCTCGACGAGGAGCGCGGCGACCTGCGCCGCACGTGCCGCTTCTCCCGCGTCCGCGGCACGGATCAGCATGGCGGCGAGCCGCGGCGGCAGCGGAAGCGCCCGCAGGCGCGCGCCGAGGGGGGTGAGGCGGGCATCCGCGTCGAGGGCGCCGATCTCGGAGAGCAGCGCACGCGCCTCCGCCAGAGCGGGCGCCGGCGGCGGATCGAGGAAGGCGAGCGAGGCGGGGTCCGTGACGCCCCAGGCGGCGCAATCGAGGACGAGGGAGGAGAGGTCGGCGGCCAGGATCTCGGGCGTCGAGAAGGGCTGGAGCGCTCCGGTGCCTGCTTCCTCCCACAGGCGATAGCAGATGCCGGGCTCGGTGCGCCCCGCGCGCCCGCGCCGCTGGTCGGCGGAGGCGCGCGAGACGCGCACCGTCGCGAGCCGGGTGAGCCCCACGGCCGGCTCGTAGACCGGCACGCGCGAGAGCCCCGAATCGATCACGACCCGCACGCCCTCGATGGTGAGCGAGGTCCCCGCGATTGCCGTGGCCAGCACGACCTTGCGCCGCCCGGCGGGAGCGGGCGAGACCGCGCGATCCTGCTCGGCGCGCTCCAGCGCCCCGTAGAGCGGCGCGATCTCCACCGCGGGATCGCGCACGCGCTCCGCGAGCAGGGCCGCGGTACGGCGGATCTCGGCCTGGCCGGGCAGGAAGACGAGGAGCGAGCCGGCTTCTTCCGCGAGCGCGCGCACGACGACGCTCGCGATCGCCTCCTCGATGCGCTGGCGCGGATCGCGGCCGACGTGACGGGTCTCGACGGCGAAGGCGCGGCCCTCGGACGAGACGACCGGCGCCTCGTCGAGGAGCGCCGCCACCCGTGCGCCGTCGAGCGTCGCCGACATGACGAGGAGGCGCAGGTCCTCGCGTAGCCCCGCTTGGGCGTCGCGCGCGAGGGCGAGGCCGAGATCGGCGTCCAGCGAGCGCTCGTGGAACTCGTCGAAGAGCACCGCTGCGACGCCCTCCAGTGTCGGGTCGTCGAGGATCATGCGGGTGAAGACGCCCTCGGTGACGACCTCGATGCGGGTGCGGGCCGAGACCTTGGTGCCCAGCCGCACGCGCAGGCCCACCGTCTCGCCGACCCGCTCCCCCAGCGTCTCGGCCATGCGCTGCGCCGCGGCGCGCGCGGCGAGGCGGCGGGGCTCGAGCACGATCAGCTTGCCGCCCGCGGTCCAGGGCTCGTCGAGGAGGGCGAGGGGCACGCGCGTCGTCTTGCCCGCGCCGGGCGGCGCCACGAGGACGGCGCTCGACCGCTCGCGGAGCGCTCGGTCGAGGTCGGGCAGGGCCGCGTCGATGGGCAGAGGCGTGTCGAAGGCGCGCATGGCGCGGTGATGGCGCGGCGGGCGGCGGGGATCAAGTGGCGCGACCGCGTGGCAGCGCCGGAGCCTGTCGTCGCCGGCTCCGCCGCGTGCTATATGCTCGGGCAATCTCCCATGGAGCGAAAGGCGTATGAAGGACCTTCGGCGTCTGCCCCTGTCCCAGGTGAAGGGCCCCACCGGCGTCGACGGCGTCCGCCCCGGCGACCGGCAGGATATCGACGAGCGCGAGGCAGCGCGCGCCTTCCAGCAGGCGCTGCGGCACGAGTACCTGGATCATCATCTCGTCAAGCGGCGTGCGCGCGACGTGGTCGTCGGCTTCGAGGAGCGGGTGATCGTCTCCGGCGAGCGGGCGGCGGAGACCATGTCCTACCTCGAGGACCTCGTGCGGATCTCGCCCACCTTCCGCGGGGTGATGGATGCTTCGCTCGCGCAGAACGACACGATCTGGATCCGCGTCGGCTGGGGCGGCGGCTATTCCTGGGCGACGATCGGCGCTCAGGACGAGAAGGTCTACATCAACCTCGAGCAGGGCGATCTCCTCGACCTCCTCATCCACGAGTGCGGGCACGCGCTCGCGAAGCTGGAGGACGGCCCGCTCGGCGGCTTCGGCCCCAACCAGCGCTTCCAGGCGGTGGTCAAGCGCGAGATGGAGATGGCCGGCGCGGAGCTGAAGGCCTACGGGCTCGAGGTCCGCCAGGAGCCGGGGCCGATGCGCGAGGGGTGAGGGCCGCTTCCCTCCCTGTAGGGGAGGGGAACGCCGCCGGAGGCGGCTAGGGGTGGGGTCCGTCGCCTGCCGGCGAAGCGCCGCATTCGGCTCGCCGAACACGCGTTGCGCGTGCGCCATCCGTCACCGGCTTTCGCCGGCGCCAGCTTCCCCTATAGGGCCAGCTTCCCCTATAGGGAAGGAGACTTCAGATCGTGAAGCTCACGCCGCAGCCGCAGCTCGCCTGGGCCTGGGGGTTCTCGATCTTGAAGGACTGGCCGATCAGGTCGTCGACGAAGTCGATGACGGCGCCCTCCATGTATTGCAGCGACATCTCGTCCACGAGCACGCCCGCCCCGTCGCGCTCGACGACGACGTCGTCGTCCTGGCGCGCGGCGTCGACGTCGAAGGCGTACTGGAAGCCCGAGCAGCCGCCGCCCTGGACGGAGATGCGCAGCATCGAGCCTGCGGGCTCGTCCTTCATGATTTCGGCGATGCGGCGCGCCGCGCGCTCCGTCAGCTCGATGCCGGCCATCTCGTCTCGTTCCTCGAACTTGCCAAAGCCATTGCCCGGAATGTAAGTCGAGGAGGATCGCACCGCAACGGGGAGGGGTCATGCGCTCGGGCGGCGACAGGTGGCGGGCCCCATGGGCCTGCGATCCCGGCGCGAGCCGCGGGCGCCAGCACGGGGCGAGCGCGTCGCCGACGCGCTCGGAATTCCAGCGCGACCGCGACCGCATCATCCATTCCTCGGCCTTCCGACGCCTCAAGCACAAGACGCAGGTCTTCGTCTTCCACGAAGGCGACCATTTCCGCACGCGCCTCACGCACACGATCGAGGTGGCGCAGATCGCCCGTGCCATCGCCCGCTCGCTGGGCCTCGACGAGGATCTGGCGGAGGCGCTCGCGCTCTCCCACGATCTCGGCCACACGCCCTTCGGGCACACCGGCGAGGACGCGCTCGACGACCTGATGGCAGGCCATGGCGGCTTCGACCACAATGCGCAGGCGCTGCGCATCGTCACGCGGCTCGAGCGGCGCTACGCCGAGCACGACGGGCTCGACCTCACCTGGGAGACGCTCGAGGGGCTCGTGAAGCACAACGGTCCCCTCGTCGACGAGGCCGGGCGCCCCCGCGAGCGCTACGCCGCCCACGGCGTGCCGGGTGCGATCCTCGATTTCGACCGCGAGTTCGGCCTGGAACTGTCGACCCACGCCTCCGGCGAGGCGCAGGCCGCGGCCATCGCCGACGACATCGCCTACGACGCCCACGACATCGACGACGGCCTGCGCGCGGGGCTGTTCTCGGTGGACGACCTGAAGGCGATCCCCTTCCTGGCCGAGCTCCTGGCGGAGGTGGACGGGCGCTATCCTGGTCTCGAGACGCCGCGGCGCATCCACGAGCTGGTGCGGCGCGTGATCACGCGCATGGTCGAGGACGTGATAAACACGAGCGAGGGCCGCCTCGCCGAGGCCGCGCCGCAGAGTGCCGAGGACGTTCGCCGCGCCGGGCGCACGCTGGTGGGCTTCTCCCCCGCGATGGCGGCGGCGGACCGGGCGATCAAGGGCTATCTCTATCCCAACATGTACCGGCATCCGAAGGTGAAGGCGGTGCGCGCCGACGCCGATCGGATCGTGCGCGACCTGTTCGCGCGCTTCACCGCCGAGCCCGCGGCGATGCCGGAGGAATGGCGCGCCGGGCTCGACGGCGCCGAGGAGGGGCGCATCGCGCGGCGCGTCGCCGACTACATCGCCGGCATGACGGACAGCTACGCGCTCACCGTCCATAGCGCGCTGTTCGGCACGACGCCGAACCTGAAGCTCCGCTGAGGCGCCCCCGCATGCCACGCCTGCGCCTCGTCGCGACCTCCGATCTCCACGCCCACGCCCAGCCCTGGGACTATCTGCGGGACCGCCCCAACCCGCGCACCGGGCTCGTCGCGGCCGCAGCCGCGATCGCGATCGCGCGCGAGGAGGCGGCGCGCGACGGGGCGGCTGTCCTCCTCGTGGACAACGGCGATCTCCTGCAGGGCGCGGCGCTCGGCGATCTCGTGGGGAGCGCCGGGCTCGGCCCCGGCGAGAGCCACCCGATGATCGCCTGCCTCGACGCGCTGGGCTGCGACGCGGCGGGGCTGGGGAACCACGAGTTCAACTACGGCCTCGCCTTCGCCGAGGCGGCCTACGGGCGCGCCTCCTTCCCGGTCGTATGCGCCAATCTCGCGCGCGCGGACGGGTCGGCGCTCCTTCCCGCCTTCACGATCCTGGAGCGCGCCGTGCCCGGCCTCGCGCGCAAGCTTCGCGTCGGCGTCACCGGCGTCGTGCCGCCGCAGGTGCTGATGTGGGACAAGGCGCTCGTCGGCGACGAGCTTTGCGCCGAGGACATGGTGGACGCGCTGGCGCGCACCGTGCCCGCGATGCGCACGGCGGGCGCGGACCTCGTGATCGCGCTCTGCCACGCGGGCATCGCGGAGGGGCCGCGCGTGGGTGGCGAGGAGAACGCGGCCCTGTTCGTGGCGCAGATCCCCGGCATCGACGTCGTCGTCGCGGGCCATCTCCACCGCGTCTTCCCGGGCGGGCGCGACTTCGCCCACATTCCGGGCGTCGACGCCGATGCCGGCCGGCTGCACGGCGTGCCGGCGGTGATGCCGGGCTTCTACGGCTCGCATCTGGGCATCGTCGATCTCGATCTGGAGATGACGGGAGAGGACGGCATCCGCGTCGCCGCCGCGCGTTGCGAGGCCCGTCCCGTTCCGCCGCTCGCCGAGCCCGCGCCGCCCGCGGCGGCGGCGCTCCTCGACCTCACGGCGGACGTCCACGCCCGCACGCTCGCGCATGTCCGAAAGCCGGTGGGCGAGACGCGCGCGCCCATCGACACCTATTTCACGGCGCTCGGCGAGGATCGCGATCTCGCGCTGCTGTGCGCGGCGCAGGAAGCTTTCGTGCGTCGGGCGATCGCCGGGAGCGACCTCGCGGCGCTGCCGCTGCTCTCGGCCGCCGCGCCCTTCCTCGCGGGCGGTCGCAACGGGCCCGCGGGCTACGTCGACATTCCCGCCGGGCCGCTGGCCATGCGTGACCTCGCGGCGCTCTACCCCTATCCGAACGCCGTGTGCGCCGTGCGGCTCACCGGGGCGCTGGTGGTCGCCTGGCTCGAGCGGGCGGCGGGGCTCTTCGCGACGATCGACCCGCACGCCGCGGGCCCGCAACGCCTCGTCGATCCGCTCTTCCCCTCCTACCATTTCGACATGATCCGCGGGCTCGCCTACACGATCGACCCGACCGTGCCCTCCCGGTTCGACCGCGACGGGGATCTCCTGAACCCGGACGCGCGGCGGGTGCGCGACATCGCCATCGACGGGCGCCCTCTGCGCGAGGTCGACGTCGTGCTGGTGGCGACCAACACCTACCGCGCCGGCGGGGGCGGGCGCTTCTGCGGCGGACGGCTCGAGACGGTCTTCACCTCGACGACGCTGGTGCGCGAGGCGCTCCACGCCCACGTCGAAGCCGAGATCGCCCGATCCGGCGCGCTCGCGCTGGAGGAGCGCCTCGCCTGGCGCCTCGCCGATCTGCCCGATACGGCCGAGATCCTCTACGCCACCGGTCCCGGCGCGCGGGGGCGCGAGCCCGCGGACCTCGTGCTGGAGGATCGCGGGCTCGACGAGCGGGGGTACCGCGTCTACCGCCATCGCGGACGGCGCGGGCCCTGACGCACCGTCCTCACACGCCGACGATGATCGCGCGAAGGCCGTAGACGACGGCCATGAAGACCGCGCCGCCGGCGACGTAGAGCCCCACGAACCAGGCGATCCGGCGTCTCGTCTCGGCGCGCATCAATGGTATCCGCTCTCTTCGAGCGTCTCCGCGACCTTGCCCCGGAAGACCCAGTAGACGTAGACCGTGTAGGCCAGGATCACCGGGATCACGATGGAGAACCCGACGAGCGCGAAGAGCTGGCTGTTGACCGTGTTCGCCGCCTGCCAGATCGTGATCGAGGGCGGCACGATGTAGGGGAAGAGGCTCACGCCCAGCCCCAGGAAGCCGAGCAGGAAGAGCGCGATCGTCAGGAAGAAGGGCGGGTAGTGCCGCCCGTTCTCGAGCGTGCGCCAGATCATGAAGGCGACGAGCGCCGTCAGAAGCGGGATCGGCGCGAGGTAGAGGATGTTGGGCATGGCGAACCAACGCGCCTCGATCTCGACGCCGAGGAAGGGCACCCACACGGACACGATCGTCATGGCGAGGATGGTACCGAGAAGGTAGCGCTTGGCCTTGCGCCGGGCCCAGAGCTCGAGGTCGCCCGTCGTCTTCATCACGATCCACGTCGCGCCCAGAAGCCCGTAGCCGGCGACGAGGCCCACGCCCGTCATCATGGCGAAGGGCGTCGCCCAGTCGAACGTGCCGCCGGCGAACTCGCGCCCCGTCACCTCGAAGCCCTGCACGAAGGTGCCGAGCACGACGCCCTGGGCGAAGGTCGCGACGATCGAGCCGTAGTGGAAGGAATTGTCCCACAGGAACTTCGAGGCGTCCGCCTTGAAGCGGAACTCGAAAGCCACGCCGCGGAAGATCAGCGCCAGCAGCATCACGATGATGGGGATGTAGAGCGCCGGCATGAGGAGCGCGTAGGCGAGGTGGAAGACGGCGAAGAGCCCGCCGCCGCCGAGGATGAGCCAGGTCTCGTTCCCATCCCAGATCGGCGCCACCGAGATCATCATCCGGTCGCGCCAATTCTCGCGCTGGGCGGGGCGGAAGAGGATGCCCACGCCGAGATCGAAGCCGTCCATGATGACATACATGATCACGGCGAGCGCGATCAGCCCCGCCCAGATCAGCGGCAGCCAGAGCGCGAGGCCGTTGAGGCCGTCGGCATATCCGTACATGTCTGCCTCTCCTCTATTCGGCGGGGGTGCGGGCGCGGTCGCCCTCGCGATCGGGCAGGCGCTCCTCGGCGGCGGAGAAGGGCCGCTTGGGGCGCTCGGCCGCGGTCTGGCCGGGCATGACCTCGTGCTCGTCCGGCCCGCGGCGCAGGAGCTTGAAGAGGTAGTAGGTGCCCGCCGTGAAGACGATCGCGTAGACGACGAAGAAAGCCACGAGCGAGCTCGCCACCGCGCCGGTGGTGACGGGCGAGACCGCGTCGATCGTGCGCAGGAGCCCGTAGACCACGTAGGGCTGGCGGCCGATCTCGGCGGTGAACCACCCCGTCAGCACGGCGATGAAGCCCGACGGCAGCATGGCGACGCACGTCCACAGGAAGGCGGGGCTTTCCGCGAGGCGGCCCTTGAGGCGCAGGTACACCGACCAGATGCCGACGAACAGCATCAGCATGCCGATCGCCACCATGACGCGGAAGGAGTAGAAGACAGGCCAGACCGGCGGGCGCATCTCCGGCGGCACCTCCTTCAGCCCCGGCACGACGCCGTCCCACTCGTGGGTGAGGATCAGCGAGCCGAGCTTGGGGATGCCGATCTCGAAGCTGTTCTCCTCCGCTTCCTCGTCGGGAATGGCGAACAAGAGCAGCGGCGCGCCGGCCTGCGTCTCCCAATTGCCCTCCATCGCGGCGAGCTTGGTGGGCTGGTAGGCCAGCACGTTGAGGCCATGGAGATCGCCCAGGAAGATCTGCACGGGGGCGAAGATCGCGGCGAAGGCGGTCGCCATCGACAGCGAGCGGCGCGCGCCCTCCATCCGGAGCGTCTGACCCATGGCGAGCCCCTGCCTACGCCCGCGCAGCAGCATGTAGGCGGACATCCCCGCCACCGCGAAGGCGGTGGTCAGGTAGCAGGCCATGACCATGTGGGCGAAGCGGTTGGGGAAGGACGGGTTGAAGACGATCGCGAACCAATCGACCGGGACGGCGACGCCGTTCTCGATCGCGAAGCCCGCTGGCGTCTGCATCCAGGAATTGGCGGACAGAATCCAGAACGCCGACATCAGCGTGCCCAGCGCCACCATGCAGGTGGCGAAGAAGTGCAGCTTGTCGCCGACCTTGTTCCAGCCGAACAGCATGATGCCGAGGAAGGCCGCCTCGAGGAAGAAAGCGGTGATCACCTCGTAGGCGATGACGGGCCCGAGCACGTTGCCGGTGAAGTCCGAGAAGCCCGACCAGTTCGTGCCGAACTGGTAGGACATCACGATGCCGGAGACGACGCCGAGCCCGAAGGAGACGGCGAAGACCTTCACCCAGAACTTGTAGAGGTTCTTGAAGACCGGGTTGCCCGTGCGCAGCCACCGGAATTCCAGCGCCGCGAGCCAGCTCGCGAGGCCGATGGTGAAGGCCGGGAAGATGATGTGGAACGCCACCGTGAACGCGAACTGGATCCGCGACAGGATGAAGGCGTCGAATTCCATGGGGTTCCCCTCACGTGCTCGACGGCGCACGCCCGGGATGGGGCGCGCGAGGACGAACGCGACGCGTCGGGGGCCGCATCCGCGTGTCTGCCGAACGACGCTGGGGAGGCGTCGGTTCCTAGCGTGGCCGCGCGACCGTCGGACGCGCGGCCGAACGGCACGCGCTTCGGGGCCGTTCCTCCCTCAGTCCGGTCGGCGCAGGCGATCGAGCAGGCGGCGCGTCTGCGCGGCGAGGCGCTGCTCGGCGAGGCGCACGCGCCTGCGTCCGCGCACGAGGCGGATGAAGAGCGCGAGCGCGATCCAGCCGAGCGTGACGGAGACGGTGAAGCCGAGGATGCCGGGCCACAGCGCCACGGCGACCGCCGCCACCGCCGCCATGGCGGCGAGCGTCGCGGCCGACGCCGCCTCGAGCCGCGAGAGCGGCTTTCGTTGGGCGATCGCCGAGACGACGACGCGCCCGATGGAGGCCGCGCTCTCCCGCCAGCGCCCTTGCGCGAAGCGGCGCGCGAGGCTGCCCGAGCGCGCATCGAGGGAGACGGGCCGCGGCAGGGCCGGCGCGCCGCGCTTGTCGGCGAGCACGATCTCGGTGGCGCCCGCGAGATCCTGCGCGAACATCGCCTCCATGGCGGCGCCGAAGCCGGGATCGTCGACGACGACGTCGAGCTCGTAGTTCCCGAACCAGCTCGCCGGGTTGAGGTTGGTCGAGCCCACCCGCGAGAGCCGGCCGTCGAACACGGCCGTCTTGGCGTGGAGCATGGGCCCGGTCCACTCGTAGACGCGCACGCCCCCCTCGATGAGCTCGCGATAGGCGGTGCGCACGAAGGCGGGCAGCGTCGGCACGTCGTTGGCGCCGGGCACGAGCAGGCGCACGTCGACGCCGCAGCGCGCGGCGTCGAGGAGCGCCTCGCGATAGGCGCGGGTGGGGAGGAAATAGCTGTCCGTGAGGAAGGCGCGCGAGCGTGCCGTGGCGAGGGCGAGGAGATCGAGCCGATAGAGCCGCCGGTCTCCCGGGCGGCCGTGGGCGATGCGGACCGGCACCGCATCCGGTGGCGCGAACGGCGAGAAGTCGCCGACGTGGACCTCTCCCCCATGCGCGGGCGTGGCCGCATTCTCGGGGAGCGGCGGGTCGTCGTCGCCCTCGGCCTCCGCCCAGGTCTCCGCGAAGGCGGCGTCGAGCCCCGCGACCGCGGGACCGGCGAGCGCGATGCCGGTGTCGCGCCAGGGCGCGACCCCGTCGCGGCCGGTCCAGTGGTCGGAGACGCACAGGCCCGAGACGAAGCCGCGCGTGCCGTCGACGGTGAGGAGCTTGCGATGATCGCGCACGAACCAGTGCGGCCGCGAGGGCCGCAGCGGCCCGTAGACGCGCACCGCCACGCCCGCCTCGCGCAGCGCTCGCCGGTAGCCGCGCGAGCTGCGCGCCGCCGAGCCGAGCCAATCGTAGAGGAAGCGCACGCGCACGCCGGCGCGGGCGCGCTCCATCAGCGCCTCGGCGAAGACGCGGCCGGTCTCGTCGTCGGCGACGATGAAATTCTCGAAGTCGATCCGCTCCCGCGCGCCGCGTATCGCCGCGAGCCAGGCGGGGTAGTTCTCGCCGCCGTCGCGCAGGAGCCGCAGGTCGTGCGCCGGCGCGCCGGGATCGGCGAGGACGCGGCCGAGCGCGTCGGCGAGGCCGACGGCGGGCCAGGACGACCCGACGGGAGGGACGGAGGAGATCACGCTGGCGTCGTCCATGGGAGTTCTTCCGGCACCGCGCGCCCGCGGCTCTTCCCATAACGCGCGAGAGGCCCGCCGGGTCTCACCCTCGTGGTCTCGCTGTGCCGGCGCTCGAGCCATCGCCTCGCGCGACCGTGTGACGCGCGCGCCCCGCGCGACGGGAAAAGCGCCCGCCCGCTCTGGCGGTCGGTGCGCGAGCGTGCTTTCGTCCCGGGCACCATGCCGCGTTTCCGACTCACCCCTCTCGCAGCGGGCCTCGCCCTTCTCGCCCTCGCGGGATGCATCGCGGGCCCGCGCCTCGTCGCGGGCCTTCCCGACGAGGGCGGCTGGCTCGTGCTGCCGGTGCAGAACTGGGCGGCGGTCGAGCGCGGCGAGCCCGAAGGCGTCGCCGCCTGCCTGACGGACGAGTGCCCGGAGCGGCTGATGGTCTCCGTCCTGCGCCTGCGGGGCGAGGCCGCGGCGGAGGTGCGCGCCGTCCTCGCCGATCCCCAGCGCCTCGCCCGCTTCATCGCCGAGCGCGATCGTACGGACGAGAACGAGGAGCGCCGTGGGATCGAGACGCGCATCGAGACGCGCCCGCTCGCCGTCGGCGGCCTGCGCGGCTTCGCCGTGACCATCGGCGCCGCCGCGACGGGCCGCGTCGCCCACGGCGCGACGCTCGCCCGCGAGGAGGGCCGCGAGGTACGCCTCGCCCTCGTCGTCGGCGACGACGCCGCCGCCGTCGAGGCCGCCCTGCGTCAGGTGGCCGAGGAGGCGTTCTAGAGGGTGGCTGATCCCCCAGCGCAGGGCCGTCAGGCGGCCTCTCGGAGGAGGCGTTTCACGTGCTCCGGGTCTTCTTGCGCCCAGGTTTTCGGCCGCGCGCTCCGTCATCCGGAGCTTTGGCGATCGCATGCAGCCTCTCGGGAGGGGTCTCCCCCCGAGCGATGTCGATCGCTTCGCGCAAGCCCTCCGCGATCTTCTCGAAGGCGCGCCGTGCCATGTGCCGCTCCTGCCCGACGAACTACACCGCTCCCCCAGCGCCCCGAGGATACCGCCTCTCGCGAAAGGCTGCGACCATCATTTGCCGACGAGCACGACCTCGCCCTTGCCCTGCGAGCCGGCGCGCTCTAAGCCGTCCTCGACAGACCGCAGGATCAGGACCCGCGCAATGATGAAGGCCCGCGTCACCGTCACCCTGAAGACCGGCGTGCTCGATCCGCAGGGCAAGGCCATCGAGGGGGCGCTCGGCTCGCTCGGGATCGAGGGCGTCGCCTCCGTGCGGCAGGGCAAGGTGTTCGACATCGAGCTCGACGCCGGCGACGAGGCCTCCGCCAAGGCCGCGCTGGAGCGCGCCTGCGAGCGGCTCCTCGCCAACACCGTCATCGAGAACTACCGGGTCGAGCTCGTCTGATGCGCGCCGCGATCGTCGTCTTCCCCGGCTCCAACCGCGACGCGGACATCGAGCGGGCGCTCGTGCGCGCGGGTGCGCAGACCGTGCGCGTCTGGCACGCGGAGCCGGAGCTTCCCGCGGGCGTGGACCTCGCGGTACTGCCCGGCGGCTTCTCCTACGGCGACTACCTGCGCTGCGGCGCCATCGCCGGGCGCGCGCCCGCGATGGAGGCTGTGCGCCGGCACGCGGAGCGCGGCGGCCTCGTGCTCGGCGTGTGCAACGGCTTCCAGATCCTGTGCGAATCGGGGCTCCTGCCCGGCGTGCTCATGCGCAACGCCAACCTGCGCTTCCTCTGCCATCGCCAGCATCTGCGGGTCGAGCGCACGGACACCGCCTTCGCCTCCGCCTACGCGAAGGGCCAGGCGATCGACGTGTGCATCGCCCACGGCGAGGGCAATTACTTCGCCGATCCGGATACGCTCGCGCGGCTCGAGGACGAGGGGCGCGTCGCCTTCCGCTATTGCGATGCGGACGGCTCGTTGACGAAGGACGCCAACGTCAACGGCTCGATCAACGCCATCGCCGGGATCTACTCGCAGAACCTGCGCGTGCTCGGCATGATGCCCCATCCCGAGAACCTCGTGGACGGCCTCGTCGGCGGCACGGACGGGCTCGGCCTCTTCGAGAGCCTCGCCAAGGCCGCCTGACGCGGGCGGGCCGACGCGGGCGGCCCGAAACTCACCACGACGTGCGCGCCTCGAGCAGGAGCGCCGTGCCCGCGGAGGCCTCGGCGCAGGCGTCCGCGACGGCGCGCCCGCGGGCCAGCGCCAGCACCAGCGCGCCCGCGAAGAAATCGCCCGCTCCCGTCGTGTCGAGCCCCGAGATGGGCCGCACCGGCACCTCCGCCGCGACGCCGTGGGCGTCGAGGACGCGGATCGGGCGCGGGCCGTCGGTGAGGACGAGGCGCTCGACGCGCCCGCCCGTCGCCCTCGCCGCGGCGCGCCACACTTCATCCGGCGCGACGTCGGGGCGCTCGTCCGCCGAGGCGATCACGAGAGGCGCGGGATGCGTCGCCTCGGCTTCGCGCCCGCCATGGACGAGGGGCAGCTGCGCGAGGATCGGCCCGCCGGGGCGTACGAGCGCGGGCGCGTGCGTCGGCATCGGCGCGTGCGTGTTGACGTAGAGGCCGTCGAAGGGCGCCGTGCTCGCGTCCGGCCAGGTCGCGGCGGCGCCGGCGCCGGGCTCGAACAGGATCGTGCGTCGCCCGTCCGGCTCGACGAGGATCTCGAGGGGCGTCGTGCGGGGATGATCGCGCACGATCGTCTCCGTGCGGATCTCCCGCGCGCGGACGTCGGCGAGGAGCTGGTCGCCGCGCGCGTCGGGCGCGATGCGCGCCGAGAGCACCGCCTCCCCGCCGAGCCGCGCGATCGCGGCTCCCGCATGATACCCCGCGCCTCCGGTCCGCTCCGTCACCGAGGCGAGCGGATGCCGGCCTCCCGGGCGAAGCGCCTCGCGCAGGACGAGGACCCGATCGCAATTGGCGTTGCCGACGACGAGGATGCGCATGCTCACCTGTTCGCGAAAGCCCGCTCGATGGAGCGCCGTGCGACGAGGAAGACGACGAGGACGGGCAGGATGGCGAGGCTGTTCACCGCCATCAAGGGCCCCCAGCTCGATTGTGCGCCTTCGATGTCGGAGAACAGCGCCACGCCCACCGCCAGCGTCTTGTTCTCGACGCTCGCGAGCGTGAGCTGGCCCCACAGGAAGATGTTCCAAGCACCGAGGAAGGCGAAGGCCGCGAGCGCGGGCACGACGTGCGCGACGTTGGGAAGGGCTATGTCGACGAACTGGCGCAGGAAGCCCGCCCCGTCGAGGCTCGCCGCCTCGAACATCTCGGGCGGCAGCGCCTTCATCGCCTGCCGGAAGAAGAAGACGTAGAAGCCGATATAGGGGATCGAGGGCACGATCAGCGCCGGCAGCGTGTCGACGAGGCCGAGCCGCACGACGGCGAGATAGGTCGGTACGATCACCATCACCGTCGGGAACGCCATGGTCACGATCACGAAGCCGAAGGCGGCGTCGCGCCAGCGGTGGCGCCCCCGGGCGAAGGCGTAGGCCGCGGGAAGCGACAGCGCGAGCTTGCCGGCGGTGACCGCCGCCGCCGCGAGCAGCGAGTTCCACAGCCAGCGCCAGATCGGGTAGGCCTCGCTCGCGGCGGCGAAGTTCGCGAGCGTCGCCTGCTCCGGCCAGAGCCGGAAGGGGCGCGCGAGGATCAGGTCGTTGGGCGTGAAGGCTGCGGCGAGCATCCAGACGAGCGGGAACAGCGTCGCCGCCGAGGCGATGGCGAGCGCGCCGTGGACGAGGAGGCGCGCCGTGCGCCGGCGGCGTTCGGCGGCGGCGACCTCACGCATAGGTCACCCGCCGCTCGACGAAGCGGAACTGCACGAAGGTGAGCAGCGCCACGATGGCGATCGTGACGAGCGCGACGACGCTCGCCTGCCCGAACTGGAAGAAGACGAGCCCCTTCTGCCAGAGGAGATAGGGCAGGTTCGTCGTGCGCTCGAAGGGCCCGCCGCCGGTGAGCACGTCGATGATGCCGACGATGTCGTCGAGCGTGGTGAAGACGGTGGTCACCAGGATGAAGAAGGCGGTGGGGGAGGCGAGCGGGATGTCGATGTCGCGCACCCGCCGGAAGAAGCCCGCGCCGTCGATGCGCGCCGCCTCGATCTGCTCCCTGGGGATCGTCATCAGGGCCGCGTACCAGAGCACGAGGTTGAGCCCGAAGGTCTTCCAGAAGGTGACGACGCAGACCACCCAGAGCGCCGCGCGCGCATCCGTGTGCCAGCGCGACGGAGGCAGGCCGATGGCGATCAGCATCTCGTTGAGGACGCCGTTGATCGGGTTGAGAAGCGGCAGCCAGACCGCGCCGGCGACGGAGAAGCTCACCAGCGTCGGCGCGAACAGGCATGCGTAATAGACGGGTGCGAGCCGCGAGCCCGCGATCTCGCGCAGGCCGAGCGCGAGGAGGAGCGGGACGACGACCTGCGCCGGGACCAGCACGAGGCAATAGACGAGCGTGTTCCAGGCGGCGACCCGGAAGGCGGGATCGCGCCAGACGGCCTCGATGTTGGCGAGCCCCGCATAGGAGAACGCGCGCGTCGCGGGGTGATAGTCGAGCACCGCGAGGAGGCCCGAGGCCGCGATCGGCAGGTAGAGGAAGACGGCGACGGCGAAGAATGCGGGGGCGACGAGCCCCGCCGTCTGCAGGCTTCCGCCGTGGGCGCCGCGCATCAGGCGGAGACGAGCGCGGTGATCTCGTCCTGCGCCCGCGCCATCGCCTCCGGGATCGGGTCGACGCGCTCGAGCATGCGCGAGACCCAGTTGCGCCAGGCGTTCTGCGCCTCGAAGCCGCGGGTGCCGGGCCAGATCGTCTCGGCGGTGAGCCCGTCGGCGAGCTGCGCCTGCGCCGCCGCGATCAGCGGCGTGACCGGCGGGATCTCGTGGATCGAGGAATTGAGGTAGCCCACGCCCGACCAGAGCTCCTGGCCCTCGCGCGAGGCGCAGAACTCGAGGAAGCGCATCGCCGCCTGCGCCTGCTCCGCATCCTGCGCGTAGACGCCGAGGAAGTTGCCGCCGCTGTTCATGCGGCGCTCGCGACCCGGCACGCCGGGAAAGCGCGTCGTCGCCACCTCGAACGGCGCCGATTGCGGGTACGCGATCACGCGCGTCGAGCTCGTCGTGACGATGGAGAGCGCGCCGGAGACGAAGGCGGCGTCCTGCTCGCGGCTGCCGACGGGGATCCACAGGCCCTCGTGCGCGGGCGCGCAGAACAGCTCCATGCCGGCGATGGATTCCGGACGGTCGAGACCCACCGTGCCGGTCTCGTCGATGACGGCGCCGCCGGCGTTCTGGACGTAGGACTGGCTCGTCCACTCGTTGTTCGACAGCGAGAGCGCCGAGCGGAAGGTCGGATGCGCGCCGCCGCCGAGCGCCGCGTCGAGGGCGCGGGCGCGCTCGTAGAGCCAGTCGGTGTCGATGGTCTCGGGGATCGTCTCCTCGAGCCCGGCCGCGCGCCAATGCTCCATGTTGATGAAGGTGATCGGCGTCGACATCGCCCACGGCACGCCGACGAGCGCGTCGTCGACGGTGACGAGGGGATGGACCGAGGGAACGAAGTTGGCGATCAGCGCCTCGGCGGCGTCGGCGTCGATCTCGCGCAGGTCCCGGGCGCCGAGCGTGCGCTTGGCGTAGTAGCCGAACTTCCAGCCGGTGGTCATCAGCGCCGGAGGGCGGCCGGCGGAGATCGCGGCCAGCGTCTTGGCGGTGGCCTCCTCGTAGTTCCCGTCGAACTGGTTCACGGCCTCGACGCCGAGCTCCTTCGCGTTGAAGGCGTCGACCACGGCCTGGAAGGCGGTCTCCGGCCCGAAGTTCGAGGAGATCACGATGCGCGCGTCGCTCGCGCGCACGGCCTCGGCGCGCAGGATCGCGGGTGCGGCGACGCCGGCGGCGAGACCGGCGAGGAGCGAGCGGCGGGTGAGCGGGAGCGTCTTCACGGGCGAGGCCTCCTGTCTGGCGGACGGCCTCACCTCTAGCGTCCATCGGCAACGTTAATATGACAATAATTTATAGCTAGCTCATCATTCAATGCATGAATGTATCGCGAGCATCGCCCCACCCGAGGTGACGCGGAGCGTCAGGTCCGCGGCCGCTCGTCGACCGTCCCGGGCGAGCCCTCTTGAGCGAGCTCGGCGCGGCCTTCGGCGAGGAGGCGGTTCGAGGCCGCCTCGATCGTCGCCTGCAGCTCGGCGAAGAAGACCTCCTTCGGCTTGCCCGGCAGGATCGGCGGCATGACCTCGACGACGATCGTGCCCGGGCGGCGCAGGAACTTGCGGCGCGGCCAGTAGAGGCCTGAATTGAGCGCGATGGGCAGCACCGGCGCGCCGAGCCGGTCGTAGAGGTGCACGATCCCCCACTTGTAGGCCGGCTCCGCGCCGGGCGGGCGTCGCGTGCCCTCGGGAAAGAGGATGATCTGGCGCCCGTCGGCGAGCGTGCGCTCCGCGGCGACGGCGAGATCGGCGAGCGCGGCGGAGCGGCCCTTGCGGTTGATCGGCACCGAGCGCGCCTTCCAGGCGTACCAGCCGAAGAACGGGATCCACATCAGCTCGCGTTTGAGGACGAACGCAGGGTCGTCGAGGATGACGAGGAGCGCGAAGGTCTCCCACAGGGACTGGTGCTTCGACGCGACGAGCATGGCTCCCGGCGGGATGTTCTCGAGCCCGCGCCACTCGACCTTCGTGCCCGCGACGACCCGCAGCAGCCACAGGGAGGAATGCGCCCAGACCCGCGCCACCTCCCGGAAGGCGCCGCGCGGCATGGCGAGCGTCGGCAGGATCACGATCATCCAGACGATCAGGTTCACGTAGTAGAGCGTGTTGAAGGCGAGCGAGCGCAGGACGAGCATCGGGAGCTTTCGAGCGGGTGCGGGTGCGCCGCTCTTCTAGCCCCTCGCGCCGGCGAATCAAATCGCCGCGGCGATCGCCGGTGCGCTCGGGCGCTGGAAGCCGCTCATCATGTGGGCGGCGGGCGAGCGCTCGGGGTCGCCCTCCACGGCGGTGCGCAGCCACACGGCGATGAACTTGAGGTACTCGATGCCGAGCAGCCGCGCCGCATTGGGATCGCGCCACCATTCGTCGGTGTCGAGGCCGGCGGGCGCGACGGCGTAGGGAACGAGGACGAGGTCCGGCAGCGCGTTCTCGAGCTCGAGCAGCGTGCGCGGCATGTGGTAGTTCGAGGTGACCACGATCAGCGAGGAAAAGCCCCGCTCCTCGGCCCAGCGGCGGGTCTCTATCGCGTTGCCGATCGTGTTTCGGGCGCGGTGGTCGAGATCGACGCAGCAGCCCAGGAGGTCCTCGCGGCCGGGATTGAGGCGAGCGATCTCCTCCACCGTCGTGGTCTCGTGCACGCCCGAGATGAGCAGCCGCCCGCCCTTGCCGCGGGCGAGGAGGTCGAGAGCGTCGGTGACGCGCTGGGAGCCGCCGGTGAGCGCCACGATGGCGTCGGCGCGCTCGGGCTCCACCATGTGGCGCTCGAGCGTCGCGGCGAAGACGAGAAAGCCGAGGCCGACGACGAGGGCGCCCAGGAACGCGCCACCGACGAGCGTCCCGGCGAGCCGGCGCGCGAGCGAACGACGCGGGCGAGGCTTCATCAGAGCCGTCTCCCCCCCGTCGAGGATTTCAGCGGACGCCGGGCCCGCGGCAGCCATGCGCGTGTGTCGAGCCATGTCACCGCACGAGGATAGCCTCGATTGCGGCAGCCCGGTGACCACCCTGCGGCTTTCGCGCGAAGCCGTGCCGGCGCGCTCATTGCCGGCGCGCTCATGGCCGACGCAATCATTGCGACGCGCCCGCGAGCATGCGCTTCACCGACAAACCCGAGACGATCGCGGTGACACCCGAGACCGCGAGCGCGATGACGACGATGACGGCCGCCCCCCGCCAGCCGACCTCGAAGCCGCCGAACAGCGCCTCGATCTGATCGCCCGCGGGCGAGGCCCGCCAGGAGGCGGAGAGCCGGCCGAACAGCGCGAACAGGAGAACCGCCAGCCCGCCGCCGATCGCGGCGCCCTTGAGCCCCATGCGCAGGAAGCGGTTCTGGAACTCGCGGGCGATGAAGCCGTCGTCGGCGCCGACATAGTGCAGCACCTCGACGATCTCGCGATTGCCGGCCATGGCGCCGCGGGTGGCGAAGGCGACCGCGAGACCCGCGGCGACGAGGACGAGCACGACGAGCGCGACGCCGACGGCGACGACCGTGTTCGCCATGGCGGAGAGCCGCGCGATCCATTGTCCGTGATCGTCGAGGCTCGCGCCGGGTATGTCGGCGAGCGCGGCGCGCAAGGCGGTGAAGTCCGGGTCGGCACCGGGCTCGAGGCGAACCACGACGAGGCGCGGCACCGGCAATTCCCCCAGATCGAGGCCGGCGCCGAGCCAGGGCTCGAGCAGCTGCGCCGATTCCTCGGCGCTGTAGGGCTCCGCCGCCGCGACGCCCGGCGTCTCGCGCGCCAGCGCGGCCGCCTGGGCGACCAGCGCCTCGATGTCGATCTGCGCGCGCGGGCGGATCTGGATCGTCGCCTCGCGCGCGACGCTCGCGCGCCAGGCCGAGGAATTGGCCGCGACGATCTCGGCGGCCCCCGCGCACAGCGCCGCGAGGAAGGTGAGAATGGCGATCACCGCCATCAGCGCGCGGCTCGCGGCGGAATCGACCGGCACGAGGGGCGCGTCGCGCGTCAGCGCCGGCGTCGCGACCGAGGAGGGCTCGATCACCCGGGCCTGCGGCGCGCCGTGGCCGATGTCGAGGGGCGTCTGGCGGGGATCGGAGGCGTCGAGCGGGTCGAGGGCGTCCTCCTCGAACGGGTCGGGCGTGTGCGTGCGGCGCATGCGTCGTCCTACTCGTCGATGAGGAGATGGCCGTCGCCGAGCACCAGCCGGCGCGCGTCGACGAGATCCATCAGGGTGAGGTCGTGGGTGGCGATGACGACCGAGGTGCCCAGCCGGTTGAGCTCGATGAACAGCCGCAGCAGCCGCCGGGCGAGGCCGGGATCGACGTTGCCGGTGGGCTCGTCGGCCAGCAGCAGCTCGGGCTGGGTGATCAGCGCCCGCGCGATCGCCGCGCGCTGCTTCTCGCCACCCGAGAGGACCGGCGGCATCACGTGCATGCGACGCCCGAGCCCCACCCAGTCGAGGAGCTCGGTCACCTCGGCGCGATAGCTCGCGTCCTCGCGCCCCTGCACGCGCAGCGGCAGCGCCACGTTCTCGTAGAGGGTGAGGTGGTCGAGGAGGCGGAAGTCCTGGAAGACGACGCCCATGCGTCGCCGCAGCCCCGTGAGCCCCTCCTTGTCGATGCGGCTCACCTCCTCGCCGAAGATGGTGACGAGCCCGCGCGTCGGCGCGATCGACATCAGCATGAGGCGCAGGAGCGTCGTCTTGCCCGCGCCCGAAGGCCCGGTGAGGAACTGGAACGAGCGCGGGCCGATGGAAAAGGTGAGGTCGCGCAGGATCTCTGGGCCGAGCCCGTAGCGCACGCCCACGTTCTCGAAATGCACGACGGGAATGTCCTCCGCATCCGTGTCGAGGAGCGGCGGCGGAGCATCGTCGTCGAGATCGTCGAATTCGTCCTTCACGCGCCCTTAACCGAAACGCTCGCCAATGGGAGGGCCGCACCCGCACCGAGCGGGGCGCGCCCGACCTGATTCGCCATGCTGATCACCTGTCCGTCCTGTGCAAGCGAATACGTCATCGACCCGGCGCATTTGAGGCCGAACGGCCGAACGGTGCGCTGCGCGTCGTGCCGCACGACGTTCTTCGCCGAAGCCGAGCCGGAGACGGACGAGCTGATCTACGACGCGCCCGAGATCGAGGACGATGCGGCGGACGCCGCCGCGGGGCTCGGCCAGAACGACATCGACGCCGCCTTCGCCATGGCGGAGGCGATGGAAGGCGGGAAAGACGACGAGGATCCCGACGGGCCCGATCTCGTGGTCGACGCGCAATCGCGCCGCTCGCGGCCATCCGTCGCGGCGGCGCGCGGGAAGATCGGGGCGAAAGGCGCCTCCGTCCTCGCGGGCCTGCGCGCGCGCCTGCGCCCGGCGCCGATCGCTGCGGCCGTCGTCGTCCTCGCGCTCGCCGGCGTGCTCGTCGCCCGCGAGAGCGTCGTGCGCGCCGTGCCGTCCACGGCGGGGCTCTTCCGCATGGTGGGGCTCGAGGTGAACCTCGCCGGCGTCGCCATCGCCGAGGTGGTCTCCACCCGCTTCGAGGAGGGCGGGCAGCGCGTGCTCGAGGTGCAGGGCGTCCTCGTCAACGTGACGGGAGAGGCGCGCCCGGTGGCGCCGCTCGCCTTCTCGCTGCGCGACGCGACGCACACGGCGCTCTATTCCTGGACCGTCGAGCCGCCCCGCGGCGATCTCGCGCCGGGGGAAAGCGCGCCCTTCCGCGCGCGCCTCGTTGCGCCGCCGGCCGAAGCGCGGCAAGTATTGGTCAGATTCGCGCCCGTTTCCCAGGCCACCGTCGCCGGGACGAGCCCCTGACGAGAAGGTCCCATCATGCCCGAGACACGCGTGCGCGTGCTGTTCGACGAGGAGACGATCGCCAAGCGCTGCGAGGAGCTCGCCGCCGAGATCGTCGCCGCCGCGCCGAAGGACCTCCTGGTCGTCGCCGTCCTCAAGGGAAGCTTCATGTTCGCCGCGGACCTGATCCGCGCGCTGCATCGCGTCGGGCTCCAGCCGCAGGTGGAGTTCATGCACCTGTCGAGCTATCGCGCGGCGACGGTGTCGTCGGGCCAGGTGACGATCCTGCGGGACGTCGAGAGCGCCATCGAGGGGCGCGACGTGCTGCTCATCGACGACATCCTCGAATCCGGCCGCACCCTCGTCTTCGCCAAGGACCTGCTCGCCGCCCGCGGCGCGCGCCGGGTGCTCTCCACGGTGCTGCTCGAGAAGCCGGGCAAGCGCGCCGTGCACATCGACGCCGACTTCGTCGGCTTCCGCTGCCCCGACATGTTCGTCGTCGGCTACGGGATGGACATCGCGCACTCCTATCGCCAGCTTCCCTTCGTGGGCGTGATCGACACCGCCTCGAGCGCGCCCGACCTGTTCGAGCCCAAATGACGGCCCGGGCGTGACGCGACACCGAGAGAAGAACACACGAGGCCTGCCATGGCGATGATCCTGCTCGTCGACGACGAGGAGCCGGTGCGCGGCTTCCTCAAGCGCGGCCTCGAGCTCGACGGCCATTCCGTCGAGACGGCCGAGAACGGCGCGGACGCGCTCGAGATGCTCGTGGCCGAGGGCGCCGCCTACGACCTCCTCGTCACCGACATCCGCATGCCGATCATGGACGGCATCGCGCTCGCCCTCTCGGCCAAGCGCGAGCGCCCGGACCTGACGATCCTCCTGATGACGGGCTACGCCGAGCAGCGCGAGCGCGCCCGCAACCTCGACGCCATCGTCACCGACGTCCTGACGAAGCCGTTCTCGCTGCAGGACGTGCGGGACGCGGTGGCGAAGGCTTTGGCGGGGTGAGAGGACCGGCTGAGCCGCCTCCTCAATGCCGCGGAGCCGTCGAGAACCCTCCGGAGCGGATGCGGTCGACGAGGCTCTGGGCGTAGTCCGCCGCCGCGTCCTCGCCGTAGGTGGAGACGAGCTCCTCGAAGCCGGAGAAGATCGCCGCGTGCGCCAGGCAGTCGGGGTCGAGCCCTTCGAGCCGGCCTTCGGCGAAGGCTTCCGCCAGGAGGTCGAGCGCGAACCGCTTCTCCGCGGCTGCGAGCTCGTCGTGTTCGTCGTGTCTCGGTTGTTGATTCATTGCCCGTCCGGTCCCGCTCCCGCGCGGTATCGAGGGGACCCTATGAGATTCGCGCCGGGGCGCGAAGACATGGTTTACGAAAGGGTTAACGCGCTCCACCGGATATGTGGAAAAGCCTTGCGGGAAAACGGCTGCACACGCGCTCAGCCGCTCTCCTTCGCCGCCTCCCGCTCCGGGCTCCTCGCGTCGGGCGACGGCGTGCCGCGCGCCGGCGTCAAGGCGCGCGTGCCCTTGGCGAGGCGGCGAACCTCCCCCGAGATCGCGACCTCGCCGCGCTCGGCATAGGCCTCGTGATTGCGCTCGATCGTGTCGAGATCGTAGAGATAGTTGACCATCGTCCCCGCCGCCTGGGAGAGGCCCTTCTCCGAGAGGTCCCCGAAGGCGTTGACACGCTCCAGCCGCGCGCCGTTGCCGAGATGGAAGCGGGCCACCGGGTCGAGCGGCTTGCCCGAGGGGCCCCGGGCGCGGGCGAGATAGGTGGCGCAGGCGGCGCGCAAGGGCTCGCGCAGAGCCTCGCGAGCGGGCTCGCGGGTCTCGAAGCCGTCGGCCCAATGGGCGGCGAGCGCCGCGCGCTCCTCCTTCGAGAGCGCCGGGTCGGTATCGTCCGCGAGCGTGCGCCGCAGCCAGGCGGCGAAGCCGGGAACCGGCGAGAGGGTGGCGAAGGTGCGAAGCCCCGGCAGGTCGCGGCGGAGCTCCTCCACCACCTGCTTGATCAGGAAGGAGCCGAAGCTCACCCCCGCGAGCCCTTTCTGGCAGTTCGAGATCGCGTAGAACACCGCGATCGTCGCGTCGTCGGCGGAGACCGGCGTGCGCGCCGGCGCCAGGATGCCGGCGATGGCGCCGGGGATCTCGCGGGTCAGCGCCACCTCGACGAAGATCAGCGGCTCCTCCGCCAGCGCGGGATGGAAGAAGGCGTAGAGCCGCCGGTCCGGCGGCGCGAGGCGGCTCTTCAGGTCCTCCAGGTTCTCGATGCGATGCACCGCTTCGTAGGCGACGATCTTCTCCAGCACGTTGGCGGGGCTCGTCCAGTCGATGCGCCTCAGCGCGAGGAAGCCGCGGTTGAACCAGGAGGCGAAGAGGTGGCGAAAATCGGCGTCGACATCGGCGAGCGCCGGCTCCTCGGCCATGAGCGCGAGCACGTCCTCGCGCATGCGCACGAGGGCGAGCGTGCCGCCCGGCGCGCGGTTGAGCTTGCGGAAGAGGTCCTGCCGGCGCGGCTCGGCGGCGAGATGCAGCGCCATCGCCATGCGCGGGCCCGGCGCTTGGGCGTAGGCCTCGATGGCGTGGGCGATGCGCTCCTCCACCGGCCCGAAACGGCCCGCCAGGAGGACGAGGAAGCCGCGCCGCACGGGAAGCGGCGCCGCCGCGTAGGCCGCGAGCAGGTCGCCCGCGCGCGCCACGCTCGTCGCCTCGCCGACGCCCGACAGGAGGTCCTCGGCGAGTGCCGCCAGCGCCTCGGCGCTGCGCGGCTCGACCCGCCCGCCGGAGACGAGCGAGCGTCCGCGCTCGGCGATCTGCTGGAGCATGTCGGTGAAGAACGAGATCGTGCCGCCGGCCATCGGCTCCCCCTTCGCGCGCCTCGGTTTCGTCGGCGCCCTCGCTCGTGCCGTCCCCGCCCGCGCGGGAGGATAGGCGAGGGGGCCGGCCTCCGCCATGCCGCGGCGGCTCCTCCCTTCGGCGGAGGCGGCGCATTGCAAGCCGCGTCCGCCCGGCCTATGTGACGCGGCAGGCACGCGCCCAGCCGGCGAGACTCGTCGCGTCGGCCGCACACAGACGGACCTCCTTCTTGCGGATGAGCGACGAGACCAAACCCGACGGCGCGCCGGACGAGGCCGCCGGGCCACCCCGCGCCGAGGCGCGGCCGACGGGCGCCGTCAACCGCATGCCGCAGGGCTCGCGACGCTTCGCCTGGATCGGCACGGCGCTCGGCGTCGTGCTCTTCGCGGCCTCCATCGCCTTCCTCTGGCACGTGGTCTCGGATCTCGACTGGGCCGAGCTCAAGCGCGCTTTCGTCGCGGCCAGCGCCGAGCAGCTCTGGGCGGCCATCGGCTTCGCCACGCTCTCCTACGCGCTGCTCACCTGCTACGACGCGCTGGCGCTCAAGCAGCTGCACTTGCGCGTGCCCTACCGCACGACGGCGCTCGCCTCGTTCACGAGCTACGCGGTGAGCTTCAACCTGGGCTTTCCGCTCCTGACGGGCGGGACCGTGCGCTACTGGATCTACGCGCCCAAAGGCCTGCGGGCGAGCCGGGTGGCGAGCCTCACCGTCATCGCCGGCATCACCTTCTGGCTCGGCATGGGCCTCGTCCTGACCTGGACGCTGCTGTCGGAGGCCGGCGCCGTCGCCGCCCTGACGCGGCTCGGCTCGCTCATCGTCCAGGCCATCGGTATCGGCGTCGGCGTCGCGCTCGTCGCCTACATGGCCTTCGTCTCCATCAAGCGCCGCGGCGTGACGATCCAGGGCTGGCGCCTCGAGCTGCCGGGCTTCCGGCTCTCGCTGGGGCAATCCTTGATCGGCGCCGCCGAGGTCTGCGCGGCGAGCGCCGTGCTCTACGTGCTGCTGCCCGCCGGCCACGGCATCGGCTTCGAGGTCTTCCTCGCCGTCTACGTCGTCGCGGTGATGCTCGGCATCGCCTCGCACGCGCCGGGCGGGCTCGGCGTGTTCGAGGCGACGATCCTCATCGCGCTCTCGCATCTGCCGCGCGAGCAGGTGCTCGGGGCGCTGATGCTGTTTCGAATCTGCTACTATTTCCTCCCGTTCGTCCTGGCCTTGGCGCTGCTCGGCGCGTATGAGATCACGCGGCGCCTGAAGGCCCTGCGCACCGTGCTGGAGCCGGAGGAGCCGCTGGCGTGACGTACGCGTCGACGCAACCCGAGCACGAAGGCGACGACCAGGGGATGGATCGGCCTAATCTCGAGGGACCGGACGAGGACGAGAGCGGCGTCGCCCGCGACCGCGCCTCGCGTCGTGCGGTCGCCTCGGGGGCGCTCATCGCGACGGGCCTGCTCTTCCTCGTCGCCGCCGCCACCGAGGGCGTGAACCTCTGGCTCGTCGTCTCGATTCCCGTGGCGGTCGCAGCCGCCGCCGTCGCCGTGGGCGAGCGGGTCCAGGCGCGACGCGTGAAGAAGCTCGTCGCCGCCGGCCGGCGCCTCGCCATCGTCGAGGCGCTCCTCGAGAACATCCCCGATCCCGTGGTGATGGTGGACCGGCGCGTCATCGTGCGCGAGACGAACGGCGCCGCCCGCGCGCTCCTGCCGGCGATCCGGCTCGGCCACCCGCTCTCCTTCGCGCTGCGCACGCCGCAGGTGCTCGACGGCGTCGAGGAGGCGCTGCGCACCGGCGAGCGGGTGCGCGTGGAATACGCCGAGCGGGTGCCGACCGAACGCGTCTTCGAGGTGATGATCGGTCCCCTCGACATGGAGGCCGAGCGCTCCGAGAGCGCCGGCATCGAGCGGCCCGCGAGCGAGCGCAGCGTCGTCCTGTTCTTCCGCGACCTGACCTCCGCGCGCCGCCTCGAGACCATGCGCGTCGACTTCGTGGCCAACGTGAGCCACGAGCTGCGCACGCCGCTCTCCTCGCTGCTGGGCTTCGTCGAGACTTTGCAGGGGCCCGCCAAGAACGACGCGAACGCGCGCGAGCGCTTCCTCGAGATCATGCGCGTGCAGGCCCAGCGCATGAGCCGGCTCATCGACGACCTGCTCTCGCTCTCGCGCATCGAGCTGCGCGCCCACGTCGCGCCGCAGACGCCGCTCGACGTCGCCGCCGTCGCGCGCCAGATGATCGACACGCTCACCCCGCTCGTCCGCGAGAAGGGGGTTGAGATCGTGTTCTCCGCGCCGACCGAGCCGGCGCGCATCGCGGGCGAGCGCGACGAGCTCCTGCGCGTCGTCGAGAACCTCGTCGAGAACGCCGTGAAATACGCCGATACCGGCAAGAGGGTGGAGGTGTCGGTCTCGCGCGGACGCGGGGAGGCCGGCGAGACGATCCGGCTCGCCGTGCGCGACCATGGCCCGGGCATCGCGCCCGAGCACCTGCCGCGCCTCACCGAGCGCTTCTACCGCGTCGACGTCGCCGCGAGCCGCGAGAAGGGCGGCACGGGGCTCGGCCTCGCCATCGTCAAGCACATCGTCGCGCGCCATCGCGGGCGCCTCGTCATCGAGAGCGAGCCGGGCGAGGGCGCCCTCTTCGCAGCGGACTTTCCGGCTCTCCCGCCGGAGGCGGCGAAGATGCCGGCTCCGGCGGCGGAATAGGGCCTTCAGCCCGACGCCGCCACGGCGTGGACGCGGGCGTGGACGAAGGCGAGCTTCTCCACCGCCGCCGGCGCGACGGTGAAGGGGTAGAGATCCGCCTGGCCCATGGAGCGATTGAGCGCGTTCACCGCGAAGGTGAGCGGGCCCCAGGCGTCGACGAGGCGGGCGAGATCGGGCTCGTGATGCGGATCGAAGGGGATCGAGGTCGCGAGCTCCTCGCCGCCCGGCAGCTTCGGGCGTAGGCGCAGGCCGAACGTGCCCGCCGTCTCCAGCGTATCGACCATGTGCAGGTAAAGCGCGAAGGTCTCCGCCCAGTCCTCCCACGGATGCGCGCTGGCATAGGCGCTGACGTGGCGCTGCTCCCAATCCGCCGGCGGGCCTTCCGAATAATGGCGCTGGAGGGCGCTACCGTAATCGGTCCGCTCGTCGCCGAAGAGAGCCCGGAAGCCGTCGAGGGCGCCGGGCTCCTGGACGAGCTTCGTCCAGTAGTAGTGTCCCACCTCGTGGCGCAGGTGCCCGAGCAGCGTGCGATAAGGCTCGCCCATGGCGCTGCGGCGCGCCTCGCGCTCGCTGTCGTCGGCTTCCGCGATGGCGATGGTGACGAGCCCGTCGGCATGGCCCGTCATCACGCCCGGCTCGTCGTGGACGGGTGAATCCGCCAGGAAGTCGAAGGCGAGCCCGGCCGGGTCGTCCGGCCGCTGGGTCAGGGGCAGGCCGAGATTCATCAGCGTGTAGAACAGCCGCTTCTTGGCGGCTTCGAGCTTGCGCCAGCGGCCGGCATTCGTGTCCTGCGTCAGGTCGGGAATGGTGCGATTGTGGCGGCAGGCGATGCAGAAGCGACCGTCGCCGGCCTCCTCCTCCGGGACGAGCCAGGTGCAGGCGCCGTAGGCGGCGTTGGCGCAGAAGAGATGGCGCGCCGGCCGCCCCGGACCCGCATCGTCGCCGACGGGCACCCACGCCTCGCCGTCGAGGCGCAGCGCCGCGAGGCGGCGCTCGCGCGGCAGGAATCCGAGCCGCGTCCCGCAGGAGGGGCAGGCGCTCTCCTCGAATTGCAGCGGCGCGCCGCAGACGGCGCAGGCGAAGAGCTTCATGACGGAGTGTCCCAGGTGTCGGCGCGGAAGGGCCGCACCAGGAGAACTCTAGTACCCCGCCTGCGGGTCCACCACGTTCGTCAACGCGCCGCCGCTCTCCAGCCGGGCGATCTGGTCGGCGATGAGCCGCGAGATCGTGTCCGGGTGGCTCATGGCGGCGTTGTGGGGCGTGACGATCACGCGCGGATGGGTCCAGAGCGGGCTCTCGGCGGGCAGGGGCTCCACCTCGAACACGTCGAGGGAGGCCGCCTTCAGCACGCCCGATTCGAGCGCGGCGAGGATGTCGCCCTCGACCTGCAGGCCGCCGCGCCCGGCGTTGATCAGGATGGGGCCGCCCAGCGGGCCGTCCTTCGCGAGCTTGGCGAAGAGGTCGAGGTTCAGGATGCCGCGGGTCGCCTCGGTGAGCGGCAGCAGCACGACGAGGATGTCGGTGCGCGCCAGGAAGGCGTCGAGCCCCTCCTCGCCGGAATGCGTCTCCACGCCGTCCATCGTCCGGCCGGTGCGCGACCACCCCGCCACTCGGAAGCCCATGGTGCGCAGCTTCGCGGCCGCGTCGCGACCGAGCTCGCCGAGCCCCATCACGCCGACGCGCACGTCGCCCGCGCAGGGCTGGAAGCGGTCGTCCTCCCACGTGCCGGCGCGCTGCTGGGCCATGTAGCGCGGCAATTGGCGCATGTGCGCGAGCGCGTGGAGCACGACGTACTCGCTCATGCGCGTCGTCAGGTCCGCGTCGACGACGCGCACGACGGGCGCGTCCGGCAGGCGCGGATCGGCCATGATGTGGTCGACGCCGGCGCCCAGCGAGAAGATCGCGGCGAGGTTCGGCAGGCCCGAGAGCGCGCCGTGCGGGTGCTTCCAGGAGACGACGTAATGCACCTCGCGCCGATCGAAGGGCTCGTCCAGGGTGACGACCTTGCGCTCGGGAAAGAGGCGCTGGAAGCGCTCCACCCAGGACGGGACGTCCCAGCCTTCGATCGCCACGAGGATCGACATGGATCAGCCCTCCACCCGTTCGAGCACCGGCGCGGCGCCCGCCGCCGGTCCCTCGCCGACCCGGTAGGCCGCGCGGAGCGCGCGGGCCGCCGCCTCCGCGGAGGCCGCGTCGCGGGCGTGGACGAGGGCGAGCGGGCGGCTCGCATCCACGGTGTCGCCGACGGCGGCGAGATCGGTCAAGCCCACGGCGGGGTCGATCGTGTCCTGCGCCCGTGCCCGCCCGCCGCCGAGCGCCACGACGGCCATGCCCACCGCGCGGGTCTCGATGCGGGTGATCGTGCCGGACGCCTCGGCGTGGACCGGCATCGTGACGGCGCTCTTCGCGAGATGCGCGTCCGGCCGCTCGAGGATGTCCTTCGGCCCGCCGAGCGCCGCGACCATCTTGGCGAAGGCCTCCGCCGCGCGGCCCGACGACACCGCCTCCTCCATCATCGCGGCGCCCGCCTCGCGATCGGCGGCGAGGCCGCCGAGCAGCAGCATCTCGGCGCCCAGAGCGACGGTGACCGCGTGGAAACGCGGCTCGCGGCGCTTTCCGGTGAGGTAGTCGATGCAATAGGCGACCTCGACCGCGTTGCCGGCGGCGGACGCCAGCGGCTGGTCCATGTCCGTGAGAACCGCGTGCGTGCGCAAGCCCGCGCCGTTGGCCACGGCGACGAGGCTTTCCGCCAGCGCGCGGGCGTCGTCGCGCGCCACCATGAAGGCGCCCGAGCCCACCTTCACGTCCATGGCGAGACCCTGGAGGCCGGCGGCGAGCTTCTTCGACAGGATCGAGGCGGTGATCAGGTCGAGGCTCTCCACCGTCGCCGTCACGTCGCGGATGGCGTAGAGGCGCTTGTCCGCGGGAGCGAGGTCCGCCGTCTGGCCGATGATGGCGCAGCCGGTCTCGCGCACGACCCTTCGGAAGGTCTCGATGTCGGGCTGCGTGACGTAGCCTGGAACGGAATCGAGCTTGTCGAGCGTGCCGCCGGTATGGCCGAGCCCGCGCCCCGAGATCATCGGCACGAAGCCGCCGCAGGCGGCGATCGCAGGGCCGAGCGGCAGCGACACGCAATCGCCGACGCCGCCGGTGGAATGCTTGTCGAGGACGGGGCCGGGCAGGTCCCAGGTCAGCACCTGGCCCGAGGCCATCATCGCGCGGGTGAGCGCCACGCGCTCGTCGAGCGAGAGCTTATTGAAGAAGATCGCCATGGCGAGCGCCGCCGCCTGGCCCTCGGTGACCCGCCCGTCGACGAGGCCCGCGACGAAGGCTTCGATGTCGGCGGCGGCGAGCGTCCCGCCGTCGCGCTTGACGCGGATGATCTCCTGAGGAAGCAGCGTCATCTCAATAGCTCCCGCCCTGCGGCGCCGGCGCATCGCCGGACGACGCTCCGCCGAGCGCCGCGACGAGGGCACCGTGCAGCCCGCTCGCGCCGAAGCGGAAGGTCTCGGGCCGCGCCCAGCCCTCGCCCATGATCTCGGCGGCGAGGTCGAGATAGGCGCGTGCCTGGTCGAGCGTACGGATGCCGCCCGACGGCTTGAGGCCGACGCGACGGCCGCCCGGGGCGGCCTCGATCGTCTCCAGCATGATCCGCGCGGCCTCCGGCGTCGCCGAGATCGGCGTCTTGCCGGTGGAGGTCTTCACGAAATCCGCGCCCTCGGCGATGGCGAGCGTGCTCGCGCGGCGGATGGCGTCGGCGTCCTTCAGCTCGCCCGTCTCCAGGATGACCTTGAGCACGCGCTCGGCCGGCACGCGCTCGCGCACGGCGGCGAGCATGCCGCGGGCCTCCTCCTCCTCGCCCGCGAGGAAGGCGCGGTAGGGCAGGACGAGGTCGATCTCGTCGGCACCGTCGCGCAGCGCCTCGCGCGTCTGCTCGACCACGCGCTCCACGTCCTCGTCGCCGGTGGGGAAGTTCACGACGGTCGCGACCCGCACGCCCGAGCCCCGCAGCGTGGCCTTGGCGCGGCTGACGAATTGCGGCCAGACGCACACGGCCGCGACGGGCGGCACGCCGTCGCCGCCTTTCGCCTTGGCGCAGAGCGCGTCGATGGCGCTCTCGGTGCAGGTCTCGTCGAGATTGGTGAGGTCGGTGAGCCCGATCGCGCGCCGCGCGAGGTCGCCGTCCGAGGGAGGGGTATCGCTCATGGTCTCCAAAGCTCAGTCGAGGAGGGCGACGAAGGCGCGAACCAGGCGCTCGAGCATCGGGCCGGCCTCGGCGCCGATCTCCTTCGTCTCCGTGTGGCTGGGATTCGAGCCCTCCAGCCCCGCCGCGAGGTTCGTCACCGTGGCGAGCCCCGCGACGCGCAGGCCGTAGAAGCGCGCCAGGATCGCCTCGGGAACGGTGGACATGCCCACGAGATCCGCGCCCAGCGTCTGCGCCATGCGGATTTCGGCGGGCGTCTCGAAGGAGGGGCCGGACGCCCAGAGGTAGACGCCCTCGCGCAGGGCCACGTCCGCGTCCCGCGCCGCGCGGGCGAGGGTCTGGCGCAGGCCCGGATCGTAGGCGTCCGTCATCGGCACGAAGCGTTTGTCGTCGCTCTCGCCGATGAGCGGGTTCTTCCCGAACAGGCTGATGTGGTCCGACATGGCGACGAGCGCCGGCGGGCGGATGTCGAGGCGCGTCGAGCCGGCGGCGTTGGTGAGCAGCAGCGGCGGGGCGCCGAGCGCGGCGATGGCGCCGATCGCGACGCGCATCACGGCGGGATCGCCGTGCTCGTAATAATGGGCGCGTCCCTGCAGCGCCAGGACGCGCTTGCCTTCGAGCCGCCCCGCAACGAGCCGGCCCACGTGCCCGGAGACGCCGCTCCTGGGAAAATGGGGGATCTCGGCGAAGGGCAACGCGACCGCGTCCTCCAGCTTGTCGGCCAGCGGACCGAGCCCGGTGCCGAGCACGATCGCGCAGGCGAAGGGCCCGTCGATGCCGGCCGCGCGGATCGCCGCGACGGCCTCGCTCACGCGCTGATCGTAGGAGAGCTCGCTCACGAGGCGCCTCCGGCGGTATCGAGGTTGTCGGGGCCGAACGAGAAGGGGAGGAGCTCGTCCAGCGTGAAGCTGCGGCGCACGCCCTCGGGCCCGGCGATGTGCACCGGCGTGCCGGGGCGGGCGAACTCGCGGATGCGCTGGCGGCAGCCGCCGCAGGGCGTGCACAGCATCGCGCCCTCGCCGACGACGAGGATCGCCTCGATGCGCCGCCCGCCCTCGGCGATCATGCGGGAGATGGCGCCGGCCTCCGCGCAGGCGCCCTGCGGGTAGGCGGCGTTCTCGACGTTGCAGCCGGCATGCACGCGCCCCGCCTCGTCGCGGATCGCCGCGCCGACGGGGAAGCGCGAATAGGGCACGTGCGCACGCGCCTGCGCCGCGCGGGCGGCGGCGAAGAGCTCGTCGATCGCGGAGGCGTCCGTCATCGTCAGCGCTCCTTCACGTAAGGTTGCCCGGCGGCGCGGGGCGGGATCGCGCGCCCGACGAAGCCCGCGAGCAGGATCACGGTCATCGCGTAGGGCAGGGCCTGGATCGCCTGGACCGGCACCTCGCCGAGACCCGGCACCTCGACGCCCTGCAGGCGAATGGAGAGCGCCTCCAGGAAGCCGAAGAGCAGGCAGGCGCCGAGCGCCGGCCAGGCGCGCCACTTGGCGAAGATCAGCGCGGCGAGCGCGATGAAGCCCTTGCCCGCCGTCATGCCCGGCAGGAAGCCCGCGGAGAGCGCCGTGCCGATGAAGGCGCCGCCGATGCCGCAGAACACGCCCGCGATGATCACGGCGACGTAGCGCAGGCCGACCACCGAGATGCCGGCGGTGTCGACGGCGGCCGGCTTCTCGCCCACGGCGCGCAGGCGTAGGCCGAAGCGCGTCTTGGCGAGCACCCACCAGGTGAGCGGCACGAGGGCGAGCGCCACGTAGACGAGGATCGAATGGCCCAGGAAGAACTCGGTGAAGCGCTGGTCGCCCTCGAGCGGCGGCGTGCGTCCGCCCTGGCCGTACCACGCGTTGCCGATGACGGCGGTGAGGCCCGCCGCCAGCATGTTGATGGCCACCCCCGAGACGATCTGGTTGCCGCGTTGCGAGATCGAGGCGAAGCCGTGGACCAGCGCGAACAGCACCGAGGCGCCGATGCCGGCGAGGAGGCCCCAATAGGCGCTGCCGGTGGCGTAGCTCGCCGAGGCGGCGGCGAAGGCGGCGATGAGGAGCTTGCCCTCCAGCCCGATGTCGATTACGCCCGAGCGCTCCGACCAGAGACCGGCGAGGCAGGCGCAGAGCAGCGGGATGGAGAGGCGAAGGCTCGATTCGGCGAGCGCGAGGAGACCGGCGGCATCCATGGCTCAGGCCTCCTTCGCCACGGGCTGGTGCGCGCGCGCCGCGAAGGCGGCGGCGACGAGGCGCTTGAACAGGCCGTCGAGCGCGCCGGCGAAGAGGATCAGCACGCCGCCGATCACGACGATCATGTCGCGGGTGATGGCGGGCACCTCGAAGGCGAGCTCGGCGCCGCCCTGGTAGAGCATGCCGAAGAGGAGCGAGGCGAGGATGATCCCCACCGGATGCCCGCGCCCCATCAGCGCCACCGCGATGCCGACGAAGCCGTACCCGGAGGTGAATTCCAGGATCAACCGGTGCTGGTAGCCCATCAGCTCGTTGACGGCGAGGCCGGCGGCGAGCGCGCCCGAGATCGCCATGGCGATGACGGTGACGGCGCGCGGCGAGATGCCGGCATAGACCGCGGCGGTGGGGTTCGCGCCAACCGTGCGAATGGCGTAGCCGAGCCGGGAGCGGAAGATCAGGAGCCACACGAGCCAGGCCGCGATCAGCGCCAGGAAGAGCGAGGCGTTGAGCTGCGAGCGCGGCAGCTCGAGGCCGACCAACGCGCCGAGCTCGTGCATCGCCGGCAGGAACGACGCCTCGGGGAAGAGCGGCGTCTCAGGGTTCATAGAGGTCGGCGGGCGCAGGACGTTGACGAGCAGGTAGACCGACAGGATCGAGGCGAGCCAGTTGAACATGATCGTCGTGATGACGATGTGACTGCCGCGATAGGCCTGCAGGTATCCGGGCACCACGCCCCAGAGGGCGCCGAAGGCGGCGGCGGCGAGGATGCCGAGCGGGATCGCGAGGAACGCGGGCACGGGCAGGAACAGCAGCGCGAGCGCGAGCCCGATGCCGCCGAGCAGCGCCTGGCCCTCGCCGCCGATGTTGAACAGCCCCGCGTGGAACGCCACCGCCACCGCGAGCCCGGTGAAGATGAAGTTCGTCGCGTAGAACAGCGTGAAGCCCAGCGAGTAGCCCGTGCCGAGCGAGCCGTAGATCAGCACGCGCGTGACGGTGAGCGGGTCCTCGCCGATGAAGAGCACCACGATGCCGGCGACGAGGAAGGCGGCGACGACGCTCACCGCCGGGACGAGGGCGACGTCCGCCCAGCGCGGGAGCTTCAGCGGCGCGGCCATCGCGCACCCTCCCGCTCCGTCCCGATCCATCCCCGCGTCATGCCACTCCTCCGCGCCGGCTCCGATACGCTACACAAGCAGCCTTGCGCGCGTCCCGCCAGTGGCATTGCGCGCATTATCCGGACAAATCCACGGCTCGGGCCTCTTCCGCGTCGCGTCGCCGCAGCGTCAGCCGCGCCCGTAGCGCTCGGCCACGAGGGCGTGGACGAGGCGCCCCGCCTGCACCTCCCCGCCCTCCGGGCGACCGGGCTTGGCGCTCGGGTTCCAGGCGAAGAGGTCGACGTGGGCGTAGGACTTCGCCTTCGACACGAAGCGGCGCAGGAAGAGCCCCGCCGTGATCGCCCCCGCATGAGGCCCGCCGGAGATGTGGTTCACGTCGGCGATCTTCGAGTCGAGCAGCTTGTCGTAGGGCTTCCAGAAGGGCAGGCGCCAGACGGGATCGTGGACGGCCTCGGACAGGCGCGCGAGGTCGGCGGCGAGCGCCTCGTCGTCGGTCATCACGGCTGGGAGATCCGGCCCGAGCGCCACGCGCGCCGCGCCGGTGAGGGTCGCGAAGTCGATCAGGAGATCGGGCGTCTCCTCGTCGGCGAGCGCGAGCGCGTCGGCGAGGATGAGGCGGCCCTCCGCGTCGGTGTTGCCGATCTCGACGGTGAGCCCCTTGCGGCTCGCCAGCACGTCGCCGGGACGGAAGCTGTCGCCGGAGATGGAATTCTCCACCGCCGGCACGAGGACGCGAAGCCGCACCGGCAGGTTCGCCGCCATGATCATCGCCGCGGCGGCGATCGCGGCGGCGGCGCCGCCCATGTCCTTCTTCATCAGGAGCATGGCCGAGGAGGGCTTGATGTCGAGCCCGCCGGTGTCGAAGGCGACGCCCTTGCCCACCAGCGTCACCTTCGGCGCGTCGGAGGCGCCCCAGACGAGATCGACGAGCCGCGGCGCGCGCGAGGCGGCACGCCCCACCGCGTGGATCATCGGGAACCCGCGCTCGAGCAGCGCCTCGCCCTCGATCACCGAGACGGACGCGTTGTGGCGCGCGGCGAGATCGACGATCGCCGCGGCGATGCCGTCGGGCCCGAGATCGTTCGCGGGCGTGTTGACGAGATCGCGGCCGAGCGCGACCGCGTCGGCGATGTTGGCGACCGCGTCAGCCGCGACACCGTCGGGCACGACGAGGCGCGCGCGCGGCGCGTCCTCGCCCGCGGCCGACTTGTAGCCGCGGAAGCGATAGCTGCCGAGCGCGAAGGCGAGCGCCGCGAGCTCCGCGCGGGCGGGCGCCGGATCGAGCCGGTAGGTGCCCGCCGGCAGCGCCGTCGCGAGCCGGCCCGCGGCGAAGGGATCGCTCGGATCGAGGCAGGCGAGGACGCGGCCGATGCCGCCGTCCTCGTCCGGCAGCACGACGATCTTGCCGGGCTTGGGCGAGAAGCTCTGCGCCTCGGCGAAGCGTCGCTCGCGCGGGGCGAGGCTCTCGGCCAAGGCCGGCCAGCTCTCCGTGTCGACGCAATGGACGGGGATCGCCGGGGCGGCGCGGTCGGTCTCGAAGGCTGCGTGCGGCATGGTCTCTCCGGGCGGGGTCGCGTCCGGTTATCGGCTCGGGGTCGCGCGATGGCAAGAGCGCGGGGGCAAGAGCGCGGGGCAGGGAGGCCGACCGGCGCCCACCCCCGGCCGCGGCTGGCATGGTTTCTGAAACGTGAACGGCGCGGAGCGCTTTCGAGCGATCCGCCGTCCCGAAAGGGGACGCTCGTGCCAGCGTGGAGTATTCGAGCCATGTTCCTGTTCGCGTCGACGTCCGGCCTCTCGTCCCGCGGCGGTACGCACCGTGCGCCCGCCGCTTCGCCGATTCCGCGCATCCCGGTGGGCGGCTTCGGCATCGAGCTGCGCGCGAGCCTCGACCTCGATCAGGTGGCGAGCGCCTGGACCGCGCTCGCCCGCCGCGCCCTCGTCGCGAGCCCCTTCGCGGAGCACGCCCTCCTCGCCGCGGCGGCGCGGCACCTGCCCGAGGGGCGTCGCCTGCAGACGCTGCTCGTGTGGAGCGGCGAGACGCTCGTCGGGGTCGCGCCGACGCAGCTCGCGCGCTCGGGGCTCGGCCAGCGCCGGCTCGTGCCCTGGCGGGTCGATCTCCTGCCGGCGGCGACGCCGCTTCTCGACCGCGAGGTCGCGGGCCCGGCCATCGAGGCGATGCTGCGCTTCGCCCGCGAGCGCGGCACGCCGCTCGTCCTCGCCGACGCGCCGCAGGGCACGGCGCTCGCGCATCTCCTGCGCGCCGCCGGCCTCGCCGCCACTCCGTGTCCCGAGACCGTGCCGCAGGCCCTCGCCCCCGAGACGATGGCAGAGCCCACGGCCGCCATCGGCCTCGACATCCACGTCGCCCGCCACGCGAGCGAGATCCGCGACGCGGTGGAGACCTTCCTCGCGCTCGACGCGGAGACCGCGGGCGCCCAGCGCGAGCCCTTAAAGCGCGAGCCGATCGTGCGCGATCCCGGCCGGGCGAGCCTCGTTCGCACGGCGACGCGCCGGGCCGCGCGCGAGCGCGCCTGCCGCGTGGCGATCGCCCGCAGAGCGGGAGCGCCCGTCGCGGCGGCGATCCTCGTGCGCGATCACGTCTGGCTCACCGCACGCTCGCCGGAGAGCGCCCCGGCGCTCGCCGCGCTCCTCGCGCGCCGTCCGCCGATCGCGCCCACGCCGCGTACCGACTGGGCCGCGCTCCCCGCGGCGGCCCCGCGCCCCGCGATCCCGGGCCGCGCCCTGGCCGCGGCCCGCCGCCTCCTGCCGCAGCCGATGCGCGCGTCGTGAGGCGGCGTCAGGCGGCGGTGTAGGCTACCTTGTCGCTCATTGCGAACGGATCGATCTCAACGGTGATCGCACTCACGCGAGCGACCGGCACTCTCCGGTTTGCGACACGATCCATCGTGACGAGACCGATTGTTTCGAGCTTCGACAGCGTGCGAAGGACGTTCGGCTCGGCTCTTCCAGCCATGCGCGCGAGCTCCGCCACAGACCGGGGCTTACGATCGCGGATGACACTCAGCAGCTTGCGGTTCTCCGGTGTAAGCAACCGAACCAGCACTTCGGCCGACTCGACGCTGGGTAGAGCCGCGTCTGCGGGAGCCTCGCGCTCTCCGCGTGCGACCGCCCGCATCTCCGACGCGAGTTCTTTCATCGACTGAATTTTCATGGCTTGCGCGCTCCCATCTCGCCTTCATCGATCACGATCGTGGAGAGGCCTCTCTCGCTGAGATAGCGCTCGCACTCCGTGAAGAAGTCGTCCACGAGCTTATCCGCAGTGGTGAACGCGTATGGGCGCCCAGGATCGTCAGAGGTCCGATGCCAGTGATCATGCTCCCTGCTCGGCGAGCTGTGGCGGCCCGGCTTCACCGCATGTGCGTTGTCGAAGCCGATCACGCGACGTCCGAATTTGTCGTGCAGCGTGAACGAGTAACGTAGCCCATGCGGTCGTTCCGACGTGGGAGCGATCCGCCGGATCTCGAATTTCATCCAGTAACCGCCGTCCAGATGATGAATTCGGCCATCGAACGCGAGGAGGAACTCGATCGTATGGTCATCCGTGCGCGGCGAACCTAATTTCATATCCTGATATGATAGTGATTTATCCAACCGCGTCAACCTGGTCGGGTTTACGCGACACGTGGGACCGGGCGCGAAAGCTCGCGCCCGGTTGTCTCGTCTCACGCCGCCGGCTTCATCCGGCCGTAGAACGTCTCGCCGGTCTGCGCCATCTGCCGCAGGAGCGCGGGGACGCCGAAGCGGGCGCCGTGGACCGTGGCCAGGCGATCGGCCTTCTCGACGAAGGCCGTCGCGCCCATGAAGTCGATGTAGGAGAGCGCACCCCCGGTGAAGGGCGAAAAGCCGAAGCCGAGGATCGAGCCGACGTCCGCCTCGCGCGGGTCGACGATCACGCCTTCCTCCACGGTGCGGGCCGCTTCCAGCGCTTGGGCGACGAGGAGGCGGTCCTGCAATTCGGCGAAGTCGATCGTCTCACCCTCGCGCGTCGCCTTCGCCATGGCGGAGAGCCCCGGCCAGAGCCGCTTCTTGCCGCCTTCCGGGTAGTCGTAGAAGCCCTGTCGGTTCTTGCGCCCGAGCCGGCCCTCGCCCTCGACCATGGCAACGAGGAGCGCCTTCTGGTCGGCGTCCACGGCGCCCGCGCCGAGCTGCGCCTCGGTGGCCTCGACGATCTTGAGGGCGAGATCGAGCGCCACCTCGTCGTTGAGCGAGAGCGGGCCGACGGGCATGCCCGCCGCCTTGCCCGCGTTCTCGATCATCGCCGGCGGCACGCCCTCGACGAGCATCTTGTGCCCTTCGAGGATGTAGGCGCCCACGCAGCGATTGGCGAAGAAGCCGCGGGCGTCGTTGACGACGATGGGCGTCTTCTTGATGGCGCGCACGAAGTCGAGGGCGACCGCGAGCGCCTCGTCGCCCGTCTGCTCGCCCATGATGATCTCGACGAGCATCATCTTCTCCACCGGCGAGAAGAAATGGATGCCCACGAAGCGCTCGGGCCGCGCGGAGGCCTTCGCCAGCCCCGAGATCGGCAGCGTCGAGGTGTTGGAGCCGAAGATCGCCCGCTCGCCCACCGCCGCCTCGACCTTGGCGATCACCTCGGCCTTAACCTTCGGATCCTCGAACACCGCCTCGACCACGAGATCGCAGCCGGCGAGCGCGGCGTAGTCGTCGCAGGCGGTGATGCGCGCGAGGAGCGCGTCGCGATCGGCGGTCTTGGCGCGGCCCTTCATGACCTGGTCGGTCATGAGCTTGTGCGAGTAGGCCTTGCCCTTCTCCGCGGCCTCCATGTCGCGATCGACGAGGACGACCTCGAAGCCCGCGTTGGCCGAGACGTAGGCGACGCCCGCCCCCATGAAGCCCGCGCCGACGACGCCGATCTTCTCGAGCTTCGTCTCGCCGACCGAGGCCGGGCGCCGGGCGCCCTTGTTGAGCTCGCCCATGGAGACGAACAGCGTGCGGATCATCGCCGCCGCCTCCTTCGAGCGCAGGATCTGCGCGAAGTAGCGGGACTCGACCTTCAGCGCGAGGTCCATCGGCAGCTGCAGGCCCTCGTAGACCGATTGCAGGATGGCCTTGGCAGCGGGGTAGTTGTCGTTGGTCTCGCGGCGGTAGATGGCGTTGGCGGCGGGCCAGATCTGCATGCCGGCCGGCGAGTAGACCTTGTTCGAGGGCAGCTTGAAGCCCTTCTGGTCCCACGGCGCCACCGCGGAGCCGCCGTCGCGGATCCAGGCCTTGGCCGTGTCGACCAGCTGCTCGTGCGGCACGACCTGATGAACGAGGCCCATGTTGCGGGCCATCAATCCCTTGATCTGCTGGCCCTTGAAGAGCATCTGCAGCGCGTCGCCGGTCTGCATCAGCCGCGCCACGCGCTGCGTGCCGCCGGCGCCGGGGAAGAGCCCGACCTTGATCTCGGGCAGCCCGACCTTGGTGCGGTCGTGGTCGCACACGATGCGCTGATGGCAAGCCAGCGCGAGCTCGAAGGCGCCGCCCAGGCAGGTGCCGTGGATCGCCGCGACGAACGGCTTCCCGCAGGTCTCGAGCCGCCGGTAGAGCAGGGTGAGCCGGCGCGATTCCTCGAAGAAGACGCGCATCGCCTCCTCCTCGCCCTTGTCGGCGGCGAGCTTCGCATGCATGGCGCGCAGGCCCTGGAGCATGGTGAGGTCGGCGCCGCCGGAGAAGTCCTTCTTGCCGGACGCGATCACGCAGCCCTTGATCGCGTCGCTCGCGGCGACGTGCTCGATCACCTGCGAAAGCTCGTCCATCACCTGGGGGGTGATGACGTTCATCGAGCGCTCGGGCATGTCCCAGGTGAGGAGCGCGATGCCGTCGGAATCGGTCTCGAAGCGGAAGTTGGTGAGGTCCATGGTCGTGTCTCCCGGCTCTCTCAGACGCGCTCGATGATGGCGGCGGTGCCCATGCCGGCGGCGACGCACAAGGTCACGAGCGCCGTCTGCTTGCCTTGGCGCTCGAGCTCGTCGAGCACCGTGCCGAGCACCATGGCGCCGGTGGCGCCCAGCGGATGGCCCATGGCGATGGCCCCGCCATTGACGTTGACGATTCCCGGATCGAGGTCGAAGGCCTGGATGTAGCGCAGCACCACCGAGGAGAACGCCTCGTTGATCTCGAAGAGATCGATGTCGTCCTTCGTCATGCCCGCCTTCTTGAGCACGAGCTCGGTCACGTCGACGGGACCCGTGAGCATCAGCGCGAGATCCGAGCCGATGGAGGCGAAGGCCTTGATGCGGGCGCGGGGCGTGAGGCTCGCCATCTCGCCGGCCTTCTTCGAGCCCACCAGCACGGCGGCCGCGCCATCGACGATGCCCGAGGAATTGCCCGCGTGGTGGACGTGGCGCACCGCCTCGACGTCGGGATGCGCCGCGATCGCCACCGCGTCGAAGCCCGCCATGTCGCCCATCTGCTCGAAGGCCGCCTTGAGGCCGCCGAGCGACTGCATGTCGGTCGACGGCCGCATGTGCTCGTCCTTGGCGAGGATCGTGAGCCCGTTCACGTCGCGCACCGGCACGACCGACCTGGCGAAGCGACCCTCGTCCCAGGCCTTGGCCGCGCGCTTCTGGCTCTCCACGGCGAAGGCGTCGACGTCGTCGCGCGAAAAGCCGTACTTGGTGGCGATGAGGTCCGCCGAGATGCCCTGGGGAAGGAAATAGGTGTCGATGGCGAGCTTCGGGTCGACCGGCCAGGCGCCGCCGGAGGCGCCCATGCCGATGCGCGACATGGATTCGACGCCGCCGCCGATGGCCATCTCCTTCATGCCGCTCATCACCTGGGCGGCGGCGAAGTTGACGGCGTCGAGGCCCGACGCGCAGAAGCGGTTGATCTGCACGCCCGGCACCTCCTTGCCGAAGCCGGCCTTGAGCGCGGCGGCGCGGGCGATGTCGCCCCCCGCCTCGCCCACGGGATCGACGCAGCCGAGCACGACGTCCTCCACCATCACCGGCGGCAGGTGGTTGCGCTCCTGGATCGCCTGGAGCGTGGTGACGGCGAGATCGACGGCGGGCACCTCGTGCAGGGATCCGTCGGGCTTGCCGCGCCCACGCGGGGTGCGGACGTGATCGTAGATGTAGGCCTCGGTCATGATGTTTCCTCGCGCTTCCTCGTCGGGTATGGATGAGTGCTGATTGTAGAAGCTATTTACTATAACCTTTTCGCAGAATGCATTCTCATGGACCTAGTGAGATAGAGTTTACCAAACTCAAAGTTATCAATATTATCTGGAATCATGACTCCCAAATGTTGTATGCATCCGATGCGGCATACAGACGACGGGAGCATATGGCATGACCTCTACGATGAATGTGGGTACCGAGAATCGGGTGGATTCCACCCGTGATCGGGAGCGTACGAACGTCCAGAGCACCTCCGATTTCCAGCGCGCTTTCGGCGAGGAGCTCGGCCTCGGCGATGCCGACGGTGAAACCTCCGCCGATGGAGACCTCGGCTTCGATGCGCAGCGGCTCTTCGATCGCATCGACACCAACGACGACGACGTCGTCGATCGCGACGAGCTGACCACGTTCCTCACCGACCTGATCCCGGGTCTCCAGGGAGTGCTCGACCCCGAGGAGCTGTCGGCCGAGGAGGAGGCCGCCGCCGAGGAGGCCGCGCCCGCGCCCGCGCCCGCGGCGGCCCCCGCTGCCGGTCCCGCTCCCGCTCCCGCCGGAGAGAGCGCGGAGGCGGGAGGTCTCGACAAGCTGATCGAGGCCCTCGACCTCAACGGCAACGGCAAGCTCGATCCGGAAGAGCTCATGATGCTCATCGCGCTCCTCGTGAAGCTCGGGCCGGAGGGCCTCGAGGCCCTGCAGGGTATCGAGGGCATAGAGGATCTCCAGGGCCTGCTCGGAGAGGACGGTCTCGGCACGCTCGGCGAGGGCACCGGCATCGACCTCTCCTCCATGCTCGGCATGACGCCCGGCACCTCCACGCCCACCGGCACGATGCTCTGAGCCGGCGGCGAAACGATGAGCACCGAGGCGCCGAATGCGGGGAGGGGGAGCGATCCCCCTCCCGGGAACGACGGCACCGGCGCTCCTCAGAACGCGTCGGCGGCGAGCGCCATCGTCGTGTCCGCGCCCGCCGAGATGCGCGCCAGCTGGGCGGCGGTCTCGGGCATCAGGCGCTCCATGTAGAAGCGCCCGACGACGAGCTTCTCCGCCATGCCCGGCTCGCCTTCCTTCGCGAGCGCGGCCTTCGCCATCAGGCCCCACATGTAGCCCATGGCGACGAGGCCGAACATGTGCATGTAGTCGGTCGCGCCCGCGCCCGCATTGTCGGGCTTGGCCATGGCGTTGTTCATGAACCACATGGTCGCCTGCTGGAGACGGCCGAGACCCTCGCCGAGCGGGCCGACATAGGGCTGCATCGCGGGGTCGGAGGCGTTCGCCTTGCAGAAGGCCTCGACCTCGCCGAAGAACGTCATCACCGCGCGCCCGCCGTCCTTGGCGAGCTTGCGGCCGACGAGATCCATGGCCTGGATGCCGTTGGCGCCCTCGTAGATCATGGTGATGCGCGCGTCGCGGACGAACTGGGACATGCCCCATTCCTCCACGTAGCCGTGCCCGCCGAACATCTGCTGGGCCTTCACGGCGTTGTCGAAGCCGAGATCGGTGAAGACGCCCTTCACCACGGGCGTCATCAGGCCGAGGAAGTCGAGCGCCTTCTGGCGCGCGGCCGCGTCCGGGGAGCGGTGGGCGATGTCGCTTTCCAGCGCGGTGCGCAGGATGAGCGCGCGCGCCGCCTCGTTGATCGAGCGGATCGTCATCAGCGTGCGGCGCACGTCCGGGTGGACGATGATCGGGTCGGCCGGGCCGTCGGGGTTCTTCGGGCCGGTGAGCGAGCGGCCCTGCAGGCGGTCCCTCGCGTAGGCGACGGCGTTCTGGTAGGCGACCTCGGAGACCGCGAGCCCCTGGACGCCCACCGCGAGGCGCGCCTCGTTCATCATCACGAACATGGCGGCGAGGCCGCGATTCTCCTCGCCGACGAGCCAGCCGGTGGCGCCGTCGTAGTTCATGACGCAGGTGGCGTTGCCGTGGATGCCCATCTTGTGCTCGAGCGAGCCGCAGGAGACGCCGTTCCTCTCGCCGAGCGACCCGTCGTCGTTCACGAGCACCTTGGGCACGACGAAGAGCGAGATGCCCTTCGTGCCCTGAGGCGCGCCCTCGATGCGGGCGAGCACCAGGTGGACGATGTTCTCGGTGAGGTCGTGCTCGCCCGCCGAGATGAAGATCTTCGTGCCGGTGATGGCGAACGAGCCGTCGCCGTTCGGCACGGCCTTGGTCTTGATCAGCCCGAGATCCGTGCCGCAATGGGGCTCGGTCAGGTTCATCGTGCCCGACCAGGTGCCCTCGACCATCTTGGGCAGGTACCTCGCCTTCTGCTCGGGCGAGGCGTGCTCGATCAAGGCGGCGACGGCGCCCATGGTGAGCCCCGGATACATGGCGAGCGCCAGGTTCGCCGCGGAGGCGAATTCCTGCATCACCGTGTTGAGCGTGGAGGGCAGGCCCTGCCCGCCGAGCTCCTCGGGCACGGAGAGCCCGAGCCAGCCGCCCTGGACGTAGGCGTCGTAGGCCTCGCGGAAGCCCTTGGGCGTCGTCACCCGCCCGTCGGCGTGGCGCGTGCAGCCCTCCTGGTCGCCCGACAGGTTCACGGGCGCGAACGACGTCTCCGTGAGCTTGGCGCCCTCCTCGAGGATCGCGGCGACCGTGTCCGGCGTCGCCTCGGCGAAGCCCGGCAGGTCCGCGTGACGCGACAGGTCGAGCACGTCGTGGAGGATGAAGGACGTGTCCGCGACGGGGGCCTTGTAGACCGGCATGGGCTCTCTCCCTCTCAGCGTTCGGGACGCCCGACCGGTGTCGGCGCCCCGTGGATGGTTCATATGTAAACTATCTCGGCGGGGTTGGCTAGGGGGAGGGGTGGGGCGTTCGTGTGGCGCAGTCGCGAGCCCGGAGACGTCCCACCGCCGGATGTCGTATTTTACGGTTGCAGGCCCGGATGGGATGCGCTATCACGAGCGCAATCTCTGGTTTGCGTTCCCGAGTTGGCTATGAACCGTCTCCTCAACGAGATCGCCTACCGTGGCTTCTGCACGTGGATGGCACTCGCCACCGTCTGGGCCTACAGGATTCAGTCCCCTCTGAGCTGGACCATGATCGGGCTGGCCGCCGCGGTCGATATCGCGGCGCTCGTGGTGCCGCGGAGGCGAAGCGAGGGGCAGCGTTTTCGTGTGCCGATCACCGACGTTGTCGCCGCAGCTACGATTGGTGTACTCGCCCTGTTAGCGGTGACGGCGCCGTTCATACAAAATCTATGCGACACAACGACTGTATCGAATCTCAATAGATACGTTCCTATTATTGATATCCAGCTTAACGTCTTCGGAGGTGCCTGCGAAGCTCATTTTGGCTATTCAGTTGCGTGGAGTATTTTTGTTTTCTTTTTTTCGATAAATGCAATTACTGTGATCTCAAGGATTCATAATTTGTTCGCGCGCCCTGTTCCGATAGGTTTGGGCGTGATGCCAATGTTAGTAAACCCCAAAAAGGTGCGTTCTCCAGGTGTTTGGCTATTGGCTATTGGTGTGATAGGACTTGCATTATTCGCAACATTAAGTTTTGATCCGGAAGGAAGAAGTATTGTCTATATTGCACCGATGCGTATCCTAGATTTGTTTGTAGTATCATTTGTTATGTCACTGACACTTATGTTAGTGAATTCGCTTTTCGTTGTGTGGGAAGATCGAAATTGGGGTATAAAGCGATGACGACGAGCCAAACGAATCAGAATTCCTTTTTATACGACCCGCGTTACTGGGGTGGAACTGCTATAGGTTTTGGTGGAGGCGCGTACAGCGTCCTGCGCGAGATTGGCATCGCAGCTCTCGGCAACGTGCCGCAAGCTAGGCTTGCCAAAACACTGTTCGAGATCAATGGAATCGTGATCTCCTTGGGTCTTGGAGCTGCTGGTGGCGGCCTTGCAGGCAGCCCGATCAACGGCATCGCTGCGAGTGCGCTCGGGATTGCTGCTACAGGCGCGTTCGCCGCTGCTCTGGGCGGTGGAGTAACGGCTATTGCAGTCGGCGTTCTCGCGGCTGCCGCCTTCGATTTGGTTTTGACTCAGAACGGGATCGATCTTGGAAACTTGGTCGATCCGAATTCTTCCGAACGGCAGAAAATCGACGATTTCTCACAGGCTATTCAGGATCTCGTGTCCGATGGTCTGAACAGCGCTAGCCAAAGACATCTCTCTCAGAGACGCCTTCAACACGGCTTTGCAAGCGCTCGGCCAATGGCTCCTCGACGTCGGTGAAGACTTCCTCAGCGACCTGTGGGATCTGCTCGACCCGTTCAACACCGATCAGCGCATCCCGGACTGGCTGCGCGACCTCTTCGACAATCCTCCGATCTCGCCGCTCGTGCTCGACCTCGACGAGGACGGGATCGATCTCGTCACGCTCGACGAATCGAGCGCGTATTTCGACCTCGACGTCGACGGCTTCGCCGAGAAGACCGCCTGGATCGCGGCCGACGATGCGTTCCTCGCCTACGACAGGAACGGCAACGGCGTGATCGACGATCGCTCGGAGCTGTTCGGCGGCGAGACCGAGGACGGCTTCACCGCCCTCGCACGCGAAGATTCCAACGGCGACGGCATCATCGACGCCGCCGACCCCGTCTTCGCGAGCCTCCTGCTCTGGCGCGACGCGGACGGCGATGGCGTGACCGATCCGGGCGAGCTCCAGAGCCTCGCGGACGCCGGCATCGTCTCCATCGACCTCGACGCCGCCTTCATCGACCGCTGGATCGGCGGAAACTGGTTCAGCCACGAGAGCACCTACACGCTGGTCGACGGTACCAGCGCGTCGGTGGTCGACGTCTGGTTCGAGAACGATCAGCTGCTCACGCTCTACACCGGGGGCGGCGCGTCCACGCTCGACCCGGCCGCCGCGCGCCTGCCCGACCTCGCCGGCTACGGCACCGTGCCGGACCTCTCCATCGCCCTGTCGCAGCAGCCTGCGCTGGCGCAGGCGATCCGCGACCTCGTCCTCTCGGCATCGTCGAGCACCGTCGAGCAGATGCGCGACGGCTTCGAGGCCGTCTTTCTCGCCTGGACTGGTGCAGACGGCGCGGACCCCGACGGGCGCGGCTTCTTCATCGACGGTCGCCATCTCGCCGCGCTCGAAGCGTTGCACGGCCGCAGCTATATCGCCTTCGACGGTACGACCACGCCAGGTAACCGCGCGGGCAGCATGCTCGAGGCGTATTACGACGAAGTCATGCAGGGTATGTTCGCCCGGTTCATGGCTCAGGTTCCGTATTCGCACGCGCTCTTGCTGCTTGAGGGGGGCGCTTCGGCCGAGCTCGCCCTCGACCTGCCATTCGCGTCGGTGCGGTACCTCGACTACGATGTGCGCTCGGACTCGCTCACCGCGGACTACGGCTCGATCGTCCCGGTGATTATCGACGCCTTGCTGGGCACGGCCGACGACGAAGACGTCGCGGCTCTGGACATCGGCGCCAATCTTGCCCAGCTAGGTGCTATTCTCGGCTCCGGATCGGAGCTTCTCGAGCTGCAGCTGGCCAACGAAATTCGTGCGGCGGCCGACGCCGTCGGGCTCGGTGCGGTCATCGAGATGCTGATTCCGAACCTCGTCACCGGCCGTATGGTCGCGACGACGTCCGGTGACGACGTTGTCGTCGGCGGCAGCGCTTCGGATGTGCTCGCTGGCGGGCTGGGAGACGACGTGCTGCGGGGCGACGACGGAAGCGATAACTACGTCTGGTCCCACGGCGACGGCGCGGACGTGGTGGAGGACGGGCTCTACGACGGCCGCACCGACCGGCTGATCCTCGCCGACGTGGCGGCGGGCTCGGTGAGCCTCTCGCGCGACGGCAACGACCTGATCGTCACCATCGCGGAGAGCGCGCCGGCCGCCGGCGACGGCGGCTCGGTCCGGCTGGTGGATTCCATCGACGACGACCGTGAGACCGGCGTCGAGCAGATTGTGCTCGGCGACGGCGAGGTCTGGGATCGGCAGCGGTTCCGGGTCGAGCTCGTCAGCGCGAGCGAAGGTGACGACCTCCTCTACGGCGGCGAGGCGGGCGAGAGCTTCGATGGTCTGGGAGGTAACGACCAGATCTTCGCCGCGGGGGGTAACGACGATCTGAACGGCGGCACCGGCGACGATCTCCTCGACGGCGGCGCCGGGGACGACGTGCTCGCCGGCGGGGAGGGGGCGGATACGCTCGTGTTCCGGCTGGGCGACGGGCAGGACCAAGTCTGGGGCTTCGATCCGAGCGTGGATCGCATCGCGCTCGACGGGCTCGCGCCGCAGGACATCCGGTTCGAGGATTTCGGCGGCGCCTCCCAGATCACCGGCGCCGACGGGACGCATTTCTACTTCCACGGCCTCACCGGCATCCTGCGCAGCGACATCGTCTTCGTCTCGGCCGCGGACGGGAGCGTGCTCGACGCCTCCGCGCCCCGCGAGATCGTCGGCGGCACGGGCGACGACGTGCTCGTCGGCGGTGCCGAGCCCAACACCCTCCTCGGTGGTGCGGGGAACGACACGTTGAACGGCATCGCGGGCGCGAACACGCTCGACGGAGGTGCCGGCAACGACACGCTGATCGCGGGCTCGGGGGCGGATACGCTCGTCTTGCGCCTCGGCGGCGGGCAGGACGAGGGCTGGGCCTTCGACCCGACGACCGACCGCATCGCGCTCGACGGGCTCACGCCCGATCAGGTGACGTTCGCGGATTTCGGCAACGCCTCGCAGATCACCGCCGCCGACGGCAGCTTCGTCTACTTCCACGGCCTCACCGGGTTCGCCAAGGAGGATCTCGTCTTCGTCGATCTCGCCACGGGCGCCGTCCTGCCCGTCGGAGCGACGGCGATCGACGGCACGGCGGGCGACGACAGCCTCGTCGGCACAGGCGCGAACGAGATCATCTCGGGGCGCGCGGGCGCGGACTTCCTGTGGAGCAACGGCGGGACGGACACGCTCGACGGCGGGACGGGCGACGACTTCCTGCGCGCCGGGTCCGGCGCGGACACGATCGTGTTTCGCTCGGGCGACGGCGCGGACGTCGTCGAGCTGTTCGACCTCGCCAGCGATCGCATCGACCTCGTCGACGTGGACGAGGCGGATCTCGCCTTCTGGGAGGACACGACCGGCACGCTGATCTCGGCGCCCGACGGCACCTCCCTGTGGCTGATCGGGATCACGGGGGTGCAGCCGGGCGGGTTCGCGTTCGTGTGAGGGCGCGCCGTGCGGATCTTCCTGCGCGCCGTGCGACCTGCCGCTCGCGCAGGAAGATGTACACGCCCGCGCCCACGATGATCATCGCGCCGATCACGAGGGCGGGGCGGGGGACGTCGCCGAAGACGAGCCAGCCGAGCACGCCCGCGAAGAGGAGCAGCGTGTACTGGTAGGGGACGACGGTGCCGGCGTCGGCGAGCTTGAAGGCGCGGTTCACGCAGATGTGGCCGAGCATGGACAGCACGCCGAGCAGCGCGAGCAGCCCCACGTCGAAGGGCGTCGGCGAGACCCAGGCGAAGGGCGCGAGCACGAGCCCGGCCAGCCCCGCGCCGGTCGTCTGCCACAGGACGAGCGTCGTGTCCGGCGTGCCGCGCAGGACGCGCGACAGCAGCATCATGCCCGCGAACGCGAGGCTGCCGACGATGCACACTCCGGCCGCCGGCGAAATGCTCGCGCGCGAGGGCTCGAGCGCGACGAGGACACCGACGAAGCCCACCGCGATGGCGCTCCAGCGCCGCCAGCCGATCCGCTCGCCGAGCACGAGCGGGGAGAGCGCCGCGACCCAGATGGGCGCCGCCATCCAATAGGTCAGCACGTCCGCGAGCGGCAGCGCCGAGACGGCGACGTAGAAGCAGAACACTTCGAGGGTCGAGAGCGCGACCCGCAGCGCCTGGAGGCCCGGCCGCTCCGGGGCGAGGAGCGCCCGCGGGCTTGCGCGCATCAGGAAGGGCGCGAGCACGATCAGCGCCGCGAGGCTGCGGATCAGCAGCACCTGCCCGGCGGAATAGGTCGCCACCAGCCATTTGCCGAGCGTGTCGTTGATCGCGAAGATCAGCATGGCGGCCAGCATCACGAGGATGCCGGCGCGCGCGCCGGGCGTGCCGAAGGCGGAGAGCGCGGAGGCGCCGGGGGCGGGCATCGGGGAGGGTCTCGAGACGGGTTGTCGTCACCGACCCTAGCGCGTCTCACGAACCGTGAGAACGGCTCGGCGCGCATGCCCCTCGCTCCGGACCCCTTGCTCGGCGCGTTCGGCGAACGCACATTGAGCCCGCAACGAACAGCGCGATCCGCGTCCGGGAGAGAACGCCATGAAAGCCGCCATCGTGGGCTGGGCCCACACGCCCTTCGGCAAGCACGACGCCGAGACCGTCGAGAGCCTGATCGTGCGCGTCGCCCGCGAGGCGCTGGAGCACGCCGAGATCGGGGCCGAGGACATCGACGAGATCGTGCTCGGCCATTTCAACGGCGGTTTCTCGGCGCAGGACTTCACCGCCGGGCTGGTGCTGCAGGCCTCCGACCTCTTCCGCTTCAAGCCCGCGACGCGCGTCGAGAACGCCTGCGCGACGGGCTCCGCCGCCGTTCAGCAGGCGTTGAAGACGATCGAATCGGGCCGGGCGCGGCGCGTCCTCGTGGTGGGCGTCGAGCAGATGACGACGACGCCCGGCCCCAAGATCGGCGAGACCCTGCTCAAGGCCTCCTACCTGCCCGAGGACGGCGACACGCCGGCGGGGTTCGCGGGCGTCTTCGGCAAGATCGCGGCGGCCTATTTCCAGCGCTGGGGCGACCAGTCCGACGCGCTCGCGGGCATCGCCGCCAAGAACCACGCCAACGGCGTCGAGAACCCCTACGCGCAGATGCGCAAGGATCTCGGCTTCGACTTCTGCCGCGCCGAGAGCGAGAAGAACCCCTTCGTCGCCGGCCCGCTGAAGCGTACCGACTGCTCGCTCGTGTCGGACGGTGCGGCGGCGCTCGTGATCGCCGACATGGACGCTGCCGCGACGGCGCCGCGCGCCGTGGGCTTTCGCGCCACCGCGCACGCGCAGGACTTCCTGCCGATGTCCAAGCGCGACATCCTGAGGTTCGAGGGCTGCGCCGTCGCCTGGCAGCGCGCGCTCGCGGAAGCGGGGATCACGCTCGACGACCTCTCCTTCGTCGAGACGCACGATTGCTTCACCATCGCCGAGCTCATCGAGTACGAGGCGATGGGCCTCGTGCCGGAAGGGCAGGGCGCCCGCGCCGTCGCCGAGGGCTGGACGCGCAAGGACGGCCGGCTGCCGGTCAACCCGTCCGGCGGCCTCAAGGCCAAGGGGCACCCGATCGGCGCCACGGGCGTGTCCATGCACGTGCTCTCGGCGATGCAGCTCGTCGGCGAGGCCGGCGGCATCCAGGTGAAGGACGCGCGCCTCGGCGGCATCTTCAACATGGGCGGCGCCGCGGTGGCGAACTACGTCTCGGTGCTCGAGCGCGTGCGCTGAGCCCGTTGGCGCGGACCGCTCAGTCCAGCAGCGCGGACGTCTCCACCTCGATGGCGGCGTCCGCGCCGATCAGCGTGAGGCGCAGCGGGAAGGGGCCCTGCGCGCCCCGCGGACGATGGACGACGTCGAGGCTGAAGACGCCCTCGGCATCGGCGGCCTCGGAGGCGGCGAGGAACCAGCTCCCGTCCGGCCCCTCCGCGAGGAGCATGGCGTCGCGCGGCGCGCGCACGCGCACCGCGAGCGTGTCCTCGCCCGTGGGCGAGACGTCGAGGATCGCGAGCGGCCCCTCGGTCTCGCCGAGCGGGGTCGCCTCGGGCACGGTGGCGAGCGCCTGCGCGACGGCGGGCGTGCTCGCCGCCGGCTCGGGCGGCAGCGTCAGGGAGACGTCGGCGGTGGCGGGAATGCAGATCTCCTTGCACACGCCGTAGAAGAGCGACAGCGAGAGCGTCGCCGGACGCGCGGGATCCTCGGGCGTCACCTTCACCGGCACCACCACGTGCTCGAGATAGCCGTAATAGAAGCCGAACGGGTCCTCGAAGCGCGCCGGCGCCGGCCAGAGCACCTCGACGTCCGCCACGTTCTGCGAGCCCGACCAGTCGAGCTCCGCCGGGATGCCCGAATCGCCCGGCGTGCGCCAGTAGGTCTTGTAGCCCGCCTCCATCTCGATCTCGATTCCCGCCCAGCGCTCCTGCGGCACGGCGTCGCCCGAAACGAGGCGGGCGCGGGAGGCGTGGTCGTCGGACCATTGCGACGCCCCCGTCGGCGCGGCCTCGGCGCCGGGCGCGACGACGCCCACCAGGGCGAAGGTCGCCGCGGCGAGGAGGAGGTTCGGCAGGAGCGAGGGGATGAGGGACATGGCGAATGCGGTCTCGCGTTCACTTCGAGAGGGCGCGGGGATCGCGGCGGCGGAACTCCCGGCGTCACCCACGGCTTCAATGTCGGCATCGGCCCGGCGTTTCGCCACCCACGTTCGCGTGAGCGATGCTCACGTGCGTGCAAGGGCGGCGCGCCGGGCTCTTTTCGCGGCGCGCGCCGCGGCGTAGCATGACGCTCGTGATGCACGGCTCGCGGAAGGGATCGCGCCCATGGCCGCCTATCTTGACGGACAGCTCCTCCTCGCCATGCCCGGCATGGGCGACGAGCGGTTCGAGCGAACGGTGATCTACCTCTGCGCTCATTCGGCGGAGGGGGCGATGGGCATCGTCATCAACAAGCCCTCGGGGGACGTGAAGCTGCCCGATCTCCTGGTTCAGCTCGAGATCATCCCCGCCGAGGAGACGATCCGCCTGCCTGCGCGGGTGGGCGACATGAAGGTGATGATGGGCGGGCCCGTCGAGACCACCCGCGGCTTCGTCCTGCACTCGCCGGACTTCTTCCTCGATCAATCGACGCTGCCCATCGACGGCGACATCTGTCTCACGGCCACGGTCGACATCCTGCGCGCCATGGCCCGCGGGCGCGGACCGGACCGCGCGATGTTCGCGCTCGGCTATGCCGGATGGGGCGCGGGGCAGCTCGAGACGGAGATCCAGAAGAACGGCTGGCTCTCCTGCCCGGCGGATCCGGACATCGTCTTCGGCGCGAGCGCGGAGACGAAATACGAAAGTGCGTTTCGCAAGATCGGGGTCGATCCCGCGATGCTCTCGCCCGTCGCCGGGAACGCCTGATCGCGCGTCGCCTTGCTCCCTCCTGGCGTAGATGCCGATCGGCATGCGCGCGAGCGCAATTGCGGCGCTGGGCCGAAGCGCCTAAGTACACGCTCCGGCGCGCTCCCGAGAGCCGTCATGGTCCCCGACGAGGTTCGTACATGGCCCGCGACGTTTCCGATGCGACGCCGATCACCTCGCGCGACGCCCTCGTCGCGTGGGTCGCGGAGGGGGAGAAGCCCCGCTCCGCCTGGCGGATCGGGACCGAGCACGAGAAGATCCCCTTCTACCGCGCGGATGCGAGCCCCGTCCCCTTCGCGGGCGACAACGGCATCGAGGCGCTGCTCGCGGGGCTCCAGCGCGAGACCGGCTGGGAGCGCATCGAGGACGACGGCAACCTCATCGGCCTGTTCGAGGGCGAGGGCGGCGGCGCCGTCTCCCTCGAGCCGGGCGGCCAGTTCGAGCTTTCCGGCGCTCTCCTCTCCGACGTGCACGAGACGCGCGACGAGCTCGACACGCATCTCGCCCAGACATTCCGCGTGGCGGAGCCGCTCGGCATCGGCTTTCTCGATCTCGGCATGAGCCCGCTCTGGCGCCGCGAGGCGACGCCGATCATGCCCAAGAGCCGCTACCGCATCATGATGGGCTACATGCCCAAGGTCGGGCGCCTCGGGCTCGACATGATGCTGCGCACCGCGACCGTGCAGGTGAATCTCGACTTCTCGAGCGAGGCGGACATGGTCAAGAAGCTGCGCGTGTCGCTCGCGCTGCAGCCCGTCTCGACGGCGCTCTTCGCCAACTCCCCCTTCAGCGACGGCGCGCCCAACGGCTTCCTCTCCATGCGCTCGCAGATCTGGACGGACACCGATCCCGATCGCACGGGCATGATGCCCATCGCCTTCGAGGACGGCTTCGGCTACGAGCGCTACGTCGATTGGCTGCTCGACGTGCCGATGTATTTCGTCAAGCGCGAGCGCTACCACGACGTCGCCGGCGCGAACTTCAAGGACCTGCTCGCGGGGCGCCTGCCGCAGCTGCCCGGCGAGATGGCGACGCGCTCGGACTGGGCGAACCACGTCTCGACCGTGTTCCCGGAAGTGCGCATCAAGCGCTTCCTGGAGATGCGGGGGATGGATGCCGGGCCGCGCAGCCATCTGATCGCCGCGCCCGCCCTGTGGGTGGGGCTCCTCTACGACGACGTCGCGCTCGACGCCGCCTGGGACCTCGTCAAGGGCTGGAGCGCGGAGGATCGCGAGCGCCTGCGCGCCGACGTGCCGCGTCTGGGCCTAGACGCCACCGTCGCGGGACGGCCGCTCGTCGAGGTCGCCCGGGAGGTTCTCGCCATCGCGCGCGCGGGTCTCGCCCGGCGCGGGATCACGGATGGGCTTCGTCGTGACGAGAGCGCGTATCTCGATCCGCTGGACGAGATCGCGCAGTCCGGGCGGCCGCGGGCGCGCGTTCTGCTCGAGCGCTATCGCGATGCGTGGAACGGCTCCGTCGCGCCCGCCTTCCGGGAGTGTGCGCTGCTCGATCCTGCGCCCGCGTGAGCGTGGTCTCGCGCGCCTCTGCGAAGCCGACGCGATCGCACTCGCCGGCCTCGTCGTAGACGTAGACCGCCCATTCGTCCCAGCGCGGGTAGTGCGGCAGCAGCGCCATCATCTCCCGCGCGAAGGCGATCGCGCCTGCGCGCATCTCGCCGGTGCGGCGGGAGCGGCGGCCTTCGCGGTCGACGACGAGGTGGACGCCGTCGCTTGCGTGTAGGTAATGGACGTTCACGGATGCCTCCGTTGGTTCGACGTCCCGACTGCACCCCCGGTCTTCCCTTTGTTACCTTTACGATTCGGCCTGACGCCGCGAAATGCACGCGTCTGCGAGTCGCTTTTGCGCACTCTCCCCGGCTTCCCCGTTATCCACAGGGGTGACAGCCGCGTTTTGCCGGCGATGCACCCGCTGCGCGATCCGGCGACCCCCGTCTTTCGGAGCCGTTGCCGGCAATCCGGTGGAACCCTATCTTCACGTCCGGGAAGCAGAATCGCGAAGCGGCGCTTCCCCAAGCCGATGGCCGTGAGAACACGGCCGGGACCGGGCGGAACGTCGCCGATGGGGGAATTCGAGAGATGCTGACGCGAAGCGACCTTCCCGAGGAGCCCGTGGCCCTCACGATCCGCGGGGCCGAGGGGCACGAGCACAAGGTCACCGTCGGCCGTCGTGCCGCGGGTGGCGTGAGCCTCACCTGTTCGTGCGCGATGTTCTCGCGCGAGACCTGGTGCCGCCATACGGTGGACGTGCTGTGCATGCGCCTGCGCGCCCTCGGGATCACCGATCCGGACGCCGAATTCGCGCTCGAGACGGCGGTCATGGGCACCAAGGCCGAGGACGTGGCGCACGAGCTCGACCGCGCGCTCATCGCCTATTCCCGCGCGCTGGAGCGCCTCGACGCGAGCCGCTCGGCGAGCCTCGCCGCCGACGCCATCGAGACGATGGCCGGCATCGCCCGCGATCTCGCGGACGCGGCGACGACGTTGGCGGACGCGGCGCTGCGCTTCCGCCGCGCCCTGGCGGCCGCCCCGGAGACCGATCGTTTGCCATAAGCGGCGTTGACGCCTGGCATCACTAGAAGTCGTTTGCCACGGCTCGTTGCGTCGACTAGCACGGAGCGATGAAGGACATCGCCGCCGCGCCCGCCGCATCCTCGACGCCAGCACCGTCCCGAGACCTCGATCTCGGGGCGATCGGGCTCTACGTCACCGTGGTTTTCTCCTGGGGCGTGAGCTGGATCGCGCTCAAGGCGCAGCTCGGCGTCGTCGCGCCCGAGGTGTCGCTGCTCTGGCGCTTCCTGATCGCGGCCGCGATCATGCTCGTGTGGGTAGGCTTCCGCCGCGATCGCATGCGCTGGCCGCTGGGCGTCCACCTGCGCTTCGCCGCGGCCGGCTGCCTGATGTTCTCCATGAACTTCGTGATGTTCTACTATGGCGGGCTGCAGATCCCCTCGGGCCTGCTGGCCGTCGTGTTCTCCCTCGCCTCGATCTCGAACCTCGTCCTGGGTGCGCTCGTCCTGAAGCAACCGCTGGAGACGCGCGTCGCGCTCGGCGGCGCCATCGGGGTGGCTGGCGTCGCGCTGCTCTACTACCCGCAGATCGCGGGCTCGGGCATCGATCTCGCCGCCGCGGCGGGGCTCGGCCTGTGCCTCGCGGCCACGCTCTCGTTCTCGCTCGGCAACATCGTCTCCGCGAGCCTCCACGGACGCGGCGTGCCGCTGCTGGCCGCAAACGCCTGGAGCATGGTCTACGGCGCCACCGCGCTCCTCGCGCTGAGCCTCGTGCGCGGCCAGGACTTCATCGTCGAATGGACCTGGCCCTATCTCGGCGGGCTCGCCTTCCTCGCGATCTTCGCCTCCGTCATCGCCTTCGCGTCCTACGTGACGCTGCTGCGGCGCATCGGGCCGGCGCGGGCGGGCTACGCGACCGTCATGTTCCCCATCGTCGCGCTCGCCGTCTCGACGGCGGTGGAAGGCTACGTCTGGACGCTGCCGGCCGTCCTCGGCGCGGCGCTGGCGCTGGCCGGCAACGTCGTCGTCCTGGCGCGCCGGCGCTAGAGCGTGCCGGCCCCGTCCCGCTCAGTCCGGCCGGCTCGTGAGCTTGACGAGGCGCGCCTCGAGCTCGTCGACGCGCAGCGCGAGCTTCTGGGCCTCCTCGCGCGCGGCGATGGCGATCTCGCGGGTCGCCTCGTATTCCTCGCGGGAGACCACGTCCATGTCCTTGACGATCCGCTCGAGCTGAGCGCGCATCACGGCGTCGATCTCGCGCCGCACGCCTCCCGCGGCCCCGGCCGCGTCCGAGAACAGGCGGGAGAGGTCGTCGAGAATGCGGTTCTGGTTCATGGTTCGCCGTCCTTCTTACGCCGTTCGGGTCGAAGCGCGGCACGCGGGTGCCGCCACGCGATACATGGCGGCACGGGCTGCCGGACGCAACAGGTCGCGCCGAGCCGTCACGCCGTGCAGCGCGTCGTGCACCGCGTCGTCCTGCGGCCCTTGACGCCCTTGCGCAAACCCTGCACCTCCGCGACCATCCGATTCGCGCCCGCGACGCGGGCGCAAGGTTGCGAGGCCGCATGCCGTTTCCCGACATCGATCCGATCGCCATCGCGATCGGTCCCATCGCCATCCGCTGGTACGCGCTCGCCTATATCGCGGGGCTGACCATCGGCTGGTGGGGCGCGCGGCGGCTCGTGCGGGCGGACGGGCTCTGGGGCGCCGTGCGCCGGCCGGACGGCGTCGCCATCGACGATCTCGTCGTGTGGGTGGCGCTCGGGCTCATCCTGGGCGGGCGGCTCGGCTACGTGCTGTTCTACAATCTGGAGGCCTATCTCGCGAACCCGCTCGAGATCCTCGCCGTCTGGCGCGGGGGCATGGCCTTTCACGGCGGCCTCGCCGGCGCCATCGTGGCGATGATCCTGTTCGCCCGCGTGCGCGGCTTGCCGGTGCTGCCGATCTTCGACGTCGTGGCCGTGGTGACGCCCATCGGGCTCTTCTTCGGGCGCATCGCGAACTTCATCAACGGCGAGCTCTGGGGCCGGCCGGCGCCGGACTTCCCCTACGCCGTCGTCTTCCCGCATGGCGGCGACGTGCCGCGCTACCCCTCCCAGCTCATCGAGGCGGGCACGCAGGGCGTGATCCTGCTCGTCGTCATGCTGATCGCGGTGAAGATCGCGGGATTCCGCAGGCCGGGCCTGATCGCGGGGATCTTCGGCATCGGCTACGCCGTCGCGCGCATCGTGTCCGAATTCTTCCGCGAGCCGGATCCGCAGCTCGGCTTCCTGTTCGGGCGCGAGGTGGATGCGCTGTCGGGCGGCATAACCATGGGCATGCTCCTGTCGATCCCCGTCCTGCTGGGCGGCATCGCTCTCGTCGTCGTCGCCCGCTCCGGCGCGACCCGCCGTGGCGCCCTCGCGGACGGGGAGGCGCCCTCCGCATGACGCCGCTCGAGCGCGAGATCCGCACGCTCATCGCCGTCGAGGGGCCGATCCCCGTGTCGCGGTACATGGCGCTGTGCCTCGGCCACCCGACGCACGGCTACTACATGACCCGCGACCCCATCGGCATGGCGGGCGACTTCGTCACCGCCCCCGAGATCAGCCAGATGTTCGGCGAGCTCGTCGGCTTGTGGGCGGCGCAGACCTGGATCGACCTCGGCCGCCCCTCGCCCTTCGCCCTCGTCGAGCTCGGCCCGGGACGCGGCACGCTGATGGCGGATGCGCTGCGCGCGGCGAAGGTGGCGCCGGGCTTCCTCCAGGCGGCGGCGGTGCACCTCGTGGAGACGAGCCCCGTCCTGCGCGCCCGCCAGCGGGCGACGCTCGCGAGCCCGCCCGCGGCGCTCGGCGGCGGCGTGCACTGGCACGCGAGCTTGGACGACGTGCCCGACCGCCCCGTGATCGCGCTCGCCAACGAGTTCTTCGACGCGCTGCCGATCCGCCAGGTGGTGCGCGATCGCGGCGCCTGGCGCGAGCGGCTGGTCGGCATCGACGCCGGCGGCGCGCTCGCCTTCGGCCTCGCCCCGGACGCCGACCCGAGCGTCTCGTACGATGCGCCCGACGGTGCCGTGCTCGAGATCGCGGCCGCCGGCGCCGCGGTGATGCGCGCGCTCGCGGCGCGGATCGTGGCGTGCGGCGGCGCGGCGCTCGCGATCGACTACGGCCACGCCCGCACCGGCTTCGCCGACACGCTCCAGGCCGTGCGGCGCCACGCCTTCGCCGATCCGCTGGTGGATGCGGGGGAGGCGGACGTGACGGCGCATGTCGACTTCGCCCAGCTCGCGCAGGCCGCGCAGGATGCGGGGGCGCGGGTCTTCGGGCCGGTCACGCAGGGCGCGCTCCTGCGCGCGCTGGGCATCGAGCACCGCGCCCGCACGCTCGCCTCGCGGGCGAGCGCGAAGGCCTCCGAGGAGATCGGCGCCGCGCTGACGCGGCTCGCCGGGGAGGGGGAGGACGACATGGGCGTCCTGTTCAAGGCGCTCGCCGTCGCGCATCCGCGGCTTTCGGCCTGCGCGGGTTTCGCATGAGGATCGATGGAATGGTGATCAGCGCGCAGGCTCTCCCGGGCGACGGCCCCGTGCGCCACGCCTTCTTCACCCGCGAGGGCGGCGTGTCGGAGGGGCTCTACGCGAGCCTGAACGGCGGGCTCGGGTCCGCGGACGAACGCGCGCGCGTGCTGGCGAATCGTGCGCGCATGGCCGAGCATCTCGGCGTCGCTCCCGAGGCGCTGGTGAGCCTGCATCAGGTGCATTCGCCCGACGTCGTCGTCGTCGAGGCGCCGATCGCGGCGGACGCGCGGCCCAAGGCCGACGCCATGGTGACGCGCAAACCCGGCCTCGCCCTCGCGATCCTCACCGCCGATTGCGGGCCGATCCTCTTCGCGGACGCGAAGGCGGGCGTCATCGGCGCCGCGCATGCGGGCTGGCGCGGCGCGCTCGGCGGCGTCGCGGAGGCGACCGTGGACGCCATGGAGCGCCTGGGCGCCGCGCGCGAGCGCATCGTCGCCGTCCTCGGCCCCACGATCGGGCAGGGGGCCTACGAGGTCGGGGGCGAGCTGCGGGACGCCTTCCTGGCGGACGACGCGAGCGCGGAGCACGTCTTCGCGCCGGGTGCCCGGGAGGGCAAATGGCAGCTCGACCTGCCGGCCTACATTCTCGCGCGTCTCGCCCGCGCCGAAGTGGGCGCGGCACACGACCTCGCGCGCTGCACCTATTCGGACGAGGGCCTCTTCTACTCCTACCGCCGCGCGACGCATCGCGCCGAGCCGGATTACGGCCGCCTCGTCTCGGCCATCGCGCTCACGGCGTGATGCGCCTCACTCGCGGATGCCGACAACGTCCGGCGTCTCCCAGGCGAGATGCTGGCCGCCGTCCAACGCGATCATCTGGCCGGTGACGCTGCGCGCGCGCGTCAGGTAGATCAGCGCCTCGCAGACTTCTTCCGGCGAGGAGGACCGGCGCAGCGGCACGGCCGCGAACTGCTTGGCGAAATCCTCGTCCCCCTGGCGCGGGCTCGTCAGAGTCGGCCCCGGGCCGATGGCGTTGACGCGGATGCGCGGGGCGAGCGCGCGGGCCATGGTGCGCGTCGCCGTCCAGAGGGCGGACTTGGCGATCTGGTAGGAGAAGAAGTACGGCGTCTCCTTCCACACCCGCTGATCGAGGATGTTGACGACGAGGCCCTCGGTGTCCTCCGGCAGCTGCGCGGCGAGGTCGCGGGCGAGGATCAGCGGGGCGGTGAGGTCGACGGCCAGCGTGCGCTGGTAGCGCGCGAGATCGAGGGTCTCGATGCGGTCGTCCTCGAATTCGCTCGCATTGTTGACGAGGAGGTCGAGGGGGCCGAGCGCGGTGGTCGCCGCCGCGATCATGCCGGCGACGGCGTCGGCATCCGAGAGGTCCGCCTGGACGACCGTGGCGCGCCCGCCCGCCGCGCCGATGGCCTGCGCCAGCGCCTCCGCGTCGACGACGGAGGCGTTGCAATGGATCGCCACGCGATAGCCTTCCGCGGCGAGCCGCTCGACGATCGCCCGGCCGATCCGCTTCGCCCCGCCCGTCACCAGAGCCGCCTTCGGCGCCATTGCGTGTCTCCCGCGTCACGTGTGCAGGAGATACGCGCGATCGGCGCCGATGGATGCGCGAAAGCCTCAGGCCGGCGTCGTCTTGCCGTAGGCCGGGACGCGGGCGGTGAAGCCGTCGAGCCAGGCGACGAGGTTCGGGTAAGACGCGCGCCAGGTGCCCTGGAAGCGGAAATCGAGATAGCCGAGCGCGCAGGCGAGCGCGATGGTGCCCGCATCGAGCGCGTCGCCGATGGCGCCCACCTTCGCCTCCAGATGATCGAGCGCGCGCGTGACCTTCTCGGCCTGATAGGCGACCCACGTCGCCTCGCGGCGCTCCTCGGGACGGTAGCGAACCTCGTAGACCTGAAGGATCGCCGCGTCGATCAGCCCGTCCGCCAGGGCCTGCAGCGTGAGCACCTGGAAGCGCCCGGTGCCCGCCGGGATCAGCCTGCCGCCACCGGCCACGTGGTCGAGAAACTCGACGATGACGGGCGAATCGTAGAGCGCCGTGCCGTCCTCGGTGAGGAGGACCGGGATCTTGCCCACGGGATTCTGGCGGCGCAGGTCGTCGTTCGGGTCGGACGTGTCCGCGGGCACGATCTCTATCCGATCGGAGAGACCGAGCACGGAGGCGGCGATCTTGACCTTGCGGCCGAACGGGGAAGCGGGCGACGTACGCAGGATCATCGGGACATCCTCGACCTTGGAGACGGCAGGGACCCCTTGTCACACGCGGATGCGCGCGCCGGCAAGCGCGCGCCCGGGCTCACGGCGCTGCGCCTATGCGCACGACGCGCGACGAGCCCTTGCCCGCGCGACCGAGCCGCTGCGCCAGCGCGGGCAGCAGGAGCCGCGCCTCGTCCTCCAGCGTGAAGGGCGGGTTGATGACGAAGAGCCCGCAGCCGTTCAGCCGGTCGACGCGCTTCGTGTCGTCGACGAGGAGCTCTAGCCGCAGGCCCGGCCTTGCGAGGCCCCGGAACTGCGCGGCCGCGCGATCGGCCTCGCGCGGATCCTTGATCGGGTACCAGCCGGCATAGACGCCGGTGGGCCATTTGCCCGTGGCGGCGACGAGTGCGCGGGCGAGGCGGTCGAGCTCGCCCGGCGCCTCGAAGGGCGGATCGACGAGGACGAGGCCGCGCTTCTCCTTGGGCGGGATGAGGCTCGTGAGCGCCGTCCAGCCGTCGAGAGCCAGCACCTTGAGGTTCGCCGCCGTCTCGTAGCGGGCGGTCAGCGTCGCCGCGTCCTGCGGATGCAGCTCGACGAGGATGCCGCGGTCCTGCCGGCGCAGCATCTCGCGCGCGAGGGCGGGCGAGCCGGGATAGGCGCTCTCGCCGTGGCGCGCACGCACGGCGGCGAGCGCTTCGCGATACGGCGCGAGCAGCGCCTCCACCTCCGGCGCGAACGGCTCGTCGAGACGCCCGATGCCGGCCTGCGCCTCGCCCGTACGCTGCGCCTCGTCGGCGGCGAGGTCGTAGAGGCCGATACCCGCATGCGTATCGATGTAGCGGTAGGCGGCCTCCTTGCGCGCGAGATAGGCGTGGAGGCGCGCGAGAACAGCGTGCTTCATCACGTCGGCGAAATTGCCGGCATGGAAGGCGTGGCGATAGTTCATTGGCCGCGGCGCGCGCGGCTGGCGAAGCGCACCGCGTCCTCGGCGGCGCGGAAGAGCGCCTTCGCCTTGTTGACGCATTCCATGCGCTCGGAGGCGGGAACGCTGTCGTAGACCACGCCCGCGCCCGCCTGGACGTGCATGCGCCCGTCCTTAACCACGGCGGTGCGCAGCACGATGCAGGTGTCCATCTCGCCGTCGGCGCCGAAATAGCCGATGCAGCCGGCATAAGGCCCGCGCTTGTCGCGCTCGAGCTCGTCGATGATCTCCATCGCCCGCACCTTGGGTGCGCCGGACACCGTGCCCGCCGGGAAGCCGGCCACGAGCGCATCGAGCGCGTCGCGGCGCGGGTCGAGGCGCCCGACCACGTTCGAGACGATGTGCATGACCTGAGAATAGTATTCGAGGAAGAACGAATCCGTCACCCGCACGGAGCCGAGCTCGGAGACGCGCCCCGCATCGTTGCGCCCGAGATCGAGCAGCATCAGGTGCTCGGCGCGCTCCTTGGGATCGGCGAGGAGATCGCGCGCATTCGCCTCGTCCTCTGCGGGCGTCGCGCCGCGCGGGCGCGTGCCGGCGATGGGGCGGATCGTCACCTCGCCCGCCCGCACGCGCACCAGGATCTCCGGCGAGGAGACCACGATCTGGTAGTCCTCGAAATCGAGGTAGCACAGGAACGGCGAGGGATTCGTGCGCCGGAGCGAGCGATAGAGCGCCAGGGCGGGCAGCGGGAAGGCCGCCTCGAATCGCTGCGAGAGCACCACCTGGAAGATGTCGCCGGCGCGGATGTATTCCTTCGCCCGCTCGACCATGCCCTCGTAGACGTCGTCGGGCGTGTTCGAGACGATGTCGATCGCCGTCGTGTCGGCGATCTCGGCGCGCGCCTCCGCGGGAAGCGGCGCCTCCAGCGCCTCGACGACGCTCTCGAGCCGGCCGAGCGCACTCTCGTAGGCCGCCTTCGCCGAGGTGCCGGGCTTGGGGCGAACGGGGGCGACGAGGCTGATCTCGTCGCGCACGGCGTCGAAGACGATCATCACGGTGGGGCGCACGAGCACGGCGTCCGGCACGTCGAGCACGTCGGGATTGGGCGGGCCGAGCCGCTCCATCTCGCGCACCATGTCGTAGCCGAGATAGCCGAACAGTCCCGCCGCCATCGGCGGCAGGTCGCCCTCGTGGGGAATGCGGCTCTCGGCGATGAGGGCGCGCAGGCTGTCGAGCGGCGCGCGCGCGTCGGGCTCGAAGAGCCCTTCGCCCGAGAGCGCGGCGCGGTCGATGGCGCACGCCCCGTCGCGGCAGCGCCAGATCAGGTCCGGCGCGACCCCGATCATGGAATAGCGTCCGCGGGTCGCGCCGCCCTCCACCGATTCGAGCAGAAAGGCCGGCCCGGTCTTCGCCCGCCGCAGCTTCAGGAAGGCGGCGACGGGCGTCTCGAGGTCGGCGACGAGGCGCGTCGCGACGAGGGAGGGCCGCCCCGCCTCGTAGGAAGCGGCGACCTCCTCGAAGGCGGGGGCGACCTCCATCAGAAGGCTCCGCCGCGCACCGCCGCATCGAAGGCGGCCTGATCGATCTCGGCGCCGAGCTCCGTCTGCAGATAGGCGAGGTACTGCTCGAGCACGTCCTGCGTCAGGAACTCGGACATGCGCGCGTCGATCTCCTCGGCCTGCGGCGTGGTGGTGAGGTAGTCCGGCGCGCTCGCCTCGGTGACGCGGTAGACGACGCGCTCCGTCTCGCCGAGCGGCGCAGAGCCGGGCTCGCCGACGCGGGTGGCGAAGAGGCGCGTCACCGCGGGCTCGGTGAGGGGCGCCGCCGCCTGGCCGCGGGCGAGGCCTTCCGCGCGCGCGACGGTCAGCCCGGTCTCGGCGGCGACGTCGTCCAGCGTCGCGCCGCCCTCCAGCTGCTCGACTATGGTGCGCGCGCGCTCCGTGAGCGCCTCGGCCACCTGCTCGTCGCGCCACGCCGCGACTACCTCGTCGCGCACCTCCGAGAGCTCGCGGTCGCGGGCGGGCTCGATGGCGGTGACGTCGTACCAGACGTACCCGCCGCCCTCGGTGCGGAGCGCGAGGTTGTCGACGCCGATACCGGTCTCGTAGAGCGCCGGCAGCAGCCCCTGGCGTGCCGGCAGCTCGACGGGCGTGCCCTCCGGGCCGAGGCCCTGGCGATCCACCGCTTCGATCGTCAGGAGATCGAGGCCGCGCTCGGCGGCGATGTCGGAGAGCGGGATCGCGGCGGCGCGCTGGTCCTCCACCGCGTCGTAGACGTCGCGGATGCGGTCGGTGGCGCGCTCGAGCGCGATCTCCATGCGCAGCGCCTCGTCCACCTCGTCGATAGGCTGCACCGATTCGGGCTCGACCGCGGTCACGCGCACGAGCGAGGACCCGAAGCGCCCGGCGACGGGCTCGCTCACCGCGCCCTCCTCGAGGCCGAAGGCGGCCTCGGCCACGGCCGGGTCGAGGATCTCCGAGCGGGCGAGCGTGCCCAGGTCGAGGACGTCCGGCGCGACCTCGCGCTCGGCGGCGAGCGCCTCGAACGTGGTCTCGCCGCTCGCGATGCGCGCGGCGGCCGCCGCGGCTTCCTCCTCGCTCGGGAAGGGGATGCGCTGGATGGTGCGGCGCTCGGGCGTGCCGAATCGCGCCGTCGCCACGTCCTCGTAGCGCGCCGCGACGGCGTCGTCCTCGATCGACGCGGGATCGGCGATGGCCTCCGGCGAGATCGCCAGCACCTGGGCCGCGCGGTATTCCGGCGCGCGCCACTGGCTGCGGCGCTCGGAGAAGAAGCTCTCCAGCGTCGTCTCGTCGGGCTCGGCGATCTCGCCGGCGAGGCTTTCGGGCAGCACGACGTAGTCCGCCGCACGGCGCTCCGAATCGTAGCGGTGGATCGCCTCCTGCGCGGCCACCGGTGCGCCGATGCCGGCGCCCACCGCCTCGACGATGGCGCGGCGCTCGAGCTCGCGCGCCTGCTCGAAGACGAACATCTGCTCGGACATGCCGGCGAGCGAGAGGAAGCGCCGGAAGGCATTGGCGTCGAACTGGCCACCCGCCTGGAAGGTCGGATCGTCGGCGATGGAGCGCGCGACGAGGGCATCGCCCGCGCGGATGCCGAGCTCGCGGGCGCGCTCGCTCAGCACCGCCTCCGTCGCGATCTGCCCCAGCACCTGCTGATCGATGCCGAAGAGCTGCGCCTGCTCGGGCGTGATCGGCTGGCCGAGCTGCGCCGACAATCGCCTGATCTGGCGCGTGTAGGCGTCGCGCACGGTCTGCGCGTCGATCTCGGTATCGCCGACGCGCACCACCGTGGTCGAGGCGCCGCCGCGGAAGATGTCGCCGATGCCCCACACGGCGAAGGAGAGGATGAGCAGCGTGAAGAGCACGGCCGCGACGGCCTTGCCGACCCAGGTCTTACCGACGTTGCGAAGGTTCTGCAGCATGGGGCGTCCCGTTGTTCCAGACGGGAGCGATTAGCGCATAAAGCGCCCCCGCGAAAGCCCGCGACGGCGCGACGCTTCCGTCGGCGCGCCCGGCGCGCTATTGAGCCGCCGGATTCCCCTGCCCGAACCCCGCTAACGGGCCCCTCGCATCGGAGCGCGCGGCACGACCTCATGACAGCCTCTCCCGTCGACCTCCTGCGCGACCGGCGTCTCGTCGCGCTGCTGATCACCCTCGTCGCGGGGGCGACGATCGCCACCGCGCTCGTCTTCCAATACGGGCTCGGCTACCTGCCCTGCGCGCTGTGCCTCCTGCAACGCTGGCCCTATTACGTCGCGCTGCCGCTGGGGCTCGTGGCGATCGCGCTTTCGGGCCGGCCGGCTGCGGGGCGCGGGCTCGTGGCGCTGCTCGGGCTCGTCTTCGTCGTGTCAGCCGGGCTCGGCATCTACCATGCGGGCGTCGAATGGGACTTCTGGCTCGGCCCGGCCGATTGCGGCGGGGCGGCCGCGCCGGCGGCGGCGTCCATGGACGACTTCCTCGCCCAGCTCGACACCGTGCGCGTCGTCTCCTGCACGGACGCGGCGTGGCGCTTCCTCGGCCTCTCCATGGCCGGCTGGAACGCGGTGATCTCCGCGGGGCTCGCGATGATCGCGTTCGCGAGCGCGGCCATGGGTGCCCGGCGCACCTGAGCCCTCACGGTTCCAGCTCGGTGTCCCAGTAGAGGTAGTCCATCCAGCTGTGGTGGAGGTAGTTCGGCGGGAAGTGCCGGCCGTTCTGGTGGAGATCCGCCAAGGAGGGCGCGAAGGGCGCCTGGCGGGGAATCATCTCGGCGTCCCGCGGCAGGCGGTCGCCCTTGCGCAGGTTGCAGGGCGAGCAGGCGGCGACGACGTTCTCCCAGGTGGTCTGCCCGCCCTTGGAGCGGGGAATCACGTGGTCGAAGGTCAATTCCTCGCGGGCGCCGCAATATTGGCAGGTGAATCGGTCGCGGAGAAAGACGTTGAAGCGCGTGAAGGCCGGGATGCGCGTCGGCTTCACGTAGGTCTTGAGCGAGACGACGGAGGGAAGCCGCATCTCGAAGGTGGGACTTCGCACCGTCTTGTCGTAATGCGAGACGATGTTCACCCGATCGAGAAACACCGCCTTGATGGTGTCCTGCCAGCACCAGACCGACAGGGGATAATAGCTCAAAGGCCGATAATCGGCGTTGAGCACGAGGGCCGGACAGGCGTCCGGCCGGACGATCGGCTGAACGTGTACGCTCACGTCACCTCCTCCGGCGGGGAGGGGATCGCTCCACGCTCCCGTCCGGAAAATCTACTCCCATCGTGACAGCCTTGTGAAGGCTCGTTCGCGCCGCAGGCCGTGCGGGGCGACGAAAGTGTGAGAGCCGGCGCGCACGAACGCCCGCGAGCGCGCCGGGGAGCGCGCGCGGGCGGCGCGGAAAGCGTGGCAAAGATTTAAGAATGCGCGTCGCAGCGCGCGGACGCCCGCGTGCCTCAGGCCATCGTGTCGACGTAGCGGCCCTGGCCGGGCGGAGGCGGCGCCGGCTCGCGCGGGGGCGCCGCGGCGGGTTCGGCATTGGCCTCTTGCATGGTGGCGAGGCTCGCCTCGACCAGGCGATTCGCGTCCGCGGTCTCGCCGGCGCGCTTGAGCGCCTGCATGGCGAAGTCGGTCCGGCTCGAGGACCAGGCGGCCGACAGGCCCGCCGTCGCGTCGATGCTCATGGCTGTCTCCTCTCGCCCGTCCCGATCCGTCTCCTTAAGCAACGCCCGTGAATCCTTCGTTGACGGCGAGCACGGCATGCGCGACATCGTGCGGGCGCCACGAACGGGGTGCGACCGCGCGAAACGGGGGCGAAGTCTCGGTTTTCCGGTTGACTCGGGGTTCGACCACCCTTATGTAGCGCGGACTTCCGGCGGGCCGTAGGTTCGCAGAGTCGATGCGCCGAGCGTCGACCCAAGCGTCCTAGACGCCGCCGAAACTCAATGATCGTCTCACAGACGTCATCTTTTGGGGCACGACCGCGGGTCTCACGATCCTCGGTCCTCTGCGTGGCGTCGCGCCTCAGGTCTCACCCGGACCCGACGGCGCGAATTCGCTTTGCGTCGACGGTCGCCGGAACACGGGCAAGTCCCGTCGGCGACCCGAACGATGCGGCGCGCTGCGCGACGGTGAATGCGTGAAGGGCCCGGGCGGGCCGCGGGACGGGGGTTCCGAGGTCGCCGGGTTCGGGTTCGAGGAACGAGCGGCCGCCGCGAGCGGCCGAGACGAGAGGGCAGAGGATGCCGACCATCTCCCAGCTGATCCGCAAGCCGCGGACGGCCCAGAAGGCGCGCAACAAGGTCCCGGCGCTGGAAGCGTGCCCGCAGAAGCGCGGCGTGTGCACCCGCGTCTACACGACGACGCCGAAGAAGCCGAACTCCGCGCTGCGCAAGGTCGCGAAGGTGCGCCTGACGAACGGCTTCGAGGTCATCGGCTACATTCCGGGCGAGGGTCACAACCTCCAGGAACACTCCGTGGTGATGATCCGCGGCGGCCGCGTTAAGGACTTGCCGGGCGTGCGTTACCACATCCTGCGCGGCGTCCTCGACACCCAGGGCGTCAAGAACCGCAAGCAGCGCCGTTCCAAGTACGGCGCCAAGCGTCCGAAGTAATCCGGTCGCCGAGAAGTTTCAGGACGGAGCCATCGCATGTCCCGCCGCCACAGCGCCGAAAAGCGTGAAATCAACCCGGATCCGAAGTACGGCGATCTCGTGCTGTCGAAGTTCATGAACTCGATCATGTACGACGGCAAGAAGTCGGCCGCGGAGACGATCGTCTACGGCGCCTTCGACCTCGTCGAGAGCCGCATGAAGACGGACCCGCTGGAGGTCTTCAAGGCCGCCCTCGAGAACGTCGCTCCGGCGATCGAGGTCCGCTCCCGCCGCGTCGGCGGCGCCACCTACCAGGTGCCGGTCGAGGTTCGTCCGGAGCGTCGCCAGGCGCTCGCGATCCGCTGGCTGATCACGGCGGCGCGCGCCCGCAACGACCGTACCATGGTCGAGCGTCTCGCCGCCGAGCTGTCGGACGCCGCTCAGAACCGCGGCAGCGCGGTCAAGAAGCGCGAAGACACGCACCGCATGGCCGAGGCCAACCGCGCCTTCTCGCATTACCGCTGGTAATCGAGACGCGGACACGAGATCGAACGGAGAGACGTGATGCCTCGCGAGCACGACATCAAGGACTACCGTAACTTCGGGATCATGGCCCACATCGACGCGGGCAAGACGACCACGACGGAACGGATCCTCTTCTACACCGGCAAGTCCCACAAGATCGGCGAGGTGCACGACGGCGCCGCGACGATGGATTGGATGACGCAGGAGCAGGAGCGCGGCATCACGATCACGTCCGCCGCGACGACGTGCTTCTGGCGCGGTCACCGCCTCAACATCATCGACACCCCCGGGCACGTCGACTTCACCATCGAGGTCGAGCGTTCGCTGCGCGTGCTCGACGGCGCGGTGTGCGTCCTCGACGGCAACCAGGGCGTCGAGCCGCAGACCGAGACGGTGTGGCGCCAGGCCGACAAGTACGACGTCCCGCGCGTCGTCTTCGTGAACAAGATGGACAAGATCGGCGCCGACTTCTTCAAGTGCGTCGCCGACATCGTCAAGCGCGTGGCCGGCAAGCCGGTCTGCCTGCAGCTGCCGATCGGTGCCGAGAGCGACTTCAAGGGCGTGATCGACCTCGTCCGCATGAAGGCGATCGTCTGGCTCGAGGAGTCGCTCGGCGCCAAGTTCGTCGAGGAGGCGATCCCCGCCGACCTCGAGGAGCTGTCGAAGGAATACCGCACGAAGCTGGTCGAGGCCTGCGTCGAGCTCGACGACGACGCCATGGCCGCGTATCTCGAGGGGCAGGAGCCCTCCGAGGAGGAGCTCGTGCGCCTCATCCGCAAGGCGGTGCAGGATCGTGCCTTCCACCCGGTCCTGTGCGGCTCGGCCTTCAAGAACAAGGGCGTTCAGCCCCTGCTCGACGCGGTGGTCGACTACCTGCCGTCGCCGCTCGATCGCGGCGCGGTGAAGGGCCTCGTGCCCGAGTCCGACCCCGAGGAGCCGCTGACGCGCGAGCCCGACGACAAGGCGCCGTTCTCGCTGCTCGCCTTCAAGATCATGGACGACCCCTTCGTCGGCACGATCACCTTCTGCCGCATCTATTCCGGCACGGTGCTCGCGGGCTCGACGGTGCTCAACTCCACCTCCGGCAAGAAGGAGCGCATCGGCCGCATGCTGCTGATGCACGCCAACAACCGCGAGGACATCAAGGAGGCCTCCGCCGGCGACATCGTCGCCATCGCGGGCCTCAAGGAGACGCGCACCGGCGACACGCTGTGCGATCCGCTGAAGCCGGCGCTCCTCGAGAAGATGGAGTTCCCCGAGCCCGTCATCGAGATCGCCATCGAGCCGAAGTCGAAGGCGGACCAGGAGAAGCTCGGCATCGCGCTCTCGAAGCTCGCCGCCGAGGACCCCTCCTTCCGTGTCTCGACGGACTCCGAGTCCGGCCAGACCATCCTCAAGGGCATGGGCGAGCTCCATCTCGACATCAAGGTCGACATCCTGCGCCGCACCTACAAGGTCGACGCGAATGTCGGCGCCCCGCAGGTGGCCTATCGCGAGACGATCACCCGCAAGGCCGAGATCGACTACACCCACAAGAAGCAGACCGGCGGCACGGGCCAGTTCGCCCGCGTCAAGCTCGTGGTCGAGCCCAACGAGGCCGGCGGCGGCTACCAGTTCGAGTCGAAGATCGTGGGCGGCTCGGTGCCGAAGGAGTACATCCCCGGCGTCGAGAAGGGCATCAACTCGGTCATGGGCGCGGGCGTCGTCGCCGGCTTCCCGATCGTGGACTTCAAGGTGCAGCTCATCGACGGCGCCTTCCACGAGGTCGACTCCTCGGTGCTGGCCTTCGAGATCGCCACCCGCGCGGCCATGCGCGAGGCGCTCCAGAAGGGCGCGTCGGTGCTGCTCGAGCCGGTGATGAAGGTCGAGGTCGTGACCCCCGAGGAGTACACGGGCTCGGTCATCGGCGACCTGAACTCGCGGCGCGGCCAGATCCAGGGCCAGGACATGCGCGGCAACGCCGTGGTGATCAACGCCTTCGTGCCGCTGGCCAACATGTTCGGCTACGTGAACACGCTGCGCTCCATGAGCCAGGGGCGCGCGAACTACACGATGCTGTTCGATCACTACGAGCAGGTGCCCTCGAACGTGGCCGCCGAGGTCCAGGCGAAGTTCGCGTGAGCGAGCGTCGCCGGATCTCATCCCTGCTAACATCTTCAAGAACGAATGGGTGCCACCATGGCTAAGGCAAAATTCGAGCGTACGAAGCCGCACTGCAACATCGGGACGATCGGTCACGTCGATCACGGCAAGACGTCCCTGACGGCGGCGATCACGAAGGTTCTGGCCGAGACGGGCGGTGCGACGTTCACGGCGTACGACGCGATCGACAAGGCTCCGGAGGAGAAGGCGCGCGGCATCACGATCTCGACGGCGCACGTCGAGTACGAGACGTCGAACCGCCACTACGCGCACGTCGACTGCCCCGGGCACGCCGACTACGTGAAGAACATGATCACGGGTGCGGCGCAGATGGACGGCGGCATCCTCGTTGTGTCGGCGGCGGACGGCCCGATGCCTCAGACGCGCGAGCACATCCTGCTCGCCCGCCAGGTGGGCGTGCCGGCGCTGGTCGTGTTCATGAACAAGGTGGACATGGTCGACGACGAGGAGCTCCTGGAGCTCGTCGAGCTCGAGATCCGCGAGCTGCTGTCGTCCTACGAGTTCCCGGGCGACGACATCCCGATCACCAAGGGCTCGGCTCTGATGGCTCTCGAGGACAAGCGTCCCGAGATCGGCAAGGAGGCGATCCTCAAGCTGATGCAGACGGTCGACGAGTACATCCCGACGCCGGAGCGCCCGATCGACCAGCCGTTCCTGATGCCGATCGAGGACGTGTTCTCGATCTCGGGCCGCGGCACGGTGGTGACGGGTCGCGTCGAGCGCGGCATCGTGAAGGTTGGCGAGGAAGTCGAGATCGTCGGCATCCGCGACACCGTCAAGACGACCGTCACGGGCGTCGAGATGTTCCGCAAGCTGCTCGACCAGGGCCAGGCCGGCGACAACGTCGGCGTGCTTCTGCGCGGCACCAAGCGCGAGGACGTCGAGCGCGGCCAGGTGGTCTGCAAGCCGGGCTCGGTGAAGCCGCACAAGAAGTTCACCGCCGAGGCGTACATCCTCACCAAGGAGGAGGGCGGTCGTCACACGCCGTTCTTCAACAACTACCGCCCGCAGTTCTACTTCCGCACGACGGACGTGACCGGCATGGTCAAGCTGCCCGAGGGCACCGAGATGGTGATGCCGGGCGACAACGTGCAGATGGAGGTCGAGCTGATCGCGCCGATCGCCATGGAGGAGAAGCTGCGCTTCGCCATCCGCGAGGGTGGCCGCACCGTGGGCGCCGGCGTCGTCGCCGCGGTCCTGGACTGAGGCTCGAGGCAGCGTGAGGACGCGGCCGCGAGCGACGCGGCCGCGTTTTCCGTCCCGCGGCGGGGATCACCCGCGCGGGTCACGTGAGGAAGACGGGGCAACCCATGAACGGTCAGAATATTCGTATCCGCCTCAAGGCGTTCGATCACCGGGTGCTTGACGCCTCGACGCGCGAGATCGTGTCGACCGCGAAGCGGACGGGGGCGCAGGTTCGTGGGCCCATCCCGCTGCCGACGCGTCTCGAGCGCTTCACGGTGCTGCGCTCGCCGCACATCGACAAGAAGTCGCGCGAGCAGTTCGAGATGCGCACGCACAAGCGCGTCCTGGACATCGTGGACCCCACCCCGCAGACCGTGGACGCGCTCATGAAGCTCGACCTCGCCGCGGGCGTGGACGTGGAGATCAAGCTCTGAGGCCCCAGGGGCTCTCAGAGACAGGCATCAACGCCGAGAGGGAACGCACATGCGCTCAGGCGTCATCGCGCAAAAGATCGGCATGACCCGCGTCTTCACCGACGCCGGAGAGCATGTCCCGGTCACCGTCCTCAAGCTCGACCAGTGCCAGGTCGTGGCTCATCGGACGATGGACAAGAACGGCTACGTCGCGCTGCAGGTCGGCGCCGGCCTCGCCAAGGTGAAGAACGTCTCCAAGGCCGAGCGCGGGCGGTTCGCCGTCGCCAAGGTGGAGCCGAAGCGCAAGATCGCCGAGTTCCGCGTGTCCGAGGACGCGCTGATCCCGGTCGGCGCCGAGATCACCGCGGACCACTTCGTCCCGGGGCAGTTCGTCGACGTGACGGGCACCTCGAAGGGTAAGGGCTTCGCGGGCGGCATGAAGCGCTGGAACTTCGCGGGCCTTCGCGCCTCGCACGGCGTGTCCGTGTCGCATCGCTCGATCGGCTCGACCGGCGGTCGTCAGGACCCCGGCAAGACGTTCAAGGGCAAGAAGATGCCGGGTCACCTCGGCGTCGATCGCGTGACGACCCAGAACCTGCGCGTCGTCCAGACCGACGTCGAGCGCGGCCTGATCCTCGTCGAGGGCGCCGTTCCCGGCGTCGACGGCGGCTGGATCTTCGTGCGGGACGCCGTGAAGCGCGCGCTCCCGGCGGATGTGCCGATGCCCGGCAAGTTCCGTGAGAACGGGGCCAGCGAGGCGCCGGCCGAGGCCGCGCCCGATTCCCAGGCTCCTCTCGCTCAGACCGAGGAGAACGCGTGATGAAGCTCGCGATCACCACGTTGGACGGCGGCAGCGCCGGCGAGGTCGAGCTCGACGACGCGATCTTCGGTCTCGAGCCCCGCGCCGACATCCTGCAGCGCATGGTCCGCTGGCAGCTCGCCAAGCGCCAGGCGGGGACCCACAAGGTCAAGAACCGCGGCGAGATCGCCCGGACGACCAAGAAGGTCTACCGTCAGAAGGGCACCGGTAACGCCCGCCACGGCTCGGCGCGCGTCGCCCAGTTCCGCGGCGGCGGACGCGCCTTCGGTCCGGTCGTGCGCTCGCACGCCCACGACCTGCCCAAGAAGGTCCGCGCGCTGGCTCTGCGCCATGCGCTGTCCTCCAAGGCCCAGGCCTCCTCGTTGATCGTCGTCGACGACATCGTGGCGAACGAGCCCAAGACGAAGGCGCTCCGCGAGCGCTTCGCCAAGCTCGATCTCACGAACGCGCTGATCATCGGCGGTGCCGAGCTCGACGTGAACTTCAAGCTCGCCTCGCGCTCGATCCCGAACATCGACGTCCTGCCGATCCAGGGCATCAACGTCTACGACATCCTGCGCCGCGAGAAGCTCGTGCTGACCAAGGCCGCCGTCGATGCGCTGGAGGCGCGGTTCAAATGAGCATGGATCCACGCCATTACGACGTGATCGTCGCTCCCGTGATCACGGAGAAGTCGACGAACCTGTCCGAGCAGAACAAGGTCGTGTTCAAGGTCGCCATCGACGCGACCAAGCCGCAGATCAAGACGGCCGTCGAGAAGCTCTTCGACGTCAAGGTCAAGGCCGTGAACACGCTCGTGACCAAGGGCAAGACCAAGGTCTTCCGCGGCACGCGCGGCCGTCGCTCGGACGTCAAGAAGGCGATCGTGACCCTCGAGGAGGGGCACTCGATCGACGTCACCACGGGCCTGTGAGGAAGGGATCTCCACAATGGCTTTGAAGCATTTCAAGCCCATCACGCCCGGCCTCCGTCAGCTCGTCATCGTCGACCGCAAGGGCCTCTACAAGGGCAAGCCGGTCAAGGCGCTCACGGAAGGCCTGTCGCAGAAGGGCGGCCGCAACAACACGGGCCGGGTCACCGTCCGCTTCCGCGGCGGCGGCCACAAGCGGACCTACCGCGTCGTCGACTTCAAGCGCCGCGCGCGCCTGGGCGAGACGGCGACGGTGGAGCGGATCGAGTACGATCCCAACCGCTCGGCCTACATCGCGCTGATCCGATACGAGGACGGGACGCAGTCCTACATCCTCGCGCCGCAGCGCCTCTCGGCGGGCGACACGGTCACCGCCGGCGACAAGTCCGACATCAAGCCGGGCAACGCCCTGCCGCTGTCGGCCATCCCCGTCGGCACGATCGTGCACAACATCGAGCTGAAGATCGGCAAGGGCGGCGCGATGGCGCGCTCGGCGGGCTCCTACGGGCAGATCGTCGGCCGCGACCAGGGCTACGTCTCCATCCGGCTGACGTCGGGCGAGCAGCGCCTGGTCCACGGCCAGTGCTTCGCGACGGTGGGCGCGGTCTCGAACCCCGACCACATGAACACGTCGATGGGCAAGGCGGGCCGCAATCGCTGGCTCGGCCGTCGCCCGCACAATCGCGGCGTCGCGATGAACCCGATCGACCACCCGCACGGCGGCGGCGAGGGCCGCACCTCGGGCGGCCGTCACCCGGTCACCCCGTGGGGCAAGCCCACCAAGGGCCGCAAGACGCGGTCCAACAAGCGGACGGACAAGTTCATCGTCTCGAGCCGCCACGCCCGCAAGAAGAGGTGAGGACAGAGCCATGGCGCGTTCCATCTGGAAGGGTCCGTTCGTCGACGGCTACCTTCTCAAGAAGGCCGAGGCGGCCCGCTCGTCCGGTCGCAACGAGGTGATCAAGATCTGGAGCCGTCGCTCCACGATCCTGCCTCAGTTCGTCGGCCTCACCTTCGGGGTCTACAACGGTCAGAAGCACATTCCCGTCTACGTGACGGAGGAGATGGTGGGTCACAAGTTCGGCGAGTTCTCGCCGACCCGCACCTTCTCCGGCCACGCGGCGGACAAGAAGGCGAAGAGGCGCTGACATGGGCAAGCCCGCTCAAACCCGCTCGCTGCCGAGCAACGAGGCCCGGGCCGTGCTGCGCATGCTGCGCATCAGCCCGCAGAAGCTCAATCTCGTCGCGGGTCTCATCCGCGGCAAGAAGGTCGGCGTCGCGCTCGCGGATCTCGAGTTCTCCAAGAAGCGCATCGCGCGCGACGTGAAGAAGTGCCTCGAGAGCGCCATCGCCAACGCCGAGAACAACCACGACCTCGACGTCGACGATCTCGTCGTCAAGGAAGCGTTCGTGGGCAAGGCGCTCGTCATGAAGCGCTTCCACGCTCGTGCCCGCGGGCGCGGCGCGCGGATCATGAAGCCCTTCTCGAACCTCACGATCGTGGTTCGCGAAGAAGCGCAGGCCTGAGGAGGATACGATGGGTCACAAGGTCAACCCGATCGGGCTGCGTCTGGGCATCAACCGCACCTGGGACAGCCGCTGGTTCGCCGAGAAGGGCGAGTACGCCCGGCTGCTGCACGAGGACATCGCCATCCGCGACGCCCTCATGAAGCAGCTCAAGCAGGCGGCCGTCTCGCGCATCGTCATCGAGCGTCCGCACCGCAAGTGCCGCGTCACGATCCACTCGGCTCGCCCGGGCGTCGTCATCGGCAAGAAGGGCGCGGACATCGAGAAGCTCCGCAAGCTCGTCGGCCGCATGACCAAGGCCGAGGTGACGATCAACATCGTCGAGGTGCGCAAGCCCGAGACGGACGCGACGCTCATCGCCGATTCGATCGCCCAGCAGCTCGAGCGCCGCGTGGCGTTCCGTCGCGCCATGAAGCGCGCCGTGCAGTCGGCGATGCGTCTGGGCGCCGAGGGCATCCGCATCAACTGCGCCGGCCGTCTCGGCGGCGCGGAGATCGCGCGCCTCGAGTGGTATCGCGAGGGCCGCGTGCCGCTGCACACGCTGCGCGCGGACGTGGATTACGGCGTCGGAACGGCGTTCACCACCTACGGCACGTGCGGCATCAAGGTGTGGGTGTTCAAGGGCGAGATCCTCGAGCACGACCCGATGGCGCAGGAGCGCCGCATGACCGAGGAGAGCGGCCGCCCGGGCGGCGATCGTGAGCGTGGTCCGCGTCGCGAGCGCGACCGGGATCGCGAGCGCGAGAGCGCCTGACGCTCGAGGCATCTGGAGGCAGCCATGTTGCAACCCAAGAAGACCAAGTTCCGTAAGCAGTTCAAGGGGCGCATCCATGGCGCCGCCAAGGGCGGCACGGAGCTTAACTTCGGCCAATACGGCCTCAAGGCCGTGGAGCCGGAGCGTATCACCGCGCGCCAGATCGAGGCCGCCCGTCGCGCCATCACCCGTCAGATGAAGCGTCAGGGTCGCGTCTGGATCCGCGTGTTCCCGGACGTCCCGGTGACGGCGAAGCCGACCGAGGTGCGTATGGGTAAGGGCAAGGGCTCGCCCGAATATTGGGCGGCCCGCGTCAAGCCCGGGCGCATCATGTTCGAGATCGACGGCGTCGCCGAGGACATCGCCCGCGAGGCGCTGCGCCTCGCCGCGGCGAAGCTGCCGATCCGCACGCGCTTCGTGCAGCGCATCGCCGATTGAGGAGGGATGAGATGAAGTCGAACGAGCGTCTGTCCGACATCAAGGCGATGACCGCGGACCAGCTGCAGGACGAGCTCCTGAAGCTGAAGAAGGAGCAGTTCAACCTGCGCTTTCAGCGGGCCACGGGGCAGCTCGAGAACACCGCGCGCGTGGCGCAGGTCCGCAAGGACATCGCCCGGGTCAAGACGATCCAGCGCCAGAAGCAGGCCGCCGAGGCCGCCGCCTGAGGATACGAGATCATGCCGAAGCGCGTTTTGCAGGGCGTCGTCGTCAGCGACAAGCAGGACAGGACCATCGTCGTGAAGGTCGAGCGACGCTTCACGCACCCGCTGCTGAAGAAGACCGTCCGCCGCACGAAGAACTACCACGCTCACGACGAGAACAACTCGGCCAAGGTCGGGGACATCGTTCTCATCGAGGAGACGCGGCCCATGTCGAAGCTGAAGTGCTGGGCGCTCGTCCAGCCCGAGGCGCAGGGCTGAATCTCTCCGTGAGAGACTTGTGCGGGACGGGCGCTTCCTGTATGGGAGCGCCCTTCTCGCGATCATGAGCAGGGGGCGCGAGACCCCCGTCAGAAGTAGTCCGGCCGGGCAATCCCGCTCGCGCCGGAAACCTTTTGAGACAAGGAAAGGATCAAGGCCATGATCCAGATGCAGACGAACCTCGACGTCGCCGACAATTCCGGCGCCCGTCGCGTGATGTGCATCAAGGTCCTGGGCGGCTCCAAGCGCAAGTACGCCTCCGTGGGCGACATCATCGTCGTCTCCGTCAAGGAAGCCATTCCGCGCGGCCGCGTGAAGAAGGGCGACGTGATGAAGGCGGTCGTGGTGCGCACCGCCAAGGACATCCGCCGCGCCGACGGGTCGGTCATCCGCTTCGACAAGAACGCGGCCGTCCTCATCAACAACAACAAGGAGCCGGTCGGCACCCGTATCTTCGGACCGGTCCCCCGCGAGCTGCGCGCGAAGAACCACATGAAGATCATCTCGCTGGCGCCGGAGGTGCTGTGATGGCGGCGAAGATCAAGAAGGGCGACCAGGTCGTCCTCCTCACCGGCCGGGACAAGGGCAAGAGCGGCGAGGTCGTCCGCGTCATGCCCAAGGAGACGCGCGCCCTCGTGCGCGGCGTCAACCTCGTGAAGCGCCACCAGCGCCAGACGGCGCAGCAGGAGGGCGGCATCGTCACGAAGGAGGCGCCCATCCACCTGTCGAACCTCGCGATCAGGGATCCGAAGGACGGCAAGCCCACCCGCGTCGGCTTCAAGGTCCTGGACGACGGGCGCAAGGTCCGCTTCGCGAAGCGCTCGGGAGATCTGATCGATGGCTGAGATGAACGGCTACACGCCCCGGATGAAGCAGCACTACGACGAGGTGGTGCGCCCGGGCCTGATCGAGAAGTTCGGCTACAAGAACCCCATGGAAGTGCCGACGATCGAGAAGATCGTCATCAACATGGGCGTGGGCGAGTCGACCGCCGATTCCAAGAAGGCGACCTCGGCCGCGGGCGACCTCGCCCTCATCGCCGGTCAGGCGCCGGTGATCACCCGGGCCCGCAAGGCCATCGCCACCTTCAAGGTGCGCGAGGGCATGCCGCTCGGCTGCAAGGTCACCCTGCGCAAGACGCGCATGTACGAGTTCCTGGACCGCATGGTCACGATCGCGCTCCCGCGCGTTCGCGACTTCCGCGGCCTCAACCCCAAGTCCTTCGACGGCCGCGGCAACTTCGCCATGGGCATCAAGGAGCACATCGTGTTCCCCGAGATCAACTACGATCGCGCGGAGCAGATCTGGGGCATGGACGTCATCGTCACGACGACCGCCAAGACCGACGACGAGGCGCGCGAGCTGCTGCGCCTCTTCAACTTCCCGTTCCGGCAGTGAGGCCGTTCGGTCTCAAACGCGGACACCGGAGAGGAATTCATGGCTAAGAAGTCTCACATCGAGAAGAACAAGCGCCGCCAGCGCATGGTCAAGCAATGGGCCGGGCGGCGTGAGCGGCTCCTCGCGACGGCCAACGACGAGTCGTTGCCGATGGAGGAGCGCTTCGAGGCGCGCCTCAAGCTCGCGGAGATCCCGCGCAACGCCAACCCCACGCGCGTTCGCAATCGCTGCGAGGTGACGGGTCGGCCGCGTGCGTACTACCGCAAGCTCGGCATGTCGCGCGTCGCGCTCCGCGAGCTCGGGTCCCGGGGTCTCATCCCCGGCCTCGTGAAGTCGAGCTGGTAAGGAGGACGCATCATGGCGATCAACGATCCGCTCGGCGATATGCTCACCCGCATCCGCAACGCGCAGCTGCGCCGCCGTCCGTCCGTGTCGACGCCCGGCTCGAAGCTCCGCGCGCGCGTTCTCGACGTGCTCAAGTCCGAGGGCTACATCCGCGACTACTCGGTCGCGGAGTTCGGCAACGGCCGGACCGAGTTCTCGATCGAGCTCAAGTATTACGACGGCGCTCCGGTCATCAAGACCATCGAGCGCGTGTCGAAGCCCGGCCGCCGGGTGTACATGTCCATCGACACGATGCCCCGCTTCGCGGACGGCCTCGGCACGGTGATCCTGTCCACCTCTCGCGGCGTCATGGCCGACCACGAGGCGCGCGACGCCAACGTGGGCGGCGAAGTGCTCTGCCGCGTCTTCTGACGCGCGGGCGATCTCGGAACCGAAGGAGAGCGACATGTCTCGCGTAGGCAAGAAGCCGGTCCCGGTCCCGCAGGGCGTCACCGCGTCCGTGGACGGTCAGACCGTGAAGATGAAGGGGTCGAAGGGCGAGCTCTCGTTCGTCGTCCCCGAGGAAGTGTCGGTCGCGATGGAGGACGGCGCCGTCGCCGTCCAGCCCCGCGAGACGACGAAGGTGGCCCGCTCCAAGTGGGGCCTCTCGCGCGCCATGATCGCGAACATCGCGACGGGCGTGTCCAAGGGCTTCGAGCGCAAGCTCGAGATCAACGGCGTCGGCTACCGCGCCGCGGTGCAGGGCAAGACGCTCAAGCTCGCGCTCGGCTACAGCCACGACGTCGATTTCGCGATCCCCGCGGACATCAACATCGTGACGCCCAAGCCGACCGAGATCGTGATCTCGGGCATCGACAAGCAGCGCGTCGGCCAGGTGGCGGCGGTCATCCGCGGCTATCGCGGTCCCGAGCCCTACAAGGGCAAGGGCGTGAAGTACGCCGACGAGACGATCTTCCGCAAGGAAGGCAAGAAGAAGTAAGGACGCGAGCCATGGCGAAGAACCTCGATGCCGTCGCGCGCCGCAAGGCCCGCGTCCGCAAGGCCATCAAGTCGGTGGCCAACGGCCGTCCGCGTCTGTCGGTCTTCCGTTCGTCGAAGCAGATCTACGCTCAGATCATCGACGATGCGCAAGGGCACACGCTCGCGTCCGCGTCCTCCCTCGAGAAGGACCTGCGCGAAAAGCTGAAGACCGGCGCCGACACGGCGGCGGCCGCGGAGATCGGCAAGCTCGTCGCCGAGCGTGCCAAGGCCGCCGGCGTGACCAAGGTCGTGTTCGACCGGTCGGGCTACATCTATCACGGCCGCGTCAAGGCGCTGGCCGATGCGGCTCGCGAGGGCGGGCTGGAATTCTGATCGGGATGGGCGTATAGCCCACCCGTGATCGAGACGGCAGCGCGCGGGAGGGCCATCGAGCCCGGCCCGCGCGGAGCCATGACGGCGGCAAGCAACAAGGGGAGGGGGCGCGCCTGCGCTCCCGGGCGCGCGGGACTCCTCCCGGCGCCGATCCCCGGCAGCGAGCGGGAGCCGCCGCCCGCGCCAGTGAGAGAGACATGGCGAGAGAAAGAGACAGGCAGGATCGCGAGGAGCGCGACAGCGAGTTCGTCGACCGCCTCGTGCACATCAACCGTGTCGCCAAGGTGGTGAAGGGCGGCCGGCGCTTCGGCTTCGCCGCCCTCGTCGTCGTCGGCGACCAGAAGGGCCGCGTCGGCTTCGGCCACGGCAAGGCCCGCGAGGTCCCCGAGGCGATCCGCAAGGCGACGGAAGCGGCCAAGCGCGGCCTCGTGCGCGTTCCGCTGCGCGAGGGTCGCACGCTCCACCACGACGTCGCGGGCCGTCACGGCGCCGGCAAGGTGGTGATGCGCGCGGCGCCCGCGGGTACCGGCATCATCGCCGGCGGCCCGATGCGCGCGGTGTTCGAGGCGCTCGGCGTCCAGGACGTCGTGTCGAAGTCGCTCGGCTCCTCGAACCCCTACAACCTCGTGCGCGCCACCTTCGACGCGCTGAAGTCCGAGGACAGCCCGCGCTCCGTCGCGGCGCGTCGCGGGCTCAAGGTCTCGGCTCTGCAGGCGCGCCGTCCCGGCGGCGGCGCCGACGTCGCGGCCGAAGGCTGAGGGAGGGCGACATGGCTGAGAAGACCGTCACCGTCGAGCAGATCGGCTCCCCCATCCGCCGCGAGGCTCGTCAGCGCCAGACGCTGATCGGGCTCGGGCTCAACAAGCTGCACCGGCAGCGGACCCTCCCCGACACGCCCGCGACCCGCGGGATGATCGAGGCGGTGAAGCACCTCGTGCGCGTCGTCGAGAAGTGAGGAGGCGCACGTCATGAAGCTGAACGAACTTCGCGACAACGAAGGCGCGACCAAGAACCGCATCCGCGTGGGTCGCGGCATCGGTTCGGGCAAGGGCAAGACCGGCGGGCGTGGCGTCAAGGGCCAGAAGGCCCGTTCCGGCGTCCGCATCAAGGGCTTCGAGGGCGGTCAGATGCCGATCTATCGGCGTCTGCCCAAGCGCGGGTTCAACAACCCCGGCGCCCGCGATCTCAACGAGGTCAACGTGGGCCGCATCCAGCAGGCCGTCGACGCGGGCAAGCTCGCCACCGACGCGCCGGTCACGGTCGAGGCGCTCGTCGCCGCGGGCGTGGTCTCGCGGGTGCGCGACGGCGTCAAGATCCTCGGCGTCGGCGAGCTGACGGCGAAGCTCACCTTCCAGGTGACCGGTGCGTCGAAGTCGGCGCGCGAGGCCATCGAGAAGGCGGGCGGCAGCCTGACCCTCCTCGACGAGGCCGTTGCGCAGGCATGAGCCTGACCCCATCTTGAACGAAGCGAGCGGCGGCCCGTACGCGCGAGCGTGCGAGGCCGCCGTTCACGTCTCACAGACGTCTATCCACAGACATCACGCACGACCGATATCAGGCGCGCCTCGAGGAGGGGACGATGGCCTCAGCAGCCGAGCAGCTCGCTGCGAACTTGAACTTCGGGGCGCTGGCGCGCGCCGAGGAGCTGAAGAAGCGCATCTGGTTCACCCTGGGCGCCCTGATCGTCTATCGGCTGGGGACCTACATCCCGCTGCCGGGCATCGACCCGCAGGCGCTCGCGCAGTCCTTCGAGGCCGCGTCGACGGGCGTGCTGGGCATGTTCAACATGTTCGCCGGCGGGGCGGTGGAGCGCATGGCGATCTTCGCGCTCAACATCATGCCCTACATCTCCGCGTCGATCATCATCCAGCTCCTGACGGCGGTCTCGCCGTCGCTCGAGGCCCTCAAGAAGGAGGGCGAGAGCGGGCGCAAGGTGATCAACCAGTACACGCGCTACCTCACCGTCGTCCTCGCCGTGTTCCAGTCCTGGGGCATCGCGGTGGGGCTCTCGGCGTCGGGCGGCATCGTCGTGAACCCGGGCCCGTTCTTCATCGTCACGACGGTGATCACGCTCACCGGCGGCACGATGTTCCTGATGTGGCTGGGCGAGCAGATCACGTCGCGGGGCATCGGCAACGGCATCTCGCTCATCATCTTCGCCGGCATCGTCGCGCATCTGCCGCAGGCGACGGCGGGGCTGCTCGAGCTCGGCCGCCAGGGGGCGATCTCCACCGCCTTCATCGTCGGCGTCATCGTCATGGCGGCGGGCATCATCTACTTCGTGGTGTTCATGGAGCGCGCCCAGCGCCGGCTCCTGATCAGCTACCCGAAGCGCCAGGTCGGCAATCGCATGTACGACGGCCAGACCTCGTTCCTGCCGCTGAAGCTCAACACCGCGGGCGTGATCCCGCCGATCTTCGCCTCCTCGCTGCTGCTGCTGCCCACCACGGTGGCGAGCTTCTCGGCGGCGCAGGGCGGCGACGGCATCCTCAACACCATCGCCATCTATCTCGGCCACGGCCGGCCGGCGTTCATGGTGCTCTACGCCTCGCTGATCATCTTCTTCGCCTTCTTCTACACGGCCATCGTGTTCAACCCGGCGGAGACGGCTGACAATCTCAAGAAGCACGGCGGCTTCATCCCGGGCATCCGCCCGGGCGAGCGCACGGCGGACTACATCGACTACGTGCTCACCCGCATCACGGTGATCGGCGCGCTCTACCTCACCGTGGTTTGCCTGATACCCGAATTTCTCATTTCCTACGCGGCGCTGCCGTTCTATCTCGGCGGGACGTCGCTGCTCATCGTCGTCACGGTGACGATGGACACGGTGGCGCAAGTGCACGGGCACCTGCTCGCCCACCAGTACGAGGGCCTCGTCAAGAAGGCGAAGCTGAAGGGCGCGCGGCGCGGCCGCTGAGGCCGCCGCCCGCCTCCTCGGCGGGCGGACGTGACGGCAACGATGCGGCTTCGCGCGTGGAAGACGCGCAGGCGCGAGGAAACGCGAAGGGGACAGGGATGAGGCTGATCTTCTTGGGGCCGCCGGGCGCCGGCAAGGGCACGCAGGCCGCACGCGTCTCGGAGCGCTGGGGCATTCCCCAGCTCTCGACGGGCGACATGCTGCGCGCCGCCGTCGCCGCCGGAACGCCGGTGGGACGCGAGGCCAAGGCGATCATGGATTCGGGCGCGCTGGTGCCGGACGCGGTGGTCGTCGGCATCGTCGCCGACCGCATCGAGGAGCCCGACGCCAGGAAGGGCTTCATCCTCGACGGCTTTCCCCGCACGGTGGCCCAGGCCGACGCGCTCGACGCGATGCTCGCCGGCAAGGGCCTCGCGCTCGACACGGTGGTGGAGTTCGTCGTCGACGAGGGCATCCTCGTCGAGCGCATCGCCACCCGCGCCCGCGAGACCGAGGCGCGCGGCGAGCCCGTGCGCAAGGACGACAACCCCGAGGTCTTCAAGACTCGGCTCGAGGCCTATCGCCAGCAGACGGCGCCGCTCTCGGCGCATTATGCCGGCAAGGGGAAGATCGAGCGCATCGACGGCATGAAGCCGATCGACGAGGTCACCGAGGATCTGACGGCGCTCCTCTCGAAATACGAGAGCTGAGCGGCACGAGACGGCTTGACGCGCCGCATGCACCCGTGTATGCGGCGGTCTTCCAGCGTCGACGACGGTCCCGGCGGGCTTCGTGAGAAGCCGACCGGGACTTTGCGTGCTTCGACGACGGGTTCGCGAGAGCCCGATCCATCGCGCGAGGGCCGGCCTCCACCGGACGCGCGAGACATCAACCCGCCGCCGCCCGCCCGGGTTCGCGCGGCCCACATGGAGACGAGACGTGGCTCGTATCGCAGGCGTCAACATTCCCACCGGCAAGCGCGTGGTCATCGCGCTCCAGTACATCCACGGCATCGGGGCCAAGAAGGCCGAGGAGATCTGCGCGAAGGTCTCGATCCCGGCCGAGCGCCGCGTGAACGAGCTCACCGACGCCGAGGTGCTGCAGATCCGCGAGACCATCGACCGCGACTACGTCGTGGAGGGCGACCTGCGCCGCGAGGTGTCCATGAACATCAAGCGCATGATGGATCTGGGCGTCTATCGCGGCCTGCGTCACCGCCGCAACCTGCCGGTCCGCGGCCAGCGCACGCACACCAACGCCCGCACCCGCAAGGGCAAGGCGAAGCCGATCGCCGGCAAGAAGAAGTGATTTCCGGGCGGCCCTCGGGGGCCGCCCTTCATCCCGAGCGCCTGGAACTACGGGCGCGCCAGAAGGACACGAGAAGAGATGGCTCGAGACACCACCCGCGTCCGCCGCCGCGAACGCAAGAACATCGTTTCCGGCGTCGCGCACGTGAACGCGTCGTTCAACAACACGATGATCACCATCACCGACGCGCAGGGCAACACGATCTCCTGGTCGTCCGCCGGCATGATGGGCTTCAAGGGCTCGCGCAAGTCGACCCCCTACGCCGCCCAGGTCGCGGCCGAGGACGCCGCCCGCAAGGCCGCCGAGCACGGCATGCGCACCCTCGAGGTCGAGGTGTCGGGTCCCGGCTCCGGCCGCGAGTCGGCGCTGCGCGCGCTCCAAGCCGCGGGCTTCACGGTCACCTCCATCCGCGACGTCACGCCGATCCCCCACAACGGCTGCCGTCCGCGCAAGCGTCGCCGCGTCTGACGCGCCGTCGCCTCGCACGCCGCGCGTCCGTGCCCCGCTCTCGGGCCGGCGCGGCGCGCATCATCGGTTCGGCGCGCAGCGCCGCTCCGCCATGCCCGTCTCACGAGAGGTGAGGTCGTGATCCAGAAGAATTGGCAAGAGCTGATCAAGCCGAACAAGCTTCAGGTCAGCCCGGGCGACGACCCGAAGCGCGTCGCCACTGTCGTCGCCGAGCCCCTCGAGCGCGGCTTCGGCACTACCTTCGGCAACGCGCTGCGGCGCGTGCTCCTGTCCTCGCTCCAGGGCGCGGCCGTCACCGCCGTCCAGATCGACGGCGTGCTGCACGAGTTCTCGTCGATCCCCGGCGTGCGCGAGGACGTTACGGACATCGTCCTCAACATCAAGGCGATCGCCATCCGCATGCAGGGCGACGGGCCCAAGCGCATGACGCTGCGCAAGACGGGCCCCGGCCTCGTCACCGCGGGCGACATCAACACGGTCGGCGACGTCGAGATCCTGAACCCCGAGCTCGTTCTGTGCACCCTCGACGAGGGCGCGGAGATCCGGATGGAGTTCACGGTCGACACCGGCAAGGGCTACGTCTCGGCCGACCGCAACCGTCCCGAGGACGCGCCCATCGGCCTCATCCCGGTCGATGCGCTCTACTCGCCGGTGCGCAAGGTCTCCTACCGCGTCGAGAACACCCGCGAGGGCCAGATCCTCGACTACGACAAGCTCACGATGACGGTCGAGACCGACGGCTCGCTGACGCCGGACGATGCGCTCGCCTACGCGGCGCGCATCATCCAGGACCAGCTCGCGATCTTCGTGAACTTCGAGGAGCCCCGCAAGGACGAGCCGGCGACCGTCTCGCCGCAGCTGCCCTTCCCGCCGGCGCTGCTCAAGAAGGTGGACGAGCTCGAGCTCTCGGTTCGTTCGGCGAACTGCCTGAAGAACGACAACATCGTCTATATCGGCGACCTGATCCAGAAGACGGAAGCCGAGATGCTGCGCACGCCGAACTTCGGCCGCAAGTCCTTGAACGAGATCAAGGAAGTGCTCGCCGGCATGGGCCTGCACCTGGGCATGGAAGTGCCGGGCTGGCCGCCGGAGAACATCGAGGATCTCGCCAAGCGCTTCGAGGAGCACTACTGAGATCCCACCGCCCGCGCGGTCGCCCGCGCGGGCGCGACACCGGGACGGCGCGCACGACGCGCGCATCCCACGAAGAGGCTCGGCCGTTCCTTGGCACGGCGGCCGGCAATCAAGGAGAGCCACCATGCGTCACGGTTTCCGCGGTCGTCGTTTCAGCCGCACCCCCGAGCATCGCAAGGCGATGTTCAAGAACCTGTCCCAGGCCCTGATCAAGCACGAGCAGATCGTCACGACGCTGCCGAAGGCCAAGGACCTGCGCCCCGTCGTCGAGAAGCTGATCACGCTCGCCAAGCGCGGCGACCTGCACGCCCGTCGCCAGGCGATCGCCCGCATCCAGGACGAGACGCTGGTCACGAAGCTGTTCGACGTGCTCGGCCCGCGCTATGCGGACCGTCCGGGCGGCTACACCCGCGTCCTCAAGGCCGGCTTCCGCTACGGCGACAACGCGCCGATGGCGGTGATCGAGCTCGTGGATCGCGATCCGGATGCCAAGGGCAAGGACAGCGGCCCCTCCGCCGAGGCGGACGAGGCCGAGGCGGCCTGAGGTCGCCCGCGCCCCGCTTATCGATGATCTCGGAAGGGCGGCCCATGGGCCGCCCTTTTCGTTCGTGCGCTCGATTCTGCGGCGGGCCGCCGCGCCGCTCTCGCGAAGCTCCTCCAGGCGTCTTCCCGCCCCTTCCGGCGAGCCTCAGCGCGTGCTCGGCACGGGAGCGCCGCGTAAGCTGCCTTCGATCGTCCGGAGGACGCCCGCGAGATCCCGCTCGATCTCAATCTCGAAGAAGCGCAAGGAACGAAACCCGGCACGCGCGAGCGCCTCCGCCCGAGCCGCGGCGTCGTCATCGGCTGCCATCACCTCCCGGGCGCTGGTCTCGACCTCGACGACGAGCCGCTCGCGCAGGCAAGCGAAGTCGACGATGCGGCCGGCCAGCGGCGTCTGGCGCCGGAAGGCGTAGCCCTCGCCCCGCAGCCGTCGCAAGGCGCTCCACAGCCGCTTCTGCGCCGGCGTGGCATCCCGCCGTGATCATGTCCCGAGGCGTGGTGTAGCTGACGCGGTGCCATGGACGATCCTGGGCGTGGCCGGATCGTTCGTCAGGGCTCCATCGCTGGCAGGCTGACGGCGGGA
>NZ_BMMF01000002.1 GCF_014645695.1 Salinarimonas ramus | reverse complement strand
AGCCGGAAATCCGGAAAAACGCTCGACCTGTCAAAGAGCTGCCCGACACCGCTGAAGCCCCGTGAGAGCCCCTCGCCGCGTCGGGAGCCGGGGTATACGAGCCTCACGATTCGCCGTCAACGGCCCCTCCGATCTTTTTTGCAGCGCACCCTGTGGACGGCTGTGGGGAACTCCTCCGCCATCGGCCCCCGCGGGTCGCAAAAAGGCTGCAAAAGGCTGGCGAATGGCCGATGCTGCGCACGAAGACCGCGTCGCGAGCGCGGCGGGCCGCCGCAGCCCCGCCGACATCGCGTCGAACGCCCTCCAGCCGAGAGACCCCGCCCCGGCATGATCGCGACACCGCTACCCGAGACCCGCGCCATCCGCCCCGCCGCCGCGATCGGCACGATCACCATGGCCGCCTTCCTGCTCCAGGGCGCGAACGGGCTGCTCCAGGTCTTCCTGCCGCTGCGCATGAGCGCGGACGGGCTGACCCTCACGCAGATCGGCGCCGTCGCGACGGCGTACGGCGTGGGCTTCGCGCTCGGCTGCATGCTCGCCCCACCGCTCGTGCGCACGGTCGGCCACATCCGCACCTATGCGAGCCTCGCCGCCGTCTCCGCCGCGATCGTGCTCGCCTTCGAGATCGCGCAATCGCCGCTCGCCTGGATCGCCTTGCGCGGCGTCTCGGGGCTCGCGCTCGCGGGCCTGTTCACGGTCATCGACAGCTGGGTGTCGGCGACGGCGAGCGCGGCGAACCGCGGGCGGGTCATCGCGCTCTACCTCATCGCCACGAAGACCGCGCTCGTGCTCTCGCCGCTCGGCATCGGGCTCGGATCCGTGGAGGGCTCGGGGCTGATCATGCTGATGGCGGCGGCCATGAGCCTCTCGCTCATCCCCATCTCGGCGACGCCGACGCGCGAGCCGCGGGCGCCGACCCGGGTGCGCCTCGCCATCCCCGCGCTCTTCCGGCTCGCGCCCTCCGCCGTGCTCGGCGCCTTCGCGGTGGGGCTGATCAACGGCCCGGTGATCGCGGTGACCTCGGTCTACGGCGTCGCCGTGGGGCTCACCGCGTCGGAGGCGGCGCTCCTCGTCCTCGCGATCCAGGCCGGCAGCCTCGTCTTCCAATGGCCGCTGGGCTGGCTGTCGGACCGGGTCGACCGGCGCCGGGTGATCGCGAGCCTGTTCTTCGCCACCGCGCTCGCCTGCGCCGGCATCGTCGCGGCGAGCCTCGTGGCGCTCCCGCCCATGGCGCTGATCGTCGCCTTCGGCCTCTACGGGGGCCTCGCTCTGTGCATCTACGCGGTCTGCGTCGCCCATGCCTGCGATCTCGTCGCGCCGGAGATGATCGTGCCGACGGTCTCGAGCATGCTCGTCGCCTGGGCGATCGGCGCGACGCTGGGGCCCTTGCCGGCGACGGCGCTGATGGACGTCGCCGGGCCCCAGGCGCTCTTCCTCTACGTCGGGGCGATCTGCATCGTGCTGGCCGCCTTCGTGACGGTGCGCATCCGCCTTCGCCCGCGCGAGGCCGCCGGCGCGGGCTTCGTCAACGTGCTCGCCACGAGCGCAGTCTCGGCCGAGCTCACCAAGGCGAAGCGGCCGGAGGGGCGGGACGGGACGGGGGAGGGGCCCGGCACGCGGAACGTCCCGGATACCGCCGCCGAGGCGGTCGCCGATCCCGTCGCCGATCCCGTCGCCGATCCAGTGGCAGAGCCTGTCGTCGAGCCCCGCGACGAGCCCTAAGCGCGGCGAGGCTGAGCGGCGCGCCCCTTCCGGTTTCGTCCGATCGCACGTCTCGCGCGTTTGACACGCACGGCGCGCGCGCCTTTCATCGCCGCGAACGGAGGATGAGTTCATGGAATATCTGCACACGATGGTCCGCGTCGGGAATCTCGACCAGGCGCTCGACTTCTATTGCAACAAGCTCGGCCTCGTGGAGACGCGCCGGATCGACAACGAGAAGGGTCGCTACACGCTCGTCTTCCTCGCCGCCGAGCGCGACATCGGCAACGTCGAGAAGACGCGCGCGCCCCAGGTCGAGCTGACCTACAATTGGGACGAGCACGAGTACCAGGGCGGCAGGAATTTCGGCCATCTCGCCTATCGCGTCGACGACATCTACGCGACCTGCCAGAAGCTGATGGATGCGGGCGTGACCATCAACCGCCCGCCGCGGGACGGCCACATGGCCTTCGTGCGCTCGCCCGACGGCATCTCGATCGAGCTCCTCCAGCGCGGCGAGTCGCTGCCGCCGCAGGAGCCGTGGGCGTCCATGCCCAATACCGGCAGCTGGTGAGGCGGGCGTCCGCCCGAACGTGAGCGCCTTGCGTCCGCGCATCCTCAGCGTCGGCATCGCCACTCTCGACCACGTCTACAAGGTCGCGGAGATGCCGACGCGCGCGGAGAAGTATCGGGCGCAAGGGTTCACCACGACGACCGGCGGCACGGCGGCCAACGCCGCCATCGCCATGACGCGGCTCGGCGCCGACGCGACGCTGTTCGCGCGCCTCGGGGAGGATTGGGCCGGCGCCGAGATCGTCGACCGGCTCACCCGCGAGGGCGTCGATTGCAGCCGCGTGCGGCGTCTCCACGGCTTTCCCTCGCCGATCTCGGCCATCGTCGTCGACGCCATCGGCGAGCGGCTCGTGGTCTCCCACGCCGATCCCGCCATGCCGCGGGAGGCGGACTGGCTCCCCGACGCGCTGCCCGAGGGCACCCGCGCGGTGCTCGGCGACACCCGCTGGCAGGAGGGAACGGCGCATCTCTTCCGCCTCGCGCGCGCGGCCGGGGTGCCGGCCGTGCTCGATGCCGACCGCGACCCGACGCTCGCGCCGGAGGTGCTCTCGCTCGCGACCCACGTCGCCTTCTCGATGCAGGGGCTTCGCGACATCACCGGGCACACGGACGCGCGCGCCGCGCTCGAGGCCTATCGCCCACCGGTGCCCTCCTGGATCGCGGTGACGAACGGCGGGGAGGGGCTGTTCTGGTGGTCGGGCGAGCGGGTGGAGCACATGCGCGCCTTCGACGTGCCGGTCGTCGACACGCTTGCCGCGGGCGACATCTGGCACGGGGCCTTCACCGTGCGCCTGGCGGAGGGCGCGGACGAGGTGGAGGCGGCGCGCTTCGCGTCCGCCGCGGCGGCGATCAAGTGCACCCGTTTCGGCGGGCGCGACGGCGCGCCGACGCGCGAGGAGGTCGAGGCCTTCCTCGCCGCCACCTCCTGGAGCAGCGTCGGGTAGCGCGGGGAGTTCCGAAGAGGAAGTTGCACCTCGGAAGATTGTAACTCTCTCGCTTTCAAGAATTTATTCAATCTTCGACCCCGTCTATATGTCCGTCCGTGACTGTGGGGTCGTATCGAGATGCTATCCAAGCTGAACCTGTCCACGAAGCTCCTCGGCGTCGTCATGCTTTCCGTTGCCGTCACCGCCGGCGCCATGTGGTCCTTCGCCGCCCGGGAGATCTCGCAGCGCCTCGAGGCGAAGCAGTACGAGCAGGCCGCGGGCGACCTGCGCACGCTGGCCCTCGTCTTCGGCGAGCGGGTTCCCGGCGCCTCCGTCGCGCTCTCCGGCGCGGAGGTGGGGCGTGCGGTGGCGCCCGATCTCACGGCCTTCGAGGACCACGCCGTCGTCGACCGCACCGCGCAGATGACCGGCGGCGTCGCCACGGTCTTCGCCCTCGACACGACCGAGAACAACTTCATCCGTCGCTCGACGAACCTGCGCAAGGAGGACGGCGAACGTGCCTTCGGGACCTACCTCACGCCCGACCATCCCGCGCAGGCGATCGTGCGCGGTGGCGGGACCTACACGGGCCCGGCGACGCTGTTCGGGCGCGACTACATGACGATCTACCATCCCACCGTGAACGAGGCGGGGCGGGTCAACGGCATCCTCTTCATCGGCATGCCCAGCGAGAGCTTCGCGGCGATCCAGCGCCAGGCGCTGACGGGCATGCTCGTCGTGGCGGCTTTGATCGCGCTCGTGGTTATGGTCGGCGCGGGCCTCGTCGCGCGCGGCATGTTCCGGCCGCTGGGCGCCATCGCGACGCGGGTCGAGCGCCTCGCCGAGGGCGACACGGATGCGCCCATCGACCATGCCGGTCGCGGGGACGAGATCGGCGCCGTTGCGCGCGCGCTCGTCGTGCTGCGTGATCGCAGCCGCGATGCGGCGGCGCTGGAGACCGAGCGGCGCGGGGCGCTCGAAGCCGACCGTGCCCGGCGCGAGGCGCTGGAGGCGGCGATCGTCGACTTCCGCCGCGGCGCTTCCGAGATCGCGTCGGGCCTGCGCGAGCAGACCGGCGCGCTGCGCACACGCGCCCAGGACATGAGCGCGGTCTCCCGCAGCGCCAGCGGCGCCATCGGCACCGCGGCGACGGGATCGCGCCAGGCGGCGGGGAACGTCGCGACGGTGGCGAGCGCGACGGAGGAGCTCGCGGCCTCGATCTCCGAGATCGGCGGCCAGCTCGACCGGGCCCGCGGGCTCGTCGAGCAGGGGCTCGGCGAGGCGGAGGCGACGGACGGCAACATCGCCGGCCTCGCGGAGGCCGCCCAGCGCATCGGCGACGTGGTCGATCTCATCCGCTCCATCGCCGACCAGACGAACCTGCTCGCGCTCAACGCCACGATCGAGGCGGCACGCGCAGGCGAGGCGGGCAAGGGCTTCGCCGTCGTCGCAGCCGAGGTGAAGGCGCTCGCGACCCAGACCGCCAACGCCACCGAGGAGATCGCCCGCCACATCGTCGGCGTGCAGGGCTCCACCGACGGCGCCGTCTCCGCCATCCGCCAGATCACCGCGCGCATGCGCGAGATCGACGGGGCGACGGCGGCCATCGCCTCCGCCATGAGCGAGCAGGGCGCGGCCACCGCGGAGATCTCGCGCAACGTCCAGGACGCTTCGCGCGGTACGGACGAGATCACCGCGAGCCTCGGCGCCGTGAACCAGGCCGCCGAGCGCTCGAGCGAGACCGCGCAGGCGGTCGAGGAGGCGGCCCAGGCCGTCGCCGCCGCTTCGGCGCGGATGGATGCGGAGGTCGAGCGCTTCCTCGCGCGCGTCGCGGCCTGACGCGCGGTCGATCGGCTGATAGAGACGGGAGCGGGCGCGGCCGCGAGGCTGCGCCCGCTCTTCGTTTTCTCACCACGCTTCCCATAGGCTTCCCGCGATGAATCTCTGGCTGCGCCTCCTCCTCGTCGTCGTCGCCGCGCTACGCGGGCGCCGGCTCCACCCGATCGCGGAGGCGTCGCGGATCGGCTTTCGGGTCATGCCGCACGACCTCGACGTCTCGCTCCACATGAACAACGGGCGCTACTGGACGCTCATGGATCTCGGGCGCGTCGACCTGATGATCCGCACCGGCCTGTGGAAGGCCATCCGCCGGCACGGCTGGGTGCCCATCGTCTCCGCCGGCAAGATCCGCTTCCGGCGCGAGATGCGGGCCTTCCGGCGCTTTCGCCTCGAGACCCGCATCGTCGCCTGGTCGGAGGCCTGGGTCGTCGTCGAGCATCGCGTCGTGACCCGTGGGCGCGACGGCGGGGAGATCCTCTCCGCCATCGCCCTCGTCCGGGCGGGGCTCTACGACCGGCGCGAGAAGGCCTTCGTGCCCGTCTCGCGGCTCTTCGCGGAGGTGGGCGTGCCCGAGACCGCGGCACCCGCGATGACGCCGGAGGTGGCGGCCTTCATCGCGGCGGAGGACGCTCTGCGCGCGGCGGGGTGAGCGAGGCTCAGTCCCGCTTCGTCCAACGGGCCGTGATCACCTCGTTCCAGAGGAAGGCGAAGACCGCGAGCAGGATCGCGCCGGGCACGATCGTGCCGACGAGGAAGCCGATGCCGAGGCTCTCGTTGACGACGAGGAAGGGATTGACGGCCGCCGGCGGGTGCATGGTGCGGGTCGCGAGCATCGCGGTGACCGCGAGGCCGCAGGCGAGGGCGGCTGCCCAGGTGGACGGCCCGAGCAGGTAGAGCACGCCGTAGCCGACGAGGGAGGCGAGGACGTGCCCGCCGATCAGCGCGCGCCGCGTCGACGCCTCGGCATAGGGCAGGCCGATGACGAGCGCGATCGAGGTGACGAAGGGGATCTGCCAATAGGGCGTGCGCGTCGTCAGGGCGGCGAGCTCGAGGATGCCGACCGCGATCGCCGTCGCGATGCCGGCGAGCACGAAGCGAATGGCGAGCGTCGAGGGCTTGCGCACGACGAGGCGCATGCGCTTCCAGAACTCCCCCGGCAGCCGCGGGCGCAAGCCCCCGCTCATGACGGCGCCCTCGCGACGATCCCGCTCGCCGGCATTCCCCTCGACATGATCCCCCTCGGCCGGTTCTCGTCGGTCGAGCGGCCATTGACACCGACGGCAAGCCGCAGGGCAAGCGCGCACGCGCCGTTTCCCGCGTGCGCCGGTACCTCGCCGTAGGGTCACGCGGCGGCCTTGCCCTCGGCGATCTTCACCAGGTTGCGCAGGATCACCGTCGTCGTCTTCAGCCGCCGGTCGACGTCGGCGACGTCGCGGGAGAAGACGATCTTCATGTCCGGGCGCACCTTGGCGGCGGGGCCCTGGTCGGCGACGTAGGCGACGAGCCCTTGCGGGTTGGCGAAGGAATTGTCGCGGAAGGCGACGATGATGCCCTTCGGTCCCGCGTCCACCTTCTCGATGTTGGCGCGCCGGCAGAGCAGCTTGATGCCCATGACCTTGAGGAGCTGGTCCACCTCCGGCGGGCGCTCGCCGAAGCGATCGACCAGCTCCGCCCCGAAGGCCTCGATGTCCTCCTGCGTGTCGAGGGAGGCGAGACGGCGGTAGAGGTTCAGGCGCACCTGCAGGTCGGCGATGTAGCTCTCGGGGATCATCACCGGCGCGCCCAGCGCGATGTTGGGCGACCACTGATCCTCGACGGGCTCGTCGGCGCCCTCCTTGAGCTGGGCGACCGCGTCCTCGAGCATCTGCTGGTAGAGCTCGTAGCCGACCTCCTTGATGTGGCCCGACTGCTCGTCGCCGAGCAGGTTGCCGGCGCCGCGAATGTCGAGATCGTGGGAGGCGAGCTGGAAGCCGGCGCCCAGCGTCTCCAGCGATTGCAGCACCTTGAGGCGACGCTCCGCCTGGACCGTCAGCTGGCGGTTCGCCGGCACGGTGAAGAGCGCGTAGGCGCGCGTCTTCGAGCGGCCGACGCGCCCGCGCAGCTGGTAGAGCTGGGCGAGGCCGAACATGTCGGCGCGGTGTACGATGAGCGTGTTCGCGGTTGGGATGTCGAGCCCCGATTCGACGATCGTGGTCGAGAGCAGAATGTCGAACTTGCCCTCGTAGAAGGCGGTCATCACGTCCTCGAGCTGCGTCGCCGCCATCTGGCCGTGCGCCACCGCGACCTTGGCTTCGGGCATCTCGCGGTCGAGGAACTCCTTCACCTCGGCGATGTCCTCGATGCGCGGCACGACGTAGAAGGACTGCCCGCCGCGATAGCGCTCGCGCAGGAGCGCCTCGCGCACGAGCAGCGGATCGAAGGGCGTGACGAAGGTGCGCACGGCCAGGCGATCGACGGGCGGCGTCGCGATGATGGAGAGCTCGCGCACGCCGGTGAGCGCGAGCTGGAGCGTGCGCGGGATCGGCGTCGCCGAGAGCGTGAGCATGTGCACCTCGGCGCGCAGCTCCTTCAGGCGCTCCTTGTGGGTGACGCCGAAATGCTGCTCCTCGTCGACGATGACGAGGCCGAGATCCTTGAAGGTGATGCTCTTGCCCAAGAGCGCGTGGGTGCCCACCACGATGTCCATCGTGCCGTCGGCGAGGCCCTCCTTGACGCGCTTGATCTCGGCGGACCCGACGAAGCGCGAGGCGTGGCCGACCTGCACGGGCAGGCCCTTGAAGCGTTCGCAGAAGGTCTTGTAGTGCTGGCGCGCGAGAAGCGTCGTGGGTGCCACCACCGCCACCTGCTTGCCGGCCATGGCCGCCGCGAAGGCGGCGCGCAGGGCGACCTCGGTCTTGCCGAAGCCGACGTCGCCGCAGACCAGCCGGTCCATGGGCCGGCCGGACGCCATGTCGGTGAGCACGGCGTCGATGGCGGTGAGCTGGTCCTCGGTCTCCTCGAAGGGGAAGCGCGCGGCGAACTCGTCGTAGAGCCCCTCGGCCGGCGCGAGCTTGGGCGCCTCCTTGAGGATGCGCGCGGCCGCGATCTGGATGAGCTGCCCCGCCATCTCGCGGATGCGCTTCTTCATCTTGGCCTTGCGGGCCTGCCAGGCGCCGCCGCCGAGCTTGTCGAGCTGGACCTCCGTGTCCTCGGACCCGTAGCGGGTCAGGAGCTCGATGTTCTCGACGGGCAGGAACAGACGGTCGCCGCCGTTGTAGTGCAGCTCCAGGCAATCGTGCGGCGCCCCGGCGGCCTCGATCGTCTTGAGGCCCACGAAGCGGCCGATGCCGTGATCGGCATGGACGACGACGTCGCCCATCGTCAGCGCGGAGACCTCCGAGAGCACGTCCTGCGGGCGCTTGGAACGCCGGCGCGGCCGCACCAGCCGGTCGCCCAGGATGTCCTGCTCGCCGATGACGGCGAACGTGTCCGTCTCGAAGCCGGCCTCGATGCCGAGCACCGCGAGCGCGACCTCGTCACGGCCGAGATCGGCGAGCTCGGCGAGACGCCGGATGGGCTTTGTGCGCGCGATGCCGTGGTCGGAGACGACGTGGCCGAGGCGCTCGCGCGAGCCCTCCGACCAGGCGGCGAGGATCACGGCCTTGCCGGCGGACTGGAGCGCCTTGACGTGCTCGGCCGCGGCCTCGAACACGTTGGTGCCCTCCGCCTCGCGCTCGGCGACGAAGGCGCGCCCGCGCCGCGCGCCGCAATCGACGACGAGGCGTCCCTCGCCCGGCGGCAGCGCGAAGGGCGTCACCCGCACCGTCGCCGCGCCCTCGAGCCGCGACGCCCACTCCGCGGGGGAGAGGTAGAGCGCATCCGGCTTCAAGGGATTGTAGGGCGCGATGCCCGGCTGGCGCTCGTCCACCTGCTGGCGGCGGGCGTCGTGATAGTCGCGCACCGTGGAGAGCCGCTCGCCGGCGGCGTCCTCCGCCTGGTGATCGAGGACGACGGGCGCGCCCTCGACGTAGGCGAAGAGCGTGTCGAGGCTCTCGTAGAAGAGCGGCATCCAATGCTCGAGGCCGGCATAGCGCCGGCCCTCCGAGATCGCCTCGTAGAGGAGATCGTCGCGCCCCGGCGCGCCGAAGGTCGCGGCGTAGCCCTGGCGGAAGCGCTTGATGGAGGCGGTGGTGAGCTGCACCTCCGACATGGGCACGAAGTCGAGGCCGCGCAGCGTCGTCGTCGTGCGCTGGCTCTCGGGATCGAAGGCGCGGATCGATTCGAGGCTGTCGCCGAAGAAGTCGAGCCGCACCGGGCTCGCGAGGCCCGGCGCCCAGAGGTCGAGGATGCCGCCGCGCACCGCGTACTCGCCGGTCTCCTGCACGGTGCCGGTGCGCAGGAAGCCGTTGATCTCGAGCCACTGGACGATGGATTCCATGGCGATGACGTTGCCGGGCTGGGCCGAGAACGTGTCCGCCAGGATGCGGGCCTTGGGCACGGTGCGCTGGAGGATCGCGTTCACCGTGGTGGAGAGGATGCGCGGGCGCTCTGGCGAGGACTTGGTGCGGGCCAGCCGCGCCAGCGTCGTCATGCGCTGCGCAGAGACCGCGCCCGCGGGCGAGACGCGGTCGTAGGGCTGGCAGTCCCAGGCGGGGAAGCTCAGCACCTCGAGGCCCGGCGCCACGAAGGCCAGCGCCCGCTCCAGCGCCTGCGCCCGCTGCCCGTCCCGCGCCACGTGGACGAGGATGGCCGAGCGCTCCGCCTTCTCCTTGAGCCCGAGCGCGAGCGCGCCCAGCGCCAGCGCGTCGAACCCGTCCGGCGCGCTCGCGAGCGTCAGGCTCTCGCCGGCGCCGACGAGGTCGACGGCGCGGCGCGGGAGGAGGGAGAGGGACGCGCGGGCGGCGGGCGCTTTGGGCATCGTTCTGGGATCTGGTCTGCGGTCGGGGGTCGTGGCGCAGCGGCGCGCCGCCCGGGGTCGAAACGGAGAGCGCCCGCCCCGGGTTCGGGCGGGCGCTGCGGAGCGTCGACGCGCGCGGCGTCAGACGTGGATCGGCGCGCCGTGGGTGTGGAACGCCTTCACCCGCCGGAACATCGGCGTGTCGTAGTTCTCGGGCACCTCGTCCTCGCCGCTGATCCAGCGGAACAGGTCGCGGTCGGGCACCTCGATCAGCGCCTCGAACTGGTCGAGCTCCGCGTCGGTGAGCGTGCCGATCTCGGCATCGGCGAAGCGGCCCATGATCAGGTCCATCTCGCGGATGCCCCGGTGCCAGGACCGAAACAGGATCTTCTTGCGCCGCGTGTCGAGATCGACGCTCGAGCGGGTGGTTCCGGTCATGGGGGCGCTCCCGGGATGAGGCTTCAGGGTTCCGGGGCGTATATAGCTGGTGGGGCGGGGATTGGAAGGTGGGAGGCGGGGAGGGGGGAGCCTCAGCGGCCTGGTGCGCGATCCGGCACCTCGCTCCACCCGTCGGCGCTATCGGGGGCCGATCGCCGTCGGCGCTCGTCGAGCGCCCCCCAGATCTCCGCGCTCACCCCGGACCCGCTCGCGAGCCTCTGCGCGAGCTCGGCGTCGATCGCGTCGTCTCCCGCGAGGAACGCCTCGATGCGCGCGAGCGGGATGCCGCTGCGATCCGCGAACGCGCGGGGCGTGAGAGCGAGCGCCTCCAGATGCTCGGCCAGGACCTCGCACGGAGTGACGACGTAATCGGGCTCGTAGGCAAAGGTGCTGGTGGGCATGACGGCCGTCCTCAATGATAATCGAGTATATCGGCAACGACGATCGCCGTCACGCGGGTCCTGTCGATGCCGCCGTCGGGAAGGCGCGGTATAGGGTCGTCATCCGGCTCGAAGACGAGGCGGTGGGGATGGACGAGGTCGACTGCGTATTGCTCGTCGCGGTCCGCTCTGAGCTGATGACAGCGCACCGGCGGTGTCGAAGGCACATCGGCGAGGTTCGCAGCCGCAGCGAGGATGGCGAGCCGAGCACGGATCGCCCGCGCGATACGTGGACCGTATCGCCGTTCCAGCAGATCTGCCGAGTTGACGGTATTTGCCAGCTTCCGATGCCTGAAGCGGATCTCCAACGCCAACGTCCTCGAAAATGATCATGCCGCTCATTAGCTCGGACAGGCCGGCCATGCAACCATTCAGCAATTGTTCGAGTAGAAGTAACTCTGGATAGGGTTAGGTTCACCCCCCAGCTCACCCCTCCCTTCCCACCACCTCCGCCCCCGCCTCGATCCGATCGCTCGCATGCAGGATCACCGTCTCGCCCTCCTCCAGGCCCGAGAGCACTTGCGCCGTGCGCATGGTGCGCTCGCCCAGCGTCACCAAGCGGACCTGCGCGGTGCCGTCCTCCACCACGAAGACGGCCCAGTCGCCGCCTTCGCGGAAGAGGGCGCCGAGCGGGACCTGGACGACGTCGTCCTCCTCCCAGACGACGATGCGGGCGACGACGCGGTAGCGGTGGCCGAGCTTGCCCTGCGCGGCCGCGGGGTCGAGGAGGGCGAGGATCACGCGCACGCGCTGCTCCTCGATGCCGAGCGCCGAGACCTCGGTGAAGGCGGTGGGCTCCACGCGCACGACGCGGGCGGCGAGCGGCGCGTCGCCGCCCCAATCGTCGATGAGCGCGCCATCGCCCGGCTCGACGCGCACCGCGTCGCGGGAGAGGAGGTCGACGACGATCTCGAGCCTGTCGGGATCGCCCACCTCGACGAGGGGCGCGCCCGCCTGGACCACCTGCTCGCTCTCGACGACGACGTCGAGCACCTGCCCGTCGACGGGCGAGCGCACCTGGACGCAGCAGGTAGGGGAGGGGCCCGCCTCGCTCCCGGGCTGGATCAGGTTCGCGCGCGCGCTCTCGAGCTCGCGCACGCGCACGTCCCGCGTCGCCTCCGCGGATGCGAGCGCGCTCTCCGCCGTGCGAACCGTGAGCCGCGCGCGGTCGAGGTCGCGGGTGGAGATGGTCTCGCGGCGCGCGAGCTCCTGCGCGCGCGCGAGATCGCTCTGCGCGAATTCGAGCTCCGCCGCCGCCTGGCTCACCTGCGCCTCCGCGAGCGCCACGGCCGAGGCCGCGGCCTCGACGGCGGCCTCGGCGACGCGCTGTGAGCGGATGTCGAGGAAGCCCGGCGCCATGGGCTCGATCACGGCGAGGATCGTCTCGCCGGCGACGACGACGTCCCCCACGTGGCGAGGCGAGCGCTGGAGCGTGCCGCCCATGGGGGCGGAGACCGTGTAGACCTCCTCGATGCGCGTCATGCCCTCGTCCTCGACGGTGACGGCGAGCGGGCCCGCCGCGATCGTGGCGAGATCGGCCGGGATCGGCTGCGGTCGCAGCGCCCAGAACGCGGCGGCGGCGACGGCGAGGACGAGGATCGCGAGGATCACGCGCTTCATCGGATCATTCCCGGGTCTTGAGCACGGCGATGAGGTCGAGCCGATCGATGCGCCGGCGCACGATCAGCCCGGAGACGAGGGCGGCGCCCACCACGACGAGGCTCGCCCAGGCGTAGACGTCGCGGTTCACGACGAGGGGGACGCGGTAGAGCTCGCTCTCGAACCCCGCCGCCATCGCCATCGCGAAGCCGTAGCCGACGAGCCAGCCCACGGGCTGGGCGAGGAGGACGAGGATCGCGAGCTCCGAGAGCAGGATCCAGGAGATCTCGGCGTTGGTGAAGCCGAGCACGCGCAGCGAGGCGAGCTCGCGGCCCTGCTCGGAGAGCGAGATGCGCGCAAAATTGTAGACGACGCCGAAGGCGATGATGGCGGCGAGCGTCGCGTAGATCGACACCATCATCAGCAGGTTCTGCGCCAGCGTCTCGCGGAACTTGGCGAGCGACACGCGCTGGAGCGCGACGAAGCTCGCGGCGGGGATCGCTTTCAGCTCCGCGAACAGGTCGTCCCGCGCGGTCTCGTCGAGGGCGAGATGCACGCCCGAGACGAGCGCGCCCTCGCGCATCAGCCGGTTGACCGTGCCGATGTCGGCATAGGCCATGAGCCCCAGATAGCCCTCGACCACCATGGCGACGGGCAACGTCACGGTGCGGCGGTCGCCCGCCATCAGCTCGACCTCGATCAGGTCCCCGGTCTCCACGCGCAGGATGTCGGCGAGCTGGTCGGAGAGCGCGAGGCCGCTCTCGGGCAGGCGCACGGGAGCGAGGTCGGAGTCGAGCACGCGGGAGAGGTCCGCACCCTCCGGCTTGCCGGTGATGGCGACACGCCGCTCGATCGTCCCGCTCCGCAGCTTCGCGGGCACCGAGCGGTAGGGCTCCGCCGCCATGACGCCGGGTAGCCGCGCGATCTCGTAGAGGGCGGAGGCCTCCCGCTCGCCGACGAAGGTGATGGTGGCGTCCTGCCGGTCGGCGCGGTGGAAGGTGACGTCGATCATGAACTCGATCGACCCGTAGGACCAGAACGAACCGACCAGGATCGCGGTCGCGAGCGCGATGCCGACGAGGCCGCCGAGCGAGCGACCGGGATAGCGCACGAGGTGGCGCATCGTCATCACCCCGGCCTGCGGCATGCGCAGGGCGGCGTGGAGCCGGTCGAGGAGCGTGCGCCGGTAGCGCGCCGGCGCGGGCGGCGTCATCGCTACCGCCGGCGCGAGCCGCACGACGCCCGCCACCGCCTTCAGCGCGCCGACGATCGCGGCGAGGAGCGTGACGCCCACGGCGACGAGGTAGGTCGCCGGATCCATGCGGAAGATCAGGAAGGGGAAGTGGAAGAAGTCGCCGTACATCCGCGTCAGCTGCGTGCCGAGCCAGGTGCCCGCGCCCGACCCGATGACGGCCCCGATGAGGGCGATGGCGGCGACGAATTTCAGGTAGTGCAGCCCCACCGCGAAATTGGAATAGCCGAGCGCCTTCATGAGCCCGATCTGCTCGCGCTCGAGGGTGATGAGGCGCGCCAGCGTCATGTTCACGAGGAAGGCCGCCACGACGAGGAAGATCGGCGGCAGGATGCGGCTCATGGCTTCGAGCTGCGTCAGCTCCGCGTCGAGGAAGGCGTGGGAGAGCTGGTCCTTGCGCCCGTGCGCGCCCTCGCCGCCATAGGGCGCGAGAATGCGGTCGATCTCCTCGATGACGGCGCTCTCGGAGGCGCCGCGCAGGAGGCGCACGCGCAGGTCCGAGAAGGCGCCCTCCAGGTCGTAGGCGGCGGCGAGCGCGGAGCGCGACATCCACACGACGCCGAAACGGCGATCGTCGGGCATCAGGTCCCAGGGGCCGAGCGCGTAGACGAATTCCGGCGAGAGCGCGGTGCCGACGATGGTCAGCTCGCGCTTCACGCCGTTCAGGATGGCGGCGAAGGTCGAGCCGATCTCGTAGCCGTGGGCCTGCGCGAACGGCTCGGAGACGACGACCTCGCGGGTCGCGCCGGGAAGCGGCGTGCGTCCCGAGCGCAGCGTGATCAGGTCGAGCGCCTGCTCCCCCCAATCGGGCAGCGAGACGAAGATGGCGGAGGCGGGCTCGGGGATGTCAGGCAGATCGAGGAGCGCGATCTTGGCCGTCCGCGTCTCCACCGCGCCGACGCCGTCGATCTCGGCGATGCGCGACGCGATCCGCTCGGGCGCGCGGGTGACGCCGGCGAAGACGTCGGAGAAGCGGTTTCGCTCGTAATAGGCCGCGCGCGTCTCGGAGAGCGAGTCGTGGGCGCCCACACCGAGGATCAACGTCGCGACGCCCGCCGCCATGACCAGCGCGATGGCGAGCGCCTGCGGCCACAGCCGCACGAGATCGCGCAGGAGCTTGCGATCGAGCGCACTCATCGGCGACGCCCCCCGCGACCCTCTCCTTCCCAGTAGGGGAAGGTGGCTCGGCGCAGCCGAGACGGATGGGGCGCGCAGCGTTCGGCTAAGCCGAAACGAACGTGCGATCGCGGACACCGGGGCTTCCGCTTCGCGGAACACGCCTTTCGGCGTGCCCCATCCGTCACGTCGCTTCGCGGCGTGCCACCTTCCCCTACAGGGAAGGAGGGAGATGCGGCGATCCCGCTCACCACGTGATCTCCTCGGGGCGCAGGCGGGCGGTGTTGGTCTCGACCGCCTGGATACGCCCGTCGGCGAAGCGCACGACGCGGTGGGCGATCGCCGCGATGCCGGCATTGTGGGTGATGACGAGGGTCGTCGCGCCGAAGGTCTCGTTCACGCGCATGAGGGCGTCGAGCACCTTCACGCCCGTGCGCGAATCGAGCGCGCCGGTGGGCTCGTCGCACAGCAGCACCTCGGGGCGCTTGGCGATGGCGCGGGCGATGGCGACGCGCTGCTGCTCGCCCCCGGAGAGCTGGGCGGGGAAATGGTCGAGCCGGTCGCCGAGCCCGACGACGTCGAGCGCCTCCTCGGCGCTCATCGGGTTTCGCGCGATCTCGGTGACGAGGCGCACGTTCTCGCGCGCCGTGAGGCTCGGCACGAGATTGTAGAACTGGAAGACGAAGCCGACATGGTCGCGGCGATAGGCCGTGAGCGCGCCGTCGCTGGCGTGGGCGAGGTCGTGGTCCTGGAACCAGGCCTCGCCCGTGGTCGGCCGGTCGAGCCCGCCGATGATGTTGAGGAAGGTCGACTTGCCCGAGCCCGACGGCCCGAGCAGCACGACGAACTCGCCCGCGCGCGCCTCGAAGTCCACGCCGCGCAAAGCGTTCACCTCGACGTCGCCGGTGCGGTACACCTTGGCGAGGCCGTGCGTGCGGAAGACAAGCCGTGTAGTGCTCTCGACGTTCATGAATGGCGAGAAATACCGATTTACGAGCACTCGCCATGACCTTGATCAATGATAGAGCTCGTTTTTCGGTCCAAAACGGCAAAATCACAGTTTCGCCGTTTTCGCGCCCAGTGGCCGCCCCGATGGGCTGCGATCAATGATCATGCCTCGCTGGTTCGCGGCTTCGGTTTGCCGGACACGTCAGCCCCCCAGCCCCCCGGTTTATCGGGGTCGTGAACGCAAACAGTCAGAGGCGGGCCGTCCTTCGGGACGGCCCAATTTTTTTGCTCCCCCGCTTTCTCAGCGTTTCTTGATCCGCCGCGTGCGCTCCTTGAGCGCCTGCGCGAGCTTGCGTCGCTCGAAGATCGCGACGACCACGAGGGAGAAGGCGAAGGGGATGAGCAGGTAGAGCACGCGGAACAGGACGAGAGCCGCGAGGAGCTCCGCGTCCGGGATGTCCGGCATCGCCGCCACGAAGACGAGCTCGAACACGCCGAGCCCGCCGGGCGCATGAGAGATCAAGGCCGCCGAGAACGAGGCGAGGAACACGGCGAGGACGACGAAATAGCCCGGGTTCTGGTCCCACGGCAGCAGGAAGTAGACGATCGCTGCCGTGAACAGCAGATCGAGCGTCGAGGCCGCGAGCTGGCGCAGCGTCACCGCCGGGCGCGGATAGTCGAGCCGGAAGGCGCGGATGCGCAGGGGCGGCAGGCCCATGAGCGAGCCAACCAGGTAGAGCGCGACGAGGCAGAGCAGCAGCGCGCCCACCCCGCGCGCCAGCGCCTCGATCTCCATGAAGCCCGGCAGGAGGCCCGTGAGCCGCGCCAGCACGTAGGGCTCGAAGACGAGGACGAGCCCCGCCAGCAGCACGACGCCCAGCACGAAGGTGAAGGAGCACAGCCCCACCAGGATCGCGATCTGGCTCGTCGAGAGCCCGCGCGAGGAATAGGCGCGGTAGCGCACCATGGCGCCGGAGAGCACGGAGGCGCCGATATTGTGCGAGAGCGCGTAGGTGGTGAAGGAGGCGAGCGTGATGAACGTCCAGGAGATGTGCGTCACGCCCAGATGCAGGAGCGCGATCCGGTCGTACCACGCGAGCATGGCGTAGCCCGCGACCGTCGCCGCCGCGGCGGCGGCGAGCTGCCAGGGGCCGATGGCCGCCATGGCGTCGAGCACGTCCTCGGCGGAGATGGCGCGCAATTCCTCGGCGAGCAGCCAGAACGAGAACGCCACCGCCAGGAGGCCGACGACCGGCCAGATGTAGTCGAGCGCGCGTCTCATGCGGAAATCCGGCCCGGCCAGCGCCGGCTTCCACGGACGTAAACGAGATTCGCGAGCCCGCAAAGCGGTTTGCGCGCGGGCGCGCGGGTCAGAGCCCCTCCGCGTCGAGCCAGGCGAGGATCTTGCGCCCGAGCGTCTCCGCGCTGACGTCGAGCATGGGGAAGTGCCCGGAGGGGTCGAGCGTCTCGTGGCGCGCGGCGTGGTAGAAAGCCGTGCGCAGGGTGCACGAGCGCCACACCAGCCTGTCCTGCGCCGAGCCGACGACGAGCGTCGGCAGGCGCGTGAGGAAGGCCGAGAGGATCGGCCCCGGCACGTTGGCCTGGGCGAGCGCGCGGGGCGCCTCGGGCACCATCATCGCCGCGTAGCGGCGCGCGCGGGCGGGGGCGAGCCCGTCCGAGAAGAGCTGCGTGCGCGCGCCGTTGGTCATGGCCGCCGCCGCGGACGCCGCCTCCGGTACCGCCGCGCCGAGGAAGGCGTCGAGCCAGACGACGGGCTCCGTCATCGCCGTGCGCAGGTTGACCGTGGCGAGGCCCTCTGGCGGCAACGAAGAGACGAGGACGAGCCCGCGCATCTGCGCGCGGCCGATCAGCTTCTGCGCGAGGAGCCCGCCGAGCGAATGCCCCACGACGACCGGCGCCTGCGGCAGGCGCTCCAGCGCGAAGCGCACGTCGTCGACGTAGTCGTCCAGCGTGATGTCGCGCAGGCTCTCGCGCCCCTCCGAGCCGCCGTGGGCGCGTAGCGAGACGGCGAGCGAGGCGCGCCCGCGCCGGGCGAGATAGGGCCCCAGATGCTCCGCCCACATCCACGCGCCGCCGAAGGCGCCGTGGATCAGGAGGAGCGGCGCGCCGGTACGCGCGCCGTCGGGCAGCGTCTCGACGAGCTCCAGCGCCGGGGCGTTCGCCCGCGCGACGCGGCGCGTCTGCACGGTGTAGCCGCCCCGCGGGGCGCCCGTATCGGTGGGTGAGGTCTGGCTCGGCATGGCGCGTCGGCTCCCCGCGGGCGCTGGGCGATGCTGCACTGCGAGGCTGATAGCGCGCCGCGCGCGGGCTGTCATCAGGAGGTTTCATGGCGCGCGCCGACGAGTGCCTCACGCGAGCCCCGCGACGGACGCCATCAGCGGCCCCGCGAGCCAGAACACGCCGTGGGTGAAGGCGTGGGCGAGGATCGCGTGCTCGAGCGCGTAGCGCCAATAGAGCCAACCGTAGAGCGTGCCGAGGATGGCGTTGATGGCGATGGTGCGGATCACGAGGACGAGGTTCGGCTCGACGCTGGCGGAGAGCGCCGGCAGGTGGCCGGCCCCGAACAGGATCGCGACGAGCACGATGACGCCCCACATCGCGCCGGCGTGCCTGCCATCGGTGCTGCGCCCTCCGGCGCGCCCGCGCATCAGCGCCAGCACGGCCCAGGCGAGGCCGGTCATCAGGCCGTAGCGCAGCATCAGCTCCTCGGTGATGCCGCCGTAGAGCAGCGCGGAGAGCCGCGGGATCAGCGCGAGATCGGGCCCCGGCAGGCCGACGAAGGCGTCCGGCGCGAGCAGGCGGAAGGCGAGATCGAGGAGGAGCGCGACGAGGGCGAGCGCCGTCGTCAGCGCGAGCGTCCCGACGATGGAGGGAAACGAGACGAGCGGCAGCGGATCGCCGCGCAGCCGTGCAGTCAGCCAGGAGCGCAGCCCTGCCCGCTCCGAGAGCGCCACGCCCACCGCCACCGCGACGGCGAGGAGCACCGCCGGCTGCACGATCAGGAGCGCGCGCAGGAGCCCGTCCGACATCTGCGGAGCGCCCTCCACCGCCCGCAGCGCGTCGAGCCCGATCCGCGTCGCCATCACGGCGATGCCGACGAAGCCGAGGGCGAACCAGGCGAGGAAAGGCAAGGCGAAACGCATGGAGGACGACCGTGGGGCGGGAGGAGGGGAGGGCGTTCAGGCACCGAGCGGGGTCGCCCGGCCCTCACCAACGGCGACGATGTCCGCTCGGTTCGCGAGCTCCGCGAACAGCGCGCGGTCGGCGCCGGTGAGCCAGATCTGGCCGCCGAGCCGGAACAGCTCCTCGTAGAGCGCCGCGCGCCGGCGTGGATCGAGATGGGCCGCGACCTCGTCGAGGAGGACGAGGGGGGCGAGGCCTGTCATGGTCGTGGTTAGCCGCGCATGGGCCAGGACGAGGCCGACGAGGAGCGCCTTCTGCTCGCCCGTCGAGGCGAGATGGGCGGGGATGTTCTTCGGACCGTGACGCACCGCGAGATCGCTCGCCTGCGGCCCGACGAGGGTTCGCCCCGCGGCGCGATCGCGGGCGCGGCCTTCGCGCAGGAGCGCGCGGTAGCGGTCCTCGGCGTCGATGGCGGGGAGGCTCGCCACGAGGTCGTCGATCTCGCCCTCGAGCCCCAGCCGCGCGAAGGGGAAGGGCGAGGCGGGGTCGTGCGTCTCGGCGACGAGCCCGTCGAGGCGCGCCACCGTCTCCCGGCGCGCGGCGGCCACGGCGATGCCGAGCTCCGCCGCCTCGCGCTCCACGGCGTCGAGCCAGCGCGGCTCGCCGTTCTCCTCGAGCAACCGGTTGCGGTTGCGCAGCGCCCGCTCCAGCGCCGAGACCCGCGCGCCGTGCTCGGAATCGACGGCGAGGACGAGCCTGTCGAGGAAGCGGCGGCGGTCGCCCGCCGGGCCGCGGAAGAGCGCGTCGAGATCGGGGGTCAGCCAGACGAGGCGCAGGTATTCGCCGAAGGCGGCGGGCGAGGGGGCCGGCGCGCCGTCGATGCGGCACACCCGCGAGCGTCCCTCGCCGGCGAGCGTCGTCGCCGTGCCCAGGCGATGCTCGCCATAGGCGCCGTCCAGCGTGAGGGAGACGGTGAAGCCGCTCGTACCCTGGCGCGCCATGGCGGCGAAATCCGCCCGGCGCAGGCCGCGGCCGGGTGCGAACAGCGAGATCGCCTCGATGATGTTGGTCTTGCCGGCGCCGTTCTCGCCCACGAGCGCCACGACGCCCGCGCGCGGCGCGAGGTCGAGCGTCGCGTAGGAGCGGAAATCCTGCAGGAGGAGCCGCGTGACCCGCGGGCCGGCCCCCGTCTCGTCGCTCATGCTCGCATCCGGCCGGCCTAGATGCCGGCGTAGCCGGTCCTCACACGCGCATCGGCATGAGGACGTAGAGGGCGGGTGCGCCCTCCTTGTCCTGGATCAGGGTCGGCGAGCCAGGATCGGCGAGCTTGAAGAGGGCGGTGTCGCCGTCGAGCTGGCTCGTGATGTCCAGGAGGTAGCGGGCGTTGAAGCCGATGTCGAGCGGGCTCGCCTCGTACTCGACCTCGATCTCCTCCGTGGCCGAGCCGGAATCCGGGTTGTTCACCGACAGCGTCACGCGTCCGTCGCCGATGGCGAGCTTCACCGCCCGCCCGCGCTCCGAGGAGATGGTCGAGACGCGGTCCACCGCCTTGGCGAAGAGGTCGCGATCGACGACGAGGGACTTGTCGTTGCCCGCGGGGATGACGCGCTGGTAGTCCGGAAAGGTGCCGTCGATGAGCTTCGAGGTGAGGATCACGCTGTCGAAGCTCACGCGGATCTTGGCCGGGGAGAGCTCGACGCGGATGAGCTCCCCGCCCTCCTCGACGAGCTTGAGGATCTCGGCGACGGCCTTGCGCGGCACGATGATGCCGGGCATGCCTGCCGCGCCCTCGGGCGCCGGCATCTGCGCGCGCGCGAGGCGATGGCCGTCGGTGGCCACCGCGCGCAGCACGGTCTCGCCCTCGCTCTCGATCGTGTGGAAGTAGATGCCGTTGAGGTAGTAGCGCGTCTCCTCTGTGGAGATCGCGAATTGCGTCTTCTCGATGAGCTTGTGCAGATCGCCCGGCTTCACGGCGAAGGAGACGCTCATCTCGCCGGCGGCGAGGTCCGGGAAGTCGGTCTCCGGCAGCGTCTGCAGCGTGAACTTGGAGCGCCCGGAGCGCAGCACCATCTGGCCGGCCTCGCCGGTCGCCTCGAGCGAGATCTGCGCGCCGTCGGGCAGCTTGCGGACGATGTCGTAGATGACGTGGGCGGGGATCGTGGTCGAGCCGGGCTGGACGACGTCGGCCTTGATGGTCTCCGTCACCTCCATGTCGAGGTCCGTCGCCTTGAGGCCGAGCCCCTCCGCGTCCACGCGCACGAGCACGTTCGAGAGGATCGGGATCGTCGAGCGTCGCTCGACGACGCGGTGGACGTGACCCAGCGCCTTCAGGAGAGAGGCGCGCTCGACGGTGACCTTCATGGCGAAACCCGATTTTCGGCAATGGCGCCCGCGGCGCTACCAGAGCGTCGCGGGCGCAGTCGACAGGGAGCGCAGATTGGCGAAGCCGCACCGGGAACGCAAGGGCGACGATGCGGCGATGCACAGAAGGCGGACCGGAGGGGGCGAGCGGCCGGCGCTTCTCGCCCCCACCCGTCTCGCTGCGCTCGCCGACCTCCCCGCGGGGCGGTGCCGGGCCTCACAGCGTGATGCGGAAACGCGCGAAGCCGTTCTCGCCGTCGCCGGCGGGCTCGATGGCGACGCCCGTGACCTCGGCCACGAGGTCGCGCGCCTTCGGGCCGGTGTCGAACAGGACGGTCGCGCCCGGGACCGGGGCGAAGCGCCAGTTCGCGTCCGCCCGCGGGTCGATCGTGCCCTGCTCGACGATGTAGCGCACGAGGACGTCGCGGTTCGTGTCGGGCCCGACGAAGACGACCTTGTCCTCGGTCACGCCGGGGAAGTTGCCGCCGCCTCCCGCGCGGTAATTGTTCGTCGCCACGACGAAGCGCTCGGCCGGGTCGACGGGCCTGCCCTCGAAGGCGAGGTTCACGATGCGCGCGGCGTCCGGGTTCACCACCTCGCCCTTCGCGTCGTACTTCGCGGGCTCAGTCAGGTCGATCTCGTAGGTCACCCCGTCGATGACGTCGAAATTGTAGCTCGGGAAGTCGGGGTTGATCAGCACCTGGTCGGCCTCGCCGGGCGCGACCTGGTTGAACATGCCCGCCGACATCTCGAGCCACTCCTTCACCGTCGCGCCCTCGACGACGATGGCGCGCACGGTGTTCGGATAGAGGTAGAGGTCGGCCACGTTCTTGATGGCGACGGGGCCCACGGGGACGTCCGTGTAGTATTCCGGCCCCCCGCGGCCGCCCGCCTTGAAGGGCGCCGCCGCGGAGAGGATGGGCAGGCCCTCCCACTCGGTGCCCTGCATCATCTGCGCGATGTACCAGGTCTGCGCCTGGCTCACGACCTGCACCGACGGATCGTCGGCGACCAGCGCGAAATAGGAGTGGAGCGGCGCCGCCGTCTCGCCGACGGGGCGGCGGACATAGGCGAGCGTCGCCTCGTGCTCCGCCTGCGCGGCCGCGAGCACGTCCGCCTCGTCCGAGACCAGCGCGGTGATCGAGCGGTCCTCGTTGCGCTTGGAGATCGGGCGCGCCTCGGAGGTCGAGGCGGCGATGCGCCAGCCGTCCGCGGTGCGCTCCAGCATCAGGTCGAGGACGCCCAGATGCGAGCCCCAGAAGCCGCCCATGGCCGCGGGCTTGCCGCGCAGCGTCCCCGCGCCGGCATCCACCCCGGCCATGTCGACGAAGCTCTCGCCCGGAAAGACGAGATGCTGGTGGCCCAGCACGAGCGCGTCGATCCCCTCGATCCCGGCCAGCAGCAGCGCCGCGTTCTCCGCGCCGTCCCCGGCGGAGGGGTCGATGCCCGAATGCGAGAGGGCGATGACGATCTGCGCGCCCTCCTCGCGCATCTGCGGGACGTAGGCGCGCGCCGCCTGGACGATGTCGCGCGCGGCGACGTTGCCCTCGAGATGGCGCTTGTCCCAGTTCATGATCTGGGGCGGCACGAAGCCGATGAGGCCGATCTTGATCGGATGAGCGACGCCCGCGCCGTCCGTCACCGTGCGATCGAGGATCACGTACGGCTTCACGAACGTGCGGTCCGCGCGCGGGTCGCTCGCGAGCGCGCCCGAGGCGACGTTGGCGCACACGACGGGGAAGTTCGCGCCGGCGAGCGTGCTCTCCAGGAAGGAGAGGCCGTAGTTGAACTCGTGGTTGCCGAGCGTGCCGGCGTCGTAGCCGAGCACGTTCATGGCCGCGACGATCGGGTGCGTGTCACCCGCCTTCATGCCGCGCTCGTAGGCGATGTAGTCGCCCATCGGGTTGCCCTGCAGGAAGTCGCCGTTGTCGACGAGGATCGCGTTCGTCGCCTCGGCGCGGATCGCGCGGAAATGGGCCGCGGTGCGCGAGAGGCCGAGCGTGTCGACCGGCTTGTCGGCATAGTAATCGTAAGGAAAGACGTGGACGTGGAGGTCCGTCGTCTCCATCACGCGCAGATGCGCCGTGTTCGCCTGCGCGCGCAGGGAGAACGGATGCATCGTCGCGAGCGCACCGGTCGTCGCGGCGGCGCCCGCCAGGAAGGAGCGGCGGGTGAGGAGGGGCGTGCGGGTCATGAGCTTCGTCTCCGGAGCCGCGTCGTTCGTCCGCGCGGCCTGTCGCGCGAGCGTTGCGCCGGAATCGTGACGGATGGAAGACCGGTCCGAGAAGAAATCCACAGACCCGCAGCGCGTGACCCGCCTCGCCGGACCCGTCAGCCCGCGAGCCCGCCCAGCAGCGCCCGCGCGCCTGCACGCATGAAGTTCGCATCGGAGCTCGCGGCCACGAAATCGAAGCCCTTGGACTTGAACAGCGCCGCGCGCTCCGGGATGTGCGCGTAGACGCCGATGCGCTTGCCGGCGGCGCGGGTGCGCGCCAGCGCATGGTCGAGCGCCTCGTCGACCTCCGGCGCGGCCGGGTTCACGCCCGCCCCGCCCGAGAGCGTGATCGAGAGGTCGGCGGGGCCGATGAAGATGCCGTCGAGCCCGTCGACCGCGAGGATCTCGTCGACGATGTCGAGGGCGGCGCGGGTCTCCACCATGGCCAGCACCATGACGGCGTCGTTGGCGCGCTGGAAGTACTGCGGCGGCTGCAGGCCGTTGAGCGCGAGCGCGCCGGCGGGACCCCAGGAACGCTCGCCCACCGGCGGGAACTTGGTGTAGGCGACGAGCGCGCGCGCGTCCGCGACGCTGTTGATCATCGGCGCGATGATGCCCGCAGCTCCTGCGTCGAGCACCCGCGAGGCGGTGGCGAAGGCGCCCACCGGCACGCGCACCACCGTCGGCTTGCCGTGCGCGGCGACGAGCGGGATCGCCTGCAGCACCTCGCGGAAGTCGATGGCGCCGTGCTGCATGTCGAGCGTCACCGCGTCGAACGCCTCCGCCGCGAGCAGCCCCGCGGTCTCGGGCGTGGGCATGCCGCACCAGGCGGAGACGAGGGGCCGGTTCTCGGCGAGACGCTCGGCGAGGCGGAAGGTTGCGGACATGGTGGGCTCTGCTCCTGCGGCGACGGGTCGCGAAACGTAGCGCGTCCTCACCGCGAAGAGGAAGCGCAAAGGTGCGCGAGGCGGGTTGGCGCCCAGCCGCAGGCGCCGTCTTCGGGCGCCGCCTCTCGCGAAGGTTTGACTTCGCCCGCGAAGGTTTGACTTGCGACGCCCGCGTTCCAGGTCGACCCTCACGCACAGTCATGAGGAGTGCATCCATGTTGATCAAGCGACCCCGCGGCTGGGAGCTGCCCGAGAGCGCCGCCACCCCCGAGAGCGTCTGGCTGAGCCGGCGCAGCCTGATGGCCGGCGGTGCCGGCATGATCGGCGCTGCCGCGCTGCCGCGATTGGCGCAGGCCCAAGAGAGCGACCCGACGGCGGATCTCTACCCCGCGCCGCAAGACCCGCGCTTCACCCTCGACCGGCCGGTGACGGAGGAGGCGGTGGCCTCCAACTACAACAACTTCTACGAGTTCGGCTCTTCCAAGCGTGTCGCCGCCGCCGCGCAGCGGCTCGAGACGCGGCCGTGGTCGATCGTCGTCGACGGCATGGTGGAGGAGGAGCGCACGATCGACATCGACGAGCTCGTGCGCGCCATGACGCTTGAGGAGCGGCTCTACCGCCTGCGCTGCGTCGAGGCCTGGGCCATGGCGGTGCCGTGGACGGGCTTCCCGCTGGCCGATCTCGTTGAAATGGCCCGCCCGCTCTCCTCGGCGCGCTACCTGCGCTTCGAGACCTTCATGAACCCGGACGTCGCCTCGGGCCAGCGCCAGAGCTGGTATCCGTGGCCCTACGTCGAGGGCGTAACGATGGAGGAGGCGACGAACGAGCTCGCCTTCCTCGTCACCGGCATCTACGGCAAGCCGCTCGACGAGCAGTTCGGCGCGCCGATCCGCCTCGCGCTGCCGTGGAAGTACGGCTTCAAGTCGATCAAGTCGATCGTGCGCGTCACCTTCACGGACGAGCGCCCGGTCTCCTTCTGGGAGGAGCTCGCCGCGCAGGAATACGGCTTCTGGGCCAACGTGAACCCGGAAGTGCCCCATCCGCGCTGGAGCCAGGCGACGGAGCGCATGCTCGGCACCGACGAGGAGCGCCCAACGGTCATCTACAACGGCTACGGCGAGTGGGTGGCCTCGCTCTACGAGGGCATGGAGGGCGAGCGGCTCTTCATGTGAGTCGCGGCCCGCGCACCGGGCCGCGTCCGCGCCGGCGCAAAAAAAGGGCCGCTTCCGACTTGCGGAAGCGGCCTTTCAAGGTTGTCGAGCTTCGACTGGGAGTGTCGAAACCCTCCAGAGGGGAACGGCCGAAATGGAACGCCGCCGGGAGGACTAGCGGCTCCATCGCCTTCAGCCACTGCCGATATGGAGGGCACGCTGCCTTTTTGCAATGCACACCGACGAGACGCACCCTTGCGTCCGTTGCATACCTCGCGGGGCCAAGCCGCCCTAGCCGACCGTATCGTGCAACTCTCTTTGCTCAGAGTTGCAGTTCCGCGCGTCATGCTCGTTATGAGGCGACTCAGTAAGCCCAGCGTTGCGCCTTCGAGACCAGGAAGTCCCGGAACACCTGCACCCGCGCCACCTGGCGCATCTCCTCCGCGTAGACGAGGTACGAATCGAGGGAGGGCATCTCGACGTCCCGCAGGATCTGCTCGAGGCCGTTGTCCTGGTCCGCGACGTAGTCCGGCAGCACGGCGATGCCGGCGCCGCTCTCCACCGCAGTCTTGAGCCCCGAGATGTTGTTGATCACGCAATGGTAGGGGCGCGGATTGCGCACGTCCCGCCCCGCCGTCGAGAGCCAGTGCACCGCCAGCAGGTAGGAGGGCTGGTCGCCGCCGAAGGCGAGGAGCCGGTGGTTGTCGAGATCCGCCAGCGTCTTGGGCTCGCCGAACTGCTTGATGTAGCCCGTCGAGGCGTAGATGTGGAAGTGCACCGTGAAGAGCCGGCGCTGGATCAGGTCCGGCTGCGTCGGCTGGCGCAGGCGGATCGCGACGTCCGCCTCGCGCATGGCGAGGTCTAGCTCCTCGTTGGAGAGGATGAGCTCCACGCGGATCTCGGGATAGAGGTCGAAGAATTCGGGCAGGCGCTGGGTGAGCCACAGCGAGCCGAGGCCCACCGTCGTCGTCACCTTCAGGTCGCCCGAGGGGCGCTCGGCCGTCTCGGTGAGGCGCGCGCGGGTGGTCTCGAGGCGCATCTTCATGTCGCGCGCGGCGCGAAACAGGAGATCGCCCTGCTCGGTCAGCAGCAGGCCGCGCGCGTGGCGGTGGAAGAGCGGCGCGCGCAGGTCGCGCTCGAGCGCGCTGATCTGCCGGCTCACCGCCGACTGGCTCAGCCCGAGATCCTCGCCGGCGCGGGTGAACGAGCCCGCCTCCGCGACGGTGAAGAAGATCCTGATCTTGTCCCAATCCAACGCCACGCCCTCCAGCGGCCGTCGCCGGGGATCGGCTCGGGGAACACGGCTGCCTGCTTTGGCGCCATTGTCCCGATTCCGCAGCCCTGCCGCAAGGGGAGACCTGCGCCGGACGCATGGGAAGGGGGACGAAGGCGTGAATAATCCTGCCGCGCCCCTCGCCAGGCTCAAATCGCCGCCGCCGGATCCTCCATCTCGCCCGCTGCGCCCGCGGGCGGCGCCTCGTCGTCCGTGCCGCGGCGGCGGCGGCCGCGCAGGCCGTCTCGGCGCAGGCGACGGCCGCCGTCGAGGAGGGCGTCGGCGAGGGCTCGGACGGGAGCGAGCATGCGCTCGGCGTCGCCCACGCGCTCCATCGTGCGCTCGCCGCGCTTCAGCTCGCGGTCGAGGCGCGCCATGGTGCGGGCGAGCTCGGGGCTGTCGTCGTCGTACCAGGTCTCCATGACGTTGGCGAAGACGAGCACGGCGCCCTGGATGCGCACGGGCCCGAGCGAATCCTCGGTAGGAATGCCCGCCGCCGCCAGCATGAAGCGCTGGGAATTCAATGCCACGCGGTTGAGCGCGGCCAGCGTCATCGGGTCCCGCCTCACCGCGAAATTGATGCGCTTGAGCGCCGTCTTGTAGGGCGCGAGCGCATCGATGCGGCGCATGTAGACGTCGAAGAGCCGCTCGCGGGCGGGCTCGTCGGCGAGCTCCTCGGTGGTGCCGTCGAGCACCTCCATGTCGATCTTGCGAGCGAAGGCCGCGAGCACGGCGCCCTTCGAGGGAAAGGCGGCGCGGAAGGCGGCCAGCGTGATGCCGGCCTTCTCGACGATGTCGCCGAGCTCGATGTCGTCCCACGGCCGCTCGGCGGCGAGCGCCATCAGCGCCTCGACGATGGCGTCGCGGTCCGGCTTGGTGGCGGCGTCGGTCATGCGTTCCTCCTCGGGCTCCAGCGCCAAGATAACGCACGAGATGCGACGGGGAAGCGTCGCGACGCCGCATAAAATCCGAAAGCGATCGGGAATCAGCGGCGGTGCGCGACGCGGATCGTCTTCGTGCGCGCCGTCTCGCCGCGTACGATCGCGAGCGCCGAGCGCGGCAGGCCGAGCGCCTCGGCGAGGAGCGCGATGACGGCGGCGTTGGCCTTGCCGTCCTCCGGCGCGGCGGTGACGGCGACGCGCAGCACGAGCGCGCCGGTCTCGTCGCGCTCCGGCGCGATGCGCTCGGCGGAGGCCTTTGGCGTCACGCGCACGAGGAGGGTCTCGCCCACCTCGTCCGCCCAGGGCGCGCGCGTCTTCGCCGTCTTCTTTCGCGCCATCTCAGCCTTCCGGACGGCGCAGGCGGTAGAGCACGTGCAGGCGCGCGACGCGTCCCGGCCGTCGCGCCGGCATGAGGAAGTCACCCGCCGGGTCGCGGGCGAGACCGATCTTGCGCATCACGGCGATGGAGCGGACGTTCTCGGGCACCGTGAAGCTGACGATCTCGGGCAGGCGCAGGCGCTCGAAGGCGAAGGCGAGGGCCGCGCGCGCCGCCTCGGTGGCGTAGCCGACGCCCCAATGATCCGCGGCGAGCCGCCAGCCGATCTCCATGGCGGGTGCGAAGGGGAGATCGTCGGGCGCGGGCGCGAGCCCCGCGAAGCCGATGAAGGGCGCGCCACCCTTCACCTCCACCGCCCACAGCCCGTAGCCGCGTCTGGCATAGGCGGCTCGAAAGCGCCCCGCCGCCGCGTCGCTGTCGAGGCGATCGAGCACGCTCGGGAAGTGCTCCATCACGCGCGCATCGGCGTTGAGCGCGGCGAAGGGCGCGAGGTCGGCGTCGCGCCAGGGCCGCAGGAGGAGCCGCTCGGTCTCGAGCCTCGCCGGGCGCACCATCGGCCAACGGTCCGGCGAGGGGTCGACCGGGGTGGGAGTGGGGGAGGGCGGTCGCATCGATCGTCTCCTCCCCGCTCCCCGCCGGCCGCCGTTCACCCCCGCACCGCGGTGGTCGTCGGCCCGCTCTCGCCCCTGATGGCCACGTAGATCGCCGGGATGACCAGAACCGTCAACAGCGTGGACGAGATCAGCCCGAAGAGCAGCGAGATGGCGAGCCCCTGGAAGATCGGGTCGAACAGGATCACCGCCGCCCCGATCATCGCGGCGAGCGCGGTGAGCAGGATCGGCTTGAAGCGAACCGCCCCCGCCTCGACGAGCACGTCGACCAGCGTCCGCCCGGCGGGGTCCGCGTGGCGGATGAAGTCGATGAGCAGGATCGAGTTTCGCACGATGATCCCCGCGAGCGCGATGAAGCCGATCATCGAGGTGGCCGAGAACGGCGCCCCGAACAGCCAATGCCCGAAGACGATGCCGATCAGCGTCAGCGGCACCGGCGTCAGAACGACGAGCGGCGCCTTGAACGAGCCGAACTGTGCGACGACGAGGATGTAGATCGCGAGCAGCGCCACGGCGAAGGCCGCGCCCATGTCGCGGAACGTGACGTAGGTCACCTCCCATTCCCCGTCCCAGAGCAGGACCGGCGTCGCGTCGTCGAGGGGCTGGCCGGCATAGCGGATCTCCGGGCGCGGCAGGTCCCCCCAATCCATGGCGGCGAGGCGCTCCTCGACCGCGAGCATGCCGTAGAGCGGGGCCTCGAAGGCGCCTGCGAGCTCCGCCGTCACCATCTCCGCCGGACGTCCGTTGCGCCGGAAGATCGGGTAGGAGGCGCGCTCCGTCACCACCTCGACGACGTCGCCGAGCTCCACCACGCCCCGGTCGCCCGGGAGCAGGTTCGTCGGGATCGGCGTCGTCAGCGCCGCCTCGTCGACGACGCGCTCGGCCCGCGGACGCGCGAGCGTGATCGGGATCGGCGCGCGCCCTTCTCCGCGATGCGAGTAGCCCATGGTCCGCATGCCGTAGAGCGCGCCGATCGTGTCGAACACGTCGCGCTGCTCGACGCCGTGGAACTCGAGCGCATCGTCGACGAGGGCGAGGCGCAGGCGCTCGGCGGGCGTGCCGAAGGAATCGTCGACATCGACGACGAACGGCACCGCCTCGAAGGCCTCGCGCACCCGCGCCGCCACGGCGCGGCGGATCTCGGCGTCCGGGCCGTAGATCTCCGCGAGCAGCGTCGCGAGGACCGGCGGGCCGGGCGGAGGCTCGACGACCTTCACCGCCGTGCCCGCGGGCACCGCCACGTCGGCCAGGCGCTCGCGCATGTCGAGGGCGATGGCGTGGCTCGCGCGGGCGCGTTCGTCCTTGGCCGCGAGGCCGACCTGGATCTCGCCGAGCTGCGGCTCCGCGCGAACGTAGGTGTGGCGCACGAGCCCGTTGAAGTCGAAGGGCGCGGCCGTGCCGGCGAAGCTCCTGAGGCCGACGATCTCCTCCATGCCGGCGAGGGCGCGGGCGAGGTCGCCGAGGACGCGGTTCGTCTCCTCGACGCTCGCGCCTTCGGGCAGGTCGACGACGACGGAGAGCTCCGGCTTGTCGTCGAAGGGCAGGAGCTTGACCGTCACGTCGCGGGTCGCGAAGGGCACGAGCGAGACGAGCGTCGCGACGCCCACCAGAGCCAGGAAGGCGATGGCGCGGGCCCGGCTCGCGAGGAGCGGGCGCGCGACGGCGGCATAGGCGCGCCCGAGGAGCCCGCCGTGATGGGCGCCGTGCCCGCTCTCGCCGGCATGCTCGCTCCCGTGCTCGCTCCCGTGCGCGCGGCCGAGCTTCACCATCAGCCACGGCGTCACCATGACGGCGACGAAGAACGAGAAGATCATCGCAGCCGATGCCACTGCGGGAATCGGGCTCATGTAGGGGCCCATCAGCCCGGAGACGAAGAGCATCGGCAGGAGCGCGGCGACGACGGTGAGCGTCGCGACGATGGTGGGATTGCCCACCTCCGCCACCGCGTCGATCGCCGCCGCGACCTTGCCGCGGCCGTCGCGCATGCCCCAATGGCGGGCGATGTTCTCGATGACGACGATGGCGTCGTCGACGAGGATGCCGATGGAGAAGATCAGCGCGAACAGGCTCACGCGGTTGAGCGTGTAGCCCATCATGTTCGCGGCGAAGAGCGTGAGCAGGATCGTCACGGGGATGACGATGGCGACGACGAGCGCCTCGCGCACGCCGATGGCGAGGCCGACGAGCAGGATGATCGAGACCGTCGCGAGCGCCAGGTGGAAGAGGAGCTCGTTGGCCTTCTCGTTCGCCGTCTCGCCGTAATCCCGGGTGACGCGCACCGCGATCCCGTCGGGAACCAGCGAGCCTTCCAGCGCCTCCACGCGGGCGATCACGGCGTGCGCGATCTCCACCGCGTTGGCGCCGGGGCGCTTGGCGACGGCGAGCGAGACCGCCGGCGCCGCCGTGAGGCCGCCTTCCTCCGAGCGCGACCAGTCGAGGACGTAGGTCTCGCTCGTGTCGAAGGCGAAGGCGACGTCCGCCACGTCGCGGACGTAGACCGGCCGGCCGTCGCGGGTGGTGACGAGGAGGTTGCCGATCTCGGCGGGGCTCGACAGGGTCTCGCCGGCCGCGAGCGCGATCTGCCCGCCGTCGACGCGCACCCGGCCCACGGGGAAGGCGCGGTTGGCGCCCTCGATCTTGCCCGAAAGCTGCTGGAGCGTGACGCCCATCTGCGCGAGCCGCGCGGGATCGGGCGAAACGCGGATCTCCACAGGCTTCTCGCCGACGAGGTAGGTTAGGCCGACATCCTCGATCTTCGAGACCTCGACGCGCAGCTCCCGCGCGATCCGCGTGAGATCGGCGGCCGTGAAGCGGTCCGCCGCCTCGGGCTCGGGAGCGAGGGTGAGGACGACGATGGCCACGTCGTCGATGCCCCGCCCGACGATCAGCGGCTCGGGTATGCCCACGGGAATGCGGTCGAGATTGGCCCGCACCTTCTCGTGCACGCGCAGGATCGCGTCGTCGGAGGGCGTGCCGACCTCGAAACGGGCGGTGACCATGGCGCCGTCGTCGCGCGTCTGCGAATAGACGTGCTCCACGCCGTCGATCGACTTGACGATGGTCTCGAGCGGCTCGGTGACGAGCTCGACGGCGTCCTGCGCGCGCAGCCCCGCGGCCTGGAGGTGGATGTCCACCATGGGAACCGAGATCTGCGGCTCCTCCTCGCGCGGCAGCGTCACCAGCGCGACGAGGCCGAGCGCCAGGGAGGCGAGGAGCAGGAGCGGGGTGAGCGGCGAGGTCGCGAAGGCACGCGTCAGCGCGCCGGCGATCCCGAGCTTCTGGGGTGCGGTGCTCATTGCATCACCTCGTCGCCGGCACGCAGGCCGGACACGATCTCGACGGCGCCATCGGGCAGGCGCGCGCCGAGGAGAACGACGACCTCGCGGGGCCCGTCGGGGCCGGCGAGGGTGACGAAATCGAGACCGCCGCGGGTCTCCACGGCATCGACGGGGATTGCGATCGCTTCGCGGGTCGCGACGGGGACCTCGACGAGCGTGCGCCCGCCGACGAAGAAGCCGCCGATGTCCGCGATTTCGACGTCGGCCTGCACGCGCCCGTTCTCGATGAGCGGATAGACCTTGGCGATGACGCCCTCGTGCGTGCCCTCGCTCGTCGAGATGGCGACCGACGCGCCCTCCTCGAGCAGGTCGGCATGACGCTCGGGCAGTGAGAGCCGCAGGAAGAGGCCGCCGCCGGCGATGGTGACGACGGTCTCGCCGGGCATGACGACCGAGCCCGGCGTCGCGGGCGCGGAAACGACGCGGCCTGCGATCGGCGCGAGGATCGTGCCCTCGGTCGTCTGCTGATCGAGCACGGCGCGCTCGGCCTCGGCCGCCGCGATCTGGCCGTCGAGCACCTGGACCTGCGTGCGCAATTGGTCGACGCGCTGCTGGGTCGAGACGCCGCGGCTGACGAGCTCCTCGGCACGACCGAGCTCGGTGCGGGCATTGTCGCGCTCGGCCGCGAGCGAGCGCAGCCGCGCCTCGAGCGCGTCGCGCTGGAGCGCGATCTTCTCGTCGACGACGCGCCCGATCGCCTGGCCGCGCTCCACGAGATCGCCCTCCTCGACGTCCCGCGAGACGAGCGTGCCGCCGATGCGCGCCCGCGCCGGCGCTCGTTCGCGCGCCTCCACCGTGCCGTAGACGGCCTTCGTCTCGACGATCGTCGTGGGTGCGAGCGGCGCGGCGAGGGCGGGCACGGCGGAGACGAGGGCGACGAGCGCGCCTGCGACGACGGCAGCGCGGGGGAGGCGGCTTGGAACACGGAACATGGCGGAGCCTCGGATCTCATTTGAATTAGAGATCTCTAATATAATGGCTCCGACGCAGGTTCAAGGCGCGCCCGCATCCGGAGGATTGCGGGTGGCAGGCAGGCTTGTCATGCCCGCTCCGATCGGCGAGCAAGAGTATACCGGACGACTGAAGTTCAACCTTTGGAACGCCGGGATGCGGTCGGCGGAAGCCCAGGGCGGTCCATCGCCCCGTGCTCGGAGATAGGCTCCGAGCGCCTCGGGGGCGCGAGCCTCGCCCGACCGTACGGAGGATATCGCGATGTCGTGGCTGCTGCCGCGAATAAGCCTGTCCGTCACCTTGCAGGTGGTGCGGAAGGCGAGATGGACGCTCGCCTTCCGCTTGGCCATAGGCAAGTGACGAAACGAGGAGGGAGGGGAGACCCTCCCTCCTCACTCCGTCCTCAAGATAGCACGTCCGTCGCCTACTGCAATATCGCACCCGCCGCAACGGGCGGGTATGTGCACGCGCCTGTGCGATCCGCCCCCGCGACAGGCGCCGGCGGCTTCGCTAACGTGTGGCCATGAGCACGCCAATCAGCATGTCAGAAAATCCCTTCGTCATCGCGCCCGATCCCGGCGATCCGCGGCTCACCCGCCGCGTGACGGGCGTCGACGAGCGCGGCGCGCCGATCGAGACGTCGGTCCCCATGGAGCGGGCGCTGACGCTGTACCTGAATGCGCAGGAGATCGTCACCATGATGACGATCGGCGACCATCCGGAATACCTCGCGCTCGGCTACCTCCTGAACCAGAACATGCTCGGCCCGCGCGACGAGGTGACCGAGGTGGAGTACGACGAGGATCTCGAGGTCGTCGTCGTTCGTACCGCCCACGAGACGAATTTCGAGGACAAGCTCAAGCGCCGCACGCAAACCTCCGGCTGCGCCCAGGGCACGACGTTCGGCGACCTGATGGAGGCGATCGACGAGATCGCGCTGCCTCAGGTGGCGTTTCGCACCTCCTGGCTCTACCGCCTCACGCACGCGATCAACACGACGCCCTCGCTCTACCTGGAAGCGGGCGCGATCCACGGCTGCGTGCTGGCGCGGGAGGACCGTCCGCTCGTCTACATGGAGGACGTCGGGCGTCACAATGCCGTCGACAAGATCGCCGGCTGGATGTTCCGCGCCGGCGAGAGCGGGGCCGACAAGATCTTCTACACGACGGGCCGGCTCACCTCGGAGATGGTGATCAAGACCGTGCGGATGGGCATCCCGGTCCTCGTCTCGCGCTCCGGCTTCACGGCGTCGGGCGTCGATCTCGCGCGGCGGACCGGGCTCACGCTCATCGGGCGGGCGCGCGGCAAGCGCTTCATCGCGCTCTCGGGCGAGGAGCGCATCGTCTACGATCAGGAGCTCTCCTACGTGGAGGAGGAGAGCGCGCGGCATCGGCGCAAGGGTGCGAAGGACGAGGGTGGCGGCGATGAGTGAGGCATATCCGGCGACGCTGGGCATCATCCTCGCAGGCGGGCTCGCGCGGCGCATGGGCGGGGGCGACAAGCCGCTGCGCACCGTGGGCGGCCGCTCCATCCTCGCGCGCGTAATCGAGCGCCTCGCGCCGCAATGCGTGGGGCTCGTGCTGAACGCCAACGGCGATCCCGCCCGCTTCGCCGAGACGGGGCTCCCGGTCGTCGCCGACGACGTGCCTGGCTTCGCCGGCCCGCTCGCGGGGGTGCTCGCGGGGCTCGACTGGGCGGCGGCGAACCGGCCGGACGTGGAATGGGCGGTGACGCTCGCCGCCGACACGCCCTTCGCGCCGCGCGACCTCGTCTCGCGGCTCCACGCCGCGCGCGCCGCGGCGGGGGTGTCGCTGGCCTGCGCGGAGAGCGACGGGCGCACGCATCCGGTCAACGCGCTGTGGCCGGTCTCCCTGCGCGAGGCGTTGCGCCACGCGCTCGTCGTCGAGGACCTGCGCAAAATCGACCGGTTCACCGCCCGCCACGGCATCGCGCACGCCGCCTGGCCGAGCGTGCCCGTCGATCCGTTCTTCAACGCCAACGCGCCGGAGGACATCGACGAGGCCGAGCGCCTGGCGGCGGCGCACGCCGAGGCCTGACGCTGGGGCGGGGCATGCCCTTGGGGCGCGACCTTTCGTCCACGCCCCGCCTCGGCTAAGGTCCGTCTCCGCGCACCCGTCGGGAGCCTCTCCGCGCATGGTCGACATCGCCACCCGCGTCTACAATCACAACTGGAAGATCGACCCGATCGTCCGGTCCGTGCTGGACACCGACTTCTACAAGCTCCTGATGGCGCAGACGATCTTCCGTCGGCATCGGGACGTGCGCGTGACTTTCGGCATCCAGAACCGCACGACCTCGGTGCGCATCGCCGACCTCGTCGACGAGGGCGAGCTGCGCGAGCAGCTCGATCACGTGCGCTCGCTCTCGCTCACGCGCGGCGAATCCACCTGGCTGCGCGGCAACACGTTCTACGGCATGCGCCAGATGTTCTCGCCGGACTTCATCGCCTGGCTCGAGAGCTTCCGCTTCCCGGACTACCACCTCGAGAAGCACGACGGGCAATACGTGCTGACCTTCGAGGGGCCGTGGATCGAGACCACCATGTGGGAGATCCCCGCCCTCGCCATCCTCAACGAGCTGCGCTCGCGCGGGGTGACGCGCTCCATGGGCAAGTTCGAGCTCCAGGTGCTCTATGCGCGGGCGATGGCGCGGGTCTGGGAGAAGATCCAGGCGCTCAAGCAGCTGCCGAATCTCTCCATCGCCGATTTCGGGACGCGCCGGCGCCACGGCTACCTCTGGCAGGACTGGTGCGTGCAGGCGATGATGGAGGGGCTCGGCCCCTCCTTCTCCGGCACGTCGAACTGCCTCATCGCGCTGCGGCGCGAGGTGGAGGCCGTGGGCACGAACGCCCACGAGCTGCCGATGGTCTACACCGCGCTCGCGCGCCACGACGAGGCGGCGATGGCGCGCGCGCCCTACGAGGTGCTCGCCGACTGGATGCAGGATTACGGCGGCAACCTGCGCATCATCCTGCCCGACACCTACGGCACGACGCAGTTCCTCGCCAAGGCGCCGAGCTGGGTCGCCTCCTGGACGGGCATCCGCATCGACTCGAAGGAGCCGATCGAGGGCGGCGAGGAGGCGATTCGCTGGTGGGAGACCCGCGGCCAGAACCCGCGCGAGAAGCTCGCCATCTTCTCCGACGGGCTCGATGTCGAGCCGATCATCCGCATCCACCGGCGCTTCAACGGCCGCATGCGGCTGGGCTTCGGCTGGGGGACGCTGCTGACGAACGATTTCCGCGGCCTCGTCGCCGACGACGGGCTCGACCCGATCTCCATCGTCTGCAAGGTCGTCTCCGTCGACGGGCGCCCCGCGGTGAAGCTCTCCGACAACCCGACGAAGGCCATCGGCCCGGCGGACGAGGTCGAGCGCTATCGCCGGGTGTTCGACGTGGAGCGGCAGGTGGCGCAGCCCGTGCTCGTCTGAGCGACGGACGCGCGCGCTCAGCCTCGCGTCGGCGCGACGCTCGGCGGCTGCGCCGCGGCGAGCATGGCGTTGAGCCATTCCAGCTGCGCGGCGGCCCACTCGGCCTCGCCGCCTTGGCCGGACGAGATCACGCTGCCCGTCGCATTCGTCGCGCTTTCCGTCATCTGCGCGCTCATCGCGGCCTGCAGCGAGGCGATGAGCTGCTCCAGCTGCCGTACGCGTTCGTTGTCGGCGGCGTCGAGCGGCTCGTCCTCGCGGAGCGCCTGGAGCTCACCCGTGGTGACCTGCAAACGCGATCGCAGGACCGGATCCTGCACCGGCGCGCCGCCCTCCGCAGGTGCGCTCTGCGCCAGGAGCGGCATGAGGCTCGCGATTTCCGCGAGGATGCGCGACACCTCTGGCGACGGTACGGTCGGCGGCGCCGCGACGTAGGGCGTGTCGGTCGATGAAGGCGGACCGGCGAGACGCCCGATATGTTGGTCGACGGACACGGATGTTCTCCACTCGAGAAAAGTACTTAACGTAAGATTATGATCCATCCTCATCCAGTGATCAAGTTCGACGTTAGAATGCGTCGCGCGTGGATCGCACGTGACGCGCTCAGCTGCCGCAGATAAGCCGCGAAACCGTCGTGCTTCTCGGTGCGTAGACGTCTACTGATCGACGTCGAGCACGGAGTGTACGAGAATGGGCGTCCTGTCGGGGCGTTTCGCAGGGGAACCGGTCCGCATCCGCGGGGAGGGCGGCGGAGACCCGCTGCCGCGGACGCTCGCCGCGCTCGCGGGCGGGCTCGCCGTGCTGCTGGCGCTCGGCGTCGCGGCGGCGAGCCTCGCCGAGCCGACGGCGCTCGCCATCGGCACGGCGCTCGGCCTCTATGCCGTCGTCGCGATCGTCGTCGCCTGGCGCATACGTCCCTATCACCCGCACGGTCGCTTCGGCGCCGCCAACGGCGTCACGCTGGTGCGCGCGGCGATCAATTGCGCGCTTGCCGGCATGCTCATCGACGTCGATCGCGTCGCGGCGCCCGGCGCGCCGATCGGCCTCGTGGTGCTCGGCCTCGCTCTGGCGTCGCTGGCGCTCGACGGGTTCGACGGCTTCTTCGCGCGCCGCTTGAAGCTCGAATCGCGCTTCGGGGCACGTTTCGACGTGGAGGTCGACGGGCTCCTGCTGACGCTCCTCGCGGTCGCCGCCTGGCGGCTCGACAAGGCGGGGGCGTGGGTGCTCCTCATCGGCGCGACCTACTACGTCTTCCTCGCGGCGCGGCGCCTGCTGCCCTGGCTCGAGCGCCCGCTCGGCCCCTCGCTTCGCCGCAAGGCCGTGTGCGTCCTGCAGGGCGCGAGCCTGATCGCGCTGATGCTGCCGGTGATCGTCCCACCCTGGAGCCAGGTGATCGCGGGCGTGGCGCTTCTCGCGCTCGTGTGGTCCTTCGGCGTGGACGTGCGCGACCTGTGGCGGGCCAACCGCCTCAGCGGCGCCGACGAAGGCCCAGGAGGGCGAGGCCCGGCAGGCTCCCCACCAGGCTCGTCAGCCCGTACAGGATCGCGATCGCGAGGGCGTGGGACGCGTCGACGCCCGCCAGCGGGAGCAGAGCCGCCGCCGCGCCCTCGCGAACGCCCCAGCCACCGATCGAAACGGGGATGAGCATCGCCGCGAGCACGAGCGGCGCGAGCGCGATCCAGGCGATGGCCGGCAGGACGACGCCGAGCGCCATGCCCGCGAGGGCGAAGACCGCGATGTAGCTCGCCACGATCGTGGTCGACAGGAAGAGCTGCGGCGCCCAGATGCCGCGCTTCCAGAACACCCGCGCGACGTCCGGCCCGAGATCCGCCAGCGCCGCGCGAAGGCCCTTCGGCCCGATGCGGCTCGCCGCCGCGACCGCGAGCGCGGCGAGCGCGACCACCGCGACGGGGATCGCGATGATGGTGCCGAGGCCGTCCGGCGCCGCGCGGGCCAGAGCCACGGGCGTCAGCGCGAGCCCGATCGCCGCCACCGCGAAGAACACGACCTGCCCGGCGGCACGCTCGAGCACCACGGAGCGCACCACGGGGCGCCAGCGCGGCGCGCCGTCGGCGTCGTGATCGCGGTTGCGGATCGCGCGCACGGCATCGCCGGCGACGCCGCCTGGCAGCACCTGGTTCAGGAAGGTCGCGATGTAGTACTCGCGCACGGCGGTGCGCAACGTGATCGGCACCCCGAGCCGCTTGGCGGTGAGACGCCAGCGCACGCCCGAGAAGGCGATCTGCGCCTGGACGAGGAGGAGGCCGACAAGGAGCGGCCCCGCCTGCGCGCGCGAGAGCGCGGAGAGCGTCTCGCGCCCGTCTACGAGGCGGAAGAGCAGCGCCATCAGCAGGACGAGCACCGCGACGCGCAGCCACACGCGCACCCGCGCGTCGGCGAGGAGCCTGGCGAGGCGCCCCCGCGTGGCGACGCCGCCGGTCCCGTCGGCGGCGCTCACCTGCGCGCTTTCCCGCATTGAATGGTCTGTTTCATCATGATAGCGATCTGAAACACCTCGATCAGGAGCCGGCGACGCCGGATCGTCCCGCATGTCACACGTCCTCCACCGCACGCTCTCGCATACCTATCCCGTCGCCGTCGCCGGGGAAGGGATCCGCATCCGGGACGCGGCCGGCCGCACCTATATCGACGCGAGCGGCGGGGCGGCGGTGTCTTGCCTCGGCCACGGGCATTCCGAGGTCGGCGAGGCCATGAAACGCCAGATCGACGCGCTCTCCTACGCCCATACGAGCTTCTTCACCACCGACGTCGCGGAGGCGCTCGCCGATCACCTGATCGCGCACGCGCCGGCCGGCCTCTCCCACGCCTATTTCGTCTCCGGCGGCTCGGAGGCGGTGGAGGCGGCGCTGAAGATGGCGCGGCAGTACTTCGTCGAGATCGGCGAGCCGCAGCGGCGCCTGTTCGTCGCGCGGCGGCAATCCTATCACGGCAACACGCTGGGCGCGCTGGCGGTGGGCGGCAACGAATGGCGCCGCGCCCAGTTCGCGCCGCTCCTCGTGGAGGCGCACCACGTCTCGCCGACCTACGCCTATCGCGACCAGCGCGAGGACGAGACGCCGGAGGCCTACGGTGCGAGGCTCGCGGACGAGCTGGAGGAGACGCTCGCGAGGCTCGGCTCCGAGAACGTGATCGGCTTCCTCGCCGAGACGGTGGGCGGCGCCACGTCGGGCGCGCTGACGCCGCCGCCGGGCTATTTCGCACGGGTGCGCGAGATCTGCGATCGGCACGGCGTGCTCCTGATCCTCGACGAGGTGATGTGCGGCATGGGTCGCACGGGCACGCTCCACGCCTGCGAGCAGGAGGGGATCTCCCCGGACCTCATGACCATCGCCAAGGGCATGGGCGGCGGCTACGGCCCCATCGGCGCGACGCTCGTCTCCGATCGCATCGTGCGCGCCTTCCGCGAGGGCTCGGGCCTGTTCCAGCACGGCCACACCTATCTCGGGCATGCGGTCGCCTGCGCCGCGGCGCTCGCCGTGCAGACCATCGTGCAGCGCGACGGGCTCCTCGAGAACGTGCGGGCGATGGGGGAGGGGCTGCGCGAGGACCTCGCCGCGCGCTTCGGCTCGCACCCTCATGTCGGCGACATCCGCGGGCGCGGGCTGTTCCAGGCGATCGAGCTCGTCGCGGACCGTGCCACGAAGGAGCCCTTCGATCCGGCGCGCAAGCTCCACGCCCGCATCAAGCGCGAGGCGATGGCGCGGGGCCTGATGGTCTATCCGATGGGCGGGACGATCGACGGCCGGCGGGGCGATCACGTGCTGCTCGCGCCGCCCTACATCGTGACGCGGCAGGACGTGACGGAGATCGTCGACCGGCTCGGCGAGGCGGTCGATGCGGCGCTCGCCTGAGCGCCGCTCGCTAGACGTCACGCGGTCGGGCGGCGATAGACCCAGACGCGGGCCGGCGGCAGATTGAGCCAGATGCGCTGGGAGGGCGTCGCCGTGTACTCGCTGGGATGCTTGGGGATGGGCGGCACCACGGCATAGGTGAACTGGATGAAGGGCGAGCCCGCGCGCGAGAGGTCGTGCGCGGCGCGCAGGAGCGCGAGGCGCTGCTCCACCGGCTTCGTGAACAGCGGCAGCGAGGAGATCGTCGCGGCCGCGGGCTCCGCCAGGAGCTCGCTCACGGTGGTGCGGATGTCGTAGGCGTCCCCCTGCACGACCGTGGCGCGGGGAAAGCGGTGACGCAGGAGACGGCAGAAATCGGGATTGAACTCCACGAGGACGAGCCGTTCCTGCTCGATGCCGCGGCGCACCAGCGCCTCCGTCACGGGACCGGTGCCGGGCCCGAGCTCGATGACGGGGCCGGGCTCGCGCGGGTCGACGTAGGACGCCATCGTCCTGGCGAGGAGCTTGCCGGAGGGCGTCACCGCGCCGGTGACGAGCGGGCGCTCGATCCAGGAGCGCAGGAAGCGCGCTTCGTCGTCGAGATCGACCGGAACCTTCTTCTGCGGGTGCCGATGGGATTGAGGCAGCACGCGTGATTCCTTTCCTGGCGGCGGCCCGACGAAGCGGACAAGCCGTATAGAACAACGACACAGACGCCCGTCAAGCCCGGCCGGTTCCACCGAAGAAGTCCCGAACCCGGTTGAGGAACCCGTGGCTTTCCGGGTGCGTGTCGCGGGAGCACTCGGCCTCGAACTCCTGCAGGAGCTCCTTTTGTCTTTTCGTCAGGTTCTGTGGCGTCTCGATGACGACCTGGATGTACAGATCTCCCACGTCACGTGAACGGAGCACCGGCATGCCCTTGGAGCGCATGCGGAATTGCTTGCCGGTCTGGGTCCCGGCGGGGATGGAGACGCGTGCGTCCGAGCCGTCGATCGTCGGCACCGTCACCTCTCCGCCGAGCGCCGCCTTGACCATCGGGATGGGTACGCGGGCGAACAGATCGGCCCCGTCGCGCTGGAAGAACGAGTGCGGCGAAATGGAAAGAAAGATGTAGAGATCGCCGGCCGGGCCGCCGCGCAGGCCGGCCTCGCCCTCGCCGGCGAGGCGGATGCGCGTGCCGTCCTCGACGCCCTTGGGAATATTCACCGACAGCGTGCGCTCGCGGGTGACGCGGCCGGCGCCCTGGCAGATCTCGCAGGGATCGTCGATCACCTCGCCGCGGCCGAGGCAGGTGGGGCAGGTGCGCTCGATGGTGAAGAAGCCCTGCGTCGCGCGCACGCGGCCGTAGCCGTTGCAGGTGCCGCAGGTCTTGGGCTTCGATCCGGGCTTGGCGCCGCTGCCGCCGCAGGCTTCGCAGGCCAGCGCGGTGGGAATCTTCAGCTCCTCGGTCTTACCCTCGAACGCGTCCTCGAGGGTGATCTCGAGGTTGTAGCGCAGGTCCGCCCCGCGCTCGCGACCCGGCGTTCCGCCGCCGCGGCCGCCGCGGCGCGGGCCCGTTTCGCCGAAGAAATTCTCGAAGATGTCCGACATGAAGTCGGAGAAGTCCGGCCCGAAGCCGGGGCCTGCGCCCGGCCCGCCGCCGCCCTGGAAGGCGCCGTGGCCGAAGCGGTCGTAGGCGGCGCGCTTCTGCGGGTCGGAGAGGACCTGATAGGCCTCGTTGAGCTCCTTGAACTTGAGCTCGGCTTCGGCGTTGCCGGGATTCCTGTCCGGGTGCCACTGCATGGCGGCCTTGCGGAAGGCGCTCTTGAGGGCCTTCTCGTCCGCCGTCTTCTCAACGCCGAGGATCTCGTAATAGTCGCGCTTCGACATCTGGTGAGGTGCCTTCGATCGGGTCGCCTCGCCGGGTCGGCGAGCGGCCGGGGCTCGGACCCGGGCCTCGTATCATCCGTTGCGGGCGCGTGCGCCCGCCGGTGCGGGTGGAGCACGCGGACGCCGCGCCCGCCGATCCCCGGTCGGGGACCGATCGAACGCGGCGCCGCTCAGCCTCGCGCGATCGTCACGCGCGCTTCTTCTTGTCCTCGTCGTCGACTTCCTGGAAGTCGGCGTCGATCACGTCCTCGTCGGACTTCTGCTCGCCCTCGCCGCCTTCGGCGCCGGCCTCGCCCTGCTCGGCCTGGGCCTTGTACATGGCCTCGCCGAGCTTCATGGACGCCTGCATCAGGTCGTTGGTGCGCGACTTGATCGTCTCGAGCTCCTCGCCGCCGAGCGCCTCGCGCAGGGCGTCCAGCGCGGTCTGAACCGCCTGGCGATCGTCCTCGGAGACCTTGTCGCCGTAATCCTTGAGCGACTTCTCCGTGGAGTGGACGAGCGCCTCGCCCTGGTTCTTCGCCTCGACCAGCTCGCGGCGCTGCTTGTCCTCCGCCGCGTGCGCTTCGGCGTCCTTGACCATCTTCTCGATGTCGGCGTCGGACAGGCCGCCGGAGGCCTGGATGCGGATCGCCTGCTCCTTGCCGGTCGCCTTGTCCTTGGCCTGGACGTTGACGATGCCGTTGGCGTCGATGTCGAAGGTCACCTCGACCTGCGGCACGCCCCGGGGCGCGGGCGGGATGCCGACGAGATCGAACTGGCCGAGCAGCTTGTTGTCGGCCGCCATCTCGCGCTCGCCCTGGAAGACGCGGATCGTCACGGCGTTCTGGTTGTCCTCCGCCGTGGAGAAGACCTGGCTCTTCTTGGTCGGGATCGTGGTGTTGCGGTCGATGAGGCGCGTGAACACGCCGCCCAGCGTCTCGATGCCCAGCGAGAGCGGGGTCACGTCGAGCAGCAGCACGTCCTTCACGTCGCCCTGGAGCACGCCCGCCTGGACCGCGGCGCCGATGGCGACGACCTCGTCCGGGTTGACGCCCTTGTGGGGCTCCTTGCCGAAGAAGGACTTCACCGTCTCCTGCACCTTGGGCATGCGGGTCATGCCGCCCACGAGGACGACCTCGTCGATCTCGCCCGCCGACAGGCCCGCGTCCTTGAGCGCCTTGCGGCAGGGCTCGACGGTGCGCTGGATCAGGTCGTCGACCAGGCTCTCGAACTTGGCGCGCGAGAGCTTGAGCGCGAGGTGCTTGGGGCCCGACGCGTCCGCGGTGATGTAGGGCAGGTTGATCTCGGTCTGCGTCGTGGACGAGAGCTCGATCTTCGCCTTCTCGGCGGCCTCCTTGAGGCGCTGGAGCGCGAGCTTGTCCTTCGTCAGGTCGATGCCCTGCTCCTTCTTGAACTCCGCCGCGAGGTACTCGACCACGCGCATGTCGAAGTCCTCGCCGCCGAGGAAGGTGTCGCCGTTCGTCGACTTCACCTCGAAGACGCCGTCGCCGATCTCGAGAATCGAGATGTCGAACGTGCCGCCGCCGAGGTCGTAGACCGCGATCGTGCCGGTCTGCTTCTTGTCGAGGCCGTAGGCGAGCGCCGCCGCGGTGGGCTCGTTGATGATGCGCAGCACCTCGAGGCCGGCGATCTTGCCGGCGTCCTTGGTCGCCTGGCGCTGGGCGTCGTTGAAGTAGGCGGGGACGGTGATCACGGCCTGCGTGACCGGCTGCCCGAGATGGCTCTCCGCCGTCTCCTTCATCTTCTGAAGGGTGAAGGCGGAGATCTGCGAGGGCGAATACTGCTTGCCGTCCGACTCGACCCACGCGTCGCCGTTGCCGCCGCGCACGATCTTGTAGGGGACGAGCGCCTGGTCCTTCTTCGTCGTGGGATCGTCGAAGGTGCGCCCGATGAGGCGCTTGATCGCGAAGAAGGTGCGCTCCGGATTGGTGACGGCCTGGCGCTTGGCCGGCTGGCCGACGAGGCGCTCGCCCTCGTCGGTGAAGGCGACGATGGACGGCGTCGTGCGCGCGCCCTCGGCGTTCTCGATGACCCGAGGGCTCGAGCCCTCCATCACCGCGACGCAGGAATTCGTCGTGCCCAGATCGATACCGATGACTTTACCCATGGCGGGATCCCTCACTTCAAAGCAGACCGCCGAGCCCCGTAGCGACTCGGCCCATGGCTGACTTCACACGTTCCATTTCGGCTGGAGCCGGCCGTGTCGCGCGTGGTGCACGCGCCGCGCTCCGGCCCCGTTCGGGTCGCGGCTGATATAGGCTCGCCCAAATCACGCCGCAAGGCGGGACATGGGCGGGAGGGCGCGGCCGTTCAAGGGTGGAGCGGTGCTGGAATCGCGGTTCATGTGCGCCGCTGCCGGCAGGTGAAGCAATGGCACTCCTCACCGCTCGGCGTGTAGTGGACGAGCCCGTGAAGCACGCCGCCCTCGGCATCGAAACGGTGGGCGACGAGATCGAAGAGAGACGAATCTCCTTTGTCGTAGTACCTCCGCAGCGCATACGCGATCATGTCGGCGTACTGTATCATCCGGGTCGCCTGCGAGTTCACGAAGAGCGGAACGTCACAGAGGTTCCGCAGCTGCCCCCATCGATGACCCATGAGTCGGAAATCGCGTGCCAGCGCCTGGAGAGATGTCTCGTACGAGGTCTCGTCCAGGATGATCATGCCTCGCTGCGTGTCTCCCGCGCGGTGCATGCGTCCGAGCAGCCGATCGAATCGGTTGCAGAGCTGCTCGAAGGCGAGCTCCATCGGATCTTCCGGAGACACGGCTCTCTTGTGGATGACCGCGCCGAAGAGCCTGACGCGACCTGATCGGCCGAGCACTTGCATCGCGCGAGTATAAGCTGCGATCCGCTCTTCACGAGGAATTCCGCGCCAATGCCGACGTCCGGCGTAGATGTCGGCGCCTCTGAACTCCAGGCTCCACGGTGCATCTGGCCAGATCTCGGCCGCGAGGCTGTCCAGCTCCTGGGAAAACCAGTGCGGCTGTCACTCGAAGACAGCGAGCCCGGCCAAGACAATGTGAGGATCGTCCGGGTTCTTCACCGAACCGGAATCGTCCAGGTAGAGGAGATGCATCGTCGGCAAACAGGATTCGGGCATGAAAAGGCGGCCGGGCGGAGCAGCTCTCCGACGGTCTGCAAAGGCAGACCTCCCAACCGCGTGGAGATCGTAGGATCTTCCATCGCTCAACGCAAGACCCGCTTCGTCGTCTTCGCCCCCACGATGGACTCCGGAGCGCGGCTCGCCTAGGGTCGAGCGGTCGCGAACGGTTCCGGAACCTCGTACTTGTCCCGCACAGCCCTCTGCGCCCTCGCGTTCTCGCTGCCGCTCCTCGTATCCGCGCTCCCGGGCGCGGCGTCGGCGCAGCCGCTGCAATTGCCCGGCGCGCAGTTCTCGCAGCCGCCCGCGGGCGCGCCGCAGCCCGCGCCGATCGCGCCGAGCCCGAGCGTCCCCGCACCCGTCGCGCCGACGTCTCCCGTCGCTCCCGCGGCGCCGATCCCGCCGAACGCTCCGGCCGCCGAGCGGGCCGCGCTGCCTCCGCCGGCCGACATCACCCAGCTGACGCTCCACCGCGACGCGCGCACGGGCGCGCTCGACATCGCCCGCGGCCCGCAGGGCGGCCTCGTCGCGACGCTGACGCTCGAAGGGCAGGGGATCGCGAACCCGCAGGAGGCCTGCGCCGTCACCATCGCGGACGGGGAGGCGGGCGTCGCCCTGCAGCCGGTGACGCCGCTCGGGCGCTATGCGCGCTACCGCCTCGCGGCGCCGGCCTGCCCGGTCGTCGTCACGCTCTTCGCCGATGCGGCGCTCCTGTGGACCGAGGGCCTGTGCACCTTCGAGGCGGCGGATTGCCGGGTCGATGCGAGCGGCATGTGGGGCCCGCAGCCCGAGGCGCTGCCCACCGATCCCGCGCGCCTGGAGCGCGATCTCGCGGAGGCCGACGAAGCCGTGCGCGCCGCCTTCCGCACGCTCTCCGAGCGCAGCGAGGGGGATGCGCTTCGCGCCGTCCTCGCCGAGCAGGCGGGCTTCTCGGCGGAGCGGGTGACGACCTGCGCGCGCTACGCCGGCGAGGATCGCCAGGGCCTGTGCGCGGCCCGCTGGACGCAGGCCCGCGCCGCCGCGCTTCAGGAGCGCCTCGGCGCCACCTCCGCGCCCGCCCTGCGCCCGGCCGCGAGCGCGCCGGCGGCGGCCACGCCCGGGCCGGCGCCGCTGTCGATCCTGCCGAACGACAATTGATCTCGCCGAGCCGGCGCCGGTCTCTCAGCGCCGCGCCTTCTCCCAGCGCTTCATCGCGCGCTCGCGGCGCAGGCGCGTGAGGCGGCGCAGCCAGAAGACGCCGTCGAGCTGGTCGATTTCGTGCTGCAGGCAGGCCGCGCGGAAGCCCTGCGCCTCCTCCTCCCGCGGCGTGCCGTCGAGGTCGCTGAAGGCGACGCGCACCCGCGCGGGGCGCTCCACCTCGTCCGTGATCCCGGGCATCGACACCGAGCCTTCCGTGAACCGCGCGGTCTCGGTTGACGCGGCGATCACGCGCGGGTCGCAATAGAAGGCGGGCGCGGCGTCTCCCGGCAGCTCGATGACGACGAGGCGCACGAGGACGCCGACATGCGGGGCGGTGATGCCGACGCCGGGCGCCGCGCGCATCGTGTCGAGGAGGTCCTGCGCCAGCGCGCGGGTCGCGTCGTCCGGCGTGCCGATCGCCTCCGCCGGCTGCGAGAGCACCGGATCCGGAAAGCGCACGATGGCGCGCACCGGCATCAGCCGGTCTCCGCGAGGGTGCGCTCGAGGAGCCGATCCGTGGCCCGCTGGGCGGCCTCGACCTCGGCCTCGTCCGGCAGCTCGCGCCCGCCGGAATTGAGGAAGGCGCTCGCGCGCGCGATGAGGCGACGCAGCGCCGGGCCGGTGACCTCGGCGACGTGCGCCGCGTCGTCGGGCTCACAGGGTGGGCGCAGCGCCCGGATCGCCGTCGTCGAGAGATTGTCCATCGCCCGCGTCAGCGCCTCGAAGGCGGCGCGCCGCTCGTCGGGCAGCGCCTCGTAGGCGGCCCGCGCCGCCGGCGCGCGGCGTAGGTGCGAGGCGCCGAAATAGGTGGGATAGTCCACCGGCCGCCAGGCGGCGAGATCGTCCACGGCGTCGGGATCCTGCGCCGCCAGCTCGACGAGCATCAGGACCTCGCTGTAATGGTTGAGGTAGTCGTTCGAGAGGCCCTCGATGGCGGCGTCCGAAGGCGCCGGCGCCGCGTGCGTCTCGTCGATCGGGCCGTGCATGGGTGGTGCGCCGTCGCGGGGTCGTCCTCGGTGGCCCATCCTGGCGGACGGGACCGAACAAAGCGTTACTTCCGATCGCGATCGGAGGGAAGGGGAGCCCATGTGCGGTCGTTTCGTCATCGCGCTCACGCCCGAGGTCTTCCGGGAGGCGTTCGGCTATGCGCAGACGCCGAACTTCCCGCCGCGCTACAACGTGGCGCCGACGCAGCCCGTGCCCATCGTGGTGCGCGAGAACGGCGCCCCGCACTTCAAGCTCGTGCGCTGGGGCTTCCTGCCGGGCTGGGTGAAGGACCCCAAGGACTTCCCCCTCGTGATCAACGCCCGCTCCGAGACGCTGCTGGAGAAGCCCACCTTCAAGGCCGCGATGAAGCGGCGGCGCTGCATCTTCCTCGCCGACGGCTTCTACGAATGGCGCCGGGAGGGCAAGACCAAGGCGCCCTACCTGATCCGCATGGCCTCGGGCGGGCCGATGCCCATGGCGGGCCTGTGGGAGACCTACAGCGACGCGACCGGCGGCGAGATCGACACCGCCGCCATCGTCACGACGAGCGCCAACGGCACGCTCGCCGCGATCCACGACCGTATGCCCGCGATCCTCGGCGAGGAGGGCGTGCGCCGCTGGCTCGACGTGGAGGGCACGAGTGATGCGGAGGCGCGCGCGCTGGCGCGGCCGTGCCCGGACGCGTGGCTGACCATGCACCCCGTCTCGCCGCGGGTGAACAAGGTCGCCAACGACGATCCCTCGAACGTGGAGCCGCTGGCTGCGGAAGCCCCTGCGCCCGAAGGCGGCGGCACCGCCCGCGGCGCGCCGACGCGCAATTCCGACGAGGACGGGCAGGGGCGGCTGCTGTGAGGACAAGGCGTCGCGCGCACGGGACACTTTCCTCGTGCGCGCCGGCGTCCTATACCCGCGGTGCACGCTTCGCAGGAGGGCGCGATGGAGGAGATGCGTCTCGCCGTGGTCGGCGCCGCCGGGCGGATGGGTCGGATGCTGATCAGGACGATCGCCGAGACGGAGGGCTGCAGGCTCTCCGGCGCCTTCGAGCGTTCCGGCTCGGACGCCGTCGGGGCCGATGCCGGCGTGCTCGCCGGGCTCCCGGCGCTCGGGGTCGCGATCGGCGAGGATCCGGCGCGGGCGATCGAGGGGGCCGAGGCCGTCCTCGACTTCACCGCCCCGGCGGCGACGCGTGCGCTCGCCGTGCTCTGCGCCGAGCGCGGCATCGCCCACATCGTCGGCACGACGGGTCTCGCGGCGGAGGATCTCGCCGCGCTCCGGAAGGCGGCCGAGAGCTGCGTCGTCGTCCAGTCCGGCAACATGTCGCTCGGCGTGAACCTGCTCGCGAGCCTGGTGCGGCGCGCCGCCGCCGCGCTCGGGCCGGACTTCGACGTCGAGATCGTCGAGATGCACCATCGTCACAAGGTCGATGCCCCGTCCGGCACCGCGCTCCTCCTGGGCGAAGCGGCCGCCGCCGGGCGAGAGGTCTCGCTCGTGGACACGGCCGTGCGCAGCCGTGACGGGCACGTCGGCGCGCGGCGCGAGGGCGACATCGGCTTCGCGACGCTGCGCGGCGGCTCCGTCGTCGGCGACCATACCGTGATCTTCGCCGGCCCCGGCGAGCGCATCGAGATGCGCCACGTGGCCGAGGACCGCGCGCTCTTCGCCCGTGGCGCGGTCACGGCCGCGCTCTGGTCGCGCGGGCGCGATCCGGGCTTCCATTCCATGGCCGACGTGCTCGGCCTGGGCTGATCTCACCCCCATCGACAACCGCGAGAAGGATCCCCCCTCCATGGAGCGTCTCCTGGTCTTGGCCCGCCACGGGCAGAGCGACTGGAACAAGAAGAACCTCTTCACCGGCTGGAAGGACCCGGAGCTCACCGAGCTCGGCGTCGAGGAGGCGCAGCTCGGCGGGCGGCGCCTCAAGGCGCGCGGCTACCAGTTCGACGTCGCCTTCACCTCCGCGCTGACCCGCGCCCAGCACACCTGCCGGATCATGCTGGGCGAGCTCGGCCAGGAGGGGCTCCCGACCATCGCCGACGCCGCCATCAACGAGCGCGATTACGGCGATCTGGCCGGCCTCAACAAGGACGACGCGCGCGCCAGGTGGGGCGAGGAGCAGGTCTTCCTCTGGCGGCGCTCCTACGACGTGCAGCCGCCCGGCGGCGAAAGCCTGAAGGACACGGTGGCCCGCGTGCTGCCCTACTACATCCGCGAGATCCTGCCCCGGGTCATGCGCGGCGAGCGCGTCCTCGTCGCCGCCCACGGCAATTCGCTGCGCGCGCTGATGATGGTGCTCGACGGCATGACGACGGAGGAGGTCTCGAAGCTCGAGCTGCCCACGGGCATCCCCTTCGTCTACCGCCTGGGCGAGGACACGCGGGTGATCTCGAAGGAGACGATCGACCAGTGAGCGCGCCGCGGCTCGCGCTCGCGCCGGGGCTCCTCCACGTCCCCGGCTATCTCGACGGTGCCGCGCAGGTCCGCCTGCGCGACGCCCTGCGCGAGACGGTGCGCGCCGCCCCGCTCTTCACCCCACGCATGCCGCGCACGGGAAAGCCGTTTTCCGTACGCATGACGAATTGCGGCGCGCTCGGCTGGGTCTCGGACGAGGGCGGCTATCGCTACCAGCCGACGCATCCGGTCACCGGGGCGCCCTGGCCGCCGATGCCCGATCTCGTGCGTGCCGCCTGGGACGACCTCGCCGCCTACCCGCATCCCCCCGAGGCCTGCCTCGTCAACTGGTACGAGGCGAGCGCCAAGATGGGCCTCCACCAGGACCGGGACGAGGCGGATCTCGAGGCGCCCGTCGTCTCGCTGTCCCTCGGCGACACGGCGATCTTTCGCTTCGGCGGGACCGAGCGGAAGGCGCCGACGCGCTCGATCCGGCTCGCATCCGGCGACGCGGTGGTGATCGGCGGGCCCTCGCGGCTCGTCTTCCACGGAATCGATCGCATCCTCGCCGGCTCCTCGACCTTGCTCGACGCGCCCGGCCGCATCAACCTGACGCTCCGGCGGGTCACCCCGCCCGCCTGACACCGAGAACGAGCGCCGGCCCGTCCGGCGCCGACGGGAGGTACCCTCGATGACCACGCTCCCCCGCCATCTCGCCGCCTGCGCCCTGGCGCTCGCGCTGGTCGTGCCCGCGGCGACGCCGAGCCTCGCGCAGACGACGAGCCCCGACCCCGCCGCGAGCGCGCCCGAGGTCCGCCCGGCCGAGCAGGTGACGTTCCTGCCCGGCGCCTCCATCGGCGTCGCGCCGCTACCCGGCATGCGGCCCTCCACCCGCTTCCTCGGCTTCGAGAACCCGCAGGACGGCACCTTCATCGCGCTGATCACGGCGCCTGCGGAGGAGTGGGAGGCGATCTCCACGCGCTACGCGCCGGAGAACCTGCCCGCCCAGGGCTTCGCCGAGCCGATGCGCGAGCCCGTGGAGATCGAGGGCGCGACGGAGGCCTTCATGGTCTCCGGTGAGCAGCGGCTCCAGCAGAGCCTCACGGTGGACAAGTGGGTGGTCGCTGCCCGTACGCCCGACCAGACGGCGATCGTGATCGCCCAGCGCGTCCCGCTGCAGCCGGCCTATACGCGCCAGGCCATCGAGGCGGCGCTCGGCACGATCGCCCTGCGCGAGCCGCCGGGGCTGGAGGATCAGATCGGGGCGCTGCCCTTCGCCATCGGTGATCGCGCGGGCTTCCGGCCGGTGCGCGTCACCGGCGGCAATTCGGTGCTCTTCACCGAGGGCGAGGACAACGTCGTCGAGGAGGCGGACCAGCCCGTCGTCATCGTCGCGGCCTCGCAGGAGATCTCGCCCCCCGAGGATCGTCGCGACGACTTTGCGCGCCGGGCGCTGAACGGGCTGGCGGGGCTCGAGAACATTCGGATCGAGCGGGCCGAGACCTTCCGGCAGGACAATGCCGATTGGCACGAGGCGGTGGCGACGGCGACGGAGCGTTCGGGCGTGCCGGTCGTCGTGCAGCAGACGATCCGCTTCCTGGATCAGGGCTTCATCCGCGTCATCGCGGTCGCCCGGGCGGAGGAGCGCGACACCTGGGCGCCGCGCTTCCGCACGCTCGCCGACTCGCTCACCCCGCGGTGAGCGAGCGGCAACAGGGGAGGGCGCGCGCGGGCGCGCTCAGGCCTCGTCGAGGTCGGTGTCGAGGATCGCCATCTGGAACTGGTAGGAGCGGTCCTCGTCCTCGTCGTCGAGGAAGAGCACGCCGATGAACTCGTCGCCGATGTAGACCTCGGCCGAATCGTCCTTCTTCGGGCGCGCGCGAACGCTGATCGAGTGGTTCGAGAAGGTGCGGCGCAGGTAGCCTTCGACTTTGGCGAGCTCGGATTTCGTCAAGGAACGGCCTCGTTCGGTTCGTGCGTGGATCGCCCCCGCATGACACGCGCGCGCGCCCGGGGCAACCCGCGGCTCACGCGGGAGGGATGCTCTCGGCGAGGATCTGGTCCATCGTGCGCGCGGGCTCGGCGCAGCCGGCCTCGCCCACCACCTTGGCGGGCACGCCCGCGACCGTGGTGTTCGCCGGCACGTCCTTGAGCACGACGGAGCCGGCCGCGATGCGGGCGCAATGTCCCACCTCGATGTTGCCCAGCACCTTGGCGCCTGCGCCGAGCAGCACGCCGCGGCGGATCTTCGGGTGGCGATCGCCCTCCACCTTGCCCGTGCCGCCGAGCGTCACGTTCTGCAGCATGGAAACGTCGTCCTCGATCACCGCCGTCATGCCGACGACGAGGCCGGTGGCGTGGTCGAGGAAGACGCCGCGACCCATCCGGGCGGCGGGGTGGATGTCCGTCTGGAAGACCTCGGAGGAGACGCTCTGCAGGTAGAGCGCGAAATCCGTGCGCCCGTTCGTCCACAGCCAGTGCGCGAGCCGGTGCGTCTGGATGGCGTGGAAGCCCTTGAAGTAGAGCATCGGCTCGATGAGGCGGGTGCAGGCGGGGTCGCGATCGGCGACGGCGAGGATGTCGGAGCGGAAGGCCTCGCCGATGTCCGGGGCCTGCCGCAGCGCCTCGCGATAGGTCTGCTCGATGAGCGTCGCCGAGAGCGCCGGATGCGCGAGCCGCGCGGCGACGCGGTGGATCACCGCGGCCTCGAGCGAGGGGTGATTGAGGATGTTGGTGAGCAGGAAGTTCGTCAGCGACGGCTCCGCCTGCACCACCGCCTCCGCCTCGCGGCGGGCCCGCGCCCAGACGGGGTCCACGGTGCCCACCACGGGATCGATCTCGTTCGTCTTGACGCGCGGCTGGCTCATGCTCGGGCCCTCTCTCGGGTGACGTTCCCCAGAGGTAGGAACGCCGCCGCCGGGAAGAACCCCCGGCGGCGCGATCCTGCCAGAGCGGAAGCCTGGCGTCGAGGCGCAGCGGCCGACCGTCAGTCCTCCTCCTCCTGCTCCGCCGTCGACGACACCTGCCGCGAGACGTACAGCTGGTCGCCCATCAGCTCCATGAGGTCGAACTGGGTCTCGACGAAGTCGATGTGCTCCTCCTCGTCCTTGAGGATCGAGCGGAAGAGGTCGAACGTGCCGAGGTCGCCGGCGTCGCGGGCTTCGCGGGCGGCCTTGTCGTAATAGTCGCGTGCCTCGTTCTCCATCTTCAGCTGCGTGTCGAACATGGCGCGGATGGTGTCGTCCTGCTTGATCGGGTCGAGATCGTGGACGTTGGCCTCGCCCTCCAGAAACAGCAAGCGGTCGAGGAAGCGGTGGAAGTGGCCGCGCTCCTCCTCGACCTCCTCCGACATGCGGTCGGCGAGCTGGTCGACGCCCCAGTCGCGCAGCTTCGCGGCCTGGAGCTCGTAGGTGTTGACGGTGGTCAGCTCCATCGTGATGGCACGCTGGAGATGCTTCAAGGATACTGCGGGACCTTTCATGGGGTCGCTCCTTCACGGTTCGGGATTCCTCGCGAGGAAAACCCGTCGAGCGAGGGCGCGGTTCCGGAGCGTGGCCGGACGGGATGTCGCGTGCGGCCGTGCTGCGCCATCGAGAGGTGGCGCCCCCTCAGGTCAGTCCGCCGTCGACGACGAAATCCTGGCCGGTGCAGGCGCTCGACACGTCGGATGCGAGGAAGAGGGCCATCTCGGCGACGTCCGAGCCGACGAGGCGGCGGGGCAGGCATTGCTGGGCGAGGATCTCGCGCTCCTTTTCGGGGGAGATCCAAAGCGCGAGCTGCTTCTCGGTGAGGATGGCGCCGGGCACGATGGCGTTCACGCGCACGAGGTCGCGCCCCCATTCGCGGGCGAGCTGGCGGGTGAGGCCGCGCACGGCGGATTTCGCCGTGGCGTAGGCCGTGAGGTCGGGAACGCCGAGCTTGTAGGACGTCGAGCCGAGATTGAGGATCGAGCCCGCCCGCCGCGGCTTCATGTGGCGGTGGGCGGCCTGGGCGGCGAAGAACTGGTGCTTCAGGTTCACGGCCATGGCCGCGTCCCAGTCCGCCGGGCCGACGGTCTCGACGGCGGCGCGGCGATCGTTGGCGGCGTTGTTGACGAGGACGTCGAGGCGCCCCTGATGGCCCGCGGCGGCGTCGATGGCGGCGACGAGCGCGGCCGTGTCCGTCACGTCCACCCGGGTGAAGGCGAGGCGCGCGCCGGTCTGCGCCTCGAGCCGCGTGCGCAAGGCCTCGCCCGCCTCGGCGTCGAGATCGACGAAGGCGACCGTCGCACCTTGATGCGCGAAGGCGGTGACGAGGTCCGCGCCGATGCCGGTGGCGCCGCCTGAGACGAAGACGGTCTTCTCCGCGAGGTCGCGGTAGCGGGCGCGGGGCTCGCCGGTGGCGTTCGGCTGGGTCATGCTGGGCTCCGGTGGGGAGGAGGCGAGGCGAGCCGGACGCTAGACGCGGCGCGCGCGATCGTCAAAGGTCTCGCCGGCTGATTACACGTCGTGACGGAGGCACCATGCGCACCCTCGAAGCCCGGCTCCTCGTGCCCACCGGCGCGGTTCTCGCCGAGGGCATCCAGTGGAACCCGGACGACGGGCGGCTGTGGTGGACGGACATCCACGCTCGCCTGGTCCTCTCCTGCGATGCCGACGGCCGCGACCTCCGGAGCCTCGCCCTGCCCGAGCGCCTCACCGCCTTCGCCTTCGCCGCGGACGGGAGCGGGCGCACGATCGGCGCCTTCGCGAGCGGGCTCTTCGTTTACGATCCGCGCACCGGCGCACGCGCGCGGCTCACCACGTTCGAGCCGGACCTGCCGCAGACGCGCATGAACGACGGGCGCTGCGATCCCGACGGCGCCTTCGTGGTGGGCGGCATGGACGAGGTCGACCTCGCGCCGGTCTCCCGGGTGATCCGCTTCGACGGCGCCGGCGAGACGACGCTCGTCTCCGGCATCTCCATTACCAACGCCGTCGGCTTCTCGCCGGACGGCACGGCCATGTATCTCGCCGACAGCCCGACGCGGACGATCTGGCGCTTCCCGCGCGAGCCGGGGACCGGCGCGCTCGGCGAGCGGTCGGTGTTCGTGCGGCTCGACGAGAGCGAGGGCGTGCCGGACGGCGCCTGCGTCGACGCCGAGGGCGGGCTGTGGAACGCGCGCTTCGACGGGGGATGCGTGCAGCGCTACCGGCCGGACGGCACGCCGGACATCCGCGTCACCGTTCCCGCGCGCCAGGTCACCTGCTGCTGCCTGGGCGGGCCGAACCTCGATCGGCTCTACGTGACGACGGCGCGCGAGAGCCTCTCGCCGGCCGACTATGCGAACCAGCCGCTCGCCGGCGGCATCTTCGTGTGCGATCTCGCGGGGGAGGGCATCCGCGGTCTGCCCGAGCGGCGCTTCGCCGGGCCGCTGCCGGCGCTGGGCTAGGGCCGGGCGAGCGTCAGCCCGCGGGCGGCGAGCGCCTCGGCGAGGGGCGGCGCCGGCGTGCGCCCGCTGGTGAAGCGGATCGCGGCCGGCGCCGGCGGCGCGTCCGCGGCGGACTCGCCGAAGAGGTTCGTCACCCGCCGCGCGATTGCGGGCGCGGGGTCGAGCCAGGCCACGAGCCAGGGGGCGATCCGCTCGAAGCGCGCGACGAGGAGGGGGTAGTGCGTGCAGGCGAGGACGACCGCGTCCGTGCGCGTGCCGTCCGCCTCGACGAAGCTGGGCGCGATCTCCGCCAGGAGATCGGCGTCCGGCACGGGCGCGCCCATGAGCTCGGCTTCCGCGTAGGCCGCGAGGCGGGGCGCGCCGACGAGGGTGACGGCGCAGCCGGCCGCGTGCTCGGCGATCAGCGCGAGGGTATAGTCCCGCCGCACGGTGCCGGGCGTCGCGAGCACGCTGAAGCGCTTCGTCTGCGAGGCCGCGGCCGCGGGCTTCACCGCGGGGACGGTTCCGACGATCGGGATCCCGAGTCGCGCCCGCAGAGGCGCGAGGACGAGCGTGGAGGCCGTGTTGCAGGCGACGACGACGCCGTCCGCGGGAAAGTCGCGCAGGCTCTCCTCCACGAGCGCCACGACCCGCGCGACGAGCGCCTCCTCCGCGAGACCGCCATAGGGGAAGAACGCGTCGTCGGCGAGGTAGAGGATCTCGGCGTCCGGGCGCGCCCGGCGGATCTCGGAGAGCACGGTCAGCCCGCCGACGCCGGAATCGAGGACCAGGAGGCGCGTCACGCCGCCGGCTCGTCGCCCGCCAGCTTGCGCGGCGAGCGCATCAGCGTCGAGGCGACGCCGCGGAAGGTGCGCACCTCCTGCTCGGAGAGGCCGCGGCGCAGGAACATGTCGCGCATGTTGCGGGTCATGGTGGTGCGCTTCTCGGGCGGGTAGAAGCCGCGCGCGTCGAGCTCGGCCTCGAGGAAGTCGAAGAACGAGACCACCATCTCGCGGGACGCCGGCACCCGTTCCACCTCCGCGAAGGGCAGCGCGCCCTCTTGCGACTGCGAGAACCATTCGTAGCCCAAAAGCAGCACCGCCTGGGCGAGGTTCAGGGACGGGAAGGCCGGGTCCACCGGATAGGTGAGGATCGCGTCCGCGAGCGCGATCTCGTCGTTCCACAGCCCCTCGCGCTCGCGCCCGAAGAGGATGCCCACGCGCCCCCCGCCGGCGATCGCCGGGCGGGCCTCCGCCACGGCTTCCTTCGGGCCGAGGACGCGCTTCATCTGCCCGCGCTCGCGCGCCGTCGTCGCGTAGACGAGGGTGAGGTCGGCGATTGCCGCGCGCGTGTCGGGAAAGACCGTGGCGCTCTCGAGGAGATGCGTCGCCCCCGCGGCCGTCGCTGTCGCGGCCGGGTTCGGCCAGCCGTCGCGAGGCGCGACGAGGCGCATCTCGGGAAGCGCGAAGTTCGCCATGGCGCGGGCGGCCATGCCGATGTTCTCGCCCATCTGCGGCTCGACCAGGATGACGACCGGCGCCCGGGTGTCGCTCGAAGTGCTGCTTTCGGTGCTCATGCTCGTGCTTTAGCCAAAGCGCGGGCCGAGCGGAAGAGCCGGGCCATGTCGTGGTGTCCGCGACGGCCCGCCTTGGCGTGGCCATGGTCGCATCCCCATCTCTAGGGCATGACGATACGCATCCTCCCCGCGGCGATGTCCGCGCTCCTCCTCGCGCTCTCACCGGCCGCCGCGCAGGCGCCGGGGCCTCTGCCCCTGCGCACGCCGGCGGAGCGCACGATCGATCGCACCAACCGCGATCTGCAGCTCCAGCGACGTCTCGGCGAGTTCGAGCGCCAGCAGACTTTCGAGGAAGGACAGCTGCGCCAACGCATCGACCGGCTGGAGATGTTCCCCCGCCTCGAGCCACCGCCGATCGCGATCACCCCGCCGGGCGGAAACGGGCTGCAGTGAGGGGACGGTGGGCGGGGGTGGTATCAGTCGAGCCAGTTCTCGACAGCTAGGCCGTGCACGCGTGAGAATTCACGCCGGTTGCGCGTGACGACAACGCAGCCGAGCGACAGGGCATGGCACGCGATGAGGAGGTCCATGGCGCCGATAGGCTCTCCTGCGCGCTCCAGATCAGCACGTGCGCGAGCATAGGTATGCACGAGAGCATTGGTGTCGATATCGGCCACGACAAGGCGCTGCAGCAGCGCGTCGACCGCCGCGGCAAGACGGCTCGAGTCCTTCTTGATCGCACCGTAGCGCAGCTCGCATGCGACGAAGGGGCTCGTGAGCACGGCATGCTCACCCACTGCTGCGATGCGTGAGGTGACGGGGCTAGATCTCGGGTTTCGAATCAGGTCCGAGAGTACGTTGGTGTCGAGAAGGTACTTCAGAGTTCGACCTCCTCAGGCGGCGGATCGTCGACCTCGGGCCAAGACTCGTCGACCGGCTCCGCCGTCGCGAGCCATTCGAGCAGTGAGGTTGCCGGTACGGGCTCGATCACGAGCGTCGCGCCCTGGCGGCGTACGATCGCCTCCGTCCCGGGCAGCTCATATTCGCGCGGAATGCGGACTGCCTGATTTCGGCCATTGCGGAACAGACTGACCCGACGCACTTCGTTCATGGCATCCCTCCGGCCTATGCTTCAAACATAGGCCTGCGCCGGTCGGAGGGCAAGCACACGGCATATGAACGTTGCGGCCGCCGACAGCCGCCTCGCTTACGATTTTGACCTATGGCGTCTCGGTCTAGGACCCTGCAGGTCCGGCATCAGGCGGGGCGGAAGCCGGCGAGCGGCAGGCCGTTGGTCTCGACCCAACGGTTCGCGCCGTCGATCGCGGTCTCGTTCTCGGCGAGCCATCGCGCCACGCGTGCGCTCTCGATGGCGCGGCGCAGGCCGTCCTCCGCCGCTCGGGACACGTCCACCTCGTGCCGCTCCGCCTCGCGGAGCAGCTCTTCCGCGACGGCGATCCGTCCCTCGCTTCGAGCATCGATGTGCATGGACCGGGCCCTCGTCGAATGCCGCACGAGCGTACTGCGTCCGGCCATCGTGCGCAAAGGTGCGAGCGATCTCGCGCCGGAGAAGCGACCTTGCTCGCCTGGTGCGAGCGAGGTCCGTGCGGTCACCCCTTCGCCGCGGCGCGTCCGGCGCCGAGCATCTTCTTGATGTTGTCCCACAGCTCGATCTTCACGCCGTGGCGGCGCATGATGAAGCCCTGCTGCAGGACGGAGAGGAGGTTGTTCCAGGCCCAGTAGATGACGAGACCCGCGGGGAACGACGCCAGCATGAAGGTGAAGATCACCGGCATCCAGGTGAATACGGCCTTCTGCACCGGGTCCGGCGGCTCGGGGTTCATCTTCATCTGGACGAACATCGTCACGCCCATGAGGATCGGCCAAATGCCGACCGTCAGCAGCGCCGGGGTCTCCCAGGGGATGAGCCCGAAGAGGTTGAAGATCGACGTCGGATCCGGCGCGGCGAGATCCTGGATCCAGCCGAAGAAGGGCGCGTGCCGCATCTCGATCGTGACGAACAGCACCTTGTAGAGCGCGAAGAAGACCGGGATCTGGATCAGCACCGGCCAGCAGCCGGCCACCGGATTGATCTTCTCGCGCTTGTAGAGCTCCATCAGCTCCTGCTGCTGCTTCATCCGGTCGTCGCCGTAGCGGTCGCGGATGGCCATCATCTCCGGCTGCACGGCCTTCATCTTGGCCATGGAGGCGTAGGACTTGTTGGCGAGCGGCAGGAAGAACAGCTTCAGGATCACGGTCACGATCAGGATCGCGACGCCGAAATTGCCGAACATCGTGAAGAAGAAGTCCAGCGCGTAGAACATCGGCTTGGTGATGAAGTAGAACCATCCCCAATCGATCAGGAGGTCGAACTGGCGGATGTCGAAGGCCTCGGCGTAGCCGTCGACGACGTCGACCTCCTTGGCGCCCGCGAAGAGGCGCTTGGTCGAAACGAGCTCCTCGCCCGCCGCCAGCGTTCGCGCGGCACCCAGCGCGTCGGCCTGGAAGACCGGGCTGCCCCCGCTCGCCTCCGACGTGAACCGTCCGGTGAAGGCCGTGTCCTGGTCCGGCACGATGGCGGTGGCCCAGTACTTGTCGGTGATGCCGACCCAGCCGCCGGTCTCCGCGGCCCAGCTCTCGCCCGTGACGTTGGCCGAGAGGCGCTCGGCCTCCGCCACGTCGTCGTAGCCCCATTCCTGCAGGCCTTCCTCGCCCAGCACGCCGATGAAGCCCTCGTGCAGCACGAAGTAACCCATGACGTTCGGCACGCCGTGGCGGGAGACCAAGCCGTAGGGGTAGAGCGTGACGGGCGCGCCTGTCTCGTTGAGGACGCGGTCCTCGACGGTGAAGAGCGCGTCCTCGTCCACCGTGATGGTGCGCTCGAAGGTCAGGCCCGCCTCGTTGACGAAGGTGAGCGTCACCGGCGTCGCGGGGGTGAGCGCCTCGTCGTTCGTCTGCCACACGGTCTGCGAATCGGGCAGGCCGCCGGGCACCTCGCCGCCGCCGACCCAGCCGAACTCGGCATAGTAGGGATTGGCGCTGTTCGAGGGGGAAAGGAGGACGATCGGGTCCGAATCGGGGTCCGTCGTCTCCTGGTAGTCCTTCAGGATCAGGTCGTCGATCCGCGCGCCGCGCAGGTTGATCGAGCCCTCCTTGGAGGGCGTCGAGATCGGGATGCGGGGCGCGGCCGCGATCGCGGCCTCGCGGGTCGCCGGCAGATTCGTGCCGGGGGCGACGGTCTGCGTCGGCGCGCCGGGGGCGACGCCGCCGTCGGAGGGCAGCGGCAGGTTCGGCCGGGCCGGGTCGACCGCCTGGGCCGCCTGTTGCTGAGCCGCGAGGTCGGCTTCGCGCTGCGCCTGCGGGGCGGCGTAGAAATACGTCCAGCCGACGAACACGATCACCGAGAGGACGATCGCCAGGATCAGGTTGCGGGAGTCTTCGTCGCGCATGGAGCTCTACGGTGTCTTTTCGGAAAGGCCGGAAGGTGGCGCGTCGCGCCGGCTCGTCTGCCCGGAGGCGTCGCCGCGCCCGCGGCGGGGTCCGCGCGGGGCGCCTCCGCGATCGGGCCGCGCGCCGCCGGGCTTCGTCACCACGTGGAGGGCGCGCGCGAGATCGTCAATGAGGGAAGAATACGGCGCCTGGAGCGCCGGACGTCGCGCGATGACGACGATATCCGCCGGGGGCAGCGGATGCGGGGGGAGGGGCGCGTCCGGGACGCGATCCGCCGCGGCGTCATGCCGCGCGCCGCAGCCGAGGTCGGCGCCGCCGCGAGCGAGGGCCTCGCGCGCGGCGTGGCGCAGCCGCCGCTTGATGCGGTTGCGCTCGACGGCGTGGCCGACCTTCTTGGTCACGGTGAAGCCGACGCGCAGCGTCCCCTCGTCGTCGCGCCTGAGGCCTTGGACCGTCATGCGCTCCGAATGGAAACGGCGGCCCGAGGCCGCCGCGACGAACTCCCGTCGTTTCGTCAGGCGACCGACAAGCGGCGCGTCGTCAGGTCCGCGCATCGCTCGATCGCCCTCCACGACCCGCCTCTCCTCACGCGGAGAGGCGCTTGCGCCCCTTGGAGCGACGGTTCGCGATGACCTTGCGGCCGCCGACCGTCGCCATGCGCGCACGGAAGCCGTGACGGCGCTTGCGCACGATCTTGCTGGGTTGATACGTCCTCTTCACGGCCTCGTCTCCGCTCTCGTCTGTCTCGGGGCCGCATTCCCGGCGGCACGCGGTCTCCGTGAAAGAGACCCGCACGCGCTGCTCGCGCTTCGACGGCCCGAATCGTGTCGTGGTGCACAGGGGAGCCGACGTCGCTCGCACGAGCGCCGCTCCAGTCGGGCGGCTTATGCAGGATGGGACCCCGAAAGTCAACGCGCCGTCGGCGGTGGGAACGGGGGCCCGCGCGGGGCCCCGAGAGCTCGCCGGCGCTTGCCGCAGCGCGGCCTCGCGGCTATCTCGGAGCCATGATTCCAGACGACATCCGCTTCTGCGTCGCACCGATGATGGACTGGACGACCCGCGACTGCCGGGCGTTCCATCGCGTCCTGTCGCGGCGCGCGCGGCTCTACACGGAGATGGTGACGACCGGCGCCGTGATCCACGGCGATCGCGAACGCCTGCTCGGCTTCTCGCAGGCGGAGCATCCCGTAGCCGTGCAGCTCGGCGGGTCGGATCCGAGCGAGCTCGCCGAGGCGGCGCGGATCTGCGCGGATCTCGGCTACGACGAGGTGAACCTCAATATCGGCTGCCCGTCCGACCGGGTGCAGGACGGGCGCTTCGGCGCCTGCCTGATGCGCGAGCCGGCGCTCGTGGGCGACTGCGTGGCGGCGATGAAGGCTGCCGTATCCGTGCCCGTCACCGTGAAGTGCCGCATCGGCGTCGACGACCAGGATCCGGAGGCGGCGCTCGACGCGCTCGCCGACGCCGTGGTCGCCGCCGGCGCCGACGCCCTCGTCGTGCATGCGCGAAAAGCCTGGCTGCAGGGGCTTTCCCCCAAGGAGAACCGCGACGTGCCGCCCCTCGATTACGGGCGCGTGCACCGGCTCAAGGCGCGCCTGCCGGACCTCCCCGTCGCCCTGAACGGCGGCATCGCCACGATCGAGACCTGCCGCGACGCACTGGATCACGTCGACGGCGTGATGCTGGGGCGCGCGGCCTATCACGACCCGGAGATCCTGCTGCGTGTCGACCCGGATCTGTTCGGCGAGCCGGCGCCCGTGGCGGACGGGTTCGAGGCGGTTGAGGCCTTCGAGCCCTACGTCGCCGCGCGGCTGGCGGAGGGAGCGCGGCTGTCGACCATCACGCGCCACATGCTCGGCCTCTTCGCCGGGCGTCCCGGCGCGCGCGCCTATCGCCGCCACCTGGCCATGGAGGCTGTGAAGCCGGGCGCGGGGCTCGAGACCCTTCGCGAGGCCGTCGCCCACGTGCGCCGCGCGGCGGACGCCGCGGATGCGCGGAAGCACGCCGCGTGACGTCTCTCGCCGCCACCGCGGCCCGCATCGAGGCGAGCTTCGCCAAGCAGGCGCTGATGACGACGCTCGGCGCCACGCTCGAATCCGTCGAGCCCGGCCGAGTCGTCATCGTGCTGCCCGTCGTGCCGGCGCTCTTCCAGCAGCACGGGTTCGTGCATGCCGGAGCGGTCGCGACCATCGCCGATTCAGCCGCCGGCTACGCCGCGCTCACGCGCATGCCGGAGGGCCGCGGCGTCCTCACCGCCGAGTTCAAGATCAACCTCCTCGCCCCGGCCGCCGGCGCGCGCCTCGTGGCGATCGGGACCGTGGTGAAGGCCGGGCGCACGCTCACGCTCTCCCAGGCGGAGGTGTTCGCCGAGGCGATCGCCGGCGACGCCGGGAGCCGCAAGCTCTGCGCGCTCCTCACGGCGACGCTGATGGCGATCGAGGATCGCGCCGGGATCGTGGACTGATCGCGCGCACGGGTGTGCGCCCGGTGGGGTAATGCCAAACCGCCCTGGCCGGCGCGCCGCTTGCGCGCCGGTCGCCGAACCCGCATACGGCAGCGTAACCTCACGTGCGCGACAGGCGGGCTTTCCATGTTCCTCGGCATTCCCCTCGGCGATCTCGCGATGCTCGCCGCCGGCCTCCTCGCGGCCGGTGCGCTGGCGGGCGTGCTCGCGGGCCTGTTCGGCGTCGGTGGCGGCGCGATCATCGTGCCGATCCTGTTCGAGGCCTTCCGGCTGCTGGGCGTCGACGAGGAGGTGCGCATGCCGCTGGCGGTGGGCACCTCGCTCGCCATCATCATTCCCACCTCGATCAAGTCCTTTCGCGGGCACTACAAGAAGGGCGCCGTCGACATGGCGCTCCTGAAGTCCTGGGCGGTCCCGGTGATCGTGGGCGTGCTCGTCGGCTCGGCGGTGGCGCGCTTCGCCGATCCGTGGGTGTTCAAGCTCGTCTTCATCCTCGTGGCCGGCTTCAACTCGATCAAGCTCCTCTTCGGCAACGACACCTGGCGGCTCGCCACCGACCTGCCGAAGGGCTGGCTGCTTCGCGCTTACGGCTCCTTCATCGGCCTCGCCTCGGCGCTGATGGGCATCGGCGGCGGGCAGATCTCGAACATGCTGATGACGCTGCACGGGCGCGGCATCCACCAGGCCGTGGCGACGTCCGCGGGGCTGGGGCTGATCATCTCGATCCCCGGCGCGATCGGCTACGTCTTCGCCGGCTGGGGCAAGGAGGGCCTGCCGCCCGACGCGATCGGCTTCGTCTCGCTCCTGGGCTTCCTGCTGGTCGTGCCGACGACGCTGATCACCGCCCAGATCGGCGTGAACCTCGCCCACGCCTGGCCCAAGCGTAAGCTCGAGGTCGCCTTCGGCATCTTCCTCGCGCTCGTGTGCCTGCGGTTCGTGGTGTCGATCTTCGAGTGACCGTTCGTCACCCCGCTCGCGCGAGCACGCGGCGGGCGCGCTTCAAGTGCGGCATGTCGATCATCTCGCCGTCGATGGCGACCACGCCCGCGCCGGGATTCGCCTCGAAGGCCGAGACGATGGCCCGCGCCCGGGCGATCTCGTCGGATGAAGGCGTGAAGGCCTCGTTGATCACCGGCACCTGCGCCGGGTGGATCGCGAGCTTGGCGACGAAGCCGTCGCGGCGGGCCTCGCGGCATTCGGCGGCGAGCGCATCGAGGTCCCGGAACGTGGTGTGGACGGCGTCGATGGCGTCGACCTCGGCCGCGGCCGCGCCCATCAGCGCGAGCGCGCGCACCAGCCGGTAGGGCTCGGTATAGGCGCCGGCGGCATCGCGGTTGGCTTCCGCGCCGATGTCCGCGGAGAGGTCCTCGCCGCCCCAGGCGAGCCCCCGCAGCCGATGGCTCGAGCCGCCGTATGTGCCGAGCGCGAAGACGCCGCGCGCCGTCTCCGTGGCGATGGCGAGGATCGCGGTCGCGCCGTCGGGCAGCGCGTATTCCGCCTCGCGCACGGCGACCATCGCCGCGAGATGCGCCACGTCCTGCCCGCCGGACGCCTTCGGCAGCACGATGCCCGCGGGACCCGCGGGCATCACCGCATCGAGATCCGCGCCGATGAGATCGGTGTCGAGCGCATTCACCCGCACGTAGAGGCGCGGCCCGCCCTCCTGCTCCGCGGCGCGGGCGAGGAAGGCGGCGGCGACCTCGCGTCCGCGCGCCTTCTCGCCGGGCGCGACGGAATCCTCCAGGTCGACGATGAGCGCGTCCGCGCCGGCGGAGAGCGCACGCTCGAGCTTCTTCTCGCTGTCGCCGGGGACGAAGAGGTAGGAACGCATGAGAACGGGGCTCCTCGGATGTGGGCGTCTCAGGCGGCGGGGCGCTTGAGCATGAAGGCCTGGCGGCGGCATTGCGCGACGAGCGTGCCGTCCTGCTTGAAGGCCCTGTGATGGAAGGTGACGATGCCCGCATTGGGGCGCGATTTCGATTCGCGCTTCTCCAGCACCTCCGTCTCGCAGCGGATCGTGTCGCCCTCGAAGAGCGGCGCGGGGAAGGTCACGTCGGTCATGCCGAGGTTGGCGATCGTCGTGCCCACCGTCGTGTCGTTCACCGAGATGCCGATCATCAGCCCCAGCGTGAAGAGCGAGTTCATCAGCGGGCGGCCGAACTCGGTCTGCGTCTCGCAGAAATGCGCATCGATGTGCAGCGGTTGCGGGTTCAGCGTCATGTTGGAGAACAGCATGTTGTCCATCTGCGTCACGGTGCGCGTGAGGCGATGGGGGATGACGCTGCCGGGCGCGAAATCCTCGAAGTAGATCCCGCCGCGCGGGTGGCGTTGCGCCTCGTCGGGCATGTGCGTCTCCTCTTCGTCGGCGCACGAACGGCGCCGCTTAAAGCCTTCGTTTACCATGATCGGGCGAGGATGCGCTCCTGACCCGAGCCGCGCCCGCCCCGCGCGACCGGGCCGGAGAACGAGCGGCGCGTCATGTTCCTGTTCACCTCGCTTCCCGCGCAGAACGGCCCCGCCGGGGCGGCGACGCCGCCGCCGGTGGTCGACGCCATCCGCGACGGCGCGCGGGCGAACGGGCTGAGTTTCGACTACCTCCTCGCCGCCGCGCAACGCGAATCGGCGCTCGACCCGAGCGCGAAGGCGAGCACGTCCTCCGCCACGGGGCTCTTCCAGTTCATCGAGCAGACCTGGCTCGGCCTCGTCGACGGCGAGGGCGCGCGCCTCGGGCTCGGCGAGGAGGCGCGCGCGATCACGCGCGACGCCGACGGCCGCTTCGGCGTCGCCGACCCGCGGATGCGCGCCGAGATCCTCGCTCTGCGCGAGGACCCGCGCATCGCGGCCCAGCTCGCCGGCGTGCTGACGAACCGCAACGCCGAGGCGCTCGAGGCTGCGCTCGGCCGGGCGCCCAGCGAATCGGATCTCGCCGTGGCGCACGTGCTGGGCGCGAGCGGCGCGGCGACGCTGATCCGCGCCGCGAGCACGGACCCGCAGACGTCCGCCACCGCGCTGTTCCCGCGGGCGGCGGAGGCGAACCCCGCACTCTTCCGCGATGCGGAGGGCGCGCCGCGCAGCGTCGGCGAGCTCTACCGCGTCATCGCCGCCGCCCACGAGCGCGCGCGCGGCACCGCGACGACGGCGGCGAGCGCCGCGCCGGCCTTCGCGCCCGATACCCCGCTCGCCTTCGCCCGCGCCGACGGCCCGGCCTTCCACGGCCTCTTCCGCACCGATCAGGCGGCACCGGGCCCCGTCTCCGGAGCCGTCGCGAGCCTGTGGAGCGCGCCGCCGGAGGGCGCGATGCCGACGCCGGCCGCCGTCCCGGCGGCCGCGAGCACCGTACGCGCGGCCCCGCCGTCGGGTCCGCTCGACCTCGCGGCGATCGCACGGGGGGCGCGATGATCGTTCGCCGTTTCCTGCTCTGGGCCCGCACCGCGTCTCCCGGCGATCGCGCCGAGGCCGTGAGCGCGCTCGCCCGCGCCTATCTCTACGGCGAGCTCGCCCCCGCCGATCGCCGCGACGCCGAGACCGCGCTCACCGCGATGCTCGACGATCCCTCGCCGCTCGTGCGGCGGGCCCTCGCGGAGGCCGTCGCCAACGCGCCCGACGCGCCGCGCCACATCGTCGTCGCGCTCGCCTCCGACCAGAGCGCCATCGCCGCCCTGGTGCTCGCCCGCTCGCCGCTCCTGACCGACGCCGACCTCGTCGACGCCGCTGCCCTCGGCGACGACTTCGTCCAGACCGCCATCGCGCTGCGCCCGCGCCTGACCTCCGCCGTCGCCGCCGCGCTCGCCGAGATCGCCTGCGCCCAGGCCGTGTCGGAGCTCCTCGGCAATCCCGGCGCCACCCTCGCCGTCTCCACCTTCGCGCGGATCAACGAGCGGCTCGGCGAGGATCCCGAGATCCGCGAAGCGCTGCTCGCGCGCGCCGATTGCCCCGTGGACGTGCGCCAGGCGATCGCGGTGGCGCTCGCGTCGCGCCTCGAGCTTTTCGTGGTCGAGCGCGGCTGGCTGTCGGCGGAGCGCTCCGCGCGCATCGTGCGCGAGGCGCGGGAGAAGACGACCGTCGCGCTCTCCGCCGGCCCGGCTGCCGACGCGCTGCGGCTCGTCACCCACCTGCGACGTACGGGGCAGCTGACGCCTGCGATGATCCTTCGTGCGGTCCTCTCGCGCGCCATGCCCTTCGTCGAGGCCGCCTTCGCCGATCTCGCGGACATGCCGGCCAAGCGCGTCGTCGCGCTGCTGCACGATCCGCGCGGGGCCGGCTTCCCCGCGCTCTACCGCCGCGCGAAGCTGCCGCCGGCGCTGCTTCCGGCCTTCGAGGCGGCGTTCTCGGCGCTGCGCGAGCCGCAAGGGGAGGGGGCGGGCGTCGGCGCGCAGCTCTCCCGGCGCATGGTCGAGCGGGTGCTCTCCGCCTGCGCGGCGCTGCCGGCGGAGGAAGCGGGCAAGCTCCTCGTCCTTCTGCGTCGCTACGAGGTGGAGGCCGCCCGCGAGGAGGCGCGCGAGGCGAGCCGCGTCATGGCGGAGGACGCCGCCCTCGACGTCGCGCTCTCCCACGTGGAGCGCGGGATCGTCGAGGCGATCCGCTCGCGCAGGCTCGGGATCGCCGCGTGACGCGGTAGCAGCGGAAACGGGTGGCCGGCTCGGCCCGGGCCGTGGTGTCCTCCGGCGCATCGACCACTGCACCATTCCGAGGACGAAGCCATGACCTTCCGCATCACCGGCCTCTCGCCGGAACCCTTTCTCCCGCTCTACGGCCTCTCGGACGAGGCGCTGGCCTTGCACAACGCCCGCCGCATGATCGTCGACGGCGAGCCGGGCTATCCCGATCGCATCGAGATGCGCGAGGTCCCGGTGGGCGAGACCGTGCTCCTCCTCAACCACGTCTCCATGCCCGCTTCGTCGCCCTACCGCGCCACGCACGCGATCTTCGTGCGCGAGGGCGCGCGGGAGACGTTCGACCGGGTGGGAATCGTGCCGGAGGTGATGCGCCGGCGCCTGCTCTCGCTACGCGCCTTCGACGACGAGGGCATGATGCGCGACGCGGACGTGGTGGAGGGCGCCGTGGTGGAGCCGGTGATCGAGCGGCTTCTCGCCGATCCGAAGGTCAGCGTCATCCACGCGCATTACGCGAAGCGCGGCTGCTATTCCGGGCGCATCGAGCGGGCGTAGCGACCGCCTCGGCGCGTCATTTCAGGCGCGCGAGCACGGCGTCGACCGCCACCTCCAGCTCACGCGCCACCACCTCGGCCGCGCGCGGCTCGGCCTTCGGCGACACCGCGGCGCGGATCGCGTCCGCATGCGCGGCGACGAGAGCGACGGGCGTGCGTGCGCCCGCGCGCTCGACGAGCCGCGCGAGGCTCGCCGCCATGCGCGCCACGACGGGTACGGCGAGGCCGAGCGCCGCGCCGCGCAGGCGGTGGGCTGCGCGCAGCGAGCGCGTCCGCGAGGCGGCCTGAGCCGGGTCGAACCCCTCCACGATGCCGGCGCAGCGCGCGGCCTCCTCGGCGAGGGTCTCGCCCGCCTGCGCCCGCACCCGCACCTCCGCGGCCTGCGCCCGCGACACCGCGGCGGCGAGCGCCTCCTCGTAATCCGCGTCGAAGGCGAGCGCCTTCGCCCGCAAACGATCCGGGACGGGCACCGTCTCGCGGGGAGGCGCGGGTTTCGCGGGGGAGGGCTTCGTGCCGGACGGCTTTCCGGCTGCGGACTTGGCCGACGAGCCCGTCTTGCCGTCGCGGCTCTTGGCGGCTGCCTTGTCGCGGGGGGCGGGGATGATGCGCACGCTCGCTCACTCCTCCGGTACGGGCGGCGGCGCGGGCGGGCCTGCGAAGCTCTGCGGCCGGCTGCGGTCCGGCCCGAAATAATGGGGCGTCGCCACGAAGGGCCGCGTGTCGGCGAGGACGGCGAGAAGGCGCTCGTAGAAGGCCTGCGGCGTCGTCGGCTTGACGAGATAGCCGCTGACGCCGGCGCGCATCGCCCGCATCACCCGCCCGCGCTCGCCGTAGGCGGTGAGCATCAGGATCGGCACGAAGGCGTCCGGGCTCGTCTTGCGATCGCGCAGCGCCTTCGTGAGCGCGATGCCGTCGAGCCCCGGCATCTCCCAATCGGTGACGACGACGTCGGCCGGCGCCTCGTTCATCAGCGCCAGCGCGCGGGCGCCGTCGGCGGTGTCGCGCACGGAGCGCGCGCCGAAGGCCTCGAGCCAGGCGACCACCAGCCGGCGCCAGAACGGGTCGTCCTCGGCGACGATGAAGCTCAGGTTTTCGAAGGCGATGCGCATGGCGGCTCACACGACGCGTCAGGGGCCGAACTGCTCGCGCAGGATCCGCTCGTCGAGGCCGTGGCCGGGATCGTGCAGCATGACGAGGTCCACCGTCCGATCGAGGGAGGCCTCCACCCGAGCGACGCGGCGAAATTCGGTGTGGTCCGCCACTGCCGCGACGGGGCGGAGCTCGGGCTCCTTCACCTCGATGGCGACGCGGGCGTGGTCCGGCAGGAGCGCGCCGCGCCAATGCCGCGGGCGGAAGGCGGAGATCGGCGTCAACGCCAGGAGCGGGGCGTTCAGCGGCAGGATCGGCCCGCCGGTGGAGAAATTGTAGGCGGTGGAGCCCGCCGGGGTCGCGACGAGGATCCCGTCGGCGATGAGCTCGGGCATGCGCACCTTGCCGTCCACCGCGATGATCAGCTTGGCCGCCTGATGCGTCTGGCGCAAGAGCGAGACCTCGTTGATGGCGCGTGCCGTGTGCATCTTCCCCTGCGTGTCGACCGCGGTCATGAGCAGCGGATGCACCACGGCGCGTTGGGCGCTGGCGAGGCGCTCCATCAGGCCGTCCTCGCGGTAGTCGTTCATGAGGAAGCCGACGGAGCCGCGATTCATGCCGTAGATCGGCTTCTCCACGCCCATGAAGAGATGGAGCGTCTGCAGCATCAGCCCGTCGCCGCCGAGCGCCACGACGATGTCGGCGGCCTCCGGCACGACGTTGGGATAGCGCGCGCGCAGGCGCTCCGCGGCGGCCTGCGCCTCGGGATGCTCGCTCGCCACGAACGCGATCGCCTTGCCACGGCTCATGAGACTGCGCCACCTATCGTCGGGACGAAACGCACACCGGGAGGCATAGCATGGAACGCCCGCTCCTCGTCTACACGACCTTTCCCGACGAGGCGGCCGCGGCCGCCGTCTCGCGCGCGCTCGTGGAGCGCGGGCTCGCGGCCTGCGTCAACCTCATTCCGGGGATGCGCAGCGTCTATTCCTGGCAGGGTGCGATCGAGGAGGCCGGCGAGATCGTCGGCCTCGTCAAGACGCGCTCGGGGTTGGAGGAGGCGGTCGCGGCGACGATCCGCGAGACGCATCCCTACGAGACGCCGGTGGTCCTCACGATCCCCGTCGGCGCCGACGCGCCCACGACCGCGTGGCTGATGGGAGCGACGGGGGCGTGATCGTCGCGGCTCAGCCGCAGGCCGCGTCGTAGGCGTCGAGGACGGCGCGCAGGTTGCGCGGCAGCGCCTCGCAGAGATAGCCGCCCTCCTGGACGATGGCCGTGGGGAGCCCCGCGCGTGCGATCGTCTCGGCCGCGCGGGCGAAGCCGTCGGTGGTCACGGCCAGCGCGCCGATCGGATCGTCCTTGGACGCGTCGAGGCCGAGCGCGACGACGAGCGCCCCGGGCGCGAAGCGGGCGATGCCCTCCAGCGCGTCCTCGATGGCGGCGAGCCACGGCGCGTCGCCGGAGCCGTGGGGGAGGGGGATGTTGCGATTTGCCCCCTCGCCGTCGCCGACCCCGACTTCATCCGCGTACCCGGCGTAATAGGGGAAATAATCCGCAGGATCCGCGTGGATAGAGATCGTGAGGATGTCACCGCGTGTGTAAAAGACGCCTTGTGTCCCGTTGCCGTGATGAACGTCGATGTCGAGCACGGCGACCCGGGAATGGCGGGTGCGCAGCCGCTCGGCCGCGATGGCGGAATTGTTGAGGAAGCAGAAGCCGCCGGCCGAGTCGGCATAGGCATGGTGCCCGGGCGGACGGCAGAGCGCGTAGGCGCGACCGTCCTCGAGCGCCGCGTCCGCGGCGCTGACGGCCACCTGCGCGGCGGCGTGCACCGCCTCCCACGTTCCCGGGCGAATCGGCGTCGACGTATCGGCGGTGTGGTAGCCGATGAGGCCGAGCATGCCCTCCGGGCGCCGGCTCATGTGCGGGCGCGCGAAATGTCCCGACAGGATCTCGGCCGCGTCTGCTCCGCCCGGCAGCTCGCCGCGGCGAGACCATGCCTCGCGCAGGAAGCGGACGTACGCGGCGTCGTGGACGGCGAGGATCGGCGCTTCGCCGTGATCGGCGGGCGCGACGAGATCGTGCGCGTCGGCGATGGCGTCACGCAGGAGCGTCCAGCGCTCGCCCTGCTCCGGATGCGCGACGATGGTGCCGCGCCGGAAATAGCTATCGGGATCGTGCGCGAGGGCGCGCGCGTCATGAAAGGCCCGCATTGCTCGTTTCTCCGAACTCGTGCAGAAGAACTATCGCACAGGATCGGAAGGATGCGTCGCGGCGCGCGGCTCCGGGGAACGGTGGAGCGCGCCGCGAAGCCGCAGGCGATGCGGAACCGGCCGTCAGGCCTTGGGGGCCTCGGTCACCTCGGCGGAGGCGAACGTCTCGGCGATCTGGGCCAGGTTGTCGAGCAGCTTGCGCGACTTGATCTTCGAGGCCGAGACGATGAGGCGCTGCACGCCGTCGTCGGCCAGGATGTCCTGGCGATCGCTCTGGGTCGGCTCGACGTCGTCCGAGAACGAGAAGAAGAACTCGATCGGCTGCTCGGTCGACAGGGACACCTGATGCAGGCGCCCGGCGCCGATGCGGTCGGTGCCGTTCTCGTACTTCTGGATCTGCTGATAGGTCACGCCGATCTGCTCGCCCAGCTTCTGCTGGCTCATCTTGGCGATACGGCGCGCCAGGCGAATACGCTGACCGACGAAGCGGTCGATGTCGGTGGGGCAACGAGTTGACATGATCTTCCACTGATCTCGGGTTGAGTGTGCAGACACTGATATGGCTTTTTTCCGGTCCTGTAAATGGAAGGGGTGCAGAAATCCGTTGGTCCGAGTCTCGCGATGCCTGTCGTGGGTAGTTTAGCGCCACGTGCACGGAATTGCAGAGAATTAATCGACAAACGCTGAAATCGCCGAGAGCGCAGGCGCATAGGGCGTCTCGGCCCGCATCTGAGCAGAGGCAGAATGTGGGGTTTCGCTGAAGGTTCGTGCGCATATCCATATCTTGATTTTGGGTAAATGCACGAAATGCGTCGGGTCTCCAACCGTGACGCTGGGCGGCAACAGACGGTCCAGAGGCGTCCGCTGGCCGAGTAACCCGTTGCTGCGCAACGATTTGGCCGATTCGTGCGAATCTGCGCGGCCGAATGGGCACCATTGCCGCTCTCCCGCCGCCCTCTCGTTCAAGTTTGCTCAAAATTCTCAACAATGAATCCGAGTGACCGCCAAGCCATGAGGGTCTGCAATCAAAAGATGCCCCACACAGCGGTGAAATGGTATAGTATGCAGATCTTCGTTCTGCAGAGTTGTGACATTCATAAGACAGCATCGACTGCGAGCGACGTGCTCGGGACTTGAACGGCGGGCGGAACGACTTTGCGTCAACAAATCTTCTGCAGCCGAATCCGCTGTCTCGTTCATCGCCATTTCTCGCCGGCAAAATGATCGCGGCTTGCGGCACCACCGCTCCAGCCTCTCACGCTCCCTTGCCTCCTTCACCCCCGCATGCGAGAGCCACAGCGAGGATTCAGATGACCGACCTCCTAGAGCCCGATCTGTGCGTCGTCGGCGCGGGCGCCGCGGGCCTCTCCGTCGCCGCCGTGGCCGCATCGCTGGGCGCCTCCGTCGTCCTCGTCGAGAAGGGCGCCGGCGGCGGCCTCATGGGCGGCGAATGCCTCTTCAACGGCTGCGTTCCCTCGAAATCCGTGATCGCCGCGGCGGCGCACGCCCATGCGGCGCGCACCGGCGGGCCGTTCGGCGTCGCGACGCACGAGCCCGAGGTCGACTACGCGGCGCTGCGCGACCACGTGCGCGCCGTCATCGCCGCGATCGCGCCCAACGATTCGGTCGCGCGTTACCGCGCCATGGGCGTCACCGTGCTCGCCGAGGAGGCCCGCTTTGTCGACGCGCGCACGATGGAAGCCGGCGCCGCGCGCATCCGTGCCCGCCGCTTCGTGCTGGCCACGGGATCGCGCCCGCTCGTGCCGCCGATCCAGGGCCTCGCGCAGACGCCCTTCCTCACGAACGAGACGCTGTTCGACCTCGCCGAGCGCCCGAGCCGGCTCCTCGTGGTCGGCGCCGGCCCGATCGGGCTCGAGCTCGCCCAGGCGCATCGGCGCCTCGGCGCCGCCGTCACGCTCCTGTCGAACGGCCCCGTCCTGCCGCGGGAGGATCGCGAGGTCGCGGGCATCCTCGCCGCCGCGCTGCGCGCGGAGGGCGTCGATCTGCGCGAGAGCGTCGAGGTGCTGGGCGCCGAGCGCGCGGGGGAGGGCGTGCGGCTTCGCCTGCGCGCGGGGGAGGGCGCCCGCCAGGAGCACATCGAGGGCTCGCACCTCCTCGTCGCCACCGGGCGCGAGCCCACGGTGGAGGGGCTCGGCCTCGAGGCGGCCGGCATCGCCCACGGGCCGGACGGCATCGCCGTCGACGCGCGGCTGCGGACGTCCAACCGGCGCGTCTACGCCATCGGCGACTGCGCCACCGGCGGCACCGGCGGCCTGCGCTTCACTCATGCGGCGAGCAACCACGCCTCCCTCGTCGTGCGCGACGCGCTCTTCCGCCTGCCCGCGAAGGTCGATCCCACCACGATCCCGCGGGTCGTCTACACCGACCCGGAGATCGCCGCCGTCGGCCTTTCGGAGGAGGAGGCCTTTCGCAAGGACAAGAGGGCGCGTATCCTGCGCTGGCCCGTCGCGGAGAACGACCGCGCGCAGGCCGAGCGGAGCACGCACGGCCTCGTCAAGGCGTTCGTGGGGCGCGACGGGCGCGTGCTCGGCTGCACCATCGCCGCCCCGCACGCTGGGGAGCTGATCGCTCTCTGGACGCTCGCCATGGCCAAGGGCCTGAAGGCGCGGGATATCGCAGGGATCGTCATGCCGTATCCGACCTATTCCGAGCTGACGAAACGCGCCGCCGTCGAAACTCTTCGGCCCTTCGCGACGAACCCGTGGGTGCAGCGCTGGCGGCGTCTCGTCCGGACGCTCGGCTGACGCGCGGACGGAGGGCGCATGGAGGAGGCGGGCATCGCCGAAAGGCCGCGGGAGATCGCGCCGCAGGACGCGGGCGCGGCGCTCTCGGCGGCTGCGCGCGCCCCGCGCCGCCTGCGCATCGGCCTCTCGGGGCGCCTGCTCTTCCTCACCATCGCCTTCGTGATGGTCGCGGAGGTGCTGATCTACGTACCCTCCGTCGCGAACTTCCAGCGCAACTGGCTCTCGGACCGGCTCGCCGCCGCCCAGATCGCCGCCCTCGTCCTCGACGCGGGCGACGCGGACATGCCGCAGCTGCAGGAGAAGCTGCTGGCCGGCGTCGGCGCCGAGCTCGTCGCCGTGCGCGGCGGGGGCACGCGCCGTCTCCTCGCCGTCGACGTCAGCATGCCGCCCGAGGTCTCGCGCACCGTCGACCTGCGCAGCCAGGGCGCCTTCGCCGCGATCGGCTCGGCCTTCGACACGCTCTTCGGCCGCGCGCCCGGCATGTTGCGCGTCGTCGGCGACGGGACGGGCCCGGACGCCGAGGCGATCGACTTCGTCGAGATCGTCCTCGATCCCGCGCCCCTGCGCGAGGCGCTCCTCGCCTTCTCGCGCAACATCCTCGTTCTCTCGTTGATCATCTCCGGCATCACCGCCGGGCTCGTCTACCTCGCGCTCCAGGCCTTGATCGTGCGCCCGGTGCGGCGCCTCTCGGCGAACCTCGCCCAGTTCTCGCAGGCGCCGGAGGACGCCTCGCGCATCATCGCGCCGAGCCGGCGCACCGACGAGATCGGCACCGCCGAGCGGGCGCTCGAGCGCACGGAGAAGGCGCTCGCCGAGGAACTGCGATCCAAGCGCCGCCTCGCCGAGCTCGGCCTGGGCGTCGCCAAGATCAACCACGATCTGCGCAACATGCTCGCCTCCGCGCAGCTGATTTCGGATCGCCTGTCGGACGTGGAGGACCCCACCGTCCAGCGCATCGCGCCGCGCCTCATCGGCACGCTGCAGCGCGCCATCGACTTCTCGGAGGCGACGCTCGCCTACGGCCGCGCCGTCGAGCCGACGCCGAGCCGTCAGGTGCTGCCGCTGCTCGACGTGCTCACGGATCTCCACGCCGTGCCGGGCCTCGCCGTGCCGGACGCGGAGAGCGTGCCGGAGGGCGCCGCGCGGCTCGTGCTCGAGATCGCGCCCGACGTGACGATCGACGCCGACCGCGAGCAGATCGCCCGCGTCTTCGTCAATCTCGCCCGCAACGCGGTCCAGGCGCTCGCCCGCGCGCCCGGCGCGGAGCGCATCCTGAAGATCGAGGCCTTCCGCACCGGCGCGACCTGCGTCGTGCGCGTCTCCGACACCGGCCCCGGCCTGCCGCCCAAGGCCGTCGAGCACCTGTTCGAGGCCTTCAAGGGCGCGACCCGCGCCTCCGGTACCGGGCTCGGCCTCGCCATCTGCGCCGAGATCGTGCGCCTTCACGGCGGGCGCATCGTGCACGAGCCCGAAGAGCCGGGTGCGTGCTTTCGCATCGAGATCCCCGATCGACGCAGAAGCGAGGCCTGAACGGGCTTTGCGCCCGCGGGACGCGCGCCGGGCGGCAGGTCGCGTGGAAAAAAGTTCGTCGCGACGCGAAAACCCGCTTGCCAAGCCGCCCGCGATTTTCTATTCAGCCGGCCTCGCGACGACGCAACGACATCGCCGCGACGGCAGGCGCCCGTAGCTCAGCTGGATAGAGCACCAGACTACGAATCTGGGGGTCAGAGGTTCGAATCCTTTCGGGCGCGCCACTTCTTTTCAAGATATGTCAACGAACACGTTTTCGCCGATGCCTTCGGCCGCGGAATACTCATGACCGCGCGGTGGTCTCCGAGGACCTCGGCGGAACGCGGCGCACGCTATGGAGATGCGGGCGTGGGGCACGAGATCCTGTTCTGGCGGCGCATCGACGTCCCCGCCCTCGAGCGCCTCTCGCTCGATGTCGCTCCCGATGCCGTCGAGGCCTGCTCCTGCGTCGTCGGCAGCGACGACGGTGGCTATCGGCTCGACTATCGCTGGCTTCTCTCCGGGGATTGGCGCACCAGGAGGCTCGAGGTCGAGCGCTGGGGTGCCGCGGGCCGTGCGCACGTCGTCCTCGAGCGCATCGGCGACTGCTGGAGCGTCGACGGCGCCCACCGGCCGGACCTGGACGGCGCCGAGGAGCCGGACCTGTCGGTCACCCCGTTCTGCAACACTCTGCCCATCCGCCGGACGCCTCGGGCTCCGGGCGCCAGCCTGACGCTCGACGTCTGCTATCTCGACGGCGCGACGATGCGCGTCGAGCGATCGCGCCAGCGCTACGACCGGCTCGGCCCGGACAGGCTGCGCTACGTGGATCTCGGCCGCGCCAGCGGCTTCGAGGCGGAGCTGCGGGTGGACGGGGAGGGGCTCGTCGTGACCTACGAGCACCTCTTCGAGCGCGTCGCCCCGACGCCCTGAGCCACCCGCCTGCTGTTCGAACACTCCGTTTCGAAGCTTAGCAGCGCGTACGAGCGACGTTCCCCCGCCACATCGCTCCGGAACGGAACCGATCGCCTAAGATTCGGTGGTTCTGTTAACCGGCGTTTTCACCCCTGGCGTGCCTCATCGTCGCCTGTTCGCGCAGGAGACCAGCATGTCAGCGAGTGCAGCAGCCCGGGACGACCTCACCTTCTACGACATCCTCCGCCGCCTTCCTCTCGGGCGCAGCTACGTCCTGCGGCTGTTCCTCGTCTGCTTCGTCGGCACGCACGTCCCCCTCGTCGCCTTCACGGTGACGGTGCTGCTCGGCGGCGCGGTTCCGCTGGAGCAGAGCGCGCCGGCTCTGATCACGCTGCTCGTCGCGACGCTGGTCGGCACGGGGATGACGCTCGTCGCCGTGCGCGCCGCGCTGGCTCCCATCGTGCGCTCCATCGGGGCGCTGCGCGCCTACAACACCGCACGCATCCTGCCCGACCTGCCGCTGCGGGACGACGACGAGGCGTCCGAGCTGATGGCGACCGTGCGCATCGTCTGCGAGCGGCTCGAGGTGGAGCTGCGCCGGCGCGAGCACCAGGCCTCGACCGACGCCCTCACGGGTCTCGCCAACCGCATGGGCTTCTTCGACGGCTCGGTGCGCATCCTCAACGCGGCGCGGCGCGCCGGGACCGAGACGGCGCTCGTCCTATTCGACATCGATCGCTTCAAGTCGATCAACGATACGTTCGGCCATCCCGCGGGCGACGCCGTCATCGCGGCCGTCGCGGGGATCATCGCCGACGTCGCGGGGGAGGGCGCCTTCGCCGGGCGGCTCGGCGGGGAGGAATTCGCGCTCCTCCTGCCGTGCACGGACGCGGCTGCTGCCCGCGACGTCGCCGAGCGCGTCCGCGCGGCCGTGGCGCGGCTCGAGGTCGAGGCCTGCCCGGGACGCGCGATCACGATCTCGGGAGGCTTCACCGCTCTCGACGTGTTCCGGGAGCCCGGGCTCGACGGCGCCATCGAGCGGGCGGACCGCGCGCTCTACGCGGCGAAGGAGGGCGGGCGCGACCGGATCGTCGACGCGGTCGAGACCGGGCGCAGGGCGCTCGCGGCGCTCTGAGCGGCGCGGGCCGGCTTGCGCCCCGGGCGATCTCCTGTACCCTCGCGGACGATCGAGCGTGGCCGTGCGCCGGAGGTCGAGGCATGTCCCAGGAGAGCGCCGCCACGCCCGAAGCGGAGGACCCGCCGGTCCGCCACGAGGACAACGGCTCCAAGGGTCGCTACGTCGTCGCTCTCGACGGGCACGAGGCGGAGATGACCTACACCCGCGCCGGCGAGAGCCTGATCATCATCGACCATACCGGCGTGCCGGACGCGCTGCGCGGACGCGGGCTCGGCCTCGTCCTGGTGCGCCGCGCCGTCGAGGACGCGCGGGCGGCCGGCAAGACGATCATACCTCTCTGCCCGTTCGCCAAGGCGACGATCGAGCGCCATCCCGAATTCCACGACGTCGTGAAACGCTGAGCGTGCGGGCGTCCCGCCCGGCGCGAGGGGAGGGACCCCCAATGGACGAACGCTGGCCGCCGCTCCCCTACGAGCCCTGGCGCGAGACCTGCGGCGCGCTGCACCTCTGGTGCCAGATCCTCGGCAAGTACCGCCTCGCCCATGCGCCTTGGGTGAACCATTCCTGGCACGCCACGCTCTACGTCTCCCCCCGCGGCCTCACCACGGGGCCGGTGCCCGATCCCGCCGGCGCCATCGCGCTGACGCTCGATCTGCGCGATCATCTCCTCGTCGCCGAGGCGGCGTCCGGCGCCCGCGAGGAGGTGCCGCTCGGCCCGATGAGCGTCGCGGCGTTCCTCGCCCGCGCCCGCGACGCGGTGGGCGCGCTCGGCGGCACCTTCGCCATCCACGGCCGGCCGAACGAGATCCCGGACGCCGTGCCCTTCGCCGAGGACCTGCGCCCGCGCCCCTACGACGCGGACGCGGTCGAGCGCTTCCACCGGGCGCTCCTGTCGATCGAGGGCGTGTTCCAGCTCTTCCGCACGAGCTTCCTCGGCAAGGTCTCGCCGGTGCACCTGTTCTGGGGCTCGTTCGATCTCGCGGTGACGCGCTTCTCGGGGCGGCGCGCGCCGCCTCATCCCGGCGGCATCCCGAACCTGCCCGACAGCGTCACCCGCGAGGCCTATTCCCACGAGGTCTCCTCCGCCGGCTTCTGGCCGGGCGGCAACGGGATGGACGCGGCCTTCTACTCGTACGCCTACCCGACGCCGGAGGCCTTCGCCCGCGCGCCGGTCACGCCCGCGGCGGCGACGTGGAACGCGACGCTGGGCGAGTTCCTCCTGCCCTACGAGGCGGTGCGCACGGCCGAGGACCCGCAGGCGACGCTCCTCGCCTTCCTGGAGAGCACCTACACCGCCGCCGCCGAGACCGCCGCCTGGGACCGCGCCGCCCTCGAATGCGCCCGCGGCGTCCCGCGCGTGCCGCGGGCGGTGGGGTGAACCGCCACGCTCCTCACTGCGGGATCAGCACGCCCGTGTAGACCACCGGGCCCGTCGGGGCGCCGGTGGGGGAGCCGCCCGGGGGCTCGACGCTGACGGCGAGGGTGGCGCCGGGGGCGGAGCGGGCGACGGCGGGCTCGATGCGGATGTCGCTCGCGTCCTCGACGAGGCCGAGCGAGCGGGGCGCGTCGCCATCGGCCACGAGCCACAGCTCGAGCGCCTGCTCGGGCGGCGCCTCCGCGGCCGGCGCGCGCACGCGCACGAGGCCGCTCGCCACGTCCACCTGCACGATGAGCGCGGGAAGCTCCCCGCCGCGATCGACGACGGCGACGTAGCGCTCCGCCGCCGGTTCGTCCGGCGGCAGCGGCGCGAAGGTGCCCGGTGCCAGGATCGCCACGGCGACGAGCGCCGCCGCGAGCACGCCGAGCCCGCCGGCGGCGAGGCGCCAGCCGGCGAGCGAGCGCCGCAGGCGGCGCACCTCGTCGAGCGAGACCACGTCGCCTCCGCGCTCGCCCGCAGCCCCGGCAGCCGTGGCCACCGAGCCCGCGGCCCGTCCCTCCAGCCGCGCCTCGATGCGCGCGAGGAGATCGGCCGGCGGCTCGACGGGGTCCACGGCCTCCGCCAGCGGCGCGAGGCGCTCCTGCCAGTCGGCGACGGCGCGGGCGAGCGCGGGCTCGCGCGGCAGGCGCGCCTCGAAGGCGACGCGCTCGGCGGGCGGCAGCGTGCCGAGGACGTACTCGCCCGCGAGCGCGTCGTCCTCTCCCTCGAACATGTCCGTCCCGGCGCTCATGACGACAGGCACCCCCGGAGCGTGGCGAGGCCGCGATGCAGCCAGGTCTTGATCGTGTTGACGTTCTTGCCCGTGCGGGCGGCGAGCTCTTCGCGCGACCAGCCTTCGCAATAGGCGAGGAGAATGCAATGGCGATGCGCCTCCTCGAGCAGATCGAGGCAGCGCGTCAGCGCGTCGCGATCCGCGAAGGTCGCGGCGGCGTCGAACGGGTCGGGGATCGCGGCGATCCGGTCCTCGCCGTCCTCGCCGGGATCGAGCAGAACCTCGCGGCGGCCGCGCACGGCGTCGATGGCGCGGTTGCGCGCGATGGTGATCATCCAGGTCATGGGCCGCGCCTTCTCCGCCGCATAGGACGAGGCGCCGCGCCAGATGCCGAGATAGACCTCCTGCAGCACCTCCTCGGCCATGCCCCGATCCTTGACGATACGGAGCACGACGCCGAAGAGTTTCGCGCTGGTGCGCTCGTAGAGCCGGCGATAGGCGGCGCGATCCTCGCCCGCGACGGCCGCGAGAAGAGCCTCGAGAGGCTCCTCCGATTCGGGGGAATGACGCACGCGATCCTCGTCGCTCGGCACACGGTCGTGGCAGACATAGCGCGATGCGCGCGGAAGTCACGCCGCTTCGGCATGGAAGTCACGCGGACATGTACCCGGCGTCCGTGACGAGCGCGTCGCGCCGGCGGGCGAGATGATCGCGCACGGCCTCGTCCCGCGTCAGCGCGAGGGCGGCATCGAAGGCGGCGTGCGCCTCCGCGCCGAGGCCCGCCAGCGAGAGGAGATGCGCGCGCGTGGCGTGGAAGGGCTGGTAGCCGGCGACCCGCTCCGGCGGCAGGGCGGCGAGGAGGGCGAGGCCGGCATCGGGCCCCCACGCGTCCCCGTGCGCCGCCGCGCGCGCCACGGCGACGCCGAGCGACGGCGTCTCGCGCGCGAGGTGGTCGTAGAGCATGCACAGAGCCCGCGGCTCGTGCCGGCCGGTCATGCGCGCCTGCGCGTGGACGGCCTGGATCGCGGCTTCCGTCTGGTAGCGCCCGGGCCGCCCCATGCGCGCGGCGCGCACGAGCGCCGCTTCGGCCTCGATCACGGCCTCGCGCGACCAGAGCCGCGGGTCCTGCTCGGAGAGCGGGACATAGGCGCCGGACGCGCCGCGTCGCGCCGGTGCCCGCGCGTCGACGTAGAGCATCAAGGCGAGGAGGCCGAGCGGCTCCGGCTCGCCGGGCAGGAGCGCCGCGAGGAGGCGCGCGAGGTGGATCGCCTCGCCCGCGAGACCCTCGCGCTCGGTCGTGCCGGCGACGCCCGGCGTCTCGTCGAATGCGGTGCCGAAGGCGGCGTAGATCGCGGCCAGCACGGCGTCGAGCCTCTCGGGCAGCTCGGCCAGGTCGGGCGTCTCGAAGGGGATGCCGGCGTCGCGGATCTTGCCCTTGGCCCGCACCAGCCGCTGCGCCATTGCCGCCGGCGCGAGGAGGAAGGCGGGTGCGATCCGCGCCGCCTCGAGCCCGAGCACCGTCTGCAGCATGAGCGGCGTGCGCACGGTCTCGTCGATGGCCGGATGGGCGCAGACGAAGAGCAGGGCGAGGCGCGCATCGGGGATCGTGTCGGGCTCGCGGTCCCGGGTCTCCTCCGCGAGGAGCGCGAGCGTCGCGGCCGCTGCGCCCCGCACGGCGGCATGGCGCGTGGCGCGGCCCATCCCGCGCCGCGCGACCGTGAGAAGCCAGGCCTCCGGGCGATCGGGGACGCCGCGCTCGGGCCACGTCTCGAGCGCCAGGCGGAAGGCGTCTGCGAGGGCGTCCTCCGCCGCCGCGATGTCGCGGCTGCGCGAGGCGAGGATCGCCACGAGGCGACCGTAGGAGGCGCGCGCCGCGGCGTCGGCGGCGCGGCGCGCGTCCGGGCTCATGCGGGCGGCGCCATCGGCGGCAGGACGGGACGCACCTCGACGCTTCCCGCGGAGGCGGAGGGCGCCCGCGCGGCCCAGTCGATGGCGGCGTCGAGCGTCGGCACCTCGATGACGAAATAGCCGCCGAGCTGCTCCTTCGTGTCGGGATGCGGCCCGTCCTGGACGTCGCGACGCCCGTCGCGCAGGCGCACCGTCGTCGCCGTGTGCGGCGGCTGCAGGCCGTCGCCCTTCACGACGATTCCCGCCTGGTTCAGCGCGGCGATGTAGGCGCCCCACGCGCCCCAATAGGCGCCGGAGCGCTCGGGGTCGGTGCGGGCCGAGAAGCACTCTTCCTCCTCGCGGAAGATCAGCATGTACTGCATGGCTCGGGTCTCCTGATCGAAGCTTAGCCCGGCGGCCTCGTGCGCGCCACGGCCGGCGCACGACGGTGCGCTCGACCGTATGAGCCGCGAGGGGAGGGCCGATCGACAGGAGGCCGGAAATTTTTCTCCCCCGCGCGCCGGGCCCTCCGAAACCCGCGCGACGTGGGCTCCGTAGCTGCCCTCGATCCGAAGGAGAGGATCGCAGCCACGAGGAGCCTCCCATGAGCAAGACCTTGAAGAACCTCGCCTCCGCCGCCGCCCTCGGGGCCGTGCTGTCGCTCGGCGCCGGCGCCGCCTCCGCGCAGGCCGTGAAGACGGTGGGCGGCGCGCCGATGTTTCCCACGCGCACCATCGTCGAGAACGCGGTGAACTCCGCCGATCACACCACGCTCGTCGCGGCGGTCCAGGCCGCGGGCCTCGCCGACACGCTCTCGGGGCCGGGGCCGTTCACGGTCTTCGCGCCGACGAACCGCGCCTTCTCGCGCCTGCCGGCGGGCACGGTCGACACGCTGCTCGAGCCGCAGAACCGGGGCCAGCTCACCGACGTGCTGACCTTCCACGTCGTGCCCGGCACCTACACCGCCGCCGAGCTCCTCGCGCTCGCGCAGCGATCGGACGGCCAGGCGGAGCTGACGACGGTCGAGGGCGGCACGCTCGCCGTCCTGCTCGACCGCAACGGCAACGGCCCCTACATCGCCGACAACCAGGGCAACACGGCCCGCGTGCCGATCGCCGACGTGATGCAGTCGAACGGCGTCATCCACGTCATCGACAAGGTGATGTTGCCGTAAGGCGGCGCGCCAGCCTCAGAAGTGCTCCCGCCGGATCACCGCCACGTCCGACACCGTGACGATGCCGATCTGGCGGGAGAGGAGCTTGTAGACGGGCTCCAGCACCTCCGGGACGCGGCTCTCGTCGAGGACGCAGATGACCATCACCATCTGGCCCGCATCCGAGACGAGGCCCGCGCGGCGCCACGAGCCGTCGCGCCCGCGCCCCGCGAGCGCCGGCACGACGGTGTAGCCCGTCACCGCCAGGCGATCGAGGAGGTCGAGCAGACGGTTCATGATCGGCGCCTCGACGATGATGTCGAGGCGCTTCTTCGGGTGGGTCGCGAGCCGGGGGGCGTTCGAGGTCTCGGTCATGTCAGCGCCTCCGCGAGCGCGATGTAGAGCGGGATGCCGAGCGTCAGGTTGAAGGGGAAGGTGACGCCGAGCGAGAGCGTGAGGTAGATCGCCGGGCGCGCCTCCGGCAGCGCGAGACGCATCGCGGCTGGAACGGCGATGTAGGAGGCCGAGGCCGCGAGCGTGATGAGCAGCGCGGTCCCGCCCGCCGAGAGGCCGAGCGGCAGCGCCACGAGCGCCGCGAGGCTCGCACCCACGAGGGGCATGTAGAGGCCGAAGGCGAGCACCGGGCCGCGCAGCTCGCGCCAGCCGGCGCGTAGCCCCCGGCCCGCGACGAGGCCCATGTCCAGGAGGAAGAGGCACAGGACGCCCTGGAAGGGCGCGACCAGGAAGGGCGAGACGATCTCGAGCCCGCGCGCGCCGGTGATCCAGCCGATGACGAAGGCTCCGGTGAGGAGCACGATCGAGCCGTTGAGCAGGATCTCGCGCAGGAGCGCGCCCTGCGGCTCGTCTCCCTCCGCGCCCGTGCCGGCCTTCTTGCGCGCCTTCTGCGCGAGCCACAACGCCGTGAGGATGGCGGGCGCCTCCATCACGGCGGCCACCGCGACGAGGTAGCCCTCCGCCACGAGCCCCGACAGCCGTACCGATTCCGACGCCGCGACGAAGGTGACGATGGAGATCGAGCCGTAATGCGCAGCGACCGCCGCGGCGTCGAGGGTCGGCAGCTTCGTCGTGCGCGACAGGATCTGGAAGGCGACCCAAGGGATGGAGAAGGAGAGGAGCGCGCCCGCGATCACCGCGCCGACGAGGCGCGCGTCGATGCCGTGCCCGGCAACGCTCGCGCCTCCCTTGAAGCCGATCGACATCATCAGGTAGAGCGCCAGCGCCTTCGCCACCGCCTCCGGCACGACGAGGTCCGAGCGCGCGAGCGCCGCCGCGAGACCCAGCGCGAAGAACAGGACGATGGGCGAGGTGAGGTTGGCGATGACGAGATCGAGCACGCGCGCGAGCCCTCCGGCAGACGTCGACCGAGACGGGGCGACCTCGCCGTCCTATCCGAGGACGCGCGGCGTGAGAAGGGTGGCCTTGCCGCGCCCGCACCGGCCCGCGGCTTGACCGGGGCCGCGCGGCGGGCGACCGTGGCGGCGATCGGCGACGTCGGATCGCGGCAGGGGAGGACGGCATGGATCTCGGGGCGCGGCTCGCGGGACGGCACGTGCTGATCACGGGCGCGTCGAGCGGGCTCGGGGCGCATTTCGCGCGGCTGTGCGCGCGCCACGGCGCCCGCGTCACCATCGCCGCACGCCGCCGCGAGCGGCTCTCGGCGCTCCTCGCCGAGCTCGAGCGGGACGGCGCTGCCGCGGCGACGGCGCTCGACCTCGACGTGACCGAGGAGGAATCCGTCGCCGACTGCTTCGCCGCGCTGCCCGCGCCCCTCGACGTGCTGGTCAACAATGCGGGCGTCAGCGGCCCGGGCGCCGCCGCCGACCTCGCGATCGAGACCTTCGACGCGGTCGTGGCGACGAACCTGCGCGGGCCCTGGCTCACCTCCACCCACGCGGCGCGCGCCTGGCGCGCGGCGGGGCGCGAGGGCACGATCGTCAACATCGCCTCGATCCTCGGCATCCGCGTGTCGGGCGCGGTGGGGCCCTATTGCATGTCGAAGGCCGCCCTCATCCAGATGAACGCGGCGCTCGCGCTCGAATGGGCGCGCTTCGGCATCCGCGTGAACGCGCTCGCGCCCGGCTACGTCGAGACGGAGATCAACGCCGACTTCTTCGCGACGCCGGCGGGGGAGGCGCTCGTCAAGCGCATCCCCATGCGCCGGCTCGGCCGCCCGGAGGATCTCGACGCGGCCTTCCTGCTGCTGGCGAGCGACGCCGCGCCCTGGATGACCGGCGCGGTGCTTCCCGTGGACGGCGGGCATCTGGTGTCCGGGCTGTGAGGAGACGAGGCTGACCATGGACTTCACCATCCCGGCCCGGGTCGAGAGCCTGCGCGCCCGCATCACGGACTTCGTCGCGCGCGAGCTGATCCCGCTGGAGAGCGATCCGGCCGCCTACGACGCCCACGAGAACATCGCCCACGACGCCCTCGCCGCCATGCGCGAGAAGGCGCGGGCCGAGGGGCTCTGGTGCCTGCAGCTCGCCCCCGAGACCGGCGGCGGCGGCCTCGACAAGCAGGGCATGGCGGTCTGCTACGAGGCGATGAACCGCTCGATCTTCGGGCCCGTCGTCTTCAACTCGGCGGCGCCGGACGACGGCAACATGATGCTGCTCGAGAAGGTCGCGACGCCCGCGCAGAAGGCCCGCTGGCTCGCGCCGATCGTGGCGGGGGAGGTGCGCTCCGCCTTCGCCATGACCGAGCCCCATCCCGGCGGGGGCTCGGATCCCGGCATGATCCGCACGTCCGCCGAGCGGATCGCCGGCGGCTGGCGGATCACCGGGCGCAAATGGTTCATCACCGGCGCCGCGGAGGCGCGCCACTTCATCCTGATCGCGCGCACCTCCGACGACGCGCGCCGCGGCCTCACCGCCTTCCTCTTCCATGCCGACCAGCCGGGCTGGCGCATCGCGCGGCGCATCCCGATCATGGGTCCCGAGGAGCACGGCGGGCATTGCGAGCTCGTCTTCGAGGGGCTCGAGGTCGCCGACGACGCCGTGCTGATGGAGGTCGGCGACGGGCTCAAGGCGACGCAGATCCGGCTGGGCCCCGCACGGCTGACCCATTGCATGCGCTGGCTCGGCCTCGCCGAGCGCTGCGTCGAGATCGCCAACGCCTACGCCGCCGAGCGCGAGGGCTTCGGCGTGCGCCTCGCCGATCGCGAGAGCGTGCAGCTGATGCTGGGTGACCTCGCCATGAAGATCGAGGTGGGGCGCCTCCTCGTGATGAAGGCCGCCTGGGCGCTCGACCAGGGCTCCTTCGCCAGGAAGGAGATCTCCATGGCGAAGATCGCGGTGGCGAACCTCCTGCACGAGGCGGCGGACGTCGGCATCCAGATCAACGGCGCGCGCGGCTATTCGAAGGACACGGTCCTCGAATGGATCTACCGATACGCCCGCCAGGCGCGTCTGGTCGACGGCGCCGACGAGGTGCACAAGATGGTGCTCAACCGCCACCTCGCCGCCGAGGGCGATGCGTTCTGGCGCTGGAGCGTGGACGAGGAGAGGCCGTGACCCCGATTTCGCTGAAGGCGCGGTTCTCCGCGAACATCGCGCTCCTCTTCCCGGACCGCCCCTTACTCGACCGCATCGACGCGGCCGCGGCCTGCGGCTTCGACATGGTGGAGTGCCATTTCCCCTACGAGCACCCCGTGGAGGCGCTGGCCGAGCGGCTCTCCGCGGCGGGCGTGCGGATGACGGGGCTCAACACCCGCCCCGGCGGGCCCGGCGAATGGGGCCGCGCGGCGCTGCCGGGCCGCGAGGAGGCGTTCCGCGCCGATCTCGACGAGGCGCTCACCTACGCGCGAGCGCTGGGCGTGAAGGCGATCCACGTCATGGCGGGCCACCCGCTGCCGAGCGATCGCGAGGCGGCGGTCGCGACCTACGTCGCCAACCTGCGCGAGGCGGCGGACCGCGCCGCGGCGGACGGCATCACGCTCCTGCTCGAGCCGCTCAACGGCTACGACCGGCCGGGCTACCTCGTCTCGCGCGCGGACGAGATCGCGGCGATCCTGGCCGAGATCGACCGGCCGAACGTGAAGCTGCTCTTCGATTTCTACCATGTGCAGATCGGGGAGGGGGACCTCGTCCGTCGCTTCCGGCGGCTCCTCCCCCTGATCGGCCACGTCCAGGTCGCGGCGGTGCCGGATCGCGGCGAGCCGGACGGCGGCGAGATCGCCTATCGCGCGATCTTCGAGGAGATCGCGGGGAGCGGCTACGAGGGCCTCGTCGGCCTCGAGTACAAGCCGCGCGGCGACACCGCGGCGGGGCTCGCCTGGATCGAGGCGATGAACATCGTCTGAAGTCAGAGCACGACCACGCCGGTGTGCTTGGCCTTGTCCTCGGGCTCGACGTGGATCGTGATCACCGCCTCGCCGACGACGGCGCGCAGGGCCGCCTCGATGCGGTCGCAGATCTCGTGCGCCTCGCACACGCTCATCTCGCCGGGGACGACGAGGTGGAAGTCGATGAAGGTGACGCGCCCGGCATGACGCGTGCGCAGGTCGTGGGCCTCTAGCGCGCCGTCGGCGTGCCGCGAGATGACGGTGCGGATCGCCTCGAGCTCCTCCGGCGCCACCGCCTCGTCCATCAGCCCCGACACGGACGACTTCACGAGGCCCCAGCCGGACCAGAGGATGTTCGCGGCCACCAGCAGCGCCAGGATCGGGTCGAGGATGAACCACCCGGTCACGGCCGCGAGGCCGACGCCGGCGAGGACGCCCACCGACGAGACGACGTCGGTGACGAGATGGCGCCCGTCGGCGGCGAGGGCTGGAGAGCGCCGAGACCGCCCGACCCGAATCAGGATCGTCGCCCAGATCCCGTTGATCACGCTCGCAGCGGCGTTGACCGCGAGACCCGGGACGCTGAAATCCGGCGCGAACGGCTCCGTCAGCGCGCCCCAGGCCGCGCGGGCGATCGAGAGCGCCGCGACGATGATGAGCACGCCCTCCAGCACCGCGGAGAAGTACTCCGCCTTGTGATGGCCGTAAGGATGATTGCGGTCCGCGGGCTTCGACGAGAGCCAGATGGCGACGAGCGCCGCGACCGCCGCGGCGACGTTGACCGTGCTCTCCAGCGCATCCGAATAGAGCGCGACGGAGCCCGTCAGCCACCACGCGACGAGCTTGAGCCCGAGCACGAGGAGGCCGACGGCGATGCTCCCCGCCGCGAGCCGCATCACGGTCTGCACGAACCCGGTCCCTCTTCCCGCATGATCCCGTCGTCGCCCCGGGGCCGTCGATCCCGGCCCTGGTCTGGCGTGCGCGGCGGCAGCGTTATCAGCCCTCGCCCACGATCGCCAGCGCGAACCCGTCCCAGCCCTTCACGCCGAGCGTCTGGATGGCGGTGGCGGTGATGCGCGGCTCGCGGCCAAGCGCCTCCAGCACCGCGCGCGAGCCGACGATGCTCGAATCGGCACCGTCGGTCTCCACCACGCGCCCGCGCCGCACCACGTTGTCGAAGACGAGCACCGTACCCGGCCGCGACAGCCGCAGGGCGGCGGCGAGGTAGTCCGGGTTCGAAGGCTTGTCGGCGTCGACGAAGACGAGGTCGAACGGCCCCGCGCCCTCCGCCTCCAGAGCGGCGAGGCTGTCGAGCGCGCGGCCGACGCGGATCTCCACGCGATCGGAAAGGCCGGCGCGGGCGACGTTCTCGCGCGCGACGGCCGCGTGCTCGGGCTCCAGCTCCAGCGAAACGATGCGCCCGCCCTCGGGGAGCGCGCGGGCGAGCCAGATGGTGGAATAGCCGCCGAGCGTCCCGATCTCCAGGATACGCCGCGCGCCGGCCACGCGCGCGAGGAGATGCAGCAGCTTGCCCTGTGCCGGCGAGACGTCGATGGCGGGCAGGCCCGCCTCGGCATTCGCCGCGAGCGCGGCCTCCAGCGCGGGGTCGGAGAAGCCGAGCGCCTCGGCGAGATAGTCGTCGACGGCGTGGGCCTGGTCTTCGCTCATGGGGAGCCTCCTCGTTTCGCCGCCACCCTGCACGCGAGGCCGGCACGGGGCAATCCGTGCGAGCACGGGGCGGAAACGCGGGCCGAGAGAGCGGGCGACGAGCCGGGGCTTCCGTCCGGCGCGGCGCTTGCGGGCGGCGGGGGAACCTGCCACATGCGCTCCCATGACGCCGAACGCACGCCTCTCCGCGGCGATGGAGGTCCTCGACGACCTCCTCGCCCGCCGCCGCCCCGCCGCGGACGCCCTCAAGGATTGGGGACTGTCCCACCGCTTCGCCGGATCGAAGGACCGCGCCGCCATCGCGACGCTGGTCTACGACGCCCTGCGCCGCCGCGCCTCCGCCGCCTGGATCATGGGCGAGCGTGGCGAGGCGCCCGAAACGGGGCGCGCCCTCGTGCTCGGCATGCTCGCGCTCCAGCGCGGGCTCGCGGTCGACGCGATCTCGGCCATGTGCGACGGCTCGCGCTTCGCGCCGGCGCCGCTCTCCGAGGACGAGCGCGCGCGGCTCGCGCACCCCGATCTGGCCGACGCGCCGGCGCACGTGCAGGGCGATTATCCCGAATGGATCGAGGGCGAGCTCGCCGCGGTCTTCGGCGAGGAGCTCGTGGCGGAGGCCCGCGCGCTCAGCGAGCGCGCGCCCCTCGACATCCGCGTCAACACGCTGCTCGCCAATCGCGAGGAGGTGCAGAACGCGCTCGCCTTCCTCTCCCCCGTCGAGACGCCGCTCGCGCCGCACGGCCTGAGGATCGGGCTCGGCGACGACGGGCGCGGCCCCGCGCTGCAGAGCGAGCCGGAATTCCTCAAGGGCTTCTTCGAGATCCAGGACGAGGGCTCTCAGCTCGCGGCGCTCCTCGCCGCACCGGGCGAGAAGGCGCAGGTCGTCGACCTGTGCGCCGGGGCCGGCGGCAAGACGCTCGCGCTCTCGGCGGCGATGGAGAATGCCGGGCAGATCTACGCGACGGATTCGGACACCCGCCGCCTCGCGCCGATCCACGAGCGCCTCGCCCGCGCGGGCGTGCGCAACGTCCAGATCAGGAGCCCCCGCGGCAAGGCGGACGCGGTGGAGGACCTCGACGGGCGCGCCGATCTCGTCCTCGTCGATGCGCCCTGCACCGGCACGGGCACCTGGCGACGCAACCCGGACGCCAAGTGGCGCCTGCGGCCGGGCTCGCTCGCCCAGCGCAAGGGCGAGCAGGAAACGGTGCTCGACCGCGCCGCGCGCCTCGTCAAGCCGGGCGGGCGCATCGTCTACGTGACGTGCTCGGTCCTGCCGGCGGAGAACGACGAAGCGGTGAGCGCCTTTCTCGGCCGCCATGCCGGCTTCTCGCCCGTGCCGGCGGCCGACCTCCTCGCGCAGGCCGGGCTCGGGGCGCTCTCGTCGCACGTGCGCGAGACCCGCCACGGCCTGCAGATGTCGCCGTCGCGCACGGGGGTGGACGGGTTCTACGTGGCGGCTCTGAAAAAGACTGATGCGAGATACGCTATGACATAATCAAAATGCATGATACCATCGTCGATGCAGATTTGACTTGATCGTATCTCACTCTTGAGCATACATGGGTGCGCGGCACTCATGATCTCGAGACGGGAGAAGATCATGTCCATCTTCAATGACGGCGGTCCTCTGGACCGGTTCGGCTTCACGCGGGCGCATTTCGACAACATCTTCACGGCCACCCTCTCGACGATGCTCCAGCAGATGGGGACGTCGCAGCGCGACCTGATGGTCGGCAACGACGAGGCGGAGACGGTCGACGGCGGGTCGGGCGACGACGTGCTCATGGGCAACGGCGGCGACGACACCCTGACGGGCGGCTCGGGCAACGACACGCTGGTGGGCGGCGGCGGCAACGATACGCTGGTCGGCGGCTCGGGCACCGATCGGCTCGTCGGCGAGGCCGGTGACGATACGCTCGACGGCGGATCCGCCGACGACGTGCTGGAAGGTGGTGACGGAAACGACACGCTGCTCGGCGGCTCCGGCGACGACGAGCTGACGGGCGAGGCGGGCAACGACACGCTCGAGGGCGGATCGGGCCACGATTACCTCCACGGCGGCGACGGCGACGATGCTCTCAGCGGCCAGGAAGGCGACGACGCCCTCGAGGGCGGCAACGGGAACGACACGCTCGACGGCGGCGACGGCGACGACGAGCTCCTCGGCCAGGCCGGCGACGACGTGCTGACCGGCGGTGCGGGCGACGACGTCCTCGACGGCGGCACCGGCGACGACGAGATCTCCGGCGGCGACGGCAACGACACGGCCTACGGCGGCGAGGGCCACGATGCCGTGAACGGCGACGCCGGCGACGACGTGCTCTACGGCCAGGGCGGCGACGACGCCGTCGACGGTGGCGAGGGCAACGACACGCTCGATGGTGGCGACGGCAACGACGAGCTGCTCGGCAAGGCCGGCAACGACGTCCTGAAGGGTCGCGCGGGCAACGACGTCCTCGACGGCGGAACCGGCGACGACGAGATCTCCGGCGGCGACGGCAACGACACCGCCTATGCCGGCGACGGGAACGACACCGTGACCGGCGACGCCGGCGACGACACGGTCTACGGCCAGGGCGGCGACGACACGATCGACGGTGGCGACGGCAACGACACGCTCGACGGCGGCGACGGGAACGACACGCTCACCGGTGCCAATGGCGACGACGTCCTGAACGGCCAGGCGGGGAAGGACACCCTCGACGGCGGTGCGGGTAACGACGAGCTGAACGGCGGCGAGGGTGACGATTACCTCGAGGGTCGCTCCGGAAATGACGTCCTCAACGGCCAGGCCGGTAACGATCGCCTCCGCGCCGGTGGCGGCAACGACCAGGTCAACGGTGGTGACGGCAACGACGAGCTCCACGGTGCCGGCGGCGACGACGTCCTGAACGGTGAGGCCGGGGACGACACGATCAACGGCGACGACGGTAACGACCAGATCGTGGCCGGCTACGGCAACGACGTCGCCTCGGGCGGCGAGGGTGACGACACCATCGACGGGGGCGAGGGCAACGACCAGCTGAACGGTGACGCCGGCAACGACACGATCGACGGCGGTGTCGGTGACGACACGATCGACGGCGGCGCCGGTAACGATACGCTGAACGGCGGCGAGGGTGACGACACGATCGAGGGTCGCTCCGGCAATGACGTGATCAACGGTCAGGCGGGCAACGATCGCCTCCGCGGTGGTGGCGGCAACGACCAGCTGAACGGCGGTGACGGCAACGACGAGCTCCACGGCGGCGGCGGTGACGACGTCCTGACGGGCGAGGCCGGTGACGACACCCTGAACGGTAACGCGGGCAACGACCAGATCGTCGCCGGGTACGGTAGCGACGTCGCGTCCGGCGGCGAGGGCGACGACACCATCGACGGCGGGGAGGGCAACGATCAGCTGAGCGGTGACGCCGGCAACGACGCGATCGACGGCGGCGTCGGTGACGACACCATCGACGGTGGGGACGGGAACGACCAGCTCCGCGGCGGCGAGGGTGACGACACCGTCGACGGCGGCGAAGGGAACGACGAGATCCTCGCCGGAGCCGGTAACGACGTCGCCCGGGGCGGCAACGGCAACGACCGGATCGATGCCGGGAGCGGCAACGACACCGTCGAGGCGGGAGCCGGTGACGACGACGTCTTCGCGGGCAGCGGCGACGACGTGGTGAACGCCGGCGAGGGTGACGACCTCGTGCTCGGCGAGGACGGCGACGACCGGATCGTGGCGGACGCCGGTAACGACCGCGTCTCCGGCGGAAACGGTGACGACGTCATCGAAGCCGGCGAGGGCGACGACACGGTGACGGGCGACGCCGGTGACGACGACATCCGCCTGGGCGCCGGGAACGACAGCGCCATGGGCGGTGACGGCGACGACTTCATCCACGGCGGCGCCGGTGACGACATGATCTCCGGCGGCGAGGGCGACGACACGATCACCGGCGGCACGGGCGACAACGTGCTGATGGGTGACGGCGGCGACGACCTCTTCATCGTCCCGGGCACGGAGGGCGGCTACAACCGCATCTTCGGCGGTGACGGCGACGACACGCTGATGTTCTCCGGTCGCGCGGACGATTATGACATCGAGGAGCTCGAGGACATCCGTCGCTACACCGGACGCGAGGACGGGAGCATCACCGATGTGGCCCGTGACGTGGAGCGCGTCCTCTTCATGGATGACGCCTGATCCGAGATCGACCCCGGCGCCCTCGTGAGGGGCGCCGGGGTCACCGAGGCCGGCCCGCCGGCTCGCGTGACGCACGTGATGCCGCACGGCCGCCCGGCCGATCACGCGCACTCATCGAGCTCTCCCGTCGGCTCAGAGCCGGCGGGCCCGGTACCGGAGTCGCCGGGGTCCATGACCCCCGGCGACTCCACCCGACGATCGTGGCGCGGGCCGGCGGCGCGGGAGCGGGAGGCCGGCGGCGCGGCGGCTTTCGGCGGCGTTGCGCCCCGTGCCCGCTTGGCGTAATCCCGGGGCGACAGCGCTCCGGACGAAAGCCGATCCCATGACCGACGCCCCCATCACCGAGACCGCCGCCGCGACGAGCCACGACAAGATCCTCATCGTCGATTTCGGCTCGCAGGTGACGCAGCTGATCGCGCGGCGCGTGCGCGAGGAGGGGGTCTATTCCGAGATCGTGCCCTTCCAGTCCGCGGCCGAGGCCTTCCGGGCGATGAACCCCAAGGGCGTGATCCTCTCGGGCGGTCCCGCCTCGGTGACGGAAGGGGCCTCGCCCCGCGCGCCCCAGGAGATCTTCGAGGCGGGCGTGCCGGTGCTGGGCATCTGCTACGGCGAGCATCTCATGGCCGACCAGCTCGGGGGCGCCGTGGAGGGCGGGCACCATCGCGAGTTCGGCCGCGCCGAGGTCGAGGTGGTCAAGCCGAGCCCCCTCTTCGAGGGCGTCTGGGAGGTGGGCCAGCGCTATCCCGTCTGGATGAGCCACGGCGATCGCGTCACGCGCCTGCCCGAGGGCTTCGAGATCGTCGGCGTCTCCGACAACGCGCCCTTCGCCGCGGTGGCGAACGAGGAGCGGGGCTTCTACGCCGTCCAGTTCCATCCGGAGGTGGCGCACACGCCCCACGGTGGGCGCCTCCTGCGCAACTTCGTGCGCCGGATCGCCGGCTGCACGGGCGATTGGACCATGGCCGCCTTCCGCCAGGAGGCGATCGCGCGCATCCGCGAGCAGGTGGGCTCCGAGCGCGTGATCTGCGGCCTCTCCGGCGGCGTCGATTCCGCGGTGGCCGCGGTCCTCATCCACGAGGCCATCGGCGACCAGCTCACCTGCGTCTTCGTCGACCACGGCCTGATGCGCGCCGGCGAGGCGCAGGAGGTCGTGAGCCTCTTCCGCTTCGCCTACAACATCCCGTTGGTCCACGTGGAGGCGCAGGACACCTTCCTCGGCGCGCTGGACGGCGTCACCGACCCCGAGACGAAGCGCAAGACCATCGGCAAGCTCTTCATCGACGTGTTCGAGGCCGAGGCCAAGAAGGTCGGCGGCGCCGCCTTCCTCGCCCAGGGCACGCTCTACCCGGACGTGATCGAGAGCGTCAGCTTCACCGGCGGCCCCTCGGTGACGATCAAGAGCCACCACAATGTGGGCGGGCTGCCCGAGCGCATGAACATGAAGCTCGTCGAGCCGCTGCGCGAGCTCTTCAAGGACGAGGTGCGCGCGCTCGGCCGCGAGCTCGGCCTCCCCGAGAGCTTCGTGGGCCGCCACCCCTTCCCCGGCCCCGGCCTCGCCATCCGCTGCCCCGGCGAGATCACGCCCGAGAAGCTCGACATCCTGCGCAAGGCCGACACGATCTACCTGGAGGAAATCCGCCGCGCCGGCCTCTACGACGACATCTGGCAGGCCTTCGCGGTGCTGCTGCCCGTGCGCACGGTGGGCGTGATGGGCGACTACCGCACCTACGAATACGTCTGCGCGCTGCGGGCCGTGACCTCGGTCGACGGCATGACGGCGGACTTCTACCCCTTCGACATGGCCTTCATCGGCAAGGTGGCGACGCGCATCATCAACGAGGTGCGGGGGGTGAATCGGGTTGTGTATGATGTGACGAGCAAGCCGCCTGGGACGATCGAGTGGGAGTGAGGGGGGCTCTTCCTCGATGATCCTGCGCTTCAGTGCGGCGCCGTCCAAGGATTGATCACCGTCAAGCCAGCAGCTTTGAATGCGCTCGCGTCACGCGTTGCGACAGCGAAACCGTGTGCCGCGGCAATGGCGGCGATGTAGCCGTCGGGTGTCGGAAAGCCCCTCCCGGCCGTGCGGGCAGCGACTGCGAGCTCTGCGTATCGCTCGGCAGCCCTAGTGTCGAAGGGCAGGATACGGGCTGCGAACTGAACCAGCAGACGGTCGACCCGGGATGCCAGAATGGCTTTACGCTTGCCCTCGGGCAGCACGCCGAGGCCGAACAGGAGCTCGGCGACCGTGATACTCGACAGGAAAAGTGTTTCCTCGGCTTGTGAGTCGAGCCAGGTCCGAACCGAAGCCTGCGGCTGCGGCTTGATTGCCTCCGAGACGATGTTCGTATCGAGCAGAATCATTCGAAACGCATTGGTTCGGCGGGCTTCCGATCTCGGACTTGCTCCAGCGCCTCGACGTCCGCGTTGGTGAGACCCATCCTGCGGCTGATCTCCGCCAACATGGTGCCGAGCCCGACCTCGTCTCGGGGGCGCACCGCGGCTTCGAGGATGGCGCGCATCTCGGCTTCCATGCTGCGATTGTTCTGCGCGGCGCGACGCTCCAGGGCGCGGTGCGTCTCCTCCGGGAGGTCGTGGATGGTGACGGCGGTCATGGCAGCGCCCTCCATGCAAATACACGTTCTGCGAAGAGGATAGGGGCGTCGGCCGCGTTTCGCCAGCGGAACGACCACCCAACCTCCTTCCCTGTAGGGGAAGGTGGCGCGCCGCGAAGCGGCGTGACGGATGGGGCGCGCGGGACGCGCGTTCGGCGCAGCCGAAACTGCCGTTTCCATCCTGACACCGAGGTTTCCGCTTCGCGGAACGCGGCTTCCGCCGCGCCCCATCCGTCTCGGCTGCGCCGAGCCACCTTCCCCTACAGGGAAGGAGAGGCCTCAGCGCGAGCCTGCCAGCGCCAGCCCCACCAGCCGCCGAATCGCCTCCGATCGCGACGGCTCGCCGGCCTGGCGTGCCCGCCATGCGTCGATCTCGGCGATCTGCTCGGGGGTGAGGCGCACGGGGATCGGGTCCGCGTAGGCGCTGCCCGGCGGGCGGCCGCGCTTTTTTCCTTCTACGGGAATTGACTTGTCGGCCATATTTCTCGTATACGAAGAATTATCGAGGACGGGGGACCCTGCTGTGCCCGGCACAATCCATACCGCGCCGCCCGCCGGCGCGCACGATGATTCGCGCCCACTCGGGCTGCTGGACGCCATCGACGAGCTGAATCGCGGGCTCAATCTCTTGGTCGCGCTCCAGATGGCGGTCGAGACCCTGGACGGCCCCGATCGCAACGGCCTCGCCGAGCTCGTCGCGGCCACCCGCTCCAAGATCCTCGCCGGCCGGGATCGCGTCGACGCCGTCCGCGGCACCAGATCTCCTTCCCTATAGGGGAAGGTGGCGCGCCGCGGAGCGGCGTGACGGATGGGGCGCGCGACGCGCGTTCGGCGTAGCCGAAACCGACGGCTCCATCCTGACACCGAGATTTCCGCTTCGCGGAACGCGGCTGTCGCCGCGCCCCATCCGTCTCGGCTGCGCCGAGCCACCTTCCCCTACAGGGAAGGAGCGGGGCGGCGCTGGCCTCACCGCGACACGGACACGGACGTGTCCAGATAGAGCATCAATAGCGGTCACCGTCCCGCATCGATCGCACCAGATCCGCGGCGCTGATCGTCTGCGGTGGCGTCGCGTCCGTCACCGACCGTAGCAGATCGCGATCGATGGGCTTGCGCGGGGGCGTCGGTGCGATCAACCGCGCGACAGGCTTCCCGCGGCGGGTGATCTCGATCGTGTCGCCCGCTTCCACGCGGTCGATGAGCTCGCTCAGATGCGCCTTGGCGTCAGCCAGCTTGACCGAATCCATCGTGGTCCCCTCCGCGCTGCTGACCATCATTATAGTCATATACCGCATCCGGTTCGATCGAACCAGCGGCCGCTACTGGGCGCCCATCACCCGGCGAACGGCAGCATCGCCAGCCAGCTCGCGGGCACCCAGGCCTCCACCGCCGCCGTCAGGCCGAGCCCCAGCCCCGCGATGAGGCCGATGGCGAGGAGGCCCACGGCGACGCCGGCGCCGACGAAGGCGCCGTCGCGCTCGATCATGCCGAAGCCCATCAGCACGATGGCGATCGCCGGCGGCGTGTTGCCGATGACGGGGATGGGCAGCGCCATGATGGCGGCCAGAACCAGGATGAGGAGGCCCAGCGGCCGGCGCGCGCGCAGGCGCGTGAAGGACACCGCGCGGGGCTCCGACCAGCGCTCGATGCGCCGCAGCTTCGGCGTCGTCCAGCCGACGACGCGCTTGAGGAAGGCGGTCTGCACCGGCCGGCGGGCGAGGCGGCGCGGCAGCCAGAGCGCGCGACGCAAGGCGACGAACTGGAGCGCCACGAGGACGATGAGCAGCGCCGCCACCGTCGAGAAGCCCGGCGGGGTGGGGATCAGCATGGGCGCGGCGAACAGGATCAGCAGCACGCCGAACGAGCGCGCCCGCAGCCGCGCGACGATCTCGCCGAGCGTGAGGGTGGGGGCGGTCTCGTTCTCGACGAGCCGTTCCAGGATTTCCGATGTGCGCTGCACGCTTCCCGCCGGGGGTCGAGGGTCTCGAGACGCCCCTCAGATAGGGGGCCGCCGCCCCCGGCGCCAGCGCGTCAGTGCAGCGTCACGATGCCGTCCACCGCCTTGAATTCCGCCGGCCGGATCAGCCCCTGATGCGCCACGCGCACGGAATGGAGCGGCCCCTCGAGCTCGCGGCGCCAGAAGGCGAGGAAGTCGTTGAGCTCGGGGAAGGTCGGGGCGAGGTCGTAATCCTGCCAGACGTAGGTCTGGAGGATGCCGGGGTGGTCCGGCAGCCGGTAGAGGATATGAGCCGTGGTCAGGCCGTAGCCTTCGAGCTGCTTCGCGAACGCGGTGCACGCCATCGGGTAGCCTCCATGCGTGTGGCGACATCCGCCGGCCACCCGCAGGTCGCAACACCCGACGCGTGCGCCGGCTATGGAATGATGCCACAGCGGGCGACGCACGCAAGCCTGCAAAACAAGATTCATGCATGAAAACAAGGCTTTGGCAGCATCGGTTCAGGAGTGCTGCCACGCTTGCCGCTCCCCGGTCTGGCACTCCATCCGAGAGAGTGCCAAAATTTTCGCGGACCCCTCTTGAAGCGCGGCCATGGGCGGATTACCTCCGCGCTCGGACGGGAGCGGCGCGACATCCGCGCGCACCCGCCGCGTGAGGATCATGACGATCTCGCATCATACGGAGACTGAGAAGCCATGAAGTTCCGTCCCCTGCACGACCGGGTGGTCGTTCGCCGCATCGAGGCCGACACGAAGACGGCCGGCGGCATCATCATCCCCGACACCGCCAAGGAGAAGCCCCAGCAGGGCGAGGTGGTCGCGGTCGGTCCGGGCGCCCGCAACGAGACGGGTGCGCTCGTCGCCCTCGACGTGAAGGCCGGCGACCGGGTGCTGTTCGGCAAGTGGTCCGGCACCGAGGTGCGCATCGACGGCGAGGATCTCCTCATCATGAAGGAGAGCGACATCATGGGCGTGCTCGACGCCGCCGAGGCGGCCAAGAAGGCCGCCTGATCCCCTCGTCTCGCAAGGTCATGTCTCTTACGGAGTGACGAAGATGGCTGCCAAGGAAGTCAAGTTTTCGGCCGACGCGCGCGAGAAGATGCTGCGCGGCGTCGACGTCCTCGCCGACGCGGTGAAGGTCACGCTCGGCCCGAAGGGCCGCAACGTCGTGATCGAGAAGTCCTTCGGTGCCCCGCGCATCACGAAGGACGGCGTGTCGGTGGCGAAGGAGATCGAGCTCGCCGACAAGTTCGAGAACATGGGCGCCCAGATGGTGCGCGAGGTCGCGTCCAAGACCAACGACCTCGCCGGCGACGGCACCACCACCGCGACCGTTCTCGCCCAGGCCATCGTGAAGGAGGGCGCCAAGGCGGTCGCCGCCGGCATGAACCCGATGGACCTCAAGCGCGGCGTCGACATGGCGGTCGAGGCCATCGTCGCGGATCTCAAGGCCAACGCCCGCAAGATCGCCAACAACGACGAGATCGCCCAGGTCGGCACCATCTCCGCCAACGGCGACGCCGAGATCGGCCGATTCCTCGCCGAGGCCATGGCGAAGGTCGGCAACGAGGGCGTGATCACGGTGGAGGAGGCCAAGAGCCTCGAGACCGAGCTCGACATCGTCGAGGGCATGCAGTTCGACCGCGGCTACCTCTCGCCGTACTTCGTGACGAACGCCGAGAAGATGCGCGTGGAGCTCGAGGACGCCTACGTCCTCATCCACGAGAAGAAGCTCTCGAACCTCCAGGAGCTGCTCCCCGTCCTCGAGGCGGTGGTCCAGTCCGGCAAGCCGCTCGTCATCATCGCCGAGGACGTCGAGGGCGAGGCGCTCGCCACGCTCGTCGTCAACAAGCTGCGCGGCGGCCTCAAGATCGCGGCCGTGAAGGCGCCGGGCTTCGGCGATCGCCGCAAGGCGATGCTGCAGGACATCGCGATCCTCACCGGCGGCACCGCGATCAGCGAGGATCTCGGCATCAAGCTCGAGAACGTCACGCTGAACATGCTCGGCCGCGCCAAGAAGGTCGTGATCGAGAAGGAGAACACGACGATCGTCGACGGCGCCGGCTCCAAGGCCGACATCGAGGCGCGCGTCACGCAGATCAAGGCGCAGATCGAGGAGACCACCTCGGACTACGATCGCGAGAAGCTGCAGGAGCGCCTCGCCAAGCTCGCGGGCGGCGTCGCGGTGATCCGCGTCGGCGGCGCGACCGAGGTCGAGGTGAAGGAGCGCAAGGATCGCGTCGACGACGCGATGCATGCCACGAAGGCCGCGGTGGAGGAGGGCATCCTCCCCGGCGGCGGCGTGGCCCTGCTGCGCGCGACGAAGGCGCTCGCCGCGCTCTCGCCGGCCAACGACGACCAGAAGACCGGCATCGAGATCGTGCGCCGCGCGATCCAGGCGCCGGCGCGCCAGATCGCGCTCAACGCGGGCGAGGACGGCTCGGTCATCGTCGGCAAGGTGCTGGAGACGGCCGATTACGCTTTCGGCTTCAACGCCCAGACGGCCGAGTACGGCGACATGTTCAAGTTCGGCGTCATCGACCCTGCCAAGGTCGTGCGCACCGCGCTGCAGGACGCCGCCTCCGTCGCCGGCCTCCTCGTCACCACCGAGGCGATGATCGCCGAGAAGCCCAAGAAGGCCGCCGCCGCGCCCGCCGGCGCGCCGGACATGGACTTCTGAGATCGACGCCACGCCGATAGCGCTTCAGTACGAGAAGGGGCCGTCCGCGAGAGCGGGCGGCCCCTTTTTCGATGCTCACCGGCCGGCCGGTCGCTCGTCAGGCGGCGTTGGTGCCGCTGCCGTTGCGGCGCGCCATGAACTGGTCGAACTCGGCGCGGTCCTTGGCCTGGCGCAGCTCGTCGAGGAACGACATGAACGCGTCGCGCTCCTCCTCGAGGCGCTTGAGGGTCTCGGCGCGATAGCTGTCGAAGGCGGCGTTGCCCGTCGCGCCCGAGACCGTCTGCCGGTTCCGCCGGCCCCAGCCCTTGCCCATACGCTTGCTCCCGATCATGTAGAGAAGAAGGCCCAGGCCGATGGGCCAGAAGACGATGAAGCCCGCCACGATGGCGGCGATCCAGGCGCCTTTTCCGCGTTCGTCGAGCCAATCGCGACAACGGACGATCCAATCCGTCGCCGAGCTCATGCTCATGGTCACGGTCTGCATAGCTCACCTTTCTATGTGAATGTTATTCACATTCACATAGATGAGCTGGGCGTCGCGAACTGTCAAGCCGCGGTGGATGAAAAATCGCGATGCGCCGTGATGCTCGCGCGGCGAGGATCAGGGGATGAGGCCGAGGCCGCGCAGGTAGATCGCGGTGCCGCTCTCCAGCATCTCCTCGGCGGAGTAGGGGGCGCGCGAACCCGGGCGGCCGCGCCCGAAGAGCTCGACGACGCCGTGGCTGAAGGCCCAGACGTGGTTGGCGACCATGCCGGCCGGCGGGCGCTTCGCCGGCGGTAGATGCGCTGAGAGCCGTTCGGCCGAAAGCCGCAGGACGGCCATGGCGCGATCCGCCATGCGGTTCAGCTGCGCGTTCGCGGAGATCGCGACGCCCGATTCGAACATGGCGACGTAGTAGCCGGGGTAGGTCCGGGCGAAATCGAGATAGGCGTTGCCCGCCGCCGTGAAGGCCGCGAGCGGGGCGCGCTCGCCGCCCTCGGTGGCCCGCTCCAGCTGCTCGGCGAAGAGCGTGAAGCCCTGCAGCGCCACCGCCTCGATCAATTCCTCGCGACCCGCGAAATGCCGGTAGGGCGCCGCCGGGCTCACCCCCGCCGCGCGCGCCGCCTCCGCCATGGTGAAGCCGAGCGGGCCCTTCTCCTCGATGAGCACCCGCGCGGCCTCGACCAGCGCCTCGCGCAGGTTGCCGTGATGATAGCTCTTGCGCCGCCCCGCCTCGGGCGGCTCGCGCGCGTCGGTGTCCATCCAATCGAGGTAGAGCCTGCCGCGCTCCCCCGCAAGCTTCCGATGCCGCGGCGCACAAGCCTCTCGACCGCCCCCGGTCGGCGTGCTACGGACCCACGCCAACTCGTGGCCGGCATCTCCCGGCCATCCGCCCGCAGGAGAGTTGGCTCCCATGGCCCGATTGATCGAAGACCGACTGAGCGAGGGGCTGACCTTCGACGACGTCCTGTTGCGCCCCGCCCATTCGGAGGTGCTGCCCTCCGACGTCGACATCCGCACCCGGCTCACCAACCAGATCCGGCTCAACATGCCCATCGTCGCCTCTGCGATGGACACGGTGACGGAAGGGCGCATGGCCATCGCCATGGCCCAGATGGGCGGCATCGGCGTCATCCACCGCAATCTCGAGCCCGACGAGCAGGCGCGCCAGGTGCGGATGGTGAAGAAGTACGAGTCGGGCATGGTCATGGACCCGATCACCATCCATCCCGACGAGACGCTGGCGGATGCGCTCGAGATCATGAAGCGCAACCACATCTCCGGCATCCCGGTGGTGGAGCGCGGGCCCGCGGGCAAGAAGGGCAAGCTCGTCGGCATCCTCACGAACCGCGACGTGCGCTTCGCCGACCGGATGAGCCAGCCCGTCGCCGAGCTGATGACGAAGGATCGGCTCATCACCGTACGCGAGGACGTCTCCCAGGACGAGGCGCGGCGGCTCCTGCATCAGTTCCGCATCGAGAAGCTGCTCGTCGTCGACGACCATTACCGCTGCACGGGCCTCATCACCGTCAAGGACATCGAGAAGCAGGTCGCCTACCCGCACGCCGCCAAGGACGCGCAGGGACGCCTCCTGTGCGCGGCGGCGACGACGACGGGCGATTCCGGCTTCGAGCGCTCGGAGCGGCTCGTCGAGGCGGGCTGCGACGTGATCGTGGTGGACACCGCCCATGGTCATTCGGCGGGCGTGCTCGCCTCCGTCACCCGCGTGAAGACGCTCTCGAACCACGTCCAGGTCATCGCGGGCAACGTCGCGACCTACGACGGCGCCAAGGCGCTGATCGACGCGGGCGCGGACGCGGTGAAGGTCGGCATCGGGCCGGGCTCGATCTGCACGACGCGCATCGTCGCGGGCGTGGGCGTGCCCCAGCTCACCGCCGTGATGGAATCGGTGCGCGCGGCCGAGAGCACGAAGACGCCCGTCATCGCCGACGGCGGCATCAAGTTCTCCGGCGACGTCGCCAAGGCGCTCGCCGCCGGCGCCTCGACGGTGATGGTCGGCTCGCTGCTGGCCGGCACCGAGGAGGCGCCGGGCGAGGTGTTCCTCTACCAGGGCCGTTCCTACAAGGCCTATCGCGGCATGGGCTCGGTGGGCGCGATGGCGCGCGGTTCGGCGGACCGCTACTTCCAGCAGGACATCAAGGACCAGATGAAGCTCGTGCCCGAGGGCATCGAGGGCCAGGTGCCCTACAAGGGCCCCGTGGGCGCCGTGCTGCACCAGCTCGCCGGCGGCCTGCGCGCCGCCATGGGCTACACGGGCTCGCGCACCCTCGACGACTTCGCCGAGCGCGCCGAGTTCGTGCGCATCACCAATGCCGGGCTTCGCGAGAGCCACGTCCACGACGTGACCATCACGCGCGAGAGCCCGAACTACCCCTCGCGGGTCTGAGCGGGTGGGCGCCGTCTCCTCGGGCGCGCTCGTCGCGCCCGTCCTCGTCATGATCGCGATGACCTTCGCGCTCCTGCTCTGGGGCGGGCGCATGCGCTTCGCCGCCGTCGGCCGCGGCGAGGTGAAGATGCGCGACATCGCCCTGCGCGAGCCGGCCTGGCCGACGCGCATCCTGAAGGTGATGAACTGCTACCGGAACCAGCTGGAGCTGCCGGTCCTGTTCTACGTCCTGATCGGCCTCCTCCTGGCGACGGGGCAGGGCGGAATGGTCGACCTCGTCCTCGCCTGGGCCTTCGTCGCCGCGCGCATCGCCCACGCGGCGGTGTTCGTGACCTCCAACGACGTGAGGAAGCGCGGCCCGATCTTCGTCGTCGGCATGGCCATCCTGGCTGCGCATTGGGGGTGGTTCGCGCTGGGGATGTACGTTTTCTGATCGAATACCGGATTGCGACGGGGCGGCGCCGAGCGTAAGGTCGGGCAATGACTGTTCCGCAGCCGGGAGAGGCGGACATGGACGGGTCGGTGAAGGATCGGGCCGAGGGTTGGGAGGATGGTGGGAGGGCCGTGCTGGCCGAGCGCGTTCCCGTCGTGCTGCGCAACGCCGCACGCGACGGTCTCGTCGGAGCCGATGCGGCGCGGCTTGCCGTCAAGGTGGACAGAACGCTTCTGGAGACGGTCCGCCGCCAGACCGGGATCGAGGACGACGAGACACTCATCCGCTTCGCCCTCGCGCACGTCGCGCTGGACGGCGCATGGCTCGAAGATTTCAAGGCGTCACGTGGTACGCTCGACGTGGCCTTGGACACAGACTTCTAAGCGAAACGAGACTCGCGCACAGGCACCCCCGACCGTCAGCGGAACACCCCCGTCGCGCCCGCCGCGGCGTCGCGGGCCATGTCACGGTGCTGCTCGCAATAGAGCGGCGGCAGCGCATCGGGCGCTAACCATCTGAGCGCAGCGCTCTCGGCGTTCTCGCGATCGAGCCGGCCGCCAACGGGCCGGCAGGCGAAGAACGAGGTCACCGTCTGGCAGCGATCGCCATTCGCGAGGGTGACGAGATACTTGCTGTAGATCCCGACGAGGCGGGTGGGCACGACGTCGAGGCCGGTCTCCTCGCGGATCTCCCGGATCGCGGCCTCGGCGACCGATTCGCCGAGGTCCACGATCCCCCCGGGAAAGCCCCAGGAGCCCTCGGGCTCCCGTCGCTTCTGCATGAGGACGCGCCCGTCCTCGGCCTCGATCCAGCCGGCGGCGGACTTGATCATGAGCAGATCGGTGCCGACCGCATCTCTCAGGCGACGAAGCCACGCGTCCATGCCAATGCCCCGCTCGCGGATGACGATGTCGCCCTCTTCGCCGAATTCGCCAGCCCGTGCAACGGCTTGTAGCCACCTATTGATGTTCTCGGACGCTCACTCGTCCCCGCCGACCCGGTTCCCCACGTAATCCAGCGCGCCGAGCGGCCCCGGCCGCCATTCGTGGACGGCCATCAGCGGCATCTCGACCTCGCCGGCGGCGTCGAACCGGACGGGGCCGAGCGCCGTGTCCACCGGCGCCTCGCGCAGGCGTGCGGCGATGGCTTCGCCGTCCGTCGTGCCGATTGCGCTCGCGGCGTCGGCGAGCGCCTCCACGGCGGCGTAGGCGCGCAGGGCCACGGGGTGGAGCGTCTCGATGACGTCCTCGGCGGCGAGGATCGGGAGCACGCTCGCCGGTGACGGTGCGGCGGTGCTCTCGGCCGATTCGCCGGTGGCCGTGGCCTGCGAGAGGATCACCCCCGCGATCGTGGTCGCCGCCGGGTTGTCGAGCGCGGCCGGCGCCGCCGTCATCCAGGTCCCGCCGGCGACGTCCGCGTCGAGGTTGGCGAAGACCGGGGAGGCGAGGGCGTCGGTGCCGACCAGCCGCGCCCGCGAGCCCGCCGCGCGCAGGTCGCGCAGGAGGAGCGCGGCTTCGGGCGCGAGGCCGCCGAGATAGACGAAGTCCGGTTCCGCCGCCGCGACCCGCGCCGCGAGGCCGCGATAGCTCGGCTCGCCGGCGTCGAGCCCCTCGTAGAGGACGTCGACGATGCCGGCTTCCTCGAGCGTGGCGCGGAAGACGTCGGCGGCGCCTTTGCCGAAGCCCGTCTTGTCGTGGACGATGGCGACCCGCGCCGCGGGAGCGGCCTGCGCCACCGCCTGCGCCGCGAGCGCGCCTTGCACCTGGTCGGAGGGCGCGAGGCGCAGCACGTTCCAGGCGGGCTCCTCCGTGAGCCGCGGCTCGGTGACGGCGGGCGTGATCATCGGGATGCCCGCATCCGCATAGAGCGGCGCGGCTTCCAGCGAGGGACCCGCCGTGAGATGGCCGATGACGCCGAGAAGCTCCGGCTCGTCCGCGACGAGAGCGCCCGCGACCGTGCGCGCGCGGGCGGGATCGCCGATATCGTCGCGCACCAGGATCTCGAGGGGCTCGCCCGCGATCCCGCCGCGGGCGTTGATCGCCTCCGCCGCGAGGGCGGCGCCCGTCTCCATCATGGCGCCGAAGGCCGCGAGCGGACCCGTCTGCGGGCCGACCACGGCGATGCGCACCTGCGCCTCGGCGCCGGCCGGAGCGAGGGCGAGAAGCGCCGCCGCGGCGAGGGGAGCGGCGAGCCGCGTGCGAAGGGTCCGGTACGTCACGGATGAGCGCTCGATCTGCCTGTGATTTCCGCTCCCACAATGGCCGCTCGTTGACCGAGATCAAGGCCGGATGGGGCCCGATGCGTCGATGGTGCCGCCAAGGCCCGGACTGCCAAGCCCGGGCGCACGTCAGTACACGGCAGCTCACCCAGGGGATTTCCATGGCCTCAATCGGCGCATCTCCGGTCGCTCCGGCCAAGCGGATGACGCTCGGCGAGGGGGGAAGCGCGCTCGCACTCGCGGCGCTCGCCCTCCTCTCCATCGTCGTCGCCGCGAAGGCCTACGAAGCGGCCTACGCCTTCCACGCCTACCTGTTCGCGGCGGGGTCCGTCGCGGCGGTGTTCGCGATCATGAACCGCTACAACGATCGCCCGGCGGCGCTGCCGCCGCAGGAGATCGACGGCAAGCCCAACTACAACATGGGCCCCGTCAAGTTCGCGACGGTCGCGGCCATGGTCTGGGGCATCGCCGGCTTCACGGTGGGCGTTCTCATCGCCTTCCAGCTCGCCTTCCCGGCGCTGAACTTCGACCTCGCCTTCCTGAATTTCGGCCGGATGCGCCCGCTGCACACCTCGGCGGTGATCTTCGCCTTCGGCGGCAACGTGCTGCTGGCGACGTCGCTCTACGTGGTGCAGCGCACGAGCCGCGCGCGGCTCGCCGGCGACATCACCCCCTGGTTCGTGGTCCTGGGCTACAACTTCTTCATCCTGATCGCCGGCACGGGCTACCTGCTCGGCATCACGCAGTCGAAGGAATACGCCGAGCCCGAGTGGTACGCCGACCTGTTCCTCACGGTCGTGTGGGTCGCCTACCTCTTGATGTTCATGCTCACGCTGCGCAAGCGCAAGGAGCCCCACATCTACGTGGCGAACTGGTTCTACCTGGCCTTCATCGTCACGATCGCGATGCTGCATCTGGGCAACAACGCCGTGATCCCGGTGTCGCTGTTCTCGGCCAAGTCCTACCAGGTCTGGTCGGGGGTGCAGGACGCCATGGTGCAGTGGTGGTACGGCCACAACGCGGTCGGCTTCTTCCTCACCGCCGGCTTCCTCGCGATCATGTACTACTTCGTCCCGAAGCAGGCGGAGCGGCCGGTCTATTCCTACCGCCTCTCGATCATCCACTTCTGGGCGCTGATCTTCCTCTACATCTGGGCCGGCCCGCACCACCTGCACTACACGGCGCTGCCGGACTGGGCGCAGACGCTCGGCATGGTGTTCTCGATCATGCTGTGGATGCCCTCCTGGGGCGGCATGATCAACGGCCTGATGACGCTCTCGGGCGCCTGGGACAAGCTGCGGACCGATCCAGTGCTGCGCCTCATGGTCGTGTCCATCGCCTTCTACGGCATGTCGACCTTCGAGGGCCCGATGATGTCGATCAAGGTCGTGAACTCGCTCTCGCACTACACCGACTGGACCGTCGGCCACGTGCATTCGGGCGCGCTCGGCTGGGTCGCCTACATCTCCTTCGGCGCGATCTACTGCCTCGTGCCCTGGCTGTGGAACCGTGAGCGGCTCTACTCGCTCAAGCTGGTCAACTGGCACTTCTGGATCTCGACGCTCGGGATCGTGCTGTACATCTCGTCCATGTGGGTCGCCGGCATCATGCAGGGCCTTATGTGGCGGGCGTACACGGCGCTGGGCTTCCTCGAATACTCGTTCATCGAGACCTCCGAGGCGATGCATCCCTACTACGTCATTCGCGGGCTCGGCGGTCTGCTGTTCCTCGCGGGCGCTCTCATCATGGTCTACAACCTGGTCATGACAGTTCGTGCGGTCAAGCCGGTCGCCGAGGCCGAGCCGAAGTCGCCGCTGGTCGCGGCCGAGTAAGGGGGGGGCGAGACATGTCTCTCTGGAACAAGCACGCGATCTTCGAGAAGAACTCGGTCGTCCTCGTCGCCGGCATCCTGGGCGTGGTCGCCATCGGCGGCCTCGTCGAGATCGCCCCGCTCTTCTACCTCAAGAACACGATCGAGGAGGTGGAGGGCATGCGGCCCTACAGCCCCCTCGAGCTGGCGGGGCGCAACGTCTACGTCCGCGAGGGCTGCTACAATTGTCACAGCCAGATGGTGCGTCCGCTGCGTGACGAGGTCGAGCGCTACGGCCACTACTCGCTGGCGGCGGAATCCATGTACGACAAGCCCTTCCAATGGGGCTCGAAGCGTACGGGGCCCGACCTCGCGCGCGTCGGCGGCAAGTATTCGGACGCCTGGCACGTGGCGCACCTGGTCGATCCGCGCTCCGTCGTGCCGGCCTCGATCATGCCGGGCTACCCCTTCCTGTTCGAGACGCCGCTCGATTTCGACACGATCGACCGCGACCTCTCCGTCCAGGCGGCGATGGGCGTACCCTATACCGAGGACATGATCCTCAACGCCCGCTCGGACGTCATCGCCCAGGCGACGACGGACGATGCGGGGCAGGGCGACCTCCTCGAGCGCTATCCCAAGGCGCAGGCGCGCTCGTTCTCGGGCCGCTCCGACGGCGTCATCACCGAGGGCGACGCCCTCGTCGCCTACCTGCAGACGCTCGGCACGCTGGTCGATTTCTCGACCTACGACGGCCAGGCGAACGTGCGCTGAGGAGGGGAGAATGGACACGTACAACATCCTCGCCTCCTTCGCGCAGACGGGCGGCCTCCTGATCTTCGTGTTCGGGTTCGCCCTCGTCCTCGCCTACGCGCTGATGCCGTCCAACCGCTCGACCTTCGACAAGGCCGCGCGGACGCCGATCGAAGAGGATTGAGGCCATGGCCCAGAACAAGCAGGACATCGATCAGGTGACCGGCGTCACGACGACCGGTCACGAATGGGACGGCATCAAGGAGCTCAACAACCCGCTCCCGCGCTGGTGGCTGAACCTCTTCTACATCTCGATCGCCTTCTCGGTGATCTACGTGCTGCTCTACCCGGCGATCCCCCTCGTCAACTCGGCGACGGGCGGCCTGCTGGGCTGGAACTCGCGCTCGGCCGTCGTGAGCGATCTCGAGCGGCTCGACGCGTCGCGCGGCGGCGAGATCGCCAAGCTCCGGGACGTCGAGCTCGTCGCCATCGAGGAGGATCCCCAGCTCCTCGCCTTCGCCCAGGCCTACGGTCGCGCGGCGTTCGGCGACAATTGCTCGGCCTGCCACGGCGCTGGCGGCGGCGGGGCGACGGGCTTTCCCAACCTCGTCGACGACGATTGGCTGTGGGGCGGCTCCATCGACGCCATCCACCAGACGATCACCCACGGCATCCGCTCCACCCCCATGGAGACCCGCATCGGCGACATGCCGGCCTTCGTCCGCGACGGCTGGTTCGGCCGGGAGGACGCCGTGGTGCTCACCGACTATGTCCGCTCGCTCTCGGGTCTCGAGACGACGGCCGGCTTCGACGCGGCTCAGGGCGCCGAGCTCTTCGCGACGAACTGCGCCGCCTGCCACGGCGAGACCGGCGAGGGCATCCGCGAGATGGGCGCGCCGAACCTCACCGACGGCATCTGGCTCTACGGCTCTGACCGCGAGGTGATCCTCGAGGGTCTCGTCAACGGCCGCGGCGGGATGATGCCGCATTTCGGCGAGCGCCTCGACGATGCCACGGTGAAGGCGCTGGCGGTCTACGTCCACACGCTGGGCGGCGGCGAGTGAGCGCCGCGCCGAGGCGCGTGACCTCGGCGATGTAGATGGAGGCGGCGGGTCCTGGAGAGGGGCCCGCCGTTCTCGTTTCGAGGGTCGTCACACTCTCTCATTCGGGCTCGGGAACGAACCAGACGTTCTGCGTCGCGGACGCCTCCTCCTCGCTCTCCTCCGCCAACGCCTCCACGCTGACGCTCTCGGGTTCCGTGCGGTCCTCGCGCAGGCGCGGCGGGCGGGGCTGCCAGCCCTTCAGGTGCTGGCCGACGCGCTCGTAGAAGCTCGGCACCGCGGCCTCCAGCTCGGAGATGAACTTGTTGCGCTGGGCGAACTTCGCCGCGAGATCGCTGACGAGCAGGATCTCCATCGAGACGAGCTCGGGCGCGTCCCGCCCGCCCGCGAGCTCCTCCGCGTCGGTTCGCGCCTCCGCGAGGCTCGCCTGCCGCGAGGGCGCGCGGCCGATATAGTGCAGCCGCACGTGGATGCCGGCGGGATCGCTGGCCTCCACCTGGCGCAGCAGCCAGCCGAGGCGCGCCTTGTTGCTCTTGCGGTCCTCCGGCGCACGCACCTTCATGGAGACGACGATGGCGCGCGCCCGCAGGTCGGCGCGGATCTCGATGGGCGCCGCGGCATCCGGCACCCGCAGGCTCGCGCCGAGGCAATGCTCGGCGCACAACCGCTCCGCGTCCGCTCTCAGCCGCGCCTCCGCGTCCGCACGCTGCGCCCTCGGCAGATGCGGGTCGACCTCCGTCGTCAGCTGGCGGCTGAGGATGAGGCACAGGTCCCGCACCTCCTGGTGCCAGGCGCCGACCACCTCGCGCACCGCCTCGCTCGCAGGCGACATCGGCGCACCCGCCTGCGCCTTCGCCACTAGGTCCGGCCACGGCGCCGGCATGCGGTCGAAGCCCTTCACGCCCGTGCTCGGATGCGTGAGGAAGCGCACCAGCTCGGCGAGGATGAAGGCCTGATCGGCGTCCTCGACGCCCGCACCGTCGATGAGGAGCGTCGCCTGGGTGAGCACGTTCATCCAGGACCAGTGGTACACTTCCACCTTCTTGCGCGCCGCCGCCGAGATCTCCAGCGGATGGTGCGCGGGCAGCGAGGCGAACTCGTTGGAGAGCGTGACGACCGCGTCGATGCCGTAGCGCCGCGCCACCTCGCAATAGAGCTCCACCTGCGCGACCGAGAGATCCGCGTTGCCGACCTTCGCCTCGACGAGCGCCGTCCAGCGCCGCGCGCCGACGCGCAGGACGACGAGGCCGTCGGGCCGGGCCGCCTTCTCGCCCTTGCCCATCGGGAAGGCGACCTCCGTATAAGCCGCGATCTGCGCTCGGCTGCCGACGCGCTGGCCCAGGCTCGCCAGCATGACGCGACCGAACTCGTTCACGCTCGCGAGGCAGGCGAGATAGATCGACGTCGCGCGGCCCTCCTTCGAGGTTTCGGCGAGGACGGGGAAGAGCCGCGCGCGATGGCTCTTCTCCAGGACCTGGTCCAGATCACCCATCACCCGCTCTCCTCGCGTGCTTGTCGACGAATTGTCGGCCCACGATTGCAGATGCTGGTGCGTTCGATCAAGCCGCTCCGAGGCCCCGCCGCTCGCAGGGTTGCGCAGACGTTCCCCGCACCCCATATGTGATGTCGAACGGCGCGCCCGCGGGCGCGCGGCCGCCTCTCTCCGCTCGGGCTTGCGAAGCCCGACGCGTTTGACCTTGCGCGGCCGTGGGTTTAAAGCGCAGATGACTTTTCCGACCGGCGCCCGCGGGGGCGCTACGGTCGTTTTGGCTGATCAAAGGATGACCGTATGGCGAAAGAGGAGCTGATCACCTTCGAGGGCATCGTGACCGAGGTTCTCCCCGACGCGAAGTTTCGGGTCGAGCTCGAGAACGGCCACGAGGTGATCGCCTACACCGCCGGCAAGATGCGGAAGTTCCGCATCAAGACCATCGCCGGCGACCGCGTCACCGTCGAGATGTCGCCTTACGACCTCGACAAGGGGCGCCTCGTGTTCCGCCACAAGGACGACCGCGGCCCGATGGGCCCGCGCCCCGGCGGCTCGCGTCCCGGCGGCCCCCGCCGGCGGTGACGGTATCGGCTGGTCTCGAAGACGGTCATGAGCTAGCGTCGGGGAGAATTGCAAGGAGGCCGAGATGCCGGACGAGGCAGAGCTGACGATCCAGCTGGATGCGGATCTCCGTGACGCTTTTCTCGGCGAGGCGGCGCTTCAGGACGTGCCGCCCGCAGACATCTTGCGTGAGCTCGTTCGCAGCTACGTCGATGATCGGCGCAAGTGCCGAGACGAGGTTCCGCCCGAATATGACGCGTTTCTGCGCGCGAAGGTCGAACGTTCGCGCGCCTCTATCAACGCCGGCAGGTGGCGCTCCAACGAGGACGTCGAGGCCGAGTTCGCCGAGAGAAGGCGCCGCTTGGCGGCTGATTCGGCTTGATCGTCCGCTGGACGAATGACGCGACCGACGATCGATCTCGCATCCTGGAGCACATCGCGCAGCACAACCCTCGCGCTGCGCGCCGGCTCGACCAGAGATTCTCTCGAGCCGTATCACGCTTGAAATCGCATCCGTTTTCAGGCCAAGCCGGTCGGGTGCCCGGCACTCGCGAAACGATACCTCATCCGAGCTATCGCCTCGTCTACGAGGTGGATGGCGATATCGTCTGGATCGTCGCAATCGTCCACACCGCGCGTCTTTGGCCGATCGTGGATGACGCTGCACCATCGCCTGCCGACCTCCGATGAACGAAAAAGGGCGCCTGGCCTCGCGGCCGGCGCCCTTTCGCGTTCCAGGTCCGAGGCCGCTCTCGCGAGCGGCCCCGGCCGGATCAGCTCTGGCTCACGCGAGCGCGAGCTTGTCGGCGGCCGACTTGCCGGTGCGGCGGTCGGCGACGATCTCGTAGGAGATCTTCTGGCCCTCGTTGAGGCCGCGCAGACCCGCGCGCTCGACGGCGGAGATGTGGACGAACACGTCCGCACCGCCCTCGTCGGGCTGAATGAAGCCGAAGCCCTTGGTCGCGTTGAACCACTTCACGGTACCGGTATGCATGACGTTCCCTCTCGAGGCATGCAGTTTCAGTCGGGCGCACGCCGCGAGGCGCCCACCCATGGGGATATCGATGTCTTGAGGAAGGGTCGTCAGCCGCGCATCGTGATGCGCTGTCTGGCCAAGTCGTCCGGCCTAAACTCGATCCTTTTGACATACGCGCTAATCGTGTCGATTTAAAGGTCCTCGCGCGAAAAAAAGGCCCGGCCGATTTCCGGCCGGGCCTTCGGATCACGCAGACGGGGCGAGCGGCTCAGCCCGCGGCCATCGCCTTCTTCAGGTTCTCGTCGACCTTGTCGAGGAAGCCCGTCGTCGTCAGCCAGGGCTGATCCGGGCCCACGAGGAGGGCGAGGTCCTTCGTCATGTGGCCGGCCTCGACCGTGTCGATGCAGACCTTCTCCAGCGTGTCGGCGAAGCGGGCGAGCGCGTCGTTGCCGTCGAGCTTGGCGCGGTGGGCGAGGCCCCGCGTCCATGCGAAGATCGAGGCGATGGAGTTCGTCGAGGTCTCCTTGCCCTTCTGGTGCTCGCGGTAGTGACGCGTCACCGTGCCGTGGGCGGCCTCGGCCTCCACGGTCTGGCCGTCGGGCGTCATCAGCACGGAGGTCATCAGGCCGAGCGAGCCGAAGCCCTGCGCGACCGTGTCGGACTGGACGTCGCCGTCGTAGTTCTTGCAGGCCCAGACGTAGCCGCCCGACCACTTCAGCGCCGAGGCGACCATGTCGTCGATCAGGCGGTGCTCGTAGGTGATCCCGGCCGCCTTGAACTTATCGGCGAACTCGTTCTCGTAGACCTCCTGGAACAGGTCCTTGAAGCGCCCGTCATAGGCCTTGAGGATGGTGTTCTTGGTGGACAGATAGACCGGGTACTTGCGGTTCAGGCCGTAATTCATCGAGGCGCGGGCGAAGTCGCGGATCGACTCGTCGAGATTGTACATCGCCATCGCGACGCCGGCGCCCGGGAACTGGAACACCTCCTTCTCGATGACGGTGCCGTCCTCGCCCTCGAACTTGATGGTCATGCGGCCCTTGCCGGGCACCTTGAAGTCGGTGGCGCGGTACTGGTCGCCGAAGGCGTGGCGGCCGACGATGATCGGCTGCGTCCAGCCGGGCACGAGACGCGGCACGTTCTTGCAGATGATCGGCTCGCGGAAGATCACGCCGCCCAGGATGTTGCGGATCGTGCCGTTGGGCGAGCGCCACATCTGCTTGAGACCGAACTCCTCGACGCGCTGCTCGTCGGGGGTGATCGTGGCGCACTTGACGCCCACGCCGTGCTTCTTGATGGCGTTGGCCGCGTCGATGGTCACCTGGTCGTCGGTCGCGTCGCGATGCTCGACGCCGAGGTCGTAATATTCCAGGTCGATGTCGAGATAGGGGTGGATGAGCTTGTCCTTGATGTAGGCCCAGATGATCCGGGTCATCTCGTCGCCGTCGAGCTCCACCACCGGGTTTGCGACCTTGATCTTCGCCATCGTGCGACCTTTCGCGGTGTGTGACCTATGGGAACGCCTCCGCGTCCCCCTTCCGGCGCGCGTCATAGCCCGGAGGGCGCGCGTGGGGAAGTCCGGCTTTCGCCGGGGGCGTATGTGAGGGGTCGAAAAGGCGGTTTTTCGTTGAGCTGCGCTCGTCAGAACGTCAGCGTGATTCCGGCTCTCGCGCCTGCTGCGCGCATGTCCGAGAGCAAGCTGTCGTCGTCCGCTGCTCGGCGTGACGAGACGACCGCGACGGCGTCGGCGGCGCGATCTCCGAACAAGACGAGCGCGCTGGCTGGATCGCACCGGTTCGATGTCCAAAGGAGCCCGTCGAGGTCGGTGAAGCGCCAGTGAAGCGCCTGCGCCCACTGTGCCGTCATTTCATACATGTTGGCGGGAGCCGAGACGAGCTCGCGATGCGTCAGGCCCCATTTCGCCAGGTCGGGCGTGCGGAGCTCTGCCAGCACGAGCGTGCGTGTCGTCATGAGCTCTGTGTGGCTACGATCCCGCGCGTCATGGAGCGGAACCGTCCTGAACCCCGACGAAGCAGGAATGTCGTGAAACAAGCTTTCGAAGATCGCCGCTTCGAGCGTCGTCGCAGCATAGAGCGAGGGAACGCAGCATCCTTCGCGGTCGACGATCGGCGCGAAGCGGGTCGGACGGCCGAGGCAGGGGTTGAAAGATGCCCCCTCGAAGCGCGATAGGTGAATGCGGTGGAAGCGGCTCTCTGCGGCGACACGCACCGTATTGGGTGCGGCGAGATCCGCGGGAGGCGCAGGAACCTCGCCGTTCACCCGACCGTCGCTTCCCGCATCCGTGCGGCGGCCTGAACGACCGCTTCGATGTCGGAAAGACTCTCTTGCGGTGTTCTATCCCCGAGCCAGCCGTTGCCGGATGCGAACCACAGAGCGATCTGCCAGGAGGTCAGCTCTCGCGGCAGAGCCAGCAAGATGCGCTTGATCTCGGGACGAGGGCGGCCGTCGGAAAACTGGAAAGCGGGAAACCGGTCGACACCTTTGTGCGAGACGGCAAAGACGCGCCCGTCCTTCTTCCAGCCCGCAGCCAGCGCGCTCCGATTGGCCGCTTCGCTGCCGGCCACTAGATGCAGGTCTGCGGCAGTGAGCGTCGGGACCGTTTCGAGATAGCGCGCGCGCAGAGCGGCGTTGTCGGTTTCTAGGTCGGCCTCGACCTGGGAAAGCGGCTCCTCGGCAATCAATACCTCGACGAGACGCTCGATTCGCTCCGCACGGCGGGCTGCACGCCCGGGAACGGCGCCACGGTCCAGCGCCTGGATCGCACGACGCGCGAGAGCGAGATCCCGTTCGTTGTCCGCGTGCACGATCAGCGTGTGGCCGGCCGGCAGGATCCGTGAGTCCTCACGCGCGAGATCGAGCGTCTCGATCGCGTAGGAGTGCGCCTGCTCGCCCATCATGCCCTCGTCGTCGGACGGAACCCGTCCACGGAGATTATGCCTGAGATCGATGATGTCAAGAAGGGCTCAGGGATATCATGGCGATTGCTGGTCGAGGTCCCCTCTACCCCCGCCCCCGCAGCACCAGCTCGTCGCGGCGCACCTCGTAGGACTCGAGCCGGTCGAGGAAGGTCATGCCGAGAAGGTTCTGCGGCAGGGCGCCGGGGCGGGCGACGAGGGCGCGCACGCGCCTCTCGACGATGTCGCCGACGGCGAGGGTGTCGAGGACGATGGGGGCGGCCATGGTGCGCCCGTTCGCGGTGAGCACCGGCACGCGGTAGGAGAGGTCCTCGCCGGCATAGCCGAGCCGCTCGGCCGCCTCGGCGGTGAGCACGACGACGTTCGCGCCGGTGTCGAAGATGAAGTCGAGGGGCGTCCCCTCGGCGCTGCCGCGCAGCACGAAGGAGCCGTCGAAGCCGCGCCGCACGCTCACCTCGCCCGGCGCGATCGTCACGGCGCTACCGGGCCGCAGCTCCGCCATCACCCGCATCGCCACCGATTCGAGCTCGAAGCGGTGGGTGTAGAGCGCGATGATCGAGACGAAGATCACCACCCACGAGACCAGATGGCCGACAAAGGCGGCGAAGCGGCCGCGATAGCGCGAGAACAGCGAGCCCGAGATGAACAGGACGAGGGCGGTGAGCGCCGTGAGCCGCGCGAAGTCCTCGGGGGCGAGGCCCAGGATCTCGCGCTCGCCGTGCGTCCACACGAGGGCGGCGATGCCGAAGGCGAGGAGCGCGAGGCCGATGGCGCCCGGCATCAGCCGGCCCCGCCCGATCGGCCGCTCGCAGCGCTGTCCGCGTCCTCGCCGAGGAAGGCGATGCGCATGCGCCGCTCCAGGCCGGCCATGATGGCGAGGCGTTCCTCCTCCGGCTTGCGGCCCCAGGTGGCGATCTCGGCGCGGGTGCGCCCGCAGCCTTCGCACAGGCCGGTCTCCTCGTCGATGAGGCAGACCTTGATGCAGGGGGTGGAAGCGGCGGCTGTCGTCATGGCTGCATAGATCGTCAGCGCGCGAGCGCGATCAAGAGGGCGCAGGCGGCGGCGATCTCCGCGACCTGCTGGGCGGCGCCGGCGACGTCGCCGGTCTGGCCGCCGATCTTCGCCACCGACCAGCGGGTGAGGAGGATCGCTGAGAGGGCCGCCGCGAGGAGCGCCCCCGCCATGCCGAGGAGGGACAGCCCGCCCGCCGCGGCGAGGGCGAGCGCGATCGCCGCCGCGAGCCCGCTCGCAAAGAGCAGCGTCGCCATCGGCAGGCGCCCCACGCTGGCCGAGGCGCCCTCGCGCCGCGCGGGGCTCGCGAGCGCGAGAGGAACGAGCGTCGCGGTGCGCGAAAGGCAGGAAAGGGCGATCACGGCGCACGCGGCGCCGAGGATGCCCGCCCCCTCGAGAAGCGCCGCGAGGGCGGCGACGCGCAGGATCGCCGCGAGGATCAGCGCCAGCGCGCCGAAGGCGCCGACCCGGCTGTCCTTCATGATCTCGAGCCGGCGCTCGCGGGTGGCGCCGCCGGCGAAGGCGTCGGCCACGTCGGCGAGCCCGTCCTCGTGGAGCGCGCCCGTCATCGCGGCGAGAGCGGCGATGCCAAGCGTGGCGGCGACGAGCGGCGGCAGGCCGGCGAGGGCGGTGGCGGCGACGACGAATGCCGCGAGCGCGCCGAGGATCGCGCCGGCGACGGGCAGAACGCGCGCCATCCGTGCGAAAGAGGGCATGGCGTGCGGGTCCGCCTCCCACGGCAGGGCCGGCACGGGCAGCCGCGAATAGAAGCGCAGCGCCCGCGCGACGTCGGTGATCGCGCCTTTGATCGGCCCCTCCTCGGGGGCGCTCTGGTCGTCACGTGGTGCGTGCATGGCGATGGGAGACGCAATCTTCCGGAACGGGCGGCTTCACCCGCCCGGGCGCCTCCTTTATAGGACGGCGCACGATCCGATTCACCCGGCGCGTGCGGTCGTCCCCGCCTTTCGCGCCTCGATCACCTGCTGGAGACGCTCGATGACCGACACGCCCGCTCCGACCTCCGGCTCGCCCTTCGACGACATTCGCGCGCTGCTCTCCGCGATGCCCGGGCCCGACGAGGCGGCGGTCGCCGCCGTTCGCGCCCGCGACGCGGAGCTGACGAAGCCCGCGGGCTCGCTCGGGCGCCTCGAATGGCTGGCGGAGTGGCTCGGCGCCTGGCAGGCGAAGCCCAAGCCCAGCGTGGCGCGCCCCCTCGTCGCGGTCTTCGCCGGCGCCCACGGCGTCACGGCGCGCGGCGTCTCGGCCTTTCCGGACGTCGTGAACCGGCAGATGCTCGAGAACTTCGCCGCGGGCGGCGCTGCCATCAACCAGATCTGCGCCGCCTACGGCATCGGCTTCAAGGTCTTCGACCTCGCCCTCGACATTCCCACCAAGGATTTCAGCGCCGAGCCCGCCATGAGCGAGAAGGACGCCGTCGCCACCATGGCCTTCGGCATGGAGGCGATCGCCGGCGGTACGGACCTGCTCGGCATCGGCGAGATGGGCATCGGCAACACCACTTCCGCGGCCGCGATCTACAGCGCGCTCTACGGCGGCGAGCCGGCGCGCTGGGTGGGCCGCGGCTCGGGCGTCGACGACGAGGGCCTCGCGCGCAAGGTGCGCGTCATCGAGGAGGCCCTGGCGCTGCACGGGGAAGCGCTGTCCGATCCGCTGGAGGTGCTGCGGCGCCTCGGCGGGCGCGAGATCTGCGCCATGGCCGGCGCCATCCTGGCGGCGCGCGCCGAGCGGGTGCCCGTCGTCATCGACGGCTACGTCGCCTCCGCCGCCGCGGCGGTGCTGCACGCTCTCGATCCGCGCGCGCTCGACCATTGCGTGGCCGGTCACCTCTCCGCGGAGGGCGCCCATCGCGAGGCGCTCGAGCGCATGGGCAAGACGCCGCTGCTGGCGCTCAACATGCGCCTGGGCGAAGGCTCCGGCGCGGCGATGGCCATCGGCGTGATCAAGGCGGCCTGCGCCTGCCACACCGACATGGCGACGTTCGAGCAGGCGAGCGTCTCGCGCGGAGAGGGCTGAGGCGCCCCGCCCTCAGCCGCCGGTCGAGAGCGCGCTCGCGATCCCAGCCGCGAGCGCCGCGTTGCTCTTCACCAGCGCGACGTTCGTCGCGAGGCTGCGCCCGCCGGTCAGCTCGACGAGGCGCCCGAGCAGGAAGGGCGTCACCGCCTTGGCCGCGATGCGCTGCGCCTTCGCCTCCGCCAGCGCGGTGGCGATGTGCGCGTCGATCTCCGCACGCGGGATCTCCGCCTCCTCCGGCACCGGGTTGGTGACGAGCACGCCGCCTTCGAGGCCGAGATCGCGCTTGGCCTCGATCATGGCCGCGATGGCGCCCGCCTCGTCGAGGCGCAGCGGCGCCGGCAGGCCCGACGAGCGGCTCCAGAAGGCGGGCAGATCGTCGGTGCGGTAGCCGATCACCGGCACGCCGCGGGTCTCCAGCGCTTCCAGCGTACGCGGCAGGTCGAGGATCGCCTTGGCGCCGGCGCAGACGACGCAGACCGGCGTGCGCGCGAGCTCCTCCAGATCCGCCGAGACGTCCATCGTCTCCTCGACGCCGCGATGCACGCCCCCGATGCCGCCGGTGGCGAAGACGCGGATGCCCGCGAGGGCGGCGCAGATCATGGTCGCGGCCACTGTCGTCGCGCCGTCGCGCCCGGTGGCGACGGCGAAGGGGAGATCGGCCCGCGAGAGCTTCATCACGTCGGCTTTCCGAGCGAGCGCCTCGAGCGTCGCGCCGTCGAGGCCGACGCGCACGCGCCCCGCGATCACGGCGATGGTGGCGGGCACCGCGCCGCCCGTGCGCACGACGTCCTCTACCGCGCGCGCGGTCTCGAGGTTCGCCGGCCAGGGCATGCCGTGGGTGATGATGGTCGATTCGAGCGCGACCACCGGCCGCCCGGCAGCGAGCGCCTCTTCGACCTCGGGCGCGACGTCGAGGCAGGCCGGGAGATTGGTGGCGTGGTGGCGAGCGGTCATGTCGGGGCTCCGTCGGCCAAAGCCTCCGCGAGGAGGGCGGGCGAGAGGTCGGCGCGCACGGCGCCGGGGCGGGCGATGGTGAGGCGGGCGAGCGCCTGGCCGGCCGCGAGCGCGTCCGTCAGCGTCGCGCCCGAGGCGAGGCGATGCAAGGTTCCGGCGATGAGCGCGTCGCCGGCGCCGGTGACGTCGACGACGCGAGCCGCCGGCGCAGGCCACCGGATCGCGCCCTGCGCATCGGCCTGGACGAGCCCGTCGGCGCCCAGCGTGACGATCGCCGCCGCCGCGCCGCGCGCCACGAGGGCGTGGGCGAGATCTTCCGGCGGGCCGCTATCGCCGACGAGCGCCTGCGCCTCGTCGCGGGCGCAGAACAGGACGTCGATGCCGCGCAGATCGCGCGGCAGGCGCGCGGACTTGGCGACGGAGACGGCGTCGATCGCGAGGCGCCAGGGCGCGCTCCGCGCGCGCGCGAGGAGCGCTCCGAGGGCGTCCGCGCCGCAATTCGCGTCGGCGAAGACGAGGCCCGCGTCGTCGCAGGCCGCGCGGGCGACGAAGCCGGCATCGAGCCCGGCGAGGACGTCCATGGCGGCGAGCCCGACATGAAGCGCGCCGTCGGGCGCCAGGACGGCCACGTATTCCGCCGTGCGCGCGCCCGCGATGCGCTCGATGCCCGAGAGGTCGACGCCGAGCCGCGCCAGCGCCTCCGCGATCTCCCCGCCCGGCGCGTCGTCGCCGACGACGCTGGCGAGGGCGACGCGCGAGCCGAGGCGCGCCAGATTCTCCGCGACGTTGCGCGCGACGCCGCCGTGCGAGACGCCCGCGCCGGCCGGGTTCGAGGTGCCGAGCCGCACCGCATCGCGGACCACGTACGTGCGATCCACGGCCGCGCCGCCGAGGCAGAGGATGCGGCGAGGCGGGGGAGGGCGCATGGTGGACGAGGTCCGGTCTGGAAGGATGGGCGGACCTAGCAGAGGGGCGCGGGCGAGGGAAGAGGCCGGCATGCCCGGGAGATCCCCCCTTGAACCCGGTCCCCTCCCGGTCCAAACCTGTCGACCTCGACAATGACCGAGGGCACGGGACGATGCAGGACGAGCGCGCCATGGAGCGCCTGAGCGGGGCCGAGGCGCTGGCGCGCATGCTGCAGGCGCACGGGGCGGGACCGATCTTCCTGTCGGGCGGGCTCTCCAGCGCTCCGCTCGACGGCGCGCTCGTCGAGCTCGGCCTCGCGCACGCGCCCATCGTCGACGCCCGCGCGGCCGCCTTCGCGGCGGATGCCTATGCGCAGGCCTCCGGCCGTGTCGGGCTCGTCTCGCTCGCACGCTCCGCGCTCGTCGCCGAGGCGTCGGCGGGCCTCCTCGCGGCCCGCGAGGCCGGCTCGCCGGTGCTGGCGATCCTGCCGGAGCCGGACGCGCTCGACGCGACGATTCTCGCGGGGAGCTGCAAGGAGACGATCCGCGTCGCGCGCGCGGCCGACGTGCCGGGCCTCGTGCGTCGCGCCTTCATCGCGGCGACGACCGGACGGCCCGGGCCCGTCGCCCTCGTGGTGCCCGAGGCCGTCCGCGCGCAGGAGGCGGACGTCGCCACCGACGATCTCGTCGAGCACGGGCGCTTCGAGGCCGCCTCGGCGCTGCGCGCGCGCCCCGATCTCGAGGCGCTGAACGAGGCGGCGGAGCGGCTGGCGGGCGCCGAGCGCCCTCTCGTCCTGGCGGGACCGGACGTCCACGTCTCGCGTGCCGCGAAGGCGCTCCAGGAGCTGGCGGAGGCGCAATCGCTGCCCGTCGCGCACACGCCCGGCGGGATCGGCGCCGTCGCCTGCACGGGCGAGATCGCGGCCGGTCTCGTGCGGCCGGGGGGCGTCGCGGCGAAGGCCCTCGCCGAGGCCGATCTCGTGATCGCGATCGGCGGCGCCCTCGACGAGCTCGCCGCGCGCCATCCCGAGCTCGTCGGCTTTCCCGCGCGCGTGATCGCGCTCGAGGCGCAGGCCGAAGCCATCGGGCGGGTGCGGGCGGTGGACGTGCCGCTCTGGGGCGATCCCCGCGCCGGGATCGAGGCGCTGGCGCACGTGCTCGACAAGCGCGAGGCGGGTGTGCCCGAGGCGCGCGCCGCTTGGGCGGCATCGCTCGCCGCCGCGCGCGCCGAGGAGCGCGAGGCGCATGCCGCGCGGCTCGCGAGCACGCCGGAGGCGCCGTCGCTGGCGCGGCTCGTCGCGCTTCTCGACGCCTACATGCCCGCCGACGGGCTCCTCCTGGTCGAGCCCGGCGCGGTGGCGGAAGCGGCGCATCGCGGCTTCACGGTCAAGCGCTGCGGGCGCGGCCTCCTCGTCGCGCGCGGACCCGCCGCCGAGGGCGCCGCCTTCCCGGCGGCGCTCGGCGCAGCGCTGGCGGTGCCCGGCCGGGTCGTCGTGGCTCTCGCCGGCGAACGAGGCGCGACGCGTGCCATCGGCATTCTCGAGAGCGCGCGGCGCCTGGGCGTGCCGATCAACCTCGTCGTCGCCGACACGAGCGCGGCGCAAGGCGCGGCCGATGCCACGGGCGAGGGCGTGCCGGCCGAGCTCGCCGAGACACGGTTCGACCGCGCCGCCGAGGGCCTCGGCTGCATGGGCCGGCGGGCGCAGACGCTGGACGAAATGGCGTCTTCGCTCGAGGAGGTGCTGTCGTTTCGCGACGGACCGGCGCTTCTCGACGTGAAGATCGCGAATTCGGACGATCTCGACACGATGTGATCCGTCCTCGCGGACGCATCACGAAAAAGGCACCGCGCGTGAACGAGGGTTTTCTGGCGCGCGCGGCCGATTGCGTCATTCTCCGCTCGACGAGGGCCGCACCATCCGCGGCGACGACGAGCGGAGACGGATCATGAGCGCAGCGACCTCCGACATCCTGCACGCGGACATCTGCGTCATCGGCGGCGGCTCGGGCGGCCTGTCGGTCGCGGCCGGCGCGGCGCAGATGGGCGCGCGCGTCGTGCTCGTCGAGAAGCACAAGATGGGCGGGGATTGCCTGAACTACGGCTGCGTGCCGTCGAAGGCGCTGCTGGCCGCGGCGCACGCCGCGCAGGCGGTGCGCACCTCCGGACGCTTCGGCGTCAACGGCCACGAGCCGGCGATCGACTTCCTGAAGGTGCGCGATCACGTCCAGGGCGTCATCGCCGGCATCGCGCCCCACGACAGCCCCGAGCGCTTCCGCGGGCTCGGCGTCACCGTCATCGAGGCGCCCGCGCGCTTCCTCGACGCGCGCACGGTGGAGGCCGGCGGGCGGCGGATCGTGGCGCGCCGCTTCGTCGTCGCGACGGGCTCCTCGCCCGCCGTGCCGCCGATCCCCGGCCTCTCCGAGACGCCGTACTTCACCAACGAGACCCTGTTCGACAACGCCGAGCGGATCGATCGGCTGATCGTCGTCGGCGGCGGGCCGATCGGGCTCGAGATGGCGCAGGCCCACCGCCGGCTCGGCTCCGCCGTGACCGTGCTCGACGCGGGCCGCGTCCTCGTGCGCGACGACGCCGAGGCGGCGGCGATCGTGCGCGACCGCCTCGGGGCCGAGGGCGTCGACATCCGCGAATACGTGAAGATCGAGCGGGTCGAGCGCGCCGGCAACGGCGTCGCGGTGACGATTCTGGAAGGCGGCGAGACGACGCGCATCGAGGGCTCGCACCTCCTCGTCGCCGCGGGGCGACGCGCCAACGTCGCCGGGCTCGATCTGGACGCCGCCGGCATCGCCTACACGCCCCGCGGCGTCACGGTCGATGATCGCCTGCGCACCACGAACAAGCGCGTCTTCGCCATCGGCGACGTGGCCGGCGGCCCGCAATTCACGCACGTCGCCGGCTATCACGCGGGCATCGTCGTGCGCCAGGCGCTCTTCCATTTGCCGGCGAAGGCGGACCATTCCGCCGTGCCATGGGTCACCTATGCCGATCCCGAGCTCGCCCATGTCGGGCTCACGGCGGCGGAGGCCGAGAAAAGCGGCGTGCCGCACACGGTCGCGCGCTTCACCTTCGCCGAGAACGACCGCGCCCGCGCCGAGCGCGAGACGGAGGGCTTCGCCAAGGTCGTCGTCGGCAAGGGCGGGCGGGTGCTCGGCGCGACGATCGTGGGTGCGCATGCGGGCGAGTTGATCCTGCCCTGGGTGCTTGCCGTCACGCAGAAGCTGAAGATCGCCGCGGTCGCGAGCGCGATCGCGCCCTATCCGACCCTGTCGGAAGTCTCCAAGCGCGCCGCCGGCGCGCACTTCACCCCGAGCCTGTTCTCGGAGCGCACGCGCAAGGTCGTGCGCTTCCTGCAGCGCTGGACCTGACGACCATCGCTCCGACATCGAGGAGAGACGATCATGACCGACCTCACCCGCCGCACCCTCTTCGCCTTGCCCCTCGCATTGGGCGCCGCAGCCCTCCTGCGCACCGGCCCGGCGCGTGCCGATGCCGACCCGGTCTATACCGGGCGCTTCTCGAGCCTCGCGCTCGGCGGCTACGACCCGGTCGCGTATTTCCGCGAGGGGCGCCCCGTGGAGGGCACCCGCGCGCACGAGACCGAATGGAACGGCGCGACCTGGCGCTTCGCGAGCGCCGACAACCTCGCCGCCTTCGAGGCCGACCCGGAGGCCTACGCGCCCCAGTACGGCGGCTATTGTGCCTGGGCCGCCGCCGAGGGCTATCGCGCGCCGGGCGACCCGAACTTCTGGCGCATCGTCGACGGCAAGCTCTACGTGAACTACGACGGCAACGTGCAGCGCACCTGGGAGGGCGACGTTTCCGGCTTCATCGCCCGCGCGGACGCGAACTGGCCGCGCATCCTCGCCGACTGATCGGCGAGGGGTCGCGCCGCCGCGGCGGGCGTCGTGCCCGTCAGCGGCGCCGCGGGGGCGGAACGAATTCGGGCGGCTCGGGCGCGCCGCCCGCGGCGAACGGGTCGATGACGATGCCGATCGGCCCGAGCGGGGAGGGGCTCTCGCGCGCCACCTCGGCGCAGAAGGTCTGGGGCCCCACCGCGTAGCGCCCGTCCGGCGCCGAGCGCGGCACGACGATGGCGTAGCTCCACGCATCGCCGCCGCAGGCACGCTCGTCGGTGGCGACCTGGTCCGCGCGGGCTGATTCGCCACCCACGACGAGAGCCGCCCCGAAGCAGGCGAGGCGTGCAAGAGGATTAACGCGCGTTCTCATTCATCCGTCCCATAACGGCACGATTTCGCGGTGCATCACGCCGTGCCCCGCGCTTCGCAAGGCCCATGCCCGTCATTTCGTACACGATGGGAAGCCGCCGGACGGGAAAAACCCGCGAAACCGGAACAATTCGACGGATCGACTTCACGGCCCCGCATGGGGCGCGGGCCTAGGGTTCCCCGCGTCAACGAGGGCTGATTTCGTTCGATGAATTCCACCGTCCACACGAGCGACATTCGCGACCACGCCGCCGCCCCCGAGGCCGGCGAGATCCTCGACGTCCACGCGGCGCTCGCGGAGGCCGACGGGCGCGCGCCCGTCGAGGCGCTCTTCGAGCGTCTCGACGAGACCATCGCCGCGAGCGTCGAGCTGCTGGAGCCCTGGGGCGAGGACGACTGGTTCTACCTGCGCTACGGCCCGGCTGTGACGGCGACCTACGGCATCGACATGGCGGGACGCCTCGTCTCCGAGATGTCCGAGCCCGCCGCCCGCGCGTATCTCGAGCTCCTCAACCGGGTGCGGCGCGAGCGCACGCCGCTCCTCGCCGTCCTCGAATCGGTCGCCGTGCGCCGCGTGCGCACCTGGGAGAAGCTCATCCTCCCCTGCAAGGCGCCCTGCGGGAGCGACCGCATCGCCACCTTCGTCACCGCGCGGCGCTCGCGCGAGGACCTCCTCACCGCCGTCCTGGAGGCCTCGCAGGACGGCATCATGAGCGTTCGCGCCGTGCGCGACCCGCAGGGGCGCGTCGTCGACGCGGTGATCGTCACGGCGAACCAGCAGGCGTCCGAATATTCCGGCCACCCCGTCTGGCGGCTCGTCCACGGCTCCTTCAAGGCCCTCTTTCCCGGCCTCGTGGCGCGGCGCGTGTGGGATCGCTGCGTGCGGGTCGTCGAGGAGCGCGTGACCGAGCGCTTCGAGATCAACATCTCGCACCGGCGCCTCGACACCTGGCTGCGCGTCACCATCGTGCCGCTGGAGGACGGGTTCGTGATCTCGTTCTGCGACGTCACGGATCTCAAGTACGCGCTGATCGAGGCTGAATGCTCCCGCGAGGAGCTCGCCGCCGAGATCGAGCAGCGCCTCGCGCTGGAGGAGGAGCTGCGACGGCTCTCGCATACCGACGAGCTGACGCAGACCCTCAACCGCCGCGGCTTCGACGCCGCCATGCGCCGCGAGATCGCGCTCGCGGGTCGCTACCAGCGCCCGTTCTCGCTGATCGCCGTCGACATCGACCATTTCAAGCGCATCAACGACGTGCACGGCCACGCCGCTGGCGACCGCGTGCTCACCGCCGTGGCGGAGCTCCTGCGCGCGGCGGTGCGGGCTGATGCGGACGTCATCGGGCGCATCGGCGGCGAGGAATTCGTGCTCCTCCTGCCCTCCACCCGCAAGGAGGGCGCCATGGCGCTCGCCGAGCGCATCCGTGAGCGGCTCGCCTCCGAGATCTTCGAGGTCGCCGGCGAACGCATCGGCGTGTCGGCGAGCTTCGGCGTCGCCGAGGCGGAGATCGGCGCAGAGGAGGACGACGTCATGCGCGCCGCCGACGCGGCGCTCTACGCCGCCAAGCGCTCGGGCCGCAATCGCGTCTGCCTCGCCCGCCCGCCGGCGGAGGTCGTGCGCCCGCGCGCGGTGGCGAGCTGACGCGCGCCCGCGTGACAGCGTCGGCGCGCTCGCCTAGTCTCGCGCCATGGCGCACCAGCACGAACACCACGATCATGATCACGATCATGCCGGCCACAGCCACCTGACGCCCATCGAGGCGCGGGTGAAGGCGCTCGAATCGATCCTCGTCGAGAAGGGCTACGTCGAGCCGGCGGCGATCGATGCGCTCATCGACACCTACGAGACCAAGGTCGGGCCGCGCAACGGCGCGCGCGTCGTCGCCCGCGCCTGGAACGATCCCGCCTTCCGCGCCGCGCTGGAGACGGACGCCACCGCCGCCATCGCCTCCATGGGCTTCGTCGGCCGCCAGGGCGAGCACATGGTGGCGGTGTTCAATACGCCGGAAGAGCATCACCTCGTCGTCTGCACGCTGTGCTCCTGCTACCCATGGCCCGTGCTCGGCCTGCCGCCGACCTGGTACAAGTCCGCGCCCTACCGCTCCCGCGCGGTGATGGAGCCGCGCGCGGTGCTCACGGATTTCGGCGTCTCGCTGCCCGAGACGACCGCGATCCGCGTGTGGGATTCCACCGCCGAGATCCGCTACCTCGTGGTGCCCATGCGCCCCGAGGGCACGGAGGGCTGGGACGAGGCGCGGCTCGCCGACCTCGTCACGCGCGATTCGATGATCGGCGCGGGGCTGGCACGATCGCCCGAGGAGGCGGCGCCATGAACGGCGCGCAGGACCTCGGCGGCATGCACGGCTTCGGCCCCGTCGTCCCGGAGCCGGAGACCGAGCCGAATTTCCACGCGCCCTGGGAGCGGCGTGCCTTCGGCGTCACGCTGGCCATGGGCGCCACGGGCTCGTGGACGCTCGACGCCTCGCGCCACGCCCGCGAGAGCCTGCCGCCGGCGGAATACCTCGCCTCCAGCTATTACGAGATCTGGACGAAGGGTCTGGAGCGCCTCGTGCTCGCCGCCGGGCTGGTGGGTGCGGACGAGCTCGCCGCCGGGCGTTCGCTGCGCCCGGGCGCGCGGCTGTCGCGGATGCTGTCCGCAGAGGCGGTGCCCGCGGCCCTCGCCCGGGGCGGCCCGACCGAGCGCGAGACGAGCGCGCCGCCGCGCTTCGCCGTCGGCGATCGCGTGCGCACGATCGTGACGAACCCCGCCGGCCACACGCGGCTCCCGCGCTACGCCCGCGGCAAGACGGGCACGATCGAGATCGCCCACGGCGCCCACGTCTTCCCCGACACCAACGCTCATGGCGGCGGCGAGGCGCCGCAGCATCTCTACACGGTGCGCTTCACCGGGAGCGAGCTCTGGGGCGAGGGCGCGGACCCGACGCTGAGCGTCTCCATCGATGCCTGGGAGAGGTACCTCCATGGCGCCTGAGGCGGGAGCGGAGCGCCCCATCGAGGAGCGCCCCTTCGAAGAACCTTGGCAGGCGAGCGCCTTCGCCCTCGCGGTCGCGCTCAATGCGCGCGGCGCCTTCACCTGGAAGGAGTGGGCCGAGGCTCTCTCGCGGGCGCTGCGGACGGTGCCCGGAGCCGACGACGGCGCCGGCGGCTATTGGACCGCCTGGGTCGCCGCCTTGGAGACGCTCATCGCCGAGAAGGGTCTCGCCGCGCCCGACCTTCTCGCCGCCCGCGCCGCCTCCTGGGAGCGCGCGGCGGCGGCGACGCCGCACGGGAAAGCGATCACGCTCGACAACGATCCCCTCGCCACGCCCGCAGGGCAATAGATCTGCGATCCACGGCCTCGAGCTGCGGCCGTGGATCGATCGCGCGCCTCACGCGGCGCGGATGCCCTTCGTAAAGGTCTCGACCTGGCGGGTGACGTCGGAGGCCGAGCCGGCGAGGCGGCGGGCGGCTTCGAGCACCTGGTCGGCGGCCGTGCCGGTCTGCGCCGCCGACTGGCGGAACTCGCCGACGAAGGCGTTGACCGTGTCCGTGCCGTTGGCGGCATCGGAGACGGTGGAGGCGATCTCCTGCGTCGCCGCTTGCTGCTCCTCCGCCGCGGCGGCGATGGCGCCCGAGATCTCGTGCATGCGCTGGATCGTGGCGCCGATCGATTCGATCGCCTGGACCGCGCCGCCGGAGGCGGCCTGGATGCGGCCCACCTGGGCCGAGATCTCGTCGGTCGCCTTCGCGGTCTGGTCGGCGAGCGTCTTGACCTCGGCTGCGACCACCGCGAAGCCCTTTCCGGCCTCTCCGGCCCGCGCCGCCTCGATGGTGGCGTTGAGCGCGAGCAGATTCGTCTGCGAGGCGATCTCGGAGATCAGCGCCACGACCTCGCCGATGCGCTGGGCGTTCGACGAGAGGTCGCGCATGGTCGTATCCGTCGAGCGCGCGTCCTCCACGGCCTGGGAGGCGATCTTGGTGGCCTGCGAGACCTGGGTGCTGATCTCGCGGGCGGAGGCGGCGAGCTCCTCGGCGGCGACCGCGACGCTGCGCATGGCCGAGGACGTCTGCTGCGCGGTCACGGCGCCGTTCTCCGAGCGGTCGCGGCCCTGCTCGGCCGTGGCGCGCATGGCCACGGCGGTCTTCTCCATCTCGGCGGCGGAGGCGCCGAAGGTCTGGACGAGGCTCGCGATGCGCCCCTCGAAATCGACGATCAGCTCGGAGACGCGCGCCGTGCGCTGCTCCTGGCTGGAGGCGTCGGCGGCGCGTGCGCGGGTCAGCTCCTCGCGCTCCACGGCGTTGCGCTTGAAGATCTCGACGGCGCGAGCCATGCCGCCGATCTCGTCCACTCGCGTGGTGTAGGGTACGTCGGTCTCCAGCTTGCCCTGAGCCAGAGCGACCATCGCACCCGAGATGGCACGGATGGGCTGCGTCAGCTGACGGCGCGCCACGTAGGCGGCGAAGCCGACGCCGACCAGGAGCCCGATCCCGCCCAGGGCCGCGATCGTCGAGAGGCTGCGGCCGAAGAGCGCCTCGAGCTCGGCGACGAAGCGCTCGAGATTGGCCACCTGCACCTGCGCCGTGCTGTCCATGATCTCGTTGAGCGCGTCCTGCGCCTCGCGGTTCGTGGCGTTGTCGCCGTAGGCGCGCGCGGCCTCGACGCCCTGCGTGCGGGCGAGGCGCACGATCTCGCGGCGGACGTCGGAGAAGGCGGCGACGTCCTCGCGGAAGCCGAGGAAGAGATGCATGCGGTCCTGCGACACCAGCGGCTGCCAGGCGTCGAGCATCGCCTCCATGCGATCGAGCACGGCGATGAGCGAGGTCGCATAGGCCTCCACCTCGCGGTCGCTCTCCGCCATGTAGATGCCGCGGGTCTCGTTGACGGCGCCGTTGATGAGCGCGTTGGCGCGCTCCGACAGGATAGCGCGCTCGGCGGCGTTCTGCGCCAGCGCGACCTGGTCGCGGTAGGTGGTCATGACGAAGGCGCTCGCCAGGGCGACCGCGACGACGACGGCGGCGAAGAGCCCGACGAGGCTGTAGATCTTCGTCGCGATGCTCCACCGATCGATGAGCTTGCCCATGTGTTCCCGACCTCGCTCGACTGGGATGCGGTCATTCGAGAGTTGGACCGCGAGGGGATTGCAATCGAGCGGGACGGTGCATGAAGGCGCATTAAGCGGAGGTTATTAACGACGGGGCAGACGCAACCGTAAAATTCCGCAAATGTGCCGGAGCGAGCCGCGTAACGGCGGCTCGCGCGAGTCGCGGGCGTTTGTCAGAGCCCTTCGGCGACCGCCTTGCCGCATTCCTGCGTGCCGGCATTGCCGCCGAGATCGCGGGTGCGCAGCGTACGTTCGGCCAGCGTGCGCTCGATCGCCGCGACGATCTCGGCCGCGGCGTCGCGCTCGCCGAGATGGTCGAGCATCATGGCGCCCGACCAGATCTGCCCGATCGGGTTGGCGATGCCTTGGCCCGCGATGTCCGGCGCCGAGCCGTGGACGGGCTCGAACAGCGAGGGATGGTCGCCCTCCGGGTTGATGTTGCCCGACGGCGCGATGCCGATCGTGCCGGTGCAGGCGGGGCCGAGGTCGGAGAGGATGTCGCCGAACAGGTTCGAGGCGACGACGACGTCGAACCAGTCCGGATGCAGCACGAAATGCGCGGTGAGGATGTCGATGTGGAACTTGTCGACCGCGATCTCCGGATAGTCCTTCGCCATCTCCGCGACCCGCTCGTCCCAATAGGGCATGGTGATCGAGATGCCGTTCGACTTCGTGGCGGAGGTGAGCTTCTTGCGCGGGCGGCGCTGGGCGAGCTCGAAGGCGTAGCGCAGCACCCGGTCGACGCCGACGCGCGTCATAACCGTCTCCTGGATCACCACTTCGCGATCGGTGCCGGCGAACATGCGCCCGCCGACCGAGGAATATTCGCCCTCGGTGTTCTCGCGCACGACGAAGAAGTCGATGTCGCCGGGCGCGCGGCCCGCGAGCGGGGAGGGGACGCCCGGCATCAGCTTGACGGGGCGCAGGTTGACGTACTGGTCGAACTCGCGGCGAAACAGCAGCAGCGAGCCCCACAGGGAGACATGGTCCGGAACCGTGTCGGGCCAGCCCACGGCGCCGAAGAAGATGGCGTCGTGCCCGCCGATCCGCGCCTTCCAGTCTTCGGGCATCATGCGCCCGTGCTTGGCGAAATAGTCGCAGGAGGCGAAGTCGAACCAGTCCTGCTCGAGCGTGAAGCCGTGGCGCTTGGCGGCTTCCTCGAGCACGCGCACGCCTTCTGGCACCACCTCCTTGCCGATCCCGTCGCCGGGGATCACCGCGATCCTGTACGTGCGTGCCATGGCATCCTCCCGCTTTCGTTCGCGCGATCATAGAGGCGCGCGAGGCGAGCGGAAGCGGCGCGCGCGTGGCGGGGAGCCAATGCGGCTTTGGACGGGCGGCAAGTGATTGAAAGAGATGCGATTTTCGTGGCGATGGTACAGCTGGGCGGACTCGAACCGCCGACCTTCGGAGCCACAATCCGACGCTCTAACCAACTGAGCTACAGCTGCATGGCCGATGCCGCGCGCCGAAGCGCGGGCCGGACCCGGCATATGACCCAAAACGCGCAGCGACGCAAGCCCCCGCCGACGCCCGTTCGGGTCACGCGTGCTCGGCGCGGCGTGCCGCGACCGAGCGGGCCACCGGGGCGAGGGCGCGCGCGAGATCCTCCTCCCGCAGCGGCTTGGCGAGGCGGGGCCAGTCGCCCGCCGCGTCCCCGAAGCCGGTGAGGAGGAGGACCGGCAGTTCCGGCCGGCGCTCGCGCAGGGCCTGCGCGAGAGCGACGCCGGTCATGCCGGGCATGGCGAGGTCGGTCAGCACGACGTCGATGTCGGGCTCGCTCTCGAGCCGTGCCAGCGCCTCCGCCGCGGCCGGCAGCGCCACGACGGAATGACCGAGCTCGACGAGGAGATCGCGGGTGCCGGCGAGGACGAGCGGGTCGTCGTCGACGAGGAGCACGCGCAGAGCCGGCAGGTCCTCGGCGGCGGGCTCCGGATCGGGGGACGCCGCGGGCGCGGCGGCGCTCGCCGCCGGCAGCAGGATCACGGCCTCGGTGCCGAAGCCCGGCTCGCTCGCGAGCCGCAGGGCACCGCCGGATTGGGCGGCGAGGCCGTGGACCATGGACAGGCCGAGCCCGGTGCCCTTGCCGATCTCCTTCGTCGTGTAGAACGGCTCGGCCGCGCGCGCGAGCGTCTGCGTATCCATGCCGACGCCGGTGTCGCGCACGGATATGCGCACGTAGCGACCCGGCGCGAGCCCGTCTGGATCGCCAGCACCGAGCGTCTCTTCGCGCGCCGAGATCACGAGCCGCCCGCCCTCCGGCATGGCGTCGCGGGCATTCACGGCGAGGTTGAGCAGCGCGAGCTCGAGCTGGTTGGCGTCGACCTCCACGGGGGCGAGCCTCTCGGGGAAGCGGGTCTCGACGTCGATCATGGGGCCGAGCGAGCGCTGCAGGAGGTCCATCATGCCGCCCACGAGCCCGGGCACGTCGATCGTCGCCGGCGCCAGCGTCTGGCGACGCGCGAAGGCGAGGAGGCGGTGGGTGAGCGCCGCGCCGCGCTCGGAGGCGGCAACGGCGTTGTCGAGATAGCGCCGCGCCTTCGCATCCCCCTCCGGCAGGCGCTTGGCGAGGAGCTGGAGGCTCGACAGCGTGGCCGAGAGCAGGTTGTTGAAATCGTGCGCCACGCCGCCGGTGAGCTGGCCGATGGCCTCCATCTTCTGCACCTGGCGCAGCGTCTCTTCCGCCTTCTCGCGCTCGGCGATCTCACGCCGGAGCGCGTCGAGCGCGGCGTCGCGCTCGAGGATGCGCGCGCGCAGGCTCGCGTTCGCGGCTTCCAGCTGGCTCGGCGAGGGCACGGCGAGAGCCACCGGCAGGAGCGGCCACAGGGCGGCGGCGGTTGCGAGCGAGATCGCTGCGGTGAAGACCTTGAGCACCGCCTCCGTCCCGTAATCCGGTACCCACAGCGTCCTGATGCCGAAGAGATGCGTCACCCCGCAGGCGGTGATGAAGGTGGCGAAGCACCAGAACATCCAGCCGAATCGCAGATCCTTGCGCTTGACCACGAAGGCGGCGAGCGCGAGCGGGATCGAAAGGTAGGCGACGCCGATGAGCGCGTCCGAGACGACGTGCGTCCAGATCAGCTCCGGGCGCCAGGTCAGGCACATCCCGTGCGGTGCGAGGCTCTCGACGGAGAAGAGCTGACGCATGAACTCGATCAAGGCGGCCTCCGCTGGCCGCAGGGTCGCGGCGCGATGCGCGACCATAGGCCGGGGAGGATGGCGGGCAAAGGGCGCGCGGCGATGGTTGGTGGGGACGGTGCGATCCTGTAGTGTGACGGGGCATCACGCCCTGTGACCAGCTCATGGCTTCATGCCGGGATCGTGCAGCGGCATGCTGCCTCGGTGCATACGAACGGCCACCTTCGGAGAACGCCTTGGACGTCTATTTCTCGGCCGACGTGGAGACCGACGGCCCGATTCCCGGGCCGTTCTCGATGCTCTCCTTCGCGCTCGTCTATGCCGGGCGATTCGACGGCCGGCATTTCGAGCGGCCGGCGCGATACGAGCGCGCCTTCTATGCCGAGCTCGCGCCGATCTCGGACCAGTTCGAGGCGGAGGCGCTCGCCGTGAACGGGCTCGATCGGGACCAGCTCGTTCGCGAAGGCACGAGCCCCGAGCGCGCCATGACGGATGCCGCCCGCTTCGTGCGCGAGGTGGCGGGAACAGGCAGCCCGGTGGTCGTCGCCTTTCCGCTGAGCTTCGACTGGACCTGGCTCTACTGGTACTTCGTCCGCTATTCCCTCACCGGCTCGCCCTTCGGCCACTCGCGCTGCCTCGACATCAAGACCGCCTACGCCGTGAAAGCGGGCATTCCGATCTCCGGTGCCGGCCGATCGCGGATGCCCCGTGCGCTGCTGCCGGATCGTGCCCACACGCACAACGCGCTTGACGATGCAGCCGAGCAGGCGGAGATATTTGCGAACGTGATGGAGTGGGACGTTCGCCGCCATGAAGTTGCATCAGCGCCGTGAGTTCTCCGCCGCGCAGTTTCTGAAGCTGCGTGACAAGCTGGAGCGGGCGTCTGAACTCATCGCGGGAACGGCATGCGTCTACGCGACGGGCTCATACGGACGCATGGAAGCCGGTCCCGACAGCGATCTCGATCTCTTCATTCTGTCTCACGGGAACAGTGCCGAGGAACCTCGCTTGTCCCGGCTGGACGAGACCCTGGTCAAGGCGAACCTCATCGAAGCGACACGCGCTCTCGGAATTCCGGATTTCGACGGTGACGGTCGATACCTCGTCGGCCACACCGTGCATGGGCTCGTCGAGTCTCTCGGAAAACCGGAAGACGATGCGGACAACACGCTGACGGCGCGGTTGCTGCTCGTTCTCGAAGGCAAGCCGTTGCTCGGCGAGGAGAGCTACGACGCCGCGATGAGGGGCGTACTCGCCGCCTACTGGCGAGACTTCGAGGATCACGCAGACCAGTTCGAGCCCGCATTCTTCGTCAACGACGTGCTGCGGCTCTGGCGGACGTTCTGCGTGAACTTCGAGGCGCGTACGCGCGACTATTCTGGTCCGAAGCGTGCCAAGCGGCGGGTGAAGAACTTCAAGCTGAAACATAGCCGCATGCTAACGTGCTACTCGACGCTTCTGTGCCTGCTCACCGAATTTCGAGAGCGGGGTACGGTGACGCTCGATATCGCAGTCGACATCACGCGCACCTCGCCGACTGAGCGGCTCGAGCGCTTGCAAGCGCGCCCAGCAGCAAAGGTAGCAGAGCACGAGCTCCAGACCCTCGTCGCAATCTATGACGAATTCTTGCAAATTTCTGCAGGATCGGAAGCGGACGTCGCCGCTCGCTTCGAGGACAAGGAAGAAGCGGTGCGCCTAATGGCCGACGCGGAACGCTTCGGCGACCAGATCGCCGCCGCGCTGCGCAAGATCGGCGACGGCACTCGTCTCCATCGAATCATGACCGTTTGAGCATCACCGTCAAAAATCCAGATCCACCCGGCTCCCCCCGGTCCCCGCGCCGTCCGCGTAGAGCCCCTCATCACCCTGAAACGCCGTCCCGCCCGTGTCGCGGAAGCGGTTCACGATCGGGTAGCGGCGGTCGCGGCCGAAGCTGCGGCGGGTGACCTTGACGCCCGGCGCGGCCTGGCGGCGCTTGTATTCGGCGATGTAGAGGAGGCGCTCGACCTTGCGCACGATCTCGGGATCGTGGCCGCGGGCGACGATGTCGGAGACGCGGGTCTCGCCCTCCACGAGCATGGAGAGGATGTCGTCGAGCGCCTCGTAGGGCGGCAGCGAATCCTGGTCGGTCTGGTTCTCACGCAATTCGGCGGTGGGCGGCTTCGTGATGATGCGCTCGGGGATGACGATGCCGTCCGGCCCCAGCGCGACGGCGGGCTTCCAGCGGTTGCGCAGGTGCGACAGCGCGAAGACCTCGGTCTTATAGAGGTCCTTCACCGGGTTGAAGCCGCCGTTCATGTCGCCGTAGAGCGTGGAATAGCCCACCGACATCTCGGACTTGTTGCCGGTGGTCACGACCATGGCGCCGAACTTGTTCGAGATCGCCATGAGGAGCGTGCCGCGGGTGCGGCTCTGGATGTTCTCCTCCGTGATGCCGGGCTCGGTGCCTGCGAACAGCGGCTCCAGGACGCGGCCCGCGCCCTCCACCGCGTCCGCGATCGGAAGGATGTCGTAGCGCACGCCGAGCGCCTTCGCGCAGGCGGCCGCGTCCTCGAGCGAGGTGGAGGCCGTGTAGCGATAGGGCAGCATCACGCAATGCACGCGCTCGGCGCCGAGCGCGTCCACCGCCATGGCGGCGCACAGGGCCGAATCGATGCCGCCCGAGAGGCCGAGCACCACGCCGGGGAAGCGGTTCTTCTCGACATAGTCGCGAAGCCCCAGGACGCAGGCGGCGTAATCCGCCTCGCCGCCCTCGGGCGCCACGTGCCTGGGCGCCTCCGCGCAGCGCCAGCCATCGGGGCCGCGCTCCCAGGTGGTCGTCACCACGCATTCCTGGAAGCTCGGCAGCATGCAGGCGAGCGCGCAATCGGCCTGGAGCGCGAAGGAGGCGCCGTCGAAGACGAGCTCGTCCTGGCCGCAGACCTGGTTCACGTAGATCATCGGCAGGCCGCTCTCGGTCACCCGTGCGGCGGCCACCGAGAAGCGCTCGTCGGTCTTGCCGCGCCAATAGGGCGAGCCGTTGGGCACGACGAGGATCTCGGCGCCCGTCTCGGCGAGGCACTCGACGACCTCCTCGCCCCAGATGTCCTCGCAGACCGGCGCGCCGATGCGCACGCCGCGGATCATGATCGGGCCGGGGAGGGGGCCCGGCTCGAAGACGCGCTTCTCGTCGAAGGGGCCGTAATTGGGCAGGTCCACCTTGTGCCGCACGGCGGTGATCCGCCCGCCGTCGAGGCAGGCGTAGGAATTGTGCAGCCGGCCGTTCTCCACGAAGGGCAGGCCGATCAGCACCGCCGGGCCGCCGTCGGCGGTCTCGCGGGCGAGGCGCTCGAGCGCGGCGCGGCAGGCGTCCTGGAAGGCCGGCTTCAGCACGAGGTCCTCGGCCGGATAGCCGGCGAGGAACAGCTCCGTATAGAGGACGAGATCCGCCCCCTGCGCCGCCGCCTCCGCACGCGCCTTGCGGGCGAGCTCGAGGTTGCCGTCGACGTCGCCGAGGGTGGGATTGAGCTGCGCGAGCGCGATGCGGAAGGTGGTGGTCGTCATGGGGCGGCAATCTACGTCAGCGTGGGCGCGAGGCAAAGGGGCCGCGGAGGGTCGACGACGACCAACCGGCGTGGAGCGGACGCAGTTCCCTCCTTCCCCTACAGGGAAGGAGGAAGAGGCGTCAGCCTTCGTCTCGGCCGAGCGCGGCGCGGATCATGGCCAGCGCGTCCTCGCCCGACCAGTGGGCGGGGCCCTTGAGGACCGCGAGCTCGCAATTCTCCTCCCCGACGAGGATCGTCGTCGGCAGGCCGACCACGTGGCCCGAGCGCTGGAGCGTCTGCATCAGCGTGCCCTCGTTCTCGGCGTAATAGGCGAGGTCGTCGATGCCGTGCTCCTCGAGCCAGGCGCGGGGGCGGTCGACGTTGCGGGTGTCGACGTTGATGGCGACGACCTCGAACTCCTCCCCGCCGAGTTCCTCCTGCAGCGCGTCGAGGGCGGGCATCTCCTCGCGGCAGGGCGCGCACCAGGTGGCCCACAGGTTCACGAGCACCGTCTTGCCCGCGAAGTCCGCGAGCGTCAGCGGCTCGCCCTCGGGGCCGGTGAAGGCGATCTCGGGCGCGAGCCGGGGCGCGGAATGCACCGACACCGCCGCGACCTCGCCGGTCGCCGTCGGCGCGACGCGCGCGAGGGTCTCCTGTGCCGGAATGCAGGCCTGGGCGACGGCTTCGCTGTTGCGGGAGGCGAGCGCGAAAGCTACGAGTGCCGCGACGACGAGCGCGCCCGCACCCAGGATCAGGCCGCGGCGGGGTCCACGAGGGGGGCGGGAGGTCGTCTCGTCGGTCATCGGCATACTCGAGCTTCAGAGGTCACGCGTGAGCAATCGGATGTGGGGCGGCCGGTTCGAGACCGGCCCGGCCGAGATCATGGAGGAGATCAACGCCTCCATCGACTTCGACAAGCGTCTCGCGGCCCAGGACATCCGGGGCTCCCTCGCGCATGCGGCCATGCTCGCGGAGACCGGCATCCTGTCGAGGGAGGATGTGGGCGCGATCTCCGACGGGCTCAAGTCGATTCTCGCCGAGATCGAGGCCGGGACGTTCACGTTCTCGCGGGCGCTCGAGGACATTCACATGAACGTCGAGTCGCGGCTGCGCGAGATCGTCGGCCCCACGGCCGGGCGGCTCCACACCGCGCGCTCGCGCAACGACCAGGTCGCCACCGACATGCGGCTGTGGGTGCGCGACACGGCGGACGCGCTCGACCTCCAGCTCGCCGGCCTGCAGCAGGCGCTGGCCGAGAAGGCTCAAGCCTTCGCGGGCGCGGTGATGCCGGGCTTCACCCATCTGCAATCCGCCCAGCCGGTGACGTTCGGGCACCATTGCCTGGCCTATGTCGAGATGCTGGCGCGCGATCGCGGCCGGCTGCGGGATGCGCGCGCGCGCCTCAACGAATGCCCGCTCGGCGCCGCCGCGCTCGCCGGCACCTCCTTCCCCATCGACCGCGCCATGACGGCGAAGGCGCTGGGCTTCGACCGGCCGACGGCGAACTCCCTCGATTCGGTGTCGGATCGCGACTTCGCGCTGGAGACGCTCTCGGCCGCGGCGATCTGCGCGGTCCATCTCTCCCGGCTCGCCGAGGAGATCACCTTGTGGATGACGCCCCAATTCGCCTTCATCAAGCTGTCGGACGCCTTCACCACCGGCTCCTCGATCATGCCGCAGAAGCGTAACCCCGACGCCGCCGAGCTCGTGCGCGGCAAGACCGGGCGCGTGCTCGGCGCGCTGCAGGGGCTCCTCGTGGTGATGAAGGGCCTGCCGCTGACCTATTCGAAGGACATGCAGGAGGACAAGGAGGGCGTCTTCGACGCGCTCCAGACCCTGTCGCTCTGCATCGCCGCCATGACCGGCATGGTCCGCGACCTCGAGCCCGACACCAAGGCCATGAAGAAGTGGGCCGGCGCGGGCTTCTCCACGGCGACCGACCTCGCCGACTGGCTGGTGCGGGTGCTGAACCTCCCCTTCCGCGACGCGCACCACGTCACCGGCCGCCTCGTCGGTGCCGCGGCGAAGCGGGGCGTGGGGCTGGAGAAGCTGACGCTCGCGGAGATGCAGGAGGCCGAGCCGCGGATCACGCAGGAGATCTTCGACGTGCTGGGCGTCGAGAAGTCGGTCAAGAGCCGCACCAGCTACGGCGGCACGGCGCCCGCCAACGTGAAGCGTCAGGCGAAGCGCTGGCTCGGGCAGCTGGCGAAGGAAGCCGCCGCGCGGGGGTGAGGGCGTTGGATGTCATCCCGGACGGCGAAGCCGATCCGGGACCCAGATCACGCATGGCCAGCCTCAGGGCGCGCGGAAGCGCGTCCGTCCACGTGCCGCCGATGCAGGCCGTTCGTGGCCGCGCGCGCTATCGCGCACGCTACAGCGAGCACCGGTGTTCATGGGTCCCGGGTCGCCGTTCGGCGCCCGGGATGACATCAATGTCACGAACCCGCCACCTGCTGAAGCTCCTCCGCCACCCGCTTCTGCCGCCGCCCGGGGACTTTCGCGATCCGGCCGAGCAGGACGTAGAGCCCGGGCACGACGAGGAGCGTGATCGCGGTCGCGACCGCGATGCCCACCAGGATGACGATGCCGATCGTGCCGCGCGCCTCCGCGCCGGCGCCGGTGGCGAGCGCCAGCGGCACGGCGCCGAAGGCGGTGGCGATGGAGGTCATCAGCACCGGGCGAAAGCGCGTGCGGGCGGCCTCGAGCGCCGCGTCGCGCACGCCCGCGCCCTCCGCCCTGCGGGAATTGGCGAAATCGACGACGAGGATCGCGTTCTTGGCGAGCAGCCCGACGAGGAGCAGGAGCGCGATCTGCGAGTAGATGTTGAACGACAGCCCCGCGAGCAGGAGCGCGAGGAGCCCGCCGGCAATGGCGAGCGGCACGGCCAGCAGGATCACGACGGGGAAGGCGACGCTCTCGAACAGCGCCGCCAGCGTCAGGAACACGACGACGAGCGCGAGCGCGAAGACGCTCCAGATGCCGCTCGTCGACTTCGCGAATTCCCGCGAGAGGCCGAGCGTCGTCGTGTCGCCGCGCTCGGGCACGATCTCCGCCGCGCGCGTCTCGAAGCGCTCGATCACGGCGCCGAGCGAGGCGCCGTCCGGCACGGCGCTGATCACCATGGCGGGCCTGCGGTTCACCCGGCGATAGGCGTCCGGCGCGCCGATGACGCGCGTCTCGGCGACGATGGAGAGCGGCACCAGCGTGCCGTTCTCGGCACGCACCTGGACGCGCCCGAGATCGCCGGGCGCCGCGCGGTCGTCGGGTGCGGCGCGCACGATCACCTCGTAGGTCTCGCCGTCGTAGACCCAGTCCGTGACGTCGTCGCCGCCGAGCACGACGCGCAGCGCCTCGCCGATCTCGGCGACGTCGAGGCCGAGCTCCGCGGCGAGCGCGCGGTCGATGTCGACCTCGACCTGCGGGGTGGCGCGGTCGAAGTCGAGCTCCAGCGCCTGGACAGGCGCCTCCGCACGCGCCCACGAGACGAGATCGCGCGCCCAGCCCTCCGTCGTCTCGTAATCCGGCCCGAGCAGGACGATCTGCACGGGCTTGCCGAAGCCCTGGGGCACGAGGCCCGACGGGTTGATGGCGATGGCCTGCGCCTGCGGCAGCGACGCGATGGCGCCGCGCACTTCCTCGACGAAGGCCATCTGCGTCGTCTCGCGCTCGCCCCACGGCTTCAGCCGCACGATCATGAGCCCGCTCGTCACGTCCGACGAGCCGCCGCCGCCCACGCCCACGAGCGTGGTGGTGCCGTCGACGGGGCCGTCCTCGCCGGCATGCCGCATCACCACGGCGCGCACGGCGTCGAGGGCGCCGATCGTCTCCTCGATGGTGGAGCCCGGCGCGGTGGTGACGGGCACGATGACGAAGCCGCGATCCTCGTCGGGCGCGAGCGTCGAGGGCAGGCTCTGGAGCATGGCCCAGCCGCTCGCGCCCAGCACGAGGCAGGCGGCGAGCGCGATCCAGGCATGGCGCACGACGAAGCCGGCCACGTGCGCGTAGCCGCGCTCGAGGCCTTCGAGCCCGGCCGCGAACCAGTCGAGCGGCTTGCGCACGGCTCGCCGCCAGCCGCGCGTCTCCTGCGTCGAGCGCCTCGGCTCGGCGACAGAGGAGGCGATGGCCGCGCCGGCCGTCAGCGCGAGCGCCGACGAGATCACGATCGCCGCCATCAGCGCCACGGCGAACTCGGTGAAAAGGCGGCCGATCGTGCCGGTGAGCGTCGCGATCGGCGCGAGCACGGCGAGGAGGACGAGGGTCGTCGCGACGACGGGCAGGAAGACCTCGCTCGCGCCGTTGACGGCCGCGGCGAGCTTCGGCTCACCGTTCTCGCGACGCCGCGTGACGTTCTCGAGCACGACGATGGCGTCGTCGACGACGAGGCCGACGGCGAGCACCAGCGCGAGGAGGGTGAGCACGTTGATCGAGAAGCCGAAGGCCGAGAGCACCGCGAAGGTGCCCACCAGCGAGACGGGGATCGTCACCGCCGGCACCAGCGTGCCCTTGGCCGAGCCGAGGAAGAGGAAGATCACCGCCACGACGAGGAGCGCCGTGATGCCGAGCGTCGAGATCACCTCCTCGACGGATTGGCGCACGAAGACCGCCTGGCTGTAGGAGGTGGTGATCGTCACGTCCTCGGGCAGGCTCTCGCGCAAGCGATCCACCTCGGCGAGCACGCGATCGGCGACGTCGATCGTGTTGCCGCCCGTGGCGCGCACGATGCCGAGCCCCACGGCGGGCTCGCCGTCGGAGAACACCGCCGAGCGCCGGTCCTGCGGGCCGATCTCGATGTCTGCGACATCGCCCAGCGTCACACGCGCGGCGCCCGCACCGCCTTCGCGCAGGACGAGATCGGCGAAGTCGGTCCGCGCTCGCAGGCGCGTATCGGTGCGCACGGTGAACTCGCGCGCCTCGCCGACGAGGCGGCCGGCGGGGACCTCGACGTTCTCCGTGCGCAAGGCGCGGGTCACGTCGGCGGCGGTGACGTCCCGCGCCGCCATGCGGGCGACGTCGAGGCGCACGCGCATGGCGTAGCGCTGCGCGCCGCCGACGATGACGCGCGAGACGCCGGGCACGACGGAGAGCGGGTCGCGTAGCCGGCGCTCGGCGAGATCGGTGAGGGCGAGCGTGTCGCGGGCGTCGCTCGTGAGCGTCAGCCACATCATCGCCTGCGCGTCCGCCGCCGCCTTCGCGACGACCGGCGCCTCGACGCGGTCCGGCAGGTCGTTGCGCACGGCGGACACGTTCTCGCGCACGTCGGACGCGGCGGCGTCGATGTCTCGGTCGAGCACGAAGGTGACGTCGACGGTCGAGCTTCCCGCGGTCGAGGTCGATTGGATCAGCTCGATGCCGGTGACGCCGGAGAGCGCGTCCTCGACGATGCGGGTGACGTCGCGCTCGACGATCTCGGGCGCGGCGCCGGGATACGCCGTCGTCACGGAGACGACGGGGCGTTCGATGTTCGGGTATTCGCGCACGGGCATCCGCAGCAGCGCGGAGACGCCGAGCACGACGACGAGGAGCGCCAGCGTCGCGGCGAGGACCGGGCGACGGACGGATAGGCCGGGCAGCGTCATCCGCTCTCTCCCGCGCTGTCGCCCGCACCCTCGCTCGCGCCCGCGCCCGCGCTTTCCTCCGCGACGGCGATGGGCATGCCCGTGGCGAGCTTCTGCTTGCCCTCGAGGACGACGCGCTCGTCGCGCGCGAGCCCCTCGCGCACCTCGACACGCCCGTCGCGGCGCACGCCGATCTCGACGCGCCGCCGCTCGGCGGCCATGTCCTGCCCGGGCACGAACACGAAGGCGAGCTGGCCCTCCAGCACCACCGCCTCCGCGGGCACGAAGAGCGCGTCCTCGCGCGTGGCCTCCACTACGTCGACCGAGGCGAAGCTGCCCGGGCGCAGGTCTCCGGGCTCGGCGATCGACGCCTCGACCGCGACCGTACGCGTCGCCGGATCGGCGAGCGGCGAGATGGACGTGACGCGCGCGTCCACGACCTCCCCGGCCGGGCCGGTGACCGTCACCGGATCGCCGGGCGCGAGACCGCTCGCGATCGCGGGCGGGACCGAGACGCGCACCACGAGCGCGTCCGTCGAGGCGAGGTTCGCCAGCATGTCGCCGGGGCGCACGTAGGCGCCGACGTCGACGGCGACGATGCCGATCTCGCCGTCGAAGGGCGCACGCACCGTGCGGTCGTCGAGCGCCTCGCGGGCGCGCTCCACGGCGGCGCGGGCCTCGGTGAACGCGGCGCGGTCGCGCTCGATCTCGGCCTCGGTGGCGAAGCCGTCCTCGATGAGGGTCTGCGTACGCTCGAGCGCCTCGCGCGCCTGGACGAAGGCCGATTCGGCGGCGCGGAGCGTGGATTGCTGCTGGTCCTGGTCGAGCCGCACCAGGACCTCGCCGGCGGCGACCCGCGCGCCGTCGTCGACCGCGATGGTCTCGACGATACCGGGGACCGAGCTCGTCACCCGCACCCGCCGCTCGGCGGCGATCTCGCCCACCGCGCCGTAGAACGCGCGCGCGGTTCCGGTCTCGACGGGGGCGAGCGTGACGCGCGTCGGCGGGCGCTCCTGGCTCTCGCCGTCGCTCGCGCCGTCGTCCTCCTGCAGGCCGACGGCGCCGCCGATGGCGGCTGCCGCGCTCTCGACGCGCGAGGCGAGGGGATCGCCGGCGACGATCGCCGCGAGGAGCCCGAGCACGAAGGCGCAGGCGACGCCCGCGGTGACGCCGACGCGCCGCTTCGTCCTGCGCTGCATGTGCTCCTCCCTCGCGCGACCCATTGCGCGGCCGGAGCGGCCGCGCTTGCAGGAGGTCGAACGCGAAGGCTGGCCGTGCGTTCTCGCGACATATCCGCCGCGCGGCAGACGGGCGCGGGCGTCCGTGATGCCGCGGACGAGAGACGAGGGGAGAGCGCTCGATGATGTTCAAGGATCGCACCGACGCCGGGCGACGCCTCGCCGGCGCACTGGCCTCGCACGGGGGCGAGGGGACGATCGTCCTGGCTCTGCCGCGGGGCGGCGTGCCGGTGGCGGCGCAGGTGGCCCGCGCGCTGCACGCCCCTCTCGACCTCGTGATGGTGCGCAAGATCGGCGCGCCCGGCCATCCCGAATACGGCATCGGCGCCGTGGTCGACGGGGCGGATCCGCAGATCGTCATCGACGAGAAGACCGCCCGCATGGCCGGCGCCGACGCCGCCTACCTCGACGACACGAAGAGGCGCGAGCTCGCCGAGATCGAGCGGCGGCGGCACGCCTATCTCGGCGACCGCCGCCCCCTCGACGTCGCCGGCCGCACCGTGATCGTCGTCGACGACGGCGTCGCCACCGGCTCCACCGCCAAGGCGGCTCTGCGGGCCCTGAAGAAGGCCGGCGCCGCCCGCCGCATCCTCGCCGTGCCGGTGGCGCCGATCGAGACCGTCGAGGCCCTGCGCGAGGAAGCGGACGAGGTCGTCGCGCTCACCACGCCCTATCCGTTCCACGCGGTGGGGCTCTACTACGAGGACTTCGACCAGACGAGCGACGAGGACGTCGTCGCCGCGCTGGAGGCGGCGCGGGACGAGGCGCGGGGGTGAGCTCCGCGCCGGCGGGTCCTCACATCCCCAGCTTCTTCTTGCGCTGGGCGAGCGTGCGCAGGCGCAGCGCGTTGAGCTTGATGAAGCCCGCCGCGTCGCGGTGGTCGTAGGCGACGGCGCCCTCCTCGAAGGTGACGAGGTCCTGGTCGTAGAGCGAATAGGGGCTCTCGCGGCCGATCACGTGGACGCCGCCCTTGTAGAGCTTGAGCCGCACCGTGCCGGTGACGGTCTCCTGGCTCTTGTCGACGAGCGCTTGGAGCATCTCGCGCTCGGGCGAGAACCAGAAGCCGTTGTAGATCAGCTCGGCGTAGCGGGGGGCGAGCTCGTCCTTGAGGTGCGCCGCGCCGCGGTCGAGCGTGATCGATTCGATCGCGCGGTGGGCGACGCCGAGGATGGTGCCGCCGGGCGTCTCGTACATGCCGCGGCTCTTCATGCCCACGAAGCGATTCTCGACGAGGTCGAGCCGGCCGATGCCGTTGTCGCGGCCGAGATCGTTGAGCTTCGTCAGCAGGCCCGCGGGGGAGAGCGCCTCGCCGTCGATGGAGACCGCGTCGCCACGCTCGAAGCCGATCGTGATCACGGTCGGGGTGTCGGGGGCCTCCTCCGGGGAGAGCGTGCGCGAGAAGACGTAGTCGGGCACCTCCTGCGCCGGGTCCTCGAGCACCTTGCCCTCGGAGGAGGTGTGCAGCAGGTTCGCGTCAACCGAGAAGGGTGCCTCGCCGCGCTTGTCCTTGGCGATGGGGATCTGGTGCTGCTCGGCGAAGGCGATGAGCTGCTCGCGCGAGCGCAGGTCCCACTCGCGCCAGGGCGCGATCACGGTGACGTCGGGCTTCAAGGCGTAGTAGCCGAGCTCGAAGCGAACCTGGTCGTTGCCCTTGCCGGTGGCGCCGTGGCAGACGGCGTCGGCGCCGGTCATCTCGGCGATCTCGATCTGGCGCTTGGCGATGAGCGGGCGGGCGATGGAGGTGCCGAGCAGGTACACGCCTTCGTAGACCGCGTTGGCCCGGAACATCGGGAAGACGTAATCCCGCACGAATTCCTCGCGCAGGTCCTCGATGAAGATGTTCTGCGGCTTGATGCCGAGCAGCTCCGCCTTCTTGCGCGCGGGCTCGAGCTCCTCGCCCTGGCCGAGATCGGCGGTGAAGGTCACGACCTCGCAGCCGTAGGTCGTCTGCAGCCACTTCAAGATGATCGAGGTGTCGAGCCCGCCGGAATAGGCGAGGACGACCTTGTTGACGCGCTTGTCGGTCATGGGTTCGGCTTTCTGACGGCGGCTGCGGACGCGACGGTCGGGATGCCTCGGACGCGCGGCCGGACTTTTTTTCGCCGCCATCGTGCCGAGGGTGGATCGGGCGCGTTTATAATGCGGTGGACGGCGCGCGCAACAGCTCCCGCCTCCGCACTGGATCGCGCATCCTCCCCCTGACACGCCGCGCGCGAGATCGAGGCCCGCATGACCCGTCGCCCCGTCCTGGAATTCTGGTTCGATTTCGCATCGACCTACGCCTACCTGTCCGCGATGCGCATCGAGCCGCTCGCGGAGGCGGCCGGCGTCGACGTGCGCTATCGGCCCTTCCTGCTCGGGCCGATCTTCCAGGCGCAGGGCTGGAACACCTCGCCGTTCAATCTCTACCCCGCCAAGGGCCGCTACATGTGGCGCGACGTGGCGCGCGAGGCCGAGCGGCGCGGGCTGCCCTTCCGTCGGCCGGACCCGTTCCCGCAGAACGGCCTCGCCGCGACGCGCGTGGCGCTTTCGGGCGCCGACAAGCCCTGGTGCGGCGCCTTCGTGCGCGCCGTTTTCCACGCTGAGTTCGGCGAGGGGCGCTCCATCGAGGAGCCTTCCGCCGTCGCGGGGCTGGCGGGCTCGGTCGGGCTCGACCCCGACCAGACGATGAAGGCGGCGAGCGCCGAGCCGAACAAGATGCGGCTTCGCGCCATCACCGAGGAGGCTCGCACCAAGGGCGTCTTCGGCGCGCCGACCTTCTTCGCGGAGGACGGCGAGATGTTCTGGGGCGACGACCGGCTCGAGCGCGCGCTCGCCTGGGCGGCGGGCGAGGACGCCTGAGACAGACAGCCGGGGGCGGGCCGCCCCCGCGAATCGCTACGGCCGAGCCTGCGGCCCAGCGTCACGTTCCGATCCGGTGCGCGGCTTGGAAAACCCGATCGCGCCCCCTGGAACCGTTCCAGCTATGGACAGACGAGCGGCGCCGTGCCAAAGGCTTCGCCGCGCGGGCGACGCCCGGTCGCATTGCGTGCGCGCGGCTGGTCATGCACTTCCCCCGGCAAGATCCGCGCGGTTGATCCGTTTCTCGTGTCCGTTCACGGCGCGAGCACGAAGACCGTTTTCGAAACCCTGCTCGGGAGACCGACGTGGCCGAGACCACCACAGCGCAAGAGCCCACCCGGCGCGACTTCCTTTTCCTGGCGACCGGTGCCGTTGGCGCCGTCGGCGTCGCCGCGGCCGCCTGGCCCTTCGTCGCGCAGCTCGCGCCCGACGCCCAGACCGTCGCCGCGGGTGCCCCGATCGAGGTCGATCTGGCCCCGATCGCCGAGGGCCAGATCGTGAAGATGTTCTGGCGCGGCAAGCTCATCTTCGTGCGCAATCGCACGCCGGCCGAGATCGAGGCGGCGCGCGCCGTGCCGCTCGACGATCTGAAGGATCCGGAGGCGGATCAGGCGCGCGTGATGGAGGGCCGCGAGAACTGGCTCGTCATCTACGGCAACTGCACCCATCTCGGCTGCGTCCCGCTCGACTTCCAGGGTCAGTACGGCGGCTGGTTCTGCCCGTGCCACGGCTCGGTGTTCGACACGTCCGGCCGCATCCGCCAGGGCCCGGCGCCCATCAACCTGCCGGTTCCGCCCTACCGCTTCGCCACCGACACGTCGATCGTGATCGGCGAGGCGGCCTGAGGCCGACCGAGCCTCGCGGCGGCGGCGCCTCGCGGTGCCGCCCCCGACGGACATCCGAACGAGAGCCGATCCGGCGAGATTGAAGCAGGCCAGAATCATGAGCTCACATTCCACGACCTACGTTCCCAAGAACGCCGCCGCGAAGTGGCTGGAGAGCCGTCTGCCGATCATCGGCCTCGTGCACTCCTCCTTCGTCGCCTTCCCGGTGCCGCGCAACCTCACCTATTTCTGGACCTTCGGCGCGATCCTGATGGTGATGCTGGTCATCCAGCTCGTCACCGGCATCGTGCTGGCGATGCACTACACGCCGCATGCCGACCACGCCTTCACGTCGGTCGAGCACATCATGCGTAACGTCGAGTACGGCTGGCTCTTGCGCTACATGCACGCCAACGGCGCGTCGTTCTTCTTCATCGCCGTCTACATCCACATCTTCCGCGGCCTGTTCTACGGCTCCTACAAGGCCCCGCGCGAGGTGCTCTGGATCCTGGGCGTGATCATCCTGCTCCTGATGATGGCCACCGCCTTCATGGGCTACGTGCTGCCCTGGGGCCAGATGTCCTTCTGGGGCGCCACCGTGATCACCAACCTGTTCTCGGTGATCCCGCTCGTGGGCGACACCATCGTGTCGTTCCTCTGGGGCGGCTACTCGGTGGGCAACCCGACGCTCAACCGCTTCTTCTCGCTGCACTATCTCCTGCCCTTCATGATCCTCGGCGTGGCCATGCTCCACGTCTGGGCCCTGCACGTCCCGGGCAACAACAACCCGACCGGCGTGCCGATCAAGTCCGGCAAGGACGCGGTGCCGTTCCACCCCTACATGACGGTCAAGGACACGTTCTCGATCGTGTGCTTCCTCGCCGTCTACGCCTGGTTCGTGTTCTACCTGCCGAACTATCTCGGCCACGCGGACAACTACGTCCCCGCGAACCCCTCGGCGACGCCGGCGCACATCGTTCCGGAATGGTACTTCCTGCCGTTCTACGCGATCCTGCGCGCCGTCCCGGATGCGCTCTTGGGCGTCATCCTGATGTTCGCGTCGATCGCGGTGCTGGCCTTCCTGCCCTGGCTCGACACGTCGCGTGTCCGCTCGGGCTCGTACCGGCCGGTGTTCAAGGTGCTGTTCTGGGGCTTCGTGGTCACCTGCCTGATGCTCGGCTGGCTAGGCTCGCGCCCTGCGGAAGGCATCTACGTGATCCTGTCGCAGATCTTCACCTTCCTCTACTTCGCCTACTTCCTGATCGCGATGCCGCTCCTCGGCCTGCTCGAGAAGCCGCTGCCGCTGCCGAACTCCATCACGGAGGCCGTGCTCGGCAAGAAGGCCGCGAGCGGGTCCGGCATGCCGGTCGGCGCCGCCGCCGAGCCTCAGTCCAAGGGCTGAGGCGAGGCTCCCGCGAGATCAGGACAAGGGTTCGTTGACCATGAAGAAGACCCTCATCATCGCCGGCGCCGTGGCGGCTTCCCTCGTCGCCTCAGCGACGTTCCCCTTCGGGAGCGCCCAGGCGGCGGGCGCCGGCGTCACCCCGCCCAAGCAGGAATGGAGCTTCGCCGGCCCGTTCGGCACCTACGACCGGGCGCAGCTGCAGCGCGGCTTCCTCGTCTTCAAGACCGTGTGCGCCTCCTGCCACGGTCTGGAGAAGGTGGCTTTCCGGAACCTCGCCGAGCCCGGCGGGCCGGAATATTCCGAGGCGCAGGTCGAGGCCTTCGCGGCGGAGTTCATCGTCGACGGCGGCTTCGACGAGTTCGGCGATCCCCGGACGCGTCCGGCTACGCCGGCCGACTTCTGGCCCTCGCCGTTCGCCAACCCGCAGCAGGCGGCCTCGGCGAACGGCGGCAAGGCCCCGCCGGATCTCTCGGTGATGGCCAAGGCCCGCACCTACGAGCGCGGCTTCCCCTGGTGGATCACCGACGTGTTCACCCAGTACAACGAGAACGGCGTCGACTACGTCGCGGCGTTCCTGAAGGGCTACGTCGATCCGCCGGAGGATTTCGATCCGGCGCTGGGCAACTACAACCTCTATTATCCCGGCCACGTCGTTGCGATGCCGAACGTCCTCTTCGACGGCGGCATCGAATATCCCCGCGACGACCAGGACCGCCCCGTCGTTCCCGAGACGGTGGAGCAGTACGCCAAGGACGTCACCGCCTTCCTGATGTGGACGGCGGAGCCGCACCTCGAATCCCGCAAGGCCATGGGCCTGCAGGTGATGGTGTTCCTCCTCGTCTTCGCCGGCCTCCTGTACTTCACCAAGAAGCGCATCTGGGCCCGCGTCGGCGGCGAGACCGAAGGTCACGCGGCCGGCTGACGGCCAGCCCGCTCGGCTCGATGATCGAAACGCGAAGGGCGCCTGTCGGGGCGCCCTTTTCGCGTTCAGGCCGCGGCTACCGACCGGACGTATGCCAGGGCGCGGGCGAGCGCCTCCTCCTCGGACAGCGTTCCGGTGTCCACCACGAGCCGCTCGCAGGCGAGCGGCTCCCACTCCCGCGCGAGCACGTCTTCCCAGCTCGGCAGCCTCTGTCCCTCGAGATCGGGGCGCCGCGCCTCGATTCGCCGCTCATGCTCGCCGGCGTCCGTGCAGACGGTCTCGATCACGACGAGCGGCACGCCGGTCCGTCGGGCGATTTCCGCGAAGGCGTCGCGCGTCAGGGCGATCGGGTTGACGCCGTCGGCGACGACCGGGAGGCCGCCGCGCAGATTGTCCTCGGCCAGCGCGTAGGCGACGACGTAGCCCGCATCCTCGGCGGGGCGGATGCGCAGGGCGGAGCGGGCGAGGGCGGTCTCGATCGAGTCGATACGCAGAAAAACCGCACCGAGCCTCGCGGCCAGTGCGCGGGCGAGCGTCGTCTTGCCGGTTCCCGGCAGGTCCGACAGGGCGACGAGGAGGGGGCGGTGAGCATTCATGCGCGCATTGCACCCCACGCCGCTCGCCCCCGCAAGCCGGCGGCGGCGCCCGCACGAACGTCCGTGCTCGCGAGCGCTACGACCGGCACGGTCTTTTGCAGTCATGGTGCGAGAACGGGGGCGACGACGCGAAAACTTCGCGCTAGCATCCGGCCCGGAGCAACCGGAGGGAGACGATAGATGGCGCGCGCGGTACTCGGCGTGATCGGCGGCTCGGGGGTCTACGACCTGCCCGGCATGGAGGACGTGCGCGAGGAGCGCGTCGTCTCGCCCTGGGGCGAGCCGTCCGACGCGCTGCGGATCGGGCGCATCGGGCAGACTGAGGTGGTCTTCCTGCCGCGCCACGGTCGCGGGCACCGGATGTCGCCCTCCGACATCAATTACCGCGCCAACATCGACGCGATGAAGCGCGCGGGCGTCACCGACATCGTCTCGCTCTCCGCCTGCGGCTCGTTCAAGGAGGAGCTGGCGCCCGGCTGCTTCGTGCTCGTCGATCAGTTCGTCGATCGCACGCACAAGCGCGAGAGCTCCTTCTTCGGCAAGGGCTGTGTCGCCCACGTCTCCATGGCGCATCCCGTCGGCCCGCGCCTGCAGGAGCGGCTCCTCGCGGCGGGCCAGGCCGAAGGCATCGACGTGCGCAAGGACGGCACCTACGTCTGCATGGAGGGTCCGCAATTCTCGAGCCTCGCCGAGAGCGTCACCTACAAGCAGCTCGGCTACGACGTCATCGGCATGACCAACATGCCCGAGGCCAAGCTCGCCCGCGAGGCGGAGATCACCTACGCCACCGTCGCCATGGTGACGGACTACGATTGCTGGCACCCCGGCCACGCGGCGGTGGACGTGGCCTCCGTCATCGCGGTGGTGAAGGCGAACGCATCGAACGCCGCGCGGCTCGTGGCGCGCGTGGCGCGGGACTTCCCCGCCGAGCACGAGTCGTGCCCCGTGGGTTCGGACACGGCGCTGGAGGTCGCCATCATGACGGCGCCCGAGATGCGCGATCCCGCCCTCATGGCCAAGCTCGACGCGGTCGCCGGCCGTGTCCTCTCCCGCTGACGAGACGAGACGCATGAGCACCACCACCAGCACGATGGAATCGCCCGTCATCTCCGACATCAAGGCCGCGATCCGCACGATCCCGGATTATCCCAAGCCCGGGATCATGTTCCGGGACATCACCACGCTGCTCGGCGACACCCGCGCCTTCCGCCGCACGGTGGACGAGCTCGTGAACCCCTATGCCGGGTCGAAGGTCGACAAGATCGCCGGCATCGAGGCGCGCGGCTTCATCGTCGGCGGCGCCATGGCCCACCAGCTCTCCGCCGGCTTCGTGCCCATCCGCAAGAAGGGCAAGCTGCCCCACCAGGTGGTGAGCGTCGCCTACGCGCTGGAATACGGCTCGGACGAGATCGAGATCCACGCCGACGCGCTGGTCGCGGGCGAGCGCGTCGTCCTCGTCGACGACCTCATCGCCACCGGCGGCACGGCGACGGCGGCGGTGGAGCTCTTGCGCAAGCTCGGCGCGGACGTCGTCGCCTGCTGCTTCATCGTCGACCTCCCCGAGCTCGGCGGCGCCGAGCGCCTGCGCGGCCTGGGTGTTGAGGTGCGCTCCCTGGTGGCGTTCGAGGGGCATTGATTTCGCTTTGAAGATGTATATGTTGAGAACAGTATTTTTATAGTTGCTGTCGATCTGTGGTTCGTGCTGTTCTCGTGAGCGTGCTGTCGTAGAAGCCGAGCTCGGGGGCAGATGGGAGAGCAGCCTTGGGCGCCGGCCGATGCGACGGACCGTCTTCGGGCACTCGCTCGCGATCCGGATTGCGAGCTTGCGCTCTCCTCCCACGCTCGTGACCGGCTCGGTCAGCGGGACCTCACGACGGCGGATGTTCTCTGGGTTCTCAAGACGGGTTTCGTGACCTCCCCGCCGCAGCAAGTCAGGTCGGTCGGGCGGTTCAGGTACCGGATCGACGGGCCGGCGCCGAACACCGGCCGACGGTCGATCCGCGTCGTCGTGATCCCGGACGAGGATCGGTGTATGCTTTTCGTCGTGACCGTCATGTGGATAGATGAAGGCTGAGCGGGAGCACCCCCATGCCATACCGGTACAGCGAATGCGGGCTCGATGACGTCCTGATCTACGGCCTCGATCCGGAGAGGTTCGTCGATGGGGAGCGCGGCATCGGGTTCCCGCGGATCGGGCGGCTACACCGGGTGATCGCCGCGGCGCTCCTGGCCCGACCTGGCCCCCTCGCCGGACGAGAGCTGAGATTCCTGCGAACCGAGGTGGGGCTCACGCCGGCGGATATCGCCTCACGTCTCGGCGTCTCCGAGCGCGAGGTGACCCGATGGGAGGCGAGCGCCGCCGCCATTCCCGAGGAGACCGATGTTCTCGTGCGGCGGCTCGTCACGGACGCGCTCGATCTGCCTGTCGTCGACATCGCCCCGCAGGCGCGCAGGGCCGACGAGGCTCCAATCCTGATCGATGGCTCGGACCCGATGAATTATCGGGTCCTCGAGCCGGAAGCTGCTCGGTAGCGGTGCCTGCACGCCGTGTTGCGAAAGAACAAACAAAGAACTACAATTCGGTGGACGGAGCGGAGGGAGCCTTGCGCGAGGCGGCGCAGGGAGCGCACAAAGACCCGACGAGCGAAGGACAGCGGAGGCGAGCATGGCCGGTGTGAACAAGGTCATCCTGGTGGGCAATCTCGGGCGTGATCCCGAGGTGCGGCGCACCAACAACGGCGATCCCATCGTCAACCTGCGGCTCGCGACGTCGGAGCAATGGCGCGACAAGGCGACGGGCGAGCGCAAGGAGCGCACGGAGTGGCACTCCGTGGTCATCTTCAACGAGGCGCTCGGGCGCATCGCGGAGCAATACCTGAAGAAGGGCTCCACGGTCTACATCGAGGGCCAGCTCCAGACCCGCAAGTGGACGGACCGCGAGGGCGTCGAGAAATACACGACCGAAGTCGTGCTCCAGCGCTATCGCGGCGAGCTGACCCTGCTCGGCGGTCGCGGCGGCGGCGGCGGCGGTGGCGGCGGCGACTACGAGGGCGGTGGCGACGATTACGGCGGCGGCGGTGGCGATTTCGGCCGCTCCTCGCCGATGGAGCGCCGCCCCGCGAGCCCGGGCGGCGGCGGTGGCGGTGGAGCCGGCGGTGGCGGCGGCGGATCGCGCTACGACGATCTCGACGACGACATCCCGTTCTGATCCCGCAAACGGAGCCCGTGCGGTCGAGGTCGCCCGGGCTCCGCGCCTTCGCGGTCGTCTCGCCTCACACCCGCTCGAGCGCCATCGCCACGCCCTGGCCGACGCCGACGCACATGGTGGCGAGCGCGAGACTTCCGTCGCGGGCGTGCAGCGCGCGGGCGGCGGTGCCGACGAGGCGGGCGCCCGACATGCCGAGCGGGTGGCCGAGCGCGATGGCGCCGCCGTGCGGGTTGACGTGCTCGGCATCGTCGGCGACGCCGAGGTCGCGCAGGGCCGCGAGCACCTGCGAGGCGAAGGCCTCGTTGAGCTCCATCACAGCGAAGTCCGAGACCGAGAGGCCGAGACGCTCGCAGAGCTTGCGCGTCGCCGGCACGGGGCCCACGCCCATCACCCGCGGCGCGACGCCCGCCGAGGCCATGCCGAGCACCTTGGCGATGGGCGTCAGGCCGAGCTCGGCGGCCTTCTCCTTCGTGGCGAGCACGAGGGCGGCGGCGCCGTCGTTGACGCCCGACGCGTTGCCCGCGGTCACCGTGCCGTTCTCGCGAAACGGCGTCTTCAGCTTGGCGAGCGCGTCGAGCGTCGTCTCCGGGCGGGGGTGCTCGTCGCGATCGACGATCTCCACGGCGCCCTTGCGTCCCGGGATCTCGACGGGGACGATCTCGCCGGCGAAATAGCCCGCCTCGATCGCCGCCCCGCAGCGCTGCTGCGAGCGCAGCGCGAAGGCGTCCTGGTCGGCGCGGGAGACATCGCACTCGGCCGCGACGTTCTCGCCCGTCTCGGGCATCGACTCGATGCCGTACTGCGCCTTCATCAAAGGGTTGACGAAGCGCCAGCCGATCGTCGTGTCGTGGATCTCGGCGGAGCGTTGGAAGGCGCTCTCGGCCTTGCCCATGACGAGGGGCGCGCGGGTCATGGATTCGACGCCGCCGGCCAGCGCGCAGTCGATCTCGCCCGCGCGGATGGCGCGCGCGGCGGCGCCGACCGCATCCATGCCCGAGGCGCAGAGCCGGTTGAGCGTCACGCCGGGCAGGGTCTCGGGCAGGCCCGCCAGCAGGAGCGCCATGCGCGCGACGTTGCGGTTGTCCTCGCCCGCCTGGTTGGCGCAGCCGAGATAGACCTCGTCGAGCGCCTCCGCGAGGGCGGGCGTGCGCGCGACGAGCGCCTTGATCGGGATCGCCGCGAGATCGTCGGCGCGCACCTTGGCGAGGGCGCCGCCGTAGCGGCCGATGGGGGTGCGCACGTAGTCGCAGATGTAGACGTCGCGCATGGCGGCTCCTCGCGAGGCTCGGGGACGGTGGGTGTCGCGAAGGATGTCGCCCGGCTGGCGCGCCGCGGTCAAGCGACGTGCGGCGGCATGCCGGATGGGGCTCGGTGCGCGAAAGTGGGGGCGCGCTCAGTCGGAGACCGGCTTGCCGCGCAGGCTCTTGGTGCGCGCGTGCTTCGTCTTCGAATCGAGCCGGCGGCGCTTGGAGGCGAGGGTGGGGCGCGTCGGCCGGCGCGGCGGCGGGCGGTAGGCGGCGCGGCGGATGATGTCGACGAGGCGCTCGATCGCGTCCGCGCGGTTGCGCTCCTGGTCGCGATGGACCTGCGCCGTGATGACGATCACACCGTCCTTCGTCATGCGCGAGCCGGCGACGCCGGGCAGGCGCGCCTTCACGCCGTCGGGCAGCGAGGGCGAGCCGAGCGCATCGAAGCGCAGCTGCACCGCGCTAGACACCTTGTTGACGTTCTGCCCGCCGGGCCCGGAGGCGCGGATCGCGACGAGCTCGATCTCGCCCTCCTCGAGGGCGATCGACGGCGTGACCTCGATCATTTGAAACTCGCGGCGAGGATCCCGATATAGGGGCGAGACGAGAGGGAGATGTGAAGGGATGATCCGTTTCATCAAGTACGACGGTCGTCAACCGCGCCTGGTGACCGTGCCGCGCTGGGCGATCGGGCTGGGCCTCGTCGCCGCCTTCCTCGTCGGCCTCCTCGTGCTGACGCTCGCCTTCGGCATCGCCCTCGTGGCCGTGCCGGTCCTGCTCGTCGCCGGCGGCGTCGCCGCCTGGATCGGCCGCGGCAAGTCGCTCGCCGGCAAGCGCGACGTCGCGCGCGCCGAGGACGGCGCCGACGCCGACCCGCTCCGTCCGCGCCCGCGGGGCGAGCGCGACGTCATCGACGTCGAGTACCGCATCGTCGATCGCGACGAGAAGCCGTGAGCAGGCTCGCCGGCACGGTCGCGAGCGCCCCATGAAGCACGCCTTCGTCCGACGTGATGCGGACGGGTTCGACGTCGATGCCGAGCTGATCGGCGACGGCCTCGGCCTGCCCGCCGAGCGCGTCGTCGCGCTTCTGCGCGAGGGCGCGATCACGAGCCGCGTCGAGCGCGGCGAGGGCGAGGATGCCGGGCGTTGGCGGCTGACCTTCTACCACGAGAGCGCGCGCTTCCGGATCGTCGTCGAGGACGAGACCGGCCGCGTGCTCACGCGCTCGCGGGTGGATCTCGGCGACGGCCCGCTCTCGCCGGACGTCCTGCGCCGCGGCTGAGGCGCCGCGCCCCGCGCCCGCCGGCTCACCCGGCCTTCATCAGCCCCGGCTCGTCGCGCCCGATGAACCCGCCGGACTGGCGCGCCCACAGCCGCGCATAGGCGCCATCGCGCGCCAGCAGCTCGTCGTGCGTGCCTTCCTCCACGATCCGCCCGTCCTCCAGCACGATCAGCCGATCGAGCGCCGCAATGGTCGAGAGCCTGTGGGCGATGGCGATGACGGTGCGCCCCTCCATCAGCCCCGTGAGCGAATCCTGGATCGCCGCCTCCGTCTCCGAATCGAGGGCGGACGTCGCCTCGTCGAGAACGAGGATCGGCGCGTTCTTGAGGATGACGCGGGCGATGGCGACGCGCTGGCGCTGGCCGCCCGAGAGCTTCACGCCCCGTTCGCCGGTATGGGCGGCATAGCCGCGCCGCCCGGCATGGTCGACGAGCTCCTCGATGAACTCGTGCGCATGGGCGAGGCGCGCGGCGCGCTCGACCTCGGCGTCGGTGGCGTCGAGGCGGCCATAGGCGATGTTGTCGCGGATCGAGCGGTGGAGGAGCGAGGTGTCCTGGGTCACGACGCCGATCTGGGCGCGCAGCGTGTCCTGCGTCACCCGCGAGACGTCCTGGCCGTCGATGAGGATCGCGCCGCTCTCCACGTCGTGGAGGCGAAGCAGGAGGGAGACGATCGTGGACTTGCCGGCGCCCGACGGGCCGACGAGGCCGACCTTCTCGCCCGGCGCGATGCGAAGCGACAGATCGTCGAGCACGCGCCCGGCCTCCGCGCCGTACTGGAAGCGCACGCGCTCGAACCGGATCTCGCCGTCGCTCACCTCGAGCGCCGCCGCGTCCGGCGCGTCGACCAGCCCGTGGGGGCGCGCGATGGTGCGCATCGCCTCCTGCAGCACGCCCACGTTCTCGAAGACGCCGCGCACCGTCTGCATGACCCAGCCCGACATCGTGACGATGCGCATGACGAGCGCGAGCCCCGCAGCGGCGACGCCCGAGGAGAGCGCCCCGTCGCGCCACAGGTAGAGCGAGAGCGTCGCCGTCGCGACGATGAGCGCGGCGTTCATCACCTGCAGCGTCGCCGTCGTGCCTGTGACGAGGCGCATCATGTCGAGGAAGGCGCGGGTATTGCGGGCGATGGCGTCCCGCACGGCCGAGCGCTCGGCCTCCGTGCGGGCGAAGAGCTTGACCGTCATGACGTTGGTGTAGCTGTCGACGACGCGGCCCGTCATGGCCGAGCGGCTCTCCGCCACGGTCAGCGACCGATCGCGGGCGCGCGGCACGAAATAGCGAAGGAGCGCCCCGTAGGCGAGGACCCAGGCGATCATCGGCAGCGCCAGCCAGATGCTGATCGAGGAGAACAGCACCACGGCGGTGACGGCGAAGATCGCCACGTAGAGCAGCGTGTCCAGCAGCGTCACCGCGATCTCGCGCACCGCCTGGCCCGATTGCAGGATGCGCGTGGAGAGCCGCCCGGCGAAGTCGCCCTGGAAATAGCTGATGTCGTGGCCGAGCGTGTAGGCGTGCGCGCGCCAGCGGATCATGTTCGTCGAGTTCGCGACGAGGATCTGGTTCTTCACCATGTCGTGTGCGAAGTTGAGCGCCGGTCGCATGACGAGGACGAAGAGCCCCACGCCTGCGAGGAGCGCGCCCTCGGTCTCGATGATCGTCGCGGGGTCGCCGTTCGAGAGCATGTCCACGAACCAGCCGATGAGCAGGTAGATCGCACTCTCCAGCGCCCCCACCAGGATCGCCACGAGGGTCAGGACGACGAACCAGCCCTTCACGGGCGCGAGATAGTGCCAGGCGAAGGGCAGGACGCCCCCGCCCGGCGGCGTCTCGTCGCGGTCGAAGGGGGAGAAGGGGTCGATGCGGCTCTCGGCCCAGGCGAAGAGCCGGGCGCGGAGCGAGGCGGGGGAGTTCGGCATGGGCGAGAGCGTCTTCCTTCGTGTCTCGAGGGTCAACTAGGGCGCGCGCATGCCGGTTCACGCGGCCATGCGCCCCACGGTCGTCCGTCGGCGGCCGCGCGGCGTGCGCGCCCGTTTCCCGCGGCCCGCTTTCGTGCTGTAACTCCCCCATGCGCTACCCGCCCGACCTGCTCGACGAGATCCGTGCGAGGCTTCCCGTTTCGGAGGTCGTGGGGCGGCGCGTGCAGCTCAAGAAGGCCGGGCGCGAGTGGAAGGCGCTCTCGCCGTTCAATTCCGAGAAGACGCCCTCGTTCTACGTCAACGACCAGAAGGGCTTCTATCACTGCTTCTCCTCGGGCAAGCACGGGGACATCTTCCGCTTCCTGATGGAGACGGAGGGGCTGAGCTTCCCCGAGGCGGTGGAGCGGCTCGCCCAGCAGGCGGGCGTGCAGCTACCCACCCCCGATCCGGGCGCCCGCGAGCGCGAGACGAAGCGTGCGGGGCTCGTCGAGGTGATGGAGATGGCCGCCGCCTTCTTCGAGGGGGAGCTGAAGGGTCGGCGCGGCGGCAAGGCGCGGGACTACCTGGCGCGGCGCGGGCTCGGCGAGGACCTGCAGGCGCGCTTTCGCCTGGGCTACGCGCCGTCGGATCGATTCGCGTTGCGCGATCATCTCGCGGGCAAGGACGTGCCCTTGGACACGATGGTGGAGGCCGGCCTCCTCGTCACCGGCGAGGACGTGAACGTCCCCTACGACCGCTTCCGCGACCGGGTGATGTTCCCGATCACGGACCTGCGCGGGCGCGTCGTCGCCTTCGGCGGGCGAGCGCTGCAGGCGGACGTGCCGGCGAAGTACCTCAACTCCCCCGAGACGCCGCTCTTCCACAAGGGCGCGATGCTCTACAATGCGCACACGGCCCGCAAGGCGGCACACGATCGCGGCACCGTCGTCGCGGTGGAGGGCTATGTCGACGTCATCGCCCTCTCGGCCGTGGGCATCCCCAACGCCGTCGCCCCGCTCGGCACGGCGCTCACCGAGGAGCAGCTCGCCCTCCTGTGGCGCATGGCGGACGAGCCGATCCTGTGCTTCGACGGCGACAAGGCCGGGCGCCGGGCCGCCTTCCGCGCGCTCGACGTGGCGCTGCCGACGCTGCCGGTGGGCAAGTCGCTGCGCTTCGCGATCCTGCCCGAGGGGCAAGACCCGGACGACCTCGCCCGCTCGGGCGGCGCGGCGGCGATCGAGCGCGTGCTTTCCGCCGCGCTCCCCCTCGTCGACGTGCTCTGGGCGCGCGAGCTCGAGGCGGGACCCACCGAGACGCCGGAGCACCGCGCGGCGCTGGAGCGGCGGCTCTTCGCGGCCGTGCGGACCATCAAGGACGAGACGCTCCAGCGCTATTTCCGCGAGGACGTGGAGACCAGGCTCGCCGCCGCCTTCGGTGCGGTAAAGCGCGGGCGCGGCGGCTACGAGCCGGGCCGCGGTCGTGGCACGGGGAGGGGAGGGGGCGGCTTTCGCGGCGGGCGCTTCGACGAGCGCCCCGGCGCGCGCCTGCCCACCGGCTTTCGCCCGAGCCCGCATCTCCTGCGCACGCGGCTGTTCGCGCCGGCACCGGCGGAGGAGGGGCCTCATCCCCGCGAGGCCGCGATTCTCGCCGCCTTCGCCACGCATCCCGGTATTCTCGAGGAACAGGCGGACACGCTGGCCGAGCTCGATTTCGCGAGCCCGGACGCGACGGCGCTCCAGCGCTGCCTCGTCGATTGCGCGGTGCGCCACGAGGGACTGTCTCCGGAGGTGGTCGAGGCGCGACTGGAGCGGGCGGGGCTTTCGCGCGCGCTCGAAACGGTGTACGAGCGCATCGTGCCGGGTCTGCGCTGGATCAGCGACCCGCACGCCGACCCCTTGCGCGTGGAAGACGCCGTGCGGCAGGCCATCCACTTGCATCGCCGTGCCCACACGCTACATACCGAGCTTCGGGCGGCAGAGCGCGCCCTCGCGGAAGACGACAGCGAGGCGAATCTGGCGTGGTTGCGCGAGATACGTGCGCAACTCTCCTCGCTGGAGGGGGCCGAGGCTCAGCGCGACGACGCGTGAGAGCCGACGAACGAAGAGATCCCCCGGCGCGGCGGGCCGAGGCGGACGGAAGCGACGGGTGACTGACGAAGCGTTCGTGCACGCGCTGCGCGGATCGCATGGTTAACGGTTCGACAAGGCGATGCGTGTTGGATGGCCGATGCCCCGGCGAGGGCGCTCGGCGCGGCACGCGAGGCCGTGACGCGTGAGCGGGACGCGTAGGATCAAGAATGGCGACGAAGACGACTGAAACCACGGATACGGCTCCCGAGCAGCAGTCGGACGGTCCGCTCCTCGACCTCACGGATGCGGCCGTCAAGCGGATGATCAAGGCCGCGCGCAAGCGCGGCTGGGTCACCTACGACGAGCTCAACTCGGTCCTGCCCCCCGACGAATTCTCCTCCGAGCAGATCGAGGACGTCCTCGGCCAGCTCTCGGAGATGGGAATCAACGTCGTCGAGAGCGACGAGGCTGAAGGCGAGGCGCAGGGCGAGGACGGCGAGGAGGAGGCCGAGGGCAGCGACCTCGTCGAGACCGCGCAGACGCGCGCCGTCGCGACGCGCCCCGAGACCACCGCCAAGGAGCCCACCGATCGCACGGACGATCCCGTGCGCATGTACCTGCGCGAGATGGGCTCCGTCGAGCTGCTCTCGCGCGAGGGCGAGATCGCCATCGCCAAGCGCATCGAGGCCGGGCGCGAGGCGATGATCGCGGGGCTGTGCGAGAGCCCGCTCACCTTCCAGGCGATCATCATCTGGCGCGACGAGCTCGTCGAGGGCCGGGTGCTCCTGCGTGACATCATCGACCTCGAGGCGACCTACGCCGATCCGGAAGGCCGCGGCGCCAATCGCGGCGAGGAGGGCGACGAGGCCGAGGGCGAGGGTGCCGACGGCGCCGCGCGTCCGCTCGGCAACGGCGCGACCAACGGTGCCGCCGCGGCGAACGCGAACGGCGCCGCCGCCGCCCGTCCCAACGGCTCCGCCGAGGGCGAGGAGGTCCAGCCGGGCGCCGCCGAGGGCGACCTCGACGACGACGACATGGAGAACAACGTCTCGCTCTCCGCCATGGAGAGCGAGCTCAAGCCGCGCGTGCTCGAGACGTTCGACCGCATCGCGGACAATTACAAGAAGCTGCGCCGCCTCCAGCTCGAGCACGTCGAGCAGCGTATGCAGAACTCGCAGCTGACCCCCTCCCAGGAGCGCAAGTACAAGAAGCTCAAGGAGGAGATCGTCGTCGACGTGAAGTCGCTGTCGCTCAACCAGAACCGCATCGATGCGCTGGTCGAGCAGCTCTACGACATCAACAAGCGGCTCCTCTCCTTCGAGGGGCGCCTGATGCGCCTCGCCGAGAGCTACGGCGTCGGCCGCGAGGACTTCCTGCGCAACTACCAGGGCTACGAGCTCGACCCGAAGTGGCTGCTTCGCGTCTCCAAGCTCGGCGGGCGCGGCTGGCGCGACTTCGCCGCCAACGGCAAGGACAACATCCACGCCCTTCGGGACTCGATCCAGTCGCTCGCCTCCGAGACCGGGCTCGAGATCTCCGAATTCCGCAAGATCGTGCACATGGTGCAGAAGGGCGAGCGCGAGGCCCGGCAGGCGAAGAAGGAGATGATCGAGGCGAACCTGCGTCTCGTGATCTCCATCGCCAAGAAGTACACGAACCGCGGCCTGCAATTCCTGGACCTGATCCAGGAGGGCAACATCGGCCTGATGAAGGCGGTGGACAAGTTCGAGTACCGGCGCGGCTACAAGTTCTCGACCTACGCCACGTGGTGGATCCGGCAGGCGATCACGCGCTCGATCGCCGATCAGGCCCGCACGATCCGCATCCCCGTGCACATGATCGAGACGATCAACAAGATCGTGCGCACCTCGCGCCAGATGCTCCACGAGATCGGCCGCGAGCCGACGCCCGAGGAGCTGGCCGAGAAGCTCGCCATGCCGCTCGAGAAGGTGCGCAAGGTCCTCAAGATCGCCAAGGAGCCCATCTCCCTCGAGACGCCGATCGGCGACGAGGAGGATTCGCATCTGGGCGACTTCATCGAGGACAAGAACGCGATCCTCCCGATCGACGCCGCGATCCAGTCGAACCTGCGCGAGACGACCACCCGCGTACTGGCCTCGCTCACGCCCCGCGAGGAGCGCGTGCTGCGCATGCGCTTCGGCATCGGCATGAACACCGATCACACGCTCGAAGAGGTCGGCCAGCAATTCTCGGTGACCCGCGAGCGCATCCGCCAGATCGAGGCGAAGGCGCTCAGGAAGCTGAAGCATCCGTCGCGGAGCCGGAAGCTGCGGAGCTTCCTGGACAATTGAGGTCGGGCTCCGGCCCGGATGGAAGGGGAACGCCCGCGGTGGGAGCCGCGGGCGTTTTACATTTGCGGCCAGGGTGTCGGGAGGCGCGAGAGACTGATCGCCTGCATCATTGGCTGCCGCGCAACTCGTCGAGGAACGCATCGAAGTCGAACGGCTCTGCGAAGCCGCTCGCCTCGCCCTCCGCGATCGCGGCGCGCAGTGCGCGGACGCGCTCTTCATAGACGAGAAGCGCCAGCGCTTCGCGCACGGCGTCCGAGGGGGAGGCGTAGCGGCCCTCGGCGACGGCGGCGTCGACGAAGGCGGCGTCGTCCTCGGAGAACTCGATCGTCTTGTGAACGGTCATGGCAGGGGTCTCCGCACCGCGCCGATAGTGCCTCGCATCGGCGAAGGCGGCAACCGCGCTGTGTCGCCTCACCGCACCTGCACCCCCTCGATCACCCCCACGTTCCGCCCGCCCGTGTCGTCCGAATCGGACGCGACCGCGAGGCCGACGAGGATGCCGGGGGCCTCGCCGAAGGCGGCGCGGTGGTCGGCGGCGAGGTCGACCTCCTCGCTGTGCCAGGTGCCGAGGGCGGCGTCCGCCGGGCGGCGGATGACGTAGACGCCGCGGCCGCGGGCGTAGGGGTTCTCCACGATCTGCCCGCGCGTGCCGACGCCGCCGAAGACGTAGACCAGGAGCCGGCCGCGGCCCGAGAGCAGCAGCGAGCGAAGGCTCGAGCGGCCGGCTTCCGCGGAGGCGCGGTCGCCCTCCGGCGCGAAGGCGAAGTAGAGGGCGAGCGCCCGGTCGTCGCCACCGCGCCGCGCGAGATCGGTGGCGGGCGGGCCCTCCTCGACGCGCCAGCGCCAGGAGGCGGCGGTGGCGTCGAAGGCCGAGGGCGGCAGGCGCTTGGCGATGACCGACGAGCTGCCCTCGGCGACGACGTCGAGCGTGTCCGCGTCGCGGGCGGCATAGGTCGTCGCGGGAATGCCGCGGAAGGTGATCGCGTCCCAGCCGGCGCTCTCGAGGTCGGGGCCGAAGGGGATCGCCGTCTGCGCCGCCGCCGGGGCGGCGAGGGCGAGGCTCAGGGCGAGGAGACCAGGGCCCAGAAGGGCACGGTGGGTGCGGGCGGTGGGCATGCTCACTCCGTGGGTCGTCGTCGTACGAGCCCGAAGCTACGGCGCGCACCCGCCCGCGGGCTCATGACATCTCCTCACGAAGCCGCGAGCGCGCTCACGCGGCGAGGCCGCGGAAGCGGCGGCGGTAGGCGCCGGGGCTGGTGCCGAGGCGGGTGCGGAAATGATGGCGCATGGTGGCGAGGCTGCCGAAGCCGGTCGCGGCGGCCACGTCCTCGAGCGTCGCCTCGGTGGTCTCGAGCAGCGTGCGCGCCCGCGCGAGCCGTTCCGCCGCGAGCCATTCGCCGGGCGAAAGCCCCGTCGCGGCCTCGAAGCGGCGCAGGAAGGTGCGCTCGCTCATGCCCGCCTCCCGCGTCATGGAGGCGATCGTGTGCGGCCGGTCGAGCGCCGTCCGCAGGCGATCGAGGAGCGGGCCGAGCCGCGCCCCCTCGCGCGCCCGCGGCACGGGTGCCTCGACGAATTGCGCCTGCCCGCCCTCGCGATGGGGCGGCACGACGAGCCGGCGCGCCACCCTGTTCGCGGCCTCGGCGCCGTAGTCCCGGCGGATCAGGTGGAGGCACAGGTCGATGCCGGCCGCGCTGCCGGCGGCGGTGAGGACCGAGCCCTCGTCGACGTAGAGCACGTCGGGGCGCACCGTCAGGTCCGGATGGGCGGCGGCCAGCGCATCGGCGTAGCGCCAATGGGTGGTGCAGGTGCGCCCGGTGAGCAGCCCCGCGGCGGCGAGCACGAACACGCCCGAGCAGAGCGACATCACCCGCGCACCGCGGGCGTGGGCGCGCACCAGCGCCTCGGTGATGGCCGCGGGCACCGGCGCGTCGATGCCGCGCCAGCCGGGCACGACGATGGTGCCCGCCGCCTCCAGGAGCTCCGGCCCGCCGTCGCAAGAGATGGTGATGCCGCCCGTCGCCCGAAGCGGGCCGGGCTCCGCGGCGGCGACGGCGAAGCGGTACCAGCGCTCCCCCATCTCCGGTCGCGGCAGGCCGAATATCTCCACGGCGACGCCGAACTCGAAGGTGCACAGCCCGTCATAGGCGAGCGCGACGACGAGCGGGTTCGCCGGTGGCGAGGAGGAAGCGGGCGGGATCGGCGCGTTTGGCATGATTTCGACGCTAGTCGGCGATCGCGCCGCTCGCAAGCGGCGAGCGCGCCGGGCAGGGTGTGGGCATCGATCCCACCGGAGACCTACCCCATGACGAACGAAGTCACCCGCATCCCCGCCGCGCCCCCGACCGAGGCGGCGGCGCATTTCGGGGCGAAGCTCGCCTTCGAGACGGATTGCGACGACGTCCACACCGCGCTCGCCGCCGGTGCTCCCGGCTTCGTCCTCTTCGACGTACGCGGGCCGAACGCCTATGGCCGCGGCCACCTGCCGGGCGCGGCGAACCTGCCGCGCAAGGAGATTACGGCCGAGCGGCTGGCGGCGATCCCCGCCGAGACGCCGATCGTCGTCTATTGCGCCGGCCCGCATTGCAACGGAGCGGACAAGGCCGCGCTCGCGCTCGCGCGCCTGGAGCGACCGGTGAAGATCATGATCGGAGGCGTCACCGGCTGGCTCGACGAGGGATTTCCGCTGGTCGACGGCCCGCAGCCCGGATCGCTCCCGGTGGTGTGATACCACTTCTAAAGCTATTCCTGGTCAGCTTACTCTGGATCGTATTCCAGGGGCTGATTCATGAATCCACTGATCGCGCTCGCGCTCCAGCTCGTGCCGGACGTCGCCAAGGCCTTCGCCGGCGACCGAGCCGGGCAGGTCGCCGCCTCCGTCGGCACTGCCGTCGCGGAGGCGGCGGGCACGTCCGACGCCCAAGCCGCGCAGATCGCGTTGGCGCAGGACCCGGCCAAGCTCGCGGACCTGCGCATCAAGCTCGCGCAGATCGCGGCCGACGCGGAGACCGCGCGGCGGGCGAACGACCTCGACGAGCTCAAGGCGCAGATCGCCGATACCGAGAGCGCGCGCGCCACCTTCGCCGAGCTCGCCAAGGCGGGCAACGCCGTGGGCTTCGCGCCGGTGGTCATCTCGGTCATCGTCACGGTCGGCTTCTTCGTCATGCTGATCTGGCTCTTGGTGCGCGAGCCGACGCTGACGACGGATTCGGCGGTGCTGCAGCTCATCAACATCACCATCGGTGCGCTCACCGCTGCCTTCGCCACGGTGGTGAACTTCTGGCTCGGCTCCTCGCACGGCTCGCGCATCAAGGACCAGATCTCGGCGACGCTCCAGGCGCAGGCGACGTCTGGCGGCTCGCAGCGGATCGCGGCGGCGCTCGCCGGCCATTCCGCCAAGATTGACACGGCGGTGCAGGCCTTCCGCAACCCGCCTCCGCCGCCGGCGGCTCCTGCGGCTCCACCGCCCGCGCCGTCCGCTCCCGCGGCGCCGGCTCACGCTCCCGCCCCGACGCAACCCCCCACCCCCTCCGATGCGGACGCGCGCTTCGACGCCTGCGTCACCATCGTCCTGCAGATGGAGGGCGGCTATGTCGACGATCCGGCGGACCCCGGCGGCGCCACGAACATGGGCATCACCCTCAATACGCTACGCGACTGGCGTCACGATCCGAGCCTCGGCCCCGCCGACGTGAAGGCGCTCGGCGTCGAGGAGGCCAAGGCCATCTACAAGGCGAATTACTGGGACGTGATGCAGTGCGACGGCCTGCCGGCGGGCGTCGATCTCAGCGTCTTCGATTTCGGCGTCAATGCCGGGCCGAGCCGCTCTGTGAAGCTGCTGGAAAGCCTCGTCGGCACGACGCAGGACGGGATCATGGGCCCGCAGACGCGCGCCGCGACGGCCGCGCAGAACGCGCCCGACCTCATCCGCCGCTTCGCCGACGGCCGCCTGTCCTACTACCGGTCGCTGTCCACCTGGGACCATTTCGGCGCGGGCTGGACGAACCGGACGAACACGATCGAGAAGGACGCGCTCGCCATGGCCGGCGCAGGCTGACGTTCGCCGCGTCCGTCCTCACGCCGACGCGTCGCGCCAGGGCACGACGTCGCCCGGCAGGCGCCGGCCGAGGACGTCGAGCACGTAGGCGAGGAGGAGCGTCACCACCACCGTCGCCGTGGCGAGCGCCGCGGCGGCGGGGGAGTTGCCTTCGTATTGCAGCGAGAAGACGACGACGCCCAGCGTCTCCGCGCCCGACGACCAGAGCAGGGCGGAGACCGTGAGCTCGTTGAAGGCGGTCATGAAGATGAGGAGGCCGCCTGCCACCGCCGCCGGCGCCGCGACGGGCAGGATGATCGAGAACAGCCGCCGGAAGGCGCGCGCGCCGGCGATGCGCGCGGCCTCGTCGAGGGCGGGCTCGATCGTCTCCAGGCTCGCCGTCACGGGCCTGAGCGCCAGCGTCATGAAGCGCGCGAAATAGGCGAAGAGGATGATCCAGAGCGAGTTGTACACCGACACGCCGAGGATCGGCAGCGGCGGCAGGAAGACGAGGATCGCGCCGATGGCGAGCACGGTGCCGGGGATGGCGTAGGGCGTGTCCGCCACGAGATCGAGCGCGCGCGCCGCCGCCATCCGGCGCATCACCGCGAGATAGGCGAGCGGCACCGCGACGAGCCCGGCCGCCAGCGCGGTGGCGCCCGCGAGGAGGAACGAGTTCGCGAAGGCGCGCCGCGTCGTCTCGTTGCCGATCACGGCGAAGCGGTAGTGGTCGAGCGTGAGCGTCTCGAGCGACAGGCGCACGCCCACGGCCGGCGTGAACGAGGCGGCGAGAAGGGCGGCGAGCGGCAGGAAGGACACGAGCACGAGCACCGCCCAGATCGCGCTCTCCACCGGCACGCGCGCGCGCCCGAGCGGGAAGGGGGCGAGCATGGCGCTCGCGCGCTCGACGCGCGCATGCATCCGCGCCGCGACGAGGGCGCGCAGCACAAGCCCCGCCACCGCGACGAGGACGAGGATCAGCGCGATGGCCGCGACCTCGCCGAGAACCGAGGGCCCGAAGCCGTTGAGCCGCTGGTAGATCAGCGTGGTCAGCATCGTGTAGCGCCCGGGAATGCCGAGGAGCGCGGGGACGCCGAAATTGCCGATGGCCGAGACGAAGGCGAGCGCCGCGCCCGCGATCAGCGAGGGCATGGCGAGCGGCACGACGATCCTCAGCGTCGCGACGAGCGGGCGCGCGCCCGAGATGCGCGCCGCCTCCACGAGGTCGCGCGGGATCGCGCGCAGGCCCGCGCGCACGGCGAGGAAGACGAGAGCGGCATGCTCGACGCCCATGACGAGGACGATGCCGCCGAGCGAATAGAGCGGGTTCGTCGTGCCCGGCGGGCTCGCGAGGCCGAGCGGGCGCAGGATGGGGGAGGTGGGGCCGATCAGCTCGATCCAGGCGAGCGCCGTGATCTGCGAGGGCACGAGGAGCGGTAGCAGCAGCGCGAAGGTCAGCGCCGTCTTGGCCCGCACGTTGGTGAGCGCGACCAGGAACGCCATCGACCCGCCGAGCAGGATCGAGACGAGGGTCGCGAGGCTGCCGGCCTCGAGCGTGTTCCACAGCGCGCGGGAGGTCGAGCGCGAGGCCCATTGGTCGCGCAGGATGCCGAGCGTCTCGCCGGCCGCGTTGGCGCCCATCCCCTCGACGAGGAGCCGCCCCAGCGGCCAGAGCGTGAAGATCCCGAGGTAGATGGCGACGAGGACGAGGAGGATCGTCTCGCCGGAGGGAGGGCGCAGGCGCGCCGGGAGGGGCGCGCGCAGGCGTGCGGTGTCGGTCGCCTGCGCGCGCATGACGGCTCAGCCGCCGAACAGGTCGGCGAAGGCGCGCTTGTTGGCCTCGTCGTCCGCGATCATCTGGTCGAGGTCGGCCTCGAGGATCGTCAGCTGCGAGGGAGCCGGACGGCCCTCGGGCAGCTCGACGCCGTCGATGAGCGGGATGTAGCCCTGCGCGGCGGAGAGGCGCTGGCCGGCCTCCGACAGCGTCCAGTCGACGAAGGCCTGCGCGGCCTCCATGTTGTCCGTGCCCTCGACGATGGCGACCGGCTCGGTGATGGCGGAGACGCCCTCGGACGGGAAGACGAAGTCCACCGGCGAGCCGTCGGCCTTGGCGTTGAGCGGCATGAAGTCGACGATGATGCCGTAGGCCTTCTCGCCGCGGGCGACCGCCTCGAGCACGCCGCCGTTGCCGCGCCCGGCGATGGCGCCGTTCTCGGCCAGCGTCTCGTAATAATCCCAGCCGAACTCGGGCTGCTGCACCATGGTGCCGACGTGATAGACGGCGGCGCCCGAATAGAGCGGGCTCGGCATGGTCAGCGAGGCGGCGGCCTCGGGCGCGGTCAGGTCCATCCACGAGGTCGGCGGCGTGTCGACGAGCTCGGTGTTGTAGACGATGCCGGTCGTGATCAGCTTCGTGCCGAAGAAGGTCATGTCGGGGTCGATGACGGCGGAGGGCAGGCCCTCGACCGGCGCGTCCGCGTAGGCGGCGAGGCGGCCGTCGGCCTTCAGCCGCGTCATGGCGACGGCGTCGGCGATCAGCAGCACGTCGGCGGGCGTGGAGCCGGCGGCGAATTCCGCCTGGAGGCGGTTCACCACCTCGGTCGTGCCCGAGCGGAAGACCTCGACCTCGATGTCCGGATACGCCTCGTTGAAGGCGCTCACGATCGTGTCCATCTGCTCCGTCGGCTGCGAGGTGTAGATGGTCAGCGGGCCGGATTGGGCGAGCGCGAACGTCGAGACCGACGCGAGCGCGAGGCCGGCGATCACGGGACGCAGGATCGTCTTCATGGGGAACCTCGTCGAGCTGGTGTTGGAGCGCGCGGTGACGCGCATCGACGCTGGCGGTAGCAAGCGCCTGTGACGCTCGGGTGACAGGAAATGTACGTACATGCCCTTCGGTCATGGGGAAAGCCCCCGTCGTCGCAGCGCGGGGACCACGCCTTGACGCGGCGCTCCGCACGCGTCACCTCTCTGGTGCCTGCCGGCACCATCTCCCGCCGCACGATCCGGACGCGTCCATGAGCCTCCTCGCCCTCGCCGATCGCACGAATTCCGGCCCTGCCTCCCGGCACATGACGGTGGGCGTCAGAATCGGTCACGTCCAGGTGGGCGGCGGCGCGCCGATCGTCGTGCAGTCCATGACGAACACCGACACGGCGGACGTCGACGCCACGGTGGCGCAGGTGGCCAAGCTCGCGCTCGCGGGCTCCGAGATCGTGCGCATCACGGTCGATCGCGACGAGGCGGCGGCGGCCGTGCCGAAGATACGCGAGCGGCTCGACCGCATCGGCTGCGACGTCCCGCTCGTGGGCGATTTCCACTATATCGGCCACAAGCTGCTGGCCGATCACCCAGCTTGTGCCGAGGCGCTGGCGAAGTACCGCATCAACCCGGGCAATGTCGGCTTCAAGGACAAGAAGGACCGGCAATTCTCGATGATCGTCGAGAAGGCGATCGAGCACGGCAAGGCCGTGCGCATCGGCGCAAACTGGGGCTCGCTCGACCAGGAGCTGCTCACGCATCTCATGGATCTGAACGCCGCCGAGCCCGCGCCGCTGCCGGCGGGCGCCATCACCCGCGAGGCGATGGTGCAGTCCGCCCTGCTCTCGGCTGAGCGCGCCGAGGAGATCGGGCTTCCCAAGGACCGCATCGTTCTCTCCGCCAAGGTCTCCAACGTCCAGGATCTCGTCGCCGTCTATCGCGAGCTCGCGCGGCGCTCGGACTACGCGCTCCATCTCGGGCTCACCGAGGCCGGCATGGGCTCGAAGGGCATCGTCGCGTCCTCGGCGGCGCTGGGCGTGCTCCTGCAGGAGGGGATCGGCGACACGATCCGCTTCTCGCTGACGCCGGAGCCCGGCGGCGACCGCACGCTCGAGGTGAAGGCGGCGCAGGAGCTCCTGCAGACGATGGGCTTTCGCACCTTCGTGCCGCTCGTCGCCGCCTGCCCGGGCTGCGGGCGCACGACCTCGACGGTGTTCCAGGAGCTCGCCCGCGACATCCAGCACTGGATCGACGCGTCCATGCCCGGCTGGCGCACGACGCATCCCGGCGTCGAGGCGCTCAACGTGGCCGTCATGGGCTGCATCGTGAACGGACCGGGCGAATCGAAGCACGCCGACATCGGCATCTCGCTGCCCGGCACCGGCGAGGCGCCGGCGGCGCCCGTCTTCATCGACGGGAAGAAGGCCGTGACCCTGCGCGGCGCCTCCATCGCCGACGACTTCAAGGCGCTCGTCGTCGACTACATCGAGCGCCGCTACGGCGCAGGGGACCGCTCCGCCGCCGAGTGAACGACGACGGGCGGCAGGCAGGCGCCCGGCTCGCCCCGCCTCAATGGTTGTCGCGCGGCACGCCGAAGGTCGTGGCGATGCGCTGGTACTTCGTCGCCGGCTTCAGCACCATCCCTTCCGAGAGCTGATCGACGATGCCGCGCTGGATCTCCTGCCAGGGCGTCTGGCTCGGCGGGTAGGGAAAGCCGCCCTTGGCCGCGAGCGCCTCGCGTCGGCGCGCCAGCTCTTCGGGCGCCAGCAGGATGTCGGCGGAACGCTTGTTCAGGTCGATGCGGATCCGGTCGCCCGATTCGAGCAGGGCGAGCCCGCCGCCGGCCGCGGCCTCCGGCGAGGCGTTGAGGATCGAGGGCGAGGCCGAGGTGCCGGACTGGCGCCCGTCGCCGATGCAGGGGAGCGCGCGCACGCCCCGCCGGATGAGCGCGCCGGGCGGCTGCATGTTCACGACCTCCGCCGCGCCGGGATAGCCGAGCGGGCCGGCGCCGCGCATGATCAGGATGGACTCCTCGTCGATGCCCAGCGCCGGATCGTCGATGCGGTGGTGGTAGTCCTCCGGCCCGTCGAAGACGACGGCGCGGCCCTCGAAGGCCATCGGGTCGTCCGGGTTCTGGAGATAGCGCTGCGCGAACTCGTTCGAGATCACGCTCGTCTTCATGATGGCGCTGTCGAAGAGCGTGCCCTTCAGGTGGAGGAAGCCCGCCCGTTCGCGCAGCGGCTCGGCATAGGGGCGGATCACGTCGCGGTCCCAGGAATGCTTGCCGCGGCAATTCTCGCCCATCGTGGCGCCGTTGGCGGTGAGCGCGTTCTCGTGGATGCGGCCGGCCGCGATCAGCTCGGCCATCACCGCCGGCAGGCCGCCGGCGCGGAAATATTCCTCGCCGAGATATTCCCCCGCCGGCTGCATGTTGACGAGGAGGGGCACGTCGAAGCCCACGCGCTCCCAATCGTCGCAATCGAGCGGGACGCCGACGTGCTTGGCGATGGCGTTGAGGTGGATCGGTGCGTTGGTGGAGCCGCCGATCGCCGAGCAGGCGACGATGGCGTTCTCGAAGGCCTCGCGGGTGAGGATGTCGGAGGGCTTGATGTCCTCCCACACCATCTCGACGATGCTCTTGCCCGTGAGATACGCCATCTGCCCGCGCTCGCGATAGGGCGCGGGGATCGCCGCCTGGCCCGGCAGCGACATGCCGAGCGCCTCGGCGAGCGCATTCATGGTGGAGGCCGTGCCCATCGTGTTGCAATGGCCGTTCGAGGGCGCCGACGAGCCGACGATGTCCATGAATTGCTGGAAGTCGATGTCGCCGGCCGCATGGCGCTCGCGCGCCGACCAGATGATGGTGCCGGAGCCCGTGCGGGTGCCGTCCATCCAGCCGTTGAGCATCGGGCCGACGTTGAGCGCGATCGCCGGAATGTCGACGGTGGCCGCCGCCATCAGGCAGGCGGGCGTGGTCTTGTCGCAGCCCGTCAGCAGCACGACGCCGTCGAGCGGGTAGCCGTAGAGCACCTCGACGAGGGAGAGATAGGCGAGGTTGCGGTCGAGCGCCGCGGTGGGCCGCTTGCCGGTCTCCTGGATCGGGTGGCAGGGGAATTCCAGCGCGAGCCCGCCCGCCGCCGTGATCCCGTCGCGCACGCGCTCGGCGAGGTCGATGTGGTGGCGGTTGCAGGGCGCGAGGTCCGAGCCGGTCTGCGCGATGCCGATGATCGGCTTGCCCGAGCGCAGCTCCTCGCCGGTGAGCCCGTAATTGAGGTAGCGCTCGAGATAGAGCGCCGTCATGCCCGGGTTGTCGGGATTGTCGAACCACAGGCGCGAGCGCAGCTCGGCGGGAGAGATGCGGCGGCGCGCGGACATGGCGTTTCCTCTTCGTCGTTCGTCGTCGTGTTCGGCGCGGGATCATACGCGCCGCGGCGCGCGTGTCGACGGGGGAAGACGGGGCGGGGGAGGGGGGCGATACCTCCCCTGCGGGGCCTCTACGGGGAGGTATCGATGTCGCGGCCTTTGAACTACCCCCGCAGCACCGTCGTGATCGTGCGGCCGTCGCGGTGGATGGTCAGCTCCCAGACGCCGCGGCCGCGGGAGAGGGCGCGTTCGACGTCGCTCGTGGCCTCGATGCGCATGCGGTTGATCTCGAGGAGCGCGTCCCCGGGTCGGAAGCCGTAGCGCGCGGCGAGCGAGCGGGGCGGCACCTCCTGGACGACGACCGCGCCGACGATCTGGAGGATGCGCATCTCGTCGGCGACGGCGGGCGAGACGTTGACGACCACGGCGCCGTCGAGCGGCGAGCGCGCGTCGACACGCACGGCCTCGCGCGGCGGGTCCTCCGGCGGCGGGACGAGGCGCACGCGCAGCTCGCGCTCGCCCCCGCGGCCGAGCACGCGCAGCACGCTCTCTCCGGACACGCCGGCGAGGGCGAAGCGGTAGCCGAAGGCCTCCGTGTCGGAGATCTCCTGGCCGTCGACGGCGAGGATCACGTCGCCGCGGGCGAGGCCGGCCTCGGCCGCGGGGCCGCGCGGGTCGACGTCGGTGACGAGGGCGCCGACGGGGCGCAGCAGGCCCACGCCCTCGGCGAGATCGGGCGTGAGCGCCTGCAGGCTCGCGCCGAGCCAGGGGCGCTGGACGCGCTCGGAGCCCGCTTCCGCGCTCGCGACGACGGCGCGCACCATCGTGGCGGGAATGGCGAAGCCGATGCCATGCGAGCCGCCGGAGCGGGAGAAAATCGCGGTGTTGATGCCCACCAGCCGCCCGGCCATGTCGAGCAGCGCGCCGCCGGAATTGCCGGGATTGATGGCGGCGTCCGTCTGGATGAAGAACTGGTAGTCGGAGATGCCGACCTGGGTGCGTGCCAGCGCCGAGACGATGCCCTGCGTCACCGTCTGGCCGACGCCGAACGGGTTGCCGATGGCGAGCACGAGGTCGCCCACCTCGAGCGTCGCGTCGTCGCCGAGCGGCACGGCGGGGAAGGTCTCGTCCGCGTCGATGCGCAGCACCGCGAGATCCGTGCGCGGATCGCGCAGCACGATCTCGGCGTCGAGCTCGCGCCGGTCGACGAGGGCGACGCGGACCTCGTCCATGCCCTCCACGACGTGGTTGTTGGTGACGACGAGACCGCTCGCGTCGACGATGACGCCGGAGCCGAGCGAGCGCTGCACCCGCTCGCGCGGCATGCCGCCGAAGGCGTCGTCGCCGAAGAAGCGGCGGAAGAAGTCCTCGCGCGGGTCGCTCTGCGCCCGCTGCCGGCTCTCGCCGTAGACGTTGACGACGGCGGGCGCCGCGTCGCGCACGAGGGGCGCGAAGGTCAGCTGGATGTGCGCGGCGCTCTCGGGGACCGCTCGCACCGCCTCCGGGCGATCCTGCGCGGGCCGATCTTGCGCCTGCGACCCAGGCCCGGACCAGGCGAGCGCCGCCGCTGCGGCGGCGAGCGCGGCGAAGCCGGCGAGGAGCGTCGCGCGAGACATGATGCGCGCCATGGATCGAGCCTCCGATTCGGACGGGAGCGCCCCGCCGCGCCCGGTTTAGCGCGGGGGGCGCGTGGATGTCATCCGCGCTGCGCGGAACCGCCCCGCGCTGCCCATCCCCTCGGCAGGCCCTGCCTTCCTTTTCACCCTGCCTCGAAATTGACAGTGCATCGCTGATTTGATCACATGGTCAAAACTAGAGCCGTTCCGAAAGAGACCGGCCGAGGGTGAACGTGTCCGATCATCGTCAAGCATCCGCGCGGCGCCGCCGCTTCGCGGAACGGGGAGGCTCATGCCGTGAGCACGCATCCTGACATCAGCGCCGGGCGCCTCCCGGCAGCCGACATCGAGGCCGGTTTCGGCGATCTCCATCCCGCGCTCGACCGGAACGAGGCGCGCGTCGCCTCCGAGCGCTGCCTGTTCTGCTACGATGCGCCCTGCATCCAGGCCTGCCCGACGTCGATCGACATCCCGCTCTTCATCCGCCAGATCTCGACGGGAAATGCCGAGGGCGCGGCGAAGACGATCCTCGACGCCAACATCTTCGGGGGCATGTGCGCACGCGTGTGTCCCACCGAGACGTTGTGCGAGGAGGCCTGCGTGCGCATGGCCGAGGGCAAGCCCGTGGAGATCGGGCGCCTCCAGCGCTACGCGACGGACGCGCTGTTCTCGACGGGCCGCCAGCTCTACCGGCAGGGCGCCGCGACGGGTGCGCGGGTCGCCGTCGTCGGCGCGGGGCCCGCGGGCCTGTCGTGCGCCCACAAGCTCGCGACGCTCGGGCACACGGTCGACGTCTACGAGGCGCGCGCGAAGGCGGGCGGGCTCAACGAGCACGGCATCGCGGCCTACAAGACGACCGATGGCTTCGCCCAGGCGGAGGTCGACTTCGTCATGGGCGTGGGCGGCATCACGCTGCATGCCGGCAAGCGGCTCGGGCGCGACGTCACGCTCGCGGGCCTCGCGGCGGAGTACGACGCGGTCTTCCTCGGCGTCGGGCTCCAGGCGGTGAACGCGCTCGGCATCGAGGAGAACGGGCTCGCCAACATCGAGGACGCCGTCGCCTTCATCGAGCGGCTGCGCCAGACGTCGGATCTCGCGAGCCTGCCCGTCGGGCGCAAGGTGATCGTGGTCGGCGGCGGCATGACGGCGGTGGACGCCGCCGTGCAGGCGAAGAAGCTCGGTGCGGAGGAGGTCACCCTCGTCTATCGCCGCGGCGCCGACGCCATGCCGGCCTCGAAATACGAGCAGGAGGTGGCGCTCACCAATGGCGTCGTCATCCGCCATTTCGCGCGGCCCTACGCGGTGAAGGGCGAGGGCGGCGTGCTCGCCTCCGTGCTGTTCATGCGCACCGCGATCGAGGCCGGCAAGCTCGTCGACACCGGCGAGACCTTCGAATTGCCGGCGGACCAGCTCTTCAAGGCGATCGGCCAGGTCTTCCTGCCCACCGACGTCGCCGACGAGAGCGCGGTGCTCGAGCTCGAGGGCGGCAAGATAAAGGTCGACGCGGAGGGCCGCACCTCGCTGCCCAAGGTGTGGGCCGGCGGCGATTGCACCCGCGGCAAGGATCTCACCGTGGTGGCGGTGGAGGACGGCAAGCAGGCCGCCCTCTCCATCGATCGGGCGCTCGCCGCCCGCATGCCCGTCGCGGCGGAATGAGGGAGGACGAGACCATGGCAGACCTGTCCGTCGACTTCGTGGGCATCAAGGCGCCCAATCCCTTCTGGCTCGCCTCCGCGCCGCCCACCGACAAGGCCTACAACGTCGAGCGCGCCTTCCGCGCCGGCTGGGGCGGCGTCGTCTGGAAGACGCTCGGCGAGGACCCGCCGGTCGTCAACGTGTCCGGCCCGCGCTACGGCGCGATTCACGGGCCGGACCGGCGCGTCATCGGCTTCAACAACATCGAGCTGATCACCGATCGCCCGCTCGAGGTGAACCTGCGCGAGATCAAGGAGGTCAAGCGCAAGTGGCGCGACCGCGCCATGGTGGTCTCGCTGATGGTGCCGTGCACCGAGGAGAGCTGGAAGGCGATCCTCGCGCGCGTCGAGGAGACCGAGGCGGACGGGGTCGAGCTGAATTTCGGCTGCCCGCACGGCATGTCCGAGCGCGGCATGGGCTCTGCGGTCGGCCAGGTGCCGGAATACGTCGAGATGGTCGCGCGCTGGTGCAAGCAGCACACGCGCATGCCCGTCATCGTGAAGCTCACGCCCAATGTCGGCGACATCCGCAAGCCCGCGGAAGCCGCCAAGCGCGGCGGGGCGGACGCGGTGTCGCTGATCAACACCGTCAATTCCATCATGCACGTCGACCTCGACGCCATGTCCCCCTGGCCGCATACCGGCGGCAAGGGTACGCACGGCGGTATGTGCGGGCCGGCGGTGAAGCCGATCGCGCTCAACATGACTGCCGAGATCGCCCGCTCGGAGGTCACCCGCGGGATGCCGATCTCCGGCATCGGCGGCATCGAGACCTGGAAGGACGCCGCCGAGTTCATGGCGCTGGGTGCCGGCACGGTGCAGGTCTGTACGGCGGCGATGGTCTACGGCTTCAAGATCGTCGAGGAGATGAAGTCCGGCCTCTCCGACTGGATGGACCAGAAGGGCTATTCCCGCGTCTCCGACTTCGTCGGTCGCGCGGTGCCCAACGTCACCGACTGGCAGTACCTGAACCTCGACTACGCGGTTAAGGCCTCCATCGACCAGGACGCCTGCATCAAGTGCGGGCGCTGCCACATCGCCTGCGAGGACACGTCCCACCAGGCGATCACCAACATGGTCGACGGGGTGCGCAAGTTCGAGGTGATCGAGGAGGAGTGCGTCGGCTGCAACCTGTGCGCCGTCGTCTGCCCGGTGGAGAACTGCATCACCATGGTGCCGCTGGAGAACGAGGTCGACAAGCGCACCGGCCGCATGGTCGACGGCTCCTACCGGAACTGGACCCAGCACCCCAACAACCCGATGGCCAAGGAGCCGGTGGCCTACGACACGGACGCCGCGCTCGAGCCGGCGGAGTAGGGGACAGCAAGGCGCGCGGGGCTCACCGCGCGCGCGGCACGGCCCCGTCGAGGAGGAGGCGCACGAGGCCCTCGCGCGTCTCCGCGAAGAACGTCTCGTCCGCGAGCGTGCGGCCCGTCACGGCCGCGACCTGCGAGGAGAAGTCGGCATAATGCTGCGTCGTCGCCCAGATCGCGAAGATGAGCGTGTGCGGATCGACCGGGGCGAGCCGCCCCGCCGCGATCCAGCGCTCGAGGATCGCGACCTTCTCGTCGACGAGCGCCTTCAGCGGCCCGTCGAGGACGCGGCCGAGCAGCGGCGCGCCCCGGAGGATCTCCAGCGCGAACAGCTTCGAGGCCGCGGGCATGTCTCGGGAATAGTCGAGCTTGCGCACGACGTAGGCGGCGAGGGCCGTTCGCGGGTCGCGCGCCTCGTCGAGCTCGCGCAGGGGCTCGAGCCACATGTCCAGCGTGCGGCGCAGGACGGCGAGGTAGAGCGCCTCCTTCGTCTTGAAGTAATAGAGGAGGTTGGGCTTCGAAAGCCCTGCAGTGGCTGCGATCGCGTCGATCCGCGCGCCGTGGAAGCCGGAAGCTGCGAACGCGTCGAGGGCAGCGTCGAGGATGCGCTCCTCGTTCGCCTCGCCCGCCTTGGTGCGGGGCGCGGCGCGCCGCTTCGCTCCCTCGCGCGTCACCCGGATACCCTCGTCCATCCCGCCCTCCGAACCCGCCTGCGGGCCTGCCGCGACCGTATGGCGGTCGGACGGCGCGAGGCAAGCGAAGAGGCGCGCCCCGGCGACGTCGTCTCTCTGCCGCCCGCATCGGCGCGTTGCCGACGTGGTGGGCAGGGGGAGGGTGCTGAGATACGAGCGCGCGGCCTCCTCCTTCCCTGTAGGGGAAGGTGGCTCGGCGAAGCCGAGACGGATGGGGCGCGCAGCGTTCGGCGCAGCCGAAATCGACGTGTGAGATCTGACGCCGAGATTTCCGCTTCGCGGAACGCATCGCTGGCGCGCCGCGCCCCATCCGTCACGCCGCTGCGCGGCGCGCCACCTTCCCCTACAGGGAAGGAGGGGGTTTGCGGAGCGATGCGGCACGCGTCTTGCCGGGGAGAGTGCGCCGCGAGGACCGCCGGACGGTGGGATGCGCGCCCTTGCGCGGCCGGCGCGCGCGGACGAAGCTGAGGGGCGAGAAGAGCGACATGCGTCTGGAGGAGTACATGGCAGGGTCCGCCGCACCGCTCGAGAGGACGCACGCCGTGCCGCAGGGCGCGAGCGCGCCCGTGATCGACGTCCGCGGCCTCTCGCTGACGTTCCAGACCGCGGACGGGCCGGTCTACGCGCTCTCCGACGTCGATCTCCAGATCGCCGACGGGGAGTTCGTCTCCTTCATCGGCCCGTCCGGCTGCGGGAAGACGACGCTGCTTCGCGTCATCGCCGATCTCGAGCGCGCCACGGGCGGCTCGATCTCCGTCAACGGGATGACGCCGGAGGAGGCGCGCCTGAAGCGCGCCTACGGCTTCGTCTTCCAGGCGCCGGCGCTCTATCCGTGGCGAACGGTGGGGCGCAACATCGACCTTCCGCTCGAGATCTTCGGCCTCTCCAAGGAGGAGCGCCGCAAGCGCCGCGCGGCGATGCTGGAGCTCGTCAACCTCTCCGGCTTCGAGAAGAAATACCCCTGGCAGCTCTCGGGCGGCATGCAGCAGCGCGCCTCCATCGCGCGCGCTCTGTCCTTCGACCCCAAGCTCCTGTTGATGGACGAACCCTTCGGCGCGCTGGACGAGATCGTGCGCGATCACTTGAACGAGCAGCTGCTGCAGCTCTGGGCGAAGACCGGCAAGACGGTGGTGTTCGTCACGCACTCGATCCCGGAGGCGGTGTTCCTGTCGACGAAGATCGTCGTCATGTCCCCGCGCCCGGGGCGCATCATCGACGTCATCGACTGCGACCTCGGCCCGGAGCGGCCCCTCGACATCCGCGAGACCCCCGAATTCCTGAAGATCGCCCTCCGCGTCCGCGAGGGCCTTCGCGCGGGGCATTCGTACGATGATTGAGGCGATGGGTTCGATGATTCGCTCCGCGCGCCACCTTCCCCTACAGGGAAGGAGGTCGGCGGCATCGTCTCGCGAAAGCGGCCCCGCATCACGGGGAAGCGGCCTATGAGCACCACCTCGATCCCCCTCGTCGGCGCCGCCCGCCCGGGCCTCCTCGGCAAGCTTTGGCGCGGCAATGTCGGGCCCGTGCTCGTCGTCGTCGCGGCGATCATGGTCGTGTGGTACGTCGCGGCCGTCGCGATGAACTGGCAGGGCGTGTCCGAGCGCTTCGCGCGCATGGGGCAGGACGCGTCCGCGGGCGCCGTGTTCTGGCAGACCATGGCGGAAGACCGGCCGATGCTGCCGGTGCCCCACCAGATCCTCGTGGAGCTCCACAAGACGGTGCTGGACGTGGCGCCGACCTCGCGCCGCTCGCTCGTCTATCACGCCACCGAGACCATCTCCGCGACTCTGGTGGGCTTCCTCATGGGCTCGGCGCTCGGCGTGCTGCTGGCGGTCGGCATCGTCCATCTGCGCACGCTCCAGAAGAGCCTCATGCCGTGGGTGATCTCCTCGCAGACGGTGCCGATCCTCGCCATCGCCCCGATCATCGTCGTCGTGCTCGGCTCCATCGGCCTGCGCGGGCTCATCCCCAAGGCCATCATCTCGGCCTATCTGTGCTTCTTCCCCGTCACGATCGGCATGGTGAAGGGGCTCGAGGCGCCCGATCGCATGCAGCGCGACCTGATGCGCACCTATTCGGCGAGCACCGCGGAGATCTTCTGGAAGCTGCGGCTGCCGGCGTCGCTGCCGTACCTGTTCGCGAGCCTCAAGGTCGCCATCGCGATCTCGCTCGTCGGCGCCATCGTGGCCGAATTGCCAACGGGCGCGCAGGCGGGCCTCGGCGCGCGGCTTCTGGCGGGCTCGTATTACGGCCAGACGATCCAGATCTGGTCTGCGCTCGTCGTCGCCGCCGCCTGCGCGGCGCTCCTCGTCGTGGCGGTGGGCCTGCTCGAGAAGGCGGTGATGAAGGCGATGGGAGGGCGGCCGTGAGCTCCTTCGTCGAACGCCGGCTGTCGAGCCCCGTCAAGGTCGCCTGGCTCGTCGCGCTCACCTGGGTGGGCTGCGTCTACGCTTTGGGCCTCGTCCACCAGCCGGACGTCGCGGGCGATGCGAGCGGCGGCTTCTGGGCGCTCGTCATCGCGCTGTGGGTCGTGGCGACGCTGTCGGTCGCCGGCCTCGCTGGCCTGAAGCTGCGCTCGAAGCCGGGCCGGCTCGCGGTGGACCTGCTCACGCCCTTCCTGTTCGGCGCCTTCCTGTTCTTCCTGTGGGAGGTCATCGTCGTCGGCTTCGGCGTGCCGCCGGCGCTGATGCCGCCGCCCTCCGCCATCTGGGAGCGCATCCTCGTCTCGACGGACCTGCTCTGGGCGGACTTCCGGCAGACCTTCCTCAAGGGCGTGCTCGCCGGCTACGCCATCGGCTGCCTGTCGGGCTTCGCGGTGGCGATCCTCGCCGACCGCGTGCCGTTCCTGCGCCGCGGCCTGCTGCCCGTGGGCAATTTCGTGGCGGCTCTACCCATCATCGGCATCGCGCCGATCATGGTGATGTGGTTCGGCTTCGACTGGCAGTCGAAGGCCGCGGTCGTCGTCGTGATGACGTTCTTCCCCATGCTGGTGAACGTCGTCGCCGGCCTCGAGGAGGCCTCGCGCATGGAGCGCGACCTGATGCGCTCCTACGCGGCGGGCTATTGGGAGACGCTGATCAAGCTGCGCCTTCCGGCCGCGCTGCCCTTCGTCTTCAATGCGCTCAAGATCAATTCCACCCTCGCGCTGATCGGCGCCATCGTGGCCGAGTTCTTCGGCACGCCGATCGTGGGCATGGGCTTTCGCATCTCGGCCGAGGCGGCGCGCCTCGGCCTGGACATGGTCTGGGCCGTGATCGCGATGGCCGCGGTCGCAGGCTCCGCCTTCTACGGTCTCGTCGCGCTCGTGGAGCGCGCCGCGACCTTCTGGCATCCGTCGATCCGCAAATAAGAGGGGCGCGGCGACGGCAGTGGAGGAGAGAGGACGATGCTGACCAAGAAGACGGTACTGTCAGGGGCGGTGGGGCTCGGGCTCCTCGTCGGCATGGGCGCCGGAGTGCAAGCCCAGGAGATGGACGAGATCACGCTCCAGCTGAAATGGGTCACCCAGGCCCAGTTCGCGGGCTATTACGTGGCCAAGGACCAGGGCTTCTACGAGGAGGAGAACCTCGACGTCACGATCAATCCCGGCGGCCCGGACATCGCGCCTCCGCAGCTGATCGCCGGCGGCGGCGCCGACGTCATCGTCGAGTGGATGCCCGCGGCATTGGCCGCCCGCGAGCGCGGCGTGCCGCTCGTCAACATCGCCCAGCCCTTCGAGCTCTCGGGCATGATGCTGACCTGCCGCGAGGATACCGGCATCGCCTCGCCGGAGGACTTCCCCGGCAAGACGCTGGGCGTCTGGTTCGCCGGCAACGAGTATCCCTTCCTCGCCTGGATGGCGCGGCTGGGCCTGCCGACGGACGGCTCGGACGCCGGCGTCACCGTGCTGCGCCAGGGCTTCAACGTCGACCCGCTGATCCAGGGCCAGGCGGACTGCGTCTCGACCATGACCTACAACGAGTATTGGCAGGTCATCGACGCGGGCTTCACGCCCGAGCAGCTCGTCGTCTTCCCCTATTCGGATCAGGGCGTCGCGACGCTGGAGGACGGCCTCTACGTCGACGAGAACCGGCTCTCGGATCCCGAGTTCGTCGACGCCATGGCCCGCTTCGTGCGCGCGTCGATGAAGGGCTGGGAATGGGCCCGCGAGAACCCGGAGGACGCCGCGATGATCGTTCTCGAGAACGACGCCAGCGGCGCTCAGACCGAGGAGCACCAGGTGCGCATGATGGGCGAGATCGCCAAGCTGCTCGCCACCGGCGAGGGCGCGGGCCGTCTCGACCCGGCCGCCTACGAGCAGACGGTGGAGACGCTGCTCTCCTCGGGCGGCGACAGCCCGGTGATCTCGCAGGCTCCCGAGGGTGCCTGGACGCATGCGGTCGTCGACGCCGCCGGCCTCTGATCGGCGAGCCGAGAACGCGGGACCGGTCCTCGGCGGCCGGTCCCGCCACCGTCGGAGCAGGCGAGAAGCGCGCGGCAAGGAAAGAACAGGGAAGGAACGAGCATGGCCTTCGTCATCAAGGGCGGAACCGTCGTCAACGCCGACATCTCCGAGCGCGCGGACGTGCTCGTGGACGGCGAGACCATCGTCGCGGTGGGCGCGGACCTCGAGGTGCCCGCGGGCGCCGAGGTGATCGACGCCGCCGGCGCCTACGTCATGCCGGGCGGCATCGATCCGCACACCCACATGGAATTCCAGTTCATGGGCACCGTGTCCGCCGACGATTTCGAGTGGGGCACGAAGGCCGCGCTCTCGGGCGGCACGACCATGATCGTCGATTTCTGCATTCCCGGCCCCGGCCAGAGCATGGTCGAGGCCTACAAAGACTGGCGCGCCAAGTCGGAGAAGGCGGCGGCCGACTATTCCTACCACCTCGCCGTGACCCATTGGGACGAGGGCGTGTTCGACGACATGGCCGCCATCGTCAACGAGCACGGGGTGAACACCTTCAAGCACTTCATGGCCTACAAGGGCGCGCTGATGGTGGAGGACGACGTGCTCTTCCACTCCTTCAAGCGCTGCGCCGATCTCGGCGCCATGGCGATGGTGCATGCCGAGAACGGCGAGGTCGTCGCGCAATTGCAGGAGGACTACATGGGCCGCGGCATGTCCGGCCCCGAGTTCCACGCCTATTCGCGCCCGCCCGAGGTCGAGGGCGAGGCGGCGAACCGCGCGATCATGATCGCCGACATGGCCGGCTGCCAGCTCTACATCGTGCACGTGTCCTGCAAGGAGGCGCACGAGGCTATCAGTCGCGCCCGCGCCGCCGGCAAGCGCGTCTACGGCGAGCCGCTGATCCAGCACCTGACGCTCGACGAAACCGACTACCACAACGTCGATTGGGACTACGCGGCGCGCCGCGTCATGTCCCCGCCCTTCCGCCCCAAGAAGCACCAGGAGAGCCTCTGGACCGGGCTGCAGGCGGGCTCGCTGCAGGTGGTCGCGACCGACCATTGCTCGTTCACGAGCGAGCAGAAACGCATGGGTCTCGACGATTTCCGCAAGATCCCCAACGGCACCGGCGGGCTCGAGGACCGCATGCCGGTGCTCTGGTCGAAGGGCGTGAACACGGGCATCCTCACGCCCAACGAGTTCGTGGCCGTGACGTCCACGAACTCGGCGCGGATCCTCAACTGCTATCCGCGTAAAGGCGTGATCCGGAAGGGCGCGGACGCCGACATCGTGATCTGGGATCCGGAGGCGACGAAGACGATCTCGGCGTCCTCGCAGGTCTCGCGCATCGACTACAACGTCTTCGAGGGCGTGGAGCTGAAGGGGCTGCCGGCGAAGGTCTTCTCCCGCGGGCGCCTCGCCGCGGAGAACGGCCGGGTGCTCGCCGAGCGCGGCTGGGGCACCTTCGTCGCGAGAAAGCCCTTCCCCGCCCCCGCCCGCGCGCTCGCCACCTTCAAGGCGCTGACCGCGCCACGCCCGATCGCGCGCGAGCACGGGACGGTGGTGCCGTAATCCTCCCTCCCTGTAGGGGAGGGGACGATCCGCGTAGCGGATCAGGGGTGGGGTGCGTCGCCTGCCGGTGACCCGCCATTTTCGGCTTCGCCGAGTACGCCTGCAGGCGCGCTCCATCCGTCTCGGCGCGACGCGCCGATCCACCTTCCCCTGCAGGGAAGGAAGAAGAAGGCAGAATTTTCATGCAGAACCTCACGATCGACGCACAGCGCCTCTGGGACACCCTGATGGAGACCGCTAAGGTGGGCGGGACCGCGAAGGGCGGCATCAAGCGCCTCACCCTCACCGACCTCGACAAGACGATCCGCGACTGGTTCAAGGCCGAATGCGAAACGCTCGGCTGCACCGTCGAGGTGGACGAGGTCGGCAACATGTTCGCGACGCGCCCCGGCAAGCGCACGGACGTGGCGCCCATCGCCATCGGCTCGCATCTCGACACGCAGCCCACCGGCGGCAAGTTCGACGGGGTGCTGGGCGTGCTCGGCGGGCTCGAGGTGATGCGCACGCTGCACGCGCTGAACTACGAGACCAACGCGCCGCTCATGCTCGTGAACTGGACGAACGAGGAAGGCTCGCGCTTCGCCCCCGCCATGCTGGGCTCGGGCGTCTATGCCGGCGTGTTCGACACCGCCTTCGCGGACAGCCGCACGGATCGCCAGGGCGTGACCTTCAAGGAGGCCATCGGCGCCATCGGCTATCGCGGCGACAAGAAGCCCGGCGAGGTGAAGTTCTCCGCCATGCTCGAGCTCCACATCGAGCAGGGTCCGATCCTCGAGTCCGAGGGCAAGACGATCGGAGTCGTGCAGGGCGTGCAGGGCATGCGCTGGTACGAGGTGACGCTCACCGGCCGCGAGGCGCATACCGGCTCGACGCCGATGCGCCTGCGCAAGAATGCGCTCGTGGGCGCCGCGCGCCTCGTCGATCTGGTCGACGCCATCGCGCACGCGCACGCGCCAGACGCGGTGGGCACGGTGGGGCTCCTCGAGGTGACGCCGAACTCGCGCAACGTCATCCCCGGGCAGGTGTTCTTCACCGTGGACTTCCGCCACCCGGAGAATGCCGTCCTCGCCCAGATGGAGGCCGAGCTCGACGCCGCCATCGAGGCGGTCGCGGTCGAGATCGATCTCGATTTTGAGCACAAGAAGGTGTGGGATTCGCCGCCCGTGAAGTTCGACCCGGATCTCATCGCCGCCGTTCGCAACGGCGCCGAGAAGGCCGGCCTCTCGCACCGCGACATCATCTCCGGCGCCGGCCACGACGCCGCCTACACCGCCCGCGTCGCGCCCACCACCATGGTCTTCGTCCCCTGCGAGGGCGGCCTCTCCCACAACGAGGCTGAATCGACGTCGATGGAGGAATGTGCTGCGGGGGCGCAGGTGCTGCTCAACGCGCTGCTGGAGTACGATGCGCGGTTCGCGTGAGGGGTACGACGCAAAAAGAAAGGGACCTCCGGTCGGGAGGTCCCCTGCCTTTCGAGCGACGATGCCGTCGGTGCGTGGCGGTCACGCCTGCGCGAGGTGCTTCTCGTCCACGGCGCGCATGTGCGGCTCGCGGTCGCTCTTGATGTGGTAGATGGCTTCGCCGTCGCGCTCGCCCGGGACGATGCGGATGATCTCGTAGGTGAGGGCCATCTGGTTGGGGTGGATGCGGATCATCTGCCGCTCGTCCGCAACCAGCTTCACCCGATCACCCAGCGAAAACCGCGCTTGGTCCAACATTGTCGTGTCTCCTCGAATTCTGAGGAGACAACGCCTGAGCTTCGGGGAAGTTCGGAGCGTGGCGGGAAGATTCCTGATTATGGGAATAGAAGCAATCCTGGCCGAGGCTCGGTGGTCGTCCTTTCGCCCCCACCCGTCTCGCTTCGCTCGTCGACCTCCCCTGCGGGGAGGTGCCGGGGCGGCGCTCTTCATGAACGTCCCGCCTGCGCGACGAAAGACGATGCAGTGCGCGACGTCGAAACCTCCCCGCAGGGGAGGTGGGCCGAGCAGAGCGAGGACCGGTGGGGGCGAGACGCCCCCCGCTACTCCGCCGCCTGCCGCGTCGCGCGCTTCCTCGCCGGCTTCTTCTCCGCCGGGGCCGCCGCCTTCGCCTCGACGGCCTTCGCCCCCTTCTTCCCCACCGCCTTCGTCGCCGTCTTCCCCGCCGTGCCGGCCGCGTCCTCCGTCACGGCCACATTCTTCATCGGCCGGCGCGCCAGAACCTCCGCCAGGAAGCGGCCCGTATGGCTGCCTTTCGCTGCGGCGATGTCCTCGGGCGTGCCCTGGGCGACGATGCGGCCGCCGCCGTCGCCGCCTTCGGGGCCCATGTCGATCACCCAGTCCGCGGTCTTGATCACCTCGAGATTGTGCTCGATGACGACGACCGTGTTGCCCTGGTCGGCGAGCTCGTGGAGAACCTCCAGCAGCTTCGCCACGTCGTGGAAGTGCAGGCCCGTCGTCGGCTCGTCGAGGATGTAGAGCGTGCGGCCGGTGGCGCGCTTCGAGAGCTCCTTCGACAGCTTCACGCGCTGCGCCTCGCCGCCCGACAGCGTGGTGGCCTGCTGGCCGACCTTGACGTAGCCCAGCCCGACGCGCGCCAGCGTCTCCATCTTCTCGCGAATGGAGGGCACCGCCTTGAACAGCTCGCGCGCCTCCTCGACCGTCATGTCGAGCACGTCGGCGATGGACTTGCCGCGATACTTCACCTCCAGCGTCTCGCGGTCGTAGCGCTTGCCCTTGCAGACGTCGCAGGTGACGTAGACGTCGGGCAGGAAGTGCATCTCGATCTTGATGACACCGTCGCCCTGGCAGGCCTCGCAGCGCCCGCCCTTGACGTTGAAGGAGAAGCGCCCCGGCTGGTAGCCGCGGGCCTTCGCGTCCGGCAATTGCGCGAACCATTCGCGGATGGGCGTGAAGGCGCCCGTGTAGGTCGCGGGGTTGGAGCGCGGCGTGCGGCCGATGGGGGACTGGTCGATGTCGATGACCTTGTCGAGATGCTCGAGCCCCTCCAGCCGGTCGTGCGGGGCGGGATGCTCCATGGCGCCGTTGAGCTTGCGCGCCACCGCCTTGTAGAGCGTGTCGACGACGAGCGTCGACTTGCCGCCGCCGGACACGCCGGTGATGCAGGTGAAGGTGCCGAGCGGGATCTCCACGTCGACGTTCTTGAGGTTGTTGCCCCGCGCGCCGATCACGGCGAGCGAGCGGCCCTTGGTGCCCTTGCGGCGCATCTTGGGCGTCTTCACCGCCATCTCGCCGGTGAGGTACTTGCCCGTGAGCGAGGCGGGATGCGCCATGATCTGCGGCGGCGTGCCCTTGGCGATGATCTGCCCGCCATGGATGCCGGCGCCCGGGCCGACGTCGACGACGTAGTCCGCCTGCAGGATCGCGTCCTCGTCGTGCTCGACGACGATGACGGTGTTGCCGAGGTCGCGCAGGCGCTTCAACGTGCCGAGCAGCCGCTCGTTGTCGCGTTGGTGCAGCCCGATCGAGGGCTCGTCGAGCACGTAGAGCACGCCCGTGAGGCCCGAGCCGATCTGCGAGGCGAGGCGGATGCGCTGGCTCTCGCCGCCCGACAGCGTGCCCGACGCCCGCGAGAGGGTGAGGTACTCGAGCCCCACGTCGAGGAGGAAGGTGAGCCGGTCGCGGATCTCCTTGAGGATGCGCCCGGCGATCTCGCTCTGCTTCGCGTCGAGCTTGGGCGGCAGCTCGCCGAACCAGGCGCCTGCGTCCTTCACCGACAGGCGCGTGACGTCGCCGATGTCGCAGCCGGCGATCTTGACCGCGAGCGCCTCGGGCTTGAGGCGCTTGCCGCCGCAGGCGGCGCAGGGCGTCTCGGACATGTAGCGCGAGATCTCCTCGCGCGCCCAGTCGCTCTCCGTCTCCTTGTAGCGTCGCTCGAGGTTGGGGATCACGCCCTCGAAGGGCTTCTTCACCTCGTAGGCGCGCAAGCCGTCGTCGTAGGCCATGCGCACGGCGTCGCCGCCCGAGCCGTAGAGGATCACCGAGCGAGCCGTCTCGGGCAGGTCCCGCCACGCGACGCTCGTCTTGAAGCCGTAATGCTTCGCGAGCGCATCGAGCGTCTGGCCGTAATAGGGCGAGGTCGACTTCGCCCAGGGCGCGATCGCGCCCTTCTTCAAGGTCGCGCTCTCGTCGGGGACGATCAGGTCCGGGTCGATGCGCATCTCGTGGCCGATGCCGTCGCAGGTGGGGCAGGCGCCGAAGGGGTTGTTGAAGGAGAAGAGCCTGGGCTCGATCTCGGGAATGGTGAAGCCCGAGACGGGGCAGGCGAATTTCTGCGAGAAGGTCATGCGCTTGGGCGCGCCCGTCTCGTCCTTCTCGTCGGCCCACTCGATCACGGCGATGCCGTCGGCGAGCTCGAGCGCGGTCTCCAGGCTCTCCGAGAGGCGCGCGCCGATGTCGTCGCGCACCACGAGGCGGTCCACCACCACGTCGATGTCGTGCTTGAACTTCTTGTCGAGCGCCGGCGCGTCGGGGATCTCGTAGTACGACCCGTCGATCTTGACGCGCTGGAAGCCCTTCTTCTGCCACTCGGCGAGCTCCTTGCGGTACTCGCCCTTGCGCCCGCGGACGACCGGCGCGAGCAGGTAGAGGCGCGTCTTCTCCGGGAGCGCCAGCGTCCGATCGACCATCTGCGAGACGGTCTGGCTCTCGATGGGCAGGCCCGTGGCCGGCGAGTAGGGGATGCCGACGCGCGCCCAGAGCAGGCGCATGTAGTCGTAGATCTCGGTGACGGTGCCCACCGTCGAGCGCGGGTTCTTCGAGGTGGTCTTCTGCTCGATGGAGATCGCCGGCGAGAGCCCGTCGATCTGGTCGACGTCGGGCTTCTGCATCATCTCGAGGAACTGGCGGGCATAGGCCGAGAGGCTCTCGACGTAGCGGCGCTGCCCTTCCGCGTAGATCGTGTCGAAGGCGAGCGAGCTCTTTCCCGAGCCCGACAGCCCCGTGAGCACGACGAGCTTGTCGCGCGGGATCATCAGGTCGACGTTCTTGAGATTGTGCTCGCGCGCCCCGCGAACGGAGATGACGCGGGCGGTGGGATCGCCGGCGCGGGCGCGGTCGAACAGATCGTCGAGATCGGACATGCGTGGACGGGCTCGTCGGTCGAGGGAGCGGGCGGGCGCGAGAGGCCCGCGGACCGCGTCGATATAGTGCGCCTGCGCGCGTGCGCCATCGCCCCCGCCGGCCGGCGGCCATGCGAATCGCGCACGCGACGCCGCACCCTCGCGCGGCCCGTCTCCTGGATAGAACGAAAAGGGTACGTCGACAAGGGGCTCGCCGGTCGGCTTCCCCTGGCGAGGCGACCCGCGCTGTGGCTCGCGCGCAACAGCGGCGACATGGTGCCGCTCTTGGCCTCTCCCGCTCGTGGCTTGCCTTATTTCGGCCCGCTGCTCATCGTTCGTAAACTAGGTTTGCAGCACCCTTCCGGGGCCGATGCCGATCGTATCCGTCGATCCGGCGGCGCCCCGTTCCGCACGAGAGACGATCCCTCGACATGATCACCCGCCGCGCCCTCCTCGCCAACGGTTCGTTCGCCCTCGCCTCGCTCGTCGCCTCGAAGGGAGCGCTCGCGCAAGCGGTCCAGTACGCTCAGTACCAGGCGGAATGGGCGCAGAATTACGACGCCGCGACGCGCACCCGCATCGAGCGCATCGACACGCCGATCCTCTCCCCGCAGACGCTCGCCGCGACGGAGGAGATGATCTCCCGCTACGCCGACGTCGTCGCGCGGGGCGGCTGGGGGCGCGTGCCCGACGAGCGGCTGGGCCTCGGCTCGCGCTCGCCGAGCGTGGTGGCGCTGCGCCGCCGCCTCATCATGTCGGGCGACCTCGAGCCGGCGGCGGGCGCGTCCGACGTGTACGATTCCTTCGTCGAGGCGGCCGTGCGTCGCGTCCAGAACCGCCACGGCCTGACGCCGACGGGCGCGCTCAACACCTCGACCATCGTCTCCCTGAACGTGCCGGCGGACGTGAGGCTCCAGCAGCTCGAGCTGAACGTGGTGCGGCTGCGCGCCTATTCCGGCAATCTCGGCGACCGCTACGTCATCGTGAACATCCCCGCCGCCACCGTCGAGGCGGTGGAGGCCGGGACCGTCGTCAGCCGTCACGCCGCCGGCGTCGGCAAGATCGACCGGCCCTCGCCGATCTTCAACTCGCGCATCACCGAGATCAACTTCAACCCGACCTGGACGGTCCCGGCCTCGATCATCCGCCGCGACCTCATCCCGCTGATGCAGCAGAACCCCTCCTACCTCGCGGACAACCGCATCCGCATCCTGACCCACCAGGGCCAGGAGATCGCGCCGGAGGCGGTGGACTGGTTCTCGGACGAGGCGACGCGCTACGTCTTCCGCCAGGATCCCGGCGGCGAGTTCAACTCGCTCGGCTTCGTGCGCATCAACATGCCCAACACCGAGCAGGTCTACATGCACGACACGCCGGCGCGCGGCATCTTCGGCGACGATTTCCGCTTCGTCTCCTCGGGATGCGTGCGCATCCAGAGCGTCCGCGAGCTCGTCGTGTGGCTGCTGGCGCAGGAGCAGGGCTGGGACCGCGCGCGCATCGACGAGACCTTCCGCTCCGGCGAGCGGATCGACGTGCGCCTGTCGCAGAACGTCAACAATTACTGGACCTACATCACCGCCTGGGCGACGCCCGACGGCACGGTGCAGTTCCGCGACGACATCTACGAGCGCGACGGCATCGCCGGCGTGCCGGTCGCCCGCGCGCCGGGCTCCGAGGACGGCTGAGGCCGGACGCGACCGCGTCCCTGCGCGCGGTCGGGCTCCATGGAGAAACGTCGCCACGGCGCGCCCGTCACCACGGGCGCGCCGTTCGCGTTCGAGGGTCGGTACGCGCCGCCACCGCCGCGGGCGGAACGACGACCGCACCCGCCCGTTGGGCCGCGAGACGCATCCCGACGGAGACGATCCGATGAACGACACCACCGTGAAGAAGGTCGCGAGCGCGCATTCCCCGCGCGGCGAGAACGGCCTCGTCTACCTCGCCAGCGGCAAGCGCATGGCCATGCGCATGTGGCGCGAGGAGCCGCCGCGGGACGACAAGCCCGCCCACAAGCACGAATACGAGGTGCTGGGCTTCTGCATCGCCGGCCGTGCCGAGCTCGAGATCGAGGGCCAGACCCTCACGCTCGAGCCCGGCGACAGCTGGCTCGTGCCCGCCGACGCCGAGCACACCTATCGCATCCTGGAGACCTTCACCTGCGTCGAGACCACGGCGCCGCCCTTCCAGGTGCACGACCGACACGTGCACGATCGTTGAGGTGCGCGATCGTTGAGGTGCATGAGCGCCCGAGCTGACGCGCGCACGCCGTCGATCCGTGCTCACCCTCCGCAGGGCGCCTCGCCCTGCGGGTTCGCGTCGCGCGACATGGCGCGCACGTCGTGCGCGGGGCGCAGCGCCGAGAGCGCCAGCGCGAGAAGGGCGCAGACGAGGAAGACGCGCCCGAGCCCCATCGCCTGCGCCATCGCGCCGGCCAGCGCGGGGCCGACGAGCTGGCCCGCCGAGATCAGGAAGAACGTGGCGCCGAAGCCGGCCGACGGGCGATCGTTGAAGACGTTGACGCTCCAGATGCCGTAGAGCCCCGTCACCAGGATGAACGCCGCCCCGTAGAGCGCCCCCGCGGCGAGCACCAGCGGCGCGTTGCCGGGTGCGAGTGCCAGAACGCCGGTGGCGAGCGCGATCGTCGCCGTGCCCGCGGCGAGCACGCCGGAGAGGCCGAAGCGTCGCACCAGATCCCCGGCGAGCCCGCCGAGCACCCCTGCGATGCCGATGAGGATCCAGAACGTCCGCCCCGCATCCGGCGCGAGGCCGCCCTGCGCGACGACGAGCTCCACCGCGAAGGTCCAGAAGACGGAGGTGACGAGCCCGAAGGCGAGGGCTCCCGCGAAGAGCGGGCGCGCCTCGGCCCGGGCCAGGAAGGCGCGCGTCAGCCTTGGTGCCGGCTCGCGCACCTCGCCGGCGGTCGTCGCACGCCCCGGCAGCAGCCACGCGTTCCAGAGCGTCGCGGCCAGCGCGACGCCCGCGAACACGAGCCAGGCCGTCCGCCACTCGGTGCCCGCGAGGATCGCCACCGGGCCGGAGACGAGCACGCCGAAGCTCGTGCCGGAATTGATCCAGGCATAGGCGCGGTTCTGGCCGCGCTCCGGCACGAGCCGCATGACCGCGTCCGACATCGGAGGATAGGCGAGCCCCGGGCTCGCGCCGGCCAGCACGACGCCGGCCGCGAGCACCCAGACGTTGGGCGCGAGCGCGATCGCCGCCATCCCGCCCGCGGCCGCGACCCCGCCGAGAACCACCGGCAGCCGCGGGCCGAGCGTCGCGGAGACCGTCGAGCCGAAGAGCGTGGCGATCAGGTAGGCCGCATAGGACCCGCTCGCCACGAGCCCCAGCGCGAAGGCGTCGAGCGCGAAATCGGCGCCGATCTCCGGCACGAACAAGCCGTAGGTATAGCGGGCGAGCCCGTAGGTCGCACCGACGATGGCGATGCCGGCGGGGACGATGGCGCGATCTCGCATGAATGCCGGAGGCTCCCGAGCGCGGCTGCTGCAACCCGCTCGCTTTCCATGATAGTGACGCGCGAAAGATTGCACGCATAGCGACCGTTCGCAACGCCGGTTTGCACCTGCGCCTTGCCTCCCGCCGCGTCTCGGCTTAGCCCTGACGGGACGCTGCCGGGAACGTCCGGCGGGCGCGATCGGGGCGTGTGCCATGACCATCCAGAAGCAGGCCGGGTTCTGGTTCGCGGCCCTCCTCGCCACGGCGTTCTTCCTGTGGCTGTTCTCGGGCATCCTGCTGCCCTTCGTGGCGGCGCTGGCGCTCGCCTACCTGCTCGATCCGGTGGCGGACAGGCTCGAGAAGCTGGGGCTCGGTCGGCTGGGGGCGACGCTCGTCATCCTGCTCGCGTTCGTGCTCGTCCTCGTCCTCGTGCTGGTCCTGATCCTGCCCCTCGTCGTGCGCGAGCTCACGGCCTTCCTCGAGCTGATGCCCGAATACGTCGCCCGGCTGCAGAGCCTCCTCGTCGAGCGCGGGGCGCCGCTCCTCGACTATCTCGGCATCGAGGTCGCCGGGCCCGAGCTCCAGCGCAATATCGGCGACATCGTCTCGCAGGGCGCAGGCTATCTCGGCACCGTGCTCGGCACGCTGCTCGCGAGCGGGCAGACGGTGCTGTCCGTGTTCTCGCTCCTCGTGCTCACGCCGATCATCGCATTCTATCTTCTCGTCGACTGGGACCGGATGGTCGCGACCGTCGACGGCTGGCTGCCGCTGCGCAACCGCGATACGGTTCGCCGGCTCGCGCGCGAGATCGACGACGTGCTGTCGCGCTTCATCCGCGGGCAGGCGACGCTCTGCCTGATCCTGGGCGGCTTCTACGCGCTGGCGCTGACGGTGATCGGGCTGAATTTCGGCGCGCTGATCGGGCTCCTCGCGGGGCTCCTGTCGGTCATTCCCTATGTCGGCTCGATCACGGGGCTGCTGCTCTCGGTGGGCGTCGCCATCGTCCAGTTCTGGCCGGATTGGCCCTGGGTCCTCGCCGCGCTCGCGATCTTCCTGTTCGGGCAGTTCGTGGAGGGCAACTTCCTCTCCCCGAAGCTGCTCGGCGGGGCGGTGGGCATCCATCCCGTCTGGCTGATGTTCGCGCTCTTCGCCTTCGGCTCGCTGTTCGGCTTCGTGGGGTTGCTCCTCGCCGTGCCGCTCGCGGCGATGGTGGGCGTGCTCACCCGCTTCGCGCTCGCGCGCTACCTGCAGAGCCCCTTCTACGATCCCGCCATCGGCCGGCTGCAGAAGCGCGACGCGGCGCCGGCGCGCACGCCGGAGGATCGCGATGCCTGAGCGCGGCGAGCGCATGCGCCAACTGCCCCTCGATCTCGCCGGTGCGCCGAGCCACGCGGAGGAGGATTTCCTCGTCGCCCCCTCCAACGAGGCCGCCTACGCCGCCATCGAGGCGTGGCCCGCCTGGAGCCACACGGTGCTGCGGCTCGAGGGCCCGCGGGGCTCGGGCAAGAGCCATCTCGGCGCGATCTGGGCCGGACGCACCGGCGCGGAGCGCATCGCCGCCCGCGACGTGCGCGACGATGCGGTGCCGCGCCTCGCGGCGGCGCCCGCCATCCTCGTCGAGGACGCCGATCGCGGTGCGCTCGACGAGCCCGCTCTCTTCCACCTCCTCAACCTCGCGCGCGAGCGCGGCACCTTCCTCCTGATCACGGGAGAGACCCCGCCCGACGCCTGGGGCATCGCCACGCGCGATCTCCTCTCGCGCCTGCGCCTCGCGCCGGCGACGCGCCTCGCGGCGCCCGACGACGGGCTCTTCAAGGCGGTGCTGGTGAAGCTCTTCCTGGAGCGCCAGCTCGTCGTCGACACCAGCGTCGTCGACTACCTCGCCATGCGACTCGAACGCTCGCTCGCCGCCGCGGCGGAGGCGGTGGCGGGGCTCGACGCGGAGGCGCTCGCGCAGAAGCGACGCATCACGAGGCCCATGGCCGCGGCGTGGCTGCGGGCGACCGGCCGCGCGGCTGAGGATACCGACGAGGAGCCGCTCGACGAGAATCTTTGAGCGTCGCGCTTGAAAAAATTATTGTGAGGCGATAATCGAGACGCCGGCCGCAACGCCGTTCTCGAAGGATCTGCCATGTCTCCCGTCACCTCCCGTGCGCGGTTCGCGCGCGCGCTTCTCGTCGTCCTCTTTCTGCCCGCTCTGCTCGCGGCCTGCGCGGGCATCAGCCCGTCGGGGCTCGTCGCGGCGGCGCGGCTCGATCCGCTCAACAGCGATCCCGGCGCCATCACGGTGGGCGTCGGCCTGCCGGAGACGATCCGGCTGCGCGACGGGGACGCGATCCTTCGCATCGCCTTCACCCGTGAGGGCGCCGACGAGGCGGTGGTCGACGAGGCGGTGCCGCTCGCCGTCGCGGAGGGCGCGAGCCGGGCCGACGCGCCGCGGGCGGAGCCGGGCGAGCGCATCTTCCTCGCCGGCGTCGCGGCGGACGACGCCGCGCGCTTTCGCGCCGCGCAGGCGCGTATCCGCGCCCTGCGGGCTCAGGGCGTGCGGGGATCGGGGAGCCTCACGGTCACCGTGCGCGCCGGCTGCCGCACCGGCGAAGTCCCGGATACGCTTCCCACCCGCACCTTCCTGCGCACGAGCCCCGATGCCGGCTTCGCCACGCTCACCCGCAGCCCCGACCTCTTCGCGCTCCTCGGCGAGGAGGCGGCGCGCGGCCTGCGCGAGCGGCTCGTTCCCTGCTGATCCGGAGCATCGCCCCTTTCGAGAGGCGGCGCGTGCCTCTATCATCGCTCTGTCACGAAGGGGTCGTCTAAGTGCGGGTTCCCGAGGGCGACGGAGGGGAGGGGTCTTTGCGCGCCAACATCACCCGCGAGGAAGCACAGGCGATCGCCGAGGTGGAGAACCCGCCGGCGGTGCAGAAGGGCGAGGCGCCCGAGGGCGCCGACCTGCGCGGCACGCCGCATCGCTTCGTCAATCGCGAGCTCTCCTGGCTGCAGTTCAATCGGCGCGTGCTGGAAGAGGCGCAGAACCCGAATCATCCGTTGCTCGAGCGGCTGCGCTTCCTCTCGATCTCGGCGAACAACCTCGACGAGTTCTTCATGGTCCGCGTCGCCGGCCTCAAGGGGCAGGTGCGCTCCGGCGTGACGGCCGTGAGCCAGGACGGGCTCACCCCCTCCGAGCAGCTCTCGCGGATCGCGCAGGGCGTCTCCAGCCTCGCCAGCGACCAGCAGGCGCGCTGGCGGGCGCTCGTGCCGGAGCTGCTCGAGGAGGGCATCGCCATCGTCGGCGAGGCGGACCTCGACAAGGCGGAGCGGGACTGGCTGGAGGACCACTTCCTCCACCACGTCTTCCCCATCCTGACGCCGCTCGCGATCGACCCCGCGCATCCCTTCCCCTTCATCCCCAATCTCGGCATGTCCATCGCGCTGAAGCTGCGGCGCCAGAGCGACGGCCGGCTCCTCAACGCGCTGATCCGCCTGCCTCTCAAGATCGACCGCTTCATCAAGCTCCCGGACGGCGGCTCGGCGCAACGCTTCGTGGCGCTGGAGCAGGTGATCGAGATGCACGCCTCGCGGCTCTTCCCGGGCTACGAGCGGATCGGGCAGGGGAGCTTCCGCGTCATCCGCGACAGCGATCTCGAGATCGAGGAGGAGGCGGAGGACCTGGTGCGCGTGTTCGAGACGGCGCTGAAGCAGCGCCGGCGCGGCAGCGTGATCCGGCTCGAGATCGAGGCGTCCACCGCCGACGACCTCGCGCAGTTCGTCGCCGACGAGCTCGACGTCGCCCCCGACGAGGTCTTCCAGGTCGAGGGCATGCTCGCGCTCAACGACCTCTCGCAGATCGTCGGGCTCGAGCGGCCGGACCTCAAGTTCAAGCCCTACACGCCGCGCTTTCCCGAGCGCATCCGCGAGAAGGGCGGGGACGCCTTCGCGGCGATCCGCGAGAAGGACATCGTCGTCCACCACCCCTACGAGAGCTTCGATGCCGTCGTCGGCTTCCTGGAGCAGGCGGCGCGGGACCCCAACGTCGTGGCGGTGAAGCAGACGCTCTACCGGACGTCCAACCAATCTCCCATCGTCGCCGCGCTCGCCGAGGCGGCGGAGGCGGGCAAATCCGTGACCGCGCTCGTCGAGCTGAAGGCGCGCTTCGACGAGGAGGCGAACATCCGCTGGGCGCGCGACCTCGAGCGCGCCTCCGCCCAAGTCGTGTTCGGCTTCATCGAGCTGAAGACGCACGCCAAATTGTCGATGGTGGTGCGCCGCGAGGGCGGCAACCTCGTCACCTATTGCCACGTGGGCACGGGCAATTACCACCCGATCACGGCGCGCATCTACACCGATCTCTCGTTCTTCACCGCCGACCCGGTGATCGCCCGCGACGTCTCGCGCATCTTCAACTACATCACCGGCTATGCCGAGCCCGCGGAGCTCGAGCGCATGGCGGTCTCGCCGGTGACGGCGAAGAAGCGCCTCCTCCAGCACATCGAGGAGGAGATCGCCCACGCCAAGGCCGGGCGGCCGGCGGCGATCTGGCTGAAGTGCAACGCGCTCGTGGACGCCCAGATCATCGACGCGCTCTACGAGGCCTCCGCCGCCGGCGTGCAGGTGGATTGCGTGGTGCGCGGGATCTGCTGCCTGCGCCCGGGCATCCCCGGCCTGTCCGAGAACATCCGGGTGAAGTCCATCGTCGGGCGCTTCCTGGAGCACTCGCGCATCTACGCGTTCGGCAACGGCCACGGCTTGCCCCACCAGAAGGCGCACGTCTACATCTCGTCGGCGGACCTCATGCAGCGCAATCTCGACCGGCGGGTGGAGGCGCTCCTGCCGATCCTCAACACGACGGTCCACCAGCAGGTGCTCGACCAGATCATGCTTGCGAATCTGCTCGACAACCAGCAGAGCTGGCGCGTCCTGCCCGACGGGACGAGCGAACGCATCGTTCCGGAGGCGGACGAGGAACCTTTCAACGCGCACAAGTTCTTCATGACGAACCCGAGCCTGTCCGGTCGCGGCAAGTCGTTGAAGACGTCGAGCCCGCGGGAGCTCTCGCGGCGACGGCGGGCACGGAGCTGAGCGCGGCGGGCGAACCGCCCGCGCAACGGAAACGGGCGGCAGGAGAGGCGGACCCCTTGGAAACTCCCACCGACAAGCTCCTCTCGCGCGGCGGGGAAGCCCCGGGCCGGCTGAAGGTCGGGCGGCCCATCGCCATCATCGACATCGGCTCGAACTCGGTGCGCCTCGTCGTTTACGAGGGCCTCACCCGCGCGCCGATGCCGATCTACAACGAGAAGGTCCTGTGCGGGCTCGGCCGGCACGTGGTCTCAACGGGCCGGCTCGACGAGGAGGCGGTGAACCGTGCGCTCAAGGCGCTCGCCCGTTTCAAGGTGCTCTGCCAGACGATTCGCGTCGGCGAGATCCTCGTCCTCGCCACCGCCGCCGCGCGCGACGCGCAGAACGGGCCGGACTTCCTCGGACGGGCCGAGGAGATCGTCGGGCGCCGCGTGGAGCTGCTCTCGGGCGCGCGCGAGGCGGAGCTCTCCTCGCTCGGCGTGATCTCCGGCTTCCACGAGGCGGACGGCGTCGTCGGCGATCTCGGCGGCGGCTCGCTCGAGCTCGTGGACGTGGCGGGCCTCGTCGCGGGGCAGGGCGTCACGCTCCCCCTGGGCGGCCTGACGCTGCAGGACCTTTCGGACGACAGTCCCAAGAAGGCGCGCCGCCTCGTGCGCGAGGCGCTGCCGCGCGCGCCGCAGCTCGCGCGGCTCAAGGGCCGCACCTTCTACGCCGTGGGCGGAACGTGGCGAAACCTCGCGCGCCTGCACATGGCCGAGCGCGGCTATCCGCTGCGCGTCATGCACGATTACCGCATCGACCCCGCCGACGGCCTCGCCTTCCTCGAGATGGTGGAGCGCACGCCCGCGACGGCGTTGAAGGAGATCGACGCCGTGTCGGACGCGCGGCGCCCGCTCCTCGCCTACGGCGCCATCGTGCTCGAGGAGATCATCAAGCTCGGCCGGCCAGCGAGCATCGCGGTCTCGGCGCTGGGCGTGCGCGAGGGCATCCTGTTCGAGCGGCTCGACGACGAGCTGAAGGGGCGCGACCCCTTGATCACGGCGGCGGCCGACTTCAACGTCCTGCGCGCGCGCTCGCCGGGTCACGGCGTCGAGCTCATTGCGTGGACGGACACGCTGTTCGAGACGCTCGATCTCGACGAGACGCCGCAGGAGCGGCGCCTGCGGCACGCCGCCTGCCTGCTGGCCGACATCGGCTGGCGGGCGCATCCGGATTATCGCGGCGAGCAGAGCCTCAACATCATCGCCAACGGCGCCTTCATCGGCATCGACCATCCCGGCCGCGCCTATCTCGCTCTGTCGAACTATTTCCGCCACGAGGGCCTGTCGCTGGAGAAGGCGAGCGGGCAGCTCAAGGGCCTCGCGACGCCGCGGCTGATCACGCTCGCGCGCATCCTCGGCGGCGCCTTCCGCGTCGCCTACCCGATTTCGGTGGCGATGGAGGGCGTTCTGCCGAAGACCGCGCTCATCGCCAAGGACACGGCCAAGGGCCCGCGCATCGTGCTCAACCTGCCCGACGACATGGCAGATCTCTCCGGCGAGCGCCTGATGGGCCGCCTGCGCCAGCTCGGCAAGGTGCTCGAGCGCGAGCCGCGGATACAAGTGGGGTGAGGGGAGCCGATCGGTTGATCAGGGCAGGAGAGCGGAGAGCCCTCCGACGATCCCGCCCACGATGATCGCAATGACGGCGACGCAGATCGCGGTCCAGTGCACGCGCCACTCCCAGAGGTCCGCCTTCGTGGGCAAGGTCTCCAGCTTGCGGAGCACGACCTCCATCTTCTCGTTGATCGAGTCGAGGCGTGCGTTGTTGGCGTCGAGGCGGCTGTTGTTCGCGTCGAGGCGCGCGTGGAGAATGCTGGATCCGGCGTCGATTCGAGCCGCGGCCGCATCGAACCTGGCATCGATCCTCGCTGCGAAGGCATCGAAGCGATCTCCCACCGCGTCGAAGCGCGCTGCGGTCTCCGAGAACTTCTCGTCCAGCCGGGTGTGGATCGCCGCCTGACCATCCGCCAGGCGGTCGAGATCACGGCGAATGTACTCGAAGTGTGACTCGAGCCGCGTGATGCGCTCGCTGTGCCCACCTTCCATGCCCACTGCTCCGCGCACTCTGACCTCCGGCGGCTCGGTTATACGAGCCCGTCGCGGGGCAACGCGAGCAGGCGCAGACGAGGTCCGCCTGAGGAACCCCGCCACACGCACCTAAGCAGCATCGGATCCCTATTGCAATAGCGGATGCGAACATCCATAAGTTGTCAGGCTCATGCCTCGGCCGTGCGCAGCCTCGCACCCGGAGCGGCCGCCAGATACCCCGCCACCGCCTCCAGCCCGAGAAGCGGGCGGCTGATGAAGTAGCCCTGGGCGATGTCGCAGCCGTGCAGGCGCAGGAAGTCGAGCTGGGCGCGGGTCTCGATGCCCTCGGCCACCACGTCCATGCCGAGCGAGTGAGCGAGATTGACGATGGTGCGCGCGATGGCCGCGTCCTCGGGGTCCGAGCCGATGTCGCGCACGAAGGACTGGTCGATCTTCAGCCGGTCGACGGGGAAGCGCTTGAGGTGGCTCAGCGAGGCGTAGCCGGTGCCGAAATCGTCGAGGGCGATGGTGACGCCGAGCGCGTGCAGGCCGGCCAGCGTCTCCGCCACCTTGTCGCTGCCGCGGTCGAGGAGGACGTTCTCCGTCACCTCGATCTCGAGGCGCGACGGCGGGAGGTCCCATCGGGCGAGCAGGCGCTCCACCTCGCCGACGAAGCTCTCGTCCTTGAGCTGCGCGGCCGCGACGTTGACGGCGACCTGGCCCGGCTCCAGCCCGCGGTCGAGGAGGACGCGTACGGTCTCCAGCGCCTTGCCGAGGACGCAACGCCCGAGCGGCTGGATCAGCCCGGTCTCCTCGGCCACCTGCACGAATTCCGCGGGCGAGACCATCTCGCCGTCGCGCCGCCAGCGCACCAGGGCTTCGAAGCCGGCATGCTGCCCGTCGCGGGTGCGCGATTGCGGCTGGAGGGCGATCTCGAGATCGCCATCGGCGATCGCAGTGCGCAGCGCGTGCGCGATCTCCTGGCGCCGCTCGAGCCGGTTGCGCAGTGCGGGATCGAAGAAGCACCAGGTGTCGCGCCCGCGCGCCTTGGCCTGGTAGAGCGCGATGTCGGCGTTCTTGAAGAGGTCGGCCGGCGTCTCGCCGTCCTGCGGGTAGAGGGTCACGCCGATCGAGGCGCTCGGCCGGAACTGACGCCCGGCTATGGTGATCTCCTGGCGAAGCCCGCGATGGATCGCGGCGATCACGCGGTGCGCGTCGTTCTCGTCCGTGAAGCCCGGCAGGACGAGGGCGAACTCGTCGCCGCCCAGCCGCGCGACGACGTCGCTCGCGCGCACCGCGCCGGAGAGCCGCCGCGCCACCTCGCGCAGGAGCGCGTCGCCGGCGTCGTGTCCGAGCGTGTCGTTGATGTCCTTGAAGTGATCGAGGTCGAGCAGCACCACCGCGCCCATCCCGTCGCAGCCGCGCCGGCTGTCGATGAGCTCGCGCAGGCGCTGGGTGACGACGGCGCGGTTGGCGAGGCCCGTGAGCGCGTCCTGCTCGGCGTGGCGCTTGATGACGGCCTCGGCCTCCTTGAGGCTCGTGATGTCCGTGCGCACGCCCACCGTGTAGCCGCTGTCGGAGCGGCGTTCGCTCACCTGCAGCCAGCGACCGTCCCCCAGCGCCTGGACGACGCGCTGGTCCGGCCGCTCGCGATGCAGGCGCAGGCGCTCGTCGACCCAGGCCGCACGCTGCTCTGGCGTCTCGCCGATGTCGCGCCATTGGCCGTGCTCGACGCCGTAGCGCAGGAGCTCCTCGAAGCGCGCACCGACACGGATCGCCGGCGCGGAGATGGCGTAGAAATGCTTGAAGGCCTGGTTGAACAGGACGAGCCGGTCGCTCTCGTCGAACGCGGCGACCGCGTCGGGGATCGAATCCAGGATGTCGCGCAGGAGCCCTTCCGCCTCGGCGCGCTTGATCATCTCCTCCAGCGCCGCCGCCTCCGCGCGCTTGCGCTCGGTGATGTCGTAGCGGATCGAGACGAAACTCTCGATGGCGCCGTCCGCGTCGCGCATGGGAACGATCGTCGTGTCCACCCAGAACAGCGAGCCGTCCTTCGCCCGGTTGCAGATCTCGCCGCGCCAAGAGCGGCCGTCCGAGATCGTGCGCCACATGCCGGCGAAGAACGCACGGTCGTGCGCGTCCGACTTGAGCACGCGGTCCGTCATGCCGACGAGCTCGTCGCGCTCGTAGCCGCTGATGCGGCAGAACAGGTCGTTGACGTACGTGATGCGGCCCTCGCGGTCGGTCACTGCCACGATCGAATGCTGGTCGAGCGCGGCCTTGTAGGCGCCGAGCTCGGCCAGCGCCCGCATCGTCTCCTCGTGCGCCTCGGTGATGCGCGCGTGGTGATCCCGCTCGGCGGTGACGTCGGCGAAGCTCGAGACGACCGTGCGACCCTCGTCGCCGAGCGGCTCGAGCACGCGTGCATTGACCTTGATCCAGCGCAGCGTCCCGTCGGGCCGGTGGACGCCGATCACCTGGTCGCGCACGCTCGTGTTCGTGGCGAGCGCGACCATCGAGGGATGCTCGTCGCCGGGCAGGTCGGAACCGTCCTCCCGGATGGCGCGCCAGCGCGGATCCCGCGAGGTGCGCCCCAGCATCTCGTCGCGCGAGAGGCCGAGCAGCGCCTCGGCCTCGGCGTTGCAATCGACGACATGGCCCTGCTCGTCCTGCATCACGATGGCGCAGGCCACGTTCTCGACGAGGCTCTCCAAACGCTTGCGGCTGGCGATCTCGTCGGTCACGTCGGTCTCGATGCCGACGAAGCCTTCGATCTCGCCGGTCTCGCCCCGCACGGGCTGCACGTCCGCGTCGACCCAGTATTGCCGCCCGGACTTGGTGCGGTTGAGGATCTGCATGCGCACGCCGCGACCGGCGTCGAGCGCGGCGTGCATGGCCTTCATCGCGCCGGGCGTGCCTTCCTCGGTCTTGAGGAGGTCGCCCGGACGGTGGCCGATCGCCTCCGCCAGCGTGTAGCCCGTCATCTCCTCGAAGGCGGGGTTCACCCAGTGGATGCGATGGTCCGAGCCGACGAGGATGACGGCGTTCTTGGTCAGCTCGGCGACGAGGGTGAGGCGGCGCAGGCGCTCGCGCACGATCTCGCGCTCGGTCACCTCGCGCGCCGTGCCGCGATAGCCGAGGAAGGTCCCGCCGGCATCGAAGACGGGATCGCCGTTCACCTCGGTGTAGCCGACGACCCCGTCCATGCGGGGGCGACGGTAGACGAGATGGCGAAAGGGCCGGTGCGCATCGAGGTCGGCCTTGTGCGCGCGCCAGAGGGGGTCGTCGAGGCTCGAATCCGCGATGTCCCAGCGCGTGCGGCCGAGGACGCGCGCCGACGCGAGACCGGCCTTGCCGCCTTCGTCACGCATCATGGTGAAGCGATGCTCGCCGTCGGTCTCCCAGACCCAGTCCGAGCTCGTGGCGAGGAAGTCGCGCAGCCGCTGCTCGGTGTCGAGGAGCGCCGTCTCCGCCTCGACGCGCTCCGTCTGGTCGAGCGAGATGCCCACGAGGCCGCGGGGCAGCCCGTCGACGATGATCGGCGCCATCGTGGTCTCGGTCGCGATGCGCCGGCCGTCCTCGCGCGCCTTCGTCATGGCGAAGGAGACCGTCTCGCCGCACAGCGTGCGCCGATGCCATTCCCGCCAGATCTCGGCCATCTCCGGATCGAGCCCGGTCTCGGCGGGCCGCTTGCCGACGAGGTCTCCGAAGGCCTCGCGGTCGAGGCGGTTCTGCAGCTCGTAGCGCCCCTCGGCGTCCATGGTCCAGAAGGGATGCGGCAGGCTGTCGAGGGCGGCGAGCGTACGCGCGCGCCAGCCCGCGTGCGCCGCCGCGGCGGCGGAGCGGGCGCGCGAGGCTTCGAGCGCGTCGGCGAGGGAGACGGCGATGTCGTCGAGCTGTGCGCGCGTCGCGTCGTCGAGCGGGCGCGGGGCGAAGACCTGCAGCGTCACGGCGTCGGCGCCGTTCCCCGCGATGACGTCGTATGCATCGTCGTGATCGATGTCGCCGTCCTGCGCGACGATCCGCCCGTCGGCATCGCGGACGAGCACCCCGGCCGCCCCGGTGACGGCCCTCGCGAGGCCGACGAGACGCGCGACGAGCCGCATCTCGGAGGGCAGCGCAGTCGCAGGGTTGTGCTCGGTCACGGATCGGCTCTCGTTCGGACCCCTCGGTCTGCCGATGCTGACGAGAACAAGTAAAGGAAGCGTTCTAAATACTAAAACGTGCATCAAGCCCGGAGGGCAGGATCGTCAACGCGTTGTTAAGCATTCGACAACGTCGGCGATCCTCCGCGACAGAATTGCGCATACCAGAATGGACGTTCTCAAATTGCATTCAGCACTTGTTGACGGAGCGTGCCGCACAGGTTGCTTATCCGACGACATACCTGTGAGCATACGAATGCAAGCCTCAACGCCTCGGAAGACGGTGACGTCCCGCCTCCGCCGTTTCACGGAGGATCGCAGCGGAGCCGTCGCCATCGCGCTCGGCCTCGTCCTCGTGCCCGTGATCGGCGTCGCGGGAGCGGCGGTCGACTACACGCGCCTGAGCGCCGACCGGGCCGAGCTGCAGCGCGCCGCGGATGCGGCCGCCATCGCCACGGCCCGTGCCGCCGCCTCGCCGGGCGCGGATCTCGAGACGCTCGCCGACGACATCGTCGCGGCGAACGTCATCGCCGATCCGAGCCTGCGCATCGACGACGTCGCCCATCGCGAGGAGAACGGGCTGCACATCGTCGAGATCGAGGCCACGCGCGCGAACGTGCTCTCGAAGGTCATGGGCTTCGGGGACCAGGCGCTCGGCGTCCACGCGGCGGCCACCATGGGCGGCGCCGGCGGCCCGACCGAGGTCTCCATCGTCTTCGACGTCACGCGCTCGATGACCTACGACAACAACTACGTGACCGCGATGCTCACCCTCGGCAACACGCTCGAGCGCATGCGTGGCGACGGCGAGAGCGACAGCCTCCGCGTCTCGCTCGTCCCGGCCTCTGATCGCGTCAACCTGAGGGGCGTCGTCTCGCTGCGCGGCGGAGAGCACGCCTGGCTCGCGGGCAGGGTGCCGAACGGGCGCTGGAACGGCTGCGTCGAGCCGCGTCCCGTGGAGATCGAGGGACGCGATCTCGCGGGCGTCGAGCGCACGTTCCCGGAAGCTCTGGACGACGCCCCGCCCACGGGCGACGGGCGCTTCCTGCCGTCCATCGAGGCGAACCTGTCCTCGCCCAATGTGGGCGAGCGCTATCGCAACGATCTCCCCGCCTGCTCGCGCCATCGCCTCGTCGGGCCCACGGAGAGCATCGACACGATCCGCGCGGAGATCGAGGATTACGGATATTTCGGCACCGGCCGCATCGACATCGGTCTCGCCTGGGCCTGGCGCCTGCTCTCGCCGCGCTGGCAGGGCCATTGGGGCGTGGCGAGCTACCCCGCCGCCTACGGTGCGAGCTCCAAGGTCGCCATCGTCGTGACCGACGGGCATACCGTCGCCTACGATTACGAGGTCCTGCCCGAGAGCGGCAAGGCCGAGACGGATTACGGCAACAACAACGGCACGCCCAACGGCTTTTCGCATCTCGCCGACCTGTGCGGGCGCATGAAGGCCACGGGCATCCGCATCGTCATGGTCCAGCTGGAAGGCAACGAGAATTTCAACAAGTACGCGCGGGCCTGCGCGTCGGGGCCGGAGGATTACTTCCTGATCTCGGAGACGACGAGCCTCTCCACCGCCTTCGCGGACATCGAGGCGGGCGAGGGCCCCGTGCGCCTGGTGCGCTGAGCCTCGTTCCGACGCAGCGTTACGACCCGAAGAAACCGCCCAGCCGCGCGAGCGTCCGCCGCTCGCGCGGTTCTTCATGTTGACAAGCACGGCCGGTCGAGGCGGAATACTGAGCCATACCGCAGGGTCGATGTAATTTCGCTCGCGCCTCTTAGCAGAAATTGGCGGACCGCAATGGACGTTCGCGCTCAGGATCTGCTCGATGCTTCCGAGGAGCCCGCCGCGCTCCTCGACGGCACCGGTGCGATCATCGCCGCGAACGCCGCCTGGACCTGCGCTCCCTGTCTCGCCGCCCCGGCGGCGGCGGCCATGCTGGCGCGCCTGCGCGCGGCGCTCGTCGGCGGCGAGGCGCGGGCGATCGACACCTATTCGGCGGGCGATGGGGAGGGGCGGCGCGACTTCCGGCTCGAGGCCTCGCGCATCGCGGGAGCGGAGGCGGTGCTCGTCCGGCGCATCGAGACCACCCGCGAGCGCCGCGCCACGGAACGCCGCGAGAGCCTGGCGGCGCGACTCTCCGCGCTCCTCGACGCCTGCGCCGACGCGACCCTCACCATCGACGCGAGCGGTACCGTACGCGAGGTGAACCGCGCCGTGACGACGCTCTTCGGCTACGAGGCGGAGGAGATCGTCGGGCGCAACGTCGCCCTGCTCATGCCCGTGCGCGAGGCGGCGGCGCACGATCGCTGGATCTCCGCCTTCCTGCGCACCGGCGAGGCGCACGTCATCGGGCGCGAGCGCATCGTCGAGGCGCGCCGGCGCGACGGCGTCCTCGTGCCGGTGCGCCTGACCGTGCGCGAGGCGCATGCCAACGGCGAGCGGCTCTTCGTCGGCCTCCTTCGCGACGTCAGCGAGGCGCGCCGCCAGCGCGAGGCGCTCGATCGCTCCATGCTCGGCTACGAGCTGGCGCTGGAGGCGGGCAATCTCGGCTCGTTCGACATCGACGTCGCGACCCGCGGCGTCAGCGCCGACCGGCGGGCGCGCGAGGCCTTCGGCCTCGATCCCGACCGGCCCCTGTGCTGCGCCGACGTCGCGACGCGGCTCGCGCGCGAGGACGTGCTGCGGCTCTCGGATGCGCTGAGCCACGCCGTGGCGGGCGGGCGGCTCGACGCCGAGACGCGCGTCGCGCTGCCGGACGGGAGCGAGCGCCACGTGGCGGTGCGCGGCCGGCTGATGCGCCGCGAAGGCGTCGATCACGTCGTGGGCGTCGTCGCGGACATCACCGAGCGGCGGCGCGCGGAGGCGGATCGCCTGCGCGAGGAGCGCGACCGCTACGTCATCGGCGAGATGCGCCACCGCATCAAGAACCTGTTCACCATGGTGGGAGCCATCCTCAACCTCTCCGCCCGCGGGCACGAGGGGGCTGCTGACTACAAGCGCGCCGTCGAGAGCCGCCTCTCCGCGCTGGAGGCGACGCAGACGCGTCTCGCGGAATCCGGCTGGAAGGCGTCCCGCCTCGCCGACATCGTGTCGCGCGAGCTCGAGCCCTTCCGCGAGCGGCGGGTCGCCAACGAGGTCGAGGGTTGCGAGATTCTCGTCGACGGGCACGCGGCGCAAGTGCTGGCCATGATCGCCCACGAGCTCGCCACCAACGCCGCGAAGCACGGCGCGCTCGGCACGCCGGAGGGCCACGTGCGCGTCACCTGCGCGCGCACGGCCGAGGGAAGAGGGGAGGGGGCGAAAAAGGGGATCGTGCTCGATTGGCACGAGCAGGGCGGGCCGGCGGTCTCGCCGCCGACCCATGCCGGCTTCGGCACCACGGTCACGGTACGCATGGCCGAGCGCTTCCTCGGCGCGCGGGTGGAGACCGCCTGGGAGCCCGACGGCTTCCGCTATCGCCTGGAGCTGCCCGCCGAGCGGGTGCTGGGCGAGGGGTGACCCGCGTATTGCGCATTTCTGAACGTGTTTTGCGATATCGCTCGCGCGCATGCGTGGAATGCGCTATCACCGTCGCCCGCCAGAACAGCCTCGGGGCACGCGCATGATCGGATCCGGTATCGTCGACGCCATCGGCAACACGCCTCTCATCCGCCTGAAGGGCCCCTCCGAGGCGACCGGCTGCGAGATCCTGGGCAAGGCCGAGTTCCTCAATCCCGGGCAATCCGTGAAGGACCGTGCGGCCCTCGCGATCATCCGCGACGCGGAGGCGCGCGGCGCGCTGCGCCCGGGCGGCGTCATCGTCGAGGGCACGGCCGGCAATACCGGCATCGGGCTCGCGCTCGTGGGGGCCGCGCTCGGCTATCGCACGGTCATCGTGATCCCCGAGACGCAGAGCCGCGAGAAGAAGGACATGCTGCGCCTGGCCGGCGCGGAGCTCGTGGAGGTGCCGGCGGTCCCCTACAGGAACCCGAACAATTACGTGAAGGTCTCCGGGCGCTTGGCCGAGCGGCTGGCGGCGGAGGAGCCGAACGGCGCGATCTGGGCGAACCAGTTCGACAACGTCGCCAATCGCGAGGGGCATTACCGCACCACCGGTCCCGAGATCTGGGAGCAGACCGGGGGCGAGATCGACGGCTTCATCTGCGCCGTGGGCACCGGCGGCACGCTCGCCGGGGTCGGCATGGCGCTCAAGGAGCGCGACCGCACGGTGACGATCGGCCTCGCGGACCCGATGGGGGCTGCGCTCTATTCCTACTATACGACGGGGCAGCTCGCCTCGTCGGGCTCCTCGATCACGGAGGGGATCGGGCAGGGGCGCATCACCGCGAACCTCGAAGGCGCGCCGGTCGACGTCGCGTTCCAGATCCCCGACGAGGAGGCGATCCCGATCGTCTTCGACCTCCTGGAGCACGAGGGGCTCGTCCTCGGCGGCTCGTCCGGCGTGAACGTCGCCGGGGCGATGCGCCTCGCACGTCACCTCGGGCCGGGGCACCGGATCGTGACGATCCTGTGCGACTACGGCACGCGCTACCAGTCGAAGCTGTTCGAGCCCGCCTTCCTGCGCGAGAAGGGCCTGCCCGTGCCCGCTTGGCTCGAACGCACGAGCCGGATCGACCCGGGCCTCGTTCCCGTGGAGTGAGGCGCCGCCGTGGGGCGGCGCCTCCGAGCCGGCGCGGCGATCAGTTGCCGAAGCCGAAGCCGCCGCCCACACCGACGTTGACGCCGGAGGGACCCGATCCGCCGACTCCGACGTCGACCCCGACGCCGCCGGCGCCGGCGCTCACGTCGACGTTGACGCCGATCCCGCCGCCGAAGCCGCCGCCGCCGAAGCCGCCGCCGCCGAAGCCGCCGCCGCCATGGCCGCCGCCATGACCACCGCCGTGGCCACCCCCGCCATGGCCTCCGCCGTGGCCACCCCCGCCATGGCCTCCGCCGCCGGAGCCACCCCCGCCGCCGGAGCCACCCCCGCCGCCGGAGCCANCCGCCGCCGGAGCCGCCACCGCCGCCGCCACCGCCGCCGCCGGAGCCGCCACCGCCGCCGGAGCCTCCACCGCCGCCGGAGCCTCCACCGCCGCCGAAGCCGCCACCGCCGCCGGAGCCGCCGCCGTCGCCTGAGCCGCCGCCGTCGCCTGAGCCGCCGCCGTCGCCGGGGCCGAATCCGCCCGGTCCTTCACCGCCCCCGCTGCCTCCGCCACCGCTGGAGCCACCACCGCCGGAGCCACCACCGCCCGAGCCGCCACCGCCCGAGCCGCCGCCCGCGACGCTGCCGCCGCCGGAGGCGCTGTCCACGTCGCCATAGATCGTGCCGAGAGACCCGCCGCCGGCGCCCGGGCGTACGGTGCCGGTGACGATCACGTCCGGTGCTGGGCCGAACGTGCACAGGCAGCGCTGCTCGCCCGTGTCGCGCAGGACGAGCCTGCAGCTGGAATAGAGCCCGCTCTGGAGATGCCCTAGGCACAGGTCGGGCGTTTCCTGCGCTGGGCTCGGCAAGGGCGACAGCGCCGTGAAGGCGGCCGCCAGGAAGGGAAGGCTGCGACGCATGATGCGTGCTCCGGGAAAAATGTCGAGACCTTGAAACAAATGCGGCGGAAATCGGTTGTTCCTCTGGGTCTCTCAAATGCGAAGCAACAAAGGTTGTCCGCGTGGCGTTCGCACGATCGCCCTCGAGTTCCCGGCACGCCAACGAGAACGGCGCCCCGGGATGTCCCGGAGCGCCGCGAAAGCGTCTCGATGAGGGGCGTGGATCAGGCCGCGCGTGACGTGTCGTGCGCGAATTCCCAGTAGAGCTCCCGCGCCCGGCGGGCCACAGGGCCCGGCTGCAGCTCGCGATCGTCGATCTTCACCACCGGCGTGATCTTGGAATAATTGCCCGACATGAAGATCTCGTCGGCGGCGAGGAAGTCCTCGTAGGTGAGCGCGCATTCGCGCACGCTCGCGCCGGTGCGGCCCAGGAGGTCGATGGTGCGCTGGCGGGTGATTCCGTTGAGGAAGGTGCCGTTGGGAACCGGCGTGAGCACCTCGCCGCCACGGACCATGAAGATGTTGGACGTCGCCGTCTCGGCGACGTTGCCCAGCATGTCGAGCACGAGCGCGTTGTCGAAGCCACGGCCCAGCGCCTCGCGTAGCGCGCGGGCGTTGTTGGGATAGAGGCAGCCGGCCTTGGCGTCCGTCGGCATCGTCTCGAGCGAGGGGCGGCGGAAGCGGCTCTTCGTCAGCCGCACGCCCTTGCCGGGGGGCGCCATGGGCGCCTCGAACAGGCACAGGCAGAAGCCGATGTCGTCGGGGTCCGGCAGGATCGCGCCGGCACCCTCGCCCTCGCCCCAGTACATCGGCTTCACGTAGAGCGGCGTCGCGCCGTCGAAGCGCTTGGCGCCCTCGTGGGTGAGGCCGACGATCTCGTCCGGCGTCTTCGTCGGGTTGAGCCCCATCTTCCGGGCCGATTCGTTCACGCGCGCCGCGTGGCGATCGAGATCCGGCGCGGTGCCCTCGAAGATCCGGGCGCCGTCGAACACCATGGAGGCGAGCCAGGCGGCATGGGTGCGCGGCCCCATGATGCCGGGATTGCCCTCGTGCCAATCGCCGTCGAACCAGGTCCAGGTGCGCGAGAACGTCGCCAAGGCGGCCTCCAGGGGTGCGTCGCCGCGGCGTCGCGGGCCGCGAGATCGGTCAGTGCTGCTGTCCGATCGAAGCCCGCGACCCGCGCCGCGTCAACTCGGAAAAGCGCGAAGGGGCGATGACGATGCCTGATGAGTTCCGTCAACGCCGCTGATGAATCACGGAATGCGGCAATAGTGCCGGCGCCCGTCGTAGCCCAGGAACGTGAAGCTGTGCGGGTCGAACGAGCGGTACTTGCGCGCGCAATAGGCGATCGCGTCCGCATCGTAGCGCACCCGCGGCGCGCGCACGACCGGAGGCGGTGCGGCGAGCGCCTGCCCCAGGATCGCACCGGTCGCGAGCCCGATGATCCCCGCCGCCACCGCGGCGCCGTTGTCGTGCCGGCGGCCGTAATAGGGCGGGTAGGCGTCGCGCGGGTAGCGGTAGCGATACACGGTACGCGGGCGCACCGGCGCCGGGCGGTAGTCGTAGCCATCGTAATAGCGGCGCCGGTCGTAATAGACGGGCGCGCGCCCGGCCTCGACGTGGAAGGAGATGCCGGGGTGCCCGCCGTCGTAATTCGGGCTCGCGTAGTAGACGCCGCGCCCGTCGGCGGCGGCCGGCGCGGCCCCGCCGATCGCGACGAGCCCGAGCGTCGCCGCCGCGATGAGGGTGAGGAGGAGGTTTCGCATCGTCTGACGCCTCTTCTTGGGCGCGCGAGCCTCGCCCCCGCCGGCGGCGCGCGTTCTGGTGGCGGGAGCATAGCAGCGATGCCCGCGCTCCCCAAGCCGGCAACCGTCCGGGGCACATGCCCGTTCCGCGCGCCGCGCGCGCCGGCCCGCTTCCCGTGCGCGCGCGCCGCCGCTATGGTCCGCGCCGTCGAACACGAGGACGAGATCCCATGCCCCTCACCGTCGCCGTCCAGATGGACCCCATCGAGCACATCAAGATCGCAGGCGACACCACCTTCGCCCTCCTGCTCGAGGCGAAGAAGCGCGGGCACGCGCTCGTCTACTGGACGCCCGATCGGCTCTCCATGCGCGACGGCGCGGTGGTGGCGAGGGCGCAGGATCTGACGGTCCAGGACGTGGAGGGCGCGCACGCGACGCTCGGCACGCCGCGCCGGATCGTGCTCGCGGACGAGGTCGACGTGGTGCTGATGCGCCAGGACCCGCCCTTCGACCTCGCCTACATCACGGCTTCGCATCTGCTCGAGCGCGTGCACCCGAAGGTGCTCGTGATCAACGATCCCGCGCACGTGCGCAACGCGCCCGAGAAGATCTTCGTCACCGAATTCCCGCATCTGATGCCGCCCACCCTGATCTCCCGCGACAAGGAGGAGATCCAGGACTTCCGGCGCGAGCACGGCGCGGTGGTGATGAAGCCGCTGCACGGCCACGGCGGCGCCGCCGTCGTTCGGCTGATGCCGGATGACCCCAATTTCGGCTCGCTCTTCGACCTGTTCTCGGTGACCTTCCGCGAGCCCTGGGTGATCCAGAAGTTCCTGCCCCGCATCACCGAGGGCGACAAGCGCATCCTCCTCGTCGACGGCGAGGCGCGCGGCGCGATCAACCGGGTGCCGGCGGCGGGCGACATCCGCTCCAACATGGTGCGCGGGGGAGGGGCCGTTGCGACGCAGCTCACCGACAAGGAGCGCGAGATCTGCGAGACGATCGGGCCGCACCTGAAGCGCATGGGCCTCGTGCTTGTGGGCATCGACGTCATCGACGGGCTCCTCACCGAGATCAACGTCACCTCGCCGACCGGCGTGCGCGCGGTGAAGAAGCTCGGCGGGCCGGACGTCGCCGTGGACGTGTGGGACGCGATCGAGGCCAAGCGCGGCTGAGGGAGCGGCGGTCGGCTCGCCCGCCGTTGACCCGCGCGGCGCCGGCCCTTATCTCGACATCGTCCCGCACTCCACGAGTCCGACCCCGTGAGCAAGATCGTCAAGCTTCCCGACCCGCGCCTGCGCCTCGTCTCCGAGCCCGTCGCCGCCATCGACGACGCCGTGAAGGCGCTCGGCGAGGAGATGCTCGAGGCGATGTACGCCGCCCGCGGCATCGGGCTCGCGGCGATCCAGATCGGCGTGCCCAAGCGTGTCGTCACGGTCGACATCGGCCGCGAGATCGAAGGCGAGACGGAGCTCGACGAGGACGGCGAGGAAGTGCCGAAATACGAGGCGGACCCGATGGTGCTCGTCAACCCGGAGATCCTCTGGCGCTCGGAGGAGACGCGGGTCTACGAGGAGGGCTGCCTCTCCATCCCGGACTACACCGAGGAGGTGGAGCGCCCCGCACGCATCCGCGTGCGCTGGCAGGCGCTCGACGGCTCCGTGGTGGAGCGCGAGGCGGAGGGGCTCCTCGCCACCTGCATCCAGCACGAGGTGGATCACCTCGACGGCAAGCTGTTCATCGACTACCTCTCGCGCCTCAAGCGCGACCGCGTGGTGAAGAAGTTCTCCAAGGCCGCACGACGCGAGTCGGAGACGGCGTGACCGGATCGGGCCCGACCTCATGAGCTTGCGCGTCGTCTTCATGGGCACGCCCGATTTCGCGGTGCCCACCCTCTCCGAGATCGTCGGCCAGGGGCACGAGGTCGTCGCTTGCTACACCCGCGCGCCCGCGCCCGCCGGGCGCGGCATGGCGGAGCGGCCCTCTCCCGTCCACAAGATGGCCGAGGGCTTCGGCATCCCGGTCTTCACGCCGAAATCGCTGCGGACCGAGGAGGCCGCCGAGATCTTCCGCTCGCACGGGGCGGACGTCGCGGTCGTCGTGGCCTACGGCATGATCCTGCCGCAGGCGATCCTCGACGCGCCGGACATGGGCTGCCTCAACCTCCACGCCTCGCTGCTGCCGCGCTGGCGCGGCGCGGCCCCGATCCAGCGCTCGATCATGGCCGGCGACGCCGAGACCGGCATCGCCGTCATGCGCATGGAGGCCGGCCTCGACACCGGGCCCGTCGCCATGGTCGAGAAGGTCGCGATCGGCCCCGACACGAATGCCGGCGAGCTGCACGACCGCCTCTCCATCCTCGGCGCCGACCTGATGGCGCGGGCGCTGGCCGCGCTCTCGCGGGGCTCGCTCGCCTTCACGCCCCAGCCCGACGAGGGCGTCACCTACGCCGCCAAGATCACGAACGGCGACGCCGAGATCGCCTGGACCCTGCCGGCGCGCCGGGTGCACGACCAGGTGCGCGGCCTCTCGCCCTTCCCGGGCGCCTTCTTCATGGCCGATCTCGGCCGCGGCCCCGAGCGCGTGAAGCTCCTCCAGACCGAGCTCGCGGAGGGTGACGGCGCGCCGGGCACGCTGCTCTCGGCCGACGGGATCGTCGCCTGCGCGGAGGGCGCGGTGCGCCTCCTCACCGTCCAGCGCCAGGGCAAGGCCGCGATGCCGGCGGGCGACTGGCTGCGCGGCGCGCGGCTCGAGCCCGGCACTGTGCTCGGCAGCAGCGGCGCCTGAGGCGATGCCCCGCTACAAGCTCGTCGTCGAGTACGACGGCACGCCCTATTCCGGCTGGCAGTTCCAGGACAACGCCCGCTCCGTTCAGGAGGTGGTGGAGCGGGCCATCACCGGCTTCTGCGGGCACCCCGTGCGGCTCCATTGCGCCGGGCGCACGGATGCCGGGGTGCACGCCACGCATCAGGTCGTGCACGTCGACCTCGAGCGCGCCTATCGCACCGACACGATCCGCGACGCGGCCAACGCCCACATGCGCGACGAGGCGGTGGCGGTGGTCTCGGCCCAGCCGGTGACCGAGGCGTTCCACGCGCGCCTCTCCGCCCGCAAGCGCCACTACACCTACCGCATCCTCAACCGCATGGCCCCGCCCACCTTCGACCGCGAGCGCGTTTGGCACGTGCGCCAGCCCATCGACGTCGCGCGCATGCAGGAGGCGGCCGACACCCTCGTCGGGCACCACGACTTCACGACCTTCCGCGCGAGCCAGTGCCAGGGCCGCACCCCCTGGAAGACGCTGGAGCGGCTCTGCGTGGAGCGCCGGGGCGACGAGGTGCAGGTGCGCGCCTCCTCCCGCTCCTTCCTGCACAACCAGGTGCGCTCCATGGTCGGCACGATCGTCCTCGCCGGCATCGGCCGCTGGACCACCGAAGACGTCGCCGCCGCCCTGGCCGCCCGCGACCGCACCCGCTGCGGCGCGCTGGCCCCGCCGCACGGGCTGTATTTCGTCGGCGTGGATTACGCGGAGGGGTCGGACGTTCCTCCCGAGGTGGAATAAAGGTCGCCGAGGGTCTCCCCTCTCCCTGGTGGAGAGGGTGTGGGGCGTCGGAGGCTCTCGGACGGTTCGCCAGGGGCTCCTCGGACGGCATCGACGGCGAGCCTTTTTCTGTGCGCCCCACACCCCCGACCCCTCTCCGCGAGGGAGAGGGGAGCCGCGTCGTGCTCGAACATGCTCCCACCCGGCAACGTCCTCGAAACCATGCCCGCCCACGAGCCTTTAACCTGAACGCGTGTTGACGGTTTCGGCTTAACACTCCGAACACGGGAATCGATCACAGTCCTCGCACGAAACAACACACCGGTCGCACGCGAAAAGACCGGGGAGGCGTCGAACATGATCGATCAAGCTTTGCGCGAATTCGCGGACAATGTTTGCGAAAACAAGGTGATGACCCTCGAGGACGTGGCGCGGCTGCGTGAATTCGCCCTCGAGACCGGCATCTCGACCCGCGAGGAGGCCGACGTCCTCATCGCGCTCGATCGCGCGGTGAAGCGGCCGGACGAGGCGGCGGCGCAGGCCTGGTCGGAGCTGTTCGCATCCCTTCTCGTCGACTTCGTCGTCTGGGGCGCGCGCCCCACCGGCTTCGTCGACCAGAGCCTCGCACGCTGGCTCGTCACGGCGGTGAACGCCTGCGGCGGGCCCACCGAGAACGCGCGCCGCGCCGTGGCGCAGATGGTGCGCGAGGCCCAGCGCGTGGACGAGACGCTCCTCGTCTTCGTTATGCGCGGTGGCGTCATGCGCATGCGCGACGTGCTCGACGCGCCCGAGACGCCGCAATGCATCAAGGACGCGGTGCGCAACGCGAGCCGCGCCGCCTGAGGCGCCCTCGCGGCATCCGAAGGGCGGGCGGATCGCGTCTCAGTCGAAAGAGGGCGTGGACGAGACCCGCCGCGGGTCGCTAGAAGCTGAGGCGTCTCATCGCCGATCAGCGGGGCCCGCGTTCATGTTCGACAAGATCCTCATCGCCAATCGCGGCGAGATCGCCTGCCGCGTGATCAAGACGGCGCGGCGCATGGGCATCAAGACGGTCGCCGTCTATTCCGACGCCGATCGCGACGCGGTCCACGTCGACATGGCGGACGAGGCGGTGCACATCGGCCCCGCCGCTGCGGCGGAGAGCTATCTCGTCATCGAGAAGATCGTCGAGGCCTGCAAGCGCACGGGCGCGCAGGCGGTGCATCCGGGCTACGGCTTCCTCTCCGAGCGCGAGGCCTTCCCCAAGGCGCTGGCGGAAGCGGGCATCGTCTTCATCGGCCCCAATCCCGGCGCCATCGCCGCCATGGGCGACAAGATCGAATCGAAGAAGGCGGCGGCGGCGGCTAAGGTGTCGACGGTGCCGGGCTTCCTCGGCGTGATCGAGAGCCCCGAGCACGCGGTCGCCATCGCCGAGGAGATCGGCTTTCCCGTGATGCTCAAGGCCTCCGCCGGCGGCGGCGGCAAGGGCATGCGCATCGCCCATTCCAAGGACGAGGTGGCGGAGGGCTTCGCGCGGGCGAAATCGGAGGCGGCGAGCTCCTTCGGCGACGATCGCGTCTTCGTCGAGAAGTTCATCACCCAGCCGCGCCACATCGAGATCCAGGTGCTCGGCGACAAGCACGGCAATTGCATCTGGGTGTCCGAGCGCGAATGCTCCATCCAGCGCCGCAACCAGAAGGTCGTCGAGGAGGCGCCCTCGCCGCTGCTCGATGCCGAGACGCGCCGGCTCATGGGCGAGCAGGCGGTCGCGCTCGCGAAGGCCGTGGGCTACGATTCGGCCGGCACGGTGGAGTTCGTGGCCGGGCAGGACAAGTCCTTCTACTTCCTCGAGATGAACACCCGCCTCCAGGTCGAGCACCCGGTCACCGAGATGATCACCGGCATCGACCTCGTCGAGGAGATGATCCGCGTCGCGGCGGGCGAGACGCTCCGTTACGCGCAGGACGACGTGAAGCTCGACGGCTGGTCCATCGAGAGCCGCATCTACGCCGAGGACCCGACGCGCAACTTCCTGCCCTCCACGGGCCGCCTGACGATCTACCGTCCGCCGGAGGAGGGGAGCGTCGACGGGATCACCGTGCGCAACGACACCGGCGTCGAGGCGGGCGGCGAGATCTCGATCTATTACGATCCGATGATCGCCAAGCTCGTGACCCACGCCCCCACCCGCGAGGCGGCGATCGACGCCCAGGCGCGGGCGCTCGACGCCTTCGCCATCGACGGCATCCGCCACAACATTCCCTTCCTCACCGCCATCATGCAGAACCCGCGCTGGCGCGAGGGGCGGCTGTCCACGGCCTTCATCGCCGAGGAATTCCCCGACGGCTTCGTGGCGCCCGCGCCCGACGGCGCCGTGGCCACGCGCATGGCGGCGGTGGCGGCGTGGATCGACTACCTCGAGGCCAAGCGCAAGCGCACGCTGACCGGCCAGATGATGGGCCGCACGCTCCACGTCTCCCGCGAGCGCGTCGTCATGCTCGACAAGCAGCGCTTCGACGTCACCGTCGACGAGGGGCGCGACGGCGTGGTCGTCATCGGCTTTTCCGACGGGGCGTCCTATCCGGTCGCGAGCGGCTGGCGCCCCGGCCGGCCGGTCTGGGAAGGGACCGTGGGAGACGTCGCCATCGCCGTGCAGGTGCGCCCCATCGTCAACGGCGTCTTCATGCAGCACCAGGGCGCCTCCGCCGCCGCCAAGGCCTTCACCGCGGCCGAGGCGCGGTTCGTCGAGCTGATGCCCGAGAAGAAGGTCGCGGACACCTCCAAGCAGCTGCTGTGCCCGATGCCGGGGCTCGTCAAGGCGCTCATGGCGGCCGTCGGCCAGGAGGTGAAGGCGGGCGAGCCGCTCGCCATCGTCGAGGCGATGAAGATGGAGAACGTGCTGCGCGCCGAGCGCGACGGCACGGTCAAGGCGTTGCACGCCAAGGAGGGCGACAGCCTGGCGGTGGACGCCGTCATCCTCGAGTTCGCCTGAGCGCATCGGCGAACGCATGCCGCTCTACTTCGCCTACGGGTCCAACATGGACCGCGCCCAGATGGCCGCGCGCTGCCCGTCCTCGCGCCCCATCGGCCCAGCGCGCCTGATGCGCCACCGCATCGTGATCATGCGCGAGGGCTGGGCGAACGTCGCCCGCGCGCCGCGGGGCGCCGTGTGGGGCGTGCTCTGGGATCTCGCGCTGCGCGACGTCGCCGCGCTCGATCGGTACGAGAGCGTCCACACGGGCCTCTATTCCAAGGTCGTCCAGCCGGTGGTGACCGAGGCGGGCGCGCGCCGCGCCATCGTCTATGTCGGGCGCGCGGGGGAGGGCGGCACGCCGCCGCCGGGCTACCTCGAAGCCGTGGTCGCGGCCGCCGAGGCGGCGGCTCTGCCGCCGGCCTGGATCGCGACGCTCCGCGCGCTCCACCCGGACGTCGCGCCTGGGCGACGTGGGTGACCTGCTCACCCTTCTGTGCGGACAAATCCTGAGAAACGTCACGGCCGGCCCTATCGGAGCGGCGCCGCTTCGCGCATAATCGGGAAAAACACGGATGCGGGAGGCTTCATGAGCGACATCGAGCAACGCGGACGGCTCTATCCGCCGACCTTCATCGCCGTCGCTCCCAATGGCGGCCGGCGCACGAAGGCCCAGCATCCCGCTCTCCCCATCACCGCCGAGGAATGCGCCCAGGTCGCGCGCGAGGCGCAGAGCGCCGGCGCGGCCATGATCCATCTGCACGTGCGCGACGCGCAGGGGCGCCACAGCCTCGATCCCGGCCGCTACCGCGAGGCCATCGCCGCCGTGCGCGACGCGGTGGGCCCTCGCATGGTGGTGCAGATCACCACCGAATCCATCGGCATGTACGCGCCCGACGAGCAGGTGGCCGTGGTCAAGGCGGTGAAGCCCGAGGCCGTCTCCGTGGCCCTGCGCGAGATCGCGCCCAACGAATCGGACGCCAAGCGCCTCTCCGACCTCCTCGCCTTCTGCGAGGACGAGCGCATCGCGCCGCAGATCATCGCCTACGACCGCACCGACGCCGACCGCCTCGCACGTTGGGCGCACGCGCGCGTGGTGGACGGGCGGCAGGTCTCCGTCCTGTTCGTGGGCGGGCGCTACGACCCGCCGACGCAGGCGCGGCCGGCCGATCTCGTGCCGATGATCGAGAGCTGCGCGGACGTGTACCGGGACTTCATGGTCTGCGCCTTCGGCCCGCGCGAGGCGGGCTGCGGCGTGCTGGCGGGGTTGCTCGGCGGGCACGTCCGCTGCGGCTTCGAGAACAATCTCGCGCTGCCGGACGGCTCGCCGGCGCAGGACAACGCCGCCGTCGTCGCCGCGCAGGCCCGCGCGCTCTCGGCCGCGGGGCTGACGCTGGGCGACGCCATCGCGCTGCGATCGCTGTGGGGCATCGAGGGGCGCTGACGCGACGTCGCAGGCGTGATGCCCGTGCGAACGCTCGCCATTCACGCATTGCGGCCCGCCTCCGCATCGGCTAAAGCCGAGGTCGTTTGCGTGGAAGGATGACCAGGAACATGGCGACCATGGTGCACAGCGAGCGTAGGCCGGACGAAGGCTACAGCCCCGATATGGACGGCAAGACCCACGAGCAGACCTACGACGGCTTCATCGTCTTCACGACGCTGACGTCGATCGTCGTCGGGTGCTGGGTCATGGCGCTGGCGCTCGGCGGCGTGAAGGAAGCCTGGTTCACGGGGATCGTCGGCGTCGTCGCCTCGATGGTCGCCGGCGCGATCGGCGCGCTGTTCCCGAAGGTGGGCTGGCGGGCGCCGGCCGTGGTCTTCGGCCTGATGATCGTGGCCTTCGTCCTCGCCTGAGGACGCCGCGCGGGCGCGACGGTCGCGCCCTCCCGAACAGAAGCGACGAACGTCAGCGAAACTTGGGGGAGAGGGGCATGCGCATCGCCGTCCTCACGGAAACGGACGCCAACGAGGCCCGCGTGGCCGCCACGCCGGACACGGTCAAGAAGCTCGTCGGGTTCGGCGCGACCGTGGTGGTGCAATCGGGCGCGGGCGCGCAATCGGGCCTGCCGGACGCCGATTTCGAGGCCGCCGGCGCCTCCATCGCGCCGGACGCCGCCGCGGCGGCGGGAGACGCCGACGTCGTGCTCCTCGTGCGCCGTCCCGAGGGCGATCGCCTCGCGGCCGTCAAGGAGGGCGCCATCGTCATCGCGACAATGGACCCCTACGGCAACGAGGCCGCGCTCCAGGCCATGGCGGAGCGCAAGCTCGCCGCCTTTTCCATGGAGCTGATGCCCCGCATCACCCGCGCGCAGGTGATGGACGTGCTGTCCTCCCAGGCGAACCTCGCGGGCTACCGCGCCGTGATCGACGGCGCCGCCGTCTACGGCCGCGCCATGCCGATGATGATGACGGCGGCGGGCACCGTGCCGGCCGCCAAGGTCTTCGTCATGGGCGCCGGCGTCGCCGGCCTCCAGGCCATCGCCACGGCGCGGCGCCTGGGCGCCGTCGTCTCTGCCACCGACGTCCGCCCCGCCGCCAAGGAGCAGGTCGAATCGCTCGGCGCGAAGTTCGTCGCGGTGGAGGACGAGGAGTTCAAGCAGGCCGAGACCGCCGGCGGCTACGCCAAGGAGATGTCGGCGGAATACAAGGCCAAGCAGGCCGAGCTCGTCGCCGCCCACATCGCCAAGCAGGACATCGTGATCACGACCGCCCTGATCCCGGGCCGGCCCGCGCCGAAGCTCGTGACGAAGGCGATGGTCGAATCGATGCGGCCCGGCTCCGTGGTCGTCGATCTCGCGGTGGAGCGCGGCGGGAATTGCGAGGTCTCCGAGCCCGGCGAGATCGCCGACCACGGCGGCGTGAAGATCGTCGGCTACCTCAACGTCCCGGGCCGCCTCGCGGCGACGGCGTCGAGCCTCTACGCGAAGAACCTCCTCGCCTTCCTCGAGACGATGATCGACAAGGAGAAGAAGGCTCTGGCGCCGAACTGGGACGACGAGCTCGTCAAGGCGACGCTTCTGACCAAGGACGGCGCGATCGTCCATCCGAACTTCCAGGCGCAGCCCGCCGCCTGACGGCGTGCGCGACGCGACAGATTGGGGACAGCCATGGCCACTCTCACTCCCGAGCAGGCTCTCGAGCGGGCGCAGGCCGCCGCAGAGGCCGCGCGCGAGGCCGCGAACGCGGCGCAGTCCTATGCCGACATGATCTCCACCGACATGGTCGCGACGGGCGTGTCCGTCGCGACGGGCGGAGCGGTGGATCCCACCGTGTTCCGCTTCGCGATCTTCGTGCTCGCGATCTTCGTCGGCTATTACGTGGTCTGGTCGGTCACGCCGGCGCTGCATACGCCGCTGATGTCCGTGACGAACGCGATCTCGTCCGTGATCGTGGTGGGCGCGCTCCTCGCCGTGGGCGTGCAGGTGGCGGACGTCGCGAGTTCCGGGGCCGCCTGGGGGGCGACCGTGCTCGGCTTCATCGCCCTCGTCCTCGCCTCCGTGAACATCTTCGGCGGCTTCCTCGTCACGGCGCGGATGCTCGCCATGTACAAGAAGAAGGGCTGAGGCGATGGGCGACAATCTCGCGAACCTGCTCTACCTCGTCTCCGGCGTCCTCTTCATCCTGGCGCTGCGCGGCCTCTCGCACCCGACGACGTCGCGACAGGGCAACATCTACGGCATGGTCGGCATGGCCATCGCCGTGGGCACGACGCTCGTGTCGTCGCCGCCGGCGCTCGGCGGCTGGCTGCTGGTGATCCTCGGCATCGCCATCGGCGGCGGCATCGGCGCGCTGATCGCCAAGCGCGTGCCGATGACGGCCATGCCGCAGCTCGTCGCGGCCTTCCACTCGCTCGTCGGCCTCGCCGCCGTGCTGGTGGCGGCCGCCGCGCTCTACGCGCCGCAGGCCTTCGCCATCGGCGCGCCGGGCGCGATCAAGGGCGCGAGCCTGTTCGAGATGGGGCTCGGCGCCGCCATCGGCGCGATCACCTTCACGGGCTCGATCATCGCGTTCCTGAAGCTCGACGGGCGCATGTCCGGCAAGCCGATCATGCTGCCCTCCCGGCACATGATCAACATCGCGCTCGCCGCCGCCCTCGTGATCCTGCTCGGCGTGTTCATGGCCACCGAGTCGACGCTCGCCTTCTGGCTCGTCTGCCTGATCGCGCTGGCGCTCGGCGTCCTCTTGATCATCCCCATCGGCGGCGCGGACATGCCCGTCGTCGTGTCGATGCTCAACTCCTATTCCGGTTGGGCGGCCGCGGGCATCGGCTTCACGCTGGGCAACCTCGCGCTCATCATCACGGGCGCGCTCGTCGGCTCGTCGGGCGCGATCCTGTCCTACATCATGTGCAAGGGGATGAACCGGAGCTTCGTCTCCGTCATCCTCGGCGGCTTCGGCGGCGAGACGTCGGGCGGGCCCGTCGGCGAGGCCGAGAGCCGGCCGGTGAAGCAGGGCTCGGCCGAGGACGCGGCCTTCATCATGAAGAACTCGTCCAAGGTCATCATCGTGCCGGGCTACGGCATGGCGGTGGCCCAGGCCCAGCACACGCTGCGCGAGATGGCCGACCTCCTCAAGAAGGAGGGCGTGGAGGTGAAGTACGCGATCCACCCGGTCGCGGGCCGCATGCCGGGGCACATGAACGTGCTGCTGGCCGAGGCGCAGGTGCCCTACGACGAGGTCTTCGAGCTCGAGGACATCAACGGCGAGTTCGCGCAGGCGGACGTGGCCTTCGTCATCGGCGCCAACGACGTGACGAACCCCGCCGCGAAGACGGACAAGGCCTCGCCCATCTACGGCATGCCGATCCTCGACGTGGAGAAGGCGGGCACGGTGCTCTTCCTCAAGCGCGGCATGGGCTCGGGCTATGCCGGCGTCGAGAACGAGCTGTTCTTCCGCGACAACACGATGATGCTCTTCGGCGACGCCAAGAAGATGGTCGACGAAATCGTCAAGTCGATGTGACGCGCGACGGGAGCCGAGGAGAGCGGTCCCTCCCCGGTTCCCGGAGCGACTCGAGGACGAGAGGGTCGTCGCCGTGCTCGGACGTCTCGCGCGTGGTCTCGTCCTCGCCGGCGGCGCCTATCTCGCCTTCGTCGGCGTGCTGTTCGTCGCCCAGCGCTCGCTCCTCTACCCGGCGCCCGACAACGTCGCCAGCGCCGCCGAGGCGGGGCTCGCCGGCTTCGAGGACGTGACGCTCGAGACCGCCGACGACGAGCGCATCCGCGCCTATTTCCGCCCGCCGGAGCCCGGCCGCGCGCTCGTCGTCTACTTCCACGGCAATGCCGGCTCGATCCGCCAGCGCGCGCCCCGCGCGGCGGCGCTCGCCGAGGGTGGTCGGGGCGTGCTGATCACGTCCTATCGCGGCTATTCGGGCTCGACCGGCTCACCGACCGAGGAGGGCCTGATCGAGGATGCCCGCGCGGCCTATGCCTTCGCGTCCCGTCATGCGCCGGCGGAGCGCATCGTGCTCTACGGCGAATCGCTCGGCACCGGCGTCGCCGTGGCGCTGGCCACCGAGGTCGAGGCCGGCGCCGTGGTGCTCGACGCGCCCTTCACCTCCGCGGCGGACGTGGCGCGCCTGCGCTACCCCTTCGTGCCCGTCGGCCTCCTCATGCGCGACCAGTTCGACAGCGCCGCGCGCATCGGCGCCGTGGACGAGCCGCTCCTCGTCATGCACGGCACCCAGGACCGCGTGACGCCCTTCGCGCAGGGCCGCGCGCTCTACGAGGCCGCGGGCGAGCCCAAGCGGTTCCGCGGTTTCGAGGCCGAGGGCCACACGCGTCTGCTCGAGAACGGCGGACTCGCGGAGGTCCGCGCGCTGCTCGACGCAGTGGAAGCGGGCCGCGCGGCGGCGCTGCTGGAGGAGGACCGCTCGTGACCCTCGCCATCCGCACCGCCGGTCCCGCCGATCGGGAGACCTGCATCGGTCTCGTGGACCAGCTCAACGCCTTCGAGGCGACACTCGTCGACGACCGGCTCACCACCCGCGAAGCCGCCGAGGCGGCCTATGCGGCGGCGCTCGATCGGGTGGCGCGGACCAAGGGCCGCATGCTCCTCGCCGAGGAGGACGGCATCGCGGTGGGCCTCCTCGTCTTCGTCATCGACGAGGAGCATCCCTACGTCCGCGAGGACGTGCGTCGCTACGGCATGGTGGCCGACCTGATCGTCGTCGAGGACGCGCGCGGGCGCGGCGTGGGGCGCGCGCTTCTCGCCGAGGCCGAGCGCCTCACCCGTGAGGCGGGGCTCGTGCGGCTCTCGATCGGCGCGCTCGCCGCCAACGAGGGCGCCTGCGCCGCCTACCTGAAGGCGGGCTTCTCCGACTACCTGCGGATCTTCGTCAAGTCGCTCGACTGAGCCGGCACGCGCCGGGGTCGTACAGTCGAGATCGTGCCGCGCGGACCGCGCCGGGCACCGCCCCGGCGCGTCGAAACCGCGCGGGCGCGGGGAGGAATTCCCCCGATCCCGCTGTTCTTCCGCCCGGCGTCATCAAAGTGCAATGGAGAATCGGTTCTTGTCGGCGAAACCCGCTGGAGCGGAGCTGGAATAGTGACTGATGACGATCAATCGATCCGCGTCCGGACCTTGTTCCTGTCGGATTTCCACCTCGGCACGCGCGATTGCCAGGCCGATCTGCTGCTCGGCTTCCTGCGCCGCTACGATGCGGACGTGATCTATCTCGTCGGCGACATCATCGACGGGTGGAAGCTGAAGAACGGCTGGTTCTGGCCGCAATCCCACAACGACGTGGTCCAGAAGCTCCTGCGCAAGGTGCGCAAGGGTGCGCGGCTGATCTACGTGCCGGGCAACCACGACGAGTTCCTGCGGGACTATATCGGCGCCAATTTCGGTGGCATCGAGGTCTGCGACAAGGCGCTCCACGAGACCGCCGCCGGCGAGCGGCTGCTCGTCATCCACGGCGACCAGTTCGACATGGTGATGAAGCACGCCAAGTGGCTGGCGCATCTGGGCGACTGGGCCTATTCTCTGGCGCTGGTCTCGAACACCTACGTGAACATGGTGCGCCGCCGGCTGGGGCTGACCTACTGGTCGCTCTCCGCCTGGGCCAAGCTCAAGGTGAAGAACGCCGTGAACTTCATCTCCAAGTTCGAGGAGTTCCTCGTCGAGGAGGCCCGCGGCCAGGGCGCCACGGGCGTCGTGTGCGGCCACATCCACCACGCCGCGGAGCGCGACATCGACGGCATGCGCTACCTCAATTGCGGCGACTGGGTGGAGAGCTGCACGGCCATCGTCGAGCATTACGACGGCCGGCTCGAGCTCGTGCGCTGGGTCGAGGAGATGGCGGTGCTCGACGCGAGCGAGGCGCCCGAGCCGCTCCCCGTACCCGACGCCGCCCGCGCGGCGCGCCTCGCGCGTCTCGGCGACGCCAATCCCAGCCCCGTCATGCCGAGCCCCGTCATGCCGGGCAGCGCCAGACCGGGCCCCGTGAGCTCGGGATCGCGAGCCGTCGCCTGATGCGTCTCCTCGTCGCGACGGACGCGTGGCGTCCGCAGATCAACGGCGTGGTGCGGTCCATCGAGCAGATGATCGCCCACGCCTCCGCCTTCGACGCCGAGATCGTGCTGCTCACACCGCTCGACTTCCGCTCGCTGCCGATGCCCACCTATCCCGAGATCCGTCTGGCTTTGGCCCGGCCGCGCGCCGTGGCGCGCAAGATCCGGGAGCTGGCGCCGACCCATATCCACATCGCCACCGAGGGGCCGATCGGCATCGCCACGCGCAAGATCTGCCTCGCCAACGATTTCGCCTACACGACGAGCTACCACACGCGCTTCCCGGAATACGTCTCCGCCCGCGCGCCGGTGCCGGAGCGCTGGGTCTATCGGGCGATCCGGCGCTTCCACAATACGGGGCGCGGCATCATGGTGGCGACGGATTCGTTGGAGGCCGAGCTCGTCAAGCGCGGCTTCAACAACGTGCTGCGCTGGGGCCGCGGCGTCGACACGACGCTCTTCCGCCCGCGCGACACGCGCGTCCTCGATGCGCCGGGGCCGATCTTCCTCTATGTCGGCCGCGTCGCCGTGGAGAAGAACCTCGAAGCCTTTTTGAAGCTAGACCTTCCCGGCACGAAGGTGATCGTCGGCGACGGCCCGGCGCGGGCCGATCTGGAGCGCCGGTTTCCGCAGGCGCGCTTCCTCGGCGCACGGACGGGGGAGGCGCTGGCGGAGGTCTACGCCTCGGCGGACGTCTTCGTCTTCCCGAGCCTCACCGACACGTTCGGCATCGTGCTGCTCGAGGCGCTGGCCTCCGGCCTGCCGATCGCGGCCTATCCGGTGACGGGGCCGCTCGACGTCGTCGGCGACAGCGGCTGCGGCGTGCTCTCGCGCGACCTGCGCGAGGCGGCTCTCGCCGCGCTCGAAATTCCCCGTGCGCGCTGCAGGGCTTACGGCGAGACCTTCACCTGGCACGAGAGCGCCCGGCAATTCTTCGGTAACGTCCGCAGCGCCGCGGGAGACGATCCCGTCGTGGATCTCGATCGGCTGTGAGGCCGGCCGAACGGCGTCGTTCGCGCCTCAGCTGAAGCGGGCGAGCTTCTCGCGGGTGGAAAGGGCGTCGATCTCTGCGAACGCGTCCGCCGTGAGGAGTGCGGGCTCGTCGTCGGGCTCGTGCTCGAGGTCCTCGTCTTCCTCCAGCGGCTCGATGTCGAGCGCGACGTCGAGCGTCGTCTCCGTTTCCACGAAGGCGACGTCCGCCTGATCCGCGACGTCCGCGAGAGCGGGCTCCGCCGGATCGAGGTCGGCGACCACGTCGATCTCGAACGCGGCCTCGGCCTCCTCCTCGGCGTCTTCGTCGTCCTCGCGCTCCGCCTCGATCAGGGTCGCATCGACGATCTCCGCCGGCATCGGCGCGCCGAATCGACTCGCGACGATGACGTCGTCGATCTCGCTCTGGCCGAGCCCGTCGAAGACCTCGAGCTTGGCGCCGAGCCCCTCGTGGCGCGCGCCGTCGGCGTCGCCCGGCTCCTCGTCGTCGAGCGTCGCCCCCCAGATGTCCATCATCGCGTTGATGCGGCCTTCCAGGAAGCGCAGCGTCTCGATGATGCGCTTCGTGCGCTGGGCGGTGAGGTCCTGGAAGGAGCAGGCGGTGTAGATGTCCGTCGCGCGGCGGTCGAGCTGGTCGCAGAGGTCCTCGCGCGCCCCGTCCTCGCGCAGGGTCCAGGCGGCTTCCTGCACCTGCTCGGCGGATTCGAGGATGTCGGAGGTGGCACGCTCCGTGGTGCGCACGATCCCGTCGAGCGCCTCGGAGGCGACGTTGAGATCGGAGGGCGCGCCCTCGCTCGGGCGGATCGAGGCGATCTCGCGCTTCGTCGAGGTGATCGCGCGCGCCATCTCGACGAGGTCGAAGCGCAGGCGGTCCATGCGCTCGGCCTCCCGCTCGCGGGAGACGACCTTCTCCAACCGCTCGATGGCGCCGAGCAGCACGGTGGTGTCGGCGTTACGGTTGCGCCGCGCGTACTCGGCGAGGAACCAGCGGCCGCGCTGGGTCTCCATCACGGCCTGCTCGATCGCCTCGTAATCTTCCTCGGCGATCGGCGTGAGGGCTTTGGACGAGCTCATGCGCAGCGCACCTCGAGGGCTCGAATCGTCTTGGTGGAGCATGCATGCCAAGCGTCCGTTGCGGCAAGCGCGCTCGTTTGGGTCATTCATGGACCGACGCGAGTTAGGAGCGCGTTACCGTCGTCGCGCGTGGGGAGGGCGACGTCCTCTCGCGGTGAACGAAACCTCATGCCGGTCGCTCGAATGCGGGCGGTCGCGCCCGTCGAGGCCGTGCTATCACGCCCCGGTCGATCTCCCGTCGCTCCGACTCGCCACGCGATACCCGCATGAAGGCTTCCCTCCGCCTCCGCCTGAGCGCGCTCAGCGCCGTCGCCTTCGCCGGCGTCGGCATCCAGGCGCCGTTCCTGCCGGTGTGGCTGGAGGGCAGGGGACTCGACGCCACCACGATCGGCCTCGTCGTCGCCCTGCCGGTGTGCGTGCGCGTCCTCGCCTCGACGCCGCTCGTCGCGACGACGGATCGCGGCGTCACGCCGCGCGCGCTGCTCGCGAGCGCGCATCTGGCGCTGGGGCTCGCCTTCGCGCTCCTCCTCGCCGCGCCGAACGCCTGGGCGATCGCGGGCGTCGTCGTGCTGGCGGCGCTCGCCCAGTCCTCCATCGTGCCGGCGACGGACCTCGTCCTCACCGACGCCGTGCGCGAGAACCGCGCCCTCGACTACGGCCGCCTGCGGGTGTTCGGCTCGCTCGCCTTCCTCGCGAGCTCGGTCGCCATGGGCTACGTGCTCGAGGTGGCGCCGCTCGATTTCGTCGTCTACGGCCTCGTCGCGGCCGGCTTCCTCGGCGCGCTCGTCGCCACGACGACCCCGCCGCTGGCCAGCGAGCGCGACCTCCCCCCGCGCGAGGGCCCGCGCCCGCGCCTGCCGCCGGCGCTGCTGCTGGCCATCGTCGGCGCCGCCTGCGTGCAGGCGAGCCATGCGGGCGTCTACGCCTTCGGCTCGATCCATTGGCGCGCCATCGGGTTCTCGGGCTCGACGGTCGGCTGGCTGTGGGCGATCGGCGTCGTCGCGGAGGTGGCGCTCTTCGTCGTGGCGGGGCGCTTCGTCGGGCGCGGGCGAGGCCTGCCGCTCGTGGTGATCGGCGCGCTCGCCGCGATCGTGCGCTTCGGCGGGCTGGCGCTCGAACCCGGCCCGCTCGCGACCTTCGCGTTGCAGAGCCTGCACGGCCTCTCCTTCGGCGCGACGCATCTCGGCGCCATGGCGATCCTCACCGCGATGGCGCCGCCCGGCGCACGCGGCAAGGCGCAGGGGCTGTTCGCGGCCGCGCAGGCCGTCGGCATGGCCTGCGCCACCGTGGCGGGCGGGATGATCTACGAGCACGCCGGCGGGCTCGTCTTCCTCGCCATGGTGCCGCTGCCGCTCGCGGGCCTCGCCTGCCTCGCGCTCTCGCGGCGCGCCGCGCTTAAGGGAAGCGTAAGCGCGCCGTCGTAGGCTCCTGCCCGAAGACAGGAGCGCTCCCATGGCCGCGGCAGGCTTCACCGATCTCGCCGACCTCCCCCTCACGCCCGACGGCGTGCGCGCCTTGCGCCGCCGCGTCTACGGCGACGACGACGCGATCTCGCTCGCCGAGGGCGAGATGCTGTTCGATCTCGCCCGCGCGGTGGGCGAGCGCGGCTGCCGCGAATGGCGCGACTTCTTCTGCGAGGCGGCGGCGGACCTGCTCGTCCACCAGATCGAGCCGCGCGGCTATCTCGGCGAGGCCGAGGCCGCCTGGCTGATCGCCCGCCTCGACGGGCGCCCGGCGCTCTCCACCGAGTTCGCGGCGCTGCTGAAGGTGATGGAGTTCTCCCGTAGCGTGCCCGACCGGCTCGCCGGCTTCGCGCTCAACCTCGTCAAGGACGTCGTTCTCACCGGCGAGGGCGAGGCGATCACGGGCCAGCGCCACGAGCCCGGCCGCGTGACTCGCGCAGACGTCGACGCGCTGCGCCGCGTCCTCTTCGTCGCCTCCTCGGAGGGCTTCGGCCACGTCACCCGCACGGAGGCGGACGTGCTCTTCGATATCGCCGACGAGACGGCGGACGCGCCCAACGACGCGAGCTTCCCCGACCTCTTCGCCCGCGCGATCGGCAACCACCTCCTCGCCGGGCCAGGACGTCATGCGCCGACACGGTTGCAGGTGATGCGCCGCGAGGAATGGCTCGACCAGCGCCGGACGCTCGGCTCGGGAATCGCCGCGACCTTCGGCTCCATGGCGGCGAACGCCTTCGGCATCTTCGGCCGCGACGCCGCGCCGGAGGCGGGCGCCGAGGCGAGCGTCTCGGGGCTCACGCCCGAGCGCGTCGACGACGAGGAGCTGACCTGGCTCGTCGGCCGCATCGAGCGCCGCCCCGGCCTCTCCCCGGCGGAGCGCGCGCTCCTCGCCTTCCTGGTGCGCGAATGCGCGGATCTCGCGCCCCCGCTCCGGCGATTGGCCGCCGCGGCGGCGTGAGGCGGGTCGGGGCACGATAAGGCTCGCCACGCCGGGCGGCGTGTGATAGGCGCATCCGCTCATCATGGATGCGAGGAGGCGCGCTCGGGCGCGCCCGTGAGGCGATGGATCAGTTCACCCGCGAGGTCGACGAGGAATACCGCCGCGCACAGATGGCGGCCCTGTGGAAGCGCTTCGGCTCGCTGATCGTCAGCGTGCTCGTCGTCGTGATCGTGGGCGTCGCCGGCTACACGTGGTGGGAGGCGCGCGAGACCCAGCGCGCCGAGGCCGCCTCGCTCGCGCTCTACGAGGCCTCGAGCCTCTCCGCCGACGGCCGCACCGACGAGGCGCGCGCCGTGCTCGACGGGCTCGTCGAGGAGGCGCCCGGCGCCACCGCGATCCTGGCGCGCCTTCGCCTCGCGGCGCTCTCCGCGCAGACGGATACCGCCGCGGGCGTCGCCGCCTACGAGGCGATCGCCGCCGACACCTCCGCGCCCGCCGTCCTGCGCGATCTGGCCCGCCTGCGCGCGGCGCTTCTCCAGATCGATTCCGCGCCGGACACGGCGCTCCCCGTCCTGCAGAGCCTCGCGGCCGGGGAGGGCGCGTTCCGGCACACCGCGCGCGAGCAGCTCGGCCTCGCCGCGCTCGACCGCGGCGATTACGATGCCGCCGGAGAGTGGTTCGACCAGATCGCCGTGGATCCCCAGACGCCCGGCGCCCTGCGCCAGCGTCTCGCCATCTATTCCGCCCTCGTCGCCGCCGGTCCGCTCGGCGGCGCGAACTAGAGAGCCCGCTCTCGCGGGGCCGATCATGTCGCTCGTCGTCGCCATCGTCGGCCGCCCCAACGTGGGCAAGTCGACCCTGTTCAACCGTCTCGTCGGCAAGAGGCTCGCCCTCGTCGACGATCGCCCCGGCGTGACCCGCGACCGGCGCGAGGCCGAGGGCAAGCTCGCGGACCTGCGCTTTCGCATCGTGGACACCGCCGGCCTCGAGGAGGCCGACCCCGACAGCCTGGCCGGGCGCATGCGCGCGCAGACCGAGCGCGCCATCGGCGACGCCCACGTCATCGTCTTCGTCATGGACGCGCGCACCGGCGTGCTGCCGGCGGACAAGCCCTTCGCGGAGCTGGTGCGCCGCTCGGGCAAGCCCGTGATCCTGCTAGCCAACAAGGCCGAAGGCCGCGAGGGCATGCAGGGCGCCTACGACGCCTGGGAGCTGGGGCTCGGCGAGCCCGTGGCCTTCTCCGCCGAGCACGGCGAGGGGCTGGGCGAGCTCTACGACGCGCTCGTCACGCACATGCCTCCCGAGGCGGCGGGCGACGCCTTCGAGGATCCCGAGGAGGCCGATCTCGCCCGCGGCGCCGCGCCCGTCGAGCTCGACCCGCTGGACGAGGAGAGCGACGAGGACGGGGATGCCACGCCGGTGGGCAAGCCGGTGCAGATCGCCATCATCGGGCGGCCGAACGCGGGCAAGTCGACGCTGATCAACCGCATGCTCGGGGAGGACCGCCTGCTGGTGGGCCCGGAGGCCGGAATCACCCGCGACGCGATCACCGTGCCGTGGGAATGGCGCGGCAAGTCGGTCAAGCTCATCGACACCGCCGGCATGCGCCGGCGCGCCCGCGTGCAGGAGAAGCTCGAGAAGCTCTCCGTCTCGGACGGGCTTCGCGCCATGCGCTTCGCGGAGGTGGTCGTGGTGCTGCTGGACGCGACGATCCCCTTCGAGAAGCAGGACCTCACCATCGTCGACCTGGTGGAGCGCGAGGGCCGCGCCGTCGTCATCGGGCTCAACAAGTGGGACCTCGTCGCCGACCAGCCCAAGCTCCTGGGCGAGCTGCGCGAGAAGGCGACGCGCCTCCTGCCGCAGGTGAAGAACGCCCCCGTCGTGCCGCTGTCGGGGCTCGCCGGCAACGGCATCGACAAGCTGATGGAGGCCGTTTTCTCGGTCTACGCCACCTGGAACCGGCGCATCTCGACGGCCAAGCTCAATCGTTGGCTGGGAGATGCGATCTCCGCCAACCCGCCGCCGGCGGTGTCGGGCCGGCGCATCAAGATCCGCTACTGCACCCAGGTGAAGGCCCGCCCGCCGCATTTCTCCTTCTTCGGAAACCAGCTCCACGCCCTGCCCAAGAGCTACACGCGCTACCTGGTCAACAGCCTGCGCGACAATTTCGACCTTCCCGGCGTGCCGATTCGCTACTCGCTACGCGTGGGAAAGAACCCGTTCGACAAGGGTTGATCCGCCTGCCTGCTGCATAGAAATCCTTGTGCGCGGCACTGGCGTGCGCGCGCTTGCACACTCGCGCGTCGGTGGCGATAACGCGTGCGAGCGATGCGGCCGGCTGGAGGGGGCGAGCGGATGGACGACGCGATCGGCGGACGTGCGGGTGGGCGGCGGCTGGAGGCGCTGCTCGCAGAGGCGCGCACGCGGCTCATCGAGACCGGCACGCGCAACCGCCTCGTCCACGTCAACCGCGCGGCGAAGCGCCCCTCGACGCTGGCGATCTTCGTCGCGGATACGGACGCGCTGTTCTCGCGCCTCGTCCGCGAGGGGCGGCCCTATCGCTTCGCGCCGGACCCGGTGCTCGCGGCGCGCGCCGCAGCCGGCGAGCCCGAGCCCGACGGCGAGCAGGAGAAGGCTCAGGAGGGCGGAGGCGCCTTCCGCACGCCGATGACCTTCGTCACGGCGGAGCTCGACGCCTCGGACGAGGCGTCGGCGCGGCTTGACACGCTCCAGACCAGGCTCGGGCCCGCGCCGCTGGAGAAGCGCCTCCTGCGCTTCTTCCGCGATGCGCGCCTGCTGGAGGAGGAGCAGGGCGTCAACATCCTCTATCTCGCGATCGGCTTCCTGCGCTGGTACGAGGAAGAGCGCTCGGAGACGCTGCGCGAGGCGCCCCTCCTGCTCGTGCCGGTCTCGCTGGTGCGCGACGCGCGGCGCTCGACCTACGAGCTGCGGGCACGCGAGGAGGACATCGGGCTCAATCTCCCGCTCTCGGAGCGCCTGCGCGAGCTCGGCGTCTCCCTGCCGCCGATTCCCGAAGCGGAGGAATGGGTTGCGTCGGATTATTTCGACGCCGTCGAGGAAGCGATCGCGGCGAAGCCGCGCTGGAGCGTCGATCGCCGCGGCGTCGAGCTCGGTTTATTCTCCTTCGCCAAGCTCTTGATGTTCCACGATCTCGAGCCGGACAGCTGGCCCGATCGCGCGATCCTGTCCCATCCCCTGCTGCAGGGCCTCCTCGTCGACGGTTTCCCCGAGGCGCTGCCGCCGACGGAGAGCCGGCCGGGCGATCTCGATCGGCGGTACGCGCCTGCGGACCTCCTCCACGTGGTCGATGCCGACCATTCCCAGACCCTCGCCATCGAGGCGGCACGGCGCGAGGGGAACCTCGTCGTCCAGGGGCCGCCGGGGACCGGCAAGTCGCAGACCATCGCCAACATCCTCGCCGCTGCCGCCCATGACGGGCTGACCGTTCTGTTCGTGGCGGAGAAGATGGTGGCGCTCGAGGTCGTGCATGCGCGTCTGGAGCGCGCGGGGCTCGGCCCTCTGTGCCTGGAGCTTCACTCGCGCGCCGCGAACAAGCGGCTCGTGGCGCAGGAGCTGGGCAAGACGCTGGACGGCTCCGTCTCGGCGCCGGACGTCTCGCGCAGCGAAAAGCGGCTTCGGGAGGTGCGGGACGCGCTCAACGCCGCCTCGCACGATCTGCACGCGCCGATCGGCGAGACCGGGACGACGCCGCACCGCGTCCTCGGCGATCTCGCCCGCGCCGCCGGGCTCGGCCTGCCGCCGCCGGCCCTCGCCGTCGAGACGCTCGCGACGCTCTCCGGCGAGGCCTACGAGGCCATGCTCGCGCGCGCGGCGATCCTGGCGGACCTCGTCGCCCGCCACGGCCGCGCGGACGACCATCCCTGGCGCGGCACGACGCGGCTCTCGCTCCAGCCGCTGGATCTCGACCGGCTCGTCCCCTCCTGCGCCGCGCTCGCCGAGGCCTTGCCGCAGCGGATCGAGGCCGCGGGGACGTACGCCGCCGCGCTGGGCGCCGGGGCGCCGCGGACGCTCGGCGAGACGACGGGCCTCGCCCGCGCGCTCGAGGCGCTGGCGCAGGCGCCGGGCGACCCGGACATGCGCGACGGCATCGTCGCCCTCCCCGAGGCTGCGCTCGCGCGCTGCGACGCGCTCCTCGCGGAAGCCGGCGAGGTGATCTCGGCCATCGAGGCGGACATCGCGCTGTTCGCGCCCGCGGCGCTGGAGGCGCGCACGGCTGACGTCCGCGCGGCGCTCGCGCGGGGTGCGGGCTCGTTCTTCGCGCGGCTCGGCGGCGCCTATCGCCGGTCCGTTGCGGAGCTTTCGACCTGGATCGTCGGCGAGATGCCGCGCGAGCCGGGCAAGCGCCTCGCTCTCGTCGATCGGCTGATCGCCTTGCGTCAGCGCCTCGCGACCCTCGACGAGATCGGGCGGGAGGCGCGCGACGTCGTCGGCCCGCTCTGGGCGGGGCGGCGCACGGACGTGGCGAGCCTGCGTGCGCTGGTCGCCTGGCGGCGCGGCCCGGCGAAGATCCTCGGCGCCGATCTCGCCCGGAGCTGGCCGCGCCTGCGCGGCTTCGCGGGCGACGAGCGGCTCGCCCGCGCCTCCCGCGAGATCGACGCGCTCGTGCGCGACAGCCTCGCCGAGCTGACGACGATCGTCGAGACGCTCGGCCTCGATCTCGGGCGGGCCTTCGGCGCGGCGCGCCTCGAGGCGATCCCGGCGGCGCGCCTCGCCGAGCGCCTCGGCGCATGGCGCGACGGGACCAGCCGGTTCTCGGAATGGCGGTCGATGGCGGATGCCGAGACCGCGCTCGCCGCGGCGGGCGCGGGCGATCTCGCGCGGCGCCTCGCGGACGGGCGTCTCGCGCCGGAGCATGCGGCGGAGGAGCTGCGCCACGCTCGCGCGGAGGCGCTGTGGCGGCGTGCGCTCGCCGAGCGGCCGGGCCTCGCGGCGCTGGAGGGGTTGCGTCGGGGCGATCTCGTGCGCGAGTTCGTGCGCCTCGAGCATGCGCGGCGCGGCGAGGTCTCGGCGCTCATCCGCGCGCGCCATGCCGCCGCGATGCCCCGCGGCGGGCAGGGCGAGATGGGTGTCATCCGCGGCGAGGTCGGCAAGCGGCGCGGCCACATGGCGCTGCGCCGGCTCATCGCGCGCGCGGGCTCGGCGCTGCAGCGGATCAAGCCGATCTTCCTGATGAGCCCGCTCTCGGTGGCGCAATACCTGCCGCACGGGCGCATCGCCTTCGACCTCGTCGTCATCGACGAGGCGAGCCAGGTGCGCCCGGAGGACGCGCTCGGCGTCCTCGCCCGCGGCGCGCGCGTCGTCGTCGTGGGCGACGCCAAGCAATTGCCGCCCACCAGCTTCTTCGACCGGCTGATGGCGGATGCCGGCACCGCGGACGGGGAGGAAGAAGACGACGCCGAGGAGCCCGCCGGCGCGCTCGCCGGCGCCGCGAAGGCGACGGAGCTCGAATCGATCCTCACGCTCTGCGAGGCCCGCGGCCTTCCGCGTACGCGGCTGCGCTGGCACTACCGCTCGCGCCACCCCTCGCTGATCGCAGTCTCGAACGAGCTGTTCTACCAGAACGATCTCGTGCTGCCGCCTTCGCCGGAGGCGGCGCTGGGCGAGGAGGGGCTCGTCGCGATCCGCGTCGCCGGCGCCTACGATCGCGGCGGCACGCGCACCAACGCCATCGAGGCCCGCGCCGTCGTGGAGGCGGCGGCGCGGCACGCCGCCGAGCGGCCGGAACGTTCGCTCGGCATCGTCACCTTCTCCACCGCCCAGCGCGACCTCGTCTCGCTCCTCCTCGACGAGGCGCGCCGCACCGATCCCGCGCTCGACGCCTACATCGCCGAGCGGGAGGGCGAGGAGGCGCTCTTCGTCAAGAACCTGGAGAACGTCCAGGGCGACGAGCGCGACGTGATCCTCATCAGCGTCGGCTACGGCCCTCGCCGCGCCGGCGAGCCGCTCGATTCCATGGCCTTCGGGCCGGTCTCCTCCGAGGGCGGCGAGCGGCGGCTCAACGTGCTCTTCACCCGCGCGCGGCTGCGCTGCGAGGTCTTCGTCTCCTTCGATAGCGGCGACATCGATCTCGGCCGGGCGCGCGGACGCGGGCCCGACGCGCTCAAGCGCTTCCTCGCCTTCGCCGAGACGGGCGTGCTCGACGCGGCGTCCGCCACCGGTCTCGATCCGGAGAGCGGCTTCGAGGAGGACGTCGCGCGCGCCGTCGGCGCCATGGGATACGTCGCCGATCCGCAGGTGGGGCACGCGGGCTTCCGCATCGATCTCGCGGTGCGCCACCCCGCGCGGCCGGGGCGCTGGATGCTCGCCGTGGAATGCGACGGCGCGGCCTATCACGGCGCGCTCTGGGCGCGCGAGCGCGACCGGCTTCGCCAGGAGATCCTGGAGGGCATGGGTTGGCGTTTCCACCGGATCTGGGGCACCGACTGGTATTATCGTCGCGAGGCCGAGCTCGCGCGCCTGCGCGCCGCGCTCGAGAGTGCCGAGGCCGAGCGTGCGCCGATGCTCAAGCCGGTGCTCGAGATCGACGGCGTGATCCAGGAGGAGGCCTTCGCGCCGCCGCCCGCCATCGGCGAGCCCTACCGCGTCGCGAGCCCGCGCGCGCCGGCCGGTCGCGAGCCGCACGAGGCGACGCACGCGCAGGCGCTGCGCGTCCTGCGCGAGATCGTCGCCGTCGAGGGACCGATCCACGCCGAGGAGCTGACGCGGCGCTACGCCTCCGCCTTCGGTGCCTCGCGCGCCGGCCAGCGCATCGTCGACGCCGTCGCGCGTACCCTCGCGCTGCAGGGCGGCGGGGAGGACGCGCTCGTGGAGAGCGACGGCTTCTGGATGACGCGCGACCAGGCCCGCGCGCCCGTCTTGCGCGACCGCTCGCAGGCGCCGGCCGGGCTGAAGGCCGCGGGCATGATCGCCCCCGTCGAGATCGCCGCCGCGCTCGCGCGGGCGCTCGCCGACAACGGCGCGATGAGCCGCGACGAGATCGTGGTGGCGAGCGCGCGTCTCCTCGGCTTTCAGCGGACCGGGGCGGACCTTCGGGCGCGCATCGGCGAGATCGTCGAGCGGGAGGTCGCGGCCGGGCGGGTCGTCGCCGAGGGCGGCGGCGTGCGGCTCGCCTGAGCGCTCAACGAGCCGGGCGGCGGTCGCTCGAGCGCGGGTCGTCCTTCGTGCGCGAGCGCGACGCGGCGGACGTCGGGCCGCGGCGGGGACCGTCCTCGCCGCGCAGCGGCGCGACCGAGGCGCGGAAGACGAGATCGCAGGTGAGAATTTCCTGCAGGTTCTGCGGATCGACGCCGGCGATGCGGTCGATGAGCATCTCGCCCAGGCGATAGCCCGCGTGTCGGATGGGAGACAGCGTCGTCGCGAGCGGCGGGTCGAAGGTCTCCGCCTTGAGGTAGGGCAGGGCGTCGTCGTGGGCGATGACGGAGACGTCGCGCCCGATGGCGAGCCCGAGATCGCGCGCCGCGCGATAGACGCCGAGCGCCAGCAGGACGCTCGACGCGAGGATCGCGGTCGGCCGCTCGGGCCGCTCCAGCAGCGCGCGGGCGCTGCGATAGCCGGTCTCCTCCGTCATCGGCGCGTTGCGTACGCGCCCTTCGAAGGGCGCGAGGCCCCGCTCCGCCAGCGCCGCCCGGAAGCCCCGCTCGCGATCGACGGCGAAACCGAGCGCCGGGTCTCCGTTGAGGAGGGCGATGTCCACGTGCCCGAGATCGAGGAGGAGCGCCGTCGCGCGGGCGAACGCGTCCTCGTTGTCGATGTCGAGATAGGCGTAGGGCAGGGCGACCTCGGTGCGCCCGTGCACGACGAAGGGCGCGCCGAGCGCGGCGAGCTCGGGAATGCGCGGATCCTGCAACGTCGGGGAGGAGAGAACGAACCCGTCGACCCGTCCCGCGTTGACGAGGCGCCTGTAATTGTCGAGCTCCTGGTCCGGGGGCGTCGCCCGCAGCGACAGCTCCATCTCGGTACGCGCGATCATGTCCGCGAGCCCGGCGAGCAGCTCGAAGAAGTGCGGATCGACGAGGAGGTTGCGCTCGACGGGGAAGAGGATGGCGACGGTGCCCGCCCGCCCCGTGGCGAGACGCCGCGCCGCAGGGTTGGGTCGGTAGTTGAATTGCCGCGCCGCATCCATGACCTGGCGTCGCGTCGCTTCGGCCACGTCCGGGTAGCCGTTGAGCGCGCGGGACACCGTGGTCTGCGAAAGGCCTAGATGCGCGGCTAATTCTCTGAGGTTCATTCCGCCTGTCCAAAGCGCTTTGAACAGGCATTTTGCGCGATTGAGAAGTATCATGCAAGGTGTTACGGTACGTCACCTAGTCTTGTTGCAGTGCAAAATGGAAAATGACGCGATGCTTCCTTGACAGCTCGCCCTACGTCGTTCTAGGCCTTTCCCAAAGCGCTTTGGAAGCGCAACGGGCGCGCGTCGGGGAGGTCCGGGACCACCGGCGATGCGGATACGGAGCGCACGGAGCGTCGGCTTCACCTTCGGTGCCGCGTGGCGCGGACCGAAACCTGAGGGAGGACGTAGAGCCATGAATTTCCGCACTCTGATCGGCGCTTCGGCGCTCGCGCTGACCACGGCGCTCGCCGCCGGCGGCGCCCAGGCGCAGGGCGTCTCGGTCTCGATCTCCTGCGGCGCGCTCGGGCAGGAGCTCGACATCTGCCGCGAGGGCGCGGAGGCGTGGGCCGAGCAGACCGGCAACTCGGTCACCGTCGTCTCGACGCCGAACTCCTCGACGGAGCGTCTGGCGCTCTACCAGCAGCTGCTCGCGGCCGGTGCGGCCGACATCGACGTCTTCCAGATCGACGTGATCTGGCCCGGCATCCTGGGCGAGCACTTCATCGATCTGGCCGAGCATATGGACGGTCAGCAGGACGAGCACTTCCCCGCCATCGTCGAGAACAACACGATCGACGGGCGCCTCGTCGCCATGCCGTGGTTCACCGATGCCGGCCTGCTCTACTACCGCAGCGATCTCCTGGAGAAGCACGGCTTCGAGGCGCCGACCACCTGGCAGGAGATGACCGACACCGCCCGCGCCGTCATGGAGGCGGAGCGCGCCGAGGGCAACGACCAGCTCTGGGGCTACGTCTTCCAGGGTCGCGCCTACGAGGGCCTGACCTGCAACGCACTCGAGTGGATCGACGCGCACAACGGCGGCTCCGTGGTGAACCCCGAGGGCGAGGTCACGGTGAACAACCCGCAGGCCATCGAGGCGCTGGCGCTCGCCGGCACCTGGATCGGCGACATCTCCCCGGAGGGCGTGCTGAACTACGCCGAGGAGGAGGCGCGCGGCGTGTTCCAGTCCGGCAACGCCGTGTTCATGCGCAACTGGCCCTACGTCTGGGCGCTCGCCAACGCCCCCGACAGCCCGATCAGCGGCAATGTCGGCGTCGTCGCGCTGCCCAAGGGCGGCGAGGAAGGCAAGAACACCGGCACGCTCGGCGGCTGGCAGCTGGCGGTGTCGCGCTACTCGGCCAATCCCGAGGTCGCGGCGGATCTCGTGCGCTACCTGACCTCCTACGAGGAGCAGAAGCGCCGCGCCATCGTGGGCGCCTACAACCCGACGATCGCGGGCCTCTACGAGGACCCCGAGGTGCTCGAGGCGGTGCCGTTCTTCGGCGACCTCTACGACACGTTCGTCAACGCGGTGGCGCGTCCCTCGCGTCCGACCGGCGAGAGCTACAACCGCGTGTCCGCGGAATTCTGGGAGGCCTCCCACAACGTGCTCACCGGTGCTGCCACCGCCGAGCAGGCGCTCGCGGACCTCGAGTCCTCGCTCAACCGCATGAGCCGCCGCGGCTGGTGATCCGCGCGACGCTCCCGCCGGGAGCGTGAGACGTCCGCGCCGCCCGATGCCCACCTCTCGGGCGGCGCGCGCGCCCTGCGCCCCCTGTCGTCTCGCGTCCTCGCGCTTCGAGCGGCAAGAACAAGGCCGCCGCGCAACGGGGAGACACGGAAAGGCCGTCTCATGGCGATGTCCGCGAAATCCTCGGAGCTGACCCGCGCACGGGTGCGCTCCGCCTGGCTGTTCCTCTCGCCGATGCTGGTCGTGCTCGCGCTCGTCGCCGGGTGGCCGCTGGTTCGGACGATCTATTTCAGCTTCACAGACGCGACGCTTTCGAACCTTTCGGATTACGACTTCATCGGCTTCGCGAATTTCATCGAGTACTACGAAGGCGAGTGGTACGGCGTCATCGTCGATCCCGATTGGTGGCGCGCGGTCTACAACACGATCTGGTTCACCGTCGTCTCGGTGGGTCTCGAGCTGATCCTCGGCATGATCGTGGCGCTCACCCTCAACGCCGCTTTCCCCGGCCGCGGCATGCTGCGCGCCGCGATCCTGATCCCCTGGGCGATCCCGACCATCGTGTCGGCCCAGATGTGGGGCTGGATGCTGCACGACCAGTTCGGCGTGCTCAACGCCATCCTCATGGGGATCGGCATCATCTCGCAGCCCGTCGCCTGGACCGCGTCGCCCGACACGGCGCTGTGGGCGGTGGTCATGGTCGACGTGTGGAAGACGACGCCGTTCATGGCGCTCCTCATCCTCGCCGCCCTGCAGATGCTCCCGTCCGACTGCTACGAGGCGGCGCGGGTCGACGGCATCAACCCGATCAAGGTCTTCTTCAAGGTGACGCTGCCGCTCATCCGCCCGGCGCTGATGGTGGCGATCATCTTCCGCGCGCTCGACGCGCTGCGCATCTTCGACCTGATCTACGTGCTCACGTCGAACTCGCGCGACACGGCCTCCATGTCCGTCTACGCGCGACAGCAGCTCGTCGACTTCCAGCAGGTCGGCTACGGCTCGGCCGCGTCCACCCTCCTGTTCCTCATCATCGCGCTTCTCATCATCGTCACGTTGATGGTCGGGCGCGTGCGTCTCGGGGAGGATCCGCGATGAGAACGCCCTGGTACGCCAAGGCCGGCTTCTGGCTCCTGATCGTGGCGATCGTGATCTTCGCGATCTTCCCGTTCTACTACGCGATCGTCTCGAGCCTGCGCTCCGGCCAAGCGCTCTTCTCCTCGTCGGTGTGGCCGGATTCGGTCAGCATCGCGAACTACGTCTCGGTCTTCACCGGCCAGCCCTTCGGCCGCAACATCCTCAACTCCGTCGTCGTGGCGGTGTCCGTGGTGGCGATATCGCTCTTCCTGGGCGTGACGGCGGCCTACGCGCTCGGCCGGGTGACCTTCCGCGGGCGCGGGCTGCTCCTGCTGACGATCCTCTCGGTGTCGATGTTCCCGCAGGTCGCGGTGCTGTCGGGCATGTTCGAGCTCGTGCGCGCCTTCGGCATCTACAACAGCCTGTGGAGCCTCATCCTCTCGAACATGATCCTGACGCTGCCCTTCACGGTGTGGGTGCTCACCACGTTCATGCGGGAGCTGCCGAAGGAGCTGGAGGAGGCCGCCTTCGTCGACGGCGCGTCGCCCTGGGTGGTCGTGAGCCGGATCTTCCTGCCGCTGATGTGGCCGGCGATGGTGACGACGGGGCTCCTCGCCTTCATCGTCGCCTGGAACGAGTTCCTGTTCGCGCTCACCTTCACGCTCTCGACCGAGCAGCGCACGGTGCCGGTCGCCATCGCGCTCCTCACCGGCGCGACGCAGTTCGAGCTGCCCTGGGGCAACATCATGGCCGCCTCGGTCACGGTGACCGTGCCCGTCGTGGTGCTCGTCCTGATCTTCCAGCGTCGCATCGTCTCCGGCCTCACCGCCGGCGCGGTGAAGGGCTGAGCCGAGATTCGCGCGCGCGGGGCCCTGGGCCCTGCGCGCCGCGTCACCCCGCTTCGCGCCGAACACGCGTGAGCGTAGCGTAGAGAAACGAGACGGGCGCGCCCCCGAGCGCCCGAGAAAACAGGAGACGAGGCGATGGCGGAGGTCGTGCTCAAGAAGGTCGTGAAGCGCTTCGGAAACGTGGAGATCATCCACGCGGTCGATCTCGACATCCGGGATGGCGAGTTCGTCGTCTTCGTCGGTCCCTCCGGCTGCGGCAAGTCCACGCTGCTGCGGCTGATCGCCGGGCTCGAGGACATCTCGGACGGCGATCTCATGATCGGCGGCAAGCGCGTGAACTCGTTCTCGCCGAAGGAACGGGGCATCTCGATGGTGTTCCAGTCCTACGCGCTCTACCCGCACATGACCGTCTACGAGAACATGGCCTTCGGGCTCGAGCTCGCGAAATCCTCCAAGGAGGAGATCCGCAAGGCGGTGGAGCAGGCGGCCGACATCCTGGAGCTGACGCCGCTCCTCGACCGGCTGCCGAAGAACCTCTCCGGCGGCCAGCGCCAGCGCGTCGCCATCGGCCGCGCCATCGTGCGCGAGCCCAAGGTGTTCCTCTTCGACGAGCCGCTTTCGAACCTCGACGCGGCTTTGCGCGTCCAGATGCGCATCGAGATCGCCAAGCTCCACAAGGACATGGGCGTGACGATGATCTACGTCACGCACGACCAGGTCGAGGCGATGACGCTGGCCGACAAGATCGTCGTGCTCAACGCCGGCAACGTCGAGCAGGTCGGCCACCCGCTCGAGCTCTACCACAACCCGCGCAACCTCTTCGTCGCGGGCTTCATCGGCTCGCCGCGGATGAACTTCATCGAGACGACGGTCGACAGCGCGACCGGCGACACGGTCACGATGGGCCTGCCGGGCGGCGGGCGCGCGGTGGCGAAGGTCGACGGGGCGCGCGTGAAGAGCGGTCAGAAGGTCACGCTCGGCATCCGCCCGGAGCACATCGTGCTCGAGCCCGCCGAATCCATGGTGACGGGCAAGATCGACGTCATCGAGCAGCTCGGCGAGGCCTACCTGCTGCACGTGCGCCTGGCCGACCGCTCCCTCGTCACGGCGAAGATCCCGGGCGACGCGCCGCAGAAGGAGGGCGACGAGGTCACGCTCGGCTTCGACGGTGCACTCTGCCACGTCTTCGACGAGAAGGGCTCGGCCGTCCCGCGCATCATCGCCGCACAGGCCGCCTGATCGCGAGCGACACGCGAGGCCCCGCGGGACGGGGCCTCGCACGCTCGCGTCGTCAGCCGCCGAAGACGGTGTTCAGCTGGGCGCCGACCATGACGAAGGTGGTGCGCTTGGGCACCTCCTTCAGCTTGGTGGCGCCGATATAGGTCATCATCGAGCGCACGCCGCCCATGATCTCCTGCATCGTCGCGTCGACGCCGCCGCGATAGGGCACCTCCACGGTCTTGCCTTCGGAGGCGCGGTAGGCGGCGACGCCGCCGGCATACTTCTTCATCGCCGTGTCCGAGGACATGCCGTAGAAGATCATCTTCGCCGGCTGCTCCACGCCGTCCACGCTCTCGCGCACGATCTCGCCCTCGCATTCGTCGTGGCCGGCGAGCATGCCGCCGAGCATCACGAAATCCGCCCCCGCGCCGTAGGCCTTGGCGACGTCGCCCGGCACCGTGCAGCCGCCGTCTGCGCAGACGAGACCCTTGAGCCCGTGCGCGGCGTCCGCGCATTCGATTACCGCGGAGAGCTGCGGGTATCCGACGCCCGTCATCTTGCGCGTGGTGCACACCGAGCCCGGGCCGATGCCGACCTTGACGATGTCGGCGCCCGCCAGGATCAGCGCCTCGGTCATGTCCCCGGTGACGACGTTGCCGGCCATGATCACGGCGTCCGGGTTCTCGGCGCGGGCGCGCTCGACGATCTCGACGAAGCGCTCGGTGTAGCCGTTGGCGACGTCGATGCACAGGAAGTGCACCGGCGCGCGGCTCTTGACGGCGGCGAGCTTCTCCCAGTCGGCCTCGGTGGTTCCGAGCGAGTAGAAGGTGTTGGCGGAGGCCGGGCCGGCGAAGAAGTCGGCGAGCGCGTCCGCGGGATAATGCTTGTGGAGCGCGACCATGGCGCCGTGCCGATGCAACGCGCCGGCCATCGCCATCGTGCCCGTCACGTCCATGTTGGCGGCGACGAGGGGAAAGCCCGTCCAGGTGCGCCCGGTATGCATGAAGCGCAGCGTACGCGTCACGTCCACCTCGGAGCGCGAGGCCAGCGTCGAGCGCTTGGGGCGGATCAGCACGTCCTTGAAGTCGAGCTTCGGGTCGTTCTCGATGCGCATGTCGGACCTCCCGTGAGCGCACGCGCAGGCGCCCGGCCGTGGTTCCTGGAGGAAACCCACGCACAGGCTCTGCGGCTGTTCGGATTTCGGCTCAGACTAGCGCATGCCGCGGGGTGGGACAATGCGGGTGTGGACGTCTGCGTGCTCCCATGATATCTTTTCCATGATACTGTCAGGGGGTGTATGATGCGCATCTCAAAGTGGGGCGATAGCTTGGGTGTTCGTCTTCCCAAAGCTATCGTTGAAGAGTTGAGGCTGAAGCCGGGAGATGAAGTCGAGATCGTCGCGGCAACTCGCGAAAAGCTCGTGCTTCAAAAGGCGGACGATCGCATGACGGCTTTCACCCGTATGGCCGAACGTCGATTGACTATGCCCGAAGATTACATTTTCGATCGTGAAGAAGCGAACAAGCGGTGAAAGCTTTCTTCGACACAAATATTCTCGTCTATGCTCAACGAGAGGGGCGCAAAGGCGATACCGCTCGGTCTCTAATGCTCAGCGGCGGAAGCATCAGCGTGCAGGTACTGAACGAGTTATCTAATGTCTTGCGACGTAAGCGTGGGCTCGATTGGGACGAGATTATCGATATTGTCGAAGACGTGATGAAGATGCTCGGGGACCCGCTGCCAATAACACTTGAAACGCATCGCTTGGGAGTGATGCTCGCCCGCGCTAACGGCTTCTCGTTTTATGACTCGCTGCTTCTTGCTGCGGCGATACAGGATGGTTGTGACGTGATGTACTCGGAAGACATGCAGCACGGACGGGTTCTCGGCACGCTGGAGATCCGCAATCCGTTCGTCTGAGCCGAGCTTTTCACCCCGCGCGCAGCTCCACCCCCATCATCCCCTCGAGATCCCCGAGCGTCAGCCCCTCCACCAGGTCCCGCGCGAGCACGCCGTCCGGCGTGATCTCGAACGTGGCGAGGTCGGTGTAGACGCGCGAGACGCAGGCCTTGCCGGTGAGGGGGTAGGCGCATTCGCGCACGAGCTTGGGGCGGCCGTCTTTGGTCAGCGCCTCCATCAGCACGAAGACGCGCTTGGCGCCGATGGCGAGGTCCATGGCGCCGCCCACAGCCGGGATCGCGTCGGGCTTGCCCGTGTGCCAGTTGGCGAGATCGCCCGCGATCGACACCTCGAAGGCGCCCAGTACGCAGATGTCGAGGTGCCCGCCGCGCATCATCGCGAACGAATCCGCATGGTGGAAGAAGGCGGCGCCGGGCAGGGTCGTCACCGGCTGCTTGCCGGCGTTGATCAGCTCGGGATCCTCCTGGCCCGCCGCGGGGCGCGGGCCCATGCCGAGGAGCCCGTTCTCGGTGTGGAGCACGATTTCGCGCCCCTCCGGCAGATGGTCGGCGACGAGGGTCGGCAGGCCGATGCCGAGATTGACGTAGGCGCCGTCGGGGATGTCGCGGGCGACGCGGGCCGCCATGGCGTTGCGGTCGAGCTTGTTCATGATGCCGCTCCTCACCAGGACGGGGGCGTCTCTTCGTGCGCGACGACGACGCGCGACACGAAGATGCCGGGGGTGACGACGCTCTCGGGGTCCAGCGCGCCGAGCGGAACGACCTCCGAGACCTGCGCGATGGAGAGCTTGGCGGCGCTCGCCATGATCGGCCCGAAATTGCGCGCCGTCTTGTTGTAGACGAGGTTGCCGTGCCGGTCGGCCGTCTTCGCCTTGATCAGCGCGACGTCGGCGTGGATCGGGTATTCGAGCACGTAGTCGCGCCCGTCGATGCGACGCGTCTCCTTGCCCTCGGCCAGCAGCGTGCCGTAGCCGGTCGGCGTGAAGAAGGCGCCGATGCCGGCACCGGCCGCGCGGATGCGCTCGGCGAGATTGCCCTGCGGCACGACCTCGAGCTCGATCTCGCCCGAGCGGTAGAGGCCGTCGAACACCCAGCTGTCGTGCTGGCGGGGAAAGGAGCAGATCACCTTGCGCACCCGCCCCGTAGCCAGGAGCGCGGCGAGGCCGGTATCGGCGTTGCCCGCGTTGTTGGAGACGATCGTGAGATCGCCCGCACCCTGCGCGATCAGCGCGTCGATGAGCGCGAAGGGCATGCCGGCCGTGCCGAACCCGCCGACGAGAACCGTCGCCCCGTCCGGAATGCCCGCCACCGCCGCCTCCAGCGTCGGGACGATCTTGTCGATCATGAGGGTCTCGCCTCCCAATTCACGCGCACGGATGTTCGCATAGCGAATTTCAGCGCCGGGGCAAAGCCCGATGGTGGACCCACCCTTGCTCCCATCCGATTACCCCTCTACCCCGTAGAAGACGCGAAGACGCGAGGCATCCGGGGGCGGGAGGAACGGGATGGGGCGGATCTCCACATCGCCGCTCGGCGCGGCCGCGCTTCTCGCCGCAGCCTGGTTCGCCGCGAGCCTCGCGGTCAACCTGCCGCCCTTCGCGGATGCGCTGCTGGGAGCCTTCCATCTCGGCTTTTCGCTGGAGGTGGGGGCGGTGCTCGCCGTCCTCGCACTCGTCCAGGCGCGGTTTCGTCGGGTGCCGCGGGCCGTGATCCACGCCCTCGCGGCGCTCCTCGTCCTCCTCGTCGCGGTGCGGCTCGGCGACTTCCTCGCCCGCTCCGTCGTCGACCGCCCGCTCAACCTCTTCCTCGACGTCTCGCTCCTGCCGGCGACGATGGACGTCGCGCGCACGCTGCTCGGGCCGCTTCGGGCGTGGGGCGCCGTCGCCGCGCTGATCGTCGCGCTCGTCGCGCTGCACGTGCTCTTCGCCTTCGGCTTGTCGCGGCTCGCCGGCTTCTTCGCGCAGCCCGTCCCGCGGCGCGCGATGATGGGCCTCGGCGCGGGCGCGCTCCTCGTCTTCGCCGGCCAGAAGGCCTTCCTCGAGGGCCTTCCCGGCTGGCGGCCGGTGGGCGCCTCCGCGAGCCTCGCCATATCGCAGCAGGTGGAGGGCGTGTCGGTCGCGCTCGCGCGCCGTGCGGTCTTCCGCGAAAAGCTCGCCGAGGATTCCGCCGACGGCATCGCGGACTCGGCTCTGTTCCGCGCGCTCGACGGGCGCGACGTCCTCCTGATCTTCGTCGAGAGCTACGGCGTGACCGCCCTCGACGCGCCGGCCTACGAGCGGGTCGTCGCGCCCGCGCTCGTGGGCCTCGGCGAGGCGGCGCGGGAGGCGGGCCTCGCAATGCGCTCCGGGCGCATGGTCGCGGCGTCCGCGGGCGGGCAGTCCTGGCTCAACCATGCGAGCGTGTCGTCGGGCCGCTTCATCGACGACCAGACGCTCTACGCGCTCTTCCTCGCGGAGGACCCGCGCACCCTCGTCGACGACTTCGCCCGCGCCGGCTATCGCACCGTGCAATCCATGCCGGCGATCACCATGCCCTGGCCCGAGGGCCAGCTGCTCGGCTACGACGCGACCTACGAGGCGAAGGACATGGGCTATGCGGGCCCGCACTTCTATTGGGGCATCGTGCCCGATCAGTTCGCGCTGGACCACCTGGCGCGGGCCGAGCTCGACGGTGGCGCGCGCCCGCCCGTCTTCGCGGTCGCGGGGTTGATCTCGAGCCACGCGCCCTGGCTGCCGGTGCCCGAGGTGGTGCCCTGGGACGCGCTCGGCGACGGCGAAATCTACCGGCGCTGGACCGACGACGCCCCCGCGCCCCGCGAGGTCTGGCGCGATCCCGACGCGGTTCGCGTACAATACGCCCGCTCCATCGCGCATTCGCTCGACGCCGTCGCGGCCTTCGTGGCGGAGCGCGTCGACCCGGGCACGATCGTCATCGTCATGGGCGATCATCAGCCCGCGCCCCTGATCACGGGGGAGGACGCCTCGCGCGCCGTCCCGGTCCACGTCCTCGCACCCGATGCGGCCCTTCTCGAGCCCCTGGAGGCGCTCGGCTTCGCGGCCGGGATCGCGCCGCCGCCGGCACCCGCGCTCGGCGACGTGGCCCTGCCGCGCATCGACGCGCTGCGCCCGGCGCTGCTGCGCGGGTGGCAGGCCGGCGGCGAGGGGGCGGAGCACGCCGCGGCACCCGTGAACGCGCCGTGACGGGCTCGCGAGCCGCGAGGCTCGGCAGGAACGGATGGGCTTCGCGGATGGTTGTCGCGTACCCTCTCACGTCGCCGCGGTCCCGCGTCGGCGGACCATCACCGGAGACATCGCACCCATGGCCGAGACGGACCCGTCCCGCATCGCGGGCGCAGCCCTCGGGGCGCTCGCGCTCGCCGCGGGCGGAGCCGCGCTCTATTCCTGGATCCACGCGCGGCGCGTCACCAGCGAGATGCATCCGCCGATCGGCCGCTTCGTCGAGGTCGACGGCGTGCGGCTGCATTACGTGGAGCGCGGCCCCCTCGACGCCCCGCCGATTCTCTTCGTCCACGGCAACGGCGCGTGCCTGGAGGACCTCCTCGTCTCGGGCCTCGTCGACGCCTGTGCGACACGCTATCGCTGCATCGTGCCCGACAGGCCCGGCTACGGCCATTCGACGCGGCCGTCCGGACGCTCCTACACGCCTCAGGATCAGGCGGTGCTGCTGTCGCGCTTCCTCGATACGATCGGCGTCGAACGTCCGCTCGTCGTCGGGCATTCCTGGGGCGCGCTCGCCTCGCTCGCCATGGCGCTCGATCCGCGGGCGGACGTCGCCGGTGCGGTGCTGATGTCCGGGTACTACTATCCCCAGGAGCGCGGGGACGTCGCGCTGATGGGCCTGCCGGCCGCCCCCGTGATCGGGCCCGCCCTGCGCTGGACGCTCGGCGTGCAGACCATGCGGCGCATGGCGCCAAAGCTCTACCCGCGGCTCTTCCACCCCCGTCCGATTCCCGAGCGCATGCTGCGCGACTACCCGTTCGCCTATGCCGAGCGCCCCGAGCAGATGCGCGCGGCCTCCGCCGAGCTCGCGGCGATGAGCGCGTCCGCCGAGGATCTCGCGGAGGATTACGCGTCCTGCGCCGTGCCCGTGGCGCTCCTGCACGGATCGCAGGACGCGGCGATCGACGGTTCGCTCCATACGGGACGTCTCGCCGCGGAGATCGAGGGGGCGAGCGTCGCCTTCCTCCCTGGTCTGGGCCACATGATCCACTATTTCGCTCACGACGACATCGTCGCCGCCATCGATTCCGTCGCTTCCCGCGCCGAGGGCCGGGCACCGGACGAGGGGAGGCCACGGCGCGCGGCGGAGTGATCCCACGCGTGCGTCGCAGCGTAAGTGTTGAGGTGCCGGCGAAAAGACCGCACAGTCGATCGGCGTAGCGTCGGGGGTAGGAGCAACGATGAGGTACCCGGAGGGTCTGACGTCCGAGTTCGGGCACGGCGAGAACGCGGCGGCGGAGCTCGCCGACGTGCGTGACGCGTCCGCGGGCATGGAAGAGGCGAAGGGCGCGCGCATCGCGATCGTCGGCGCGGGCCCGGGCGGGCTCGCCGCGGCGCTCCTCCTCGCCAAGCAGGGCGCGCACGTCACGATCTACGAGAAGGACGGCGTCGTGGGCGGGCGTACCCGCACGGTGACGGCGCCCGGCGGCTACAAGTTCGACATCGGGCCGACCTTCTTCCTCTATCCGCGCATCCTGGCGGAGATCTTCGAGGCCTGCGGCGAGCGGCTGGCGGACCACGTCGACCTCGTGCGGCTCGATCCGCAATACCACGTCGTCTTCGAGGGCGGCGGCGACATCAAGGCCACGCCCGACATCGCCCGCATGGCCGCCGAGATCGCGACCATCGCTCCGGACGATGCGCGCAACGTCGCGCGCTTCATGGAGGAGAACCGCAAGAAGCTCGAGCTCTTCCGCCCGATCCTGGAGCAGCCCTTCGGCAGCCCGCTCGACGTGATCGCGCCCTCGATGCTGCAGGCGCTGCCGATGATGCGGCCCTTCTCCAGCGTCGACGGCGATCTCAGGCGCTATTTCAAGGACCCGCGCGTCCGGCTCGCCTTCTCGTTCCAGACGAAATATCTGGGCATGTCGCCCTTCCAGTGCCCGAGCCTGTTCACGATCCTCTCCTTCCTCGAATACGAGCACGGCGTCTTCCACCCGATGGGCGGCTGCGGCGCGGTCTCGGAAGCCATGGCGAAGCTCTGCGAGAAGATGGGCGTGACCATCGCGCTCGACACGCCCGTCGACGAGATCCTCTACGAGGGCGACAAGGCGGTCGGCGTTCTCGTGAACGGCGAGCGCAAGGCGGCGGACGCCGTCGTCGTCAACGGCGACTTCGCTCACGCGGCGCGCCGGCTCATTCCCGAGGCGCATCGCCCGCGCTGGCCCGACAAGAAGCTCGACCGGGCGCGCATCTCCTGCTCGACCTTCATGCTCTATCTCGGCCTGGAGGGCGATCTGGGCGACCTCGAGCACCACACGATCCTGCTGTCGGACGACTACAAGAACAACATCGAGGAGATCTCCTCCTGCCGGCTTCCCACGAAGCCGTCCTTCTACGTCCAGCACGCGGCGCGCACGGACCCGACCATGGCGCCCGCCGGTCATTCGAGCCTCTACGTCCTCGTGCCGGTGCCGAACCTGCGCTCGGGCACCGACTGGGCGCGCGAGGCGCCGGCCTTCCGGGCCAAGGTGTTGGACCGGCTGAAGGTGCTGGGGCTGACCGATATCGAGAGCCGCATCCGCTACGAGCGGATGATCACGCCGTCGGGCTGGGAGGACGAGTACGCCGTGAACGAGGGGGCGACCTTCAACCTCGCCCACGATCTCGGCCAGATGCTCTACTTCCGCCCCCACAACCGCTTCGGCAAAGGCGTCTACCTCGTCGGCGGCGGGACCCATCCCGGATCGGGCCTGCCCGTGATCTACGAGGGCGCGCGCATCACGACCAAGCTCGTCCTCGACGATCTCGCCGCCGCGCGGGCGCGGCCGGGGCGCTCCCTCTTCCGCCGGGCGGCCACGGCGCCGGCCGGCGCCTGATGGCGAAAGGACATCCCGTGCAGATTCGGACACTCTCGCTCGCTGCGCTCCTCCTCGCGACGGGCGCCGTCGCCTCGACGGCGGCGACGCTCGAGGTGCGCGTCAGCGGCGTGGCCGCCGGCGCTGGGCCCGTGTTCGTGGGGCTGTGCGACCGCGATCTCGACCGCGACACCTGCCCGATCGGCAAGTTCCAGCGGGCCAGCGGCGGGGACGTGACCTTCCGCTTCGAGGGCGTGCAGCCGGGGCGCTGGGCGGTGGCGGCCTACCAGGACGTCAACGCCAACGGTTCCCTCGACATGCAGCCGATCCTCGTGTGGCAATTGCCGAGCGAGCCCTACGGCTTCTCCAACGACGTGGGCCGCTACGGCCCGCCGACCTTCCGCGGCGCCGCCTTCGACCTGCCGCCCTCGGGCGGGAGCGTGGCGGTGCGCCTCGACAGGCTCCCGCTCGACGACCGGGATGCGGTGGAGCGGGCGATCCAGCGCCAGAACCAGTGAACGTCGTCCCCCTACGAGCGACGGATGCGACAACGACAGGAGCGTGACGTGAGTGGGTCTTCCAAGAAGGTGGCGGTGATCGGCGGGGGGCTCGGCGGTCTCGCGAGCGCCTGCGTGCTCGCGGCGCGGGGCCACGAGGTGACGCTCTTCGACAAGAACGCGTGGGTGGGCGGCAAGGCGGCGGTGCTGCACGAGGACGGCTTCCGCTTCGACATGGGCCCGACGATCCTCACCGTGCCGCGCGTGCTCCACCGCATCTTCGCCGAGGCCGGCAAGCAGGTGTCCGAGTACATGGATCTCGTGCGGCTCGACCCGCAATGGCGCTGCTTCTTCGAGGACGGGACGCATTTCGACCTGTGCGAGAGCGTGGAGCAGATGAAGGCGGACATGAACGCCTTCGCGCCGGGTGTCGGCGCCGGCGAGGGCTACGAGCGCTTCATCGCCAAGTCGAAGAACCTGCACGAGATTTCCGAGCGGTTCTTCTTCTGGAAGCCGGTGGAGGACCTGTTCGACACGATCAACGTCAAGAAGAACTTCGATCCCAACACGCTGCGCGACGTCATGGCGCTGCGCATGGGCGCCTCCGTCGCGGGCACCATCCGCTCGCACGTGAAGGACGAGCGGCTCTCGCAGATGCTCGACCACTTCACGCAATACGTGGGCTCGAATCCCTACGGAGCGCCGGCGGTGCTGTGCTCGATCGCCCACATGCAGGTGGCCGAGGGCGTCTGGTATCCGATGGGCGGCACCCGCGCGGTCGCCGAGGGTCTCGCCAAGCTCGCGACAGACCTCGGCGCCAGCTTGCGCCCCTCGACCGACATCGTCGGGCTCGAGCTCCAGGGCAAGCGCATCGCCGGGGTGAAGACCGCGTCCGGCGAGACGGAGCGCTTCGAGAAGGTCGTCTCCAACATGGATTCGATCCGCACCTATCGCGAGCTCGTCGGCGGCGACGTCGGCCGGCGCTACGACAAGAAGGGCTTCGAGCCCGCCTGCTCGGGCGTGGTTCTCTATCTCGGCCTGAACAAGCGCTACGATCACCTGGCGCACCACGACTTCGTCTTCTCGCGCGATCCGGAGGAGGAGTTCCACTGGATCTACGACAAGGGCGAGCCCGCGCCGGACCCGACCGCCTATCTCGCGGCGCCGGCCGCGACGGACCCGTCGGTGGCGCCGGAGGGCGGCGAGGCGCTCTACGTCCTGGTCCACACGCCCTACCTGCGCCCGCATCACGACTGGTCGAAGATGTTCGCGCCCTATCGCGAGAAGATCATCGACAAGCTCAAGCGCACCGGTGGCATGCCCGACATCGAGGAGCGGATCGTGGTGGAGCGCCACCTCACGCCGCAGGACATCCACGATCGCTACAAGGTGCTCAACGGCGCGATCTACGGCCTGGCGAGCCACGGCAAGTTCCTCGGCGCGTTCAAGCCGGGCAACCGCTCGCGCGACATCGAGGGGCTCTACCTCGCCGGCGGCGCCGCGCATCCCGGCCCCGGCATGCCGATGGTGATGATGTCGGGCTGGATCGCCGCCGACGCCCTCGACCAGGACGCCCGCGGCGGCGACCTCGCCAAGGCGTCGTGAGGAGCGATGGAGGACGGCGCGTCTCTCCCTCCCTGTAGGGGAGGGGAAAGCTCGCGAAGCGAGCGCGGGGTGGGGTCCGTCCTGGTCGGGACGCGCCTCGCCCGGTTCGGCTTCGCCGAGCACGCCCCCCGGCGTGCCCCATCCGTCTCGTCGGCTGCGCCGCCGATCCACCTTCCCCTACAGGGAAGGAGAGAGGGCGCGCATGGCTGACCCTCGCGCCAAGGCCGCCCGCCTCGCCGCGCGCCTGCCTGCGTCCGAGCGCCCCACCGCCTTGCGCGATCCGCGCCGGCTGAAGTTCTTCACGCTCTACTTCCGGCGCTATTTCGTAAAGCACATGAATGCGCTTCGGCTCGCCCCCTGGGGCGCGCCGCGCGTGCCGGACGGGGTGCCGGTGGTGCTCTACACGAACCATCCCGCCTGGTGGGACGCCGCCACCTACATGATCGCGGCGGACAAGTTCTTCCCGCAGCGCCAGTCCTACGCGCCGATCGACGCGGAGATGCTCGAGGCCTACGGCTTCATGAAGCGCATCGGCGCCTACGGCATCGATCTGGAGAGCCCAAAGGGCGCGGCGCATTTCCTCGCGGCCTCCGCCGACATCCTCTCGCGGGACGACGCGGTGATCTTCCTCGCTGCGCAGGGGCGCTTCATGGACGTGCGCACGCGCCCCGTCGGCCTGCGGGCGGGCGTGGCGCGGCTTCCCGAGATCGCGCCGCACGCGCTCTTCGTGCCGATGGCGATGGAATACCAGTTCTGGGAGCAGCGCGGGGCGGAGGCGTTCGTCGCCTTCGGGGACGGGGAGACCGGGGCGGACCTGCTGGCCCTGGACCGCGAGGCGCGCCGCACCCATCTGGAAGAGCGCCTGACGGGCGTGCTCGACCGCCTGTCGTCGGACGTCATGAGCCGCGATCCCGCCCGGTTCGAGACCGTGCTCTCCGGCGAGGCCGGTGTGGGCGGTATCTACGGATTGTGGAAGCGCGCGCTCGCGGCGATGAAGGGCGAGCGCTACGAGGCCGCGCACGGGCGCCGGCCGACCATCGACGCTGGAGACGACCGGCCGTGACGCTGATCGCCATTCTCGCCTTCGCCTTCGCCGCCCTCGCGGCTCTGCTGGGCGCCGTCAATCTCGGCGCCATGCGCACGCCGCCCTTCCGGCAGGCGAGCGCGGGGACGCAGGTCTCCGTCCTTGTTCCCGCGCGAAACGAGGAGGGCAACATCGCCGCCTGCGTCGAGAGCGCGCTCGCCTCGGAGGGCGTCGAGGTCGAGGTCGTGGTCATGGACGACGGCTCGACCGATCGCACGGCCGAGATCGTCGGTGCGCTCGCCGCGCGCGATCCCCGCGTGCGGCTCGAGACCGCGCCGCCGCTGCCGCAGGGCTGGACCGGAAAGGTCCACGCCTGCCAGCGGCTCGCGGACGCCGCGCGCGGCACGCATCTCCTCTTCGTCGACGCCGACGTGCGCCTCGCGCCCCGCGCCGCCGCCTCGCTCGCGACCTACCAGGAGGAGCGGGGGCTCGGGCTGGTCAGCGCCGTCCCGCGCCAGGTGATGAAGGGCTGGGGCGAGCTTCTCACCGTGCCGATGATCAACTTCCTGATGCTCGGCTACCTGCCCGTCCCGATGATGCGCACGCGGCCCGATCGCGGGCTCGGCGCCGCCTGCGGGCAGACGATGCTGTTCTCGCGGGAGGCCTACGACGCCATCGGCGGCCACGCGTCGATTCGCCATCTCCTGCACGACGGCATCCAGCTCGCGCGGCGCCTGCGCGATCACGGCCGCATGACGGACGTGGTGCTCGGCTCCGAGCTCGCCACCTGCCGCATGTACGAGACCTTCGATCAGGCCTGGGCGGGGTTCATCAAGAACGCCCACGAGGGCATGGCGTCCTGGGGACAGCTGCCGGTGTGGACGGTGCTGCTCGGCTTCGGCCACGTGCTGCCGCCGCTCCTCGTCCTCCTCGCGCTGGCCGGCCTCGCGCCGATGGCGCCGGCGCTCGGCGCCCTCGCGCTCTCGCTCGGCATCCGCGCCGCGATTACCCGCGCGACGGGGGAGAACTGGTGGACGGTGCCGCTCCACCCGGCGACGGTGGCGGTGGGGCTCGCGATCCAATGGGCGTCGCTCCTGAAGCTCGGGCGTGGGAGCGGCGCCGGTTGGAAGGGGCGCGTCTATCCGGCACAATGAGCGCATGACGACCGCCGCCGCTCCCTATCCGTCGAAGACCCACCGGGACGAGAGCTTCCCCGTCGCCTCGCGGTTGATTGCGCGGCCCCTGCGCGCGCCGGTGCTCGCCTTCTACCGCTTCGTGCGGGCCGCCGACGACGTCGCCGATTCGCCCGATCTCGGTGCCGAGGCGAAGCTCGCGCGCCTCGACGCGATGGAGCGGGCGCTGCGATCCGGCGATCCCGGCGAGCCGTCGGCCGCCGCGCTCCATGCGGCGGATCGCCGCTTCGGCGCTGGCCTCGACGAGGCGGCGACCCTGCTCGACGCCTTCCGCCAGGACGCGGTGAAGAGCCGCTACGCCGATTGGGCCGAGCTCCTGGACTATTGCCGGCGCTCCGCCGACCCGGTCGGGCGCTTCCTCCTGCGTCTCCACGGCGAAGGCGCGAGCGCGCAGGCGCCGGCGGACGCGTTGTGCACGGCGCTCCAGATCCTCAACCACCTCCAGGACCTCGCTAAGGATCGCGCGGCGCTCGATCGCGTCTACCTGCCCGTCCCCTGGATGGCGGAGGCCGGCGGCGAGGCCGCCTTCTTCGCGCCCGAGAACGGCGCCGCGCGTCGCCCCGTCCTCGACGCCGCCCTCGACCGTGTCGAGGACCTGCTCGCGCGCGCCGCGAGCCTGCCCGAGCGCGTGCGCTCGCGCCGCCTGGCCGCCGAGAGCGCGGTGACGCTCGCTCTGGCGCGGCGCCATCTCGCGCGGCTGCGGGCGCAGGACCCGATCGCCGGCCGCGTCGCGCTGGGGAAGCGGGACTTCGCCCGCGCCTTCGCAGGCGTTCCGGCGGCTCTGGCGCGCCGCGGGAGATCGAGCGACCCGGCGGTGGTGCAGCGGATCGTGTCCGTCTCGGGCTCGTCCTTCAAGCTCGGCATGGCGGCGCAGGCGGCGCCGCGGCGGCGGGCGAACTACGCGCTCTACGCCTTCTGCCGTGTCATCGACGACATCGCCGACGGCGCCGCGCCGCTCTCCGAGAAGCGCGCCTTCCTCGACGCCTGGCGGCGCGAGATCGACGCGCTGCCCGGCTCGCCCACGGGGCCCATAGGGCGCGAGCTCGCCCGCGCGATGCTCGCCTACGATCTGCCGCGGGCGGAATTCCACGCGCTCCTAGACGGCATGGAGAGCGACGGCGAGAAGCGCGTGCGCATCCCCGACGAGGCGGCTTTCGACCTCTATTGCCGCCGCGTGGCGGGGGCGGTGGGCGTCCTCTCCGTGCGCATCTTCGGCGCGCCGCAGGCGCACGACTTCGCCCTCGTCCTCGGGCGCACGCTGCAGATCGTCAACGTCCTGCGGGACGTCGACGAGGACGCCGAGATCGAGCGCGTCTACGTCCCGCTCACGCGCCTCGCGGCGCTGGGCATCGAGGACGGCCCTGCCCAAAGCATGGTCGCCGATCCGCGGTTCGCCGAGGCCTGCGAGACGCTCGCCGAGGAGGCGCGCGCCGGCTTCGCCGAGGCCGACGCCATGCTCGACCACCTCGACCGGCGGGCGCTGAAGCCCGCCATCGTGATGATGGAGGGCTATCGCCGCCTGTTCGAAAAGCTCCGCGCCCGCGGCTTCGACGCTCCGCGCGGTCCGCGCATGCGCCTGACCAAGCCCGAGAAGGCGCGCCTGCTGCTTTCCGTCATGCGCCCCGCCGGGGGAGGGATGCGCCCCGCCGGGGGAGGCGGATGAGCGAGCGCGCGCGCCTCCACGTCGTCGGCGCGGGCGTCGCCGGCCTCGCCGCCGCGCTCGCGGGGATGCGGGCCGGCGCGGAGGTCCATCTCCACGAGGCCGCCCCGCAGGCGGGCGGGCGCTGCCGGACCGTCTCGCCCAAGGGCGGCGACGAGGGTGGCTTCACCCACGACAACGGCACGCATGCGCTTCTGGGCGCCAACCCGCGCGCCCTCGCGCTCCTGGAGAGCATCGGCGCGCGAGGCGGCTGGATCGAGCCGGAGCCCGACGGCCTGCCGGTCTACGACGCCGCGACGAGGCGGCTCGGGCGCGTGGGGCTCCACCCGCTCGCTTGGCTGAAGCCGGACCTGCGCCCGGACGGGCTCGGCTTCGCCGACCTGCCACGCCTCGCGCGCCTCGTCGCGCCGCTGCCGGACACGCCGATCGGCGCGCTGTTCGCGGGCCGCGCCATCGCGGAGAGCTTCGTCGAGCCGCTCACGGTCGCGGTGCTCAACACGCCCATCGAGATCGCCTCGGCGCGACGCCTCGGCCGCGCCATGCGCCGCGTCCTGCGCCCGGGTGGCGCGCGGCTCTACGTGGCGGAGCGCGGGCTCGGGCCGGATCTCGTCGCGCCCGCCCTCGACGCGCTCGCACGCGGCGGCGCGCGGATCGCCACCGGCTCGCGGCTGCGCGCCCTCGACGGGCGCGACGGGCGCGCGAGCGGGCTCGTCATGGCGGATCGCACGATCCCGCTCGGCGCGGGCGACGCGGTGATCCTCGCGCTGCCCCCCGCCGAGATCGCGCGGCTCTTTTCCGGCATCGCGGTTCCCGACGCCTACGAGCCGATCGTGAACGCGCATTTCCGCGTCGCCGGCCCCGCGCGTCCGCGCTTCGTTGGCTTGCGGCACGCGCTCTCCCATTGGGCGCTGGCGCGCGCCGACCATGTCTCGGTGACCGTCTCGGCTGCGGGTTCGTCGGTGGCGGACGATCCGGAGGCGCTTTCCGCCCGTATCTGGGACGAGGTCGCCCCCGCGCTGCGGGAGGCGGGCGTCGCGATCGGGGAGCCGGGGGAGCACCGCGTGGTGAAGGAGAAGCGAGCGACCATACGCCAGGCCGCCGGCTTCGAGACGCCGCGCCCGCGCCTGCCTTTCGCCAACCTGCGGCTGGCGGGGGACTGGCTCACGCCGCTGCCGGCCACGATCGAGGCCGCCGTGATCTCCGGCGAGGACGCCGCGCGCGATCTTCTGCGAGGACTTCGCCCGCCCGCCAGAGCATCGGCGCGCGCCGGCCGGGCCGCTGCGGATATGCGCGGAAGCGCCCCATGACGAAGCCGCCGCTCACCGTCCTTCTCGCCGCCCCCCGCGGCTTCTGCGCGGGCGTCGAGCGCGCCATCGACGCGGTGGAGGCGGCCCGCGCGGGGACCGATCGCCCGGTCTACGTCCGCCACGAGATCGTGCACAACGGCCGCGTCGTCTCCGAGCTCGCGGCGAAGGGCGTCGTCTTCGTGGATGAGGTGGCGGAGATCCCCGACGGCGCCGTCACCATCTTCTCCGCCCACGGCGTCTCCCGCGCGGTGGAGCGCCAGGCGTCGGAGCGCGGGCTCGACGTCGTCGACGCCACCTGCCCGCTGGTGCGCCGCGTCCATCTCGAAGGGCGCAGGCACGCGGCCGAGGGGAGGGCGCTCGTCGTCATCGGGCATGTCGGCCATGCCGAGGTCGAGGGCATCCTCGGGCGCATCGACGGGAGCGTGCACGTCGTCGGCTCCATCGAGGAGGCGGCGGCGCTCGCGCCCGCGGACCCGGAGCGCCTCGCCTACGTCACGCAGACGACGCTGTCGGTGGACGACACCCGCGAGATCATCGCCGTCCTCAAGCAGCGCTTTCCGTCCATCGTCGGGCCAGACGTGAAGACGATCTGCTACGCCACCCAGAACCGCCAGGCCGCCGTGCGGGCGCTGTCCTCGCGGGCGGAGCGCATCGTGGTGTGCGGCGCGCCGAATTCCTCCAACGCCACGCGGCTCAAGGAGCTCGCGACGCTGCTCGGGCGACCGGCCCGCATGATCGCCGAGGCGCGCGAGCTCGAGGAGAGCTTCCTCGACGGCGTGGGCACGATCGGCCTCACCGCGGGCGCGTCGGCGCCGGAGGTGCTCGTGCGCGAGACGCTGGCGCGGCTCTCGGCCTGGCGCGACCTCGCTGTGGAGGAGGTGACCACCGCGATCGAGACCACGCGTTTCGCCCCCGTCGATCTCGGCGCGCTGGCGCGGCGCTGAGGGGCGCGGAGCGCGTGCGCCGCTTGCGGTGGCGCTTTCATTGCCCTAAGGGGGCGCCGAGCCGAACCACCTCGCCGGGGGGCCGATGAATTGCCCGTGGTCGACAAGTCCTCCCGCGCCATCGGCGCGGTGCGCCAGTCCTTCGCGCCCTGGAACGATCCGAGCGCGCGCCCGCTCATCCGCTTCGAGGGCGTGACGAAGCGCTTCTCCGACGCCGTCGCGGTCGATTCCGTGACGCTCGACGTCTACGAGAACGAGTTCTTCTGTCTGCTCGGCCCGTCCGGCTGCGGCAAGTCCACGCTCATGCGCATGCTCGCGGGCTTCGAGGAACCGAGCGGCGGGCGCATCCTGCTCGGCGGCGAGGATCTCGCCGGCGTGCCGCCCTACGAGCGGCCGGTCAACATGATGTTCCAGTCCTACGCGCTCTTCCCGCACATGAGCGTGGAGAAGAACGTCGCCTTCGGGCTCAAGCAGGAGGGCCTGCCCAAGGACGTCATCGCCGCGCGCGTGGCGGAGATGCTCAAGCTGGTGCAGATGGAGCGCTTCGCGGCACGCAAGCCGCATCAGCTGTCGGGCGGCCAGCGTCAGCGCGTGGCGCTCGCCCGGGCGCTCGCCAAGAAGCCCAAGGTGCTCCTCCTCGACGAGCCGCTCGGCGCGCTGGACAAGAAGCTGCGCGAGGAGACGCAGTTCGAGCTGATGGACATCCAGATCGAGCTCGGCACCACCTTCATCATGGTCACGCACGACCAGGAGGAGGCCATGACCATGGCCGACCGCATCGCCGTGATGGATGCCGGGCGGCTCGTGCAGGTGGCGACGCCCGGCGAGATCTACGAGCAGCCGAGAAACCGCTTCGTCGCGGATTTCGTGGGCGACGTGAACATCGTCGACGGCACGGTGACCGGCCGCGAGCCCTCGGGGCTCTGGCGCATCGCGGCGCCGGGCGCGGCCGGCCCGCTGGCCGTGGACGATCCCGACGAGAGCCTCGACCCCGGCCAGGCGGTCGCCGTCGCCGTGCGCCCGGAGAAGATGACCGTCTCGCGCGAGCGGCCGGAGGGGGAGAACGCCTTCGAGGGCGAGGTCTGGGACATCGGCTATCTCGGGGACTGGACGGTCTACCGCATCCGCCTCGACGACGGGCGCATCCTGCGCGTCACGCGGGCGAACACGACGCGCTTCGTCGAGCGGCCGATCGATCTGGAAGAGCGCGTCTTCATCGGCTTCCTGCCGGACGCCGCCGTGATCCTCTCGAGCTGAGGAGGGGAGGGGATGGCACGCCACACGCTCCGCCGCGACGAGCCGCGCCGCCGCGGGCTCGGCCGCAAGCTCGTGATCGGCGCGCCCTACCTGTGGCTCGGCGCCTTCTTCGCGCTGCCGGTGCTGATCGTTCTCAAGATCGCGCTCTCCTACCCGGAGCTGGCGCAGCCGCCCTACGGCCCGACGCTCGACCTCGCCGGCGGCTGGGCGGGCTTCGTCGCCTTCCTGGGCGAGCTCTCGTTCGACAATTTCGCCTTCATCGCCTCGGACGACCTCTACGTGGCGGCGCTGGGCTCCTCGCTGCGCATCGCCGCGTCCTCGACCTTGATGCTGCTCCTCGTCGGCTATCCCATCGCCTACGCCATGGCGAAGGCGCCCGACGGGCTGCGCGGCATCCTGGTGGCGGCGGTGATCCTGCCGTTCTGGACGAGCTTCCTCATCCGCGTCTACGCCTGGATCGGCATCCTGCGCCCGGAGGGCCTGCTCAACGGCTTCCTCGTGTCCATCGGCGTGATCGACGCGCCGCTGACGATCCTCAACACCGAGATCGCGGTCCATATCGGCATCGTCTACACCTACCTGCCCTTCATGGTGCTGCCGCTCTACGCCACGCTCGAGCGCATGGACGACACGCTGATCGAGGCGGCGCAGGATCTCGGCTCGACGCCGCTGAAGGCGTTCTGGACGATCACGGTGCCGCTCTCCTGGCCGGGCATCGTCGCGGGCTCGCTCCTGTGCTTCATCCCGGCGGTGGGCGAGTTCGTCATTCCCGACCTGCTCGGCGGCTCGGACACGCTGATGATCGGGCGTATCCTGTGGAGCGAGTTCTTCTCGAACCGCGACTGGCCCCTCGCCTCGGCGGTGGCGATCGTGATGCTGGTGGTGCTCGTCGTGCCGATCGTGCTGTTCCGCGAGGCGGAAGCCAGGCGGATGGAGGAGAGCCGATGAGAGGAGGGACGCAATGAGAGGCCGCCTGTCCCCCTTCAACGTGGTCTCGCTGACGCTGGGCTTCGCCTTCCTCTACATCCCGATCCTGATCCTGATCCTCTACTCCTTCAACGCCTCGCGGCTGGTGTCGGTGTGGGGCGGGTTCTCGACGCAATGGTATTTCGCGCTGCTCGAGAACGAGCCGCTGCTCGACGCCGCCTGGGTGACGGTGCGCGTCGCCTTCGTCACCGCGATCCTCGCCACCGTGCTCGGCACGATGGCGGCGATCTCGCTCACCCGCTACGGCCGCTTCCGCGGGCGGGCGCTGTTCACCGGCATGGTCTACGCGCCGATGGTGATGCCGGAGGTGATCACGGGGCTCTCGCTCCTGCTGCTCTTCGTCTCGATCGACCTCGACCGCGGCTTCTGGACCGTGACGCTCGCCCACGTCACCTTCACGATGTGCTTCGTCACAGTCGTGGTGCAGGCCCGCCTCGTCGCCTTCGACCGCTCTCTGGAGGAGGCGGCGATGGATCTCGGCGCGACGCCCTGGCGAACCTTCGTCTCGGTGACGCTGCCCGTCATCGCGCCCGCGGTGCTGGCGGGCTTCCTCCTCGCCTTCACGCTCTCGCTCGACGATCTCGTCATCGCGAGCTTCGCGTCGGGCCCCGGCGCGACGACGCTGCCCATGCGCATCTACTCCTCCGTGCGGCTGGGCGTGACGCCCGAGATCAACGCCGCCTCCACGATCCTCATCCTCCTCGTGACGACGGGCGTCATCGTCGCCGCGCTGGTGACGAAGCGCTCCGTGATGATGCGCCAGGCCGGGTAGCGTCGTCCTCCCCGCAGGGGTGGACGACGACCCGAGGGTCGGAGGGTGGGGCGGGGCGGGCCGGTGTGCAGAACTCTCGCAACGCCCCCACCGCCCGCGCTTCGGGCGGACTCCTCCCCTCCGGGGAGGATGCGCGCTAGATCCCCGCTTCACCCGGCATTCACCTTTACATCCGGTCATCCAAGTTACGCGCGGATTCACCTCGAATTTTAGACGAGATTTCACTCGGTGCCGGCAAGCTTCCCTTCAACAACGCAAGTTCGACAGGGAGCAAGACCATGGCTCGTCTCGATCTCGGTGCCGCCGACATCGCCGCCCTCGTCCCGGATCTCGATACCGGCGAGGCTTATCTGGAGCTCGGCCTCATGCATGCGGTCGGCCGCTCCGTGCCGCTCGATCTCGTGGCCGCGCACAAGTGGCTCAACATCGCCGTCGCCAAGGGCTGCAAGGCCGCCGTGGCACGCCGGGCCGAGCTCGCGCAGGAGATGAGCGCCGACGAGATCGCCGCCGCCCAGCGCGCCGCGCGGATGTTTCTCCACGCTGCGTGACGACGCCGCTTGAGGGTGCGGGGGCGCGCGGCTATAAGCCCGCCATCTCCCACGCATCCTTCGAGAGAGCGGACATCACATGGCCACCGAGCGCACCTTCTCCATCATCAAGCCCGACGCGACCAAGCGCAACCTCACCGGCGCCGTGAACGCCGTCATCGAGGAAGCCGGGCTGCGCATCGTCGCGCAAAAGCGCATCCAGATGACCCGCGCGCAGGCGGAGACGTTCTACGCCGTGCACTCCGAGCGCCCCTTCTTCGGCGAGCTCGTCGAGTTCATGACGTCGGGCCCCGTCGTCGTGCAGGTGCTCGAGGGCGAGAACGCCATCGCCAAGTACCGCGAGGTCATGGGCGCCACGAACCCGGCCAACGCCGCCGAGGGCACCATCCGCAAGAAGTTCGCCCTCTCGGTCGGCGAGAACACCGTCCACGGCTCCGACGCGCCCGAGACGGCCGCCGTCGAGATCGCCCAATTCTTCGCCGGCAACGAGATCGTCGGCTGACTCTAGAGCTGCGACCTGCTCCCCTCTCCCCCGTGGAGAGGGGCTGGGGGTGTGGGGCGTGCAGGATCATCGCCGACGTCGATGCCGTCCCGAGGCGCCCCTGACCACTCGTTCGAGAGCCTCCGACGCCCCACACCCCCGACCCCTCTCCACGAGGGAGAGGGGAGATCGTCGGCGGCTCTCGGCAACTTCCTCTCGTCTTTGACAACCGGCTCGTCCCGCGCGAAGATCGTTCGCATACGAATGACCTCGCCGCGGGCCCTCTCCGTCGTGCGGGGCGCGAGGAGGGACGTGCCATGTCGCAGCCGCCGGCCGGCGTCGAGCGTCGTGCCTATCCGCGGGAGAGCCTCGCCGCGCACCCGCCGAACGACGCGCCCGCCTATGCCTCGACGCGCCTGCGCGCGCCCCGCAAGCCGCTGGTGATCCTTCCCCACACGCTCACGGAGCTGACCGGCCCCGTCTACGGCCACGAGAGCGTCGCTCCGGGCGAGAACGATCTGACCACCCGCCACGACGGCGCGCCGCTCGGCGAGCGCATCGTCGTCACCGGCCGCGTCCTCGACGAGGACGGGCGGCCCGTGCCCCACACGCTGATCGAGATCTGGCAGGCGAATTCCGCGGGGCGCTACGTCCACGCGAACGATCGCCACGACGCGCCGCTCGACCCGAACTTCACGGGCGCCGGGCGCGTCGTCACCGACGCGAGCGGGGCTTACACGTTCACCACGATCAAGCCCGGGGCCTATCCCTGGCGCAATCACCACAACGCCTGGCGCCCGGCGCACATCCATTTTTCGCTCTTCGGCCCGAGCTTCCTCACGCGGCTCGTGACGCAGATGTACTTCCCCGGCGACCCGCTGCTCGCGCTCGACCCGATCTACCAGGCGATCCCCGACGCGGCCGCCCGCGTGCGGCTCGTCTCGGACTTCGAGATAGAGACGACGAAGCCGGAATGGGCGCTCGGCTACCGTTTCGACATCGTGCTGCGCGGGCGTGCGGCGACGCCGATGGAGGACCCGCATGATGACTGAGCGCGGGATCACGCCGTCTCAGACGGTCGGCCCCTTCTTCGCCTATTGCCTGACGCCCGAGGCCTACGGCACGCGCGGGATCGCCTCGTCGGAGGTCGCGACCGCGGACGCCGCGGGCACGCGCATCCGCATCGAGGGGCGCGTGATCGACGGCGCGGGCGAGGCGGTGCCGGACGCCATGATCGAGATCTGGCAAGCGGACGGTGAGGGGCGTTACCCGGACCACGCGGCCAACGCCGCCTTCCGTGGCTTCGGCCGGGCAGAGACGGATGCGCACGGGCGCTTTGCCTTCACCACCGTGAAGCCCGGTCCCGTCCCCGGCGCCGACGGCTCGGCGCACGCCCCGCACATCGCCGTCTCGGTCTTCGCGCGCGGCCTCCTTAACCGGCTCGCGACGCGCCTCTATTTCGAGGACGAGCCCGCCAACGAGACGGATCCCGTCCTCGCCCGCGTTCCCGCCGAGCGGCGCGCCACGCTCCTCGCGCGACGCACGGCGCCCGACGCCTACGCCTTCGACATCCGCCTGCAAGGCGAGGGCGAGACCGTGTTCTTCGAGATCTGAGGAGGCCCGCGATGGCCGAGCGTCACGTCAAGGTCGGCATCGTCGGCGCGGGGCCCGCGGGTCTTCTCCTGTCGCATCTCCTGCATCTGGCGGGGATCTCCTCCATCGTGATCGAGGCCCGCAGCCGCGCCCATATCGAGGGCCGCATCCGCGCGGGCGTGCTGGAGCAGGGCACCGTCGACGTCCTGCGCGAAACGGGCGTCGGCACGCGCATGGACGCGGAGGGGCTGCTCCATCACGGCACGATCCTGAAATTCGCCGGCGAGGCGCGCCGCATCGACTTCCAGGACCTCGTCGGCAAGTCGGTGATGGTCTACGGCCAGCACGAGGTGGTGAAGGACCTCGTCGCCGCCCGGCTCGCGGCCGGCGGCGAGATCGTCTTCGAGGTCGCGGACACCCGCATCGAGGGGATCGAGGGCAGCGAACCGAAGATCCACTACACGCACGAGGGCCGGGCGCGCACGATCGCCTGCGACTTCGTCGCCGGCTGCGACGGCTTCCACGGCATCTCGCGCGCGGCGATCCCCGCCGACGTGCTGCGCGTCTACGAGCGGGTCTATCCGTTCGGCTGGCTCGGCATCCTGGCGCGGACGCCGCCGGCCTCCGAGGAGCTGATCTACGCCCGCCACGATCGCGGCTTCGCGCTCCTCTCCATGCGCTCGCCCGAGATCAGCCGGCTCTACCTGCAATGCCCGCCCGACGAGGACGTGGCGCTCTGGCCGGACGAGCGCATCTGGGAGGAGCTGCAGGTGCGCCTCGCCGGCGGCGAGGGCTGGCGGCTCGAGGAGGGCGAGATCGTCCAGAAGGGCGTCACCGCCATGCGCAGCTTCGTCGCCGAGCCCATGCGCCACGGCCGCCTGTTCCTGGCGGGCGACGCCGCCCACATCGTCCCGCCCACCGGCGCCAAGGGCATGAACCTCGCGGTGGGCGACGTGCAGGTTCTCGCGCGGGCGCTGGAGATCTATTATGCGAGCGGCCGCGAGCGCGCGCTCGAGGCCTATTCGGACACCTGCCTGAGGCGGATCTGGGCGGTGCAGCGCTTCTCGTGGTGGATGACGCAGATGCTCCACACGTTCGACGACGCCAGCGCCTTCGACCGCCGCCGGCAGCTGGCGGAGCTCGACTACGTCACCACCTCCCGCGCGGCGATGACGACGCTCGCGGAGAACTATGTCGGGCTCCCGCTGGACCGGGGGCCGCAATGACGTTCGGCGCGCTCGACTCGGCGCTGACGGGTCCGCTCTTCGCGACCGACGCGATGCGCGCACTCTTCGCCGATCGGGCGCGGATCGCCGACATGATCGCGGTGGAAACCGCGCTCGCGCGCGCGCAGGCGCGCCTCGGCCTCGTGCCGGGCCACGTCGCAGATGCAATCGCCGCAATCTCGCCGGACGCCTTCGATCTCGCGGCGCTGGGCGAGGCGACGGCGCTCTCCGGCGTCCCGTCGATCCCCTTCCTGAAGGCGCTTCGCGCGCATCTCCCGGCCGACGTCGCGGCGCGGGTGCACGAGGGCGCGACGACGCAGGATCTCCTCGACACCGCGCAGGCGCTGGCGCTCTCGCGGGCGCTGGCGCTCGTCGCGGCGGATTGCGACGCCATCCTCGCGGGCCTCGTCGCGCTGGCCGAGCGGCACGCGCGCACGCCCTGCGCGGGACGCACCTACGGCCAGCACGCGACGCCCGTCTCCTTCGGCTTCAAGGCGGCGGTCTGGGCGGTGGGCATCGCCGAGGTGGCGCGCGAGCTCCCGGACGTGCGCGCGGGCGCATGCGTCGCCTCGCTCGCGGGGCCGGCGGGGACGCTCCCCGCATTCGGAGCGCGCGCGCCGGAAGTGGCGGACGCCTTCGCCGCCGAGATCGGCCTCGCCGCCGCGCCCATCGCCGCCCACACGCGGCGAGACGGCATCGCGCGCCTCGGCGGCTGGCTCGCTCGGCTCGTGGGCGCGCTCGCCAAGCTGGCAGGCGACGTCGCCCATCTCGCCTCGACGGAGGTCGGCGAGGTCGGCGAGCCGCACCTGCCGGGGCGGGGCGGCTCCTCCGCCATGCCGCACAAGCGAAACCCCGTCGCCTGCACCGTGATCCTCGCCGCGGCGAGCGCGTCCCGCGGCCATGCGTCGACGCTCATCGAGAGCATGGTCGCCGCCCACGAGCGTCCCGCCGGCGCCTGGCACGCGGAATGGCATGCGCTGCCGGCCCTTCTCGGCCTCGCCTCGGGGGCGCTCGCGCAGGCGCGGCTCCTCGCCGAGGGGCTCGTCGTCGACGAGGCGGCGATGGCGCGCAACCTCGATGCGACGCGCGGCCTCCTCTTCGCCGACGCCGCCGCGGCGGCGCTCGTGCCGCACCTCGGTGCCGAGGCGGCGCATCGGCTCGTGGCCGAGGCGGCGGATGCGGTACGGGCGGGGGCCGCGTCGCTGGAGGACGCGCTCGGCGAGCGGTGCGATGGGCAAGCGCGCGCGGCGCTCACGGGCGCCTTCGACCTCGCGCCCTATCTCGATGCGGCCGCGTCCTTCGTGCCGCGCGCTTCGGCCGCCGCGAGCGCGGCGCGGGCCGCCCTCCCCGTCGGCTGAGACCGCGGGTGCCGGTGGACCGGCACGCCCTTGGCGAGGAGCCGCAGCGCTTCCCAGTGGATCGCGGCGACGACCTTGAGCGTCATCAGCGGCGTGCGCGCGAGGGCGGCGAGGAGCCCGCCCGTCGTCAGCGCCCGCCGCTCGCCCGAGAGGAGCGCGGTGAGCACCGGGCCCGATGCGTCGCGCTCCACGATCGAGACGTTGGCGCGCGCATCCGGCGCCGGCAGCGCGAAGCGGTAGACGTGCTCCATCGACAGAAAAGGCGAGACGTGCAGCGCCTTCTGCGCCCGAGCCCGTTCGGGCCCGGCGGGAAGGACGTAATGGTGGCGCTCGCCGAACGTGTTGCGGACCTCCGCGATCACTCCGGCGAGGGCGCCCTCGGCGCCATAGCCGTAGAACAGCGCGATCGGGTTGAAGGCGAAGCCGAATATCCGCGGGTAGGCGAGGAGGCGCACGCGCGCCACCGCGATCCCGTGCGCGGCGAAGGTGTCACGCGCCCAGTCGGCGAGGGGCTGCGCGCCGCGACCGCCGTGATCCCGCGCGCGAAACGAGACGAGGTTCATCCGCCCCACGGAGAAGAGCGGCGAGAGCCGGTCGGTCTCCTCCAGCCGATCGAGATCGACCAGGAGCGTGAAGACGCGGTAGCGGAAGCGGTGCGGCTTCGGGCGCAGGCGCGCGTGCATCACGGAGCCGACGTAGAGGCAGGCCGGCGGCGGGCGGCGATCCTCGCCCCGATCGCCGGCGGCGCTCATGCCGCGGCCGTCCCGAAGTCGCGCGGCGCCACGCGCCAGGGCGCGACGGCGCCCAAGGCCTCCGCGACGGCGAGGCCGGAATGCAGGCCGTCCTCGTGGAAGCCGTATTTCGTCCAGGCGCCGCAGAACCAGACGCGGTCCTTGCCCTGGAGCCCCGCGAGCGCGGCCTGCGCGGCAACGGCCGACTGGTCGAACTGGGGATGCGCGTAGTCCGTGCGCGCGAAGACCGTGCCCTCGCGCGGCGGGCGCGGCGGGTTGAGCGAGACGAAGAGCGGGCGCGCCGGGTCGAGCCCCTGGAGCGCGTTCATCCAATAGGTGACGCAGACCTCGTCGCCCGGCCGCTTGACGACGTTCCACGCGGCCCAGGCGCTGCGGGCGCGCGGCATCAGGCTCTCGTCGCGGTGGAGCCACACGGCGTTGTCGCGATAGCGGATCGCGCCCAGCATGGCGCGCTCCGCCGGCGTCGCGTCGGCGAGGAGCGCCGCCGCCTGGTCGCAATGGCAAGCGAGGACGACCTCGTCGTAGAGCGTGGACGCACCGTCGGCCGTCACGACCCGCACGCCCTCGTCCTCGCGGGCGATACGCGTCACGGGCGTGCCGAGCCGCAGGCGCTCGGCGAAGGGCGCGGTGAGCGCGCGCACATAGGCGCGGCTGCCGCCGGTCACGGTGCGCCAGGTGGGGCGATCGAGGCGCAGGAGGCGGTGATTGGCGAAGAAGGCGAGGAAGGTCGCCGCCGGGAAGGCGAGAATGTCGCCGGGCGGCATCGACCAGATGGCCGAGCCCATGGCGACGACGTAATCCTCGCGAAAGCGCTGCGAATAGCGCTCGCGGGCGAGATACTCGCCGAGCGTGAGCCCGCCCAGGCGCCCGGCCTCGAGATCGGCCGCGCCGCGGCGGTTGAAGCGCACGATGTCGCGCAGCACCCGCAGATGGACGGGGGAGGGCACGTTCGCAGCGATCGGCAGGCGCCCGCCCAGCAGGTCCGCCGCCCGCGAGGTCCAGGCGAGCTCGACGCCGCGCTCGTCGTCCCAGCGCGACACCGAGAAGCTCATGTCGGAGGGCTGCGTCGCGACGCCGAGATGCGCGAAGAGCCGCGTGAGGTTCGGGTAGTTCGGCTCGTTGTAGACGATGAAGCCGGTATCGACCGCGATCGGCACGCCGTCATAATCGATGTCCACCGTCGCGGCGTGGCCGCCGGCCCGGGTCTCGGCCTCGTAGACCGTCACCGCATGGTCGGAGGCCGCAGCGAGCGCCCAGGCGGCGCCGTTGCCGGCGATCCCCGACCCGATGACAGCGATGTTCCTGCCGGACGATCCCGTCCGCGCGCCCACCTTCGAACTCACCCGTCTTCCCGCCTACGCCGCATTCTTCTTCATCTGGGCGAGGGCATCGAGCGCGCGGCGCCGACCCTCGTCGTGATCCACGATCGGGAGCGGATAGCTCCGTCCGAGCGTGACGTTCGCCCTCTCTAGCACGTTCCGCGACGCGTCCCAGGGTCGGTGGACATACGTATTCGGCAGACCCGCCAGCTCCGGCACCCAGCGCCGGACGTAATCGCCCGCAGGGTCGAACTTCTCGCCCTGCGTCACGGGGTTGAACACGCGGTAATAGGGCGAGGCGTCCGCGCCCGAGCCCGCGACCCATTGCCAGGAGGCGGCGTTGTTCGCGGGATCGGCGTCGCAGAGCGTGTCCCAGAACCAGTCCTCGCCGAGCCGCCAGTCGAGCAGCAGGTGCTTGACCAGGAACGAGCCGACGACCATCCGCACGCGGTTGTGCATGAAGCCCGTCGTCCAGAGCTGGCGCATGCCGGCATCGACGAAGGGATAGCCCGTGCGCCCGCGCTGCCAGGCGGCGAGCGCGGCCTCGTCCTGTCGCCAGGGGAACGCGTCGTAGCTGCGCATCATGTTGGTGCGCGCGATGTCGGGTTGGGCGAAGAGCAGCTGGTGGGAGAAGTCCCGCCAGCCGAGCTCCGAGCGCAGCATGTCGTAGTCTTCCGCCGGGATGCGCCCGGCGTCGCGCGCGTGCAGCGCGGCGTGGACGATCTGCCGCGGCGAGACGTCGCCGAAGCGCAGATGGGCCGAGAGCATCGAGGTCGTCTCGAGGTCCGGGCGGTTGCGCGAGCCGGCATAGCCGGAGAGCGGCCCGTCGAGGAAGGACGCGAGACGGGCCTGCGCCCCCGCCTCGCCGCGGGTCCAGGTCTCGCGCAGGCCTGCGGCCCAGTCCGGCTTCGTCGGCTCGAGATCGAGATCGGCGATGGCGATGGCCTCGGCACGGATCGCGGCCGGCCACGAGCCCTTCTCGATCCGCTCCGGCGCCGGGAGGGGCGGCGGGGGCGGATCGTAGGCGAGGGTGGCGTTGCGATAGGGCGTGAAGACCTTGTAGAGCCCGCCGGTCTTCGTGGTCACCTCGCCGGGCTCGTAGAGGAGCCGCGCCTTGCAGCTGCGGGCCTCGACGCCGGCCTCCTTGAGCCGCGCCTTGATCTCGGCGTCGATCTCGCGCTCGGCGCCGTATCGGCGATTCCAGAGGACGTGCGATGCGCCCGACGCTTCGACCACGCGGGGAATCACCGTGCGGGCTGCGCCGCGCATGACGAGGAGCTCGCCCCCGATCGCCGCGAGGCGCTCGGCGAGAACGGTCAGCGAGCCGTGCAGGAACCAGCGCGAGGCGCCGCCGAGCGGGCGCACCTCGGGGCTCTCCTCGTCGAAGAGATAGAGGCACAGGACCGGCGCGCCGGTCTCGACGGCGTGCGTCAGCGCCGGATTGTCGCCGACGCGCAGATCCTCGCGAAACCAGACGAGCGCGGGTCCCGGCACGTCGATCCTCCGTAGTCGGACACTCACCGTCCCTACATACGAAGCTTCGGTGCGGGAATGAACCGGGTCTCACGCGCGGCGACGAGACGCAGGCGCTTGGAATATTGTTCGATTTTCGAGGAGGATGGCTCCGGCGGTAGGATTCGAACCTACGACCAACGGATTAACAGTCCGCTGCGCTACCGCTGCGCCACGCCGGAATACCATGGCTCGGGCGGCGTCCGCCCGTCGGTGAGAGGCGATATATCGGCCTCGCCCCGGCGATGCAAGCCCCCATATTCGCGAGACGGCGAAAGATCGTGCATTCGCCCGCGGACGATCCCCGAGCCGGCCTTCCGTCAGGCGAAGAGGCCGAGGACGACGTCGATCACCGTCGCGCCGGCGAAGACGAGGAAGCCGATCCACACGAGCGCAACGAGCGCGCCGCCGAGCACGAGAAGGCCGTCGCGCTCGATGAGGCCCACCGCGATGATGGCGACGCCGATGCCCGGCACCGTGTTCGTCAGCGGCAGGGGCACGGCGATGGACAGCGACGCGACGAGCATGGCGAGCCCGACGACGCGCTCCGCGGCGCCGCTCGCCAGGAAGCCGAGCCGAGGGCGCGAGAGATGCTCGAAACGCACGAGCCATGGCCGTGCACGGTCGATCATGGCCATGTAGTCCGCCTTGGCGAACGCTCGCGCGCGGAGGCCCTGCGGCAGCCACAAAGCCCGCCTGCCGATGACGAGCTGCGCCGCGACGAACACCATCGGCACGGAGACGATCTGCGGCACCCCGTAGAGGAAGGGGATCGCGCAGGGCAGGGCGAGGACCAGCATCACGAGCCCGAAGGTGCGCTCTCCCAGCGCGTCGACGAGGTCGCCGAGCGGGATGCGCTCGCCCGGCGCCGTCTCGCCCACCCGGGCGAGGATGGCGGAGGCGGGCTCGTGTTGGGGCTCGTGCGGGGGCGTCTGCCCCGGATGCGCGGATTCGGCGTGGGACATGGCGGCGGCCTGGCGAGATCGGAGCGAGGGACGGGTCTTCCGCTCCTAGCGCCGCGCGCCCGGCCTGTCCATCGCGTGCGGCCGCGCCGCGCGCGGGTGTTGCAGGAGCGAGACTCGCAGCCGCCCCGCGCCCGTTGTACAGACGACATGCAGCGAGGCGTCCGGCGACGCCTGCTCCGGAGGCCGCCATGCCGCGCGTGTTCTAGCGACGGGAGAGGACGATACCGGGTGCCCTCCCGAGGACGGCACCCGCGCGCAGGCTCGGTCGCGACCGCGATCGGGTCCGTCTTCCCGTGCAGGAGCACGTTCCATCATGAGCATGACCAACGACACCCGCGCGCCGGACGGGCGCAGCGGCGTTCTCGCCGTCGGCGCCCGTCGCCTCGCCTGGACCATCGAGGGCGAGGGGCCGCCGATTCTCGTTCCCGGAAGCGCGCTCTACTATCCGCGCGTCCTCTCGCCCGCTCTGCGGCGGCGCCACCGCCTCGTCTTCCTCGACCATCGCGGCTTCGCGCCCCTCTCGGAGGGCGCGGCGGAGGAGCCCGTCGATCTCGACAGGATCGTCGCCGACATCGAGGCCATGCGCGCCGAGATCGGCGTCGAGCGGGCGATGATTCTCGGCCATTCCGGCCACGCCTACATGGCGCTGGCCTACGCGGCGCGGCACCCGGAGCGAATCTCCGGCGTCGTCCTCGTCGCCGCGGGGCCGTCGCACGCGCCCGCGCACATGGCGATGGCGGAGCGGCGCTGGGCGGAGCTGGTGGCGCCGGCCCGCAAGGCGCGCTTCGAGGCCGACATGGCGGGCCTCGCGGACGCCATCGCCCGCGATCCGGACAGGCGCTTCGTCGCCCTGTGCCTCGCGCTGCGGGCGCGGATGTGGGCCGATCCCGGCTTCGACGCCGCGCCGCTCTGGGAGGGCGTGCGCACCGACATGCGCGTCGTCGACGCGCTCTGGGGCGAGGCCTTCGCGGCGATCGACACCGCGGCGCATCTTCGGGCGATCCCGGCGCCGATCCTCCTCGTGCTGGGCGCGCACGACTACGCGGTGGCGCCGCCGGAGACCTGGGAGCCGTATCGCGGCCACGCGCGCGATCTCGAGGTGCGCGTGCTGGAGGGCAGCGGCCACACGCCGATGCTGGAGGAACCGGAGGCCTTCGACGCCGTCCTCCAGGCGTGGGCGCGGCGCGTCGGCACCGCCCGGTAACCGGATCTGAACGCGGATCCTCTACGACCGCGCCCATGACGGGCGCGGTCGGCATCCTCGGACGGTTCTCTGCGAACGCGATCGGCGCGGGCCGGAGGATCGCGGCCGCGGGCGGCGGCTTCGCGCTGTGGGCCTTCGCCATCCGCGTGAGCGCCGCAGCGCTCGCCTTCCTCACGCAGATCGTCCTCGCCCGCCTCGTCGGCGAGGAGGCCTACGGCGAGGTGGCGGCCGCGATCACCGTGCTCGGCGTCGTCGTCGCGATCGCGGTGCTCGGCCTCGACACCGCGGCGCAGCGCTTCGTCGCGCATTACCGGGTGGAGGGCGATCTCGCCTCGTTGCGCGGCTTCATGCGCGCGGCCCGCCTCGCGCCCTTGCTGCTAGGCTGCGTGATCGGTGCGATCGGCTCGGCGATGACCTGGAACGCGGACCCGGTGCTCTCGCTAGCCTTCGTCATGCTGCCCTTCGTCGCCGTGCTTCTCGCGCAGGAGGGCATCGCCAAGGCGTTCGACTGGCCCGTCGTGGCGCTCGGCCCCAATTTTCTGCTGCGCCCCGTCCTCGCGCTGGGCTTGGTGCTCGGCGCGGCGGGGCTCGGGGTGGGCCTCGACGCGAGCGTCGTGATCCTCGCAATGCTCGTGGCGGCGCTCGTCGCGCTCCTCGTTCAGACGGCGATCGTCGCCCCGCGCATCCGTGCCGTCGTGCCCGCGGGCGAGCGGCGCTATCACCTGCGCTCCTGGGGCCTCGTCGTCTCGCCCATCGTCGTGGGGGACATCGGCGCGCTCGTCGCGACGAGCGTCGACGTGATCGCGCTGTCCCTGACGCGCCCGGCCGAGGAGGTCGGCATCTACTTCGCCGCGGTGAAGAGCCTCGCGCTCGTCCAGTTCGTCGCCTACGCCGTGTCGAACGCGGTGGCGCACCGGGTGAGCGCGCTCCACGTCGCGGGTGACCGCGCGGCCTTGCGGCGCATGGTGGTGCGGGCCTGCCTCGCGACCTTCGTGCCCTCCGTCGCCTTCGCCGCGGCGCTGGTGGCGCTGGGGCCGTTCGTGCTGGGGCTCTTCGGCGAGGCCTTCGTCGCCGCCTGGCCCGCCATGGCGATCGTCGCCGCGGGCGCCGTGATCCTCGCAGCCGTGGGGCCCGCGGAGAGGGTGCTGAACATGATCGGCAAGGAGCGCGAATGCGCCCTCGTCTACGTCGCGACGGCGTTCGTCGCGACGCTCCTCGCCTTCTGGCTCGCGCCCCTGCACGGGCCCGTGGGCGCCGCGATCGCGCTCTCGGCGGGCATGGTGTTCGAGGCGCTGGCGCTCGCCTTCGTGCTGCGCCGCGCGCTCGCGTGAGCGGCGCTCTCAGCGCGCGCGGCCGAAGAGGGCGGCGTCGAGGGTCACGAGGACGAGGCTCGCTACGAGAAGGCACCAGGCCAGCACGAAGCCGCCGGCGAGACCCACGGGAATCGACAGGAACAGCAGCATCGGCGCGAGCGCCAGGCCGAGCGCGCGCGTGAGCGCGCCGGCCCGACCCCGGCGCGGGGCCTCGGCGGCGACGGAGATCGTGGTCTGGGCGGTGGCCATGTACGGACCCTTCACAACGCGGAACAATGCCGGGACGCTCGCCCGCGGCGGCTGAACCGCGCTTGAACGGCGTGGCATTCGCGCCCGCTCCCTCGAAAAAGGGCCGGAGCGGTTAACGGGTCGTTACCGCGATCCGTCGGAGCGCCGCGACCCTTCGGCACGTGGGACGCGTCAGCCGCGCTCGGGCGGCTCGTACACGCCGAAGGCCGCGAGATGCGCGTCCGCGCGGCCGGCGGCCTCGGGGGCGGCGGCCCCCATCCGGCGCGCCACCAGCGCCGCGAGGCACTCCACCGCCGAGAAGGCGGGCGTCATCGCGTGGAAGAAGGAGGGCGTCTCGATTCGCACGCGCACGACGATGTCCGCGAGGCGCGCCACGGGCGAGACGGGATCGTCGGTCACGGCGATCGTCGTCGCGCCGCGCTCCCGCGCAAAGGCCAGCGCCTGGCGCACCGGGCGCGCGTAGGGGCGAACCGAGACGGCGAGGAGCGCGTCTTCCCGCGAGAGGTCGCGCAGCCGATCGAGCCCGGTGCCGCCGGGCGAATCGACGAGCTCGGTGCGCACGCCGACGATGCCCATCACGTAGGACGCGGCATAGGCGACGGCGAAGCTCGAGCGCAGGCCGTAGCAGCGCAGGCTGCGCGCCCGCACGATCGCGTCCGCCGCTTGCGCCAGCGCCTCCGCCGAGCCCGGCTCCGCGAGCGAGGCCAGGTCCTCGCCCATGGCCCCGACGAAGCCCGCGACGAAGCGCGCATCGTCCGCGCTCTCGCGATCCGCGACGAGCGCCTCCGCGCGGCCGGCGAAGCCGTCGGAGGTCGGCTCTCGCAGCGCCTCGGCATGAATGCGGCGCAGCGCGTCGTAGCCGTCGAGATCGAGCCGCTGCGCGAGCCGCGTCAGCGCCGCCGGCGACACGCCCGCGCGCGCCGCCTGCTCCCGCGTGGAGAGGAGCGCCACCTCCCGCGGGTTCTCCAGGACGAACCGTGCGGCCGCCTTCAGCTGCGGGGGCAGCGCGTCGTAGCGCGCGCGGATCAGGTCGGTGACGGGCGAGGTGCGCATGCTCCACGCCTAGCGCGTTGAAACACGCGGTTCAACGCCTGAAACAGCGCGCGGCCTTCGTGCTCTCCCGGATGGGAAGGTGGAGGACTCCGCTCCTAATTCTCCGCGAAACGGAGGATGCGGATCGACAGGGGCGGGAGGTGAGGCCATGCGAGTTCTCGTCGTCTACGGCACGACGGAGGGGCAGACGCGCAAGATCGCGGAGCGGATCGCGGCTCGCGTGGGCGATCTCGGGCACGAGGCGACGCTGCTCGACGCCAGTGCGGCCGGACCGGGAGACGACCCGGCGGCCTTCGACCTCGCGATCCTCGCCGGCTCGGTCCATGTCGGGCGCTACCAGGCGCCGCTCGTCGACTATGCGCGCCGGCACGCGGCGGCCTTGAACGCGAGCGCCAGCGCCTTCGTCTCGGTCTCGCTCTCGGCCGCGGGCGACGATCCGGAGGACTGGGCCGGGCTCGCGCGCTGCGTCGAGGGCTTCCGGCACGAGACCGGGTGGCGGGCGCCACGCCTGCACCACGCCGCCGGCGCTTTCCGCTTCACGCGCTACGATTTCCTGAAGAGCTGGGCCATGCGCTACGTCGCCTATCGCCGGGGCGAGCACGTGCAGGCGGGCGCCGACCGCGAATATACCGACTGGGACGCGTTGGACGCCTTCGTCGAGGAGACCCTCGCGGCGGCTGCGCCCGGCGCCTAAGCGTCGTCGGTCTCGTACCCGTCGTCGCCCTCCATGCGGGCCGCGATCGCCTCCAGGCGATCGAGGGCGCCCTGCAGGATGTAGGCTGCGGCGACCTTGTCGACGACCTCGCCGCGCCGGGCGCGCGAGGCGTCCGCCTCGATCAGCATGCGCGTGACGGCGACGGTGGAGAGCCGCTCGTCCCAGGGCACGATGGGGCAGGGGACGAGGGGGGCGAGGTTGCGCATGAAGGCGCGCGTCGCCTGCACGCGCGGGCCGGACGAGCCGTCCATGTTGAGCGGCAGGCCCATGACGATGGCCACGACCTCCTCGCGCCGGACGATCTCGACCATCCGCGCGGCGTCGGGCCCGAACTTGACGCGCCGGATGGTCTCGAGCGGGCTCGCGATGCGGCGGGCGGGGTCCGACAGCGCGAGGCCGATCGTCTTGGTGCCCAGATCGACGCCCATCAGGCGCCCGCGGGCGGGGAGCGTCGCGGACAGCGTCTCGAGCTCCGCGCTCATCGGCGGCCCCCGCATGGCGGCGGGCCGGGACGGGCGCTATCGTCGCGGTCGCGAATCATCCTGGTCGTCCGGGCTCGCGGGGCGGAGCATCCGCCGGGCCCGCGCGTTCTAGGACAAACGACGAGGGAGCGCGACTCATGAAGATCATCTGGTTCGGACATTCCGCCTTCCGGCTCGAGTTCGAGGACGCCGTCGTCCTCATCGACCCGTTCCTGACCGGCAATCCCGGCTTCGAGGGCGACGTCGCGCAGGCGTCCGCGGGCGTGACGCACGTGCTCGTCACCCATGCGCACGGCGATCATGTCGGCGACACCCTCGCCATCGCCGAGGAGAGCGGCGCGACGGTCGTCACCAACTACGATCTGTGCATGTATCTCGCCACGCAAGGGCTGGCGAATTTCAGCCCGATGAACATCGGCGGCACGGTGGACGTCGGCGGCTTCGAGGTCAGCATGGTGCGCGCCGACCATTCCGCCGGCCTGGTCGAGCAGGGCGTGACCTTCCCGCTCGGCAGCGCCGCCGGCTTGATCGTCAAGGCGCCGGGCGAGCCCGTCGTCTACCATATGGGCGACACCGACATCTTCTCCGACATGGCGCTCATCGCCGAGCTCCACGAGCCCGACGTCGTGATGGTGCCCGTGGGCGACCGCTTCACGATGGGCGCGAAGAGCGCGGCGCTCGCCATGAAGCGCTATTTCCCCAAGGCCAAGGCGGCGATCCCGTGCCATTACGGATCCTTCCCCATCATCGACCAGACCGCGGACGCCTTCGTCGCGCAGATGCAGGGCAGCGACATACAGGTGATCGTGCCCCACAAGGGCATGCCCGTCCGGATCGGAGAGTGAACGCCCGTTAACCATGTTCCCGGCCCGCGCTTCCGGGCCGCGAACGACTCTGGCAGGGTCGCGCGTTAAGAGATCCTTAACCACGCGACGAGGCACCCGTGCCGGACGATCCGATCGGCATCACCCGCGAGAACGAACCCGTCGAGCCGCGCCGCGCGGTGCCGGCGACGGACGTCGTGCGGCCGGTGCTCGATCTCTCACCGGACAGCCTCGTCGCGCGTCGGCGCGCCGGAGCCGCGGTGATCTCGGCGCGCGATCTCGTCGGCCCGCGTCCGCGCCCGCCGATTCGGCTCGCGCCCGTCGTTCCCGCCGTGACGGGCGGCTACGAATTCGCGCCCGACGACGAGCCGCCCGTCTGGGCGCAGCGCCTGCGCGAGGCGGCGGCGGACGAGCGCGTGCGCATCGTGATCCTCACCGCGATCCTCATCGTCCTCTCCGTGCACGTGCTGGGCGATCAGGTCCTGCCGCCGCCGGAGCGGGACGTGATCGAGGCGCCGGTCCCGCTCCCCGAGAAGGGCCACGCCATCGCCGCGCTCGATCGCTGAGCCGCCTGTCGCGATCCTTCAAGACGGCGGGCGCCCGGCGAGGCAGGGTCGGGCATCCGCAGCACAGGGAGCGACCCTCATGAAGCTCAAGTACACCATCCTCTACGTCGAGAACGTCGCCGAGACGCTCGCCTTCTACGAGCGCGCCTTCGGGCTTACCCGCGGCATGCTCCACCCGTCCGGCGATTACGGCGAGCTCGCCACCGGCGAGACGACGCTCTCCTTCTCCTCGCGCAGCCTCATGCGCTCGCTCGGCAAGGACCCGGCCGCGCCGGACCCGGCACGCCCCACCTTCGAGATCGCCTTCGAGACGACCGACGTCGACGCGGCCTACGCCCGCGCCGTCGAGGCCGGCGCCACAGCGAGCCAGCCGCCCCGCCGCGAGGAATGGGGGCAGGTGACCTCCTACGTGAAGGACCCGGACGGGTACCTGGTGGAGATCTGCTCGCCGGTGCCGGCTCAGCCCTGAGTGACCTGTGTGCGAGGCAGCGCAACGGGCTTTCGCGCGGACGACGCCGGAACTAGAGTCGCAACCCGAGATTCGTTCGTCTTACAAGTCTCGGCCACGTCGGCGCGATCATCGTCGGGGTGAAGGTCGTGATGCGAGCGTTCCACCGAATCGAAAGACCGCAGCGAGGAGCGAGGGCGATGCTGTTGAAGTGCGAGCAACTTATGAAAGGGCCTGGACCGTCCGAAGCCGTCGTTCGAATCGTCACGCGAGACGGCACCGAGGAGGTCATCGTCGACACGAGCCTCATCCACGGCGAGACGCTCGACGTCGGTCCGCTCGTCACCCGGCGCGAGGGCCTCGTTCTCATAGAGCTTCCGCGGGAATCAGTATCGGGGCGTATGCGCGTCTGGATTTCGGAAGAGCAGTTTGCTAACGCTCACGAGGTGGCTTGAGTCGACCACCTCACAGGAGCGCTCCGTGATCTTGGCCGGCCACCGCCCCACCGCTCACCCATAACCCGTCGCGCGCACCTGCTCGGCCAGCCGTTCGTCGCGGGCGAGGCGGGCGGGGGTGGTGCCGAAGAAGCGGACGAGCTCGCGCGTCAGGTGAGGCTGGTCGGCGAAGTCGTTGCCGTAGGCCGCGTTCGTCGGCGTCTGCCCTTCGGCGAGCGCGCGTCCGGCACGGCGGGCGCGGGCGAGACGGCGCCAGAAATCCGGCGTGCGGCCGGTCTCCGCGAGGACGAGGCGCTGCAGCGTCCGAAGGCGTACGCCGGCGCACGCGGCCGCGGCGGAGACGTCGCGCGCCTCGCGGAGGCAGGCGAGGGCGTCCTCGAGGCGTCCGGGCGCGATCGCCCAGTCCGGCAGCCGCGCGCGGATGGCGGCGGGATCGTCGTCGGCGCGGGCCAGGATCGCGGCGAGCGCGGCGGTGTCGATGCGCCAGCCGGGCGCGAGCCGCAGGCCGTGGAGGCGCTCGCCGGCCCGGATCGCGACCGGCGTCGGGCCCGCCATGAGGGCGGAGGCGTGGGCCGCGAGCGGCGCGCCCGGCCGCGCGACGAGGACGAGATCGATGCAGCCGTCGGGCAGGATCGTCGCGACGCCGTCCGCCTGCGGCGCCGCCTCCCATTCCCCGATGATCACGGGCTCGCCTGCGGCCATGGTTGCCCCTTTCGTCGCCGCGATGATATAGCCCGCTCGACCCGACCTCCAGCCGGCTTGGAACACACGACATGTCCGTCGACACCGACACCGTGAGGCGCATCGCGCGCCTGGCCCGCATCGCCGTGACCGAGGACGACGTTCCGCATCTCCAAGGCGAGCTGAACGCGATCCTCGCCTTCGTCGAGCAGCTCTCCGAGGTGAACGTGGAGGGCGTCGAGCCGATGACGTCGGTGACGCCCATGCGCATCAAGACCCGCGAGGACGGCGTCACCGACGGCGACAAGGCGGCGGACATCGTCGCCAACGCGCCCGCGACCGAGGACGATTTCTTCATGGTTCCCAAGGTCGTCGAGTAAACCGTTCAGCCGCCGCCTCCGTCGTCGCCGCCGCATCCGAGAGCACGCCCGTGACCGATCTCACCGACCTCACCCTCGCCGAGGCCCGCGCCGGGCTGGAGACGAAGTCGTTTACCGCCCGCGAGCTGACGCAGGCCCATCTCGACGCCATGGGCGAGGCGCGCGCGCTCAATGCCTACGTGCTCGAGACGCCCGAGAAGGCGCTCGCCATGGCGGACGCCTCCGACGCGCGCCTCGCAAAGGGCGAGGGCGGGCCGCTCGAGGGCCTGCCCATCGGCGTGAAGGACCTGTTCTGCACCGAGGGCGTGCGCTCCACCGCCTGCTCGAAGATCCTCGGCGAGTTCGCGCCGCGCTACGAATCGACCGTCACCGCCAATCTCTGGCGGGCGGGCGCCGTGATGCTCGGCAAGATCAATTGCGACGAGTTCGCCATGGGCTCCTCCAACGAGACGAGCGCCTTCGGGCCGGTGGTCTCGCCCTGGCGCCGCGACGGCTCGGACGCGAAGCTCGTCCCCGGCGGCTCGTCCGGCGGCTCGGCGGCGGCGGTCTCCGCGCGCATCGCGCTCGCCGCGACGGCGACGGATACCGGCGGCTCGATCCGCCAGCCCGCGGCCTTCACCGGCACGGTGGGCATCAAGCCGACCTATGGGCGCTGCTCGCGCTGGGGCATCGTCGCCTTCGCCTCCTCGCTCGATCAGGCCGGCCCCATCGCCAAGACCGTCGAGGACGCGGCGATGATGCTCCAGGCCATGTCGGGCCCCGACGCCAAGGACACGACCTGCGCCGACATCCCCGTGCCGGACTACCGCGCCGCGGTCTCGCGCGGGGTGAAGGGGCTCAAGATCGGCATCCCCAAGGAATACCGCGTCGACGGCATGCCGGCCGAGATCGAGAGCCTCTGGCAGCAGGGCCAGGACTGGCTGAAGGCCGCCGGCGCCGAGATGGTCGAGATCTCGCTCCCGCACACGAAATATGCGCTGCCGGCCTACTACATCGTCGCGCCGGCCGAGGCCTCCTCCAACCTCGCGCGCTACGACGGCGTGCGCTACGGCCTGCGCGTGCCCGGCCGGGACATCGTCGACATGTACGAGAAGACCCGCGCCGAGGGCTTCGGCCGCGAGGTCAAGCGCCGCGTGATGATCGGCACCTACGTGCTCTCGGCGGGCTATTACGACGCCTATTACCTGCGCGCCCAGAAGATCCGCACGCTCATCAAGCGCGACTTCGAGGAGGCCTATTCCGCCGGCGTCGACGCGATCCTCACCCCCGCGACGCCGTCCGCCGCCTTCGGCATCGGCGAGAAGGGCTCGGGCGACCCCGTGGAGATGTACCTCAACGATATCTTCACAGTGACGGTGAACATGGCCGGCCTGCCGGGCATCTCGGTGCCCGCCGGCTTCGACGCGCAGGGCTTGCCCCTCGGCCTGCAGCTCATCGGCCGCGCCTTCGACGAGGAGACGCTGTTCGCCACCGGGCGCGTCATCGAGGAGGCCGCCGGGCGCGTCACCTATCCGCAGCCCTGGTGGAGCTGAGGCCCTGGGCGGAACGCTCCAGGCGACGATCGCCGAGGCGATCGCCACCGTGCTGTGGCTCGGCCATGCCGGCACGGCGCGCGTGGCGCTCGCCGTCGGCATGACGGCGCCCTTCCTCTGGTGGGCGCAGCGCCTCGCGCCGTGGACGCGCGCCGCGATCGGCGCGGCGCTCTTCGCGATGGGCCTGTGGGCCAGCGCCGCCTGGAGCGCCGCGACCGGTCTCGTCGACGACGGCCGCATCGTGGTCGACGAGGTCGCGGGCGCCGCCCTCGTCCTGTTCGTGCTGCGCCCGAAGCGCCCCTCGATCGCGGCGGCGGTGCTCGTCGCCTACGTGGCGATCGACCGCCTCAAGCCCTGGCCGGTGAGCCTCGCCGAGAGCATCCCCGGCGCGTTCGGGGTGATGCTGGACGACATCGCCGCGGCGGGGCTCGCCGTCGTCCTCGCGCTGCTCGGCCGTCTCGTCCTGCGACGGCTGGGATGATGGCCACGGCCGGCGTGGGCTGCTAGGACCGCGTCACGTCCGAACTCAGCCCGCCCGGAGCCGCACCCGTGGAAACCCCGTCCGTCGCCACCGCAATCTGGCTCATGGCCGCCTTCGATCCGATCCTGATCGCCGTCGCCGGCTATCTCGGCTGGAAGGCGGACCAGGCGGGCAAGCTCGTCGTCGCCGTCATCGCCGCGCTCATGGCGGCGGTGCTGGCGGCGTGGGCGATCACGGCCGTGGGCCTGCCCTGGATCGCGCCGGTGGGCGGCGAGCATCCCTCGCTCCTGCCGGTACGCACCATCGCCGCGCTCGTCTGGTCGAGCGCGGCCTTCGGCATCCGGCGCATGACGCAGCGGGCGTGAGGCGCGCCTCAACGCCTCCTTAACCAGGCGCGTTCATACTCCGGAAACCATGAGCCGCGGGCCCGCTGCCCGCTTCCGGAGCCTCGCCATCCCGTGTCTCGCGTCGCCGCCCGTCTCCGCGCCTCCACGCTCGCCGCGACATGCGCTGCGGCCGCGCTGACGTGGTGGACGCCCGACGTGCGTGCGCAGGAGGTGCTCTTCGTCGAGGACGAGCCCCCCGTCCTGCGCCCGGCACGGGACGAAGCCGTGTTCGCGCCCGTGCGCGCCGAGGTGCAGGTGCCGGTGACGCGCCTCGCCCCGCCGCCGCCCGCCCCGGCGGCGACGCCGACCGCGGCGATCGATGCGAGCGACCCCTACGCGCCGCTCGGCATCCGCGTCGGCGCCTTCACACTTCGCCCCTCGCTGACGCAGTCGCTCGGCTGGGACAGCAACCCGAACCGCGTGGAGACCGGCGCCGAGGCGCGCGCGCTCTCGCGCACGGAGGGCGCGCTGAGCCTCGAGAGCGGCTGGTCGCGCCACGCGCTCACCGGCGCGGCGCGGGGCCAGATCGACGCCTATCGTGGCGGCGATCCCGAGCCGCGGGTTTCGGGAGACGCGAGCCTCGCTCTGCGCATCGACATCGGCCGCGAGAGCGCGCTGACGCTGACGGGCACCGCGGCGACGGCGACGGAGCGCGTCGGCTCGCCCGAGCTGCCCGGAGACCTGCGCGACGGCCCGCAGACCTCGACACTCGCCGCGAACGCCGCCTTCGACACGCGTCTCGGCCTGCTCGCGGTGGGGCTGCGCGGCGGCATCGCGCGCACGATCAACGCCGACGCGACGCGCGTGGACGGCACCACGATCGACCGCTCGGGCGACGATCTCACGCAGACCGCCGCCGCCCTGCGGCTCGGCTACGAGCTTTCGCCGCGCCTCGTGCCCTTCGTGGAGGCCGAGATCGACGAGCGGCGCTACGACGAGTTGGGCACCGCGCGCGATTCTGTTGGCCTCACCGGGCGCGTGGGGACGCAGATCGGCCTCACGCGCCTCGTCGTCGGCGAGGTCTCCGCCGGCTGGCAGACGCGCGACTACGACGACGACGCCCGCGGCACCGTCGACGGCGCGGTGGCGCAGGCGCGCCTCGTCTGGACGCCGACGCCGCTCACCACCGTCACGCTCGCCGGCGAGAGCGCGCTCGCCGACACCAACGTCGCCGACGCCCGCACGGCGCGCACGCAGCGCGCGAGCCTCGCCATCGCGCATGCCGCCCGCCGCAACCTGATCCTCGACGCGGCGCTGACCTTCGCCCAGACGGATTACGACGGCGCGGGGCTCACCGAGGAGCTGATCACGGCGAGCGCGGGCCTGGAATGGCGGCTCAACCGCAGCCTCGCCGTCACCGGGCGCTACACGCACGAGCGCCTCGACTCGACGAGTGCGGGTGCGGACTACGTCGCCGACGTGGCGCTGGTGGGCCTGCGTATCGCCCGCTGAGCGTGTTCGCGGGTGCGACCGTCCGATATCGACGGGCACGTTGTTCCAGGCGGCCCGCCGGCCGCCTGGCGGCCGCGGCGGAAGGAGACCCGCCGATGAAGGGCACCTTCGCCACCGTCGATGCCGGGCTCGCCTTCCACGCCCGTATCCTGCGGCGTCCGATTGCCCGCGCGCGCCGGATCGACGAGAAGGGGGCATGCGCCTCGTCCTCTACCAACCCGACATCCCGCAGAACACCGGCACCATGGTGCGCCTCGCCGCCTGCCTCGGCGTCGCGGTGGACATCGTCGAGCCGGCGGGCTTCGACGTGTCCGACCGCAACTTCCGCCGCGCGGGCATGGACTACCTCGACCGCGTCGAGATCGTCCGCCACCGCTCCTGGAGCACCTTCGAGGAATGGCGGCGCGCCCGTTCCATCCGCCTCGTCCTGGCGACGACGGCCGGCGAGACCCGCTACACGGACTTCGCCTTCACGGGGGAGGACGCGATCCTCGTCGGGCGCGAATCGGCCGGCGTGCCGGAGAGTGTGCACGCGGCGGCGGACGCGCGGGTCGTCATTCCCATGCGCCCTGGCTTCCGCTCGCTCAACGTCGCGGTCTCCGCGGCGATACTGCTCGGCGAAGCCTGCCGCCAGGCGGGCTGGCCCACGCCGGAGACGTGAGCGCGCCCGTCTCCCTCAGCCCTCGGCGAGCTCGGCCAGGATCCGCGCCCAGGAGCGGATGCCCTTGTGGAAGCTCGTGAGGTCGTACTTCTCGTTGGGCGAATGCACCCGGTCGTCGTCCAGCCCGAAGCCGACGAGCAGCGAATCGAGGCCGAGCGTGCGCTTGAAGTCGCCGACGACGGGGATCGAGCCGCCGGAGCCGATGACGACCGGCGCGCTCGGCCATTCCGCCGCGAGCGCCGCCTCGGCCTTGGCCAGCGCGGGCATGTCGTAGGGCAGGGCGATGGCGCGCGAGCCCTTGTGGCGCACGATCTCGAAGGTGCAGTCCCCCGGCACCCGCGCCGCCACGTGCTTCTCCATCGCGGCGCAGACCGCATCCGGGTCCTGGTCGCCGACGAGGCGGAACGAGACCTTGGCGGACGCCTCGGCCGGGATCACGGTCTTCGTGCCCTGGCCGATATAGCCGCCGACGATGCCGTTGACGTCGCAGGTGGGGCGCGACTGGACCATCTCGATGATCATCCGGTCGCGCTCGCCCACGGGCTCCTTCAGGCCGATGGGCCCGAGCAGCTGCTCGCTCGTGAGCCCGAGCGCCTCCCAGCGGGCGCGCACCTCCGGCGGCGGCTCGGAGACGCCGTCGTAGAAGCCCTCCAGCGTGATGCGGCCGGTCTCGTCGTGGAGATCGGCGACGATGCGCGAGAGGATGTGGATCGGGTTCGCCGCCGCCCCGCCGAAGAGGCCCGAATGCAGGTCGCGATCGGCGGCGCGCACGAACACCTCGACATAGGCGAGCCCGCGCAGCGTCGCGGTGACGGCCGGGGTGCGCGGGTCCCATTGCGTCGTGTCGCACACGAGCGCGAGGTCGGCGGCGAGCTCGTCGCGAATGGAGGCGACGAACGCGGGCAGGCCCTTCGAGCCGTTCTCCTCTTCGCCCTCGACCAGGAACGTGAGGCCGATGGGCAGCGAGCCGGTGACGGCCTTCCAGGCGCGGCAGGCCTCGACGAAGGTCATCACCTGGCCCTTGTCGTCGCAGGCGCCGCGCGCGACGATCGCCTCGCGACCGTCGGGCAGCGTCTTGCGCACGGGCTCGAAGGGCGGGCTCTCCCACAGGTCGAGCGGGTCGACGGGCTGGACGTCGTAATGCCCGTAGAACAGCGCGTGCGGCGTCCCGGCCGGCCCGTCGACGCGGCCGACGACCGCCGGATGCGCGCCCGGGACGTCGCGCACCTGCGCCGACACGCCGAGCGAGGCGAGATCCTCCGCGATGAACCGCGCCGCCGCCGCGCAATGCTCGGCATAGGCCGGGTCGGTCGAGATCGAGGGAATGCGCAGCCACGAAAAGAGCCGATCGAGCGAGGCGTCGAGATCGGCGTCGATGCGGGCGAGGACGGCGTCGAGATGGGGAGAGGGCATGGGCGTTTCGTCTTCTCGGTCGAGGATCCATGGAATGCGTGAGAAGAGATGTCGCGCGTTCGGGGAGCGTGAGCAAGAGCCCGCCCCGCGCTCGTGCCCCCGACGGGATCGGGTGTTTTCGCGCTCGGCGCGCCAAAAAAAGAGCCCGGCGCGAGGCCGGGCTGGAAGAGCTCTTCCTTGGAGGTCACCCTGAAGAGAGTCTACTCGGGACTGCGCAACAAACGTCCCGCGCGGCGCCGGGTTCCCGGTCCTCGACCGCTTACTTGCCCGACCCGTCAGGCGCCTCGCCCTGCCGAGAGGTCGAGCGGCAGCGAGCGCAGGCGCTCGCCGGTCGCGGCGAAGACGGCGTTGGCGATGGCCGGCGCGAGCGTCGGCACCGCCGGCTCGCCGATGCCGGAAGGCGGGTTCTCGGAGGGCAGGATGTGCACCTCGACCCGCGGCATCTCGGAGAAGCGCGTGGGACGGTAGGTGTCGAGATTGGTCTCGACCACGGCGCCGTCGGCGAGCGTCACCTGCTCGCGCAGCACGGTCGCCAGCGCGAAGCCGACCGAGCCCTCGACCTGGGCGCGGATCACGTCCGGGTTGACCGGCACGCCGCATTCCACTGCGCAGACGATGCGCGGCACGCGGATCTCCTCGCCCTCGACGACGACGTCCGCCACCATGGCGACCGCCGTCCCGAAGGACGTGTGAACCGAGACGCCGCGACCGCGGCCGTTCCCCTCGCCGGGGCCGGACCAGCCGGCTTCCTCGGCCGCCCGGCGCAGCACCGCCGCCTCGCGCGAGCCCTCCTCGAGCAGCGAGAGGCGGTAGTCGACGGGGTCCCGCCCGGCGGCGTGGGCGAGCTCGTCGATCAGCGTCTCGATGGCGTGGGCGGTGTGGGTATGACCCACGGAGCGCCACCAGAGCACGGGGACGAGCTCGCGGGTGTCGTGCACGGTCAGCCGCCGCGCGCCGATCGCATACGGCATGGCGCGCGCGCCCTCGACGCTCGTCGCGTCGACGCCGTCGGCCATTATGAGCGCCTCGAAGGGCGTGCCCTTCATGATGGACTTGCCGGCGATGCGATGCTCCCAGCCGACGATGCGGCCCGCATCGTCGAGGCCGGCGCGGACGCGATGCACGACGAGCGGGCGGTAATGCCCCGCGCGCATGTCGTCCTCGCGCGTCCAGACGAGGTGGATCGGCGCGCGCTCGCCCGTCGCCTTCAGGATGTGGGCGGCCTCCGAGATCCAGTCCGCGCCCGGCACGGCGCGGCGGCCGAAGGAGCCGCCGGCGAAGAGCGTGTTCAGCCGCACCCGATCGGGCGTCGTGCCCATGATGGCGGCGACGCTCGCCTGGTCGATGGTCTGGATCTGGAACGCGCCCCAGGCCTCGTAGCCGCCGTCCTCGCGCCGGGCGATGGTGCCGTTCATCGGCTCCATCGTCGCGTGCGCCAGATAGGGGAAGACGTGCTCCACCTCGATCGTGCGCGCCGCGCCGGCGAGGGCGCCGGCTGCGTCTCCGCTCGCGAAGGCGGTGGTGCCCGGCCGCTCGAAGACGGCGCGGGCGTCCGCGACGAGCGCCTGGGTCGAGCGCGTCTCGGCGCGGGCGTCGTCCCACTCGACGACGAGGGCGTCGCGCCCCTTCATGGCCGACCAGGTGTCGCGCGCGACGACGGCGACGCCGGTGGGGATCTCCACCACGTCCTCCACGCCGGGAACCGCGCGCGCGGCCTCGGCATCGACGCGCGCGACCCGGGCGCCGAAGAGCGGCGGATGCGCGACGACCGCGGTGAGCATGCCGGGCACGCGCACGTCGAGGGAATAGGTGGCGCTACCGTCCGTCTTGCTCGGCGTGTCGAGGCGCGGCACGCCCTCCTTGCCGATGTAGATCCACTGCGCGGGCGCCTTCAGCCGCGGCTCGGCGGGCACCGGGAGGGCCGCGGCGGCCTGCGCGAAGGCGCCGAAGCCGGCCTCTCGGCCGGACGCCTCGTGACGGATGCGCCCGCGCGCGACGGTGATCTCGCTCTCCGGCACGCCCCATTCGGCCGCTGCCGCGGAGACGAGCATGGCCCGCATGGCGGCGCCGGCCTTGCGCAGCTGCATCCAGGAATTCGCGGTCGCCGTCGAGCCGCCGGTGCCCTGCACCGGGCCCCAGGCGAGGTTGGCGTAGGTCGCGGCGTCCGCGGGCGCGAAGGCGAAGCGCATCTGCGACCAATCGGCGTCGAGCTCGTCGGCGACGAAGGTGGGAAGGCCCGTGGAGACGCCCTGGCCCATGTCGAGGTGCTTCACGGTGACCGTGACGCTGTCGTCGGGCGCGATCGTCACGAAGGCGTTGGGCGTGGCCGGCGGATCGAACGTGCCGACGGGGCCGGCGGCGCGGGCGCGCTTACCGCCGAGGGCGAGGGCGAGGCCGAGCGTCAGGCCGCCGGCGAGGACGCCCCGGCGCGTGAGCGCCGGTGAAGCGGGAAGGGGGGAGGCGGGGGAAAACAGCATGGTCGCGCCTTCCTCAGCCGAGCCGCGTCGACGCGTCGGCGATCGCCGCGCGGATACGCTGATACGTGCCGCAGCGGCAGAGATTGCCGTCCATGGCAGCGACGACGTCCGCGTCGGTGGGGGCGGACGTCTGCGTCAGGAGGCCGATGGCCGACATGATCTGGCCGGACTGGCAATAGCCGCACTGAACGACGTCGAGATCGCGCCAGGCCGCCTTCACCGCCTCGGCGACCGGCCCCTCGACACCCTCGATCGTGGTGATCGAGGCACCGTCCACGGCCGAGAGCGGGGTGACGCACGAGCGGATCGGCGCGCCGTCGAGATGGACCGTGCAGGCGCCGCACTGGGCGATGCCGCAGCCGAACTTCGTGCCGGTGAGCCCGGCATGGTCGCGCAGCGCCCACAGCAGCGGCATGTCGGGATCGACGTCGAGCGCGGCCTCGCGCCCGTTGAGCTGAAAGCGGATCATCGGGTCCTCTGTCGGCTGCATGCCGTGCCCTAGAGGTATGGCGCGTATGTCGCCATGGCCAGGGGGGCGATCGAGTTCCCGAGGGCAGACCGGTCGAAGCTTGACAAAGAAGCGGGTTTGTCGCTCGCATCCGTCGACTGGCTCACGCGCCTTCGCGAGTGGAGGCACCTCCCGCATGGACCACGACCTCCATCTGCGCCGGCAGAAGCGCCGCCGGGCGCTCGCGCACGGCGCGCTCGCCGAATGGCGCGCGCTCTTCGCGCTCATGCTGAAGGGCTGGCGACCGGTGGCGCGGCGCTGGCGGGTGCGCGGCGGCGAGATCGACCTCGTCGTACGGCGCGGCCGCGTCGTCCTCTTCGTGGAGGTGAAGGCGCGCGCCGCAATCGACGACGCCCGCGTCGCCGTCACTCCCGAGAAGCGCCGCCGCCTCGGGCGCGCGATCCGCGCCTGGCGCGCCCGCAACCGCTGGGCGGACGAGGGCTGGTCGTTCCGGGTGGACGCGGTCTATATCGGGCGCGGCGCTTGGCCGGAGCATGTGGAAGGGGTGATGGAGGTGTGAGCGTGGCCGGTGGTGCAGCCGTCCTCAGAACGCCAGCCGCGTCCCGTCGTAGTTCCAAAACCCGCCGGCTTTGGCGGCGTCCAGGCCATCGACGAGAGCCATGAGCCCCGCGACGCTCTCGTCCACGTCGATGTCGGCGCCGGTGCCGCCCATGTCGGTGCGCACCCAGCCGGGATGACAGCTGGCGAGATGGATGCGCTGCGGCGCGAGGTCGGTGGCGAGGCCGCGCGCGAGCGTGTTCACGGCCGCCTTGGAGACGCGGTAGGGCATCGCATTCGACTTCGGGTTCGTCCCCGCGCCCATCTGGCTCGAGATCACGAGCACCTTCGCCTCGCCGCGGGCGGCGACTGCGCGGGTCAGCGCGGGTTGGAAGGCCTGCACCGTCCGCAGGACGCCCATGACGTTGACGTCGAAGACTTCCCAGTATGCGGACGGCGCGGAGCCGAGCGTGTCGGCCGTGCGCTCGCCCATGATGCCGGCGCAGGCGATGAGGACGTCCACCGCCCGCGTGCGGATCGTCTCCGCGGCGGCGGCGAGGCTGTCTGCGTCGCGCGCGTCGGCCTCGACGAGGAGGAGCCGGCCGGAGCCCAGCGCGTCGGCGAACGTTGCGGGCGCCCGCGTCGCGTCCCGCATCGTGCCGACGACTGTCGCGCCGGCTCGCAGATACGCTTCCGCGAGCCCGCGCCCGATGCCGCGGCCCACGCCGGTGATGAGGATGGTCCGGTCCATCGCCTGCTCCCCGATTCGATCGGGCGGGAGCATAGCGCCGGATCGGCGGCGGTCACCTGCTTTCGGAAGTGCAGACGAATCATTCTTTGCTATTTCGAATTATGCGTTGTATGTTGGTAATTAGTTCATACAGTCCGAGGTCATGAGCCGCCATCCAGGGTGACGCCCTCTCGACGTTGCGGCATCGCGATCGATCCCATGAGCGGGAGCACGCACGATGAGCTTCGCAGATTTCGGGAAGCGCCCCGGCTGGGCTGCCGAGCAGCGCCGGAAGTCCGCCGAGGAGCGCCAACGCATCCTCCAGGAGACCAATGCGACGATCGCTCGGATGCGCGGAGCCGGCACGGCGCCCTCCCGCCCCGAGGAGGACCCCGCGGCCGCGATGCTGCGCATCCGACGCGAGACCAACGCGGCCATCCGCGCGATCAACGAACGCACGCTGGAGGTCCAGCGAGGCAGCCGCGAGAAGCAATTCCGCCTCTGGCGGCAATCGGTGCTCGGCTACTGGGACTGAGCCGACCCGCTCGAACGGGAGGTCATCATGAGCTGCAACGATCTGAAGTGGAGCTATCGGGACGCGGAGAGCAAGCTGAACGAGCGCAGTCGGGAGCTGGAGAGTGCGGAGTCGCGGCGCAGCCAGCTGACGTCGCGGCATAGCGAGCTCACGAACCAGCTGAATGCGCACGAGACGCGTATTTCGCAGCTCGAAAGCCAGCTGTGGAACGCCGACGGTCAGCGGCGTGCGACACTCTTGATGGAGCTCGAGGCTGAAAAGCGTGATCGCGACGGCGTGAGCAGCGAGCGTGCGTCCGTCGACGGCTCGCTCCGCTCCGTTCGGTCGCGTATCAGCGAGCTGCAGCAGGGAATCGCCAGCGCGCGGCAGGCGACGGAGCGGCTGCGCTCGCAATGGCAGAGCGAGGGGTGCGAGGGACGGATCGACTGGTGAGGCATTCGCCTCGCTCCGATCCGCCCCTTCGCCGCCTCAGCGCGAGAACTTCTTGTACTTGATCCGGTGCGGGATCGTGCTGTCGATCCCGAGCCGGCGCTTCTTGTCTTCCTCGTAGTCCTGGAAGTTGCCCTCGAACCACTCGACGTGGCTCTCGCCCTCGAAGGAGAGGATGTGGGTGGCGATGCGGTCGAGGAACCAGCGATCGTGGCTGATGATGACGGCGCAGCCGGCATAATCCTCGAGCGCGTCTTCCAGCGCGCGCAGCGTGTCGACGTCGAGGTCGTTCGTCGGCTCGTCGAGCAGCAGCACGTTGGCGCCCGACTTCAGGATCTTGGCGAGGTGCACGCGGTTGCGCTCGCCGCCGGAGAGGACGCCGACCTTCTTCTGCTGGTCGCCGCCCTTGAAGTTGAAGGCGGCGCAATAGGCGCGGGAATTCATCTCGCGCTTGCCGAGATAGATGATGTCGTTGCCGCCCGAGATCTCCTCCCAGACGGTCTTGTTGGCGTCGAGCGTGTCACGCGACTGGTCGACATAGCCGAGCTTCACCGTCTCGCCGACCGCGATGGTGCCGCCGTCGGGCGTCTCCTGGCCGGTGATCATGCGAAACAGCGTGGTCTTGCCCGCGCCGTTGGGCCCGATCACGCCGACGATGCCGCCGGGAGGCAGCTTGAAGGAGAGGTCGTCGATCAGCAGGCGATCGCCGTAGCCCTTGGTGAGGCCCTCGGCGTCGATGACGTTCTGGCCCAGGCGCTCGGCGATCGGGATGATGATCTGCGCGCTCGCGGGACCCTTCTCCTGAGACTTCGCGACGAGCTCCTCGTAGCGGGCGATACGGGCCTTGGACTTGGTCTGGCGGGCCTTCTGCGAGGCGGAGACCCACTCGCGCTCGCGCTCGATCGTGCGCTGGCGCGCCTCGTCCTCGCGCGATTCCTGCATGAGCCGCTTCTGCTTCTGCTCGAGCCAGGAGGTGTAGTTGCCCTCGTAGGGGATGCCGCGGCCGCGGTCGAGCTCGAGGATCCAGCCCGTGACGTTGTCGAGGAAGTAGCGATCGTGGGTGACGATGAGGATCGCGCCCGGATAGGTGCGCAGATGCCCTTCGAGCCACGAGACGGTCTCGGCGTCGAGATGGTTCGTCGGCTCGTCGAGGAGGAGCAGGTCGGGCTGGTCCAGCAGCAGCTTGCACAGAGCCACGCGGCGGCGCTCGCCGCCCGACAGCGCGCCGACGTCGGCATCGTCGGGCGGGCAGCGCAGGGCGTCCATCGCCTGGTCGACCTTGCTGTCGAGATCCCACAGGCCCTTCGCCTCGATCTCGTCCTGGAGCGCCGTCATCTCGTCGGCGGTCTCCTCGGAATAATTCATGGCGAGCTCGTTGTAGCGCTCGAGGATCGCCTTCTGGGCGGCGACGCCTTCCTCGACGTTCTGGCGCACGGTCTTGGCCGGGTCGAGCTGCGGCTCCTGGGGCAGGTAGCCGACCTTGGCGCCGTCGGCGACCCACGCCTCGCCGTTCCACTCCTTGTCGAAGCCGGCCATGATCTTGAGGAGCGTCGACTTGCCGGCGCCGTTGGGGCCGAGGACGCCGATCTTCGCGTCCGGGTAGAAGGACAGGTGGACATTGTCCAGAACCTTCTTGCCGCCGGAATAGGTCTTCGAGAGACCGCGCATGTGATAGATGAACTGTCGAGCCACGGCCGGGAAATCCTGTCGCGTGTGATGTCGGGGACGTGGGCGAGAGGCTTACCAGGGCAGGGTGGCGGCGGCAAGGCGGGCGGGGACGCCTGCGCGGTTCCTGGTGCGGGGCGAAGGACCTTTGCCGCGAGCCCCGCTTCGCGCGCCGCGCCGCATCGCGTATGACGGCGCCGAACCAGACGACCGATCCGAGAGGAGGGACACGAGATGGCCGACATGACCCGCACCCAGGCCCGCACCATCGTCGAGGCAGCGCTCGCGAGCGCACGCGAGCACGGCTTCAAGCCGCTCGCGGTGGCGGTCTACGACGCGCGCGGCGCGCTCAAGGCGTTCGAGGCGGAGGACGGCACCTCGCTCAAGCGCGGCGAGATCGCCATGGGCAAGGCCAACGCGGCGCTGGCGCTCGGCGTGCCCTCGCGCACCATCAACGGCATGGCGCTCGAGCGCCCGCACTTCATCGGCGCCCTCGGCGGCGTCGTCGGCGGGCCCTTCGTGCCGGTGCCCGGCGGGGTGCTGGTGAAGGGTGCGGACGGCGCGCTCGTGGGCGCCGTCGGCATCTCGGGAGACACGTCCGACAACGACGAGGTCGCCGCCGTGGCGGGCATCGGCGCCGCCGGGCTCGAGGCGGTCACGGGCGCCTGAGCGCCCGGCGCGTCACTCTTCCACCACGAGGATGCCCTGCGCGCTCGCCGCCTCGCCCGCGGGCGCGCAGGCGAAGGCGTACTCGCCCGGGTCGGAGGGCGAGGTGAGGACGATCTGTCCCGTCACCCCGGCGGGCACGGCGAAGGCGCCGGCGTCGCGGTCCTCCTCGACGTCGACGAGGCTCGCCACCGTGCTCGCGGCGACGAAGTCGGGCGCGGCGAAGACGCCGACCGCATCCGTGCCGTTGACGAGTTGCAGCGTCAGCTCCTCGTTCGCCGGCAGGCGAGCGAGATCGGGATTGCAGACGAGGGAGCCGCCCTCGACGCGCATGGCGATCTCCACCGCCACCGCCTGGGCGGGATCGGCGAGAGGGCCCTGCGCCGTCGGCTCGCCGGGCTGCGGCTGCGCCTTCGCGCCAGGCGCGGCGGCGAAGCAAGCGAGCGTGAAGGCGGCCAGCACCGCATGGCGGATGCGCAGGCGCGGGGCGAGGGGGAGGGCGGTCGCGCGGGTCGCGTCGTCGGTGTTCGACATGAAATGGCTCCTGCAAATCGAGCGGTGATCACGCGGGGCGAACGCCCGGCGCGGACGGGCCGTTCCGGAACGTCGCCGCGCGGCCCGCGTTCGCATCCCATGAGACGCTCGATGACCCGCCCCCCGCTCGCGGCCCTCGCCGCGCTCCTGCTCACCGCGCCTGTGCTGACCCCGGCTGCGCTCGCCGACGATCCGCCGGCCGCGGACGGACGCTCCGCCGAGACCGGCACGCCGACGACGCCCGACCTGCCGCGCTCCGACACCGTGATCGACGCGATGCCGCTCTTCACCGGCTCGACCACGCAGACGGGGCTCGACACGCCAGGCCTCGGCGATCGTCCGACGCCCGCGGAGGCGCGGCGCTCGGGCGAGATCGGCGAGACTCTGATGCGCCCGCGCGGCGGCTCCGCCTCGGGCGGCAAGCCGGACATTCCCCCGGAGCGCTGATGCGCGGCGCAGCACGATCGGCACACGGGGCGCCGCCCGTCGGCACGAGGCGCCGAGCGGGGCACGACGCGTCGCAGATGTGCATATCTACGCTGTGGATCGAGCCTGCCTGCGCGGTTTAGACCCGGTTCGAGCCGAGACGCGGCTCGCGACGTTTGTTATCGTTGCACGTCGAACGCCTCCGCCCGCCCGGAAATCGCGGCGGAGCGGCCCTTTTTGCGTGGCGGTGTCTTTACAAGCTCAGGGTTTTTGGGCACTCTCGCATGCGAAGGCGGAGAAAAACCGCCTCGATGACCGCTTTACAAGCAATTCTATGCGATACGCCAGAAGAGCCAAGAGACCGGTCTGAAGGGGTGCTTGTTTCTGGGCCGGCTCGATGCGCCTCGTCGTGATCAGCTCGTGTCCCGAAGCACGTGTGTGTGGGCGTTCACCGTCAGCTGCAAGAGCGCGAGAGCGAGAGAATACATGGGTCGAGGTCGAGAGTTCCGCGATTCGGGCCGTCGTGGGTTCGATGATGATTTTGGTCAGCGTCGCGCTGACTTCTTCGAGCCGCGCGCGGAACGCGGCTCCTTCGGCGGCGGCGCTCCTATGGCGCCGCGCCCCGTCGGCGGGCCGGCCGTCGACGCCGTCGTGAAGTGGTTCAACTCCGAGAAGGGCTTCGGCTTCGTCGAGGTCGCGGACGGCTCCGGCGACGCCTTCCTGCACATCCGCGCGGTCGAGGCCGCCGGCTACAGCGACCTTCAGCCGGGCACCCGGCTCGAGGTGCGCACGGCGCAAGGCCAGAAGGGCCCCCAGGTCACGGAAGTGATCTCGGTGGACACCTCCACGGCCGAGGCGCCGGCTCCCCGCATGGGCGGCGGCGGCTTCGGCGCCGGCCCCGGCGGTCCGGGCGCTCGTCGCCCGCCGCGTCCCGGCTTCGGCGCCGGCGGCGGCGCACCGCGCCACACGGGCCCGACGACCGAGCTCGCCGGCACGGTCAAGTGGTACAACCCGACCAAGGGCTTCGGCTTCATCGTGGCCGAGGACGGCGGCAAGGACGTGTTCATCCACCGCTCGGTGCTGATGCGCGCCAACCTGCCGGACCTGATCGAGGGCCAGCCCGTCCGCATGGGCGTGGTCGACGGCATGAAGGGCCGCGAGGCCGCCACGATCGAGCTCGGCGACGCTTGAGCGTCCCCAACCCGGTCCACGCACCGGTCTGTCGATACGAGAAGGGCGGGCTCTCCGGAGCCCGCCCTTTCTCTTTTCCGTATCGGCCCTGCGACGGGCGGCCTATTCGGCCGCCGCGCGCGCATCCTCGAAAGGCTCGACGATGGTCATCTGCGGCACGAGGACGAGGCCCTTGTCCGTGATGCGGATCTCCGGGATCACCGAGAGCGGGATGAGGTTGAAGCCCATGTAGGGAATGGTGCAGCCCGCCTGCGCCCAGACCTCCTTGAGCACCCGCGTCTCCTCGGCGACCTCCGTCACGCGCTTGTCGGAGAGCAGCCCCGCGATGGGCAGCGCCACGAAGGCCTTCACGGCGCCCCCGTCGACGACGCACACCCCGCCCTGCGCCTCGCGTAGCGTATCGAGCGCGACGCGCATGTCCGCCTCGTTGGTGCCGGCCACGATGACGTTGTGCGAATCGTGGCCCACGGAGGAGGCGACGGCCCCGGATTTCAGGCCGAAATCCTTCAGGAGCCCGTGCGCCACCCGGCTCTCGCCGCCGCCCGAGAGCCCGTGACGCTCGATCACGGCGACGAAGCAGAGATCCTCGCCGCTCTCGCGGATGATCTCGTCCCAGGTCTCGCCGGATTTCAGCGCCACGCGCTCGTGCAGGACGACGATGCCGGGCAGCGCCGTGCGCAGGGTGTTGGCCACGCAGGGCGTCCTCGGCGGCGCCGGGACGAGGGGCGGGTCGCCCGCGATCTTCACGGTGGCATAGGCCGCCTTCGGGTAGACCCAGCGATCCGACAAGGCCGCGTCCAGCACGGGCGTGACCTTGGCGTCCTCGACGACCAGCGTGCCGCCGAACCAGGTGTTGCGCACCTCGAGCGCGTCGTTGAGCAGCACGACGTCCGCGCGGCGCCCGCCGCCGAGCGCCCCGATCTCCCCGTCCTGGTGGAAGCGCGTGGCGGGATGCAGCGAGCCCATGGCCCAGGCCTGCTCGCGGGTCATGCCGGCCTTCCAGGCCTGGCGCGTCACCCAGTCCATGCCGAACAGCATGAGGTCGTCGGCGTCGCGATCGTCGGTGCACACGCACACGCGCTTGTTGGAGGCGCCGAGCTCCGTGATGGTCTTGATCGCTTCGGGCAGCGAATGCCACGGCGTCGTGGGCGGGCCGCCGCGCAGGAAGATCCAGACGCCCGCGTCGAGCAGGTCGTCGGCGATGTCGCGGTCGATCGCCTCGTGCGTGTCCGTGACGCCGGACGCCGCGTAGGCCGCCACGAACTCCCGCCCGTAGATGTGCCCGGAGACCGGCCGGCCCCGCGAGAGCGCGGCGGCGAGGATCGCGTGCGAGCGCGCGTCTCCCTGCGCCACCTGCACGAAGTCCATCTTCTCGCCGAGCGCCACCGCCTCCGGCCAGCGATCGAACAGCGCGCCGATCTTCTCCGCCGTCAGGTCCCCGCCGGCGGTCTCGAGCTGCGGCGAGGTCGCCGGCACCGTCGAGGGCACGGTGAGGAAGATCGAGAGCGGCGCCTGGCGCGCGTCCTCCAGCATCGCCTCGACGCCGGCCACGTCCATGACGTTGCCGATCTCGTGGCTGTCGCAGAAGATCGTCGTCGTGCCGTTGAGGAGCGCGGCCTCGGCATAGGCGCAGGCCGTGACCATCGACGATTCGATGTGGATGTGCGGGTCGACGAGCCCCGGCGCGAGGATGCCGCCATTGGCGTCGTAGACCTCGCCCGGCGCGTCCGCGAGCGCCTTGTGCGCGCCGTTGGGCTTCACCGCCGCCACGCGCCCGCCCGCGATCCACAGCTCGCGCTCGGGCAGGATGCGATCGGTATAGGTGGAGAGCACCCGCGCCCCGCAGATCACGAGATCCGCCGCCGCCCGCCCCGCGGCGACATCGGCGAGGCGCCGCGTGCTCTGCGCGAGCGGCGGGACGGAGAAGCGGGTGAGGCGATCGGTGGGGGCGGGCATGGGAGGCTCCTGAGAGACCGCCCGACGGTAGCCGAGGGCGCGCAGGGTGGGAAGCCCGAGTTATTCCTGCGGCTTACGCCTTGCTCGGCAGGACCACCTCGTGGATGTCCGGGAGATTTCGGTACTTTTCCTTGTAATCGATCCCGTAGCCGGAGACCCACGTCGCCGACGTCTCGAAGCCTACGTAATCGGGCGTGAGGCGTCGATTGGGGCGCGACTGCACCAGATCCAGCAGAACGGCGGTCCGGATATCGGCGGCCCCACGCTGCCGGAACGTGTCGACGAGCCGTGAGAGCGTTCCACCCGTGTCCACGAGGTCCTCGACGAGGAGGATCTTTCGGCCGGCGACTGGGACGTCCACGTCCGAGGTCAGCCGTGGCTCGCCGCGGGCTGAGCCGTTCATGCCGTAGCTCGAGACGCCGACGAAGGCGAGGTGTGCCGGATTGCGCAGCGCGCGCGCTAGATCGCTCGTGAAGAAGCCTGCTCCCTTGAGCACCCCGACGATCAGGATGTCGCCCTCGAGATCGCGCTCGATGGCTGCGGCGAGCTCGCGCACGCGTATCGAAATCCGCTTTGCGTCGAAGAGCACGTCTCCCAGGCGGGCCTCGCCGGTCTCGACCGGTGCGGACTTCGCCCCGCTGACAGCCGGTGCGGCGCTTGCGGCGACCGCCGGCTCCGCCACGTGCCGCCCCGTCCCGTCGCCGCTCGGTTCCCACCGACGCAGACGATTGCGGGCCATCTTCGCATCGACCGCGTCGGAGAGGTCGTGGCCATGGTCGTGCGCGATGCGGTGGAGGAGGATCGCCACGTCCGCGGCTTCCGATGCGATAGAATCGAAATCGCCCTGCGAGAGGCTCTCCCGCAGCTCGTCCATCTCGGTCGCCGCTCGGGCGACCAGCGCTTCCGCGCGTGCGGGGCCGAATGCCGTCGTGGCCCACTCGGCGATTGTGCGGCTGGTCTCGCGCGTCATGCTTCCACCTTTCCGAAGATCTCGTCCAGCAACGCCGTGCGAAGCGGAGAAACATCTCCACCATCCACGCTCACGTCTGCGGAGGCTTTGGTCACGGGATCGGCGTTGAACGCGATAGAGCGCCCCACTGCCGCGAAGAGCTGCATATCCGATAGCCCGTCGCCGACAGCCACGACCTCTTCGAGGCTGCACCCTATGCTTCCGGCCGCGTTCGCGGCGAACGCGATCTTGTCCTCCAAGGCGAAGTAGCGCTCGACCGCGCCGGTGTAGGTGTCGCCGTCGAGAACGAGGTCCACGCCCGACACGTCCCGGCAGCCGGTGCGGCGCTGAAACGTGTGCAGCAGCGCGCGGTACCCTACGGAATTGACGACGACCACCAGGCCGCGCGAGGTCAGCTCGCGAACGAGCTCGTCGACGCCCGAAAGAAGGGCGATCCGTCCGGCGACGGCATCGACATCCGCGCGCCCTGCTCCGGCGAAAATGTGCGCCGTGCGGTCCGAGAACTCGCGCGTCGTCAGCGTTCCGGCCCGAAATTCCGCTTCGGCGACGCGCACGAGATCCAGCCGGCCCACGGCGGCTGCGTAGTGCTCGATCGCGGTCACGCCATCCGTCAACGTGTGATCGAAATCCAGCGACACGACCTTATAGCGCATGGCGGAGCCTCCGCTCGGCCTCGAAGCGTCGCGACACGAGCCAGACCAGAGCGCCGCATACGGCGGCCGCGATCCCGAGCCAGTGCTGACCGGTGGCGTCGAACAGAAGCGCGATCATGAACGGGATGGCGATGTTGCCGATATTGCCGAGCATGGCCAGCAGCCCGTTGGCTACGGAAATGTCCTCTCCGCTGGACGCCGTCAGCGAGACCGATCCGAAGATGTGTGCCTGCACCATGCCGAGGCCTGCGAAGGCGACGCAGAATGCGAGCGGCACGGCGCTCGTCGCGACCACGTATGCTCCCACGAAGCCGATCAGGATCGCGCATAGTCCCGCCTCCAGCCGATGCCGCGCGAGGCGCGGGCCCGCCAGCGACGCGGCGGCAGCGCTTGCAAGGGCGACCAACGGGAAGAGCGGCGCCGCTCGTATCGCGTGCTCCTCGGCGACGGCGAGATCCAGGCTCATCATGCGTGGAGCCATCGACAGCACCGTCGTGAAGAGGCCGGCATGGACGAGGAACATTGCCGCGAGCAACCATGCCGCCGGACCGATCCGTCGTACCGGAGCGAGCGCTGCGGAGATCGAGCGCGGCATCCGCGACGGTTCGCCCGGCGGCGGGAATGCGATCACGACGGCCACGCCAGGCAGGAAGAGGGCGAGGTGCAGTCGCTCCAGCAAGAGCGCGTTCTCGGCGCCGAGCAGGAGGAAGCCCAGCGCGCTCAGGGCGAAGGCCGCGCCGAAGAACGTCGACCAGAAAGCGAGCGCCCGCTCATGCACATGCACCGGCAGATAGGCGAGCATGAGCGCGGGCACCGTCGTGACCAGCCCCAGATGCCCGACGCTTTCCACGACCCGGACGGCGAGGAGGGCATCGGGCTCGAGCGGCAACGACAGCGCCCAGCCCGCTCCGAGGGACAGGAACGCACATGCGAGGAAGGCACGCCGTATGCCGAACGCCGCGGCCGCGGTGCCGGCCGCGAGACCCAGCACCGCCGAAGCGACGCTGATCGTCGTGAGCAACCCCGTCGCTTCGGAGAGGCTGTAGCCGGCGGAGAGGAAGCGCGCGTCGAGAAGCGTCGCGACCTTCGAGATCTGCCCTGCAGCGCCGACGCCAGCGAGGTAGAGCGCTGCGGAGAAGGCGAATTGCGCGACGCTCACGAAACCGCGCTCCTGTAGTGCGCGCCCGCGTTCACGGCGCGTGCCGCCGCGCGCTCGGCCGCCACGATCCCGATCGACGCCCCTTGAACGATGCCGCGCGCGATGCCGGTCGCATCGCCGATCACGTAGACGCCGGGGACGTTCGTCTCGAAATGATCGTCCACTTGAGGCTTGTCGTTGACCAGCTCCCATACCGGCGCGTGCAGCAGCGTGTCGCCTTCCGCGATCTTCGGGCTCAACGCTCCCAGGCGCTCGATCGCGGCTCGGACGTTCTCGACGACATAGCCGGGAAGCAGCCAGTTCAGGTCGAAGGGCCGCGACGAGGCGAGCGTCGTGCGCACGGAATTGGTGGCGAGCCTCTCCTCGCTCGTCGGGCGCCGAGCCAGAAAGTCCTCCAGCCGCTGAACCACGGTGCCGCCGTGACCCGAGGCCAAGTTGATCGCCTGGATGATCGGGATCTGCATGGCGATGGGGTCGACATGTGCGGGAAAGCGTTTGCGCACCAACAGGCCGAAGTTCGAGGTATCCGACTTGTGATCGCGAAGCGAATAGCCGCTGATCGTGCAGATCCGCTTCCCTTGGCCGAAGCCGTCGTAATAGCAGCTGACGAGATAGCCGCCGTCGCACATGCAGAACGTGCGCATCTCGCACCCGTCCTCGCCCGTCATCTTGATCTTCGCGTCAAGGTGGCAGGCGCTGATCGGCGTGACGGCGTCGCGGGGCACCTCCACCCGTACGCCCAGCTCGATCGCGTTGAAGCGACTGCTCACGCCGAGAGCCGCGAGCATGGATCGCAGCGCGGTTCCCGAGGCTTTACCCGTGGCGAATACGATCTGCCGCGCCTGGAGCACGCTGAGGCCCTGGCTCGGATGCTCGACCCGCAGCTGAAATCCGCCGTCGTTTCGCTCGACGGCCATGGCGCGGTGGCGCCACCGGAAGTCCACCCCACGTGACACGAGCGCGTCTTCGTAGCGGATGCAGAAGTCCTGAATTCCTTCGCTGCCGAGATGGGCGACATCGTAGGACTTCAGGTCGATATCGGCCGCCTGCGCGCTGTGCGCCAGCTCCGAACCGCTCGCGTCGCGAGCGCGCGTGGCTCTGATGCTGCCGCTCTCGGCGCCCGTTATAGTCTCGAGGACTTCGCTGTTGAGCGCGATCGTTCGCTCCTCGCTACCGAGGTGCGCCGCAAGGCCGCTGCCCGCCGGGTAGGCCGAAAGCTTTCCATCGGAATACATGCCGGCTCCGCCACCGCCATAAACGGCGAGGCACGTCCGGCATTGCGAGCACGAACCCGAATCGACGAGAGGGCACGATCGCCTGCCCACCGGCACGCCCGCATCCACGACGGCGATCGTCGCAAAAGGTGCGGCGGTCATGAAGCGATCCGCGAAAAACAGGCCGGCAGGACCGGCGCCGATCACGATGCAATCAAAGGACATCTGTTCCTCGCGTGCTTTTCCATAGTCGCACAATCCACGAGGGTGCCTACATGATCGCTTGAACCGACACAAGCGCTTCGTTCGCGGAAGAGCTCAGGACGAGAGATCGATTTGCCGGCCAATTTCTCGAGAAAGCTCGACGAAGCCGTCTATCCGCCAAGCTTGAAGGCTTGCGCTCGTCGGTTGTGTGGACGAATTGCCGCACCCGTCACCTGCTTAGGATGCGTGCGGGAGCGCATCTCGAGCACGAGCGGGGGAGCGACGACGACCTGGATCGGCTCTGGGGCGCCCCTTGACCCCCGCCGCGCAATCCCCCACAAGACCTCGCAAGCCAAATACCCGCCCCGGCCTCTGCGCCGGGGCTTTTCGTTTGCGCGCCGCGGAGCGTGGCCGCGAGCGTCGAGAGGGGCCCCGCAGCGGGGAGCGAGAGCGATGTCGAACGTGGTCGTCGTGGGCGCCCAGTGGGGCGACGAGGGCAAGGGCAAGATCGTCGATTGGCTGTCGAGCCAGGCGGAGGTCGTGGTGCGCTTCCAGGGCGGGCACAATGCCGGCCACACGCTCGTCATCGGCGAGACGGTCTACAAGCTCTCGCTGCTGCCGTCGGGCGTCGTGCGCAAGGGCACGCTGTCGGTCATCGGCAACGGCGTCGTCGTCGATCCGCACGCGCTCGCGGCCGAGATCGAGCGGCTTCAGGGCCAGGGCGTCGCCATCTCGCGCGAGAACCTGCGCATCGCCGACAACGCGACGCTGATCCTCTCCATCCACCGCGAGCTCGACGCGCTGCGCGAGGAGGGCGGTCCGGGCACCAAGATCGGCACGACCAAGCGCGGCATCGGCCCCGCCTACGAGGACAAGGCCGGCCGGCGCGCCATCCGGTTGAACGATCTCGCCGATCTCGAGCGGCTTCGTCCCAAGATCGAGCGGCTGCTCACACATCACAACGCGCTGCGCCGCGGCTTCGGGCTCGCCGAATACGCGGTGGAGACGATCTACGAGGAATTGTCGAGCATCGCGCCCAAGGTGCTGCCCTACATCGACGCGACCTGGCGGCTCCTCGACGAGCAGCGCCGCGCCGGCAAGCGCATCCTGTTCGAGGGCGCGCAGGGCGCGCTGCTCGACGTCGACCACGGCACCTATCCGTTCGTGACCTCCTCGAACACGGTGGCCGGCCAGGCCGCGACGGGCTCCGGCCTCGGCCCCAGCGCGGTGGGCTACGTGCTCGGCATCGCCAAGGCCTACACGACGCGCGTGGGGGAGGGGCCGTTCCCCACCGAGCTCTTCGACGAGGTGGGCGAGCGCATCGGCGAGCGCGGGCGCGAGTTCGGCACCGTGACGGGCCGCAAGCGCCGCTGCGGCTGGTTCGACGCCATGCTGGTGCGGCAAACGGTCCGCACGTCGGGCATCGACGGCATCGCGCTGACCAAGCTCGACGTGCTCGACGGCTTCGAGACGATCAAGGTCTGCGTGGGCTACCGCCTTGATGGCGACACGATCGACCATTTCCCTGCGGCGCAGGACGCGCAGGCGCGTATCGAGCCGATCTACCAGGAATTCGAGGGCTGGTCGGGCTCCACGGCCGGCGCGCGCTCCTGGGCGGACCTTCCCGCCCAGGCGGTCAAGTACGTGCGCTTCATCGAGGAGCTGATCGGCGCGCCGGTCGCGCTCCTCTCGACGAGCCCCGAGCGCGACGACACCATCCTGGTGACGAACCCGTTCGAGGCTTGACGGCGCGCGCCCCTTCAGGACAGTCATTCGCCCGATGGCCGATTATTATCCGCTGATCGCCCGCGCCGTGCAGGGGCTCCCCGACCCGTCTCCGTCCACGCGGAGCGCGGTCTACGATCGCGCGCGCTCGGCGCTGATGGCGCAGCTGCGCTCCCTCGACCCGCCGCTCTCGGACGAGGACATCGACCGCGAGGGCGAAGCGCTCGACGCGGCCATCGCGCGGGTGGAGGCCGATTACGCGCCCCCCGCGCCGGAGCCCGACGCAGAGCCGGCGCCGGGCGCGTACGACGCCTATCCCGAGCCCGAGCCGTATCCCGAGTCCACGGCCTACCCGGAGCCCGAGCCGTATCCGGAGCCCTATCGCGAGCAGGACGCGTACGGCGCGGACGAGCCCTATCCCGAGCCCGCCCCGCCGCCCGCCGCGCGGGCCTGGCCGGAGGCGCAGCCCGTGGACGAGGCGGCGCCCGTCGAGGCGCAGAACTTCACCATCCCCGAGCCGCGCCGGCGTCCCGCCTACGGCGAGACCCCGCCCGAGGAGGAGCGCGCCGACGAGGACGACGGCTTCGTCGCCGCGGCACCGCCGCCTCCGCCGGAGACCCGCGCGCGCCCGCGCATCGACGCGCGCAACGGCAAGGGCGGCTCGGGCGGGGGCCGCGCGCGCATCGCCATCATCGCCGGCATCGTCGCCGCCGTGATCGGCGCCATCGCCGCGACCGCGCTCTCGTTGAGCGAGGAGCCCGTCGAGATCGTGGCGGAAGCGCCGGGCTCCGAGACGGCCCCGCCGCCGGTGGACGACGGCAAGATCGTCGATCGCGTCGGCGGCGAGGCGCCCGTCGTGGCGGCCGCGCCAGAGACGACGTCGCAGGCGTCCCTCGCGACCACCGACGACGGCACCATCGCAGTGGCGCAGCGCGCGGTGCTCTACGAGGAGGATCCGCTCAACCCGCAGGGCGAGCCGCGCGCCGCCGCGGGCCGCGCGGTTTGGACACTCGAGCCCGGCGGGCAGGGCGAGCCGGTCGTGCGCGTGACGGTGGAGATCCCCGATCCGCGCCTGCGGCTCGTCATGCTCATTCGCCGCAACCTCGATCCGACGCTGCCGGCCTCGCACACGATCGACCTCTCCTTCGAGACCGGCGACATGGAATCGCGCCGCATCCGCGACATCGGCCTGCTCCAGCTGAAGGACGAGGAGACGATCCGCGGCGCGCCGGTGGCCGGCCTTCCCGTGCCCGTGCGCGACAACCTGTTCCTCATCGGCCTCTCGAGCCTTCCGCGGGACATCGAGCGCAACACCGTGCTGATGACGGACCGCAACTGGATCGACCTGCCGGTACGCCTCGCGTCGGGCCAGCGCGCGATCCTCTCCTTCGAGAAGGGTGCGTCGGGCGATCGCATCCTCGACGAGGCGTTCGCGGAATGGAGCGAGAGCACGGTGAGCGCCGGCGGCAACTGAGCCGTCAGCCGGCGATCGCGCGCCCGAGGACGAGCCCCAGCGCGATCGCCGCCAGCGAAAGCCCCACCGACGCGAGGACGTAGAACGCCGCCGGCCCGAGCTGGCCGCGTTCCACGAGCGCGGCCGCGTCCAGCGAGAAGGCCGAGAACGTGGTGAAGCCGCCGAGCAGGCCCGTCATCAGGAAGAGCCGCAACGTCTCCGACGGCATCCGCGCGACGACGAGGCTCGCCACGAGCCCCATGGCCAGCGAGCCCGCGACGTTCACGGCCAGCGTGCCCCACGGAAAGCCCGGCCCGAAGGCCCTGAGCGCCGCGAGCCCGACGAGCCAGCGCAGCACGCCGCCGAGGCCGGCGCCGACGAAGATCGTGAGAGCGGACACGGGCAGCGGACCTCGCGCGGTTTGATCGCGCGCCCTGTCTCGCCTCGTGCAAACCCCACGTCAACCGCCGCCGTGCGAGGGTCTCCCGACTGGAGATCAGCCATGGCCTCGCCGCTCGACCCCTCGACCCCGCCTTTGCCGCCTCGCCCGGACCGCCGCACGATCCTCGGCGCCGCGCTCGCCGGCAGCGCGCTCGTGGCCGGCGGGTCGGCATACGCCGCGGCGATCTCCGCGGAGAGCTTCGGCGTGCGCGGGGACGGCTCGGAGCGCACCGGCGCGCTGCAGCAGGCGCTCGATGCCGCAGCCGCCGCGGGGCGGCCGCTGGCGCTCGCGCCGGGCGACTACCCCGTGACGGGCCTGCGGCTGCCCGCCGGCGGCGTTCTCGTCGGGCCCCGCAGCGCGCGGCTGCGCCAGGCGAGCGGCGGACCGGCGGTCTCCGCCTCCGGCGTCGGCGCGGCGCGGGTCGTGGGCATGACGATCGAGGGGCTCGGAGCGGGCGTCGGCGACGCGCCGCTGCTCTCGGCCGTGGACGTGGGCGATCTCCTCGTCGAGGACGTCGCTTTCGCCGGCGCGCCGGGGCCGGCGATCCGGCTCGAGCGCAGCGGCGGGCGGGTGCGCGGCTGTGTCGTCGCGGGCGCGCGCGTCGGCCTGTTCTCGCTCGACGCGACCGGTCTCGCGGTGGCCGAGAACACAATCACCGACTGCCTCGACAACGGCATCCAGATCTGGCGCTCGCAGAAGGGCACGGACGGCGCGCAGGTGATCGCCAACCGCGTCGCGCGCATCCGCGCCGCCTCGGGCGGGACGGGCGAGAACGGCAACGGCATCAACGTCTTTCGCGCCGGCGGCGTGCTCGTCGCCGACAACGTGATCAGCGCGTGCGACTTCTCGGCCGTGCGCAACAACGGCGGCGACGGCATCCAGATCGTCTCGAACCGCGCGCAGGATTGCGGCGAGGTGGCGCTCTTCACCGAGTTCGGCTTCGAGGGCGCGGTGATCGCGTCGAACCTCGTCGACGGGGCGGCGCACGGCATCGTCTCGACGAACCTGAACGAGGGCGGGCGCATGGCGGCCATCACCGGCAACGTCGTGCGCAACCTCTTTCGCCGCCCCGCGGTCGAGGGCGGCCAGGAGGCGCGCAGCTACGGCATCTTCGCGGAGGCGGACGCGGCGATCTCGGGCAACGTGATCGACGGCGTGCCGGACGAGGGCCTGCGCCTGGGCTGGGGGCCGTACCTGCGCAACGTGGCGGCGACGGGCAACGTGCTGCGCGAGTGCGGCGTCGGCATCGTGGTGAGCGTGGTCGAGGGCGTCGGCCCGGTCCTGATCGCGTCCAACCTGATCACCGGCGCCCGCCGCGCCGCGATCCTCGGCCACCGCTGGGACGAGACCGCCACCGGCGACCTCGCCCGCGAGGGCGCCGACGCGTGGGCGCACCTGACGATCGCGAGCAACGCGGTCGGTTAGAGACGCCGGCCGGCCTCAGTCGCGCTCGAAGACGAAGTTGAGCTTCGTCTTCGCGACGATGCGGTAGCCGGCATCCTGGACGATGCGGGCGAGATCCACCTGCCAGCGGCCGGAGCCGTCCTCGACGATCATCAGGCGCGGCCAGAGGTCGCGCGGCGCCTCGCGCAGGAAGGGCTCGAGGATCACGTCCTCCGCGCCCTCCACGTCGAGCTTCACGGCGTCGATCCTGGTGAAGCCCTCGCGGCGCACGAGGTCGAGGAGCGTCGTCGCCGGCACGCGGATGGCGCTGGCGCCGCCCGAGCCGACGATCTTCATCGACGTCTCGCCGGAATTCGACGGCTCGAGGAAGAGCGTCAGCTCGCCCGCCTTGTCCGCCACGGCGCAGTCGATCGCCTTGACCGTGGCGAACGGGTTGAGGCGGACATTGTAGACGAGGCGGTCGAAGACGTCGGGCTGCGGCTCGACGCACAGGATGCGCGCGTCGTTGCCCGCGCGGGCCGCGACGAAGAGGGCGTAGGCGCCGATATTGGCGCCGATGTCGATGAAGGTGAAGCCCGGCCCGATGTGCCGCGCCAGGATCTCCCGCTCCAGCCCGTCGAAATATTGCGGCGTGAACAGGATACGTTTCTCGCAGACGTTGTTGTAGGGGTAGAGCCGGAACTTGGCGCCGAGCGTCTCGATGTCCACGGGGCGCCCGGCGAGGCGCTTGACCGCGAGGCGGCGCAGCAGGAAGGAGACGCGCTTCGACAGCCAGCCGTCGCCGGCGGCGCGCGTGCGCTCGATCAGCCAGCGCACCATGCCGTCGGGAGAATGGGCGCCGTAGGGTGCGGGCTCGTTCGTCACGTGTCTCGACCTCGTATGTGTTCCGGAGCGCCGCCGGAAGAGCGGCCTTCCTGCCATCCGCGCCGCCGCGGAGCAAGCGCGGCCGTCGCGCCGGGCCGGACGCGGGGGCTGCCGCGCGCGCAGGCGAGGGGCGCGTGCGGGGTGGTTTGCGCGAGAGCGCTCCTCGATTATTGTCTCGCACGACACGAACGAGAGCACGATGACGCTGGACAGCACCGACCAGATCGAGACCCGCACCGGGCACCGCCGGCCGCCGATCCACGGCCCCGAAGGCTTCGAGGCCATGCGCCGTGCCGGCCAGCTGACGGCGAAGGCGCTCGATCTCATGGTCGAGCACGTGAAGCCCGGCGTGACCACGGAAGCGCTCGACAGAATAGCCTTCGAGTTTGCCATGGACCATGGCGCCTATCCCGCGCCCCTGTTCTACCGCGGCTATCCGAAGTCGATCTGCACGTCGATCAACCACGTGGTCTGCCACGGCATCCCCAACGACAAGCCGCTGCGGGAAGGGGACATCGTCAACATCGACGTCACCCTCATCGTCGACGGCTGGCACGGCGATTCGAGCCGGATGTTCTATGTCGGCCCGGTCTCCCGCAAGGCCGAGCGGCTGTGCGAGATCACCTGGGAATCGCTGATGCGCGGCATCGCGGCGGTGAAGCCCGGCGCGACGACGAACGCCATCGGCGCCGCCATCCAGGCCTATGCCGAGGGCGAGCGCTGCTCGGTCGTGCGGGACTTCTGCGGCCACGGCGTCGGGCGCGCCTTCCACGAGGCGCCCACCATCCTGCATTTCGTGGAGCCGGCCTACGACGTGCCGCTGGAGCCCGGAATGATCTTCACGATCGAGCCGATGATCAATCTCGGGCGCCCGCACGTGAAGGTGCTCGGCGACGGCTGGACCGCGGTGACCCGCGACCGCTCGCTCTCCGCCCAGTTCGAGCATACGGTGGGCGTGACGGAGACCGGCTGCGAGATCTTCACGCTTTCGCCGAGCGGCTGGGACAAGCCGCCCTATATGGGCTGAATTTTCGCGAGCGAGCGGGGAGGGCGCGGCGACGGGCGCCCGCCGTGGCGTCTCAGCCGTCGAGCGTGCCCGCGCCGCGGGTCATGGCGGCGATGCCGGTGCGCGCGACCTCCACGAGGCCCACTCCCGCCATCAGCTTGACGAAGCGCTCGATGTCCTCGGACGCGCCGGTGAGCTCGAACACGAAGGACGAGAGCGTCGCGTCGAGCGTGCGCGCGCCGAAGGCGGAGGCGAGCCGCAAGGCCTCGACCCGATGCTCGCCGTCGCCCACCACCTTCACGAGGCACAGCTCGCGCTCCAGCGCCTCGCCGCGCACGGTGAGGTCGTCGACTCGGTGGACCGGGACGAGCCGCTCGAGCTGCGCCTTGATCTGCTCGATCACGGCCGCCGTGCCCGCCGTCACGATGGTGATGCGCGAGACGTGCGTCTCGTGCTGCGTCTCGGACACCGTGAGGCTCTCGATATTGTAGCCGCGCCCGGAGAACAGGCCGGATATGCGCGCGAGCACGCCGGGCTCGTTGTCGACGATGACCGCGAGCGTGTGCCGGTTCACGGCCTCTACGATGGTTTGATCGGGATAATGCGTCTTCATCTCACGCCCTCGTTACACGCCGCGCCTGCGATAGACCGCGATCGGCTCCTCGTCCACCTCGTCGTGGGCGAGCACCCATTCCTCCTCGAGCGCGGCCTCGCGCCATTCCACGAAAGCCGGCAGTGCCAGGACCGCGTCCATATAGGCGCGGATGTCCGGGTCGACGGGCCAGGAATAGGTGTCGAGCCGGGTCACGACGGGGGCGTACATCGCGTCCGCGGCGCCGAAATCCGCGCCGAAGAGGTAGGGACCGCCGGCGCCGAAGCGGCTGCGCGCGTCGCGCCAGATCGCGACGACCCGCGCCACGTCGGCGGCGACGCCCTCGCCGCGATCGACGTGCGCGTAGCTCTTGCCGAGGTTCATCGGCAGGGCGGCGCGAAGCCGCTGGAAGCCGGCATGCATCTCCGCCGCGATGGCGCGCGCATGGGCCCGCGCGGCCACGTCCCGCGGCCAGATCGGCAGGTCCGGATGGCGATCGGCGAGATGGTCGAGGATCGCGAGCGATTCCCATACCGTCGCCTCGCCGTCGATCAGGACGGGGACCTTGCCCGCGGGCGAATGCGCGAGGATGCGCGCCTTCGTGTCCGGCCGATCGAGGGGCACGAGCGCCTCCTCGAAGGCGAGGCCGTAGTGCCGCATCAGGATCCATGGCCGGAGCGACCAGGAGGAATAGAGCTTGTTGCCGATGACGAGCTTCATGGCGCTGGCCTTCCCCCCTCTCCCGAATGGGAGAGGGGCCGGGGGTGAGGGAGTGCGGCATCGGAAAGTAGGGGAAGCGTGATGAAGGCGGTGTCTCGCGCCATGCGAGCCCGGCCGCCGCTCACCCTCGCACCCGCTACTCTCCCAGCCGGGAAAAGGGACTCGCTGCGTCCCTGACTCTGTTCAGCACGACGTCAAGGTCGGTGAGAACCTCGGCGTTCGTTGCGCGGATCACGAGAAGGCCTTGAGCCTCGATCTCCCGCGTCCTGTGCTGGTCGTATTCTGAATACCAATCGTGCTGCTTTCCATCGATCTCCACGACCAGCTTTCGCTCGGCACAGAGAAAACCGACAGTGTAGGTCAGCACCGGCGCTTGCCGCCTGAACTTCAGATCGTCGAGCCGCCGGCCGCGGAGAGCTTGCCACAGCACGTCCTCGGCCTTCGTTCCATGCTTGCGCAGATGCCGTGCGAATTGCCGTTGCTCCGAGGTCATCGCCTGCTCCCGTGATCCGTCGAGATCTTGGATCGGGAACGCACGAAAACACAACCAAATTATTGGTCTTCCAGGTAGTCGGTGCGCTGGCCGACGACGCAGCGAGCCCTCCAGCCGTTCACCCTCACCCCCGACCCCTCTCCCATTCGGGAGAGGGGAGACGAGTCGCCGTCACACCAGCATCTTGCCCTTCTCGTCGATGACGGAGCCGATGTCGGTGCCGGTCTCGCCGAGATAGTCGTTGAGCAGCATCTCGTTGTGGGCCTTGCCCGAGGGGATCATCGGGAAGCAGTTCTCGGCCTTGTCGACGAGGCAGTCGAAGATGACCGGGCGGTCCACCGCGAGCATCTCCTCGATGGCGCCGTCGAGCTTCGCCGGGTCGTCGCAGCGCATGCCCACGGCCCCGTAGGCCTCGGCCAGCTTGACGAAGTCCGGCAGCGATTCCGAGTAGGACTGGGAGTAGCGCCCGCCGTGCAGCAGCTCCTGCCACTGGCGCACCATGCCCATGTACTCGTTGTTGAGGATGAAGATCTTCACCGGCAGGCGATATTGCACGGCGGTGGACATCTCCTGGATGTTCATGAGGATCGAGGCCTCGCCGGCGATGTCGATCACGAGCCCGTCGCGATGGGCGAGCTGCGTGCCGATGGCCGCGGGCAGGCCGTAGCCCATGGTGCCGAGGCCGCCGGAAGTCATCCAGCGGTTGGGTGCGTCGAAGCCGAAATATTGCGCCGCCCACATCTGGTGCTGGCCGACCTCGGTCGTGACGAACGTGTCGCGCCCGGTGCGCTTCGAGGCCTCGTAGAGGCGCTGGATGGCGAATTGCGGCTTGATCACGCTGTCGGAATTGCGGAAGGCGAGGCACTTGCGCGCGCGCCACTCGCCGATCTGGCCCCACCAGGACTTCAGCGCGTCCTTGTCGACGGTGGGCGACATCGAGCGCCACAGGCGCACCATGTCCTCGAGCACGTGGCCGCAATCGCCGATGATGCCGAGATCGACCTTGACGTTCTTGTTGATGGAGGACGGGTCGATGTCGACGTGGATCTTGCGCGAATGCGGGGAGAACGCGTCGAGGCGCCCGGTGATGCGGTCGTCGAAGCGCGCGCCGATATTGATGAGCAGGTCGCACCCGTGCATGGCGAGGTTCGCCTCGTAGGTGCCGTGCATGCCCAGCATGCCGAGGAACTGCTCGTCGGACGCCGGATAGGCGCCGAGCCCCATCAGCGTCGAGGTGACGGGAAAGCCCGTGAGCCGCACCAGCTCGCGCAGCAGCTCGGAGGCGTGCGGGCCGGCATTGATGATGCCGCCGCCGGTGTAGAAGACGGGCTTCTTCGCCGCCGCCATCAGCTCGATGGCCTGGCGGATCTTGTCCATGTCGCCCTTCACCTTCGGGCGGTAGGTCTTGTGCTGGTTGTCGCGCGGCCGGGCGTAGAGGCCCGACTTGAACTGGATGTCCTTGGGCAGGTCGATGACGACCGGGCCCGGGCGGCCGTTGGCGGCGACGTAGAACGCCTCGTGCAGGATGCGCGGCAGGTCCGCAATGTCCTTCACGAGGTAGTTGTGCTTCGTGCAATGGCGAGTGATGCCGACCGTGTCGCATTCCTGGAACGCGTCGGAGCCGATGAGATGCGTGGGCACCTGCCCGGTGATGCACACGAGCGGGACAGAATCCATCAGCGCGTCGGTGAGGCCGGTCACGGCGTTCGTGGCGCCGGGGCCCGAGGTCACGAGGACGACGCCGACCTTGCCCGAGGAGCGGGCATAGCCCTCCGCCGCGTGGACGGCGCCCTGCTCGTGGCGCACGAGCACGTGCTCGATCGTGTCCTGATGGAAGAGCGCGTCGTAGATCGGCAGCACCGCGCCGCCGGGATATCCGAAGATATGCTCGACGCCCTGGTCCTGGAGGGCGCGGACGACCATCTCGGCCCCGGTCATCATCTCGCTCATTGCACTCGTCCTCGGTTCGTCTGCTTGGGTGTCTGGTTCCCGCGATCGGGCCGCGGTGGGTGTCGGGTCGGTCTCGAAGCTCGTGTCGGTGTCGGGGGAGCCGGCGAAAACGCGCAATAAAAAAGGGCCCTGCAGGGGGCCCTCGTGCGCCATCGCCGGATCGTGCGGGGGTCAGCCCCGCTCCGTCGATGGCGCTCCAATTACGAGAATGATCTTGCGCATGGGATGCGGATCTCGTCGCGTTTCGTGCGCGAGACGTTAGGGGAAGCCGCGGGCCGGGTCAACACGGAAAGTGAGCGGAGATCAGGGCAATCGTTCGAGATCGTATCGGAGCTCCGGTAGCACTTCCGCGCCGAGGCGCTCGACCGTGCTCTTGTCGTCGTCTGAGAGATGATCTACCGACAGCGATAGGCGCCGTTCGTTCGTGACGTAAACACGCGCATGCGAGCGAACGAAGTCGCGCACCTTGACGAAATCGTCTAGCGTTTGCGCCTTTATCTTGTATCTCGTATCCACAGGCTCCGCCATGGGGACCGCCGTTCCGCTCGATCGCTTGCCATTCCAGCCGAAAGGCATGTACAGCTCCTTAACTTATCGCGCTTTTCGACGAGGCCAAGACCGCATTCATCGCAGCAGCGCAATCGATGGAACCATGACCCTGGCATTCGAAGGCCAGGCTCAGGTCGCGCGCCGAGCGCCTGATGAGGTCGAACGTCCGATCGCGCGATAAGTTGCGAGAGGCGCTGTGCAGCAGAGCGGCCAGTCCAGCGGCCTGCGGGCATGCGCCACTGGATCCCCATCCGTCCCGGAGCGTCTGCACTCGATCGCCGTAGAGGATACGCCCTCGCTTCGGGGTCGGAGCGACCACGTCGGGCTTGGCGTTCGTTTCGGGGGCGCCGAAGAATTGTCCCGGCCCGCGGCTCGAGTAGTACCACATACGATCGTCGAGATCAGTGGTGCCGACACTCATGACGCTCGACCAGGATTTGTGTAGCCAGATCGAGGTTGGTGAACAGGCGTCCGGGCGCCCTCCGGCGAGAGCATGGTTGTTGCCGGCACTGAAGAACGGGATCACCCCGGCGGCTATCGCATCATCGAGGGATTGGGTAAACTCCTCACCGGGCGGCAAGGTCGGCATAGTGCCTGTGTTGAACCCGAAGCTGTTCGTCGCGATCACTGTCTCGCCCGATGTCGCGAGCTCCGCCAGATAGTCGTATATGGCCGCCAACTCGCCGTCGTAGAAACTTGTCTTGCAGGCGACGATCATCGCTTCAGGGGCTACCCCGTCGAACAGGCCGCCGTCGGCGCGCGAACCCGCGGCAATTGCGGCGCACATCGTCCCGTGACCGTCCCAATCGGTCCAGGGTTCGTCCTGCTCGGTCTGCCAGGCACCTCTACGGCGGCTCGGGGAGAACTCCGGACGCGTACCGTCGATGCCCGTGTCCACGACGGCGATGATCACGCCGCTGCCGCGACCGTGACGCCATGCCTCTCGAGCGCCGATTCGGTCCAAGACGTTGTCGAGCGACGGGGATTTTTCGTCCTCGGGCTCGAAGAGCTCGTGTCCGAATGGTCCGACCGGCTCCATGTCGTATCGGAAGTCCTCGACGATCCGAGCTCCGAAACGCTCGACCAAAGCGCCGATTCGCCGATCCGCGCCGCGTTCGATCGCTCTCGGATCCAGGTCGACGCTCAAGACTGCGCGCTTCCGGCTGCGAACCAGTGTCGTCCCTGGTGTCTCTATAGCCGTTGCGGCGTCGAATGCCTGCGCGTTCGGAAACATGATCTTGAAGCGCTTCGGCGCGAACGCGCCGCCGTCTTCGCGCCCGTCCGGAGACCTGCCCGACGTCATCGTCCGTGTCCCCGTCCGTGACGGCTCCCAAGAACTCCCGCCGCCTGCCGCATCGCCTGCCATCAGCCCACTCGAAGTTGAGTCAAACCACGCCGTTATCTATATCCAGAATGTCATTGTGCGCAATACCCGGCGCCACCCACTCCCACCCCGGCATCGAATTGCGGAACCACGTCTCCTGCCGCTTGGCGTAGGCGCGCGTGTCCGCTTGGCCCTTGGCGATCGCCTCGGCCATCGTCGCGCGCCCCTCCAGCGCCGCGATCAGCCCCGGCACGCCGTGGGCGCGCATCACGGGCAACATCGGGTCGAGGCGGCGGGCGGCGAGCGTGCGGACCTCGTCGAGGGCGCCGTCCTCCAGCATCGCGAGGAAGCGCGCGTCGATGCGCGCGCGCACCAGGGCGCGCTCCGGCGCGAGGAAGATCTTGCGTACCGCGCCCTCGGCGTCGGCCGAGGCGAGGGGGCCCGGCACGCGCGCGTCCCAGAACTCCACGATGGAGCGCCCCGTCGCCGCGTGCACCTCGAGCGCGCGCATCACGCGCAGCCGGTCGGACGGGCGCAGCCGCGCGGCGCCGGCGGGGTCGCGGGCGGCGAGGCGCGCGTGGAGGTCCGGCGTCTCGCGGCCCTCGCATTCCGCTCGTACTGCGGCGCGGACGTCCTCGGCAACGGGCGGTATATCGGAGAGCCCCTCCGTCAGCGCCTTGAAGTAGAGCCCCGTGCCGCCGCAGAAGATCGGCAGCTTCCCCGCCGCCTCGACCTCGGCCAGGGTCGCGGCGGCGTCCGCGAGCCAGCGGGCGACGGAATGGTTCACGGCGCCGTCCACGTATCCGTAGAGCCGATGCGGCGCCGCCGCCTCCTCCTCCGCCGTCGGTCGGGCGGTGAGGACGCGCAGGTCGCGATAGACCTGCATCGAATCGGCGTTGATCACGACGCCGTCCCGCCGCCGCGCGACGTCGAGCGCCAGCGCCGACTTGCCGGACGCGGTCGGTCCTGCGATGAGAAGGGCCCTCACGGCCTGAAGCCTCCTTCGAAGAACCCCGCGGATCGCACGCCATGACGCATGTCGCAACCCTCGTCGCCGCGCCCGGCTCCAGCCTCGAGACGCCGCACGTGGACCGCGCCATGTCGGTGCTCCCCGGCGGGGAGGCGCGCACGCTCTCCGATCGGCGCGCCGTGGATCTCCTGTTCTCGCCTGGCAGGCTGGATGATCCGAACGTCGCGCCGCTCGGCGAGGCGGTGCTCCTCTCCGACTATCGCAACGCCATCGCCGATGCGATCGACGCCGACGCCGCGCGCATCGACGTCGTCGTCCAGCCGGTGCGCCATCGGCGCAAGAAGCTCTTCCTCGCCGACATGGATTCGACCATGATCGAGCAGGAATGCATCGACGAGCTCGCCGATTACGTCGGCCTCAAGCCGCAGGTCGCCGAGATCACCGAGCGCGCCATGCGGGGCGAATTGCCCTTCGAGCCGGCTCTGCGGGAGCGCGTCGCGCTGCTCGCGGGGCTCTCCGCGAGCATCGTGCCCGAGATCGTGGCCGAGCGCATCACGCTGACGCCGGGCGGCAGCGCCCTCGTGCGCACCATGCGCGCGAACGGCGCCTACACCTGCCTCGTCTCCGGCGGCTTCACGCTGTTCACGGGGCCGGTCTCCGAGATGATCGGCTTTCACGAGCACCGTGCCAACGTCCTCCTCGTGGAGGACGGCAAGCTCGTCGGGCGCGTCGAGGAGCCGATCCTCGGGCGCGCGGCGAAATACGCCACCCTCGTCGCGCTGCGCGACGCGCACGGCCTCGACGACGCCGAGACCATGGCGGTGGGCGACGGCGCCAACGACCTCGCCATGCTGGGCGAAGCGGGCCTGGGCGTCGCCTTCCACGCCAAGCCCGCGGTCGCCGAAGCGGCCGCGGCGCGGATCGACCATGGGGATCTCAGGGCGCTCTTGTATGTGCAGGGCTATGGGGACGGGGAGATCGTGGAGGGGTGAGGAACGTCCTCTCCCGCCCGGATCGCGGCTGCGTCCCGACCCCCTAGGCCAAGAGCGCCGCGGCCGCACGTTCGGCCGCATCGATCTGGCGCTCGTGGTCGTGGAATTGGCCGAGCGCGACGGCACCCTCGAACAGGAGCAGCAGCTCGTCCGCCGCGCGGCGATAGTCCGTTGCACCGGCGCGGTGGAGCGCGACCTCGACGAGGCCGCGCACGCGGATCTTGTGATCGCTCGCCAAGCGGAACACGTCGGCATGCCGGCGCCCGTATTCGGAGGCCGCCGTCTGGAAGAGGCAGCCTCTCGCTCCGTGGCGGCGCTGCCACTCGCGTAGTACCCGGAACAAGGCTACGGCCACAGCGCGCGTATCCGCCGCGTCGGCGAGCGCCTCCGCGAGCGCGCCTTCGAACTTCGTGCCGCGATACTCCAGCACGGCCAGCGCGACGTCGTGCTTGCCGCTGAAATGCTTGTAGAACGTCCCACGGGACAGGCCGGATGCGTCGAGCACGGCCTCGATGCTGACGCCGACGAAGCCGGCCTCGTAGAAGAGGTCGTTCGATCGCTCGACGATGGCTTGCCGGCTTTCGATCATGGCGGTCACCTTCCAGATGCTCTATTACTCTGGCCGAGCTGCAAATAAATTACAGATAAGCCTCGGAACATGGACCCGTGGCACCGACTTGGATATACAAAGCTGTATATTCGAATCGAGGCGAAAATGCGATCATACTCCCTGGTGTGGGCGGCGGCCTCCGGGCTGGCGCTCGTCGGCGTGTCATTCGGGATCGCGCGTTACGGCTACGGCCTGTTCCTGCCCCGCATCGCGGAGACCTTCTCGCTGGACGAGCCGACCCAGGGGCTGATCGCGAGCGGCTCCTACGCATCCTACGTGCTCGCCACGGTCGCCGCGGCGTGGGCGTCCGGCCGCTTCGGGCCTCGCCTGCCGATCGCGCTCGGGGTGGCGGCGGCCGCCGGAGGGGCGGCGATCGTGGCTCTCGCGGAGGGGCTCGCCGTTCTCGCGCTCGGCGTCGCGCTCGCCGGGGCGAGCCCGGGGCTGGTCTTCCCGGCTCTGTCCGACTGGGTCTCGATCGTCGCGCGCGAGGAGGCGCGAAACCGGCTCTTCGCGATCATGAATTCGGGCACCGGGGCCGGCGTGCTCCTCGCGGCGCCGTTCGCTCTCGTGCCCGCCGAGCTCTGGCAGCATGCCTGGGGTGCATTCGCGCTGGCATCCGTCCTGTTCGGAGCGGGTGCCATCGCGCTGGCGCCGCCCTTTCCCCCCGGGCGCGGCAATGCCGAGGCGCCGCGCTTCGCGCTCGTGGATCTCGTGCGGCCGGCGGCGATGCCGTTGTACGCCAGCGCCTTCGTCGCCGGTCTGACCACGGCGGTGTACTGGACGTTCTCCATCGCCACGATCTTCGAGGCGGGCGGTACGCTCGGCGGCTTCGCACGTCCGGAGATCGCGTTCTGGGCGCTCACCGGCATATCCGGCTTCGTCGGAGCGCTGACGGGGGACGCGGTGAACCGCCGCGGGCTTCCTTTCGTCACGCGCGGCACGCTCGCGGCGATCGCGGGCGCGTGCCTGCTGATCGGAATCGCCCCTGGCTCGGGGGGGGCGATCGTCGTCTCGGGGGCCGTGTTCGGAGCCGCATTCATCTTCGTCACGGGGCTTCTGGGCGTGTGGAGCCTGCGCGTCTTCCCGGAGCGCCCCTCGGCCGGGTTCGGGGCGACGTTCCTGATCTTCACCTTCGGCGCCATGATCGGCCCGCTCGCCGGCGGCGCGCTGTCGCCGGCGCTCGGGCGCGAGGGCGTCTTCGTCCTGGTCGCGGTACTGACGCTCGTGCCGTGCCTCTTGCCGCGGCGGACCTTCGCGGGCGTCGCCGCGCCCGCGGGGCGGCCGGCCTGACCGACCCCCGTGTGTCTAGGGTCGAACAGAAGTGAGACGCTGGGGCTTGAAAGGAATCGGGGATCCCGGAAGCTTGGGTTTGCGACGACACGAGCTTCAGGAGATCCCCGATGCAGGTTATCGGCCTGCCCCGTCAGGTTTTCAGAATCGGTGCGGTCGCGTCGCGTCTCATCGGCGCGAAGACCCCGGATATCGCACTGCCAGGCATTCGGGCGAGGGCATGCCGGCCGACGACGGTCAGAGAGCGCGGCTGTACCGGCCCGGCGTGATGCCGAAGATGCGCTTGAATTCTCGGGTCAAGTGGGCCTGATCCGCGAAGCCGGTCTCAGCCGCGACCTGTGCCGCGCGTCGCCGTCGGTTCAGCAGGCTGCGGGCCGCGTCCACGCGCAGGCTGCGCATGTAGTCGCCGGGCGTCATGTGCAACACCGCCTTGAAGTCCCGCAGCAGGCAGAACCGTGTCACCCCCGCGAGCGCTGCCAAATCGGCGAGTTCCGCCCCCAGACCGGACCGCACCATATCGTGCATGTATTCCTGGCACAGGGCGACCCGCCGCGACGCCCCGGTCGGCCGCACCGGCGGCGGACCGACGGTGACTTGCCGGGCGAAGCCACCGAGCGTGAGCAGCATCGAGTCTCTGGCGTCATTCCCCGCCTCCGCCATGCGGTGCATCGCCTGGAAGGCCGAGAAGATCGCCGGATCGTCGATCACCGTCTCGGGAAAATGCACGGGTCCGGTCGCTTCCTCGGCCACGCCGCGTGCGGCTCGCAGGAGTGTCGGGTCGACATAGACGGTGCGATGCGCCCACGGCGCACCGTTGAGCGCCTCACAGCCGTGGACCTCGCCGGGGTTGACGACGACCATCTGACCAGCGCGGAGGTGCACCGAACGCCGGCCGATATGAAACGTCTTTTCCCCTTCGACCAAGGAGATGACGCTGGCCATGCCGTGGAAGTGCTTGTCGTGCTGGTGCGGTGCCGCAGCGGCATGGCAAAACAGCGCACCCGCCTCGCCAGCGTTCCAGAATTCGATCTTCGTCTCTCTCATCCGCCGTCCTCGCGATGCCATCAGCAGATGTCGTACAGGTGGCGACGAGGTCCAGAGGCGTGCTCCCGATTTCAGTGCTCATTGTTAAAAATGTAAATCCTGTTCAAGTCGCATCGATCGCCTCCTGATAACGTGCAGGGCTCAAACGGGCATTCCCGCCCCTTCTCACCACCATGGGTCCTGGATATGGTCACGCAGCATTTCGAGGCTGAGGAATTCGACCTTGCGTTCGGCGTCGGCGTGTTCACGCAAGGTGCCACCACCAAGGTCGGCAACACGCAGAACGGCGACTGGGTCGCGTACGAAGGGATCGACTTCGGTAGCGCCTCCGGCGCGCTGCATGTCCTGACCGCACGCGTCTCGTCCGGCACTCAGGGCGGAGTGCTCGAGTTTCGTCTGGGCAGCCCCGACGGCGAATTGATCGCGGACAAGAACGTCTTCAACACGGGCGGCTTCGCCTCGTATTTCGACGTCTCCGTCGAGCTCGGGGCGATCTCCGGGATCCACGACCTCCATGTCGTGTTTCGCGGCAGCGCGACCTCCATCGCCGATCTCGATCGCTTCTCGATCGAGTCCGGGATCGTAGCGGACCCTGCGGTGCAGCGCTTCGAGGCCGAGGATTACGATGCCACGAGCGGCGTGGGCGTCTTCCGGCAAGGCATGGGCTGGAAGATCGGCGACACGCAGGACGGCGACTGGGTACGGTACGACACCGTGTCCTTCGGCGCCGATCCGCTCGCCGAGCACAGCCTGACACTGACGGTCGCCGCTGGCACCCAGGGTGGCACCGTGCAGATCCGCTCCGGCGGGCCGGACGGTGAATTGCTGGCCATCGCGGAAATAGAGAACACCGGTGGTTGGACCAGCTTCCGCGACATCACCGTCGACCTCGGCCGCCTGAGCGGCGAGCACGATCTCTATTTCGTCTTCGACGGCAACGCCTCCAGCATCGGCGACGTCGACCGCTTCCGGATCGAGACCACGACACCGAATCCGATCGTGCTGGAAGTCGAGCACGTCGATGGTGTCGACGTGATCGCGCACGATCCTGCCATGGCGCTGAGCGCTGGCGCGCTGTCGTTCACCTTCCAAGCCGACAGCGTCGTGCGGCGCGAGGGGCTCGTCTCGAAGGACGCTTCCTTCTTCGGCGACGGCGGTCACCTGACCGCATGGTGGCAGAACGGCACCGTCGTCTTGCGGGTTCAGGATCGAGACACGTCCTATTTTCTGCACAGCCGTGAGCTCGCGCTGGGCGAAGCTCACGATGTCACGATCGGCTTCGGGGACGACGGCGTCCGGCTCTACGTCGACGGCGAGCTGCATGCATACGAATCGGGCTGGACCGGGGGGCTCGCCACCAATCTGGAACCACTGGTGATCGGAGCCAGCCAATGGGCGTCGGGTCAGGGCGCGGCCGACGACGTCGTCGAGCCGTTCCACGGCCTAATCGGGGACGTTGCGCTCCGGGCCGGCGTCCTGCCCCCAGAAGACGTCGCTTTCCTGTCCGGCCTGCCGCCTTTGGATTTCGCTCGGGCCGGTGACCGGACGCTGATCCTCGAGCACGGCCCCGTCGATATCGACGGCGTGTCCGATGCCGTGATCCTGCCGCACGACGAGGCGCTCGCGCTGGAGACGGGCACCTTGATGCTGACCGTCACCTCCGAGAGCGGCGCGGGGCGGCAAGGCATCTTCACGAAAGACGCCGTGCATTTCGGTGACGGCGGTCACTTCTCCGTCTTCCTCGTCGACGGCGTCGTGGAGGTTCGACTGCAGACGACCGACGCCGAGACCGTCCTTCGCGGCGGCGAGCTGACCGTCGGTACGCAGCACGAGATCGCCGTCACGTTCGGGCCGACCGGCCTGCGGCTCTACGTAGACGGCGAGATGATCGCGGAGGATCGCGACACCACCGCCGGCCTCCTCGGGAACGAGGAGCCGGTGGTCATCGGGGCGAACCAGTGGCGCTCGTCGGCGGGGACTGCCGACGATCTGACGGGCGCCTTCACCGGTAGCATCGACGCGGTCAGGCTCTACGACACGGCGCTTTCACCCGAGGCGCTGTCCGATCCGAGCGTCTTCGCCGGCGACACGATGCCGGCACCCGGTGAGATACGTCTGCCCGCCGGAAGCGGAGCCGTCCGGGTGGAGGATTTCGGTGCCGTCGCGAACGACGGTATCGACGACACCGCGGCGATCCGGGCGGCGTTCGAATATGCAGAGGACAATGGCTTCGAGCAGACTTTCGTCGTCTTCGGCGCCGGTGTGTACGACATCAGCGATACGATCGGCCCGGCCCGATCGCGGCTGCCGTCGGGCGAGCGGGAGGGCTTCATCTCCAAGACCAGCGTCCAGGGCGCCGGAGAAGGCCTGACGGAGCTGCGCTTCGCCGAAGGGCTGGGCTTCACCGGGGCGGTGGTCGATTTCGGCAATGCGAACAGATCCGCCGACGCCTTCCACAACAACTTGCGCGATCTGACGATCACGCTGGGCGCCGGCAATGCCCAGGCGACGGGGCTCGTCTGGAGCAGCAGCAACACCGGTACCGTCGCCAACGTCACGATCCGCTCGGAGGATGGAACCGGGCGATACGGCATCGATCTCGCGCAGATCGTCAACAACGGGCCGCACCTGATCCGGGACGTGACGGTGGACGGGTTCGACACCGGTATCTTCCTCTCGAGCGGCACCGGAAGCCATGTCTTCGAGGACATCACGCTTGCGAACCAGTCGGTGGTGGGAATTCATAATCTGAATTCGCAGGTGATAACGGCACGTGGAGTCGAGTTCTTGAACGCGCCGCGTGCCGTGCTGAATGGTTTCAACCAGGACGGAGACCTCGTGCTGCTGGACAGCAGGATCGAAGCGTCCGACAATCCGACGACCGACGCCAACGGCCGGTCTTCGGCAATCCTGAATTCCGGCTCGACCTTCCTGCGTGACGTCGCGATCTCCGACGGCTTCGATTTGTCGTACCATTTCAATCGTAATTCCTTCGTCCACAATCAAATCGTGGAGCGCCAGGCCGACGGTCGGATCGACGAGTTCTGGCAGGTCGGCGCTCATGGGCGTGACGGTACCGGCATCCAGAATGTCGGCGGCGCGTACACGCTCTTCGAGGGCACGCCGGAAACCTCTCTCGGGCTCGAGGTGAGGGAGCACCCCGACACGCCCCTGCCGCAAAACCTGTCCGACTGGGTCTCCATCGCAGCGCGCGGCGCGACGGCCGGCATCACCGGCAATCCGCTCGGCGACCTCTCGGCGGACGACGATACCCTCGCCATCCAAGCCGCGATCGACGCGGCCGCGGCCGCGGGCGCCAGCACGGTCTACATTCCAGAAGGCGTGTTCGTCCTGAACGGGGACGTCACGCTGCACGGGTCGGTCACGACGCTGATCGGCCTGGGCGGCGAAATCTGGGGCAATGGCCGCATCATCATCGGCGAGGGCGACGGTGACGTGGTTCACATCCAGGGGCTACGGGGTCGGCTCACCAACCAGCCGCAGGCGCAGATCGAGGTCTCTCATGCGTCGGACCGTGCGCTGGCCGTGCAGGACACCAGCGGCTGGCGCTATACGGCGGAGACCGATCCCGTCACGGGCGAGACCCTGGCTGGCGATCTCTACCTGCGCAACGTCGTCACCTCGCGACTGGTCGTCGAGGAGGGCCAGAACGTCTGGGCCCGTCAGCTCAACATCGAGGGCGATTTCGACAGCTTCGATCACCCCTCGTTCGCCGACGCGCCCTTCGAGGCGAAGATCGTCAACAACGGCGGCACGCTCTGGGTGCTGGGCTTCAAGACCGAGCAGGAAGGCACCCATGTCATCACCCGTGACGGTGGCAGGACCGAGATTTTCGGCGCATGGCACCAGTCCGGCCAGCTGACCGGTCCGGACGGCGCTCTCGTCCCCCAATACGTCACGATCGACTCCGATTTCTCCATCGCCGTCCTGAAGAACGGCTTCCAGAGCAATCCGAATTTCGGTTCGGTTCTCGAGATCCGAGACGGGGTCGCGGTCGAAGGGCAGATCGTCGGCGATCTCTACTCCGCGATCCGCCCGGAGACGTTGGCCCCCCATCGCGTGATGGTGGACAACGACGATCTCGGCTTCACCGTCGAGAACGTGGTCGACGGAATCGTGGTGCCGATCGAGACGCTGACGCCGTTTCAGGGCGGCATCATCGGTGACGATATCGTCTTCGCCGACACCGACAGCGGCGTCCGTTTCATTTACGAAGCCGACCTCGATCCGGGTCTGTGGGAGGTCTCGATCAGGTTCAACCGCACCAACGGCGGCCAGCCCGATCGCGAGCATGCGACCAACGCGCCCGTGGAGATCGTGCACGAGAACGGGACGACCGTGCTGAGCCTCGACCAGACACGAAATTTCAACGACTGGCACTCTCTCGGCGTCTTCGGCTTCGGAACCGATCTGGCCCGCGTCACGATCGGTACCGAGGGCGCGGGAGGCGAGCACGTGGTCGCCGACGCCATCCTCTTCACGAGGATCGTCGGGTTGGGCGAGACGTCGCCCGCGACCGATGTCGGGATGATCTGAGGGACGTTCGACAGGAGCGTGACGTAATGCGGCCGCCGCCTCGCCGACCAGCATGGTTCCGCTGGCGGCGGGCGGCGGCCGCTGCACGGATGGCTCTATCCACTGTCTCGGTGTCTCTGCGCACGCGGCTCACGCCCGATCCTTCGCGGCTTGCCCCCGCTCCCCGTGCGGGGTATCGCCAAGCGGCCAATTCACATGCGAGCACGGATAGCGACACCATGGCCAAGCGCGAGGGCGCAGACCCGAAGACGAACCGGCTGAAGGCGCGCGTGCCGCGGGGCTTCGTGGATCGGGGCGCGGGGGAGCTCGCCGCCGCCGAGCGGATGCTCGCCGAGATCCGCGCCGCCTACGAGCTCTACGGCTTCGAGGCGGTGGAGACGCCGCTCGTCGAGTACACGGACGCGCTCGGCAAGTTCCTGCCCGACCAGGACCGCCCGAACGAGGGCGTGTTCTCGTTCCAGGACGAGGACGAGCAATGGCTCTCCTTGCGCTACGACCTCACCGCGCCGCTCGCGCGCTACGTGTCGGAGAATTTCGAGGCGCTGGCGAAGCCCTACCGCTCGTATCGGGTGGGCTGGGTGTTCCGCAACGAGAAGCCGGGGCCGGGGCGCTTTCGTCAGTTCATGCAGTTCGACGCGGACACGGTCGGCTCGGCTTCCGTCGCGGCCGATGCCGAGATGTGCATGATGGCCGCCGACACGCTCGACCGGCTGGGGCTGGCCGGGCAGTACGTGGTGAAGGTCAACAATCGCAAGGTCCTCGACGGCGTGATGGAGGCGATCGGGCTCGCCGGCGACGAGGAGGCTGCGCGACGGCTGGTCGTGCTGCGCGCCATCGACAAGCTCGACAAGGTGGGCGTGGACGGCGTGCGCGATCTCTTGGGCGCGGGCCGCATGGATCCGAGCGGCGACTACACCAAGGGCGCCGGCCTCGCGCCGGAGCAGGCGGAGCGCGTGATCGCGTTCTCCGAGGCCAAGCGCGCGACGCTCGAGGAAACCTTCGGCGCGCTCGAGGCGGTGGTCGCCGGCTCGGCGCGGGGCGCCGAGGGCGTCGCCGAGCTGCGCGAGATCGCGATGCTCGTCGCCGCCGGCGGCTACGACACGCGGGTCGAGATCGACCCCTCCGTCGTGCGCGGCCTCGAATATTACACCGGCCCCGTCTTCGAGGCGGAGCTGACCTTCCCCGTGACGAACGAGGACGGCGTGCCGGTGCGCTTCGGCTCCATCGGCGGGGGAGGGCGCTACGACGGGCTCGTCGGCCGCTTCCGCTCGGAGCCGGTGCCGGCGACGGGCTTCTCCATCGGCGTCTCGCGGCTCCTCTCGGCGCTTCGCCTCGTCGGCAGCCCCATCGTCGCGAGCGCGCAGCCGCAGGCGCCGGTCGTGGTGATGGTCATGGATCGCGAGCGCATCGCCGACTACCAGCGCCTCGTGGCCCAGCTGCGCGAGGCCGGCATCCGCGCCGAGATGTATCTCGGCTCGGCCGGCATGAAGGCGCAGATGAAATACGCCGATCGCCGCAAGAGCCCCTGCGTCGTCATCCAGGGCTCGGACGAGCGCGAGCGCGGCGAGGTGCAGATCAAGGACCTGATCGAGGGCGCCAAGGCCGCCGCCGAGATCGAGACCAACGCCGAATGGAAGGCGGCGCGCCCGGCCCAGGTGTCCGTGCCGGAGGCGACGATGGTGGACGCCGTGCGGGAAATCCTCGCGCGGCATCGCTGAGCGAGAGACGTCATCCCGGGCCGCGAACGCGAACCCGGGATGACATCCGTGTCACACCGCGATCGGCGCCTTGATGGCCGGGTGGGGGTCGTAGCCCTCGATGGCGATGTCCTCGAAGCGAAAGGCGAAGAGGTCCGTCACGTTCGGGTTCAGCACGAGGCGGGGGAGGGGGCGCGGCTCTCGTTCGAGCTGCGTGCGGGCTTGCTCGAGATGGTTGGAGTAGAGGTGCGCGTCGCCCAACGTGTGGACGAAATCGCCCACGCCTAGCCCGGTCGCCTGCGCGATCATGTGGGTGAGGAGCGCGTAGCTCGCGATGTTGAAGGGCACGCCCAGGAACACGTCCGCGGAGCGCTGGTAGAGCTGGCAGGAGAGCTTGCCGTCCGCCACGTAGAATTGGAACAGGCAATGACAGGGCGCGAGCGCCATGCGGTCGAGGTCGGCCGGGTTCCAGGCGGAGACGACGAGCCGGCGCGAATCGGGGTTGCGGCGGATCTCGCCGAGCAGCCAGGCGATCTGGTCGATGGTGCCGCCATCGGGCTTCTCCCAGGAGCGCCATTGCTTGCCGTAGACCGGCCCCAGCTCGCCGTCGGCGTCCGCCCATTCGTCCCAGATGCTGACGCCGTTCTCCTGGAGCGTGCGCACGTTGGTGTCGCCGGCGAGAAACCAGAGCAGCTCGTGCACGATGGAGCGGATGTGCAGCTTCTTCGTGGTGAGCAGCGGAAAGCCCGCGGCGAGATCGAAGCGCATCTGGTGCCCGAACACGGACCGCGTCCCGACCCCCGTCCGATCGGACTTCTCGACGCCGTGGTCGAGGATGCGCTGGAGGAGGTCGTGGTACTGGTGCATGGCGGGATCCGTCGCGGGCCTGGGCGCCGACCATAACCCCGCGGCCCGCCCGGCGCACGCCCGCGCCACTCGTGATTCACAGGCTCGGACCGGCTCCCCCCATCCCAACGAGAAAGAGCCGCAGCGCATCCGCCGCGGCCCTTTCCTCGTCTCGTCCCTCGCGGCGGCGTCAGCCGACGAGGCCGTTGTCGTCGCGCTTGATCGCGATGACCGCCGAGCGCTCCGGCGAGCCGTTCGGCCAGCCGCTGCCGGGGTGCTGGATGCCCACGAACATCGTGCGCAGGTCCGCCGACCAGGCGAGGCCGGTCACCTCGCAGCCCTTCGGGCCGGTGAGGAAGCGCACGATCTCGCCGGTGACGGGGTCGCCCGCGAGCATCTGGTTGTTGCCCATGCCGGCGAAGTCGCCCTCGTTGTCGTCGTCGCCGTCCGTCTGGATCCAGACGAGCCCGGTCGAGTCGATCGCCATGCCGTCGGGCGAGTTGAACAGGTTGCCCGCGTTCATGTTCGCCGAGCCGGCATAGGCGTCGGAATGGACGGTGGGATTGCCGGCCATCACGTAGAGGTCCCACGTGAAGCGGTCGGAGGCGTGGTCGTCGCCCTCCGGGCGCCAACGGACGATCTGCCCGTACTCGTTGGTCTCGCGCGGGTTGGGCGCGTTCACCGCCATCACGTCGCCGCCCGCATTGGTGCGGATGGAGCCGTCGTCGGTCTTCACGCCGCGGCGCGAATTGTTGGTGAGGCAGCAATAGGCCTCCGCCGCGACGGGGTTCGTCGCGATCCATTCCGGGCGGTCCATGGTCGTGGCGCCGACGGCCGAGGCGGCCATGCGGGTGAAGATCAGGATCTCCGCCATCTCCATGCCGGTCGTCTCGGGGGTGAGCGCCACCCATTCGCCGGTCTGGTCGTCCTCGAAGCGCGCGGCGTAGAGCGTGCCGTCGTCGAGGAGACCCTCGGTGGAGCCGCCCGGCGTGTAGATGCCGTTCGAGACGAACTTGTAGAGGAACTCGCCGCGCTCGTCGTCACCCATGTAGACGACCACGCGGCCGTCGGGGGCGAGCACGACCTCGGCGTTCTCGTGCTTGAAGCGGCCGAGGCCGGTGTGCTTCACGGGCGTGCTCGTCGGGTCGGTGGGGTCGATCTCGACGACCCAGCCGTGACGGTGCGGCTCGTTGGGGTTCTTCGCCGTGTCGAAGCGCGCGTCGAAGAGCTCGTACTGGTAGCGGCCCTCGTCGCCGACGCCGTAGCGGCGGTAGCCGGCGATCACCTTCTCGTCGGCGGAAAGCGCTTCGGTGGCGCCGAAATAGCCGTTGAAGTTCTCCTCGCAGGTCAGGTAGGTGCCCCAGGGGGTCTTGCCCGAGCCGCAATTGTTGAGCGTGCCGAGAACCACGGTCCCGGTCGGGTCCGCCTCGGTCTTGAGGAGGTCGTGCCCGGCGGCGGGGCCGGCGAGGCGCATCTGCGTGCGATGATGGATGCGGCGGTTGAAGGGGCTGTCCTTCACCACGGCCCAGCCGTCCGCGCCCTCGGCGATCTCCATGACGGTGACGCCCTGCAGGTTCTGCAGCTTGATCACCTCGTCCGCCGTCTGCGCCACGCCCTCGTTCTGCGCGGGCAGGTTCAGGTCCGGGTTGACGTATTCATGGTTGATCGCGATCAGCTGACGGCCCTGGTAGGAGAAGGTCTCCATGCCGTCCGTGTTCTCGCCGAACACCTGGTCGGAATGCTCGACCGAGCCGCCGCCCTGCGTGACGTCGTAGCCGTCGGCCGCGGAGACGAGCGGGTCGCCCCAGGCCGCGAGGACGCGCCAGGAATAGCCGTCCGGCACGTGCACGGTGCCGTCGGTCTGCGCCTGGATCGGCGTGAACGCGAAGCGCGAGGCCGCCTGCGCGAGCACCGACGTGGACGAGAGGAGACCCGTCGCCATCGCGGCCGCGCCGGAGCCGAAGGCGAGCACGCCGCCGAGGAAGCCGCGGCGCGAGATCGCGCGCTCGACGACGCGGTCGAAGCCGCTCTCGGCGGGCCGCGGGAAGTGCAGCTCGTCCCACTCGTCCCAGCTCAGCTTCGACTTGTCGATATCGGTCATGGTGTACCTCCCATCCAGGTTGGAACCCTTCGTAGGAGGCCCGTGTGAAGCTTGGATGACGCTCGCGAGGGTGGTGCGGCCCGCCGGCTCGTCGCGCGCGTGAGCCGAGGACGCGTCACGGTTCCGTCGCCGGCAACGGATAGGCTCGCGCGGTCGATCCGAAGGAGCGGTGAACCTTTGCGCGCCGGGAGGCTTGTCAGGGTTCGCTTGCGCTTCTACCACCGTTCGCGCCCCGCGGCTCGCGCCGGCGGGGCGCCTCCACGAGAAGGATGATCTCGCCATGCGCGTCGCCATGATCGGGTCGGGCTATGTCGGCCTCGTCTCCGGGGCCTGCTTCGCCGATTTCGGCCACGAGGTGTGCTGCGTCGACAAGGACCCCTCGAAGATCGAGGCGCTCGAGGCGGGCCGGATGCCGATCTACGAGCCGGGCCTCGAGGATCTCGTCCGCCGCAACGTGGCGCAGCGCCGACTTACCTTCGCGACCGACCTCGGCGAGGCGGTTGCGCGGGCGGACGCCGTGTTCATCGCGGTGGGCACGCCTTCGCGCCGCGGCGACGGGCACGCGGACCTCTCCTACGTCACCGGCGCCGCCCGCGAGATCGCCCACGCCATGCGCGGCTTCACGGTCGTGGTGACGAAGTCGACGGTGCCGGTGGGCACGGGCGACGAGGTCGAGCGCATCATCCGCGAGGAGCGGCCCGACGCGGATTTCGCGGTGGTCTCGAACCCCGAATTCCTGCGCGAGGGCGCGGCCATCACCGACTTCAAGCGCCCCGACCGGATCGTGGTCGGCGCCGAGGAGGAGCGCGCCGCCGAGGTCATGCGCGAGGTCTATCGCCCGCTCTACCTCAACCATTCGCCCATCCTCGTCACCTCACGCCGCACGGCCGAGCTGACCAAGTATGCCGCCAACGCCTTCCTCGCGACCAAGATCACCTTCATCAACGAGATGGCGGATCTCTGCGAGAAGGTGGGTGCCAACGTCCAGGACGTCGCGCGCGGCATCGGCCTCGACAACCGCATCGGCCCGAAATTCCTGCATGCCGGCCCCGGCTACGGCGGCTCGTGCTTCCCCAAGGACACGCTCGCCCTCATCAAGACCGCCCAGGACGCCGAGTGCCCCGTGCGCATCGTCGAGACCGTGGCGGCGGTGAACGACCAGCGCAAGCGCGCCATGGGCCGCAAGGTGGTCGCCGCCTGCGGCGGTGCCGTGCGCGGCAAGCGCGTGGCGCTGCTCGGCCTCACCTTCAAGCCCAACACCGACGACATGCGCGACGCGCCCTCCATCGCCATCGCGCAGGCGCTGCAGGACGGCGGGGCGGACGTCGTCGCCTACGATCCCGAGGGGATGGAGCAGGCGAAGAAGGTGCTCGACGGCATCGCCTACGCAGACGACGCCTATTCCTGCGCCGAGGGCGCGGACGCGCTCGTGCTCGTGACGGAGTGGGACGCGTTCCGTGCGCTCGATCTCGAGCGGCTCAAGCGCATCATGGCCGCGCCGGTCTTCGTCGACCTGCGCAACGTCTACCGCCCCGAGGAGGTGCGCGAGGCGGGCTTCTCCTATACGAGCGTCGGGCGCGTCTGAGGATCGCGGCGATTCGGCCTTGCAACCCGGGCTCGTGGCGCTAGGGTTCCAGATGCGCGAGCGAGTTGCGAGGTCGAGCGGATGGACGAGGCGCTGACGCAGGCGATGATCGAGGCGGCGCTCGCCGGCGGGCGAGCGATCCTCGCCGTGGCGAGCTCCGGGGAGACGGACGTGCGGCTCAAGGCCGATCGGTCCCCCGTCACCGCCGCCGACGAGGCGGCGGACGCCGCCATCGCCGCCGTGCTCGGGCGCGCCTTCCCTGAGATCGCCATCGTCTCCGAGGAGAGCGCCGGCGAGCGCGCGCCGGCGCAGAGCGGGCTCTTCTTCCTGATCGACCCCCTCGACGGCACGAAGGAATTCGTCGCCGGCACCGGCGAGTACACGGTCAACATCGCCCTCGTCGACAAGGGCCGCGCCGTCGCCGGCGTGATCCACACGCCGGCGCTCGGGCGGATCTGCGCGGGCGTGGTCGGCGAGGGGGCGCGCGAGGCGGAGGTCGTCGACGGCGCGCCCGGTCCGTGGCGCACGATCCGCGCGCGCACGACGCCGGCATCCGCGCCCGTCGCGGTGGCGAGCCGCCGGCACGCGGGACCGCGCACGGAGGAGTTCCTCGCGTCGCTGGGCGTGTGCGAGCGGGCCTCGCGCGGGTCCTCGTTGAAATTCTGCCTCCTCGCCGCGGGCGAAGCCGACGTCTATCCGCGCCTCGCGCCCACCATGGAATGGGACACGGCCGCCGGCCACGCGATCCTGGAGGCGGCGGGCGGGCGCGTGGAGCGTCTCGACGGCACGCCGCTCACCTATGGTGGGCCGTGGGCGGCCGGCGCGAAGCCGTGGGCGAACCCGGATTTCGTCGCCTGGGGCGCACGCTCCGCCTGAGCCTTCAGGGAAGGCGCGGCGGCGCCGCGTCGCGACGCGCGCGCAGGAAGGCGCGGCGCACCACGGCCTCCTCGGCCACCATCACCTCCTCCGCGAAGGCCATGTGCGCGCTCATGGTCCGCCGCGCGGCCTCCGGGTCGCGGGCGCGCAAGGCGTCGACGAGCTCGAGCTGGTAGAGCCGCCCGCGATGGCGCAGCTCCGGCGAGGGGCGCTCGTAGATCGTCCGGCACACGGCGAGATCCTTGAGGAGCCGGATGGCGAAGCCGCAGACGAAGGCGAGGAGCGGGTCGGGCGCGAGGGAGACGAGCACGTCGTGGAACTCGAGCTCGGCGATCCATTGCCGGCGCTCCTCCTGCGCCCCGAAGGCGGGCGCTTCGTAGAGCGTCATCGCCGCGAGCAGGTGCCGCACGTCCGCCTCGGTCGCGATCTCGGCGACGGAGGCCGCGAGATCGGGCTCCAGCCGCTTTCGAATCGCGTAGATGTCGCGGATCGTCAGGTCTTTGAAGAAGAAGTAGTTGCCGAGCAGCTCGGCCGCCTGCTCCACGGAGGGCTCCGCGACCTGCGCGCCGCCGGAGGGGCCGGTGCGCACGCGCACCAGGCCTTGCGCCTCGAGCAGCTTGAGCGCCTCGCGCATGGTGCCGCGGCTGACCTTGAAGAGCGCGATGAGCTCGCGCTCCTGCGGCAGGCGATCGCCGGGCTCCAGCCCGCGCTCGTGGATCCAGTCCTTGAGCGTCTCCGCGACCTGCATGGTGCGGGTGCGCCCGCGCGGCCGGGCGAGGGGAGGAGGGCCGAGGGGAGCTGGCGTCTCGTCAGGCGGGGCCATCGGCGCCCTCGGCGGGGAGCGGATGCAGGCAGGCGGCGGCGCGACCACGGCCCATCGGGACGAGCGGCGGAGGCGCCGTACGGCAATCGTCCCGGACGTTGGGGCAGCGCCCGGCGAAGGCGCAGCCCGGCGGCGGGCGTGTCGGGTCCGGCAATTCCGCCTGCGGCGCGTCCGAGGCCTCGGCACGCGCGCCGATCGCCGGCGCCGACGACAGGAGGAGGCGCGTATAGGGGTGACGCGGGGCGCGGAACACTTCGTCGACCGGTCCGGTCTCGACCACACGCCCGAAATACATCACGGCCACCCGCTCCGCGATCGCCTCGACCACCGCGAGGTCGTGACTGATGAAGAGGTAGGTGAGCCCCAGCCGCGTGCGCAGGTCGGAGAGCAGGTTCAGCACCTGCGCCTGCACCGACACGTCGAGCGCGGAGACCGGCTCGTCGAGCACCACGATCCGCGGCTCGGCGGCGAGCGCGCGGGCGATGCCGATGCGCTGGGCCTGCCCGCCGGAGAATTCGTGCGGATAGCGCTCCAGGAATTCCGGGCGCAGCGAGACGATGTCCATCAGCTCGGCGACGCGCCGCTCGCGCGCGGGCGCGTCCGCCTCGATGAGGTGGATCAGCGGCGCCTCCAGGATCTGGCGGATGGTCTTGCGCGGGTTGAGCGCGCTCGTCGGATCCTGGAAGACGTATTGGATCGTGCGCCCGAAGGCGCGCGGGCCGGCCTTCGCGGCATCCGTCAGGGCCTGGCCGTCGAGGGCGATGGTCCCGCTCGTCGGCGGCACGAGGCCCACCAGCATGCGCGCGAGGGTGGACTTGCCGCAGCCCGATTCGCCGACGACGCCGAGCGTCTCGCCCGGCGCGACGGCGAGCGTCACGTCCCGCACGGCATGGACCTGCGGCTTGCGGGCGCCCAGCAGCGTGCGCCCGCCGCCGAAGGTCTTGCCGAGCCCGCTCGTTTCCAGGATCGGTGCGGTCGACGCGTTCATGCCGCGCTCCCTTCGGTGGCGGCGCGCATCACCTCGCCGGCATAGAGGCAGCGCGCGGAGCGGCGGTCCGCGACCGAGACCGGCGGGATCTCGCCCTCCTTGCAGGCCGCCGTCGCGCGCGGGCAGCGCGGGGCGAAGGCGCAGCCGTCGGGCAGCCGGTCCACCGCGGGCGGCAGGCCGGGAATGGCGTCGAGCGCGCGCTTGCCCGAGCCGAGGATCGGCACGCAGGCGATCAGCAGGCGCGTGTAGGGGTGCGCCGGCGCCTCCAGGACGGCCTGCGTCGGGCCCTCCTCGACGATCTTGCCGGCATACATCACCGCCACCCGGTCGCAGAGCTGGGAGACGACGCCGAAATCGTGGGTGATGAACAGGAGGGCGAGCCCGCTCTCCCGGCGCAGCTCGTCGAGCAACGCCAGGATCTGCGCCTGGACCGTGACGTCGAGCGCCGTCGTGGGCTCGTCGGCGATGATCAGGTCCGGCTCGTTGGCGAGCGCCATGGCGATGGCGACGCGCTGGCGCATGCCGCCCGAGAGCTCGTGCGGCAGCGCCTCGGCGCGGTCCGCCGCGGCGGGGATGCGCACCCGGTCGAGGAGCGCCACGGCTTGCGTCCACGCCTCTGCATGCGAGGCGGGGCGGTGGGCGCGGATCGCCTCGACGAGCTGGTCGCCCACGGTGAAGAGCGGGTGGAGCGTGGTGAGCGGGTCCTGGAAGATGTAGGAGACGCGCCCGCCGCGCAGCGCGCGCAGCTTTTCGCGCGAGAGCGAGAGCACGTCCTCGCCCTCGCGCCAGACGCGCCCCGCGCGGATCACGCCGGGCGGGGAGGGGACGAGGCCGAGCAGCGAGAGGGCGGTGACGGACTTGCCCGAGCCGCTCTCGCCCACGAGCCCGAGGCATTCGCCCCGCCTGATCGTGAAGGAGACGTCGTTGACCGCGCGATAGATGCGCTCGCCCACCTCGAAGCGGGTGGAGAGCCGGCGAACCGCGAGCGCGGGGGAGCCCTCAGGCGGCGCGGCGTCGTCGGCGTTCTTCGCACGGGCGATGCGCGTCACGGGCGCGGGGCGGGCGAGAGCACCCGCGGAGAGGCGCGGATCGAGGGCGTCGCGCACGCCGTCGCCGACGAGGTTGATGCTCATCACGAGCAGGAAGATGGTGATGCCGGCGATCGTCGTGACGTGCGGCGCGGTGAGCATCACCTTGCGTCCCTCGCCCAGGATCGAGCCGAGATCCGCCTGGGGCGGCTGCGAGCCGAGCCCGAGGAACGAGAGGCCCGCCGTCTCGAGGATCATCCAGCCGACCGTGGTCGACATGGTGATGACGATCACGGGCATGACGTTGGGCAGGACCTCGGAGACGAGGATGCGGCCGTGGCCCATGCCGGACAGGCGCGCGGCCTCCACGAAGTCCTTGTGCGACAGCCCCACCGTCACGCCGCGTATGTTGCGGGCGAAGAAGGGGATGTTGACGATGGCGACGGCGTAGAGGGCGTTGAGCAGCCCCGGCCCGAGCACCGCGACGATGGCGAGCGCGAGCAGGATGTAGGGAAACGCCATCAGCATGTCGATCGAGCGCATGAGCGCATTGTCGAGCCGCCCGCCGAAATAGCCGGCGACGAGGCCGATCGTCGAGCCGAGAAGGGCCGCGACGAGGGTCGCCGCGACGCCCATGAAGAGCGACAGCCGCGTGCCCCAGACGAGCCGCGAGAGGAGGTCGCGGCCGAGCTCGTCGGTGCCGAGCAGGTGCCCCTCCGAGAGAGGCGGGAGGAGCCGGTTCGCCGGTGCCGTGGCGTTCGGGTCGGCGAGCGGCAGGATCGGCGCGAGGATCGCGATTGCGACGATTGCCGCGAGCACGACGAGGCCGAGCCCGGCGAGCCGGTTGCGCAGGAGAAGGCGCAGGAACGAGCGGCGCTTCGGCCTCTCGGGCGTGCGCGCCGCGTCCCCGGCGGAGGAGGAGGTGGAGATCGCGCTCATGCCTTCACCCGCGGGTCGACCAGGCTCTGGAGCACGTCGACGAGGAGGTTGATGAGGACGTAGGAGGCGGCGACCACGAGCACGCCGCCCTGCACGAGGAGGATGTCGCGCGTCGAGATCGCCTGGACGAGCATGCGCCCGATGCCGGGCCATTGGAACACGGTCTCGATATAGACGGCGCCCCCGAGCACGAACCCCGCCTGGATGCCGATGACGGGGATGATCGAGACGAGCGCCGCCTTGAAGGCGTGGACGTAGATCACGCGCCGCTCCGGCAGGCCCTTGGCGCGGGCGGTGCGGATGAAGTCCTGTCGCAGCACTTCCAGCATCGCCGAGCGGGTGAGCCGTGCGACGACGCCCGTCGCCACCGCCGCCAGCGTCGCGGCGGGGAGGATCAGGTGCGAGAGGAGATCGGGCAGGTCGCCGCCGCCGTAAATCGCGTACATGCCGGACGCCGGCAGCCAGCGCAGCTCCACCGCAAAGAACAGGATGAGCAGGAGGCCCAGCCAGAAGGAGGGCATGGAGATGCCCACCAGCACGAGGAGCGTCACCGCCTTGTCGGCGAGCCCGTATTGGCGCACGGCGGAGACGATGCCGGCGAGAAGGCCGAAGATCGTGCACAGGACGAGCGCCGCCCCCGCGAGGATCAGCGTCGCCGAGAAGCGCTCCAGCACCTCGTCGAGCACCGGGCGGTTGAGCGAGTACGAGCGGCCGAGATCGCCCTGGAGCAGGTTGCCGAGCCAGGTGAGATATTGGACGGGCAACGACTCGTCGAGGCCGAGCTGAGCATTGAGCCGCGCCACGTTCTCGGGCGTGGCGTAGGCGCCCAGGATCGCGAGCGCCGGATCGCCGGGGATCAGCGCCATGATGAAGAACACGACGAGCGTGAGCCCGAACAGGATCGGCACCAGGGCCGCGAGGCGCTTTGCGATGTAGAGGTGCATGGCCACGGTCCTTTTCCTTCCCTGTAGGGGAAGGTGGATCGGCGCGCAGCGCCGAGACGGATGGGGCGCGCGGGACGCGCGTTCGGCGAAGCCGAAGAGCGACGGCGGCAGCGGATGCCGGAACTTCCGCTGCGCGGAACACGCCTTGCGGCGTGCCCCATCCGTCACCGGCTTACGCCGGCGCCACCTTCCCCTACAGGGAAGGAGGAGGGCGGCGTCCGTCTCGTGCGTCGCGAACGTGACGCCTCACTCCTTCGTCACGTCGTGCAGCAGCAGGAAGAACGACGGCTGCAGGGCGAAGTCGTCCACGGCGGCGGAGGTCACCGCGTTCTGCTTCCAGTTGGCGACGAAGGCCCAGGGCGCGTCCTCGTGGACGATCTCCTGCATCTCCTTGTAGAGGCGCGCGCGCTCCTCCTGGTCGGTGGCGGTGCGCGCCTCCTGGAGCAGGCGGTCGACCTCGGGGTTCGAGTAGTAGCCCGAGTTGAAGCCGCCGTTGTCGGGCATCGCCTCGGAGCGAAGCGCGAGATAGGGCAGGGTGTCGGGATCGTTCGTCATCCAGGCCATCTGCGCCATGTTGGCCTTGCCCTCGAGGCCCGGGTTCACCTGCGCGAGGAAGGTGTTCCACTCGTAGGTCTCGATCTCGACGTCGAGCCCCACCTCCTCGAGATCCGCCTGGATGGCCGTGCCCATGGGCACCGGGTCGAGCATGCCGGAGCCGCCCTCGGTGACGAACATCGTCACGGTCGAGCCGGTGGCGCCGGCCTCCTCGATGAGCTGGCGCGCGCGCTCGGGGTCGTGCGGATACGGCTCGAGCTCCTCGTTGTAAGCCCATGCGAAAGCGGGCGGAATCGGACCGGACGCCACCTCGGCGGTGCCCTGCAGCACGTTCTCGACCAGCGTCTCCTTGTCGATGGCGTAGTTCACCGCCTGGCGCACGCGCACGTCGTCGAAGGGCGGCTCCTTGGCGTTGAGGATGAGGAACCACAGATGCGGCCCGGCCTGCTCGTAGAGCTCGAAATCCTCGCTCTCGGCAAAGCGCGAGACCGAATCCGGCGGCACCTCCACCATCACGTCGATGCCGCCCGACAGCATCTCCGCGACGCGGGTGTTGGCATCCGTGATCGGGCGGAAGATCGCGGCTTCGAGCGGCGGCGCGCCGTCCCAGTACTCCTCGTTGCGAACCACGACGACGGCGGTGTTCGCGTCCCAGCTCTCGAAGCGGAAGGGGCCGGTGCCCACCGGGTTGCGCCCGAAATCGGCGCCGTGCTCGGCCACCGCGGTCGGCGAGACGATCAGTCCCGTGGGATAGGCGAGGTTCGACAGGAAGGGCGCGTAGGGCTCGTTGAGCGTGAAGCGCACCGTGCGCGCGTCCACCGCCTCGACCTCCTCGATCGCGGAGAAGAAGAACGAGAGCGGGAAGGGCCCCGTGTCGTGGTAGGGGTGCTCCTCGTCGAGCATGCGATCGAAATTGAACACGATCGCCTCGGCGTCCACCGGTGTGCCGTCGTGGAAGGTGACGCCCTCGCGCAGCGTGAAGGTGTAGACCGTGCCGTCCTCGGACACCTCCCAGCTTTCGGCGAGCGCCGGCTCGATCTCGAAGGAGCCGTCGGCGTAGCGCACGAGGCCGTCGTAGAGATTGACGACGATGCGGAAGTCGTTGGCTGCGGTGACCGCCGCGGGGTCGAGGGACTTCGGCTCCGCGATCTGCCCGATGGCGAGGACGCCGGGCGGCGTCTGGGCGAGGGCCGGCGGTGCGGCGGGCGCCAGGATGAGCGTCGCGGCGATGGCCGCGCTCGCGAGAAGGCCTGTGCGGCGAAGATGCATGGTCGTCGTCCTTTTCGAATGCGGCCTCGCTCCGGCCGGATCACGTCCCCCGTGGATGCGCTGCGTTCCCCGATTGCCGGGCGCGCGCATTGATGGCTGAATTTATCCTGATAAATTCGGCCCGATCAAGCATGCGTCATGATCGATTTGCGGGCATCGGAGCAGAAGCACGGCTCGCGGATCGACGAGGGAGGCGATCGCATGACCTACTCGATCCTCGCGCGCGATCCGGCGACCGGCGATCTCGGCGGCGCCGTCGCCACGGGAACGCCCGTCGTCGGCGGCTTCGTGCTCCATGCCGAGCCCGACCTCGGCATGGTCGCGACGCAAGGTCTGAGCACCTCGACGCTCTGGGGCGGGGCCGCCCTGCGGGCGCTCGCGCGCGGTGAGACGCCGGAGGATGTCGTGGCGCGCCTCGCGCACGAGGATGCGGGCTCGGCCGCGCGGCAGCTCGCCGTGCTCGATCGGGAGGGCAGGGTCGCCCATTTCACCGGCGCCGACAACCTCGCGGCCCGCTGCGCGCTGGCCGAGCCGGGGCTCGTCGTCGTGGCGAACTGGGTCGCGACGGTGGATCTGGCGGAGCGGGTGGCGGACGCTTACCGGCGGGCGACGGGCGATCTCGCCGAGCGCCTCCTCGCGGCGCTTGCGGAAGGGGCGGTCGCGGGCGGCGACGCGCGGGGAGACCGTTCGGCGGCGCTGCGCATCGTCTCGCGAACCCGCCCGCCCGTCGACCTGCGCGCCGACGACGACGCGGACCCGATCGCGCGCCTGCGCACGATCCGCGCCGCGACGCTGGAGCCGGACTTTCAGCGCTTCCTGTCGGGGATTCCGACCCTGGCCGAGCCGGAGAAGCGGGCGGAGCGGCCGCGCGATGCTTAAGCCGAAGCCGGCTCGCGCGCGAGCGTCGCCCACCAGGCGTCGAGCGCGGACGCCGTCGCGGGCAGCGGCGTGTCGAGGCCGCCGGCGAAGGCGTCCCACGCCGCGCGGAAGCGCGCGGGCACGCCGATGACGAGCGGGACGCCCTGCGCCACGCATTGCCCGATCTCGTCGGCGAGCCCCTCGCCGTCGGCTTCGAGCTTGCCGAACTTGTTGACGACGACGCAATCGGGCGCAGCCGCGAGGCCGGCGGCGAGGCGCGCGCCCGCTTCGGCGAGCCCGCGCGGATCGACGCGACAGCCGGTGGCGCCGGACCCCAGGTCCTGGCAGATCGAGACGACGTCGCCCGAGCCGAGATCGCGCAGCGCCATCTCGCCGCGCAGGCACGCGTCCGCCTCGAGATCGGCTTCCACGAGCCCCGCGACGCGAAGCCCGCGCGCCCGCAGCCGCGCCGCGAAGCCCTCCATCAGCGCGGAGACCGGCTCCTTGCGGCCGTAGACGAGGGCGGCGATGCGGGGCGTCGGCTCGCTCATGCGCCGGCCTTGGTCGATGCGGTGCTCGCGGACGCGGCTTTTCGGATGCGGAAGACGAGAAGCTGTGCCCCGTTCTCCCCCGCGCGGGCCTCGCGGTCGAGGAGCTCGTCCCCGGTCTGGTTCAGGAGATGCGGGATGTCGATCGCCGCCATCGGGTCCGTGCAGGTGACGACGAGGAGCGCGCCGGCCTCGGCGCGCGAGAGCGCCTTGCGCGTCTTGAGCGCAGGAAGCGGGCATTTCAGGCCGCGCAGGTCGAGTTCTGTCTCGGTCATGCAAAGATGGGTAAGCCGCCGCCCGCGACTGCGCAAGCACGCTGGTGACGCGGGCGGGGCCTGAGCGAGACCCGAGGCCGAACCTCAGCCCACCGCCTTCATCAGCTCGGCCTTCGACATCTTCGAGCGGCCGGCGATGTCCTGCTTCTTCGCCTTCTCGTAGAGCTCGGCCTTGCTCGGCTCGCCACCGGAGCGGCCGCGGGCGGAGGAGCGCGACGAGGACTTCGAGGAGGCATGCCCCGTGTCGCGGTGGCGCGCGGTCTTCTTCGCCACGTCCTTGGGCTGATCGGAGTACTGCTTGCCACGGCGCGTGTCCGCGCGCTTCTTGCGGGTGGTGCGCTGGTACTCCTCCTTGGAGAGGTTCTTGCGCGCCTTCTTCGGCAGGTAGCGCTCGCCCGTGTCCTCGCTCTTCTTGCCGGACTTCGTGCCCCAATCCTCGTCGGTCCACTGCTTGAGGTGGTTGTCCGAGGACTTCTCGCCCTCGTAGCCGCCGCCGCGGGACTTGTATTCCTGCGTCGCCATCTGCGCCTTGCGCGCCGACCACTGGCCGGGGCGCCCGCCCTTGTCGGACTTGGTGACGTCCTTCTTCACCTTCTCCCAGAGCTTCGGGTCGGTCTTCTTCGCGGTCCCGGACATGCGGGGCCTCCTTTCGCGGTTCCATCCTCGGCGAACGGAACGGAGGCTGGCCGGCGGGGTTCCGCCAAGGTTGACAGGCGCGACGTCCGGGCGCATGAGGGCGCCATGATCACGATCCGCGCCCGCGCCCGACGTCCGCTCACCGCCTCGCTGCGGCGATAGGCGCGCGCTCACGCCGTGCCCGACGCCCGCGAGGCCGCGCCCGATGCGCGGCCTTTTTCGTGTCTCCACCCACCATCGACCAGCGTCTTCTGCGACCATCGCCAACGGGGTTCCAGCCATGCCCGCACCCACGCTCTTCATCGACGGCGAAGCCGGAACGACCGGGCTCGAGATCCGCGAGAAGCTCGCGGACGTGCCCGGGATCGAGGTCCGCTCCATCGATCCGGCGCTGCGCAAGGACCCCGCGGCGCGCCGCGACATGATGGCCTCCGTCGATCTCGTCGTGCTCTGCCTGCCCGACGCGGCCGCGAAGGAATCCGTCGCGCTCGCCTCCGAGCTGGGGGCCGACGCGCCCAAGATCCTCGACGCCTCGACGGCCTATCGCGTCGATCCCGCCTGGACCTACGGCTTCGCCGAGATGGCGCCGGGGCAGGCGCAGGCGATCGCGGGCGCGGCACGGGTGTCCAACCCCGGTTGCTACCCCACGGGCGCCATCGCGCTGCTTCGCCCGCTCGTCGAGGCGGGGCTCGTGCCGCGGGACTTCCCCGTGACCATCAACGCCGTCTCCGGGTATTCCGGCGGCGGGCGCCAGATGATCGAGGCCTACGAGGCCGGCACCGCGCCCGCTTTCGAGCTCTACGGGCTGACGCTGGAGCACAAGCACGTGCCGGAGGTGCAGGGCTATAGCGGCCTTTCGCGCCGGCCGATCTTCGTGCCGTCGGTGGGCAATTTCCGGCAGGGCATGCTGGTCTCGGTGCCGCTCCACCTCGATGCGCTGCCCGGCGCCCCCAAGGCCGCCGAGCTCGAGGCGGCGCTCTCGGCCTATTATCCGCAAGGCGGGCTCGTGAGCGTGCTGCCGACGGCGGGCGAGACCCGGATCGAGCCGCAGGCGCTCAACGGCACGGACGCGCTGGAGCTGCGCGTCTTCGCCAACGAGGCCATGCGCCACGCCCTCCTCGTCGCGCGCCTCGACAATCTCGGCAAGGGCGCGTCCGGCGCCGCCGTGCAGAACATCCGCCTGATGCTCGGCCTCGCCTGAGGCCGTCTCAGCCGACGATCTGCGCGGTCACGGCGACGCAGTCCCCGGGCTTGACGAGGCCGGGGAAATGACGCGCGGCGAGGATGCCGTCCATCGCCGCGCGCACCGTGAACGGCGCGGCACCGGTGCGGGAGATGGGCGATATCTCCGCCAGGACGTCGCCCTCCCGTACCGGCTCGCCGAGATCGACCCGGAACGCCACGAGCCCCGCCTCCTCGGAGAAGGCGAAGCAGTCGCCAGACGGCATGTCGAGCCAGCGCGTCTCGCGGCGCTCGACCGCACCGCGCATCACGCCGGCATGGACGAGGAGATCGTTGACGCCGCGGCGCGCGATCTCCACCGTGCGCGCCGAGGCCGTGCCGCCGCCGGCGAGCTCGGTCGTCACGAAGACCTTGCCCATCTCCTCGACGGTGGTGTCGAACATGCCGACCGCGTCGATCTCCAGCATGGTCATGGAATAGGGCGCCCCGAACGCCTCCACCGCCGCCTTGCACGCGGCTTCCTGGCGGCCGTCGGGCAGGCGGTGGGCCGCGGCGAAGGGGACGAAGTCGAGCGTCTTGCCCCCCGAGTGGAAGTCGAGCACCACGTCGGCGAGCGGCACCAGCGCGCGCGTGACGTAGTCCGCGATCTTCTGCGTCGGCGTCCCGTCGGGCCGGCCGGGGAAGGAGCGGTTGAGGTTGCCCTTGTCGATCGGCGAGGTGCGCGTGCCCGCCTCGAAGGCGGGGTAGTTCATCGCCGGCAGGATGATCACGCGCCCGGTCACGTCCTGAGGCCGCAGCGTGCGGGCGAGCTCGTATAGCGCGATCGGCCCCTCGTATTCGTCGCCGTGATTGGCGCCGGTGAGGAGGGCGGTGGGGCCCTCGCCGTTGGCGATGACGCAGATCGGGATCATCACCGAGCCCCAGGCGGAATCGTCCCGGCTGTAGGGCAGGCGCAGGTGCCCGTGCCGCACGCCGTCGGCCTGAAGGTCGATGGAGGGCACGATCGGCGAGGGGGGCAGGTCGGGAGCGGGGATCGCCATGGCGCGCCTCAGGCCTTCACGAACAGCTCGCGGGGGACGTCGGCGAGGCAGTCGACGCCGCTGTCCGTGATCACGATGCTCTCGGTGATCTCGAGGCCCATGTCCTCGAGCCAGAGACCCGTCATGAAATGGAAGGTCATGCCGGGCTCGAGCACCGTCTTGTCGCCGGGGCGCAGGCTCATCGTGCGCTCGCCCCAATCCGGCGGATAGGACAGGCCGATCGGGTAGCCGGTGCGGTTGTCCTTGACGATGCCGTGCTTCTTGAGCACCGCGTAGAAGGCGTTGGCGATGTCCTCGCAGGTGTTGCCGGGCTTCGCCGCCGCGAGGCCCGCCTCCATGCCCTCGAGCGTCGCCTCCTCCGCCTCGCGGAAGGCGCGGCTCGGCTCGCCCAGGAACACCGTGCGCGAGAGCGGGCAATGGTAGCGGTTCACGCAGCCCGCGATCTCGAAGAACGTGCCCTCGCCGCGCCGCATCGGCTTGTCGTCCCAGGTGAGGTGCGGAGCGGACGCGTCCGCGCCCGACGGCAGCAGCGGCACGATGGCCGGATAGTCGCCGCCGGTCTCGGGCGTGCCGCGGATGCCGGCGTCCCAGATTTCCGCGACGAGGTCGCACTTGCGCATGCCCGGCTCGACCACGTCGAGGATGCGCTGGTGCATGCGCTCGACGATCCGCGCCGCCTGGCGCATGTAGGTCAGCTCCTGCTCGCTCTTGACCGCCCGCTGCCAGTTCACGAGCGCGGTGGCGTCGGTGAACTTCACGTCGTGCAGGCCGAGCATCAGGCGCACGTAGGCCTGGGCCGAAAAGTAGTAATTGTCCATCTCGACGCCGATCGTGCCCTGGCCCCAGCCGCGCTCCGCGAGCACGGTGCACAGGTAGTCCATCGGATGGCGCTCGGTGGACTGCACGTAATGGTCCGCGTAGCCGACGATGTTCTCGTGGGCGAGATAGGCGGTGCGCCGCGCCCCGTTCGCGTCCTGCCCGCGGCCGAACCAGACGGGCTCGCCCTCCGGGCCGACGACGACGCATTGGTGCACGTAGAAGGACCAGCCGTCGTAGCCCGTCAGCCAGGCCATGTTGGACGGGTCGGTGACGATGAGCGCATCGAGCCCGCGCGCGGCCATCGCCTTGCGGGTCTTGGCGAGGCGCGCGGCGTATTCGGCGCGGGAGAACTTCAGGGCGACGTCGGTCATGATCTCGTCTCGGCGTTTCGTGTCTCGAGGGCTCGTCAGAGGTCGGTGGCGAGGCCCGCGCCCGCCGCATCGGCTCGGGCGCGGGCGAGGGCGGCGATGGCGGTGTCCTGCGCGCCGGTGCCGGTGAGGTCGCAGACCGTGACCGCATCCGGGCCGGGGCGTCCGGGCGCGGTGCCGGCGAGGACGGAGCCGAGCTCGTCGACGGCTGCGTCCGCCGCGATCGCGCCTGCTGCGACGCCCGCGCGCAGCTCGCCGAGGCGGCGGCTCTGGGCGAGGCTGTCGACGACGAGCCGGTCGGCGCGGGCGAGGATCGCGGGGTCGAGCTCGCACTTCGTATCGGCGTCCGAGCCCATCGCGGTGACGTGCTGGCCCGGCGCGAGCCAGCCGGCGAAGAGGATCGGGGCGCTCGACGGCGTCGTCGTGACGACGATGTCCGCGCCGCTCACCGCCGCACGCGGCTCGCCCACGGCGCGGGTCCGCACGCCGGTCGCGGCCTCGATGTCGGCGGCGCAGGCGGCGGCCTTGACGCTGTCGCGCGCCCAGACGCGGATCTCGTCGAGGTCGCGCACGAGGGCGAGGGCCTGCATCTGGAGGCGCGCCTGGGTGCCCGCGCCGAAGACGGTGGCGATCCGCGCGTCCGGGCGCGCCAGCGCATCGGCGGCGACGGCGCCGGCGGCGGCGGTGCGCACGTCCGTGAGCCAGCCGTTGTCGAGGAACACCGCCTCGACGAGGCCGGTCGTCGCGGAGAGGACGACCATCAGCCCGTTGACGGAGGGCAGTCCCCGCGCCGGATTGTCGAAGAAGCCCGGCGAGATCTTCACGGCGAAGCCGTCGAGCCCCGGCACGAAGGCGGTCTTCACGTCGACCTCGCCGTGCACCTCCGGCATCGCCATGGACAGGATCGGGGGCATGATCACGCGGCCCGAGGCCAGCGCGAGGAAGGCGCCCCTCACGGCGTCGAGGGCGGCGCGGTCGAGGGGGACGAGATCGCGCAGCTCGCGCTCGCCGACGAGGACGACCTTGGGCATCAGGCGAGCCTCTCGAGGATCTCGGGATCGGAGACGATGCGGGCGTGCTGCGCTGGATCGACGTTGGCACCCGTGAGCAGCGCCACCGTCGGGCCGATCGGGCGGACCTTGCCGGCGAGGATCGCTCCTGGCCCGACGGCGCCGCCGCCTTCCACCATCACGCCCTCGGCGACGTGGCAGAAGGCCATGCCGAGCGTGATCTCGTCCTCGGTGAGGAGCACGACCTCGTCCATGAGGTCGCGCAGCATGGGGAAGGTGTGGCGGTTCGCGAGCCCGATGCCGCCGCCCAGCGAATCCGCGAGGCTCGGCGCCTCCTCGACGAGGACGGGGCGGCCGGCGGCGAGGCTCGCATGCATGGCGGCGCCACGCTCCATGGTGATGCCGACGATGCGGGCGTGCGGGCGCTTCGCCTTGACCGCGGCGGCGACGCCCGCCGCGAGGCCGCCGCCGGAGAGCGGGATCAGCACCTGCGCGAGGTCGGGCACGTCCTCCACGATCTCGAGCCCGAGCGTGCCCTGGCCGGCGATGACGTCCGGATGGTCGAAGGGCGGGATCTCGACGAGGCCCCCCTCGGCCACGCGCCGGTCGACCTCCTCTTGCGCCTCGTCCTGCGAGGCGCCGTGGATGGCGATCTCGGCGCCCAGCGCCGCGATGGCGTCGCGCTTGTTTCCCGGCACGAGGCGCGACATGGCGACGACGCAGCGCACGCCCGCCTCGCGGGCGGCATGCGCGAGCGCCCGGCCGTGATTGCCGGTGGAGACGGTCACCACGCCCCGGGCGCGCTCGTCCTCGGAGAGGTTCGCGAGCGCGTTCGTCGCCCCGCGCAGCTTGAAGGCGCCGGTGATCTGCTCGTGCTCGTGCTTGAGCACCACCGGCACGCCGAGCCGCTCCGCGAGACGCGGCGAGAGGCGCGCCGGCGTGCGGCGCACGCGCCCGGCGATGGCCGCGCGGGCGCGCTCGATCTCGGCGAGGCCGGGATGCGCCCTCATGCGAAGGCCGCGGGGTCGGGGAGGGGAAGGTCCGCGAGCCGCGCCTCGCTGCGCGGGCGCTCGCCGACGAGCCTGGCGCAGGCCCAGGCGGTGGCGAGGTTCGAGGTGACGACCGGCCGGCCCAGCGCACGCTCGATCTCGTCGGCGACGGCCGCCGAGCGCAAGGCGGTGCACGAGACGAAGAGCGCGTCCGAGCCCGGCGCCAGCGCCGCGGCGGCGGCTTCCCGCAGCGTCGCGGCGTCGAGCCGCGCCATGCGCCGATCGTCGTCGAGGCCCAGGCAGGAAAGCGCCTCGACCGTGAAGCCGTGGGCCTCGAAATAGGGCGCGACCGATGCGGAGGTCTCCTGCGTGTAGGGCGTGAGGATCGAGATCCGCCGCGCGCCGTGCGCCCGCAACGCCTCCACCGCCGCGCGCGTCGGCGTGACGACGGGCACGCCCGGCTTGCCCTCGCGGATCGCGGCCGCGATGGCCTCGTCGCCGATGACGATGGAGGCGGAGGTGCAGGAATAGCAGATCGCGTCGAGCCGCTCGTCGGGCAGGAGGAGTGCCGCCGCGCGCGCGAGGTCGGGCTGCATGGCCCGCAGGTTCGCGGGCGTCGTCGGGTTGGCGTAGGCGATGCGCGCCACGTAGAGCCCGACATCGGGCCCGCCCACCATGCGCGCGAAGTCCGGCTCCGTCGTATGGTCCGTCGCTAGGATGACGAGGCCGATGCGCTTCTCGACGGGCTCGGCGTCGAAGCCGAGCGGCAGGTCGAGCAAGCGGGGCGGGGGAGGCGTCTCGCTCACGAGCCGACCCGCCCGTAGCGCCGCTCGAGCCAGCGCAGGCCGAAGACCGAGATCAGGCTGATCACGAGGAAGAACACGCCCACCATCGTCATCGGCTCGATGTAGCGGTAGTTGAAGTTGGCGATGGAGCGCGCCTGATTCATCAGCTCGAGGATCGTGATGGCGGAGAGGAGCGGCGTCTCCTTGAACATGGCGATGAAGTAGTTGGCGAGCGCCGGGATCATCGGTGGCACGGCCTGGGGCAGGATGATGCGCGTCCAGGTCTGGGAGGCCGTGAGGTTCACCGCCTTCGCCGCCTCCCATTGGCCGCGCGCGACGTTGTCGATGCCCGCGCGATAGACCTCCGCCGTGTAGGTGGCGTAATGCACGCCGAGCCCGATCACGCCCGCGACCAGCGGCGAGAGCGTGATGCCGATGTCGGGCAGCACGTAGAAGAGCACGTAGAGCTGCACGAGGAGCGGCGTGCCGCGGAAGAACTCCGCGAGGAAGGCCACCGGCTTGCAGACGAGGAGACTCGTCGAGCGGCGCAGGAGGGCGATGGCGAGGCCCGCCACCGCGGCGACCACCGAGCCGAGCAGCGTCGCGAGGATCGTGATCTTCACGCCCTCCCAGAGGGTCGGGATGATGGAGATCGCGAAGGACCAGTCCCAGAGCATGGCGCGTTCCTCCTTCAGGCCCGCACGCCGTCGAGACCGCGGGTGAGGCGGCGCTCGAGCGCCCTGATCGCGCCGGATATCGCGAGCGCGAACAGGAAGTAGATCACCATGATGGTGGCGAAGGGCACGAGCGTGCTCCCGGTCTGGGCGCGCATCACCTGGGCCTGGAAGGTCATGTCCGAGATCGAGATCAGCGAGACGATGGCCGTGGCCTTCAAGAGCTCGATGGCGTTGTTGCCGAAGGTCGGCAGCATCGGGACGATCGCCTGCGGCAGCACCACGTGGCGCATGGCTTGGAACCGGGTGAGGTTCAGGGCGACGCAGGCCTCGCGCTGCTCCTTGCCGATGGACTGGACCGCGCCGCGCACCACCTCGGCCCCGTAGGCGCCGACGTTGAGACCGAGCGCGAGGACGCCCGCCTGGAGCGGGGTCAGCTCGACGCCGAGAAGCGGGAGCACGAAATACGCCCAGAACAGCTGCACGAAGACCGACGTGCCGCGGAAGAACTCGATATAGGCCGTCGCCAGCGCCCGGACGGCGCCGAACCGCGACAGCCTCCCCAGCCCCGCGACGAAGGCCATGACGAGCGCCAGCGCGCAGCCCATCACCGTCAGCTGAGCCGTCACGACGGCGCCTTGCAGGATGAGCGCTATGTAGCCGGAATAGTCCATGGCGGGCGTCTCGACGAGGTGACGGGTGCGCGAGCGGGTGTGCGGCGCGCCACGAAAAGGCGCGCCGCGACGGAGGCGGGATCAGCCGCCGGCGCAGAGCTGCTCGCGGCTCGTGCTCATGGCGGCTGCGGCGGAGAAGCCGTAGGGCTCGATGATCGCGGCGAACTCGCCCGATTCCTTCATCTCGGCGAGGATGCGGTCGTACTCGTCGCGCAGAGCCGTGTCCTGGCGGCGGAAGGCGGCGCCGTCGCAATAGACCGGCGCGTCGGCCACCGGCGCGACCATGGCGAGGTTTTCGTCCTCGGCGCGCTTGAGCAGGTCCGAGATCGAGAGCACCGGCAGCGAGTAGACGTCGATGCGCCCGTCCTGGAGCATGTTGATGCCGCTCTGCCCGTCGGGCACGACGATGACGCGGTCGCGCGGCACGCCGGCCTCGAGCGCGAGGCGCTCCTCGGTGCCGCCGCCCGGCGCGCCGATCGTGGCGCTCGGATGCGCCGCGATGTCGGCGAAGGTCTGGAGGTTCAGCGGATTGCCCGCCTTCACGGCGAAGGCCTCGGCGTCGCACAGGATCGGCTCGGAATAGGCGACCGCCGCGCAACGCTCGGGACGCATGAACAGGCCCGCCGTGACGGCGTCGAACCGCCCGGCCTGCAAGCCCGGGATCATGGCGCCGTATTCCGAGATCGAGGCGACGACGTCGTCGACGCCCATGCGCTTGAAGATCTCGCGAGCCACGTCGGGCGCGGCGCCGGTGACGGTGCCGTCCGGGTTCACCTGGGTGAAGGGCGGCTCGTTGGCGATGGCGATGCGGGCGAAGCCCTGGTCGCGCAGCTCCTGGATGCGCGGGTCGTCCTGCGCGAGCGCGGGGCCCGCGAAGGCCGCGGCCGCGCCCAGCAGCGCGATCGCCGCGGCGCGGCGGGTGAGGGTGGCGATGGTCATCTCGATGTTCCCTTTCTTCTTGGTGGTGGCTTGCTTCTTGGTGGTGGTGGCTCGGTCGTGACGCGGCGGCGCGCGCCTCAGATGCGATGCCCGGCGGCGATGATCTTGCGCAGGAAGCCCTGCGTGCGCTCCTCGCGCGGGTTCGTGAAGATCTCGGAGGGCGGGCCCTGCTCGACGATCCGCCCGCGGTCGAAGAACATCACCCGGTCCGCGAAATCGTGCGCGAAGCCCATCTCGTGGGTGACGAGGAGCATGGTCATGTCGGTCTCGCGGGCGAGGCGATGCATGACGGCGAGCACCTCCTCGACGAGCTCCGGATCGAGCGCCGAGGTGACCTCGTCGAAGAGCATGATGCGCGGCTCGAGCGCGAGCGCCCGGGCGATGGCGACGCGCTGCTTCTGCCCGCCCGAGAGCTGGGCGGGCATCGCCTTCGCCTTGTCGGCGAGGCCCACCATGTCGAGGAGCTCCATCGCCCTGCGCTTCGCCGCCTCCTTGGCGACGCCCTTGGTCAGGACCGGCGCGAGGGTGACGTTGTCGAGCACGCACATGTGCGGGAACAGGTTGAAGAGCTGGAAGACCATGCCGATCTTCGCGCGCATCCGGTGAAGGTGCGCCTCGTCGGCCGGCACGAGCCGCCCGCCCTTCTCCATGTGGTAGAGTTCCTCGCCCTCGATGCGGATGTGCCCGGAATCGATGCTCTCGAGCGTCATCAGGATGCGCAGGATCGTCGTCTTGCCAGAGCCCGAAGGCCCGATGAGCGCGAGCTTCTCGGCGGGCGCGACGGAGAACGAGAGCTCGTCGAGCACCTTGAAGTCGCCGAAGCTCTTCGAGACGCGATCGACCTCGATGATCGGGGGAACGGCGGCGTGTGCGGTCACCGGGGGCGCCTCGCTGAGATGCGATGGGACGCTTCAACGGTGGCGGTCGGGCAAAGTCATGTCAATCAGCAAAATAAAATCATGACAATATAGTCGGAACTGCGCAGAAACCGGGCCCGCCGCTCAGATCGCGAGCAGAGCGGGCTCCGGCGCCGCGTGGATCAGGTGGGCCACCTGGGCGAGACCCGTGCGCAATTGCGCCGCGTCGGTGGAGCCGAGCGAGATGCGCACGCTGGGCGGGATCGGCGCCTCGCCGATGCGGAAGCTCTGCCCCGGCGCGATGGCGACGCCCTGCGCCCGCGCATGCGCGACGAAGGCGGCTTCGGAATGGGTCTCCGGCAGCGGCACCCAGACGTGCAGGCTCTCGGGATGGGAGCGGTAGGCGATGCCCGAGAGCGCCTCGGACACCACGCGATGCCTCGCATGGATCGTGCGCCGCTGCCAGCGCACGAGATCGAGGGCCGTGCCGTCGGTGACCCAGTCGGACGCGATCTCCGCCATCAGTGGGGTCGCCATCCACATGGTGACGAGATGCCGGTTCGCCGCCGCGGCCACGTAGCGGTCGGGCACCGCGAGGTAGCCGATGCGCAGGCCCGGCATGACGATCTTGGTGAAGCTCGTGACGTAGAGCGTGCGCTCGGGCGCGAGGCGCGCGAGCGGCGGCGGGCGGCGCTCGACGAAGGGGCCGAGCACGTCGTTCTCGACGAGCGCGATGTCGCGCCGGCGGGCCACGGCGACGATCTCGGCGCGCCGCGCCTCGCTCATGAGGATGGCGCAGGGGTTGATGACGTTGGGCTGGACGAAGGCGGCGCGCAGGTCGTGCTCGGCGCAGGCGCGCTCGAGCGCATCGGGCACCATCCCGTCCTCGTCGACGGGGATGCCCACGAGATTGAGCCCCAGATACGTCGCGAGCGGCGTGAGCGTGTGGTGCCCGATCGCCTCCGTCGCGATCGTCGATCCGGGAGGCGCCGTGCTCATCAGCGCGATCGTCTGGGCCGCGGTGGCACCGTTCGTCACGGTGACGTTGAGCGGCGAGATCTCGAGCCCGCAGCCGCGCAGCCATTCGGCGCCGGCGGCGCGGTGGCGCGGGAAGACGACGTTGGGCCGGAACGAGAGCAGCGCGCTCGCCGGAACGTCCTGCGCGAGGCGCCCGAGCGCCTGCTTCATGCGCTCGAGGTGGATCGGCTCGCAGACGGGCTTGAGGATGGAGAGATCGATGAGCTCGTTCAGCCGCTCCGGCAGGTAGGGCGGCTCCGGCTCGCGGCGCAGGCTGCGCACGAAGGTGCCGCGTCCGGTCTCGCCGGCGATGAGCCCGCGCCGGGCGAGGTCCTCGTAGGCCCGGCTCACGGTCTGAACGGCGATGCCGAGCTCGTCGGCGAGCTTGCGCTGGACGGGGAGCTGCGTCCCGTCCGGCAGGGAGCCATCCGCGATGGCGCGGGCGATCTGCTCGGCGAGCGAGGCATAGACGGGACGCTTGAGCGTTGACGGATCGGGGCGCCAGATTGTCATGAGTTCACTTGTCGTTTAAGTCGGGACAATCGGCAAGGAAAAACGAGAGACGATGAAGCCGCTCAAGCTCGACGCCATCGATCTGCGCATCCTCGCCGCCGTCCAGCGCGACGGGCGGATCACCAAGCTCGCGCTCGCCGAGGAGGTGGGGCTCTCGCCCACCCCCTGCTGGAACCGGCTGAACCGGCTCGAGAAGGCGGGGATCGTCGCGGGCTACCACGCCCGGCTCTCGGCGAAGGCGCTGGGGATCTCCATGGCGAGCGTGCTGATGGAGGTGACGCTCGGCTCGCATCGGCAGGCGGATTTCGAGCGCTTCGAGCGCGCCGTGCGGGCGCTGCCGGAGATCGTCGCCTGCTGGTCCGTCGGCGGCGGGGTGGACTACGTGCTCAAGGTCGTCACCCGCGACATCGACGCCTATCAGCGCCTCGTCGACGCGCTGCTCGAGCGCCAGATCGGCATCGACCGCTACTTCACCTACATCGTCACGCGCACGGTGAAGGAGGAGCCCGGGCCGGACCTCGCGGCGCTCGCAGCCATCGAAGACGCCGGCTGAGCGCGAGGCCGCGCGGGAAGAAGAGAGTCTCTCTCCGAAGGACGTCCCGAACGGTCCGTCCCTCTCGCGCGGGCGGGCGAAACGGCCTCCCTCTCCCCGTCTCCTCGCCCATGCTGTCCGCAGCATCGACCCCACGCGAAGGAGGCCCTCATGACCGCGCACGTCTCGCGACCGGACCGTCACCCGGCTCTCGCCGGCCTCGCCGACAAGCGCCTCCTGCGCGAGCTCTCCTACGTGAACGGCCGCTGGGTCGCCGGCGCGCGCGGCGCGGGCTTTCCCGTGACCGATCCCGCGAGCGGGGCCGGGCTCGGCTGGGTGACGTCCCTCGACGCGGAGGAGACCTCCCTCGCCGTGATGGCGGCCGAGGCCGCGCAGCCGGCCTGGGCGGCGCTGACGCCGCAGGAGCGTGGCGCGCGGCTGATGGACTGGCATGCGCTGATCCGCGGCGCGCGCGAGGATCTCGCGCTCCTGATGACGCTCGAGCAGGGCAAGCCGCTCGACGAGGCGCGCGGCGAGATCGACTACGCCGCCTCCTTCGTCGCCTGGTACGCGGCGGAAGCCGAGCGGATGGGCGCGGAGACGCTCACGAGCCACCTGCCGGGCGCGCAGATGCTCGTCACCCGCGAGCCCGTGGGCGTGGTGGCGCTCGTGACGCCGTGGAACTTCCCCTGCGCCATGCTCACCCGCAAGGCCGCCGCGGCGCTCGCCGCCGGCTGCACCGTGGTGGCGCATCCCTCCCACCATGCGCCGTTCTCCGCGCTGGCTCTGGCCGAGCTCGCCGAGCGCGCCGGCCTGCCGGCGGGCGTCCTCAACCTCGTGACGGGAGACGCCGAGATCGTCGTCGGGCGCCTGTGCGACGATCCTCGCGTCGCCGCGCTCAGCTTCACGGGCTCCACCGAGATCGGGCGCGCCCTCGCCGCGCGCTGCGCCCCCACGATGAAGCGGCTCGTGATGGAGCTCGGGGGGCATGCGCCGCTCATCGTCTTCGAGGATGCGGACGTCGAGCGCGCGGTGGCGATCGCCATGGACGCCAAGTTCGCCACGTCCGGCCAGGATTGCCTGGCGGCCAATCGCATCTTCGTGCACGAGCGGCTCTACGAGCCCTTCCTCGCCCGCTTCGCCGAGCGGATCGCGGCGCTGCGCGTCGGGCCGGGGCTGGAGCCCGGCGTCGAGATCGGCCCGATGATGCACGCCCGCGCGGTCGCGAAGATCGAGGCGCAGGTGGCGGATGCCCGCGCGCGGGGCGCGCGCGTCCTCGTCGGCGGCGCGCCGCATCCGGCCGGCGGCAATTTCGTCGCGCCCACCCTCCTCGCCGACGTTCCGGACGACGCCCTCGTCATGCGCGAGGAGACCTTCGGCCCGCTGGCCGCCGTCACGTCCTTCACCGAGGAGGCGGAGGTCGTCGCCCGCGCCAATGCCGGCGAATACGGCCTCGTCGCCTATGTCGTCACCCGCGACGTCGGACGCGCGCTGCGCACGACGAAGGCGCTGCGCTTCGGAATGGTGGCGCTCAACCGCGTGAAGATCACCGGCGCGCCCATCCCCTTCGGCGGCGTGAAGCAATCCGGCCTCGGCCGAGAGGGTGCGCGCGCGGGCCTCGAGGCCTTCACCGACCTGAAATACGCCTGCCTCGATCTCGGGTGAGGCGACCGATCACGAGCCTTCAGGAGACCGCATCATGAATGCCCACGACAACGAGCTGACCGCCTGGGATCGGGATCATTTCTTCCATCCCTCGACGCATATGGGACAGCACGCCCGCGGCGAGAGCCCGAACCGGATCGTCACGGGGGGCGAGGGCTGCACGATCGTCGATCGTGACGGGCGCCGCTCGCTCGATGCGTTCGCGGGGCTCTATTGCGTCAACGTCGGCTACGGCCGTACCGAGATCGCCGAGGCGATCTCGCGCCAGGCGCACGAACTCGCCTACTACCACGCCTATGTCGGCCACGGGTCCGAGGTGGCGATCCGGCTCGCGAAGATGATCGTCGAGCGCGCGCCGGCACACATGAGCCGGGTCTATTTCGGGCTCTCCGGCTCGGACGCGAACGAGACCAACATCAAGCTCGTCTGGTACTACAACAACGTCCGCGGGCGGCCGCAGAAGAAGAAGATCATCTCGCGCTGGCGCGGCTATCACGGCTCGGGCGTGATGACCGGCTCGCTCACCGGGCTCGATCTCTTCCACAAGGCGTTCGACCTGCCGCTGGCGCCGATCCTGCACACGCAGGCGCCGTACTATTTCCGCCGGCCGGATCTCGACATGAGCGAGGAGGACTTCTCCTCCTTCTGCGCCGCCGAGCTCGAGGCGCTGATCGAGCGCGAGGGTGCGGACACGATCGCCGCCTTCATCGGCGAGCCGCTGCTCGGCACCGGCGGCATCGTGCCCCCGCCCGCCGGCTATTGGGAGAAGATCCAGGCCGTTCTCGCCCGCCACGACATCCTGCTCATCGCCGACGAGGTGGTGACGGGCTTCGGGCGGCTGGGCACCATGTTCGGCTCGGAGCATTACGGGCTGAAGCCGGACCTCATCACGATCGCCAAGGGCCTGACCTCGGCCTATGCGCCGCTCTCGGGCTCCATCGTGTCGAAGGACATTTGGGACGTGCTCGTCCAGGGCTCGGACGCCATGGGCCCCATCGGCCACGGCTGGACCTATTCCGCCCATCCGCTGTGCGCGGCGGCGGGGGTGGCGAACCTCGCGCTCATCGACGAGCTCGGCCTCGTCGACAACGCCCGCGAGGTCGGCGCCTACCTGCGCGGCGCGCTGACGGACGCTCTCGCCGGGCACAGGAACGTGGGCGAGGTCCGCGGCGACGGGCTCCTCGCCGCCGTGGAATTCGTGGCCGACAAGGACAAGCGCGTCTTCTTCGACGCCGAGCACAGAATCGGCCCGAAGGTCGCCGCCGCGCTCGCTGCGCGCGGGGTCATCGGCCGCGCCATGCCGCAGGGCGACATCCTCGGCTTCGCGCCGCCGCTGTGCCTCACCAAGGAGGAGGCCGACACGATCGTCGCGGCCGCCACGGGCGCCGTGAGGGAGGTGCTGGGCTGAGCCGCGGCGATCGCGGTCACCCGATCTCGGCGAGCGCCGCGCGCGCCGCCGGGATCACGCCCCCCGCGAGAATGCGCCGGTAGTCGGTCGTGACGGCGCGCGCGAAGCCGTAATGGCTGGCGAGCGTACGGGGGAAGATCGCCTCGACGCTCAGAAGCGCCTTTACCCGCGCATCGGGGTCGTCACCGGAAGAGGCGTAGGCCGCGCGCAGCATATCGGCGAGCGGGTCCGAGAGCGGCAGCTCGGCACCCGCCTGGTCGCGGCCGGAGAGGAAGCGCATCCAGGCGGCGACGACGAAGGCGCAGCTTCGCCACGGCAGCCCCGCCTCGATCGCCTCCATCGCCGGCGCGACGATGCGCGGCGGCAGCTTCTGGCTGCCGTCCATGGCGATCTGGACGGTGCGATGCGCCATGGCCGGGTTCGCGAAGCGCTCCCGGAGATCGCGCTGGTAGGCATCGAGATCGATGCCCGGTACTGGATCGAGGGTGCGCGCCACGTCGCGCTGATGCGCGGCGACGAGGGCGGCGAGGGTCTCCTCCGCCATGACGTCGCGCACGTAGGCGAGCCCCGCCACCGCGCCCGCATAGGCGATCAGCGAATGCGCGCCGTTGAGGAGGCGAAGCTTCATCGCCTCGTAGGGGCGAACGTCGGCTGCGAGCACGACGCCGGCCTCCTCCCAGGCGGGGCGGCCGGCGCAGAAGCGATCCTCGACGACCCATTGCGAGAACGGCTCGGTCTCGGTGGCCGCCTCGTCGTCGAAGCCGGTGAGGCGCCGCGCGGTCTCGTGCGTCTCGGGCGTCGTCGCCGGCGTGATGCGATCGACCATGGTCGAGGGGAAGGGCACCTCGGCCGCGATCCAGGCCGCGAGGTCGGGGTCGATCCGCTCCGCGAAGTCCCGCACGAGGCGCGCGAGGACGTGGCCGTTCTCCGGGAGGTTGTCGCAGCACAGCGGCGTGAAGGGCGCGACGCCTGCCGCACGCCTCAGCGCCAGCGCGTGGACGATCCAGCCGACGACGGTGCGCGGTGCTTGCGGCGACGCGAGGTCGGCGGCGATGTCGGCGCGCGCGGCGTCGAGGCCGCCCTTCGCCGGATCGATCCCGTAGCCCTTCTCGGTCACGGTGATGCTCACGATCCGTGTCGCCGGCGCCGTGAGCAAGGCACGCGTGCGCTCGCGATCGTTCGGGGCCGTGACCACCTCCGCGAGGATGCCGACGACCCGCGCGCTCGGCCCTTCGGGACGGCGCTCGATCAGCGTGTAGAGCCCGTCCTGCGGCGCGAGCGCCTCCTCGGCGTCCGCCCGGCGCAGGCTCACGCCCGCGATGCGCCAATCGCCGCCCTGCGCCGCGAGCGCGTCCTCGGTGTAGATCGCCTGGTGCGCCTTGTGGAAGGCGCCCACCCCGAGATGGACGATGCCGACGCCGTGCGCCGAACGATCGTAAGCCGGCTTCGCGATATCGGCCGGCAGGGCGGCGAGCGCCGCGTCGTTCAGCCTCGTCATGGCGTTCCTCCCTGGCTCGCGGACCGGTGGCTCAGCGCCGTCGCCACGCCGCGCAGCTCGGCGAGGCCCCGCAGGCGGCCGATGGCGGGATAGCCCGGCTGGCTCGGGCGCTTGAAGTCGTCGAGCATGACATGCCCGTGGTCCGGGCGCATGGGGATGACTGGGTGCGGATCGCGGACGTCGCGCCGGCGCGCCTCCTCCCCGAGGAGCGCGGCGATGACGGCGACCATGTCGACGTCGCCTTCGAGGTGGTTCACCTCGGCGAAGGAACCGTCCGGCTCGCGGGAGACGTTGCGCAGATGCGCGAAGACGATCCGCGGCGCGAGCGTCCGCGCCATGGCAGGCACGTCGTTGTCGGCGCGCGCGCCGAGCGAGCCCGTGCAGAACGTCACGCCGTTCGCCGGGCTGTCGACGGCGGCGAGCATCGCCTGGTAGTCGGCGAGCGTCGAGACGATGCGCGGCAAGCCGAGCAGCGGGAAGGGCGGGTCGTCCGGGTGGCAGCACAGCCGCACGCCGGCCTCCTCCGCGGCCGGCACGACCGCTTCCAGGAAGGCGAAGAAGTTCGCCCGCAGGCGCTCGGGCCCGATGGCGTCGTAGCGCGCGAGATGGGCGCGCACGCCCTCGACGTCCCAATGCTCGGCGGCGCCGGGCAGGCCCGCGAGCACGTTGTCGGCGAGCGCGCGCTTCGCGGCCTCGCTCATGCCGGCGATCCGGCGCGCGGCGGCCTCGCGGACGGCCTCCGAATAGTCCTCGGCGGCGTTCGCGCGGGCGAGGAGATGCAGGTCGAAGGCGGCGAAGTCGATCGCGTCGAACACCATGGCGGTGGCGCCGGTGGGCGTCGCGCGCGCGAGGTCCGTGCGCGTCCAGTCGAGCACCGGCATGAAATTGTAGCAGACGACGCCGATGCCGGCCCGGCCGAGCGCCGCCAGCGTCTCCCGGTAGGCGTCGAGATGCCCGCGCCACTCGCCCGTCTGGGTCTTGATGTCCTCCGACACCGGCACGCTCTCGACGACCGCCCAATGCAGCCCCGTCGGCCGGCCGTCGGGATGCGTCTCGATCATGCGCTTGCGCGCGGCGATCTCCGCGTCCGACCAGGCGATGCCGGTGGGCACGTGGTGGAGCGCGCTGACGATCCCCGTCGCGCCCGCCTGGGCGATGTCGGTAAGGCTCACGACGTCGTTGGGGCCGAACCAGCGCCAGCTTTCGAGCATGGGTGAAGTCCGCTCTGCAATTGGTTGAGATGCTTCAGAGATTGTACGCACGACGCGCGAGGCCGACCGCCATCTCCTCGGCGAGCGGCTCCGCCTCGTCGCGGTGGAGGACGCCCTCGCAGACCATCTCGGCGAGGAGCCCGCATTCCACGCGCCGGGACATGTCGTGGCGCGCAGGCAGCGAGAGCAGCGCGCGGGTGTCGTCGTTGAAGCCGGCGTGATTGTAGAAGCCCGCCGTCTCCGTCACGAGCCGGCGGTGCCGGCGCATGCCCTCCGGCGCATCGAAGAACCACCAGGCCGGGCCGATCAGGAGCGAGGGATAGGCGCCGGCCAGCGGCGCGATCTCGCGGGTCAGCGTCGTCTCGTCGAGCGTGAAGAGGATGATCTTGAGGCGCTCCGCGAAACCGTGGCGCTCGAGCAGCGCGTGGAGCCCGCCGGTCCAGTCGACCTTCAGCGGCATGTCGAAGCCTTTGTCGCGCCCGAACGCCTCGAAGATCGCACCCGCATGGTTGCGCCAGGAGCCCGCGTGGATCTGCATGACGAGGCCGTCCTGCGCCGACATGCCCGCCATCTCCGTGAGCATCTGCGCGCGAAACAGAGCCGCGTCCTCCGGCGTGAGCGCACCCGCCAGCGCGCCGGCCAGCAGCTTCTGGCAGGTCTCCTCGTCGAGATCCACGGTCATGGCCGAGGGCGGGCCGTGGTCGGTGGCGGTGGCGCCGAGGTCCGCGAAGACGGCGCGACGCTGGCGCAGCGCCTCCAGGTAGTCGCCCCAGCGCGCGACGTCGGCCCCCGTGAGCCGGCGAAGCTCCGACATCGAGGCCTGGAAGGCCTCGTGCTCGGGATCGGTGACGGCGTCGGGGCGGAAGGTGGGAATCACCCGCCCGCCCCAGCCGCTGTCGCGGATGGCGCGGTGATGGTCGAGCGTGTCGGTGGCGGCGTCCGTCGTCGCGATCACCTCGATGCCGAAGCGCTCGTAGAGCGCCCGCGGGCGGAAGGCGTCGTCGGTGAGGCGCTCGTTGATGGCGTCGTAGGCCCAGTCGGCGGTCTCGGCAGACAGCCGCTTTTCCAGGCCGAGCACCTCGTGGAGCGCGTGGTCGAGCCACAGACGTGACGGCGTGCCGCGGAAGAGGCCGTAATGCGCGGCGAAGGTCCGCCAGCCCTCGCGCGGCGAGGCGACGGGGATGCCGCGGTCGCGCGTGCCGGCGATGCCGAGCGCCTCGTAGGGCACGCCGCGGCTCTGCAGCATGCGGATGAGGTAATGGTCGGGCCAGAGCAGCAGCTCGGCCGCGTCGCTGAAGGGCTCGTTCGTGGCGAACCAGGCGGGATCGGTATGGCCGTGCGGGCAGACGAGGGAGAGGTCGCGCACCCGCGCGTAGAGCTCGCGGGCGAGACCCCGCGCGGGCTCGGCGATCGGCAGGAGGCGATCCGGATCGAGGAGGGGCGTCGTCATCGGGGCGGCTCCAGGAGGTGGGGGAGGGCGCGCTCCCAATCGGCGCGCGTCAGGTCGTGGGCGCCGGCACGCAGGTGCCAGCCGAGGGGGCCTGCAGAGAACGCCGCACCGGCGACGAGGGGTGCATCGGCGTCGATCTCGGGAACGTCGACGCCGAGCGCGCGCCAGGCGGGCGCCGCGGCGACGAGGCCGGCGCGCTCGCCCGCGGGATCGGCCCAGGCATCCTCGGCCGCGCTCGCGGCGCAGAGCCGGCGCGGGGCGATGGCTGCCAGCAGGTCCTGCTGGTCGAGGTCTTCCGGCGGGCGCGGATCGGCGGCGAAGGCGGGCGTCACCCAATGGGGGAAGCGCGCGACGAGCGCCTCCGGCGTCTCGCCGCGGCGGATGGCGGAGGGCCGCACGCCGAGGCAGCCGGAATTGTTGGCGAAGACGCCCGCGATGCGGGTGTCGTGCGCGGCGGCGAGGAGCGCCGCCTTGCCGAGCCGCGAATGCCCGGCGACGACGATCCGGCGGGGATTGATCTCGGGACGGGCGAGGGCGACGTCGACGAGGCGGGAATACGCCCACGCCCACAGCGCGATGGCGCCGGTGCTGGTGACATGCTCGACGGGCTCCCCTCCCCCTCGTGGGGAGGGGTCGGGGGTGAGGGGCGTCGGGTGAGGGGCTCGCCGGTCCCCCGCACGCCAATCGCCTGCATCGACGGCAATGCCTTCTTCTGAACGCCCCACACCCCCGGCCCCTCTCCACGAGGGAGAGGGGAGAGACGGCATCGGCCGCTCGGGTGTGCCCATGAGCGGCGCAATGCCGTAAGCGAACGCGGCGTTCCGATCGTCCGGCGTGAAGGATCCGTAGCACGCCAGCAGCAGGCCGCACCCAGCGGCCTGGAAGAGGTCGCGCGGCCAGCGTCCGGCGTGGCGGCCGCGCATGGCGGGGTCGAGGCGCCCGTCGGGGAAGCCGGCGCTCGTCGCCTCGACGATCGCGTGCGGATCGACGGGGAAGCCCGGTGCAGCGACGGCCCCGAGCGGGCCCGTGAAGCAGAGGCCGACGATCAGGGGCACAGGGCCCGCCGCGTTCGGCGGCAGGAAGAGCGCCGCGTCGACCTCGTGAGTCCGGCCGGCATGGCTCATCACGAGCGTCAGGATCTCGCCGCCGGCCTCCGGCCAGGGGCGGGCGGTGACGTCGAGCCGCTCGGGGGCAGGGGGAATCGCGCCGTAGACGTGGCGGACGAGGCGGTCGCGCCGGCGCGAAATCTCCCCGCAGGGGAGGTCGGCGGCCGCAGGCCGACGGGTGGGGGCGAGCGGGCTCGAAAGCTCGCCCCCACCGGTCCTCGCTTCGCTCGGCCCACCTCCCCTGCTGGGAGGTATCGCGGTCGCATCCGTCATCGGCGCTCCCTCAACCCCCGAAGCCGAGCCGCAGCGGCGCGCCGGCCGTGGCGGGCGTGCCATTGAGCATGATCTCGCGGAACGTCCGCCCGCCGGCGATCTCGATCTCCAGCGCGTCGTAGGCCGGGCGCCAGGCGCCCTCGCGGCTGGCCTCGAGGGACAGGCGCTCGCCCTCGACGCGCATGGCGACGCGGATCAGGCACGAGCCGTCCCCGCGCCAATCGGCGGTCTCGCCGTCGTCCTCGTAGAGCACCGTCTCGGACGCGCCGTCCGCGCCGGGGTGGACGCGAAGCCCGCGCCAGGTCTCGCGCGCGGGGTCGATCCGGGTGAGCTGGCGCGAGAGCGGGATCATCGCGCCCTCGCGCACGAGGACGGGGAGCCGCCCGAGCGGCGCCTCGATCTCGACCTCGCGCCCGCCCTCGAAACGGGCGCCGTCATGAAAGCCGATCCACGCCGTCCCGGCCGGCAGCGGCACGGAGCGGCGCGTCTCGCCCTCGACGAGGACCGGCGCGACGAGGAGGTCGTCGCCCAGCAGGAACAGGTCGTCGCGCGTCGCGACCAGCGGATCGTCGGGGAAGAGCGTGAAGAGCGGCTTCACCGCGGGCGTGCCGTCGCGCGCCGCGCGCCACATCGCGGAATAGAGGTAGGGCATCAGCCGGTAGCGCAGGCGCATGGCCTCGCGCATCTGCGGGATCACGTCCGGGAACATCCACGGCAGGGTGGTGATGCCGGACGACTTCCACGAGTTCATCACCATGCGCGGCCACAGGCTGCACATCTCGGTGAAGCGCACGAGCAGCTCCGGCGTCGGCTCCGGGCCGAGAAAGCCGCCGACGTCGTGGCCCGTGTTGCCCATGGCCGACAGGCCCATGGAGAGGCCCTGCGCGATGTTCCAGCGCAACGTCTTCCAGGCGGTGGTGTTGTCGCCCGTCCAGCTCTGGCCGTAGCGCCCGATGCCGGGGCCGCCCGCGCGGGTGATGGCGTAGGGGCGCTTGCCGGGCGCGATCTCCTGCTGCTCGCGGAAGGAGGCGCGGGTCATGAGCAGCGGCTGCAGCGGACGCGCGAGCGCGAGGTCGAAGGGCTTCCCGAAGCCGGCGCAGCGCGCGTCCTCGTCCCAGATCTCGTACTCGTTGTTGTCGTTCCACACCGTGTCGACGCCGATCGCGAGGAGCCGCTCGCGCATGCGCCCCCGCCACCAGGCGACGCCGTCGGGGTTGGTGAAGTCGAGATGCCCGCCAGGCCCGTCCCAGAACAGCGAGACGGCGGGGGGCGCGTCCGCGCCGTCGCCGTCCTTGACGAGAATGCCGGCCTGCGCCGCCGGCTCGTAATCCGGGTGATCGTCGAGGAGGCAGGGCTTGATGTTGGTGATGGTGCGAAGCCCCGCCTCGTGCAGCGCGGCGAGGGTGCCGGCGGGATCGGGGAATTTAGTCTCGTTCCAGCGGAAGGTGTGGCGCTTGCCGCCGTGCAGCGTGTAGCCCGAGCCGAAGTGAAACGTGTCGCAAGGCAGGTCGTGGCGCGCGAAATCGGCGATGATCTCGCGGATGCGCGCATCCGCGTCCGGCGCATCGGCGATGCTCATGGAGGTCAGCCCGAAGCCGAGCGCCCACTTGGGCGGCAGCGCCTGGCCGCCGACGAGCTTGTCGATCTTGCGCGCGACGTCGAGCACCGAGCGGCCGAGCACGATCCAGTAGTCGAGGTCGCCGTCCTCGGCGCGGTAGCTGCGGAAGGGCGCGTGGTAATTGTCGATCGTCGCGCCGAGATCGAGGTCCGCGGCGGCGAGGTTGTCGTAGAGGATGCCGTAGGCGATCCCCGTCTCGCGGTCGTCGCAGATCAGGATGGGCGCGACCTTGTAGAGCGGGTCGGAGGTCTCCGCGTCGTAGCCGCACGGGTCCACCGCCTCCAGCCGGAAGCGCCGGCCGGTGCGGTCGACCGCGCCCGCCTTGTCGCCGAGCCCGTAATGCCGCTCGGACGCGCGCCGCGCCATGTGGTGGACGAAGGCGTTCGTGCGCCGCGAGAGCATGTAGGCGCCGCTCGGCCTGTCCGAGGCGAAGGGTGCGCTCTCGCCGTCGCGGTGGAAGGCGAGATGGAGCGGGTTCGCGCGGATCGCGACCGCGATGTCGCCGCCCGAGAGCGTGACGACACCGTCCGCCTGGCTCACCTGCGTGTTCGGCGGTGCGAAGCCGTCGAGCGCGTCTCGCGCGCGGCCCTCGTCGGGCGGCTCGAGGCCGTCGGGCGCGATGGTCCAGGTGCGATCGAGGCGCCAGCCCGCGCTGCGCACGAGGGAGACGTGGGCGAGGTCGGGGCCGGCGAGGACGATCGTGAGGCGCGCGCCGTGGTCGGTCTCGACCTCGACGCCGTGGGGGATCTCGCGGACCGCGTCCGCGCGCGCGAGGAGCTTCATGGTCGGCGCATCCTGTGGGGTGTGGCGCTCTTTTGTGGCGACTTTGAAAGCTTCAGTGCGCGGCGGCGGCGAGCGCGTCCGCCGGCGCGTGGTCGGCGCCGTGGGCGACGACGCTGCCGTCGGGCGCGAACAGGTGGACGCTGGCCGACCGCACGCTCAGGCCCACGGGATCGCCGTGGCGCACGTTGCGCTGGCCGGGCTGGTGCACCGTCACCGGCTCCTGGCCGGGGAGGGTGCAGTAGAGGTAGGTCTCGCCGCCGAGCTGCTCGTTGATGTCGACGCTCGCCGCGAGCGGGGCGTCCGTGCCCGGCGCCGCGATGTCGACGTGCTCGGGACGCACGCCCACGGTCAGGCGCTGGCCCTGCGAAAGGCCCGGCACCTCGAAGGGAAGCACCAGGCGGTGCCCGCCGTCGAGCGCCACGACGCTGCCGCCGGTGACGCGCTCGGCGAGGGCGCCCTCCAGCATGTTCATCTTCGGCGAGCCGATGAAGCCCGCCACGAAGCGGTTCGCCGGCTTGTTGTAGAGGTCGAGCGGCGCGCCGATCTGCTCGACACGCCCGGCATTGAGCACCACGATCTTGTCGGCGAGCGTCATCGCCTCGACCTGGTCGTGGGTGACGTAGACCATCGTCGCGTCGATCTCGCGGTGGAGCGCGGCGAGCTCCTTGCGCATGGCGACGCGCAGCTCCGCGTCGAGGTTCGAGAGCGGTTCGTCGAAGAGGAAGGCCTTGGGGTCGCGCACGATCGCGCGCCCGATGGCGACGCGCTGGCGCTGCCCGCCCGACAGCGCCTTCGGCCGGCGCTTGAGGTAATCGGTGATGCGCAGCATCTCGGCGGCGCGGCGCACCCGCTGGTCGATCTCGGCCTTGGGCATGCTCGTGTTCTCGAGCCCGAAGGACATGTTCTGGTAGACCGTCATGTGCGGGTAGAGCGCGTAGGACTGGAACACCATCGCGAGCCCGCGATCGGCGGCGCCTTCGTGGTTCGCCACCTTCCCGTCGATGACGAGCTCGCCGCCGGAGATCTCCTCCAGGCCGGCGATCATGCGCAGCAGGGTGGACTTGCCGCAGCCCGACGGGCCGACGAGCACGACGAAGGACCCGTCCTCCACCGTCAGCGAGATGTCGTGGATCACCGCGACGTCGCTGTAGGACTTGCGGATGTCGCGAAGCTCGATCGTGGCCATGTCAGGCTCTCCGGGTGTCGGTCTGTGTCTGTCGGCGCAGCCCACCTCCTCCTTCCCTGGAGGGGAAGGTGGCTCGGCGCAGCCGAGACGGATGGGGCGCGCGGCACGCGCGTTCGGCGAAGCCGACATGCGGCGGCGGGACGGGATGCCGGGTCTTCCGCTTCGCGGAACGCGTCGCTGCGCGCCGCGCCCCATCCGTCACGCCGCCTCCGGCGGCGCGCCACCTTCCCCTACAGGGAAGGAGGGAGGCGCAGCGCGTCATCTGCGTCGTGGGAATGGGCGACGCGCTCATCACTTCATCCCGCTCGACGCGATGCCGGTCGTGATGAAGCGCTGGAGGAAGGCGAAGACGAGGGCGACGGGCAGGAGCGTCACCACGGTCATGGCCAGCACGTAGTTCCATTGCGTGTTGAGCTCGCCCTGGAAGGCGTTGAGCCCGAGCTGGAGCGTGTAGACCTCGGTCTGGTTGAGCACGATGAGCGGCCAGAGGAAGTCGTTCCAGCGCCACATGATCGAGAAGATCGCCAGCACGGCGAGCGCCGGCAGCGACAGCGGCAGGACGATGCGCCAGTAGATCTGCCACTCGCTCGCCTTGTCCATGCGCGCGGCCTCGATCAGCTCCTTGGGCAGCGTCAGCATGTACTGCCGCAGCAGGAACACGCCGGTGGGCGTCGCAGCGCCGGGGATGATGACGCCCCACAGCGAATTGACCATGCCGAGCGAAGCCACCACGACGTAGGTCGGCACGAGCACGATGGTGATGGGGATCATCAAGGTCGAGATGATGAAGCCCATGGCCAGGTTGCGGCCCTTGAACTCGTAGATCGACAGCGCGAAGGCCGCCATCGAGTTGATGACGAGCGTGATGATCGTCGCGATCACGGTCACGAAGACCGAGTTCCACAGGTAGCGCCCGAACTCGAACTGCTCCAACGGCGTGGTGTAGTTCTCGGTGGCGAGCTGGAACTCGCGGATCGGCTCGCGCGCGTCGATGGGCACGGAGAGGCGCTCGTCCGGGTTCGCCGGGTCGATCATGGTGGCGACGATGCCGATGCGGCGCACCTCGGCGAGCTCGCGCACGCTGCCGTCCTCCATCGTCACGCGGAAGAGGGGGAGCGGGCGCGCGTTGCCCTCGACCTCCACCGTGACCTGCGAGAGCGGCAGGAAGGTCGGCGGGAATTCCTGCAGGCCCGCCTGCGTCTTGAAGGACGACATCAGCAGCCAGACGATCGGCCCGAACATCAAGAGGATGCCGAAGGCGAGGTAGGCGTAGGTCGCCCAGTCTGTCCAATGCAGGCGCTTGCCTCCGCGACGGCGCGTGAGGAAGCCCATCAGGACGCCCTTCTGGGGCGCGCGGCCCTGGCCGGTGGTGGAGGCGGCGGTCTCGGTGGTCATGAGCGGATCTCCCGAGCCCGTTTCAGGCCGCCCCGTCGCGCCGACGCGCGAGGGCGAGCTGCGTGATGGTGAGCGCGAACAGGACGACGCCGAGCACGACGGAGGCCGCGGACGCGAGCCCGAAATTCTGCACCCGGTTGGCGAAGCCCGTATTGTAGATGTACTGCACCAGGAATTGCGTCGCGGTGCCCGGCCCGCCGCCGGTGAGCACGTACACCTCGTCGAAGATCTGCACGGCGCGGATCAGCGCCAGCACGAGAACGACGAGGAGGTTCGGCCAGAGCAGCGGCAGCGTGATGCGCCAGAAGGCGCGCCAGCGGCTCGTGCCGTCCATCTCCGCCGCCTCGTAGAGGTCCGGCGGGATCGCCTGCAGGCCGGCGAGCAGGATGAGCGTGTAGAAGCCCATATGCGCCCAGACCGAGACGAAGACCGACCAGAACATCGCCCAATTGGCGTTCGCGAGCCAGAGGATGCGCTCGAGCCCCATCTCCAGCAGCATTGCGTTCAGCAGCCCGTCGCGCAAAAGGATCCACTTCCAGATCAGGGCGACGACGACCGGCGAGAGCAGGACGGGGAAGAAGAACACCGCGCGGAAGAAGCCGCGGGCGCGGATCTCCTGGTTGAGAACGAGCGCGGTGACGAGCGCGAACAGAACCATGAACGCGACCTGGAAGGTCACGAAGGTCATCGTGTTGTAGACGCCTCGCCAGAAACGGTCCTCGCGGCAGGAGGTCGGGTCGAGATAATTGCCGCACTCGAACAGGAAGCCGTATTGCTCGGCGCCGACGAAGGGGCGCTCGGTCAGGTAGAGGTCCGTGCCGCCCGTGACCGAGTAGCCGAGGTTGATGAACAGCGGCGTGATCACGAACAGGCCGAAGAAGGCGAGGTTCGGCAGGAGGAAGAGATAGGGCATGCGGCCGATGCCGAGGACGCGCTGGAGCGCGGCCATCGGCGGCTCGAACAGCCGCATCAGCGCGGCCCACAGGATCCCGACGCCGGCGCCGGCGAGCTCCTTGAGGCTGCGGCGCTCCTCGGCGGGCGCCGGTCCGGTCGACGCGTGCGACATCGCTCTCTTTCGTCCTTCACCGTAGCGGCACGGGAAATGCGGGGATCGCCGGCGGAGCGTGCTCCGCCGGCGGCCCTTCCAAGTCGGACGCGCTCAGCGCGCGGCTTCGGTCAGCTGGTTCTCGATGTCGGTCTCGATGCGCCCGAACGCGTCCTCGAGGGACATCTCGCCGCCGATCGCCTCGGAGATGCGCGCGATGGTGGCGTTGAACACGATTCGGTTGTTGGTGTAGCCCTGCAGCGCGTAGGCCGCGGACGCCACCTTCGGCACCTCCGCCGCGAAGGTCTGCAGCGCGTGCTCGGCGAGCGGGTTGTCCGTCTGGAAGTCGATGGCCGTCGGGTTCAGCTGCAGGTGGCCCGGCAGGAAGAGCGTGCGGCCGGCGAACTCGGCGATCACCTCGGGGGAGGCGAGGTACTCCATCACCCGCGCGACCTCCTCGGGATGCTCAGTCCCTTCGAGCGCGACGAGCGCGGCGCCGCCGGGCATGCCCGAGCAGGCGGCCGGGCCGCAGGGGTTGGGCACCGCCCACCAGTCGAAGTCCTGGCCGATGTTCTGGGCGAACTGGCCGATCTGCCAGGAGCCCGAATAGTAGAACACCGTCTGCGCGTTGACGAATTCCTGGTTGGCCGGCACGTAGGTGCCGCCCGAGCCCGCGACGAAGATGTCCTTCGCCATGGTGCCGTCCTGATGCCAGTCGTAGAGCATCTGCGCGAAGCTCTCGAAGCCCTCGTCGACGACCGCCGGCTCGCCGGCCTCGTCGAAATAGGCCGCGCCCATCGAGATCGCCGGGCCGGCGATGCGGTGGCCGGAGCGGTCGATGGCGATCGGGATCTGAACGCCCGTCGCCTCGGCGACCTGCCGCGAGGCCTCCGCCCAGTCCTCCCAGGTCGCGCCCGCGCCCGGCAGCTCGACGCCGGCCTGCTCGAACAGCGTCTTGTTGACGAAGGGACCGGTGACGGTCAGCTGCGTCATGTAGCCGTGGATCGCGTCCTCGTTGCCCGGCACGCGCAGCCAGTTCAGGAACGGGCCGAAGCTCGCCTCCCAATAGGCCGGATCCTCGAGATAGGGGCGCAGGTCGAGATAGTACTCGGCGAGCCCGCCGAGGTCGGTGACGCGGGCCATGTCCGGGCCCTCGCCGGCGGCGAGCTGCACCGGCAGCGATTCGAGGATCGCCTGGTACGCCACCGTGTCGATGACGACGTCGATGTCGGGGTTGGCCTCCTCGAAACGCTCGATGAGGTCGGCGAGCACCTCGCCCTCGTTGCCGTCGTTGTACCAGGCGATGCGGACTTCCGTCTGCTGCGCGGCCGCCATGCCGGCGGACAGCGCCAGCGCCGCGGCGCCGGTCATCAGCGTGGTGATAAGCTTCGTCATGTCTCTCCTCCCGAGATTAGCCGGGCTCTCTCGGGCCCGGTCCGTCTTGCCCGTCGCAGGCCGGCTCGAAGACGGCGTCCGCGATCGGATCAGCTCATCGTGTCGGGTGGATGTCAGCGCAAGCACGCGCGGCCCGCAAGCGGTCCGTCCCGTGCCACGCGTCCTCCCATCGCGTTTCGTCCACCGGTCTGCCGCCGGCCGTCGCGCCGATCGTGACGCAGCGTTCGCCGCGCCCCGTCGACGTCTCGAAGTACCGGTATACTAGTGCGCGGGCGAGAAACGTGTCAATCTGTCCCGAGATCGCCGGGCGCCCATCGCGGCTCCCGGGACCGGATACGACCGATACGAGAGCCGCGCGATGAGCGACGTGATCCACGAGACCGAGCTGCGGAGCCTCCTCGAGGCCGGGCGCACGCTCGATTTCAGCCGCTCGGCGGCGAGCCAGATCTACGAGTGGCTCTACGCCGCCCTCGTGCGTATGCGGCTCACGCCGGGCATGCGGCTCTCGGAGGTCGAGACGGCACGCGCCCTCGACGCGTCGCGCACGCCGGTGCGCGAGGCCTTCATCCGGCTGGCCGAAGCGGGGCTCATCGAGGTGCGGCCCCATCGTGGGACCTTCGTCGCCAAGCTCGACCGGCGGCGCATCCTGGAGGCGCGCTTCATTCGCGAGGCGCTCGAGGTCGCCGTCGTCACGCGCCTCGCCGAGCAGGGGGCGGCGCAGGGCGAGGAGGGGGCGCTGCGCGCCGCGCGCGACCTGCTCGCGCGGATGAAGCAGCTGGCGCAGGCGCGCGATTCGCTCGCCTTCAACGAGGCGGACGATCGCTTCCACCAGGTGCTGGCGGAAGCCACCGGCTACGGCCGGATCGCGGCGCTGGTGAAGGCGGAGGAGGCGCACGGCGTGCGCATCCGCGTGCTCAGCCTCAAGCGCGACGAGACCTACGCGCGCATCATCCGCGAGCATACCGCGATCCTCGACGCCATCGACGCCCGCGACCCGCAGGCGGCGACGGCGGCGGTACGCGCGCATCTCAACAACATCCACGGCTTCATCGCCGAGGCCTTCGGCGCGCATCCGGACTATTTCACCGACGACGCCTGAGGCGACGCGTCAGGCTCTCGGCGGCAGGAACGCCTCGTCGACGGGCACGCGCAGGCCGTTGGCGAGACGGTTCGTCTCGTTCGCCTTGGCGGCGACGGCGAGCACCTCCATCAGCATGGCGTCGGTCATCCCCTTCGCCCGCGCCCCGGCGGTGTGCGAATAGGTGCAGTACTCGCAATTGTTCGTCGCCGAGACGGCGATGTAGATCAGCTCCTTCGTGAGCGGATCGAGCGCGCCCGGCGCCATCACCGCCTTCACGCTCTCCCAGGTCCGCCGCAGCTGCGCGGGATCGTGGGCGAGCGCGCGCCAGAAATTGTTGACGAAGTCCGAGCGGCGCGTCGCCCGGATGTCGTCGAAGACCGCCTTCACGTCGGGCGAAGCGTCCTCGTCGGAGACGAGAGGGAGGATCGGCGGGTGCGACATGCGGCGGCTCCAGGGGACAGATTCGGCGGCTCGATGGCGGAGCCTAGAACATCTCCCGCAGGCTCGCCCAGCGCCGGCCGGTCTCGCGACCGCCCTCCCAATGGCCCTCGGGCGCGATCGAGTAGGGCGGGCGCGGCGGGCCGGAGCGCACGAGGCCCGAGCCCTGCAGCCGGCCGTGGGCGATGGGGACGTTGTAGTCGACGAAGTTCTCGAGCTTGCCGCCGGGAAACATCGGCGCCTGCGCCCACGCCATGCGCTCGCAGATGACGTCCGCGCGATCGAAATCCCGCGCGGCGACGGCCGCGGCGAGCGCGACGAGGGGCTCCGGGCCGTCGGCGCAATTGCCGGTCCAGCAGGCGCTCGCCTCGTCCGGGTGCTTCCTCGCGAAGGCCGCCCATTGCGAATCGACCGGCAGCACCCGCATCCGCCCTTCTGCGGCGGCGAGATCGTCCGACATCGAGGGCCCGCCGATGTGCTTCGTCGCGATGATCTCGGGGATGCGCGAGAGCGCCGCGTAGGTCGGGGTGTCGATCTTGCCCTTGAAGGCGAACTGGTTGTCGTAGACGACGATCGGGACGCCCGGCAGCGCCTCGGCGATGTCCTGGTAGTAGCGCACGATCCCGGGCGCATCGAGCGCCATCCACATGGGCCGCCCGAGGAAGAGCCCGTCGGCGCCGATCTCGACGAGGCGGCGCGCCCGGCGGATGGTCTCGCGGGTGTTGAGCGTCGTCACCCCCGCGAAGACGAGGCCGTCGCGGTCGAGCGTGCTCACGATGGCGTCGATGTAGGCCTCCGTCTCCTCGGGAAGCAGGCTCGCACCCTCGCCGAAGGAGCCGCCGGTCATGAAGATCGAGATGCCGGCCGCGCGGATCATCGCCGTCATGCGCGCCGTCTCGTCGAGGTCGACGGAGGCGGTGCAGGACCAGTGGCCGGCATCCGGCGTCGCGGGGGTCGGCACGATGCCGAGGATGCCGACGATGTCGTCGGGGGCGAGCGTCTGGCGGGGCGCGGTGCGGGGCATGAGGGGCCTCCTCCCTGGAGGATCAGCGGGCGGCGGAGCGCTTCGAACGCTCTTCTAGCACGCCGACGAGGCGCACGAGCGGCCACAGGATTGCGAGATAGACGAGCGCCGCGCCGATGAGCGGCGTCGGGTTGCCGAAGAAGGCCTGTGCGTCCGTCGCCTGCTTGAGGAGGTCGGGCATGGCGACGACGGAGGCGAGCGAGGTGTCCTTCAGGAGCGAGATGCAGTTCGAGGTCTGCGGCGGGATCGCGATCTTCGTCGCCTGCGGCAGGATCACGAGGCGGATCGTCTGGGGAAAGGAGAGCCCCATGGCCGCGGCGGCCTCGAACTGGCCCTTGGGGATCGCCTCGATGCCCGAGCGCAGCACCTCCGCCGTGAAGGCGCCGAAGACGAGCGAGAGCGCGAACCAGGCCGAGACGAAGGAGGAGAGGCGGATGCCCAGGAAGGGCAGGGCGTAATAGATCAGGATCAGCAGCACCAGCACCGGCACGGCGCGGAAGACGTCGATGACGACGACCGCCGCGATGCTCAACGGGCGCGGCGCGTAGAGCCGCAGCAGCGCCAGCACGAGCCCGACGATCGAGCCGGCGGCGATGCTCGTCACGCCGAGCTGAAGCGTGGTGATCAGCCCCGTGGTCAAGAGCGGGAGCGCGCGGACGAGGACGTCCGCGTTGAAGAAGGTCTCGATCAGGTCCATGGGGGCTCTTGTCCGTCCTGGCCGGGGCGATGCGCGGGCGGGGCGCCGAGGCGGCGCCGGAGAAGGGTGGGGCCGCCCCCGCGTGCGGGAGCGGCCGATCAGGCGGCGTGCGCGCTCACTGCGTGGCGGTGGGGATCGGCTGCACGGTGACCGTGCTCGTGCCCTCGCCCGCGGGCGCGCCGAGCCACTTCTCGTGGAGCTCGGCGAGGACGCCCTCTTCCTTCAGCTCGGAGATGGCCTGGTTCACCTCCTCGAGGAGCGGCGAATCCTTGGGCATCATGATGCCGTACTGGTCGCCGGTCTCGATGCGCGCGGCGATCTCGAGGCCGGGCATCTTCATGAAGGTGAATTGCAGGCCGGCGATGTCGGAGATCGCCCCGTCGACGCGGCCGTTGCGGGTGTCGAGCAGGAGGTCCTGCTGGGCGTTGTAGGTCTTGATCTCGGAGAAGCCGTAGCGCTCCTGGTTCTCGCGGGCCCACTTCTCGCCGGTGGAGGTGGCCAGCGCGCCGGCGATCTTGCCGTTCATGTCCTCGAGGCTGTCGATGTCCGAGCCCTCGGCGGTGGCGAGCGCCATGTCGCTGTCGTAGTAGCCCTGGGTGAAGGACTGGCTCTGGAGGCGCTCCGGCGTGATCGTGATCGTCGAGATCGCCATGTCGATGCGCCCCGACGAGGTCGCCGCGAACAGCGCCTGGAAGCCGAGATCCTGGATCACGACCTCGCGGCCGAGCTTCTCGCCGATGGCGCGCACGAGGTCGACCTCGAAGCCCTCGAACTCGCCGCGCTCGTTCTTGACCTCCCAGGGCGGGTTCGCGGGATAGGCGCCGACCTGGAGCGGCTGGGCGAGCGTGGGGGCGGCGAAGGCGGCGAGGCCGACGAGAGCCGCGAGGGTGGCGAGCGTCATCTTCATCTGTGGTTCCCCTTCTCTTCGTTCGTTCGCGACCGTGCGCGCGGGCCTGCCCGGGCACGGGTCCTGTGGCGGTGCGACCGGTCTCTTTCGCCGGTCCGGGCCCGGTTCGCCCGGGCTCCGCTGTTGTTGCCCGTGCGCCCGGCGCTCGGGAGGTGTTCACGAGCCGTTGCGTGGCTCGAACTCTGCGTCGCCTTGTGACCTTACGTCAGTCGGTAGGCGACGAAGGGCGCCGCGGGCCTCCCCGCGGATCTCAGAGGACGCGCCCCCTGTTGAGGATGTCGGCGGGGTCGAGCGCGCGCTTGATCGTGCGCATCAGCGCGAGCTCCGGCTCGGAGCGGGACAGCGCGAGATAGGCGCGCTTGTTGCGCCCGATCCCGTGCTCCGCCGACACCGCGCCGCCATAGGAGGCGACGATGCCGTAGACGCGCTCCTCCACCGCCTTCTTGTCGATGCCGGGACCGCCGACGATCAGATGGAGGTTCGAATCGGCGATGTGGCCGAAGACGACGCTCAGCGCGTCGGGCCAATGCGCCCGCGCCGCCCGCTGCATGTCCGCCACCGCCTCGCCGATGCGTCCGCGCGGGAAGCTCACGTCGAAGGAGACGAAGACCGGCAGCTTCGGCTGGTATTCGTAGGGCGATTCCCGATACGCCCACAGCCGCGCGCGGTCGCTCTCGGACTGGGCGACGATCGCGTCGACGACGAGGCCGTCCTCCAGCACCGCGCCGAGCACCTCCTCGAAGCGGGCCGTGCCGGCCTCGCCCTCGCCGGTGGCGGCCTCGACGAGGATCAGGAGCTCGTGGGGCTCGGCGAAGGGCGGCGCGAGGCCGACCTCGCGGGTCGCCGCCTCCATGAAGTCGCGCCACATGCCCTCGAAGACGAGGAGCCCGCCGGCGAAGCGGCGCTCGAGGACGCGCAGGAGGCGAAGCGCGGCGCGCGTGTCGGAAACGGCGCACAATGCGGTGCGCACGCCCTCCGGCCGCGGCTGCAGCGCGAGGACGACGCGGGTGACGACGCCCAGCGTCCCCTCCGAGCCGATCATCAGCTGCGTCCAGTCGTAGCCGGAATTGTTCTTGAGCATCTTGTTGAGGGAGGAGACGACCGTCCCGTCCGCCAGCACCGCCTCGAGGCCCAGCACGTTGCGCCGGGTCATGCCGTAGCGCAGCACGTTGTTGCCGCCGGCATTGGTGGAGACGTTGCCGCCGATCGTGCACGATCCGCGCGCGCCGAGGTCGATGCCGAGCATGAAGCCGGCCTCCTCGGCGGCCTCCTGCAGCACCTGCAGCGGCGTGCCGGCGCGCGCCGTGAGCGTGCCCGCCTCGACGTCGATCTCCTCGATGCCGGTAAGCCGCTCCAGCGACAGCGCGACGTCGGTCTCGTAGGGATGCGCGCCGCCGGCGAGGCCGGTCATGCCGCCCTGCGTCACGATCGGTTGGCCGTGCGCGTGGCAGATCGCGAGCGCCCGCGAGACGCCCTCGACGTCGCGGGGCAGGACGAGGGCGAGGGGGCGCGTGGGGGCGACGCCGCTCGCGTCGGCGTGCGCGCGGGCCGGGATGTCGGCGCCGGCACGCACGCAGTCGGCGCCGAGCGCCGCATGCAGGTCATCGAGAACGGCGCTCATCGACGCGCCTCCGCCGGTGCGAAGGCCGCGGCGGCGCGGCGGAAGCCCTCGTTCACCACCGCGATGTCGTTGGCGGCGACGACGAGGCGGTAGCCTTCCGCGCGGCGCGCGAGCGCCGCGTCCACGTCCGGCGTGAAGATCCCGCAGGGCGTCCCGGCCGCCTCGCAGGCGGCGTGGATCGCCGCGCAGGCCTCCTCGCAGCGCGCCTTGACGTCGCCGTCGGGCCCCAGGCAGAGCACGAGATCGCCCGTGCCGATGAAGACGAGGTCGACGCCCGGCACGGCCGCGATGGCGGCGGCGTTCTCGAGGCCGGCCTTCGTCTCGATCATCACGGCGACGAGCGTGTCGCGCGCGCAGCCGGCGACGTAGGCGGCAAAGTCGGCGAGCGGGCGCACGCCGCCGCCGGAGCGGATACCGTGGGGTGGGTAGCGCGCGGCGCTCACGGCGGCCGCGGCCTCCTCGGCGCTCTCGACGAGGGGGACGATGACGCCCTCGGCGCCGGCGTCGAGGGCCGTGCCGATGGCGAGCGGGCGGTTCTCGGCGACGCGCACGAGCACGGGCACGTCGCCGCGCACGGCGCCGATGGCGGCTTCGAGGTCGCGGCGGTCGAAGAGGCCGTGCTGGAGATCGAGCACCAGGAGGTCGGGCCCGGCATGGGCCGCGGCCTCCACGAGGGCGGGCGAGCCCATGGCGAGCCAGGCGCAGGCGAGGCTGTCCCCGCTCTCGAGGCGGGCGCGGCAGCTCGCTCGATCGGGGGCGGCTCGGGTCGCGCGGGCGGGTGACGGCATGGACATTCGGCTCCGGGATCGGGCGCGCACGGCCGGCGCGCCTCAGGTGGTGCGCAGGCCCGCCTCTCGCAGGAGAGGCAGCACGCGCGCGCAGAAGAAGGGCAGCTCGTCGGTGTAGTTCACGAAGCTGAGCGCCGCACCCTGCCAGCCCTGATCGCAGATGCGGATCAGGTCCTCGACGATGCGCTCCGGCGTGCCGACGAGCGGATAGGAGCCCGCACCGCCTGCGAAGCGCTGGCGGTAGAGGGCGAAGGCGTGCGGGTCGTGGGAATTGGCGAAGGCCTTCTTCTTCGCCATGTGCTCGTCGACCGCCGCGTGGTCGGCCTCGTCGACGGCGTAGCGGGTGTAGAAGGCCTCGGCCTCCTCCTGCGTCTCGCGGCAGACCACGTGGCAGACGGTGTAGAGGCCGACCTCGCGCCCCTCCGCGGCGGCGCGCCCGCCGATGTCGGCGACGTGGCGCGCGCCGTCGGCGATGTCGGAGAAGGTCGAGAACAGGTAGTCGCAATGGCGCGCGGCGAAGGCGCGCCCGGGCGGGCCGAAGGCGGCGTTCATCGTCACCGGGCGCGGCACCTGCACGGAGGCGGGGCGGCTGACGACGCCCTTCAGGTCGTAGTAGCGGCCGGGATAGTCGAAGGGCTCGTCCGAGGCGTAGGCGCGCTCGACGATCTCGATCCATTCGCCGGCGCGCGCGTACGGATCCTCGTCGATGCTCGCGCCGAACATGGCGAACTCGTCGGGATTCCAGCCGCACACGAGGTTGAGGCCCGCGCGCCCGCCCGAGACGTGATCGACGGTCGCGAGCGCCTTGGCCGCGTAGACCGGATGGACCAGGGGCACGTGGACGGTCGCGAACAGCCCGATATGGCGCGTCGCGGCGGCGAGGGCGGCGGCCCAGGTGAAGGTCTCGAACGACCATTCGCGCACCCGCGTCTCGCCGCCGAAGCCGCGCCAACGCGCGATGGGCAGCGCGAACTCGAGCCCGGCCTCGTCGGCGATGCGCACGGCCGCGAGATTGTCCGCCCACGAGGCGCCCCAGCGCTCCGGCACCGTGGTGATGGCGAGCCCGCCGTCGGCGTTCGTCGAGAAGATGCCGAGCTTGAAGCGGTTGGGTCCGGAGAGGGGATGAGGCACGGAGGAATGTGGCATGGAGAGATGAGGCATGGAGGGATGAGGCATGGCGCGCTCCTCAGACGAGCCGCAGGCTTCGCGCCGCGAGCGGCAGCGCCGCCTCCGCATCCTCCGCGGCGGGCTCCATCTGCGCCTTGCGGGCGGCGAAGAAGGCCTGCTCGGCGGCGCCGACGAAGGCGGCCATGCGGTCGCCGGCGGTGATGGGATCGCGGGTGACGAAGGCGGCGTGGATGTCCTCGAGCCCCTCCACCACGACCTGGCGCGTGGCCGGCCGACGCAGGGTCTCCAGGCGGACGGTCTGGATGTGGTCGGCGAAGCGCGCCAGCGTGTCGGCGAGGCGCGCGTTGCCGATGCGTCCGGTCCAGGCCGCGCGGAAGTCGATGTTGGCGAGGATGAGCCGCTCGACGTCGTCCTCCCCGGTCGCGGCTCTCGCCTCGGCGAGGGCGACGCCGAGCGCGGCCTCCGTGGCGTCGTCGAGATTGCGCGCGGCCTGGGCGGCGGCGCGCGGCTCGAGCAGCTTGCGCACCTCGAAGATGTCCCGCACGTCCTGCAGGGTGAGCGTCGGAACCGCGAAACCGCGGGTCGTGCCGACGAGGTAGCCCTCGTTGACGAGCTGCAGCAGCGCCTCGCGGGCCGGCATGCGGGACGCGCCGTAGGCGCCGGCGATCTCGACGTCCACGAGCTTGTCCTCGGGGCCGAATTCCGAGCGTTGCAGCCGCCGACGCAGGTCGGCGTAGATCCGCTCGCGGAAGCTCTCCCGTCGGCTCGTCCCGTTGCCTGCCATGCGCGATACAATCCTAACCTTTGTTGGTTCTGCATACAGTATGCAGAACTGCGGCGTCCGTCAAACCAACGGTGGAGTAGTGCACACGCACGAATTCGCGTATCGGGCGGCAGAAATCCGCATCCTTTCACGCTTGAAGTGAATGCAAATACGGGGGAAGATGTCACCCGGTGACGAAGAGGGCGGCGCTCCAGCGGGCGCGCGCCCGTGCGGGCCGAGGGGGCCCAGAGCGATGACGAGCGACAGATGACGAGCGACACCGGGGCGCCGGCCGGCTACCCCCGCAACCTGCCGCGACCGCCCGCCGCCGAGCGCGTGCGTCCGCTGATCCGCGATCTCTCCACGGAGAACATCGCCGAGCTCGCCGTGCGCGCCCGGGAGATCGGCGACGTGATCCCGCTCTGGTACGGCGAGGGCGACCTCGTCACGCCGGCCTTCATCCGAGATGCTGCGAAGGCCGCCTTCGATGCCGGGCAGACCTTCTACGTGCCGGACATGCGCGGCGCGCCGGCGCTGACGCAGGCGCTCGCCGCCTACCAGACGCGCCTGCACGGACGCCCGATCGCTCGCGAGCGCTCGACGGTGACCCCCGGCGGCATGCAGGCTCTGGCGCTCGCGCTCCAGCTCGTCCTCGATCCGGGGCGCAACGTCGTCTACCTCGAGCCGCAATGGCCGAACATCGCGAACCTCATCCACCTGAGCGGCGGGGAGGGCAGGGCGGTCCCGCTCGCCTTCCGCGACGGCGACTGGCGCCTCGACATGGACGCGGTGATCGCCGCCTGCGACGCGCGCACGACCGCCATCGTCTTCTCCACCCCTGCGAACCCCACGGGCTGGACCGCGAGCCGCGAGGATCTCGCGGCGCTCCTCGCCTTCGGGCGCGAGCGCGGGATCTGGATCGTCTCCGACGAGGTCTACAATCGGCTCTACTGGGACGGGCCGTCCGCGCCCTCGATCCTGGAGATCGCCGAGGACGAGGACCTCGTCCTGTCGATCAACAGCTTCTCAAAGGCCTGGGCCATGACGGGCTGGCGCGTGGGCTGGCTCGTCCACCCGCTCTCCGTCGCGCCGCAGCTCGCCGCCATGACGCAATACATGAACAGCGGCATCGCGGCGACGATCCAGGCCGGTGCCACGGTGGCGATCGAGCAAGGCGAGGAGCTCGTCGCCACCATGCGCGAGCGCTGCCGCGAGGGCGTGGACCTCGCCTACGCGGCGCTCTCGCAGGTGCCGGACGTGCGCCTGCCGACGAAGCCGCGCGGGGGCATGTACGTCTTCTTCTCGCTGGCTTCCGAGCCCGATTCCGCGATCGCCTGCCGCCGCATCCTGGAGGAGGCGCATGTGGGCCTCGCACCGGGCTGGTTCTTCGGCGCCCCGGCGCGGCCGTACTTGCGCATGTGCGTCGCCCGCGACCCCGTCCAGCTGGAGAGCGCCCTCGACCGTATGGTCGCGGCGCTGCGTAGCTGAGATGAGCGGGTGCCCGTCGCCCTCGAATCGCGGCGGCGCCGTCGACGATCGCCAGGTCCTCATGAACGTTTCGGTTGCCTCTGGCCTCCGGGCGTTGCCGATCGAGAGGGCGTGGGCAAAAATTGTTTTACCCTTGGGACATTTTCCACAGGCCGTAAAACTGCGACATCTCGTAATTGCGTCAGGATCATGGGAAATGAAGGCGCCGAGCAGGCGCCGGGGAGGCGGTATCCGCCCGCTCGTTGCGTCGGGTCGCCGGACCTTCGCGGACTGCCGGTTGAATGATGAAGGCCGCTCCGTATCGGGCATGCCCCCTGCGCGCGCTCGCGGGCAGGTCGTAGGGTGCAGGGCGGCATGGCTGGAGAGTCGTAGGCGCTCTGCGCGCGGGATGGCGCTCTCGCAATCACGGGTAAATTCAGGTGTGGCTGCTTGTGTGGATAGGTACACAGTAAGCCGCGTCCGTAAGTACGTTTCGTGCGTAAATGGCAATCTGAGAAGAGTGACCCAGGGGGACCCGCAGTACCCTTGCCACTTGACGTCGCCGTTGCCATTTGGTGTCGAAAGAGATGTCACTGGCTCGCACAAGTATCGCGACCACGCTTACGCTGCGGGAAGAGCGCTTCGCGATCGGTGATCTCAGGGGCAAGTACTCACCCACATGTCACAAACAACACGACGGGAACTCCGCTCATGACTCGCTCACCCACAGAAATCGACCGCGAGATCGGTCAACGCATCCGTCTCGCGCGTAAGCAAGCCAAGCTCTCGCAGAGCGAGCTCGGCCAGGCCATCGGCGTGACGTACCAGCAGGTGCAGAAGTACGAGAACGGCACGGACCGCGTCGCGGCCTCCCGCCTCGTGCAGATCGCCGCGGTGCTCGAGCAGCCGGCCTCCGCCCTCCTCGGCGGCGTCGAGCAGGGCCAGGCTCGCCTGATGGACGAGGACGCGATCGCTCTCGTCGCGCTCTTCAACGAGATCAAGCGTCCCGCGCTCCGCGGCGCCGCGCTGCAGACCGTCAAGAGCCTCGTGGCCGCCGGCAACGAGGTCTGAGGGCGAACGCCCTCCGCTCGATCCCCCTGAGCACCGGCCGACGCCTCTCGCGCCGGCCGCGCCTCCCCGACCGACGCGCCCAGCCCGTTCCCCCGCAGCGGAACAGCCAGACGGCGTCGTCGGTCTTCACGATCTCTGCATACCTATGCAACGGTCTGCGCCGATGACGGGGCGCCCCGCGAACCGGCCTGTGCGCTCAGGCGTTCCCGCGGATGACCTCCACGCTCCCCTTCACCTTCGGCATCCCCCTCGTCGGGCGTGCGGGCACCGACGATGTCGCCCGCATCGAGGCGCTGCTCGGGCTCACCCTGCGCTCGATCCTCGCCCAGACCGACCCGAGCTTGCGCGTCCTCGTCATGAGCCAGGACCGGCCCTTTGCGCTTCCGAACGACCCGCGCGTGGAGTTCCTCGAGGCCGACTGGCCAGCCGGCGAGCCGGATGCCGCCAACAACGATGCCGGCCGCAAGAAGCACGCGCTCGGCGAGGCGGCCATGCGGGCGGGGGAGGGCCATCTCATGCTCGTCGACGCGGACGATTGGGTGCCCAGCGATCTCGTGGCGCGCGCCCGTGCCGAGATCGGGCCCGAGGCCATCGGCGGGGTGATGCCGGCCGGCGAGATGATCGATTACGCCAGCGGACACATCGCACCGCTGCCGTTCCCCGGCGCGTTCGAGCGCCCGTTCTACGCGCTGTGCGGCTCGTCCGTCGTGGCGCGCCTTCGCCCCGACGACCCCGATCCGCTGCGCCGCAATCCCCTCCTCGTGCTGCGCGATCACAACGTCTGGCCCGAGGCGGCGCAGGCGCACGGCGCGTCGGTCGCGCGGCTCGGCTGCCGCGGCGCCTACCTCGTCGGCACCGCCCAGAACCATTCCGAGTGCCACGGCCCCTACGCCGCCTGGCGCCGCGACCTCGTCGGCGCGCTGCGCACCCGCGGACGCCCCGCCGACGCCGGCTTCCTCGCCCGCTTCGGCCTCGACGAGGACGCCCTGCGTCAGGCGCAGGGGTCCTGGCTCGATTGTCGCTGACGTCTCTACGGCGAAGTACCGGCGCTACCGTGCGAGCCGGACGGACCCGGGCGGAGATCGGCTAACGCGCATCCCGGCGCTCCAGGCGCTCGAACAGGTCCACCAGCCAGGCGATGCGTTCCTCCAGCCCCTGGGCGGGCAGCTCCGCGCGGCCGGATCTTGCGGCGGCGGTGACGAGGAAGGCGACCTCGGGGAGGGGCGGGGTGTCGTCGGCGGCGCCGGAGAGGAAGGGCGCGCGGGCGAGGGCGCCGGCGACGAGGGCGATCTGGCGGGAGCGGGGGACGACGGCGCGCTCGAGCGTGCGCGTCGGCCCGCGGCGCAGGGCGACGTGGCCGATCTCGGCATAGAGCGCGCGCGCGGCGAGGATCCCGCCGCGGCAATCGCCGGGCAGGGCGGCGATGCCGGACATGGAGCGGGCGTAGAGCCCGTCGGCGACGGCGAGGAGGCGCTTCGTGGCCACGAACAGGCCGGGGCAGGGGCGGGGATCGGCGAGGAAGGCCTCGACGTCGATGCCCGCCTCCCGCAGCCATTGCCGCGGCAGGTAGAGCCGGCCGTTCGCCGCGTCCTCGCCGACGTCGCGGGCGATGTTGGTGAATTGCATGGCGACGCCGAGATCGCAGGCGCGCGCGAGCACCGCGGGCTCACGCCGTCCCATGATCAGCGTCATCATCGCGCCGACGGTCCCCGCGACGCGCGCGGCATAGGCGGCGACGTCCGAGAGCGTCTCGTAGGTGCGCTCCTGCGCATCCCAGGCGAAGCCTTCGAGCAGCGCTTCGGGCAGGGTGCGCGGGATGCGGTAGCGCGCCACCGTCGCGGCGAAGGCGCGGTCGATGGCCTGCGGCGCGGGGTGGCCGGAATAGACCCGATCGAGCCGCTCGCGCAGCAGGGCGAGGGCGGCGTGGCGGTCGTGGCCGAGATCGACGGCGTCGTCCGCGACCCGGCAGAAGGCGTAGAGCGCCGCCGCCGGCTCGCTCACCCGCCGTGGCAGGACGCGCGAGGCCGCGTGGAAGGAGCGCGAGCCACCGCGCAGGAGGTTGGCGCAGGCGGCCAGATCGGCCTGCGCGGAGGGGTGCTCCGCGAGCGCGCCCGGCTCGATGCGATCACGCGCCGACATGGGACCTCACGAGCTGATCGGGATCGGGGACGACGCGGTCGAGGACGCGCGCCGTGGACAGGACGCCGGGCATGCCCGCACCCGGATGAGTGCCGGCGCCGACGAGATAGAGGTTCTCGATGCTCTCGGACTTGTTGTGCGGCCGGAACCAGGCCGATTGCCACATCACCGGCTCCAGCCCGAAGCCCGCGCCGTGCAGCGAGGCGTAGTCGCGCTCGAAATCCTGCGGCGTGAGCACGCGCGAGACGACGATCTCGTCGGAGAGGCCGGGCAGCAGCGTCTCCGCGAGACGCTGCTCGATCTTGCGCCGATAGGCCTCCGCCTCCGCCTCCCAATTCGTCCGGCCGAGCAGGTTCGGCACGGGGGAGAGGACGTAGAAGGCGTCGCAGCCGTCGGGCGCGACGCTGGGATCGCTGGCGCTCGGGCGGTGGAGATAGAGGGAGAAGTCGTCGGCGAGGTGCTTCTTTCGGAAGATGTCGTCGAGGAGCGCGCGGTAGCGGGGCCCGAGCGCGATCGTGTGGTGGCCGACGTCCTCGTAGCGGCGCTTCGTGCCGAAATACCAGACGAAGAGGCCCATCGACCATTGCGCGACGCGCTGGCGGGCGGGGCCCCAGCGCGTCCTCGTGCCCTGCGGCAGCAGCTTTCCGTAAGTCACCGACGAATCGGCGTTCGAGACCACGATGTCGGCGCGGATCGTCTCGCCGCTTTCGAGCCGGACGCCCATCGCGCGCCGCCCCTCGAGGAGGATCTCCTGCACCGGTGCGCCGAGCCGCACGCGCCCGCCCTGGCCCTCGATCAGGCCGACGATGCCGGCGACGAGGCGGTTGATGCCGCCTTGCGCGTAATGCACGCCCCATCTCTTCTCGAGGTGATGGATCAGCGCGTAGATCGCGCTCGCCGAGAACGGGTTGCCGCCGATCAGCAGCGGGTGGAAGCTGAAGACGGTGCGCAGCCGCTCGTCGCGGAAATGCTTCGCGACGAGACCGTAGACCGAGCGCTGGGCGCCGAGCCGCACGAGATCGGGTGCCACACGCAGCATGTCGGAGATCGAGGCGAAGGGCACGTGCCCCAGCTCCTCGAAGCCGACGCGGCAGATCTCCTCGGACGCGGCCATGAAGGTCTCGTAGCCGGCAAGATCGTCCGGAGCGAGGCGGGCGATCTCGGCACGCATGGCGTCCGTGTCGCCGCTGTAGCGGAAGGTCTCGCCGTCGTCGAAGCGGATCGTGTAGAACGGGTCGAGCGGCCGCACCGCGACGTCGTCCTCCATCCGCCGCCCGCAGATCTCCCACAATTCCTCGAAGAGATGCGGCGCCGTGATCAGGGTGGGGCCGGCATCGAAGGTGAAGCCGCCCTCGCGGAAGACGCGCGCGCGCCCCCCCGGCTGGTCGAGCTTCTCCAGCACCGTCACGCGGTAGCCGCGGGCGCCGAGCCGGACGGCGGCGGCGAGGCCGCCGAAGCCGGAGCCGACGATCACCGCGTGGGGGCGGTCTTCGAGCGCGGGCAGGCCGGCGCGGGGAGGGTGTGTCAAGACGTTCATCGCCCGGAGAGCGTAACAGGAACTTGACAGCTCGTCAGCTCGCAGCAGCCCGGATACCGCCCACCTCGGCGAGGAAGCGCTCGTAGGCGCCCAGGAACTCCTCCGGCTTCTCCCAATGCACCAGCGCGCCGGTGTCGAAGGCCGAGAACAGCCAGTTCTTGCGGGCGATGGCCCAGTTCGCCTCCGAGAAGTCCCGGAAATCGCCCTTCGTGCCGTGCAGCACGTAGATCGGCAGGTCGAGATCCTCGTAGAGGTCGCGCACGTCGCGGGCGAAGAGCTCGCCCGACAGGAAGGCGAAAGGCGCGTGCTCAGCGCCCGGCTGGCGAGTGGAGCGCCAATCGTAGGCGACCATCTCCGCCGGCACGTCCTTTCGCCCGAAGGTGCGCTGCAGGAAGTAGCGAATCGAGCGCTCCGATGTGAGGAGCCGGTAGAGGCCGCGGCCCCACGGGGCATTCAGGAAGCCGCGCATGCCGGGGATGCGCATCGACGTCTCCGGCGTGCCGCGCTTGCGGTGGGAGCCCTTGGCGAAGCCCGTGGGCGTCACGAAGGCGAGGCTCGCGAAGGCGTCCGGCACCTCGCGCGCGGCGCGGGCGAGGAACTCGCACGACAGCGAGAGCGCCACGGCGTCGATGGCCCGCGGCCCGTGCGCCTCGCGAATCACGTCCACCATGTCGAGCACGGCGTTGGTGAAGAGGCGGATGTCGTAGGTGCGCGCGGAGCGATCGGAGAAGCCGTAGCCGGGAAGGTCCACCGTATAGACCCGTCGGCTCGTCGCCAGCCGCTCGTGCAGCGGGCGCATCTCGTAGGCGGAGGCGGCGGCGTTGATGGAGTGGATCAGGAGCAGCGGCGCGCCCTCGCCGGCGACGTAGTAGGAGAGCCGCCCGCTGCGGCGGGCGGTCTCTCGGCGCTCGCCGGAGACGGCGGGCGTCAAATCGGTCGTGCTCACGGCTGTCTCCTCGCATGCGGCATCATGGCAGATAGCGCGTGGGCGCCCGGCGTCGATGCCGTGCGGGGAAACGCGCGGCGGGGCGGGCGGGGTTCCGGCCGCCACCGCCGCACCTTCCGCCGAGCGGGCGGTGACGTCAGGCGGCCTTCAGCGACGGAGCCACCGTGTAGGCGCCGGCGGTCTTGGCGGCGATCTCGTCGAGCGTCACGCCCTCGGCGAGCTCGATCAGCGTCATCCCGCCGTCGCCGTGCTTGTCGATCGTGAAGACGCCCAGATCCGTGATCACCATGTCGACGACGCCGGTTCCGGTGAGCGGCAGGTCGCAGGCCTCGAGCAGCTTGGGGCTCTCCGTGCCGTCCTTGGCCTTGGCGACGTGCTCCATCACGACGACGACCTTCTTCACGCCGGCGACGAGGTCCATGGCGCCGCCCATGCCCTTCACCATCTTGCCGGGGATCATCCAGTTGGCGAGATCGCCGTTCCTGGCGACCTGCATGGCGCCCAGGATGGAGAGGTCGATGTGCCCGCCGCGGATCATCCCGAAGGAATCGGCGGAGGAGAAGTAGGAGGTCGTCGGCAGCTCGGTGATTGTCTGCTTGCCGGCGTTGATCAGGTCCGGATCCTCCTCGCCCTCGTAGGGGAAGGGGCCCATGCCGAGCATGCCGTTCTCGCTCTGCAGCTGCACCGTCATCCCCTCGGGGATGTAGTTCGACACGAGCGTGGGGATGCCGATGCCGAGATTGACGTAGAAGCCGTCGCGCAATTCCTTGGCGGCGCGCGCGGCGATCTGCTCACGGGTCCAGGGCATGATGGTCGTGCCTCCCTCAGGCCGCCCGCGGGCGGGTGGTGCGCTGCTCGATGTGCTTCTTGGCGTCCGCCACGTGGATGATGCGCTGGACGAAGATGCCGGGGGTGTGGATGTGGTCGGCGTCGATCTCGCCCGCCTGGACCAGGTGCTCCACCTCGGCGACGGTGACCTCCGCGGCGGTGGCCATCATCGGGTTGAAGTTGCGCGCGGTCTTCCGGTAGACGAGGTTGCCTTCGGTATCGCCGGTATGCGCGTGCACGATGGCGAGGTCGGCGAACAGGCCGCGCTCCATCACGTAGCGCTCGCCGTCGAACTCGCGCACCTCCTTGCCCTCGGCGATCAGCGTGCCGACGCCCGTCTTGGTGAAGAAGGCCGGGATGCCCGCGCCGCCGGCGCGGATGCGCTCGGCGAGCGTGCCCTGCGGGTTGAACTCGAGCTCGAGCTCGCCCGCGAGGTATTGCTGGGCGAAGGTCTTGTTCTCGCCGACGTAGGACGAGATCATCTTACGGATCTGGCGCGTCTCCAGCAGCACGCCGAGCCCGATGCCGTCGACGCCGGCATTGTTGGAGATGACGGTCAGCCCCTTGGCGCCCGAGAGCTTGATCGCGTCGATCAGCGTCTCCGGAATGCCGCACAGGCCGAAGCCGCCGGCCATGATCGTCATGTCGTCCTTCAAGAGACCCGCGAGCGCCGCCGTCGCGTCGGGATAGACCTTCTTCATGGTCGTTCGACCTCCAGGTTCGATCGTGCGTCACTCCTACAGGATGGGTGCGGGGGGAGGCAACGCGCGCGAGCGGCGTGCGGGCGGGGAGGGGGCACGACCTTCGTCAGGGGCGCTAGCGTAGATGCCGTCTACCCTCGCGTGTCTTGAGGTTGCCTCGGCGATCTTCGTGTGCATCGCCGTGCTCCGGCACTATCCGACCGTTCGACCCGGTGCTATCTCGCTCGCCCGACGGGCCGCCGCGCCCGCGCGGACCTGACGCGAGACGCCGATCCCATGCACATCCTTCTCGAGAACGTCGTCGTGCGCGCGCAGGATCGCCCGATCCTGCGCGGGATCGATTGCGTTCTCACGGAGCGCCGAATCGGGATCGTCGGGGCGAACGGGTCGGGCAAGAGCACGTTCGCGCGCCTTCTCAACGGCCTCGTCCTGCCCGACGAGGGGCGCGTCGTCGTCGAGGGGCTCGACACGACGCGCGACGTGAAGGCGGTGCGGCGCGAGGTCGGCTTCGTCTTCCAGAACCCGGACAACCAGATCGTCTTCCCCATCGTCGTCGAGGACGTCGCCTTCGGGCTGCGCAATCGCGGGCACTCCAAGAGCGAGGCGCGGGAGCGCGCCGCCGCCGCGCTCGACGCCTACGGCCTCGGGCACCTGGCGGAGCGGGCGGCGCACACGCTGTCGGGCGGGGAGAAGCAGATGGTCGCCCTCGTCTCGGTGCTGGTGACGCGCCCGGGGATCGTCGTCATGGACGAGCCGACGACGCTCCTCGACCTGAGGAACCGCAACCGCATCCGCGACGCCGTCGCCGCGCTGGAGCAGCCGGCGATCGTCGTGAGCCACGACCTCGACCTCTTGAGCGATTTCGACCGGGTGCTCGTCGTCGCCGACGGCCGCATCGCCTACGACGACCGGCCGGAGCCGGCGATCCGCCGCTACGTGGAGGCGTTCTCGTGACGCTCTCGCTCTACGTGCCGGGGGAGAGCCCGCTCCATCGGCTCACGCCGGGGCCGAAGCTCGCGGGGCTCGCGACGGCGGGCCTCGCCCTCGTCCTCGTCGACGAGCCCGCGATCCTCGCGGGCTTCGCCGCGCTCGCGCTCGCCCTCCTCTTGCTTTCGCGCGTGCCGGTCTCGCAGCTGCGCGGTCAGCTGACGACGACCGCGATCCTCGTTGCGCTCGTCGTGGCCGCGAGCGTCTGGCTCGACGGCTGGCGCGAGGCCGCGGCTGCGGGTCTGCGCGTCGCCGCGCTCGTCCTCCTCGGGATCGTGGTGACGGCGACGACGCGCGTCTCGGATCTGCTCGAGACGCTCGAGCGCCTGCTCGCGCCGCTCGACCGCATCGGCCTGGTGCGCTCCGCCGACGTGGCGCTCGCCATCGCCCTCGTCCTGCGCTTCGTGCCCGAGATCCTCGCCGAGAGCCGCGCCATCCGCGAGGCGCGGGCCGCGCGCGGCATGCGCGTCGGCCCCGTCGCCCTCGTCGTGCCCCTCGTCGTGCGCACGCTCGTCAACGCCGACGCCATCGCCGCCGCCATCGAGGCGCGCGGCGGTCCCCGTTCCCCCGCAGAGGCCAGCCATGGCCTGCAAGAGAGCCGCAAGAAAGCCGTTCCGCATGAGCACCCGTGACCTCGTCCTGATCGCCCTGTTCGCCGCCATCACCGCCGCGATGGGGCTGATGCCGCCGATCAGCGTCGGCTTCCTGCCGGTGCCGATCACGCTGCAGACGCTCGGCGTCATGCTCGCGGGGCTGATGCTCGGGCCGGTGCGCGGCGGGCTCGCGCTCGCGCTGCTCGTGCTGCTCGTGGCGATCGGCCTGCCGGTGCTCGCCGGCGGGCGCGGCGGCTTCGGCGTGCTGCTCGGGCCCACGGGCGGCTTCATCGTCGGCTGGATCGTGGGCGCCTTCGTCACGGGGCTCGTCGCGCAGCGCACGACGCGGGTCGGCTCGTGGGGCGCCCGCGACCTCGCCTTCGCCTTGCTCGCCTGCCTCGCCGGCGGCGTCGTCGCGGTCTACGCGATCGGCATCCCGTGGCTCGCCGTGGTGACCGGCATGGACCTCGTCCAGGCGGCCGCCGGCAGCGCCGTGTTCCTGCCGGGAGACGCCGTCAAGGCGATCGTGGCGGTGCTCGTCGCCCGCGGCGTGCAGCGGGCCTACCCCATGAAGCTGCGCTGAGAGAGGCGCGTCGTCCCGGAAAGCGCGACGCACGATTTCAGCGCATCGCGAGTGGTGACGGCGCGCCCACGCTGGTGTAGAGGGGTTCTCCCACCCCTCGGGGGCCCGTAGCTCAATGGTTAGAGCCGGCCGCTCATAACGGTCTGGTTGCAGGTTCGAGTCCTGCCGGGCCCACCATTTTCCTTATTGAGTGTTCACGCCGGCAGGCCGGTGCACCGGCACCGCGTCGCGACTCACCACGGCGCGGAACCCGTCTTCCATCGTCGCCCAGCTCACGACGTCCACCTTGAACGGCAGGTCCGACACGTCGAAGGCCTCCGCCAAGGCAGCCATTTCCGCGAGAGGAAGCGGCTCGTCGCCCATGACGACGAGATCGAGGTCCGAATAGCGCTTGGACGTCGCGCGCGTTCGCGATCCGAAGGCGAGCACCGTGCGATCGGGAACGTGGTCGGCGAGGATCGCGCGGACGATCTTCGCATGCGCCGGCGCAAGATCGAGGACGCGCTCATCCACAATCATGCGAGCCGCCCCGCCAGCCTGTCGCGCAGCACGCGCGCCTCGTCGATGAAGCGAGGGATGCCGGCCACCACCTCGAGCGCCACGCGTTCCGAATAGGCGTGGCTGGTCTTGCCGCGCATCTCGCGGAACGTCCGCCATTCCGGCCATTCCCCCAGCAGGAGGCCCTGCTCCGACGCCGTGCGGATCAGCTCGGAAAACGTCATCGCATCGACGGTTTCGGGGTTCGGCGATGCGTATTCCAGATAGCGCTTGAGGCTTTTGTGGGCGATCTCGTAGGTGAACTCGAAGCGCTGCACGAGCCCGTCGCGAATCTGGATGTCGCTCGTATCCGCCTCGTAGCGCGCCCATCCCTCGATCAGGCGCTCCAGCGCCCGTGACAGCAGCGTGATGTCTGGCTTGGTATCGCTCATGAGGCCCGCTCCCGCGCCCACACCTCCCGCTTCCCGCTCACCACATGTCGAGGGCGACTCGAGCCTCGTCGGACATGCGGCTCTGGTCCCAAGGCGGATCGAAGACGATCTGCACGTCGACCTCCTGCACGCCCTGCACGGCGGAGACGGCGTTCTCGACCCAGCCCGGCATCTCGCCCGCCACGGGGCAGCCGGGGGAGGTGAGGGTCATGTCGATGGACACCTTGCGCTCGTCGGAGATCTCCACGCGGTAGATCAGGCCGAGCTCGTAGATGTCGGCGGGGATCTCGGGGTCGTAGACCGTCTTGAGCGCCGCGACGATATCGTCGGTCAGGCGATCGATCTCCTCCGGAGGCAGGCCGGCGCCGCCGACCTCGCCCGTGGTGGCGACCTGCGGCTCGTTGGGAGTGGACATATCGGTCACGGCGGTCTCGCTCGTCGGGGGATTCATGGCTCTCGGATCAGGCGAACAACGTTTCGGCCTTGCGCAGGGCATCCACGAGAATATCGACTTCCTCGCGCGTGTTGTAGAGCCCGAACGATGCCCGGCATGTGGAGGTGACGCCGAAGCGCTGCAAGAGCGGCATGGCGCAATGCGTGCCCGCGCGCACGGCGACGCCCTGGCGATCGATGACGGTGGCGACGTCGTGGGCGTGCGCGCCCTTCATCTCGAAGGAGAAGATCGCGCCCTTCTCTTTGGCTTGGCCGATGAGGCGGATGGAGTTCATCTCGCCGAGCCGTCCCTGCGCGTAGTCGCGCAGCATCGCCTCGTGGGCGGCGATGGTGTCGCGTCCGAGCGCCATTATGTAGCGCAAAGCCGCGTCCAGGCCGATCGCCTCGAGGATCGCCGGCGTGCCCGCCTCGAACCGATGCGGCGGCTGGTTGTACGACACGCTGTCGGTCGTGACGGTGTCGATCATCTCGCCGCCGCCGAGGAAGGGCGGCATGCGGTCGAGCCAGGCCTTCTTGCCGTAGAGGACGCCGATGCCCGTCGGGCCGTAGAGCTTGTGGCCGGTCATGACGAAGAAGTCGGCGTCGAGCGCCTGCACGTCCACGTTCATGTGCACGGCCGATTGCGCGCCGTCCACGAGCACGGGAATGCCGCGGGCGTGCGCCGCCTCGATGATCGCACCCATCGGCGTCACCGTGCCGAGCGCGTTCGACATCTGGGTGATCGCGACCATCTTGGTGCGCGGCGAAAGCAGCTTCTCGTATTCCTCGAACAGGAACTCGCCCTCGTCCGACACCGGCACCCACTTGATCACGGCGCCCTTGCGCTCGCGCAGGAAGTGCCAGGGCACGATGTTCGAGTGGTGCTCCATGATGGAGAGCACGATCTCGTCGCCCTCGCCGATGCCGTGCGCGCCGCCCATCCGGCCGAAGCAGTCGGCCACGAGGTTGTAGGCCTCCGTCGCGTTGCGGGTGAAGACGATCTCGTCCGTGGAAGCCGCGCCGAGATATTCGCGCACGGTCTCGCGCGCGGCCTCGAAACCTTCGGTGGCGACGTTCGCCATGTAGTGGAGGCCGCGATGGACGTTGGCGTAGCCCGTCTCCATGGCGTTCGTCATCGCCTCGATCACGGCCTTCGGCTTCTGCGCGGAGGCGGCGTTGTCGAGATAGACGAGCGGCTTGCCGTAGACCTGCTGCGACAGGATGGGGAAATCCCGGCGCACGGCCTCGACGTCGTAGGGCAGGGCGGTCGTCTTCGTGTCCATGGATAGCCTCCGTGACCCTCCTCCCGAAAAGGGAGGAGGGCAGGGGTGAGGGTGCGGAGCGATCAGCCCCGCTTCTTCAGCCAGGCCTCGACGATGCCCATGAGCGCCTCGCCGACGATCGCGTCGTCGAGATCCTCCTCCACGGCCTCGCCGAGGAAGCTCTCGATGAGCAGCGCCTCCGCCTCCGGCCGCGGCAGGCCGCGGGCCATGAGGTAGAAGAGCAGGTCGTCGTCGAGCTCGCCGCAGGTGGCGCCGTGGGCGCACTGCACGTCGTCGGCGAAGATCTCGAGCTCCGGCTTGTTCATCATCGTGCCCTCCTCGGAGAGGAGGACGGCCGCCGACATCATCTTGCCGTCGGTCTTCTGGGCCTGCGGCGCGACGTTGATGCGGCCCTGGAACACGCCCGTCGCGCGTCCGTCGATCGCCGTCTTGAACAGCTCCCGGCTCTCGCAGCCCGTCGCCAGATGGTTGACGACGAGCGTCGTGTCGGCGTGCTGCGATCCGCCGAGCATGGTCGCGCCGCGCACCGCGCCCTTCGTGTCCGCGCCGGCGAAGGTCATCCACACCTGGTGGCGCGAGAGGCCGGAGCCGGCCACGATGTTGCGCGAGCCGAACGCGGCCTGCGCCCCGAGATGGGCGGTGACGGTCGAGAGCGCGAGCGCGGCGTCGCTCTCGGCGTTGAGCCGTACGTGGGCGACCTCGGCGCGATCCCCCACAACGAACTCGACGACGTCGTTGGGCTGGTGCGCGAGGCCGTTCGCGCTCTCGTGCGTCTCGAGCAGCGAGATCGCGGCGTCCTCCTCCACGACGACGAGGACGCGGGTGGCCGTCGAGACGGCGGAGGCGCCGGTCGTGACGAAGCGAAGCGCGACGCGGCCCTCGACGCGCTTCGTGACGTGCAGCACCACGCCGTCCGTCATGAAGGCGGCATTGAGCGCGTAAGCGGCGTTGCCTTCGGCATCGCTCACCGCGCCGAGCTTCGACAGGAGCGGATGCCCCTCGGCCAGAGCCTGGGCCAGCGACACGGCGGCCACGCCGTCGGGCATGGCGTCGGCCTTGGCGAGGTGGCCGTTGACGAAGGCGATCGTCGCCGGCTCGGCCGCCGCGAAGACGCTCTCGACCGCGAGCGCGGCCTCGATCGCGGCCGCGTCGGGCTTGGCCGCCAGCGGCGCGACCTCGCGCATCAGCGCGCGCAGGTCGGTGTACTTCCACTCTTCCACGCGCCGGTGGGGCAGGCCCTTCACGGCGAAGCGGTGGAAGGCGTCCTCGCGCGAGCGGGCGTCGCCCGGCAGCAGGCTCTTGGAACGCGCGAAGAGATCGGCGAGCGCCGTCTCCGCCTGCGTCTTCATCATCGCGATCTCGGCCATCACGCGGCCTCCTGGGCCTTGTAGTCGGCGTAGCCGTTGGCCTCGAGCTCCTCGGCGAGCTCCTTGCCGCCCGAGCGCATGATCTTGCCGTTGGCCATCACGTGCACAGTGTCCGGCACGATGTACTGCAGGAGACGCTGGTAGTGGGTGATGACGAGGAAGGAGCGGTTGGGCGCGCGCAGCGCGTTGACGCCCTCGGAAACGACGCGCAGCGCGTCGATGTCGAGGCCGGAATCGGTCTCGTCGAGGATGCAGAAGCGCGGCTCGAGCAGCGCCATCTGGAGGATCTCCATGCGCTTCTTCTCGCCGCCGGAGAAGCCGACGTTGAGCGCGCGCTTGAGCATGTCGCGCGGGATCTCGAGCTTGCCGGCGGCGTCCTGCACCGCCTTCATGAACTCGGGCGTCGTCAGCTCGGTCTCCTCGCGGGCACGGCGCTGGGCGTTGAGCGCGGCCTTGAGGAAGGTCATCGTTGCGACGCCGGGGATCTCGAGCGGGTACTGGAAGGCCAGGAACACGCCGGCCGCGGCACGCTCGGAGGGCTCCATCTCGAGGACGTTCTCGCCGTCGAGCAGCACCTCGCCGTCGAGGATCTCGTAATCCTCCTTGCCGGCGATGATGTAGGAGAGCGTCGACTTGCCGGACCCGTTCGGGCCCATGATGGCGGCGACCTCGCCGTCGTGGATGGTGAGGTTCAGGCCGTCGAGGATGCGCTTGCCCTCGATCTCGGCGACGAGATTCTTGATTTCGATCATGTCGTTACGTCCGTACGTTCAGATGTCTTCGAGAGCGGCTCGGGCGGGGGCGCGCCGCAGGAGAGGTCTCCCGGCGCGCCCGCACCGTCCGGGCCGATGCGGCGAGCCCGGCGATCAGCCCACCGAGCCCTCGAGCGAGATGGCGATCAGCTTCTGCGCCTCGACCGCGAACTCCATCGGCAGCTTCTGGATGACGTCCTTGACGAAGCCGTTGACGATGAGCGCGGTCGCCTCCTCCTCGTCGAGGCCGCGCTGCATGCAGTAGAACAGCTGGTCCTCGGAGATCTTGGAGGTGGTCGCCTCGTGCTCGAAGACCGCCGAGGCGTTCTTCGATTCGATGTAGGGCACGGTGTGCGCGCCGCACTGGTTGCCGATCAGCAGCGAGTCGCAATTGGTGAAGTTGCGCGCGCCCGACGCCTTGCGATGCGCCGAGACGAGGCCGCGATAGGTGTTCTGGGAACGACCCGCCGAGATGCCCTTCGAGATGATCCGGCTCGTCGTGTTCTTGCCGAGATGGATCATCTTGGTGCCCGAGTCGACCTGCTGCATGCCGTTCGACACCGCGATCGAGTAGAACTCGCCGCGCGAGCCGTCGCCGCGCAGGATGCAGGACGGGTACTTCCAGGTGATGGCCGAGCCCGTCTCCACCTGGGTCCAGGTGATGACGGAGTTCTTGCCGCGGCAATCGCCGCGCTTCGTCACGAAGTTGTAGATGCCGCCCTTGCCGTTGGCGTCGCCGGGATACCAGTTCTGCACCGTGGAATACTTGATCTCGGCGTCGTCGAGCGCGATCAGCTCGACCACGGCGGCGTGGAGCTGGTTCTCGTCGCGCTGGGGCGCCGTGCAGCCCTCGAGGTAGCTGACGTAGCTGCCCTCGTCGGCGATGATCAGGGTGCGCTCGAACTGGCCGGTATTCTTCTCGTTGATGCGGAAGTAGGTCGACAGCTCCATCGGGCAGCGCACGCCCTTGGGCACGTAGACGAACGTCCCGTCCGTGAACACGGCGGCGTTGAGCGTCGCGAAGAAGTTGTCCGTCACGGGAACGACCGTGCCGAGATACTTGCGCACGAGCTCGGGATGCTCGCGGATCGCCTCCGAGATCGAGCAGAAGATCACGCCCGCCTCGGCGAGCTCCTTCTTGAACGTCGTCGCGACCGACACCGAATCGAACACGGCGTCCACGGCGACCCGGTTCGTCGGCTCGACGCCGGCCAGGATCTCCTGCTCGCGCAGCGGGATGCCGAGCTTCTCGTAGGCCTTGAGGATCTCGGGATCGACCTCGTCGAGGCTCTTGGGCGCTGCATTCAGCTTGGGCGCGGCATAGTAGTAGATGTCGTTGTAGTCGATCTTGTCGTAGGATACGCGAGCCCAGTTAGGCTCCTGCATCGTCTGCCAACGCTTGTAGGCGTCGAGCCGCCAGTCGAGCATCCAGGCGGGCTCGCCTTTCTTCGCGGAAATGAAGCGGATGATATCCTCGGAGAGGCCCTTGGGCGCCTTGTCGACCTCGAGGATCGTCTCGAATCCATACTTGTACTGATCTACGTCGATCGCCTTGACGCGATCGATCGTCTCCTGAACTGCCGGCATGTCACCCTCCTCTCACGGTTTCAAGGACCGCGGAACGGCTTTTCCTCGAACTCGAACATCGATCATGCCGCGCGAGCGCGGCGTGCACGTCTTTCCTCTAGGTCTTCGAGAACCGACGCGAAATGGATCACGGCATCCTCACGCGTCGCATGACCGCACGAGAGCCGTATCGCCCCCTCGGCCAGCACCGGCTCGATGCCCATGGCGTCGAGCACGTGCGAGCGCTTCACCTTGCCCGACGAGCAGGCCGAGCCCGACGAGAGCGCGACGCCCGCGAGGTCGAAGGCGATCAAGGCCGTCTCGGCCCGAAGGCCGGGGACTGCGAAGAGCACCGTGCCGGCGAGCCGCGGCGCGCCCTCGCCGAAGATCACGGCACCGGGCGCCTTTTCGCGGATCGCCGCGGCGAAGGCGTCGCCGAGGCGCGCGAGATGCGCCGTCTCGACTTCTGCGTTCTCGCGAGCCGCGCGTGCGGCGGCGCCGAAGGCGACGAGCGCCGGCACGTTCTCGGTGCCCGCGCGATGGCCGCGCTCCTGCCCGCCGCCGCGCACGAGGCGATCGAGCGCGTAGCCCTCCGACGCCAGAACGAGCGCGCCGGCACCCTGCGGCCCGCCGATCTTGTGGGCGGAGAGCGTCATGGCGTCGACGCCGAGATCCCGTATGGAGACCGCCGTCTTGCCCGGCGCCTGAACGGCGTCAGTGTGGATCAACGCGCCATGGGCGCGTGCGATCCGTGCGGCCTCTGCGACCGGCTGGATCACCCCGGTCTCGTTGTTGGCGAGCTGCAGGGAGACCAGGGCCGGACGCCCGCCATGCGCGGAAAGCCGCGCCTCGAGCCAGGCGAGATCGGCCACGCCGCGCGAATCGAGCGGGATACGCTCCACCGCCTCGGCCGGGAATCGGTGGCCGTCGAGGACGCAAGGGTGCTCGCCCGCGCCGACGAGCAGGAGCTCGGCCCGCTCGCCGCCGGCCCGGCGGAAGCCCGGCGCGAGGACGAGATTGTTCGCCTCCGAGCCGCCGCTCGTGAAGACCACTGCCGCCGCCGGCGCCTCGACGAGCGCGGCGACCTCGGCCCTGGCCTCCTCCAGCGCCGCGCGCGCGGCGCGGCCCTCGGCGTGAACGGAGGAGGCGTTGCCCGTGCGCGCCAGCGCCTCGACGAGCGCACGCGCCGCCTCGTCCCGCAAGGGGGCGGTCGCGTTCCAGTCGAGATAGAGGCGCTCGCGCATGCGTGTCTTCGCTCTCGGCTCCTGACGGCGTTCGCCGCGGCGGGTGCGCGACGAAAGCCTTGCTCTTCACCCCGCTTGCCGTGCTACAGGCTCGCCACCACATCACGACGGTCCGCCGGGACCGCGGGCGACGCTCACTTTAGAACGGTTCTAAGCGGTTAGAATTATTCTAAGAGTGATTTAGGGAGGCGTGTGCGGCCAAGTCAAGGCTCGCCTACGCGGTTTCCCGCGTTCCGCGGTGCGCGCGGACGCGAGCCGTTTCGCGACGGTCTTCGCGCCCACGGTCGAGAGGACGATGCATGCCTGAGGTAATTTTCGCCGGCCCCGCCGGGCGGCTCGAGGGTCGCTACCAGCCCTCCAAGAAGAAGGGCGCGCCGATCGCGATCGTGCTGCACCCGCACCCGCAATTCGGCGGGACGATGAACAACCAGATCGTCTACAACCTCTACTATGATTTCGTGCAGCGCGGCTTCTCCGTCCTGCGCTTCAACTTTCGCGGGGTGGGCCGCTCGCAGGGCGCCTTCGACCACGGCGCGGGCGAGCTCTCGGACGCGGCCGCCGCCCTCGACTGGGCGCAGTCGGTGAACCCGGACGCGCGCTCCTGCTGGATCGCCGGCGTCTCCTTCGGCGCATGGATCGGCATGCAGCTCCTGATGCGCCGCCCCGAGATCGAGGGCTTCATCTCCATCGGCGCCATGGCGAACCGCTACGACTTCTCGTTCCTCGCCCCGTGCCCGTCCTCGGGCCTCTTCGTCCACGGCTCGGAGGATCGCGTCGCTCCGGTCAAGGAGGTCATGGCCGTCATCGAGAAGGTGAAGACCCAGAAGGGCATCCAGATCGAGCACGCCGTGATCGACGGCGCGAACCACTTCTTCGACGGCAAGATCGAGACCTTGATGGAAGAGGTCGGCCTCTATCTCGACCGGCGCGTCGGTCCCAAGACCGAGGAGGCGGCGAACCAGCCGCCGCCGGCCGTGCCGAGCGAGGAGGCGGAGGCCGCCGCCGCCGCGAGCGCGCTGCCCGCGCCCGCGGGCGAGCCGGAAGAGGGCCGCGGGGAGGGCTGAGGCGCCCTCACTCCGCTTGCGCGAGCAGATCTTCCATGTCGAGCCGGCGCGTCGTCATGGCGAGCGCGCCGGTCTCGTCGCGCGGCCATTCGTCGGGTGCGCGATCGACGTAGAGCTCGATCCCGTTGCCGTCCGGATCCTCCAGGTACACCGCCTCGCTGACGCCGTGATCGGAGGCGCCCGCCAGCGGCACGCCGGCCTCCACGATGCGTCGCACCGCACGCGCGAGGTCCGCGCGGGTGGGATAGAGGATCGCGACGTGGAAGAGCCCCGTCGTGCCCGGCGCCGGACGTCCGCCGCCGCGGCTCTGCCAGGTGTTGAGCCCGATGTGATGATGGTAGCCGCCGGCCGAGACGAAGGCCGCGTCGCGGCCGTAGCGCTGCATCAGCGAGAAGCCGAGCACGTCGCGATAGAAGGTGAGCGCCCGGTCGAGGTCGGAGACCTTCAGGTGCACGTGCCCGATCCGTGCGCCCGCGGCGATGGGCTCGGGAGCCGGGCTGATGGGTGCGAGCGCGGCGCTCGCCTCGTGTGAAACTGCGCTGGACATGGTGGGCATCCGCTTGGTTGGTTGCCGATGTGCGGATAATGCGCCTCCAGTTCGGTCGAATCAATTGCATCGGTGCAAAGTCTTCTCGCCGGTCGGGGTCCGTCCGGATGCGGCGTGTTCTTGCGCGAATACCTTGTGCGGCGCACAATCGTCGCAGGAGGCCGCCATGCAGACGGGACCGATCCCCGCCGACGCCGTCGCTCCGCTCGCGCGAGCACCGTGGTCGCTCGCCGTCTTCGACTTCGACGGGACGCTGGCGGACACGCTGCCGTGGTTTCTCGGCATCCTGGAAGAGCTCGCCGCGCGATTCGACGTGGAGCTGCCACGACCGCTCGACGTAGAGGCCATGCGCGGGCTCTCGGCCCGCGAGATCGTCGCACGCCTGCGCATCCCCGCCTGGAAGCTGCCGCTCATCGCCCGCCACGTCCACGCCCGCGCCGCCGAGACGCAGATCTCCCTCTTCCCGGGGACGAGCGCGATGCTGCGCACGCTCCACGAGGCGGGGATCGTCCTCGCACTCGTCAGCTCCAACGGCGAAGCCGCCGTGCGGCGGGCGCTGGGGCCACGGGACGCCGCCCTCGTCACGCATTTCGCCTGCGGCGCGAAGCTCTTCGGCAAGGCGCGCGTGTTCCGCGCGGTGACGCGGCGCGCGCGGGTCGCGCCGGAGCGCGTGATCTGCATCGGCGACGAGATCCGCGACGGCGAGGCGGCGGCCGCCGCCGGCCTCGCCTTCGGCGCCGTGTCGTGGGGATACAACGACCCCGACGCGATCCTGCGTGCCACCCGCCCGGTTCGTTTGTTCGCGACGCCGGCCGACATCGTCGAGGCGCTGGTACCCGCCACGGCCGAGGTTGCGCAGGCGAGGCGTTTCGCGCGTAGGTAGATTTACTGGTTGTGCGAAGAACGCGACTTGATAAAACCTCTGGTGTCAAAAACCTGGGGGTTCTCTCATGCGATACATCTCCTGCGCGTTCGCCTTGGCGGCTTTCGCACTGTTGGCCGCTCCGTCGGCCGTCTCCGCCGCCTCTCTCGGCACCGCGACCGACGTCTCCGCCCCGATGACTCTGCGCGCCGCCGGCGAGAGCGCTCCCATGCTGCTCGCGCAGCGCCGGACCTGCAGCTCCGCGCGAACCTGCGAGGAGGCCGTCATCATGTGGTGCGACGGCTATCGGCGCGCCGACGGCGACGGCGACGGCATTCCCTGCGAGACCGTCTGCCGGTCCCGCCGCCAGGTGGACGAGATCCGCCGCGCCATCGGCTGCTGAGCGGGACGAGCGAGCGAGGCGAGGCGAGGGGAGGGGTGGGAAAACGCGTAGCGCACGACGGTCGCGTTGCAGAAGCAGCCCGCACGTGATCAGCTGGCGTATCCGCAACGGGAGCGCGCCTCGTGAGCCTCGACTATCTCCTCACCTCCTTGATCGTCATCCTCCTGCCCGGGACGGGCGTCCTCTACACGCTCGCCTACGGCCTCGGCCGCGGCTGGCGCGCGAGCGTGCTGGCCGCGATCGGCTGCACCTTGGGCATCGTCCCGCACATCGCAGCCAGCATCGTCGGCCTCGCGGCCCTCCTGCACACCAGCGCGCTCGCCTTCCAGATCGTGAAGTATCTCGGCGTCGCTTATCTCCTGTGGATGGCGTTCAGCATGCTGCGCGAGGGCGGAGCGCTCGAGGTCTCCGAGAACAAGGCGCCGACGCCCGCGCTGAAGATCGTCCGCAACGGCTTTCTCCTGAACATCCTCAACCCGAAGCTGTCGCTGTTCTTCCTCGCCTTCCTGCCGCAATTCGTGCCGGCGGGCACGCCGAACGCGACGCTGACGATGCTGGGTCTCGCCCTCGTCTTCATGGCGCTGACCTTCATCGTCTTCGTCGGCTACGGCGCCTTCGCCTCGGCGACGCGCTCCTACGTGATCGCGAAGCCGAGGGTCGTCACCTGGCTCAAGCGCGGCTTCGCCGGCGCCTTCGGGCTGCTGGGCCTGCGCCTCGCGCTGGCCGAGCGCTGACGCGCCGGCACGAACGAAAGCAAAGCGGGCCCGCGCCTCGTCGGCGCGGGCCCGCGGTTCGGGCGCCGGCTGAGCGCCTCAGCGCCGGTGGATCGCCGCGAACACGGCCTGCGGGGTCGCCGGCATGTCGATATGCGTCACGCCGAAGCCGCGGGCGAGGGCGTCGACGAGGGCGTTCATGACGGCGGGCGCCGCGCCGATCGTGCCCGCCTCGCCCGCGCCTTTCACGCCGAGCACGTTGGTGGCGCAGGGTACGTTGCGGGTCTCGAAGACGAAGTTCGGCACGTCAGCCGCGCGCGGCATCTGGTAGTCCATGAACGAGGCGGTCACGAGCTGGCCGCCCTCGTCGTAGACGACGTGCTCCTGCAGCGCCTGGCCGATGCCCTGCACGACGCCGCCGTGAACCTGGCCGGCGAGGAGGAGCGGGTTCAGGGTCACGCCGAAATCGTCGACGATGGAATAGGCGACGACGTCCACCGTGCCCGTGTCGGGGTCGACCTCGACCTCGCAGACGTGCGTGCCGTTGGGATAGGTCGCGGCGGGCGGCTTGTAGCCGTGCGTCGCCGCGATCCCGTCGGGCGCCTTGGCGGCGAGCTCGGCGAAGCCGATCGCGCGGTCGGTGCCCGCGACGCGCACGGTGCCCTCGGCGATCTCCAGGTCGGCCGCGGAGGCCTCCAGCGCCTCTGAGGCGAGCTCGCGCAGACGGTTCGCCACGAGCTCGGAGGCGCCCGCCACCGCCGCGCCGCCGACGGGGATCGAGCGCGAGCCGCCCGTGCCGCCGCCGGTCGCGACGACATCGGTGTCGCCCTGCAGCACGCGGATCTTCTCCACCGGCAGGTCGAGATGCTGCGAGACGAGCTGCGCGTAGGCGGTCAGGTGCCCCTGGCCGCTCGATTGCGTGCCGACCGTCACGAGCGCCGTCCCGTCCGGCTCGATGCGCACCATCGCGTCCTCCGGCGATCCGGAGGCGCAGGCCTCGATGTAGGAGGCGAGCCCGATGCCGCGCGCCTTGCCGCGCTCGCGCGCCTCGGCCGCGCGTGCCTCGAAGCCCTCCCAGCCGGCGATCTCCATGGCCCCGCGCAGGTGGGCCTCGAACTCGCCGCTGTCGTAGGTGCGCCCCGTCGCGGTGCGGTAGGGCATCTGCTCGGGACGGATGAAGTTCTTCGCCCGCAGCGCGTCGGGCGTCGTGCCGATCTCGCGGGCGATGTGATCGACGAGGCGCTCGACGACGTAGGCCGCCTCCGGCCGCCCCGCGCCGCGATAGGCGTCGACGGGCACCGTGTTCGTGTACCAGCCGCGGATGCGGGCGTGGACGACGGGGATGTCGTAGGCGCCCGGCGTCATGTAGGCGCCGCCGACGGGGATCGAGGGCGCGAACTGCGAGAGGTAGGCGCCCATGTCGGCGTCGATCGTGACCCGCATGGCGAGGAAGCGCCCGTCGGCGTCGAGCGCCATCTCGGCCAGGGTGCGGTTGTCGCGGCCCTGCGAGTCGCCGACGAAATGCTCGCCGCGATCGGCCGCCCACTTCACGGGCGCGCCAAGACGCTCGGCGGCGAAGGCGCACAGCGGGTATTCGCGGGTCGTGAACAGCTTCGTGCCGAAGCCGCCGCCGACGTCCGGCGTCACCACGCGGATCGTCGCGGCATCGCGGCCCATCACGCGCGCCACGACGTCGCGGACGTCGTGGCTGCCCTGCGAGCCGACGGTGAGGACGAGCCGGCCCGTGCCCTCCTCGATCTCGGCGAGGCAGGCGCGCGGCTCGAGATAGTTCGTCACGAGGCGGTTGTTGACGAGGGTGAGCGAGACGACCCGATCCGCCTTCGCGAACGCGGCCTGCGTTCCCGGCGCGTCGCCCACGGAGGCGTCGTAGGCGAGATTCGTCCCGAATTCCGGCCAGACCGCCTTGGCGTCCTGTGCTTCCGCGCCGGCGATGCCGACGATCGCATCCTCGGCCTCGTACTCCGCCGGGAAGGCGTCCGCGGCTTCGCGCGCCTGCGCCAGCGTCTGCGCGACCACCATGCCGACGACGTCGCCCACGTGCCGCACGCGGTCGGTGGCGATCACGGGATAGGTCGGCAGGCCCATCTTCGTGCCGTCGGCGTTGCGGGCGGGGCCGAGGCAGGGCATCGGGCCGAGCGCCTCGACGTCGCCCGCCGCGAGGACGAGCTTCACGCCGGGCATGGCGCGGACGGCAGCGAGATCGCCGACGTGCAGGGTCGCGCTCGCATAGGGGCTGCGGACCATCACGGCGTGGAGCTGGCCCGCGGGCGCGATGTCGTCCGTGTAGCGGCCGGTCCCGGTGACGAAGCGCACGTCCTCGACGCGACGAACGGCCTGACCGACGCCGAACTTCATGGGGCGCATGGCACTCTCCGGTGAGAAAGGGAACATGTGCCCAGGGTGGCGCACCGTACGCGCTTGTCAACCGAAACGATTCAAAGCCGGCTCAGGCGCCCTCGCGCTCCACCGGCTCCCCTGCCATGATCCAATCCTGGAAGCCGCCCTGATAGTGCCCCGCATCGACGATGCCCTCGGCCTGCGCGAGATGCGCCGCGTGCTGCGAGCGCACGCCGGCCGAGCAGGTGAAGACGATGCGCCGCTCGTCCCGCGGCAGGCGGGTCGGATCGAAGCCGTCGAGCGGATGCGAGATCGCGCCCGGGATGTGCCCCTCCGCGAATTCCCGAGGATCGCGCACGTCGACGAGGGCGATGGTGTTCTCGGCGAGCCCGGTCTTCACGTCGTCGCGCGTGAGCGCGGGGGCGTCGCCGGTGGGAAAGGTGAGCATGGCGGCTTTCTCCTCTTCTGCCTGGGCGTGCATCTGCGACAAAATGCACGGTATCGGATGTTTTCCACGATCGATTCAGGATTCCGGAACCGTCATGGCGCTAAGGTGGCAACGCCCGAAACCCCATGTGAGCCTCATGCTCGATTTCCAGGTCAGACGCCGGTTCGCTCTGATGCGCCGATCCTTCGCGACGCTCGGCTTTTCCGGCGACGCGGCGGCGCAGGCGCGCCGCGCCGACCTGATGCTCGACGACAGCACTCTCACGCCCACCCGCCAGGAAGACGCGCACGCCGTCGCCTGGCGCAGCGTCGACGACGAGGCGGACGCGATTGCGGACGGCGTCTCGGCCCAGACCCGCGAGGCGGTGTTCCGCCTCGCCTACGCCATCCGCCGCGAGGCCGACGCGCTCGACGAGCTCGCGCCCCGCGCGCGTACCGCGGCCCGCCGTCTCGCCCGCGAGGAGGCGGACATCGCCGAGGCGCTCGACGGGCTCTCGGAGGTCGACATCCGCCCGGCGCTCGATCTCGCGGCACCGCCCGTCGCGGCCCTCGTCGGCGAGGTCGCCGCCACCGCGCTCTCGGTCTCGCTCGCGGCCGTGCGCGCCGGCGCGTCCGCGCGCGGCTTCGGCGAGGCGGCGCGGCGCGTCTCCGATCTCGGCGCCATCCTCGCGGAAGCCTGGGCCGGCATCGAGGAGCTGGTCGCGACCATCGAGGAGCGTTCGGCCGATACCGCCGCGCTCGCGGCCGACCTGCGCCGGCGCGGCGCGGACGCTTCCGCGTCGGCGCCCGAAAGCGGCGCGCGGGACGTGGCCGCCCTGCGCCGCCTCGCCCTCGAGATCGCCGCCGTGGCGGGGCGGATCGCGGCGACGGCGGAGGATCTCGCCCGCGCCGTGCGGGACCTCGCGGACCGGCTGATCGCGGCGGTGCGTGCCGCGCCTGTCGGCGAGCGGCGTGCGCAGGCGCGCGTCGCCGTGGATCTCGCCTGCGACTTGCGCGTCTCCACCGGCGTTCTCCCCGGGCGCGCGCGGGACATCTCGACGACGGGGGCGCTGGTCGAGCTCGATGCCGAGGCCGCGCTCGCGCCCGGCCAGCCGGTCTCCTTCCGCCTCGCCGACGTGCCGCCGCTGGCGGGCACCATCGTCGAGGCCGAGGGTGGGCGCGTGCGCCTCACCTTCGATTTGCGCCACGGGGCGAATGCCGGCTCCGCCGCGGCGATCGAGCGGCTGGCGCGCGCCGCCCTCTGACGTCCGCGTGGATGCGTCCGGGACGCTTCCCAAGCGCCGCACGCGGGTCTAGGTGTCGAACGGTCCCGACCGAAAGGCGCTCTCCCCCGTGTCCTCGTCCGCCCGCGCCGCCCCCCGCGCGCTCCTCGTCGTCGTCGCCTATCTCGGCTTCGTCTCGCTGGCTCTGCCGGACGCCGCCCACGGCGTCTCCTGGCCCTTCGTGCGCGAAGCCTTCGGGCTGCCGCAGAGCGGGCTCGGGCTCGTCATGGCGGGCACGGCGAGCGGCTTCTTCGTCTCGTCGTTCTTCGCGGGGCGCCTGCTCGAGGCCTTCGGCGTCGGCCGGCTGCTCGCGGGCAGCACCGGGCTCGTCGCGGCGGCCCTCGTCGCGGTGGCGGCGGCGCCGGCCTTCCCGGTCTTCCTCGCGGCGGCGCCCCTCGTCGGGCTCGGCTCGGGCGCGATCGATTCGGGGCTGAACGCCTACGCGGCCAAGCGCTTTTCCGCGCGCCACATGAACTGGCTCCACGCCGCCTTCGGCTTCGGGGCCGCGTGCGGGCCGCTGCTGATGACGGGCGCGATCCTGGCCACCGACACCTGGCGGCTCGGCTACGCTGCCATCGCCGTCATCATGGGCGCGATGGCGCTGCTCTTCCTCTCGACGCGGGGCCTCTGGCGCGCGGATGCGGGCGAGCCGATCGCGGCGGAGGGCGCGCCGCCGCAGACGCGCGTGACGACGCGCGGGGCGCTGGCCAATCCGCTCGTCCAGCTGCAGGTCGCGATGTTCTGCCTCTATGTCGGCGTCGAGTTCGGCGCGGGCCTGTGGATCTTCGCCGTCCTGACCGAGGGCAGGGGGCTTTCCGTCGAGCTCGCCGGGACGATGACGGGCCTCTTCTGGGGCGGGCTTTTCGTGGGTCGCGTCGCTTTCGGCCTCTTCGCGGACCGGATCGGGGAGGACCGCTCGGTTCGCCTGGGCCTGCTGGGCATGGCCGTCGGCGCCGCCGCCTTCGCCTTCGCGCCGACGGCGCTCTCGCTCGCCGGCATCGTGCTGCTCGGCCTCGCCTGCGCGCCGATCTTCCCGATGCTGATGTCGCGCACGCCCGCACGCCTCGGCGAAGCGCTGACCGCGCATGCGGTCGGCTTCCAGGTCTCCGCCGCCATGCTGGGCGGCGTGATCTTCCCCGCGCTCGGCGGCGTGCTGGCGGACGTGCTTTCGCTCGAGGCGATCCCGGTCATGCTGGTCGCGACGGTGCTGGCGCTGATCGCGCTCAACGCGGTGCTCGAGCGCCGCACCGCCTGAGGATCAGGCGACCGCGCGCAGCGCCTCGCCCATGACGTCGACCGCCATGTCGACCTCCTCGCTCGTGATGACGAGCGGGGGCGCGAGGCGGATCGTGTGCTCGTGCGTGTCCTTGGCGAGAACGCCGCGCTCGCGCAGGGCCTCGCAGACGCGCCGCGCGCCGCCGACCTCGGGATGCAGCTCCACCGCGAGCATCAGCCCGCGCCCGCGCACCTCCCGCACCAGGTTCGAGCGAATGGCTTCGAGCCCCGCCTTCATGCGCGCGCCCATGGCGGCGGAATTCTCGATCATGCCCTCCTCGACGAGCACCTTCAGCGCCGCGCGCGCGATGGCGCAGGCGAGGGGGTTGCCGCCGAAGGTCGAGCCGTGCTGGCCAGGCTTGAGCACGCCCAGCACCTCTGAATTCGAGAGCACCGCCGAGACGGGGTAGAACCCGCCCGAGAGCGCCTTGCCGACGAGGGTCACGTCCGCCTCGATGCCCTCGTGCTCCTCGGCGAGCAGCTTGCCCGTGCGGCCGAGCCCGGTCTGGATCTCGTCGAGGACGAGCGTCACGCCGTGGGCGGTGCACAGGTCGCGCACGCGGCGGAAATAGCCGTCCGGCGGGATGACGACGCCGGCCTCGCCCTGGATCGGCTCGAGCATCACGGCGACGGTGTTCGGCCCGATCGCCGCCTCGAGCGCGGCGGCGTCGCCGAAGGGCACCGCGACGAAGCCCGGCGCGAAGGGGCCGAAGCCGCCGCGCGCGTCGGGATCGGTGGAGAAGCCCACGATGCCGAGCGTGCGCCCGTGGAAATTCTCTCGCGCGACGACGATCTCGGCCTGCCCGGCGGGCACGCCCTTGACCTCGTAGCCCCACTTGCGCACCGCCTTGACCGCGCTCTCGACGGCCTCCGCGCCGGAATTCATCGGGAGCACGGTATGCGCGCCGGTGAGCGCCGCGATCTCCTCGTAGAAGAGCGGCAGCTGGTCGTTGCGGAAGGCGCGGGAGGTCAGCGTCAGCTTCTCCGACTGCGCGATCATCGCCTCGCGGATCTTCGGGTGGCAATGGCCCTGGTTGACCGCGGAATAGGCCGAGAGGCAATCGAGATAGCGCCGCCCCTCCACGTCCCACACCCACACGCCCGCGCCGCGCTCGATGACGACGTCGAGCGGCTTGTAATTGTGCGCGCCCAGGCGCGTCTCGATGGCGATCAGGTCGCGGGCATGGTGGGTCATGGCGGTCTCCGTCATGGCTGGCCTCAGGGCGTGGCGCGGATCGGCTTGCGGTCCAGGATGGTGCGGCCGAACAGGCTCGCGACGAGCTCCGTCATCAGCCGCGCGCTCTTGCCGCGATCGTCCAGGAAGGGGTTGAGCTCGACGAGGTCGACGGACGCGACGAGGCCGCTCTCGTGGAGGAGCTCCATCACGAGATGCGCCTCGCGATAGGTCGCCCCACCCGGCACGGTCGTGCCGACGCCCGGCGCGAGGCTCGGGTCGAGGAAGTCGACGTCGAGCGAGACGTGCAGGTGCGTACGGTCCGCTTCCAGGCTCGCCAGGAAGTCGCGCATGAGGGCGGCGGCACCGAACTCGTCGATGATGCGCATGTCGGAGACGGTGACGCCCCTCTCGTCGACGATCTGGCGTTCCTGCGCATCGATCGAGCGTAGGCCGAACAGATGCACGTTCGTCGGGTCGACCGGGGTGATGTCCTCCATGACCGGCGCGAGCGTCGGCTCGCCGGTGAGGTAGGCGAGCGCCATGCCGTGCATGTTGCCCGATGGCGAGGTCGCGGGCGTGTTGAAATCGGCGTGCGCATCGAGCCAGAGCACGACGAGGTCCTGCCCGCGCTCCTCGGCGATGCGCGCCGCCGCGGCGACGGAGCCCATCGACAGCGCGTGGTCCCCGCCGAGGAAGACCGGCACGCCGCCGCGCTTCATCAGCGCGTAGCCGCGATCGTGGATCGCGCGGGTCCAGCCGGCGATCTCGCGAGCGTTTCGGCAGGTCTCCGCCAGGCGGTTGAGCGCGGTCTCCCCGCCCACCGGGCGGGGCGTCGGGATGTCGCCCTCGTCGCGCACCGCGTGGCCGAGCCCGCGAAGGGCCTCGACGAGGCCCGCGACGCGATAGGCGGCGGGCCCCATCACGGAACCGCGCACGCCGGCGCCGGCCTCCAACGGGCATCCGATCAGGGTGATCTCGGTGCGGGCGATCTCGATCGCCCCCAGCGGGTGGGCCATGTCTCTTCTCCGGTCGCGCCGACTATCCGACGAGGGTGGCTCAACAGAAAGACAGAGATGTGTCAAACATGTTCCCCCGAGCGAGCAGATCGCCAGCCGCACTGCGCGATTTGCCAGCCGAGGGGAGGAGGAGGGCGGCCATGGAGAGCCTCGACGATCTCGACCGCGCGCTCATCGCGCTGCTACGCGCGGACGCGCGCCTGCCGGTGGCGAGCCTGGCTCAGAGGCTGCGCGTGTCGCGCGGCACGGTGCAGAACCGCATCGACAAGCTGATCGAGCGGCGCGTGCTCCTCGGCTTCACCGTGCGCCTGCGCGAGGACGTGGAGACGGCGGCGGTGCGCGCCTTCATGACGCTCGAGGTCCGAGCGGGCGACCTGAAGCCCGTCGTCGCCCGCCTCAAGCGCCTGCCCTCCGTCGTGCGCATCTTCACGACCAACGGCCGCTGGGACCTCGTGTGCGAGATCGCCACGGGCGACCTCGCGGCGCTGGACGCCGTCATCAACGACATCCGCGCCGTGCCCGGGATCGCCCATTCGGAGACGAGCATCCGGCTCAGCGAATTGTGAGGGCGGCGGGTAGCGAGGACGCGCGAGCGGTTCCCCCCTCTCCCTTGTGGAGAGGGGTCGGGGGTGTGGGTCGCGCAGGACGGGGCGGGCGGTCTGGCTCAGGCGCTCGCCAGCGCCTCGCGGATGGCGTTCCCCAGGGCGGCGTCGCGGGCGGCGGGGTCGGCGGCCGCGTCGCAGGCGTCGATCGTCGCCACCATGCGGTCGCGGAACGCGCGCGCGGTCGCCTCGCTCAGCGCCTGGTCCGCGTAGAAGTCGCAGAAGGGTTGGGCGAGGCGGGCCAGGACGAAGAGGGGGACGGCGTCCGTGTCGCCGGGGCCTGCCGCGCGCGCGAGGCAGGCCTGGATGAACTCCTCGGCGGTGTGCACGCCGAGGGGACCGTCGACGAGGATGCGCTTGACGTCGTCCAGCATGGTGTCTTGCTCCTGAGGGTCAGCTCTGCGGGAAGCTGCTCGCCCCGCCGTGCGCCGCCGACCATTCCATCGGGCTGTTGAGGAAGGCCTCGACCTCGTTGAGGGTCTCGGCAGCGAAGTAGCCCTGCTTGCGTGCCACCGCGAGCACGTCCCACCAGGTGGCGAGCGAGTGCATGGTGATGCCGTGCTCGCTGAGCGTCTCCTTGGTCTGCGGGAAGATGTCGTAGTGGAAGATCACGAAGGTGTGCTCCACCGTCAGCCCCGCGGCGCGCAGCGCCTCGCAGAAGCGGATCTTCGAGCGCCCGTCCGTCGAGAGGTCCTCGACGAGCACGATGCGCGCGCCCTCGCGGAAGTCGCCCTCGATCTGAGCGTCGCGCCCGAAGCCCTTGGGCTTCTTGCGGACGTATTGCATGGGCATCGACAGGCGATCGGCGATCCAGGCGGCGAAGGGGATGCCCGCGGTCTCGCCGCCGGCGATGGCGTCGAGCGACTCGAAGCCGATGTCGCGCAGGATCACGGAGGCCGCGAAGTCCATCAGCGTGTTGCGGATGCGCGGGTACGAGATCAGCTTGCGGCAATCGATGTAGACCGGGCTCGCCCAGCCCGACGTGAAGCGGAAGGGCTCGTCGGCCCGGAAATGCACCGCCTGCACCTCGAGCAGCATCTTGGCGGTGAGCTCGGCGATCAGAGCCTTGTCGGTGAAATTCGTCACGGGATCGTCCCTCCATCGGCGCGCGGCGCCTCATCTAGCCGCTGAACCGAGGGACGTCCAACGCCCCGTGCGCTTTGCCCACGCATCATTTCGCGCGCTCCACGAGCGTCCGGCCCAGACGGCTCATGACGCCGACGGCGACCATGAGGTCGTCGATCTCCATGTGCTCGTGTGGATTGTGAGACCCCTTGGTGTTGCGCACGAAGAGCATGCCGCTCGGCACGCCCGCCTGGGAGAACACGGCCGCGTCGTGGCCGGCGCCGCTCGGCACGGTTTCCGCCGCCAGGCCCTGCGCCTCCATCTCGGCGAGGATGGCCTGGAGGATCGCGGGATCGAGGCTCGCGGGCGCGGAGCGCACGGGGGCGTCGAACTCGAAGCGCACGCCGCGGTCGCGCTCGATGGCGCGCGCTTCCGCGTGCGCGAGGCGCTCGACGGCTTCCAGCGTGCCCGCGTCGAGGCTGCGCGCCTCGAAGCTGAAGGAGACCTCGCCGGGGATGCGGGACATGGCGTGGTGGGCGGCGTCCGTCTGGACGATGCCCGTCGTCAGCACGAGGTCGCCGCCGTGCTGCTGGATCGTCGCCCAATGCTCGTCCATGCGCATGACGAGCTCGCACATGGCGAAGACGGCGTCGCGCCGCAGCCAGCGGGGGATCGCGCCGGAATGGCCGGCTTCGCCGAGGCAGCGGATCTCGCGGTGACGGATGTTGCCGCGGATGCCGGTGACGCCGGCCACCGGCCATTTGCGCTCGACGAGCACGGGACCCTGCTCGATGTGGAGCTCGACGAAGAAGGCGAAGGCCTTCGGGTCGACGAGCGTCTCGCCCGCCGCGATGCGCTCCACGGGAAGCCCGGTCTCGCGCATGGCATCGGCGAGCGTGCCGACGCCGTCGCGGCGCTTGGCCGCGAGCGCCCCGCCGCCGAGGCGGCCGAAGAGCGCGAGCGAGCCCATGTAGGCGCGCCCGAACCAGGCGCTCTCCTCGCCGCGCAGAGCCAGCACCCGCAGCGGCACGCGCCCGGCGCTCGTGCCCTCGCGCACGTTCGCGAGGAGCGCGAGGAGCCCCGCGACGACGCCCGCGAGACCGTCGTAATTGCCGCCCTCCGGCACGGTGTCGACATGCGAGCCGAGATAGCCGGCCCGCGCCGCCCGGTCCGTGTCGCCGGGCGCTGCGACGACGAGGTTGTCGCCGGGGTCGCGCCAGGTCTCGAGGCCGAGCCCGCGGGCGGTCTCCTCGAGATAGGCGAGCATGCGGCTCTCGACGGCGCTGTAGGCCGGGCGCGAGAGGCCGACGCGGTCGGGCGACATCGCGGCCGCATCGGCGAAGATGCGCTCGGCGAGCGCGCGCGGATCGAGGCTCGCGAGATCGCTCGCCGTGGCGGCGGGGTCGGTGCGCAGGTTCATGCGTGCGCCTCCGCATAGGCCGCGGGATCGCTCGCCGGCGCGGCTCCGCCCATCATGTCGTGCTCGGCCTGGGTGAGGTCGAGGGAGCCGATCACGTCCTCGATGCGTGCGATGCCGGTCTCGCGGCAATGCGCCTCGAGCCCGTCGACGACGTCGACGAGCGCGCTCGGATGGACGAAGGAGGCCGTGCCCACCTGCACCGCGCGGCAGCCGACGATCAGGAATTCCAGCGCGTCCCTCGCGGTGGAGATGCCGCCGCAGCCGATGACGGGGATCGTCGCGGCACGCGCGCATTGATAGGCCATGCGCAGGATGATCGGCTTCACCGCCGGCCCCGAGAGCCCGCCCATGACGTTGCCGAGGCTGGGGCGGCGGGTGGTCACGTCGACGCTCATGGCGAGGATGGTGTTGGCCACGACGAGCGCGTCCGCCCCGCCGTCCTGCGCCGCCTGCGCCACCGCTGCGACGTCTCCCGCGTTGGGCGTCAGCTTCGCCCAGAGGGGAAGGGCGGTCGCGTCGCGCAGGCGTCGCACGATCTCGCGCGTGCTCTCCGGGCGCATGGCGAAGGCCTTGCCGTCGTCCTCGAGATTCGGGCAGGAGATGTTGATCTCGATCGCGGCGACGCCCTCCACGCTCACCGTGCGGGCGAGGTCGGCGAAGGCGTCGGGCGTGTTCGCCGAGATCGACACGACGAGGGGCGGACGCCATTGCGAAAAGCGCGGGATGACGTCACGCACGAAGGCGGCGGCGCCCTTCGAGGGGATGCCGATGGAATTCAGCATGCCGTTGGGCACCTCCGACACGCGCGGCGTCGGGTTGCCCATGCGCTTGTCGGGCGTGATCGTCTTCGTGACGAAGGCGCCGAGGCGCTCGAAATCGAAGATGCCGGCCTGCTCCAGCCCGAACGTGCCCGAGGCGGGCATCACCGGGTTCGCGAGGGCGAGGCCGCCGCAGGAGACGGAGAGATCGATCATGCGAGCGCCTCCGCCAGCGGGAAGACCGGGCCCTCGCAGCACACCCGCCGGTGCACCGTCTCGCCGTTCTCCCGGAAGGGCCTGACGCAGCAGAAGCACACGCCGACGCCGCAGGCCATCTGCTGCTCGAGCGCGACCTCGCCGAACAGGTCGTGGCGCGCCGCCACCGCCTGCGCGAGGCGCGTAAGCCGGCTCGAGCCGCAGACGTAGAGCGCCGCGCAGGCGCCCTTCGCCACGAGATCCTCGAGAATGCCTTCTACGTGCGGGACGGCGGAGGTGCCCTCGGCGTCCGTCACGGTGATCACGTCGGCGCCGGCGGCGCGCATCTCGTCCACCGACATCACGAGATCGGGGGCGCGCGCGCTCAGGATCGCGGTGACGCGGTGCCCGTTCTCGCGGGCGAAGGGCACGAGCGGGCCCATCGTGGCGAGCCCGACGCCGCGCCCGAGCAGCACGATCGGCGCTCTGTCCGCCGGCAGGGTGAAGCCGATGCCGAGGGGGCCGAAGAGGTTGAACGTGTCGCCGGGCCACAGCCGCGCCATGGCGGCGGTGCCGGTGCCGGTCACCTTGTAGAGGAAGCCGAGGCGGTTCTTCTCGGGCTCGACGCGGTAGACGCTCATCGGCCGGCGAAAGAAGGGCTCGAGCCCGTCGCCTGTCGGGCACAGCAGGTGGTAGAACTGCCCCGGCTTCGCGTGCGGCGCGCCCTCTGGCAGGTCGAGGGAGAGGTAGCGGTACTCGTCGTTGACGGCGACGTGCTCGCGCACCACCGCCTCGAGCTCCACGGGGCGGCCCGGCGCGGGATGCGCGGGGGCCGCCGGGGGAACGACGTCGTGATCGAGCATGGGCATCATCATGGGAAGCGCTCTCCTCAGCCGAGGATCAGCTCGGGGAAGAAGGTCGAGAGCTGGGGCACGTAGGTGACGACCATCAGGGTCGCGAGGTTGATCAGCACGAAGGGCCAGACGCCCGCGATGATGGTCGCAACCGGCTTCTCGAGGGTGGAGGACGCGACGAAGATGTCGAGCCCGAAGGGCGGCGTGATCATCCCGATGCAGATGTTGAGGCACACGATCAGCCCGAAATGCACGGGATCGATGCCGAAGGTCATCGCCACGGGATAGAGCGCCGGCACCAGGACGAGCAGCGCCGAGTTCGGGTCGATGAACATGCCGGCGACGAGGAACAGCACGTTGACGATCATCAGGAAGACGATCCAGTTCGCCTCGATCGTCTGCATGAAGTCGATCACGAGCCCAGGCAGCTGGGCGAGCGTGATGAAGTAGGACACGAGGCTCCCCATCCCGAGCAGGATGAAGATCACCGTGTTCGTCACCGCCGCGCGCCCCGCGACGCCGAAGAGGCCCGAGAAGGTCAGCTCGCGGTACACCACGGCCTCTACGAAGACCGCGTAGACGACGCTCACGGCGGCGGCTTCGGTGGGCGTGAAGATGCCGCCGTAGATGCCGCCCAGGATGATGACGGGCAGCCCCAGCGCCCAGCCGGCGGCGCCGGTGGCGCGCATGCGCTCGCGCAGGGACGGCGCTGGCGTCGCCTCGCGGCCCATGCGGTACGAATCCCACATCACGTAGAGCGCGAAAGCGAAGGCCAGCACGAGCCCGATCACGAGCCCGCCGGCGAAGAGACCCGTGATCGAGGTGCCCGTGAGCCAGCCGTAGATGATCAGCGTGATCGAGGGCGGGATGAGGAGCGCGGTCTCGGCGGAGGAGACGATGAGGCCCAGCGCGAAGCGGTCCTTGTAGCCGGACTTGATCAGCTCCGGATACATGATGCGCCCGAGCGCCGCGACGGTGGCGGGCGCGGAGCCCGAGACGGCGCCGAAAGCGGCGCAGGCGCCGATCGTGGTGTGGCCAATGCCGCCGGCGCGGTGGCCGAGGAAGGCCTTCACCAGCGTGGTGAGGTCGCGCGCGATGCGCCCGCTCGCCATCAGCTCGGCGGCGAAGATGAAGAAGGGGATGGCAAGGAGCGTCGAATGGTTGATGCCGCCGACGATCTTCTGCCCGATGACGATGTCCGGCAGGCGGTCGAACCAGATCTCCTTGATCATCAGCCCCGGCAGCCCGAGCACGAGCAGCATCTCGAAGCCCAGGACGAGGAGGAGGATCGCGAGCGCGAAGAGCCCGGCGACGATCATGACGGACGCTCCGGATGCTCGTGCTCCAGCGCGCGCTCCTGGATGCCGAGAAGGCCCGCGAGGTAGCGCAGCGCGAGGAGGCCGAAGCCGACGGGAAGGGCGAGATAGAGGATCGCGGTCGTCAGCCCCAGCGTCGGGCTGACCTGGCCGGTGCCGAGCACGAGGCGGGTGATGTCCCAGCCGAACCAGACGATGGCGAGCGAGAAGAGAAGACCGACGAGGTCGATCGCCCGGCGCACCATGCGCCGCGTGCCCTGCGAGAAGGTCGCGAGCAGCGAGGTCATGGCCACGTGCTTGCCCTGCTCGAGCGCGAGGCCGAGCCCGAGGAAGACCATCCACACCATCAGCCAGCGCGTGGCCTCGTCCACCCAGGCGAGCTCGCGATAGAGCTCGTCGGAGACCTCGCGCACGAGGACGGCGCCGCTGTAGAGGAGCGTCATGGCGATCATGATCGACGCGAGGAGCACCCGCTCCACCGTCGCGATCGCCCGCAGGAACGCTATCACGTCTCTCGGTCTCCGGCTCGGGGCCCCGCGAAGGGTGGCTCCCGGTTTCAAGCGGCTCGACTTTCCTCCTTCCCTGTAGGGGAAGGTGGCGCGCCGCGAAGCGGCGTGACGGATGGGGCGCGAAGCGTTCGGCGAAGCCGAAATGACCGGTGCGGAGCGGACACCGAGGCTTCCGCTCCGCGGAACGCGCGTCCCGCGCGCCCCATCCGCCTCGGCTTCGCCGAGCCACCTTCCCCTACAGGGAAGGAGGCCCGCCTTCGGCGATCACTCGCCGGTGACGTCCGCGTACTGCTCTTCGTAGGTGTCGACGATGGTCTGGCCGGCCTCGCCGGCGAGCTCGAGATAGGCGTCGCGGGCGCGGGGATACATCGTCTCGCGCAGGGCGGCGCGCTCCTCGTCGGTGAGCTCGCGCACGTTCATGCCGGCTTCCGTGAGGCGCTGGAGAGCGGCCTCCTGGGACGCCTCCTTGATCTCCTCGACCTGCGGGCGCACCTCGTCGAAGGCCGCGACGATCACATCGCGGTATTCCTGCGGGAGCGAGGCCCACCAGCCGGGATTGAACAGGACGATGTCCTCGTTGGCGCCGTGGCCGGAGACGAGGAGGTTCTCCTGGACCTCGTTGTACTTCATGGTGGCGATCGTATCGAGGGCGTTCTCCTGCCCGTCGACGACGCCCGTCTGCAGCGCGGTGTAGAGCTCGCCGAAGGGCAGGGCGACGGCGGAAGCGCCGACCGCGTTGAACTGCTCGATGAGGACGGGCGAATCCATCACGCGGAAACGCTGGCCCTCGAAGGCCTCGACGCTCTCGAGCGGCTTGTTCGAGGTGAAGCTCTTGCGCCCGTTCGGCCAGATCGCGATGGCCTCGAAGCCGCGCGGCTCGAAGCTGTCGAGCACGGCCTGGCCGAAGGCGCCGGTGCGCAGCGCGGTCGCCTCTTCGCGGTCCGCCGGGTAGACGAACGGCACGTCGAGGATGGAGACGGCGGGGTTGAAGCCCGCGAGGAATGCCGCGGGGGAGACGGTGCCCTCGATCACGCCGAGCTGGACGCCCTCGTTCATCTCGCGCGCCTGGCCGAGCTGGCCGGCGGGATAGAGCTCGAACACGACGGCGCCGTCGGTGCGCTCGGCGACGAGGTCGGCGACCATCTCGAGGCCCTGATGGCGGGCCTGCTGGGGCGACTCGAGATGCCCGATGCGGGCGGTGAATTCCTGGGCCGCCGCGGGACCGGCGGCGATGGCGGCGGCGAGGCCGGCCGCGAGGACGAGTGTGCGCCTGGAGATCATCGAGGGTGTTCCCTTGCTTCTTCCGCTCCGGAAGCGACTAGGGAAGAGCGTCGCCGCGCCCCTGTCAACCGAAAAGTCTCAAAAATGAGACGCGCGAACGAGCAGATGTCTGCCCATCTTCTAGGCGTGCTGCACGCCGTGCCGATCCAGGAGCGCCCGCAGGTGCCCGAGCGCCGCCTCGCCCTGCAGCGCGCTGGCACGCAGCCGCGCGGCGATCTCCTCGTGGAGCGCCATGGGCTCGGGGGCGGAGGTGATCAGCGCGACGCCCAGGCTGACGTTGGGCTGCTCGCCAAGCCGGAACGGCGAGATCGCCAGCACGGAGCGGTCCGCCTGGCGGAAGATCTGGAAGGTCGTCGCCGGCGTCGGCTCCAGCACGATGCCGATCTCGACGTTTGACGGCGGGTCGGCGACGAGGGCGGTGATGTGCTCGACCTCGCGGCGCGCGTCGCGGCGTCGGCGCAGGATCGTCGCCTCGTCGAGGTCGTAGCGCCCCACGGCGCCGTGGGCGAGGAAGCGCTCGATGTCGGAGGACGAGATCAGGCTGACGATCGCCGGCTTTGCCGCGCGAAACCACGCCTTGCGCTCGCGCAGGACGCCGAGCAGCGTCTCCAGCGCCGCGCCGTCGTTCTCGTTGGGGCCGCGCCCGGCCCGCGGACCCTCCCGCAGCACCTCCGCGAGCATGTCGTCGTAGGCGTCCGACGTCAGAAGGTAGGAGACCGGCCCGAACAGGCCCACCACCTCGTGCGAGGCCTCCTCGAGCTGGCGCATACGCTCGAAGAAGGCCACCGCGGTCGGTACGTATTCGATGCCGGCCCCGAGCAGGCTCGCGAGCGAGGTGTCGAGCACGTCGGCGATGCCGGCCAGCGTCTCGATCTTGGGGATCTGGCCCTGCTCCGCCCGGTAGAGCGCCGCGCGCGAGATGCCGATGCGCGCCGCCACGTCCTCGGGCGTGAGCCCGCGGCCCATGCGGAAGGCGCGCAGGCGCGCGCCGACGTCCGAGAGGCGGATGCGCTGGCCGGTCTCGGGGGCGGGCGACGTCTCGTCGGCGTCCGTGACGGCGCGGAGTTCGGGGCTCGGAATCGGCGCGTCTCCATCTCTCGTTTCGCGGCGATCCTGGCCGCAGCCGCGCGCGGGGGCAAGTCGTGCTCGCCGTCATCGCGTCCCCGGCGGGATGCGGGCCGCCGCGGGCTCATCCGGCGGCTTTTCCGAATTGCGGGCGCCGCCTGGAGAGCGTACGTCCCGTTTCCCGCGACCGCGCTCGCGGCAGGGCATGATGGAGGGACGCATGCGCACGATCACCATCCGGCAGCCGGCGGACATGCATGTCCATTTCCGCGACGGCGCCATGCTGCGCACCGTCGTGCCCTACACCGCGCGCACGGTCCACGCCGCGATCGTGATGCCCAACCTCTCTCCGCCGGTGACGAGCGCCGCCATGGCGGCCGCCTATCGCGAGCGCATCCGCGCCGCCGTGCCCGAAGGCTGCGACTTCACGCCTTTGATGACCTGCTACCTCACCGACGACACCGACCCCGCGGACCTGGTGCGCGGGCACGCGGACGGCGTCTTCACCGCGGCCAAGCTCTATCCGGCGAACGCCACCACCAATTCCGCCCACGGCGTCAGCGACATCCGCAAGCTCGATCGCGTGCTCGCGGCGATGGAGGAGGCGGGCATCCCGCTCCTCACCCACGGCGAGGTGGTGGGTCCGCACGTCGACATGTTCGACCGCGAGCACCGCTTCCTCGACGACGTGCTCGCGCCGACGGTGGCGCGCTACCCGAAGCTGCGGGTGGTGATGGAGCACGTCACGACCCGCGAGGCGGTGGCCTTCGTGCGCGCCCATCCCGAGCGCATGGGCGCGACGATCACGCCCCAGCACCTGATCTACAATCGCAACGCCCTCTTCGCCGGGGGCTTGCGTCCGCACATGTTCTGCCTGCCGATCCTCAAGCGCGAGGAGCATCGCCTGGCTCTGCGCGAGGCGGCGACGAGCGGAGAGCGGCAGTTCTTCCTGGGCACCGACACGGCGCCGCATCTGCGCCACGACAAGGAGAGCGCCTGCGGCTGCGCCGGCGTGTTCTCGGCGCCCGTCGCCATCGAGGCCTATCTCGGCGTCTTCGCCGAGGAGGACGCGCTCGATCGGTTCGAGGCCTTCGCCTCGCTCAACGGCCCGGCCTTCTACGGCCGCGCCCCGTCCGAGCGGCGCGTCACCTATGTCGAGCGGGCGCGCCCGGTCATGCGTGCGCTCGAGGTGCCGGAGCACGGCGAGCTCGTGCCGCTCTTCTCCGAGGGCGAGACGCGCTGGTCGCTCGAGGCCGCCTGAGCCGGCCAGTCAGCCGAGCCGCGTCAGCCGCCGGCGGTTGGCGCGCACGCGCCGGCGGTAGAGGCGCACCACGTCCTCGGCCGCGTACGAGCCGCGGCCCGTGAGGGCGGCGCGGGCGATGACGTACTGCGCGTCGGCGAGCGCCCCGAGCTTTTCGGGAACCATCAGGCCCGCCTCGTGAGCGGCCGGGACGGAGCCCGTCGCCATGCCGAAGAGGCGCAGCCCCACGACGGCCTGCGATTCGATCCCGAGGCGCGCCGAGGCGAGCCAGAGATCGAGCCAGGGACGCTGGAAGCTGGCGAAGGAAGCGAGGGCTGAGGGGTACATGGGGGCGAGTGCTTTCGCGAGAGCACGCCGGTCGGCGTGCGGGCACCATCAACCCGCACGATGTCGCCGGGTTCGATACGAACCCGTACCTTAGCCTTTCCGCGCCCTGCGCGCGACCCTCCTCAGAGCCGGCGACCCATGCGCCCCGCGAGGTCCTGGATGTATTGCCACGCGGTGCGCCCGGAGCGCGCGCCCCGTGTCGTCGCCCATTCGAGCGCCTCGCGCCGCACCTGGTCGGGGTCGGCACCGTCGAGGCCGAGCGCGTCGCGATAGCCGAAGACCATGGCGAGGTACTCATCCTGCGAGCACTTGTGGAAGCCGAGCCAGAGCCCGAACCGGTCCGAGAGGGAGACCTTCTCCTCGATCGCCTCGCCGGGATTGATGGCGGTGGCGCGCTCGTTGTCCACCATGTCCCGCGGCATCAGGTGGCGGCGGTTGGAGGTGGCGTAGAAGACGACGTTGTCCGGCCGCCCTTCGACGCCGCCCTCCAGCGCCGCCTTCAGCGCCTTGTAGGACGTGTCGTCGGAGGAGAACGAGAGATCGTCGCAGAAGACGACGTAGCGATGCGGGTCGTCGCGCACGAGGGCCATCAGGTCGGGCAGGCTCTCGATGTCCTCGCGGTGGATCTCCACGAGCTTGAGCGGGCGCTCCGCCGTGCCGCTCGCGTTCACCTCGGCGTGGACGGCCTTCACGAGGGAGGACTTGCCCATGCCGCGGGCGCCCCACAGGAGCGCGTTGTTCGCCGGCAGCCCGCGGGCGAAGCGCGTCGTGTTGTCGAGGAGCATGTCGCGCACGAGGTCGATGCCCTGCAAGAGCCGCAGCGCCACGCGGTTGACCTTCGGCACCGGCGCGAGGTGCGCCCGGTCCGGCTTCCACACGAAGGCGTCGGCCGCCGCCGGATCGAAGGGTGCTGGAGGGGGCGGGGCTAGGCGCTCCAGCGCCTCCGCGATGCGGCGCGCGAGCACGACGAGCTTGGTCTGATCGGTCATGTCGGGCATCCGCGCGCTCCCCCTCGGGCGATCGTGAGAGCCGGTGCTTAGCCGAGGCGCTCCGCCGCCGCAATTCGGGCGGCGGCGCTCACGTCGCCTCGACGAAGCTGTCGAGCACCATCTTGCGCCCGGCCTTGTCGAAATCCACGGTCAGCTTGTTGCCGTCCACCGCGGCCACGGAGCCGGGGCCGAACTTCACGTGGAAGACGCGCGTGCCCACCGCGAAGGCGGAGGGCGCGCCCGTCGACTTCGCCACGAGCTCGCCCTCGATGACGAGGGGCCCGCGCCTGGGCTCGGAGAAGCCGCCGCGGCCGCGCCCCACGCCGCTCGCGCCGAACTCGGCCTGGGCGCGCGTGTTCGCCTGCGCCCGCTGCCAGCCGGGGGTCGAATAGGTCGAGCCGAAGGGCGCCGCGATCTGGTCGAAGCGCGAGCCGCCGTAGCCGCCGCCCGAGAACTGCGCGGGCGCCTCGCGCACGTCCACCGAGCGCTCTGGCAATTCGTCGATGAAGCGCGAGGGCGCGGTGGCGTTCCACATGCCGTGGATGCGGCGGTTGGCGGCGAACCAGATCATCAGGCGCCGGCGCGCGCGGGTAAGGCCGACATGGGCGAGGCGGCGCTCCTCCTCGAGCCCGGCGCGGCCGCTCTCGTCGAGCGCGCGCTGGGAGGGGAAGAGACCCTCCTCCCAGCCGGGCAGGAACACCGTGTCGAACTCGAGCCCCTTGGCCGCATGCAGCGTCATCAGCGAGACCTTGTCCTCGCCCTCGCCCTCGTTGACGTCCATCACCAGCGACACGTGCTCGAGGAAGGCGGCGAGGTCGGGGAAGTCCTCCATGGAGCGCACGAGCTCCTTGAGGTTCTCGAGCCGCCCTTGCGCGTCCGCCGACTTGTCGCGCTGCCACATCTCCGTGTAACCGCTCTCGTCGAGCACTCGGCGGGCGAGCTCGGCGTGGGGCAGGGCGTCGATGGCCTTCGCCCACTCGTCGATCTGGCGCACGAACTCGCGTATCGCGCCGCGCGGCTTGGGCTTGAGCTCGTCGGTCTCCACCAGGAACCGCGCTGCCTGGAGCAGCGGGATGCGGGCGGCGCGGGAATGGTTGTGCAGGATCTGCACCGTCGCGTCGCCGAGCCCGCGCTTGGGCGTGTTGATGATCCGCTCGAAGGCGAGATCGTCCGCCGGCTGCGCGACGAGGCGCAGGTAGGCCAGCGCGTCGCGGATCTCGGCGCGCTCGTAGAAGCGCGGGCCGCCGATGACGCGATAGGGCAGGCCGAGCTGCACGAACCGGTCCTCGATCTCGCGCATCTGCGCCGAGATGCGCACCAGCACCGCCATCTGGGACAGGTTGTGCCCCTTGCCGTGCAGGCTCTCGATCTCCTCGCCGATGAGCCGCGCCTCCTCCTCCGAATCCCAGGCGCCGGTGAGGATCACCTTCTCGCCGGGCTCGTCGTCGGTGCGCAGCGTCTTGCCGAGCCGCCCCTCGTTGTGGGCGATGAGATGGGAGGCCGCCGCCAGGATGTGGCCGGTGGAGCGGTAGTTGCGTTCGAGCCGCACGACCTTGGCGCCCGGGAAGTCGTGCTCGAAGCGCAGGATGTTGTCGACCTCGGCCCCGCGCCAGCCGTAGATCGACTGGTCGTCGTCGCCGACGCAGGCGAGGTTGGCGCGCTTCTGCGCGAGCAGCCGCAGCCAGAGATATTGGGCGACGTTGGTATCCTGGTACTCGTCCACCAGCATGTAGCGGAAGCGGTCCTGGTAGCTCTCGAGCACGTCCGGATGCTCGCGAAACAGCCTGAGCGCCTCCAGCAGCAGATCGCCGAAATCGGCGGCGTTGAGCGTCTTCAGCCGCTCCTGGTACTGCTCGTAGAGCGCGATGCCCTTGCCGAAGGCGAAGGAGGCGGCCTCGCCCTTCGGGACGCGGTGAGGCTCGAGCCCGCGGTTCTTCCAATCGTCGATGACGCCTGCGAGCTGGCGGGCCGGCCAGCGCTTCTCGTCGATGTCGCCGTCGGCCTGGATCACCTGCTTGAGGAGCCGCAGCTGGTCGTCCATGCCCAGGATGGTGAAGTCGCTCGTGAGGTCCACGAGCTCGGCGTGCCGGCGCAGGATCTTCGCCGAGATCGAGTGGAACGTGCCGAGCCAGGGCATGCCCTCGGCCACCCCGCCGACGAGGGCGGCGACGCGCTCCTTCATCTCGCGCGCGGCCTTGTTGGTGAAGGTCACGGCGAGGATGCCCGAGGGGCGCGCCTTGCCCGTCGCGATCAGGTGGGCGATGCGCGTGGTGAGCACGCGCGTCTTGCCCGTGCCGGCGCCTGCGAGCACGAGGACGGGCCCCTCCGTCGTCTCCACGGCCTCGCGCTGCTCGGGGTTGAGGCCGTCGAGATAGGTCGCGCGCGGGGCCGCGCCGGCGCGAGCACGGGCGGAGAGCGACGATGCGTTCGGCGCGCCGGCATCACGCCCGGGCGCGCCGCTGCCGGGGTCGTACGGCCAGTCTTCCTCGATGCGAGTCATGCGCGCGACCATGGAGCAAATCGAGAACGGCGTCGAGTCGCAAGCCTGCCGCACGGTATCCGAAATCCCCTCTGCGAACCCCGTGGCGCGGCGCGAGAACCTCGGCTATGGAAGCGCGCCCGCGAGCCCGCGGCCGTTCTCCTCCAATCGGCGCCGAGGCGTCACCTCCCATGGCAGATCAGCTCTCCTCGACCTCCCCGACGCCCGCGCGCCGGTCGTTTCTGCGTGGCCTCGCAGGCCTCGCCGGCCTCGCGGCGCTGCCGCGTGCGGCCTGGGCCCAGGCCGGCCTCGTGCCGCTCGGACCCCCGCGCGCCTACGATTTCGACCGCCTCGCCCGCATGGCCCGCGAGCTCGCCGGGCGCGCCTACGTACCGCCGCCGACACCCGCCGCCGAGACCGTCGCCGGCGTCGATTACGACGACTACCAGCGCATCCGCTTCCGGGAGGAGGCGGCGCTGTTCGCGGGACAGGCGGACGCCCATCCGATCGGCCTCTTCCACCTGCACAAGTTCGCGCCCTCGCCGGTGACGCTCAGCGTCGTCACCGATGCCGGCGCGCAGGCGGTGCTCTATTCGCCGAACGCCTTCTCCTTCGCGCCCGGGCGCTTCACGGCGGAGAGCTTCCCCGCCGATCTCGGCTATGCGGGCTTTCGCGTGAAGCACGCCGACGGCAGGCCCGGCGACTGGCTCGCCTTCATGGGCGCCTCCTACTTCCGCAGCTCCGACCCGTTCGACCAGTACGGCCTCTCCGCCCGCGGGCTGGCCATCGACACGACCGTCGCCGGGCGCGCGGAGGAATTCCCGCGCTTCACGAGCTTCTGGATCGACCAGCGGCCGGCTGGCGTGCTCGTCATCGACGCGCTGCTCGACAGCCCCAGCGTCGCCGGCGCCTACCGCATCGAGATCCGCCGCGGCGCGGCGACGACGATGGACGTCACCACGCGCCTGTTCTTCCGCGAGGGCGTGCGTCAGCTCGGCGTCGCGCCGCTGACCTCCATGTTCTGGTACTCGGAGACGAACCGCCACGCGGCCACCGACTGGCGGCCCGAGATCCACGATTCCGACGGCCTCGCTCTGTGGACCGGCGCCGGCGAGCGGCTGATCCGGCCGCTGAACAATCCGCCCGTCGTCGTCACCTCGAGCTTCGTCGACGAGAACCCCCGCGGCTTCGGCCTCGTCAAGCGCGACCGCGCCTTCGCCAATTTCGAGGACGACGGCGTCTTCTACGAGAAGCGCCCGAGCGTCTGGGTGGAGCCGCTGGGCGAATGGGGACGCGGCGCGGTGCAGCTCGTCGAGATCCCGACCGACGACGAGATCCACGACAACATCGTCGCCTTCTGGAATCCCGAGCGGCTCCCCGCGGCGGGCGACGAGCGCGCCTTCGCCTATCGCCTGCACTGGGCCGCCGACGAGCCGCGGGAGGCGACCCTCGGCCGCGCCGTCGCGACCCGGCTCGGGCGCCCCGGCGCGCCGGGCTCGGTGCGGCCGCCGCGCGGCAACAAGATCGTCGTCGACTTCGCCGGCGGGCGCCTCGCCGAGCTCGGCTCCGGCGACGGCGTCGAGCCGATCGTCGCCGCCGGCGCGGGAACCGTGTCGGGCGTCTATGCCCTGCGGGTGCGCGGCCACGACCATTGGCGCCTCGTCTTCGACATCGACGTGCCGGACACCGACGCGAGCGACCCCTACCGCCCGGTCGAGCTGCGCGCCTACCTCGCGCATGGCGGCGAGCCGCTCACCGAGACCTGGGCCTTCCAGCACCGGCCGGTGCGGTTCTGAGCGGGCGCGCCCTTGCCCTGGATCAAGGCGGGGGCGCGGGCGCGGGCCTACCTGTCTGCGCGTGGGGCGCGGTTCGAGGAAGGTCCATGCGACGCAACGAGGGTGAAACGGGCGCGGGTGCGCTCCACGCGCGGGTGGAGACGCACACGCTGCTGATCATGGAGATGATGCGCCGGCTCGGCGTCTCGCGCGGCGAGGCGCAGGACGAGGCGGCGCGCGCCGCGCACGCGGATGCCGAGGCGACCTGCGCCGCCTGCGGCGAGAAGGCCGCCTGCGCCGCCTATCTCGCGGGCGAGCACCCCCTGGTGGAGGAGCCGCTCTTCTGCGCTAATCTCGGCTATATGCGAGACGCACGCGGGAATTGAAAACGGGCACGTCCCCTGCGGCGATTCGCGCAGGGGGCGTTCCGCGCTTCTGGTTTAGGCGGCCATGGATTAACCTTCGATGGGCGCGCATCTCACGCGCGTCGCGTCCACCGCCGTGAAGCCGGCTGCGGATCAGGATGTCCATGGTCAAGACCAGCGCACTCTTCGCCGTCGCGGGCGCCCTCCTCATGGGGCTCGCGCTCATGACCGAGATCCCCGTCTCCCCCCTCGTGCCGCTCGCGACGCTCACGCTCGCGGTGGTGCTCTACCTGGCGCGGGACGTCTCGACCTTCATCCGCATCCTGATCGCGCTCATCGCCGGCGCGCACGTGCTGCTGACGACGCTCTACGTCGCAGCCGCCTTCGGCGCGATGCCCGAGTTCATGGCGGAGTTCGTGCCCCCGGTCTCGATGCCGGCGGCGGCGGGCGTCTTCGCCGCCGTGGTGGCGGCGGTGGGGCGGCTTCCCGTCATCCGCCAGATCACGATCCTGACGGACCCCTACTTCACCTCCCGCGAGGTCGGCACCGTCCGCATCTGGCCGTTCCCGACGGTGCGCGCGCAGGAGCGCTATATCGGCACCGGCATCCTCGCCATCGTGGTGACGATGCAGTTCGCGCTCGTGGCGATCTCGGTGCGGCTCTCCTACTGGAACCGCGACTGGTTCAACGCGATCCAGGAGCGCAACGAGGCGGAGTTCTGGCGCCTGCTGCTGACCGTGTGGGTGATGTGGGTCGTCATCGCCGTCACCATGGCGATCTACCAATACGCCATCCGCATGACCCTCGACATGCGCTGGCGCGCCTGGCTGACCGAGCACTACACCTCCCGCTGGCTGTCGGAGGCGACGCAGTACCGGATGCAGGTGTTCGGGAATCAGACGGACAACCCCGACCAGCGCATCCAGGAGGACGTGCGCAAGTTCACCTCGCTCACGCTCTCGCTGACGCTCGGCATCCTCGCCCAGGTCTCGACGCTGGTCTCGTTCTCCGTGATCCTGTGGACGATCTCGGCGGACTTCACCTTCCCGGGCACCAGCGTCGAGGTGCCGGGGCTCCTGTTCTGGATCGCGCTCGTGTACGCCGTCGTCGCCACCTGGGTGACGCATCTCATCGGCCGGCCGCTGATCTCGCTAAACTTCCTGCAGGAGAAGTACGAGGCCGACTTCCGCTTCTCGCTGGCGCGCATGCGCGAATACGCCGAGCAGGTCTCGCTGCTGCGCGGCGAGCGGGCGGAGCGCGCCTCGCTGGGGCGCCAGTTCCGGCTGGTGATGGACAACTTCTTCCGTCAGGTCGGCGTGTCGAAGCGGCTCATCGCCTTCACCTCGTTCTACGACTATTCGAACTCCGTCGTGCCCTACGTCATCGCCGCGCCCTTCTATTTCGCAGGCACGATCCAGCTCGGCGTGATGACGCAGACCGCGGGCGCCTTCGCCCGCGTCGAGGGGGCTTTGTCCTTCTTCATCAACGCTTACCAGACGCTCGCCGAGTACAAGGCCGTCGTCGACCGGCTCACCTCCTTCGAGGGCTCCATCGACCGCGCCCGCAACGCGGCGAAGAAGACGGGCGAGGTCGCGCTCCTCGACCACGACGGCGAGGACCTGCGCCTCGACGGCGTCGTCGTGCGCCTGCCCGACGGCACGGCCATCGTGCGGGCGGAGGGGCTCTCCTTCGCGCCGGGCACCTCGGTGCTGCTCGCGGGGCCCTCGGGCACGGGCAAGTCGACGCTGTTTCGCGCGATCTCGGGCATCTGGCCCTTCGGCGAGGGCGCGGTGAAGCGCCCGCGCGGGGCCTCGATCATGCTCCTGCCGCAGCGCCCCTACCTCCCCGGCGGCACCCTGCGCGGCGCCGTCGCCTATCCGGAGGGCGAGGACGTCTACGAGGACGCGACCATCATCGCCGCCCTCGAGGCGGTGCGCCTCGGCCATCTCGCGCCGCTCCTCTCAGAGGACCGCATCTGGGCCCAGACCCTCTCGCTCGGCGAGCAGCAGCGCCTCGCCGCCGCCCGCGCGCTGCTGGCCCGGCCCGACTGGCTCCTGATGGACGAGGCCACCGCCGCCATGGACGAGGCGACGGAGGAGGCGATCTACGGCGTGCTCAAGCGCGAGCTCGACCGCACCACCATCGTCTCCATCGGCCACCGCTCCACCCTCAACGCCTTCCACGAGCGCCGCGTCGACATGGTGATGGGCGAAGGCGGCCTGTACGAGCCGGCGGACGTGCGGGAGAAGGTGGCGGCGGAGTAGGGGGGCTCGGGGGAGGGGCAGCCGCTGGAGCGATCGTTCGCCCCCACCCGTCTCGCTCCGCTCGCCGACCGCCCCGTGGGGCGGTGCCGGGGTGGCGCTCGGCATCGACGTCCATGCGCCGACGTCCCTGAAGCGCACGCCGCCGACATCTCCCCGCAGGGGAGGTGGGCCGCGTAGCGGACCGGAGGGGGCGAGCCGGAGAGGCTCCCCCACCATCCTCCCCGAAGCCCCCACCATCCTCCCCCCTTGCATCCCGCCCCACGCCCCTCTATCCGCGACGGCACCGATCTCATCGCCGCGCCAGAGGCCGATCTCATGCCCGATCTCCTGCTCGAGCTCTTCTCCGAGGAAATCCCCGCGCGCATGCAGCGCAAGGCGGCGGAGGATCTGCGGCGGCTCGTGACCGATGCGCTGGTTGAGCGCGGCTTCCTCTACGAGGGAGCGAAGGGGTTCAGCGGTCCGCGGCGCATCGCGCTTCACGTGGCCGGGCTGCCGGCCAAGGGCCAGGACGTGCGCGAGGAGCGCAAGGGGCCGCGGGTCGGGGCGCCGGAGAAGGCGATCGAGGGCTTCCTCAAGGCGGCCGGGCTCGGCTCCATCGACCAGGCGACGATCGAGAGCGACCCGAAGAAGGGCGACTTCTACGTGGCGCACATCGAGCGCCCCGGGCGCCCGACGCCCGACGTGCTGGCCGAGATCCTGCCCGACATCCTGCGCCGCTTCCCCTGGCCCAAGGCCATGCGCTGGGGCGCGGCCTCCGTAGAGCCGGGCGCGTTCGCCTGGGTGCGCCCGCTGCGCGCCATCGTTTGCACCTTCGGGCCGGAGACCGAGGAGCCCGAGATCGTGCGCTTCACCGTCGGCGACATCGAGAGCGGGGACGTCACCTACGGCCATCGCTTCCATGCGCCCGACCCGATCCGCGTGCGCCGCCTCGACGACTGGGCGGCGAAGCTCGGCGCGGCCAAGGTCGAGGTGGACGCCGACAAGCGCAAGGACGTCATCGCCCACGACGCGCGCGATCTCGCCTTCGCCCGCGGGCTCGCGCTCGTCGAGGACGAGGGGCTGCTGGAGGAGGTCGCCGGCCTCGTGGAATGGCCCGTCGTCATGCTGGGCTCCTTCGAGGAGCGCTTCCTCGAGATCCCGCCCGAGGCGATCCGCGCCACGATCCGCGCCAACCAGAAGTGCTTCGTGCTGCGCGACCGCGAGACGGGGCGGCTCGCCAACGCCTTCGTGCTCGTCGCCAACATCGAGGCGACGGACGGCGGAGCTGCGATCGTGGCCGGCAACGAGCGCGTCGTGCGCGCGCGGCTGTCGGACGCGCGCTTCTTCTTCGAGACGGACAAGGCCGTGCCGCTCGAGGCGCGCCTGCCGAAGCTCGAGACCATCGTCTTCCACGAGAAGCTCGGCACGGTGGCCGAGCGCGTGGGGCGCATCGCGGCGCTCGCCGAGGCGCTGGCGCCCGTCGTCGGCGCCGATCCGGCGCTCGCGGGGCGGGCTGCGCGGCTCTCCAAGGCCGATCTCGTTACCGAGATGGTGGGCGAGTTCCCCGAGCTGCAGGGGCTGATGGGGCGCACCTACGCGAGCCTCCAGGGCGAGGACGCCGCCGTCGCCGCGGCGCTGGAGGAGCATTACAAGCCGCTCGGCCCCTCCGACCGCGTGCCCACCGCGCCGGTCTCCGTGGCGGTGGCGCTCGCCGACAAGCTCGACCTGCTCGCCGGCTTCTGGGCCATCGACGAGAAGCCCACGGGCTCGCGCGACCCGTTCGGGCTTCGGCGGGCGGCGCTGGGCGTGGTGCGGCTGGTGCTGGAGAATAGGCTGCGGCTGGCGCTCGCGCGAGTGCTTCCGCCGCTCGACGCCCCCATCCGCGCCGACCTCCTCGCCTTCTTCGCCGATCGCCTGAAGGTCCATCTCCGCGAGGAGGGCCTGCGGCACGACCTGATCGACGCGGTCTTCGCGCTGCCGGGCCAGGACGACCTCCTGATGATCGTCGAGCGCGTGAAGGCGCTCGACGCCTTCCTCAAGACCGACGACGGCGCGAACTTGCTCGCCGGCTATCGCCGGGCGGCGAACATCCTGCGCATCGAGGAGAAGAAGGACGGCGTCTCCTACGACGCAGCGCCGGACGCCTCCCTCGTCGCGTCGCGTGGCGAGCCGGCGGAGAAGGCGCTCCTCGCGGCGCTCGAGAGCGCCGAGGCCGAGGCGGCGTCAGCCGTGGCGGCGGAGGACTTCGCCGGCGCCATGCGCGCGCTCTCGCGGCTTCGCGCGCCGGTCGATGCGTTCTTCGACGAGGTCACGGTGAACGCGGACGATCCCGCGCTGCGCGCCAACCGCCTGCGGCTCCTCGCCAGCCTGCGCCGCGCGACGCTCGCGGTGGCTGATTTTTCGCAGATACAAGGGTGAAATTGATAACAATAGGGCATGAATTATAACTTACGTATGGTCATAGAAGCGGATCAATAGATAAGAGAATTAACTAAAATCCTCTGGAGGCTGACAAATCCGGCTTTTCCCTAGTCGCGGCGTTTACAATTAAGTCTTATCGTCTCGGTGTCGTGGTTCGACTCCGGGACGGTACTCTTGTCCGCTCAAGGCATCTACAATCCACCCGCCATACCTCCTGTGGATCCGAGGGACCCGCAATCCCTCGACAATGCCAGCCGCGACTTCCTCGACGTCCTCCATGCCGATCGGCGCCTGGCCGTCGCGCGCGATCGTGAGCGCGACCAGAATCGCAAGCGTCGCGTTCCGCAGCCGCAGAGCGAGGAGACGCCGCCCGGCCCCGCCCGCGCGCCAACGCCACCGCAGCCGGCGCACGTCCAGGCCGAGGCGACCGCTCACCTTCCAGCCGAGGCTCGGGCCCGCCCGCGGCTCGACGCTCCCCCGACCACCGGCACCCTGCAGGATACCGTATCGAGCGCCTCGCAGGGTCTGAAGCGGCAGGGACCGTCGCAGCCGGCGGCGACGCGGCTACCCGTGGGCGCGCCCCAGCAGCCGCCGTCGACCGGCATGCCGCGACCCTCCTCCGCGATGCCGCCGCCGTCCGTTCGACCCGGCCAGGCCGACGCCTCTCCGCACGTGACGATCGACCCGCGCGTCCTCGCCGCTCTCGTCGATTCGGGGCCGCCGGAGCCGACCGGACGGCTCGTCGGACCGCCGGACGCGAGCCGCACGGCCGCCGGCGATCGCGCGGCCGCGAGCGAGCCCGCGCTCGTCGGGAACGCGCCCGGAGCCGCTCGCACGTCTGCGCGCAACGCCGCCCCGCCGACGCTCTCGCGCGAGACGCCCGAGGAGGTCCGCGACCGCATCCAGCTCTTCATGGCGACGGGCGTGCTCGACACCTCGCCCTTCCGCTTCGCGCCGATCGAGCCCTTCGCCCCGTCCGATCCTGCGGCCTCGCGCATGGGGACGCTGCGCAGCACCTCGGTCTCGGCCCTCGCGCGCGGCGTCGCGACGCCACCCGTCGCGCCTGGCGCGTTCGCACCGGGCGACGACGGGCCGGGCGCCTACGATTCCCTCGCCGCGAACGACGGGCTGCCCTCGCTCGGGCAGGCGATGTTCCAGGACGTCACGGGAGGCCCGGCTCGGCCTGCGCCCGACCAGCCCGCTCTGCGCCCCGATCTCCGGCTCGCGCCGAAGCCGCAGCCGCAACACGGATCGACCGCGCCGGCTCCCGCGCAGCGCGTCGATCGCTCCCTCGACTTCGACCGGGCACAGGCGCAGGAGCGCGCCCGGATCGATCCGGACGCCGCGCCGGGCCGGCTCGACGTCCCGGGCCTCACCGGCCCGCGCTTCTGAGGCGGCGCCCGCTCGCCCGCCGGGATGGTTCCATCCCCGCGTGGCGGCGTGTCGCGCATTCCACCTTTGCCGACTGCCAATTCGCTTCGGGCGCCCTAGCTGTTTGGCAAAAGCCGTTCAGGGGGCTATGGCTGTCGCGCGTTTCCGCTCAGGCAGCGCGCACAGACGACGAGGTGGACGATGACGAAATGGGTCTACACCTTCGGTGACGGCAAGGCCGAGGGCGAGGCTGCGATGCGCAACCTCCTGGGCGGCAAGGGTGCGAACCTCGCCGAGATGTCCAACCTGGGCCTCCCCGTCCCACCCGGCTTCACCATCACGACCGAGGTGTGCACCTATTTCTACGACCACGACCGCACCTATCCGCCGGAGCTGGAGGACGCGGTGAACGCCGCTCTCGCCGAGGTCGGGGGGATCGCCGGCCGCGCCTTCGGGGACGCGAAGAACCCGCTCCTCGTCTCGGTACGCTCCGGCGCGCGCGCCTCGATGCCGGGCATGATGGACACCGTCCTCAATCTCGGCCTCAACGATGCGACGGTGGACGCGCTGGCGCAGGACGCCGGCGACGACCGCTTCGCCTACGACAGCTACCGGCGCTTCATCACCATGTACTCCAACGTGGTGCTGGGTCTCGAGCACCACGATTTCGAGGACGCGCTCGAGGCCTACAAGGATCGCAAGGGCTACGAGCTCGACACGGACCTCTCCGCCGCGGACTGGAAGTCGCTGATCGAGCGCTTCAAGGCGATCGTGCAGGAGAAGCTCGGCGCGCCCTTCCCGCAGGACCCGAAGGACCAGCTGTGGGGCGCCATCGGCGCCGTGTTCGGCTCCTGGATGAACCCGCGCGCCAACAAGTATCGCGAGCTGCACCAGATCCCGGCCTCCTGGGGCACGGCGGTGAACGTGCAGGCGATGGTGTTCGGCAACATGGGCGACACGTCCGCCACGGGCGTCGCCTTCACCCGCAACCCCTCCACGGGCGACAGCCGCCTCTACGGCGAGTTCCTGGTCAACGCCCAGGGCGAGGACGTGGTGGCCGGCATCCGTACGCCGCAGGACATCACCGAGGCGGCGCGGGTCGAGAGCGGGGCAGACAAGCCGTCCATGGAGACGGTGATGCCGCAGGCCTATGCCGAGCTCGTCGCCATCTGCGGCAAGCTCGAGGGCCATTATCGCGACATGCAGGATCTCGAGTTCACGATCGAGAAGGGCAAGCTCTGGATGCTCCAGACGCGCAACGGCAAGCGCACGGCGCGCGCCGCCCTGAAGATCGCCTGCGACCTCGTGGAGGAGGGCGTCATCTCCGAGCAGGAGGCGGTGGGCCGCGTCGAGCCGCAGGCCCTCGACCAGCTCCTGCATCCCACCATCGATCCGAAGGCGGAGCGCGACCTCCTCGCCAGCGGCCTGCCGGCCTCGCCCGGCGCGGCGTCGGGCGAGATCGTGTTCACGTCGGAAGCCGCCGAGGCCGTCAAGAAGGTGGGGCGCAAGTGCATCCTCGTGCGTGTGGAGACCTCGCCGGAGGACATCCACGGCATGCACGCGGCGGAGGCGATCCTCACCACCCGCGGCGGCATGACCTCGCACGCCGCCGTCGTCGCCCGCGGCATGGGCAAGCCCTGCGTCTCCGGCGCGGGCTCGATCCGAGTGGACGCCAAGGCGAAGACGCTCACGGTCGCCGGGCGCACGCTGGGCGAGGGGGACATCGTCACGGTGGACGGCGGCGCTGGCCAGGTGCTCGTCGGCGCGGTGCCCATGCTCGAGCCGGAGCTGTCGGGCGACTTCGCCAAGCTGATGACCTGGGCCGACCGGGTGCGGCGCCTGCGTGTGCGCGCCAATGCGGAGACGCCGCTCGACGCCCGCACCGCCCGCAATTTCGGCGCCGAGGGCATCGGCCTGTGCCGGACCGAGCACATGTTCTTCGAGGGCGACCGCATCGTCGCCGTGCGCGAGATGATCCTCGCGGACGACGCCGAGGGTCGGCGCGCCGCGCTCGCCAAGCTGCTCCCCATGCAGCGGGCGGACTTCGTCGAGCTGTTCACGATCATGAAGGGCCTGCCCGTCACGATCCGCCTGCTCGACCCGCCGCTCCACGAGTTCCTGCCGCACACGGACGAGGAGCTCGAGGAGGTCGCCCGCTCCATCGGCGCGCCGGCGGAGAAGCTCAAGCGGCGCGCCGCCGAGCTGTCGGAAGCCAACCCCATGCTCGGCTTCCGCGGCGTCCGCCTCGCCGTCGCCTATCCCGAGATCGCCGAGATGCAGGCCCGCGCCATCTTCGAGGCCGCGGTGAAGGCCGCCTCCGACACCGGCTCGCCGGTGACGCCGGAGGTGATGGTGCCCCTCGTGATGACCAAGCCGGAGCTCGATCTCGTCAAGGGCCGCATCGACGCCATGGCCAAGGCCGTGATGACTGAGACGGGCGCGACCTTCGCGTACCAGGTCGGCACGATGATCGAGCTGCCGCGTGCCGCGCTGCGGGCGGGAGAGATCGCGCAGAGCGCGGAATTCTTCTCCTTCGGCACGAACGATCTCACGCAGACGACGCTCGGCATCTCGCGCGACGATGCGGCCTCCTTCTTGGGGCCCTACGTGCAGAAGGGGCTCATCGAGTTCGACCCCTTCGTCACGCTCGACCAGGAGGGCGTGGGCGAGCTCGTCGCGATGGCCGCCGAGCGGGGGCGCGCGACGCGCCCCGACATCAAGCTCGGCATCTGCGGCGAGCACGGCGGCGACCCGGCCTCGATCCGTTTCTGCGAAGGGCTGGGGCTCGACTACGTCTCCTGCTCGCCCTACCGCGTGCCCATCGCCCGCCTCGCGGCGGCCCAGGCGGCGCTGGCCGGCGAGGCGCGCTCGCTCGCGTGAGGCTGATCGCCGATGACATGAAAGGCCTCGCACGCGCGGCGTGCGGGGTCTTTCTCATTCGTGGAAGTGATCGTAGACCGCCTTCGCGGTCGCGGCGTTGACGCCGGGCGTCTTCATCAGGTCCTCGAGCGCGGCGCGCTGGATGGCCTTCACCGTTCCGAAATGGTGGAGCAGCGCGCGCTTGCGGGCGGGGCCGATGCCGGCGATCTCGTCGAGCGGGTTCTGCGTCATGGCCCGCTTGCGCTTGGCGCGATGCGTGCCGATGGCGAAGCGGTGGGCCTCGTCGCGCAGGCGCTGGATGAAGTAGAGCGCCGGGTCGCGCGGGGGCAGCTTGAAGGGGCTCTTGCCTTCGCAGAAGAAGGTCTCGCGCCCCGCGTCGCGGTCGCGGCCCTTGGCGATCCCGACCAACGCGACGTCGGTGACGCCGATCTCGGCCAGCGCCTTGCGCGCAGCGGCCACCTGGCCGGCGCCGCCGTCGATGAGGACGAGGTCGGGCCAGGCGGGGAACTCGTCGTCGCTCGCCGCGGCGGTCTCGAGCTCCTCCTCCTCGCCGCCGATCTCGTCGTCCGGCGCTTCGTCCGCGCCCGCGGCGAGCAGCGCCTCGTCGATCTCGCGCGCGGCCTCCGGCTCGTCCTCGGCGGCGGCGTCGCGTGCCTTCGTGAGCCGGTCGGGATGCTCCTTCACCAGCCGGGCGAAGCGGCGGCCGAGCACCTCCTTCATCATGCCGAAATCGTCGCCGGGGGTGAGGTCCTGCGACTTGATGTTGAATGTCCGGTAGTGCTGCTTCATGAAGCCGCCGACGCCGGCGACGATCATGCCGCCCACCGCGTTCGTGCCCATGATGTGGGAGTTGTCGTAGACCTCGACGCGCCGCGGCGCCTCCTTCAGGCCGAAGGCCTGGGCGAGCGCGCCGAGCAGCTTGGCCTGCGAGGAGCGTTCGGCGAGGCGCCGGCCGAGCGCCTCCTTGGCGTTGCGCGAGGCGGCCTCGACCATCGAGCGGCGCTCGCCGCGCTTGGGTGCATGCACCTCCACCTTGTGGCCGGCGCGCGCGGTGAGCGCCTTCTGGACCAGCTCGCGCTCGTCGATGTCGTGGGACAGCAGGAGGAGGCGTGGCGGCGGCTTGTCGGCGTAGAACAGCGAGACGAAGGAGGAGAGCACCTCCTCCGGCGCCAGGCCCTTCTCCGCCTTCGGGAAATAGGCGCGGTTGCCCCAGTTCTGCCAGTTGCGGAAGAAGAACACCTCGACGCAATAGGCGCCGGCCTGCTCGTCGATGGCGACGACGTCGGCCTCCTCCACCGATTGCGTGTTGATGCCCTGCGACCCCTGGATGGCCGAGAGCGCGGCGATGCGGTCGCGGTAGCGCGCCGCGCGCTCGAACTCGAGCGCTTCCGCCGCCGCCTGCATGTCGTGAGCGAGGCGCTCCTTCACCGCCGTGGAGCGCCCGGCCAGGAAGGCTTGCGCTTCCTCGGCGAGGGCGGCGTAGCCCTCCTTCGAGATCTCGCCCGTGCACGGCCCGGAGCAGCGCTTGATCTGGTGGAGCAGGCAGGGGCGCGAGCGGTTGTCGTAATAGCTGTCCGTGCAGGTGCGCAGCAGGAAGGCGCGCTGGAGCGCGGTCATCGTGCGGTTCACCGCCCAGACCGAGGCGAAGGGGCCGAAATAGGCGCCCTTGCGGTTGCGCGCCCCGCGATGCTTGACGAGCTGCGGCGCGCGGTCGGCATCCTGCGTGACGAGGATGTAGGGTAGGGACTTGTCGTCCCGCAGGAGCACGTTGTAGCGCGGCTTGAGCTGCTTGATGAGGTTCGTCTCGAGCAGCAGCGCCTCGGTCTCGGTCTGCGTCGTGACGAACTCCATCGCCGCCGTGTCGACGATCATGCGGGCGATGCGGTTCGAATGCGCGTAGCCGCGGGCGTAGGAACCCACGCGCGACTTCAGGTTCTTCGCCTTGCCGACGTAGAGCACCTCGCCGGAAGCATCGATCATGCGGTAGACGCCCGGCGCGTTGGGCAGCGTCTCCCAGAAGCGCCGGATCACGGACATGCCGGCGGCCAGCTCGGCGGGCGCCTCGAAGTCGAAGGCCGCGCGCGTGCCTTCCGCGTCCTCGGCCTCCGGGGGGAGGGGCGCGTCGGGGCTCGGCGTCGCGGCTGAATCGGTCTCGTCGATCATCGCCGCAGATGTATGCGAGCCGAGGCGAGGGGGGAAGGGTGCGGATGCCGCGGGTGTTCAATGACAAACAGCCCAGGGTTGACATCCGCCCGCGGCGACCCTCTCATGTCGAGCGCCCCCGTTCCCCCGCCGCGCGGCGTGGGTCGCGCGGCGCGCCTTCTTGCCCGCGGGCATCCTTCCCGATATGACCGCTCGCGACGCATGCGCGCGCCCGCACGATCGCGCCCAAGACGAAGGCTCCCCCGGATGAAGCTCCTCGCCGGCAATTCCAACCGCCCGCTCGCCGAGGCGATCGCCGCCTATCTCGACGTCCCGCTGGCCCGCTGCTCGGTCAAGCGCTTCGCGGACATGGAGATCTTCGTCGAGCTGCAGGAGAACGTCCGCGGCGAGGACGTCTTCATCGTGCAGTCGACGTCCTTCCCGGCGAACGACCACCTGATGGAGCTGCTCATCCTGATCGACGCCTGCCGCCGCTCCTCGGCGCGGCGCATCACGGCGGTGATCCCGTATTTCGGCTACGCCCGGCAGGACCGCCGCACCGCGGGCCGCACGCCGATCTCGGCGAAGCTCGTGTCGAACCTCATCACCGAATCCGGCGCCGACCGCGTCCTGACGCTCGATCTGCATGCGGGCCAGATCCAAGGCTTCTTCGACATCCCCACCGACAACCTCTTCGCCGCACCGGTGCTCGCGCGCGACATCAAGGAGCGCATGCCGGAGGGCGAGCGCATGGTGGTCTCGCCGGACGTCGGCGGCGTGGTGCGCGCCCGTGCGCTGTCCAAGCGCCTCGAGACGACGCTCGCCATCGTCGACAAGCGCCGCGACCGGCCGGGCGAGAGCGAGGTGATGAACATCATCGGCGAGGTGCGCGGGCGCTCGTGCATCCTCATCGACGACATCGTCGATTCCGGCGGCACGCTCTGCAACGCCGCGGAGGCGCTCCTCGCCAACGGCGCCAACGAGGTCTCCGCCTACATCACCCACGGCGTGCTCTCCGGCGGCGCGGTCTCGCGCATCGCGAATTCCAAGCTCAAGGAGCTGGTGATCACCGATTCGATCCAGCCGACGGAAGCGGTGAAGGTCGCCCGCAACATCCGCGTGGTCTCCATCGCGCCGCTGCTCGGCGAGGCGATCTCGCGCACGGCGACGGAGAGCTCCGTGTCGAGCCTGTTCGATTGATCTGGAGGGAACGCCGATGCCGGACGTGAAGGTCGCCCTCGTCACCGCCGGTGGATCCGGCATGGGAGCGGACGCCGCCAAGCGCTTGGCGGCAGAGGGGTTTCGCGTCGGCGTGCTCTCCTTGTCCGGCAAGGGCGAGGCGCTCGGCGCGGCTCTGGGCGGCTTCGGCGTAACGGGCTCGAACCTCGAGACCGCCGATCTGCAGCGCCTCGTCGACGGCGCCATGGAGCGCTACGGGCGCGTGGACGTGCTCGTCAACTCCGCCGCGCACGGGCCCAAGGGCGACCTCCTCGATATCCCCGACGAGGATTGGCACGCCGGCATGGAGGTCTACCTCCTCAACGTCGTGCGGCCCGTGCGCCTGATCACGCCGATCATGCAGGCGCAGAAGAGCGGCGCGATCGTCAACGTCTCGAGCTTCGCCGCCGTCGAGCCCGACCCGGTCTTCCCGACCTCGGCCGTCTTCCGTGCGGCGCTCTCGGCCTGGACGAAGCTCTACGCCGACCGCTATGCGCCCGACGGTATCCGCATGAACAACGTCCTGCCCGGCTTCATCGACAGCCTGCCGGAGAAGGAGGACCGCCGCGCGCGCATCCCCATGGGGCGTTACGGCCGCGCGGCGGAGGTCTCCTCGCTGATCTCCTGGCTCGCCTCGGAGGAGGGCGCCTACATGACGGGCCAGAACCTGCGGATCGACGGCGGGCTGACGCGCTCGTTCTGAGCCGCGCCTGCCGCACCCGCTCAGAACTTCTCCGCCCGCACCACCTCCACGCTCTCGAGCCAGACGATGCCGGAATGGCGCTGGAAGCTCTCGCGCGCCAGCGCCTCGGCGATGCGCTCGGCGGCGGGGCGATCGAGGATGACGGCTTCGAGCTTCACGATGGAGAACTCGCGCACCAGCGAGGCCCCGTCCACGGGGTGAATGCCGTGCGCGCCCTTCCCGCCGCCGGGGAAGATCGAGTAGCCGCTCACGCGCTCGGCCTCGAGGACGCGCTCGATCTGCGGCAGCAGGAAGCGCTCGGCGACGATGGAGATCTTGGTGGCCGGTGTCGTCATGGGCTGATGACCTCTCAAGCGGGGAAGACGGTCTCGGCGAGCGCGAGCCAGAGCGGGATGGAGAGCAGCGCCACGGGCGTGCCGATGCCGGTGGAGGAGCCAACGTATGCGGAGGGGTTGGCGGTGGGGATCGCCGCACGCAGGGTCGGCGGGCCGGAGATGTCGGAGCTCGACGCCGCCATGACCGCCAGCAGCACCGCGCCGCCGGGGGAGAACCCGGTGAGGACGTGGGCGACGTAGCCGGCGCCGAAGCCCAGCAGCCCGTGGACGAGCGGGGCCGCCACCGCGTAGGCGGCGTAGACGTGGGCCACGCGCCGCAATTCGGCGAGGCGGCTGTAGGCTTCCATGCCCATGACCAGCATCAGGATCGACAGGAGGCCGCGGAAGAGCGGATCGTAGAAGCTCTCGTAGACCGATTCCGGCCGGGCGAGGAGGCCGAGCGCGAGGCCGAGCAGGAGCGCCGAGAGCGCGGCGCCACGCAGGCTGTCGACGATGATCGGCCACAGCGCCACACGCCCCTCCGTGCCCTCCTTGCGCTTGCGGTGGAGCTGCGCCAGCACGATCGCGGTGATCAGCGCGGGGATGTCCATGAAGGGATAGAGAGCCGGCACCCAGCCCTCGAAGGCGACGCTCTCGGCGTCGAGCATCACCATGCCGGCGGCCAGCGTCGAGGCGGAGACCGCGCCGAAGAGGCCCGCCGTCGCGACGCCGTCCTCGACGCGCACGCCCGGCAGCTTGCCCAGCGTGAACCGGCCGAGCAGCACGATACCGGCGCCGAGCACCATGGCGAGGATCGCCGGCACGATGAGCTCGGCCAAGTCCGCCTCTCGGATCTCGATGCCCGCGCCGAGCCCGATGCGCAGCAGGAGGAGGGCGACGACGAAGCGGTAGATCGCGTCGGGGATCTCGAAACGGCTGCCCAGAGCCGCGAGCACCATGCCGCCGATGAGGAAGGCGAGGGTGGGCTTCTGGAGCTGGGCGCCGAAGGTGGCCAGGAAATCGAGGATCATGGGCTCGAGGCTCGCGGATGAGTTGCGCGTCGCCTCGGGAATAGCCGCCTATCCGCGATCTGGAAAATTCATTGTTCTGCTCGTTTCGTTCGATTTTTTGGAACGATCTATCCGCGCGCGGTCACCGTCGTGCGGCTCGCATCAGCGCTTCTGCGCGCCGCGAGGATGCGGAAGGCCTCGAACCCGGCGGCCATGATCGCCACGGCGCCGAAGGCGACGGGGAAGGCGACGAGGACGCCGAAGAACTCCGCGAGCGTGCCCACCGTGAACGAGGCGAGCTGGCCGCCGATGGTGAGGCTCACGATCATCACCGCGGAGGAAGCGGCGGCGCGGGCGGGGTCCGTGTCCATGGCGAGCCCGAGGAAGACGGGGAGCATGGCGCCGACGCCGAGCCCGAGCGCGAGGTTCGCGACGAGGAGCGGCACGCCGCCGGGCGCCGTCAGCATGGCGGCGTGACCCGCGAGCGCGAGCGCGAGGAGCCCGCGCACCACGATCGCGCTGCGCATCCGATCGCCCAGCGCGATCGCGGCGATGCGCGCCGCCACCATGCCCGCCGTGAAGGTGGAGAGCGCGATGCGGGCGAAGGCGTCGTCCGCGCCGGCCTCTAGCGCGAAGGTGACGAACCAGACGTGCTGCGCCCATTCCGTCGCGCCGAGCCCGAAGGCGCCGGCCGCGAGCGCCGCGAGGAGGGCCTTGTCCGCCGGCTTCGCCGCCGCCGCTTTCGTCGCCTCGGCGCCGGGCGTGTCCTGCGCGTCGGCGTCGGACGCAGCGCTCTCGGCCGCGGCCGCGCGCCCGCCGAAGGCGAAAGCGAGCGCGCAGACGAGGAAGGCCGCGCCGATGAGCCCGAAGGAGACGCGCCAGGACGCCTCGCTCGCCACGAGCCCGACGACGAGGAGCGGCGCCACGATGTTGCCGCCGCTGAAGACGAGGTCCAGCACGCCGAGCGCGGACGTCCGCCGCGCCGGGAAGAGCGTGCCGAACAGTGTGTGGGAGGCGGTGAACACCGCCCCCCCGAACAGCCCCAGCGCCGTGTAGAGCGCACCGAAGACGAGGAACGTCGGCGCCTGCGTCTGCGCCAGCGCCGCGATCCCCGTCGCCGTCGACAGGACGAGGAGCAGCCGATGCGCGGCCGCGAGCCGCAGGAGCCGCTCCGCCGCCGCGGAGCCCGTGGCGAAGCCGAAGGACCAGACGACGAAGATCAGCCCCGCCTCGAAGGACGAGAGCGCCAGATCCGCGGTGACCTCCGGCAGGATCGACCCGACGAGCACGCCGAGCACGCCCCAGACGAAGAAGGACAGCGCGACGGCCGCGGCCAGGGGGATGGGGCTGGGGGCGGATGACGGGGAGGATGCGGTCATAAGCTGCACAATCGCTCCTTGAATCGATTCATGCCTTCGGCCGATCACGACGCGTGCCGCTGGCGGCGAAGCGCACAGGTGGCGAAAGGTGAGGACGCACAACATGCAGCATGGGTGCGGCGCGTCAACCCCGCGCCTGCGCCGCCTCGCGCCCGCGCGTCTTGCCCTTCCCGCCGAAGCCGCCTATAAGCCGCTCGCGCCCGCTAGACACCCTTGGAGGCACGGGCGCGCGCCGGGCCGCCGCGATGGCGGCCTTCGGCGTTTCCAGAGCACGATAGGAACACGACCATGTCCGAGACCAAGACTCTCACGGCCGTGGCGCGCGATCGGGTCGGCAAGGGGGCCGCCCGCGAAGCTCGCCGTCAAGGCCGTATCCCCGCCGTCGTCTACGGCGCCGGCAAGCCGCCCCGCGCCATCGAGATCGACTTCAACGAGACGCGGAAGCTGATCTACGCCGGCGGCTTCATGACCACGATGTTCGACATCACGGTCGACGGTGAGACCGAGCACGCGATCCCGCGCGACTACCAGCTCGACCCCGTCAAGGACATGCCGCTGCACGTGGACTTCTTCCGCGTCGCGAAGGGCCAGACGGTGGCCGTCGAGGTGCCCGTCCACTTCGTCAACCAGGAGAAGGCCGTCGGCATCAAGCGCGGCGGCACGCTCAACGTCGTGCGCCACACGGTGGAGCTCAACGTCCCGGCCGACAAGATCCCCGATGCCATCGAGGTCGACATCGCGACCCTCGACATCGGCGACAGCCTGCACATCTCGGCGGTGACCCTGCCGAAGGGCGTCACCCCGGTGATCACGGACCGCGACTTCACCATCGCCACCATCGCCGTGCCCGCGGGCGTGCGCGAGGCGCTGCAGCAGGAAGCGGCCGAGAAGGCCGAGAGCGCCGGCGGCGAGGAGGAGGAGGGCTGATCCGCGCCCTCCTGTCACGTCTGATAGGTTCGCGCGCTCCGGCCGAGATGCCGGAGCGCGTCGTCTTTTCCGGGGAGGGTCCCGTGCGCCTCGTGGTCGGGCTGGGCAATCCGGGCGCGCGCTATGCGGGCAACCGGCACAATATCGGCTTCATGGCGGTCGACGAGATCGCCCGCGTGCACAACGCGGCGCCCTGGCGCCGGCGCTTCCAGGGCGAGGCGTCGGAGGTGGTGATCGGGCGCGAGCGCGTGCTCCTGCTCAAGCCGCTCACCTACATGAACGAGAGCGGGCGTGCGGTCTCGGAGGCGATGCGCTTCTACAAGATCCCGCTCGACGATCTCGCCGTCCTCCACGACGAGCTCGACCTGCCGCCGGCGAAGCTGCGCATGAAGAAGGGCGGCGGCAATGCCGGCCACAACGGCCTGCGCTCCATCACCGCCCAATGCGGCAACGAGTACCGCCGCGTGCGCCTGGGCATCGGCCATCCCGGCGAAAAGGCGCTCGTCCACGGCTACGTGCTCAACGACTTCGCCAAGGCCGAGGCGCCCTGGGTGGAGGACCTGTGCCGCGCGGTCGCGGACCACGCCGAGCTCCTGGCGAAGGGCGACGACGCCTCCTTCCAGAACAAGGTTCACCTCGCCATGGAGGGCCGCGGCTGGGGCGAGGTGAAGCGGCCGGGGGAGAAGTGAGCCTCGCCAGCGTGGAGCTCGGCTCGCGCCCGCATTGACACCCGACTGCGATTGCACGACATCACTGGAACACGAACCTCGTGCCTCGTGAGCGGAGCCGGCCATGAAGAACGTCACGATCACCCTCGACGAGGACGTCCTCGCCCGCGCCCGCGTGGAGGCGGCGAAGCAGGGTAAGAGCCTGTCGCGGTTCGTGTCGGAGACGGTGGAAATGAAGCTCGGTCGCAAGCGCAGCCAAGCGGACGTCGTCGCCGACGTCCTGAAGGGGCCGAAATGGAAGCTGGGCGGAGGGCCGCTGCCGAAGCGGGACGAGATTTATGAAGAGCGTCTTCGTCGACACGAACGTCCTGATCTACCCGCTGCAGGCGGACGATCCCTCGAAGGCGGTGATCGCGACCGCATGGATTGAGCGGCTCGCAGCGCGTGAAGCTCTCGTAGTCAGCCCGCAGATCATCAACGAGTTCGTCTCGGTGCTGACACGCCGCTAAACGTTCCTCCCGCTTCTCGACGTCCTCGACAAGGCTCGTGACTATTCCGAGTTCTGCCGCGCGCGCATGGATGCAGACACGACGCGAGCCGCGATGGATCTGCTCTTGCTTCACAGGTTTTCTTGGTGGGACTCGGTCATGCTCGCCTCTGCGCTGGACTTCGGCTGCGAGATGGTTCTGACAGAAGACCTTCAAGACGGACGATCGATCGACGGAATGCTGATCGTCGACCCGTTCGCCGCCGACATCGACACCGTCCTGCGGGACATCTGAACGACGAGACAGGAACACCGCCATGGGCTTTCGCATGGGCATCGTCGGGCTGCCGAACGTCGGCAAGTCCACGCTCTTCAACGCGCTGACGCAGACGGCCGCGGCGCAGGCGGCGAACTATCCGTTCTGCACGATCGAGCCGAACGTCGGCGACGTCGCGGTGCCGGACGAGCGGCTCTCCGCCCTGGCCGAGATCGCCAAGTCCGCGCAGGTGATCCCGACGCGCCTCACCTTCGTCGACATCGCCGGGCTCGTGCGCGGCGCCTCGCGCGGGGAGGGGCTCGGCAACCAGTTCCTGGCCAACATTCGCGAGGTCGACGCCATCGCCCACGTGGTGCGCTGCTTCGAGGACGAGGACATCACCCACGTCGAGGGCAAGATCGACCCCGTCGCCGACATCGAGACCATCGAGACCGAGCTGATGCTGGCCGATCTCGACAGCCTGGAGCGTCGCGTCACCGGCCTGGAGAAGCGCGCCAAGGGCGGCGACAAGGAGGCCAAGGAGCAGATCGACCTCGTCAACCGCGCCCTCGTGCTCCTGCGCGACGGAAAGCCCGCGCGCCTCGTCGAGGTGAAGGCCGAGGAGCGGCGCTCGTTCGACATGCTCCAGCTCCTGACGGCCAAGCCCGTCCTCTACGTCTGCAACGTCGAGGAAGCCTCGGCCGACGCGGGGAACGGCTTCTCCGAGCGCGTCTTCGCCCGCGCCGAGGAGGAGGGCGCCAAGGCGGTGGTCGTCTCCGCCAAGATCGAGAGCGAGATCGCCATCCTCCCCGAAGCCGAGCAGGCGGAGTATCTCGAGGCGGTCGGCCTCGCCGAGCCCGGGCTAAACCGCGTCATCCGCGCGGGCTACCAGCTGCTGGGGCTCCTCACCTACTTCACGGTGGGGCCCAAGGAGGCGCGTGCCTGGACCATCGTCGACGGCACCCGCGCGCCGCAGGCGGCCGGCGTCATCCATACCGATTTCGAGAAGGGCTTCATCCGCGCCGAGACCATCGCCTATGGCGACTACGTCGCGCTCAAGGGCGAGGCGGGCGCGCGCGAGGCCGGCAAGATGCGGCTCGAGGGCAAGGAATACGTGGTGCACGACGGCGACGTCATGCATTTCCGCTTCGCGCCCTGACGCATCGGGTCGCGGCGGGAGGGGCATCCGCAACTTTGCGAAGCCTCGCGGCGTTTGCGCGTCCATGAAGCTCGAACGCCGCCACGATTGGGATCTCGACGCCGACGCCGCCATGCGCCTCCAGGAGGCGCTCAAGGGCGAGATCGACGTCGCGACGCCGCTCGACCTCGACGCCATCACGCTGATCGCGGGGTCCGACGTCGTCATCAAGGACGACGAGGCGCACGCCGTCGTGGTCGTCGCCACCTTCCCGGGCCTGCAGCCCGTGGAGACCGTGCACGGGCGCGCCGCGGTGCGCCTGCCCAACATCCCGGCGATGACGAGCTTCCGCGAGGGCCCCGCCCTCGTCGACGCGCTCGCCAAGCTCGAGCGCGAGCCGGACGTGTTCCTGTTCGACGGGGCGGGCATCGCCCATCCCCAACGCTTCGGCACCGCCTGCCACATGGGGCTCTTCCTGGAGAAGCCCACGATCGGCTGCGGCAAGACCCGCCTGTGCGGGCGCTTCGACCTCCTGCCGGAGGACAAGGGCGCCATGGCGCCGCTCAGCGACGACGGCGAGACGATCGGCATGGCGGTGCGCACGCGCACGCGCATGAACCCGATGTTCATCTCCCCCGGCCACCGGGCGGATCTCGACGGCGCGGTGGCGCTGGTCATGCGCACGACGGAGAAATACCGCTTGCCCGAGCCGATCCGCCTCGCGCACAAGGCCGGGCAAGACGGCTGATCGAGGCGCAGATTATCCGGGCGGGCGCTCAGCGAAGCAGCAGCAACAAGCCCACCGCGACGAGGATCAGGGCGGCCCCGCGCCGCACCCAGACGAGGGCTCGTGCGTCTCGCAGGGTGCGACCCAGGATATAGTAGATGACCATCGCCGCGGAGACCGCGGCCCAGAGCGCCCCGATCGTCAGCATGAGGGAGGCGGCACCGACCGGGCCGGCGGTGCCGTGATACAAAACCAGAGCCGGTCCGAAGCCGAGGATGGCCTTCGGATTCGTCGCCGCCATGCCGAACGTGCTCGCGAACGACAGCGCGCCTGCCCTGCCGCTTTTCTTGCCGCGCCAGATGATGATCCCGAGGGCGATCAGGCAGAGCGCGGCGGCACGCTCGAACCAAGGGTTCGCCAGGATGTCCGTCACCGAGCCGGCGGCGATGATCGTCGTTCCCACCAGAGCGAGACCGAGCAGCTGGCCGGAGAGACCGGTCAGGAACGGGCGCCAGCCATCGGTCCCGCCGTGAAAGGTGATCAAGGCCAGCGGCCCCGGCACGATGGCGACCAGGAAGCAGCTCGCGAAGAGAAGCGCCAGCTCGGTCATGACGCGCTCACACCGTCTTCCCCTCGAAAGCGAGAATGACGAGGCGCGTGACGACGACGATGCCGAGCAGAAGCATGCCGCTCTGCAGAGCCGTCTCGATGTCCCCCATATGCGTCTGCATGACGATGTTGGTCGACAGCGTCTCGGTGGAGCCGCGAATGCCGCCGCCGATGATCAGGATGGCGCCGACCTCGCCGACGAGGCGTCCGAAGATGACGAAGGCATTGGTGATCACCCGCGCCTTGATGTCCCAGATCACCGTGAGGAACAGCACCGGGCGGTGGAACGCCACCGCGCCGTTGACGTCGCGCATCCCGAGGTCGCTGAGCTTCATGATGCTCTCGGAGATGAGCGCCGCGAACAGAAAATATGCGATGGGCAGGCCGAGGATGATCTGGCCGACGATCATGCCCGTGGGCGTGAACAGCAAGTTCGCCATCCACTCGGAATTCGCGCAGAGATAATAGAAGAAGACCCCGACGACCGTGGGCGGGATCGCGTTCAACGATTGCGCCGTGACGAGGACTATACGCGCCAGACGCGATTGCTGCCGGATGATGGTCAACGACAGCAGGATCGCCAGCGCGACGGCGATGGTCGCCGCCGCCGCGCTGACGAAGATCGTGAAGAGCGCGATCTGCAGCAAGATCAGCCTCCCGCCATCGCCTGAACGATCCGCATGGTCGACACGCCGGCGACGGAGCGGGCCGTCTCGGTCGCCGCGAGCGGCTCGCCGTCGAGATAGATCACGACGTCGGGACGCACGCCGCCCTCCTGGAGCAGCACGTCGCCGCGGATGCCGGGAAAGTCCGCATCGAGCTTGGCGATGACCGAGTCGACCGTGTCGGCCTCGACCTTGTAGGCGCCCGGGGGAATTTCGTAGATCTCGCGCAGGCGCGTCGCGACTTTGACGTTGAGCATCTGGCCGGTCCTTTCCTCTGTGATGCGGTGGTCTGTCGACTGAGGTCGTAGTTGGTCGCGTAGTCAGTGGTTGCAGGTCGTCTTGGGCATCTCGAGCACCGCGAAATCCATGTCCGTGAGGTCGAAATGCATCATCCTGCCGCTGAGCGGGCTCGTTCCTTTCAGCAGCAGCTCGATCGCCTCGCGCGCCATCGTGCAGCCGACGATGCCCGGGCCCATGCCGAGCGCGGGGAACACCTTGATGTCGTTCCAGAACTTGGGCCGCTCCGGATAGAGACAGCGCAGGCAGGCGGTCTTGCGCGGAATGATCGTGAAGACGTAGCCCTCGTCGCCGTACATGGCGCCGCTCACCATCGGCACGCCCAGCCTGAGGGCGGCTGCGTTGAGCGCGTAGCGCTCCTCGAAGAGAGGATGCGCGTCGATCACGATGTCCACCCCGCCGAGAATCTCGTCCAGGTTCTCGATCTCGGTGATGTTCTGCGGCACGTAGGTGATCTTCGCCGCCGGGTTGATGGCGTCCGTCTTGTCCTTGAAAGCGTCGACGCAGGGACGCCCCACGTCGGACTCGTAGGCAAGCTGCATGCGGTTGAGGTATTCGGGAACGATCTTGCCGCCGTGGGCGCAGACGAGGTGCCCCACGCCGGATCGGATCAGGTAGTTGATCACCGTGCCGCCCACGCCGCCGCAGCGTCCGACGAAGACGCGGCTCTGCTTGAGCTTCTGGATACCTTCGACCCCCATTATCGGGATCTGGCGGACATAACGCTCTTCGGTAACGATCTCGGCCATCGGGCGCTCCTCACAGGACGGGGAAGTCGGGGTTCTCGCGCTGCCATTGCAGCACGCCGCCCTGAAGCGAGCTTGCCGCGATGCCACGTTGATCGAGCTTGTCCTTCAGCGCACGCAGCACGTTCCTGGAGCGGATGCCGGACTTGCAGTAGAAGATTACTTCCTCGCCCCTGGCGGAAGAGAGCACCTTCTCCAGATACGAGCCGTTGGCGTCGTTCTTCTTCATCATCGTCATCGGGAGCGAGATCGAGGACGGCAGGTGCGAATACATGAATTCGTAGTTGTCGCGCACGTCGATCAGGGTCGCGCGGCCGGCGGAGATCTTCTTGCGCAGGGCCGTCGTCGAGATCACCGGCACGGCGACCGGCTCGGTCGCCACCGGCAGAGAGACGCCGCAGACCGCGTCGGTGGGCAGGTCGCCGACCTTCTCGAGCGCGCCGTTGCAGGCAGGGCAGTCGGCGCGGCGCGGCACGTTGACGTGATCGTATTCGTGGCTGATGAGGTCGACATTGAGCATGCGGCCGGACAGCAGCTCGCCGAAGCCGGCGAGATACTTGATCGCCTCCGTCGCCTGCATGCAGCCGACGATCCCCGGCAAGGTGCCGAGCACGCCCGCGTCCCCGCAGGTCGGCACGTCGGCGGGCTGCTCCGGGAACAGGCAGCGGTAGCAGGGACCGTCGTCGAGGCCGAACACCGTCACCTGCGCCTCGAACCGGTAGATCGAGGCGTAGACGAAGGGGATGCCGGCGATCTTGCAGGCATCGTTGAGGACGTAGCGGGTCGTGAGGTTGTCGCAGCCGTCGATGACGATGTCGTAATAGCTGACGATCTCCTCGGCGTTCTCCGCGTTGAGGAACTTGTCGTACTTCTTGATGGTGATGTGCGGGTTCAGCCGCCGGATGGCGTCGGCGGCGCTGTCGACCTTCTTGAGGCCGACCTGATCCGTCCGATGGATCACCTGGCGCTGGAGGTTGGTCTCGTCGACCACGTCCTCGTCGATGATGCCGATGGTGCCGACGCCCGCCGCGGCGAGGTAGAGGAGCGTGGGCGAGCCCAGACCGCCGGCGCCGAGCACGAGAGCCCGCGAGGAACGCAGGCGCTCCTGGCCCTCGAGCCCGATCTCGGTCAGCTTCATGTTACGGTTGTATCGGAGCAGTTCGCTTTGCGTGAGCATCACCAGCCTCCACTGCAGGTAGGATTTCAATCGGCGGAGAGTTCGCGATAGCCGTAGCCCGTGGACAGCGCCGGCAGCGCGTCCCTCAGCCATTCGACCACGGGCGCGAGCTCGCCCGTCTCGGCCTCGACCGACGTCATCAGCGCATAGACGTTGCTGGCGGGATCACGCGCGATCTCGACGAGACGCGCGTAGCCGCCGCCGTCGTAGGTCGCCTCGTCGGCGATGGTGAAGCAGCCTTGGACGGAGCAGATCCTCAGGCTGTTCGCGGCGCCGCCGGTGGCGACCCGGTAGCCGTCGAGCGTCTCGGGATCGATGCCCGCGGCGGTCCAGCGCGACAGCTCGTAGAGGTGCGTGCCCGACCGGTCGCCCCGTGACAGGAAGGAGAGACGGCGCGAGGCGATGGTCCCGAGGCAGGCCGCGATCCCGTCCGAGCACTCGAAATCCGCGTTCGCGGGCCCGACGAGCAGGAAGTCGTTCGCGAAGACGGGGTAGCGGGTGTGGCCCCCCTTCGCGGCGAGCGCCTCCTCCGCGGCGGCGTTGTGCGTGACCGCGAAGGGCAGGAAGCCCTCCTCCAGCGAGCGCAGCGTGGAGGAGGTCCCCGCAACCGCGTAGGAGAAGCGCGTCTGCGGAAATTGCTCGGCCAGGGCTGCCTGGATTGCGGCGGCGACGCCGGACGCTTCCTGCGTGGTCGTCAGCCCGAAGGTGATCCCGTCGACCTGCGCCCGTGCGGAAAGCGGGGCGACGAGGAGCACGGCGAGGAGCACGGCGCGCACTGTCCTAGACATTGTAGACCTTGTCCTCGTTGGCGATCGGCATCGGTAGGAAGCTGGGAAACTCGATCGCGTGGAACCGGTGGTCGTACTCGCAGAGCGAGCCGAGCAGCGTGTCGTGGGTGCAGCAGACGATGTGCCCGCCACGATCCGAGACGTACTCGCGCAGGAGCCGGGTCAGGATCTCGCCGTTGCGCCGATCCAGCGCCGCCGTGGGCTCGTCGAGCAGCAGGAGCTCGGCGTTCGACGCCAGAGCCGCGGCGAGGTGGACGCGCTGCAGCTGACCGCCCGAGAGGCGGGTCATGCGCGTGCGCATCAGGGGCTCGAGGTCGAACTCGCGGACCACCGTCTCGAGGGTGCTCTCGCAGCCGACGACATTGCGGTTCGACTTGAGGATGTTGCGCAGGAAGGTCTGGACCCCGAAGTCGAAGCGCGGGGGGTGCTGCGGCACGTAGCGGATGGTGCGGATCGCCTCGCCGAACTCGATCAGCTTGCGAAACGAGACCCCGTCGCACTCGGCGTCGGCGTTGCCGCTGGCGAGCCCCTTCAGGAAGGTCGACTTCCCGATGCCGGACGGGCCGTAGATGAAGCAGCACCGTCCCGGAAGCTCGACTGCCGAGAGATCGAAGATCGCGCACTCGTCTACCGACGCCCTCAGGCGCCTGATCTTGCAGATCATGTGCTCACTTCCGCGGGAAGCTGGGACGCCGCGTACGATTTCCGGTAACCGGCGGTCCGTTCTGGTTGCGTCGAAGAGCAATGAAGAGTAGTGTTTCGGGGCGAGGGTATACGTCGCCGGCATCATTGCGACGCCGACGCTCTCGTGCTCACGTTCCCGGGTACAAACGCGCGCCGAAGAGGGCGATCGAGTGCGATACCTATGCCGCTGGACGCGGCGCCGGTGCCGAGGGGGCGCCGGACACCAGCTCAGCTGCAATTGTTGTGACGCCTCCACATTGCGGCGTTATGCCCTTCGGGCACGTTGGAGCAGGGGTCGACGCCGTATCCGCGCAGCACGTTGTAGCGGGCGACCTGCCGCGCGCTGAGGAGCGGCGGCGTGGAGAGATGGCGCGAGAGATGGATGTACCGCAGCTCGGCCCGCGCCGATTCGGCATCGGCGATCAGCTCGCGCAGCGTCGCGTCGTCGAACCCGCCCGTGCGGAATGCGTCCTCGATCGCCGCCTCCGCCTCGATCAAGCGTTCGCCGGCGGCGGCGGCCTCGACGAGAAGCGTCTCGTAGATCTCCTCGATGGCGGTCACCTGCTCGGCGGAGAGCGGAATCTGATCGCGCAGCTCCAGGAGGTGCGCCGGTCCCGGCACCCCGTTGAGCTCTGCGGGGAGAGCGAGGCCCCAGCCACCGCCGCTGCGAAGCTCCTCGATGTCCGTTTCCGACAGGCTCTTGATCTCCCGTGTCTCGAATCCCGCATACGGCGAAGGGCTGGCGGAGCCGCTCTGGGCCAGCGCAACCCCAGGGCCGACTGCGAGAACGAGACCGAACGACAAGGCGCGCAACAGCTTCATGAGCAAGGGTCCCTCGTTGTGTCGAGGGTGAGGATGACACACGAGACCGCATTCCTCTATGATAGCGATCATGTCAGACTCCTTCGCTTCGCTCTTCGATGTCGCAGAGACACGACCGCTTCACGCAGGGTCGTGGCTGTTTCACGATGGCGATCCTGTCCGCATCATGTATTTCGTCGTCGAAGGAGCAGTGGACCTCACGCGCTTGACCGATGGAGGCGTGTCGGTGATGCAGCAGAGAGCGCGTCCGGGCCAGGTTCTGGCCGAAGCGTCGGCCTATTCCGCTAGGTATCATTGCGATGCGCGCGCCGTGACGGCGACGGTCGTCCGCGCGGTTCCGGTCGCGCGGTTCCTGGAGCGGCTCGCGGCTGATCGTCTCCTGGCCGAGGTCTGGGCCGCGCATCTCGCCCGCGCCGTGCAGGCCGCGCGGATGCGCGCCGAGATCCTGACGCTGCGCACCGTCGCTGAGCGCCTCGACGCGTGGCTGCGCGAGGGCCGTGCGCTGCCGGCCAAGGGCGCTTGGCAGGACGTGGCGGCCGAGATCGGCGTGTCCCGAGAGGCGCTGTATCGCGAATTGTCGCGCCGACGCCGCGAGCCGCCCTGACCGGGGCAGTGCGTCAGTCGCCCACGTACTCGTCCTCCACCTCGCGGCTCACCTTCGCCGCGCGTCGCTTGCGCATGGAGAGCACGATCGCGGTGACGAGGAAGAGGGCGGTCGCGACGTAGAGGCCGATGGAGATGCCGCTGCCGACGAGGATCCACGGGTCTCCGCCCGAGATCGAGAGGGCGCGCCGCAGCGCGCTCTCCATCTCGCGGCACAGCAGCAGGCCGAGCACCACGGGGACCAGGGAGATGTCGAGCTTGCGCAGGACGAAGCCGACGACGCCGAAGGAGACCATCACCAGAAGGTCGAAGGATGAGTTCGAGATCGAGTAGATGCCGACGAAGGACACCATGACGACGAGCGGCATCAGAGCCCAGAGCGGGATCGCCAGCATGCGCGTGAACAGGCCCACCAGCGGCAGGTTCAGCACCAGCAGCACGACGTTGGCGATGAAGAGCGAGGCGATCAGCCCCCAGACGATGTCGGGCTGGTTCTGGAACAGCAGCGGCCCCGGCTGGATGTTGAGCGAGATGAGGAGTGCCAGCAGCACCGCCGTCGTGCCCGATCCCGGCACGCCGAGCGCGAGCATGGGCACGAGCGCGCCGCCGGCGGCGGAATTGTTGCCGGCCTCGGGCGCCGCGACGCCGCGCGGGTCGCCCTTGCCGAAGGTGCCCTTCTTGTCGGAGTACCGCTTCTCCATCGTGTAGGCGAGGAAGGAGCCGAGCGAGGCGCCCGCGCCCGGCAGCACGCCCGCGACGAAGCCGACGCCCGACGAGCGCAGCATCGCGGGGAAGGTCGGCTTGATGTCGCTCCAGCGGGCGAAGGCGCGGTTCACCTTGATGGCTTGCGAGCGCTCGTGCGCCTTCATCTCGAGCATGATCAGCACTTCCGAGATGGCGAACAGGCCCACCAGCGCGACGATGGGGTGGAAGCCGTCGAAGAGGTGGAACGACCCGAAGGTGAAGCGCGGCACGCCCGATTGCGGGTCGATGCCCACCGCCCCGAGCGCGAGCCCGATCGTCGCCGCGATCAAGGTCTTGGCGGGGTTCGCGCCGGTGATGCCGCCGATCGTGGCGAAGGCCATGACGAAGAGGGCGAAATATTCGGCCGGGCCGAAATGGATCGCGAAGCGCACGAGGAGCGGCGCGAACAGCATCAGGCCGATCGTGGCGATGAAGGCGCCCACGAACGAGGCGATGCCCGATATGGCGAGCGCTTCCGGCGCCTTGCCGTTCTTGGCCATCGGGTAGCCGTCGAGACACGTCATCATCGCCGGCTCGTCGCCGGGTATGTTGAGCATGATCGACGAGATGCGCCCGCCATACATGCAGCCGTAATAGACGCACGTGAGCAGGATCAGCGCCGAGCCGGGCGGCAGGTCCATGGAGAAGGCGAGCGGGATCAGGACGGCCACGCCGTTCACCGGGCCGAGCCCCGGCAGCGCGCCGACGATCGTGCCGACGAAGCAGCCGATCAGCGCCAGCGCCAGGTTCTGGGGCGTGAGCGCCTCGGAGAAGCCGATGAGCAGATAGCCGAGAATGTCCACGCGGGAGGCCCTCGTCGGAAGCGGCCGGGCTGTCGCCTAGCCGAGGAGCGGCCCCGTCGGCAGCGGAAGGCCGAAGACCGCGTCGAACAGGAAGAACAGGCCGAATCCGAGCCCCGCGCCGAGCGCCAGCGCTTGGAGCCAGGTGGCGCCCAGGATCTTGGCGAGGAGCGCCGAGGCGATCAGCGTCGAGAGCGGGAAGCCCAGCGGCTCGATGGCGAGCGGATAGCCGAACAGGACGGCGAGCATCGCCGCCTGAGAGAGGATCTGCGGCCAGCGGAACCAGGTCGGGTCCGCGTCGGGCCGCAGGATCAGGACCAGCGCGAGGAGGCCCATGGGGACCGCGACGAGGCGCGGGAAGAAGGACGGTCCCGCGGGGTCGCCGAAGCGCACCGCGTAGGATCCGGCCTCCACGTAGAGCCAGATCGCGAGGGCGAGGAAGATCACCCCCGCGATCCGGTCGCTCCAGCGAGCCTGCGCCACGAGCCTCGCTCCCGGGTCAGTCGATGACGCCGATGGCCTTGGAGATGTCGCGCGTGCGGGCCTCGCTCTCGCGGACGAACTCCTCGAACTCCGCGCCGCCGCGCCAGATCGGCGTCAGGCCGGAGCTCACGGCGGCCTCCTGCCAGGCCTCGCTCTCGTAGAGGTCCGAGAGGATCTCGACCCAGCCGTCATAGGCCTCGTCGGACGTGTCGCCGCCCATGTAGAAGCCGCGCCAATTGTAGCCGGTCGCCGGGATGCCCTGCTCGGTCGCCGTGGCGATGTCGGGATAGGCCGGCAGCCGCTCGTCGGACATGACGGCGAGCGCCTTCACGTCCCCGGACTCGATGAAGCCGCCGATCTCGCCGATGTCGGTGAGGACCGCGTCGATGTGGCCGCCCATCATCTGGGTGACCGCGTCGCCACCGCCGGAGAACTCGACCCAGCGGATGTCGCCGAGCTGGTCGGCCGGCACGCCGGCCTCCTGCGCGAGCATGAGGAAGCGCAGATGGTCCCAGCCGCCGATCGCGGAGGAGCCGCCGACCACGACGGAGGACGGGTCCGCCTTCACCGCCTCGAGCAGCGCGTTGGCGTCCGCGTATTCGGCGTCCTTGCCGACCATGAGCGTGCCGACGTCGGCGCCCAGCATGCCGAGCCAGCGCATCGTGTCGACGTCGCCGGGATAGCGCCCCTGCGCGATCTGGGTGATGCCCACCGTCGAGGTCGCGACGATCAGGTTGGGGTCGTCGGCGCGCTTGGAGGCCACGTTGGCGAAGGCGACGGCGCCCACCGCGCCCGTCATGTTCGTCACCTGGACGGAGCCGTCGACGAGATCGAGCTCGTCGAGGATGCGGCCCACCGTGCGACAGGTGAAGTCCCAGCCGCCGCCGGGATTGGCGGGGGCGATGCACTCGGCGTTCTGGGGCTCGAAAGCCACGGCCGGCGTCGCGACGAGCACGACGAGAGCCGCCTGCGCAAGGCGCTTTGCGATCATGATGGTCCTCCCTGATGTGGGAGCCGGAATTCTCCCCGGCTCGCTCGTTGTTCCGAGAAGAAGACATGCGCGGTCGCGGGCGGTCAAGCCCGTCTGCGACGAGGTGCCGCTTCTGCACGCGAACGACTGTCGAGTATCGACTCTGAAGTGCATCTGCGGTATCGACTTACCATGTCGTTGCGTCGCCTCGTTCTCTCCGACAAGAGTCTCGCCTACGCACCGCTCTGGACGGAGGCGGACGGGGAGGATGCGTACACGCGCATCCACGTGCCCGTGGAGATCGACGGCGTCGTCTATTCTTCGCTGGCGCTATCCGGCGGAGCGTACGCCCGCCTACCGGACCGGCACGTGACCTTCGAGCTGGCGTTTCTCGATCAGGCGAGCGCCCGACGCATCCGGCTCGCGCGAGTAGACTGGCGCGACCGCAAGGGCGGGCATTCGAACCCACGTCGCTGCGGCGGCCCCTGGGCTGGTCGGCGGGTGCCGGAGACGCATCACCACGCTTTCGATCTCAACTTCGTCGAGGCCGAGGAGCGCATGCGCCGCGGAAAGCTCCCCTGCGCTCAGCCGGTAGAGGAGCCGCTGCAGAGTTTCGAGGATCTCAGCCGATGGGTCGGAAAAGCTTTCAGAATCAGCAACATGCACGTTGTCCCGCCGCCTCCGTGGTCATATGATCTCTTCCCATGACGATCAGCGAGCCGACCACCGAAACCTTCGACGCCGTCGTGACGCGCGCGGCGGCCGATCTCGTGCGCGTTCGCCGTGAGCGTGGCGGCTTTCTCGTCGGGCTGCCGATGGTCTATGCCGACGGATCGTTCGTCACCGTCCGGGTGGAGCCTGCTCCGGGGCACATGTTCCGGGTGAGCGACGCCGGGTTCGCCTACCGCGAGTGCGAGGACCTCGCCGGCCCGCGTGCTTTCCGCCGGACGGCGATCCGAATCGCCGACGAGCGGGACGTCGATGTGGGAGAGCGGATGCTCTCCGTCGTCTGCGGACAGGAGATGCTCGAGCGCGCCATGTGGGACGTTGCAGAGACGTCCTGGCGCGTGGTCGACGTCGTCGCCTCGCGGGCGTTCGACGAGGACGAGGACGATCTCGCCGAGGAGCTCGCTCAGCGCCTGCAATCGATCTTCGGTACCGCCCAGGTTCAGGTGGCGGCGGACCTCGAGGGCTCGTCGACGCTGAAGTGGTGCCTTTCCGCGCTCGTCAGGAGCGATGGCGCGGCGACGGCGTTCCAGGCCGTGACCACGCATCCCCATTCCGTGAACAAGGCCTCGACAGCGTTTCGCGACATAGCGGCGGGCGAGCGTCCGCCGGCGCTGGTCGCGGTCGTGCGGGACAAGCAGCTCCTCGGTGCTCGGCTGGGCCTCCTCGTCCCTGCGCGCGTCATCGAGACGACGCAGTCGGACGAGTTCTACCGACGGGTCGCCGCCTGATCCGCGGCTATCGAAGGAACGGTCGGGCTTTCGCGGGCGAACGGGATGCGCGAATGTGCCCTTAGACGTCCGGCCATGCCGTGTCATTCTCCCGCGCCGACCATCGAGAGGGAGACGATGCCGTGCCCGCGAACGCCGTTCCCGATCATCCTGCCGCGACCGCTCCGGTCTCCGTTCCGGAGGGCGCCTTCGTCGAGGTGTGCGAGGTCGGGCCGCGGGACGGGTTCCAGATCGAGCGGGCGTTCATCCCCACGAAGGAGAAGATCGCCATCGCGAACGCGCTGGCCAAGGCCGGCATCAAGAAGATCCAGGCGACGTCCTTCGTCTCGCCCCGCGCCGTGCCTCAGCTCGCGGATGCCGAGGACGTGCTGGCCGGCATCGAGCGCACGCCCGGCCTCGTGCTCACCGCGCTCGTGCCCAATGCCCGCGGGGCGGAGCGGGCGGCGCGCACGCAGGTCGACGTGATGGGGCTGTTCTGCTCGGCCTCCGAGACCCATTCGCGCAAGAACGTCAACGCCTCCATCGACGAGACGCTGGCGCGCTTCCCCCCCGTCGTCGAGATCGCGACGGCGGCGGGAAAGCGCGTGCAGGGCGGCGTCGCCACCGTGTTCGGCTGCCCCTTCGAGGGCGAGGTCGACCCGCAGGCGGTGGTGCGGATCGCGCGGTTCTACCGCGACCTCGGCATCGTCGATCTCAACCTCGGCGACACGACGGGCATGGCGACGCCGCGCACGGTGCGCGCCGTTCTCGCCGCGCTGCGCGAGGCGGTGCCCGAGATGAAGCCGACGCTGCACTTCCACAACACCCGCGGCGTCGGGCTCGCCAACGTCATGGTCGGCCTCGCGGAAGGGGTGACGCGCTATGATTCCTCCGTCGGCGGTCTGGGCGGCTGCCCCTTCGCGGCGGGTGCCACCGGCAACATCTGCACGGAGGATCTCGTCTACCTGCTGCACGAAACGGGATACGAGACGGGCATCGACCTCGACGCGCTCATCGCCGCCGCCGAGCGCACCGAGCGCGCCATCGGCCGCGAGCTGCCCGGGCAGGTAATGAAGGCGGGCCCGCGCTTCGCGCGCCATTCCGTCGACGACGTCGCGACGGCGGCGGGATGAGCGCTATGGCACGGGGTACCTCGGGAGAGCAGACCGGCACGATGGCGCAGCCGCTCGCGGGCGTGCGCGTCGTCGACCTGACCCGCATCCTCTCGGGGCCGTTCTGCTCGATGCTGCTGGGCGACCTCGGCGCGGACGTCATCAAGGTGGAGGGACGCGAGGGCGACGAGGTGCGCCGGCAGGGCGCCATCATCGAGGGCATGTCCTGGTATTTCGCGAGCTTCAACCGCAACAAGCGCTCCATCACGCTCGACCTGCGCTCCGACGAGGGCAAAGCCGTCCTGCACCGCCTCGTGGCGGGCGCCGACGTGCTCGTCGAGAACTTCCGCCCCGGCGTGCTCGACAAGCTCGGTCTCGGCACCGCCGAGCGCGAGCGGCTCTACCCGCGCCTCGTCGTGGCGAGCGTCAACGGCTACGGCTCGACCGGCCCCTATGCGGAGCGTCCGGCCTTCGACTTCATCACCCAGGCCATGTCCGGCTTCATGGCGGTGAACGGCACGCCGGAGACCGGCCCGCTGCGCTGCGGCCCGCCGATCACGGATCTCGTGGCGGGGCTCTACGCCGCCTTCGGCGTGCTCGCGGCTCTGCGCGTGCGCGACCGCGACGGGCGCGGGCAGGCGGTGGAATCCTCGCTCATGATGGGCATGGTCTCCATGCTGGCCTATCTCTCCGCGTCCCAGCTCGCCACCGGCACGCCACCGCCGGTGACGGGCAACGACCATCCGATCGCCTCGCCCTACGGCCTCTTCCAAGCGGCCGACGGCGGCGTCGCGGTCGCGCCCTCCACGCAGGCGGTGCTGCGCCGCTTCCTGAGCGAGATCGGCCTCGAGCATCTCCTCGCGGAGCCGCGCTTCGCCACCAACGCCGACCGCGTCGCCACCCGCTCCGAGCTGAACGCGCTCATCGACGAGGCCATGCGCGGCGAGACGCAGGAGACCTGGATCGCGCGCCTCAACGCCGCCGGCGTGCCCTGCGGGCGCGTGCAGACGTTGGCGGAGATGGTCGAGGATCCGCAGGTGGCGGCGCAGGAGATGGTGCTCGACATCCCCCATCCGGGCCACGGCACCGTGCGCATGACGGGCTTTCCCGTGAAGCTCTCGGGCACGCCCTGCCGCGTCGAGCGCCCCGCGCCCGATCTCGGCGCCCACACGGACGACGTCCTCGCCGAGGCCGGCTATGCGCCCGAGGAGATCGCGGCGCTGCGCGAGAGCGGCGTCGTCTGATCCGTCCGCCTCGCAGGAGGCGAGCAGCTCGGGAACGGTTCGGCGCCCTCGCGGCTTGACGGTCGAACTCGACCCGTCCCGCCCGCCGGCTCCTGCCGCGCGGCCCCCCGGAAGGACCGGATGGCCTCGCAAACCGAAGATTCGATCGCCACGCTCCTCGGCGAGACCTCGGTCCTGGTGCCGGCAGGCCGCAGCGCGGAGCGAATCGCGGACCTCTCCTGGTGGCTGTTCGGCAGCGCCACCTTGATCTGGTTCGTCGTCCTGGGCCTGTCGGTCTACGCCGCCTACGTCCGGCCCGGCGCTCACGACGTCGCCAGGGTGCGGCTCATGATCGTCGGCGGCGGCGCCGTGCTCCCCACGATCCTGCTCGGGGGCGTGCTCGCCTACTCGCTGTGGCTCATGCCGCAGGTGAAGCCGCCGATCCCGGAGGGCGCCGTCGAGATCGAGGTCGAGGGCCTGCGCTGGTGGTGGCGCGTGCGCTACGCCTCCGAGGAAGGCGGCGCGACCGAGGTCGCGAACGAGCTCGCGCTCCCCGTCGGGCGCCCCGCCGTCCTGCGGCTGACGAGCCCGGACGTGATCCATTCCTTCTGGGTTCCCGCGCTCGCGGGCAAAACCGACATGATCCCCGGGCGCGAGACGATCATCGTGCTCGAGCCCACGCGAACGGGCGTCTTCCGCGGGGCGTGCGCCGAGTATTGCGGCACCTCGCACGCGCTCATGAACTTCGCCGTCCTGGTGCTCGAGCCCGACGCCTACGAGGGCTGGCTCGCCCGCCAGGGCGCGCCCGCGCAGGAACCCGAGGGCCCGCTCGAAGCGCGGGGCGCGGCGGTCTTCCGCGAATACGGCTGCGGCGCCTGCCACGCCATCCGCGGCACGCAGGCGAACGGCGTCGTGGGGCCCGACCTCACCCATGTCGGCTCGCGCCGCACGCTCGGCGCCGGCGCGCTGCCCAACACGCCCGAGGATTACGTGGACTGGATCGCGCGCACCCACGAGGTGAAGCCCGACGCGAACATGCCGCCCTTCGGCATGCTCCCCGACGACGATCTCGCGGCGCTCGCCGCCTACCTGGACGGCCTGACATGAATGCGCGCGCGAAGCTCCTCGACTGGGCCCGCACGCGCCCCGGCGAAAGCGTGAAGGCGGCGCAGGAGCGCCGGCTCTCCAAGGCGTGGGAGACGCCCAAGGGCTGGCGCTACTGGTCGGCCGTCAACAACACCGAGGTCGGGCTCTGGTACACGATCTGCGCCTTCGTCTTCTTCCTCTTCGCGGGCGTGCTGGCGCTGATCATGCGCGCGCAGCTCGCGGTGCCCGACAACGACCTCGTCACCGCGGACCAGTACAACCAGATCTTCACCCTGCACGGCTCGGTGATGATGTTCCTGTTCGGGGTGCCGTCCTTCGAGGCGTTCTCGATCCTCGTTCTGCCGCAGATGCTGGGCGCGCGCGACCTGCCGTTCCCGCGTCTCTCCGCCTTCGGCTTCTGGTGCTTCCTCATCGGCGGCGTGTTCGTGTGCGGATCCCTGTTCTTCGGCATCGCGCCAAAGGGCGGCTGGTTCATGTATCCGCCGCTGACGACGGAATACCAGGACGGCTACGGCGCCGACATCTGGCTGCTCGGCCTCTCCTTCATCGAGATCGCCTCCATCGCGGCTGCCGTCGAGCTCATCGTCGGCGCCCTGAAGACGCGCCCGCCCGGCATGCGCATCAACCTCATGCCGCTCTACGCCTGGTACGTGCTCGTCGTCGCCGGCATGATCCTCTTCGCCTTCCCGCCCCTGATCGCGGGGGACCTGCTCTTCGAGATGCAGCGGGCCTTCGACTGGCCCTTCTTCGACCCCGATCGCGGCGGCGATCCGCTCCTGTGGCAGCACCTGTTCTGGATCTTCGGGCATCCGGAGGTCTACATCATCTTCCTGCCCGCCATCGCGCTCGTCGCGACGATGATCCCGACCTTCGCCGGGCGCCCGCTCGTCGGCTATTCCTGGGTCGTGCTCGCGGCGGTGGGGACGGGCTTCATCTCGTTCGGCCTGTGGGTCCACCACATGTACGCGACGGGCCTGCCGAACGTGTCGCTGGGCTTCTTCTCGGCGGCCTCGGTGTCGGTGGCGATCCCCACCGGCGTGCAGATCTTCTGCTTCATCGCCACGATGCTGGTGGGGCGCGCGACGACGAACGTGCCGCTGCTCTACGTCTCGGGCGCCTTCGCCGTCTTCGTGCTGGGCGGGCTCACCGGCGTGATGGTCGCGCTCGTGCCCTTCGACCTGCAGGTGCACGACACCTACTTCATCGTGGCGCACCTCCACTACGTGCTCGTCGGCGGCGTCGTCTTCCCGATCCTGGGCGCGATCCACTATTTCTTCCCGCTCGTGAACGGCAAAAGCCTCTCGCCGCGCCTCGGCACGATCGCGTTCTGGCTGGCCTTCGTGGGCTTCAACCTCGCCTTCTGGCCGATGCACATCTCCGGCTTGCGGGGGATGCCGCGCCGGGTCTTCACCTACGAGGCGGGGATGGGGCTCGAGCTCCTCAACATGATCTCGACAATCGGCGCGTTCACGCTCGCCGCCGGCCTCGCGGTCTTCCTGTGGGACGTGGTGCGGCCGAAATCGCGCCAGCCGCTCTCCCCGCGAAACCCCTGGAACGCCGGGACCATCGAATGGGCGGCGAAGATCCCGCCCGAGCCCTGGGGTGCGCGCACGATCCCCGCCGTGTCGAGCCGCTATCCGCTGTGGGACCAGGAGAACTTCCTCGACGATTACGACCACGGCCGCTTCTACCTGCCGGACGCCGAGGAGGTGAAGCGCGAGACCATCATCACCACCGTCATCGATGCCGTGCCGATCCAGTGCCTGCGCGTGCCGGGCCCGACCTGGCTGACGCTGATCGCGGCGGCGGGCGCGGGCGGGCTCTTCGTGCTGGCGACGTTCAAGCTCTACGTCCTCGCCCTCCTGTGCGGCGCGATCGGCTTCGCGACGATCCTGATCTGGCTGTGGACCGGCACCGCGCTCGAGCCCGAGAAGGAGGAGAAGGACATCGGGCTCGGCGTCACCGTCCCGCTCTACGCCTCCGGGCCGGCCTCGGTGGGCTGGTGGGCGATGTTCATCACCATGATCGGCGACGCCACGGCCTTCGCCGGCCTCGTCTTCGGCTATTATTTCTTCTGGACCGTCCACCCGCAATTCCCGCCCGCGGGCGCGGACGGGCCGGGGACCTTCTGGCCGCTCGTCTCTCTCGGGCTCCTCGCGCTCGCCTGGGCGGCGACGCTCGCCGCGCGCGGGCTGATCCGGCGGGAGCATCGCGGCGGCGGCATCGCCGCGCTCGCCCTCGGGGCGCTTTCGACGATCGCGGGCGTCGCGGCCCTCGCGGCCGGTCCCTGGCTCACCGGCATGGACCCGACGGTCCACGCCTACGAGGCGACGGTGTGGGTGCTCGTCCTTTGGACGGGCATTCACGGCGCCATCGGGCTCGTCATGCAGCTCTACTGCATCGCCCGCGCCGCCGCCGGGCGCCTCACCGCGCGCCGCGACATCGATATCGCCAACGTCGCGCTCTACTGGCACTTCATGCTGGCCACGATCGCCGTCACCGTCGCGACGATCGCCGGCTTCCCGCTGCTCTCGTGAGGGGCGCCATGGACGAACGCTCCGACCCGATCCGCAACGAGGACGCGCCCGACGAGCTGCAGGCGCGCCGGGAGACCATGTTCATGATCCCGGCCGCGCCGGCGATCTGGGCGGCGCATTTCCTCGCCTCCTACGTCACCGCCGCGATCTGGTGCGCGAAGATCGCCGGGCGCGACGGCAGCCTCGAGGGCGCACGCTGGCTGCTCGCCGGCTATACGGGCGTCGCCCTCGTCGCGATCGCCATGATCGGCGTCCGGGGCTTTCGCCACCATTCCTACGGCGACGCCACCGCGCCGCACGATTTCGACACGGCCGCGGACCGCCACCGCTTCCTGGGCTTCTCGACGTTCCTGCTCGCGGCCTTGAGCTTCGTCGCCGTGATCTTCGTGGCGATGGTCGTCGTGTTCACGGAGACGTGCCGATGAGGAGATCTCGATGAGCGCGCCGCGTCTCCTCCTCCTCGCCGGCGGGATCGCGATCCTGCTGGCCGCCTGGATCGGCCCTCTGCCCGCGCTCGCGCTGACGCGGTTCTGGGCGCACATGGTCATGCATCTCATGGTCGTCGCGATCGCCGCGCCGTTGATCGCGCTGGCGCTCGCGGGGTCGCGCTACGATCCGGCGGCGCGCCTGCCGCTCCTGTTCGCGCCGCTGCCGGCGGCGTTCCTCGAGCTCGTGGTGATCTGGGGCTGGCATGCGCCGGTGGCGCACGACGCCGCGCGCATGCGCCCGGAGATCTTCGTGGCCGAGCAGGCCTCGTTCCTCGCCGTCGGTTTCCTCGTGTGGATGTCCGCGCTCGGCGGCGCCGCACGGGTGCGCCGGGAGCGCGCGGCGGGGGGTGTGGGCGCGCTCCTCCTCACCTCCATGCATATGGGCCTTCTCGGCGTGCTCCTCGCGCTCGCGCCGCGCCCGCTCTACGAGGCGTGCCTGGGCGTCTTCGACCAGCAGGTCGGCGGCGTGATGATGCTCGCCGTCGGCGGGAGCGTGTATCTCGCCGGTGCCCTGTGGCTCCTCGCCGACCTCCTGCGCGAGGAGGCGCGGTCATGAAGATGCGCGCCTACAAGCTGGCCAGGCGCCTCTCCTCAAAGCGCCTGTCCTGGAAGCGCCGCCTGACGACGATCCTCGCCTTCCTCGTGATCGCGGCGCTCGGCGGTTTCCTCTACGCCTGGGCCGGGCTCGCGCCGATCTCGGCGCGCTCCGGGCACTGGTCGGTCACCGCCTGGTTCCTGCATTTCGCCATGCGCCAGGGCGTCGAGACCCGCGCGGCGGTGGGCGTCGAGAAGCCGGCGGACGTGGACCTCGCCGATCCCGTCCTGGCGCTCCGCGGCGCGCCGCATTTCGCCAGCGGCTGCGCGCCCTGCCACGGCGCGCCGGGGGAGGCACGCTCGGCGATCGCGCGGGCGATGACGCCCCGTCCGCCGCGGCTCGAGGAGCGAGTGCCGGACTGGTCCGACGAGGAGCTGTTCTGGATCCTGCAGAACGGCATCAAGTTCTCCGCCATGCCCGCCTGGCCCGCGGACCATCGCGAGGACGAGGTCTGGGCCATGGTCGCCTTCCTGCGCCGGCTGCCGGGGATGACGCCCGAGGAATGGCGCGCGATGGCGGGCCTCGACGCCGGGCGCGCCGCGCCGGAGATGGAGGTTTCGACCGGTGCCGCCGCCGGTGGCGGCACGCGGATTCGCGGGCTCCTCGACAGGGTCGGGGAGGGCGCGCGCGAGCAGCTCGTGGAGAGCTGCGCCCGCTGCCACGGCCTCGACGGGCTCGGGCGCGGCGAGGGTGGAGGAGGAGGCGAGGGCGCGTTCCCCAAGCTCGCGGGGCAGAAGGAGACCTACCTCTACGCCTCGCTGCGCGCCTATGCCGAGGACGAGCGCCAGAGCGGCTTCATGCGTCCCGTGGCTGTCGCCCTCTCGGATGCCGAGATGCGCGACCTCGCCGCCTATTATTCCGCGCTCGCTCCGGGTGACGGCGCCGTCGAGGCGGTCGGCTCCGAGGAGGCGCGGGCGCTCGGCGCGGAGATCGCGGCCCGCGGCGTGCCGGCGCGCGGCATTCCCGCCTGCGACAGCTGCCACGGACCCGGAACGTCCGCCTATTATCCTTTCATCGCAGGGCAGTACGAGGAATACCTCTCACTTCAGCTCGAAGCCTGGCGGGCGGGTGACCGCGGCGGGACGCCGTTCGCGCACGTCATGCACATGGCGGCCGAGGACCTCACCGATCCCGAGATCGCGGCGCTCGCCGCCTATTACGCGAGCCTGCCCGCGCACGGTGGCCGAGCCGACGAGGCGCGTGCTAGAACGAGCCCATGAGACGCCTGATCCTCTTTCGCCACGCCAAGTCCGCCTATCCCGACGGGGTCGACGACCACGACCGGCCGCTGAACGAGCGCGGTCGCGCCGACGCGCCGCGCATGGGCGCCTACCTCGCGGCGGAAACGCTCCTGCCCGATCTCGTCCTCGTCTCCTCGGCGCGACGCACGCAGGAGACCTTCGCGCTGGCCGGTGCCGCGCTCGGGCCGGTGGAGACCCGCGAGGAGCCCCGCATCTACGAGGCGCCGGCCGAGCGCCTGCTCGGCGTCGTGCGCGAGGGTCCAGACAGCGTGCGCACGCTCATGCTGGTCGGGCACAATCCCGGCATGGAGGACCTGGCGCGCAGCCTGATCGGCTTCGGCGACCGCTACGCCTTCGCGCGGATGAAGCAGAAATTCTCGACGGCCGGCATCGCCGTCATCGATCTCGACGCGGAGAGCTGGGGCGAGATCGTGCCGCGGGAGGGGCGGCTCGATCGCTTCGTGACGCCCAAGAGCCTCGCCGCGTCGGAGGGCTGAGGGCCATCGGCGGGCGAGGGCGCGCGTCAGGCGCGCGCCTGACCACCCGCGTGCTTCGCGGCCTCCGCTCCACCCAGCGCCGCGAACACCTTTTCGACGATGCCGTCCGCGTCGAGGCCGGCCTTGGCGTACATCTTGGCGGGCTTGTCCTGGTCGATGAAGGTATCGGGCAGCACCATGGCGCGGACCTTGAGGCCGCGATCGAGCGCGCCGCTCTCGGCGAGCGCGTGCATGACGAACGAGCCGAAGCCGCCGATCGAGCCCTCCTCGATCGTGATCAGCACCTCGTGCTCGCGCGCGAGGCGCGCGATCAGGTCGAGGTCGAGGGGCTTG
>NZ_BMMF01000001.1 GCF_014645695.1 Salinarimonas ramus | reverse complement strand
GCCTGCCGGCGATCCTGGCCCTCGACGAAACGCCCCATCCCGAAGCTCCCCGTGTAGAGAGCTGAAGCTTAGCATATTCGAGGGCGTTTCCACACGGCCTCGGCCGGGAGCTGACTTCGGCTCGATTATGACTGTCGTCTTCGTCGAGCAGCACGCTCGTAGACGTGGCCAGTGCACGCCGCTTCCGAGTCGTCCGTCACTCGAAGACTTCCCGGCCGATAGCGAGATTTGCGCCGTCGCGGAGAGTCCGTAGGTCCGGCACGCGTTCTCCGCGTGCCGGACCGAAACCTGTTCAGCTGTTGGCGATCAGAGCGCGCGGATCGCCTCGACGAACGTGCGTGCATCATCGCCGAAGCGCTCGTAAAATACGTCGTAAGCGGGCTGCGTCGCGTCGACGAAGGGTTGGCGATCGGGACGCGTGACTCGCATGCCGGCTTCTTCCAGTGCGCTCAACAATTCTTCATCGCGCGCGGCGATATATTCGAATTGCCAGTTGCCCGCCTCTTCTGCCGCCTCAAGCACGGCGGTGCGCTCCTCCTCGGAAAGGCCTTGCAGCCAGCCTTCGGAAGCGACGATGTAGGCGGAGTTGTAGATGTGACCGGTGAGCGCCAGATGCTCCTGCACTTCGAAGAGCTTGCCGTCGTAGATGTTCTGGAGCGGATTTTCCTGGCCGTCGACGACACCCTGGCGCAGCGCCGCGTAGAGCTCCGAGAACGGCATCGGCGTGGGGCTCGCGCCGAGCGCGCGGAAGGTCTCGATCTGCGCCGGGTTCTCGGGCGTGCGGATCTGCAGGCCGTCGACATCCGCCGGCGTCTCGATCGGTCGCACATTGTTGGTGATGTTGCGGAAGCCGTTCTCGACGAAGCCGACGAGGCGCAGACCCTTGTCCGGCAGCGACGCGGCGAGGTTCGAGACGGCTTCCGAATCCTGCGCGGCGAGGATGTGTTCGCGATCGCGGAACAGGAAGGGCAGCTCGAGCAGCGCGAGCTTCGGCTCGTAGATGCCGAGCACGCCGGTGACGGTCATCTCGAGATTGCCGAGGGCGAGCTGTTCCTGCATCTCGCGCTCGGAGCCGAGCTGCGCCGACGGGAAGATCTGCACGTCGAAGGCGCCAGGCGCCTTCTCCTCGAGAAGCTCGGCGAAGCGCTCCATCGCGAGATGGAACGAGTGCTGGTCGGAATGGCCGTGGCCGATCTTGAGCGGCGTCTGTGCGAGGGCCGCGCCGGAGACGAGCGCGAAGGCGCCTGCGGAAGCGAGAAGTGCGGCGAGACGGTTCGACATGGTGTTCCTCCCGTTGGTCTCTCCGGCCCTTGAAGGCCGGTCTTTTCGTGCCCCCTCAGTCGAACAAGAGCGAGGGCACGGTGAGGGTGAGGCTCGGCCAGTAGGTGACCGCGAGAAGCGAGATCATCAGCGGCACGAGGAACGGCAGGATCGCGCGCATCATCCGCTCGACCGGTATCCCGGCTACGTGCGCGGTGACGAACAAGCTCATGCCGACGGGCGGCGTGGCGCAGCCGATCATCAGGTTGAGCACCATGATCACGCCGAAGTGCACCGGATCGACGCCCATCGAGGTTGCCAGCGGCAGAAGCAACGGCGTCATCAGGATGAGAACGGCGCCGGACTCGATCAGCGCACCAAGGACGAGCAGTAGCAGATTGATCAGCAGAAGGACGAGCAGCGGGTCGTCGGAGACTGCGCGGATCGCATCCACGAAGGCGTCTCCCGAGCGGGTGACGACGAGGGCCCAAGAGAAGGCCGAGACGTTCGAGATAATGAAGGTGACGATCGCCGTCGTGACCATGGTCTCGACGAGCACCTTCGGCAGGTCGCGCGGCTTCAGCGCGCGGTAGACGACCATGGCGAGAAAGAGCGCGTAGGCGACCGCGACGGCGCCGGCTTCGGTAGGCGTGAATACGCCACCGATCAGGCCGACGAGAATGACCGCAGGTGTCATCAGGGCGAAGAACGCCTTCGAAAATGCGCGCCATACCTCGGATAGGCTCGCCCGCGGATCGCGGGGGAAGGCGTGCGTGCGCGCCATCCAGACGATCATGCCGCTGAGGGTCAGCGCCAAGACGAGACCCGGGACGAGCCCGGCCGCGAACAGCCGCCCGACCGAAACCTCGGCGATGGCGCCGTAGAGAATGAGGGGGATCGACGGCGGGATGATCGGGCCGATCACCGAGGAGGCCGCAGTCACCGCAGCCGAGAATTCCGTTTTGTAGCCGGCGTCGCGCATCGCCTTGATCTCGACGGCACCGATGCCGGCGGCGTCGGCTACGGCGGAGCCGGACATGCCGGCGAAGAGCACGGAGGAGCCTACATTGGCGTGCGCGAGACCACCCGGAACATGGCCGATCACACGGCGTACGAAGTGGAAGATCCTGTCGGTGATGCCGCCGGCGTTCATCAGATTGCCGGCGAGGATGAAGAGCGGGATGGCGACGAGCACGTAATTGTCGATGCCCGTGACCATCTTCTGGAACATGATCGCCGCCGGGAAGGGGCTGAACAGGATGAGCCCCGCCGTGATCGCGAGGCCGAGCGCCACCGCGAGCGGTGCCGAAACGAGGACGAGCACCACGAACAGGACGATCGTCGCGGCGATCACGGCCGCGCTCCCATCAAACCGCGGCGCAGATCCGCGCCGGCGCGTGCGAGACCGGCTGTGGCGTGGAGCACCATCAACGCGCCCGAGACGGGAAGGGCCGCGTAGAGCCAGGTCTGAGCGATGCCGAGCGTCGGGAGGGTCGTGACCCGCATCCGATCGGCCAGTGCGAAGCCGTGCCAGACCATGAGGCAGGCGAAGACGAGGAAGGCGGCATTGGCCATCAGGATGCCGAGCGGCCGCCAGCGCTCTTGCAACCGATCGGCGAGGAACGTCACCCGAACGTGCGCCCCGCGACGGAGCGCGACGGCGGCACCAAGGAAGCACCCCCATACGAAGGCGATGCGGGTGAGTTCGACCGCATCGACCATCGCGATGTGGAACACGTATCGCGAAAACACGGAGATCACGAGGAGCCCCGCCAGGAACGCGAGGATCGGGGCGAGCAGCCATTCGGCCACGCGGTTGGCGCCGAAACTGACACGGTCGAGGAGGTCGATCATGCCGTTGCCTCGCCGAGGAGGCGCGAGTCGGCGGCGATGATCAGGTCGGCGAAATTTCGCCCGAGCACGTCGCGGGCGGCGTCGCCGTCGAAGAGGTGCGGGTTCTCGCGCAGCCGCGGATCGTTGGAGCCCGAACCGTCGGCGAGCGCCGCGAGCATCGCGCGCATGCCGCCGAAGTTCCAGGTGGGCCGCCCGTACGGCAGGTCCGAGCCGATCGCGAGCCGATGCCAGGCACGCGGGCCGGCGAGGCGATAGGTGATCAGGGCGCTTTCGATATGCGTATCGCGTTTGGCGCTGAGAATATAGAAGATGTTCTCGTGCGCGAGGCCGATCTCGCGGGCCCCGACGTAAGTCGCGTCGCCCTCGACGAAGTGAGACCCGCCGCCACCCATGTGCACGCCGATGATCGGATGGTCGGGATGGCGTGCCGCGATTGAGGCGAAGCCCTCCGGTGGCGTATAGGGCCCGTCTCCGCCGAAGTGGAACGTCGGGATGGCGCCGAGCGCGACGATGGCGTCCACCGTCTGCGCTACGATCGGATCGGTGATCGGATAGGCGTTCTGCGCCGGGTTCATCTTGACGATGGGAAAGCCGAATTCCTCGACGCAGATCTGCGCGAGCCGGATCGCGTTGGCGACGCCGAGCGCCTTCGGATCGGTCCAGCCACCCGGGACGATGCGGTCCGGATGGTCCGAAGCCAAGCGGAAGATATAGCGGTTCGCGGCGAGGAGCCGGTCGAGGTTCTCTTCCGTGTCACGTCCGTAGACCGTGACGGCCGGGTTCTGCCAGCACAGTGCCATGTCGACGCCGGCATGGTCGAGTTCACGGAGGAGTTCGTCTCCCGTTACCGGCCGACCTTGCCAGTAGTTTGGATCGCGTGCGACGCGCTCGGCGAGTGCGGGCGGGTACGAGGCGGGGTCGCTCGGATGCGTGTCGGCGTCGATCGTCACGGTGTCCCGCACGCGCCGCAAGCGGGCGCGGCGATCGGCGACGAGGTCACGGGCGGTGGGCGTCAGCGGCATCGCGGCTCCTCGAGGGACGCGCGGAGGACCGCCGCCGCTGCGCCGAACGAGCGCAGGGCCACAATGGCGTTCGTTTCCTCCCGGGTCGGTGTGGACCGGCCCCGCGTCCGTTTTTCACGGTTCTTGCATGGATGAGACACGATTGAGCCCACGCCCGGCAAATGATATATTTTCACTGTTCGGATGAGCGTGGTTCAATCGAAACATGTCCAGCCTTCCACCGCTCCGGGCCCTTCAGGTGTTCGAAGCCGTCGCACGCCTCCAGAGTGTCACGGTGGCCGCGGACGAGCTCGCGGTGACGCCCTCGGCGGTCAGCCACCAGCTCCGCGGCCTCGAAGAGTATCTCGGCGTGCGCCTGTTCCACCGCCTGCATCGGCGCATCGCGCTCACCGACGCGGGCCGCGACTACGCGGCCCTTCTCGGGCACGGCTTCGAACGCATCGCGCGGGCGACCGACAATCTCGTGCGCGGTGGAGCGGGTGACGTGCTGACCTTGCATTGCCCGCCGAGCTTCGCGCCGGCTTGGCTCGTCCCGCGTCTCTCACGGTTCGTCGCGGCACATCCCGACATCGACCTGAGAATCCACGCGACGCCCGAGCCGCCGGCCTTCTTTCGCAGCGACACCGACGTTGAAATCCGGTACGGGGCCGGAGACTGGCCTGGTCTCGAGATCGTCGAGCTCATGGAGGACGAGGTCGTCCCTCTCGCGAGCCCGGCTCTCGCGGCGCGGCTGCCGCGGAGCGCCACGGTCGCGGACGTCCTCGCGCTGCCGCTCATTCATTCGGAGCGCGCCCTCGTCGCCTGGGATCGGTGGACGCATGTGCTCTCGCCGGGCACCATCGCACCGCGCGGTGGTCTACGCTTCGACCGCGCTTACCTCGCGCTGCAGGCGGCAGCGGAGGGGCTCGGCGCGACGCTCGAGACGATGATTTTCGCCGAGCGTTTCCTCGCCGACGGAAGCCTCGTCCCGCTCCTCGACGAAGCAGCGCGTATAGCCGCGGGTGCTCATTACTTGGTCTACCCGTCGGCGTATGGGGATATGCCGAAGGTGCGGCGATTTCGGGCTTGGCTGGTGGAAGAGGCGCGTCGCGCAACGGCACCGTCGACGTCGTATTTAACGGTATCAACAACAAATCGAAGGAGATCCACTGCGGTCCGTACTGTGAAAACGACCATCGAACCTGGAGTGTGAACCGAGCGTGTGCCCAGCGACCGCGCTGCGGAACTGCTACCACGCAGCGCTGCGCGCGGCGCTGACCCCGCCATAGCGGTGGACGTTCTCGTCCGCTATCGACAAGCTCCAATAGGCGCTGAGGAAATCGACTGCGAGCCGAGCTAGACCGTGGCGGTGACATGCTATGCCCCGTTCTCCCGCCGCGGTAGGGCGACCTAGCCGAATTCAGTTCGGAGTCCCGTCAGGGGCCGAGAGCGGTCTTGGTGAGCGTGCTCTGGCTCCCACTATTCGCTAGGCGCGCTGCTGAAGATGCTGCTTGAGGAACGCGAGCGTTCGAGCGAAGGCCACCGCCGCCGCCTCCGCATCGTAGCGGGCAACGTTGGTGTCGTTGTTGAAGGCGTGGTTCACGCCGTCGTACATATGCAACTCGTACCTCTTTCCAGCTCCTTCGAGCGCCTCCACGAAGGCGGGGATGCCGGAATTGATCCGCTCATCGCGCCCGGCATAGTGCAGGAGGAGCGGCGCCTCGATCGACGCGACGGCATCGGCCGGAGGCTGACGCCCATAATAGGCGACGCCGGCATCGAGGGTCGGCTCGGCGACGGCGAGCGCATTCACCAGCCCGCCGCCCCAGCAATAGCCGATCGCGCCGACGCGCCCGGTCGAGGCAGAGTGCTCCTTCAGGAAAGCGAGTGCGGCGCGCGAGATCGCGAGCGCCTGCTCGCCCGTCAGCTCGCCGATCATCTCCCGCGCACGGTCCTCGTCCTCGGGCGTTCCGCCGAGGACGGAGAGGTAGTCTGGGGCGAGCGTGAGGAAGCCTTCGGCCGCGTAGCGGCGGGCGACGTCGCGGATGTGCGGGTTGAGACCGCGGTTCTCGTGGATGACGATCACCGCCGGATGCGCGTCCCCTCCGGCCGGGCGCACGAGGTAGGCGGACAGCCCGTCCGGGCCCGGGATCTCGACGGTCTCCGCCGCGATCCGCGAATCATCCTCTGCGATGGTCTGGGCCTTGGCGTAGTCGTTGGCGAGGACGCTGACCAGCGCGCTCGCCGCCGCGGCGCCGCCGGCGAGGGTCGCGAGCCGATCGAGAAACGCGCGACGGCTCATCCGCCCATGCGTGAAGGCGTCGTAGAGTTCGATGATCCGCTGGTCCATCCGCCACTCCTGGCTCGCTCGAAACTCTCGCCCTCAGTATCGCCCGACTGTGAGAGCGCGGCAGCGGATGCCGGGATCACGAAGGCGTGATCGTCTCAGCGGGCGGCTTCCGCGGTCGTTGCGGTAACCCTTGCCGGACCCCAGCCGGAGCGGCGCCGGACGAGACGCGTCGGCGCCGACCGCAACGCCATACGAGCCGCCATGCGACATCGCGCGCGAGCGCCGGCGCGAACCTGCGCCGTGCGTCGGGCCTTGTCCCTGGTCGACGAGCGCCTGCGAAGCACGGGAGACGCGCTCGCGCACGTCCCGGGTTCGATCAGGGGAGACCAGCTTGGCCAGCACCGCGCGCTCGAAACGATCTCTGCTGCTCGCCGCATGCGTCGTGGCGGCGGCTGCGGCTGCCGGGTACTTCGGCGCCGGTCCCGCCCTCGACCTTCTGAGCGGCGCCGCCGGCGTGGACAATGGCGGAAGCGGGCCGCAGGCAGTCCGCGTCGCAGTGGCCGAGGCGCGCGAGCGTTCGATCGACAAGACGGTCGCCGCTGTCGGCACGGCGCGCGCGATCCGCTCGGTCGAGATCCGCCCGGAGCAGGACGGCCGCCTGGTCGAGATCGCCTTCCGCGGCGGCGAGCGGGTCCAGTCCGGCGCGGTGCTCGCCCGTCTCGACGATCGCGCCGAGCGCGCCGCGCTCACGGAAGCCCGCGCGGCCCTCGCCGACGCCGAAGGCACGCTCGCGCGCGAGCAGGAGCTCGTCGAGCGCGGCGTGACCAGCGAGGCGACGCTGGAGACGACGCGCGCCACCTTCCGCACGGCGCAGGCCGCCGTCGAGCGCGCCCGCGCGGCCTTGGCAGACCGCGTGCTGCGCGCGCCGTTCACCGGGACGGCCGATCTCGCCACGGTCGACGAGGGCCAGTTTGTCCAGGCGGGATCGCTCCTGACGACGCTCGACGACCTCTCCGCCGTCGAGATCGCCTTCGCCGTCCCGGAGCCGTACTTCGCCCGCATCGAGCCGGGGCTCGCGGTCGAGGCGACGAGCGCCGCCTTCCCGGAGCGCGTCTTCTCGGGAACCGTCGTCGAGGTGGGAACCCGCATCGATCCGTCGACCCGCGCCTTCCCCGTTCGGGCGCGGCTCGAGAACGAGGACGACGTGCTCGCGAGCGGGCTGTTCATGACCCTCACGGTCGTGCTCGACACGCGCCGTGCGGTCGTGGTTCCCGAGGAGAGCGTGCTGCGGCTGGAGGACGAAGCCTTCGTCTTCGTCGCGGCGGACGGCACGGCGCGCCGGCGCGACGTCGCGATCGGCGCGGCGGTCGGGGGCGAGCTCGAGGTTCTGGAGGGGCTCGCGAGCGGCGAGCGGGTGTTGATCGGTGGGCTGCAGGACGTCGAGGACGGGTCGGCGATCACCACGCAGGGCGCCGATGACGGCGCAGGCGAGGGGCGTGCCTGATGAGCCTGTCCGAGTTCGCCCTGCGCCGTCCGGTGCTCGCCATGGTCGCGAGCCTGCTTCTCGTCATTCTCGGGGCGGCGGCGCTGTGGCGGCTGCCCGTGCGCGAGCTCCCGCAGATCGACACGGCCGAGGTCACTGTCAGCGTGACCTACGAAGGTGCGGCGCCCGACATCGTCGACGCGGAGGTCACGACGGTGATCGAGGACGCGATCGCGACGATCGCGGGCGTGCGCTCGATCTCGTCGGAGAGCGAGCGCGGGTCGAACCGCACGGTGATCACCTTCGATCCCAGCCGCGACATCGACCAGGCGGCGAACGACGTCCGCGCCGCCGTCGCCCGCGTGCGCGACGAGCTGCCCGACGCCGCTGGCGCGCCGGAGGTGGAGAAGAACGACGACCAGGACGAGCCCATCATCCGCCTCACCCTGACCTCGGATCGGATGACGGCCGCCGAGCTGACCGACTTTGCCGATCGGCGCATCGTCGATCGCCTATCGCGCGTCCCGGGTGTCGCCAGCGTCGACATCGACGGCGAGCGCGCCTTCGCGATGCGCGTCTGGCTCGATCGCGAGCGGATGGCCGCACGCGGGGTGACGGTGGGCGACATCTCCGAGGCCCTTCGCCGAAACAACTTCGAGCTGCCGGCGGGGCGCATCGAGACACCGTCGCGGCAGATCCAGGTTCGCACCGACACACGCTTCTCGACCCCCGAAGCCTTCTCCGAGCTCGTCGTACGTCGGAGCGCCGCCGGCTATCCCGTTCGGCTCGGGGACGTGGCGGACCTCGAGCAGGGCGTGGAGAACGACGAGAGCTACTTCCGCGCCGCCGGCGAGACCGCGGTCGGCCTCGGTATCCTGCGCCAGGCGCAGGCGAACACGGTCGCGATCTCGGACGCGGTGCGCGTCGAGCTCGATGCGCTGCGCGCCGACCTGCCGGCCGGGGCGTCGCTCGAGATCGCCAGCGACGACGCGCTGTTCATCCGGGCCTCGATAAGGCAGGTGCTGATCACGCTGGCGATCGCGGTCGCCCTCGTCGTCGGCGTCATCTTCGCCTTCCTCGCCTCCCCGCGCGCCACGATCGTCCCGGCCGTGACGATCCCGATCGCCCTCGTCGGCGCCTGCGCCGGCATTTGGGCCTTCGGCTTCTCGATCAACCTGATCACCCTCTTCGCGCTGATCCTCGCCATCGGCCTCGTGGTGGACGATTCCATTGTCGTGCTCGAGAACGTGCAGCGCCGGATCGACGGGGGCGAGAGCCCGCTCGCGGCGAGCGCACGGGGCGCGCGCCAGGTCGGCTTCGCGGTTATCGCGACGTCGCTCGCGCTGATCGCCGTCTTCGTCCCGATCGCCTTCCTGCAGGGGCGCGTCGGGCGGCTGTTCACCGAGTTCGGCATCGTGCTCGCGATCGCGGTCGTAGCCTCGACCTTCGTCGCGCTCACGCTCGCGCCGGTCCTGTGCGCGCGCCTGCTGAAGCCCGGCGCCCGCGAGGGCCGGTTCGGGCGGGGCGTCGACCGCGCGCTCGGCGCCGTCGCCGACGCCTATCGGCGCAGCCTCGCCGCGGCCCTGCGCGCGCCCTGGCTCGTGCTCGGCCTCGCCGCCCTCGTCGCCGGCAGCGCCGCCGCCGCCTACCAGCGTGTCCCGAGCGCGCTGACGCCCGAAGAGGACCGCGGCGCCTTCTCGATCAGCGTCAGCGCCCCGCAAGGGGCGAACCTCGACTACACCGACGCCGTCGTGCGGGAGATCGAGGGCATCCTCGCGCCCCTGCGGAGCGACGGGCCGATCGACACCTGGGTCGCCATCGTCGGCCGATACGACGAGCTGCGCCGGGCCTACATCTCGGTGAGCCTCGCGCCCTGGGAGGAGAGGGATCGCAGCGTCGGCGAGGTGATCGACGAGATCGAGCCGCAACTCGAGAAGATCGTGCGCGCCAACGTCCGTACCGGTCGTCCCGCCGGCCTGGGGCTCGGCGGCTCCGGCAGCGGGCTGCGCGTGATCGTCGGCGGTGCGGAGTTCGAAAGCGTCGCGGCGCAGGCCGAGGTGCTCGCCGACGCCCTCGGCGCCGAGCCGGGCGTCTCCGGCGTCGAGATCGAGTGGTCGCCGAACCAGCCGAGCTTCGTCGTCTCCATCGACCGCGACCGGGCGCGGGTGATCGGCATCGAGGCGCGCGACGTCTCCGAGGCGCTGCGCGCCCTCATCGCCTCCGCCGACGTTGGCGAGTACGCCGACCGCGGCCGTCAATACCCCGTCGTTCTCCAGGCCCGCGAGGCGGATCGCGCCGACCGCAGCGCGATCACCGACGTCTACGTGCGCACCCGCGATGGCGGGCTCGCGCCGCTCGACGGGCTCGTCGAGATCGAGACGCGGGCGACGCCTCGCGCGCTGACGCGCTACGACCGCCTCCCCTCCGTCGAGGTCTCGGCGCGGCTCGGCGGCGAGGCGGACCTCGGCAGCGCCATCGAGGCGACGCGACGCATCGCCGACGAAGAGCTCGAGGCGACGACCAGGATCAGCTTCGAGGGCCAGGCGAGCGAATATCTTCAGACCGCGCGCGGGACGCAGATCGTGTTCGGCCTCGCGCTCGTCGTCGTCTTCCTCGTTCTCGCCGCCCAATTCGAGAGCTTCCTTCACCCGATCGCGATCCTGCTCACGGTTCCGCTCGGCGTCGCGGGAGCCCTGTTCACTATCCTGCTCACCGGCCAGACGCTGAACGTGTTCAGTCAGGTCGGGATCGTCCTCCTCATCGGGCTCATGGCGAAGAACGGCATCCTCATCGTCGAGTTCGCCAACCAGCTGCGCGACGACGGGCGCTCGGTGCGGGACGCGACGCTGGAGGCTGCCACCGTGCGCCTACGCCCGATCCTGATGACCGTCGGCTCGACCCTGATCGGCGCCGTGCCGCTCGTCCTGTCGACGGGGGCGGGCGCCGAGAGCCGGGCGGCGATCGGGGCGGTCGTTCTCGGTGGGCTGTCGATCGCGACCGTGTTCACGCTGTACGTGACGCCGGTCCTTTACGATCTCTTCGCCGGGTACACGAGATCCGGCCAGGCGGCGAGCCGGGCGCTCGACGAGGCCCTCGTCCAGGACGGGCGCGCAGCGGAGTAGCAGGTCGACCAACCATCCGGAGGCACCTTCCTTGAACGTGAGCCGCTGCTCGCGTCGCCCTCAGCGTGCAATGATCAACGACGTTGAAGCCGCCGTAAGCCGCGCGATCACCGACGGCGAGAAGTGCGGAGCGTCCTTGCCGAGCAGCGCCGCGGGCGCCGAGTAGACGTTTTTGATCGATCTGCCGCTCTCTTCGTCGATCTACTATAGAATTAATGAAAAGCACAGTCGTTGACGAAGCTGTCCGCTTGTGGAAAGCGCTATCGTAGCAGGTCAACGCTCATCCGCTCGCTGGCCACTCAACGTGGGCTGCTCGTCGTCGTCGCGCTCCACGACCTGAATTATGCGCTGCGCTTCACCGACCGAACCATGGTGATTTGCGACGGCGGCCTCGTCGCCTGCGGCCCGCTCGCGGAGGTGGTCACGCCGGATTTGCTGCGACGGGTCTACGGCGTGGAAGCACGGGTCGAGGCGTGCTCGAAAGGTATGCCGCAGGTGATCGTCGGCGCTTTTGCGGCATGGTCGAACCGGCTCGACGCTTCGCGGCTCGGGATTTGCGCCTCTCGATCTTCAGACGCGTGGGCCTGAGCTGCAGCAGGCTGATGATCGAGGCATAGCCGGTACCGAAGTCGTCGATCTCGACGTGGATACCCATTTCGGCGAGCCCCGCGATGTTGCTCGTGATCGTGTCGCTGTCCTCGTCGAGGAAGATCGACTCGAGCAGTTGGAACGAAAGCTCGCCGGGCGTGATGGGCAGGCCTCGGAGCCGCTCGATCAAGGCGCCGTCCTGTAGCTGGCGGGCCGATACGTTCACCGAGTTTCGGGGAATGGCGATGCCTGCCGCCGCCCAGCGCGCCGACTGCCAGAGGGTCTCGTCGAGAATGATGCGGTCGATCAGCGGGACGACTCCGAGTTCCTCGGCAGTGGTCAGAAAGGCGCCGGGCGCAAGCAGTCCGCGTGTCGGATGCCGCCAACGCGCAAGAGCTTCGACGCCGACAACGTCGAATTGAGGCTGAAAGTAGGGCAGGAACTCCCGCCATTCAAGCCCGCTCAAGATTTCGTCCGCCAGGATCTTCCTGGATACGATCTCGGCCTTCAGCGACGCGTCGAAGAACTGGTAACGGTTCCGGCCGCTTTTCTTGGCACGGTAGAGGGCCAGGTCGGCGTCGATGAGCAGCTGCTTCGTGGTGTAGGCGCCCACGCTGTCGTTGACGGCGACGCCGATGCTCGAACCGAACCTGCACTCTTGGCTTTGGAAGGGAACTGGGCGACGCATCTCTTCAATGATGCGTTCGGCGAGCGCGGAGAGCCCCGCGTTGCTCGTCGGCCCCATCGTGGCGATGATGAACTCGCTTCCGCCGATCCGCGCCACGATGTCGCTTTCCCGCGTGTTCCGGCGAAGCACCTCCGCCGCGTGAACCAGCATGGCGTCGCCCGCGGCGTGGCCGAGCGTATCGTTGATGTGCTTGAAGCGATCGAGATCGATGTGGAGCATGGCGGAAGGGCTAGGGCTAATCAGCCGGCCGGTGATAGCCGCCAAGTGAAAGATGGGAAACCTGGAGCGCCGTTGACACCTGCCGCTCGGCTTGGGCGCCCGTCAGCGGCGCCCGAGCGAATGGACGATCTCGATGAGGCTCGCCCGGAGCGCTTCCACCTTTGCTGGCGGCAGCTCGAGCGTGCACGCGACGTGTTCGCAAGCGTCCGCGACCGGCTTTTTTAGGTCTCGTCCCTTGCCGGTGACGGAGACGCGCACCTGACGCTCGTCATCGAGAGATCTCTTCCGTCGGACCAGGCCGGCGGCCTCCATCCTCTTCAGCAACGGCGTGAGCGTCCCCGTATCCAGATGCAGGCGCCGCCCGATGTCCTTCACGGCCATTTCGCCGTCTTCCCAGAGCACGAGCAGGACGAGATACTGCGGATAAGTCAGCCCGAGCGGATCGAGGACCTCACGGTAGGCTTTCCCGAATGCGTGCGCGGCGGCGTAGGCCGCGAAACACAGCTGGTCCGAAAGCCTCGGCGGATCGAGCGTTTCGACGCCTTTGTCGAGCATGGCTGTCTCCCTCGTTCGTACGTCCATACATTCTTGATCGCGGCCGCGCAAAATTATGTTGCGGACAATTTAATCGTGAGATATACAAATCGCCGACACCTCGGAACTGCGTCACGACCCGCGTCGAAATTCTGCGCCGGTCGATCCGCTTCCGCCGATCGGCGGAGGCGTTCAGGGCCGGCGCCCCTAAGCCGAGGAGCAGAGCCTTCGTGCGCCTTTTGCGCTGGCGTGACGGCTTCTGTCGCGTCCTGAAGAAAGACGTCCTTCGATGTCCCTTTCCGAAGCTTTCGTGCTCGTCGTCGAAGACGATATGCTGCTGCGCTTCGACCTGGTGGATGCATTCGAGCACGCCGGGTTCGCGGTTCTTGACGCCAGCAACGCCGACGAGGCGCTCGCTATGCTGACCGGACGTGTCATCGCCGCGCTAGTCACGGACGTACAGATGCCGGGATGTCTTGATGGGCTCGGCCTCGCCGAAATTGCGTCGATGCTGGACGCCGAGCGGCCCCTGGTGATCTGCACCGGGCATCCCCTTCCAACGTTGGGCCGCACGCCTCCCGGATCGCTCATCCTGCAGAAGCCCTGTGCGCCGGACGTTGTCGTGTCAGCGGTTTCGGCCGCATTGCGAGCGCGCGCCGACAGCGGCAGAACCGATCCATCGGCGGCGGCCTGAGCCCGAGCCCGGCGCGGACTTGGCGCGAACTGCACGTGCGGCGCGCTGGCGAAGCGCGTATTCAGATACGCGAGACGGGGACGACTTCGACCGGATTGTCGCTCGGCTCCGCGGCGAAACCCCTCTTGAGGGTGAGGGACACCTGCTTCTGTAACGTTTTCAGGTCCGGGGCCTCACGCCGGTCGGCGCGGGGCTCTGGCGCGGATCGACACGCTCTCGGCGGGCCGCGCAGCCTATTTTCTCGCGACGAGGATGGTGGCCCCATCTGGCCCTGCCTCCTCTGCATGCTCGACGTGAGCGTCGAGCATGCAGGTCTCGCCGGGTCTGTAGCGGGTGGCGCCATCGGACGTGTTCAGGACGAACGCGCCGTCGAGGACGTAGACGAAGGACGCCTGGTCGTGGACATGAGGAGGGCTGCGCGACGACGCCTCGAAGCGAACCCTCCTCGGCTCGCCCCATCCCTCGGCACGCCGCAGCCGATCGAACTCGTCCGGGCTCATTTCGCGATCGCCCTCCCGAAGCCCGATGCCGCCTCCTCAGTCGAACATGTCAGGCTCGTCCTCCACAAGCTGGTTCCAGATCGTCTGGAAATGCAGCCAGCCGATATACTCGCTTCCGACGTGCTCGCGGCTGTAGCGCGCGCGATCGGCGGGGATGCGGATCGGCTCGATCCCGGAGGCAGCGACGTCGAGCTGCTGCTGGCAGCAGCGTTCCAGCGCGATGAACCAAAACGCGGCCGACTCGATGCTGTGCCGGCTCGCCGTCAGGAGGCCGTGGTTCTGGTGGAGCGCGGCCTTCACCCCCTTGAACGCCTTGGCGACGTCCGAGCCGGCATGGTTCTCGACCGCCACCTGGCCACCCTGCTCGCCGATGACCACGTGATCCTCGAAGAAGGCGCAGGCGTCCTGCGTGATCGGGTCGATCCGCCGGCCGGTCGCGCACCAGGCGACTCCGTAGGTGGTGTGCGCGTGGCACATCGCGACGATGTCGGGATGCTCCTCGTGCACGTTGGCGTGCAGGACGAAGCCCGCGCGGTTCACGGCATGCCGGCCCTCGATCACCGTGCCGGCGTGATCGACCAGGATCAAGTTTGACATCTTCACCTTGGCGAAATGGACGCACATCGGGTTCGTCCAGTAGAGTTCCGGCCGCTCGGGATCGCGCACCGTGAGGTGCCCGGCGAAGCCGTAGTCGAAGCCCTGCCGGGCGAAGGCGCGGCAGGCGGCGACGAGCCGTTCCTTGCGATGGCGCCGCTCCTCACAGACGGTGTCGAACGCAGGCAGGTCCGGGAAGATCAGGCCCGGCTGCTCCGGCTGGTAGATCGAGACGCGGTTTCCGAGATCAAGCATGGCCTGTCCTCCCACGGTGAACGGCAGACGGCGAACGGCGGCGCGGTGGCCGGGACCCGATGCGGAAAAGTGGAAGAACGGCCGAGACCGAGCAAGGCGGCATCGGCAATAACACTCATTGCCGCTGGCTGGGCGAGCGGCCCTCTTCGGGATCGAAGCGATGCGAGACGACCGGCTGGTTGAGATGCGCGTGTTCCAGGCGGTGGTCGCGACCGGCGGCTTCGGCGCCGCGGCCAACGCGCTCGGCGTGAGCCAGCCCTTCGCCAGCCAGACGATCCAGCGCCTCGAGGCGCGGCTCGGCACGCGGCTCCTGCACCGGACCACCCGAGGTCATCGCCTTACCGAAGACGGCGAGCGCTTCCTCGATGCCGCACGACGGGTGCTCGAAGCCGTTGAAGCCGCCGAGGCCGAATGGCAGCGCAGCGACGCCCAGGTCGAAGGGCTCCTGCGCGTGTCGGTTCCCATCGCCCTTGGGCTCGACCGGATCACGCCGCTCATGCCCGCCTATCTCGAGCGACATCCCAAGGTGTCGCTCGACCTGCGCCTCACCGACGACGTCGAGAACCTGATCGACGCCCGCATCGACCTCGCCGTGCGCATGGGCCGACCGACGGATTCGAGCCTGATGCACCGCCGGCTGTGCGGGCTGCAGCGGATCGTCGTCGCAACGCCGGAACTCGTCGCGCGCTTCGGCATGCCCAAGCGTCCGGCCGATCTCGCGCGCATGCCCTGCGTCGCTTGGGACGGCAGCCGGGAGCATCTCAATCGTTGGAAGTTCGTCGAGGACGGTGAGATAGTCACCTTCCACGCGGAGAGCCGGTTCCGGAGCAATCAAGGCATGTCTCTCTACCTGATGTGTTTAGGCGGGTTCGGCGTCATGCGTGTGGCGGAGCATCTCGCCCGTCCCGCCGTCGCCGATGGTCGCCTCGTGCAGCTCCTCGCCGATCGCCTCTTGGTCGACAACACGGAGATTTACGCGCTCTTCCTGCCGGATCGACGCATCGTGCCGCGCATCCGCAGCTTCGTCGAATTCATGGTGGAGGCGTTCCGCGAGCCCGACTGGGAGATCGTCGGGCGCGGGGAGCGCTCTGGCGCGTGAGCCGGTCGCACGCGAGCGCTACTGTCGAGGATGGGCTCGGCATCTCCCAGCGGATTTAGATGCGAATTTTCCGCCCCGGCGTAGGTGACTTCCGCGACGGGCTGTCGAAGGCGGCTTCGCGCCGACTACGGCCTCTTCCGCTTGCCGCCCGCTCAGCCCCAGCCAAACGCTTTGGGGGGCGGCCGTGCGGCGGCCGCGCCTCGCGCCGACCAGCCCGTGCTGGCCGGCGACGAGACCGCCGTCCCGGCGGCGCTGCGCATGCTGGAGGAGGCTCCGAACGGCGCCCGCAGCGTTGACCTGCTCCTCGTGCCGGCGAGAGCGACGTGCGAGCCTGCGCGCATCCCGCAGGCGCGTCGCTGCGCTTACTCCTGCGCACGCGGCGACGATCTCCTCGCGCAAGCGACCGCGCTCGCGCAGCTGCCGCTCGACGAATTCGGCTGGTTCGCCGGCGAGCGCGGGGTGGCACCCGCGATGCGCCGGCGCGTCCAGAAGCGGAACGAAGATCCTTGCGATCATTGTCGAGGCGGCGCCGGACGTCCCGGTCGGCGAACGGACGCGGTCCGGTCGTTGCGACCGAGGGGGCGTCAAAGGATCGAGGTCTGCACGGTCGGTCACAGGTCGATGGCATCGCGCCCGTCGAGGCGGTCGGCGCGGCCGGAGGCGTTCTCCGTCAGGCGCGCGAGACGACGTCGAGCCCGAGCCGGATCGGGCCGAGGCTCGTCGCGAGGGCTGTGGCGACCGCAGCGCGCCTGTTCAGGATCACGGTTCGGTTCGACGCCACGACGAGCCGCTTGAGATCCGCGTGATCGACGGCCTCGTTGCGGCTGACGCGACATACCGGACAAACCGTCGTCAGCGCGATGGCTTTGTAGCGCACGGAGGTGCGAAGCTCCTGTTCCGCCGGAGCGCGCATCAGATCGGCGCCTGCGTCGTCCGCCGAATGGATCGTGCCGCGCGAACCCCATCGTTCAAATGTGGGTTCCAGATATGTTTTCTTGCGAAATGCACATGGCGAAGCAGGTCTGCCTCGCTAAGATAGTGGAAAACAATAGCAAGAAATCACGGAAACCAGATTCGGAGGAGGAAACGATGCGTGGATTGACGGGACGCCTGCTGGCGTCGTGTGCTCTCGTCCTCGCCGGCGGCGCGGTCGCGCAGGCCCAGGACGCGCAAGGGCGGATTTCGGGCGACGTGGTCCGGATCGGCGTGCTCACCGACATGAGCGGCATCTACAGCGATCTCGCCGGCGAGGGTGCCGTCGAGGCCGTGCGCATGGCCGCCGAGGATTTCGGCGGGACCGTGCTCGGCGCGCCCATCGAGGTGATCTTCGCCGATCACCTCAACCAGGCCGACACGGCCGCGGCCAAGGCGCGCGAATGGTTCGACGTCGAGGGCGTCGACATGATCAACGACCTCTCGAATTCCGGTGCGGCCCTCGCGGTCGCCGCCGTGGCGAAGGACGCGCGGCGCCACATCATCGTCAACGGCGCCTCGAACATCGGCATCACCAACGACGTCTGCTCTCCCTACGCCATCCACTACGCCTACGACGCCTATTCGCTGGCGCACGGCACGGGTGAGGCGGTGGTCGAGGACGGCGGGCTGACCTGGTTCTTTCTCACGGTCGACTTCGCCTTCGGCATCGGCCTCGAGGAGCAGGTGACGCAGGTCGTCGAGAATGCCGGCGGCGAGGTGCTGGGCTCCGCCCGCCATCCGCTGTCGGCCAGCGACTTCTCCTCCTACATGCTGCAGGCGCAGGCGTCGGGCGCGGAGATCATCGGCATCGCCTCGACGGGCGGCGACGCGGTCAACGCCATCAACGCCGCCGCGGAGTTCGGCCTCACCGAGAACCAGACGCTCGCAGCCCTGCTCCTGTGGCTCAACGACGTGCACTCGATCGGGCTCGATGCGGCGCAGGGGCTGCTCCTCACGAATGCCTGGTACTGGAACATGGACGAGGAGGCGCGCGCCTTCGCGGAGCGCTACTACGAGCGCGTCGGCTCCATGCCGAACATGAGCCAGGCGGCGAACTATTCCTCCACCATGCACTACCTGCGCGCCATCGAGCAGGCCGGTACGGACGATCCGGACGCGGTGTCGGAAGCCATGCGCTCGATGCCGATCAACGACTTCTTCGCGGAGAACGGCTATGTCCGCGAGGACGGGCGCATGATGCACGACATGTACCTGTGGCGCGTGAAGTCGCCGGAAGAGTCCGAAGGTGCCTGGGACTATCTGGAGCCGGTCTCGACCATCGCGGCGGAGGACGCGTTCCGTCCGCTCGACCAGAGCACCTGCTACCTCGTGACGGGCGCGGCCGACTGAGCCTTCGCCTCCTGCGATCCCGGGCCCATGCGGCCCGGGATCGCTCCTGATCGACGGGTGAGTTCCATGACGGCCAACGTGCTCGAGATCGAGGGGCTGACGAAGCGGTTCGGGGATTTCGTCGCCGTCGGCGGTGTGGACCTCGCGATCCGGCGCGGCAGCATCCACGCGCTCATCGGCCCCAACGGGGCGGGCAAGACCACCTGCTTCAACCTGCTCACCAAGTTCCTGACGCCGACGTCCGGCACGATCCGCTTCGACGGCCGCGACATCACCCGTTCCGGCCCGGCGAGCATCGCGCGCATGGGGCTCGTGCGCTCCTTCCAGATCTCGGCGGTGTTCAACGCGATGACCGCGCTTGAGAATGTCATGCTCGCGCTCCAGCGAAAGCGCGGGGAATCCTACGATTTCTGGACGCGCCGGTCGGTGCTGGCGCGCAATCGCGGCGAGGCCGCGGAGCATCTCGATTCGGTGGGGATCGCGCATCTCGCAGACCTTCCCGCCGGCGCGCTCTCCTACGGCCATCGCCGCGCGCTCGAGATCGCCACCACGCTCGCCCTCGATCCGGCCGTGATCCTGCTCGACGAGCCGACGGCCGGCATGGGCGCGGAGGACGTGGGGCGCATCACGCGGCTCATCCACGACGCCGCCCGTGGACGGACCGTGGTGATGGTCGAGCACAATCTCGGCATCGTCTCGGAGATCTGCGACGACGTCACGGTCCTCTCGCGCGGCCAGATCCTCGCACGGGGCGATTATGCGAGCGTCGCCGTCGACGAGCGTGTGGTCGAGGCTTATCTCGGAGGCGGCCATGCCTGACGCGTCCGCACGCGCGCCCTCCGCACGCGCGCCCTCCGCACGCGCGCCCTTGGAGATCGCTGGCCTCGAGGCCTGGTACGGGCCGAGCCAGGCGCTCTACGGCGTCGCGCTGAGCGTCGGCGCCGGCGAGCTCGTCACCCTGCTCGGCCGCAACGGTGCGGGCAAGACGACGACGCTCAACGCCATCGTCGGCATGGTGCCGAGGCGCAAGGGCTCGATCCGCATCGAGGGCATCGAGACCGGGGCCATGCCCTCGCACAAGATCGCGCGCACGGGCGTCGCGATCTGCCCCGAGGATCGAGGCATCTACGCGACGCTCACCGCCGAGGAGAACCTCGTCCTCCCGCCCGTCGTCGCCGAGGGCGGCTTGAGCGTGGACGAGATCCTCGTGCTCTTCCCCGGGCTGAAGGACCGGCTGAAGAGCCCGGGCACGAAGCTCTCGGGCGGCGAGCAGCAGATGCTCGCCATCGGCCGCATCCTGCGGACCGGCGCGCGGCTGCTGCTCCTCGACGAGCCGACGGAAGGCCTCGCCCCCGTCGTCGTCAAGCAGATCGGCGCAGCCATCGCGGACCTGAAGCGGCGCGGCTACACGATCCTGATGGTCGAGCAGAACGTGCGCTTCGCCTCCACCATCGCGGACCGGCACTACGTGGTCGACCGCGGCCGCATCGCCGAGACCTTCGACAATGCGACGCTCCTCGCCGATTTCGATCGCATCAGCGGGCGCCTGAGCGCGTGAGCGCCGCTCAGGCGTCCGGATCGCGCCCGCGCGGCGTGCGGCGGCCGCGCTGGAAGCGCGACGGCCGGAAGCCCGTCATGCGCTTGAACGTGTTCGAGAAGGCGAAGGGGTTCTGGTAGCCGACCTCGAAGGCGACGTCCTCGACGCGCCTGTCGGTGGTAGCGAGGAGGTGCGCCGCCTCCTGCACCCGCAGGTACGTCAATTGCTGCATCGGGCTGCGCCCGAGCCGCGTCTGGCAAAGCCGGCGCAGGTGCTCCCCGCTGATCCCCGCCATGGCGGCGAGCTGATCGAGCGTCCAGGGCCGGCGCAGGTCGGCCGTGACCTCCGCCCACAGCCGGCTCAGCCGCTCCTCGTTGCGCAGCGGCTCGGTGTAGCGCTTCACGTAATGCTCGACGAGATCAATCCACAGCGCGGTAGCCGCGATGTCGCCGGCGCTGCGCACCTCGTGGAAGAGGCCGAGGATCGCGTCCGCGAGGGGCTTGGGATCGACGTTCGCGACGAGCGGCGTCATGCCCTCGGGCGCCGAGCGCGGCGATTGCGGCATGTAGCGCACCCAGCAATAGCGCCAGCGGCTCTCGGGTATGGCGTGGAACGCGTGCAGCACGTGGGCGGGCGCGAGCGTCACCATGCCCTCGCGATGCGGACGCCAGCGCCCGTCGAGCAGCATGCGACCCTCGCCGCCCAGGCAGGCATGGAGATAGGCGCCGCTGAGGTTGGTGCGCACGACCCGGTAGGGCGGCGCGGCGTCGCCCACGCCGACGTGCGAGATCAGCCGGCGCGCCAGGGGAGGGCAGTCCTCGGCACGCACGATGCTCTGGTGCGTGTCGTCTCCCACGATGTGGGTTTCGGATAGGTTCTCGTGCATGGCGGCCATTGTTCGAGCGATTCCGCCGCCTGTAAAGTGGGCTCCAGTAACGACGAGGTGCGCCACGGCTCCCGGAAGGCGCACCCGGGGAGGGTAGCGATGATCGAGATCTTCGGCGTGCCGCTCGTCGCCCTGACGGGGCAGATCATGCTCGGGATCGTCAACGGCGCCTTCTACGCCGTCCTGAGCCTGGGGCTCGCGATCATCTTCGGCATCGTCAAGGTGGTGAATTTCGCGCACGGCGCTTTCTTCATGATGGGCGCCTTCATCGCGTTCCTGCTGCTCGAGAACCTGGGCATCGGCTATTGGGGCGCGATCTTCCTCGCGCCGCTCATCGTCGGCGCCTTCGGCATCGTCATCGAGCGCCTGTTCCTGCGGCGGATCTACGGGCTCGACCCGATCTACGGGCTGCTCCTCACCTTCGGCATGGTGCTCGTGATCGAGGGCGGCTTTCGCGTCGCCTACGGGTCGTCCGGCCAGATCTACACGACGCCCGGCGCGCTGCGCGGAGCGGCGGACCTCGGCTTCATGTTCATGCCGATCTACCGCCTCTTCGTCATCGCGGCGGCGGTCGCGATCTGCGTGCTGGTCTGGTTCGCCATCGAGCGCACCTCCATGGGCGCGAAGCTGCGCGCGGCGACGGAGCGTCCGCAGCTCACCCAGGCCTTCGGCATCGACGTGCCGCTCCTGATGACGCTCACCTACGGCGGCGGCGTCGCGCTCGCGGCGCTGGCGGGCGTGCTCGCGGCGCCGATCCAGAGCGTGAGCCCGTCCATGGGCTCGGAGCTCGTGATCATCGTCTTCGCCATCGTCGTCATCGGCGGGCTCGGCTCGGTGTCGGGCGCGGCGATCACGGGGCTCCTGCTCGGCGTCGTCGAGGGGCTGACCAAGGTGTTCTATTCCGAGGCCTCGACGATCATCGTCTTCCTGATCATGGCGCTCGTCCTGCTCGTGCGCCCGGCCGGGCTGTTCGGGCGAGAGGAGGGCTGAGATGGGCATGCGCTCCCTCCTCCTGGCGCTCGGCGCTCTCGCGCTCCTCGCCCTCGTGCCGTTCTTCCCGCAGGTGGTCTATCCCGTCTTCGCGATGCGGGTGATGTGCCTCGCGCTGTTCGCGTGCGCCTTCAACATCCTGCTGGGGCACACCGGCATCCTCTCCTTCGGGCACGCCGCCTTCTTCGGGAGCGCGGCCTATTTCTGCGGCTACATGCTCAAGGAGCTCGGCCTCTCGCCGGAGATCGGCATCGTCACGGGCGTCGCCGCGGCGAGCCTGCTCGGCGCAATCTTCGGCGCACTCGCCACCCGTCGCTCCGGTATCTACCTCGCCATGATCACGCTGGCGCTCTCCCAGCTCGTCTACTTCCTGTTCCTGCGCCTGCCCTGGACCCATGCCGAGGACGGCATGCAGCAGATCCCGCGCGGCGTGCTCCTCGGTATCCTGGATCTCGACGACGACGTGACGCTCTACTTCGTCGTTCTCGTGCTGACGCTCGCCGGGCTCGCGCTCGTCCATCGCATCGTGAATTCGCCCTTTGGCGAGGTGCTGCGTGCGATCCGCGAGCACGAGCCGCGGGCGATCTCGCTCGGCTATCCGGTGGCGCGCTACAAGATCCTCGCCTTCACCCTCTCCGCCGGGCTCTCCGGGCTCGCGGGGTCCTTGAAGGTGATCGTCTATCAGGTCGCCTCGCTGCGCGACGTGCACTGGAGCATGTCCGGCGACGTGATCCTGATGACGCTGCTCGGCGGCATGAATTCGGTCTTCGGGCCGGTCATCGGCGCGGCCCTGATCTCCTCGCTCTACCACTATTTCGACGCCCTCGGCGGCTGGGTCACCATCATGGTGGGCGCGATCTTCATCGCCTGCGTCCTGACCTTCCGCAGAGGCATCGTCGGCGAACTCGAGGCGGCCCTCGCGACGCGCCGCTCCACCACATCCGCGAACGACGAGAAGGACGGGACGAATGCCACGAATTGAGCGCGCGAAGATCCTGGAGCGCATGAACCGCCTCGTGGCGGACGGCATTCCGATCGTCGGCGGCGGCGCCGGCACCGGCATCTCCGCGAAGAGCGAGGAGGCCGGCGGCATCGATCTGATCATCGTCTACAATTCCGGCCGCTACCGCATGGCCGGCCGCGCCTCGTCCGCGGGCCTGCTCGCCTACGGAAACGCCAACGAGATCGTCAAGGAGATGGCGCTCGAGGTGCTGCCCGTGTGCAAGCACACGCCCGTCATCGCCGGCGTCAACGGCACGGACCCGTTCGTGATCATGCCGGTGTTCCTGCGCGAGCTGAAGGAGCTAGGCTTCTCGGGCGTGCAGAATTTCCCGACCGTCGGCATCATCGACGGGACCTTCCGCGTCAGCCTGGAGGAGACCGGCATCAACTTCGCCTCCGAGGTCGACATGATCCGGCAGGCCCACGAGATCGACCTCCTCACCACGCCCTACGTCTTCGACGCGGACCAGGCGGTGGAGATGGCGAAGGCGGGGGCGGACATCATCGTCCCCCACATGGGCGTGACCACCGGCGGCACCATCGGCGCCACGACCTCCAAGAGCCTCGCCGAGAGCGTGCGGCTCATCGACGAATGGGCGGAAGCGGCCCGCAAGATCCGCAAGGACGTCATCATCATCGCCCATGGCGGGCCGATCGCGACGCCCGAGGACGTCGCCTACGTGCTCGAACACAGCGAGCACTGCAAGGGCTTCTACGGCGCTTCCAGCGTCGAGCGGCTGCCGGTCGAGACGGCGATCAAATCCAACATCGAAGCCTTCAAGGCGCTGAGACGGCAATGAGACGGCCAGGAGACCGCAATGAAGGGGGCGCCGACCCCCGGACAGGGAGGAGAGCATGGCAAAGGTCTACGTGAGCGCGGTCATCGACGCACCGATCGAGGAGGCGTGGGCGGTGCTGCGCGACTTCAACGCCCTTCCGCGATACCACCGCTTCTTCGCGAGGAGCGAGATCGAGGACGGCCTGCCGTCCGACCGGATCGGCTGCGTGCGCAACTTCCACACCCATGACGGCGGGCACATCCGCGAGCGGCTGCTGACCCTCTCCGACCGCGAGCATCGCTGCTGCTACGAGATCATCGAGGCGACGCTGCCGGTGCGGAACTACGTCGCCGAGATGACGCTGAAGCCGATCACCGAAAGCGGCCGGACCTTCGGCGAATGGTGGGCGGAATACGACGTCGCCGAGGCGGACGCGGCCGAGGTGCACCGGACGGTGACCGACACGTTCCGCTTCGCCTTCGAGGGCGCGGAGGACGTGGTCCACGGCCGCGCGGTGCGGCGGTGAGCACAGGGCGCGTCTACGTCGTCGGTACCTTCGACACCAAGGCCGACGAGCTCCTCTACGTCGCGCGCCTCGTCCGCGAGGCCGGCGTCGAGACCGTCACCGTCGACGTCGGCACGACGACGAGCGCGGAGCATGCCGACGTCCCCGGGCACGAGGTCGCGCGCTTCCACCCGGAAGGCCCAGGGCGCGTCCTCGGCGCGCCGGATCGCGGGCAGGCGGTGATCGCCATGTCGAAGGCGCTCGTCGCCTTCGTCGCCTCCCGCGGCGACGTGGCGGGGATGATCGGGCTCGGCGGATCGGGCGGCACGTCGCTGATCGCGCCCGCGCTGCGCGCGCTGCCGCTCGGCCTGCCGAAGCTGATGGTCTCCACCGTCGCCTCGGGGGACACGTCGGGTTATGTCGGGGTGAGCGACGTCACCATGATGTACCCGGTCACCGACATCGCCGGGCTGAACACGGTCTCGCGCCGCATCCTCGCGAATGCGGCGCACGCGATCGCCGGCATGGTCGCGCGCGCGGCGCCGAAGCCGGCGCAGGACGCGCGCCCGGCTTTGGCGCTGTCGATGTTCGGCGTCACGACGAAGGCCGTCCAGCAGCTGCGCACCCGCCTCGAGCGGGACTACGACTGCATCGTCTTCCACGCCAACGGCGCGGGCGGGCGCTCGCTCGAGGCCATCGCCGGGAGCGGCATGGTGGAGGCCGTCCTCGACCTGACGACGACGGAGGTTGCGGATCACCTCATGGGCGGCATCTGCACGGCGGGCCCCGAGCGTTTCGACGTGCTGGCACGCACCGGCATCCCGTGGATCGGCTCGTGCGGCGCCCTCGACATGGTCAATTTCGGGCCGCGCGACACCGTCCCGGAACGCTACGCGGACCGGCTCCTCTTCGTGCACAACGCGAACATCACGCTGATGCGCACGACGCCGGAGGAGAACGTCGCCATGGCGCGCTGGCTCGCGGCCAAGCTCAACGCGTCGCCGGGGCCGGTCGATCTCGTTCTTCCGCTGGGCGGCGTCTCGGCGCTGGACGCGCCGGGCGAAGCCTTCTGGGACCCGGCCGCGGACGAGGCCTTGTTCGAGACGCTGGAGGCCGCGTTCGAGCTAAGCGAGACCCACAAACTCCACCGGGTCGACGCGCACATCAATGATGCGGCGTTCGCGGCTTTCGTCGAGCGGCTCTTGCGAGTCGAGCGCTTCTCCCGCTCGGCCAGTAATTGATCCTGGGCCGGCGCCCTCGCACCAAATTCGGCCCGGTAGCTCGCGTCGAGGCCGAGGTGGAGCGGGTCCTCGCCGTGCGTCTCCGTGACTCGCCCGAACCGGTCCCGCTGGAGCTGCCTGATCGTCAGGCGCATGCGTTCCACCTGGTCCGCTCGGCACCTAGAGCGGCGAGATCGCCCGAAAGCACGTCGACCGCGAGCGCCATTAGCGGCGGCGGGCGTAGTGCACTCGCACGCCCTCGACCCGCACAGAAATACCATTCCGATCCTTGGATCACAGCGACGAGCGCGCATAATCGCCGGCCAGCATGCATGCGCCACCAGTCGCACCCGTCAAGCAGCGCCAAGAGCTGGGCGGTCGCCAGCCGCCGTCCTGCCGGCGGGCCAGGGGAACGTACCCATCTCATTCCGCTTCGAGGACAGGTGTATTCAGATCCCGTCGACGACAGCAGCTTAACCCGCTCGATGCGCTTGGCGCAGAGACGGAGATCACGCCCGAGAACGGGTCTGCGTTCATCTCCACGCGCATCAACGCGGCGAGCCCTCTCGCGCCCTTGTGGAAGCCAACCGGCTTTGTCATCACCATCATCTTCAACGCTCCCGGACGGCCCGTTCACGACTTCGCGCTCGGAGCCGAAATGATCGCCGCGTTCGCCGCGGCGTCCAGACCGCGCCAGATCCTCACCACCGCGCCGTCACCTGCAGCTTGATCGGCGTGGCGCCCCTCCGCCGTGAGGCGCCGCCGCTCAGCGGCGCCTCGGCTTGTTCCGCTCTGGCGGCCTCGGTGCCTTGAGGATCGTACGAAAGCGGGCCGATCGTCTCCCTCGACGCCGCCGGACAGCGTTGTCGGCGGGCTCCGCGAGATCATCACAACTTCTGGTGCTGCAGTCTTGTTGCGAGCGGCCGTTGCTGAAGTCGAGGAGACCCCGCTGCACGTCATGGTGAGGGCCGCGGCGTGACGGGCGGCGACATACCACCCGCATCAGCGACCATCGCGTACGCCAAATGATTGGCAAGCAACTTGCTCAACGGGGATCGACGATCTTTGCCGCCTCTGCGCGGCTTAACTCGGAGCGACGCTCTTGCCCGACGAGACAGCCACCGCGAAACGCAGCGCTGCACGCAAGCGCGGCCCGGACCGCATCACCCTCGTCTTCTGCGCCATCGCGCTGGCGAGCGGCTTCGCCGTGTGGCTGCGCGACGGGCCGGACGTCGTCATGGAGACGCTCCTCGCCTCGCTCTCGCTCCTCGCCTATCTCGCGCCGCAGGTCCTGGCGGGGCTCGTCATCGGCGGCTTCGTGCAGGAGCTCGTTCCCCGCGAGAAGGTGGCGCGCCGGCTCGGGGGCAAATCCGGGCTCGCCGGCCTCGTGCTCGCGGCGGCGCTCGGCCTCGTCACGCCGGGCGGGCCGTTCACGTCCTTCCCGCTCGTCTACGCGCTCTACGTGGCGGGCGCGGACATCGGCGCGCTCGTCGCCTACGTCACCGCGTGGTCCCTGGTCGGCGTGCACCGGGTCCTCGTCTTCGAGCTCCCGTTCCTCGGGCCGGACCTCGCGATCCTGCGCTTCGTCGCGAGCCTGCCGCTGCCGATCGTGGCGGGCCTCCTCGCCCGGTTCGTCGGGCGCCATCCGGTGATCGCGCTGCCGAGGACGCCGTCGTGATCGCGGGCGTCGTCGGCCTCCTCTCGCTCGCCGCGCTCGTGGCGCTCGTCACCGGCCTCAAGCGGCCCTCGAGCGTGGTCCCGGCGGCGCGCTTCGTCGCGAGCCAGGGCTCGGCGCTGGCGCTGCGGCTTCCCGTCGCGCTCGTCGCGGCCGGTTTCCTCGGGCTCCTCGTGCCGCAGTCGCTCGTCGCAGGCAGCCTCGGGGCGGAGACGGGGCTCTCGGGCATCCTCCTCGCCTCCCTCGTCGGGTGCTTCCTCCCCGGCGGACCCACGGTGACCTTCCCGCTGGCGCTGGTGTTCTGGAACGCGGGCGCGGGTGCGCCGCAGATGGTGGCTCTCCTCACGGCCTGGTCCGTCTTCGCGTTCCACAGGCTCATGGCCTTCGAGCTGCCGATCATGGGCTGGCGCTTCACGGCGATCAGGCTGATCGCGTCGGCGGCGCTTCCGACGCTCGCGGGGCTCGCCGCGGGGGCGCTCGTCGCGTTCACGGGCGTCGAGATCGGCCGCTGAGCCGCCGCGCGCGCCGGATGGCACGCACGTTGCGCTGAGGGTGGTGCATCCGCTCCCCCGTTAAGCGAGTCCTCCGTGCTGCAGATCGCCCCACCCGCATCCCGATCGCCGCTTCCCCTGAAGCAGATCGGGCCGATCCTCGCGCTCATCGTCCTCGTCATGGCCGGCAACGGCATGGTCGTGCCGATGATGTCGCTCTACGCGCAGCAATTCGCCGTGAGCGGCACGCTCGTCGGCATGATGATCACGTTGTTCGGCGTCGGGCGGCTGGTCGCGAACCTCCCGGCCGGGATCGCCTCGGAGCGCTTCGGGCGAAAGCCGTTTCTCTGCCTCGGGCCCGCGATCATCGCCGTCGGCGCCGTCGGCGCCGCGCTGGCGGAGAGCTTCGAGCCGCTGCTCGCCTGGCGCTTCGTGCAGGGCGTGGGCTCGGGGGTCTACATGACGGTGTCGGCCACCGTCCTCGTGCAGATTTCGCGGGTCGGTGAGCGGGGGCGGATCATGGCGCTCTACCAGGGCGGACTGCTGTTCGGCGCCGGGATCGGCCCCGGGATCGGCGGGCTTCTCGTCGCGGGCTTCGGCTTCGCCGCGCCGTTCTGGGCGTTCGCGCTCGTCGCCACGGCGGCCTTCCTCGTGGCGCTCCTCGCCTTTCGCGAGCCCGCGCCCCATCCCGAGGAGAGCGCCGTCCCAGCCGCCGGCACCGGCGCGCCCGCACCGAGCCTGCGCGGGCTCCTGACGGAGCCGACGTTCCTCTACCTGAGCCTGATCAATTTCGGGGTCTTCTTCACCCGCACCGCCTCGCAATGGGTGACGATCCCGCTCATCGCGGCGCAGAGCTTCGGCATGCCGGTCGCGGTGATCGGCGGCGCGCTGACGCTGATCGCGACGGCGAACTTCCTGATGCTGCCGATGGTGGGCTCGGTCATCGATCGCGTCGGGTCGCGGGTGGTGACGATCTGGTCGACGGTGGCGACGGCCGTCTCGCTCCTGATGATCGCGTTCGCCGGGCACGTCGCCATCTTCTGGGCGGCCATGGTGCTGATGGGGGTCGCCGGCGCCTTCAGCGGTCCGTCCGTCGCCGCCGCGCTCGCGGATCGGATGCCGCGCGGCCTCCAGGGGCCGGCCATGGGCGTGCAGCGGGTCGTGGGCGACGCGGGCTTCGTCGTCGCGCCCCTCTTCGTCGGCCTGATCTACGACGCGACGCGGCTCGGCAACGAGGGGGCGGTCTGGATCAACGCGATCCTGATGGGCTCTGCCGCGGCCCTGTTCGCCTTCGGGGCGCGGCGCGAGCCGGCTCCGAAGGCGTGAGCGCAGGCCTCAGAAGGCCGGCGAGAGCGGCCGCGGGCCCTCCGGAAACAGCCCGTGGCGCATCAGGAACTCGATCATGAACCGATTGAACAGCCAGGGCTGCTCGATCTGGCAAGCGTGACCGGCTCCGTGCAGGACGCGCAGCTCGCAGCCGGGAACCCGGTCCTGCAGGTCGAAGGCACGCTGGTGCGAATTGTCCTCGCTGCCGGTGAGGACGATCATCGGGCAGGCGATCCGCTCGTGATGATCCTCGGCGTCGGGCTGCGCCAGCGCGTCGAACTGATGGAGGATCGTCGTCACGTCCGCATAGGCGTTTCGTTCCGCGAACAGGTTGGCGAAGTAGTGCGCCATCGGCGTCTGGCGAAAGGCCGGGCTGAAGTCCTGAAAGGTGTAGTCCCAACGGAAGTCGATGCCGTACTTGGTGTACTGCCGGGTGCGCCGAGCGGCGAATTCCTTGCCCGGATTATAGCCCGTGCCGCAGACGACGAGCGCCTTCGTGCGCTCGGGCTTCTGGTGATGCATGTAGGGGACGACGGAGGAGCCGACCGAGCATCCCACCAGGATCGCAGGCTCCTCCCCGGGGAAGGCGTCGTCGATCGCCTCCCAGCAGGCTTGCGCCATGTCGTCCATGGTCAGGCCGCGCTCGGCGGTCGGCGAGCGTCCGTAGCCCGGGATGTCGATGGCGATGCATCGATACCAGGTCGACAGGTGCGCCGTCTGGAAGATCCAGCACGACTGGTCCATGGGATTGGGGTGGACGAAAGCGATGACGGGGCCCGATCGCCCCATGCGCTCGTAGTAGAGCGGTCCGTTCACGTTGCGAGCCATCTGGTTCTCCCCTTGCCGCCGTGCCGGGCTCCGGGGTCGGAGCCCGCGCCGACGGCCGCCCTCGGGCAGCAAGGCACATGCCATGGCGCCCATATCGGCGCGCGTATGGGCGTTCGTCGTGCCGGACCGCGGAAGATCTCGTTTCTGGCATCCAGATGTTCGCCGGGCCGTATATGGCGGGAGGCGAGACGAAAGCCCGATCGCATCGGGGTGTTAAGCGAGCGCTTAACGCTGCAATGGCGCTTTCTGCGCCTGAATGGCTATCGGAGACTTTATTTTGATGATCAGAGTTCCCAGAGCAGCTTCGAACATTCGAAATCCCTCTACGTAAGCGTCTGGCACGACGCTTGCGCCGCACCTCGCGATGCACCGCTGATCCGGGTGGTGCGCCCAACCCGCGGGGAGATCGGACATGGATAGACGCACGTTCCTCAAGGCCGGGGCCTCGGCCGGCGTCCTCGCCGGCATCCGGCCGGCGCCGGCGCGGGCTCAGGGCGAGTCGGTCCTGCGGCTCGCGATGACGCTGAGCGACATTCCTCAGACCACGGGCATGGCGACACAGGGCGCCGAGGGCATCCGCTTCATCACGAACACGATCTACGACGGCCTGCTGCGCTGGGATCTCTCGCAGGGGGAGACCACGGCGGAGATGGTGCCCTCTCTCGCGGAGAGCTACGAGGTCGACGAGAGCGGGACGGTCTGGACCTTCCGCCTGCGCCCGGGCGTCGTCTTCCACGACGGCGCGCCCTTCACCGCCGACGACGTCGTCTGGAACCTCGAGAAGCTCGCCAATCGCGACGCGCCGCAATTCGACCAGGCGCAGGCGAACCAGGCCGGCAACTTCCTCGCCAACATCGCCTCCTACGAGAAGCTCGACGACCTCACGGTCGCGATCACGACGACGACCCCGGATTCGATGTTCTTCTACAAGGTCGACCGGATCGGCATGTCGTCGCGCGCGCATTGGGAGGCCCTCGGCGGCGACTGGGCCGCCTTCGCCGCACAGCCGTCGGGGACCGGTCCGTTCCAGCTCGTCGACCTGGTTCCGCGCGAGCGCGCCGAGCTCGTCAAGAACGCCGCGTACTGGGACCCGAACCGCGTCCCCAAGGTCGACCGGCTCGTCCTCTACGCGATGCCCGATCCCACGACCCGCGTCGCGGCGCTGCTGTCGGGCCAGGTCGACTGGGTGGAGGCGCCGCCGCCCGACACGATCCCTCGCATCGAGCAATCCGGCGCGCAGATCGTGATGAACGTCTACCCCCACGTCTGGCCGTTCTGGCTGAGCTTCGACGAAGGCTCGCCGTTCCTCGACATCGACGTGCGGCGCGCGGCGAACCTCGCCATCGACCGAGAGGGCATCGCGCAGTTCCTCGGCGGCGTCGCGCGTCCCGCCAAGGGTCTCGTCGCGGAAACGAGCCCCTGGTTCGGCAGCCCGACTTTCGACGTCCGCTACGATCCCGAGGAGGCGCGGCGCCTCATGGCGCAGGCGGGCTACGGCCCGGACAATCCGTGCCGCATCAAGCTCCTGACCTCGCAGGCGGGATCGGGGCAGATGCAGCCGATGCCCATGTCCGAGATCTGCCAGGAGAACCTCAACGCCGTGGGCTTCGCCGTGGAGGTCGAGGTCGTCGACTGGGAGGCGCTGCGGGCGCGCCGGCGTGCCCGCGCCGACGGAGCGGAGAACGAGGGCACCTTCGGGCTCAACAATTCCTGGTCCTTCCAGGACCCGGATTTCGGGTTCATGAGCGCCTTCATGAGCAACCGCGCGCCGCCGGACGGCAACAATTGGGGGCTCTATTCCGACGAGAAGGCCGACGAGCTCGGGCGAGCGGCGCAGATGGCGTTCGACCCGGCCGAGCGCGACGCGGCCATCGCACGCCTGCACGAATATCTCGTCGACCAGTCCGTCTGGATCACCGTCGTCCACGACATGAACCCGCGCGCGCTCGCGGCGAACGTCACGGGCTTCGTCGCGCCGCAGAACTGGTACGTCGACCTGACGTCGGTCTCCGTGACGGGGTGATCCGATGCTGCGCTTCGTCCTCCATCGGCTCGCCTACGCGGTGCCGATCATCGTCGGGGTCTCGCTCGTCTGCTTCCTCCTCGTGCACGTGGCACCCGGAGATCCGGCGAGCGCCCTGATCCCCGACGACACCCCGCCGGAGATCGCGGCGCAGATCCGGGCCGCGTACGGGTTCGACCGGCCGTTGCCGATCCAGTATCTGACCTGGCTCGGCAACGTCGCGACCGGCGATCTCGGGCTCGCGCTGTCCACGCGCCGGCCCGTGATCGAGGAGGTCCTGCCCGCGGTGGCCAACACCCTGCGGCTCGCGGCCGGTGCGATCGTCCTCGCGTGCGTCGCGGGCGTGGTGCTCGGCACGCTCGCGGCCTATCGCGCGGGGCGGACCTCCGACAGGGCGATCAGCGCGATCGGCATCTCCGGGATGTCCGTGCCTCAGTACTGGCTCGGCATCGTGCTCGTGATCGTGTTCTCGGTGGAGCTCGGGCTCCTGCCGGCGACCGGCATGGGCCATCCCGATGCCGGCCTCGCCGGGCAGTGGCAGCACATGATCCTGCCGACGATCACGCTCGCCACCGTCCCGGCGGGCGTGATCGCGCGCTCCGTGCGCTCGGCCGTCTCGGAGGTGCTGCAGCAGGAATACGTCCAGGCGCTCGAGGCCAAGGGGCTGCCGGCGGCCTGGATCGTCCTCCACGTGGCGAAGAACGCGGCGCCCGCGCTCCTCGCGATCATGGGTCTGCAATTCGCGAATCTGCTCGGCGGCTCTATCCTCGTCGAGACGATCTTCGCGTGGCCCGGGTCCGGGTACCTGCTCAACTCGGCGATCTTCCTGCGCGACCTGCCCCTCATGCAGGGGACGGTGCTCGTGCTGGCTCTCTTCTTCGTCCTCGCCAACCTCGCGGTCGATCTCCTGCAGATGGCGCTCGATCCGCGCATGAACAGCGCCCGGCGCGGGAGCGGCTGAGCCATGATCCACGACCAGAAGACCCTCGCGGCGGCCTCGCCGATCCGATCCCGCGGCTTCCTCGCGGACATGGGGCGCAGGTTCGCGCACGACCCGATCACCCTCGGCGCGGGCGGCGTGCTCCTCGTCGTCGCGCTCGCGGCGCTCCTCGCTCCCTGGATCGCCCCCGCCGATCCCAACGCCACGAGCATCGTCAATCGGCTGCGCCCGCCGGGGACGCCGGGCCATCCGCTGGGCACCGACGAGCTGGGTCGCGACCTGCTCAGCCGGGTGATCTGGGGCGGGCGCCTGACCCTGTTCATGGGCTTCACGCCCGTCGTCGTGGCGACGCTGATCGGGGGCTTCCTCGGCATCCTCGCCGGCTACGCGGGAGGGTGGGTGAATTCCGCGATCATGCGCGGGATGGACGTGTTCTACGCCTTCCCGTCCGTCCTCCTCGCGGTCGCGATCTCGGGCGCGCTCGGAGGCGGGCTCGTCAACGGGCTCCTCGCGCTCACTCTCGTCTTCATCCCGCCTATCGCGCGCGTCGCGGAGAGCGTGACGCTGCAGGTGCGCACCCAGCCCTACGTCGAGGCTGCGGTGGCGACGGGCGCCTCCGCCACGCGCATCGTCGTCGGGCACGTTCTGAAGAACGTGGCCGGGCCGATCCTGGTCTACGCCTCGAGCCTCATCAGCATCTCCATCGTCATCGCCTCGGGGCTGAGCTTCCTGGGCCTCGGCGTCAGCCCTCCCGACGCTGAATGGGGCCTCATGCTCTCGAGCCTGCGCCAGAGCGTCTACGTCGCGCCCGTCAACGCCGTCATCCCGGGCGCGATGATCTTCCTCACCTCGCTGTGCTTCAACACGATGACGGACGGGTTGCGGCACGCGCTCAACGTGAAGGAGTGACCCGTGCTGCAGAGAGCTCTCCCCTCCCGCAGCCGCACGCCGGCCGAGGAAGCGCTGCTCGCGCCGATGCCCGACGTCGGCGGACCGCGCCAGCCGCTGCTCATCGTCGACGGCCTCGTCAAGCACTTCGCGCTCGAGGATGGCGCCGTGGTGCGCGCCGTCGACGGCGTCGGCTTCCGCGTCGCCAAGGGCGAGACGCTGGGCGTCGTCGGCGAGTCCGGCTGCGGCAAGTCGACCATGGCGCGCCTCCTGATGCAGCTGGCCCGCCAGGATGCCGGCACGCTCGTCTTCGACGGGCTCGAGGTCGGCTCGCGCGGCGGCATGAGCGTGCGCGATCTCCAGCGCTCCGCGCAGATGGTCTTCCAGGACAGCCACGCCTCGCTCAACCCGCGCCTCACCCTCGAGCAGACGATCGCCTTCGGGCCGCGGGCGGCGGGTGCGGGGCGCGCCGTCGCCCGCGAGCTCGCACACGAGACGCTCGGGCTCGTGGGGCTCGCGCCGCTGGTCTTCGCCGGGCGCTACCCGCACGAGCTCTCCGGCGGGCAGCGCCAGCGCGTCAACATCGCCCGCGCGCTCGCCATGTCGCCGCGCCTGCTGATCCTCGACGAATCCGTCTCGGCGCTCGACAAGTCCATCGAGGCGCAGATCCTCAACCTCCTGCAGGACCTGCGCGAGCGCCTGGCGCTGACCTACGTCTTCATCTCCCACGATCTCAACGTCGTGCGCTACGTCAGCGACCGCGTGCTGGTGATGTATCTCGGCAAGGTCGTCGAGATCGGGCCCGTGCGGGACATCTACGACGCGCCGCGTCACCCCTACACGCGGGCGCTGCTCGCCTCGCGGCCGAGCATGGATCCGCGGCGCCGACGCGAGCACGCGCCGCTCTCCGGAGATCCGCCGAGCCCCATCGACCCGCCGAGCGGGTGCCGCTTCCGCACCCGTTGCGCCATCGCCGACGCCGTCTGCGCGCGGATCGAGCCGATGCTCGCGCAGGGGCCGCACGCGGTGGCCTGCCACGCCGCCGATCCCGCCTCCGGTCACCCGCTCGCCGGCGAGGCCGCACCGTTCGCCGCGCATGCTGGAGTCGTCTCGTGAGCGAAATCTCTCCTCCCTTCGATGGCGCACCCCCAGCCATGTCCAAGCCGCTCGTGCAGGTCTCGGACCTGCGCGTCGTCGTGCGCGGCGCCGATGGACCGGTGACGATCCTGCACGGCGTCGACTTCTCCCTCGAGGCCGGCAAGGTGCTGTGCGTGCTCGGCGAATCCGGTTCCGGCAAGAGCATGACCATGCGGGCGCTGATGCGGCTCGTGCCGCGCAGCGCGACGATCTCCGGGCGCGTGCTCATCGACGGTGTCGACGTGCTCGCCCTGCGCGAGCGCGAGCTCGCGCGCATCCGCGGCTCGCTCGTCGCCATGATCTTCCAGGAGCCCGCCACCGCGCTCGATCCCACCTTCACGATCGGCCACCAGATCGCCGAGACCGTGCGGGCGCACGAGGGCGCAAGCTGGGCCGACGCGCGTCGCCGTGCGCTCGACCTGCTCGAGCTCGTGCAGGTGCCCTCCGCCGCGCGGCGGCTGCAGGCCTATCCGCACGAGCTCTCCGGCGGGCTGCGGCAGCGGGCGATGATCGCGCTCGCCCTGTCCTGCCGGCCGAAGGTGCTCATCGCCGACGAGCCGACCACCGCCCTCGACGCGACGGTCCAGATCCAGGTTCTGCTGCTGCTGCGCGAGCTCCAGCGGGAGCTCGGCATGGCGACCTTGTTCGTCACCCACGACGTCGGCGTCGCCTGCGAGATCGCCGACGAGGTCGCCGTCATGTATGCCGGCCGCATCGTCGAGCGCGGCAGCACGGAGGAGGTGCTGGGGCGCGCGGGGCATCCCTATGCCCGCGGCCTGCTGCGCTCCGTGGTGACGTCGGATCTCGTCGGCACGCGGCTCGTCCCGATCGACGGCAGCCCGCCGGAGCTCTCCGCCCTTCCGCCGGGCTGCAGCTTCGCCCCCCGCTGCAACCACGCGATCGAGCGCTGCAGCGCCGCGGTGCCCGAGCTCGCCGCGCTCTCCGCCAGCCATCGCGTGCGCTGCGCGCGCCTCGGCGAGCTCGAGCCGGCCATCCCCCACGCGCAGGAGGTCTCGACATGACGGAGGACGACATCTGCCATCTCGGCATCGCCGAGGCCCGCCGCGCCTTCGCGGACGGCACGCTCGCGCCCGAGGAGCTCGTGGAGGCGACGCTCGCGCGCATCGCGCGGATCGACCCGCTCCTCGACGCCTACATCGCCGTCGACGCGCCGGGTGCGCGCCGCGCCGCGCGCGAGGCGGCGGCAAGGGTGGGGGAAACGCCGCTCGCCGGCATCCCCTTCGCCGTCAAGGACAATTATGCCACGAGGGACCTGCCCACGACCGCGAACGCGCGGCGGCTGCAGGGCATGATCGCCGGCTTCGACGCTGCGGCCGTGGCGCGGCTCCGGGCCGCCGGCGGCGTGCTGACGGGCAAGCTCGCCACCTGGGAATACGGCACCGGGCTCGGCGTCCAGTTCCACGACGCGGCCCGGCCGCATGCCCGCAACCCATGGGCGCCCGACCACTTCCCGGGCGGCTCCTCCACCGGATCCGCCGCCGCCGTCGCCGCCGGGCTCGCCACCTATGCGCTCGGCTCGGACACCGGGGGCTCGATCCGCGTGCCTGCCGCGGCCTGCGGCTTGCACGGGCTCAAGCCCACCTACGGCCTGCTGAGCCGCTACGGCGTCCTGCCCAACAGCTGGTCGCTCGACGTGATCGGGCCCCTGGCGCGCTCTGCGCGCGACTGCGCCATCGTGCTCCAGGCGCTCGCCGGCGTCGATCCGCGCGATCCCGCGACCGTCGATGTCTCGGTCCCGGATTACGAGGCGGCGCTCTCGGAAGGCGTCGCGGGGCTGCGCATCGGGCTCGTCCGGGAGATACCCGGTGCGACGCTCGCGCCGGCCGTCGCCGCCGGTCTCGACGCGCTCGCGGCATCGCTCGCCGAAGAGGGGGCGACGATCGTCGAGGCCGCTCTCCCGGAGCCGCTCGCCCGCTACCGGGAGACGACGACGCTGATCAGCGGGTCCGAACGGGCCTGCGCCCACGAGGCCGATTTCCGTGCCGATCCGGCGGCGATCGGCCGGGAGGTGCGCGAGGCGCTCACGACGGGCGTGACCATCCGCGCCGTCGACTATCTCGCCGCGCTGCGACGCCGCGCCGAGCTCGCGCGCGGGATCGACGCGCTGTTCGAGCGTTGCGACGCACTGATCTTGCCGACGACCTTCGCGACGGCTCCCAGCTATCGCGACCCCGACGCGGTGCGCGCCTTCATGGCGGGCTCGACGACGGCCGTCTTCAGCCTTTCCGGGCATCCCGCGCACGCGCTGCCCACCGGCTTCGACGCCGCAGGGCTGCCGACGAGCGCGCAGGTCGTCGGGCCGTATTTCGGCGAGGCCGTCGTGCTGCGCATCGCGCACGCGGTCGATCTCGCGCTCGCGGACGCGCGGCGTCGTCCCCGGATCGACCTCGGAACGGACCCGCGCACGTATCCGCCGATCACGCTGGAGCCCGAGCCCGTGGCGCCGGGGGACGAGGTTGCGGCAGAGGGCTTCGCGCGCCTCCACGGCCTGCCGCTCGACGCGATCGCGGCCGCGGACTACGCGCGCGGCCTGACGCGCAGCGCCGCCGCGGGGGCCGCCGTCCCGAGGCCCTCGTCGCTGTTCGACGGCGCGATCGCGACCTTCCGCGTGTCGCCGCGCGGTCAATAGACCTGCACCGACGCAAGCGCGGAGGCGGTCCTCCCGGCCCTGAGCCGGCTCGTGTGCTCGCGCAAGGCCTCGCGGCACGCGACCGCGACCGTCGACGGCATTTCGAGGAAGCGATCGCGATCCACCGCGAGCGCGACCTTCTGGACCGGCGGGCGGTCGGGCAGGGGGCTGATCGCCACGAGGTCGAGGCGATCGCGCAGGGATGCGGCGCCGAGCGGCGGCAGCAGGGCCCAGCCGCGACCGGCGCACACGATCTCGAGCGTCGCGGACAGGGACCTGCAGCTCAGCTCTCGCGTCGGGCGCACGCCCTGTCCTGCGAGGTAGCGGGCGATGGAGCCGTGCATGCGCGTATTGTCGGGCGCCCGTACGAGAGGCAGCGTCGCGGCGAGCTCGGCGAGGGAGGCGGCGCTCGCGGCCGGCGGCGCGACGAGGCAGAGGTCCTGGCGGCACAGGAGATGGACATCCACCGTGTCCGCCATGTCCTCGAACAGCTCGGTCGAGACGATGAGGTCGATCTCGCCGCGCAGGAATTCCGGCACGCAGGTCTCGCCGCGGCCGGATTCGACCGAGAGCGCACCCACCGCGTCCGCGAGCGCCGCGTAGAGCGCCGTTATGATCAAGGGCGAGAGGCTCTCCATCACGTAGACGCGCAGGCGGGGGATGGCATGCTCCCGAAAACCGCGCATCTCGGCCAGCGCATCGCGCTCGTCCTCGATGATGGTCTGGGCGAGGTCGAGCAGGCGGCGCCCCGCGGGCAGGAGACGCATTCCCGCGCGGCTGCGCTCGAAGAGCGCGACGCCGAGCTCGCCTTCCAGGCGCGCCACGATCTGCGACACCGCCGGCTTGCTCACGCCGAGTGCAGCCGCTGCCGCGGCGAGGGTCGGCTGGCGGCAGATCGTGACGTATTGGTGAAGCAGGCGCAGATCGAGATTTTTCGTCCCCGCCTGGGCCGAGGTGCTCCCCATCGTCGTGCTCCACGAAGCTGAGGCGTGGAGGTGAAGCAAGTTGCATGCCGTGTCTCGGTGGGTTGCATGCCGCACCGGCGCACTCGAACGCTCGGCAGCAATGCTAGCTCGTGATCGGCTTCCAGCACGCGACCGCGTGGCCCGTCGCGAGCTCCGCGAGCGGGGGCGAGGCAACGCGCGTCCGCGAGGGGGCAGCGCGCCCGGTACCGGCAGCCCGGCGACGATCCGGGCGGGCTCGAGCGAGAAGGGTGAGACACGGACGCGAATGCCGCCGGGCTTACAGCGGGCTCCGGCCCGGCCCCTCGATCCCGAGCCGCGCCCGCATGGCGGGGCGTAGGCCGGCGAGGTCGGCGAGCGTGATCCGGTCGAGCTCGGCAAGGAAGGCCTCGAGCGCCCGCGCCAGCGCGCCGGTCAGCCGGCAGGCGCCGGCGAGCGCGCAGCCGGCGGGGCCCTCGCCGAGGCATTCGACGAGGCTCATGTCCTCCTCGAGCGCGCGCACGACGCCTCCCATCCGCAGGCCGGCCGGGTCGACGGCGAGCCGAAGCCCGCCGGCCCGCCCGCGCACGCCCGCGACGAGTCCCATGCGGATCAGCGTCTGCGCCACCTTGCGCAGGTGGTTCTCCGAGATGCGATGGCGGCGTGCCAGCTCCTCGATCGTGACGATCCGCTCGTCGAGCACCGCGAGCGTCATCAGCACCCGCAGGGCGTAGTCCGTGTGCACGGTCAGCTTCATGCGGCGGCTCCGTTCCTGGCCTACGGGAAAACAGGTATCGACAATACCTGAATCATGGGCGTAGAGGAAAGGGGTATCGCAAGCACCTCTTTCGGAGCGCGCCATGAACGCACATCGCGAGACCGCCACCCGTGCCTGCGTCCGGCTCGTCGAGCCGCGCGCGTCGATCGCGGAGGCGGATGTCGAGCGGCTCGTCCACGCCTTCTATGCGCGGGTGCGGGCGGACCCGGTGCTCGGTCCGATCTTCGCGCCGCGCCTCGCCGGGCGATGGGAGCCGCACCTCGCCAAGATGGTCGACTTCTGGTCGGCGATCGCCTGCGGCACGGCCCGCTACGACGGCAAGCCGCAGGTCGCCCATGCCGGCATGGCGCTCGACGAGGCGGCGTTCGCCCGCTGGCTCGCGCTCTTCGAGGAGACCGCGCGCGAGGTCTGCACGCCGGGCGCGGCGGCCTTTCTCGTCGACCGCGCCGAGCGCATCGCGGGGAGCCTGATGATCGGGCTCGGGGTCGGGCCGAAGGCGCTTTCCCTGCCCGCGTGAAGAATCTCGGGCGTGCGGAGCCTTTCGCCCGATCGTCGAGACGAGTGGCCGGCCGCATCCGCACGGCCGCGCCGAGAAGAGAGGAGGCCGTGATGGGCCGCCCGATCGCCGACAGGATGTCGGCCGCCGCCCTCGCGATCGCCGGCGTGGCGTTCGCCGCCGCATCGCTCGTTCCCGTGCCGGCGCAGGCGCACGTGAAGTGGTTTGCGCCCTACATCGTCGACGCCGCGCCGCAGCCGATCGAGGCTACGCTGACGAACGTCTGGTTCTGGACCGGCATCGCGCTCGTCCTCGCCTTCTTCCTGGCGACCCGCGCCGTCGAGCGCTCCCGGCTCGGCGAGCCGGTTCTCGCCGCCCTCGATCGGGCGAGCGATCCGCTGCATCGGCGCCTCGACGATTTCATGCGCGTGTGCATCGGCGGCTTCTTCATCGCCGTGTTCGCGGTGGGCGGCGTCTACCTGACGCCGGATCTGCAGACGCCGAGCGAATGGGTTTCGTGGGCTCAGCTCGTCATCGCGGCTTGCGTCTTCTCGCGCCGGACGATGCCGATCGCCGCCGCGGGCATCGTCGGGCTGTGGCTCGTGGCGCTGCGCGATTACGACTTCTTCCACCTCCTCGACTACCTGGCGCTCGGGCTGGGGGTCGCGGGCTATCTCGTCCTCGCCTCGTCCGAGAACGAGCGCTTTCGGCGCCATCGCTTCGAGACGCTGCGCTGGGCGGTGGCGATCGCGCTGATGTGGTCGAGCCTCGAGAAGTTCGCCTATCCGGACTGGTTCTATCCCCTCGTGGAGGAGCGCCCCTTCCTCACCTTCGGCCTGCCGCGCGACGTGTTCATCCCCATGGCCGGCATCGCCGAGTTCACGCTGGGCTTCGGGCTGATCTGGACGCCGCTCGTGCGCCGCCTCTCGGCGCTCGCGCTCCTCGTGATCTTCACCGCAGCCGTCTACCCGTTCGGACGCATCGACCTCGTCGGGCACGCGCTGATCATGGCGGTGATCCTCGTCATCGCGGCCGATCACGAGCGGCAGGTGCACTTCGTGCCCGCCCTCAAGCGCCGTCTGGCCGGCGTGCCCGCGGGGCTCGCGACGGCGCTCGTCGTCATGGTGGTCGGCTATTGGGGCCTGCACTTCGCCTTCTACGGCCAGGGCTACGAGCCCGCTCCCGGCGCGCAGATCGCGACCCACGCCCCCAATGCCGAGCACCCCCACGGCTCGGTGGCGCCCATCGAGCCGCAGGCGCACGACGTGGATTCCACCGCCGGCGTCGCGGAGAGCGTCGATCCCGCCGCCGCTCTGTTCGCGCAGGCGAACGAGCGCATGCACGAGTCGATGGTGCTCGACCCCTCGGGCGACGTCGACGAGGATTTCGTGCGCGGCATGATTCCCCATCACCTCGGCGCGGTGGAGATGGCCGAGATCGTGCTCGAGCACGGCGACGACCCGGAGATCCGCGCGCTCGCCCGCGAGATCCTCGCCCACCAGCGCGAGGAGATCCGGATGATGGAGGACTGGCTCGCCCGCGGCGGCGGGTGAGCGGGCACGTCGAGGGGCGGGTCGCTCGCAGCGCGGACACGCCCCTCGTCGGCATCGTGCCCGCGAGGCGCGGCATCGCACGATCGGCTTCGTCGCCGTGCCACCCCTCCATCTGCCTAGAGCAAGTTGGGCTTTTTCGCACAAAAATTCGCATATCGCGCGTGGTCGTCGCCGTGGTTCGATCCCTGACGATGCAGCCGTGGAACAGTTCCGCGGGCGAGGAAAGGGATCCCGGGCGATGAGACGCAGCTCTACGTCAACGGCCATCGGCTTTGCATGCTTGGCTTTCGGGCTCTGTGCAACCCCCGCGTCCGCTCAGGAGACGCTGCGCTTCGCCCATTTCTCCGCCATCGCCGATCCCAATCACGTTGCCGCACAGATGTTCGCTGATCGCATCGCCGAGGAGACCGACGGGCGCTACAACGTGGAGATATTCGAGAACTCGCAGCTCGGCGGCGAGCTGGAGGTGGTCGAGGGCATCCAGCTCGGGACGGTCGACGTGGCGCCACCCTCCGCGGCCGTCCTCGCCAACATCGTCCCCGAGATGAACCTCCTGAACATGCCCTTCCTGTTCAGCGATTTCGATCATTACGAGACGGTGCTCGAAGGCCCGTTCTTCGACGCGCTGGTGGAGAAAGCCGCCGAAAGCGGCGTGCGCGTCCTGGGGATGATGACCTCGGGCCCGCGCCACATCATGACGAAGTTCCCCGTGGCGGCGATGGCGGACCTCGAAGGCGCCAAGATCCGCACGGTGCAGAACCCCGTCCACGTGGCGACCTTCACCGCCTTCGGCGCCAACGCCACCGCGATCGCCTATCCCGAGGTCTACGGCGCGCTGCAGACGGGCGTCGTCGACGGCGGCGACGCCGCGAACACGAACTACTACACCGCCCGCTTCTACGAGGTCGCGCCCTATTGGGCCCAGGTGAGCTGGCTGTTCTACTCCAACCCCATCGTCATGTCGGAGGCCGCCTTCCAGGCGCTCTCGGACGAGGACAAGGCGATCTTCGAGCGCGTCGGACGCGAGGTCGGCCGCGCCCAGATCGAGGGCTGGAAGGAGAGCGACGCGCGCCTGCTCGACGAGCTGAAGGCCGAGGGCGTCACCGTCACCACGCCGCCGCGCGAGCCCTTCCAGGAGGCGGTCGACGGCGTCTATGCCGAGTTCCTGACCAGCGACTTCGAGAAGACCTGGCTCGACGAGATCCGCGCGGCGCGCTGATCCGGTGCGAGAATGAGCGTCGGCTCGGCCATCTCGCGCATGCTCCTGCGCGTCCTCGACGTGATGCGTCGTATCATGCAGGCGGCGACCGTCGCCTGCCTCGCGATCATGGTCGTCGCGATCACGGTGCAGGTGGTCGGCCGCTATCTCCTGCCGTTCCCGATCGCCGACGCGGTGGAGATCTCGACCTTCGCCCAGGTCTGGCTCGTGCTGCTGGGCGCCGGCCTCGCCTGCCGGGCCGACGCGCTGTTCACGGTCGATCTCCTGGGCTCGCGTCTTTCGCCCGCCATGGAGCGGGTGCGCCGGCTGCTCGTCCTCGTCGCGGGCTCCGTCTTCCTCGGCATGCTGCTCTGGGGGAGCCTCGCGCTCCTCGAGCTCGGCGCCCGGCAGCGTGCGCCGACGCTGCAGATCTCGATGTGGTGGATCTACGTCTCGCTCCCGATCGGCGTCTCGTATTTCTGGATCGAGCTGGCGATGCGCTGCCTCGCGCCACGGGCCGACGCCACGGGGGAGGGGAATGCGAGATGATCGTCGTCGCGCTCGCCTTCCTCGTCCTGATGGCGCTGGGCGTCCCGATCGTGCTCGCCATCGGCTCGGTCGCGGCGCTCTACGTCCTCGTCGCCGTCGACGTCCCGATCGTCGTGGTGGCCCACCGCTTCTACACGGGGCTCAACAATTTCACGCTGCTCGCGATCCCGTTCTTCGTCCTGTCGGGGCTGCTGATGGAGGCCGGCGGGCTGTCGCGGCGGATCGTCGACTTCGCGAGCGCGCTCGTCGGATGGGTGCGCGGCGGCTTGCTGATGGTGGCCGTCGTCGCCTCGACGGCGCTCGCGGCCATGTCGGGCTCGGGCAGCGCGGACGCCGCCGCGGTCACGACGGTGCTGCAGGCGGAGCTGCGCAAGCGCAATTACGACATCGACTTCGCCGCCGCGCTGATCGCGGGCTCCGCCACGCTGGCGCAGATCATCCCGCCGAGCCTGATGCTCGTCGTCATCGCGGTGCAGAACAACCTGTCCGTGGGCGCGCTCTTCCTCGCCGGCGTGCTGCCTGGGCTCCTCGCCTGCGCCCTCCTCATGCTCGTCGCCTATCGGCACGCGCTCGGCAAGCCGGAGCTCGCGGCGGCGGTGGAGCCGTTCTCCGCGTCGCGAGTCGGCACGACGTTCGTCGCGGCGCTGCCGGCCATGGGCATGGCCGTGCTGATCCTGGGTGGCATCATCGGCGGCGTCATGACGCCGACGGAGGCGGCGGGCGCCGCCGTCGTCTATGCGCTCGCGATCGGCATGCTCGTCCATCGCGAGCTCAAGCCGCGCATGCTGCCGGCGATCCTCGTGCGCGCGGCGACGTTCTCGGCCGGCCTCCTGCTCCTCGTCGCGACGGCGAACATCCTCAACTGGCTCGCGGCGACGAGCGGAGACATCGACCGGCTCGCCGCCTGGCTGGGAAGCGTCTTGACGACGAAGCTCGCCTTCCTCGTCGCCGTCAACGTCGTGCTCATGCTGCTGGGCATGTTCGTCGAGGGCATCGCGCTGATCCTGCTGCTCGGCTCGGTGCTCGTGACGCTCGCGGGCGCCTTCGGCATCGATCCGCACCAGATGGCCGTGATCATCGTCTTCAACTGCGCCATCGGCCTGATCACGCCGCCCTTCGGCGCGACGCTGTTCGTGGCGGCGATTGTGGCCGGGCGCCCCTTCGTCGCCGTGGCGCGGCGCGCCTTCATGCCCTGGCTCGCCCTCACGATCGCGCTCGTGGCGCTCAGCGCGTTCCCGCTGCTCAGCCTCGGCCTGCCGCGTCTCATGGGCTTCATCGATTGACCCTCGAGCGCGGCTGACCGACGTCACAGCGGCTTCCAGCACGCCACCGCGTGGTCCTGCGCGAGCGCCGCGAGCGGCGGCGACACCTCGCGGCAGCGGGCGTCGGCGAGGGGGCAGCGGGCCTGGTAGCGGCAGCCCGGCGGCGGCGCTGCGAGGTCCGGCGGCTCGCCCGCATGGACCAGCCGGCGCCGCGCGCGCTGCCGAACCGGATCGGCGATCGGCACCGCCGAGAGCAGCGCCTGGGTGTAGGGGTGGCGCGGGTTCTCGAAGATCGCGTCGCGCGGGCCGATCTCGACGATCCGCCCGCCGTAGAGGATGGCGACGCGGTGGGCGATATGGCGCACCACCGCGAGATCGTGGGAGATGAACAGGTAGCTCGCGCCGAGCCGCGCCTGCAGATCCTGCAGCAGGTTGACCACCTGCGCCTGGACGGAGACGTCGAGGGCGGAGACCGGCTCGTCGGCGACGATCAGCGCCGGCTCGAGCGCGATCGCGCGCGCGATGCCGATGCGCTGGCGCTGCCCGCCGGAGAAGGCGTGGGGGAAGCGGTCGACGGCGTCCTTCGGCAGCCCGACGAGATCGAGCAGCTCGGTCACCCGCGCCCGCGCGTCCTCCCGGCTCGCCGCGCGCCCGTGCACGACGAGCGGCTCGGCCACGATGTCGAGGACGCGCATGCGCGGGTTGAGGCTCGAGTAGGGGTCCTGCAGCACGACCTGCACGTCCGCCCGCAGGCGCCGCAGCGCCTCGCCCCGCAGCCGCGTGACGTCGCGGCCGCGAAACAGGATCTCCCCGCGATGCGCCTCGACCCGCCGCAGCACCGCGCGGCCGATGGTGGTCTTGCCCGATCCCGATTCGCCCACCAGGCCGAGCGTCTCGCCCCGGGCGATCTCGAAGCCGACCCCGTCGAGCGCCTCGAAGCTGCGACGGCGCCAGAAGCCGCCGGGCAGCGGATAGCGCACCGCGAGGTCGCGAACGGCGAGCAGCGGGTCGTCGGTCGAGTCGGGCGGCGGGACGCTCATCGGCGCGCCTCCGCTCGTTCGTCGATGACGGATCGGTCGTCGCCCCACGCCGGGGTGAAGGGTCTCACGCAGGCGGCGAGCCGCCCCGGCCCCACCGGACGGGCGGGCGGCGGCACGGCGCAGGCGGCGTCCCCGATCGGGCAGCGCGCCAGGAACCCGCAACCTTGCGGCGGATCGAGGAGGCTCGGCGGCGCACCCTCGATCCCCACGAGCCGCTCGGGCGCGTCGTCGAGGCGCGGCGCGGAGCGCAGCAGGCCCTGCGTGTAGGGGTGGGCGGGGCGCGCGAACAGGTCCTCGACCCCGGCGCTCTCGACCACCTGGCCTGCATACATCACCGCCACGCGATGGCACAGGCCGGCGACGACGCCGAGATCGTGGCTGACCAGCACGATGGCGATGCCCAGCCGCTGCTGCAGGTCGGCCAAGAGGTCGAGGATCTGCGCCTGGACGGTGACGTCGAGCGCCGTCGTCGGCTCGTCGGCGAGGACGAGCGCCGGCTCGCAGGCGATCGCCATCGCGATCATCACGCGCTGGCGCATGCCCCCCGACATCTCGTGGGGATGGAGATCGACGCGCGTGCGCGGCGCGCCGATGCCCACGGCGGCGAGGAGGTCCACCGCGCGCGCCCGCGCTTGCGCTTTCGTGAGCCCGAGGTGGCGCGTCAGCACCTCCCCGATCTGCGCGCCGATGGGCATCAGGGGGTTGAGCGAGGTCATCGGGTCCTGGAACACCATGCCGATCTCGCGCCCACGCAGCGAGCGCGCGAAGCGGGCGTTGCGCGGATCGACGAGGCTGCGGCCGCGCCAGCGCACGTCGCCGCCGGAGATCCGCCCCGGAACGTCGACGAGCCCCATTACGGCTTGCGCCGTGACGCTCTTGCCGCAGCCCGATTCGCCGACGAGTCCCAGCGTCTCGCCGGCTTCGACCACGAGGCTGACCGAGCGCAGCGCCTCGACCGGTCCCGCGCGCGTGTCGAAGGTCACGCTCAGGGCGTCGATCTCGAGCAGGGGCGGCTCGACCGGGGAGAGCGCGGCGGTCACGGCGTCCGCTCTCCCTCGCGCGATGCGCGCGCGCGACCGCGTCGAGCGGCGAGGGCGCGGGCGAAGCGCTTCTCGCGCTCCTGCGGATCGGCGGTCACGCGCAGCCAGCTCGCCAGCAGGTTCGCGCACAGCACCGTCGCCATGATGGCGAGGCCCGGGAACGTCACGAGCCACCACGCGACGAAGACGTAGTCGCGCCCGCTCGCGACGTCGAGGCCCCAGCTCGTGGCGGGCGGCTGCACGCCCAGCCCGAGGAAGGAGATCGCCGCCTCCGCCAGGACGACGTTGGTGAATTCGAGGATCGCCAGCGTCGAGAGCGGCGAGACGAGGTTGGGCAGGATGTGGCGCACGATCACCCGCCCGTCCCGGCAGCCCGCGATCTGCGCGGCCTCGACATAGCCCGATCGCCGCGCCGAGAGCACGGCGCCGCGGGTGACCCGCGCGAACACCATCCAGTTCGTCGCGGCGAGCACGACGACGATCGTCGTCGTGCTGGGGCCGAGCACCGAGACGATGAGGAGGATGAGCAGAATGCCGGGAAACGAGATCTGCACGTCGACGACGCGCATCAGCACGCCGTCCACGCGCCCGCCGACATAGCCGGCGAGGAGCCCCACCGCGACGCCGAAGGTGCCGGCGAGCGCGACGACGCCGACGCCGATCAGCATCGTCGCCCGCGCGCCGTGGATCACCCGCGAGAGCACGTCGCGCCCGAGATGATCCGTGCCCAGCGGGTGCGACCAGTCCCCGCCCGCGAGCCAGGCCGGCGGGCGCAAGCGCGCGAGCACGGTCTGCGCGGCGGGATCGTAGGGCGCGAGAAGCGGCGCGAAGATCGCCGCGACGACGACGAGGACGAGCCCGAGGAGGCCCGCGAGCGCCAGCCGGTCGCGCGCCAGCTCGGCGGCGAGGGCGAGGATCGCGGCGCCGCGGCGGGCGCGCCCGGGTGCGGCGTCGCTCATCGCGTCACTCGAGGGAGATGCGCGGGTCGACGAGCTTGAAGGCCACGTCGAGCGCGATGTTGATGACGACGATGAGGATGGCGATGGTGAAGACGATGGCCTGCATCAGGAACAGGTCGCCGCGCTGGATCGCCTGCAGCGCGGTGAGGCCGAGGCCCGGCCAGGCGAACACCGTCTCCACCACCACGGTGTAGCCGGCGAGGATCACGATCAGCTCCCATCCGGCCAGGGTGAGGAAGCCGACGAGGACGTTGCGCAGCGCATGCACCCCGAAGACGCGGCCGGCGGAGAGGCCCTTGGCGCGCGCCGTCTTCACGTAGGGCTTGGCGAGCTCCTCGATCAGCGCCGAGCGCAGCATGATGGTCAGCCGCGCGAGCGGCGTCAGCGCCAGCGTCAGCGCCGGCAGGACGAGGTGGGCCGGCGTGCCGCTGCCCGACGTCGGCAGGATGCGCAGGTTGACGGCGAAGACGAGGATGAGCAGGAGCCCCAGCCAGAATTGCGGCATGGACAGGCCGACGAGCCCGAGGGTCACGACGAGCCGGTCGACGAGACCGCCGGGCCGCAGCGCCGCCGCGATGCCGAGCGGGATCGCCAGGAGCATCGCGGTTCCCAGCGCGGCCCCGATCAGCAGCAGCGTCGCGGGCAGCCGCTCGAAGACGACCTCCATCGCCGGGCGGCGCTGCCACAGGCTCATGCCGAAATCGAGCGTGAGCACGTCGCGGGCGAACCAGGCGAACTGGACGACGAGCGGCCGGTCGAGCCCGATCTCGGCGGCGAAGGCGGCGCGCTGCTCCGCGCTCGCGGAGAGCGGCAGCATCAGCGCCACCGGATCGCCGAACAGGCGCGTCACGACGAAGACGATCGCCGTGACGCCGAAGACGACGAGGAAGCCGTGCCACAGGCGCCTCAGAACGTAGCCACCCACGGCGACCTCCGCCTCGACCGGCCGCTCACTCGACCGACATCTCGTCGATCATCAGCTTGGCGTCGATGCGCGGCTGCCAGTCGATGCGCTCCGACAGGCCGTAAATGTCCTGCAGGTTGAACAGCGGCACGGTGTAGTGCAGGTCGCGGCCCTTGCGGAAGATCCGCTCGTAGAGCGCCTCGCGCGCGGCGACGTCGGTCGTCACCCGCGCCTCGTCGATCCAGGCGGCCATCTCGGCGTCGGAGTTCGAGGCCGCCGCGCCGTCCATGTGGTAGATGAAGGACGCCTCGCGGTCGGCGTCGAGGAGCTCGTTGGAGTTCGCCACGAAGATCGCGTCCGGCCGCGGGCCGTCGCCCATGAGCGAATCGAGGTATTGCGAGAATTCCTGCACGCGGATCTCGGGCGAAAGCCCGATCTCGGCCCAATAGGCGGCCACCGCCTCGATCTGCTCGCGGCTCTTGAGCCAGCGACCGGATTCGCCGACGAGCACGACCGTGCGCCCGACGGCGTCGGCCTCCTCGACGAGCGCCCGGGCGCGCTCCGGGTCGTAGGCGTAGGGCTCGAGGTCGGCGACGTGCCCGAAGGCGCGCGGGTTGACGTGGTGCCCACGCGCCACTTCGGCGTAGCCCTGGAACAGGCTCTGCGCCATCGCCTCGCGGTCGATGGCGAGGTTGAGCGCCTCGCGCACGCGCGGGTCCGCCGTCGCCTCGTTGTCGGTGCCGAGGATCAGGACGGACGTCTCGAGGCCGGGCACGGAGGCGGATTTCGGCGCGGTCCCCGTGAACTCGGGCAGGAGGTTCGTGACGACGTCGAACTCGCCCGCCATCAGGCCAGACAGGCGCGTGCCCGCCTCGCCGACGAAGCGATAGGTCACGCGCTTCACGTCGGGCTCGCCGTCCCAGTAATCGGGGTTGGCCTCGAGCACGATGTCGTTGCCGCGCGACCAGGACACGAAGCGGTAGGGACCGGTGCCCACCGGCTCGGAGCCGATCGCCTCGCTCCCCATGAGCGCGGGCGAGGCGATCTTGAGCCAGTACATGCGCGAGGGCAGGACCGGGTCCGGGCCGGAGGTGAGGATGCGCACCGTGTCCTCGTCCACCGCCTCGGCGCCGGCGATCGTGCCGAAATACGCCATCTGCTCGGAATTGTTGGCCGGGTCGATCACGCGTTCCACGCTCTCGACGACGGCCTGCGCGGTCAGCGGCTCGCCGTCGTGGAACCGCACGCCCTCGCGCAGGTCGAACTCCCAGGTGAGGTCGTCGATCTGCGTCGGCGGCGCGGCCGCGAGGCTCGGCACGAGCTCGCCCTCGGGCGTGCGCGCCATCAGGGTCTCGTAGATGTTGTCGTTGACCTGCCGCTCGCCGCCGTCGTCGCGCAGATGCGGATCGAGCGTGGAGGGCTCCGACCCGATCGCGACCGTGATCTCCTGGGACAGCGCCGCGAACGGCGCGAGGCCGACGAGCGCGAGGGTCGTCGCGCCGACGATCCCGGACCTGATGGACATGCTCTTCTCCCCTCTGGCGGCATTCTTCGGCCGCGGAAGCGAAAGTGTCCTCCGCGGGCTTCCGCAAAGTCAACACGGATCGGCCGCATACGCCTTCGCATCGGTCGGCTACCCGGCACCGCGCCACGATCGGAACCGATCGGGCGCGAAGGGCGCGAGCGGCACGCTCGGCGTCTCGCCGGCGAGCAGCTCGGCGACGAGGCGCCCGGTGAGCGGGCCGGTGGCGAAGCCGATGTGACCGTGCCCGAAGGCGAGGACGACGCGATGCGCGCGCGGCGCGAAGCCGATCACCGGCAGGCCGTCCGGCGTCGAAGGACGGCTGCCCATCCAGGTCTCGCCCGCCTCGCCTGCCAGCGGCAGGCTGCGCCGGGCCTCGGCGGTGGCGAGATCGATCTGGTCGTGGTTCGGCGGGTCGTCGGGGCGCGCGAGCTCGACGCCGCTGTGGATGCGCACGCCACCGTCCATGGGCGACATGACGTAGCCGCCCGCCGCGTCGTGTGCCGGCCTGCCGAGGACGGCGTTGCCGGCGAGGGAGAGCGTGCGGTGGTAGCCCCGCTCCGCCACGAGGGGGACCGCGCATCCCAGCGCGGCGGCGAACGGCCCCGAGCGCACGCCCGCGGCGATCACCGCCCGCCCGGCGCGCAGGCGTCCGCCCTCGATCTCCACGACGACGCCGTCCTCCTCCTGGCGGACGGCGCGCGCCACGCTCGCGACGAACCGCACGCCGATCCCCTCGGCATGGGCGGCATAGCTGGCGAGCAGGGCGCCGGGGGTGTCGACGGAGGCGGATTGGGGAAAGAGCAGCCCGGCGACGAAAAGCGGCGAGAGATGCGGCTCGAGCGCGCGCAGGTCCGCCGCGTCGAGGGCCTCCGCCGCGATCCCGTGCTCCGCCAGTACCGCGCGTTCCGTCTTCGCCGCCGCCGGCGCGGACGCGTCGCGATAGAGCCGCAGGTAGCCGCTACGGGAGATCATTTGTCCCGCTCCGCTGCGCGCCGCGAGCGCCTCGTGCATCGAGGGCGCGAGCGCGACGAAGGGCGCGAGCGCGGCGGCGCTGCGTCGCCAGCGGCGCTCGTTGGCGGCGCGCACGAAGCCCGCGAGCCAGCGCGCGCACGACGGGAGCGCGCGCAGCCGCACGCGTACGGACGGGTCGCGCCCCAGCGCGTAGGCGGGGAGCTTGCGCAGCACCCCGGGCGACGCCAGCGGGAAGATCGAGCCGCGGCCCAGCACGCCCGCATTGCCGAACGAGGCGCGCGCCCGCGGATCGCCGGGATCGACGACCGCGACGTCGAGGCCGCGCTCTGCGAGCGCGACGGCCACGCCGACCCCGACCATGCCGGAGCCGACGACCACGACGTCCGCGTCCATCCCGGCCGCCCTCGCTCGCGCCGTACCGATCCCCATGCTCGCGCCCCGTGCTCCGGACGATGACGCTAGCGTTCATGCGCGCGGCGCGCCAGCGCGCCCAGGCCATTGCCGTTCCGGTGTTTGCCGCAACGGCACGTCCGCGCCTATCCTCGCGTCGTCGAAGCGACGGGCGAGGGATCATGAGCCAGGAGAGGCGAGGGGCGGACGAGGCGCCCGAGCGGGTCGTCGTCGTCACCGGGGCCGCGAGCGGGATCGGTGCGGCGACCGCGCGGCGGCTCGCCGGGCCGGGCGTCGCGCTCGTCCTCAACACGCGCGCCAACGCGGACGGGCTCGCGAACGTCGCCGCCGAGGCGCGCGATGCCGGTGCGGCCGTCGAGACGGTCCTCGCCGACTTGACCGAGACGGGAGCGTGCGCGGAGATCGTGGCGCGGGCGCGGGCACGCTTCGGGCGTGTCGACCAGATCGTCTCCAACGCCGGGCGCGCGAAGAAGAGCGTGTTCGGAGACTTCGCCGCGGGCGACGTCGCCGAGGCCGTGGCCGTCAACGCGCTGCCCTTCGCGTCGCTGGTCACCGCGGCGCTCGACGACCTCGCTGGCTCGCCCTGGGGGAGGGTGGTCGCGGTGAGCTCCTTCGTCGCGCACGCGTTCGGCGTGAACGACACGCTGTTTCCCACGACCGCCGCCGGCAAGGGCGCGCTCGAGGCGCTGGCCCGCTCGCTCGCCTTCCAGCTCGCGCCGACGGGGACGACGGTGAACTGCGTCGCGCCGGGCTTCACCCGCAAGGTCGGCGGCCATTCCGCCCTGCAGGAGGGCGCCTGGGACGCCGCCGCGCGGGCGACGCCGATGGGCCGCATCGCCGAGCCCGACGACGTCGCCGCGGCGATCGTCTTCCTGCTCTCGCGAGAGGCCCGCCACGTCACGGGCCAGATCCTGCGCGTCGACGGCGGGCTGTCGCTGCGCTAGCCGACGCCGATCTCGTCGAGACATGCCATTGCGACGAGGCTCGTGCCGCGCGCGGAGCGCCCGGCGGGCATGCGCGACGTTCGCCCGATGATGAAAAAATTTCTTGCAAGATAGCCGAGACTGGAAACAATGATTTTCAGATCGGAACCCCGTGACGCATGTCCTCCCTCTCGCCCGTCCTGTCCCTGATCCTGCAGCACCGCGCGGCCATGACCGCCTCGCAGGGACGGCTGGCGGACTGGATCCTCGCCAATCCGATGCTGGCCGCGACGATGGGGATCGAGGAGCTGGCGGAGGCGTCGGGCGTGTCCATCGCCACCGTCAACCGCTTCGTGAAGACGCTCGGGCTCAACGGCTATGCCGAGTTCCGCACCCGCTCGCTCGACGCGTTCCGGCGCACCATCGCCCCCGTCGAGAAGCTCAGGGAGCGCAAGGGAGGGGGCGCCGATCCGGCCGCCGTGTTCGCGGACGGCTACGCCTCCGCGGAGGCGAACCTCGCCTTCGCGCGGGATCTCCTGAACTCCGAGGCCTGCGCGCTCGCCGCGGACGTCGTGGCGCGCGCGCGGACGGTGGCGATCGTCGGCCTCGGCATCTCGGCCGCGCTCGCGCAATTCACGGCGGAGCATCTGGCGCAGTTCGCGCCGGCCCAGGTGGTGCTGACCGGCTTCGGCGGCCCCGCGCGCATGGTGCCGCGCGCGATGCGGCTCGAGCCGCAGGACGCGGCCATCGTCATCACGCTGCCGCGCTATTCCGCGACGACGGTGCGGCTCACGCGCTCGCTGAACGAGCGGGACGTGCCCGTCGTCGGGATCACCGACGCGCCGAGCTCGCCCATCGTCCCGTTCTGCCGCGCCGTGCTCTTCGGCGGGGCGAGCCATCCCGTGCTCTTCGCCTCCAGCGTCGGCATCGTGGCGGCGATCGAGGCGCTGGCCGCCGTCCTGACCCTGCGCACCCAGACCGCCGCGGACGCGGCGCGCCTGACGGAGCAGATCTACCCGTTCCTCTTCGAGGAGGGCGAGCCGGGCGGCTCGCGCCCGGAGGACGAGTGGTGACACGAGACGATCGACAACGACAACCGGAGGGAAACTCTCGATGACCCCACACATGCGCCGCGGCCGCCTTCTCGGCGCGCTCGCGTTCACGCTCCTGGCCGGGACCGCCTCGGCCGAGGACCTCACCATCGCCCTGTCGTCGGAGCCGACGGCGGTCGATCCGCACTATCACGACCTGTCGTCCAACAATGCGCTGACGATGCACGTCTTCGACGCGCTGCTGACCACGGACGCCCAGCAGAAGGTCCAGCCGAACCTCGCCACGCGCTGGACCAACGAGGGGCCGACCACCTGGCGCTTCGAGCTGCGCGACGACGTCGTGTTCAGCGACGGCACGCCGTTCACGGCCGAGGACGTGATCTTCTCCTATTGCCGCGTCCTCAACAACGAGACGGCGGTCTCCGGCTCCTTCGACGAGGCCATCAAGAACATGGCGTCGATCGAGACGCCGGACGACCACACCCTCGTCTTCGAGACGAACGAGCCCGATCCGCTCCTCCCGATCCGGCTCGCGCAGATCGCGATCATCTCCGACGAGATCGTCGAGCACGGCGAGATCAGCTTCGATCCCGAGAGCGCGTGCGGCGTCACCGGCGCGTGGCCCACGGTGAACGACTTCAACGACGGCAGCGTCGCAGTCGGCACCGGGCCCTACGCCATCGAGAGCTACGTCAAGGGCTCGGGCATCGATCTCGTGCGCAACGAGCGCTATTTCGGCGAGACGCCGGAATGGGAGCGCGTGAGCTTCAAGCCCGTGCCCAACGCCGGCCCGCGGCTCGCCGGCCTGCTCTCTGGCGATTACGACGTCATCGAGAACCCGGCGGCGCGCGATCTCTCGCGCATCGAGGGCTCCGATGACTACGAGTACGTCATCACGCCGTCCTCGCGGGTGATCTACCTCCAGCTCGACATGCGCGACGACAGCCCCTTCGTCGACGCGCCCGACGGCTCGAATCCCTTCCAGGACGTGCGCGTGCGCCGCGCCATGTCGATGGCGATCGATCGCGAGGCGATCGTCGAGCGCATCATGGACGACGCGGCCGCGCCGGCGAACCAGTTCCTGCCCGCGGGCATGTTCGGCACCATCGCCGACGCACCGGCGCTCGAATACGACCCCGAGCGCGCCCGCGAGCTCCTCGCGGAGGCCGGCTATCCCGACGGCTTCTCCGTGACCTTCCACGCCACCAACGATCGCTACATCAACGACGCGCAGGTGGCGCAGGCGGTGGCGCAGTTCTTCACCCGCATCGGCATCGAGACCGAGCTCGACGCGATGACGCGCTCGATCTTCTTCTCGCGCCGCTCGGGGCGCGAGTTCAGCCTCTCCATGGGCGGCTGGGGCTCGGATACGGGCGAGGCGAGCTCGTTCCTGCGCCAATGGGTGCCGACGACCGACGACGTCGCCGGCCTCGGCGGCAGCAATTACGGCGGCTGGTCGGATCCGGAGTTCGATGTCGTCCTGCGCGAGGCCATCGCCACGATGGACGACGCCGAGCGCGAGGCGCTGCTGCAGCAGGCCGGGGCGCGGGTGCTCGAGCAGATGCCCTACATCCCGCTCCATTACGAGAGCACGATCTGGGCCTTCCGCTCCGGCCTCGACTACCAGGGCCGCGCCGACCAGTACACGCTGGCGACCGCCATCACCTCCGACGAGTGATCGTCCCGCCGGGCCCGCTCCGACGCGGGCCCGGCGTCCCCATCCGTCCGAGGACACGAGCCCGTGACGCTGTTCATCCTCCGCCGCGCGATCCAGAGCGTCTTCGTCCTGCTCGCGGTCTCGATCGTGGTCTTCTTCGCCGTGTACGCCATCGGCGATCCCGTGGAGCTGCTCGTCAGCCCGGACACGAGCGCGGCCGAGCGCGAGGTGATGATCCGCAGGCTCGGCCTCGACCTGCCGATCTGGCGCCAATACCTCGTCTTCCTCGGAAACCTCGCCCAGGGCGATCTCGGCACGTCCTTCGTCCACGGCGTCCCGGCGGTGGAGCTGATCCTCCAGCGCCTGCCGGCGACGCTGGAGCTCGTCGTCCTCTCCCTCGTCATCGCGGTCTCCATCGGCCTGCCGCTCGGCATGATCGCCGGGCTCGCGCCGGAGACGCGCACGGCGCGCACGATCATGACGGGCTCGATCTTCGGCTATTCGCTGCCGGCCTTCTGGCAGGGAATGATGCTCATCTTCGTCTTCGCCGTGTTCCTCAACTGGGCGCCGGCCGCCGGGCGCGGGGACACGGTGAGCCTGCTCGGCATCGAGGTGAGCTTCCTCACCGCCGACGGCTGGTCGCACCTCATCCTTCCGGCGATCAACCTCGCCTTGCCCAACCTCGCCCTCGTCCTGCGGCTCGCGGCCTCCGGCACGGCCGAGGCGCGGCTGCAGGACTACGTCAAGTACGCCCGAGCGAAGGGCGTGCGGCGCGGGCGCATCGTGCGCCGGCACATCCTGCGCAACATCCTCGTCCCCGTCGTCACGGTGATCGGCGTCGAGTTCGGCAGCCTGATCGCCTATTCCACCATCACCGAGACCGTGTTCGCGTGGCCCGGAATGGGCAAGCTCCTGATCGACAGCGTCTACCAGCTCGATCGGCCGGTCGTGGTCGCCTACGTCATGATCGCGACCTTCATCTTCGTGTCCGTCAACCTGCTCGTCGATCTCGCCTATGCGGTGCTCGATCCGCGGGTCGAGCTCGAGAAGGGGGCGTCGTGAGCGAGCGCGTCGACACCTCCTCCCGCGAGCCCGTCGCTCTGGCGCCGGCGATCGGGCAAACGCCGAACCGGGCGCGCATCCTGGCGCGCCTGCGCAGCCGGCCGACGGCGCGCGGCGCGGCGATCATGCTCGCGATCCTCGTCGCCGCGGCCCTGTTCGCGCCGTTCCTCGCGCCGCAGGACCCCTACGACCTCGCCGCCCTGAGCATCTTCGACAACCGCCTCGCGCCCGGCGCGCAGAGCATGGACGGCGCGGTCTACTGGCTCGGCACGGACTCGCAGGGGCGCGACATGCTGAGCGCGATCCTCTACGGCCTGCGCATCAGCCTCGTCGTCGGCCTCTCCGCGACCGCCGCCGCCGCGACGATCGGCACGTTGATGGGGCTCCTGGCCGCCTATGTCGGCGGGCTCGTCGAGACCGCGATCATGCGCGTCGTCGACTTCATCCTCGGCTTCCCCACGATCCTCGTCGCGCTGATCCTGCTCTCCGCCATCGGGCGAGGGGTCGACAAGGTGATCCTCGCCATCGTCATCGTGCAATGGGCGCAATACGCCCGGATCATGCGTGGCAGTGTCCTCGTGGAGACGCGCAAGGAATACGTCGAGGCGGCGCGCAACTTCGCCATTCCGGGCTGGCGGATCATGCTCGTCCACCTCCTGCCGAACGCGCTCGCGCCGATCCTCGTCGTCGCCACGGTTCAGGTCGCCTCCGCCATCATGCTCGAATCGACGCTCTCCTTCCTCGGCGTCGGCGTGCCGATCACGGAGCCGTCGCTCGGCCTGCTCATCGCGAGCGGCTTCGAGTACCTGCTCAGCGGCGAGTACTGGATCAGCTTCTTCCCCGGCCTCGCGCTCGTGGTGCTCGTCTTCTCCATCAACCTCGTCGGCGATCGCCTGCGCGAGAGCATCGACCCGAGGCGCCGCTGATGACACCGCTCCCCGCCGACCCGTCCCGGCCGCTCCTCGAGGTCCGCGGGCTGCGTACCGTCTTCCACACGCTCGCGGGCGCCTACCCTGCCGTCGACGGCGTCGATCTCTCGATCGCGCGAGGCGAGGTCGTCGGCCTCGTGGGCGAATCCGGCTCCGGCAAGTCCGTCACCGGCTTCTCGCTGATGCGGCTGGTCGATCCGCCCGGCGAGATCGTCGCCGGCGAGGTGCTGTTCGAGGGCCGCGACCTCCTCTCGCTCCCCGAGAGCGAGATGCGCGCGATCCGCGGCGACCGCATCGCGATGATCTTCCAGGACCCGCTGATGACCCTCAACCCGGTCCTGACCATCGGCGAGCAGATGATCGAGGCGGTGACGGAGCATCACGGCGTCGGCGAGCGTGCCGCGCGCGCCCGCGCCGTGGAAGCGCTCGGCCAGGTGGGCATCGCCTCCGCGGCCGAGCGCCTGCGGCAATACCCGCACGAGTTCTCCGGCGGCATGCGCCAGCGCGTGGCCATCGCCACCGCGATGCTCAACGAGCCGGACCTGATCATCGCCGACGAGCCCACGACGGCGCTCGACGTGACGATCCAGGGCCAGATCCTCCACGAGATGCAGACGCTGTGCGAGGCGAGCGGCACCGCGCTGTTGTGGATCACCCACGACCTCGGCGTCGTCGCCGAGCTCGCGGACCGGATCTGCGTCATGTATTCCGGCCGCATCGTCGAGACGGGAAGCGCCGACGCGGTGCTCGACGCGCCCCGCCACCCGTACACGGCGGGACTGCTCGGATCGGTGCCTTCCGTCAACGCGCCGGGCACGCGGCTGCATCAGATCGACGGCGCCGCGCCGCCGCTCTCGGCGCGGCCGACGGGGTGCCCCTTCCGCACGCGCTGCGGCAATGTCCTGCCGGTCTGCGCCGAGATCGACCCGCCGCTCGTCGGCCCCGTGCCGGGCCGCGGCTGGCGCTGCCACAATCCCATGCCCGAGCGAGACGCCGCATGACGCCGATCCTCGAGGCGAGGAGCCTCGTCAAGCGCTTCTCGCGCAAGCCCGACATCGCCATGCGCCTCCTCGCGCTCGCCGGGCGACCCGTGGATCGGCGCACCGTCCACGCGGTCGAGGACGTCGACCTCGCCGTCGCGCCGGGCGAGGTCGTCGGCCTCGTCGGCGAGAGCGGGTGCGGGAAGTCGACGCTGGGGCGTGCGCTCGCCGGCCTCCACCCGCCCACGAGCGGCGAGGTGGTCTATCGCGGGAAACCGGTGCGGGAGCTCACGAAGGCCGAGCGTCTCGCCTACACGCTGGAGGTCCAGCTCGTCTTCCAGGATCCCTATGCCTCGCTCAATCCGCGCCGGACGGTACGCCAGATCGTCGGGGAGGCGCTCGGCGTCCACCGCCTCGCGCCCCGGGGCGAGATCGCGGAGCGGGTCGAGGCCGCCCTCGCGGAGGTCGGGCTCGACGCCTCCTACGCGAGCCGCTACCCGCACGAGTTCTCGGGCGGGCAGCGCCAGCGCATCGGCATCGCGCGGGCGCTCGCCGTCGACCCGCGCTTCCTCGTCTGCGACGAGCCGGTCGCCGCCCTGGACGTGTCGGTCCAGGCGCAGGTGGTGAACCTGTTCATGGATCTGCGCGAGACGCGCGGGCTCACCTACCTGTTCATCTCGCACGATCTCGGCCTCGTACGGCACATCTGCGACCGCGTCGCGATCATGTATCTCGGCCGGATCGTGGAGGAGGGGCCGGCGCAGGCCCTGTTCTCCGATCCCCAGCACCCCTACACGGCGGCGCTCGTCGCGGAGATCCCGGACGTGCGCCGTCGCAAGCGCCGCTTCACGCCGATCGCAGGCGAGATTCCCTCCCCGATGGCGCCGCCGCCGGGCTGCGCCTTCCATCCGCGCTGCCCCCACGCGATGCCGGTCTGCCGCGAGACGCGTCCCGCGCTCGCTCCCGTCGCCGCCGGACGGCAGGCGGCCTGCCACCTGCACACCGCCCCCGGCGCCTCGCCGGCGGCGATCTCGACCACAGTCGGAGTACCCGCCCCATGACCGATCTCGCCGCTCTCGCCGACGCCCTCGCGCGCCCCGGCCGCCACGCCGTCCCCTTCGTCGACGAGGCCGGGTATCGCGAGGGGCCGATCATGCTCCAGTGCTACCGTGCGGCCGGCTACGATCCGGCGCGCGAGCCGGTCTTCGTGCAGCACGGCATGCTGCGCAACGGCGACGATTATCGCGATTTCTGGATCGAGGCGGCCGATCGCCACGGTCTCCTCGTCGTGGCGCCCACCTTCTCCGACGAGCACTATCCCGGGCCGGAGAGCTACAACAACGGCCGCGTGCTCGATGCCGAGGGCGGCGTGCGGCCGCGGGCGCAATGGGGCTACGCGAGCCTGGCGCGCATCTTCGCAGCCCTGCGCGAGGCGGGCGTGACGACGGCCGCGACGGCGCGGCTGTTCGGCCACTCCGCCGGCGGCCAGTTCGTGCACCGCCTCGCCGGGCTCGAGCCGAACGTGCCTTTCGCCGAGATGATCGCCTCCAACGCGGGCTGGTACACGTTGCCGCTGCTCGACAAGGCTTTCCCCGAGGGGCTCGGCGGGATCGGTCTCGACGAGGGCGACCTGCGTCGCCTCTTCGCGCTGCCCCTCGTGATCCTCGCCGGTGCCGGCGACATCGCCACCGACGACCCGCACCTTCCCTCGAACCCGGAAGCCCTCGCGCAGGGCCCCCACCGCTTCGCCCGCGCCCGCAACTATCTCGAGGTCGCGCGCCGCGAGGCAGAGCGGCTCGGCGTGCCGCTCGCGTGGCGCCTCGTGGAGGTCGCCCATATCGGCCACGACGGACGGGCGATGTCGGCCGTCGCCGCACGGCTCTGGTACACGGGCGCGATCCCGGACGAGGCCGAGCTCGCGTCGCTCGCGGGTCAACGCGCGGCCTGACCCCGATCACGCATCCGCTGCCTGCCGCGAACGCCGTTGGGGCGCGGCGGGTCGTGGGTCGAACCAGACGATCAGGCGTCGTCCCGCCCCCTCGTGCGCCTGGCGACACGGCGGCGGTCGCCGGTCCGTGCTCCGGGCTCGGCCGTCTGGTCTGCATGTCCGCGTCCGCCGACGTCGGGGGGCGCTGACGCAGCTGCGGGCTGCACCACGGGTAGGGTGGAGGCCGCGCCCGCCGCGATCTCCTCGATCAGCGTCTGGACGAGGCCGATGGCGCCGGAGATCGGGCGGAAGGCGCCGTGGGCGTCGTCGTCGACGACGAAATGGACGCTGGCGTTCAGCGCGAGCGGGCTCGAATCCGTGTCGGTGATGGCGACGACGGGAATGTCGCGCAGGTGCGCGTCACGCACGGCGTCCACCACGACGGGGGAGTATTCGGCGAACGCGATGGCGCACAGCACGTCGCCCTGGCGCATGTTCGCCACCTGCTGCCCGGCCATGCCGCCGTCGAAATCGAGCACGGCGCAGCGCCGCTCGAGCCGGCTGAGCCCGTAGGCGAGATAGGCCGAGACCGGCCGCGAGCGGCGAAGGCCCGCGACGAAGACGAAATCGGCCCGCGCCAGGATCTCGACGGCGCGGGCGATCCGCTCGCGCGGGGTCGTGGCCTTCAGCCGCTCCAGCGAGGCGATGAGCGCGTCGGCGCAGCGCGCGAGCCGGTCGCCCTCGATCGGCGCGACTTCGCCGAAGACGCGCTCGCGATAGACCGGCGCGCCCTCGATCAAGCGCAGCTTGAACACCTGCTGCATCCCCGAGAACCCGTCGTAGCCGAATTCCTTGGCGAAACGCACGATGGTGGACGGCTGCACGGACGCCCGCGCCGCGATCGCCGTGATGGTCTGCAGCGCGAGGAAATTCGGGTCGTCGAGCGCGAGCCGCGCGAGCCGCTGCAGATGCGGCGAGAGATCGTCGTAGCGCGCCTTCAGCCGGGCGCGCAGGGAATCGTAGCTCTCGTTGCGGTCCATCTCGCCCCCGCTCCCGTGCGTCATCCGTTCTCCCGCGATCCCACCGTGAAGTCCAGGGGATTTGAAAAATCGTTCGATGCGAGAAAATTCACGCTTGCGAGGTCGAGAGAATTGAGTTTCACTCTTCGAACGAAAATTCAAAGCGGTGCCGCGCCAGCGCGGAAAGCCGAGCTCGAATGGGCGAGACCCGTGGGGACGGGCAGCCCGGACCTCGTAGGGAGGACGCCACCATGACGGACATCAGGACGGGTATCTCGCGGCGTGGACTGCTCGCCGGCGGCGCGGCCGGCGCGGCCTTCATGGGCCCGTGGACACACAACCGCGTCTACGCGCAGGCCACCGACAAGCCGATCAAGATCGGCATCACCTCGGACGCGAGCGGGCAATACGCCAATTCGGGCGCCTCCGACCGGCGCGGCATGATGATGGCGATCGCCGAGGCCAACGAGCGCGGCGGCGTGCTCGGCCGGCGCATCGAGACGGTGCATCTCGACACGGAGACGACGCCCGCCACCGGCTCGCGCGTCGCCGAGCGCCTGATCACCCGCGAGGAATGCGGGTTCCTGATCGGTGCGGTCTCCTCGGGCGTCGCCAATGCGATCAGCCAGGTCGCGCAGAAATACGGCACGATCTACCTCAACACCAATTCCTCCTCGCCGACGGAATCGGGCGAGAACTGCCACCGCGTGAAGTTCGTGTGGGACGGCAACGGCACCAACTTCGCCAAGGCCACGGTGAAGACCGCCATCGAGGCCCGCGGCAAGCGCTGGATGCTGCTGACGAACGACTACGTCTGGGGCCACAACACGGCGGCCTCGACGAAGGCGCTGCTCGCCGAGTTCGGCGGCGAGGCCATGGACGAGATCCTGGTGCCGCAGGGCACGCGCGACTTCTCCGCGGCGTTGCTCTCGATCCAGCAGGCCAAGCCAGACGTCGTCGCCGCGGCGATCGGCGGCGACGACCAGAAGGTTCTGCGCCAGCAGGTCGCCCAGCTCGGCATGGGCGACAGCCCCGCCTGGATCAACAATCAGCAGGACTGGCCGGACGTCTACGGCCTGCCGCTCGACAACCTCTTCGGCGTCTTCGGCACCACCTGGTACTACAAGCTCGACCTGCCCGGCGTCGCCGACTTCGTGCAGCGGTACCAGGCGATGTATCCGGACACGTCGATGCGCGTCCCGGGCAACGTCTTCTACAACGGCTACATGGCCACGCGCGAATTGCTCCGCGCGGTCGAGCGCGCCGGGACGACGAACAACATCGCCGTCATCAAGGAGCTGGAGGGCCTGCGCATGCCCGCCGCCGAGCGGATGCAGCACCACGACGCTTATATCGACCCCAACACCCACCAGGTGCAGCAGACGATCTATCTCGCCACCGCCAATGTCGGCACGCAGGATCCCGACGACATGTTCGAGATCCTGTCCTGGTCCGACCCGGATGCGGTGAGGGACCTCGACGCGGCCGCGAAATGCACGCTCGAGCCCTACGAGGCGACCCCGACCTACGAGGTGTGAGACCCTCCACCCGGTGATCTCCCCCGGGCACCTCGACGAGCGGCGGCTCTCCCCGCCGCTCGTCCCTTCTCGCTCACTCGTACCGGGCTTTGCGATGACGTTGCTCCTGCCGCACATCCTCAACGGGCTGACGCTGGGCCTGCTCTTCGCGATGATCGCGCTCGGCTTCACGCTGATCGTCGGCGTCATGGAGACGATCAACCTCGCTCACGGCTCGCTCTTCGCGCTCGGCGCCTACGCCGCCGCGACGATCCTCTCGCCGGCGATCCTGGGCGACACCGCCTTCGCCGCCTGGTGGGGAACGCTGCCGCTCGGGACGCGCTACGCGCTCGCGTTGGTGGTAGGGCCCGCTGTGGCGGCGCTCGCGGGCATCGTGCTCGAGCTGTGCCTACGGCGCACCTACGGCAAGGCGCCGCTCTACGGGCTGCTTCTCACCTTCGGCGCGGCCCTCGTCATCGAGGAGGCGATCCGCATCGCCTGGGGCTCGGGCGAGCAGTTCCTGCAGGTCCCGGCCGTGATCAACGGGCCGATGTTCATGCTCGGGCTGATCTACGCCAAGTACAAGCTCTTCGCCGCCGGCTTCGCCATCCTCGCGATCTTCGCCGTCTGGCTCTTCCTCGAGCGCACGCCCTACGGCGCCGTCATCAAGGCTGGCGCGCACGATTCGGAGATGGTGCGTGCGCTGGGCTACGACATCGGTCGCCTGCGCATGCTGGTCTTCGCGCTCGGCGCCGGGCTCGCGGGTCTCGCCGGCGTCGTGATGGCGCCGATCTGGGGGCTGCGTCCGCATATCGGCATCGACGTCGTCATCCCCGCCTTCCTCATCATCGTCGTGGGCGGCGTCGGCTCGTTCTGGGGCGCGGTCGTCTCGGCGATCCTAGTCGGGCTCGCGGTGGGCATCTCGGGTGCCTACGCGCCGGCCTGGTCGATGATGTCGATGTACATCCTCCTCGTCCTCGTCGTCGGCCTGCGTGCGCGCGGCCTGTTCGGCCGCAAGAGCCAGCTGGAGCTGTGAGGCGATGATTTCCCTCTCCGACGTCCCCGCGCGCCCCGGCGCCGTAATCACCCCGCAGATCGTGCTGTTCGCGGCGGTGCTGCTCACGGCGCCGTTCTGGCTGCCGATGGTGGGGCTCTACCAGTATATCGGCGTCGAGGTGGCGATCTGGATCCTCTACGCGCTCGGCTTCAACCTGCTGTTCGGCTATGCCGGCCTGCACTCCTTCGGGCACGGCGCGTATTTCGGGGTCGGCGCCTACGCCTTCGGGCTCTTCCAGCAGGAGGTGGCCGTGAGTCTCTGGGGCGGGCTCCTCGCGGCGATCGCGGCGGCCTGCATCGCCGGCATGGTCGTCGGCGCCTTCCTCTCGCACCGGCGGGGCATCTACTACGCGCTGATGACGATCGCCTTCGGCCAGATGTTCTGGTTCACGGCGATCAAGGCGCACGGCGTCACCGGCGGCGAGGACGGCCTGCTCGGCATCCCACGCCCGCCCGCCGACTTCGGCATCGTCTCCTTCGACCTCTCCGACAACACGAGCCTGTTCTATTTCGTCGTCGCCGTGCTCCTCGTCGTGACGATCGGCTTGTGGCGGCTCGTGCACTCGCCGTTCGGGCGCGTGCTGCAGGCGCTGCGCCAGTCCGAGACTCGCGCCGCTTTCGTCGGCATCCACGTCTGGGCCGTGAAATGGGCGGTTTTCGCGCTTTCCGCGGCGATCGCCGGCCTCGCGGGCGGGCTGTTCTCCATGGCCCAGCAGAGCGCCTATCCCGACGTGATGAGCCTCCACCAGTCCGGCTTCATCGTGATGATGACGCTCATCGGTGGTGGGCTCGTCTCCTTCTGGGGGCCGGTGCTGGGCGTCGCGCTCTACTTCGTCGCCCGCGACGTGCTCGGCTCGCTCACCGAGACCTGGCTGCTCTGGTACGGGCTGATGTTCATGATCGTCGTCATGCTGCGCCCCGAGGGTCTCGCCGGCGCGATCCACCTCCTCTCCGAGCGGCTCAGGGCGCCCCGCGCCCGCGCCGCCGGCCAGCCTGCGGAGTGACGATCATGGCGCTCTTCGAGGCCGTCCATCTCCACAAGCGCTTCGGCTCCCGCGTCGTCCTGGAGGACGTCTCGCTCGCCTTCGAGGCGGGGAAGGTGTCGGGCATCATGGGCCCGAACGGCGCCGGCAAGACGACGACCTTCAACATCCTCACCGGCCGGTTCGCGCCCGATCGCGGCGCGATCCGCTTCGAGGGCCGCGACATCGCGGGGCGTCCGCCCCACGCGATCGCGCGGATGGGCATCGCCCGCTCCTTCCAGCTGATGACGCTCTTTGACGAGAGCGTCGTCGTCGAGAACGTCATGCTGGCTCTGCCCGCCTTCCGCGCGGCGCAGACGCGGGTCGCCACCGACGTCTTCGCCGACAAGGCGCTGATGGACGAGGCGCGCGAGGTGCTGGCCCTCGTCGGGCTCGGGCATCGTGCCTTCCAGAAGGCGAAGGACCTCTCCTACGGCGAGCGGCGCGCGCTCGAGATCGGCGTCGCGCTCGCCGCCGACCCGAAGATCCTCTTCCTCGACGAGCCGACCTCGGGGCTGGGCGCGGAGGCGACGCGCTCGCTCGCCGCGCTCGTACGGCGGCTGCGCGAGCGCTTCACCATCGTGATGATCGAGCACGACATGCGCTTCCTGTTCGAGCTCGCCGACGAGATCTCCGTGATCCACTGGGGTCAGGTGATCGCGCATGGTACGCCCTCCGAGCTGATGGCGAACAAGTGGGTCCGGCGCTCGGCGCTGGCGGAGGTGGCGTGATGCTCGACGTCGCATCGATCCAGAGCTTCTACGGCGAGACGCAGGTGCTGTTCGGCCCCTCGATCCGCATCGAGGAGGGGGAGGTCGTCGCCCTGCTCGGCCCGAACGGCGCGGGCAAGACGACGCTGATCCGCTCGATCCTGGGCCTCACGCCCCCGCGCACCGGCGAGATCCGTTTCGACGGGCGCGCGATCACCGGCGCCTCGACCCACGAGATCGCCCGCGCCGGCATCGGCTGGGTGCCCGACGACCGCCGGGTGTTCCCGACGCTGACGGTGCAGCGCAACCTGCAGATCGCCGTGAAGAAGACCCGCTTCCGCTCGTGGAGCCTGTCGGACGCCTTCGGCATCTTCTCGGCGCTCGAGCACCTGATGAGCCGCGATTGCGAGAACCTGTCGGGCGGCGAGATGCAGATGGTGTCGATCTCCCGCGCGCTGCTCGGCTCGCCGGGCCTCGTCCTGTTCGACGAGCCCTCGCAGGGGCTCGCCCCCAAGATCGTGCAGGACGTCATGCGCACCATTCGCCGGCTCAAGGCGGAGGGCGTCGCGGCGCTCGTCGTCGAGCAGAACGCGCTCGCCGCGCTCGACGTCGCAGACCGCGTCTACGTGATGGATCGCGGCCGTATCGTCCACGAGGGCCCGGCCGCCACCTTGCGCGACGACGCGGATCTGCGCCGCCGGCTCATCGGAATCTGAGGGGAGGGGAGCGAGATGACGACACCGATCCTCGAGGTCGACGCGCTGGAGAAGGTCTACACCAAGGGCCTCCTCGACCGTACGCCGACCTTCCGCTTGGCTGCGAGCCTGCGCTTCGACGAGCCCGCCATCGTCGGGCTCATGGGCCCCAACGGCTCGGGCAAGACGACGCTCTTCGAGCTCGTCACCGGCTCGAACACGCCCACCTCCGGCACCGTCCGCGTGATGGGCAAGGACATCCACGCGGTGCGGCCCAAGGAGCGCGACCGGCTGGCGATCCACTACCACCAGTCCTATCAGGTGCGGCACTTCAGGAGCCTGAAGCCCTCCTTCCTGATGGACCGCGCGGGCGCGGACTACCCGATCGTCCACCTCTTCGACGAGCCGCAATTCAACACGCAGGACGGCTATATCGGCTTCATGCTCGACTTCTTCCGCAAGCTGCGTGCGGAAGGACGGCTCGTCTTCCTGTGCGTGCACCCCAACGAGCGCTTCCACCTCGAGATCCTCGAAGAAATCTGCGAGCGCTTCGTCTTCGTGCAGAAGGGCGCGGTGACGCAGGCGCCGGACTGGGCGAGCCTCCTCGCGCTGCCGCAGACGCGCGCCTATCTCGGCTCGCTCCTCGAGCCCACGGAGGCTGCTGCGTGATGAGCACGTCCGCCATGATCTCGGGCATCGACCGTGCCCACTACGCCGAGCCGGTGGACGAAGCGCGCGTGCGCGCCGACTGGGCGCGGGAGGACTTCACATTCGGCGTCTTCCGCGATCCCGCGGGCCAGGAATGGAACGACTTCGTCCACGACACCGACGAGTACGTCGTGGTCGCCCGCGGCCGCATGAAAGTCGCCGTCGGCTGCGACACCTTCGAGGCCGCGCCGGGCGACCGCATCCGCATCCCGGCGGGCGTCGTGCACTCGCTGAAGACGCTCTCCGACACGGGCAGCGTCTGGTTCTACGGCTACGGCCGGGCGGCGGGAGGCGGCGATGGCTGAGCTGCGCGCTGCCGCGCTCGTGGGCTGCGGCATGATCAGCGTCTACCACCTGCGCGCCTGGGAGAATGCCGGCGTGCCGATCGTCGCCGTCTGCGACACGGACCGGGCCCGGGCGCAGGCGCGAGCCGACGAGTTCCGCGTCGCGCGGGTCTACGACGACCCGGCCGCGCTGTTCGCCGAGGGCGGCTTCGACGCCGTCGACATCGCCGCCTCGCTGCCGGCGCACGATCCCGTCACCCGCATGGCGGCGGATCACGGCGTGCACGTCGTGCTGCAGAAGCCGATGACGCGCACGGTGGCGGAGGCGGAGGCGCTGGTCGCGCATGTCGGCGAGCGCGTGCGCTTCATGGTGCACGAAAATTACAGGTTCCGGCCGCACTATATGCAGGTCCGCCGCTGGCTCGACGAGGGCCGCATCGGCCGCGTGCGCCACGCGACCATGAGCGTGCGCGGCTCGGGGCTGTGCGCGCTCGAGGGCGAAGAGCCGTTCCTGCTGCGCCGCCAGCCCTATCTGCGCGAGTTCGACCGCAACCTCGTCTTCGAGACGATGATCCATCACCTCGACGTGCTGCGCCTGCTGTGCGGCCCGCTCACCGTCGTCGCCGCGCGGCTGAACCGCCTCGCGGACGGGCTGCCCGGCGAGGACACCGCGACGATCCTCATGGAAGGCGAGGGCGGTCTCGTCGCCAGCGCCGACGGCTGCCTCGTCGCGCCGGGCTACCCGCAGCTCCACGGCGATCGGCTCGAGCTCGTCGGCACGAAGGCGACGGTGGTGATGGATTACGACCGCGTCTTCCTCGTCGGGCGCGAGGAGGACGCCGTCACGGTCGATCTCCTCGGGCGCTACCAGGAATGCTTCGACACCGCCACCGCCGCCTTCGTGCGCGGCGTGCGCGAGGACACGCCTTTCGAGACAGACCGGCTCTACAATCTGGAGACGCTTCGCCTGATGGAGAGCGTCTATCGCGCGGCCGGCATCGTCCCCGAGCCGGAGGCTCGCCCATGAACCACCCCGCGCCCTCCCTCACGCCGCGGGTCGACCCGGACGCGCTCGATCGGCTCTTCGACGTCTCCGGCCTGCGGGTCCTCGTCCCCGGCGGCTACGGCGCCATCGGCGAGGCGATCGCCACCGGCTTCGCCCGCCGCGGCGCCGTGGTGACGGTGGCGGGTCCCTCGCAGGCGAAGGCCGAGACCCTCGCCGGCGCGCTCGACCCCGAGGGCATGCGCGCCCACGGGCTCGCCCTCGACGCCCGCTCCGTCCCCGCGATCCGCGAGACGGTGGATCGTGCCGCGGCGGCGATGGGCGGCATCGACGTGCTCGTGAACTGCGTCGGCATCCAGCGCGAGGAGCGCCTGATGGAGGTCACCGAGGAGACCTTCGACGACGTCTACGCGGTGAACCTGCGCTCGGCCATGTTCCTCGCCCAAGCCGTTGCGCGCCACCAGATCGAGGCCGGGCGCGGCGGGCGCCAGATCCATCTCCTGTCGGTGCGCTCGCAGCTGGCGCTGCGGGATCGCGGCTACTCGGCCTATTGCGCGACGAAGGGCGGGCTCGCCATGCTCGTCAAGCAGCACGCGATGGAGCTCGCCCCGCACGCGATCACCGTCAACGGCGTGGCGCCCACCTTCATTCAGTCCGACCGCATCCGCCCGCATCTGGAGCGCGCCGCCTTCCGGGACTTCATCCTGGAGCGCAACCCGCTCGGCCGCATCGGCGAGCCGGTCGAGGTCGTGGGGCAGGTGATCGCGCTCGCCGCGCCGGCGGGAAGCTACGTCACCGGCCAGACCATCTACATCGACGGTGGGGTCACGGCGAGCCAGTGAGGCGCCCGCCCGCCACCGACACGAACCGACCTCGACGGAGCCAGGCCATGACCTACCACACGCCCCTCATGCTCATCGGCGGCGAATGGCGCACGGCCGCGTCCGGTCGCTTCATCGACGTCGTCGATCCCTGCACCGAGGACGTGCTCGGCCAGGTCCCGGCGGGAGGGCCCGACGAGGTCGCGGAGGCGCTGGCGCATGCCCGCGCGGCGCTGCCCGTCTGGCGGGCCGTCCATGGCTGGGAGCGTGGCAAGAAGCTGCGGCGCATCGCCCGCGAGATGGAGCGTCGCCGCGACGAGCTCGCCCGCGCGCTCTCCCAGGAAATCGGCCGGCCGCTCTCGCAGGCGGGCGGCGAGGTGGCCATCGCCATCGAGCAGTTCGACTGGTTCGCCGGCGAGGCCGAGCGGCTCTTCGGCGAGACGATCCCCTCGCGCCAGGGCGGGCGGCTCGTCACCGACCTGGAGCCCGTGGGCATCGTCGCGGCCTTCACCGCCTGGAACTTCCCCATTAACCTCCTCGCCCGCAAGATCGCGCCGGCGCTGGCGGCGGGCTGTCCGATCGTCTGCCGCCCCTCCGAGCAGACGCCGGCGACCTCGACGATCCTGATCGAATGCTGCGAGGCCGCCGACCTGCCGCCGGGCGTCGTGCAGCTGCTGCAGGGGCGCGCCGAGGATCTCTCGCCCGCGCTGATCGCCGCGCCGGAGGTGCGCAAGATCTCGCTCACCGGCTCGACCCGCGTGGGCAGGCTCGTGATGGCGCAGGCGGCGCAGACCGTGAAGCGGCTCTCCATGGAGCTCGGCGGGCATGCGCCGGTCGTCGTGTGCGAGAGCGCGGACGCGAAGGCCGCCGCGGCGGCGTGCGCCGCCTTCAAGTTCCGCAATGCCGGCCAGGTTTGCATCGCGCCGAATCGCTTCTACGTCCACGAGCGCATCGCCGCCGCCTTCACGCAGCGGATGGTCGAGGAAGCCGAGGCCCTGCGGCTCGGCGGCGCCTTCGACGCGGACACCACGATGGGCCCGCTCACGACGCGCGCGCAGCGCGACCGCGTCGAGGCTTTGAGCGAGGAGACGCGCGCGTCCGGCGCGCGCCTCCTCACCGGCGGGGCGCGACCACAGGGGCGCAACAGAGGCTTCTTCTTCGAGCCGACCGTGTTCGACGAGGTCCCCGACGACGCCCGCATCATGCGCGAGGAGCCCTTCGGCCCGCTCGCGCCGATCACCACCTTCACCGATCTCGACGACGCGCTGGCGCGGGCGAACTCCACGCCCTACGGCCTCGCCGCCTACGCCTTCACCCGCGACCAGGGCGAGGCGCAGGCGCTCTCGCGCGGGCTGAAGTCGGGCATGGTCGGGCTCAATACCTTCGCGATCGCTCACGCCGAAGCGCCCTTCGGCGGCGTCGACCAGTCCGGCATGGGCCGCGAGGGCGGGCGCCAGGCGATCCTCGACTATCTCGACGTCAAGATGACCCACTTCATGCCGGGGTGAGCGTCAAGCGCGCGGCACCGCCCGCAGGCTGCGCCGTGAGGGCGTGTCCAGCGCCTTGAGGATCGCCGAAACGTGCAGCTTCACGGTGCCGGGCGAGATGCCCAGCGCCAGCGCGATCGCCTTGTTGGACTGCCCCCGCCGCAGCATCGCGAGGATCTCGCTCTGGCGTGGCGTCAGCTTGGCCGGCGGGGCGGCGCCGCCGCGGGCTGGATCGGCGTCGGCGCCGGAGGAGAGCATGGCGGAGAGCACCGCGATCTCGCGGCGCATCTCCTCCACGACGTCGCCGTCCGGCGCGTCGCCCGTCGCGAGCGCCTCCGAGAGCTCGGCGAGGCGCATCACGGGACCGCGCAGCCGCGCCCCGATCGCGCCCACGGAGCGCGCGAGGAGCGTGTGCGCGCGCTCCGCCTCGCCCTTGGCGATGCGCAGCTCCGCTTCCGCCTCGACCTCGCGGGTGACGTCGATGACGATGCCGTCCCACACGACGCTCCCGTCCGGCCGGCGGCTCGGCCGGGCGATGCCGCGCGCCCAGTGGACGCGCCCGTCCATGCCCACGACGCGCACCCGGTGATCCAGCAACCCCATCGTCGCCGCGCTGACCTCGAGATCGGCGACGAACCGCTCCCGGTCATCGGGGTGGATCCAGTCGAACGTGACCTCGGTGGCGCGCAGAAGCCGCTCGTTGTCGATGTCGAAATTGCGGAACAGGCCGCTCGACAGGAACTCGAAGGAGTACTTCCCCTCGGGTGAGCGCACCCGACGGTAGACGTTGCCCGGAAGATTCTCGATCAGCACCTCCATGGACGGCGCCGAGCCGCGCAGCGTGTCGATAGGCACCTCGTCCTCCAGATGGCATATGCCTCTTGACCCATAAGCATATGCCGATAGCCTCCGAACACAAGAGCGCCGTCGACGAGCGCCGCGGGGACGGACGAGGAGGAGGAGCGCTCGTGCGCAAGCTGATCATCGAAGCGCGCGTCAACGAATACATGATGCGCGACCAGGGCAATCCGAACGTGCCCTACACCCCGGAGGAGATCGCGTCCGACGCCGTCGCCTGTCGCGAAGCCGGGGCCGCGATCGTCCACTTCCATGCGCGCAAGCCCGACGGCGACCCCGAGCACGGCGCGGAGGCCTATGCCGATACCGTCGCGCGCATCCGCGCCGCCTCCGACATCCTGGTCCACCCGACGCTCGGCTACGTCACCCTCGACCGGCCGGCGGAGGAGCGGCTCGACCACATCCTCGCCATGGCGAAGGACCCCGCACGGGCGCCGCATTTCGCGCCGATGGACACGGGCTCGGTCAACGTCGATCGCTACAACGCGCAGGCGCGCCGCTTCGAGACGACGAACCTCGTCTACAAGAACTCCACCGAGACGCTGACCTATTTCGGCGAGAACATCCGCGCCGCCGGGCTCAAGCCCTACCTCGTCTCCTGGAACGTGGGCTTCACCCGCTACGCCACCGCCTTCATGGAGATGGGGCTCGTGGACGAGCCGGCCTATCTCTGCTTCTGCCTGACGGACAACACCTTCCTGGGCGGCCATCCGGGCACGCTCAAGGGGCTGCAGGCCCATCTCGACTTCCTGCCGCCGGACCGGCGCGTCGAGTGGACGGTGTGCAATTTCGGCGGAAACCTGTTCGCGCTGGCGGCGACGATCATCAGCCTGGGCGGGCACGTCTCCATCGGGCTCGGCGACTACACGTACGGCGAGCTCGGGCAGCCGAGGAACGCCGAGCTCGTCGCCCGCATCGCGGAGATCGCCCGCGAGCTCGGGCGCGAGGTGGCAACGCCGCAGGAGGCCAAGGCCATCCTCGGCATGCGCGACGCGCCGGCATGAGACCGGCCGCGCGCCCCTCGGGGGAGGGGACGATCGTAACGAGCGCGCACTGCGCGTCACTTGGGAGGAAATGGACATGCCGTCTCGTCGTGACATCCTGAAGGCCGGCCTCGTCGTGCCGATCGCGCTCGCCGCTCCGGCGATCCTGGCGCGCCCCGCCCGCGCGCAGGCGGCCCTGCGCATCCAGGGCTTCCTCGCCGCCGCCTCGCCGACGCACCGCGCCTTCGAGGCGATGGCCGCGCGGCTCGCCGAGAGGTCCGGCGGCGCGCTGACCATCCAGACGCTGCCGGCTGGCTCCGTCGTCGGCCCGGCCGAGACCATCGACGCGGTGGGCGCCGGCATCCTCGACGGGCATTACTCGTCGTCCTCGTTCTTCGCCGCGCGCAATCCCGCCTTCATCGTCTACGGCGACACGGGTGCGTCCTACGACGACGTCGCGACCCGCGACCGCTGGTATTCCGAAGGCGACGGCGAGGCGCTGGGGCGCGAGCTCTACGACGGCTACGACATGCACTACGTCGCCAACGTCTTCTGGCCCTCCGAGCACATCCCCGCCACCAAGGCGCTCAACGGCGTCGCCGATCTCCAGAACCTCAAGATCCGCGTGCCGCCGGGCATGATCTCGGAGATCTTCGGCATGGCCGGCGCCGCCGTCGTCAACCTGCCGGGCGGCGAGGTCTTCAACGCGCTCCAGTCCGGCGTCATCGACGCCACCGACTGGGCGAGCCCTGGCCAGAACGAGGAGGTGGGCCTCTACCGGGTCGCCAAGTTCTCGGTGAACGCCGCCCATTCCATGCCCGCCACCGAGATCGCGCTGTCCAAGCGCGCCTGGGACGGGCTCTCCGACGAGCACAGAGCGATGCTCGAGGAGGAGATCCGCGCCATGTCGGCCGGCCTGCGCGAGCAGGTCTCGGCGGACGACGCGGCGGCGATCGAGAAGATCCGCGGCGAGGGCGTGACCATCATCGAGTGGCCCGCCGAGGAGGTGGCGAAGCTGCGCGGGCTCACCTCCCGGAAGCAGGACGAGATCGCCGGCCGCGATCCGCTCGCCGCGAAGATCGTCGCGAGCCACCGCGCCTTCCAGGAGAAGGTCGGGATCTGATCCCCCGGCCCGGTCTAGGAGGCGCGCGCGCAGTGGACAAGGACACACCCTTTGCTCGGCTCGCGCTCGCCCTCGGGCGCATGGCGGCGGCGCTCTTCGTGATCGCCGCCGCGATCTCGGTCTACGAGGTCGCCATGCGATACGTCTTCGGCATGCCCTCGACCTGGGCGCACGTGACCGTCACGACGATGTGCGCCGTCGGCTTCGCGCTGGGCGGCGCCTACGCCATGGCGCGGGGCGAGCACGTGCGCATCACGGTGCTGTTCGACCGCCTTCCGCGACGCGGGCGCGGCGTCGCAGAGACGCTCGCGCTCGCGATCGGCCTGTTCTATCTCGGCGGCCTGGCGTGGGGGCTATGGGGCGCGGCGGAGCGCTCGATCTGGCGCTTTTCCGCCGACGGCGCTTGGCGGCCCGAGACCACGCCAGGCCCGCCGAACTGGCCGCTTCCGGCTCTGTTCAAGGCGGTCTTCGTCTTCGCGACGGTGCTGTTCGCTCTCGTCGTCGTCGAGCGGCTGGTGCGCGTGCTGCGCGGGAAGGCGACGTGATGCTCGCGGGCCTCGACATCGCCACCTGGAGCGCGCTGATCGTCTTCGGCATCGCGGGCCTGCTGGTGCTGGGCGTGCCGCTCGCCTTCTCGACGGGGGCCATCGCGGTCGCCCTGTGCCTCGTCGTCTACGGGCCGATGAGCCTGTTCCTGGTGGCGAGCCGCTCGATCGAGTTCCTCGACAGCTACGTCCTCGTCGCGGTGCCGTTCTTCATCCTGATGGCCTCGCTCATGGAGCGCTCGGGCATCGCCAAGGACCTCTACACCGCGCTCAACGTCTGGGCCGGGCGCATGCCCGGCGGGCTCGCGGTCGTGACCGTCTTCGTGGGCGTCATCCTCGCGTCCACCGTGGGCGTCATCGGCGGCGAGATCGTGCTGCTCGGCCTCGTCGCGCTTCCCCAGCTGCTGCGGCTCGGCTACGACCGCAAGCTCGCCATCGGCACGATCTGCGCGTCCGGCTCGCTGGGCACGATGATCCCGCCCTCGATCATCCTGGTCTTCTTCGGCATCACGGCGGGCGCCTCCGTGGGCGATCTCTTCCTCGCCTCGCTGATGCCGGGCCTGCTGCTCGCGGGCCTCTACGTCGCCTACATCGTCGCGCGCTGCGCCCGCGATCCCGCGCTCGGCCCGCCGCCGCCGGCGCAGGAGCTGGCGATGCCGCTCTCCGAGAAGCTCGCGCTTCTCAAGGGCGTCGCGCTGCCGATCGCCATCGCGTTCGTCGTGCTCGGCTCGATCTATCTCGGCCTCGCCTCGGTGACGGAGAGCGCCGCCATCGGCGTCGCCGGCGTCGCCCTCGCGATCTGGATCCGCGGGGACATGACCGTCGACCTCGTGCGCCACGCCGCGCTCCAGACGCTGTCGACCTGCGGCGTCGTGCTCTGGCTCGTGCTCGGCACGAACGCCTTGATCGGCGTCTACAACCTGATGGGCGGCATCGATTTCGCGCGCTCGCTGCTGACCGACCTGCCGTTCCCGCCCATCGTGGTCATCATGATCATGCTCGGCGTCTGGATCCTGCTCGGGTTCTTCCTCGACTGGATCGGCATCATGCTGCTCACGATGCCGATCTTCGTGCCCGCGGCGGAGGCGCTCGGCTACGACCGGATCTGGCTCGGCATCCTGTTCAACATCGCCATGCAGATCGCCTACCTGACGCCGCCCTTCGCGCCGGCGGCCTTCTACCTGAAGGGGGTGGCGCCAAAGGACATCGCGCTCGACGAGATCTTCGCGGCGATGTGGCCCTTCATCGCGCTGCAGGTCGTGGGCCTCGCCCTGGTGGTGACCTTCCCCCAGATCGCGCTGTGGCTACCCGCATGGGTGAACCCGTGATCGCGAGAACGCCCTGGCAGGCAACGCTTTCCTTCCCTGTAGGGGAAGGTGGCGCGCCGCGTAGCGGCTTGACGGATGGGGCGCGCGGGACGCGCGTTCGGCGCAGCCGAAACCGACGGGCGCGCTCGCGGGATACCGCCCCTTTCCGCTGCGCGGAACGCTTCGCGCCCCATCCGTCTCGGCTTCGCCGATCCACCTTCCCCGACAGGGAAGGAGCACGCTTCGGAGACCTACGCCCATGACAGACCGTCGCATGATCGTCCCGCCCGGCATGGAGGCCATCGTCGAGCGGTTCCACTACGCGCCCGGCGTGCTCGTGGGCGACACGCTCTACGTCTCGGGCCAGGTGGGGCGGGACGAGAGCCTCGCGGTGATCGAGGACAAGGAGAAGCAGTTCGAGCAATGCTTTCTCAACGTGAAGAAGGTGCTCGACGCCGCCGGCTTCGCATTCGCCGACGTGGTGGAGCTCGAGACCTGGTTCCTCGAGTTCCCCGGCGACCTCGCGCTGTTCATGCAGGTGAAGGATCGCTTCATCCAGGGCCCGGTCTACCCGACCTGGACCGGCTTCGGCGTGTCGTCCTTCTCCATGCCGGGCATCGTCTGCGAGGTGAAGGTCACGGCCGTTCGCGGAGGAGGCCGGTGAATTTCGAGACGAAGCCGATCGACGGGAGCGCCGCCTTGGATACCGCCTTCCTGGAGCGCGCCTGGCGAAGCCTGAACCGCGTGCGGCGCTTCGACGAGCGGGTGATCGAGCTGTTCAACGAAGGGCTCGTCAAGGGAACGGCGCATTCGTGCGTCGGGCAGGAGGCGATCGCGGTCGGCGCCTGCGCGGCGCTGGAGCGCGAGGATTATATCGTCTCGCATCATCGCGGCCACGGCCATTGCCTGGCCAAGGGCGCCGATCTCGACGGGATGATGGCGGAGCTGCTCGGTCGCGACACCGGCTATTGCCGGGGGCTCGGCGGCTCGATGCACATCGCCGATCTCGAGCTCGGCATCCTGGGCGCGAACGGGGTCGTGGGCGCCGGCATCGGGCTCGGCACGGGCGCGGCTTTGTCGGCGAAGATCCGCCGCTCGGGGCAGGTCTGCCTCGTCTTCTTCGGCGACGGCGCGGCGAACGAAGGCATCTTCCACGAGGCGCTCAACATGGCGAGCCTGTGGAAGCTGCCCGTGATCTATCTGTGCGAGAACAATCAGTTCGGCCTCTCCACGGCCATGAGCGAGTCCACGGCCATCGACCGCATCGCCAAGCGCGCGGCGGGCTATTCCATGCCCGGCGAGACCATCGACGGCAACGATGTCGGCGCCGTCCACGAGGCGACCCGGCGTGCCGTTGCGCGCGCCCGAGCCGGGGAAGGTCCGAGCCTGATCGAGGCGCTGACCTGGCGCTGGGGCGATCATTCCATGCGCGCGAACCTGCCGCGCTATCGCTCCGCCGAGGACGAGGACGCCTGGCGCGCGCGCAACGATCCGCTGGCGCGGGTGCGGCGCCTGCTGGAGGAGCGGCAGGTGCGTCCCGAGGCGCTGGCCGCCGCGGTCGCCGAGGAGGACGCCGCCATCGAACGAGCGGTGGAGGCGGCGAAGGTCGCGCCCGAGCCGACGATCGACATCCTCGACGACGCCGTCGCCGCGCCCGCCCGCCTCGAGGGCGCATCCGAGCCCGGGCCGAAGGCGCGGTCCGCTCGCACCATCTCCTACGTCGAGGCGATCCGCGAGGCGATCGACCAAGCCATGGAGGAGGACGAGCGCGTCTTCGTCATCGGCGAGGACGTGGGCAAGATCGGCGGCATCTTCGGCTGCACCCGCGGGCTCCTCGACAAGTTCGGCCCCGAGCGCCTGCGCGACGCGCCGATCTCGGAGAACGCCATCGCCAACGCCGCGGTGGGGGCGGCCATCACCGGCCTGCGGCCGATCGCGGAAGTGCAGATCTTCGACTTCGTCACGCTGATGATGGACGCGATCGTCAATCAGGCGGCGAAATTCCGCTTCATGCTGGGGGGCAAGCCGCGCGTGCCCCTCGTGATCCGCGGACCGCAGGGCGGCGGCATCCGGCTCGGGGCGCAGCATTCGCAATCGCTCGAGACCTGGTTCACGCACATTCCCGGCCTCGTCGTGCTGGCGCCGTCCACCCCCTACGACGCCAAGGGGCTGCTGATGGCCGCGATCCGGGACGACAACCCCGTCGTCTTCCTGGAGCACAAGCTCCTCTACGTGCAGGGCATGGGCACGGTCCCGGCGGAGCCTTACGCCATCCCCATCGGCAAGGCCGAGATCAAGCGCGAGGGCCGCCATGCCACCCTCGTCGCGACGATGGCGATGGTGATGCCCGCGCTCGCCGCCGCGCGCGAGCTCTCCCGCGAGGGCATCGAGGTGGAGGTGATCGACCCGCGCTCCCTCGCGCCGCTCGATCTCGACACGATCGTGGCCTCCGTGCGCAAGACGAACCGCCTCGTCGTCGCCCACGAGGGCTGGACGCGCCACGGCTTCGGGGCCGAGATCGCCGCCGCGGTGACGGAAGCCGCCTTCGACCATCTCGACGCGCCCGTGGCGCGGGTGGGCATGCGTGCGACGCCGATGCCCTACAACGACACGCTTGAGCGCGCCGTCATCCCGTCCCAGGCGGACATCGTCGCGGCCCTGCGCCGCGTGCTCTATCGCGAGGAGGCGTGACGATCATGGCCGTTGCGCACCGCGCGTCCTTCGCCGACCTGCTCGCCGCGGAGCGTCCGCCGCTCGGGACCTGGTCGCAGATCGCCTCTGAGGAGGTTATCGACATGCTCGGCGCCGCCGGGCTGGACTACACGATCGTCGACATGGAGCACGGCGCCTTCGGCATAAAGACCGCCGAGCGGCTGATCCGCGCCTGCGACGCCAACGGCATCGTGCCCCTCGTGCGGATCGCGAGACCCGACCCGTTCCTCGTGGGCCAGGCGCTGGACGCTGGCGCGGCCGGCATCGTCGCGCCGCAGGTGGAGAGCGCGGGGGCCGCGCGTGCCCTCGTCGCCGCCACGCGCTATGCGCCGGAGGGTACCCGCGGGGCGTGCCCCTGCGTGCGCGCGGGCGGGCATTTCATCCGCGATTGGCCGGCGCACGTGCGCGCGAGCCGCGAGGCCGGCGTGATCGCGCTGGTCGAGACCAGCAAAGGGCTCGATGCGATCGAGGAGATCTGCGCGGTCGAGGGCCTCGTCGCCCTTCTCGTCGGCCCCTTCGACCTGTCGGTCTCCCTGGGCCACGCGGGCGATTACCTCCACCCGGACGTCGATGCCGCCATCGCGCGCATGCTCGCCGCCGCGCGCGCCGCGAACCTGCCCGTCGTCGCGCCGGTCTTCGATCCCGACGCGGACCGCGCCCGCGCCCAGCGTGACCGCTGGGCCGCACGCGGCGCGCGCGCCTTCGTGGTCGGCACCGACAAGATCGTCTTTGCGGACGCCATGCGCCGCTACCGGGACGCGCTGTCCTGATCGCGCGTCGGCTCGTTCAGCGCCCGCACCGGCGCGCCCGCGCGCCAGGCGCGCACGGCCTCCGCTGTCTGCTCGTAGAAGAGCCGGAACGTCGCCTGCGTCGCGTAGCCGAGATGCGGGGTGAGCAGCAGGCGGCCGCTCTCCATCAGCGCCCGATCGCGCAGAGGCGAGCCGGCGGGGAGGGGCTCCTCGTCGAAGACGTCGAGCGCCGCCATGCCGGGGCGTCCGCGCCGCATGCTCTCGACGAGCGCCGCGGCGTCGGCGATCGGCGCCCGCGACGTGTTCACGAAGATCGCATCCGGCTTCATCGCGGCGAACTCCGCCGCACCCAGGAGCCCGCGCGTGCGCTCCGAGAGGAGGAGGTGGACGGAGACGACGTCGGAGGTCTCGAGCAGCGCGCCGAGGGTCGGCGCGTGCGCGACGCCCACCTCGTCGCAGCGCTCTCTCGTGAGGTTCTGCGACCAGGCCTGCACGCGCATGCCGAAGGCCTGCGCCAGCGCCGCCGTGCGCGAACCGAGCTTGCCGAGCCCGATCACGCCGAGCGTCAGCCCGTCGAGATCGCGCCCCAGCCCCGTCTGCCAACTGCCATGCGCGAGGCTCGCCGCCTCGACCGGAATGCGGCGGGAGAGCGCGAGGATCAGCGCGAGGGTCAGCTCCGCGGTCGTCGTGCCGCGGATTTCCGTGCCGCAGACCCGGACGCCGAGCGCCTCCGCGGCGGCGATGTCGAGGCTCTGGTTGCGCATGCCCGTCGTGACGACGAGGCGCAGGTTCGGCAGCGCCGAGAGGATGGAGGCGGGCAGCGGCGTCCTCTCGCGCATGATGCACACGACCTCGAAGGGCCGCAGCCGCGCCACGAGCGCGGACGGATCCGCGATCGTGTCGGAGAAGACCGTGACGTCACCCACGCCCGACCAGTCGGCGAGCGTGAGCGCGGCCCCGGCATAGTCGTCGAGGATCGCGACCTTGGGCGCCTCGCTCGTCATCGCGGCGCCGCCCCGTCGAGGATCGCGCGGTCGTCCGGCCAGGGGAGGGGGCCGTCGACGTAGCGCAGGCCCTTGGCGGCGAGCGCCTCGCGCAGGCCCAGGATGTCGAGGGTCGTCTCGCCGGCGCGCAGCCGCGCGCGCATCGCGTCCTCCTTCTCGATCCGCGCCTGCGCGGACGCCGCGACGGCCTCTGCACGCTGACGCGGAACGATCACGACGCCATCGTCGTCGGCGACGACCACGTCCCCCGGGTTCACCCGCGCGCCGGCGCAGACGACGGGCACGTTGACCGAGCCCACCGTCTCCTTGACGGTACCCTGCGCCGAGATCGCCCGCGCCCAGACCGGAAAGCCCGTCTCGCGCAAGGTCGTCGCGTCGCGCACGCCGGTGTCGAAGACGGCTCCGACGCCGCCGCGAAGGCGCATGAACTCGGCGAGGATATCGCCGAAATAGCCGTCCTCGCAGGGCGAGGTCGGGGCGACGACGAGGACGTCGCCGGGCTGAACGAGCTCGATGGCGACGTGGAGCATCCAATTGTCGCCGGGTGCGACGAGCACCGTCACGGCCGATCCCGCGACGCGCGCGCCGGGGACGACGGGGCGGATCGCGTGGGCGAGCATGCCGGTGCGCGCCTGCGCCTCGTGCACCGTCGCGACGCCGGCGGCGCCGAGGCTCTCGATGATCGCGGGCGAGGCCCGCTCGATGGTCCTGACGGCCACGCCGCTCATCGCAGGTTCCTTTCTTCTCGCGTCTTCATGGGATGTGTCGCCGGTCGATCCGCGCCCGGCCCGTCATCTTCGGTGGCGGCGGCCTCGGCGGCCGCCTGCTCCTTTCGGCGGCGCAGGCCCGAATAGACGGCCCAGGCGAGCATCGCGACGGAGAGGGCGACGAAGGTCGCGCTGATGGGGCGCTCGACGAAGACCGCGAAATCGCCGCGGGAGACGACGAGGGAGCGCCGCAGGTTCTCCTCGAGCAGCGGGCCGAGGATGAAGCCGAGCAGGATCGGCGCCGCCGAGAAGCCGAGGCCGAGGAGGAGATAGCCGGCGAAGCCCAGCCCCGCGATCATCATCACGTCGAAGGACGAGCGCCCGATGCTGTAGGAGCCCACCGCGATCAGCAGCACGATGGCGGGAAACATCAGCCGATACGGGATCTGGAGGATCTTCACCCAGACCTGGATCAGCGGGATGTTGAGGACGAGCAGCATCAGGTTGCCGACGAGGAAGCTCACCGCGAGGCCCCAGAACAGCTCCGGGCTCTCCGTCACCACCCGCGGCCCCGGCATGATGCCGTGGATCATCAACGCGCCGAGCATCAGCGCCATGATGGCGTCGCCGGGAATGCCGAGCGTCAGCGTCGGGATGAAGGCCGATTGCGCGGCGGCGTTGTTGGCGCTCTCGGGGGCGGCGATGCCCTCGATGGCGCCCTTGCCGAAGCGGCCGGGCTCGCGCGCCACGCGCTTCTCCACGGCATAGGCCATGAAGGAGGCCATGGAGCCGCCGCCGGCGCCGGGCAGGATGCCGATGCCGGTGCCGAGCGCAGCGCCGCGCAGGATCGGCGCGGTGCTGCGGCGCGTCTCCTCGCGCGAGGGCATCAACCCGCGGAAGGTCAACCGCTTGGCGCCGGGATGGATGCCGCCGGTGCGCCCGACGCTGGAGATCACCTCGACGATGCCGAACAGCGCCATGGCCAGCACGATGATGCTGATGCCGTTGAACATGTCCGGGACGCCGAACGTGAAGCGCATGGCGCCGGAATTCACGTCGATCCCCGCGAGCCCGATGACGAGCCCGATGAGCACGCTCGCGATGCCGATGAGCGGCTTCTCGTCGACGAGCGCGCCCGATGCGACGAGGCCGAGCAGCATCATCGCGAAATAGTCGGCGGAGTGGAACGCGAGCGCCACCCGCGCCAGCGGCGGCGCGAGGAGGACGAGGACGAGGATCGCGATGCAACTTCCGATGAACGAGGCGATCGTCGTGACCAGCAGCGCCGGCCCCGCGCGGCCGTTGCGCGCCATCGGGTGCCCGTCGAGGCAGATGACGGCGGAGGAGGCGGTGCCGGGGATGTTGAGCAGGATCGAGGTGATCGAGCCGCCGTATTGCGCGCCGTAATAGATGCCCGCCAGCATGACCAGCGCCGACGTCGCCGGCACGTGGAAGGTCAAGGGCATCAGGAGCGAGATCGCCGCGAGGTGCCCGATGCCGGGCAGCACGCCTACGATCATGCCGATGCTCACGCCCGCGAAGCAGTAGAGCAGGTTCTGCAGCGTGAACGCCGTGGCGAAGCCGATCTGCAGCCCGTCGAGGATCTCCATCACGGCCTCCATTCCACGAAGGCGATTGGGACGCCCAGCAGCAGGACGAACAGCCCGTAGGCCAGCGGGACGAGGACGAGCGCGAGGACGAGCGCGGTCAGCGGCCGCGATCCTCCGTCCGCGGCGGACGCGACCAGCACCGCAGCCACGCCCGCCGGGAAGAAGCCGACGCGCTCGACGAGGAGCGCGAAGACGACGAGGGCGAGCGGGATCGCGACGAGCGCCCGCGGATTCGGCTTCGGCAGGCGATCGTGCGTGCGCAGTCCCGCGAGCGTGATCGCGAGGCCCACGAGGAGGAGCAACCCGCCGAGCGCGACGGGAAAGAAGCCCGGCCCCATGCGGCGCGCGGTGCCGAGCGCGTAGCCGCTGCCTTCGAAGAGCACGAAGGCGCCGATCGCCATGGCCACGAGGCCGGCGACGAAATCTCTCGAGAGCGACGAGCCCATTCTTGTTTACTCCGTTCGGCCGTCCCGGGCGGATGCCGGAACGGCCGTGTTGGCGTCGTCGTCAGTTCGGGCGGATGTCGGCGTCGCGGATCACGGCGCCGAGGCGCTCGCGCAGATCCGAGAGGTCGCTCGCGAAGGCCTCCATCTCCATGGGCACGACGAAGGCGCCGCGCTGCCGGAAGGTGTCGCGCGCAGCGTCGGTCTCGAGGAACGCGACCGTGTCCGCGTGGATCTTGCGCACCACGTCCTCGGGCACGCCGGTGGGGGCGAACAGGCCGGCCCACTGGCCGGCGGCGACGTTCTCGACGCCGCCCTCGGCGAGGGTCGGCACGTCGGGATGGGTGTCGACGCGCTCGGTGCGGGCGAGACCGAGGATCTTGAGGTCCCCGCTATCGACGAAGGCGCCGACGGAGGAGAGCGCCAGCACGCCCACGTCCGCCTCGCCGGACGCGACGGCGGCCGCTGCCGGCGCACCGCCGCGATAGGGCACGTGCTCGACGTCGATGCCGGTCTCGGCGTTGATCCATTCGGGCACGATGTGGTTGAGCGAGCCGATGCCGGCCGAGGCGAAGACGAGCTCGCCGGGGTTCTCGCGGGCGTGCTCGACGTATTCCGCCGTCGTGTCGAAGGGCGCGTCGGCGTTGGCGACGAGCACGAGGGGCGTGTCGCTGATCATGGTGATCGGCTGGAAGTCGGCCGCCGGGTCGTAGGGGATGTCCTCGAAGAGGGACGGGTTGATCGCCATGACGCCGGCATCGGCGACGAAGAGCGTGTGGCCGTCGCGCGGCTCCTGCAGCACGCTCGTCGCGGCGATGAAGCCGGCACCGCCGGTGCGGTTGTCGACGATGACCTGCTGGCCCCATTTCTGCGTGAGCGCCTCGGCCACGGTGCGCGCCGCGATGTCGGCGATGCCGCCGGGCGCGTAGGGGACGACGATGGTCACGGTGCCGGTGGGATAGGACTGGGCGAACGCGGCGCTGCCGCCGATCGCCAGCGCGAGAGCTGCGCCGATCATTGTCTTCATGGTTTCCTCCGCGGTCGGGCGCGCGTGCGCTCGCGCACCATCCGTTGCCGGCGGGCTCTGCGGCCCGCCCTACGCCGACGGGCGGGCCTGGCGTGGCCTCGTCTTACCCATCGGTAACCAATTGGTAGAACCAATCCGCACGATTGGTCAAGCACTGAGCTTGACGCGCCGCAAAATGCCGGGTCTATTGCGCTAACCAATCCGGACCAATTAGACCGATACGCCGACCATGGGCCCAGAACACACACTCGGCGCGCTCATCCAGCTGCGCGCCTATCTCAGCCAGCAGAACCTCGCACCCAATGCGCGGCTGCCGCCCGAGCGCGAATTGTGCGACCTCATCGGCGCCTCGCGGGGCGAGCTGCGCAAGGCGCTCGCGGTGCTCGAAGGCGAGGGCGTGATCTGGCGCCACGTGGGGAAGGGGACCTTCGTCTCCGGCGGCCTGCCCTTCGAGACCTTCAACCTCACCGACGTCGTGCGACGCTCGAACCCGCGCGAGGTGATGTCCGCGCGCATCGCCTTCGAGCCCGTCCTCGCGGGCGAGGCGGCGCTCGCGGCGACGCAGAGCGATCTCGACGCCATGCGCGCCTGCGTCGCCGGCAGTCGCGCGGCCGAGACCTGGCGCCAGTACGAGACCTGCGACAACCAGTTTCACAAGGCGGTGGCCGACGCCGCCCACAACGGCGTGCTCGGCGCGCTCTTCGACGTCCTCGCCTCGGTGCGGCGCGCGGTGGTCTGGGGCCGGCTGCGCCCCGAGCGCGCGCGCCCGCCCGTCGACCACCATTCCTTCGCCGAGCACGACGCCATCGTCGCGGCGATCGCGGAGCGCGACGCAGCCGCGGCGGCCCAGGCGATGTTCGTCCACCTGAGCTCGGTCGAGCGCAACCTGATCGCCGGCGCCCGCGCCCATCCGTCGGTCGTGCAGCGCGAGGGGTCGCACGAGCCGGAAGAGACGGCCTGAGGCCGCTCCCGCGGCAGGATGCCGAAACGGACCCACGAAACGAGAAGAACGGGAGGATGACGATGACCGAGGACCGCCTCACGACGGACGAGCTCGCGCGCCTGCGCGCGCTCTCCACCTCGACGCTCGGCGACGCGCTCGACAAGCTCGGCCTGCCCGGTGCGGTGGAGGGGCTCACGCCGATCGATCGCGAGGCGCGCATCGCCGGCCACGCCTACACGCTCATGTACATGCCCGTGGGGACCAAGGGCGGCAATGTCGGCGATTACATCGACGACATCGGCGCCGGCGACGTCGTCGTCATCGACAATCGCGGGCGCACCGATTGCACGGTGTGGGGCAACATCCTCACCGAGGTCGCGCGCATGCGCGGCGTCGCCGGCACGGTCATCGACGGCGTCAACCGGGACCTGCCCGAGAGCCTCGCGCTCGAATACCCGATCTGGTCGCGCCGCTCGCACATGCGCACCGGCAAGGACCGCGTCGTGCTCGAGGCGACGAACGTCCCCGTCTGCCTGGGCACCGTGCGCGTCGAGCCGGGCGACGTCGTGTGCGCCGACGGCAACGGCGTCGTCGTCCTGCCGCTGTCGCGAGCGCGCGAGGTGCTCGCGGTCTCCGAGGAGATCGACGCCAAGGAGGAGGCGATCCTGCGCGACGTGCGCGCGGGCAAGCCCCTCGTCGAGGCGCGGCGCGCCCACGGCTACCACGCGCTCCAGACCCGCACGTCCTGAATCCGAACCCGCTTCCAACGAGAGAAAGCGAACAGCACCATGGCCGCGAGCGCTTACGTCTTCACGCCCTGCGAGATCCCGAGCCTTCCCGTCGTCGGCTCCGATGCGCGCTTCCCGATCCACCGCGTCTATTGCGTGGGCCGCAACTACGCCGCCCACGCCATCGAGATGGGCCACGATCCCGACCAGGAGCCGCCTTTCTTCTTCCAGAAGAACCCCGACAACGTGCTCGGCGACGGCAAGCCCTTCCCCTATCCGGGCGCGACCTCGGACGTGCATCACGAGGTCGAGCTCGTCGTCGCCCTCTCGTCGGGCGGGCGCGACATCGCCGCCGCCGACGCTATGGCGCACGTCTACGGCTATGCGCTCGGCATCGACTTCACCCGCCGCGACATCCAGGCGGTGGCCAAGAAGATGGGCCGTCCGTGGGAGGCCGCGAAGGCCTTCGAGCATTCCGCGCCCTGCGGCGCAATCGTCCCCGCCGCCGCCGGCCCGAACCTCGACGACGCGGCGATCCGCCTCGAGGTGAACGGCGCCGTCCGCCAGGAGGGCAACCTCAACCAGCTGATCTGGAAGGTGCCGGAGGTGATCGCGCACCTGTCGCGCCTGTTCGAGCTGCGCGCCGGCGACCTGATCATGACGGGCACGCCGTCCGGCGTCGGCGCGGTCGTGCGCGGCGATCGCCTGCGGGCGAGCGTCGCGGGCATGGACGACCTCGTGCTCGAGGTCGTCTGAGGCGCCGAGAAGGAGGGGGCGCCGTGGCCAGGCGCCCCCGATCCATCCGCCCCCGATCCATCCGCATCCCCATGCGTTTCGCCTCCTCCACCGAGGAGACATCGCCATGCGCATGCAGCAGGGATGGGGCGACCACATGAACGGATGGATGACCGACCACATGGGCGGCTGGATGTGGGGAATGGGGCTGTGGGGGCTCGTTCTCCTCGTCCTCGTCGTCCTCCTGATCGCCGCACTGATCAAGTATCTGCGCTCGTGAGACGAGCCGAGGGCACGGCCGGACCGCCTCAGCCCGCCAGCTGCTCGAACAGCCGCGCCACGGCCTCCGCGCCGGGGTCCTTGTGGCCGGCGAGCTTGCCTTCGCCGAGATAGGCGGCACGCCCGGCCTTGGCGCGGGTCATCCGCGCCGTCGCATCCGCACCCTCGCGCGCGGCCTGCGCGGCGGCGGGAAGACCCTGCGGAAGGCTCGCCAAGGCGGGCGCGAGGGCGTCGATCATGGTGCGGTCGCCGGGCCGCGCGCCGCCCACCTGCATGATGCGCTCGAGCCCCGCCTCCAGGGCGCCGATCCAGGTCCTGCCGTTGGCGGAGGCGTCTCCCGCGGCCGCGAAGAAGATCGCGAGCAGCACGCCGGACGAGCCGCCCATCGTCTGCGAGAGCTCGACGCCGATGGCGCGATAGAGCTGCGTCGGGTCCGCCAGCGGCAGACGGTCGAGAGCGCCGGCGAGCGCGCGCGCGGCGCCGGCCAGCGTCGAGCCGGTGTCGCCGTCTCCGGACTTGGCGTCGAGCGCGTTGAGATCGGCCTCGGCCGCGACCAGGATCTCGCAGCAGCGCGCGATGAGCGCGCGATTGCCGGGATGGTCGGAGGCCATGGGCTGGATCGGCGTCACGCCGTCGGGGATCGGCTGCACGGCGGGTGCGACGAGCTCCTCGAGCCCCGGCCAGGCCTTCGGCGCCGCCGGCGCGCCCAGCGCCGCGACGCTCGCGTCGTCGGCGGGCAGGAGCGAGAGCGAGAAGCCGTGCATGTCGAGCGAGGTCATCAGCGGCGCCGGGCCGACGATCCAGCCGACCCGGTCGCCGATGTCCGAGCGCGCGAGCTCCTCCGTGAGCACCGACATCTCGAGCGGCGTCGCGCCGCCGAGATTGTTCATGAGCGCCACGTGCCGGCCGGTGCCGAGATGCGGGCGAAGCCGATCGACCACCATGGCCATGGCGGCGCGCGCGCCGGCGAACTCCACCTGCTCGATGCCGGCCTCGCCGTGAATGCCGAGCCCGAGCTCGGCCTTGCCCGCCTCGATGCGGTCCTCCTTGGGCGAGCCCGGCACGGTGCAGGTATCGAGCGACATGCCGATCGAGATCGCGCCCGCGATCGTGCGCTCGGCGGCGGCGGTGACGGTCTCCAGGTCGGCGCCGTCCTCGGCGAGCGCACCGGCGATCTTGTGGACGAAGAGCGTGCCGGCGACGCCGCGGGCCTGCGGCAGGTCGGGCAGCGCCACGTCGTCGTCGACGATGACCATCGACACTTTCAGCCCGAAGGCGCGGGCGCGCTCGGCGGCGAGGCCGAAATTCAGGCGATCGCCCGTGTAGTTCTTCACGATCAGCAAGCAGCCCGCCTTGCCGGTGACGGCGAGGATGCCGGCGAGCACCGCGTCCACCGAGGGCGAGGCGAAGACGTCGCCGCACACGGCGGCGGTGAGCATGCCGGGCCCCACGAAGCCCGCATGGCTCGGCTCGTGGCCCGAGCCGCCGCCCGACACGAGGGCGACCTTCGAGCGGTCCCAGTCCGTGCGCACGACGACCTTCACGTGCGGATAGCCGTCGAGCCGCGCCAGACGCCCGGAGGAGGCGCGCACCAGCCCGTCGATCGCCTCGGTGACGAGCGTGTCCTTGCTGTTGATGAACTGCTTCATGGTCTCATCTCCCGGCCGCCGCGATCCGATCGCCGTGCTCGTCGAAATAGAGAGGGTTCTGCGGGCGGATGGCCAGCGTGTCGCCCGGTGCGAGCGTCGTGTGAACATCCGTGAGCGTAACGATCTCGTGGCCGTCGAGCGTGAGATGGAGACGGGTCTGGTCCCCCAGCCGCTCGATGCGCCCGACCCGCGCCGGCTTGGCGCCTTGCGCCTCGCCCGAATCGTCGCCCACGTCCTGGGCGATGTGCTCCGGCCGCAGCCCGATCGTCGCGGCGCCCACGGGCGCGGGTCCGAAGAGGTCCGCCGGCAGCGTGTTGATCCGCGGCTGGCCGAGCCGCGTCGCGACGTAGAGGCTCGTCGGATTCTCGTAGATCTCGCGGGGCGTGCCGAACTGCACGAGCCGGCCGCGGTCGAGGACGCCCACATGCGTGGCCATCGTCATGGCCTCGACCTGGTCGTGCGTGACGTAGAGGAGCGTCGCGCCCAGCTCCTGCTGGATGCGCTTGAGCTCGACCCGCAGCTCGCCCCGCAGCTTGGCGTCGAGCGAGGAGAGCGGCTCGTCCATCAGGTAGATCTGCGGGCGGCGCACCAGCGCGCGGCCGATGGAGACGCGTTGCATCTCGCCGCCGGAGAGCTGGGTGGCCTTGTTGTCGAGCTTGTGGGCGATGCGCAGGACCTCGGCCACCTCCCGGATCCGCGCCTCGATCTTGTCGGCGGGCCAGTTCATCAGGGGTGAGCGAAGGGGAAAGGCGAGGTTGTCGCGCACGGACAGGTGCGGATAGAGCGAATATTGCTGGAAGACCATGGCGACGTCGCGCTGGGCCGGCGTCTCGCCGAGCACGCTGCGCCCGCCGATGCGCACGTCCCCCGCATCCGGGCGCTCGAGGCCGGCTATGAGGCGCAGCGTCGTCGTCTTGCCCGCACCGGTGGGGCCGAGCAGCACGACGAAGGCGCCGTCCGGGATCGTGAGCGTCACGTCGTCGACGGCGCTCGTCTTGCCGAAGCGTTTCGTGAGGTTCGACAGGACGACCTCAGCCATGGTGCACCCCCTCGTTCGCCGCGGTGCGGAGCGCCCGGCCGGACGCCTCGTCGAACAGCGAGAGCGTCGAGGCGACGAAGTCGAGCCCCACCACCTCGCCGGTTCGCACGACATCGGAGGAGGGGAGGCGGGCGCGCAGCGTGCCGTTCGGCGCGTCGAGGGTCACGATCTGCGTCGTGCCGAGGTATTCGACCGCCTCGATGCGCCCGCGATAGGCGCCCTCATCGGTGAAGCGCACGTGCTCGGGGCGTACGCCCAGCACCATGCGCCGCGCGTGCGCCTCCTCGCGCAGGGCGGGGAGCGCGATCTGCGTCCCCGCCACCCGGACGCTCGCCGCGCCGGGCGAGACCGAGCCCTCGAAGGGGATGAAGTTCATCGGCGGCGAGCCGATGAAGTCGGCGACGAACATGGTGGCGGGATGATCGTAGATCTCCTGGGGCGTGCCGAACTGCTCGACGACGCCGTGGTTCATCACCACGATCTTGTCGCCCATCTGCATGGCCTCGAGCTGGTCGTGCGTCACGTAGACGGTGGTGGCGCCCATGCGGTCGTGGAGCGCGCGCAGCTCTTCGGCCATGCGCTCGCGGAACTCCGCGTCGAGCGCGCCGAGCGGCTCGTCCATCATGAAGGCCTTGGGGCTGCGCACGATGGCGCGGCCGAGCGCCACGCGCTGGCGATCGCCGCCCGAGAGGCCGCTGACGGGATTGTCGAGGATGTCCTCGATGCCGAGGATGCGCGCCACCTCCGCGATCTTCTCGTTCACCTTCGCCCGGGGCAGGCCCTGCGAGACCAGCGGATAGGCGATGTTGCGGCGCACGTTCATGTGCGGGTAGAGCGCGAACATCTGGAAGACGAAGGCGATGTCGCGTTGCGAGGCGGGCTTCTTCGAGACCTCCTCGCCGTCGATCCAGATCTCGCCGGACGTCGGCAGCTCGAGCCCCGCGATCATGCGCAGCGTCGTCGTCTTGCCGCAGCCGGAGGGGCCGAGCAGCATGAAGAACTCGCCGTCCGCGATGGTGAAGGAGGAGCCCTTCACGGCGGTGAAGTCGCCGAATTCCTTGCGCAGGTCCTTGATGACGATCTCGGCCATCGCGTCACTCCACCCTGATCATTCGGGAAAATGGCTGACGACGAGGAACATCACCGTGCCCGCCAGCGTGACGATGAAGGACCAGGTGTAGGCCCACAGGAAGAGCGGCTGCATGAGCATGACGACGCCGAGCCCGATGAGGACGGTTGCGAGCATCTCCCAGGGCCCGCGGCGAAAACGGAGGAAGCCGGACACGAGATCTCTCATTTGCGCACCGCGCCGAAGGTGATGCCGCGCAGGAGGTGCTTCCTCAGAAGCACGGTGAAGACGAGGACGGGGAGCAGGAAGAGCGTCGCGCCCGCCGCCACCGCCGGCCAGTCCTGGCCGCCGACGCCGATGATGGTGGGGATGAAGGGCGGCGCCGTCTGCGCCGTGCCGGACGTCAGCAGCACCGCGAAGGCGTACTCGTTCCAGGCGAAGATCAGGCAGAAGATCGCGGTCGACGCGATGCCGGTGGCGGCCTGCGGCAGCACGACCTTGTAGAAGGCCTGGAAGCGCGTGTAGCCGTCGATGAGCGCGGCCTCCTCGTATTCACGCGGGATCTCGTCGATGAAGCCCTTGAGCAGCCACACCGCGAGCGAGATGTTGACCGCCGTGTAGAGAAGGATCATGCCCAGATGCGTGTCCGAGAGGCCGAGCTCGCGGTACATCAGGAAGATCGGGATCGCCACCGCGATGGGCGGCATCATCCGCGTCGACAGGATGAAGAAGAGCAGGTCGTCCTTGAGCGGGATCTTGAAGCGCGAGAAGGCGTAGGCGGCGAGCGTGCCCAGGAAGATCGACAGGAAGGTCGAGCCGAAGCCGATGATGACCGAGTTCATGAACCGCTCGCCGAAGCGCGACGGCCCGGCGATGACCATGCCGTAGGAGCGCACGATCTCCTCGGCGAAGCCCTCCGGCGGCGGCAGCGCCTCAAGCTGCTCGGGGGTGACGCGGGTGCGCGTCGTGAACAGGTTGACGTAGCCCTCGAGCGTCGGGTCGAAGACCACCTTGGGCGGATAGCTGATGGCGTCCGCGGGCGTCTTGAAGCCGGTTGCGACGATCCACAGGAGCGGGATCAGCGTGACGACCGCGTAGCCGACGACGAGGATGCCGGCGATCCATTTCGTGCCCGAGGACGGCTCGGTGATGGAATGCGCGCTCATCGGGCCTTCACCTTGTTGAGAGCCTTCACGTAGATCGAGGCGAGGCCGAAGATCGTCACGAAGAGGATCACCGCGTAGGCCGAGGAATAGCCCGTGCGCCACTTCTCGAAGGCTTCGCGCTTCAGGTTGATCGAGGCGAGCTCGGTGATGGAGCCCGGCCCGCCGCCGGTGAGCTGCACGACGAGGTCGAACATCTTGAAGTTCTCGATGCCGCGGAAGAGCACCGCCAGCATCAGGAAGGGCAGCACCATGGGAATGGTGATCGTCCAGAACTGGCGCCACTTGGAGGCGCGGTCGATCTCGGCCGCCTCGTAGATGTAATCGGGAATGGAGCGCAGGCCCGCCAGGCAGATCAGCATCACGAACGGCGTCCACATCCAGGTGTCGACGATGACGATCGCCCACGGCGCGAGCTCCACCGAGCCGAGCATCGAGAAGCTCGAGGCGGGGATTCCGGTGAAGAACTCGACCATGTAGTTGATCAGGCCGATCTGCGGCTGGTAGAGGAACGTCCAAAAATTACCCACGACCGCCGGCGAGAGCATCATCGGAAGCACGATGATCGTCGTCCACAGCGCGCTGCCCTTGAACTTCTTGTTGATCAGGTAGGCGAGCGCGAAGCCGATCAGCACCTGGAAGACGATGGTCCACACCAGGAAGTGCGCCGTCGCCTGCATGTTCATCCAGATGCCGTCGTCGGTGAGGATGCGCTCGTAATTGCGCAGGCCCACCCACTCGACCTCGCGATTGAGCCGGTTGGCGCGGTAGTCCGTGAACGACAGCCGCACGGTCCAGATCAGCGGGAAGATGTTGATCGCGAGCAAGAGGAAGATCGTCGGCGCGACGAAGATCCAGGCGATGGCGCGGTCCGAGAGCCCGCGCACCTTGCGAGCGACCGAGGGCGGCGTCTTCTCGGCGGCGGCGGTGATGACGCTGTTGGTCATGAAAGAACCGTTCTCGAAAATCTGCTGGACGACCTGCATGCGGGAGCCGCTCGGACTGCACCCGATCCTCTCCTTCCCTGTAGGGGAAGGTGGCTCGGCGCAGCCGAGACGGATGGGGCGCGAAGCGTTCGGCGAAGCCGAAATGGCGCAGCTGTGCCGGACACCGAGGCTTGCGCTTCGCGGAACGCGGCTCGCGCCGCGCCCCGTCCGTCTCGCCGGCTTCGCCGTCGATCCACGTTCCCCTACAGGGAAGGAAAGGGGCCAGGGAAAGAGAGGGGCGGCCCCTCTCCCGCGCGGACGAGGGAGAGGGGCCGGCCAGCCTCACAGCTTGCCGTCGTCCTCGAAGACTTCCGTCCAGTCCTCGATGAGGCCATTGAGCGCCTCCTCGGCCGTGCCCTGGTCGGCGACGATGTAGTTGTGCAGGCGCTCCTGCATGGCGAGCAGCAGCTCGGCGTAGGTCGGCTCCTGCCAGAAGTCCTGCACGTTCGCCATGGCCTCGAGGAAGTCGCCGGCGAAGGGCTGGCTCTCGACGAAGCCCGGGTCGTTCAAGACCGAGTTGTGGGCCGAATAGCCGCCGAGCGCCCACCATTTCGCCTGCACGTCGGGCTGGGCGAACCACTTGATGTATTCCAGCGCGGCGTCCTGCTTGTCCGAGTAGGACACGACCGAGATGCCCTGGCCGCCCAGCGTCGAGGCGGGCACGTTCTGCGGCGGGTTGACGAAGAAGTCGATCTTGTCGCCGCCGGTATTCGGGTCCGCGTAGAGGCCCGGGAAGAAGGCGAACCAGTTCATCGCCATCGCCACCTGGCCGGATTTGAAGGCGTCGAGCGATTGCTCCATGTAGGCGTTGGTGTAGCCCGGCGGCGTACAGCACTCGTAGAGCTCCTTGTAGAACTCCAGCGCCTCGATCGCCTCCGGAGAGTTGACCGCGCCCTCCATGTCGTAGGAGCCGGGCTCGTTCTCGTACTTGAAGCCCCAGGCGTAGAGCGCGCCGGTGGCGCCCATCGTGATGCCTTCCGAGCCGCGCTCGGTGAAGATCGACACGCCGTAGACCGTCTGCCCGTCGATCTCGCGGCCCTGGAAGAACTTGGCGACCTCCATCAGCTCGCGCTGGGTCGTGGGCTCGGCGAGCGGGCGGCCGTATTCGGCCTGGAAGGCCTCCTGCAACTCGGGCCGCTCGAACCAGTCCTTGCGGTAGAACCAGCCGTTGGCGTCGCCCATGGCGGGAAGAGCGTAGTAGTTCGGCTCGCCCTTGGGCCAGGTCGAATAGGCGTAGACGGTCGCCGGAGCGAAATCGTCCATGCTGATGCCTTCGGCCTCGAAGAAGTCGTTCAGCTTGACGTAGTGCCCGTTCTCCGCGCCGCCGCCGATCCACTGGCTGTCGCCGATCAGGAGATCGCAGAGCTGGCCGCCTGAATTGAGCTCGTTGAGCATGCGGTCGGCGAAGTTCGGCCAGGGCACGAACTCGAATCGCATGGTGTGGCCGGATTGCTCCTCGAATTCCTTCGACAGCTCGACGAGGGCGTTGGCCGGGTCCCACGCGGCCCAGCACAGGGTGAGCTCCTCGGACTTGGCGCTGGACGTGCCCGTGGTGAGGGCGAGCGCGGCGACCCCGGCCGCGAGCCAGAATGCGTTTCTCATCTCGGTCTCCTCCCGAATGTGGTGCCGGCTCGTTCGTCCGGTCTTCGCCTTCGGTAGAGGAAGCGTAATCCCGCCCGACCGTGGCTGTCCACGATTTTCTGAGGTACGCCCCTCATTTCGAGGATCGCGCTTCCTCTGCGGCAGTCGAGACCGACCGCTACGGAAGGCTCAGCCCGGCGGCGGCAGGTTCTCGCGCAGCAGGATCTCGATGCGGATCTGCTCCTGGCCGGGGTCGATGGGCATCGCGTCGATCTTGGCGCGCAGCACCCGAAGCGCGCTGCGGGCCATGTGGCCGACGTCCTGGGTGATGACGGCGTCGATCGTCCCGTCCTCGAGCGCGCCGCGCGTCGCCGGCGTCAGCTCGTGCGCGACGACGGTGAGGCGGCGCTGCGGGTCGCGCCGGCGCAGCGTCTCGATCAGCCCGCGCTGGCCGGCGCCCAGCGAATAGACCGCATCGATGCGCGGCTGCGCATCGAGGGCCGCCGAGAGCAGACGCGCCAGGCTCTCGGAATCGTCGCGACCCTCGAGCGACGGCAGCACGCGAAAGCCGGGGAAGCGCTCCAGCACCACGCGGTCGAAGCCGAGCCGGCGCTCCATGTGGTCGCGCGACATCATCGAGCCCGCGACGACGAGGACGATGGCGTCCGCGCGCCGCACGAAGCGGCCGAGCAGCATGCCGGCCGTGCGCCCGGCGGCGATGTTGTCGATGCCGACGAAGCGGTCGCGCGCCGCCTGCGGCTGGTCGGACACGAAGGCGACGACGGCGAGCCCCGCCTCGCCGAGGCGGCGGATGGCGTCGCGCACCTGCGGCGTCTCCGGCGCCATCAGCGCCACGCCGTCGAAGCCCTCCTGCGGAAGCCCGTCCAGGAGGCGGGCGTAGGCGGTCGAATCGAAGGCCGGCACGGTGAGGATCTCGGCGCGCGTGCGGTCGTGCGCGGCCACAGCGGCGGCGTGCTCGATCGCCGTGCGCAGAGCCGTCATGAAGGCCGTGCGGCTGTCCGGCAGGACGAAGGCGAGGCGGTAGGCGCGCCGGCGCGCGAGGTTCGCGGCGGCGACGTCGCGCACGTAGCCGAGCCGCTCGATCGCCTCGTTGACGCGCCGCGCCGTCTTCTCGCGCACGCCCGGGCGCGCGTTCATCACGCGATCGACCGTCGCGAGGCTGACGCCGGCTTCCCTGGCGATGTCGTTGACGGTCGGACGCGACACTTCCACCTCCCGCGGCAGGCGACTATCCATGCGCCGCTGAGGTACGTCAATCAGGACGCCTGCGCCCGGGGCCGCTTCACCGAGAGGACGGGCGTGAGCGCCAGGAGATTGCGGGAATAGGGCTCCCGCGGCCCGGCGAAGAAGGCCTCGCTCTCGCCGGTCTCGACGAGGCGCCCGTCCTTCATCACGGCGATCCGGTCGGCCATCTGGCGCACCACCGCGAGATCGTGGCTGATGAAGAGGATGGAGAGGGCGAAGCGCTCCTGCAGGTCCTTCAAAAGGTTGAGGACCTGCGCCTGGATCGAGACGTCGAGGGCGGAGGTCGGCTCGTCGCACACGAGCACGTCGGGGCGCGCCAGCAGCGCCCGCCCGATGGCGATGCGCTGGCGCTGCCCGCCGGAGAATTGATGCGGATAGCGCTCGGCCGCGTCCGTGGGCAGGCCCACGAGGGCGAGCATGGAGGAGACGAGCCGCGCGCGGGCGCCGGCGTCGGGCTCGAGCCCGTAGAGCACGAGCGGCTCGGCGAGGATCGCGCCGATGCGGCGGCGTCCGTTGAGCGACGAGAACGGGTCCTGGAACACCATCTGGATCGCCCGCCGCGAGGGGTGCTTGCGCGGGCGCGTGCGCCCCGGCGGCAGCGCCGCGCCGTCGTGGCGCATCGTGCCCGCGCTCGGCTGGACGAGGCCCATGATCGCCTTGGCGAGCGTGGACTTGCCCGATCCGCTCTCGCCGACGAGACCGAGCACCGCGCCCCGCGGCAGCGCGAGAGAGACGTCGTCCACGGCGCGGATCGGCGGCTCCTTGCGGAAGAAGGCGCGCCGGGGCCCGTCGAAGGCGACCGTGAGGTTCTCGACCGCGAGCGCCTCGGCCGCGTGCGTGCCCGCCCCCGCGGGACGCGCCTTCAGCCACGCCTCGGCGAGCGCGCCGGCATCCGCCCCCGCGCTCGCCGAAGGGGCGCGCTCCTCGTCGGCGATCAGCGGAAAGCGCGGCAGGCGCCGGTCGAGACGCGGGATCGAGGCGAGCAGGCTCTTCGTGTAAGCGGCCTGTGGGTTCCCGAGCACGTCCGCCGTCGCACCGGCCTCGACGACGCGGCCGTGGCGCAGCACGGTGACGCGGTCCGTCACCTGGGCGATGACGCCGATGTCGTGGGTGATGAGCACCATGCCGATGCCGCGCTCGTCGACGAGGCGGCGGATGAGCGCGAGCACCTGCGACTGCACGGCGACGTCGAGCGCCGTCGTCGGCTCGTCGGCGATGACGAGCTCGGGGTTCGTGCACAGAGCGAGCGCGATGACCACGCGCTGGCGCATGCCCCCGGAGAATTGATGCGGGTAGGCCTGCATCCGCCGCTCGGGATCGCGGATCCCGGTCTCGCCCAGCAGCGCCGCCGCCCGCGCCCATGCGGCCGCTCGTCCCAGGGCGGGCTCGTGGGCGAGGATCGTCTCGACGAGCTGCGCCTCGATGGTCATCAGCGGGTCGAGGCTCGTCTGCGGATCCTGGAAGATCATCGAGACGCGCTTGCCACGCGTGGCGTGACGCGCGGCGAAGGGGAGGGCTAGGAGGTCGGTCTCGCCGAGCCGGATCGCGCCGCCGGCGATGATCCCCGGCGCCGGCAGGAGCCCCGTGATCGCGGCGGCGATCGTGGACTTGCCGGCGCCGCTCTCGCCGACGAGCCCGTGGATCTCGCCCGCCGCGACGGCGAGGTCGACGTCCTCGACGGCGTTGAACGTGCCCTGGCGCCCGGGAAAGGCGACGGTGAGGCCCTGGACGGCGAGCATCAGCGCAGCCTCGGATCGAAGATCTCGCGCAGGAAGTCGCCCATGACGTTGATGGCGACGACGAGCGCGACGAGGAAGGCGGTGGGCAGCCACAGGATCCACCATTCCCCCGAGAGCAGGAATTGCATGCCGATACGGATCAGCGTGCCGAGCGAGGGCGCGTCCGCCGGAAGGCCGACGCCGAGGAAGGAGAGCGTCGCCTCGAGCAGGATCGCCGAGGCGAGATCGACGGTGGCGATGACGACGAGCGGCCCCAGCACGTTGGGCAGGATCTCGACGAAGAGGATGCGCGCCGGGTGGACGCCCATGGCGATGGCGGCCTGGACGTAGTCTTCGTTCTTCGCGCGCAGCGTCGAGGCGCGGGCGGTGCGGGCGAAATCGACCCACAGCGACAGGCCGATGGCGGCGACGAGGACGGGGATGCGCACCTCGTCGCGCGCGCCCGAGGGCAGGAGACCGCGGGCGATGCCGTCGACGAGGAGCGCGGTGAGGATCGCGGGCAGCGCGAGCTGCACGTCGGCGATGCGCATGACGAGCGCGTCGAAGCGCCCGCCGATCCACCCGGCGGCGAGGCCCAGCCCGATGCCGAGGATCGCCGCGAAGGCGAGGGCGCCGAGCCCGATGACGAGGGAGAGCCGCGCGCCGTAGAGGATCGCCGAGACCATGTCGCGGCCCTGGTCGTCGGTGCCGAGCAGGAAGCGCGTATCGCCGCCTTCGAGGAAGGCCGGCGGGCGCAGGCCGTCGACGAGGCTGAAGCTCGCGAGGTCGTAGGGGTCGCTCGGCGCGATCAGCGGCGCCAGCGCCGCGCCGGCGATCGCGAGGAGCGCGACGAGCGCGGCTGCGATCACGAGGGGACTGCGGGCCAGGAGGTGCAGCGCCTCGCTCTGGGAGAGGAATGCGCGCATGTCAGGCCGCTCCCGCCACGCGAATGCGCGGGTCTATGGCCGCATAGAGGAGATCGACGAGGAGGTTGAGCACCACGAACACGAAGCCGATCAGGACGAGGTAGACCGCCATCACGGGGATGTCGACGAAGCGGATGGATTCGAGGAAGAGCAGCCCCAGCCCCGGCCATTGGAACACGCTCTCCGTCACGACGGAGAAGGCGATCACCCCGCCGAACTGGAGCGCGACGATCGTGACCACGGGCACCAGCGTGTTGCGGAAGGCGTGGCGGTAGTGGATCGTCCCGAGCGGCAGGCCCCGCGCCATGGCGAAGCGGATGTGGTCGGTGCGCATCACGTCCATCATCTCGGCGCGCACGAGCCGGAGCGTCAGGGTGAGCTGGTAGAGCCCGAGCGTGATCGCCGGCAGGATCAGCGCGCGCCAGCCGTCGAGGGTGAGGAGGGACGTCCGCCATCCGCCGATGTCGACGGTACCCCCGCGCCCGAAGGTGGGCAGCCAGCCGAGCTTCACGCCGAAGAGGAAGATCAAGAGGATGCCGATGACGAAGGTCGGCACCGAGACGCCGATCAGCGTGCCGACGAGGAGCGCCTGCGTGCCCGGGGCGCGGGGGTGCAGCGCCGCGTAGATGCCGCCGGGTATGCCGACGACGAGCGAGATCAGCAATGCCACGAGCCCCAGCTCGAGGGTGGCCGGGACGCGCTGCGCGATCATCTCGCCCACCGGCTGGCGGGTGCGGTACGAATAGCCGAAATCCCCCGTGACGAGGTCGCCGACGAAGCGGGCGAACTGGAGCGGGATCGGATCCGTCAGCCCGAGCTCGACGCGAAGCCGCTCCATGTCCTGCGGCGCCGTCTCGACGCCCGTCATCTGCGAGACGGGATCGCCGACGAAGCGGAACAGCGCGAAGGCGAGCGCCGCCACCGCGAGCATGACGAACAGCGACTGGACGAGCCGGCGGGCGATGAAGGGGATCATGGGTTTTCTCCTTCCCTGTAGGGGAAGGTGGATCGACGGCGAAGCCGGCGAGACGGATGGGGCGCGCCGCGAGGCGCGTTCGGCGAAGCCGAAATGGACGGTCGAAGCTATCCTGACGGTTCGAGCGCGGCGCGAGCGGCAATTCGGCTTCGCCGAACGCGGCATTCGCCGCGCCCCATCCGTCACCGCGCTGCGCGCGGCGCCACCTTCCCCTACAGGGAAGGAGACGTTCCGCCCGACGCGAGCCTCAATTCACTCGCACCCAGCGCAGCATGAAGAAATTGTCCGGGCGCTGGACGAGGTCGATGTTCGCCTTCGCCGCCCAGATCAGCGGCTCGACGTAGAGGGGGACGTAGGCGACCTCCTCCTGGAGGATGGCGGCGATCTCGTCGAGCATGGCTTGGCGGGCGGCGGGGTCGAGCTCCTGCTGCACGAGGGGGAGCAACTCGTCCACGCGGGTGTTCGACCAGCCGCCGAAATTCCACGAGCCGACACGGGTCTCCTCGTTGGGCGTCGCGGCCAGGAAGCGGATCGGGTGCTCGGCGTCGAACGTGCCGGGCGACCAGCCCAGGAGGTACATGTCGAAATTGTCCGCCCGCAGTTCCTCCCAATAGTTCCGAACCGGCATCACGGTCAGCTCGGCGTCGATGCCCACCCGCGCCAGCATGGAGGCGACGGCTCGGCAGACGGCCTCGTCGTTGATGTAGCGGTCGTTGGTGCACATCAGCCCGAAGGAGAAGCCGTCGGGATGGCCGGCCTCCGCCAGCAGCGCCCGCGCCGCCGCCTCGTCGAAGCCGAGGGGTGCGTCGTTCGCCTCCGAATAGCCGCTGAGGCCCGCCGGCAGCAGCTGGGAGGCGGGCTCCGCCTTGCCGCGCATGATGATGCGATCGATCGTCTCGACGTCGATGGCGAGTGCCACCGCGCGCCGCACGCGCGGGTCGAGGAAGGGGTTCGGCGCGCCGGCGTCCGCGCCGTATTTCAGCGTCTCGCGATCGTGCCCGAAGCCGAGCATGATGACGCGCGTCTCGAGCCCTTCCAGCACGCGGAAGCCCTCGCGCCCCTCGACCTGCGCCACGTCCTGGAGCGGGATCGGCGAGATCATGTCGATCTCGCCCGAGAGCAGCGCGGCGAGGCCGGTCGCCGGGTTGCCGATGGGGGTGTAGATCGCCTCGGTGACGTTGTGCCGGGCCTCGTCCCACCAGCCGTCGAAGGGCGCGAGCCGGGTCTCGATGCCGGGATCGCGGGCGGCGAGCCGGAAGGGGCCCGTGCCGTTGGTGTTGCGGGTGGCGAAGTTCTCCGCGTCGCGGGCGGGGCGCGCGGCGTCGTTCGCCTCCGCCCAGCCACGGTCCATGATCAGGAAGTTGGCGATGGAATCGGGGAAGAGCGGGTTGGGCGCGCTCGTCACGAAATCGATGGTGCGGTCGTCGACGACGCGCACCTCCGTCACCGGCGCGAACCAGGAGCGCACGTCGCTCTCCTCGGAGGCGGCGCGCTCGTAGGAGAACAGCACGTCGTCGGCGGTGAAGGCGGAGCCGTCGTGGAAGGTGACGCCTTCGCGCAGCGTGAAGCGCCAGCCGTCCTCGCCCTCGAGCGGCGCCCACGAGGTCGCGAGCGAGGGCTCGATCGCCATCTCGGCGTCGCGGCGCACCAGGCCCTCGTAGACGTTGTTGAGGAAGGACGTCACCGGCGCCGCGTTCACCGCGTGCGGGTCCATCGTCTGCGGATCGGTGGTCGTCGCCCAGCGGAAGGTCTCGGCGGCGGCCGGGCCCGCGAGGGGGAGCGACAGGGCAAGCGACAGGGCAAGCGAAAGGGCGATGGCCGAGATCCCGCCGCGCGCGAGGCGGGCGGAGAAGGGGCGGGAGCGCGTCATGGGACCTCCGGACGAAAACACACGAGCGCGCGTGAAATGCGCGCTTTCCCCGGAGCCTGCCGCAGATCTCCCCCCGCCGCCAGCCGGAACGGTCACGCTCGCGATTTCGTGTGCGACATTCCGTACCGCCACATCGGGTACGCCCTTCGCCGCTCAGGAGCGCCCCGCCTCCAGCCGGACGATCTCCGCCGTGCGCGGCGTCGCGTGCATCTCGCGCGCGCCCTCCACCGCGCCTTCCATGCGCGACGCGACCGGGAGCGTCGGCGAGAGCGTCGCGAGCCCCGCACGCACCCCGTCGGCGTCCTCCGCGCGCGCGGCGCGCTCGATGTCGTCGAGGAGCGCACGCACCCGCGGCAGCTCGTCGAGGCGCGCGGTGGCGACGAAGACGCCGTCGGCGCCCGCGGGCACGGTGGTCTCCCCCTGCTCGAACAGCTCCTCGAACAGCTTCTCGCCCGGCCGCAGGCCGGTGACGGCGACGGAGATGTCGCGGTCGGGCCGCAGGCCGGAGAGCGCGATCATGGTGCGGGCGAGGTCGATGATCCGTACCGGCTCGCCCATGTCGAGCACGCTGATGCGCCCGCGCTGCTCGGGCCGGGCGACGCCGCTCGCCGCCGCCTGGAGCACGAGCTCGACGGCTTCCGTCACGGTCATGAAGTAGCGGCGCATGTCCTCGTGCGTCACGGTGACGGGCCCGCCCGCCTCGATCTGGCGACGGAAGAGCGGGACCACCGAGCCGGTCGAGCCCAGCACGTTGCCGAAGCGCACCGTCACGAAGCGGGTCGCGACGCCGCTGACGTCGAGCGCCTGGCAATAGGCCTCGGCCGCGCGCTTCGTCGCGCCCATGACGCTGGTCGGGCGGATCGCCTTGTCGGTGGAGATCATCACCATCGCCTCGACGTCGGTCTCGACGCAGGCATCGGCGACGTTGCGGGTGCCCGCGACGTTGGTGAGCGCGCCCTCGCAGGGGTTCGCCTCGACGAGCGGCACGTGCTTGAGGGCGGCGGCGTGGAAGACGAGGGCGGGGCGCTCCCGGCGCAGGATGGCGCGCACGCGCTCGCGATCGCGCACGTCGGCGATGATCGCGGTTCGCGGTACGCCGGGCGCGTGGCGCTGGAGCGCCTGGTCGATCTCGTAGAGCGCGTATTCGGAGCTGTCGACGAGGAGGAGACGCGCCGGGCGTCGCGCCGCGATCTGGCGGGCGAGCTCGGAGCCGATGCTGCCGCCGGCGCCGGTGACGAGGACGACCCGCTCGGCGATCATCGTGCGGATGTTCTCGAGGTCGAGCCGCACCGGCGGACGGCCGAGAAGGTCCTCCAGCGTCACCTGCGCGAGGTCGGGCTCGTCGCCGGTGAGCGGGCGCTGCACGACGCGGCGCAGCGGCAGGCCGATGCGCGCGGCCACGGCCGCCAAGCTGTGGATGCTCTCGCGCTCGGACTGGGGCGCGGCGAGGATCGCGGCGCCGAGCGTGATGCCGCCGCGGGAGAGGCGCGCGACGATGCCCTCGAACTCCGAGACGTCGCCGACGATGGGCACGCCGCGCACCTCGCGCCCGCGCTTGTTGGGCTTGTAGTCGATGATGCCGCGCACCTTGCAGCGCCGCGAGCGCTCGAGCTCGTAGGTGCGGATCACGCGGTCCGCCTCGGTGGCGCTGCCGATGATCAGCACGTCCTCGACGCCCGTGGGCGAGAGGTCGCGCGGGCGGATGCTGGCGAGGCCGCCGTCCTTCAGGGCGCGGTAGGCCAGGCGCGGCGCGCCCACCAGCACCACCATCACGAACCAGGCGATGAGCGGCGCCGTGCGCGGGAAGGCTTCGAGCCGGTTCACCAGGAAGAGCGCGATGACGAAGACGACGAGCGTCGTCGCCGTAGCGAGCACGATGGCGCGCAGGTCCGTGATGGAGGCGAAGCGCCACATGCCGCGCCCCAGGCCGAACAGCCGGAAGACGACGGCGGCGATGGCCATCGTGCCCGCCACCCACCCGATGGCGAGGCCCGTATCCGGCAGGTCGTCGAGGCCGTAGCGCGCCGCGAGCGCGATCGTCATGGCGAGGCCCGCCATCACGACGTCGTGCACGCTGGCGAGCAGGCGCTTCCAGGAGATCTCGGTCGTCCAGCGGGCCATCGTTCGTTCGGGAGCCGTGGCGGAAGGGGGCGCGTAGCATGCCGGGCGCGCCTGCGCAAATCGCCCACCGGCCGTCACGAAGGGCGCTCACGTTGCGGTGCGGGGGCCCAGCCGCTAGAAGCGTTCGGCGCGCCGCGAGGCGGGGAGCCGCGCACGAGGCCCGACGTCACCCGATGATCGTACTCATCAGCATCCTCATCGCCGCCGGGCTCTGCGCCGCCCTGATCGCGCTCCTGTTCCCCCTGATGCGCCGCTACGCATTGGCGCGCCCCAACGCCCGCTCGAGCCACCGCGTGCCGACGCCGCAGGGCGGGGGCATCGCCGTTCTCGCAGCGATGCTGATCGTATCGGCCGGCGGCCTCGCGCTCGCGGGGAGCGCCGATGCGCGCTGGGGCGCCTTCGCGGCGCTCGCCGCGGCGACGGGCGCCCTCGCGCTGATCGGCGCGCTCGACGACATCCAGCCCATGCCCGTCGCGCCCCGGCTCGCCGTCCAGGCGATCGCGGTCGCCGGCCTCGTGGCGAGCGCGGGGGCCGGCGCGCGCATCCTCGCGCCCGAGATCCCGCTCGCGGTCGAGCTGGCGCTGGCGACCCTCGCCGGGCTGTGGTTCGTCAACCTGACGAACTTCATGGACGGGCTCGACTGGCTAACCGTCGCCGCCGTCGTGCCGGCATCGGCGGTCATCGCGGGGCTCGGGCTGTGGGGCGTGGTGGGGCCGCTGGAGACCCTCGTCGCCGCGGCGCTCGCCGGCGCGCTCCTCGGATTCGCGCCCTACAACAAGCCCACGGCGCGGCTCTTCCTCGGCGACGTCGGCTCGCTGCCGATCGGCCTCTCGCTCGCGTGGCTTTTCTATGCGCTCGCCGCGCAGGGGCACGTCATCGCGGCCGTGATCCTGCCGCTCTATTCCTGCACCGACGCGACGCTGACCCTCGCGCGGCGCGCGCTGCGGCGCGAGCGCGTCCTCGAGGCGCACCGCACCCACTTCTACCAGCGCGCCACCGACAACGGCCGCAGCGCGCTCGAGGTCTCGACGACGATCCTCGTCCTGAACGTCGCGCTCGCCGGCCTCGCGCTCCTCGCCATCGTGGCCGAGAGCGGGCTCGTCGACGCGCTGGCGCTCGTCCTCGCCGCGATCCTCGTGGCGCTGACGCTCGCGCGCTTCGCCCGGCCCGCCCTGCGCATGGGAGAAGCACGATGAGCGCGCCCCTCGTCGCCCTCACGGGCACCACGGGCTTCGTCGGGCGCGCGCTCGCCGCGGACCTGCGCGCCCACGGATACCGCGTGCGCGCCCTCCTGCGCCGGCCCTCCGACGAGGCCGCGGCGGCGGACAGCGCCGTCATCGGCGATCTCGCGCGGCCCGTGAACATGGCGCGGGCGCTGGAGGACGTGGACGTCGTCGTCCATTCCGCCGGCATCGCGCATGCCATGTCGGGCCGGCCCGACGACGATTACCGTGCGATCAACACCGACGCGACGATCGCGCTGGCGCGCGCCGCGGAGCGGGCGGGGGGGCGTCGGTTCCTGTTCCTGTCCTCCGTGCGCGCCCAGACCGGGCCGAGCGCCGCGGGGATCGTCTCCGAGACCACGCCTCCGGCGCCGACGGACGCCTACGGCCGCTCCAAGCTCGCCGCCGAGGAGGGGCTCGCCGCCCTCGCCATCGACTGGGCGGCGCTGCGACCGGTCCTCGTCTACGGGCCCGGCGTCAAGGGCAACATGGCGAGTCTCCTGCGGCTCGCGCGCAGCCCCTGGCCGATCCCCGTGCCGATCCCGTCGGGCCGCCGCTCGCTGCTCGCGGTGGAGAACCTCGGCGAGGCGGTGCGCACGCTGATCACGGCGGAGGGCACGCTGCGGCAGCCCTGTCTCGTCGCCGACGACGACGCCCTCGACGTCGCCGCCATCCTGCGCGCCCTGCGCCGGGGCGCGGGGCGCGGCATGCCGAATCTTCCCGTGCCGGCGCCGCTCTTCCGTGCGCTCGCCCGCGCCGCGGGCCGCGGGGAGGTGGCCGAGCGGCTCTCGGGAGACCTCGTCGTCGACACGTCGCGCCTGAAGGCGCTGGGCTACGCGCCCGTCGTCACGACGGAGGCGGCGCTCGCCCGCCTCGCCCGCGAGGCCACGAGCGAATGAGCGCGCACGCGAAGAGCCGCTCGCACCGCCTCGCCGAGGTCGCCCTCGTCGTGGCCGCTGCGGCGCCGCTCGCGATGGTACTCTCCCGCGGCATCGCGCCCGTGCTGCTCGCCGTCGCCGCGCTCGTCCTCGCGCTCTCCTCGACGCTGGCGGGACGTGCGCCGGCGGCTCGAGCGCGTTTCGCGGCGTTCCTGCGGGCGCCCGGCGGGATGCTCGCCCTCGCGATCGCGGCGTGGATGCTCGCTTCGCTCGCGTGGACGCCCGCCTTCCTGCGCGGGGGCGAACTCGCGCTCCATGTCGTCGCGAGCGCGGTGCTCGTGGCGATCGCGCTCGCGAACCTCCTCGTGCTCGCGCCGCCCGTTCGCCTTCCCGGCGCGCCGGTCGGCGGCCTCCTCGCCGCCGCGGCGGTGCTCACGATCGTGGAGCTCACCCTCGGCTCGCCGCTCCGGGGCGCGCTCGGCGCCTCGCAGGAGGCCTTCCGGCTCAACCGGACCGCCGTCGCGCTGGCGCTCTTCCTGCCGCTCGCCGTCACGCTCCTGCTGCGCGACGGGCGCCGCGCGTGGGCGATCGCGCTCGCGCTCGTCACGGCGTCGGCGGTCTTCGTCTCCGACAGCGAATCCGCCAAGCTCGCGCTGCTCGCCGCCGGCGCGCCCTCCCTCCTGGCGCGCCTCGCGCCCCGGGCGGCCGCGCCGATCGGCGGTGGGGCGATGCTCGTCGCGCTGTTCGCCATCCCCGTCCTGGCGCCCTTCGTCAACGCCCTCGTGCCCGCGGCCCTGCACGAGGCCGTGGGCTACGGCGCCCTCGGCATACGCGGAGAGATCTGGGCGGCTTATTCGCGCCTCGTCGGCGAGAGCTGGCTCGTCGGCCACGGCATGGAGGCGGGTCACGTCGCGGCGTCGTTCCTCGCCAGAGGCGTGGGCGCGGGCGTCGATCCCGCGAGCGCGGCGCTCCTCGATTGGGGGCACCCCCACAATGTCGCGCTCCAGATCTGGTTCGAGCTCGGCCTCGTCGGCGTGATCCTGTTCGCCGGTGCGATCGTGCTCGCGATCCGGGTCGTCGCCCGGCTGTCCGGAGCGCTGCGGCCCGCCGCGCTGGCGAGCGCGACCGCGGTCTTCGCCACGTCCTACGTCAGCCACGGCGCCTGGCAGGCCTGGTGGTGGTGCCTCGTCGGGCTCCTCGTCCTGCTCTACGCCGCCGCGCGCGAGCGAGAGGCGCGACCATGAGCTGGCGAGGGCGCGCGGGCATCGTCATCTGGAACGGTGTCGTGCCGGGCGCGCAAGCGGAATTCGAGCGCTGGCACGACGAGGAGCACATCGACGAGCGCCTCGCCATCCCCGGCTTCCTCGGCGCGCGCCGCGGGCTCGCCATCGACGGGAGCGGCGAGTACCTGACGCTCTACGAGGTCGCCGACGCGGACGTCATCACGCACGGCGCATACCCGGAGCGGCTGAACGCGCCGACCGAATGGACCCGCCGCACGCTCCCGCTCTTTCGCGGCGCGGCGCGCAGCCTGTGCCGCGTGGCCGAGACGAGCGGCGGGGGGATGGGTGAGGGCGGGGGCGACCACCTCGTCGCTCTGCGCCTGCCCGACGGCGAGGCGCTCGACGCCATGACGCGCGCCGATCTTTGGGAGGAAGCCGCGCGCCTCGTCGCCGAGGGCGTCCTCCTCGGCGCGGCGCTCCTCCTGCGCGACGACGCCGCGAGCGCGAGGCGCACCGCCGAGCACGACCTGCGCGCGGAGCACCTCGCCACGCCCGCCGGCGCCCTCGTCGGCGAGGCCGATGGCGAGGACGCGGCGATCACGGCCGCGACCAGGTTGGAGATCGCGTCGCCGGGTGCTTCAGCCGGAACCTACCGCCTCCAGACCCGGCGCTGATCTCGGTAGAGACGAAGCGCGACTTGCGCTCCCTTCTCCCTCGTACGGAGGGATCGGGAGTGTGTGGCGGGAAAGGTGACTTCGGCGCTGATGCAGGCGGGGCGTGCGGGGCCGGCTCGCGAGCTTTTCACCCATCGCCCCTCACCCCCTGCCCCTCCCCACGAGGAGGAGGGGAGTGCGTCGAGCGTGTCGCAGGCGACAGCGGCACGCGGTTCGGCGCCGATCGGTGCGCGTCCGGAACCGCCGCGGGTCTCCCCTCTCCCTCGTGGAGAGGGGTCGGGGGTGTGGGGCGTTCAGGATGGGGCGGGCGGTCGATGCCACCCTGCGCCGCGCGGGGTGGTCGGTTCCGAAGCCGATCGCCTCGCCCGACGACCCACGCCCCTCTCCGCAAGGGAGAGGGGAACACCCGCAGCACCGACGGCAGCGCTCAGATGTCGAGGTCGATCGTCTCGGCGAAGGCGGCGCGTTCGGAGATGAAGGCGAAGCGGGCCTCGGGCTTGTTGCCCATCAGGCGCTCGATCGCGTCCGACGTCGCCTCGCGGTCGTCGGCGACGATGGCGACGCGCAGGAGCCGGCGCTTGGCCGGATGCATCGTCGTCTCCTTGAGCTGGGCGGGCATCATCTCGCCCAGCCCCTTGAAGCGGCTGACCTCGACCTTGGCGTTCGCCTTGAATTCGCTCTTCGTCAGCCGCTCGCGCTCGGCCTCGTCGGCGGCGTAGACCGACTTCGCGCCGTGGGTGAGCTTGTAGAGCGGCGGGACGGCCAGGTAGAGGTGGCCGTTGTCCACGAGCCGCGGCATCTGGCGGTAGAAGAAGGTGATCAAGAGCGAGGCGATGTGGGCGCCGTCGACGTCGGCGTCCGTCATGATGATGACCTTCTCGTAGCGCAGGTCGTCGTCGCGATAGTTCGCGCCCGTGCCGCAGCCCAGCGCCTGGACGAGGTCGGCGAGCTGCTGGTTCGCCGCGAGCTTGTCGCGACCCGCCGAGGCGACGTTGAGGATCTTGCCGCGCAGCGGCAGCACCGCCTGCGTCTGGCGATCGCGCGCCTGCTTGGCCGAGCCGCCGGCGGAATCGCCCTCGACGATGAACAGCTCCGAGCCGGCCGCACCCGCATTCGAGCAATCGGCGAGCTTGCCGGGGAGGCGCAGCTTGCGCGTCGCGGACTTGCGGGCGACCTCCTTCTCCTGGCGCCGCCGCAGCCGCTCCTCGGCGCGGTCGATCACCCAGTCGAGCAGCTTCGCGGCCTGGGCCGGGGAGGCGGCGAGCCAGTGGTCGAAGGCGTCGCGCACCGCGCTCTCGACGATGCGCGAGGCCTCGAGCGTGGCGAGCTTGTCCTTGGTCTGGCCTTGGAACTCGGGCTCGCGGATGAAGACCGAGAGCATGGAGGCGCAGGTCACCATCACGTCGTCGGCGGTCACCGCGCTCATGCGCTTCGATTGGTTCACGCGTTCGGCATGATCGCGAAGCCCGCGCAGGAGCGCGATGCGCAAGCCGGATTCGTGGGTGCCGCCCTCGGGCGTGGGGATCGTGTTGCAATAGGACGAGGAGAACCCGTCCTCGCCGTTGGCGAGCCAAGCCACCGCCCATTCGAGCGAGCCGTGCCCGCCGGGCTTCGTGATCTTGCCGGCGAAGAGCTGGTCGGCCACGAGGTCCTTGCCCTCGATCTCGGCGGAAAGATAATCGCTCAAGCCGTTGGGAAACTTGAAGATCGCTTCCTGCGTGAAGCCTTCGCCCGGCACCACGAGGGACGGGTCGCAGCTCCAGCGGATCTCGACGCCGCCGAAGAGGTAGGATTTCGAGCGCGCCATCTTGAACAGGCGCAAGGGGGCGAACTTGGCGTGCTCGCCGAAGATCTGCGGATCGGGCTTGAAGCGCACCTTCGTGCCGCGGCGATTGTGCACGCGCCCGACGGTCTCGAGCGGCCCCAGCGGCTGGCCGCGGGAATAGCTCTGGCGATAGAGCGTCTGCCCGCGCGCGACCTCCACCTCGAGGAGCTCGGAGAGCGCGTTCACGACGGAGACGCCGACGCCGTGAAGGCCGCCGGAGGTCTCGTAGACCTTCGAATCGAACTTGCCGCCGGCATGCAGCGTCGTGAGGATCACCTCGAGCGCGGACTTGCCCGGGAACTTGGGGTGCGGGTCGATCGGGATGCCGCGGCCGTTGTCGGTGACGGTGATGAAGCCGTCGGCGCCGAGCTCCACCTCGATGAAGCTCGCGTGGCCGGCCACGGCCTCGTCCATGGAATTGTCGATGACTTCGGCGAAGAGGTGGTGGAGCGCCTTCTCGTCAGTGCCGCCGATATACATGCCGGGGCGACGGCGCACGGGCTCGAGCCCCTCCAGCACCTCGATGGCGGAGGCGTCGTAGCCGGCTTCGCCCGGCGCGCCGGCCGGCTGGCTCGCGGGCTTCTCGGCCTGCCTCTCGGCCGCTCGTGCGCCGCGCTTCGCCGCGGGTGCGCCCTGCGCGTCGATCTTGCGCGCCGCGCCGCCCTCGAAGAGATCGCCACCGTCCGCCATGAAGCCGCCCGTCTCCGCCGCTCGGTCGTCGAATGTGTCGGCACGCGCACGGCGCACCACAGGCCTCTATACGAGAACAAAAGACAAACTGCAAAACCGAACCGGCATCCGCGTCGCGCTCCTTCGAGTTCTCCACAGCTCGCGCCGTCGCAGCATGCCGCCGACGGTGCGCGGAGGGCTTGCCTCGCGCGCTCGGGAGCCCGATGTAGGGCGCATGCTGCCGACATTCGACGAGATCGTCGCGAACCTCGAGTTCCTCGACGACTGGGAAGAACGCTATCGCTACGTGATCGAGCTGGGGCGCCTGATGCCCGAGCTGCCCGAGGACGCCCATTCGGAGGCGAACCGGGTGCACGGCTGCGCGAGCCAGGTCTGGCTCGAGACGCGGCTCGAAGGACAAGGCGGCGACCCGGTCCTCGCCTTCCGCGGCGATTCGGACGCGCACATCGTGCGCGGCCTCGTGGCGCTCCTCGTCGCGCTCTATTCGGGCAAGCCGGCCTCGGAGATCTCGAGCACCGACGCGGTGGCGATCTTCGACCGCCTGGGCCTGCGCGAGCACCTCACCCCCCAGCGCTCCAACGGCGTGCGCGCCATGGTCGAGCGCATCCAGCGCGACGCGAAGGCCGCCCGGGCGGGGTGAGCGTTCTCGTCGTCCCGGATCGGATCCACCCTCCGGGATGACATCACGCAATCACGCCACCTTCGCGCCCGCGCTCTTGCCCTCGATGGCGTCGAGCGCCTGGACCACCGCGTCGAAGGTGAGAAGCGTCGAGGCGTGGCGGGCCTTGAAATCGCGCACCGGCTCGAGCACCGCGCAATCCGCCCATTCGCCCTGCGGCGGCGGGCCGTTCTCCTGGAGCATCCGGCGCATCGTCTCGCGGAGGCTCCGCAGCTCGTCCGGCGTGGCGCCGATCACGTGGCGCGCCATGATGGAGGAGGCGGCCTGCCCGAGCGCGCAGGCCTTCACCTCGTGGGCGAAGCCCGCCACCGTCCCGTCCGCCAGCGAGAGGTCGACCGTCACCGTGGAGCCGCACAGCTTGGAGCGCACGGTGGCGCTCGCCTGCGCATCCGGGAGGCGGCCCAGGCGCGGGATGTCCGCCGCGAGCTCGAGGATGCGCTTGTTGTAGATGTCGTCCAGCATGCCGAGAAACCCGTGGAGCCGCTCGCAATCGCGTCGAAGCTCCCAATATAGGGCGTTCTGACCCGGGACGCGAGCGGGCGCGGCGCAGGCGAGCCCCTGCGGCCATGCGCCGCGAAGCGCATCCGGGACGGCGGCCGGCGCGTAAGCAGGGCCGTATCCAACAGCGGGAGGCACCACATGGATGCCGTGGTTAAGGCCTTGTCCGCGCGTGTCGACGCGCACGACGCCGGCGAGAAGATCGTTCACCGACCCACCCGTGAAGAGGCGGAGGCTGCCGTTCGCACGCTGATCGCCTATGCCGGGGACGACCCCGACCGCGAGGGGCTCGTCGAGACGCCCAAGCGCGTGGCCAAGGCCTATCGCGAGCTCTTCGGCGGCTACGAGGAGGATGCGGGCACGGTGCTCGCCAAGGTCTTCGAGGACGTCGAAGGCTACGGCGACATGGTGCTCGTGCGCGACATCCCGTTCCATTCGCATTGCGAGCACCACATGGTGCCGTTCCACGGCTCGGCGCACATCGCCTACTTCCCGTCGAAGGGCGTGGTCGGCCTCTCGAAGCTCGCCCGCGTGGTGGACGTCTTCGCCCGGCGCCTGCAGACGCAGGAGACCATGACCCAGCAGATCGCCGACGCCGTCGAGGACGCGCTCCAGCCCCGCGGCATCGCGGTCCTCATCGAGGCCGAGCACATGTGCATGTCCATGCGCGGCGTGCGCAAGTCCGGCTCGTCCACCGTGACGACCGTGTTCACCGGCATCTTCCGCGAGGAGCCTGCCGAGCAGGCGCGCTTCTTCACGCAGGTGCGGCTGGGGAAGTGAGCGCTACTCGTACAGGAACATCTCGACGAGGAGGTCCGCGACCGACTTGGCGCGGGCCTCCGGCAGCCGTCCGAGCCGCGTCACGAGGCGTGACTTGTCGACGGTGCGGATCTGGTCCAGGACGACCTGCCCTTCCTTGCCTTGGAACACGACGTTGACGCGAAAGGGATAGTCCCGGTGCCCGGATGTCATCGGCGCGACGATCACCGTTCGGATATGTCGGTTCAAATCGTCGGGAGAGATGATCAGGCAGGGGCGCGTCTTCCTGATCTCGGATCCGACCGTAGGGTCGAGCTGAACGAGGTAGACGTCGAACCGGCGGAACGACGTCACCACTCCCACTCCTCGTCGTCCCAGCTCGTCGCAGGCATGTCGTCGAGCAAGGTTGCGTCGTCTCCGGCTGCGGCCATCCGCGCGCACGCCTCGTCCCAGCCGTCCCGAACCTTGCGCACGGGCTGAAGCACGACCTTGTCGCCCTCGACACGCATCTCGATCTGGTCGCCGAATCCACACTGCTTGATGACGGAGGCGGGCAGGCGAATGCCCTTCGAGTTCCCGATGGCGACGAGGTTGACCTTCATGGCGAGCATCTCCAATGTGCTTACAAAGTACTAACGTCCGCGGAGCCCGTCAACGGCGACCGCGCGCTTGACGGGCTCGTTCTCGGCGAGGCACCTGTGCGCAAGACCGCCGGATACCGGCTGGAATTACTCCGCGATCGGACGAACCCCATGACCCAAGCGACCTTCCCCGCCGCTCCCGACAAGCACGCGCTCGAGGAGGGCACGTGGCTCGCGCCTCGGTTCGGATCGGACGGTCTCGTCACCGCGATCGCGGTGGATGCCGATACGGGCGAGATCCTGATGCTCGCGCACATGAACGCCGAGGCGCTGGCGCGCACGCTCGAGACCGGCGAGGCGTGGTACTGGTCGCGCTCGCGTGGCGCGCTCTGGCACAAGGGCGCGACCTCGGGCCAGGTCCAGACGCTCGTGGAGATGCGGGTCGATTGCGACCAGGACGCGCTTCTCCTTCGCGTGCGCGTGGGTGGCGACGGCGGCTGCTGCCACACCGGGCGGCGCTCGTGCTTCTACCGGCGGGTCGTGTCCGGACCGGAAGGCCCGGTGCTCGAGCCGGTGCATTCCGCACATGAAAACCGAGCCGTCTAAGCTACGCTTTTTTCGGGATGGCGCGCATCGTTCCACGCCCCAGATGCGTTGTTCAGGTCTCCTTCACGAAGCGAGGGAGAGGATGACTTTCGGTCTGGAGTGGGCGTCATGTTTCTCGGCGATCTGGCGAGGCGGGCTCTGGGAGGGGGTGCGATGAGCGGGCCTTCGCTCGGCATCGACACGGGTTCGATCGCCGCTGCCGGTTCGTCTCCCTCTTCGATCGCGCAGGCGCCCGGCCAAGCGTCGCTGCAAGCGCCCTCGCGTCGAGACGCGTCGCCGCCGACGGGATCGGCCGCGACGCAGAAGCCCGCTCGCTCGCGCAATCGCCTGAAGATCGGCATCGCGCTCGGCGGCGGCGCTGCGCGCGGTTGGTCGCATATCGGCGTCCTGCGCGTCCTCGCCGAGGCCGGCATCGAGCCCGACGTGATCGCGGGCTCCTCCATCGGCGCCGTGGTCGGCGGCTGCTACGCGGCGGGCAAGCTCGACGATCTCGAGCGCTTCGCGCGCGACCTGACCAAGCGCCGGGTGCTCGGCCTCCTCGACTTCCACATCGGCGCCTCGGGCCTGATCGCGGGTCAGCGGCTCAAGAAGCTATTGGACGTCGATCTCGGCGGCCTGCGCATCGAGGACCTGCCGAAGACCTTCGCGGCCATCGCCACCGAGCTCGGCACCGGCCACGAGGTCTGGCTGACCAAGGGCAATCTCGTCCAGGCGGTGAACGCCTCCTACGCGCTGCCGGGAATCATCGATCCCGTGCGCGTCCGGGGGCGCCTGCTCATGGACGGCGCGCTGATCAATCCCGTGCCGGTGACGACGGCACGCGCGATGGGTGCCGATCTCGTCGTATGCGTCAACCTCAACGGCGATTTGAAGCTGCGCGGCACGACGATCCAGTCCCTCCACGGCGACGACATCGACGAGGAGGAGGACGAGCTCGTCGAGGCGGTGATCGAGGAGCCGCGGCGCTGGGGCCTGTTCGGTCCCGTGCGCGGCGCCGCCGACCGGGTGCGCAACCGCCCGCCACGCCCGCGCATCGGCCCCGGCGTCGCGAGCGTGATGATCGACGCCTTCAACATCACGCAGGACCGCATCTCGCGCTCGCGCCTCGCGGGCGATCCGCCGGACCTGATGATCTCGCCCAAGCTCGGCGCGGTCGGCCTGTTCGAGTTCCACCGGGCCGGCGAGATCATCGATCTGGGCGAGCAGGCGGCGCGGCGGGTGCTGCCGGATCTCGTCGAGCTGCTGAAGGAAGCCGAGCGCCAGCTCGTGCCGTGAGCGCGCCGGAACGAACGCGCCTCACGTCCGCGGGCAGGGCTCGCCCGTGGGCCGCCAGCTCATGACGTTCACGACGATCGTGCATTCGGCCATCTCGCCGCGCAGGCAGGTGCGCTCGCCCGGCTCGAAGGCGCGGGCGAAGGCGCGGCACATGCAGAAATGCGGGCCGAGCTCGTAGAGACCCGCGGGTGGGGGTGTGCGGCGCGGCTCCTGCGCCAAGGCGCTCGGCGCTACGAGGGGCAGGAACGCGGCGACGGCGAGGAGACGGACGAGGCGTGTCATGGACGCGGCTCCCGATGTCGGGGGAGCACCCATGGTCCCGCCGTGCACGGCGCTGGTCAAGCGGGTGTCCGCGCGACGATTCGGAGCCATGGGCGCGAATCACCAGAACGTGGATCGAGCGGCCGCGATCGGCTGGGCAAGGCAACTACGTCTTCGAGAAGCACGGCTGCGTGGTAGCATTCGTGTCCACGCTCGGGGGATGCGATGAACGCGCGGATGCACATCGCCGGGGAGCCGCCGTCGGCCGGGCAGGTCTTCAACCTGTTCCGTCGCCTCGGGTCCGATCTCGTCTGCGCCGTGCCGCTCGATCGGCCGGTGCCGCTCTTCCTGGATGGACGCTGGGAGCACGTCTGCGAGGCGGATGCCGCGACGCGGCTCGCCGGCTTCGGCTACCGCAGCGCGTGCACGCGGGCCGGCCGGCACGGCTTCGCGCTGTTCCGCACGCGATGCGAGCCTTTACTTGGCCGCCCCGAGGCCGTCGCCGGCCTCTAGAACCGACGGTCTAAAGCCACGTCTTAGCCGAACGTCTCGGTTACCGATCCCGAAAACTCGGTCATACAGTGTGCCACGCTCGGATCCGCGCATGCGGACGCGGGCAGCCGCGCGGCGCCCTCGGAAGGTGCGAAGCGGGACATGACCGGCGAGACAACGCCGGCGACCGGCTCCGGTTCCCGGGGTCGCGCGGTGGGGGATACGACAAGCCACGAGGTGGGCGCCGTCATGATGAGCCAAAACGACCGAGACCAAAAATACTGGAAAGCGAATCTGAACCTCGTCCGCAACTGCCTGATCGTCTGGGCCGTCGTGGCGTTCGGATTCTCGATCATCTTCCGCCCGCTCCTGTCCGGCATCTCCATCGGGGGAACGGACCTGGGCTTCTGGTTCGCGCAGCAGGGTTCGATCATCGTCTTCCTGGCGCTGATCTTCTTCTACGCGTGGCGCATGAACAAGCTCGACCGCGATTTCGGCGTCGAGGAGTGAGGCGGGGACGATGGAAACGCAAACCCTGATCTATCTCGTCGTCGGCGCGACCTTCGCGCTCTACGTCGGCATCGCCATCTGGGCCCGCGCGGGCTCGACGGGCGAGTTCTACGCCGCCGGCCGCGGCGTGCACCCGGTCACCAACGGCATGGCGACGGCCGCCGACTGGATGTCGGCCGCCTCGTTCATCTCGATGGCGGGCCTCATCGCCTTCACCGGCTACGGCAACTCGTCCTTCCTCATGGGCTGGACGGGCGGCTACGTGCTGCTGGCCATGCTGCTGGCGCCCTACCTGCGCAAGTTCGGCAAGTACACGGTTCCCGAGTTCATCGGCGACCGCTTCTACTCGCAGACCGCGCGCCTCGTCGCCGTCGTGTGCCTGATCATCATCTCGGTGACCTACGTCATCGGCCAGATGACCGGCGTCGGCGTGACCTTCGCCCGCTTCCTGCAGGTGTCGACCGAGACGGGCCTCTACATCGGCTCGGCGGTGGTGTTCGTCTACGCGGTTCTCGGCGGCATGAAGGGCATCACCTACACGCAGGTGGCGCAGTACGTCGTGCTGATCACCGCCTACACGATCCCGGCGATCTTCATCTCGCTCAACCTGACGGGCAACCCGGTGCCTCCGCTCGGCCTCTTCTCCGAGCACACGGCCTCCGGCGTGCCGCTGCTGCAGCGCCTCGACCAGGTCATCACCGATCTGGGCTTCGCGCAGTACACGACGCTGAACACCTCCATGTTCAACATGGTGCTGTTCACGCTCGCGCTGATGATCGGCACCGCGGGCCTGCCGCACGTCATCATCCGCTTCTTCACCGTGCCGAAGGTGGCCGACGCCCGCTGGTCCGCCGGCTGGGCGCTCGTCTTCATCGCGATCCTGTACTTCACCGCTCCGTCGGTGGGTGCGATGGCGCGCCTCAACATCGTCGACACGATCCAGATCGGCGAGGTCGGCTCGCCCGAGGGCAACCTCGCCTACGAGAACCGTCCGGACTGGTTCCAGACCTGGGAGACGACCGGCCTCCTGCGGTTCGAGGACAAGAACAACGACGGCCGCATCCAGTACTACAACGAGGGCAACGCCGCCTTCGCCGCGCAGGCGCAGGAATGGGGCTGGGCCGGCAACGAGCTGACCGTCAACCCGGACATCCTCGTTCTCGCCAACCCGGAGATCGCCAACCTGCCCGGCTGGGTCATCGCCCTCGTCGCGGCGGGCGGCCTCGCGGCCGCGCTCTCCACGGCGGCGGGTCTTCTGCTCGCGATCTCGTCGGCGATCTCGCACGACCTGCTCAAGAGTGCGGTGATGCCGACGATCTCGGAGAAGGGCGAGCTGCTCGCGGCCCGAATCTCCATGGCCGGCGCGATCGTGCTCGCGACCTGGCTGGGCTTGAACCCGCCGGGCTTCGCGGCACAGACCGTGGCGCTGGCCTTCGGCCTCGCCGCGTCCTCGATCTTCCCCGTGCTGATGATGGGCATCTTCTCCAAGCGCATCAACAACATGGGCGCGATCGCGGGCATGCTGACCGGCATCCTGTCGACCTGCCTGTACATCTTCACGTACCTCGGCTGGTTCTTCATCCCGGGCACCAACATGATCGCCAACACCCCGGACAACTGGCTGTTCGGCATCGCCCCGGCCTCGTTCGGCGTGGTCGGCGCGGCGCTCAATTTCGCGGTCGCCTTCGCGGTGTCGCGTGCCACGGCCGCTCCGCCCAAGGAGATCCAGGAGCTCGTCGAGAGCGTCCGTATCCCCCGCGGCGCCGGCGGCGCGGTGGCGCACTGAGCGATCCCCTACGCGTCGCACCCGACTGGACATCGATCGGGTGCGACGTCGACACTCACGCGGAGCCCGCACGCGGGCTCCGCACGCGCTTCGGGGACAGCCCCGCGATGCGCATCCTCAGGAAGAGCCGCCCATGACGCAGCCCGCGTCCCGCCCCTCGGATGCCGATCCCGCTCCGCGCGAGGCCGCCCGCGACTTCCTGGCTCGCCATCATCCCTTCGATCTCCTCCCCGAGGATGCGCTCGCGTTCTTCGTCGCCGCAGGCGAGATCCGCACGCATGCCGACGGCGCCGTGCTCCTGCGCCACGCCATGCCGGTGGCGCGGGTCGAGATCCTGCTCTCCGGAATGGTCGACGCCTTCTCCGCGGAAGGCGAGCGCGTCACGCGCTATGCCCCGGGGGAGACGGTGGGCGCCCGCGCCATCTTGCGCGAGAAGCCGTCCAGCGTCCGCGCCGTCGCGATCGAGCCGACGCGCACCCTCGCCGTACCCGCCGGCGCCTTCCTCGCGCTCCTCGCCGCGCACCCCGCCGTCGACGCCTTCTTCGATCGCCTCCGCATCGCCGCCGCCCGCCGCGCCGCCCCTCGCGAGGCGCCCGGCGAGAGCGGGCTCGCCGCGCCGCTTTCGGATGTGATGACGCCGAACCCCGTCGCCGTCTCTCCCGGCACGCCGGTGCGCGAAGCGGCGGCGATCATGGCCGAGCGCGCCATCTCCTGCGTCCTCGTCGAGGACGAGGCCGGGGCGCTCGTCGGCCTCCTCACCACCGGCGATCTCACGAGCCGCATCGTCGCCCGCGGCCGCTCGGCGGACACGCCCGTCGCCGAGGTGATGACGCCCGCGCCGGTGACGCTCGCGCCCGACGCCCTCGTCTACGACGCCATGGTGCTGATGTCCGAGCGCGGCTTCGGGCACCTGCCCATCGCCCGCGGCGGGCGGGCCGACGGCGTCCTCACCCGCACCAACCTCGTGCGGCGCCAGACCGTCTCGGCCATGTACCTCCTCGCCGACGTGGCGAAGGCGCAGAGCGTGAGCGCGCTCGCCGGCATCGTGGCGCGGCTGCCGGAGCTCCTCGTGCAGCTCGTCGGCTCGGGCATGCGCCCGCACCGGGTCGGCCACGCGATCACCGGCGTCGCCGACGCCGTGACGCGCCAGCTCCTCAAGCTCGCCGACGCGCGGCTCGGCCCCGCGCCCGTGCCGTATCTCTGGCTCGCCTGCGGCAGCCAGGGCCGGCGCGAGCAGACCGGCGTCTCCGACCAGGACAATTGCCTCATCCTCGACGATACGTACGAGGAGGCGCGCGACGGCGCCTATTTCGGCGAGCTCGCCCGCTTCGTCTGCGACGGGCTCGACGCCTGCGGCTATTTTCTCTGCCCGGGCGACATGATGGCGACGAATCCGCGCTGGCGCCAGCCGGCGGCGGTCTGGCGCGCCTATTTCGCCGGCTGGATCGCCAAGCCCGACCCGATGGCGCAGATGCTCGCCTCCGTCATGTTCGACCTTCGCCCGATCGCGGGCGAGACGGCCCTGTTCGAGGGGCTGCAGGCGCAGACGCTCGCGCTCGCGCGCAAGAACAGCATCTTCCGCGCGCATCTCATCGCGAACTCCCTCAAGCACACGCCGCCGCTCGGCCTGTTTCGCGGCTTCGCGCTGATCCGCTCGGGCGAGCACAAGGACGCGGTCGACCTCAAGCATTCCGGCGTCGTGCCCATCACCGATCTCGCCCGCGTCTACGCCCTCGACGGGGCGATTCCCGCGGTGAACACCCGCGAGCGCCTGCTGGCCGCGCGCGAGGCCGGCACCCTCTCGGAGAGCGGCGCGGCGGATCTCGTGGACGCCTACGACCTGATCTGCGAGACGCGTCTCCAGCACCAGGCGGCGCAGGTCCGCGAGGGCGCAAAGCCCGACAACTTCCTGAAGCCGTCGAGCCTCTCGGCGCTTCAGCGCAACCACCTCAAGGACGCCTTCGGCGTCGTCAAGGGCCTCCAGGCCGCGCTCGCCCACGGGCGCTCCGCGGGCTGAGGCATCGATGGAAACGAGTTTCGTATGTGGTTCAACCTGATAGCGATCTTCGTCCTCGGCATCGCGGTGGCCGGCTCGGTCATGCTCGGCTTCAAGGCGTTCGGCCGCAAGCCGCCGCGCTGGATCCTGCCGATCGCCGCGGGCATCGCGATGATGACCTACACGCTCTACAACGATTATTCCTGGTTCTCGCGCACCGCGGGCGCGCTGCCCCAGAGCGTCGCCGTGGCGCGCAGCTACGAGCAGACGAACCCGCTCCAGCCGTGGACCTATCTGTTCGCCCCGGTGAACCGCTTCGTCGCCGTCGGCCGCGTGGTCCCGGCGCCCGGCGAGACCGGCTACCGGATGGCCGAGGTCCATCTGCTCCAGCGCTACGTGCCGACGGTGACCGCGACGATGGTCTTCGATTGCGCCGGCGGGCGGCGGGCGGATCTCGTCGATCTCGACGGCTTCGACGAGGCGGGCGAGCCGATCGGAGGGCGCTGGCAGCCGCTCACGCCGGACGACCCGCTGCGTTCCGTCGTGTGCGCGGAGGGCGGCGGGCCGCCGAGCGCGTGAGGATCGGCCGAGCGCGGGCCAACCGCGCCGGCTCATGACAGGCAGCCCTGGGAGGGCGAGGAGGAGGGGTCGAGGTGGCGCGACGCGTGCTCGTCGCCGAGGACGAGGAGCCGATGCGGGCCGCGCTCGCCCGCCTCCTCGCCGCGGCGGGATGGGAGGTGGAGACGGCCGACGACGGCGAGGCCGCGCTCGCGGCCCTGCGCCGCGCGCCGCCCGATTGCGCCGTGCTCGACGCCATGCTCGCCGGCCGCGACGGCTACGACCTCTGCCGCGCCATGCGCGCCGACCCCACGCTCGCCACCGCCCGCATCGTCCTCACCAGCCCCCGAGGCCGCGCCGTCGACCGCGAGAAGGCCCGCGCGCTGGGCGCCGACGCCATGCTGACCAAGCCCTTCGCCTTCGCCGACCTCGAAGCGGCGCTCGCCGACGGGAGGAGCCGATGAGCCCGATCTCTCTCCTTCCCTGTAGGGGAAGGTGGCGCGCCGCGAAGCGGCGTGACGGACGGGGCGCGCGGGACGCGCGTTCGGCGCAGCCGAAATCGCCGTTTCCATCCTGGCACCGGGCTTCCGCTGCGCGGAACGCGGCTTACGCCGCGCCCCATCCGTCTCGGCTGCGCCGAGCCACCTTCCCCTACAGGGAAGGAGAGCGCGCGCCATGAACCCCGCTCGCTGGTCGCTCCGCTTGCGCGTCTTCCTGTTCTTCGCGTTGATCGCGCTCGGCGCGGCGGCGGCGATCGTCGGCGTGCTCGTCCATCTCGGGCGTACGCTCGCCCCGGAGAGCACGGCGCCGCTGGTGCTGGCGGGGCTCGTCTCGATCGGAGTGACCACGGGCCTGTGCGCCTTCGTCTGGCTGAAGTTCGACGAGCACGTGGCCAAGCCCCTCGTCGCCATCGCCGCCGACGTCCGGGCGGCGGTCCATGCCCGCGTGCCGCAAAAGCCGCCGGCGATCGAGAAGGGCCGCTATCTCGGCATTCTCGCACCGGCGGTGGCGGAATTCACGCAGGCGCTCGAGGAGGCGCGGCGCGAGGTCGACGCCGCCGTCGCCGCCGCGACCGCCGATGCCGAGCGCGAGCGGCGCAATCTCGAGATCGTCCTGCGCGACCTGCGCCAGGGCGTCGTGATCTGCACGCTCGCCCACAAGGTGACGCTCTACAATCGTCGGGCGCTCGAGATCCTCGGCGCCGCGGGCGAGATCGGCCTCGACCGGCCGCTGACGGAGGTGCTCTCGGGGCGCGTCCTCGCGCATACGCTGGAGCGGCTGGAGGATCGCTTCCGCACGGGGCGCCACAACATCCACCGCGACGGCCTCACGACGACGCTGGTGGGCGCGACGCGGGCGGAGCATGCGCGCATCGTGGGGCGCATGTCGCTGATGCTCGACCCCGACGGCGCGCGCCCGACCGGCTACGTGCTCGCCTTCGAAGACGTGACGAACGAGCTCGCGGCCGGCGTCTGGCGCGACCGGCTGCTCCAGGACGGCATCCGCGACATGCGCGAGCGCGTGGCGGCGCTGGCGCTCGCGGGCGATCTCCTGGCGCGCGGCGAGACGCCGGATGCAGACGACATTGCGCTCACCCGCGCGCTCCTGCGGCGCGAGCCGGCGGAGCTCGGCGATCGGCTCGATCGGCTGGAGGAGGCCGCGTCCGACCTCGTCTCCGGCGCCTGGCCGATGGCGACGACGCATTCGCCGACACTGTTTCAGCTCGTGCGCGTGCGCCGCTCGGAAGGCCGCGACCTCGCCTTCGAGGCCGTGGGCGCCCCCGCCTGGCTGCGCTGCGATTCGGCGTCCATCACGGCGCTCGTCGAGCATCTGGCGAACCGCATCGCGGTCCACGCCGGCACGCACGCCTTCCGCATGGAGGCGCTCGCCGAGAACGGGCGCGTGCGCCTTCTCGTCTCCTGGTCGGGCGAGGCGCCGGCGCCGTCCACCGTCGAGACCTGGCTCGCCGAGCGGCTCGAGGACGGGGCCGGCGCGGTGACCGGGCACGACGTCCTCGCGCGCCATCGCACGGATCTCTGGTGCGTACCCGACCCCGACCAGCCCGGCCGCGCGCGGCTCGAGCTGCCGCTCGCCGCCGCGCGGGAGGAGGACCTGCCCATCGCCAAGGCGCCGACGCCGCTCGCCGAGCGCGCCGAGTTCTACGATTTCGGCCTCCTCGGCACCCTCGCGCCGACGCCCCTCGACGACAGGCCCCTGCGCGCGCTGACCTTCGTCGTGTTCGATACGGAGACGACGGGGCTCGACCCGCGGCGCGACGCTTTGTGCTCCATCGCGGGCGTGCGCATCGTCAACAACAGGCTGATATCGGGCGAGCTCTTCGACGTCCTCGTCGATCCCGGCCGGCCGATCCCCGCCGGGGCGAGCCGGGTGCACGGCATCACCGACGCCATGGTCGCGGGCGCGGAGCCGCCGGGCGCCGTGCTCGCGCGCTTTCGCGCCTTCGCCAGCGAGGCCGTGCTCGTGGCGCACAACGCCGCCTTCGACCTCGCCATCCTGCGCGGCGGCGGGGAGGGGGCCGGCGTGACGTTCGACGCGCCCGTGCTCGACACCGTGCTGCTCGGCGCCCACGTCTTCGGCACGTCCGAGAGCCTGACCCTCGACGCCTTGGCCGAGCGCTTCGGAATCGTCATCCCGCCGGAGGCGCGCCACACCGCGCTCGGCGACGCGCGGGCGACGGCGAAGGTGCTGCTCGGGCTCATCCCGCTCCTGGAGGCGGACGGCGTGCGCACCCTGCGCGACGCGCTCGCGGTCTCCGACAAGCAGGCGCGGCTGCGGAGGCGCATGGCGGCGCAGGGGTGAGGTATTGCACTTGTCTAAATGTGGAATAAGATAATCCACACGTAGCGGGTTGACGTTCGCTCGGATCGTTCGTTAGAAAGAACAGCATAGTCGCTCGGAGCCGCGGGCCGGCCTCCTGCCAGCTCCTTGCGCAGCGATGCTCTCGAACGAAACCGGGGAATTTTCGATGACGCTCACCCGCCGCACCCTCTTGTCCGGCCTCGGAGCCGGCCTCGTCGCCCCGTTCGTGCTGACGAACCGGGCCGTCGCACAGAACAAGCCCGACACCGTCACCGTGGATTTCGCCACCTACAACCCGGTGAGCCTGCTCCTGCGCGAGCGCGGCTACCTGGAGGAGGCGCTCGGCACTGACGGCATCGACGTGCGCTGGGTCCAGACGCTGGGCTCGAACAAGGCGCTCGAGTTCCTCAATGCCGAGGCCATCGACTTCGGCTCGACCGCGGGCGCGGCGGCGCTGGTGGGTCGGCTCAACGGCAACCCGATCCGCACGATCTATCTCTACTCGCGCCCCGAATGGACGGCGCTGGTGACGCGCCCGGACACGGGGATCGCCAGCGTCGCCGATCTCGCCGGTCGCACCGTCGCCGTGACCCGCGGCACCGATCCGCACATCTTCCTGGTGCGCGCGCTCGCCGGCGCCGGCCTGACCGAGCGCGACGTGCGCCTCGTCCTCCTCCAGCATCCCGACGGGCGTCTCGCGCTCGAGCGCGGCGACGTCGACGCCTGGGCAGGCCTCGATCCGATGATGGCGGCCGCCGAGCTGGAGAGCGGGGCGGAGCTGTTCTATCGCGATCCCGGCGCCAACACCTACGGCACGCTCAACGTCCGCGAGAGCTTCGCCGAGGCCCATCCCGAGATCGTGCGCACCGTGCTCGCGGCTTACGAGCGCGCCCGCGACGAGGCGATCGCCGATCCCGCGGCCCTCGCCGCCGTGCTCGGCGACGTGACGCGGCTGCCGCCGGAGATCGTCGCGCGCCAGCTGGAGCGCACCGACATCACGAACCCGGTCATCGGCGCGGCCGAGCGCGAGACCATCCGCGCCGCCGGCATCGCCCTCGTGGACGCGGGCGTGCTCCCGGCCGATTCCGACATCGACGGCACGCTCGACGCCCTGATCGACGGCCGCTTCACGGTGGCTTCGCGATGAGCGGGGGCGCCATCGGGAGCGAGGAGGGCAGGGAGATCGGCGAGCGGCTGCCCGCGCGTCGGCTCGCCCTGCCGCGGCTCGGGGCGAACCTGCCCCGCACGCTCGCGCTCGCCCTCGCCCTCCCGCTCGCGGCGGCGCTCGGCTGGGAGGCGATCGTGGCGGCGGGCCTCGCGCAGGGCCGGCTCCTGCCGCCGCCCTCGCGGGTGCTCGCGACCTTCGCCGATCTGCATGCGCGCGGCGAGCTGCTCCTGCACGTCGCCGCGACGCTCTGGCGCGTCCTCGTCGGCTTCGGGCTCGGCGCCGCGGCCGGCCTCGCGCTCGGCGCGCTGTGCGGCGCAAGCCGCTTCGCGCGCGAGACCCTCGACCCGACGCTGCAGGCCCTGCGGGCGATACCCTCCATCGCCTGGGTGCCGCTCTTCATCCTGTGGCTCGGCATCTTCGAGGCCTCGAAGGTGGCCTTGATCGCGGTGGGCGTGTTCTTCCCCGTCTATCTCGGAGTGTGCGACGCCATCGCCTCCGTGGACCGCAAGCTCCTCGAGGTCTCGCGCGTCTTCCGGCTGTCGCGCGTCGAGACCGTGCGGCGCGTGCTCGTCCCCGCCGTCCTGCCGGAGACGCTCACCGCGCTGCGCTCCGGCCTCGGGCTCGGCTTCATGTTCGTCGTGGCGGCGGAGTTCATGGGCGCGTCCGAGGGCCTGGGCTATCTCCTCGTCGACGGTCAGCAGATGGGCAAGCCCGACCAGATCCTCGCCGCCATCGTCGCCTTCGCCCTTCTCGGAAAGGCCTGCGACCTCGTCCTCGTCGCCGCGACGCGCCCGCTCGTCGCCTGGCAGGACGTCGCCCGCGACCGCCTTTGACACGCCTGATCGGAGCCCGTCCCATGCTCACCATCGAGCGCCTCTCGAAGACCTATTCCGACGGCAAGCGCGCGCTGTCCGACATCGAGCTCGACGTGCGCCGCGGCGAGATCGTCGCCATCGTGGGCGGGTCGGGCTGCGGGAAGACGACGCTCATGCGCCTCGTCGCCGGCCTCGATCGGCCGAGCGCGGGGACGATCGCCATCGACGGCGAGCCGGTCGTCGACCCGCATCCCAAGATCGGCGTCGTCTTCCAGGAGCCGCGGCTCCTCCCCTGGCTGACGGTGGCGCAGAACGTCGCTTTCGGGCTCCTGCGTCGCCCCGCGGGCGAGCGGGACGGGGCGGTGGCGGACGCGCTCGAGCGCGTCGGCCTCGCCGAGCACGCCGACCGGCTGCCGCGGGATCTCTCCGGCGGTCAGCAGCAGCGCGTCGCCATCGCCCGCGCTTTCGCGGCGGGTCCGGAGGTGCTCCTCCTCGACGAGCCGTTCTCGGCGCTCGACGCCTTCACCCGCGCGGACCTGCACGGGCATCTCCTGGCTTTGTGGAAGGCGGCGGGGCTGACCATCGTCATCGTCACCCACGACGTCGCCGAGGCGGTGATGCTGGCCGATCGCGTCGTCGTCATGCGCCCCGATCCCGGCCGCGTCCACGACGAGATCGAGGTGCTGCTCGCTCGCCCCCGCGAGCGTACGAGCCCCGGCGTCGAGGCCGTCTCCCGCACGCTCTACGCCGCCCTCGACGAAGCCCGCCGCCCCGCCGCCCGCGAGACGGACCAGGAGGCCGTCGGTCTCTGGTGGTGAGGGGCGCCGTGCGCGCCCTGCCGGAAGGTGTCAGCCCGCCGCGCGCGCGGCGATCATTTCCGAGGCGAGCGCGATCTGGCGCTCGAACATCGCCATGTCCGGCTCCCGGTCCATGCCCATGATCAGCCGCATGAAGGCGTAGCCCTGCACGATCTGGAGGTAGGCGCCGGCGAGGAGGCGCACCTCCTCCGCGGGCAGGTCCGGCGCGTGGGCGGCGACGCGATCCGCCACCCGCTCGACGACGGGCGTCACCGCGCCCTCGTAGAACAGCTTCGAGACGTCGGGGGTGCGCTCCGCCTCCGAAAGGGCGACGCGGTAGGTGCCCAGCCGACGCGGATGCGTGATCAGCTCCACGAAGGCGTGGCCGATGGAGCGCAGCTCCTCCTCCAGCGTCGCGCCCGGCGGCGTCGGCGCGTCGACGAGCGTGCCTCCGCAGATCTCGCGCAGCATGTCGCGAAACAAGGCGTCCTTGCTGCCGAAATGGCGGTAGACGGTCATCTTGCCGACGCCCGCCGCCCGGGCGACCTCGTCCATGCTGGTCGCCGAGAAGCCGTCGCGCAGGAAGACCTCCTGCGCGCCCTCCAGGATGGCGCGCCGCTTGCCCGGGTCGAGGCTTCGGGTCGCGGCGCCGGTGCTCGCGATGGCGTGATCCATGCTCCCCCCTAGCACGTAGGTTCGGCGTTGACGAGACCCGGCGGTCTCGTTTAAGGCTGTGCGAGACGATACGGTCTCGTCTCGTTTTCCACCAGAGTTCGCACCGTTCCTCCGTGGGAGTGTGCCATGCCAACCCGCTTCGGCCGCGTGATTTCCCTCGTCGCCCAGATCGGCATCGTCGCCGCGACCGGCTTCGGCGTCGTGACGGGCGTCGGCGTCCTGCAGGACCGGGCGGATGCGCGGGCGCAGGCCGCGCGCGCCGAGCCCGAGCCGTTGCCGGTGAGCGTCACGCGGCTCGTGCGCGAGACGGGCTACGTGGTCGAGGACCGCTATCTCGGCCGGCTGGAGCCGGCGCGGGAGGCCGATCTCGCCTTCGAGCGGCCGGGCCTCGTCGTCGAGGTGCTGGTGGAGGAGGGGGCGCGCGTCGCGCAAGGCGCGCTCGTCGCGCGGCTCGACACGGCCGCTCTCGACGCCGAGCGCACCCGCCTTCTCGCGCAGCGCGACCAGATCGCCGCCTCCCTCGATCTCGCGAGGCGCACCCTGGCGCGCCAGCGGGAGCTCGGCGAGGCGGGCCACGCCTCGAGCCAGCGGCTCGACGAGGCGCGGCTCTCGGCCGAGCTCGAGGCCGCGCGGCTCGCCGAGGTCGATGCGGCGATCGCCCGCCTCGACGTCGACATCGCGAAGACGGCTCTGCACGCGCCCTATGCCGGCACCATCGCCGCCCGCGCCGTCGACGAGGGGACGGTCGTCTCCGCGGGCACTCCCGTCGTGCGGCTGCTCGAGACGGAGGCGCCGCGGGCGCGGGTGGGGCTCTCGCAAGAGGCCGCCTCGGCGCTCGCGGTCGGGGATCGCGCGACGCTCGTCGTCGCGGGGCGCGAGGTGCCTGCGCGCGTGCTGGCGCTGCGCCCGGATCTCGCCCGCGACACGCGCACCGTCACGGCGCTCCTCGCCCCCGAGCGTCCTGTGGACGTCGCCTTCGGCGCGAGCGTCGAGCTGCGGCTGCCGCGGCGCATCGAGGAGCCTGGCTTCTGGCTTCCCGTGGCCGCCTTGAGCGAAGGCCGGCGCGGCACCTGGAGCGTGCTCGTCGCCGAGGCCGGCGAGGCCGAGCCGGCGCGGATCGTGCGCGAGGCGGTGGAGGTTCTGCACGTGGTGGACGATCGCGCTTTCGTGCGCGGCACGCTGCGCCCCGGCGCCGCCCTCGTCGCCGGCGGCACGCATCGCTTGGCGCCCGGCCAGGCGGTTCTCGTCGCCCAAGCCGATTGAGCGGAGGCACCATGCCATGGACACGTTCTTCTACCGCAACCCGCGGCTCCTCTGGCTCGCCATCCTCACGGCCGTGGCGCTCGGCACCTCCGCCCTCCTGACCATCGCGCGCCAGGAGGACCCGACGATCACGAACCTGTTCGCGACGATCGTCACCACCTTCCCCGGCGCGGCGCCGGATCGCGTGGAGGCGCTGGTCACCGAGCCGCTCGAGGCGGAGCTGCGGACGCTCGCGGAGATCGAGGTGGTGGAATCCGCCTCCGCCGCGGGCGTCTCGTCGGTGACGATCGAGCTCTCGCAATTCCTGCCGGAGGACGGCCTGGAGGAGGTCTGGTCGGAGGTGCGCGACGCCGTCGACGCGGCCGCGCGGCGGTTCCCGCCGGGCGCGAGCGCTCCCGTCTTCGACAACGACCGCGCGGGCGCCTTCACCGCCATCGTCGCCATCGTGCCGCGCGAGGGAGTGGAGGTACCGCCCTCGATCCTGCGCCGCACCGCGGAGGAGCTGCAGGACCGCCTGCGCCGTGTGCCCGAGACGCGGCTCGTCAAGCTCTACGGCGCGCCCGAGGAGGAGGTCGTCGTCACGCTAGACCCCGCCCGGCTCGCCGCGCTCGGCCTCACCGCTTCCGAGGTCTCCCGCGCCATCGCCGCGGCGGACGCGAAGGTCGCCGCCGGTCAGGTGCGCGGCGCGCGCGGCGACCTCCTCATCGAGGTCGAGGGCGCCATCGAGGACCTTTCGCGGGTGCGCGAGATCCCCGTGCGCCTCGGCGCCGACGGCACCAGCGTGCGTGTCGCCGATCTCGGCACCGTCGCGCGGGCCGAGCGCCTGCCGCCGCCCTCGCTCGCCGTCTCGGAGGGGAGCGCCGGCGTGCTCGTCGCCGCGCGGATGGAGGCGGACCGGCAGGTCGACGTCTGGTCCGCGGCGCTCGCCGACACGTTGGACCAGTTCCGCGAGGAGCTGCCTGGCGGGCTGGAGGCGCGGCTCGTCTTCGACCAGGCGCAGTACACTGCCGCGCGCCTGGGCGAGCTCGGCGCGAATCTCGCGCTCGGCGTCTCGCTCGTGATCGTGGTGTTGCTGCTCACGCTCGGCTGGCGCGCGGCGCTGATCGTGGCCGCCGTGATCCCGCTCGCCGCGCTCGTCTCCATCACGATCATGCAGCGCACGGGCATTACCATCCAGCAGATGTCGGTGACGGGGCTGATCGTGGCGCTCGGCCTCCTCGTCGACGCGGCGATCGTGATGACGGACGAGATCCGCCGGCGCATCGCCGAGGGCGTCGCGCCGCTCGCCGCCGTCGGGCAGTCCGTGCGGCGGCTCGCGGCGCCGCTCCTGGCCTCCACGGTGACGACGGTGCTCGCCTTCCTGCCGATGGCGCTCTTGCCGGGGCCGGCGGGCGACTTCGTCGGCTCGATCGCGCTCGCGGTGATCATCATGCTCTTCGCGTCGCTGGCCATCGCGCTGACGATCACGCCGGCGCTCGCCGGGCGGCTTCTCGCGCAGACGCGGGGCGGGCAGGGCGGCATGCTCTCGAACGGGGTGACGATTCCCGTCCTGGGGCGCCTGTTCGATCGTTCGATCGCGCTCGCGCTTCGCCACAAGCTCGCGGCCCTGGCGCTCTCGCTGGCGCTGCCGGTGGCGGGGTTCATGTCGTTCCCGACGCTCACCGCGCAGTTCTTCCCGGGCGTCGAGCGCGACCAGCTCTACGTGCAGGTGCTGCTCCCCGCCGGCACGGCGATCGGCGAGACGGCGCGGATCGCCCGCGCGGCCGACGCGGTGATGGGGGACGCGCCCGAGATCGTCTCGACCCATTGGGTCGTCGGCGAGAGCGCGCCGGCCTTCTACTACAACATGCAGGCGAACCGGGACGCGACGGCGCATTTCGCCGAGGCGCTGGTGTTCACGCAAAGCCCCGATGCCACGGACGCGCTGATCCCGCGCCTCCAGGCCGAGCTCGACGCGGCCCTGCCGCAGGCGCAGATCCTGGTGCGCGGCCTCGTCCAGGGCCCGCCGGTCTCGGCGCCCCTCGAGATGCGCCTCGTCGGGCCCGATCTCGAGACGCTGCGACGCCTCGGCGCCGAGGCGCGCGCGCTCATGGCCGACATCCCCAGCGTCATCCACACGCGGGCGACGCTGGAGGGCGGCGCGCCCAAGCTCGTCTTCCGGCTCGACGAGGACGAGGTGCGGCTCGCCGGCCTCGACCTCGCGAGCGTCGCCGCCCAGCTGCAGACGACCCTCGAAGGCGCGACCGGCGGCTCGCTCCTGGAGGAGACCGAGGAGCTGCCCGTGCGCGTGCGCGTCGGCGAGGGCGTGCGCGGCGATCTCTCCGCCGTGCGCGGCCTCGACATGGTCGCCGCGGGCGGCGCGGCCGCAGGAGAAGGGCATCCCGGCATCCCGCTCTCGGCGCTCGGCGATTGGGAGATGGTGCCCTCCGAGAGCCCGATCGCGCGGCGCGGCGGGGAGCGGATCAACGTCGTGCAGGGCTACCTCGCTCACGGCATCCTGCCGGAGGAGGCGCTCGGCGTGCTGCAGGCGCGCCTCGCCGAGGGCGCGCTCGCCCTGCCCGAGGGCTACCGGCTCGAGTTCGGCGGCGACAGCGACGCCCGCGCCGAGACCGTGCGCAACCTCGTCTCGACGCTGGGTCTCGTCGTGACGCTCACCGTCGTGACGATCGTGCTCACCTTCCTGTCGTATCGGCTGGCGCTCGTCGCGGGCGCGGTCTGCGTCCTCTCCTTCGGGCTCTCCGTGCTGGCGCTCGCGCTCCTGCAAATGCCCTTCGGCGTCCAGGCGCTGATCGGGGCGATCGGCTCCATCGGCGTGTCGATCAACGCGGCGATCATCGTCATCACGGCGATCCAGGAGGACGAGGCGGCGCGCACCGGCGATCTCGATGCGATCCGTGCCGTGGTGGTGCGCTCGGCGCGCCACATCGTCTCGACCACGGTCACGACGGTGGGAGGCTTCCTGCCGCTGATCCTCGCGGGCGGGGGCTTCTGGCCGCCCTTCGCGGTGGCGATCGCCGGCGGCGTGCTGCTCTCGACCGTGGTGTCCTTCTACTTCACGCCGACGCTCGTCGCTCTCGTGCTCTCGCGGCGCGGCAGGAATGCGGTCGCGGCATTGCCCTCGCCGGCCTGAGAACGTTCACTCCCCGCTCGATTCGACAGGGAGGAGACCATGACCATCCGTTTCGCGCTTCTCGGTGCGGGCCGCATCGGCAAGGTGCACGGCGCCGCCATCGCCGCGGTGGAGGGCGCCCGCCTCGTCGCGCTCGCCGATCCGGACGCGGCAGCCGCCGCCGCGCTCGCCGCAAAATACGGTGCCGATATCCGTGAGGTCGAGGCCATCGCCGCCTCGGACGACATCGACGCCGTCGTGGTGGCGAGCCCCACGGACCGTCACGCCGAGCAGATCGAGCTCTTCGCCCGCGCCGGCAAGGCGATCTTCTGCGAGAAGCCCATCGACCTCTCGCTCGAGCGCGTGCGCGCCTGCCTCGCCGTGGTCGAGGAGACGAAGACGCCGTTCATGCTGGGCTTCAACCGGCGCTTCGATGCATCCTTCATGGCGCTCAAGGCGCAGATCCAGGCGGGGCGGATCGGCACGCCCGAGATGGCGACGCTGACGTCGCGCGATCCCGCCCCGCCGCCGATCGCCTACATCCGCGTGTCGGGCGGGATCTTCCGCGACATGACGATCCACGATTTCGACATGGCGCGCTTTCTCATGGGCGAGGAGATCGCGCAGGTCACCGCCCGCGCGGCGGTGATGGTCGATCCGGCCATCGGCGAGGCGGGGGACTTCGACAGCGCCAGCGTGGTGCTGGAGACCGTATCCGGGCGCCAGGTGATCGTCTCGAATTCGCGGCGCGCGTCCTACGGCTACGACCAGCGCATCGAGGTGCATGGGTCCAAGGGCATGATCGCCGCGGAGAACCAGCGCCCGGCCATGATCGAGGTGGCCGACGAGGGCGGCTTCACGCGCCCGCCGCTCTACGACTTCTTCATGACCCGCTACACGCAGGCCTATGCCAACGAGATCGCGGCGTTCGTCGCGGCGTTGACCGACGGCGCGCCGATCACCTCGACCGGCGCGGACGGGGTCGCGGCGCTGCGGATCGCGGAGGCGGCGCTCCTCTCCGTGCGCGAGGGGCGGACGGTGGCCCTGTCCGAGATCCCTTGAGAGGGGGGAGGCTCAGCCCTCCGGATCGCCGCTGGAGGCATCGCCAACGCGGCCGCGCAGGAGCTTGAGCACGGACATGGCCACGTCCCAGCTCACCTCCTGATTGATCTCGATCCGCGCCCGGCCGTGCCCGAGATCCTCGATGCGCGCCGTCGTCTTCTGCGCGGCGCGCAAGGGGTCGATCTCCTCCACGAGATCCGAGACGGCGACGTCGAGAACCTGGGCGAGCGCCTCGATCTGCGCCATGCGCCGCGGCAGGCTGCGGCCCTTGGCATAGGACCAGACGCTGACGTCGGACATGCGCAGGCCCGTCGGCAGGTGCTCCTGCGCTCGCCGCGCGGTCTCGCGATAGGTCAGGCCGCTGCGCTTGATCGCCTGCCAGAGACGATGCGCGAAGACGTCCTTGTCGATGGGGAGCGTGCGCTCCTTCTGCGCCCGCGGCACCGCGCGCGAGGCGGCGGGAGGACGGTCGTTCGGCGGGCGGTCTTCTGACATGGCCTTGAGGGCTCCGGAAACGGGTCGGCCGCCCCGGCGCACGCGTCGCGCGCCGGCCGGGACGGCCGTTGTCGTCGTCGTCGAACAGGAAGCGACGCGTCGGCAGGACGCCGATCGCTTCGAGAGATCGTGTAGCCGAACGAAGGTCGCGAGACGATCGAGGATCGTTCCGAATTCAGGCGAATGAATTTAGAAATGGAAGCAAATCGATATCTTCCTCTCGACTGAGGCGAGAGGTGGTAGTTACCGAAATATTGCATCCATCTTCTAAATGCCTGCTCGTACGCCGCGGGCGGGGAGGGGCAGGACGTCGCACCGCGTCGACGGTCTTCCTAAGCGTAACTTAACAAACCGAAGCTAAGCTGTGCGCAATATCCGGAGTAGCGGCATGCGTTCCTTCTTTTCCGATACGCGGGGCAGCGTCGCGCTGATGCTGGCGCTCGTCCTCGTGCCGCTGGTGGGCGTCGCCGGCGCCGCGGTCGACTACACCCGCACCACCAACGCCCGCACGCAGATCCAGGCGGCGCTCGATGCGGCCGTCCTCGCCGGCGCTCGCGCCGACGGTGACGCGATCGCCGCCGCGCAGCGCGCCTTCGACACGAGCGACGTCCCCGGTGCGACCGGCGTCGTCGGCCGCTTCAGCCTGGGCGCGGACGGGCGCGTCATCGGGCAGGCGAGCTTCAGCGTGCCGACGACGTTCCTCTCCGTGCTCGGCATGCGCGCCGTCGATGCCGGCGTGGACGCTGAAGCGATCCGCGGCACCGATGCCGGCCCGTGCATTCTCGTCCTCGACGAGACCTCGCCGCAGCCCTTCCTCGTCAACAGCGGCGCCGACGTCCGGGCGCCCCGCTGCGAGATTCACGTGCGCGGCACCCGCAATCCCGCCGCCATCCTCAATGCCCGAGCGCAGCTCGACGTCGCGCGCCTGTGCATCGCCGGGCGGCGCATCATCGACAACGGCGCGGGCGTGTCGCGCGTCGAGCTCGGCTGCGAGGCCGCGAGCGACACCTACGGTGCGCGCATGCCGACGCCGAGCGTCGGCGCCTGCGACTATTCCAACGGCAACTACAACGGCGGCGCCGTCACGCTGTCGCCGGGCGTCTATTGCGGCTGGCACAATTTCAACGGCGCGCCGACCGTGACGCTGGAGCCCGGCCTCTACGTCGTGCGCGACGGCGGCTGGAACGTGAACGGCGGCGTCTGGCGCGGGGAGGGCGTGACCTTCTACTTCCCTTCGACGGCGAAGATCCAGTTCAACAGCGCCATGGACGTCGACCTCTCCGCCCCGACGAGCGGGAATACGGCCGGCATCCTGTTCTTCGAGGCGCCGGGCCTGTCGCGCTCGCAATTCATCCTCAACGGATCGATCGCGAACGACCTCGACGGGCTGATCTACCTCCCGAGCCGGGAGCTCGTGATGAACGCGACCTCGCGCATCGCGTCGGATGCGATCACCATCGTCGCCGATCGCGTCATCCTCAACGACATGGACTGGAACCTGGAGCCCGGCTCCGCCCGAGGCGGCGGCGATCGCGTCGCGCGCCTCGTTCGCTGAGCGCGCGCCTCAGCGCGACAGCTCGTCGGCGAGGCGGCGCAGGAAGGCCTCGCCGGCTGCGAGTTCGTCGAGGGTGATGTATTCGTCCGCCTTGTGGGCGCGGGCGATGTCGCCCGGGCCGCAGAGCACGGTCGGCAGCCCCACCGCCTGGAAGCGCCCGGCCTCGCTGCCGTAGGCCACGGTCATCGGCCGGTTGCGCTTGGCGAGCCGCAGCGCGAGGCGCTCGGCCTCCGATCCCTCGTCGGGGGCGAGGCCCGGCACGTCGACGGACCAGACGTTCTCGATGGTGCCGAAAGGCCCGTAGCGCGTCAGGCGCTCGGCGGTGACCTCCCGGGCGATCTCCTCCACCTGCGCCTGCAGAGCGCCGATGTCGACGCCGGGAATGTAGCGGATCTCCCAGCCGATGAGGCACTCGCGGGCGAGGATGTTGCGCGCGCTCCCGCCCGCGATCGTCGCCACGTGCACCGTCGAGAAGGGCGGGTCGAAACGCCCGGTCGCGTCGCCGTCGGCGATCAGCCGATCGCCCAGCCGGTTGAGCCGGTCGACGAAGCTGCCGGCGCCCATCACGGCGCTGGCGCCGTCGGTGATGCGCGAGGAATGCGCCTCCGTGCCGGTGACGCGGGTCTCGCACATGGCGACGCCCTTGTGCGAATCGGCGACCTCGAGACCCGTCGGCTCGCCTACGATGATTGCGGCCGGCCGCGGCACGTCGCGCCCCAGCGCGGCGATGGCGTCGACGACGCCGAGGCAGGTCGTCTCCTCGTCGTAGGAGAGGACGATGGTGATCGGGCGCTTCAGGTCGGCGGCGAGGAAGTCCGGCACGAGGGCGAGGACGAGCGCGTCGAAGCCCTTCATGTCGGTCGCGCCGCGGCCGTAAGCGCGCCCGTTCTCGACCCGCAGGCGATAGGGATCGCTCGACCAGGCCTGTCCCGCCACCGGCACCACGTCGGTATGGCCCGAGAGCACGACGCCGCCCTCGACGTCCGGGCCGATCTGCGCCACCAACGCCGCCTTGTCGCCCGCCGCGTTCGGCAGCCGGATCGTGCGCACCCCGTGGCCGGCGAGCCAGCTCTCGGCGAAGTCGATGAGGGGGAGGTTCGACTTGTGGCTCTCGGTGTCGAATCCGACGAGACGCTCGAGCATCTCGAGCGAGGTCATGCGGGCGGGGGGCATCGAGGACTGGTTCTTTCCGTGCGGGTGTCGGGGAGGGGATCAGTGCAGCGAGCGGCGGGAATAGGGGCTGTCCAGGGAGAAGGCTGGGATCTCGGCCTCGAACAGGTCTCCGCCGCTGCGCTCCATGCGGTAATGCCCTTGCATCGTACCGTCGGGCGTGTCCAGCGGGCAGCCGCTCGTGTAGGTGAAGACCTCGCCGGGCCCGAGCACGGGCTGGCGGCCGACGACGCCGGCACCGTGCACCTCCTGCACGCGCCCGTGACCGTCCACGATCTTCCAGTAACGATCGCGCAAGCGCACGCGCTCGGCATTGAGGTTGGTGATCTCGACGGTGTAAGCGAAGAAGTACCGCCCCTCGTCGGGATGGGACTGCTCCTCGAGGTAGGTCGGCGTCACGGTCACGCGGACGCCGTGCGTCACGGCGGTGTACATGAGCGGCCTCCAGCGTGTCCGCTGCGGACACGGAAAGGGTGTGTGACGAGGTGGTAGGGCTGCCGACGCGCATCGTCAATCCGAGGGCGATCCTCGAAGGGATGGGGCATTCATGCTCGACGGAGTGATGCGACGCCTGATCGACCCGCCGCTGACGCGCGCGGGCGTGCTCCTCGCGCGCGCCGGCATCGGCGCCGACGCGATCACCTCGGTCGGCCTCGTGCTCGGGCTCGCCTGCGCCGGCGCGATCGCCGCATCGGCGGACGTGCTCGCGCTCGTCTTCCTCGCCTTGTCGCGCCTGTGCGACGGACTCGACGGCGCGGTCGCGCGAGCCAGCGAGAAGACCGACCGCGGCGGCTTCCTCGACATCGTCTTCGACTTCGTCTTCTACGGCGCGGTGCCGCTGGGCTTCGCGCTGCGCGAGCCGGCTCTCTTCGGCCTGCCGGCGGCGGTGCTGCTGTTCGCCTTCTACGTGAACGGCGCCTCGTTCCTCGCCTTCGCCACGGTGGCGGCGAAGCGGGGGATGGAGACGGCGGCGCGGGGGATCAAGTCTATCTACTTCACCGCCGGGCTGGCGGAGGGGACGGAGACGATCCTCGCCTTCGCGCTGATGATCCTGTTCCCGCAGCTCTTCCCCATCATCTCCTACGCCTTCGCCGGCCTGACGGTGATGACCGCGATCTCGCGCATCGCCTTCGCCTGGACCCTCTTCCGCGACGACGACGATGAGGAGAGGGACGCCGAGCGCCGCTGACGCGTCAGCGCACGCTCTCGGCGAGCGAGCGCAGCACGCTCTGCGGATCGCGCTCGATCGCGCCGAGATAGGCCTCGAGCGCGGGATCGGGCAGGAGGCTGCCGGCTTCGAGCGCGACGACGGTGTCCAGCGGCAGGGCGTAGCGCGCGGCGAATTCCGGCTGGGACAAGCCGTCGCGCTGGCGCGACAGACGCACGCTGCGCCCGGCGACGGCACGGGCGAGCTCCTCGTCGGTCATGGGCTGTGCGTCGGGGTCTTCGAGCGCACGACGCTCGATCTCGTCGTCCGTCATGGCATCGAGCCGCGCGCGCCGCTCCGGCGGCATGTTCCGCATCGCCTCGCGGGCTTCTTCGAGCGTCATTCGAACGATTGCCATGCAAGGCCTCCGAGCTTCTCGAAATAGATCCGGCGCTCCCTCCGGCTCGCCAGGCGCGCGGAGATCACGCGCACCACACCGTCGCGCAGAGTGTAGCACACGAAGACGATCCGGTTCTCCATGCGACCAACCGTCTGCAGCCGCGTTTCGCCGTAGGGGTGACGAGCATCCGTCTCGACGACCCTCCAGGGATCGCCGAACACGGCGATCGCCTCTGCGAACGATACGCCGTGCTTCGCCTCGTTGCAGGCGGCTTTCACGTCGTCCCATTCGAAGCTCGTCGGCGGCACGGGCGAGATCTAGCTCGCGGCAGCCCCGGCCGCAACCAATCAGCAATAAGGCGAGTTCGAACTACCTCGAGTAATGAATCGATGCAAAAAAAAGCCGCCGAGAACGGCGGCCTTTAAGTCTAGGGAGGAAACGCCCAAGGAGGGCATGTGGCCTGCACGAGCGATCGCGCCGGCCACGTCTCCTAGATAGGCGTGTGCGCTGCAAAAACCAAGCTGAAAAGGACAGCATGGTTGCCTCTTTTTTGCTCCGTCCCGTTCATCCGTGTCGTTCCGCCGCACCGTTCCGGAACCATGGCGGCCGAGGCCGACGCCGCCGCGTCCCCGCCCTCGCGCCGTCGCGAGCCTGCCGCAAAGTCGCGCGATGAGCCCGCGCGCAGGCCGAGAGAACGGTGCGGCCCGCCGAACGGGGGAGATCACCACCATGGACAGAGCACAGGGCATGCGCCGTCCCGAGGACGCGCTCGCGATCGTGGAGGCGGCGCTCGCCGACATCCGCGCGCTCGAAGGTCTCCTGTCCGAGCGGCGCGTCGCCGCCGCGCGGCGCCGGCTCGCGGACGTCCACGCCGAGGCGAACATCGCCCGCCGCTCCCGATCCGTGCGCAGGCCGTGAACAACCGGCGCATTGCCACGCGAACGGGCTTTACTGTACGGGAAAGCCCGTGCCACGTTGGCACCAAACGGGGGTCGTACGCCCCCGTGCCTTAAGAGGGGTCCGCTCACATGAAGAAGACGATCATCGCCCTCCTGGGCGCGACGGCTCTGGCCTTCGCCGCGGTCGGTCCGGCCGCCGCCCAGGACGACGTTCGCCCGGCCATCATCTACGACCTCGGGGGCAAGTTCGACCGCTCGTTCAACGAGGGCGTCTTCAACGGCGCCACGCGCTTCCAGGAGGAGAGCGGCGTCGAGTTCCGCGAGTTCGAGCCGCAGAACGACGCCCAGCGCGAGCAGGCCATGCGCCGCTTCGCCCAGCAGGGCTTCTCGCCGATCCTCGCCGTGGGCTTCTCGCAGCAATCCGCGCTCGAGCGCGTCGCCGCCGAGTTCCCGGAGACCGAGTTCGCCATCATCGATTCCGTCGTCGACCTGCCGAACGTCGCCTCCTTCGTGTTCAAGGAGCACGAGGGCTCCTACCTCGTCGGCATGCTGGCCGCGCTCGCCTCCGAGAGCGGCACCGTGGGCTTCGTCGGCGGCATGGACATCCCGCTCATCCGCAAGTTCGCCTGCGGCTACGCCCAGGGCGTGAAGGCCGTGAACCCGGACGCCGAGGTCATCGTCAACATGACCGGCACCACCGGCGCCGCCTGGAACGACCCCGTGCGCGGCGGCGAGCTCACCCGCTCGCAGATCGAGCAGGGCGCGGACGTGATCTACCACGCGGCCGGCGGTACCGGCATCGGCGTGCTCCGTGCGGCGGCGGATGCCGGCGCGCTCGGCATCGGCGTCGATTCCAACCAGAACATGCTGCATCCGGGCTCGGTGCTCACCTCGATGCTCAAGCGCGTCGACAACGCCACCGAGCAGCTCTTCACGGCCTCCCTCGAGGGCTCGTTCGAGCCGGGCCTGCAGGTTCTCGGCCTCGCCGAGGACGGCGTGGGCTGGGCGCTCGACGAGAACAACGAGAGCCTGATCACGCAGGAGATGCAGGACGCGGTCGCCCAGGCCCGCGAGCAGATCGTCTCCGGCGAGGTCGAGGTGCACGACTACATGACGGACTCGTCCTGCCCGGCCGTGTCCCTCTGATCCGGTGAAGTCGCGTACCGCGTGAGGGTGAGCCGCAAATGCCTCCCGCCATCGAGCTCGTCGGCGTCAACAAGAGCTTCGGCCCGGTCCACGCCAACAAGGACGTGAACCTGACCGTCGAAGCCGGGACCATCCACGGCATCGTGGGCGAGAACGGCGCCGGCAAGTCGACCCTGATGTCGATCCTCTACGGCTTCTACGAGGCCGATACGGGGGAGATCCGGGTCAAGGGCGAGCGGCTGCGGCTGCGCTCCTCCGCGGACGCCATCGCCGCCGGCATCGGCATGGTCCACCAGCACTTCATGCTGGTGGACACGCTCTCCGTCGTCGAGAACGTCATGCTCGGCGCCGAGGGCGGGCAATTGCTCGCGGGCGGCGAGGCCAAGGTGCGCGCCGAGCTTGCGCGCTTCGACCGCGACTACGGCTTGACCATCGATCCCGACGTGCTGGTGGAGGACCTCTCGGTTGGTCTCCAGCAGCGCGTCGAGATCATCAAGGCGCTCTATCGCGGCGCCGAGATCCTCATCCTCGACGAGCCCACCGCCGTGCTGACCCCGCACGAGGCGCAAGGCCTGTTCGAGCTGCTCCGGACGCTCAAGGCCCGGGGCGTGACGGTGATCCTCATCACCCACAAGCTCCACGAGATCATGGCCGCGACGGACTACGTCTCCGTGATGCGCCGCGGCGAGATGGTGGCGACCGTGCCCACCGCCGAGACCTCACCCGCGCAGCTCGCAGACCTGATGGTGGGGCGCCACGTGCTGCTCCACGTCGAGAAGGGCCCGCATCGCCCCGGCGAGCCGGTTCTCTCCGTGCGCAATCTCTCCGTCGCCGACACGCTCGGCGTCATGCGCGTCGTCGACGTGTCCTTCGACGTGCGCGCCGGCGAGATCGTCGGCATCGCCGGCGTCGCCGGCAACGGGCAGAGCGAGCTGCTCGAGGCCATCGCCGGCATGCGGCCGATCGCGACGGGCTCGATCGCGCTCGCGGGCCGCACGCTCGAGGCGGACGACCGCGATCCGCATCGGCTGCGCAAGATGGGCCTCCTCCACGTGCCGGAGGACCGCATCCGCATGGGTCTCGTCCCCGCCTTCGAAGCGTTCGAGAGCGCGGCGCTCGGCTTCACCGACGATCCGATCTACGGCACCGGCCCGATCATGAGCCGCCCGCGCATGATCGAGGACGCGCAGCGCAAGATGGAGATGTACGACGTGCGCCCGCCGGCGCCCCGGCTGAAGACGGCGAACTTCTCCGGCGGCAACCAGCAGAAGCTCGTCCTCGCCCGCGAGATCGAGCGCGGCCCGAGGGTGCTCCTCGTCGGCCAGCCCACCCGCGGCGTCGACATCGGCGCCATCGAGTTCATCCACAAGCGGCTGATCGCGCTGCGCGACCAGGGCGTGGCGATCCTGCTCGTCTCCGTCGAGCTCGACGAGATCATGAGCCTGTCGGACCGCATCCTCGCCATGTGCGGCGGCCGCATCACCGGCGAGCGCCGCCCCGAGGAGACCAACGAGGGCGAGCTCGGCCTGCTGATGGCCGGCGTCGCGGCGTGACGTCGCTCACGCCCGATCGGCCGGTCGCACGTCCTTCCTTCCCTGTAGGGGAAGGTGGCGCCGCGCGCAGCGCGGTGACGGATGGGGCGCGGCGCGTGAGCGACGCGTTCCGCGAAGCGGAAAGCCCGGTGCCAGGATGGACACGTCGGTTTCGGCTTCGCCGAACGCGCGTCCCGCGCGCCCCATCCGTCTCGTCGCCTTCGGCGCCGATCCACCTTCCCCTACAGGGAAGGACAGAAGACCCGCCTCATTCGGACAGCGCATGACCCCCGACCGCCGCCTCACCCTCGCCCGCCCCGATCTCGCCGATGCCGCGCTCGAGGGCGTCGTCGCCGCCGCGCGCTACGTCGTGCCGGCGCGCCGCCGGGTGCGGGCGCCGCTCGTCGACCTGCGTCCCGAGCCTCGGCTCGATGCGGGCATCGACACGCAGGCGCTGATGGGGGAGGCGGTGGACGTGCTCGACGTCGACGAGGAGGGCTTCGCCTTCGCCCGGCTCGTGCGCGACGGCTATGTCGGCTACCTGTCCGCGGACGCGCTCGGCGAGGCCGAGCCCGCGCCGACGCACCGGGTCGCGGCCATTCGCACCTTCCTCTATCCCGGCCCCTCGATGAAGCTACCCATCGCCGGCTGGCTCTCCATGGGCGCCGCGATCCCCATCGAGGAGACGCGCGGCGATTTCGGTCACGCGCCCGGTGCCGGCTGGCTCTACCTGCCGCATCTCGCGCAACAGGACGCCGCGCCGGAGCCCGACTTCGTCGCGGTGGCGGAGCGCTTCCTGCACACGCCCTATCTCTGGGGCGGGATCTCGAGCCTCGGGCTCGACTGCTCGGGCCTCGTGCGCACGGCGCTCCACGGCGCGGGCCGCGCCTGCCCGCGCGACACCGACATGCAGGAGCGCGCGCTGGGCGAGGCGCTGCCGGAGGGCGCGGCGCTCGCCCGCGGCGACCTCGTCTTCTGGAAGGGCCATGTCGGCATCATGCGCGACGGCGAGACCCTGCTCCACGCCAACGGCCATCACATGGCCGTGGCGAGCGAGCCGCTGGCCGACGCCAGGAGCCGCATCCTGGAGAAGAGCTTCGGGCCGGTGACGAGTATCCGCCGCCTCGCCTGAACGGGAACGGCCCGCCGTGCGGATGCGCGGCGGGCCGTTCGCGGAAGCGCTCGATTCAGGCCGATCAGCCCACGTTCACGCCGTGGTGCTTGGCGAGCGGGCCGAGCCCGCCGGCGAAGCCCTGGCCGACGGCCTTGAACTTCCACTCGTCGCCGTGGCGATAGACCTCGCCGAAGATCATCGCCGTCTCGACGGAGGCGTCCTCCGAGAGGTCGTAGCGCGCGATCTCCGCGCCACCGGCCGCGTTCATCACGCGGATGAAGGCATTCGAGACCTGGCCGAAGTTCTGCTTGCGGCTCTCGCCCTCGTGGATGGTGACGCTGAAGACGAGCTTCTTCACGTCGGCGGGCAGCTTCGACAGGTCGACCTTGACCTGCTCGTCGTCACCCTCGCCCTCGCCGGAGCGGTTGTCGCCGGTGTGCTCGACAGAGCCGTCGCCGCCGATCTTGTTGTTGTAGAAGATGAAATCCTGGTCGGTACGCACCTTGCCGTCCTCCTTGACGAGGAAGACGCTCGCGTCGAGGTCGAACTCGGCGCCGTCCGTGGCGCGCGGATCCCAGCCCAGGCCGACGATGACGTTCGTCAGGCCGGGAGCCTCCTTGGACAGGGATACGTTACCGCCCTTCGAGAGAGAAACACCCATTGTCGTCTCCTTCCGGTGATGTGCGGCCCGCCGCGCAGGCCGCTTCGTGATGGAACGCGTGCGATCAGGCGAAGAGGAGATCCTGATACGAATAGACGATGAAGGCGAGATAGGCGACGACCATGGCGATTCCCATGGGCCGCCCGATCTTCGAGACCGTCAGCATCCAGGCCGCGAAGGCGAAGGTCACGCCCGCCATGACCCACATGTCGATGTCGACGAGGGTCGGGTCGATGGCCAGCGGCTTGATCATGGCGGTGATGCCGACGATCGAGAGGATGTTGAACAGGTTCGAGCCGACGATGTTGCCGATGATCATGTTCGTCTGCCGCTTGAGCGCGGCGGCGATGCAGGTCGACAGCTCCGGCAGCGAGGTGCCGATGGCGATGACGGTGAGGCCGATGATCGCCTCCGGCACGCCCAGCGCCGAGCCCGCCGCGACGGCGCCCTGCACCAGCATCTCCGAGCCGACGACGAGCGCGACGAGGCCCGCGAGCAGGAAGCCCATGCCCTTGCCGACGGAATCGATGCCCTTCTCCTCGATGTCGTCGTCGTGCTCGTCCTCCTCGGCTGCACCTTCGTCCTTCCAGTACTGGTAGGCGATGAAGGCGGCGAGGATGGCGAACATGCCCAGGCCCGCCCAGCGCGGCACGACGCCGTAGAGCATCAGGGCGACGAGGATCACGGTGGCGACGAGCATCATGCCCATGTCGCGCATCAGCTCCGACGGCTTGCCGTGGAGCGCGAAGACGAAGGCGGTAGCGCCGATGATGAGCAGGATGTTGGCGATGTTCGAGCCGACGATGTTGCCGAGCGAGATGCCCGGAAAACCCGTCAGGTTGGCGTTCACCGAGGTGAACAGCTCGGGGGCCGAGGTGCCGAAGGCGACGATGGTCGCCCCGATGAAGAGCTTGGACAGCCCCGCGCGCTCGGCGATGAAGGCGGCCGCGTCGATCGTCCAGTCTCCGCCCTTGATGAGCAGGAACAGGCCGAAGGCGATGGAGCCGAAGGCGAGGACCGCCAGCTGGTAGTCACCGATCTCGTTCATGGATGCGCGCGAAGGCTCCGGGAGGGTTTCGGGGGAATAGAGCGGGGGACGAAGGGGAGGGGATGCGGCACGCCCCCGGTCGCGAGCGGGTCAGCGACCGGGGGAGCGCATCGAGGAGGTCGGCCGCTCGCGCGTTGGAGCGCGCGCGGCAGGGAGATCAGAGGTCGAAATCCGCCGGGTCGAGCGTCAGCTCGCGGCAGATCGTGCGGATGACCGCCTTCTCGCTGTCGTCGAAATTGCCGTCGGAGGCGCCGATGGCGATGCACACGCGCACCATGATGCGCGCGGCGTCGGGCTTGTTGCGCAGCGCGCCCACGTGCTTGAGCGCCTCGGCCTTGCCGATCTCGGCGTCGAACTCGAACTTGTCGGTGATCTTCTTGAAGAAGGCGATCACCTCCTCGAGCTTGAAGACCTTCAGCTCCTCCGAGTTCTCGATGTACTTGATCATCTTCTGCTTCTCGGACGAGGAGATGTCCCCGTCCGCGGCGGCGACGAGGGCGCAGCCGGAGACCACGGCCTCCATGAACTCGCGGTTCTTGAAGCGGCCGACCTCGGTCTGCAGCGCCTCGCGGGCCTTGGTCACGTTCGTCTTGAGCCAGTCGAGCACCATGGTCGTGGTCCTTCCCTCTTCGTGTTCGTGTTCGTGCGTCGGTTCGGGGCGCGGGATCCTACTTCGAACCGCGCGTCCAGCGCATCCCCCAGCCGAACGCTTCGTCCATCGGCTTGTGGTTCTGGAAGTAGCGGACCTCGCGCGAGACGCGCATCTGCCCGCCCACGTTCTCGATGAGCGTCACGGCGCACATGCCCATGTTGCTCGCGCCTTCGTCGAGACGCACCTCGATGGGCGGCTGCTCGGGGGCGTAGACGGTGACGACGCCGTCCGTCGCCGCCCAGTTGGGCGCGCCTTCGTAGATGAAGGCGTAGACGAGCACGCGCTTGAGCTGGTCCCATTGCGCGCCGTTGATGCGCAGCCATTCGCCGTCCTGGCTCTGGCCCGTACGATCGTCGGCGGAGAGCTGCACGAAGGGCGGGCCGTCGAAATAGCCGAACGAGTCGCCCAGCGCCTGCACGGCGCCCTTGCGGCCGTCGGCGAGCTCGAACAGGCAGCCGAGATCGAGGTCGACGCCCTTGGGCTTGCCGAAGCCGAAGAAGCCGCCGCCCTGCGGCTGGCCCTGCGACCTGTTCCAGTTGAGGTTGATGCGCACCTCGCCGTAGCCGCCGCCGGCGGCGGGCTTCTTGGCGAGGTCGATCGACTTGCGCTCCTTCGTCAGCGTCACCTTGGAGAGGTTGATCGCGGACGGCGCGGGGGCCGGGGGAGCGGGAGGCGTCGGCGGCACCGGCGCGGGCGAGCCGCCCACGCGCGGCACGCTCGGCGGGCGCGCGCTCGGGGCAGGGGGCGGAGGAGGTGGCGGCGGGGCCGGCTCGGGCTCGTCGTCGACCGACACGCCGAAGCTCTCGGCCAGCGGCTTGAGCCCGCCGGCGAAGCCTTGGCCCACGGCCCGGAACTTCCATTGCCCATTGCGCAGGTAGAGCTCGCCGAGCACGAGCGCCGTCTCGCTCATCCCGGCGGTCTCGACGCGGTAGGTCACCTTCGGCGCGCCGCCATCGAGGACGGCGATCTCGAGCGTCGCGAGGTTCGAGAACGAGACGCCCCGCTTGGCGCCGTCGTGGATCGTCGCCGTCACCGCGACCTTCTCGACGCCCGTGGGCATGGAGCCGAAGGCGACCGCGAAGGTCGTCTCCTTCGCGCCGCCCTCGACGGGGGCGTTCTGCGACGTGAGGCGCACCGCGTGCCCGGGCCCGTCCGGCTGGCCGTAGAAGACCATGTCCGCATCGCCCGAGACCTTGCCCGTGCCCTGAAGCAGAAAGGCGGAGACGTCGATCTCGGGAACCGCCCCTGACGGCGCGAAGCGTACGCGCACCACGGGCTGGCTGGCGTCGACCGGCGCGTTCGCGCCCTTCGTGAGCTCGGTCACGGTGTCACCCCCTCGTCTGTCGCGTCCGCGCCGAGCCCGGGCATGCCCGAGCTCGGCCGTCGCGCGGTTGCGTCTCAGATATGCGCGGCCGCCGCGCCCGCAAGATCCTGGGCCGTGCGCCCGTTTGCGGGAGCGCCGATCGCCTTCATCGTCCACTCGCCCGAGGCACGGCTGACGACGGCCATGACGACGCCGGTGTGGGCGCCCTGCTCGGTCAGCGTGAAGCGCGCGATCTCCTTGCCGGCGCGCTCGTCGACGAGGCGGCAGAAGGCGTTCTCGACCTCGTTGAAGGTCTGGCCGCGGAACGAGTTCACGGTGAAGACCAGCGTCTGCACGGCCGCCGGCAGGCGCTCGAGCTCGACCGCGATGGTCTCGTCGTCGCCGTCGCCTGCGCCGGTCAGGTTGTCGCCGGAATGGACGATGGCGCCGTCGTTGGACTTCAGCTGGCGGAACCAGACGGTGTCGAGATGCTGCTTGCCGGCGTCGAACATCAGGCAGGACGCGTCGAGGTCGATGTCGCCGCCGCCGCCCCCGCCGAGCAGGCCGGACAGGAAGCCGCCCTTCTTCTTCACGGGATCCCAGCCGAGCCCCATCTTCACCTTCGAGAGACCGGCGCTCTCCTTGGCGAGCGAGATGGTCTGGCCCTTGGACAACGAGATCGCCATGCGTGCCTCCCTGATGCGCGTTGGTGGTGATGGAGCCGTCGATCCCGTTCGTGCGGGATCGTTCCAGCAGATACCCAGCAAAATTCCCTTGCGCGTCTAAGTGGTTGCGGTAAGGAATTCTGTCAAGCCGCCGAGCTCGGAAACACTAGCGCGAGACGTTACGTCGAAATACCGTCGCGCGCACGTGTTTTCGCCCTTCTCGTTTCGCCCCGTCCGAATCGCCGAGCGCTCCGAGAGCGCGCGTCGCCCGTCGAGCGTACGCGTCGAGCCATCCGGTGGCGAATCGGCGAGCGCGCATCCGCGCGCCCGCTCACGCTCATGCTCCCTCTCGATGACGGGCTCATGTCGTCATGAAGACGATCCTGTTCACCCAAGGCCACGCGAGCCAGCGCGCCGTGGTCCGGCTCGCGCGCGCCGCCTTCTCCCACGCCGATCTGCGCGTCCTCGCCTCCCATTGCGACGACCGCGAGGACATCCTCGAGGGTGCCGACGAGGCGCTCGTCGAGCCCGCGCGGCCCGATCCGCGGGCCGAAGGCGCGCCTCACGCCGAATGGCTCCTCGATCGCGCCCGCAGCCTCGGCGTCGGCGCGATCCTCGCCATGCGCAACCGCACGGCCCTCGTCGAGGCGCGCGAGACCTTCGCCGCCGCCGGCATCCGCGTCGCCTGCGGGGCGACGAGCCGCGAGGCGCTGGAGACGTGCGAGCGCAAGGACGTCTTCGCGGCGCGCCTGCGCGAGGCGGGCCTGCCGGTGCCCGAGACCATCGCCGTCGTCGACGAGGCGGGGCTCGCCCATGCGCTCGCCTCGCTCGAGGGCGCCGAGGGCGGCGTGTGCGTGAAGCCGGCGTCGGGCGTCTACGGCCGCGGCTTCTGGCGGCTCGATCCGAACGCCGACGCCTTCGCGCATCTGGAGGACCCGGATCGCAGGGTGGTTCATCCGGGCGTCTTCGTGTCAGGATACGCCCAGGCGCGGGAGAAGGGACGGCTGGTCGCGATGGAATACCTGCCCGGGGACGAGTATTCCGTGGACGTCGTGTGCGACGAGGGCCGCCTCGTCGCCGCCGCGGCGCGTCGCAAGACGGGAGCCTTCCAGGTCGTGACGACCCGCGGGCCGGAGGTGGATCTCGCGGCCGCGGTCGTGGCGGAGCTTCGCCTCGACGGCCTCGTCAACGTGCAGACCCGTGCGGACGCGCGCGGCCGGCCGAAGGTGCTCGAGGTCAACACGCGCTATTCCGGCGGCATCGGCTACAGCGCGGCCGCCGGCGTGAACCTCCCCGCCATCGCGGCGGCGACGCTGCTCGGCGTCGCGGCGCCCCGCGACGCGTTCGGGGTCGAGGAGCCCCGCGCGGTGCGGATCGTCGACGAGCCGGTCTTCCTGCCGCGCACGTCCGCGCGGCTCGCGGCCGGCCCGCCGGCGCAGGAGCAGGCGGCGTGACGCGCTGGCTCGTCGTCTTCCTGGTCCTCGCGGGCTTCCTCACCCTGGTGCGGGAGCTCGTGCTCATGCTCGGCGAGATCCGCCGCCGTCGCGCGGCGCGGCTCTCCGACCAGCTTGACGGTCGCGATCTGGAACACGACATCGCGCAATGGCGGCACGCCACGGGACGCCGCCTCTGGATCCAGCTGGTGGGCGTCCCGCTCCTCTTGATCGGCATTCTCATCTTGGTCGGAGTTTACGGATGAAGGACAGATTTCGCGGAGCTCTGGTCAAGGCGCTCGTGCTCCTGATCGTGCTCGTGCCGGTGGGCGCGTTCCTCCACTACAATCTCCCGGGCTACGACGTGGTGCGCATCGTCGGGACCGAGATCCGCCGTGTGGATACCGGGGAGGCGACGAGCGGGCAGCCGCAGATCACGCGCGACGTCTACGTCATCCAGGCCGTGGACCCCGACGACAACGACGTGCGCGTCTATTACAACGAGGACACGGGCTGGGGCTTCCCCTGGTTCTTCAAGTTCGATTCCGCCAACGTCCAGGCCCGCGCGCAGGAGCTGGCGGAGGATCGCGCCACCGCGCTCGTCACCCATTACGGCTGGCGCGTGCCGATGTTCTCCTGGTTCCCGAACGCCGTCTCCGTGGAGCGCGTCGAGCCCGGATACACGCCGATCCCGTGGTTCAACATCGTCTTCCTCCTGATCCTCGCCGGCCTCGTCGCCTGGGTCTGGATCTCCATCGCGCGCTGGCGGCGTCGCCGCACCGCGTCGCTCTGATCGTCTCGAGATGCGGCTCGAGGCTCGGCTGACGACCGGGACGATCGCGGTGGAAGTGGCGCGTGCGGCCTACGACCCGCACGCGCTGTTCGGCTTCGCCGAGCGGCGCAATCCCAAGCGCGCCTTCCTCTTCGTCTCGAAGGTGCTCGGGCGTCACGTCCCCGTGGCGCCCGCGATCATGCGCGCGACGACCCGCGATCTCGCCGCCGGCATCCCCGCGGACCTGCCGGGGCCGGTCCTCGTCGTCGGCATGGCCGAGACCGCCATTGCTCTCGGCGCGGGCGTCCACCAGGATTACGTGCGCCGCACGGGGCGCGACGACGCCGTCTATCTCGCGACGACGCGCCATCCGCTTGGCTCGCCGCTCTGGCTGACCTTCGAGGAGGAGCACAGCCACGCCACCCGCCACCTGATCCACGAGCCGACGGACGAGCGGATCGCTGCCCTCGCGCACGGGGCGAAGAGCCTCGTCCTCGTCGACGACGAGGCCTCGACGGGGCGCACCTTCGCCAACCTCGCCGCCGCCTTCCGGCGGGCCGGGCTCGCGCCGGAGCGGATCGTGATGGTGACTCTGACCGACTGGTCCGCGGGACGCGCCGCCGAGGCCATCGGGGCCCGGAACGTCACGCTGCTCGAAGGCGCGTACCGATACGAGCCCCTGGAGGGCGCGCCGGCGCCCGAGATGCCCGCCGTCGACGTCACCGCCCGCGGCGCTCATTCGCCGGACCCGACGCGGGACTGGGGACGCCTTGGCGTCCTCGACCATCGCCCGGCGCGGATCGAGGCGGTCGCGCCGCGGCCGGGAGAGCGCATCCTGGTGCTCGGCACGGGGGAGTTCGTGTTCCCGCCCTTCCTCCTCGCCGAGGCGCTGGAGGCGGCGGGTGCCGACGTGCGCTTCTCCGCGGTCACCCGCTCGCCCATTGCGATCGGGCACGCCGTCGAGACGGCACTCGCCTTCGGCGACAATTACGGCCTGGGCATCCCCAACTTTCTCTACAACGTCACGCGCGCGCCCTACGATCGGGTTCTCGTGTGCGTCGAGACCGGGCGCGCCGCGCTCGATCCGGCGCTCGTCGCCGCGCTCGACGCCGAGATCCTCGAGGACGGAGAAATCCGAGCATGAGCCGCCCGATCGTCTTCGTCGATCTCGACGACACGCTGTTCCAGACCCTGCGCAAGTGCCCGCCGGACGAGCCGCAGGCGCATCTCACGCTGGGTGCGCAGGCGACGAACGGCGCGCACTCGATGATGACGCGCCGCCAGAAGGCTTTCGTCGACTGGATCGTCGCCACCGCCGAGACGATCCCCGTGACGGCCCGCTCGCGCGAGTCCTACGGGCGCGTCGCCATTCCCTTCGCCTCGCACGCCATCCTCTCGAACGGCGCCGTGATCCTCGATGCGGACGGGACTGTCGATCCGACCTGGGCGGAGATCATGGCGGCCGACCTCGGCGCCTACGAGGAGACGCTCGATGCGCTCCTCGCGCTCGGGCGCGCGGCGGCGGAGAACACCGCGCTCGACGTGCGCTCCTGGATCGTCGTCGAGGACGGGCTGTCCACCTATGCCGTCTTCAAGCAGAACGACGGCGAGGGCGAGCGGCTCGGCGAGGTCGTCGATGCGCTGACGACGGGCTTCGACCTCGCCGGCTGGACCGTGCATCGCAACGGCAACAATCTCGGGCTCCTGCCGCCCGTGCTCTCCAAGCGTCGCGCGGTCGAGTTCCTGCTGGGGCGCCTGCGCGCCGTCGAGGAGACGCGGCCCGCGCTCGGCTTCGGCGACAGCCTCACCGATCTGCCGTTCCTCGCGGCCTGCGACTTCCTCGGGCTTCCGGCCGGCAGCCAGCTCGCCCGCGCGCTGGACGGGCGCCCGGCGGGCGAGGGAGCGGATTGATGCTCGGCGGCTTTTCGGGCTCGTTCGAGGCGGGCGACATCGCCTTCCTGCTCACCCCGCTCGCCATCGACGAGACGCCCACCGAGGAGAAGGAGCGGGCGATCCAATCCGGCGCGCGGCATTATTCCGAGATGATCGGCCGCGAGGACCCGCCCTCCGACGAGTACCGCGCCATCTACGCGGATGCGCTCGCGCGGCATGCGCCGCGGGCGGCCCGCGAGATCGCGGGGCTCGCCAAGGGCCTCGCCGAGGCCGTCCCCGGGCCGATCACGCTGTTGAGCCTGGTGCGCGCCGGCGCGCCGCTCGGCGTGCTGCTGAAGCGAGCGCTCGAAGCGCTCGGTCGGGACGTTGAGCATGCGGGCGTGTCCATCATCCGCGACCGTGGCATCGACGCCCTCGCGCTCGACCATGTCGCGTCGCGCCGGCCGAGCGAGGGCGCGGTCTTCGTCGACGGCTGGACGGGCAAGGGCGCAATAGCGGGCGAGCTGTCGCGCACGCTGGCCGATCGGCCGGACTACGCGCCGCGCCTCGTCACGCTCGCCGATCCGTGCGGCTGCGCCTGGCTCTCGGCGTCGGGCGAGGACTGGCTGATCCCCTCGGGAATTCTCGGCGCCACCGTTTCGGGGCTCGTGTCGCGTACGATCCTCAACGAGGCGGTCGGGCCGGGCGACTTCCACGGCTGCCGGGTCTGGGACCATCTGGCGCCCTACGACGTCACGCGCGCGCACGTCGAGACGCTCTGGGCGCTGGTCGCACCCGCGCTCGCCGACGCCGCGCCGATCCGGCCCGAGGATCCCGGCCGCGCCGCGCGCCGGGCGGCGTCGCGAGAGGTCGTCGAGGCCATCGCGGTGCGGTTCGGCGTCGACAATCGCAATCGCATCAAGCCCGGCATCGCCGAGGCGACGCGCGCCGTGCTGCGGCGCGTGCCCGAGCGAATCTTCGTCGCATCCGCGGCGGACCCCGATTGCGCGGCGCTCGTTCATCTCGCACGCGAGCGCGGCGTGCCTCTGGAAGAGGCGGGCGCGCGCATCGCGCCCTACCGAGCGCTGACCTTGATCAGGAGGGTGTCGTGACGACGACCATGCAGGACCGCACGCCTCCCATCGATCCCCTGGCGCTCGGCGCCACGCTCTACATGCCCGCCACGCGCCCCGACATCCGCGAGGTGGCGCTCGGCGCCAAGCTCGGAGGCCTGCGCTCCATCGTGCTCTGCTTGGAGGATGCCGTCGCCGAGCGCGAGATCGGCGACGCGCTCGCGAACCTGCGCCGCCTCCTGGCCGATCTCGACCGCGTGCCGGAAACGCCCCATGGCGCGCCGCTCCTGTTCGTGCGCCCGCGCTCCCTCGCCATGGCTCGCGAGATCGCGCAGATCCGCGGGGCGGAGCGGCTCACCGGGCTCGTCGCGCCCAAGGTCCGGCCCGGCGAGGTCACCGCCTGGGTGGAGGCGCTCGCCGGGCGCGACCTCCTGCTGATGCCGACCTTGGAGACCCCGGAGGTCTTCGATCCGCTCGCCATGCGCGACCTGCGCGACGAGCTCGTCGCCGAGGCCGCCGGGCGCGTGCTGGCGCTGCGGATCGGCGGCAACGACCTCCTCGGGTGCCTCGGTCTGCGCCGCGTCGCGGGCGAGACGCTCTACGAGGGCCCGCTGGGGCCCCTCGTAGCCCAGCTCGTCGGGCTGATGGTGCCTGCGGGCTTCGCGCTCACGGCGCCCGTCTACGACGTCGTGCGCGACCCCGCGACCCTCGCCCGCGAGGCGGCGCGAGACGTCTCCTTCGGGCTGAGCGGCAAGACCGCGATTCATCCGATGCAGGTGGCGACGATCCACGCCGCCTACGCCGTCGCGGCCGACGACCTCGCCAGCGCCCGCGCGATCCTCGCCGAGGACGCGCGCGCTGTCTTCCAGCACGCGGGCGCCATGTGCGAGCCCTCCGTGCATCGCGCCTGGGCGCGCCGCATCGTGGCCCGCGCCGGTCTCTACGGCACGGCGGACGAGGCGTGGGCGGCGGACGCGACCGGCTGACGGCTCAGCCGGCGATCAGCGCCGCGAAGCGGGCGAGATCGACGTTGCCGCCCGACACCACGATTCCGACGCGCTTTCCGGCGAGGTCGTCGGCGGCGAAGGCGGCCGCGGCGGCGAGGCAACCCGTGGGCTCGACGACCTGCTTCATGCGCTCGGCGAAGAAGCGCATCGTCTCCACGAGCGCCGCGTCGGAGACCGTGACGACGCCCGCGACGTTCGCCTGCAGGAGCGGGAACGTGAGGGCGCCCGGCGCCGTCGTCTGCGCGCCGTCCGCGATCGTCTTCGGCACGGGGATCTGAACGATCCGTCCGGCCTCGAGCGAGCGGCGCACGTCGTCGCCCGCCTCCGGCTCGACCCCGTAGACCGCGCAGCCCGGGGCGAGGGCGCCGGCAGCGAGGCAGGCGCCGGACGTGAGCCCGCCGCCGCCGAGGCAGACGTAGATTCGGTCGAGGTGGCCGACCTCCTCGATCAGCTCCTTCGTCGCGGTGCCCTGGCCGGCGATGACGTCGGGATGGTCGAAGGGCGGGATCAGCGCGAGCCCGCGCTCGGCAGCGAGGCGCCGACCGATCGCCTCGCGATCCTCGGTGAAGCGGTCGTAGAGCACGACCTCCGCACCATACTCGCGCGTCGCCGTCACCTTGATCGTCGGCGCGTCGGTGGGCATCACGATGACGGTAGGTGCGCCGAGCAGCGCGCCCGCATGGGCGATCGCCTGCGCATGATTGCCCGAGGAGAAGGCGACGACGCCGCGCGCCCGCGCATCTGCGTCGAGTGCCGCGATGGAATTGTAGGCGCCACGGAACTTGAAGGCGCCCGTGCGCTGCAGGTTCTCCATCTTGAAGAACAGCTCGGCGCCCGTGCGCGCGTTCGCCGTGCGCGAGGTCATCACCGGCGTGCGGTGGGCGACGCCGTCGAGGCGGCCCGCGGCCTCCTCCACGTCGGCGTAGGTGGGGAGGCGCTGCGTCGTCGGCTGGTCCATGATGCGGTTCCGGCTCACTCGTTGGCGAACTTCGCGGGCCGCTTCTCGACGAAGGCCTGCATGCCCTCCTTCTGGTCGGCGGTGGCGAACATGGCGTGGAAGACCCGGCGCTCGAAGCGGATGCCCTCCGCGAGCGTGGTCTCGTAGGCGCGGTTGACGCTCTCCTTCGTCATCAGCGCGATGGGGAGCGACATGTCGGCGATGGTGGCGGCGACCTTCAGCGCCTCGTCCACCAGCTGGTCGGCGGGGACGATGCGCGAGACGAGGCCGGAGCGCTCGGCCTCGGCCGCGTCCATCATGCGGCCCGTCAGGCACATCTCCATGGCCTTGGCCTTGCCGACGATGCGGGTGAGGCGCTGCGTGCCGCCGGCGCCCGGCATGACGCCGAGCTTGATCTCGGGCTGGCCGAACTTCGCGGTGTCGGAGGCGAGGATGAAGTCGCACATCATCGCGAGCTCGCAGCCGCCGCCGAGCGCGAAGCCGGACACCGCGGCGACGATGGGCTTGCGCCGCGCCGCCACCTTGTCCCAGGCGGTGATGAAGTCGTCGAGATAGGTTTGCGGGTAGGAGAGGCCCGACATCTCCTTGATGTCGGCGCCCGCCGCGAAGGCCTTCTCCGAGCCCGTGATCACGACGCAGCCGATGCCGGGGTCGCGCTCGTAGCCGTCGAGGGCCTCGTTCAGCTCCGCGACGAGCGTGGAGTTCAGCGCGTTGAGCGCCTGCGGACGGTTGAGGGTCACGAGCCCGACCTTGCCGCGGGTCTCCGTGAGGATGGTCTCGTAGGTCATGGGGCGCCTCCTCCTGTCGTTGCCACATCGGTAGCCCCGAGCGCAGGAGGCGGCAAGGCCCATGACGCGACGCCGGGCTCGGCGGCCCGGAGACGAGCCCCGGGCGCGTCCCTCACGCCCAGGGGCGGTCGGCGAGCTTCTGCTCGAAGGCCTCGATGGAGGCCGCCTTCTCGAGCGTCAGGCCGATATCGTCGAGGCCGTTGAGCAGGCAGTGCTTGCGGAAGGGGTCGATCTCGAAGCGGATCACGCCGCCGTCGGGACCGCGGATCTCCTGCAACTCGAGGTCGACCGTCACGGTGGCGTTGGCGCCGCGCTCGGCGTCCTCGAACAGCGACACCAGCTCCTGCGGCGAGACCACGATCGGCAGGATGCCGTTCTTGAAGCAATTGTTGTAGAAGATGTCCGCGAAGGACGTGGAGATCACGCAGCGGATGCCGTAGTCGAGCAGCGCCCACGGCGCGTGCTCGCGCGAGGAGCCGCAGCCGAAATTGTCGCCGGCGACCAGGATCTGCGCCTTGCGATAGGCCGGCTGGTTCAAGACGAAGCCCGGGATCTCCTCGCCGTCCGGCGTGAAGCGCATCTCCGCGAAGAGCCCCTTGCCGAGGCCCGTGCGCTTGATGGTCTTGAGGTAGTTCTTCGGGATGATCATGTCGGTGTCGACGTTGATGATCCGGAGCGGCGCGGCGACGCCGGTGAGAACCGTGAAGGGCTGCATGGCTTCGTACTTCCAGGCTCTTGTCTTCGCGAGGCGTGCGGGCTCTCGTCTTCGCGAGGCGTGAACGTGAGCGGGTTCTCTAGCAGCCGGGCACGGGAAGGGAAAGCCTCTCGGGAACGCCGGAACCCCGCCTCCGGAGTGCGGCCGGCCCGCTGCCGCGGCATGGCGCCCGCTCCCGGACGGAGATGTCGACCTCGCGCGTCGCTCCACGTATATCGCTGCGCGACGCTGGACCTGCGGGAGCCGACATGACGCGTGACACGCCGATCGCCTATGCCATGTGCGGCCTCGCCTTCTCCGGCAAGTCCACCCTCGCGCGACGGCTCGCCGAGACGTTCTCCATCGCCCTGATCTCGCTCGACGCCATCAACGACGAGCGGGGCTTCGACGGCGGCAACGTCGTCGACGACGACGAGTGGGAGCGCACGAGCCACATCGCCATGGAGCGGCTCGACGGCCACCTCTCGGCCGGGCGCTCGGCCATCGTCGACGACACCTTCGCCTTCCGTTTCCTGCGCGAGCGCTGCGCGGCAGTGGCGGCGCGCCACGGGGCCGATTTCCGGGTGCTGCTGGTGGAGACGCCGCTCGACGAGATCCAGGCGCGGCGGCGGGCCAACGACGTCACGCGCGAGCGGATGGCGCTCTCCGACGCCGTCTTCGACGATCACGTCTCCCGCTTCCAGTTCCCGGACCCGGACGAGCCCGTCGTGCGCCTCGCCTCGCCCGACGACGTGGCGCGTTTCCTCGCCGCGGAGGGCGCTCGGCATCGGTGAGCGCCCCACGCCGGAGCGCGCGTTAGTCGTCGAGGCACCCGAAGATCTCGCCCGAGCCCCGCTCGCGGGCCATCAGGTTCTCCGCCAGCCGCGCGTGCCCGCCCGACGGCGCACCGGGATCGCGACCCAGCGGGTTGGGGAGGGCGGTGGCCAGAAGAGCGGCCTCGCGGCGGCCGAGCTCGGCGGCGCTCTTGCCGAAATGCGCCTGCGCCGCCGCCTCGATGCCAAAGACGCCCTCGCCCCATTCGGCGACGTTGAGGTAGACCTCCATCACCCGCCTCTTGCCCCAGACGAGATCGATCCACAGCGCGAGCGGGATCTCGATCGCTTTTCGCACGTAGGAGCGTTCCGGCCACAGGAAGACGTTCTTGGCCGTCTGCATGGCGATGGTGGAGGCGCCGCGCTCGGCGCCGGCCTCGATCACGGCGAAGAGCGCGTCGAAATCCACGCCCCGATGGCTGCAATAGCGCGAATCCTCCGAGGCGATCACCATCCGTGCCACGTGCGGCGACACGGATCCCAGCGGCACGACCATGCGCGTGACGGGCTCGAGCGTCGCCCAGCGGCCGATCATCAGCGTCGAGACCGGGGTGATCGCCATCCCGATCAGGGTGAGCACGAGGAGCGCGAGGGCGACGAGCGCCGACGACCGCCAGGCGAGGCGAAAGAGGCCGCGCGCCACGCGTCGCGCGAGCCCGCGGCGCTGCGGCGGCGGCACGTCCGTCGTCTCGGCGCGTCGGCTCATCGGCTCCATCGTCCTCGACCAGAGATCCTCGCCCGGCCTCGTACTTGACCCGGCCGCGTCCGTGCTGCAAGCCGAACCTCGCTTCTCCGCGAGGTTTCGAGCACCATGTCGCATATGCAGACCCCGTTCGACGCACGCCTGCGTGCGGCCGCCGCGACCATCGAGCAGCGGCTCGAAGCGCTTCTCGACGATACGGCGCGCCCCGGCGAGATCGCGCGGCCCGAGCGCCTGATGGCGGCCATGCGGCACGCGGCGCTCGCCGGCGGCAAGCGCCTGCGGCCCTTCCTCGCGCTGGAGGCGACGCGTCTCCTCGGCGGGCCCGACGAGGCCGGCCTGCGGGCCGGGCTCGCGGTCGAGCTCGTCCATTGCTATTCGCTCGTCCACGACGACTTGCCGGCGATGGACGACGACGACATGCGCCGCGGAAAGCCCACCGTCCACAAGGCCTTCGACGACGCGACCGCGATCCTCGTGGGGGACGCGCTCCTCACGCTGGCCTTCGAGGTCGCGACGCAGGAGGGCGCGGACGCATCGCCCGCGATCCGCGCCGCGCTCGTCGCCGGGCTCGCCCGCGCCTCCGGGCTCGCGGGGATGGTCGGCGGGCAGATGCTCGACCTCGCCGCGGAGGGACGCTACGGCCCGCGCACGCTCAGCGAGGCCGAGATCCGCCGGCTGCAGGCCATGAAGACCGGCGCGCTCCTCGCCTTCGCGGCGGAGGCCGGCGCCATCGCCGCCGGCGCGTCCGCCGAGGACCGTGCGCGTCTCCTCGCCTACGGGCGAGCGCTGGGCGCCGCCTTCCAGATCGCCGACGACATCCTCGATCGCGAGGCGACGGCGGAGGCGCTCGGCAAGGCCGTGGGCAAGGACGCCGAGCGCGGGAAGGGGACCCTCGTCGACACGCTCGGCATGGAGGCCGCGCGCGCCGAGTGCGACCGGCTCGTCGCCGAGGCGCAGGCCGCGCTCGCGCCCTTCGGCGAGCGCGCCGGCGTGCTCGTGGAGGCGGCGCGGTTCACGGTGGCGCGAAAAGCCTGACGAGGCGCTTCCTCGTCAGCGCTTGGAGCCGAGCGTGAGCTTCTGCACGCCGGTCGCCGCGCGGGTGGGCTTCTTGGCCGAAAGAACCCGCGAGTTCACGCCCTGCCAGGAGATCTCGCCCGACAGGCGGCCGAACTCGATCTTCGGGCAGCGATTCATCACGACGTTCACACCCGCGGCTTCGGCGCGCGCGGCGGCCTCGTCGTTGCGCACCGAGAGCTGCATCCAGATCGTTCGCGGCTTGGGCTCGAGCGCCAGCGCCTCGTCGACGACGGGGCCGGCGGCGGCGGAATTGCGGAAGATTTCCACCATGTCCACGGGCCGGTCGAGATCGGCCAGCGAGGCGTAGACCCTCTGGCCCAGGATCTCGCCCCCGGCCTGGCCGGGATTGATCGGGATCACCTCGAAGCCGCGGCCGAGCAGGTACTTCATCACGATCCAGCTCGGCCGCGCCGGGTTGTTCGAGGCGCCGACGAGCGCGATGGACTTCGTCGTGGTGAGGATCTCGCGAATGTACGCGTCCGGATAGGTGTCGTGGTTCATCTGTCTTCCCAGAGGGGCGGGCGCTTCTCGACGAAGGCGTTGATACCCTCTTCGGCGTCGCGCGCCATCATGTTCTGCGCCATCACCCGCGCGGCGTAGTCGTAGGCCTCGGCGAGGCCCATCTCCGCCTGGGCGTAGAAGGCGCGCTTGCCGGTGGCGATGGTCAGCGTCGAGCGGCCGGCGATGGAGCGGGCGAAGGCCTGCGCCGTTTCGAGCGCCGTGCCTGCGGGCACGACGCGGTTGACGAGGCCCATGCGGTGCGCCTCCGCGGCGGAGGTCGGCTCGCCGGTGAGCAGCATCTCCATGGCGTGCTTGCGCGAGAGGTTGCGCGAGAGGGCCACCATCGGCGTCGAGCAGAAGAGCCCGATATGCACGCCCGGCGTCGCGAAGCGGGCATTCTCGCCGGCGACCGCGAGATCGCAGGTGGCCACGAGCTGGCAGCCGGCGGCGGTGGCGACGCCCTCGACGGCCGCGATAACCGGCTGAGGCAGGGCGACGATCGCCTGCATCATCGCCGAGCAGCGCCGCATCAGGTCCTCGAAATAGGCCTGCCCGCGATCGGGATCGGCGCGGCGCGCGGTCATCTCCTTGAGGTCGTGCCCGGCGCAGAAGGCCGGACCCTCGGCCGCGAGCACCACGCAGCGCACCGCGCGATCGGCCGCGATGGCGTCGAGCGTCTCGTGCAGGAGCGCGATCGTCGCGTCGCAGAGCGCGTTGCGGGCGCTGGGGCGATCGAGGACGAGGGTCGCCACGCCGTCGGCGTCGCTTCGGCGCAGCGGCGGGACGTCGAGGGCGGAAATCGCGTTCATGGCTCTCCTCCAGGCGCGGGTGCGCTCGATCTCGTCGCCGCGGGCTTGATCTTCGCTCGCGGCGAGGGCTGGATGCCGTGCGAGCGGGCGCGAGACCCGCCGAGCGAGGGGAGAGTGCCCGATGAGCGAGCCGGCTTCAATCCGCGAGGGCGTGGCCCGGCGCTCGGGGCCCGCTCGCCCGGTGATGAGCCGCGAGGAGGTCGAGGCCTTCCTCGAGCGCGAGTTTCCCGAGATCTATCTCGACGGCCGGATCTGGCACGTGGAGGCGGTCGGCGAGCTCAGCGCCCGCATGCGCCTCGACTTCCATCCCCGCCACGTCCGCCCCGGTGGCACGCTGTCGGGCCCCTCGATGATGACGCTGGCCGACCTCGCGCTCTACGTCGCGGTTCTGGCCAATGTCGGCCCGGTGGCGCTCGCGGTGACGACGAGCCTCTCCTTCAACTTCCTGCGCAAGCCGCCTCAGGCGGCGCTGATCGCCGACACCCGCCTCCTGAAGCTCGGCCGCCGGCTCGCGGTCGGCGAGGTGACCATCACGTCCGCCGCGGGGGGAGGCGAGCCCGTCTGCCACGCGACAGGCACCTACGCGCTGCCGGGGTGAGCCCTTCTGCCCGCCCGCGCCACCATCGCCGTCGCGGCGGCCAGCGCGCGGCGGGTCTGCGCCTCGCTCGGGCGCGCGGACGTGGCGCGGGCCGGGTCGCGCGGCAGCGGAACGTGGACGAAGACGAGCGCGCGCGGACCGCTTTCGGCGAGCGCCGCGTAGGACGAGGCGTTGCAGAGGTAGCGCCCCGCATTGCGAGAGAGCCGCGTCGTACCGGGCGCCGCCGCGTTCATGGCGTGAAGCAGCTGGGGCACGCCGATGCGCGCGCGCCGCACGAACGGCTCGCCCAGCCGATAGGCGAGGCGCGCCGGCAGGCCGCCGGACGCGTCCGGCAGGAGGCGCCCGACCCGGTTCACCGCCCGGGTCTCGATCGTGATCGCCCGCCGCCGCGCGGCGACGCCGAGCATGAGGACGGCGTCGGGGCGGGTCTCTCGGATCGCGGGAAGGAGGATCTCGTCCACCGCGCGCCACGTGGTCGGCAGGACGAGCGCGCGCGCCTCCACGCCCCGTCGCCGCCAGCGCGGATCGGCGGCGAGGCGGCGGGCGAGCCGCTCCGTGGGGTTGCGCGGGACGCCGGGGAAGGGCCCGAAGCCGGTGATCAGGAGGCGGGTCACGGTGTCTTCCTCGCGCGTGCCGGCGGCTTCACCGGCGGCCCGCGGCGGCGACGCGCGCGAATCGTCTCGAGCGTCACCGGCCGGTGGTCCCAGACGTCGACCCCGACGTCGTATTGCCGTGGGATCGGCGTCAGCCGCCCGTGCGAATGGCCGTGCAGGTTCACGACGCCCTTCGAGCCGTCGTGCCAGGTCCGGAACGGGTAATGGCACAGGACGAGCCGCTGGCCGTCGACCGCGATCTCCGCGTAGTGCCCGACGCTCGCCCAGCCGGGCGCCGTCGCGACGCTCTGCGGATCGTTGTTGCCGAGGATCAGGTGCTTCTCGCCCGGCAGCCTCGCGAGGATCTCCGCCGCGCGGCCGGCCGGCCGGTCTCGGGCGAAGTCGCCGAGATGCCAGACGACGTCGTCGTCCCGAACCGTCTCCCGCCAAAGGGCGACGAGTGCCGCGTCGTGCTCCTCCAGCGAGGCGAAGGGACGGCGGTCGATGGCGAGGACGCGTGGATCGGAGAAGTGCGTGTCCGCGGTGAAGTAGACGGTCATCGACCCGCACCCGGCCGCGATCAGCCGGGGAAGGCGCGCACGACCTGCTGCTGCTCGCCGAGCTTCTCGATGCCGAGCCGCACGACGTCGCCCGCCTTCAGGTAGCGCGGCGGCTTCATGCCGAGCCCGACGCCCGGCGGCGTGCCGGTGGTGATGACGTCGCCCGGCTCCAGGATCATGAAGTGGGAGATGTAGGAGACGAGCTGCGCGCAGGAGAAGATCATCGTGCGCGTCGAGCCGGTCTGCATCCGCTCGCCGTTCACGTCGAGGAAAATTCCCAGCTCCTGCGGATCGCCCACCTCGTCGGCGGTGACGAGCCAGGGGCCGAGGGGGCCGAAGGTGGGCGCGGACTTGCCCTTCATCCACTGGCCGCCGCGCTCCATCTGGAATTCGCGCTCGGAGACGTCGTTGCAGACGCAATAGCCGGCGACGTAGTCCAGCGCCTCGTTGGCGGCGACGTAGCTCGCACGGCGGCCGATGACGATGGCGAGCTCGGCCTCCCAGTCGGTCTTCTGCGAGCCCTTGGGCAGCTCGATCGCGTCGTTCGCCCCGACGATGCAGGATGGCGCCTTCGAGAACAGGATCGGCTCGGCGGGGATGGCGGCACCGGTCTCGGCGGCGTGGTCGGCGTAGTTGAGGCCCACCGCGATGAAGTGGCCGACGTCGCCGATGCAGGGGCCGAGCCGCACGCCGTCCGGCGCCTTCGGCAGGCTTTCCGGATCGAGCGTCGCGAGGCGGGTGAGCGACTTCGCCGAGAGGCAGGGCCCGGAGACGTCGGGGATCTCGCCGGAGAGATCGCGGATCGCGCCGTGCGCGTCGATGAGACCCGGGCGTTCCTCGCCCGGCGCGCCGAACCGTACCAGCTTCATGTCGTCCTCCTGGATGCGGGGCGGAGAATGGCGATCCGGGCGCGCCGTGGCAACCGCGCGGATGCGCACGCGCGGACGTGCCGCCGTCCCGGCCGTGCCCGATCTGTGGCGAGCGCGCAACAGAACGCGGCAAAGAGGGCACGGAAAAAAGGCGAGCGGGATCATCGTCCTAGGCGGGAACCTCGCATCCGCGCTCAGCGCATGGGCACAAGCTGCTCAGACGTTTAGCAAATTAAGCCGTCTTCGCTTTGCCGTGAGGTGGCGTGCTCACGGTTACGCTCGGTGGCGGACGCCATCGGGCCGGTTGCAAGGCCCGATCCCGCGGTCGAAGATGGTTCATCTATGAACGAATCGGGCTCGCCCGCAAAACAGGAAACGACCATGGCATCGCTTCGCTCGGCCCTCGTCCTCGCCACGGTGTCCGCGGCTGCTCTCGTCGCCGCGACCAGCGCGAACGCCAGCTCCTTCTCGCTGCGGTCGGGCCAGAGCGCCCAGGGTCTCGGCCTGTCCTTCGCCGGCGGCGCCTCGGGCGGCATCGGCCTGGGCTCCATGGCCTGGAACCCGGCGGCGATCACGCTCTTCCCGGGCCGCAACTCGCAGTTCAACGCCACCTACATCCTGCCGCAGGCGGAATACGACGTGACGGACCCCGTCACGCTCGGCACGGCGCGGCTGCTCGGCCTTCCGGCGGGCACGGGGAACATCGGCGGCAACGGCGCCTTCGTGCCGGCCTCCTACACGAACTTCCAGGTCGGCGACCTCTACCTCGGCTGGACCACGGGCGCGCCCTACGGCCTGAGCTCGAAGCCCGAGACGCAGAACTCCCTCGCGACCTTCTACAATCGCTCCGCCTCGATCCGTACGCTCAACTTCTCGCCGACGATCGGCTGGCGGGTGAACGACATGCTGTCGCTGGGCGCCGCGGTGCAGTTCCAGTACATCGACATCGGCCTCAAGCGCGCGCTGACGCCGATCCCGACCACGATCGCGAGCGTCCCCTCGACGTCGCTCGAGGGCGACGACTTCGCGCTCGGCTTCCGCGTCGGCGCCGTTCTGACGCCGTGGGAGGGCGCGACCTTCGGCATCAGCTACCGCTCGACCATCGAGCACGACCTCTCCGGCACGCTCACCGCCGGCGTCGGCCCGACGGCGGGCATCCCGATCCCGGTGAGCGCGCGCCTGCAGCTGCCCGATTCGATCACGGTCGGTTACTCGCAGGTGCTGAACGATCGCTGGACCGTGCATCTCGGCGGCGAGTGGACGAACTGGAGCGTGTTCGACAACATCCCGATCCGCCTCGCCAACGGCACGGTGCAGAACTTCCTCAACTTCGAGTACGACGACAGCGTCTACCTGTCCGCCGGCGCGGAGTACAAGTGGAACGACCGCCTGACGCTCCGCGCGGGCGTCGCCTACGAGTGGTCGGCGGTGTCGGACCGCGTGCGCACGGTCATCATTTCGGACAACGACCGCCTCTGGCTCTCCGCCGGCGTCGGCTATCAGTTCACCGAGCAGCTGCGCTTCGACGCGTCCTACGCGCACCTCTTCGTGGAGGAGGCGCCGGTGACGCTGACGGCGGCGTCGAACAACCCGTCCTTCCAGCAGCTGCAATACGTCGCCTCCGCCGAGCCGTCGGTCGACATCTTCTCGGTGTCGCTGACCTATCGCTGGGACCGCCCGCAGGCGGCCTCGGCCGTGCCCGGCGGCGTCTACAAGCCCTGAGACCGGCTCGTAGCCGAGAGAGCGCCGGGCGTGCCGGCTTGACCGCGCGGACGGGCGGCGTCACAAGACGCCGCCCCGGGTGACCTCCCGGGTTCCCGCTCCCGGCGAGGCCACCGCGCGAGAGGCCCCATGCGCGTCGACGAATTCGACTTCGAGCTCCCCGAAGACCGCATCGCCCTGCGCCCCGCCGAGCCGCGGGACGCCGCGCGTCTTCTCGTAGTGCGTCCGGGCGAGGACCTCGCCGACCGAACCGTGCGCGACCTCCCCGACCTGCTGGAGCCCGGCGACGTCCTCGTCCTCAACGACACCAAGGTCATCCCGGCGCGCCTTCACGCCCGCCGCACGCGCGGCGAGGCGGTGGCCGGCCTCGAGATCCTGCTGCACAAGCGCGAGGGCGCCGGCCGCTGGCGCGCCTTCGCCCGGCCCGCGAAGAAGCTCGTGCCCGGCGACACGCTCGTCTTCGGGGAGGAGGGGGCGGAGGTCGGCACGCTGGAGGCGCGCGTCGTCGAGAAGGGCGAGGGCGGCGACGTCGTCCTCGATTTCGCGCTCGCCGGGCCCGATCTCGACATGGCCGTCGTGCGCCTCGGCGAGATGCCGCTGCCGCCCTACATCGCCGGCAAGCGGGCGGCGGACGACCGCGACGCATCCGACTACCAGACGATCTACGCCCGCGAGGCCGGGGCCGTGGCCGCACCCACCGCCGGGCTCCACTTCACGGACGATCTCTTCCGCCGCCTGGAAGCGCGCGGAATCGCTCGGCATTTCGTCACGCTGCACGTGGGTGCGGGCACCTTCCTGCCGGTGAAGGCGCAGGACACGACCGAGCACCGCATGCATGCCGAATGGGGGACGATCACGGCGCAGACGGCGGACGCGCTCAACGCCGCGCGGGCGCGCGGCTCGCGGATCGTGGCGGTCGGCACCACCTCGCTGCGGCTTCTCGAGAGCGCGGTCGCGGAAGACGGCACGATCCCGCCGTTTTCGGGCGATACGGACATCTTCATCACGCCGGGCTTCCGCTTCCGCGCCGTGGACGCGCTGATGACGAACTTCCACCTGCCGCGCTCGACCCTGATGATGCTCGTCTGCGCCTTCGCCGGCATCGACACGATGCGCGGCGCCTACGCGCACGCGATCCGAGAGGGCTATCGGTTCTATTCCTTCGGCGATTCGAGCCTGCTGCTTCGCGCACACGACGCCGGCTCGGAGCCGGGGCGATCGTGACGGCGGCAGAGACGGACCTGTTCGGCGCGCCCGCCGGCGACGAGGCGGACGCGAGCCGCGATCTCGACCTGCATTACGCGCTCGCCACGGAGCCGAGCGACGAGGAGGCGGTGCTGCGTCGCCGGGCCTGGGTCGCCGCGACGATCGGCGTGCCTCCGTCGACGCTCGGCACCTACGACCGCACGGCCTATCGCGAGCTCGTCTCGGCCTACGTGACGGGCCGGCACATGAGCTGCATCCTCCTCGCCGGCAGCGTCGTCGAGCGCCACGTCACCCTGGCGCATCGGGTGCTCGGCGGGCGCTGGCGCGGCACGCTCGAGGAGAAGATCGAGCGGCTGCGCGATCTCGACACGCCGATCGGCTTCCTCGTCCCGAAGCTGCGTGCGACCATCGCCGCGGTGCGGGCGCTCGGTGCCGATCTCGACGCGCGCGTCCCGGCGGCCGGCGCCGACGGTCGCGCGCACGATCACGAGGCCCGCCTCGAGCGCGAGGCGCGCGAGGCGCTGCCCGTGGCGATCTTCGTGATGACGCGCCTGCCGGCGCATCTGTTCAAGGTGGCGAAAGGACCAGCATGAGCGAGGAATTCGTCTTCACCGTCGCCGCCCAGGACGGCGCCGCCCGCTCCGGCGAGATCCGCATGCCCCGCGGCGTCATCCGCACGCCGGCCTTCATGCCGGTGGGCACCGCGGCGACCGTGAAGGCCATGTATCCCGATCAGGTGAAGGCGCTCGGCGCCGACGTCGTGCTCGGCAACGTCTATCACCTGATGCTGCGGCCGGGCGCGGAGCGCATCGCGCGGCTCGGCGGGCTGCACGCCTTCATGAACTGGCCCTACCCGATCCTCACCGATTCGGGCGGCTTCCAGGTCATGTCGCTCGCCGGCCTGCGCAAGCTCGACGAGGACGGCGTGACCTTCCAGTCCCACGTCGACGGCTCGATGCATCGGCTCACGCCCGAGCGCGCCATCGAGATCCAGGGGCTGCTCGGCTCCGACATCCAGATGCAGCTCGACGAGTGCGTGAAGCTGCCCAACACGGACGAGGCGGTCGAGAAGGCGATGCGGCTCAGCCTGCGCTGGGCGGAGCGCTGCCGCGTCGCCTTCGGCGAGCAGCCGGGCAAGGCCATGTTCGGCATCGTGCAGGGCGGGGCGGTGGAGCGGCTGCGCGTGGAGAGCGCGCGCGCGCTCGTCGATCTCGACCTGAAGGGCTACGCCATCGGCGGGCTGGCGGTGGGCGAGCCGCAGGACGTCATGCTCGCCATGATCGAGGCGGTGGAGCCCCATCTGCCTGCGACGAAGCCGCGCTACCTCATGGGGGTCGGCACGCCCGACGACATCGTCGAGGCGGTGCGGCGCGGGGTCGACATGTTCGACTGCGTGATGCCCACGCGTGCCGGGCGCCACGGCATGGCCTTCACCCGCCACGGCCGGCTCAACCTCAAGAACGCCAAGCACGCCGAGGACACCCGCCCCCTCGACAAGGGCTCCAAGTGCGAGGCGGCCAACGCCTATTCCCGCGCCTACCTGCACCATCTCGTCCGTTCCAACGAGATCCTCGCCATGATGCTGCTGACCTGGAACAACCTCGCCTATTACCAGGAGCTGATGGCGGGACTGCGCAAGGCCATCCGCGAGAAGCGGCTCGAGGACTTCGTCGCGGAGACGAAGGAGGGCTGGGAGAAGGGCGCGACGGACGAGGGGGCGGAGCCGGTCGCGGAGGGGGGTGTGGACGCGTGAGGTCTGAAAGCGTGGGGCTTGGATCGCCTTGCCGCCGACGGGCGTTTGCGGTATGAATTAGTCATACCATCGGAGCGCAAGATGACGATCAAGACGACATTGAGCTTCACCGAGCGCCATCACCGGTTCCTGATGGAGCAGGTGGAGAGCGGCGTCTTCGCGACGGCGAGCGCCGGTGTCGCGGCCGCGGTCGAGGACATGATGCGAGCGGAAGAGGAACGTCGGCTCATGCTCGCCGCGATGGCGGACGTCATTCGCGAGCGAATGGCGACGCCTCTGGAGGAATACGTGGACGCGGACGAGGCGTTCGCCGCGATCTCCGCCGAGCTCGGGCTGGATGACGAGTGAAGCGTTACGAGGTTCGGCTCCATCCGCGGGTCGCTGACGACTTCCGCGCTATCGAGCGCAGCATGAAGCCGCACGCTGGCGCGGCGACCACGAAGCTGATCCTCCGCGAGCTGCGTCAAGCGACCTTCGCGCTCGCCGACACGCCGCACCGCGGTACCGTCAGGAACGAGCTCTTTTCGGGCCTGCGCGTCATCGGGGCTGGCCTGCGCGGCTCGATCGCCTTCAGCGTGGACGACGCGCAGGGCGAGGTCTTCGTCCACATCGTGTCCTACGGCGGCTTCGATTGGGAAGCGCGCGTCCGAGATCGACGCAGGCACTGATCCGGGGCAGCTCACCTGCGGGCGTTCCCGAGCGCTGCCGGAGATTTCGGTTGCGGCGACGGAACGGGTCGCTATGGTCCGGGCTCCTCGACCGGGCTCCGCGACGAGGCGGCCCGGCTTCCCCCACGCCCTCACGCGAGACGACGCGCCCGTTGACGATGACGAAGACGATCCGGATCTCGCTCGACGCCATGGGCGGCGACCACGGCCCTTCCGTGGTGGTTCCCGGGGCCGCGCTCGCGCTGGAGCGTCATCCCGGCATGCGCTTCGTCATGCACGGGGACGAGGCGGTCGTGCGCCCGATCCTCGACGCGCATCCCAAGCTCAGGGAGGCGACGGAGCTGCGCCACGCCGCCGTCTCGGTGAAGATGGACGACAAGCCGAGCCAGGCGCTGCGGGTGGGGCGCTACAAGTCCTCCATGTGGCTGGCGCTGCAGGCGGTTCGCGACGGCGACGCGCAGGTCTGCGTGTCCGCGGGCAATACCGGCGCGCTGATGGCGATGTCGATGTTCTGCCTCAAGACCATGCCGCAGGTGGACCGCCCGGCGATCGCCGCGATCTGGCCCACGACGCGGGGCGAGTCGATCGTGCTCGACGTCGGCGCTTCGATCGGCGCGGATGCGAGCCACTACGTGAACCTCGCCGTGCTCGGCGCGGCCATGGCGCGGATCGTGTTCGACCTCGACCGGCCGCTGGTCGGGCTTCTCAACGTGGGCCGCGAGGAGATCAAGGGGATCGAGGCGGTGAAGGAGGCCTCGCGCATGCTGCGGGAGGCGAACTTCCCGCACCTGACTTATCACGGCTTCGTGGAAGGCGACGACATCGGCAAGGGCACGGTGGATGTCGTCGTCACCGAGGGCTTCACCGGCAACATCGCGCTCAAGACCGCCGAGGGCACGGCCAAGCAGCTCGGCGAGTACCTGCGCGGCGCCATGAGCCGAACCCTGATGGCGAAGATCGGTTACCTCTTCGCCAAGAGCGCGTTCGACGCGCTGCGCGCCAAGATGGACCCGAGCCGGGCCAATGGCGGCGTGTTCCTCGGCCTCGAGGGCGTCGTCATCAAGAGCCACGGGGGCGCGGACGCGAAGGGCGTCGCGTCGGCGATCGACATCGCCTACGACATGGCGCATTTCGACCTGATGCGTACGATCAGGGACATGCTCGAAGAATCGCCGGCGGTGCCGCCGGCGTGAGGACCGAATGATGAAGCTGCGTTCCGTGGTGAGGGGCTGCGGCTCCTATCTTCCGCCGAAGATGGTGCCGAACGCCGATCTCGAGGGAATCGTCGAGACCTCGGACGAGTGGATCGTGCAGCGCACGGGCATCCGCGCTCGCCACATCGCCGCCGAGGGCGAGACCACCTCGACGCTGGGCCTCGCCGCGGCGAAGGCCGCGCTCGCCGATGCCGGCATGAGCGCCGACGACATCGACTTGATCGTGTGCGCCACCTCGACACCCGACCACACCTTCCCCTCCACCGCGACGATGATCCAGGCCGGGCTCGGCATGCATCACGGCGCGGCCTTCGACGTGCAGGCGGTGTGCACCGGCTTCGTCTACGCGGTCGCCGTCGCCGACAAGTTCCTCGCCACCGGCTCGGCGCGTCGCGCGCTGGTGATCGGCGCGGAGACCTTCTCGCGCATCCTCGACTGGACGGACCGCACGACCTGCGTGCTCTTCGGCGACGGCGCCGGCGCCATCGTGCTCGAGGCGCAGGAGGGGCAGGGCACGAGCGCCGATCGCGGCGTGCTCACGACGCAGCTGCGCTCCGACGGACGCTATCGCGACAAGCTCTACGTCGACGGCGGGCCCGGCTCCACGGGCACGACGGGCCATCTGCGCATGGAAGGCCGCGACGTCTTCCGCTTCGCGGTGGGCATGGTGACGGACGTGGTCGAGGCCGCCTTCGAGGCGACGGGGACGAGCGCGCAGGAGCTCTCCTGGTTCGTGCCCCACCAGGCCAACAAGCGCATCATCGACGCCTCCGCGGACAAGCTGGGCATCGCCCGCGAGAAGGTGGTCGTCACGGTGGACCGCCACGGCAACACGTCCGCGGCCTCGATCCCGCTCGCCCTCGACGTGGCGCGCAAGGACGGGCGGATCATGGACGGCGACCTGGTGATGCTCGAAGCTATCGGCGGTGGATTCACGTGGGGCAGCGCCCTCATCCGCTGGTAGCATACATCCGATTTCCATCCCGCGCGCTGTTGATTCGGCTCGCGGCACGGCCTAGCGTTCGACGACGCGAGCGGGCGAGGAGGGGGCTCATCGATGGCGGGACGGACGGTGACGCGCGCGGATCTGTGCGAGGCGGTGTACCAGCGCGTCGGTCTGTCACGAACGGAATCGGCCGAGCTCGTCGAATCGGTCCTCGCCGAGATCTGTGATTGCCTGGAGCGCGGCGAGACCGTGAAGCTCTCCTCGTTCGGGTCCTTCGTCGTGCGCGAGAAGGGCGAGCGGATGGGCCGCAATCCCAAGACCGGCGTGCAGGTGCCCATCGAGCCGCGGCGCGTCATGGTCTTCAAGCCCTCCAACGTCCTCAAGGGCCGCATCAACGGCGAGGTCGTGAAGGACGGCGAGGACTGATATCCTCGCGCTCGCGCGCAGCAGGGACGCGCAGGGGAGGGGCCGCATGGACAAGGGACCGGACGCCTTCCGCACCATCAGCGAGGTCGCCGAGGATCTCGACGTGCCCCAGCACGTGCTGCGCTTCTGGGAGACGAAGTTCGCGCAGATCAAGCCGCTCAAGCGCGGCGGCGGCCGGCGCTTCTACCGGCCCGAGGACGTCGATCTCCTGCGCGGCATCCGCCATCTCCTCTACGGCGAGGGCTACACGATCAAGGGCGTGCAGCGCATCCTCAAGACCGAGGGCGTGCGCTTCGCCGCCGCCGTCGGTCGGGGCGAGGCCAAGGTCGAGCCCTCGCTCACCGGGGACGGTGCCGAGGCCGAGCGCGGTGCCGATTCGGCGGAGGAGGCGGCCTTCGCCAGCGACGAGCGCGACACGCTCCTCTCCGACGAAGCCGCGCGCACGCTGCGCGGCGCGCTCGACGAGCTGATGGAATGCGAGCGGCTGCTGTCCGCTTTGCGCGAGCCGGCGGACGGCGCGTAACGGGGTTGCGGGGAAGCCCGCGCCCTTGTACAAGACGTGCGCCCCGCCGCCTTCGCGGCGTCGATCGAGACGAGGAGAGAGCCTTGGCCACGGCCGGCTCCCATCGCAACAGCCCCATCGCCGCGCCGGCCACCGGCGCGCTGGCGCTCGCGCGTCCTCTGTCGCGTTCCCTCGACCTCGGCCTTCTGCTCCTTATCAGCCCCTGAGGGCCGTCCGGGCGCGCGCCTGGGCTCTCAGGGGTGATCGAGACGACGAGCCGGCGCCCGCGTGCGCCGAAGATCCGATCAGACGAGACAGCAGAGAACGACCATGTCCAACGACCAGAACCGCGTCCTGATCTTCGACACCACCTTGCGCGACGGCGAGCAGTGCCCCGGCGCGACCATGACGCTGGAGGAGAAGCTCGAGGTCGCCGAGCTCCTCGACGAGATGGGCGTCGACATCATCGAGGCGGGCTTCCCCATCGCCTCCATCGGCGATTTCGAGGCCGTGTCCGAGATCGCCCGCCGGGTGAAGCGCGCCGTCGTCGCCGGCCTGTCGCGCGCCAATCCCAAGGACATCGAGCGTGCCGGCGAGGCCGTGCGCCACGCGGTGCGCCCGCGCATCCACACCTTCATCTCCACCTCGCCCGTCCACATGAAGTACAAGCTCCAGAAGGAGCCCGACGACGTGCTGGCGCTGGTCATCGACCAGGTGACGCGCGCGCGAAACCTCGTCGACGACGTCGAGTGGTCGGCCGAGGACGGCACGCGTACCGAGATGGACTTCCTGTGCCGCTGCGTCGAGGCCGCCATCAAGGCCGGCGCCACGACGATCAACATCCCCGACACCGTGGGCTACACCACGCCCGAGGAATACCGCACGCTGTTCGAGACCGTACGCGGGCGGGTGCCGAACGCCGACAAGGCGATCTTCTCGGTCCATTGCCACAACGACCTCGGCATGGCGGTGGCGAACACGCTCGCGGGCGTCAACGGCGGCGCGCGGCAGATCGAGTGCACGATCAACGGCATCGGCGAGCGCGCGGGCAACGCGGCGCTGGAGGAGATCGTGATGGCGATCAAGACCCGCGCCGACGCCTTCCCCTACGAGACCGGCATCGACACGACGATGTTGACCCGCGCCTCCAAGGTCGTCGCCAACGCGACCTCGTTCCCGGTGCAGTACAACAAGGCCATCGTCGGCCGCAATGCCTTCGCGCACGAGAGCGGCATCCACCAGGACGGCATGCTCAAGCACACACAGACCTACGAGATCATGACCCCCGAGAGCGTGGGCGTCACCAAGACCTCGCTCGTCATGGGCAAGCATTCGGGCCGCAACGCCTTCCGCTCCAAGCTCGCGGAGCTGGGCTACAAGCTCTCCGACAACGAGCTGCAGGACGCCTTCGACCGGTTCAAGGCGCTCGCCGACCGCAAGAAGCACGTCTACGACGAGGACATCGAGGCGCTCGTCGACGAGCGTCTGGCCACCGCACACGACCGCATCAAGCTCGTCTCGCTCTCCGTCATCGCGGGCACCCGCGGGCCGCAGCGCGCGACGATGAAGCTCGAGATCGAGGGTCGCGTCCAGACCGAGGAGGCCGACGGCAACGGGCCGGTCGACGCCGTCTTCAACGCCATCCACGCGCTCGCCCCGCACGAGGCGACGCTGGAGCTCTACCAGGTCCACGCCGTGACCGAGGGAACGGACGCGCAGGCGGAAGTCTCCGTGCGCCTGAACTCCGGCGGACGCTCCGTCACCGGCCGCGGCGCGGACCCGGATACGCTGGTGGCTTCGGCGAAGGCGTATCTCGCCGCGCTCAACAAGATCATCGCCCGCGGCGAGGGGCTCCACGCCCAGCACGCCGCGGCCGAGTGATCGCCGGGGCGGAGTGAACGCCCGCTCCCGCCGCCTCAGGCGGCCACGCTCTCGCCCCGTGTCGCCGCGCGCGTCAGCGCGGGCGAGAGCGCGCTCATCGCCTGGTGCTGGGTGAGGTAGACCGCGCCCGTCAGGTGCTCGACGAAATGCGAGCGGGCGAGGCGGTCCATCACCGGGCCCTTCACCTCGGAGAGGTGGAGGGCGATGCCCTGCGCCTCGAGCCGGTGCATGATCAGCTCGAGGCTCTCGAGCGCGCTCATGTCGATCTCGTTGATCGCCGTGCATTGGAGGACGACGTGCGCCAGCGCGGGGCGCCCGGCGACCTCCTCCAGCACGAATTCCTCGGTGGCGCGGGCATTGGCGAAGTTCAGGCTCTCGTCGATGCGCAGCGAGAGCACACGCTCGTCCGTCACGACCCGATGGCGCTTGACGTTGCGGAAATGCTCCGTGCCCGGCACCTGGCCGACGATGGCGATGTGCGGGCGCGAGGTGCGCCACAGAAGAAGCGCGATCGACAGGGCGACGCCGGTGAGAATTCCGGCCTCCACGCCGAAGCCGAGGGTGACGAGGATCGTCGCCAGCATCGGCGCGAAGTCGTGCCGCGAATAGGTCCAGGCGCGCTTCAAGGCGCCGAGGTCCACGAGGCTGAGCACGGCGACGACGATCGTCGCCGCCAAGGTCGCGATCGGGAGGTAGTGGAGGAGCGGCGTCAGGAAGAGCGAGGCCAGCGCGATGCCGATCGCCGTGAAGGCGCCCGCCGCCGGCGTCTCGGCGCCCGCGTCGAAATTAACCACCGAGCGCGCGAAGCCGCCGGTCACCGGGTAGCCGCCGGAGAAGGCGGAGGCGACGTTCGCCGCGCCCAGCCCGATCAGCTCCTGGTTCGGCACGATGGATTGGCGGCGCTTGGCGGCGAGCGTCTGCGCCACCGAGACCGATTCGACGAAGCCGATGACGGAGATGAGGAGCGCCGGCGCGATCAGCGAGACGAGGAGGCTCGTCTCCACCACGGGCAGCGCGAGCGGCGGCAGACCGGCGGGTACGTCGCCGACGATGGCGACGCCCTTCTCGTCGAGCGAGAGCACGACGACGGAGAGGATGCTCGCCGCGACCGCGATCACCGGCCCGGCACGCGCGACGAGGCCCGCCGCGTAGTCCGACAGGCCGAGCCGGCGCAACGCCGGCTTCAGGCCGGAGCGCACCCAGAACAGGAAGGCGGTGGCGCTCGCGCCGATGGCGAGCGTCCAGGGGTTCGTCTGCGGCAGCGCCGCGACGAGCGCCGTGCCGACCTCGAGGAGCGTATGCCCGCCCGCCGAGACGCCGAGGAGGTGCTTGAGCTGCGAGGCCGCGATGATCAGCCCGGACGCGGTGATGAAGCCGGAGATCACCGGGTGGGAGAGCAGGTTGGCGATGAAGCCCAGGCGGAAGATGCCGAGCGCGATCAGCATGGCGCCGGACATCAATGCCAAAGCCGCGGCGGCCACGACGTATTCAGCGCTCCCCGGCGTCGCGACCTCGGAGAGGGCGGCCGCCGTGAGCAGCGAGACCACCGCCACGGGTCCCACGGCGAGCGCGCGGCTCGTGCCGAAGACCGCGTAGGCGACGAGCGGCAGGATCGAGGCGTAGAGCCCCACGACCGGCGGCAGGCCCGCCAGCAGCGCATAAGCGAGCGATTGCGGGATCAGCATGATGGTCACGATCGCGGCCGCCACGAGATCGCTCGTGAAGGTCCGCGTGTCGTAGCGCCGTCCCCAGTCGAGGATCGGCACGTATCGCGACAGGCCGGTGCGGGTCATGACCTCTCCTTCGCGCTCAGCGCCCGGGGAGGGCGGCGCCGGTTGCGGCGCGAGCCTCGCGCACCTTCACGCCGGCCCAAAGCCCGAGGATCATCATCGGCACGAAGACGAGCGTGCCCGGTGCCATCAGCGGCAGCGCGGTGATGGCGGGCCCGGGGCAGAAGCCGCCGAGCCCCCAGCCGACTCCGAACACCACCGCGCCCGTCAGCAGGCGCCCGTCGACGAGGCGCGTGCCCGGCAGATCGAACCGCTCCATCAGCACAGGCGCGCGGCGGCGCAGCACGAGGCGAAAGCCGAGGAAGGTGACGAGAACCGCGCCGCCCATGACGAAGGCGAGGCTCGGGTCCCACGTGCCGAAGAGATCGAGGAAGTCGAGCACCTTGGCGGGGTCCGCCATGCCCGAGACGACGAGGCCGATCCCGAAGAGGAGGCCCGCGAGGAAGCCGACGAGGCTGCGCATGAGAGGTCTCCCGGTCTTCAGCCGACGACGTGGCGCACGAGGAACACGGTGGCGATCGCCGCCGCCATGAAGGTGAGGACGGACACGAGGGAGCGCGGCGAGAGCCGTGCGAGCCCGCACACGCCGTGCCCGGACGTGCAGCCCGAGCCCAGCGCCGAGCCGAAGCCCACCAGAAGCCCCGCGACGGCCATCAGCGGCAGGTCGTCGGAGACGGTCTGCGCGACCGCCTCGCCGGTGGCGAGCCACATGGCCGGTGACGCCGCGAGGAGCCCGGCGATGAAGGCGAAGCGCCAGTTGCGGTCCGCGGAAGGGACAGACACGGCGCTGATCGCCCGGGCGACGACGCCGATGATCCCGGCGATGCGCCCGAGGAAGAGCATGAGGAGGACGGAGGAGAGGCCGATGAGGGCGCCGCCGGCGAGCGCGGCGAGCGGCGTGAAATCTGTCGTGACGGGAGGCAAGGCGACGGCTCCGGGACGGGGGACGATCTCGGGTGAGGCGTGCCTGCAAGCGAGCGGCGCCTCCTGCCGCTTTAATATGAGTGATAACTAATTTAGTCAAGCCTAACGATGTGGCTCACGCCATGCGTCCCGCCTCCCAGCCGAGGATCGCCTGCTTGCGCGTGAGGCCCCAATGATAGCCCGTCAGCGCGCCCGAGCGCCCGACGACGCGGTGGCAGGGCACGACGAAGGAGATCGGGTTGCGCCCCACCGCCGCGCCGACGGCGCGGGCGGCCTTGGGGCTCCCGATCTTCTCGGCGACGGCGGAATAGGTCGTCGCGCGGCCGAAGGGGATGCCGAGCAGCGTGCGCCAGACGCGCACCTCGAAATCCGTGCCGATGAGGACGATGTCGAGGGGCTGGTCGGGGCGCCAGCGCTCCGGCTCGAAGACGCGCGCGGGATAGGACGAGGTGGCGGCGTCGTCGCGCACGAAGTCGGCGTTCGGCCAGCGCCGGCGCATGTCCGCGAGCGCGCCGTCGCGGTCGGCGTCGTCGACGAAGCCGAGCCCAGCGAGGCCGCGGGGCGTCGCCACCACGATCGCCTCGCCGAAGGGGGAGGGGTGGTAGCCGTAGGAGAGGACGAGCCCCGCGCCCTTGGCCTTGTAGTCGCCCGGCGTCATTGCCTCGTGAGTGACGAAGAGGTCGTGCAGCCGCGCGGGCCCGGAGAGCCCGAGCTCGAGCGTCGCGTCGAGCAGGCTCGCCTCCGCGTCGAGGAGCCGCTTGGCGTGATCGAGCGTCACCGCCTGCAGGAAGGCCTTGGGCGAGAGCCCGGCCCAGCGCCGGAAGAGGTGGTGCACGTGGCTCGTCGAGAGCCCCACATGGTCCGCGATCGATTCCAGCGAAGGCTGGTCGCGCCAGTTCTCCGAGATGAAGGCGATGATCCGGCGCACCACGTCGTAGTCAGCGCAGGCGCTCATCGGCGTCGGCGCGTCCTCGAGGGCGCGCGACGTCTGCGGGTCCAGTGTGCGGGCGATCTCGAGCATGGGCGAACTCCTTCGATGCCGCGCAGGATAGGGCGGCGCGCGACGCCGCGACACCCGAAAGCGACGATCCCGGGGCGGCGACGAAACGAGCCGGCGAGCGTCGCGTTGGGGTGCGTCATGCGGATCGGCGACAGCCGAGGAACGAGGGGGCGACATGGCTCATGCGCGCGTGCGACGGACGGACGAGGGCTCGGCCCGGCTCGCGGCGGGGATCGCGACGCTCGGCGCGCTCGTTCTCGTGACGACCGACATCGTTGGCTCGCTGCTCGCGCCGGGCTACGGCCCGATTCGCGATTCGATCAGCGACCTCGCCGCCGGGCGCCTCTCCTGGATCCAGGACACGGGGCTCGTCGCCTTCGCCATCGGCCTCCTCGCGCTCGCCTTCGGCCTGCGGCGGGTCGGGGAGGGGCCGCGCGGCGATCCGCGGCTCTGGTCCGGCGGCGTCGTCATGGTCGCGCTTCTCGCGGTGGTCGTCGCGATCATCGCGCTTCACGACGAGTACGGGGACCGCGACCGGGGCGGGTTCGTCTTCCACATCGAGCTCGTCTACACGCTGGGCGTCCTCTTCGGGCTCGCGACGCTCCTTCTCGCCCGCGGGCTCTTCGCGCGCTCGCGCCGGATGGGTGCCTTCGACCTCGCCGTCGCGGCGGCGTGGATCGTCGGGGCCCCGATCTACTTCTTCGTTCCCCCCGGCTGGGATGGCGCCTTCGAGCGCGGGCTCGCGCTCCTCGTCCTGGTCTGGGTCCTCGCGATGGCGCGGCTCGTCGCCGGCGGGCGCGGGCGGGTGGGGCTGACGTGACGCCTCACACCCGCGCCAGCGAGCGCGCCATGTCCGCCTCCAGCCGCGACCAGGGCGCCATCTCCTCGCGTGCCGCGCGATAGCTCGCGACGATCCGACCGGCGAGGTCCGACGATGCCGCGATGGCGTCGATCTCCGCCCGCGCCGCCTCCTCGGCGGCGACGACGACCTCCTCGGGAAAGCCCACCAGCTGCACGTCCGCCTCCGACAGCATGGCGCGCAACGCCGTCGCGTTGCGGCGATGGGCGTCGGCCAGCGCGAGCGCGTGCTCCGCCTCCGCCGCCTCGGCGACGATGGCGCGAAGGTCCTCGGGCAAGGCCGCGAGCGCGTCCGCGTTGACGAGGAGCTCGCTCGCGCCGTTGGGCTTGTTGAAGCCCGGCGCGTAGTAGAGCGGCGCCACCTGGTGGAGGCCGAGCTCGTGATCCGTCGCCGGCGCCAGGAACTCGACGGCGTCCACCGTGCCGCGCTCGAGCGCGGTGTAGGTGTCGCCCGCGGGGATCGTCACCGGCGTCGCGCCCAGCCGCGCGTAGACGCTCGCGCCGAGCCCCGCGACGCGGATGCGCAGGCCCGCGATGTCGGAGGGCGTCTCGACGGGTGAGCGGAAGAAGCCGCCCATGCACGGCCCGGTATTGCCGGCGAGGAAGGGCTTCACGCCCCATTCGCCGTAGAGCGCGTCCCACAAGGCCTGCCCGCCGCCGAGCGAGAGCCACGCCTGGTGCTCGATGGGCCCCAGCCCGAAGGGTACCGTCGTGAAGAAGGCGGCGGCGGGGATGCGACCCTGCCAGTAGAGCGCCGCGCTGTGGCCGGCCTCGACGGTGCCGTTCGAGACGGCGTCGAGGACGGAGAAGGCCGGCACGATCTCGCCCGCGGCGAACAGCGTGACGACGAGCCGCCCGCCGGCCATGGCGTTGATGCGATCGACGATGCGCTGCGCCGTGACGCCGGGCCCCGCCTGGCCGCGGGGCCAGGAGGTCACGAGGCGCCAGCGGATCGGCGCGGCCTGCGCCCGCGCGATGCGCGGCGCGGCGAGCGCGCCGCCGGCGAGGCCGAGGACGCCGCTCGCGAGGGCGGCGCGGCGGGTGGGATCGTCACCATGCGGCATGGAAATGATGCACGGGCCCGTGCCCGCTCCCGATCTCGAGGCTGTCCGCCGCGGCGATGGCGGCGCTCAGGTAGTTCTTCGCGGCCGCGACCGCATCCTCCAGAGGCGCGCCGGAGGCGAGCCCGGCGGCGATGGCGGAGGACAGCGTGCAGCCCGTCCCGTGGGTGTTGCGCGTCTCGATCCGTGGCGCCGCGAGGCGGGTGACGCCGTCGCGCGTCACCAGGAGATCGACGCTCTCCGGCCCCGTGCCGTGCCCGCCCTTGACGAGCACCGCCCGCGGCCCGAGCGCGAGGAGCCGCTCGCCCTGGGCACGCATCGTCTCCTCGTCCTGCGCGACCGGCTCGCCGAGGAGAACGGCGGCTTCGGGCAGGTTCGGCGTCAGCAGCAGGGCCCGGGGCAGGAGCACCGTGCGCAGGGTCTCGACGGCGTCGTCGGAGAGGAGCTTGTCCCCCGAGGCCGCCACCATCACCGGATCGAGCACGATCGTCTCGACGCGATGGCGCGCGAGGCCGGCGGCGACGACCTCGATGACGGCCGGGCGCGACAGCATGCCGATCTTCACGGCGTCCACCGCGAGGTCGGAGAAGACGCTGTCGATCTGGGCCGCGACGAAGTCCGCCGGCACGTCGTGGATGTCCTGCACGCCGCGGGTGTTCTGGGCGGTGAGCGCGCAGATCACGCTCGCGCCGTAGACGCCCAGCGCCGAGAAGGTCTTGAGGTCGGCCTGGATGCCGGCGCCGCCGCCGGAATCCGAGCCTGCGATGGTGACGGCGATGGCCGCCTTGTCGAGTCCCATGAGGATCCTCTCTTTCGGTATCGTGCGCGCGATGCGTCAGGCCCCGCGGGCCGCGAGCGCCTCGTCGACGAGGCGGCGCAGGCCGCGGGCGGAGGCGGTCGGGTCCTTCCGGCGGAAGATCGCGGAGATGACCGCGATCCCGTCCGCACCGGAGCCGATCACGGCGCGGGCGTTGGTCTCGTCGATGCCGGCGATGGCGCCCAGCGGCATGCCGGGCACGGCCGCGCGCCCGGCGGCGACGGTCTCCGCGAGCCCGGCGAGGCCGATGGGCGGCTCGGGATTGTCCTTCGAGGTGGTGGCGAAGACGCCGCCGATGCAGCCGTAATCGACGGGGACGTCGGCGAGCGCGCGGGCGTGGACGGGCGTCTTCAGGGTCCAGCCGATGATCGCGTCCGGCCCCAGCAGCCGGCGCGCGTCGTGCGGGTCCATGTCGCTCTGCCCGAGATGCACGCCGTCGACCTGCGCCGCCAGCGCGACGTCGACCCGGTCGTTGACGAGGAGCGGCACGCCCGTTCCCGCGAGCGTCTTTGCGAGCGCGCGGGCGAGCTCGACGAGCCTGCGGGTGTCCGCCTGCTTCTCGCGCAGCTGCACCAGCGTCGCGCCGCCCGCGACGGCGCGGCCGACGAGATCGACGAGGTCGCGCCCATCGGTGTCGGGCAGGCCGACGATGGCGTAGAGGCGCAGATCCACGGGGGTTCGGTCGACGCGGTTCACGAGATCCTCGCGAGGTCTGAGAGCGCCGCCTCGTCGAGCGCATGAAGCGCATCGAGGTAGGCGGCGGGGAAGCTGCCGGGGCCGGCGGCGCGGGCGCCGGCGATCTCGCCGGCGACGCCGAGCACGAGGAGCGCCGCGGCTGCGGCCTCCGAGTGATCTTCGTGGAGCGCGGCGAAGGCGGCGAGGAGCGCCGAGCCCGCACAGCCCATGGCGGTGATCGCGGCCATCAGCGAATGGCCGTTGGCGATGCGGATCGTGCGGTCGCCATCGGTGACGACGTCGACCTCGCCCGTGAGCGCGACGACGGCGCCGGTCTCGCGAGCGAAGCCGGCGGCGACCGCGGGCCCGGGCGCGGCGCCCGCGAGGGCGCGCAGCTCGCCGGGATTGAGCCGCACGATGGCGGGGCGCTCGGCGAGGAGCGCGCGGGCGAACGCGAGGCGGGGCGGGGACGCCTCGACGAAGACCGGGTCGAGGACGAGCGGGCGTCCGGCCTCGCGCGCCGCCGCGACCGCCACGGGGATGCCGGCGCGGCGTTCCGCGTCGAGCGTGCCGAGGTTGACGAGGACGGCGTCCGCGCGGCGAGCGAAATGCTCCGCCTCCTCGGCGGCGACGGTCAGCGACGGGATGGCGCCCGCGGCGAGGAGGAGGTTGGCGGTGAAGGCCTGCGCGGCGGCGTTCGTCAGCGCGTGGACGCGCGGATGCCGGGCGCGGGTCTCCTCCAGGAGACGCGCGGCGAGGCGCGGGAGCGTATCGGGATGATTTGCGCGCGGTGGCGCGTCGTCGACCATGTCTCGTTCCCTCCGCCGGTGCGAGCCGGATCAGGTTCGATGGGTTGGCGCGGGTCCGCGCCTCTCAGCCCGCGATCGGGCACCCCGTGAGACCAATGGGTGGTGACGTAACTCGCGCCCCCCGGCTTCGCAAGGTGTGCGCTCGCGGGGCGGGTATGCGCGCGGGCGCGGGTCAGCCGCGGCAGGCGAAGGGCGGGAAGGTGCTCGCCATCCCTGCGTTCATGGCGAGGATCACGAGCACGTTCGCCATGGCGAGCTCCGCCTCCGAGCGCGGGCAGACGTCGGCATCGGCGAGGCACCCCGAGGCGACGAAGGCGTCGTGGCGCGTGACGAACTCGGCGGAGAGCCCCTCGCGCCCCATGCGCGTCGTGGCCTCCTCCCAGGCCGTGGCGTAGCGCGCGCACTTCTCGCGCGACCAGGCGTCGGGCTCGGCGCCGCTCCCCTGCGCTCGCGCCGCGTCGACGCCGAAGCCGGCCAGCACGGCGACGGCGATACCCGCGAGCGCCGCGCGCCGCCGGCCGGGCGCGAAGGCCGCCGCGGCGCCGAGACCGAGCGCGACGATCGGCCAGGGCAGGAGATAGGGCCGCGCCGTCACCGAGAAGGCGCCGGCGGCGTCGATCGTGAGCCCGATCATCGCGTGGCCCAGCGTGTCGAGGAGGCCGTATTCGCGAAGCGACCAGAGGATGTCGCCGGCGTTGCGGTCGAAGGCGAAGAAGGCGAACACCGTGCAGGGCACCAGAACGAGCCCCGTCGCGGCCCCCAGCGCGAGGCGCGGCGCGTTCGGCGCGAAGCGTCCCGCGAGGAGCGAGACCGTGAACGCCGCCAAAGCGCCGGACGCGGCGAAGATCGCGACGACGAGCCAGGTCCGGGGAGACAAGGCCTCGCCGCGCTCGACGATGCGGAGGAAGACGACGAAGCCGGCGAGCGCGCCGAGCGCCAGCGCCCGCCACAGAGCCGTCGGCAAGGCGCGTTCCGCCTGCGCTTTCACCCGCGCGCGCCTTCGGCGGCTCGACGGATCGCGGCGATGTTGCCGGCATAGGCCGACTGACCGCCCTTGAAGGCGGCCGAGCCGGCGACGAGGACGTTGGCGCCCGCCTCCACGACGAGCGGCGCCGTCTGCGGCGTCACGCCGCCGTCCACCTCGATGTCGATCGGCCGATCGCCCACGAGCGCGGCGATGCGGCGGATCTTCTCGACGACGGGAGCGATGAAGGCCTGCCCGCCGAAGCCGGGATTGACCGTCATGGCGAGGACGAGGTCGACGTCGTCCAGAAGGGGCGCGATCGCCTCCGCCGGCGTGCCGGGATTGAGCGCGACGCCCGCCTTCTTGCCCAGCGCGCGGATCGCCTGGAGCGAGCGGTGCACGTGCGGCCCCGCCTCGACGTGGACCGTGATCACGTCGGCTCCCGCCTCCGCGAAGGCGGCGAGATAGGGGTCCGTCGGGGCGATCATCAGGTGCACGTCGAACACCTTCGGCGTCGCCGGGCGGATCGCCTGCACGACGATGGGGCCGAAGGAGATGTTGGGCACGAAGTGCCCGTCCATCACGTCGATGTGGATCCAGTCCCCACCGGCCTCGGCCGCAGCGGCGACGTCGGCGCGCAGCGCGCCGAAATCCGCGGAGAGGATGGAGGGGGCGATGAGGAGGTCGCGCGTCGTCATGTGAGGGCCGCTAGCATGCGGGAGGGTGCGGCGCAACTGTGCGTGCGCGTCGATCGCGTCGCGGTGCTCCGCACAGGCTTCACGGTTCCGCAGGCTCGGCGCGCCTCCGACTCCGCGCGGCCTCGTCCCAGTAGCGGTTCGCCACCATCGAGGTGACGACGAAGAAGAGCCCGATCCAGGCGATGTCGGACACGCCGTTGTAGACCGCCCAGACGTCGTCGGAGAAGCCGCGCCAGACGACCTCGTTGGCCGCGGCGCGGGCGACGGACAGCGCGATCCAGGCGAGATGGAGCGTGCGCCAGCCCGCGTCGGTCATGTGGATGGTGTAGCCGAGCGTCCGGCGCAGCAGGCTCGGCCTGAGCAGCATCCCGCCGGCGACGATCGCCGCGAAGGCGAGGGAGCCGACGGTGTTGCTGACCTTCACGTAGGTCGTGTCGTCCAGGACGAGGCCGATGGTCAGAAGCACGATCGTCAGCCCGAAGATGGAGATCGCCATCAGCGGCAGCGTCCGGTCCCAGCGCCAGCGAAGGGCGATGGCGAGCGCGGTCGCCAGGGTCGCGAGCCCGGCGCCGACGAAAATGCCGCCGAGGAGATGCCCGATCAGGAAGGCCGGGCCGGGGATCAGCTCCACCATCAGCCGCTTGTCCATGCCGCCCACCTTCCCGCTCGTCTCGTCGTCGCCCACAGACCGCGTGCGGTGCGTCTGCTTTCGTGCCATGACCCGTCACCCCGCGCCATGCGGCGAACGGTACATTGGGCAGACGGCACGCGTGTATCCGGACAGTAGCATCGCCGCCCGCGTTTTCGACGGCGACACGGCGGCGAAGCCTCACCCCGCACGCTCCTCCACCACGAACCGCCGCGCCATCGGCTTCACGATCTGCGGCATGAGGTAGATGGGGAATTGGGCCAGCGCGAAGAACAGGAAGGTCGTCTCGGGCGTGGCGGCGCCGAGCGCGGCGACGAGGAGGCCGATGTTGCGCTGGCCCGTGGCGTAGCCCATGACGAATCGCTCCGCCGGGGGCAGGGGGCGCAGGATCAGCATGGCGCTGGCGAAGCCCGCGGCGGAGAGGCCGAAGACGATGGCGAGGATCGTCGCCACGAGGGCGGGGCGCTCCACCATGGCGGCGAGAACGCCGTCCATCGCGGCGATGGCGAAGATCGCGTAGAACACGACGCCGAGCCCGTCGAAGCGCGCCTTGTTGCGCCGGATGCGCTCCATGCCGAGCGTGAGGCGCAGCACGATCGCGAGCGCCAGCGCCCCGCCGATGAGGAGGGCGAGGCGCGTGACGAGCGCGCCCGCGTCGAGGGGCACCGCGGCGCCGGCGACGGCTTCGACCAGCGGCGGCGCGACGAGCGGCGCGAGCATGGTCGTCACCAGGACCACCGCGACGAGGAGCGTCGGCGGGAGGTTGAGCATCATCGCCACCGCGGGCGAGGACATGATCGGCGGTGCTGCGGCATAGAGGGCGAGCCCGAGCGCGAGGCCGGGACCCAGCGCCTCGCGGCCGACGACCGCGAAGATCGCGACCACGATCGCCGGCGGCGCCGCGAGCAGCCACAGGCCGGCGAGCCCGATCGGCGCGGGGCGGCGCACGAGCGCGCGCAGCGCCGCGAGATCGACCCGCGCGAAGGTGATGGCGAGGAAGGCGAAGATCGTCGCGCCGAGCAGCGGGCGCGCGGCGGCCGCGAATTGCGGCAAAGCGAGCCCGATGAAGATCGAGAGCGCGAAGCCCTGCGTGCCGTAGCGCCCGATCAGCGCGAGGGGGTCGAGGACGGAACGCACGGGTGGGAAGCTCCTGTCGGCCGCGCGCCCGCCTTCGCCTGCGCGGCGCATGCGCAGCTTCGCGCATGGCGGGCGCGGCCGTTTTGGCTTAACCCGGTCGAGGCGCCAAGAACACGGGTAAAGGTACGAGATCCATGCGTGCGGATGTGGTGGTCCTCGGAGCGGGCATCGTGGGCGTGTCCATCGCGCTCCACCTCCAGGAGCGGGGGCGCTCCGTCGTCCTCGTCGATCGGCGGGACGCCGGCGAGGAGACGAGCTACGGCAATGCCGGGCTGATCGAGCGCGCCTCCATCGTGCCCTACGCCTTCCCGCGCGATCCCGCCAAGCTCGTGCGCTACGGGCTCAACCGCTCGACGGAGGCGCACTACCATCTCGGCTACCTGCCGCGAATCGCGCCCTGGCTCGCCCGCTATTGGCGCAATTCCTCGAAGCGCGGCCTCGCCGAGGCGACGCGGGCGATGCTGCCGCTCATCGAGCTGTGCGTGAGCGAGCACGAGCGGCTCATCCGCGAGGCCGGGCTCGCGCCGCTCCTGCGCAAGACGGGCTGGATCAAGGGCTTTCGCTCCAAGCGCACCTTCGACAAGGCGCTTCTGGAAGCGGAGGCGACGAAGCCCTTCGGCATCAAGTACGACGTGCTCGACCAGGCGGAGGTGCACGCCCGCGAGCCGCACCTCTCCGACGTGATCATCGGCGGCATCCACTGGCTCGACCCCGCCACCGTGCCCGATCCCGGCGCCGTGGCGAAGGGCTACGCGCGGCTCTTCGTGCAGAGGGGCGGGCGCTTCGTGCACGGGGACGCGCGCTCCTTCACGGTCGAGCGCGGCGGTTTCTCGGTGACGACGGAGGGCGGGCGGCTCGACGCCGCGGAGGCGGTCGTCGCGCTCGGGCCCTGGTCGGACGACGTGTTCAAGCCGCTGGGCTACGCCATCCCGCTCGCGGTCAAGCGCGGCTACCACATGCACTACAAGCCGCAGGGCAACGCGGTGCTCAACCACCCGGTCTTCGACACGGACGCCGGCTTCGTGCTCGCGCCCATGACGCAGGGCGTGCGGCTGACGACGGGCGCCGAGTTCGCGCCGCGCGACGCCGCGCCCACGCCCGTGCAGGTCGACCGCGCCGAGCCGCTCGCGCGGGAGATCTTCCCGCTCGGCACCCGCGTCGACGCGCAGCCCTGGCTCGGCGCCAGGCCCTGCCTGCCGGACATGCGCCCCGTCATCGGCCCCGCGCCGAAGCATCCGGGCCTCTGGTTCGCCTTCGGGCACAACCACCACGGCTTCACGCTGGGTCCCGTCACCGGCCGGCTGCTCGCCGAGCTGATGACCGGGGCCGTGCCCTGCGCCGATCCCTACTGGTTCCGCGCGGACCGATTCTGAGGCGGAACGTCGTCCTCGTCCGGCAGGATCTGCGCTTCCTCCGCTTGCGCGGGGGAGCTCGACGGGTCTCCCGGGAGATCCACGACGGCGAGAAGCCCGTGTGCGTCCAGCGCCTCGTAGGCGGCGACGTGCTCGGGCCGGCCGTCGGCCAGCGCCGAATCGAAGGCGGCGAGCACCGCCTCGGCTCGCTCGCCGGCCTGCGCCGCGATGGCCTCGCGCCAGGTCTGGTTCATGCGTTTTCTCGCGACCCGCGCCATACGCGCCCTCCCGACTTGAACCCGACGCTAAACATTCCTTTCTTAGATGCGCCGTATCGATGCCGCGGAACAAGAGGCGATGCGGGCGAGAGTCGGTGCATGAAGGACCGAGGCGAGCGATGGCGCGCATGAAGGCGACGGGCCGCACGGCGGCAGGCTGGGAGGCCGGCGGTGGAAACCGCCCGGTGATGCTCGTGCTCGCCGCCTTCGCCGCGCTCGGCTGGGGCGCGGCCTTCTATGCGCTGTGGCTCGATGCCGGCCACCGCACCGCCGCCGCGACCGCCATGGAGCGGCTCGAGGCCGAGAACGCCATGCTGCGCGACGCGCTCGCGCCCATGCGGGACCTCGCGGGTGTCGCGACGGCGCCGATCCTGGTACCCACGCCCGGGGAGGTCGCTGACACCTTCGCCGAGCCGCGCGAGACCGGCGGCGTGCTGCGTCTCGCGGAAGCGCAGGCCTCCGAGCTGGCGACAGGCGCCCGGGACGCGCTCGAAGCCGAGATCGCGCGCCTCGACGAGGAGCGCCGCGTGGCGCAGGCGGACCTGTCGCGCATGGCGCAGGCGAGCGCCGACGCGGTCGCCGCCGGCGAGGCCGAGCGCCGCGCCCGCGAGCAGGCGGTGCGGGCGCTCGAGGACCGCGTCCTCGTCCTGCGCGACGACATCGTGCGGCTGGAGCGTCAGGTCGCCGAAGCGCGCCAGGCCCGCGACGCCGCCCGCGAGCGCACCGAGGCGCTCGCCGCCGAGGCCGAGGCCGCGCGCGCGGCGCAGGCCGACGCGGTGGCCTCCGAAGAGGATGCGCGATCGGCCGAGGCCCGCGCGGTCGCGGCCCGCGACGACGCCCTCGCCGAGCTCGCGGCCGCGGAACGTGCCGAGCAGGCTCTGCGCGACCGGATCGAGGCCGCCGAGACGGCGCTCGCGGCCGCCGAGGAGCGCCGGGACGCGCTCGGCAGCGAGCTCACGGCCCTGCAGGAGCGTCGCGACGCGCTCGCGGGCGAGCTCGACGCGCTGCGCGAGGCCGCGCGCGATGCGCGCTCGCGCGCCGACGAGGCCGATGCCGCAACGGCCGCGGCTCGCGCGGCTGCGCTCGACGCCGATGCGCGCGCGCTCGAAGCGCAGGAGGCGCAGCGGCGTCTCGATGCGCTGCGCGCCGAGATCGCCGACGCCGAGACGCGCCTCGCCGAGCTGACGGACGCCGCCGAGGCCGCGGCGGCCGCCCCGCCGCCGGTTCCCGTGCCCGCTCCGCCGCGCGCGCCGGCTCCCGCGCCGGCCCCTGCTCGCGCCGCCGAGCCGGTCCGCACGGAGCCGCTCCGCGCCGAGCCAGCTCGCGCGCCCGCCGTGCGGACGCTCCCGCGCACCGAGATGCGGCCAGACGGCGCGCGCGTGATCCGGGTCGTGCCCTCCTTCCAATAGAGCGCGCGACTGGAAGCCCGCTCGCGGCCCGCGTCGATCCGCCGAGCGAACGCGAGGGGCGCCTGCGCCGTTGTCCGCGCGACACCAGCGCGCGGGAGACGGCATGAACGCGATCACGGACCTCTTCGACCTCCGCGGCCAGACGGCCGTGGTCACCGGCGCCTCCTCCGGCATCGGCGCGGGCATCGCCCGGCTGCTCGGCGAGGCGGGCGCGAACGTCGTCGCCAATTACCGCAGGAACGAGGAGGGCGCCCGCGCCGTCGTCGACGAGCTGCGGCAGGGCGGCGGCGAGGCGGTCAGCGTTCAGGCGGACGTCTCTAAGGAAGACGACGTCGCCCGCCTCTTCGACGCGGCGCGCGACGCCTACGGCACGGTGCACATCCTCGTCGCCAATGCCGGGCTCCAGCGCGACGCGCCCGCGCACGAGATGAGCCTCGACGATTGGTCGAAGGTCATCGACGTGAACCTGACGGGCCAGTTCCTGTGCTGCCGCGAGGCGATCCGCGAGTTCCGCAGCCGGGGCATGGTGCCGGAGACCTGCCCGTCGCTGGGCAAGATCGTCTCGATCTCGTCCGTCCACCAGTTCATCCCCTGGGCCGGGCGTGTGAACTACGCCGCCTCGAAGGGCGGCATCATGCTGATGATGCAGTCGCTCGCGCAGGAATACGCCCACGAGAAGATCCGCGTGAACGGCATCGCGCCCGGCGCCATCAAGACCAACATCAACACGTCGGCCTGGGACGACCCGCAGGCCGAGCGCTCGCTCCTCGAGAAGATCCCCTACGGCCGGGTCGGCGAGCCGCGGGACGTCGCGCAGGCGGCGCTCTGGCTCGCCTCGGACGCGAGCGACTACGTCACGGGCGAGACCATCGTCGTCGACGGCGGCATGGCGCTCTACCCGTCGTTTCGGGAGGGTGGGTGAAATCAGAGCCGACGTGCGAGCCAGCTCGCATAGGCGTCGGCGAGGTTGGCCGCGCGGCGCAATTCGAAGCTCTCGGAATACCAAGGACCGGCCTGATCCGGCGGGAGCGCGACGCGCAGGGGCTCGCGGGCGATGACCTGCCCGCCTGCGGTCAGCGTCGCGGTGCCGGACAATTCGTCGGCGGACAGCGAGCCGCCGCCGGGAAAGCCGAAGCCGAAGAGCCTGTCGTCGCTCTCGCCCGAGCCGTAGCCCGTGAGCAGGAAGCTCTCCAGCGTCACGACGAGGCGCGCGCCGCCACGGGCGCGGCGGTCGGCGAAGGTCGCCTCCAGCGCCCGCGACAGGCGCTCCTGCAGCAGGTCCGCGTAATTGCCCACGCCCTTCGCGCGCAGAGGCGAGACGTCGACACGGATCTCGCCGATGGCGGGAGCGGGCTGCGCCGCGGCCGGGAGGACGAGCATGCCGACGAGGAGCGCGAACGCGGCGACGAGCGTCGCGAGCGGGTGGGTGCCTCTCTTCATACCGGTTCGCATGACGATCTCCTCCCGAATCGACGTTTCACGGTGCCGGCGCGTCTCACAGGCGCGGCGCGTGCGTACGGGAGGAGAACCCCGCGGCGGGCGCGGGGTTCGAGCGGCTCTGCTGAGCGGAACTCGTCAGCGGAACTCGACGCTCATCACCTCGTACGACTTGCCGCCGCCGGGGGTGTGGACCTCGACCGTGTCGCCAACCGTCTTGCCGATGAGGGCGCGGGCGATGGGGGAGCCGATGGAGACGCGACCGGAATGGACATCCGCCTCGGGCTCGCCGACGATCTGGTAGGTCTTCTCTTCCTCGGTGTCCTCGTCGATGAGCTTCACCGTGGCGCCGAACTTCACCCTGTCACCGGTGAGCTTGGCGGGCTCGATCACCTCGGCGCGGGAGATCAGGCTCTCGAGCTCGAGGATGCGGCCCTCGTTGTGGGACTGCGCCTCTTTCGCCGCGTGGTACTCGGCGTTCTCGGACAGGTCGCCCAGCGCGCGCGCCTCCGAGATCGCCTGGATGATCCGTTGGCGCTCGACCTGCTGGCGCTGCTTGAGCTCCTCTTCGAGCTTCTTGAACCCCGGGGCCGTGATCGGGACCTTGTCCATTTTCTGTCTCACCGACGCGAAAAAGCCGGAGCGCGGAGCGGCGCTGACGACGCTCCGCGCTGAGGCGGTTGGGAATGGGGCGGGAGCCGCGCGCCGTCTCGACGGTGCGCGCGTCGCGCTTCAGGCGAAGTAGTCCTGGAGCGCCCGCACTTCGAGATCGCCGCCGAGATAGGCCTGGATGCCTTCCGCGGCTGCGATCGCTCCTGCGAGAGTGGTGTAGTACGGCACCTTATGCAAGAGGGCCGCCCGGCGCAGGGAGCGCGAATCGGAGAGCGCGCTCGCGCCCCCCGTCGTGTTGAAGACGAGGTGGACGTCGCCGTTCTTGATGGAATCGACGATGTGCGGCCGGCCTTCGAGCACCTTGTTGATGCGCTTGGCCTTGACGCCCTCGCCCTCCAGGAAGCGCTGCGTGCCGGAGGTCGCGAGGATGGTGAAGCCGCGCTCCGCCAGCATGCGCACGGCGGGAAGGATGCCGGCCTTGTCCTCGTCGCGCACGGACACGAACACCGTGCCGACCTTGGGCAGCATCGTGCCCGAGCCGAGCTGGCTCTTCAGGAAAGCGATGCCGAAGGAGCGGTCGAGGCCGATGACCTCGCCCGTCGAGCGCATCTCCGGGCCGAGCAGCACGTCGACGCCGGGGAAACGCGCGAAGGGGAACACGGCCTCCTTCACGGCGATGTGGTCGCGCGGCGCCGCGCGCTCGCCGAGCCCGAAGCTGTCGAGCGCCTCGCCCGCCATGATGCGCGAGGCGATCTTGGCGATCGGCTGCCCGATGACCTTCGCCACGAAGGGCACCGTGCGCGAGGCGCGCGGATTGACCTCGAGCACGTAGATCGCGCCGTCCTTGAGCGCGTACTGGACGTTCATCAGGCCGCCCACGTCGAGCGCCAGCGCGAGCGCTTTCGTCTGGCGCTCGAGCTCGGCCACGGTCTCGTCCGAGAGCGTACGGGGCGGGAGCGTGCAGGCCGAATCGCCCGAATGGATGCCCGCCTCCTCGATGTGCTCCATGATGCCGGCGACGAACACGCTCTTGCCGTCGCACAGGGCATCCACGTCGATCTCGGTCGCGTCCGTCAGGTAGCGGTCGAACAGGAGCGGGTTCTTGCCCAGCACCGTGTTGATCTGCCCCGTCTTGTCGTTGGGGTAGCGCGCCTTCACGTCCGAGGGGATCAGCGAGGGGAGGGTGCCCAGGAGGTAGTCCTCGAACTGGCTCTCGTCGCGGATGATCGCCATGGCGCGCCCGCCGAGCACGTAGGAGGGGCGCACCACGAAGGGCAGGCCGAGATCCTGCGCCACGAGGCGCGCCTGCTCGACGGAATAGGCGATGCCGTTCTTGGGCTGCTTGAGCCCGAGCTTGTCCAGCAGGCGCTTGAAGCGGTCGCGGTCCTCGGCGAGGTCGATCATGTCGGGGGAGGTGCCCAGGATCGGCACGTCCGCGTCCTCGAGCGCGCGGGCGAGCTTGAGCGGCGTCTGCCCGCCGAACTGCACGATGACGCCGTGGAGACGCCCGGCCTCGCGCTCCGTGTCGATGATCTCGAGCACGTCCTCGGCGGTCAGGGGCTCGAAATAGAGCCGGTCGGACGTGTCGTAGTCGGTCGAGACGGTCTCGGGATTGCAGTTGATCATGATCGTCTCGTACCCGGCGTCGCCGAGCGCGAAACAGGCATGGCAGCAGCAATAGTCGAACTCGATGCCCTGGCCGATCCGGTTGGGGCCGCCGCCGAGGATGACGACCTTGTCGCGCGTCGACGGCAGCGCCTCGTCGGCGAGGACGCCGCCGAAGGGCATCTCGTAGGTCGAGTACATGTAGGCCGTCGGAGAGGCGAACTCCGCCGCGCAGGTGTCGATGCGCTTGAAGACCGGGCGCACGCCGAGCGCGCGGCGCTTGGCCTTGACCTCCGCCTCCTCGACGTTCGCGAGGACCGCGAGGCGCGCGTCGGAGAAGCCCATGGCCTTGAGCCGGCGGAAGGCGCCGGGCGTCGTGGGCAGGCCCAGCGACTTGATCTTGCCCTCCGTCGCGACGATCGCCTCGATGTGCTCGAGGAACCAAGGGTCGATCTTGCAGGAGGCGTGCACGTCCTCCACGGAGGCGCCCATGCGGAACGCCTGCGCGACCTTGAGCAGGCGGTCCGGCGTCGGCGTGCCGAGCGCGGCCTTCACCGCGTTCCAGTCGTCGCCCTTGCCGATGCCCTCGATCTCGATCTCGTCGAGGCCGGTGAGCCCCGTCTCGAGCGAGCGCAGCGCCTTCTGCAGGCTCTCGGGGAAGGAGCGGCCGATGGCCATGGCCTCGCCCACCGACTTCATGGCGGTGGTGAGGATCGGCTCGGCGCCGGGGAACTTCTCGAAGGCGAAGCGCGGGATCTTGGTGACGACGTAGTCGATCGTCGGCTCGAAGGCCGCGGGCGTCGCGCCGCCGGTGATGTCGTTGGCGATCTCGTCGAGCGTGTAGCCCACCGCGAGCTTCGCCGCGACCTTGGCGATGGGGAAGCCCGTCGCCTTGGAGGCGAGCGCGGAGGAGCGCGACACGCGCGGGTTCATCTCGATGACGACCATGCGCCCGTTCGCCGGGTTGATGGCGAACTGCACGTTCGACCCGCCGGTCTCGACGCCGATCTCGCGGAGTACCGCGATCGAGGCGTCGCGCATGATCTGGTATTCCTTGTCGGTGAGCGTCAGCGCCGGCGCCACCGTGATCGAATCGCCCGTATGCACGCCCATCGGGTCGATGTTCTCGATGGAGCAGACGATGATGCAATTGTCCGCGCGGTCGCGGACGACCTCCATCTCGTATTCCTTCCAGCCGAGCACGCTCTCCTCGATGAGCACCTCGCCGGTGGGGGAGGCGTCGAGGCCGCGCTCGACGATGTCGAGGAATTCCTCGCGATTGTAGGCGATGCCGCCGCCGGTGCCGCCGAGCGTGAAGGACGGACGGATGATCGCCGGCAGGCCGATCTCGGCGAGCGCCATCAAGGCCTCGCCCAGCGCGTACTCGATCGTGCGCTTGCGCCGCTCGATCTCGCCCGCCTGCCAGGTGCGCTCGAACTCGGCCGTCAGACGCGCCTTCTCGTCGGCATCGACGTCCATGGCCTCGATGCGCGCGAGCTCGGCCTTGTACTGGTCCTTGTGGCGCTTCTTGAGCGAGGACGCGTTGGCGAGGCGCGAGGAGGGCGTCTCCAGGCCGATCTTGGCCATGGCCTCGCGGAAGAGCTGGCGGTCCTCCGCCTTGTCGATGGCCTCCGCCTTGGCGCCGATCATCTGGACGCCGTACTTCTCGAGCACGCCCATCTGCTCGAGCGACAGCGCGCAATTGAGCGCCGTCTGCCCGCCCATCGTCGGCAGCAGCGCGTCGGGGCGCTCCTTCTCGATGATCTTGGCGACCACCTCGGGGGTGATCGGCTCGACATAGGTGCGATCCGCGAGTTCCGGATCTGTCATGATGGTGGCGGGATTGGAGTTGACCAGGATGATCCGGTAACCCTCCTCCTTGAGCGCCTTGACCGCCTGCGTGCCGGAATAGTCGAACTCGCAGGCCTGGCCGATGATGATCGGTCCCGCGCCGATGATGAGGATCGAGGAGATATCGGTGCGTCTGGGCATGGCGGTCTCGTGCTCGATGGGGCCGCCCGCACGTAAAAAGAGGCCCGCGCGCGAACACGTGAGCCTCGTGCCGAGCGGCCCGGCCGTGCGAACGGCCGGGATCGCATTTGTTCGGGGGGTCTATAGACCGAGTTCCCGCGGGAGGGAAGGGCGTGGACGGCACCCGTCCAGCGGCTCTTTCGCCGGCGAAGCGGAACCGCTCCATCACGCGTCGCATTGGCAGGCGCGCCGCCAGGGTCTAGCTTTCCCGCAGCGCCGCGAATTCATGGAGAGACGAGCCGATGCCGAACACGCGCTGGACCATCGTCACGGGAGCTTCGAGCGGGATCGGGGCGGAGATCGCCCGTCAATTCTCGAAGATCGGGCACAATCTCGTCCTCGTGGCACGCCGGCGCGAGAAGCTGGAGGCGCTCGCGCGCGAGCTGACGAGCGCCGATCGCGGCTTCGTCGAGGTGATCGAGCTCGATCTCGGCCGCGCCGACGCCCCCGAGGCGCTCCACCGCGCCGTCGCCGACAAGGGAATCGTCGTCCACACGCTGGTCAACAATGCGGGCTTCGGCCTGCGGGGCGACTTCGTCGATCTGGGGCTCGACGAGCAGGTGGCGATGATCGAGCTCAACGTCACGAACCTCACCCGCCTCTCGCGCCTGTTCCTGCCCGACATGATCGGCCGCGGGCAGGGCGGCATCCTCAACGTCGCCTCGCTGGCCGCCTTCCAGGCGGGGCCGCACATGGCGGTGTACTACGCCACGAAGGCCTACGTGCTCTCGCTGTCGGAGGCGCTGCACGAGGAGGCCAAGCCCTTCGGCGTGACCGTCACGGCTTTGTGCCCCGGCGCCACCGAGAGCGAGTTCGGCGCGCGCGCCGGCATGGAGGGCTCGCGCCTGTTCCGCAGCGGGCGCATGGACGCGACCAAGGTCGCCAAGGCGGGCGTCGAGGCCTACCGCGCCGGCCACGCCGTCTCGACGCCCGGCGCGCAGAACAAGCTCGTCAAGGAGCTCAACCGCCTCCTGCCCCGCGCGATCATGCGCCGCGCGGCGGGGGCGATGCAGGCGTGAGCGGCACCGCTCCCGCATAGGCGCCGTCGCGGTGCAGGAGGCTTTCGCCACCTGCGACCGCGATGGCGAGCACGCGCCCCACGACGATCGCGTGCGTGCGCCAGGGGATCATCGAATCGACCACGCAATCGAGCGCGAAGGTCGCGTCCTTGAGAACGGGCGCGCCCGAGGACAGCGCCTCCCATGCGCCCTGCGTGAAGCGCTCCGCGCCCTTCGACCCGTCCCGCCCGGCGAATCGATCCGCCAGCCACGCGTGGTGCGGGGCGAGGCCGCTGATGCCGAAACGGCGGGTCTGCGCCATGACGGGATGGATGGACGCGCTCGTCGCCACGCACAGCGTCACCGCGGGCGGGGAGACGCTCAGCGACGAGAGCGAGGTGCAGGTCATGCCGGTGAGCGCCTCGCCGGTGCCGGCGGTGACGATGACCACCTGCGAACCGTGAAGGCGCATGGCGCGCTTGAAGTCGTGCGCCGAGGCCGGATCGTCGTGGGGGGAGGTGCGCCTGTCCTCGACGTGCGCGGCGGGCTTTGCGGGGGATGGCGAATGCATCGTTGATCTCCGTCGTCGGGCGGGCCCGGACGGCGCGCGGCCGCCCGGGATCGCCTCCCTCAGCGCAGGCCGCGCTCGGCGAGGATCGGCAGGACCGTGTCGCGGAAGTAGGGGAATTCGGCCACGTAGTCGACGAAGGAGAGCGTCGTCCCGCGAAAGCCCGCCTCCGCCAGCGACGTGATCCCGTCCGCCACCTGCTGCGGCGTCCCGATCAGGGGAAATCCGCCGTGACCCATGGCGAAGCGGTCGCGGATGAGCGCGAGGAGATCGTGCGGGAAGGAATGCGCGTGCGCGAACTGGAGCCGCACGAGGTTGTCCACCGCCTCCCAATCCGCGTTGTCGCGCGCCGTGTATTGCAGATAGGCGAGCGCCTCCTCCTCGGTGGGCCGGCAGATGACGTGGGAGAAGGTGAGCACGCCCACCTCGCGCCCGTGCGTCGCCGCCTGCCCTTTTAGCTCGGCGATCTCGTCCTTGGAGCGGGCGAGGTCGATGGCGGGCGTGAACAGGAAGTTGGCGTTGCGCGTGGCGAACTCGCGGCCCTGCGGCGAGCCTGCGGCGTTGAGGATCGGCGGCGTGCCGGAGACCGGGCGCGGGTCGCCGCGCACGTGCTTGAGCTTGAAGTAGCGCCCCTCCCAGTCGAAATACTCGGTCTCGCGCCAGAGCTTGCGCACGACGTCGAACCATTCCTGCGCGTAGCCGTAGCGTGTCTCGTGGTCGTCCGGCAGCGTCAGGCCGAGCGCCTCGTATTCCGGCTTGTTCCAGCCGGCCACGATGTTGAGGCCGGCGCGGCCCTGGCCGATCTGGTCGATGGTGGCGATCTGCTTGGCGACGACGACGGGATTGTTCGCCGCGGTGTGAATCGTCGCGAAGACGGCGATGTCCTTGGTGTGGGCGAGGAGACCCGCCGCCCAGGTCATCGTCTCCAGCACCGAGCCGTGGAAGTCCGTCTCGCCGCCGTAGCCGATCCAGCGGGCGATGGGCAGCATGAAGTCGATGCCCGCCTCGTCGAGCAGCTTGGCGAGGCGCACGTTGTTCTCGAACGAGTTGACCCAGCGCTCGGGCACCTTCGTGACCGACATGCCGGAGGAGCAGTTCGAGGAGAAGGTCCCCAGAAGGAACCGCTTCTCGGCGAACATGGGATTGCGCGTCTGCGGATTGTGGCTGGTAGGCATGTGTTCCCCTCGGTTTTCCGATGGATTTTAGAATAGAAAGTCTATTTGAAATTCGATTTTGAAACAAGCTGTCGCGGCGGCTATCGTCGCGGCCTGTCGAGACGGGGGAGCGGATGGCGCGGGAGAGGCGGAGCGGGAGCGAGGACGTGGAGGCGCTCGATCGGCGCTGGCACCTGGCGCGCACGCGCGAGGAGGTGTCCTTCACCGAGCTCGAGTTCGCGATCATGCGCACGTTCGAATCGTTCGGGCGCTGGCAGTCCGAATGCCTCGCGGGCGCCATCGATCTCGCCGCGAGCGGGCCGGAGAACGCGCTCCTGCACATGATCCGCATGAACGACCGGCCGAAATCGGTGAAGGAGCTCGCCCGCCTCGCCAATCGCGACGACGTGCCCAACATCCAATACAGCCTGCGCAAGCTCATCGGCGCGGGCCTCGTGGCGCGCTCCGGCTCGGGGCGCACCGGCGTCGTCTACGCCGTGACGGACCGCGGGCGCGAGGTGACGGACGCCTATGCCCGCATCCGTCGCGCGCTCCTCGTCTCGGCGGTGGAGAGCGTGCCGGGCTTCTCCGAGCGCATGGCGGAGGCCACCCGCACGCTCAACCTCCTCGCCGGCATCTACGAGGAGGTCGCCCGCGTCGCCGCCACGCATCGCCGCCCGCCGGAGGAGTAGGGGGGCAGCCCCGGGGTGGTCACCGGTCGACGGGCGTGCGACAAATCTGGCTTTCCAGCTCGCGGGAGACCCCGATGGCCGAACAGGAACCGAGGCTCGGCGCGATCATCGTGCCGGTGACGCCGTTCCAGCAGAATTGCTCCGTGCTCTTCGCGCGCGACACGATGCGCGGCGTCGTCGTCGATCCCGGGGGCGACGTGCCGAACATTCTCGAGGCGATCCGCCAGACCGGGGCGACGATCGAGGCGATCCTGCTCACCCACGGCCATGTCGACCACGTCTGCGGCGTCGAGGAGCTGCGCGACGCGCTGAACGTGCCGGTGATCGGCCCGCATCCGGCGGATGCGATGTTCATGGGCGAGCAGCTCACGGGCACCGCTCAGGCCTACGGCCTGCCGCCGGCGCGCCCGGTGACGGTGGACCGCTGGCTCGACGAGGGTGACACGGTCGAGGTCGGCGGCATCGTCTTCGACGTGCTCCACACCCCCGGCCATTCGCCGGGCAGCGTCACCTACGTCTCCAAAGCCGATCGCTTCGCGCTCGTGGGCGACGTGGTCTTCGCGGGCTCGGTGGGCCGTAGCGACCTGCCGGGCGGGGACCACGACCAGCTCATCGAGACGATCCGCACGAAGCTCCTGCCGCTGGGCGACGACATCGCGTTCCTGTGCGGCCACGGACCGATGTCGACGCTCGGCCAGGAGCGGCAGACGAACCCGTTCCTCGTCGGCTGACGAGTGCAAAGGCGCATCCCGCATGACCTACGCGGTCTCCATCGACGACGTGCGGCGGGCGGCCGAGACCATCGCGCCCCACGTCCTGCGCACGCCTCTCGTCGCCGCCCCGCGGCTGTCCGAGCGTCTCGGCGCGCGGCTGTGGCTGAAGCTCGAGACGATGCAGCCCACGGGCGCCTTCAAGGAGCGCGGGGCGGCCAACCGCCTCGCGGCGCTCGACGCGCACGAGCGCGCCCGCGGCGTCGTCGCCATGTCGGCCGGCAACCACGCGCAGGCGGTGGCCTACCACGCGGCCCGGCTCGGCGTGCCGGCGACGATCGTGATGCCCGAGGGCACGCCGCTCGTGAAGGTGGAGAACACCCGCTCGCACGGCGCACGCGTCGTCCTCTCCGGCGAGACCGTCGCGGAGGCCGAGACGGAGGCGCGGCGGCTCGCCGAGGCGGAGGCGCTCGTCTTCGTCCACCCCTACGACGACGCGCGCGTCATCGCGGGGCAGGGGACGATCGCCCTCGAGATGCTGGAGGACGCGCCCGGCCTCGAGATGCTCGTCGTGCCCATCGGCGGCGGCGGGCTCGCGGCCGGCATGGCCGTGGCCGCGAAGGCGATCGCGCCCGCGATCCGCATCGTCGGCGTCGAGACGCGGCTCTACCCCTCCTTCCGCAACGCGATTCACGGCGAGACGCTGCCCGTCGGCGGCGCGACGCTCGCCGAGGGTATCGCCGTCAAGCGCCCCGGCGGGCTGACGCTGCCCATCGTGCGCGACCTCGTCGACGAGATCGTGCTGGTCGACGAGCCGGAGATCGAGCGTGCGGTGAACCTGTGCGCCACCTCGCAGCGGATCATGGCCGAGGGCGCGGGCGCCGCCGGCATCGCCGCCATGCTGGCGCGCCCTGAGCTCTTCCACGGACGCGCGGCGGGGGTCGTCGTGTGCGGCGGCAACATTGATCCGCGCATCCTCGCCTCCGTCATGGTGCGCGAGCTCGAGCGCGAGGAACGCATCGTCTCCTTCCGCATCTGGTCGAACGACCGGCCGGGCCTGCTCGGGCGCATCGCAACGCGATTGGGGGCTCTGGGCGCCAACATCCTGGAAGTTTCGCACGGTCGTCTCTATCTCGATGTTCCCGCCAAGGGCGTGACGGTGGACGTCACGATCGAGACGCGGGGCGCGGCGCACACCTCCGAGGTGCTCGCCACGCTGGCGCGGGAGGGCTACGCCCCGACGCGCATCGACCCCCGAGGCCTCTCGAACCTCGGACCCTGAGAGAGCGACGCGACCGACATGAGCACGACCGAGCGCAATCCCGACCTCCCGGCCCCGCGGCCGAGCTACGAGATCCGCATCGCGACGGACGGCGTGCTTTCGCGCCGCCTCTTCGCCTTCTGTCTCGACATGATCGTCATCGGCGCGCTCGTCATCCTGTTCTCGCTGGCGATCCTGGTGCTCGGCGTTCTGACGCTGGGCCTCGCCTGGCTGCTGTTCGCGATCCTGGTGCCGGCAGTGGGCCTCCTCTATTCGGCGATGACGGTGGGTGGGCCGAACCAGGCGACCATCGGCATGCGGATGATGGGGCTTCGCGTCGCGCGCGTGCAGTCGAGCGGCCGCGTCGACGGCATCACGGCCGCCGTGCACGCGCTGCTGTTCTGGGTCGCGACCTCGACGTTCTTCCTGTGGCTCCTCGACGTCGTCGTCGGCGTCGCCCGCGACGACCGCCGGATGGGCCACGATCTCCTCGTCGACATCATCGTCACCCGCGCCGACGCGACCACCTGACGCGCGCCTATCGTCCCGAAATTGCAGCGTCGGGCGTGCATCGCGCACGCAAAAGCGCTTGTTGGCGCGTCCGGGAATGGTATCGTCAGTCAAAGCCGTTCGGACGCGCTTCGCCGAGGTCAGACCCGCGTGACGAGCCATTCCCGCGAAACGCCGCAATTCTTCCTGACGGCACCCTCGCCCTGCCCCTACCTTCCCGGTCAGGAGGAGCGCAAGGTGTTCACGCACCTCGTGGGGCGGCGTGCGGGCGAGCTCAACGACATCCTCACCCATGGCGGCTTTCGCCGCTCGCAGACGATCGCGTACCGGCCCGCCTGCGAGACCTGCCGGGCCTGCGTGTCCGTGCGCGTGCCGGTGGCGGAGTTCGAGCCCTCGCGCAACCTGCGCCGCATCGGCAAGGCCAATGCCGACCTCGTCGGCGCCACCATGCCGAACCAGGCGACGAGTGATCAATATTCCCTCTTCCGCCGCTATCTCGACAGCCGCCATTCCGACGGCGGCATGGTGGACATGACCGTGCTCGACTACGCGATGATGGTGGAGGACAGCCACATCGAGACGAAGGTCGTCGAGTATCGCCGCCGCGGCCCGGACACGTTCATCAACGGGCGCGGGGAGGGGCCGATCGTCGCCGTGTGCCTGACGGACGTCCTCGCCGACGGGCTGTCCATGGTCTACTCGTTCTACGATCCCGAGCTCGCCTCGCGCTCGCTCGGCACCTTCGTCATCCTCGACCACATCGCCCGCGCCCGCGCCATGGGTCTGCCGTACGTCTATCTCGGCTATTGGGTGCGCGGCTCGCGCAAGATGGCCTACAAGGCCCGCTTCATGCCTCAGGAACGCCTCCTCTCGCAGGGCTGGACCCGCGTGGAGGAGTGACGGCGCGCCTCGGCTCCAGCCGGCACGCCTGGCCTTCGCCCCCCTCTCCGGATCTCTCGCCGCCGACGCTCGCGCGACCGTGACCGCAACGCCCCGCGATGCGGTCGACCTTTCCGCGGCCGCGCGCGTTCCCGTGTCTTCCGATCACCCGAGAACGCGCGGACGTGCGTCCGCAAAGGAGATATTCCCCCATGGCTCGCATCCTCATCGTGCTGACGTCCCACCACACGCTCGGCGACACGGGCAAGGCGACGGGCTACTATTACGAGGAGCTCGCCGCGCCCTACTACGCCTTCGTCGACGCCGGCCACACCGTGGAGATCGCCTCGATCGCCGGCGGCGCGCCGAAGGCGGATCCCGCGAGCCTCGATGCCGACGAGGCCAAGCGCCCCTCCGACGTGCGCCGCCTCCTCGCCGACGAGGCCGCGATGGATGCGCTCTCCCGAACCATCGCGATCGCCGACGTGGATCCGTCGGGCTACGACGCCGTCTTCCTGCCGGGCGGCCACGGCACGATGTGGGACTTTCCCGACAACGCGGCCTTGGCTCGTGCGGTCTCGACGATTCACGCCGCCGGCGGAATCGTCGGCTCGGTGTGCCACGGACCCGCCGGGTTCGTCGGCGCGACGCGGCCCGACGGGCGCCCGCTCGTCGAGGGCGTGCGCATCAACGGCTTCACCGACGAGGAGGAGGCGAAGGTCGGGCTCGTGGACACGGTGCCCTTCCTGCTGGAGAGCCGCCTCGTCGCGCTCGGCGCCCGCTTCGAGAAGGGCGGACCCTTCACGTCCTATGCGGTGCGCGACGGGCGCATCGTCACGGGCCAGAACCCGATGTCGAGCGAGCGCGCCGCGGCGCTGATGCTCGAGGCCCTGGCGGAGGTCCGCGCCGCCGCCTGACGTCCGGCGAGCACCTCGTCCGGCAGATTCTTCCCGCGACCGGGCAGAATCTGCCGGATGCGCAAGCCTCTCGGCGATCGCTGCAAAGCAAAAATAACACTTTTCCCGTGGCATCGTCCTTGCTGGCAGAAAGCCACCCGGGTCTCGCCCCCCGGGTCGAGAGCGAGGTCGGGCCATGACATTGATGTCCGCTTTGAGCAGTGCCGTGTCGGGCCTCCGGTCGACGCAGGCCGGCATCGCGCTCGTCTCTCAGAACGTCGCCAACGCCGACAGCGCCGGCTACACCAAGCGGCGCCTCCAGCCCGTCGAGCAGGTCGCCGGCGATCGTTCCGCCGGCGTTCGCACGGGCGAGATCCAGCGGGTGCTCGACCGCGTTCTCCAGCGCAGCCTCTGGCAGGAGACCTCGGGCGCCGGATACACGGGCCTTCGCGCGACCATGTCGGGCGCGCTCGAGCGGCTCTACGGCCCGCCGGGCTCCGCCAGCGCCCTCGACACGCTGACGAACGCGCTCTCGGGCGCGGTCGATCGCCTCGTCGACGACCCCGCCAACCCCACCACGCGCTCCGGCGTCATCGAGGCCGGCGGCACGCTCGCCGCGCGCATCGGCAACATCGCGAACGGCGTCCAGGCGCTGCGCACGGAGGCGGAGGGGCGCATCGCGACCATGGTCGACGAGGCGAACGCGCTCCTCGGCGGCATCGAGCGCGTGAACCGCACCATCGTCGAGGGCGGGTCGACGGCGCCGCTCGCGGACGAGCGCGACCGGCTCGTCGGCGAGCTCTCCCGGCTCATGGACATTCGCGTCCAGCCGGCGGCGGACGGCAGCGTCACGGTCTCCACCGGAGCCGGCCAGGCGCTGTTCGACGGCGTACGGGCGCTGGAGCTGCGCTTCGACGCGCGCTCGACCCTCACGCCCGCCATGCGCGCCGATACGAGCCCGCCTTCGGTTGGCGTGCTGTCGATCATGTCGCCGGGCGGCACGCCCACCGATCTCCTCGCCGCGGGCGGGCTGCGCTCGGGCGCTCTCGCCGCCGCGTTCGAGATGCGCGACGAGACGCTGGTCCAGGCGCAGCGCCAGCTCGACGAGCTGGCGGCGGGCCTTTCCCGCGCCTTCTCGGATACGGGGCTCACCGTCACGCAGACGGGCGGCACGACCTTCGACCTCTCCGCCTTCACCGAGCCGCTCACGGTAGACCTGACGGTGAACGGTCGCTTCCAGCGCTTCAGCGGCACGCAGGCCGAGCTCGATACGGCGCTCGGCGCCATCGGCGGCGGCTTCGCCGGTAGCACGGTGACGGTGCCGGCCGGCGGCCTCGTCGTCTCGGCGTCGAGCACCAACGCCGACCCGACGCTCGCCGGCACCGGCCCCTTCGCCTTCTTCACGGATGCGGGGAACGCTCCCTTCACCGGCGTCGGCACGCCCGACCCGATCACCGGCTTCGCGCAGCGCATCCAGGTGAACGGGACGGTGCGCAACGACCCGAGCCTCCTCGTCAACGGCCTCGCCGGCGATGCCACGCGCCCCGCCGCCATGCGCGACGGCCTCGCCCGCGCGCAGACCATCGCCTCCGACGCCGGGCTCTCCGGCGCCTCGCCCTTCCGCGCGGACCTCTCCTCGGCGGTGCGCCGGACCATCGAGGTCCAGGGCGCCGCCGCCGCGAGCGCGTCCCGCCTCGACGAGGGCCAGCGCGTCGCGCTCGCCGCCGTGGAGGGTCGCTTCGCGAACGTCTCGGGCGTCAACGTCGACGAGGAGATGGCCCAGCTCGTGCAGCTGCAGACCGCCTACGGGGCGAACGCCCGGGTGATGTCGGCGGTGCGCGAGATGATGGACGTTCTGATGCGGATCTGAGGGGACTGAGAGATGAGCACGATCACCCCGTTCGCCGCCGGCTCGTTCAACTCCCGCGAGACCGCGCGGATGTTCGTCGAGATGCGCAAGTCCGCCGAGACGCTCGAGCGGCAGATGGCCACCGGCAAGCGATCCGACACCTATTCCGGCCTCGGCTTCGAGCGGCGCGCCTCGCTCGACCTGCGCGCGCGGCTCTCCGCCTACGAGAGCTACGGCGATACGATCACGAGCGCGGACCTGCGGCTCAAGGTGATGATGAGCTCAGTCGAGGGGCTGGAGAAGATCGCCTCGAAGACGCGCTCCGCCGCCATGGAGCCGCTCTCGGGCATCGTCGACGCCACCGGCACGCCGCAGGAGGCCGCGCTCGCGCGCAACAACCTCGCCTTCGCGGTCGAGATCCTGAACTCCGACGTGAACGGCCGCTACGTCTTCGCCGGGCGCGCCAGCGACACGCGGCCGATGGAGGCCTATCAGGAGATATTCACGGACCTGCGCGCGGCCGTCGCGGCGATCGTGCCCGATCCCACCGATCCGGATGCCATCATCACGGCGGTGACGAACTATTTCGACGGCGCGAACTGGCGCCCGGCGGGCTCCGAATCGACGCCCGCCCTCGGCACGCCGGCGGCGGAGACGGCGGATGCGCGTGCGAGCGTGACGGCCCGCGTGGACGAGGGACAGAGCGTCGCCATCGGTGCGCGCGTCGACGAGCCGGGCTTCCGCAATCTCCTGATCTCGCTCGGCGCGCTCGCCGCCGCCGACGAGACGCAGATGACGCAGGAGGATTACGCCGCGCTCTCCGCGCGCGTGGCGGACCTGCTGTCGCCGAGCCACCCGCAGCCGCGCGACATCGCCATGGATCTCGGGCGCGCCCAGGCCAGCATCGCCGCCGTGAAGGAGCGCCAGGAGGCGAGCTCCTCGCTCCTGCGCGAGGCGCTCGACGACGTCGAGCTGGTGTCGACCGAGGAGGCGGCCGTCTCCCTCCTGAACCTGCAGACACGCCTGCAGGCGAGCTTCCAGACGACCGCGATCCTCTCGCGCCTGTCGCTGGTGAACTACCTCTGAGGCGCGTGGCGGTCGGGGCTGCTCACCCCATCATCAGCACGAGACCCGTGGCTGCCACCGCCGCGCCGGCGCCGCGCGTGGCCCAGTGCGGCACGTCCCTGGCGAGAAGCCGCCCGAGCGCCAGCCCGAGCCCGTGCAGCCCGGCCGTCGCCAGGACGAAGCCCGCCACGTACGCGCCCGCGCCGGCGCCGAGGGGAAGCTCCGCACCGTGGGCGTAGCCGTGGGCCAGCGCGAAGGCTCCGCAGGTGACGGCGCCGAGGACGACGGGCGCCGAGAGCCGCAGCGCCACCGCGAGGCCGAGGGCGAGGACGGAGCCCGCGATGGCGAGCTCGACGCCCGGCAGCCAGGGTCCGACCATGCCGTAGAGCGCGGCGGCCGTCATCGCCGCGACGAAGGCGGCGGGCCAGGCCCAGAGCGCCCGTCCGCCGACGAGGCCCGCCCACAGCCCCACCGCCACAATCGCCAGGAGATGGTCGAGGCCCGTCAGCGGATGGGTCAGCCCGGCGGCGAAGCCGTCCGTCGGATGGTGGCCCACATGGGCCAGTGCCGGGCTCGCAGCCATGACGAGCAGCGCTGCCGCGCCCAATGCCGAAAACTTCATCATCGCCCCCTCGTCTCGTTCGTCACTCGATCCGCGTATCGACGCGGCTCGCAAGAAGCGCGCCCTCAGGCGGCCTTCGCCGCCAGCCCGCCCGCCTCCTCGATGAAGCGTGCGATGGCGTCCACGCCCTCGCCGGTGCGCATGTTGGCGAAGACGAAGGGACGCTTGCCGCGCATGCGGGCGGAATCCTCCTCCATCACCGCGAGGCTCGCGCCCACGTGGGGGGCGAGGTCGATCTTGTTGATGACGAGGAGGTCCGAGCGGGTGATGCCCGGCCCGCCCTTGCGCGGGATCTTCTCGCCGCCCGACACGTCGATGACGTAGACGGTGATGTCCGCGAGCTCGGGGGAGAAGGTGGCGGCGAGATTGTCGCCGCCCGATTCGAGCAGGATCAGGTCGAGCGTGGGGAAGCGCTTCGTCATCGCGTCGATGGCGGCGAGGTTGATGGAGCAGTCCTCGCGGATCGCCGTGTGCGGGCAGCCGCCCGTCTCCACGCCCATGATCCGCTCCTCGGGAAGCGCGCCGGCCACCGTGAGGAGGCGCGCGTCCTCCTTGGTGTAGATGTCGTTGGTGATGGCGCACAGGTCGTAACGCCCGGCGAAGCGCTTGCACAGCGCCTCCATCAGCGCCGTCTTGCCGGTGCCGACGGGGCCGCCGATCCCGACGCGGAGCGGACCGTGGGGGGAGGGGGACGTCGGGGCCATCGGGCGTTTTCCTCTCAGGATCGGAACAGGCGTGTGTATTGCGTCTCGTGGAGCAGCGCTCCGAGGTCGGCGCGGAACACCGCCGATCCGAGATCGTCGAGCGTCTCGCCGGCGGCGGCCTCCGCGCGCTCGCGGATCGTAGGCAAGAGCGAGGCCACCACGGCCTGCGCCCGCGTCTGCCCGACGATGCCGAGCCTGACCGCGGCCGAGACGAGGTTTTGCACGAAGCCGAGCCCGAGCGCGTCGAGCGTCTCGTCGAGCGGCAGCCCGTGCCCCGCGGCGACGAGGCCGAAGGCGACGGGAAGCGGCGTGTCCGCCTCGCCGGCGTCCGCGCGATACGCGTCGAGCGCCGGGCAGGGCCAGGAGGCCGCGCACACGGAGAGGAAGGCGTTGCCCTGGGTGATCGTCTCCAGCCGCCGCTCGGCGGAGGGCGAGAGCGCCACGGCGAGCTCGGCCAGCTCCGCGAGCCGCGCCGGCTCCTGCGCGCCGCGCCAGGCCTCGGCGCACAGGATCGCGTCGTTGCGCGGCGCGCCGTGGGCGAGGAGATCGCCGAGCCAGCTCGCGAGACTCTCCGCATCCGTCACGTCCCCCGCCTCCTGCGCCCATTCGAGCCCGTGCGAGTAGGCGAACGCGCCCACGGGGAAGGAGGGGGAGGTCCAGATCAGCAGGGGGAGGGAGAGGGCCATCGGCGTCCGGACCGCCGGTCAGTGGTCGTGATGGTGATCGTGACCGTGGCCGTGGCCGTGGGCATGGCCATGATCGTGCGCGTGATCGTGGCCATGATGATGGTGGTGATGCCCGTGCCCGTGCGAATGCCCGTGCGAGTGACCATGCCCGTGGTCGTGCCCGCAATCGTGGTCGTAGGCGCCGCGCTCGGGGTGGAAGGGGCGCTCGACCTCGCGGGCGAGGCCGCCCTGGCCGCGGACCATCTCGGCCAGCACGTGGTCGCGCTCGATGTAGATCGCCTCCGCCGTGATCTCGGCGGGCGTGTGGCGGTTGCCGATGTGCCAGGCGAGGCGCACGAGGCGCAGCGGGTTCTCGGCGGTGATCTCGAGGAGCGGCTGCGCCGCCGCCTTCACCCGCACGAGGGAGCCGTCCTCGAGCTTCACGGCGTCGCCGTCGGCGAGCGCGATCGCCTTGTCGAGATCGAGGAGGAAGGCGAGGCCGTCATCGCCCGTGAGCGCGATGCGCCGGCGGTTGCGGCCTTCGTGGTCGAGGGTGACGGTGTCGACCACCTTCTCCGGCTTCACGGCGGCACGGCGGACGACGGAAATGGCGCGCTGCATGGTCTCTCGCGGCTGTCGGTGGGTGGCGCCCGGGGGGCGCGGTCGAGCCGACGATAGACGAGGCGTGCGCGGGTGAAAAGGAGGCGCGGGCGGCCCGCGCCTCCGATCGGCGTCACTCGGCGGGTTCGCAGGTCCAGCCGTCCGCACCGAAGCGGCAGTCGGGACGCCCGGCACCCGTGGTGCCGTCCGTCGTGCCCTGCGAGAGCGACTGCGTCGTGTTCGTGTCGGGCTGCGACGGCGCCTGGCCCTGCTGCTCGGCCTGCGGCTGCGCCGCGGGCTGCGGCTCGGTGGTGCCGAGCGCCGGCGTGATGCGCTCGCGGGCGGCGTCGACCTGGGCCTCCAGCGCCTGGAGCTGCTCTTCCAGCGCGGCGATCTGCTCGCGCGCCGCGGCCTCGGCCTCGCGGGCGGCCTGGATGCGCGCCTCCGCGTCGGCGGCCGCCTGCGAGCGAGTGGCTGCCTCGTCGGCGAAGCCGGCGAGGTTGTCGCGGACCTCCGCCTCCTGAGCGCGCAGCTCCTCCAGGCGACCTCCGACGTCGGCGACCTCCTGCGACCGGGCCGCGAGGTCGTTCTCGAGCTGGCTCAGCTGGGCACGCGCCGCCTCGATCTCCTCGCGCCAGCCGGTGATCTCCTCCTGGCGGGCGGAATAGGTCTCCTCCTGCGCGGCGATGTCCTCCTCGAGCGCCGCGAGATGCTCCTCGCGGGCGGTGATGTCGGCCTGCAACGCCTCGGCACGCTCGGTGGCGGCGGTCTCCTGCGTCTCGATCTCGGACAGGCGCGTCTCGGCATCGGCGACGCGGACCTCGATCGCCTCGAGGTCGCCGGTCGCGGCCCGCTGCTCCTCGAGCGAGCTCACGGCGACCGTGCGCTCCTCCTCGAGCATGGCGAGGCGGCTCGCGAAATCCTGTTCCGTGGTGTTGGCGGAAACGAGCGCCCAGATCGCGACGACCCACCCGATGGCGGCCACGATGGCGAGCGTGAGGGGTATTGGGCGGGTGAACTCGTTTCGCGTCTCGTCAGCCATCGCGCTCTCCTCGGTGATCGGCGCGACGGCAACGCTCGGCGGCGCGCGGCCGTTCCGCGCGCCGCGACGGGCCCCGTCTCGGGGCCGGGTCGCCTCACTGGGAGGTGTTGTCGGAGGTGTCCTCGTCGAACTGCTCGAGATAGGCGATGAGGTTGGTGATCTGCTCGTCGTCCTTCAGGCCCGGATAGACCATCTTGGTGCCGGGCACCTCGCCGCGCGGGTCCTTGATGTAGGTGCGGAAGGTCTCGTGGGTCCAGGTCACGTCGTAGTCCTGCATGGCCTGGGAATAATTGTAGTCCTCGATGCTCGCGCTCTCGCGGCCGAAGAGGTTGTTGAGCACGGGCCCGACCATGTTGCGGGCGTTCTCGCCCACCTGATGGCAGGCGCGGCACTGGTTGAAGACGCGCTGGCCCGCCTCCGGATCACCCGCCGCATCCTGGGCGAGCGCGAAGCCGGGGGCGGCGAGGGTCGCCGCGAGCGCGGCGGCGAGAGTGCTGATACGCATGGGGTTTCCGTCTCCCTGTCGATCGGTCTTGGTCGCCGGTGCGTGCCTGTGCGCGCTCCCGGAGCCGCTGGACAACGCGCGAGCCCGGGAAAAGCACAGCCGCACGGGGGAGTTTTATGGAGCGGTTCGAAGGAGGATCAACCCGGAGATTCCGTGAAAAGCCCGCGCACGCGGGCCTCGCCGAGGATCAGCTCCGCCGCCTCCTGCGGCCGCTCCTCGTGGGCGAGGTGGCCCGCGCCCTTCATCGTGCGGATCTCCGCATGGCGCACGAGGCGGCGCACGCGCCGCGCGTCCTCCGGCGAGACGGCCTTGTCGCGATCGCCCACGACGAGGAGGAGCGGCGTCGCGAGCTTGGGCAGGTCGCGGCCGAGCGCGTCGAGATCCCAATGCGCCATCATGGCGAGCGCGCCCTGGACATGGCCGGGATCGGCGACGAGGCGGCGATAGAGCTCGACGCCGCGTTCGTCGAGGCTCGAGCCGGTGTTGCGGATGAGGCGCTCGACGCCCGCGCGGTCCGACGCGCTCGCCGAGACGAAGCGCGGCACGAAGGGGTTGAGCGCCATCATCTTGGCGAGCGGCGAGAAGAAGCGCCCGGCCATGCCGTCGAAGGGCATCAGCGCGCCGTTGAGCGAGACGATGCCCGCCGGCGCGATCAGCCGATCGAGCGCCATGCGCACGAGGAGCGCCGCCCCGGCTGAATGCCCGACGACGAGGTCCGGGCGCGCGTCGAGCGCGGCGAGGAGATCGGCCAGCGCCCGCGCCATGTCGTGGAGGCTCGGGCGCCCGTGGGCCATGGGCTCGGTGAAGCCGTGGCCGGGGAGGTCGCAGGCGATCACGTCGCATTCCGCCGCGAGCGCCGGCATCAGGTCGCGCCAGGAATGCGTCGCGGCGGCGGTGCCGTGGACGAGGAGGAGGGTGGGGCGGCCCGCGTCTCCCGCGGAGACGGGGCCCATGCGCTGGACGTGCCAGGTCATGCCCGCGGCGCGCACGAAGGACGAGGCCTCGCGGTTGGGCCAGTCTCGCCCGTCCCGCTCCCAGTCGAGCCGGCTTCGCATGGCGTTCACCCGCCCTGCGGGGGCAGGGCGGCGCTGACCGCCTGCGAGAGGCGCTCGGCGTCGGCATAGGGGAGCGCGAGGTAGCGGGCACCCATGGCGGCGGCGATCTCCTGCGCCAGCGGTTGGCCGGCCCGCGAGATGTCGACGACGAGCCCGACGACGCCGCGCGCCCGCGCCTCCCGAGCCGCCGCCAGCGCGTCCTCGCGTGCGGCCTCGCGGCCGGGCGTGCCGGCGCGGCCGATATTGGTCTTGCCGTCGGTGAGCAGGACGATGGCGGGGTCCTCGCCCTTGCGCCGCACGGCGTCCGCGCAGGCGAGCGCCGCGTCGATGCCGCGCGCCAGCGGCGTCGCCCCGCCGCCGGCGAGGCCGGCGAGCGCGCGCTTCGCACGGGCGAGCGAGCGGGTGGGTTCGAGCACGAGCTCGGCCGCGCGGTCGCGGAAGGCGACGAGGGCGACGCGGTCGCGGCGCACGTAGCATTGCGCGAGCAGCAGCTCGACGGCGCCCTTGGCCTCGGCGAGGCGGTTGAGCGCGGAGGAGCCCGATGCGTCGACCGCGAAGATCGTGGTGCGGCGGATCGTGGGCTTCCTCACCCCGACCCGGAAATCCTCGCGGCGCACGGCGACGCGGGGCGTGCCAGGGCCGGTCGGCTCCGAGCGCTTGCGCAGGGGCTGCCAGGGCGCGGCCGCACGCAAGGTGGAGACGAGGTCGAGGCGCGCGCCGCGCTTGGGCTCGCCGGGGCGCGAGCCCGCAGGGCGGCCCGTCACGCCGGCCTTGGCGCGCGCGGTCGTCTCGCCGCGCACGCGCGACGTCTTGAGTCCCGACAGGCCCGAGCGCAGCTGCGCCAGCAGATCCTCCGGCAGGACGGCCTTCGCGGCTTCCAGCACGAGGTTCTGGAGCTCGTCGGCCGTGAGCGGACGCTCTTGCGCGGGCTCCTCGGAAGTCTCGTCTGCGGGTTCGTCGTTCTCGGGCGGCGGATCGTCGGGCGGAGGAGGGGGTTCGTCCGCGCCGTCCTCGCCTTCGTCCACGTCGGCCTCCGCCGGCGGAAAGGCGCGGGCGCGCGGGGCGAGGACGAGCCGGAACGCCTCCGCCACGTCCTCGTCGGACACGTCTGCACGCGCATCGAGCGCTGCGAGCGCGCGGGCGGCGCGGAGCGCGAGGAGCGGCGCACGCAGCGACGGGATGGCGACGCTCGCTGCCGCTCCGCAGAGCGCCGCGAGCTGCGCGTCGGACACGCTCGTGCCGGCGAGCCGTGCGCGTGCGGCGGCGACGGCCTCCGGCGTCAGGCCGGGATCGCCGGTCTCGCGGAAGGAGACGTCGCCCAGGTCGATCAGGAAGGCGAGGCGGTCGAGCACCGCTTCGGGCGGGCGCTCGTCGTCCTCGCGACCCTCGTCGAGGGCGACGATGCCCAGATGCGTCTCCAGCGTCGCCGCGAGCCCCTCGCGCTCGAGCCGCACGGCACGCCCGTCCAGCACCGAGGCGAGCCGGCCCGCGACGGCCCCGGGCAGGCGTTCCGCCATGGCGAGGACGACGATGCCGCCGTCCGCCTCCGCGAGGATGCCGCGCCCGACGATGGGGCGCCCGGCCGCGAGCGTCGCCACGAGATCGAGCCCGCCGAGCAGCCGGTCGTCGTCGATGCCCGCCGGCGCGCGGCGGATCGGCGTACCCTCCGGCAGGAGATGGCGCAGGAGCGCGAGCCAGCGCTCGCGGACGGGTCCCGGCCCGGCGCGCAGGGAGGCGCCGCCGAGGCCGACGGGATCGATGGCGACGAGCGCCGCCGCCCGGGTCGCCGCGCGCCAGGTGTCGGAAATCGAGCGCGGCGCCTCCGCGTTCACGGCGTCGCCGTTCGTGCTTCGTCGGTGTCGGCGATCGCCTCCGGGAGCACCTCGGCCAGCGCCCGCTCGACGCGCACGCCCGAGCCCGCGTCGTCGAGGGGATTGCGCCGCAGGCGATGGCGGAGCGACAGCGGCGCGACGGCGCGGATCTCCGCCGTGCCGACATCCTCCACGCCTTCAAGCGCGGCGAGCGCGCGGGCCGCGCGCACGAGGGTGATCTCGCCGCGAAGCCCGTCGGTGCCCAGCGCCACGCACAGCCGCGCGGCGGCCTCCAACGCCTCCTCCGTGACGGTCGTCTCCGGCAGGCGACGACGGGCCGTGGCGATGCGCTGGCGAAGCCGGCCGTCCGCATCCGCATAGGCGGCGACGAAGGCGTCGGGATCACGCTCGAAGGCGTCGCGCCGGCGCACGATCTCGACGCGGGACGGGATGTCGGTCGGCGTCGAGACGTCGACCGAAAGGCCGAATCGGTCGAGCAGCTGAGGGCGCAGCTCGCCCTCTTCCGGGTTGCCGGAGCCGACGAGGACGAAGCGCGCGGGGTGGCGCACCGAAAGCCCCTCGCGCTCGACCACGTTCTCGCCGGATGCGGCGACGTCGAGCAGGAGGTCGACGAGATGGTCCTCGAGGAGGTTCACCTCGTCGATATAGAGAAAGCCGCGATGGGCGCGCGCCAGCAGGCCGGGCTCGAAGGCTTTCTCGCCCTTGGTGATGGCACGCTCCAGGTCGAGGGCGCCGACGACGCGGTCCTCCGTGGCGCCCAGCGGCAGGTCGATCACCGGGACCGGGACCTCCACCGCCTGGAACGTCGCGCCCTGTGCCTCGCGCACAGCGCAGGACGGGCAGGCGCCCCGGGGCTTGGCCGGATCGCAATTGTAGGGGCAGCCGGCGACGGCCTTCATCGCCGGCAGGAGCCCCGCCAGCGCACGCACGGCCGTGGACTTGCCGGTGCCGCGATCCCCGAAGACGAGAACGCCGCCGACGGACTGGTCGACGGCCGCGATCTCGAGCGCGCGCTTCATCTCGTCCTGGCCGACGATCGCCGAGAACGGGTAGACTTGACGCATGTCCTCTCCTCGTTCCGGGTCGCGACGCGCCCGGCTCCCGAGACGAGGCTAGCCGTGCTTGCGGCCGGGCGCCATTCGCGCTTCCACCGATCCGCGCCGGCGTGCACAACATGCGCGCGGCGCGAGCATCGCGGCAGAACGGGCGAGGATGCGGTGGACCTGATGACGACGGCCGAGGTCGCGGCCTACCTGCGGCTCAAGGAGCGCACCGTCTACGAGATGGCCTCGCGCGGGCAGATCCCCTGCACCCGCGCCACCGGCAAGCTGCTCTTCCCGCGCCGCCTCGTCGATCGCTGGCTCGAAGCCCATACCGACGTGCCGGGCGCGCGCGTCGCGGCGCCGCCGCCGATCTACGCGGGCTCGTCCGATCCGCTGCTGGAATGGGCGCTGCGCGCCTGCGACAGCGGCCTCGCCGTCCTGGCGCGCGGCTCCGCGGACGGCCTGGAGCGGCTCGCCCGCGGAGAGGCCGCGCTCGCGGGCATCCACCTCCTCGACGCGCAGACGCGAACCTACAACGTCGAAGCCATCCGTCGCGCCTTGCCGTTTCCGGACGTGGTCTCCATCCGCTTGTGCGCGCGCGAGCAGGGGCTCCTCGTCGCCGCCGGCAACCCGCTCGGGCTCTCCGGGATCGAGGACGTCGCCCGCGTGAACGCGCGTGTCGCCCTGCGGCCGGAGGGCGCGGGCTCGCGCTTGCTCCTCGATGTCCTGTGCGCCCGCGCCGGCATCGCGCCAGACGCGCTCGAGACGGTGGCGCGCCCGGCGCAGACGCAGGGCGACCTCGCCGCGCTGATCGCGTCCGGCGAGGCGGACGCGGGCATCGGCGTGCGCGCCGCCGCCGTCGGCGCCGGGCTCGGCTTCGTGCCGCTCGGCATCGTCGAGCCCTTCGACGTCGTCATGCGCCGACGCGACTATTTCGAGCCGCCGGTGCAGGCCCTGATGCGCTTCCTGCTCGATCCCGCCTTCGCCGAGACGGCCGAGCGGCTCGGCGGCTACGACATCGCGGAAGCGGGGCGGGTGGTGCTGAACGCCTGAGACCTCTCGGGCCCATCCGCGCCCACGCGGTCGTCGGCTGCCCATATCTGCGGCCACCCGTCCGAAAGTTCAGCGCCGCTGCCGTTCGCGCGGGCGGCTTTCGCGCTGACGCGGGCGGACGGCTCTGGTATCGTCGTCTTCTCGACGCGACCGAGGAGGCGCGGCAGCCATGATCGTCGGCGTGCTCAACCAGAAGGGCGGCGTGGGCAAGACCACGATCGCCGTGAACCTCGCCGCCGGCCTGGTCGCGCGCGGCGCCCGCGTGCTGCTCGTCGACGCGGACCCGCAGGGCTCGGCGCTGGCCTGGTCGAGCGCGCGCGAGCGCGACCCGCTCTTTCCCGTGGTCGGCATGGCGAAGCCGACCCTCCACCGCGATCTGCCCTCGCTGGCCGCCGCCTACGACGCCGTCGTCATCGACGGTGCGCCGCGGGCCAACGAGCTCGCCCGCGCGGCGATCCTCGCGAGCGAGACGGTGCTGATCCCGGTCCAGCCCTCGCCCTACGACATCTGGGCCGCGCGCGAGACCGTGGAGCTGATCCGCGAGGCGCAGATCTACAAGGAGACGCTCACGGGCGCCTTCGTCATCAACCGCAAGATCGCCAACACCGCCATCGGGCGCGACGTGGCGGGCGCGCTCGAACCCTTCGAGATGCCCGTCCTCGACGCCGCGCTGTGCCAGCGGGTCGTCTATGCCGAGAGCGCGGCGCAGGGGCTCTCGGTGGCCGAGGCGGCTCCCGCGAGCGAGGCCGCGCGCGAGATCGCGGCCCTCGTCGAGGAGATCGCCAGCCGCCATGCCCGGAGGGACGCCGCGTGAGCAAGGTCGTCGAGTTCGAGCCCGCCGCCCGCCGCATCGGCGCCGTCCGTCGTGTCCGCTCCGTCGAGCCGCGTGCGAGGCTTTCGGCAGACGCCTGGGTCTCGGGTGCGGCGGTGGTGGCCGCCAGCACGTGCCCGCAGCCCCCTCCCGCGATGCCGGAGCGAGGCGAGCCGTCGCTCGGCGAATGCCTCGGCCAGCTGCAGCGCGATTGCGCCGCCGCCTGGCGCGGTCCGGCCGAGCGCCAGGTCGCCGGCCTCGTCCGCCTCGCCGCCTGCCGCACGCCGATGGATTTTTCGCGGACGCAGCTCGCGCTCGCCCATGACAGCGTCGCCCGCAGCTTCGAGGAGACCGCCCGCATCGCCGAGAGCTTCGCCCGCGCCCAACGCGCGGCGGCGAAGGCGTGGCTCGGCGGGTGGGGGTAGAGGGCCCCGCCGTCACACGCCCCATCGCGCCAACGCGTTGCGCAGGACGATCGCTGCGCCGGGCTTGAAGGCGCGGGGAGCGACGAGGGCGTCGGCGAGGTCGGGAAGGGGCATGACGAGGAAGCCGGCGATCTCCTCGTCGCGCGGGCGGGGCATCACGTCGGCGGGCAGATCGAGATCCCAGACGAGGAGGTCCTCCCGCTCGAGCCCCTCCGCCATGGGCGCGACCCGGTCGAGCCTCGCGGCGAAGCGTGCGGCGGCGAGGACGTCTCGCGTCAGGCTCGCCTCCTCGAACGCCTCCTCGGCGAGGGTGTCCGCGTCGCTCGCGCCCGCCTTGACGCCGCCTGCGACGGTTGTGTCGAGGAGGCCCGGCGCCGTGCGCTGGTTCGGGCCCCGGCGCGCGAGCCAGACGCCCGGCCGATCGCCCGCGATGCGGGCGACGAGGCAGACTTTTCGCACGAGGAGCCCGAGCGGGGCTGCGGCCGCGCGGTCGACCTGCGCCAGGGCTGTCCCGTCCCGCGTCGCCCGAACGTCGATCGCCTCGCCTCGCGGGGCATCGCACAGGCCGGCCGCGATCAGCCGCTCGACGCTCGCGTCGAGCGCCGATTGAAGGTCGTGCCCGGGGGAGGGCAGGAGCCAGCCGTCGCCGGTCGTGCGAGCGAGCCCGTCGAGGCATGCGGCGACGCCGGGGCCGATGGTGCCGACGGGCTCGTCGAGGCCCTCGACGCGGAGCGGCGCGGTGCCGGGGGGTATCTGCATGGCGAACCTCCTGGCCGACAACGCACGCCCCCCGCGTCCGGCCGAGAACGCCACTCGCGAAGTGACGCCTCAGCCGACCAGGATCCGCCCCTCGTTCGCCGCGAGCATGCCCGTCTCGTGCGCCCCGTCATGCGTCGACAGGAGCACCTCGCCGGCGATCGCGAGCGGACGCGGGGTATTTGCGAAATTCAGCGCGACCACGAGCCGTCGATCGCCATGCACGCGCTCGAAGACGATGACGTCGTCCTCGACGGAGAGCGTGCGATAGGAGCCCAGCGCGAGCGCCGGCTCGGCGCGCCGCAGCGCGATCAGCCGCCGATGGAGCGCGAGCATCGAGGCGTCATCCATGGCCTGCACGGAGGCCGGTGGCGCGCCGCCGATGGGGAGCCAGGGCGTACCCGTGGTGAAGCCGGCATTGCGGCTCTCGTCCCAGGGGATCGGCGTGCGCACGGGATCGCGGCCGAAGCCCTGGCCTGGCGCGTTCTTCTCCATCGGGTCCTGCACCATCTCGGGCGGGATCGGCACGTCGACCATGCCGAGCTCGTCGCCCTGGTAGATCGTGGGCGTGCCGCGGAGCGTGAGGAGCAGCATGGCCGCCACCCGCGCCTGCGCGGCGCCGACGCGCCCGGCGATGCGCGGGCGATCGTGGTTGCCGAGCACCCAGTTCGGCCAGGCGCCGGGCGGCAGCGCGGCCTCGTAGCCGTCCACCATGCGGGCGATGGCGTCGGCCCGCCATTCGGCGAAGATCAGCTGGAAGTTGAAGGGCAGCTGGAAGCCGTCGAGCCCCTCGCCGCCGTAATAGGCCATCACCTCGGGGAGCGTGCCGTAGGCCTCGCCGATCAGGAGCCGCTCGGGCGCGTATTCCTTCGCGACGGCGCGCATGGCGCGGGCGGCATCGAAGACCTCCGGCTGATGCGCCGTGAAGGCGCGATGCAGCGCGCGCGCCTCCTGCATTCCCGGGCGCCAATCGGGATCGGGCGGGTTGTCCGTGAGGGCGACGGCGGGCACGAGATGCTCGACCGCGTCCACGCGAAAGCCGTCGACGCCCCGGTCGAACCAGAAGCGCATGACGTCGAGCATGGCGGCGCGGACGTCCGGGTTGCGCCAGTTCAGCGCCGGCTGCTCGCGCAGATAGATGTGAAGCCAGTACTGGCCCGTGGTCTCGTCGAAGCTCCAGGCCGACCCGCCGAATTCCGAGAGCCAATTGTTGGGCGGCCCGCCGTCCGGCTTCGGGTCGGCCCAGACGTACCAGTCGCGCTTGGCGCTGTCGCGCGAGGCGCGGCTCTCGCGGAACCAGGGGTGCTCGTCGGAGGTGTGGCTCGGCACGAAGTCGAGCAGCACCTTGAGCCCGCGCTCCCGCGCCGCCGCGACCAGCGCGTCGAAATCGGCGAGCGAGCCGAAGAGCGGATCGACGCCGCAATAATCGGCGACGTCGTAGCCGAAATCCTTCATGGGCGAGGGATAGATCGGCGAGATCCAGACCGCGTCCGCACCCAGCGCCGCGACGTGGTCGAGCCGCCGCACGATGCCGGCGAGATCGCCGACGCCGTCGCCGTTCGTGTCCTGGAAGGAGCGCGGATAGATCTGATAGACGATACCCTGCTGCCACCAGGTCGCGGTGTCGGGCGCCGGAACGGGCATGGTGCGGCTCTCGTGAGATCGGGGGAGGAGAGGGGCGACCCCCGCCGCTTAGTGCACGGCGCCCGCCGACGGCAACGTAAAAAACGTCGCGTCGTCTTGCATCGTCCCCCGGACTACCCGCGTTGCGCTCAGAACGCCACGTAGAGCCCCAATCCCGCGACCACGCCGACGGCGAGCCACATGGCGGTGGAGCCGTAGCCGCGCGGTGGCGGGACGTTCTCCTCCGCGCTCCAGGCGAAAGCCTCGCCGGCGGATTGGGCGGCGCGCTTGAGATGCGAGGCGTGCGCCTCCAGCGCCACGGGCGCGGCGTCGGCGCGCGGATCGTGCCGTCGCGTGGACCTGGTGCGGCCGAGGCCGCGCCGTCTCGTCGGGATCGTCGACATGACCTCCTCCAGAACGACGGCGGCGGTCTCCCGCCCCGTGTGTGCCCCGCGTATCCGCCCATATTCTTCGTTGCCGATGACGCTAGCACGACATCGTAAACGAGACGAGATCCGTCGCTGCGCGGATCGCCGTCGAACGCGACCCGGCTCGTGCCGAAGGCGCGGGTTCCGGCGGTCGGGGCGTTGCCAGCCCGGGCTCACGACCCTAGAACGAACGCGTATCCCCCGAATCGCGTAAGGAGTGGCGCATGGCAGCAGAGGCCGACGACACGCTCGCGCCCGAGGCGCCGCCGCTCGGCCTCGACGAGCCCACGCCGCCGCCGGTCTTCCGCGACGAGGAGGACGACGGCGTCTCCCGCGCCTTCGTCGAGGCGGTGCGCGGAACGCTCGAGGCGCAGGACGCGGAGGGCCTGCGCGCGCTCGTGGGGGACCTGCACGAATCCGATTTCGGCGATCTCCTGGAGATCCTGTTCCAGGAGGAGCGCATCGCGCTCTTCGTGCTCTACGGGCCGGACCTCGACTTCACCGCGCTCACCGAGGTGGACGAGACGATCCGCCTCGCGATCCTGCGCGAGCTGCCCACCGAGCTCGTGGTCGAGGGCATGCGCGAGCTCGAGATCGACGACGCGGTCTACATCCTCGAGGACCTGGAGGACGAGGAGAAGTTCGAGATCCTCCAGAAGCTGCCCGCCATGGAGCGGGCGGCGCTGCAGCGCTCCCTCGACCTGCCGGAAGATGCCGCCGGCCGGCGTATGCAGACGCAGTTCATCGCCGTGCCCCCGTTCTGGACCGTGGGGCAGACGATCGACTTCATGCGCGAGAGCCAGGACCTGCCGGACACGTTCTACGAGATCTACGTCGTCGACCCCGCCGTGCGCCTCAAGGGCTCGGTGTCGCTCGACAAGATCCTGCGCACCCAGCGCCCCAAGCGCATCGCCGAGATCATGAACCCGGCCGAGCACGCCATCCTCGCCACCGACACCCAGGAGGAGGCCGCGCGCGTCTTCACGCGCTACAACCTCGTCTCCGCCGCCGTGGTGGACGCCGCCGGCCGCATGGTGGGCGTCATCACCGTCGACGACATCGTCGACGTTCTCGAGGAGGAGGCAGACGCCGACATCAAGGCGCTGGGCGGCGTCAAGGCGGACGAGGAGCTCTCGGACTCGGTCTGGTACATCACGCGCTCGCGCTTCACCTGGCTGTTCGTCAACCTCCTGACGGCGATCCTCGCCTCGCTGGTCATCGGCTTCTTCGCGGACGCGCTGGAGCAGATGGTGGCGCTCGCCGTGCTCATGCCCATCGTCGCCTCGATGGGTGGCAATGCCGGGACGCAGACCATGACGGTCGCCGTACGCGCGCTCGGCACGCGGCAGCTCGGCCGCGCCAACGCCATGCGCATCGTGCGGCGCGAGATGATCGTGGGGCTCCTCAACGGTGTCGCCTTCGCGGTGGTGATGGGGATCATCGCGGCGATCTGGTTCGACCTGCCGACGCTCGGGCCCGTCATCGGCCTCGCGCTCGTGATCACGCTGGTCTCGGCGGCTCTCGGCGGCATCGTCATCCCGCTCCTCCTCGACCGCTTCGGCGTCGACCCGGCGGTCTCCTCGGGACCGTTCGTGACGACGGTGACGGACGTCGTGGGCTTCTTCGCGTTCCTCGGGATCGCGAGCCTGTGGTTCGGGATTTGAGGCGGGCTGACCGGGCAAGCCTCGTGGCGATCTCGCCTTTCGGCATCGTGACGCTATCCTGTTTACCGGATCGTAGGGATCGCCGAGCGAATCCTCGGCCCCGTGCGTCCCCGTCCGGAAAGCCTCATGCCCTTCGTATTCCCCTCGGCGCCGTCCCTCGCGCCCGCCCGCAGCCTCGCCCGCCTCGCCGCGCTCGCGCTCGGCCTCGTCGTCGCGAGCTGCTCGCTGGCGCCGGACTACTATCCGGCCAAGGGCGACAACGATCCCCATCCCGGGGTGCGCCGGGTGCATTCGCTGCCGGTCCACGGCATCGACGTCTCGCGCTGGCAGGGCGACATCGATTGGAACCGCGTGCGCCAGGCGGGAACCCGCTTCGCCTTCATCAAGGCGACCGAGGGCGGCGACCACATCGACCCGAACTTCCGCCAGAACTGGGAGGGCGCGCGTCGCGCCGGCATCCCGCGGGGCGCCTACCATTTCGTCTACTGGTGCCGCCCGGCGCACGAGCAGGCGCAATGGTTCATCGACAACGTGCCCAACGAGCCCGACATGCTGCCCCCCGTGCTCGACATGGAGTGGAACAACCATTCCCGCTCGTGCACGAGGCGCGTGCCGCGCGAGGAGGCGCTCGAGAAGACGCGCATCATCCTCGCCATGCTCCACCAGCATTACGGCCGCCTGCCGATCATCTACACCGACATCAACTTCCACCGCGACGTGTTCGAAGGCGAGCATTTCGACGCCACCTTCTGGCTGCGTTCGGTGGCCGCCGAGCCGCACGAGCGCTATCGCGACCGGCGCTTCACCTTCTGGCAATGGACGCAGACCGGTACGATCCCCGGCATCCGCGGCGAGGTTGACCGCAACGCCTATTACGGCACCGAGCGCGAATGGGAGGCCTTCCTCGCCAGCGATTGCGACCCGCGCGACAAGTGGCGGCTGGAGAGCTTCGGCTATTGCCGCGACAAGGGTGTTTGACGCGCCGGGCGTGTAAGGCGGCGCCGGGCGTGTGAGCGCGAGCTGGGGACTGCGGCGCGCCGCCGCTTGCGGGGCGCGCCGCGTGCCGTCTACGCTCTCGGCCACGATTTCTGACGTAACGGAAATGGAATGCTCGTCGCCCGCGACCTGGTGAAGTCCTTCGGCGGCGTGCGCGCCGTCGACGGCGTGTCCTTCACGATCGAGCGCGGCACGATCACGGGGCTCATCGGCCCCAACGGCGCGGGCAAGACGACGCTTTTCAACTGCCTCGCCGGCCTCTTTCCGCCCACCTCCGGCACGCTGACCCTCGACGGCACGCGCATCGACGGGCTGTCGAGCGACCGCATCTTCCGCGCAGGCCTGGCGCGCACCTTCCAGATCCCGCGTCCCTTCCCCGAGATGACCGTTCTCGAGAACGTCATGCTCGCGCCGACGAGCCAGCACGGCGAGCGCTTCTGGGCGCCGTGGCTGACGCCCGGCCGGGTCGCGCGCGAGGAGGCGACCTTGCGCGAGAAGGCGCGCCATTGGATCGCCTTCGTCGGGCTCGAGCCCCTCGTCGAGGCGCCCGCGCGGGTGCTGTCGGGGGGCCAGCGCAAGCTCCTCGAGCTCGCCCGCGTCCTCGTCGCCGAGCCAAAGCTCGTCCTGCTCGACGAGCCGGGTGCGGGCGTCAACCCGCGCCTCCTCGACGAGATCGTCGCGACCATCGCCAAGCTCAACGCGGGCGGCGTCACCTTCCTCGTGATCGAGCACAACATGGATCTCGTCATGAGCCTGTGCCGGCCGGTGATGGTGATGGCGCAGGGGCGGCTCCTCGCCGAAGGCGACGCCGAGAGCGTGCAGGCCGACCCGCGCGTGATCGAGGCCTATCTCGGGGGCGCGATCGCATGAGCGCGCTCGCCGTCGAGGGGCTGATCGCCGGCTACGAGCCGGACCTGCCGATCGTGCGCGAGGCCTCGCTCGCGGTGGCGCCGGGGGAGATTTTGGCCGTGCTCGGCCCCAACGGGGCGGGCAAGTCGACGTTGATCAAGGCGATCGCGGGGCTCGTTCGCGTCTACGGCGGACGCGTGCTGCTCGAAGGCGAGGAGATCACCAACGCCCCGGCACACACGATGGTGCGCCGGGGCCTCGCCTTCGTGCCGCAGACGGAGAACGTCTTCGCGAACCTCTCCATCGCCGAGAACCTCGACCTCGCAGCCGCCATCGTGAAGGCGCCCAGGGCCCGGGTCGGCGCGCTCTACGACCTGTTTCCCGATCTCGCCCGCCAGCGTCGCCTCGCCGCGGGACGACTGTCGGGCGGGCAGCGCCAGATGCTGGCCGTCGCCCGCGCCCTCGTCGTCGCGCCCCGCGTGCTGATGCTCGACGAGCCCTCCGCCGGGCTCTCGCCGAAGCTGGTCGGACAGGTCTTCGAGAAGCTCCTCGAGATCCGCGCGAGCGGCGTCACCATCGTGCTCGTCGAGCAGAACGTGAAGGCGGCCCTCGCCATCGCCGATCGCGGCGTGATCCTGGTGGAGGGCAAGGAGCGGGTGATGGGCGAGGCGCAGAGCCTGATGGACGATCCTGCGGTGGCCGAGCTCTACCTCGGCCGCTCCGGCCGCCATGCGGGGGAGGGGGCGTGATGGCGCGTCGGTCGGTGGCATGCACGCGTGTCTCCCCTCTCCCTCGTGGAGAGGGGTGGGGGGTGTGGGGCGTCGGAGGCTCTCGGATGGGTGGTCGCGGGCTCCTTGGACGGCATCAGCGGCGTGTCCATTCCTGCACGCCCCACACCCCCAGCCCCTCTCCAGGAGGGAGAGGGGAGCGGGTCGCGCGTGATCGTTCGGGCGAGATCCCTTCCGCAGCCGGTCCCGGAGGCCGAGGATGCTCCAGCTGATCGCCGATGGTCTCGTCGTCGGTTCCGTCGTGTCGCTGGGCGCGGTGGGGCTGACCATGACCTACGCCATCCTGCGCTTCGCGAACTTCGCCCATGGCGAGCTCCTCGCCTGGGGCGCCTATCTCGCACTCTCGATGCTCGGCATCCTGCTCGCCATCGGCGGGGCGGAGCGGATGGTGCCGCTCTCCCCGTTCTCGTTCGGGTGGGAGCTCGTCGTCGCGGCGCTCGTCGCCTGCGTCGGCGCCGCCGCCATCGCGCTCGTGCTCGACAAGCTCCTGTTCTCGCGGCTTCGCCACGGCGCGGCGATCACGCTCGTCATCGCGAGCTTCGGCGCGGCGCTGGCGCTCCGAAACCTGCTGCAATTCCTCTGGGGGCCGATCCCCACCTATTATTCCCGCGAATTGCAGATCGCGATCCCGCTCGTCCCGCGCGACGTGCTCGGCGGCATGCGCATCACGCCCGATCAACTCCTCGTCCTCGCGCTCGCGGCGGCGACGGTAGTGGGGCTGCATCTCTTCCTCACCCGCACGACGCTCGGCAAGGCCATGCGCGCCACCGCGCTGAACCCGCAGCTCGCCCGTGTCGCCGGCGTCGACGTCGACGGCGTCATCCGCGCGACCTGGATCATCGGCGCCGTGCTGGCCACGATCGCGGGCGTGCTCGCGGGGCTGACCGTGCAGCTGCGCCCGCAGCTCGGTTTCGATCTCCTGCTGCCGCTCTTCGCGGCGGCGATCCTCGGCGGGATCGGGAACGTCTACGGCGCGGTGCTCGGCGGGCTCATCGTCGGGCTCGCCGAGAGCCTCGCCGTGCCGCTGATCGGCGCGGAATACCGGGCGGCGGTGTCCTTCCTCGTCATCATCGCGATCCTGCTCGTGCGCCCGCAGGGCCTTCTGGGGGAGCGCACCTGATGGACGCCCTGCTGCCGGTGCTCTCCTACGCGACCTTCTTCCTCGTCTTCGTGAGCGTGTTCGCCGTCATCGTGCTCGGGCTGAATCTGCAATGGGGCTTCACCGGGCTCTTCAACGTCGGCGTCGCGGGTTTCGTCGCCATCGGCGCCTACACCTCCGCGATCCTCACGGCGCCCGACTATCCGAACCAAGTCGGCGGTTTCGGGCTGCCGGTCGTCGTGGGCATGGTCGGGGCGATGGTCACGTCCGGGCTCGCGGCGCTCGTCGTCGGGGTCGCGGCGCTGCGGCTGCGGCACGATTACCTCGCCATCACCACTTTCGGCATCGCCATGACGATCCAGCTCGTGGCCTTGAACGCGCAATGGCTCACCGGCGGCGCCTTCGGCCTGCAATTCGTGCCGCGGCCCTTCACCGAGACCTTCGGGACGACGCTGGGCGCCAACGCCGCCTATCTCGCTTTGTGCCTCGCCATCCTCGCCCTCGTCTACGTCGCCCTGGAGCGGCTCGTGCGCAGCCCCTTCGGCCGCGTGCTGCGGGCGATCCGCGAGGACGAGACGGCTGCGCAGTCGCTGGGCAAGCGCGCCTTCGTCTTCCGGCTCCAGTCCTTCGTCATCGGCTGCGCCGTGATGGGGCTCGGCGGCGCGCTCTACGCGCATTTCGTCGGCTTCGTCGCGGCGGAGGACTTCCTGCCGATCCTCACCTTCCAGCTATGGGCGATGCTCATCGTCGGCGGGGCCGGCAACAATCGCGGCGCGGTGCTCGGCGCTTTCGTGGTCTGGGGCGTCTGGACGCTCTCGGGCAACCTGCTGCGCGAGCTCACGCCGCAGGCGGAGCAGGCGCGCGGCGCCGCTTTGCAGGTGGTGCTCATCGGCATCGCTTTGTGCGCGATGCTGGTCTGGCGCCCGCGCGGGCTGATCGGCGAGCGAGTGGGCGAGGGCGGCAAGGCGAAGCGGGGCGGCTCGTGAGGCAGCCCCGATCCTTGTGGTGACTGCGGGCCCGCCTCAGGCGGCGCGGCCCATATCCTCGGCCTGCGCTTCGAACAGCCGGCGATAGGCGCCGTCCGGCAGCCCGAGCAGCGTCGCGTGCGGGCCTTCCTCGACGATCCGCCCGCGGTCGAAGACGAGGATGCGGTCGAGGGTGCGCACGGTCGACAGCCGATGGGCGATGACGATCGCGGTGCGCCCCGCCATCAGCCGCTCCATCGCCTCCTGGATCAGCCGCTCCGATTCCGAATCGAGGCTCGACGTCGCCTCGTCGAGGATCAGGATCGGCGCGTCCGCGAGGAACGCGCGGGCGAGCGCCACGCGCTGGCGCTCGCCGCCCGACAGCTTCACCCCGCGCTCGCCCACATGCGTGCCGTAGCCCTTGGGCAGGCGCGTGATGAAGTCGTGGGCGTTGGCGAGCCGCGCCGCCGCCTCGATCTCCTCCATGCGCGCGCCGGGCTTGGCGTAGGCGATGTTCTCCGCGAGCGTGCGGTGGAAGAGGATCGGCTCCTGCGGCACGATGGCGATCTGCTGGCGCAGCGAGGCCTGCGTCGCCGCGGCCACGTCCTGCCCGTCGATGGCGATGCGCCCCGCCTCGACGTCGTGGAGCCGCTGGATCAGCTTGACGAAGGTCGACTTGCCCGAGCCCGAGCGGCCGACGAGGCCCACTCGCTCGCCTGCGCGGATACGCACGTCGAGATCGCGGAAGAGCGGCGCGTCGTGCCCCTTGTAGTGGAACGTCACGCGCTCGAAGGCGATCTCGCCGCGCGCGATCGCGATCGGCCGCGCGTCGGGGCGATCGAGGACGCCGATGGGCGCCTCCATGATGGCGACGAGCTCCTCCATCTCGTTCACGGATTGGCGCAAGTTGTTGAGATGCATGCCCACTTCGCGCAGGTACCCGTTCACGACGAGGAAGGCCGTGAGCACGTAGGCGATGTCGCCGGCGCTCGCCTGACCGCGCCACCAGAGCCAGAGCGCGAGGCCGAGCACCACGGCGCGCAGGACGACGAGGATGGCGAGCTGCGTGCTCCAGGTGGTCGAGTAGCGCAGCCAGGCGCCCTGCGTGCGCAGCCGCCACTTGTCGAGGAGCTTGGCGAAGCGTGCGTCCTCGCGGGCCTCCGCGCCGAAGGCCTTCACCACGGCATTGCAGCCGATGGCGTCCGCCAGGAGACCGCCCATGGCGGTGTCCTGCTTGTTGGCGAGGCGCGCGCGCGGCGCGACCCAGCGGCTCGACATCGCGACGACGGTGGCGACGTAGGCGATGGCGCCGACGAGCACGACGGCGCCCATGGCCGGCCATTGCGTGCTCATGAGCACGATCGTGCCGACGAGCACCACCGCGGAGGGCAGGAGGGCGACGAGAACCGTGTCGCTGAACGTGTCGAGCGCCCAGATCCCGCGGGTGATCTTGCGGACCGTGGAGCCCGCGAAATTGCTGGCGTGCCAGTCCGAGGAGAAGCGCTGGACGCGCGCGAAGCTCTCCTGCGCGACGTCGCTCATCACGAAGATCGTCAGCCGCTCGAGGCCGCGGAAGGCTTTGTGGCGAAAGGCCACGGAAAGGATGCCGAGCCCGATCGTCACCAAGAGCGCGACCAGCGCCGCGCGCCCGGCGCCCGGCGCCTGCGGCCCGGCGGCGACGGCGTCGATGATGCGCCCGGCATAATAGGGCACCGCGATCTCGGCGAGCGTCGAGAGGATCATCATCCCGACGATGAGGAGCGTCGCCTTCGCGCGCCGGCGCCAATGGCCGCCGACGAAACGGGCGATGTCGCGCAGCGGGTCGCCGCGGCGTTCGGAACGGAGGGACATGGATCGATCGCGGCCGCGAAAAGGGCCGGCTCCTGACGGGTGGCGGGCGCCGGGCGCACCGCCGTCGAACGGATCTAGCTGCGATGATGGCCGGACGCGTGGTCCGCAATCCGGCGCGGGCTCAGCGACGAGGGCGATCCGGGGAGATCGCGACCATCGCGGTCAGCGCCGGGAGGATGATCTCGCGCATGTCCATGCACACCTCCCGATCCGTCAGGTTTCGATGCACGCTCCGATACACGAGTGGCGCGGCCGCGGCAAGACACCTTTGTTAACCGTCCCGTCGGTCGCGCGCGAAAACGCCCACTTCCCTCCGCGCGCGCGCCACACTAGGCTCGACCGATCTCTTTCGCAGCGCAGCAGACACGATGATCGACGCCGTCACCACCGAATGGGCGAGCCAGATCGGCCGCTGGATCCACGTCATCACGGCCGTCGCCTGGATCGGCTCGTCCTTCTACTTCATCGCGCTCGATCTCTCGCTGAGGAAGCGCGACGGCCTGCCGAAGGGCGTCGGCGGGGAGAGCTGGCAGGTGCACGGCGGCGGCTTCTACCGCATGCAGAAATACCTCGTCGCGCCCGCCGAGATGCCGAGCGAGCTGACCTGGTTCAAGTGGGAGAGCTACGCCACCTGGCTGACGGGCTTCTTCCTCATCGTGTGGATCTACTACGTCCAGGCGGAGCTCTACACCGTCGACCCCGCGAAGCTCGTGCTCACCGGCTGGCAGGCGGCGCTGGTCGGCATCGGCGCGCTGGCTCTGTCGTGGATCGTCTACGACCGGATGTGCAAGTCGCCGCTCGGCCGTAACGACGTCGCGCTCGGCGCCGTGCTGTTCGGCTTCATCATCGCGATGAACGTCCTGTTCCTGCAGGTCTTCTCCGATCGCGCGGCCTTCCTGCACACCGGCGCGATGATCGCGACCTGGATGTCCGCCTCGGTCTTCTTCGTCATCATTCCCAACCAGAAGAAGGTGGTCGCCGACCTGCTGGCGGGGCGCGATCCCGATCCGGCACTGGGCAAGCAGGCGAAGCAGCGCTCGCTGCACAACAACTACCTGACCCTGCCGGTGCTCTTCCTGATGCTGGGCACGCACTACCCGCTCGCGTGGTCCAGCTCCTACGCGCCGGCGATCGTCGCCATGGTGATCGTCTCGGGCGCGCTCGTGCGGCACTTCTTCAACACGATGCACGCGGGCAAGGGCTACGTGTGGTGGACCTGGGGCGGCGCCGCGGCGGCACTCGCGGTGGCGGCCTTCCTCTCCGTCGCGGGGCGGCCGACCTTCGACACCGTCGATTGGAACGCCGGCATCGACCGCCCGGAGGCCCAGAGCGCGGCCTTCCAGGAGGCGATGGTCGTCGTCCAGGGGCGCTGCGCCATGTGCCACGCCACCGAGCCCGCCTGGCCGGGCCTCGCCTCGGCGCCCAAAGGCATCCGCTTCGAGAGCCCCGACGACATCCTGCGCCACGCGAGCGCGATCCGCGCGCAATCCGTGCTGACCGACGCGATGCCGCCCAACAACATCACCGAGATGACCCCCGACGAGCGCCGCATCGTCGCCGCCTGGCTTGCGGAGCGCGAGGGGCGCTGACCCCCCTGGCGCCATGCGCGCGGCGCATGCCGATCTCGTCTCGCGTTCCCTCCCATGGCTTTCCCCGCCGCACGCGATAGACCACGAAGGCGGTGAGCAGACGAGACGGGGAGGGATCACGGGTGGGTAGCTGGGCGGGTAGCTTCTTGGCCGAGCTTCGCGACGGATTCGCGAAGATGGCGCCCTCCCGCTTCCCCTATGCGCGCTTCCTCGCGGCCCTCGTGCTCGGCACGCTCGGCGGCTGGCTCTTCTACAGCGCCGGCACGCCGCTGCCCTGGATGCTGGGGCCGATGACGGTGTGCACCGTCGCCGCCCTCCTGAGCGCGCCCATCGCCGCGCCGTCCGTCGTGCGCCCGCCCATGAGCGCCGTCATCGGCGTGCTGCTGGGTGCCGCCTTCACGCCCGACGTCCTGGGGCGGCTCGGCGAATGGCTCGTCGCCGTCGTCGGGCTCGCCGCCTTCGTGGCGGTGTCGGGGCTCGTCGTCGTGGTCTATTTCCGCAAGGTGGCGAAGTTCGACCCCGTCACGGCGTACTTCTCCGGCATGCCGGGCGGGCTCGTCGAGATGGTGATCGTCGGCGAGGCGAAGGGCGGCGACGGGCGCACCATCGCGCTCATCCATTCCGCGCGCATCCTCCTCGTCGTCATGACGCTGCCCTTCGTCATCCAATGGGTCGAGGGCGTCTCGCTCGGCGCACGACCGGCGGCGGGCCCGTCCATGTTCGACGCGCCGCTCTCGGCGGAGGCGTGGATCCTCGTGTGCGGCCTCGCCGGCGCCTTCCTCGGCCACGTCCTGCGGCTTCCCGCGAAGGTGCTGCTCGGCCCCATGCTGGTCAGCGCCGGCGTCCACGTCACGGGCGTGAGCGACTTCCACCCGCCGGTGGAGATCGTCTCGGCGGCGCAGGTCGTCCTGGGCGTCACCATCGGCGCGCGCTTCCTCGGCACCCCGCCGCGCGAGATCCTGCGCATCCTCGCGCTCTCCGTGGGCTCCACGGTGATCCTGCTCGCGCTCACCGTCGCCTTCGCGAGCGTGGTGGGCCGGATCATGGGGATCGGCACCGTGCCGCTCATCCTCGCCTATTCGCCGGGCGGCCTCGCCGAGATGAGCCTCGTCGCCATCGCGGTGCAGACGGAGGTCGCCTTCGTCGCGGCCCATCACATCATCCGCATCGTGCTGGTGATGGCGGGCGCCGCGCCGGTCTTCGCGCTCCTGAACCGCAAGCCGCGCCCGTGAGGGCGAGCCCTCACGGGGAACCTCCGAGGTTTCGAGCGCGCACGGCTCGCGCTAGCGTTCGCGCATCCCATCGACCCGACGCGAGGTCCGACAGCCCCCGATGCCGGACGCCGAAATCTTCCACGAAGTCGCCGCGCTGCTCGCGCTCGCCGCCGCGGCGGGCATCGTCGGGCTCGTCCTGAAGCAGCCGCTCATCGTCGCCTTCATCGCCACCGGCATCCTCGCCGGGCCGGACGTGCTGGGCGTCATCCAGACGAGCGCGCACGTCGATCTCCTCGCGGAGATCGGCATCGCGGTGCTGCTCTTCCTCGTCGGGCTCAAGCTCGACCTCGCCGTCGTGCGCTCCCTCGGCGCCGTGGCGCTGGCGACGGGCCTCGGCCAGGTCGCCTTCACCGCGGGCGTCGGCTACCTGATCTGCCTCGCGCTCGGCCTCGACGCGCTGACGAGCCTGTACGTAGCCGTGGCGCTGACCTTCTCGTCCACGATCATCATCGTGAAGCTGCTCTCGGACAAGAGGGAGGTGGACGCCCTGCATGGGCGCATCGCCATCGGCTTCCTCATCGTGCAGGACATCGTCGTCGTCGTCGCGATGATCGTGCTCTCGACCTTCGGCGTCGGCGCGGGCGCCAAGGGCGGTCTCGGCCTGGGGCTCGTCGGCACCTTCGCGGCGGGCTTCGCGCTCGTCGGCGCCGTCCTCGTCTTCGTGCGCTACGGGGCCGAGCGGCTGGTGCGCGCCATCTCGCGCACGCCGGAGCTGATGGTCACCTTCGCCCTCGCCTGGGCGGTGATGTTCGCCGCCTTGTGCGATCTCATCGGGCTGGGCAAGGAGCTCGGCGGCCTTCTCGCCGGCGTCTCCCTCGCCTCGACCTCGTTCCGGGAGGCGATCGCGTCACGGCTGTCGAGCCTGCGCGACTTCCTGCTCCTGTTCTTCTTCGTCGGCCTCGGTGCGGGGCTGGGGATCGACACGCTGGGCGACCAGGTGCTGCCGGCGCTGGTGCTCGCCGCCTTCGTGCTCGTCGGCAACCCGCTCATCGTCATGATCATCATGGCCGCGCTCGGCTACCGCAAGCGCACGGGCTTCCTCGCCGGCCTCACGGTGGCGCAGATCTCGGAATTCTCGCTCATCTTCATGGCCATGGGCGTGACGCTCGGCCATGCGCCGGGCGAAGCGATCGGCCTCGTCACCCTCGTGGGGCTGCTCACGATCACGCTCTCCACCTACATGATCCTCTACTCGCACCGCCTCTACGCCTGGTGCGAGCCCTTCGTCGGCTGGGCGGAGCGGCGCGACCCGTTCCGCGAGCGCGAGCAGGCGCTGCCGGCGAGCGCGCGCTACGAGGTGCTGATCTTCGGCGTGGGCCGTTACGGCCGCGAGATCGCCAAGGTGCTCGCCGCCCACGACGTCGCCATGCTCGGCGTCGACTTCGACCCGGAAGCGCTCGAGCGCTGGCGCAAGCGCGGTCACGACGGCCTGTTCGGGGATGCGCTCGACGCCGAGTTCCCCGCGAGCCTGCCGCTGACGGGCGCGCGCTGGGCCGTCATCGCGACCCCGCCGCCCGCGGGGCCGAGCGTGGTCCACGGCGACAGCCGGCTCGTCGTCATGCACGCTCTGCGGGAGGCGGGATTCGAGGGGCGGATCGCCGTGCGCAGCCACGACACCAACGACGCGCGCGCGCTCATGCACGCGGGCGCGGACCTCGTGCTCCAGCCCTTCGCGGAGGCGGCGGAGCGCGCCGCCGAGATGATCGGCTACGCGCCCCTGCGCGAGCCGCCCTCGTCGGCGTCTTCCTCGCCGCCGGCATCCGTCCTCGGCTCCCCCGCGAGCGCCCGCTCGGCATAGGCGCGCGCGGCCGCGACGTCGGCGGCGTAGCGCACGATCGGCGGCTTGAGGCCGGCGCGGGCGAGGAAGCGACGCAGGTCCGGCCGCGCGCCCGCGACGACGACGCTCGCCCCCGACATCCGCACCCGCGCGACGAAGCTCGCGAGCCCCTGGATCGCGGAGGAATCGGCCAACGGAACGGCGGAGAGGTCGAGGACGACGAAGGGCGGGAAGCGCCCGATCCGCTCGAGGGTCGCAGCCACCGTGGAAGAGGCGGCGAAGAAGAGCGGGCCCGTGAAGCGGTAGACCATCACGTCGCGCCCGCTCGCGGTTTCGCTCTCGTCGGGGCTCGCTCCGCCAGCGGGCTCGGCGCCCTCGACGCCGACCATCGTCGCCATGCGGTGCATGAAGACGAAGGCGCCGAGCACGACGCCGACGAGGATGCCCTCCGTCAGGTCCCGGAAGACGACGACGAGGAAGGTCACGAGCAGCACCACCGCCTCCGAGCGCGAGCGGCGGATGATGGCGGCGAATTCGTGCTTCTCCGCCATGTTCCAGGCGACGAGGGCGAGGACGCCCGCGAGCGCTGCCAGCGGCACGTAGGAGGCGAGCGGGGCGGCGATCAGCATGAAGCCGAGCAGGAAGGCCGCGTGCAGGATGCCGGCGATCGGGCCAGCCGCGCCGGAGCGCACGTTCGTCGCCGTGCGCGCGATCGTGCCCGTGACGCACAGGCCGCCGAACAGCGCCGAGCCGATATTCGCGAACCCCTGCGCCACGAGCTCCACGTTCGAGCGGTGGCGCCGGCCGCTCATGCCGTCGGCGACCACCGCCGAGAGCAGCGATTCGATGCCGCCGAGGAGCGCGATGGCGAAGGCGTCGGGGAGGACCGTGATCACCCGTTCCCAGGTGACGGTCGGCAGCGCCGGCGCGGGAAGGCCGTTCGGGATGCCGCCGAAGCGGGTGCCGATCGTCTCGAGCGGCAACGAAAGCACTGCCGTGGCGGCGGCCGCGAGCGCCACCGCGATCAGCATGCCCGGTGCCGTCGGCTTCAGGCGCTTCATGCCGACGATGACGGCGATGGTCGCCGCAGCCACCGCGAAGGAGAGCGGGCTCGCCGTCCCCGCCGCCGCGCCGAGCGCCGCGAGCTTGTCGAGCACCGGCCCGGGCTCCGGCCCGGCGAGCGTGATGCCGAAGAGATCCTTCAGCTGGCTCACGAAAATGATCGCGGCGATGCCGGCGGTGAAGCCGACGATGACGGGGTGGGGGATGTAGCGGATGTAGGTGCCGAGCCTCAGCGCGCCGAGCGCGATCAGGATCAGCCCCGCGATCATGGTCGCGAGCAGGAAGCCGTCGAAGCCGTGGCGGGCGATGATGGCTGCGACGAGCACGATGAAGGCGCCCGCCGGCCCGCCGATCTGGTAGCGCGAGCCGCCGAGCGCCGAGACGATGGCGCCGCCCACGATCGCGGCGTAGAGCCCGCTCTCCGGGCTCGCGCCGGACGCGATGGCGATGGCCATGGAGAGCGGCAGCGCGACGATGGCGACGGTGAGCCCGGCGATGGCGTCGCGGGCGAGGGCGGGCCCGCCATAGCCCTCGCGCAGGACGGTCACGAGCTTGGGCGTGAAGGCCTCCGGCCAGCGGCCTCTCCCGTGCTCCTTCAGGTTCCCGTGCATCGCCGACGCCCCCTCGCGCACCGCATCATGGCACGACGCGTGCCTTCGTGCGCGGTGCATCGTGGGGAAGGCGGGGTTCGGCATTGCCGCGCGGGCGGGGCGCTTTCTATGATGGCCGCCGATCGAGGAGTAACGAGCGATGACCAAGGCGATTCGAATCCATGCCGTCGGCGGGCCCGAGGTGATGTCCTACGAGGACGTGGAGGTCGGCGCGCCCGGGCCGGGCCAGGCGCGGGTGCGCCACACGGCGATCGGCGTCAACTTCATCGACGTCTATTTCCGCACCGGCGCGTATCCCGCTCCGCTGCCGTTCACGCCCGGCAACGAAGGCGCGGGCGTGGTCGAGGCGGTGGGCGAGGGCGTGAGCGACGTCGCGCCGGGCGACCGGGTCGCCTACGCGGCGGGGCTCGGCGCCTATGCCGAGGTGCGCCTGATCGACGCCGACCGCCTGGTCAAGATCCCCGAGGGCGTGTCCGACGAGCAGGCGGCGGGCATGATGCTCAAGGGCATGACCGCGCAGTACCTGCTGCGGCGCACCTACCGCGTGAAGGCGGGCGACACCGTCCTCGTCCACGCCGCCGCGGGCGGCGTCGGGCTCATCCTGGTGCAATGGGCGAAGCATCTCGGGGCCACCGTCATCGGCACGGTGGGCTCGCCGGAGAAGGGCGAGCTCGCCCGCTCCAAGGGCTGCGACCACGTCATCGAGTACGGCAAGGAGGATTTCGCGGCGCGGGTCGGCGAGATCACCAACGGCGCCAAGTGCCAGGTCGTCTATGACGGCGTGGGGAAGGCGACGTTCCCGGGTTCTCTCGATTGCCTCGCCCCGCTCGGCATGTTCGCGAGCTACGGCTCGGCGTCGGGCAAGGTCGAGGCCTTCGACATCGGCCTCCTCGCGCAGAAGGGCTCGCTCTTCGCCACGCGCCCGACATTGTTCACCTACGTCGCAAAGCGCGACGATCTCGTTGCGACGGCAAACGACCTGTTCGAGGTGGTGCGCAGCGGTGCCGTCGAGATCCCAATCAACGCCCGCGCGAAACTCGCCGACATTGGGGACGTGCATCGCGCGCTGGAAGGTCGTAAGACTACAGGCGTGACCGTTCTCACCCCTTGATTGCAGCGACCGCCTTGGCCGACCTCCCTCCCGCATCCGTCCCGCCCGCCGACGAGGCGTCCGCGCTGGTTTCCCTGCGCGGCGTCTCCAAGCGCTACGGGGACCTCCTCGCCAACGATTCGATCGACCTGACGCTCGCGCCGGGCGAGATCCACGCGTTGCTCGGCGAGAACGGCGCGGGCAAGTCGACGCTGGTCAAGATCCTCTACGGCGTCATCGAGCCCACCGCGGGCGAGATCCTGTGGGAGGGGCGCCCGGTGACGATCGCCTCGCCGGTGGCGGCGCGGGCGCTCGGCATCGGCATGGTGTTCCAGCACTTCTCGCTCTTCGAGGAGATGACGGTCGCCGAGAACGTCGCCGTCGCGCTGCCCGAGCGGTCGTTCGAGACCGTACGCGAGGAGCTGGCGGAGGTCTCCCGCGGCTACGGCCTCGCGCTGGAGCCGGACCGGTCGGTCTGGACCTTGTCCGCGGGCGAGCGCCAGCGCATCGAGATCGTGCGCTGCCTCCTGCAGAAGCCCCGCCTCATCGTGCTCGACGAGCCGACCTCGGTCCTCACGCCCCAGGAGAGCGAGCGGCTGTTCGAAACGCTGACGCGGCTCTCGGCGGAGGGGACCGCGATCCTCTACATCTCGCACAAGCTCGAGGAGGTGCGCCGGCTGTGCCGCTCGGCCACCATCCTGCGGGGCGGCAAGGTCGTGGCGACCCTCGACCCCCGGGCGAAGAGCGCCCGCGAGATCGCTGCGATGATGGTGGGCAGCGAGGTGGGCGCGGTGCGCGCGCACCTCTCCAAGGGCCTGAGCGACGAGGTCTTGCGGGTCGAGAGCCTGTCGCTGCCCCCCGAGGCGCTCCACGGCAAGCACCTGCGGGACGTCGCGCTCTCGGTTCGCGCCGGCGAGGTCGTCGGCATCGCAGGCGTCGCCGGCAACGGCCAGAGCGAGCTGTTCGCCGCGCTGTCGGGCGAGCGGCTTTCGCCGAACGCGGGCGACGTCGTCATCGCGGGCACCGGCGCCGGACGCCTCGGCATCGATGCGCGCCGGCGGATCGGCGCGGCCTTCGTGCCGGAGGAACGCCTCGGCCATGCCGCCGCGCCGGGCCACGGCCTGTCGGACAACACGGTCCTCTCCCACCACGCGACGAGCGGGCTCGTGCGCGCGGGCTTCGTCGCCTTCTCGGAAGCCGCCAAGATCGCGCGCTCCGTCGTGGGTCATTTCGACGTGCGCACGCCCTCGGACGATCCCGCCGCGCGCAAGCTGTCGGGCGGAAACCTGCAGAAATTCGTCGTCGGCCGCGAGATCCTGCGCGGCCCGAAGCTCCTCGTGGTCGATCAGCCCACGTGGGGCGTGGACGCCGGTGCCGCCCGGCTCATCCGCCAGGCGCTCGTCGATCTCGCCGCAAAGGGCGCCGCCGTCCTCGTGATCAGCCAGGACCTCGACGAGCTCTTCGAGATCGCCGACCGGATGGCGGTGATCTCGGAGGGCGCGCTCTCGCCGCTGCGCCCCGCCGCCGAGTGGACGCGCGAGGCGATCGGGCTCGAGATGATCGGCGCGCACGCGGAAGCGGACGCCGTGCTGGCGCGGGAGCCCGCCTGATGCGCCTCGAATTGCTCCCACGCCCCGATCCGTCGCCGGTCGCACGCGCGCTCGCGCCGCTCGCCGCCCTCGTCGTCGCCTTCCTCGTGGCCGGCCTCGTGGTGGCGCTGATGGGCCGCTCGCCGGTCTCGGCCTTCGAGGTCTACGTCCTCCAGCCGCTGACCGACCCCTGGTCGCTGCGGGCGATGCTGGTCAAGGCGACGCCGCTGATCCTCATCGCCATCGGGCTGTCCTACTGCTTCCGCGCGGGCCTGTGGAATATCGGCGCCGAGGGCCAGTTCATCATGGGCGGCGTCGCCGGCGCGGCGCTCGCGCTCGCGACCCACGGCTCGGATCCCGGGCCCTGGCTCCTGCCCGCCATGATGATCGCCGGGATCCTCGGCGGCGCGGCCTGGGGCGCCATCCCCGCCTTCCTGAAGGTGCGCTTCGGGGTCAGCGAGATCCTCACCTCGCTCTTCCTCGTCTATATCGCCGAGCTCTTCCTCGACTGGCTCGCCCGCGGGCCGTGGCGCGACCCGGCGGGCTTCAACTTCCCGCAATCCGTCGTCTTCGAGAGCGCCGCGCGCCTGCCCGAGATCCCGGGGCTCGACCGCGTCCATGTCGGCGTGATCCTGGCGGTGATCGCCGTCCTCGTCACCGCGATCGTGCTCGGGCGCACGCTCTTCGGCTACCGGCTGAAGCTCACGGGCGACGCTCCGCGCGCCGCGCGCTTCGCGGGCTTCGACGCCAAGCGCACGACCTTTATCGTCTTCCTGATCTCGGGGGGCCTCGCCGGGCTTGCCGGGATCGCCGAGGTGTCGGGCCAGATCGGGCGCGTCATACCGGACATCTCCCCGGGCTACGGCTTCACGGCGATCACGGTGGCCTTCCTCGGCCGGCTCAACCCGTTCGGCATCCTCGCCGCGGGGCTCGTGCTGGCGCTCACCTTCATCGGCGGCGAGAACGCGCAGATCCTGCTGCGCCTGCCCTTCGACCTGACGGTCGCCTTCCAGGGCCTCGTCCTGCTCTTCGTGCTCGGGGCGGACGCGCTCGTGAGCTATCGCGTGCGGCTCGTGCGCCGGGTGGGGGCGAAAGCATGACGACCTTCGAGGCGATCCTCTTCACCATCGTCACGGCCTCGACGCCGCTCCTCATCGCGGCCATCGGCGAGCTCGTGGCCGAGCGTGCGGGCGTGCTCAACCTGGGCGTCGAGGGCATGATGGCGATGGGCGCCGTCTGCGCCTTCGCTGCCGCCTTCACCTTCGATTCGACGCTCATCGGCATCGTGATGGGCATGGTCGCGGGCGGGCTGATGGCGGCTCTGTTCGCGCTGGCCGTGCTCGGCCTGGCCGCGAACCAGGTGGGCGCCGGCCTCGCGCTGACGATCTTCGGGCTCGGCCTGTCAGGCCTCATCGGCGCGCCCTTCGTCGGTCAGACGCGCCCGCGCATCGAGGAATGGCCGATCCCGATCCTCTCGGACATCCCCCTCGTCGGGCACGCGCTGTTCTCGCAGGATCCGTTCGTCTACGTCGCCTTCGGGCTCGTCGTCGGCACGGCCTATTTCCTCGCGCGCACCCGCGCGGGCCTGCGCCTGCGCTCCATCGGCGAGAACCACGCCTCCGCCCATGCGCTCGGCCTGCCGGTCCTGAAGATGCGCGTGATGGCGGTGATCTTCGGCGGCATCTGCGCCGGGCTCGCGGGGGCCTACCTCTCCCTCGTCTACACCCGCTTCTGGGCGCCCAACATGACCGCCGGACGCGGCTGGATCGCGGTGGCGCTCGTCGTCTTCGCCGCCTGGCGGCCGACCTGGGCGCTCGTCGGGGCGCTCGTCTTCGGCGCGGCGACCGTGCTCCAGCTCCACGCCCAGGCGGCGCAGGTGGGCCTGCCCTCGCAGCTCCTCGCCGCCGCCCCCTATATCGCGACGATCCTCGCGCTGGTGCTCCTCTCGATCCGGCGCGGCCGCGCGGTCGGCGCGCCGGGCTCGCTGGGGACGCCGTTCGTGCCGGACAGGTAGAGCACAGACGACGGGAGACGACCGATGCTCCTCCAAGCCGCCCTCAACGGCGCCCGCGCCCGCGCGGCGCATCCCGCGATCCCGCTGACGCCCGACGAGCTCGCCGCGGACGCCGCCGCGGCTGTGGCCGCCGGCGCCGGGGCGCTGCACGTGCATCCGCGGGACGCGTCTGGGGCGGAGAGCCTCGACGCGGAGACGATCGCCGCCGCCCTCGAGGCGATCCGCGCCGCCTGCCCGGGCGTGCCCGTCGGCGTCTCGACGGGGCAGTGGATCGCCCCCGGCGGCGCTGCGCGGCGCGCGGCGATGCGCGGATGGCGGGTGCTGCCGGACTATGTCTCCATCAACCTCGTCGAGGCGGATGCGCCCGAAATCGCGGCAATCGCCCTCGAGATGGGCATCGGCATCGAGGCAGGCCTCTGGTCGCGCGGGGACGTCGCGCGATTCCTGCACGAGCCGTGGGCGGACCGTGTGCTGCGCGTGCTCGTCGAGATCAACGAGCAAGGCGAGGACGCGGCGCTCGGCGCCTTCGAGGGCGTGATGGCGGAGCTCGACGAGGGCGGCCATGCCGGGCCGGTGCTCTCGCACGGGCTCGACACCGGTTTCTGGCCCGTTCTCGCGGCGGCCCGGCGCGCTGGGCACGATCTTCGCATCGGTCTGGAGGACGTGCTCGTCCTCCCGGACGGGACGCCCGCGTCGGGCAATGCCGCTCTCGTCGCCGCGGCGGTGGAGATCGCGCGGTAGGGTCGGCCGGCGCGCAACCGCGTCGTTGCGTGGGCGCGGGATGAATGCCAAAGTTCGAGTACCCCCAGAACAAGAGGTCGTCATGAAGACAGGGACTTCGCTGATCGCCGCTCTCGCGGCGCTCGCTTTCGGCGCGACGGGTGCGCTCGCGCAGCAGGACACGGCCAGGGTCGGCTTCATCTACGTGGGCCCGGTGGGCGACCACGGCTGGTCCTACCAGCACGACCAGGGCCGCCAGGCCGTCGAGGCCGCCTTCGGCGACCGGGTCGAGACGACCTTCGTCGAGAGCGTGCCCGAGTCGGACGCCGAGCGCGCCATCGAGCAGCTCGCCCGCACGGGCCACGACATCATCTTCACGACGTCCTTCGGCTTCATGGAGCCGACGCTCGCCGTCGCCGAGCGCTATCCGGACGTGAAGTTCGAGCACGCCACCGGCTACAAGCGCGCTGACAACGTCGCGACCTACGCGGCGAAGTTCCACGAGGGCCGCTACATCATCGGCCAGATCGCCGCCGAGATGTCGGAGACGGGCGTCATCGGCTATGTCGGCGCCTTCCCGATCCCGGAGGTCATCGCCGGCATCAACGCCTTCATGCTCGGCGCGCAGTCGATCAACCCGGACATCGAGCTTCGCGTCGTGTGGGTGAATTCCTGGTACGATCCCGCGCGCGAGGCCGATGCCGCCACCGCGCTGCTCGACCAGGGCGTCGACGTCATCACCCAGCACACCGACAGCCCGGCGCCGCTCCAGGCCGCCGCCGATCGCGGCGCGCTCGGCTTCGGCCAGGCCTCCGACATGGAGCGCTTCGCCCCCGAGGCGCAGCTCACCGCCATCGTCGACAACTGGAACGACTATTACGTCGAGCGCGTCGGCATGGTGCTCGACGGCACCTGGGAATCGACGGACGTGTGGGGCGGCATCGACACCGACATGGTGCACATGTCCGACTACAAGAACATGCCCGACGAGGTGAAGACCCAGGCAGAGGCCACCGAGGCGGCCATCGCCTCCGGCGAGCTGCATCCGTTCACCTGCCCGGTCTTCGCGCAGGACGGCTCCGAGGTGCCGTGCGAGGGCGACGGCGTCCTCTCGGACGCGCAGATCCTCGGCATGAACTTCTACGTCCAGGGCATCGACGCCCAGCTGCCGAACTGACGCGTCCTTCGCGTTCCGGCATCGGCGCGCGCGGCGCATCCCGCCGCGCGCGCCCTCTCGCACAACGACAAGAGTGAGGGAGCGCCCGATGGACCTGACGCTCGGCGGGGAGGACGTGCTCCTCGCGATCGACGTGCAATACGACTTCCTGCCCGGCGGCGCTCTCGCGGTGCCCGACGGCGACGCGGTCGTCGCCCCGATCAACGCGCTCGCCCGGCGCTTCGCATCGCACCACGGCCACCTCGTCCTGACCCAGGACTGGCACCCGCCCCACCATTCCTCCTTCGCCTCGAGCCACACGGGCAAGGCTCCGTTCGAGACGATCGAGATGCCCTACGGCCCGCAGGTGCTGTGGCCGGACCATTGCGTGCAGGGCACCCGCGGCGCGGAGATCACGCGCGGGCTCGAATGCGCCGTCGGCGCGGAGATGGTCGTGCGCAAGGGGTTCAACAAGGACGTCGATTCCTATTCCGCCTTCCGCGAGGCCGACCGGCATACCCATACGGGGCTCGCCGGCTATCTGCGCGAGCGGGGGCTGCGGCGCGTCTTCTGCGCGGGCCTCGCCACCGATTTCTGCGTCGCCTGGACCGCCCTCGACGCCCAGGCGGAGGGCTTCGACACCTACGTCGTCCTCGACGCCTGCCGCGCCATCGACACGAACGGCTCGCTGGCGAAGGCATTGGCCGATCTCGAGCGCGCGGGCGTGCGCATCTGCGAGACCGGGGATCTCCTCGGCTGAAGGCATTCGGATCGCCGGAACACAGGGGGCTAGCCTCGTCCGGCCTGGGGGCGTATGTTCGCGGCGAACGGCAGCGAACAAATACGAACCCGCACGCATGCATGGGCGGGTCGCAGGAAACGAACCCGGAGGACGCCCGTGGCCCGCTACACCCTCGCCATCGACCAAGGCACGACCTCGACCCGCGCCATCCTGTTCGACGACCACATGCACGTCGCCGGCATCGCGCAGCAGGAATTCGCCCAGCACTACCCGGCCTCGGGCTGGGTGGAGCACGAGCCCGACGACCTGTGGGAGACGAGCGTCGCCACCGTGCGCCGGGCGATGAAGGAGAAGGGCGTCGGGCCGGGCGACATCGCCGCCATCGGCATCACCAACCAGCGCGAGACCGCGCTCGTCTGGGACCGCCGCACCGGCGAGCCGATCCACCGCGCCATCGTCTGGCAGGACCGGCGCACCGCCGCCTTCTGCTCCAAGCTGAAGGGGGAGGGGCACGAGGCGGCGATCACCGCCAAGACCGGCCTTCTGCTCGACCCGTATTTCTCCGCCTCCAAGATCGGCTGGATGCTCGACCAGGTGAAGGGCGCGCGCGCCCGCGCCGAGCGCGGCGAGCTCGCCTTCGGGACGGTGGACACCTACCTGCTCTGGCGCCTCACCGGCGGCCTGCACGTCACCGACGCCACCAATGCCGCGCGCACGCTGCTCTACGACATCCACGCCAATCGCTGGGACGAGGACCTGTGCGCCCTCTTCGGCGTGCCGCCGCGGATGCTCCCGGAAGTGCGCGATTCCGCCGGCGATTTCGGCGAGACCCAGGCGGAGCTGTTCGGCGCGCCGATCAAGATCCGCGGCGTCGCCGGCGACCAGCAGGGCGCGACGATCGGGCAGGCCTGCTTCACGCCGGGCATGGTGAAGTCGACCTACGGCACCGGCTGCTTCGCCGTGCTCAACACCGGCGAGACGCCCATCGCCTCGAAGTCGAAGCTGCTCACGACGATCGCCTATCGCCTGAACGGCAAGACGACCTACGCGCTGGAAGGCTCGATCTTCGTCGCCGGCGCCGCCGTGCAATGGCTGCGCGACGGGATCGGCATCATCGAGGAGGCCTCGCAGAGCGGCACGATGGCGGAGGGGGCGGACCCGACGCAGGACGTCTATCTCGTGCCCGCCTTCGTCGGGCTCGGCGCCCCGCACTGGAACCCGGACGTGCGCGGCGCGCTCTTCGGGCTCACCCGCAACACCGGCCCGCGCGAGCTCGCCCGCGCCGCGCTGGAGAGCGTCTGCTACCAGACGGCGGACCTGCTCGAAGCCATGCAGGCGGACTGGGCGGCGCACGCCCCCAAGGACGGCGAGACGGTGCTGCGCGTCGACGGCGGCATGGTCGCCTCCGACTGGACCATGCAGCGCTTGGCCGATCTCCTCGCCGCGCCGGTGGACCGGCCCGAGGTGAAGGAGACCACCGCGCTCGGCTCGGCCTATCTCGCCGGGATGGACGTCGGCTTCTATCCGCCGCCCGAGCAGTTCGCCGATCGCTGGCGGCTGGAGCGGCGCTTCGAGCCCTCGATGTCGGCGGGCGAGCGCGAGCGCAAGCTCGCCGGCTGGAAGGACGCGGTGCGCAAGCTCCTCGCCTGAGGAGCGGGTTTACACCCCCCGCCCGATCCCTGTATCACCGTGCGGCGCGGCCTTTGGGCCGCGCATCCGTTTCACCCCACCACCGAACGAGCTTCGAGCCCATGCGCGCCGAGATCGAATCGCTGGTCGAGACCGCCAAGCAGTCCATAGGGCTGCTGAGGAGGCATCTTTGACTGGGATACCGCAGAACGCCGCCTCGCGGAGCTGAACGCGCTCTCCGAGAACCCCGACCTCTGGAACGACCCCGACGCCGCGCAGAAGGTGATGCGCGAGCGAACCTCGCTCGAGGACAGCATCGCCGCCATCCGCCGTCTCGAGCAGGAGCTCGACGACGCGATCACGCTCATCGAGCTCGGCGACGCCGAGGGCGACGACGCGACGATCCAGGAGGGCGAGGCGGTCATCCGCAACATCGAGGCGGAGGCGCAGCGCCGCCAGGTCGAGACGCTGCTCTCCGGCGAGGCGGACTCGAACGACACCTATCTCGAGGTCCATTCCGGCGCCGGCGGCACCGAGAGCCAGGATTGGGCGCAGATGCTCCAGCGCATGTACGCGCGATGGGCGGATCGCCATGGCTTCAAGGTCGAGGTGCTCGAGATCTCCGAGGGCGAGGAGGCCGGGATCAAGGGCGCCACGCTCGCGATCAAGGGCCACAACGCCTACGGCTGGCTCAAGACCGAATCGGGCGTGCATCGCCTGGTGCGCATCTCGCCCTACGATTCTGCGGCCCGCCGCCACACGTCCTTCGCCTCGGTCTGGGTCTACCCGGTCGTCGACGACAAGATCGACATCCAGGTGAACGAGAGCGAGTGCCGCATCGACACGTACCGCGCCTCCGGCGCCGGCGGCCAGCACATCAACACGACGGATTCCGCCGTGCGCATCACCCACCTCCCCACGGGGATCGTGGTGGCCTGCCAGCAGGAGCGCTCGCAGCACAAGAACCGGGCCAAGGCCTGGGACATGCTGCGCGCGCGCCTCTACGAGGCGGAGCTGAAGAAGCGCGAGGAGAAGGCCAACGCCGAAAGCGCGTCCAAGAGCGACATCGGCTGGGGCCACCAGATCCGCTCCTACGTGCTGCAGCCCTACCAGATGGTGAAGGACCTGCGCACCGGCGTGCAGTCGACGAGCCCCGGCGACGTGCTCGACGGCGAGCTCGACCCGTTCATGGAAGCGGCGCTGGCGCAGCGCGTCTACGGCACGACGGCGGACGTCGAGGACGTCGACTGAGCCCGTGACGAGCGGCGGCGGGTGCTCGACAGGGCGCCCGCCACCGGCTACGGAGCATCGCATCCGTCAGCGACCACCACCGGGAACCGACCGTCATGCCTCGCATCTGCGTCTTCTGCGGCTCCAATCCGGGACGCGATCCCGCCTACCGCGAGGCGGCGGTCAAGCTCGGCGAGACTCTCGCCGACCGCGGCATCGGCCTCGTCTACGGCGGGGCGTCGGTGGGGCTGATGGCCGTCATCGCCGACACCGTCATCGCCAAGGGCGGGGAGGTGGTGGGGGTCATCCCGCAGATGCTCGTCGACAAGGAGATCGCGCATCCGGGGCTCACCGAGCTCCACGTCGTCGACAGCATGCATACCCGCAAGGCCAAGATGGCGGACCTTTCCGACGGCTTCGTCGCGCTGCCGGGCGGCGTCGGCACGCTGGAGGAGCTCTTCGAGATCTGGACCTGGGCGCAGCTCGGCACGCACGTGAAGCCCGTGGGCGTCCTCGACGTGCTGGGCTTCTGGAGCAAGCTCGAGGCCTTCCTCGACCACGTGGTCGCCGAGGGCTTCATGCGCGAGGGCCATCGCGGCATGCTGCTCTCGGCGTACGAGCCGGGCGCGCTGCTCGACGCCTTCGACGCGTGGGTTCCGCCCGTCGTGCCCAAATGGATCGAGCGCGACCAGACCTGAGCCCGCGCCTTCGTCAGCCTCGGAAATCGCTTTCGGCGAGAAACGCCGCCTCCTCGGGCGTCGTCTCGCGGCCGAGGATCGCGTTGCGATGCGGGAAGCGGCCGAAGCGGGCGATGATGTCCCTGTGGTGGCGCGCCCATTTCACGCCGTCCTCGTCCCCCGCCGCCTCGTTGAGGGCGATCGCGCGGTCCTGTGCGGCGAGGTCCTCGGCGTGCTGGAAGGGCAGGTAGTAGAAGCGACACATCGGCGGATCGAAGGCGCTGTCGTGGCCGCGCTCGATCGCCCGCTCGGCGAGCAGCACCGCCTGCGGATCGGAGCGGTAGACGTCCTTGGTGCCGCGGAACATGTTGCGCGGGAACTGATCGAGCAGGATGAGCAGCGCGAGCGAGCCCTCGGGCTCGAGCTCCCACTCGTCGAGACGCCCGGCGGCCGCGGCCTCGTAGGTCGAGAGGAAGCGCTCGCGGATCTCGGCGTCGAGCGCCTCGTCCTTGGAGAACCACTTCTGCGGCCCCGCATCGCGCCAGAAGGCGACGATCTCGCCAGCGCTCGGCCCTCCACCCGCGTCCCGATCCATGCCGCATCCTCCGATCTCGTGATTGCGCTCGCGCGCGTCCCTCGATAACACGCGAGCGGCGACGCGTCGCGCGTGGGCGGCCGATTTCGCGGGTGGGAAACGATTTCGCTCAGCCCGGCCTTGCGCGCGGCGACATCCCGGCTACAAGCGAGCCCGAGCGCGTAGCGATGTTGCGCGAGGCGGGCTGCTCGCGCAACGAACCGCAAGCGGGCGGGGCGAGCCCCGGCAGGACTGGAGACGAGGGGGCGCGCCCCCCGGCAAGAAGGGAAACGAGACCATGCGCGTCTATTACGATCGCGACGCCGACATCAACCTGATCAAGGGCAAGAAGGTCGCCGTCATCGGCTATGGCAGCCAGGGCCACGCCCATGCGCTGAACATGAAGGATTCCGGCGTCGGCGAGGTCGCGATCGGCCTGCGCGAGGGATCGCCCACCGCCAAGAAGGCCGAGGCCGCCGGCCTCAAGGTGATGAACGTCGCCGATGCCGCGCGCTGGGCCGACGTCGTCATGATGCTCACGCCCGACGAGCTGCAGGCGGACATCTACAAGGACCACCTCGAGGCGAACATGAAGGAGGGCGCCGCGCTCCTCTTCGCGCACGGGCTGAACGTCCACTTCAACCTGATCACGCCGCGCGCCGACCTCGACGTGCTCATGGTCGCGCCGAAGGGCCCGGGCCACACGGTGCGCTCCGAGTACCTGCGCGGCGGCGGCGTGCCGTGCTTGGTCGCCATCGCCCAGGACGCGACGGGCAACGCCCACGATCTCGGCCTCTCCTACGCCTCCGCCATCGGCGGCGGGCGCGCCGGCATCATCGAGACGACCTTCCGCGAGGAGTGCGAGACCGACCTGTTCGGCGAGCAGGTCGTGCTCTGCGGCGGCCTCGTCGAGCTGATCCGCGCGGGCTTCGAGACGCTGACCGAGGCGGGCTACTCGCCGGAGATGGCCTATTTCGAGTGCCTGCACGAGGTGAAGCTCATCGTCGACCTCATCTACGAGGGCGGCATCGCCAACATGAACTACTCGATCTCCAACACGGCGGAGTACGGCGAGTACGTCACCGGCCCGCGCATCATCACGCCCGAGACGAAGGCCGAGATGAAGCGCGTGCTCGACGACATCCAGTCGGGCAAGTTCACCCGCGACTGGATGCTCGAGAACAAGGTGGCGCAGACCTCCTTCAAGGCGACCCGCGCCCGCAACGCCGCGCACCCGATCGAGGAGGTCGGCGCGCGGCTGCGCGACATGATGCCGTGGATCAAGGAGAAGGCCCTCGTCGACAAGTCGAAGAACTGATCGACGGCACGGACCTTCGAAGCGGTCACCGGTCGCGTGAGCGACCCCGACGGGGCGAGAGGCGGGCGCACGAGCTGCGATCCGCGTCTCGCCCCGTTCTCGTTGCTCGGACGGTCTGGTGCGTGCCCTTTGTCGCTGGATGTGCTGGGCTCTACGATATGCGATGATACTCATGCATGACATATGTTTTGGAGTAATCCATAAGCCTTTTGTATACAATTTTCATTGACGTAATCATAAACCATGACATAGATGCATTCAGCATAATTCAAGCTGAGGGCATCGGCCATGGACTCCGTCAACACCAACATCTACGGCCCCTTCAACCAGAACGGCGTGGGCACCGCCGACGCGAGCGGCTTGGGCATCGATTCCGGACAGCCGGATTTCCAACTGGCGGGCGACATTCCTTGGTGGGAGTGGGCCCGCAATGCCGTCGTCGGCACGGGCGAGCTCATCGGTGCGCTCCTCGTCGGTACCGCGAGCTTCGGCTCCTACCTCGTGAACAAGGGCGCGGAGACCGTCACGACGACCTGGGCGGACATGGAGCGCGCGTTCGCCAGCGAGGAGTTCCGTACGCCGGAGGCGCAGAACGCTTTTGCGAGCCTCGTCCAGGAACAGATCCCGGGAGCGCAGGCGTTCTTCCGTCAGGACGGGACGCTCGAGGAGATCAGGGTCGACGGTCGGCAGATCTTCGGCCGTGACGCCCAGGGCAATTTCGGCGTCTCCGAGGATATCCAGCGCGAGATCAATCGGGCGCTGCCGTCCATCCCGGCGCCGACGACCCCCGCACCGCCGACGGTCAATTTCGACAACCCGATCGGCGATCCGAGCTACACCGGCAATCCGAACGGCACGATCTGGGATCCCGGTGCCGAGACGGCGCCCCCCGTCACCGAGACGCCGGTCGTCGAGGCGCCGGTCGTCGAGACGCCCGCGCCGGCGGACGGCCAGATCGCTCCTGTCGTCGTGGCGACCCAGGGCGAGGCGCAGAGGCGCGCCTTCGATTACAATCGGGCGAACCCGGACAAGGTCGCGCTCGTCGCCGTGGGTGCGGACGGCCAGTTCCGCGTGTACGAAGGTATCCCGGCAGAGGCCGCGTCCGCGTTCTTCGAGCGGTTCGTCCCCAGCACGCCGTCTCTGGTGACCGCCCTGCCTCTCGAATATGTCGGCTTGAGCGCCGAGGGCATCAACAGGCGCATCGTCGGCGATCCCGTCCCGACCACGCCCCAGCAGGACGTCACGTCGCTGCCCTCCGACCCGATCACCGTCGACTTCACCAATCCGATCGACGGCGGCTTCGAGCTCAATCCGCTCGGCGATATCTGGGATCCGAGCCAGCCGCTCTTCAACGTGGGCGGCCAGGGCGGCCTCAATCCCGGGCAGAATCCCGGGAACAACCTTCCGCCGGGGACCGTCCTCGGCCCGAGAGGGCAGCCGATTCCCGGAACCGGACAGCCGCCGGTCGGCACGGGGTCGGGCCAGACCGGCATGGGCAATACGCAGGCCGGGCAGGGCAACACTCAGGCCGGCCAGGGTTCGCAGGCGGCTTCGGGCACGGGCGGCCCCCCGCCCGATCCGGAAGAAGAGGAGCGCAGGCGTCGCGAGGAGTTCGATTCGCAGCTGAAGGACGACGTTACCAAAGCGCTGCAGAATCAGGGCTTCAAGGGGCAGAACCTTGCGGACAAGGTCGAGTTCTTCCGCAACGCCTTCGCCAAGCAATATCTGAACACGACGCAGATCGTCTCGCAGGCGGGGTCGGCGACACCTCCCGCGGCGACGTCGAACTGGGGAACGCCATTCCAGTGGGGTGCGGGCCTCATCGGCCTGGGCGGCGCAGCCGTCACGCTCGCGCCGGAATTCGTCGCGGAGCTCTACAATCGCGTGCAGGGCTGGCTCCCGGGCGGCGGCGAGCAGCAGCCCGACGCGACGACGGCTCCCCCGACCCAGGATCCGACCGGCGTCCAGACGACCGAGCTTCCCGGCGGCGTCGACATCCCGCTCGCCATTCCGCTGCCGACGCTCGATCAGCTGCTGACCGCCATGAATCCCGACGGCACGACGCGCCAGCTCGATCTTCTCTATGCCGACGACTACCAGCAAGCGCTCGCGAACGGAGTCGACCTGATCAAGACGTACGAGAACGAGATCCTCAACGTCGGCAACGAGGCGCTGGAGCGGACGCGCGGCATCGCGGATGCACAGTCGGTCCAGATCGCCCTGGACCAGATCCAGAACCTCGCCAACGGCGGTTCGAAGATGGGAGCGTCCATGATCATAACGCTGCATCCCACGGTCCAGGAGGTCGTGACGAACGTCCAGAATTCGCTCACGCAGCTGCGTCTGCTCGAGGGCCGCATCCCCGAAATGCTCGCCGACGAGCGCGAGGTGCGCCAGGCGCAGGTCAGCGAGGACATGTACGAATATACCCGCCCGTCCGACGATCTCCTGCAGGAGCAGGCGGCCGAGACGACGGATCTCTTCGCGAACCAGCCCGAGCTCGACCCGAACGCACCCGACTTCGACAGCTACATCGGCAATCTCGACGGTCAGCGCGAGGTGCTCACGGACCAGCTGGACGAGCTGAACCAGGAGCAGGCGCGGCTCAACCGCATCCTCGACGATTTCGGGCCCAACGCGCCGCCCGAGCAGCGCGACCCGCTGATCGCCGCGCTCAACGACATAACCGCGGCCATCGGCGAGAAGCAGACCCAGATCTCCAACATCGACAACCAGAAGCTCAACGCGACGACGTCGCAGCGCTCGAACGAGCTCAGCGAGCAGTCCGCGCAGCTCTCGCAGGACTCCTTCGACGTCTCGCAGTTCAACGATCTCGTGGCGGACGGCGAGCGCTCGATCGACGCCTACAACAACAACTACGCATCCGGCGGCACGCTCAGCTTCGAGGGCCTCGAGCGCCTGCGCCTGCCCTTCGGCGGCAACGGCTACTTCAACATCGACGCCGCCGCCCAGGCCAAGGCCGGAGCGGGCCTGGAGCAGGTGTCCCACCTCTCGCTGTTCGACCACTTCGTCAGCACGCAGGAGGACCTGAACTGGCTGCGGGCGGTTCTCGGTCCCGATGCGCGCACCATGAGCGACGAGCAGCTCCAGTCGGAGCTGGAGAACATCCGCAATCAGATCGCGCAGTCGGATGCGATGGCCGGCCGTACGGTCACCTTCACGCCCGACGAGGTGGGCCGGATCCTGCGGGGCGACATTCCGCAGACCTTCGAGAAGGACGCCACGCCGAAGTTCGGTGAGGACCTCCAGAGCGATCTCTCGATCGTCGATCCGGGCAGCACCTTCCTGGCCAATGCCGGTGCCGGCGATCTCGACGGCGTGCTGGCCCCGGGCGAGGAGGTGCCCGTCGACCAGCTCGTGATCGACGACAACACGACCTTCGGCACGATCGACGTGCCGTCGGACTGGCTGAACGTGCCGGACCCGGCCCTTCCGGGCTCAACGCTGCCGCCCGACATCGCGCAGCGCCTGTCCAATCCCGGCCTGACGAAGGCCGAGTTCGAGAGCCCGACCTACGACGTCTTCAAGCACTATCAAAAGTTGGGTGTTGCCGACCCGCAGGCGGTGACCGAGACGCTGCTCGGCGTTGAGATCAACGACCTCGTCGATCCTTTCGAGCGTACGCTGAGGGACATTCAGTCGAACCCGTTCGTGTCCGGCTTCCTCGACGGGCTGGGTGACGGGCCTGCGCGGCAGTTCTTCGAGGGCATGTTCGACAATGCGGACTTCACCAACGCCCTCAAGGATTTCGCCAACGGCGAGCCAGGTTCGGGCTTCGACGTCGGCAACCACATCTACCGTCTGCTGGAGGACAATCTGCCGGACGGCTTGAGCGATGTCGCCTCCTTCGCTCGCGACGCGTTCAACCTGAACGTCGCGGAGCAGCGTGGCCAGCTCACGGGTGCGAGCCTGCTCGACGCGAGCTTGAGCGCCCTCGCGGAGCAGCTCGGCGGCGAGGCCGGGAAGATCGTGAACACGATGAATGCCGTGTCGCAGTACCTGATCAAGCCGACGCCGGACGCCTTCGTGGTCGCTGCGAGCGCGGTCCTGGACGCGCTCGGCGCGTCCGACGAGGCGCAATTCGCGCTCGGCAGCCTGGCGACGGCCTTCGCGACCACGAAAGCGGCCGCGACCGCCGGCCTGAGCCTCGCCGTGGGCTCGTTGATGAAGATCATCGGCCTCGACGACGTGATCAACAACTTCTACATGGACGTGTTCAAGCCGATCCCGGACGAGTTCGCCATCGGCAAAGTTGATCTTCCGGGTGGTCGTAAGGAGGTGATGTTCAACCGCCACGAAGAGACACTGAAGATAGACGGTCAGCCTGTTAGCTCGGACTTCGTCCCGGATCTGGACAACTTCGCTATCGCTCACGACGTACCGGAGCTAGTGCTCTACAGCGTCGACACCGGCAAGATCATCGACGGCTACGATCGCGAGAAGAGGGAATCGACGTTCGACGTCGAGCGCAACTTCTCCGACATGCTCGTCATTACATCGGGATATATACCCGACGACATTCTCAAGTCCGAGATCGTCAAGAACGGACCGCAGGGCCTGATCCCCTACATCTACCTTCCCAAGGAGGACAAGAGGCTCATGGAGATCGTCGGGTCGGACGCGCTGCTCACTGGCCTCGCCTCCTCCCGGATCGATCCCGCCCAGACCACGGACGAGGAGTTCGCCGAGGGCGACTTGGACGGCTGGGTGGACGACGTGGCGGCGGTGTTCCTGAGCGGCCAGGTGAAGACGCCGTTCGGCGAGAACCCGCCGATCTTCGCCAATCCTACGACACCTGGAGGTGAGCCGGTCGAGATGCCTGTCGGCGGCTGGCCCTGGGAGGCCGTCGTGACAGGGCCGGCACTGGCGGAGGTGCGCAACTTCCTGCTCCAGCCGACGATGCTCGGCGACCTTCTCGATCCGCGCATCCCCCCGAAGTCGGATGACCAGCTGTTGTGGGAGTTCATCAACACGGATCGCACCGCCTTCTACGCCGTGGAGACCTTCTCGGCCCCGGAGGAGAGTGGCGGCACACCCTTCGCGGCATTGTTCAAGATGCACCCCGAGGCCGGCGTGACCATGGAGATCCAGTCGATCCCGCCTGCGGTGCCGGTGCCGGGCTTCCCGGGCGTGACCCAGAACGCGCCGGGAACAGGGCTCGAGCAAGTCGTCGCGCCGATCCAGTTCCCCAACGAGGCGGTGGCACGGGAGTTCGCACCCCTGATCCCGACGATCATGAACTGGATCGCGTCCGATCCGGCGCGGTTCGACCTTCTGAGCAAGCCTCAGGGCCTGCTGGAGGCGCATGCGCAGATGCTCACCCTGGCCGATACCGTCGATCCTGTAACGGGTGAGTCGGCCCTCTCCATCGGCTTCGATCCGCAGGCGTATCTCGAGGCCAACCCGGACGTCGCGGCCATGTACAACGGCAACACGTTCAGGGCCGTGGAGCATTACGTGAACTTCGGGCAGGCCGAGGGCCGGCCCATCGGCACGGGGACGATGACGAGCCGCGACGGCGCCTTCGAGGTCGACACGAAGACCTTCGGGCCGTCCGAGCCGGGCGGTGATGTGCGGGTCGAGGCCACCGTCGTCTCCGTGGCGCCCGACGGATCCCGCACCGTCGTGCAGGAGGCGACCATCGCCAACCAGCTGGAGCTCGACACGCTGCTTCTCCAGGCCGGTGTGATCGACCCGGCGACGATCGACCCCGAAGCCAATCCCTTGACCGCCGCTCTCGCGGAGGTCGTGGAGCTCGCTCCTGCGCGCCTGACGGAGGGCGATGACGTGTATCTGATGTCCGACGCTCGCGACGCGGTCTTCGGGCTCGGCGGCAACGACGCCATCACCGGAACCGACGCCGTGAACACGATCTACGGCAACCAGGGCGACGACAACCTCGTCGGCATGGGCGGTGCGGATGCGATCCTCGGCGGCCAGGGCAACGACGTCGTCTACGGCAATTCCGGCTTCGATCGACTCTTCGGCGACGACGGCAACGACACCATCTTCGGCGGCATCGGATACGACGAGCTGCTCGGCAACCTGGGCGACGACGTGCTCCATGGTGACGCGGGCAACGACTCGGTCCACGGCGGCCAGGGCGCCGACCAGGTCCATGGCGGTGACGGGTTCGACCAGGTCTTCGGCGATCTCGGCAACGACGTGGTGACGGGCGGGGCTGGTGACGACGACGTCTTCGGCGGCCAGGGCGACGACAACGTCCACGGCGGCCAGGGCAACGACATGGTCTACGGCGGCCAGGGCAATGACATGCTGTTCGGCGATGCCGGCGACGACGTCCTCTCGGGCGACAAGGGCGACGACGTGATCGACGGCGGCGAAGGCTTCGACGCGGCCCGGTTCTCCGGCGACCTGTCGCAGTACGACATCACCATCGAGGGCGACCAGATCCGCGTGACGCACAAGAACGGTGGTGCGGACGGATCGGATCTCGTGAGCGGGGTGGAGAGCTTCCAGTTCGGCAACGCGACCATCTCGGTCGAGAACCTGCGGGCCTACGCCATGAACGCGAGCGCGCCGACCTCCGATACGCTGGATGGTGACGCGGGCGCGAACACCGTCTCGGCCGGGCAGGGCGACGACGTCGTGCGTGCGGGCCAGGGTGACGACGTGGTCAACGGCGGACAGGGCATGGACACCCTGTTCGGCGGGCAGGGCAACGACATGCTCAACGGTGACCTCGGTGACGACACGCTGGTCGGCGATCGCGGCGACGACGTGATCGACGGCGGCGAGGGCATCGACATCGCCCAGTTCGGCCTCGACATCGCGCAGTACCGCATCCTCATCGAGGGCGATGCGATCCGCGTGACGCAGCGCGACGACGACGGGACCGGCGACGGCTCCGACCTCGTCTCCAACGTCGAGGCCTTCAACTTCGCCGGCACGATGTACTCCGCCGACGACCTGCGCGCCATGGCCGAGAACGCCTGACGCGACGACGCGACCCGGCGGGGCTGACCTGCGCCCCGCCGCCTGAAACGAGGTCGGTCGCCCGGCGGCCGGCGTTCAGCACACGAGAGAGACGAGCATGGAAATCGGATCGAGCAACCAGAATACGGGCGTCGTCCTGGAGACGACGCCGAGCGGGACGGACACGGGCTTCAGCCTGGACCTCGGCAACCCGGATGCCGCCAAGCTGGAGAAGGTCATGGGCGGCCCGCCGGTCATCCCGCCGGGCCTCGCGCTCGATGCGGGCGCGATGCCGGTCACCGGGACGAACGATACCGAGACCCTCACCGGCAGCGACGCCCCGCGCGAGCGCTTCTTCACCGGTGAGGGCGACGACACCGCCTACGGCATGGGCGGGTACGACATCATGTTCGGCCAGGGCGGCAACGATCTCATCTTCGGCAACCAGGGCGACGACTTCATCGACGGCGGCGTCGGCAACGACACGCTGTTCGGCGGCCAGGGCGACGACGAGGTGTCCGGTGGTGAGGGCGATGACGTCCTCTTCGGCGACCGCGGCGACGACATCTTGACCGGCGGTGCCGGCGACGACGTGATCATCGGCGGCGAAGGCAACGACACGGCCGTGTTCGAGGGGCCGATCGAGGCCTACATGATCAGCGTGAACGACGAGGGCGACGTGGTCGTGATCGGCAACGACGGGACCGACACGCTGACCGGTGTCGAGAACTTCGAGTTCGGTGGCGAGGTCTTCACGGTGGACCAGCTGCGCGAGCGCGGGACGTTCCAGACCTTCTGATCGCGCAGCTCGGGAGGGGCCGCACGAGCGGCCCCTTCCCTCCGCGCGATGAGCGACTGTCACCCCTCGTGCGATTTTGCTACAGGGGAGACGCGCGCGCCGTCGGAGGTTTCGATGAACATCCTCTCCATCCAGTCCCACGTCGCCTACGGCCATGTCGGCAATGCCTCGGCCGTGTTCCCGATGCAGCGGCTCGGCTGCGAGGTCTGGCCGATCCACACCGTGCAGTTCTCGAACCACACCGGCTACGGCGCCTGGAAGGGCCGCGTCTTCGACGGGCCGGCGATCGAGGAGCTGGTGGAGGGCATCGCCGAGCGCGGGGTGCTGCCGCGCTGCGACGGGGTGCTCTCGGGCTATATGGGCTCCTCGGACATCGGCACGGCGATCCTCGCCGCCGTGGCGCGGGTGCGCGCGGCGAACCCCGATGCGCTCTATTGCTGCGATCCGGTGATCGGCGACGTCGGCCGCGGCGTTTTCGTTCGCCCCGGTATCCCGGAATTCATGCGCGACCACGCGGTCCCCGCCGCGGACATCGTGACGCCCAACCAGTTCGAGCTCGATTTCCTCGCCGGTCGTGAGACGCGCACGCTCGACGAGGCGAAGGCGGCGGTCGCCGCCGTGCAGGCGCGCGGGCCGCGCGTCGTGCTCGTCACCTCGCTCCACGTGGCGGATACGCCCGCGGGCTCGATCGACATGCTGGCGGGGGAGGGCGGTCGCTTCTGGCGGCTGCGTACGCCCAAGCTCTCGGTCGACGTCAACGGCGCGGGGGACGCCATCGCGGCGCTCTTCTTCGTGCACCGCGCCCGCACCGGCTCCGCCGAGACGGCGCTCGCGGAGGCGGGCGCGTCGGTCTTCGGGCTCCTGAAGCGCACGCAGGACGACGGCTCGCGCGAGATCCTGACGGTGGCCGCGCAGGACGAGTTCGTCGCCCCCACGCGCCGCTTCCCCGTCGAGCCGGTCTGAGGTCGCAGCGCGGGTGCAGGTCGGAACCGAAGCGGTGCGCTCCCGTTGGCGCGGGACGTTCGAACCGCAACGGGAGCGTCCCATGACAACGACCCTCACGCGCCTGCACCACGTGGGCATGATCGTCAGCGACCTCGACGTCGCGATGGCCTTCTACGACAAGCTGCTCGGCAAGAGCCCCACGCAGCGCGGCACCATCACGCGCTCGGAGGGCTTCTCGCGCCAGATCCAGGCGGAGCACGGCGAGGCGCGGGTGGCCTTCTACGAGGTCTCCGGCGGCGTCGCCGTCGAGCTCATCGAGATGCGCACGCCCCAGGAGCCGAAGGTGCAGCCCCAAGCCTACGTACCGGGCTCCAAGCACGTCTGCTTCCTCGTCGACGACGTCGACGCCACCTACGAGACGATGAAGGGCGAGGGCTACGTCTTCCACGGCGACCCGTGCCATTTCGAGGACGAGACGCCGGACCTGAAGGGCCTGAAGTTCGCCTATTTCCGCGATCCCGACGGCAACATCGTCGAGATCATCGAGGACCCGAACAAGAAGGGGCTCCTCGCCAAGGCTGCGCAGACGGTGGGTCTCGGGTAGCATCGCGCGCATGCGCCTGCGGATCGCCACCTTCAACGTCGAGAACCTGGTCTCGCGTAACGCCTACGGCCCGAAGGCGCGGCCGCAGACGGGGCCGGCGCTCTCGCTCTTCGACTTCGCCGACCCCGAGATGCGCGATCACATCCAGGCGGCGATCGCGGTCGCGCTCGAGGACGACGAGCGCCTGGCGACCGCGCTCGCCATCGCGGAGACCCGCGCCGACATCCTGTGCCTGCAGGAGGTCGACGGGCTGGGCGTCCTCGCGCCCTTCCTCTCGAACTACGTGCATGCGCTCGGCGACATCCGCTACGGGCACATGCGCCTCGAGCCCGGCAACGACCCGCGGGGCATCGACGTCGCCTTCTGCGCGCGCAAGGACCTCGTCGACGACGAGGCGCGGATCCGCTCGCGCTCGTGGCGGGAGGCGACCTTCGCCGATCTCGGCGTCCACGACGACGATCTCGCCGCCATGGGTATCGCGGCCGAGTCGCGCGTGTTCAACCGGGACTGCCTCGAGGTCGACCTCGATCTCGGCGAGACGTCGCTGACGATCTTCATCTGTCACTTCAAGTCCACCGGCTACGGCCCGCGCAGCGGCTCGCCCGTCCTGCGGCGCGCCGAGGCGCGGGCGGTGCGTGCCATCGTCGAGCGCCGGTTCGGCGCGGGCTGGCGCGAGGCGTCGTGGATCGTCGCCGGCGACCTCAACGCGGCGACCTCGGCGATCCTGCCGGGGGGCGCGATCGTCGACGTCTCCGACAGCGGCCTCGAGCCGTTGCTCGACGACTTCGCGGTCGATCCCGCGCGGAGCCTGCCGCCGGGCGAGCGCTGGACCTATTTCCATCGCGAGACGGCGGAGGGGCGCGTCCTCGCCGAGCGGCACGTCCAGCTCGATCGCGTGCTCCTCTCGCCCGCGCTCGCGGCTGCGAACCCGGGCGCTCGGGTCGAGATCCTCCGGCGCGGGCTGCCCTACCGCGTGCCCCTCGATCCGGCTCATCCGGACCGCTCCATCGGCCACCTCGCCACCCGCGCCGACCGTTATCCGCGGATCGGCTGGGACCGGCCGCGGGCGAGCGATCATTGCCCGGTCGTGGTCGAGATCGATTTGCCTCCCGCACCCGCCTGATCCAAGAAGGGCGGATCGGACCACACTCCCTTCACGCAGCCAGAGGCCCCGCATGTCCCGCCGCTACGCCGTCCTCGACGTGTTCACCGACACAGCGCTGGAGGGCAACCCGCTCGCCGTCGTGCTCGACGCGCAGGGCCTCGATACCGAGGCGATGCAGCGCATCGCGCGCGAGTTCAATCTCTCGGAGACGGTGTTCCTGCTGCCGCCGGAGGATTCGCGGCATCGGGCACGGGTGCGCATCTTCACGCCGATGCTGGAGCTTCCCTTCGCCGGCCACCCGACGGTGGGCTCCGCGGTCCTGCTCGCGCTCAAGCACGGCTCGGGCGGCGCCGACGCGCAGGCCTTCGGGCTGGAAGAGACCGTCGGCATCGTGCCCTGCGTCGCCGAGCTCACGGGCGAGCGTTCCGGGCGCGCGCGCTTCCGGCTGCCCAAGCTCCCGACGCCGTTCGGCGAGGGCAAGAGCGCGGCCGATTGCGCCATGGCGCTCGGCCTCGATCCCGAGGACGTCGGTTTCGACCGCCACGCGCCGAGCCGGCATACGGCCGGCGTCCCCTACGATCTGGTGCCGGTTCGCTCTCCCGAGGCGCTCGCGCGGATCGCGCCGGGTCCGCACTTCGAGGCGGTGTTCAGCGACAGCACGCATCCGGCCGCCTACGTCTACACGCGCGTGCCTCAGGGAGAGGGGCTCGCCTTCCGCGCGCGCATGGTGGGGACCGGGCTCGGCGCCGGCGTGCGCGAAGACCCCGCGACGGGCTCCGCCGCCGCCGCCTTCGCCGGCGCGCTGATGGAGCACGAGCCCATGGGCGACGGCACGCACGACGTCCTCATCGAGCAGGGCGTCGAGATGGGCCGGCCGAGCGTCATCGCGCTCCAGCTCGTCATCGAGACGGGCGCGCTCGTCTCGGCCGAGATCGGCGGCGGCGCGGTCGTGGTCGCCCGCGGCGAGCTCTTCGCATGACCGGCGAGCCCCTCCTCGCCGAGGTGGCCCGGGTCGAGGCGCGCTACGACCCGCATTTCCGCTGGGACTGGCGCGCGGCGAACGAAGCGGCGATCGCGGCGCATTGGGAGCGGGCGTCGGCCGCGAAGCCGCGCCTGTTCAACGGCACGGTGCTGATGGCGCGCGCGCCCCGAATCGCTCGGGGGCTCTACGAGGCGACCTACTTCCCCGTGGATTACGCGACGCTCCTCGCCTTCAAGGCGCAGGGCTTTCCCGATCCGAGCGTCGTCAACGGCTTCGCTCTCGCGGCCCTGCGGGGGCGCGACGGAGCCTTCATCGTGGGCGAGATGGCGGGGCACACGGCGAACGGCGGGCGGCTCTACTTTCCCGGCGGCACGCCCGACATGGACGACGTGACGCCCGACGGCCGCGTCGATCTCGCCGGCTCGGCTCTGCGCGAGCTCGCGGAGGAAACCGGCATCCGGCCGGACGAGGTGGAGGCGACGGGCTGGACGATCGTGCGCATCGACGGCTATTGCGCGCTCCTCCGGCACGTCTGCGCGCGCGAGGACGCCGAGCCGCTCGCCGCGCGCATCCGCCGACATCTCGCCGAGGAGGCGGAGCCGGAGCTCGCGGCGGTGCACGTGGTGCGCCGGGCGGACGCGCTCGATCCGGCGCGGACGCCGCCCTTCATGCCGCTCTTCCTCGCGCGCGCGTTCGCGTCTCAGGCGGGATAGCCGTAGCGCGTCTTCACCGCCCGAAGAGCGGCCCGCGCGGCGGCGTCGTCGCCGGCACGGCAGGTGGCGGCCGGGCCCTCGAGGTCGCGCGTGGCGTCCCGATAGACGCTCGCTCCGACGAAGCCGGTCTCGTTGTCGCGATCGAGCAGATCGCGGAAGGCGCGGATCTCGCGCGCGCACGCGGAGGAGCCCGGCAGGGCGAGGCTCGCGGCTCGGGCCGAGGGGCCGCTCGCCTGCTCGGGTGCGCTCGTCTGCGTGCAGGCGCCCAGCGCCAGGGCCGCCAGCGCGACGAAGACGAGGGAGGGCAGGGTGCGGCTCGTGGAAGCGGACGTCACGGGGCGGCTCTCCGGGCTCGTTGCGGGCGAATCGTCGTGCCCTGGAGCCTAGCCGATCGCGCTCGCGCGCGCGATGAGCGGGCGAGCTGGTCGTCCCTCGATTTCTGAAGCCTGCGATTTCGAAAGAATGGTCGGAGCGGCGGGATTTGAACCCACGACCCCTTGTCCCCCAGACAAGTGCGCTAACCGGGCTGCGCTACGCTCCGACGTGGGGAGGGGATAACCCGTCGGGCCGGCGGACGCAAGCGCCGACTCGCATCGATCTCGATTTCCATCGATCACCGCCGTGCGCCGGCGGCGGGTCCAGCGCGGGTTGCGCGGTGATGCCTATGCGGAGGCGTGCCCGAAGCAGAAGATCGGGGCCGCGTGCGGCGTGACCACAATTCCCAATCCGAAGACTTGCGTGCGATGGTAGTATTAGATAGCGTCAATCGAACGATCCAGGCGCGATCTGCGCCCGCCGTAGGTGCAGAGAAGCAATTCAACTTTAACGTTTACTCGGAATGATTTCCCGAATAGCGCGCAAAATGAACCTCCGAGGGCTTTTTTGCTCGTTTTCGTTTGACACGCGAAGATTGCTACGACAGATACTGCGGAACACCGGTGCTCGGAACCGGTCCGCGCAGGCTCCACTCGGCAGCGAACGCGTTGGCTGGCTTTCGATGTCACATCTCTTTCGCCGGACACGCCGCGGCTGATCGGCCCGGCGTGGGACCGGGTGTCGCGAAGACGACGCAGAGCGGACGTTGCGGTGCAGATGGAGGGGCGAACATGTCGGATGGTGGCCGTAAGCGTTCTTCGACCAAGCAGACCGGAGAGCTGGACTACCAAATCGGTGCGCGTATGAAGAGCCGCCGCGCAGAGCTCTCGATGAATCAGCAGAGCCTGGCGCGTGAGATCGGCGTCTCCTACCAGCAGGTACAGAAATACGAGAACGGCACCGACCGCATCGGCGCGGTCCGTCTGTGGGCCGTCTCACGGGCGCTGAACTACCCGATCGGCAATTTCTTCGTCGGCGAAGACGGGCTGGAGGAGGCCGGCACGCCGTACGAGACCGACATCGAGGCGCGCCGCATCCTCTCCACCGAGGACGGTCGTGCGCTGGTCCAGGCCTTCATCGACATCGAGGACACGGGCGTGCGCCGCAAGCTGGTCGAGCTCGCGACGACGGTCGCCGCCGCCATCCATCGCCCCCCTCAGGTGCAGCGCCGCGTGCGCCGTATGCGCAAGGTTTGAGCGCGCGCTCGGGCAAAATGCGCTAACATATGCGAAGATTGCTGTTGCTCGGGATCGCGTGACGTCATAGAGTGCCACGTGCGCCTGTGGGGGCGTACATCGAGAGCACCTTGGGCCCGCCGGCATCCGCCGGCGGGCCCCCTTTTTCGATGCATACGATTTCACGCGGCGCGAATCGCCGCGCCGCAACGCTTTCTCAAGCGCGATCGGGTGAGATGCTCGCAGACCCGGCGCCGAGCGCCCTCCGTGCGAGCTGCCCCGTGATCCTGCGCACCTTCATTCCCGTCTACGGCGCCCAACTGGCGCGGCTGGTGATTCCCGTCCTCGTCCTGCCCATCGTCGCGCGGCGGCTCGAGGTGGACGCCTTCGCCGCCCTGATGAGCGCGCAGGCGCTCGCCTACCTCGTCATGCTCGCCCCCGAATACGGCTTCTCCAGCTACGGCGCCCGCGCCGTCGCCGAGGCGCGATCCGAGGCGGAGCGGGCGGGGCGGGCGACGCGGGAGATCGTCGCCGCGAAGCTCGTGCTCTGCCTGCCGGCGGCGCTCGCCGGCGCGCTCGCGGGCCTCTTCCTGCCGACGCTCCAGGGCGACGGCGCGCTCGTCGCGTTGACCGCAGCGCTCGGGTTGACGCTGGGCCTCGCCCCCGGCTGGTTCTTCCAGGGGATCGGACGTGCGCAGGTCTACGCCTTCCTCGAGATCGGTGCGCTCGCGGCCTTCCTCCTGCTCGTCTTCCTCGTGCCCTACGGCCCGCGTGACGCGGCGCTCGTCCTCGCCCTGCAGGCGGGGCCTCTCGCGATCGCCGTGCTCGTCGGGCATACGATGATGGCACGGCGCGTGGGTCTGGCGCGTCCCGCCTGGCGGGGAATTCGCGCGCATCTGACCGGTGGGGCGTCCCTCTTCGTCGCCAAGGCCGCGAGCGCGGCGCCGGGCCTCGGCCTCGTCTATCTCGCGGGCTTCCTCATGGCCCCCGCGCAGGTCGCGATCTACGCCGCCGCCGAGCGCGTGGTGATGGGCGCCGCGAACGCGCTCTGGCCCGTGATGCAGGTGGTCATGCCCGAGATCGCGAGCCGACGCATGCGCGATCCCGCCGGCGCCGCGCGAGTCTTCCGCCGTGGTGCCGCGGCGCTCACCGCGCTCGGCCTCGCGCTCGGTGGCTTCCTCTTCGTCTTCGCGGAGCCGATCGTGCACATCCTGTTCGGCGCGGATTACGCGGGCGCGGCGGACGTGCTGCGCATCGCTGCCTTCATCCTGCCGCTCATCGCCGTCAACAGCGCCTGCAACAACGGCGTTCTCGTCGTGTACGGGCGCGATCGGCAGATCATGGCGATCCAGCTCGCGAGCGCGGCGCTCGTCTTCGCCGGCGCGGCGCTGCTCGCCTCGGGAGGGGAGCCGACGCGGCTCGCCTGGGTGCGGCTCGGGGTGGAGATCGTCGCGGCGGCGGCGATGTTGGGCGCGAGCCTCCTCGCGGTCCGCGCCACCGCGGAGCCGGCCTATCCGCGCAGCGCCTCGTAGAGCGCGAGGTGGCCGCGCGCCGCCTCCTCCCACAGCGCCATCAGGTCCACCCCGATCGCCTCCTCGCGCGCAGCGTGCGCCGCGAGGAGCGCCTCCGCGAAGCGCTCGGCCGGCGCGTCGACGGGCACGAGCTTCGTCGCCGGGTTCTCGATCTTGCGCGCGAGGGCGGGGAAGGGCGCGAACTCGTCCGCGCGCTCCGGCAGCGTCGTCACCATCGGGCGCGCGATCTGAGCGAGGGCATGGAACGTGCCGCGCCGCACGCTCACGCCGTCCGTGTAGGGCAGCAGGAAGGCGTCGCAGGCGGCGAGCACGGTCATCAGCTCGGTCTCGTCGTCGATGCGCCCGCGGAAGTCGAGCGCCGAGCGAACGCCCAGCGCCTCCGCCTTGGCGAGGAAGGCGGGGCGATCCTCGGGCTTGTCGTGGAGGAAGTCGCCGCACACGACGAGCCGCGCGTCGAGATCCTTCGCACGGAGCGCGGCGAGCGTCTCCAGCAGGAGCTCGGGACGCTTGGAGGCGTAGAGCACGCCGAAGAAGCCGAAGGCGAAGGTGGGGCGCCCGTCGCCGTTCGCGAGGATGCGCGCACGCTGCGCCGCGATCGCGGCCTCGTCGCCCGGGCGTGCGAGGATGTTGGGGCCGATGGGGATCATCGCGGCCGCGTCGCGCTTGGCGTGCGAGACCACCGGTGAGCTCCGGAAGGCCGCGCGCTGCTGCTCGGACACGAAGACGAAGGCGTCCGTGGCGACGACATCGGGCAGGAGCGAGAGGTAGCGCAGCCGGTTGAGCGACATCCATTCGTGCAGGGTGACGACGATGCGCCCGCGCCGGGTCGCGAGGCGCGCGAGGAAGAGCGCGACGCCCGGCAGGAGCGAGTTGCCCCAGCCTTCGATCGGGAGCTGCGCGTGCACGGTCTCGCCCCGGCGCAGGCGCGAGACGATGGCGCGCAGGAAGGCGAGGGGACGCGTGGTCTCCACCGCCTCGATGCGCACGAGGCCGGGCGCGATCGCGTCGATCGCCTCCACGAGCCTCCGGGAATAGTCCATCACCCCGCAGGTGACGCGCGCGTCCGAGCCGAGGATCGTCACCGGTGCGATGGCCGGCGGGGCCGCGGCGGCGAGCGAGTGGGGAAGCGGTCGCATCTCGTTCATCGGGGCTGTCCTCGCACGAGACCCGCCGCCTCGAGCCGCGCCAGGGCGAAGAGCCCCCAGATCAGCCCGAGCAGCAGGTAGTAATGGCGCCAATGGTCGGTATCGATGAGGAAGCCCTGCAGCATCTGGACGAACAGCGTCGACCACACCGCAATGGCGACGGGCTGCAGGGAGGAGCGCATCGCCACCGTCGTGAAGCCGACGACGAGCGTCGCCGCCGTGAGCGCGAGATAGGCGATGCCGCCGAGCCAGCCGTAGGAGGCGAAGGCGTTGATGTAGACGTTGTGCGGGTCTTCCGGCCAGTGGTAGCGGAATTGCCGCGGCCCGTAGCCGTTGGGCTTCTCGAAGAGCGTGGGCAGCGAGCGGGCGTGATTGCCGAAGCGCCCCGTGGGCCCGACGTCGTAATACTGGTTGAGGCTCGCGCGCACCTCGAACATCTCGCGGATCGGCTCGATCGAGAGCGCGGCGCCCAGCGCGCCGACGCCGACGACGGGCGCCAGGGCGACGAGGCCGAGGATGCGCATGCGGATCTTCGGCGTCGCGGCGAAGAGGAAGGTGAGCGCCGTCATCATCAGGAGCGAGACGACCGCGTGCCCCCACGCGCCGCGGGAGAAGGACAGGAAGACGCCGCCCGTGAAGATGACCGTGAACAGGATCGCGTTGCGCCAGAATCGGCCCCGGCCCGTCAGGATGTCCTGAGCCAGCAGCACGAGGGGGAAGATCACGAAGGTGCCGAGCACGTTCGGATCCTTGAAGGTGCCCGAGGCGCGGTCGTTGACGGTGAAGAGGGCGCCGAGCCCCGCGATGTCGAAATAGCCGACCATGCCCGCGACGCTCGCCGTCGCGGCGCCCCAGGTCAGCCCGCCGCGCAGGGCGGCGACGCGGGCGGCGCCGTCGTCGAGGACCATGGAGGCGAACAGGATGCTCGTCGCCATCAGGTAGATCGAGACGGCGATGAACATCACCGAATCGCCGTCATGCAGGAACGGCGCGAGGCTGAAGACGCCGCCGATGTTGAACAGCGCCAGGAAGACGACCATCGGCAGGCTGGAGCGATGCAGCCGCAGGCCGCCGATGCCGAGCACGACGAGGACGAGGAAGAAGCCGAGCTCCCAGGGCGAGGGCTCGACGAAGGCGAAGCCGCCGCCGTAGCCCATGAGCCACAGCGCCCCGTGCTCCACGCGTGCGGAGAACCGGCGGCGGACGGGTGCCGCGACGGTCGGCCCGCGCGTCGACGTGGGGGCCGGGCCGATGGTCGGGGCGAGGCTCAATACGCGTTCTCGTTCTTGGAGAGCAGCGACACCGGCGTCATGGCCAGGATTTGGAGATCGAAGAACACCGACCAGTGCTCGATGTAGTAGAGGTCGTGCTCGACGCGCCGCTGGATCTTCTCCTGCGTGTCGGTCTCGCCGCGCCAGCCGTTGATCTGCGCCCAGCCGGTGATGCCGGGCTTGACCTTGTGCCGGGCGAAATAGCCGTCGACGACCTGGTCGTAGAGCCTGTCCGCGGCCTTGGCGTGGAGCGCGTGCGGGCGCGGGCCGACGAGGGAGAGGTTGCCGAAGAAGACCACGTTGAAGAGCTGCGGCAGCTCGTCGATGGAGGTCTTGCGGATGATCCGTCCCACCCGCGTCACGCGCGGGTCGTCCTTGGTGACGAGCTTCGCCGCGGTCGCGTCCGACATGTCGGTGTACATCGAGCGGAACTTGAAGACCTCGATCAGCTCGTTGTTGAAGCCGTAGCGCTTCTGCTTGAAGAAGACCGGCCCCTTCGAATCGAGCTTCACGGCGATGGCGGTGGCCAGCAGCACGGGCGAAAGCATGACGAGGAGGAGCGTGCCGACGACCTTGTCGAACATCCACTTGAGCACGAGGTCCCAATCCGCGATCGGCCGATCGAAGACGTCGAGGACGGGGACGGAGCCGATGTAGGAATAGGAGCGCGGGCGCAGCCTGAGCTTCGAGGTGTGCGCGGCGAGGCGGATGTCGATGGGCAGCACCCAGAGCTTGGAGAGCATCTGCAGGATGCGCTCCTCCGCCGAGATCGGCACCGTGAAGATGACGAGATCGAGCTGCGTACGCCGGGCGAAGTCGACGAGGTCGTCGACGCGCCCGAGCTTCGGATAGCCCGCCACCACGTCCGCCGAGCGCTCGTCGGAGCGGTCGTCGAAGACGCCGACGATCTTCACGCCGGTGTCGGGCTGGGCGTCGAGCGCCTTGATCATGCTCTCGGCCGACGGCCCGCCGCCGACGATGGCGGTGCGCCGGTCGAAGCGCCCCGCGCGCGTCATGGCGGTGAACACCATGGCGATGCCGATGCGCGCGATCGTCAGGCAGGCGAGACCCGCCGCGAACCAGCTCACGAGCCACACGCGCGAGAAGGCCTCGCCGACCTTCAGGAGGAAGACGGCGGCGAGCGCGAGGAGGAAGACGACGGTCCAGCCGAGCGCGAGCTTCGTGCCGACGCGGAAAAAGGCACGGAAGGCGCCGATCGAGTAGACGCCTAGCGCCTGAAAGGTGACGAGGGCGAGCACGCCGATGGAGGCGAGCGCGATCCAGTAGTGGAAGGAAACGACGCCGCCGAGATAGACCGAATGCGCCACGAGCCCGCTCGCGACGACGATGAAGGCCTCGAGCGCGCGCACCACGCCCACGAGGACGACGGGCGAGAGGCTTCGGGAGACGGGCAGCGTCGCCGCGCTCTCCGCGAGCGGCGTGCCGGCGAGGCGCGGCGCGCGTACGCCCGCCCCGCTCTCCGCCGCGGCGCCCGCCGCCGCCGCCATCAGGTCGCGAATGTTCAGGCCGCTCATGATCTTCGATCTCGGGTCGTGGTGCTTGCGAATGTTCTCGATTGTAAAGCGTGGACGTGAGGGAAGACTTAAGCCGGGCGCACTTCCGCGTTGGCGAAGGGGGCGCTCGCCCCGAGCCCGAGAGCGTCGACGTAGGCGGAGAGGACGCCGTCGGCCATCTTGTCGAGGGCGAAGCGCGCCCGCACGTGCTCGGTGAGCGCGAGCGCGGAGGCGCGCCGGCTCTCCTCGCCCTCGTCGAGCTTCGCGGCGATGGCCTCGGCGAGCCGGTCCGCGTCGTCGGGCGGGATCAGCGTCTCGTGGAAGGGCCCGAAGATTTCCGGGATGCCGCCCACGTCCGTGGACACGAGGGGCTGGCAGGCGGCGGCGGCCTCGAGCACCACGTAGGGCAGCGATTCCGCCCGAGACGGCACCACCATCACCCGCGCGCGCCCCAGCGCCTCGCGGATCGGGCGGGGATCCTCGAAAACGACCGAGCCGTCGAGCCCGAGCGTCGCGACGCGCGCTGCCAGCTGCTCGCGATCGGGGCCGGAGCCCACGGCCAGAAGGGTGAGCGTGCGGCCCTGGTTTCGCAGACGCGCGAGCGCGTCGAGCAGCGTGTCGATGCCCTTCGCCGCGCGCAGCTCGCCGATGTAGAGCAGGTCGAAGGTCGCCTTCGCCGTGCAGACGGGCTCGAATTCGGTGTCCGAGATGCCGTTGTAGATGACGCGGATCTTCTCCTGCGAGCCGCCGACATAGGTCTCGAACCGGCCGGCGATGAAGGCGCTCTCGAAGGTGAAGATCTCGGTGCGGTGCGCCAGCAGCCCCTCGACCGCCATGTAGGCGCGGTGGGTCATGGAGCCGGGGCGATAGTTGAAGCTGCCGCCGTGGGGCGTGTAGAGCCGCGCGACGCGGCTGCCCGACGGCAGCGGCACGAGGCGGGCGAAGGCGCCGCCCTTGGCGCCGTGAGCGTGGAGGATGTTGGCGTCGGTGGCGCGGCGCACCTTCGCCAGCGCACGCAGCGCCGAGAGGTCGCCGAAGCCCGGATTGCGCGCGATGGGCACGCGGTGCAGGCCGAGCGGCAGGCGCGGGGCCAGCTCGGCGAGAGCGGCCTCGGTCACGGCGTTGCCGGTGGTGGAATCGCAGAAGATCCCGACGTCGTAGCCGCGGGCCAGCTGGGCGCGGGTGAGGTCGAGCACGTGCCGGAACAGGCCCCCGAGGGGCGCGCGGAAGACGTGCAGGATGCGCAGGTGGGGATTCTTGTTCATGTCGCCTCCGAGCCGACCGGCGCGGGGGCGGGGACTTCGCTCAGAGCCAGCGCTCCGCGACGACGATCGTGTCTCCCGGCCGGACCGGAAAAGTCATTGGCACGGCTTCCGTTACGATTGCGTCACCGATCGTGCGGCTGATCTCGGCATTCGTCCTGTCGGCGCGGGGCGTGAAGCCGCCCGCGATGGCCACCGCGGTCTGGACCGTGAGCTGATCGACGTAAGGGAATTGCCCCGGGCTCGCGACCTCTCCCAGGATGAAGAAGGGGCGGTAGGTGTCCACCTCGACGGCGACCTGCGGATCGCGCAGGAAGCCCTGCCGGAGCCGCTCGGCGACGCGGGCCTCGACGATGCGGGTCGTAGCGCCCGCCACGGGCACGGCGCCGATCAGCGGCATGGCGATCGTGCCGCCGGGCTCCACCGTGTAGAGGTTCGAGAGGTCGTCCTGCCCGAAGACGATGACGCGCAGCCGGTCTCCGGCGGCGAGGCGGTATTCGCCCTCCATGCCGGCTTCCAGATAGGTCGGCCGCGCGGTGACGCAGCCCGCGAGCAGCGGCGCGCCGAGGATGAGAGCGAGAGCGTTTCGGCGGTGAATCATGCGTGGCAGCCGTCCGTTGTCCGGACGAAGGATTATCCGTGCATGGTTAACCGACCGTCACCGCCGGCTTTTTCGGCACGGGCGCGCGCCGCCGGCGCCTCAGCCGACGATCGCCTCCGCCTCGATCTCGACGCGGTAATCGCCGACGAGCGCCCCGACCGCGAGGAGCGTGTTCGCCGGTCGCACGTCCGCGAAGACGCGCCCGTGTACGCGGGAGACGGGCTCCCATTCGGACACGTCGGCGAGGTAGACGCGGGTGCGCACCACGTCCTCCATGCGCCCGCCCAGCGCCTCCACGGAGGCGCGGATCTTGTCGAGGATGTAGACCGCCTGGCCTGCCGGATCGCCGGGGCAGACGACCTCGCCGGCGCCGTGGGTCGCCGTCGTGCCGGAGACCAGGATGCGCTCGCCGATCCGCATGGCGCGTGCATAGCCGGCTATGTCTTCCCAGACGCTGCCCGTATCGATCCGCAGGCGGTCCGGTCGGCCGGGGACGGGCGAGGGCTGGTAGACCGGGGGGAGGGCGTCGAGGTGATGGCTGAGGTCGCCCGACGCCGTCAGGAAGGGCGGCTTGCGGTACTCGTCCCCGCAATCGCCGGGCACGCGCCCGGTGCGGGCGAAGGCGTCCTCAAGCCGCGCGTGGTCCTCGGCGTCGAGAGAGAAGCCGAAGAGCCGCATCGTGTCGGCGCGGTGCTCGCGCTCGGTCAGGCGCGCGCCGACGATGATGGCGGCGACCATCTCCTGCTCCAGCACCCAGCGCGTCGCGACGTTCGCCACCGACACGCCGTGCTTGTCGGCGATCGCCTTCGCGGCGGAGAGGATGGTCTGCAGCGCGCTCCAGCCGCCGATCGCATCGATGAAGCGCTTGTACTTCGACTTCGACCAATCGGGGATCTCGGCCGCCGTCGGCTCGGGCCGGCCGACCCAGCGGTCCGTGAGGAAGCCGCCGCACAGCGTCCCGTAGGCGAGGAGCCGCGTGCCGCTCTCCCGGCAAAAGGCGGAGAGGTCCTCGCGGGCGCGCCGGTCGACGAGGGAGAAGGAGACCTGGTTCGTCGCCACGGGCACGCCCATGCCGACGAGGACGCGCAGGTGGTCGGTGTCGAAGTTCGTGACGCCCAGCGCCCGGACGAGGCCCTCCTCCTTCATGACGGCCATCTCGCGCATGGCGTCGAGATAGCCGGGATGGGCGAAGCTCCACCAGTGGAACTGCATCAGGTCCACGGTCTCGACGCCGAGCCGCTCCATCGAGCGGCCGACGCCGGCGCGAACGACCTCGCGGGTCATCGGCCCGGGCTCGGGGCACCACTTGGTGAAGCAGGCCGCCCCGGGGCCGGCGTGGCGCTTCAGGAAGCTGCCTGCGATCTCTTCGGCCGAGCCGTAATGGTCCGCCATGTCGAAGGCGTCGAAGCCGGCTTCGGCATAGTCCGCCATGGCCCGCGCCGCCGCCTCGCGATCGAGCAGGCCGCCGTCGCGCTCCTGGTCGGCCACCTGCCAGAGGCCCGTGACGACGCGGGAGATCTCGAGCCCGTCGGCGAGGGCGATGCGGGGCGGGCGGTGGGCGTCGGACATGGAAAAGCGCTCTCGCTGAGGGGGCGGACGAGCCTCACCTTAGGAAAGCCGCCCCGTCGTCGCCAGCATGACGATGGCGCTCATCCACGCATTCCGGATGTCGTCGCGCTCCAGGAAGAGGCAGTGCTGCGCGCGCTCGAAACGCATGACGCGGGCCTCCGGCATGTCGCGCGCGACGACGTCGTGCAGGGCCGGATCGGTGAAGGCGTCCTGGCGGGCGGAGCCGATCAGCACAGGCACGCGGATGCCGGCGAGCCGCGACGGCTCCACGACATGCCGGGCCGAGCGGATGAAGCTCTGCCCGAAGCCCCAGGTCGGGCCGCCGACGCGGATCGCGGGATTGATCTGCGTCCAGCGCTCCAGGATCGCGGCGCGCTCGGCGTCCGAGGAGAGGCGTGGGCGCAGGCGCGCACGGCGCTTTCGGCCCGCCTCCCATGGGCCGGCTCCCAGCGCGTAGCGCTCGCCGAAGCCGAGCGCGTTCACGAGGTCGACGACGATCCGGGTCGGGCCAGGGGGCAGCGGGCTGTCGACGCCCACCGCATAGGCCGGCGCGGAGAGCGCCGCCGCATCGACGAGGCCGGGCGCGTCCTCCAGGAAGCGGGTCGCGAGGTGCCCTCCCATGGAGTGGCCGACCAGCGTCAGCGGGCGCGGCGTCTCGGCCGGCAGGACGATCGTCTCCATGAAGGTGCGCAGGTCCGCGACATGCGCCTCGAACCCGCGCGCGTGCGCCTTCTCGGGATCGTCGAGGTAGCGTCCCGAGCCGCCCTGGCCGGGCCAGTCCATGGCGAAGACCGCAATGCCGGCTTCGAGCAGCTCGCGCATCGTCTCGTGATAGGCCTCGATGAACTCGGTGAAGCCCGGCAAGAGAACGACGGTGGCCCACGGCGCGACGGGCGCGACCTGCGCGTGGCGGATCGCGATCCCGTCGGGCCCATCGAACGTCCCGAAGACCAGCCCGTCCGGCGCCGTGAAGCGCGGCTCGAGGTCGGGCGGGATGGCGACGTCGATCATCGGCTCAGGCGGGCGTGCGCTCGACGAGGAAGCCGGCGAGGTCGTCGGTGATGTAGTCGACGTGCGGCTCGGCCACCGCCTCCTGCTCGAAGCTCTCGCGATAGGGATCGGGCGTGCGCGGCACGACGAGCGTCGTCGTCATGCCCAGATCGTGGGGCGCGCGCAAGTTCTTGGCGATGTCCTCGAACATGGCCGAGCGGGCGGGGTCCACGGCGTGGCGCTTCAGGAAGATGTCGTAGGCCTCGCGGTTGGGCTTGGGCGTGAAGTCCGCGTCGGCGAGGTCGAACACGTCCTCGAAATGGTCGAGGATGCCGAGCTTGCCGGCCACCGCCTCCGCATGCCGGCGCGAGCCGTTGGTGAGGATGAGCTTTCGCCCCGGCAGCCGCTCGATGGCGGCGCCGAGCACCGGGTTGAGCTCGATGTGCCGGTGGTCGATGTCGTGGACGAAGTCCATGAAGGCGTAGGGGTCGATCGCGTGCTCGGTCATCAGTGCGCGCAGCGTGGTGCCGTATTTCAGGTAGTAGTGCTTCTGCAGTGCCCGGGCGGACATGCCGTCGATGCCGAACATGTTCGCGACGTAGAGCGTGATCCGCTCGTCGATCTGCGGCCAGACCTTCGCCTCGTGCGAATAGAGCGTGTTGTCGAGATCGAAGATCCAGGTTTCGACATGCGCGAAGCCGCGCGCGTCTGGCGCGACGAAATGATGGCGGCCGGTCGCTGCGGGAGCGGGGGTTGCGATGTGCTTCATGGTCCCGACGAAAAAGGGGCCGATGTGGCCCCGGATGAGGAGTATAGGGCGGGCGAGCGGAAATTGCGAGCGTCCGCGTCCGCGGGCTTCTCGCCCACTTGACCGGAGCGCCCGCGTCGTCACGGTGGCGTCGCGAAGAATTGGAGGTCCGATGACGATCGAGGACGACGAGGCGAGGCGCCATCGCGAGAAGATGGCCAAGCGCAAGGCCGTGCAGGACGCCGAGGTCGCCGGCAAGACGATCGAGAAGGGTCTGCTCATCGTCAATACGGGGCCGGGAAAAGGCAAGTCGACGGCGGCCTTCGGGCTGATGCTGCGGGCGCTCGGTCGCGGCTTCCGCGTGGGCGTCGTGCAATTCGTCAAGGGCGCCTGGGAGACCGGCGAGAAGCTCGCCCTCGCCCGTTTCGACGACCAGATCTCCTGGCACACGATGGGCGAGGGCTTCACCTGGGAGACGCAGGACAAGGCCCGCGACGTCGCCGCCGCCGAGCGCGCCTGGGCGAAGGCGAAGGAGCTGATGGAAGATCCCGGCATCCGCCTCGTGATCCTCGACGAGCTCAACATCGCGCTGCGCTACGCGTACCTTCCCCTCGACGAGGTGGTCGCCACGCTCCGGGTGCGCCGCCCGGACCTCCACGTCGTGGTGACCGGCCGCAACGCCAAGCCCGAGCTGATCGAGGCCGCCGACCTCGTGACCGAGATGGCGCTCGTCAAGCACCATTTCGCGGCGGGCGTGAAGGCCCAGGAAGGGATCGAGTTCTGATGGCGCGCGCGCTGATGGTGCAGGGGACGGGGTCTAACGTCGGCAAGTCCCTGCTGGTCGCCGGCCTGTGCCGTCACTTCGCGCGAAAGGGGCTCGTCGTGCGGCCGTTCAAGCCGCAGAACATGTCCAACAACGCCGCAGTGACGGCCGACGGCGGGGAGATCGGGCGGGCGCAGGCGCTGCAGGCGCGCGCGGCTGGCGTCGCGCCCTCGGTGCACATGAACCCGGTGCTGCTCAAGCCCCAGAGCGAGATCGGCTCGCAGATCGTGGTGCAGGGGCGCATGGTCGGGACCGCGAAGGCGCGGGAATACCAGGCCTGGAAGCCGCGCCTGATGGAGGCCGTGCTCGCGTCCTTCGGGCGCTTGCGGGGGGAGGCGGATCTCGTCCTCGTCGAGGGCGCGGGCTCGGCCTCCGAGGTGAACCTGCGCGCGGGTGACATCGCCAACATGGGCTTTTCCCGCGCCACCGGCACGCCCGTGATCCTCGTGGGCGACATCGACCGCGGCGGGGTGATCGCGAGCCTGGTGGGGACGAAAGCGGTGATCGATCCCGCCGACGCCGCGATGATCGCGGGCTTCGTCGTCAACCGCTTCAGGGGCGACCCCAGCCTGTTCGCCGACGGGATGCGCATCGTCGCGGAGCACACCGGCTGGGCGCCGCTCGGCCTCGTGCCGCATTTCGCCGACGCCGCGCGGCTGCCCGCGGAGGACCGGCTCGGGCTCGAGCGCGAGCCGTCGCGAGGGCAGGGGGGCGCAAACGGCGTCACCATCGCCGTGCCCGTCATGCCGCGCATCTCCAATTTCGACGATCTCGACCCGCTGCGCGAGGAGCCCGGCGTGCGGCTTCTCCTCGTCGAGCCCGGCACGTTGATCCCCGCCGAGACGGCGCTCGTGCTGCTGCCGGGTTCGAAGACGACGATCGACGATCTCGATTTCCTCCGCGCGCAGGGCTGGGACGTCGACATCGCCGCCCACGTGCGCCGCGGCGGCCGGGTGCTCGGCCTGTGCGGCGGCTTCCAGATGCTGGGGCGCACGATCGCCGACCCCGACGGGATCGAGGGGCCGGCGGGGCGCGTCGTCCCGGGGCTCGGGCTGCTCGACCTCGAGACGCGGCTCACGGGCACGAAGGCGCTCCACGCGGTCATCGGCACGGCGCTCGCGGACGGTGCGCCCTTCTCCGGCTACGAGATGCATGTGGGCGAGACCACGGGGCCGGACGCCGCGCGCCCCTTCGCCCGCCTCGCCGACGGGCGGGCGGACGGCGCGGTCTCGCGGGACGGCCGCGTGGTGGGCACCTATGTCCACGGCCTCTTCGCCGACGACGTGCAGCGCGCCGCCTGGCTGGCGCGCCTCGGGGCGAAGACCAGCGATCTCGCCTACGAGACGCTCGTCGACGACATCCTCGACCGCTTCGCCGACCACCTCGCGGCGCATGTCGATTGCGATCGGCTGCTCGCCATCAGCGAGACAGCGCGAGCGCCGTGACCGCGAGGAGCGCGGCGAGCCCGAGGAGCAGGCCGCAGGCCGTGCGGTAGAGGGCGAGCGCGCGGTCGATGTCGGCCGCGTCGGCCTCCGCACGGCCGTCGCCCATCCAGTGATCCTCGACGGTCGTGTCGCCGTAGGTGCGCGGCCCCGCGAGACGCAGGCCGAGCGCGCCGGCCATTGCGGCCTCGGGCCAGCCCGCGTTCGGCGAGCGATGCTTGCCCGCGTCCCGCCGGATCGCGGACCATGCCTTGCCGGCGGACGCGTGCGGATGGAGCGCGGCCGCGCCGACGATCAGGAGCGCGGCGAGGCGCGAGGCGGGGAGGTTGATCAGGTCGTCGAACCGCGCCGCCGCCCAGCCGAAGGCCTCGTGGCGGGGCGTGCGATGGCCGATCATGCTGTCGGCGGTGTTCGCCGCCTTGTAGAGGACGCCACCGGGAAGGCCGCCGACCCCCAGCCAGAAGGCGGGCGCGACGATGCCGTCGGAAAAATTCTCCGCCAGGCTCTCGATGGCCGCGCGCGAGACGCCCGCCGCGTCGAGGCTCTCGGGGTTGCGCCCCACGATCATCGACACCGCCCAGCGTCCACCCTCGAGGCCGCCCTCCCGCAGGCCGTCGCGCACCGCGGCGACGTGCTCGTGGAGCGAGCGCTGAGCCAGCAGGCTCGAGGCGAGCACCGCCGCGACGAGGAGGCCGACGAGGCCGATTCCGGCGAGGATCGTCTGCACGGCGAGGGCGAGCGCGCCGGGTACGGCGAGGATCGCGATCAGCGCCAGGAATCCGGCGATGCGGCGGGCTGCGGGCGAGGCGTCCTCGCGGTTCAGGTCGCGATCGAGGGCGGCGATGAGCGCGCCGATCCAGGTGACGGGGTGGCCGATCGCATTGTACACCCGCCTTGGATAGCCGATCGCCGCCTCGACCATGAGCGCGAGCGTGAGGAGTGCGAGCGGTTCGGCGAGCATCGGGGACCGACGGGCGGGAGGTATGGGGTTGAGCGAGCGGATCTGGCACGGAGGCGATCTCGGCGAGGCGCGCGCGCTGTTTCCGCACGCGCCCGCCCCGTGGATCGACCTCTCGACCGGCATCAACCCCATAGCCTATCCGCTGCCCGCCTTGCCAGCCTCCGCCTTCACGCGCCTGCCGGAGCCGGCGGAGCACGCCGCGCTCGAGGAGGCGGCGGCGCGCGTCTATGGCGGCGCGGATCCGGCGCTGGTCGTCGCGGCACCGGGGACGCAGGTGCTGATCAGCCTGCTGCCTTTCGTCGTGCCCGCGCGGGACGTCGCACGAGAGGTCGCGATCGTGGGGCCGACCTACGGCGAGCACGCCCGCGCCTGGGCCGCCGCGGGGGCGGACGTGCGCATGGTCGCCGGGCTGGAGGAGGCGGAGCGCGCCGACGTGATCGTCGTCGTGAACCCCAACAATCCCGACGGCCGGCTTCTCTCGCGTGCCGCGCTGCGCAGCGTCGCCGCCGGGTGCGCGACGCGCGGTGGGCTCCTCGTGATCGACGAGGCCTTCGCGGATCTCGACGATGCGGAGAGCCTGGCGGCCGATCCGCCCGAGGGCGCGATCGTGCTGCGGTCGTTCGGCAAGACCTGGGGCCTCGCCGGCATCCGCCTCGGCTTCGCGCTCGCCCGCGGCACGCTCGCAGAGCGGCTGCGCGCGGCGTTGGGGCCGTGGTCCGTCTCGGGCCCGGCGCTCGCGATCGGCCGAGCCGCTCTGTCGGACGCCGCCTGGCTCGCGCAGACCCGCCGCGCTCGCGCCGGCGACGCCGCCCGCCTCGACCGGCTGCTCGCGCCCCACGCCGACGGGGACGTCCGCGGCACGACGCTGTTCCGGACGATTCGGACCGACGCCGCCCCGGACCTCTTCCGGCGGCTCGGCGAGGCGGGGATCTGGGTACGCCGTTTTCAGGACGACCCGCGCCGGCTCAGGTTCGGCCTGCCGGGCGGGGAGGGGGAGTGGGAGCGGCTGGGGGTGGTGCTGCGGTAGCCCCCGCTTACCCCAGCACCCCGTGCAGATCGTACGCGTCCGCGCGCTTTACCGTCACGTTCACCACGTCGCCCGGCTTGATCTTGGTCGAGCGGGTCCTGACGAAGACGTTGCCGTCGATCTCGGGCGCGTCCCATTGCGAGCGGCCGACGGACACGGTCGGGCCGACCTCGTCGAGGATGACAGGGATGGTGCGCCCCACCTTGCGCGCGAGGATGCGCGCGGAGATCGCCGCCTGCGCCTGCATGAAGCGATGCCAGCGCTCCTCCTTCACCTCGTCGGGCACGGGCTCCGCGATGGCGTTCGCGGGCGCGCCGGCGACGGGCTCGTACTTGAAGCAGCCCACGCGCTCGAGCTCGGCCTCCTCCAGCCAGTCGAGCAGGAGCTGGAAGTCCTCCTCGGTCTCGCCGGGGAAGCCGACGATGAAGGTGGAGCGGATGGCGAGGTCGGGGCAGACCGCGCGCCAGGCCTTGATCCGGTCTAGGGTCTTCTCGACGTTGCCCGGGCGCTTCATGGCGCGCAGCACCTTCGGCGAGGCGTGCTGGAAGGGAATGTCGAGGTAGGGCAGCACCTTGCCCTCCGCCATCAGCGGGATGACCTCGTCGACGTGCGGGTAGGGGTAGACGTAGTGCAGCCGAACCCAGGCGCCGAGCGTGCCGAGCTCGCGGGCGAGATCGAGGAAGCGCGTGCGCACCTCGCGGCCCTGCCAGGTGGAGGGCGCGTACTTCACGTCGACGCCGTAGGCGGAGGTGTCCTGCGAGATCACGAGCAGCTCGCGCACGCCCGCCTTCACCAGCCGCTCCGCCTCGCGCAGCACGTCGGCGGCGGGGCGCGAGACGAGATCGCCGCGGAGCTTGGGGATGATGCAGAAGGAGCAACGGTTGTTGCAGCCCTCCGAGATCTTCAGGTAGGCGTAGTGGCGCGGCGTCAGCTTCACGCCCTGCGGCGGCACGAGATCGAGGAAGGGGTCGTGCGCGGGCGGCACCGCCTCGTTCACCGCCGAGAGCACGCTCTCGTAGGCCTGCGGGCCGGTGATGGCGAGCACGTCCGGGAAGCGCTCGCGGATCTGCTCGGGCTCGGCCCCCATGCAGCCCGTCACGATCACCCGGCCGTTCTCCGACATCGCCTCGCCGATGGCGTCGAGCGATTCCGCCTTGGCGCTGTCGAGGAAGCCGCAGGTGTTCACGATCACGAGATCGGAGCCGTCGTGCTCGCGCGAGAGCTGGTAGCCCTGCGCCCGCAGCTGCGTGATGATCCGCTCGGAATCGACGAGGGCCTTCGGGCAGCCGAGGGAGACGAACGAGATCTTGCGCGCGGGAGCGGTCATGCGGACGGTTCGCTGGATTGAGCCGGGGAAGCGCGTCACATAAGCGAGAACGCGCCCCGACGCCAGGGGCGCGAACGCCGCGCAATCGACACGTATGTGCGCCCATGCTACGCGCCCTGCGCGATCGGCGGCTCGCGCGAGGGCGATCTACTCATGACGGATGTGGCGGTGGAGGCGGAGGAGCGCGCGGTGTGGCGGCGCGCGGCGTTCTACCTGCCGGGCTACGATCCGCGCCGGCCGCGCGTCTACCATGCGCTGATCACCGAGGAGCTGGCCACGGCCGGCCCGCTTCGCGGCTTCACGGCGGAGGCGAGCGGGCTCTCGGGCGACGACGGGCCCATGCCCGCCTTCCGCATCGAGGCGCGGGGCGCCGGCGCGGACGCATGGGCGACGACGACGGAGGTCGCCATCCTGCGCTGGGACGATCTCGCCCGCCCCGCCTTCCACGCGCCGCTCGGGGAGCGGCTGGCGAAGCTCCTGGGCACCGGCGGGGATCTCGTGCGGCGCGGTGTCGTCTCGCGGCTCGCGCGCATCGACAAGCAATTCGCCGCCTTCGTCCTCTATCCCTACGTGGCGACGCTCGTCCTCGGCCTCCTCGTCCTCGCCGCCGCGCTCGGCGCGGCGGCAGCCCTGTGGAGCCTCTCGCCGCTCGCGGCGATCCCCGGCGCGCTCGCCGCGGCGGCGCTCGGGACGTGGCTCGCGCTGCGGCTCGAGCGGCCGCTCTTCCTGCGCTACCTGCTCGAGGATTGGCTCTTCTCCTTCGCGCACGAGCGCGGGGAGACGGACGCGCTGGCTGAGCGCCTCGATGTCTTCGCGCAGGCGATCGTCGCGGCGGCGCGCCGGCCCGAGATCGACGAGATCCTCGTCGTCGGCCATTCCTCGGGCGCCTTCCTCGCTCCCGAGACGCTCGCCGCCGCGCTCGAGCGCGATCCCGATCTCGGCCGGCGCGGGCCCGTCGTCTCGATCCTCACCATCGGGACGGTGGCGCCGCTGATGCTGGTCGACGAGACCTGCGGGCGCTATCGCGCGGCCGTCGCGCGCCTCGCCGACGAGGCGGGCATCGTCTGGCACGAGGTCCAGAGCCGCCACGACGCCATGAACGTCTGCCCCGCCGATCCCGTGGCGCTGAGCGGCCTCGTCGCCGCGCCGACGCGCTGGCCCAAGCTGATGCGGCTGTCGATGCCCCAGCTCGTCGCGCCGGGGAGGCTCGGGCTCTTTCGCGAGCGGCTCTTCTTCTTTCGCACCCATTTCCGCTTCCTGCGGGCGAACGAGCGCATCCACTGGTACGATTTCTACGGCATGCTCGCCGGCCCCCGCACGCTCGCGGCCCGCCACGCGGACGTGCCCGACATGCGCAGCGACGGGACGCTCACACCGGCGCGCGGCTGAGCAGGATCGGTACGATCGAGGCGAGCAGCATCAGGCCGAGCGCGATGTTGAAGGCGCGGATGCGCCCGGGCGTGTCGAGGAAGCGCGCGATCAGCTCGCCGAAGGCCGCCCAAGTGGTGGACGAGAGGAAGCCGACGACGAGGAACACGGCCGCGATCACCCCGAGCTCCACCCCGAAGCCCGAGGTCGTCGTGTAGGCGGCGATGGCGCCCGTCGCCATCACCCACGCCTTCGGGTTCACCCATTGGAAGAGCGCCGCCTCGACGACGCCGATCGGCTTGCCCATCGCCCCACGCTCGACCGAGCCGCTCGCCATCAGCAGCTTCCACGTGAGATAGAGGAGGTAGGCCGATCCGACGATCGCCAGCGTGTCGTGGAGCCACGGATAGCGCTGGAAGACGGCGCCGAGGAAGACGCCGACGATCACCACCATCGCAGGAAAGCCGACATTGATACCGAGAATGTGCCGCCACGTGCGCTTGAGGCCGAAATTCGCCCCCGACGTCACGAGGAGCAGGTTGTTCGGGCCGGGCGAGAACGAGGTGGAGATCGCGAACAGGACGATCGCGACGAGCCAGGTCGTGGTGATCATGGGACGCCTTGCGAAACGGGACGAGCCGCCGAAGCGCGCAGCACGCTCCGGCGCCCCTCTATCGACTTCTCGTAGCGTCCGGAACTCGGCCGCGCAAGGCGTGGATCGCCTCGCGCACGCCGGCCCCGCAGGCCTCCTCCTCGAAGGTGAAGGAGACGGACGGCGCCTTGCCGATACGCTCGGCGAAAGCGCTCGCCCGCAGGAAGGCGGGTGCGCCGAAGCGGATCTCCTCCCCTTCGGGCGCCGGGAGATAATGCCTCACCATCGCCTCCGCGGCGGCGAGGTACCGTGCGTCGTCCAGCGCTTCGAGCGCCTCGACCCGCGAGACGAAGCTCGCTGCCGCCGCGTCCACGCCGTCGAGGTCGAGGACGAGACGTCCGTCTGCGCCGACCTCGAGCGCGCCCGCCTCGTGCAGATGGGCGAGGAGCAGCAGCCCCGTACCCGAATCGAAGTTGCGCGACCAGTCCGGCTCGCCGGGATAGCGCATCGTGCGGTCGAACAGGATGAAATCGGCGACCGTGTCGCCCTGCGGCACGCCTCCCTTCCGGCAGGCGAGATAGGAGGCGAGATCCACCTTCAGCTCTTCGAGCAGGCCGGTGAACCAGCGCGTCTTGAGCCCGATCTGCTCGTCGAAGGGCCGGGGGCCGCGGTGGTGGTAGTAGTCGTGCAGGTAGCCCCAGACGCAGCGCGCCTCGTAGAGGCGCCGCGGGTCCGCGTCACGGGATGTGCGAAGGGCGTCCGCGTTGCCGACGGCATCCCAGGTCGGCACGGTGATCGTGCCGTAGATCCGCTTGAACTTGTTGAAGAAGAACAGCGCGTAGAGCTGCCGATCGGGCACGTCGGGCGCGGCGATGTTCTCCGGGAAGAAGACGATGTTGTTGCCGCGCGTCAGGCCTGCACTACCCGCCAGCAGGTGCGCGGACTGGCAGATGTTCTTGGGGTGGGGATAGGCCTCGTAGAGCGCACGATAGGGCGCATCGGTCGGTTCCTCGCGCATGGCGAGGAAGGTCTCGAAGCGATAGCCCGTGCGCCCGCCGTTGGCGAGGCGCAGCGGGCCGAAGAAGAAGAACGGGCGACCGTCGTCCGGTGCGCGCATCGCGTCGCGCGTGCGGCTGAAGTCCGGGCGCTTCGACGCGCCGGCGGCGAGCCAGTCCATCGTGTCCGCGACGATCGTCCGAGCCTGTTCCGGCGCGCCGAGCGACGTGGCGATGTCCGCGGCGATGCCCGCCGCCCGTCTCGCACTCTCGCGCGCCCGCTCGCCGTCGGCGCCGCCGGGCAGCGATCCGTCGCGCGCCTGGACGGCGCCGACGGCATCGGCGAGGCGAACCAGCTCGTCGATCATGCCGCACGCCTCGCGATCGCGTGGTGCGTGTGGATCGTGAAGCCCATCGGCACGGGCCCGTTGTCCTCGATGACCACGAGGCCGTGGCTCCGAGCGGCGACGCCGGTCGTGATGCAGGCGTCGACCTCGCCCGCCGCACACAGACGCGCGGCCTCGGCGTTGCTCGTCACGAGCCGCACCTCGTATTGCGCCGGCACGAGCGAGCGCGGTGCCGGATGCGTGCCGACGAGCCGGATCTCGGCATCCGCGGACCGTGCCGCGAGGACCATCGGGAACGTGTCGAAGATGAACTGGTCCGCGAGCGTCATGCGGTCGAGATAGGGGAACACGAGCCCGTGCAGGTCCGGATAGACGACGCAGCCGAGCAGTGCGGCGCCGGGATCCTGGAGCACGTGCACCATGCCCTCTTCGAGGGTCCTGTGCAGCACGACCTGTACGTCGAGACCGTGCGCCTGTGCGTAATGCTTCGCAGCGGCTTCGCAATTGGTACCCGTGGGCCCCAGCGTATGGATCGCGGTGAGCCTGGAATGATCGAGCATGGGGAGGGTCCTCGGAGGCGGGGTGCACTACCCTGAATTATGTCGCTCTCCGGTGTCAATGCTTTTTCGCAGGTGCTCCAGGGTCGCATCCTTCATGCCGCATCGTCGATGCGCTTGAAGATGCCGCGCTCGTCCCTGTCGCCACGGTGCAGCGCCTCGCGACCCGGCGCGATCAGCTCTGCGATCTCGATGATGTTCTTGCGCACTTCGTCGATGCCGAAGCGCAGCGCCGAGACGGCGCGCTCGTGGTCGGCGTCGTCCGTGAGGCTCGTCTCGCTCTTGGTATGGCGCAGTGCATCCTCGGCCTCGCAGAGGCACTGGACGACGCTGTCCTCGTTGGGAGGCGTCTCCTCGTGCCCGTCCTGGCGCAGATGGGCGACGACGCTCGCGAGATAGTCGGCCACCTCCTGGCGAATGCGATCGATGCGCAGGCTCAGGCCGCGCTCCTCCCGGCGCAGGCCCTCGCGCCGCTCCTCGGCGGCGCGGTCGAGCACGATGGTGGCGTGCCACAGCCGCTCGATGGCGATGAGGCCTTCCGCCAGCGAATGACCGCCGGCGAGCCCCTTCCTGAAACGCGCGTCTCCCGCGATGGCGCGGGCGGTGCCGATGTGGCGCTGGAAGTCGCCGTCGATCTGCCGCGTGTCCTCCGCGTCCGCGCCCGAGAGGCCGCCGAGCGAGGCCTCCACCAGTCGTCGGCAATCCTCCAGCGCATAGGCGATGTTGCGGATCGCCCGCGAGCGGGCGCTCTCGGGCCAGACGACGAAGGAGGCGATCGCCGCCCCCGTCGAGCCGATCATGATCGCGAGCGCTCGCTCGAGCGCCTCCACGATCTCCGCGTCCGCGTTGACCGCCACGATCGCGGCGGCGACGGCGATGTAGTTGAGGCTCGGCCACAAGGTGGTCATGAGGTTCGCGGCGACGCTCGCGACGAGCACGGCCGCGAGGACCGGCCAGGAGCCCGGCAGCAGGCTGTCGAAGACGAACACGCTCGCGAGACCCAGCGCCGTGCCGATCAGCGCCGCGGTGACGCGGGTGACGCCCACCGACACCGTGGAATCGGAGGCGAGCCGGATGGAGAAGAGCGCCGAGATGATCGCCCACGAGAGGTGGTCGATCCCGTACCAGCGCATGACGAAATAGACGAGCGTCACCGCCGCGCCGGTCTGCAGGCCGACGCGAGCGAGATCGCGGGCGGTCTTGCGGTCGATCAGGGTCACCTCGTGCACCTCCCGCCGCGACAACGCGGCACGCCCTCGGGTGTTTCGATCGCGGACTGTTTCGCGTGGGCCGTCAAAGCCTTGTCCGCGGCGCTGGGCTCGCCATATGCGATCCATGACGACATCGAGCATGCCGAACCGCCGCCGCTTCCTGAGCCAGGTCCTCATGGGCGGCACGGCCGCGATCGTTCTCGCCGGATGCGGCGAGGAGATCGCGAGCGCAGACAGCACGACGCGGCGCGAGGGCGCCGCCAGCAAGGGAGTGACGAGCGTGAGCGTCGCCGAGAAGGAAACCTGGAAGCTGAGCGAGGCCGAGTGGCGCGAGCGGCTGACCCCCGAGCAATTCCACGTCCTGCGCAAGGAGGGCACGGAGCGCGCGGGCACGAGCCCCCTCGACAAGCAGTACGGCGAGGGCACCTACCATTGCGCGGGTTGCGACCTGCCGCTGTTCACCGCCGACATGAAGTTCGATTCGGGCACCGGCTGGCCGTCGTTCTTCCAGACGATCGAGGGCGCCGTCGAGACCAAGCGCGACTTCAAGCTCATCCTGCCGCGCACGGAGTACCATTGCGCGCGCTGCGGCGGGCATCAGGGGCACGTCTTCAACGACGGCCCGGCGCCCACCGGGCTGCGCTATTGCAACAACGGCGTCGCCCTGCGTTTCGCCGCCGCCGAGGCGACCGGCTGAGCGACGGATCGCGTCGAGGCGGCCCGCCCGGGTGGTGGGGCCGCCTGGAATTCGCCCCGATCATGACGAGCACGCGACGTCGAGAACGGCCCGGAGCCCCACGGCTCCGGGCCGTTTTTCGTGAAGCCGGACAAGGATCATGCGGGATCCGAGGCGCGTCGTGCGCGTTCGGCGGGAGGGCTGTGCGTGTCATCCGACTGTCGCAAAAGGCCCCTAGGTTCCGCGGCGTCCCGGGAGCGGCGAACGTGCCCCCCGATGCTGCGGCGCGCCGCGGGCCGATGGAGGCCGGGCGGTGCGCGGGCGACATACGACGAATCGCAGGGAGACTACCCGTGAAGCTCATGACCGTTACGAGCGTGCTCGCGATCGCGGCCGCCGGCGTCCTCGCCGCCGGCTCCGCCAACGCGCAGACCCGCGACACCATCCAGATCGCGGGCTCCTCCACGGTGCTGCCCTTCGCCAGCATCGTCGCCGAGGAGTTCGGCAACGCCTTCCCGCAGTTCAACACGCCGGTCGTCGGCTCCGGCGGTTCCTCGGGCGGCCTGCGCCAGTTCTGCGCGGGCGTCGGCGAGAACACGATCGACATCGCCAATTCCTCGCGCCCGATCCGTGACGGCGAGGTCGAGGCCTGCGCCGCCGCCGGCGTCGAGCAGATCATCCCCGTGCGCTTCGGCTTCGACGGCATCGTCTTCGCGACGAACCAGAGCCAGGACGGCACCTTCGACCTGCAGCCCGAGCACGTCTACCAGGCGCTCGCCGCCCAGGTGCCGGTCGACGGCGCGCTCGTCGACAACCCCTACACCAGCTGGAACCAGATCGACGAGAGCCTGCCGGAGCAGGACATCGTCGTCGCCATCCCGGCGTCGAACCACGGCACCCGCGAGGTGTTCGAGGAGCGCGTCGTGCTCCCGGGCTGCGAGACCTTCGACGTCATCACGTCGATGGAAGAGGACGCCGCCGAGGAGGCCTGCCTCGGCTTCCGTCAGGACGGCCGCGTGATCGAGATCGCCGGCGACTACACCGAGACGCTCGCGCGCCTCGAGGCCCAGCCGCAGGCGATGGGCGTGTTCGGCCTGTCGTTCTACGACCAGAACCGCGATCGCCTGAAGGTCGCCACCGTGAACGGCGTCGAGCCCTCGCTCGAGACGATCGGCTCGGGCGACTACCCGGTCTCGCGTCCGCTCTTCTTCTACCTGAAGGGCGAGCACATGGACGTCATCCCGGGCATCGAGGAGTACGCCACGTACTTCCTCTCCGACGAGATGGCCGGCCCCGAGGGCGTTCTGGTCGAGGCGGGCCTCATCCCGCTCTCCGACGAGCAGCGCGAAGAGGCGATCCGCATCGTCGAGGAGCGCGAGGCGCTCTGATCGCCATCGCATGAGAGCGGACGCCGGGGTCACCCGGCGTCCGCGTCTTGCTTTTCGGAGCCGCGCAGCGCAAGACGCGGCGTCGTCTCGCCGCCGGGGACCGGGGACATGAACACTGTCTGGCTCGCGATCGTCGTGCTCGTCGCGATGGGCTTCGCGTATCAGTTCGGGACGCAAGCCAGCCGTCGCGCAGCGGTGTCGAGCGCCACGAAGCTGCACTCGCTGCCGGGTCATTACGGCATGCTGGTCGCACTCTGGCTCGGTATTCCCGCGCTCGCCGTGATCCTGCTCTTCGCGCTGTTCGGCGACACCGTCGTGCGCTCGCTCGTCATGGGCGCGCTGCCGCCCGACATCCTGGCGCTCCCGCAGGCGGAGCTGCTCACGGTGATGCAGCGGATCCAGGCGCTCGCAAGCGGCTTCGGCGTGCTGGGCGAGCCCGCCGCCTACGAGCTCTCCGCCGCCGAGCGGCTGCGCACGCTGCAGACGACGCGCGACCTCGCCCTCGTCGCCGGGGTCGCGGCCGCCGCGGCCGCGGGCCTCGTCTTCGCCCTGCGGCGGATCTCGCCGAGCCTGCGTGCTCGAAACGAGGTCGAGGCGGTCGTCAAGATCCTGCTGATCGGGTGCTCCACGGTCGCGATCCTGACGACGGTCGGCATCGTCATGTCGCTCGTGGGCGAGACGCTGCGCTTCTTCAGCTACGTCAGCCCGGTCGACTTCTTCTTCGGCACGGTCTGGAACCCCCGCTTCGTGACGGTCGGGTCGGGCAGCGCGGACGGCTACGGCCTCCTGCCGCTCCTGTGGGGGACGGTGCTCATCGCGGCGATCGCCATGCTGGTCTCGCTGCCGGTCGGGCTGATGATCGCCATCTACATGGCGGAATACGCGCCGCCGAAGCTGCGCGCCGTCGCCAAGCCGCTGATCGAGATCCTCGCCGGCGTGCCCACCATCGTCTACGGCTTCTTCGCGCTGACGATCGCGGGCCCGGCACTGTCCGGGGCGGGCGCGCTCGTCGGTCTCGACATCCGCGCGACCTCGGCCCTGACCGCCGGCGTGGTCATGGGGATCATGATCATCCCCTTCATCTCGTCCCTGTCCGACGACATCATCACGCAGGTGCCGCGCACGATGCGCGACGGGTCGCTGGGGCTCGGCGCCACGCGATCCGAGACGATCAAGCGCGTCGTGCTGCCCGCGGCGCTGCCCGGCATCGTCGGCGCCTTCCTGCTCGCGGTCTCGCGCGCGATCGGCGAGACGATGATCGTGGTGCTCGCCGCCGGCAACGCGCCGGTGCTCCAGCCCAACCCCTTCGAATCCGTCTCCACCGTGACGGTGACGATCGTCAAGCAGCTCACCGGCGACATCGACTTCGCCAGCCCCCAGTCTCTCGTCGCTTTCGCGCTCGGCCTGACGCTGTTCGTGCTGACGCTCGGGTTGAACGTGCTCGCGCTCTACATCGTGCGCAAGTACCGCGAACAGTACGAATGAGGAAACCGGCCATGGCTACCGGAACCGCAGACACGACGATCGGCGCCGCCCGCGCCGCGAGCCCGACGACGCAGCGCGTGCAGGCGACGCTGGCGCGCCGTCGTGCGGCGGAGACCCGCTTCCGGCTGATCGGCCTGTCCGCCGTTATCCTCGGCATCGGGCTCGTCGCCCTGCTCTTCGCCTCGATCCTGTCGCGGGGCCTGCCGGCCTTCTGGCAGGCGACGCTCACGCTCGAGGTCTACATCGACCCCGAGATCGTCGACGTCTCGCCGGCTCCCGACGCGGCCGCGTTCGACAGCCAGGCGGCCTACGAGGAGGCGTTCCTCGGCTGGCAGACCGAGCTCGCGCGGACCAATTGGGGCCGCGTCCTGCGCAATGCGCTCCTCGCCTACCTGCCTCCCGAGGCGGCCGAGAGCGGGCGCGCGGTGGAGGGGCTGATCGCCTCCAACGAGCGCTTCGAGCTGCGCGCGCTGATCCAGGAGGATCCCGGGCTGATCGGCGAGACCATCACCTTCCAGGGCCTCGCGGACGCGAACATCGACGTCTGGGTGAAGGGCAACATCGATCGCAGCCTGCCCGACGACCGCCTTCCGCTCACCAGCGATCAGCGGGCCTGGGTCGAGATCCTGCTCGAGCAGGGCGTGCTGACGCAGGAATTCGCGAGCTCGCTCCTGTTCAACGTCGATTCCCGGTCGTCCCCGGCCTCGGCCGGCCTCGCCGGCGCCTTCGTCGGCTCGCTGTTCATGATGTTGATCGTCATCGTGCTGTCGGTGCCCATCGGCGTCGCGGCGGCGATCTACCTCGAGGAATTCGCGCCGCGCAACCGGTTCACGGACCTCATCGAGGTGAACATCAACAACCTGGCGGCCGTCCCCTCGATCGTGTTCGGCCTGCTCGGCGCGGCGGTCTTCATCAACTGGTTCCGCCTGCCGCTGTCGGCGCCGCTCGTCGGCGGCCTGGTGCTGACGCTGATGACGCTGCCCACGGTGATCATCGCGACGCGCTCGACGCTGCGCGCGATCCCGCCGTCGATCCGGCAGGCGGCCATCGGGCTGGGCGCCTCGCGGGTGCAGACGGTGGCGCATCACGTCCTGCCGCTCGCGGTCCCCGGCATCCTGACCGGGGCCATCATCGGCGTCGCGCAGGCGCTCGGCGAGACGGCTCCGCTGCTCCTCATCGGCATGAGCGCGTTCGTCGCTCAGGTCCCGGCATCGCCGATGGACGCGTCGACGGCCTTGCCGGTGCAGATCTACCTCTGGCAGGGTAACGAGCTGCGGAACTTCTTCGAGGCCCGTACGTCGGCGGCGATCATCGTGCTCCTCGCCCTGCTCCTGAGCCTGAACACGATCGCGATCATCCTGCGCAAGCGTTTCGAGAAGAGGTGGTGATCCCATGTCCGCGCAAGCCGAACCCAAGCAACCGCCTTCTTCCCCCGTCGAGACCGGAACCGCCATGACCGACCTGACGAAGCCCGTCGTCGCAGCGGACGGCGCGGGCGCGCCGAGTGCGCAGCCGCACGGCGCCAACCGTGTGGAGCCCAAGGTCACCACCACGGACGTGAAGGTCTTCTACGGGTCTTCGGAAGCGCTCCACGGCATCCAGACCGAAATCCCCGCCAATCAGGTGACGGCGCTGATCGGTCCCTCGGGCTGCGGCAAGTCCACCTTCCTGCGCTGCCTCAACCGGATGAACGACACGATCGAGGGCGCGCGGGTCACCGGCAAGATCCTGATGGACGGCGAGGACATCTACGACAAGAGCCTCGACGTGGTGCTGCTGCGCGCGCGCGTGGGCATGGTCTTCCAGAAGCCGAACCCCTTCCCGAAATCGATCTTCGAGAACATCGCCTACGGCCCACGCATCCACGGCCTCGCCAAGTCGAAGGGCGAGCTCGCCGACATCGTCGAGCGCTCGCTCAAGCGCGCCGGCCTGTGGGACGAGGTGAAGGACCGCTTGAAGGAGCCGGGAACCGGCCTCTCCGGCGGCCAGCAGCAGCGCCTGTGCATCGCCCGCGCCATCGCGGTCTCGCCCGAGGTGATCCTGATGGACGAGCCCTGCTCGGCGCTCGACCCGATCGCGACCGCGCGCATCGAGGAGCTGATCGACGAGCTGCGCCGCAACTACACGATCGTCATCGTCACGCACTCCATGCAGCAGGCCGCTCGCGTCTCGCAGAAGACCTGCTTCTTCCACCTGGGCGACCTCGTGGAGGAGGGCGACACCGATCAGATCTTCACCAATCCGCGCGACAAGCGGACCCAGGACTACATCACCGGTCGCTTCGGCTGAGGCCGGCGAAACGCTCTCGAGGAGACGGGCCCATGTCCGAACATACGGTCGCATCGTTCGACGCCGAGCTCCAGGAGCTGCGCCGCTCGATCATGGAGATGGGCGGCATCGCCGAGAAGATGCTCGCGGACGCCACCGTGGCCCTGGTGCGCCGCGACGTCGGCCTCGCGCAATCGGTGGTGACGAGCGACTATCGCCTGGACACGATCCAGCGCGACATCGAGGAGAAGGCGATCCTCACCATCGCCCGGCGCCAGCCCATGGCCATCGACCTGCGTGAGGTGATCTCCGCCATCCGCATCGCCTCCGACATCGAGCGGATCGGCGACATGGCCAAGAACATCTCCAAGCGCACGCTCGCGATCTCCGGCCAGTTCGAGCCCCAGCGCGTGGTGCTCGGCGTCGAGCGCATGTCGGACATGGTGCTCGGCCAGCTCAAGGACGTGCTCGACGCCTACACGACGCTCGACGTCGACAAGGCGCTCGAGGTGTGGCGGCGCGACGGGGCGACGGATGCGCTCTACAACTCGCTCTTCCGCGAGCTGCTCACCTACATGATGGAAGATCCGCGCAACATCACCTTCTGCACGCACCTCCTGTTCTGCGCCAAGAACGTGGAGCGCATCGGCGATCACACGACGAACATCTCCGAGACGATCCACTATCTCGTCACCGGCCAGCCCATCACCGCCGAGCGGCCGAAGATGGATCGCACCGCCTACGAGACCGGCCAGCCCGAGCAGGCCGGCGGCGCCGCGGGCGCGTGAGGGAGGCTGGACGGTAGGGCCATGAGGGTCGGGGTCCCATGAGCACGCGTATCCTCGTGGTCGAGGACGAGGAGCCGTTGACGCTCCTCCTGCGCTACAATCTGGAAGCCGAGGGCTACAAGGTCGATTCCGTCGTGCGCGGCGACGAGGCCGAGGTGCGGCTGCGCGAGCAGATCCCCGACCTCGTCCTGCTCGACTGGATGCTGCCGGGCCTGTCGGGCATCGAGCTGTGCCGGCGCATTCGCGCGCGGCGCGAGACCGAGCGGCTGCCGGTCATCATGCTCACCGCTCGCGGCGAGGAGGGCGACCGCGTCCGCGGCCTCGCCACCGGCGCGGACGACTACATCGTCAAGCCCTTCTCCGTCCCCGAGCTGCTCGCCCGGGTGCGCGCGCTCCTGCGACGCACGAAGCCAGCCCATATCGCGAACCTGCTCGTCGCCGGCGACATCGAGCTCGATCGCGAGACCCATCGCGTGCGTCGCGCCGGGCGCGAGCTGCATCTCGGCCCCACCGAGTTCCGGCTGCTCGAGTTCCTGATGCAGAGCCCGGGCCGCGTCTTCACACGCGAGCAGCTGCTCGACGGTGTCTGGGGCCACGACGTCTATATCGACGAGCGGACGGTCGACGTCCATGTCGGGCGCCTGCGCAAGGCGATCAACACCCGCGAGACGCTCGACCCGATCCGCACCGTTCGCGGCGCCGGCTATTCCTTCGACGAGACCTTCGCCAAAGGCGAGGGCGGGCTCGGGCTGTCCACCGGCACGGACTGAGGCGTTCCACGCGCCTGAGGCGTTGCATCGCAACCCTTGATTTGGCATAAAGGGTGCGTCCGGAACGCGGGCTTGCGCCGGCGGGTCTGGTTTCGTACGTGGTGCGCTGCGAAACGGCGATGTGCTATCGCTTCGCGAACCGTCCAGCTCGTTGGGGCGTAATCACGCCCCGAGGCCCTGCACGAAGAGGATCCGATGTCGGACAACGCCGCCGCCGGCGCCATCACCGCTTTGCCCGTCGACTGCCACGTCGAGCGCGTCACGCTCGTGGAGCACTACACCGACCGGCTCTTCCGCTTCCGCACGACGCGTCCTTCGTCGCTGCGCTTCCGGTCCGGCGAGTTCGTGATGATCGGCCTGCCCGGCGGCGAGCGCCCGGTCTTCCGCGCCTATTCCATCGCGAGCCCCAGCTGGGACGACGAGCTCGAGTTCTTCTCGATCAAGGTCCCCGGCGGCCCGCTCACCGAGCGCCTGCAGCGCATCGAGATCGGCGACGAGATCCTGATCAAGAAGAAGCCCACGGGCACGCTCGTCCTCGACGCGCTGGCGCCCGGCAAGCGGCTCTACATGCTCTCCACCGGCACCGGCATCGCGCCCTTCGCGAGCCTCATCCGCGATCCCGAGACCTACGAGAAGTTCGACGAGGTGATTCTCACGCAGAGCTGCCGGCGGGTGGCGGAACTCGCCTACGGCGAGAGCACCGTGCGCGAGCTCGTCGAGGATCCCCTCGTGGGCGAGATCGCCGCGCCGCGCCTGACCTTCTACACGACGGTGACGCGCGAGCCGCACCCGCACCCCTTCCGCATCACGGATGCGATCTCGTCCGGCCGGCTCTTCGCCGATCTCGGCCTGCCGCCCCTCGATCCCGCGACCGACCGCGTGATGATCTGCGGCTCCATCGAGATGACGAGGGATTGCCGCGCGCTCTGCCAGGCGGCGGGCCTCGAGGAGGGCTCGAACGCCAAGCCCGCCCACTTCGTGGTCGAGCGCGCCTTCGTCGGGTGAGCTCGGCTCACTCCTCGATCAGGTCCAGGAACTCCAGCACCATCGCCGCCGTCCAGCTGAAGCGCCCGCCGCCGAGCGGGCGCCCGTCGAGCGGGTCGAAATATTCGGCGAAGCCGCGCCGCGCCACGAGCGCGAGGCCGTCGCGCGCGATCGCCGTCGCGGCGTCGACGTGCCCGTGGCGGGCGAGGCCGTCGAGGATCATGCGGTTGGCGACGAGCCAGAGCGGGCCGCGCCAATAGCGCAGGCGATCGAAGCGCGGATCGGCCGGGTCGTGGCTGGGGACCGGGTGGCGCGCGCGTGCGCAGACGGTCTCGATGCGCTTCGCCAGGACGGCGGCGCGGGCATGTCCCGGCTCCAGGGCGAAGAGCGGCAGCAGCCCGCCGATGGAGGCGCTCTCGACGAGCGCGCCCGCCGCCCGGTCGAAGCAGGCGTATTGCCCGAGCCCCTCGTGCCACAGGCCCTCCAGCGCCGCGCGGCCTGCGGCGGCGTGGCGGGCGGCCTCCTCCGCGATCGCCGGCTCGTCCAGCGCCTCCGCAAGCGCAGCGAGATCCTCGGCCGAGCGGATCAGGATCGCGTTGAAGCCGGGATCGACGACCTTGAAGGGCGAGGCCTCGTGCAGCGCCCCGTGATCCCAGCCGAGCCCGCGGAAGATCTGGACGAGCCGCAAATAGCGGTCGTACTCGGCCTTGGTCGGGCGCTGCGCGGCGTCCACGTGGCTCGTGTCGCGGCGCACGTACTCGCCCACGCCCTCGGGCGAGACGCGCGCGAGGGCCTCGTCCCAATCCATCGAATTGTCGCGCCCGCTCTCCCAGGGATGGAGGATCGCGACGAGGCCGGTGGCCTCGGGGTCGCGGGTCGCGTGGAACCAGCGGTGCCAGGCGGCGATCCGCGGCAGGAGCGCCTTGGTGCGGGCGGCGGCCGCCTCCCGGTCGGATGCCGTCTCGTAGAGGCGCCGCAGGCAGAAACCCGCGACCGGCGGCTGGGTGATGCCGCTCGTCGGCGTCGCGCGGCGCGTGTCCCACACGTCCGGACCCGGGAAGTAGCTCTGCGCGTCGGCGTGGAAGACGATGTGGGGGACGAAGCCGTCCTCCCATTGGTGCGCGAACAGCGTCTCGATCTCGCGGAAGGCGCGGTCCTCGTCGATCCGCGCGAGGCCGAGCGCCACGAGGCAGGAATCCCAGTTCCACTGGAACGGGTAGAGCCCCTTCGTCGGGATGGTGTAGGCGCCGAGGTCGTTCTCGCGCAGGATCGCGATCGCCTCGGCGCGCAGGCGGTCGTCGTCGCGGGGGGAGGTCGTCATGGCTACGGCTTCTCAGGAGGGCACGAGGGAGCGGTCGATGGCGGTCTGGCTCGTCGGGTCGAACCAGCGCACGCGCTCGGGGCGCGGCGCGAGCCGGAGGGTCTCGCCCGGGCGCACGACGAGATCGCTTTCCAGCACGACGCGGAAATGGTGGCCCGCGACGTCCATCGTCACGAGCTGATGCGCGCCGAGCGGCTCGACGACCTTGACCCGGCCGGTCAGGCCGGTCTCGGCGGGCGTCAGGTCCTCCGGGCGCACGGCGAACTCGATCGTGTGCGCATCGATCGCGGGTCCCGGCATCGTCAGGCCCGCGACCTCCCAGCCGGCCGTCGTGCGGGTCGCCGGCAGGAAGTTCATCGGCGGATTGCCGATGAAGCTGCCGACGAAGCGCGTCGCGGGATCGCGATAGACGTCGAGGGGCGAGGCGTGCTGGACGATGTGCCCGCCGTGCATGACGGCGATCCGGTCGGCGAGGCTCATGGCCTCCACCTGGTCGTGGGTGACGTAGATCGTCGTCGTCCTGCTCTCCTGGAGCACGCCCTTGAGCTCGGCGCGCATCTCGAGGCGCAAGAGCGCGTCGAGGTTCGAGAGCGGCTCGTCCATCAGCAGCACCTCCGGCTCCATGGCGAGCGCGCGCGCCACCGCGACGCGCTGGCGCTGGCCGCCGGAGAGCTGGCCCGAATAGCGCGCGAGCAACTGCTCGATGTGCATCATCGTGGCGGCGCGCCGGACCTTCTCGTCCACCTCGGCATTGGGCATCTTCTTCATGCGCAGGCCGAAGGCGATGTTCTCGAACACGGTGAGGTGGGGGAAGACGGCGTAGTTCTGGAAGACCATGGCGATCTTGCGCGCCCGGGGCGGCAGCGGGTCGACCCGCCGTCCGCCGATGGCGATCTCGCCCCGGCTCGCGGTCTCCAGCCCGGCGATGCAGCGCAGGAGCGTCGTCTTCCCGCAGCCGGACGCGCCGAGCAGCACCAGGAACTCGCGGTCCTCCACGTGCAGGTCGATGCCGTGGAGCGCCGTGAAGGAGCCGTAGGACTTCTCGAGGCCTGCGACGGTGATCTCAGCCATGGGTGCGCTCCTTCGAAGGTGGCAGGAGGCGTGTGCGCTCGCCCCCACCCGTCTCGCTGCGCTCGCCGACCGCCCCGTGGGGCGGTGTCGGGTCGGCGGCCGTCGTCGACGTGGTTGCGAGGCGTGACGCCGCGATCTCCCCGTAGGGGAGGTGGGCCGCGCAGCGGACCGGAGGGGGCGAGGAGAAGGTGGCCGGGCTCGCGCTCATCGGTTGGCGATCCCCCACATGGCGAAGAGGTACTTCCTCACCGCGAAGAGGAAGAGGAGGGCGGGCAGCACCAGCACCGCCGCGCCTGCGAACTTGAGGTGGAGCGGGCTGACGTTCAGGCTCTGGAGGAGGAAGGCGGTCAGCGTGCGGTTCTCGATGGTCAGCACCGCGGCGGCGAAGACCTCGTTCCAGGAGACCACGAAGGCGAAGACGGCCGAGGCCGCGATGCCGGGGCTCACCAGCGGCAGAACCACTTTCACGAAGGCCTGGAGCCGCGTGCAGCCGAGCGTCCAGGCCGCCTCCTCGAGCTCGAAGGGCACGCCCATGAACAGCGAGGCCGTGATCAGGACGGCGAAGGGCATCGCCAGCATCGTGTGGACGAAGGCGAGGCCGAGGATCGTGTCGTCGAGCCCGATCTGGATGTAGGCGACCGCCAGAGGGAGAGCGAGGAGCGGCAGCGGGAAGGCGCGCGTCATCAGGACGAGGATGCGGAAGGCGTTCTTGCCCGCGAAGTCGAAGCGCGCGAGCGCGTAGCCCGCGGGCGCGCCGATGACGATGGAGAGCACCATCGTGATCGCCGCGACCATGACGGAATTCAGCAGCGCTTCCGCGACGCCGCGATACCCCGCGAAGAAGGCGAGGCTCTCCATGGCGAAGGAGGGCACGAAGCTCTTGGGCCAGCCGGAGACCTCCGAGGGGGTCGAGAGGGCGTTGACCAGCACGAGATAGATCGGGACGAGCACCCACAGGCACAGGATCGTCACGACGGCGGCGACGAGCCAACGCTTGGCGCGGGCGAGATCGAGGGCGCGGGCGATCTCGTCTGAGGGCGCCGCGCCGTGGGCGGGGAGGGGGGCCGTCGCCGTCATGCGCGCGCCTCCTCGGGGGTGCGTAGCCACCACAGGAAGACCAGCGTGGAGGCGATGGAGATGCCCAGGATCACCAGGGCGTAGGAGGCGGCGACGCCGCGGTCCTGGAGCTGGAACTCCCAGGCGTAGGTCTCGCCCATCAGCATCGGCATCGAGGTGCCCGCGAGGGCGGCGACGACCGCGAAGACCTCGAAGGCGAGGATGGTGCGCAGGATCAGCGCCGTCTGCAGGCTGGGCTTGAGCAGCGGCAGCGTGACCTTGACGAAGCGCTGCCAGGGCGAGGCGCCGAACACCTCGGCCGCCTCGTTGTATTCCTTGGGGATGAGGCCCATGCCGGCGACCAGGATCACGAGCATGATCGCGGTCGCGCGCCAGATCTCGGCGATGGCGACGGCGACGAAGAGGCCGAGCGTGTTCTGATAGGAGAGGCGCGCCACCGGGCTGTCCAGGAGCCCGAGATGGTAGAGGAACGAGTTGAGGAAGCCGTTCTGCTCGAGGATCGCGAGCCAGATGATGCCCGCCGCGAGATCCGATATGCCGAGCGGGATCGTGAAGACGTAGAGCACGAGATCGCGCCCGCGGCCCATCTGCGTCACGATCTGCCCCATGAAGAGGGCGAGCGCGAGCTGCAGCGGCACGACCACGGCCGCGAGCAGGATCGTGTTCCACAAGGCCGTGTCGAACTTCCAGTGCCCGGCCATGCGGGCGAAGTTCGCGAGACCGACCTCGTCTCCCCGCGTGAACGCGATCACCGCCACCTGCACCGCCGGATAGAGGAAGAAGGCGGCGAGGAAGAGGGCGGCCGGCGCGAGCAGGAGGTAGGGCAGGGCGCGCGAGGGCATGGATCGGCTCCTCGGAAGCGCGCGACGGCGCTCCCGCGTCAGCGGGTGGGGACCCGGGCCGCACGATGTGCGGCCCGGGTGGCGAGGCTCATTCCACCGGGCAGGGGCCCTCGGAGGCGGCGTCCGGCGCCCAGCACGGCGCGCCGGCTTCGTCGACGATGCGGCGCAGCTCCTGCGCGCCCTCGTCGAGCACCTGCTCGATCGGCTGGCCGGCGAGCACGATGCGCTCGAACGTGTCCACGTAGACCTGGTTGAACTGGCCGCCGAGATCGCCGAGACCCACCGGCAGGAGGCCGGGATTGGCGTCGGGCGCGCCGGACTGGAGCGCGATCGCGGCGCCCGCCGCGCGCACCGACGGCGGCATGTCCTCGGGCAGCTCCACGTCGACGACGGGGAAGAAGTTCGTGGCCCGCAGCGTCGCGATCTGGGTGTCCGGCTGGAGCATGTAGCGCACGAGCGCGAGGCTCGCCTCCTGGTCCGGCGCCGTCGCGGGCACGGCGATGCCGGCGACGACCGGCATGAAGCCGCGGCCCGTCGGGCCGGCGGGCGCGGGGAAGGCGATGAAGTCGTCGGGGCGCTGGTTGAAGGCTTCCGCCAGGCGCGCCGTGTGGTCGATGGCGACCCAGACCTCGTCGGCGAGAAGCGGCTCCTGCATGAAGTTGTAGGAGGTCGAGCGCGGGTTCGTGACCTCCCACAGCTCCTTGACCGTCTCCCACATCGCCACCGCGTCGTCGGAGCGGAACCGCGTCACCATGGAATCGGTGAAGGACGGGTAGAAATAGCCCTGCACCACGCGGTGGCGCAGGCCCTGCGGGCCCGCCGGCAGGCCGATTTTCGGCGAGCCGGTGGCCTCTTCCATGGCGCGGCCCCATTCGATCAGCTGGTCCCAGGTGAGCGCGTTCACGTCCGCGCCCTCGGGCAGGTGCTCGAGCGCCGCGCGGTTCGCCGCCATCAGGTAGGTCGCCTGCATCCAGGGCACGTAGCGCTGCTCGTCGGTCCCGAGCCGGCCGAGCTCGACGAGCGCCGGGCTCGCGGCGGAGACGTCGATGGCGGAGAGATCGGCGAAGGCGTCGGCGAAGGCGGTCAGCTCGCCATGGAGCGCGCCGACGACGGCGATGGTGCCCTCGTTCGCCTCGGTCTCGGCGCGCAGGCGCGTGATGAAGGGCCCGGCGTCCTGCGGCTGGTAGTCGACGGCGCCGCCCTCGAAGCCGGAGAGAACCTCTTCGCGCATGCCCTGCGCCTCCTCGACGGGCCGCGCCTGCGTCGACCAGAAGAGCAGCTCCTGGGCGGCCGCGGGGGCGGGCGCGGAGGTCGCGGCGAAGGCGGCGAGCGTCAGGGTGGCGAGGGCTGAAGTCGTCGTCAGGTGGCGTCTCATGTCGTGTCCTCCCGTTACGGTGTCTGGTGTCGGTCTCGGGTGTCCGTCTCGCGAAGGCCTCTTTGCGGGCCGTCTCTTCCGCGATGCGGGATGCGGCCCGGCGGCCGCCGGCGCGCGCTAGGGGCCACGTCCTCCCGGCGCCGGGCCGTGGCTGTCGCGCGCGATGAAGTCCGCCGCGACGAGCCTCGGCTCGACCGCGGCGGGACCGTTGGCGATGACGTCGAGCAGCATGCGCGCGACGTCGACGCCGCATTCGTGGATGCGGGCGTCGAAGGTGGTGAGGCCGGGCCGCGCGAAGGACGAGACCGGCAGGTTGTCGAAGCCGATGACGGAGAGATCCGCCGGGACGGCGATGGAGCGCTCGCGCGCGGCCTCCATCAGCGCGATGGCGAGCGTGTCCGTCATGCACAGGATCGCGGTGGGCCGCTGGCTCGCCGGCATGTCGAGGACGCGCGCGATGGCGGCGGCGAGCGCCTCCCGATCGCCGCGGGGCGCGGCGGCGACGGCCTCCGGCGCGAGCGCGAGACCCGCGTCGCGCAGCGCCGCCTCGAGGCCCGCGCGGCGGTAATGCACGAAGGTCATCGGGTCGGAGAAGGTGACGAGCCCGAAGCGGCGGTGCCCCAGCGCGATGAGCCGGCGCGCGGCCTCGGCGAAGGCGGCCTCGCCGTCGGTGTCGAGCCACACGTGAGGCCGGCTCTCGCCGAGCACGCGTCCGTGCAGCACGAAGGGCACGCCGCGATCGACGAGGAAACGCACCCGCGGGTCGTCGCAGGTGGTGCGGCTGACCACCATCCCGTCGACCTGGCCCGCGTTCACGACGTGGGCGAGGACGTCGAGCTCGTCCTGCCGGCGCGTCGCGGTGGTGAGCGCGAGGTCGCGCCCGGCCTCCGCCAGCGCCTCGCCGAGCCCCATGACGAACTCGCCGAGGAAAGCGTCGATGAACTGCGCGTCGCGCACCGGCACGACGAGGCCGACGAAGCCGGTCTGGCCTGATTTCAGCGCGCGCCCGGCGCGGTTGGGGACGTAGCCCGAGCGCGCGGCCGCCTCGCGCACCCGCTCGCGGGTGGCCGGCGAGACGTCGGAATAGCCGGCGAGCGCGCGCGACACCGTCGTGATCGACAGGCCGAGCTCGCTCGACAATTCCTTCAGCCGCGGTTGACGGCGCTCCATGACGCCTCTCCTCCCACGCGTTTCCTCCGGCTCGCGGACGCTCCCGAAACGTTTCGGATCGCGAATGCGAGACGCTACGGCGGCACCGTCTGCGCGGCATTCGTCCGAAACGTTTTGGAAGAGTGCCGCCGCGATCCCGGGCTGTCAAGCGCCGGCTTCCCCTACGCGGGCGAGAGTGGAGTGAGCGGCACGTCGCGCGGGACGTAGAGCGGGTGGCGCGGCGCGCCCGCTTTCGTCAGGCCGAGATGCCAGAGCCGCGCGCCGGCTCGCCCGAGGAGCGCGATCGTCGCCGCGGCCCGCGCGGGGTCGGCGTGGACGCCCCAGGCGCAGACGACGTCGCGTCCCTCTCGGGCCAGGGCGGCGAGGTGCGCCGCGTTCTGCGGGCCCACGGGATCGGGATGGGCGGCGAGCGCCCGCGGGTCGCTCGCCCGCAGCGCGTAGAGGTTCGCCACGACGATCGGCCCGAAGCCGAAGCCGCGCGCGAGGATGCGCACGCGCCGGATCGTCGGGTCGTCCCGGTCCGCGTCGGCGGTCGACGGGTTGAGCATGACGAAGGCGACGGGCCCGCCGCTCGTCTCGTCCGGCGCATCGCGCTCGAGCCGGTAGCGGTAGGTCCCGCAGGCGGAGAAGACCGCCCTCACGGCGCGGGGTCGACGAGCGCCTGCGTCGGCGTCACGTCGAGCGCCGGCGCGCGAGCGGCGCGGGTCTCGCCGATGCCGAATCCGGCGAGGAGGACGAGGCCGAGGAGCCCGAGCCGGGCGAGGGTGGCGCAGGCGGTGGCGCGTAAGCGGCTGGAGGAGGGGAGCGACATCGGAGGGCTCGGCGGGAGGGCGGGGTGCGATCCCCGCGACATTACGGTGGAAATCCTGAGCGGAGCCTGAACGCACCCCGATCCAGCCGTTTTCGTGGCCGAATCGGATTCCTTTCGCCGCCAACCGATTCTCTGCGGGTGGATCCCGCCGCCAGCGCCTTCAAAACCTTGAAAACGAGTGGCTTGGCGCCGCTCGCGCAGCCCCGGTGGGAGGCCGTCGGCCGGAGCGGGCCGTCGCGGCGCCGGCGCAATTCCCCGCAAGCTCTTGTGGATGGCCAGCCGGCGAAGCTTTCCCCCGCGAGGCGCCCGCGTCACGCTGCGGGCTCGGAAAATTCGAACGCTGAGAACGGCTTAACGGGCCGTCTTCGAACTATCCACAATCTTAACAGCCCACACCATATCTAGGGCTGGGGACGAGCCGCAGCACTAGGTGTTGACGTCCGCCCCGGCTGGTGACAGCTTTCCCTCGTCCGACCGACACGAGCGGCGGCGGGCCGGAAGGCCTCACGTCGGGCGACATCCAGAACGGATGCGGCATCCCATCACGCGCGAGCCCAGATGCTCGCGCGAACGGGTCCGCGCGCCTGTTCGGGAACCCGCGCGGCGTGACGGCGGTGACGAGGAGGGGGCGACCGGCACACGGTCGCTCGGGCTGACAACGGGGTCGCATGCGGCGACCCGGCGAGAACCAGGGATACGGGACGATGCGGATCGAGCGGCGATACACCAGTGCGGGGCGTGATCCCTATGCCGGCATCACCTTCCGGAAGGCGACGAGCGAGATCCGCAATCCGGACGGCTCGGTCGTGTTCCGGCTGGCGGACATCGACGTGCCGGAGACCTGGTCGCAGGTCGCCTGCGACGTCCTCGCGCAGAAGTATTTCCGCAAGGCCGGCGTGCCGGCGCGTCTCAAGAAGGTCGAGGAGAACGACGTTCCCTCCTTCCTGTGGCGCTCCGTCGCCGACGCGAAGGCGCTCGCCGAGCTCCCCGAGGAGGAGCGCTACACCTCCGAGGTCTCCTCGCGCCAGGTCTTCGACCGGCTCGCGGGCTGCTGGACCTATTGGGGCTGGAAGGGCGGCTACTTCACCTCGGAGGAGGACGCGGCCGCGTTCCTCGACGAGCTGCGCTACATGCTCGCCAACCAGATGGTGGCGCCGAACTCGCCGCAATGGTTCAACACCGGGCTGCACTGGGCTTACGGCATCGACGGTCCCTCGCAGGGCCATTACTACGTCGACTACAAGACGGGTAAGCTGACGAAGTCGAAGACCGCCTACGAGCACCCGCAGCCGCACGCCTGCTTCATCCAGTCCGTCGAGGACGACCTCGTCAACGAGGGCGGCATCATGGACCTGTGGGTGCGCGAGGCGCGCCTGTTCAAGTACGGCTCCGGCACGGGCTCGAACTTCTCGCGCCTGCGCGGCGAGGGCGAGCGGCTGTCGGGCGGCGGCAAGTCGTCGGGCCTGATGTCCTTCCTCAAGATCGGCGATCGCGCGGCGGGCGCCATCAAGTCCGGCGGCACCACGCGCCGCGCGGCGAAGATGGTCGTCGTCGACATCGACCACCCGGACATCGAGGCCTATATCGACTGGAAGGTGAAGGAGGAGCAGAAGGTCGCCGCCCTCGTCACCGGCTCCAAGCTCAACGCCAAGCACCTCAAGGCCGTGATGAAGGCCTGCATCAATTGCGAGGTCGAGGGCGACGCCACGGGCGAGGCCTGCTTCGACCCCGAGAGGAACCCCGTCCTCAAGCGCGAGATCAAGCTCGCGCGCCGGGCGATGGTGCCGGACAACTACATCAAGCGCGTCATCCAGTTCGCGCGCCAGGGCTACACCGAGATCGACTTCCCCATCTACGACACCGATTGGGACTCGGAGGCCTACCTCACCGTCGCCGGCCAGAACTCCAACAATTCCGTCTCCATCACGGACGACTTCCTGCGCGCCGTCGAGCAGGACGGCGACTGGTCGCTGACCTGGCGCCAGACCGGCAAGACCAAGAAGACGCTCAAGGCCCGTGAGCTGTGGGAGAAGATCGGCCACGCCGCCTGGGCCTCGGCGGATCCCGGGCTGCACTTCAACACCACGATGAACGACTGGCACACCTGCCCGGCATCCGGCCGCATCCGCGGCTCGAATCCGTGCTCGGAATACATGTTCCTCGACGACACGGCCTGCAACCTCGCCTCCGCGAACCTGCTGCAGTTCTGGCACCGCGACGCCAAGACCTTCGACGTCGAGGGTTTCGAGCACCTCTGCCGGCTGTGGACCATGGTCCTCGAGATCTCGGTCCTGATGGCGCAGTTCCCCTCGAAGGAGATCGCCGAGCTCTCCTACCGCTACCGCACGCTGGGGCTCGGCTACGCCAATATCGGCGGGCTCCTGATGACGATGGGCCTGCCTTACGATTCCGACGAGGGCCGCGCGCTCGGCGGGGCGCTCACCGCCATCATGACGGGCGTCGCCTACGCCACCTCCGCGGAGATGGCCTCCGAGCTCGGCGCCTTCCCGGGCTATGCCGACAACGCGGATCACATGCTGCGCGTCATGCGCAACCACCGCCGCGCGGCCCATGGCGAGAGCGCGGGCTACGAGGGGCTGTCCGTCACCCCCGTCCCGCTCGACCACGCCTCGTGCCCGCAGCCGAACCTCGTGGACCGCGCCAAGGCGGCGTGGGACCGCGCCCTCGCGCTCGGCGAGACGCACGGCTACCGCAACGCCCAGGCGACCGTGATCGCGCCCACCGGCACGATCGGCCTCGTCATGGATTGCGACACGACCGGCATCGAGCCCGATTTCGCGCTCGTGAAGTTCAAGAAGCTCGCCGGCGGCGGCTACTTCAAGATCATCAACCGCGCCGTCCCCGACGCCCTGCGCACGCTCGGCTATCGCGAGCACGAGATCGCCGAGATCGAGGTCTACGCGCTCGGCCACGGCTCCATCGCCCAGGCGCCCGCGATCAACCCGACGAGCCTGAAGTCCAAGGGCTTCACGGAGGAAAAGATCGCGGCCCTCGAGGCGGGCATGAAGTCGGCCTTCGACATCAAGTTCGTCTTCAACAAGTGGACGCTCGGCGAGGACTTCCTCACGGGCACCCTCGGCATCCCCGCCGAGCGGCTCGCCGACCCCGCCTTCGACCTCCTCGCCCATCTCGGCTACTCGAGGAAGGACGTCGAGGCCGCCAACATCCACGTCTGCGGGGCGATGACGCTGGAGGGCGCGCCGCACCTGAAGCCCGAGCACTACCCGGTCTTCGATTGCGCCAACCCCTGCGGGCGCGTGGGCAAGCGCTACCTCTCGGTGGAGAGCCACATCCGCATGATGGCGGCGGCGCAGCCCTTCATCTCGGGCGCCATCTCCAAGACCATCAACATGCCCAACGAGGCCACGGTCGAGGATTGCAAGAGCGCCTACATGCTCTCCTGGCGCCTGGCGCTGAAGGCCAACGCCCTCTATCGCGACGGCTCGAAGCTCTCCCAGCCGCTCAACGCCGCCCTCATCGAGGACGAGGCGGAGGAGGACGAGGCGGCGGACGCCGTCGAGGCCCTCATCGCCAAGGCCGCCCCCGCCCGCGCGGCGGAGGTCGCCGAGAAGATCGTCGAGCGGGTGATCGAGCGCGTCGAGCGCGTGCGCGATCGCGAGAAGCTCCCCGGCCGCCGCAAGGGCTACACCCAGAAGGCGAACGTGGGCGGCCACAAGGTCTACCTGCGCACCGGCGAGTACGACGACGGGCGCCTCGGCGAGATCTTCATCGACATGCACAAGGAGGGCGCGGCCTTCCGGGCGATGATGAACAACTTCGCCATCGCCATCTCGCTCGGCCTCCAGTACGGCGTGCCGCTCGAGGAATACGTCGAGGCCTTCACCTTCACCCGCTTCGAGCCGTCGGGCTTCGTCACGGGCAACGAGTCGATCAAGAACGCGACCTCCATCCTCGACTACGTCTTCCGCGAGCTCGCGATCTCCTATCTCGGCCGCTACGACCTCGCCCATGTCGACCCGAGCGAGATCGGCCACGACGTGCTCGGCAAGGGCGAGAGCCAGTCGAGCCTCTCCGAGCAGGCCCCCGCGCCGAGCCCGGCCGCCACCTTCGTCTCCCGCGGCTTCACCCGCGGCAAGACCGACAAGCTGATGCTCATCCCCGGCGGGGCCGGGGGCCCCGTGCCCCAGCCCCTGGTGATGGCGCTCGCCCGCGACGCCGGCATGCCGGGGTCGAGCGGCGGCGCGCGCACGGCGACGGCGCTGAAGGCCGAGCCGGTGGCGGAGCGGGAGCTTGCGGCTGCTTCTGCGGCGCCGAGCGAAGGTGTGAAGATGGGGTTCTCCAGCGCAGACGCTGGTGTTGCAAGCCGCCGAGCAGAGGCTCGCTTGAAGGGCTATGAGGGCGAGGCGTGCCCGGAGTGCGCAAACTTCACACTCGTCAGAAATGGTACTTGTCTAAAATGCGACACCTGCGGTGGCACTACCGGGTGCTCTTGAATCTAGGCGACTGCGTCCATGCTCTTCCGCAACTACAAAGCTCGGCATATATGGGCGGAGGAGCGCCTTTACAGCAGGGCAGCATCGCTTCGGCACTACGCGTTGGGCGTCCTGGAGTCGAATTTCGATGTAGCAGAATTCATCGAAAGCGCATTGCCACGTTTTTTCGGGGGAAGAAAGACGCATGTAGTGGCGATGATAGAGGAATGCGGCGCGCCGGCTTACGCGGATCTCGTGAACCTCAGTGTTCATGTCGACTCGGATATCCTGCGCGACGCGAGGCTTGGTGATGCCGAAAGCAGGTTCGCGTTGGCGCACGAGTGCGCGCATTTAGTTCTTCATGAAGGAGACGCGCATTTCTTCAGTCAACAAGGTGAATTTGCCGTCAAAGGCGCGGAGCCTTGGCAGACCACTGAATGGCAAGCGGATCGATATGCCGTTGGACTCCTTGTTACAGAAGATGAAGTAAAATCTCTGAGAGAGATTGAGCGAATAGTTGAGGTATGCCAAGTGCCGGAATGGGTTGCGGTCGAGCGTCATGAAGCTGTGTTTTCATCACGTTGCCTGCCACCTGGTGCGCTTTGCCGGAAATGTGGCGATTTTCTTTCGAGCATGTCGTCAACTTCCGGCGCTTGCTCATCCTGTGAGAGGCAAAGCAGATAATTGAAGCGCCGCATTAGAAAAAAACATGGGCACGCGGGAGTCTCTGGCATCAGTTCTGTAGCGACGTCTTTCATGTTTAAACTGGTGAGGAAGCTACTGAGGCGGTGCCATCGAGTGGGCTTCAGAACGAACAAAGAACGTGTCTCCATTCGCGCTGTCACGAAATTGCAATGGAGAATCGTTTTCCCTAGGTGGCCGGCTGTCGATTGGTGTGGAAAACAATGTGGATGGGACCAATATGGCTTGTGCGCATTTGGGACCTCCGATCTGTTCAGTGGTACTAATCAGTATGGCGCGACGAATCGATCGTGCAGCCATGCTCCGCGGAGGCGCTGATGGACGAGATCACTGAAGGCCTTACGATCGATCAATTCTGGGCCAAGATTAAGCAGCTCGGGCTTGTGCGCCACTCCGAGGGGCGAACGAGCGTCTACAAGAGCTTGAGGACAAACGATTTCGTTCACGTCCTCGATCCGGTCACGCTTACCGCTGCGGAGCGCGAGGACGAGATTCGTCGCCTCGGCGAACTCTGCGATTAATGATGTTCGAACGCGCGGACCTGCTCGTCGTCTAAAGTCGCTTGAAATTTCAGCGTGTCGTCGTCTGCCTCACTCGGCAGTGCTGTGACTAACACCGCACCGAATTGTGCTGTAAGAAGCTCTTCAATTCCGATTGGAACGTCTGATATAAGGCGGATTCGATCTAAGTCCGTCATTGCGAAGCCCGGTAGGTCGGAGCTTCTAGCGAAATAGCGTCCGCTCTCTCCTCTTTCGATCGTCACCGATATCGTGCGGCTGTGCATCGCTCTCTCCCGTCCCCGCTGCTCCGGTAGCGATAGCATGTTTCTCGCAGGGGCCGGCCATAGCTTGGTTCGATGAGAAACGCAACAGGCTGCCAGTCCCTACATGTTGGGGCACGATTCTCGCCCACACACAAGAGAACACCCAATTTCCCCATTATCAACAGGGTCACCATGATAGCCGCTCACGCAAACTAACTTTCCACAGAGAGATCGTAGCCCAGACAACAACGGTGATCCGTTCCATCGAGCTCATTATCGGCCAGCACCAGAATCGAGTTCAGGCATCCGATCGATCGCAATCCAACAGCACCAGGGGTTGATAAGGACCGGCATCCTCAAACTTAGTTTCATTTGGATGTAGGCTGGCGCTGATGCGCTCTTCGGAATGTATGTTGAAACAATTGCGCGTAGCGGCGCTGACGTGCTCTTAGCCTGTCACGTGCTCGACGAGCGGGTTAGCTACTTACGATATTTTAGCAGCGTTGGAACAAAAGCTGCACTAGGAAAATTCCGAAATTTTTCGAGTGAACGTTCTGCCGATTGCACGGTTCAGGCTTTAGGGGCGCATGTTGCGGGCCTCTGCTACCGGAGAATACCGGAGCGCGTCTGAGCCAACTGAGGTGCATCCATGGGCAGTAAGAGGAGAAAGCGACGAGTGCGGCCTCCTAATCGAGGGAAGCCAAGCTGGATCCGATTGATACCACTTGTTCTCGCGGTCGCTAATCTGCTGATACAAATTTCAATTGTGTGGCCGATCGCGTAGGTTGAAATGCCTCGCGCCCGCAGGCATCCGCCTGCGGGCGCGGTGACCTGCGCTGCGCGCGTCGGCGAAAGCCGAGGCACGACGGCTCCAGGGGGATGACGGGTTCTCGACTCAACAGGGGGCGAGGGCTTGTGGTATGGTGCAGCTAGGCAATAAATTCTGTCACACTGTTGCTCGCCTCTACTGGCCTAACCCGAAGAGGATACCTGAATGGATGCCGCTGCGGAGAGGGATGAAGTCGCGGCCATTCTTTCTTTCTTCTCGGCTAAGCGGAAAAGCGAGATAAGGAGGCTTGCTCGTAACGCCGTGTTCACACGCCCGGCGCTTGCTCAAATTGTCCTCGCATGCAAGCAAGGTTTTCTTCCATGGCAATACCACTTGCTTAAGCGAGATTTTGTGCCGAAGCACTTAGACCCCTCAGCTGAGGAGCTGCTCGCTCTATGCAGTACCGGCGTAGGTTCCGTGTTGAGTGGAAGAGCGGATAAAGCTGCCACAAAGATAGCGACCACCTTTAAGGAACGCAGAGTCCTGAGGGGTCATCTGTTTATCCGCCTCGATGAGTGGCACTTGATATATTTCGACCAACGCGACGCGCAGCGGCGCGGAAACCACTGGGCGGCGGGACCACACGTACACTTTATCAGTCATCTTTGGCCACGCGTCACAGTTGGGCAGCTGATAGCTGAGTTCCAATCGGAAGATCCACAAATAAGCGGCTCGCTGCATGTCCGGTACGATCGCTGTGACGATCGGTGATCCTCGCCCCTCGCGGCCCACCGTCAACACCCACCATCCTGCCGGGCGCGACGGCTCCGGGGGGGATGACGGGTCCCCGACCCACCAGGGGGATGGGTACGGGGTCGAGGGGCTCCCCTGTGCCGGCGCTCGCCGGCAGAACCCCTTTCCCCGCGGGAGAGGTGCAAGGGGGCGGCCTGTGCGCTCGGTGCCGGCGGAGCGGGGGCGGGCGTCGGCCGGGGCGGGGCAGGCCCTCACCCCAACCCCTCTCCCGAGGGGAGAGGGGCTATTCCCCCTGCATCAGGTCTCCACCGCCTTGACCACCCGCATCAAGCGGAGCAGCTCCTCCTCGCTCATCCGGTGAAGCAGCACCTGGATGCGGTGGAGGAGGCGCGCCTTCTCGGGCGTGGGGGTGACGGGTGGCTCGACGGCGAAAAGGGCCGCGGGCTCGACGTCGAGCGCGTTGGCGACCGCGTCGATGCGCTTGAACGACAGGCCCATCTCGCCGCGCTCCATCCGTCCGACGGAGTTGACGGCCATCCCGGCTTTCTCCGCGAGAAGCGCTTGGGACCAACCCCGCGCGTTGCGCGCGGCCCTCACGTTAGAACCTAGCAATTCCTTGAGCGTCACGCCGAGTCTCCACCTCGGCGCGAAGCTGTGCGGGAGTGCCGATCAGCGAAAGAACGCGAGAATGGTCAGCTTGCTTGGCTAACCCTTCTGACGTAGGTTTTCCGTCATCCCGCCGACGGAACGAGGCCCATCCCATGTCCGCCATCCTCCACCTCCTCCTCTGGATCCTCGCCACCGCCGCCCTCATGCTCGCCACGTATTGGCTCGTCCGCCTCCTCGAGCATCTGCGCCTGCGGCGGCTGCCGCCGGAGGAGCGGGCGGCGTCTCTCGCGCGGCAGGCGCGGGCGATCGAGCGGGAGCGGGTGCGCGGCGGCGGCAGCCCCTGACGCGGGCGGCGAGGGGAGGGGTGTCGGGAAAGGGCGCGCGGGAACCGCCACGCTCGGTCGGCGTTCTCGCCCCCGAATTCCCCGTCACCCGAGGTTCGGGAGGTCCCCCGTGATCCGCTCTCTTCTCGTTCTGGCCGTCGCCGTCGTGGTCGTCGTCGGCATCCTGGTGTCCTTCGACTTCGTCTCGCTGAGCCCCCAGGCGGAGCAATCCCTCGAAGGCGCCCGCAACTCCGTCGGCCAGGCGCTGGAAGGCGCCGGCGAAGCCCTCCAGGACGGCACCGCCATCGACCGCTGAGGCGCCGGGCGCGGCGACCCGTCCGCCTCACTCTTGTGCGTCACCCACCCTTGCGGGTCATGAACGCGATCTTCTCGAACAGCGACACGTCCTGCTCGTTCTTGAGGAGCGCGCCGTGGAGCGGGGGGATGAGCTTTCGCGCGCTCGTCTCGCGCAGCACCTCGGGGGCGACGTCCTCGACGAGGAGCAGCTTCAGCCAATCGAGCAGCTCGGAGGTGGAGGGCTTCTTCTTCAGCCCCGGCGCCTCGCGAAGCGCGAAGAAGACGTCGAGCGCCTCCTTCACCAGCCGCTGCTTGATGCCGGGATAATGCACCTCGACGATGGCCGCCATGGTCTCCGGGTCGGGGAACTTGATGTAGTGGAAGAAGCAGCGGCGCAGGAAGGCGTCGGGCAGCTCCTTCTCGTTGTTGGAGGTGATGACCACGATCGGCCGGCGCGCCGCCTTCACGGTCTCGCCGGTCTCGTAGACGTGGAATTCCATCCGGTCGAGCTCCTGCAGGAGGTCGTTGGGGAACTCGATGTCGGCCTTGTCGATCTCGTCGATGAGGAGCACGGGCCGCTCGGGCGCCGTGAAGGCCTCCCACAGCTTGCCGCGGCGGATGTAGTTTGCGATGTCCGACACGCGCGGGTCGCCGAGCTGGCTGTCGCGCAGGCGCGAGACGGCGTCGTACTCGTAGAGCCCCTGCTGCGCCTTCGTCGTCGACTTGATGGACCACGTGAGGAGCGGCGCACCGACCGCCTTGGCGATCTCCTCCGCCAGCACCGTCTTGCCCGTGCCGGGCTCGCCCTTGACGAGGAGCGGGCGCTCGAGCGCGATCGCGGCGTTGACGGCGACCGAGAGATCCTCGGTCGCGACGTAGTCGGCGGTTCCGGCAAAGCGCATGGGGCGGCTCTCGTGGACGATGCGGGACGGGTGGGGGCGGGTGGTGCGTCCGCGTTTGTCCCACGCGCAGGCGGTGGGCGCAACGCGTCGCGATGGCCGGGAGCGCCACCTCCCCGCAGGGGAGGACGACGACCCGAGGGTCGGAGGGTGGGGTGGGGGCGGGCCAGTGTATCGGATTACGGAGCGGCCCCACCGTCCGCTTCGCGGACTCCTCTCCTGCGGGGAGGATGCGGCTGACGGTATGGGGTTGCATTTCGCCCCGCTTGTGCTACGGTCCAGCGAGAACAAAACAGGATCATCGCCCATGCCCAGACAAGCCGTCGGCCGCCCGTCGAGCACCGTCTCCACCGCCACGGCGCAGCGGCTGCGCTTCGAGGCGACGCCGCAGGAGCGCCGGATGTGGGCGGCGCTGCGTCGTCTGCGGCCCGCGGGCTATCATTTCCGCCGGCAGGTGCCGATCGGCCCCTACGTCGTCGATTTCGCCTGCCTCAAGGCGCGTCTCCTCGTCGAGATCGACGGCGCGCATCACGGCGAGGCCCCGTTCGAGGCGCGCGACCGGGCGCGCGACGCCCATCTGCGGCGCGAGGGCTTCCGGATCGCCCGCTACTGGAACGGCCAGGTGCTGCAAGAGCTGCCCGACGTCATGGACGACCTCCACGCCCGCCTGACCGACCCCGAGCGCTACTGGTCCTGAGGAAAACGCCGAAGAGGAAAACGCCGAAGACGGGCGCGACGCGTCTCCTCCCCGCAGGGGAGGACGACGACCCTTGGGTCGGAGGGTGGGGCGGGGGCGGGCCGGCATGCAGGACGACCGAAACGCCCCCACCGCAGGCTCCCCCCTCCGGAAAGGTCGCGCGCCCGCCACCACCCGTTCACCCTGCGCGGACTTCCCCGTTCCCCCGGGGCGCGGGTGCTGCTAGAGGTCGCGCCGGGAGCGGGACCATGAACGCATCTGAGACACGTGCCGAGGAGATCCTCCTCGGCCTCTTCGACCGCGAGGGCTACGCGCCGCTCGAGCCGCCGGTGCTGCAGCCGGCGGAGGTGTTCCTCGACCTCTCGGGGGAGGACATCCGCCGGCGCATGTTCGTCACGAGCGACGCGCAGGGCGCGGAGCTGTGCCTGCGGCCGGAATACACGATCCCCGTCTGCAGGGCGCACCTCGCAGCCCACGGCACGGGGAGCGCCGCCTATTGCTATCGCGGGCCGGTCTTCCGGCTGCGCGCCGGAGAGACGGGGGAGTTCCGCCAGGCGGGCATCGAGTCGATCGGGCGCGCCGACGTCGCCGCCGCGGACGCGGAGGTGCTGGCGCTCGCGCTCGAGGCCCTCGACGCGCTCGGTATCGCCCATGGCGGCGTGAAGCTCGGCGACGTCGGCCTGCTCGAGGCGATGATCGACGCGCTCGGCGTCGCGCCCGCGACGAAGAGCCGGCTCATCCGCGCCATCGTCTCCGGCCACGCCGCGACGATCCTGGAGGCCGAGCCCGCGCCCGATCTCGTCGAGCATGCCGGCCTCCTCGCCGCGCTCGAGGGGCAGGATCCGCAGGCCGCCCACGCCTTCGTCGAGGACGTGCTCGCCATCGCCGGGATCAGCACGGTGGGCGGGCGCAGCGCCGGGGAGATCGCCGAGCGCTTCCTCGCCCGCGCGGGGCGGCGCGGCAACGGCCTCTCGGCGGAGGCGCGCGACGTGCTCTCGGCCTATCTCGCAATCTCGGGCGATCCCGACGACGTCGCCGGGCGCGTGCGCGATCTCGCCGGCCAGGCGGGGCTCGCCGTCGAGCCGGCGCTGGCGCTCTTCGAGGAGCGCACCGGCTTCCTCGCGGCGCGCGGCGTCGACGTCTCGGCGCTCGCCTTCCGCGCGGATTTCGCGCGCAACCTCGACTATTACACCGGCTTCATCTTCGAGGCCGTGTCGACCGGGGAGAGCGGCGGCAAGCCGCTCGTCGGCGGCGGGCGCTACGACCGGCTCCTCACGCGGCTCGGCGCGCACGAGCCCGTGCCGGCGGTGGGCTGCTCGTTCTGGATCGACCGCATCGCGGCAAGCCCGGAGGTGGCCCGATGAGCGCCCGGATGAGTGCTCCCCTCGTCATCGCCGTTCCGTCCAAGGGGCGCCTGCAGGAGAACGCGGCCGCCTTCTTCGCCCGCGCCGGGCTCGCCTTCCAGCAGAGCCGCGGCGCGCGGGACTATCACGGGATCATCGCCGGCCTGCCCGGCGTCGTGGTGAAGTTCCTCTCCGCGAGCGAGATCACGACCCAGCTCGCCACCGGTCAGGCGCATCTCGGCATCACCGGCGAGGATCTCGTGCGCGAGCAGGTGGAGGACGCCGACCGGGTCGTCACGATGCTCACGCCGCTGGGCTTCGGGCAGGCGAACGTCGTCGTCGCGGTGCCGCAGGCCTGGATCGACGTGCGCACGATGAGCGACCTCGACGAGGTCGCGGTGGACCTGCGCGTGCGCCACGGGCGCAAGATGCGCGTCGCGACCAAGTACGTGAACCTGACGCGCCGCTTCTTCGCGGAGCACGGGCTCGCCGATTACCGAATCGTCGAATCGCTGGGTGCCACCGAAGGCGCGCCGGCCGCGGGCGCGGCCGAGATCGTCGTCGACATCACGACGACGGGGGCGACCCTCGTCGCCAACGCGCTCAAGGTGCTCGACGACGGGGTGATGCTGCGCTCGGAGGCGAACCTCGTCGCCTCGCTGCGCGCGGATTGGACGCCCGAAGCGCGGGCGGCGGCGCGCACGATCCTCGGCCGGATCGCGGCGGAGGAGGAGGCGCGCACCACGCGTGAGGTCCGCGCGCGGATCGCGTCGGATGCCGCCGAGGCGGCGATCGCCGCTGCGGAAGGTCTCGGCGCGCGTGCGCCCTATGGCATCACGGCGCCGGAGGTCGTCCTGCACTGCCCGAAGGCCGAGGTCTTCGCCCTCGTCGACGCCCTCGTCGCCTCCGGCGGCGCCGACGTGACGGTGCGCAGCCTCGACTACGTCTTCCGCTCGGAGAACCCGCTTCTCGCCCGCCTGGAGGCGAGGCTCGACGGCCAGGCCTGACGAAAGGGCGTTTCGCCAAAAAAAGGCCGCCCGGTGAGCGGGCGGCCTCGAAGTATGCGGCGCGCGCGGGAAGGGGGAGCGCCGCGGGAAGGAAGCTCATGACCGAACTTCGATGAGGCTTACGCCCGCCCCGCGCAGGCGGATCACGCGAGCCCCGCAATTTCTTGCGTGCGGGCGCGGGTCTCATTAATGTCCCGCGCGTCTCGTCAGACCGGAGTTTCCCGCCCATGACCGTGTCGCGCCTCGCGACCTTCGCCCTTCTCGCCGCGCTCGCCTATGCGCCGCAGGGGCTGGCCCAGGGCTTCGGTCCGCCCGACCCGTCCCAGCAGCCGCAGCCCGGCAGCGCCGTGCCGCCGCCGATGATGCCCAAGCAATTCCCCACGGGCGTCACCTTCGAGGCGGCGAGCCTCAACGGGCGCGCCTTCGAGGGCGAGCGCCCGGCGCTGACGCTGGACGAGACGCTGCGCCTGCGCGGCTTCTCGGGCTGCAACAATTATTCGGCCACCGCCTATCCCCTGCGCGACCAGGGCTTCGCGGTCGGGCCGTTCGCGCTGACGCGGCGGGAGTGCGACAACGCCACGATGCAGAAGGAGCGCGGCTTCCTCGAGGCGCTGCGCGCCGCCCAGCGCTGGGACACGGAAGGCCCGCGCCTGACGATCCAGGGGCCGCGCGGCGAGCTCGTGCTCGAACGCGCGCTCTGAGGCGGTGAAGCGCGGATCCTCCATCGGGCTGTTCGGCCGGTTCGGCCGCTCGGAGGACCTGCGGCGCCTCGACGAGGCGCTTCGGCGCGTGGACGTCCATCCGGCGATCGTGCGCGAGCCGATCAAGCTCGCCGCCGTCTCGCTGATGAAGGACGAGGCGGGCGGGGCGGAGCCCTCGCCCTTGGCCTACGGGCCGGCGGCGGAGATCCTCGCCTATTGCATGGTGGGCCCGGAGGCCTTCCTCCACGCCAACGGCGAGGCGGCCCTCGAGCGGGTCGAGGCGCGGGTCGAGCGCGCGCTGGAGGAGGGGGAGAGCCTGGATGCGCGACTCGTTCTCCTGACGATGCACGCCGGCGCCATCCAGCCCGGGGTCGTGGCGCGCTTCGGGCTCGAGGCCGATTGAAGCGTCGGCACGCGTGGACACCCCGTAGAGGCCCGGGAATGGTTGCGAATCCCTCCCGAATCCCTTGCGCCGGCCGGCGCCGTTCGGCATGGTGCGTTTGAAGTGACAAACGGGCGTTCGTTCGAAGGAACGCCCCGGCGAGCGGGAAAGAGACGATGGGCGTCGAGGGCAGGGAGCGCACGCGTGAGCTCGAGGCGGGAGCGCAGGTGCTCTCGGGACAGCTCGGCAAGACGATCCAGCGGCTGCGCAAGGCCTACAATCTCTCGCTCTCCGAGCTCGCCGAGCAGTCGGGCGTCGCGAAGTCGATCATCAGCCAGATCGAGCGCAACGAGACGAACCCGACGCTGGCGACGATCTGGCGGCTGTCCCAGGCGCTCGACGTCTCGATCGAGCGCGTGCTCGCCACCGTGGACGACGAGCCCTTCATCCAGAAGTCCTCGCGGCCCGACACGCCGATCCTGGTCTCCGACGACGGCAAGATGAAGCTCGCCATCATCGGCTGGATCAAGACCGTCGAATGGCTGCAATGGTACGACATCACCTCGGACCCGGGCGGCGTCCTCGATTCGGACGCGCACCAGCGCGGCTCGGTGGAGCATCTCTCGGTGCTCGAGGGCGAGTTCGAGGTGGAGGTCGCGGGCGTCGTGCAGCGGGCGCGCAAGGGCGAGACCCTGCGCTATCGCTGCGATCGGCCGCACACGGTGCGCTGCGTCGGCGACGAGACCGGGCGCGCGACCATGGTCTGCATCCTCAAGGCCGCCGTGATGGAGTGAGGCCGCCGGCGAGACCTCCCTCGCCGCTCCCTCAGCCCGTCTGGTTCGTCGCGACAGCGAGGAGGCGCGTGCGTTCCGGCGGGGCCGGGATGTTCTGGGGCGCGAAGACGTGGCGTTCGAGGAAGAAGCCCGTCAGCGCGAAGCCCTGCGCGATCTCCTCGGGCGTCGGGTCCTCGCCGTCGTCACGCGCGCCCAAGAAGGCGGGAAGGGGGAGGAGGCGCTCGGCATAGGGCGCGCCGGCGTCGCGCGAGACGGCGCGGCCGGTCCTGGGCGAGACGTAGACGAGATCCTCGCTCGTGCCGGTCACGGCGCAGCGGCCGAGATCGAGCCCGAAGCCGAGATCCGCGAGCAGGACGAGCTCGAACGCAACGAACAGCCGTGGCGAAAGCTCGGGATCGTCGAGATGCGTCACGAGCGCGTCCGCCGCGGCGTAGAGGCCCGGATGCGGATCGCGCTCGGGCAGGTGGCGCAGGAGCGCGCTCATGGTCGCGAGCCCGTAGAGCGCGAGGCGCGAGGCCATCAGCGCTCCCGAGCGCAGGGTGACGCCCTCCAGCGTGTATGTCCCCATCTGCTCGTCGAGCCGCGCCCGCCAGGAGGCGGAGACGGTGTTGCCGGGCTGGACGACGGGAGCGAGCCGCTTCGAGCGGGCGCCGTGCACGTAGCCGAGATGCCGGCCGTGCGCGCGGGTGAGCAGATCGACGACGGCCCCGGTCTCGCCGTGGGAGCGCGCCCCGAGAACGATGCCTTCGTCGGTCCACTCCATGGGCAAACCCTCATGTGCCGACCTGCTCCCCTCTCCCCCGTGGAGAGGGGAGATCTGCAGCGCCCTGCATCGGCGTCGGGCCCTCGCGGCTCGCCGTCGGCGGCCTTCTCAACCCCGCGGGAACTCGAGCCCCATCGCCCGGTAGCGCTCCGGATCGTCGATCCAGCGCTCGCGGACCTTGACGAAGAGGAAGAGGTGGATCGGGTATTCCGCCGCCTCCGCGATGTCGATGCGCGCCGCCTGGCCGATGGCCTTGATGGTGCGGCCGTTCTCGCCGAGGACGATCTTGCGCTGGCTCTCGCGCGCCACGTAGATCGTCTGCTCGACGCGTGCGGAGCCGTCCTTGCGCATCTCCCAGCTCTCGGTCTCCACGTGGCTCTCGTAGGGGAGCTCCTCGTGCAGGCGCTCGTAGATCTTCTCGCGCGTGATCTCGGCGGCGAGCATGCGCAGCGGCGCGTCCGCGACCTGATCCTCCGGGTAGAGCCAGGGCCCCTCCGCCATCATCCCGGCGAGCGTCTCCATCAGGCGGGCCGTGCCGTCGCCCTTGAGCGCCGAGATCATGAACGTGTGCTCGAACGTGCCCTTCTCGTTGAGCTGGGCGGCGAGCGCGAGGAGCTTCGAGCGCTCGATGACGTCGATCTTGTTGAGGACGAGCATCTTGGGGCGGCGCACCTCGGCGAGCTTCTCGAGGATGGCCTCGACCTCCTCGTCGACGCCCTTGCGCGCATCGACCAGAAGGCACACCGCGTCCGCGTCCGCGGCGCCGCCCCAGGCGGAGCCGACCATCGCCCGGTCGAGGCGCCGCTTGGGCTTGAAGATGCCCGGCGTGTCGACGAACACGATCTGCGATCGGCCTTCGATCGCAATGCCGCGCACCAGCGCGCGCGTCGTCTGCACCTTGCGCGAGACGATCGACACCTTCGTGCCCACGAGCTGGTTGAGGAGGGTCGACTTGCCGGCGTTCGGCGCGCCGATCAGCGCGACGAAGCCGGCGCGGGTCGGGCCCGTCGGCTGCGCGTCCGCGGTGTCCTCTCCCTCCTGCGGGAGGTCGTCCTCATGCTCCGCCATCGGCGTCCTTCCAAAGCCCCAGCCTGACGAGAACCGCCCGGGCGCCGTCCTGTTCGGCGGCGCGCTTGCTCGGTCCCTCGCCACTGATCGTGTCCATCCCCTCGATCTCGACGCCCACGGTGAAGAGCGGAGCGTGCTCGGGACCCGAGCGATCGAGGAGCGCATAGCGCGGCGGCGGGTTGCCGCGCCCCTGCAGCCATTCCTGCAGCACCGTCTTGGGATCGCGCGGCACCGGGCGCGTCTGGCGGATCATGTCGCCGAAGCCGGCCTCCACCACGCGCCGCGCCGCCTCGTGGCCGCCGTCGACGTAGACCGCGCCGATGATCGCCTCGCACACGTCGCCCAGGATGGACTTGTTCGCCCGCGCCGCGGTGCGGCCGATGCCGTGCCCGAAGACGATGTGGGGCGCGACGTCCCAGCCCAGCGCCACCTCCGCGCAGGTCTCCTTGCGCACGATCTCCGAGAAGCGCTTGGAGAGCTCGCCTTCGTTGGCGTCGGGGTAGGTCTCGAACAGGAGCGAGGCGACGACGATGCCGAGCACCCGGTCGCCGAGGAACTCGAGGCGCTGGTAATGCGCGCCGCGGCCTTCCTTCGTCGCGCTCATGTGGGTGAGCGCTTCCGTCAGCAGCTCGCCGTCGGCGAACGCGTACCCGATGCGCGCCTCCAGGGCGCCGGCCGTCTCCTTGCCTCGCTTCTCGGCGCCCATGCCGCGCTCTCTAGCGGATCTGGTCGAGGATGCGCTCCCAGCGCACCGTCCAGGGCCATTCCCAGAGGCGCCAGGCGGAGGCGTCCTCGTCGATCGAGAAGAAGATGATCTCCGCGCGCCCGACGAAATTCTCGTAAGGCACGAAGCCGACGCTGGAGAGGTCGCGCGAATCGGTGGAATTGTCGCGGTTGTCGCCCATCATGAAGTAGTGGCCCTCCGGCACCGTGTAGACCTCGGTGTTGTCCCAGAAGCCGCGATCGCCGTCGCGCTCGATGATGAAGTGCTCGGTGCCGTCCGGCAGGGTCTCGCGGTAGCGCGTCACGCTCACCGTGCGGCCGAAGGCGTCGGTGGTCACGAAGGGCTCCGCCTCCTCGCGCTCGACGATCTCGCCGTTGATGTAGAGGCGCCCGTCGATCATCTGCACGCGGTCGCCCGGCAGGCCGACGACGCGCTTGATGTAGTCCGTGGAATTGTCCGCCGGCAGCTTGAAGACGGCGATGTCGCCGCGCTGCGGCTCGGATCCCCACACGCGCCCGTCGAGGACGGGCGGGCCGAACGGGATCGAGTAGCGCGAATAGCCGTAGGAGTATTTCGAGACGAAGAGGTAGTCGCCCACGAGCAGCGTCGGCACGAGCGAGCCCGAGGGAATGTTGAAGGGCTGGAACAGCAGCGTGCGGACGACGAGCGCGATGAGCAGCGCCTGGACGACGACCTTCACCGTCTCGAGAATGCCGCCGTCGCTCTTGTGCTTCGTCTTCACGGGGCGGCCTTTCGTGCCGGGGGCCTGCGCCTCGTCGTTCACGTCGTTCGTCAACTCGCTGGTCCTCACCGAGCCCGCGGCGCGGGCGCGCGGGTGAACTCCCCCCGCCGGGTCTATCCGAAAGGCGCCCGCCCCGCAATCGCGTCGGGTCGCCGGTGGAATTCGCCGTTGCCGCAGGGCGTGAGACTCAGGCGCCGCCGGTCTCCGGCAGGGCCTCGATGATCACGAAGGCCTGCGCCAGCGGCGGGTCGTCGGTGAGCGTCACGTGGACGATCGCGCGGTGGCCCGGGGGGGTGATGGCGGCGAGGCGCGCGGCGGCGCCGTTCGTCAGCTTCATCGTCGGCGCACCGGAGGGCAGGTTGACCACCTCCATGTCCCGCCAGAACACGCCGCTGCTCAAGCCCGTGCCGAGCGCCTTGGCGCAGGCCTCCTTGGCCGCGAAGCGCCGCGCGTAGGAGGGCGCGCGCGCCGCGCGCCGGTCGCTCTTCCTCCGCTCGCCTTCGGTGAAGACGCGGTGCGTGAAGCGCTCGCCGAAGCGCCCGAGCGTGCCTTCGATGCGGGTGATGTCGCACAGATCCGAGCCGATGCCGATGATCATCGCGCGCTCTCCACGCTCGCCAGCGCGAAGGCGTAGGCGAGCGCCACCTCCTCCAGGTGCTTGAAGCGCCCGGAGGCGCCGCCGTGGCCCGCGCCCATGTTCATGTGCAGCACGACCGGCCCGCCGCCCGTCATCGTGGCGCGCAGCCGCGCCACCCACTTCGTCGGCTCCCAATAGGTCACCCGCGGGTCGGTCAGGCCGCCCATGGCGAGAATCGCGGGATAGGCCTGAGGCGCCACGTTGTCGTAGGGCGAGTAGGCGAGGATCTGGTCGAACGCCTCCGCGCTCTCGATCGGGTTTCCCCATTCGGGCCATTCCGGCGGGGTCAGCGGCAGCTCGGCGTCGAGCATGGTGTTCAGCACGTCGACGAAGGGTACCTCCGCGACGATGCCGGCGAAGAGCGTCGGCGCCATGTTGGCGACGGCACCCATCAGCATGCCGCCGGCGCTGCCGCCATGGGCGACGATGCGCCCGCGCGTCGTGTAGCGCGCTTCGCACAGCGTCTCGGCGCAGGCGATGAAGTCCTTGAAGGTGTTCGCCTTCTTCTCGCGCTTGCCGTCCGTGTACCAGCGCCAGCCCTTCTCCGTCCCGCCGCGGATGTGGGCGATGGCGAAGACGAAGCCGCGATCCACGAGGGAGAGCACGTTGGCGCGGAAGGACGCCGGCATGGCGATGCCGTAGGAGCCGTAGCCGTAGAGCAGCGCCGGAGCGGATCCGTCGATGGGCGTGTCCGCCCGGTGCAGGAGCGAGATCGGCACGCTCGCCCCGTCCGGCGCCGTGGCGAACAGCCGGCGCGTGACGTAGGCGGACGCGTCGTGGCCGCTCGGCACCTCCTGGCGCTTGCGCAGCGTGCGCTCGCGGCTCGCCATGTCGTAATCGTAGGTCTCGCTCGGCGTCGTCAGCGAGGAATAGACGAAGCGAAGCCGCGTCGTGTCGTATTCCGCGCCCCCGCTCATGCCGAGCGAATAGGCCTCCTCGTCGAAGCGGATCGCGTGCTCCTCGCCGGTGGCGAGGTCGAGGAGGACGATGCGCGGGCGCGCGTCCTCGCGCTCGAGCCGCGCGAGATGGCGCGAGAAGGCCGCGTGGTCGAGGATCATCGTGCCCGGGCGATGGGGCACGAGATCGCGCCAGTTCGACCGCTGCGGCTCCGAGAGCGGCGCGGTGACGAGCTTGAAGTCCTCCGCCCCGTCGGCGTTGGTGAGGATGATCAGCGCGTCGCCCCGCTGCTCGACGTCGTAGCGCACCTCGCGCTCGCGCTTCGCCACGAGGCGGGGCGTCGCCTCCGGGTCGGAGAGGTCGAGAAGCCAGGCCTCCGAGGTCTCGTGATCGCCGAGGGCGATGACGCCGTATTCCCGCGAGCGGGTCTCCGCCAGGTTGACGAACCAGCCCGGATCGCCCTCGGAATAGACGAGGAGGTCGTCCTCCTGCGCCGTGCCGAGCAGATGCCTGCGCACGCGCGCGGGGCGGTGGTTGTCGTCGCGCTCCACGTAGTAGAGCGCGCGCCCGTCGGCGCTCCACACGAGGCCGCCGGCCACGCGCTCCAGCCGGTCCGGCAGGTCCTCGCCGGTGGCGAGCTCGCGCACGCGCACGACGTAGCTCTCCGAGCCCTCCGTGTCGCAGGACCAGGCGAGGCGGGCGTGATCGCGGGTATGGGCGATGTCGCCGAAGGCGAAGTAGCCGTGGCCCTCCGCCAGCGCGTCTCCGTCGAGGAGGATCGTTCCCTCGCCGCCGTCGCGCGGCTGGCGGCACACGAGGGGATGCTCGCCGCCTTCGCGAAAGCGCGTGTAGTAGGCGAAGGGTCCGTCGGGCTCGGGGACGGAGGAATCGTCCTCCTTGATGCGCCCGCGCATCTCCTCGACGAGCGTCTCGCGCAGCGCCTGCGTGCCGGCGAGGACCGCCTCGCCGTAGGCGTTCTCGGCCTCGACGTAGGCGCGCACGTCCGCCGGCAGCGCGGCGGGATCGTCGAGCACCTCGCGCCAGTTCTCGGCCTTGATCCAGGCGAAGGGGTCGCGGACCTCGCGGCCGTGCAGGGAGACGACGTGCGGGCGCTCTGGCGCGGCCGGGGTCGGGCGCGCGGGCGTCTCGAAGCGAATCATGCGCGGGGCCTCTCGGAGATGGATGTCGGCGCGGGCTCTCGGGCACGCGAGCGTGGGCGCGCCCGGGCCAGACATGGCCCGAGCTTGGCGCGGTGACAAGGTCGGAGCTTCACGGCTGGCGCACGGCCCGCGCGGTCAGGAGGAGCGCTCGGCCGAGCCGTTGCCGGGCTTCGTGGGGCGCGTGGGCTCCATCGGCTCGAACAGCGCGTCCTCGGCGCCGGCTTCGGACGCCTCCGCCGGCGGCGGCGCGGCGGGGCGGGCGCCGTTCGCCGCGGGCTTGGTGCCGTTGTTGGAAGGAGCCGGAGACGGAGCCGGGGAGGGGGCGGGTGAGGGCGGAGCCTTGGCAGCGGCCGGCGGGACCGCCGGTGAAGCCGAAGCGGCCGGTGCGGGCACAGTCTGCGAAGGTGCTTGCCGCGGCGGCGCGTCCGTACGGGCGAGGCGCTTGAGCGCGTTCAGCACCGCGTCGTCGCCGCCGCGGCCGGAGAAGCGCGGCGCACGCTGGTCGAGGAGATCGAGGAGCGAATCGAGCGCCGCGTCCGGGATCGGCCCCTCGTAGAGCGCGGGGCGCGCGCCGAGCGCGAGGGCGCGCGGCTCGATGGCGTCCTCCGCGCCGAGCTCCGGCCCGAACCAGGGCAGCGGCTTGAACGCCGCCCCCTCGTCGGGCCCGTCGAAGGCGACGCGCACCAGCGCCGCCGTGGAGGGCGCGAGATAGCGGTCGACGACCATGATCGGCCCGTCGCCCGAATCCATGCGGATGCGCTCGTAGCTGACCTTGCCCGCGCACACGTCGAGCAGGATCTCGCCCTGGGCGCGCGAGACCTCCGTACGCTCCTCGCCGGCGACGGCACCGTCCTGGAGCGTCTCGAGGACGAGCTCGCACCGCTCGCCCTCCAGCCGCACGTGCGAGCGCCGGTCCGGCTGGTCCGGAAAATGGCCTTCCAGAATGCGCGTGCCCGGCCGCTCGCGGCGGATCAGGCGCACGAAGGACGGCGCGATGGCGAATCGACGTTGCTGCTTCATGGGTACTCTCGACGCTGCCGCGCGGGGCCGGCCGGCATGAGAGCCGTGCGGGCCCCGTCGCCCTGTTCCGATGTCGGTTCCGGCGTTCCCGGACCGTCCGGCACGCGGCCGAACGGTCGGGGGACATTGCGTCGATTCTGAGAGCGGGTCGTTAAAGTCAGATAGTGTCGTCGCGGTTTTCCGTGGTATCCGCGTCGCGCTCGTGCGGATCCGCGTCGACGGGATCGTCCGACCCGTCGTCCTCGCTCTCCTCGCCCTTGAGAAGGCGCAGAACCTCGAGCGCGACGGGCCAGGGCGCGGCGGTGGCGATGCGCAGCATGGCGCGGCCGTCGCCGAGATCGTCGACGTGGACGCCGGTGAAGTTCGGCTCGTCCTGGTTCGCGGCGCCGGGCCCGTGCAGGTCGACCGAGCCGAGCAGCTCCTGCGTCTCGACGCCGAGCACGCGGCCGAGCGCCTCGACGTGCGTCATGCGCCGGGGCAGGCTGCGGCCCTTGGCGTAGGACCAGACGCTGACGTCGGAGATGCGCATGCCCGGCGGCAGGTGCTCCTGCGCGCGCCGCGCCGTCTCTTTGTAGGTCAGGCCGCTGCGCTTGATGGCGTGCCAGAGGCGCTGGGCGAACGCGTCCTTGTCGATGGGGAGCGTCCGCTCTTTCGCCGGCTTGGCCGGCGGTTCGGGGGCGTTGGAGCGTCCCTGCATCACTCGCATCCTCGCGGTCTGGGCGCAGGCGCCGCTCGCCCGCGCGGCACCCTCACGAACCTGCGCGCAGTTGGCAGGGAACCTCGGCTTTCGAGAAAAACGTGAACAGTGGTTGGATTATGGCGCACGCCGACGGTTCTCCGATCGCGATTGCACCGCGCTGTGTTGCACGCGGCCTCTGCGCCCCCCTTAATTCCCCAATCGCACCGAACTTTGGCGCAGATTGGTTTTCTCAATGTTAAACGTCCATCTCTGAAGTTCGCCATATCGAAACGCCTCCTCACCAACGTATGCCAAGGCGCCTTGCTCACTGTTTCCGAATGAAACCGAACGCGACGCGTACCGGACACTGTGCGAGGACCGTACCGAGCAATTCTCACGACCAAAATCGACCAAATTTTAATTAGGGTCTATGAAATACTGCTTCGCAGGATTGCCGCGCATTGCGCTGGCGCAACGCGTCGTCCGCGGACGACATCGCGCAAATCTCTTGCTGTGCGAGGAATCCGTTGCGGTGGTGGCCCCGGCCGGGCTCGAACCGGCACGCCTTGCGGGCTCCGAATTTTAAGTTCGGTGCGTCTACCAATTTCGCCACGGGGCCGCTCGGGACGGCGCAAGCCGTCTACCACACGTCGCGCCGGGAGCGAAACGACGTTTACGCAGGATCGAATCGGCGGAGCCCGAATCGTGCCGCGCGCGTTGATGGAGCGTCTCAACGATGCGGAGCCGAGCCCCGATGCGTCCCGAAATCGCCCGAAACAGCCTTCGCGCACTCCTCATCGGCTGCGCCGCCACGTTCGCCGGACCGGCCTTCGCGCAGCCCGCGCTCGATCCGGCAGAAGTGAACGCTGCGCGGCTCGGCGAGGAGCGACCGGTGGCCGGCGAGCGTCACCCGCTGATTCTCCGCCTGCAGGTCCTGCTCGACCGTGCGAATGTCTCGCCAGGGGTCGTCGACGGCTATCTCGGCGAGAACGTGGAGAAGGCGCTCTCCGCCTATGCACGGCGCGAGGGGTTCGCCGACGCGGATCCGCTGGCGCCGGAGATCGTCGAGGCGCTCCTCGCCGGGGACGTGGAGCCGGTGCTCGAACGCTACGTCATCACGGCCGACGACCTGGAAGGACCCTTCGTCGAGAGCATCCCGGACGACTATGCGCAGCTCGCGGAGATGGAGCGTCTCGCCTATCGCGGGCCGCAGGAGATGCTGGCCGAGCGCTTCCACATGGACCAGGAGCTGCTCGAGGCGCTCAACCCGGACGCCGATTTCGGCAGCGCCGGCACCGAGATCCTGGTGGCGCGTCCCGGCGAGGCACTGGAGGAGGGCACGATCGCGCGGATCGCGGTGGACCGCTCGCTCGGGGCGCTGCGCGCGCTCGACGAGGCGGGCGAGATCGTCGTCTTCTATCCCGCCACGATCGGCAGCGCCGAAACGCCCTCGCCCTCGGGCACGCACGAGATCGTCGCCGTGGCGATGGACCCGGCCTACTATTATCGCCCGGACGTGAACTTCCAGCAGGGCGATCTCGACCGGCAGCTCGAGATCCCGCCCGGTCCGAACAATCCGGTCGGCACGGTGTGGATCGACCTCAGCGAGCCGACCTACGGTATCCACGGCACGCCGACGCCCGACGAAATCGACAAGGATTACAGCCACGGCTGCGTGCGCCTGACGAACTGGGACGCCGAGGAGCTGGCGGGCCTCGTCGAGCAGGGCATCCCCGTGGAGTTCGTGCAATGAGGCTGCGGGCTCTGCGTCTCGCCGGCGCCGCCGCCCTGGCGCTCGCCGCGGGCGGCGCGCTCGCGCAGGAGGCGGACGGCGGGACACCTCCCGCGCCCCCCGAGCGGCCAGCGGACGCGCGGCGCCTCGCCCTCGATCCGCCGCTACCGGTGGCGCGGCCGGACGATGCCGACGAGCTCGCGGAGGAGGACGCGAGCGAGCCGCAAAACGAGAACGAGGCGGAGAGCGGGGAGGGCGCCGTGCCGGACGAGGAAACCGCCCTCGAGGACGCCCGCACCGACGACGCGCCCCATCCGCCCCGCCGCCCCGTCGTCGAGGAGCCCGAGGCCGTCCTTCCCGACGAGCCGCGCGCGCCGCTCTCCCCGACGCCCGAGGAGCGCGCCGCCTACGAGGCCTGCCTCGGCGATCTCGCGGCACTCGACGTCGCCTTCGAGGAGCGTCCCGCCATCGACGGCGACGGGCGCTGCGGCACGGCGCTGCCGCTGCGGGTGAGCGCGCTCGACGGCATCGCGCTCCAGCCCGCGGTGACCGTGCAGTGCGACGTCGCGCTGGCGCTCGCGCACTGGAGCGAGCAGGCGCTGCTGCCGGCGGCGCGCGAGCATCTCGATGCCGAGCCGCAGACGCTCTACACGGCGGGCGCCTACGTCTGCCGCGGGCGCAACCGGCAGCCGAACGCCCGTCTCTCCGAGCACGCCTTCGCCAACGCCGTCGACATCACGGGCATGGACTTCGCCGAGGGCGAGGCCTTCGCCGTCGAGCCGCGGGGCGGCGTCGAGAGCCCGCAGGCGCGCTTCCAGCGGGAGATCCGCCGCGGAGCCTGCGCGCATTTCCGCACCGTGCTCGGCCCGGGCTCCGACGCCTATCACGACGACCACCTGCACTTCGACCAGCGCGAGCGCAGGAACGACTATCGCCTGTGCGAATGAGGCGGGCGTCGCCGGTCAATCCTGGTCGCGCGGGTGCTTCAGGTGGAGCTTGAGCTCGACGATCCGCACGACCGACATCATGATCACGCCGAACACGACGGCGACGGCGGCGAGCGTGTACTGGCCGGCGCCGAGCGCGATGCCGAAGGCGGCCGCGAGCCAGAGATTGGCCGCCGAGGTGAGGTTTCGCACGTCGCCCTTGGAGACGAAGATCGCGCCCGCGGCGATGAAGCCGATCGCCTGCGCGAGGCCCTGGATGGCGCGCAGCGGGTCCACCGTCACCTGGTCTCCCGTGGCGATCGCTTGCTCGTAGACCAGGAAGGCCGAGATCGTGATCACGCACGAGGAGAGGCTGACCATGCCGTGCGTGCGCAGCCCCGTCGCGCGCCCGCGCAGCTCCCGATCGAGCCCCAGCAGCATGCCGCCCAGCGCAGCGGCGGCGAGCCGGATCGTGACGTCCCAGAGCGGGATCTCGCCGGAATAGAGGATCTCGTCGATCACGCCTGACCTCCCCCATCTCGCGTGGCGTTTCGCTCGGCGAACGCACGAAGCGGGCGGTTCGGTCCGTCTCGGAAGGCGGCGGAAGGGGAAATGCGTCTCAGAGCACCTTCGCCATGACGCAGCGACGGGCGGGGTCGAAGCCGAGGTCGAGCTCGTGGGCGAGCTTGGCGGCGTGGCCCGGCGGAAGCCCGTCGCGGGTGAGCTCGACGAAGCCGAGGGTGGCGTAGAAGGGCTTGTTCCAGGGCACGATCCGGTCCGTCGTCAGCGTGACGGCGGGGATGAAGGCCCAGCGCCCGAAATCGATCGCCGCCGCCATCAGCGCGCGCCCGAGGCCGCGGCGCTGGTGCTCGCGCGCCACCGAGATCTCGTGCACGTGCAGGAAGCCGTCGAGATCGCCCGCCGCGAGGAAGCCCACGGGCGCGTCCTCCCGGTCGGCGGCGACCCACAGCGTGCCCGCCACGCGGCACAGGTCGAGCGCCTCCGGCGGCGCCGTCGGCCCGTCGCCCGCGAGCGCTCCCGGCCAGCCGGCGAAGAGCGCGGCGGCCGAAGCCTCGATCCCCGGCAGGAGCGGCACGTCGGCCTCCGCCGCGGATCGGATCCGGTAGCCGGCGGGCGGATCAGCCCTCACCGGGCTGGGGTCCCTCGTAGCCCTCGATGACGATGAGGTCGACGTCGGCGCCGCCCTTCTGCTCGGCGAGCGCCTCCTGGTACTCGGGCGAGTGGAAGCAGTCGAGCGCCGCCTGATAGGACGGGAACTCGATGACGACGTTGCGCGCCCGCGCCTCGCCCTTCACCGTCTCGAAGGCGCCGCCGCGCACCAGGAAACGGCCGCCGTACTTCGCGAAGGCCCGGCCGTTCTTGGCGACGTAGTTCTTGTAGGCGTCCGCGTCGCGGACGTCGACGCGCGCGATCCAGAAGCCCTTGGCCATCATTCCGCTCCCTCTACGGCGACGATCTCGGCGATCGCCGCTCCCTCGCGCTCCGACTTCGCCGCCTGGTATTCCGGCGAGTTGTAGTACCGCTCCGCCTGCTCCAGCGAGTCGAACTCGAGCACGACGTTGCGCGGGCGCGCCTCGCCCTCGAGGCTCGTCATGCGCCCGCCGCGTGCGAGCGCCCGACCGCCGTACTTGCGGATCGCCTCGGTGGCGCCCTTCACGTAATTGGCGTAGCGCTCCGGGTCGGTGACCGTCACGCGGGCGATGATGTAGGCCTTGGGCATGGGGCTCCTCCTGGGGCTCCTCCGGCGCGCCGCTGGCGGGCGCTCGGCTTCGATGTGTAGCGAAGCGACGCGCCGAGGCAAAGGTGCGCGGCTGCTCATCCGGTCCTGCTCCCGCGCCTCCCGCTCCCGTCGTGTCCCGGGCTGACGCGCGCCGACGGGCTCGGCATAGTGGCGCCACACCCCCGGACAGGACGACGCCCCATGCTCACCGCCATCGCCGTCTCGGGCTATCGCTCGCTGCGCGAGATCGTCGTGCCGCTCTCGCGCGTCACGGTGGTGACCGGGCCGAACGGATCGGGCAAGTCGAGCCTCTACCGCTCGCTGCGCCTCCTCGCCGACGCGGCGCAAGGTCGGCTCGTCGCCTCGCTCGCCCAGGAGGGCGGCCTCGCCTCGACGCTCTGGGCGGGGCCGGAGCGGATCTCGCTGGGCATGCGCGACGGCTCCGTGCCGGTGCAGGGCACGGTGCGGCGCGAGAGCGTGGCGCTCAAGCTCGGCTTCAGCGGGGAGGGGCTCGGCTACGCCGTCGATCTCGGCATGCCGATCAAGTCCTCCTCGGCCTTCGGGCTCGATCCCGAATACAAGCTCGAGACCGTCTTCTCCGGCCCGATGCGGGCGCGCCCGGTGATTCTCGCCGATCGGCGAGGACCGGCGGTGCGGGTGGCCGACGACGAGGGGCGGCTGCGCGTGGTCCTCTCCGACCTCGCGCCCTACGACGGCATGCTCACCCACGCCGCCGATCCCCGCGGCGCGCCCGAGCTCCTCGCGCTTCGCGAGCGCATGCGGCGGCTGCGCTTCTACGACCACCTGCGCACCGATCCCGACGCCCCCATGCGCGGCAAGCGGGTGGGCACCCGTACCCCCGTTCTCGCGAGCGACGGCGGCGATCTCGCCGCCGCGCTGCAGACCATCCGCGAGATCGGCGACGGGCGGGCTCTCGACGACGCCGTCGCCGACGCCTTCGACGGAGCGCGCGTCGAGATCGGCATGGAGGGCGGGCTGTTCGAGACGGCGATGCGCCAGCCCGGCCTCCTGCGTCCGCTGGGCGCCCGCGAGCTCTCGGACGGGACCCTGCGCTATCTCGCGCTGGTCGCCGCGCTGCTCTCGCCGCGCCCGCCGGAGCTGCTCGTGCTCAACGAGCCGGAGACGAGCCTCCATCCGGACCTGATCGCGCCCCTCGCGCGGCTCGTCGTGGCGGCGAGCGCGCGCACGCAGGTGCTCGTCGTCACCCACGCCGCCGCCTTGGCGGAGGCGCTCGCGCGCACGCCCGAGGCGATGGTCCACCGCCTCGAGAAGAGCCTCGGCGAGACGCGGCTCGCGGACGATCCGCCCACGCCGATCTGGATCTGGCCGAAGCGCTGAGGCGCATCCCTCGCCCTCCGGGTGCGTTCGCACCATGTGACGGAAGACGGCCTCAGCGAGCGGGAGGGCTCTCATGACGGACGCGGCGGTGCGGATCGTGGTGGCGGGGCGGGTGCAGGGCGTGGGCTTTCGCGCCTTCGCCGCCGCCCGCGGGCGGGAGCTGGGCCTGCGCGGGCACGCGCGAAACCGCGCGGACGGCTCGGTGGAGAGCGTCGTCGCGGGATCGCGGGAGGCGATCGAGGCCTATCTCGTGGCCCTGCGCAGCGGCCCGCCGTCCGCCTCCGTCGCCAATCTCTCGGTGGAGGACGTCGCGCCGGAGAGCGTGACGGAGCGGGACTTCGTCACAGGCTGAGGCGGGCCGCCGGGCGCTTCGCCGGCTCCTGTTGCCGGCAAGCAACAACCACAGCCGCCGCACGGGTGTAGGACGGACGCCTCGCGTGCGGAGGCGATTCCATGAACGACGACGATCTCGACCGCCGAGACGACCGAGCCCGCGCTCCCGCGGACGGGGAGCGCCCCGCCGTCGTCGCCTACGATCCCTACTTCCCCGCCGCGCGCCCCCCCGCGGACGACGCGCGCCCGACCGCCTACGACCCGTACTTCCCGCAGGACGGCGCGAGCGAGTTCGACTGATCTCCCCCTCTTCGGGACCGATGCTCCCGCTTCCGTGAGCGATCCTCACGAAGCGGCTCACGCGCTCGTGCGCATGCCGCACGGGCCCGTGACGACGCGTGAGGCACGATCGGGTGTAACAGGGAGACCTCTTGGCACGAAGAGAGGTCTGCCATGACGAATCCGGTCGAGACGCACTGGTCGAGCCTGATGCGCGCCGCCAACCGCGGCGAGGAGGGCGCCTATCGTCGTCTGCTCGCGGAGCTCGCACCCGCCATCCGGGCCTCGATCCGGGCGAAGGGCGCGCGCTACGGGCTCTCGGGGGCGGACGTCGAGGACGCGGTGCAGGAGACGCTGCTGGCGATCCACGTCAAGCGCCACACCTGGCGCGAGGGCGAGCCGATCCGCCCCTGGGTGTTCGCGATCGCCGGCTACAAGATCGTCGACCAGATGCGCCGGCGGTATCGGCACGCGGAGGTCGACATCTCCGACTTCACCGAGATCCTGCCGGCCGAGCCGGACGAGGATCCGACGACGGCGTCCGACATGGATCGCGTCGTGGCGCGTCTCTCGGGCCGCGCGGGCGAGGTCGTCCGCGCCATCGGCCTCGAGGGCGCGAGCGTGGCGGAGGCTTCGCAGCGCTTCGGCATGACCGAGGGCGCCGTGCGGGTCGCGCTGCATCGAGGCCTGCGCAAGCTGGCCGATCTTCGAGCGGGCATGGTGGGATGAGGACGACAGCGATGCGTACGGACGACCTGATCGACGCGCTGGCGGCGGATCTCGCGCCGCGGCGGTCTCTCGCGGCTTCGGCCGCTCCCGCCCTGGCGCTCGGTATCGCCGGCACGCTCGCGCTCTTCCTCGTCGGCTTCGGGCCGCGAGCGGACGTGGCGAGCGCGGCGCAGACGCTGCGTTTTCTGGCGAAGCCGCTCCTGGGCCTCGTCCTCGCGATCTCCGCGATGGGCCTCGCGCTGCGTCTCGCGCGCCCCGGCGCGCCGGCGAGCGGCTGGGCGACGGCGCTCCTCGCCGCCCCGGCGGCGGCCTCGATCTTCGCGGGGCTCGAGCTCGCCGCGCTTCCCGCGACCGTCTGGGCGGACGCCTGGATCGGCGAGAACGCGATCGCCTGCCTCGTCTCGATCCCGTTGCTCGCAGCACCCGTCCTCGCCGCGCTGATCGTGGTGCTCCGGCGGGGCGCGCCGGTTCGCCCGCGGCTGGCGGGAGCGGTCGCCGGTCTCGCCGCGGCGGGGGTGGGCGCGGTGCTCTACGCGATGCACTGCACGGACGACAGCCCGCTGTTCGTCGCCACCTGGTACACGCTCGCGGCCTTCGTCGTGGCGGGCGCCGGGGCGCTCGCCGGGCGGCGCTGGTTGCGTTGGTGAGGCGCGCTCAGGCGAGCGTGCGGCGGTTTAGCGGCATGACGATCTCGCACAGTACGCTCTCCGCGCCGATCTCGTAGCGCACAGCCGCGTCGAGCTCGTAGGGGAGGGTGCGGCGCAAGAGCTCCGTGCCGAAGCCCTCCCGCGCCGGGCGGCGCGGATCGGGAGCGATGCCGGTCTCGCGCCACGTCAGGCGCAGGAGCGGCGGATCGGCCTCGCGCTCCACGTCCCAGACGACGGCGACGGCGCCGGTCTCCCCGGCGAGCGCGCCGAACTTCACCGAGTTGGTGGCGAGCTCGTGGATCGCGAGCGTCAGCGTCTCCGCCGCCTTGCTCTTGATCTGCACCTTCGGCCCGCCGATCGTCACCCGCGCGCCCTCGCGGGCGGCGCAGGCGGTGAGCTCCTCGGCCACGAGGTATTCGAGGTCGAGCCCCGCGCGGGGATCGCGGGCGACGTGAGCCTGCGTGCGCGCGAAGGCGTTGAGGCGCCCCTCGAAATGGGAGCCGAAATCGGCCGCGTCCTGCGCCGTCTCGCCGGTGCGCCGCGCGATGGAGCGGACGATGGCGAGCATGTTGCGTACGCGGTGCTGCAATTCCCCGAGCAGCAGCTTCTGCTGGTCCTGCAGGCGGCGCATCTCGTCGATGTCGCTCGACGAGCCGACCCACTCCCGCTCGCCTCCGGCGCACGGCGTCGAGGCGTGGGCGCGGGTCTGGAACCAGCGCGTCCGGCCGTCGGCGAGGAGGAGACGGTGGGAGACTTCCAGGCGTCCCGTGCGGCCGGCCTCGGCCCAGGCCTCGCGCACCCGCTCGCGATCCTCGGGGTGGACGGCGGCGAGCCAGCCGAGATCGAGGCTCGCCTCGTAGGAGAGGCCCGTCGCCTCGATCCATTGCGCGCTCGCCCAGGTCCAGCGGCCCTCGTCGCGCGACTGCCAGACGAGGTGTGGGAGGTTCTCGACGAGCGCCCGCAGGCGCGCGCCTGTGCGATCCGCGTCCTCCCGCGCGCGGACGCGGTCGCTGATCTCCACGGCGACGAAGAGGACGCCGCCTACGCCGTTCGGCGCGCGCGCGTCCGGCACCGAGGAGAAGGAGCAGCGCCACCAGGTCTCTTCCGTGCGCTCGCCGCTTCTGCGTGCGAGGCGCACGTCCTCGCGCTCGACGGCGCTCTCGCCGGCGCGCACGCGCGCCACGTCGGCGGCGACGGTGGGCCAGACGTCGGCCCACACCTCGGAGGCCGGGCGCCCGACGCAGGCGCGGCCGTCGCCGCCGATCTTCTCGTCGAAGGCGTCGTTGCAGATCTGGATGCTGTCCTCGCCCCACACGATCGCCATGGGGATCGGCGCGTGGAGGATCGTGCCCACGGCGCCCTTGAGCGCCTCCGGCCACGTGTCGAGGGGCCCGAGCGCCGTTGCCGCCCAATCGTGCGCCCGGATGGCGCGGGCGGCATCGCAATCACCAGCGGGCCAGGCGTCGGGGTCGATCATCGCGCGCGCCCCGTCACGGCTCTGTTGCGACGGAGCGCGCGGGAATCGGCGTGACGTCCGCCTGGCCCGAGGTGCTACGTGCGCTCTGGTCGAGATGGAGGTAGGAGGCGTTGAACAAGCCGGCGGTCTCGAGCGCCTCCAGATCGTGGATCGTCATGTGCCGGCCGCGCAGCGTGATCAGCTCGGCGGCGCGCAGCTCCTGGAGCGTGCGGTTGACGTGGACCGCGGAGATGCCGGTGGCGTCCGCCAGCATGGCCTGCGTCGCGGGCAGCTCATAGGCGAGCCCGTGTGTGTGGCCGATGGCGCGCAGGCGGTAGTACAGCTCGCAGATGAGATGCGCCATGCGCTCGAGCGCCGTGCGCTGGCCGAGATTGACCGTCCATTCGCGCTGGAGCGCATGCCCGCATAGGTCCGACCAGGCGAGCGCGGTGGCGAGCCGGGGGCTCGCCGTCGTCAGCTCCGCGAGGCGCGGCCCCGCGATCTCCGCGACGGTGATCGGCGTGATCGCCGCGAGGCTGTGGTCCGCATGCTCGAGGAGGAGCGCGGTCTGCTCGCAGAGGTCCCCCGGCAGGGCGAAGGTCAGCACCTGCCGGCGCCCGTCCTCCAGCGACTTGTAGCGCATGCCCCACCCGTCCACGAGCAGGTAGAGGCAACGCGGGCGCTCGCCCTCGCGCATGACGTCCTCGCGAGGGCCGACGCGGCGTACGCGCTCGCGCGCCGCCTCCTCGACGAGACGTTCGTCGTCCGGGGTGAGCGCGACATAGCGGGACAGGCGCCTGATGAGAGGCTGTGCGTTCATCGGTGCTCGGCGTCCCGCGAGCGTTCATGGGGCATTGGCCTCGTCCTCGCGCGCGCCCTGAGCGACGGCGTCACGGGCACGGTGCCGTGAGGGTGCGCGCTTCCCGCAGCGAGGGCAAGGGTGCAAAACAGTCCGCTCAACGACCTGCCGTCTCCGGCATCGCGCGCAGATTGCTCGCGTGGTTCGCGAGAAAGAGATAGTAGCCTGTCAGCGTGACGCCGTGGCGGGCGGCCTCGGGGTCGAAGCCCAGTGGCGAAGCCATGGCGTTGTCGAGCCTGCCGCCGAAATCCCAGGCCTCCGCCTCGATGAAGGCGGGCACGGGATAATCCTCGGGCACCGCGCAGTAGAGCTGCGGCTCCTCACGCCGACGAAACAGGTTGTAGGCCGGCTCGTCGGAATTCATCGCGCGATTTCTTCTCGTTAAGGCGAGTGAGACGACGTTCATGATCCTCACCGGTTCTCGACCAGGAGCGTGAGATACCCCGTCGATCTGCAGCCATCGGCGTCCGGACGTCCACAACATTCGTTAGCTCCTCCGCCATAATGCAAGGGGCGAACCTCTCCGGCGAACCCCCTCCGGCTCTCGCGCGTTGCGGGCGCAGAGCCTTGTCGCGAGGGAGAATAAGCAATGAACCGGATCGCACTCATACTGGTCGCCGCCGCGGGTCTCGCGCTCGGCGCCTGCTCCACCACCGAAGAGCGCATCGGCGGTGCCGCCGTGGGCGCCGCGGTCGCCGGCCCGGTCGGCGCCGGCGTCGGCGTTCTCGCGGGACCGCCGGTGACGAACGAGGTCGAGCGCCGCTTCTGACGCCCTCCGCGCGACCGGCGCAGGCGGGGAGGGCGCATTAGCGCTTCACCTGGGGCGCGGGCGTTGCTAAGCACCGGCGAGCCAATCGCCGGAGCCCGCGCCCATGACCGACCTCTCCGCCCTCGCCAGCACCATCGAGGCCGCCTTCGAGGACCGCGCCAGCATCTCCCCGTCGACGACGGGCGACGTGCGCGCCGCCGTCGAGGAGGCGCTCGCCGCGCTCGACGAGGGCCGCGCCCGCGTCGCCGAGAAGGTGGGCGAGAACTGGGTCGTCCACGAATGGCTGAAGAAGGCCGTGCTCCTCTCGTTCCGCCTCGCAGACATGGCGGTGATCGAGGGCGGGCCGGGCGGCGCCGTGTGGTGGGACAAGGTCGCCTCGAAGTTCGACGGCTGGGACGCAGGCCGCTTCCGGGACGCGGGCTTTCGCGCCGTGCCGAACTGCGTCGTGCGCCGCGGCGCCTTCGTCGCGAAGAACGTCGTGCTCATGCCCTCCTTCGTGAACCTCGGCGCCTACGTGGACGAGGGCACGATGGTCGACACGTGGGTGACCGTCGGATCCTGCGCGCAGATCGGCAAGAACGTGCATCTCTCCGGCGGCGTCGGCATCGGCGGCGTGCTGGAGCCGCTGCAGGCGAGCCCCACCATCATCGAGGACGATTGCTTCATCGGCGCGCGCTCCGAGGTCGTCGAGGGCGTGGTCGTGGGCAAGGGCTCCGTGCTCTCGATGGGCGTCTTCATCTCGGCCTCGACCAAGATCATCGACCGCGAGACGGGCGAGGTCTTCCGCGGCAAGGTCCCGCCCTATTCCGTCGTCGTGCCCGGTGCGCTGCCCGGCAAGCCGCTGCCGGACGGCTCGCCCGGCCCCTCGCTCTCCTGCGCCGTCATCGTCAAGCGCGTGGACGCGCAGACGCGCGCCAAGACCGGCATCAACGAGCTCCTGCGCGATTGATCGCCCGATGAACCCCCGCTCCGCCGTCGATCTCGCCCAGGCGCTCATCCGCTGCCCCTCCGTGACGCCCGCGGAAGGCGGCGCGCTCGCGCTCCTCGCGCACGTGCTGGAAACCGCCGGCTTCGCCGTCGAGCGTCCCGTCTTCTCCGCGCCGGGCACGCCGGACGTCGAGAACCTCTACGCGCGCATCGGCACCCAGGCGCCCGTCCTCGTCCTCGCCGGCCACACGGACGTCGTGCCCCCCGGCGACGAGGGCCGCTGGACGCATCCGCCCTTTTCCGGCGAAATCGTCGACGGCGTGCTCTACGGGCGCGGCGCGGTGGACATGAAGGGCGGCATCGCCGCGATGCTCGCGGCCGCCCTCGACTTCGTGGCGACGCGCCCGGATTTCCCCGGCTCCATCGCCGTGCTGATCACCGGCGACGAGGAGGGGCCGGCGATCAACGGCACCGTGAAGCTGCTCGACTGGGCGAAGGCGAAGGGCGAGCGCTTCGACGCCTGCATCCTCGGCGAGCCGACCAATCCCGAGCGGCTCGGCGACATGATCAAGATCGGCCGGCGCGGCTCGCTCTCCGGCACGCTCGTCGTTCACGGCAAGCAGGGACACGTCGCCTATCCGCACCTCGCGCGAAACCCGATCGAGGGCATGGTGCGGCTGCTCGCGGGCCTGAAGGCGACGCCGCTCGACGAGGGGACGGACCATTTCGGCGCCTCGAACCTCGAGGTGACGACGGTGGACGTCGGCAACCCGGCGACCAACGTCATCCCGGGCGAGGCGCGCGCCGCCTTCAACATCCGCTTCAACGACCTGTGGACGCCCGCGTCGCTAGAGGCGGAGATCCGCCGTCGGCTGGAGGAGGCCGCCGGCAACGCGGTGAGCTTCGAGGCGAGCTTCGAGGACACGAACGCCGTCGCCTTTCTCACCGAGCCCAACGCCTTCGTGGGCCAGGTGCAGGACGCGATCGAGGCGCAGACCAGCATCCGCCCAGCGCTCTCGACGACGGGCGGGACCTCGGACGCGCGCTTCATCAAGGATCATTGCCCGGTCCTGGAATTCGGCCTCGTGGGCCAGACCATGCACCAGATCGACGAGCGCGTGCCTGTCGCCGAGCTCGAGCAGCTCCAGGCGATCTACGGGCGGGTGCTCGAGGCGTATTTCGCCGGCTGAGGGCAAGGCGCGCGATTGCGTCGGCGCAAGAACGACCTTTCCAGGCTCCCATTCTGCTTTCCTCATCGCACATTCTTCGGCAAGACAGGCGTGCACCGCGCGCCACCTTTCTTCGGAGATGCGCCATGAGCCATACCCTGGGCGACACCAAGAGCACCGGCCTCCACCACGTCACCGCGATCTCGGGCGAGGCCCGGCGCAATCGCGACTTCTACACCCGAATCCTCGGGCTGCGGCTGGTGAAGAAGACCGTCAACTTCGACGATCCCGGCACCTACCACCTCTATTTCGGCGACGCCGACGGCGCGCCGGGGACGATCCTCACCTTCTTCCCCTGGGCGAACGCCGCTCCGGGCCGGGCGGGTGCGGGCGAGACCGGCGAGACGGCGTTTCGCGTGCCCAAGGCCGCGATCGGCTTCTGGCTCGCGCGCTTCGTGCAGGCGTCCGTCGATCACGAGGGGCCGACGACCCGCTTCGGCCGGCCCGTCGTGACCTTCCGCGATCCCGACGGCATGCGCCTCGCGCTCGTCGGCGTCGAGGGCGCCGAGAACGAACCCGCCTGGGCGGTGGAGGGGATCGACCCCGCCGACGCCATCCGCGGCTTCGAGAGCGTGACGCTGGAAGTCGGCGGCATCGAGGGCACGGCCGCCGTGCTCACCGAGGTGCTCGGCTTCACCGAGACCGCGCGCGAGGCGGGCCGCGTGCGCTTCGAGGGCACGGCGTCCGTCGGTGCGGCCGTCGAGCTCGTCGAGAGCGCGGCCGCGCGGCCTCGGCTCGGCGCCGGCTCGGTCCACCACGTCGCCTTCCGCGCCGCGAGCGACGCGGATCAGGCGGCGATGGCCGAGCGCCTCGCGGCGATGGGCCTGCCGGCGACCGAGCAGAAGGATCGCAACTATTTCCGCTCGATCTACTTCCGCGAGCCCGGCGGCGTCCTCTTCGAGATCGCCACCGACGAACCCGGCTTCGCCGCCGACGAGCCGGCGGAGAGCCTGGGCGAGTCGCTCAAGCTCCCCGCCTTCCTCGAGCCGCAGCGCGCGCGCATCGAGGCCGTCCTGCCGCCCCTGTGAGGAGTGCCCGAACCATGGCCGACCTCTCCTTCGTCCACACGCACGCGCCGGGTGATCCGGCGCGTGCGCCCCTCCTCCTCCTGCACGGAACGGGCGGGAACGAGCACGACCTCGTGCCCCTCGTGCCGGAGATCGCGCCGGGCCGCGGATACGTCTCCCCGCGCGGCAAGGTGCTCGAGAACGGCATGCCGCGCTTCTTTCGGCGCCTCTCCGAGGGCGTCTTCGACGAGGCGGACGTGCGCGCCCGCGCCGACGAGCTCGCCGGCTTCGTCGTCGAGATGCGCGAGGCCTACGGGCTCGCCGCGCCGGTGGCCGTGGGCTTCTCCAACGGCGCGAACATCGCGGCGGCCCTGATGTGGCGCCATCCCGGTGTCTTCGCCGGCGCCGTGCTGTGGCGGGCGATGACGCCGCTGCGCGAAGCGCCTGCAGGCGGGCTCGAGGCGACGCCGGTGCTGATCGTCAGCGGCGCCATGGACCCTATCGTGCCCGCCGCCGACGTGGGCAATCTCGCCCTTCGTCTGCGCGAGGCCGGGGCCGCCGTGACCCACGAGACGCTTCCCGTCGGCCACGGCCTCACCCGGCCGGATCTCGACCTCGCGCGGGACTTCCTGGCGACGACAGCGTGAGCCTCGGCGGGCGGATCAGCCCGAGACGCGCTCGACGAGCACGAAGCCGGTGTCGACCGCCCGGTCCAGCACCGTCTCGCCGCGTATGCGCGCGATCACGAGGCGGGCGACCTCGCGCCCGACGAGGTCGCCCGCGGGGCGGATCGTGGTGAGCGGGGGAACGCAAGCGGCGGCGAAGGGCAGGTCTCCGAAGCCGACGAGGGCGAGCGTGTCGGGCACGGCGAGCGCGCGGCGCTGCGCCTCGAACAGGGCGCCCATGGCGACGAAGTCGTTCGACGCCGCCATGGCGTCGATGCCGGGCACCTCGCGCAGCGCCCGGTCGAGGAGGAGGGCGCCCGCCTGCGGGTCCGCTGGACCCGGGTGGTTGAGGATCGCGGCGTCGATTCCTTCCTCCCGGGCTGCCGCGGCGAAGCCCTCCGCGCGCTGCGCCGCGCGCCGATCCTCCTGCATGCGTGCCCCGCAGAAGACGAGGCGCCGGCGCCCGCGCGCGATCAGCCGTCGCGCCGCCAAGGCGCCGACCGCGCCGTGGTCGAACCCCACCCCCATGTCGATCGGCGCCGCGCCGCGCTCCCACATCTCGACGATCGGCACGCGTGCCTTCTCGAGGAGCGTGCGCGTGTCTTGATTGTGCTCGAGCCCCGTGAGCACGATCGCCGCCGGCGCCCAGGCGAGGGCGGCGCGCACGAGCGCCTCCTCGCGGGCGAGGTCGTATTCGGTATGCCCGAGCAGCACCTGCAGGCCGTGCGGCACCAGAGCCGCCTCGAGCGCCGAGACCGTCTCGGCGAAGAAGGCGTTGCGCACGGAGGGCACGATGAGGCTCACCACCCGCGAGGACGCGGCCGCGAGCCCCCCGGCGACGAGATTCGGCACGTAGCCGAGCTCGGCCACCGCCCTGGCGATGGCCTCGCGGGCAGGCGGCGAGACGCTCTTGGGACGGCGGAAATAGAGCGAGACGGTGGATGCGGACACGTCCGCGGCGGCGGCGACCTCCGACATGGTCACCGCCTGCATCTTACGGCGCGCTCGCCGCCGGATCGGCCCCGCATCGTCCATGCTCGGTCCCTGATCGTAGCGCTATGATGATGCGACGTTGGCGGATGAGCGGTGCGGTGTCAAACGCTCCCTCTGTCATCCCGGGCCGCGAAGCGGACCCGGGACCCAGAACACGCATGGTCGGCCTCAGGGCGCGCGGAAGCGCGTCCGTCCATGTGCCGATGATGCAGACCGTTCGTGGCCGCGCCCGCTATCGCGCACGCTACAGCGAGCACCGGTGTTCTTGGGTCCCGGGTCGCCGTTCGGCGCCCGGGATGACATCTGGATGCGCGTGCATCCCCGCCCATCCCCGTCGCTCACGAGCCGTCTTGCGCCGAAATTTCGCAGCGCTAAGATGGATGACGGGAGGACACGATGACCCGCCGCACCCTCGAGAGCCTGCGTTCCCAGCGCTGGTACGCCGCCGACGACATGCGCGCCTTCGCGCATCGCCAGCGCACGCAGCAGATGGGCATGCGCCGCGAGGAGTTCATGGGCAAGCCCGTCGTCGCGATCCTCAACACCTGGTCCGACATGAGCCCCTGCCACGCCCATCTGCGCGAGCGCGCGCAGGCGGTGAAGCGGGGCGTGTGGCAGGCGGGGGGCTATCCCGTGGAGCTGCCGGCGCTCTCCGTGGGCGAGGTGATGGTGAAGCCGACCACCATGCTCTACCGCAACTTCCTCGCCATGGAGGCGGAGGAGCTCTTGCGCTCGCACCCGGTCGACGGCGCGGTGCTGCTCGGCGGCTGCGACAAGTCCACGCCGGGCCTGCTGATGGGCGCGATCTCCATGGACCTGCCGGTGATCTTCTGCCCCGCGGGCCCGATGTCCAACGGGCAATGGCGCGGCGTGAAGACCGGGGCGGGCACCCACACCAAGAAATACTGGGACGAGTACCGCGCCGGCCGCCTCTCCGCGCAGGATTGGGTCGACCTCGAGAGCCGCATGACGCGCTCGGCCGGCACCTGCAACACGATGGGCACGGCCTCCACCATGACCTCCATCGTCGACGCGATGGGGCTCACGCTGTTCGGCGCGTCCTCGATCCCGGCCGTCGATTCGGGCCATTCGCGCATGGCCGCCGCCTGCGGCGAGCGCATCGTCGCGATGATCTGGGACGACGTTCGCCCCTCCACCATCCTCTCGCGCGAGACCTTCCAGAACGGGCTTGTCGCCTACATGGCGATGGGCGGCTCGACCAACGCCGCCGTCCATCTCGTCGCCATGGCGCGGCGCGCTGGCGTGGATCTCACGCTCGACGACATGGCGGAGGTCTCCGCGCGCATCCCGGTTCTCGCCAACCTGTTCCCGTCGGGCGACTACCTGATGGAGGACTTCTGGTTCGCGGGCGGGCTGCCGGCGCTCCTGGCGAAGCTCGAGGCGCATCTCGACCTCTCGCGCCCGACGATCGAGGGACGGACGCTCGGTCAGGCGCTCGCTGGCGCGCAGTGCTGGAACCACGACGTCATCCGCGATCTCGAGAACCCGGCCGTGCCGCTGGAGAAGGGCCGCACGCTCGCCGTCCTGCGCGGCAACCTCGCCCCCGACGGCGCGGTGATGAAGACCTCCGCCGCAAACCCGAAATTCCTGCGCCACGAGGGGCCCGCGCTCGTCTTCGACAGCCCGGGCGAGATGAACAAAACGCTCGACGATCCCGATCTCGACGTCTCCGAGGACACGATTCTCGTCCTGCGCAACGCCGGCCCCGTCGGCGCGCCCGGCATGCCGGAATGGGGCAATCTGCCGATCCCCAAGAAGCTGCTCGCGGCCGGCATCCGCGACATGGTCCGCATCTGCGACGGACGCATGAGCGGCACGCATTACGGCACCTGCGTCCTCCACGTCTCGCCGGAGGCCGCCATTGGCGGGCCGCTGGGTCTGCTCCGCACCGGCGACATCGTCGTGCTCGACGTCGCGGCCGGGCGCATCGACATGAAGGTCGACGAGGCGGAGATCGCCCGGCGCCGCGCGGAATGGACACCCACCGCCTACCGCTACGACCGCTCCTTCGCCGCCCTCTACCAGCGCCACGTCAGCCAGGCGCACGAGGGCTGCGACTTCGACTTCCTCGCCGCGGGACCCTCCGTCCCCGAGCCGCCGATCTATTGAGGCCGTCATGATCGACATCACCAACCGCTTCAAGCGCCGCCTCGCGGCAGGCCCGTCGGCGCCGCTCGGTTCCTGGCTGATGGCGGCGGCGCCCTCCACCGCCGAGGCGATGGGGCATGTCGGCTTCGACTTCCTCGTCGTCGACATGGAGCACGTGCCGATCGACCTCGGCGACCTCGCCCACATCCTGCGCGCCATCGGCTGCACGGGCGCGGCGCCCGTAGTGCGGCTGCCCTGGAACGACCAGGTGATGGTCAAGCGGGTTCTCGATCTCGGCGCCGAGACCGTGATGGTGCCCTTCGTCGAGAGCGCCGAGGAGGCGCGCAACGCCGTCTCCTTCGCCAAGTATCCGCCGGCGGGTGTGCGCGGCGTCGCCGCCGTGCACCGCGCCTCGCGCTTCGGGCGCGCGAGCGATTATCTCGGGCGCGCGGACGCCGAGACCTTCGTCATCGTGCAGCTCGAGACGCCGCGCGCCATCTCGCGGCTCGCCGAGATCGCGGCGGTGTCCGGCGTCGATGCGCTCTTCGTGGGCCCCGGCGACCTCTCCGCCGCCATGGGACGGATGGGGCAGGTGGGGCACGAGGAGGTGCAGGCCCTCATCGCCGATGCCGCGAAGGGTGCGGCGGCCGTCGGCAAGCCCATCGGCATCGTCGGCCCCAACCCGGAGATGGTCGCCCGCTTCCTCGATTACGGCTACGCGTTCGCGGCGGTGGCGTCCGACGTCGCCATGATGACGGGCCGCGCCGCCGATTGGCTCGGAACGTTGCGCGGCGCGAACGCGTCCCCAGCTGGCGGCCCGACCGCCGCCTATTGATCGTCTGCCGACAGGCGCGAAGAGGGGAGAGCCGCCATGACCGACATCCTGACGCTCACGAACGGCGAGCTCGCCCTCGACCTCGCCCCCGAGATCGGCGGGGCGATAACCGGCTTTCGCGTGGGCGACGTTGCGGTCATGCGCGAGACGACGCCCGAGATGCTGGCGAGCGCCGACGCCACGCAGACCGCCTCCTTCCCCCTCGTGCCGTTCTCGGGGCGCATCGACCGCGCCCGCTTCGCCTTCTGCGGCGAGGAGCATCGGCTCGTCCCGAATTTCGGCGAGAGCCCGCATTATCTCCACGGCTTCGGCTGGCGCAGCGCCTGGGCCGTGGGACCGCGCTCGGAGAACGCCGTGACGCTCGTCCTGGATCACGATGCGCAGGGCGACGCTGCCGGCTCGTGGCCCTTCCGCATGCGCGCGGAGCTGACCTACGCGCTCGAGCCCCATTCCCTCGTCATGACGCTCGCGGTGGAGAACCGCGATGCGCGGCCCATGCCCTGCGGGCTGGGCTTCCACCCCTATTTCCCACGTCGCCCGGGCACGACGCTGCGTTTTCGCGCGACGAATGTCTGGATCTCCGACGAGCGCGAGATCCCGGTGCGACGCGAGGCGCCGACCGGCGATTTCGACTTCTCGGCGGCAAAGGAGGTGGCGAGCGTCACCCTCGACAACGCCTTCTCCGGATTCGGCGGGCGCGCCGACATCGTCTTCCCGGACCTGAGGCTCGCGCTCGCGATCTCCGCCGACGCCGCGTTCACGCATTGCGTCGTGTTCGTGCCGCCGGGCAAGGACTTCTTCTGCGTCGAGCCCGTGTCGCACATGCCCGACGCGATCAACCGCATGCCGGAGGTCAAGGACCACGGCCTGCGCATTCTCGCGCCCAACGAGCGCATCGTCGCGAGCGCCCGTATCGCCGTGGAGCGCCTGCCATGAACGCCGCCTCCCACGAGGTCCGCCTCGTCCTCGACTGCGCCGCCGAGCTCGGCGAGAGCCCGCTCTGGGACGCGCAGGAGGAGGCGCTCTACTTCGTCGACATCAAGGGCCGCGCGATCCACCGCTTTCATCCCGCGAGCGGGGCGCACGCGGTGGCGGGCGTGCCCGAGGACATCGGCTGCATCGGCTTGACCAAGGGCCGAGCGCTGATCGCCGGGATGCGCTCGGGGGTCTTTCTCGTCGGGCGCGACGGGGAGATCCTGAGGAAGCTCGCCGACAATCCCGAGGATCAGGCCTGGTCGCGCTTCAACGACGGCGCCGTCGACCCGGCGGGGCGCTTCCTGGTGGGCACGATCGACGAGGAGCGGGGCGGGCGCGCGGGGCTCTACAGGCTCGATCGCTCCGGGCTGACGCGGCTCCTCGACGGCCTGATGACCTCGAACGGCCTCGCCTTCTCCGCCGACGGGCGCAGCGTCTTTCACGCGGACACGCCGCGCTTCACCGTCACGCGCTATGCCTACGACCCCGCGACCGGCACGCTCGGCGACGGCGACGTCTTCTGCCGGCTCGACGCCGACGCCGTCGATCGGGCGCGGCCGGACGGGGCGGCGCTCGACGTCGACGGTTGCTATTGGACCGCGCTCTACGAGGGCGGGCGAATCCAGCGCTGGTCGCCCGACGGCGCGCTCCTCGCCGAGATCGCGATCCACGCCCGCTGCCCGACCATGGTCGCCTTCGGCGGGCGCGAGCTGAAGACGCTCTACGTCACCACGGCCCGCGCGGGACGCCCCGCGGACGAGCTCGCCCGCGAGCCGCATGCGGGCGGGCTCTTCGCGCTCGACGTGGACGTGCCGGGGCGGCTCGAGCCCCTCTTCGATCCGGACGTCTGAGATGGCGCACCACACCCACGACTACGAGACCGCCCGCTACCGCTCGCTGAAGGGCCGCGCCGTCGTCGTCACCGGCGGCGCCTCGGGCATCGGCGCGGAGATGGTGCGCGCCTTCGCCGCCCAGGAGGCGCAGGTCGCCTTCATCGACATCGACGAGGACACCGGCCGCGCGCTCGCCGAGGAGACCGGCGCCGCCTTCGACGCCTGCGACATCACCGATATCGCGGCCCTGCGCGAGACGCTGGCGCGGATCGAGGCGCGCTACGAGGGCGTGGCGGCGCTCGTCAACAATGCGGGGCGCGACGACCGGCACGCCATCGAGAGCGTCGAGCCGGATTACTGGCGCCGCGCGCTCGCGCTCAACCTCGACCACCATTTCTTCGCCACCCAGGCGCTCGCGCCGGGAATGGCCGCGCGCGGCGGCGGCTCGGTGATCATGCTGGGCTCGATCTCCTGGATGCGCGGGCGGCCGGGCATGGTGGGCTACACGACGGCGAAGGCCGCCATCAACGGGTTGACGAAGACGCTGGCGCGGGAGCTCGGACCGGCGGGCATCCGCGTCAACTGCATCGTGCCCGGCGCCATCCTCACCGAGCGCCAGGAGAAGCTCTGGCTGACGCCGGAGCTGAACCAGCAATTCATCGACCTGCAGGCGCTGAAATTCCGCCTCGACGCGAGCCACGTCGCGCGCATGGCGCTCTTCCTCGCCTCCGAGGAGAGCGCCGGCTGCACCGGCTCGAACTTCCTCGTCGATGCCGGGCTCACCCAGAACTGACACGAACCACCCCACAGCGACACGAAAGCGGCCCTCCATGCACATCGTCGACGTCGACGACGGCTTCGATCTCTATCTCGGCGAGCGCCTGATCCTGCGCCACCGGCCGGACCGGCCCTGCATCTATGTCGGTCGCGGCGAGCCGCGGATCGCCATGTATCGGGGCAATTTCGAGATCGAGGACCATGTCGAGGAGCGTGTCGGCCTGCGCCATGCCGCGATCGCCGGGCGTCTGATCGCCTTCTCGACGAGCCCCGAGGCGAAGCCGCGCCTCGTCGCCGCAATCGAGGGTGACGCGGATGCCGGCGCCATCGTCTTCGTCGAGGCGGATGCGGCGATCGATCGGTTCTGGCTGCGCATCGAGGCCGAGCCCTTCGAGCGGGTCTACGGCGGCGGCGAGCAGATGTCGTATTTCGACCTCTCGGGCCGCAAGTTCCCGCTCTGGACGTCCGAGCCCGGCGTCGGGCGCGACAAGAAGAGCGAGATCACCTTCCAGGCCGACAAGATGGGCGGCGCCGGCGGCGATTACTGGCACACGAACTACCCCCAGCCGACCTGGCTCTCCACCCGCCGCTACGCGCTGCACGTCGAGACCACCGCCTATTCCGCCTTCGACTTCCGCCGCCGCACCTTCCACGAGATCGAGGCGTGGGCGGTGCCGAGCCGCATCGAGCTCTTCGGCGCGCCGCGCCTCGAGACGCTGGTCTCGCGCCTCTTCGAGCGCTTCGGCCGCCAGCCGCCGCTGCCGGACTGGGTGATGAACGGCGCCATCATCGGGCTGAAGGACGGCGCCAATTCCTTCGCGCGGCTCGAGAAATATCTCGAGGCCGGCTGCGCCGTCTCCGCGCTCTGGTGCGAGGACTGGGTCGGCATCCGCGACACCTCCTTCGGTCGGCGCCTGTTCTGGGACTGGCGGGCGAACGAGAGCTGGTACCCCGGCCTCGCCGACGCGATCGCGGCGCTGAAGGACCGCGGCGTCCGCTTCATGGGCTACGTCAACCCCTATCTCGCGGTCGACGGCACGCTCTTTCCCGAGGCCGAGGCGGCGGGGCACCTCGCGAAGAACCATGCGGGGGAGACCTACCGCGTCGATTTCGGCGAGTTCGATTGCGGCGTCGTCGACTTCACCTCGCCCGGCGCCTGCGCCTGGTTCGAGGAGCGGGTGATCGGGCAGGAGATGCTGGATTTCGGCCTGTCCGGCTGGATGGCCGATTTCGGCGAGTACCTGCCCGTCGACGTCGTCCTCTCCGACGGCTCGGACCCGATGCTGATGCACAATGCCTGGCCGGTGCTGTGGGCGGAGGTGAACGCCCGCGCCGTCGAGAACCGCGGCATGACCGGCGAGGCCCTGTTCTTCATGCGCGCGGGCTTCACGGGCGTGCAGCGCCATTGCCCGCTCCTGTGGGCGGGCGACCAGTCGGTGGACTTCTCCCGCCACGACGGGCTCGTCACCGTGATCTGCGGCGCGCTCTCGGCGGGCCTCGTCGGCAACGCCTATCACCACTCGGACATCGGCGGGTACACGAGCCTGTTCGGCAACGTGCGCACCGCCGAGCTGATGATCCGCTGGGCGGAGATGGCGGCCTTCACGCCCGTCATGCGCACGCACGAGGGCAACCGCCCGCGCGAGAACATCCAGTTCGACGAGAGCCCGGAGCTCCTCGCGCATTTCGCCCGCGCGACGCGGATCTGGAAGGCGCTGGTGCCCTACCTGCGCACCCTCGTCGCCGAGGCGGGCGAGACCGGCCTGCCGTGCCAGCGCCCGCTCTTCCTGCACTACGAGGACGATGCGCGCACCTACGACATCCAGGACGCCTATCTCTACGGTCGCGACCTCCTCGTCGCGCCGGTCTGGCGCGCCGGCGAGCGCTCGTGGACGGCGTACCTGCCGGCGGGCGAGCGCTGGGTCCATCTCTGGTCCGGCGAGACCCACGAGGGCGGCCGTGACGTCGAGGTCTCCGCCCCCTTCGGCGAGCCGCCGGTCTTCTGGCGCGAGGGCAGCGCGCACGCGGAGCTGTTCGACGGCGTACGGCGGGAATTCGCGACGCACTGACGCCGCCTCATTCCGGCGGGGGGCTCGCGCGGAGGCTCTGCGCAACGCAGCCGTTGACGATGACGTCGACCCGCGTCTGCTCCGCCTCGCTCATGGGGCCGTCGAGCGCGCTCATCAGCCCCTCCGCCTCCAGCGTGCCGAGCGCGCAGTCGCAATAGCGCGTGCAGAACGCCTCGTCGCGGCCCGCCTCCGTGCAAGTCCGCCGGCAGGAATTCATCGTCTGCTCGGCCCGCACGCCGTCCCCCGCCAGCAGCGCGACGGGGTAGAGCGCGCCGAGCAGGATCGGCTGGTGCAGGAGGTAGATCACGAGGCTCCAGCGCCCCATCGCCACGAGCCCGCGCCCGAGGCGCCCGTCCAGCCGGATCGCCGCGAGGCGCGGTCGCAGCCGCGTATCGAGCAGCACCCGCCCGAGCGCCACGCCGGCGAGCACGGCGGAAAGCCAGGGGAAGACCGGCTCGAAGTCGTTCGTGTCGGGCGCCGTCTCGAAGAAGCCGATCCAGGCGAGCCAGCGCGTGTCGAAGGCGGGCGAGGCATAGAGGAACGGCGCGGCCAGCACCGCCGCCGCCGCGAGCACCGTCAGCGCCGGGTGGAGCCGCAGGAAGGGCAGGGCGAGCACGCTCCCCACCGCGATCATGTGCAGGATGCCGAAGAAGATGAAGCTGTCGGGGAAGGCGACGAAGGTCGCCGCCGTCACGAGCGCGGCCGCGCCCGCGATCTTCGCGAGACGCCGCAGGTAGGCGCGGGCGTCGAGGCCGGCGTCGCTGGCGAGGACGAGGCCGACGCCCACCAGGATCAGGAACGAGGACGCGATGGTGCGCGCGAAGGCCCGCCAGGCGGGATCGAAGGGCACCTCGACGGCGACGAGGCCGTAGAACCACAGGTCCCAGGCGAAATGGTAGACGATCATCGCGACCAGCGCGACGCCGCGTGCGGCATCCACCGCCGCGAAGCGCTCGCGCCCGGCTCCCTTCGTCTCGCCCGCGCCGACGACCTTCATCCTGTCCTCCTCGTCGACCGCCGGATGGCCAATGCGGCGGCATCGTGTGGCGACATTGTGCTCTCGCGAGCCGCCTCGCGGCCAGCACCTGCTCCGGCGAATGCGAATCCAATTCTCGGTACGTCCCCGCAAGTGCATGAGACGCCAGTACTTTCGATTCGACTGTCGCACCAGCGCGACAATGACGCTCTTTCGGGCTTTCGTTCGCCGATTTGGGTGTTATCCTGATCTTAAGAATCAAGCGGCGTGGTTCGATCGGTGTAGTGCATGTCTGACGAAATCGACCCGGGATCGGCGGACGCGCGGAGCGTGAATGTCGGTCGCAAGAGCGAGGTGGGTCTCCAGGCCGGCACCTCCGCACGCCCGGCGCGGGAGAGCGAGGCGGCCGCCGACCGGCCGCTCGAGCTGATCGAGATCGCCGGCGTGATCAAGTGGTTCGACGTGGCCAAGGGGTTCGGCTTCATCGTCCCCGACAACGGCATGTCGGACGTCCTCCTCCACGTCACCTGCCTGAGGCGCGACGGCTACCAGACGGCGGCCGAGGGCGCGCGCATCGTGGTGGAGGCCGTGCAGCGGCCGCGGGGCTACCAGGCCTTCCGCATCCTCTCGCTGGACGAGAGCGCCGCGATCCACCCGTCAGAGCTGCCGATGGCGCGCACCCACGTGACGGTGACGCCGACGTCGGGCCTCGAGCTCGCGGTGTGCAAGTGGTTCAACCGCCTGCGCGGCTTCGGCTTCCTCACCCGCGGGGACGGCACGCCGGACATCTTCGTCCACATGGAGACGCTGCGGCGCTACGGCATCGCCGAGCTCAAGCCCGGCGAGCAGGTCTACGTGCGCTTCGGCGACGGGCCCAAGGGCCTGATGGCGGCCGAGGTGCGCATGGCCGAGAGTGCCATGCCGTCGTCGCATTGAGGGTTCCGCGGCATCGATCCGCCGCTCGACAGAGGGTCTCCCCCGCGTGATGCGTAACCGTTTCTTCGCCCATGCGCGCGGCCTCGCCGCGGCCGCTCTCGTCGCGCTGGCGATGCTCGCTGCAGCCGCCCAGCGGCCGCTCTCGGCGCAGGAGCTGCAGCCGCTCGTCATCGTCACCGACGAGGGGCGCCACGACTTCCAGGTGGAGCTCGCGGCGACGCCGGAGGAGCGCGCGCGGGGGCTGATGTTCCGCCGCTCCATGCCGCAGGACCAGGGCATGCTGTTCGACTTCCAGCGCGTCCAGCCGCTGGCCATGTGGATGCGCAACACCTACATCTCGCTCGACATGCTGTTCATCGATGCGGACGGGACGATCGTGCGCATCGCGCAGAACACCGAGCCTCTGTCCGAGCGCACCATCCCCTCGGGCCAGCCGGTCCTGTCCGTGCTCGAGCTGAACGGCGGCGTGACGAGCCGTCTCGGCATCGAGCCCGGCGACCGGGTGGAGCATCCGCTCTTCGCGGAGTGAGGGGCGATACGCCCGTTCCGCGACGCGCAGTGGTGATGCGGGGTGTGGGAAAGAGCTTGCGCAGGCGGGCTCGACCTTCTATCTCGCGAAGGGTGCCGGCCGTGTCGGGGCGTAGCGCAGCCTGGTAGCGCATCTGCTTTGGGAGCAGAGGGTCGCTGGTTCGAATCCGGCCGCCCCGACCAGCCGGCTTGCAGGCGAGGCGAGACATGACGGCACGGATCTTCAAGCCCTCTCGCGGGGCGACCTCCTCGGGCAAGGCGCGGACCAAGCGCTGGGTCCTGCGCTTCGACAACGAGAGCCCCCGCCAGATCGAGCCCCTGATGGGCTGGACCAGCTCCACCGACACCCGCCAGCAGGTGCAGCTGACCTTCGACACGAAGGAGCAGGCCATCGCCTACGCCGAGCGCGAGGGCATCGCCTACGTGGTGGACGAGCCCGAGGAGCCGACCCGCAAGGTCATCTCGTATTCCGACAATTTCAAGCACAACCGCGTCACGCCCTGGACGCACTGACGGCGCGCGCCGGGATCGGACGCGCGGCGCGTGCGCGGCGACGGTTTGCACCGCCTCCGATCCCTTGCTATCCCTTCCCCCACGGCCCCGTAGCTCAGCTGGATAGAGCAAGTGCCTTCTAAGCACTAGGTCGCAGGTTCGAGCCCTGCCGGGGTCGCCATCGGTGATTTTCGTTGCATAGCTTCGGTGCATTCGTCGATGATGGTGCGCTGCTCGAGCCCGGAGCCGTCGAATGCCTTCCTCCAAGAACTGGATTGCCCTGAGTTTTGTTTTCGCCGCGCTCGTCTGCCAAGAGGAAGCAGCCGCGCAGTCGTATATCGACGTCCCGGTGATGGTCGGTGGGAGTTCGGATTACGATGCCTGCTGGGGGTATGGACAGGTTATCGGTCTCGATCCCAACGGTGACGGCTTCTTGTCCGTACGCAGCGGTCCAGGGGGGCGCCAGTTCTCGGAGATCTCGCGTGTCTTCAACGGACAGGTCGTTGCGATTTGCGACGAGAGCGGTCCTTGGCTCGCCGTCGTCTATGAGCCTGGTCACGACTTGACACAGTGCGGGGTTTCCACGTCCTGGCCGATCCGGCAACCCTATACCGGTCCGTGCCGATACGGATGGGTCCACTCGCGGTACGTGCACATCATTGCGGGGTAGTCGTTCATCACTCCGCAAAGGATGACGTTTGAGTGGCTTGAGCGTGAGGCATCGCTGCGCAGCCGTTCGCGCGCCCCTGAACAGCCTCCACCAGCCAAGCCGCATTCCCCACCGCCTCCCGGGCCGGCGCCACGATCGCTGACAGCGCCTGCGCCTCCTCTTCGTCGAGGCTGCCGATGGCCATGCTCAGGCCGGCGAGAAGGTGGGCGGCGGTTTGGAGGAAGGTGAGGGCGTCGGCGAGCTCGGGCGCGCGGGGTCGGCCGGCGGCGGGCGCCGGGTCTCGTTTGGTTTCATGCATGGAGGACTCCATTGCGGCCCGAAGCCGCTATGATCTCGCGATGATGCGCAACGCTGTAGCGATTCGGAGCATACAAGAAGATTCGCTTCGGACAAGCGAAAAAGCGCGACGGTGACGCGAATGACGCTCCTTCCCACCACCCCCGAATTCCAGCGGATGATGCTCTACAAGATCGCGCGCACCCTGGCTGGGCTCACCGTGCGCGATCTCTCGGTCGAGGCCGGCGTCTCGACGAACACGCTGACGCGGCTGGAGAGTGGTGAGGAGCTGAAGCCGGCGACCGTGCGCAAAATTCGCGCGGCGCTCGAGGCGCACGGCGTCGAGTTCGTGCCGCATCCGACCTGGGCCGAATGGGTGCAGCCGCGCGCGAAGGATGGGTGATGCCTGCCGACCCGATCCAGCCGACCAGAAAATCGCGCGGCAGGCCCGCGATCGGTAAGGGGGCGCCGGTACAGGTTCGGCTGCGCCCTGAGATGGAGCAGGCCGTCGACGCGGCGATTGCGGCGTCCGAGGAGCCGAAGCCAACGCGTCCCGAGCTCATTCGCCGTGCTCTCGCCGAGTGGCTGCGCGCGCAAGGATTTCTGACGGGGGAGGGGGGACGTTGAGCGCGGCGCTCGAGGCGCAGGGAATCGGGTAGATTCCGCATCCGACCTGGGCCGAGTGGGTGCAGCCGCGAGCGGCGGAAGGTTGATCGAGGCCAGCTAGACAACGCCTAGTCCGAATCAGTGACGAACCTCGACGACACCCGACAGGACGGCTCGATTACCTCTCGCCGCATAGGGCCAATCGCCTTCAGTCGCGGCAGTCTCCTGCATCTCTGCGAAGATCCGGTCGACTTGCTCACGAAGCTCGTGGATCTCGGCCCTCAGCTGATCGTATTGGCGTCCCTGCCGATCGAGAGCGTCCTGCTGCTCTCGGATGATCTTCAGGAGCGTTTCCTCGCGGGTTTTGGCGGCTCGGCGCGCGGCTCCGGGAGCGGGAATGTCTCGTCCGAGCCGCACCATCTCCTCGCACCACGTGATCACTGCGGCCTGGAGGTCGTGGAGCGCCGCCTCGGGCGTATCGCCGTCACCCATGCACCCGACGAGATCGGGAGCGTAGGCGAGGTAGCCGCCGCCGTCCTCCTCGGACAGCTCGACAATGATCGCGGGATAGAACCTGTTGGTCATTCCCCTGCTCCTCCCGAGGACGCTCGCACATGCGCGTCCGCCAAGCTTACAAGCTGCCTGATGTAGACAGGCTTAATCGGCCTTTTGTATGGTACGGTCAAAGCACCGACGAGGAAGCCGCTAGACACAGTATAGTGGCTACCACTGCTCGGCCTATGACAATTCATCCCGAGATCTCGGCAGACCTTAACAATGTCTTCAATGGTCCAGTCGTTCCGGGGGTTCGTCCGCATCTTCTCGAGGCGTTTCGACGACATCGGTACCGGTGCACCGGCGTCCTCTCCCGGAAGTGGCATGCGAGACCCCCTATCGCCTTTCGTTATGTGGTGGCAGCCTCCAATGGTCAAGCTGGCGCAGGGTCGGCGAAGCGGCGTGCGAGGCCTTGCGGCGAAAGCACGCCGGCGCCCCCGCGCCGGCGTGCCGCTCCCTCAGATGATCGTCGTCGCGTCCAGGAGGATGCCCGCGGAGATCTGCGGGGCGACCTGGGCCTGGTTCTCGGCGCTCTCGGTGAAGGCGACGAGCGCCGCCTCGCGGCTGAGGCCCGCGTCGAGCTGGCCGCTCCAGAAGGCCGCGCCCTCGGCGTCGGCCTCGCGGTCGAGCACGTTGGCGAAGAGGATGTTCACGTACTCCTCGTTCGAGAGCGCGCTCGCCGCGCCGAACTTCGTCGCGAACTCGTTCGACAGGAGGAACGCGCTCGCCATGCTCGCCAACGATCCGCCCTCGTCCAGGAACTCGACCCAGCTGCTCAGGCCGGCCCGATCGGGATCGCGGTCGAACACGTCGAAGAGCCGGAAAGCCTGGCCGGCATTGCCCTGGACGTCGAGCGCGGCGACGAGGTCGCCCGCCTGGAAGCGGCCCGCCCCGAACTGGTAGGCGACCTCCTCGCCGCTGAGCGCCTCGATCTCGCCCGCGGCGATCGGCAGGACGAGCTTGTAGCCGGCGGTGCCGTCGGCCTCGCCCTCGCCCGAGCCCTGGCCCTCCCGCAGGCTCTGGCCGTGCAGCACGATCTCGCGCGAGACGAGGTTGTCGCCGGTGAGGATCTGCGAGAGCGCCACCGCGGGAGTGGCGTCGTCGGGGTCCTGATCGAACATCAGGGCGTCGAGGTCGTAGGATTGCAGGAACACGAAGTCGCCGTCCGTCGGCGCGGGAAAGCCCTCGGCGCCCGCACCCGCGGGCGAGGTGAGGTTCAGGAGCACCGGCCCGTAGGTCTCGAAGCCCTCGATGAGCTCGACGAAACCGTCGCCGTCGTCGTCCTGCGCGATCGAGGGCACGTTCGCGTCCTGCGTGGCGGAGGGGAAGCCGTGGATGTGCTGCGGATGGATCTGCCCGGCTTCGACGCCTGCCGCCGCGGTGATCACCGTCAGCATGTTGGTCTCGAAGTCGAGGGCGAGGAAGGCTCCGCCGATGACGCCTGAATTGTTCAGCGCGACGAGATCGACCTTGTAGAAGGCGTCCGATGCCATGAGCTGGTCGTAGCTCGCACCGAGGCTGCCCAGACGAGCCGCGGGGATGGTCCCTTGCGAGAGATGCGCCATGTTGCTGTTCCTCCTGGACGCCCGGCCGGCCTGATGCCCGGCCGAGGTCGGTTGCTCCGTGGACCCGCGCCGCCGCGGGTGCGGGACGCAGGCGTAGGTCTGGCCGTCCGTCGCTTGGTCGTGACGACGGCAGGCAGCTACGGAGCGGCGGAGGCGGAGGTTTCAAGCGCGGGGGAATCGATGGAGGCGACATGAAGAGGGGCGCGGCCGTTCCCGGCCGCGCCCCACGCTCGCCCAGTCGGCGGACGTCACGCCACCAGCACGTCTCCGGGCAGGAAGATGCCCTGGCCGATGGTGGGGAGGAGCCGCTCCTGGTTCTCGGCGCTGTTCGAGATGCCGGCCAGCGCGTCGAAGCGGCCGGTGGGGGCGCTGTCCATGACGCCGATCCAGAAGGCGCGTCCGCCGGCTTCCGCCTCGCGACCGAGGATGTTGCGGTAGAAGCCGTCGACGAGCGCCTCCGTCGTCGGGGCGGCGCCGTAGGTCTGGGCGAACTCCGCCGAGGTCACGAAGCCGCCGGCGAGGTCGCGCACGGACAGGCCCTTGTCGAGTGCGTTGATCCAGAAGCCCAGGCCGCCCGCGTCGGGCGTGCGGGCGAAGGCCGCCTGATACATCCGGTAGGCCGTGCCGGCGTTGGAGAAGTCGGTGCCGAGCTCGATGTCGAGAGCGAGGACGCCGTCCGAGAAGACGATGCGCTCCACGTTGACGAGCGTGTCCGCGCCGTCGGGGAGGGTGACCGTCCAGTCCGCGGCGGCGGTGCGCGCTGCCGTCACCTCGGCGCGCTGCACGTTCGCGACGACGACATCGAGGCCGGCGAGGCCGTCGACCCGGTCGGCGCCCGCGCCCGGCGTGAAGCGGTTGGCGGCGGCGTTGCCGACGAGCGTGTCCCCGAAGGCGGTTCCGACGACGTTTTCGATGAGCGTCGTGAGGCCCACGCGCGGGTTGTCGAGCATGATCGAGACGTTGCCCACGTTCGGCGCGCCCGACGGCGAGACGCCGATTCCGGAGAGCGCGCCCGCCCGCAGATCCATCGTGGCGGCGCTGGTCAGCGCGGAGAGGTCGATCGTGTCGATGCCGCCGTTGTCGTGGATCGTGCGGAACGTCGCGCCGTCGGCGTCGGTGAAGCGGTAGACGTCGTTGCCCTCGGCGACGCGCCGCGCACCGTAGAGGAACTGGAGCGCGAGGATGTCGAAGGGCCCGAAATCGACCCGTTGGTTGCCGAGCGCCGGGTCGACATAGGTCATAACCGTGTTGGCGCTGGTGTCGAGCTCCTCCGGCAGGAAGGGCGGGACGTCGGTCTTGTTCTCGATGGGCTCGCGCGGCTGGTAGTCGCGCGGATGCTTGAGCCCCAGAGCATGCCCGATCTCGTGGACCAGCGTCGACAATTGCCGACCGCCGGGCGCGTAGGCACCCTCGCCGATGCTGGCGGTCTCGTTGTGGTTCATGAAGACGTCGCCGTCCGACGCGCCGCCCGTGGAGTTCGGGAGATAGGCATAGCCCGCATAGCCGCCGTCGAGGACGCCGGGATTGTAGTTGTTGGCGAAGACGAGGTCGCCGGTCCCCTGGACTTCGACGAAGTCGATGCCGACGAGGAGCGAGAGGTCGCGCAAGATCGCGCGCGTGACCGCGATCTCGGTGGCGTCGAAGGGACGCCAGCCGACGAGATCGTCCGCGCCCGCATGCGCCGGCGGCGCGGAGGGGAAGGAGAAGGTGAGGCGGACACCGGTGCCGTAGGGGTTCTCGACGTTCCAGCGCAGCGGGTCTGCGGAGATCAGGGCATCGATACGGATGTCGGCGGCGGGGGCGGGAGCGTCGGTCGTCATCGGATGTTCCGAAAGCAGAGGTGACGCGGCGCAGCGTATCCGCGCGCCCGACGCTTTCACACGCTGTCGCAGGCCTGGTGGCCGCGAACACCAGCTCCAATGAATTGCTCCTTGACTTTATTTGGTTCAACGCCCGCTATCGATCACAGCACGTCGTACCCGCTCCCGTTCCGCCGTTGCAGACGCTCGCCGGGTGCCGGCGCGGGTGCGGGATCGATCGGGAGCGTGGGAGCGGCGCGCACCGCCGGTGCCGCCGCCGCGCGGGCCGCGGGAGCCGGCGAGGCGGTCGCCGCGGGCCGGGCGGCGGGAGCGGGCAGCGTCGCGGGCGGATCCGCAGCCGCAGGCGCTTCCTCCGCTGCGGGGAGGCGCACCTCCAGCATCGGCTGGACGAGTATGCCCGGATCACGTCGCGGCGGCACGTCGGACGAGATGCTCGCCAGGGCCTCGGCCGGGAATTCGCCGAAGCCAGGCTGCGCCGAGCCCGCAGCCGCGGGCGGGGCCTCGATCCAGACCGATGTCTCGACGACGGCGTAGTCCGGCGGAATTTCGATCGCGGGCGGCGCGGGCTCGGCGAGGGGGCGGCTCCAGGCCCGCAGCTGCGCCAGAAGCGGATTGCGGGTGGGCTCCGTGAAGCCGTAGCGCTGGCGATCGGCGGTGCCGCAGGCGGCCAGCAGCGGCGCCGCGAGGAGGAGCGTCAGGGCGAGGCGTCTGGTCATCGGGCCGGGTCCGTTCGAGGTCACGCCCAGCAGACTCGGCAATCATGGTTAACAGGTCTTTATCGCCACGCAGGAGCGAACCCAGGGGAGGCCGGATCGTCACCGTTCGGCAACAGGGCCGCGGCGATGGATCGCGCCTCCGCGCCCCCGGTCCGAGCGAATCGCGCTATCCTCCCGCTCCCGCCATCGGCCGAGCCCGCGATTCGATCATGCGCAATCCCAGACGCCCGCCCCCCGCCCGCCGCGCGCCGCCGCCCTTCGCGCGGCTGCTGCTCGCGATCGTGGGGCTCGTCGTCGTGCTGATGCTGATCTTCTACTGAGGGCGAAAAAGCGCCCGCCCGTGCCGGCAGGCGCGACGGGCGGGCGAAAGTGGAGGCAAGAGCCGCTCCGGCGGCTCGGGCACCACTCTCGTCCTCGCCACCTGAACCGCGCCTGAACCGCCTCAGCGATAGAGATCCGCGCGGGTCCAGGGCAGGCCGGAGGGGCCGCGGATGCGCTTCGACGCGAGCGTCTGGTTGATGTAGGCGCCGCCGCGGGCGAAGGCCATGGAGCAGCCGGCGAGGTAGAGGAGCCACATGCGCACCTTCTCCGGCCCCACCAGCGCCTCCGCCTCGCCGCGGCGCTCGAGCAGGCGCTTCCACCAGAGATAGGTCGTGCGCTGGTAGTGCTCCCGCCAGCCCTCCACGTCGTGCACCTCGAAGCCGGCGCGCTCGAGGTTCGTGATGGACATGCCCAGATGGTCGAGCTCGCCGCCGGGGAAGATGTAGCGCACCAGCGCGCGATACTCCGCCGTCATCTTCATGAAGCGCTTGTCGCTCTTCTTGGCGCGCCGCGCGATGGTGTGGTGCAGATAGAGGCCCTGCGGGCGCAGCAGGCGGTTCACCGTGGCGAAATAGGTCGGGTGGTTGGCGATGCCGACCTGCTCGAACATGCCGATGGAGGCGATCTTGTCGAAGGTGCCCTCCATCTGGACGTAGTCCTTGAAGTGGAAGGTCACGCGATCGGCGATGCCCAGGCGCTCCGCCTTCTCCTTGGCGAGAGCCAGCTGCTCCGCGGCGAGCGTGACGCCGTGCGCCTCGACGCCGTAATGCCGCGCCGCGTGGCAGACGAGGGCGCCCCAGCCGCAGCCGATGTCGAGGAAGCGTTCGCCAGGCTTCAAACGTAGCTTGCGGCAGATCATGTCGAGCTTGTCCGCCTGCGCGCGGTCGATGTCCTCGTGATCCTCGGTGAAGTAGCCGCAGGTATAGACCATCTCCGCATCGAGGAAGAGGCGGTAGAACTCGTTCGAGACGTCGTAATGGTAAGCGACGTTGGCGCGGTTGGTCTCGGGGCGACCGTCGCGGTCGATCTCGTCGCCGCGCACCCGGTCGAGTACGCTCACCGGCCCGCGGTCGACGCGCCAGAAGGCGGTCGCGACCCGAAGGGCCTTCGTCTTCGAGATGCCCTTGGCGAGCCGCCCGACCTTGCCCTTCGGGCGCGCGGCGGCGAGGTCGAAGAAGGTGCCGTTCTCGAGCTCGATGCGCCCGTCCACGTGCAGCTTGATCAGCGTGTCGAGCCGCGGGCGCCGCACCAGCGCGGCGACGACGCCCTCGTCGGCCAGCGTCACCACGAGGCCGTCCGCGGGCCAGGCGGCCGGTACGCGCGTCCCGTCCCAGAGCCGGAAGCCGAAGCCGGGGGAGAGGACGTGGTGCGCCTCCTCGAGGAGATCTCTCACCGCATCGCGCCGCGCGGCTGCTTTCTGGTCTTCCATGGGGGCTCCGTTCGCGGGTGGGCGAACGATGCGCTCGTCCGCGGGAGAGACTGTTGCCCGTTGCGCGCCGCGACAGCAAGATGGGAGACCGAAGGCGACGTGGGGGCCGCCACGATGGAATTGGGCCGAAGCGACGAGAACGTTTCTGAATTGCTGGCAACCTCGGTCGCGGACCCGCGGACGTGGCCGGCGACGCTCGACCGACTTTCGCGCATGGCGGGCAGCGAGGGCGCGATCCTCCTGCCGATGGGCGTGGCGCCGGGCGACGTGCCGTTCTCGCCGGGACTCGCGGATCTCGCGAGGGTCTTCTTCGAGGAGGGCTGGTGCCTGCGGGACCTGCGCGCCCGCGGCGCGCCGCTGACGCGGCTGGGGCAGGTCGTCTCGGACGAGAACGTCGCCACCGAGGACGAGATCGCGCGCTCCGACTACTACAACGACTTCGTGCGCGCGAACGGCTTCGGCTGGTTCTGCGCCGTGGGCTTTCGCGCGGGCGCGTCCTGGTGGGGCCTCTCCTTCCAGCGCACGATGGGGCAGGGGCGGTTCGAGGAGGCCGACAAACGGGCGGTCGGCGCCTTGCGCGCGCAGATGACCCAGGCCGCGACGCTCTCGGAGCTCGTCGGTCGCCGCGCGCTCGCCGGAACCCTCGACGGCCTCGCGCTCATCGGCAAGGCCGTCTTCGCCCTCGATTTCCGGGGCGTCGTCGTCGCCCGGAACGAGGCGGCGGATGCGCTGCTCGGGCGCGACCTCCTCGTCCGCGGCAGGCGTCTCCAGCCGGCGGACGAGCGTGCGCGCGTGCAGCTCGACGAGGCGATCGCCGGTGCCGCGCGCCGCCCGCTCGATCTCGGCACGGGCGCGCCGATCCTCCTGCGCGACGCGAGCGGCCTGCCCGCGCTCGCGCTGCGGCTCGCTTCGGTCCCGCCGTCGCTCGCCCAGCCGTTCCTCGGCGCGCGGCTCCTGTGCCTCGCGACCCCTGTCGACGCACCCCGCGCGAGCACCTCCGCCGGCGGCCTCGCGGACGCCTTCGGCCTCACGCCCGCGGAGGCACGCCTGTGCACGCTGCTCGGGCACCATCGCGACCTGCGCGAGACCGCGAGCCGCGCCGGCATCAGCTACGAGACGGCGCGCAATCACCTCAAGCGCGTCTACGCCAAGACCGGCACCGGTCGACAGGCGGACCTGCTCGAGCTGATGACCCGGCTCACGGACGTCTGACGTAATGCTACCCGCGTGTCGTTTCGTCGAATGGCGACCATGACCCATCTGGGTCATGCGCTCCCGCTCCATGTGGGCGAACGCTCCGTGATGGCCGGAACGGCCGTTCGCGGAGATGGAGAAACGTCCGATGCCGGCGCGCTCGATCATCAACCTGTCCGCTGCTTTCATCGTGCTCGCCGGCCTCGCCGCCGCCGATATTGACGCGCGGGCGCAAGGCACGCTGAGCCGCGAGGAGATCCGCGCGCTCGTCGACGGCAAGACCTATCGCTTCGAGGTGCCTCAGCGCGGCTTCGCGAGAACGACGACGATCGACGCCGACGGCGCACAGGCGCTGACGAGCAACATCCCCGGCATCGAGACCGACACCGGCAGCTGGCGCATCGCCGGGAACGAGCTGTGCTCGCGCTGGACCAAGATCCGCAACGGCGACGAATCCTGCCAGACCGTCACGCCGCAGTCGGACACCCGCTACGAGACGTCGAACGGGACGATCCTGATCTTCGACTGACCCGCGCGCCGCGACCCGCTTCCTGCCGCTTTCCACCCTTCGGAGATACGCCCATGGCCGACATCAACGGTACGCCCGCGTCCGAGACCCTTCCCGGCACAGACGGCGACGACAGCTTCATCGGTGGCGACGGCGCCGACACGCTCCAGGGAGGAGCGGGGTTCGACAGGGTGAACTACGCCGAGGAGGGCGGGCCGGGAGGCGTACTGGTCGATTTCGGCGGCGGGCCGGGGCGCGACACGTTCGGCGCGGCGGATCGCCTGCAATCGATCGAGTTCGCCCTCGGCACGGCCTTCGCCGACGAGTTCCGCGGGACCAGCGGGTCCAACGGCGCGGCCGGGCTCGCGGGCGCCGACATCTTCGATCTCGGCGACGGCTTCGACGACGTCCGTTACACGTTCGACGAGGAGTACGGCGGCACGAGCGGCATCCAGGTCGATCTCTCCCGCCAGTTCGCCATCGACGGCTTCGGCGACCGCGACACGCTGATCGGCGTGGAGCGCGTGCGCGGGACGCGCTTCGACGACAGCTTCGTCGGCGACGACCGAGACAACCAGTTCGCCGGCAATGCGGGCAACGACGTGTTCGACGGGCGCGGCGGCTACGACAGCATGCACTTCATCCTGGAGACCGGCGCTCAGACCATCGACCAGACGGCGATCGGCGTCATCGTCGACTTCAACGCCGGGACCGCCCGTCACGGCGGCGCCGCGCGCCAGGACGAGGTGGATCGCTTCTCCGGCATGGAGAATGCCGAAGGGACGAATCGCGCGGACGTCTTCATCGCGCTGACCGAGAACGGCGACCACTTCTTCGTCGGGTATGCCGGCAACGACACGTTCCAGGGCGGATCCGGGTTCGAGCAGGTGTCCTACGCGGGAGAGCGGTTCTTCGGCGGGGACAGGGGCATCGTCTTCGACTGGTCGACGGGAACGGCGATCGACACGTTCGGGCACGAGGATCGGCATTCGAACATCGACCTCGTGCGCGGTACGCTCCTCGCCGATCGCTTCGTAGGTGACGACGGCCGTAACCAGGTTCGCGGGCTCGCGGGCGATGACATCATCGATCTCGGCGGCGGGGTCGACGAGGTCCGCTATGAGATGGACGCCAACGAGGGGGGCGCCGCCGGCGTCATGGTGGATCTCGCCGCGGGCTTCGCCATCGACGGCTTCGGCGATCGCGACACGCTGATCGGCGTCGAGCAGGTGCGCGGCACGGATTTCGCCGATCGCCTGATGGGCGACGGGGCCGACAACCGGCTGCGTGGGCTCGACGGCGCCGACGAGCTCGCGGGTGCGGGCGGCAACGACCGGCTCGAGGGCGGGCGCGGCGACGATGCGATCGACGGCGGCGCCGGCCGGGACGCCGCCGTGTTCTCCGGCGCGCGCGGCGAGTACGCCGTGACGAGCGGCGCGGCGGGGCTCATCGTCAGCGACACCACGTCCGGCCGCGACGGTATCGATCGACTGACGAACGTCGAGCGCCTCGTCTTCACGGATTCGACGCTCGCCTTCGACTTCGACGGCACCGCTGGGCAGGCCTATCGGCTCTACCAGGCGGCTTTCGCCCGCACGCCCGACCAGGGCGGCGTCTCCTTCTGGACGAACGCCTTCGATCGCGGCGAGCAGGACCTGATCGGCGCGGCGACCTTCTTCCTCGCCTCGCCGGAATTCGCGGCGACCTACGGCAGCCCCGGCACCGTGAGCGACGCGGCCTTCGTCGCGCTCCTCTATCAGAACGTCCTCGGCCGCGGGCCGGACGACGGCGGCAACGCCTTCTGGCTCGGCGAGCTCGCCGGCGGGCGCTCGCGGGAGAACGTGCTGGTGCAGTTCTCCGAGAGCCCGGAGAACGTCGCCCTCGTGGCGCCGGCCATCGCGTCGGGCATCGTTCTCGACGTCGGCATCGCCTGAGGCGGAACGCTCCAGCCGCGCGGTCTCGCGGCGCGCCTCGCGCGCGTTGCGGGATCGCGAATGGTCACGCTACCCAGGCTGGTTCATTGCCTCCTCTCGTTGGGGAACCATGATCGCCTCAGGCGGTTCGGGCGGTGCCTGAAACGCCAACGAGGAGCGACCATGTTCTTCCACAACAGCAAGCTTCAGTACGAGGTCCGCGTCGAGAAGCCGAACCCCCTCTTCGCCAAGATGCTCCAGCAGGCGATCGGCGGGGTCGAGGGCGAGATCCGCGTGGCCATGCAGTACTTCTTCCAGGCCATGGGAGCGCGCGGCAATCCGAAGTACCGCGACCTCCTCATCGCCACCGCCACCGAGGAGCTCTCGCATATCGAGTTCCTCGGCCACGCGGTCGCGCTCAACCTCGAGAAGGCTCCGGCCCACATGAAGGACGAGGCGGCCAAGGACCCGGTCGTCGCGGCGATCCTGGGCGGCATGAACCCGCGCCACCTGCTCTCGTCGGGCCTCTCGGCCATGCCGGTGAACGCGAACGGCGTGCCCTTCGACATGAGCCACGTCTACGCCACGGGCAATCTCGGCGCCGACATGCTCGCCAACGCCACGGCGGAAGCGGGCGGGCGCGTGCTCGCCTCGCGGCTCTACGAGCTCACGGACGATCCCGGCATGAAGGACATGCTCTCCTTCCTCATCGCGCGCGACACGATGCACCAGCAGCAATGGCTCGCGGTGATCGAGGAGAACGGCGGCTTCGAGGGCACGCTGCCGATCCCGAACTCGACGCCCCAGAGCGCCGAGGCGACGGAGCATTCCTACGTCTTCCTCAACACCTCCCTCGACAAGGAGGCCCCGCAGGGCCGCTGGACCTCCGGTCCCTCGCTGGACGGCCGCGGCCAGTTCAGCATGCGCCCGGCCCAGCCGATGGGGCAGGAGCCCTCGCTCGGCAAGGCGCGCCCCGACAGCGGCGCGCAGAAGGAGCAGATGTGACGCGACGATCGGCGGCGCGCCTTCGCGGGCGCGCCGCTTCGCGTCCTCAGGACGGCGCGCGGCTCGTCTCGCGCGGCCGCTCGGGAATGCGCACGAGGCGCGGGCGCCAGATGCCGAGCACGACATTCGCGACCGCGATCGCCATGACGACGGCGAGCGTGCCCCATTCGAGCACGAGGAGCTCGTCGAGCGCCTCCGGCCCCGCGGCGCCGGCGGCGATGCGCTGCGCGATGGCCGCGGCGGCGTCCGCCTTGGCGCTGACGATGGTGAGCGTGCCCTTGAACATGAGGATGCCGAGCCCGGCCTTGATCCACACCCAGCCCATTTCCTGGAAAGGCCTGTGCACGATCATCGACAGGAGTCCGGACACGAGCCCGACGGCAAGCGAGGGCAGGAGCACCCAGCTGCTCAACGCCGAGATCGCCGCCCGCAAGCCCGCATAGGCCGCCGCATCCTCCACCGGCACCGCGACCAGCAGCACCATGTAGCACGCGAGCCCCCCGATGAGGCCCGCGGCGGCGACGGAGTGGAGGATCTTGACGAGCTTGCGCATGATGCTCTCGCGTACGCGGGACCCCGGCCGCCGACGATCCGCACGGCCTGGTGACTGCAGGTCGAACCATGCGCGGCGTTCCTCGTTCGTGCAAGCAGCGCGGGCGTGCGCTCCGACGTCGCTGGACGCGCAGAGGCAAGGCGGTATCGCCGATCAGTCCGTTCGAGACGGACTCTACCAATTTCGACCGAGCACTTTCGACATAAATTAAGTAATGAATGCTAACGAGACCCAAGATCAATCGAGGGGGCTCGTGAAATGCGTATCGAGGTCGTCGGAACGAACGTCTTGGGCTACACCGCGCAGTCGCTCATCGGTCCGCTCATTCCCGACAGCATCGACGTCGAGCGGTTCGAGCGATCGAGCATCGCCTTCACCTACCAGGATCCCGCGGGCGCCCGGCTCCGCATGGAGCTTCGAGGCGAGTTCTCCGGCACGTCTCCGGAGACGGCGGTCGGCACGGTGTCGGAGGTGGTGCTGTCGGTCCAGGCCGTCGGCGGCTACCAGACCTATCAGACCTGGTCGGAGATCGGCCGAAGCCTTCAGGATTTCGTGGTCTCGAACCTCGGATCGCTCCTCGCCGGAGACGACACGTTCCTGGGCGGCGCCCTGGCCGACACCGCTCACGGGGCGACGGGGCGCGACGTGTTCGTCGGCCGCGGCGGCGACGACACGTTCTTCGGCGGCGAGGGGACCGACACCGCGACCTTCACCGGGCTTCGCGACGCCTACGTGGTGACGCGAAGCGCGGATCGGCTCGTCGTTGCCGATACAGCCCCGACGCGGGACGGCACGGATACGCTGCTCTCGGTCGAACGGCTTCAATTCTCCGACGGCATTCTCGCCTTCGACACCGCAGGAACGGCCGGTGCAGGCTACCGCCTCTACCAGGCCGCCTTCGCACGCGCCCCCGACGCCGAGGGTCTGGGCTTCTGGGTTCGCGCGCTCGACCAGGGGATGGCTCTGCGCGATGCGGCGGCAGCCTTCATCACGAGCGCGGAGTTTCAGCAGAAGTACGGAACGAGCGTGAGCGATGCCGCTTTCGTCGACGCCCTCTACCAGAACGTCCTGGGCCGGAGCCCGGACGAGGGCGGCGCCGCCTACTGGCAGGGAGAACTGGCGCGGGGTCTCGCCCGCGCGGACGCCCTCGTCTCCTTCTCCGAGAGCCCCGAGAACGTGGCACTGGTCGCCCCCTCGACGGCCGACGGCATCTGGCTCTTGTGAACGTGTGCGAAGGGCCGAAGACGCTCGTTCCCGTGGGCGTGACGTCGATCGCCGTCGGTGGCGGAAGGGGTGGGATTCGAACCCACGGTGGAGTCGCCCCCACGGCGGTTTTCAAGACCGCTGCCTTAAACCACTCGGCCACCCTTCCGGCCGCACACTCCTAGCGCGCTCGGGGGCGCGTGGGAAGGCTCGTGCAGCCGGGTGTCGCGCGAAAGCCACAGGCGGGCCGCATTCGCGCGCGGAGGCGAGGGCGGAACAGGAACGAAAGCGGATGCCACCACGAACATTCGCCGGGGCGTCCCGAAACACGGCATTCTCTTGTCAATTCCGCCCCAATCTGGGCATAGTCCGCGCAAATCGTGCCTTCGCGCGACGGCGGGCCTCCTCCCGACTCGCTCGCGCGTCGGCTGAGGATCGCCCGGGGAAGGGCGGCTGGACACGGGGCCTTGTGACATGACGGGATCGACGCGCGCGGCGGGGCATCTCATCCGGATCGCTGCGATGGGGACCCTGGCGCTGACGCTCGCGGCCTGCGGCACGCGCGTTGCGGTGGACCCGAAGCTCGGCGTCTCGGCGAGCGAGCGGGTGGTCGACGAGAATTCCGCGGTGCCCAAGGGCGGCGGGCGCGAGCATGTGGGGCGGCCCTACACCATCGCCGGGCGCACCTACGTTCCCCGTCACGACCCCGATTATTCGCAGGAGGGTCTCGCCTCCTGGTACGGCGCGCGCTTCCACGGCCGGCGCACGGCCAACGGCGAGGTGTTCGACCGCTTCGCCCTGTCGGCGGCCCACACGACGATGCCGTTGCCGAGCTACGCGCGCGTCACCAATCTCGACAACGACCGCTCGATCATCGTGCGCGTCAACGATCGCGGGCCGTTCCACGGCAGCCGCATCATCGACGTCTCGCGCGCCGTCGCCGACACGCTCGCCTTCCGCGGCGCGGGCACGGCGCGGGTGCGGGTCGACTATGTCGGCCCCGCCTCGACGGAGGGCAGCGACGACGAGATCCTGATGGCGACGTTGCGCACCGACGGTCGCCTGGCGCAGATGCCCATCGACGGCGCCACCACGATCCAGGTCGCCTCCGCCGGCGGCGTGCCGCAGGTGGACCGCATCCCGCTCGCGGCGGCGGATCGCCCCGTGGCGCCGACGCTCGCCTTCGCCTCGGCCCCGCAGACGGTGGCGCTCCCGGCCCCGCCGCTGCGCCCGAGCGAGCTCGCCTCCGTGGCGCCGCGCGCGGTCAACGCCTCGCTTCCCGCATCCGCGTCGGCGCCGGTTCCGTCGGCCCCGATTCCCGGCGCGACGCTCCCCGGAGCCGCCCCCGCGGCGGAGCTGCGCGGCGCGCAGGATCCGACGCATCTCGTCGGCATCTTTTTCGCTGCGCCCGATCAGCCGGCCGCGGGCTTCACCCGCACCTTCGGCGCCGCCGCAATTCAGCCGGCTACCAGCCTGCGTCGCTGACGCCACGCCGTTTCGTTCATCGACGCTTCGTGCCGCCGCCCGTCTTGCAAGCCGGGCGCGTGGGGCGTAAGTGCGCGCATGGCCGCCCCCGGGCACTCGCCTTCGACGAACGGAGAGACGCATGACCGCCATCGCCAACATCCTCGCCCGCCAGATCCTCGACAGCCGGGGCAACCCCACCGTGGAGGTCGACGTCTATCTCGAGGACGGCGCGATGGGCCGCGCCGCGGTGCCGTCGGGCGCCTCCACGGGCGCGCACGAGGCGGTGGAGCTGCGCGACGGCGTCGCCGGCGCCTATAAGGGCAAGGGCGTGCTCAAGGCCGTGGACGCGGTCAACAGCGAGATCCTCGACGCGCTCGCCGGCATGGACGCCGAGGACCAGGTCGCCGTCGACCAGGCGATGATCGACCTCGACGGCACGCCCAACAAGGCGCGGCTGGGCGCCAACGCCATCCTCGGCGTCTCGCTGGCGGTGGCGAAGGCGGCCGCGATCTCCTGCGGCCTGCCGCTCTACCGCTACGTGGGCGGCACGCAGGCGCGCACGCTCCCCGTCCCGATGATGAACATCGTCAACGGCGGCGCGCACGCGGACAATCCCATCGACTTCCAGGAATTCATGGTCATGCCGGTGGGCGCGCCCTCGCTCGCCGAGGCCGTGCGCGTGGGCTCGGAGATCTTCCATACGCTGAAGTCCGAGCTGAAGCATGCCGGCCACAACACCAATGTCGGCGACGAGGGCGGCTTCGCCCCCAACCTGCCCTCCGCCGAGGCGGCACTCGACTTCGTCATGAAGGCGATCGAGAAGGCCGGCTACAAGCCCGGTGACGACGTCGTGCTGGCGCTCGACTGCGCGGCGACGGAATTCTTCAAGGACGGCGCCTACGTCTACGAGGGCGAGGGCAACAAGCGCCGCTCGCCGCACGAGCAGGCGGCCTATCTCGCCAAGCTCGTGGCCGACTACCCGATCCGCTCCATCGAGGACGGCATGTCCGAGGACGATTGGGAGGGCTGGGCGGCCCTCACCCGCGAGGTCGGCGACCGCTGTCAGCTCGTCGGAGACGACCTGTTCGTGACGAACGTCACGCGCCTCTCGCGCGGCATCGCCGAGGGCGTGGGCAACTCGATCCTCGTCAAGGTCAACCAGATCGGCTCGCTCACCGAGACGCTGGCGGCGGTCGACATGGCCCACCGCGCGTCCTACACGGCGGTGATGTCGCACCGCTCGGGCGAGACCGAGGACGCGACGATCGCGGATCTCGCGGTCGCGACGAATTGCGGGCAGATCAAGACCGGCTCGCTCGCCCGCTCCGATCGTACGGCGAAGTACAACCAGCTCATCCGCATCGAGGAAGAGCTCGGCACGAGCGCGATCTACGCCGGGCGCGGCGCGCTCAAGGGCCGCCTCTGAGGCGGCCGCGATCTCCCCGCAGGCGAGGTGGGCCGCGCAGCGGACCGGAGGGGGCGAGCGCCACGTCGAAGGCGTCCTCGCCCCACCCGCCTCGCTGCGCTCGTCGACCGCCCCGTGGGGCGGTTACGGGGCTGTGGGCCGCAGCAACGCGCTCCGTCGGCGTGGGCGGCATCTGCGAAACGCTTCCTTAACCACCCGCGTCGACCATCGCGGCATGGTCGTCAAGAAACGTCTCCGCGCCGTCCTGATTCCCCTCGCGCTCTACGGAGTGTCGGGCCTCGCGGTCGGCTATTTCGTCCACCACGCCCAGTCGGGCCAGCGGGGGCTCGACGCCAAGCGCGAGCTGCAGCTGGAGCGCACCCGCATCGAGGCGACGCTGGGCGCGCTGCAGCAGGAGCGCGCCGACTGGGAGCACCGCATCGGTCTCGTGCGCTCTCACCAGATCGACCGCGACCTGCTCGAGGAGCAGGCGCGCGTCATGCTCGGGCGTGTGCACCGCAACGACGTCGTCATCATGGTCGATCCCGAGCTGCGACCCGCGCCGGCTCTCGCGGCGCGATCGATCAACTGAGATACAGTTGATCGCTGAAAATCATTGCAAATAAGGAACTTGTCAGCCGGCCGAGACATCTGCGCACGGTCTCTTGCGCTCTCGCTTTCCGACTTTAGTTGGGCTAAGACAGGGCCGAGGATAACGTTCGGAGGTGTGCATGGCCACGGCTGCACGTCGGACGCAGGGCGCGTCCGCTTCTGCCAAGTCCGCTGCTGCGAAATCCGCTGCCGGTAAGAGCCCCAGCAAGGGGCGGGCGGCGAAGGGGGCGGCGACGAACGCCCCCACGCTCTCGAAGGAAGAGGAACTCCACGCCTATCGGGAGATGCTGCTCATCCGCCGCTTCGAGGAGAAGGCCGGCCAGATGTACGGCATGGGCCTCATCGGCGGCTTCTGCCACCTCTACATCGGCCAGGAGGCCGTGGTGGTGGGCATGCAGATGGCGTCGAACGACGGCGACCAGGTGATCACCGGCTATCGCGATCACGGCCACATGCTGGTCACGGGCATGGACCCCAAGGGCGTCCTCGCCGAGCTCACGGGCCGCCGCGGCGGCTACTCGAAGGGCAAGGGCGGCTCGATGCACATGTTCTCCAAGGAGAAGCAGTTCTTCGGGGGGCACGGCATCGTCGGCGCGCAGGTCCCGCTGGGCACCGGGCTCGCTTTCGCCAATCGCTACAAGGGCGACGACGCGGTGAGCCTGGTCTATTTCGGCGACGGCGCCGCGAACCAGGGCCAGGTCTACGAGAGCTTCAACATGGCGGCGCTCTGGAAGCTGCCCGTCGTGTACGTCATCGAGAACAACCGCTACGCCATGGGCACGTCGGTGACGCGCTCGGCCGCGCAGTCGGACTTCTCGAAGCGCGGCATCTCCTTCGGCATTCCCGGCGAGCAGGTGGACGGCATGGACATCCGCGCCGTGCGCGAGGCCGGCGCGCGGGCCGTCGAGCACGCCCGCTCGGGGGAGGGGCCCTACATCCTCGAGATGCTGACCTACCGCTATCGCGGGCATTCCATGTCGGACCCGGCGAAGTATCGCACGAAGGACGAGGTCTCCCGCATGCGCGAGGAGCACGATCCCATCGAGCAGGTCCGCCGTCGCCTCATCGGCGAGTTCGGCGTGCCGGAGGACGAGCTCAAGGGCATCGACGGGCAGATCCGCAAGATCGTGAACGAGGCGGCCGATTTCGCCACCAGCGATCCGGAGCCCGACGTGTCCGAGCTGTTCACCGACATCCTCCACTGATCTCCCCTCCATCCGGCAGCGCGCCCCCGCCCGGCGGGGCGCGCGTCTGCCGTCGATAGAAGAGCGCTGGTCCATGCCCATCGACGTCCTGATGCCCGCCCTCTCTCCGACCATGGAGCAGGGCAAGCTCGCCAAGTGGCTCAAGAAGGAAGGCGACACGGTGAAATCCGGCGACATCCTCGCCGAGATCGAGACCGACAAGGCGACCATGGAGGTCGAGGCGGTGGACGAAGGCGTCCTCGCCAAGATCCTCGTCGCCGAGGACACCGACAACGTCGCCGTCAACACGCCGATCGCCATCATCGCGGAGGAGGGTGAGGACGTCTCCGCCGCCGCCTCCGCCGGCCCGTCGGCGGCGAAGGTCGAGCCCGCGCCCGCGCCCGCCCAGGATGGCGCGCCGGCCCAGATGGCGGCCGAAGGCATGGCGGCCGAGCCCGCCGGCTCCGCGCCCACGGGCGGCACCGAGCCAGTGGCCCGCCCGGCCGCGCCCGCGGTCATGCGCCCCGAGGGCGTCTACGACGCGACGCAGGAGATCCCCGCCGGCACCGAGCTCGTGACCATGACGGTGCGCGAGGCGCTGCGCGACGCGATGGCCGAGGAGATGCGCCGCGACGAGACCGTCTTCGTCATGGGCGAGGAGGTCGCGGAGTACCAGGGTGCCTACAAGGTCACCCAGGGGCTCCTGCAGGAATTCGGCGCGCGCCGCGTCATCGACACGCCGATCACCGAGCACGGCTTCGCGGGGTTGGGCGTGGGCGCCGCCTTCGCGGGCCTGCGGCCGATCGTGGAGTTCATGACCTTCAACTTCGCCATGCAGGCGATCGACCAGATCATCAACTCGGCCGCGAAGACGCTCTACATGTCCGGCGGCCAGCTCGGCGCGCCGATGGTGTTCCGCGGGCCCAACGGCGCGGCCTCGCGCGTGGCGGCCCAGCACAGCCACGACTACGCCGCCTGGTACTCGAACGTGCCCGGCCTCAAGGTCGTGATGCCCTACACGGCGGCGGACGCGAAGGGGCTCCTCAAGAGCGCCATCCGCGACCCCAACCCCGTGATCTTCCTCGAGAACGAGATCCTCTACGGCCAGTCCTTCCCGGTGCCGAAGCTCGACGACTTCACGGTGCCGATCGGCAAGGCCAAGATCCACCGCGAGGGGACGGACTGCACCATCGTCTCCTTCGGCATCGGCATGACCTACGCGCTCAAGGCCGCGCACGAGCTGGAAGGCGAGGGGATCTCCTGCGAGGTCGTCGACCTGCGCACCATCCGCCCGATGGATTCGGAGACGGTCGTCGCCTCGGTGATGAAGACCGGGCGCTGCGTGTGCGTCGAGGAGGGCTTCCCGCAATCGGGCGTCTCCGCCGAGATCGCGACCCGCGTCCAGGCGGACGCGTTCGACTATCTCGACGCTCCCGTCGCCCGGGTCACCGGCAAGGACGTGCCGATGCCTTACGCGGCGAACCTCGAGAAGCTGGCGCTGCCGTCGGTGGCCGAGGTGGTCGAGGCGGTCAAGGCCGTCTGCTATCGCTGAGCAGGAGAGCGGCATGGCAGACGAGGACGACACCCGCCTCTTCCACGAGCTCGAGGCCCCGCCGGACGCCCTGGAGAAGGGCGGGCACGAGGTGCTTCGGGCGAGCGTGGTGGAAGGCGGCGTCTCCGTGACGCTGCGCCGCTCCTTCGACGACCCGTTCACCTGGGGCCTGCTCCTCGTGGATCTCGCGCGCCACGCCGCGCGGATCTACGCGCTCGAGGCCGGCATGAGCGAGGAGGAGGCCATGGCCGCCATCCGCGCCGGCATCGAGGCCGAGCTCGACCGCCCCACCGATCCCGGCACCACCGGCGCCGTGAACTGACGATCCCTTCGAGATCAGGATCAAGCGACGATGCCCATCACCATCCTGATGCCCGCCCTGTCCCCGACGATGGAGAAGGGCAACCTCGCCAAGTGGCTGAAGAAGGAGGGTGACCCGGTCAAGTCCGGCGACATCCTCGCCGAGATCGAGACCGACAAGGCGACCATGGAGGTCGAGGCCGTCGACGAGGGCGTGCTGGCCAAGATCGTCGTGCCCGAGGGCACGGCGGACGTGCCGGTCAACGACGTGATCGCGCTCATCGCCGAGGAGGGCGAGGACCCCAAGAGCGTCGAGCTGCCGGCCTCCGGCGGCGGCGCCGCCGCGCCTGCGCCGGCCGCGGCTCCCTCACCCGCTCCCGCCGCCCCGCAGGAGAACACGACCAAGGCCGGCGGCGGCGAGGCGGGCCACATGTCCTACGCCCGCGTGAACGAGGCGCCCGGCGGCGCGCCGGCGGCGGCGCAGCCCGCGCAGGCCTCCTCCGGTGGGCGCGTCTTCGCCTCGCCGCTCGCCAAGCGCATCGCGAAGGAGGGCGGTCTCGACCTCGCGCAGGTGAAGGGCTCGGGCCCGCACGGGCGCGTCATCGAGCGCGACGTCCGCGCGGCGCTCGCCGGCGGCACGGCGAAGGCCGCGCCGGCCCAGGCCGCTGCCGCCCCGGCGGCGGACGCAATGCCTCAGAAGGCCGTGCCCACGCCCCCCGCCGCGACGGCGGGCGCCACCATGGCGCAGGGCCTCAAGGCCGATCAGGTCAAGGCGATGTTCGAGCCGGGCTCCTTCGAGGAGGTCCAGCTCGACGGCATGCGCAAGACGATCGCCAAGCGCCTGCTCGAGTCCAAGCAGACGATCCCGCATTTCTACCTGACCGTGGACGTCGAGCTCGACGCCGCGCTCGCCCTGCGGGCTCAGCTGAATGCGGCCGCTCCGTCGAAGGACGGCAAGCCGGCCTACAAGCTCTCGGTCAACGACTTCGTCATCAAGGCGCTCGCCATGGCGCTCCAGCGCGTGCCGAACGCCAACGCCGTCTGGGCGGAGGATCGCATCCTCAAGCTGAAGCATTCCGACGTCGGCGTCGCGGTGGCGATCGAGGGCGGGCTGTTCACGCCCGTCATCCGCAAGGCCGAGACGAAGACGCTGTCGGCCATCTCCGCCGAGATGAAGGACCTCGCCGGACGCGCCCGCAACAAGCGCCTGAAGCCAGAGGAGTACACCGGCGGCACGACGGCGGTCTCCAACCTCGGCATGTTCGGCATCCGCGAGTTCGCCGCCGTCATCAACCCGCCGCACGCGTCGATCCTCGCGGTGGGCGCCGGCGAGAAGCGCGTCGTCGTCAAGAACGACGCTCCCGCGGTCGTCCAGGCGATGACCGTGACGCTCTCGTGCGACCACCGCGTGGTCGACGGCGCGCTCGGCGCCGAGCTGCTGGCGGCCTTCCGCGAGCTGATCGAGCAGCCGATGGGGATGCTGGTGTGAGGTGACGACCGGGGACGGCGTCAGGTCGGTCCATCGCGCTGCATAGGCGTGGTGATCGTCCTGTGCGACCCCCACCCCCGGCCCCTCCCAACAAGGGGGAGGGGAGACCGTCCGGCGCCGGACGTCCGGTCGGAGCTTTCTCGGTAAGCAATGCCGGCAGCCGTCCTTCCCCCTTGTGGGGAAGGTGCCCCCGAAGGGGGCGGATGGGGGTAGTGATGCAGGGCGCGCGCTCTCCGGCCCATACGGCCGCCGGTGCAGTGCCGCAGGATCGAAGAGGGAGAGCGGCATGGCTTGGAATCAGCCACCAGCAAGATCGCCCTCGGGGGCTGCTCGCCGAGCCGCTCGCCCGCTCCGTCGACAGATGACTCCCGCCGAGAAGCGTCTCTGGTGGTATCTTCGGCGCAGGATCGCGCTCGAGGGTACGCACTTCCGCCGCCAGGTCCCCCTCGGCCCCTACGTCGTCGATTTCTGTTGCCTGAAGCACAAGCTGATCATCGAGGTCGACGGCGCGAGCCATTCCTACGACGCCCAGCGGGCCCGCGACGCCGTACGCGACGCGGCCCTGGAGGCGCAAGGGTTCGACCTCCTGCGCTTCACCAACCACACCGTCCTGACCGACATCGACAGCGTGATGGACACGGTCCACGCCCGTCTCGCCGAGCCCGTCGCAGCCCATGCCTGACGCCGCGACCCTCGCTCCCGTCACTCTGCGCCCCGCCACCCCTGCGGACGCGCGCACGATCGCGGTCCTGTGGGACATGGCGAATGCGGGGCACGTGGCGAGCCTGTTCGCCCGCGGCGCCCGCGGGCGGCGGAGCTGGCTCGACGATGCCGCCGACGAGATCGGGCGGCCGGCGGGCGAGATGTCGTGGAAGAACGCGGTCGTCGCCGAGCACGACGGCGACGTCGTCGGCGCGCTCGTGGCGTTGCGGCTGACCCGGCGGATGGGCCGCGTCGCCATGCTGCGGCTGCCCCCGGACCAGCGCTCGCATTACGAGCTCCTGGCCCAGGTCCACGGCGCCTACTTCCTGCGCGACCTGGCGGTGATGCCCGAGCATCGCGGCCGCGGCATCGGCTCCGCGCTGATCGACGCGGGCGTCGGACGGGCGCGGGCCGCCGGCTGCGAGACGCTCGCCATCACCACCCACGAGACGAACGAGAGCTTCCGCGCGCATCTCGAGCGCCGCGGCTTCACCGAGCGCGACACGCGCCCCGTGCGGCTCCACGCGCGCTATGCGCCGCAGAGCCGCTGGATCCTCCTGGCGCGCCCCGTCGCGGGCGCCTGACGACGAACGAACGAGAGAGAGCGCGATCATGGCCGACACCTACGACGTCATCATCATCGGCGCCGGTCCCGGCGGATACGTCGCCGCGATCCGCGCCGCGCAATTGGGGATGAAGACCGCGGTCGTCGATCGCGAGCACCTCGGCGGCATCTGCCTCAACTGGGGCTGCATCCCGACGAAGGCGCTGCTGCGCTCGGCGGAGATCTTCCACTACATGAGCCATGCCGGCGATTACGGGCTGTCCGCCCAGGGCGTGTCCTTCGACATCGGCGCCGTCGTCAAGCGCTCGCGGGGCGTGTCCGGCCGGCTCAACGGCGGCGTCGGCATGCTCTTGAAGAAGAACAAGGTCGACGTGATCTGGGGCGAGGGCTCCATCGCCAAGGCCGGCGAGGTGACCGTCAAGCCCGCCACCAAGTCCGTCGAGGGCCCGCCGGTGCCCGCGCCCAAGGGCGCTCTCGGCCCGGGCACCTACAAGGCCAAGCACGTCATCGTCGCCACGGGCGCGCGGCCGCGCGCGCTGCCCGGGATCGAGCCGGACCGCAAGCTGATCTGGACCTATTTCGAGGCGATGGTGCCCAAGGAGATGCCGAAGTCGCTGCTCGTCATGGGTTCGGGCGCCATCGGCATCGAGTTCGCCTCGTTCTACCGCACGATGGGCGCCGAGGTGACCGTCGTCGAGGTGATGCCGCAGATCCTCCCCGTGGAGGACGCCGAGATCGCGGCGATGGCGCGCAAGCGCTTCGAGAAGCAGGGCATCAAGATCCTCACCTCCGCCAAGGTCACCAAGGTGGAGAAGGGAGCGAACGACGTCACCGCCACGATCGAGACCGACAAGGGCACCCAGCAGATCACGGCGGACAAGCTGATCTCGGCGGTGGGCGTCGTCGGCAACGTCGAGGGCCTCGGGCTCGAGGCGCTGGGCGTGAAGATGGAGCGCGGCGTCGTCGCCACCGACGGCCTCGGGCGCACCAACGTGCCCGGCATCTACGCCATCGGCGACGTCGCCGGCCCGCCCATGCTCGCCCACAAGGCGGAGCACGAGGGCGTCATCTGCGTCGAGACGATCGCCGGCATGCACGCCCATCCCATGGACAAGGGCATGATCCCCGGCTGCACCTATTGCCACCCGCAGGTGGCGTCCGTGGGCCTCACCGAGGCCAAGGCGAAGGAGCAGGGGCTGTCCGTCAAGGTCGGGCGCTTCCCCTTCGCCGGCAACGGCAAGGCCATCGCGCTCGGCGAGCCCGAGGGCATGGTCAAGACGATCTTCGACGCCGAGACCGGCAAGCTGCTGGGCGCCCACATGATCGGCGCGGAGGTGACCGAGCTCATCCAGGGCTACGTGGTGGCCATGAACCTCGAGACCACCGAGGAAGAGCTGATGCACACGGTCTTCCCGCACCCGACGCTCTCGGAGATGATGCACGAGAGCGTGCTGGATGCGTATGGACGGGTGATCCACACGTGAGGATGCGTGCTTTTCTTGCGTGCAAGGCTGTCGGCTGATAGGCTCTGGTACTCACTTCTACGAGTGCCTACATGCTTCTGACGCTCATGGTCGTCGTTTTCCTTGGTAGCGCTGCCGCCGTGATTTGGGCGGGCGCGCGCTATCCCAACGCATTGGGCTCCTGGGCTACGGCCGTGGTTCTTGTCGCTCTTCCTCTGGTGACGTCGATCGGTGGGACGCCGTCGGGACTGGCCGGGCTGCGCGAGCTCGACTCCTATCTGCCCTTCGCCAGCGATCTCCTCCTGGTGCTCGTCGGGCTCAGCGCGATCGTCGTGCTCGACGCGGCGGCGGCACGCCGGCACGATCGCCTGCAATGGGCGTTCTGGATAGGCCTCGTCGTCAGCTTGGCAACCGTCGCGATCGCGCTCCACTGGAACACGGGACTTCGCGCGGCCAGCGCGAACGGTGCGACCATTACCGACGTTTCTCTCGTCTTGTCGTATGTCGGAGTGCTGCTTATCATCTCGTTGTCGCTGCGGCTCGCAACAGCGGAGGATTGAAGAGATGCACGAATTTCTGATCGTCCTTCCCTGGATTGGCGCAGTGCTCGTCATCTACGGGCTTCGGGGCGAGCTGGCCAAACGCGGCAGGGAGATCACGGCCTGGTGGGGGATGCGGTTCGCTGCGAGCGGCGGCGCCGCCGGCCGACGGCGGGGCGGAGAGACGTGCCAAACGACCGATGGCGAACTCGAAGAATTGCGTCGGCGCTACGCCGAAGCTCCAGAAGACACGCGCGCCGCGGTCATGAAGCTGCTCGCGCGCTGAACCCCGTTCGCTGGAGCGCCGACCGCACTCGCCGATGCCCGAACCCGCACCCCCGCACTCGCCCCGCGATAGCGCCTCCGACACAAGCCGCATGAAGGCCGTCTTCGTCGCGGCGGCGTCGCTCGCCTTCGCGACGGCGCCGCTGGCATTTCCGTTCGCGGGCTTCGATCCGGAGCTCTTCCTGATCCCGCAGGTGGACCCGCCGGTGCAGCCGGCGGGCTACGCGTTCGGCATCTGGGGCGTGATTTATCTGTGGCTCCTGACCTCCGCCGCCTTCGGCCTCGTGCGGCGCGGGGACGAGTCCGCGTGGGATCGCCCGCGCTGGCCGCTCGCGGGGAGCCTCGTCATCGGGGCCGCCTGGCTCGCCGTGGCGCAGACGAGCGCGCTCTGGGCCACCGTGCTGATCTGGGTGATGCTGATCCTCGCGCTCGTGGCGCTCGCCCGGACGCCGGCGACGGATCGCTGGCTCCTGCGTGCGCCGGTCGCGCTCTATGCGGGCTGGCTCACGGCGGCGTCCTGGGTGTCGATCGGGCTCTTCGGGGCGGGCTTCGGGATCTGGCTCGGGCAGATCGGCTGGGCGATCGCGAGCCTCCTCGGCGCCCTGATGCTGGCAGCGCTCGTTCTCCTGCGCCTCCCGGCCATCCCGCTCTACGCGGTCGCGGTCGTCTGGGCGCTCGTCGCCGTCGCCGTGGCCAATTGGGGCGCGGTCTGGAGCGTCGTCGTGCTGGCGCTCCTCGGCGCCGCCGGCGTGGCGGCACTCGGCTATCGCAACGCGCGAGCCTGAGCCGGTCCGCCCATGCCGGCGCTCGTCTTCACCTCTTGCCCCACACCGCATCGCAGCTTAACCATTCCCCATCGTAATCGGGGGCGACATCCATGAGGTCGAGAACGTTGGCGCTCGCGCTGCCCGCACTGGCGGTCCTGGCGCTCGGGCTGTCGGGCTGCGCGACGATCACGCGCGAGGAGTGCCAGGCCGAGGACTGGTCGAGCATCGGCCAGCGCGACGGCGCGGAGGGGCATGCGCCCTCGCGGCTGGAGAGCCACGCGCGGGTGTGCGCGAACTTCAACATCGTGCCCGACGTCGAGGCCTATCGCAGCGGCTGGGATTCCGGCGTGCTGCTCTACTGCACGCCGCAGAACGGCTTCGCCACCGGCCGCGAGAACGATTCCTACCACGGCCTGTGCCCGGCGGGCGTCGCGGGGCCGTTCCTCGAAGGGCGCGAGATCGGATCGCGCCTGGGGGCGGCGGAGCGGCGCGTCGCCTCCGCGGAGAGCCGGCTGCGCAACGGCGAGAGCGAGCGCGATCGTCTGCGCCGGCGCATGGACGAGCTGCGCGACGACCGCGCGATTTCCGCCACGGAGCGGCGAGACCGCATCGAGGAAATGCGCGACCGCATCGACGACCTGCGCTGGGAGATGGACCAGGCGCGCTTCGATCTGCAGCAGGCGCGCGCGGCGTTGCCGGCGGCGCAGGCGGCGGCGCAACGATTCTTCGACCGCTACGCCACGCGAGGCTGAGCGGCGGCGGAACGCCCGAGCTTGGCTCGGCGTTGCGAGGGCACGATCATCATCCCGCGGGGAGCTGAAAGCATGTCCATCATCGCCTGGATCGTCGTCGGCATCATCGCCGGCTTCATCGCCGAGAAGGTCACCGGCCGCGATCACGGTCTCCTGACGAACCTCGTCGTCGGCATCATCGGCGCCTTCGTCGGCGGCTTCATCGCCTCGCTGCTCGGCTTCGAGTTCCGAGAGGGCTTCAACATCGCCTCCATCGTGGTGGCGACCATCGGCGCCATCGTGTTTCTCTGGATCCTGGGCATGATCCAGGGCCGCAGAGGCCGCTGAGGGCGCGACGGTCGCAGCCGGCGCGGGCCTGGTCTGCATCGGGCGTGCGTTGCGTCGCCGCGTGGGATTTGCGTCTCGCGCGGCGACGCCCTAGATCAGGGCGACGTCACGAGCCGCGCGGGTGCCTCGCGCGGTCAAGCCGGATCGGGAGAGCATGACCGTCGTCCTCGACCTCCTCGCCAAGGACATCCGCGCCAAGGATGGTGCCGCCAAGGATGCGCGTCCGCGCCATCCCGAGAAGGCGCACCGGCCGGATCAGCCGCTCCAGCGCAAGCCGGACTGGATCCGCGTCAAGGCGCCGGGCTCGCCGGGCTGGGCCGAGACGAACCGGATCGTCAAGGAGAACCGGCTCGTCACCGTGTGCGAGGAAGCCGGCTGCCCGAACGTGGGCGAGTGCTGGGAGAAGAAGCACGCCACCTTCATGATCATGGGCGACACGTGCACCCGCGCGTGCGCCTTCTGCAACGTGAAGACCGGCATGCCCCAGGCGCTCGACGCGCAGGAGCCCGAGAACATCGCCGTCGCGGTCGCCAAGCTCGGCCTCGAGCACGTGGTCGTCACCTCCGTCGACCGCGACGACCTCGAGGACGGCGGTGCGCAGCATTTCGCCGACGTCATCCGCGCGATCCGCGCGCGCGCGCCCGCGACCACGATCGAGATCCTGACGCCCGACTTCCTGCGCAAGCCCGGTGCGCTCGAGATCGTCGTCGCGGCGCGCCCGGACGTGTTCAACCACAATCTCGAGACCGTCCCCTCGAAGTACCTGAAGGTGCGCCCCGGCGCGCGCTACTTCCACTCGATTCGCCTGCTCCAGCAGGTCAAGGAGCTCGACCCGACGATCTTCACGAAGTCCGGGATCATGGTCGGGCTCGGCGAGGAGCGCAACGAGGTGCTCCAGCTGATGGACGACCTGCGCTCGGCCGAGGTCGACTTCCTGACGATCGGCCAGTATCTGCAGCCGACCCGCAAGCACCATCCCGTCATCCGCTACGTGACGCCCGACGAGTTCAAGGCGTACCAGACGACTGCCTACGCGAAAGGCTTCCTGCTCGTTTCCGCGTCACCGCTGACGCGCTCGTCCTACCATGCCGGGGACGATTTCGCCCGGCTCAAGGCCGCGCGTCTCGCGAAGCTCGGTCGCTGATCCGCCTGCCGCCCATGCCGTCATTCCGCACCACACGTCGCGTTCGTCACACGCCGGCGAGGATGTTCGACCTCGTCGCCGACGTCGAGCAGTACCCCAAGTTCGTTCCGCTCTGCGAGGACCTGAAGGTCCGCCGCAAGGTGCAGAGCGGGGAGGGGGTCGAGACCCTCGTCGCCGACATGACCGTCGGCTACAAGGCGATCCGCGAGAACTTCACGAGCCGCGTCACGCTCGACCGCGCGCGGCTGCGCATCGACGTCGAGTACGTCAACGGCCCGTTCCGCTACATGGAGAACCGCTGGACCTTCAAGCCCGCGGGCGAGGACCAGTGCGACGTGGAGTTCTACATCAACTACGAATTCAAGAGCTTCGCGCTCGGCATGCTCATGGGCACGATGTTCGACCGCGCCTTCCGCAAGTTCTCGGAGGCGTTCGAGCAGCGGGCGGACGCGATCTACGGGTGAGGGCGGTGCCGGGTGCCGCTACTGGGAAGCGTCACCCCTCCCGCAGCGCCTCCTCCAGCAGTTCCAGCGCATCCGCCACCGTCCGCAGCCGCACCATCGAGCGGCCGAGATCGCCGTAGCGCCTCTCGAGGTGCCGCACGGCGCCGCCGCGGCGGGCGCAGCCGAAATGGACGAGGCCCACCGGTTTCTCCGCGGAGCCGCCGCCGGGGCCGGCGATGCCGGTGACGGACACGGCGACGTCGGCGCGCGACGCCGCGAGCGCGCCCTCGGCCATGGCGCGGGCGGTCTCCTCGCTCACCGCACCGTGCGCCTCGATCGTCGCCGCGGGCACGCCGAGGCACTCGATCTTGGCCTCGTTGGAATAGGTGACGAAGCCGCGCTCCACGGCGCGCGAGGAGCCGGGGATGTCGGTGAGGAGCCCCGCGATCAGCCCGCCCGTGCAGCTCTCCGCCGTGACGATGGTGAGGCCCGCCGTCGCGTAGGCGTCGAGGAGGGCGGTGGCGCGCTCGCGCATCTCGTCGGGAAAGATCACGCGTCCTCCTCCGGCAGGCGGATCGTCGCGGCGGCCTGGGCGGCGATGCCCTCGCCGCGGCCGGTGAAGCCGAGCTTCTCCGTCGTCGTGGCCTTGATGGAGACGCGGGAGACCGGAATGTCGGCCGCGCGCGCGATCGCCTCGCGCATGGCCTCGCGATGCGGTCCGACCTTGGGCGCCTCCGCGAGGATCGTCGCGTCGAGGAGATCGATGATTCCGCCGCGCGCCCGCACCCGCTCGGCGGCGAAGGCGAGGAAACGGTCGGACGAGGCGCTCTTCCATTGCGGATCGGAGGGCGGAAAATGCGTGCCGATGTCGCCCTCCGCCAACGCGCCCAGCAGCGCGTCCGTCAGCGCGTGGAGCACGACGTCGCCGTCGGAATGGGCGAGCACGCCGCGCGTATGCGGGATGCGCACGCCGCCGAGCCAGACGTGGTCGCCCACGGTGAAGGCGTGGACGTCGAAGCCGGTGGCGAGCCTCGTGATCATGCGCGTCTCCGGGCCGCCCGTGGCGGCGAAATCCTGCGGATGGGTGAGCTTGACGTTCCCCGCCTCGCCGGCGAACACGACGACCGGGTGACCAGCCCATTCCATCAACGCGCCGTCGTCGGTGAAGTCGTCGCGTCCCGCGGCGACGGCGGTGCGGTGCGCCTCCGCGAGCGGAGCGAAGCGGAAGGCCTGGGGCGTCTGCACGGCGCGCAGCGTCGCGCGCGGCGGCGTCTCGACGACGCGTCCCGTTTCGTCGACGCGCTTGATCGTGTCGACGACGGAGATGCCCGGGATCGCGGCCCCGTGCGCCTGCGCCGCCGCGATGGCGCGCGAGACGAGATCCGGCGTCAGGAAGGGGCGCGCGGCGTCGTGGACGAGGACGATTTCCGGCGCCGCCCCGTCCGCCAGGCGCGCGAGGCCGGCGGCGACGGAGCCCTGGCGCGTCGCCGCGCCCTGCACCGGCGCGAGGAGCTTCTCGCGTGCCGCGGGCGCTAGCGCCGTCGTGGTGCGGGCGTAGAAGTCGCCGTCGTCCGGATGGGTGACGACGAGGATGCGGTCGATCGCCTCATGCGCGCCGAGGAGCGCGAGGACGCGGCCGAGGACGCTCTCTCCGCCGACGAGGCGGTATTGCTTGGGATCGCCGGCCCCGGCGCGCGCGCCGCGGCCCGCGGCGACGACGAGAGCGGCGATGCGGGAGGGTTCGGACACGACGATTCCCGTTCGCGCTGTCACACGCCTGTGGTGATAGAGAATGCCGCTTCCCGAGGCAACGCGCTCGGAGACGCCGACGCGACGCCTGGAGGCCAGGACACGGCCGGGAGCCATGCACTTCACGCACTTGCCAATTTGGCAGGCTTGGCTAATTGTTGAGCACAATGACGATGCAGCAGAATCGCAGCCCCTCGGACGAGACCCGTCCCGACCCGACCTGGCGGATCGGTCCCGTCGCGATCCGCCGCCGCGCGGTGCTCGCGCCCATGTCGGGCGTGACGGACCTGCACATGCGCCGCATCGCGGCCGGTTTCGGCGCCGGCCTCGTCGTCTCCGAGATGGTCGCCTCCGACGAGTTCGTGAAGGGCGACGAGGAGACGAGGGTGCGGGCGGAGGGCGAGGGCGTCTCGCCCCACGTCGTCCAGCTCGCCGGCTGCGACGCGCATTGGATGGCGGAGGCCGCGCGCCTCGCCGAGGCGAACGGCGCGGACGCCGTCGACATCAACATGGGCTGCCCCGCCAAGCGCGTCACCGGCGGCTGGGCGGGCTCCGCGCTCATGCGCGACCTCGACCACGCGACGGGCCTGATCGAGGCCACGGTCGCGGCCGTGTCGATCCCGGTCACGGTGAAGATGCGGCTGGGCTGGGACGACGCCTCGTGCAACGCGCCCGAGCTCGCGCGCCGGGCGGAGGTGGCGGGGGCGCAGGCGATCACCGTGCACGGCCGCACGCGCCAGCAATTCTACAAGGGCAACGCCGACTGGGACGCGATCCGCCCCGTGCGCGCGGCGACGACTCTCCCGCTCGTCGCCAACGGGGACATCGCCACGCTCGACGACGCCCGCGTCTGCCTCGCCCGCTCGGGCGCCGACGCGGTGATGATCGGCCGAGCGGCCACGGGCCGTCCCTGGCTCGTCGCGACGATCGGCGCGGGTCTCGCCGGCGAGTACGCGTCCGAGCCGAGCGCCGAGGCGAAGGTCTCGGCGATGCGAGCGCATTACGAGGGGCTGCTCGCGCTCTACGGCGCACGCATGGCCGTGCGCCACGCCCGCAAGCACCTCGCCGCTTTCGCCGATCACGCCCGCGCCGACGGCTTCGCCCTGCCGCAGGCGGCGCGCGCGAGGCTCGTCACCAGCGACGACCCCGCCGAGGTGCTCGCGCTGATCGGCGCCGTCTACACCCATCCGCTCCGGGACGCCGCATGAAGACACCCACCACCGACGCGGTGATGAACGCGCTGCCGCTTCCGGTCCTCACCGTCGGACCCGAGCACGTCATCCTGTCCGCCAATGCCGCGGCGGAGGCCTTCCTGGAGGCGAGCCAGCGCGTCCTGCGCCGCCAGAAGCTGAGCGATTACATGCCGTTCGGCTCGCCGGTTCTGAACCTGATCGAGGAGGTCCGCCGCCGGGGCGTGTCGGTCAGCGAGTACCGGGTCGACATCGGCGGGCCGCGGCTCGGCATGGAGCGCATCGTCGACGTGATCGCCTCGCCCATGCCCGAGGACGCGGAGCAGGTCGTGGTGATGATCCAGGAGCGGACCATCGCCGACAAGATGAACCGCCAGCTCACCCACCGCACGGCGGCGCGCTCGGTGACGGCGCTCGGCGCCATGCTCGCTCACGAGATCAAGAACCCGCTGTCGGGCATCCGCGGCGCGGCGCAGCTCCTCGAGCAGTCCGCGGCCGACGACGACCGCGCCCTCACGCGCCTCATCTGCGACGAGGCGGACCGGATCGTGAAGCTCGTCGAGCGCGTCGAGCTGTTCGGCGAGCAGCGGCCCGTGGAGCGGGTGCCGGTGAACGTCCACAGCGTGCTCGATCACGTGAAGCGCCTCGCGCTGTCGGGCTTCGCGCGCCATCTGCGCATCGTCGAGAGCTACGACCCGTCGATCCCCCACGTGCTGGCCAACCGCGACCAGCTGGTCCAGGTCGTGCTCAACCTCGTCAAGAACGCCGCCGAGGCCATCGGCCCGGACGCGCTCGAGGGCGAGATCGTGCTCTCCACCGCCTTTCGCACGGGCGTGCGCCTCGCGGTGCCGGGCTCGGCCGAGCGCGTCTCCCTGCCCATCGAGATCGCGGTGCGCGACAACGGGCCGGGCATCCCGCCCGAGCTCGTTCCCGATCTCTTCGACCCGTTCGTGACCACGAAAGCCAACGGCTCTGGCCTCGGACTTGCATTGGTGGCGAAGATCGTGGGCGACCACGGGGGGATCGTCGAGTGCGATCCCGCACCGCGCAAGACCACGTTCCGCATGCTGCTCCCGATGCATACGGCCGAGGACGGCCGCGGCTCGTAACGCGTAACCGACATCCCCCGAGAGTGCCTCACATGCCCAGCGGACACATCCTCCTCGCAGACGACGACGCCGCCATCCGCACGGTGCTCAACCAGGCGCTCTCGCGCGCCGGCTACGAGGTGCGCTCGACCTCCAACGCCGCGACGCTCTGGCGCTGGGTGGCGCAGGGGGACGGGGACATCGTCATCACCGACGTGGTGATGCCCGACGAGAACGCCTTCGACCTGCTCCCGCGCATCAAGCGGTTGCGGCCGGAGCTGCCGATCATCGTCATGAGCGCGCAGAACACGTTCATGACGGCGATCAAGGCCTCCGAGCGGGGCGCCTACGAGTACCTGCCGAAGCCCTTCGACCTGAAGGAGCTCGTCGCCGTCGTCGGGCGTGCGCTCTCGCGTCCGCGCGGGCCGGTCTCGGCCGGGGACGGGGAGGGGGAGGACATCCCGCTGGTGGGCCGCTCGCCGGCCATGCAGGAGATCTACCGGGCGCTGGCGCGCCTCATGCCGACCGACCTCACCGTGATGATCACCGGCGAGAGCGGCACCGGAAAGGAGCTGGTCGCCCGCGCCCTGCACGATTACGGCAAGCGTCGCTCCGGGCCCTTCGTCGCCGTGAACATGGCGGCGATCCCGCGCGATCTCATCGAGAGCGAGCTCTTCGGCCACGAGAAGGGGGCGTTCACCGGCGCGACCCAGCGCTCGGCCGGGCGCTTCGAGCAGGCGGAGGGCGGCACGCTGTTCCTCGACGAGATCGGCGACATGCCGATGGAGGCGCAGACGCGGCTCCTGCGCGTTCTCCAGCAAGGCGAGTACACGACGGTGGGCGGGCGAACCCCCATCAAGACCAACGTGCGCATCGTCGCCGCCACCAACAAGGACCTGCGCATCTCGATCCAGCAGGGGCTCTTCCGCGAGGATCTGTTCTTCCGCATCAACGTCGTGCCGCTGCGCCTGCCCCCCTTGCGCGAGCGCGTGGAGGACATCCCCGACCTCGCCCGGCACTTCTTCGCCCAGATCGAGAAGGAGGGGCTCGCCCGAAAGCAGATGGATTCGGAGGCGATGGACCGCCTCAAGCGCTATCGCTGGCCCGGCAACGTGCGCGAGCTCGAGAACCTGATCCGCCGCCTCGCCGCGCTCTATCCGCAGGACACGATCACCGCGCCGATCATCGAGGGCGAGCTCGACGTGCGCCCCATCGAGAGCGTGGTCGGCGGCGACCCCAACGAGCCGGAGGCGCCCGAGACGCTCTCAGGGTCGGTGGAGCGCCACCTGACGCGCTATTTCTCGAACTTCCGCGATACGCTGCCCCCGCCGGGGCTCTACCACCGCATCCTGCGCGAGGTGGAAGGCCCGCTCATCGCGGCCGCGCTCACCGCCACCCGCGGCAACCAGATCCGCGCCGCCGAGCTGCTGGGTCTCAACCGCAACACCCTGCGCAAGAAGGTCCGCGACCTCGACCTCCCGGTGATCCGCACCTCGCGGTGAGGGCGTTGCGACGGATTCGGTTTCCGGCGGGTGCCGGCTGGTCTATGGTCCGAGCGTCAGGGAGCCCGTGAATGACGTTCCAGCCTCGGATGATCCACGCCTTCTCGCATGCGCTGGTGACCGACGCGCCGGCGTTCATGCCGTTCGCCGGCAGGGACCCCGACGATTACGCGGCGTACCTCCGCGAGGTGGTCACGGACTTCGAGACACGTTCGGACGCGTGGATCCGGCAGGGTCGTGCCCTGCGCGAGGAACTCTGGCCCAGCCTGACCGAGCGGCGTGGGAATTCCGACGACATCGCCGCCCTGGAGCGGATGATCGAGGAGCTGGCCGAGCGGCAGAAATCGGTGAAGGCGCAGGCACGGGCCCACGAGCGGGTGTGGCGGCGTGTCATCCGGGACGCGGCCGCAGTGTCCAGAGCGCATCAGGACGACATGCGAGAGATCAACCGCCGCGTCCGGCGGGTCGTCGAGCGGCGCTTCGAGGAGCGCGAGAACTTCGCCGACTTCCTCCGGGCCGCTCGTGCAGAGCTCGCAGGAAGCCGGCAGGACGCCCCCGTCTTCGACGACCCCGCCGAGATGGAGCGCTACCTCCGCAGCGCGCTGTTCTGAGCCGTCGGTGACCATCCGCATAGCCATCGACTCGGCATTCGTCGCCGGCGCACGAAAGCTGCCGCCCGATCGGCGCAAGGGTGCCATGGCAGCGCTCGACAAGTTCCAGCGCGAGCCGAAGCTGCCGAGCCTGCGCTTTCGCGCTCTCCAAGGCGCCGACAGCTATTTCATCATAAACTGCGCCCATGGTGACCGCGTCATCCTCCGCAAGGAGAGCGACGACCTCTTTACCGCCGTCGACGTAGGGCCGCACGACAACGTCTATCGGCGGTGGAACAGAACCTAGCCTTTCAGCCCACCTCCACCACCCGCCCGCCGGCGGCGCGGGCGTCCTCGGCATCGTGCGTGACCATGAGGGTCGGCAGGCCGCGGTCGCGGGCGCGGGCGAAGACGAAGGCGCGCACGTCCTGGCGCAGGGCGGCGTCTAGCTTGCCGAAGGGCTCGTCGAGGAGGAGCGCGCGCGGCTCGGCGAGGAGCGTGCGCAGGAGCGCGACGCGGGCGCGCTGGCCGCCGGACAGGGTGGCCGGGTCCCGGTCCGCGAAGCCGGCGAGACCGGCCTGAGCGAGTGCCTCCTCGACGATGGCACGCCGGCGCGACGCCTCGCGCACGCCCGCGCGAAGCCCGAAGGCGAGGTTTCCGCCGACGGTGAGGTGGGGGAAGAGCAGGTCGTCCTGGAAGAGGATGCCGACGGCCCGCTTCTCCGGCGGCATGCCGGTGACGTCGAGATCGTCGACGAGGACGCGCCCGCGCGCGGCGAACGCCTTGGCGAGGAAGCCGCCCACGTAGGCGAGCAGCGTCGACTTGCCCGAGCCGGACGGGCCCATCACCGTCACGACCTCGCCGGGCGCAACGTCGAGGGAGAGCGGCCCGACGAGGGGGCGCGCGTCGAGCGTGATGGCGACGTCGTCGAGAACGAGGCCTCTCACGGCGTGCCCTCCCGCAAGGTGACGCGCCGCCGCCGCGCCGCGATCAGGCCCGGGCCGGCGAGCGCGGCGGCGTAGACGAGGAGCGGCAGCGCCGCCTGCAGGAAGGCCGTGACGCCGACGACCCGGCGATCGGCGCCCGAGGAGAGGGTCACGGCTTCGGTGGTCAGCGTCATGATGCGTCCCGCGCCGGCGAACAACGTGGGTAGATAGAGCGCCACGGAGACGGAAAAGCCCACCGCGAACGCGGTTGCGACCGGGCGCGCGAGCATGGGCAGCTTCACCGTGAAGAACGTCCGCCACGGGCTCGCCCCGAGTCCTGCGGCGATGCGCGCATAGCGCGGATCCAGCGCGCGGAACGGGTCGGCGAGCGAGAGGAAGACGTAGGGCAGCACGAAGAGCAGATGCGCCCAGATCACGGCGGTGAGCGTTCCGTCGAGATCGAGCCGCACGAGCGCCACCTGCGCGCCGAACAGGAAAGCGATCTGCGGCACGAGAAGCGGCACGTAGAGGAGCCAGAGCGCGCGCGCGCCGGGCTTCAGGTCGCGCCGCGCCTCGTTCTCCAGGCAGGCGAGGGCGAGGATCACCGCGAGCAGGCTCGCGGCCGCGGCAATGGCGGCCGTCGTGGAGACGAGATCGCTCATCGTCGGCAGCGCGCGCTCCCAGGTCCGCAGCGACAGCGCGCGGGGCAGGGCGTCCGGGTAGCGCCAGTTCTCCGCGATCGACCAGAGCGCCATGACGCCGATGGCGGCGAGGATCGCGACGCCCGACACGACGCCGCCGGCGCCGCCGAGCGCCAGCACCGGGCCGGCGAGCCCGGTCCGCCGGCCGCGTTCGCACCAGGCCCGGTGGATGCGCTTGACGAAAGCCTCCGCCACGCGCCACGCGCCGATGCCCGCGACGACGACGGCGAGCTGGAGCGTCGCGGCCGCGGCGGCGACCGGGTAGAGCGAGAGGTCCCAGCTCGAGAACCAGCGCATGGCGAGCACCGCGAGCGGCGGCGGCGTGCCCGGCGCGAGCACGAGGGCGACCTCGACGTTGGACAACGAGAAGGCCAGCACCGCGTAGACCGGGAGCCGGATCTGCCGGTAGATCGCCGGAAGCACCACCTTCGCCCAGGCGACGAGGGGCGCGTAGCCGAGTGCCCGCGCGGCCGCGAGCGCCTGCGCCGCGCGCACCTGCCCCTGCGCGGCGAGCACCATCAGGACGAGGAACGCCGTCTCCTTGATCGCGAGGCCCGCCACGTAGGAGAGCCCGTAGGGATCGCGCACGATGGCGAGCGCGGGCGGGCGCTCCCAGCCGGTGAGCCAGGGCGAGACCACGCGCACCAGCAGGCCAGACGATGCGACGAGGAAGGCGAGGCCGATCGCCACCGCGACGTGCGGCGTCGCGAGGAGCGGCGCCAGAGCGCGCTCGAGCCGCGCGATCCCCGGCCGGCTCGAGGCGAGCGCGGCGAAGCCGCAGGCGAAGACGAGGGCGAGCGCGGTGGATAGGAGGCCGCTCGTCAGCGTCAGCCGGATCGAGGCGTCGATGCCGGGCTGCTCGGCGAGCGTGCGCCACGCGTCGAGCGTGAATCCGCTCTCCCCGATCGCCGGCAGGACGCCGAAGGCCGGCGCGAGCGTGCCTAGAAGCCCCGCGCCGATCGGCACGAGGAAGAGCGCCAGCGTGAGCGCCGGCGCCGCGCGCAGGACGTCGGGGCGGGTGGTCATGGGCGGTATGTCATGGGCGGGTCGTCATGGGCGGGTCGTCGTCTCCCTCCCTGTAGGGGAGGGGAATGCCGGCGCAAGCCGGCTAGGGGTGGGGTGCGTCGCCTGCAGACGAGGCGCAAGGTCGGCGCGCCCCTCTCGGCTTCGCCGAGCACGCCTGTCGGCGTGCCCCATCCGTCACGCCGCTTCGCGGCGCGCCACCTTCCCCTACAGGGAAGGAGGGGGCGTCGTCCTCGATGCCGTCTGCGTTCACCCCGAGATCCGCCGCTCCCAATCCTCGACGAGGCGCGTCATCCAGGAGGGGTGCGGCTCGGGGAGGACGCGCACGAACTCCTCCGGGGCGGGCATGGCCGGGTGCGCGTCGGTGACGTCGAAGGCGGCGCGCTCCTCGGCGGAGAGCGCGGAGAGGTCGAGCACGGTGAAGGCGCCGAGATTGGCGGGGTCCTGGGCGCGAGCCTGGGCCTGCGGCGACATCAGGAAGTCGGCGACGACCATGGCGCCCTCGGCGTTCGCCGCGTTGTAGGGGATCGCGACGAAGGAGGTGTTGCCGATCGTGCCGTCCTCCAGGAAGAACACCCGCGTCGTCTCCGGCAGACGGCCCTGGATGGCGCCCGCCGCCGCTTCCGCGGGGTTGAAGGTGATGGCGATGTCCGTCTCGCCGTCGGCGAGGAGCTGGTTCTGCGCCGGGCCGCTCTCGGGGAACTCGGCGCCTGCGCGCCAGAGATGCGGGCGCAAGGCCTCGTACCAGTCCCAGACGGGCGCGACGGTCTCCTCGTAGGTGGCGTCCGCCGCCGGCGCCTGGAGCGCGGCGGGGTCCGCGACCAGCTCCACGAGGGCCTGCTTGAGGAAGGTCGCGCCCAGGAAGTCGCGCGCCGTGGGATGCGTGAGGCGGCCCGGGTTGGCCGCCGCCCACTCGCCCAATTCCGCGATGGAGGCGGGGACCGTGTCGGCGGCGACCCGCTCGGCATCGTAGAGATAGGCCACCTGCGCCACGCGCCAGGGCGCGGCGAGGCCGTCCACGGGCACGGTGAAGTCGACGACGTTGGAGGGCTTGTCCTCGACGTCGACGAGATCGAAATTCGGCAGCGCCTCGACGAAGGGGCCGTAGAGCAGGCCCTGGTCCTTCATGGCGAGGAAGTTCGGCCCGTTGATCCAGATGAGGTCGACGGCACCCCCGTCGTCGCGCCCCGCCGCCTTCTCGGCGACGACGCGCGAGACCGCCTCCGCCGTGTCGGAGAGCTTCACGTGCACGAGGGAGACGCCGTAGCGCTCCTCCACCTCCTCGCCCACCCAGGCGATGAAGTCGTTCGTCGCCGGGTCCCCGCCCCAGGCGTTCCAGTACACCGTCTGCCCGCGCGCCTCCTCCAGGATCTGCGGGAAGTCCCGCGTCTCGGGCACGTCCTGCGCCGACGCGGCCGAGGCGACGACGAGCGCGGCGACGCCGATCCCCGTCGCGAGGCTGCGGGCGATTCGGCGGGCGGGGGAGTTCATGCGGGCTCGTCCTTCTCTCGATGCGCTCGGGATATATACGCAGCGCGGAGTGCGGACGTTACAAGGGTGGCGGGGGAAATTTCGGGGGAGGGGGCTCGTGGAGGTGGAATTCGTTCTGGGCGCGAACGTGCGCGACCTGCGCGAGGCGCGAGGGCTCACCCAGGCGCAGCTCGGCGAGCGCGCCGGCGTGTCCGACCAGCTCATCGGCCGCCTGGAGCGGGCCGACAACCAGACGACGCTCAAGTCCATCAAGAAGGTCGCCGAAGCGCTCGGCGTCGACCCCCTCGACCTGTTCTCCCGCACCCCGCTCGTCGCCCCCGAGGGCGACCGCGCGCGGCTTCTGCAGAAGATCAAGTCGCGGGTCGAGCGGCTCGATGCGGCGGAGCTGGTGAAGGTGGATGTGGCGATCAGGGTGGCGTTGGAGTGACGATGTCACGCGACGGCTGAGCCGCAGCTCGAAAGGATGCGTTCGAGCACCGCCATGCGCACCGGGACGCCATTCGCCGCCTGCTCGAAGTAGGCAGCGTGTGCGGTGCCGTCCAGGCTCGTGGGCAGCTCGACACCGCGAGGCAAGGGATGGAGGATCCGCAGATCCGGCCTTGCTCCTCTCAGGGTTCGGGGATCGAGCCGCATGTCGAGAGGGATCTCGTGCGTCGGGTCTTCGTGACCACAGGCGTAGACGATGTCGCTGCGGCGCAAGGCTTCCGCCAAGTCATCGACATATTCCACCTTCAGGCCATGACGGGCGTGGCGCTGCAGTTCGCGCTCGGTCAAGCGGGTGGTCTCTTCGGTCTTCGCGAGAACGGTGACATCGGAGAAGAGGCTCAAGCCCGCCAACAGCGAATGAACGCACCTCTGGCTCAGATCCCCGAGGACGCAAACGGTCGCTCCGTCCACCGATCCGCACAGGTCGTCGATCGTGAACAGGTCTAAGATGGTCTGCGTCGGGTGCTCGGAACCGGGTCCGGCTCCGTCGCCGCCATTGACGACGGGAACTGTGCTCATCGTCGCATAATGCGCTGCTGAGCCGACGACCGGATGGCGGAGCACGACCACATCTGCATAGCCGTTCAGCACGCGCGCCGTGTCCGCCAAGCTTTCCTTCCACTCCGATCCTGCGCGCGACGCCGCCGGATCGGACATGCTCAGTATCTTTCCACCCAGCCGCAGAGCGGCCGCCTCGAAGCTGAGCCGCGTACGCGTGCTGGGCTGCATGAACAGCGTCGCGACGATCGCCTCGGATGACATGCTGCACGGCTCACCGCTTTCGAGCGCCGAGCGATGCCGGTACGCCGCGGCGAACAGCTCTTCGAGATCCGAGCGCGTAAGCTGCTCGATGGAGATCAAGCTCCAGGAGGGAGGCGCATTTCTCATGACGTTGGTTTTCCTTCAACGTGCCTGCCTCTGCTTCGACCGCGCTGCGCGGGCACCGATCGGAGCGAGGCTCGCGGCGAGGAGAACGAGGAAAGGCAGCGCGACGAGGGGACCGAGCAGCCCGGGCCCGACCGCGTCCATGCCCGCGCCCACGACTGGAACGCCGATCAGCGCGCCCAGCCCCCAGGTCACGCCCAGCGCTGCGTTCGCCGTGACGAGCGAACCGGCGGGAAAGCGTTCCTTCACGAGCGCGAGCACCATGGAGTACGCACCGAAAGCGGCGCCGCCCGACACGAAAGCGAGGAAGGCGAGCGCGAGAAAGCTGCTCGCAGCGATCGGGAAGGTCGCGCAGCAAGCGGCCGTGACGAGCGCGCAGCCACGGAGCATGCCCAGGCTGCTCCGCTTGTCCGAAAGCGCGCCGATCGGCCATTGCAGCACGGTCGCACCTGCGAGGAGGATGGCGAGGAGCACGAGCGCCGTCTCTCGGGTAGAGCCGCTCTCCATGGCGAAGACCGGAAACAACGAAAGGACGGCATTGTCGAAGATCGCAGTCGCCGCTGAGCCGATGACGAGCGCGGGAGCGGCGACCGCGAAAACGACGAGCCCTGACCCCACCTCGAGTGGAGGCAGCAGAAGATCGCGACGCGGAACGCCGACGAAGAGCGGAAGCGAGGCGGCGACGATGAGGACGGCTCCGGCAAGCAGCGCGGTAGCCGTCGCTGTCGGCAACAGCGCGAGCAGAAGCGGCCCGAGCGCATAGCCGCCGGTGACGACACCATTGTAGATGCTCAGGAATCGGCCACTGTTTCGCTCAGGAATGGCGATCATCAAGGCGCTCTCGGCGACGACGAACAAGGTGTTCGCGGAGAGCCCCAGGACGAAGCGCAGCGCCAGCCAGGCGGCGAAGGATTGCATCGCCGCCAGCATGACCATGACGCAGGCCGAGACACCGACGGCCACGACGAGCCAGGGAAACACCGGTCCTCGAACGAGGCGCGGCAGCGCGATCGCCGCGATGACGAGACCCACCGGTGTCATCGCCGCATTGATCGCGACCTCCCACGCGCCGTAGCCGCGCGAGGCGAGATCGACCGCCAGAGCCGCGTAAGCGCCGCCGAGGACGATCGAGTAGAGCGCGACGCTGACGATCAGCGCTGCGGCGGTTCGGCTCGCCTCCATCAGACCGCCCGCGCGGTGAGCATGAAGCTCAGAGGTGGCTTGATGTCCGATGCTTCGAGGGACTTGTAGGCGTCGGAAGGATCTTCGCCTGTTTCCTTGAAAGTCTCCAGCTCGAACCCCGCCGCGAGAACTGCAGTAAGGATATCTTCTAACGTATAGTGGAAATAGTAGATTTCCTTCGCATCGTATGTAGACCCACCGACATAGTCGAGGCCCGAGCGGTGGCGGAGCGGGGTCTTGTCGAAATACGACCTCACGAACTCCACCGGCCGGTTCCGACGATCCCGGTCGAGCTCGAGCATGTCGACGATCGGATGACAATCGTAGATGTTAAGCCGGCCCCCCGGCTTGAGCAGACGCCTGGCGACGCGAACGTAGGAGTTCAAATCGGGCATGAAGCAGAGCGCTCCGGACGTGACCACGACGAGGTCGAAGCGTCCGTCATGATCATCCACTATGTCGTAGACGTCCGTGGCTTCGAAGGTGCAGGGTGCATCCGCAGCGCGCGCGAGACGCTTCGCTTGATCGATGAACTCCGCGGAGATGTCGAAGCCGACGCCTCGTCGCGCGCCGAGCCGTGTCATGGAGATCAGCTCGCGACCATTGTTGCAGTTGAGCTGCGCCACTTCTGCGCCGACGAGCCCTGCCCGTTCGAGCTCCGCGGCGTGCAAAGGCGTGACGAAGCTGGTCTCAGGATTCTCGAATGCGGCAACCAGTCGCTGGGTGTGCTTCCAGTGGATCGGGGCGGCTTCGTCCCATGCTTCGCGCGCAAGCGCCGTAAATTGTTGATTGTCCATCATACGTGTCTCCAGGTGTACGTTCTGGAGATCGCAACTAACTGCAGTCGCTTCAGTTCCTACTCATCAAAGATTTTTAGAATCTCATATTACAACCAAAAAAAGGGCTGCGGCGATATCGGTTGTTGATTGAGGCGACGGCCGTCGTCACACCCCCGCATCATCCGCCGGCGGCAGGGCCGCCTTCTGCTCGGCCCTCGACATCGGCTGGTGCGTGAAGCCCCTCAGGCCCGTGGTGATCTCGTTGACGTCGCGGGTGATCTCGACGGGGGAGGCGACGTAGGCGGTCATCAGCTCGGCGAGCGAGCGCAGGGCGTGCATGTGGATGCGCTCATAGCCGTGGGAGGCGTCGATGCCGAAGGTGATGAGCGCTGTGCGCACGTCGTGGCCCGCCACCAGGGCGGCGGCGGAATCCGAGCGGTAGTAGCGGAAGACGTCCTTCTGGAAGCGGATGTCGTTCTCGCGGGCGAGGCGCACGAGCTTGCGGGTGAGGTGGTAGTCGAAGGGCCCGGTCTGGTCGGCCATGGCGATGGTCACGCCGAACTCGTCCGAGTTCTGGCCGGGCGCGGTGACGCCGTTGTCGATGGAGACGACCGCGGCGACGTCCTCGCCGAAGGCGGAGGAAGCGCCCACCCCCACCTCCTCGGCGATGGTGAAGAGCCAGTAGGTGTCGACCTCGGGCTCGAGCTGCGCGTCCGCCAAGGCCTTGATGGCGGCGAGCATGGCAGCCGTGCCGGCCTTGTTGTCGAGGTGGCGCGAGACGATGAAGCCGTTCTCGAGGAATTCCGGCTGCGGGTCGATGGCGACGATGTCGCCGACGTCGATGCCCAGCCGCAGCAGATCGGTGCGCGTGCGGCTCATGGCGTCGACGCGCAGCTCCACGTGCTGCCAGCCGACGGGCGCGGTGTCGACCTCGTCGTTGAAGGCGTGGCCCGACGCCTTGGGCGGCAGGATCGTGCCGCGATAGGTGCCCTTCTCGGAGAAGATCGTGGCGCGCGCGCCCTCCGCGAAGCGCGCCGACCAATTGCCGATGGGCACGAGCTCGATGCGGCCGTTGTCCTTGAGCTGCTTCACCTGCGCGCCCAGCGTGTCGAGATGGCCCACGAGCGCGCGGGCGGGCTTGCGGCGCCGCCCGCTGATCTTGGTGCGCACGACGCCGCGCCGGGTGATCTCGTAGGTGAGGCCGAGCCGCTCCAGCTCGCGGGAGACGTGGCGGACGATCGAATCCGTGTAGCCGGTCGGGGAGGGGATCCCGAGGAGCTCGGCGAGCCTGTCCCGGAGATAGGCGGTGTCGATCGTCAGCCGTTGCATCAGTCTCTGCGCTCGAAATGGTGGTGCCGCACGGCGGCGGGGATGGACAGGGGGAAGAGCAGGTCGACGAAGCGCTCGGCCGTCGGCTGCGGCTCGTGATTGGCGAGGCCGGGGCGCTCGTTGGCCTCGATGAAAGCGTAGGTCGGCTCGTAGGGGGAGGGAACCATGAAATCGATGCCGACCACGGGAATGTCGATCGCCCGCGCCGCCTTCACCGCCGCCTCGACGAGGCGCGGATGCACGTGGGCGGTGACGTCGTGGATGGTGCCGCCGGTGTGCAGGTTCGCCGTGCGGCGCACCACGACCTCGGTGCCGTCGGGGGCGACGTCGTCGAGGGAGAAGCCGGCCTTGGCGACGCAGCGCTCCGTCTCGCCGTCGAGGGGGATGCGGCTCTCGCCGCCCGTCGCCGCCATGCGCCGGCGGCTCTGGCGCTCGATCAGCTCGCGGATCGTGCGCTCGCCGTCGCCGACGACGCGGGCGGGCCTGCGCACGGCGGCGGCCACGAGCCGGTAGTCGATCACGACGAGGCGCAGGTCCTCGCCCGCCACCTTCTGCTCCACGAGCACGCGCTCGCACTGCTCCCTCGCGACCTCGATGGCGGCTTTCAGATCCTCCATCGTCTCGATGCCCACCGCGACGCCGCGGCCCTGCTCGCCACGGGCGGGCTTGACCACGAGCGAGCCGTGCTTCTGCAGGAAGGCCTCGAGCGCCACGTCGTCGCCCGCCACGATCTGCTCGGGCACGATCACGCCGACCCGCTCGACCATGCGCCGCGTCACCGCCTTGTCGTCGCAGATGGAGACCGCGACGCCGCTGGTGAGCTCGCACAAAGCCTCGCGGCAATGCACCGAGCGCCCGCCGTAGGTGAGGCGGAAGAAGCCGCCCTCGGCGTCCGTCACCTCGACGTCGATGCCGCGCCGGCGTGCCTCGTTGGTGATGATGCGGGCGTAGGGGTTGAGCTCCTCCTCCGGGCCGGGTCCGGCGAAGAGCTTCTCGTTGATGGGGTTCTTGCGCTTCAAGGTGAAGACGTGGAGGCGCTCGAAGCCGAGCTTCTCGTAGAGCGCGATGGCGTGCTCGTTGTCGTGCATGACCGAGAGGTCCATGAACGCGGCGCCGCGCGCCTTGAACAGCTCGGCCAGCGCGCGCACCAGCGCCTCGCCCACGCCGGGCTGCGTCGCCTGCGGGTCGACGGCGAGGCACCACAGCGAGGAGCCCTTCTCCGGGTCGTTGAAGGCGCGGAGATGATCGACGCCCGTCACCGTGCCGACGATGGCGCCCGAGACGTCGTCCTCGGCGACGAGGTGGATGATGGCGCGGCTGTCGCGACGCGCCCAGAAGAACTCGGGGGGCACCGGCACCATGGCGCGCGAGGCGTAGATGCGGTTGACCGAATCCGCATCCGCCCGCGAATCGAGCCGCCGCACCGAGAAGCCGGGATGCGCGCGCTCGCTCGGGACGTATTTGGCGAGCTCCAGGCGGTAGGTGTGCGACGGGTCGAGGAACATCTCCTGCGGCGCGGCGGCGAGCGCCACGTGCGGGTCGCGCACGTAGACGGCTATGTCGCGCCGGTCCGGCCGCTCGCCGCGCATGGTCTCGGCGAGGTCGTGCAGATCCTCGAAGGTCTGCCCGAAGAGCAGCCGCCCCCAGCCGCAATCGATCACGGCGTTGGGGCGTGCGAGCGCGCCTTGAGGGTCGAGGCGCGCGGGATCGCCACGCGAGATGTCGGCCTCGGTGCTGGTCGGGTCGGTCATGGTCTGCCCCCGGGTGCTCTCACGGGTGGTCGGATCGGTTCTTCCTGCGCGCGCGCGGGTTCCCCACGCGCGTCAGATGCCGTGGCTCTGCAGCCAGCTCTCGAGCAGCGCCACCTGCCACAGCTCGGAGCCCCGCAGCGGCGTGATCGCCGAGCGCGGATCGTCGAAGAGCCGCTTCAGGTAGGTGTCGGAGAACAGGCCGCGCTCTCGCGCCTTCTGCGAGGTCAGCGTGTCGCGGACCATGTCGAGGGTGGGGCCCTCGATGTATTTCAGCGCCGGCACCGGGAAGTAGCCCTTCGGCCGGTCGATGACGTCCGCCGGGATCACCTTGCGCGCGGCTTCCTTGAGCACGCCCTTGCCGCCGTGCGCCAGCTTGTGGCGCGACGGGATGCGGGCTGCGAGCTCGGCGAGCTCGTAGTCGAGGAAGGGCACGCGGGCTTCGAGGCCCCAGGCCATGGTCATGTTGTCGACGCGCTTCACCGGGTCGTCGACGAGCATGATGGTGCTGTCGAGGCGAAGCGCCTTGTCCACGGGGTCGGTCGCGCCCGCCATGGCGAAATGCGCCTCCACGAAGGCGCGCGCCTCGTCGCGCTCGAGCCGCCATTCCGGCCCGAGATGCTGGTTCAACGTCGCGTGCGAGCGATCGAAGAAGGCGGCGGCGTAGTCGCCCACGGGATCGTTCGAGCCCGCGACCTTCGGATACCAATGATAGCCGGCGAAGACCTCGTCCGCGCCCTGTCCGGACTGCACGACCTTGACGTGCTTCGCCACTTCCCGCGAGAGCAGGTAGAAGCCCACGTTGTCGTAGGAGACCATCGGCTCGGACATCGCCCGGATGGTCTCGGGGAGCGCGTCGAGCATGTCGGTGGAGGGAATGAAGATCTTGGTGTGGTCGGTGTCGTAGTGCTTGGCGATGAGGTCGGAATAGACGAACTCGTCGCCCTTCTCGCCGTTCGCCTCCTCGAAGCCGATCGAATACGTGCGCAGCCCGGACTGACCCGCCTCGGCGAGCAGGCCGACGATCAGGCTCGAATCGACGCCGCCCGAGAGGAGCACGCCCACCGGCACGTCCGCCACCATGCGGCGCGCCACCGCCTTGCGCAGCTCGTCCAGCGTCAGGTCGCGCCATTCCTCGAAGGAGCGCTCCTCGTCCTCGGCGGAGCGCCCGAAATCGAGCGACCAGAAGCGCCGCTCCGTGGTGGCGCCGTCCTCCTCGATGATCCGGATCGTCGCAGGCGGCAGCTTGCGCACGCCCTCGAGCATCGTGTACGGCGCCGGGACGACGGCGTGGAAGCTCATGTAGAATTGCAGCGCCACGGGGTCGATCGTGCGATCGACGTCGCCCGCCGCGACGAGCGCCGGCAGCGAGGAGGCGAAGCGCAGGCCGCTCTTCGTGTTCGCGAAGTAGAGCGGCTTGATGCCGAAGCGATCGCGCGCCAGCACCACGCGCCCGCTTTCGCGCTCGTGGATGGCGAAGGCGAACATGCCGTTGAAGCGCTGGACGCAGTCCGGCCCCCAGGCGTGGTAGGCCTTGATGATCACCTCGGTGTCGGAGGTCGAGAAGAAGGAATAGCCCTTCCCCTCCAGCTCCGCGCGCAGCTCCGGGTAGTTGTAGATGCAGCCGTTGAAGGCGAGCGTCAGGCCCAGCGCCGCGTCCACCATCGGCTGCTCGCCCTTCGACGAGAGATCGATGATCTGCAGGCGGCGATGGCCGAAGGCGACGCGTCCGCGGGCGACGACGCCCTCCGAATCCGGTCCCCGCCGCTCCATCGCGCAGGTCATCCGGATGATGGCGTCGGCCGAGGCCGGTGAGCCGTCGAAGGTGAGCTCGCCGCAAATTCCGCACATGGTCGTGTCGTCGCTTTCTCCTGTGCCCCCGCACGCGGGCGGTCGGGGCGTCTCTCCGAAGATCGTTCGAGCACGAATGTTTACAGCTCGAACATTTTGATGTCAAATGATCTCCGGAGGTTTGCCGATGACGAACGACGAACGGCTGCGCTTCGTTCCAGCGCAGGCTTACGCTTCGGTAGAGGACATGCGGGCGGCCGAGATCGAGGACGAGATCCACGCCCTGACGACGGCGATGCGCGTCATCGCGCAGGCGATCGACACGCGCTCGAAGGCGGTCTCGCGGGTCTCGGGGCTCACGATCCCGCAGATCGTGGTGATGCAGGCCGTCGCCACGCGCGGGGAGGTGACGACGAGCCTGCTCTCGCGCCATTGCCACCTGTCGGCCGGCACGGTGGTCTCCATCCTCGACAAGCTCGAGGAGCGCGGCTTCGTCGAGCGCTACCGCAACGCCGCCGACAGGCGGATCGTGCACACGCGGCTCACCGCCTCGGGCGAGAGCGCGCTCGCGGACGCGCCGACGCTGCTGCCACCCGTGGCGCTCGACGGGCTGGCGCGCCTGTCCTCCGGCGAGCGGCGGGCGATCGTGTCGTCCTTCGAGGCGGTGGCCGGGCTGCTGCGGGCCGATGGCGGCGTGCCCGGCTGACCGGCACTTCCCCAACGTGAGCGCGCTCTTGCCAAAGGCTTCGCCGTCTTCGACACTCGTCTCGCGCGGCCTCGCGGCCGGCGCCCAAGACAGAGAACCGAAGGGGAAGAACGTGCGTCTCGCATCCATGGTGTCCGCCGCGGCGATCGCGGCCACCGGCGCCTTCGTCGCGCCGCAGCCGGTCCTCGCGCAGGATTGCGCGCATACGATCGGCGTCGTCGTCTCGCTGACGGGGCCGGCGGGGCGCTTCGGCCAGGCGGCGTCGAAGTCGGTGGAGCTCGCCTTCGGCGACCTGAACGACGCCGGCGGCGTCGCCGGCTGCCGGCTGGAGATGGACCTGCGCGACGCGCAGAGCCAGGGCTCGGTGGCGGTCGACCAGGCGCGTCAGCTCGTCGATCTCGTCGGTGTCCCGGCGATCATCGGCGGCATCATCTCCTCGGTCTCGATCCCGATCCTCACCTCCGTCACGGCGGACGCGGGCGTCGTGCAGATCTCGCCGGCCTCCTCCTCGCCGACGCTGACGCGGATCGCGCAGGAGGGCCAGTCGAAGGGCATGTTCTTCCGCACCATCACGTCGGACGCGCTGCAGGGCACGGCGGCGGCGAAATACGCCATGGACCAGGGCTTGAGCGAGCTCGCGATCATCCACGTCAACAACGATTTCGGCGTGAACATGGTGGCGGAATTCACCAAGGCCTACGAGGCGCTCGGCGGCACCATCACCTCCGTCACGCCCTACAACCAGAACCAGGCTTCCTACGCTCCGGAAGTCACGGCCGGGCTCGCGGGCGATCCCGACGCGCTCTACCTCGTCTCCTATCCCGGCGACGGCACGACGATCGCGCGCACCTGGATCTCGCAGGGCGGGCCGGCCAAGTTCCTGCTCAACGACGGCATGAATTCCGGCGACTTCATCGAGGGCGTTGGCCCGCAATTCCTCAACGAGGCCTACGGCACGTCGTCGGGCACGACGACGACGCCCTCGACCGAGTATTTCCAGGCCGCCTATCCGCCGATGTCGGGCGGCTTCGACGCCGGCGCGCCGGCGGCGGACCGGGCCTACGACGCCGCCGCGATCCTCGGCCTCGCCATCGCCCAGGCCGGCTCCGCCGAGCCGGCAGCCATCGTCGAAGGCATCCGCGCCGTCACCGCCGAGGGCGGCGAGGTGATCCATGCGGGCCCCGAGGAGTTCGAGCGCGCGCTCGGCCTCATCGCCGACGGTCAGGCGATCCGCTACGTCGGCGTGATCGGCGCGGTCTCGTTCGACGAGAACGGCGACATCACCGGGCCCTTCCGCAAGTGGCGCATCGTCGACGGCGAGATCACCACGGTCGCGCAGATGACGACGGAAGAGGTCGACGCCGTGAAGGCCGAGATCGGGCAGTAAGGCGAAACCTCCCCGCAGGGGAGGTGGACCGAGCGAAGCGAGGGCCGGAGGGGGCTAGAGTGGTTCGGGCGAGGGGCGATCGTCCTGCGGGCCGGCCCGCCCCCTCCCCACCCTCCGACCCTCGGGTCGTCGTCCTCCCCTGCGGGGAGGTGGCGGTCGGCGGGCTTCATCGACGTTGGCGACAAATGCCGACCCCGTGTCCTCCCCGGAGGGGAGGAGTCCGCGCGCAGCGCGGGCGGTGGGGCCGTTCTGTCGTCCCGCTCCCCGCCCTCACACGCTCCAATCCACCCCGCCGAGCCCGTGTCCTTCCAGCCAGGCGTTCGCCTTCGCGAAATGGCCGCAGCCGGTGAAGTCGCGGTGGCGGTTGAGCGGGGAGGGGTGGCCCGTCTCGAGCACCAGGTGGCGCGCGCGGTCGACGAGGGCGGCGCGGGCGCGGGCCTTCTCGCCCCAGAGCAGGAAGACGGCGTGCGGGCGCTCCGCCGAGATTGCGGCGACGGCCTCGTCGGCGAGGCGTGACCAGCCCAGCCGGAGATGCGCGCCCGCCTTGCCGGCTTCCGCCGTCAGCGCGGTGTTGAGCAGGAGCACGCCCTGACGCGCCCAGCCCGACAGGTCTCCGCGGCCGGGCGTGACGGCGGCGCCGTTCCGTGCGCATTCGGCGAGGATCGTCTTGAGGGAAGGCGGCAGGCGGCGCGTACCGACATAGGAGAAGGCGAGGCCGTGGGCGTCGCCGGGAGACGGGTACGGGTCCTGGCCCAGGATCACCACGCGCACGCGCTCGAGCGGCGTCAGCGTCAGCGCCGCGAAGACCTGATCCGGCGGCGGCACGAGGGCGGCGCCGTCCGCGAGCCGGGCGTCTATCGCGGCGGCGACGCGTTCGGCGCCGCCGTCGCGGAAGAAGGGCAGGGCGGTCCAGCCCGCGGCGTCCGGGCACCCGCGGAACTCCGCGAGCGCCCGGCTCATCGCTCCTCCGGTCGTGGGACCGGAGGACGCCTCGGATGCGAGGCTCACTCCTGGACGACGATGCGCTCGCCGACGGTCATCTCGCCGATGCCGCCATTGGCCGCGATGTAGTCGATCACCTGGCTCGCCATGAGCTGGCCCGCAGCGGCGTCGACCAGCGTCTCGCCGTTGGCGAGCATGCCGTAGCCGTCGCCGCCGCGCAGCAGGAAGTCGTTCGTGGCCAGCCGATAGGTGGCGTTCGGGTCGAGCGGCTCGCCGCCCACCGTCACCTCCTGCACGCGCGCGCCCGGCGCCTCCGACGGATCGACGACCACCGACATGCCCGAGATCTGCGCGAACGAGCCCGCGGGCTCGGGCAGGCGCGAATAGCCGTGCTCGAGGGCGGCCTTCAGGTCCTCGCCGGAGATCGTGACGAGCACCGTCGCGTTGCCGAAGGGCAGCTCGGAGAAGACGTCGCGGCGCGTCAGCGTCGTGCCGGGATCGTAGGTGCGGTCCGCGCGGATGCCGCCGCCGTTGGTGAGCGCGACGTCGGCGTCGGTCGCGGCGCGCATGGCGTCCGTGATCACGTTGCCGATGGCGGTCTCCATCGAGCGTACGCTGGCGCGGCGCGAATCGAGCGCGATGGCGGTGTCGCCGATCTCGACGTCGAGGGCGGCGGACAGCTCCTCCTCGTAGCCGGCGACGAGGCCCGCGATCTCCGCGTTCGGCTCGACGGTGGCGGAATCGACGATCTCGAAGCGCGGGCGCCAGGAGACCTCGCGCTCGTCGCCGTCGATCTCGACGGTGACGTCGAGGTGGGTGACGACGACGTAGTCGGCCTGGGACGAGCTCTCCACCATGGCGGCGCGGCCGTCGTACATGACGCGCAGGTCGTGGTCATGGCCGGTGAGCAGCAGGTCTGCGACGCCGCCGCGCAGCATCTCCAGGTCCGTCTCGAAGCCGGTATGGGCGACGGCGACGACGATGTCGGCGCCCGCCTCGCGCAGCGCCGCGGCCTGGGCCTGGGCGGTCTCGACCTCGTCGGCGAATTGCAGGTCGCCCGGGCTCGAGACCTCCGCCGTCGTGGCGGTGATCAGGCCGAAGAAGCCGATCGTGACGCCGTCGACCTCGACGAGACGCCCGTCCTCGTGGCCCGGCAGGGGCTGGCCGTCGGCGGTGCGCAGGTTCGCGGCGAGAAGCGGGAAGGTCGCTTCGCCCGCGCGTTCCAGATAGACCTCCTGGCCGAAGTCGAACTCGTGGTTCCCGGGCACGAAGACGGCGGGGTCGAGCTCGTTGAAGAGCGCGATCATGTGCGCGCCCTGGTCGAAGCCGCACAGCAGGCACGGCGAGATCGTGTCGCCGGCGTGGATCAGGAACGTGTTGGGGTTCTCCGCGCGCTCGGCCTCGAGCACCGCCGCGAGGCGGGCGACGCCGCCGCGGCCGTCGCGGCTCTCGCCCATGCGGTCGATGTCGTTGACCGAGACGAAGCTGATCGTGACGCTCGTCTCCTCCTGGGCGGCCGCGATGCCGGCCGTGGCGAGGATCGCGGCGCCGGCGAGGACGCCGCGCATGGTAGCTCTGAACATGTGTGATTGCCTCTCGAGAAGGATCGCGGGCGCGACAATAGCGCCCAAGGAACGCTTTGTCTTGTCGCGTAGCCATCTCCGTTCTTAAATCGAGCGTATACGTTGGCGATGAGCGTCGCGGTCGCTATGTACGGCCCGGCGGCGCAGCGCGTTCGCCCGCTCGCGGCCCGAGGCCGCGCCGGCACGAGAGAACCGAGGACCTCCGCTCGATGAACGAGATCGTCCAGCCTTCTTCCTTCGACGTCGAGGCCGCTCGCAGCCATGCGGACGCGCGCGAGGCGCAGTTCCGCGCCGTGAAGCTCCCCTCCGACCATCCGCAGGTGAAGGCCGGCCGTCTGGGCGTGCTGATCATGAATCTCGGCACGCCGGAGGCGACGTCCTACTGGCCGATGCGCGCCTACCTGAAGGAGTTCCTCTCCGACAAGCGCGTGATCGAGACGCCGCGTTGGCTCTGGTGGCCGATCCTCAACCTGATCATCCTGCAGACGCGCCCCAAGAAGAAGGGCCGCGACTACGACCTGATCTGGAACAAGGAGCGCAACGAGGGGCCGCTCAAGACCATCACCCGCTCGCAGGCCGAGCAGGCGCAGGCGCACCTGAAGCAGATCGCCGGCGATCGCGTGGTCGTCGACTGGGCGATGCGCTACGGCCAGCCCGCCGTGAAGCCCGCCCTCGAGAACCTGCTCGCCCAGGGCTGCGACCGCATCCTGCTCGTGCCGATGTATCCGCAATATTCCGCCGCGACTTCGGCGACGGCCTGCGACAAGGCCTTCGAGGCCTTGATGACCATGCGCTGGCAGCCGAGCGTGCGCGTGGCGCCGCCCTATCACGACGATCCGGTCTACATCGACGCGCTCGCCGATTCGATGAGGAAGGAGCTCGCCAAGCTCGACTTCGAGCCGGAGATGATCCTCACCTCCTTCCACGGCGTGCCGCGCAAGTACCTGCTCCAGGGCGACCCCTACCATTGCCAGTGCGCCAAGACCTCGCGGCTCCTGCGCGAGACGCTGGGCTGGCCGAAGGAGCGCTGGATGCTCACGTTCCAGTCTCGCTTCGGGCCCGACGAGTGGCTCCAACCCTACACCGACGAGACCGTGAAGGGGCTGGCCGAAAAGGGCGTCAAGCGCCTCGCCATCGTCGCCCCGGGCTTCTCGGCGGATTGCCTGGAGACGCTGGAGGAGCTCGACGGCGAGAACCGCGAGATCTTCGAGCACAATGGCGGCGAGAAGTTCGCCTACCTGCCGTGCCTCAACGACAGCGAGGAGGGGATGCGCGTGATCGACCACGTCGTCGCCCGCGAGCTGCAGGGCTGGCTGTGAGCCTCTGACGCCGCTCCGAGTGCGAGCGTCGCGCTGGGACTTTCTTCTGGTCTCTTAATTCCTCTTGCCTTTTTCGCGCCCGTGGGAGTTTCATCTCTGTCGGGTCGGCGCGGAGGGCGCGATGAGGAAGCTCGGTCTGCTCGGCGGCATGAGCTGGGAGAGCACGGCGCTCTATTACGCGGCGCTCAATCGCGGCGTCCGGGCGCGCCGCGGAGGCCTCTCCTCGGCGCCGCTCCTCCTGCATTCCTTCGACTTCGCCCCGATCGCGGCGATGCAGGCCCGCGGCGACTGGGACGGGCTCGGGCGACTGATGGCGAGCGGGGCCGCGGGCCTCGCCGCTCAGGGTGCGGACGCCCTCGTCCTGTGCACCAACACGATGCACAAGGTCTGCGCCGAGATCGAGCGCGCAGCGCCCGTGCCCCTCCTGCACATCGCCGATGCGACCGGGCTCGCGCTGCGCCGGGCGGGCGTGCGCCGGCCGCTCCTGCTCGCGACGCGCTTCACCATGGAGGAGCCGTTCCTCACCGAGCGCCTCGCCGTGCACGGCGCGATGCCGGTCGTTCCCGACGGGCCTGGCAGGACGCTCGTCCACACGATCATCTACGAGGAACTCTGCCGCGGGGTCGTCGAGCCCGGCTCGAAGGCGCGCGTGCTCGCGCTCGTCGCCAGCCACGCGCGGCGTGGTTGCGACGGGATCATCCTGGGCTGCACCGAGCTCGGCCTCCTCCTCGCGCAGGAGGACGTCTCTCTGCCGCTCTTCGACACGACGATGCTCCATGTCGAGGCCGCGCTCGACTTCGCCTGCGCCGCCTGACGAAGCAAGCTCGAAGAGGGGGAGGGCGTCTGCCGCACGCCTCGGCTCGCGGCGGACGACACCTCTTACCGATTGTCGAGCTGCGCTCGGACGGCTTCGAGCCCGCGTTGCGAGATGCGATAGGGCAGCCCGCCGCGCGAGGCGATCAGGCCGCGCTTGCGCATGCGCTCGAACAGGTCGAGCGAGAACCCGGCGAGCCGGTGACCTTCCCGGTTGAAGCAATCGGCGCCGACGATGCGGCGGCCGTCGCGGACATGGCGGATGAATCCGCCCTGCGCGAGCGCGTGAAGCACGCGCTGCTCGTGCTTGGAGACGTTCATGATGATGGAGAGCTCGTGTCGCGTGGACGTGCACCCGCCGCCCCGGAAGGCCGCGTCGCGGCGTCCGGTGTCTAATCGGCGTACGGGCGTGCCTCGTGGACCGCGACGATCGCGGCCCGGTCAGCGCACGGCGACAAGCTCTCGCATCAAGGCTCCTGTGAGCGAACGCGATGAGACGTAAGTCCTGCTGTTTCGAGCGTCAAGGCATCGCGGCGAGGAAGTCCATCACCGCCTGCGAGAAGGCCTGCGGCTGCTCGATGTTCGTCAGGTGCGCGCCGTCCAGCGTCAGCGCCCGCGCGCCGGGGATCGCCGCCTCGACGATGGCGCCGGCCTGCGGCGTCGTCGCGGGGTCGTGGGCGCCGATGATCACGAGGACGGGGTTCGTCACGCCGCGGATCGATTCGCGCTGGTCCATGTCGCGGATCGCAGCGCAGCAGGCGGCGTAGCCCTCGGGTGGCGTCGAGAGGATCATCTTGCGGATCATCGCCACCGCCTCCGGCGACGAGCCGCGGAAGCCGGCGGTGAGCCAGCGCTCGACGGTCGCATGGACCACGGCCTCCATGCCGCCTGCGCGCACGGTGCGGATGCGCTGGTTCCACAGGTCCGGCGGGCCCATCTGCGCCGCGGTGTTGGCCAAGACCGCGCGGTCGATGCGATGGCGATGGCGCCGCAGCAGGCTCATGCCGGTCATGCCGCCCATGGAGACGCCGCAGAAATGCGCCTTGGCGATGCCCAGCGCGTCGAGGATGCCGACGACGTCGTCCGCCAGGCGATCCATGGTGAAGGGGCGCGGTGACACCTGCGTCCCGCCGTGCCCGCGCTGGTCGTAGCGCAGCACGCGGTAGCGCTGACTGAACGCCGCCATCTGCGGCTCCCACATGGCGAGGTTCGAGGACAGCGAGTTCGACAGGACGAGGACCGGCGCGGTCTCCGGCCCGTCGAGCCGGACGTTGAAGCGGATTCCGTCGACGACGATGGTCATGGCGCACTCCTCTCGTCTGACCCGCGCCCGTCTTGCGGGGCGCCGGCCGGCAGATTAGGCCAGGGCGCGCCGCAGGCGAAGGCGACGGATGCGAAACGGTATCGGGCGATGATCGAGGTGCGCTGGCGGGAGATGCGGCGGGAGGATCTGCGGGCGGTCATCGAGATCGCGGAGGTCGTCCACCCCGCCTATCCCGAGCGCCCCGAGATCTTCGCCGAGCGCCTCGCGCTGGCGCCCGGCTTCTGCCTCGTGCTGGAGGAGAACGCGTCCATTGCCGGCTACATGATCGCGCATCCCTGGACCATCGCGGCGCCGCCCGCCCTCGACACGCTGCTCGCGCAGCTGCCGGAAGCGCCCGACACGGTTCAGCTTCACGATCTCGCGATCGCACCGGCTGCGCAAGGAAGGGGCCTCTCCGCGCCGGCGCTGGAACGGCTCGAGACGCGCGCACGAACGCAGGTTTCGCGCATCGATCTCGTGGCGGTGTCGGGTAAGGAGGCGTTCTGGGCGCGCCGCGGCTTCGAGCCCCTGCCGGACGTGGCCGTCTCTCCGGCCCTCGCCACCTACGGTGACGGTGCGGTGCGGATGATCCGCCTACTGGCGCGCTGATCGCGCTTCCTTTCGAGAATCCCGTGTGATGCGGCGCGGATATCGTCCTTTCGTCGCGACCTCACCCGCTTGACCGCCGTTTTCGGGCGGTTCACACTCGAATTCGACGCATTCGAAGGTGGCGCGTCGCCGATCCCGGCGTCGGCCGCTCTCGTCGTCCAAGCCGATCCGGCGGTACTCACCGCACGGTACAACCGGCCAATGCGCCGGGCGAGAGGAGGAACCACACCCATGGCCATCGTCTCCATGACGGTGAACGGCAAGGCCGTGACCGCCGACATCGACCCGCGCACGCTGCTCGTGCAGTTCCTGCGCGAGCACCTGCGCCTGACCGGCACGCATGTCGGCTGCGACACCAGCCAGTGCGGCGCCTGCGTCGTCCACATGAACGGGGCCGCCGTGAAGGCCTGCACCACCCTGGCGCTGCAGGCGGACGGCGCCGCGGTCACGACCATCGAGGGGCTCGCCGACGGCGCCGATCTCCACCCGATGCAGGCGGCCTTCCGCGAGCATCACGGCCTGCAGTGCGGCTATTGCACCCCGGGCATGATCATGACCGCCGTCGACATGGTGAACCGGCTCGGCGGCGATCTCTCCGAGGAGACGATCCGCGCCGAGCTCGAGGGCAACATCTGCCGCTGCACCGGCTATCACAACATCGTCCGTGCGGTGGAGACCGGCGCCAAGGCGATGGCGGGCGGCGAGCCCGTGCGCCAGGCGGCCGAGTGATCGCGCACGCGCCCACGATCCCATTCTTCCGGAGTCCATATCGATCGCGCCGACACTGCGCGGCTCCGCCGACATTTCATGCAAGACTTGAAGAACCGCCCGCAAAGAGGCGTTCTGGGAGGATCATGCCATGACGAGTACCGGTATCGGCGCGCCCGTGCGCCGCAAGGAGGACCAGCGCTTCATCACCGGCCAGGGCCGCTACACGGACGATCTCGCGCGTCCCGGCCAGGCGCATGCCGCCTTCGTGCGCTCGCCGTACGCGCACGCCCGCATCAAGTCGATCGACACGTCCGCCGCCGCCGCGATGCCGGGCGTGGTCGCGATCCTGACGGGCGACGATCTCGCGGCCGACAAGATCGGCGGCCTGATCTGCGGCTGGATGATCCATTCGAAGGACGGCACGCCCATGAAGGCGGGCCCGCATCCCGCGCTGGCGCAGGGCAAGGTGCGTTACGTCGGCGACCAAGTCGCCGTCGTCGTCGCCGAGACGCTGGCGCAGGCGCGCGACGCCGCGGAAGCCGTGGAGGTCGACTACGAGCCGCTCCCCGCGGTGGTCGACACCGCCAAGGCCCGGGGCGCCGGCGCCGTCGTCCACGACGAGGCGCCCGACAACGTCGTCTACGAGTGGCATCTCGGCGAGAAAGGGGCGACCGAGGCGGCCTTCGCCCGCGCGAAGCACGTGACGACGCTCGACATCACCAACAACCGCCTCGTCCCGAACCCGATCGAGACCCGCGCGGCCATCGGCGAGTACGATGCGGGGACGGGCGGCTACACGCTCTACACCACCTCGCAGAACCCGCACCTGGCGCGGCTCGTGCTGTCGGCCTTCATCGGCATCGCGCCCGAGCACCAGCTGCGCGTGATCGCGCCGGACGTCGGCGGCGGCTTCGGCTCGAAGATCTTCATCTACGCCGAGGAGACGGTCTGCGTCTGGGCGGCGAAGAAGGTCGGGCGCCCGGTGAAGTGGACCTCGGACCGCACGGAGGCCTTCCTCGCCGACGCCCACGGCCGCGACCACGTCACCCGCGCGCAGATGGCCGTGGACGAGAACGGCAAGATCATCGGGCTTCGCGTCCACACGGTGGCGAACCTCGGCGCCTATCTTTCGACCTTCTCGTCCTCGGTGCCGACATACCTCTACGCGCCGCTGCTCTCGGGCCAGTACGACATCCCGGCGATCTACGCGGAGGTGGACGGCGTCTACACCAACACCGCCCCCGTCGACGCCTATCGCGGCGCCGGCCGGCCGGAGGCGACCTACGTCGTCGAGCGCCTCGTCGAGGTGACGGCGCGCCAGCTGGGCATGGACCCTGCGAAGTTCCGCAAGAAGAACTACATCAAGCGCTTCCCGCACCAGACGCCCGTCATCATGAACTACGACATCGGCGACTACGCTGCCTCGCTCGAGAAGGCGATGGAGATCGCCGACGTGAAGGGCTTCGGCAAGCGCAAGCGCGAGAGCGCCAAGCGCGGCAAGCTGCGCGGCATGGGCTACTCGTCCTACATCGAGGCCTGCGGCATCGCCCCCTCGCAGGCGGTCGGCTCGCTCGGCGCCGGTATCGGCCTGTGGGAATCGGCCGAGGTGCGCGTGAACCCGACGGGCTCCATCGAGGTCCTCACGGGCTCGCACTCGCATGGCCAGGGCCACGAGACCACCTTCGCGCAGCTCGTCGCGGACCGGCTCGGCGTGCCGATCGAAACCGTGAACATAGTCCACGGCGACACCGACAAGGTGCAGTTCGGCATGGGTACCTACGGCTCGCGCTCGGGCGCGGTGGGCATGTCGGCGATCTCGAAGGCGATCGACAAGGTGATCGCCAAGGGCAAGAAGGTCGCCGCCTACGCGCTCGAGGCGTCGGAGGGCGATATCGAGTTCGAGGGAGGACGCTTCAAGGTGGCCGGCACGGACCGTTCGCTCGCCTTCGGCGAGGTGTCGCTCCAGGCCTACATCGCCCACAAGTTCACCGGCCAGGATCTCGAGCCGGGGCTGAAGGAGGGGGCGTTCTACGATCCCACCAACTTCACCTTCCCGGCCGGCGTCCACATCTGCGAGGTCGAGATCGACCCCGATACCGGCGTGACCCGGATCGACCGCTTCACGGCGGTGGACGATTTCGGCGTCGTCATCAACCCGATGATCGTCGAGGGCCAGGTCCACGGCGGCATCGCCCAGGGCGTCGGCCAGGCCTTGATGGAAGGCGCGATCTACGACGAATCGGGGCAGCTCGTGACGGCGTCCTACATGGACTACCAGATGCCGCGCGCGGGCGACCTGCCGTCCTTCCAGGTCGGCATGACCTCGACGCCCTGCCCGTCGAACCCGCTCGGGATCAAGGGCTGCGGCGAAGCCGGCGCCATCGCCGCGCCGCCGGCGGTCATGAACGCGATCACCGACGCGCTCGGCCACGAGGACATCGCCATGCCCGCGACTCCGCGCGCCGTCTGGCACGCGGTCCGCAGGGCGGCCCCGGCCATCGCCGCCGAGTGATCATCCGATTTCGCCGAGCGGCGCGCCCGAGGCGGCGCGCCGCACGCCCGACCCTTCGAGGACTGAAGCCATGTACGCCTTCGAATACCACAAGCCGACGAGCCTGCGGCAGGCGGCCGCCATGCTGGCCAAGGCGGAGGACGCCAAGATCCTCGCCGGCGGCCACACGCTCCTGCCCACCATGAAGCAGCGTCTCGCCTCGCCCGCGAACCTGATCGATCTCGGTGCCCTCGACGATCTCAAGGGCATCGAGCGCAAGGGCCGCTCCGTCGTCATCGGCGCGATGACGACCCATGCGGCGGTCGCGACCTCCGAGGTCGTCCGCGAGGCGATCCCCGGCCTCGCCGAGATGGCCGAGATCATCGGCGATCCCGCCGTGCGCGCGCGCGGCACGATCGGCGGCTCGGTCGCCAACAACGACCCCGCCGCGGACTACCCCGCCGCTTGCCTCGCGCTGGGCGCGACGATCACCACCAACAAGCGCAAGATCGAGGCCGACGACTTCTTCACCGGCATGTTCGACACCGCGCTCGAGGAAGGCGAGATCATCACCAAGGTCGCCTTCCCCGTGCCGGCCAAGGCGGCCTACGCCAAGTTCCGCAACCCGGCTTCCCGTTACGCGCTGGCGGGCGTGTTCGTGGCCAAGCGTGGCTCGGAGATCCGCGTCGCGGTGACGGGGGCGGGCGCCAACGGCGTCTTCCGCTGGAGCGAGGCCGAGGAGGCGCTGAAGACGCGCTTCTCCGCGAAGTCGCTCGCGGGCATGAAGGCTGACGTCTCGATGATGAACGCGGACATCCACGCGGATGCGGAGTATCGTGCGCACCTGGTCGGCGTCATGGCCCGTCGCGCCGTGGAGGCCGCGACGGCGCGGTGAGCGCGTCGCCGTTTCGTGTCCCGTGAAGTTCACCGGGCGGGCGCTCCGTGCGCCTGCCCGGATCGCGTTGCAGGAGGCCGCGCTCACGTGTCCCAGATCCCCGCCGACATCGACGCCACCGAGCGGCTCCTCGCGCAGGCCGGCTACGTCGCCGACCGCCCGCTCGCCACTGTGCTCTTCCTCGCGCTGAAGCTCGGGCGCCCGCTCTTCCTCGAGGGCGAGGCCGGCGTCGGCAAGACCGAGATCGCGAAGGTCCTGGCGGCGGCCCTCGGCCGCAAGCTGATCCGGCTGCAATGCTACGAGGGGCTCGACGTCTCGGCCGCGGTCTACGAATGGAACTATGCCGGGCAGATGATGGAGATCCGCCTGTCGGAGGCCGCCGGCGAGACCGACAAGGGGCGTCTCACATCGGACGTCTTCTCCGAGCGCCACCTCGTCAAGCGCCCGCTGGTCCAGGCGCTGGAGCCCGATCCCGCCGGCCCGCCCGTGCTGCTGATCGACGAGCTCGACCGCACGGACGAGGCCTTCGAGGCCTTCCTGCTGGAGATCCTCTCCGACTACCAGGTGACGATCCCCGAATTCGGGACGATCAAGGCCGAGCACCCGCCGATCGTGATCCTCACCTCGAACCGCACCCGCGAGATCCACGACGCGCTCAAGCGCCGCTGCCTCTATCATTGGGTCGACTATCCGAACGCCGAGCGCGAGCTCGCCATCCTGCGCGCCAAGGCGCCCCGCGCCCCCGCAGCGCTCTCCGCCGAGATCGTCGCCTTCGTCCAGGCTATCCGCAAGGAGGACCTCTTCAAGGTCCCCGGCGTCGCCGAGACGCTCGACTGGGCCTCCGCGCTCGTCGAGCTCGACGCCGTCGCGCTCGACCCGCATCTCGTCTCCGACACGCTGGGCGTGCTGCTCAAGTACCAGGACGACATCCAGAAGATGCAAGGCTCGAAGGCCAAGGACGTGCTGGATCGCGTGCGCGCGGAGGCGCGGGGGTGATGGCATGCGCAGCGCCTCTCCCTCCCTGTAGGGGAGGGGAATACCGGCGTAGCCGGCTAGGGGTGGGGTCCGCCCGGCGATCTGCCGTGTCCGTTTCGGCTTCGCCGAACGCGCGTCCCGCGCGCCCCATCCGTCTCGGCTTCGCCGAGCCACCTTCCCCTACAGGGAAGGAGGGGGAGTGCGTCCATGACTGACGCCTCCGACCCCACGCCCGGCAAGCTCGCCGACAACATCGCCTATTTCGCCCGCGCGCTTCGCGCCGCCGGCCTGCCCGTGGGCCCGGGTGCCGTTCTCGACGCTATCGCCGCCGTCGAGGCCGCGCGGATCGGGGAGCGCGAGGACTTCTACTGGACGCTGCACGCCGTCTTCGTGAAGCGCCATGAGCATACGATCCTGTTCGACCAAGCGTTTCGCCTGTTCTGGCGGCGCCGGGCGCTGATCGAGAAGCTGATCCAGCAGATGTCCCCCATGGCGCCGGGCGCCAAGAAGCCGGAGGACAAGCCAAAGGCCGGCGCGGCGCGGGTGGAGGCGGGGCTCAATCCGCCCAAGCAGGAGCGCCCGCCGCCGAAGGAGGAGGAGCGCTTCTCCGCGCGCCTCACCGTCTCCGACCGCGAAGTTTTGCGCGACAAGGACTTCTCCCAGATGTCCGCCGGCGAGATCGCCAAGGCCAAGCGCCTCATCGCCGCGCTCGACCTGCCGAACGACGTGCGTCCCACGCGCCGCTTCGCCGCCGACCCGAAGGGTGCCGTCGTCGACATGCGCCGCACCCTGCGCCGGTCCATGCGCGCCGGCGGAGCCTCCATCGACGTCGCCTGGCGTGCGCCGGTGATCAAGCCGCCTCCGCTCGTCGCCCTCCTCGACATATCCGGCTCGATGGCGGATTATTCGCGCCTGTTCCTGCACTTCCTCCACGCCATGGCGGAGCGGCGGCGGCGCGTCCATTCCTTCGTCTTCGCCACGCGGCTGACGAACGTCACCCGCGAGATGGCGAACCGGGATCCGGACGAGGCGCTCGCCCGCGCGGCGGGGCGGGTGAAGGACTGGGAGGGCGGCACGCGCATCGCCACTTGCCTCCACGGATTCAACCGCGACTGGTCGCGTCGGGTTCTGGGGCAGGGGGCGACGGTGCTGCTCTTCACCGACGGGCTGGAGCGCGACGTCGACGACACGCTGGAATTCGAGATGGACCGCCTGAAGCGCTCCTGCCGCCGGCTGATCTGGCTCAACCCGCTCCTGCGCTACGAGCGTTTCGAGGCGCGGGCGTCGGGAATCCGTGCGATGCTGCCGCACGTCCACGAATTTCGGCCAATCCACAATATCGGGAGCATGGAGACGCTCTGCGACGCGCTCTCCGCCAGCCGCTCCCGCGACGCCGACCCGCGCACCTGGCTGCGTGCGGTCGCTTGACGAACGAAGGAGGTCCGCCATGACCGACGCAGCGACGCCCGTCGCCACCGACGAGGACATCCTCGCAGCCGCCCAGGCCTGGCGCGAGGCCGGCCGCGGCGTCGCCATCGCCACCGTGGTCGAGACCTGGGGCTCGGCCCCGCGCCCGGTGGGCTCCCACCTCGTCATCGACGAGGAAGGTGATTTTCTCGGCTCGGTCTCCGGCGGCTGCGTGGAGGGCGCCGTCATCTCGGACGCGCTCGACGTCATCGAGAGCGGCGCGCCGAGAATGCTCGAGTTCGGCGTCGCCGACGAGACCGCCTGGCGCGTCGGCCTCTCCTGCGGCGGGCGGATACGGGTATATGTGGAGCGGGTGGAATGAGGGGCGCTACGGGCCGGTGCAGCGCATTCTCCTTCCCTGTAGGGGAAGGTGGATCGGCGCGCAGCGCCGAGACGGATGGGGCGCGCGGAACGCGCGTTCGGCGAAGCCGAAGAGCGACGGCGGCAGCGGACACCGCGGTTTCCGCTTCGCGGAACGCGTCGCTCGCGCGCCGCGCCCCATCCGTCACCGGCTCACGCCGGTGCCACCTTCCCCTACTGGGAAGGAGAATCTCGCCATGAAGCTTCCTCTCCTCACCGCCCTCAACGCCGAGCGCGCCGCCCGCCGCGCGGCGATCCTCGTCACCAATCTCGCGAGCGGCGAGCAGCGGCTCGTGCGCGAGGCGGAGATCGACGCGGATCCGCTCGCGGGCGCGCTCCACGATGCGCTGCGTCGCGGCAAGTCCGGCATCGTCGCCGAGAGCCCGGAAGGCGAGGTCTTCCTCAACGTCCAGGTCCCGCCGACGCGCATCCTGGTGATCGGCGCCGTCCACATCTCGCAGGCGCTCGCACCCATGGCGCGAATCGCCGGCTTCGACGTCACCATCGTCGACCCGCGCACCGCCTTCGCGACGCCCGAGCGGTTTCCGAACGTCGAGCTGCTCGACGTGTGGCCCGACGAGGCTCTGGCGAGCCGTCCGCTCGACCGCTACACCGCTCTCGTGGCGTTGACCCACGATCCGAAGATCGACGATCCCGCCCTCGATGCGGGCCTTCGCGCGGAGTGCTTCTACATCGGCGCGCTCGGGTCGAAGAAGACGCATGCGCGGCGCGTCGAGCGGCTGCGCGATGCGGGGTTCGACGAGGCCGCCATCGCGCGCATCCATGCGCCGATCGGGCTCGACATCGGCGCCGTGTCGCCCGCCGAGATCGCGGTCTCGGTGCTCGGCGAGATCGTGGGCGAGCTGCGCCGCGATCGCCGGCGCCGGCCATGATCTTCGCCACGCTCCCCGTCCGCGAGGCGATCGGCACGCTCTCGGTGCACTCGCTGAAGGCGCCGGGAATCGTTCTCAAGAAGGGTGCTTCGATCGGGGAGCGGGAGGTCGCGGCGCTCGTCGCCGCGGGGATCGACGAGATCGTCGCGGTGCGGCTCGAGCCCGGGGACGTCGGCGAGGACGCCGCCGCCGCGCGCCTCGCGCAGGCGGCCGCGGGGGAGGGGCTTCGCGCGGACGCGCCGTTCACCGGGCGGGTGAACCTGTTCGCGCAAGCCGCTGGCATACTTCGCGTCGATGTCGACGCCATCGACCGGATCAACGGGGTCGACGAGGCGATCACCATCGCGACGCTCCCCGACTTCAAGCCCGTGGTCGCCGGCGAGATGGTGGCGACGGTCAAGATCATCCCCTACGCCGTGCCGAAGGCATGCCTAGGAGCGGCGATCGACGCCGCGCGAGGCGGCGGGATCGCGGTCGCGCCCTATCGGCGCGCGCGGGTCGGCGTCGTCTCGACGCTGCTTCCTGCGCTCAAGCCCACGATCGTCGACAAGACGCTGCGGGTCCTCGACGCGCGCCTCGCTCCGGCGGGTGCGCGCATCGTCGACGATCTGCGCACGCCCCACGCGCCTGGCGCGCTCGCCGATGCGCTGCGCCGCCTCGCAGCGAGTGACGCCGAGCTGATCGTCGTCTTCGGCGCCTCGGCCATCGCCGATCGCCGCGACGTCATTCCCGCGGCCATCGAGGCCGCCGGCGGGCACGTTATGCATTTCGGCATGCCGGTCGATCCGGGAAACCTCCTCCTCGTCGGCGAGATCGCCGGCCGACCCGTGATCGGCGCGCCGGGCTGCGCGCGCTCGCCCAAGGAGAACGGCTTCGACTGGGTGCTTCACCGCCTCCTCGCCGACGTGCCCGTGACGCGCGCCGACATCGTGCGCATGGGCGTCGGCGGGCTGTTGATGGAGATCGTCTCGCGCCCGCAACCGCGTAGCGGCGAGCCGAGCACGGGGCCGGACACCGCCGAGGACGAGGCGTGAGCGTCGCCGCGATCGTGCTCGCGGCGGGGCTCGGCTCGCGTTTCGGCGAGGCGCCGAAGGTGCTGGCGCGCCTCGGGGGCACGGCTCTGGTGCGACGCGTCGCCGAGGCCGCCTGCGCCTCCCGAGCGGATTCGGTCGTCGTGGTGATCGGGCGCGCCGGCGCCGAGGTGCGTGCGGCGCTCGACGGGCTGCCCGTGTCGTTCGTCGAGAACGCGGACTACGCGCAGGGGCTCTCGACCTCGCTGAAGGCCGGCTTCGCGGCACTGCCGGTGGACGCCAGCGGGGCGCTCGTGTGCCTGGGCGACATGCCGCTGCTCGAGCCGGACATCCTCGACGCGCTGATCGCGGCCCACGAACGGGTGCCCGATGCCGCGGCGATCGTGCCGGTTCACGAGGGACGGCGCGGCAATCCTGTGCTGATCGCGCGCCGGCTCGCACCGGAGATCGCTGCGCTCGACGGCGATCGCGGCGCTGGCGGGATCCTGCTGGCGCGCGACGACGTGGTGGAGCTGCCCTTCGCGGACGATCGCATCCTCGTCGACGTCGACACGCCGGAAGCCCTCGCCGCGCTGGAGACGCGGGCGCGCTGACGCACGACCCGCGCGGTCGTCGGTTCAGCGCGTGGGAATCGGGTGCTCGCCGCGGTAATCGTAGAAGCCGCGCTTCGTCTTGCGGCCGAGCCAGCCGGCCTCGACGTATTTCACGAGGAGCGGGCAGGGACGGTACTTCGTGTCCGCGAGGCCGTCGTGCAGCACCTGCATCACCGAGAGGCAGGTGTCGAGGCCGATGAAGTCGGCGAGCTGCAGCGGGCCCATCGGATGGTTCGCGCCGAGCCGCATGGCCGTGTCGATGGCGTCGACGGAGCCCACGCCCTCGTAGAGCGTGTAGATCGCCTCGTTGATCATCGGCAGCAGGATGCGGTTGACGATGAAGGCCGGGAAGTCCTCCGACACCGTCGTCGTCTTGCCGAGCTTGTCGATGAAGGCCTTCGACGCCTCGAAGGTGGGATCTTCCGTCGCGATGCCGCGAATCAGCTCGACGAGCTGCATCAGCGGCACGGGGTTCATGAAGTGGATGCCGATGAACCGCTCCGGCCGGTCGGTCGACGCCGCGAGGCGGGTGATGGAGATCGACGAGGTGTTCGAGGCGATGATCGTCTCGGGCCGCAGCACGGGACAGAGCGCCGTGAAGATCGAGCGCTTGACCTGCTCGTTCTCGGTCGCTGCCTCGATCACGATGTCCGCCGGTTGGAGCGCCTCCAGCCCAACCGCGGGGCGGATGCGGTCGAGCGCCGCCTTGCGCTCGGCGTCGCTGATCAGCTCCTTCGCGACCTGGCGCGAGAGGTTGCCGTTGATCGTGGCGAGGCCCGCGGTGACCCGGTCCTCGCTGAGATCGTTGAGGAGGACGTCGAGACCCGCGAGCGCGCAGACATGGGCGATGCCGTTGCCCATCTGCCCCGCGCCGATGACGCCGACCGTCTTGATCTCCATGCGACGTTCCTCGCTCCTCGAACGATCCCGGTGTCGCGCCGTCCGCGGCGCACCCTCACCGGCCTACACTGACACGAACGACGCGGATGCCAAAGGCGATCCTCGCGAGCAGGGCTCGACGAAACGCCTCGGCCGCCCGCGCCGCGCTTTCGGGTGGCGCCCGCGGCCGGATCAGGTGCCGGCCGCCGGGTCCCGCCCTAGAAGCCCCGCCTTACTTGCCGAGCTCCTCCTGGAGCGCGGGCAGGATCTGGAACAGGTCGCCCACGAGGCCGTAATCGGCCACCTGGAAGATCGGCGCTTCCTCGTCCTTGTTGATCGCGACGATGACGCGCGAATCCTTCATGCCCGCCAGATGCTGGATGGCACCTGAAATGCCGACCGCGATGTAGAGATCCGGCGCCACGACCTTGCCGGTCTGGCCGACCTGCCAGTCGTTCGGCGCATAGCCTGCGTCCACCGCGGCGCGCGAGGCGCCCATGGCCGCGCCGAGCTTGTCGGCGATGGGCTCGATGTAGGTCTTGAAATTGTCCGTCGAGCCGAGCGAACGGCCGCCCGAGATGATGATCTTGGCCGACGTCAGCTCTGGGCGGTCCGAATGCGCGATCTCCTCGCCCTTGAACGAGGAGAGGCCCGGGTCCTCGGCCGCAGTCACCTGCTCCACGGCGGCGGAGCCGCCGGTGCCGACCGCCTGGAAGGAGGCCGTGCGCACGGTGATCACCTTCTCCGGCTCGGCGCATTTCACCGTCTGGATGGCGTTGCCGGCATAGATCGGGCGCTCGTACGTGTCGGGCGCCACCACCTTCACGATGTCGGAGACCTGCATCACGTCGAGCAGCGCCGCGACGCGGGGCATGACGTTCTTGCCCGTGGTCGAGGCCGGCGCCACGAGGGCGTCGTAGCCGTCCGCCAGCGAGACGAGGAGAGCCGCCGTCGGCTCGGCGAGGAAGTGCTCGTAGGCGGGCGCATCGGCGACGAGCACCTTTTCCACGCCCTCGAGGGTCGCCGCTTCCTCGGCGACCGCGCTCGCGCCGGAGCCGGCGACGAGGACGTGCACGGGCCCGCCGATCTGCGCGGCGGCGGCGAGCGTCTTGTGCGTGGCGTCCTTGAGAGCCTTGTTGTCGTGTTCAGCGAGGACGAGGATCGCCATGTCAGAGCACTCCCGCTTCGTTCTTGAGCTTCTGCACCAGCTCCTCCACGGAGCCCACCTTGACGCCGGCCTGGCGCTTGGGCGGCTCGGCGGTGGAGACGACCTGCAGGCGCGGCGCGACGTCGACGCCGAGCGCGTCCGGCGTGGTCTCCTCGAGCGGCTTCTTCTTCGCCTTCATGATGTTGGGCAGCGAGGCGTAGCGCGGCTCGTTGAGGCGCAGGTCCGTCGTGACGATGGCGGGGAGCTTGAGCGTGACGGTCTGCAGGCCTCCGTCCACCTCGCGGGTGACGTCCACCGTGCCCTCGGCGGGCTCGACCTTCGAGGCGAAGGTGCCCTGCGCCCAGCCCAGCAGCGCGGCCAGCATCTGGCCCGTCTGGTTGCAGTCGTCGTCGATCGCCTGCTTGCCCATGATCACGAGATCGGGGCTCTCGTTGGCGACGATCGCCTTGAGGATCTTCGCCACCGCGAGCGGCTCGACGACGCCGTCGGTCTTCACCAGGATGCCGCGATCGGCGCCCATGGCGAGGGCGGTGCGGATCGTCTCCTGCGCCTGCTGCGGGCCGATGGAGACGGCCACTATCTCGGTCGCGACGCCCTTCTCCTTGAGACGGATGGCTTCCTCGACCGCGATCTCGTCGAAGGGGTTCATCGACATCTTGACGTTGGCGAGGTCGACGCCGGATCCATCCGGCTTGACCCGGATCTTCACGTTGTAGTCGACGACCCGCTTCACGGGCACGAGGATCTTCATGTGCTGACCGTCCTTGTCGTGGTGCGCTGCGCCGCGGCCCCGCGTCCTCCGCCGCTCCGGAGGGCCGAGTGGGGCGGGAATACGAAAGCGTGCGGACCGTACAGAGGCGCCTTCCACCCTGTCAACGCGCGAAAGGCGACGAACGCTCCCGCTTTTCCGACATGCGACGAGCGGCGCAAGGTGCGCTCACCGCGTCTTCCCCGGCACCCACAGCACGTCACCCGTCCCCTTGGCGTTGATCCAGCGGCTCGCCACGAAGAGGAAGTCGGAGAGGCGGTTGAGGTAGCGGATGGCGACCGGCGAGACCGGCTCGCCCTCCTTCTGCGAGAGCGCGACGACGAGCCGCTCGGCGCGACGGCAGACGGTGCGGGAGAGGTGGAGCGCCGCCGCCGCCGGCGTGCCGCCGGGCAGCACGAAGGAACGCAGCGGATCGAGATCGGCGTTGAGCTGGTCGATCTCTCGCTCGAGCCGCTCGACCTGGCTGTCGATGACCCGCAACGGCTCGTAGGGCAGGGGCTCGCCCGTGTCGGGCGTCGCGAGGTCGGCGCCGAGGTCGAAGAGGTCGTTCTGGATGCGCGCGAGCATCTCGTCGAGGTCGCCGGCGTCCTTCGTGTGGAGCCGCGCCATGCCGATGCAGGCGTTGGTCTCGTCCACCGTGCCGTAGCTCTCGACGCGCAGGTCGTGCTTGGGGCGGCGCGCGCCGCTCGCCAGCGCCGTCGTGCCCTGGTCTCCGGTCTTGGTGTAGATGCGGTTGAGGACGACCACGTCCGCCTCCTTCTCGTCGCGATGTCGGAAGCCGGAGATAGGGCGGCGGCTCAGAAGGAATAGCCGAGGCGCGCGCCGAAATTGGTCATGCTGGTCGGCTCGTCGCACAGCCCGTCGTTCGACAGGTGCTCCACGGAGGCGACGACGCTCCAGGTGTCGCTGAAGCGGTAGCCGAGCGAGGCGCTTTCGCGCAGGCTGGGCCCGCACCCTGCGGCCACGCCGTCGGCGAGGCCGGCGCTCGTGTAGGCGGCCGCGCGCGTCTCCTGCAGCGCCCCGCCGATGGAGGCCTCCACGAAGACGCGCTCGCCCAGATCGAACGTCCAGGTGAGGCCGGCGAAGGCGAAGCTCACGCCGCCGTCGAGATCGAGGCTCGCTCCGAGATGCGGGCGCGGCACGAAATAGCTGGTGAAGAGGTCGGCGGGGGTGAACGGCTTCTGGAACAGGAGCTCGGCATGGAGCGCCGCGGTCTCGCTGCCGTTCTCGCTGAAGGGATCGACGGAGAAGACGCCGAACCGGGCCTCGGAGAGGAAGCCGCCGTGCAGGCCCACGGGCGTCGGGACGGGCACGGGATCGGGCATCGGGGTCGCGTCCGCGGCGAAAGCGGGACCCGCGGCGAGGCCGCCGACGAGTGCCGATGCGATGATCGCGACGCGCATGGATGCGTTACTCCTCACAGAAGGGTCGTAGCGCCTGAAGCGGGCGATGGGAAGGCGAAATGCGGATCGATGCCCGATCACGCGGCCTTTCTCCCCCGCTTCGTGCCCGAATATGGCGACAATCGGGCGACAACCCGCCCGAAAGGCGCGCGAGCCGCTCCAGCGCCTCGGCGGCGGCGGGTGGGCGTCACGCGGCCCGCCACCAGATCACGCCCATGATGACGATGATCGCGACGAATTGCAGGAGCACGCGCATGCGCATCAGCTGCTGCGAGCGATTGGCGCTGCCTCCGCGCAGCATGTTGGCGAGACCCAGAACCAGCACGACGAGCACGAGCCCGATCGCGACCCCGACGAGAATACCGTCGAACTCCATCTGTCATTCCTCTCCGCGGCGACGGCACCCGGCCGTCGCGCGCGCTTCTGCGAACCGGAATGGCCTGACGTAGGGCGGCGGCCCCGTGGGGCCAGCCTGCCCGTCGGCTCAGGCGTCCGGAAGGGCCCGGGGTGCGGGGCTCACCACGGTGGCGCCGCCGCCGCGCACCTCGTAGACCGCGTGCGCGCGGTCGCTCAGCCCGTCGGGCCGGAAGCGGAAGACGCCGTCCACGCCCGCGAAGCCCGAGCGGTTCGTGAGCACGGCCTCGGCGAATCGCTGCGTGCCCTGCGTGCGGTTCAGCGCCGCGGCGAGCGACACCGCGTCGTAGGCGATGGAGGCGATGCGGATGGGCTGCTCGTTGAAGGCCTGCCCGTAGCGGCTCGCGAAGTTCTGGAAGCCGGTCTGCTCGGGCGCGGCGTACCAGCCGCCCTGCAGCATCGGCAGGCCCATGACGGAGGGCTCGTTCCACAGCCCGGTGCCGAGCGGCTTCACGCGCGCCGGGTCGAAGCCGGCCGCCTGCAGCGCGGCGTTGACGGCGACGAGTCCCTGCGGCGATTCGGGAATGAAGAGCGCGTCCACCTGCGGGGCGGCGCCCGCGGCGACGCCGGCGATGCGCGTCACCGCCTGCTGAGGCTGGCCGGCAGGATAGCGCTCCACCTGCACGACGCGCACGCCGCGCCGCGCCGCCGTCTCGCGGAACTGCGCCTCCACCACGTTGCCGTAGGTCGTCTGCGGGATCAGCGCCGCCACCGCGCGCCGGCCGTTCTGCGCGGCGTAGTCGATGACGCGCTCCACCTCCGGCTGGGGCAGGAAGCCCATCAGGTAGACGCCGCGGCTCGCCACCGTCGCGTCCGTCGAGAAGGCGAGGACCGGCACGTTGCGCGATTGCGCGACCTGACCGGCGGCCTGGACGGATCCGGCGAAGAGCGGGCCGATGATCAGCTCCGAGCCCTCGGAGAGCGCGGCCTGGGCCGCCGCGCTCGCGCCTTCGGGCGTGCCGCTCGTGTCGTAGACGGTGAGGCGGATGTCGGGCGTGTTGAACTCCGAGAGCGCGAGCCTCGCCGCGTTGCGCATGTCCTCCGCCGCCGCCTGGCCCTGCCCGGCACCGGTGAGCGGCAGCAGCATGGCGACCGGCACGCTGCCCTCGCTCAGACGCTCGCCCGCGGGCGCCGCGGGCGTCGGGCCCGCCGCGAAGGGATTGTCGCCCCCGGTCAGCGGCGTCGTGCAGGCGGCGAGAGCCAGCGTCGCGAGGCCCGCGAGCGCCCCGCGCATCGCCCGTCCGATGCCGCCGCCGCGCGTCGCCGTGGCGACGCGGCGCGATGCGATCTGCCCGTACGCGTCCATACGCTACCCTTTCCTCGTCTCCCGCGGTCGGCCTAAGGTGCCGCCCGCGCGTCGCGTATCGTCCCGGCGTTTCGTGACACGGGATCGGCGTTGACGCAATTTTTACTTAAGCGCGCGGCCCTGCCCAGCCCGCAGGCCGCCCTTTCACACCAGAAAAACGGATCGCACCCGTCATGCCGCGTCCCATCGACAACCGCACGCGCCGCGCACCCAAGCCCGGGCGCGGGGAGGGCGGCGTCTTCACGGCCTTCGGCCTCGCCGCCGAGGCCGAGCCGCTGGAGCCGGGCCTCTACGTCGTCGCGACCCCCATCGGAAACCTCTCGGACGTGAGCTTCCGCGCGCTGGCGACGCTCGCCGCCGCGGACGCCGTGCTCGCCGAGGACACGCGGGTGACCCGCCATCTGCTGGCGCATTACGGCATCACGACGCCGCTCGTGTCCTATCACGAGCATTCCGGGGAGGGCGTGCGCGAGCGCATGCTCCAGCGCGTCCGCGAGGGCCAGGCGCTGGCGCTGGTCTCGGACGCGGGCACGCCGCTCGTCTCGGACCCCGGCTACAAGCTCGTGCAGGAGGCGATCGGGGAGGGGCTCCGCGTCGTGCCGATTCCCGGGCCCTCCGCCATCCTCTCGGCGCTCGTCGTCTCCGGGCTGCCGTCGGACCGCTTCTTCTTCGAAGGGTTCCTGCCGGCGAAGAGCGGCGCGCGTCGGGCGCGGCTCGAGGCGCTCGCCGGCATACCGGGAACGCTGCTCCTGTTCGAATCGCCCCATCGCCTGCCGGAGATGCTGGCGGACGGGGCCGCCGTGCTCGGGCCGCGACGGGCCGTCGTCGCGCGCGAGCTGACGAAGATGTTCGAGACGGTGCGCCGCGGAACGCTGGAGAGCCTCGCCGCCGAGTTCGCGCAGGAAGGCCCGCCCAAGGGCGAGATCGTCGTCCTGATCGGGGAGGCGTCTGAGGACACCAAGCGCGAGGAGGCCGAGAGCGGGCTCGACGCCGCCCTCCATCGGGCGCTGGCGAGCCACTCGATCAAGGACGCCGCCGCCCTCGTCGCCGCCGAGACGGGCCTGCCGAAGCGCGAGGTCTACGCCCGCGCGCTGGCTCTTTCGAAAGGCGCCTGAGCGTCTGCTCCGGCCCATGAAAAAGCCCGCACGGTCCATGCCGTGCGGGCTCTTCTTCATGCGATGGTCGAGCGATCAGCTCTCGTCGCCCGTGAGGACGGACTTCGCCCGCGACCACCAGCCGGCGCGCTTGGGCCGGTTCGGGTCGGGCGGGGTCAGCACGACGGTGACGGGCTCGGGCGGGTTCTCGCCCTCGTCCGAGGACGCGGTCGACGCGGGTTCGGCCGCGCCGTCGGCGAGACCGTCCGAGAGCGGCGCGTCGGGTGCGGCCGGCTCGGCGCCGTTCGCGGTCTCCGGCGCGTCGACGGTGACCGGCGCGGGCGGCGTCTCGACGACGGCCTCGGTCGCGGCGGCTTGCGCCTCGACCTCTCCCTTGCGCGGACGGCGCTTGCGCGGCGCGCGCGGCTTCTTCGGCTTCTCCTCGGCCTCGGCGGCGGGAGCCGCTTCGGCCTCGGTGGCGGGAGCCGCTTCGGCCTCGGTGGCGGCCGGCGCCTCGGCGGGGGGCACCTCGCCGACGGTCTCGTCCGCGCTCGCGGAGGCGGCGATCGGTTCGGCGACGGGCTCCGTCACCGGATCGGCGGTGACGGCATCCTCGTCGTCCTCGGAGGCGACGCTCTCGTCGCCCTCGCCGCCCTCTGCACCGTCGGCCAGAACGTCGCGGCGATCGCGACGCCCGCCACGGCGCCCGCGGCGCCGGCGACCCTCGCGGCGCCGCTCGCCGTCGGACGAGCCCTCGCCTTCGGCGGAGACGGTCTCCTCGGAGCCTTCGGCCTCCTCGGCGCCCTCGTCGCCGGTGTCGCCCTCGTCATCGCGACGATCGGAGGCGTCGTAGCCGCCCTCGCGCGCCTCGCCGTTGCTGCGCCCGCGACGACGGCGGCGCCGGCGGCGCTTGTTGCGGCCCTCGCCCGATGCGTCGCGCTCCTCGCGCTCCTCGCGCTCCTCCGGCTCGTCGCGCGCCTCGACCTCCTCGACGACGACGGCCTCGGCCTCCTCGACCTCGACGGTGCGCACGGTCTCGGCCCGCACGCCCGTGGCGCGGCCGGCACCGCCCGCCGCCGGCTCCGCCTTGTCGATGGCGTAGGCGGTGGAGGTGTCGAGCGTCTCGTCGACGACGATGGTGATGGCGACCCCGAAGCGCTCCTCGAGCTCGCGCAGGTGCACGCGCTTCTGGTTCAGGACGTAGAACGCCACCGCGAAATGGGTGCGGACGTTGAGATTGTGCGTCGCGCCCTTGAGCAGCGTCTCCTCGATGCCGCGCACGAGCGAGAGCGCCACGGAGGGCGTCGCGCGCACGAAGCCGGAGCCGGCGCAGGTGGGGCAGACGACGGACGAGCTCTCGAGCACGCCCGTGCGCATGCGCTGGCGCGACATCTCGAGCAGGCCGAAGGAGGAGATCCGGCCGATCTGGATGCGCGCCCGGTCGGTCTTGAGCGCATCCTTGAGGCGCTTCTCCACCGCGCGGTTGTTGCGCTTCTCCTCCATGTCGATGAAGTCGATGACGATGAGGCCCGCGAGGTCGCGCAGGCGCAGCTGGCGCGCCACCTCGTCGGCGGCCTCGAGGTTCGTCTTGAGCGCCGTGTCCTCGATGTTGTGCTCGCGGGTGGAGCGTCCCGAGTTCACGTCGATGGAGACCAGAGCCTCGGTCGGGTTGATGACGAGGTAGCCGCCGGACTTGAGCGAAACCTGGTTGGAGAACATCGCATCGAGCTGCGCCTCGACGCCGAAGGCCGCGAAGAGCGGGGTCGGGTCCTTGTAGGCCTTCACCACCTTCGCATGGCTCGGCATGAGCATGCGCATGAAGTCCTTGGCCTCGCGATAGCCCTCGTCGCCCGAGACGATGACCTCGTCGATGTCCTTGTTGTAGAGGTCGCGGATGGCGCGCTTGATCAGCGAGCCTTCCTCGTAGGTCAGCGCCGGGGCCGTGGAGGAGAGCGTCTGCTCGCGCACGTTCTCCCAGGCGCGCATCAGGTACTCGAAGTCCCGCTTGATCTCGGCCTTGGTGCGCGAGGCGCCGGCCGTGCGCAGGATGACGCCCATCCCGTCGGGCACCTCGAGGTCCTGCGCGATGGTCTTGAGGCGCTTGCGGTCCTCGGCCGAGGTGATCTTGCGGGAGATGCCGCCGCCGCGCGCGGTGTTCGGCATCAGGACCGAGTAGCGACCCGCGAGCGAGAGATAGGTGGTGAGCGCCGCGCCCTTGGTGCCGCGCTCCTCCTTGACGACCTGGACGAGCAGGATCTGGCGGCGCTTGATCACCTCCTGGATCTTGTACTGCTTGCGCGGGGCGCGGGGACGCTCGGGCATCTCCTCCAGCGCGTCGCCGCCGAGCTGCTCGACGTTGTCCTCGTCGTCGCCGTTCTCGTCGTCGTCTCCGCCGCCCGTCTCCTCGGACGTGGTCTCGTCGCCCTTGGCCTTGCGGGAGCGGGAGCGACGCTTGGAGCGCTTCTCCTCCTCGCTCTCGCGCTCGCGCTCGGCGGCGGCCTCGTCCTCGATCAGCGCCTGACGGTCGGCGACGGGGATCTGGTAGTAGTCCGGGTGGATCTCGCTGAAGGCGAGGAAGCCGTGCCGGTTGCCGCCGTACTCGACGAAGGCCGCCTGCAGGGACGGCTCGACCCGGGTGACCTTGGCCAGGTAGATGTTACCGCGCAGCTGCCTGCGATTGGCGGATTCGTAGTCGAATTCCTCGACCTTCGACCCGCGGACGACCACGACCCGGGTCTCTTCCGGGTGCGAGGCGTCGATCAGCATCTTGTTCGCCATGAAAAGCTCTCGACATGGCGTCGGCCGTCGCGTGGCCTCCCCGCGATCGCGTCGCCGGGCGCGCGTGGAGGCGCGGCATCGGGCGGGTCGGGGCGGGGGAGGAAGACGTCGGGCCGAACGCCGCTTGGCGCCCGGTACGGGCGCAGGTGGGGTTGACCGCGGATCCGGACGTGGCGCGCGCCGAGCCGGCCCGACCGACCGCGGGGCGCGGTGCGGAGGCGGCGTTGCGCGCACGGACGAGCACGTCGACGAGAAGGACAACCTCTCTCGTGCGTGCGCCCATGCCCTGCGATCCTCTCGAATTCGATGGGCCGGCTCGGCCGGTCATCGCGCTCATGGCTCGGCGGATGCCGAGCCGTGCGACCTGTCCGGATCTCGGTGTCCTGGCGCTCCGCTCCCGCGGAGGACCTCGGCGCGCCGGCGGAGGGCGAGTGGGCCGTCTCCGCGCGACGCCGCCGGATTCGGCAAAGCCGGACGGGGTCTTCTCTATTACCGAGGGGATGTCGGCTTTGGCAAGACGCGAGACCTATGTTGCACGAAAAACACGCGATCGAGACGCGCAACCGCGCGGGGCAAGCTTTCGTTAACCACGGCCCGGCTATCGGGTAGGAGATCGTGCGTGTGGAGATCTGGGCGGAGCCTCGTCGCGGCGCGGCGTTCCGGTTCGAGGAGAGGGCGATGCGCAAAGCGCTTTCGCGAGCGCGTGTGTCGACGAGGATGCGGCCTCTCGCGGCCGTTCTCGCGGCGTGCCTCATCCTCGTCGTCTCGGGCCTCCTCGCCCCCGCCCGCGCCGCCGGCATCGTCGCCATCGCGGCGGCGATCGAGGAGGTCGGCGCCGAGACGCGCCTGACCTTCACGCTCAACGCCCCCGTGGAAGCCCGCGCTTTCGCCATCGACCGCCCGCAGCGGATCGTGCTCGACCTCCCCGCCGTCAACTTCCAGGTCCCCGCCGAGGAGGCCGGCGCCGCGGGCGGCGTCGTCGCCTCCATGCGCTGGGGCCTGTTCGCGGCGGACCGGGCGCGCGTCGTCATCGATCTCGCCGCGCCGGCGCGGGTGGTGGGGACGGCCCTCGTCTCGCGAAACGACGGCGCCCATCTCCTCACGCTCACCCTCGCACCCGTGGAAGCGACGGATTTCGCCGCCGCCGTCGCCGCCGACGCGGACGCCTACGGCCTCGCCTCGCTGAGGCCCGCCCTCGCGCCCGAGGGCGCGCTCGTCGATCCGCGGCCCACCATCGTCATCGACCCCGGCCACGGCGGCATCGATCCCGGCGCCATCGCCCAGGGCGGCGTCGAGGAGGCGGACGTGGTGCTCGGCTTCGCGCTGGCGCTGCGCGACCGCCTCGCCGAGAGCGGGCGCTTCCGCGTCCTGATGACGCGCGAGGCGGACGTGTTCGTGCCGCTGGGCGAGCGCGTCGGCTTCGCGCGGCGCGCGCAGGCGGACCTGTTCGTCTCGGTCCACGCGGATTCGCTCTCCTCCGCGCCGCAGGTGAGCGGGCTCACCGTCTACACCAACTCCGACACCGCCTCGGACCGCGCCTCGGCGACCCTCGCCGAGCGCGAGAACAGCGCGGACGCGCTCGCCGGCCTCGACACGCAGGAGGCGCGCGACGAGGTCGCCGACATCCTGCGCGAGCTCGCCGAGCGCGAGACGCGCGGCTATTCGCACGTCTTCGCGACGACGCTCATCGACCAGATGGACGGCGTCGCGCGCTTGAACAAGAATCCGCACCGGCAGGCGGCCTTCGTCGTGCTGCGGGCCTACGACGTGCCCTCGGTCCTGGTGGAGCTCGGCTACCTGTCGAGCCGCCGCGACATCGCGCTGCTCACCTCGCGCGAATGGCGCGATCGCGCCACCGCCGCCATGGGCGACGCCGTCGAGCGCTTCTTCGCGCCGCGCCTCGCGGACCGCGCCGCGGCCGCCGCCGCAGTTTCACCATAGATCGTTGCTCTCTCGGGCCACGATCCAGATCGGCCGGGATCGGCGATTCCGTCGCCCGGCTCGATGGGGTAGTCTAGAAGGGGTGGGTCGGTGCCGCGCTACGCGGTGCGGGCTCTGACGGATCGGGAACTCTATGCGCATCGTCCTGCGATTCTTCGGCATCCTGTTCAGCGCGGGCTTCGTCGCCTTCCTGGTGGGCGCCGCCGCGGCCGGGATCGGCTACCTGCACTTCTCGCAGGACCTGCCGGACCACGCCGCCCTCGCCCAGTACGAGCCCCCGGTGATGAGCCGCGTCCACGCCGCGGACGGCACGCTCGTCGCGGAATACGCCCGCGAGCGCCGGCTCTACCTGCCGATCGAGACGATCCCCAAGCAGCTGATCAACGCCTTCCTCTCCGCCGAGGACAAGAACTTCTACTCGCATCTGGGCATCGACCCGGAGGGCATCGCCCGCGCCATCGTGACGAACGTCGCCACCGGCACGACGCAGGGCGCGTCCACCATCACGCAGCAGGTGGCGAAGAACTTCCTGCTGTCGAGCGAGCAGACCTACGAGCGCAAGATCCGCGAGGCGCTGATCGCGCTGCGGATGGAGGCGGCGTTCACCAAGGACCAGATCCTCGAGCTCTACCTCAACGAGATCTTCCTCGGCACCATCGTGCCGGGCCGCAACCTGCACGGCGTCGCCGCCGCGGCGCTGGAATATTTCGACAAGTCCGTCCACGAGCTGACGCTCGCCGAATCGGCCTATCTCGCCGCCCTGCCGAAGGCGCCCAACAATTACCACCCCTTCCGCGAGCGCGAGGCCGCGATCGGCCGCCGGGACTGGGTGATCGACCGCATGCTCGACAACGGCTTCGTCACCGCCGAGGAGGCGCAGGCCGCCAAGGCCCAGCCGCTCGAGGTAACGCCGCGGCGCATCTCGCCGAACCTGCTCGGCGCCGGCTATTTCGTCGAGGAGGCGCGCCGCCAGATCGCCTCGCGCTACGGCGACGAGACGCTCTACGAGGGCGGCCTCTCCATCCGCACGACGCTCGACCCGCAGATGCAGGCGATGGCGCGCAAGGCGCTCATCGACGGCCTCGTGCGCTACGACGAGGAGCGTGGTGGCTGGCGCGGCGCCGTCGAGCAGCTCGACCTGGCCGCCGCCTCCGACTGGGGCGTGGCGCTGGCGGGCGTGCGCCCGCTCGCCGACGTGCAGCCGTGGGAGCTCGCGGTCGTCCTCGAGATCGCCGACGGCGCGGCCCGCATCGGCATCCGCCCCGAGGTCGCGATCTCCGGCGAGATCGACGAGGCGCGCATCACTGGTCGTCTCGCGGCCGAGGGCGTGCGCTGGACCGGGCAGTCCGTCGACGGTGCGCTGGACGTGGGCGACGTGATCTACGTCGAGCGCCAGGACGACGGCGGCTTCCGCCTGCGCCAGGTGCCGCAGGTCTCCGGCGCCATCGTCGCCATGGACCCGCATACCGGGCGCGTGAAGGCCATGGTCGGGGGCTTCTCCTACGATCAGAGCGAGTTCAACCGCGCGACCCAGGCGCTGCGCCAGCCCGGCTCCTCGTTCAAGCCCTTCGTCTACGCCGCCGCTTTGGACAACGGCTACACCCCGTCCTCCATCGTCCTCGACGAGCCGATCACGATCCAGGCCGCCGGCACGGACGCGTGGTCGCCGACGAACTACGACGGCCGGCCCACGGGCCCGCGGACCCTGCGCTACGGCATCGAGCGCTCGAAGAACCTCATGACCGTGCGCCTGGCGCAGGACGTCGGCATGCCCCTCGTCGTCGAGTACGCCCGCCGCTTCGGCGTCGTCGACGACATGCTGCCGGTGCTCTCCATGTCGCTCGGCGCGGGCGAGACCACCGTGCTTCGCATGACCACCGCCTATGCGATGTTCGTGAACGGCGGCAAGCGCATCCGCCCGACGCTCATCGACCGAATCCAGGACCGTCAGGGCGAGACCATCTTCCGCCACGACACGCGCGAGTGCCTGGGCTGCGAGGCGCAGGCCTGGCAGGGGCAGGACGAGCCGCAGCTCGTCGACGATCGCGAGCAGGTGCTCGACCCGCTGACCGCCTACCAGATCACCTCCATGATGGAGGGCGTGGTGGAGCGCGGCACGGCGACGTCGCTGCAGCGCGTCGGCAAGCCGCTCGCGGGCAAGACCGGCACCACGAACGACGCCAAGGACGTGTGGTTCGTCGGCTTCTCGCCGGACCTGGCGGTGGGCGTCTATATCGGCTTCGACCAGCCGCGCCCCCTCGGCCGCGGCGTCACCGGCGGCGGCTATGCCGCGCCGATCTTCGGCGACTTCATGGAGATGGCGCTCGCCGACGAGCCGGCGACGCCCTTCCGCGTCCCGCCGGGCGTCAAGCTGATCCCCGTCAACGCCACGTCCGGGCTGCGCGCCGGCGCGGGGGAGGGGAACGTCATCCTCGAGGCGTTCAAGCCCGGCACCGCGCCGCCGGACAATTACGCCGTCGTGGGCTTCGGCCCCGGCGCGACCGACGGCGAGCTCGTGCCGCCGGAGGCGCTCCAGTCCATCGGCGGGGGCACCGGCGGCCTCTATTGAGGCCGCCTGCGGCCCCGGTTCCGAACATGAGAACGCCCCGCTCTCGGCCGAGAGCGGGGCGTTTCGCTTGCTAGGCAAACCGATCGGGGCTTCAGCCGGGCGGCAGCGCCTCGATCACGCGATCGGTGGGGAAGTCGTAGATCTTACCCGTCTCCTGCCAGGAGGGCAGGGCGAGGGTGAGGATCTTCGGCGCGAGGTCCTCCGGCGTGCGCAGCGTCATCGGGTCCTCGCCGGGCATGGCGGTGGCGCGCATGCGCGTGCGCAGCGGTCCGGGATTGACCAGCATGGCGCGGATCTTCGTGATGTTGCGCGTCTCGTCGGCCCAGGTGCGCACCATCACCTCGAGGCCTGCCTTCGAGACCGCGTAGGCGCCCCAATAGGCCTTCGCCTTGTGGGCGGCACCCGAAGTGAGGAAGATCGCTCGCCCGGCGTCGGAGGCCCGCAGGAGCGGGTCGAGGGAGCGGATCAGCCGCCAGTTCGCGGTGAGGTTCACGGTCATGACCGCGTCCCAGGTCGGCTGGTCGATCTGGTTGATGGGCGCGATCTGGCCGAGCAGCCCGGCATTGCCGAGGAGCACGTCCACCTTGCCGTGGCGCTCGTAGAGCGCGGCGCCGAGGCGATCGAGGGCGTCGAGGTCCTTCAGGTCGAGGGGCACGAGCGTCGCCGCCGAGCCGACGGCGCGGATCTCGTCGTCGAGCTCCTCCAGCCCGCCCTGCGTGCGGGCGATGGCGACGACGTGCGCGCCGGCGCGGGCGAGCTCGAGCGCCGCCGCGCGGCCGATGCCCCGCGAGGCCCCCGTGACGACGGCGATGCGCCCTTCGAGCGGCTTGTCCATGAGCGTGTCCCCCGGCTCTCAATCGGCTTCGGCGAGGATCGACAGGCGCTTGGGCGTCTCGATGCCGAGATCCGTCAGCCCCGTCGGATACTCGCCGGTGAAGCAATGGTCCGTGAATTGCGGCCGCTCGGCATTGCGGCCGGCGAAGCCGAGCGCCCGGTAGAGCCCGTCGATGGACAGGAAGGCGAGGCTGTCTGCGCCGATATAGGCGCGCATGGCCTCGAGGTCGTGGGTCGCGGCGAGCAGCTTCTCGCGCTCCGGCGTGTCGATGCCGTAGAAGTCGGGATGCTTGATCGGCGGGCTCGCGATGCGGAAATGCACCTCCTTGGCGCCCGCCTCGCGCATCATCCGCACGATCTTCACCGACGTCGTGCCGCGCACGAGGCTGTCGTCGATGAGCACGATGCGCTTGCCCGCGATCACGCCGCGATTGGCGGAGTGCTTCATGCGCACGCCGAGCTCGCGCACGGACTGCGTCGGCTGGATGAAGGTGCGCCCGACGTAATGGTTGCGGATGATGCCCATCTCGAAGGGCACGCAAGCGGCCTGGGCGTAGCCGATGGCCGCCGGCACGCCCGAATCGGGCACGGGGACGACGACGTCGACCTCGGCCGGCGATTCGGCGGCGAGCTGCGCGCCGAGATTCTTGCGCGCCTCGTAGACGCTCTTGCCGTTCACGATGGAATCGGGGCGGGCGAAATAGATGTACTCGAACACGCAGGGCCGCTCAGGGACGGCGGGGAAGGGCCGCAGGCTCTCGATGCCGCCCTCCGTGATCACCACGACCTCGCCGTTCTCCACGTCGCGCACGAAGCGCGCGCCGATGATGTCGAGCGCGCAGGTCTCGGAGGCGAGGATGTAGCGCCCGTCGAGCTCGCCGATGACGAGCGGGCGGATGCCGTAGGGGTCGCGCGCGCCGATGAGCTTCTTGTTGGAGAGGCAGACGAGGGCGAAGGCGCCCTCGAGCGCGCGGATCGCGTCGAGGAAACGCTCGACGATGCGCGGCTTGCGCGAGCGCGCGAGGAGATGGAGGATCACCTCGGTGTCCGTCGTGGACTGGCAGATCGCGCCCTCGCGGATCAGCTCGCGGCGCAGCGTCAGGCCGTTCGTCAGGTTCCCGTTGTGCGCCACCGCGAAGCCGCCGGCGTCGAGCTCGGCGAAGAGCGGCTGGACGTTGCGCATCACCGTCTCGCCGGTGGTGGAATAGCGAACGTGGCCGATCGCGTTGGCGCCGGTGAGGCGCTCGATCACCTCGCGGCTCGAGAACGAATCGCCCACGAGGCCGAGCTTGCGCTCCGCATGGAAGCGCGCGCCGTCGAAGGTGACGATGCCAGCCGCCTCCTGGCCGCGATGCTGGAGCGCGTGCAGGCCCAGCGCCGTGATGGCGGCGGCGTCCGGGTGCCCGAAGATGCCGAACACGCCGCACTCCTCGCGCAGCGTGTCGCCGTCGAGATCGAGATCGCGGCTGGCGGAGGGGAGTGCGTCGTGCATGTCTGATCCTCGGGAGAGAGCGGACCGGAACGGTGGAAACGGCGCCGCCCGCGCCTCCCAGATGGGAGCGCGGGAGCGGGAAGACCAGTGGCGCGCGCTCAGCTGCGGTCGGGCGCGGCGGCGGGATCGGCGGGCTCGCCCGGGTCGCCCTCGACCTGCGGCGTGCGGAATTGCTGGAGCACGCCCTCGGGATCCTCGGGCATCATCGCGATGAGCGAATCGCCCGTGGACTGGAGGAGCGCGCGGGTGCGGGCGGTCTCGGCCCAGAGCGGCATCTGGCCCTGCACGAGCCAGGCGAAGAACACCCAGCCGATGACGCAGATCAGGAAGCCGCGGGCCGCGCCGAACACGAAGCCCATCGTGCGGTCGAGCGGGCCGATGCGCGAATCGAGGATGAAGTCGGAGACCTTCACCGTGATCAGCGAGACGATGATCAGCGTGATCACGAAGATGCCCGCGATCGCCGCGACGAGGGCGATCGTGCCGTTGGCGATGTAGTCCTGCGCCAGCGGCAGAGCCAGCGGATGCAGGAACCAGGCGGCCGCCGCCGCCGTCACCCAGGCGACGATGGCGAGAACCTCTCGGGTGAAGCCGCGCACCATGGCGAGGAGGGCCGAAATCAGGACGACGCCGATGACGACCAGGTCGAGGATGGGTACAGGCATGGTCTCGCGGGCCTGAGGGCGAAATGAAGCGTTTTCACGGCGCGGTCGAGCGACGCCTGAGCGAAGCGTATAGCCGACGATTTCTCGCCCGTCATCCTCGCTCTACCGCCGCACGGCGTCCCCGCCCGCCGCGGGCGGCGACCTGCCCGACGAGGTCGCCGATATGGGGGATCTCGCGGGCGTCGAGGCCGCTCGCATCCCCGCGCTCGCCGCGCCCCACGGGCGTGACGGCCGACGAGAAGCCGAGCTTGGCGGCCTCCTTCATGCGCGTCGGCGCCTGCGACACGGGCCGCACGGCGCCGGAGAGCCCGATCTCGCCGAAGAACACCGCGTCCGCCGGCAGCGGCGCGCCGGAGAGGGAGGAGACGAGCGCCGCCGCCGCGGCGAGGTCTGCCGCCGGCTCGGTGATCTTCAGGCCGCCGGCGATGTTGAGGTAGATGTCGTGCATGCCGAGCTTGAGGCCGGCATGCGCCTCGAGCACGGCGACCACCATCGAGAGCCGCGCCGGATCCCAGCCGACGACGGCGCGCCGCGGCGTGCCGAGCGAGGAGGGCGCGACCAGCGCCTGGACCTCGACGAGGAGCGGGCGCGTGCCCTCCATGCCGGCGAAGACGGCGGTGCCGGGCGCCGCCACGTCGCGCCCCTCCAGGAACAGGGCGGAGGGGTTGCCGACCTCGGCCAGCCCCTTGCCCGTCATCTCGAAGACGCCGATCTCGTCGGTGGGGCCGAAGCGGTTCTTCACCGCGCGCATGATGCGGAAATGATGCGCGTTGTCGCCTTCGAAGGAGATGACCGCGTCGACCATGTGCTCGACGACGCGCGGACCTGCGATCTGCCCGTCCTTGGTGACGTGGCCGACGAGGATGACGGCGGTACCCGTCGTCTTGGCGAATCGGATGAGCGCCTGTGCCGACGCGCGCACCTGGGTGACGGTGCCGGGCGCCGAATCGACCGCCTCCGTCCACATCGTCTGGATCGAATCGATCACGGCGAGCGCAGGCGTGCGCCCCTGCGAGAGCGTGGCGACGATGTCCTCGACGTTCGTCTGCGCCGCGAGCTCGACGGGCGCGTCGGCGAGGCCCAGCCGCTCGGCGCGAAGCCGCACCTGGCCCACCGCCTCCTCGCCCGAGATGTAGGCGACCCGCTCGCCGGCCTTGGCCAGAGCCGCGGAGGCCTGCATCAGGAGCGTCGACTTGCCGATGCCGGGATCGCCGCCGATGAGGATGACGGAGCCCTTGACGAAGCCGCCGCCGGTGACGCGGTCGAGCTCGCCGATCTGCGCGGGCGTGCGCGGCGGCTCCTTGGAGGAGCCGGCGAGCCCTTCCATGGGAAAGACGCGGCCCTTGCGGGAGAGCCGCGTCGCCGCGGGCCCGGCCATGGGCGTGGCGTCGCTCGTCTCCTCGACGACGGAATTCCACTCGCCGCAGGCCTCGCACTTGCCCTTCCAGCGATTGTAGACCGCGCCGCAATTCTGGCAGATGAAGACCGCGTTGCGCTTGGCCATGCCTCAGCCGCCCCCGCCTGCGCCCGTTCCCGAGCCGGTCCCCGCGCCCGTTCCCGCGCCGTCGCCGACGTACACGCGGCGATAGCGCGGGCCGAGCCCGGTGAGGATCTCGTAGCCGATCGTGCCGGCGCGCATCCCCACCTCGTCGATCTCGAGCCCGTCGCCGATCATCACCGCTCTCCCGCCGCGCACGGCCGCCTCGGCCGGCGCGTCGGTGACGTCGAGGATGGTGAGGTCCATCGACAGCACGCCCGAGAACGGGCAGCGCACGCCGCCGACCAGCGCGACGCCGGCGGGCACGCCCGCGCGGGTCTTCGCGTCCGTGCCGCCGGCGGCGCGCGGATAGCCGTCTGCGTAGCCGAGCGCGATCGTCGCGAGCCGGCGCGGGCCGGGCGCGGTCCAGTGCGATCCGTAGCCGGCGGTGGCGCCGGCGGGGACGTCGCGCACCTGCAGGATCACGGCCTCGAGCCGCACCACGGGCCGCATCGGGTTCTCGCGCCCGGGCGTCGGGTTGCCGCCGTAGAGGCTGTAGCCCGGCCGGGCGAGGTCGCAGGGCGGCGCGTCCGGAAGGAAGCCGCCCGAGGAATTGGCGAAGGACGTGCGCCAGCCCGCGAAGGCCTGCGCCAGCGCGCGGAAGGCGTCCGCCTGGCGGGCGTTGATCGGCGCCGCCGGGTCCTCCGCGCTGACGAGATGCGTCATCAGGAGCGCCTCGCCGAGCCCGTCGAAGGCGCCCTCTGCCTTCAGCCGCAGCGCCTCGTCGGCGGGGAGCCCGAGGCGGTTCATGCCGGTGTCGACGTGCAGAGCCGCGGGCAGCCCCGCGCCGCCGCAGGCCGCGACCCACTCGCGCACCTCCTCGGCCGAGTTCAGGACGGGCCGCAGGTTCGCCGCGATCAGCTCCCCCGCGCCCCCGGGCGCGAGGCCGTCGAGAACGTAGACCTCGGCGTCCCGCGCGACGTGGCGCAGGCGACGTCCCTCCGAGACCTGCGCGACGAAGAAGGTCCGGCAGCCCGCCTTCGCCAGCGCCGGAACGGCGCGTTCGAGGCCCGTGCCGTAGGCGTTCGCCTTGACCACGGCGGCGCAGGCCGCGTCCCGCGAGGCGTCGCGCAGGCGCCGCCAGTTCGCCCCGAGCGCGTCGAGGTCGATCGTCAGCGTGGCGGCGTCGGCGCCGGGCTCGTGCTCGGCCGGCTCGTCGTTCGGGCTCATGCGCTCCTCGATCGCCTCCTCAATCGCCCATCCGCTCGGGCAGCTTGTCCTCGTCGGCGAGGTTGCCGAAGCGGGTGATGTCGGCCTGGAAGGAGAGCTGCACGGTGCCGGTCGGGCCGTGGCGCTGCTTGCCGATGATCACCTCGGCCTTGCCGTGCGCGGCGTCCATCTCCGACTGCCACTTGAAGTGCTCTTCCGTGCCGGGCTTCGGCTCCTTCATCTTGAGATAGTACTCGTCGCGATAGACGAACATCACCACGTCGGCGTCCTGCTCGATCGAGCCCGATTCGCGCAGGTCCGAGAGCTGCGGGCGCTTGTCGTCGCGGGATTCCACCTGGCGGGAGAGCTGCGAGAGCGCGATGATCGGCACCGCCAGCTCCTTCGCCAGCGCCTTCAGCCCCGTCGTGATCTCGGTGAGCTCCTGCACGCGGTTCTCGCCGCGCTTGCCGGAGCCGGAGAGCAGCTGCAGGTAGTCGACGATCAGCATGTCGAGCCCGCGCTGGCGCTTCAGGCGGCGCGCTCGGGCGGTGAGCTGGGCGATGGAGATGCCGCCGGTCTGGTCGATGTAGAAGGGCATCGACTGCATCTCGCGGGCGGCGTCGGTGATCTTGTAGAACTCGTCCTCGCGGATGTCGCCGCGGCGGATCTTGTAGGAGGGCACGCCCGATTGCTCGGCGATGATGCGGGTGGCGAGCTGCTCGGCCGACATCTCCAGCGAGAAGAAGCCGACGATGCCCCCGTTGACGGTCTCGAGCGTCCCGTCCTGACGCTTCTCGGCACGGTAGGCCTTGGCGACGTTGAAGCCGATATTGGTCACGAGCGAGGTTTTGCCCATGGCGGGGCGGCCCGCGAGGATGATCAGGTCCGAGCCCTGCAGGCCGCCCATCATCCGGTCGAGGTCGACGAGCCCCGTCGAGATGCCCGAGAGCTTGCCCTCGCGCTGGTAGGCCTTCGCCGCCATGTCGATGGCGGCCGTCAGCGCGTCGGTGAAGCGCTGGAAGCCGCCGTCGTAGCGCCCGGTCTCGGCGAGCGCGAAGAGCTTGCGCTCGGCCTCCTCGATCTGCTCGCGGGGAGAGCTCTCCACCGGCGCGTCGAAGGCCGTGTTGACCATGTCCTCGCCGATGGTGATCAGCTGGCGGCGGGTGGCGAGATCGTAGATGGTGCGCCCGTAATCGAGCGCGTTGATGATCGTCGTCGCCTCCGCCGCGAGGCGCGCGAGGTATTGCGAGACGGTGAGCCCACCGAGATCGGCGTCGCCGAGATAGGTCTTGAGGGTGATCGGCGTCGCGACCTTGCCCGCCTTGATCAGGCTCGCCGTGACCTCGTAGATGCGCCGGTGCAGCTCCTCGTGGAAATGCTCCGGCAGCAGGAAGTCGGAGACGCGGTAATAGGCCTCGTTGTTGACGAGGATCGCGCCGATCAGCGCCTGCTCCGCCTCGACGTTGGAGGGCGCGAGGCGAAATTCGCGGTCCGGCTCGTCGAGCCGTGCGACGAGCGCCGTACCTTGGGCCATGGTCCCGTGTTCCCGAATCGTTTTCCTCTACCGGGCCACCCTAGAGCAGCGATCGTGGCGAGGGAACGGCACGGAAGGGCAGGGGCGCCGCCCCCGCGACGCCGCCCGCGCAATCCCCGTTCTCCACAGCGCGGGAGGGCCCGCGGCGGCGTGCCTCAGGCGAATTCGGCGAGCCGCGCATAGTCGCCCACCAGGAGCCGCCAGGGCGCCTCGTCCTCCTCGATCGTGGGGAAGCGCGGCAGCGGGTCCTCGAAGACGTTGTCGGTCTCGTCGTCGTTGACCGTGGAGACCTCGCCCACGAGGACGTCGCCGCCCTCTCCCCAGAAGGCGTGCCAGACGCCGGGCATCAAGGTGATGCTCTCGCCGGGGGACAGCGTGATCACCCCGCCCGGCTCGACCTCGCGGACCAGCCCGTCGCAGGGAACCCGCACGCGGGCAGTCCGGTCGATGCTCCCGTCGGGCGCCGGCGCGAAGAGCTTCAGGGCGAGCCGCGCGCCGTCGCGGGCGCCGCGCACGATGATGTCCTCGGCCTTGACGTCGTGGCGATGCATCGGCCCGAGCTGGTCGCGCCCGACGATCATCGCCTTCTCTGCGTAGAGCATGCCGCGCCCGCGGGCGAGATCGTCGGCCTTGCCGTTGCGCATCGTGAACAGGACGAGCCCGATCTTCGAGAAGTCGCCGCGCCCGTAATCGGTGACGTCCCATCCCAGCCGTGCGTCGACGATCCCCGCGATGCGGTCGCGCTCCGCCTCGAAACGCGCGGGCTCCCAGTGCGCGAAGGGCGGCAGCGCCAAGCCGAAGGAGCGGATGAAATCGTCCGCCCGGCGCAGGATGGCGTTGATCTCGGAGCGCCTCATCCGGATGTCCTCCCCCTTTTCAGCGTGTCTCGCGCGAGATCGCGGCGCCGCAGCGCACGAGCTTGCGGTCGAGCTCCTCGTAGCCGCGGTCGAGATGGTAGACGCGGTTCACGATCGTCGTCCCCTCCGCCGCGAGGCCCGCGAGCACGAGGCAGACGGAGGCGCGCAGGTCGGTGGCCATCACCGGCGCGCCGCGAAGGCGCCGCCCGCCGCGTACCAGCGCCGAGGTGCCCTCGAGGCGGATGTCCGCGCCCAGCCGCGCAAGCTCGGGCACATGCATGAAGCGGTTCTCGAACACCGTCTCGCGCACGAGCGCGGCGCCCTCCGCGATGCTCGCGAGCGCCATGTACTGGGCCTGCAGGTCCGTGGGAAAGCCTGGGTAGGGCTCGGTGGCGATGTCGACGCCGTGGAGCCGCCCCGTCCCGTCGACCATGAGACCCCGATCGGTGGGAAACAGCCGCACGCCCATGCTCTCCAGCACCTCGCCGACGATGGCGAGATGCTCGAGGCGCGCGCCCGACAGCTCGAGCCGCCCGCCGGTGATCGCGGCGGCGATGGCGTAGGTGCCGGCCTCGATGCGGTCCGGCACGATCTCGTGGCGGGCGGGACGCCAGGTCGTGGGGCCCGCGACGCGGATGCGGTGGGTGCCCGCGCCCTCGATGGTCGCCCCCATGGCGCAGAGGCACTCGGCGAGGTCCTGTACCTCGGGATCGCGGGCGGCGTTGAGGATCTCGGTCTCGCCGCGGGCGCGTGTGGCCGCCATCATCGCCGTCTCGGTGGCGCCGACGGACGGGCTTGCGAGCACGATGCGTCCGCCGACGAGGCCGCCCGCCGGCACCTGCGCGACGATGATGCCGGCCTCGACGTCGAGCGTCGCGCCCAGCGCGGCGAGGGCCTTCAGATGAAGGTCTACCGGCCGCGCCCCGATGGCGCAGCCGCCGGGCAGCGAGACGCGCGCCTCGCCGAAGCGGGCCAGCAGCGGGCCGAGCACCAGGACGGAGGCGCGCATGCGCCGCACGCTGTCGTAGGGCGCCTCCGCATTGCCGGCGCGGGCCGCGCCGAGGATCGCCTCGTGCGGGCCGATACGCTCGACGACGACGCCGTAGGTCTCGGCGAGGCCGAGCATGGTGGCCACGTCCGTCACCTTCGGCAGGCCGCACAGCGTCAGCGGCGCCTCGGAGAGGAGCGAGGCCGCGATCTGCGGGAGCGCGGCGTTCTTGGCGCCGGCGATCGCCACCGCGCCGTCCAGCCGCCGGCCGCCCTCGATCACCAGAACGTCCATCGCGCCTCCTCGCGGCTTGTGAGGCCGCAGCATGTGGTCCTATATTGGTCTAGTCGCAGCGCGCGGTCATCGCCAGCGGAAAGGTCGCAGGCATCGCCGCGCGGCACAAGCCGGAGAGACCCGATGAGCGCGCCCGAGACGGCGAGATCCGGCCCCGACCGATGGGCCGTCAGGGCCTCGCGCCTGTTCGACGGCGACGCCTTCCACGAGGCAGCCGCCGTCGTGATCGAGGCCGGGCGCGTGCTCGCGGTCGTGCCGGAGGCGGATGTCGCCGCGATGCCGGGCACGCACCTCCCGGAGGATGCGCTGCTCGCGCCCGGCTTCGTCGATCTCCAGGTGAACGGGGGAGGGGGCGTCCTCCTCAACGACGCGCCGACGCCGGAGGGCGCGGTCGCGATCGTCACGGCGCATCGCGCCCACGGGTCGACGGGGCTCATGCTCACGCTGATCAGCGACGGGCCGAGTGTGCTCGACGCGCTCGTCGAGGCGGCGGCCGACATCGCCGCGGTGCGGGGCGTCGCCGGCTTCCATGTCGAAGGGCCCTTCCTCGCGCCGGAGCGGCGCGGCGTGCATCGCCTCGACGTGCTTCGCATCCCCGACGAGGCCGATTTCCGGCGCCTCGCCCGGCTCGCCGCGGTCGCGCCCACGATCCTGACGCTCGCGCCGGAACGCGTGCCCGCGGGCACGATCCGCCGCTTCGCCGAGTCGGGCGTGCGGGTCTTCATCGGGCATTCGCAGGCGGATGCGGCGTGCGTCGCGCGGGCGGTAGAGGAGGGGGCGATCGGCGCCACGCACCTCTTCAACGCGATGTCGCAGATCGGGCCGCGGGAGCCAGGCATCGTCGGCGCGGTGCTGGACGACGCGCGGCTGTGCGCCGGCATCATCGCCGACGGCCTCCATGTGCACGAGGCGAACCTGCGCCTCGCCTATCGCGTGCTCGGGCCGCGCCGTCTCGCGCTCGTCACGGATGCGATGCCGTCGGTGGGATCGGAGGAGGGAGGCTTCGTCCTGCAGGGGAGGGCGATAGCCCTCGAAGGCGGGCGGCTCACCGCACGGGACGGGACGCTCGCCGGCGCGCATCTCGGCATGGACGAGGTGGTGCGCAACGCCGTCAACATGATGGGGGCGTCGCTCGGCGATGCGCTCGCGATGGCGTCGGCGGTCCCGGCGCGCATCGTCGGTCTCGCGGGACGCGGGCGCCTTGTGAAAGGCGCCCGCGCCGATCTCGTCGCGCTCGACGCGGATCTGCGCACGATCGCGACCTGGATCGACGGCGAACCGGCTCAGCCGCCGCGGAAGATCGAGTAGAACTCCCGGTCCTGCTGCGGCCGGTCGTAGGTCGTGTCCTGCGTGTTGGTGATGGCATGCGCGGACGTCGCGGCGAGGCCGAGCGTGGCGGCGAAGGCGAGCGTCGCGAGAAGGCGTGTGGTCTTGTCGAGCATGGTTGTTCTCCGTGTTCGTGTATGACTGGAGAACGGGTGCCGCCGGCGCGGTTTCCGGGGGTGTGCGGATCGGGCGCGGGCGACGCCGCGCCGTCAGCCGCGCCCGGAAACCGCCTTGGCGAGCCGCCCCGTGCGGGCGGCGAGCCGCTCGGGCAGCTCGGCGATGAGATCGGAGAGCTCCGGCTCGTCCACGAGCTCGGCCGCGGTCTGCGGATCGAACCAGCGCCGCTCGCGCTCGTCGCGCTCCGGCCAGCGCTTCTGCTCCTTTTCCACACGCATCAGGAAGACGTCGACGGTGCACGGAACGAAGCTGCGCGACTTGAGACGCTTGTCGTAGGTGAAGACGCCGTAGGGATCGCGCGAGATGTCGCCGGCGAGACCTGCCTCCTCGTAGGCTTCGCGCGCAGCCGTCTCGTCCGGACGTAGCTTGCGGATCGGCCAACCCTTGGGGATGACCCAGCGACGCGTCTCGCGGGACGTCACGAGCATGACCTCGATCCGCCCCTCGTCGTCGACGCGGAAGGGGAGAGCACCGAATTGCTTGCGCGGTTCGTCGTTCATTTTATCGTTCTTTTTCATCGTCTTCACGTAGGGGCAGGGATCACGCGGCGCAACGCTACGAAAGAAGGTGTGGGAATCACGACTGTAACACAGCGTGTCACAGCGTCATTTAAAAAGATCAAAACGATGAGTACGCCATCGCGCGCGTCTCCGGCGGGTGAGGAGAAAGCCGCCTGGGAACGACCGCGCGGCCAGGCTCATTGTCGAGGCCGATGGGGCGGCACGATGGCGCCGCTCCCGAAATCGACGACGAGGGAGGCGCGGATGCGCGGCGGCTTGAAGGATCTCCGGGGACGGGTGCTGATGCTGACGGGGGCGTCCGCCGGGGTCGGGCGGGCGATCGCGCTGCGCCTCGCCCACGAGGGTGCGCGGATCGGCCTCCTCGCCCGCAGCGAAGAAGCGCTCGAGGACGTCGCCCGCGAGGTGAATGCCCGCGGCGGTCAGGCGATGGTGCTGCCCTGCGACGTCGCCGACGCGGACGCGGTCTTCGCCGCCGCCGGCGCGCTCGAGTCGCGCTTCGGCGCGCTCGACGTGTGGATCAACGACGCCATGGTGACCGTGTTCTCCCCGGTCCACCAGATGCTGCCGGACGAATACCGCCGGGTGACGGAGGTGACCTATCTCGGCGTCGTGCACGGCACGCTCGCGGCCTTGCGCAGCATGCGTCCGCGCGGGCGCGGCATCATCGTGCAGGTGGGCTCGGCGCTCGCCTATCGCGGCATCCCGCTGCAGAGCGCCTATTGCGGGGCGAAGCACGCCATCGTCGGCTTCTCCGATTCGCTGCGCACGGAGCTGCGGCACGACGACATGGACATCGCCGTCACCGAGGTCCACCTGCCCGGCGTCAACACGCCCCAGTTCGACTGGGCGCGCGCCCGCATCGGTCATCCGCCCAAGCCGTCCGGCCCGATCTACGAGCCGGAGGCCGCGGCCGACGCCATCGTGCACGCGATCCGCTCGCCCGAGCGCGCCTGGTGGCTCGGCGGCGTCACCGCGGCGGCGATCATCGGCAACGCGCTCGCCCCCTCCCTCGCGGATCGCTACCTCGGCGCCAACGCCGTCGAGGGGCAGATGCGCGAAGGCCCCGATCGCCGGCAGATCCCCCCGGAGGGCAATCTCTACCAGCCGGCCTCCCGCGCGCTGCATCGCACCCGCGGCTCGTTCGGCAAGCAGGCGAAGGGGTCCGCCATGCGGGTGCCCGGGCCGGAGGCGCGCATCGGCACGGCGGTCGTGGCCGCGGCGATCGCCGCCGGGATCGGGCTCGCGCTCGGGCGCGTCTCCCGGCGCTGAGGCGACGCGCCCTCAGGCCGCGTCGGCCGCGTCGCGCTCGGCCGAGGTGATCCGCGGAGCGATCTCGGGGAAGGCGTCGGCCGGCCGCGGCGGTGAGAGCAGGTAGCCCTGGACCTCGGTGAGGCCGAGCGTGCGCAGCCGCTCGAGCTGCTCGCGCGTCTCGACACCCTCCGCCATCGTCGCCATGCCGAGGCTCTGCCCGAGCCCGGCGATGGCGCGGATGATGGCGGCCGAATCTTCGCGCTCGGAGAGCTCGCGCACGAAGGAGCGGTCGATCTTGATCTTGTCGAACGGGAACGAGCGCAGGTAGGAGAGCGAGGAGTAGCCCGTCCCGAAATCGTCGAGCGAGATCTTCACGCCGAGCTGCTTGAGCGCGTGGAGCGTCGCGAGGTTGCCCTCGGTCTCGGCGAGGAGCACGCTCTCGGTGATCTCGAGCTCGAGCCGTTGCGCCGGAAGCCGCGTGTCGGCGAGCGCGTGCACGATGCTCGCGACGAGCGCCTTGCTCTTGAACTGGGCGGGGGAGAGGTTCACCGCCACGCGGTAGGGCTCGCGCCAGGCCGTGGCGTCGGCGCAGGCGCGACGCACCACCCATTCGCCGATGGGAACGATGAGCCCGGTCTCCTCGGCGACGGGGATGAAGTCGGCGGGCGGAACCAGGCCGCGCGTGGGATGCTGCCAGCGCAGCAGCGCCTCGAAGCCGGTGATGCGGTCGTGCTCGGTGTCCATCTGCGGCTGGTAGTGGAGCACGAGCTCGCCGCGGCGCACCGCCTCGCGCAGATCGAGCTCGAGCAGCCGCCGCGCCTGCAGCCGCGCATCCATGCTCGCCTCGAAGAAGCGGTAGCCCCGCCGTCCCTCGGCCTTGGCGCGATAGAGCGCGATGTCGGCGTTCTTGATCAGCGTATCCGCGTCGGCCCCGTCCGCGGGAGCGATCGCGATGCCGATCGAGAGGCCGATGACCACCTGGTGGCCGTCGATCTCGAAGGGCTCGTCGAGGGCGGCGACGAGGCGCTGGGCGAGCGCGTCGAGCGCCTGCGGCGCGCAGGCGTCTCGGGCGACGATGGCGAACTCGTCGCCCGAGAGCCGCGCCACCATGTCGGCCTCGCGCACGTTCGCCGTGAGGCGCGCGGCGACCTGGGTGAGGAGCTTGTCGCCCACGGGATGGCCGAGCGTGTCGTTCACCGCCTTGAAGTGATCGAGGTCGAGGCATAGGACCGCGACGCCGTCGCCCGCGCGCCGCAGGCGCGAGAGCGCCTCGTCCACCCGCTCGCGGAAGAGGACGCGGTTGGGCAGATCGGTCAGCGCGTCGTGGAGCGCCATGTGGGCGATCTTCGCCTCCGCCCGCTCGCGCTCGGTGACGTCGACGCCGAGCACAACGACGGCCCGCGAGCCGCCCATCTCGATGGAGCGCGCGTAGCTGAGGACCGCGATCTCGCTGCCGTCGGCGCGCAGGTGCCGGAAAGGCTCGCTCGCGGCATAGGAACCGCAGACGGTGCGGGCGATCTCGGCGGCGCGGGCGCGCTCGCTCTGCGGGCGGATGTCGAGGACGGTGAGGCCGAGGAAGGTGTCGCGGTCGTAGCCGTAGAGGTCGCAGGCGGCGCGGTTGACCTCGAGAAAGCGCAGCGTCTCGACGTCGTAGACCCAGACCGGCGCGGGATTGTCCTCGTAGAGGAGCCGAAAGCGCGCCTCGCGATCGCGAAAGACGCTGATGTCCGTGATGCCGAGCGAGAGCAGGTCGCCGAAGGCGGCGGCGTTGACGCGCACCGGGACGATGCGCCCGGTCAGCGGCAGGTCGATCTCGAAGCTGATCCGCTCGCCGCTCTCCAGCACGCCCGCCAGGCGCGAGACGATGTCGGGCGCGAGCGGCTCCACCGCCTCGCCGAGCCGCCCGAAGGCGAGGCTCTCGCGCGAGCGCCCGAGGAGACGCGCGGCGCCTTCGTTCGCCGTCACGATCTGGAAGTCGAACACCGCGCCGTCCGCGCCGCGCAGGGCCGAGAGCCCGATGAGCGCGTCGTCGGTGGCGCGCACGATCGCCTCGACGAGGGAGATCGTCTCCCGGCGCGGCGCCGCATGGACGAGGACCCACGGCTCGCTCGACCAGCGGCTGGCGAGGGGCAGCACCGTCAGGTCGACCGTGAGCACCGATCCGTCGAGGATGCGATTGGCGACGCCTGCGGCGGGCGTGCCGGTGGCGAGGGCGCGGTCCGCCGCCTCCGCGATCGCACGGCGGGCGTGCGTGGGAAGCTCGTCGAGGAGCGTCGAACGCACGGTGCGGCCGATCCAAGCCTCGATGCGCTCGCCGGCGAACATGAAGGCCCAGCCCTCGGCCTTGCGGGCGAGCACGCCGCAGCGCTCCGCCATGGGGCCGAGCTCGCCGAGGACGAGGTCCTCGTAGAGCGGAACCTCCCGGCGCGGTCCCGCCGCCGCACGCCAGCGGCGCGTCAGTGCGATGGCCTCCGACGCGATGGTCGGATTGCTGCGTCGGGGGGAGACGAACATGGACGTTCCGCGGTTGCTGCGCTGCCGCGACGCTTACCGGGAGAGTCCGAAAACTCCGTAAACAGAAGAACTTAGTGGGCTAAGCTAAACCGGATACGACGTATCAGGACTTCTTGACGATCTTGGCCAGCTGCTTGAGCTGGGCCATGGCGTCGGCGAGCTCGTTGAGCGCGATCGTGCGCTGGCCGGCCTTGATCGCGCGCTCGCAATCGTCGAGCTGCTGCTTGACGATCGCCTCCAGGGCGGCGGCGATCTGGGCTTTGGTCATCGCGCTCTCCTCGTGTCCCGGTGCGTGGGCCGGAGAGGCGCGGTTACGGCACCGGGGCACGCGCGTCAACGAACGGGCGCGCGGATCTCAGATCCAGCGCCGCACCCGCGCGGCGTAGGCGTCCCATTCCGCGCCGAAGCGCCGTGCGAGATGCGCCTCCTCGCGCTCGATGGCGAGCTTCTGGACGGCGAAGGCGGCGAGGAAGGCCAGCGCCATGAGCCAGAGATTGTCGAAGACGAGGCCGAGCCCGATCGTCAGCAGCGTGTTGCCGACGTAGATCGGGTTGCGCGAGAAGCGGAACGGCCCCCAGGTGACGAGCGCCTTCGCGCCGCGATGGGGCATGATCGTGGTGCGCGCCCGCGAGAAGGTCCAGGCGGTCCACAGATCGAGCCCGAGCCCCGCGGCGATCGCGACGATGCCGAGCACGCCCAGCGCGAGCCCGCCGCCATGGCTCGTCGGCACGAGGTGGCGCTCGACGAGAAAGCCCGCGACGATGGTCGCGAGATAGACGATCGGCGGCCAGGGCCACCGGTTGGGCGTGTCCGACATGATCGCCTCCGCTGCGCGGCGCGGATGCCGCGCGACCACCGGCCCGGTGACACGCGTCCGCACCCTGATATAACGCGGGAAACGACCAGACGCGCGAGGAACGCCCGATGATCCCCAACGCCGCCCCCGCCTTCGATTTCGACCTCGGCGAGACCGCCGACGCCATCCGCGAGACGGTCGCGGCCTTCGCCCAGGAGAAGATCGCGCCTCGCGCCGAGGAGATCGACCGCACGAACCAGTTCCCGCGCGACCTGTGGGTGCCCATGGGCGAGCTCGGTCTCCACGGCATCACCATCGCGGAGGAGGACGGCGGCACCGGGCTCGGCTATCTCGAGCACGTGGTGGCGATGGAGGAGATCTCCCGCGCCTCCGCCTCGGTGGGTCTGTCCTACGGCGCGCATTCGAACCTGTGCATCAACCAGATCGGCCGCAACGGCAATGCCGCGCAGAAGCAGAAGTATCTCCCCAAGCTGATGTCGGGCGAGCATGTCGGCGCGCTGGCCATGTCCGAGCCCGGCTCGGGCTCGGACGTCGTCTCCATGCGCACCCGCGCCGACAAGAAGGGCGATCGCTTCGTGCTCAACGGCACGAAGATGTGGATCACCAACGGCCCCATCGCCGAGACGCTCGTCGTCTACGCCAAGACCGATCCGGACGCGGGCCCGCGCGGCATCACCGCCTTCCTCATCGAGAAGGGCATGAAGGGCTTCTCCACGCACCAGAAGCTCGACAAGCTCGGCATGCGCGGCTCCGACACCTGCGAGCTCGTCTTCGAGGATTGCGAGGTGCCCGAGGAGAACGTGCTCGGCGCCGTCGGCAAGGGCGTAAATGTCTTGATGTCCGGGCTCGACTACGAGCGCGCGGTGCTCGCGGCGGGGCCGCTGGGCATCATGCAGGCGGCCATGGACGTGGTGATGCCCTACGTCCACGAAAGGAAGCAGTTCGGCCAGCCCATCGGCACGTTCCAGCTCGTCCAGGGCAAGATCGCCGACATGTACGTGCGCATGAACGCGGCCAAGGCCTACGTCTACGCCGTCGCCAAGGCCTGCGACCGCGGCCGCACCACGCGCGAGGACGCCGCCGGCGCCATCCTCTACGCGGCCGAGCTCGCGACGCAGATGGCGCTCGACGCGATCCAGCTGCTGGGCGGCAACGGCTACATCAACGACTACCCGACGGGCCGCCTTTTGCGCGACGCCAAGCTCTACGAGATCGGCGCCGGCACGAGCGAAATTCGCCGCATGCTGATCGGGCGGGAGCTGTTCGAGAAGACCGCTTGAGGCGAAAGCGGGACGTCCCGGGCGATCCGCGGGCGTCCCTCAGCTCTTCAGCCGCCAGCCGGTCCGGAAGATCCAGGCGACCACGCCGAGGCAGATCAGCATGAACACGCCCGTCATGGCGAGGCTGATCAGAGGGGCCACGTCGGCGACGCCGTAGAAGCTCCAGCGGAAGCCGCTGACGAGGTAGAGGACCGGGTTGAACAGAGCCACCGTGTCCCACGGCTCGGGCAGCATGGTGATGGAGTAGAACGTGCCGCCCAGGAAGGCGAGGGGCGTCACCACCATGAGCGGGATCAACTGCAGGCGCTGGAACGAGTCCGCCCAGATGCCGATGATGAAGCCGAACAGGCTGAACGCCGTGCACGTCAGGATCAGGAAGGCCGCCGTGAACAGCGGATGCAGGATGGTGTAGTCGACGAAGATCCTCGCCGTCGCCAGGATGAGGCAGCCGATCAGGAAGGATTTCGTCGCCGCCGCGCCCACGTAGCCGATGACGGTCTCCACCGCCGAGACGGGCGCGGAGAGCAGCTCGTAGATCGTGCCCTGGAACTTCGGCAGGTAGATGCCGAAGGAGGCGTTGGTCAGGCTCTCGGTGATCACGGTGAGCATGATCAGCCCCGGCACGATGAAGGCGCCGTAGGCGATGCCCTCCACCGTGTCGATGCGCGAGCCGATGGCCGAGCCGAAGACAATGAAATAGAGCGAGGTCGAGAGCACGGGCGCGGCGACGCTCTGCATGATCGTGCGCCGGAAACGGTTCATCTCGAACAGGTAGATGGCGCGGATGGCGTTGAGGTTCATTGCGGGCGCCCTCTCACGAGCGAGACGAAGATCTCCTCGAGCGAGCTCTCGGAGGTGGCGAGGTCGCGCACCTCGATGCCGGCTTCGGCGAGGCTGCGCAGGAGGCCGGCGATGCCGGTGTCCTCGCTCTGGGAATCGAAGACGTAGGTGAGCGAGCGCCCGTCCTCGGCGAGGGTCAGCGCCGGCCCGGCGACGCCGTCCGGCAGGGCGGCGAGGGGCTCGCGCAGGTGCAGCGTCAGCTCGCGCCGGCCGAGCTTGCGCATGAGCGTCGTCTTCTCCTCCACGAGGAGGATCTCGCCCTTGTTGATGACGCCCACCCGGTCGGCCATCTCCTCGGCCTCCTCGATGTAGTGCGTCGTCAGGATGATGGTGACGCCGCGCGCGCGCAGGCGGTGCACCATCTGCCACATCTCGCGGCGCAGCTCGACGTCGACGCCGGCGCTGGGCTCGTCGAGGAAGAGGATCGTCGGCTCGTGGGCGAGCGCCTTGGCGATGAGCAGCCGCCGCTTCATGCCGCCCGAGAGCGCGATGATCTTGTCGTTGCGCTTCTCCCACAGCGACAGCTCGCGCAGGATGCCCTCGATGAAGGCGGGATCGCGCGGCTTGCCGAAGAGCCCGCGGGAGAAGGCGACGGTGTCCATCACCCGCTCGAAGGAATCGACGTGCAACTCCTGCGGCACGAGGCCGATCTTGGCGCGCACGGCGCGGTAGTCGGCGACGGCGTCGTGGCCGTCGACGAGGATGCGCCCGCCGCTCGGGCGAACGAGGCCGCAGATCGCGCCGATGAGCGTCGACTTGCCGGCGCCGTTCTCGCCCAGGAGCGCGAAGATCTCGCCGCGGCGGATGGCGAGGTCCACGGTTTCGAGGGCCTTGAAGCCCGAGGCATAGGTCTTTTCCAGGCCCTCGACGCGGATGACGAAATCGTCCGCGCCGGCGGGCGGCGGCGCCGGATGGGCGTGCGCGGCGGGTCTCATGCGGGCTCCGAGGGGCGTTCGGGGGATCTGGGAGCCTTCACATGGAGGAGGTGCGGCGGTTCGTCCAGGCCTCCCGCCGCAGAGCAGGAGCGCGAGCGTTCCGCTCAGGGCATGGCCGGCCGGGACTCATCGAGCATGAATCCCGTCGCGATCGCTTCGATGATCGCGGCGTGCACGGCGGCGCGATCGGTGCCGGGCGGGTCCGTGCAGACCGGGTCGTCGCCCTCCTCGGCGAGGAGCGCGGCGCCCTCCGGCTTACAGAGCGGCAGCGCCGAGAAATGGTTCGCGGGCGCGATCATGTGGACGCGCGCCTGCGGCACGGCCGCCGAGAAGCCGCTGCCGCCGGGCGTGAAGTCGGTGGCGACGAGCCTCTCGCCCTCGTCCCCGAGCCCGATCAGGACGACATTCTCCGGCAGGTCGGCCGCGTGGACCGCGGTGAGCCCCGCGTGGAAGCCGGGATCGATCGCCGCCACCCCGACGACGCGCGGATCGGCGTAGGACGCGTCCCACTCCGCCGCCGCTCGCGCCGTGAGGTCGATGCCGGCCTCGCGCAGCTCGCGGCAATGGGCGACGTGCGGTGCCGCGTTCGCGCAGAAGGCGGTGTAGGCCGCGAGATCGCCGCGCAGCCCGCCGAGCGAGAGCGCCGTGAAGCCGCCGAAGGAGAAGCCCGCCGCGAAGATCCGCGCCGAATCGACGTGCGGGCCGAAGGTCTCGTGCGCGAGGAGCGCGTCGAGGGCCGCCGAGAGGTCCTGCGCGCGCGTCCAGTGGTCGAGGGCGCGTTCGTGCTCGAAATCGCCGAACGTGCTGCCGGGATGGCCCACGCCGACGACGATCGCGCCGCGTTCCGCGAGGCCCGCCGCGAGCCAGGCGAGGGAGCGCACGTGCCCGCCGATGCCGTGGGAGAGGAGCACGACCGGGTGGCGCCCCTCGGCCGGCGAGGCGCCGAGGCGGGCGTCGAAGCCGTGGAAGACGACGTTCTCCGCCACGCGCGCGACGTCGCCGCCATCGCCCGCGGGGTAGAAGACGTCGCCCGAGAGGTCGGCGCCATGATGCGGGGCGGGAGCGGTGAAGGACGCGGTTCCGATCGTAGGCTCGGAGGCGAAAGCGCCATGGACGGCGAAGGTGGCGCCGAGGGCGGCGAGGAGGAGGGGGGAGCGGGTCACGGGTGTACCTCGTGGTGACGTTGCGAGGCCTCCTTCCTGCCTCTGACGCACCCACATGGCGTCCGAGATCCGGTTCTAGGTCGTCCGCGAACCGGTTCGCGGTCTAGGATCGCGCGGTCCCGTCCCGATTCCGTCTCGATTCCGTCCTGGCCCGATGCTCCTCCTCCCCGTTCCCCTCGTCGCCGCCCTCGTGCTGGCCTTCCTGCTCGCCCGGGCTCTGATTCGGAGGGAGGGCACGCCGCTCCTCCTCGCGCTCGTCGCCGCCGGCGCCTCGCAGGCGACGGTGGTCGCGCTCGTCCAGCATTATGGGCTCGTACCCCTGCGCCCGCTCCAGCCGGTCACGGCGACGCTGCTGCCGCCGCTCGCCTGGCTCGCCTTCATCGCCGCGGCCGCACGTCCGCTCACGGCGAAGGACGCGGCGCATGCGCTCGTCCCTTTGGCCGCCGCGTTCTCGGTGACGGCAGCGCCCGTTCTCGTCGATGCGATCGTCATCGGCGCCTTCGCGGGCTACGGCCTCGCGCTCCTCGTCGCCGCACGGCCCGGCGCGGCGCTGCCGACGGCGCGGCTCTCGAGCGGCGAGGTGCCCGCCCGCACCTGGCGGGCGATCGGCGTCCTTCTCTTGGCGTCGGCGGCGAGCGATGCGCTCATCGCCGCCGACATGGTGCTCGGTGCGGGCGCGTGGCGCGCGCCGATCATCAGCGCCTTCACGGCGGGCGCGCTCCTCGCCATCGGCGCGCTGGCGCTCTCGCGCGACGTCTCGCCACCGGCCGACGACGGCACCATATCGGGCGAGGACGAGCCCGTCACGTCGGAGAGCGTTTCACCCGAGAGCCGCGACCCGCAGGACGCCGCGCGCGAGGCGGAGCTCATCGCGCGGCTCGACGCGCTCATGGCGCGCGAGCGGCCGCACCTCGACCCGGATCTCACCCTCGCACGCCTCGCGCGACGCCTCGGCGTGCCGGCGAAGGTGCTCTCCGCCGCCATCAACCGCGCGCATGCGGAGAACGTCTCGCGCTTCGTCAACCGCCACCGCGTCGCCCATGCCTGCGGGCTGCTCGTATCGGGGGAGGGGGTGACAAGGGCGATGCTGGAGAGTGGCTTCGGCACGAAGTCGAACTTCAACCGCGAATTCCTGCGCGTCACGGGCACGAGCCCCACGGCCTGGCTCGCCGAGCGGCGGGGGTGATGCAGCCGCTCGCGACGCGCGTCTCAGGCCGCTTGCCCCGCCTCGAAGCCGCGAAGCGCCTCCTCCGCCGCGGCCGCCTCGCCGAAGCGCTCCGCCAGCATCGCCATCCAGCGCTCGATCCCGAAGGCGACGCAGCTCGTATGCACCGGCTCCTCGCCGAGGCGGATGTCGAACTTGTCGCCGAAATAATTGCGATGATAGTTCAGCGAGGAGACGGCGTGCCCGTCGTAGACGATCTCGCGCTTCGTCGGCATCAGCCGCGACATGACGGCGACGGATGTCGTCGCGTCGAAGAAGGGGTCGCTCGCGGTCTCGGTGCCGTAGGCGAGGCCGAGGTGGCGCATGAGGGCGTCGATGCGCGCCGCGCCCGCCTCGAGATGCGCCTGCGCGGCTTGCGCCGAGCCGAGATGGACGTATTCCTTCATCGTGAAGTTTACGGCGCGGTAGGCGTCGAGCGGCTTGTCCTCGTGGCGGAAGCACTTGGCGATGCAGCCGACGACGCGCTCGGCGTCGAGGCGCCGGCCCCGCAGCCCGAGATAGATCTTGTAGCAGGCCGCCGGCAGGAGCGCGAAGTCGACGTCCACCGCCTGATAGCCGCGGGAAAGGCGCTCCTCGCCCTTGGAGAACGCGCCGAGCCGCGCGGGCGGCAGCGAGCACATCAGGCAGGTGAGGTGCGGGAAGTTGCGCACGTATCCGAGCGCCTCCATGTCCTCGGTCCCGACCACGCTGTCGAACTCGACGAAGGCGCGCGGGTCGAGGGCGAAGAGGTCGTCGAGCGCCCGCTCGAGCGCCATCCGCACGTGATACCAGCCGTCCACGAGATCCATGGTGACGCTCCTCTCTGGCGTCCGCGCCGCCGGGCGCGGCGCGTGCCTCATTGCGTGACGAAGGAGACGTCCTCGATCAGCCCCGAGCGGCGGAAGAAGTCGGCCGTGCGGCGGAACCAGACGCCGTGATGCTCGCGCCGCGCCGGATCGGTGCGCAGGGCGTTGCGGAGCGCGCTCGCGGTCTTGAAGCCCGACGCCTCGACGACGCCCGCGTCGATATAGGCCTGGGGGTTGTACATCAGGCTGATGAAGTAGCGGATGATGCCCTCGATCGTGCGGGCGATGCGCTCGCGGGTCTCGTTCGAGCCGTCGCGGGACAGGATCTCGCCGTAGAGATCCTTCACCACCTCCCGCCCGAAGGAGACGTGCCGCGACTCGTCGAGATGGTGCTGGTGGTTGATCTCGCGCACGATGTCGGCGACGTCCGGGTTGGTGCCGACCTTGTGATTGTAGAAGTCGACGAACTCCTCGAAGACGAGGGTGCTGGCGAACATGTACAGGTCCGCCTCCAGCCGATCCTGCACGTCGCCGGTCGAGAACGCGGGTGTCGGATAGATCGTCCGTGCATAGCGCCGGCAGAAGGCCGCGAAGAACCACATGTGGGCGTTCTCTTCGGCGATGAAGATGTGCAGGTATTCCGAGATGTCGTCGTACCGCTCCTCGTAGATGCAGCGCGAGACGAATTCCATGACGCCCTTGATGCCGTGCACGTTCAGGCTGAAGAAGTTCACCGCCTCCCACTTGCTGAGCGCGGCCTTCTGCTCGAACGAGAGGCGATCGTGGACCGCGGTGCCGTGGGTGGTCAGCAGATCCTCGTCGCACCACAGCCGATCGAGGGCGAGGCTGTCGGGCCAGTCGAAGCGCTCGTAGGGATCGTAGGCCTTGCTCTTCGAGAGCGAGACGAGGCGTTGGATGCGCTGCGGATCGATCTGCATGGACGGGGCCTCCCTTCGCGACGGGGTTGTTGACGCGGCGGCAATTCCTGACCGACGTAACTTTTAATTGCAGTCGACTATGACAACCTCGACGCGAACCGTCAAGCGCGCAGCCCCGTCGCGTCGTATCCTGCGTCGCGAGTTCCGACGCCGGGCGCCGCGCGGGTCGTGCCCGCCTCACGAAATGTTGCCGCCTCGCAACACACGGGCCGCATCGAACCGGGCGGCGGCTGCGGCCATGGTCCGCGCCGCGATCCCGCCACTTTCCGGGAGCATGGTCCATCGTGTCACAAACGCTCGCCTTTTCAACGCTTTAGCGTTCCCCCGAGACGATCCGAGCGTGCGCACCGGGCCTCGCCGAGGCCCGGCATGCGGCGTCGGCGAAGGCTCGGCGGTATCGGGCGGTTCTTGGCGGGAACCGTTCCGCTTGCGTATGAGGAGAGCCCGCGCGACCAGCGTCTCACGAAGGGTCGTTAAGCGGGCGGCAAAGCGTCTGTGGGAAGGAACGAGGGCTATGAGCGAGCGCACGTACGACAAGTCGAAGCTGCCGAGCCGTCACGTGACGGAGGGGCCCGCGCGCGCGCCGCACCGGTCCTACTACTACGCCATGGGGCTGACGGAGAAGCAGATCCACCAGCCCTTCGTCGGCGTCGCCACCTGCTGGAACGAGGCCGCACCCTGCAACATCGCCCTCATGCGCCAGGCGCAGGCGGTGAAGAAGGGCGTCGCGGCCCAGGGCGGGACCCCGCGCGAGTTCTGCACCATCACCGTCACCGACGGCATCGCCATGGGCCACGAGGGCATGCGCTCCTCGCTCCCGTCCCGCGACGTGATCGCGGATTCGGTCGAGCTGACCATGCGCGGCCACGGCTACGACGCCCTCGTCGGCATGGCTGGGTGCGACAAGTCCCTGCCGGGCATGATGATGGCCATGGTCCGCCTGAACGTGCCCTCCGTCTTCATCTACGGCGGCTCGATCCTTCCGGGCTCGTTCCGCGGCCAGCCCGTCACGGTGCAGGACGTGTTCGAGGCCGTCGGCAAGCATTCCGTCGGCGCCATGTCGGACGAGGACCTCGCCGAGCTCGAGAAGGTGGCCTGCCCGTCGGCGGGCGCCTGCGGCGCGCAGTTCACGGCCAACACCATGGCGACGGTCTCCGAGGCGATCGGCCTCGCGCTGCCCTACTCCGCAGGCGCGCCGGCGCCCTACGAGATCCGCGACCAATTCTGCATGACGGCCGGCGAGATGGTGATGGACCTGATCGCCAAGAACATCCGCCCGCGCGACATCGTCACCCGCAAGGCGCTGGAGAACGCCGCGACCGTGGTCGCGGCCTCGGGCGGCTCGACCAACGCCGCGCTGCACCTGCCGGCGATCGCGCACGAATGCGGCATCGAGTTCGACCTCTTCGACGTCGCCGAGATCTTCAAGCGCACGCCCTACATCGCGGACCTGAAGCCCGGCGGACGATACGTCGCCAAGGATCTCTTCGAGGTCGGCGGCATTCCGCTCCTGATGAAGACGCTGCTCGACCAGGGCTACATGCACGGCGACTGCATGACGGTCACCGGCCGCACGATGGCCGAGAACATGGCCTCGGTGAAGTGGAACGCCGATCAGGACGTGGTGCGCCCGGCCGACAAGCCGATCACCGTCACCGGCGGCGTGGTGGGCCTGAAGGGCAACCTCGCCCCCGAGGGCGCGATCGTGAAGGTCGCCGGCATGCCCCCCGAGAAGCAGGTCTTCAAGGGCCCCGCGCGCGTCTTCGACGGCGAGGAGGCCTGTTTCGAGGCGGTGAAGAACCGTGCCTACCAGGAGGGCGACGTGCTCGTCATCCGCTACGAGGGCCCCAAGGGTGGCCCCGGCATGCGCGAGATGCTCTCCACCACCGCGGCGCTCTACGGCCAGGGCATGGGCGACAAGGTCGCGCTGATCACCGACGGGCGCTTCTCGGGCGCCACGCGCGGCTTCTGCATCGGCCATGTCGGGCCCGAGGCCGCCGTGGGCGGGCCCATCGGCCTCCTGAAGGATGGCGACATCATCGAGATGGACGCGATCAACGGCGTCCTGAACGTTCTTCTCTCCGACGAGGAGCTCGACCGGCGCCGCCAGGAATGGCAGCCGCGGGAGACGGCCTACGGCTCGGGCGTGGTTTGGAAGTTCGCCCAGACGGTCGGCCCCGCCCGCTACGGCGCGGTGACCCATCCGGGCGGCAAGGGCGAAAAGCAGTGCTATGCGGATCTCTGATCTGACATCCCGCGCGCTCGCGACGACGATCGCGCTCGGCCTCCTCGCGGGGCCGGCGCTCGCCGTCGACGCGGCCCGTACGCAGGCGGAGTCCCCCTTCGCCTCCGTGCGCGACGCGCTGCGCACGGGCATGCGCGACTACAATGCCGGCGACAAGGCGAGCGCGGTGCGCGCGCTCGAGTTCGCCGCCGTGCAGGGGGACACGCTCGCCCAGTGGAAGCTCGGGCGCATGTACGCGGCCGGCGACGGCGTGACCCACGACGATCTCAAGGCCTTCGAATATTTCTCGAAGATCGCCGACGGCCACGCCGAGCAGTCGCCGGACGCGCTCGACGCCGGCGTCGTCTCCAACGCCTTCGTGGCGCTCGGTGCTTATTTTCTCGACGGAATTCCCGGCACCTACGTGCGGCGCAACCCCGCGCGTGCCCACGAGATGTTCTCCTACGCCGCCTCCTGGTTCGGCGACGCGGACGCGCAGTACAACCTCGCGCGGCTCTACCTCGACGGAAACGGCGTCGAGACCAATGCGCGCATCGCCGCGCGCTGGCTCCACCTCGCCGCCGAGAAGGGGCACGTCGCCGCGCAGGCCGTGCTCGGCAACATGCTCGTCACCGGAGACGGCGTGCCGCGCCAGCGCTCCCTCGGCCTGATGTGGCTGACGCTCGCCCGCGACGGCGCGGCGGATTCCGTGGGCGCCTCCTGGATCGCGGACCTCCACGCCGACGCCTTCGCCGATGCGACCGAAAGCGATCGCCGCGGCGCGCTCGCCTATCTCGAGCGCCACCTGCAGACGGATCGCTGATCAGCGCGAGGCCGCGTCGTCCGCGGCCGCGCCTCCCGCCGCGTAGCCCCAGGCGACGGCGCTGAGGAGCCCGTTCCCCGAGAGATAGCCCGACGCCTTCGAGCCCGACACGCCGCAGGCCGCACCGCCCGCCGCGAACATGTTCGGCAGCGGGCCGCCGTCCTCGCCGACGACGCGCGCATCGTCGTCGACCACGAGCCCGCCCTGCGTGTGGAAGAGCGCGCCCGTCACGCGCACGGCGCGATAGGGCGGCACGAGCGGCTTCACGCCGGAGAAGCTGCGGCCGAACGTGTCCGTCCCGCCCTGCGCCTTCAGGCGCTCGACCTCGTCGAGGGTGTGCGCCAGCGCGTCCGCCGGCAGCCCGAGCCGCTCGGCGAGGGTGGTCGCGTCCGCGGCCTCGATCACCGCGCCCTGCGCCTCCGCCTGGCGAAAGTCCTCGAACTGGCGGGCGATGCCGGCGATGCGCGCGTCGAAGATCGTGAAGGCGATGGCGTCCGGCTGAGCGATGACGCCGGCCGCCGCCTCCGAATAGCCTTGGCTCTCGTCGGCGAAGCGCCGCCCTTCGGCGTTCACCTGAACGCCGCCCTCCATGATCGTCGCCCAGGTGATCAGGATCCCGTGCGGATGCGCGACCGAGCCGTGGCCCTGATGTCCTCCGAGATGGCGGGTGCGCGCGCCGAGCGCCTCGCCCCAGAGCACGGCGTCGCCCTGGTTCCCGGGATGGCCGAAATAGAGCGCGTCGCGCATCTGCGGGATATGCTGCGCCACCAGTTCCTTGTTCCCGCCATAGCCGTTGCAGGCGAGGATCAGGGCGCCGCAGCCGATCCGCTCGCGTGATCCGTCCGGGCGCGCGATCTCGACGCCGGTGACGCGGCGATCGGGCGTCGCGAAAAGCGCCGTGACGTGGGCGCCCGTGAGGATCGCGACGTCCGCCGCCTCCGCGGCCTGGCGCAGCCGGTCGACCAGCTCCTCACCCGAGCGGCTGGGCAGGCCGTGCATGCGATAAGCGGAATGGCCGGGATAGCGGAAGTCGTCCACGAGCGAGAAGTCGAGCCCGTGCGCGTCTGCCAGCCACTCGATCACGGGGCCCGACAGCGCCGCGAGGCGCTTCACGGCGGCGGGATCGGGCTCGTTCTCGGCCTTCGCCAGGATATCCGCGGCGAAGAGCTCCGGCGAATCCTGCGCGCCCGCCGCCGTCTGCCAGCGGGTGCCGGCGGCAGGGATCAGGCCGGCGGACAGCGCCGTCGAGCCTCGCGGGAGGGGATCGCGCTCGAGCACGACGATCTCGGCGCCCTTCGCCCTCGCCGCGAGCGCCGCGACGAGGCCGGCCGCGCCCGCGCCGACGACGAGGACCGGCGCCTCCACCTCGTAATCCGGTGTCTCGAAACGCACCACGCTCATCGCGGCATCTCCGCCAGGGCATCCGCGATCATCGCCAGGCGCGCCACCGGCGCGAGCGCGGCGAGCGCCGTCTCGTGCACCTCATGCGAGAAGGCCGCGCAGCCGTCGGTCAGCACCGTGACCTCGATGTCGCGCACGTGCGCCTCCCGCACCGTCGAGGCGACGCCGCCGTTCGTGACGATGCCGGCGACGAGGAGCCGGTCGACGTCGAGCTTGCGCAGCACCCATTCGAGCCGCGTCATGTAGAAGGCGGAATAGGCCACCTTCTCGATCACCACGTCGGCCGGCTGCAGCGTATCGACCAGCGCGTGACCCCAGGAGCCAGGCAGGAAGTCGCCGCGCCGCAGGAACGGGCGCATCGCTTTCAGATGCGGCGAGATCAGCGGCTCCCCGCCGCGACCCGGCTGGAGCGTGAACTGCGTCGAGACGACGAGCCCGCCCGCCGCGCGCATGGCGTCGGCGAGCGGCTTCACCCGCGCGGGCAGCGCGGCGATCGCCTCCGACGTCTGCCCGCCGCGGGCATAGGCGCCATCGGGATGGACGAAGTCGTTCTGCAGGTCGACGACGAGGAGGGCTGTGCGGGCGGGGTCGATCATGAGGCTCGTTCCTCTGACGTCATCGCGGATGAAGGGCGCCGACGGTCTCCCCTCTCCCTCGTGGAGAGGGGTCGGGGGTGTGGGGCGTCGAAAGCTCTCGGATGGTTCGCCAAGGGCTCCGGGAGACGGCATCGGGGCCGGTGATCGTCTTGCACGCCCCACACCCCCAGCCCCTCTCGACGAGGGAGAGGGGAGCGTGTCGCGCGAGATGCGGACGGCGATCTCACCCGCCGCGCTCGACGATCAAATTGCCGAAAGCGTCGACGTGGGCCATGAGGCCGGGGTCGACGACGGTGGTGGCGTCGGGCTGCTCGAGGATGGCGGGCCCGGGAACGATGGCGCCGACGGGGAGGTCGAGGCGCGAATAGATCGCCGTGTCGTGGAACGCGCCCTCGAAATAGACCGGCCGGGTGCCCCGTGCGGCCTTGTCGAGGCTGGCGTCCGGCATGGGCGCGAGCGCCTTCAGGTCGAAGCTCGGGCGCTTGCCGATGGCGGCGGTGCGCAGCGAGACGATCTTCACGGGAATGCCCGGCAGGAGCCGGCTGAACGCGGCGCCGTAGGCCTGCTCGAAGGCGGCGCGCACGATCGCGGCCGTCACCGGCGCGGCATCGCTGCCGATGCCCGCGGGAAGGCGGGCGGCGACGGTGTGGGTCTGGCCGACATAGTGCATGTCGAGCTCGAAGACGATCGCGATCCCTTCCGTCGAGAGGCCCGCATGGGCGACGACCTCGCGCGCCTCATGCCCCGCCGCGACGAGCCGCTCCTGGAGCGCCGCCTCGTCGAGGCCGTCGAGCATGAGGTTGAGCGTCAGCACCTGGTCGTGGCGGATGTCGGCGATGATGCAGCCGAGCGCCGAGGTGACGCCCGGATAGCGCGGCACGAGCGCCGATTTCAGCCCGACGTCGCGGATCAGCGCGCCGACGTGCAGCGCCCCGCCACCGCCGAAGGGCACGGCGGCGAACTTCGCCGGGTCGTGTCCGCGCTCGATGGAGACGAGGCGGATGGCGCCCGCCATCTTGGCGTTGGCGACCTTCACGATCGCCTCCGCGGCGTCGAGGGGCGAGAGCCCGAGCGGCTCGCCGATCTCCCGCGCGATGGCCGCGCGCGCGGCGTCCACGTCGAGCCGCGCGAGCTTGCCGCCGATGGGGCGCTCGGCGTTGATGCGCCCGAGCACGACGTTGGCGTCGGTGAGCGTCGGACGCTCGTTGCCCTGGCCGTAGGCGACGGGCCCCGGACGCGAGCCGGCGCTTTCGGGGCCCACCGCGATCAGCCCGCCGGCATCGACGGAGGCGATGGAGCCGCCGCCGGCGCCGATGGTCGCGATCTCGATCATCGGCGTGCGGATGACGAGGCCGAAATCGATCGTCGTCTGCGCCGCGAGCGCCGCCTCGCCACCGGCGACGAGGGAGACGTCGAAGGAGGTGCCGCCGAGATCGGCGGTGATGATGTTCTCGACCCCTGCCGCCCGCGCGATGGCCGCGGCGGCGATGACGCCCGCCGCCGGTCCCGAGAGGGCGGTTCGCACCGGCAGGCGCCGCGCCGTCTGCGTCGACATCACGCCGCCGTTCGACTGCACGATGTGGAACGAGCCCGGGAAGGCCGCGGAGGCGAGGGCGTCCTCCAGCTTCGCGAGATAGGAGGCGACCACCGGCATCAGGTAGGCATTGAGCGCAGTCGTCGAGGAGCGCTCGAACTCGCGGATCTCGGGGAGGATCTCGGTGGAGGCGCAGACGTGCGGGTTCGGCCACACCGCGCGGGCGGCGTCGAGGGCCGCACGCTCGTTGGCCGGGTTGGCGTAGGCGTTGATGAAGACGATGGCGAGCGCCTCGGCGCCCTCCGCCAGCAGCGCGCGCACGGCGCGCTCCACCTCCGCCGGATCGACGGCCTCGCGGATCGTGCCGTCGGCGAGCGTGCGCTCGCCGACCTCGAGGCGCAGGCGGCGCTCGGTGATCGGCGTGAAGTCGCCCCACAGGCCCCAGGTGTGCAGGCGATCGCGCCGGCGCATCTCCAGCACGTCGCGAAAACCGCGCGTCGTGATCACGCCGATGCGCGCGCCCTTGCGCTCCAAGAGCGCGTTCGTCCCCACCGTCGTGCCGTGGACGATGGCGCCGAGGTCCGACACCGCGCCGAAGACCGAGAGCCCGTCGAGGAAGCCGGACGCCTCGTCGCCGCGGTTCGAGGGCACCTTCGCCGTGCGGAAGCTGCGGCTCTCCTCGTCGAAATACGCGAGATCGGTGAAGGTGCCGCCGACATCGACGCCGACCAGGGTGCGGGAGGAGGGTGTGCGGGAGGGCGTCATGGGGGCGCTCATTGGCTCCGATCTCCTTCCCTGTAGGGGAAGGTGGCTCGGCGAAGCCGAGACGGATGGGGCGCGCGGAACGCGCGTTCGGCGAAGCCGAAATCGCCGGGGCAGGTCTCGACCGTGCGGGGCAGCGGCGCGGAATTTCCGCTGCGCGCAACGCGGCTTCGCCGCGCCCCATCCGTCTCGCCGCCTTCGGCGTCGATCCACCTTCCCCTACAGGGAAGGAGAGTGAGCGCGCTCGTCATCGCCCCGCCTCCCGAAGCGTCGCCGTCTGCGCTTCGTCGACGATGCCGCGCGCGTCCACCGCGACGGCGTAGTCCTGCCGGGCGGCATCGACGCTCACGAGCCCGTTGGCCACGTCGCGGGCGACGGCGGAGGGGGCGCGGCGGCGCGGGTCGCCCCAGCCGCCGCCGCCGGGGCTCTCGAGCCGCACGCGCCCGCCCGCCTCGATGCGCACGCCCGTGATCTTCGAGACGAAGGGCGGCTCGCGCGGGCCGTCCGGCGTATCCCAGGTGAAGCGGTTCTTTTCGGCAGGCAGGCCGCCGGCGACGCCGAAGGGCGCGAACTTGCCGCGCTCGCCGAGGAGCGCCACTTCCGCGCCGCCCGCGTCGAGGGCCTCCACCTCGTAGATCGCGCCGACGCCGCCGCGATGCTCGCCCGCGCCGGCGGAATCGGGGCGCAGCGCCCATTGCGTGAACATCACGGGATAGGACGCCTCCAGGATCTCTGCGGGCGGCATGGTCGCCGTCGAGATCGGGTTGTTGGCGTGATTGAGCCCGTCGCTCGCGGGATTGCCGCCGAGCCCGCCGCCGAAGAAGGTGAACATCACCCAGCGCTTGCCGTCCGGGCGATGGCCCGAGAGCGAGAGCGCGTTGATCGTCCCGAACGGCCCCGCCGTCGCTCGCGCCGGATCGGCCTTGGCCAGCGCGCCGAAGACGACGCCGATCATCCGCAGGATCGTCTCGGTGTAGCCCGCGACGGGACGCGGCGCGCCGACGCCGAGGAAGGTCGTCTCCGGAATGTCGAAGGCGATGGGCCGCAGGCATCCCGCGTTCGCCGGGACCTCGGTGAAGACGTGCTTCAGGGCGACGTAGCAGGCCGCCACCGCGGTCGAGCGGGCGATGTTGACGGGGCCTCGGCAGGGCGGCGAGGAGCGGGAGAAGTCGAGGCGCATCGTGTCGCCGGCGATCGTCACCTCGAGCGCGATGGTGAGCCTGTCGTCGGTGATGCCGTCGTTGTCGAGATAGTCCTCGTAGGAATAGGTCCCGTCCGGCAGCGAGGCGATCGCCTCGCGCATGAGCGCCTCGGCGCGGGCGGAGAAGGCCTCGAAGGCGGCCTCGATCGTCGCCTCGCCGTACTCGTCGACGAGCGCGTGGAGGCGGCCCTCGCCGAGGTCGAGGGCGTTGAGCTGGCCGTTGAGGTCGCCCCAGTTCGAATCCGGCACGCGCGTGTTCGCCCGCAGGATCGAGACGATGTCCTCCTGCAGAACGCCCGCCCGGAAGAGCCGTACCGGCGGGATCAGCACGCCCTCCTGGAAGCACTCGACGGCCTGCGGATTGTAGCCGCCCGGCACGTTGCCGCCGATGTCGAGCCAATGGCCGACGGAGGCGAGCCAGCAGAACAGCTCGCCGTTCCGGAAGATGGGGCGCACGAGGCGAAAATCGTTGAGGTGGGTGCCGCCCGCATAAGGGTCGTTGAACAGGAACACGTCGCCGGGCGCGAGGTCGCCGGTGCGCTTCACGATGTCGATGACGGCGCGCACCGCGAAGGCCATGGCGCCCACGAAGATCGGCAGGCCCTTCGCGCCCTGGACGAGCGTGTCGCCGGTCTCGCGATGGTAGAGGCCGTGGCAGGCGTCGCGGGCCTCCGCGATGATCGGGTTGAAGGCCGAGCGGTAGAGCGTCGCGTCCATCTCGTCCGCGATCTGCTCGAGCCGGCCCTTGAGCACGGCGAAGGTGACGGGGTCGAGGGCGGGGCTCACGCGCGCTCTCCGGGCTTTGCCGGGGAGGCCGGCTTCTGCGGCTCGTAGCTCTCGCCGAGCGCCAGCATCTCGGGCGTGCCGATGACGGCGTTGAGCTCGTCGAAGGTGAACATCCGGTCCGCGAAGGGGGCGGAGGCGCCGTTCGCGGCGAGGGTGCGGTAGAATTCCCGCGCCGTGCGGGCGAGCACGCGCACGATGGCGCCGGGGAAGATCACGAGCTTGAAGCCGATCCGCTCCAGCGCGGCGGCCTCGGTCAGCGGCGTGTGGCCGCCCTCCACCATGTTGGCCATCAACGGCTTCGTGCGCCCCAGCGCCGAGACGACGCCCCGCAGCTGGTCCTCCGTGCGCGGCGCCTCGACGAAGAGCACGTCCGCGCCCGCTTCGGCGTAGAGATGCGCGCGCTCGATCGCCTGCTCGAAGCCCTCCACCGCGACCGCGTCGGTGCGCGCGATGATCAGCGTATCCTCGCTCGCCCGCGCATCGACGGCGGCCTTGACCTTGCCCACCATCTCGCCGGCGGGGATCACGCCCTTGTCGGAGAGGTGCCCGCAGCGCTTGGGGAAGGTCTGGTCCTCGAGCTGCAGCGCGCTCGCGCCGGCGCGCTCGAAGACGCGCACCGTCCGCTGCACGTTGAGCGCATTGCCGTAGCCCGTATCCGCGTCCACGACGAGATCCGCCGCCACGCGGTCGCGGATCAGCGCCACCTGGTCCGCCACCTCGCTCATCGCGACGAGGCCGATGTCGGGCCGGCCGAGCCGCGTATAGGCCTGCGCGGCGCCGGAGACGTAGAGCGTCGAGAAGCCGGCTTCCACGGCGAGGAGCGCGGTGAGCGCGTCGTAGACGCCCGGCGCGACGGTGATGCCGTCTCCGTTCAAGCGATCTCTGAGCTTCATCGGGTTACCCATCGTCTTCTCCGGTCAACGCGCGATCAGCGCGTAGATGTCGTCGAGGCCGGCCGCGGTCTCGAGCGTGCGGCAGGCGCACAGCAGCGCCTGCGCCTGGCGCGCGCCCCAGACGGGGGTCGTCAGCTCCAGGAACTTGTCCTCGATCTCGGCCTCGCCGTAGGGGTCCTCGGTGTCCCCGCGATTGGTGTAGGTCTCGGCGTCGAGCGTGTGGCCGTCGCGCAGCGTCACGCGCACCCGCGCGGCGCGCTCCACGGGAAGTCGGGCGGTGAGCGCCTCGTCCTCGCGCACGACGACGCGCTTCGCGAGCGCGCTCACCCGCGCATCGTTGCGCGCGGGCTCGCGGAAGGCGTCGACGGTGGCGGCGCCGTGGACCAGGGTCGTCGCGATCGAGAAGGGCAGGGAGAACTTCGCCGCGAGCATGTTGTGGGGCTCGGGCGAGGCGAGCTGGGCCGCCCAGACGTAGGTGTCGACCTCCACCCGCTCGACGTCGTCGGGCGCGACGTCGCTCTCGCCGGTGATCTTCGCCAGCGCGTCGAGGGCGGCGTGGTTGTAGCGGCAGCAGGCGTGGCGCTTGAAGTAGTTGCGCGCGATCTCCCAGCGCGTGCCGAGCTCGGCGGTCATCTCGTCCGGCCGCCAATCCTCCGCGGCGATCGTGCCGTAGACGGTGCCGACGCCGTCGGCCTCGCCGGTGAAACCCGCCGCGACGAGGTCCCAGACGGTGAGCCCGATCTGGTTCGAGAAGCCGGCGAAGCTGTTGCGGACGGTGCCGCCCTCCAGCATCGTGCGCCGGCTCGTCGTGAGGCCCAGCGAGGAGGCGACGTTCATCGCCTCGACGATCTGCTCGGCAGTCGCACCGTTGAGCTTGGCCACCGCGACCGCGGCGCCGATCGTTCCCCAGGTGCCGTGCGGATGCATGCTCACCCGCAGCTTCGAGGCGATGCCGATGCGCGCGCCGACCTCGTAGCCGAGCGCCACCGCCGTGATCAGGTCGCGCCCGGTGGCGCCGGCGCGCTGCGCCGCGACGAGGGCGGCGGGGACGACGTGGATGCCGGGATGGCCGCGGGCGTACTGGTTGCCCTCGTCGAGCTCGAGCATCGTGCCGGCCGTGCCGTTGAAGAGCGCCGCCGCGGCGGCCGAGCCGCGCACGCGCGCGCCGATCAGCGGATGCGGCCCGATGCCGACGCTCGCCAGCAGGCGCTCGGCGAGCGCGAGCGTCTCGGACTCCTGCGCGCCCGCGGCGATGGCGGCGATGCAGTCGGCGATCACGAGCTTGGTGCGCGCCACCGCCTCCTCCGGCAGGTCCTCGAAGCGCAGGTCGTGGGCGAAAGCGCCCCATCGCACCGCCCAATCGGGGGTGGGGGGACGTCTCAGCACGGGTTCGGCGACGATACGCATGGGGTTTTCCTGGTTTCGGCTCGGTGCGGGCGCATGCGCTCACATGCCGAGATACGCCTTCTCGAGTTCCGGATTGGCGGCGAGGTCGCGCGCCGCGCCCGACATGGTCACCGCGCCGTTCTCCAGCACGTAGGCGCGGTCGGCGAGCTCCAGCGACTGCACGACGTTCTGCTCCACCAGCATCACGGCGAGCCCGCCCTTGGCGATCTCGGCGATGAGCCGGAACAGCTCGTCGACGAGGAGCGGGGAGAGGCCGAGCGAGGGCTCGTCGAGGATGAGGAGCTTGGGTTCGCCCATCAGCCCGCGGCCGATGGCGAGCATCTGCTGCTCGCCGCCCGACAGCGTGCCGGCGAATTGCGCCGCGCGCTCGCGCAGCCGCGGGAAGGTCTCGAAGACGCGTTCGAGGTTCCTCGCGCGGTTGGGCTTGGCGCGGGTGTAGCTGCCGAGCTCGAGGTTCTCGCGCACCGAGAGGTTGGGGAAGATCTTGCGGCCCTCGGGCACGTGGACGAGCCCGCGCCGCACGATCTGCGGCGCCGCGAGGCCGTCGATCCGCTCTCCGTCGAACACGATCTCCCCGGCCGTTGCGCGCACGAGGCCCGAGATCGTGGCGTTGAGCGTGGTCTTGCCCACACCGTTGGCGCCCAGCACCGCGACGACCTCGCCGGGGCCGACGTCGAGCGAGATGCCGCGCAGGACGGGTACGCCGCCGTAGCCGGAGACGAGATCACGCACGCTCAGCATGGGCGGCCTCCCCGATCTGTCCGGCTTTCGCCTGGAGGCGCTGCGCCGCGCCGTGGCCGAGATAGGCCTCGACGACGTGCGGATCGCGCGCGATGCGGGCCGGTGGCCCCTGCGCGATGAGCTTGCCCTGGGCGAGAACGTAGATGTCGTCGCACAGGCTCATCACGGCCTGCATCACGTGCTCGACGATGAGGATCGTCACGCCGCGCGCGCGGATGGCGCGGATGACGGGGATCATGTCGCGGATCTCGGAGGGGTTGAGGCCGGCGAGCACCTCGTCGAGGAGGAGGAGCCGCGGGCCCGTCGCCAGCGCGCGGGCGAGCTCCAGGCGCTTGCGGCCGGCGACGGTGAGCGCCTTCGCCGGCTGGTCGAGCATCGGGGTGAGGCCGACCTCGGCGGCGACGCGCCGCGCCTCCTCGAGCGCGTCCGCCCGCGCCGCGTGGCGCAGGAAGGCGCCCACCGCGATGTTCTCGACGACCGAGAGCGTCGCGAAGGGCTGGACGATCTGGAAGGTGCGCGCGATCCCCATCCGCGCGCGCTCGTGGGCCTCGACGCGGGTGATGTCACGCTCCTCGAAGAGGACGCGGCCCGTCGTCGGCGCGGCGAAGCCGGAGATCACCGTGAAGAGGGTCGTCTTGCCGGCGCCGTTGGGCCCGATCAGCCCGGTGATGGAGCCCGGCGTCACGGAGAGCGAGGCGTCGTCGACGGCGACGAGGCCGCCGAAGCGCTTGGTGACGTTCTCGACGCGCAGGATCGTCATGCCGGCGTCTCCTCGCGGGTGGGCGCTGGCGCGGGAGCGGGCGCGGCGGCCGAGGCCGGAGAGGTCTTGGCGGACACGCCGCCGAGACGCCGGCGCACCCGGCCGATGACGCCCATGACGCCGTCCGGCGCGAAGGCGACGACGAGGATCAGCACCGCGCCGAAGATCACGAGATCGATGCCGGGGATCTCGCCCACGAACAGCTTGGACGCCTCCGACAGCCCGTGCAGCGCCAGCGCCCCGACGAGCGGCCCGAACACCGTGCCGAGCCCGCCGACGATGGGGGCGAGCAGCGCCTCGATGGAGATCCACGGGCCGTAGGCGATGAGCGCGTCGAGATAGAGGAAGTATTGCGCGTAGAGCCCGCCCGCGGCGGCGGTGATGGCGCCCGAGAGCGCGATCGCCTTGAGCTTGACGGACAGCGCATCGACGCCGAGCGCCCGGGCCGCCGCCTCGTTCTCGCGCACCGCCACGAGCTGCGCCCCGAAACGCGCGCGCTCGATGGCCCGATTGAGCACGAGCACGGCCGCGACGAGGGCGAGCGCCACCCAGTAATACGCCCCGCGGCTCTCGAACTGGAAGTTCCAGGCCGACACGTCCAGCGGGATCAGGATGCCGGCGGCGCCACCGGTGAAGCCCGCGGAATTGGCGAGGATGCGCAGCACCTCCGCGAAGGCGAGCGTTACGAGCGCGAAATACGAGCCCTTGAGACCGGAGCGGAAGGAGAGATAGCCGATGACGAAGCCCACCAGCGCGCCGAGGCCGATGCCGACGAGGAACGCGACATAGGCGTTGACGCCGAGATTCACCTGCAGGATCGCCGCCGCGTAGGCGCCGGTGCCGAAGAAGGCCGCGTGGCCGAAGGAGAACTGCCCGCCGTATCCCGCCAGCAGGTTCCAGCCCTGCGCGGCCAGCGCGATGATCAGCGTGAAGACGAGGAAGTTGAGGATCGTGTTCGAGGTCACGAAGAGCGGCACGAGCGCCAGCAGCGCCACGACGAGGACGATCGGCAGGAAGCCCGTGGAGAGGTCGCGCGCGCTCATGCCTTGGCTCCGAACAGGCCCGTCGGCCGGAAGAGGAGCACGAGGATGAAGATCAGGAAGATGCCGATCTGCCCCAGGCTCTCGCCGAGATAGAGCCCCGACAGGCTCTCCACGACGCCGATGAAGAGCCCGCCGACGAGCGCGCCCGCGATCGAGCCCATGCCGCCGAGCACCACGATGGTGAAGGCGACGAGGACGAAGGCACCGCCCACGCGCGGATTGACGTAGAAGGTCGGCATCAGGAGGCAGGCGGCGATGGCGACGCACGCCGCGCCGAGCCCGAAGGTGACGGCGTAGACGTGGCGCACGTCGATCCCCACGAGCGCCGCGCCGGTCTTCTCCTTGGCGACGGCGCGGATCGCCTTGCCCGTGTCGGTGCGCGCCAGGACGAGCCAGAGCGCGACCGCCACCGCGATCGAGCCGAAGAAGGCGATCACCCGCGGCGTGGAGAGGAAGAGGTTCCCGACCTCGATCACCGAGAAGCCGTAGGGCGTGTCGACGCTGCGCGTGTCCGAGCGGAAGATGGCGAGGAGCGCGTTCTCGATGATGATGGCGAGGCCGAGCGTCACGAGGAGGATGTTCACGTCCTCCCCGTGGCTCGCGGGCCCGATGACGAGGCGCTGGACCGCGTAGCCGAGGGCGAAGAACAGCGGCGTGAGGACGAGGATCGCGAGGTAGGGGTCGATCCCCAGAGCCTGGTTGAGCACGAGCACGCCGAACATCGCCGCCGTCAGCGTGGCGCCGTGGGCGAAGTTGATGATGTGGAGCACGCCGTAGACGAGGGTGAGCCCGAGCGCGATCAGCGCGTAGACCGCGCCGGTCATCAGGCCGTTGATCGTGGCGGTGAGGACGATGTCGGGCGTGAACATCACGTGTCTGCGGCCTCGTTCGGTGAGCGTCTTGCGGAGGGAGCTCGCTTCTCTGCACGCCGGAGCGTCGGTCGCGGGCGCCTGCGGCGCTTTTCCTTCCCCCTTGTGGGGAAGGTGGCCCCGAAGGGGTCGGATGGGGGTCGTCGTGGAGAGCTCGGAGGGTGGAAAAACGACCACCTCGGCGCTCCCCCGGCATTCGCGTCGAGATCGTCCTGCACGACCCCACCCCCGACCCCTCCCCACAAGGGGGAGGGGAGAGCGTGGAGAGCGCCGTGACCCCGATCACGTCACCGGGAAGACGGCCTCGGCGTCGGCGAAGTCCTCGGGGAAGATCACCTTGATGTCCCCGCCCTGGACCTGCGTGTTGACCGGCGCGGCGCCCTGGTTCTGGCCGTCCACGAACTGCGTCGGGCCGTAGGGCATCACGTGGTCCTCGAAGGTGGAGGCGGCGAGCGCGTCGCGGATGGCCGTGCGCTCCGTGGAGCCTGCTCGCGCGATGGCGTCGGCGAGGAGCTTCACGTTCGAGTAGTTGAGCGGGATGTTGTAGGTCCACACGTTGCCGTCCGCGCGCACCCGCTCGAGCAGCGCCTGGGATTCCTCCTTGCGGGGATCGTGCCAATGGTTGCAGTCCATGACGTTCTCGGCCGCGTCCGGGAATTCCTGCACGAAGCGGAAGTTCGAGGCGGCGCCGTTGAGGACGGCGTAGATGCCCTTGGGCTGGATGCGCTGCTGCTGCATGGTGCGCGCGAGCAGCACGAACTCGCCGTAATAGCTCGAGGGGATGACGAGGTCGGGGTTCGCCGCGCGGATCTGGAGCGCGATGTTCGACATGTCGCGCGCGGGCGTCGGATGGGCGAGCGTCTGCAGCACCTCGAAGCCGCGCTTGGGCAGCTCGTTCTGCAGGAGCTGGGCGAGGCCGGAGCCGAACAGGCCGTCCTCGTGGACGAGGACGACGGTCTTGGCCGGATTGCCGGCGGCCTCGTTGATCTTGACGAGGTTCTCCAGCGCCTGCTGCGTCACCTTGCCGAAGCCCGGGCCGAAGCGGAACGTGTTGGTGAGCCCGCGCGAGACGATCTGGTCCGACACGCCGACGTCGACGAGGTAGGGCAGGTCGTAGCGCGAGGCGGCCTGGGAGGAGGCGAGGCAGATGGGCGAGGCGAAGCCGCCGACGATGGCGACGACGCCCTCGGCCTGCATCTTCTCGACCTCGGCCGTGCCGCCTTCGGGCGTCGAGCGCGCGTCGCCGAAGACGGGCTCGATCATCTGGCCGTCGATGCCGCCGGCGCCGTTGATCATCTCGATGGCGAGCTCGGCGCCGATGCGGCCCTGCTGGCCGTCGAAGGCGAGGGCGCCGGTGACCGGCTGGAGGATGCCGACCTTGATCGGCGCGGACTGGGCGCGCAGGTAGGCGGGCGCCGCGACGAGGGCGGTGGTGGCCGCCGCGCCCTGGAGCAGCGTGCGGCGGGTGATCGAGAACGTGGACTTGCTCACGGCTGAAGGTCTCCTGGATGCGGGGCTCTACGGACCGTTCCCGAGCCGTCTTCGGCGGACGGCTTCGTCGTGGTGGCGACCGGGCTCCAGCGGCGAGCGCCGTCCCGGCCGGTGCGCGTCATCTCCATCTGGAACGCGTAGCGATCCGGCCGATAGAGGGCGTGCAGGTGCTCCACACCGCGCCCGGTCTCGTCGAAGACCGTGCGGGTGAGGGAAAGGAGGGCCGATCCGACCTCGACGTCGAGCGCGCCCGCCGTCTCGGGGCCGGCGAGCGTCGCACCGATGGTCTGGCTGGCGCGGGCGCAGACGACGCCGGAGCGCTCGAGCAGCGCGAGCAGCGGCGTCGTGGCGAGATCGGCCTCGGAATAGGTGACGCCGATCCGCTCGGGGACCCACGTCGTCAGATGCGAGAAGGGCGCGCCGTCGATGAGGCGCACGCGCACCGAGCGCTGGGCGCGCTCCTCGGCTGCGAGGCGCAGCGATCCCGCCACCGGCGCTGCCGGGATCTCGTAGGCGAAGGAGATCAGCCGCACGGAGGTGGCGCGACCCATCTCCACGAGATGGGCGAGCATGTTCGAGAAGTCGGCGAGGATGGCCGGGCCGTTGCCGCGGTTGATCACGAAGGTGCCCGCGCCCGGCTGGCGGCGGATGAGCCCGTCGCGCTCGAGCCCGTCGAGGGCGCGGCGAACGGTGACGCGCGAGACGCCGTGGACCTGCGACAGCTCCGGCTCGCTCGGCAGCCGCGATCCCGGGGGGAGGGCGCCGCCGACGATGCGGTCGCGCAGGACGAGATAGAGCCGCTGCGTCTTCGACGGCTCCACCCGTGCCCGCGTGTCGGCGTGAACTTCCATCGTGTCCCCACCTCCGGCCGCCGCTTCCTTTGCGGAGCGCTTTGCGCTATCTATCAGACAGCTTGCTGGCGAGAGTATAAGACAAGAGCGGCGCGTCAAGCGCCGAGTTGCCGAGGACATCCCCCATGCCCGACCCGAGCCCGTCGAACCCGCACGGAGCCCCGCGCACCCTGTTCGAGAAGGTCTGGGATCAGCACGTCGTCACCACCCGCGACGACGGGCCGAGCCTCCTCTACATCGACCGCCACCTCGTCCACGAAGGCTCGCACCACGCCTTCGCCAAGCTGCGCGAGAAGGGCCTGCCCGTGAGCCGGCCGGACCTCACCTTCGGCGTCGCCGACCATTACGTGCCGACCCGCGGGCGCGGCGGCGCCATCGCCGACGAGGGGATCGCGCGCATGGTCGGACAGCTCGCGGACAACACGGCCACGCACGGCATCCGCCTGTTCGGCCTCGACGATCCGCGCCAGGGTATAGTCCACGTGGTGGGGCCCGAGCAGGGCCTGACGCTGCCGGGGCTGACGATGGTGTGCGGCGACAGCCACACCTCGACGCACGGCGCGTTCGGCGCCTTCGCCTTCGGCATCGGCGCCTCGGACGTGGCGCACGTGCTGGCGACGCAGACGCTGTGGCAGAAGAAGCCGCGGCGCATGCGCATCTGCTTCGAGGGCAAGCTGATGCCGGGCGTCGGTGCCAAGGACATGGCGCTCGCCTGGATCGCGCGGCTCGGCGCCGACGGTGCGCGCGGTCACGCCATCGAATATGCCGGCTCGGCCGTGCGCGCGCTCTCCATGGAAGGCCGGCTGACGCTGTGCAACCTCTCGATCGAGGGCGGCGGGCGGCTCGGCATGATCGCGCCGGACGCGACCACGATCGGCTATCTGGAGGGACGCCCCTTCGCGCCGAAGGGCGAGACGTTCGCGCGCGCCGCCGAGGACTGGCTGGCGCTCGCCAGCGATGCCGACGCCGCCTTCGATCGCGAGTTCGTCATCGCAGCCAACGAGATCGCCCCCGTCGTCACCTGGGGCACGAGCCCGGAGGACGCGCTCCCCATCACCGGCGAGACGCCCGATCCCGATCGGATCGCCGATCCCGGCCGAGCCGCGCATGCGCGCGAGGCGCTCGCCTACATGGGCCTCGAGCCCGGGCGAAAGCTCACGGAGATCGCGGTGGACCGCGTCTTCATCGGCTCGTGTACCAACAGCCGCATCGAGGACCTGCGTGCGGCCGCCGCGATCCTCGCCGGGCGCAAGGCGCGGGTGCCGGGCCTGGTCTCGCCGGGCTCCTCCCTCGTCAAGCGCCAGGCGGAGGAGGAGGGGCTCGACCGGATCTTCGTCGAGGCCGGGCTCGAATGGGTCGCCTCGGGCTGCTCGATGTGCGTGGGCATGAACGGCGACATCGTCGCGTCGGGCGAGCGCTGCGCCTCGACCACGAACCGCAACTTCAAGGGCCGTCAGGGCCCCGGCGCGCGTACGCACCTGATGTCGCCCGCGATGGTCGCCGCCGCGGCCATCGAGGGCCGTCTCGCCGATGCGCGCCCGCTGCTCGAGGGGAGGATCTGAGGATGGAGCCGTTTCGACGCCTGAGCGCACTCGCCTGCCCGCTGCCGCTCGCCTCGGTGGACACCGACCAGCTCATCCCCGCGCGATTCATGAAGACGCCGCGCGCGGAGGGCTACGGGCGCTTTCTGCTGTACGACCTGCGATACGGTTCGGACGGGCGGCCGAGCGGTGCGCTTCCCCTCGACGAACCGGCGCGGGCGGGCGCGCAGATCCTCGTCGCGCGGCGCAATTTCGGTGCGGGCTCCTCGCGCGAGGCCGCGGTCTACGCGCTGGTCGATTACGGGATCCGCTGCGTGATCGCCCCGAGCTTCGGCGACATCTTCGCCGCCAATGCCGCCAACAACGGTCTCCTGCCGGCGGTGGTGAGCGAGGAGGACGCCGAGCGCCTGCTCTTCGCGCTCGAAGCGGGGCTCGAGGAGCTCGTCGTCGATCTCGAGGCGGAGCGGATCGAGGGCGCGGGCGAGCCCATCGCCATCATGATCGACCCCGTGATGCGCACGAAGCTGCTCAACGGCTGGGACGATCTCGACATGACGCTCAGCCGCGCCGACGAGATCGCCGCCTTCGCCGAGGCCGATGCCACGCGCCGGCCCTGGGCGCGGCCGGACGCCTGAGGAAGCGTTCAGCCGGTGGGCAGGCGCGCGCGCATGTCCTCGGGGAGGGCGGCGCGCACGGCGTCCAGGAACGTCTCGATCTGGTGCGGCTCGATCGGCCCGATGTGCTTGTAGCGGATGACGCCCTCGGAATCGACGACGAAGGTCTCCGGCACGCCGTAGACGCCCCATTCGATGGCGGAGCGGCCGTTCTCATCGACGCCGACGCGGTCGTACGGGTTGCCGAGCGCGCCGAGGAAGCGCCGCGCGTTCTCGGGCGCGTCCTTGTAGTTGATGCCGACGATGTTGAGGTAGGGCAGCGTCGCGAGCTCCATGAGCACCGGATGCTCGACGCGGCAGGGGCCGCACCAGGAGGCCCAGACGTTGACGATGGTGACGGGCGCCTCCGGCGTGCCCGCGAGATCGGCCGTGGCGAAGCCCGGGATCTGCATGCCGGCCTCGGTGAGCCCCTCCAGCGGCGGCAGGCTCACCTCCGGCGCGGCGCGGCCGATGAGGACGGAGGGCACGCGGGACGGGTCGCCGAAGAGCCCGATCAGGAACACGATTGCGAGGCCCGCGAAGATCAGGACCGGCAGGAGGAAGAGCACGCGCACCTTGGCGCGGGGCGCGGGATCGGCCGCGTCGGGCGACGTAGCCTCGGGCGGATGGTGCGGGCGCTCGTCCATCTCACCTCTTCTCCGTCTCGGCCGCGCGGCCGCTGCGCCGCCCACGACCCACGCCGCGGGCCTCGAGATCGGCGAGCGCGCGCTTCTGGGCGCGCTGGTCGAGGACCATGCGCACCATCAGCCCGCCGACGACGAGGATTGTCGCGGCGTAGCTCGCGAGGATGAAGGGCGTGTGCGGATCGCTCATCGGGGGACGCTTCAGGCCGCGAGGCGGCGCTCGTCGAGGCGCTCGGCCTCGAGGATGGAGAGGGTGCGCACGCGCCTCCGGAAGATCTCGGTGCGCATGGCGTACATGTGCATGGCGATGGCGAGCAGGCTGACGCCCACCGCCATGACGAGCAGCGGGTAGAGCATGGACGGGTAGATCGTCGGGCCGTCGACGCGGAAGACGCTGGCGGGCTGGTGCAGCGTGTTCCACCAATCGACCGAGAACTTGACGATGGGCAGGTTCAGCGCGCCGACGAGGGTGAGGATCGCTACCGCCCGCGCGGCGCGGGAGGGATCCTCGATCGTGCGCCACAGCGCGATGATGCCGGCATAGACGAGGAAGAGGACGAGCACGGAGGTCAGCCGCGCGTCCCATACCCAGTAGGTCCCCCACATCGGCTTGCCCCACAGCGCCCCCGTGATCAGGCACACGAGGGTGAACGCCGCGCCGATGGGAGCGGCCGCCTTCTGCGAGACGTCTGCGAGGGGATGGCGCCAGACCAGCGTGCCGATCGCGGAGGCGCTCATCATCGCGTACAGGAAGAGCGCGAGCCAGGCGGCCGGGACGTGGATGTACATGATCCGGATCGTCTCGCCCTGCTGGTAGTCCGGCGGGGCGACGAACCAGGCCATGTAGAGGCCGACCGCGAGCGTGGCGACGGCGAGGCCGCCGAGCCAGGGCAGGAGAGCCCCTGACCAGCGCAGGAACGTGGTCGGATTGGCGAGTTTCGTCAGCATTCGGCTTCCTCGGACCCCGTTCGATGTAGCGAGCGGGCCTCCGCGCCGCAACGGCGCCGTGGTCGCACCTCGGAACCGTTCCGGGCCGGCCGACCATGCCTCGCGCGGACGCACCCGGCAATGCGCGCAAGACCGGACCCCGTCACGCCGATCTTCGCGCCTCAGAGCGGCTCGATCGTGCAGGACACCGCCTCGACCAGCGCCTCCGCCAGCGGCGCCTCGCTCGGGAAGGCGGCGAGCGTGCGCACGAGGACGAAGCCCTCCCGCGTGGGTGCGACGACGCGCAGGTCTCCGAAGGCGTCGGCGGGCCCCGTCTCCACCTGTGCCGCCGCCTCCTCCGCGAGGATTGCGTCGAGCTGGTCGCGGGTCGCGACGACGAGCTCCAGGCGCCCGCGCACGGCGGCGCGGTCGGTGATTGCGTAGTAGGCGCCGGCGCCCCTCGCGTGGAGGGAGATCGTCTGAAAGAGCGCACCGTCCGGCGCGCTGACGCGCAGCGGCCCGTCGGCGAGATCGTAGGCGCAGGCGCCGACCGCGAGCGCGGGGTCGTGCAGCGGCAGCCAGGTCTCGGGAAGCGGCGCGTCGACCTCGCCGAAGCCGCCGGCGCGCGGGGCGGCGACGAGGACGGCGTTCTCCGCGCTCGCCGTGGGCGCGAGGCGAGCGTACGCGTCCTGCCGCGCGAGCCAGGGGAGCATCAGGATCGCGGCGATGTGCGTCATCGCCGCGAGCACGATCGCGATCGTCGTGGCGAGCGCGAGCTTGCCGACGTTGCGGCCCAGGCTGTCGAGGATGGCGCGGGAGCGGGGCCTCACGACGTCGCCTCCCCGGTGCAGGAGAGGCGCACGATTCGCGGCATGGCGCCGTCGTCGAGCCAGCCGAGCGCGCCGGAGACGGGGCTGTCGTAGAGCCGCAGCACCGCCTGGAAGCCGCCGCTGCCGGGAAGCTGGATCCAGTTGCCGGGCTGCGGATCGGGCGCGAGCGCGATCGTCACGGCGCCGTCTTCCGCGCGGAGCACCTCCGCCGAGGTGAGGCCCGGGCGACGTTGCGGCGTCTCGATCAGGCGCCCGTCGGGATCGTAGAGGGTGAGCGTCCAGGCGCGCGCCACGGGCGTCTCGCCGGAGATCGCGTAGCGGCAGCGCGCGTCGAGGGGGCGGCCGAGCTCGTCCTCGTAGGCGTGGAAGGCGATGCCTTCGCCCAGCGCCAGCGGCACGTCCGCCGAGCGGGCGAGGATGGCGCGGGCATACGGGTCCGATTGCGGCGAGCCGACGCTCGGCCAGGCGAGCCAGGCCTGGGCGCGACGCTCCCCGAACGGATAGTCCCCCTCCAGCACCCACAGCGCCGAGCCGAGCCCGAGCCCGGCGCCGAGCGCCGCCGCATATCCGATCAGCAGGAGGTGGTAGGCGTTCCGCGCCGCGCGGCGCAGGGCATCGAGCATGGCACGTCTTCGTTGGCGGGCGCCGACCGGCGCCGCGTACTCCTACCCCGTCGCGGCGTGCGCGGGAAGCACGCCCTCGCTCAGCGGGTCACGGACGTGAAGCCGCCCGCCGCCGCCGGCTGCGCCAGCCCCGCACCCGGCACGGCGCGGCTCTCGCGGAAGCCGCGGGGCGCGCGGGCGGTCTCGAACAGGCTGCCGATCCCGTTGATCACCTCGAAGGAGCGCCGCGAGAGCGTGTTGCGCTGGAGCGCGAGCACCTGGGGATCGACGCTCGCCGTCGTCGCCGGATCGACGGCGGCCATGGCCGGCCCGTCGCCGTCGAGGCCGGGGATGGGGCGGATCTCGACGTTGCGATGGGCGAAGCTCATGATCTCCTTGAAGGCCATCGCGGGGAGGGAGCCGCCGGTCATGCGGTTCGTGGAGGTGAAGTCGTCGTTGCCGAACCACACGGCGGTGACGAAATTGCCGGTGTAGCCGGCGTACCACGCGTCGCGATAGGCGTTCGTCGTCCCGGTCTTGCCGGCCGAGCGGATGCCGTCCAGCGCCGCGCGGCGGCCGGTGCCGCGCTCGGGCACGGCGACGAGCATGGTGTTCATGTCGCCGACCACGCGGCTCGAGAGGACCTGAGGGCGCGGCTCGTCGCGATCGTGGACGTAGAGCACCTCGCCGTCGGGCGTCGTCACCTCCACGGCGGCGTAGGGCCGCGCGCGCTGGCCGCCGTTGGCGAAGACGGCGTAGCCCGCCGCCATGTCGAGCACCGTCATCTCGGAGGCGCCGATCGGCAGCGAGGACGTGTCGGCGAGCGGCGTCTCGACGCCCATGGCACGCGCCGTCTCGATGATTCGCGCGCGCCCGCGCCGGGCGTTGCCCTCGCCGATCTCGACGGAGAGCCGCACGGGGATGGTGTTGATCGAGCGCGCCAGCGCCGTGATCATCGGCATCGCCCCGGCGAAGGAGCGATTGTAGTTGTTGGGGCACCAATTGCCGAGGCAGATCGGCCGGTCGACGACGGTCGAATCGGGCCTGTAGGGCAGGTAGGAGAGCGCCGTCGCGTAGACGAAGGGCTTGAACGACGAGCCCGGCTGCCGGCGCGCATGGGCCGCGCGGTTGAACTGGCTCTGCCCGTAATCGCGCCCGCCGACGATGGCGCGCACCGCGCCGTCGGGCTCCATCAGCACGGCGGCCGCCTGGGCGACGTCGTAGCGCTCGCCGTTCTGGCGCAGCGTGTCCTCCACCGCGAGCTCGGAGCGGCGCTGCATGGCCTGGTCGAGCGGCGTCTTCACGAGGAGGACGCGGTGGTCGCCGAAGCGCCCGTCCCGCGCCATGTCGCGGACCTGCTCGAAGGCCCAGTCGAGGTAATAGTCCGGCGTCGTCTCGCGGCCGCGGTCGATGGCGCTCGCCGGGTTGCGGCGGGCGATCTGGACCTGGCCCTCCGACATGAAGCCGGCATCCACCATGGCGCCGAGCACGTCGTTGGCGCGGGCGCGGGCAGCGGGCAGGTTCACGTGCGGCGAATAGCGCGAGGGCGCCTTGAACAGGCCCGCCAGCATGGCGGCCTCCGCGAGCGTCACCTCGCCGATCGGCTTGCCGAAATAGAAGTCCGCCGCCGCGACGACGCCGAAATTGCCGCCGCCCATGTAGGCGCGGTCGAGATAGAGCTTGAGGATCTCGTTCTTCGAGAGCTGGAACTCGAGCCAGAGCGCGAGGAACGCCTCCTTGATCTTGCGGTCGAGGGTGCGCTCGTTCGACAGGAACAGGTTCTTGGCGAGCTGCTGGGTGATCGTCGAGCCGCCCTGGACGACGCCGCCCTCCCGCGAGTTCGCGACGAGCGCGCGGGCGGTGCCGATCGGGTCGATGCCCCAATGGGTGAAGAACCGCCGGTCCTCGGTGGCGAGCGCCGCCTTGATGACGACCTCGGGGATCTCGTCCAGCGCCACGCTGTCGTCGTGGCGGATGCCGCGGCGGCCGACCTCCTGCCCGTAGCGGTCCAGGAAGGTGACGGCGAGCTCGTCCGTGCGGCGCCAATCCTCCTGCGTCTCGTAGAAGGCGGGGATGGCGAGGCCGAGCATGACGAAGGCGCCGGCGAGGCCGAGCGTCACGCCCTCGGAGGCGAGATCGAGCACGACGCGCGTGGCGCCGCGGGCACGGAACAGGTCGGTGAAGGCCGTGAAGCGGCGCCAGACGCCCTTCAGGTCCTCGCTCGAATCGAAGGCGGAGGCGGACAGCCACGCGTCGAAAGCGAGCGAGGCCCGCTTGATGCGTGTCCAGACGCTGATCCTCCGATCGAAACGCACGTCGATGAGCCCCCGTCCCCGTTCGCGGTGCTTAACCGCAGGTTAAGCTTCGTACCAGAACCCTCGTAGGCCCGCGAATCGATTTCGCGTCACCAGCTCCGTTCGTTAAACGACGCCGGACGGAACTCGTTCGCCGCATTCTCGCCGCGCCGCGGCCCCGCTGCCGCCCGGCCGGCGCCTGATGGGCGGGCTCCGCAAGGGTCGTGCCGCTCGCATTCGTCGCGAAACGGCACGGCCGCGTTCGGAATTCGTTGAGGTTGACGGGCGGTGAACGCCCGTCGAGGATCGCCCGCATGTCCCGTCGCGACACGCCACTCACCGCCGCCGCCCCGTTCTGGGACGAGAAGTCTCTTTCCGAGATGAGCGAGGCGGAATGGGAGAGCCTGTGCGACGGCTGCGGGCGCTGCTGCCTCGTCAAGCTGGAGGACGAGGACACCGACGAGATCGTCTACACCGACGTCGGGTGCGAGCTCCTCGACGCGCAGAGCTGCCGCTGCCGCGACTACCCGAACCGTCAGGCGAAGGTGCCCGATTGCGTGCGTCTCACGCCCCAGGCGGTGGAGACGCTCTCCTGGCTGCCGGGGACCTGCGCCTATCGCCGCGTGGCGGAGGGCAGGGGGCTCGCCTGGTGGCACCCCCTCGTCTCGGGCTCGCCCGAGACGGTGCATGCCGCCGGGATCTCCGTGCGGGGGCGGGTGTCCGGTCTCGAGACGCAGATGACGCTCGGCGAGATCTGCGCGCGCGTCGTCGCCTGGCCGTGGGAGGACGAGGAGGGCGCCTGAGGACGCGCCGCGGTTCCCATTGTATACACTCACATACGATAAAATTAGCGCTTTCTTAGATGATCGTGTCGACATTCGTCTCCCGTGCAACGTGGCTTGCCGGGGGAACGGGATGATCAAGGGGCTCAAGATCGAGGCAAAGCTGCCGGCGACCATCGTCGGCTTCGCCATGCTGGTGGGGATCGGCGTCGGCGCCGCCAGCTATTGGCGGGCGGCGGACGCCCTCGTGACGATCAAGCAGGACGATCTGGCGGCGATCGCCGACGACCGCGCCCGGCAACTCGGCGCCTACCTCGCCTCGATCGAGCAGGATCTGCGCATCACGGCCCAGAGCCCCTTCGTCGCCGAGGCGCTCGAGAGCTTCACCGCCGGCTACGACGCGCTGGGCGCCGATGCCACCACGGTCCTGAAGCGCGCCTACATCCGCGAGAACCCCAACCCGCTCGGGTCGAAGCACCTGCTCGACCGCGGCGACGCGGGCGCGGCCTACGACGACGCCCACGCGGCCTATCACCCCTGGTTCCGCACGCTCCTGGAGGAGCGCGGCTATTACGACATCTTCCTCTTCGACGCCGAAGGGCGCCTCGTCTACACGGTGTTCAAGGAGGAGGACTTCGCCACCGGCTTCGCGAGCGGTGCCGGCGAATGGGCGCGCACGGCGCTCGGCGAGGCGTTCCGCGCCGCGCGCCCGGCCGGGGAGGGGGCGATCTCCTTCTTCGATTTCGAGCCCTACGCCCCGAGCGCCGACGCGCCGGCGAGCTTCATCTCGACGCCGATCGTCGCTGACGGGCGCACCGTCGGCGTCCTCGCCTTCCAGATGCCCATCGACACGATCAACACCGTGATGAGCGCCGCCTCCGGCCTCGGCGAGACGGGCGAGACGCTCATCGTCGGGACGGACCGCCTCGCGCGCAACGACAGCCGCCTGACGGAGGCCAACGACATCCTCGCGACGCGCGTCGACGGCCCGGCCATCGACGCCGCGCTGGAGGGACGCCACGTCGTCGTCGAGAGCACCGGGGCGGACGGCACGCCCCACCTGAAGGTGGGCACGCCGCTCTCCTTCCACGGCACGACCTGGGCCATCGTCGCGAGCCAGGGAACGACGGAGATCGGCGCGCCGCTCGTCGCCATGCGCAACATGATGATCCTCACCGCCCTCGTCCTGTTCGCGGCGGCCGCGATCGGCGGCTGGCTGATCGCCCGCACGCTCACGGTGCCGATCACGCGCCTCGTGCGCACCATGGGCGAGATCGCGGACGGGCGCCTGGGCGTCGCCATCGACGGCACCGAGCGCGCCGACGAGATCGGCGCCATGAGCCGCGCGGTCGCCGTGTTCAAGGAGAACGCGTTGGCCCGCGAGCGGCTGGAGGCCGAGGCGCAGCGCGAACGCGACCGCGAGCGCCAGCGTCAGGCCCAGCTCGACACGCTCATCGCGCGCTTCCGCGACCTGATCTCGCGCACCATCGCCGGCATGCGCGAGGGGACCGGGACGATGCGCGACACGGCCGGTCATCTGGCGAGCGTCGCCGGCAACGCGGTCACCCGCGCCGGCGCCGCCCGCTCCGCCTCGATGACGGCGGCCAACGAGGTCCAGTCCGTCGCCGCCGCGGCGGAGCAGCTCGCCGCCTCGATCCGCGAGATCGCCGAGCAGGCCCAGCGCGCCACCGGCGTCGTGGGGCGCGCCAGCGAGGTCGCCGAGCGCACCAACGCCCGCGTGGGCGGCCTCTCCGAGAGCGCCGACCGCATCGGCGCCGTCGTCGAGATGATCGACGCCATCGCCGCGCAGACGAACCTGCTGGCTCTGAACGCGACGATCGAGGCCGCGCGAGCGGGCGAGGCCGGCAAGGGCTTCGCCGTCGTGGCGGCGGAGGTGAAGACGCTCGCCGGCCAGACCGGCAAGGCCACCGCCGAGATCGCCGAGCAGATCGCCGCCGTGCAGTCCGCGGCCTCCTCCTCCGTCGAGGCGATCCGCGAGATCGACGCGGCGGTGCGCGAGATCCGCAGCTTCATGGGCGCCATCGCCGCCGCCGTGGAGCAGCAGGACGCCGCAACGAAGGAGATATCGCACTCGATCTCGGTGGCCTCGAACGGCAGCACCGAGGCGACGCGCAACGTCGACACCGTCACCGCGGCCATCGACGAGACCTCGAGCGAGGCGTCTCGGGTCAACAAGGTCTCCGACGACCTCAACGCGGTGGCGGGCGAGCTCGCCACCGCGGTCGAGCGCTTCCTCGCCGACGTCGCGGCCGACGTGCGGGATCGCCGCGAGAGCTTCCGCAAGCGCATCATGACGGGCGCTTCCCTCTGGGCCGCCGGCGGCCGCCGCCCGGTGACCATCGTCGACGTCAGCGAGACCGGCGCGCGCGTCTCCGGCGCCGGCGACCTGCCGCGCGGCACCCGCGTCCAGCTCGAGCTCGGCACCGGCCGCCGCATCGACGCCGAGCTCGTCCGCGCCGGCGACGGCGACGCCGGCCTGCGCTTCGTCGAGCGCCAGGATGAGCTGGAGGCGCTGGCGGCGTGAGGGATTGACGCCGAGGTTCGATCAGCGACGGGGCGGGGCTCGCGAGGGCTCCGCCTTTCGTTTGTCGCGGATCGACGATGACTAGCGTGGATGGATCTGGTCACGATTCGAAAGTTGCATCATGATGGTGATCTATACTATAGGCTCCACACGTGCATAGACGGGGCGGAGCATGCGAGGCGAGGAGAGTCCATCGTCGACGACCGGTCTGGTCTATCGCGGGAGCAAGAAGCACAAGCTCTGGCGACCGGACGGTGGGTTCGGCACCATCTGCCCGGCATGGACGCACACCGATGGGCGAAGAGCTATCGTCGACGAGGACGATGCGACAGCCTGGAGCCGAACGACCGCTCAGACGATGCTCTCGGCGAGCGTGGTCGATAAGCGCGGGCGCCGATATGCTGCGAGCCGCGGCATCGCATTCTCGGCGCAGATGAGCAATGATGGGACATGGCATGGCTATCCGGTGCCTTGGCTGGACGTGCCGCCCGTTGTGCGCGACGCCCTGGTCGACGCGGGGCATGTCGTACGGCGCGACATTCGCCGGCAGGTCCGGCTTGCACCGAATGACCGCTTCTGGGCGTTGAGCGACGATGACTGACCTATTTCGCACCGGTGATCCATCCCGCTTCGCCTTCGCGGCACGCTGGCTGCAGGATCCCGATCCGCCGGAGCGGCGCCCGGCAGATTACGGCTGGTCGTGGGGCGAGCTCGAGATCGTCGTAGCGGGCCACCGCGTGAGCGCGCTGGTGACGCCGGACGGCCCTGCGAGCGGCATCCGCTGGTATCTCGCGCCCCTGCTCGAATGGGTGGCAGAGGAATGGGATCATCTCCTCGGCGAGCAAGCCTACACGTGGGCGGAACGGCCGGACGTTCCCGCGGCGCGAGCGGTCCGGGATGCGCTGGATCGAGCCTTTGCGGCGGACGAGCGGGACGGTGACGTTCTGGAGCGTGCCGCGTCGGATTGGTACGCCCGGCACGGCCTTCGGAGCGCCGCGGCGGGCGGCATCGTCCCGGACCTCTACATCAGGCGGTTCGGCGACGGCGTCGAAATCTCGTGGTCGGGCGAGCGGGCGTCGTTCGCGCCAGCGTTCCTCGAGACCGATTGTGCGCCCGGAGCCGTACGGCTTTCGCGCGAGGAGGTCGCAGATCCGCTGCGTGCGATCCTCTGCTGGGCGGTTGAGACCGTGCCGAGCGACGCGCGCGCCTTCTCGCATGGTCGCGAACGTTTCGTGCGCGCGGTAGAGGCGACGCTTGCCCGGGCTGGATCGGACGAGAGAAGCACGGCGGCGTTCACGCCCTAGTGATCGCGCGTCTCCCCGTCGTCCTCCCCATCCGCCTCCCCCGGCACGTCCGTCTCCTCGCCCAGCGTGTCGCGCATCCAGAGCATCTTGACGAGCACCATGATCGTCACGGCCATGGGGACGGCGAGGAAGACGCCGAGGAAGCCCCAGAGCAGGCCGAAGGCGACGATGGCGAACAGCGCGAAGGCGGGGGCGAGGCTCACCGCGCGGCGCTGGATCAGCGGCAGGAAGAGGTTGCCTTCGAGCTGCTGGACGACGACGACGATGCCGATCGTCCACCAGACCGCGTTCATGCCCTCGCCGAAGGCGAAGACGAGGGCGGGCGCGGAGCCGAGGAAGGGTCCGAGGAAGGGGATGAAGTTCGTCACCCCCGCGATCAGCCCCAGCGCCGCCGGGGCCGGCAGCCCGACCCACCAGAAGCCGAGACCCGTCAGCAGCCCCACGAGGGCCATCGAGACGAGCTGGCCGAAGAACCACAGCTCGAGCGCGTTGCCCGTCGTGACGAGCGCGGCGTCGATGCGCTCGTGCTGCTCGGGCGGGAAGAGGTGCACGAGGCCGCGCCGGTAGAGGGAGGGGTCGTAGGCGAGATAGATCGCCGCGAACAGCACGATGCCGACGTCGACGAGCCCGCCCAGGACGGTGAAGCCGATGTTCGCGGCGCGTCCCATCAGCGTCGTGCCGCTGCCGCTCGCCTCCGTGAAGCGTTCCTCCAGCCGCTGGACCGGGTCCTGGATGTCGAAGCGCTCGCCGAGGCTCTCGATCGCCTGCGGCAGCTGCTCGACGACGTCGCGAACCTGGCTCTGCATCGTCATCGTGAAGAAGAAGCCGAAGCCGACGAGGAGCGCGACGAGGACCAGGAGCCCCACATAGAACGCGGCCGGCTCCGGCAGGCCCGGGATGCGCTCGACGAGCCGCACGAAGGCGCGGATGATGATCCCCAGCAGCAGGGCGCCGAAGGCGAGAACGAGGACGTAGGCGACGTTGTAGAGGGCGTAGGCGATGGCGACGACCGCGAGGACCACGAGGACCTTGCGCACGAACCCCGCCTCGACGCCGGCGAAATCGCCCCGTCTCGCGCCCTGCGCACGCGTGGTTCTCGTCGCCGGCTTCGTTTCGTCTTCAGGCATGCCCGCTCCTCTTCGCCGCCGATGAACGGGAGAGGAGCGGGGTCGTTCCGTGCGGCCTTCGGTTCAGCCGCGGCGCATGAAGTCCTTGGCGAGCATGCAGTGGACGCCCTTGTTGCCGTTGACGACCTGCGTCACCCGCAGGTCCGCGGCGAGGCTCGCCAGCATGTAGGCGTCCTCCCGCGAGATGCCGACGCGATCGACGACGAGGTCGATCATCTCGCGCAGCGCGATCACGACGCAATCGTCGAGATCCGGGTCGAAGGCCATGGTGATCCAGTGCGTCGGCGTCTCCGCGAGCGGCCAGGCGAGCCGCATGTCGTTGCGGGCGTGCAGCTCGAACGTGCCGACGAGGCCGGTCTCGATCGCCGTGATGCAGACCTCGCCGTCGCCCTGCGCGCCGTGGCCGTCGCCGACGGAGAAATTGCCGCCGTCGACGAAGCAGGGGAGGTAGAGCGTCGTGCCGGCGACGAGTTCCTTGTTGTCGAGATTGCCGCCGTTGCGGCGCGGCGGGAGTGTGGAGAGCGCGCCCCATTCCTTCGGCGGCGCGACGCCCATGACCCCGAAGAACGGCGCGAGCGGCAATTCCAGGCCCCAGGAGAGGCGCGCGACGTTCTTCTCGCGATCGAGCGGGATGTGCACGCAGCGCGGCGTGGCGAAGTCGTCCGGCAGCGCGCCGCGCTGGGGGCCGAGCGTGTTGTAGCCCCAGTCGTAGTGCAGCTCGATCTCGCGGATGCGTACCTCGAGCACGCCCCCGGCCTTCAGCCCGCGCACGGCGACGGGGCCCGTGCAGATGTGGCCCGGCAGCTTCGGCGAGAGCGCGGCGTGGATGGCGGAAAGCGCCGGTGGCACGACGAAGGGCGCTCCCGGCATCACCTCGGGCGCTCCGGAGACGGTGGAGATCGTCACCGTCTCGCCGCTGTCGATCTCGAGGCGCGGCGCCAGCGCGGCGTCGAAATAGCCCCAGTGGACGGTCTGCGGCGACGCGTCGAGGCGGTGCGTGCTCATTGGTGCACCTTCGGGCTGGAGGATGCGGAGCCGCGAAGCGGCGTAGTATTCTCCAGCCCGAGCACTTGCCGCGACGGCCACGTGTGCTCGCCCTT